>NZ_KE383991.1:0-132772 GCF_000423225.1 Kaistia adipata DSM 17808
ACCGAACGCCATTGGCACCCCGTCGACAACACATACAAGAGCGCATTGACGACCGCCCGCATCGACGTGGACGGCGGGCGGCCCAGCGCCGACTTCGCCGGCAAAAATGGCAGGATCAGCGCCCATTCCGTATCCGTCAAATCGCTTGCATAGCGCCCCGCCGCACGCTCATGCTGCCGCCGGGTGGTCTTGGTCCAAACCATGCTGTGAGCCTCCCTGATCTTCGCAAATCAAAGAGAATCACACTTGATCAGGACCACCTAGACATTACGGGCCAGACACTGAGGCGCTTCGCGCCAGCGAAGCCTCGAAGGAGGGTCCAGCGAACTCCGCAGCCCTCCGGATCGCCGAAGGGAGCCAACTGGACCCTCCTTCGAGGCCCGGCTTTGCCGGGCACCTCAGGATGATGGCGGTGCTGGCCCTTTCGCTGCGCCCCAGAGAGCTGTCAGGGCGTCCGATCCGGAAACCGCCGCGCCAGGTCGTCGAAGGCGGCGCGGTCCATCGGCGCGGGCGTCCTTCCGGTCAGGCCCTCGATCGCGGCGGCGAGCTCGCGTGGCGTCAGCGCCCAGAACTCGCGGCTCGAAAGCCGCAGCCGACCGAAGCCGACCGCCATCGCCTCGCGCCAAGGGAAGGCGGCGACCTCGCGCGGCGGCGTCATGCCGTGCCCCCGAACGTCGCGCCGAGCAGTTCCGCGACGATCCCGGCAAAACCCGCCGCGCCGCCTTCGGCGCGCATGGCGGCGACCCGATCGTCATCGATCGCCGCGCCCGCCCCGCGCAGGCCGGCGCCGAGGATGCGGATCGCGTCGCGCGCCGACAGCCGGCCCTCGCCGAAGCGGGCGGCGAGCGCGGAAAGATCCTCCGCGCCGAAGGAAGCCTCCAGTTCCGCCAGCGCGCCGAGCGTCAGGCACAGCGTGTGCCTCGTGCCGTCCAGCTGGGCCTCGATCTCGCCGCGATGCCGGTTCGCCATCACGCAGCCGCCGTGAAGCTGACGAGACCTGCCGATTCCAGCGCGATCTCGTAGGTGACGGCGCCGTCATGCTCGCCGGCATAGTCGAGCGCGGTGAGCTGGAACGGCCCGGCAAGCGTGCCGAAATCCGGCACGATCAGCTGGAAATCGCGGATCGCGCCGTCGAAGAACAGGCTGCGCATCGCCCCGTCCGTCGTTGCATCACGAAAAATGCCGGAGCCGGAGACGCTGGCGCGCCGGACGCCGGCGCCGGCGAGCAGTTCGCGCCAGCGCCCGGCGGAATCCGCGTCGGTGGTGTCGACCGTCTCGGCGTTGAGCGCGAAGCGCCGCGCGCGGAGCCCGGCCACGGTGGCGAAATCGCCGGAGCCGGAGGTGTCGATCTTCAGGAGCAGATCCCTGCCCTTCTGCGCGGTCATGGCGGGTCCTTTCGATGCGGCCGTCGGGCCGTTCGGAATTGACTGCGGCTAGTTCTCGATGAGCGCCGCAACACGGACGACGCCATGCTCGGTCTGGCCGTCCGGGTCGAGGCGGACCTCGGCGAAGGCGACGCGGACGAGCACCAGCGCGCTGTCCTCGAGGACGAGCGGCGCGTCGTGCAGCCGGCGCATCAGATGGCCGATGATCGTCCAGGCTTCGCGCTTGCCGATCGCGCGCGACCAGACATGCAGCGTCAACCTGACATCGCCGCCCGGCTCGTTGTCACTCGACCAGTCGGATTGCCAGGCCTCGCCGAAGGTGACGGCCGGAAATTCCATGGCGCGCGGCGCGCCGTCATGGATGCGGTCGCCGACCAGCGCGGCGAGGTTGAGATCGGCGGCGAGCGCGGCGACGATCGCCGCCTGCAGGTCGAGGGCTGCGATCATCGGGATCTCCTCCGCAGGCGCTCGATCGCGGGCGCGAGAACAGGATCGGCGGCTGCGTCGAACGCGCCGAACTCGCGGCCGAACAGGGTTTCGCCGGCGAGCGTGACGTCGAGGGAGAGGCTCCCCGACACGCGCAGCGCAGCGGGAAAGCGCTCCGTTTCCCTCTCCCCTTGTGGGAGAGGGTCAGGGTGAGGGGTACCGGCGCCGATGTCGGGAGGTCCAGCTCGTAGCGCGGAGCTGGTACCCCCCTCTCCAACTCTCCCCCACAAGGGGGGAGAGGGCCGACCGAGGCCCTCCCCGGTATCGGCAACCGCGACCCGCAGCCTTTCAGCATTCCGCTCCAGCGCCCCCGAGATCGCCGGAATCGCCGCCTTTCGCAGCGCCGCGGCGAGCGCCGCGCCGGTCAGAGCCCGCGCGTTCATGCCCGTACCTCCTCGGCGTCGAGAACGAGAAAGCGCCGCTGCTCGTCCGGGTCGCGCCAGGCGACGACGGCGAGCACGCGGCCGCGATGGCGGATTCGCATGCCGCCCGCGACATCGGCCCGGAAGCGGAGCGTGATCCGGTGGCTGACGCGGGTCGCGAGACGGTCGGCGGCGAAGCGCTCGCCGGCCGCGACGGGTTCGATCCGCGCCCAGAGGGTCGCGACCTCGACCCAGTCGACGGTGGCGCCGCCGGCGCCGTCCGCCGCCCGGACCGGCCGTTCGAGGACGACGCGGCTCGAAAGCTGGCCGGGATCGAAGCCGCTCACAGCGAACGCACCCGGTAGGGCGCGACCAGCGCCTCGAAGCCGAGCGGCGCGACATCGCCGGCCTGGTCGAAGCCGACCGCGCCGCGATGCTCGTACCAGTGCGCGACCAGCATCATCACCGCCTGGCGCAGCGGCGCCGGCACGGCGAGGCTGGTGACGCCATAGCCGGCCGTCACATCAATCTCGATGCCGTTGTCATAAAGCGCGACCGCCGGCTTCAGCTTCGCCACGATGCGCGGCGGCTGGCGGGCGGCGTCGACGCGGTAATCGTCGGGATCCAGCACATGCGCCGCGCCGACAATGTCGTAGAGCGTGACGCTCTCGACCGAGATCAGGGGCAGGATCGGCAGCTCGATCGCCCGGCCGGACGGCCATTCGTCGAGATAGACGCGCCAGGATTGCGCGATCAGCTTGCGCCGCGTCGTGCTCTCGACATGGGTGCGCGCCGCGACGATGGCGGCGGCGATCAGCTCGTCCTCGGCCGTGCCGTCGACGCGCAGATGCGCCTTGGCATCGGCGAGCGACACCGGCTCCGTCGCCGGCCCGGAAATCAGCGCTGCGGTCATGAGGGCGCTCCTGCGAAAGATGGATGAGGGCGGAGCGGCACCGGCGCGAGGCCGGCGCCGCTCCGGGCCGCTCCCGGCGGGAGGGAGACCGGGACCGGCCGAAGGCTGGCTTGTTCCCTCCCCCTTGTGGGGAGGGTTAGGGAGGGGGTACCACCTGCCAGGTCGCAGGACGGGCACGTTGCGGACCGGATGGATCGGCGCCGGTACCCCCACCCCGCCCCTCCCCACAGGGGGGAGGGAGAAATGGAGGCACGCCCGCTAGCTCGTGCCGAACTTCAGCAGCTTGATGGCATCAAAATCCTGGACGCCGCCGCCGACGCGCTTGGTGGTGTAGAAGAGGACATAGGGCTTGGCGGAATAGGGATCGCGCAGCACGCGGACGCCGAGACGGTCAACGACCAGATAGCCGCGGCGAAAATCACCGAAGGCGAGCGCCAGCGCATTGGCGCCGATATCGGGCATGTCCTCGGCCTCGGTGACCGGGAAACCCAGCAGCGACGCCTCGCCGCCCGCCACCGCCGCCGGCTGCCAGAGATAATGGCCATCGGCATCCTTCAGCTTGCGGATCGCCGCCTGGGTGCGGCGGTTCAGCACGAAGCGGGCATTGGCGCGATAGCCTGCCTTCAGCGTGTAGATCAGGTCGACCAGCACGTCGGATGGATGGGAGGACGGCAGCGCGCCGGACGCACCGGTGACGACATAACCGATCTTGCCCCATTCCCAGCTCGCCTCGGCGACGGTCGAATAGCCGAGGAAGCCCTTCGGCTTGTTGGTGCCGTCGCCGGATACGAAGGCGGTGCCCTCCTGCGCGGCGAAGGCGCTCTCGACCTCGGCGGCGATCCAGTCGTCGATGTTGACGGCCGAGTCGTCGAGCAGGGCCGCCGTCGCCGCCGGCATGGCGTAGAGCTCCATGGCCGGGAAATCGAGCGCGGCGATGGCCGGCGACGTGGTCTGCGAGCGCGCGCCGGTCTCCGCCACCCAGCCGACCGCCGGCCCCGCCGTCATGAAGGGTTTGCGATAGGTGCCGGTCGAGACCTGGCGGACATCGGCGATGGCGCGGATCGGCGAGAGCGCGGCGAGGCGCCTGCCGATCTCGGTCTCCGTCTCGACCGGCACGAGATAGCCGCCATCGGCGTTCGAGCCGGCCGACAGCGCCTTCTGCTCGAGTTTGCGATAGCCGTCCTCGTCGCCGCCGCGCACATAGCCCTCGAAGGCCTGCTTGTGCTCGGACGGGCGCGCCGTCGCGCGCTCGGCGGAAAGCGGCGGCCGGCGGCCCTTCAGCGTCAGCTCGTCCAGCGCCTTGTTGATGCGGTCGAGCTTCTCCGTCGTCACCACGTCGGCGGAGAGCTTGGTCTCGATCTCGACGAGCCGCTCGTCATTCGTGTCCTTGAACGCCTCGAAGGCGCGCATGAAGTCGTCGAAGGCGGCGGAAACGTCGCCGCCCTCGGCTGCCTTCGCCTCGGGTGCGGCAGGAAGGGTCTCGGTCATCGGCTGGTCCTCGAATGGTGGGAGGGGCTGGTCGGGTTGAGGGAACGGGCCGCCCGGCGCATTTTCGCCGCGAGGCCAGTGGTCTTGACGCTCGAGACGCGGGCGTCGGGCTGCATCGGGAAGGTGACGACGGAGATCTCCCAGAGGTCGATCTCGGTGAGGCGGCGGATGCCGGCCGCCCGGTCGGGGCGCGCCTTCACGGTCTTGAAGCCGATCGAGAGCCCGTCGAGCGCGCCGGCGCGCATCAAACTCGCCACCTCGCGGCCGCGCGCCACGTCGGCCATGAGACGGCCGCGCACGAAGAGGCCGCGCGCGTCCTCGCGGATCTCGGTCCAGACCCCGATCGGCTCGGCCGGATCGTGCTGGTAGAGCATGCGGATGCCGCCGGCACCGCGCCGCGCCAGCGAGCGGGAGAACGCGCCCGGCATGACCAGGTCGCCGGAGAGGTCGGCCGTGCCGAACAGGCTGGCATAGCCGGAAAAGACGCCCTCGCCGTCGATGCCGGAGAGATCGGCGGCGGCGAACTTGGTCTCGAGCGCGGGAGGCTGGGTGATGGCCATGCGGTCTCCTTCGCGGGCGAGGCCGCGTGGAAGATGAGGAGTCGGATCAACGGGTTGGGGTGGACGGCTCAGGCGTCGATTCAGGCGGCGGTTTCGCGCTCATCGACCTGACCGCCGACCAGTTCGGCGCCGCGCCGGTGATCGTCACGCCGGCCGACGATCCACGCTATGGCGCGCATACGCAGGACACGGCGACGCCCGAGGCCATCGCCGCCCGGCTGCGGACGGTCGACGAACTCTGGCGCGACTGGCTGGCGCGGCCGAGAAGCTAGCCACGCGACATCAGGCGCTCCAGCGCACCGATGAAATCGCGGAACACCTGCCGATGATCCGGGCCAAGGCGTCGCAGCATGCGGTTCAGGAGGACTGTCATGTCGGCATGTTCTCCGGTTTGCATTCCACGTTTTGCAGCACGCTCACCGTCATCCCGGGCTTGCCCCGGGATCCACTCGGCGGCCGTGTCGGTAGGTTCGCGTCGAACGCCCGGGCTGCATGGATCCTCGCCTCCGCGAGGATGACGGCGGAGGGCGACGTCGGACTGAGAGGGGCGGAGGTTCCTCACCAGAGAGCCTGCAGGCACGGCCTATCCATTCAGCTCGCCGTCATCCCTGCGCAAGCAGGGATCCATATTCATGCAGGCAAGGCTTCGGGGATCGGTGCCCGCGAGCGGCATGGATCCCTGCTTGCGCAGGGATGACGGTGGCGCGTGTGGCGACGGCCTGACACCCACGAGAGGAAGAAGGCCGCTCCGACGGAGCCCGAAATCCCGAATCCTAGGAATCCCTTAGCGACGGTCGTTGAAGAAGCGATTCAGCCGCGCGATCTCGGCGACGAAGTCGTTGAAGCGGCGGTTGGAGCTGGCGAGTTCGCGGAGCGCCCAGACCAGCAGCGCGCTGGCGCCGGACGCCCAGAGGAACAGCGCCAGATGCGCCAGGTCGCCACGGCTGGCGAAGATGCGGGTCAGGTCGTCCACCCCTCTTCTCCCTCTTCGAGAGCCCGCCCCACCCCGTATCCCACTGCCTGCCGCTTCTCGTCGCGGGAGAGGAAGTCGGCCGTGCCGACCCTCGCCCAGAGCGCGGCGCGCTCGGTCGAGAGCGCGTCGACGGCATCGGTGTCGAAGCCGAGACGCAGCGCGCCCGGATAATGCGGGCCGAGCCAGGCGGCGATCGCCTCGGCTGTGCGGCCGACCAGCGGCAGCACGGTCTGGCGCCAGAACACGCGGTTGGCCTCGGCGTAGTTCGCATAGGTGTTGTCGCCCGGAATGCCGAGCAGCATGGGCGGCACGCCGAAGGCGAGCGCGATCTCGCGCGCCGCGCCGTTCTTCGCCTCCATGAAATCCATGTCGTGCGGCGTGAGCGCCATCGACGTCCAGTCGAGCCCGCCCTCGAGCAAGAGCGGCCGCCCCGCATTGACCGCGCCGGTATAGTTCGCCTCCAGCTCGCGCTTCAGCCGCTCGAACTGCTCCTGCGAAAGGCTGGCGCCGCCCTCGCCCTTATAAACCAGCGCCCCGGAGGGCCGGGCCGCGTTGTCGAGCAGCGCCTTGTTCCACGAGCCGGCGGCGTTGTGCAGGTCGAGCGCGATGGCCGCCGCCTCGAGCGGCGCGAAGCCGTAGTGGTCGTCGAGCGGATGATAGGTGCGCAGATGCAGGATCGGCGACAGGCCGTCCTCGACGGGAAAGCGCACCGACCGGCCGGCGACAGTGTATTCATAGGCCTCCGGCCAGCCATCCGGCCCCGGCACCACCTTCATCCGGTCGGGCCGGAGCGCATGCAGTTCGGCCGGGCTGCCGCCGAGCTGAACCAGCTCGGCATAGGCGTTGCCCGAGACGAGCAGATTGCCATAGAGGCCGGCGAGCCAGTCGCCGCCCGATTGCCGCGCGTTCGGCCGCGCCAGAAGCGCGAGCAGCGGATGCTCCGGCCGCTCGGCGTCACCCTCGTAGAGAAGAAGCGGCACCGAGGCGGCCGCTTCGGCGATCATCGTCACGGCGCGATAGACGATGGCGTTCTTCATGAAGCCCTCGCGGGCGAGCGTCGCCGGGTCGCGCGCGGACCAGGCGGGCCGTCCCTGCCCCTGCAGGGCGATCAGCGCGCCGGTCCGTGACGCCTTGGTCTCCGATACGAGGTGCTCGGGCGCGGCATCGCGACCGCCGAACAGGCGGAGAAGAAAATTCTGTCTCACGGGCTTCTCCCATCGGGCAGGACGCTTGCGCAGGGCGTTGTTCACCTTGCCGCAAGGTCATGGCGTAGTTTTCCTTGCGTTCCGGGCCACAAGCGGGACTAAGTGGCGCACTTTTTACGAGCAAGGCGGCGATCGAAGCTCCGGCGACCCTTGCGACAGCTGCACGCCCGCCCGCAGGCGCCACTCTTGGCCCTGGTCCGGCGGACCCGGAAGGACGAACCGGTGCTCGATTTTGCCTCGCTCCTGGTCGCCATTGGTTTCTCGACGGCATTCCTGGCGGCGATCCTGCTAGCGGCCTGGAAGACGACGCGGCGGGACGGCTTCCTGTTCAGTTGCGCCGCCGGCGCGCTGTTGATTGCCGTCAGCGTCGGCTTCTCGACGATCGACAGCATCAGCCCTTCCCTGTGGGCGCAGAGCCTGGGCCTTGGCCTTCTGCTGGCAGGCGAAGCCTATCTCTATGGCAGCGCGGCCCAGTTCCGGCTCGGCACCTCGCCCTCGCGCCGGATCGCCGTCGCGACCGTCGCATCGGTGGTGCCGCTGCTGCTGTCGCTGCTCGCCGGCTATAACGGTCTCGCCTATTCCGTCAGCTATATCGCCTCGGCGATCCTGCTGTACCTGGTGGCCTACGAGTTCTGGCGCGCGCGCACGGAAGCCCCGATGACCGCCATCGGCATCGCCGTCCTGTACTTCCTCGTCGGACTATCCTTCTTGCCGCGCGCGCTGCTGGTGCTGACCTGGGACGGCCTCATCGTCGCCGGCCCGCCGCGCAACTGGGCGCAGGATCTGTCGCTCATGCTCATCATCGGCGCGATCCCGGCGCTCGGCGCCATGACGATGGCGCTGAGCCAGATCCGCACGACCCAGGCGCACCGGCGCGAGGCACTGACCGATCCGCTGACCGGGCTGCTGAACCGGCGCGCGCTTTTCGAAACCCTCGAAAACGGCTTGCCGCCTTCCGGCGTCGCCGTGCTGTTCGACATCGACGAATTCAAGGCGATCAACGACACGCACGGCCACGCCATGGGCGACCGCGTCATCACCCTGTTCGCCGAGACCCTGCTGCAGGACCTCCCCGCCGACGCCTCCGCCGCCCGCATCGGCGGCGAGGAATTCGCCCTCATCCTGCGCGATACGACAATGGACCAGGCCCTGCGCCGGGCCGAGGATGTTCGCGCCCGCTTCATCGCCCGGGTCCGCGGCGCGACCCGCCTCGACTGCACCGTGAGCGCGGGCCTCGCGCCCGGCGGCCGCGACCATGCCAACATCGATCGCGTCCTCGCCGAGGCCGATCGGGCGCTCTACGAGGCCAAGCGCGGCGGCCGGAACCGGGTCGTCGCGGCGCGGCAACAAGCCAATTCGGGCGCCCCGCCATCGGGAGCGGCGCCGGCCTCGTCCGGCGCGGACGACACCACCGAACCGATCCCCTCGCCCCTCGCCTAGGGCGCGTCGAAGGCGAGATCGAGGTTCTTGTGGTTGGTGTAGAGCAGTGACGGGTGCAGCTCTTCCAGCCCGTCATAGGGATTGGCGTGGATGGCCAGGATCCAGAGGCTGATCGATGCCGTGATCGCATAGATCGCAATCGCGCGCTTCGCGGCGCGCGGCCGGTCGGCGTGGGTGGCGGCGATGGTGATCGCGGTCAGCAGCGTCAGGAAGATCACCAGATACCACTTGTAATAGTCGATCGACGTGTTGCCGACGGCGAGGCGCAAATTGCGCGCGTCCTGCAGATCGTTGAAATCGTGCACGGTCTGCGAGAGCAGCACGGACGGCTTGTCGCCGCGCGCCAGCCGGGCGATCTCGCCGGTAATGTCGCGCAGTACCGCCTCGACCTCGGGGTCCGGCGCTGTGTTCTTGCCCTGCAGCCATTCGCGCGCCGCGACCTGCTTGCGGTAGGCCTCGACGCTCGCGGCCAGCGGCGCGGAATCGAGCACGTCCGGCTCGGCGCTGCGCAGCATATGGGTGATCGCCGAGCGTTCGAGGCTCGTCGCATGATCGGCCCGGGCGTTGACGGTCCAGATGTCGGCGGCGATGAAGCCGAGCGACAGGGCCCAGGCGGTGGCGATGGTACCCAGAAAGGCGGCCTGCGGTATCGAGAGGCTGTCGCGGACGGCGTGTCGCGACAGGCCATAGAGCGCCAGCCGGCCGACACCATAGAAGAACAGGCCGAAGCCGACGAACACGCCAAACAGCACCAGCAACGACAAGTGGTTCATCGGCTCCATCGAATGCGCCCCGCTCCGTCCGCCCAGACTGCCGGGCCGAACGCCGCCTTGCGGGGCCGATCGTAAGGCTCGACTACAGACCGATGCATCCGGGGATTCGCATCACAAGGCAACCTGTGATCGTCCGCTCGGGAGCGTGAAGCGCTACATGGCGCGGATGCGCGGTTCGCCCGGCGCCCGCAGCATCAGCGCCGAAAGCGCCCAGACCAGCGCGTCGAGCCGGTCCGGCGATCTGCCGTTCGCCAGGCCTTCCGGGCCGAAATCCGCCATCTCGTCCTCCAGCGCCGGAAACGTCCCGGCATGGCGCACCCGGCCCTGCGCATAGAGCGCCGCCACCGGCTCGGCCCGCAGATATTTGCCGCGCGTCGCCCGGACCGCCGTCACCGGCACGCCGGGATCGACCTCGTTGATCACGCTCGCCACCATGTCGCCGCCCTGGTTGACCTCGGCGACGAGCAGATCCGCGTCGAGCGCGCGAAACAGCCCGACCGCGGCGGCGGCCCAGGCGGCCGGCTTCACCTCGGCGAGGCTGCGATCGGCCAGAACATAGGCGACGCCGTCCGCCGCGAGGCCGCAGGCGACGATGCCGCAGGCGTCCGCTCCCTTCCGCCTGGAGGCGGGCGGGTCGACCGCGACGGCGATGCGGACCAGTTCCGGCGCCTTCTCCACGCGCTGCCGCTCGATGTCGTCGCGGCTCCACAGCGCATCGGCGCGATCCTCGATCCACTCGCCGTCGATCTCCTGCCGGCCGAGCCGCGTGCCGCGATAGCGCCCGACGACGCGTTCCAGAAAGCCCGGCGCCAGGTTGGCGAGGTTGGCGGAAGTGCCGGCCCGGGTGACGACGCTTCGCTCGGCCTGAAGCAGGCGCTTCAGCAGCGGGATCGGGCGCGGCGTCGTCGTCACCAGCTGGCGCGGCAGCGCGCCGACGCGGAGACCGAACTGCAGCATGTCCCAGCACGCCTCCGGATAGCGCCACTTGCCGAGCTCGTCCGCCCAGGCCGCCTCGAATTGCGGTCCGCGCAGGCTCTCGGGATCCTCCGACGAAAAGCAGAGCGCCACCGCGCCGTTCGGCCATTCGAGCCGCCGGCGCGAGGGCTGCCAGTTGGGCCGCTCGGCGCGCGGATGCACCGCGAGCAGGCCGGAAACGCCCTCGACCATCACGTCGCGGACATCGGCGAAGGTCTCGCCGATGAGCGCGATCCGTCCGACCGGCGTTTTCGCGAAACCGGGGCGGCCGCCTGCGAGGCCGCGGATCCATTCGGCGCCGGCGCGCGTCTTGCCGGCGCCGCGCCCGCCGATCATCAGCCAGGTGAGCCAGTCGCCCTCGGGCGGAAACTGGTCGTCACGGGCCCAGAAATCCCAATCATACTGGAAGGCCTCGAGTTCAGCCGGCCGCAGCGCCGCCAGCAGCCGCGTCGGCCGCAGGCCCCGTCGCGCCGAGTCGTTCCAGGCGTTCCTGAAGGCGCGCCCGGAGAGCGGCGATGTCGATGCCTGCTCCGTCGCCGTCATCCTCCGTGCCTCCCCTCAGCTTCGCCAGAGTCTCCAGCGTCCGGGCAAGGACGGAGAGCGTGCGGGCGTCCTTCTCGTCGACGCCGCCCTCGCCATTCGCGAAACGCAGCTCCAGCTCGGCGACCTGGCGCTCGAAGGTGCGGTAGAGCCGCGCCACCAGCTTTTCCTCGGCCGCCTCGTCCGGCAGCGGCGGCGCCTCGCCCGGCCGGAGCCAGCCATGCCGCTCCGCCTGCTTCGTCACCGAGACATGGCTGACGCCATGCGCCGCCGCGATCTCCCGCAGCGGCAGCGCCGAGGTCTCGTAGACGACGCGGATCGCCGCCCACTGATCGAGGGTGAGTTCGGGCATTCTTCCTCGCCTCGGTGAGGGGAATGGCAGAAACGCGGCACGCCGAACGGATGAGGCGGCCCGCGAGACCTGCGAAGAAGGGGCACGACCGGAAATCTTCCCCCGCCGGACGCAACTCTTGGACGATGGCTGAACCCTATCCGAACAGCGTCACGCTGTCAAGGATTATTTTCCTATATCTGATCGCGCCGCGTCCGCCGTCCGGCCGGCCCGCGATGCCCGCGAAAGGCCGCGGAAGCGCTTTTCTTGGTTTTGGGCGACTGTTAGGCTGTCGTCGGATGTGGTGCGGGGGAGGCAAGCGTGTCGGCTGCTTTCGGGCTGTCCTATGAGATGACGGTCGCTCTCCTGACATTCGCCTGCCTCTGCGTCGCGTCGCTCGGCACCCTGCACGCCTATCACCACCTGCCGCCCTCCTGGCGCGAGGACGAGACGCTCCGGACCGTCCGGCTCGTCGCCAACCTCTTCGGCATGCTGAGTTCCCTCGTGCTCGGCTTCATGGTCGGCTCGGCGAACAGCAATTTCGGCGACGCCGACAAGGCGGTTCACGCCTATGCGACCGAGATCATCCTGCTGGACCACGCCTTGCGGGGCCTCGGCCAGGATGCCGCCGCGATGCGGACCGAACTGGCCGGATATGTCGCGACGATCGTCGGCTCGCGCGAGGTCGAGCGGGCCGCGCTGCCGGGCGAAAACCGGACGGCCGAGGCCACGCTCCGCGACATCCGCGCCCGGCTTCTGTCGCTGCCGCCGCGCGATCCCGCCTGGACCGCCGACCGCGACCAGGCCAGGGCCCATCTCGACACAATGCTGCGGAACCGCTGGGAGCTGATCCATCGCCCGGAAGCGGTCATCCCCCTTCCGCTGGTCGCCTCGCTCGTGCTCTGGCTCAGCATGACCATGGCAAGCCTCGGATATTGCGCGCCGCGAAACGGGCTGGTCAGGGCCAGCTTCGTCGTCGCGTCGCTGCTTCTGTCCGGCGCGGTCCTGTTGATCCTCGACATGGCCAACCCGTTCGACGGCCCGATCCAGGCGTCGGCGCAGCCCTTCCTCCGCGCCCTCGCGGAACTGAAGCTCTAGGACGACGCGTCCGCCGCCGTCCGCCCGTCGCAACCGGCGACAGACAAGCGTCCGCCCCTCCTCTATCCTCGGCGAAAACCAGAAAATCCCTGGGAGGGGACCATCATGACCGATCTGCCGAGCTTCGATCTCACCGGCCGCACGGCCCTCGTCACCGGCGCCGCGCGCGGGCTGGGCCGCGCCACGGCGCTGGCGCTCGCCGCCGCCGGGGCCGACGTGGCGCTCGGACTGCGCGATGCCGCCTCCGATGGCGGGCTGGTCACGGAAATCGAGGCGATGGGCCGGCGGGCGCTGGCGCTGCCGATGGACGTGCTCGACCTCAAGCAGGCCTGCTCCGCCATCGACACGGCGATCGCCCGGTTCGGCCATCTCGACATCCTGGTCAACAATGCCGGCGGCGGCACGGAAGGCCCGGTCGAGGACTTTCCCGAAGACGAGTTCGACTTCACGATCAATCTGAACGTGAAATCGACCTTCTTCCTGTCGCAGCATGCCGGCCGCCACATGATCGCGCGGAAATCCGGCGTGATCGTCAACATGGGCTCGCAGGCCGGCTCGATCGCGCTGCCGGGCGAGGCGATCTACTGCCTGAGCAAGGCGGCGGTCGGCCACATGACCAAGTGCTTCGCGGTCGAATGGGGCAAGCACAATGTCCGCGTCAACTGCGTGGCGCCGACCTTCATCCGCACCGACGGCACCGCCGGGATGCTGTCCGACCCCGCCTTCCACGCCGACGTCATCGAGCGCATCGCCGCGCTGCACCGGATCGGCGAGCCGAAGGAGGTCTCGGGCGTCGTCGTCTTCCTCGCCTCCGACGCCGCCTCGATGATCACCGGCCAGACGATCCTCGTCGATGGCGGCTGGACGGCACGGTAGCCGCTGCCGGCCCCACAGGGGCGCAACCGCTCACCCGGTCGGGTCGACCGGGCCCGGCTCCAGCCGCGACAGGCACCAGCGGTCGCCATGCAGCCAGCACGAGGCGTCGGCCCGGTGCTCGTCGCGGCGCAGCGAGCGGACGGCATCGCCCCCATCCCGCGACAGGGCGGCGGCGAGACGACGGCTGACGCTCTCGTCGCGCGCGCCGACAAAGGGGATGAAGGCGGCGCCGCAGAGGAACTCGGCCGCATAACCCTCCGCCTGCCGCGTGACGAGCAGCATCGCTCCCGGTCCATGGGACGACGTCATTGGAAAGAGCAGCTGCCCGCCCGGCCGCAGCGCATCGAGCCAGAGCGCCAGCGGATGGGTGGCGCCGGCGCTGGCGACGACGAGGTCGGCGCGCGGCAGCGCCATCTGCGCCCCGTCGCCGGCGACCACCCGCACCTGCGGCCAGGCCGCGAGCGCGTCGCGGGCCAGCGCCGCCAGGTCCGGCTCGATCTCGATCGCCGTGATCGAGGCCGACGGCCCCACGACCTCGGCGAGGATGGCGGTGTAATAGCCCGTGCCGCAGCCGAGATGCACGATCGTCATGCCGGGCCGCAGCTCGAGCCGGTCGAAGACCTGCGCCCACAGGCTCGGCTGGCCATTGTTGATGCCGCGCATCCGGTCGAGCGAGACCAGCACGTCCTGGTACAGCAGGCGCGGATCGGGGCCGGTCGTCGTCCAGAACTCGGTATAGGCGGAGGGATCCTTGATCCGCCAGGGTGGCGGCCCGGCGAAGCGCTCGCGCGGGACCGTGGCGAAGGCGTCAACCAGCGCCTCCGAACGGAGAACCGCCCGGCGCCGCAGATCTTCGGCATAGGCCCGCCGCACCGCGGCGATGTCATCCATCATGGCGCCGTCCTCGGGTCCGAGCGGCCGGCCGGCATGTTGCACCCGCCGCCGGCGCCGGTAAAGAGGCGCGTGCCGCTCGGGAGCGGCAGCCCTTCCGGCCGGGTTACATCCCGGCCGACCTGCACGTTCAGGTCCGGGCGATCGGCCTGCCGTGCCGCATCAGGCAGGGACAAGCCCGATGCGGAGCGGGGCGCCGCCGCCGAGGATCTCCAGCAGGCGGTCGACATTGGGATGGGCACCCGGCCGGTTCCTGGCATCGGCCGTATGCTCGGCGAAAACCTCGAGGCCATGGGCCGCCGCCTCGGCATGGAGCGCGCCGAAGCTCTGCTGGAGATATTGATAGACGGCCAGCGAACCCTGCTTGCCCGGCTGGTTCTCGATGCTCGCCACGATCACGCCCGAGGAATCGATGAGGTCGATACGGGCAAGACCGTCGATCGAGGGCAGCAATTGCAGGTTCTCTTTGAAGGAAGCCGTGGGCTGGATCACCGTGAAATCCTCTGGATGACGCCGAAATGTTCCGGCACGTCTAACAGCTCCGGACGGCTTCCTCCACATCCGCCCGCCGACGACAGGGGCGCCCGCGCGGCGCCGCTTCAGAGGGGCAAGACAGGCGCCCGGACCGTTCCTGGCCTGCCCGCTCACATGAAGCCAGCCACCGCGTGCGGGACATAGGCGGCCTCGAGCGCGGCGATCTCGAAATCGTCGAGCCGGACGGAAAGCGCCGCGACGGCGTCGTCGAGATGCTGCATCCTGGTGGCGCCGACGATCGGCGCGGTGATGACGTCCTTCGACAGAAGCCAGGCAAGCGCGATCTGGGCGCGCGGCAAGCCGCGTTGCGCCGCCACCTTGGCCACCGCCTCGACCACCTGCCGGTCGGCCTCGGCGGTGCGGGCATAGAGCCCCTTGCCGAACTCGTCCGTTTCGGCGCGCGCCGTCATCTCGTCCCAGTCGCGCGTCAGCCGGCCCCGCGCCAGCGGGCTCCACGGGATGACGCCGATGCCCTCCGACGCGCAGAGCGGCAGCATTTCGCGCTCCTCCTCGCGATAGAGCAGGTTGACGTAGTTCTGCATCGAGACGAAACGCGCGAGCCCGAGCCGTTCCTGCGCGCCGAGCATCTTGGCGAACTGCCAGGCATGCATCGACGAGGCGCCGATATAGCGCGCCTTGCCCGCCTTCACGACCTCGTCGAGCGCCTCCAGCGTTTCCTCGATCGGCGTCAGATAGTCGAAGCGGTGGATCTGGTAGAGATCGACATAGTCGGTGCCGAGCCGCGCCAGGCTGGCGTCGATCTCGTGCAGGATGGCCTTGCGCGACAGACCGGCGCCGTTTGGGCCGCGACGCATGCGGCCATGCACCTTGGTGGCGATCACCACCTCCTCGCGGCGGGCGAAATCCTTGAGCGCGCGGCCGACGATCTCCTCGCTGGTGCCGTCGGAATAGACGTTGGCCGTGTCGAAGAAATTGATGCCGAGGTCGAGCGCCTTGCGGATGAAGGGCCGGCTCTCCGCCTCGGGCAGGGTCCAGGCGTGGTTGCCGCGTTCCGGATCGCCATAGCTCATGCAGCCGAGGCAGAGGCGGGAGACTTCGAGGCCGGTGCGGCCGAGACGGGTATGGTCCATGACGATGCTCCTTCGACGACCGGCGGGCGGCGCGACGCCACCCGCAATCTGAACGATATGCGGGCAGCGGGCGCGGCATCAACTGGCGATGCCAGCCGGACGCGACGGAAGCAGCGCCATCGACGCGAAACGGCCGGCCGCGGGATGGCGGCCGGCCGGGGATCCGTCGACGGGAGCTTCGTTCGCGAACGCTTCGGGCTCAGGCGGCCCGGCGCGCCTCGTCGTCGAGCGCGGCGAAATCGGCGTCGGAGAGGACGAGCGCCGCCGCGGCGGTGTTCTCCTCCAGATGCCGGACGCTGCCCGTGCCTGGGATCGGCAGCATCACCTTCGACCGCTTCAGCAGCCAGGCAAGCGCCACCTGGCCCGGCGTCGCGCCGAGCTGATGGGCGATCCGGGTCAGCACCGAGCCCGGCCGGGCGAGATCGCCGGAGGCGAGCGGCGCCCAGGGGATGAAGCCGATGCCGTTCGCCTCGGCAAAGTCGAGCACCGCCTCGCTCTTGCGATCGACGAGGTTGTACTGGTTCTGCACCGTGGTGACGGGGAAGAACTTGCTGGCCGCCTGGATCTCCTCGATCGAGACCTCGGACAGGCCGACATGGCGGATCAGCCCTTCCTTCCGCATCTCGGCGATCACCTGGAACTGCTCGTCGCGCGGCACGCGCGGATCGATGCGGTGCAACTGCCAGAGATCGATGCGGTCGAGCTTCAGCCGGCGTAGGCTCATCAGCACCGCCTGGCGCAGATATTCCGGCCGGCCGAGAACCCGCCAGATGTCCGGGCCATGCCGGGTCAGGCCGCCCTTGGTGGCGATGACGAGCCCCCGATAGGGATAGAGAACGTCGGCGATCAGGTCCTCGCTGACATAGGGACCGTAGCTGTCGGCCGTGTCGATCAGGTCGATGCCGAGCTCGGGCACGCGCTTCAGCGTGCGCTCGGCCTCGACGAGATCGCTCGGCTCGCCCCAGATGCCGCGCCCGGTGACGCGCATGGCGCCGAAGCCGAGGCGGTTGACGGTCAGGTCGCCGCCGATCTTGAACTGCCCGGATGCGGCAGCGGAAATGTCCTTGGGCATTGTCTCGTCCTTCGATGATGGAGCCGAAGCACGCCCGCGAGCGGCACGCGCATCCGGCCATGGGGTCGAGTTGGTTTCCCTCGATCCGCCGTTCCGGAGGCGCCACGTGGTGCCGGGCGGCGGATGCCCCTGGGAAGGGCTCCCGAGACATGGGAGCCCGCGGCCCGATGTCAAAGGGCGGCCATCATCACGGACGCGTGAAGACCATGCCTGCAAGGCGGCCCGGGACGGCCCTGCCCTCCGCCGTCATCCGCGCGCAGGAAGGCATCCATGCAGCCGCGCCATCGGGAGCTTCGCGCGGCCGGGAACCCGGCGGAAATGGATTCCGGGCCGAGCCCGGGATGACGGCGAGCGCGGGGCGGCGCGCAATCACCTCTCCCTGAGGGAGAGGTCGACGGCCGAAGGCCGGCGGGTGAGGGGTTGCGGCCTCTCCGGTGAGTTCCCTACCCCCTCACCCGGAGCTTCGCTCCGACCTCTCCCCATGGGAGAGGTGAAAGGGAGGTTTCGGCCATTCAGACAAGATTGAGTGCCCCGCCAAGGCCGCCCCCCTACTCCCGCCAGCTCTTCAGGCCGAGCAGCTTCTCGCCGAGCTCCGTCAGCGTCGCGACTTCAGCGTTATGGCGCTCCCATTCGCGCGGGTCGCCCGGAAACGCCTCGCGCTTCGGGTGGTCGCGCTCGCGCCAGAGTCGGATGCGCTCGGCGCGCCCGGCGACATCAGCCTCCTCGGCCGGATGCATGGAGATATACTGCGCCATGCGGACGCGGCCGTCGGAATGGTTGGGCCGGACGCCATGGGCGAGCAGCGAGTTGAAGATCAGCAGGTCGCCCGCCTCCATGTCGATGTTGGTGATCGAAAGCCCGGTCGTGTCCGGATGCATCGGGTCGCGATCCCCAGGCTGCGTCTTCACCCAGTCGTCGAAGCCGGAGAAGAGTTCGGGGATGCACTGGAAGCCGCCGACGTCGCCATCCTGCTTCTTCAGGCTCAGCACGCCCTGCACGCCGATCGGCGGCGGCACGAGCGAGGTGTCGGCGTCCCAGTGGATGAAGCCGTTCGGATTGCCCTTCACCTTCTTCGGCGGGTTCAGATTGGCGCGGTCGATCGTCACCCAAAGATCCTCGCGGTCCCAGATGTCGACGAAGGCGTCGTAGACACGCTGTTGCTGGCGATTGTCCCAGAGATGCTGGTGATTGTAGATCTCCAGCATGCCGGTGCCGTTCAGCTCCTTCATCAGGTGATCGCGGCGCTGCGGCGCGTACCAGGTCGCGGGGTCGGCCGGGTCCTTCTCGTCGAAGCGCCAGAGCGTCTCGACCAGCCGCTCGACATTTTCCGCCGGCACGGCCTGGCGGACGATGACATAGCCACGCGTGATCCAGTGCTGCCAGTCGGCTTCCGAGAGCACGCGCAGCGGCAGCGTCTTTTGGATGTCCTTGAGCTGCTGCTCCTGCTGCGTGGTCGGGTGGCTGTCGCGCTTGATCGCGCTGCCCATTCCGGCGGCCATGGTCATTCGATCCTCCCTCTCCTCGACCGTCCCGATGGACGGTCCATGCAGCAAGCCTAGCGCCGCGACGGCGGCCATGTTCGCGGATCCCGGCCAATACTGATACTATTCCAGCGTTGCGTGGGATCCGGGGACCAGAATGAGGCCATTTCTCGAAAGGCTCGCCGTGCCGGAGGGCGCGTCCTGGGCGACCTTGAACCGCCGCCTCGACGACGAGATCCCGTTCCAGTGGCACCATCACCCCGAATTCGAGCTGACGCTGACGCTGAACTCGCGCGGGCAGCGCTTCATCGGCGACCATATCGGCACCTATGACGACGGCGATCTGGTTCTGGTCGGCCCCAATTTGCCGCACAGCTGGTGCTCTTCAGACAAGATCGATCCGGCCCGCCCGCATGTCGCGCTGGTGATGTGGTTCCTGCCGCAATGGACGGCACCGCTCGGCGGCGTGTTCACCGAATTCCGTAGCGTGGCCGAGATGCTGGCGCGCGCCCGCACGGGACTGAAATTCTCGGACGAGGCGGCGCGCGCGGTTCGGCCGCGGATCGAGATGCTGTTCACGCTGCCGCCGGAGGAGCGGCTGATCGAGCTCTTGCGCGTGCTGGCAGGCCTCGCGCGCGACACGGGCGCGGAACCGCTCGCCTCGCCGCTGGCGCTTCCCGCCGCCGCGCCGGAGCGACAGGCCGATCGCGGCCGCATCGACCGCGTGCTCGAGAATCTGCACCGCCATTATGCCGAACGGCTCAGCCTCGACGCGCTCGCCGACATCGCGGCGCTGAGCCCGTCCGGCCTGCATCGGCTCTTCGTGCGCCAGACCGGGCAGAGCGTGACGGGCTATCTGGCGAAGATCCGCATCGGCGCCGCCTGCGCGATGCTCTCGGGCGGCGGCAAGCCGATCGCCATGATCGCGGCCGATTCCGGCTATGACTCGCTCGCCCACTTCAACCGCCAGTTCAAGGCGCAGCGCGGCGTGACGCCGAGGGAGTACCGGCAACGGTTCCGGACGGGTGGGTAGGGTTCGTCGCCGTCATTCGCGCGGCGGCCCATACCCTCCGCCGGCCTCCCCGCGCGGGCGGGGATCCAGGCGCCCGCGACATGGGGAGGCTCACGCGGCGCTCAACCCGGCGGAAATGGATCCCGGCTCGGAGGCCGGGATGACGGCGAGCATGGGGCGGAGCTGCAGCCATGGACTGCGCTGGATTCACATCTCTCCGGGGAGGTTGTGGGACAGCGTCCACAACAGGCTGAGGAGGCCCGAAGGGCCATCTCGAAGCACGCAGAGCGGTCCAGCGGCTGCCCCACGACCGCGCATCCTTCGAGACGGCCTGGCTCGCCAAGCCCCCTCAGGATGATGAGGATCGGGACCTGCATGGCCGCACGCGCCGCGCTCCGACTGGACCGAGGCGGCGTCTCAGTCCTTCGGCTTCTCCGGCTCGATCCGCTCGCCGGGCCAGGCGACGATATAGTCCTCGTATTCCTCGACCGGGATGTCGCTTTCGCTCACCGTGCGGCCGGAGGTGGAGATGCCGGCCTCGTGCACCGTCTCGGGGTCGCCGGAGACAAGCGGGTGCCACCAGTAGAGGTCGCGCCCCTCGGCGATCAGCCGGTAGCCGCAGGTCGGCGGCAGCCAGGTCAGCGTGCGCACCGTCTTGGGATCGAGCGGAATGCAGTCCGGCACGAAATCATGCCGGTTCGGATAGTCGCGGCAGCGGCAGGTGTCGTCGTCGAGCAGTTCGCAGGCGATCGCCGTCCAGACGATCTCGCCGGTATCCCAGTCCTCGAGCTTGTTCAGGCAGCAGCGCGCGCAGCCGTCGCAAAGCGACTCCCACTGCTCGGTGCTCATCTCCTCGAGCGTCAGGCGCTTCCAGAACGGCACCTCTTCTGCGGCATCGTGCGCAGCCGGGACCGCCACCGATCGCGCGTCCTTTCCTTGCAAGGGCATGGAGATTGCGTATCCTCTTGGCATCGGCGAGAACGGCCCCGACCGGGGGACGGTTTCGTGCGCCGGGCACTCCCCTTAGCGCCGCGGCGCGGGAATGCGATGTTTCGAACCGCGTTCTAGAACCATTCGACCTTCAAGGGAACAGGCGTTGCGCAAGCTCAGGGATCGCATTTCGGGATGGACGGCGGCGCTCGGCGCCCGCTTCGCCCGCAAGGCGCCCGCGCCTGCCGAGAAGGAAGCGACGCCACCCGCGCCGAAGGCCCCGATCCGCCTGATCGAGATCGACGCCTATATCGACAGCACGCTCTTCCGGATCTGGACGGCGCTCAAGGACGGCGCCGAGGCCCTGTCGCGCTTCACAAGGCGTTTCCGCATGACCGGCTGGCGCCGCGCGCCGATTGAGCTGCTCGGCGACGGCCTGACCATGGGCGTCGGCGCGGGCCTCGTGATGCTGACGCTGGCGCTGCCCGCCTTCGACGCCACCAAGCAGGACTGGCTGGCGCAGTCCGACTATTCCGTCACCTTCCTCGACCGCTACGGCGCCGAGATCGGCAAGCGCGGCGCGCGGCATTCCGAGGCCGTGCCGCTGGAGGAAATGCCGGACAGCCTGATCAAGGCGACGCTCGCCACCGAGGACCGGCGCTTCTACGCGCATTTCGGCATCGACATCATCGGCACGGCGCGCGCCCTGATGGAGAACCTTCGCAACGACGCCGTGCGCCAGGGCGGCTCGTCGATCACCCAGCAGCTGGCGAAGAACCTGTTCCTGTCGAACGAGCGCACGCTCGACCGCAAGATCAAGGAAGCCTTCCTGGCGCTCTATCTGGAGAGCAACCTCTCCAAGCACGACATCCTGCAGCTCTATCTCGACCGCGCCTATATGGGCGGCGGCAATTTCGGCGCCGCGGCGGCGGCCGAGTTCTATTTTGGCAAGAAGGTGACCGACATCACGCTGGCGGAAGCCGCGATGCTGGCCGGGCTCTACAAGGCCCCCGCCCGCTACGCGCCGCACATCAACCTGCCGGCGGCGCGCGCCCGCGCCAATGACGTGCTCACCAACATGGTGCAGGCCGGCTTCATGACCGAGGGCCAGGTGATGGGCGCGCGGCGCAAGCCCGCCGACGTCGTCCGCAAGGCGGCCGACGCCTCGCCCGACTATTTCCTCGACTGGGCCTTCGACGAGGTCAAGAAGCAGGTGCCGAACGGCGACCGCAACCTGATCGTCCGCTCGACCGTCGACATGAACATCGCCAGGGCGGCCGACGAGGCGGTCGAGAGCGCGCTGCGCGAATCCGGCGAACGCTACCGCGTCAGCCAGGCGGCGATGGTGGTGGCCGAGCCGGACGGCGCCGTGCGCGCGCTCGTCGGCGGCCGCGACTATGGCGAGAGCCAGTTCAACCGCGCCACCGACGCGCTGCGCCAGCCTGGCTCGTCCTTCAAGCCCTTCGTCTACACGGCGGCGGTGCAGCACGGCTATACGCCGAAGAGCATCGTCCTCGACGCGCCGATATCGATCGGCAACTGGTCGCCGAAGAACTATGGCGGCCGCTTCATGGGCTCGATCCCGCTGACCACGGCGCTGGTGCGCTCGCTCAACACCGTCGCCGTGCGGCTCGCTGGCGCGGTCGGCCGGCCGACCATCATCGACCTCGCCCACAAGATGGGCATCACCACCAACATCATCAATTCGAAGTCGCTGCCGCTCGGCGCCACCGACGTCCGCGTCGTCGACATGACCGGCGCCTATGCCGTCTTCGCCAATGGCGGCTACAAGGCGACGCCCTACGCCTTCACCCAGATCGTCAACAGCCAGGGCAAGGTGATCTTCGACCGCAAGCGCGACGTCGGCCCGCCGGAGCGGATCCTCGACGAGAAGACGATCGGCGCCATGAACTACATGCTCGGCCAGGTGCCGGAGCGCGGCACCGGCCGCGCCGCCAAGCTGCAGGGCATCAAGACCGCTGGCAAGACCGGCACCACCAACGCCTATCGCGACGCCTGGTTCATGGGCTTCACCGGCAACTATGTCGGCGGCGTCTGGTTCGGCAATGACGACTTCACCTCGACCAACAAGATGACGGGCGGCTCGCTGCCGGCGCAGACCTGGAACCGGGTCATGACCTACGCCCATAATGGCATCGACCTGAAGCCGATCCCCTATATCGACGAACCCGCCTCGGACGGCGACCGGCCGGCCCCGGCGATCGCCAGCGCCGGCGGCGACGCGCAGCGCCCGCTGTCGCTCTCCGCCCGCACCACCGAACGCCTGATCGCGCTGGAAAAGCTGTTCGAGACGGCGCCGCCGCTGAAGCCGCAGAGCGCCGTCTCCTACGAGGCGACGCCGCCGCTGCGCGCCGCCGCCCTCGCCGGCCAGTAATCTGAAATCAAATATAAATTCAAATCAATCCAAGAATAGAGTCATATATTCTTGATTCAACTTCCGGACCGACAGGGCATTCGCGCAACAACGCCCCGAAAGAAGCGCGAACAAGTCGTTCCTGGCACTGACATTCACACTTCTTTATCGACGATATCCTCTATTGTGGCTGATCATATGGCCGGCATAGTGGAGGTCGATTTGAAGCAGGCGGTGACGGGTATTCTGCTGGCCCTTGGATTGGCCGGCACGGCGCAGGCGGCGGACCTGTCCATTCCCACGCCGGCCGAGGCGCCGCCCGCGCCAGCGTTCCGCTGGACCGGCCTCTATGTCGGCGGCCATGCCGGCTACGGCTGGAGCGATTTCACCGCCGCGCCGACCGACTCCTATGGGGTGGAGCAGCCGAACGGCTTCTTCGGCGGCGGCCAGGCCGGCTTCAACTACCAGTTCGACAACCGCCTCGTGCTCGGCATCGAGGCCGACGCCTCGTTCGGCGACCAGAAGACCGGCTATACCGCCCGCTTCGGCGACGACGACGTGGCGATGCAATTCGGCCACGACTTCGAGATCCAGTCGTTCGGCACCGTGCGCGGCCGCGCCGGCTACGCCTTCGACCGCCTCCTGCCCTACGTCACCGGCGGCCTCGGCTGGGCCCGGGCGGAGATGACGTTCCGCAACAATCTCACCGTCGGGGATACCGTCTTCCTGGACCAGACGGTCTCGGACCGCCGCACCTTCACCGGCTGGACGCTGGGCGCCGGCCTCGAATATGCCATCACCGACAACCTCACCGCCAAGGCCGAATATCTCTATTCCGACCTCGGCACGAAGGATTTCGACCTCGGCACGCCGGTCAGCGCCGACCTGACGATGCAGACCGTCAAATTCGGCCTGAACTACAGGTTCTGATCGGCGCCTGTCGCCCTTCGCGAGCCCCCGCGCCACCCGGCCCGGGGGCTTTTTTGTGCGCGCCGCAGGCCGTCATTTTCACGCCGCAAGGGTTGCGGGAAGCCTCCATCCTGATTCATTCTGTCTGCCCTGCCGCACGGAGCCCAGCATGACCCTGATCGACGCCGCCATCACCGCCGCCCAGGAGAAGCGCGCCGCGCGCCTCGACGCCGTGATCGACGCGGCGATCCGCGACGAGCAGATCGTCGGCGCCGTCGTGCTGGTCGCCGAGGACGGCGCCATCGTCTATCGCCGCGCCGCCGGCCATGCCGATCGCGAGGCCGGCCGCAAGGTCGCCGAGGACACGATCTTCCGCCTCGCCTCCGTCACCAAGCCGCTCGTCGCCGCCGCGACCCTGTCGCTGGCCGAGGCCGGCGTCATCGGCCTGGACGATCCGGTGACCCGCTTCCTGCCCGACTTCCGGCCGAAGCTCGCCGACGGCAGCGAACCGGTGATCACCATCCGCCAGCTGCTCACCCATACGAGCGGACTGATCTACGGCTATCCGAAGGAAGCCGGCATCTCGGAAGGGCTCGACCAGCCCGGCCGCGGCATGGCCGAGAACCTCGAAAAGATCGCGGCCCAGCCGCTCGCCTTCGCGCCGGGAAGCTCCTGGGCCTATTCGGTCGGCATCGACGTGCTGGGCGGCCTGCTCGAAAAGGCGACCGGCCTGATGCTGCCGGAAATCGTCGCCCGCCGCGTCACCGTTCCGCTCGGGCTCAAGGACACCGCCTTCCTGCCGAGCGACCGGGCGCGCCTCGCCACCGCCTATGCCGATGGCGATCCGCGCCCCGTGCCGATGGCGGCGCACCAGCCGGTGATGGGCAAGGCCGGCCTGCTCAACTTTGCGCCCGACCGCAATTTCGATCCGAACTCGTTCCCATCCGGGGGCGCCGGCCTGTTCGGCACGGCCGGCGACATCCTCGCCTTCCTGGAGGCGATGCGCAAAGGCGGCGCGCCGATCCTTTCGGCCGAGAGCCGCGCGCTGCTGGCGCAGAATGCGATCGGCAATTTCGACACCACCGTCGCCGGGCGCGGCTTCAGCCTCGGCTGGTCGATCACCTATGACCCGGCCGCGAGCGGCACGCCGTTCTCGCCGGGCACGTGGCAATGGGGCGGCGTCTACGGCCACTCCTGGTTCGTCGACCCCGTGCGCAAGCTTTCGGTCGTGTCGTTCTCGAACACTGCGGTTGCCGGCGTCAACGGCCCCTACCCCGACGCCATCCGCGCCGCCGTCTACGGCTGAGGGCCGGCCAGGTCATCCGTCGCGGCCGCCTGTGGCCGTTTCAAGGGGCGCGCTTCGAGACGGCCCTGCGGGCCTCCTCAGCATATCGGGGTTCCGGATGCCGTTATCGGCGACGTCAAAACCCTCGACATCCTGAGTGTCTGGCCCGAAATGCAGGGGACACTCTACTTTCACCTCTCCCTGAGGGAGAGGTCGACGGCCGAAGGCCGGCGGGTGAGGGTTTACGGCCTCACCGGATGGTTTCCTAAACCCTCACCCGGAGCTTCGCTCCGACCTCTCCCTCAGGGAGAGGTGAAGGGAAGGCGGCGTGGCGGGCCTTGTCCAATTACGGGCCAGACACTGAGGAGCGACCGGCAGGTCGCGTCTCGAAGGACGCACGATCTTCAGACGTCACGCGGCGGCTTCCGCCTCGTCGCCGATCTGGCCCTTGGTCACCGAATCCGGCAGGCCGAAGACGAGGTCGAAGGCCCAGTTGTAGACGAACATGTAGATCGGGAAGAACACGATCAGCACCGCGTCGAGCAGCAGCGCCTCGATGAGCGAGATCTGCATCCACCAGGCGATCAGCGGGATCAGGAACATCACCAGCGTCGTCTGGAAGCCGGCGGCATGCAGGATCCGCCGTGCGAACGACCGCGTGCGCGCCGCCTGGCGCGATTCCCAGCGCTCGAACAGCCACGTATAGACCAGGTTCACCGTCACCGCAGTGGTCGAGATCATGACCGCGAGCGGCCCGGTATGCGACGCCTCGGTGCCGGACAGATAAGCCAGCATGAAGGCCGAGATGATGGTCCCCGAGATCTCGAACACGGAAACATAGACCACCCTGCGAAGAACGCCTTGCACAAAACACCTCAATGGAGAAACGGCCGAACGGCCAAGATTGGTGGCCTTCTATCAGCACCGGACGAGACAGGAAAAGTTGCCATCTGTCAGATTGACTGATAGATCGATCGCATGGTGTTCTCCAGCGAAACCATCGCCCTGTTCCTCGCCGTGATCGACAACGGCTCGTTCTCGGCCGCCGCGCGGACGCTTCACCGCGTGCCCTCGGCCGTCAGCATGGGCATCGCCAATCTCGAGGCCGAGCTCGGCTATCCGCTCTTCCTGCGCGAGGCGCGCCAGGTGCGGCCAACGCCGGCGGCGCTGGCGCTGGTGCCGCATGCGCGCGTCATCGCCGAACAGCTCGAACAGCTCGCCGCGCACGCGACCGAGCTTTCCGACGGGCTGGAGACGCGGCTCGCCATCGGCATCGCCGCCGACATCGACAACGCCCGGCTGATGGACGCGATCTCGGCCGTCTCGGCGCGGCACCCGCTGCTCGCGATCGAGATCACCACGGCGCCGCAGGACGTCGTCGTCGAGCGGCTCGAGGCCGGCCGCGTCGATCTCTGCATCGCCTATGGCGGGCTGGAGACCAGCCTCAAGGAGGATTTCCACTTCATCGGCACGGAGACGCTGGTCGCCGCCGTCTCGGCCCATCACGGCTCGGAGCTGCTGGACGTCGAGACGCTGAAGCTCGACGACCTGTTCCACCACCGGCAGATCCTGATCGCCAGCCCCGAGCACCCGATCCGCGATTTCCGCCAGCTGATCGCCGGCACCTACTGGCGCACCGACAGCCTCGCCACCGCCGTCAACATGGTGAAGGCCGGGCTCGGCTGGGGCAACCTGCCGCTCTCCGTCGCGACGACGCTGGCCCGCGAGGGCAGCGTCCGCATCCTGCCCTTCTCGAATGTCGCGAACGGGCTGAAGCTGCCGCTGCATCTGCGCTGGATGCGCCAGAACCCGCTCGGCAAGGCGGGCCAGGAACTGCTGGCGCTGCTGAAGGACGGCTGAACGGCCTCGGCCCTCGCCCGGTCCGGCGTGGGAAGCTCAGTCCTGCGCGGGCTCGACGGCGGCGCGGCCGAGTTCGGTCAGCCCGTAGATGCCCCGGCTCTCGCGGACAAACCAGCCATAGACGTTGCTCTGCAAAATCCCCGGCGCGCGCGCGACCACCGTCTTCAGCTGCTTCGGGCTCTGCGGCCCGGACGTGAGCGCCGTCGCGATCCGGATGCAGTCCTGCCGGTAGGCGGTCATGATCGGCTTGCCGCGCCCGCCGCCCTTCACGGGATCGCCGACCCGGCGCTTGTGCTCGTCGAGCAGGCGCGAGCGTCGCTTCGGATCGCGGCGCGGCGTCTGCGCAAAGGGCGCGACGATGACGTCCACCGTGCCGGCGGCCGAGACGGCGATCAGCCCGAAGCCGAGGCGCCGGCAGAGATTGCGGAAGCGCGCGTCATGCTCGCGGCCCTTGCCCTTCGAGGCGCGCGCCGCGAGCCAGACCTCGTCCGAGATCGTCGCCCGGTTGACGCCCTGCATGACGAGCTCGAGGTTGAAGGAAAGCTTCATCTCGCAGACGACGAGGACGGGCGGATCGCCATCCCGCACGCCGACCAGGTCGCAGCCATTGACCTCGCCCTTCACGGCATAGCCCGCGCCCTCCATGAAGGCCTTCAGGGGAAGATAAAGATCGGTCTCGGCCATCGATCCAGTTCGGGTCCCGGAGGGTTCGGGAGGGTTCGGGAGGGTTCGGGAGGGTTCGGGAGGGTGTTTAGCTGAGTCCCGGAGGTGGTGCACCTGAAGCCTGCCAGGGTCGGCACTCGATTGGCAATGCGGCAGCGCTGGGCCAGAATCGCGCGCGGTCTCACCGCCTGCGGCAGCTACACATCCGAATCGTCGCCATCCGAGAATTCCCGCAGCGCCTCCGGGTCTGTCACGGTGATGGATCGATAGGTCGAGGTCACCCAGCCCGCAGCGGCAAAGCGGCTCACCGCGGCATTGACCTGCTTGCGCGAGGCATTCGCCATGATGCCGAGGGCGGACTGGGTGAGCGGGATCGGCATGTCCCCGAGCCATCCGGCGCGCTCGATCACGGAAGCGATTCTCCGGCTCACGTCGCGCTTCTGCAGATCGCGGATGATCCGGACGAGCACATCGACGGTAAAGGCGGTATTCACGCTCACCGCGCGCACGACGCGCGGATCCTGCGCCGCCATCTGCTCCAGGGCATCCAGCGGCACATGCATCATCCAGGCGACGCCGAGCGCCCGCATCTCGATCCGTCGCGGCTGGCCGGTCAGGAACGGGCCTTCGCCAGTCCAGGCTCCCGGCATGCCGAGATGGATGAGTTGCGGCGTCAACTCGGGCGGCGCCGAGTTGATCGTGAGGGATCCGGCGACAAGCCCGTACATGCCGCCGCCAATATCGCCATGTCTGTAGATGACTTGCCCCGGCGCAAAGCGGAGCAAATGGGCGCTGCGCAGGAGAGCGGTCTGGAATGGCTCCCCCATGTGCGAGAGCCATGCACCGTTCCGCATGACGCGCTGGGCCTGCTCAAGCGTCAAATCCAACTTCAGCCCCCGGTTTCGCAATACAGGTATGTGTCGTTTCCGACGCTCAGCCTCAGCGCCACCGCCAACCCGTCCAAGTTGAACGAAGTCACGCGGAAGTCCATGGATTGTGCCAATCGGGACAAACTACCTACTGCGAATGTGCAAGATGGCCAGGTCGGGGGCGACGACGGAATTTCGGCCGCGGCCGGATACCAGGCTCCCAGCGCCGACGAAAGCCGTCACGGCTGCCTTTTTGAAGGGGGCCGGCAGGGATCACGCCACTCCAGCACATCAATCAACGGGGTTCCGATGTCTAGAATGAAATTGGGCTTTTCGACCATGGCCGCCCTGGCGCTTCTGGCGGCGCAGCCGGCCGCGGCAGAGCCTGTTCCTGTCAACAGCGACAATTTCGTCCGCGCCGAGAGCGATCTCTATTTCTCCGGCATTGTCGCCAATGGCGGCTTCGGCAAGTTCGATCATACCCGCGCGATGGCGCCGCTCGACAAGCAGACGGTCATCCGCCTGAACCGCGACACGCTCTATTCGTCGGCTGTGTTCGACCTGGATGCCGGACCGGTGACGATCACGGTGCCTGATACCGGCGACCGCTTCGTGTCGCTCCTGGTGATCGACGAGGACCACTATACCCACGGCGTGCACTACGGCGCGGGCACCCACACGCTGAAGCGCGACGACATCGGCACCCGCTTCGTGGTGGCGGCCTTCCGCTTCTTCGCCAATCCCGCCGACACCGAGGACATGAAAGAGGTTCACGCGCTGCAGGACGCGGTCAAGGTCGAGCAGGCGTCGACCGGCAGCTTCGAGATTCCGGAATGGGACGGCGAGAGCCGGAACAAGACCCGGCGCGCGCTGCTCGACCTCGGCGCCCTGCTGCCCGACACCGCGAAGATGTTCGGAGCGCGCGACGAGGTCGACCCGATCCGCCACCTGATCGGCGCCGCGCTCGGCTGGGGCGGCAACCCGGAGAAGGAAGCGCTCTACCTGAACATCACGCCGGAGAAGAACGACGGCAAGAGCATCTACCGGCTGACCGTCAAGGACGTGCCGGTGAAGGAATTCTGGTCGGTCACCGTCTACAACAAGGACGGCTTCTTCACGCCGAACGATCTCAACGCCTATTCCCTGAACGACGTGACCGCGCAGAAAAGCGAGGATGGCTCGATCACGATCCAGTTCGGCGGTTGCGACGGCAAGGTGGCGAACTGCCTGCCGACGCCGGCGGACTGGAACTACATGGTTCGCCTCTATCGCCCGGACGCGCAGATTCTTGACGGAAGCTGGACTTTCCCCGTTGCAGAGGAAGTGAAATGAACCGCCGGAATTTCCTGAAATCCACGGCCGCCCTCGCCGCCCTGCCGGCGCTCCCGGCCTTCGCGCAGGACAGCCTCGCGGCGCAGGCCCGCGAGGCCTACATCTACACCTATCCGATGGTGAAGAACTACCTCACCATGTTCCAGTACGCCCTCGAGCCGGGCGGCAGCCAGTACAAGGGGCCGCTGAACACGCTGGTGAGCATCGCCCGCGTCTACACGCCCGAGGATACGGCGATCATCACGCCCAACTCGGACACGCCCTATTCCTTCATCGTCTTCGACCTCAGGGCAGAGCCCGTCGTCGTCACCATGCCGGCGATCGAGAAGGAGCGCTATTACTCGCTGCAGCTGATCGACCTCTACACCAACAATGTCGACTATCCCGGCACAAGGGTGGACGGCAATGACGGCGGCGACTTCCTGATCACCGGCCCCGGCTGGAAGGGCGAGGTGCCCGAGGGCATCAAGCGCGTGATCGAGATGCCGACCGCGCTCGCCATCGGCATCGTCCGGACGCAGCTGTTCGCGCCGGACGACCTCGACAAGGTCAAGGAGATCCAGGCCGGATACAAGGCGGCGCCTCTCTCGACCTACGCGAACACCCCGGCGCCGCCCGCGCCGCCGGCGGTGGACTGGATGCCGATCTCCGACGAGCTGATGGTCTCGAACTACTGGCCGCTCGCCGCCTTCCTGCTGCCGTTCGCGCCCGCCTATCCGGGCGACGAGGGCGAGCGCGAGAATCTCGCCAGGCTCGGCGTCCGCGACGGCGCGGCATGGCCGGCGCCGGATCTCGCGCCCGACGCCGCGGCCGCGATGCGGGATACGGTCGTCGCCACGGAGAAGGAAATCCGCGACCAGGCCGGCCGGATGACGGATTCGTCAAAACTGTTCGGCACGCCCGAATTCATGAAGGGCCGCTACATGGACCGCGCCGCGGCGGCGCAGGGCGGGATCTACGGCAACAGCGTCCAGGAGGCGCTCTACGTCATCTACGCGGTCGACGAGGCCAAGGCGCCGCTCGACGGCAAGGCCGGCAAATACACGCTGACCTTCACCGACGAGACGCTGCCGCCGGTCGACGCCTTCTGGTCGCTGACCATGTATGACCGGCCCAGGCAGCTCCTGGTGAGCAATCCGATCCATCGCTACCTGATCAACTCGGCCATGCTGCGCGGCCTCAGGAAGAACGACAAGGGCGAGATCGTGCTCACCCTCCAGCACGAAAGCCCCGGAGCCGAGTTGGAATCGAACTGGCTGCCGGCGCCCGCCGAAACCTTCTACGCGGTGATGCGGCTCTATCTGCCGAAGGCCGAGGCGCTGGACGGCCGCTGGATCGCGCCGCCGATCCGCCCATCCAGCTAGCAGGGCAGCCCAGGCCCCCTGCCTGGAGCCCTGGCGGCATCGCGTTGGTGGCACGGCCGTCCCGGATGGCCGTGCCACCTCTCGCAGACCCGCAGCCGGTCGCGCCAGCCTGAAGCGGACGGCTGCCTCACGCCCTCCCCCCCCGAGCCGCGAGCCGCGAGCCGCGTCCGGGATCGCCGCCCGGTTGACGCCCTGCATGACCAACTCGAGGTTGAAGGAGAGCTTCATCTCGCAGACGACGAGGACGGGCGGATCGCCGTCCCGCACGCCGACCAGGTCGCAGCCATTGACCTCGCCCTTCACGGCATAGCCCGCGCCCTCCATGAAGGCTTTCAGGGGAAGATAAAGATCGGTCTCGGCCATGCGCTTTGTGTGGGTCCCGCGGTGCACGAGAGGGATTTGGCTGAGTTTGGGGGGAAGGCGCGAGGGGGGGCGGCCGCCGTGGCTGCACGGGAAGCAGCTAAGGTACGCGACCGCAGCCTCACTCCGATTTGACAATCAACCTAGAGCTGCCACCACGCCTGCGCCGGATGCCCATAGTCCTCCAGACAAGCAAGACGCCTAGTACACGAGAAGACGCCTGAGCGTGGCACTGCGAATCGGCAATAAATACCGCAAAAGAAGACTCCTCTATCGGAAGGGACGTTTTGATACTGCCGTAGCCGGATCAACCCAAATGAATATTCCTGCACGGCAAGGCCAATTCACCCCCCTTAGAAAATTAATCCCCCATTGGCATCTACATAGATAGCGTCTATTTGGTGTGAGGCAGATTGGGAGATCGATTTGATGGTTAAGAAGAGCGTTGCACGCACAACTCAAACCTACACTACACCATTTCTTGAAACGCACTTTGGTAGCACGCCAGCTTACACGTTCGCGATAAAAGCAAGAGACCTTATAACTCTTCATTACGTAGCAGTAAGAGGGCGAGACGACGAAGAGGGGGCCGTTCAACGTCCTCTAAATGCCAGAAGAATCAACGGAATTCGAACATATATTCTAGACGGCAATACTTTCTTTAACTCGTTTATATTGAATTGGACGGATCAAAATTTTGCACCTTCGTTCTCTGGCAACAAGATAACATTGCCGATAGTTAAATCAGCAGCTCAAGTGATAGATGGCCAACACAGGCTAGCAGGTCTATCACAGGCCATCGACACCCGCGATTCTGTCGGCGATCAAGAGCTTCTTGTAACATTGTGCGTCGGCCTAACTACAAGCAACGCCGCGAAAATATTCCTGAACATCAACACGGAACAAAAGCCTGTTCCCAAGAGCTTGATTTACGATCTTTTTGGCGAGGTTGTCGACGACGAGGCCCATGCAGTCAATCGCTCGACTGATCTCGCACGCGAACTAAATGACGACCCTGACAGTCCGCTGTATAATCAGATTAAGTTTCCTGGCGCTCCCCGAGGTCAGGGCAGTATTGAACTTTCTACGTTTGTATCCGCCTTCAAGGACCACTTCAAACCTGACACGGGCACGTTTTACACGTATAAAATAAGGGATTACGAACGCCAAAAGGCAGCAATCAATAACTTCTTTCAGTCCCTCTATGATTTTTACGACAACAGCGGCCTATGGAACTCCAGCAATAAGAACCCATTTTTGAAAGCTGCCGGCTTCAATGGCGCCGTAGACTTTTTTGTTGAAGTACTCATCAAGCACTGCGCCGAAAAGAGATCGTTTTCCACATCAACCATGAAGCAGTTCATTGGACTCGATCAATCTGGCCTCGTTACATGGGACGAACTGCGGGGAAAAGATGGCAAGACTGCTCGAAAAGCAATCAGAACCCTTCTTGAAAGCAACTCATTGAACGCGCTTCCGGATCACGATGAATACGAGTTCTAGTCGCCATCGCTTCCAGGAGGTTCTGGAGAACCATCTCGGTTGTCCAGAACCCTCACAATTGAAATCCTTCAGGCCTGCTTTTGAGGCACTTATCGTAGACGACAACTTATCGGGAGAGCTATCACATGCTCTAGTACAGGATGCCAGCAGCACTTACTTCAAGGCTGCACTGAGCATGGTAGAAGCGATGGTTTCTATTCATAGAGGCTATCACTCTTGGGCTGTAGTCAAGCTATACTACGCGAGCTTTTATTTGGTTCGACTTGCGTTCGCAGTTCGACGCCACGGCATCTTTCGTTGCGGAACACTTTATACGCTAAATACATCGAGAGGATCAAAGCCCACTAAGCGGCCAGGAAAAGGCGACCATAAGGTCATACTCGATGCCTTTATTAAGGACTACGAGAGCTCCGAAGGAATTCTCTCCAACAAAATAAACAACGAGCACACTTTCAGGTGGCTAATGGACAGGAGAGAAACCGTACACTACAGAGACGCAACCTTCAATGAGCCCGACCTACCTCATTTTGATCGTTCATTATCCAACGGCGAGCTAAGCAAGTGGATATCCATTTACCTTGGCGATTCCAACCTCGTCTATTGCTTTCTTGAGGGTCATGCTTGCTTGGCAGTGCCATTGAAATTTTGCGACCAAATACTGAACGAAGCAGCCAGTGTTGGCTTGATCAATCTGCTCACTCCAGAACAGAAAAATGTTATCCTTTCGTTACTCAACGAGGCGCACGCATCTGACGTTGCAGAGATAAAGTCTCTCTTGCTAAGATAGTTCGCGCAGGAACTGCGGCTTTCGTTCGGGGAACGGATTTCTGTGCCAGCGACCCCTGAAAACTGCAATCTCCATGAAATTGAGCTGTTGTTGCACGCAATACTTGATAATATTTATATTCTGCAATAGATATGATGTATGTTGATGGATAAAATTAAGCCAGTCTATATTCGAAGGCGTGTTCGATGATTTGCGCGAAGCTTCATATTGACATCAATTTCACCATTAGACTGATCTTGATCCTGCATGAATCATAGTTGAGCCTCTGCCCGTCCATCCCCCCATTCAACCCGTGTGCCTGGAACCAAGCACCCGCCAGACTGTTCATGCCTTGATAGGACGCTGACAGGCCCCGCCGCCGGGTAGGCGGTATCAGGAGGAACGCGCATCATGATGACTTCGCCCTCTCTTCGCACCCTCGCGGCCGCCGTCGTCGCTGTCGGGGCGCTTTCCGGCGCCGCGCTGGCCGACAGCGGGACGATCCGCTTCTCGGTCTTCAAGGCCGCCTTCTTCGTCGGCGGCTCGGGGGGCGATGGAACGCTGACCTTCAAGGGGCGCAACTATCCGATCTCGATCGCCGGCGTCTCGGGCGGCCTGGCGTTCGGCGCCTCGAAGACCAATTTCAAGGGCAGGGTCAGCAACATCCGCCGCGCCCAGGACGTCAGCGGCGTCTATGCCGCGGTGGGCGGCGGCGGCGCAGCCATCAAGGGCGCGCAGGTGATCGTCATGACGAACGAGAAAGGCGCCCGGCTCGAACTGACCGGCACGCAGGTCGGCCTGCAGGTCAACGCCGATATCAGCGGCCTCGCGATCACGGTGAAGTAGCCGTCGAACACGCCGCCACGACCGGGCAGCCAAGACACGGCAACCACCCAACGGACCGAACGCACCGTCGGCATTCTGCCCCGTGCAGACAGCCGACGGTTCGTCTTGGCTCGAACGCGGCGCTTGACGCTCGCGACCATGGCCGCGCCTGCGAGCCGGCAAAGCAAGCGGGCGACACCTGGCGAGCCCTCGCCTACCGGTAGCCGAGCCCCATGACATAGTCCCGCAGCAGGCGTTCCTCGATCTCGGTGTCGAGCAGCAGGGTCATGAGGGCGTCGCGGGCGTTGAGGATGCCGATCGGGCGATCGGCCGGGTCGACGATCGGGATGTTTTTCAAGTCGCGCGACTGCATGAGCCGCCAGACGGCATGCAGCTCGTCGTCGAGACGGCAGGTGACGACCTCGGTGCGCGCGACCAGCGCCGCGCCAACCGGCCCTTCCAGCCCCGCCGCCGTGACGAAATGGGCGACGAGATCGGTCTTGGTCAGGATGCCGACCAGCGCCCCGGACGGCGCGCAGACGACGACGATGTCGGTTCCCGCATGCAGCCGGCGCGCCACCTCGATCAGCGGCGCATCCTCCGCCACCGCGACGAGCCGGCCGCGCGCCATGTCCTTCAGTTCATCGACGAAGGCCAATTCGGTTCCCCTTTCGGTGATCCCGTCGCGCCCATCGGGAGGAGCCGCGCCTGGCCCCGCCTCGGTCGAGCATAGGATCGGAACGCCGGCGCGGAAAGTCCCGCGAGGAGGCCGGCGGGCCTACTCCGCCGCGGCCGCGCGCCGCCCCCTCAGCCAGCGCCACGCCCGGCCGTCGATTGCGACGAGGCCGAGGGCGATCAGCGCCATGCCGGCGAAGTGGCGCGGCTCCAGGCGTTCGCCGAGCACCCAGGTGCCGAGCAGGATGGCAGAGACGGGAACGAGGAGGGTCACCAGCGAGGTGTTGGTGGCGCCGGTGCGGCCGAGCAGGCGGAAGAACAGGATGTAGCCGAGCGCGGTCGAGAGCGCCGCGAGGCCGAGGATCGCGCCCCAGACCGGCCAGCTCGGCGCGGCGAGCCGCCAGGGCTGGTCGAAGAGGAGCGCGAGCGGGATCATCATCGTCGTCGCGGCGATCATCTGCCCCGTCGCCGCCGTCATCGGCGCGACGCCGAGGCGCGGCAGCTGGCGGCCGAGCGCGCCGGAAAAGCCGTAGGCGAGGGTCGCGGCGAGGATCGCCAGCGCGCCGAGCCCGTCGCCGCCGAGATCGCGGAAGGCGGCGGGCCCGATCAGAACGCCGACGCCGGCGACGCCGATCGCGATCCCCGCCACCTTGGGCGCCGTCAGCTTCTCGTCGACGGTGAGAAAATGCACGATCAGCGCCGTCCAGAACGGCGTCGTCGCGTTCAGGACGGCCGCGAGGCCGCTGGCGATCTGGGTCTGGCCCCAGACGATCAGCGAGAACGGGATGACGTTGTTGATCAGCCCCATGCCGAAGAGCACGCGCCAGACGCGGCCGCCAGCGGGCAGCGGCCGGCCGCCCATGACGAGCAGCGCGATCAGGATCACGGCCGCGAGCGAGACGCGGAGCGCCACGACAGTGAAGGGCGGCAGCTCGCGGCCGGCGATGGCGACGAAGAAGAACGAGCCGCCCCAGAGGATGGCGAGGGCGACGAGCAGCGCCCAGTCGCCGCCGGACATGGTCTGGCGAATGCCGGTTTGCCGAACGCAGGTGGCGCGGATGCTGGTCGGGGTGGTCTGGCGGAGCGGGATGGTCATGGCGGCGGGCCTCGCGGGATAGCCTGCTCTGCCCGGCTTCGCCGGCGCTGGCAATCCGTTTCTTGCGCCTCGCCTGCCGTCCCCTGCTATCGCCGGGCGTGCGGGCGGGTTATCTTCGCCGCGCTCCCTATCGAGGCTGATCCTTGCGCTTCCTGATCCTTCTCGCCATCGCCATCGCCATCGCCGTCGCAACCGGGCTCGGCTCGGCCGCGCTGATCCTCGACCGCGACCGGCTGTTCGGCGCGGTGACGCGCGGCCAGTGGACGGCCTGGCCCGATTCCGGCAGCCCGGACGCCGATCCCTATACCGAGGCGATGCTGGCGCGCACCGGCGAGGTGCCGCTCGGCGGCGGCGAGGGCCTCGCCTTCGCGGCGGAGGAGGACAGCGGCGGCCAGCGCCTCACGGGAGAATGCCGCTACCGCGTCAACGGGCAGACGCCGCCGGCGCGGCTCTGGACGCTCACCGTGCATGACGGCGACGGCCACCTGATGGAGAACCCGGCTGGCCGCACCGCCTTCCACTCGCGCGAGGTGCTGCGGCGCGAGGACGGCCGCTTCGAGATCGCCGTTTCGCCGACTCCGGAGCCCGGCAACTGGCTGCCGGTCACGACCGACGGGCGGATCCGGCTGATCCTCCGGCTGTACGACACGCCGCTTTCCGGCGGCGCCACGATCGGCGACATCGCCATGCCCGTCATCGAGAGGATGGGCTGCCCATGATCCGCCTGCTGCTCTACATCCTGGGCGGGCTGCTGCTCGGCGGCATCATCCACATCGCGGTGATCCTGCTTCTGCCGGATTTCGCCAATCGCGACGCCTGGACCTCGCTCGGCCGGTTCGGCCCGGACGGCGCCTTCCACGTGCTGCCGATGGCCGAGCCCGGCACCGAGGCGCTGCCCTATCTCGATCCGGAGATGGCCTATGCCGCCTGCCGCTTCTCGCTCGAGGGCGGTCCGATCCGCATCAAGGCGGCGATGCCGGACGATTTCTGGTCGATCGCCGTGTTCAACCGGCGCGGCAGCAACGTCTACAGCCTGAACGACCGCACGGCCGAGCGCAGCGACATCGACCTCGTCATCGCGACACCCGTCCAGATGGCACAATTGCGGGAAAACCCGATCGCGGCGCTCAACCAGTCGATCGTCATCGAGGTGCCGATCACCCGCGGCTTCGCGCTGATCCGCAGCTTCGTCGCCGACCCGACGCTGGTCGGCCGGACGGAAGCGATGCTGCGCGCGGCGAACTGCTCGGCCGAACTGCCGAAGGCCGACGCGCCGCCCGCCGTCGATCCCGACGAGAAGAACTGACCCCGTTCAGGCGCCCCGGCCGGGCTTCGGCGCCTGCGCCACGGTCGGCGCCGGCGGCAAGGGCCGGTCAGGCCGGTCGGGCCTGGTGCGGTCGATTCGCACGCCGGTGAAGATGAGGATCTGGCAGCTGCCCTCCCTGGGGAGCGCGGCGCGCCCTCGCCTGCCGCGCCGGTCTGCCGCATAGGTCAGTATCGTGCCCATGTGACCTCCTTCGAGGTCCGTCCGGCCGGATCGACGCCCCGACTGCCTGGCGGACCTCTCAACCACAATAGCATCATTAACCGACCGGCAAGGTTAACGGAACGCTAACGACTTTCAGTGACACTCATCACAGGCTCGGCGATCGGGGCCGCCAAGGGGACTATGCGATCGCGCGACGGCTCTTCGGGTAACGCGTCATCATGCATCCCTCGTATTTTTCGGATGGTCTCATGGCCATGGCCGTATCGAGCCAGCAAAGCCGCGACGCCGCGTTGCTCCGGGCGACGACCGAACTGTTCGTGCTCGACAAGACGCACGACCAGGCGGAAATCCGTCGCTTCGAAGAACTGGCCGCGCATTTTCTCACCAAGGTCTCGCCCTCCGACCGCGCCTTCGTGGCCGAGCGGCTGGCGCGCCACGAGGATGCCCCGCCGGCGGTTTTGCGCTTGCTGGGCAAGGACTTGACCGAGATCGCCTCGCCGGTGCTGCGCCACGCGGCGCTCTCGTCGTTCGACCTCCTGGCGATCATGGCGGCGAGCGGGCCGGCGCATTGGCGGCTGATCGCGGCGCGGCCGGATCTCGCGCCCGACATCATCCAGGCGCTGCGACTGACCGGTGACGCCGAGACGATCGCGCTGCTGCCGCCGCCGGCCGAGGTCGCCGCGCCGGCGCCGACCCTCGCGATCCCCCGCGCCGCCGAACCCGCCGCCGCGCAGCCGCCCTCCGAACCGCAGGTCGCCACGGCCGAGATCGCCGCCGACGCCGGTCCATCGGTCGATGAGGCGCCGGTTGCGGCCGCGAATCAGTCCGTCGAGCCGAAGGCCGCCGAGCCGCTCTCCGCCTTCGCGGCGGCGCGCGTCCTGACCGCCAGTCTCAGCGCCGAGCTGACGGCGCTCGCCACGGAAAAGCCGGTACCGGAAGGCCTGTCGCGCCGCACCTTCGAGCAACTCGAACAGGCCAAGGCCGCTCCGCCGGCCGAAGCGGCCCCGCCCGCAGCCGTCGAGCAGAAGCCCAAGGCGCCTGCCGTCGAGCAGAAGCCCGAGGCGCCTGCCGTCGCCGCGAAGCCGGTCGTTCCGGTCGCGGCCGAGGCCGTCGAGCCCAAGGCCCCGGCCGCCCCCGCCATCGCTGCGGAAATCGCCACGGCCGCATCGAGCGAGCCCAAGGCAGCGGCGCCCTCCGCGAGCGCTTCGTTCCTCGCGCTTGATCGCGACGCGCGGCTCGCCCTGCTGAAATCCCTCTCGGGCAAGCCGGCGGCGGTGACGCCGAGGCTGACGCCGGCCGCCGTCGACAACGCCTTCCGCGCGGCGCTGAGCCGGGTCCGGCTCAGCATGCTCGCCCGGCAGCGCCAGCGCGACGCCCTGATCGCGACGCTCGCCGAAGGGCTTCGCCTCGACGCCGCCGACGTGAAGGCCTTGCTCGACGACCCGTCCGGCGAGGCGCTGGCGGTGTTGCTGAAGGCGATCGGGCTGGCAGAGGCCGAGATGCAGCAAGTGCTGCTGCTCGCCAATCCGGTGATGAGCGCCGCGGTCGAGACCTTCTTCCGCCTGTCGGAACTCTTCGGCGGTCTGGAAAAGCCCGCGGCAGACCGGCTCGTCGGGCAATGGCGCGGCGAGGAAGCGGCCGAACAGGCGGCAACGCACCAGCCGCATTTCGCCGACGCGCCCCGCAAGGATGCCCGTCCGGCAGCGGGCGAAACGGCGACCGTCGCCGCCTCGGCGGCGCTTCGGAGCAGCCTCGCCGGCTGACATCCCGATTCAATCGGTATCGCCAACCCGTTGGCGATACACGCAGATGGCTATTCTTCCGGCGCCGGGCGCTCAGTCCGGCGCGATGTCCAGGAAGGCGCGACCGCCGCGATCCTCGATCTCGACCACCCAGACGTCGGGATCGAAGCGCATTTCGGAAGCGAGGCGCTGCTGCAGCGCCAGCCGGTCGATCCCCTCGCCCAGTCGGGAGAACAACCGATCCGTCGGCCTTTCGTCGTCGAAGGCGGTCTGCGGCGCGGGTCCATAGAGATCGACCGTGCCGTCGAGCCGGTCGACGACCACGAAGATGGCGCCGGCCTCTTCCGCGCCGCGCCGCACGACGGCGGCGAACGCTCCCTCGACGAAGGCGCGCCGGACATAGGCGGAGACCCAGATTCCGGAGGTCAGGCGCATCGCCGCTCCCGCATCATCGACGTTCCAGGTCCGAGCTCACAATTCGCTCATCGCGCCGATCAGCACCAGCTTGGCGACGACGGCGGCGCCGGCCGTTCCGGTCATCGGCAGGCCGTTGTCGAGCTCGAAGCGGCGAATGGCGTTGGCGGTCTTGCCGCCGCCGCGACCGTCGACCTCGACCGGACCATAGCCGATCTCGTTCAGGGCGGCCTGCACGCGCTTGATCTGCGCGCGGGTCTCGGGATCCTCGATCGAGCCGGTCGAGACCGGGTCGGCGACATTGGCGCGCGGCAGCCCCTTGCGGATCTGGCCGAGGAGGCGTTCGCTCGGCTCTCCGGTCGGGATCAGGCCGATCTTCTTCTCGAAGGCGGAAATCGCCGCCCGCGTCTGCGGGCCCATGACGCCATCGACCGTGCCCGAATAGAGCTTGGCGGCGGCCAGCGCCTGCTGGGTGTTGGCGACGAGATTGCCCTGCCCCACCGGCTTGGTCGCCACCGCGACCGGCAAGGGCGGCGGCGTCTGCGGAAGGCGCAGATCCGTCCGGCCCTTCGGCATCGGCTGCGGCAGCGGCGTCGTGTCGGACGCCAGCTCGGCGGCCGGCGCGGCCTCGGTCGCGCTCGGCCGGGTGGCGAAGAGCGGGTCGGGGTGACGGTGGGTTTGCATGAAGGCGGCGTTGGAGATGATCGCCGCCGTCGCGACCGCGATCAGCAGGATGCCGCCGGACCGACCGGGGTTCTCGATGATCTTGCCGGTCAGCCAGTTGAGCAGGCTCTCATCCGCCTCGACGCGCTGACGCGCGCGGCTGTTGGCGGGGCGCTTGCGTCTTGCCGGAGCCTCACGCACGCCTGCGCTCCCTTTCCCGGAGGACGGGTTCGCCCGTATCGAGTTCCGTCGCGCGCGCGCCCCGGAGCGGCAGGCGCACCGTCGCCGTGGTGCCGCGCCCGGCCTCGCTTTCCAGCGTGAACGTCCCGCCCTGCAGCTCGGTCAGGCCGCGAACCACCGAAAGGCCGAGGCCCGTGCCCTCGTCGCGATCCTGCGCGCCGACCTGGACGAAGGGCTTGCCGATCCTGGGAAGGTCGTTGGCGGCGATGCCGACGCCGGTATCCGCCACGGCCAGCACGAGTTGTTCGCCCTCGCGCCGCGCCACGACGGTCACCGTGCCGCCGGTCGCGGTGAACTTCGCCGCATTCGAGAGCAGGTTGAGCAGGATCTGCCGGCAGGCGCGCCGATCCGCGACCAGCTCGGGCAGGCCGGGTTCGATCTGTCGGACCAGCTTCAGCCCGCGTTCGGCGATCTGCTGCGACATGATCTCGGTGGTGCCGTCGATGACGGAGGCGACCGGGAACGGCGCGGCCGCGACCGAGAAGGTGCCGGCCTCGATCCTGGACATGTCGAGCACGCTGTTGACGACCTGCAGCAGGTGCTCGCCGGACGAATGGATGAGCCGGATATAGTCGCGCTGGCGGGCCATCTCGAACTTGCCGAACAGCTCGCGCTCCAGGAGTTCGGAGAAGCCGATGATCGCGTTAAGCGGCGTGCGCAGTTCATGGCTCACATGCGCGATCATCTGGATCTGCGACTTGCCGGCTTCCGCCACCGAATTGCGCGCCTCGACGATCTCCGTCTGACGCTGCCGCGCCTCGGTGACGTCCCGGGTGACCGCGATGACGCTGCGCGCGCCGGTGCCCGCGTCCAGCGCCACGCGGCACCGCATCTCGACCCAGAGGAAGCCACCGGTCTCGGAGGGACCGCGCAGCCGGAACTCCAGGCTGCGCGCCTCGCCGGTGCGTTCCGTCTCCGAAAGCGTGTGCAGGAAGGCCGGCCGGTCCGCGACGTGGACGCGGTCGAACAGGCCGTGGCCGAAGAGATCGGACGGTGCGCAACCGAGCAGCGCCCGGCCCGAGGGCGAGGCATATTCGACGGCGCCGACGCGGTCGTGGCGGGTGATGAGGTCCGTGCCGTTCTCGGCGAGCACGCGATAGCGCGCCTCGCCGTCACGGGCGGCGCCTTCCGCCTTGCCCTGGACGCGGCCGATGCGCATCGCCAGGCTGGCGCCGTGCAGCAATCCGGCCGCGACGAGGACCGGGGTGAAGCCCGTCGCCATCGCCGGGAGCCCGGCCATCGACACGAGGCCGAGCAGGACCACGACCGCCATCGCGCCGGCGACCGACGCGAGGATGACGCGGCGCGAACCGGACAAGGCGGCCTCGGCAGGCTGGAGTGCCAGCAGGAACAGCGCGGGCGACGCCAGCCCGCCCGTCAGCGCGCCAACCCAGGCGACCAGGCCGGACAGCGCCAGCATCGACATGAGATGCGCCGCCTCGTAGCGGCCCGTCCGCGACAGGAACGCGGCGATCGGCAGCGGCAGGGCCAAAAGCGCGAGCGCCACGGCGGCGCCGATCGAGGGCGCGCCGGAAAGCGCCAGCGAAACGGGAAGCAGCAGGAGAACGCCAAGCCCGACGATCAAATGCGCGGCGATGAAGGCGCTATGGCGGACCGCGGCCAGCGAATCGTCGCCGACCGAAGCATGCACCAGGCCGTCGATAGTGCGCCGCAAGGGCTCGAAGGAAACCGTCATACGCAATACACCGGCGACGCTCGTTCCGGCCGTCCGATCCGCGCGGAAAACACCTCCGCGCCGGCCATCCGGCAATGCCCGCATCATGGCAGGCGGCGCTTAAGGGAACCCTAAGGGGAGCGTTTCGAGCGAGGCGCGGCCCGCCACCCTCCCCTCCGGCGCCGGCATCCGCGCAACGATTGCGCCGGATCTAGCGCAGAAGCTGCCAGTAGGGCGGCAGGCCGCTACGCGGCAGGAAACGGTCCTCGACCGCGACTTCGAGATGCGCCTCGCCGCCCGAATCGCCAAATCGCTCGCGATGGGCAATCCGAAGCGGCAACAACGGCGCCGCGTCGGCCTCCTCTCGCCAATCCTGCGTTTGGTGGGATTCGTCCAGGACGAAATCGAGCCCGCGCTCGATCCCCCTTCCGCTCGCCGTCCTGTAGGTCCAAAGCCCATCGCCAACCGCCTCGGCGAGCCGGGCCGCGAGGGTCCAGGCGACCAGATTGTAGCGGGAATAGTGCTTCGGCCGGGTTCGCTCGATTTCATGCGGCTGGGAACCGTCGACGGCAAAATGATGCGGTATGCGCTCGCGAGCCCGGCGCAGCGTCGTCGCCAACTCAGCGCCGTCGCCCAGGAAGCCGGCGATGGCGAGCACCTGCACGTCGAAGAACGTGCCGTGATTGTTGTGCGCGCTGCAGGCATGCCGGCCCTGCGGGCTGGCGTGCAGCCAGTCCAGATAGGCGCGCAGCCAGTTTCGAAAGGCCTGGCGCTCGGTGCCATCAAGCAGTCCCGCGGTCTCGATGAGACGAACGGCATCGAGGAGCGGAGCAATACAGGCCAGATCGAGCACACCGGAGCCCGAATTCTCGTCGTTGTTGTGCCCCCGCGTGACCTGGGCGAAGCGCAGATGTGGCGCCATACGGGTCTGAGGATCGAGGAACCAGGCACGCACCAGCTCGGCGGCACGCTCGAGATAGCGCCGCTCGCTCAACGCCGAGCCAGCCAGCGCGAGCATGATGACGTCATCGGAGAACGACTGGACGCGATCCCGGTCGAACTGGTCGGCAGCGAAATCCGGCAAGCCGGCGGAGAAAACGTCCTCACCGTCCCGTCTCCGGAAAGGGCGACCGTCCGGCGTGGAGGGATCGGGCCACCAGTAGCGAGCGAGGCTTAGATAGTCGTGCGGATTGCCACTCGGCGCGGGGCGTGGCTTGTCGGTGACGGAATAGGGTCCGCGAAGCAACGCTTCCTCGGCATCGGCCTTCAGCGCGATCGCCAGCGCCGCAGTCGGCACATCGGCGAGCCGCCGGAGCCGCGCGGCGTCATAGAGCGCCAGCGCCTCCGGCCGATAGCGCTCGGCGATGGCCCGTGCATCGAGAGCGTCCAGGGCGATGACGATGCCGGCTGCCCGCGATACATAGCGCATGGTGTCGCTGTTCGTACCTCGTTCGAGTTCGGGGCGGCCCGACTCAAGTCGTCCGACCCACCCTGCGGAGGCAAACTGGCCGGCGTCAGCAGATAGACTTGGTGCCGGCAGGTCCCATGGATCTCGTTCCCAGGAGTTCCAGACTCCGGAGACACCCAATCGCCAGAGCAACTCCACCTTGGGTCGCACCCCATAGGGGAAGGCTTCATCGAACATTTCGGTCGCATCGCGGCGGAAGATGAGCTGCGGTTCATCTTCAGCAGGCGGCAACTCCTGATCACGCAGCAGCATCTCGTTGGTGGATGCTCGTAGCATCGGGACGACAAAGTACTTGAGATAGGCCTGCTCCACGACGGCCTTCCTCAAGGCCCTCCACGCACTGGCTGTCACGAAGCAGTTTCCGTCCCAAGGCAGAATCCACTTCGCGAGGGAACGCCCTTCCCGCAAGGCTACATTGCGCCCGCCGTTGTTGTTCATGACATAGAGATTCTTCACGCGACGCGCATGCACCTCAGCACGTAGTTTGGTGTCATCGCCCAGCCGCGCGAATGCCTCGTCGAGGAAAAACCCTTCTCGTTTGAAGCCGTTCGCTTCCCAGCCGATGCTCCCATACTCCGCTAAATCGAATGGGATGCGAGTGTAGCTTTGGCCGCTCCGCTCGAGAAGATCGATGATACGGGCCTCTTCCTCCGAGTCATAGATCCTGTTCAAAATCCAGCGCTTTTCGCAGTCCTGAAACTGCGGCTCATGGGCCAGAATTAGGCCCAGATTGCTGCGCGTCTGACCTTTGCGGTGGCGGGGCGGCAGGTCATTGCCAAGAATTCGGTAGAGGGCGAAACTATCAGGCTCCGCGGACACCGGCGATGCGAAGTAGGCGGCTTTCAGCGCGTCGAAATCGACCGAGATTGACTGCCTAAGCTGCTCCAAGGAGGCGGCCTTGGATGGCCGCCCTTCCCGACGACGGCGTTGCCAGCGCCGCATCTCCCGCTCGACCTTGTAGAACGGCCTGGCGACCTTCCAGGCCCAACTCGCCTGCAACGCCTCGATCTCGGCCGCGGTCAACTTCTTCGCCATCGATACTCCAATCTGCCCCGCCCGCACGTGGGATCCGATCATGGTTATCGAGATCTTGCGGCGTTCGGTCAAATGCGACGGCGCCATGCAACCTCGCCTTGAGCCGGGGCCGCTAGGATCAACTCGACGGCCAAGACTGCGCCGGAAACGGCCGAACGCGAGAGGAGTGGCTCCATGTTTCTGATCCGGGCGGCATTCTGGTTCTCCGTCGTCGTGCTCCTGATTCCCGGCGACCCGAACGGCGGCACCGAGGCGCCGCGCATCAGCGCCGTCGACGCGATCGTTGCGGCGCAGGGCGCCGTCGCCGACCTCGCCGGCCTGTGCGATCGCCAGCCCGACGTCTGCACGAGCGGCGGCGCGGCGCTGGCCGCCTTCGGCGCCAAGGCGCGCTACAGCGCAGCGTTGCTCTACGGCCTCTTCGAGGGCACAGAGACCGCCCCGCGACTGCCCGGCGTTCCCGCCGGCGGCACGCTGACCCCGGACGACATGGCGCCGCAATGGCGCGCGCCCCGCTCGATCGACGCGCTGATCGAGCGCGACGCCTGAGCCAGGCGCCGTTTTCCTTCGTCGTCGGTTTCTTTCGTCCCGGCGGTTTCATCCGCGCGCCCGAAACGCTATATGCCGGGTACCATGGACACCACAGCCACGCTCGCCCCCATCGACCGGATTCTCGACGATTTCGCCTTTCTCGACGAATGGGACGATCGTTATCGCTACCTGATCGAGCTCGGCCGCGGCCTGGCGCCGCTATCGCCCGAGGCGCACAACGACGCCAACAAGGTGCAGGGCTGCGCCAGCCAGGTCTGGCTGGAAAAATCCCTCCGGCAGGAAGCCGACGGGCCGCATCTCGACTTCAGGGGCGACAGCGACGCGCTGATCGTGCGCGGCCTCGTGGCGATCGTCATCGCCCTGTTCTCGGGCCGGCCGGCGAACGAGATCGTCGAAACGGACGCGGAAGCCGTATTCGAGAAGATCGGCTTGCGCGAGCACCTGACCGCGCAGCGGTCGAACGGCCTGCGTTCCATGGTGACGCGGATCAAGACCGAGGCCGCCGCCGCGGCGGCGGCTTGACCCGCCCTCAGCCCACTTCCGGCCGATAGTCGTCGCTGCCCCAATGGCGCAGGCCGCGTGCGCGGCGATGTCCCTCAGCGGTCGACGACAGTCCGTAGTGGCGCGCCAGCGCCGAAAGCGCCAGCTGCAGCACCAGCTTGGCCGAACGCTTCGGCCAGCCCCGCGCCGTCTCGATTGCCTCGATCCCTTTCAGGAAGCAGCAGAAGTCGACGAGCACACCGGCGAATTCCGGCCCGACCGCCGCGAGCGCCCGCTCGCAGCGCAGGCGAGCCGAGAGCGCCGCCTCCGTCAGCTCCGCCATGCCGCCGGCGCCGCCGCGCCGGCCGCTGGCGACCGCCGCCGACCAGTTCGCCGTCACGCGCGGCATCATCTGGCCGCGCGTGAAATCCGCTCGCAGCCGCTCGCCGGCCTGAAAGGCGGCATCGTCGATCAGGGGCCTGCCGTCGCGCCCCTTGCGGACGCGCAGCCAGGCGAGCGGACTTTCCGCGAGATCGACCGTCACGGCGATGCGCTCGCCATCAAGCTCCGTGGTGGCTGCCGCCCGCGCTTGGTGCTGGCCGGCGAAATCGTCGCCTCCGGCGAGAAGCCGGCGCACCATCGTCCGCCCGGCCGCGGAAAGGCCAAGCGCCCCCGACGAATCCGGCTCGAGAGCCCCCTGCGCCAGAAGCGTCCTGACGTCCACGGCCTCGACGGGAGACTGGGCCGAGGTTCCGGACAGCACGAGGACGTGGCCGCCGGGACGCGACTCCAGGCGCGCGCCCGACGCCGCCAGGCGCCGCGCCAGCCGGCCGGCGCCACGCGACGGCCTCATGACACGCTCCGGGATCGAACGGACGGTTTCACGGCGTCGCGCGCCGCCCGCTCCAGGCAGGCGACGAGCTGGTCGACGCGCGCCTCGTCGCGCCGGTCCTCGATGCGACGGCAGGCATGCGCCGCCGTGGTCCGGTCGCGTCCGAAGAGCCGTCCCGCCTCGGTGAAGCTGAGGCCGAGCGTGGTGTGGGCCAGGTAGAGCGCCAGCTGCCTCGCATGGCTGATCTCGGCCGTGCCCCGGCCCGGCCCGCAGATGGCGCGGGGCGCGACGGAGAGCGCCGCGCCGACCAAGGAAGCCAGCCCCTGGCGGATGCCTTCCTGCTCGTTTCCACGCGGGTCGCGAGACGAGGGTTTCGGGAGCGCCTCCCCGTTCGGCCTGTACATGTCCGACCTCCACATTGATGCGATAGGAATTAAAACCTATGACACCTTAGCGCCGACGGAAACGGGCGGGGATAGATTCTTTTCACGCCCCCAGGCAGCAGCGGCCGGCGCTCTCGAGCGCGGGGACAGAGCGGCTGCGTGTCCCCGCCCACTCCAGCGGCCGGACAATGGCCTCCGAGGCAAAGGAGGCGACCATGACCGAAGCGGAAACGTGCAAGACATTCGAACCGAAGTCCCCGACGGCGATGCGCGGGATCGCCTCCCGGGCGGTGGCCTCGACCATCGCGGCGGGGATCCTCGACTATGACCGCCGGCGCTGCCTGCCCGCGCTGCTGCCGCTGATGCCCGCCGAGGTCGCAGACACCGGCGAGACGATGCGGCGGCGGATCGTCGTGCGTCTCGCCAGGGCGCTCCGTGCCGAACGCCGGCGCGGCCGGGCCGGCCACTGGAGCTACGACATCAACCGCCACATCGCCCTGCTCCAGGCCTATGAGGCCGAGCGCCGGCATCTGCGGGCCCCCGCCGGTCCGCGCCGGCCATAGAAAAAGGGCCCGGCGAATGCCGGGCCCTTTGAAGCATCGTGCGTCAGACGCGGCGCTTGCGCTGCTGGCCGAGGCCCATCTTCTTGGCGAGCTCGGAACGCGCGGCGGCATAGCTCGGGGCGACCATCGGATAGTCGGCCGGCAGGCCCCACTTCTCGCGATATTCTTCCGGCGAAAGATCATAGTGCGTGCGCAGGTGGCGCTTCAGCGACTTGAACTTCTTGCCGTCCTCGAGGCAGACGATAAAGTCCGGGAACACCGACTTCTTCGGGTTCACGGCCGGCTTTAGCGGCTCGGGCTCGGGCTCGACGACGCCGCCATGGGTGCGGTTCAGCGCCTGATAGACTTCGGTGATCAGCCCCGGGAGATCATTGGCCGAAACGGAGTTATTGCTGACGTAAGCGGAGACGATATCAGCCGTCAGATCTATAAGGTCGCTTCCTGCCGTTTTCTCGATCATGGTCTACCCTAACCTCGGTTGTGTCATAGCAATTCTGTAACGAAGAATTTGACAGCTTGCAGCTTCGAATGTGCCAGCGCCGCGGAAATTCACGCGGTGGGCATGCCATTCGGCGCGCTAAATCCGTTACTTCGTGGCACCTATATAAGTCGCATTCCGCAAAGACAAGCACTAAGTCGCCGCATCGAATGCGCCCGGCACATCTTTGTGCTCGCGACGATTCGTCTCGGCCAATCTTCCCCTGTTCACATTTCGCGGCGAAAACCCATTCACAATGCCGCGATCAACACATATGCCGCGATCAAAGTGGTGGCCCAGAACGCGATCTGACCGGTTCGCCAGTTGGCGGCATTGACCAGTTCCGCCGCGAAACGCCGCGAAAACGCCGACAGGCGGGCCCGGACGGGATCTTCCAGCACCGCGAGCGCGGCGCGCCCGGGCCGGGTGAAGCGCGCCCAGGCGGGCAGAACCTTCCGTGGCAGTTCGCGCCACAGCCAGTCGACGTCCAGCGTAGATCCGGCCCGTGGACGAAGTAACGGCAGCACCATGACAAATATGCAACTTGCGGCGACTAGGAGCTGCAACTGGAACAGGACGTGATCCGGCGTCAGGATCGCGACGCCCGAGATCTCGGGCACGAGCGGCACCAGCACCGACGGGAAGCATCCGATCGCGAGAATCGCGCCGCAGAGCAGCGCCATCGCGGCCTTCATCGACCAGGCTGGATCACGCGGCTCCGGTGCCTTGCCGGCAGGACGGAACAGGGCGAACCACGGCAGGCGCAGGCCGACATAGAGGAACGACCCGGCGGAGACCGCCGTCAGCGCGAACCAGAACAGGCCCGCGTGATCCGCCGCCAGCGCGGCCATGATGGCCGACTTGCTGACGAAGCCGGCCGTCAGCGGCACGGCGGCGAGCGAGAAGGCGCCGACCAGCATCGCCGCCGTGACCAGCGGCATCGCGGCCGCCAGCCCGCCGAGCGCGGAAAGGCGGGTCTCGCCGGTCGCCTTCAGGATCGCTCCGGCCGCCATCATCAGGAGCGCCTTGTAGAGGATGTGGGCGAAGGCGTGCAGCGCCGCGGCAGCGAGCGCCAGCTCCGATCCGAGACCGACCGCGACCAGCATGAAGCCGACCTGGCCGACGATCGAATAGGACAGCAGCCGGCGGATGTCGTCCTCGAGAAGCGCGTAGACCATGCCGTAGACGGCCATGGCGAGGCCGAACCACAGGAGCGCCGGCTCGCCGGGGAACAGGCGGATCAGCACCAGCACGGCGGCCTTGGTGGTGAAGGCCGACAGGAAGACGGTGCCCGACCACGACGCCTTCGGATAGGCGTCGGCGACCCAGGCCGAGAGCGGCGGTGCGCCGGCGTTGACGAGGATGCCGGCCAGCATCAGCCAGCGGCCGAGGCTATCGGCGCGAACCGCCTGCAACGCGACGCTGCCCGAAGCCGAGACCTCGGCGGCGATGCCGGCGAAGAGCAGGATGCCGCCGAGCACGTGGATCAACGCATAGCGCAGACCGGCGCGGGTATCGCCGTTCGACCAGATCACCACCGTCGACCCGATCGCCATGACTTCCCAGAAGACGAACAGGCTCGCGAGATCACCGGCGAAGGCGATGCCTTGCGCCGCGCCGGCATAGATGAGGGCTGCCGCCTTCTCGGCGACGTTCTCCTGGGACTGGCCGTAGAGCGCCCCGGCGAGCGCGGCGATGCCGAAAGCCGTGCCGAAGATGCGCGCCAACTGGTCGGGGGCGAGCGGCACCAGCCCGAGGCCGAGCCAGTCGACGACCAGCCCCGGCCCGAGCGGCAGAAGCCAGACCAACGCCAGCGCCGCGACCGGCGCGGCCAGGAAGAGCGCGTTGCGCAACCAGCCCCGCACGAGCGGCAGCAGCAGACCGGCGACGATCAGGACAAGAGCCGGCGACAGCGGCCCGAAGCTCTCAGTCATCCGCCCGCTCCTCCGTCCGCCGCAGGAGCAGTCCCCAGCCCTGCGCCAGGACGACCGCGAGGGCGGCGCCAACCAGCCCGAACCAGGCGGCGAAACCGGGCGTGCCGTCGATCCAGAAGCTGCCGTGATCCTCGACGAAGAAGTCGGCGACCACCAGCAGGGCCAGCACGACGAGAAGGGCCATCAGGGCGAGGCGGCGGGATCGTTCCATCTCAACCTCCCACGATCATCGAAGCGAGTCGGTAGGGAACGCCCGGCAGCAGGAAAAGCAGGACCGTCCCGGCGGCCGTCGCGGTCAGCGCGATCACCATCGGCAACGGCGCCTCCTTGCGCGGCCCGTTCGCCGGCCGCAGGAAGGCGCGGATCAGGATCGGCAGGAAATAGGCGGCATTCAGCACGGTCGAGAGCGCAATGGCCGCCACCGCGACCCAGTCGGTCGCCCCCGTCGCGGCATCGAGGATGAACCATTTGCCGAGGAATCCCGCCGCCGGCGGCAGGCCGATCATCGAGAGCGCGCCGATGGCGAAGGCACCCATCGTCCACGGCATGCGACGGCCGATGCCGTCCATCTCGCTGACCTTGGTGACGTGCTCGGCCGTGTAGACGGCGCCCGCGCCGAAGAAGAGGGTGATCTTCGAGACCGCATGCGCCGCGATGTGCAGCGCCGCGCCGAGAACCGCCACCGGCGAGGCGAGCGCCGCCGCGAGCACGACATAGGAGAGCTGGCCGACCGTCGAATAGGCGAGCCGGCGCTTCAGGTCGTCGGCGCGGAGCGCGACGAACGAGGCGGCGACGATGGTGAAGCCGGCGGCATAGACCAGCCACTGGCTGGCGCCCGATTGCGCCAGCGTCTCGATGCCGAACACCGAGACGACCACCTTCAGGATGGTGAAGACGCCCGCCTTGACGACGGCGACGGCATGCAGCAGCGCCGAAACCGGCGTCGGCGCCACCATCGCCGCCGGCAGCCAGCGATGCAGCGGCATCACGGCCGCCTTGGCGGCGCCGAAGACGAACATGGCGAGCAACAGCGCCAGCGCGACGGGACCGAGCTTGTCGCCAAGGATGCCACCGGTGCGGAAATCGAGCGTGCCCGCGATCATGCCGGTCCAGACGATCGCCGGCAGCAGCAGCACCATCGAGGCGCCGATCAGCGTCAGGAGATAGACGCGGCCCGCCCGCATCGCCGTCGGGCTGCGCTTGTGGGTGACGAGCGGATAGGTGGAGAGCGACAGCAATTCGTAGAAGACGAAGAGCGTGAAGAGATTGCCGGAGAAGGCCAGGCCCATCGTGGCGAAGATAGCGATGGCGAAACAGGCGTAGAACGGCGTCTGGCGCGGCTCGTCATTGCCGCGCATGTAGCCGATCGAATAGAGCGAGTTGACGATCCAGAGCGTCGAGGCGACGGCGGCGAACAGCATGCCGAGCGGATCGATCCGGAGCGCCAGCTCGAGGCCGGGCGCGACCGAGGCGAGGTGCAGCTCGGGTCGCGCGCCGGCGAGCACGCGCGCCAGCAGCGCCATCACCGTCGCGAACAGCAGCCCCGCGCCGAGAAGCGTGGCCGTCTCGCGAAGATTCGGCCAGCGGCCGAGCAGCGCGATCGCCAGCGTCGCCAGTGCCGGCAGCGCCAGCGAAAGCGCGAGCAGCTGCGGATCGCCGAAACCGGGAGCCGTCATGGCGCACCTCCGAGCAGCACGCGCGCGGCGGAAGCGGCGAGCCCAACCGGCCATTCGGCGTCGATGCCGAACCAGATCGTGGCGCCGGCGAGGATCCACATCGGCAGGAGCAACTCGAGCGGCGCCTCGCGGCATTCGCGCGCGACAGCGGCCGGCTCGCGGAACCAGACCACCTCGACGATGCGGCCGACATAGAGCACGGCGAGCAGCGAACTGGCGACGATGAGGATGGCGAGCCAGCCGAGCCCCGCCTCCAGCGCGCCGAGGATCAGGTAGTATTTCGAGACGAAGCCGCTGGTGCCGGGCACGCCGATCAGCGCCAGACCGGCGATGGTCAGCGCGGCCACCGTCCAGGGCATGGTGCGGCCGATGCCGGACAAATCGTCCAGCCTGGCCGTGCCGGCGCGATAGACGACGGCGCCGATCGCCATGAAGGCGGCGCCCTTCATCAGAGCATGGTTGAAGAGATGCAGCAGGCCGCCGGTCAGGCCCGTCTGGTTGGCGAGCGCCAGGCCGAGCGTGATGTAGCCGATCTGGCCGACCGACGAGAGCGCGAGGATGCGCTTGACGTCGTTCTGGAAGATCGCGGCCGCCGACGGGATGAACATCGCCGCCACCGACAGCCCGATCAGGATCGCGCTGATCGGGATCGCGCCGACATCGATATCGCCGCCGAAGACGGTGAAGAGGTAGCGCGCGAGCAGATAGACCGCCACCTTGGTCGCCGTCGACGCCAGCAGCACGGTCGCGGCCGAGGGAGCATAGGCGTAGGCGTTGGGAAGCCAGGCATGCAGCGGGAACAGGGCGAGCTTCAACGCGATGCCGACGACGATGAACGCCTCGGCGACCGTCAGCGCGCGCGACCCCTGCAGGCTCGCCAGCCGCTCGACGATCAGGCCGATGTTGAGCGTGCCGGTCGACAGGTAGATCAGGCCGACGCCGATGACATAGAGGGTGGCGCCGATCGTGCCGACGATCAGGTACTGGTAGGCCGCCACCAGCGCCCGGCGATCCCGCCCCAGCGCGATCAGCGTGTAGGTCGCCAGCGACGAGACCTCGAGAAACACGAAGGCGTTGAACGCGTCGCCCGTCGCCGCGATGCCGAGCAGGCCGGCGACGCAGAGCAGCAGCATCGTGTAGAACCAGGCGACGCGCTCGGCGCTGATCTCGGCCAGGACGCTGCGGCGCGCATAGATCATCGTCAGGAAGGCGATGGCGCTGACCAGCACGACGATGAAGGCGCTGACGGCGTCGATGCGGTATTCGATGCCGAGCTCCGGCGCCCAGCCGCCGATGCGATAGGAGATCAGGCCCTCCGCCTGCACCCGCCAGAGCAGCGCGAAGGCGACCGCCATGGTCGCGGCGGAGGCGAGCAGCGCCACCAGCCAGGCCACGAAGCCGTGCCGCGACAGCGCCGCGAGCACGGCGCCGAGCAGCGGAACGATGATCAGCAGGACAGGTAGATGCGAGGCGATCATGCGGATTTCCGGCCCCGGCCGGGCTTCGAACCGTCCGACCGCATGTCCCCGGCGATCTCGTCTTCCTCGATCGTGCCGAAGGCTTCCTTGATGCGGACCACGAGCGTCAGGCCGAGGGCGAGCGTGGCGACGCCAACGACGATGGCGGTCAGGATCAGGACGTGCGGCAGCGGATTGGCATAGACGGAATAACCGGCACCGAGGATCGGCGCGGTGCCGCCGATCAGCTTTCCGGGCAGGATATAGAGCAGGTAGACGGAACTCTGGAACATCGACAGGCCGATCAGCTTCTTGACCATGTTGCCGCGCGCGATGACGATGTAGAGGCCCGCGACCATCAGGAGGATCGTGGCAGACTGGCTGAAATGCGCGGTCACGAGCGCCCCCGTCCGGCAAAGGCATAGAAGATCGCGACCATGGTCGAGGAGACCGTGACGAACACGCCGATCTCGACCAGGAAGACGCCCCATTCCTGGCCATGCACGGCGTCATGGGCGAGATGGTCGTAATCGAGGAAATTGTCGCCGAGGAAGAAGCTGGCGATGCCGACGGCCATGTAGATCAGGACGCCGCCGGGGATCATCACCTCGAGCAGCCCCATCGGCACCAGGCGCTGCACGGGCGCGAGCCCGACGATCAGCCCGTACAGGATGACGGCCGCCGCCGCGATCACGCCGGCCTGAAAGCCGCCGCCGGGACCGTAGTCGCCATGGAACTGGACGTAGAGCGCGAACAGAAGCAGCGGCGCCAGGATGAACTTGGTCGCGACGCGCAGGACGATATCGAACCGCATCAGCTGCCCTCCTTGCCGTTCCGGCGCCGGCGCAGCAGCACCAGCACGCCGATGCCGGCCGTGAAGACCACCGTCGTCTCGCCCAGCGTGTCGAAGCCGCGATAGCTCGCCAGGACCGAGGTGACGACGTTGGGAATGCCGGTATCGGTCATCGACCGCGCCAGATAATCGGCCCCCTGCTGATGGATCGGCTGGTTGGGCGAGCCGAATTCCGGCAGGTCGCTCAGCCCCCAGACCAGCGCGCCGGCCGTCACCAGCGCCACGACGAGCGGCATGAACTGACCGTGCACGGGCGGCGCCTCGACGGTGTCGGTCAGATAAAGGGCGCCGAGGAAGAACACGGTCGAGACGCCCGCGCCGACGGCCGCTTCGGTCATCGCGACATCGACCGCGTCGAGCACGATGAACAGCGTCGCCATCAGGAAGCTGTAGATGCCGAGCAGGACGACGGCGGCGAACAGGCCGCGCACGCGGACAATGCCGATCGTCACGGCCCCGAGCATGAGCAGGATGACGATCGTGACGCTCGTTTCGATCACGGCTTGCCTCCGCCCGACGTCGCCGCCCGCGCCGCGCTCTTCTTGCGGGGTTTGTGACCCTCCGCCTTGCCGCCGCCGGCCTGCTTTCCGGCCAGGATCGGCTTGACGCCGGCCTTGAGCGCCGCGGCGGCGAGCGCATGCGAGGCCACCGGCCCCATGAAGAGCAGGAAGGCGAGCAGGAACAGGAGCTTGACCGTCACCAGCGTGAAGCCGCCGAGGACCACCATGCCGATCAGCATCAGGCTGACGCCGAGCGTGTCGCCGACGGAGGCGGCATGCATGCGGGTGAAGAGATCCGGCATGCGGTTCATGCCGATCGCGCCGGCGAGCAGGAAGAAGGCGCCGGCGAACAGGAACGCCCCCGCGACGATCTGGGGCACGATGTCCATCATGACTTGTCCGCCTCCGCCTCGGCGCCCAGCGAACCGAGCCGGAAGAACTTCAGCACGGCGAAGATGCCGACATAGTTGAGAAGCGCATAGGTGAGCCCGAGATCGAGGAATTCGGGCCGGTCGGTCAGGAAACCGAACAGCGCCAGCACCAGGATCGCGCCATTGCCGATCGAGTTGGCGGCGAGCAGCCGGTCGAAGGTCGTCGGCCCGCGCAACGCCCGGACGAGAACCAGCGCCATGGCGGCCAGGACTGCGAACAAGGCCGCCGCGATCATGCGTCCCTCCCCTCGAAACGGGCGACGCGACGGTCCATCTCGCCGGCCTCGACGTCGTCGGCGCCGGCCTTCGTCAGCGAATGGACCAGGAACCGGTCGTGCTCGCGGTCGATCGCGACCGTGATCGTGCCGGGCGTCAGCGTGATCGAGTTGGCATAGGTCGCGACACCGACGGGCGTGCGCGCCGTCACCTTGGCGTGGAACAGCTGCGGCGAGATCGGCAGCTTCGGATCCAGGATGATGCGGGTGACGCCGATCGCCGACTTGACGATCTCGACCGCAAGCCACGGCCAGTAGCGCAGGCCGGCGAGCAGGCGATCGCTTGGATGCCCCTCCTCGTCGACGAAACCGAAGCGAAGACCAAGAAGCGCCAGAGCCACCGAGACAACCGCCCCCGCCGTCACCAGCCAGACTGTGTAGTGCCCCGACAGCAACAGCCAGAATGCGAACAGGAAGAGGGCGACGCTGGCGGTACGCAGCATGTATTCGACTCCTCCTCTTGCGGACATCTTGAAAACGGAATGCGCGATTCGATGGTGCGGTCGAGATAAAGCACGATGTGCCGGCCAACCCAAGACAAACCGGACGGAAAATCGCACGACTGCGACAAGGCGTTCACCCGCGATTGTGAATTCGCCACAAGGGCCTATCTAGGGTCCGTACTGCATTGGAAACGAGGCAGCGCTTGATGGAAACCGATGCAGTTCCAGGAGATGGCGGTGACGTTGGGCTTCACCCAACGAGCCGACGGCGACGCCGAAATGCGTCGGTTTCCGTCAAGCCCTTCGGGTTGGGCGAAAATCGTGCGCCGGTGCGTCGCCGATCCGCGCCGATGCTTCACCCAACGAGCCGACGGCGACGCCGAAATGCGTCGGTTTCCGTCAAGCCCTTCGGGTTGGGCGAAAATCGTGCGCCGGTGCGTCGCCGATCCGCGCCGATGGACAGCCATCGGCTATGGTCGGCTCCTGCCCGCGCGCGATTTTGGCCCAACGCTGCCGCATTTCCAATGCAGTACGGACCCTAGGACTATGACCGCGTGTTTCCCCGGTATATCTGCAGCCAGGCCGATCCGAGGCTGAGGAGCGCACATGACCACCACCGACCGCACCAAGATCGAGAAGACCGACGCCGAATGGCGGGCGGAACTCACGCCGGAGCAATATGCCGTCACCCGGCAGCACGCCACGGAACGCCCCGGCACCGGCCCCTATCTGCACGAGAAGCGCGACGGGCTGTACGCCTGCGTCGCCTGCGGTGCGCCGCTGTTTCGCTCCGAGACCAAGTATGAATCCGGCAGCGGCTGGCCGAGCTTCTTCGCGCCCGTCGACGAAACCGCGATCGGCGAGACGACGGATCGCACGCACGGCATGGTGCGGACCGAGATCCACTGCGCCAACTGCCAGGCCCATCTCGGCCACCTCTTCCCGGATGGCCCGCAGCCGACCGGCCTGCGCTATTGCACCAACGGCACGGCGCTCAAGCTCAAGACCGACGACGGCAGCGCGGCCTGAGCCGCCCTGCCCAATCGACCGCGCCGGAGCCGCGCCCGCCGCCCAAGGCGGTCGCGTCCGGCTGCGCATTGAACGCCGCCATCCCCGGCAGTACCAATATCCGCCTCAACTCGGGCGGCGCCCTCAACGCCGCCCCGTGATCCTCCCGCAGGAGCCAGCATTCCCGTGACCCCGCCGATCGCCGCCAAGCGCCCCGTGACATCAACCCACCATGGCGTCACCCGCACCGACGACTATGCCTGGCTGCGCGCCGAGAACTGGCAGGAGGTGATGCGCGATCCGAGCGTTCTCGCGCCCGATATCCGTACCTATCTCGAGGCGGAAAACGCCCATACCGAAGCGGCGATGGCCGACACGGAGGCGCTGCAGGCGACCCTGTTCGCGGAGATGCGGGGACGGATCAAGGAAGACGATTCCTCCGTTCCCTCGCCCGATGGCCCGTTCGCCTACGCCATGCGCTTCACCGAGGGGGCCGAGCAGCCGATGGTGGTGCGCACGCTGCGCGAGGGCGGAACCGAGACGGTCCTGCTCGACGGCAACGTTCTGGCCGAGGGCCGCGCCTATCTCCGCCTCGGCAGCGCCGACCACAGCCCGGACCACAAGCTCCTTGCCTACGCCTATGACGACAAGGGCTCGGAATATTACACGCTGCATGTCCGCGACATCGCGAGCGGCGGCGACCTCGCCGACACGATCGAGGCGACGACGGGCGGCGGCGTCTGGGCGGCCGACAGCCGGACGCTGTTCTACACCGTGCTCGACGACAACCACCGCCCCTGCCGGGTCTATCGCCACGTCGTCGGCACGCCGCAGGCGGACGACGTGCTGGTCTTCGAGGAGCAGGATCCCGGCTTCTTCCTCGGTGTCGGCCAGACGCAGTCGTCGCGCTACATCCTGATCGACAGCCACGACCACGAGACATCCGAGATCCACCTGCTCGACGCAGAGGATCCGACCGGCACGCCGCGCCGGATCGCGGAGCGCAAGACGGCGGAGGAATACTCCGTCGATCACAGCGGCGACACGCTCTACATCCTCACCAATGCCGGCGGCGCCGAGGACTTCAAGATCGTCACCGCCCCGGTCGAGGCGCCGGGCCGCGAGAACTGGAAGGACCTGGTGCCGCACAATCCCGGCACGCTGATCCTCGGCATGACGGTCTACAAGGACTTCATGGTGCGGCTGGAGCGGTTCGCCGGCCTGCCGCGCATCGTCGTCCGCGCGCTCGCGACCGGCGAGGAACACGCGATCGCCTTCGACGAGGAGGCCTATTCGCTCGGCATGGGCGACGGCTACGAGTTCGACACCACGACGCTGCGCTTCACCTATTCGTCGATGACGACGCCGTCGCGCGTCTATGACTACGACATGGCGACGCGCGAGCGGAGCTTGCGCAAGGAGGAGGAGATCCCCTCCGGCCACAACCCGGCCGACTATGTGACGCGCCGCGTCTTCGCGCCGGCCGCTGATGGCGAGACGGTGCCGGTGTCGCTGCTCTACCACAAGGACACCAAGCTCGACGGCAGCGCGCCCTGCCTGCTCTACGGCTATGGCGCCTATGGCATCACCATCCCCGCCTCGTTCTCGATCTCGCGCCTGTCGCTGGTCGATCGCGGCTTCGTCTATGCCATCGCCCATATCCGCGGCGGCAAGGACAAGGGCTTCCGCTGGTACACCGACGGCCGTCGCGAGACGAAGGTGAACACCTTCAAGGATTTCATCGCGGCGGGTGAGTATCTGGCCAAGGAAGGCTACACGTCGCGCGGAAAGATCGTCGCCTGGGGCGGCTCGGCCGGCGGCATGCTGATGGGCGCCGTCGCCAACATGCAGCCGGACCTGTTCGGCGGCATCATCGCCGAGGTGCCCTTCGTCGACGTGCTCAACACCATGCTCGACGACACGTTGCCGCTGACGCCGCCTGAATGGCCCGAATGGGGCAATCCGATCGAGAGCGCCGCCGACTACGCCGTGATCGCCGCCTATTCGCCCTATGACAATGTCGGCGCCCACGCCTATCCGCCGATCCTGGCGATCGGCGGCCTGACCGACCCGCGCGTGACCTACTGGGAGCCCGCCAAGTGGGTCGCGAAGTTGCGCGAGAAGAAGGTCGGCGATGCGCCGCTGCTGCTCAAGACCAACATGGACGCCGGCCATGGCGGCGCCGCCGGCCGCTTCGACCGGCTGAAGGAAACGGCGTTCTCGACCGCCTTCGCCATCAAGGTCGCCGGCTGATCTTTTCCTGAACGAACCCCGGCGGCGCTTGACTTCGTCCGGCGCCGCCGCACCTTTATCGACAGCATCAACCGGGGTGATGTCGATGAAACGGCTGGCTTCCATCGCGCTTCTGTCTGCGGCCCTCGCGGCCGCCCTGCCGGCGACCGCCGGCGCACAGGTCTTCTTCGGCCTTTCCTACGGGCAGAACGTCTCCGAGGGCGACTGCAAGGGGCTCGCCGCCAAGATCGGCCCCCGCAAGGTCTGGTTCTCGCGCTTCTCCGGCTCGAAGCCGGATGTCTGGGATCGCGGCCTCGAGCCCGCCTGGGGCGTCGGCTGCTTCCGCACCCAGAAGGAATGCAAGCGCTGGCTCTACAACACCCAGTCCGAATGGCCGCGGCTGATGAATTTCACCTTCTGCAAGCAGGGGCTTCCGGCAAAGTACTGACGGACTCCGCCGCAATCCCCTCCCCCTTGCGGGGAGGGAGATGAACAAAAAACCCCGGCGCGAGGCCGGGGTTTCCGTATCCGATCGAGAAAGCGGATCAGGCCTTCTCGTAGAGCTCCAGGACGTAGTCCCAGTTGATCAGGCTGTCGACGAACGCCTCGAGGTACTTCGGGCGGGCGTTGCGGTAGTCGATGTAATAGGAATGCTCCCAGACGTCGACGCCGAGGATCGGGGTCGCGCCGTGGACGAGCGGGTTCTCGCCGTTCGGGGTCTTGGAGATGGCGAGCTTGCCATCCTTGACCGAGAGCCAGGCCCAGCCCGAACCGAACTGGGTCGTGCCGGCGGCGATGAAGTCGGCGCGGAACTTGTCGTAGCCGCCGAGGTCGGAGTCGATCGCCGCCTGCAGCTTGCCCGGCAGCTTCTTGCCGCCACCGTCCTTCTTCATCCAGTTCCAGAAGTGAAGGTGGTTGTAGTGCTGGCCGGCATTGTTGAAGAGGCCGGCGTTCTTGCCGTAGCTCTCCTTGACGATGTCCTCGAGGCTCTTGCCCTCAAGGCCCGAGTCCTTCAGCAGGTTGTTGCCGTTGGTGACATAGGCCTGATGGTGCTTGTCGTGGTGATACTCCAGCGTCTCCTTCGACATGAAGGGCGCGAGCGCCTCGTAGTCATAGGGCAGCGGCGGAAGTTCGAAAGCCATGGGGGACTCCTATCGACCATGTCGGTTGTTTGAGGCACGCGGAAAACGGTGCCCCGGCGGGAAGGTTCCGCACGCAACATAGGCAGCGCCACCGCGTCCGGCAACTCGTCTGCGGGCCGATGCACAATCAAGGCATGCGAATTTCGCGCGGGCCCTGCGTTCGCGCCGCTCGCGCGCTTTCGTGGAGCGCCATCATTTCTGCGTGACGCTTTTCCGTCTGACTTGCCCCTGTCATGTTTGGCAGGAAGGCTTAGGATGATCTCGCTCACCACGGAGGACTTCGATGCGTTTCAAGACCATTCTGGCCGGCCTGGCGCTTTCGCTCGGCGTACTGACGCTGGCGCACGCCGCCGATCCCGTCGCCGAGCGACAGGCGCTGATGAAGGACAACGCCGCCGCCGCCAAGACCATTTTCCAGATGGTGCAGGGCAAGGAGCCCTACGACGCCGCGGCCGCCCAGGCCGCCTTCGAGAAGATCGCCGCCGACATGAAGACGTTCCCGTCGCTGTTCCCGGCGGGCTCTGACCAGGGCAAGACCACGGCCTCGCCGGCGATCTGGCAGGACAAGGCCGGCTTCGACGCGATCGCGGCCAAGCTCGGCGCCGACGCCGCGGCCGGCGCGGCAGCGGCGACCGGCGGCCTCGATGCGATCAAGGCGGCCGCCACGGCGATCGGCGGCAGCTGCCAGAGCTGCCACGAGAAGTTCCGCGTGAAGAAGTCCTGACCATGCGGATACGCTCGGCCGCCCTCGGCCTCGCCGCCCTGGCCATCGTGGCCGGTGCGGCGTTCTGGGTCCTGACCCTGCCGCAACCACTCGATGCGGCCGTTCTGCCCGACAAGCCCGGCGACGCGGCGAAGGGCGAGCGCTGGTTCTGGGCCGGCGGCTGCGCGTCCTGCCACGCGGCGCCGGGAGCCAAGGACGGCGAGCTGCTGAAACTGTCGGGCGGCGTGGCGATCGCCTCGCCGTTCGGCACCTTCCATGCGCCCAACATTTCCCCCGACAAGGTGCAGGGCATCGGCGACTGGAGCGCGCTCGACTTCGTCAACGCCATGAAGCGCGGCCTGGCGCCGGACGGATCGCATCTCTATCCGGCCTTTCCCTACACGTCCTACCAGCGCATGACGGTGCCGGATCTCCTCGACCTCAAGGCCTATCTCGACACGCTGCCGGCGGACGCAACCGCCAGCAAGCCGCACGAACTCCCTTTCCCCTTCTCGATCCGGCGCGGCGTCGGCCTCTGGAAGTCGCTCTATCTCGATGGCGAGACCTTCGCGCCCGATCCGGCCAAGAGCGAGCAGGTCAATCACGGCGCCTATCTGGTCGAGGGGCCCGGCCACTGCAACGAGTGCCACACCCCGCGCACCGCGCTGGGCGGGCTGGACAGGAGCCACGCGCTCGGCGGGGCGCCGGATCCGAGCGGCAAGGGCCGCGTGCCCGACATCACGCCCGGCCCCGGGGGTATCGGCGACTGGTCCGAGCATGACATCGCCAACGCGCTCGAGACCGGCTTCACGCCGGACTTCGACTCGATCGGCGGCACCATGGCGGAGGTCCAGCGCAACATGGCGAGGCTGCAGGCCGAGGACCGCGACGCGATCGCCGCCTATCTGAAGCAGGTCGCGCCCGTGACGGCGGCGGAAGCCAGATAGACAGCCGGCCAGCGAGGCCCCTCAGGATGAGGGCGGAGGCGGTCGACCAACTCAAGTCCGAAGCAGCGGAAAGGATAAGGCCGCCCCGTCCCTCACGCCTCAGGCGGCAATCTCACCGCTCGGTCGGGCCGATCCATTTCGCCAGCGCGACCGGCTCGTAGCGGTCATAGCGGTCGAGCAGCGAGACCGGATTGTCGTCGACGATCAGCATGTCGCGGTGCTCGGCCCGCACGAAGCCGGCCTCGACCGTGTGGTCGAGGAAGCCCCGCAGCTGATCGTAGAAACCGGCGACGTCGAGCAGGCCGACGGGCTTGCGGTGGTAGCCAAGCTGGGCCCAGGTCCAGATCTCGAACAATTCCTCCAGCGTGCCGAGGCCGCCCGGCAGCGCCACGAAGCCGGTCGAAAGATCGGCCATCATCTGCTTGCGCTCGTGCATGGAGCCGACGACGTGCAACTCGGTCAGCCCCGGATGGGCGATCTCCTTGTCGCGCAGCGCCGTCGGGATGACACCGATCGCCTCGCCGCCCGCCATCAGCACCGCGTCCGCGACCGCGCCCATCAGGCCCACCTTCGAGCCGCCATAGACGAGCGTCGCGCCGCGCAGCGCGATCGCGCGGCCAAGCGCGACCGCCGCGTCGCGATAATCCGGCCGGTAGCCGGCGCTCGAACCGCAGAAGACGCAGATCTTCACGAGGCGCCCTCCTCCGACAGCTCCGCCAGGATGCGGGCCCAGGAGCGGATGCCGCCATGGAAGCTGGAGAGGTCGTATTTCTCGTTCGGCGAGTGGATGCGGTCGCTCTCCTGCGCGAAACCGACCATCAGCGCGTCGAGGCCGAGCACCTCCTTGAAGTCGCCGGCGACCGGGATCGACCCGCCCGAACCGACGGTGACACACTCATGGCCCCACTCGGCGGCCAGCGCGGCGCGCGTCTTGACCAGCGCGGGATTGTCGGCCGGCAGGCGGATGCTGGGAGAGCCGCCATGCGGCGTGAACTCGACCGTGCAATCGGCCGGCAGCTTCGACCGGACATAGGCGCGGAAGGCGGCGCGGATCTTGTCCGGATCCTGCTTGTCGACGAGACGGAACGAGACCTTGGCCGAGGCCTGCGAGGCGATCACCGTCTTGAAGCCCTCGCCGGTGTAGCCGCCGGTGATGCCGTTGACCTCGCAGGTCGGCCGCGCCCAGATTTTCTCCAGCACGCTGCGGTCGATCTCGCCGGCCGGCACGGAAAGGCCGACCTCGCCAAGGAACTCCTCGGGGTCGAAGCCGAGCGACTGCCATTGCTGGCGGATGCTGTCCGGCACCTCGCCGACGCCGTCATAGAACCCCGGCAGCGTGACGCGGCCATTGGCGTCACGGAGCCCGTCGAGGATCGACACGAGGACGTGGATCGGATTGCGCGCCGCGCCGCCATACATGCCCGAATGCAGGTCGCGCGAGGCGGCGGTGATGGTGATCTCCTCGCCGACCAGGCCGCGCAGCATGGTCGTGACGGCCGGCGTCTGGCGATCCCACATGTTCGTGTCGCAGACGAAAGCGAAATCCGCCTTCAGCTCGTCCTTGTTGGCCCGCATGAACGGCACGAGATTGGCGCCGCCCGATTCCTCCTCGCCCTCCAGCAGGATGGAGACGGGAATCGGCAGCTTGCCGGTGACTTCCTTCCAGGCGCGGAACGCCTCGATGAAGGTCATCAGCTGGCCCTTGTCGTCGGAGGTGCCGCGGGCGACGATCTGCTTGGTGCCGTCCGCCGCCGTGACGATCCTCGGCTCGAACGGCGCCGTGTCCCAGAGCTCGATCGGATCGACCGGCTGCACGTCGTAATGACCGTAGAACAGCGCGCGCGGGCCCTTGCCGCCATCCTGGTGGCCGACGACCATCGGATGGCCGGGGGTCGGCCGGGCGCTGGCGTCGAAGCCGATCGAGGCGAGATCGGCGGCGATCAGCTCGGCCGCCTCGCGACAGGCGCCGGCATAGGCAGGGTCGGTCGAGATGCTCTCGATGCGGATCAGCTTGAACAGCCGCTCCAGGCTGTTTTCGAGATCGGCGTCGATATGGGCGAGAACGTCGGCAAGGCGGTCGGACACGGCGGGCTCCGGGAGGTGAGCGCGCGCAGGCACGCGCGGAAACGGTTCTGATACGCCTGCATCCTGGAAAAGAAAAGGCAAGGACTGGTTGACGCTGCGAGCACCGATCGATGGCTTGAATGTCGGCGTTACAAAGCTCACCTTACGAACCGTACGATTTGCCCGGCCCGCGCCCGCGGGCGACCGCTCCCTAGGAAACACGCATGAAGCTCTACTACGCCCCCGGCGCCTGCTCGCTGTCGCCGCATATCGCGCTCCGCGAGGCCGGCCTTCCCTTCACGATGGAAAAGGTCGACCTGCGCGCCAAGGCGACGGAAACCGGCGCCGACTACAAGGCGATCAATCCGCGCGGCTACGTGCCGGCGCTGCAGCTCGAGGACGGTCGCGTGGTCGCAGAAGGCCCGATCATCGTGCAGGTGATCGCCGACCTGGCGCCCGAGAAGGCGCTGGCGCCAGCGCTCGGCTCGGAAGCGCGCTACCAGCTGATGGACTGGCTCGCCTTCATCTCGACCGAGCTGCACAAGGGCTTCAGCCCGTTCTTCAATCCCGCGGTCAACGACGAGGCCAAGGCGAGCTTCAAGGAGCGCCTGATGATGCGCCTCGGCTACATCGCCGATGAGCTGGGCGACAAGCCCTACCTGATGGGAGAGAATTTCAGCGTCGCCGACGGATATCTCTTCACCGTGCTGCGCTGGGCCAAGGGCTTCAAGTTCGAGCTCGGCCCGACGCTCGACGCCTATTTCGACCGCGTCGCGGCCCGCCCGGCGGTCAAGGCGGCGCTCGAGGCCGAAGGCCTGCTCAAGGCCGCCTGAACCGGCCCCGAGACTCCACGAAAACGAAATCCCCGGAGCCTTCGCCCCGGGGATTTTTTTTGTGCCGCGCCGCGATGCGCGTTCAGCGGACGCGCAGGATGCTGCCCAGCACGCCGCGCACGATGGAGCGGCCAACCGAGCCGCCGATCGAGCCGGCGACGCTCTTGCCGATATTGGCGGCGACGTCGCCCGCCACCTTGTTGGTGACGGTCCGCGTCACGTCGCGCGCCACGCGCTGGGTCGCCGTGAACCGTTCGCCGCGCTTCTTGTTGGTGCCGAGCAGTGAGCCGAGGATCGAGCCGACGTCGAAGCCGCCCGACTCCGGCGCGGCGCCGGCCTCGCCCTCCGCCGCCGCGGCCTGCGCCTGCTGCTGGCCGAGGATCTCGTAGGCGGACTCGCGATCGACCGTCTTGTCATAGGCCATGCCGACCGGGCTGGTGGCGATGATCTGTGCCCGCTCGGCAGGCGTCACCGGCCCGATGCGCGAGGACGGCGGCCGGATGAAGGTGCGCGCGACCATGCTCGGCACGCCCTTCGGCTCCAACGTCGAGACCAGCGCCTCGCCGACGGCGAGCTGGGTGATCACGTCCATCGTCTTGAAGGCCGGGTTGGGCCGGAACGTGTCGGCGGCGACCTTGACCGCCTTCTGATCGCGCGGGGTGTAGGCGCGCAGCGCGTGCTGGACGCGGTTACCGAGCTGCGACAGCACGCTGTCCGGAACGTCGAGCGGATTCTGGGTGACGAAATAGACGCCGACGCCCTTCGAGCGGATCAGCTTCACCACCTGCTCGACCTTTTCGAGCAACGCCTTCGGCGCCTCGTCGAACAGCAGATGCGCCTCGTCGAAGAAGAAGACGAGACGCGGCTTGGCCGGATCGCCGACCTCGGGCAGGACCTCGAACAGCTCCGACAGCAGCCAGAGCAGGAAGGTCGCGTAAAGGCGCGGCGACTGCATCAGCTTGTCGGCGGCGAGCACGTTGACCATGCCGCGGCCGTCGATCGTGGTGCGCATCAGGTCGGCGATGTTGAGCGCGGGCTCGCCGAAGAAGGCGTCGCCGCCCTGGTTCTCCAGCACCAGCAGCTGGCGCTGGATGGCGCCGACCGAGGCCTTGGTGACGTTGCCGTACTTCGCCTGGATCTGGTCGGCGTTCTCGGCCATGAAGCCGAGCATGGCGCGCAGGTCCTTGAGGTCGAGCAGCAGCAGGCCCTGTTCGTCGGCGACGCGGAAGGCGATGGTGAGCACGCCCTCCTGGGTGTCGTTCAGATTCATCAGCCGCGCCAGCAGCAGCGGCCCCATCTCGCTGACCGTGGTGCGGATCGGATGCCCCTGCTGGCCGAACAGGTCCCAGAAGATCGTCGGGCAGGCGCTGAACTTGTATTCGTCCTGGAAGCCGAGCTCCTCGGCCCGCTTCATCAGGAAGTCCTGCGGCGTGCCGGCCTCGGCGATGCCGGAGAGATCGCCCTTGATGTCGGCGCAGAAGACGGGAACGCCGGCATCGGAAAAGCCCTGCGCCAGCACCTGCAGCGTCACCGTCTTGCCGGTGCCCGTGGCGCCGGTGACCAGTCCATGCCGGTTGGCGAGGCCGAGCAGGAGGTATTCCGGCTTGTCGCTGGTCCCGAGATAGATCTTGTCCGCTTGCAGCATCGACATCGAGCATTCCTCTGGCGTCATCCCTTCCTGATATCGAAGGGCTTTGGCGACCTTATAGGACTGAAATCCGCCCGTGCAATCTGCCGATTGCCGTCCCGGCCGACGAGATGGCTTGCCATAGCGGAAGGCACAAGCGAACATCCCTGCCTAGACTTCAAACACTTGGGATTCGCTCAGGAGAGTTCGAGAATGTCTTACCCGATCAAGGATATCGAGGGCATCGGCCCCGTCTTCGCCGAGAAACTCACCGCCGCCGGCATCAAGACGACGGGCGCACTGCTCGAGCAGGCGAAGGATCCGAAGGGACGCAAGGCGGTCGCCGAGAAATCGGGCATCGACGAACAGAAGATCCTGAAATGGGCCAACATGGCCGACCTGATGCGGATCAAGGGCGTCGCCGAGGAATATTCCGAGCTGCTCGAGGCGGCCGGCGTCGACACGGTCAAGGAACTGAAGACCCGCCGCGCCGACAACCTCACCGCCAAGATGACCGAGATCAACGCGACCAAGAAGCTGGTCCGGCAGCTGCCGGCGGAAAAGCTGGTCGAGAGCTGGATCGAGCAGGCCAAGGCCCTGCCGCCGATGCTGACCTACTGAGCCGGCGGGACCGCCACCCCGACCAACATCGCAAAAGCGCCAGCGCGTCCGCCCGGCGCTTTTCCATTTGGCGGTCCCCCATGCGGTCGCCGCCCCGGAAGGCGGGGCTTCCTCCGGAGCGGCGCCTTGGCATCCATCGCCGGGAGCGATGGATGCGCGGAAGGTCGACGGCACCGTCAGGAGGCAAGGAGACGGCGTCGCCCACCGGTTCCGCAGATACGCGCTCGCCCGGCGAAAGGTTTCACGTCGTCGGAAATCGGGACGGCGTTCCGCGTTGGCGACAAAAAGAGCCCGGCCGAATGGCCGGGCCCAGATGTCCTCGTCCCGGGGAGGTCAGGGGATGAGAACCGTATCGATCACATGGATGACGCCGTTCGACTGGTTGACGTCGGCAATGGTGACCTCGCCCTTGCCGCCCTTCTCGCCCATCAGCCAGACCTTCTTGCCGTCGACCTTGAACTTGATGCTCTCGCCCTCGACGGTCTTGTACTCGGCCATGCCGTTCATCTTCTTGGCGGCAGCGACGATGTCGGCGGCGGAGATCTTGCCGGGCACGACATGATAGGTCAGCACGGCGGTCAGCTTGTCCTTGTTGGCGGGTTCGAGCAGCGTCTCGACGGTACCCTTGGGCAGCGCGGCGAAGGCTTCGTTGGTTGGCGCGAACACCGTGAACGGACCCTTGCCCGACAGCGTGTCGACCAGGCCGGCCGCCTTGACCGCCGCGACGAGCGTCGTGTGGTCCTTCGAATTGACGGCGTTCTCGATGATGTTCTTGTCGGGATACATGGCCGCGCCGCCGACCATCATGGTCTTGGCGATGGCGGGCGCGGCGATCGTAGCGACCCCGCCGAGCGCGATCGTTGCGATGGCGGCGGCACGGGCGATATTGGCGAAACGAGACATTAGACGTCCTCCTGCGACGGCGAGCCATGCCCGCGCGTCGATCTATGCCCAGATCCGGATGTCACGCCTCGGGAAACGATAATAGAACCTGCGGCAACGGGCCAAAAACATCCCAAGCATGGACAGCATGATTGCCGACCAATCCTGTATAACCACCGATGACGCAGCTTCTACTGGGGCATCCCGAAGCGTTCTTCCACCGACTTATACGAGACGCAGGTAGAACGGTTTCACACCCGCTCCAAAAAAATCGAGCTGGCGCCGCGGACTTTGCCGGCGGCGGGGAAAAGGCTGCTGCGGGAAACCGGCGCGATGGCACGCCATTGCTTGCACCGGCCGAGACCCCGCCATAATCTCCGCGCCGAGTGGAGTTCCCAATGAAAACGACCAATCCCGTCTTTACCGGCCTGCCGACGACCATCTTCGAAGTGATGTCGCGGCTCGCCATCGAGCATGGTTCGATCAATCTCGGCCAGGGCTTTCCCGATGTCGACGGACCGGAAGATGTTCGTCGCGCCGCCGCCGAGGCGCTGATCGCCGGCCCCAACCAGTATCCGCCGATGATGGGCGTGCCGGCGCTCCGCCAGGCGGTCGCCGCCGCGAACCAGCGTTTCTACGGCCTCGACGTGGACTGGAAGACGGAGGTCTTGGTCACCTCCGGCGCCACCGAGGCGCTGTCCGACATCTTCACCGCGCTGATCGAACCGGGCGACGAGATCGTCGTCATCGAGCCGCTCTATGATTGCTACCTGCCGCTGATCCGCCGCGCCGGCGGCATCCCGAAGCTCGTACGCGTGACGCCGCCGCACTGGGAACTGGATACGGACGCGTTGGCCGCCGCCTTCTCGGACAAGACCAAGGCGATCCTGATTAACAATCCGATGAACCCCGCCGCCAAGGTGTTCACACGCGACGAACTCGCCTTCATCGCCGAGCTCTGCGTGCGCCACGACGCCTACGCGGTCTGCGACGAGGTCTACGAGCACATCGTGTTCGACGGACGCGAGCACATCCCGCTGATGACCTTGCCCGGCATGCGCGAGCGCGCCATCCGTATCGGTTCGGCCGGCAAGACCTTCTCGCTGACCGGCTGGAAGGTCGGCTACGTCACCGCGACGCCGCGCCTGCTCGATCCGATCGCCAAGGCGCATCAGTTCACGACCTTCACCACCCCGGCGGCCCTGCAGTCGGCGGTCGCTTTCGGCCTCGGCAAGGGCGACGAGTATTACGCGTCGCTCGCCGGCGACCTGGCCAAGAAGCGCGACCGGCTCGCCGCCGGCCTCGAACGCCTCAGCTTCGGCGTCGCGCCCTGCGCCGGCACCTATTTCGTCACCGCCGACTTCTCCCCGCTCGGCCTCGCCGGCACCGACGCCGAGCTTTGCCAGCGCATGACGATCGAGGCCGGCGTCACCGCCGTGCCGGTCTCCGCCTTCTATGACGGCAACGCGCCGGAGAGCTTCATCCGCTTCTGCTTCTCGAAGCGCGACGAGATCCTCGACGGCGCGCTCGACCGTCTGTCGGCATGGATCGACAAGCGCGTGAAGGCCGTCGCGTAGGACGCTTTCGAGCGATGCAGTGAAGGCTGGCGGCCGCTCACTCGGCCGGCAGCAGATCGCCGATATAGACGACCGGGCCGGTCGCCTGGCCCGTCGGCGAACCGCCCTTCGGCTCGACCGAGATGGCGAGTTTCTCGCCCGGTTTCAGCGAGACGTTCATCGGCATCAGGTCGCTCAGATTGTCGGCGACGCCCATCGAGACGGTCGGCCCCTCGGCCGGCACCTGCCAGAGCTCGAAGCTCTTGTCGGGCGGCGGCGCCTCGCCGACGCGCCGCAGCTTGATCATGCCGGTATCGGTGTTGACCATGGCGACGAAGGCCGGCTTGCCGCCCTCCCCGTTCAGGACCGCGACATAACTCATCCCGGCCATCGGCGGCGGCGCCACCTCGCGCTCGTTCAGGACGAAGATGGCGAGCGCCGCGGCGAGCGCGCCGAAGCCGATCGTGGCGATGCGCAGCCGGCGCACGGTGCGCTCCAGCAGCAGCACGCGCGCATCGCCCCCGACGGCGCGGATCCGGCCGAGGATACCGCTCCAGACGCTGGCGGGCGGCGGCGTCTCGCCGGCTGCGTCGGCAAGCGGCTGCAGGCGGCCGGCCCACTCGCCGATCGCGGCGCGCAGCGCGGGATCGGCGCCGCTCTGCGCCTCGACCGCCGCGCGCTCGCCCTTGTCGAGCGTGCCGAGCACATATTCGCCGGCCAGTCCCTCAATCTCGTCGCTATCGGCCACCGAGACACTCCTTCAAGGCGATCAGGCTGCGCCGCAATATCGTCTTCACCGTCGCGACCGGCTTGTCGAACCGGCGCGACAGCTCCTCGCGGCTGTAGCCATAGCTGTAGGCGAGCAAGACCATGCCACGCCGCTCCCCATCCAGCCCCTCGAGGCAGCGCTGCAGTTGCAGGCCGGTCAGGCCATCGGTCGCCGCACCCGGCGCCGGCAGTTTCTCCGCCAGCTCCTCGTCGATGGCGGCGGCCGTCGCCGACACCCGTTCGGCACCCTTGCGCACGGCATCGATCGCCGCATGCCGCGCGATCGTCGTCATCCAGGTTATCGGGGACGCTAAAGCGGGATCGAACCGGTCGGCATGGTTCCAGATCCGGACCCACGCCTCCTGCAACGCCTCTTCGGCCGCTGCCTCACTGACTGCGATACGCCGGACAATGGCGAATAGTTTCGCGGAACTGCGCTCATAGAGCTGCTTGAACGCGGTTTCGTCGCGCGCCGCGACCGCCCGCATCAGCGCGACCAGATCCGCCTGTGGCGCCGCTCCGGCTTTCCGATCGTCCAAGTTCGTCCTCCCGAGACGGCCTCCGGTCGCGTCAGCTTAGGGCAAACGCCGCCGCGTCACCATGGCCCGGCATGATCCGCCTTGCCCCCGCCCGCGGCGACGGCTACATCCCGCGCATGGCTCCTCCACTGCTTCTCCTCCAGGATATCCGCCTCACCTTCGGTGGTCGTCCGCTGATCGAAAACGCGACCTTGTCGGTCTCCGCCGGCGAGCGGCTCTGCTTCGTCGGCCGCAACGGCTCGGGCAAGTCGACGCTGCTGAAGATCGCGGCCGGCACGGTCGAAGCCGATTCCGGCACGCGCTTCGTGCAGCCCGGCGCGACGCTGCGCTACCTGCCGCAGGAGCCGGACCTCTCGGCCTTTCCGACCGTGCGCGCCTATGTCGAGGCGGGCCTCGGACCGGGCGACGACCCGTATCGCGCCACCATGCTGATGGAGGCGCTCGGCCTCACCGGCGAGGAGACGCCCGGCCAGCTTTCCGGCGGCGAGGCGCGCCGCGCGGCGCTGGCGCGTGCCATCGCGCCGGAGCCGGACGTGCTGCTGCTCGACGAGCCGACCAACCATCTCGACCTGCCGGCGATCGAATGGCTGGAAGAGACGCTGAAATCCATGCGCTCGGCGCTGGTGCTGATCAGCCATGACCGTCGTTTCCTGGAGCGCCTGTCGAAGGCCACGCTCTGGCTCGACCGCGGCACGACGCGCCGGCTCGAACAGGGCTTCTCCGCCTTCGAGGAATGGCGCGACAACGTCCTGCACGAGGAAGAGAAGGAACGCGAGCGGCTCGATCGCAAGATCAGCCAGGAGCTCGACTGGGTGCGCTACGGCGTCACCGCGCGGCGCAAGCGCAACATGGGCCGCCTGCGCAAGCTCGAAGGCCTGCGCCAGGAACGGCGCGACCAGCGCCGCGCCGTCGGCAGTGTCAATCTGCAGGCGAGCGAGGGCAATGTCTCCGGCAAGTCGGTGATCGAGGCGATCGACGTCTCGAAGGCATTCGGCGAACGCGAGATCGTGCGCGATTTCTCGACCCGCATCCTGCGCGGCGACCGTATCGGCCTGGTCGGCGCCAACGGCGCCGGCAAGACGACGCTTCTGAACCTCCTGACCGGCGTGCTGGCGCCCGACAGCGGCACGATCAAGCTCGGCACCAATCTGCAGATGGTGACGCTCGACCAGCGCCGCGAAAGCCTGGACGCGAACCTTCGCCTCGCCGACGCGCTGACCGAGGGGCGCGGCGACAACGTGATGGTCAACGGCCAGCCGCGCCACGTCATCGGCTACATGAAGGACTTCCTGTTCACGCCCGAGCAGGCCCGCGCGCCGATCACCGCGCTTTCCGGTGGCGAGCGCGGCCGGCTGATGCTGGCGCGGGCGCTGGCCCGCCCGTCCAACCTCCTGGTGCTCGACGAACCGACCAACGATCTCGACCTCGAGACGCTGGACCTGCTCGAGGAACTGCTCGACGACTACGAAGGCACGATCCTGCTCGTCAGCCACGACCGCGACTTCCTCGACCGCGTCGCCACCTCGGTGATCGTGGCGGAGGGCGATGGCCGGTGGACCGACTATGCCGGCGGCTATACCGACATGCTGGCGCAGCGCGGCGCCGCCGCGCCGGCCCGCACCGCCGCCAAGTCCGAACCGCGCAAGGACGAGAAGAAACCGGCCGCCGAACGCGCCGCGCCGGCGAGCAAGGCCAAGCTCTCCTTCAAGCAGAAGCACGCGCTGGAGACGCTGCCGGCGAAGATCGACGCGCTCGGCGCCGAGATCGCCAAGCTGGAGGCGAAGCTCGCCACGCCGAACCTGTTCGCCAGCGACCGCAAGGCGTTCGACGCGGCGAACACCCGCCTCGCCGCCGCGCAACACGAGCGCGACGCAGCCGAGGAGGAATGGCTGACGCTGGAAATGCTGCGCGAGGAACTGGCGGGCTAGTCCAGCCGCCGCACGCTCTCGCGTACCACCAGCTCGCAGGGCAGACGCACCTTCGAGGTCGGCACCGCCTCGTTGCGGGCCGCCATACGGCGCAGCAGGTCGGCCGCCGCCAGCCGGCCCATCTCGGTGCGCGGCTGCCGCATCGTCGTCAGCGCCGGATCGTAGTGGATGGCGTAGTCAGTGTCGTCGAAGCCGATGACCGAGACATCCGAGGGGATGCCGACCCCCTGGTTCTTCAGCGCGCGCATGAAGCCGAGCGCGATTTCGTCGGCCGCCGCGAACACCGCCGTGGGCCGCTCGGAAAGCTTGAAGAACTGCGCCGCCGCCCGGTCGCCCGAGGCGAAGTCGAAATTGGTGGCGCCGCGCCAGATCAGCGCCTCATCGACAGGCAGCCCCGCCTCGACCAGCGCATCGCAATAGCCACCAAGGCGCTCCTGGGCCTCGAGCCCGCCCTCCGCGCCGGGGATGTGGGCGATGCGCCGGTGTCCCTGGCTGATCAGATAGCGGACGGCCGCCGCCGAGGCCTGGCGGTTGTCGACGTCGAAGACCGAGACATGCTCGTTGCCGGGAATCTCGGAGAACATCAGCGATTTCGGCACCGTGTCCGGGACGGAGGCGAACTCCTCGTCGCGCGGCACGTTGCCCGTGACGACGAGCACGCCGTCCACCTGGCCCGCGCGAATGACCCGCGCGTAGTGCGTCTCGCGTCGGCGGCTCTGCCGGGTATAGCCGATCAGCACGCCGTAGCCGGCCTCGGTGAACACCTCCTCCAGCGCGTTCAGGACGGGCGTAAAGAAGGAATTGCCGATGCCCGGCAGCAGCACCAGCACCATCTTGGTCGATTTCGCGCGTAGCGAGCGCGCCGCGGCGTTCGGCGTGTAGCCGGTCTCGCGGATGGCCGAGAAAACCGCCTCGCGGGTCGCCGCCGCGACGCGATCCGGCATCGCGAGCGCCCGGCTCACCGTGGCGGTCGAAACCCCCGCCATGCGCGCCACGTCCTGGATCGTGACGGTTCGCGCATGGCCTTCGGCGGCCTCGATATCTGATGAATCCGCCATTCCGCCCTTGCCCGACCTTTTTCTTTCGCACTGCAAAATAAGATTGCGTTGACAGCCGCAGCAAGGAGTATACGCTGGATGTAATCGATTACAACAATACGGACGGCTCAAGTCCGACGGATCGAGCCAACGTTCGTTGAGCAGACGCCTCGACGAGGCGTCGCATGTGGGAGGAAGACATGAAGCGTGTAGCGCGGGCGCTCCTGGGCGCCGTGGCGATGGTCGGACTGGCCGTGGGCGTCGCCCAGGCCGATCCGCAGAAGGCCGAGGTGTTTCACTGGTGGACCTCCGGTGGCGAAGCCGCCGCCGTGCAGGAATTCGCCAAGGCGTTCGACGCCGCCGGCGGCCAGTGGGTCGACACCGCCATCGGCGGCTCGGGCAGCACCGCCCGCCCGATCGGCATCAACCGCATCATCGGTGGCGATCCGCCGGCCGCGATGCAGTTCAACACGGGCAAGCAGATCGACGAGCTCGTCGCCCAGGGCCTGATCCGCAACCTCGACGACATCGCCGAGAAGGAAGGCTGGAAGGCCGCCCTGCCGCCGGCGTTCTACGACGCGGTGACCCGCGACGGCCACGTGATCGCCGTGCCGATCAACAATCACGGCCAGAACTGGGTCTGGTACAACAAGGCCGTCCTCGACAAGGCCGGCGTCGCCGAGCCGACCACCTGGGACGAGTTCTTCGCCGCGGGCGACAAGCTGAAGGCAGCCGGCATCATCCCGGTCGCGGTCGGCGGCCAGCCCTGGCAGCTCAACCTGATGCTGAACGCCATCCTGCTCAGCGAGGGCGGCAAGGATCTCTACCTCAAGGTCTACAGGGATCTCGACCCGGAGGCGGTCAAGTCGCCGGAGTTCAAGAAGGTCGCCGAGATCTTCGGCAAGATCCGTGACTACTCCGATCCGGGCAATCCGAACCGCGACTGGAACGTCGCCACTGGCATGGTCATCTCGGGCAAGGCCGGCTTCCAGTTCATGGGCGACTGGGCCAAGGGCGAGTTCGTGCTGGCCAACCAGGTCGCCGGCAAGGACTTCGGCTGCATCCTCGGGCCGGGCCAGAAGAACTTCATCATGGGCGGCGACGTCTTCATCTTCCCGAAGCTGAAGGATGAAGCCGGCACCAAGGCGCAGGACCTCCTCGCCACGGTGATGATGTCGAAGGACGCGCAGGTCGCGTTCAACGCCAAGAAGGGCTCGGTTCCGGTCCGTCTCGACGTTGACAACTCCGCGCTCGACGCCTGCGCCAAGATCGGCGTGGAAGTCCTGCAGGATCCCGACAAGCAGATCCCGGCCGCCGACATCCTGGCTTCGGCCGACGTCGTGCAGAGCCTGACGGACGTCGTGGCCGAATACTGGGCCAATCCGTCGATGTCGGCCGACGACTTCGTCGCGAAGTGGAACACGGCCGTCGAGCAGGCGAAGTAACGCCTCGGACGCATCAAGCCGGCGGCGCGGGTCCCTCGGGCCGCGCCGCCGGACGCGTCATACCCACGTCCAGTCTGAGCCAGAGAGGTCGGGAAGCGTGAAGCCTCGCCGCCGCCAGAACGTCGCCAGTTATGTGGCGCTGATACCCGCCTTCGTCATCGTCGTCTGCGCCTATCTCGGCACCATGCTGTGGACCGTGCAGATCTCATTCACGGACTCGAAGCTGCTTCCGTCGATGAACTTCATCGGAATCCGGCAGTACGAGCGCCTGTTCACGACGTCGCGCTGGATCATCTCGCTGGAGAACATGGTCATCTTCGGGATCGGCCTGATCCTGGTCTGCCTTGTCCTCGGTTTCCTGATGGCGGCAGCGCTCGACCAGAAGATCCGGTTCGAGAACACGTTCCGTACGATCTTCCTTTACCCCTACGCCATGTCGTTCATCGTCACCGGCCTCGCCTGGCAGTGGATCCTCAATCCGACGCTCGGCGTGCAGCAATATGTGCGCAATCTCGGCTGGACCGACTTCCGCTTCGACTGGATCATCCAGAACGACCGCGCGATCTATGTCGTCATCATCGCCGGCGTCTGGCAGGCCTCGGGCCTCGTCATGGCGCTGATGCTGGCTGGCCTCCGCGGCATCGACCAGGAGCTCTGGAAGGCGGCGCGCGTCGACGGCATCCCCGCCTGGCGCGTCTATCTCAACATCATCGTGCCGATGCTGCGACCGACGATCATCACCTCGGTGGTGCTGCTCTCGCTCGCCGTGGTGCGCGTCTACGACCTCGTCATCGCGCTGACCGGCGGCGGTCCCGGCATCTCCTCGGAAGTCCCGGCCAAGTTCATCCTCGACTACCTGTTCGGGCGCTCGAACATCGGCCTCGCCACGGCGGCCTCGTCGGTGCTGCTGGTCATCGTCCTCGTGATCATCACGCCCTGGCTCTACTACGAATATTTCCGGCCCGAGCGCGCCAAGGGAGGCAAGTGATGCTGCAGGCGACACCCACTCCCGCTACCGCGGCGGCCATGTCCGGCCCCTCCGGCCCACGTCCGCGTTCGGTCACCGCCGGCCGCGTCGGGCTCTATGCCTTCCTCTTCTTCGCGGCGCTCTTCTTCCTGCTGCCGATGTACGTGATGATCGTCACCTCGCTGAAGACGATGGGCGAGATCCGCATGGGCAACATCTTCTCGTTGCCGTCCGAGATGACGATCGAGCCCTGGATCCAGGCCTGGAATTCTGCCTGCACCGGATTGAACTGCAGCGGCATCAAGGTCGGCTTCTGGAACTCGGTCCGCATCCTGATCCCAAGCGTGATCCTGTCGATCTTCGTCGGCTCGCTCACCGGCTATGCGCTGTCGCTCTGGCGCGTGCGCGGCGCCAACCTGCTCTTCGCCGTGCTGCTGCTCGGCGCCTTCCTGCCCTATCAGGTGTTCATCTACCCGCTGGTGCGGATCTATTCGACGGTCGGCATCTACGGCACGATGACCGGCATCGTCGTCACGCACATCATCTTCGGCCTGCCGCTGATGACGCTCTTGTTCCGCAACTACTATGCGAGCCTGCCGATCGAGCTGTTCAAGGCGGCCCGCGTCGACGGCGGCGGCTTCTTCCAGATCTTCTTCCGCCTGATGCTGCCGATGTCGACACCGATCGTCATCGTTGCCTGCATCCTGCAGGTAACCGGCATCTGGAACGACTTCCTGTTCGGCGTGATCTTCGCCGGTCGCGACAACCTGCCGATGACCGTGCAGCTGAACAACATCGTCAATTCGACCCAGGGCGAGAAGCTCTACAACGTGAACATGGCGGCGACGATCCTGACCGCCCTCGTTCCCCTCGTCGTCTATTTCATATCGGGACGCTGGTTCGTGCGCGGTATCGCCGCCGGCGCCGTGAAGGGATAAGCCATGGCCACCGTCTCCATCCGTGACCTTGAAATCGAGTTCGGCAACCTCAAGGTCCTGAAGAACCTCGATCTCGAGATCGAGCAGGGCGAGTTCATCGTGCTGCTCGGCCCCTCCGGCTGCGGCAAATCCACCCTGCTCAACGCCGTCGCCGGCCTGCTCGACATCTCGGCCGGCCAGATCTGGATCGGCGGCAAGAACGTCACCTGGGAGGAGCCGAAGGACCGCGGCATCGGCATGGTGTTCCAGTCCTACGCGCTCTATCCGCGCATGACGGTGACCGGCAACCTCTCCTTCGGCCTGAAGATGGCCAAGACGCCGAAGGCCGAGATCGACAAGCGCGTCGCCCGCGCCGCCGAGATCCTGCAGATCCAGCCGCTCCTGAACCGCCGCCCAGCCGAGCTCTCCGGCGGCCAGCGCCAGCGCGTCGCGATCGGCCGCGCCTTGGTGCGCGACGTCGACGTCTTCCTGTTCGACGAGCCGCTCTCCAACCTCGATGCCAAGCTGCGCACGGAGCTGCGCGTCGAGCTGAAGCGCCTGCACCAGGGCCTCGGCTCGACCATGATCTACGTCACGCACGACCAGATCGAGGCGCTGACGCTGGCCGACCGCATCGCCGTGATGAATGGCGGCGTGATCCAGCAGCTCGCCTCGCCGAAGGAGATCTATCGCCGGCCGCTCAACCGTTTCGTCGCCGGCTTCGTCGGCTCGCCCTCGATGAACTTCGTCGACGGCACGCTCGTCGTCGAGGAGGGACGCGCGACGTTCAAGCTCAAGGATGGCCGCATCGTCGATCTCGCCGGCTATGAATTCGTCGCGCCGCCCGAGCACGGCCGCCCGGCGACGCTCGGCATTCGTCCCGAGCAGATCGACCTCGAGAAGCGCGAGCCGAACGCCACCACCATTCCCGTCAACCTGACGCTGGTGGAGCCGATGGGCGCCGACAGCCTCGTCTGGGGCGACGTCGCCGGCACGCAGTTCTCCGTCCGCATCGACGGCGACGCGCATGTCGACACGCCGTCGGTGGTTGACGCCTGGTTCGAGCCCGCGCAGGCTTCGGTCTTCGATCTGGCGACCGGCGCCAGGCTCTGATCTTTCGCTTTCCTTCCCCTGGGCCCACGGTTTCGGGCCATTCCCGCCGAACCCGCAAGAAAGACATTCGCATGTCGAAGCATAAGATCTCGTTCCAGCTCTACTCCGCCCGCAACTTCCCGCCGCTGGAAACGATCCTCGAGGGCCTCGCCAAGATCGGCTATGACGCCGTCGAGCCCTATTATCCGCTCTATGGCGAGAACCCGGCCGGCTACCGCAAAAAGGTGGATGCCGCCGGCCTCGTCACGCCGACCTTCCATGCGCCGATCGACGGCGTGACCGGCGAGACCAGCCGCTTCATCGACATCGCCAAGACGATCGGCGCCGAGACGATCGTCATCCCCTATCTCGTTGCCGAGCAGCGCCCGACCGACGTCGACGGCTGGAAGAAGCTGCATGAGACGATCGCCGTGGCGGCCGAAAAGGCAAAGGCAGCCGGCCTCGGCCTCGGCTACCACAACCACGACTTCGAATATGCGACGCTCGCCGACGGCTCGCGTCCGATCGACCACATGATCGGCAACGGCGTCTCGGCCGAGCTCGACATCGGCTGGGTCGCCCGCGCCGGCAAGGACGCCGCCGCCGAGATCGACAAGCTCGCCGGCGACACGATCGCCTTCCACATCAAGGACATCGCGCCGGCCGGCACGACGGAAGAAGACGGCTGGGCCGATGTCGGCCATGGCACGATCGACTGGAAGGCGCTGTGGCCGCACATCGCCAAGGCGCCGAAGGCCGGCATCCTTGTCGCCGAGCACGACAATCCGGCCGACTGGAAGCGGTTCGCCGAGCGTTCCTTCGCCTCCATCAAGGCCCTGGTTTCCTGAAAGGCGACCGCTTCATGTCCAAGATCCACCAGATCGGCCTGATCGGCGCCGGTAACATCTCGGAAGCCTATCTGAAGCTGGCGCCACTCTTCCCCGGCACGAAGATCGTCGCCGTCGCCGACCTCTCGGCCGAGGCGGCCAAGGCCCGCGCCGGCCAGTTCGGCGTCCGCGCCCTCGGCGTCGATGAGCTGCTTCGGGATTCCGAGATCGACACGGTCATCAACCTGACCATCCCCTCGGCGCATTACGAGGTGTCGAACGCGATCCTTTCGGCCGGCAAGCACGCCTATTCGGAGAAGCCGTTCGCGCTCTCCGTCGAGGACGGCAAGAAGCTGGTTGCCGAGGCCGACGCGCGCGGGCTGAAGCTCGGCAGCGCGCCGGACACCTTCCTCGGCGGCGGCGGTCAGACGGCGCGCCGGCTGATCGACGAGGGCAAGATCGGCCGCGTCATCGCCGGCACCATGCACGTCATGAGCCGCGGCATGGAGATGTGGCACCCCAATCCCGGCTTCTTCTTCCAGCCGGGCGGCGGTCCGATCCTCGACCTCGGCCCCTACTACATCGCCGCGCTGGTCAACCTGCTCGGTCCGATCCAGACGGTCACCGCCGTGGCCAGCAAGGGTTTTGAAGACCGCCTCGTCACTGCCGAAGGCCCGCTCAAGGGCAAGACCGTGCCGGTGGGCACGCCGACGACCATCAACGCGATCCTGAACTTCGCCTCGGGCGCGCAGGTCACGCTCTCGGCCAGCTGGGACATCTGGAAGCACGGCCACGTCAATCCGATCGAGCTGTACGGTTCGGACGGCACGATGCTGGTCCCCGACCCGAACTTCTTCGGCGGCAAGATCCGCTATTCGAAGGAAGGCGGCGACTATATCGAGGTCGACACCTCGGATGCGCCGTTCGGCAAGGCCAACTGGCAGGACGGCAAGCACGCGAACTACCGCATGCTCGGCGTCGCCGACCTGCTCGACGCGGCGGACAACAACCGCGAGCCGCGCTGCTCGGGCCGCGTCGCCGTGCATGCGCTTGACGCCATGGTGTCGATCCTGCAGGCGGCGGCCGAGAGCCGGGTGATCACGCTCTCGACCACGACCGAGCGCCCTGCCCCGCTGACGCAGGCGGACGCCGACCGGCTGACCGCCGCTCGCTGACCGGCGCCGTCCGGGCAAAACAGAAAGAGGGCCGCGACATCCGCCGCGGCCCTCTTTTCATCGCGGATTGAGGATGACGCCGGTCGGACTCAGACGAGCCCGCCATTCGGCTGCAGAACCTGGCCGGCGACCCACGACGCGTCGTCGGACAGCACGAACGACACCAGCTTCGCCACTTCCTCGGGCGCTCCGATGCGGTTGAAGGGCGACATCGCGGCGGAGCGCGCCACGGCGGCGGCATCCTTGCCATTGCGGAACAGGTCAGTGTCGACCGGGCCGGGAGCCACCGCGTTGACGCGGACGCCGCGTCCCGCCAGTTCCTTCTGCAGCGAGCGGAGCAGAGCCTCGACCGCCGCCTTGGTCGCCGTATAGGGGCCGGTGCCGGCAACCGCATGGCGCACGAGCGACGTCGTCAAGGCGACGACGGCGCCATTGTCGGCGACATGGCGCGCCGCGCCCTGCAGCATGTTGAAGGCGCCGATGATGTTGGTCTCGAACAGCGCCCGCATGTCCTCGATCGGGAAATCGGCGAGCGGGCGGGCGGGCACGTTGATGCCGGCATTGGCGACGACATAGTCGAGGCGGCCGCCGAAGCGGGCAAGCGCCTCCTCATAGGCGGCGGCGACGGAGGCCTGATCCGTGATGTCGGCGCGGATCGCGTGGCCCGGCAGGCCGGTCTCGGCCGACCGCGCATAGGTGAAGGCGGTGTCGACGCCCTTGCGGGTCAGTTCGGTGACGATGGCGCGCCCGATGCCGCGCGTGCCGCCGAATACCAGTGCTGTCCGTACCGTCATGTCGCCGTCCATTCCTTGAAATAATGCGGACGCCGCGCCCTCTGCTCGACGCGGCGTCCGGGGAGCGGCGCCTCGTTTCGAGAAACGCCGCGCCGCTCCAACTCATTGTCTGGTTGCGTGGTCTTCGCGCGAAGACCCTAGACCGTGAAGCTGATGACGCGCTCTTCGGTCATCTCGTGGATGGCGTAGGGCGGGCCCTCGCGACCGAAGCCGCTGTCCTTCGAGCCGCCATACGGCATCATGTCGACGCGCGATGACGAGGTCTCGTTGACGTGCACGCCACCGACGCGCAGGCGCCGCGCGGCCGCGAACGCATCGTCCAGCCGGTTGGTGAAGATGCCCGAGGCCAGACCATATGGCGTGGCGTTCACGCGGGCGATCGCGCCGTCGATCGTGTCGAACGCCTCGATGCAGACGACCGGCCCGAAGATCTCCTGGCAGCCGACATTCATCGTCGGCGCGACATTGCTGAGCAGCGTCGGCGCGACGACGGCGCCTTCGCGCGTGCCGCCGGCCAGCAGCGTCGCGCCCTGCTCGACCGCCTGGTTGATCCAGGCTTCGACCCGCGTCGCGTCGTCGAGCGAGATCAGCGGACCGCAAATGGCGCCTTCCGACTGCGGATCGCCATAGTGCAGGCCGGCGACGAGCTTGGTCAGCCGCGCCTCGACCTCGGCCAGGATCGACCGGTGCACCAGCAGGATCTGGATCGACGTGCAGACCTGGCCGGCCTTGCGATAGCCGGCATTGACGACCTTCGGCAGGGCCTGGTCGAGATCGGCGTCGTCGCTCAATACGGTGAAGGCGATCGAGCCCAGTTCCATCTGCGTCCGGCGCAGCCCGGCCTGCGCCTGGATCTTGGCGCCGACGCCGGTCGAGCCGGTGAAGGCGATGTAGCGGACGCGATCGTCCTGCATCGCATGGGTGACCGCGACGCCGCCGCCGTGGAAGACCTGGAGGTGGCCGGGCGGCAGGCCCGCGTCGAGGAAGGCCTGCGCCATCAGGCAGGCGGTACGCGGGGTCTGGCTCGCCGGCTTGAGCACGACGGTGTTACCGGCGGCGATGGCCGGGCCGACCTTGTGCGCGACCGTGTTGAGCGGCGCGTTGAACGGCGTGACGGCGAGCACGATGCCGAGCGGCACGCGCACCGTCATGCCGATCCGCCGCCCCTGCCCGGCCGCGCCAGCCATGGGGATGACGTCGCCCTTCAGACGCCGCGCTTCCTCCGCCGAGAGCCGGAACGTCTGCACCGTGCGATCGATCTCGTTGCGGCAATCGACCGTCGTGTAGCCCGTCTCGATCTGCATGACTTCGAGGAACGCATCCGCCTGACGCTCGATCCTGTCGGCGACGCCGTCGAGGATGCGGCCGCGATCATAGGCCGTCAGCGTGCTGCCCTCGAAGCTCGCCTGCGCCAGATCCAGCATCTGGTCGATCTGCGCCGGCGAAGACGACGGCAGCAGGGCAAATGGCGTCAGACGAAATTTATCGATGATCTCGCGCGTCTCTGCTGTTCCCGGCACCCAATCCTTGCCGATCAGCATCCCGCAAATGGGATACAGACCATCCACAGCAGCCTCGAATGGAAATTTCATGTATCTACTCGTTGTATTCTCGCCGGCTCTTGGGCACGACATGAATCAAGATGGGGCAGACGAAAAAATGCTTATGAAGCCCATGAGAGGCGACACAGCCAGCAATGAAATTTCTACAGGGAAATCTGGAAGCCAGTTAATACTGATTTCCTGCATTGCTATAGGTTTTCGCGATCACCCGGCATGGCCCATCAGCGCCGAAAGCTGGCTCGCATGGCCGCGCAGCGTCTCCAGATGCGCGGCCACCACCGCGTCCGTCATTTTCCAGATCGGCCCGGACAATCCGATGGCCGCGATCACCGCGCCGGAGAAATTCCGCACCGGGACCGCGATGCAGCGCACGTTCTCGTCGAGTTCGCCACGATCCTCGGCATAGCCGCGCGCCAACACCCGTTCGAGATCGGCGCCGAGCGCCGGCGCGGAGCGGAGGGTGGCGTCGGTGAACGGCTCGAAACGCAACCCCTCGAGATCGCGCTGTGCGGGATCGCAATGCGCCAGCAGCAGCTTGCCGATGGCGGTGGCGTGCGGCGGCCGCGGCTGGCCGATGACATCGGCCATCTGCAGCATGCCGCGCGCCTCGGCCCGGGCGACCAGCAGGATGTCCCTGCCCGACCGGACCGCCAGATGGCTCGCCTCGCCGGTTTCCGCGCTCAGCGCGTCGAGCACGGGCTGGCCGAAGCGGATCAGGGTCTGGATCAGCGGCGCGCCGGCGGCCAGGGCGAAGATGCGCGGCCCGATGCAATAGGCCTTGCCATCGCCCACCCTGGCGACAAAGCCGAGCGTTTCCATCGACTTGATGAGATGGAACGCGGTGGAGGTGTGCAGCCCGGTCTGCGCCGCCACCTCCGTCAGCCCGATGCCGGTCTCCGCCCTTTGGGCGACGACCGACAGGATCATGGCCGCCCGCTCGAGAGACTGGATGCCGCCCTTGGCGGCAGTCTCCTTCGGCGAGGTTTCGTCGTCGGCAGACTTCGAGACGGGCGGCATGAAGGGTCTCACTCGTCGGAGATCGGCGTCGTGACGACGATGAAGGTCAAATCACCCAGCCCGGAATTCTCGATACTGTGCCAGGTGCCCGGCGTAATAAAGATCACATCGTTCTTACGCACGACATGCTTCTTGCCGTCGATCTCCATCAGGCCCTCGCCGTCGAGCACGTGATAGACCTGCTCCTGGCGCTTGTGGACGTGGCGCTCCACATAGGCCATCGGCTGGTAGGTGGAGATGCGGTAGTCGATCTGGCGGGCGCCGGTCGTCTCGGGATGGGCCAGCGCCTTCGACAACGCGCCGCCGTGATGGGCAGGAAACTGCCGCCAGGGCTCCTCGGCGATGTTGCGGATGACGGTCTTGTATTCGCTCATGTCGCGTTCCTTGCGTTCAAGCTCTTGAGGGGATCAGGCCGGCCGCCAGGCCGTGCCGAAGGCCGGCTGCTTCGGCTGGAGCGGCGGCAGTGCCCAGGATCCGGTGGTCGGCGGACGGATGTCGGCGTCGACGTGCACGTCGATCAGGACCGGACGGTTCATGCGGATCGCCGCCTCGAGCGTGCCGGCGAAATCCTCCGAGCGCGTGACCGTGAAGCCCTCGACGCCGGCCGCGCGGGCCCAGGCCGCGAAGTCCGGATTGTAAGGCTGCGAATTCTCGCCCTGGTAGAAAGCGGTGCCGTATTCGCGGCCATCGAAATAACCGTACTGGAGGTCGCGGATGGCGCCCCAGGCGAAGTTGTTCCAGACCACCCAGACGACCGGGATGTTGTACTCGACCGCGGTGCACAGCACGTGCGGCACCATGGTGAAGCCGCCGTCGCCGCAGACCGAGACGCAGACGCGATCGGGTGCCGCGAGCTTGGCGCCGAGGATTGCCGACGGGCCGAAGCCCATGCCGGAATAGCCCCAGCTGTTCAGCATGTTCTGAGGCGCGCGCGCCTTCCAGAACTGCATGAACCAGTTGTGGTGGATGCCCGCGTCGAAGGACAGAATGGCGTCGTCCGGCAAGACCTTCATGCAGTCGGCGACGATGCGCTCGGGACGGATCGGCTGCTGATGCGCGGCGAAGCCGGGGGCGACGAACGCTTCCCATTCCTTCCGCCAGCCGTCGATCTGCTCCAGCCAGCTCGTCAGCCGCGGCTCGCGGCCGACGGCGCGGTTGGCCAGCTCGGTCAGGACCTGCCGAATGAAGGTGCGCGCGTCCGCCTGGATGGCGAGATCCGGGGTGTAGTTGCGTGTGAGCTCGGCATGGTCGAGATCGACATGGATCAGCTTGGTGCTGGGGAAGTTCCAGGAATAGCCCGGCTGCCAGCTCGAGGCCGAGCGGTCGTCGAAGCGCGCGCCGATGGCGAGCACCAGATCCGCATGGCGGCCGGCCTGGTTGGCCTGGTAGGCGCCGTTGCGGCCGATGAAGCCGAGCGAGAGCGCGTCGGTCATGTCCAGCGTGCCCATGCCGTTCGGCGACGACACGACGGGGATCGACATCCAGCGGGCGAGCTCGGTCAGCTCGGGGCCACCCTCCGAGAGCGCCATGCCGTGGCCGACGAACAGCACCGGCCGCTCCGCCGCCAGGATGGCGTCGACCGTGGCCAGCACGTCGTCCGGGCTGCCGCCCGGCCGGCGCACGCCGAAGGCGCTGCCGACGGCTTCCTCGGCGAGGTCACCCTCTTCCTGGAAGAGGTTGTAGGGGATGTCGAGATTGACGGGACCGGGACGGCCGGTGGTCATCGTCGCGCAGGCCTGGCGCATCGCGAGCGGCAGCATCTCGACGCGCGTCGGCTGGAAGCTGCGCTTCACGACCGGGCGGATGACATTGTTGAAATCGGCCTGGTGGTGGAGGTTCAGCTCCTGGAACGGGCCGCGGTTGAACTGCTGCGTCGGCACGTTGGCGGTGATCGCCAGGATCGCCGAGCTGTCGGTCTGCGCGACGGCGAGGCCCATGATCTGGTTGGCGGAGCCCGGGCCCGTCGAGGTCAGCGTGGCGGCCACGCGGTGCGAGACGCGGAAGAACGCGTCCGCCATGTGCACGGCTGTCTGCTCGTGACGCGGCGAGATCATCTGGACCTCGTCCTTCACGTCGTAGAGACGGTCGATCAGGCCGACCGTGCCATGCCCGCAGACTCCGAAAACATACGGGATCTTCTCGCGAACGAGCGTCTCGGCGATGTAGTCGCCGCCCTTCTTCTTGGCCATTTGGGTCTCCTCGAAATTGAACGAATTAGGGATTGCGGGTGATGTGGCGCACGGCGCGCCAGGCGAACGTCATGCCGGCGCCGATCTGGGCGCCTGCGCCGGGGTATTCGCCGGAGAAGCAGGACTGCATGTCGTTGCCGCAGACATAGAGACCGGGGATCGGCCCGCCCTGCCCGTCCCGGACCTCGCCGTCGACGGAAGCGGACAGGCCGCGGCTGGTGCCGAGCGGCGTCGGATAGAGCGCGACCGCGTAGAGCTCGCGCTCCCCCACCGGGCCGAGACAGGGGTTCGGCCCATGCGCCGCGTCGCCGTTCGAGCGCTGATAGCTCGTCTCGCCGCGCGCGAAATCGGCATCCGTGCCGGTAGACGCGAAGACGTTGAACCGCCGGATCGTTTCCGCCAGCTCCGCCCCCGGCACATTGATGGCGCGAGCGAGCTCGGCGACGGTCCGGCCATATTTCAGATAGCCCTCGCGCACATAGCCGCCGAGCGCTGGCGTGCGCGGCCGGACGATGCCCATGCCGTAGCGGCGCAGGAAGCTGCGATCGCCGATCAGCCAGGCCGGAATGGCTGACGTCTCGCGATGGGCCGCGTACATAGCCCGGACGAAGTCGTGGTAGGACAGCGCCTCGTTGGCGAAGCGCCGGCCGGCGCTGTTGACGATGATCGAGCCCGGCTTGGCGCGGTCGAGAGCGATATGCGGGTAGACGGCAAGGCTGCCGTCCGCGCGGGTGCGCAGCGAACTCGGGAACCAGAGCCCGGCATCTGAAAGCTTCGGCCCGAGCGCGGCGCCGACATCGGTCGCCAGGCCGATCGTGCCGGCGCAGGCATAGGGCGAGGCCGGCGTGTGTTCCGGGGCCGGCGACGGCAGCTCGCGCCGACGCCAATCCTCGTTGCCGGGGAAGCCGCCGCCCGCCAGCACGACGCCGCGAGTGGCATCGATCCGCGCCGAAACGCCGTTGCGGGTCACCTCGGCACCGACGACACGTCCGCCCTCCATGCGCAACCCGCCGACGAGGACGTTTTCGTAGAGCAGGCCACCCCGCGCGAGAACCGCATGCACCAGGCGGGCGACCAGGGCGTTGCCCATCACGAGGCGCGTGCCGCGCCGGTGGCCGCTGAGGCGATCTGCCAGGTAGCGCAGCGTGAGCCGCGCGCCGAGCACCATCGCGGACAGCGACTTCTCGGCATGCACCAGCCGCCCTGCCTCGGCCCGCGTCACCATCATGCCGTTGAACACGGTGAACTCCGGAACCGGGTTCGCGATCAGCGGGAAATAGCCGCCGAGCAACCGCCCGTCGAACTCGACCGGCTCCAGCGGGCGCCAGCCCTGCCCCGCGCCGGGCAGATTGGCGCGGTAGTCGGGCGCGCCGCGATACGGCCGGAACACAATCTCCGCACGATCCTCGAGATCGGCCTGCATCTCGGGCGCGGCGTCGAGAAAGGCCTCCCACGGCGCGCGCGGACCGCGCGGGCCAATCAGGGTGTCCAGATAGAGCTCGGCCTGCTCGCGATCGCCCTCCATGCCGGCGGCGCGCATCATCCGGTTGTCCGGCACCCAGCTCGTGCCGGACGAACGGGCGGTCGTGCCGCCGAACGCCGGGGCGCTGTCCACGACGATCACCCGCAGCCCGGCGAGCAGGCCAGCAAGGGCGGCCGTCAGGCCGGAAGCGCCGCTTCCGATGACGAGCAGGTCAGTGGTCACGCGCTCGGCGAGAGCGGGGCGAGCTTCCGGATCAAACAGCGCCATCGAATTTTTCATATTATGAGATTGATTTTCACTATGTGGCATAAACTTGCCCCACGGCGCGGTCAAGAGCTTGGCGCGCACCGCTGCGACGCTCGGGAGCCGGACGCCGGAACGCCGCGCCGCAGCGTGCCGAGGCGACCAGCAGCATCGTGACGCATTCGACATTCAACGCATGGCCGGCTAGTAAGCTGCAGCTCAGACATCCCGCCCGGCCCCGGCCGGCAGCGGGAGCGCCAAGAGGAACCGGATATTGGACGTCAAACAGCTCAAGTACTTCGTCGCGATTGTTGACTGCGAAAGCTTTTCGCAGGCGTCGCGGGAGCTGAACATTGCCCAACCGGCCCTCTCGCAACAGATCTCTCGCCTCGAATACGACATCGGCGCCCCGCTCCTGCTGCGCTCCAGCCGCGGCGTAACCCCGACCAGCAAAGGGCAGACGCTCTACCGCTACGCCAAATTCATCCTCCGGCAGATCGACCAGGCGCTGGCGGCGGCGCGCGGCGTCGCCACCGAGATCACCGGACGGGTGACCATCGGACTGCCGCCCTCGACCATCTGCCAGGTCGGCGAACCGATGGTGGAACGGATCCGCTCGCAATATCCGGGCATCATGCTGAACGTGATCGAAGGCTTGAGCGGCCACCTGCGCAGCCAGGCCGCCTCGGGCGATCTCGACATCACCGTACTGTTCTCCGGCGAAAGCGTGCCGGGCTGGTCTTCCGTCCAGATCCTGCGCGAGGAACTGTTCCTCGTCCTGCCGGCCACCTCGGACCTGCTGCCCGCCACGCAGTCGCAGGTCACGCTGGCCGACATCGCCGACATCCCGCTGATCCTGCCCAGCGGCAGTCACGGCCTGCGCCGCCGCATCGACCTCGAATACGAGCGGATCGATCGCCGCGTCACGCCGGTCGCCGAGATCGACTCGCTGCCCGTGCTGATGCGCTGCCTGCTGCGCGGCATGGGCGCGACGATCAAGCCGCGCGCCGCGATCAACGTCTTCGGCGAGCCGGAATCCGCGCAGTGGCGCTGCCTGCCGATCAGCGACGTCTCGCTGACGCGGATCAACTACCTGCACACCGCCCCGACGGACGAGCTTTCCGAAGCCAGTTCTCTCGTCCGCGACGAGCTGATCCGGCTGGTGCACGAGCAGGTGAGCGAAGGCCGCTGGCTCGGCGTCGAATATATCGGCCCTCCCGTCGCGCCGTAGGTCGGCGCGAGGGATCCCCGGACGGCACGCCGGCACGCTTGGGTGCCGACGCGTCCTGTCGCGGGATCTGGTCACCCCGAGGCGCCTGACGCGCCGCGCGCTTCCTCGATCATCAGATCGATGCCGCGGCGGATCGGGTATTCCGGCGCATAGCCGAGTTCCTGGCGGGCCCGGCTGATGTCGAGCGCCCCCTTCTTCGCGGTCAGGATGCGGTCGCCGTGCCGGTAGGGACCGGCCTCGATCCGGATGTCGGCGCCCGGGACAGCCTCGTTGACGAGCCCGGCGACCTCGGACAGCGTCGGCGCCTCGCCGGTGGCGACGTTATAGGCGTCGAAGCGGTGCTCGGCCTTGTCGAGCGCCAGGACGATGCCCGACACGGTGTCCTCGATATAGACCTGGTCGACGGCCAGATCGCCGCCGCCCTGCTGGTGCAGCGGCTGGCCCTTCAGCGCTGCGTCGACATAGGTCTTCGGCATGCGCGGACGCGGCAGGTTCGGCCCGTAGACCCAGCAAGTCCGAACGTTGATGCATTCGAGGCCGTGATCGCGGCTGTAGACGCGGCCATAGTGCTCGGCCGCCAACTTCGTCAGGCCGTAGATCGAGGTGGGCACCTGCGGATGATCCTCGGTGATCCTCGCCGACTGGAAGTCACCATAGGTTTCCTCGGTCGAGACATGCACGACGCGGCGAATGCCGGTCAGGCGCATGGCCTCGAGCAAATTGACCATGCCTTCGACGTTGACGCGCATCGCCTTCAGCGGGATGTCGGCGCACTGCACCACGCCGACGATGGCGGCGCAGTGGACGATCGCATCCGGCCTGGCCTCGGTCAGCGCGCGCATCACCTGCGGCCACTCGCCGAGATCGACGATGGTGTTGAGGAGCTTCGGGTTCTGCTCGGCAAGCGCCTTCATGGCCGGGCTGATGCCGACATCCGCCGAGATCACCGTGTCGCCGCGCGCCAGCAGCCTGCGGACGACGGCGCTGCCGAGCCAGCCCGATCCGCCGGTCACGAGAATAGTCTTCATTCTCTCAAATCCTGTTCGTGAAGGGGAAACCGCCCGTTCTCAGGCGTCGCCGGAAATCAGGTGGCGCAGGCTGTGCTCGGGCCGGAAGCCCAGCCGCTGCGCGGCGTGGCGCGTGTCGTAGAGGCTGGCATACGGGCTGCCGGCATAAAGCTCGGCATCGCGCACCTCGATCGCCGTGCCGTGCAGGCGGCGGGCCCGCTCGACGGTCGGCTCGGCGGCCAGCGTGTCGGGCGAGGCCACAAAAAACGTCTCGAAGCTGGCCGGCGCCATCTCCAGCTCCAGCGCCAGCCGGAAGGCCCGAGCGAGGTCGCGTGGATCGATGTAGTTGTAGAAGGCGCCGCCACCGGCGCTGGAAGGACCGCCGGCCGGCGTGCCCTTGTAGTTCGCCGGGTCGGCGTGGCGCGCGCGGATCTCGCCATACATTTCGGGATAGGCGACGAAGACGGTGCGGATCGCCACCGTCTGTAGGCCCCAATGCACGGCGGCGCGGGCAATGTCCTCGCCCATCACCTTGCTGAGCGCGTAGGGATCGGTCGCCTGCAGCGGGTGCGCGAGATCGACCGGCATGTAGCGCGGCGGCGCCATGGCGCCCTCCCGCACGGTGTAGCCGATGACGGAATCGCTGGAGCAGAACACGACGCGCGGCACGCCGTTCTTTCGCGCGGCCTCGAAGACGTTCCACGTCCCGAGCACATTGGTGGTCAGGATCTCCTCGCCGGTGCCCTGCCAGATATTGGCGCGAGCCGCGGCGTGGATCACCAGATCCACGCCGTCGACAGCCTTCGCCACGTCATCGGCGTTGGTGACGTCGCCGACATGCCACTCGGCTTCGTCTTCGCCCTGACGCCGATCGAAGCCACGGACGCAGTAGCCATTCGCCACCAGCTCGCGGACGATGTAGCGCCCGAGAAGGCCGGCCGCGCCGGTCACAAGGACCAGCGGAAGTCCGTCTTGTGTCTCTTTGCTCATGTTCATTGTCTCCGTCCGGGTGCCACGGCCTCAGGCCGCGGCAATTCCCAGCAGCCGATCCTGAAGTGCCTGGTCGTTCGCGAGAGTGTCCGACTCGCCGGCGAAGGCGATCTTGCCGTTGACGAGCACATAGGCGCGGTCGGCGAGCGCGAGCACCTCGTCGGCGTGATGCTCGACGACGACGAGGCTGGCGCGGGTCGAGATGCGATTGACGGCGGCCTTCACCTCCTCAACCACGGCCGGAGCGAGACCCTCATACGGCTCGTCGAGCAAGATCAGGCGGGTTGGCACCACCAGCGAGCGAGCGATCGCCACCATCTGCCGCTCGCCGCCCGAGAGGTTCTGGGCCTTGGAGCGTGACAGGATGGCGAGCTTCGGGAAGAGGTCGTGGATCTCCTCGATCGACGCGCCGCCGGCACGCATCGCCAGCGCCAGGTTCTCGTGCACGGTCAGGTTCGGGAAGAGACGACGCCCTTCCGGCACGATCGTGATGCCGCGCCGGTTGATCTGGTCGGAGCGTTCGCGGCTGATGTCGACGCCGTCGAACACCACCTGGCCGGCGGTCGGATGCAGCTGCCCCATGATCGTCTTGAGCGTCGTCGACTTGCCGACGCCGTTGCGGCCGAGAAGCGCCACCACCTCGTTCGGCATGACCTTGAGGTCGATGCCTTCGAGAACGGTGCCGCCGCCATAGCCCGCCTGCACGCCCTTCATCTCGAGCAGCGGCTTGACCGCGCCGTCGACCGGACGCTTGGCGGCCCCGACGCTAGCAGGCGTCGCGACGACGTCGACCGAGGCCTTCTTCTCGTGCTTCGCGCCCATATAGGCTTCGATGACTTCCGGATGCTTCGCCACCATGGCCGGCTCGCCATCGGCGATGATGCGGCCCTGGTGCAGCACGGTGATCCGGTCCGACATCGCGATGACCCGGTCGATGTCATGCTCGATCAGCACGACGGCATGGGTCTCGGCGAGCTTCTTGATCAGGTCGGAAACGACGATGCGGTCCTTCTCGCCGAGGCCGGCGAGCGGCTCGTCGAGCAGCAGCACCTCGGCTTCACCCGCCAGCGTGATCGCGATCTCCAGCAGGCGAACCTCGCCATGCGAGAGCTCGGTGCAGGGATTGGCGGCGCGGTCGGCCAGGCCGACGGCATCGAGGATCGACCACGCTTCCGCGCAGACCACCGTGTCCTTGTGGGCATCGCGCCAGAACGGGATGGTCCGCTCGCGGCTCGCCTGGACGGCGACGCGCACATTCTCGAAGACCGACAGGTTCTTGAAAACGCTGATGATCTGGAACGAGCGCGAAATGCCGAGGCGGGCGCGCTGGTAGGGCTTCAGCTTGGTGATGTCCCGGCCCTTGAACAGGATCCGGCCGGCATTCGGCTCCAGGAAGCCGGTCAGCATGTTGAAGAGCGTCGTCTTGCCGGCGCCGTTCGGGCCGATGATGCTGTGCAGGACGCGGTCGTTGACGTCGAGCGAGATGTCCTTCTGGGTGACGATCGAGCCGAAGCTCTTCGACAGGTTCTGGGTCTGCAGCACCGGACCGGTGGTGACCGACGAGGCCTTCGGCTTGAACGGCGCGATCTTGGCCGGCCGCGCCGGCACCGTGTTGCGGGTCAGCGTCCAATGGTTGCGGCGGATCAGGCGCTGGAAGATGCCCTGCATGCCCTCCGGCGAGATGATCGCGAACAGGATGATGATCGGCGCGAAGATCAGCCACCAATTGTCGGTGATGACGCTGAGCTTCTCCTCGAGGGTGAGGAAGGTGATAGCGCCCCACATCGGGCCGAGGAAGTGGTGCACGCCGCCGAGCGCCGCCATCAGCACCGGGTCACCCGCGCGCTGCCAGCTCATGTTATCGGCATAGGCGCCCTGGATCAGCATCGCCATCAGGCCACCGGCGATGCCGATGAGCATGCCGGCGATGCAGAAGCCGGCCCACTTCGCCATGAAGGTGTTGAAGCCGAGCGTCATGGCGCGCTGCTCGTTGTCGCGCACGGCCTGCATGGTGCGGCCGAGCGGCGTATGGACGAGCTGCCACAGCACGCCGATCAAGAGGATCACGGCGGCAACGGTGAACCAGTGGAAGGCCAGCGACGACGGCATCCACGGACGCGGAACGTTCTGGATGCCGTTCTCGCCGCCCGTGACCGAGGTCCACTTGAACGCGATCTCATAGGCGACCTGCGAACAGGCCAGCGTGATCAGCGAGAAGTACAGCCCCTTGCGGCGCAAGATGACCAGGCCGAGCACCATGGCACCGGCCAGCGAGAACACCGCTGCGAACAGCATCGCGGTGAGCTCGTTCGTCACGGCGCTGCCGAGCGTGAAGGCGACCGCGTAGCTGGCGCAGCCGAAGAAGATGGAGGCGCCGAAGGGAACCAGTCCGAGATAGCCGATGAGCAGGTTCACGCCGAGCGCGTAGAGGACGTAGATCGCGATCTGCGTCACATGGGTGATGGAGGCGCCTTCGTAGAGGACGAAGCCGCTCAGCCCCACCAGCACCAGCGTCGCGATGACGACAGGGTGTTTCAGAAAACTCATTCGAAGCGCTCCCACTGGGTGCCGAGCAGCCCGCGCGGGCGCAACAGAAGAACAATCAGCATCAGGACGTACATCGCGGCGGTGGACGCCTCGGGCCAGAACTGGATCGTCAGCGCGGTGGTGATGCCGACGGCGAGGCCGGCGACGACGGCGCCCGCGAACGAGCCGAGACCACCGATGGCGACGATCACGAAGGCGGGCATGATGGCGTTGGCGGCCATGGAGGGAGAGACGGTCCAGAGCGGCCCGGCGAGCACGCCGGCGATGGCGGCGATGCCGCAGCCGAGGCCGAAGACGGCCGTGAAGACGCGCGGCAGGTTGATGCCGAGCATGTCCACCATCGCGGGATCGCGGCTGCCGGCGCGGATGATGCGGCCGTAGGGCGTGAAGGCGAGGAAGGCCCAGAGCGCGACCAGCACGGCGATTGTCGCGCCGAGCACGGCGACGCGATAGCGGGTCATGAAAATGGGGCCGAGCTCGACGAAGCCGTTCAGGAACTCGGGCGGCGAAAGCGGCTTGCCGTCGGTGCCCCAGACATAGCGGATGATCGCCTCGATCAGCAGCGCCAGCGCGAAGGTGATGACGAGGCTGAGCAGCGGCTCCTTGCCGTAGAGACGGCGGATCAGCGTCACCTCCAGCAGCATGCCGATGCCGGCGACGATCACAGGCGACAGGATGGCGGCGGGCCAACCGAAGAGGCGCACCAGTTCATAAGCAAAATAGGCGCCAAGCGCGAAAAAAGCGCCGTGAGCGAAATTCACAATTCCAAGCATGCCGAACGTAATCGACAGACCGACAGCGATCAAAACATAGATGAACCCGAGCACGAGCCCATTCGCTGCCTGAGACAGTAAGATTTCCATTTATTTATTCCTGGGCTTCGGGCCGGACAAGGTGGCCGCATGACGCGGCCACCCCGGGAATCGAGGACGGAAGATCAGAGATCGCCCATCTTGCAGCCGATCTGTTCCTTCGTGCCGAAGGCAGTCGAAGTCGCCTCTTCACCCTCGGTCGACCAGCCGACGACGTTCATGAAGTCGTACTTGTCGGAGATCTGGTCCTTGACCTGCACGATCAGGGCCGGACGGATCAGCTGGTGGTCCCACTCGCGGTAGTAGTAGGGGAACTCGCCGGCCTCATAGCGCCAGCTCTCGATCGCCGGCACGAGCTTGGTCGGGTCGGTCGAGCCGGCCTTCTCCAGCGATTCCAGCATCGAGCGCATCGCGAACCAGCCCGACCAGGCCTTGTCGGAGGGCGGCATGTCGTAGGCCTCCTGGTAGGCCTTGACGAATTCCTTCTCGACGGCCGGGTTGCGGTCATCGTTGTAGTACCAGGGCTTGACGTGCGTGCCGGTCGCGGCCGCCGGTCCGATATCCCAGAAGTCGGTGTCCGATACCGCGACTTCGTAGATCGGCACCGAGCCCTTCATGCCGAGCTCGTTCCACTGCTTGAGGAAGTTGGAAAGATCGAGGCCGACCAGCGCGCCGAAGATGGCGTCCGGCGCGGCGCGGCGGATCTTCAGAATGTACGAGCTGTAGTCGGCGGTGTTGACGGGGATCTCGTCGGCTCCGGCTTCCGTCGCATTGACGTTGCCGAGCATCGCGCGACCGGTGCGCAGCACGTCCTGGCCAAAGGCATAGGCCGGCGTGAAGAAGTAGATCTTGTTGTCCTTCAGGCGATCGAAGATCGCCGAGACCTGGACCGGCACCGGCGCCTGCGTGCGGAACGTATAGCGGTTGCAGCTCGTTCCGGTCACCTCGGAGGCGGCCGAACCGGCGGAGATGAACGGAAGCTTCTCGCGCTCGGCCACCGACATCATCGCCAGCGTTGCTGCGGAAGAATTGCCGCCGACAACGCCGGCGACCTTATATTCGGTCGCCATGCGCTGCATGTTCTGCTGCGCGACCTGGGGGCTGGCTTCGTCGAGCCAGATCGTCTCGATCGGCTTGCCGAGGACCTTCTTGCCATGCATGGCAACAGCGATTTCCGCGCCACGGGCCATGTGCAGGCCGATCGACGCGCTGGCGCCCTGCTTCGGCGTCAGGATGCCCAGGCGAACGGTCTCCTCCGCGATCGCCGAAGCACTGAGCGATGCGAGGAGGACACCGGTCAGGGCCGAAAGTCGGCCGGCCGCGCGCCATCGTCCGCTTGTGTTCTTCACTGTCATTCCAGGTTTCCTCCTCAGCATACAGCCGGTATGGCGACATCGCTGCCGAACCGGCGCAGCCATGCAGGCAGCCCCGGCCAGCCTCCCCCGCCGTGCCAGCCAGGTTGGTGTAGTTTAGAACCTAATTCGAATTGACCATCGGTTTGAAATAGGACTTTGCTTGAATCCTATAGGGTTCTGCTATGGTCCCGACGCCGTTGGGGCAGGTGGTCAAACGTGTCGCACGCGTCGTGATACCCCCACGCGACGCGGCACAATCAGACTGCGAAACGACGACATCCGCGCACGGCGGGAGCCGGCGCGGATGTCTCGTCCAGATATCGTCTCGGGCAGGCGCGAACCGCCGCCGTCCCCCTCAGGCGGTCTTCTTCTTCGTCTCCTCGGCAAGCAGCGCCGCCAGCCGGAAGAAGCCGTGCACCATCTTGGTGTAGGGCAGGAGCAGGAAGAAGGTCAGCACAGCGCCGAGATGGACGGCGAGCATCGGCGAGACGAGATGGCTGCCGGTCGCGGCATAAAGCGCGAGACCGGAGGCGGCAACGAAGCCGAGCAGCGCGATGAAGGCCATCTCGCCGCCCCAGGCGCGCACGGCGCCCAGCTTCTTGTCCGCCTTGGTCTTCAGCCAAGCGAGGCCGATCGTGCCGACGACGAGCAGGATGCCGCCGGGAACGCCGAGCAGCTTGGGCGGCGTGAGCAAACCATAGGGCGCCTGCCAGCCAAAGACATAGTGGAGGATGGTCGCCACGCTCGTGGCCGCAAAGCACAGCAGGAAGCCGTACATCACCGCCTGGTGGAAATAGCGGCGTGCGTTGGAATAGCGGTCCTCGACCTCGAAATTGCAGCCCTGCCCCTGCCCGCCTCCGAGGTTCCGCATGTTGGCCACCTGGGCACAGGCGCCGACGACATGCCGGATGGCCAGCCGACCCGCCCCGACCTCGCGCCAGTAGCGGACCAGACCGACGGCGACGGCCGCAAGCGGCAGCAGGAAGGCGGGCGCGAAGAGCGCGACCATCGCATTGTGCGACAGGAACGCATAGAATCCCTCGCCCGAGGTCGGGCGCAGGGAGGCGATCAGCCAGAACAGCACGCCGATGCCGGCGACCATCGACAGCATCAGCACCATGCCGTTCTGCTGGAAGGTCCGCGCGACGGGCGCCGGCCCGACGAAGCGCTCCCAGCTGTCCTGCCGGACTTCGGCCAGCGCCGCCGGCAGGTTCAGGTCGAACTCATGCGGTTCGGTGTACTGGCAGGAATAGTAGCAGCCGCGGCAGTTGTGGCAGAGATTGGCCAGGTGGGTCAGGTCGCCATCGGCGAACGACTTCTGCCGCGTCATCGCCGGAAAGACGGAACAGAAGCCTTCGCAGTAACGGCAGGCATTGCAGATTTCGATCTGGCGCCGGGCTTCCTCGGCGAGCGAGGCGGTGTCGAGCGTAGCGAGATTAAGAGACACGAGAAGCGGCCTCCCGGCCCGCGATACGTCCGAAGACCGTTCCAATCGTCATGCCGAAACCGGCGAGGTAGCCCTGGCCAAGGATCGAGCCGGCCATGATCTCGCCGGCCGCCCAGACATTGGCGAGCGGACCGCGCAGCGTGTGCACACGGGCATCCTGCGAGACCTTGAGGCCGAGATAGGTGAAGGTGACGCCCGGCCGGAGCTGGTAGCCGTAATAGGGCGGCTTATCGATCGGCCGCGCCCAGTTGGTCTTGGCCGGTGTCAGCCCCTCGGTCGCCACACCGTCGAGCTCCATCGGGCGGAACTCGCCCGGCCGGCACGCGGCATTGAACGTCTCGACGGTCTGCTTGAGCTTTGCGCCGTCGAGCCCGAGCTTCACGCCCAGCTCCTCGACCGTGTCGGCTTTGACCGGCGGGAAGACGGACGGCATGAAGAGGTCAATCGACTTGCTGTCGATGATCGAGAACCCCTCCTGCCCCGGCTGCGCGGCGACGAGGCGACCCCAGATCGCATAGCGCTTGGGCCAAACGTCCTCGCCCTCGTTGTAGAAGCGGTCGCCATCGCGGTTGACGACGATCGAGAACGGGACGCAATCAAGGCGGGTGACGATGCCGCCGTCGAATTTCGGCGCGCGCCCGTCGATAGCGACGGCATGGCACTGGGTCGGGTCGCCGACGCTCTCGCAATCCTGGTCGAGCATGTCGCGCAGCACGACGCCGCGATTGTAGGGCGTGCCGCGGATCAGGAAGTTGGCGGCGGCAGGTCCCCAGGCACGCGTCAGCCACTCGATGTCGGACTGGAAGCCGCCGGACGACAGCACGACGCTGCGGCCCCGGATGCTCTGCTGCGGCGCGCCGGCAACGGACACCTCGACATGGGTGAAGCGATCGCCCTCGAGGTGCACGTGCTTGACCTGCGCCTCGTAGACGATGGTGACGCCGAGATCGGTCGCGGTGTTGTAGTAGGCGTTGACCAGCGCCTTGCCGCCGCCGAGGAAGAAGGCGTTGGTGCGCGACAGGCTGAGCGTGCCGGAAAGCGAAGGCTGGAAACGCACGCCATGCGCCTCCATCCAGGGCAGGCACTCCTCGGACGAACGGATGGCGAAGCGCGCCAGGCCCTCGTCCGTCTTGCCCTTCGTCACCAGCATCAGGTCATGGAAATACTCGTCTTCCTCATAGCTGCCGGTCAGCACCGAGAGCGGGCCGCGATGCATGCAGCGGAAGTTTCGCGTGTGCCGCGAATTGCCGCCGCGATAGGCCTTCGGCGCCCCTTCGAGGATGAGAACCCGAGCCCCCGCCTCTGCGGCGGTGATCGCGGCGCAGAGCGCCGCGTTGCCACCGCCGACAACGATCACATCCCAGAGCGTCTCGCCGAGGTGAGACGCCGTATCCTTGACATTCGCCATACTAGATTTCGTCCGTGGTACGTTCGCTGGAGCGAAGGATGCGCAAGCGCGAGCGCTGGGCCGACTGGATGTGCGCGCGCATCTCCAGCTCGGCGCGCTGGCCATCGCGGGCGACGATGGCGTCGAGCACGCGAGCATGCTCCTCGACGGCGGAGTCGACGCGCGTGCCCTCCATCAGCGTGGTCGGCCCGAGGATCATCATCGTCTTCTGGAGCGCGTTGATCGCCGCTAGCAGGAAGCGGTTCTTCGCCGAATCCTGCAGCGTCATGTGGAACAGCCGGTTGATCTCGGCCGCCCGGGCGTGGTCGTCCGCCGTCCCCGCGAACTCGGCGTTGAGATCCTGCAGCTCGGCGATCTCCGCCTCGGACGCCGACCGCGCCGCCAGGCGGGCGGCCGTCCCCTCGAGCACGGCGCGCATCTCGTAGAGCTCCATGATCTCCGGATAGTCGAGACTGCGCACCACCGCGCCGAGGCGCGGCTGGTGCACGACAAGGCCATCCATCTCCAGCAGCCGGAGCGCCTCGCGAACCGGCGTGCGCGAATGGCCGAGGCGCTCGCCGAGCTCGACCTCCCGGAGCCGGGTGCCGGGCGGCAGCTGGCCGAGCCGGATTTCCTCGAGAAGCCTGCGGTACACGACCTGGCCCTGGGTGACGTCTTCCTGCGCGTCTGCCATGTGCCTTCCTCCAATGCATCCGAGTGAATACATTTGGATACAATATCGGTCAAGACGCGTTTCAAGCGTTCCGGCGCGCGCGGACGACCGATCAAAAGGCAATGAAGACGACGACGGGAAGCAGCCGGGAACCGCCAGCGGCGCTGGCACGCCGGACATCCCACCCAGAACGTTGCGGCGTCGCCACAGCCTCCGGATTTGTGATGCCGGCTGTCGCCGGCGATGGCCCTGCAACTTTAGAATGTACCGAGGCTGTGCTAGCCATCGCAGCCCATTTCAATGCAGCCGGAGTCACCCTCGTGGCCCTACCGAGCGTTTCGATCGTCGTGGAGATGGAGAACATCAAGACGGTGGAACCGGACCTGCTCGGTGTCGTCCTGGAGAGCCTGGCGGCACAATTGAAGCCGCATCTTGGAGCGCTGCCGAGGCCGCCTCAGATCATCTTCTCCTATCCCGGGCAGCCGGACGAACGGGAAGAGGTCCTGCACCGGATCCGGCGGGACGGGCCGGGCCTGGCAGCGATGGATCTCGATGCTGTCGGCACCCCTGATGGCCGCTACTACGAGATGAAGAACGCCGGCGCGGCGCGGGCGGACGGCGGCATTCTCATTTTCGTCGATTCCGACGTGGAGCTAGCCGACGGCTGGCTGGGGAAGTTGCTCGAACCTTTCAACGACGCGACGACCATGGCCGTGAGCGGCCACACGTTCCTGCGCCACGACAACTTCGCGTCACGGACCCTCGCCCTGATCTGGATCTTCGCATTGGAGCGCGGTGACGACCGCGAGGCCGCACGGCGATCGATCAACGCGAACAATGCCGCTTTCCGCCTCGACTGGTTCCGAAGCGTCGGCGGCTTCCCCTACGATCCCGGCTTCAAGGTCTCCTGCGCCCTGCTCTATTACCGGCTGCGCCAGCAGGGCCTGGACTGCGTCCGGGCCGACGCGCGGGCTCGTCATGAACCGCTGCGCGGCTGGCGCTTCCTGCTCTGGCGGGCGGCCGTGACGGGACGCGACGCCGACAGGAAGTACCGCCTGATGAAATCGCCGTCGCGAGCGAGGCGGCTCCGGCACGCAGGCAGCCGGTGGGGCACGATGTTGTGGCGCTCGACCCGGCGCATCCTCGGCAAGCGGAAGATCGTCGGCCTCCCCCTCTGGCAGGTGCCGGCGGCGCTGCTGATGGGCTGGGGCTTCTATTCCATCGCCTTCGTGAACCAGGCCGCGAGTGCGATCGGTCTCTTCGGCAACGCCGTCGAGCACGTACCCGACTATGCCGAGGTTCACTGAATGCCCGCCATTTCCGTGGTCATCCCGACCCATAATCGCTCGGGCTCCTTGCCGCGCGCGGTCGAGAGCGTGCTTGCGCAGACCATGGGCGATTTCGAGCTGATCATCGTCGATGATGGCTCCACCGACGGCACCGGGCGCTATCTGGCGACGATCGCGGATCCGCGCGCACGGGTGATCTGCTTCGCCGCCCGGCGCGGCGCCAATCCGGCTCGCAATGCCGGGATCGAGGCCGCGCGGGCCGGGATCGTCACCTTTCTCGATTCAGACGACGCCTACCTGGCCAACCGGCTGGAGACGACGATCTCGATCCTCGACGCCAATCCGGGGATCGAGCTCGTGCTGAGCTCCTTCCTGACGATCGAGGGCAGGCGGCGCTCCGACTGCGTCAATCCCGGCTGTTTCGTCGACGCGGCCACGCTCGAGGAGGCGCTGGTCGCGCATTCCGTCTTCATCGCCGGCTCGGCGATCACGGCGCGGACGGCGGCGCTCCGGCAGGCGGGCGGCTTTGATCCGGACGTCCGCCGCATGCAGGACCGCGACCTGCTGCTCCGCCTCGCCCGCTTCACCGGCGCGGCGCTCAGCCCGACCGTCGACTGGCACAAATTCACCACCGTCGGCGCGATCTCCTATTCGAAGACGGGCTATTTGCAGTCGCTGGTGGAACTGATCCGGCGCCATCCGGTGATGCTGGCGCGCTACCAGCCATTGGTCCGCTATCTGGTGGCGCGGCCGATCATCGCCGACCTGCTGCAGGGCGATCTGCTCAACGCCTATCGGAACTGGCGCTACTGCCGCGCGGCCGACATGCTGCGCGAGCGCGGCATCCGCGCGCCCGCCGGCTATCTGGCCGGCAAGCGGGTCCGTCGCGCCATTCGCGCCCGCCTCGTCGCGGCGCCGGACCGGCCGGCCTAGAGCCGTTCATCGTTTCATCGAGACGCCGAACGCGAACCGGCATCCGCTTCGCTCCTGACAGTTCTAGTCCGTCCGGGCCTGCGCCAGCGCCGCGCGCTCGGCCGCCGGCAGCGCCATCACCGCTTCGAAGGTGCGGGACTGGATCTGCTCCTGCATGGCGCCGACCTCGAGGCGGATGTCGCGCAGATGCGCGTCGATCGCCGCCTTGTCGGGCGTCGGCGCCGCCACCAGCGTGTTGAGTTCGGAGCGGAGCGTCTTCAACCGATCGAGCCGCGCCACGATGTCGGGCCGCAGCGTCGCCAGTTGCCCCTCGATCTGCTTCACGGCATCCGGTGACAGCCTGTCCTTCAGCCAGCGCAGCTCCGTGCGGATGATGCGCGGTTCCTTGTCGCCGCCGCCGTGGCGGAAGCGGATCATGTCGGTCACGCTCGCGCCGATGAAGAAGGCATTGACGCCGAGCGAGACGACCAGGAGGCCCCAGAGCAAGGCGCGCCGGGTGCTGGGAGCAATCGACAACGCCATCAGAAATCCACCTCCGACGGCCCGAAAACCAGCGTGTCCAGCTGCACCACCTCGATCCTCGGCTCGGCGCGATACTCCGGCACGAAATCGGCGAAGACGCTGCCGAGCGCGGCCGCCACCACCATCACGGCGGCGAGCGCCGCGAGGCGGCGGCGCCAATGCACCACCTTCGTGCCCGTCGCCTCGAGCAGCTTGCGGGTGATGCGCTCGACGGAACCATTCTCGGCGATGCGCCGGTCGAGCAACGCCGCGGCGCGCTTCAGCCGTTCGGCCTCCGCGACGGTCTTGTCGCGATAGGCGCGGAAATCGCGGTCGGCCAGCAGCGCCTCGCGCGCCCGCCGCGCCAGGACCGGATCCGGCCAGCGGCCGGGGTCGGCGCCCCAGCGGTCGATTGCGTCGTGCAGATTGGCCGGACCGCTGACCAGTTCGGTATGCCGGTCGCCCATGGTCTTGCTCATGTCCGCCTTCCTTCCCGCTGCCCCTCGACGTCCCTGCCGGTCAGGAGGGCGCGCAAACGGCGCCGCGCCCGTGCCAGCAATGATTCATAGGCGTGTTCGCCGATCCCCATGATGTCCGCCGCCTCGGCCTGCCCCAGCTCCTGGAAATGGGCGAGCACGATCACCGCGCGCTGGCGCTCCGACAATTTGTCGAGCGCGGCCTGGACGACGCGGCCGTCGTCCTTCTGCGCCAGCTGGCGCTCCGGCGTCGGGCCGTCGTCCTCGAGGACGTCGTCGAGCCCGTCAATGTCGACATGCGGCCGTCGCCGGCGCAGCCGATCGATCGCGATCCGGTAGGCGACCTGGTGCAGGAACGTGCCGATGCGGGCCTGCGGCTCCCAGCTTTCGGCCTGCTTCCAGAGCCGCAGCAGCGCCTCCTGGACGACCTCCTCGGCCTCCGACAGGTCGGAGAGGATCGAGGCGGCGAAACGCGTCAGCTTCGGCGCCTCGGCCGCGATCAGCCGCGCGAACGCGCCATCCTCGCCGTCCGCCACCGCTCGCATGAGCGCGTGGTCGGCGCGGATCGCGTCGCCGTCGTGCGGATCGTCCAAACCAGCCAATGCCTGCGCCCGACCTTTCCATGCATCGAGCCCGGCCGCCTCGCCGGCTCGCCCTCCCGCGATCAGACGATAGCGCATCGGCGCCGCCGTGACAGCCGGCCGACCCTGCTCATCCTGCCGCAGTCGGGATCCGGGAAAGGCCACGATCCCCCCTATTCCGCCGCGATCGCGATCGGCGCCGGCACGCGGGCCGGAACCGGTTCGTCCTTGCGCCGCGCGGCCTCCTTCGCCTCGACTTCGGCGAGCTCGCGCGCCAGCCTCTCCTCCTCGGCGACGCGCGGCTTGGAGAAGCCGGCGAGCAGCAGGAAGGCGACGGGCGTCAGGAAGAGCGTCGCCAGCGCCGAGACGCCGAGGCCGCCGACCATGATCCAGCCGAGCGCCGCGCGGGCCTCCGAGCCGGCGCCACCGGTCAGGATCAGCGGCAGGCCGCCCAGAACCGTCGCGATCATCGTCATCAGCACCGGGCGCAGGCGGATCAGGCAGGCGTCGCGGATCGCGTCGCGCACCGAAAGCCCCTCGTCGCGGAGCTGGTTGGCGAATTCCACGATCAGGATGCCGTTCTTCGCCATCAGGCCGACCAGCATGACGAGGCCGATCTGGCTGTAGATGTTGATCGAGCCGCCCGAGAGCAGGATCGCGTAGACGCCGGAGGCGATGCCGAACGGCACCGTGGTGAACAGGATGACGGCCGAGACGAAGCTCTCGAACTGCGCCGCCAGCACCAGGAGAATGATGATGATGGCGAAGATGAAGGTCTGCAGGATGCCGCTCGAGGTTTCCGACAACGTCTTCGCCTCGCCCGTCAGCACGATGTTCATGCCGGCGGGCAGGTCCTTCGCCGCCGCCTCGTCGAGGATCGTCATGGCCGAGCCGAGGTCGACGCCGGGCGCGAGCGTCGCCGTGATCGGCACGGCGCGACGCAGCGACTGGCGGGCCAGCGTCGGCGAGGTCGCGCCCTCGCTGACCGAGATCACCGAGGAGAGCGGCACCATGGCGCCGCTCGCCGTGCGGACCTGGACGTTCATCAGGTCGTTCGGCGTGACGATCATGCCGTCGGGCGCCAGCGCCGTGATGTCGATCTTGTCGTCGTCGATGTAGAAATTGCCCATGTCGGCGCCGGCGAGCAGCGTCGAGACGATGGTGCCGATATCGGAAACCGAGACGCCGAGATCGGCGGCCTTGTCGCGGTCGATGTCGACCGAGAGCTGCGGCTGGTTGAGGTCGTAGTTGAGCTGGACGTTCGAGAAGGCCGGGTTGGCGCCGAGCGTGTTGATCAGCTGCTGGGCGGCCTTGGTGATGCCGTCATATTCGACACCGGTCACGGCGAAGGTCAGACCCTGGCCGCCGCCGCGGATGCCGAGGCTGTTGCCCTGGCGCAGGTTGATGACGGCGCCGGGAATCGAGCGCAGCTTCTGGCCGATCTCGGCGCTGATCTCTGCCTGGCTGCGGCTGCGCTCGCCCCAGGGCGCCAGCGTCACGAACATGAAGCCATTGCTCGGGCTGCCGAAATTGCCGGCCACGGAGAAGATGTTGGTCGCCTCGCCGGATTTCAGCAGCGGCTCGACGACGCGGGTGACGAGCTGCATCTGGCCCTGGGTGTAGTCGACGGTCGCCCCCTGCGGCGCGTTCATCGCGATCATCACGGCGCCGCGGTCCTCCTGCGGGGTGAGCTGCTGCGGCAGCGTCTCGTAGGCGAGTACCGCGCCGCCGGCGAAGACCAGGCTGATCAGGATGATGACGAGCGGCGCCTTGAGCGAGAAGTCGAGCACCCGCTCATACAGGCGATGGCCATAGGTGCCGACGGCATCGAGCCCGCGCTTGAGCAGGTTGGGACGCTTGCCGGGCTCCTGCGCCTTGGTGTCGAGGATGCGCGAGGCCAGCATCGGCGCCAGCGTCAGCGCGACGAAGGCCGAGAGCGCCACGGCGAAGGCGAGCACGAAGCCGAATTCCGAGAACAGGCGGCCGGCCGTGCCCTTGAAGAACGAGATCGGGATGAACACGGCGGCGAGCGTCGCCGTCGTCGAGATAACGGCGAAGAACACTTGCCTTGCGCCGAGCACGGCGGCGGCGCGAGCGCCCATGCCCTCGGCGCGGCGGCGGCTGATATTCTCGAGCACGACGATGGCATCGTCGACGACGAGGCCGGTGGCCAGCACCAGCGCCAGCAGCGTCAGGATGTTGAGCGAGAAGCCCATCATGTACATCGCCGCGATCGTGCCGAGCAGCGAAACCGGGACGGTCACGGCCGGGATCAGCGTGGCGCGCAGCGAGCTCAGGAACAGGTAGATGACGCCGATGACGATGACCACGGCGAGCAGCAGGCTGCGCTCGACCTCCTCGAAGGAGCCGGCGATGAAGTCGGCGTCGTCGGAGGTGATGCGGATCGAGACATCCTTCGGCAGCGTCGTCTCGAGCTCCTTCACGGCGGCGCGCACGGCGCTGGAGATGGCGAGCGTGTTGGAGCTCGCCTGGCGCACGATGCCGATGCCGACGCCGGTGCGGCCATTGACCTGCAAGCTCGAGGATTTGGCGGCGGGACCGAACACGACGTCGGCGACGTCGCCCACCCGCGTGTCGCCCTTGATGCGGATCGCCTTGACGTCGTCGGCGCTCTTCACGCTGGCGTCGGCGCGCACGAACATGTTGCGGTTCGTGTCCTTGAGATTGCCGGCCGGCACGTCGAGCGCGACCGTGTCGAGCGCCGTCTTCAGGTCGGCGACCGTCAGCCCGTAGGCGGCGAGCCGCATCGGGTCGATATAGATCGAGATGTTGGGCGAGCGGTCGCCGTTGATCTGCACGTCGGCGACGCCGTCAACTGCCTTCAGCCGGTCGACGATCACGTCGTTCACCAGCTTGGTCAGGTCCTCGATCTTCGTCGTCGGCGAGGTGATGGCGAGGCGCATGATGGCGTCGCCATTGGTGTCGGCCTTGGCGATCGTCGGCGGATCGGCGTCGTCGGGCAGGTTGCGCTGCGCGTTGCCGACCGCGTCGCGCAGATCGTTGGCGGCGACGTTGATGTCGGTCGAATCGGAGAACTGCACCGTGACGCGGCTGCGGCCGCTGGTCGATTGCGAGGAGATGTCGGTCCAGCCGGTGACGCCGGCGGCCGCCTTCTCGATGACGCTGGTGATCTCCTTGTCCATCGTGTCCGGCGTGGCGCCGGTATAGGTCGTCGTGATGGTGACGACCGGCTGGTCGATGTTCGGCAGTTCGCGGATCTCGACGCCGCCATAGGCCGCGAGACCGGCGACGACGATCAAGAGGTTCATCACGATCGCCAGCACCGGCCGGCGCACGGAGAGCGCCGAGATGCCGCCGGGAACCGTGCCGGCCTTCGGCATCGGGTCATGCGCCATGTCGTGCTCGGGAGCGGCGCCGGCGGGGCGCGGATCGGGCGTATCGGAACCGTCGACGCGCATCGTCAGCTTCCCTTCGCAGCAGCGGCCGGCGCGGCGCCGGCCTGGCCGGGCTTGCCGCCCTCGGCCTCGGCACGGGTGGTCTGGTCGGCGCCGAGCTCGGCGACCTTGGCGCCGTCGCGCAGCCGCTGCAGGCCCTCGACGACGACCCGGTCGCCCTTCTCCAGCCCGTCGCCCGAGACCAGCACCTGGCCGCTCTGGCGTTCCAGCACCTTGATCGGCACGCGCTTCGCGGTGTCGGCGTCGACGACCCAGATATAGGAGCCGTTGCGGTCCCACTGGATCGAGAGCGCCGGGATCGCCAGCCTCTCCTCGCCGCCGAAGCTCAGCGTGACAACCACCGACATGCCCGGCTTGACGCCGACGGCGTTCGCCTCCGCCGCGTCGAGCGACGCCTCGACCTTCAGGGTGCGCGCGGCCGGATCGACGCGCGTATCGATCGAGGTCACCTGGCCGGAAATGCGGGCGTCGGGCTTGCTCGCGGCGACCGCCGTGACCGGCAGCCCCTCGGCCAGGCGGCCGGAATAGCGTTCGGGCACGGGGAAGCTCACCAGCAGCGTCGAGACGTCATCGAGCGTCGCCACGATCGTCGAGGAGGTGACGAAATCGCCGACCGAGATGTCGGTCAGGCCGACGACGCCCTCGAAGGGTGCCGTGATCGTGCGGCGGTCGAGCGCGATCTGCGCGCTCAACACGGCGATCTGAGCCTTGCGCTCGACCGACTGCGCATCCTCCAGCGCGGAAACCGCGATGTTGCGGCTGCTGGCCAGCTTCTGCGCCCGGTCCAGCGCCGCCTTCGCGTCCTTGAGCGCGACATTGGCGAGGTCGAGCGCGACACGCTGGTCGGAATCGTCGAGACACACCAGCGGCTGGTCCTTGGCGACCTTGTCGCCCGCCTTGAACAGCACCTCGGTGACGATGGCCGAGACCTGCGGGTAGACATTGACCGAGCGCGGCACCTTGACCGTGCCGACGGAGCGGACCTGGTCATTCTCGGCGACCGTCGTCACCGCGTCGGTGACGACATAGGTCGGACCGAAGCGCATCGGCCCGCCGCCTCCCCCGCCCTGTCGCGCGGTCGTGGCGCCATCGGCGGCCGATTCGCGGTTCTGGTGGTAGTACCAGCCGCCGGCCGCCAGAACGACGACGACGAGACAAAGCAGAAACTGTTTCCAAAGCGCCATGTTCAATCCGGTATGTGGGCCCGTTCATGCCTTGAACGCAAAACCGCGCCGCTTCCGTCGCCGCCGGCCGAGAAAGTTTCCCCGCCGGACCGGCCCCTGCCCCGTCGCGGCGGGCGGATGCGGGGGGCGCCGTTCGGCGAGGCGCGACCCCGAAGACATGTCGCGACATCGAATTTCGACAATTCCGTGGCGACGGAGACGGACTATGCACAGTCCATGACCTTGCATCCGGCCCGTCGTCTCGCGCCGGGCCCGCCGCGCCGGAAACCGACAGCCGGCGCCCCCTCGAACCGCGAAAGGGGAAAGAACGGGGCCATACCGGCATTTTTCCGCCGCTGCGGGAAGGCATGGATGAGGTTCGCACCTCAGATCCGGCCCGGGATCAAAATGATCATTTCGGAACCGTGAGCCGTGTTGCAATTCTGGACTTTACTCAGCGGCTTGGATCGTGGACGGTATGCGCCGGAGAAATGATCCTGCGCGCGGATCCTTGCGGGGAACAGAGGAGACCCGTCCGCGCGTCCATCTTGGAGGTTGATTGATGGCAAGTCTGACGTTGCGCGAAGTCCAGAAGTCGTTTGGAGAGGTGCCGATCATTCGCGGCGTCGATCTCGAGGTGAAGGACGGCGAGTTCTGCGTCTTCGTCGGCCCGTCGGGTTGCGGCAAGTCGACACTTCTTCGTCTGATCGCGGGCCTCGAGGGCACGACGGACGGAACGGTCCGCATCGGCGACCGCGACGTGACCCGTCTCGCGCCGGCCGAGCGCGGCGTGTCGATGGTGTTCCAGTCCTACGCGCTCTACCCGCACATGACGGTCGCCGAGAACATCGGCTTCGGCATGAAGATGGCGAAGATGCCGAAGGCCGAGATCCAGGAGCGCACCCAGAAGGCGGCGAAGATGCTGCATCTGACCGAGCTGCTGCAGCGCCGTCCTGCCCAGCTCTCGGGCGGTCAGCGCCAGCGCGTCGCCATCGGCCGCGCCATCGTGCGCGAGCCCGACGTCTTCCTCTTCGACGAGCCGCTGTCGAACCTCGACGCCGCGCTGCGCGTGCAGATGCGCATCGAGATCTCGAAGCTGCACAACGACCTCGGCGCGACGATGATCTACGTCACGCACGACCAGGTCGAGGCCATGACCATGGCCGACAAGATCGTCGTGCTCAACGCCGGCCGCATCGAGCAGGTCGGCTCGCCGCTCGAGCTCTACCACCGCCCGAACAACCTCTTCGTCGCCACCTTCATCGGCAGCCCGAAGATGAACCTGTTCAACGTCAACGTCACCGAAGTGACCGGCGGCTCGGCGATCGTCGCCCTCCCCGGCGGCTCGACGCTGGCGGTGCCGACCCGCGGCGCCTCGGTCACCCCGGGCCCGATGACGCTCGGCGTGCGTCCGGAGCATCTCACGATCGCCCCGACCGAGACCGGCGGCATCCCGGGCACCGTGTCGCTGTCCGAGCATCTCGGCGGCGAGACCATGCTCTATGTCGACGTCGAAGGCGCCGAATCGACCATCGTCAAGGCCGACGGCCTGGCCGGCCAGCGCGCCGGTGACAAGGTCCGCATCGTCGTCGCCCCGGAGACGGTCCACCTGTTCGACAAGTCGGGCAAGGCGATCGTCAACGGCTCGCTGATCTAAGCTCGTCGCCGGAAACCGCTTCCGGCTACACCCGACACCGACGCCCGGAAGGTTCGCCTTCCGGGCGTTTTTCATGCGCCATTCGTTAACGCTCGCGGCCTTTTCCGGGCCGGTTTGAACCGCTCACGGGCAGCCGTCTCGCCGCCCGAGTTGAGTTCCGGAAAAGGTTACTCTAAATAGAAGGTATTAACGGCCGACGCGGCTGCGACCGATTCCGGGCGCCTGCGCGACGAGACTATCGAGGGACGCCCATGCGCCTGACCCAGCAGACCAGCTATTCCATCCGCATCCTGCTCTATTGCGCCGCCAACCCGGACAGCAACAGCCGGATCAAGGACATCGCCGCCACCTACAGCATCTCCGAGCTGCATCTCTTCAAGATCATGCACGTGCTCGTGGAGAGCGGCTTCGTCGAGACCATCCGCGGCCGCAATGGCGGCATCCGCCTCGCCCGCCCTGCCAACGCCATCTCGATCGGCGAGGTCGTGCGCGCGACGGAAAGCAATTTCTACCTGACCGACTGCTTCGACACCGCGAACCGCGATTGCCCGCTCGTCGATTCCTGCGGCGTGAACCGGATTCTCGCCGAGGCGCTGCGCGCCTTCTTCGCCGTGCTCGACAGCTACACCATCGCGGATGTCGCCAAGGACCGCGGCCAGCTTCGCGGCCTGCTCGACCTCGACCCGATGCATTCGATGGTCACCGCCTCCTTCGCGCCGCAACCCTCCTGAGTTGTGGCGATCTCCACTTTATAGTTGACTTCAAGCCTCATATTTTAAATAGCTGCACATGCGGCCCTCATCGTCGAACGATGGCGCCGGCTTCCATCGCGAGACGGAGTGGACCATGTCAGTTTCGAGCGGCCGGGCGCGGTCGGGCCTCATCCAGAGTTTGACCTGCGCCGCCCTCCTGGCGACCGGCGCCAGCGCGGCCCGGGCGCAGGACGCGGCGGAAGCCGCGAGCGCGCCGGGCGCCGGCAGGATTGCCATCGAACTCAATGGTGCGGAAGCCAACGGCCCGGCCTGCCGCCTCTCCTTCGTCGTCGCCAACGGCCTCGCGCAGTCGATCGACGACATGGCGCTGGAACTGGTGCTGTTCGACAGGGATGGTCGCGTCGACCGCTTCGTCATCGTCCGCACCGCCAAGATCCCCGCCGGCAAGAGCCGCGTCCGCCGGTTCGACATGCCCGAGACCGCCTGCCCGTCGATCGCCCGCATCCTCGTCAACGACGTCAAGGAATGCGCCGGCGCCGGCCTGGATCCAAGCGGCTGCGCCGACAGCATCGACGTCACCACCCGCACCGACATCCGGTTCGAGAACTGATGGCTGCGTGACACGGGGCTGGGCGATGAACTTTCGGCGCGCATCCTGGGTCTGGGCCCTCGTCCTGTCGATCGCGGCGCACGGCGCCGTGGTCGCAGCGTTCACGCCCGATGCCGACGACATCGCCGAGGCCGGCAGCGGCGCCGGCAGCCAGGTCGAGGGTTCGATCGACGCGGTGCTCGGTACCGATGTCGAATTCGAGGATCTCGTCAGCGAGGAGCTGAAGCCGGCGCTCGACACGGAGATCGCCGCCGCCGCCCGGCCGATGACGCTGGCCGCCCTCGCGCCCGTGCCCGTCGAGATCGCCCCGGCCGCGATGGAGACGCCCGCCGCCATCGCCCCCGCGCCGGCCGCCGAGCTCCAGCCGAGCGAGCCCGACAGCACCGTCGCCCCGACGCTCGCCGCCGACATCGCCGCCGCGCCGATCGAGAGCGACCTGGCAGCCGCGCCGGTCGAGACACCGCCTGAAATCACCCCGACCGAGACGCGGACCGCCAGCCAGCCGGCGGAAGTGAAGCCGGTCGAGACGCCGCCGGCGCCGACCGGGATCAAGCCCGTCGAGGCGAAGCTCGCCGAGGCGACCCCGGTCGAAACCAAGCCCGTCGAGACCAAGCCGATCGAAGCGAAGCCCATCGAGCCCGAACTGGAAGAAACCACGACCGCGGAGAAGCCGGTCGAGAAGCCCGAGCCGAAGAAGCCGACCAAGGAAAAAACGCAGCGCGTCGAAAAGGCAGAGAAGGCCAAGAAGACGCAGAAGGCCGAAGCACCGAAGCGCGGCAATGCCGAGGCGGAAAGCCGCGCCGGCGCCGCCAACGCGGACCAGACCGCGACGGCGCGCGACAACGGCACCGGCCGGTCGCGCGAGGCCGGCGCCGGCGCCGCTGCCAACTCCAACTACAAGGGCAAGGTGCAGTCGGCCATCCGCCGCCACACGCGCACGCCGTCCAAGGCGGCCCGCATGGGCATCACCGGCCGCGCGCTGGTGAGCTTCACCGTGCAGCCCTCCGGCGCCGCCAAGAACATCGTGCTGGCGAGCAGTTCCGGCAACGCGCTGCTCGACAATGCCGCGCTGGCGGCCGTGCGCCAGGCCTCGCCCTTCCCGCGAATGCCCGAGGGCATGGCGCAGATCAGCCTGACCGCGCCGATCATCTTCGAGAGCAAGCGCCGCTGAGGCGCTGCCTCCCCCTTCCGACCCGCTTGACGGCGGCGCTCAGATAGCCCGACACTCCTTCGGAAACGGAGGCGTGAGGCCATGGAAGCGCGCGAAGTTCTCGGAAGGACTCGCCTGTTCGCCGATGTCCTGTCGGCGCTCCAGCTCGACGACCTGGCCGCCAAATGCCGGGTCTATGACGTCGGCCCCGGCCGCGTTCTGATGGCCGAGGGCGATTTCGGCACATCGATGTTCATCATCATCGAGGGCAAGGTCGACGTCACCATCGCCGGCACCCGCCATCCCAACCGCGAGGTCGCGATGCTCGTCGCCGGCGACATCTTCGGCGAGATCTCGCTGATGACCGGGGCGCGCCGCGCCGCGACCGTGACGACCATCGAGCGCACGCGGGTGGTCGAGATCTCCAAGGTGGCGCTAGAAGGCGTGCTCGCCGATGCCCCCGAACTCGTCGAGAAGCTCGGCGCCTTCCTGGCCAAGCGCCGGGCGGAACTGGAACAGATCATCGGCGACGAGCACGCGCACCGCATCCTCGGCATCCGCACCGACGAAATCGTCGAGGCGATGCGGAAACTGTTCGGCCGCGGCTGACCCGCCTGCCCTCCCCCTCGGATGCCGGAGACTAGGGCCGGGGGATGTTCTCGCAGCCGCCGTTGCAGCAATTGGAATCGCCGCAGGGATTGGGGCGCGGATCGACCGGCGGCCGCAGGTTGATGTCGTTGGTGACGTCGGTGCGGCCATTGCCACCGCCGCGCAGCTTCTCCGGGAACGGCAGGAAGCTGTCGCCATAGAGCGGATAGGGCACGACGCCGGTGACGCGGATCAGCGAGCCGTCCCAGGTGATCGGCCCCTCGACCCGGCCGCCCTTGCGGATGCGGAGCGTCTTGCCAGGCTTGTCGAGGTTGACGACACGCCCGCCCGGCAGGGTGATCACCAGCTTGCCCTCGACCAGGACGATGACGGATTCGTCCGGCCCGACGATGGTGTCGTAGATCGTGCCGCGCACGCCGATCGTCGCGACCGGCGTCTTCAACTGGTAGCTGCGCGGATCGGACGAGCCGGAAACGAAGCGGAAGATGCCCTTGGTGGCGCGCAGCGCGATGTCGTTGCGGGAACGGGCGGGATCGTAGACGAAGCGATCCAGCGTGATGTCGGAGCCGGGCCCGACATTCATGCTCGTCTCGTCCAAGAACAGCAATTGCGCGGTCGAGTCGCGGCCGGTGCGGACCCGCTGGTTCTGCACGAGCGGATCGCGCACCGCCATCGGCCGCGCGGAGCCGCCGACGAGGGCCTCGACCTGGTTATGGATGGCGCCGGCGCGTCCGATCAGCGTCTCGGCGGCCGAGGCCGGCGCGGCCAGCCCGGCGATTGCCAGCCCCGCGATGCCCATGGCGGCCACGGCGGTTCGTACAAGACGACCGATACCCATGCTGCGCCTCCCGGCTTCGTGTCCCTATTCGTCGCGATCTTCGCACCGCGCGCGCGGCAAACCAAGGTCGTGCGATGCATCCCTCGGCCAAGGGAGCGTGAAGAACCCGCTTTTTCCCGGATCGTGATCAATCTGCACCTTGTCGAGGCAAAGTCATGCCGACCCCGCTTCGCTGGTTGCGGGACCGCGCCTTCAATCCTAGTCTCGGCGGATCACATTCAGTGTCCGGGGCGTCGAAGCTTGAAGCGTTTTCTACTCTCCGCTGCATTGGCCGTCATCGCCACCACTTCGGGTGTCGATGGATCGACGGCGCGTGCATCGGACGACGTGGCGCAGGCTTCGCTCTCCGCCGCCTATCAGCGCGTGCTCGCCGACCCGACCGACACCGCGGCGAACATGGAATATGGCCGCCTCGCCGAGGCCGCCGGCCAGCCGCGCAAGGCGCTCGCCACCTATGAGCGCGTCCTGCTCTACGATCCCGACAATGAAGAGGCGATGGCGGCGATGGTCCGTATCCGCCGGCTCCTGCAGCCGGACAGGACGCTGATCACCTTCGAGACCGGCTTCGGCTACGAGAGCAATCCGCTGCAGCGCAACACCGACCTCGAAAGCTCGCTGAAGGCCTACGCCAACGCGGTGATCGACGACGAACGCCGCTTCGGCGACACGCGCTGGCGCACGCTGATGACCGGCAATGTCGAGTATTTCACCGACGTCAGCGATCTCGACTACGGCTATATCGGCGCCGTCACCGGCCCGGTCCTCGACGTCTCGCCCCGCTTCACCGCCAATCCGTTCGCCGGCGGCGGCGTCTCGCTGCTCGACAACAGCTATTACTATTCCGAAGCCATCGCCGGCATGCAGTTCGAGGGCTACCTGCAGGGCGCCTATCAGCTGATGCGGGTCCGCACCGGCTATCGCAGCTTCGGCGACCAGTCGGTCTCCTCCGACGGCTTCTACGCCGACGCGATCGCGCGCTGGTCCGTCCCCACCGTCGTGACCGACGACGACGTGCTGGTGCTGACGCCGCATGTGCGCTGGAGCAACATCGACGGCATCGACATCGGCCCCGACCCGGATGACATCATCAAGCCCGGCCGCTATTTCGCCTGGGGCGGCCGCGTCGACTATTACTGGAAGGTCGAGGACTGGCTGACGCTCGGCGCCGGCGTCGACGTCACCCAGACCCTCTACCGCGACCTCTACACCCCCGACGGCGACAAGCGCGACGACGTCCTGGTCGAGCCGATCGCCAGCGCCGTGTTCAACCGCGCCCTCGGCATGCAGACCGACCTCGCCTTCGACTATCGCTTCCAGTGGAACGACTCGAACGACGCGGACCGCGATTTCGAGAACCACATCGTCACGGCCCGGATCGTGACGCGGTTCTGAGCGGCCCATCCGCCTCGGCCCGGCTGGGCCGACCTTACAATGCCTCCCGAACGATGATGGAGAATGCCATGACGCCCATGACCGTGGACGGGAGGGTTTTCCGCCTGGGCGTGTCGACGCTGGCCGACACGCCGCGTGAACGCCTCGACGCCGAGGCCGCGGAAATCTATCAGATCTTCGCCGAACGCGAGCGCGAGTTCGGATTTGGTCCGAATGTTCTCGTCGAATACCCCCCGATCGCGGATCCGCAGGCAAGCCCCTTCCTCGCCGATCCCGCCGGCCATGTCGCGGCGCGCCTGGCCGAGCTCGAAGCGGAAGGCCCGATCTCCCGGGTCGTCGTGCTGACGACCTTCGGCCAGCAGCTGCTCGCGCCCCTCGGCGCGTCGGGCTTCGTGTCGGCCAGGATCGACATGCCGGCCGGCCCGGATCACACCTACGCCTTCACGCTGGATCGCGCCGTCGAGGGAGAGCCGGCTCGCGTGCTCTATCTCGAGGCGGTCGACGAGGCGGACGAGAAGATCCGCCCCACCTTCGTGCTCCGGCTCGTCGACGGCGAGGGCCAGCTCCGCGGCGGCGCCTGCGGCGCCGTCCACATGCGCGACGGCAGGCGCTATGCCTATCTGGCGATGCTGACGCTTGTCCCGGGACTACCTCCCTCGACAGGCACCCGCCTTGCCATGGCCATGCTCGACAGCCTGCGCTCGCAGGGGGTCGCCGTCGTGCATCTCGGCACGCAGACCGCCGGCCGCTTCTACGAAAAGCTCGGCTTCCGGGTGACGCACCGCCTGGTGGAAGGCCTGCGGACCCGGCTCTCCGGCGATGGGCGGCAGGTCAACGACGATCTCGTGATGCTCAGCCTCGAGCTCTAGGCACCCGCCACCAGCAGGACCAGCGTCATACCCAGATAGGTGATCTGGTGCGCGAACTGGTCGAGCCCCATCGCCCACCAATATTGCTTGTCCTTGATCTCCCAGCCGTGCCGGGTGGTGATGTCATTCTTCAGCCAGTCGATGTGGTAGTGCAGCACGAATTCGGAGGCGAGCACGGCCACGGCGACGCCCAGCGTCGTCGGCAGGACCAGGAAGACGGGGATCGAGCCGACGACATGGATGCCGGCATGGATCAGGCCATCCGGGTGTCCGTATCGTCCCTTGTTCTGCAGCTGATTGGCGGTCTGCAGGAAGAAGTCACAAATGACATGCTTGACCTGGAAGACCGCCAGGGCGGCCAGAGCTGCGAACGTCGGATCGATCAACACGGCCCTCCGGACTGCTGCCGTACCCGCGTCACGGGCCGGACTTCGACCGAATCTTGCAGATTTGGGCAGCGCAGCCTGTGACGCCGGTCACAGATCGATGGTGATCGGAGCCGCCGCCTCGGCCGGTCCCCTGCCCCGCCCGCCAAGACGCTCCAGCATAAGATGATAATAGGGCCCGAAGCGAGCGGGCGCCGCGGCTTTCGCACGGTATAGCGCGTCCTGCCACACAGCCGGATCGGTCTCGCGCAGGCAGGCGACGAAGGCGCGCTGCGCCGCCTGGAAATCGGGCCCCGCGTCGGCGGGAACGAAGGTGAAGATGCGGCTCCGCCCGCTGCGGCCACGCAATTGCACCTGGTCGATCTCGACCAGCCCGGCGCCATCCACCTCGGCCGCCGTGCGCTCGCCGACGATGACGCCGAGGCCATATTCCTTGGTCAGCTGCTCGAGACGGCTGGCGATGTTGACCTCATCGCCGATGGCCGAATAGTCGAAGCGCTGCGCCGTGCCGAGATTGCCGACGCAACAGGACCCGGTGTTGATGCCGATGCCGATCCGCACGTCCGGCATGGGCCGCCCGCGCGCCGCCGCGCGCCGCTGCCACTCGGCGTTGAGCCGGGGCATCGCCGCCATCATCGCCGCCGCCGCCTCGAGCGCGTGGCGGGCGTGGTCGCGGTCGTCGAGCGGCGCGTTCCAGAACGCCATGATGGCGTCGCCCATATATTTGTCGATCGTGCCGCGATGGGCGAGGATGATGTCGGAGAGCGGCGTCAGCAGCTCGTTGATGAAACGCGTCAGCTCCGCCGCCGACAGTTCCTCCGACAGGCTGGAGAAGTTGCGCACGTCGCAGAAGAGCAGCGTCAGCTCGCGCACCTCGCCGCCGAGCTCCAGGCGCGCCGGGTCGGCGATGATCTCGTCCACCACCGCCGGCGAGACATAGTGCTGGAAGGCGCGGCGGATGCCGGCGCGGGCCCGCTCGGCCTGGCGGAAGGTGTAGAGCACCGTGCCGATCACCAGGAGCAGCATGGCGAGCGCCGGATAGAGCGGATCGATCAGCAACCCGGCCTGCAAAAAGGCGAGATAGCCGCCGGCGAGCAGGCCGCCCACCACCAGGACGCCGAGGACCGCCGCCCAGGCGGCGGAGACGTTCGGCAGCACCAGCGCCAGGAGCAGGCCGAGGCCGACCATGCCGGCGATCTCCAGCCCGCTCGCATAGTCGGGGCGCGTCAGCGTGCGCCCGGTCAAGATGTGCTCGATCACCTGGGCGTGGATCTCGACGCCCGGCACGGCGGATTCGAGCGGCGTGGCGCGAAGGTCGAGCAGGCCGGCGGCCGAGGTGCCGACGAGAACGATGCGGCCCTGCACGCGATCGGCCGGCATGCTGCCGTCGAGCACCGTGCGCGCGGGAACGAAATCCTCGGGATCGCTCGGCCGGAAACGCAGCCAGATCGCCCCGTCGGGATCGGTGGGCACGACGAACTCGCCGATCCGGACATGGTTGAGCCCCGTCCGTCGCCCGAAGGCCGCCTCGCCGGAGGCGTTGGAGGATTTCAGGATATAGGAGCCGGCGTCCTGGCCGACCCGCAGCGCCTCGGCCGCCAGCGACGGCACCAGCTGGTCGCCGACGCGGAGCACCAGCGGCACGCGGCGCACGATCTGATCGCGGTCCTGGATCCAGTTGATCGAGCCGAGCCCCTTCGCCGCCGCGTCGAGCGCCGGCACATTGGCGATCGCGCCGCCGAAATTCGGAATGAAGGGGCGCGGATCGTCGCCGGCCGTGGCGAAGCCGGCGCCGAGCTGCGGCAGCGGCCCGCCATCGCCGGAGAGCGACAGGCCGAGCACGGAGGGCGAAATGGCGAGCGCGGCGGCGAAGACCTGGTCATGCGGCATGGTCGCCCCGATCGAGGCCTGGACCAGCGCCGCCTGCTCCGGCGGCAGCCGGCGCACCACCTCCTCCGGCGAACTCTGGTCCGGCTCGGAGAAGAGCACGTCGAAGGCGACGGAAGCCGCGCCCGCCTCGGTCAGCTTGCGCGTCAGCTCGGCCATCACCGTGCGCGGCCAGGGCCATTGGCCGATCGCCTTCAGCGACGCGTCGTCGATGTCGACGACCACGACGGGCTGCTCGGACAGCGGCGGCGCCGGCGCCATGCGCTGATAGAGATCGAAGGCGAGCAGGCGGATCGCCTGGACCGGAAACGGATCGGCGACGCGCAGCAGCACGACGCCGCCGAGAAAGGCGGCGACCATCAGGAAATAGACGGATTTGCCGAAGAATCGCATGAACTGTCCGCCCGCGCTCGCCCGGCGGACGATAGCCGATGGCCAGACCGGTCGAAAGGCGGCTCCGTCACGTCGCCTCGTCGGAAGGCGGCGCCATCGCGCCCGTCATGATCGCGACGGCATCCGACATGCTGTGGCGCTTGGGATCGATGACGGCGATGCGCTTGCCGAGGCGGTGGATGTGGATGCGATCGGCCACCTCGAAGACATGCGGCATGTTGTGGCTGATCAGCACGATCGGCAGGCCGCGCTCCTTCAGCCGCAGGATCGTCTCCAGCACCTTGCGCGATTCCTTGACGCCGAGCGCCGCCGTCGGCTCGTCCATGATCACGACCCGGCTGCCGAAGGCGGCGGCGCGCGCCACCGCGACGCCCTGGCGCTGACCGCCCGAAAGCGTCTCGACCGGCTGGTTGATGTTCTGGATCGTCATCAGGCCGAGCTCGGACAGGCGCTGTCGCGCCGCCTTCTGCATGAAGCTGCGGTCGAGCAGGCGGAAATAGCGGCCAAGCCAGCCCTCGCGCCGCTTCTCGCGTCCGAGGAACATGTTGTCGGCGATCGACAGCGCCGGCGACAAAGCGAGGTTCTGGTACACGGTCTCGATGCCGAGATTGCGCGCCTCGATCGGGCTGCGGAAGCTCACCGGCTCGCCGTTCAGTCGGATCTCGCCCGTGTCCGGGATGACGGCGCCGGTCAGCGCCTTGATCAGCGTCGATTTGCCGGCGCCGTTGTCGCCGATGACGGCGAGGATCTCGCCGCCCATCAGGTCGAAATCGGCATTGTCGAGCGCGACGACGCGGCCGTAGCGCTTGTTGAGCGCACGCGCCTGCAGGACGGGCTCGGCGCGGGAGACTTCACCGGGGACAGCTTCGCCGCTCATGCCGAAATCTTCCTGATCCACTGGTCGATGGTGACGGCGACGATGATCAGCACGCCGACGGCGAAATCCTGCCAGAGCAGCTCGAGGCCGGAGAGCGCGAGGCCGTTGCGGAAGACGCCCACGATCAGCGCCCCGACAAGCGTGCCGACGATCGAGCCGCGACCGCCGAACAGGCTGGTGCCGCCGATCACGACGGCGGTGATGGAATCGAGGTTGGCGGTCTGGCCGGCCTGCGGGCTGACGCCGCCGATGCGGCCGATCAGCACCCAGGCGGCGATGGCGCAGATAAAGCCGGCCAGCGCGTAGACCGCGATCAGCGTGCGGTCGGTGTTGATGCCGGAGAGGCGGGCGGCGTCGGGATCGTCGCCGGTGGCGTAGACATGGCGGCCGAAGGCGGTGCGGTTCAGAACGTACCAGATGATCGCCGCGACGACGAGCATCACGATCGAGCCGTAATTCAGCACCCAGCCCTTCAGGAAGCTCCAGTCGAGCCCCAGGCTGGCGAAGAAATTGTAGGGCCTCAGGATCGTCCCGGTCCATTGCAGGAAGGGCGCCGCCTCCTGCATGTCGGCCTGGCGGATCGTCTCGCTCTTCGAATACCAGACGTTGAGCGCGCCGAAGATGCTCCAGGTGCCGAGCGTGACGATGAAGGGCGGCAGCCGGAGCTTGGTGACGATCAGCCCGTTGACGAGGCCGCAGGCGAAGCCGGCAAGGAGGCCGAGCGGAAAGGCGATCTCGACCGGAACGCCATAGACGACGGCGGTGCGGCCCATCACCACCGAGGCGAGGATCATGATCACGCCGACGGAGAGGTCGATGCCGGCGGTCAGGATCACCAGCGTCTGCGCGACGCCGAGGATCGCGATGATCGTAACCTGCTGCAGGATCAGCGAGAAGTTGAACGGCGCGAGAAACTTGCCCGGCGCCGCGAAGGAGAAGATCACGATGCCGATCAGAAGCACGATGAAGGGAATGCTGGTCGGGAAGCGGTGCAGGAAGCCCTGGGTGCGGCGGATCAGGCCGTGCTCGGGCTCCTCAAAGCTCGCGACCGTCTGGTCCGCGTCCTTCAGTCCCCGTTCGGCCATCGCCGAACCCGAGGCATTGTCACTCATGAGACCCCTCCTGGAGCGCCCTTGCCGGGCGCCGTGTCGCGGGAGCGCCGAAGCGCCCCCGCGTGTTCAGTAGGCAGCGCCGCGCGACGCGGCGCGGCGTCATCAGCCCCAGCAGAGCTTCAGGCCCTCTTCGACGGAGATCGACGGCACGCCGTCGACCGGCTTGGCGGTGATCAGCTGCGCGCCGGTGTCGAGGAAGCCGACGGCCGGGTCGATGTCCGGGATCTTGCCGGAATGGATCGCTTCAAGCGCCATCGCCGCCATTTTCAGCGGATATTGCTGGCTGGTGGCGCCGAGCGTGCCGGCCTGGACGTTCTTGACGCCCGGGCAGCCGCCGTCGATCGAGACGAGCAGCACGCTGCCGTCATCCTTGCCGACCGCCTTCAGCGCCTCCCAGGCGCCGGCCGCCGCCGGTTCGTTGATCGTGTAGACCACGTTCACGTCCGGGCATTTCTGCAGCGCGTTCTCCATCGCCGTGCGGCCCTTCTCCTGGTCGCCCTGGCTGATCTCGTGCGTGCAGATGCGCGGATCGTCCTCGTCGCCGTACTTGTTCGGGTCCTTCACGTCGATGCCGAAGCCCTGCATGAAGCCCTGGTCGCGCAGGAAGTCGACCGTCGGCTGGTTGGTGGCGAGGTCGAGGAAGACGATGCGCGCGTCCTTGGCCTTATCGCCCAGCGTGCCCTTGGCCCATTCGCCGATCAGCATGCCCGCCTTGCGGTTGTCGGTGGCGAAGGTGGCGTCGGCGGCGTTCATCGGATCGAGCGGCGTGTCGAGCACGATCACCTTCAGGCCGGCGTCGCGCGCCTTCTGGATCGTCGGCACGATCGCCTTCGAGTCGGATGGCACGATGGCGAAGCCCTTGGCGCCGGCGGCGATCAGGTTCTCGATCGCGGCCACCTGGCCGTCATTGTCGCCGTCATACTTGCCGGCGGCGGTGATCAGCTTGACGCCGAGCTCCTGCGCCTTCTGCTGCGCGCCTTCGCGCATCTTGACGAAGAAGGGGTTGGTTTCGGTCTTGGTGATGAGGCCGATGACTTCTTCGGCCATCACGGGCGCGGCGGTCAGCGCGAGAAGGCTGCCGGCGAGCATGAGCTTCTTCAGCATTTCAGTTCCTCCCTGGCCGTTTCTTGTTCGCGCCTGCGAAGCGACCAGATCCTCGCGGCGCGCCCGGTCTCCTCCCGAGATCTCACGTCGACCCGGCGGCCCTCATCAGCCCGCCGGTCTCGAAAACCCTGTCCTTGGCCCGCGCCCGGACGGCGGCGCGCGGCGAGAAATTGAAGAACATCGGCAGGCTCGCCGCCCCGAGGGCGCCGGCGTCGCGGCCAAGCGTGCCATGCTGGACGCCGGGCGCGCGCCGCGCCTCGGGCGCCTGCGCGTCGAGTTCCGCCACGAGGCGCGCGATCAGCGCGTCGACGAGGCCGCCATCGACATCGGCGTCGATCACCACCAGCGGCACGTCGAGCAGCGCGATGGCCGACCAGATCGCCGGGGCCAGCGCCTCGGCGGCGTCGTCGATCCATTCGGCCACAGCCGGGTGACCGGCCACGACGGCCGCCTGAAGGTCGGCGCCCGAAGCGACGGCGACGCCGCAGGATTGCAGATGGCGCGCCAGCGCATTCAGCGAGGCGCGGGTGATCAGCAACTCGCGGCCATCGGCGGCCCGCGGCGACGAGGCGAGCGTGCCCGGGCCTACCGCGATGACCGCGACGTCGCCGGCATTGCCCGAGCTGCCGCGCAGGCAATCGCCGCGGACGACGATGCCACCGCCGATCGCCGGGCCGATGAAGAGATAGAGGAAATCGTCGACGCTGCGGCCGAGGCCGTAGAAGAGCTCGGCGATCGCGGCGGCGTTGCCGTCATTCTCGCCGAAGACCGGCAGCCCGGTCCCCTCCTCCAGGCGCGCGGCGAAGTCGAACTCGTCCCAGTTCCGGAAGGGATCGACCGGCAGATCGAGACGACCCAGCCAGGCGCCGAGATTGTAGGGCAGCGCCAGGCCGATGCCGGCGAGGCGCGCGCGCGCGGCGGGATCGAGCAATGCCAGCAGCGCCTGGACGTCGCCGGCCACCATGTCGAGTGCGATTTCCGGCCGGGGCAACACCAGATCATGCCGGCGCCTGGCCAGCGCCCGTCCGTCGAAATCGACCAGGATCGTCTCGATCGAGCGCCGGTCGAGCCGCACCCCGATGCCATAGGCGCCCTTCGGGTTGAGGCGCAGCAGCGTCGCCGGCTGGCCGCGACCGCCGCCATGGCGCTTGCCGACCGCCTCGATCAGGCCGAGATCGTCAAGTTTCTGGATGATGGCGCCGATGGCCGTATTGGTCAGGTCGGCGGCGCGGGCAAGGTCAGCCTTGGAGGCTTCGCCCGCGCGGCGCAGCCGCTGCAGGACGAGGCGCTCATTGTAACGGCGAAGCTGCGCGGAATTACTTCCGCGACCCGTTCCGGGCCTCTCCAAGCCTGCCTCCCTGCGACGGCTTCTTTTGTGCCGTCCGATTAATTGATTTTGATGCAGTTAATCGACGCGACTTCCCCTAAGTCAAGATGAATTCGTCGCCGCGCTGCGGCAGGCGGCACGCCGAGCTCAGCGGGCGAACTCGTCCTTGAGCGCGCGATAGAGGCGGCGGAAGCGCTCGATCTTCGGCTTGTAGCGCTCCGTCTCGGCCGGATCGGGGTCGATGGTGGCGTTGATCTGCGGCGCCGTGCAGATGCGGCCGGGCTGGCCGCCAGTCGCCGCCAGGATGGCGAGCCGCGCCGCGCCGAAGGCCGGTCCCTTGGCGCCGCCCTCGTGCAGCACGATCTGCACGCCGAGCACGTCGGCGAACATCTTCATCCAGAGCGCGCTCCGGGCGCCGCCGCCGATCGCGCCCATCCGGGTCGGGCGCGTGCCCGCCGCCGCGAGCGCCGCCTGCGCGTCGGCGAAGGAGAAGGCGACGCCCTCGAGCACGGCGCGGATCACGTCGGTGGTGCCCGTCGCCGGATCGAGGCCGAAGAAGACGCCGCGCGCATGCGGATCGTTGAGCGGGGTCCGCTCGCCGGCGAGATAGGGCAGGAAGATGAGGCCATCATTCTTCGACGGCGTCGCGGCGACCCGGTCGAGCAGCGCGCCGATGTCCTTCTCCCCCACCATCGACGCCGCCCAGGCGAGCGCGCTGGCGCCGTTCAGCATCGCCGCCATCTGGAACCAGCGCCCGGGCAGCGCGTGCGCGAAGGTGTGCACATAGGCGCCGGGATGCGGCCGGTAGGTCTCGTTGACGACGAAATACTGGCCAGACGTGCCGAGCGAGATGAAGGCGTCGCCCTCGTCGATCGCGCCGATGCCGATGCCGCCCGCAGCCGCGTCGCCGGCGCCGCCCGCGACGATCACGCCCGGCTTCAGCCCCAGTGTTGCGGCGACGGACGCCGTCAGCACACCGGCCGCGTCGGAGCCCTCGACCAGGCGCGGCATGACGGCGGGATCGAGCCCGGTCGCGCCGACGATCTCGGCAGACCACTCGCGCGCGGCCTCGTCGAGCCACAGCGTGCCGGCGGCATCCGACATCTCGGAGACATATTCGCCCGTCAGGCGGAAGCGGATGTAGTCCTTCGGAAGGAGGACATGCGCGACGCTGGCGAAGATCTGCGGCTCGTGCCGCGCCACCCAGACCAGCTTCGGCGCGGTGAAGCCCGGCATGGCCGGCACGCCGGCGATCCGGCCGAGATCCGGCACGCGATGTTCCAGCTCGGCGCATTCGGCATGGCTGCGTCCGTCGTTCCAGAGGATCGCCGGGCGCAGCACCCGGTCTGCCGCATCCATGAGCACGGCGCCGTGCATCTGACCAGAGAGGCCGATGGCGACGGCGGCGGCATAGGGCGCGGGCGCCGTGGCGCGGAGCGCGGCCAGCGCCTGCTCCGTCGCCCGCCACCAATCCTCGGGATCCTGCTCCGACCAGAGCGGATGCGGGCGGGAGATCGCCAGCGGCACCTCGGCCTCCGCGAGCACCGTCTGGTTCTCGTCGACGAGCAGCGCCTTGACCGCCGATGTGCCGATGTCGATGCCGATAAAGGTCATGTTCCTGCCCCTCCGATGTTCGCCCAAGAACGGTGCATGCGCGCCCGATTGTCAATCCGCCCGCCATGGGCCGGGCCCCCCAGTCCCCGCGATCGGCGGCGCCGGTTTCGCCACCTCCCGCAGGGCCGCAACAACGTCCTCGGCCACTGTCAAAAAAAGGAAACGCATGACTGGTAGGAAGGCGCCGTTCGACCCCATATAGGCATCGCATCCAACGCGATGCCGCGGTGATTTGAGGAGCAGCTTGCGCCGCGACACCAAACGCTAAAGCGTCACGAACAGGGTTCGTGGCTCTGGATTTCGACGAGGAGATCTTCGATGCCGAAAACGACAGCCACCCTGCGTCACCCCTTTCTCCGACCCTCCATGTGTCGCCACCACCGGAACCCGAACTGATTTCCGACATTGGTGCGAGCCGGACGACCTCCGGCTGTTTTCGCGAAAGCGACTGGAATGATCGCGGCCCGAGGCTTGCATGGCCAAGCGCGGCGGCGAAAGGAGAATTGCGGTGTTCGACAATTACATCATCGAGATCGACGACAAGGCGGCCGGCATCCTGATCCGTGCCGGATCCGGTTTCGCCTTCCACGCCCTCGAAGGCAGATTCGCGACACTCGAGGGCCGGACCTTTCCCGACGCCGTGGCCGCCGAGCGCGCCGCCCGCAAGATCCGCCGCGCGCCGGCAGCGCAGCTGGCGCGGGCGTGGTAACCTCCCTGTCGCCGCGCGCCGCTTTCCGGCGCGCGGTTCCGCGTCCTCGCAAGATCCATGGACGACCGGTTTTCCGCCATTCCGGCCGCCGCATCGCCGTTTCCCGCCATAGTCTTCACCGCGTCCCGGCAGCGCATTGCGTGCCGATCTATTTGCGCCCGGTGGTTGCAATTGCGATCGGCCATTTAATCGCTTGTAAAGACGAGGTCATATAGTTTCCTTACAGGTGGGTCCTGAGGAAAGCGTCCCGTGTGACGAGCCAATTCGACGTCCGTACGGACGACATCCAGCAAACAACCGATTTCAGCGACGTTCGTGATCTGCACGCGTTCTGGCATGCTTCCCAGGGCGCGGCGCTGCCGGATCTCGACGTCTTTGCCCCGTTGCTTGCGAGTCCGATGATCGATCGGACCATGCTGATGCTGCGGCGCGACGACTCGCTCGTCTATGAACGGGTCGGCAGCCGCGTGGTGCAGCTGTTCGGCCACGATCCGACCGGCCGCATGCTGAGCGCGCTTACCAACCCGGAAGCGTCCACGTTCCGCCCGCTCTACCAGTCGGTGCTGGAGTCCGGCAAGCCGGCCCTCGGCCTGCACGGCCGCGTCGGCCCCGGGGCGATCGGCATGACGGAACGACTGGTCCTGCCGATCCGGCGCGGCGGGCAGTCCGGCCTGCTCTGCTATCTCAGGCCGCGCGAGGATGCGACCAATGTCCTGCGCGCCCTGATCGAGGTCAGCGCCGACGGCATCGCGGTCCTGAACGCGACCCGCGACGAGACGGGGCGGATCACCGACTTCATCATCTCCGCCGTCAACACCGAGATGGCCCGCCGGCTGCGCGCCTCGGCCGAGGCGCTGGTCGGCTCGTCGATCCAGAAGTTCTGGCCGTCCCTCGGCAAGATCGGACTGCTCGAGCGCTTCGCCCGCGCCGTCGACAGCCAGATCTCCGACGTCTTCGACACCAGCTACGAGGTGCATGGACAGATCGTCGAGCGCCAGCTGCGGCTGTCGCCGCATGGCGAGGGCCTGACGCTGACCGGCGTCGATATCGGTCCGACGCTCGCGGCGTCGCGGGCGATCAGCCGGCAGCATGCCGACCTGATCAAGGCCAACGAACTGCTCGAGATGCGCGCGCTCGACCTGATGGCGAGCTATCAGTCGCTGGAGCAGACCACCCACACGCTGCGCGAGGAGATCCAGCGCAACCGCACGCTCGAGGCCGAGCTGGTGCACCTCGCCCATCACGACAGCCTGACGGGCCTGCCCAACCGCAGCTATTTCGAGCAATGCTTCGAGGAAAAGCTGAAGCAGATGAACCGCGCCCGCCGCCGGGCCGCGCTCTGCGTCCTCGATCTCGACCATTTCAAGGACATCAACGACAGCCTCGGCCACGACGCTGGCGACAAGGTGCTGAAGGAGATCTCCGATCGCCTGCGCCGCACCATCCGCAAGTCGGACGTGATGGGACGCCTCGGCGGCGACGAGTTCGCCGTCGTGCTCACCAATGCGCGCGACATCGCGGATGCCTCGACCGCCGTGCGGCGGATGCTCGACGCCGTGTCGCGGCCGTTCTCGGTCAAGGGCCATGACGTGCCGATCAGCCTTTCGGCCGGCGTCGCCATCTTCCCCGCCGATGGCCGCACCTTCGGCGAGCTGATGGCGGATGCCGACATCGCCGTCTACCGCGCCAAGCGCGCGGGCCGCGGCCGCACCGTGTTCTTCCAGCCCTCGATGCGCGACGACGCGGAGCGCCGCTACAGCCTCTTGAAGGCGCTGCGCCTGGCGCTCGACGCCGGCCAGATCATGCCGGTCTACCAGCCGCTGATCGACATCCGCACCGGCCGGCTGGCCGGCTTCGAGGCGCTCGCGCGCTGGCTGCACCCCGAACGCGGCCTGCTCGCGCCCGCGGCCTTCGCCGAGACCTTCGAGGAGCCCGACATCGCCCAGGCGCTGACCCGGGCGATGATGCGGCGCGTGCTCGGCGATCTCGCCTCCTGGCGCCAGCGCGGCATCACCGTGCGCGTCAACATGAACGTCACGGCGTTCGACCTGCGCAATCCCGGCTTCGCCGACGAAATGGAGGCGCAACTGCACCAGCAGGGCCTGACCACCTCGCAGCTCGGCATCGAGGTCACCGAGACGACGATCCTGTCGCGCGACGCCGAGCGGATCGAGGCGACGCTGCACGATCTGCGCCGGCACGGCTTCTCGATCGCGCTCGACGATTTCGGCACCGGCTACGCCTCGCTGAGCCATCTGCGCCGCCTGCCCGTCAACAGCCTCAAGATCGACCGCAGCTTCATCACCGATCTCGAGCAGGACCCGAAGACGATGGCGATCGTGCGCTCGATCATCGAGCTCGCCGCCGCGCTCGACCTCGAGATCATCGCCGAGGGCGTCGAGACGAGGTCGCAGCTCGACGCGGTCAGCGCGCTCGGCTGCCCGATCATCCAGGGCTATCTGATCGCGCAGCCGATGCAGGGCGATCAGGTTCCGCCCTTCGTCGACGAGTTCATCGCCTCGGTATCGTCCCAGCGCTGGCGGGTCGCCTGAGAATCGCCGGCGGCGATCCCCGCCATGAAGGCGAGGATCCGCCTGCCGAGTTCGTCCGGATCGAAGCGACCGCGCGCCGCCTCGGCGTTCCGCCGCCACCGGGCCAGTAGCCCCGGCTCCCCGGCCACGCGGCGCAACGCCGCGACCCAGGCATCATGGTCGCCCGGCGCCACCAGCTCGCCGGTCGCGTTCGCCTCGACCAGCTCGGGAATGCCGCCGATGCGGCTGCCGAGGACCGGCAGGCCGATGCCGAGCGCCTGGACGATGACGCCCGGCCAGTTCTCCCGCCAGAGCGACGGCACGCAGAGCAGGTCCGCCGCCGCCATGTGATCGGCGACCGCCGCCGCGTCGACGCGGCCATGGAAGCGCAGCCAGCCGGCGCCGGGATGAAGGGCGCGAAGCCGCGCCAGTTCGGGGCCGTCGCCGACGATGTCGAGGCGGAGGCGATGCGAGCCGGCGAGCGCCGCCGCCGCGCCGATCAGCCGCTCGACGCCCTTGCTGGCATGCAGCCGGCCGACATAGAGCAGGCGCAGGTGGTCGGCGCCCTGCCGCGTCGCGCGCGGCGCCGGATAGCGGTTGGCATTCGGGATCACCGCCAGCGGATAGGCGTCGATCGGCACACGCGCCGAGACCGCGGCCAGATTGGCGCGCGAGGGCGAACAGAAGCCGATCCTGGCGAAGCGGCGGATCTGCGCCAGCTTGTAGCGGCTCGACAGCCGGCACGGGAAGCAGGGCCGCCCGCAATTCGCCCCGTCGCGGAACATCGACATGCGGATGCAGGCGAGGCCGAGATCGGGCAGGAAATAGAGCGCCGGCAGGTTCCGCCGCGCGATCTCCGCCAGCGCGTTGTAGCCGAGCCCCTGGACGATATGGAGATTGACGAAATCGGGCCGGAAGGCATCGAGCACGGCCGCCATCCGCGCCCGGTTGCGCGGATCGAGATGATCCTGCGCATGCCAGAGCGGCTTCTTCCAGCCGGGCTGGATCGACGCTTCGTTGACCGGATAGAGATGCGGCGTCCGGAGCCGCCAGATCCGCAGCGCGCCGACCGCCTCGCCATGGAGCTCCGGCTCGCCGCGCCGCGCCCCGGTGAGCACGGCGACCTCGTGGCCCGCCGCCGCCAGCCAGCCGGCGAGATTGGCGGCCGAGACCTCCGCGCCGCCAAGCGCGTTGGGCGGGAAGAGCGCGGCGACGACGAGGACCCGCATCGCCCTAGACCCGAACGGCGAGCGGCGCCGCGCCGCCGGCGCGCCGGTCGCGCGCGGGCGACGGCGCCGCCTCGCCCGTGACGGCGCGAGGGTCGAGCGCCTTGCCGGCGAGGATGCCGAGCAGGAGCGCCGGCACGACCGACTCCACCACGTTCGACATCATGCCGAGGATCAGCACGACCACCGCCACGACATGGAGCGCGCTCGCCCGCGCCGGCGCCCGCAGCGCGATCCGGCGATTGCCGCGGAAGACGGCCCAGACCAGGAACAGCGCGCCGAGGCCGAAGGTGACGAAGAGAAACACGAACAGATTGTCGGCGGCGCTGTAGCGGGCGGGATCGAAATAAGCCTGGCCGGCGCCGACGCCGCCGAAGCCGAGGCCCAGCAGCAGGCGCGGCCAGGGCGGATCGAGCAGCGCCAGCGCCCCCGGCCAGACCGACGCCATGCGCAGGCCGAGCGAACCGAACGACAGGAAGCCGAGATGGCCCGAGGCCGACAGGCGCAGGCCGAGCCAGGCCGAGACCGGCAGGGCGACCAGGGCGAGGAGCAGGACGGCGAGGACGAGGCGATCGATCCGCAGCCGTGCTTCCGTCGCCGGCGCGGCGCGGCCATGAAGGAGCAGGACGAAGGGCATCACGGCCACCGCGACGAGCGGCGCCTTCGAGGTCGTCAACCAGACCGCCGCGAGCGAGGCGCCCCAGATCGCGAACCTGGCCGGGAAGGCGCGTTGGCCGACCAGGAGCAGCGCGCAGGCGGCCGCGATCTGGTTGGCGGCGGTGTAGCTCGCGCGGCTGAAGCCCGGTAGCCGCTCATGGCCGAAGGCGCTCCAAGCGCGGGCGAACTGCGCCTTGACGCCGAGGATCTCGTAGCTGGCGCCGATCCAGGGCAGATCGACGACGGCGCTCGCGAACACGCCCGGGACGGCGATCCACCACAGCGCCGCCACCATCGCCAGCGCGGCGCCGAGGCCGCCGGTCGCAACCACGACCATGCCAAGACAGAACGGAATGAAGGTATAGCCACCGAAGGCCGCCTGCTCCGGCGCGCGGCCGAGCGCGAGCGCATAGGGCCAGTAGACGGCGACCGCCAGGCCGAGCGCGATGGCGGTCCGGTCGGCGCGCAGGCAGGCGCCCTGCCCCGCCGCATAGGCGATGACCACCAGCGCCGCGATCAGGGCCGGAAGATAGGCGACGGCGACCAGGCCGGATTGCGCGAGCCCGTATCGAAGCGGCCCGCCCAGCGCGTCGCCGGCCAGCAGCAGGGCCAGCGCCCAGAGCGCCGGCATGCGGAACCAGGAAGCCGGATTGCCGTGCATCGGAACCCGCGGCCGCGCCCCCGCCCGGCCGCCCCCCTAAACCGGAAGACGCATTCCTTAGCGTAAAGCAAGCGAAAGTGGCGTCAATCCTGTCCGGTCGCGCCCTCCGGCACCGGCAGCAGGGCCAGCCCGTCGGCCAGGCCGTCATGGCTGAAACGGAAGTCCTGGGAACCGCCGCCCTTCAGGCTGATGCTCGCGACACTGGCCCGGGCGGTGCGCAGGGTCTCGACGAAGGCCGGCGTCATCTTCGCCCGCACCTCGCAATCGGTCGCGGCGCAGGATTCCAGCGGCACGTTGACCGGCTTGTTGTCGTCGAACTGCAGCTGCATGCCGGGGCGCACCAGGATGCCCGTCGGCAGGATCCAGATCGCGTAGACCGCCCCCGCCTGCGCCTCGATGCGCCAGGATGCGTCGAGCCGCGTCGCGCCGACGCCGCGCAGGTCCTGGCTCAGGGTGCAGGAGCGGGCGGCCGCGTCGCATCGCGCCATCCAGGCGCCGATCGGCCGCCCCGGCGGCGACGCGGCCGGCGCCGGACCCGGCTCGCCGCCTCCGATGGCCGCGACCGCGCTACGGGCCCAGGCGAAGGCCGTGTCGACCGCATCGCCCTTCCAGACGATGCCGATCGCGGCGAGCGTCGCGATCCCGAGGACCAGGAGCAGCGGCCACACCAGCGAGCGCCGCTCGCCGGGTTCCTCGTCGTCATAGTCGTCCTGCATCATCCGGCCGGCTCCCCTGCCCCGTGGCGGACCGGCTGCCGGCACGGCCCGCCTCGACCGATGCGCGCCGTCCTCCCGCGCTGGGAAGACGGCGCGGCCCGGTCACTTGATCCTGCCGTAGGCGGCGGAGAAACCCGCCAGCGACATCGGCAGCTTGATCGGTTCCTTGTTCAGGTTCTGGAAGGTGACGTTGAAGGTCTTGCCCCGGACCATGGCGTCGAGCAGCGCCGCCGAAAGCGGCGCGCCGGCATAGCAGCCGCCGGCGTCGCAGGTCTGCAGCGGCAGCGTCTCTGCCGCCGCGCCATCGACGTCGAGAACGACGCCGCCGGCCAGCGACAGGCCGAGCGGGCCACGGATCATCAGCACCGGCTTGCGCGTCTCCGCCGGCACGCGGACCGTGACCGAGCCGACCAGCTGGCCTGAGCCGGAGAGCACGGCGCGCTGTTCCATCTGGCATTCGAGCGCCTCGGCCCGCGCCGGCCCCTGGCAGGCGCTGATCCAGTTTGGCGGCGCCGGCTTGTCCTGGGCAAAGGCTGGCATCGGCGCCCCGAGCAGCAACGCCGCCGCCGGCAGCGCGCGCAGCAAGCCGCGTGCGAAACATGCTGTCATCTGATTCCCCCGAATAGAACGCAAAGTGTCGCCCCAGTCCGCGCCGGCGGCAAGGGATACGGTCCCGCCGCCGCGCCGCGGCCGACGGCGCCCCAACACGAAAGCCGCCGGGCAAGCCGGCGGCTTTCAACGGATCAGGCTGGACGCCTACCAGGCCCAGTTGGCGCCGATCTTGCCGGTGCCGCCGATATAGTCGTCGCCGAAGCGCAGGTCCGCCTTGGCGAAGCCGGTCCATCCGCTCTTGGTCGAGAAGATGTTGATGCCGGCTCCCACCTCGCCGAAGACATCCGGCGCGTCGTCCTCGAGCACCAGGCCGGGGCCGCTGGAGAAGAACACGCTGTTGTCGCTCAGCAGATTGCCGGCGATGCCGACGCTCAGATAGGGATCGTACTTGATCCCGTCCTTCAGGCTCGTCCCGCCGAAGCGCGCGCCGAGCTTGCCTTCGAGGCCGTCGCCGTCGTCGAAGCGGGCCGGCGTGCCGGCGATGGTGACGTCGTCGATCGAGCTGTGGGCATAGGCGAGGCTGGCGTTCGGCTCGATGAACATGCCGGTCGACGTGAAGTAGCGGTAGCCCGTCTCCACCCGGACGCCGATCGTGGTCGAGTCGGTGTCGCTGTCGGAACCGGCGACATTGTAGTCTGCCTTCAGGAAATCGCCCTTGACCAGGCCGTCGACATAGAGCCCGCCCTTGACCCAGCTGGCGTAGACGCCGACCTGCGGGCCGGAGAAGCGGACGCTGTCGCCGGAGTTGAAGTCGGCATTGCTCGAGACATAGCCGCCCAGCACGCCGGCGATCAGCACGCCGTCGGCGACATTGCCCTCGAACTCGTGGTCGATGCCGACCTGGAAGCCCCAGAGCGTCTGATCATAGCCGGTGTCGATCGTCACCGACTGGTTCTGGAACGGCGTGATCGTCTTCTCGGTGCTGCGCTCGGCGCCATTGCCGATGAAGCGGCCCCAGATGCCGGACTTCTTGGCCGGGTCGTCGGGCCCCTGCTGCGAGCTGACGCGAAGGTCGCCCGCCCGGTCGATCCAGCTGTCGGAGGTCGTGTTCCAGATGCCCTGGGCGAGACCGGCGAACTCGGCGAGCGCATAGGCGCTGCCATCGGCATAGCTCGCCAGCACCCAGCTCTTCGAACCGGCCGGCGCCGGGGCGCCCGGCTCGTCGAGGAAGAGGTCGTAGCGGAACAGCCCGCGATCGATCGGCCCATTGGCGAGATGGAAGTCGCCGAGCCCGGTATTGCCGCTGACGACGCCGACGACCGGCGTGCCGAACGGGTTGTACTGCCCGGCCACCGACGCATCGAAGTTCACCTGGACCTCCGTCGGCGCGCCCGTGACGTCGCCGCCGACGACGAGGAGGTCGGAGGCCGAATTGTACCGGCCGGCGAGGATCGCATCGATGGCGAGCCTGCTGCCGGCGCCAGCGTTGAAATGGCCGGTCATCATGGTGACGTCGCCGACGCGGGAACCGTAATAGGGCGAAGGTCCCCAACCATGGTCGGCATAGGTGTTCTGCATGCTGAGCAGGCCGGAATTGTTGAAATCGTCGAGGCCGACGAAAGTGGTCAGGCCGGTCGATTTGAACGTGCCTTCATTCTCGACGACGCTGCCGCCAACGGCATCGGCGAAGTTGAAGGTGGTCAATCCGCTGACATTGAACTCAGCCGACGGGCCGTTGAGGACCCGGTTCGTCCCGTCCGCGGTGGCGAGCGTGAACACGGTCGTCCCGGTCGCCTTGAACTGGCCGGTGTTGGTGACCGTGTTGTCGCCGTTGCCGTTCGCCAGCGTGAACACCGACGTGTCGCCGACCGTGAACAG
>NZ_KE383991.1:134216-1593317 GCF_000423225.1 Kaistia adipata DSM 17808
CCGTCGCGCCCGTCCCGGTGAAGGTGTTGCTGTTGTCGACGATGTTGTGCCCCCTGCCGCTCGCCAGCGTGAACACCGAGGCGTCGCCGACCTGGAACAGTCCGGTGTTGTCAATGAGGTTGTTGCCGGCCTTGGTGCCGAGCGTGACGACGGCCACGTCGTCAATCGTGACGGCGCCGCTGTTCCAAACCGTGTTGTCGCCAGCTTCGGTACCGAGCGTGAGCACGGCGGTGCCGGTGGCCTGGATCGTATCGCTATTGCCGACGATATTGCTGCCTTCGCCGTTCGCCAGCGTGAAGGCGAGATTTTCGCCATGGATCTTGCCGGCATTGAAGAGGCCGTTCGCCCCCTTGCCGGTTCCGAGCGTGAAGGTCGTCAGGCCCGTGGCGTTGATGACACCGGAGCTCCCGTTCGTGACGGCGTTGATGCCTTCATCCGTCCACTGGGCGAAATTGGTGGAGCCGCCGAGGGTCATCAGCCCCTGGTTCGAGATCTGATTGCCGCCGATGTCGGCAATCTGCGAGATCAGCGTGATGCCCGAAGTCTGGATCGTCGCGCCGGTCGCGTTGTTGATGATGTTGGCGCCTTCGCCCTCGGTAGCGAGAACGCTGACGCCGGACGTGGTCCAGGTGCCGCCCGTCTGGTTGGTAAGGGTGTTGGGCCCATTATCGCCGGTGGTGTAGGCGATCACCGACCCGATGACGTCGCCGGTGTTGTTAAGCGTCAGATGGCCGCCCGCCGAGGCGATCGCGATGGTAGCGGGGTTGGAACCATCGCCACGGATGGTGCCGCCATTCGTGATGGTGTTGCCACTGTCGGAATAGGCAACGATGACCGGCGCGATGCCGCCACCGATGATATCGCTGCCAAGATTGTTGATGTTGACCTTGGACCCGGCATCGGTGGCCACGGCAGCAATCGCCGTCATGCTGCCTCGAACTTCCGACCCGGTGCCAAGCGTGATCTGCGTGGGAGCGGCTCCTGCAACGTCAAGCGTCGCGATGCCGACCAACGGGACGGTGCCGCCGGGGGCCGCCACGCCGATCTGGCTATTGTCGCCGACATTGACGACGACCGCGCCCGATCCCAGGCTGACGCCCATCAAACCGACCAGATCGGCTTCGACGGTGCTGTTGTTGCCAACCGAGACGACAGCATTGCCGGAGCCCAGGGCGAGGGAGAACTCGCCGATCAAGGGCGGGTCGATCTTGGCATTGTCCTTCAGGCTGACGGTCGCATCGCCAGCGCCAGTGGAGATGGCGGCGCCACCGAACAGCCCGTCGGCAACACTGACGTCGCCATGCAGGTTGACCGTGGCGGGGCCGCCAAGGGCGATGCCGACGACGCCACCGCCGATATCGACGCCGCTGAGATCGACGCCGGTCGCGGTTCCGAGAATCGCCCCGATGTCGACGCCCGGGATGAGGCCGGAAAGGCTGATCCCGGCCCCGCCGGCGTCAATGGCGCCGGCATCGATGGTCACGCTGCCGCCGGCCGCCGCGAAGACACCCGTACCGGCCGTCGCGTCCACGTCGCCATAGGTGAACGTACCATCGCCATTGTCCACGCCGCCGAGGACGACGTTGCCGGCCAGCGCAAGAGCTATTACGCCGTTCTGACCGCCGCCGATGCCGCCGCCATTCTCGATGTTGACGTCCTTGAGCAGTGACAGGACGTTGATGGCGTCTGTACCGCCGCCGATCGAGCCGTCGACCGCGTTGGCGATATCGATCTGGCCGCTCGCCGAGCCCACGATGCCGCTGCCCGTGGTTCCCAGAATCGAGCTGTCGGCACCATTCTGGATCGTGACATTCCCAACCACAGGAATGGGCAAGCCGGAACTGGTCGTCCCCAGTTTGATCCCGTTGACACCACCGACGATCTTGCCAGTGAGCGGGCCGGCAGCATCGTTCTCGACCTTCAGGTCCCCGGTAAGGAACGCGGAGATGCCGTTCTGGCCGCCATTGATGATGCCGCCCGTGTTGCTCACCGTGGCATTGCCGACCAGGGGCACCGGCGTGGTCGTGCCAGAGATCTGGACCTCTCTTCCGATCCGGATACCATCGCCCGCCGTACCGGAGATGATGCCATTGGTGACAACGGAAGCGGTATTCTCGACCTTCAGGTCGCCCGTGACGAACGCGGAAATACCGTTTTGGCCACCGCTGATGATGCCGTTCGCGTTGGTCACCGTGGCATTGCCGACCGAAGGCAGCGGCGTGGTCGTACCGGAGATGACGAACTCGCGTCCGATCTGGACGCCGTCGCCATTCGTGCCCTCGACGAGGCCACCCTTGTTGTCGATCTTCAGTTCGCCGGTGGCGAAGACTGAAATGCCGTTCTGACTGCCCTTGATGTGCCCCTGTCCATTGGGACCCACGGTATTGGTTACCGTGACATTGCCAATGGACGGCAGTGGAGTGGTAGCACCAGCAATGACGGCCTGAGTTCCGATGCGAATACCGTCGCCCGCTGTACCCGTGATCTTGCCGCTATTGCTTATCGCTATATTGCCGGTGACAGTCGATACGACACCGTTGCTTCCGCCGTTGACAGTCGATCCCTGTGCGACAGTGAGATTAAGTCCCCTTAAGATATCCGCCGTAACACCGTTGCCGGATGCATTGACGGTAGCCGTATTGGAGACGGTGCCGATCTTCAATTCATAAGGGCCTGAACCTATGGCCAAGGGGTTGACGGTCACGGCACCTCTCGTGCCCGTTACTGTCCCGTCGTCACCGATACAATTCACCGGGCTCGACCCCAGCCACAGGCACGCCGCCATCGCCTGCTGCGGCGTCATCACGGCCATTCCGGCGAGCAGCACCGCGCCCGACGCCGAGCTCAGCAGCGTGGCCTTGCGGCCAGCGTTCCATTTCGAAGTCGACATCCAGTCCCCCGGGTCATCCAAGCCATTGCCGGCGGCAGCCCTCGAGCCGCCAGGCGGATTCACATGGCTGAGATATGAGCCGGAGGCCGGTGGCAGAGTCCAGACACCACCCTTATTAGTTGTATTTCACAACCTGAGGGACTCTAAATTTCCTTTCCATTCGGAAATTACAACCAGAAGACACAATCGCAAGAATTTATCTCGAATTTTGAATTACCTGCGCGGAAAGCAGTTCGTATACCGAACAATTAAACGCATCGCGTGCACAACATAATCTCCTCGATTCCTGGTTGTGCAACGATATGAAAATTCCCGCCCTGTTGCCGCAATGGCACAGGGCCGAACGACAAAAAACCGCCCGGCCCGCCCGCCGCGCCCGAATCATCCGGGGAAACGCCACGCCAGCGCGGTCGTGCGCCCCGGCCCGGCGCGGACGACAATGGGTCGACAGATCCGGCAAATCATGGGATCAAGCCGCGCCCATCCAAGGAGAGAACGGCGAATGGAACCCAACACCAAGGCGCTGATCGACGAGATCAATCACGCCATGCGCAACATCGATGCCGGCATGACGGCGATCATGGCCTTCGTCGCCTCGATCCCCGGCGCCAAGGATGTCGACATCGACGCCGTCAAGGCGCGCCTGAACGTGCCAAGCAACCTCAAGGCCGGCACCCGCCAGCCGCCGCCGAACATCGTCGTCGCCGAGATCCTCGACCGGCTGAAGCGGATGGCCGACAAGCAGCCCGACGCCTGACCGGCTCCTGACCAGCTCTTGGCGCGCGGAAGCTCCGCGCGCCGTTCCCGCCGCCGCGATCGCGCGCCCCGCCCGACCCGCCCCTGCCGTGACGGCAGGATCAGACCGCCGCCCGCACAGTATCCGATCGCGCCGCGCGCCCATGCTGCAGACGGGATGCAGCCCTCTACTGCCACGCTCCAAGATTGCAGCGGCCGCGCAACTTTCGCACAAAAAGCGATATGCGCACGACAGAATGCGTGCACATGGCGCCAAGCTCGGCTATACGCAGCGGCGATACTGCCAATGTCTGCGATACGACCGATCCGGGCTCCGCCGCGTCACGCGGCGCCTCATGACCTTGCGGCATGAAGAATTCGCCCCCCGGACCGGGCACGCCGGACCTCGTGGAGCCCATTTCATGTCCTCAACTGCCACCGCGGCAGGCGCCCCTGCCGCACCCGCCAATTCACGCTCGCGGGTCATCCTCGCGAGCCTGATCGGCACCACGATCGAATTCTACGATTTCTACGTCTACGCCACCGCGGCCGTGCTGGTGTTCCCGCACCTGTTCTTCCCGGCCGGCAACGAGACCACCGCGCTCCTGAACTCCTTCGCCATCTTCGGCGCCGCCATGGTGGCGCGGCCGATCGGCGCCATCTTCTTCGGCCATCTCGGCGACAAGCGCGGCCGCAAGATCACCCTGGTCGGGGCGCTGCTCACCATGGGCATCGCCACCTTCCTGATCGGCCTGCTGCCGACCTATGCGATGGTCGGCTGGCTGGCGCCCGGCCTGCTCGTCATCCTGCGCCTTGCCCAGGGCTTCGCGCTCGGCGGCGAATGGAGCGGCGCGGCGCTGGTCGCGACCGAGAACGCGCCGCCCGGAAAACGCGCCATCTTCGGCACCTTCCCGCAGCTCGGCGCGCCGATCGGCTTCATCATCGCCAACGGCCTGTTCCTGATCATCGCGGCGCTGCTGCCGTCCGAGGATCCGTCGCGGCCGTCGACCGCCTTCCTCGAATGGGGCTGGCGCATCCCGTTCCTGTTCTCGATCGTCATGGTCGCCGTCGGCCTCTGGGTCCGCCTGAACCTGGTCGAGAGCGCCGCCTTCGAGAAGACGGTCGAGACCGGCAAGGTCCAGAAGGTGCCACTCGCGGCCGCCTTCAAGCTGCACTGGCGCGAGCTGATCCTCGGCACGTTCTACATGCTGGCGACCTATGTGCTGTTCTACCTGATGACGACGTTCTCGCTCAGCTACGGCCGCGCCGCCGTCGACGCCGCGCTGCCCGGCCTCGGCTACGACTACCGCACCTTCGTCATGATGATGATCGTCGGCGTCGTCTTCTTCGGCATCTTCACGCTCGCCTCCGGCCCCTGGGCCGACCGCTGGGGCCGCCGCAAGACGCTGATCTGGATCACGCTCGCCATCATCCTGTTCGGCCTCGTCTGGGTGCCGATGCTGTCGGCCGGCACGTTCGGCGTCATGGCATGGCTGATCCTCGGCTTCACGCTGATGGGCATGACCTTCGGCCCGATGGGCGCGCTGCTGCCGGAACTGTTCCCGGCCAATGTCCGCTATACCGGCTCGGGCATCTCCTACAACGTGTCGTCGATCCTCGGCGCCGCGGTCGCGCCCTTCGTCGCCGTGGCGCTCTGGAGCTATGGCGGCGGCAGCCCGTTCTGGGTCGGCATCTACCTGTCGTCGATGGCCGCGCTGACGCTGATCGCGCTCATCCTCGGCAAGGAAACCAAGGACGTCGACATCGACGCGTGAGCCGAACAGACCGGATAGCCAAAAGAAAAGCCCGCGCGGAGCGATCCGCGCGGGCTTCGTCTTTCATGGAAGCTAGTCCGGCTTCAGGCGAGCGGCGGCAGGCGCGCCTCGATCGCGGCGCGGCGCGGCTGCAGGAAGGCCGGCAGCTTCAGCGCCTGGCCGAGGCCCTCGGGCGTTTCGTCGACGGCAAAGCCCGGTCCGTCGGTCGCGATCTCGAACAGCACGCCGTTCGGCTCGCGGAAATAGACCGAGCGGAAATAGTCGCGGTTCTTTTGGGCCGTGGTGCGCAGGCCATGGTTTTCGGCGAGCTTGCGCACCATCGCCGCCTGCTCGGCGTCGTCGGCCGCGCGGAAGGCAACGTGGTGCACCGTGCCGGCGCCGAGATGGCCGCGCGGAAAACCGCTTGCGACACGCAGGTCGATCATCGCGCCGAGCTTGGCGTCGCCCGTGCGGTAGCGCGTCGTCGTGCCCTCGCGCCCGACCTCCACGAAGCCAAGGACATCGGAGAGGATGCCGCCGGTCGGCTCGCCCTGCTCGAGCAGCAGCGTGACGGCGTGGAAGCCGCGGATGGCATAGTCCGGCGGGATCGTGCCCATCGCCCAGGCCGGCTCCTGCTCGGCGCCGGCGACGCCGACCAGCGCGAGGCGCATGCCGTCGGGATCGCGGAATTCGAGGATGCTGTCGCCGAAGCGCCGCGTCGGCGCGTCGTGCAGCACGCCCTTTTCCAGGAGGCGCTGCGTCCAGTAGGCGATCGCCCCCTCGGGCACGCGGAAGGCGGTCTCGAAGGTCTCGCCGGCGCCGAGCCGGCCGGGCGCCGCCTGCTCCCACGGAAAGAAGGTCAGGATGGTGCCGGGATGGCCGGCCTCGTCGCCATAGTAGAAATGATAGGTATTGGGGTCGTCGAAATTGACCGTGCGCTTGACGAGGCGGAGCCCGAGCACCTCCGTGTAGAAGGCGAGATTGCGCCGCGCTGGGCCGGCGATGGCCGTGACGTGGTGAATGCCGTGGTGGTGCATGCCGATCTCCGGTGACGAACGGCGCGCGAAGCGGCGCCGCCGCCCTAAGATAGGCGTGGGCTGGCAGGGAAACCACCGCGATCGGGAGACACCTGCGGTACCTGTCCAAATCCGATCGCTCGACTTATGGTTGCCGAAGCCCGCCGGATCGAGCCTGCCCGCATGCCCCCTTCCGCTTCGCGCCGCCTCCTCGTACTCGTCACGCTCAGCCTCGCCTTCGCGGCTCCAGCCGCGGCCCATCCCGGCGGCCTCGATGCCGAGGGCTGCCACACCAACCGCAAGACCGGCGAATATCACTGCCATCGCGGCGGATCGGCGCCTCGCGCCAGACGCTCGGCGCCGGTGGCGTCGCCGGCGCAGCCCCTCCTCGCGCCCGACCGCCCCTATCGCAACTGTTCCGAGGCCCGCGCCGCCGGCGCCGCGCCGGTCCTTGCGGGCACGCCCGGATATGGCGCCCATCTCGACCGCGACGGAGACGGCATCGGCTGCGAATGACGGCGGATGGCGCGGAGGCCTCCGCCCGTTCGGATCGCGTCAACCGGCCCCTGCCCTGTCGTAGCGCAGCTCGCCGGCGATATAGGTCGCCTGCACGGCGCGGTCGTCGCCCATCGTCATCTGCACGAACAGGGCCTCCATGAAGTCCTGCACGAACTCCATCCGGTAGCGGATGATCGGCGTCGACTTCATGTCGAGCACGACGATGTCGGCCTCCATGCCCGGCGCGATGCTGCCGACCTTGTCGTCGATATACATGGCGTTGGCGGTGCCGCGCGTCGCGAGATAATAGGCGTGGCCGGCCGTCAGCGCGTAGTGGTTCAGCTGCGCCGCCTTGTAGGCCTCGTTCAGGGTGGCGAGGATCGAGAACGACGTGCCGGCGCCGAGATCCGTGCCGAGGCCGACGCGGACGGGGCGCTCCCGGCGCAGCGCGCGCCCGATGTCGAAGGCGCCGCTGCCGAGGAAGAAGTTCGAGGTCGGGCAATGCGCGATCGCCGATCCGGTGGCGTGCAGGCACTGCATCTCGCCATCGTCGAGATGCACGCCATGGCCGAAGATGGCGCGCGGGCGGCAGAGCCGGTGGTGGTCGTAGACGTCGAGATAGCCGGAGCGGTCCGGGAACAGCTCCTTCACCCAGGCGACCTCGCTGGTGTTTTCCGAGACATGGGTCTGGAGATAGCAATCCGGATATTCGCTCCACAGTTCGCCGGCGGAGGCGAGCTGGTCGGGCGTGCTGGTCGGGGCGAAGCGCGGCGTGATCGCGTACATCAGACGGCCGCGGCCGTGCCAGGCGTTGATCAGCCGCTTGCTGTCGTCATAGCCCGACTGCGTCGTGTCGAGCAGGTAGTCGGGCGCGTTGCGGTTCATCAGAACCTTGCCGGCGGCGAGCCGCATGCCGAGCCGCTCCGCTTCCTCGAACAGGGCGTCGACGGATTGCGGGTAGACGGTGCAATAGACGCAGCTGGTCGTGACGCCATTGCGCAGGCATTCCTGGAGGAACACTTTCGCGACGCTGGTTGCAAAGGCCTTGTCGACGAACCTGCCCTCGGTCGGGAAGGTGTAGGTGTTCAGCCAGTCGAGCAACTGCGCGCCGTGGGCGCCGATCATCGGCGTCTGCGGAAAATGCACGTGGCTGTCGATGAAGCCGGCCGAGATCAGCGCATCCGGACCGTAGTCGCGGACCGGCACTCCGGCGGGGAGCTCAGGCAGGATCGCGTCGGCGGGACCGAAATGGGTGACCCTGCCATCGCCGAAAGCGACGATCGCGTCGCTCTCATGCACCATGGTGTGCTCGAGCCCGAGCCTGAAGGGATCGCCGGTGAAGGTGAGCACGGGCCCGCGAATGGCCGCGGTCGGCACCGCTCCCGCCGCCGATGGATTGCCTGCCATTCCGTCCCCGCCTCCCGGCCCGATCCTGAACTCCGCCTTCCGATCCCCGACGAAGCGTGCCGATCATCACGGCGCCGAGGCTTTTTGGAAAGGACCGAACTGGATCCCCAACAGAAAGGAACCGGGCGCGGCCCGCCAGGGCGCCCCGCCGCCGCCCTCCTCCGCCCGCCTCCGCCGCGAGGCGCCGCGGCCAGACGGGAAGCCGGAACGGACCGATCCCGGACATCAGCCGCCCGAAGCCGCGCCTCGGCACCGGGACACAAGTCTTTGCGATGAAAGGGAAATTGGCTGACTGGCTGGGGCGGGAGGATTCGAACCTCCGAATGGCGGTACCAAAAACCGCTGCCTTACCACTTGGCGACGCCCCAGCGGGCGGACCCGAAGATCCGCAGCGACCGTCCTATAGACGGTTGGACGCGCCCTCGCAACGGGGCAGCGCGCCCGTCAACAACCCGCTGCCGAAACCGTCATCCACAGGGTCGTGATTTCTCTCGCAACTCTCCGCTTGCAGGCTCCGAATCCACTGTCTATAACCCGGCTCATCGCTGGTCACGGAGTGTAGCGCAGCCTGGTAGCGCACCTCGTTCGGGACGAGGGGGTCGCAGGTTCAAATCCTGCCACTCCGACCACCGATCTCCCCCGAAATCACATCATCCGCCAAGATGATACAGCGCCAGACGCGGTTCTCGCGCGGTGGATTTCGCAAGAATTTCCCCTCCGATTTCTCCCTGCCTCGCCTGAAGCGAAACGGGCCCGCCTCCCCCTGAAAGCGCCATCCGCCGGATCGAGCCGCAACCGGCCACCCGCGACTCCGAAACCGGGATGATCGGGCAATCGCATAGTCAGGCCGACAGACCAGATCGGCGCCGGGACCGAATGCGGACCGCGTGGCGCATCCGGCGAAGCGCCCCCTCCTGCCACGGCCGGCCGCCTGCTCTCGCCAGCGACGCAACGGAATGCCAAGATGGCGGCCGGATCTGGATGGAGACGCTCCATGCCCTATGCCGAGCTGAAGGACCTGCCGGACGCCGTCCGCCTGCATCTGCCGATCCATGGCCAGGAGATCTACCGCGCCGCCTTCAACAGCGCCTGGACGGAATATGCCGACCGCGGCGAGGATGAGCGGGAGGAGATCGCCCATCGCGTCGCCTGGGCCGCCGTCAAGCACAAATACCGCAAGGCGGGCACGACATGGATCGCGCGCTGAAGCCGAAGCCGCGACTCCCGCCGGAGTCGCATCCGGACAGCGCGCCGCCCTTCTGGCTGGAGCCGACCGAGACGCTGCTGCGGGGGCTTTCGTCGCGCCCCGAGGGCCTGACGACGCCGGAAGCCGAGGACCGGCTGCGCCGCTTCGGGCCCAATCTCGTCGCCGCCGGCCCGCATTCCGGCCTGCTCGCCAAGCTCGGCCGCCGCCTCGCCGAGCCGCTGATCGCGATCCTGCTGATCGCGGCGGCGATCTCCGGCGCCACCGGCGACTGGCAGAGCTTCCTCATCATCGCCGTCATCGTCTTCCTGTCGATCGGGCTGGACATCGCCCAGGAAAGACAGGCCGAGAAGACCATCGAGGCGCTCCGGCGCTCCGTCGCGGTGACGGCGTCGGTGCGCCGGGATGGCCAAGTCGCGGAGCGGCGCGTGCAGGAGATCGTTCCCGGCGACGTGGTGGAGCTGCGCGGCGGCGAGCTGGTGCCGGCCGACGGGGTCCTGCTCAGCGGCCAGGGCGTCCTGGCCAATGAGAGCATCCTGACCGGCGAGCCCTATTCGGTCGAGAAGCGCCCCGGCGCGGCCGAAGGCCCGGCGCTGTCCGACGCGTCCAACGCCCTGTTCGGCGGGACGAGCCTCGTCGGAGGCGAGGCCGTCCTGCTGGTCACGGCGACCGGCGCGGCCACCCGCTTCGGCGCCATCTCCAGCTCGCTGCAGGAGAAGGAGCCGCCGACCGCCTTCGAGCGCGGCGTCCATTCGCTCGGCATGCTGATCCTGCGCCTGACCGGCTTCCTGGTCCTGTTCGTGCTGTTGACGCAGATGACCCGGCACGGCCTCTCGCTCGAGAGCTTCCTGTTCGCGGTGGCCCTCGCCGTCGGCCTGACGCCGGAACTGTTGCCGATGATCATGACGGTCACCCTCGCGCGCGGGGCGGCGCGCATGGCCGGCCGCAAGGTGGTAGTGAAGCGCCTCAGCGCCATCCACGACCTCGGCGCGATGGACGTGCTCTGCACCGACAAGACCGGCACGCTCACCGAGGCCCGGATCGCCCATGTCGGCAGCTTCGGCCCGGACGGCGCGGACAGCCCGCGCGTCACCGAACGGATCCGCCTCAACAGCCAGTTCGTGTCCGGCCTGCACAACAATCTCGACGATGCGATCCTGGCGACGCCCGCCGCCGGCGCGGCGGAGGGATGGCAGCGCATCGACGACATCCCGTTCGACTTCGACCGGCGGCGCGCCTCCGTCCTGCTCGAGCACGCCGGCGCGCGCGAGCTCATCGTCAAGGGCGCGCCGGAGGCGCTGCTGGCGCTCTGCGCGCAGGTCGAGCGGGCCGATGACGGCACGGCCCCGCTGGACGCGGCGGAGCGCGCCCGCATCACCGCCTGGATCGAACAGCAGGGCCGCCAGGGCCTGCGCCTTCTCGGCGTCGCCCACCGCCCGATGCCGGCCGACGGCTCGAAGATCACCCTCGCCGACGAGAACGACCTGGTCTTCGACGGCTGCGCCGCCTTCATGGATCCGCCGAAGGCCTCGGCGACGGAGGCGGTCGCCCGCCTGGTCGCGGCCGGCGTCCGGGTCAAGATCATCTCGGGCGACGCGGCGCCCGTCGTGCAGCACCTGGTCGAGACGCTGCGGCTGCCGACGCGGGGCATCCTGACCGGCGAGGAGATCGCCGGCCTGACGGAGGCGGCCCTCGCCGACCGCGTCGAGAGGACCGACCTGTTCGCGCGCGTCGCCCCCGACCAGAAGAGCCGCATCGTGCACGCGCTGCGCCGGCGCAAGCACACCGTCGGCTTCATCGGCGACGGCATCAACGATGCGCCCGCCATCCACGCCGCCGATGTCGGCCTCTCGGTCGATGGCGGAACGGATGTCGCCCGCGAGGCCGCCGACATCATCTTGATGGCGCCGGATCTGGGCGTGCTGGCGGACGGGGTCGCGGAGGGAAGGCGCACCTACGCCAACATCATGAAATATGTCCGGATGGGAACCAGCTCGAACTTCGGCAACATGCTGTCGATGGCGCTCGCCTCGCTCGCGCTGCCCTTCCTGCCGCTGGCGCCGCTGCAGGTCCTGCTCAACAACCTGATCTACGACCTGTCGGAGATCGGCATCCCCTTCGACACCGCGGACGAGGCCGCCCTCGCCAGGCCGCATCTGTGGGACATGCGCGAGGTCCTGCGCTTCACGCTGATCATGGGGCCGCTGTCGTCCCTGTTCGACTTCGCCACCTTCGGCATGCTGCTCTGGGTCTTCGCCAGCGACGTCGAGACCTTCCGGACCGCCTGGTTCGTCGAGTCGATCGCCACCCAGATCCTCGTCATCTTCGTCATCCGCACCGCCCGGCCCGCCTGGGCCAGCCGTCCGCATCGGCTGCTGGTGGCGAGCTCGCTCGGCGCGCTGGCGGCCGCGCTTCTGATCGCCCTGACGCCGATCGGCCGCTTCGCCGGCTTCGTGCCGCTGGGGCTGCCGCTGCTGTCGGCGATCGTGCTGGTCGTCGTGCTGTATCTGGCTTCGGCCGAGGGCCTGAAGCGGATCGCCATGCGGCCGACGCGCCCGGCCGGGCATCGGCGCTGGACGGACGCGCACGCCCGCCGGTGACGCCCGCCCGGTGTGCGACGTGAAGTAGACCTAGGCGGCCGAGTCCGCGAAGACCACCCGGTCGCGGCCGAGCTTCTTGGCCTCGTAAAGGGCCTTGTCGACCCGCGCATAGAGATCGTCGAAGGTCCGGGAGCAGCCGACGACGCAAATGGCGCCGACGCTGGCCGTCACCGAGACGGGCCCCTGCGCCGTCAGGACCGGCGTGCTTCGCAAGGTGCGCAGCAGCCGGTTCAGCAGGGCCCGGAAGCTGGCCGCGTCGATCTCGTTGGCGGCGATGAAGAACTCCTCGCCGCCAAAGCGCGCGACCAGATCCTGCTCGCGGCAGGTCATGTGCAGCAGCTCGCTGACATGGACGAGAACCCGGTCGCCGACCTCGTGCCCGAAATTGTCGTTGATCGACTTGAAGTGATCCAGGTCAATCAGCGCCACGCCGAGCCCCTTCGTTTCCACGCTCCCCTCGCGCACGTCGAGGAACTTGGAGAAGGCCCGGCGGTTGAGGGCGCCCGTCAGCGGATCGCGGTCCGCGGCCTCGCGCAGCTGATCGGCCTGACGGTGCACATGCATCAGCGTGGCGATCAGCCGGGCCATCGCCTCGAGCTCCTCCGTCTCCCGCCAGCAGAACGCCTCGAGCCGCGAGCGGCCGACATTGAGCGTGCCCAGACAATGCTCGCCGATCGCCAGCGGCGCGTCGAGGCAGGAGAGGATCCCATGCTCGGCCAGGATCCTGCAGTCGAAATCCTGCGCGTGCGCCAGGTCGTTGCAGAACTCCGCTTGCCGGCTCACGAACACCCGCCCCACCATCGTCCCCTCGATCGGGACGCGCATGTCGATTGGCAGGGCCTCGTTTCCCTCCAGCGCGATGAGTTTCAGATGCGTCGTTCCATCGGCCAGCGTGATCGAGGCCCGGTCCGCCTGGAAGATGGTCCGGATCCATCGCGCCACGACCTGCGGGATCTCGGTGGCCGAACGGGTCGCCGCGATTTCGTGGACGAACCGGACCGGCAGGCAGACGGTGTTCGCGTCCATCTCCTCTCCCTTCCCCAGCTGGAGAGAACTGGAAGCCATGTCATTTTCGCAATACGGCATGCAATATTAAATTTTTGCCAACAATTTTGAAACACTAGACCGTAACGAGAAGTTTCGCGACCGAACATTCTCCGATCCGGCCATTATTGTTCACGACGAACACCACCGCAGGCGGAGGGATGACGCTTCGGCAACTCTGGCGCGAGGCCCTTGCCGCCGCTTTCGACGCGACAGGGCTCCGCCTCATCTCGAAGGCGCGCGATGCGAGGATCCGAGTTGATGCCGGACCTGCCGGATCGCTCGACTCCCCGCATCCCGCCTCGATCCGCGCGCGGACCCGCTATTGCTGCGCCTTGGTCATGAATTCCTCGACGACGTTGGACATGTCGAAGGACGTGCCGCCCTGTACCGGCGGATATTCGGCCAAGGTCTGCAGATGCTGCTGCATGAGAACGCCCATCGGCTGAATCAGCCAGGAGACCTTCTGGAGCAGGTGGCCGTAGGAATCCGACGTATCGAAGCTCTCGAACGGGTCCATGCGGATATTGAAGACCAGCGGAACCGTCCTGGGCAGGACATCGGCGTAATAGTCTTCCTTGGTCGAGAAATGGAACTTCCACGGCCCCATGCGGACGGCGGTCAGCTTGCTTTCATAGTAATGAAAGATGTGATCCCTCTGGGAAGCCGGAGCGTCGCCCTTCCAGTAGGGAAGATTGTTGACGCCGTCGATATACTGCTTCTTCTCCTTGAGCATCTGCGCGTTGACATCGTCCACGCCGGCCGCCGCCGCGAGCGAAGTGAACATGTCCTGATGCGCCTGGATACCATTCAGCACCTTGCCCTTCGGCAGTACCGCAGGCCAGCGCAGCATGGAGATCACGCGAACGCCGCCTTCATAGGTCGTCATCTTCTCGCCACGGAAGGGCGTCGTGCCGCCATAGGGCCATGAGGAATGCTCCGGCCCGTTGTCGGTCGAGTACCAGATGATCGTATCCTCGGCGAGGCCCTGGCTGTCGAGCCAGTCGAGCACCAGCCCGATATCATGATCGTGCTGCAGCATGCCCGAACCATGGAAATCGGCTTCGGACGTATAGTCCTCCGCCGCATATCGCCACTCGTCGTTGAGGCGCGTGTAGAGGTGCATCCGGCTCGTGTTCAGCCAGACGAAGAACGGTTCGTTCGCCTGCTTGGCCGCCCCCATGAAATCGAGGGCCTTGGGAATGACCTCGCCGGCATCAAAGTTCTTCATGCGCTCCTGGGTGAGCGGTCCGGTGTCCTCGATGGTCTGCTTGCCGACGCGGCCGAAGCGGGGATCGGTGGTCGGATCGTCCTTGTCGGTGGCCCGGCTATGCAGCACGCCCCGCGTGCCGAAGCGCTGCTCATAGGCCTCGAGACTGCCGGAGAACTCCTTGCCGAAGCGCTGGTAGTCCCGCTGCTCGGATTCCTCCTGCGTGTTGAGGTGATAGAGGTTGCCGAAGAACTCATCGAAGCCATGCACGGTCGGCAGATGTTCGTTGCGATCGCCAAGATGGTTCTTGCCGAACTGGCCCGTGCGATAGCCGGCCGACTTCATCACCTCGGCCAGGCAAGGCGACGCCGCCTGCAGCCCGAGCGCCGATCCCGGCTGCCCGACCGTCGTCATGCCCGAACGGATCGGATACTGGCCCGTGATGAAGGCGGCGCGGCCAGCGGTACAGCTCGGCTGCGCATAGTGGTCGACAAAGCGGATGCCGTCATTGCCGATCCGGTCGATGTTGGGCGTCGTGTAGCCCATCGTGCCCATGCCGTAGGCGGAGACATTCTGCCATCCGATGTCGTCACCCCAGATGATGAGAATATTCGGCCGGCGGCCGGTGGCGGCCTGCTGGGCCTTGGCTTGCTCGAGCGCTGCGAGAGGCCCCAGCGCCGCGGAGGCCGCGAGCACGCTGGAGGTCAGGAGCAGGTTCCGACGTGTCAGCCCGTCATGGGGCTCCGTGACGTCCTTGGTACGCGTCGACAAAACTTCACTCATCGATCCGTCCCTTTCCACTTTTCTGACGAATGACGCACTCGACAAGAACCTGCAGAACTCAGCACAGCAGTTTGAAACGGTCGATCTTGATCTCCAGGTCTCGCCCAGCGCTTCAACGCTACCGCTAGCCGAAAGGGACCACAACCATTTACACCTGATGCAACGCGCCTTGCCTCGACGCCGACCATGCCGGCCGAGGTCCTCGCAGGCAGCCTTGCCCGGCGCGCGCGCCGGCGATTCCGCCCTCCCGAACGGGCGCGGTTCCGGGCCGGCCGACGAGAGCGTGATCGTGTCCCGCCGGCGGGACGACGGTCAGGCCCGCCATCCAATTTCGGACGATGGACAGCCGCCATCCGGCACGGAAGGCGTGGAGAAGCCGGCTTTCGCCCGGACGCGGCCCAATCGGCCGCTATAGTGCTGACGACCGGATCGCATCGCCCCCTCGGGCGACGAACAGACCGCCTGGAGACAGATAGATCACCGCTCTCGCCGCCTATGCCGGGCTGTTCCTCGCCGCGCTCGCCGCCGCCACCATCCTGCCGATGCAGTCGGAGGCGGCGCTGGTGGCGCTGCTCGTCGGCGGCTATTCCCCGTTCTGGCTGCTCGTCGTGGCGAGCGCCGGCAACATCCTCGGCTCGCTGGTCAACTGGTTCCTCGGTCGCGGCATCGCGCATTATCGCGACCGGCGCTGGTTTCCGGTGAAGCCCGAGGCGTTGGCGCGGGCCGAGGGCTGGTATCGCCGCTACGGGAAATGGTCGCTGCTGCTGAGCTGGGCGCCGGTGATCGGCGACCCGCTGACGGTCGTCGCCGGCGTCCTGCGCGAGCCTTTGCCCGTGTTCCTGCTGCTGGTCGCCATCGCCAAGATCGGCCGCTATCTGGTGCTGGCCGCCCTGACGCTGCACTGGATGGGAGGCTGAACGTCGGCCTGGAAAGCCGGCCGGCCACGGCCAGGTTATCCACAGCCCGCCGGCGCTCACGCGCTTGTGCTTCGTGATCCCCGTCGCCAGCGGCGAAGATCAGCCTGACGCGCGCCGCCCCCCCCCGGCTGTTGCCTACCGCCAGATCTGCGTTCCGGCGCGCGTCTCAGCCTTCCCATGCATCCAAACGGGCCCCTGCGCGTTGGGTATCGAGGAGGATTTAGACAATGGCAATTCAATCTGCGGGCTTGAGCCGCGCGTCTTTCGGATATCTGCCGGAAGGCGTCGCGGCGACCATCGGTGAAGGGCAATCTGCCCTCGCCGCGCTCAGGCAGTGGCGTGGGCTCTCCTGCAGCCAACTGAGCGAGCGCTCGGGCGTCGACCTCATCATCATCATGCTGGCCGAACGCGGCAGCGACCTGATGCCCGAGGAAAAGGAAGCGATCGCGCGCGTCCTCTCCGTCGACCCGGACATGATGGGCGTCTAGGGCCGCCCTGGCCTCTCACCGGGGCATTCCCAGCGATAGGGTCCGGAGCGACAACACGAACCCGACCGAGCGCCTCCGTTCCCGCCTTGCGAAGCGGGGCGGCGGGTCGGTCCCGTCGGCCTCCGCCCGCCTGACGTCAGACGCGCAGCCAGCGGCTGCTCGCCGCGACGCCGACCAGCAACAGCGCGATCAGGATGAACGCGCCGGTCAGACTCCAGGCATGCGCCACGAGGCCGATCGCCGCCGGGCCGACGAGAATGCCGGCATAGCCGAGCGTCGTGACGGCGGGAATGGCGATGTGCTCCGGCATCACGTTCTGCCGGCCGATGGCGCTGTAGAGCACCGGCACGACGTTGGAGCAGCCGGCGCCGACCAGGGCGAAGCCGAGCAGGCCAGCCTCCCAGGACGGCGCGAAGGTCGCGAGCAGCAGGCCCGCCGCGGCGCACAGCCCACCGAACACGACGATCCGGCCACGACCGACATGATGGACGATCCAGTCGCCCGCCAGCCGGCCGATCGTCATGGTGACGGCGAAGGCGGTGTAGCCGAGGCCGGCATGGGTCGGGTCGATGTCGCGGATGGTGACCAGGAACACCGCGCTCCAGTCCAGCATCGCGCCCTCGGTCAGGAACACGATGAAGCAGAGCACGCCGATGAACAGCACGACGCCATGCGGCACGGCGAAGGCCGGGCCGCCGCTGCTGCTGCCATAGGGAAGCAAGCCCGGGGCCGCGAGCAGCAGCGCGACGAGGACGAGCGCCACGACGACCAGCGCCGCGACGAAGGGCGAGGCGCCGAGCGCCAGCAGGCCGCTTACGCCGCCGGCGCCGACAATGCCACCGACGCTGAACAGGCCATGGAAGCCGGACATCATCGTGCGGCCTGAGGCGCGCTCGACGATCACCGCCTGGATGTTGATGACGCAATCGACGAGGCCGACGCCGGCGCCGAAGAGCAGCAGCGCCGGCACCAGGGCCGCGAAGCTCGACAGCGCGCCGAGCAGCGGCAGCGCGATCGAGAGCAGCAGCGCGCCGGCGATCACCATCGCGCGGCAGCCGAAGCGGGCCGCGAGCGCGCCGGAGAGCGGCATCGAGACGATCGAGCCGGCGCCGAGGCAGAGCAGCAGCAGGCCGAGCGCGCCGTCGTCGAGGCCGGCGCGCGCCTTGGCGAACGGCACCAGCGGCGCCCAGGCGGCCATGCCGAAGCCGGCGATGAAGAAGGCGATCCGGGTCGAAAGCTGCTCGGTCGCGCCGGGCGCGCGCGTGGCGGAGATGTCGGAGGAAGCCATCGGGACCTGTGCGGCTGGGCTGTTGGCGGAAAGATAGCGCGCTTGCCGGCGGGATTGCCGACGCGGTGGAACCGGGCGCGCCGTCGCAGACGATGGAGATCCTGACGCCAAGGTCAAGCCCGGCGGCGCACGGAAAGCCGGGATGCCGCGAGGAATGGCGGAAATCCGCCCTTTCGAAAAAAGTTCAAAAAAAGCGACGCGGCGCGTGAACCTTTTCCCGCGTCGCCGCGACCAATGGTCATCGGGGCCGCAGAGGGCGGCTCCCAGGGTTCCAGAGGGAGATCCAAGATGACCATTCTCAAGACCATCCGCACCACCGCCGCCGTCGCCGCGCTCGCCGTCGCGACCCTCGCCGCCGCCTCGCTGGTCTCCGCCACCAGCGCCAGCGCCAAGCCGGGCTTCGGCGGCCCCGGCGGCTTCAGCAACGGCCATGGCGGCGGCGGTGGCGGGCATGGCGGCGGCGGTCACGGCGGTGGCCACGGCGGCGGGCACGGTCACGGCGGCTACGGCCATGGCGGCTGGGGCAAGGGTTGGGGCAATGGCTGGGGCGGCGGCATCTATATCGGCATCCCCGTCTACGCCGGCGCCGCCCAGGAATGCTACAAGGTTCGCAAGCGGGTCTTCGTGCCGGGTGTCGGCAAGGTCTGGAAGCGGGTCGTGGTCTGCGACTGAGCGACGAGCCGGGACAGGCCGGGCGGGACACCGTCCGGCCTCCCCGCCGGAGTTGACCGGGAGCGGGCGAAAGCCCACGCTCCGCCGGTCGGGGCGGGATGGACGGGGCCTTCCATGAGCGGCACGGACGACGAAGCGCTTCTCGCGCGGATCGCCAAAGGCGACCAGACGGCGATGCGGTCGCTGTTCGCCGCCCATCAGCTGCGCGTCCATCGCTTCGTGCTGCGGCTGGTCCGCCGCGAGGATGTCGCCGAGGACGTCGTCACCGAGGTATTCCTCGATGTCTGGCGCCAGGCGGCGAAGTTCGAGGGGCGCGCCAGCGTCTCGACCTGGCTGCTCTCGATCGCCCGCTTCAAGGCCTACTCGGCGCTTCGCCGCCGCACCGAGGCGCCGCTCGACGAGGAATTCGCCGAGACGATCGAGGATCAGGACGACACGCCGGAGGTTTCGCTGCAGAAGACGGACAAGGCCGGGGTGCTGCGCGCCTGCATCGGCCGGCTGTCGCTGGAGCACCGCGAGGTGATCGACCTCGTCTACTACCAGGAAAAGTCGATCGAGGACGTCAGCCGCATCGTCGGCATACCGGAGAATACGGTGAAGACCCGCGTGTTCCACGCCCGCAAGCGGCTGTCGGAACTCTGCCGGGACGCCGGACTGGACAGAGGTTGGCCATGACAACGCCCACAATCGACGAACCCGGACGGATCGAGGCGCTGCTGCCGTGGTATGCGGCCGGCACCCTCTCCGCGGAAGAGCGGCTCGAGGTCGAGGCGGCGCTGGCCGAGGACCCGCTGCTGCGGGCCCAGCTCGAACGCATCGAGGAAGAGCGGATGGCGACGATCGCCGACGCCGAGGCAATGCCCCTGCCCTCGCGCCAGATGGCCGACCGGCTGTTCGCCGAGATCGCCGCCACGGCGCCGGTGCAGAGGCCGTCCTGGAGCGAGCGGCTGCTCGCCCCGCTCGGCAACTGGCTCGCCGCGCTGACCGCCCCGCAGCTCGGCATGGGGGCGGCGGCCGCGGCCATCGCGCTGCTCGTGCTCGGCGGCGTCGTCGGCGGCACGATCGGCGGCCGCGGGGTAACGGGAGGTTACCAGACCGCTTCCGGCCCCGAAGCTGTTAACCCCTCCGGCGCCTTCCTGCTCGTCGCCTTCGAGCCCGACGCAAAGGCGGCCGACATCGAGACGCTGGTCGGCTCGCTCAACGCCGCCATCGTCGACGGCCCCCGCGCCGGCGGCCTCTACAAACTCCGGATCGGCGAGGAAAGCCTGAGCGCGGAGGAGCGCGAGATGGTGCAGCAGAAGCTCGCCGCCGCGAAGGGCGTGGTGAAGCTGGTCATAGCCGCCCCCTGAGGGGCGGTTCACACTGACATCCATTGCAACGGTTTTCGCCGGGAGCGACGCCATGACGACGCGCCGTATCGGACTGATTTCCCTCGCTTTCGCGGTGCTGGCGACGACGCCGCTGCCGCAGGCGGTGGCCCAGCAGCGCCTCCTGGTGGCGCAATCCATGCCGCAGTCCTCGGACGGCGACGACGACTGGCGCCGCCGCCAAAAGCGGCCGCGTCCCGAGCAACCCGACCGGCCGCAACGGCCGCAGCGACCGCGCTACCCCGATGTCGTCGGCCCGGTCATCCTGCTGGCACCCGTCATCCTGCAGGGTAGCGAGCGCGAGGTGGCACCGCCGCCCGGCGTCGAGCGCCCGCAGCCGCGCAAGCCCCGCCAGCAGGCCGCCCGCCCCGCCAAGCCGAACAAGACCGCCAGGAAGCCAGCCCAGAGGAAGCCTGCTCCGGCGAAGCGCGCCCCTGTCCAGGCCGTCGCGGCCGCCGCCCCGCATGTCGCCGGCGAGGTGCTGTTCACGACCAGCTCGCCGGAATCGACCGAGGCGATCTTGAAGCGCCACCGCCTGACCCGGATCGAGAGCGTCGATCTGGAGCTGACCGGCACGACGATCACCCGCGCCCGCGTCCGGAAAGGCTCCAGCGCGGCGCGGACATTGCGCGCGCTCCGGGCCGAAAAGACCATCGTTTCCAGCGAGTTGAACCACCTGTTCACCCTGCAGGCCGAGCCGGATGCGGCCTCGAAGCGCGACCTCGCCAGCGTGCAATATGCGCCGACGAAGCTGCGCCTCGCCGAAGCGCACGCGGTCACGGAGGGGCAGTCCGTCCTCGTCGCGATCATCGATTCCGGCATCGACGGCAGCCATCCCGAGCTTGCTGGCTCGCTCGATCCGGCCAGCCCGACCCGGACGATCGGTCCGCACGGCACGGCGATCGCCGGCGTCATCGCCGCGCATCAGCGCCTCGTCAGCGCGGCGCCGAAGGTCCGCATCCTCGGCTTCGACAGCTTCACCGGCCGCGACGGCGTCCCCGCCAACGGCGCCACCCTCGACATCCTGAAGAGCCTGGACAAGGCCGCAAAGGCAGGCGCCCGCATCGTCAATCTGAGCTTCGCCGGTCCCGAGGATGCCATGCTTTCCGCCGGCCTCGCCGCCGCGCGCGAGCGGGGTATCGTGCTGATCGCCGCGGCAGGCAACAACGGCCCGAAGGCGGCACCCGCCTATCCGGCCGCGCACCCGGCCGTGATCGCGGTCACCGCCACCGATCCGGCCGACGCGATCTACAAATCGGCCAATCGCGGCGGCTATGTCGCGCTCGCGGCCCCCGGCGTCGACATCCTGGCGGCGGCGCCGAAGGGCGAATACACCCAGCTTTCCGGCACGTCGTTCGCGGCCGCCCAGGTCAGCGGCGTCGCGGCGCTGCTGCTCGAACGCGCGCCGAAACTGACGCCGGACGCCATGCGCGCCATCCTGACCGAGACGGCGCGCGACCTCGGCAAGCCCGGCCGCGACGACGTCTTCGGCGCCGGCCTCGTCGATGCGGCGGCGGCGATCGAAGCCGTAACCGCCGCGACCGCCAGCGCGGCGCTGCAGTAGCGTCAGGCCAACGTCGCCTTCATCCCCCGCTCCTCCGTCATCCCTGCGCAAGCAGGGATCCATCGGCGGGATGGGCCTCGGCCAACCCTGCGCAACAGAGGACTGGCCCATACGTGGATCCCTGCTTGCGCAGGGATGACGGCCGCCTCTCGGCCCGTTGGAGCCCTGCACAGCCGTCCGGGAGAGGCTCCGCCCCTACCCCTTCTTCGGGACCAGCAGCGTCAGCGCGTTGATCGTCACCAGCACCGTGGCGCCGGTGTCGGCCAGGATCGCCGGCCAGAGGCCGGTGATGCCGAGGATCGTCGTCACCAGGAAGACCGCCTTGAGCCCGAGCGCGATGACGATGTTCTGATGGATGTTGCGCATCGTCCGCCGCGCCAGCCGGACCAGCCGGGCGACGTCGGCGACATTGTTGTTGAGGATCGCCGCGTCGGCCGTCTCCAGCGCCACGTCGGTGCCGCCGCCCATGGCGATGCCGACATCGGCGGCGGCGAGCGCCGGCGCGTCGTTGATGCCGTCGCCGACCTTCGCCACCTTGGCGCCGCCGGCCTGCAGCTCGCGGATGATGCGCTGCTTGTCCTGCGGCAGCAGCTCGGCCCGGACCTCGATGCCGAGATCGTCGCCGACCGCCTTCGCCGCGCGGGCGTTGTCGCCGGTCAGCATGACCGGCGCGACGTCGAGCGATTTTAGCGCGGCCAGGCCATCCCGCGCATCGGCGCGCGGACCGTCGCGCATGGCGATGACACCGACGATCGCGTCGTTGACGAGCAGGACCGAGACGCTCTTGCCCTCGCCGCCCAGCGCGGCGATCGCCGCGTCCTGATCGGCGGTGAGCGGCGTGATCGCGGCCGCGGCCGCCGCCGAGGCCAGCATCAGGCTGTCCGCGCCGACCTTGCCGGTCATGCCCTTGCCGGCGACGGCGGCGATCTCCTGCGCCGAGCCCGGTGCCACGGCCATGTCCGCCGCCTTCGCCAGGATGGCCTGGGCGAGCGGATGGTTGGAGCCGACCTCGAGCGCGGCGGCGAGGCCGATCACCTCCGCCTCGGACCGGCCATAGCCGATGATGTCGCTGACGACGGGACGACCGAGTGTCAGCGTGCCGGTCTTGTCGAAGGCGGCATGATGGATGCCGGCGAGCGTTTCGAGCACGGCGCCGCCCTTCATCAGCAAGCCCTGCCGCGCGCCCGAGGCGAGGCCGGCTGCGATCGCCGCGGGCGTCGAGATGACGAGCGCGCAGGGGCAGCCGATCAGCAGGATGGCGAGGCCCTTGTAGACCCATTCGCTCCAGCTCGCGCCAACGACGAGCGGCGGCAGGATCGCCACCAGCGCGCCGACGACGAGCACGGCCGGCGTGTACCAACGCGAGAAGCGGTCGATGAAGCGTTCGGTCGGCGCCTTCGCCTCCTGCGCCTCCTCGACCAGGCGGACGATGCGGGCAATCGTGTTGTCGGCGGCGATGGCGGTCACCTCGACGCGGATGAGGCCATCGGTGTTGATCGTGCCGGCGAAGACGGAATCACCGACGCCCTTGCGCTTCGGCACGCTCTCGCCGGTGACCGGCGCCTCGTCGATCGCGCTTTCGCCTTCGAGAATCCGGCCGTCGGCGGCGATGCGATCGCCGGGGCGGATCTGCAGGATCGCGCCCACCGCGAGAGCGGATGCCGGGACTTCGCGGATGCCGCCGGCTTCCTCGACGCGGGCCGTCTCCGGCAGCAGGTTGGAAAGCGCGCGAATGCTGGTGCGCGCCCGGCGCGCCGCCACGCCCTCGAGCAATTCGCCGATCAGGAACAGGAACACGACCATCGCCGCCTCCTCGGCCGCGCCGATGATGACGGCGCCGATCGCGGCGATCGTCATCAGCGTCTCGATCGAGAACGGCGTGCCATAGCGCGCGGCCATGAAGGCGCGGCGGGCGATCGGAATCAGTCCGACCAGCATGGCGACGGCGAAGGTGGTCGCCCGGATCTCGGGAACGACATAGGCGACAAGGAAGGCTGCGACGATCGCGGCGCCGGCCGCGAGCGTCAGGCGCGCCTTCTTCGTCTGCCACCAGGCGCCATCGTCCTCGCCGACGTCATGCCCATGCAGGTCGAGCGGAGGCGCCGCCGTCGCCGCGACGGCGGGCGCCTGGCCGTGGCCGTGGCTGTGTTCATGAGCATCATGGTCATGATCAAGATCGTGGTCATGGGCCCCGTGACCATGGTCGTGACCGCCGCAGCAGGCATCGTGGTCGTGGTCATTCTGGGCCGGGGCCGGCGCGGCACGGCCGGCGAGCGGCGCGATGCCGTAGCCGAGCTTGGCGACGATCTTCTGGATCGGGTCCGCCGGATCGACCGCCTCGCCCCGCCGCACGGTCATCGTGCCGGCCGACACCGAAACCGAGACGTCCTCGACGCCGTCGATGCGCCGGACGGCGGTGTCGATCTTCTGCGCGCAGGAGGCGCAGTCCATGCCCGTGATGCGGTAGCGGTCCTGAATTCCCATGGTCTCTCTCGAATTCAGCCTGGTGGTGCAAGGCTCTTGTGTGGTTCGAAAACGACCCTACATCCTCTAGTGACTAGAGGATCAAGAGGTGAATTCGATGAGCAGTTCGGTTCCGATCGGCACGGTTTCCCGCGAGACGGGCATCAAGGTGCCCACCATCCGCTACTATGAGGAAGTCGGGCTGCTGCCCTCGCCGGCCCGCACCGACAGCAACCGGCGCAGCTATGACGCCGCCGCCGTCCAGCGCCTGCGCTTCATCCGCCATGCCCGCGAGCTCGGCTTCGAGGTCGAGGCGATCCGGCAGTTGCTGACGCTCTCCGACCAGCCGGACCGCTCCTGCGCCGAGGTCGACGGCATCGCCCGCAGTCATCTGAAGGAAATCGACGAGAAGATCGCCCGGCTGACGGCGCTCCGCCAGGAGGTGCAGCGCATGGTCGACGAGGGCGCGCACGGCCGCGTCGCCGAATGCCGCGTCATCGAGGTGCTCGGCGACCACACGGCCTGCCTGCACGACGCGCATTGAGGATTGGACGACTTGGTGCGTTGCTGACGGATCGGTTTGCCGCGCGTCGATTACCGCAACACTCGCAACGGAATGCGGACCCCGGGCGAGCCCGGGATCCGCACTGGAACAGACCTACTTCGCCGCCGGCCGCTTGGCCGCCTGGGTGTTCAGGTAAACGGCGTAGAGGCTCGTCGTGCCGCAGATATAGAGGCGGTTGCGCTTGCGGGCGCCGAACTCGACGTTAGCCACCACCTCGGGGATCTTGATCTTGCCGAGAAGCGTGCCGTCCGGCGCATAGCAGTTCACGCCGTCGCCGGCCGAGCTCCAGAGGTTGCCGCTGGCGTCGACGCGGAAGCCGTCGAACAGGCCGAAATCGCAGGTGGCGAAATGCCGGCCCGCGCCGACCGACTTGCCATCCGCCGCGACCGGATAGGCGCGGATGTCGGGCGAGCAGTCGGCCACGTGGGTCGCGCCGGTGTCGGCGACGTAGAGGATCGACTCGTCAGGCGAGAAGGCGAGTCCGTTCGGGCGCACCATGTCGGTGATCACCGCCGTGACGGCGCCGGTGGCCGGATCGATGCGGTAGACGTTGCAGGCGCCGATCTCGCTCTCCGCCCTGTCGCCCTCATATTCGCCGTCGATGCCGTAGCTCGGATCGGTGAACCAGATCGAGCCGTCCGACTTGACGACGGCGTCGTTCGGCGAGTTGAGCTTCTTGCCGTTGAAACTGTCGGCGAGAACCTTGCGCGAGCCGTCATGCTCGATGCGGGTCACCGCGCGGCCGCGATGCTCGCAGGCGACGAGCCGCCCCTCGAGATCGACCGTGTGGCCGTTCTGGTTGTTGCAGGGAGAAGCGAAAACCGACACCGAGCCGTCCGTCTCGTCATAGCGCATCAGCCGATCGTTCGGGATGTCCGACCAGATCAGGTACTTGCCGGCCGGGAAATAGGCAGGGCCCTCCGCCCAGCGGCAGCCCTCGGCCAGCTTCTCGACATGCACGTTGCCCATGGCCAGGCGACGGAAGCGATCGTCATAGACAACGTAATCCTTGGTGAGCATGTCCCCTCCTCGAATTGCTCAGGTCATCGGATGACCACGGAGCATAGGCCAACGAACCTTTGTCGCAAGGCCTCGCCGCCGAAGCGCCCGGCTCAGCGGCACATAGACAGACTGTTCACCGAACGCCGTCTTTCAAAAAATGCTCAGGCCGCCGAATTATGATGCAGTGCAAATGAAGGAAAGCCTCATCATGACCAAGGTCCTCGTTCTCTACTATTCCGCCTATGGCCACATCGAGAAGATGGCCGAGGCCGTCGCCGAGGGCGCCCGCTCCACCGGCGCCAAGGTCGACATCAAGCGCGTGCCCGAGCTGGTGCCCGAAGACGTCGCCAGGGCCTCCTACTACAAGATGGACCAGGCCGCCCCGATCGCCACGCCCGCCGACCTCGTCAACTACGACGCGATCATCGTCGGCGCCGGCACGCGCTTCGGCACGGTCGCCTCGCAGATGCGCAATTTCTGGGACCAGACCGGCGGTCTGTGGGCCCAGGGCAAGCTGGTCGGCAAGGTCGGCTCGATGTTCACCTCCTCGGCGACGCAGCATGGCGGCCAGGAATCGACCATCCTCGGCTTCATCCCGACCCTCCTGCATCACGGCCTCGCCTATGTCGGCCTGCCCTACGCCTTCCAGGGTCAGATGGGCGTCGAAGCGGTGAAGGGCGGCTCGCCCTACGGCGCCTCGACCATCACCGATGGCGACGGCAGCCGCCAGCCTTCGGCCGTCGAGCTCGACGCCGCCCGCTATCAGGGCGCCCATGTCGCTGCGATCGCCGCCAAGGTTGCCGCCAAGGTCGCCGAGCCGGCCTGAAGCTAGCCGCGCCCTCTCCTTCAGACGCGGCGCACTGGAGACGCCCCGGCCCCGTGCCGGGGCGTTTTCGTCCGCAACCGAATCGTCGGGGTCGCTGCTTGAACCCCGGCCCCGATCCCGCTAGCTCATGCGCATGAGCTCCATCACATTCGAGCGCGAGTTCGATCCCGCGCATGGCCGCGCCGTTCCGATCGGCGACAATGTCCGGCGCCTGACGGCGCCGAATGGCGGGCCGTTCACCCAGCACGGCACGAACAGCTACATCATCGGCCGCGGCCGCGTCGCGGTCATCGACCCCGGACCGGACGATCCCGCCCATATCGAGGCCATTCTCCGCGCCACGACGGGCGAGGAAATCAGCCACATCGTCATCACCCATACCCACCGCGACCATTCGCCCGGTGCGGCGCTGCTCAAGGCCGAAACCGGCGCGACCCTGCTCGGCGAGGGACCGCATCGCCTCGCCCGCCCCCTGGCGCTCGGCGAGATCCATATGCTCGATGCCAGCGGCGACACGGACTTCGTGCCGGACAAGCGCCTCGTCGACGGCGAGCGGATCGAGGGCGACGGATGGGCGCTGACCGCGATCGCCACGCCCGGCCATGCCGCCAACCATCTCGCCTTCGCGCTCGACGACAGCCCGCTGCTCTTCTCCGGCGACCATGTGATGAAGTGGGCGACGACCATCGTCGCGCCGCCGGACGGCGCCATGGCCGACTACATGGCCTCGCTCGACCGCCTGGCCGAACGGCCGGAGACGATCTACCTGCCCGGCCACGGGGAGCCGGTCGAGGACGCGCCCGGCTTCGTGCGCGCGCTCAAGGCGCATCGGCGGATGCGGGAAGCGGCGATCGTGGAGCGCATCGCGCGCGGCGACCGCCGGATCCCCGAGATCGTCAGCGCCATCTATCGCGATACGCCAAGGGCGCTGCATGGCGCGGCGGCGCTTTCCGTCCTCGCCCATATCGAGGACCTCGTCGTTCGGGAAAGACTGCGCGCGCCAGAGGGCGTCACGCTCACCGGGCGGTTCGAGCCCGTCGCCTGACGATCCGGCCCAGTCAGCGCGAGCGCGGCGACGCCGGCGGCAGCGGCGGCAGGTCGGTCTCCGGTTCCGTCGCCTCATCGGGCTCCGTCACGCCCTGCAGCGCGAGATCGAGATCGGCGAAGAAGGCGCGGATCCGCCGCACATTGTCGCCGAGGTCGTGCGCGCCGATGCGGCCGGCGGAACGCATGTCGACCAGCGTCCCGTCATCGTCGGAGATGATGCGGATCGAGACGTCGACCGGCAGGGCGAGCACCAGCGTCTTGGCGACGGCCTCGATGCCGGCATCCGCGACCTCGAGATCCGGCCCGTTGGCGGCCGCGATCTTCCATCCACGAGCCTCGACCAGCTTCATCGCCGCCGTGAAGGCGCGCTCCGGCGTCACCGGATAATGCCGGGCGACGATGTCCGGATAGGTCCGCTGCTGCGCTTCCATGTCCGCCGCGTCGGGCGCCGGATGCGCCTGGATGCCGGGCGCCGTGAAGGCGGGGGGATCGATCGGGTCGGTGGAAACGTCGGAAAGCCGCGGCAGCCGCAGCATCTCGGCCATGACGAAGGCCGGCATGGCGAGAATGACAAGCGCCAGCAGGGAGCCCGCCAGCGCGGGGCCAAAACCGCGAACGCCCTCGACCCAGATGTCGCGCATGGCGAGGCCGCCCATCACCAGCGCCAGCAGCGCGAGCCCCCAGGCGATGGCGATCGCGACGAAGAGCGGAATGACGTCGATCCACTCGTAGCGATGCAGCACGCCCGCGACGATCAGGATCGGAATCGGCAACAGGGAGAGGCGCAGCGACCAGTTGGCCGTGCCGGCCTCGCGCTCGAAGGGACGCGCCGTCATGCCGTCACACCGACCCGCCAGGCAGGTTTGACGGATGCGAATTCCGTGGCCGCATGTGCGCGCATTCCCACCTGTTCCTCACCTGCAACAAGCCCACACGAAAATTGACAATGACATCCGCATCTTAACGGGTTGGTAAACCACGAATCCGCCATACTTGAATCTCATATGCGCATCCCCGGCGGCCAGCAGGCGCAAGATCAGTACGGCCTCCGGAGGAAATGCTCAGGAATTCGAGACTATCATGACCCAGGAAAAGCACCCGCCCTTCCGCTCCAAGGCTCAACGCGAGCAGGAGCAGGACCTGCAGGCCAAGTACGGCGAACTCGGCAACCCCGAGATCGTCGCTGCCATCCTGCAGAAGAAGAAGCTCGAGCAGCAGCTCCAGCCGCAGATGCAGGCCGCGCTGACGCCGAACGAGCGGGACTGACACGCAAGATCGGGCATCGCTCGCCGGCCGCCGTGGCCAGCGTCAGACGATGCTTGCCGTCCCACCCCCGGGGGACGTCACGCCGCGCCAAGGCGCGGCAGGCGGCGTGTGAACACGTTCCGCCCCTCCTCGCGCCTGTCGCGCGTCACCCCCACGCCTGCCAGAGCAGCGACGCCGCGATCGACAGCATGACCAGGCCGATCAGGACATCGAGAATCTGCCAGGCGACCGGCCGCGCGAACAGCGGCGCCAGCAGCCGTGCGCCAAAGCCGAGCGTATAGAACCAGACACCGGACGCCAGCATGGCGCCGAGCCCGAACGCGACCCGAGCCTCGCCCGCGTGGCGGCCGGAAAGCGAGCCGAGCAGCACCACCGTATCCAGATAGACATGCGGATTGAGGAAGGTCAGCGCGGCCACCATCGCCAGCGCCGGCCCGAGCCGTATCTCGGCCCCTCCCACGGCGGACAGCGCGTTCGAGCGGAAGGCCCGGCGCATCGCCATCACGCCATAGCTGATCAGGAAGGCGGCGCCCGCCAGCGTCACCCAAAAGAGCACCGTCGGCGCCGCTTGAACGACCGAACCGAGGCCGCCGGCGCCGGCGGCGATCAGGAGCGCGTCCGAGAGGAAGCAGAAGGTCGCGATCGGAAACACGTGGCTGCGCGCCAGGCCCTGGCGAAGCACGAAGGCGTTCTGCGCGCCGATGGCGACGATGAGGCTGGCGCCGAGGAGGAAGCCCTCCACGGCCGGCCGCAGGAGTTCGGACATGTTGTGGATCCGTCTGGACTAGGCGAGGAACCGGCGGATGGGCGCGGAGCCGATCGGGCCAGATCTAGGCGAGCCAGCCCGACGCGTCACCCGGAAAATGCGAGCCAGCCCGCGCCTGCGGCAATCCGAGGCGCTCCCGCCCGGTATTCGCGGATATGGACGCTAGAACAGCTTCAACTGGTCGTCGCCAGGCTTCGGCTTGGCCTTTTCGGCGACGGAGCGAGGCGGCGCCGCGCTCTCGACGACGGCGCGCAGCTGGATCGCGGCATTGTCGTTTCGGAAATTGTTCACCCCCGGCCCGACCGGAATGGGCTCGAACGTGCCGTCCGGCGGCGGCAGCAGCAGCCGCGACGCGCCCTCGCCCCGCCCGGCATCCAGCCCGAGCCAGAGATCGTACTGATCCGGCTGCACCACCACCGGCATGCGCTCATGGATCGGCGCGAGCTCGCGATTGGCGGCCGTGGTCAGGATCGTGGCGGTGTCGATGACATTGCCCTTATCGTCGGCCCATTCGTCCCAGAGACCGGCAAAGGCGATGACGCCCCCCTTGGCCGGCTGCAGATAGAAGGGCTGCTTCCTGCCGTCGGCGCCCTTCTGCCACTCATAGAAGCCGGTGGCGGGAATCAGGCAGCGGCGATGCCGGAACGCGCCCCGGAAGGCCGGCTTCTCGGCGGCGGTCTCGGAGCGGGCGTTGAACAGCAGTGGCAGGGCGGAGAGGTCCTTGGTCCAGGACGGGATCAGCCCCCAGCGCACCAGGGCCGGCCGGCGCTCGCCCCGCTCGGCCCGGACGACCAGGATCGGCTGGGTCGGCGCGATGTTGTAGCGCGGCGGAAACCACTCGATGCGGATCATCGAGAACTCGGCCTCGACGTCCTCCTTCGGCACCGCCAGCGCGTAGCGTCCACACATCCGATTTCTCCGACAGCGGCCATCGCGGCCATTTGGTAAAGACTTCGTAAGGAAGCGCCGCTAACGATCTGCATCCTATCATCTTCTTCGCTGCGCTTCTGCGGCGGCCAACCATGCCGTCGCGGACCCAGGAGACGTTTCATGCCGTTCGAGCCGGCGTCGCCGGAAAGCAATTACCTGAATCACGCCGAGGATTTGGCGATGCTTCTTGAGAGTTTGCCGCATCGGCTCGATCTCGTCGACGGCGTGCTCGCCTGGCGGCCGGCGCAGCGCGGCCCCGTGCTCGGGCGGGCGACCGATCATCGCAGCCGGGTCGCGCTCGACACGCTGGTGCGGCGGCTCGACCGGCAGGCCGCGGCGGCGCAGGATGCCGTCCGCGAAACCGTCAAGGCCGGCAAGCTCGACCTGCTCTGGACCATCGCCGCCGTCACGGAAAAAGAGCTGCGCCCGGCCATCGCCGCGACCCGCGCGGCCCTATCCGCCAGCAGCGGCGAGAAGGAAGACCATGCCTCCCTCGCCCGCACAGCCTGACGCCCCGCCTCCTGTCGGGCCGGTTCTCGGCGTCAGCGTCGCGGTCTGGCGCGATGGCAAGGTGCTGCTGGTCCAGCGCGGGCACGCCCCCTGGCGCGGCGCCTGGTCGCTGCCGGGCGGACGCGTCGAGCGCGGCGAAAGGCTGGCCGAGGCAGCGGCGCGCGAACTCGCCGAGGAGACGGGACTGACTCTCGGCACGCCGCGGCTCGTCGAGGCGCTGGATGCGATCGACCGTGCGGCGGACGGGACGGTGCGGGGGCACTACGTCATCATCGTCTTCACCGCCACGGCCGAAGGCACGCCCGAAGCCGCCTCGGACGCAGGCGCCGTCGGATGGTTCGCGCTCGACCAGATCGACGCGCTCACGACGACGCCCGACCTGAAGCGCATCCTCGCGCTGTCGGAGCGCTGAGACCTTGCAGGCCGGAACGCGGCGAAGGATGATCCGCCGGCACGCGGCAGGCCCAACGGGCGGAGACATCGGGACTTGAGCATCAGGAGAGCGATCCGAACAGCCGGACGGGTGGTGCGGCCGGCCCTGCTCGCGCTCGCGCTCGCCGGCGCGCTGGCGCCCTTCCCTGTCCAGGCGCAGGGGACGCCGCCTCCGGCCGCCCCCGCCGACCCGCCCTATGAGCAGCAATTGCAGCGGCTGGCCGAGATCCTCGGCGCGCTGCACTATCTCCGCCCGCTCTGCGGCGCCGAGGAGCCGGCAGTCTGGCGCGACCAGATGGACCAGCTGCTGGCGGCCGAGGAACCGACCCCGGATCGCCGGGCCCGGCTCGTCTCGCAGTTCAACCACGGCTTCTCCAGCTTCGCTTCCGTCTATCGCAGCTGCACGCCGGCGGCGCTCGCCGCGGTCGACCGCTACATGGCCGAAGGCACCCGACTGACGCGCGACATCACCGCGCGCTACGGCCGCTGAATCGCCTCGCGCCATGTTAACCAAACCGGTCGAATTGTTATCGGCACGTTAACCCCTTCTTCAGGATCCGGGCCCGGGCGCCGCCCGACGTGCTACGTTGAGGTCAGGGCGATTCGTTTTTCTCGCCCGGAGTGATGCGCAAGACAGGCGGCCCCATGGAACACGAACCGGACGAGATCGAGATTGCGGAACAGAAACGCGCCGCGCTCGCCTATCTGACCGAGGCCTGGGACGAGGCGATCGCCGAGGGCATCGAGCCCGACATCCTGGCCCATGCCGCGCTCTTCGCCGCCCTCTCCGACCTGATCGACACCTATGGCGAGGACGCCGTCGCCGATCTCGCCGTCTCGCTGCCGGACCGAATCCGCCGCGGCGAGTTCACGCTCCAGCGCACCATCCAGTAGGCCGCCACCACCGCCTTCCCCCGTCGGCCGCGACTTGCGGCACATGTGCCGCACCGGCGTTCTTTTGACCGCCGGCGCTTGGCCCTGCCCGACCGCTCCGCTATGACTGGCTGACGATTCTCGGGAGGCAGGCATGCTCACGCGGTGGACGATGGCTGGGGTTGCGGTCGCGATGACGGCGCTCGGCGCGACAGGCGCCCACGCGCTCGCCAGCGGCGAGAGCAAACCGGTCCAGACCCAGCGCATCGTCATTCCGCCGGACCCGGTCGACGAGGACGGCGCGACCGCCTCCGATCCGACCGATGCCGCCGCCGCGCCGGCGACGATCACGCCGGACGAGCCGCTGCCGACGATCGAATACGACGTCTCCAAGCTGCCCGAGCCCGTCCGCAAGCTGCGTGAAAAGCTGCTCGAGGCGGCGAAGACCGGCGACATCGAGAAGCTGAGGCCGATCATCGACGCCAATGGCTCGCCGCCCAATCTCGGCGCCGATTCGAGCCAGGAGCAGGACCCGATCGCCTTCCTGAAGTCGCAGTCGGGCGATGCCGAGGGCCGCGAGGTGCTGGCGATCCTGAGCGAGGTCCTCGACGCCGGCTATGTCCATGTCGACATCGGCACGCCGCAGGAAAGCTACGTCTGGCCGTATTTCGCGCGCTACCCGATCAACGATCTGACGCCGCCGCAGATGGTCGAGCTGTTCCGCATCCTCACCTCCTCCGACTATGACGAGATGAAGAGCTTCGGCGCCTATCTGTTCTACCGCGTCGGCATCGCCCCGGACGGCACCTGGACCAATTTCGAGGTCGGCGACTGACCGCCGGCGCTTGACGCCTTCACGCGTTCATGATTTGTTCTCGTCATTCCCAATGGAGAGACGAGATCATGACGGGTATGCAGTTTCATCGCGGCCGGTTGATCGATCACATCCAGCTTGTGGTCGAGGACTACGAGGCCAGCCGCCGCTTCTATGAAGCGGTACTTGGCGTGCTCGGCGTTCCGGTCCTTGCCGGCAACGGCTATTTCTTCGCGGATGATTTCTGCGTCAGCAGCGGCGCGCCGCCGACCGGCCGCTGCCACCTCGCCTTCCAGGCGAAGGACCAGGCGACGGTCGATGCCTTCTACGCCGCAGGCCTCGCAGCCGGTGGCCGCGACAATGGCGCACCGGGTCCGCGCGATTATCATCCGAATTACTACGCGGCGTTCCTGCTCGATCCGGCTGGCAACAACATCGAGGCGGTCAACCACGGCCCGGCGACGCGGAGCGCGGCCTCCGTCGTGATCGAGGCCGCGCCCTGAATTGTCGTGAGGCGCTCAGCCGCGCGGCAGCGCCTCGACGAAGGTCATCGGCTCGCCCGTCGAGGGCTCGGTCAGCTCGCCTTCCCACATGACGCGGCGGCCGCGCACGATCGTGCCGACCGGCCAGCCGATGACGCGCTTGCCGTCATAGGGCGTCCAGGCGGCGCGCGAGGCGATCCACTTGTTGGTGATCGTCTCGCGGCGCTTCATGTCGACGATGGTCAGGTCCGCGTCGTAGCCGACGGCGATGCGGCCCTTGCGGGCGATGCCGAAGATGCGGGACGGGCCGGCCGAGGTCAGGTCGACCAGCCGCTCCAGCGTCAGGCGGCCGGCATTGACGTGGTCGAGCATGATCGGCACCAGCGTCTGCACCCCGGTCATGCCGGAGGGCGAAGCCGGATAGGGCTTGGCCTTTTCTTCCAGCGTGTGCGGCGCGTGGTCGGAGCCGAGCACGTCGATGATGCCCTGCGAGATGCCCTTCCAGATGCCGTCACGGTGGCGCTTGTCGCGCACCGGCGGGTTCATCTGCAGCAGCGTGCCGAGCTTCGCATAGTCGTCGGCGGAGAGCGTCAGGTGGTGCGGCGTCGCCTCGGCCGTGGCGACGTCCTTGTGCAGCGCCAGATAGTCGATCTCCTCGGCGGTCGAGATGTGCAGCACGTGGATGCGCGCGCCGGTGCGGCGGGCGATCGCGACCAGCCGCTCGGTCGCCTGCATGGCGGCGATCTCGTCGCGCCAGATCGGATGCGAGGACGGGTCGCCCTCGACGCGCAGGGGCTTGCGCGCCTCGAGCCGCATCTCATCCTCGGAATGGAAGGCGGCGCGGCGGCGGGTCTTCGAGAGAATCGCGGCGATGCCCTCGTCGTCGGCCACCAGCAGGTTGCCGGTCGAGGAACCGATGAAGACCTTGATGCCGGCGGCGCCCGGCAGGCGCTCCAGCTCGGGGATGTCGTTGACGTTCTCGCGCGTGCCGCCGACCCAGAAGGCGAAATCGCAATGCATGCGGTGCTTGCCGCGGGCGATCTTGTCGGCCAGCGCCTCGGCGGACGTGGTCGTCGGATTGGTGTTCGGCATCTCGAAGACGCCGGTCACGCCACCGAGCACGGCGGCGCGCGATCCTGTCTCGAGATCTTCCTTCTGCTCGGCGCCCGGCTCGCGGAAATGCACCTGGGTATCGACGACACCTGGCAATATGTGCAGCCCGGTGCAGTCGATCACCTTGCCGGCACGGCGCGGGTCGATGTCGCCGATCGCGGCGATTCGCCCGTCGCGCACCGCGACGTCATGGGTTCCGACGCCGTCCTGATTGACGACCGTTCCGTTCCTGAAGAGATATTCGTAGGTTTCCGACATGGCCGCCCTCCCCATTCAAAACCTGATCCGTCAAACTCGGAAGACGGATTGCGCGCAACCGATTAAGGAAGGCGGAACAACTTCACAAGCGCATCCTCTGCATGGGAACCATGTCTATGCGTAATGGGTCATTTGCTCGCCTCGGCGATCGCGGCGTCGTTTTCATCGGCGGCCCGGAGGCCGAGACCTTCCTCCAGAACATCGTCACGACCGACATGACGGGCGTCGACGCGAAGGGCTCCGGCTTCGGCGCCCTGCTCTCGCCCCAGGGCAAGATCCTGTTCGAATTCATCGTGTTGCGCGGCACCGACGGCTATCTGTTCGACCTGCCGCGCGCGCTGGTCGCCGATTTCCTGAAGCGGATGACGCTCTACCGCCTGCGCGCCAAGGTCGAGATCGCCGACCGCAGCGAATCGAACGCCGTCTATGCCTTCTGGGGCGCCGACACCCCACCCGCGATCGACGGCGTCGTCGCCGCCGACCCGCGCCTCGCGGCGCTCGGCTATCGCGCGGTCGTCCCGGCCGATGCAGCGCTGGACGTCGCCGGTTATGACGCGGCGACGGAAGCCGACTACCACGCCTGGCGCACCGGCCTGACGGTTCCCGAGGGCGGCCGCGACTATCCGTTCGGCGACGCCTTCCCGCACGATGTCGACATGGACGATCTCGGCGGACTCGATTTCCGCAAGGGCTGCTATGTCGGCCAGGAGATCGTCTCGCGCATGGAGCATCGCGGCACGGCGCGCCGTCGCGCCGTCGCGGTCCGGGGCGAAGCGGCCCTGCCCCCGTCCGGCACGCCGATCGAGGCAGACGGCAAGCCGCTCGGCACGCTCGGCGGCTCGAACGCGGAAGCCGGCATCGGCCTGATCCGGCTCGACAGGGCCAAGCGCGCGCTCGACCTCGGCCATGCCGTGACCGCCGGCGGCGTGCCGCTCACCATCACCCTGCCCGCCTTCGCCCGCTTCGGCTGGCCGGCCGGCGTCGACGAGGGGGACGGCACCGCATGAGCTCGCGCCCGGCCAAGCCGCGCGTCTGGCAGCGTATGCTGTCCGGCCGGCGCCTCGACCTCGCCGACCCGTCGCCCTTCGACATCGAGATCAGCGACATCGCCCACGGCCTCGCCCGCGTCGCGCGCTGGAACGGCCAGACCGAGGGCGCGCATGCCTTCTCGGTCGCCCAGCATTCGGTGCTGGTCGAGCAGATCGCCACCATGGCGAAGCCGTCGCTGACGCGCGCCGAGCGACTGGCCGCGCTGCTGCACGACGCGCCGGAATATGTCGTCGGCGACATGATCTCGCCGTTCAAGGCGCTGGTCGGCGGCGAGTACAAGATCGTCGAGGCGCGGCTGCAGGCGGCGATCCACCTGCGATTCGGGCTGCCGGCGGACCGGCCGGCGGCGCTGACCGACTCGATCAAGGCGGCCGACCGCGTCGCCGCCTTCTTCGAGGCGACGGGGCTGGCCGGCTTCACCGACGCCGAAGCGGCGAAGTTCTTCGGCCGGCCGCGCGGCATAAGGCGGGAGCAGCTGGCGCTGGAGCCCTGGACGACGGCGGAAGCGGAACAGGCGTTCCTGCGGCGTTTCGAGGCCCTGCACGACACGGCCGCCGCCGGCAGCATTTCGGCGTGACCCGGACGGCGCGAACCACTACATAAGCGTCCCGGGCCCGCGACCGGCCGTCCGGCACACCGACAGGTGCAAGGAGAACAACAATGTCCCGCATTCACGTCTGCTCGCTCTCCCGCATCGGCGCCACCGTCGCGCAGACCGGAGCCAGCCATCTGGTGACGCTGATCAACGCCGGCACCCCGGTCGAGCGCCCGCTGGCGATTCCCGAGGAACGGCACCTCTTCCTCGCCTTCAACGACATCCTCGAGCCGATGGAAGGCATGACGCCGCCGGCCGAGGAGCACGTGACCGCCCTGCTCGACTTCGTCGAGGGCTGGAAGCCCGAGAAGCCGATCGTCATCCATTGCTTCGCCGGCATCAGCCGCTCGACCGCCGCCGCCTTCATCACCGTCTGCGCGCTGCGCCCGGAGCGCGACGAGGCCGAGATCGCCGCGCTGATCCGCTCCGGCTCGCCGTCCGCGACGCCGAACCTGCGCCTCGTCCGCCTCGCCGACGAGGTACTCGGCCGGCGCGGCCGCATGGTTGGCGCGATCGAGGCGATCGGCCGCGGCCGCGACGCCTTCGAGGGCCACCCCTTCTCGCTCGATCTCGACCTGACGCGCTGATCCGCCGGAGCTTCCTTTGGCAAGGCGGACCGGGAGCCGACTTCCTTGAAGCCCTTCCCGTCGAGGGAGGTTCAAGGCAGGCCGACCGGTTCCGACAGCCCGCCATGCTTCATGCCCCTATCCGAGACCCCGACCGCATGACACAGGATACCCTGCCCCTCCCTCTCACGACCGAACGCTTGATCCTTCGGCCGTTCGTGGCGGCGGATTTCGACGCCTATGCCGCCTACCATTCCCTGCCCGAGGTCTATCGCTATCTCTATGCGGCGGTACCGGTCGGCGAGGCCCTGCGCCGGCAGTTCGAGGACGGGCTCGCCGCCCCTTTTGAAGCCGATGGCGATGCCTTCCGGCTGGCGGTCGTTCGGATGGATACCGCGACCGTCATCGGCGAAACCTATCTGAAGATGGCGAGCCAGGCGGCGCTGCAGGGCGAGATCGGATACCTCTTCCATCCCCACGCGGCCGGAAAGGGCTATGCCACCGAAGCGGTCGGAGCGACGATCGATTTCGGCTTCTCCCACTTGGGCTTCCACCGCATTTTCGCCCGGCTGGACACCGCCAATCAGGGGTCCATCGGCGTGGTCGAGCGGCTCGGCCTGAGGCGCGAGGCCCATCTGGTGCAGAATGATCGCTTTGATGGCGTCTGGGGCGACGAATACAATTATGCCGTGCTGGCCTCGGAATGGGCCGGACGACGCGCCTAGGGCGAATCCGCCGCGCCAATCGCCGCAGCGACCGCGCACACGGATGTTTCAATATTTTCGTGTTGCAGCGCACTAAGAGCTTGATCTAGCTAGATGACGCGCCGGCTGCCGCCGGTGGTTGCGGGAGCTGCGCTCGAATGGCGAAATGGGTCTACACCTTTGGTGGCGGAAGCGCCGAGGGTGACGGCGCGTTGAAGGATATTCTCGGGGCCAAGGGAGCGGGCCTCGCCGAGATGAGCGCGCTTGGCCTGCCCGTGCCGCCCGGCTTCACCATCTCGACCGAGATCTGCCGCCATTTCCTCGCCGGCAACGACGCGTTTCCGCCGGATCTCGATCGCCAGGTCGCCAAGGCGCTCGACGGCATCGCCGCCGTCGCCGGCCACCGTTTCGGCGATCCCGAGCATCCGCTGCTGGTCTCCGTCCGCTCCGGCGCGGCCATCTCCATGCCCGGCATGATGGACACCGTCCTCAATCTCGGACTGAACGACGAGACGGTGGAGGGGCTGGCGCAGATTTCCGACGACCGCCGCTTCGCCTTCGACAGCTATCGCCGCTTCATCCAGATGTATGGCGACGTCGTGCTCGGCCTCGACCATTCGGTGTTCGAGGAGCGGCTGGAGGACTACAAGCTCGAACGCGGCTACACGCTCGACAGCGACCTCGACGCCGACGACTGGCAGGCGGTCTGCGACGGCTTCAAGGCGCTGGTGCTGGAGGAGCTCGAAGCACCCTTCCCGCAGGCGCCGCACGACCAGCTCTGGGGCGCCATCGGCGCCGTCATCCGTTCCTGGAACAATCCTCGCGCGAAAGCCTATCGCCGCATCAACAACCTGCCCGAGGGCGGCGGCACCGCCGTCACCGTGCAGGCCATGGTGTTCGGCAATCTCGGCGAGACGTCGGCGACCGGCGTCGCCTTCACGCGCCATCCCTCGACCGGCGAGAACATCCTCTGGGGCGAATACCTGCCGAACGCGCAGGGCGAGGACGTCGTCTCGGGCATGCGCACGCCGCAGGACCTGACCGAGACCGCGCGCCGCGAGACCGGCTCCGAGGCGCCGTCGCTGGAAGCGGCGATGCCGGAGGTCTATGCCGAGTTCCGCGCCGTCTGCGCGGCGCTGGAGCTGCATCACCACGACGTGCTCGACCTCGAATTCACGATCGAGCGCGGCCGGCTCTGGATGCTGCAGGCGCGCCCCGCCAAGCGCACCATCCATGCGGCGCTCAAGACTGCCGTCGACATGGCGCATGAGGGCCTGATCACCCGCGCCGAGGCGGTGGCGCGGATCGAGCCGCGCATGCTCGAGCAATTGCTGCATCCGACGATCGACGCCGACTCCGGCAGCGACATCTTCGCCCGCGGCTTGCCGGCCTCGCCGGGCGCCGCGAGCGGCACGGTCGTGTTCACCTCGGAAGAGGCCGAGATCGCCCGCACGCAGGGCCGCAAGGTCATCCTGGTCCGGGTCGAGACTAGCCCGGAGGACGTGCACGGCATGCACGCGGCGCGCGGCATCCTGACGACGCGCGGCGGCATGACCAGCCACGCCGCCGTGGTGGCGCGCGGCATGGGCAAGCCCTGCGTCTGCGGCGCCGGCACGATCCGCGTCGACTTCCACGCCGGCACCATGTCATCAGGCGGCCGCACCATCCGGCGCGGCGACATGATCACCATCGACGGCGGCACCGGCCAGGTTCTGGTCGGCGCCGTGCCGCTGCGCGAACCGGAGCTCTCCGGCGCCTTCGCCGAGCTGATGGAATGGGCCGACACGTTCCGCCGGCTCCGGATCCGCACCAATGTCGACACCCCCGCCGATGCGCGCGCCGCGCGCGGCTTCGGCGCCGAGGGAATCGGCCTCTGCCGGACGGAGCACATGTTCTTCGACGCGCGGCGCATCGTCGCCGTGCGCGAGATGATCCTGGCCGAGACCGACGCCGCCCGCGCCGAGGCGCTGGCCAAGCTCCTGCCGATGCAGCGCAGCGACTTTGCGTCGCTGTTCGAGATCATGTCCGGCCTGCCGGTGACGATCCGCCTGCTCGATCCGCCGCTGCACGAATTCCTGCCCAAGGGCGAGGCGGAGATCGCCGAGCTCGCCGCGGTGATGGGCATTCCGCCGGCGAAGATCCGCGCCAGCACGCATGCGCTCGAGGAAGCCAACCCGATGCTCGGCCATCGCGGCGCCCGCCTCGCCATCTCGTTCCCCGAGATCATCGCCATGCAGGCACGCGCCATCCTGGAGGCGGCGCTCGACGTCGGCGACCAGACCGGCGTCGCCGTCGATCTCGAGATCATGGTGCCGCTGATCGCCTCCAAGGCCGAGCTCGACCTCGTCAACGGCTACATCCGCGCCGCCGAGGCGCTGGTGAAGAAGGTGCATGGCCGCGCCCCGCCCTACCAGCTCGGCACGATGATCGAGCTGCCGCGCGCCGCGCTCGCCGCCGGCGAGCTCGCCCGCGAGGCGACCTTCTTCTCGTTCGGCACCAACGACCTGACGCAGACCACCTTCGGCATCTCGCGCGACGACGCCGCGACCTACCTCAACACCTACCTGGCGCGCGGCATCCTGCCGAACGATCCCTTCGCCTCGATCGACCGCGAGGGCGTGGGCGAACTGATCCGCATCGCCTGCGCGCGCGGCCGCGCGACGCGGCCGGATCTCAAGCTCGGCGTCTGCGGCGAGCATGGCGGCGACCCCGCCTCGATCCATTTTTTCGCCGAAATTAACCTTGATTACGTCTCCTGTTCGCCCTTCAGGGTGCCTGTCGCCCGCCTGGCGGCCGCTCAGGCCGCCTTACGAAACAGAGACTGAGCCAATTCCCCTCCCCGATCTTCGCGCCGCCAAGGGCGCCTTCGTGCCCGTTAACCGAGTTTCAAGGTTAATGCCGCAGAATTCAGCCACGTGACCGGCAAACCACACCGGTCGCTCCTGTTCCGTGCGCGTGGAGTTGCGTACCTCATGGCTGGACTCGAACGGCATTCGGGAATGACGTCCCGCGCCCATCTCGGACGCGACCCGCGGCTCGCCGTGCGTCCGCGCCGGCCTCGCGCCACGTTCAAGCGCCTGGCGCTGCTGTCCTCCATCCTCGCCGGCGGCCTCGTCGCCCTCTCCTCGACCACGATCGCGCTGCAGGACGTCGCCAGCACCTATGGCAAGGACCTGCCGGTGCAGCAGCGCTGGCTGGCGCGGCTCGTGCCGACGAAGACCGGCGAAGCGTATCTTCCGAGCTTCTCGACGCCGCCGACCACGGCGGTCCTCGCCGAAGCGGCGAGCGACGGCGTCATCGTCGAGCCGCGGCTCCAGGTGGTGGCGAGCGGCCCGGTTTCGGCGCCCACCTTCACGCCGCCTTCCGTCAATCGCGGCGGCAAGCAGGACATCACCGTCGCGCTGCGCAAGCCGCTGCCGGTGCGCACGGCGACCGCCGCCGATCACTTCAAGGCCGGCCTGCTCAAGTCGCAGGATCTCGCCAGCGCCTTCAGCAACGCCGACGCGGTGCCGAAGACCGGCTTCACGCTCGCCAAGGACCTCGACAAGGCCGATGGCGCGCTGCGCTACGCCTCGGTCGACGGGGCCAAGGGCGCCAAGGATACCAAGGACGCCGTGGCGAAGCCGGTCGTGACGCTCGCCGCGATCGCGCCGATCCCCCGCCGCAACGAACTCGCCCGCGCCGCCGGCAAGGCCGACCCGAAGGGCGTCGACGCCGCCGCCGGCAGCCCGGTGGTCTCGGCCTATGCCCCCGCCGACATCGACAAGTCGATGAGCGCGCCGTTCCAGGCGCTGCTCGGCAAGCCGATGGGCGCCACCGCGATCGGCAAGGACGGCAAGCCGGACCATTGGTGGGTGATGAACAAGATCCCGACCAACGCCCGCTCGGCGACCGAGCAGAAATGCCTCGCCACCGCCATCTATTTCGAGGCGCGCGGCGAACCCATGAAGGGCGAGCTCGCCGTCGCCCAGGTCGTGATCAACCGGCTCAAGAACCCGGCCTATCCGAACACCGTCTGCGGCGTCGTCTACCAGAACAAGGACATGCGCAACGCCTGCCAGTTCTCGTTCGCCTGCGACGGCATCAAGGACCGGATCACCGACGAGACGTCGTGGAAGCGGGCCCAGACGCTGGCCAAGCGCGTCCTCAACGAGGACAATTGGTGGAACGCCGATGTCGGTTCGTCGACGCACTACCACGCGACCTATGTGCGGCCGCGCTGGGCCAAGACGATGAAGAAGATGCAGAAGCTCGGCCACCACGTCTTCTACAAGACCTATGGCGGCGGCTGGATCTGAGGGACACGGCTGAGGCTTAAAGGTCAGCCCCGGCTCTCCCGCCCGCTCAGCCGTCATCCCTGCGCAAGCAGGGATCCATGCCTCGGCGAGCCAAAGCCCTTTCTGCCCGAGACACCGTTCCATGAAACGCCGCCCGCAGATCCTGCGGACCGCCGTCCGACGCCGAAAAGCTGCATCCCGGCCTTCGCCGGGATGACGACGAGCGTGGGGCGACGATGCGTCCGGCCTGACCGCGCGGGTCGATGGACTCCGGCCCATCCAGCCCCTCGTCGTCATTCCGGCGAAAGCCGGAATCCATCCATCCGCAAGATTAGGCCTTCCAGACGAGACGCGGTCCGGCGGGCAACATGCGGGCACCGCTCCGCCACAGCTCCCGCCATTGAGAAATGGTGGATCCCGGCCTTCGCCGGGATGACGGGCGGAGCGTGGGGCGACGTCGCGCTGGGATGACGGCCGGGCGTGGGGAGACCGTGAGGAGCGGCGGGCTCCCGAAACGCCTGCCCCCCTACCCGATCTCCACCACCAGCCTGCCGCGGATCCTGCCGTCGACGATATCGCGCGCGGCGTCGATGACGTCGTCGAAGGCGATGCGCCGCGTCATCGCCGCCAGCCTGGCGCGGTCGAGGTCGCGGTCGAGGCGGTCCCAGACGGCGACGCGCACGGGCTTCGGCACATAGACGGAATCGATGCCGTAGAGCGTCACGCCGCGCAGGATGAACGGCGCGACGGTCGTCGACATCTCAAGGCCGCCGGCGAGGCCGCAGGCCGCGACCGCGCCGTCATAGCGGATCATGGAGAGGATATTGGCCAGCGTCTGGCCGCCGACGACGTCGATGGCGCCAATCCAGCGCTCGCGGGCAAGCGGCTTGCCGCTGCCCTCCAGCTCGGCCCGCGCGATGACCTCGGCAGCGCCCAGCCCCTTCAGATAGTCCGCTTCCTCCGGCCGGCCTGTCGAGGCGACGACGTGGTAGCCGAGCCCGGCCAGGAGCGCGACCGCGACGGAGCCGACGCCGCCCGCCGCGCCCGTGACCAGGATCGGCCCGCCGGACGGGCCGATGCCGTGCCGCTCCAGGGCCATCACGCACATCATCGCCGTGTAGCCGGCGGTGCCGATCGCCATGCCCTCGTCCGGCGAAAAGCCCGAAGGCAGCGAGATCAGCCAGTCGCCCTTCCAGCGCGCCCGCTCGGCCCAGGCGCCGAGATGCAGCTCGCCGACGCCCCATCCGTTCAGGAGCACGCGATCGCCGGGCTTGAACCATGCCGAAGCCGACTGTTCGACGATGCCCACCCCGTCGACGCCGGGCACCATGGGGAAGCGCCGCACCACCGGCGCGCGGCCGGTGATCGCCAGGCCGTCCTTGTAGTTGACGGTCGAGCGTTCGACGCGGACGGTGACGTCGCCCTCCATCAGGTCGGCGTCGGTCAGCGTCGCGAAGCCGGCCGACTGGGCCCCGCTCGCGTCCTTCTCGATCAGGACGGCCTTGAAGGGGGGCATGGGCATTCTCCTTGCAGTTCGGTCGAGGGTAACGACCCGACTTCCGGATCATAGGAAGCGCCGGTCGCTTCGATAAGGCCCGAGACACCGATTCGATCCATGCCGGATGGGCATTCACGCCGCCCGCGAAGGCCAGGGCCGCCGGCCGGCATCGTACAGGGCGGCTTGCTTTCTTGACCGCGCGGGCGCGGCGCGATTAGGGTGCGCGGCTTTCGCGTCGCATCACGCGCGCGTCCAAATTCTCAAGGTTTGCCGGTGTTCGACACGCTTCCTCCCCACATGCGCCCGGACCGGTCCTTCCAGGGCCTGATCCTGACGCTGCAGCGCTTCTGGGCCGACTATGGCTGCGCGATCCTGCAGCCCTACGACATGGAAGTGGGCGCCGGTACCTCGCATCCCTCGACCATGTTGCGCTCGCTCGGTCCGAAGCCGTGGAAGGCCGCCTATGTGCAGCCGTCCCGCCGGCCGAAGGACGGTCGCTATGGCGAGAACCCGAACCGGCTCCAGCACTACTACCAGTTCCAGGTCATCCTGAAGCCGAACCCGCCGAACCTGCAGGAGCTCTATCTCGACTCGCTGCGCGCCATCGGCATCGACATGGCGCTGCATGACGTGCGTTTCGTCGAGGACGACTGGGAGAACCCGACGCTCGGCGCCTGGGGCCTCGGCTGGGAGTGCTGGTGCGACGGCATGGAAGTGTCGCAGTTCACCTATTTCCAGCAGGTCGCCGGCATCGAGTGCAACCCGGTCTCGGGCGAGCTCACCTACGGTCTCGAACGCCTCGCCATGTATGTGCAGGGTGTCGAAAACGTCTACGACCTGAACTTCAACGGCCGCGAGGGCGACGAGAAGGTCACCTATGGCGACGTCTTCAAGCAGGCCGAGCAGGAATATTCGCGGCACAATTTCGAATTCGCCGACACCGACATCCTGTTCCGCCGCTTCGTCGACTGCGAGCGGGAATGCCAGGCGCTGCTGGCCGCCGGCGGCATGGTGCTGCCCGCCTATGACCAGTGCCTCAAGGCAGGCCACGCCTTCAACCTGCTCGACGCGCGCGGCGTGATCTCCGTCACCGAGCGCCAAAGCTACATCCTGCGCGTCCGCGAACTCGCCAAGGCCTGCGGCGCCGCCTGGCTCGAAACCCCGGCCGGGGGCAAGGATTGACAGCGGCCACCGGCCTCGTGCCGGCGCCCGGGATCCAGGCGGGTCCCCTCCCCCTTGTGGGGAGGGTTAGGGAGGGGGTACTTCCTCAACGGTGGGAGGTGTCGTGCATGCCCTTCTACCGCAAGCCCCTGACCGACCGTGCGCGGATCCTGCGCCGGGACATGACCGATGCCGAGCGGCAGCTCTGGGCGGGCCTGAAGCAGGCTTCGCCGGAGGGTGTCCGCTTTCGCCGGCAAGTGCCGATCGGCCGCTACATCGTCGATTTCGCCTGCCTGTCATTGCGACTGGTGGTCGAGGTCGACGGCGGCCAGCATTATTCCGACGCGGGAATGGCCCGGGATGCTGTGCGTGACGCATGGCTCCGGGCCGAGGGTTTTCGGATCCTTCGTGTTTCCAATCACGACGTGCTGACCAATCTGGAAGGCGTCGTCATCGCCATAATTTCCGGCATCCAGCCGGTACCCCCTCCCCAACCCCTCCCCACAAGGGGGCGGGGCTAGACCGGTTCAACACCTATGCCCGATCTTCTGCTTGAACTCTTCTCCGAGGAAATCCCCGCCCGCATGCAGCGCAAGGCGGCGGAGGATCTGAAGAAGCTCGTCACCGACGCGCTCGTCGAGGCCGGCCTGCACTATGACGGCGCCAAGGCCTTCTCGACGCCGCGCCGCCTGGCGCTGACCGTCACCGGCATCCCGACCCATTCGGCCGCGACCCGCGAGGATCGCAAGGGGCCGAAGGTCGGCGCGCCAGACGCCGCCATCCAGGGCTTTCTCCGCGGCGCCGGTTTGACTTCGCTCGACCAGGCGCATGTCCATTCCGATCCGAAGAAGGGCGACTTCTACGTCGCCCATATCGAGAAGCCGGGCCGCGACACCAAGGACGTGATCGCCACGGCGGTCCCCGCCATCATCCGCTCCTTCCCCTGGCCGAAGTCGATGCACTGGGGCACGGGCAAGCTGCAATGGGTGCGCCCGCTGCAGGCGATCGTCTGCACCTTCGGCCCCGAGACCGAGGAGCCTGAGGTCATCGACTTCGAGGTCGACGGCATCCGCTCGGGCAACGTCACCTATGGCCATCGCTTCATCGCGCCCGGCCCGATCCCCGTGAAGCGGTTCGACGACTATGTCGAGAAGCTGTTCAACGCCTCGGTCGTGCTCGACGCCGACCGCCGCAAGGACATCATCCTGCATGACGCCCGCGACCGCGTGTTCGCGCTCGGCCTGGAGCTGGTCGAGGACGAGGGCCTGCTGGAAGAGGTCGCCGGCCTGGTCGAATGGCCGGTCGTGCTGGTCGGCACCTTCGAGGAAGAGTTCCTCAAGATCCCGGCCGAGGTGATCCGCGCCACCATCCGCGCCAACCAGAAATGCTTCGTCGTGCGCCGACCGGGCACGACAGAGCTCGCCAACCGCTTCGTGCTCATCTCGAACATCGAGGCGAAGGACGGCGGCGCGGCGATCACCGCCGGCAATGGCCGCGTCATCCGCGCCCGCCTCTCCGACGCCAAGTTCTTCTACGACACCGACCTGAAGACCCGGCTCGAGGAGCGCCTGCCCAAGTTCGAGCAGATCGTCTTCCACGAGAAGCTCGGCACCCAGGCGGAGCGCATCCTGCGGCTGCAGAAGCTCGCCGCCGCGATCGCGCCGCTGGTCGGCGCCGACATCGAAAAGGCCCGTCGCGCCGCGCTGCTCGCCAAGACCGACCTCGTCACCGAGGTGGTCGGTGAGTTCCCCGAGGTGCAGGGCCTGATGGGCCGCTACTACGCCGCGGCGCAGGGCGAGGACGCCTCCGTCGCGACCGCGATCGAGGACCACTACAAGCCGCAGGGCCCGGGCGACCGCGTGCCGACCGACCCGGTCGCGATCGCCGTCGCGCTCGCCGACAAGCTCGACACGCTGACCGGCTTCTGGGCGATCGACGAGAAGCCGACCGGCAGCAAGGACCCCTACGCGCTGCGCCGCGCCGCATTGGGCGTCATCCGCATCGCGCTTTCGACCGGCGAGAAACTGTCACTGAACGACGCCATCGCGAAGGCGATCGCCGGCTACAACGACCAGACCGAGGCCGAGGCGCTCACCGCCTACGAGACGGCGCAGAGCACGGTCTCGACCGAGGACGTCGACGGCGAGCAGGATCTCGACAATGCGCTCGAGAGCTATGGCCGTCGGCTGCGCCGCGACCTCGACGCCAAGACGCCAGCGATCATCGCCGACCTGATCGCCTTCTTCGCCGACCGGCTGAAGGTGCAGCTGCGCGACCAGGGCGCCCGGCATGATCTCGTCGACGCCGTGTTCGCGCTTGGCGGCCAGGACGATCTGCTGCTGATCTCCCGCCGCGTCGAGGCACTTGGCCGCTTCCTCGACACCGAGGACGGCAAGAACCTGCTCGCCGGCTATCGCCGCGCCGCCAACATCCTGAAGGCCGAGGAGAAGAAGGGCGAGAGCTTCGAGGGCGCGGTCGACGCCACCCATCTGAAGCTCTCCGAGGAGCGCGCCCTCCACGTCGCCATCGCCACGGCCCGCGCCGAGGCGGAGGCCGCCGTCGCCCGCGAGGATTACGAGGGCGCGATCACGGCGCTCGCACGGCTGCGTGCTCCGGTCGACGCCTTCTTCGACAAGGTGCTGGTCAATGCCGAGGAGCCGGAGGTTCGCGTCAATCGCCTCAACCTCTTGAACGCCATCCGCAGCGCCACGCTCGCGGTGGCGGATTTCTCCAAGGTCAGCGGCTGAGCCGCTTCCCCGTCCGCGCCCGGCGCGGACGGGATCACGACGTGTCACGGGATTTTGACGCTCGCCCTGATTGATCGGAACCGGGCGAAGGCGGATGCTCTGGCTGGGCCCTCGGCATGGAGTTGATCCCGGCGCACCCCTTTTGAACAGGCGTGCGCCCAGTTTTCGGGCTGATGTTCCGATCGCTGCCGATGGTCCTCTGCGTGACTCGAGTGCTGGAGTACCATCATGGCGAATTCTCATGGATCGCTAGCGTTGGCGGCTGCGCTTTCGCTGGTCGTGACCCCCGCCCTGTCGGAGGGCTGGTCGCCTTCCGGAGGCTCCTCCGGAGCGGGGCATTCCTACGGCTCGACGACGAGCTACGGCGGGTCCTATGGCAGTGGGTCCTATGGCGGCGGATCCTATGGCGGCATGACTGGATCGAGCCAGGGAATGTCTGGCGGCGAAGGCTATGGCGGCAAGGGATATTCGGCCCAGAACGGCTGGGGCAAGGACGGGCATCAGGGCCATTGGCCCAAGCCCGGACACTGGCCGCATCACCCCAAACCCGAACCGGAGCCGACCCCAACGCCGACCCCCGTCAATCCGATCCGCACCATCCTCGGCCTCGGCGGAGGCGGCGGCAGTAGCAGCAGCATGCCGTCCTACAATTGCAGCGAATATGGCTGGGCCAACATGCCCTATCTCTGCCGGGAAGCCGGCTACTGAGACGGCGACCGGGATCACAACGCCGCGCCGGCGTGTGATCCCGATCATAGAGTGTCGCCGGGGAAAGCTCGATGGTGCCCGGGCCGTCGACCGGGGCAATTGTTCCGGAGCGAAACCCGAAACCGGGAACGCAGGAGGCGCGCGGACGACATGAGGTCGGTCCGGGGATCGCGTCGCCATCGATGGCAGCTCGGAGGAGCCCCATCATGACGACCCAGTCCTACATCGCGAACAAGTCCTATACCGGCAAGACCGGCAAACGCACGTCCTTCGCCCTCGCCGCCCTGGCGGTCGCATCCCTGTTCTTCGCCGACATCGCCCCGGCCGTGGCGCAGCAGGCCCCCGGCGGCTCGACGCGACCGTCCGATGGCCCGTCCTCCTCGACCGTTCCCGGCGGCCCGGATGGCGGCGGCGACGGCGGCATGCCGTCGGCGTCCTGCAATGATTTCGGCTATGCCAACATGCCGTCGGGCTGCCTGACGCAAGCGATGGCATGCGTCTGTCCGGACGAGATCAACATCGGCTATCGGGCGCCGTCAAGCTGCGAGGGCGTCGGGCGCAACATGCGCCGCGCGGCCGAGCGCAACTGTACCGCGCACACCGGCGCGCTGCGCCGGGTGTTCTGAGGCGGGACGCGGCTCGCCGCGCCCGTCACGAAGAGGAGCGGCCGGTCAGATCCGGTCGCTGGGGCGATAGATGCCGGTCACGGGATCCTGAACGAGCGTCGCCGTCGGCCGGTTGGCCATGGCACGCTCGGCCTCCTTCAGCCGAACCGCGACGCGTTCCTGCGTCTTCATCAGGGTCCGGGCGGCAACGACGCCCAAGGTGCCCAGAAGCGCCAACATCAGAACCTGCGGCATCATCCTATCCCTTCCCTTCGAGCCATCGGGCTCGCCCGCTCCGCCCGCCATCCGGCGCGACGCGCCTAGAGGCCGAAACGGCTCCAGAGCGCGCGCTCCTCCAGCGTGGAGAGCGCGCCCTCCATCATATTGGCCGCAATCGCGGCGGAGGCAAGGCCGCCGGCCCCACCGCCGCCGAACCGCGCCAACACGCCGCGCTTCGGCGCGATCAGCGCCATCCGCATCGTGTCGCCGAAACGGCCGCGCAGATAGGAGCGCAGATCGCCGATGCGGTCGACCAGGCCCAGCTCCAGGCCGCGCGTACCCGACCAGAAGGCGCCCGAAAACAGCGTCGGATCATCGGCGAGCCGCTCGCCGCGGCGCGAGCGAACCAGCTCGATGAACATGTCGTGCACGTCGCGCTGCAGCGACTTCAGGTGCTGGATGTCGCTTTCCTTCTCCGGCTTGAACGGGTCGAGCATCGCCTTGCTCTCGCCGGCCGTGTAGACGCGGCGCTCGACGCCGATCTTCTCGATCAGCTTCTCGAAGCCGAAGCCGGCCGAGACGACGCCGATCGAGCCGACGATCGAGCTCTGGTCGGCGATCACGACGTCGCCAGCGAGCGCGATCATGTAACCGCCCGACGCGGCGACGTCCTCGACGGCGACGACGACCTCCTTCTTGTGCTCCTCGGCGAGCGCACGGATGCGCTTAAAGATCTGGTGCGACTGCACCGGCGAGCCGCCGGGGGAGTTGATCAGGATCGCCACCACCGGCGCCCGCTTCATCGCGAAGGCGCGGGCAAGCTGCGGCGCGACGCCGCCGAGCGTCATGCCGGTACGCAGCGGCGAGACGGCGCCGATGACGCCGGACAGGCGGACGACCGGGACGACGATCCGATCCCGGCGGAAGCGCTCCGGCAGCAGCTTCGCGGCCCACTGCTTCCAATCCTGCGACATGGCGGCCAAGGCGTTCAGCTCCGTTCGGGTTCGGTCTCGCCCCAATTGGGATCGGACCAGGAAGGATGGACATCCCCGAGCGACGCGCCGTCGCGCAGGATGGCGGCCGGCCCCGGCAGGAAGGCCGGGCCGGCCTCGCCATGCAGGACCAGCCCGGGCAGCAGGCGGAACGGGCCGCGGCTGCCCTTGACCCCGCGCACCAGCACGCGGACGGCTGGGTCGCCGGCGCGCGGATGCAGCGGCAGCACGGCGAGCCCGCCGAAGCGGCCGTCACAGGCGGCAAGCACGTCCGGCAGGCGGTCGGCCGGCAGGATGGCGGCGAGCGTGCCGCGCGGCCTGACGAGCGCCGACGCGGCGCGGAACCAGGCGTCGAGACCACCCGCCTCCAGCACATGGGCCCTTGCCCGGAGATCGTCCGGCGAGGCGCGCACGCGGCCGCGATCGTGGAAGGGCGGGTTCATCAGCGCATGGTCGAAGCTGGCCGGCGCGAGCCCGGCTGCCTTGCGGGCAGCCTCGGTGAGGAGATCGAGGCAGGCCACCTCGACGCGGCCGGCGAAGGCCGCGTTGACGGGCCGGCCCAGCGCCTGGCGCGCGCAGGCGACGAGTTCTCTCTCGCGTTCGACCAGGACGACGGAGACGCCGGGCGCCCGCGCGGCCAGCGAAAGACCGGCCACGCCGGCTCCGGCGCCGAGATCGGCCACCCGGCCCCGTGCATTCCGCCCGATCGCCGCGGCGAGAATCACCGCGTCGAGGCCCGAACGGTGATGACCGCGCGCCGGCTGCACCGCCTCGACGCGTCCGCCCAGGAAGGCGTCGACCGTCGTCTCGGACACGGCGACGAGCATCGGCTAGGCTCCCTCCGGCCGCAATTCGCCGCCGACACCCGCGTCGATCAGCAATTGCCGCGCCTCGGCGATGTCCTCCTCGACGACGAGGATGCGGCGCGGCAACACGCCCAGCGAGCCTTCCATGACGCTCATGTTCTGGTCGACGACGAGATGCTCGATCCCGGCATCCTTGAGCAGGGCCTCGACGAAGGAAATCATGACCATGTCATTGGTGCGGATGAGCTCTTCCATGTCCCCTCGGGGGTTGCCGCCGACACTGGCGCTTGACAGCAAACGTAAGGTGCGCGGCCTCCGGCAGCAATGGCGCGAACAATCCCTGCGGGTTATTCGCCGCACCGCAGCAAGAAAGTGTCCGATCCTGTCGCTTCCTGCCCGTTCTGAGCCATCGTGTCACTTGTTCCCCGCCCCCCGTCCCCCTATTGTCGCCCGCGAAACAGAGGCGAACCGGGAGCGTTGCCCGTGGGATTGGTAGTTCCGCTCGACGAGAGCAAGAAGAAGGGCGCAGCCCGGATCGAACCTCTCGTCGCGCTTGTATCGGCCGACATGGAACGGGTGAACCAGATCATCCTGTCCAAGGCCGGGTCCGATGTGGAGATGATCCCCGAGGTCGCCCAGCATCTGATTTCCTCGGGCGGCAAGAGGCTGCGGCCCATGCTCACCCTCGCCGCGGCGCGCATGTCCGGCTACGAGGGCGACGGCCATGTGAAGCTGGCCGCCAGCGTCGAGTTCATGCACACGGCGACACTGCTGCACGACGATGTCGTCGACGAGAGCGAATTGCGGCGCGGCAAGCTGGCGGCGCGGATGCTCTGGGGCAACCAGGCCAGCGTTCTGGTCGGCGATTTCCTGCTCGGCCAGGCCTTCCGCATGATGGTCGAGGTCGGCTCGCTCGACGCGCTCGACGTGCTTTCCACGGCGGCGACCGTCATCGCCGAGGGCGAGGTGATGCAGCTCGCCGCCGCCAAGAACATGGCGACATCGGAGGACGAGTACCTCGCCGTCATCAAGGCCAAGACGGCGGCGCTCTTCGCCGCTGCGGCCGAAGTCGGCCCGATCATCGCCGACAATGACCCGGTGCGTCGCACGGCCTTCGCCACCTATGGCACCGATCTCGGCCTCGCCTTCCAGCTGATCGACGACGCGCTCGACTATGGCGGCAACTCGGCCGACCTCGGCAAGAAGGTCGGCGACGATTTCCGCGAGGGCAAGATCACGCTCCCCGTGGTGCTCGCCTACCGGCGCGGCACCGAGGCGGAACGCGACTTCTGGAAGCGCGTGCTCGAAAAGGGCGACATCCGCGACGGCGACCTGGAGAAGGCGATCGCCATCCTGCGCTCGCACAAGACGATCGAGGAAACCATCGAGCGGGCCCGCCAGTTCGGCGAAACGGCGCGCGCGGCGCTCGACGTGTTCCCCGACAGCGACTGGAAGGCCGCCCTCGTCGAGGTCATCGATTTCTGCATCGAGCGGGCGCACTAGGCCGCGCCTGCCGTAGCGGCCGGTGCCGACCCACATGCTTGCGAGGTGGTCCTAAAAGCGCCATCCTCTTTGCCCAGCCTCGGGGTCGAGGTTCTATACCAACCGTCGGTATCAGACAGGATTTCGATGCACCGCACGCTGACATCGCTCGTCCGACCGCTTCGCACCGCTGCGGTCTGCTTCGCCCTTCTGGCCAGCACCAGCCTGATCGCGAGCGCCGCCGCGCAAGCCGAGACGTCGATCTCGGACCTGCTCGACGACGCCATGCCGACGCTGACCGGCAGCTATCTGGCGGCGCTCAGCGCCACCACTTCGCAGGACTACGATTCGGCCGTCGTCTTCTTCGAGGAGGCGCTGAGCCAGGATCCCGAAAACCTGATCCTGCTCGACCGCACCTTCATGCTGCTCCTCGCCAATGGCGACGTCGAGCGGGCGATCCCGCTCGCCGAGGAGCTGGTCAAGCTCAACGGCGACAACCGCGTCGGCCGCATGGCGCTCGGCGTCAAGGCGCTGAAGGCGAAGCAATATGCCGAAGCCGGCAAGCAGTTCGCCCAGGGCGACAAGGGTCCGCTCGGCAACATCTCGTCCGGCCTGCTCTCCGCCTGGGCGGCCGAGGGCCAGGGCCAGACGGACGCGGCGCTGAAGATCGTCGAAACGCTGCAGGGCCCCGAGTGGTACAGCGTCTTCAAGAACTTCAACAGCGCGCTGATCAACGCCCATGCCGGCCGCACCGATGCCGCGCTGGAAGCCATCACCAAGGCCTATGAGGCCGAGACCGGGTCGATGCGCATCGCCGAGGCCTATGCCCGGCTGATGGCGCGCGCCGGCAAGGTCGACGAGGCCAAGGCCGCGCTCGAAGGCTTCACCAAGAACAGCGTCGGACACCCCGTCATCGCCGCGCTTCTGGCGGAGATCAAGGCCGGCAAGAAGCCCGCGCCGCTCATCCGCACGGCCCAGGACGGCGCGGCGGAAGTGCTCTATGGCCTCGGCTCCGCGCTCGGCACGGAAAGCGGCGGCGCCGACGTCGCCACGCTCTATCTGCGGCTTGCGCTCTACCTGCAGCCGAAGAACGAGCTGGTGCTGATGGCGCTCGGCGACCTGACGCAGAACGCGCAGCGCTTCGAGCGCTCGATCCCGATCTTCGACCAGGTGGCGAAGAGCTCGCCGCTGCGGCGCAATGCCGAGCTGCAGATCGCGCTCAGCTACGACGCGCTCGGCAAGCATGACGACGCTTCCAAGCGGCTGAAGCGCCTGATCGCCGCCAACCCGCGCGACATCGACGCGCTGACGACGCTCGCCACCATCCACCGCACCGGCAAGCGCTATGGCGAATCCGCCGCGATGTATACGCGGGCGATCAACGCGATCAACGACGACAATGCCCGCAACTGGCTGATCTATTTCTTCCGCGGCATCGCCTATGAGCGCGACAAGCAGTGGGACAAGGCCGAGCCGGACTTCCTGAAGGCGCTCGAGATCCAGCCGGAAGAGCCGCAGGTGCTCAACTATCTCGGCTATAGCTGGATCGACCGGGGCATGAACCTCGACCGCGCCACGGATATGATCAAGAAGGCGGTCGAGCTCAAGCCGAACGACGGCTACATCGTCGACAGCCTCGGCTGGGCCTACTACAAGCAGGGCAAGTACGAGCAGGCCGTCGGCCAGCTCGAGCGCGCCATCTCGCTCAAGGCCGACGACGCGACGATCAACGACCATCTCGGCGACGCCTACTGGAAAGTCGGGCGCAAGCTCGAGGCGACGTTCCAGTGGGCGCATGCGCGCGACCTCAACCCCGAGCCGGCCGACAAGGAGCGCATCCTCGCCAAGCTGGCGCACGGCCTCGACAAGGTCGAGCAGACGCAGGTCGCCTCGGCCGCCACGGGAACGGTGAGCGACGGCACGCCGGTCGTGCCAGCCCAGGGCGAGCCGTTCACGGTCGGCGCCGGCGACACGCTCTGGAAGATCGCGCTCAAGGTCTATGGCGACGGCGAGCTCTATGGCCGCCTGATCGAGGCCAACCGCGACAAGCTCGGCAATCCCGACAATCTGCGCCCGGGCATGATCCTCCACATCCCGAAGCTCGAAACGGCGCAGTGACCGGACAAGTCGCCAAGGCACGGGGGGCCGATTCCGGCCCCCTTCCCGTCTCGGAATTCGCCCCGGCGAAGGTCAATCTCGCCCTGCATGTGACCGGGCGCCGCGCCGACGGCTACCACACGCTCGACAGCCTCGTCGTCTTCGCCGCGATCGGCGACACGGTCGAGGCCGTGCCGGCGCCGGGGGCGGCGTCGCCTTCCCTCTCCATCACCGGGCCGTTCGCCGCCGGCCTCGACGCCGAGCCCGACAATCTCGTGCTGCGCGCGGCCGAGGCCTATGCGGCTCGGGGCGGCGCGATCGCCGGCTTCGACCTCCGCCTCGACAAGCGACTGCCGGTCGCCTCCGGCATCGGCGGCGGCTCGGCCGACGCGGCGGCGACCTTGCGCCTGCTCGCCCGGATCGCGCCCCTGCCCCGTCCGGCCGCCGATCCGTGCGCGACGATCGCGCCGAGGCTCGGCGCCGACGTGCCGATGTGCCTCCGCTCGACGCCGCTCCGCGCGAGGGGCATCGGCGAGCAGTTGCAGCCGGTCACCGGCCTGCCGTGGCTGCCGATGGTTCTCGTCAATCCGCGCGTCGCGGTCTCGACGCCGGCCGTGTTCAAGGCGCTGGTGCGGCGCGACAATCCCGGCCTCGCCGATATGCCGGTGGCCTTCGCCGACGCGGCCGCGCTGGCACGGTGGTTAGAAACAACGCGCAACGATCTCGAGGCGCCGGCGACGGCGCTGATCCCGGCGATCGCCGAGGCGCGCGCCGGCCTGGCTGCCGCGCCAGGCTGCCTGCTGGCCCGGATGTCCGGCTCGGGCGCCACGGTGTTCGGCCTCTTTCCGGACGATGCCAGCGCCGCGCGGGCGGCAACGGCCCTCGTGGCCGCGCATCCCGGCTGGTGGGTGGCGGCGACGCACGCGCCCGGCAGCTGACGCCGCTTCCCCGCCGTCGCCTCGCGGTCTATGTCTCGGTCATGATCGCCCGCTGACGAGGAGACCGCCATGGCCGCCATCGATGAGACCCTGCCCTTCATCCCGGTCCGCTTCGCCGTGCTGACCGTGTCCGATACGCGCTCGCTCGAGGAGGACCGCTCCGGCCAGACGCTGGTCGAGCGGATCGAGAAGGCCGGCCATGTCCTGGCCGAGCGCGCGATCGTGCCCGACGACATCGACGAGATCCGGGCCATCGTCTCCTGCTGGATCGAGGATGAGAGCATCGACGCCGTGATCACCACGGGCGGCACCGGCTTCACCGGCCGCGACGTCACGCCCGAGGCGCTGGAGCCGCTGTTCGAGAAGCGCATGGACGGATTTTCTTCCGTCTTCCACCGGCTGAGCTACGAGAAGATCGGCACCGCGACGATCCAGTCGCGCGCCACCGCCGGCGTCGCCAACGCCACCTTCGTCTTCGCGGTTCCCGGGTCGCCCGGCGCCTGCAAGGACGCCTGGGACGGCATCCTCAGCCACCAGTTCGATTATCGCAGCCGGCCGTGCAACTTCGTCGAGATCATGCCGAGGCTGGACGAGCACCTGAAGCGCGGCAAGCTGAAGGCCTGATCAGGCAGGCGCGCCGCGCGAAATGGCGCGGGCGCGCAGGAAGGAGAGCCGGCCGCGGCCGATGCGGCGGCCGAGATCGCTTTCGGCGAGCCGGGCGCCAGCGCGATGGCCGCCCACCGCGCGATAGAGGCTGGCGGGCACCAGCAGGCCCTGCTCAGGCAGCGGCGCCGCGAACAGGCGCGCCCGGAGCGCGGCCGTCACCTCGCTGGCGCGCGCGCGCCAGCCGAAGCCGGCATGGGCCAGCCGGAAGGCGGCGGCCCGCGACGCGCCGCCGGCCATCGCCAGGCGATCGATGAAATCGCGCGCCTCGCGCTGCCAGCCGGGCTCGAGCATGACGTCGGGCGACAGGAACAGCAGCCAGTCGGACCGGGCGAGGCCCGCGCCCTTGGCGAGATCCGCGCCCTTCTCGCCGGCGCCAGAGACGATCCGGCAACCTGCCGCGTCGGCGACCGCGATGGTCCCGTCCGTCGAGCCGTTGTCGACCACGATCACCTCGCGGACCATGCCGTCGGCGGCAGCCGGTACGAGCGCGGCCAGCGCATGCGCCAGCGACAGCTCGTCGTCTCGGGTGGAAAGGATCACGCTGATCATCGTTTCGATCTTAGCGCGATTTTTTCCGACCGCGAGGCCCATCCCGCCGCGCCGCGCCGCGCACGCGATTTCGTTCTTGTTTTGTTCTTATGGTGGGCGTAAGAGTCGCATATGTCGCTCGCCCGCACCCTCCCCCCGCATCTCGATCCGCTGCTCATGCAGGCGGAAAAGCTACAGGCCGCGTCGATCGATCCTGACCGTCGACGCGGCCGCGGCGCCCAGAGCAACAGCTCTGGGCGCTTCGAGCGCTTCCAGTCGATCCCCTTCGACGATGGCTGGCAGACGCTCGACGAGCTGCCGCCATTCAAGACCGAGGTGCAGCCGGAAAAGGCGCGCGCGATCATCACGCGCAACGACTCGCCCGACCTCGCCTTCGACCGCTCGATCAATCCCTATCGCGGCTGCGAGCACGGCTGCTCCTACTGCTTCGCCCGGCCGACGCACGCCTATATGGGCCTGTCGCCCGGCCTCGATTTCGAATCGAAGCTCTTCTACAAGCCCGACGCCGCCAAGCTGCTGGAGAAGGAACTCTCCGACCCGGCCTACAAGCCGCGCACCATCGCGATCGGCACCAACACCGACCCCTACCAGCCGATCGAGCGCCAGCACCGCATGATGCGCGACATCCTCGAGGTGCTCGACCGCTTCAACCATCCCGTCGGCATCGTGACGAAATCGGCGCTGGTTCTGCGTGACGCCGACATTCTCGGCCGCATGGCGGAGCGCGGCCTCGCCAAGGTCGCGCTTTCGATCACGACGCTCGATCGCAAGCTGGCGCGCGACATGGAGCCGCGCGCGGCGACGCCGGGACGGCGACTCGACGCGCTGCGCGGCCTCGCCGACGCCGGCGTGCCGGTCGGCGTGCTGGTGGCGCCGATCATCCCGGCCCTCAACGACGCCGAGATCGAGCGCATCCTCGACGCCGCCGTCGCCGCCGGCGCGACCGAAGCCGGCTACGTGCTTCTCCGCCTGCCGCTCGAGGTCAGCGAGATCTTCAAGGAATGGCTGCTGCGCCACTACCCGGACCGTTTCCGGCACGTGATGTCGATCCTGCGCTCGATGCGCGGCGGCAAGGACTATGACGCGACCTTCGGCAAGCGCCAGACCGGAGACGGCCCCTATGCCTGGCAGATCGGCCGCCGCTTCGAGATCGCGGCGCAGCGGCTGGAGCTGAACCGCCGCTCGCTGAAGCTGCGCACGGACCTGTTTTCCCCACCCCGGGCCGAGCCGGCGCAGCTCAGCCTGTTCTAGGACGGCCCGCCGCCGCTTTCGTGCTAACAAGGGCGATCGGCGCGGGGCCGGCGCATGCGCCGGGCCTCGCGCCCTCCCTCCCCCAGCCTGAGCGGAGTGCACATGGCGGACCAACTTCCCGAGGCGACGGCCAAGCTGGCGCTCTTGATCGACGCCGACAATGTGCGCGCCGACTTCCTGCCGATCATCATCCGCGAGGCCTCGACCATCGGCCGGATCGTCATCCGCCGCGTCTATGGCCATTTCGCCTCCAGCTCGATGACCCAGTGGCAGCCGCTGCTGCACGCCTATGCGCTGACGCCGGTGCACGTGCCGCCGGCCGCCGTCGGCAAGAACGCCACCGACATGAAGCTCGCCATCGAGGCGATGGACATGCTGCACGAGAAGGGGCTCGACGGCTTCTGTATCGCCTCGAGCGACAGCGACTTCACGACGCTCGCGAGCCGCATCCGCGAGGACGGCCTCGCCGTCTATGGCTTCGGCGAGCAGAAATCGACCAAGCCCTATGTCGCCGCCTGCGACCGCTTCTTCTATTGCGACCTGCTGCTCGCCGAGGAGAAGCAGGCGAGCGCGCCCGAGAAGGCCAAGCGCGCCGCTCCCGCCAAATCCGCGCCGCGCCTGCCGCGCGACGAGATCTTCGCCGCGATCGAGGACCTCTCCGGCGACGATGGCTGGGCCCATCTCGGCGCCGTCGGCACCATCCTGTTCAAGCGCATGCCGGATTTCGATCCGCGCAATTTTGGCTTCCGCAAGCTGGTCGACCTGATGGAGACGGTGGCCGGCATCGAGGTGCGACGCGCCGATCCGGCGACCGGCAGCAACGCGGTCATGGTCCGCATCAAGGTCCGGGCGCGATAGCGCGCGGCCGGCGCGCCGCCCGCCCCTCCGGCCCGGCGACGCCGTGGCCGCTTGCAATTCCGGGCGCCCTCGGGGATTTTCCCGCCATGGCTCGTCGCTCTGCTTCCGAATCGCCGCTCCTGTTCGAGCTCCCGCCCGTCCCGACCGACGCCATCGAGCGTCGCCTCCGCCGACGCGGACTGAAGGCGGTCGCCGGCGTCGACGAGGCCGGCCGCGGCCCGCTCGCCGGGCCGGTGGTGGCCGCCGCCGTCATCCTCGACCCCCGGCGGATCCCGGACGGGCTCAACGATTCCAAGAAGCTGACGATGGCGGCGCGGGAGGCGCTGTACGGCCAGATCATGGCGTCGGCGCATGTCTCGGTCGTCGCCGCCTCGGTGCTCCGGATCGACACGACAGACATCCGCAAGGCGACGCTCTGGGCCATGACGCGGGCGGTCGAGGGGCTGCACGGCGCGCCGGACCACGTCATCATCGACGGCAACGACGTGCCGCCCGGCCTACCCTGCGGCGGCGAGGCCTTCGTCAAGGGCGACGGCCGCTCGGTCTCGATCGCCGCCGCCTCGATCGTCGCCAAGGTCACGCGCGACCGCATGATGGTCCGCGCCGCCGCGCATTATCCCGGCTACGGCTTCGAGCGGCACATGGGCTATGGCACCGCCGCCCATCTCGACGCGCTGGCGCGCATCGGCGCCTGCCCGCTGCACCGCGCGAGCTTCGCGCCGATCCGCGCGCTGCGGACAAACGAAAACGCCGCCGGCGGGGCCGGCGGCGTTGAAGTCCTGGACGAGGAATTGCTCCTCGGCTGAACCGCTCTCAGTTGAGGCGCTTCTTGACGTCGTCGATCGCGGAAGCGACCAGGTCGGCGCCGGCAGCGCCGGAAAGCTTGGCCGCGAGGATCTTCTCGGCCGCGGCGATCGACACGTCGGCCGACAGCGCCTTCACTTCCTGCAGAGCCTGGTGCTCGGCCTGGACGATCTTCTCCTCGGCCATCTTGGTGCGACGGGAGACATAGTCCTCCATCTCGGCCTTGGCGGCGTCGGCAAGAGCGGCCGCCTCGCGGTGGGCCTTCTCGACGATGGTCTGCGCCTCGGCCTCGGCCTCGCGCGCACGCTTCTGATAGTCGGCGAGCAGCGCCGCGGCTTCCTCGCGCAGACGCTTGGCGTCGTCGAGGTCCTTGGCGATGCTGGCGGCGCGGTTGTCGAGCGCCTTACCGATCTTGGTGTGCAGGCCGATATAGGCGAGCAGCACGAAGAAGAGGATCAGGCCGACAAGGGCGAAAAAGGAAGCATCGAACTGCATGATCTTGCCCTTACTTCGCCGCCACGGCGGAGACGGCCTTGGCCACCTCGTCCTGGCTCGGTTGCTGTCCGCTCAGCGCCGCGACGACGGCGGCTGCCGTTTCCTCGGCGATGGCGTTGACGTCGCCAAGGGCCTTGGCCTTGATCTCGCCGATGCGAGCCTCGGCGGTCTCGAGCTTCGCGGCGAGCGAGCCCTCGATGTCGGCGCGCTTCTTGGCGGCGTCGGCCTTGGCCGCGTCCGTGCTGGCCTGGGCGATGGAATGAGCGGAGGCGCGCGCGTCGGCGAGAGCCTTCTCATAGGTGCCGAGGGCCTTGTCGGACTCGACCCGGAGGCGCTGGGCCTCCTCGAGATCGCCGGCGATCCGCGATGCGCGGCCTTCGACGATCGTGCTGAGGCGCGGCACGAGAACCCGCTTCATCAGCAGATAGAGCAGGCCGAAGAAGATCACATACCAGAGGATCTGCGACGGATACTTCTGCGTGTCGAAGGGCGGGAAGACTGCCTTCCCTCCTGCCTCGTGCCCGACCTCGGTATGCGTCTCAGTCGGCGCCGCCGGAACGGCAGGGGCCGGCGTTGCGGCATCCTGGGCATTGGCAGGCGAGATGAACCAAGTCATCGAAGACCCCAGATCGTAGAATAAAACACATGCGACGGCACGAGGCCGCCGCATGGGGCTTCACCCGGCCGCCTTGCGGCGGCCTAGAAGGATCAGACCACGAAGAGCAGGAGCAGAGCGACCAGCAGCGAGAAGATGCCGAGCGCTTCCGTCACCGCGAAGCCGAGGATCAGGCGACCGAACTGGCCGTCGGCGGCCGACGGGTTGCGCAGCGCGCCCGAGAGGTAGTTCGAGAAGATGTTGCCGAGGGCGAGAGCCGTACCGGCCATGCCGAAGCAGGCAAGACCAGCACCGATGAACTTCGCAGCTTCCGCTTCCATTTTAATGCTCCTTGAGGACGTAATTTCGGGTTGGAAGGAGGTGTAACTTCGCCGACCTGATGATCAATGCCCGGGATGAAGGGCGTCGTTCAGATACATGCAGGTAAGGACCGTGAAGATGTAGGCCTGCAGGAATGCGACCAGGAATTCGAGGGCCGTGATGCCGACCGTCATGACCAGCGGCAGGATGGCGCCGCCGACGCCGATGGCGCCGAGGCCGGCCATGCTCGCCACGAAGCCGGCGAACACCTTCAGGGTGATGTGACCGGCAAGCATGTTGCCGAAGAGACGGACGGAGAGGCTGATCGGACGCGAGAGGAACGAGATGACCTCGATCGTCGTCACCAGCGGGAGCACGGCGGCGGGGACGCCATGCGGCACGAACAGGCCGAGAAAGCCGAAGCCGTGCCGGTAGAAGCCGTAGCCGACCACCGTCAGCATCACCGTCATCGACAGCAGGAAGGTGACGATGATCTGGCTCGTCGCCGTCATGAAGTAGGGGAACATTCCGAAGAAGTTCGCCACCAGGATGAAGGAGAACAGCGAGAACACCAGCGGGAAGAAGCGCATGCCTTCCTTGCCGGCGCTCGATCGCAGCGTGTTGGCGACGAACTCGTAGGACAGCTCAGCCACCGACTGCAGGCGGCCGGGAATCAGGCTGTTCTTGGAGGTCGCGACATAGAGGAAGCCGGCGATGATCGCGACGGTCGCTCCCATCGCGAAGGCGGAGTTGGTGAAATGGAATTCCGTGTTCCCGAGCGTGCCGATCGGGAAGAATTCCTGGATTTGAAACTGATGGATCGGATCGTTAGCCACCGAGCCCGCCTTCTTCGCCTGAGTTCTGACCGAGGCCTATGCCACGACCTTGAAACCTACTTCGCCTTGTTGCGCCGGGACACCTGACGGGCCTCGGGCTGCGCGACCTTGCCGATCGATCGCAGGACGTTAAGAACACCTGCGACGAAGCCGAGCAAGAGGAGAATGATCATTCCCCACGGCGACGTGCCGAGCCAGCGATCGACCAGCCAGCCGAGGCCGGCGCCGACCATCACCCCCGAAACGAACTCGCTGACGACCCGCAAGGCAACGCTCATACCCTGAGCATTGACCCGCACAGAGGGGTCATCCGCATTCGCCCGCTTCGCATCGCCATGAGCCTTGTCGAGCTTCTGGCTGAGTGCACGCAACCTTTCGGACAACGCGGCTTCGTCCTCGGCCATGCGCCTGATCTTCTCTTCGTCACTCGGCGAACCCGTGTCGCGCATCGCGTCATCCTTGCCAAGTGACGACAGAGCCTCTCAAAGCTCTTGCCGCCCCGAAACCGCGCGCACCATAGTGAGGCCTCCCCACCGTGTCAAGAAGCCGTAAAGAACGTGTAACCATCTGATTTCGTTTATGAATTCAGAAGCCAAGATGAGACATTTTGGCTCGACGAGCGAATCCGTGGCGAGCGTGGCGTTCACAGGACGCGGCCACCATGCGAGAAGAGCTGCATGAGCGACGATACCAACCGCAAGGTCAACCGCGGCCCCCAGACCATCGGCGCGCTGATCGGCAGCGTGATCGCCCCGGTCTGCGCCAAGCGCGGCTTTGCCACGGCCGACCTGATCGCGGCCTGGTCCGACATCGTCGGGCCGCGCTACGCCACCACCACCATGCCCGAAAAGCTGACCTGGCCGCGGCGCGACCAGGCCAAGGCGCCGGGCGGCGCGACGCTGGTGATCCGGGTCGATTCCGGCATGGCGATCTATCTGCAGCACGAGACCGCCGTGCTGCTCGACCGCATCAACGGCTTCCTCGGCTTCGGCGCCGTGACGCAGCTGAAGATCGTGCAGGGCGTGGTGTCGCAGCCGGCGCCCCGCCGCGTCGCCCCTCCCCCGCTGACGCAGGCCGAGGAGGCGGAGGTCGCCGCCACCGTCGCCTCGGTCGAAAGCGACGGCCTGCGCGAGGCCCTCGCGCGGCTCGGTCGCGGCGTCTATGGTTCCGTCAAGCGTTCGTGACCGTATCGGGGAATCGTCGGCTGACATTCGCCGCAATTGGCCTGATACTTCACGCCGAGCGTTTGAATCGCGTCGGCCGCCCCGTGGGGTTGTGCCCCGCCCAAGGAGAACAGAGACCGTGACGTCCAATCGCAGACAGTTTCTCGGCCAGGTCGGAACCGCTTCGCTCGCCATCGGCGCGCTCGCGCTGCTGCCGCGCACGGCCCAGGCGGCCGAGGCCGTCGATGTCGCGGAGCTGCTGAAGCCCGGCCCGCTCGGTGACAACATCCTCGGCGACGCGAACGCTCCGATCACCGTGGTCGAGTACATGTCGCTGACCTGCTCGCACTGCAAGCACTTCCACGACACCACCTGGAAGCCGCTCAAGGAGAAGTACATCGACACCGGCAAGGTGCGCTTCATCCTGCGCGATTTCCCGCTCGACCCGCTGGCGACCGCCGCGATCATGCTGGCGCACGCCGCCCCGAACGGCAAATTCTTCGAGATGGTCGACCTGCTGTTCGACCAGCAGGAGAAGTGGGCCTTTGTCGACGATCCCGTCAGCGCCCTGCTCGCCATCGCCAAGCAGGTCGGTTTTACACAGGAGACTTTCGAGCTGACCTTGAAAAACCAGGCCCTGCTCGATGGTGTCAACGCAGTGAAGGAGCGGGGCGCGTCGCAGTTCGGCGTCAACTCCACCCCGACCTTCTTTATCAACGGGGCAAGGCATCCGGGTGCGCTCTCCTTCGAGGAAATGGAAAAGCTGCTCGCATCCTGACCGCGCGCGACGCGGCGACCGCGGCCGTCGGGGGGCAGCGCGCCCTGACGGCTGGCACTGTTGCCTATCTACATTGAGTACCCCTCCCCGGTCGGGGCGGGGTTTTGACATGCGTGCAGAATCCCAGAGCGTCGGAGCCGCGTCATGAAATTCACGCGGCTTCGCGTCCACGGCTTCAAGTCCTTCGTCGAAGGCACCGACTTCCTGATCGAGCCGGGCCTGACCGGTGTCGTCGGCCCGAATGGCTGCGGCAAGTCGAACCTCGTCGAGGCGCTGCGCTGGGTGATGGGCGAAAGCTCGTACAAGAACATGCGCGCGTCCGGCATGGACGACGTCATCTTCGCCGGCAGCGGCAAGCGCCCGGCCCGCAATACCGCCGAGGTGACGCTGGTCGTCGACAATCACGACCACAAGGCGCCGGCCGCCTTCAACGACGCCGACGTGCTGGAAGTCACCCGCCGCATCGAGCGCGAATCCGGCTCCGTCTACAAGATCAATGGCAAGGACGTGCGCGCCCGCGACGTCCAGCTGCTCTTCGCCGACGCCTCGACCGGCGCCCGCTCTCCGGCCATGGTCGGCCAGGGCCGGATTGGCGAGCTGATCTCGGCCAAGCCGCAGGCGCGCCGCGCCGTACTCGAGGAAGCCGCCGGCATTTCCGGTCTCTATTCCCGCCGCAACGAGGCGGAGCTGCGCCTGCGCGCGGCCGAGCAGAACCTCGAACGGCTGGAAGACGTGCTCTCCGAGCTGGAGAATCAGCTCGAGGCCCTAAAGCGCCAGGCGCGCCAGGCGAACCGCTACCGCAACCTCTCCGCCGACATCCGCAAGACCGAGGCGACCGTCCTTTACCTGCGCATGCTGGCCGCGAGCGTGCAGACGCGCGAGGCCGAGGCCGCGCTCGCCGCCGCCGGCGAGACGGTGGTGGCGCGCAGCGAGGCGCAGGCCAAGGCGGCGCGCGACCAGGCCGTGGCGGCGAGCGTGCTGCCGGGACTGCGCGACGCCGAATCGGCCGCCGCGGCCGGGCTGCAGCGCATGGTGCTGGCGCGCGACGCGCTCGACAGCGACGAGCGGCGGATGAAGGAGCGGCTGGTCGACCTCGACCGCCGCCTCGCCCAGCTCAACGAGGACATCCAGCGCGAGCAGCGCATGGTGAGCGAAAACGCCGCCATTCTCGAGCGTCTCGACGCCGAGGAGCAGGCGCTCGGCCGCGACGAGCAGACGGCGACCGGCAAGCAGGCCGAGGCCGACGCGGCGCGCGGAAATGCCGAGGCGAAGCTCGCCGACACCGAGCGCAGGCTGGCCGAGGCGACGGCCGCGCACGCGGCCATCGCGGCGCGTCGTTCCGAACTCGAACGCGCCCATCGCGAGGCCGGCGACCGCACGCTGCGCGCGCGCGGGCAGCTGGCCGAGGTCGACCGCGAGCTGATCGCGCTGGTGCGCCAGATCGCGGAGTTGCCGGGCGTGGCGCCGGCGCAGGAGGCGGTCTCGGCTGCCGAAGCGACGATCGCCAAGGCGGACGAGCAGGTGATGGCTGCGGAGGGCCGCGCCATCGCCGCGCGCGAGAGCGAGACCGCCGCGCGGACGCCGCTCGCCGAGGCCGAACGCGCGCTTTCCGGCATCGAGACGGAAGCGCGCACGCTCGCCAAGATCCTCGGCTCCGGCGCGCCGGCCGGCCGACGGCCGCCGCTCCTCGACACGCTTTCCGTCGCCAAGGGCTACGAGGCGGCGCTCGCCGCCGCCTTCGGCGATGCGCTCGACGCCTCCGACGACCGCCAGGTGGCGGCGCACTGGCGCGGCGCCACGCCGCTCGCCGACGATCCGGCGCTGCCCGAGGGCGCCCAGCCGCTGGCGATCAAGGTCAAGGCCCCCGCCCTCCTGGCGCGCGCGCTGGCGCAGGTCGGCATCGTCGCGCGCGCCGATGGCCCCACCCTGCAAAGCCTGCTCAAGACCGGCCAGGTGCTGGTTTCGCGCGAGGGCGACCTCTGGCGCTGGGACGGCTATGTCGCAACCGCCGAGGCGCCGACCGCCGCCGCCATGCGGCTCGCCAACCGCAACCGGCTTGCCGAACTCGAAGATTCCGCGATCGGCGCCAGGGCGTCCGTCGCCGAGCGCCAGGCCGTGCTGGCGCAGGCGGCGCTGGCGGCGCGCGGCGCGCAGGAACAGGAGCGGCTCGCCCGCGAGGCGGCCCGCGCCGCGCAGCGCGCGCTCGACGAGGCCCGCAACCGCCTCGCCGCCGTCGAGCGCGAGGCCGGACGGCTGACCAGTCGCCGCGCGGCGCTGGACGAATCACGCGCCCGCATGGCGTCGACCGTGGAAGAGACGGAGGCGCAGGCCCGCGACGCGGAAGCGGCGCTCGCCGCCGCCGCCGACCCGCTCACCGCGCAGCAGGAAGTGATGATGCTGCGCGGCGCCGTCGCGGAGGATCGCGGCGCGCTGGCCGAGGCGCGCGCGGCGGCCGACGCGCTCATGCGCGAGACCGACGTCCGTCGCCGCCGCCTCGCCGCGATCGCCGGCGAACGGCGGAACTGGCAGGAGCGTGCCGTCAACGCCGACAGCCAGATCCGCATCCTGACCGGCCGCCGCACCGAGATCGAAACGGAACGGGCGGGACATGCCGACGCGCCGGCCGCCTTCGAGCAGAAGCGGCGTGCGCTGCTCTCCGAGATCGACAAGGCGGAAACGGCGCGGCGCGAAGCCGCCGATTCGCTGCGCCAGGCCGAGACGACGCTCGCCGGCTTCGACAAGGCGTCGCAGGACGCGATGACCGCGCTGTCCGAGGCGCGCGAGCAGCGCGGCCGCGGCGAGGAGCGACTGAAGGCAACGCAGGAGCGGCGACTGGAGATCGAGGCTCGCATCCTCGAGATCCTCGATTGCGAGCCGCATGAGGTGATCAAGCAGGCCGAGATCGATCCCTCGGCGCCGATGCCGGATCTCGGCCAGCTCGAAACCCGCCTCGATCGGCTGCGGCAGGAGCGCGAGAAGCTCGGTGGCGTCAATCTGCGCGCCGACGACGAGGCGGTCGAGGTCGCCGCCCGGCGCGAGGCGCTGATCAAGGACCGCGACGACCTGATCGAGGCGATCCGCCGCCTGCGCCAGGGCATCGCCAGTTTGAACCGCGAGGGTCGCGAGCGGCTGCTCGCCGCCTTCGACGTCGTGAACGGCCATTTCCAGCGCCTGTTCACCCATCTCTTCGGCGGCGGCACGGCCGAATTGCAGCTGACCGAATCGGACGATCCGCTCGAGGCCGGGCTCGAGATCATGGCGAGCCCGCCGGGCAAGAAGCCGCAGACCATGACGCTGCTCTCCGGCGGCGAGCAGGCGCTGACGGCGCTGGCGCTGATCTTCGGCGTGTTCCTGACCAACCCGGCGCCGATCTGCGTGCTCGACGAGGTCGACGCACCGCTCGACGACCACAATGTCGAGCGTTTCTGCAACCTGCTCGACGAGATGGCGCGGACGACCGACACCCGCTTCGTGACGATCACCCACAACCCGATCACCATGGCGCGGATGAACCGCCTGTTCGGCGTCACCATGGGCGAGCGCGGCGTCAGCCAGCTGGTGTCGGTGGACCTCGAAACGGCGGAGCAATATCGCGAGGCCGGCTAGAGCGCGGTCCGGCCGCGTCCTCTCCACGCGGCATCCGCTTCGCCCTCGCAGCTATTCCGGCTTCCGGGCCTGATAGACGTAGATCTTCAGGGGCATCTCGCCCGGGTCCGGCCCGAACTCGCGCCGAAGCGCCTCGGCCACCGCCTCGACCAGCGTGTCGGGATCGGTGCCGCCACGGGCACGGATCTCGGCGATGGCGGGATTGCCGTAGACGAGACCATGGGCAAAGGCGCGGGCATCGGGGATCGCTCCCCGCCGCGCCACCTCCGTGACCTCGACATCCTCGAACCCGGCCCCTTCCAGCGAATCGCGGATCGGCGCGATGGCGGCGCAGGAATACGGCACCTTGTAGAATTGCGGCGGATCGCTCGGGAAGAACCCCGCCACCACCTCATAGGCGATGCGGCCGAACGGGTTGTCGTCGAAGCTGCCCCAGACATTGAACAGATAGGTTCCGCCGGGATCGAGGACGCGGAAGACCTCGCGGTTGCAGCGATCCTTGTCGGGGAAGAACATGAAGCCGAACTGGCAGGCGACGGCATCGAAGGATGCGTCGCGGAACGGCAGGACCATGGCGTCGGCTGTCTGGAACTCGACCGCCTCGCCGGGCCCGAACTTCGCCTGCGCCCGCTCCAGCATCGGCGCGTTCAGATCCGTCGCCGTCAGGCGGACGCTGGCGGGCAGCCGGTCGCGCAGGAAGCGGGTCAGGATCCCCGTTCCGGCCGCGATCTCGAGCACGGTTGCCGGGTTGACCGCCTCGACGCGGCGGGCGAGATCGTCGGCATAGCCGGCAAAGATCACGGGGCCGAGCCCCTGATCATAGTGCTCGGGGATGTTGCCGACGAAGCGCGCGTTCTCGCTGCTGCCCATGATCAACCTGAGGTGGTTTGGCATGGAGATAGCGGCGGCGCGAGCCGCGGCAAGCCCTCGCCGCGAGCGGAGCAGAAGCGCGTGAATCAGGCCGGCTTGGCAAACCGGCCCTGGATCCCTATGTTGGCGGCGACCGAAACGAGGAGCATCCCGACAATGAAGCAACAGGCCACCGCAGCGGCGTAACGCCGTCTTTCGCCTGTTCCGCGCCGCCTGAAGGCGCCTGCTTCCTGTCCGGTGTTCTCATGTCTCCTCGATTCGCGTCGCTCGTCGCGCTGCACGACGTTTCCTTCGCCACGCCCGACGGCCGCATCCTCCTCGACCGAATCGATCTTTCCTTCGGCTCCGAACGCACCGGCCTCGTCGGCCGCAACGGCGTCGGCAAGTCGACGCTGCTTGGCCTCGTCACAGGCGCGCTGCAACCGGCCTCCGGCTCCGTCGAGCGCAGCGGCCGGATCGGCATGTTGCGCCAGGACGTGCAGGCCCCAACGAGCCAGACGGTGAGCGAGGCGCTCGGCATCGATGCCGGCCTCGCCCGGCTCGCGCGCATGGAACAGGGCCGTGGCTCGGCCGAGGACGCGGCCGAGGCGGACTGGACGCTCGAGGCGCGGCTTCAGGATTCGCTCGCGACGGTCGATCTCGCCGGTCTCGATCCGGAACGTACGATGGCGAGTCTCAGCGGCGGCCAGAGGACGCGCGTCGCGCTCGCCGCGCTGCTCCTCGCCGAGCCCGACATGCTCTTGCTCGACGAACCCACCAACAATCTCGACGCCGAGGGCCGCGCCGTGGTGGCCCGCATCCTCGCCGGCTGGAAAAAGGGCGCGATCGTCGTCAGCCATGACCGCGCGCTGCTGCGCGACATGGACCGCATCGTCGAGCTCTCGACGCTGGGCGCCCGAATCTATGGCGGCAATTTCGACCTCTATGCCGAGCGCCGCCAGGCCGAGCGCGCCAATGCCGCGCGCGATCTCGACGTCGCGAAGAGCGAAGCCAAGGCGACTGAAAGGCGGATCCAGGCGGCGACGGAACGGCAGCAGAAGCGCGACTCGCGCGGCGCCAAGCAGGGCTCGAAGAACGACCAGCCGAAGATCCTGCTCGACGCGCGGCGCGACCGAAGCGAACGCACCAGCGGGTCGATGGGACAACTGGCGGCGCGCCAGCGCCAGGCGGCCGCGACGACGCTGGCCGAGGCGGAGGCGGAGGTCGAGCGCATCGAGACGTTCGGGATCAAACTGCCGTCGACCGGGTTGCCGGCCGGCCGAACCGTGCTCGCCTTCGACAAGGTGTGGTTTGGCTATGCCGGCCAGCCACTGATTCTCGCCGATCTCAGCCTGACGATATCAGGCCCGGAGCGCATCGCGCTCACCGGGCCGAACGGCACCGGCAAGTCGACCGTGCTGCGGCTTTCGAACGGCGATCTCGCGCCGAGCTGTGGGACGGTCAGCCGGCCGGTCGCCTCGGCCATGCTGGACCAGAGCGTCGGCCTGCTCGATCCCGCCCAGTCGATCCTGGAGAATTTCCGCTGGTTGAACCCGGACGCCGGCATGAACCACGCCCATGCGATGCTGGCGCGCTTCCTGTTCCGCAACCAGGCGGCGCTGAAGCCGGTGCGGGCGCTTTCGGGCGGCGAGATGCTGCGGGCCGGCCTCGCCTGCGTGCTGGGCGGCACAAGGCCCCCGGAACTCCTCATCCTCGACGAGCCGACCAACCATCTCGACCTCGATTCGATCGCAGCGATCGAGGCGGCGCTGGTCGATTTCGACGGCGCCCTGCTGGTCGCCAGCCACGATCCGGACTTCCTCGCCGCGATCGGCGTCACGCGTCGGATCGAGCTGAAGCGGCCCAAGGAAACACCGAATGGGCGACGACCGGCAGATGCTGGCGCGGCATGCGCCTTTGAACCATGATCGCGACCATGATTCAGAGCCCCGCCATTTCACGCGACTTGCCGCCCCGCGCCCCCGACCTCCTCGCCTGGTATGACCGCCACGCCCGCCGGCTCCCCTGGCGGACATCGCCGGCCGAGCGTCGCGCCGGCGTGAAACCCGATCCCTACCGGGTCTGGCTGTCGGAGATCATGCTGCAGCAGACAAACGTGACGACGGTGAAGCCCTATTTCGAGGACTTCCTGGCGCGCTGGCCGACCGTCTCCGACCTCGCCGCGGCTTCGACAGAGGACGTCATGAAGGCCTGGGCCGGGCTCGGCTATTATTCGCGCGCCCGCAACCTGAAGGCCTGTGCCGACACGGTCGTACGCGAGCACGGCGGCCGCTTCCCGGAAAATGCGGCGGGGCTGCGCGACCTGCCCGGCATCGGCGCCTATACCTCGGCGGCGATCGCGGCGATCGCGCATGACGAGCCGGCCGCCGTCGTCGACGGCAATGTCGAGCGCGTGCTGTCCCGCATCTTCGCCGTCGAAACGCCGCTGCCGGCGGCCAAGAAGGAGATCGCCGCGCTGCAGGCGGAGCTGACGCCGGAGCGCCGCGCCGGCGACTATGCGCAGGCGATGATGGATCTCGGCGCGACGCTCTGCACGCCGAAGCGCCCGGCCTGCCCGCTCTGCCCGTGGGAGGCATCCTGCACGGCCCATGCGCGCGGCACCGAGGAGCTCTATCCGCGCAAGGCGGCGAAGGCCGACCGGCCCGAGCGCGCCGGCGCCGCCTTCGTCGCGATCCGCTCCGACGGCGCGATCCTGCTCCGAAAGCGGGCCGAGCGCGGCCTGCTCGGCGGCATGACCGAAGTGCCGGGATCGGATTGGCTCGCCGGACCAGCGCCCGCACCGGGCACCAACGCCGCCCCCTTCCCGGCCGACTGGCGGCGCGTCGCAGCGCCCGTCGTGCATATCTTCACCCATTTCCGCCTGACGCTCGACATCTGGCACGCCAGCCTGCCCGAAGCCCATCCGGCCCCGGCGGATGCCTGGTGGGCGAGCGCACGCGACCTGCCGCACGAGGCGCTGCCGAGCGTGATGAAGAAGGCGATCGAGGCGGCGGCACCCGGAGCGACGCGCAAACGCAGATGACGGCGGGAGGTCCCGCCGCCATCGCTCCCCGGCAATCGGGTCACTGCTGCTGCGGCGGCTGCGGCGGCTCCTGCGGCTGCAGCTTCTCCATCTGCTGACGCATCCGGTTCGGCAGACGCTGCGACGCGTTGTCCTCCTGCGGCGGCGGCTTCACGCACTGGCCACGACGCAGCACCGTGCCCTCCGGACAATCCGGCCCCTTGCGCTGCGGCTTCGACTGACGATCGGGCGGCGGCTGGCGCTGCGGCTGGACGTCGACGCAACGGCCGTTGCGCAGGCGCTGGTCCGGGCCGCACTCGATCGGCGCCGGCCGCGCCGGGCGATCCGGCTGCGTCGCCTGGGTCGGCACGCAGCGGCCACGCCGCAGTACTGTTCCCTCGGCGCAGTCCGGCGCCTTGCGTTGCGGCTCGGCGTCGCGCTTCGGCGGCGGCTGCCGCTGCGGCGGCACGTCGACGCAGCGGCCGTTGCGCAGGCGCTGGTCCGGACCGCACTGGACAGGCGCCGGCCGGGTCGGACGATCCGGCTGCGTCGCCTCGGTGGGCACGCAGCGGCCGCGCCGCATCGTCGTGCCATCGGGACAGTCGCGCGGCGGCGGGCGGCGGGCATCGACGCAGACGCCGTCGACCAGGCGCTGGCCGCGACGGCATTGCGTCGGGCCCGGCCCCGGTTCCACCGGAGGCGTGACGACCGGCGGCGTCACGACGGGGGGTACGACCGGAGGCACGACGGCCGGCACGCAGCGTCCGTCCTGACGGACCTCGCCCTCGGCGCAGGGCTGGGCGACGATCGGCCGGCAGCGGCCATTCTCGGCACGCTCCTGCCCGCGCGGGCACGGCCGCGGCGGCACGCAACGGCCCTTGTCGTCGCGCATCATCGGCGGACGGCATTCACCCTGCGGCGGTACGCAGCGACCGTTGTCGTCACGCACCATCGGCGGACGGCACTCACCCTGCGGCGGTACGCAGCGGCCGTTGTCGTCACGCACCATCGGCGGGCGGCATTCGCCCTGCGGCGGTACGCAGCGGCCGTTGTCGTCGCGCACCATCGGCGGACGGCAACCCTGCGGCGGCACGCAGCGGCCACGGTCGTCGCGCACCATCGGCGGGCGGCAGTCCTGCGGCGGTACGCAGCGGCCATAGCTGTCCAGCGTCATCGGCGGACGGCAGTCCAGCGGCGGCACGCAACGGCCGCGATGATCGCGCACCATCGGCGGACGGCACCATTGCGACGGCACGCAGCGGCCATCCGGCGTCATGAACAGGTCCGGCGGACAGCGCGGCGGCAGGCACTGGCCCCGCACGAAGATCTCGTCGCGCGGGCAGCCGCAATAGCCGTTCGGCAGGCGCACCATGTCGGGCGGGCAGCGCCAGGGAATGCAGCGGCCGTTGACGAAGGTCTCGTAGCGATCGCAGACGATCGGCGGCGGCAGGCAGGCGCCATTGATGCGGATCATGTCCGGCGGACAGCCGATGGCGACGCAATAGCCATCGCGGAACCGGGTTCCCGGCGGGCAGCTCGGCGGCAACAGGCAGGTGTCGCCGACCAGATAGGTGCCGATGGGGCAGCCGATCACCACCGGCGGCGGAGGCGGCAGCGGCTGCGCGACACGCGGCGGCGGGGGTGGCGGCGGCGGAGGCGGCGCGGCGGCCCGGCGCGGCGCCACGCAGGGCAACGTCGCAATCGCGCCCATGTGGCCGGCATCGGCACTCTCGCCCGGCTGATCGTCATAGTCGATGAACCAGCTCGCGGTCGGCGGCGCATTGGCCGGCTGGACGAGCTGGGTGTCATTGCCCTGCAGCCCCTCGACCGGTTCGGTCGACGGCGCATCGCCGAGTAATTGCGAACCGGTGGACCAGAGCGTCACGGCGCAGGCGTTCGGCAGCATCCGCCCATTACCGTCATAGCCGCGCCCGAGCGCGACGCCGCCATTGGCGTTCTCGTATTCGGGCAACAGGCCGATCGCGTAGTCCTCGGCGACCGGAATCCAAAGACCCGGCTCGGCATCCGGTCGCGGCTTCGGCTTGAAACGGAGGACGCGGCTGCTGCCGCCCTCCGCGACATTGCGGAGATCATAGGCGCCGGTCGGCGGCGCACGCTCGGCCGCGTAGAGCAGGCCGCGATTGTCGAACGCGATGGAGGCGATCTCGATTCCGGGCTGCAGCGTCTCCACCGCGACCTCGAACCGCGCGTCCGCCGCGAAACCGCCGCCGGGCTGGATGCCGACGGACCAGATCTCCGGCCCGGCGGCGACCGAGTAGTAGAGCCGGTTGTTGCGCACCGCGAGGGCGAACACCAGCCGCTCCGGGGCGGCGTAGCCCCACGTCGCCGGCTGCTCGGTGTCGAAGGCAGAGCTGGCGATATCGACATTGACCGCCGCCCACGGCACTTCCGGCAGGCCGCTCTGCGCCCGACCGGTGATGCCATGGTCGTAGACGCCACGCTCGGTGCCGTCGAGGGTGAAGCGATGGATCATCCCGGAGGCGCGGTCGGCCACGAAGAGCTGCTGGCTCTCCGGGTCATAGGCCAGGCCGCCGAGCGCGGCGGCGGCGTTGACGCCCTCGTCGCCGACATCGGCGAACAGCGTGACCTGCCCCGTCGTGCCGTCGACGCGCCAGACCGAGCCCGGACCGCCATCGGGGCCGAACTGGTTGGGAATGAAGGCGGCGCCGGAAAGCCCATGCAGCAGGCGCTTCATCGGTTCGCCCGAGGCGCCGGGAAGGCCGATCGACAGGCCGTAGGCCGAGGTCGCGGCGAGATAGATCGACGGCGCCGGCGCATCGTCAAGCGCGACGCCGAACACCTGGCCGACCTGGCCCGCGGTCACGGTGAAGGGATTGGGCGCGTCGGTCAGCGCCCCCTGGGCGCCGAGGCGCGAGAGATCGACGACCCTGGCGGCGGGCCCATCCGGAGGAAGGACGAGATAGTCGAGCGGATCGGCGCCGGCCGGCGTCTGGCCCTCGGCCGCGCCGGAGAAGCCGGTGACAACAGCGTCCTCGGGACCGACGATCGCCTGCTGCGCCTCGGCGCGCGGCGATCCGAAAGCCGCCGCGCCGAGCAGCGCCGCGGCGAGCAGCCGCCAGCGCCAGTCTGGCGCTCGCCTAGCCGGCAGCGTTGCCGAACCCTGCCCTGCTCCCGGGGCCTCACCCCGCCCACCCGCGCGAATCCGCATCTCGTTCCTCCTGGAACTTCTTCCCGTGCGAGAGTCGCGGCAAGGCGAAACCAGAAGAGCCGCAATCCTGAACACGAAGCGAGCTGTTCTTCCTCGCCGAAACCTAGCGCAGCGCAAATGTTCCGGCCAGCATGATCAATCCGTCGACATACGAAATTGTCAGTGATCGCCATCACAACGTCATGAAGTTGCTGAAGCTCATGACATGATCGACGAAACGCGGGAAACGGCAGTATGAACGAGATCAGGCACATCGTCTTCGACATCGGTAACGTCCTGTTGCGCTGGGAACCCGAGATCCCGTATCGCCGGCTCATCCCGGACGACGCCGCGCGCCGCCATTTCCTCCGTGAGATCTGCAGCGGCGACTGGAACAAGGAGCAGGATCGCGGGCGCAGCTGGCCCGACGCCGAGGCGGCGCTAATCGCGCGCTTCCCAGAGCACGAGCCGCTGATCCGTGCCTGGCGCGCCAACTGGCACGAGATGATCCCCGGCTCGCTCGACGAGACACCGGATATCCTCGACGCGCTGGTGGCGGAGGGACGCGACGTCACCGCGCTGACCAACTTCGCCAGCGACACCTTCGTCGAGGCGGTGGAGCGCTTTCCCTATCTCCGGCTGTTTCGCGGCATCACCGTCTCCGGCGACATCGGCCTCATCAAGCCCGAGCCGGAAATCTACCGGCTGCACGCCGAGACGTTCGGGCTGACGCCGGCGGCAACCCTGTTCTTCGACGACACCGCCGTGAATGTCGAAGCGGCGCGCCAAGCGGGCTGGCAGGCGGAGCTTTTCGTCGACGCGGCGACAATGCGCGCCGACCTCGCCCGCCACGGCCTCGGCCGCGCGGCCGCCGCCGGCCTGCCCTAGCCCAATTTGATTTCCGAGAAGCCCGGGGCTTGACGCTCGCGCCATCACGTAACATTTATTGTTACATGAGACACGACAGCAGACTATCGGGCGTGCTGCACGTCCTGCTCCACATGATCGAGGCCGGCGAGCCGATCACCTCCGAGCGCCTCGCGGCGATGATGTCGACCAACCCGGTCGTCGTCCGCCGCACCATGGCCGGCCTCCGGGAGGCCGGCTTCGTCCGCTCGGAAAAGGGCCATGGCGGCGGCTGGACGATCGCCTGCGATCCCGCCGCCGTGACGATCGACGACATCTACGCCGCGATCGGTTCGCCCGCGGTCTTCGCGCTCGGCCACCGCTCGGACAACCCGGCCTGCCTCGTCGAGCAGGCCGTCAACGCCTCGCTCGAGGCCGCCTTCGAGGAGGCCGAGCAGTTGCTGATGAAGCGGCTCGGCACCGTCACGCTGGCGACGCTCGCGGCCGATTTCCATGCCCGCTACCGGGCCCGCAAGGCAACCATGAAGGACATCAGCCATGATGTATGACGCCATCGTCGTCGGCGGCAGCTATGCCGGCCTTTCGGCCGCGATGCAGCTCGCCCGCGCCGGACGCGCCGTCTGCGTGATCGACAGCGGCAGCCCCAGGAACCGCTTCGCTAGCGCCTCGCACGGCTTTTTCGGCCAGGACGGCGCCGCGCCCCGCGCCATGATCCTGCAGGGTCGCGAGAAGCTCGCCGCCTATCCGACCGTCCATTTCGTCGACGATCGCGCCACCGAGGCCGTCGCGACGGAGGCCGGCTTCTCGCTGCGCCTCGAATCCGGCAACACCCGCGAAGGCGCCAAGCTGGTTCTCGCCTTCGGCCTGATCGACGACCTGCCCGAGATCCCGGGCCTCGCCGGCAAATGGGGCCAGTCGGTGCTGCACTGCCCGTACTGCCACGGCTACGAGTTCAAGGGGCAGCGGCTCGGCGTCCTCAACGTCATGGAGAATTCGGCGCACCAGGCGCTGATGATCCCGGACTGGGGTCCGACCACCTTCTTCCTGAACGGCGGCGCGATGCCCGATCCCGAAACGGTAGAGAAGCTGCGCCGGCGGGTGGCCACGATCGAGCCGGGCCGCGTCGTGGCGCTCGAGGGCGACACGACCCTGACGGGCGTGCGCCTGGAGGATGGGCGCGTGGTCGAGCTCGACGCGCTCTTCACGGCGTCGCGGACGCGTATGGCCTGCCCGATCGCCGAACAGCTCGGCTGCGCCTTCGACGAGGGCATGCTGGGGCCGGTGATCCGGGTCGACGGCAAGCAGATGACGACAGTGCCAGGCGTCTACGCGGCCGGCGACATCGCGCGCCAGATGCACAACGCCACCTTCGCCTCGGCCGACGGCGTCATGGCGGGAACGGCGGCGCACCAGGCGCTGGTCTTCGAGCCGCTGGCGGCCTGAGGCGCGCCAGCGGGGAAACAGGACACCGCGGGGCCGGAGCCCCGCGGCGTCGGCTCAGCCTCCGGCTGCAGCCAGTTCATCGCGGACGATCTTTCTGAGATCGTCGATCGAGGTGAGGCGTCCATTGTGGTGGACATGCCAGAAGGTCCAGCCATTGCAGGCGTCGAAGCCCTGCACCAGCGCGCCGACGCGGTGGATCGAGCCGACCAGCGCGCCCGATTCCAGCGAGGCATCGGCCCGCACGCGGGCCTGGTGACGGCCGCGCGAATCCGTCAGCACCGCGCCCGGCACGATCAGCCCGCGCTCCAGAAGCGTGCCGAACGGGATGCGCGGCTCGGCGCGCTTGCCCTTCAGCAGTTCGAGTGCCGCGGCCGGCGCCGTCTCGACGGCGTCGATACGGGCCCGCGCCGCGTCGATATATTCCTGCTCGCGCTCGACGCCGACGAAGTGGCGGCCAAGGCGCTTGGCGACGGCGCCGGTGGTGCCGGAGCCGAAGAACGGATCGAGGATGACGTCGCCCGGCTTCGAGGAGGCCAGCATGACGCGGGCCAGCAGCGCCTCGGGCTTCTGGGTCGGGTGCAGCTTCTGCCCCTCGCCGTCCTTCAGCCGCTCATGGCCGGTGCAGATCGGCAGCAGCCAGTCGGAGCGCATCTGCACGTCGTCATTGAAGGCCTTCATGGCCTCGTAGTTGAACGTGTACTTCGAACCCTGCCCGCGCGAGGCCCAGATCATCGTCTCATGCGCATTGGTGAAGCGCTTGCCGCGGAAATTCGGCATCGGGTTCGACTTGCGCCAGACGACGTCGTTCAGGATCCAGAAGCCGAGATCCTGCAGCGTCGCGCCGACGCGGAAGATGTTGTGGTAGGAGCCGATGACCCAGAGCGCGCCATCCGGCTTCAGCACGCGGCGCACGGCCAGCAGCCAGGCGCGGGTGAAGGCGTCATAGGCCTCGAAGCTGGCGAACTGGTCCCAGTGGTCGTCGACCGCGTCGACGACCGAATGGTCCGGGCGGGTCAGTCCGCCGGCCAGCTGCAGATTGTAGGGCGGATCGGCGAACACGAGATCGACCGACGCGGACGGCAGCTTCTCGAGCGCGGCGACGCAATCGCCCTTGATGATGGTGTCAAGCCAGGGCGCCTTGTGCGCGACCTCGGCTGGCTTCCGAGCGAGTGCCTTCATAACCCAACTCCCCGACGCAACAGAACATGCGCCTATGGTTAGCGAACAGGGTGAAGGAGGCGTTAGCAAGCATGGTTAACCAATTGTAACCGCGCCGGATTGCACGTTTTTTTGGTCATCCGACATCGTTTTGCCGAAACTCTTGGGTTATGGTTTCGGCCCGAAAAGGCCCGGCGCCGGGCTCCTTGATCGAGGCTGACATGATCCGCGGTTTTCTTGCCCTGCCGGCTGCGCTGGCGCTTCTCTGCGCATCGAGCGCCGCCGTGCTCGCCGACGATGTGATGCTGGTGATCGATGCTTCGGCATCCATGGCCGGCAAGCTCGGCCGCGACCGCAAGATCGACCTGGTCGCGGAAAGCATCGAGGCGGCGGTCACCGACTTCCCGACCGAGGCCCGCATCGGCCTTCTGGCCTTCGGCGCCAAGAGCAAGACGAGCTGCACCGACGCCGCCGTGGTGACGAAGCCGCAGCGGAACGGCAACGAGGCGGTCACCACCGCGGCCGCCAAGCTGACGCCGCGCGGCAAGGCGCCGCTCGCCGTCGCCGTCGAGCGCGCCGCCAATGCGATCAACTATCGCAGCGAGCGCGCCACGGTCATCGTCTTCGTCGACAAGGTCGAGGCCTGCGACGCCAATCCCTGCGTGCTGGCGGAATCGCTCGCGACCCGCGCCAAGGACCTGACGGTCGAGGTGATCGGCCTCGGTCTCGACGAAAAGGAGATCGAGCAGGTCGCCTGCCTCGCCGACAAGACCGGCGGCAAGTTCATCAACGCCAAGGACGGCACCGACGTCGCCGGCGGCCTCGCCGCGGCGCTCGCCTCCGCCAAGGCGCCGCCGCCCAACCTGCCCTCGGCCAGCCTCGACGCGCCGGAGAAGGTCATGCAGTCGGCCGTGTTCGAGATCGGCTATGACGGCCCGAAGCTGAAGGGCGACCGCCTGCAGGTCGTCTGGCCGGGATTGCCACCGGGATCGGAAATCCGCAGCGCGCTCGTCACCAAGGACGGCAAGAAGCGCAAGCTGCGGGCGCCGGCCGAGGCCGGCGTCTACGAACTGCGCTACTACCACCCCAAGCTCAACGTCGTGCTCGCCGCGCGGCCGATCGAGGTCGACGTCAAGCCGGTCACCGTCGGCGTGGCCGAGCGGATCGGCGCCGGTGCGCCGCTGACCGTGAACTGGACGGGCCCCGCCGCGGCCAAGGACGAACTGCAGATCGCGCCGCTCGACGCGGCGCCGGCCATCAAGCTCGCCTCGCTCCCCGTCAACAAGGACGGCCGCGCCCTGACCTTCATCGCGCCGACCACGCCCGGCCGCTACGAGGCCCGCTATCTCTCGGGCGAAGACGGCGCCATCGCCGCCAAGACGGCCTTCACGGTCGATCCGCCCTCCGCCTCGATCCGCGGCCCCGAGACGGCGAAGGCCGGCAGCCGCATCGCGGTCGACTGGACCGGCCCCGGCGCGCGCTTCGACGACGTCGTCATCGCCCGCGCCGGCATGGATGCCAGCGACCACCTGACCATGGCGCGCATCCGGCCCGACCGCTCGACGGTCCATATCGAGGTGCCGCGCGAGGCCGGCCAGTACGAACTGCGCTACATCGCCGGCGACGGCAAGGCGATCTTCGCCCGCGCGCCGATCCGGGTGCGCTGAGCCGCGCGCCGGACGCGCGCCCGAGACAGGCGGGCGGCAATCTGATAGAGAGCCGCCTGGCTTGCGGAAACGGCCGCCGTCGGCGCCCGGCTCCGCCTCATCCCTTCCCCGCATCGTCCCGCCTCCGGAATCGCCCGCGACGCGCCGGGGCCATGCCCAGACTGATCGGAAAGTCCTCCATGCTCGTGCTCTTCGATTGCGACGGTGTGCTCGTCGATTCCGAAATCATCTCCTCCCGCGTCGACAGCGAGCGGCTCACCGCCATCGGCTACGACATCTCGGTCGAGGAGATGTCGCACCGCTTCGCCGGCCTGACCTGGGAGCGCGCCGCCAAGCTGATCGAGGCGGATCTCGGCTATTCGCTGCCCGAGAACTTCCATGACGAGACCAATGCGGAGCTCGACCGGCGCCTCGCCAAGGACCTGCAGATCATCCCCGGCGTGCAGGAGATGCTCGACAAGCTCGACTACCAGCGCTGCATCTGCTCGAACTCCTCGCCCGAGCGGCTCAAGATCTCGCTGACCAAGACCGAGCTCTACGACCGTTTCCGGCCCTACATCTTCTCGGCTGTCGCCGTCCGCAACAAGCAGCCGAAGCCGGCGCCCGACGTCTACCTGCACGGCGCGGCCGAGTTCGGCGTCGACCCCAAGGATTGCATCGTCATCGAGGACTCGACGCACGGCATCCACGCCGGCCGCGCCGCCGGCATGCGCGTCATCGGCTTCACCGGCGGCTCGCATTCCTGGCCCGGCCATGCCGATGCGCTGACCGCCGCCGGCGCCATCACGGTGATCAACCGCATGGCGGACCTGCCGGCCACCATCGAGGCGCTGGCCGCCTGGAATCCCGAGGACGTCTGAGCGACGGGAGCCTGACTTGACCAAGCCCGCTTCGGACGCCTTCGTCCCGCTCCTGAACGCGGAGCGCTCCGCGACGCAGGTCGCCATCCTCGTCGCCTGCGGGGCGCTGTTCCTCGCGGCGTCGTCCTATATCTCCGTGCCGATGGTGCCCGTGCCGGTGACGATGCAGACCTACGCGGTCATGCTCGTCGGCGCGCTGGCCGGTTGGCGGTTCGGCGCGCTGATCGTTCTCGTCTGGCTCGCGGCCGGCCTCTCCGGCCTGCCGGTGCTCGCCGGCGGCGCGGGCGGCGTGGCTCCGTTCATGGGGCCGACAGCCGGCTATCTCGCGAGTTTCCCCTTCGCCGCCGCCTTCTGCGGCTGGATGGCGGAACGCGGCTGGACGCGCCGGATCGGACTGTCCTTCCTCGGCTTCCTGCTGGCGCAGGCGATCTGCCTCGCCCCCGGCGCAGCGTGGCTCGCCACCTTCGTCGGCCCGGAAAAGGCGCTCACCTTCGGCGTGACGCCCTTCCTGGTCGGCGCCGTCATCAAGGCCGCGCTCGCGGTCTGCACCATCGCCATCGTCAGCCGGGTCGCCGGCGCACGCACTTCCGCACCGTGACGGTCCGGCTTCGCGCCCACCACCTGCTCTGCATGCTGACCTATGTCGGCAAGGGCTACACGCCGGATTTCTGCGCCAACTACGACGGGATCGCCGCGCGGCTGACGCGCGGCGAGGAAGTCGAGATCGTCGACGGACCCGACGATGTCTGCGCGCCGCTACTTTCCACCGAGGCGCCGCATTGCCACAACGAGAGCGTGCTCGTCCGCGATGCCGAAGCGGCGGTCTCGGTCGCCGCCCTGCTCGACACGCCCGTCAAGCCGGGCTTCCGGCTTTCCCTCGACGCGATGACGCTCGCCCGCTTCCGCGCCGCCTTCGCCGCCGGCACGACGCGAACCGCCTGCGGCGGCTGCGAATGGTCAGGGCTCTGCGACAGCGTCGCGGCGGGGGGGTTCCAGGGCACGCGGCTCGCGACCGACGGCTAGCGCCGGCCGGCGCCATCGCCGCCATCGTGCCGCAGAGCAACAACAACAAGGGCTGATCCCCTTCGGCCGCGACCGAAGGGGATCTTGTCCTACTCGGCCGCGGCTGCTTCCACCCACGGCTCCGGCTTTTCCCATTTGAGCTTGGGCGCTCGGGCGGCGCGCGTCTCGTCGAGGCGGCGACGTGGCGCGAAGCGCGGTGCCTGCTGGAAGCGCTCGAGATCTCCCGCCTTCGCCTTCATCACGAGATCGCGGAGCGTCGCGATGAAGAGGTCGAGCGAGGCCTTCGATTCCGACTCGGTCGGCTCGATCAGCATCGCCCCATGCACGACGAGCGGGAAATACATCGTCATCGGGTGATAGCCCTCGTCGATCATCGCCTTGGCGAAGTCGAGCGTGGTGACGCCCGTCCCCTCCAGGAACGTGTCGTCGAACAGCACCTCGTGCATGCAGGTGCGGTCGCCGGACGGCTGGCTCATCAGGTCGCGCAGGCCGGCGCGGACATAGTTGGCGTTGAGCACAGCGTCCTCCGACGCCTGCTGCAGCCCGTCCGACCCGTGCGACAGCATGTAGGAAAGCGCCCGCACGAACATGCCCATCTGGCCGTGGAAGGCGGTCATGCGGCCGAAGGGTGTTTCACCCGGCAACAGCGCTTCCTCGCTTTCGACCAGGACCGGGCCGTCCGCCTCGACGCGGACGAAGGGCAGCGGCGCGAAGGCGGCGAGCCGCTCGGAGAGCACCACCGGTCCCGCGCCCGGCCCGCCGCCGCCATGCGGCGTCGAAAACGTCTTGTGCAGGTTGATGTGCATGGCGTCGACGCCGAGCTCGCCGACCTTGGCCTTGCCGACGATGGCGTTGAAATTGGCGCCGTCGCAGTAGAAATAGGCCCCCGCCGCGTGGATCGCCGCGGCGATCTCGACCACGTCGCGCTCGAACAGGCCGCAGGTATTCGGGTTGGTCAGCATGATCGCGGCGACGTCGGGCGACAGCAGCGCCTTGACCGCCTCGGGGGCGACGGTGCCGTCCGGACGCGCCGGCACGGTGACGACCTTGAAGCCGATCAGCGCGGCGGTCGCCGGATTGGTGCCATGCGCCGATTCCGGCACCAGCACGATGTTGCGCGTCTCGCCCTTGGCGGCGATGGCGGCCTTGATCGCCATCATGCCGCAGAGCTCGCCATGCGCGCCGGCCTTGGGCGACAGCGCCACCGCCTTCATGCCGGTCATCTCGATCAGCCAGCGGCCGAGCTCGGCCATCAGTTCGACCGCGCCCTTCACGGTCGAGAGCGGCTGCAGCGGATGCACGTCGCCGATGCCGGGAAGCCGGGCGACCTTCTCGTTGAGGCGCGGATTGTGCTTCATCGTGCAGGAGCCGAGCGGATAGAGGCCGCTGTCGATGGCGTAGTTCTTCTGGCTGAGGCGCACATAGTGGCGCATCGTTTCCGGCTCGGAGAGACCCGGCAGATCGATCGGCTGCTTGCGGGCGAGCTTGCCGAGGCGCGGCGCGAAGTCCGCCGGCTCGTCGAGATCGACGCCGGTGACGTCGTGCCGGCCGACCTCGAAGAGCAGTGCCTCTTCGATCTGCAGGGCGCGGTTGCCGGTGAAGGTATCGGGGATGGCCGAGGTCGCGGCGGTGGCGGCGACGGTGGGACGGCCCTTTGCGTTCATGCTCATGCGAGCACCTCCGAAAGCGCGGCCACGAAGGCGGCGCGGTCTTCGTCCGTGTTCACCTCGGTCGAGGCGACGATCAGGAGATCGGCGAGCTCGCTCTTGCCCGGCTCGAGACGCGAGACGGGCACACCGGCCAGAACGCCCTTGGCGACGAGCTTTTCGACGATGTCAGCGGCATCGCCAGGCAGGCGGATCGTGAACTCGTTGAAGAACGAGTCATTCAAGAGGGTTAGGCCGGGAAGCGCAGAAAGCGATTCCGCGAGCTTCACCGCGTTGGCGTGGTTGATCCGCGCCAGCCGGGCGAGGCCCTTCTCGCCGAGCAGCGTCATATGGATCGTGAACGCCAGCGCGCAAAGCCCTGAATTCGTACAGATATTCGAGGTCGCCTTGTCACGGCGGATATGCTGCTCGCGGGTCGAGAGCGTCAGCACGAAGCCGCGCCTCCCTTCCGCGTCGACCGTCTCGCCGCAGAGCCTTCCCGGCATCTGGCGAACATATTTCAGCCGCGTCGCGAACAGACCGACATAGGGGCCGCCGAAGGAGAGCGCGTTGCCGATCGACTGGCCCTCGCCGACGACGATGTCGGCGCCCTGCGCGCCCGGCGGCTCGACGAGACCGAGCGACACCACCTCGGTGAAGACGGCGATCAACAGCGCGCCGACCTCGTGCGCCTTCGCCGCGATCGGCGCGAGGTCGATCAGGTGGCCGTAGACGGAGGGCGACTGCACGACGACGCAGGAAGTGTCGGCGTCGATCGAGGCCAGGATGTCCTCGGTGCCGGTCGGATCGGCCGGCAGCGCGTCGACGGTGTCGCCGGCCATCGGCGACAGCGATTCGACCACGGCGCGATACTGCGGATGCAGGCCGCCGGAGAGCACGGCCTTGCTGCGCTTGGTGATGCGGTGCGCCATCAGCACCGCCTCGACGGTGGCGGTGGAGCCGTCATACATCGAGGCGTTCGCCACCTCCATGCCGGTCAGATGCGCGACCTGGGTCTGGAACTCGAACAGATATTGCAGCGTCCCCTGCGTGATCTCCGGCTGGTACGGCGTGTAGGAGGTCAGGAACTCGGACCTCTGGATGAGATGATCCACCGTCGCCGGCACATGGTGCTTATAGGCGCCGGCGCCGACGAAGAACGGCACCGACGAGGCGGCGATGTTCTCAGCCGAAAGCCGTCCGAGCGTGCGCTCGACCGAGATCTCGCCGGCGGCGCGCGGCAAATCGAGGCCGTGGACGCGAAGATCGCTCGGAATGTCGGCGAAGAGGTCGTCGATCGAGCCGACGCCGATCGCGGCGAGCATCGCCTGCCGGTCGGCCTCGGAATGGGGGAGATAGCGCATCGTCTGGTCTTTCCTTCACCTCTCCCTGAGGGAGAGGTCGACGGCGCAGCCGTCGGGTGAGGGTTTAGGGAACCATCCGGAAAGGCCGTAAACCCTCTCCCGGCCCTGCGGGCCGACCTCTCCCTCAGGGAGGGGTAAAGAGAACGGATCCGGCCAGCCCGCCTACAGCGTGTCGACGAAGGCCTTGTAGGCCGCCTCGTCGAGCAGGCCCTGCAGTTCGTCCGGCTCGGTCAGCGTCAGCTTCATGAACCAGCCATCCGTCTCGGCTGCCTCGTTGATGGTGGAGGGCGAATCCGGGAGCTTGGAGTTGACGGCGATGACGAGGCCGGAGACCGGCGCATAGACGTCGCTCGCGGCCTTGACGGATTCGACCACGGCCGCCTCGTCGCCCTTGGCGAAGGTCTTGCCGACTTCCGGCAGCTCGACATAGACGACGTCGCCGAGCTGGGCCTGGGCGTAGTCGGTGATGCCGACATAGGCCGCGTCGCCCTCGAGGCGAACCCATTCGTGGTCCTTGGTGAAGTAGACGGTCATGTGGTGGTCTTCCCTGGAAAGGCCGTTCAGGCCTGTTTGCGGAAATAGCGGTGTGGAACGAAAGGCAGCGCCACGACGGACGCGGCGAGATCCTTGCCGCGCACGACGAGCGTGAGCGGCGTGCCGATGGCGGCGCATTCGGCCGGGACATAGCCCATGGCGACCGGGCCGCCGGCGGTGGGGCCGAAGCCGCCCGAGGTGACGATGCCGATCTCGACGCCTGCGGCGTCGCGGATCACCGTGCCCTCGCGCGCCGGCGCCCTGCCCTGCGGCTTGATTCCGACGCGAACGCGCGCCGGTCCCGCCGCGAGCTCGGAAAGGATGCGCCCGGCGCCGGGGAAGCCGCCCTCGGCGCGGCGCCGCTTGGCGATCGCGAAGCCGAGATCGGCCTCGCCGGGCGAGGTCGCCTCGTCGATGTCGTGGCCATAGAGGCAGAGGCCGGCCTCGAGGCGGAGCGAATCGCGCGCGCCGAGCCCGATCGCCTCGACCTCCGGCTCCGCCAGCAGCGTGCGCACCAGCGCCTCGGCGCGATCGGCCGCGACGGAGATCTCGTAGCCGTCCTCGCCGGTATAGCCGGAGCGGCTGACATGGCAGTCATGGCCATCGACGACGGTGCGGATCGCGGTCATGAAGCCCATCGTGGCGGAATCGGTCGAGTGGCGCGCCAGCACCTCCGCCGCCTTCGGGCCCTGCAGCGCCACCAGCGCCAAATCGTCGGCGACCTCGAGGCGGACATCCGCCGGCAGGTTGGCGGCGATATGGGCGTAGTCGATCGCCTTGCGGCCGGCATTGACGACGAGATAGAGCCGGCCGTCCTCGGCCGGATCGACCGGGCGGGTAACCATCAGATCGTCGATGATGCCGCCCTCGGCGGTCGTCAGCAGCGTGTAGCGGATGCGGCCGAGGGCGAGCGCCTGGAACTCGCCAGGCGTCAGCGCCTCCAGCGCGCGCGCCGTCGTCGCATGGTCCGGCCCGACGAGCACGGCCTGGCCCATATGCGAGACGTCGAACAGGCCGGCGCTGGCGCGGGTCCAATTATGTTCGGAAAGCACGCCGAGCGGATATTGCACCGGCATGGAATAGCCGGCGAACGGCACCATCTTGGCGCCGAGTTCGCGATGGAGGCCGGCGAGCGGCGTCTCGAGCAGGAGGTCTGTAGCGGCCGAATCAGCCATGCACCGGGTCCCTGGACAGAGTCGTTGACACGGTCAGGCCCGTATGGCCTGTCCCGCGCCCCCTCTGTCCGAGAACCTGAGAGATTTCCCGCGCGCCGATGACGGCGACGCGGCTACTCCTTCGGTGAGCCCATCGCCGGAATCCCGGTTTCAGGGCTGCTTTCCAGAGTGTCGCCGACCGTCCGGTCCTTTGGCCTGAGAGTTTCCGGGGCGGTTGCTCCTTCGGCGCCGACGAGGCTTTCGCCCCTTCGGTCTCTCCCGGCGGTCGTTCAGCCGTGCCCGAAGGCCCGACTCGGCCGGGTCGCGACACGGACCCAGCCTGCTATCTACTGTAGGATCGCGCGATGCGCTGTCAATCGACGCCGCGCGCGATCCTGCACGATTGTGAGGCAGCCGATCAGCTGCGGCCCTTGCCGGCGCCCTTGTCGTCGAGCCCGACATAGATCAGGTAGTTGCCGGTATCCACCGACGCCGGCAGCGTGATCGACTGGTCGATCTTGCTGAAATCGGCGGCGAGCGAGGGCGCCTGCAGCGGCACGGCGATGCGGTGCAGCTCCGACTTCACCACCTTGTCACGCCCTTCCATGACCACCACGCGGATCGGCACGTTGACCGTCTGCGCCTTGCCGGCTGGGCCGGCGGCGACGCGGCCCTTGATGCCGAGCTTGACGTTGAGGCCACCGTCGGCGGTCTTGATGCATTCGCGCGCCGTGTCGGTGATCGTCATCTGGTAGACGATCGGCGGCGGCGCGCCGGTGATCGGGTCGGGACGGCCCGGGGCCTGCACCCGAACTTCCTCGGTGCCCGGACGGATCGCCACTGACGGACAGCTGGTCGTGAAGCCGAAATTCTCGGCCGACACGATCGTCGCATTCTCCAGATTCTTGTTCGGAGCGCCGAAGATCGCGTTGTTGACGACGTTGCCGGAGCTCGGCGACGCCGCGGAAGATCCGTCGGCAACGCTGTTGCACGCGGCGACGAGACCGGCCAGGGCGGCGACCGAAACGAAGGCCATGAGGCGACGCGACGCGGTCGAGCCACCGAAAGAAGAACCATGCATCCCAATAATCCTCGACGCTGATGCGCGACGTCTATAACAGTCCGATCGATCTTTGGCGACTTAGTGGCCGACGAACCGCGGCACCTTGCCCGCTGCATCACGCGACGATAGGGTTGCGGCAAAGGGCGGCTTGCCACAATTCGAGCCGCATGTGGAGGCGTTTCTTCCGTGAAATATGTAAGCACGCGCGGCATTGCCCCCGCGCTCGGCTTTTCCGACGTTCTTCTGGCTGGGCTCGCGCGTGACGGCGGCCTCTATGTTCCGGAGACATGGCCAACGTTCACCGCCGCGGACTTCACGCGGCTCGCCGGCCGCCCCTATGACGAAGTCGCCTATGCGGTGATCCATCCCTTCGTCGCCGGCGAGATCGCCGATGCCGACCTGAAGCGGATGTGCGCGGAAGCCTACGCGACCTTCCGCCATCCGGCCGTCGCGCCGCTGGTGCAGACCGGCCCGAACAGCTTCATCCTCGAGCTCTTCCACGGCCCCACGCTGGCCTTCAAGGACGTGGCGATGCAGTTGCTCGCCCGGCTGATGGACCATGTCCTCGCCGAGCGCGGCCAGCGCGCCACCATCGTCGGCGCCACCTCGGGCGATACCGGCGGCGCCGCCATCGAGGCATTCCGCGGCCGCGCCGCGACCGACATCTTCATCCTGTTCCCGCATGGCCGCGTCTCGCCGGTGCAGCAGCGCCAGATGACGACGGTGCACGACGCCAACGTCCACGCGATCGCGCTCGAAGGCACGTTCGACGACTGCCAGGCGATCGTGAAGGGCCTGTTCAACGACCACGGTTTCCGCGATCGCGTCTCGCTCTCGGGCGTCAACTCGATCAACTGGGGCCGCATCGTCGCGCAGGTCGTCTATTACGTCACCGCCGCGCTGTCGCTCGGCGCGCCGGCCCGCGCGATCTCCTTCACCGTCCCGACCGGCAATTTCGGCGACGTGTTCGCCGGCTATGTCGCGAAGAAGATCGGCCTGCCGATCGACCGGCTGGTGATCGCCACCAACACCAACGACATCCTGGCGCGCACGCTCGAGAGCGGGCGCTACGAGACCACCGGCGTCGTGCCGACGCAGTCGCCCTCGATGGACATCCAGGTCTCGTCGAACTTCGAGCGGCTGCTGTTCGAGGCGGCTGGCCGCGACGGCGACACGGTGCGCCGCCTGATGGATAGCCTCGGCCAGTCCGGCGCCTTCACGATTCCGAAAGCCGCTCTCGGCGCCATCCGCGCCGAATTCGCCGCCGGCCGCGCCAACGAGGCCGAGACCGACGCGACGATGCGCGACACGCTCGCCTCGACCGGCTACCTCGCCGACCCGCACACGGCCGTCGCGCTCGCCGTCGCGGGCCGACAGGCCGAGACCGCCTCGCCGATGGTGACGCTCTCGACCGCGCATCCGGCCAAGTTCCCCGCGGCCGTCGAGGCGGCGACCGGGATCGACCCGGCCCTGCCCGCCTGGCTCGGCGACCTCATGCAGCGGGAGGAGCGGTTCACCGTCCTTCCGAACGACATCGGTGCCATCGCCCGCTTCGTCGAAGCCCGCGCCCGCGCCATCCACGAAAAGGTGTGAAGCATGGCGTTCGACGCAACCCTGACGCCGGTGACCCACGCATGACCGTGCAGGTGACGAAACTCAAGTCGGGACTGACGGTCGCGACCCATGACATGAATCACCTGCAAAGCGCGGCGCTCGGCGTGTGGGTCGGCGCCGGCTCGCGACGCGAGGAGACCGCGGAGCACGGGATCTCCCACCTGCTCGAGCACATGGCGTTCAAGGGCACGCGCAAGCGTTCCGCCACCGACATCGCCGAGGAGATCGAGGCGGTCGGCGGCGAGCTGAACGCGGCGACGAGCGTCGAGACGACCTCCTACTACGCCCGCATCCTGAAGCCGGACACCGAGCTCGCGGTCGATATCCTGAGCGACATCCTCTGCAACTCCGCCTTCGACGCGGAGGAGCTGAAGCGCGAGCAGCACGTCATCGTGCAGGAGATCGGCGCCTCGCTCGATACGCCCGAGGACCGCGTGTTCGACTTCTTCGTCGAGGGCGCCTTTCCCGACCAGCCGATCGGCCGCACCATCCTCGGCACCGAGGAAACGGTCCGCCGTACGCGCTCGGACGATCTTTCGTCCTATCTCGACCGCCACTATCACGGCCCGAACATGGTGCTGTCGGCGGCCGGCGCCATCGACCACGACGCGCTGGTGAAGCTCGCCGAAGACCGCTTTGCCTCCCTGCCCTCGGCCGAGCTCGCCGCGGAAATTCCCGCCCATTATCGCGGCGGCGACGTGCGCGAGACGCGCGACCTGATGGAAGCCCAGATCCTGCTCGGTTTCGAGGGCATGCCCTACAAGTCGGACGATTTCCACGCGGTGCAGATCCTCGCCTCCCTGCTCGGCGGCGGCATGTCCTCGCGCCTGTTCCAGGAAGTGCGCGAGAAGCGCGGCCTCTGCTATTCCGTCTACGCCTTCCACTGGAGCTTCGCCGATACCGGCCTGTTCGGCATCCATGCCGCGACCGGCGGCGAGGACATCGAGGAGCTGATGCCGGTGATGCTGGGCGAGCTGGAGCGGGCGAGCCTCGACATCACCGAGGCCGAACTCGGCCGTGCCCGGGCCCAGATGCGCGCCAGCCTGCTGATGAGCCTGGAAAGCCCGGCGGCGCGCGCCGGCCAGCTGGCGCGCCAGATGCTGCTGTTCGGCCGGCCGATCCCGGTCGAGGAAATCGTCGCCCGCATCGACGACGTCAGCGTCACGCGGGTGCGCGACCTCGCCCAGCGCATCTTCACCGGCAGTCCGCCCACCATCGCGGCCATCGGCCCGATCGACAAGCTGATCCGCCGCGACCAGATCGCCGGCCGCCTGGGTTCGCCGATCGCGGCCTAAGCGGCCATGCCGGCCCGCCCCGCTTCAGGGGCTGGCCGGGCCAGACGTGAGACCGATCGATCCTGCGACAATCGATCCAGCGGCAAGGAACGCGCTGGTCGAAGTGAGCGAACCGGGGGCGCTGCGCGGCAAATGGAATTCCTGCGGTCCGTCGTGCCGTATCACCCGATGCCGGAGATCCGGAGCAGCACCGTGCTGCTGCGCCCGCCGGCCATGGCCGACTTCCCGGCCTGGGCCAGCCTGCGCGCGGAGAGCCGTGCCTTCCTCGCCCCCTGGGAGCCGCTCTGGCCGGTCGACGACCTGACACGTGGCGCATTCCGGCGCCGCCTCCGGCGCTACCAGCGCGAGATGCGCGATTCGACCGGCTATCCCTTCCTCGTCTTCACCGCCGACGGCCGGCAGCTCGTCGGCGGGCTGACGCTGTCGCATGTCGTCCGCGGCGTCACCCAATCCTGCTCGCTCGGCTACTGGATGGGCGCGCCGCACGCCGGCAAGGGCCTGATGACCGCCGCCGTCCGCGCGGTCATCCCCTTCGTCTTCGATACCCTCAATCTCCACAGGCTGGAGGCGGCCTGCCTGCCGCACAACGCGGCATCGATCCGTCTTCTCGAAAAAGCCGGATTCACGCGAGAAGGCTACGCCCGTCGCTATCTCTGCATCGATGGCCGGTGGCAGGACCACCTCCTCTACGCGATCATCAGCGACGACCCCCGACCATGACGTGCGGCTTCCCTCCCGGTACCCGTCCGATCAGTCTGTTACCAACATGTCACGCAGCCGAAAATTCCTTGTGCTGCTCCGGCCCGGATAGTACTTCTCGACGGCCTTCGGGCTCTGGAGGTTCGTTTGTTGCTTAACCGCATCGTCGCCGCGGTCTTGTTTGTCCTGTTCGCAACCGTGGGCGCGGCCACGCATGTGCAGGCGCTCGACGCGGTCAACATTCCGCTGGACGGCACGACGCTGGACCTGACCCGGGCGGTGGAACGCGCCTCGCGCGACCCGTCCGATCGTGTCCAGGTTTCGACCGCGCCCGGCGCGGACGGCATCGTCCGCCGCATCGAAGTGCGCTCCAACGAAGCCGGCGGCACCTCCTACTGGGTCTCCTTCGCGCTCACCAACAATGGCGACGAGCAGATCGACCGCCTGCTGGTGGCACCGCATTTCCGCCTCGCCAATTCCGGCCTGCTGATCCCCGATCTCGGCGCCTCGCGCATCGCGACCGTGACGCCGAGCCAGGGCTTCGCGCCGGAACGCCAGCCGAGCCAGGAAGCCGACGTCTTCCGCATCACGCTCGATCCCGGCGCGGTCGTGACCTTCGTGGCGGAGCTGCGCACCCCTGTGCTGCCGCAGCTCTATCTTTGGGATCCCGACAACTACAAGGACGCGATCAACAGCTACACGCTGTATCACGGCATCGTCCTGGGCATTTCCGGCCTGCTGGCGCTGTTCCTGACCATCGTCTTCGTGGTCAAGGGCACGGCGATGTTCCCGGCGACCGCGGCGCTCGCCTGGTCCGTCCTGATCTATCTCGCCATCGATTTCGGCTTCTGGAACAAGGTGATCCAGATCGCGCCCGGGGACGACAAGATGTGGCGCGCCTTCGCCGAGGTACTGCTCTCGGCGACGCTGCTGATCTTCACCTACACCTATCTCAACCTGAACCGCTGGCACGCGCGCTACAGCCACGCGACCATCGCCTGGCTGGTCGGCCTGCTGATCCTGCTCGGCGTTGCCGTGTTCGAGCCGGGCATCGCCGCCGGCGTCGCCCGCTTCTCCTTCGGCCTCACGGTCACGCTCGGCTTCGTCGTCATCCTCTACCTGGCGATGCACCACTACGACCGCGCCATCATGCTGATCCCGACCTGGGTGCTGCTGATGGTGTGGATCCTCGGCGCCTATCTGACCGTGACCGGAAATCTGACCAACGACGTCATCCAGCCGGCGTTGAATGGCGGCCTGGTGCTGATCGTGCTCCTGATCGGCTTCACGGTGATGCAGCACGCCTTCGCCGGCGGCGCGATCGCGCAGGGCGCGATCGGCGAGACCGAGCGGCGGGCGCTGGCGCTGACCGGCGCCGGCGACATCGTCTGGGACTGGGACGTCTCGCGCGACCGCATGTATACCGGTTCCGACGCCGAGGACCTGCTCGGCCTCAAGCGCGGTGCGCTCGAAGGCCCGGCGCGCGACTGGCTCGACCTGCTGCATCCCTCCGATCGCGACCGCTTCAAGGCGACGCTCGACGCGGTGATCGAGCAGCGGCGAGGCCGCATCGCCCAGGATTTCCGCCTCCGCGCCGAGGACGGCCACTATCGCTGGTTCCATCTCCGCGCCCGCCCGGTGCTCGGCTCGGATGGCGAGGTCACGCGCTGCGTCGGCACGCTCGCCGACGTCACCGAGGACCGGACGGCCGAGGAGCGGCTGCTGCACGACGCCGTGCACGACAACCTGACCGGCCTGCCGAACCGCGAGCTGTTCATGGACCGCCTCGCCTCGGCCGTGACGCGCACCCAGACAGAAGGCGCGCCGCGCCCGTCGGTGTTCGTGCTCGACATCGACCGCTTCAAGCACGTCAATGACGGCTTCGGCCTGTCGGTCGGCGACTCGATCCTGCTGACGATCGCCCGCCGCCTGACACGCCTCCTGAAGCCGCAGGACACGCTGGCCCGCATCTCGGGCGACCAGTTCGCCTTCCTCCTGATCTCGGAGAGCGAGCCCGAGCGCATCGCCGGCTTCGCCGATTCCGTGCGCCGCACGCTGCGCGCCCCGATCTCCTTCGGCGACAAGGAGATCTTCCTGACCGCCTCGATCGGCATCGCCATGCACGACGCCAAGCAGGGCGACCCGCAGGAGATCGTCAAGGACGCCGAGATCGGCATGTACTACGCCAAGCGCCTCGGCGGCGACCGCATCGAGGCCTTCCGGCCGGCGCTGCGCCAGCACGGCGCCGACACGCTGACGCTCGAAGCGGATCTCCGCCGCGCGATCGGCCGCGAGGAGATCAAGGTGCTCTACCAGCCGATCGTCCGGCTGGAGGACCGTACCATCGCCGGCTTCGAGGCATTGGCGCGCTGGGACCATCCGCAGCACGGCCGCATCCCGCCGGCGGAGTTCATCCCGCTCGCCGAGCGCAGCGGCCTGATTATCCCGCTTGGCCTCTTCATGCTGGAGCGCGCCGCCAAGCAGCTCTCCGACTGGCAGGAACAGCTCGGCCGCGACGTGCCGCTGTTCGTCTCCGTCAACGTCTCCAGCCGGCAGTTGCTGCGGCATGACCTCATCAACGACGTCAAGTCGGTGCTCTCCCGCTCGGCCGTGACGCGCGGCTCGCTCAAGCTCGAGATGACCGAGAGCCTGGTGATGGAGAACCCGGAATATGCGGCGCAGGTGCTGACCCGCGTCCGCGAGCTCGGCGCCGGCCTGTCGCTCGACGATTTCGGCACCGGCTATTCCTCGCTCTCCTATCTGCAGCGCTTCCCGTTCGAGACGCTGAAGATCGACCAGAGCTTCGTGCGCGGGCCCTCCGCCAAGCAGAAGCGCGTGATCCTGAAGGCGATCGTCGGCCTGGCGCATGAGCTTGGCATGGATGTCGTCGCCGAGGGCGCCGAGACCGAGGACGACGCGCTCGACCTCTACGATCTCGGCTGCGAGTTCGCGCAGGGCTTCCTGTTCGGCCAGGCGATGACCGCCCCCGAGGCCGGCAAGCTGATCTTCCGCGAGGAAGAGGCGCTGATCGCCTGACGTCGCGGCGGCCGCAGACGCGGCGGCCGGTCAGGCGGCCTGCAACCCATCGGTCATGCCGACCTGGGCCAGCACACGTGCGCGCAGCGCGAGAAGCTCCGGATCGCAGAGGATGCGAGCGAACAGGACCTGCTCGCCCTCGCTGAGCTGACTATGCCGCGACAAGCGTCGCTCAACGGCATCGGCACCGAGTGGAGCCATCCCCTCGAACGAGCTGCCGCCACCATGCGGAGGAACAATCTCCAAGGCGGCCTCGTCCGGCACCAGGCCGAGCCGCGCCGCGATGTCGGCGCGATAAGCAAGGTCCGTCAGCCAGCTGTCGTAGTAGATGCCAACATGTTCCGGCAGATGGCGGGTATCGCCGAGGAACTCTCGCGCATGCGACTTCCAGAGGGAGATGGAGTTTCGAAAATAGAGCGCCTCACCCTCGGCGCCGCCGACGTTGTGCAGCCCCTCGGTCATGCGGATCCGGCTGGCGAACATGTTCAGCGGATCACGGATCAGAAGAATGTGCCGGATATTCGCCGGCCAAGGATCGAAGATCGGATCCTCGATGGACCAATCCTCCAAGCTGACGCAGAGCCCGCCGCTGAAGAGCTTTCCGCCGTCCCGGAGCAGCAGCTTGCGTATGCGCTTGCGCGCACACTGTCTCAGGAGCCAACTCCAGAACCCCGGCGGAGGAACCGGATCGCCGAGCAATCTCGCCGACTGGTCGGCGCGCCGGATGTCGTTCAGGAAGAGCGGAAACGCGCTCAGGCCCGTCCAGTTCAGAACGACATGATTGCCGCTCCGGCGCATGCCGTGGAATGCCCAGACCTTCATGGATCCATCAGTACCTCGTGCAGCGCCCCCCGCAGCGCTTTTAGGATGCAGAACGAGTCCCGATCCGGCCACCAACCCAAGATCAGCGCCATAACCGCAGTACACGCGAAGAGCGGCACGGCGTTCTCCGACCGTGCCCCCGCCGGGCCAGGGTCATGTGTCGATCCTCGATTCCCCGCCGCCGTCCGTCGACCCTGGTTGGGCCATCCATGGCCCCATAGAAGGCTGTTTCCCTCCGCATGCGCTTGACAGCGACCCACCCGCTCCCTCTATTCCCCTCCATGTCGATCGAAGAGCCCCGCATGGCCGACGCCGCCATTTCCCCCGCCTCCCCCAAGCCGCCGCTTGAGATCCTGCTCTGCGCGCCGCGCGGCTTCTGCGCCGGCGTCGACCGCGCGATCCAGATCGTCGAGCTGGCGCTGCAGCGCTTCGGCGCGCCGGTCTATGTCCGGCACGAGATCGTCCACAACCGCTATGTCGTCGATGGCCTGCGCGACAAGGGCGCCGTCTTCGTCGAGGAGCTGGACGAGATCCCCGACGATGGCCAGCCGGTCGTGTTCTCGGCACACGGCGTGCCGAAATCGGTCCCGGAGGACGCCCGCGCCCGCGAGATGTTCTTCCTCGACGCCACCTGCCCGCTCGTCTCCAAGGTGCACAAGGAGGCGCAGATCCATTTCAAGCGCGACCGCGAGATCGTGCTGATCGGCCATGCCGGCCATCCCGAAGTGATCGGCACCATGGGCCAGCTGCCGGACGGCACCGTGACCCTGATCGAGACGGTCGAGGATGCCCGCGCCTTCACACCCAAGAATCCCGAGGCGCTCGCCTTCATCACCCAGACGACGCTGTCGGTCGACGACACCTCGGCGATCGTCAAGGTGCTGACCGAGCGCTTCCCGGCGATCACCGCGCCGCACAAGGAAGATATCTGCTACGCGACGACCAACCGGCAGGAAGCGGTCAAGCGCATCGCCGGCGACGTCGATGCGATGATCGTCGTCGGCGCGCCGAACTCCTCGAACTCGCAGCGCCTGCGCGAGGTGGCGGAGCGCGAGGGCTGCCCCGTCTCCGTGCTGATTCAGCGCGCCGCCGATATCGACTGGGCGCAGCTCGGCGACATCCGCAAGGTCGGCGTCACCGCCGGTGCGTCGGCGCCCGAGATCCTGGTCGAAGAGGTGATCGACGCCTTTGCCGCCCGCTACGAGGTCTCCGTCGAGATCGTGCGCAACGCCGAAGAGACGATCGCCTTCAACCTGCCCCGCGAACTCCGCCTTCCAGCCGCAGAATGAGCTTTCCCTGATGGCCGTCTATACCGAGATCGCCGACGACGAACTCGCATGCTTCGTCGCGCGCTACGACATCGGCTCCGTGCTCTCCATCAAAGGGATTGCCGAGGGTGTCGAGAACTCCAACTACCTGCTCGTCACCGACGCGGGGCCCTACATCCTCACCCTCTACGAGAAGCGGGTTGATCCGAACGACCTCCCCTTCTTCATCGGGCTGATGGATCATTTGGCCGATCGCGGCATCACCTGCCCGCAGCCCGTGCGCGATCGCACCGGTGAGGCGCTCGGCACGCTGGCTGGCCGGCCGGCGGCGATCGTCACCTTCCTGCAGGGCATGTGGGTGCGCCGGCCGCGCGCCGAGCACTGCCTGGCCGTCGGCGCCGAGCTCGCCAAGCTGCATATCGCCGGAGAAGGTTTCCAGCTCACCCGCCGCAACGCGCTCACCGTCGATGGCTGGCGCCCGCTCTTCGACCGCGCCTCGGCGCGCGCCGACGAGGTGCTGCCCGACCTCGCCGCCGATATCGCGGCCGAACTGGACCTGCTCGAGGCGACATGGCCGAGCGCCCTGCCGCATGGCGTGATCCATGCCGATCTCTTCCCCGACAACGTCTTCTTCCTGCATGACGCGCTGTCGGGCGTGATCGACTTCTATTTCGCCTGCAACGATTTCCTCGCCTATGACGTCGCGGTGTGCCTCAACGCCTGGTGCTTCGAGCCGGACGGCTCGCTGAACGTCACCAAGGCGCGCGCGCTTCTTGCCGGCTACCAGAAGGTCCGCCCCTTCACGCCGGAGGAGCTCGCCGCGCTGCCGCTGCTCGCGCGCGGCTCGGCGCTGCGCTTCCTGCTGACGCGCCTCTACGACTGGCTGAACGTGCCACCCGGCGCTCTCGTTGCGCCCAAGGACCCGCTCGAATATCTGAAGAAGCTGCGCTTTCACCGTACGGTGAAGGACGTCAGCGCATATGGACTGACCTTGTGACTGAAGAAAAACGCATCGCCATCTGGACCGACGGCGCCTGCTCCGGCAATCCCGGACCGGGCGGCTGGGGGGCCGTTCTCATCGCCGGCGAGCATGAGAAGGACCTGAAGGGCGGCGAGGCCGACACCACCAACAACCGCATGGAGCTGACCGCAGCGATCGAGGCGCTCGATGCGCTGAAGCGCCCCTCGATCGTCGATCTCCACACCGACTCGCAATATGTGAAGGGCGGCATCACCGGCTGGATCCACGGCTGGAAGCGCAACGGCTGGAAGACGGCCGATAAGAAACCGGTCAAGAACGTCGACCTCTGGCAGCGCCTCGACACGGCGTTGCAGCGCCACAAGGTGACCTGGCACTGGGTCAAGGGCCACGCCGGCAACGAAGAGAACGAGCGCGCCGACCAGCTCGCGCGCGAGGGCATGGCGCCCTACAAGGCATCCCGCCGCAAGAGCCTTTCCTCCGCCTAGGAGCCCTCCCCGTTTCCTGGAGCCGACGGATCGGCGTGCCGGCCTCCGGCCGCGCCGGGCCGGAACCGCGCCCGCCGCCTGGGCGGGCGAGGCACCTTCGTCACGCGGATCCTGGCCGCGGATCCTGGCGCGGAACCCATCCCCTCGCATCGAGCCGATGGATTCCGCGCTGGACGCAAGTGGATGCGTCAGAGCAGTTCCAGGACCGCCGCGGCGCCGGAGACGGAGACGCCACCCGCTTCCTCGACGTTGAGCGTCTTGACGACGCCGTCCTCGACGATCATGGCGTAGCGCTTGGAGCGGACGCCGAGACCGTTCGCGGTCAGGTCGAACTCGAGGCCGATCGACTTGGTGAAGTCGGCGGAACCGTCGGCAAGGAAGAGGATCTTGTCGTCGGCGTCCGTCGCCTTCGACCAGGCGCCCATGACGAACTGGTCATTCACCGCGACGACCGCGATGGTGTCGACGCCCTTCGCCTTGATCGTGTCCGCCTGCTCGAGATAGCCCGGCAGGTGATTCTTGTGGCAGGTCGGAGTGAAGGCGCCGGGAACGGCGAAGAGGACGACCTTCTTGCCGGCGAAGACATCGGAATCCGTCTTCTCGACGGCACCGTCGGGGGTCATGACGCGGAACTTGGCTGCGGGAATGCGGTCGCCGACCGAAATGGCCATCACGGGCTCCATGGGATGCGAGTTGGGGGATCAGGTGGAAGGAAGGCGCGACGCGAGGACGCGCCGCCGGCAGGGAGGTTACGGCGTCGGGCCGTCGCCGTCGAGCTTGAAACGCCTCGACGTCGCCGCCCTCCCCTCGGTCAGCGTCAGGCCGATCTCGGCACCGTCGATCCCTCCGGCGGCCGTCCTGCGATCGACGGCGAAGCGGAACGCCAGCCTGCCGCCGGTCCCGGCGGCGGGCTTTGGCGGATCGGCGAACCAGTCGGCGGGCGTCTCGACAAAGAGTTGCGCCTCCGCCGGCTCGGCCGCATGGAAGGTCGCCTCGAACTCGGGCTTGCTGTCCGGGCCGCCGACACGCTTCAGGGACAGCAGCTCGAACTCGCCGGGACGGCCAGGGCCCGGCAAGGCGGCGCGCGCGCGTTCAATCATCGGCGCGCCATCCTGGTCGGCGGCGTCGGCCGACACTTCCACCCGCGCGCGCAGGTTGACGGGAATGCAGATCGCCTCGCAGACGCCGATATCGAGAACGACGTCGAGCCGCACCGGCGCGTCCGGCTCGGGCACCTTCAGGCTGAGCGGCAGGATGACGCGGTCGCGATAGACGTTGGAGGCGGCATAGCCGTCATCGACGCGCTCCGGGGCCGGAAAGTCGACCACGGCGTCGCGCGCATTGACGGAGGCGGAGAAATCGAAGCGGGGCGGCACGCCCGCATCGCCCGGGTTCCGCCAATAGGTCTTCCAGCCCGGCGCCAGCGCGATCTCGATCGCGCCATGCAGCGCGCCGTCGGCGCGTGGCGGCGTCGCGACGATCCGCACATGGACCTTGTCGGCACCGACCCATGGCCCCACCGTGGCTGCCGCCGGCAGGGTCGTGAGGGCGAGAAATGCCGTGGCGATGAGGGGGCGCGCTGACATGGTGCGAACGCTAGTCGGGCATTTCGGCAATCTCCAGACCGCCTTATTACCTGTCCCATCATTTGTTCGTGTCCGGTGACAGTGACGCCACGGTCTTTTCTTTTGGCAGGCCCGTGCTACGATTCAACACATGATTGGGAACCAGCCTCGCTCGCTCGCCGAGCCAAGCTATCTCGATGGGCAGCTCCTCATCGCCATGCCCAGCATGGAAGATGGCCGCTTCGCCCGTTCCGTCGTCTATGTCTGCGCCCATTCCCCGGACGGAGCGATGGGCATCGTCATCAACCAGGTGGCGCCGCAGATCGATTTCGTCGACCTGCTGATGCAGCTCGACATCATTCCCGAGGGTCCCGAGATCCGCCTGCCGCCGGCCGCGAACCGGATGATCGTGCAGCGCGGCGGACCGGTCGAGACCGGTCGTGGCTTCGTCCTGCACAGCGCCGACTATTTCATCGAGAATTCGACGCTGCCGATCGACAACGGCATCTGCCTGACCGCGACGCTGGAGATCCTGAAGGCGATCGTCGCGGGATCCGGCCCGAAGAGCGCCATGCTCGCGCTCGGCTATGCCGGCTGGGCGCCGGGCCAGCTCGACGCCGAGATCCGCGCCAATGGCTGGCTGCACTGCGCCGCCCGGCCGGAGCTGGTCTTCGACCGCGACCTGAGCTCGAAATATGATCGCGCCATGGCGCTGCTGGGCGTCGACCCGGCGATGCTCTCCGGCGAATCCGGCCACGGCTGAGGACGGCGGCCGCCTTCCCCCGGCTCAGCGCTTCCGCTTCACGACCCCATAGGCATAGACGCCGAAGACGCCGAGCAGCGCGACCGCGAGACCGTACCAGGTCACCACATATTGCAGGTGGTTGTTGGAGAAGGTGACGAGCGTCTCGCCGCCCTGCGGCAGGCCGCCCGGATTGGGCGTGGCGTCCGCGTCGATCGAGTATGGCGCGACCTGATCCGCCGGCAGCCCCGCCGCGTCGGCGAAGCGGGCCGGCTCGCGGGCGAACCACTGGTTGGTCACGAGGTTGGGCGAGGCCTGGAACCGGCCGGGCTGCTCCGGACGGCGCAGCAGGCCGGTGACGGTGACGCGGCCCTGCGGCTGGCCTTCGAGGCGCTTCGACGCATCCTTCGCGGCCTCGGGCACGAAACCGCGATTGACGTAGACGATCCAGCCCTCATCGGTCCGCAGCGGCGTGAAGACGAACCAGCCGACGCCGCCAACCGGCCCGCGCGGCTGCATCAGGGCGCTGTAGAAATGCGCTTCCTTGTCGTTCAGCAGCGTCCCCGAGACGCTCACCGGGGTGTAGTCGGCCGCCGCCAGATCGAGCTTCGGCCAGTCCGCCGGCCCGGGCGCCGGGATCGGCGCGTCCTTCAGGCGACTGTCGACCTGGGCGATGAGCGCCTCCTTCCATTCCATGCGCCGCCACTGCCATGTGCCGAGCGAACAGAGGATCGCGAAGACGATGATCGTCGCGATAGTGGGCCAGATCAGCCTGCGGACGGAAGAGCGGTCGGACGTTTGGGTCATGGTGATCGGGTCAGCCCTGCTCGAGCCGCCCCTCCTCGGCCTTGTGCTTGTACTGGATCGCGATCATCAGCCCCTTCAGCGGCCTGAGCGTGCCGAGCCCGAGCACGACGATCAGCGGGATCCAGAGCAGCGCGTGCAGCCAAAAGGGCGGCTGGAAGGTGAACTCGACATAGAGCGCGAGGAACGCGACCACGAAGCCGACGATCAGCATGACGAAGACGGCGGGTCCGTCGCCGGCATCGCTGAAGGCGTAGTCGAGCCCGCAGTTCGAGCAGCCCGGCGCGAGCGCCAGGAAGCCGTTGAACAACCGTCCCTCGCCGCAGCGGGGGCAACGCCCGTGCAGGCCGGTGCTCGACGGCGAGAGCGGCGGATAGAGGGCCCTGTCGCGATGCGGATTCGGTTGGGTCGCGCTCAAGATGGCTCCTCCATGGCGGCGAAATGGCCGCCGAAAAGACAACGGGCGGCCGAAGCCGCCCGTTGATTGAATTGGCTCGGCTCAGGCGCCGTGCATCGGGGCGCCCCAGCCACCCCAGACGTAGATGGCGAAGAAGAGGAACAGCCAGACCACGTCGACGAAGTGCCAGTACCAGGCCGCCGCCTCCATGCCGAAATGCTCCTTCGGCGTGAACTGGCCGGCGATCGCCCGCAGCAGGCAGACGAGCAGGAAGATCGTCCCGACGAAGACGTGGAAGCCGTGGAAGCCGGTCGCCATGAAGAAGGTGGCGCCATAGATGTTGCCGCCGAACGAGAACGCCGCATGGGCATACTCATAGGCCTGGACGCAGGAGAAGATCACGCCCAGCACGACGGTCAGGATCAGGCCCCACTTCAGGCCGTCGCGATCGTTGTGCAGCAGCGCGTGGTGCGCCCAGGTCAGCGTCGTGCCCGAGGTGAGCAGGATCAGCGTGTTGAGCAGCGGCAGGTGCCACGGGTCGAACACCTCGATGCCCTTCGGCGGCCAATGCCCGCCGGTGAACTCGTAGCGCGCGACGTTCTGCGCCTCGCTGGCGAACAGGCTGGCGTCGAAGAAGGCCCAGAACCAGGCCACGAAGAACATGACTTCCGAGGCGATGAACAGGATCATGCCGTAGCGCAGGTGCAGCTGCACGACCCGCGTGTGGTGGCCCTGCTGGCCCTCGGCGATGACGTCGGCCCACCACGCATACATGGTGTAGAGCGTGATCAGCAGGCCCGGCAGCATCCACAGCAGGCTGCCGCCATGCATGTAGACGACGCCGCCACCCGTCAGCGCGAACGCGCCAACCGAAGCCAGGAAGGGCCAGGGGCTGGGATTGACGAGATGGTAGTCGTGGTGCTTGGCGTGGGCCTCAGCCATGGAGATGCTCCCCGGTCTTTCTTAAAGCGAACTTCCCTGAGCCTGCGTCTTGACCGCGGCGACGGGCGCCGGAGCCTCTTCGGAGCTCGGGAAGAAGGTGTAGGACAGAGTAATCGTGTCGATGAACCGCGCCTGCGCGTTCTCGTCGATCGCGGGATCGATGAAGAAGGTCACGGGCATCTCGACGCGCTCGCCCGGCTTCAGCGTCTGCGAGGTGAAGCAGAAGCAGGCGATCTTGTTGAAATACTGCCCGGTCAGTTCCGGCGTGACGTTGAAGGTGGCGGTGCCGGTCGAGCTGCGATCGGTGCGGTTCTCGGCGACGAAATTGACCTGGTTGATCTCGCCGACCTTGACCTTGATCTGACGCTGCTCGGGCCGGAACGCCCAGCCGATGCCGTTGGCGACGTTGCCGTCGAAACGCACGGTGATGGTGCGATTGAGCTTCTTGTCCGGCGCCGCATCGGCGCGCACCGGGGTGCCGCCATAGCCGGTCACGCGGCAGAACATGTCGTAGAGCGGCACGGAGGCGAAGGCCGCGCCCAGCATGGTGAGAACGAACACGCCGCACGCGATGGCCGTCACGCCGTGAGAGCGCCCCCCTGGCTGCTGCTTGCTCATCCTATCCTCACAAAGGCCGGTTGGTGATCACGCCGGGACCCATCTTGACGATGGTCACGACATAGAACAGCACGACGAGCGCGACCAGCACCGCGGCGATCGCGATCGACCGAGCCCGCTGACGCTTCTTCTGTTCCGGAGTGAGACGCACGCCCTCGTCGCCCATGCTGATGTCCTTCACGCCGCAAATCCCATCAAGCCAAGCGAGCGATCGACAAGCAGCAAGGCAAAGAGCAGGAAGAGATAGATGATCGAATAGCCGAACAGACGCCGCGCCGGCACCATGATCTTGTCGCTGTCGGGCATCCGGTAGACGCGCCAGGCCAGGATGACGAAGCCGACGCCGAGCGCCGCCGCGGCGACGCCATAGGCGAAGGAGGCGAAGCCGAGGATCGTCGGCAGCACGGCGATCGGCGCCAGCAGCACCGAATAGATGAGGATCTGCTTGCGGGTCTCGGCCTGGCCGGAGACGACCGGCATCATCGGCACGCCGGCGCGCTGGTAGTCGTCCGACTTGAACAGCGCCAGCGCCCAGAAATGCGGCGGCGTCCACATGAAGATGATCAGGAAGAGCACGAGGCTCTCGAGGCTGACCGTGCCCGTCACGGCCGCCCAGCCGACGACCGGCGGGAAGGCGCCGGCGGCGCCGCCGATGACGATGTTCTGCTGCGTCGAGCGCTTCAGCCACATCGAGTAGATGACGGCATAGAAGAAGATGGTGAAGGCGAGCAGCGCGCCGGCGGTGAAATTGACGAACAGAGCCAGCAGCACGACCGAGAAGCAGGCGAGCGTCAGCCCGAAGGCGAGCGCCTCTCCCTCGGTGATCTTGCCCATCGGGATCGGGCGGGACTGGGTCCGCTTCATCATCCGATCGATGTCGGCGTCGTACCACATGTTCAGCGCGCCGGAGGCGCCGGCGCCGATGGCGATGCAGAGCAGCGCCGTGAAACCGAGAACCGGATGGATCGATCCGGGGGCCAGCATCATGCCGACGAACGCCGTGAAGATGACGAGCGACATCACGCGCGGCTTCAGCAGCGCGAGGTAGTCGGAGGGGCTAGCGAGATTGCCGGCCACAGCGTCGATCCGGTTCAGGTGCACATCAGACATTGCGGTCACTATTACTCTAAAAATCGGGGCCGGGACGCGTCCCGGCCCCTGTTAGTTGCGCTTAGTGCTTCACGTCACCGATGCGCGGCAGAACTTCCCACTGGTGGAAGGGCGGCGGCGACGACAGCTGCCACTCGAGCGTGGTCGCACCCGAGCCCCAGGGGTTGTTCGGCGCCGGGACCTTCTTCAGCAGGGCGTCGATGACGCCATAGAGGAAGATCAGCACGCCGCAGGCGGAGATATAGGAACCGATCGACGACACGAAGTTCCAGCCCCAGAACGCGTCCGGATAGTCGACATAGCGACGCGGCATGCCGTCCAGGCCGAGGAAGTGCTGCGGGAAGAACACAAGGTTCACGCCGATGAACATCACCCAGAAGTGCAGCTTGGCGATGTTGTCGCTGTACATGTAGCCGAACATCTTCGGGAACCAGTAGTACCAGCCCGCGAAGATCGCGAAGACGGCGCCGAGCGACAGCACGTAGTGGAAGTGCGCCACCACGAAGTAGGTGTCGTGGAAGGAGCGGTCGAGGCCGGCATTGGCGAGCATGACGCCCGTGACGCCGCCGACGGTGAACAGGAAGACGAAGCCAAGGGCCCAGAGCATCGGCGCCTTGAAGTCGATCGAGCCGCCCCACATCGTCGCGATCCACGAGAAGATCTTGATGCCCGTCGGAACGGCGATGACCATCGTCGCGGCGACGAAATAGGCCTGCGTCTCGAAGGACAGACCCGTCGTGTACATGTGGTGCGCCCACACGATGAAGCCGACGACGCCGATCGCGACCATGGCGTAGGCCATGCCGATGTAGCCGAAGATCGGCTTCTTCGAGAAGGTCGAGATGATGTGGCTGATCATGCCGAAGCCGGGCAGGATCATGATGTACACTTCCGGGTGACCGAAGAACCAGAACAGGTGCTGGAACAGGATCGGGTCACCGCCGCCCTCGGGCTTGAAGAAGGTGGTGCCGAAGTTGCGGTCGGTCAGCAGCATGGTGATCGCGCCGGCGAGAACCGGGAGCGACAGCAGCAGCAGGAAGGCGGTCACGAGCACGGACCAAGCGAACAGCGGCATCTTGTGCAGCGTCATGCCCGGGGCGCGCATGTTGAAGATCGTGGTGATGAAGTTGATGGCGCCGAGGATCGACGAGATGCCCGAGATGTGCAGCGCGAAGATCGCCAGGTCCATGGCCGGGCCGGGCTGGCCCTCGGGGCCGGAACCGGAGAACGGCGGGTAGATCGTCCAGCCGCCCGACGGGCCGTTATGGCCGGCGGCGCCCGGGACGAACAGCGCGATGATGAGCAGCAGCAGCGCCGGCGGCAGGAGCCAGAACGAGATGTTGTTCATGCGCGGGAACGCCATGTCCGGCGCGCCGATCATGATCGGCACCATCCAGTTGCCGAAGCCGCCAATCATAGCCGGCATGACCATGAAGAAGATCATGATCAGGCCGTGCGCCGTCGTGAACATGTTGAACACGTTCGGATTGTTGAAGATCTGCAGTCCGGGCTGCTGAAGCTCCAGACGAATGCCGACCGAGAGAGCGCCACCGATGATACCCGCGCAGATCGCGAAGATCAGGTACATCGTGCCGATGTCTTTGTGGTTGGTCGAATAGACCCACCGACGCCAACCCGTCGGATGGTCGTGGTGGTCCGCAGCGTGTGCAGCACCCGTGGCCATGGCCTGCTCCCTTTTCATGTCCTACGGCATCACGGCGCAGAGCGCGCGCCGGAGCCGATCATCATCGATCCTGTGAAGTGGCCACCTCAGCGGGCGGCCACCTCGACGGCGGCTTCCGAAGCCTGCGCGACCTTGTCCTGCGCCAGAGCGGCGGCGAGCGTCTTGTAGGCGCCCGGCAGATCGTCCTTGGCCTGCGCGGCCCAGGCCTTGAACTGCTCCGGCTTCACGACGCGGATAGCGATCGGCATGTAGGCATGGTTGATGCCGCAGAGCTCCGAGCACTGGCCGTAGTAAACACCCTCGCGCTCGGCGAGGAACCAGGTCTCGTTGAGGCGGCCCGGGACGGCGTCCAGCTTCAGGCCGAACGACGGCATCGCGAACGAATGGATCACGTCGGCGCCGATGACCTGGAGGCGGACGACGGTGCCGACCGGAACGATCATCTCGTTGTCGACGGCGAGCAGGCGCGGCTGGTTGACCGGGTCGGTGCGATCCTTGTCCTCGAGCATGGTCGAGTCGAAGGCGATGCCGTCATTGTCCGGGTACTCGTAGTTCCAGTACCACTGCAGGCCGGTCGCCTTGATGGTCATCACCTTCTCCGGATCGTAGTCCTTGACGATACGGGCGGGGTCGGCCTGGGCGAACAGGAGCGAGAAGGACGGGACCGAGATGCCGATCAGGATGAGGATCGGCGCCAGCGTCCAGATCACCTCGATCATCGTGTTGTGCGAGGTCTTGGACGGAACCGGGTTCGCCTTCGCGTTGAAGCGGACGACGCAGTAGATGATCAGCGCCAGCACGACCACCACCACCAGCGCCATGACGATGGTGATGCCGGCGTTGAAGCGCTCGATCATCGCCTGGATCGGCGAAGCGGCGGTCTGCGACCACACCGCCCAGGGGGTCGGCTGGGCAGCTTGCGCGGCACCGGTGAGCCCGCCCAAAGTCGCAGCGGACGCCGTAGCCATCGTCAAAATTGTTCCGAGACGCGTGATCGCCTTCGTCACGTGTTCACTCCCTATCCATGCCATTGCGGCATCGAAGCCGATCAGCGCAGCGAAGCTCGAGAAACCGCCTCCGTTGCGCCATTTTCCACAACAGTATAGGCCGATGTTAGTTTCTGCCATGCGCAGAGTTTGGAATCGGCCAAATATGGACCGAGACAAACCACATGCCCCCTGTGCTCGCAACGGGGGATCGTGAGATGGGATGCGGCAAATCGCGCTCAGCGAAGCGCCCCGCAAGGGTTACTGCGCCGCACCTCGTCGTGCATGGATGTGCGACACATGTGAGAATCGAGGAGATCGCTCAGGTGAAGGTATTTCCGACCGCGCGTCGTGGCGCATTCCGGCCCCTGCGAATCGTCCAGGCGGGGCTGGCGGCCGCCGCGCTCGCCGCGCTGATGCCGGCGACGGCAGGCGCGCAGGGCGTCTCCAAGGGCATGCATGGCGACTGGGAAACCCGCTGCGACAAGCCGCCGGGGGCCCAGGGCGAAGTCTGCTCGATGATGCAGTTCGTCACCGCCGAGGACCGCGACAATGTCGGCCTGTCGGTGATCGTGCTGAAGACGGCCGACAAGAAGGCCAAGGTCATGCGCGTGCTGGCGCCGCTCGGCGTGCTGCTGCCGTCCGGCCTCGGCCTCAAGATCGACCAGAACGAGATGGGCCGCGCCGGCTTCGTGCGCTGCCTCCCGGATGGCTGCCTCGCCGAGGTCATCCTCGACGACGAGTTGATCAAGAAGCTGCGTGACGGCAAGACGGCGACCTTCGTCATCTTCCAGACACCCGAGGAAGGTATCGGCATTCCGATCTCCCTCAACGGCTTCGGACCCGGCTTCGACGCCCTCCCCTAGGACTGGAAAGCACGCATGGCCCGCATCGAGACGATGGAATCGCTGCGGGCCATCTATGGCGCGCCCAAGGGCCGTTCGGTCGCCAAGCAACTCGACCGCCTCGACCGGCACTGCCGGTCGTTCATCGCCCTCTCGCCCTTCGTGATCCTCGCGACCCAGGGCGCCGACGGCTTCGGCGACGCCACGCCGCGCGGCGATCATCCGGGCTTCGTCACTGTCGCCGACGACACCACGCTGATCCTCCCGGACCGCGTCGGCAACAACCGGATCGACACGCTTTCCAACATCGTCGAGCGTCCCGGAATCGGCCTGATCTTCCTGATCCCCGGCGTCGACGAGACCTTGCGCGTGAACGGCACGGCGGTGATCGACGACGACCTGGCGCTGCGCAGCGCCCATATGGCGGAAGGCAGGATCCCCGCCACCGTCCTCGTGGTGACGGTGCGGGAAGCCTATCTGCAATGCGCCAAGGCGCTGATGCGCTCGAAGCTATGGGCCGAGGAAAGCCGCGTCCCGCGCGATCGCCTGCCGACCATGGGCGAGATGCTCAAGGACCATACGCGCTCGCACGAGCAGGCCGAAACCCAGTCCGAGATGCTCGCCCGCTACGCCACGTCGCTGTACTGAGCATGATTTAGGCCTGCCGCCGTCCCTGATGAGGGCGTCGCACGGCCTTCCGGCCGATCGACAGACACCGCCATCATCCTGAGGCGCTTCGCGCGAGCGAAGCCTCGAAGGAGGATCCAGCGGCGCGCTCCCTGGACCCTCCTTCGAGGCCCGGCTACGCCGGGCACCTCAGGATGATGGTCGAGCTTTGGGAATGCAGCCTGGGCGGATCGTGCGCCGCCCGCCGCCGCTACTCGACGAGCTGGACGCCGAGGCTCTTCAGCGCTTCCCAATAGGTCGGGTAGGTCTTGGCGACGCAGCCGGGATCGAGAATCGTGATGCCGCCGATCTTCAGGCCGGCGAGCGCCAGGCTCATGGCGATGCGGTGATCCGAATAGGTCTCGATCCGCGTCGACAGAACCTGGCCGGCGAGCTTCGGATCCGAGGCGACGATCAGGTCATCCCCCTCCTCCGTGCCCAGACCGGGACGGATTCGCGACAGCTCCGTCGCCACGGCGGCGACACGGTCGCACTCCTTGACGCGCAGATTGGCGATGCCGACGAAGCGGACCGGCGTTTCGTTGAAGGCCGCCAGCACCGCGATGGTCGGGATCGCGTCCTGCATCTGCGAGCCGTCGATGACGGCCGGCAGGTGCGGAAACTGGGCGATCACCTCCCGCGCCTTGGCATCGGGCTGCGTGAAGGCATCCGAGGCGACACCGAGGTCGATCTTGCCGCCCGTCAGCACTTCAGCGGCCCAGAGATAGGTGGCGGCCGAGGCGTCCGGCTCGATGACGTAGTCGGTCGCGGTGTAGCCGGTCGGCTGCACGCGCCAGCTCGCGGCGTCGAGCTGCTCGACCGAGGCGCCAAAGGCACGCATCGCCGCGATGGTCAGGTCGACATAGCCGCGCGCGCCGATCTCGCTGCCGGTCAGCGCCACCTCGATCGGGCCGTTGCCGAAAGCGGCCGCCATCAGCAGCGCCGAAACGTACTGGCTCGAAAGCCCGCCGTCGATTTCCACGCGGCCGCTGCCGAAGGCGCCGTTGCCATGCACGATGACCGGCGGATAGCCGCTGGCGTCGGAGGCAGCGATGCCGATCGAGCGCAGCGCCTCGACGAGCGGGCCGATCGGACGCTTGCGCATATGCGCGTCGCCATCGACGACGACGGTGCCCTGCACCAGCGTCACCGCCGCGGTGAGGAAGCGCATCGCCGTGCCGGCATTGCCGAGCGACAGCGGCGCCGCCGGCGCCTCGAGGCGGCCCGTGCTGGTGACGATGAAGCTGGTGTCGTCCGGCTCGTCGATGGTGACGCCCATGGCGCGCAGCGCCTCGGCCATCAGCTTGGTGTCGACGCTCTTCAGCGCGCCGGTGAGATGGCTGGTGCCCTTGGCGAGCGCCGCCAGCAGCAGCGCGCGATTGGTGATCGACTTGGATCCGGGCGGCGTGACGCGTCCGCTAAGCGGGCCGTCGACCGGCATGATCGTCAGTTCACTCTTGTCCAGGCCGAATGCCGCCATCGTCTTGTCCCTCGTGCTCCAGGCGATCGGGCGCGAGCGCTACGGGGCGTCCCTGCGGCCTTCGATCACAATTCGTTGTTCCGTGCCGCAGCGTATGGGCCATTCCGGGGCCTGATGGCAATGGGCAGCGCGTCCGGGCGCTCGACAAGTCGGGCTCGAAATATCAAGGTCGCGCCGAATCTGCAGCGCGAACCAGGGACCACACCATGATCCGCCTTGCCACGCTCGCCGCGCTCGCCGCCGCCCCGATTGCCGCAACCGCTTTCGCCGATCCGGCGCTGGCCGCCAGCTTCGATTGCGCGAAGGCCGCCACGCCGGTCGAGACCGCCATCTGCCAGAACCCGCGTCTCTCGGAACAGGACACCGAAATGGCGGCGCTCTGGTTCGCCTACAACAAGGTGCCGATGCTGATGGGCGCGAACGGCGCCCGCCGCGACGCGGCAGCCGAGTTCCTGCGCCTGCGCGACGCGTGCGGCGGCGACGTCGCCTGCCTGGGCCGCGTCTATGACGCCCGCATCGCCGCGCTCAAGGCCGAGATCACCACCGCGATGGACGCGTTCGCCAACCAGCAATAGGCGGCGCTTCCCCTGCCCTGGCGACGGCAGGGGGTGCCAAACCCGGCCGGATCGCCTATCTCAGCGATTGAAACTCGATCGCGGAGCTTGCCATGGCCGATGACCAAATCTCAATTCTCGCACGCGCCGGCCTCGACCGCGAGGCGACACGCGGCGTCGTCGCGGACGCCCTTTCCGGCGCGGACGACGGCGAGCTCTATCTCGAATACGCCCAGTCCGAGGGCCTGGCCTTCGACAATGGCCGGCTGACCGGCGCCAGCTTCGACACGCGCCAGGGTTTCGGCCTGCGCGCCGTCGCGGGCGAGGCGGTCGGCTACGCCCATGCCGGCGAAGTCTCGCTCGACGCCATCCGCCGCGCCGGCGAGGCCGTCGCCTCGGTCAAGCGCGGCCATTCCGGCACGCTCGCGGCGCCGCCGCAGGGCACCAACCGCATCCTCTACACCGACGAGAACCCGCTCGGCAGCCCGAGCTTCGCCGACAAGGTGAAGCTGCTCGAGGCGATCGACGCCTATGCGCGGGCCAAGGATTCGCGCGTCCGCCAGGTCAGCGCCTCGCTGGCCGGCACGTGGCAGGTGATCGAGATCCTGCGCCCGGACGGCACCTATCGCCGCGACGTGCGGCCGCTGGTGCGCGTCAGCGTGTCGATCATCGCCGGCGAAGGCGACCGGCAGGAAACCGGCTCCTACGGCATGGGCGGACGCGAGGGCTTCGGCCAGTTCGTCGCGACCGACCGCTGGCAGCACGCGGTCGACGAGGCGCTGCGCCAGGCGCTCGTCAATCTGGAGGCGGTCCCCGCCCCCGCCGGCACGTTCGACGTCGTGCTCGGCCCCGGCTGGCCGGGCGTCATGCTGCACGAGGCGGTCGGCCACGGACTCGAGGGCGACTTCAACCGCCGTGGCGAGAGCGCCTTCGCCGGACTGATGGGCCAGCAGGTCGCCGCCAAGGGCGTCACCGTCGTCGACGACGGCTCGATCCTCGACCGGCGCGGCTCGCTTTCCTTCGACGACGAGGGCACGCCGACGCAGGCGACGACGCTGATCGAGGACGGCGTCCTCGTCGGCTACATGCAGGACCGCCAGAACGCCCGGCTGATGGGCATGAAGCCGACCGGCAATGGTCGCCGGCAGTCCTATGCGCATGTGCCGATGCCGCGCATGACCAACACGATCATGAAGAGCGGCAAGGACAATCCCGCTGAGATCCTCGCCTCGGTGAAGAAGGGCCTCTACATGGTGTCGTTCGGCGGCGGCCAGGTCGACATCACGAGCGGCAAGTTCGTCTTCGCCTGCACCGAAGGCTACATGATCGAGAACGGCAAGATCGGCGCGCCGGTCAAGGGCGCCATGCTGATCGGCAACGGTCCGGAGGCGATGAAGCGCGTCTCGATGGTCGGCGACGACATGGCGCTCGACCTCGGCATCGGCACTTGCGGCAAGAGCGGCCAGGGCGTGCCGGTCGGCGTCGGCCAGCCGACCATCCGCATCGACCAGATCACGGTCGGCGGCACCGCCGCCGCCTGACCCATGAATGCGGGCGCCTAGGGATAGAGGCGCTCGCGGCTCCATTCCCCCGCGCCCGGGACGTCGCGACGGAAGACGACGCGATCGTGCAGGCGGAAGGCGCCGTCCTTCCAAAACTCGACCTGCACCGGCGTGATGCGGAAGCCCGACCAGTGCGACGGGCGCGGAATCTCGCCGAGCGGATATTTGGCGGCGACGGTCGCGACCGCCTTTTCCAGCGCGAAACGCGATTCGAGCGGCTGCGACTGCTTCGACGCCCAGGCACCGAGCCGGCTATGACGCGGCCGCGACGCGAAATAGGCGTCGGCCTCGTCGTCCGTCACCCGCTCGACAGGCCCGCGCACGCGGACCTGGCGGCGCAGGCTCTTCCAGTGGAACAGCACCGCCGCCTTGGGATTGGCCAGCAGCTCCTGCCCCTTGGCGCTGCCGTAGTTCGTGTAGAACACGATCCCGCGCTCGTCGAAATCCTTCATCAGCACCATGCGAACGTCCGGCAGGCCGTCGGAATCGACGGTCGCCAGCGCCATGCCGTTCGGGTCGTTCGGTTCGGACGCCTCCGCCTCCAGCAGCCATTCGGCGAAAAGGGCGAAGGGATCCGTCGCGGCTGTGAAGTCACTCATCCTTAATCATCTTTTCCGATGCTGCGATCCGCAGGGCGTCCGCTGGGGGGTCATTCGTGCTGCTACGGGACAGACATATATCGACCGGACGGCATATGACCAGACAAGACGGGATCCAGCGGGCATGCGGATAGTACGCCGCTTCCGCCCCATTCTCATGATTGCCGGTTGCGGGCTCGCCGGATGCGGACTGGCACCCGGCGGCCCGGAAGCAGACCTCGACCCGATGACGACGGCCTCGATCGCGCCGGTCCGGCCGGCGACGCCGGCCGCAAAAGCGCGCAGCGTGGTCGAAGCCGTGGCGCCCTCCGACTGGGAGCATATCCGCCTGACGGCCTCGACCTTCATGCCCGGCTCGGCGAAGGGCGAAGTCATCGACTGGACCAACCCGGACACCGGCTCCAACGGCACGATCTCTCCCCTCGCTTCTGCCCGCAACGAGCCGGACGGCCGGAACTGCCGCGCCTTCTCGCTGACCGTCAGCGACGTTCGCGGCATCCGCCGCTATCGCGGCGACGCCTGCCGCGCGCCGGACGGGATGTGGCAGCTGTTCGAGGTCGTTCCCGAAGACAGCGCACTTCTCTAATCTGCAAACGATTCGAGGCGATTGGAATCAATTCCTAGCCTCCCTATGTTATGGAGAGTTCCGGTGCCGCATGGCGGGCCGGGATGAATCCTGCCCTTAGAGGGGGTTTCCCATGCGTGATCCATATCAGGTCCTCGGCGTCGACAAGAAGGCGTCCGCGGCCGAGGTGAAGAAGGCGTTTCGCCGTCTCGCCAAAAAACACCATCCCGATCAGAATCAGGATGATCCGAAGGCCCAGGAGAAGTTCGCCGAGATCAATTCGGCCTACGAGATCCTGAGCGACGAAGAGAAGCGTGGCCAGTTCGACCGCGGCGAAATCGACGCCGAGGGCAAGCCCAAGTTCCAGGGCTTCGAAGGGTTTTCCGGCTTCGATCCGCGCGCCGCGTCCGGCTCCGGCGCCCGCAGCTATCGCTGGTCTTCCAGTGGTGGTGGTGGCGGTGGTGGCGGCGCCGACGACATCCTGAACGACCTGTTCGGCTTCGGCGGCGGCCAGACCGGCGGCTTCAGCGGCTTTGGCGGCCAATCCGGCGGCTTCAGCGGTTTCAGCGGCGGCGGCGCCAGGGCCTCGGCCCAGCCGCGTGGCCGTGGCGAAGACGTGTCGGCGACCGTCGCGGTAACGCTCGAGCAGATCGTGCGCGAGGAAAAGGCGCGCGTCGAACTGCCGACCGGCCGGACGCTCGAAATCTCGATTCCCGCCGGCACCAGGCCGGGCCGGGTGATCCGGCTGCGCGGCCAGGGCTGGGCCAGCCCGACCGGCGGCCCGTCCGGCGACGCGCTGGTGACGGTCGAGTTCGTGCCGCATCCGCTGTTCAAGGTGGACGGCGATACGCTCCGCCTCGACCTGCCGGTGACGCTCGACGAAGCCGTGCTCGGCGCCAAGGTGCGCGTGCCGACCCTGACCGGTTCCGGCACGATGACGATTCCCGCCCGCTCGGACGGTGGTCGTGTCATGCGGCTGAAGGGCAAGGGCCTGCCGACCAGCGTCGGCGGTCATGGCGACCTTCTGGTCTCGCTCAAGATCGTCCTGCCGGACGAGATCGATCCCGAGTTCGAGGCGCTGATGAAGCGCTGGCGCGAGACGAACTTCTATTCGGCGCGCGGCCCGGAATTCGAAGGCTGAGGCTAACCCGACCTCAGGGGCGCGGCGCCGCCGCGCGCCGGAGGCGATCAGCGATCGCCTCTCCCAGTCCCGTCGCCGGGATCGGCGCGACGGCGATCGTCGCGGCCTTGCCGTCCAGCTCGCGGAGCGCCGAGAACAGCCGCGCCGCCGCCTCGATCAGGTCGCCGCGCGGGCTGAGATTGACCATCGCGACCGCGGCCTCGGCATTGCGCGGCAGCTCCGGCCCGAACGCGATCAGCGCCTCGCCGGGCCGCACCTCGTCGGCGCCGAGCCGGACGGCCGCGCCGGGCGCATAGTGCGAGGCGAGTTGGCCGGGCGCCGTCGGCGCCTCCGGATCCGTGAGGTCGACCGCCTCCAGCGGCGCGCCCGCCACCGCCTCGATCGCCTCGCGCGGCACGCCACCAGCCCGGAGCAGCGCCAGCCCGCGCGGGGTCGCGGCGACAATGGTGGATTCGACGCCGACCTTGCTCGCGCCGGCATCGAGGATGACGGAAACGGCATGGCCGAGATCCGCCGCAACATGCGCGGCGGTGGTGGCGCTGACATGGCCCGACCGGTTGGCGCTCGGCGCGGCGACCGGACGCCCGAACGCCTTCAGGAGCGCATGCGCGGCCGGATGCGACGGCATGCGCACGGCCAGCGTGTCGAGCCCGGCGGTCGCGAGGTCGGAGACGCCGGCATCGGCGCGCTTCGGCAGCACCAGCGTCAGCGGGCCCGGCCAGAACGCCTCGGCGAGACGACGCGACAGCGGGTCGAACACGACGAGCTTTTCCGCGGCGGCGAGATCGGCCACATGCGCGATCAGCGGGTTGAAGCTCGGCCGCCCCTTGGCGGCGTAGATTCGCGCCACCGCCTCGCCATTGGTGGCATCGGCCGCCAGGCCGTAGACGGTCTCGGTCGGCATGCCGACGAGTTCGCCAGCCCTCAGCGCCGCCACTGCGGCGTTTTGCGCATCGGCGTCGAAGGCAGGGCGAATTGAAGGCAATTTGCGCGCGTTCACGCCGGACTCCGGGAGATTGTTTCGGATCTGGACGCCAAAAGGCGCTTCGCGTGCTTCCAGTCAAGCGCTTCCTTGGCGGTCATCAACCGGATGCGACGATCCGGACTATCTAGAATTGCAAACAAAGTGTGCCGAAGACTTTACTTTGGGACATGACCGGTCCAATTCTCTCGGCGAGTGGGGAGTCCGATATCGCATGAATGACCGCATGAGTTTGCCGATCGCCGTCGACGCGAGAGGCGGTGTGACCGTCATTCGCCTCGAGCGGCCGGAAACTCAGAATGCCCTCTCGGCCGAACTGCTGTCGGCCCTGTCCGATGCGCTGGTCGTCGGCGAGCGCGACGGACGCAACAAGGCGTTCGTCATCGTCGGATCGCCCGGCGTCTTCTCGACCGGCACGGACCTGCGTGAACTTCTCGACTATGTCGACGGGCGGCGGATCGACGAAAGCATCATCCGCTTCATGAAGACCATCGCCACGATCGAGAAGCCCCTGATCGCGGCCGTCGACGGCCTGGCGCTCGGCCTCGGCTCCCATCTGCTGATGCATTGCGACTATGTCGTCGCGAGCGAATGGTCCGCCTTCGAATCGACCTGCACCGAACTCGGCCTCGTGCCCTGCGCCGCCGCTACCCTGCTCGCCCCGCGCCTGATGGGATACCAGCGCGCCTTCGAATATCTCGTGCTCGGCGAGCGCTTCGACGTCGAGCGCGCGCTCGCTGTCGGGCTGGTCAACCGGATCGTGCCGGCGGCGGAAGTCGAGCAGGAGGCCGTCAAGGTGGCGCGCCGGCTGATCAGCCTGCCCGACGAAAGCGTTGGCCAGACCCGCCGCCTGATGCGGGGCGACCGGCGCGAAGTCCTGACCCGCATCGACCAGGAACTTACCCAGATCCTTGCCCGCCTGCGCTCGCCCCTCGTCCGGGACGCGGTGGTCGCCTACATGCGAAAAGGCTTCTGAACACGCTCGACCGACAGACGCGGGCAATCGGGCCCGGATCCACCGACGACCAGGGACCCACATGGCGACGCTGCTGATCCACCACCCCGTCTTCGCCGAGCATCTCGTGCCGTTCGGCCATCCGGAGCGCCCGGAGCGCATTCAGGCCGTCGAGGCGGCGCTGGCGGACGAGCGCTTCGCGCCGCTCCTGCGCGAAAAGGCCCGCATGGCCGACGTCGCCATGATCCGCCTCTGCCACACCGAGGCCCATCTCGACGCGATGCGCCACTACAGCCCTTCCGAAAGCATGGTCCGCATCGACGCCGACACGATCATGTCGTCGAAGACGCTGGAGGCCGCGCTGGTCGCCGTCGGCGGCGCCTGCCAGGCCGTCGACGCGGTGATGGACGACGACGCGAAGAACGCCTTCTGCGCCATGCGCCCGCCCGGCCATCACGCCGAGCCGGAGCGCGCCATGGGCTTCTGCTACTTCAACCAGGCGGCCATCGCGGCGCGCCACGCCCAGCGCGCCCATGGCATCGAACGGGTCGCGATCGTCGACTGGGACGTGCATCACGGCAACGGCACGCAGGCGATCTTCTGGGACGATCCCTCGGTGCTCTATGCCTCGACGCACCAGATGCCGCTCTATCCCGGTACGGGCGCGGCGAGCGAGACGGGCGCAGGCAACATCGTCAACGCGCCGCTCGCGCCCGGCGCCGGCAGCGCCGAGTTCCGCGCCGCGCTCGAAGGCCACATCCTGCCGGCGCTCGATGCGTTCCGGCCTGAACTCGTCATCATCTCGGCAGGGTTCGACGCCCACCACCAGGACCCCCTCGGCGAGCTCAGGCTCGACGAGGCGGACTTCGCCGAGGCGACCGACCTGCTGATGGCCTGCGCGGACCGCCACGCCAGGGGTCGCCTCGTCAGCATCCTCGAAGGCGGCTACGACCTGAAAGCCCTCGCCTCTTCCACCGCCGTTCATGTCGAACGGCTGATGCGGGCCGGCTGAGCCGCTTGCATCACGGGCCGCGATGGCCGAAAAGGTTCGCCGCACAATCCGGAGTTTCGCCCATGTCCGACGTCCAGACCGCCATCGAAAGCCTCTCCTTCGAAAAGGCGCTCGCCGAGCTGGAGACGATCGTCGGCCATCTCGAGCGGGGCGACGTGCCGCTCGAGGAATCGATCAAGATCTACGAGCGCGGCGAAGCGCTGAAGAAGCATTGCGAGGCCCTGCTCAAGCAGGCCGAGGCCAAGGTCGAGAAGATCCGCACCGGCGCGAACGGCCAGCCGACCGGAACCGAGCCGCTCGACGTCGACTAGGTGGCGACGTTTCGCTGAACAATCCGTCGCCGGAACCGCGTCTATCGGCCCATGCTGACGACCTCCACTATCGGTGCCGGCACCGGACGAAGAGGAGAGTGCCATGAGCCGTCTGCCCGATATCGACCCCATCTTCGGCGATGCCGCCTCCAGCGACGCGATCAATCTCGTCGTGGTGCCGCGCTCCGTCGACATTGGCGGCTTCGCCGTGAAGCGCGCGCTGCCGACCGTCAAGCGGCGCATGGTCGGGCCCTTCATCTTCCTCGACCAGATGGGCCCCGGCGAGTTTCCCGCCGGCGAAGGCCTCGACGTGCGGCCGCATCCGCATATCGGGCTCGCCACGGTGACCTATCTGTTCGATGGCGAGATCATCCACCGCGATTCGACCGGCGTCGAACAGGCGATCCGGCCGGGCGACGTCAACTGGATGACCGCCGGTCGCGGCATCGCCCATTCCGAGCGTTCGAGCCAGGAATTCCGCCAGAAGGCGAACGACCGCCGCATCGGCGGCCTGCAGACCTGGGTGGCGCTGCCGCAGGACAAGGAAGAGGCTGCGCCCGTCTTCCACCACCACGCCCGCGCCGACCTGCCGGTGATCACCGGCGACGGCGTCGATCTGCGCCTGATCGTCGGCTCCGCCTATGGCGAAACCTCCCCGGTCGAGACCTTCTCCGACACGATCTATGCCGACATCGTGCTGCGGCCGGGCGGCCGGCTGCCGGTCGACACGCAGCATGAAGAGCGGGCGATCTATATCTTCGAGGGCGAGATCGAGATTGCGGGCGACGTGTTCGAGGCCGGACGGCTGCTGGTGCTGCGCCCCGGCGACCCGATCCTGGTCACGGCGCGGGCGCCCTCGCGGCTGATGCTGGTCGGCGGCGCGCCGATGGACGGCCCACGCCACATCTGGTGGAATTTCGTCTCTTCGTCGAAGGACCGCATCGAGCAGGCCAAGGCCGACTGGAGAGCCGGCCGCTTCGACAAGGTGTTCGGCGACGAGAAGGAATTCATTCCGTTGCCGGAAGGGCCGTAGGGCTCTCCCGCCGCACTTCGGCGTCAACCCCGACGGGCCGAGTCCGAAACGCGACCATCGTCCTGAGGTGCCCGGCAAAGCCGGGCCTCGAAGGAGGGTCCAGGAAACACCGGAAACGCCGGCAGAGTTCAAACGTCATCCGCCAAACTGGCGCCCGCCTGGATCCCCCTTCGAGGCTTCGCTTACGCGAAGCACCTCAGGATGCTGGCGGAGCGGGCCAATCGGCATGGAAGGTTCTCGCTAAGCACAAGTCCCCTCAGAGGAAAACCGGCTCCTCGACGAGCTGGACGCCGAACTTCTCCATGACGCCGGCCTTGATGCGGCCGGCGAGCGTGGTGATCTCGGCCGCCGAACCTCCGCCATGATTGACCAGGATCAGGGCGTGGCGGTCGTAGACGCCGACATGGCCGAGCCGCATGCCCTTGAAGCCGCTCTGCTCGACCAGCCAGGCGGCCGAGAGCTTGATCCGGCCATCGGCCTGCGGATAGCCGCCCATGGCCGGGTGCGACACCTTGAGGCGGGCATGCTGGTCGGCCGCGACAACCGGGTTCTGGAAGAAGCTGCCGGCGTTGCCGATCACCGCCGGGTCGGGCAGCTTGCGGCCGCGCACGGCGACGACCTCGTCGAACACGGCCCGGGGCGAAACCGGATCCGCGTCGCGGAACGCCGCCGCGATATCGGGATAGCTCAGCACTGGCTGCCATGGCCGTGGCAGGCGGAAGCGCACGCTGGTGACGACATATCGGCCCGGGCGATGCTTGAAGACGCTGTCGCGGTAGGCGAAGGCGCACGCCTCCCTGTCGAAGGTGACGAAGGTCCCCGCCTCGGTATCAAACGCCCGGAGCGTCTCGAACCGATCGGCCAGCTCGATGCCATAGGCACCGATGTTCTGCACCGGCGCGGCGCCGACCGTGCCGGGAATGAGCGCGAGATTCTCGAGGCCTGGATAGCCCTCGTCGAGCGTCCAGCGCACGAAATCATGCCAGGTCTCGCCACCGGCGGCCTCGACGATGAAATGGTCCGCCTCGGCCTGTACCAGCTGGCGCCCGGCGATCCGCATCAACAGGGTCACGCCGTCGAATTCGGAGGCGAGCACGATGTTGCTGCCGCCGCCGAGCAGCCGGCGCGGCAGATCCTTCAGGCGCGGATCGGCGAGCGCGGACTGGAGGTCCGCCTCCGAGCGGATCTCGACCGCATAGCGGCTACGCGCGCGAAAGCCGAAGCTGTTGCAGGCGTCGAGCGGATGGTCCGTCAGTATCTCGTGCATTCTGATCCCGGCAGAAGGGCCCCGTCAGTCCGGCATTCCTATGACGGATCGTGGCGCCGGTGTCGACCGCCGCCCGTCATTCCTTCTTCAGCAGCGGCTCGGCCAGGCCGTGATACAGCGATTGCGGCACCAGGAGGCTGGAGACGCTGTAGCCGATCACCGAGGCGCACATGATCGGAATGAGATCGGCGCTGTCGGCCGTCATTTCCAGAATGATGACGAAGGCAGTGATCGGTGCCTGCACGACGCCGGCGAAGTAGCCGGCCATGCCGAGCAGCGCCGCGACGCCGGCGCTCGCTCCGAAGACGAGCGCGAGCAGGCTGCCAATGCCCGTCCCGACGGCGAGCGACGGCGCGAAGATGCCGCCCGGTATGCCGGAAAGGGAGGACAGCAGCGTCACCACCAGCTTGGCCGGCGCGAAATACCACGGCAGCAGCTCGCCCTCGATCGCCGATCGCGCATGCTCGTAGCCCGTACCGAAGGTGCTGCCGCCGGTCGCAAGGCCGATGACCGCGACGGCGAGGCCGCAGAGACCGGCGACCAGCAGCGTCCGCCGTCCCGGCATCGCGCTGGTCCAGATGCGGATCTGCCGGGTGCCCCAGAGCATGGCCTTGCCGAACAGCGCACCGGCGAGGCCGCCGAACAGGCCGCAGAACAGCACCATCAGCCATCCCTCGACGCCTTTGACCGAGCCCGAGACCTGGCCGAAATAGTCATAGTTGCCGACCAGCCCGAGCGAGACGAGACCGGCGATGATCACCGCCGACAGCACCAGCCCCGCCGTCTTCTGCTCGAAGGAACGGCTCATCTCCTCGATGGCGAAGACGATGCCGGCGAGCGGCGCGTTGAAGGCGGCCGAAATGCCGGCGGCCGAGCCGGCGAGGATCAGGCCCCGGGCGCGGTCGGCGCCGGCGATGGTGCCGACCTTGAGCATGATCGCCGCGCCGATCTGCACGGTCGGCCCCTCGCGGCCGATCGATCCGCCCGAGGCGATGCCGATCAGGGTCAGGAAGATCTTGCCGACGGCGACGCGCAGCGACAGCAGCCGGGAGCGCGACGCGGCGTCGTTCAACTCGCACGCCGCGATCGCCTGCTGGATGCCGCTGCCGGCGGCGCCGGGAAACACCGTCCGCGCCAGATGCGCGCAGAGCATGAAGCCGAGCGGCGCCAGGATCAGCGGCAGCCAGATCGCCTTGCCCGTCATCCACTGGAACAGCAGCTGCGCCTGATCGGCGGCGAAGGCGAAGGCGACGCTCACCAGGCCGATCATGGCGGCGCCGACCCAGAAGGCGATGCGCCGGCGCCAGAGGTCGCGGGAGAGCCAGGCGGGCGCCGGCTGGTCAACCAGCCTGCGGATGCGCGGCCGCTTCAGTTTCAGTCGCAACAGCAAGAATTCACTCCAAGACGGATCACGGGTCGCACCCGCGCTGTGCCGATCGGCATCTGGCCGGAACGAGCGCTCCAGGGGCCGGCGGCCCGGAAACCACCGCGCTCATCCGCCACCGACGCCGCTCCGAGCGCAGCAGCCGGCGAGATGGACAAGGCTCCGGCCAAACAAGGCCTGGTGGACGAAATCGATCGGGGAACCCATATCAAGACCGTTTTCGATGTCAGCCTAGCGCCTCGGGTCGAAAATCTCGACGCCGGGGATTTAGCGCCTGCGCACTGGCCAGAAATGACCTCTCCGCGGCGGAACCCCTCTCCTGCTCCAGCCGGAAGACAACGGTATGACGGATTGTCATTGCCCCTCGCATGAATCAGGCAGACACAGTAGCGGTCGCGTCGCGGTTCGCAACCACGCGGGATTTGGCCGCGCCCCTGCGCGGCTCCGCGCGTTGCCTCCCGTCGCCCGGTCGTGTAACCGTGCCCGTTCATGTAACAGACATGCTCGATAGATGACCGGCAAGACCGATACGCCCCTTCTCGATACCGTCGACACGCCCGCCGATCTCCGCAACCTGCCGGAGAGCGCGCTCGCGCAGCTGGCCGCGGAGCTCCGCGCCGAAACCATCGACGCGGTGTCGATCACCGGCGGCCATCTCGGTGCCGGCCTCGGCGTCGTCGAGCTGACGGTGGCGCTGCACTATGTCTTCAACACCCCTGATGACCGGATCATCTGGGACGTCGGCCACCAGGCCTATCCGCACAAGATCCTGACCGGCCGCCGCGACCGCATCCGCACGCTGCGCCAGCCGGGCGGCCTCTCGGGCTTCACCAAGCGCTCCGAAAGCGCCTACGACCCCTTCGGCGCGGCGCATTCCTCGACCTCGATCTCCGCCGGCCTCGGCATGGCGGTCGCCCGCGACCTGTCGCAGGGCGACAACGCCGTCGTCTGCGTGATCGGCGACGGTGCGATGTCGGCCGGCATGGCCTATGAGGCGATGAACAACGCCGGCGCAGAGCGCTCGCGCCTGATCGTCATCCTGAACGACAACGACATGTCGATCGCGCCGCCGGTCGGCGCCATGTCGGCCTATCTGGCCCGCCTCGTCTCCGGCCGGACCTATCGCTCGTTCCGCGAAGCGGCGAAGCAGCTGGCCAGCAAGCTGCCGCGCTTCCTGCACGAGAAGGCCAAGCAGACCGAGGAATATGCGCGCGGCTTCTTCACCGGCGGCACGCTGTTCGAGGAGCTCGGCTTCTACTATGTCGGCCCGATCGACGGCCACAATCTCGACCATCTGCTGCCGGTCCTGCGCAATCTGCGCGACGCGCCGGAGGGGCCGATCCTGCTGCATGTCGTGACGCAGAAGGGCAAGGGCTACGCGCCCGCTGAAGCCGCCGCCGACAAGTATCACGGCGTCAACCGCTTCGACGTCATCACCGGCAAGCAGGCCAAGGCGACGCCGAACGCGCCGAGCTACACCCGCGTCTTCGCGGAAACGCTGATCAAGGAAGCCGAGACCGATGACAAGATCGTCGCCGTCACGGCCGCGATGCCGTCCGGTACGGGTCTCGACCTGTTCGGCCAGGCCTTCCCGAAGCGCACCTTCGACGTCGGCATCGCCGAGCAGCACGCCGTCACCTTCGCGGCCGGCCTCGCGTCGGAAGGCTACAAGCCGTTCTGCGCGATCTACTCGACCTTCCTGCAGCGCGGCTACGACCAGATCGTGCACGACGTGGCGATCCAGAAGCTGCCCGTGCGCTTCGCGATCGACCGCGCCGGCTTCGTCGGCGCCGACGGCGCCACCCATGCCGGCTCGTTCGACACCGGCTTCCTGACGGCGCTGCCCGGCATGATCGTCATGGCCCCGTCCGACGAGGCCGAGCTGGTGCACATGATCGCCACCTCGGTCGCGATCGACGACGCCCCCTCCTCCTTCCGCTATCCGCGCGGCGAAGGCGTCGGCATCGACATGCCGGCGCGCGGCGAAATCCTGCCGATCGGCAAGGGCCGCATCCTGCGCCAGGGCAGCAAGGTGGCGATCCTCTCCTTCGGCACCCGTCTCAAGGATGCGCTGAAGGCGGCAGAGGAACTCGACACCTACGGACTTTCGACCACCGTCGCCGACGCGCGCTTCGCCAAGCCGCTCGACACGGACCTGGTCCTGGACCTCGCCCGCAATCACGAAGTCGTGATCACGGTCGAGGAAGGCGCCGTCGGCGGCTTCGGCGGCCAGGTGCTGGCCTTCCTCGCCGGCGCCGGCGCCTTCGATCGCGGCCTGAAGATCCGCACGCTCGTCATGCGCGACGATTTCGTCGACCACGACAAGCCGGAGGCGATGATCGCCGACAGCGGCCTCGACTCCCGCGGCATCGTTGCGACCGTGTTCGAGGCACTCGGCCGCGGCGACGAGGCGGCCGGCTTCCGCCGCGCCTAGAGCGTTTTCGAGCGAAGCGGATACCGCTTCGCGAGAAGAAGACGCGATCCAACAAAGGCTCTAGGCTTCGGCCTCCCTTGCATCATGCGCCTGGCGGCTGTCGCCGGGCGCCTGCGCCCGATCATCGAGACCGTAGTCCCGCAGCACGCTCGCGACGCGCAGCCGATAGCCGCTGAAGACCCCGGCGCGGCCCTTCGCCTGCGTTGCGCGATGGGCCGGCCGGTTGCGCCACGCCCTGACCGCCTCTTCGTCGCGCCAGAACGACAGCGACAGCAGCTTGCCCGGCTCGGCGAGGCTCTCGAAGCGCTCGATCGACAGGAACCCGTCCATCTCCTGCAGATCCGCTTTCAGCGCGGCGGCGAGATCCAGATAGACCTGCCGCTCGCCTTCCGCCGGCCAGACCTCGAAGATCACGGCGATCACGGCTTCACCAGCGCTCCGTGCGGCGCCGAGGCGAGCCGCAGGAACAGCCGATCCTCGCGCCGGATGAACTGCTCCTTGCGAGCAAACTCGTAGTTCTCGCGGCCGAGCGGATCGTCGCGCAGGCGGGCGCGATAGGCCTCGTAGGCCGCGAGGCTCTCGATGTTGTAGACGCCATAGGCCGTGGTGCTCGATCCCTCTTGTGGCGAAAAATAGCCGATCAGATCGGCGCCGCAGCGCGGGATCGCCTGTCCCCAGTTGCGGGCATAGGCGTCGAACGCGTCGACCCGGAACGGATCGATCTCGTAGCGGATGAAACAGGTGATCATCGGTAGGCTCCTTGCAGATTGCGGGCAAAGCCTAGCGCATTGATCACCACGGACACTTCGACTAGCATCGAACTATGAAGGAAGGACCCGTCATCGCTTCCGTCGCCGCGCTGATCGGCGATCCCGCCCGCGCCAACATGCTGACGGCGCTGATGGACGGCCGCGCGCTGACGGTGAGCGAACTTGCCGAGGCCGCCGGTGTTACCCTGCCGACAGCCAGCAGCCATCTGGCGCGGCTGGACGCGGCGAACCTGCTTGCCGCCGAGCGCCAGGGCCGGCACCGCTATTTCCGCCTCGCCGATCCCGAAGTCGCCCGCGTGCTGGAAGCCCTGATGGGGCTGGCCGAACGCACCGGCGCCAAACGGGTGCGCACCGGCCCACGCGACGCCGAGCTCCGCACCGCCCGCATCTGCTACGACCATCTCGCCGGCGAGCGCGGCGTCGCCCTGCTCGCGACGCTGAAGCGGGCTGGCCGGATCGCCGGCGAGGACGAACTGACAGTCCCTCCCGAGGGGCGCGCGTTCTTCGTCGATTTCGGCATCGACATGGACGGACTGGAAAAGGCGCGGCGCCCCGTCTGCAAGACCTGCCTCGACTGGAGCGAGCGGCGCAGCCATCTCGGCGGCGCGCTGGGCGCGGCGCTGCTCGACCGCTTTCTGGCGGAAGGCTGGGCGCGGCGTGACCCGGGCCGCGTCATCGCCTTCTCCGGAGCCGGCCTCGGCGCCCTGCGAAACGCCTTCGGCGAGGCGATCGCGCCAGCGGGTTGAGCCGCCCCGCTCCCCTCGCGGCAGTCCGCCGCGCTTCTCAGCGGGATCGGGGGACGTTATCTCTGCGACATGATCAAGAATCTAGCCCTTTCGCTGCTTCTCGCCGCGTCGCTGGCCACGCCCGCGCTCGCCGATGTCACCGCAGGCTCGATCGTCGTGAGCGAACCCTGGTCCCGGGCGACGCCGCCCGGTGCACGGGTCGGCGGCGGCTACCTGACGATCAGGAACACCGGCACCGAGGCCGACACGCTGGTGTCCGTCGCCTCGACCGTGTCCGAGAAGACCGAGCTCCACCTGATGAAGACCGAGGACGGCGTGATGACCATGCGCCCGGCCGAGGGCGGCGTGGAAATTCCGGCCGGCGGCACGCTGACGCTCGAGCCCGGCGGCTACCACGTCATGTTCATCCGGCCCAAGGCGCCCTTCAAACAGGGCGAGAGCGTGCCTCTGACGCTGACCTTCGCCAAGGCCGGCGCCGTCGAGGTCGAGCTGGTCGTGTCGCCGATCGGCGCGCCCGGCCCCGACAGGACGGACGGCGAGAAGCCGGGCATGAACCATTCCGGCCAGGGCGCCGGGCACGAGGACGCCGCGCCGCAGGGCCACGGCAAGCACGGATCGAACGAATGAGCGAAGCCAAGACCGGGGGCAATCCCCACAAGACGCTGCGAACCGTCCGCTACGTGCTCTGGGCGCTGGTGGCGGTCGTCGTCGTCGCGATCGGCGCCTTCGCGCTGCTGCCGAAGAACAGCAACCCGGTCACCCAGCTGAGCGCGATCGGCGGTCCGTTCTCGGTCGTCGACCAGAAGGGTCAGCCGGTCACCGAGGCGGCGCTGCAGGGCCACCCCTCGGCGCTGTTCTTCGGCTTCACCTTCTGCCCCGACGTCTGCCCGACCACGCTCTACCAGGCGACGCAGTGGCTGAAGCAGCTCGGCCCCGACGGCGACAAGCTCAAGGTCTACTTCGTCACCGTCGACCCCGAGCGCGACACGCCCGAGCAGATGGCGAACTACCTCAACGCGTTCGACCCGCGCATCACCGGCCTGACCGGCAGCCGCGAGCAGATCGACGGCATGCTGAAGGCGTTCAAGGTCTACTCGAAGAAGGTCGGCGAGGGCGAGGACTACACGATGGACCACAGCGCCGCCGTGTACCTGCTCGATTCCAACGCCAACTTCGTCGGCACGGCCGACTATCACGAGAAGGACGCGACGATCATGGAGAAGCTGAAGCGCCTCGTCGCCAGCTGATCCTACTCATCTGACCGGGCGGCGGCGCGAGACCCGCGCTTGCCGCCGACGCTTCGTTTCCGAGCCCCTCCGAAGGCGGGGCTCGCGTGTCCGCTTCTGCGGTCGAGGCGCACCGCTACCGAGGCTCTCATCCCGGGCACAGACCCGGGACCCGTTCGGCCGGGTTGGCATTCGTGTGAGCCCCATCAGCATTGAGCTGGCTGCCAATCGTGCGAGCACCGTCCGCGTAAGCATCTCCGATCATAGCTGCATGGATCCCTGCTTTCGCAGGGATGACGGCCGGGGGGCGGGGCGGCCTCGGAGCGCACTTGGCCGAAGCGACAACAGGGCCCCATCCGATTCCCTTGCTGCGGCCGGGTGGAATCTCACCAGCCCGTGCAACACGCTCGCCGTCATCTCGGCGAGCGCCGTCCGCGCAAGCGTCCGCGATGCGCGGCTGCATGGATCCCCGCCTTCGCGGGGATGACGACGCTGACGGGGCGGCCTTGGAGCCCGTCGCCGAACTCCCCCCCCAAAGCCACTTCCCCACCTCCGCCACCCACTGCCGATCCTCCCCCGTTCCCCCGCCCGGAAATCTCGCTTCCCATATCCCCTCCCGGTGGATAGGATATACCTATGAGCCACGCCCAGAACCCCGAGATCATGCAGCGGCTGCGCCGCGCCTCCGGCCATCTCGCCAGCGTCATGGCCATGGTCGAGGACGGGCGCGACTGCCTGCTGATCGCCCAGCAGATGCAGGCGGTGATCAAGGCGCTGGAAAGCACCAAGCGGACGCTCATCCACCATCACATCGACGAGCATCTCGGCGCGGTGGCGGGTCCGCTGCCGGCGGACGCGCAGGCGCTGATCGCCGAGATCAAGGAAGTCAGCAAATATCTCTGAGGTCTTGTCGCCGGGTTCCCGGCCGACCTCCGGCAGGAGCAACGCCATGAACGCCAGCAGCCACCTCGGCCCGCACGACCACGTGTTCCTCGGCGCCGCGCATGACCGCAACCAGCGGCGGACGATGATCGTCGTCGCCATCACGGCCGCGACCATGGTCGCCGAGATCGTCGCCGGCTACGCCTATGGCTCGATGGCACTGCTCGCCGACGGCTTTCACATGTCGACCCATGCCGGCGCGCTGCTGATCGCGGCGCTTGCCTATCGCTACGCCCGCCGCCACGCCCATGACCCGGCCTTCACCTTCGGCACCGGCAAGATCGGCGATCTCGCCGGCTTCGCCAGCGCCGTCATTCTCGGCGTGATCGCGCTTCTGATCGCGGCGGATTCGCTCTGGCGCCTCGCGCATCCGGTGGCGATCGATTTCAAGCCGGCCATCGTCGTGGCGATCCTCGGCCTCGCCGTCAATCTGATCAGCGCCGCGCTGCTGCATGACGGACCTCACCATGGCCACGACCATGGCCATCACGACCATGACCATGACCAGCATGATCATGACCACCACGCGCCTCACGAGCACGACCATCACGCGCACCACGACCACCGGCACGGGCGCGATCACAATCTCCGCGCGGCCTATCTGCATGTCCTCGCCGATGCCCTCACCTCGGTACTCGCGATCGCGGCGCTCGTCGCCGGCCTCTGGCTGGGCCTGGTCTGGCTCGATCCGGCGATCGGCCTTCTCGGCGCCATGATGATCGCGAGCTGGTCGATCCAGCTGATGCGCGACAGCGGCCGCATCCTCGTCGACGCCGTCCCCGACCGGGCCCTCCAGAACGCGTTGCGGGCGCGCATCGAGGCGACCGGCGCACGGATCACCGACCTGCATCTCTGGCGCGTCGGCCCCGGCCACAACGCCGCCGTGATCAGCCTCGCCGCCGCGGCGCCGCAGACGCCTGACCAGTATCGCTCGGCACTCGCCGGGCTCCGCGGCCTGTCGCACGTCACCGTCGAGGTCCACCGAGCCGAGGCGACCTGACGACGCCCCGCCGTCCGGACATGCCGACCCGATCCGTGCTAGAAGCTCGCGCGGCGAGGCACGAACGGACGGGCACCCGATGACGCAGAACATCTACGACAACCCGGCCTTCTTCGAGGGCTACGCCCAGCTCGACCGCTCCGTTCGCGGCCTCGACGGCGCGGCCGAATGGCCGTCGCTGCGGGCCATGCTGCCGGAGCTGAAGGGCCTTCGCGTCGTCGACCTCGGCTGCGGCTATGGCTGGTTCTGCCGCCACGCCCAGGCCGAGGGCGCGGCCGACATTCTCGGCCTCGACGTCTCGGAGCAGATGCTGACCCGCGCCCGCTCCATGACTGCCGGTTCGACGGTCCGCTACGCGCGCGCCGACCTGGAGCACCTCGACCTGCCGGCCGGCTCGTTCGACTTCGCCTACAGCTCGCTGACGCTGCACTACATCGTCGATCTCGCCGGCCTGCTGGCGACGCTCCATCGCTCGCTCGTGCCGGGAAGCCGCTTCGTGCTCTCGATCGAGCATCCGATCTACATGGCCCCCACCCGGCCCGATTTCACGCGCGATGCCGAGGGCCGCCGGATCTGGCCGCTCGACCGCTACAGCGAGGAAGGCGAGCGCACCACCGACTGGCTGGCGAAGGGCGTCGTCAAGCAGCACCGCACCATGGGCACGCTGCTCAATCTCCTGATCCGCTCCGGCTTCACGCTCGACCACGTCGAGGAATGGTCACCGAGCGACGCCGACCTCGCGACCCATCCCGAATGGGCGCAGGAGCGCGACCGGCCGATGTTCCTGCTGATCGGCGCGCATCGCTAGCCGGAGACGCCTCTTTCCGGCAGCTTCCTGTCCCTGCGGCCCCATGGCCCCGCCATGGCCCTTGCGCTTATGCGTGCCGCGCGCCATCACTCGCGCCATGAACGACACCACACATCGCCTGGACATGGTCCTGCTCGCGCGCGGGCTGGTCGCCTCGCGGGCCAAGGCGCGCGACGCGGTCCTGCGCGGCCATGTCCGCGTCGACGGCGTCCTGGCCACCAAGCCGGCCGCGACGATCCGGCCGAATGCCACGCTTGAAATCGACGACCCGGCGCAGCGCTACGTCTCGCGCGCCGCGTTGAAGCTCGTCGCCGGGCTGGACCATTTCGGCTACGATCCGACCGGCCGCACGGCGATCGATCTCGGCGCCTCGACCGGCGGCTTCACGGAGGTTCTGCTGGAGCGGGGCGCGCGCCACGTGCATGCGCTCGATGTCGGCCATGGCCAGCTGCATCCGCGCGTCGCCAGCCGCTCACGCGTGACCATGCGCGAAGGCCTCAATGTCCGCGACCTGACAGCCGACGACATCGGTGAACCGTTCGACGCCATCGTCTGCGACGTCTCCTTCATTTCGCTCCGCCTCGCCCTGCCGCCGGCGCTTGAACTGGCGGAGCCGGGCAGCTGGGCCGTGCTTCTGGTCAAGCCGCAGTTCGAGGTCGGCAAGGACGGCATCGGCAAGGGCGGCCTTGTTCGCGACGCCAGCGAAGGCGAAGCCTCCGTCGGGCGCATCGTCGACTGGATCGCCGCGGAGCCGGGCTGGGTCGTCGACGGCCTCGTCCCCTCCCCGATCGCCGGCGGCGACGGCAACCACGAATTCCTGCTCGGCATTAGGAAAGACAAGCCCCATGGCTGAGACCCTCACCATCACCTCCCTCGGCCACGAGGGCGACGGCATCGCCGAGACCGCTTCGGGCCAGAAGGTCTTCGTGCCCTTCACGCTGCCGGGAGAGGTCGTCACGGCCGAGGTCGAGGGCGAGCGCGGCCATCTCGTCTCGATCGTCACCCCCAGCCCGGACCGGATCGAGCCGGCCTGCCGGCATTTCGGCACCTGCGGCGGCTGCGCGCTGCAGCACTGGGCGCCGGAAAAGTACCAGGCCTGGAAGCGCGATCTCGTCGTCCATGCCTTCGCCCAGCGCGGCATCGAGACGGACGTCGATCCGGTCGTGCCGGTCGGACCGCATTCGCGCCGCCGCGCCGTGTTCACGCTGGCGCGCGACGACAAGGGGATCGTGCTCGGCTTCAACAAGCGCGAGAGCCACGACGTGCTCGCGATCGAGGAGTGCCCGCTGCTGGTGCCCGAGATCGAGACTCGGCGCGACAAGCTCGCGGCGCTGGCCAATCGCCTGGTCGACCAGGGCAAGCGCGCCCGCATGACGGTGGTTTCGACCGATACCGGTCTCGACGTTTCGCTCGAGGGCGCCCGCAAGCCGGGGCGCGCCGACTATGAAGCGCTCGGACGGGCCGCCGTCGACGGCGCGATCTGCCGGCTGACGGTGGATGGCGCCGAGATCGTCATGAGCCGTGTTCCGGAACTCCGCAACGACCCGATCGTGCTCTATCCGAGCGCCGGCGGCTTCCTGCAGGCGACCGCCTCCTCGGAACTCGCAATGGCGGATCTGGTCGACGCGGCGATCGGCAAGTCCAGCGGACCGGTGCTGGATCTCTTCTCCGGCATTGGAACCTTCACGCTCAAGCTGGCGCGCCGGTTCCCGGTTCTCGCCGTCGAGGGCGAGGACACGCTCCTGAAGGCGCTCGACCGCTCGATGCGCTTCTCGAAGGGGATCCGGGCGATCACCATGCGGCGGCGCGACCTCTTCCTCAATCCGATGGCGCCGGTCGAGCTCAAGCCGTTCAAGGCGGTCGTGTTCGATCCGCCACGCGCCGGCGCCAAGGCGCAGGCCGAAACGCTGGCCAAATCCGACGTGCCGAAGATCGTCGGCGTCTCGTGCAACCCGGCGACGCTGGCGCGCGACGCCCGCATCCTGATCGACGGCGGCTACAAGCTGACCCGCGTGACGCCGGTCGACCAGTTCCTGTGGTCGGGCCACATCGAGGTGGTGGCGACCTTCGAGCTCGCCCGCAAGGGCACGGGCCCGACACGGCGCGTCCGCCTGAGCTGACGGCAGGGCCGAAGGCGTGAATACAGAAATGGCGGCCATCGGCCGCCATTTTTCGTGATCGGGTCGGGATCGGCGCGGCTCAGGCCGCGACCAGTTCCTTGCGGCCGGCCTTCAGCGTCGCGCCGACCTTGGCGATGCGGTTCAGCATCAGGTTGGCGGAATCGGTAAAGCTCTCCGGCGGCGTGAAAGCGGCGTCCTGGCGATACTGCGCGAAGAACGGGATGTTGACCTCGCCCGCCACCACGAGGCCGAGCGCGGCGGCGACCGGCTTCAGGAGCTGCACCGCGCGGGTGCTGCCCGAGACGCCGCCATAGCTGACGAAGCCGAGCGGCTTGTCGGCCCATTCGTGCGACAGGTAGTCCATGGCGTTCTTGATCGAGGCCGGGAAGCCGTGATTGTACTCCGGCAGCACGAAGACGAAGGCGTCGGCGTCGTCGAAATAACCGCCCTTCGGCGCCTCGGCGAACAGAGCCATAGCCGTCTTGAGCATCTCGGGCGGAATATTGCGGACCGAGGCCTGATGCGCCTCGATCGACTGCCAGCGCTCGATCACCAGGAAGCGGTCCCGCTCGGCCCGGTCGCGCAACACCTCGCAGGATATCGCCCCTTCGGAGCCGAGGATAGCCGAACGGACCGCGACAAGAAAATCCGCCAGCGTGCTGCCCTCGCCTTCGGCGGCGCGGAACTCGCCGATGCGCGTGACGCTCATGCGAATCTCCTGCGGCAGCCTTCCCGACGTCGCCGCGGCCGCGCCCGGCCGATATCAGCCGTTCTGGGCGCGGTGGCGCAGATAGTGGTCGGCGACGGCGCAAGCGACCATCGCCTCGCCGATCGGCACGGCGCGAATGCCGACGCAGGGATCGTGACGGCCCTTGGTCATGACATCGACCTCCTCGCCCTTGGCGGTGATCGAGCGGCGCGTCGTCAGGATCGACGAGGTCGGCTTGACGGCGAAGCGCGCGACGATCGGCTGGCCGGTCGAGATGCCGCCAAGAATGCCGCCGGCATGGTTGGAGAGGAACAGCGGCTTGCCGTCATTGCCGATGCGCATCTCGTCGGCGTTCTCCTCGCCGGTCAGCGCGGCGGCATCGAAGCCCTCGCCGATCTCGACGCCCTTGACGGCGTTGATCGACATCAGAAGGCTGGCGATATCCTGGTCGAGCTTGGCGTAGATCGGCGCGCCGAGGCCGACCGGCACGCCCTCGGCGACGATCTCGATCACCGCGCCGGTCGACGAGCCCGCCTTGCGGATGCCGTCGAGATATTCCTCCCACACCTTGGCCGTCTCGGCGTCGGGGCAGAAGAACGGATTCTGGTCGACCTCGTTCCAGTTCCAGCGCGCGCGATCGATCTTGTGCGGACCGATCTGCACCAGCGCGCCGCGCACGCTCATGCCCGGCACGATCTTGCGGGCGATGGCGCCGGCGGCGACGCGGGCCGCCGTCTCGCGCGCCGAGGAACGGCCGCCGCCGCGATAGTCGCGGATGCCGTATTTGGCGTCATAGGTGAAATCGGCATGGCCGGGACGATAGCGATCCTTGATGTCGCCATAGTCCTTGGAGCGCTGGTCGACATTCTGGATCTCGAGCGCGATCGGCGTGCCGGTGGTGAGCAGCGTGCCGTCTTCCTGCGGCATGACGCCGGACAGGATGCGGACCTCGTCCGGCTCGCGGCGCTGCGTGGTGAAGCGCGAGGTGCCCGGCTTGCGCTTGTCCAGCCAGGCCTGGATCTCCGGCTCGGAGATCGGAATGCGCGGCGGGCAGCCATCGACGACCGCGCCGAGGGCGGGGCCGTGGCTCTCGCCCCAGGTGGTGACGCGGAACAGATGACCAAAGGTATTGTGCGACATGGGCGAAGGCGCTCCCGAAGTTTGGCCCCGGTTCTAGAAAGACCGCGCCCCGGCGTCAAACACCGGCTGCCGGCGGGGGGACAAATCTCTCAGGCGCGGCAGGCTACAGCCCCCTTCGGAACAATAACTTGAACTGATCGTAAGCTTTGCTATTATCAGCAACAGCGATCTTCATTTCGATCGATCCGAGGGCCGAGCGGGCGTACCCTACCGACCTCCGCGCCAACAAGGCCCTTCGAGAACGGCGTCCGGCACCCCTCCGGACGCCGTTATCGTTTCAACGATCGGCCGACCGCCCGGTCGCCCGCCCCCTACCCCTATGGCCGCCGCACAATCACGGATCAGCCCTCGCCAACGAGTCGGCCGAGGCGCGGTCACGTCGATTCAGGCGCGCTCCGGCCGCCACCTGCGACAGCGGATCCGCCGCCCCGGCAGGGCGCCACCCGATTTGATGAGCCTTGTAAATAATAAGCGCAGCATTTTATTGAACAGTCACATGAAAAAGAGTGAACAATGATATTGTTCATGAGTAAGAAATTCCAATCAATCACCGATATTTGGGCATAAAATAGAACGAATTGGCCAAAAATCGAATTGCTGTGCATCGATTGGGTTTGTCGAGCCCCCGTTCGCAAAAAAGCAGCATCTTGAAGGCCGAGGGCGGGGTGACCAAATTCAGCTCATCGGAAGCGGGCAATGAAGCGAACCAACCCCGTGGTTCGGACCGCCCCGAAGAATGTGTCGAACCCCATTCGACCAGGAGAAGAACAAGATGCGCAACCTTATCCTTGCCGCTACCTCTGTCGCCTTTCTCGCCTCCGGCGCCGCCGCCATCGCGGCCGAGCAGACCGAAGGCACGGTGATCAGCGTCAACGCCTCGAACGGCACGTTGACCCTGCAGGACGGCCAGACCTTCAATTTCGCCAACGGCGCCCAGCTGCTCGGCATCCTGCCGGGCCAGACGGTCGGCGTCTCGCATCAGGGCTCGGAAGGCCTCGGCGCGTTCAACCCGAACCCCGCCAACGACTGATCCGCCCGGGAGCCCGCTCCCGCCCGGACCGACAGTGCTTCGAGACAGCGTCCGGCAGGCCGGCCCCTCTCTCAGCACCCCAAGCCCAGTCCCGCCTGAATCCCCCCGGCAGGCGGCGGGAATCGCCCTCCCGAGAACGGGCGCCGCATGTTGAACATGCGCCGAACAGGAGAATACGAAATGCGTAACCTCATCCTCGCCGCCGCTTCGGCCGCCTTCCTCGCCTCCGGCGCCGCCGCCATCGCGGCCGAGCAGACCGAAGGCACCGTGATCAGCGTCAACGCCACGAGCGGCACGCTGACCCTGCAGGACGGACAGACCTTCAACTTCGCCAACGGCAAGCAGCTGCTCGGCATCCTGCCTGGCCAGACGGTCGGCGTCTCGCATCAGGGTTCGGAAGGCCTCGGCGCCTTCAATCCGAACCCCGCCAACGACTGATCGGCCCCAACCGATCTTCTTCCCTGACTGACCTCCGAAACGACGTCCGGCCCCCCTCCGGGCGTCGTTTTCATTTGGCGCATCACGCCCGGACAGGAAGGTGACAGACGGCCGAAGGCCCGCCGCGGCGCGCGCAGCGATCCCGTTCGGAACTGCGATGGATGGAAAAGTGCCGGCTCAGAGCCAGCGGGCGGTGCCGTTCCAGACGAAGATCCGGTCCTGCGGCACATCGAGATTGGGCGTCGTATCGCTGTCGAGACCGAGCAGCAGACCGCGCAGCACGCGGCAGACGCCGCCATGCGAGACGACGACCGTGTCGCGCTCGAGGCGGGACAGCCAGCCCTCGATCCGGATGGAGAGCATCTGGTAGCTCTCGCCGAGCGGCGGCACGAAGCCCCATTTGTCGCCTTCGCGCGCGGTGACCTGGTCGGGCCAGCGCGCCTCGAGCTCCGGCGCGGTATAGCCCTCCCAATTGCCGAAGGTGATCTCCTTCAGGATCGGGTCGAGGCGATAGGCGGAGGGGTCGAGCCCCATGGCCCCGCGCGCGATTTCCATCGTCTGGCGGGTGCGCTCGAGCGGGCTGGCGACGAAGTCGAAGGCCGCGGCCTCCGGCATGCGCCCGATCAGCACGCGTCCGTTGCGCTGCGCCTGCAGGCGGCCGCGCGCGTTCAGCGGAATGTCGCGCTGCCCCTGGAACCGCCCCTCGGCGTTCCAGTCGGTCTCGCCATGCCGGATGAAGACGATGATCGGCATTGCGAACTCCGCAGGCCCGGGTCAGGAGATCAGTGGCGGGGGTCGTGCGGAAGCGCCGGTGATCGGCGCTCCGGAAGCCGGAAAGGCGCCCCGGAACGGGGCGCCTGCCGACTAGTCCTTGATGACGGAGATGTCGGGCGCGTCGACGGCCTTCATGCCGACGACGTGATAGCCCGAATCGACGTGATGCACCTCGCCGGTGACGGCGCGCGACAGGTCCGACAGGAAATAGACGCCGGAATCCCCGACCTCTTCCGTCGTCACCGTCCGCCGCAGCGGCGCGTTGTACTCGTTCCACTTCAGGATGTAGCGGAAATCGCCGATGCCCGAAGCGGCCAGCGTCTTGATCGGACCGGCGGAGATCGCGTTGACACGGATGTTCTTCGGCCCGAGGTCGACGGCGAGATACTGCACGCTCGCCTCGAGCGCGGCCTTGGCGACGCCCATGACGTTGTAGTTCGGCATCACCTTCTCGGCGCCGTAATAGGTCAGCGTCAGCACCGAGCCGCCATCCGTCATCAGCTTCTCGGCGCGCTGGGTCACGGCCGTCAGCGAATAGACGGAGATCAGCATCGTCTTGCTGAAGTTGCCCTCGGTCGTGTCGACATAGCGGCCGGTCAGTTCGTCCTTGTCGGAGAAGCCGATGGCATGCACGAGGAAATCGAGCTTGCCCCACTGCTTCTCGACCTCGGCAAAGACCGCGTCAATCGAGGCCGCGTCGGTGACGTCGCAATGGCCGACGACCAGCGCGTTCAGTTCGGCCGCGAGCGGCTCAACGCGCTTCTTCAGCGCATCGCCCTGATAGGTAAAGGCCAGTTCGGCGCCGTGGTCGTGGGCAGCCTTGGCAATTCCCCAGGCGATGGACCGGTTGTTCGCGACACCCAGCACGAGCCCGCGCTTACCCTTCAACAAACCGCCTGCTTCGATCATGCCTATTTTTCCCTCTTCGTAGCGTCCGGAGGCGCGTTTCCTATCGCACAGCCCCCCTTGCGCTTCAAGCTGAAGCCACCCGTCGTACATCACACTCGGTGTAAGGCTGTTGCGAAGGGCCGCCCGCCCCCTCGTCGCCGCCACCGCCCGCGCCCCGAGGAAAGTATAGGCACGGTATTTCCGCAAGCAGCATTCCGTCCCAAACTTAACCATCCGGCCGTCTGCCGAAGGGGAAAGCTTCCGAAAGCCGACCCGATATGCGATCAGTCAAGGTGAATATCCGGAATGGAGGGCTCCAGCGTGGCGCCAAGCATGAAAGAAAAGACCTGGTTCGGGACCGGCAACTATGCGCGCCTCGCGGCGGCGGCCCTGCTCACCTGGTCGACGACGATCCAGCCGGTTCTGGCCGAGACGCTGATGGCGTCGACCCGCCTCGCCCAGGCGGACGCCCCCGCGGCGCCTGCGACACCGGCCCCGGATGCGCCGAAGCCGGCGTTGCCGGACAAGGTTCCCGGCGCCGCCGAGGCGACCTCGGCCGCGGCCGACAACGCCGCCGACGCGGACCTCTACACGGTCTCCGACCTCGAGTTCCTGCTCGGCCCGATCGCGCTCTATCCCGATCCGCTGCTGTCGCTGGTGCTGACCGCCAGCACCATGCCGGACCAGCTGGAGAAGGCAGACCGCTGGCTGCTCGACAATCCGAAGGCCGTCGAGGCGAATGACTTCGCCGACGCGGAGAAGATCGGCCTCGACGCCACCATCGTGGCGCTGATGCGCTTCCCCGATGTCATCGAGCTGCTCGTCGACCACCCGGAATGGACCGAATCGCTCGGCTTCGCCTTCGACCAGCAGCCGGAAGACATCGCGACCGTCATCCAGCTGCTCCGCGCCCAGGCCGAGAAGCTCGGCAACTTGAAGACGACACCACAGCAGGTGGTCACGGTCGTGCAGGAGACGCCGAGCGCGCCGCGCGTCATCTCGATCGCGCCGGCCCAGCCGGAGCGGATCTACGTCCCGGTCTACAATTCGTCCGATGTCTTCACCACGGCCGCCACCGGTGCGCTGATCTTCGGCACGGCCGTGCTGGTCGGCTCGGCCTGGAACAACCGCTGGGGCTGGAACAACCGCGGCTGGAACAATGTCTGGGTGCATCACCACTGGCATGGCAGCCCCGGCTGGCGTCCGCGCCCGCCGCATCGTCCGCGTCCGCCGGGCGCCTGGAATCCGGATCGCCCCGGCCGCCCGGATGGCAATCGCCCCGGCAGGCCCGATGGCAACCGCCCCGGTCGGCCCGACGGCAACCGTCCCGGCGACGGCAATCGTCCCGGCCGGCCTGGCGACAGCAACCGGCCGAGCCGCCCCGGTGACGGCAACCGGCCGAACCGGCCCGGCGACAACCGCCCGACGCGTCCCGGCGAAGGCGACCGTCCGAACCGGCCGAACCGCCCCGGCGAGAATCGTCCGGGCCGGCCGGACGACGGCAATCGTCCCGGCGTGACCCGACCCGGCGACTCGAACCGCCCCGGCAGGCCCGAACGCCCGAATGCGCGGCCTGAACGGCCCGGCTCGGAATCGTCGCGGCCGAATCGTCCGCAGCGTCCCGACAATGCCCGTCCGGGCCGTCCGGAAACCCGTCCGGGCGCCGAGGGCCGTCCCAATCGTCCGAGCCGTCCCGAGGGCTCACGCCCGAGCCGTCCGGAGACGCGTCCCGGCGCCGAAGGTCGACCCAATCGTCCGAACCGGCCGGAGACGACGCGGCCGAGCCGTCCCGACAATGCGCGCCCGCAGCAGCGGCCCTCGCAGAACGCCCGCCCGCAGCAGCGCCCGTCGCAGAACGCCCGGCCCCAGCAGCGGCCCTCGCAGAATGCCCGTCCGCAGCAGCGGCCGTCGCAGAACGCACGGCCCCAGCAGCGGCCGTCGCAGAACGCGCGTCCGCAGCAGCAGCGGCGCCAGAATGCGCGGCCGCAGCAGAATGCCCGGCCGCAGCAGCAGCGCGCCCGGCAGAACAACCAGAACCGCAACCGGCAGCAGCAGAACCGCAACCGCAACTGCCGGCCGGGTCAGAACAACTGCCGCTGACGACCCCGGCGATGGCGCAGTCGCGCCATCGCCATCTCGCCCGAAATCGCCTACAAGCGGCGACATTCAATCAGGGAAGGGTCGAGCGCAACGACGCTCTCAGGGGGACCGTCCCGTGCACGCCGGCCTGCCAAAAGCAGGCCGGCGTCATTTTCGGCGCCGCGATTGAGGCTTCCGGCGGCGCGTCGAAGGCGCGTATCCTGACCGGGTCAGCAAGGACCGAATCCCGCCATCATGCCCCATAGCCGCCCCACGCCAGACCTCCTCGCCCGCTTCGCCGCGCTCGTCGGTCCCGGCCATGCGCTGACCGATCCGGAAGCGACCCAGCCCTACCGGATGGAGTGGCGCGACAAATATCTCGGCGAGACGCCGCTGGTGCTGCGGCCGGGCTCCACCGCCGAGGTGTCGGCCATCCTCGCGCTCGCCAACGAGACCGGCACCGCGATCGTGCCGCAAAGCGGCAATACCGGGCTCGTCGGCGGACAAGTGCCGGATTCGAGTGGCACGGAGATCGTGCTGTCGCTCGACCGCATGACTCGGATCCGCTCCGTCGACGCGGACGGCTATTCGATGACGGTCGAGGCCGGCGTCATCCTGGCGGACGCGCAGGTCGCGGCCGAGGCTGTCGACCGGCTGTTCCCGCTCTCGCTGGGTTCGGAAGGCTCCTGCCGCATCGGCGGCAACATCTCGACCAATGCCGGCGGCACCGCCGTGCTCGCCTATGGCAACATGCGTGACCTCGTGCTCGGGCTCGAGGTGGTGCTCGCGGACGGGCGGATCTGGGAAGGCCTCGGGGCGCTGCGCAAGGACAATACCGGCTACGACCTGAAGCAGCTCTTCATCGGCGGCGAAGGCACGCTCGGGATTATCACCGCCGCCGTACTGAAGCTCTATCCGCGTCCGAAGGGCCAGGCGGTCGCGTTTGCCGCGCTCGCCGATCCGGAATCAGCGCTTGCCCTCTTCAACCTGGCGCGCGACCGCGCCGGCCACGACCTGACCGGCTTCGAGCTGATGCCGCGCATCGGCGTCGACTTCGTGCTCCGCCACATCCCCGGCGCCCGCGAGCCGGTGGCGAACCCGGCGCCCTGGTACGCGCTGATGGAAATCTCGTCCGGCCATTCCGACGAGGCGGCGACGAGCGCGATCGAGGACATCCTCGGCACGGCATTCGAGCGCGGCACGATACTCGACGCCTCGATCGCCCAGTCGCTCGCCGAGCGCAACGCCTTCTGGCGCATGCGGCACGGCATGTCGGAGGCGCAGAAGCCGGAAGGCGGCTCGATCAAGCACGACGTCTCGGTGCCGGTCGCGAGCGTGCCCGCCTTCCTCAAGGAGGCGATCGCCGCCGTCGAGGCGCTGGTGCCCGGCTGCCGGCCGGTGCCGTTCGGCCATCTCGGCGACGGCAACATCCATTTCAACGTCTCGCAGCCGGTCGGCGCCGACAAGGAAGCCTATCTCGCCGGCTGGGACGCGATGAACGCGCTCGTGCACGGCATCGTCGCCCGCTATCACGGCTCGATCTCGGCCGAGCACGGCATCGGCCGGCTGAAGCGCGACCTTCTCCCCGACGCCAAGGGGCCGGTGGCGATCGACATGATGCGCTCGATCAAGCTGGCGCTCGACCCGAACGGCATTTTGAACCCCGGCAAGATGCTGCGGCTCTGAGGCGGACCTCGTCCGCTCCACCCTCGCCGTCATCCCGGGCCTGACCGGGGATCCATTCAGCCGGGTTCGTAATCGCATCATACCCCCTCGGCGCAGCTGAAGGGATCCCCGCCTTCGCGGGGATAACGACCATGCGTTGTTGCGCGCCTCGTGCACGTTCCGAGTCTCCCGCGCTCGTGCCTCACCACAAACCGCGGGACGCCGCCATCGCGTCGCCGGCTGCCTTATTTGAGCAAGTTTTCGTCAACCGTCTTCGATGACCAGCCGCTAACCCTGTCCGCGATCGGACGGGCGTTAACCATGTCTCTTAAGCTCTGGACGGCCATCCGCGTGGCATTGTCGCTTCAACAGAGAGCGGGCCCGGTCAAGCGGGCCAGCCCCTTAAGGTCCTGTTAACCGGACCGAAACGTGGCAGCGATGGAGTAGACGACGATGGCAAACGGCATGGCTCAGGCACACGGCAACGATCTGCGCGTCGATCCCTTCACCCTCCCCGTCCGCTACCAGGCCACCCTCGCCGGTCCGGCCTCGGCGACCACGCCTGCCGTCTATCTCGACCGCGAGCAGGCAATCATCAAGCGCCGCCTCGGCGGCATCCCGACCACGCTCTCCACCCCGGTCAGCGCATTCCGCGGCGTCGCCGTCCGCATGACCGGCGATCCCGTCACCGGCGCGGTCCGCACCGTCGTCGAGCTGATGCACCGCGATCCCGCCATGTCGCTGCCGCTGGTCGTGGTCGAGGATCTCGGCGACGGCGAGGATGTCGCCGCCGACTGGCAGGCCTGGGGCCGCGCGCTCGGCCTGCCGCTGCTGATCGTCGACGCCGACGGCACCGTGCGCGCGCCGCTCGAGCAACTCGGCTCGCTCGCCGTCGGCGAGGCCAAGGCCCGCCGCGCGCCGTCGTCGCTGACCGGCCGCCGGCCGCGCTTCCTGAAGCGCCGCAAGACCGGCTTCAACACCGAGGGCGGCACGGTCTCCGGCCGCGAGATCATCGCCCGCGACTGAGCAGCAGGTTCTAGTCCTCGAACAAGACCAGGCTCGCCGGCGACGGCGGCATCGGCCGCACGCTGACGCCGGAGAAGCCGGCGTCCCGCGCCATCATCCCGAGTTCCTTCGCCGTATAGGCGTCGCCGCGCTGCGTCGTCGCCAGCATCATCATGGCGAAGGCCGCCGGCCAGGGCGGCGAGACGCGATTCTCCTCCGGCACGAACTCGACCGCGATCACCCGACCGCCCGGCGCCAGGCTCGCCCGCGCCTTGCGCAGCAGCAGCACGCAGGTCTCGTGGTCGAAATGGTGCAGGAAGTTCGGAAACAGCACCAGATCGTAGTCTCGCCCCCAATCGAGATCGAAGGCGCTTCCGGCCAGCGTCGCGTAGCGATCCGCGATCCCGGCCGCCGCCGCGTTGCGCGAGGCCAGTTCCAGCACCGCCGCCCAGTCGAGCGCCACGATCGAGGCTCCGGGGACGGCGCGCGCCACCGAAATTCCGAAGAAGCCGTGACCGGCGGCGATGTCGAGCACCTTGCGCGGCGGGTTCGGCCAGGTCGCGACCTCGGCCGCCAGCCCGTCGGCGCTGCCGATCACCAGCGGCACCATCGCCTCGGCGAACTTGATCCAGATCGGATTCTCCGGCGCCATGTTAGCAAGGCCGAGCGAGCCGCCCTGACGGACATAGGCGACGGGATTGTCGAGCCAGAGCGCCATCATCTCGGGCGAGGCGAGAAAGTCGACGATGCTGCCCATGTAGCCGGGCGAGCGCTTGTCGAGAAAGACGGCGCTGGACGGGCTCAGCGCGTAGCCGTCGCCCTGCTTCTCCAGGAAGCCCTTCACCACGAGATAGTCGCAGAGGATGCGCAGGCCCCGCTCGGAGGCGCCGGTCCGCACTACGAGGGCGGCGGGCGTCGCGGCGCCCTCGCCGAGGAGCGTGAAGAGATCAAGCGTCAGCGCCGCCTTCATCGCGGCGGTATCGCGAAAGCCGAGGACGGCGTCGATGAACGGCGCGGGATTGATTTCGGAAACGGCGGCAAGTGCTTCGGTCGACATCTGCGGGCGCTCCCCAAAACGGTGTTGCGGTTCCAATCTCCATGCGAAGGCGGGATGGCGCGGCAAGGCTCGGCCGCGCCGAATTAGCGCGCCCGGTCGAGGCTTTCGGCAAGTGACGTGTTCGTGAGGCCGGGTCAGGCCAGCGCGTCGAGCACCAGCCCCGCGAAGAGGACCAGTCCGGCACCGCGGTTCGACTTGAACAGGCGGAGCGCCAAAGCCTCGTCGTCGAGTCGCACATTGGCGACCTGCCAGGCGAGATGCGCGGCCATCAGCGCCAGTCCGAGCCAGGCGATCCAGCCGATGCCGGCAACCGCGAAGGCGGCGATCCAGAACAGCGCCGCGCCGGCATAGAGCAGGCCCACCATCTCGCGGGCGCGGGCGCCGAACAGCCGCGCCGTCGAGCGCACGCCCATGATCTTGTCGTCCTCGATGTCCTGCAGCGCATAGATCGTGTCGTAGCCGATCGTCCACAGCACGCAGCCGGCATAGAGCAGCACCGGCGCGAGCGCCAGGCTGCCGAACACCGCCGACCAGCCCATCAGCGCGCCCCAGGAGAAGGCCAGCCCGAGCACGAATTGCGGCCAGTCGGTGACCCGCTTCATGAACGGATAGGCCGCCACGACGACGAGCGAGCTGACGCCGAGCACGATCGAGAAAAGGTTGAACGACAGGAGCACGACGAGGCCGACCAGCGCCTGCAGCAGCAGGAAGATCTTGGCGTTGCGGACGTTGACCTGGCCGCTCGGGATCGGCCGCGAGCGCGTGCGCGCGACGCCGGCGTCGAGGTTGCGATCGACGATGTCGTTATAGGTGCAGCCGGCGCCGCGCATGGCGACCGCGCCGACGAAGAACAGCACGAGATGGCCGATGTTCGGCAGCGTGGCGCCCGCGACGTTGCTGGCGAGCGCGGCGGCCCACCAGCACGGCAAGAGCAGCAGCCACCAGCCGATCGGACGATCCCAGCGGGCGAGCCGCGCATAGGGACGCAGCCAGGGCGGCGCGAAATGATCGACCCAATTGCCCCGGTCGGCGTCGGCGACGGTTCCATGGTTCAGGCTCATCGGGGATCTTCCGCTTCGGTCGTGGGACGCCCCTACATACACCCGATCGACGCGCGCGCCACGCGACGACTTGATGCAACTGGGATAGGCTCGCGACATGAACCCGCGCGCCTTCACCATCGATGCCGTCGAAACCGGACGCGACCTCGACGACGCGGTCGCGCTGATCCGCGCCTATGCCGCGGCGCTGCCGATCGACCTCGCCTACCAGGATTTCGAGGCCGAGATCGCCACCATGCCCGGCAAATACGCGCCGCCGACAGGAGCGCTGCTGCTGGCGCGCGCCCGCGACGGCGCCGCGCTCGGCTGCGTCGGCCTGCGCCCGCTTGCGGATCCCGGCGACTGCGAGATGAAACGGCTCTATGTCGCGCCGGCGGGACGCGGGCTCGGCGTCGGTCGCGCGCTGGTGACCGCCGTCGTCGCGGCGGCGCGGCAGGCCGGCTACCAGCGCCTGCTGCTCGACACGCCGCCGAGCATGGCCGCGGCAATGGCGCTCTACGAGGAAGCCGGATTCGCCACCATCCCGGCCTATTACGACACGCCGGTCGCCGGCACGCGCTTCATGGCGCTGGCGCTCGGCTGAACTCAGAAGGCGTGCTTGTAGCCGAAGGCGGCGTTGACCTTGTCGCCCTCGAGCCCCTCGCCGGTATCCTTCCAGCTATAGCCGAGATTGACGGAGACGGAGTTCGCCGCGTCGATCGCATAGGTCAGGCCGGTGCCGGCCTTGGGCGTGATCCAGGTGGCGTCGATGGCGTCGCGATAGCGCAGGTTGAAGACGTTCCACGTCCACTTGTCCGAAAGCTTCCAGTCCCCGGCGAGATAGATAGCGTAGTAGAAGGCGTCGGAATCCGGCACGTCGTCGATCGTGATGCCGGTCGCGTCCCAGGTATAGCCGAGCGCCACCGAAGGGGTCAGCGAGAAGCGCTCGAAGCGGAAGCGATAGCCGAGCGAACCCTCGCCGTAATACTGGTACTTGTCGGACGGCTTGAAGGCGCTCTGGATGTAGCCGCCGAGGATCCAGTTGTTGTCGAAGCTGTGCGACAGGCTGAGCTTCAGCGTGTTGTCGGCCCAGTCGCCCGCCTCATGGCTCGACGTGTCGCGGGCATAGTATTCCGGGCTGAATTCGAGCCCGATCGAGGTGGCGCGCCGCGCGGAGGCCGGTTCGGCCGACGGGACGGCCATGTCCAGATCCCCGGCGGTTGCCACATCGGGACCGATCATGCAGAGCCCTGCCAGGAGCAGGGCGAGGCCGTGCTTCATGTCGCTACTCCCGTTTGGATCCCCGCGCCGATCGCCAGCGCCCCCGGGGCCGCCGCCCTCGCGAAATCGACTCGCTGCCGTAGCGTCTTCCTCGGCATGATGCCGGATCGGCGGGCGGCGCGCATCAGGGCAAATCTCCTCGCCGGCGCGCGCCACGCGACGATCCGGATTCGACAAGTCCGCCCCTGCTTGCTAAGCGCCGCGCACGGGATTCAACGACGGGCAGCTGGCATGACCGAGACGCGCATCAACATTCTCCTGATCGGATCGGGCGGTCGCGAGCATTCGCTGGCCTGGGCACTGCGGAAATCGCCCCGGCTCGGCCAGCTCTACGCGGCGCCCGGCAATCCCGGCATCGCCACGCTCGCCGACATCGTCCGGCTCGATCCGTTCGATCATCACGCCGTCATCGATTTCTGCCGCCACAACATGATCGACCTCGTCGTCGTCGGGCCCGAGGCGCCGCTCGTCGCCGGCCTCGCCGACGCGCTCGAGGCCGCCGGCATCAAGATCTTCGGCCCGAGCCGCGAAGCCTCGCGCCTCGAAGGCTCGAAGGGCTACACCAAGGATCTCTGCGCCGAGGCGGACATCCCGACCGCCGCCTACCAGCGCTTCACCGAAGCCGCGCCGGCAAAGGCCTACGCCACCGCCATGGGCGCGCCGATCGTCGTCAAGGCGGACGGCATCGCCGCCGGCAAGGGCGTCGTCGTGGCGGAGACGTTGGACGAGGCGCATGCCGCGATCGACGCCTGCTTCGACGGCGCCTTCGGCTCGGCCGGCGCCGAGGTCGTGGTGGAAGAGTGCCTGATCGGCGAGGAAGCAAGCTTCTTCGCCGTCTGCGACGGCGTCGACGCCGTGCCGCTCGCCACCGCCCAGGACCACAAGCGCGTCGGCGACGGCGACACCGGCCCGAACACCGGCGGCATGGGCGCCTACTCGCCCGCCCCGGTCATGACCGACGCGATGATCGAGCGGACGATGGCCGAGATCATCCGCCCGACCATGAAGGCGATGGCGGCGCGCGGCGCCCCGTTCAAGGGCGTGCTGTTCGCCGGCCTGATGATCACCGCCAAGGGCCCCGAGCTGATCGAATACAATGTTCGCTTCGGCGATCCGGAATGCCAGGTGCTGATGATGCGGCTGGAAAGCGACCTGCTCGAGCTGCTGTTCGCAGCCGCCGAGGGCAAGCTCGCCGGAATCGAGACACGCTGGCGGCCGGAAGCGGCGCTGACCGTCGTCATGGCCGCCAAGGGCTATCCCGGCGACTATGCCAAGGGTACGCCGATCTCCGGCGTCGAGGCCGCCAACGCGCTGCCCGACACACAGGTGTTCCAGGCCGGCACGGCGATGGTCGACGGCCGGCTGGTCGCCAATGGCGGCCGCGTGCTCAACGTCACCGCGCTCGGCGGCACGGTCGCCGAGGCGCAGCAGCGCGCCTATCAGGCGGTCGACACCATCGACTGGCCGGACGGCTTCGCCCGGCGCGACATCGGCTGGCGCGCCGTCTGAGCCGGCCGCCCCCTCCATTTCGAGTTCAAGGGACAAAAAATGACCGACGACATCATCGTGCGCGACAGCAATGGCAGCCCGCTCGCCGATGGCGATTCCGTGACGCTGATCAAGGACCTCAAGGTCAAGGGCACGTCCGAGACGCTGAAGCGCGGCACGCTGGTGAAGAACATCCGCCTGACCGGCGACCCCGACACCTTCGAGTGCAACACCAAGCAGGTGAAGGGCCTCGTGCTGCGGGCCGAGTTCGTCAAGAAGGCCTGAGGCCGCTCAGAAGACGATCCGGATCGTGTTGATCACTCCGGCAGCGTGTCCTTGTAGATCAGGCCATCCTTCATGATGACGACGAGATTGGTCTCGGGATCCTCGATCAGGGCGAGGTTCTCGAGCGGGTCGCCATCGACCAGCAGCAGGTCGGCCAGCGCCCCTTCCTCGACCCGACCCAGCTTGCCGGGATAGGGGTTGATGAAGCCGGACAGGGCCAGCAGCTCGGCGTTGTCCGAAGTCGCCATCTTCAGCGCCTCGGCCGGCGTGTACCATTTCTGCAGCTTCACCAGCTGCCGGCCCTGCTGGCTCGCGATGCGCGCGTCGAACAGCGCGTCGGAGCCGAACGCCGTCTTGATGCCGTACTTCTTGGCGAGCCGATAGGCATTGTCGGTGCCGGCGAAGACCTGGTGCGCCCGCTCCATCGAATCCGGGCTCAGCGCCGGGATGTCGTCGTCGTCGAGCAGCGGCTGGATCGAGAGCCAGACGCCCTTCTCGGCCAGGAGCTTCGCCGTCTCCTCGTCCATCAGCTGGCCATGGTCGATGCACTGCACGCCGGCATGGACGGCGCGCTGCATCGCCCTCGGCGTATAGGCGTGCACGGTGACATAGGTGCCCCAGTCGGCCGCTGCCTCGACGGCGGCGCGAAGCTCGGCGTCGGTGAACTGGATCGACTGGATCGGATTATGCGGCGGCGAGCTGACGCCGCCGCTCGCCATCAGCTTGATCTGGCTGGCGCTCTGCCGCAATTGCTCGCGCACCCTGAGCCGCACCTCGTCCGGGCTGTCGGCGATCGCCGCGATCCCCTCGCGTTCCGAGACGCTGAGCGGGCCACCCGGCTGGCGCGGCAGCTCGGAGCGCGAACGGAAATCGCCATGGCCGGAGGTCTGCGAGATGAAGGCGCCGGAGGGGTAGATGCGCGGGCCGGTCATCACGCCCTCGTCGATGGCGCGCTTCAGCCCGGTGACCGGGCCGCCGAGGTCGCGGATCGTGGTGAAGCCGCGCATCAGCGTCGCCTCGGCCTGCCGCGCCGCCAGCATGCTCAGATATTGCGGCTCCGCCGTCAGCAGCAGCCCCTGCGGCGTCGCCGCCATGAAGGCGTGCCAATGGGCGTCGATCAGGCCCGGCATCAGAACGCGCCCGCCGCCGGGAATCACCACCGTGTCGTCGCCGGGCGCGACCTCGATCGGATCCGTCGCGATGCGCTCGATCCGGTTGCCGCGCACCAGCACGTTCGACGGCGGCGACAGCGCCGCGCCGCGGCCGTCGAAGATGCGGACATTCTCGAACAGGGTGACGGTGTCGCCGGCCGGGGCGCTCGCGGCGGCCGGTTCGGCGCTCGCCGCGGCGGCCAGGTCGAAATCATGCGCCCGCGCCACATGCGGCGCCATCGCCGCCAGGACGCCTCCCGCGACGAAGCCCGCGAGGCGCCGCAGCCATCGGGTTGCCGGGCGCGGCGAGCGTCGATGTCCGATGTCGTCCATCGCCTGTGCGTGCAGGGTCTGTACGTGCATGGCCTGTGCCTCCCGTGTCCTTGCGCCGTCGATCGACTATGCACCCATGCCGGCGGGGCGGAAACCGCCCGTGCGCGGATCGTCGCGGCCGGCCGCCGATCCCGCCGCTCCGCTTCCCTCGCAGGGCCGAATCCGGCAGGATCGCCGGCCAACAGCCAGATTGATCGCCATGCCCGTCGTCCGCCGCCTCTCCGAAGACATGATCAACCGCATCGCCGCCGGCGAGGTGGTCGAGCGGCCGGCGAGCGTCGTCAAGGAACTGGTCGAAAACGCCATCGACGCCGGCGCGAAGCGGGTCGAGATCGTCACGGCCGGCGGCGGCGCGTCGCTGATCCGCGTCAGCGACGACGGTGGCGGCATGACGCGCGACGACCTCGCCCTCGCCATCGACCGGCACTGCACCTCGAAGCTGGCCGACGACCTGCTCGACATCCGAACGCTCGGCTTCCGCGGCGAGGCGCTGGCCTCGATCGGCGCCGTGGCGCGGCTTTCGATCGCCTCGCGCCATGCCAGCGAGCCGCATGCCTGGGAGATCGTCGTCGAGGGCGGGCTGGTGCATCCGCCGCGCCCCGCCGGCCTCTCGTCGGGAACGCGGGTCGAGGTGACCGACCTGTTCTTCTCCACGCCGGCCCGGCTCAAGTTCCTGAAGGGCGAGCGGGCCGAGGCCACTGCCGTCACCGACATCGTCAAGCGCCTCGCCATGGCGCATCCCGAGGTCCGCTTCGCATTGACCGGCAGCGATCGCAGCGCGCTCGACTACCCCGTCGCGCATGGCGACGATCCCTTCGTCGAGCGGCTCGGCCAGATCCTCGGCCAGGGTTTCGTCGACAACGCGATCGCGATCGAGGCCGAGCGCGAGGGCATCCGCCTCTCGGGCTATGCCGGTCTGCCGACCTTCAACCGCGGCAACGGCCTGCACCAGTTCCTGTTCGTCAACGGCCGGCCGGTGCGCGACAAGCTTCTGCTCGGCGCGCTGCGCGCCGGCTATGCCGACGTGATGTCGCGGGATCGCCACCCGGTCGCGGCTCTGCGCATCGAGCTCGAGCCGCATGGCGTCGACGTCAACGTGCATCCGGCGAAGTCCGATGTCCGCTTCCGCGATCCCGGCCTGGTGCGCGGGCTGATCGTCGGCGCGCTGCGCAACGCCATCCACCAGGCCGGCCACCGCTCGGCGACGACCGGCGGCAGCGCCACGCTGGCCGCGTTCCGCACCGGCGCACCGCCAACGGCGCCCGCCTGGCGCCCGGCCGCTCCGTCCATGTTCTCCGGCAGCGGTGCCGGCGCGACGCCCGTTTCCTTCGCGGCATGGCAAAACAACCCGGCGCCGGCCCAGCCGGCCTATGCCCGGACGGCCGCCTTCGCCGAGCCGGCGCAGCCGGCCTTCGCGGCGGTCAACATCCCGTCCGCCGATGCCCGCGCCAACATTCCGGCCGAGATCGACCTGTCCGACCGGCCGCTCGGCGCGGCGCGGGCGCAGCTGCACGAAAACTACATCATCGCGCAGACCACCAACGGCCTCGTCATCGTCGACCAGCACGCCGCGCATGAGCGCCTCGTCTATGAGCGGATGAAGACGGCGCTGGCGCGATCCGGCGTCGCCCGGCAGATCCTGCTGATCCCGGACGTCATCGACCTGCCGGAGGACGATGTCGGCCGCCTGCTGAAGCGGGCCGACGAATTCGCCGAGCTCGGCCTCGTCATCGAGGGTTTCGGCCCCGGCGCCGTCGCCGTGCGCGAGACGCCGGCGCTGCTCGGCGAGCTCGACACGCGGGCGCTGCTCGTCAACCTCGCCGACGACCTCGCCGAGTGGGACGACACGACGAGGCTGCGCGAGAAGCTCGACCACGTCGCCGCGACGATGGCCTGCCACGGCTCGGTGCGCTCCGGCCGGCGGCTGCGGCCGGAAGAGATGGATGCGCTGCTGCGCGAGATGGAAGCCACCCCCGGCTCTGGCCAGTGCAACCACGGCCGCCCGACCTATGTCGAGCTGAAGCTTTCCGACATCGAGCGCCTGTTCGGGCGAAGGTAAGGGGCTTACCTTCATCCCTTCCTGTGAGGACCCGTGCACAACACCGTCGTCAACATGCCGAGGAGCCCCGCAGGGGCGTCTCGAAGCACGCAGGGCGTCATGCAATCGATGAACGGCCCCTAAACCGTGCGTCCTTCGAGACGGCTTGCATCGCAAGCCTCCGCAGTGTCCGGCCTGGAATGCAGGGGACGCTCTTCTTTCACCTCTCCCTCAGGGAGAGGTGAAGAGCAACGCGATCGAGGAGACATCGCACTCGCTTTCTGCATTGCGGGCCAGACACTCAGGATGTTGGAAACAGAGCGCTGCATGGACTGCTGTTTGAAGCTGCGCAAAGTCGGCTCGGGCGATCCCGACCAAGCCCAACCGTCAACTCCGAAAAGCGTCCTGGATGTCCGCAGCGGCATTCGCGCCAGTTGCGCCGCGACGCGTTCCGCACGATATTCCCGCTCATGAACCGTATAGAACCAGCCGGGCGCGGCGGCGAAGCGCGCATTCGTTATCTCGATGGCGACTACCAGATCCTGTCGCCGGGCGCTTTCGTGCGCTGCGCCGTCACCGGCGTCGTGATCCCGCTCGACGAGCTCAAATACTGGAACGTCGCGCATCAGGAAGCCTATGCCGACCCGGCGACCTGCCTCGCCCGTCACAAGCAGCTCGGCCTGACCTGGAGCTGAGCCGCCTGGCATGGCCCCCACCCGGAAGCCGTCCGGCCTCCGGGGCACGGAAATTCTCCATCCCCCGTCTGATGAACCAGGGTCGCGCGCGAAATCGCACGCCTCCGGATGCCGTCAGGCGTCGGCGCCCGACGCCGCCGAGGCGGCCTCCTTGTTGAGGGGGCGCGCCTCGCGCTTCGGCACGGTGAGCGGCTCCGGCTGCACGGTCGGCGTCTTGGCGATGTCGCGACCAGCCGTCAGCAGGCCGCCCAGCTGCTGGTCAGCGAGCCTTTCCGCGTCGCGCGCGCGGAGGCTCGCCTCGATCTCGACGATGCGCTCGTCGGCGATGCCAAGCCCGGAAAGCGCGGCCGAGCCGAAGCTGAAGGCCGATTCCAGCGTTTCGCGGATCTGGTAGTTCACGCCCTTGTTGAGCAGGCGCAGCGTATGGCGCCGGTCATAGGAGCGGACATAGATCTGCACGAACGGGAATTCCGACTGGATCAGCTCGACGATGTGGTCGGTGACCTCCGGCTTGTCGGTGCAGACGGCGACGATCTGCGCGCGCTCGATGCCGGCGGCGCGCAGCACGTCGAGCCGGGTGCCGTCGCCGAAATAGACCTTGAAGCCGAAGCGCGAGGCGGCGCGGATCATCTCCGCGTCGGAATCGATCGCCGTCACGTCGACGCCCTCGGCGAGCAGGAACTGAGCCGAGATCTGGCCGAAGCGGCCGAAACCGATCATCAGCACGCGCCCGCCGGCGCCGTCGAAATCCTCGTCCAGCTCCTCCGGCTTCGGCGGCGGCAGCACCCATTTCAGCGCGAGTACCAGAAGCGGCGTCAGCGCCATCGAGATGATCACGGTCGCCGTCAGCATCGCGTTGATCTCGGCCGAGAAGATGCCGATGCTGCTGGCCGCGGCGTAGAGCACGAAGGCGAACTCGCCGCCCTGCGCGAGCAGCGCGGCGCGCGTCAGCGCCTCGGCGTGGTCGGCCTTCAGAAGCCGCGCCACGACATAGATGCCGAACGACTTCAGCGCCATGTAGGCGACGACGCCGAAGGCGATCATCTGCCATTGCCGCGCGATGACGCCGAGATCGAGCGACATGCCGACGCTCAGGAAGAACAGGCCGAGCAGGATGCCGCGGAACGGCTCGATATCGGCCTCGAGCTGGTGGCGGAAGCTCGATTCCGACAGCAGCACGCCGGCGAGGAAGGCGCCCATCGCCATCGACATGCCGCCGATCTGCATGGCGAGCGCGGCGCCGAGCACGACGAGAAGCGCCGCCGCCGTCATCACCTCGCGCGCCTGCACATTGGCGAGGATGCGGAACATCGGATTGAGCAGCCAGCGCCCGGCGGCGATCAGCGCCGCCAGCGAGCCGAGCGCAATGGCGACCGACAGCCAGGCCGACTGGCCGGATTCGGCCGCGCCATGCGTGCCGAGCAGCGCGACGATCGCCAGCATCGGCACGATGGCGAGGTCCTCGAGCAGCAGGATCGAGATCACGCGCTGGCCGGCCGGCGTCGCCGTGTCGCCGCGCTCCTCCAGGATCTGCATGACGATCGCCGTGGAGGAGAGCACGAAGCCCATGCCGGCGATGAAGGCGACGGCCGGCGGGAAGCCGGCGATGATGCCGAGCCCGGTCAGGAGCGCGCTGCAGACGACGACCTGCGCCAGGCCGAGGCCGAAGATCTCGCCGCGCAGGCTCCACAGCCGCGATGGGCGCATCTCCAGGCCGATGATGAACAGGAACAGCACGACGCCGAGCTCGGCGACATGCAGGATCGCCTGCGGATCGGTGAACAGCCGGAGGCCCCACGGGCCGATGACGAGGCCGGCGGCGAGGTAGCCGAGCACGGTGCCGAGCCCCAGCCGCTTCGAGATTGGCACGGCGATGACGGCGGCGCCGAGCAGCGCGACCAGCTGGACGAGGTCGGTTCCCTGGGTTTCGACCGCCATGCGGCCTCTCTGTCTGACGTTGGAGGGTGCGCCACGATGGGGCCAAAAGCCGGCCCATAGCAAGCGCGCATCCGCCACCTTCGAGGTGCCCTGCCCGACCCGCTTTCGCCCGGGAGCAGCGGTGGAGGATGGCCGCGCCGGATTGTCGCCGGGGTTGTCGCCCGCCGCGGCGATCCCTACACAAGGTGGGAACGGAGAAGTGTCATGACCGCCCTGCCAGATCAGTCCCGCCTTGTCGAAACCGCGGCGCAGCTCGTCGAGGCCGCGAAGCGGGCCGGGGCGGACGCCGCCGACGCCGTGGCGTTCCGCCGGGTCGGCCTGTCGATCGATATCCGCAACGGCGCGGTCGAGGAGACCGGACGCTCGGAAGGCGACGAGCTGGCGCTGCGCGTCTTCGTCGGCGAGCGTCATGCCAGCGTCTCGACCAACGGCCTGTCGCCGGCGGCCGAGCTTGCCGAGCGCGCCGTCGCCATGGCGAGGGTGGCGCCGGAGGACCGGTTCGCCGGCCTAGCGCCGGCCGATCGCCTGGCCAGGCATTTTCCCGAACTCGACCTGCTCGATTCGTCGGTGCCGTCGGTCGAGACGCTGATCGAGCGGGCGACGCGGGCCGAGACGGCCCTGCTCGCCGTGCCCGGCGTTTCGAAATCGGGCGGCACCTCGGCCGGCTGGGCGTTGTCCGGCGCCGTCCTCGTCACCTCGCACGGCTTCACCGGCTCCTATCTCGGCTCGCGCCACAGCGTCTCGGCGACGGCGATCGCCGGCGAAGGCACCGGCATGGAACGCGACTATGACGGCCTGTCGAAGATCCATGCCGAGGACCTGCCCGACCCGGCCGAGATCGGCCGGCGCGCCGCCGAGCGGGCCGTCAGGCGCCTGAATCCGGTGCAGATGCCGACCGGAACGGCCACCGTCGTCTACGATCCGCGCGTCGCGGTGAGCCTGATCGGCCACCTCGCCGGCGCGGTGAACGGCAGCGCCATCGCCCGCAAGGCGAGCTTCCTGCAGAAGGCGCTGGGCGAGGCTATCTTCGCGCCCGGCATCCGCATCACCGACGACCCGCACCGCGTCCGCGGCCTCGCCTCGCGCCCGTTCGATGGCGAAGGCGTGGCGTCGGAGCCTTTCGACCTGATCCGCGACGGCGTGCTGGAGCGCTGGTTCCTCGACAGCGCCACGGCGCGCGAGCTCGGGCTGGAGACCAATGGCCGCGCGGTCGGCGGCGGCAGCAACCCGCATCCGAGCGCCACCAACCTGACGCTGCTGCCGGGCGAGAAGTCGCCCGAGGCGCTGATCGCCGATGTCGGCGACGGCTTCTACCTGACCGAGCTGATCGGCCATGGCGCCAACGGCGTCACCGGCGATTACAGCCGCGGCGCCTCCGGCTACCGCATCCGCAACGGCCAGCTCGCCGAGGCGGTCAGCGAGATCACCATCGCCGGCAACATGCGCGACATGTTCCGCCGCCTCGTCGCCGCGAACGACCTCGAATACCGCTATGCCTTCAACGCGCCGACCGTGGCGATCGAGGGCATGATGATTGCCGGGCGCTGATCCCGTGGCCGAGGATCTGGCCCTTCTGGTCGACGCGGCGCGCGCGGCCGGCGAGATCGCGCTCGGCTATTTCCGGCGCGACCCGAAGGTCTGGATCAAGGGCGTGAGTTCGCCGGTCAGCGAGGCCGACATCGCCGCCGACGAGGCGCTGCACCGGATCCTGACGGCGGCGCGGCCCGACTATGGCTGGCTGTCGGAGGAAAGCGTCGACACGCCCGACCGGCTGGCCCGACGGCGCGTCTTCGTCGTCGACCCGATCGACGGCACGCGCGGCTTCATCGAGGGCCACCCCGACTGGTGCGTCTCGGTCGCCATCGTCGAGGGAGACGCGCCCGTGGCGGCCGCCCTCTATGCGCCGGCGCGCGATGAGATGTTCACCGCGGCGGCAATGGCGGGGGCGCGACTGAACGGCGCGCCCATCGCCGTCAGCGGCCGCGCGACACTGGCCGGCGCCCGCGTCGCCGGACCGGCGCGACATCTGAAAGCCATGGCGGAACACGGCATGGACGCGACGGAACGCCGCTTCACCCCGTCGCTCGCCTATCGTTTCGCGCTGGTCGCGGCCGGCCGCGTCGATGTCGCGACGGCGCGCTCCGGCGCCTATGATTGGGATCTTGCGGCAGTGGACCTTTTGGTGCACGAAGCAGGCGGAACGCTGCGCGATCTGGGCGGCGGCCGGCTCCGCTTCAATGGCGTCGAGCCGCGCCATCCGTCCCTGATCGCTTCGACTCCCGCGCTCGCGTCGGCGGCCGAGGCGATCATCGCCGAGGTCGAGGCGGGGCATGCGGCCCCGGGTTCTACCGCGCGCTAGGCTCGCGCGGCGTCGGTTTGGACAAGGAGACGTCAACACATGACTGGTACGGACAAGCAGCTTCTGCATCTGGTGTTCGGAGGCGAGCTGAGCGCGGTCGGATCGATGGAGTTCGCCGATCTCTCGAAGCTCGACATCGTCGGCATCTACCCCAACTACAAGACCGCCTATGACGCCTGGAAGCAGGCGGCGCAGGGCTCGGTCGACAATGCGCAGACGCGCTATTTCATCGTGCATCTGCACAGGCTGCTCGATCCGGAAGCGACGACCGGCTGAGGACGCCGCCCTTGCGCCGCGGCGCCATGGCGGAAATCAACGCCGCCGCGGCTGCGGCGGCCGGAAGGGACAGGACGGATTTGGCTGACGCTCAGGCAAAGAGGCGCGCGAAGCGCCCGGGTCTCCTCAAGAGGATCGCGACCTCGGACCAGGCGACCCGGCTCGCCGGCCGCACGGCTGCCGCTTACCTGCGCTTCGTCCGGCGCACCAGCACGCTCGAATTCGAACCGAGCGAGCCCTACGAATATTTCGGCCATCTGCTGCCCGGCATCGTCGCCATGTGGCACGGCCAGCACCTGATGGTGCCGTTCATCCGCCGCGAGGGCCACGACGTCCGCGTCATGATCTCGCGCCATCGCGACGGCGAGATCAACGCCATCGCCGCCGAGAGCCTCGGCCTCGGCACGGTGCGCGCCTCGGCGGCGCGCTCGGCCTCGCGCGTCATCGAGAAGGGCGGCCTGCGCGGCTTCCTCGAGATGAAGGCGGCGCTCGCCCAGGGCGCCACCGTCGCGATGACCGCCGACCTCTCGAATCAGAAGTCGCGCCGCGCCGGCCCCGGCATCGTCATGCTGGCGCGCGCCTCGGGCCGGCCGATCGTGCCGGTCGCCGTCGCCACCAGCCGCCATTTCGTCATCCGCAACTGGGACCGCACCACGGTCAACCTGCCTTTCAGCAAGGGCATCTGCATCTTCGGCACGCCGATCTACGTGCCGGAGGACGCCGACGACGCGCTGATCGAGCAGAAGCGGCAGGAGCTCGAGGCCGAGCTCAACCGCATCACCGAGCGCGCCTATCAGCGGGTCGGCAAGCCGAATGTCTGAGCGCCCCGGGCCGGTCCTGACCACCTATCGTCTTGCCGGCCATCTGGCGCGCCCGCTCGTCCCCCTGCTCCTCGCCTACCGCACCAGCCGGGGCAAGGAGGATCCCGCCCGCCGCGGCGAGCGCTATGGCCGCACGCCCCTGGCGCGGCCGGCCGGCGCGCTGGTCTGGGTCCATGCCGCGAGCGTCGGCGAGACGAACGCGGTCATCCCGCTCGTCCGCCGCATCGTCGAGGAAGGCGTCAACGTCCTCTTCACCACCGTCACCGTGACGAGCGCGGCCGAGGCGGCGAAGCGCCTGCCGAAGGGCGCCGTGCATCAGTATGCGCCGCTCGACATCGCGCCCTATGTCGACCGCTTCCTCGACCATTGGCGGCCCGACCTCGCCCTCACCGTCGAATCGGAGATCTGGCCGGCCAAGATGGGCCGGCTGGCGGCGCGCCGCATTCCGCAGATCTTCGTCAATGCGCGCATGTCGGAGCGTTCCTTCGCCCGCTGGCAGAAGCTCGCCACCGGACGCGACAACCTCTTCTCGCTGGTGACGATGGCGCTGGCGCAGAGCGAGGGCGACGGCGAACGCCTCGCCGCGCTCGGCATGCGCGACGTTCGCGTCACCGGCAATCTGAAATTCGACGTGCCGCCGCCGCATGCGGAGCCGGAGGCCGTCGCGCGCTTCCAGCAGCTCGTCGAAGGCCGCTCTGTGTTCGTCGCCGCCTCGACGCATGAGGGCGAGGAAGAGGTCGTCGCCGCGGCGCACAAGGTGCTGCGCCATCGCCGGCCCGATCTCCTGACCATCGTCGTGCCGCGCCATCCCGTGCGCGGCGCCGCCATCCGCGAGCAGCTCGCCGCCAAGGGGCTGGTCGTGGCGCAGCGCAGCCTCGACGAACCGATCACGCCCGAGACCGACATCTATCTCGCCGACACGCTGGGCGAGCTCGGCATCTTCTACCGCGTCGCGCCGATCGCCTTCATCGGCGGGACGCTGGTACCGGTCGGCGGTCACAATCCGATCGAGCCGGCGCAGCTGAACGCCGCCATCCTGCACGGCCCGCATGTGCACAACGCAGCCGAGATCTACGCCGCGCTCGACCGCACCGGCCGCGCCGAGGTGGTGCGCAGCTCCGAGCAGCTCGCCAAGGTGCTCGACGAGCTCTTCGCCGATCCGAACGCCATGCGCCGCCGCGCCACCAAGGCGGCCGAGGCGATCGCCACCTTCACCGGCGCGCTCGACGCGACCATGCGGGCGCTGGTGCCCTATCTCGAGCCGCTCGCGATCGCCGCGCGGCTGGAGGGCGGGAACCGCGCCGGCGACGCGCCATCGGGCCGGGGACCGACGCGATGATCGAGGCGCCGCGCTTCTGGTGGCTGCAACGGCTCTCCGTGCCGGCCCTGCTGCTTTCGCCGATCGCCGGCCTCTACGGCTATGTCGCCGGCCGTCGCATGCGCGGCGCGCCGAAGGCGACGGCGGCCGTCCCCGTCATCTGCATCGGCAACTACGTGGTCGGCGGCGCCGGCAAGACGCCGACGGCGCTCGCCGTGGCGAGGATCGCGCGCGGCATGGGGCTGAAGCCCGGCTTCCTGACGCGCGGCTATGGCGGCAAGGCGCCGCCTCCCCTGCTCGTCGATCCGGCGCTGCATGGCGCGACCGAGGTCGGCGACGAGGCGCTGCTTCTCGCCGCGGCCGGCCCGGTCGTCGTCTCGCCGGACCGCCCGGCCGGCCTGCCGCTGCTCGCCGAGCAGGGCGTCGACCTGATCCTCATGGATGATGGCTTCCAGAACCCGTCGCTGCGCAAGGACCTGACGCTGATCGTCGTCGACGGCGCGGCCGGCATCGGCAATGGCCGCGTCATCCCGTCCGGGCCGCTGCGCGCGCCGCTCCGGACCCAGATCGTCCGATCCGACGCGGTCGTCGTGGTCGGCCCCGGCAAGGCCGGCGACCGCATGGTCCGCCGCATCGCGCGGGCCGGTCGCATCGTGCTGCGCGGCGCCATCGCGCCAGCCGTTCAGCGTGACTGGGGCGAGCGTCCGTTTCTCGCCTTCGCCGGCATCGGCCGGCCGGAGAAGTTCTTCAACACGCTCGACCGGGCCGGCGTGCCGCTCGCCGACGTGAAGGGATTTCCCGACCACCACCTCTATTCGGAGGAGGACGCCCGCAAGCTGCTGGCGCGCGCCGAACAGGACGGGCTCGGCCTGATCACGACGAGCAAGGACCACGCTCGCCTCGCCCGCCTGGACGGCGAGCGCGCGAAGTTGCGCGAGAAAGTCGTGGTGTTCGACGTGGCGATGACGTTCGAGAACGAGGACCGCATCGCCGGCCTCATCGCCGAGACCGTCCGCAAGGTTCGGACGCGCTAGCCGGCAGGCACCCCAGAAAAACGAAAGCGGCCCGTAGGGCCGCTTTCCACTTGGCCGGTCGCCCTTGGCGACCGGAGACGGATCACGCCCGCCCTCAGCTTTCGTGCGGACCGACGCGGACGACGAGGTCGGTTCCGGTCGAGAACATCTTCTGCGAGGCGTCCTTCACGTCCTTGAGCGTCACGGCGTCGATCATGTCGTTGCGCTTCTCGACATAGTCGATGCCGAGATCCTCGAGCAGGATGCCGAGCAGCTGGCGCGCGATCTTGGACGAGGAATCGAAGCGCAGCGCATAGGATCCGGTCAGGAAGCTCTTGGCCTTGGCCAGCTCATCCTCGGTCGGGCCATCCTTGGCGAGACGGGTCATCTCGCCCTTGATCAGCTCCACCGTCTCGCCGGCACGGTCGGCGCGGGTCGCCGTGCTGCCGGCGATGACGGCCGAATGGCGCGACGGCAGCAGCATGGTGCCGACCGAATAGGCGAGACCGCGACGCTCGCGCACTTCCTCATAGAGGCGCGACGAGAAGGTGCCGCCGCCGAGGATGTGGTTGGCGACGAAGGAGGCCATGAAGTCCGGCGCGTCACGGCGCGGGCCGGGGCCGCCGAAGCGGATCACCGTCTGCGGGTTCGGCATGTCGATCTCGACATTGCCGCCCTTGGGCGCCACGTCGGCGATGGCGACCAGCTCGGCCTTCTCGGGCAGCGGCCCGAACACCTGATCGAGCATGGCGGCGACGGCCTTGGCGTCGATCGCGCCGACGACGACGACCTTCAGATTGTCGCGGGCGAAGGTCTTGTCGCGGAAGGCGCGCAGGTCCTCGACCGTGATCGCCTTGACGCTCTCGACGGTGCCCTCGCTCGGCTGGCCATAGGGGTGGCCGGGATAGGCGGTGGCGCGCATGGCGTCGCCCGCGACCGATTCCGGCTGCTTCTTCGCCTCGTTGATGCCGACGGTGATCTGGGCGCGGATGCGCTCCACCGGCTCGGTATCGAAGCGCGGCTTCTGCACGGCGATCGCCAGCAGGTCGAAGGCCTCCTGCTTGTTCTCGGCCAGCGTCTTCAGCGTGCCGAAGAACTCGTCCCGGCCGGCGTCGAAGGAGAGGCCGATCGAGAGGTCGTCGAGCTTGGCCTGGAAGGCCTTGCTGTCCATGTCGCCGGCGCCCTCGTCGAGCAGGCCGGAGAGCATGTTGGCGATGCCGGGCTTTTCCATCGGGTCCTGCGCCGAACCGCCGGAGAAGGCGAAGTTCACCGCCACGATCGGCACGGCATAGTCCTCGACCAGCCAGGCCTCGATGCCGGCAGGGCTGACGACCTGCTGGATCTCCATCGCCTGGCTCAGCGGAGCGAACAGGAAGAAGCCGACCAGGGCGAGGCCCGCGCGCGCGAACAGATTGGCCATCATGTCATTTCCCCGTCGGTTAGCTGCGGCCATCGGCGGCCACGGGCAACAGCGAGCCCGAGACCGAACGGCGCTTGTCGAGATACTTCGTGGCGACCTTGGAGACGTCGGCGAGCGTGACGGCATCGATCCGCCGCGCCCAGTCCTGCACGTCCTCGAGCGACTGGCCGTTGATCATGGCGGAACCGAAGATCCGCGCCAGCATCGCCTGGTTGTCCTGGCTGTAGATAGTCGCGGCGCGGGTCCGCTTCTTGGCGAGCGCCAGCTCCTCCTCGGTGATGCCGTGCTCGCGGACATCGGCCAGGACCGTCTCGACCGCGGCGCTCACCTTGTCGAGCGGAACGTCGCCGCGCGGCGTGGCGTAGAAGCCGAGCCGGCCATAGTCGAGGCCGTCGCCGGAGTAGTAGGCGCCGGCGGCGCTGGCGAGGCCCTGCTCGACGACGAGGCTGCGATAGAGGCGGCTGGTGGCGCCGCTGCCGATGACATCGGCCAGGATGTCGAGCGCCTCGGCCTCGCCCTGCTGGCCGGAAATGTAGGACGGCGCCAGATAGACCTGCGTCCAGGACGGCTGGCTGACCCGCTGGTCGCGCAGCACGATGCTGCGCTCGGTCAGCGGATCCGGCTCCTTCGGCCGGTTGCGCGAACCGGGCTCGGCTCGGCGAGGCAGCTTGCCATAAGTATCCTCGGCGAGCTTCCTGACCTCGTCGGCGGTGACGTCGCCGGCGATCACCAGGATGCCGTTGTTGGGCGTGTAGTAGCGCTCGTACTGGGCGACCGCGTCCTCACGCGTCAGCTGCCCGATCTCATGCGCCCAGCCGATGATCGGCACGCCATAGGGGTGGTTCTGGAACAGCGCGGCATCCATCGCCTCGCCGAGCAGGCTGCCCGGATTGTTGTCCGTGCGCATGCGCCGCTCCTCGAGGATGACGTCGCGCTCGGGCAGCACCACCGCGTCGGTCAGCTGCAGCCCCTGCATGCGATCGGCCTCGTAGCCCATCACCATGCCGAGCTGGTCCTTGGCGACGGTCTGGTAATAGGCGGTCGCGTCGGCCGAGGTAAAGGCGTTCTCGACGCCGCCGACCTCGGAGACCTTGGCCGAGAACTCGCCCGCCGGGTGGTTCTTCGTGCCCTTGAACATCAGATGTTCGAGATAGTGCGCGATGCCGGACTTGCCGTGCGGATCATCGGCGGCGCCGACCTTGTACCACATCATGTGGGTGACGATCGGCGCGCGGTGATCCGGGATCACCACGACCTGCAGCCCGTTGTCGAGCGTGAAGGTGCTGGCGTCCGGCGCGATCTTCGGCAGCTCGTCCTTCTGGACGCGCTCGGCCTTGGCCGGCGTGGGGGACTTCTGCTCACCATAGGCCGGAGCCGTCACGCTGACGACGGCGGCGATGAACAGGGCGGCTGGTCCGCACATACGCGCGGCCAGGACGTTCTGGAAGAAATAGGCCATTCACCCTCGATCTGGTCGGTGTGCCACTCGAGGGTGAAGCTATGCAGCGCCTGTGTTCAGATTGCGACAATAATGTCGCTATCAAACATTAAATTTTAGAAACACGAGTTGACTCTCACCAGCCTGCCGCGTTTCGAGGCGTTCCAGGCCGGCGATCTCGCCGATCTGGGCCTTCGCTTCCTCCTCCAGCACGACCAGCGCGCCCGGCGCCAGCCAGCCGCCCTCGATGGCGGAGGCGAGCGCCTGCTCGCCCAGGCCGCGGCCATAGGGCGGATCGGCGAAGACGAGCTGGAACGGCTCGACCGTGCCGGCAGGTCCGAGCTTGGTGGCGTCGCGGCGGAACAGCTTCGTCCGCCCCGTCAGGCCGAGCGCCTCGATGTTGTCGCGGATCAGCCCGCGCGCCTCGACGCCCTCCTCGACGAAGAGCGCATAGCGCGCTCCGCGCGAGACGGCTTCGAGCCCGAGCGCGCCGGTGCCGGCGAAGAGGTCGAGCACGCGCGCATCGGCCACGACGTCTTCATAGCCATGCGCGAGCACGTTGAAGAGGCTTTCGCGCAGGCGGTCGGCGGTTGGCCGGATCGTCTGCGTGCGCGGTGCCGCGAGCGCGCGGCCCCGAAACTCACCGGCGACGATCCGCACGACCCGATCCACCCGTCCTGTTGCCCGATCCACCCGGACCGCGTCCGCCACCCGACGGCCGGCCACCCGGCCGCCCGCCGCCACCGCCCCGCGGCTTGTCGCCGTCCGGGTTGCGGCCCGTCACCGGGCGCTTGTCGAAGGAACGACCCGCCTTGGGGCCGCCCTTGCCGCCGCCGGAACCGGGACGCCCGCCACTCTTGACGAGACCGCCACGCGGACCGCGCGCCGGCTTGTCGTCGTCGCGATTGCGGCCCGTGACCGGACGGGCATTGCGAAGGCTGCCCTCGAAACGACGCCCGTCCTGGAACTCGCGGCGATCGCCCTCGCCGCCTTCGTTGCGGCCCCTGCCGCGCGAAGCGCCGCGCTGCGACGCCCTGGCGGGAGCCTCGCCGTCCGCCGGACGTTCGCCGCGACGCGAGCGCGCCTCACCTCGGGGCGCGCGCCCCTCGGCCGGACGCTCATCACGACCACGACGTCCCTCGCCACGCGATGCGCGACCTTCGGTCGGGCGTTCGTCACGCCCCCTGCCCTCGCCCCTCGGCGCAGCACCCGAACGGCCGCCGCGGCGTCCGCCAGCCTCTTCGTCGACACGCTCCGCGACGATGCGCGACGGGCGCTCGCCCGTCGGCTTCACCTGCGCGAGCGGCTTGATCGGACCGCGGCGGATCGTCCGTCCGCCCGCCTTACGCGCGCTGCGACGGGCAGCCTCCTCTTCCTCGCGCAAGGGAGCATCGAAATCGGCGCCGGATTCGCGCGTGAGCTTCTCGCCGAGCTGCTCGCGCAGCACGCGGCCCTTGATCTCGACCGCCTCGCCCTCGGCGAGATCGCCGAGCTGGAACGGGCCGTAGGAAATGCGGATCAGGCGGTTCACGTCGAGGCCGATGCTCGACAGAACCTTCTTCACCTCGCGGTTCTTGCCTTCGCGGAGCCCGATCGTCGCCCAGATGTTGGAGCCCTGAACCCGGTCCAGCGTGCCTTCGACGGCGCCATACATGACGCCGTCGATGGTGACGCCGTCGCGGAGCTTGTCGAGGTCCGGCTGGAGGATGTCGCCCCAGGCACGGACTCGGTAGCGCCGCATCCAGCCGGTCGCGGGCAGTTCGAGAACGCGCGCCAGGCCGCCATCATTCGTCAGCAGCAACAGGCCTTCGGTGTTGATGTCGAGGCGGCCGACCGCGATGACGCGCGGCAGATGCTCCGGCAGCGAATCAAAAACGGTGGGACGGCCCTCGGGATCGTGGGCGGTGGTCACCAGGCCCTTTGGCTTGTGGTAGAGCCAGAGGCGCGTGCGCTCCTTGGTCGGGAGCGGCTCGCCGTCCACCGTCACGCGGTCGTGCGGACCGACATTGACGGCGGGGCTGGTCAGGACGCGGCCATTGATGGCGACGCGGCCCTCTTCGATCAGGCGTTCGGCGTCGCGGCGCGAGCACAGGCCGGCCCGCGCCAGAACCTTGGCGATGCGGGCATCCTGTGCGTCGTCTTGCGCGACGCCATCCTTCGTGCGTTTCTGCGGCGGCTTCATTCGATCCATCCTTGAAACGGTTCCTTAGAGCCTTTGCGGCCGGGTGGATACCGCTTGATGCAAACAAAATGCGGCGCGTCAATCTTGACGGGGCGAAACGGATGAAACGAGCGGGATGAGAGACGGAATCAACCCCTATATGCAGGCTGCGCTGGACGAGGCGCGGCGGGCCGCCGAGCGCGGCGAGGTGCCGATCGGCGCCGTCATCGTGCGCGACGGCGTCATCCTCGCCGCCGACGGCAACCGCACGCTGGAGCTCAACGATCCGACCGCCCATGCCGAGACGCTTGCGATCCGCGCCGCCTGCGCGACGCTCGGTTCGCAACGCCTGCCCGACTGCGATCTCTACGTAACGCTGGAGCCCTGCCCGATGTGCGCGGCGGCGATCTCCTTCGCCCGCATCCGCCGGCTCTATTACGGCGCCGCCGATCCGAAGGGCGGCGCGGTGGAGAGCGGCGTGCGCCTCTACAGCCAGCCGACCTGCCACCACGCGCCGGAGGTCTATGACGGCATCGCCGAGAGCCTGTCGGCCGAGATGCTGCGGACGTTCTTCCGGGAGCGGCGATAGGCGCGGCTCAGGCGGCCGTGCTGTCCGGCACCCGCCGGTCGACGGTCGCGGCGCGCGTCTCGGCGTGGCGGCAGCAGATCACCCGGAGCAGGGATGCGAAATTGCCGATCTCGCCGCGCAGCTCGACGACCTCGTCGTAGAGCACGGACAGGAAGCGCGCCGTCGGCATCTGCTGGCTGGCCGCGATCTCGTCCAGCCGCGACCAGAACATGGATTCGAGCCGGACGCTGGTGACGACGCCGGCGATGCGGACGGACCGCGTCACCGGCGCGAACAGATCGGGATCCGTCGACGCGAAGATTTGGCACACGGGCGCACCCTCCCCCTTGGAACGCGCGCCCGCACCGATCAGGCGTGGCTGATCTTGGTGCCGAGCAGCGCCAGGAACTGCCCCATCCAGGCCGGATGAGCGGGCCAGGCCGGGGCCGTGACGAAGATATCGTCGGTGATCGCGCCGCTGATGGCAATATCGGCGTAGGTGCCGCCGGCAAGCCGCACCTCCGGCGCGCAGGCCGGATAGGCGGAGATCGTCTTGCCGCGGATGACGTCGGCGGCGGCGAGCACCTGCGCGCCATGGCAGACGGCGGCGATCGGTTTCCTCGCCGCCACGAAGGCCTTGACCAGGGCGATCACGCCATCGTCGAGGCGGAGATATTCCGGCGCCCGGCCGCCCGGGATGACGAGCGCGTCATAGTCGCTCTCCTTGACGGCGGCGAAGTCGGTGGTCAGCGCGAAATTGTGGCCGCGCTTCTCGGAATAGGTCTGGTCGCCCTCGAAATCATGGATCGCGGTCGCGACCTTGCCGTTGGCCGGCTTGCCGGGACAGGCGGCCGACACCTCATGGCCGACGGCGGCCAGAAGCTGGAACGGCACCATCACTTCATAGTCCTCGACATAATCGCCGACGAGAAACAGGATCTTCTTGGCCATGGCGGTCTCCTCCAAACGAACCTGGGCGCCGAAAGCGTAGCGACCCGAAACGACGAAGAGGTAACACCCGCATACTACCGCGCCGGCGGTCAGAGGATCAGCCGAAGTGCCGACGGACGGTCAGCCGATTTTTTCCGCCAGCCACGTCGTGATCAAGGACTGATACGGGACGTCGCGCTTGTTGGCTTCCACCTTGATCCGGTCCAGCAGGCTCACCGGCAGGCGCAGCGAGATCGACGTCGTGCTCGGCTTCAGATTGGGCAGCACAGCCCGCTCGGCCTTGCCCCAGTCGACATAGTCGGCCGAGTCGTGGCTCTCCCAGAAGGCGCGCTCCTCCGCCTCGTCCTTGAAAGACGGAATGGGCTCAGGCTTCCTGCTCATAGCGCCTCCTTTCCCGTTCGCTCATGTCGCGGGCCGAGATAATGCGGATCAAGGTACCGTCCGCCCGCAAGGTGAAGCTGACATGCAGTTGCCGACCGGCATGGGTGACACCCAGGGCATGAAGCCTGACTTCCTGCCGACTATGGGCAGCATCGTCCACCACCAGAAGCGGCTGATTGAAGAAGACCTCTTCCGACTCGGCCACCGACACGCCGTGCTTATCGGCGCTCTTCGTCAAATTCCCCGGATCCCAGTCGAAGCCGACAATGCGGGCGAAGTCGATCATCCGCGTATATTACCATCATATACGAAAATCGGCATCCCCGCGAAATGGCCTCCAACCGCAGCATGGGCCGGCCCGCAAACAAAAAGGGCGCGGCTTGCGCCGCGCCCTTCCGTAGGTCTGAGGACAGGACTTCTTAGAAGTCCATGCCGCCCATGCCGCCGCCCGGAGGCATAGCGGGCATGCCGCCGTCCTTCTTCGGCTTGTCGGCGATGAGCGCCTCGGTCGTGACGATCAGCGAGGACACGGAAGCCGCATCCTGCAGAGCCGTGCGGACGACCTTGGTCGGGTCGATGATGCCGGTCGCGACGAGGTCGACGAAGGTCTCGGTCTGGGCGTCGAAGCCGAAGGTGTCACCCTTGCCCTCGAGAACCTTGGAGACGACGATCGAACCCTCGACGCCGGCGTTCTCGGCGATCTGGCGGATCGGAGCTTCCAGCGAGCGCAGGACGATCTTGATGCCGGCGGCGACATCAGCGTTGTCGCTCTTCAGCTTCTCGACGGCCTTCTTGGCGCGCAGCAGAGCCGTACCACCGCCCGGGACGATGCCCTCTTCGACAGCGGCGCGGGTCGCGTTCAGCGCGTCGTCGACGCGGTCCTTGCGCTCCTTGACCTCGACTTCCGTCGCACCGCCGACGCGGATGACCGCGACGCCGCCTGCGAGCTTGGCGAGACGCTCCTGGAGCTTCTCCTTGTCGTAGTCCGACGTCGTCTCTTCGATCTGAGCCTTGATCTGATTGACCCGGGCCTCGATCTCCTTCTTCTTGCCGTTGCCGTCAACGATGGTCGTGTTCTCCTTGGAGATCGTGACCTTCTTGGCGCGGCCGAGCTGAGCGAGCGTGACGTTCTCGAGCTTGATGCCGAGATCTTCCGAGATTACCTGGCCAGCCGTCAGGACAGCGATGTCCTCGAGCATGGCCTTGCGGCGATCACCGAAGCCCGGAGCCTTGACGGCCGCGACCTTCAGGCCGCCACGGAGCTTGTTGACGACGAGCGTGGCCAGGGCCTCGCCCTCGACGTCTTCCGAGATGATCAGCAGCGGCTTGCCCGACTGGACGACGGCTTCCAGGACCGGAAGGATCGCCTGCAGGTTGCCGAGCTTCTTCTCGTGCAGGAGGATGTAGGGGTCGTCCAGCTCGGTGACCATCTTCTCGGCGTTGGTCACGAAGTACGGCGACAGGTAGCCGCGGTCGAACTGCATGCCCTCGACGACCTCGAGCTCGGTCTCGGCGGTCTTGGCTTCCTCGACGGTGATGACACCCTCGTTGCCGACCTTCTGCATCGCCGAGGCGATCATCTGGCCGATTTCCTTCTCGCCATTGGCGGAGATGGTGCCGACCTGAGCGACTTCCTCGGAGGTCTTGATCTTCTTCGAACGCTGCGTCAGGTCCTTGACGGCCTCGGCGACGGCGATGTCGATGCCGCGCTTCAGGTCCATCGGGTTCATGCCGGCCGCAACGGCCTTGGCGCCTTCCTTGACGATCGACTGGGCCAGCACCGTGGCGGTGGTGGTGCCGTCACCGGCCTTGTCGTTGGTCTTGGAAGCGACTTCACGAACCAGCTGGGCGCCGAGGTTCTCGAACTTGTCCTCGAGCTCGATCTCCTTGGCGACGGAAACGCCGTCCTTGGTGATGCGCGGCGCGCCGAACGACTTCTCGATGACGACGTTGCGACCCTTCGGGCCGAGCGTCACCTTGACGGCGTTGGCGAGAATGTCGACGCCGCGCAGCATCTTTTCGCGGGCGTCAGCGGAGAACTTTACGTCTTTAGCAGCCATTGAAATAGCTCCCTAGAGGGTTGTGGCAGACAAAAAAGCGCGTCGAGGAATGACCCTCTCGCGATTACTTGCCCTTGCCCTTGCCTTCGATGATGCCGAGGATGTCCGACTCCTTCATGATCAGGAGCTCTTCACCGTCGATCTTGACTTCCGTGCCCGACCACTTGCCGAACAGGATGCGGTCGCCGGCCTTGACGTCGAGAGCGACGAGCTTGCCAGCGTCGTCACGTGTGCCGGTGCCGACAGCGACGACTTCGCCTTCCTGCGGCTTCTCCTTGGCGGTGTCCGGGATGATGATGCCGCCGGCGGTCTTCTCTTCCGACGCAACGCGACGGACGACGACGCGGTCATGCAGAGGACGGAATGCCATGTTTGTTCTCTCCTCGCGTGCAGGGCGGCCCGGCTCGGACCGCCCGCCAAAGTGGGGTGCGTTAGCACTCACTGGAGGCGAGTGCTAGCAGGCCAGCCCGATCTAGGAGCCGGGATCCGCATTGTCAAGGAGACCGCAAGGAGACGATCGGAGGATTTTTTCGTCCTGCTGGACGAGATCTTAACGATGGCCTCGACCGCCTGAAGGAGCCGCTCAGACCCATTCGGGACTGGGCGTCTCCCCTGCGAGGGAGTCGACCGCCTGCTCGAGGCGCTGCATGAAGCCCTCGCCGGCACCGGTCATCGCCTCGCCGATCACCACGTCGCAGAAGAATGGGACGGGAAGATGGTCGCCCTTCGGCAGCACCTTGCCGAAGCCGCGCAGGAAGACCGGCAGGACGGGAATCTCCGGTCGCCGGCGGGCGATATAGCCGACGCCGCGCTTGAACGCCTGCCGCATCTCCGGCTCGCCGCGCGAGCCCTCGGGGAACAGGATCAGGATGTCGCCGGCATCGAGGGCGGCGACCGCCTGGGCGAGCGGGTCGACGCCGCCCCTGCCCGTGCCCCGCTCGATCGGCAGGATGCCGATCAGGTCGACGGCGAGCCATTTGAGCCAGCGGTTCCTCAGGAAATAGTCGGCGGCGGCGACGGCGCGCACCTTCCGGAGCTTGGCGAGCGGAAACAGCGCCATCAACGCCAAGGTGTCGAGATGGCTGTTGTGATTGGCGGCGATGATCACCGGCCCGTCCTTGGGCAGGCGCTCGCGGTGGCGCACCGAGAGCCCGATCGCCACCAGCAGGAACGGCCGGACCAGGAGCGCGAAGAAGAGCAGGCGAAGCACGTCGCGGGAGGTCATGCCCGTCTCTCAGAAATAGAAATAGCGGACGGCGTGGAAGAAGAACGGCGCGGTGAAGACGAGGCTGTCGATGCGGTCGAGGATGCCGCCATGCCCGGGCAGGATCGTGCCGGTGTCCTTGATGCCGAGATCGCGCTTCACGGCCGACATGACGATGTCGCCGAAGAAGCCGGCGGTCGCCAGGAGGATGCCGATCGCGGCGGCCTGCGGCACGCCGATCGGGGTCAGCAGCGGCGCCAGCGCCATCGAGAGCAGCGTCGTCGCGACGAGGCCGCCGACGAAGCCTTCGACGGTCTTGTTGGGCGACACCTTGGGCGTGATCTTGCGCTTGCCGAAGCGGCGGCCGGCGAGGAACTGGCTGACGTCGTTGAACTCGGTGGCGATCAAAAGGAAGATCAGCAGTCCAGGCCCCATGCCGGACGGCGCGCCCGGCGGCGGCAGCACCAGCAGATAGGCGGCGTGGCTGACCGAGAAGATCGTGATCATCAGCCCCCAGTGCAGCGTTCCGACGGCCCGCAGGAAACCCTGCGTCTCGCCGCGCAGCACCATGGCGGCCGGCAGGATCAGGAACAGGTAGACGGGCACGAAGATCACGAACATGCCGTACCAGCCGATGCCGACCCAGTAATACTGGACCGGCACGGCGAGATAGGCGATGAGCAGCAGCACCCGGTCGGCCTTCCGGGTCGGGATGATCGTCAGATATTCCTTGAGCGCCAGGTAGCTGACGAAGCCGAGCAGCACGATCATCGGGATCGGGCCGAACGCCAGCGCCCCCACCAGCAGCGCCACCATCACCCACCAGCTGCCGATGCGGGCGCGCAGTTCGCGATATTTGGCAAGCGCCTTCGGGTCGTCGCCGGCGGGCTCGGGCCGCGACCAGACCAGCGCCGTGGCGACGACGAGGCCGAGCCCCACCAGCGCCAGGATGACGACATTGGCGCCCGACCAGCCGAACAGGGTGAAGGAGAGAAGCTCGGTCATGCTCCGCCCTCCGCGAGCGCGCGCCGGGCGCGGTTGATCGTGGTCCAGAGCGCCAGCAGCGCCAGCAGGCCAATCGCCCAGTCGAGCCACGCGCCGCCCGGCACGCCGATGGCGATCCCGAAGGCGAGCAGCCCGATCGCGGCAGCGCGGTCGGACTTGCCCATCGGGCCGTCATAGCGCCTGCCGCCGCCGATCGTCTGGCCGAGCACGCCGACGAACTCGGTCAGGATCGCCGCGACGACGAAGAGAGCGATCGGCCAGCCATGCGCGCCGAACGGCGCCAGCGCCGGCACCAGCGCCAGATAGAGCGCGGCGTCGGAGACCACGTCGCCGACCTCGTTCAGGACCGCGCCGAGCCGGCTCTTCTGGTCATGCTCGCGGGCGATCATGCCGTCGATGGCGTTGAGCGCCATCCGCACGAACAGGACCAGCGGCAGCAGCAGCAGGCTGAGCCGGCAACCGGCCAGCCCCCACAGCGCCAGCCCGGTCGCGAGGCTCGCGACCATCGCGGCCGTCGTCACCTGGTTGGCGGTGACACCCTTGGTTACCAGGACGCTAACAAGCGGGCGCAGCAGGGCCTGGAAGCGGGGCTTCAGATCATAGACGGAAGGCATGCAGCGGCCCGCGGCGGATCGAGGGAGGACGTCTGTCCGACACCCGGCCTAATGCGCCGGGCCGGCTGCCGACGCTATGACCCCGGACACAGGACCGCTCAGCCGGAGACGCTGAACGGCAGCTCGACCGGCGCCGAGCGCCCCGTCGCCTGGTCGGTGACCGTCAGATGCAACACATAATCGCCCGGCTTCAGCGCCGGCAGCTGGAAGCCGACCGTGATTTGGAACTCGCGATTCTTGTTGCGGCTGGTCTTCTCGAGCCGAGCCGGCGCCGCCGACTTGGTCAGGATCTGGCCACCGGCATTGCGGATCTCGACATCCGACGCGAAGGCGATCTTGTAGCCGCCATCGACTTCGGCCCAGCCGAAGCCCTGCGGCTCGACATAGACCTGCAGCATGCTGGAGGGCGCGAAGCGGGTGCCGGCATGGGCGACATAGTCGCCATAACCCTTGGCCTCGTCGACGAAACGCGCGTTCTTGAGGGTCAGCGGCGCGGTCTTCCAGAACGCTTCCAGCGCCCCATCGATGGCGACCTGGGCCTCGGCGGCCTTGCCGGCCTGCAGCAGCGCCTCGGCCTCGGCGGCCTTGTCGGCGGCCTCACCGGCCCAAGCTGCGCTGGAAACGGCGAACAGCAACGCACCCGCCATCGCAATCCCGGAAATCCGGGACGCACCGTCCTTCATGACTATCCCCTCGTCTCGGACGCAGAACGCCCGCGCCACCCCGTTTGGCGGGAACATGCCGTTCCGCCGCGCCATGCGCAAGCATTTCGACGAATAAGGATTAATTCGCCCCGCCAACGGCTTATGCGGTCCGCCGCTCAAGCCAGGCCTGACGCTTCCGATAGATCGTCGACGGACTGATCTCGAGCGCCGCGGCGGCCCGAGCAATGTTGCCGGCATGGGCCTCGATGGCGCTTTCGATGATCGCCCGCTCCTGCTCCCAGAACGGCGCGACGGCACCCGACGCGAGGCGAGGCGTCGACGGCAGGCCCAGACCGGCCGGCCCGGCGCCGGCGCGAATACCCGGCGGCAGCATCGCGACCGTGACGTCGTGGCCCTGATGCAGGACGACCATCCGCCGCACCGCGTTCTGCAGCTCGCGCACATTGCCGGGCCAGGGATAATGCATCATCAAGCCCGCGGCCGCCGGCTCGAAACCGACGAAGCCGCGTGCTTCCTCCGCCGCATAACGCGCCAGGAAGGCATTGGCCAGGGGCAGGATGTCCTCGCGCCGCTCGCGCAGCGGCGGCAACTGGATCGGCAGTACGTGCAGCCGGTAATAGAGGTCCTCGCGGAAGCGGCCAGCGGCGATCTCGGCGACGGGATCGCGATGCGTCGCGCAGACGATCCGGACGTCGACCCGCCGCGTCGTGACATCGCCAACGCGCTGGACGACGCCGCTCTGGATGAAGCGCAACAGCTTCGCCTGCAGGGCGAGGTCCATCTCGCCGATCTCGTCCAGGAACAGCGTACCGCCATCGGCGAGCTCGGCCGCGCCCTGCCGCGTCTCGGTCGCGCCGGTGAAGGCGCCGCGGACATGGCCGAAGATCTCGCTTTCCATGAGATCCTTCGGGATGGCGCCGCAGTTGATGGCGATGAACGGCCTGCCGCCACGGCCGGACCGATTGTGGATCGCCTCGGCGCAGAGCTCCTTGCCGGTGCCGCTCTCGCCGGTAACGAAGACCGGGGCGCGCGACGGCGCGATGCAGCGGATCTGATCGTAGACGATGGCCATCGCGGCCGAGCGGCCGATGAACGACTCGAAGTCCGACCCCTTCGCCGCGGGAGCGGGTTCGGCGATGGCGGCGCCGCGCTCGACGACCGGGTCCGAACGCTTGGCGACGGGCCATTGCGCGATGGCGGCCTCGAGCCGATCGACCAGGGCCGCCGGGCCGAACGGCTTCGGCAGGAAATCAACCGCGCCGGCGCGCATGGCGGCGACCGCCGCATGCACGGATCCGCGCGCGCTCATGGCGATGACGGAGCTGACATTGCCGGACAGGCTGCCGAGCTCGTCGACACCGCCCAGGGTCTCGAGGTCGGCGACGACGATCGATTGCGCGCCGCCGGCGAGGCATTCGATCGCCTCGGCCTTGGTCGCAAAGGCGAGCGGCGCGAAGCGCAGGCCCGCCCTTTCCGTCAGATGCGCGGATACCGTGCGCCGCTGAACCGGATCGGCATCAACGATCAAGACCTGAACGGGCTCCTGCGAGCCGCCACCGAAACCCATGTCCGGAAGACCCCTCTTCCGTCACGGCCACCCGCCGCGACATCCGGACAATCTCAGAACAGGGTAAACAAAGCGTTCAGAAACGCACCGCATCCACCCAAGATCATTGCGCTATTCAGTCCTGGAGGCCGGCCGCGCGGCCCGCCGCCACCAGCTGCTCGATCAACGCAGGGTTGGGAAGGAACCGACGCAGCACCTTGGCCGGATCGGCGACCAGCTCGGGAACATGGGCCTGGATGTCGGCAAGCGCCGCCTGGCGCGCCTGCGGCGAGCCGTCCGCCCCTCCGGCAATCAGCCCGAGCAACGCGGCCAGTGGATGATCCGGGAGGTTGACCCGCTTGATCAGGGTGCGCATGACGGCGTCGTTGCGGACCTGGAAGGCGGCCAGCGCCAAGTAGAGATCATACCAGGGCGGATAGGCGGCGTTGTGGGCGGCCGCGTCCTCGATCAGCCGGGCCCCCTGCTGATACTGCCCGGTCACGATCAGGATCATGCCCTGCAAGGCGCGCACGTCGGTATCGAGCGGGTTCAGCGTCATCGCCCGCTTTCCGGTCTCGATGGCGCGCTCCACCTGTCCGGTGGCGAAGTAGCTCATCTGCAGGGCCTGCTGCGCCCGGGCGCTGGTCGGCGCGAGCTGCACCGCCATGGCGGACGCCCTGGCCGCCTTCGCGACGGCGGGGCTGTCCGGGCTCACGCCGAAGGCGAGACCATCCTCGTCGAGATAGGTGAATGTCAGCATCGCGTAGCCGAGCGCGTAGGAAGGATAGCGCCGCGTCAAGGCTTCCAGGCAGTCTCGGATCTCCGTCTGCGACGCCGCCTCGAAATCCCGCCAATAATCGAAAGAGCGAATAAGGCACGAATAGCCGTCGTCGGGACTGTCGCTACTGGCGAGACGATCCGACAGGACCACGCCATAGGGCTGGGCGATCGCCACGGCGACATCCCCGACCAGTTCGTCGATGGCGAGCGAAGGCTGGATCGGATTGCGCGGCACGGCCTGCTTGGACGACCATACCACCCGGCCGGTCTGGCGATCCGTCAGCAAGATAGCGGCGCTGATCTCCGCGGGCGTCGCGGACAGCGTGCCGCTCACCACGTAATCGGCATCGCCGTCCAGTCGGGTCACGACCGTCAGCTCGTCGAAGCGGGCGAGCGCGGTCGCCATCTTCGCGGCGAGTTGGCTTCCCGAGACGCCGATCGCGAGTTCATTGGCAACCGCGAAGGGCGCGACGTAGATCCGCGGCGCCAGCGGCTTCACCGCCGGCAGGTCGGTCGACGTGACGCTGGCAGCGCTGTGCGGACGGACAACCGCCGTCCCGCGCCCATCCGACTGCCGCAGAGCGAACAGGCCAGCCGCAGCCAGAAGAACCAGCGCGGCCAGCCCCGCCACGGCCCATGTCCGCCAATGGCTGGCTCCGCCGGCTCGTCCAGGCGCCGGAGCTTCTGGGGAGGCCGATCCGCCGCCGTCCTCGACCGCCTGGTCCTCCGGCGACGGCGCCTCCGTGGCCAGCTCGCTGTACTCGAAGCGCGGGACATAGGACCCACGCGGGATCGTCAACCTCCAGCGCGCGTCGCCCCCTTCCCCCTGATAATAGGTTTCGAGCGCCCGGCGCAGCCTTCCCGCCTCCACCCGCACGATCGGGTCGACCGACGGGTCGAAGGATTCCGGCCTTCCCAACGCCTCGGTGGCGATGCTGTAGGCCTTGATGCGGTCGCCCTCTCCGGCGAGCGTCTTCTCGACGATGTAGGCGAGGAACAGGCTGAGCTGGCGCGACGACGAGAAGGCCTGGGACGCCTGGATCGACGCCAGCGCCGTCCGGATCTCTTCCTCCGTCGGCTGCAAAGGCAGCGCCACGGCCGGGGTCACGATCTCGCGGCTCATCGCTTCACCGTCTGGCCGCCGACGCCCGCAGCCCGCAGCGCCGTCTCCATTCGCTGGGAGAAGGGCGAAGCCGGGAATTGCTGCCGCAGGGCCGCCGCCAAGTCCTCGGCGAAGAGCGGCATCGCCTGGTAGAGCCGGCGCCAGGCCTCATCCCGCGCCTCGGTCTGGCCGAGCAGATCCTCGGCGAGGATCCGGGCGATCAGGCCGAACGGCTGGAGCGGCACATTGGCCGCCACCGCGCCGCGCATCGGATTGGGCTCGGTTCCAAGGCCGAAATGCGCGAGATATTCCAGCGCGTCATAGATCGAGGCGTGGGCTGGATCGATCCGCCGCGCGATCGCCGACTGGGCCAGAGCCTGGTCGAAATAGCCGGAGACCAGCAGGGCCAGCACATATTGCGAGCGTGCCAGGGGATCGAGCGGATTGGCGCTGATGGCGCGCAGGCCCATGTTGCGCGCGACTTCCAGGTCGCCCTTGCCGAGCGCCACCGCCGCGGTCGCTGTCATGGCGCGGACATTGGCCGGCTCCAGCTGCAAGGCCCGGCGGGCCAATCCATCCGCCTCCGCCAACGCGGCGAGCGCAGCCTTGTGGTCCGGATCAAGCCGGAATGCCTCGATGAAGAGAAGCGCGCGCGATGCCACCGCGTTCGCGAAGGTCGGATAGCGCTCGATCATCGCCCGCAGGCAGGCATCGAGACGCCGCCATTGGCCGTCATTGAAGCGATAATGCTGCAGTTGCGCGCCGATCATGCAGTCATAATCGGCAAGCAGCCCGTGCGCGGCCTCGTCGCGCGCCAGATGCTGCGCGATGGCGCCGAACTGGGGAGCGACCGCCGTCGTCGCAATGGCCACCAGGCGATCAACGCCGCCCCCCGCCGCGTGGTCCTCGGGCGTCAGGACGACGTCGGCGCTCCAGATCACCTCCGCGGTGTCCGTCGCGGAGAGACGCATCGCGACATTGATCCTCGCGCCGGCCTGGGTGATCTCGCCGTCGAGCCGGAAATCGGCCGGCTCGGCTCCCCGCGAGAGGACGCGCAACTCCGGAAAGCGGGCCAGCGCCACGGTCAGCGTCGCAACGAGCTCGCGGCCTCGCTCCGCCACGTCGCCCGGCGCATGGATGGCAAAGGGCATGACCTCGATGCTCGGCAGATTGGGCGCGTCCGCCATCCTGGAAGCGACCGGCGCGTCTCCGGCCGCCGCGACGGGCGGCGACGGCTCGTCCGGGCCGCCCAAGCGGGTCGACGTGCCGATCCAGGCGATCGCGATCGATACGAGCGCCAACGCCAGGATGACGAGCGCGAACCGGCCGCGCCAAGGCGCGCCGCGGCCCGCCGACGGCGCGCGGCCAGCAGGCGTGGCCGCATCCGCCGGCGCGCCGGCCCCGGCGTCGGAAGCGGGAGCGGCGGCGCGCTCGAAACGGGGCACATAGGACCCGCGTCCCATCACCAGACGGATCGCGTCCTCGGCGCCATTGCCGGCATAGTAGGCGCCCAGCGTCCGACGCAGGCGATTGGCTTCGACCCGCACGATCGGGTCCCGCTGGGAGTCGAACCCGACCGGGCGCCCCAGGACGGCCGATCCGATATTCTGCCCCTTGAGAAGATGGTCGTCGCCGGCGAGATGGGTCTGGACCACATAGGTCAGGAACGCGCTCAATTGCGGCGATGCCACGAACTCCGGGCTCGCGAGAACCTTGCTCAGCGCGGCGCGAACGTCGGCGGGCGGGATCTCCGAATCAGCAAGGGAACGCGGCACGACGGTCGCAGACGGGTCGCTCAACGCAAATCCCCGTCGAGCGCGGCCAGCGGCCAGGCGATGGCATGAGGCAGGTTCTCTCGCCTCCACGCTTTCCGGCCGGCCGCATCCTCGTCCATGACTGCCTTCTCCGTCCGGAGGACGTTTCCCGCTTCCTGTCGGCAAATCCCGTTCGATGCCGTGGAAGCTGCAAGGCGCCCAAGCACCTCAACCGAGCATTGCAAGAACGAAGGAATCAACCGAGACATCAACAAAATCATAAGCTTGGGTATCACGGCCCACGGCGGCCCCGCACCGGCAAATCGGAGCGGCACTGCGTTTTCAACCGCTCCTTCCGTTACGCCAACCGGAAGTGCCCTCATGTCGATACCCGGACCGCCGAAAGCCATGGCGCAGTTTGACGCAGCGGCACCACGGCACGCGCGGCGGGCCGAGCTTGACCCTCGCGGGCGGAAGCAATACGCCCGGTCGCATGACCAACACGACCTCGCCTCTCCCAGTCGCCGGACTGTCGGACCTCGCCGCCCAGTATCCCGTCGTTCTCAGCGACGTCTGGGGTGTCATCCACAATGGCGTCCGCGCCTTCGCGCCCGCCTGTGAGGCGTTGCGGCGCTACCGCGCCCAGGGCGGCATCGTGGTGCTGATCACCAACGCGCCGCGCACCCACCAGCATATCATCGATCAGATGACGGGTCTCGGCGTCGGGCGCGACTGCTATGACGGCATCGTCACCTCCGGCGACGTCACGCGCGGCCTGCTCGAGGCGCGCGGCGCGGCCAAGACCTTCCATGTCGGCAACGAGCGCGAGAAGTCGCTCTATGACGGGTTGCCGCTGCAGCTCGTGGGCGAGGACGAGGCCGAGCTGATTTCCTGCACGGGTCTGTTCGACGACAGCGTCGAGACGCCGGACGACTACGCCGGCCGGTTCGAGGCCTGGCGCAAGCGCGACCTGCCGATGATCTGCGCCAACCCCGACATCGTCGTGGAGCGCGGCGACCGCTTCGTCTGGTGCGCGGGGTCGCTGGCGCAGCGCTACACCGCGCTCGGCGGCACGAGCGCCGTCGCCGGCAAGCCCAACCCGCCGATCTACGAAGCGGCGCTGCGGAAGGTGGCCGAACTCAACGGCGGCGCCGTATCGCGCGAAAAGGTGCTCGCAATCGGCGACGGGGCGCCGACGGACCTGCGCGGCGCCTGCCAGGAGGCGATCGACGTCCTGTTCGTCACCGGCGGCATCCATTCGGCCAGCTTCGGCCCGGAGGAAAGCCCCGAAAAGGACGCGGTGCATCGCTTCCTCGTCGAGAACGAGCTCGGGGTCCGGGCCTATATCCCGCACCTCGCCTGGTAGACCGGCCGGGGTGCGGCGCCGCCGCCCAGCTCCCGAAACACGTCTTGACCATGTCGAGGCGAACCGTCAGTTTCCGGCCGCAGCCGCCGCGACCACACGGGCCGGCTGAACGGGAGCCATCATGACCAGCGCCACCGCGCATCTGCCCCCCGCGCGCATCCTGCCACTCGACGCCATCCCGGCGGAGTTCCGCGGCGGCGCGGTGGCGATCGGCAATTTCGACGGCGTGCATCGCGGCCATCAGGCGCTGCTGGAGGCCGCGCGCAGCGAGGCTAGCGCGCGCCAGGCTCCGGCACTGCTTCTGACGTTCGAACCCCACCCGCGCAGCTTCTTCCGGCCGGACGAACCGACGTTCCGGTTGACGAGCGTCGAGGCCAAGGCGCGCCTTGCGGCCGCGTTCGGGCTCGACGGTATCGTCGTCGCGCCCTTCGACCATGACTTTTCGCAGACGTCGGCGGCCGAATTCGTCGAGCGCATTCTGATCGGCCAGCTCGGCATCGCCGCGGCGATCATCGGCCATGACTTCCAGTTCGGCCACGACCGGCTCGGCTCCCCCGCCTTCCTGGCTCATGAAGGAACCCTGCGGGGCTTCGCGCTGTCGGTGCTCGGCGCCGTGATCGACGATCAGGGCAGCGCCTTTTCGTCGAGCCGCGTACGGCGACACCTGCATGAAGGCGAGATCGAGGCCGCGAATGCCGAGCTCGGCTATCGCTGGTTCGTCATGGGCGTCGTCCAGCATGGCGACAAGCGCGGGCGCGAACTCGGCTACCCGACCGCGAATGTCCGCCTGCCCGCCGATTGCGGCCTGGCGCTCGGCATCTATGCGGTGACGCTGACGCGCGCCGACGGCACCACGCGGGACGGCGTCGCTTCCTACGGCCGCCGCCCCACCTTCGACAATGGCGCGGTGCTGCTGGAAGTGCATGTGTTCGATTTCGACGAGACGCTCTATGACGAGACCGTCGCCATCACCTTCCATCGCTTCCTGCGCGGCGAGGAGCGCTTCGACACGATCGACGCGCTGATCGCGCAGATGGATCGCGATTCCGAAGTCGCGCGCCGGATCCTGGCCGAGGCCGGGCCCGGCACGTCGCTCGACCAGCGCCTCGCGCTGATCGCGCCCACCGCTCCGGTTGCTCCCCCGCCGGGCATCCGCTAGAAGGACGCGAAAGACCGTGCCGGAATTTTGCCTGCTTTTCTGCCTTTACCAAGACAGACTAAGGTGTGCCGATTCGAGCGCGCCCCAGGAGTGACCGATCGACATGCCTGCATCGACTGTTCAGCGTTTCATGCTTCTGCCTGTTGGCGCCCTGCTGGCGACGGCCCTCGCAGGCTGTTCGGAGACCACCTACGGCACCGGCGTGTCGCCGGAAAAGCAGACGCTGACGGACGTGATGAGCATCGCCAGCCTCGGCTCCGACGATCGTCCGCCGATCGACTACAAGCCGCGCGGCGGCATTGTCGTCCCGCCGAACAAGAGCCTGCCGCCCCCGGTCGAGACCGCCTCGGCCGCCGGCGGCACGATGAACTGGCCCAACGATCCCGACGTCGCCAAGCGCAAGAAGCGCGAGAACGACGCCGTCGCGCCGAACAGCGAAGGCGCCCCCAACCTCAAGCTGGCGCCGGGCCAGACCTCGTTCAGCCGTCGCCAGGAAGAATATGACGAGGCGCGTCGCGCCGAGGGCAAGAAGGCCTGGCAGAACATGCGCAGCAGCCGCGGCGGCTCCTTCGACGCCAACGGCAACCCGACCCGCAAATACCTGACCGAGCCGCCGGTCACCTATCGCGAGGGCGATCCGAACGCGCCGGTAGTCGAGCCGCCGAAAACGAAGAAGAAGTTCGACGTCAGCAAGCTCTGGCCGTTCTAGAAGCGGACCATCCCATCAACGGGCGCCTCGGGCGCCCGTTTTGTATTTGGCCCTAGCGCACGACGACGCGGGCGCCGACGTCGACCCGCTCGTAGAGATCGACGACATCCTCGTTGCGCATCCGGAAGCAGCCCGACGAGACGGCCTTGCCGATCGTCCAGGGCTCGTTCGAGCCATGGATGCGATAGAGCGTCGAGCCGAGATAAAGAGCCCGCGCGCCGAGCGGATTGTCGGGGCCGCCCTCCATGCGCACCGGCAGGCCGGGCCGGCGCTTGCGCATCTCCGCCGGCGGCACCCAGCTCGGCCACTCCGCCTTGCGCGTCACCTTGTGCGTGCCGACCCAGTCGAACCCCGCCTTGCCGACGCCGACGCCGTAGCGGCGGGCGCTGCCATCCGGCTCGACCAGATAGAGATAGCGCGACGCCGTATCGATCACGATCGTGCCCGGAGCCTCGGAGCTGTCATAGGAAACGACGGTCGGCAGGAAGGCCGGATCGAACTCGCGACGGGCCGGCTTGCGCGACTTGGGCGTCGCTGGTCGCGCCGTCAGGTGCGCCGACTCCACGGCCGGACGCATGCGCTGCACCCGCTTTTCGCCGCCGCGTTGCCGATAGCGCGGCATCTCCCGATAGTCGGGCTCCTCGACCAGGACGGGCGCGCGCGGCGCGTAGCGGTCATCCGCCCGGGCGGCCACCGTCCCGCCGGATATCGCAATGCCGGTCAGGGCGAGGACGGACAGAACGATCGATCGCAACAGGCTTGGCATGGAACTTCCCGCATTGGCGGCCCGAAAGGCGCATGCCAGCCTGCGCCGCATCGGCCAAGCAAACGTAAACCGCCGGGCAATGTCGACGGCCATGGTGAACAAAAGCTTAGGGACATGCGGGTACGCGCTTGCCGCGCGATGGCGAAGAACGCTAGAACGATGAAGAACAAAAAGTGAACCGATAGAGGTGCCGATCATGCCCCTTCCCGACGGCCTCTTTGCGGCCGAGGACGGCCTGCCCCGCTGCTGGTGGTCGAGCGGCACGGTGCAATATCAAGCCTATCACGACCAGGAGTGGGGCCGCCCCGTCACGGACGACAAGCGCCTATTCGAGAAGCTCTGCCTGGAGGGATTCCAGTCGGGCCTGTCCTGGCTGACCATCCTGAACAAGCGGGAAAACTTCCGCCGCGCCTTCGCCGGCTTCGATCCCGCCGCGATCGCGCGCTTCGACGACACGGATGTGGAGCGGCTGCTCGGCGACAGCGGCATCGTCCGCCATCGCGGCAAGATCGCGTCGACGATCAACAACGCCAAGCGCGCGCTCGAGCTGATCGAGACGGAGGGATCGCTGGCCGCCTATATCTGGAGCTTCGAGCCACCGGAGAGCGAGCGCCCTGCCCGCTTCGTCAAGGGCGACATGCCGGCCACCTCGCCGACGTCGGTGCGGCTATCGAAGGACCTGAAGCGTCGGGGCTGGAGCTTCGTCGGGCCGACGACGGTCTACGCCTTCATGCAGGCGATGGGGCTGGTCAACGATCACCTCGACGGGTGTCATTGCCGAACGGAGGCCCTGCGGCTGCGCCAAGAGCTGACGCCACCGGGCCGAACAGCGGTCCTACTGTCTCAGTAGCCGCCGTAGGAGCGACGACCGCGGCGATCGAGGTCGCGCTGGATCATCTCGAGATCGATGAGATCGCCGGCCTGGGCCAGGCGCTCGGCTTCGGGATCGAAGTTCACGAAATCAGACCAGCTGCGACGCAGCTTCTTCAGGGACTTGAACATCGACGTCACTCCCGCTGTTGGGACATGACGTCAAGGTAAGCCGATTTCGCTGCATTGCAAAATCATATATCGCAATGCAGCAATGCGAAGCGCGCATGGCGGGCGCTGGCTGGCGCCGCCACGCTCAGGCCTGAAGCGGCGCGAGGGGCTCAGGACCGGCCGTCGATGCGACCCAGCAGATGCTCGGCCAGCGGGCTGGTCGCCGCGAACACGGTATCGAGACGGCTGACCGCGACCGTGCGCGCGCCGGCTCCGGTGCGAAGCCATTCGGCACAGGCATAGACCTTGCCGGCCGGGCAATGCAGCAGCAGATGGCCGGCCGACAGACCGAACGGCGTCGTCGCGCCGAAGCGGTCGGCGGCGACCTTGGCCGCGCCGTCGACATCGGCGACATCGGCGCGGATCTCGCGCAGCGAGCGCCCGGCCGCCTCGGCCTCGATCCGGTCGAGGATCGTGCGCAACGCGCCGCGCGCGGCGCCGCTCCAGTTCGCCGAAAGGCTGGCGACCAGATGCGCCTCGGACTGCAGGATGACGCCGTCGCCGACGATCTTCAGCGCATTGGCGGCCAACGTCGAACCGGTCGAGGTTATATCGACGATCAGGTCGGCAGCGCCGGAGGCCGGCGCGCCCTCGGTCGCGCCGAGGCTCTCGACGATGCGATAATCGGCAATGCCGTGCTGGGTGAAGAAGCGGCGGGTCAGGTTGACATATTTCGTCGCGACGGTGAGCCAACGACCATGCCGGGCGCGGAAGTCCGCCGCCACGTCATCGAGATCGGCCATGCAGCGAACATCGATCCAAGCCTCGGGGACCGCGACCACGACATCGGCGTGACCGAAGCCGAGCGGCAGGACGAGGTCGAGCCGTTCCGCGAAATCGGAAACCTCTTCCTCGACCAGATCGCGGCCGGTGATGCCGAGATGGACGGAGCCGGCGGCCAGCTCGCGGGTGATCTCGGACGCCGACAGGAAGGCGACCTCAACGTCGGGCAAGCCGCCGATGCGGCCGCGATAGCTGCGGGCACTGCCCTCCTGCACGACGGGCAGGCCGGCGCGGGCGAAGAAGGCGTTGGCGTTTTCCTGCAGCCGCCCCTTGGAGGGAACGGCGAGAACGAGCGGGGCGTCGGTCATGCCGTCACTTCCTTCACGCGATCGAGCCAGAGGGCGAAGCCGACGGCGGGCACCGTCGACTTGGCGCCGAGCAGCGGCATCAGCCGGTCGTAGCGGCCACCACCGACCACCTGCTGGCCGGCCGGCAGCGCCTTGTCGTAGATCTCGAAGACAAAGCCCGAATAATAGTCGAGGCGACGGCCGAAATCGGCGGCGAAGTCGAGCCGCTCCAGATCGATGCCGCGCCGCGCGAGCCCTTCGGCGCGCTTCTCGAAGCCCTCGATGCTGTCGTCGATGGCGAGCTTTTCCTCGACCGCGAGCGCCTTCAGATCGTCGAGCACCGCCATCGGCTTGCCGACGATCGACAGGAAGCGACCGAGCACGGCCTGGGCCCGCGCGTCGAGACCGCCGCCGGCGGCCAGCGCCGACTGCTCGAGGAAGCGATCGGCGATCTCGCCGGCAGACCGGCCGCCGACCGCGCGGATGCCGGCAATCGACAAGAGATCCTCGACGACGCGATGCGCGGCGGCATGGTCGGTACCGTCCAGCGCGGCGAGGAAGCCGGCATGGGCGGGCGCCTCCGCGGCATCCCCGCCGGAAAGGCGCTGGATGGTGGCGTCGAGCCGGGCGCGGTCGCCGAAGGCGCGCGCCAGGCGACGCTTCCAGACGGCTGCGATGCCGAGTTGCTCGATCACGGCGGCGAACAGCATGGAATCGCCGATCCGGACGATCGGCTCGTCGAGGCCGTAGAGGCGGACCGCGTCGAGCGCCAGCGCCAGCACGTCGGCGTCGGCCGTGATGCGATCGGTACGGCCGAGGGATTCGATGCCGGCCTGCAGGAACTCGCCATTCGCGCCGCCTGGGCGCTGGCGGAAGACGGGACCGAGATAGGCATAGTCGGCGGCGCGGTGCGCGTCGCCCATGGCGAGATGCTGCAGACAGACCGGAATGGTGAATTCCGGTCGCAGGCACTGCTCGCGCCCGTCGGCGCTGGTCGTCAGATAGAGGCGGCGGCGCAGGTCCTCGCCCGCCACGTCGAGGAAGACGTCGGCGTCCGAGACGATCGGCGGCTCGACGAAGCGGTAGCCCGCCTCGGAGAGAAGAACGCGCAGTTGCGTCGTGTCGACCATGTCGCTTACCCCGCTTGCCGCGCGAGGATCTCGCGCACCGTTGCGACCAGATCCGCCTCCGGCACCTCGACCTGAGCCGGCCGCGCCTCGCGCCAGGTGGCGTTGTCGGAGATCTCGGCCGACATCTGCTTGCCGAGCGCCAGATCCTTGACCTGAACGACACCCTTCGCCTTTTCGTCACCGCCCTGGATGACGACGCAGGGCGCGTTGCGCTTGTCGGCGTATTTCAGCTGCGCCTTCGGGCCGGAGCCGCCGAGATAGAGCTCGGCGCGGATGCCGGCGTCGCGCAGGTCCTTGACCATCTTCTGGTACTCGCCGACCCGGTCGCGATCGAAGATCGTGACGACGACAGGACCGATCTCGTCTTCGTCCGAGATCTTGCCGAGCGCCGTCAGCGCCGCCATCAGGCGCGAAACGCCGATGGAGAAGCCGGTGGCGGGAACCGGCTCGCTGCGGAAGCGGCCGACCAGGCCGTCATAGCGACCGCCGCCGCCGACGGAGCCGAAGCGGGCCGGCTCGCCCTTTTCGTTGACGGTCTCGAACAGCAGCTCGGCCTCGAAGACGGGACCGGTGTAGTATTCGAGGCCGCGCACGACGGAGGGATCGATCTTGATGCGATCGGCATAGCCGGCCGCCGTGGTGATCCCGGCGATCTGGTCGAGTTCGTTCAGGCCGTCGATGCCGGACGGGCCGAGTTCGATGTGCTCGCGAATGCTGGCGACCGTTGCCTCGTTGCCGACACTCGACTGCGCGGCGACATACTGCAGCACGGTCTCGACGCCGGCCGCGTCCAGGCCCGCGCCCTTGGTGAAGTCGCCGCTCTCGTCCTTGCGGCCCTCGCCGAGCAGCAGCTTGACGCCTTCGGGGCCGAACTTGTCGAGCTTGTCGATGGCGCGCAGCACGGTGAGCCGCTTGCCGGCGTTCTCGTCGCCGGCGAGGCCGATCGCCTCCATGACGCCGTCGAGCACCTTGCGGTTATTGACGCGGATGACATAGTCGCCGCGCGCAATGCCCAGGGCCTCGATCGTGTCGGCCATCATCATGCACATCTCGGCATCGGCTGCCGGCGACGCCGCGCCCACCGTATCCGCGTCAAACTGCATGAACTGGCGGAAGCGGCCCGGGCCCGGCTTCTCGTTGCGGAACACCCAGCCATTGCGGTAGCTGCGATAGGGCTTCGGCAGCTTGTCGAAATTCTCGGCGACGTAACGAGCGAGCGGCGCCGTCAGGTCATAGCGCAGGCTCAGCCACTGCTCGTCATCGTCCTGGAACGAGAACACGCCCTCGTTCGGGCGGTCCTGGTCGGGCAGGAACTTGCCAAGCGTGTCCGTATACTCGATGAGCGGCGTCTCGACCGGCTCGAAGCCGTAGAGTTCGTAGACGCCACGAATCGTGGCGAGCATGCGGTCTGTCGTCTTGATCGCGCCGGCATGGCGATCGACGAGCCCACGCGGCAGGCGCGCCTTCAAGGCGTTCGTCTTGTCTTTCTCGGCCATGTCGTCGATCCCGTCTCTCACGCGATACCAGTCGTACCGCTTCAACCGGCACAAAACGTACCGTGTCCAGCGGCGGTTTCGTACCGCATCGACCTTGAACGGGCAACCTCGCGCGCCAATGACGCTCCATAGCAAAAGGCCGCCCGGAGGCGGCCTTTTCCACATCATGATGAGCGGTCGGCTCAGAAGGCGCGGCCGAGCTTGGCGTCGACCGAATACTCGTTGCCGCCCTTGAAGACGAAGTAGAGGGCCGCGAAGAACCAGAGCGAGGCGAACTCGAAACCGCCATTCGACATGAAGAAGCCGTTGCCGAGATGCACGGTCAGCGTCGCAACCGCCAGGATGACGGCCGATACCAGCGCCGCCGGACGGGTCAGGAAGCCGATCGCGAGCAGCAGGCCGCCAAAGAACTCGCCGGCACCGGCAAGCGTCGCCATCAGCACGGCCGGCTCGAGGCCGATCTGGCTGAAGAAACCGGCGGTGCCGGAAATGCCGCCGCCGCCGAACAGGCCGAACAGCTTCTGCGCGCCATGCGGAACCAGCCAGAAGCCGACGACGAAGCGCAGCAGCGCCTCGAAAACCGGGGTGGCCGCGTAAACCCCGCCAAAGGCGGGCACAATCAACTTCTCGGAAGTCGTATCGGTCATGCCATTCTCCAATCGCCCGACGGGCTTTGAGACTATCTGACGAGGAACCTACAGCAGCCGATCATGTCTCGAAATATTGCCAGTGAACGACACACCGTTCAGCGAGGAGAGACAATTCCAACGATCGTCCGGATCGCAGAACGATTTTTCAGACCGGCGCCAAGGCCGGTTCCGCCCGCTCGACCAGGACATGACTGCCACCCCGATTCTCGACCAGTTCGAGGAAGCGGTCGTGCAGCGCCGTCAGGCTCGTGCGGTGGCCGATCGAGATGATCGTGGTGCCGGGCAGCCGATTCCGGATCAGGTCATAGGCCGCCGCCTCGGCCTTCTCGTCGAGCGCGCTCGTCGCCTCGTCCAGCAGCAGCCAGTCGGGTTGCGCCAGGATGGCGCGGGCGATCGCCACGCGCTGCCGCTCGCCGCCGGACAGGCGGTTGCCCCAATGGGCGTCCTCATCCAGATGCTGAATGAGGCGGGACAGCCCGACCGCGGCGAGTACGTCGGCCGCCCGCTCGGTCGGGAGCGTCTCGGCAGGCTCGGGGTAGGCGAGCGCGGCGCGGATGCCGCCGAGCGGCATATAGGCATCCTGCGGCAGGATCAGCAGATTGGCGCCCTGCGGGATGTGGATCGCGCCATCTCCGAACGGCCAGACCCCGCCAAGCGCCCGGAACAGGCTCGTCTTGCCGGAGCCGGACGGCCCGGCGACCAGCACACGCTGCCGCGGCTCGACCCGAAGCTCCGGCACCTGGACGATCTCCCGCCCGTCCGGGAGCCGAACCGCCAGATCCCGGATCACGAGCGCCGTCTCCCTTCCATCCTCCTCGAGCGCCGGTCCCGTCCGCTCCAGATCCTCGGCATGCGCGATCGCGTTCTCGAAGCCGTCGAGACGATCGACCACCGCCTTCCAGGCGGCCAGGGTCGAATAGGCGGTGACGAAGAAGGACAAGGCCGCCTGCACCGTGCCGAAGGCCGAGGCGACCTGCGTCAGTCCGCCCAGCTCGATCGTGCCGGCGAAATAGAGCGGGCTGATCAGGATGAAGGGAAAGATCACCGCGAGCTGGTTGTAGCCGGCGGTCAGGAAGGTCAGCCGCTTCGTCCGGCTCATGATCTGGTAGAAGTTCCGCAACACCGCGCCGAAGCGATGGTCGAGCTCGGCGCGCTCGGCCGGTTCGCCCTTCAGCAGCGCCACCTCCTCGGCATTCTCGCGCAGGCGGACCAGCGCGAAGCGGAAATCGGCCTCGTATCGCTGCTGCTGGAAGTTGAGCGCCACCAGCGGCTTGCCGATCCAGTGGGTCAGCGCCGTGCCGAGGATGGCGTAGCCGAGCGCCAGCCAGACCAGATAGCCGGGGATGGCATAGGGCTGGCCGAAAATGATCAGCGGCGCCTGAGCGGACAGGCTCCAGAGGATGAAGACGAAGGTGACCAGCGTGACGATCTGGCCGAGCAGCGCCACGCCGATCGACAGGAAGCCGTCGGTGAAGCGGTCGGTATCCTCCGCGATGCGCTGGTCGGGGTTGTCGGCCGGGTTTCCGGCGAGCCGCATGCGATAATGCGTGCCATGCGACATCCAGCCGTCCAGATAGCGATGGGTCAGCCAGTTGCGCCAGCGGATCTGCAGCCATTGCGCGAAGTAGATCTGGTAGACGGTCGTGATGATCGTCAGCCCGGCGATCCAGGAGAATACGACAAACATCTGGTAGAAGAAGGTCGTCCAGTCCTTCTTCTGCAACGCCGTATAGAAATCATTGTTCCAGTAGTTGAACTTGACGTCCAGCCAGACATTGAACAGGCGCAGGCCGACGACGACGCCGAGCAGGCCGAGGGCGATCCACATTTCGGAGGAGCGAAAATAGGGAAGCGCGATCCTGAGGACCGTCGCCAGCGCCGATGAAAGCTTGCGCATGTAGTTCTCCAGACAGCGCAGGTCGCCTGTTTATCCGGGTCACTATCGCGACGGCCGTCTGACGACGTGATTGCCGCCGCGTTACCGAACCTTAATGAGCGCCATCGACAATGCAGGCTCTGTGATCGCGTTCACAATCACGGCCCCGTGATTCCCACTGAGGTTGCCGGAGGAAGACTGCGATTCTATCGTGCATTTATTCTGGGTCCGCGCCGCACCGCGCGATCGACTTATGGGGGAATCCATGAATCTCAAACGCGCCTTGGCAGCCACGCTCCTCGCCGGAACGGTCTCGCTCACCGGCGGCGGCACCGCCCACGCCGAGAACTTCTTCAAGATGCTGTTCCAGGGCAGCGACAACTTCCGCCCGCAGGCCTCCGGCCCCGGCTCCTCCCTCCCCCAGAAATACCAGCGCCAGCGCGTGCGCTACAACACCAACGAGAAGCCCGGCACCATCATCATCCATTCGGACGAGAAGTTCCTGTATCTGGTCGAAGGCAACGGCAAGGCGATGCGCTATGGCGTCGGCGTCGGTCGCGAGGGCTTCGGCTGGAAGGGCAATGTCACGATCGGCCGTAAGGCCGAGTGGCCCGGCTGGACGCCGCCGGCCTCGATGCGGGCCCGCGAGCGCGCCAAGGGCCGGATCCTGCCGGCCTATATGGAAGGCGGCCCGAAGAACCCGCTCGGCGCCCGCGCCATGTATCTCTATCGCGGCGGCAAGGACACGATCTTCCGCATCCACGGCACCAGCGAGCCCTGGACGATCGGCCACAACGTATCGTCGGGGTGCATCCGTCTGGTCAACGCCGACGTCAGCGACCTCTATTCGCGCGTACCGATCGGCACCAAGGTCGTCGTGCGATAGGCCGCATTCCGGGGCGGCCGCGCGCCGCCCCGATCCCGCCCGTCAGCCGACGGGCGCCGGCACCGGGGCCGCGTAGGCCTTCAGGAAGATGCGCACCGCGCTGTCGACGCGACGGCCGATCTCCTGCTCGTCCGGGCTTTCGCTGACCCCGAACAGAACGCGGCGCATCGTGCCGCTCTGCGACAGCTCCACGAATTGCTGTGCCGCCAGCGGGCAGTCGTCAATATCGAGGACGCCGGCCTTCGTCTGCGCGTCGAGATATTCCCGCAGCAGCTCCGTGCAGAGCGCAGGCCCGTTCGAATAGAACTCGACACCGATCTCCGGCATGCGATTGATGATCGAGAAGACCGACCGCATCGCCTTCACGTAGTAGGGCCGGGTCAGGAGTTCGCACACTTCGCGGCCGAACTTCTTCAGAACCGCCTCGACGTCGTGATCCTCGAAATCGAGCTTCACGACGCGGAACAGTTCCTGGCGCTTCTCCGAGGAGATCAGCTCGACGAAAAGGCGCTCCTTATTGGCGAAATAGACATAGAGGGTGCCCTTCGAGACGCCGGCCGCGCGCGCGATATCGTTCATGCTGGCAGCGTCGAAGCCTTTCTCCAGAAAGACCTGACTGGCGCCACGCATGATCTGCTCGCGTTTGCGTGGATCCTGCCCCGCCCCGCTTTCGTCGACAGCGCGCGGTGCATCTGCGAGTGACACGGTTCTACTCCCCTGAAGCTGCGATCTGCCGGCCGTTCTACAGGCCCTGAATCAGATCGGAACTATTACCGTTCAGAACTACCAAGAAAGCGGCGCCCGATCCAATCGCGCGGTGGGGCTCAGCTGACGGCACACATTTTCTTGACCGAACCGTTCAGTTCGATCTTGATTTAGACGCTCGACGGGTCTAGTTCAAGCGCCTCTGACCGAACCGTTCGGTCAAAAGATTTTTCCGGCGCCGCGGACTGGAGACAAGTCATGGCGAAGGTCGCATTGATCGATAATTCCGACGATACCGGCGTTTCGGAGCTGGAGCCCTTCCAGCGCCAGGGCGCCGAAGCCACACCGCCGCCGCCCGCGGTCGCGCCAGTCGCCGAGCGCCCCCCGTCGCCCGGCGCCGTGAGCGAGGCCAAGGCCGCGCCTGCCCCACCCCCGGCCAAACGCGGTGGGCGGCGGCGGTTTCTCCTCCTGACCATCGCCGTCGCGGCCATTGCGGCCGGCGGCTATTTCGGTCACGAATGGTGGACCGTCGGCCGCTTCATGGTCTCGACCGACGACGCCTATGTCGGCGCCGACACCTCGACCGTCGCCCCGCGTCTCGCCGGCTACGTGACGGAAGTCGCCGTCGCCAACAACACCGCCGTCAAGACGGGCGATCCGCTCGTCTATCTCGACGATTCCGACCAGAAGCTGGCCGTCGTCGCCGCGGAGAACCTGGTCGCCGCCCAGCAGGCGGCGATTGCGCGGATCGACCGGCAGATCGAGGCCGGCCGCGCCAGCGTCGCCCAGGCGCAGACGGCGATCACCGTCGCCAACGCGGATGCGGAACTGGCCGCCGCCGACCTGGAACGCGCCACGGCGCTCGCCAAGAACCAGTTCGCGACCCAGCAGGCGCTGCAGCAGGCCAAGGCGACGCGCGACAAGACCGCCGCCAATGTCCAGGCCGCCATGGCCGGGCTGCAGACGGCGGAGGCCAATGTCGCGGTGCTGGAGGCGCAGCGCACCGAGGCCGAGCGCGCGCTCGACCAGGACCGGACGACGCTTGACCAGAAGAAGCTCGATCTCGAGCACATGGTCGTGCGCGCGCCGTTCGACGGCATCGTCGGCAACCGCGCCGTCCAGCCGGGCCAGTATGTCGCGACCGGCCAGCGCCTGCTCGCCGTCGTGCCGCTGCAGGACGTCTATGTCGACGCCAACTTCAAGGAAACGCAGCTCGGCCGAATCCAGCCGGGCGCGACAGCCAGCGTCAGCGTCGATGCCTTCGACGAAAAGCCGATCCTCGGCACGGTCGAGAGCGTGGCGCCGGCCTCCGGCGCCGTGTTCAGCCTGCTGCCGCCGGACAACGCCACGGGCAACTTCACCAAGATCACCCAGCGCGTGCCGGTCCGGATCCGCATCCCGGCCGAGGAGGCCGCCAAGGGCCATCTGCGTCCGGGTCTCTCGGTCGTCGTCGACATCGACAGCCGCACCGGCGAGCACCCAGTGGTCGCCGCCGCCCCCTGATTCCGCCAGACGTCTCCCCTTCGCGGGGAGGCCTCGAGAGGGGACGAGCCAACCGTCCCTACCGGTTCGCCCGCCCCTCTCGATCCACCCGACCGTCGTCGCACGGCCGTGACGCCGCCAGGCCATCCGGGCCTGTGATTTCGGGGCCCATGCCCCAGGAGACGATGATGGCCGCTCCCCAGCCGCCGCCCGCCCTGCCCGAAATGACGCCGCGCCGCATGCTCGGCTTCGTCGCCATGGCCGTCGGCATGTTCATGGCGATCCTCGACATCCAGATCGTCTCCTCGTCGCTGACGGAGATCCAGGCCGGCCTGTCCGCCAGCGCGCAGGAAATCTCCTGGGTCCAGACGGCCTACCTGATCGCCGAGATCATCATGATCCCGCTGTCGGGCTTCCTCGGCCGCGCCCTCTCCACCCGCTATCTCTTCGCCATCGCCGCCGGTGGCTTCACCATCACCTCGATCGGCTGCGCGACGTCGAGCTCGATCGGCGAGATGATCGCCTGGCGCGCCGCGCAGGGCTTCATCGGCGGCGGCATGATCCCGGCCGTCTTCGCGGCTGCCTTCACGATCTTCCCGCCCAATCGCCGCGCCATGGTCTCGGCCATCGTCGGCCTGATCGCGACGCTGGCACCGACCGTCGGCCCGACGATCGGCGGTTACCTGACCAACCTGTTCTCCTGGCACTGGCTGTTCCTGATCAACGTCATCCCCGGCATCTTCGTGACGCTCGGCGTGCTGGCCTTCGTCGACTGGGACAAGCCGAACTTCAAGCTCCTGCAGCATTTCGACTATTTCGGTCTGATCACGCTCGCGGCGTTCCTCGGCAGCCTCGAATATGTCCTCGAGGAAGGCTCGGCCAACGACTGGTTCCAGGACGAGGCGATCGCCATCCTGGCCGTCGTCACGGTCGTGGCCGGCATCCTGTTCTTCTGGCGCGCCCTGACGGCGCGCGAGCCGATCGTCGACGTCCGCGCCTTCCAGAACCGCAACTTCGCGACCGGCGCGCTGTTCTCGTTCATGCTCGGCGTCGGGCTCTATGGCCTCGTCTATCTCTACCCGGTCTATCTGGCGCGGGTGCGCGGCTACGACTCGCTGCAGATCGGCGAGACGATGTTCGTCACCGGCCTGTTCATGATGATGACCGCGCCGATCGTCGGCCGGCTCGGCCAGAAGATGGACCCGCGCATCATGATGGGGTTCGGCCTGACGCTGTTCGCGATTTCCTGTCTCGAGCTGGTGCCGATCACCAAGGACTGGGCCTTCAACGAGCTGTTCATCCCGCAGGCCATGCGCGGCGTCGCGCTGATGACGTCGATGATGCCGGTGTCGATGCTGGCGCTCGGCACGCTGCCGCCCGAGCGGATGAAGAACGCCTCGGGCCTGTTCAACCTGACCCGCAATCTCGGCGGCGCGGTCGGGCTCGCCGTCATCACGACGATCCTGAACAAGCGCTGGGACCTGCACATCACCCGCCTGCATGAGCAGGTGCAGTGGGGGCGCGAGGCGGCGACGGAACGGCTCGACATGATGACCAAGGGCTTCGCCACGCTCGGCTCCGACGCCAACCTGGCGGCGCTCAAGACGCTGACCCAGATGGTGAAGCGCGAGGCGCTCGTGATGGCCTTCTCGGATGTCTTCCTGGTGCTGGCGGTGCTGTTCGGCCTGATCGTCCTGCTCGTGCCGCTCGCCCAGAAGCCCCAGGCAGCCCCCGCCGGTGGAGGCGGCGGCCACTGAACCGCCGGCCCGACGCGCCCGACGCAGATTGAGATCGCCGGGCGAGAGGACTAGGCTTCCTTCCATCGATTCATCCGGCCGACGCCGGGGCCCGCCCTCCCCCGGCGGACGATACGAACATTGGCGACAGATCTCATGGATGCTTCCGCTTCGGCGCGCCCCGGCCCGCCTCCGCTCGACCACGCGACCGTCCGCTCGATCATCATCGGCGTCATGCTGGCCATGTTCCTGGCCGCGCTCGACCAGACGATCATCGCGACGGCGCTGCCGACCATCGGCCGCGAGCTCGGCGACCTGCAGAATATCGCCTGGGTTGTCACCGCCTATCTGCTGTCGTCGACCGCGGTGACGCCGCTCTACGGCAAGCTCTCCGACATCCATGGCCGCCGCACCGTGATGCTGATCGCTATCGTGATCTTCATCATCGGCTCGATCGCCTGCGCGATCGCGCCGACCATGACGGCGCTGATCCTCGCGCGCTTCCTGCAGGGCCTCGGCGGCGGCGGCCTGATCTCGCTCGCCAACACCATCGTCGGCGACGCCATCTCGCCGAAGGAACGCGCCAAGTACATGGGCTATTTCGGCGCCGTGTTCGCGCTCTCGAGCGTCGCCGGCCCGGTGCTGGGCGGCGTGCTCTCCGAGGCGTTCCACTGGTCGCTGATCTTCTGGATCAACATTCCGCTCGGCCTCATCGCCTTCCTGATGACGTTCAACGCGCTGAAGAAGCTGCCGCAGAACAACCGTCCGCACCGGCTCGACGTCGTCGGAGCGCTGCTCTTGGTGATCGCCTCGGTGCTGCTGCTGCTCGCCATCAGCTGGGGTGGCGTGTCCTATCCCTGGCTGTCGTTGCAGATCCTCGGCCTTGTCGCCGGCTCGGTGGTGGCCTGGGCGCTGTTCACGCTGCGCGTTCTGACCGCGCCGGAGCCGTTCCTGCCGGTCGGCGTGCTGCGCGACCAAGTCGTCGCGACGGCGACGCTCGCCGGCTTCTTCGGCATCGGCACCATGGTCGGCCTTTCGATCTACATGCCGCTCTTCTTCCAGTCGGTGAAGCATCTGTCGGCGGCCGAGTCCGGCTTCGCGCTCATTCCGCTGTCGATCGGCACGGTCTTCGGCGCCCAGTTCTCCGGCCGGGTGATGGCGCGCGTCACCCACTACAAGCGGTCGCCGGTCGTCGGCCTGATCGTCGCGATCCTCCTCACCTTCATGCTGGCCGCCTTCGCCGCCGATCTCGACACCATCACCATCCAGGTGCTGCTCGGAATCATCGGCGCGGGTCTCGGCACGCTCTTCCCGGTCACGCTCGTCGTCGCCCAGAACGCCGTCGCGCTGCACCATCTCGGCACCGCGACCGCGGCCGTGAACTTCATGCGCTCGCTCGGCAGCGCGATCCTCGTGGCGGCCTTCGGCGCCATCCTGCTCGCGGGTCTCGGCACCATCTCGGACGACGCGGGAACCTCGGTCGAGGCGAAGATCGCCTCGGCGGCAGAGTCGGGCGTTTCGCTCGCCGGCGCCTTCACGGGCATTTTCATCGCGGCCGGTATCTGCGCGGCGATCGCGCTCGTCCTGCTCCTCGTCATGGAAGAGCGGCCACTCCGTGGTGGGCGCGTCTCCGCGCCCACCAGCATGGAGCACTGACCGCTTCGCGACCCCGCTCCACCATGCCGGCGCGCGACGCCGGCATGGAATGCCGCATCGCCGGATGGCAGCGGTGCCCCCGACCCGGCCAGCCTGCCTCGAAGTGTGCCGGCGGCAAGCTGCATCAGCCTGCCGCCGCCTGCATCGGACGCGCCGTGCGCGTCGGTCGGGATCAGTCGATCAGCTTGTAGGCCGGGACCGTCAGGAAGGCCTCGAAGGTCTTGGCGGTCGAGAGCTTGGCGAAGAGGTCGATCGCCTCCGGGAAACGGCCGGCGGCGTAGTTGTCCGGGCCGACTTCGCCCTTCACGACTTCCATCTCCTCGGCCAGCGCGCGACGGAAGAGCTCTTCCGTCACCTTCTGGCCGTCTTCCAGCGTCGCCTCGAAGTTCAGCTGCTGCCAGATCTGCGCGCGGCTGATCTCGGCCGTCGCCGCGTCTTCCATCAGATTGTAGATCGGCACCGCGCCGCGGCCGCGCAGCCACGCCTCGATGTACTGGACGCCGACGCGGATGTTGTGGCGGAGACCCTCTTCCGTGCGCGTACCCTCGTGGATCGCGAGCATGTCCTTCTGGCCGAAGGAGACTTCCTCGCGCAGCTTGCCGAGCTGGTTCGGCGTCGGCATCAGGCGGTCGAAGACCTCCATGGCGACCGGCACGAGATCCGGATGCGCGACCCAGGTGCCGTCATGACCGGCATTGGCCTCGCGCTCCTTGTCGGCCTTGACGCGGGCGAAGGCGGCGGCGTTCGCTTCCGGATTGTTCTTGACCGGGATCTGCGCCGCCATGCCGCCCATGGCGAAGGCGCCGCGGCGGTGGCAGGTCTTGATCAAGAGCTCCGAATAGGCGAGCAGGAACGCCTTGCCCATGACGACCTGGCCGCGATCCGGCAGCAGGTAGTCGCTGTTGTTGCGCAGCGTCTTGATGAACGAGAAGATGTAGTCCCAGCGGCCGCAATTGAGGCCGGCCATGTGGTCCTTCAGCTCGTAGAGGATCTCGTCCATCTCGAAGGCAGCCGGCAGCGTCTCGATCAGCACCGTCGCCTTGATCGTGCCGTGCTTGAGGCCGAGCGCCGCCTCGGCATAGGTGAAGACCTCGTCCCAGAGACGCGCCTCCAGATGGCTCTCGGTCTTGGGCAGGTAGAAATACGGGCCCGAACCCTGCGCCAGCGCAGCCTTGGCGTTGTGGAAGACATAGAGGCCGAAATCGACCAGCGAGCCAGACGCGTCCTTGCCGTCAAAGGTGATGTGGCGCTCGGGCAGGTGCCAGCCGCGCGGACGGATGATCAGCACGGCCGGATTGGCGCCGAGCTTGTATTCCTTGCCGCGCGGATCGGTGAAGTCGATCTTGTTGGCCCAGCGATCTTTCAGGTTGATCTGGCCCTCGACCATGTTGGCCCAGACCGGCGAGGAGGCGTCCTCGAAGTCCGCCATGAAGACCTTCGCGCCGGAGTTGAGCGCGTTGACGATCATCTTGCGGTCGACCGGGCCGGTGATCTCGACGCGGCGATCCTGCAGGTCGGCCGGGATCGGCGCCACCTTCCAGTCGCCCTCACGGATCGCCTTGGTCTCGGGCAGGAAGTCCGGCAGGCCGCCCTTGTCAAAGTAGACCTGGCGCTCGTTGCGGAACTCGAGCAGCGCGCGGCGCTTCGCATCGAAGCGGCCATGCAACTCGGCGACGAAGGCGAGCGCTTCAGGCGTCAGGATCTCGTCGAAGCGCGGCCCGATGGCGCCCTTGACGACAAGGCGTTCAGCGTTGGTGGCGGACATGATCTCTCCTCGGGTGACAGGTCGGCGCGGACTATGCCACGCCGCCGTCTTCAACTGAACATGCGGGAACAGGGCAGAACTTTTTCCAAACAGGAACAAGTCAGCCTATTGCGCGCGGTAGCGCTCGATCCTTTCGGCGAAGTCGCGCGCCGCTTGGGCCGGGTCTTCCGCCGCCATGATCGCCGAGACGACGGAGACGCCATCCGCGCCGGCGGCCAGCGCCCGCTCGACATGATCGGGCTTGATGCCGCCGATCGCCACCACCGGCAGCGGCGCCCGCGCGACGAGCTCGGCCAGCCCGTCGAAGCCGATCGGCGTCGAGGCGTTGGTCTTGGTGGGCGTCGCGAAAAGCGGGCCGATGCCGAGATAGTCGGCCGGGCCGAGATCGCCGCCGGCAACCTGCGCGAAGGTCGAGGTCGAGAGCCCGAGGATGCGATCCGGCCCGATCAGCGCGCGCACCTTGTCGGTCGGCATGTCGCTCTGGCCGACATGCACGCCCTCCGCGCCAACGGCGAGCGCGACGTCGACGCGGTCATTGATGATGAGCGGAATGCCATGCGGCCGCAGCACGCCCAGCAGCGCCTCGGCGGTCTCGATCAGCGAGCGCGTCGAGGCGTCGGGATCGCGCAGCTGCACCAGGGTGACGCCGCCTGAAATCGCCTGCCGCACCGTCTCGACGACCCCGCGCGGGCCCGCGAGCCGCGCATCGGTGATCAGATAGAGCGAAAGGTCGAACGGAATGGCCATTACGATTCCTCGATGAGAGTGATCGACGCATTGGCGGCGATCATAGCCGCATCGGCATTGTGAAGCGCGTCGCAAAGCTCCGCCGGCAGATGCCCGGGCCCGTTGACGCGCGACGCGGCGACCGCGCCGGCCGCGCCATAGACGGCGAGCGCCGCGACGGCCGCGTCGAAGGGCGGGCGGACGGCCGCGAAGGCCGCCACGGTGGCGGAGAGCGCGCAGCCGAGCGCTGTCGACAACGGCATCAGCGCGCTGCCGCCGGTGATCGCCGCGACCCGGCCGCCATCGGTGACATAGTCCGTCTCGCCGGTGATCGCGACGACAGCGCCCGTCGCGCGCGCCAGCGCCTTGCCGGCGGCGAGCGCGGCGTCGGACGAGGCGGTCGAGTCGACGCCCTTGCCCCCTGCCCCGGCCGCGCCGGCGAGGCTCATGATCTCGCTGGCATTGCCGCGGATGATGGCCGGATGGGCGCGGCTCATCTCGACGGCGAAATCGGTGCGGAACTTTGTCGCGCCGCAGCCGACCGGATCCAGCACCCACGGTTTGCCGAGCGCCACGGCGCGCGCGGCCGCCTTGCGCATGCCGGGCAGCCAGTCGGGCGAGAGCGTACCGATGTTGATGACGAGGGCGTTCGAGATCGCGACGAACTCGTCGACCTCGGCTTCGGAATGCACCATGGCGGGCGATGCGCCGACGGCGAGCAGCACATTGGCCGAGATCGTCATGGCGACGTAGTTGGTGATGTTCTGCACCAGCGGCCGGGCGGCGCGCATGGCGTCGAGCGCGGCGGCGGCCTCGGCGATCGAAACGGGCGATTGGTTGGTGGCAGGCATGAGAAGACGTCCTTTGCTTTGACGCAGGACGGAAGACGGCAAGAGCATCTGCGCGCTTGGCTCAATCCCTCCGCCGGCATGATCCGGATCAGGTTCGCGGGTTAGTCCGAAGACCTCTCAGCCAGGATTCAGATGAATCAGGGCACCCCGATGAGACGAGCGGGACCCTATCACGGGTCGCCCCGCGCGCAAGGGGCGTCGCCGCCGGCCCGCCCGGATCCCGGCGGACTGGTGAGTCGGTCGCGACGCGCGTAGCCTGTCGCTGCACAGCGGGCGGAGCGACGGGCATGGGCAAGGGCCGGATCGAGGCGTTCAGCGACGGCGTGATCGCCATCATCATCACGATCATGGTGCTGGAACTCGAGGTGCCGCACTCGGTCGACATCCACGCGCTGCTGCCGCTGCTGCCGGTCTTTCTCAGCTATGTGCTGAGCTTCGTCATGATCGGCATCTACTGGAACAACCACCACCACATGTTCCATGCCGTCCATCACGTCCGCGGCGGCGTGCTCTGGGCCAATCTGCACCTTCTGTTCTGGATGTCGCTGACCCCGTTTACGACCGCCTGGATGGGCGAGAACCACATCGAGTCCGTGCCCGTCGCGCTCTACGGTTTCGTGCTGATGATGAGCGGCATCGCCTACTACATCCTGGCCCGCGCGCTGATCGCGCTGGAGGGCCGGGATTCTCCGCTGGCGATCGCCTTCGGCCACGATCGCAAGGGCCGGATCTCGGTCGTCATCTACGCAGCAGCGATCGGGCTCGCCTTCGTCAGCCCCTGGATCGCGATCGCCTGCTACGTCGCCGTGGCGCTGATCTGGCTCGTCCCCGACAAGCGGGTGGAGCGGGTGCTTCTATCCGCTCACGCGCAGGGCGACACGGCAGGCCCGCACGGGCCATCGGGATGATCGGCGCGGATAGCGGAACCTCCCGCCCGCATGCTCCGGGTCAGCCGGCGATGCCCGCCGGCTTCGGTCTGCCATAGGCCCAGTCCAGCGGCTTGGTCGGAGCAACTCCGCAGGATTTATCATGTCACGCCATGCAGGATGAGGACGACGGACAATCTCAGAGGCGAACATGACAATGAACTCCTCCACACAGCTCTACGAGGCGCGGCTGAACCGGGTCGTCGATCACATCTACGCCAATCTGGACGACACGATCACCATCGAGAACCTGGCCGAGGTCGCCTGCCTGTCGCCCTATCATTGGCATCGCATCTACACGGCCATGCGCGGCGAGACCATCGCGACGACGATCCGCAGGCTACGCCTGCTGCGCGCGGCGGAGCGGCTGGCCAATTCAGCCATGGCGATCAGGGAAATTGCCGGCCTTGCCGGCTACTCGGCCGTGGAAGCGTTCGGCCGCGCTTTCAAGGACGCCTATGGCAGCGCGCCCGCCGAGTATCGCGCCCGGGGCAGTCACGCGGCCTTTGCACGCGCGGAAGCGCGCGGCGATGAGACCGCCTTTCCCGTCTTGATCGAGCCGGCGTCGGCGTTGCAACTGGTCGGCGTCGCGCATCGCGGCAGCTACATGCAGATCGACCAGGCATTCGGAACACTCTTCGGCGCCCTCGCCGCCCAGTCGCTGCTCGGTACCGGGCCACGCATGATCGGGCTCTTCATGGATGATCCCGATCTCGTGCCACAAGAAGCGCTCCGCTCCATCGCCTGCGCAACGGCGGCACCCGGTGCGAGCCCGGCGCCGCCGCTCGTCACGACCACGATCGCAGGCGGGGCCCATGCACGGCTACGCTACAAGGGCCCCTATGCCGACATGCGCGGCGCCTATCGCTGGCTGATGGGAGTTTGGCTGCCGGCGTCCGGGCGCGAGGCCGCGAATGCCCCGATCTTCGAGGAGTATCTGAACAACCCGCGTGACGTCGCGCCGACAGAATTGCTGACGGACATCTACCTGCCGCTGCAGCCGGCCGACAACGAGGGTCAGCCGGCGATGCCCGCCGGCTTCGGTCCGCCATAGGCCCAGTCCAGCAGCTCGATCGTGTGCACGACCGGGACGCCGGCGCCGTCGGAGAGCTGGGTGATGCAGCCGATATTGCCGGTCGCGACCACGTCGGGGCCGACTTTGGCGATGTTGCCGAGCTTGCGGGCCTTCAACTGCTGCGACAGCTCCGGCTGCAGCATGTTGTATGTACCGGCCGAGCCGCAGCAGAGATGCCCTTCCGGTACGTCGCGCACGGTGAACCCGGCCTTCGACAGCAGCGTTTTCGGCGTCGTCTTGATCTGCTGGCCGTGCTGCATCGAGCAGGCGGAATGATAGGCCACGGTCAGCGGCGCCGGCGGCGCGACCGGCTCGAGCTTCAGGCTCTCGAGATATTCGGTGATGTCCTTGGCGATCGCCGAGACCCGCTTCGCCTTCTCGGCATAGGCGGGATCCTCTCGGAACATGAAGCCATAGTCCTTGATCGTGGTGCCGCAGCCGGACGCTGTGATGATGATGGCGTCGAGCCCGGCGCCGTCCATTTCGGCGATCCAGGCGTCGATGGTGAGCTTCGCCGTCTCGTGCGCCTGGTCGGACTTGCCCATGTGATGCGCGAGCGAGCCGCAGCAGGTCTCGCCCTTGGCGATCACCACCTCGACGCCGACGCGGTTCAGTAGGCGGATCGTCGCCTCGTTGATCGCGGGGTCGAGAACCGGCTGGACGCAGCCGGACAGCAGCGCGACGCGGCCGCGCCGCTCCGCCTGCGCCGGGAACGTGCCGGGACCTTCCGAGGCCGAGCGGCCATGCGGGAAGCGCGGCGCCAGCTTGAGCATGGCACCGATGCGCTTGAAGCCCGGCACCTTGCCGATCGGGCCGGCGAAGGGACGCGCCGCCGCCGCGCCGACAAGGGCGAAGCGGAAGCGGTTGCGATGCGGCAGAACGGTCGAAAGCGCCGCGCGGACGACGCGGTCGGCGAGCGGCCGGCGATAGGTCTTTTCGATATGCGCGCGGGCATGATCGACGAGATGCATGTAATGCACGCCAGACGGGCAGGTCGACATGCAGGAGAGGCAGGACAGGCAGCGATCGACATGCTTGACGACCTGCTCGGTAGCGGGCTTGCCGCCCTCCAGCATGTCCTTGATCAGGTAGATGCGGCCGCGCGGGCTGTCGAGCTCGTCACCGAGCAGCACATAGGTCGGACAGGTCGCCGTGCAGAAGCCGCAATGCACGCAAGTGCGCAGAATCTTTTCGGATTCCCGAACATCCGGGTCGGCGAGCTGGGCAAGGGTAAAGCTGGTCTGCATGGATCACTCGGCCACGGCGGGCGGGGTTATGGACGACGCACAATCCGGCTTGCGCGCCCCGGGAGCATCTGGCATTGGCGACGGGCGCGACATCTCGTCGGCGCAATCAGGGGATGTGTAATGCAGTTTCGTCTTTGGACGGCCGTCGGTGCGGTTGTCGTCTCTTCGCTCGTTCTCGCCGGCGCGGCCAATGCGGAAAACCGCAAGGTCAAGATCATCAACGAGACCAGCAGCGACCTGAACGAATTCTACGCCTCGAATGTCGGTACCAGCGAATGGGAAGAGGACATTCTCGGCGACGACCTCGTACCCGCGGGCGGCTCGGTCACCATCAACATGGATGACGGCAGCGGCTACTGCAAATTCGACTTCAAGGGCGTCTTCGTCGACGACGGCGAAGCCACGCTCGAGGGCATCGACGTCTGCGAAGTCGGCGTGGTCCGCTTCACCGAGTAAGGCCGACAGGCCGGCCCCGGCGCCGATGCGCGCCGGTGGCCATCCCGCGTCTGATGCGGCCGGGAGCATGGCTCACATCCGTCCGGGGTTCAGGATGCCGGCCGGGTCGAAGGTCTCGCGGATCCGGCGCGCCATGGCGGCGACGGGCGCCGCCTCGGGCTGGAAGACGGGAACCGCCGCCCGAAGCGCCGACGAACCACGCACCAGAAGCGCATGGCCGCCCGCGGCAGCAACTGCGCCGCGCACGATCGCCGCACCGCCGTCGCCATCGGCCGGAACGCTCGCCCAGATCAGGCCGCCGGCCCAGTCGTAGAGAAGCCGGGCGCCCAGGGAAGCTTCCAGCTTCGCACCGATCGCGGGACCGTCGCTCGGCCGCACCGAAATGCGCCAGATGACGGCGTCGCGCGGGGCCTCCAGCGCCTCGACGTCGCGGATCGCCTTCCAGAGCACGCGGGAGGCCTCGAGGCCGATTTCCTCGAATGCGCCAAACGGCCGAAGCACCGCCTCGAGCCGGCCGATGCGGTACGCGACCGATGCCGCGAATCCCTCCAGCCGCAGCAGCGTACGCGACGGTGCGCCGTCGACGGCCGGCAGATGCGCCGCGCCGGTGATCTCGAAAGGCGTCGCCAGCGCCTCGGTCATCGCCGCGACCGCGCGTTCGGCCGAGAGCCCGGAAAAGAGCAGCGTCGTCTCGGTCTCGACCTCGGGCAGAAGCTTGTAGGTGACCTCGGTCAGGATGCCGAGCGTGCCCCAGGAGCCCGCCATCAGCTTGACGAAATCGTAGCCGGTGACGTTCTTCATCACCCGGCCGCCGGACTTGATCGTCTCGCCGCGGCCGGTGGTGGCGCGGATACCGATCAGCGAGTCGCGCGCTGCGCCGGCCTGGATCCGGCGCGGGCCGGAGCTGTTCGAAGCCGTGACGCCGCCGATCGTCGGGGTGCCGTGGCCGCCGAGCAGGCGGCGATAGTCGATCGGCTCGAACGGCAGGCGCTGCCGGTTGACGGCAAGCGTCGCCTCGATCTCCGCCATCGGGGTGCCGGCGCGAGCCGAGATGACCAGCTCGGACGGCTCGTAGAGCGTGATGCCACTCATCTGCTGCAGCGACAGCGTGCGGTCGACATGGACATGGCCGCCGATGGCACGCGTGCCGCCGCCGTGGATCGCAAGCCCGCTGCGCGACTGAGCCGCCTCATGCACGATCGCCTCGATCTCGGCCTCGGTGTCGGGGAGAAGGATCGACGTCATCGGCATGCTTTCTGAAAGGACGGGACTGCGGGCATCATCAGACCGGACGCCCCGCAAGCGGAAACACCTTGTGCGGATTGAGCAGCCATTGCGGATCGAGCGCGCTCTTGACCCGCATCTGCTGGTCGAGATCGATCGTGTTGAACTGGTAGGTCATCAGGTCGCGCTTCTCGATGCCGACGCCGTGCTCGCCGGTCAGGCAGCCGCCGAGATCGACGCAGAGCTTGAGGATGTCCTCGCCGCATCGCTCCGCCTTCTCCTGTTCCGCCGGGTCGTTGGCGTTGAAGAGGACGAGCGGGTGCAAATTGCCGTCGCCGGCGTGGAAGATGTTGGAGACGCGCAGGCCGTAGCCGTCGCAGATCCTGGCGATGCCGGTCAGCACGGCGGAGAGCTGGCCGGTCGGGATGGTGCCGTCCATGCAGATATAATCGGCAAGCCGGCCCATGGCGCCGAAGGCGGATTTGCGGCCCTTCCAGATCGCGGCGCTCTCGGCCTCGGACTGCGAGATGCGCAGGCCGGACGGGTTGTAGTCTGCGGCGATCTTGGTGATGCGGCCGATCAGGTCCTCGATCTCGGCCTCGGAACCCTCGACCTCGATGATCAGGAGCGCCTCGACGTCGAGCGGATAGCCGGCATGGGCGAAGGCCTCGCAGACCTTGATCGCCGGCTTGTCCATATATTCGATCGCCACCGGAATGATGCCGGAAGCGATGATCGCCGCGACGCAGGCGCCGGCGTCCTCCGCCGACTGGAAGCCCATCAGCATCGGGCGAGCGCCTTCGGCCATGGGCAGGATGCGCAGCGTCGCCTCGGTGACGACACCGAACTGGCCCTCGGAACCGACGACGAGGCCGAGCAGGTCCAGCCCGCCGGAATCGAGATGGGCGCCGCCGATCTCGACGATCGTGCCGTCGATCAGGACGATCTTCACGCCGAGAACGTTGTTGGTGGTGACACCGTATTTCAGGCAGTGCGCGCCGCCGGAGTTCATCGCGATGTTGCCGGCGATGGTGCAGGCGAGCTGGCTCGACGGATCGGGCGCGTAGAAGAAGCCGAGATGCGAGACGGCGGCGGTGACGCCGAGATTGGTGACGCCGGCCTCGACCCGGATGGTGCGGTTGACGGTGTCGACGTCGAGGATGCGGTTCATCTTCGAGACACCGAGCACGACGGCGTCCTCGCTCGGGATCGCGCCGCCGGCGAGCGACGTGCCGGCGCCGCGGGCGACGACTTTGACGCCTTCCTGGTTCAGGAATGTTAACACCTTGGAAACCTGCTCGGTGGTTTCCGGCAGCACGACGGCGAGCGGCACCCGGCGATAGGCCGTGAGCGCGTCGGTCTCATAGGCGCGGCGCTCGTCCTCCTCGGTGATCAGCGAGGTGGGCGGCAACAGGGCGGCGAGACCGGCGATGATCGCATCGCGACGCGCCAGGATGCGCGGGTCCGGTTTCGGGATTTCAATCACGGACATGGCATCCTCCCTTCCACTTCAGAACCAATCTAAGCGTGGAAAGGTTTGTACCCAAGCCGGGATTGAAAACAATCATCCTTTCCGCAGGATTGAAAGTTACCCGGCTTTTTTGCCAGTATGACCGCCAATGAGCGCCCTGTCGGACATGGAAATCTTCGCCCGCGTCGTCACCGCCGGCAGCCTTTCGGCGGCGGGGCGCGAACTCGGCCTTTCGCCGGCCGTCGTCTCCAAAAGATTGAAGCGGCTGGAGGACCGGCTCGGCACGCGGCTCTTGCAGCGGACCACCCGCCAGATCGCGCTGACCGAGGCGGGCCGCGGCTTCCACGACCGCGTCGTGCAGATCCTCGCCTCGATCGACGAGGCCGAATCCTTCGTCAGCCGGCGCTCTGACGTCGCGCGCGGCACGCTCAAGGTGTCGGCGCCGACCACCTTCGGCCGGCTGCATGTCGCGCCCTATCTCGGCCCCTTCCTGGCGCCCAATCCCGGCCTCACCGTCAATCTCGTACTGTCGGACGAGTTCGTCGACCTGGTAAAGGACAGCGTCGACGTCTCGATCCGGATCGCCGAACTGACCGATTCGAGCCTGGTGGCGCGGCGACTGGCGCCGAATCACCGCCTGCTCTGCGCGACGCCGGCCTATCTCGCCGAACACGGCACCCCGAAGACGATCGCCGACCTCTCGCGGCATTCGCTGCTGGCGACCGCCAGCCAGGATCCCTGGCGGCTGGAAGGCCCGGACGGCCCGGTGACCGTGCATGTCGAGGGCCGGCTCCGGACCAATTCGAACGAGGTGGTGCGCGAGGCCGTGCTCGCCGGACTCGGCATCGCCTTCCGCTCCACCTGGGACGTCGGGCCGGAACTGCGCGAGGGCCGGCTCGCCATCGTGCTGCCGGCCTATCGCGCCTCGCGCCATGTCGCGGTGCATGCCGTCTATCCGAGCCGGCGCTTCCTCGCCGCCAAGGTCAGGCTCTTCATCGACCACCTCGCCGGCCTCTATGGCGAGCGACCGAAATGGGACGAGGGCCTCGACCAGATCCTGGTGCCGGCGCGCGCCTGATCCCTCAGTCGGCGCCGTCGCCATCCGCGTGGTGCGACCGGATCCGCCGCACCAACATCCACACGAAGAGCGCCACCGGGACCACCGCCGCCGCCATCACATAGGCGGCCGCGGCAGCCGTTGCCAACTGCCCAAGCAGCAGGACCGGGATGCGACGGGCTCAACCCCGGTCAATGACGGTGTCGTCGATCTCGGCGAGCGTGCGGCGGCCAGTCAGGGCCATCGAGACGTCGAGCTCCTTGCCGATGATCTGGATCACCTTGGAGACGCCCGCCTCGCCGCCGGCGCCGAGGCCGAACAGGAAGGCCTTGCCCATCATGCAGCCCTTGGCGCCGAGCGCGAGCGCCCGCAGCACGTCCTGGCCCGAGCGGATGCCGCTGTCGAACAGGATCTCGGTCTTGGTGCCGACCGCGTCGACGATGCGCGGCAGGCGCGAGATCGCCGACGGAGCGCCGTCGAGCTGGCGGCCGCCATGGTTGGAGACGACGATGGCGTCGGCGCCGGTGTTGACCGCCTTCTGCGCGTCACCCACGTCGAGCACGCCCTTCAGGATCAGCTTGCCCGGCCAGATCGAGCGGATCCAGGCGACGTCGTCCCAGTTCAGCGCCGGGTCGAACTGGCCCGAGATCCACTGGCCGAGCGACTTGACGCCGCTCATGCCCTCGACGCCGGTCAGGTTGCCGAAGGTCTTGTGCTTGCTGCCCAGCACCTCGAAGGCCCACGGCAGCTTGGTCGCCATGTCGAGGACGTTGTGCAGCTTGATCTGCGGCGGCACGGTCATGCCGTTCTTGATGTCGCGGTGACGCTGGCCCTGCACCTGCAGGTCGAGCGTCAGGATCAGCGCCGAGCACTTGGCGGCGATGGCGCGCTCGACCAGCTGCTTGGCGAAGTTGCGGTTCTTCATCACGTAGAGCTGGAACCAGAACGGACGCGAGGTGGCGGCGGCGACGTCCTCGATCGAGCAGATCGACATGGTCGACAGCGCGAACGGGATGTTGGCCTTCTCGCAGGCCTTTGCCGCGAGGATCTCGCCATCGGCATGCTGCATGCCGGTCAGGCCCGTCGGCGCGAAGGCGAAGGGATAGGCGAACTTCTCGCCGAGCAGTGTCACTTCGGTCGAGCGGTTCGAAACGTCGACCATCACCCGCTGGCGCAGCTTCAGCGCCTTGAAGTCGGCCGAGTTGGCGTCGATCGTCTCCTCATTGTAGGAGCCACGATCGGCATAGTCGAAGAAGGCGCGCGGCACGCGGCGCTTCGCCAGCAATCTCAGGTCTGCAATGCTCGTCGCGTCCTTCAAGCCGCCCATGGCGCCGCTCCAACTTGGTCTGTTTTCTTGAGATGCGGGTCGCGCCCGCTAACTGGATCAATTTCTTGACCACTTCCTGATTTCTGCTGATAGGCTCTTCCGCATGGTGTTTCAACAGATTCCTTCCCGCGCCACCGCCGACGAGGTCGCCCGCCAGATCGAGATGCTCGTGCTCGAGGGTGTGCTGCATCCCGGCGACAAGCTGCCGGGCGAGCGCGACCTGTCGGCGACGCTCGGCGTGTCGCGGCCGATCCTGCGCGATGCGCTGAAGGCACTGGAGGGGCGCGGCCTGGTCGAGAGCCGGCCCGGTGGCGGCACCTATGTGGCCGCCATCGAAGGTTCGGTCTTCGCCGCGCCGATCGTGGACCTGATCGCGCAATCGCCCAAGGCCGGCGGCGACTACCTCGAATTCCGCCGCGAGATCGAGGCGAGCGCCGCGGCGATGGCGGCGGAGCGCGCCACCGAGGCCGACCGCACCATCCTCGGCCGCATCATCGAGGCGATGGAAGCGGAACACGACAAGGCCGACTTCCGCCGCGAGGCGGCACTCGACGTAGAATTCCACCAGGCGATCGGCGAGGCGACACACAACATCGTCATCATCCACGTGCTGCGCGCCTGCTACCGGCTGCTCGCCGATGGTGTGTTCTACAACCGCAGCCGGCTCTACGGCCAGGCTGGCTCGCGCGACCAGTTGCTCGCCCAGCACAAGGCGCTGCGCGACGCCATCTGCGCCGGCGATCCCGAAGCCGCGCGCCAGGCTGCGATCACCCATATCGACTATGTCGCCGCGTCGATGCGGGACGCGGCCGAGGCCGGCGCCCGCGCCGAGATCGGCACGCTGCGGCTGATGCAGTTCGAGGAACGCGCGACGGCGAAGCGGCCGGTTCGGCGCGAGTAGGATCGGCCGGGCGTCGGACAGGTGGATCCCTGCTTTCGCAGGGATGACGGCGGAGGCCGGGAAAGGGAAGCCCCTGCCGTCGAAGCACGTCGCCGGCCACGCGCTCGCCGTCATCCCGGCCTCCGAGCCGGGATCCATTTCCGCCACGTTGGTGGACGCAAGACGCTAGAGACCCCGGATGCATGGATCCCCGCTTTCGCGGAGATGACGACGGAGGCTGGGGAAAGGGAAGCCCCTGTCGTCGAAGCACGTCACCAACCACACGCTCGCCGTCATCCCGGCCTCCGAGCCGGGATCCATTTCCGCCGGGTTGGTCGGAGCGAAACACCCGAGGCCCCGGATGCATGGATCCCCGCCTTCGCGGGGATGACGACGGAGGGTGGCGAAGGGGCGAGGCCTCCCGACTGATCGCTACCGCGCGTCGCTTTTCGCCATGTGGCGTTCGAGGCCCCGCACCAGCAGCGACAGGCCGATCGTCATGACGAGGTAGAGGAACGCGACGACGTTGTAGGTCTCGAAGAACAGGAAGGTCGAGGACGAGTAGACCTTGCCGAGCTGGGTCAGGTCCTGCACGCCGAGCACCGAGACCAGGGCCGAATCCTTGATCATCGAGACGAGGTCATTGCCGAGCGGCGGCAGCACGGTGCGCGTCGCTTGCGGCAGGATGATCAGCCGGAAGACCTGCATGCGGGTGAGGCCGAGGGCGGCCGCGGCTTCCGTCTGGCCCTTCGGGACCGCCTCGATGCCGGCGCGAAAAATCTCGGCGATGAAGGCGGAATAGCCGATGGTCAGCGCTGCGATCGCCCGCGCCGTCATGCTGAAATCGCGGACGGAGAGCGCCGGCAACAGGCCGTGCTCGATCGGCGTCGCCAGCGCCCAGTTCCAGAACGCGACCAGCTGCGGCGCGCCGACGAAGGCCATGTAGAACAGCAGCACCAGCATCGGGATGCCGCGCACGATCTCGACATAGAAGGTCGCGACCTCGCGCAGCACCCGGTGGCGCGAGGTGCGGGCAAGCGCGATCAGCAGGCCGAGCGCGGTCGCCAGCGCGAAGGCGACGAAGGTCACCCAGAGCGTGACGAACACGCCCTGCCGGACCGCGGCGAAGATGGTGGCGTAGTTGCCGTCCGTCGTGATCAGCCACAGGAACAGTACGCCCAAGAGGCCGATGGCGAGCAGCCAGAAGGGGATCTCGCGGCGGGTCTTTCGGGGTGGTGACGACATGGGGAACTCAGGCGAGCGCCCCCTCCCCGGATCGGAGAGAGGGCCGATGGTTGCGTCCGAGGGTGCCGGCTACTGCGCGGCGCGATACTCGTAGAACCACTTCTGGTTCAGCTTGTCGAAGGTGCCGTCGGCCTTCATCGACGCGATGGCCGCGTTGATCGGCGCCGTCAGGTCCGAGCCGGGCTTCAGAATGAAGCCGAATTCCTCGGTGCCGAGCGGCTCGCCGACGACCTTGAACGAACCCGGCGAGGCGCCGATGTAGCCATCGGCCGAGGTCTTGTCCATCAGCACGGTATCGACGTCGCCGGTCTTCAGCGCCTGCACCGACGCGCCGAACGTCTCGAACAGCTTGATGCGCGGGTTCTTTTCGTCACCGTCGAGCACGTTGTAGACGGCGACGTAGAAATTGGTGGTGCCGGCCTGCGCGCCGACCAGCAGCTTGTCGTTCGGCTTGAAGCTGGCGGCGTCGGTGAAGCGGTTCTCGTCTGCCCGCACCAGCATCAATTGCTGCGAGACCATGTAGGGATCGGAGAAATCGACCTGCTTCTTGCGCTCGTCATTGATGGTGATGCCGTCCATGCCGACGTCGAACTGGCCGTCACGCACCGCCTGGATCATCGTGTCCCAGCTCGCCAGCTTCCAGTCGACCTTGGCGTTGAGGCGCTTTGCGATCTCGTTGAAAGCGTCATATTCCCAGCCGATCCCCTCGCCCGTCTTCGGGTCGACGAAATTGAGCGGCGTATAGGCATTCTCGGTGACGGCGACGATGGTGCGGCCGCCAAGGTCCGGCAGTTCGGCGGCGCTCGCGAACGAGGCGCCGAGCGCCGCGACGGCGGCGAGTGCGATGGTCTTCCACAAGCGCATGGTGAGGTTCCAGCGTTCGAAGGGGATGCGGGATGCCCGCGTGCCCCCCAGGCCGCGCGGTTGCCGCGAAGTCTAGCCGCTCAGCCGGCGAATGACGAATCCGTTCAGCGGATGGTGGCGATCCAGGCCCGCGCCAGCGCATGGCCGGCCGCGTCGGCTCGGCTGCCGATCGGGCCCGCCTCGCGGGCATGGCGCGCCGGCCAGTCCGGATCGATCTCGGCGGCGACGTCACCGAAGGCCACGTTCCACTCGCGCACCAGATTGGTGTTCGCCTCGAAATGGAACTGGATGCCATAGACGGCGCGGCCGATGCGGAAGGCCTGGTTCGGCGTCATCGCGCTCGTCGCGAGATGCACGGCGCCCTCCGGCAGGGTGAAGGTGTCGGAATGCCAGTGGAACAGCGGCGACGGCCCGTCGAGCACGCCGACGACGAGATCGGCGCTTCCCGCCGTGGTCGGCGTCACATCGTGCCAGCCGAACTCGGTCGGCCGGCCGAGGATGTTCTCGGCGCCGTAGCCGCGCGCCAGAAGCTGCGCGCCGAGGCAGATGCCGAGCACGGACTTGCCGGCCTCGCCGAAGGCCCGCATCAGCGCCGCGAGCTCCGGCAGGTAGGGATAGTCCGCGTCGTCGAGCGCGTTCTGCTCGCCGCCAAGCACGATGATCGCGTCATGGCCCTCATGGCCGTCGGGCAGCGCCTCGCCGGCATAGGCGCGGCGCATGTCGACGACGGCGCCGGCCGCGGCCAGCTCGCCACGGATCAGGCCAAGCGAGGTGGCGCGGTAGTTTTCGACGACGAGGATGTGCATGCGGATGACAGGCTCGGAGCGTGGGACGATTTCGCACTATAGAGGCGCATTCGAACGATTCCGCCAGCCCGAAACCGCGCGGTACACCCGACTGCGGCCATCCGCCGTCGACGCCCTATTCGCCGGCCGCGCGCGGCGTGGGCTTCTGCGCCGGCGCGCCCTTGCGCAGGCCGGCCAGGAAGCGTCGGAAGCGCTCCATCTCGACATAGATCACCGGCGTGATGAACAGGGTCAGAAGCTGCGAGACGAGCAGGCCGCCGACGACCGCGATGCCGAGCGGCTGGCGCAGCTCGGCGCTGGCGCCGGTGCCGAGCGCGATCGGCACGGCGCCGAGAAGCGCCGCGAAGGTCGTCATCATGATCGGCCGGAACCGGCGCACGGCGGCGCGGTGGATCGCCGGCTCCGGCGCGAGGCCCGCCTCGCGCTGGCCATCAATGGCGACGTCGACCATCATGATCGCGTTCTTCTTGACAATGCCGATCAGCATCAGGATGCCGATCAGCGCGATCACCGAGAGATCGAGCCCCGTCCATTTCAGCGCCAGCAGCGCGCCGAAGGCCGCCGCCGGCAGCCCGGACAGGATGGTCAGCGGGTGGATGAAGCTCTCATAGAGCATGCCGAGCACGACATAGATGGTGAGGATCGCCGCGACGATCAGGATGCCCTGCGTCGCCAGCGATTGCTGGAACACCTGCGCGGTGCCGGCATAGGCGGTGTAGACATTGGCCGGCAGGCCGATCTGCTGCTTGAGGACCTCGACCTGGTCGGTCGCCTGGCTCAGCGCCACGCCGTCCGGCAGGTTGAACGAGAGGGTCGCCGCCGGCAGCTGGCCGAACTGGTTGACGGTGACGGGGCCAAAGGTGCGCTCGACGCGGGCGAAGCTCGACAGCGGCACCAGATTGCCGGCGGTGGAGCGGACGCGGATCGCGGCAAGCAGGCTGTCCGACCAGGCGAGGTCCGGGTCGTATTCGAGGATGACGTCGTAGCTCGATCCGGTCGACTGGATCGTCGCCGCCGTCGCCGTGCCGAAGCCGTCCTCGAGCGTCTGGCGCAGCGTCGCCGCCGGTATGCCCATCGAATCCGCCTTGTCGCGATCGACGACGATGCGCGCCTGCAGCGCGTTGTTCTGCAGGTTGTTCGCGACATCGACGAAATGCGGATCCGCCCGCATCGCCCGGGTCAGCCGGATCGCCCAGTCGTTCAGCGTCGCCTCGTCGATCGACCGCAGCACGAGTTGGTAGGCGCTCTGCGAGCTGACGCCGCCGATGCGGAGGTTCTGCACCGGCTGGATGTAGGACTGGATGCCCGGGATGCGGCCGAGCTCGGCGCGCAGCTCGTTCATGATGACGTTGACCGGCGGCCGCTGGTCCTTCGGCTTCAGCTGAACCGAGAGCGAGGCGGAGTTCAGCGTCACCGAGCCCGGCCCGCCGCCGACGAAGGAAGCGACGTGATCGACATAGGGCGAGGCGCGGAGCGTCGCCTCGACCTGGCGCTGCAGGTCGACCATCGCGTCGAAGGAGATGTCCTGCCGCGCCTGGGTCGAGACCGAGAGCAGGCCGATATCCTCCTGCGGGAAGAAACCCTTGGGCAGCGTCAGGAACAGCCATGCCGACGCCGCCACCGTGGCGAGGAAGAGGCCCAGGATCGAGACGCGATGGGCGAGGCACCAGCCGACGCCGCGATCATAGCGCCGCTCGACCGCCAGGAAGGCGCGCTCGAACCAGGCGGCGGGGCCGCTGCGAGCCGGATTGGTGGCGGATCTCGGCAACCGCGCCGCCAGCATCGGCGTCAAGGTCAGCGACACCACCATCGAGGCGCCGATCGCCAACGTGACGACGATGCCGAACTCGTTGAACAGCCGGCCGATGACGCCGCCCATCAAGAGCACCGGCAGGAAGACGGCGACCAGCGACAGCGTCATCGAGACGATGGTGGCGCCGACCTCGCGGCTGCCGACCAGCGCGGCCTCGAAGGGCGGCCGGCCTTCCTCGACATGCCGCATGATGTTCTCGAGCATGACGATGGCGTCGTCGACGACGAGGCCGACGGCGAGCGTCAGGCCGAGCAGCGAGATGTTGTCGACGCTGAAGCCCAGGAAATACATGCCGCCGAAGGCAGCCACCAGCGACAGCGGCACCGAGATCGCCGGAATGAACGTCGCCGAGACCTTGCCGAGGAAGAGATAGATGACGAGCACGACGAGGCCGATGGTGATCGCCAGCGTCGCCTGCACGTCGGAGATCGCGGCGCGGATGGAAGTCGAGCGGTCGTTCAGCACGTGGATCGCCATCGAGGCCGGCATGGACGCCATCAGCTTCGGCAGCTGCGCGTTGACGGCGTCGACGACCGCGACGGTGTTGGCGCTCGGCTGGCGCTGGATCGCGAGCACGATCGAGCGGGAGCCGTCATACCAGCCGGCCGTCTGCGTGTTCTGGACACTGTCGACGACGCGGGCGACATCCGAGAGCCGCACCGGGCCGCCGTTCGGATTGGCGATGATCAGCTGCCGGAACGCGTCGGCGTTCACCATCTGGGTCGGCGCGTCGATGACGAGGGACTGGCTCCGGTTCTGCATCGTGCCGACGGGCGTCTGGTCGTTCGCGGCGGCGAGCGCCGTCGCGATCTGGTCGAGCCCGATGTTGCGGGTGGCGAGCTTGTCCGGATCGGCCTGGACACGGACGGCATAGGTCTGGCCGCCATAGACGCCGACCTGGGCGATGCCGGGCAGGGTCGACAGGCTCGGCGAGATGACGTTCTCGGCGAAGTCGTCGATGGTCGACATCGGCAGCGTCGGGCTCTGCACGGCGAGCAGCAGCACCGGTGCATCGGCCGGATTGACCTTCCGGTAGCTGGGCGGGTTCTGCATGTTCGGCGGCAATTGCCGCTCGGCCCGGTCGATCGCCGCCTGCACGTCGCCGGCGGCCGTGTCGATGTTCTGGCTCAGCGCGAACTGCAGCACGATCTGCGAGTTGCCGAGCGAACTGGTGGCGGTGATCGTGTCGATGCCGGAAATGGTCTCGAACTGCTTGATCAGCGGCGTCGCCACCGCCGTCGCCATGGTCTGCGGCGAGGCGCCGGGCAGTTGCGCGCTGACGCTGATGGTCGGGAAGCTGACCTCCGGCAGGGCCGCGACGGGCAGCTGCCGATAGGCGAAGATGCCGCCCATGGCGATGCCGAGGAAGAACAGCGTCGTGGCGACGGGACGGCGGATGCAGAGCTCGGAGATCCTCACAGCTTGACCTCCGATCCGGAAAGCGCGAGCGGGGCCGCGGAGTTCTTCCGCGCGCCCAGGCCCCCTTCCGCGCCGGCCGGGGCCGCAGGCGCTGGCCGCGGCGCCGCCGGCGCGGCCGCGGGCTGGCGGATCGCGACCTTCATGCCGGCGGCCAGCGAGAGCTGGCCTTCCGTCACCACCTTCTCGCCGGCCCGCAGGCCGGTGGCGATGCCCGCCCGATCACCAACGATCCCGACGACGTCGACCGCGCGAACGTCGATTGTGTCGTCCGGCTTGACCACGAACACGTTGGAGCCCGACTGGCCCGGCTGCACCGCGACCGTCGGCACGATGACGACATTGTCGTTCACGCCCAGGTCGATATCGACCTTGACGGCCTGCCCCGGCCAGAACGCGCGGCCCTGGTTCGCAACGGCGGCGCGGACCGCCATGGTGCCGGAGCCGGAGCTGATGTTGCTGTCGATGAAGTCGACGGTGGCGTCAGCCGGCGCCCCCCGCGCCGCGACGGTGGCGCTCCCGCCCGCCGGCGCGCTGGCCTTCGACGCGTTCGCCGGAGAGACGCGGACCGGCACGGCGCCGGCGGCGAGGGACTGCCGCAGCAGGCCGACATCGGCGTCGGAAACGGTGAAGTTCGCCTCGACATGGTCCATGTCGGTCAGCACCACCACCGTCGTCCCCGGCTGGACGAGGCTGCCGACCGTGATCGGGAAGGCGCCGAGACGGCCATCATGCGGCGCGGTGATCCGCATGTCGTCGACGACGACCTGGTCGGCATCGATATTGGCCTGGTCGAGCGTGACCACGGCGGCGGCGCTCGAGGCGGCGGCGACGGCCTGATCGAGCTGCTGGCTCGAATCCACCTGGCGGGCGACCAGATCGCGCGCGCGCTGCAGGTCGGCGGCCGTCGAGACGACCGTCGCCTGATCGCGCAGGAGTGCCGCCTTGTCGCGCGCCAGCGTCGCCTGGGCCGCCCGGTCGTCGAGCTGCACCAGGAGATCGCCCGCCTTCACGTCGGCGCCGTTCGGCTGCGCGATGCGGGTGACGACGCCCTGCTGCTGCGTCGTCACGGCGGTGGAGGCGGTCGAGTTGATCCAGCCGATCGTCGAGCGGCGAATGGGCAGGCTGCCGCCCTCGGCCGTGACCACGACGACGGAGGGCGGCGTGGCCGCCCTGCCCTTTCCGGACGTGGGCGCGACCGCGGCCGGACGCGGACCGAGCGGCGACGGCAACAGCCCCTGCCAGCCGGCGAGCGCGGCCGCAACCATCGCGGCGAGGATCAGCGGGACGACCGGATACCGCATGGCGGGTTCTCCTTGCTCGTCTGATTGGAATGGTGCGGCCGCCCCGCCATTTCCCGTTAATTCGCGGTAAGGAACCGCGCCGGGCCGGCTGCGCTGCCCCGCCGGCCGCCGCCGGACGGGCCGAGGGATGGCCGGACGCCCCCGGTTTCCGCCGTTTCCGACAGCGCGGCCAGAGCATCCATCAAGGATCGTGGTGCAACCGCTCACAAAGATTTGCTGGACGCAGGCGGACATTCCTGTTCACGGTGCCCGTTCCCTGCGTTCCGGACCGCCTGATGACCTCCCCCACGACAACCCCCGCCGCCACCTCGCGGATTTCGCCTGCCGGCAATCCGATGACCCGGCTCGACTATTCGCTCTATGCCGTGACCGTCTTCGCCTGGAGCACGAGCTGGATCGCGCTCAAGCTGCAGCTCGGCGTCGTGGCGCCGCAGGTCGCGATCACCTGGCGCTTCCTGATCGCCTCGCTGGTGATGTTCGGCTGGGCCATCCTGCGCGGCGACCGGCTGCGCTTCCCGCTGGCCGACCATCTGCGCTTCGTCGGCCTCGGCTTCTTCATCTTCTCGCTGAACTTCCTGCAGTTCTATCTCGGCGGCGCCAAGCTCGCCTCCGGCCTGCTCGCGGTGATCTTCTCGCTCGCCTCGGTCTTCAACATGCTGCTCGGCGCGATCTTCCTGCGCCAGCCTGTCGACCGTCGCGTGCTGGTCGGCGCAGCCTTCGGCTTCGGCGGCGTGGCGCTGATGTTCTGGCCGGAAATCGCCGGCACCGCCTTCGACCATGACGCGGCGGTCGGCCTCGCGCTCTGCGTCGGCGGCACGCTGTTCTTCTGTATCGGCAACCTGATCTCGGCTAGGACGCAGCGGCTCGGCATCCCGGTCGTCTCGGCCAGCGCCTGGGGCATGGCCTATGGCACGGCGATCCTCGCCCTGATCGCGGCCGCGCTCGACAAGCCGTTCATCATCGACTGGTCGTTCCAGTACATCGCGTCGCTGCTCTGGCTGGCGCTGCTCTCGTCTGTGATCGCCTTCGCCGCCTACCTGACCCTGCTCGGCCGGATCGGCACCGGCCGCGCCGGCTATTCGACGGTGCTGTTCCCCGTCTTCGCGCTGCTGATCTCGACCTTCGCCGAGGGCTATCAGTGGACCGCCTTCGCGATCGCCGGCCTCGTGCTGGTGATGGTCGGCAACGTCATTGTGCTCGGCAAGCGCTGAGCCGAGCGTGGTCCCGCCGAGCCTCGGCCCAGCGGGACACCTGCTTGGAAGGTCTCAGACCATCCGCATGCTCATGCCGCCGTCGATGACAAGCGTCTCGCCGGTGATGAACTCGTTGGTCAAGAGCTCGACGGCGGCTGTCGCCACCTGCTCGGGCGAGCCAAGCCGCTGCAGCGGAATGCGGTTGGCGAGGTTGTTGGCGCGGGCCTCCGGCGTCATCGCCGCATGGAAGCGCGTCTCGATGATGCCGGGGCAGATCGTGTTGATGCGGATGCCCTCATGGCCATGGTCGCGCGCCAGCGCACGGCCCATCTGCGGCAGGGCCCCCTTGACCGTCTGGTAGGCGACGGTCGCCGGACAGCCGCGCAGCCCCGCCACGGACGAGATCAGCAGCATCGCTCCGCCACGCTCGGCCAGCGCAGCATGCGCGGCGCGGAAGAGATGGAACGGCGCGTGGACATGCACGCGGAAGGCGTTCTCCCAGGCTTCCGGCGTCACGGTCAGCGCCGTGCCGGGAACCGCGCCGCCGGCGGAGGGCACGAGATAGTCGATGCGGCCGAAGCGGGCGAGCGCCGCATCGACGATCGCCGGCGCGGAAGCCGGATCCGCCGCATCGGCGGCGTGGAACAGGACGCCGGTGATCGCGCCCAGTTCGCGCATCAGCTTCTCCACCGGCTCGTCGCGATGACGACCGGAGAGGACGAGGTCGACGCCACGCGACGCCAGAGTCCGCGCGATCGCCGCGCCGATGCCGCGCGTGCCACCCGTTATGATTGCAACACGCCGTGCCGAATCGTTCATGTGAATCCTCCTGAAAACGATCTCTCCCAGCTTGTATCGGTGCATGGAACGACGGCCCGGTCCACCGCAACGGCCGGTTTCCCCGACAAAACACGGCTCCATTGCCGTTCCTATGGCACGCCGCTAAGGTGCCGCTCCACATCGCTTCGGAGTATCCATGGCCCGCGACGCTACCGATTCCACGCTCGTCGAATCGCGCGACGAACTTGTCGACGTGATCGCCAGCGGCTCCAAGCCCAAGGCGCAATGGCGGATCGGCACCGAACACGAGAAGTTCGGCTTCAACACCCAGGACCTGACGCCGGTGCCGTATGACGGCGCGCACGGCATCGAGCGCATCCTGAGGTTGATGGAGGGCCTGCTCGGCTGGCAGCCGATCGAGGATCGCGGCCTGATCATCGGCCTCGTCGACCCGGTCGGCGGCGGCGCCATCTCGCTGGAGCCAGGCGGCCAGTTCGAACTCTCGGGCGCGCCGCTGGAGACGATCCACCAGACCTGCCGCGAGTTGCACGCCCATCTGGCGCAGGTGCGCGAATGCGCCGAGCCGCTCGGCGTCGGCTTCATCGGCCTCGGCACCTCGCCGATCTGGTCGCTCGCCGAAACGCCGGTGATGCCGAAGTCGCGCTACGAGATCATGTCGCGCTACATGCCCAAGGTCGGCACGCGCGGCCTCGACATGATGTTCCGCACCTCGACCGTGCAGGTGAACCTCGACTTCGCCGACGAAGCCGACATGGTCAAGAAGATGCGCGTCTCGCTGGCGCTGCAGCCGGTCGCGACGGCGCTGTTCGCCAACTCGCCCTTCATCGACAACCAGGCCAATGGCCTGCTGTCGAACCGCGCCGAGATCTGGCGCGACACCGACAATGAGCGCTCCGGCCTGATCCCGTTCGTGTTCGAGGACGGCTTTGGCTTCGAGCGCTATGTCGACTGGGCGCTCGACGTGCCGATGTATTTCGTCAAGCGCGGCGACACCTATCATGACGTCGCCGGCCAGTCGTTCCGCGACCTGCTCAGGGGCGAGTTGCCGGGCCTGCCCGGCGAGCGGGCGACGCTGTCGGACTGGAACAACCACCTGACGACGCTGTTCCCCGACGTCCGCCTCAAGAAATACATCGAGATGCGGGGCGCCGATGCAGGCCCGTGGCGCACGCTGACCGCGCTGCCGGCTCTCTGGGTCGGCCTGCTCTACGACCAGGCCTCGCTCGACGCCGCCTGGGAGCTGGTCAAGGACTGGACGGCGGAAGAGCGCCAGGCGCTGCGCGACGGCGTGCCGAAGACGGCACTCGCGACGCCATTCCGCAACCGCACCGTGCGCGACGTCGCCCGCGAGATGGTCGAGATCGCGCGCCGCGGCCTGGTCGCGCGCCGGCAGCTGAACAGCGACGGTCATGACGAGAGCGTCTACCTGCAGCCGGTCGAGGAGACGGTGGCGAGCGGCCTGACGCCGGCCGAGCGCCTGCTCGGCGAATACCGGACCAGCTGGAACGGCGACATCGGCGAGGTCTTCCGGCGGCACGCCTATTAACCGCACGCAGAAATTGATCCTTCTCAATCTCCTCGGGCAGAGTAGACTCTACACTCGTCCGGAAATTGATCTTGGGAATGGAGCGCATCATGGACATCAAGGACATCAGCGTCGTCGTCGACCTCGCCGGTGATCGACCGGCGGCTCGGGCGGCCGCGGACCTGGCGAAACGTCTGGGCGCCCATCTGACGGGCCTGTCGCTCGCCTATGATCCCATCGTTCCCGGCTATGCCGTGGCGCCGGTGCCGGCCGACTTCATGATCAGCGCCCGCAACCAGGCGCTGAAGGAAGCGGAAACGGCGATCAGCGCCTTCCACGGCATCGCCGCCGAGGCCGGCATCGAGGCGGAAGCGCATCTCGTCGACGTGATGGCCGGCGGTGGCCTGGACGGTATCGTGCATGAAGTGCGCCTGGCCGACCTCGTGGTGATCGGCGAGGACGATCCCGAGCGGCCGGAGCCGGTGCGCGAGGCGCTGACCGAGGCGATCCTGTTCAACGCCGGCGCGCCGGTCCTGATCGTGCCGCGCGGCGGCCCCACCAGCATCAATGCCGACCGCATCATGATCGCCTGGGACGGCACCATCACGGCGTCGCGCGCCGTGCGCGCCGCCATGCCGTTCCTGAAGATGGCCAGCCATGTCGAGATCGTCCTGGTCGACGACGGCAAGAAGCTGCCGACCGGCGAGCGTCTCTGCGGCCACCTGCTGCGGCACGGCGTCGAGAGCAGCATCCGCAAGGTGCCGAACCCGGGCAAGGACGTCGCCAAGGCGATCCGTCAGGCCGCGGTCGAGGCCGAGGCCGACATCATCGTGATGGGCGCCTATGGCCACAGCCGGCTGCTGGAATGGATCCTCGGCGGCGCCACACGCGGCATGCTGACCGGGCTCAGCCTGCCGGTGCTGATGACGCACTGACGGCGGACCGGGCTATCCCCTGACACGGATCGACCGCCGCGCCGCCCGAACGGCGCGGTGGCAGGAGCAGCCCATGAAGACGATCTACGACGTGATGCTCGAAGCCCAGAAAGGCGCCTTCGCCCAGGCGATGACGAAGGAGTTCGGCCTTTCCTTCGACCAGCAGGCGAAGGCCTTCGAGGCGATGATGCCGGCCTTCTGGCAGGGCATGCGCCGCAGCGCCGCCGACCCGTTCGGCGTCGCCGCCTTTTGGCAGCAGGTCGGCGCCGGCCAGTATGGCGCCTATTTCGACAACCCGCTCGCCGCGCTGACGCCGTCCGCCCGCTCCGAGGCGGAGGAGATGCTGGAGAAGCTGTTCGGCTCGCCCGAGATCGCCAGGGCGGTCGCCCTCCAGGTCGAGGCGGCGACGGGGATCGCGCAGGACGTGGTCCGCCGCATGATGCCGGTCATGGCCAATCTGATGATGGGCGGCGTCGAGCGCCAGACCGAGCGCTACGACAACCCGTTCCTCGCCATGATGCGCGAGATGACGGCGCAGCCGAAGCCCAGGCAGGAGAAGCGGCCCGACCTCCCCTTCGTCACGCTGATGGAAAGCTTCCTCGGCAAGGAGAGGGAGCCGGAGCCCGAGCCCGGCCCGATGACGAACGAGGAGGTGATCGACCGCCTGTTCGACGCCGGCCGCGGCATGCAGGAAAGCTATCGCAAGTCGATGGAACAGATCTTCGACCGCTTCACCAACCCGCCGAAGAAGCCCTGAACGAAAAAGGCCCGCCACGAATGCGGCGGGCCAAGTACGGAACCACCAGGGGATCACGGGGTTCCGGCTGCGAAGTGGCGGGCGAAGGCGGCATGGCCGCCCTGCCCGCGATCAGGGCTTGCGACGGTACTGACCGGAACCGACGCGCAGCAAGGCGGCATGCGCCATGCGATCGCGCGCCTGCGCCTGGCCGGCATAGCGGCGCTCGAGCGACCGCATCTGCAGCTGCGTCGACGCATCCTCGTCGGCGCGGGTCGCGAGCGCGGAATAGACATCCCCCTGCGTCAGACCGATGTCGGCGAGCATATGGGCATCCCATTCGAGCAGGCGGGCGACCGAGCGACGGTTTTTCCAGACCTGGTAGCGGGTCACCACGACGGCGAGGGCGGCGGCGCCGAACGCGGCAACGGAACGCGTGCGGGTGGGCCGGGCTGACGCGGAATAGGTCTCACATGTGCTCATTTCAGCCTCCATCGACCGGCGCGCCAGGGTTCCCTCGATCGCTTCGAAGGCGCGGCCCGACACGCTGCTTGGGAACGAAAGGAGAATGGCACCGCGCGATTGATCATTCCAACGAATGTTTTTAATATCAGTCATCGGTTTTGATGATGCGTGACGCAACGGCGCACGCCCCCTTGGCTTTCGGGGTCATCGCCCGGCCGAACCGGACGACACCACGGCCGAGCGCATTCGAGGAGTGAACCTATGGCCAACATGCTCGATCTGGACCAGCTCCGGACCTTCGTGGCGATCGCCGACGCCGGGAGCTTCACCCGCGCCGCCGAGGCCGTGCACAAGACGCAATCGGCCGTGTCGATGCAGATGCGACGGCTGGAGGAACGGCTCGGCAAGCCGATCTTCGGCCGCGACGGCCGCAGCGCCAAGCTGACGGAGGACGGCGAGCGGCTGCTCGGCTATGCGCGCCGCATGGTGCGCCTGTCGGACGAGACGATGGCGGCCTTCGACGACGACGAGCTTTCGGGCCGCGTCAGGCTCGGCACGCCGGACGACTATGCCGACCGCTTCTTGCCGGAGATCCTGGCGCGCTTCTCGCGCTCCAATCCGCGCGTCGAGGTGACGGTCGTCTGCGAGCCGACCATGCAACTGCTCGAATGCCTGCGGGCCGGCGAACTCGATCTCGGCATCATCACCAACACCAAGGCGGCGCCGACATCCGAGGTCGTGCGGCAGGAACCGCTGCTCTGGGTCGTCTCCAACCACCACCAGCTCGAGGAAGAGGATGTGCTGCCGCTGGCCCTCGGCCGCGACACCTGCTGCTGGCGCAAGACGGCGATCGAGGCGCTCGGGCCGATCGGCCGGCGCTTCCGCGTCCTCTATGCGAGCAACAACTCCACCGCCATTTCCGCCGCCGTGCTGGCCGGCCTCGCCATCTCGGTGCTGCCGGAATCGGCGCTGCGGCCCGGCATGCGCGTGCTCGGCGAGGCGGACGGCTTCCCCCGCCTGCCGCCCTGCGAGATCGGCATGGTGCGCGCCTGGAACAAGCCGACGACACCGATCGTCGACGCGCTCGCGGAGCACATCGTCTCGTCGCTCGACAATCTTTCGATGCAGATCGCGGCCGAATAGGCCGCGCCGCCGCTATCCGGCCAATACCCGCGTCGACGGGAAGGTGACGCGGATCAGCGTCCCCTGCCCGACCGCGCTGTCGATCAGGAACGAGGCGCGGTTGGCCTCGACCAGCGCCTTCGTCAACGGCAGGCCCAAGCCGGTGCCGTCGCTCCGGTGCTTGGACGAGGTCGCGACCTGGCGGAATGGCATCAGCGCCGTCTCGACATCCTTCTCCGACATGCCGATGCCGGTGTCGCGGATGCGCAGCGTGACCTCGCCGCGCTCCTCCAGCGCCGTCGACACGATCACCTGGCCGCCGGCCAGCGTGAACTTGATGGCGTTCGAGACGAGGTTGAGCACGATCTGGCGGATCGAGCGCGGGTCGGCGACGATGCCCGGCACCTGGCTGGACAGGCTGGTGCGGATGATGATGCGCTCGCGATTGGCCTGCGGCTGCATCAGCGCCACGCATTCCATCACGATGTCGTTCAGCGCCACCGCCTCGAAGTTCAGCTCCATCTTGCCGGCCTCGATCTTCGACAGATCGAGCAGGTCGTTCAGGAGGCTCATCAGATGCGCGCCCGAGACATGGATGTCGCGCAGATACTGCTTGTAGCGCTCGGTGCCGATCGGGCCGAAGCGCTCCTCCATCATCACCTCGGAAAAGCCGATGATGGCGTTCAGCGGCGTGCGGATCTCGTGGCTCACCTTGGCAAGGAAGTCCGATTTCTGCATCGACGCCGTCTCGGCGGCGCGGCGGGCGTTGATCAGCTCTTCCTCGGCATTCTTCCACTGCGTGATGTCGCGCAGCACGGCGCAGAACTTGCCGGTTTCGCCGAGGCGTCCCATCGTCATGAAGAGCGGGATCAGCCCGCCCTGCGGCACGCGGCCGATGACCTCGCGGCCATCGTTCAAGAGGCTGGCGACGCCGTTCTGCGCGAGACCCTCGAGATAGTCGAGCGCCGACTTGCGGCTTTCCTCGGCGAGGAGATGGGTGAAGGGCAGCCCCGCGACGTCGCGGGTCTCGACGCCGAACAGCGCCTCGGCGCTCCGGTTGATGCGCACGATCCGGCCCTCGCCGTCGACGACGGCGACACCGTCGGTCGCCGTGTCGAGAATGGCTTCGAGCTCGGCGATCTTGTGTCCGGCCGCCGTGAGTTCGGCCACAAGCGCCGGGTCGGGCCTCGGCGCGACGGCCGCGCTTTCCGGCTGCGGAGGCACGACAGGCGCTTCAGGCCCGGAGAGGACAGGCGCCTCGGCGGGTGCGACCGGCTCCGGTTGCGGGGCCACCGGCGGCTCGTCGACAGGGGAAGCCTCGACGACCGGCTCCTGCGCGACGGGCGGCATGGCGTCCACGGCCTCGGCAGCCGCCTCTTCCACGGGTTCCCGCGGGGCGGGCGACGGCGCATCCGTCGCCTTCGTCTCGGTAGCCGGCGGCTCGATGTCCACCGCAGGCGCCTCGGTCGGCTGCGGCGCCCCGGCGGCTTCCGCCGCCTGCGGACGAACCGGCTCGGCCGCCTCGACCGGCGGCTTGGCGGCCTGCGCCGGGTCGTTCGGCCCGACCTTGGCCCCGAGCGCTACCGCGATGCGGCGGAAGGCGTCCTGCTCGGGCATGCTCAGCCGCTCGGCGGCCTCCCCGGCAGGAGCTGGTCCGCGCGGCAGGCGCACGACATTGGTCGGCTCGGCCACGGGCGGCGCCTTCGGCATCGGCACGACGACGGGCTTCGTCGGCTCCTGGTTCGCGGGCGGCTCGCGCCGGAGCTCGGACGGACGGATGACGCCGAAGCCGCGATAGCCCTCGAAGGCGCGGTCGCGCGAGAAGGTCGGCAGCGCCGCCAGATCGACGGCGACGCGCTGGTCGGTACCGTCGACGGGCCAGCTCAACGTCGCGCCGCTCCAGGTGTCGCGACGGGCGATCAGGGCGGCGATCATGCCCTTGGCATCGAGGCCGCGTGCAGCGGCGACGTCGCCCCAGCTCTCGCCGACGATCGCCGACGCATGGGGGCCGACCACCTCGGCGAACTCCGGCGAGACGAAGCTGAAACGGCCCGCCGCATCCATCTGGAAGACGAAGCGCACCGGCCCGCGCGGCGCCGCGAAGCGGAACGGCTCGGCCTCGGTCGCCACCGGCGGCTCGGCTTCCGGCTCGACAGCGGCTTCTTCGATCGGCTCCGGAACCGGTGCCGCTTCGGCTTCGGCTTCGGCTTCGACTTCGGCCTCCGGCTCCACGACGAATTCCAGTTCCTCGGCCGGAGGCACGGTCTCGGGCGTCGGCTCGCTCACCGCCTCGACGATATCGGCCATGGAGCGCGCGCGGGGGGCTTCCCATTCATTCCCGCCGCCGGGCGACGGCTCGTTAGCTTCGCGCGGGACGGCATCGGCGACCGGCGCGACGGGCTCGGGGGTGGCGAGGACAATTTCGGGCTCGGCATCCGGCGCCGCGACGAATTCCGGTGTCGCCTCGGCGACGATCATCGGCGCGGCTTCGACGACCTCGGGCAGGATGGCGGGCGCCGGCGCGGGCGGCGCAACGCGCTCCGCCGGCGCGCCCTCCAGCGGCCCGACCAGCAGCAGGTAATGGGGCCGGCCGTCGAGCTCGAAACGGGCGATGCCGGCCTGCCGCCGGCCGGCTCCGGACGGGACCCGGCGCTTGAACAGCGACGCGGCGTTCCGGTCGATTCCGGCGATCAGCGTCTCCAGAACCTCTTCGGCCGCGGCCAGCGCCTCGTCGTCGCCGGAAGCGGCGACCACGTCGCCCGCGCCATCCAGGATGGCGACCAGCGTATCCGGCGAGGCGACGAGGTCCACGAGCCGCTCCGCCCGCTCGGTCAGCGACATCCGCTCGCCGCGCGGCGCTTCCAGCGACAGCAGGAGGATGTTCGCCCCGTCGGCGTCGCGCAGCCGGGTGCAGGCGGCGGCGAGGTTCTGCAGGCGGCCGTCGGCGACAAAGCCGATGCGCTGCAGCCGCGTCGCCCCTTCCGGCAGGGTCCGCGCCAGCCGCGCGATCTCGGCGGTGGCGGGCAGGGTCTGGGAGAAGCGGCGCTCCAGCAGCCGCGCCAGATCCGGCGCGCCGAAGAAGGCGATGCCGGCGGCATTGGCCCAGAGCAGGCTTCGACCGTCCGCAGCGAAGACGAAGCCCGGCCGCGCCGACAGCAATGCCGCACCGACGGCCGGCAGCGCCGACAGATCGAGATAGGCAAGGTCGTGTCCGTTCATGCCGCCGCCGCTCTTCCCGTCATCCGGGGATCCGCGCCCCCCTGTCCTTCGCGCCGCCATTCCGGCCCCGGCGCGGCGCTCCGCGCGCCTCCGTCTCCGTCCGGAGGCCGGTCTTCCGAGACAAACTCATACCGCCCGCGCGGGCCCGGGTCCACGAAACCGCCCGCCGCCCCCTTATCTCTTGCATCAGGTGGTTAATGTCTGGCTTGTTTGAAAGCTCGGATGCCACGGATGCTGCCTTCCCGGCCCGAATGCATCCGGACGGAACGGCAGGGGTCGTCTTGCGCGGTGCCGCGCAGGCTCTATTCTCGCTTTTACATTCCAGCGGAGCAAAACGATGGCAGACAAGACCACGTTCGAAATTCCGGAGCAGATGCGCGTCTTCGCCGACAAGAGCGTCGACCAGGCCAAGAAGGCGTTCGACGACTTCATGAGCGCGACCGCGAAGGCGGTCGAGAAGTCGGAAGCCTCGGCCAAGTCGATCCAGACCGGCGCCCGCGACGTCAACCGCCAGGCGCTCGCCTTCCTCGAGGCCAATGTCGCGGCGTCCTTCGATTTCGCCCAGCAGCTGGTCCGCGCCCGCACCGTCGAGGAGATCGGCCAGATCCAGCAGGCCTTCCTGCAGAAGCAGACCGAGGCGGCGCAGAGCCAGGGCCGCGACATGGCGGACACGATCGGCAAGGCGGCCGCCGACATGCAGCAGCAGGCCAAGAAATAGCCAGTCGGCGCCCGACCGCGCCCTGACCCGGCGGCGCCGGCGACATCCAGCCTGCCGGCGCGCCAGCCTGCCCATCGGCGCGCCTGCGGGAAATGCGCGGCTGGCCCGCGTTTTGTGCATCGCAGCAGAATATTGCATTGCACAATGGAATAGCCTATATCGAAGGCAAGTCGATCGGAGTGGAATGGATCGCAGATCCAGGATGAAGCTCCGCGATGGCCAACGAGCCCGAAGGAGACTTGCATGTCCGATACCACTGCCGCCCCCAAGGGGGCCAAGGCCGGCGCCAAGGCCGCCCGCGGCTTCGACGCCCCGTTCGAAGCCTTCAACATCAACATGCCGAACGTCGAGGTTCCGGCCGCCTTCCGCGAGATCGCGGACAAGGCCGTGACCAGCTCCAAGGACGCCTACGCCAAGCTGAAGACGGCGGCCGAGGATGCGACCGAAGCGTTCGAGGACAGCTACGAGACGACCCGCACGGGCCTCGTGGCGCTGACCCGCACCTCGCTTGACAACGCCAAGAGCCATACCGACGCGGCCTATGCGTTCGCCCGCGACTTCATGGGCATCAAGTCGTTCGCCGAGGCCGTCGAACTGCAGGCCGCCTTCGCGCGCAAGCAGTTCGAGACGATCTCCGAGCAGACGCGCGAGCTGCAGACGCTGGCGCAGAAGGTGTCGACCGACGCCGCGCGCCCGGTCCGCCAGAGCTTCGAGAAGGCCTTCAAGGGCTTCCAGCCCAACTGATCCCGCGGCTTTCGGCGCCTTTCGCGGCGCCGGGACGTCCGAAACATCCAGCGGCCCGGCCTCCCGTCCGGGCCGTTTCCACAGATGCGGAACCCATCTGCGGATAAGTCGATTTCGACACTTGAAACCGCCGAAAATTGGTTCTAGGTTCCGCTCGCTTTTGGCAGGCAGTTGTAGCTCAGTTGGTTAGAGCGTCGGATTGTGGCTCCGAAGGTCGGTGGTTCGAGCCCACCCAACTGTACCAAAGCACCCTCTCCCAAGCTCGACATTCCCGGACACGAAACGGCGGCGACCAGCCGGCGGGCGCGTCGCGGATGTCCGTGGCCTCTGCGCGCCTTCAGGACCAAATCGACCGGCTTCACCGTCGCGGTCTGGACCGGCACCAAGCCATTTCCCTGGACTGAGCACAAAGCAAAACCCTGGCGGGTTCGAACATTGAGCCAAGCCACGCGCGCAGCCAAACGGGCAGATCTGTCTCCGTGGTCGGAACGACGGTTTGAACCAGAGAATCTACCGACGGACAACGCGTGCAACCTCAAGCCGTTCCTGCGTTCATAGAAGGTGTTCTGGCGCCTCCCGTAGGGTCAGGCTTTTGCTTTTGGTGTACCTCGTTCATTTCACCCGCTCGTCGCCGAGAATCTTCTCGATCCGTCGTACATTCTCCAGCATCTCGGGGTTCTGGATCGCGAGGCAGTGAAACAACGCTTCATTGAACATCAGCTCAAGGACGCGGGTCATCACGGCGTCCGCGCCGAACAGGCTGACGCCAGGTGGCGTGACGATCCGAACATCCGCCAGTTCCGCCAGCGGCGAACGACTGCCGCCGAGCACGGCTGCGATCCGCGCCCCGCGCGAGCGCGCGACTTCTGCCGCCTGCAGGGTCGTCTTGGTGCGGCCTGAATAGGAGATGGCGATCGCCAGGTCTCCCGGCTTCATCAACCCAGCGCAGGCGATCTGGTTGTGCTGGTCTTCCGAGAAATTGATCGGGATGCCGAGGCGAAGCAGCCGCTGGTGCATGTCCAGCGCCACCACCGCCGAGGCGCCCGCGCCGAACACCTGCACGCTGCGCGTCGTGCGGATCGCCTCGACCAGCTGCCCGAGCTCGGGGGAGCTGGACAGGATTTCGGCGAACTTCAGCGCCCGGATCGATGCACTCTGGAACACCTTGAAAGCGATCTCGCCGAGCCCGTCCGAGGCGATGATCGCCGGCTCCAGCGTCGAGGCGGCGCTGATCGGCATCTGCATCGCCCGGCTTTCTTGCAGCAGCGCCCTGCGCATCTCCTTGATGCCGGCGAAGCCCAGGCGCTTCGACAAGCGGTCGATGGTCGAGCGGCTGGTGCTGGTGCGCTCCGCCAGCTCCGAGGAGGTCAGCCCGGCGATGTCATATTCCGCGATGCTCAGCAGATATTCGACGACCCGCTTCTCCGCCGCCGACAAGGGCATGCTGGAGACGCGGGAGAGAAGGGAAGCGACTTCGCCCGGAGCGGCCTCGCTCATCGTGACACCTCATGCTGCAGTGCGAATTCCAGAATAGAGACGTTATGCATCACAATTTTGTAATAATAGCACGTTGCGACACATATTGTGTCGTGTTAGCGTTCTCTCAGGATCGGAACTGGAGGCGCGCCGAGGAGAGGCGTAGCCCGGTCTGGCACCCACCTGTTCCATCCCATGACTGAGATCAACGAGACGGTTCGATCGCGGCGCGGCCGTGCGCAGGATCGAGGGAGGACGACGCATGCGCAAGTTCCATTCTGCTCTGCTGAGCTGGGCTCTGGTGGGGGCTTCCACACTGGCTCTCGCCAGTTCGGTAACCGCGGCGGAATTGACGTTCTGGCACCATACCTATCCGCCGGCGACCGACTTCATCGCCAAGAAGGCGGCGGAGTATACCGCCCAGCATCCCGACGTCACCATCAAGATCCATGAGGATCCGCATGGCGACTACGAGGTCAAGCTGACTGCTGCCATCGCCGCTGGAAACCCGCCGGATATCATCAACGTTCTCGATTACCTGTTCCCGCAATATGCCTCGAAGGGCATTCTTGCTCAGGTAGATCCGGCTGCCTTCGGCCAGGCATCGCAGGCCGATCTCGAGGCCCTCTATATGCCGTCAGCGCTTTCGGGCCTGACGATCGACGGCAAGACCTACGGCGTGCCGGAAGAATTCAACACGCTCGCACTCTTCCTCAACAAGAAGCACTTCGCCGATATCGGCGTCGACGTCTCCAATCCGGACAACTGGCCGAAAACCTGGAACGACGTGTTCGAGCTTTCGAAGAAGCTGCAGAAGAAGGACGATGCCGGCAAGACGACGCGGCTCGGCTTCAACTGGGTCTGGAACCTCGACCCGTACTGGTACGCCCAGCAGTACTGGCCGATCCTGGTCCAGTATGGCTGCGACGTGGTCGATGCCTCCGGCAAGGCCGCCATCAACTCGCCGGCCTGCGTCCAGGCGTTCACCGAGACCTGGCAGCGCCTGATCACCGACGGTACCGGCGGTCCGGAGCTCGCAACCGTCAATCCGGTGAATGCGCTGCAGGACTTCAGCGAAGGCCGCCAGTCGATGGCGATCGCCGGCATCTGGGCGCCGCCACTCTATTCGGATGAGGTCAAAGCCGATTATATCGTCGCCGCGCTGCCGCAACGTGATGCGGTAAACCCCGCGACGCTGCTGAATTCCTACGCACTCGCTGTCACGGCTGGCTCAAAGAACCAGAAGGAGGCGTTCGAGTTCCTGCGCTTCCTAACGGCAGACAGCGATGGCTACCTCGCCGCCACCGGCTACGTCACCGGCCTGAAGGGCTGGGCCGATACGAAAGTCGCCAAGGAGACGCGCGGCAGCGCCGTGTTCGCCGAGGGCCAGAAGCATGGCAGCTTCGTCTGGCGCTCGCCGACTTGGTCCCAGGAAGGCACCGCGATCAAGAACGCCATCGAGCAGTTCGCTCAGGGCGTTCCGGTCCAGGCAGCGCTCGACCAGGCCGCCGCCGAGATCGACCAGATCCGCGCCAACTAGGGTCCTCCTCCGGACCACCCGACCGGCGCAGCGCTCCCAGCCGCGCCGGTCACGACAGGATTGTTCTTCATGATGCGAACGGGATCGGGACGGAGCCGCTACGGCCGATGGGGTTTCCTCTTCTGCCTGCCTGCACTTCTCTTCATCGCCATCTTCCAGCTCTATCCGGTTCTGTTCTCGTATTTCATCAGCCTGCACGAGTACGACCTGCTGTCGCCACCGCGCTACGTCGGATTCAAATATTTTCGCGGGCTGGTCACCGACCGGGCGTTCCTGCGCTCGCTCAGCATCACCATCACCTATGTTGTCTATACGGTCGTTCCGGTGCTCGGCATCGCTTTCTGGCTTGGCTGGGCGCTAACCAAGCTCGGCCGCAGCCGCGGTGCCTGGCGCACGCTGATCTTCCTGCCCTCGGTCATGCCGCTTGTTTCGGTCGCATTGACCTGGAAGCTGCTGCTGAATGTTCAGGGCCCGGTCAATGACGGCCTTTCCGCGCTTGGCATGGCGCCGGCGTCGTGGCTGACCACCAGCGCGATGGCGCCCTGGGCACTGATTTTCGTTAGCTGGTGGCACGCGACCAGCTACTACACGATCATCTTCCTCGCCGGATTCCTGGCGATCCCGCGCGATCACTACGAGGCGGCGGCGCTGGATGGCGCGCGTGGCTGGTCGGTTCTGCGCCATATCACATTGCCGTCGATGAAGCCGACCATCGCGCTCGTCGTGGTGCTGTCGACCGTCAACGGTCTGAAGACCTTTGCCTTTCAGCAGATCATGACCGATGGCGGTCCGGCGGGCTCAACGCAGATCCTGACGCTGCTGATCTACAAGACCTCGTTCAGCTTCCTGCAGATGGGAAAGGCCAGCGCCTATTCAGTCATCCTCTTCACCGGCATCCTGGTCATCAGCCTGATACAGATCTGGCTCCTGAGAGACCGTCATGCATAGGTCCCCCGCCGAACGATTTCTCGCCATCGCCATCGTTGTCCTTGCAACGATTCTGACGCTCTACCCGATCGTCTGGATGCTGGCAGCCTCCCTAAAGACCAACTCGGAACTCTTCTCCGGAAGCATCCTCGAGCCGGGCAGCGCAGGCTTCAGCAACTTCACCTCGTCGCTGAGCCAGAGGCCATTCTGCCTCTATCTGTTCAACTCCGTGCTGGCGGCGCTCGTCTCGGTCGTTGTGACTGTCGTGCTCGGCGCGCTCGCCGGCTACAGCCTTGCCAAGTTCCAATATCGCTTCTCTGGTGCCGTCTCGCTGATTGTGCTCGCCTCGATCATGATCCCACTCGAAGCGATCGTCATCCCACTGTTCCTTGAGGTGCACGCCTTCGGCTGGAACAACTCCTATGCAGCACTGCTACTGCCGACCGCCTTCAACGTCGTCGGCATCTTCATCTTCCGCCAGGCGATGGTGGCCATTCCCAACGCCTATATCGAGGCGGCGCGGATCGATGGCGCCAGCGAGCCGCGCATCCTCTTCTCGGTCATCATGCCGATGGTGGCGCCCAGTGCCGTCGTCGTCGCCATCCTGACCTTCAATCTGAGCTGGAACAGCTACCTCTGGCCGCTGATCGTCGCCAACGACGACTCCCTGCGCACCTTGCCGCTCGGCATGGCCGCGTTCCAGAGCGCCTTCAACACCCAGTACGGACAGGTCATGGCCGTCTCGATCTTCGGCGCCATTCCGACGACGCTCTTCTTCATCGCATTCCAGCACCACTTCATCGAAGGCGTCTCCGCCGCGGGGGTCAAGTGAAGCTCGCAATCGATCTCGGCGGAACGCATCTACGCCTGGCGTTCGGCGACGGCAGCGGTCCCTGGCAGCATACCCATCGCTCCCGCCGACCCGACGGCATGACGCCGGACACCTTCGTCTCGACGATCGGCGACGTGCTGGCGGAATGGGGCATCGAGCGCAGGGATGTCGACGGCATCGGCGTCTCGGTCGCGGCCGTGGTCAGCGCGGGCGGCCATATCGTGCGGGCGGAAAACCTGCACTGGTGGGAAGCGCCGCTCGGCCGGCTGCTCTGCGAGGCGTTCGGCCGGCCCGTCGTCGTCGAGACCGACGTCTATTGCGGCGCGCTTTTCGAGGCGACCAGCGGCCATGCCCGCTCAGCCGGATCCGGGCTCTATGTCTCGGTCGGCACCGGCATCGGCCATGCCTTTATCCTCAACCACCAGGTCTGGCGCGGCGCCTTCGGCGGCGCCAATGCTCTCGGCCACATGGTGCTGCGACCGGAAGGGGCTGCCTGCTATTGTGGCCATCACGGCTGCCTCTGCACCACGGCCTCCGGCCTGGCGCAAGCCGTCGACCAACCGCCGCGGGGCGCGCTGGTGGATCTCGCCCAGGCGATCGCCGCAGCCCTCACCCTGATCGAACCCGAGATCATCATCCTGACCGGCGGCGCGCTCAGCCAGCCCTGGTTCGATCTCGAACACCTCACCCGTCTCCTACCGGAACTTACCTATCCCGGTATAGCCCAACCCGCACTCGTCGTCAGCGACGTCCCGGATCCCAATCTCCGAGGCGCCGCAATGCTTTTGAAGGAAATCGCATGATCAGGGAAAGCGCACCGCATTGGATCGGCCGGGCCTATCGCGAACGCTGGGCCGTTGGCATGTTCAACGCGCATCATCTCGAAGCGACGCAGGCGATCGCCACGGCGGCGGACCGCAACAGGGCCCCCGTGATGCTTTCCACGACGATGGGCGGCATCAAGCATGTCGGCCTCGATTACTTCGTCGCGATGGCCGCCGTCGCCCGCAAGCGCTCGGCAGTGCCGCTGCTCCTGCATCTCGACCACGGCGCCGACTACGAGATCGTGCGGGAGTGCATCGAATCCGGCTTCGATTCCGTCATGATCGATGCGTCGAGCACGTCCTATGACGAGAATGTCGATCTCGTCCGACGCGTCGTCGCCCTCGCCCGCCGCTATGGAGTCGGCGTCGAGGCACAGATCGGCGAGACGCTGGCCGAGGAAGGCGGCGAGGTCATTGAGCGCAAGACGACGGTCGAAGAGGCCGTGCAGTTCGTCAAGGATACCGGCATCGACTACCTCGCCATCTCGATCGGCAACACGCCGGGCCAGCTCGCCGACAACGCCCCGATCGACGTGCCGCTGGTCAAGGCGATCTCTGCGGCGGTCAACATGCCGCTGGTCCTGCATGGCGGCACCAGCGTGCCGCAGGCGACTGTCGCCCAGCTGATCGCCGCCGGCATCGCCAAGATAAACATCGACGCCGCCGTAAAGGGCGCGTTCCGCTCGACCTTCCAGCGCCACTACAGCGCCGAGGATCCAATCGTTGATACCCGTGTGCCGTTCGGCGAGGCCCGCGAGCTTGCGGTCGATGCGGTCGGCGAGCGGATCCGGTGGTTCGGCGCGGTAGACCGGGCGGCTTGACGTGAAACCTGGCTCGCGACCCTTGGTCCTGCTACTGGTCGGACTGCCCGGTGCCGGCAAGACAACGCTCGCTCGCCGGCTGGCGCCGGCGATCGGCGCCGTCACGCTCAGCCGTGACGACATCCGCGATGCAATCTTTCCGGAAGCGCTACTCGACTACAGCAGCGAGCAGAACCAGGTCGGAACCGACGCGCTTCTCGGCGTGCTCGGCTATCTGCTGGCGCGACCGAAACCCGCCTTCATCATCGTCGATGGCAAGCCGTTTTCTCGACGAGCCGAGATCACGACGGTGAAGCAACTTGTAGAGACAAGCGGAGCAGGCTTGCTGATCCTCCATTGCGTCGCGCCGGAAGCAGTCATCAAGGAGAGGCTCCAGCGCGGCCTCCGGGATCAGCGCAACGTCCGTGCAGAGCGCCATCCCGAGAAGGCGGCGCGCATCAGGGCAGAGTTCGAACCGATCGAGGAACCACACGTGGTGATCGACACCAGCCAGGGCGCCGACACGGCCGTTGCCCTTTGCCTGAGTGCGATCGGAAGCGCCAGCCTTTCCGCCTGAGGCGAGGTAGATCCATGGTCGGCAGGTTTACCTCGGCCTGCGAGGCTCATCGAAGCCTGACGCCAATCTGAACTGCCGGAGCGACCGGACCAAATACATCCTACCAAGAGCAGTTCGACGAGCATTGAGACCGAAATTGTCCGAGATCCGGGCCCAAGCGATGCGCGATTGAGCAACTGCTCCCCACATTTCCCCGACTTCAAGGGGCTTTTCGTTGCAGTCTGGTCGCTCCGGGTCTCCGGACAGCGGTCGGGGAGGCTCGCCTGGTCCGAACCACCCTGAGAGATTGGCGCACTGACCTCGCCAGTCGACCAACATCGGAGCGCTCCTCTGCCCCGGGGACTCACGTGCCGAAGACAAGGCTGGCACCGCGCTTGCTCAGAAGCATCACGACGACCGGCGGTCGGTCAGCCACCGACATCCTTCTTGCCCATCGAGTACTTCAATCGTCCCGTCTTTTCCCTCAGAAACTGGAAGATCACATACAGCCCCGGTATGAGCAGAATGCCGACCGCAGACGAAGCCAGCATGCCACCAAACACCGAAGTGCCGACGGCTCGCTGCGTGGCCGCGCCTGCCCCCACTGCCGTGACTAGCGGTAGAAGCCCGAGGATAAAGGCAAAGGACGTCATCATCACAGCGCGAAACCGCAGGCTGGCGCCTTCAAGAGCCGCATCGACGATGCCCTTGCCTTGAGCCCGCTCCTCCATCGCGAACTCGACGATGAGGATGGCGTTCTTGGCCGCCAAGGCTATCAGGATGACGATGCCGACCTGCGCATAGACATTGTTGTCCAGCCCCGTCAACTTCAGCGCCAGCATGGCTCCGAAAAGGCCGGTTCCCACCGACAAGAGCACGGCAATCGGGATCGCCCAGCTTTCATACAATGCAACGAGAAACAGATAGGCGAAAATCAGCGCAAGAACGAGGATCGGGCCGGTCTGGCCACTCGCCTCGATCTCCTGCAGGGCCGTCCCCGTCCATTCCAGTTGATAGCCCGAAGGCAGGGTGTTGTCGGCAATCTCCTGCATGGCCGAGATGGACTCTCCCGACGAATGCCCCGGCGCCGGACCACCATTGATCATCACCGCACGTTCATTGTTGTAGCGGGTGACGAAGGCCGGGGCCGTGACCAGCTTGACATCGGCCACGGCGGTCAAGGGCACGAGCGACCCGTTGGAGCTGCGTACGCGGATCTGGCTGATGTCCTCGACATCCATCCGCGCATTGGCATCGGCCTGGACCTTCAACTGCCACGTGCGCCCGAATAGATTAACATCATTGACGTAGTTGCCACCCAGCAATGCACCGGTGGTCGCGAAAAGGTTGGAAACATCGACGCCCAATGTCTGCACGCGTTCGCGGTCAACCTCGAGTTTCAACTGCGGTGTATCGGCATTGAAGGTAGTATAGACGCCCTGCAACCGACCGTCCTGCGCGGCATTGACGACCGCGCCGCGCGCGACCTGGGCAATCTGCCCGGGGGGAGCTCCGGTCTTGCTGGCGATCAACGCCTGGAAGCCTGCTCCCGTGCCAAGCCCCTGGATTGGCGGCAGGTTGAAGGCAAAGGCCACGCTGCCAGGCAGGGATCCAAGCTTGACGTTGAGGTCGTCGATGACGCTGAAGGCCGATTGCGATGCCTCGGTGCGCTCCTCGAAAGGCTTCATCGTCACGACGAAGAAGCCCTTGTTGGGCAACACCACGCTATCGATCAACGAGAACCCGGCAACGACGAACACGTCCTGAACGTTCTCGTTGGCCTGCAGGATCCTGAGGACCTCTTCGCCGACCTTGGCGCTGCGTTCGACCGAGGCATCCGCCGGCAACTGGTACTCGCCCATGAAGGCGCCCTGGTCCTCGAGCGGCAGAAAGCCGGTGGGCACGATCTTGGCAAGATAGCCGGTGCCGAGAAGGAAGCCGCCCAGCAGCACGCCAGCGAGGATCGCACGCCGGGTCAGCGGTCCGACCAGCGCCATATAGCCGGTGCGCATGCCCTCGACCGACGAATTGAACAGCTTGAACAAGCCCCTCGGCCCTCCCTTCCGCCGCTTGAGCAGGATCGAGCAGAGGGCCGGCGACAGGCTCAGCGCGTTGACCGCCGAAATCACCATCGAGACGGACACCGCGACGGCAAACTGTTTGTATAGCTGACCGGTGATGCCGGGAATAAAGGCGGTAGGCACAAAGACGGACAAGAGCACGAGCGTGATAGCGATGATCGGGGCGGTGATTTCCTTCATCGCCGCCTCGGTCGCCTCGGCCGGCGTCATTTCGGGATGCGCCTCGAGCTTGTGCTCGACCGCCTCGACGACGACGATAGCGTCGTCGACCACGATGCCAATGGCAAGCACAAGCGCCAGAAGCGAGATGGTATTGAGAGAGAACCCCATCACCAGCATGACGGCGAAGGTACCGATCAACGCCACCGGAACGGCGATGATCGGGATGAGCGTCGCCCGGAAGCTGCCGAGGAAGACCAGCACGACGATCGCGACGAGCACAAAGGCCTCGATCAGCGTGTGCAGCACGCTTTCCATCATCTGTTCGACGAAGTAGGTGGAATCATAGGCGATCGCGATAGAGACGCCGTCGGGCAGCCGCGTCTCGATCTCCGCCAAAACCTTCTTGACGGCTTCGGCCGTGGCGATGGCGTTGGCGCCTGGCGACTGATAGATGCCGATGCCGGCCGAGGGCAGACCATTGAATGTCGGCTCGGCATCCTCGGTTTGCGCGCCCAGTTCGACTCGAGCCACATCCTTGATCAGGACGCGCGCGCCACCCGGATCGTTGCGCACGACGACGTTCTCGATTTGATCGATGCTGTTCAGTCGACCGTCGGCGGTGATGTTGATCTGAAAGTTCGTGCCGGGAACCGTCGGACTGGCGCCGATGCGGCCGACGGCGGCCTGCACGTTCTGAGCCCACAGCGCGGCGATCACCTCGGTCGCGGTCAGGTTGACGCTGGAGAGGCGCGCCACGTCAAGCCAGACGCGCATCGAATAGTCGCGCGGGCCGAAGGCGTAGGCCTCGCCCACGCCGGGCACCCGCGACAGCGGGTCGATCAGGTTCAGCTTGGTGTAGTTCGACAGGAAAAGCGCATCGCGCGAGCGATCGGGCGAATAGATCGTGATGACCTGCAGCATGCTGGTTGAACGCTTTTTGACCGTCACGCCCAGCGCCTGCACCTCGGCCGGCAGGGCAGCGACGACCTGGTTCACGCGGTTCGACACGTTAACCGTGTTCATGTCGGGATCCGATCCGACCTCGAAGCTGACGGCCAGGTTGTAGGTCCCGTCCGAGCCCGAGGTGGACTGCATGTAGATCATGTTGTCGACGCCGTTGATCGCCGGCTCGATGACCTGCGCGACCGATTCCTCCAGCGCATTGGCGTCGGCGCCGGGATAGAAGGCCGTGACCTGTACCTGCGGCGGCACGATGTCCGGGAATTGCGCCACCGGCAGAGCCTTGTAGGCCATGTAGCCGGCAATGGTGATGACCAACGAGATGACCATCGCCAGCCGCGGGCGACGAATGAAAACGGAGGAGATCATGGCCTACGTCCCAGATGTGGCTAGCTGTGGCTTGACCACCATGCCGTTTCGCACCCGCTGAGCGCCCTGCACGATGACCCGGTCGCCTTCGTTCAGGCCCTCCCGGACAACCGCGATGCCGTCGCGCTGCTGGCCGATGGTGACGTATTTGGTCGCCACCTTGTTCTCGCCATCAACAATCAGAACGAACGTGCCGCTCTGATCGGCGGCCAGGGCCACTTCCGGCACGACGAGAACCGGCGCGTCGGCAGGCTGTTCCATCACCACCCGGATCGTCTGGCTGTTGACGAGCTGTCCGTTGGGATTGTCGAAGGTGGCGCGGACGATCTGGCTGTCGGTGTTGGGATCGACCGTGTTGTCGAAATAGTCGACTTTTCCGGTCTCGGCATAGTAGCTGCCGTCCGCCATCTTCAGGCGGATCACCGGCGGATTGACGGGCGCCATCTTCTTGTAGCCGAGAATCTCACGCTGGCTGGGGGCAAACTCGGCCCACACCCTGTCGTCTTTGACGATGGTTGTCAGCGCGCCGGAGGCTGGCGAGACAATGTTGCCTTCGGTGATCGCGGTCCGGCCGATGCGTCCGCGGATCGGAGCGTCGATCCGGGTGTAGCCCAGCGTTATGTTGGCGAGTTCGAGCGCCGCCTCGGCGATCTGGACGGCCGCGTTGGCCTGAGCCAGTTCGGCTTCCCGCGTGTCGGCGGTCGCCTGCGAGCCCGTGCGCTGCTTCAGCAGTTCCTGAGCACGTTCGTTGTTCACCTGCGCGTTCTGGGCGACCGCCTTGGCGCTCGCAAGCTGGGCCTTCTTGGCGTTCACGTCGGCCTGGAAGGGAGCAGGATCAATCTGGTAGAGCAGCTGGCCCGGCTCGACGATGTCTCCTTCGGTGAACAGCGGCTTCAGCAAGGTTCCCGTCACCCGAACCTGGATGTCGACGCGCTCGGAAGCGCGGATGCGGCCGATAAACTCGCTGATACTCGGAAGCTCACGCTTCTCGACGGGACTAACCGTCACACTTGGTTCACTGCCGCTTTCGAGCGGCAGCGCCGGCGTTGCGAGGACAAGCGCAAACCCTATGGCCAGCATCCTCAAGGTCAGTCGTTCGGCAGTGTCGCTACGAAGCTTGCAGAGCATTGGCATCCGGTTCCCCTTCCGGGCTGTCGAGACACGGGACTTCCGCCTCCGCGAGGCTGCGGACGATGCTGCATTGCAAGATGTACCCCCTTCCCGTCGGCAGGCCCTCAGAATGACCGGCCACAAGTGGTCCGAACTTGCGCGTCTCGATCTCTGGCTATTTCGGCAAGGCGAACGCGACGATGAAGTCACCGCGATCGCTCGGGTTGTAGCGGGCCCCACCCGCCGTCAGGGCGATGTACTGTCGACCGTCCTTGCCGATATAGCTCATGGGCGTCGACTGGCTGCCGGACGGCAATCGGCCCTTCCAGAGTTCCTCTCCGGTCTCCGTGTCGTAGGCGCGCAGGTAGTAGTCCTGTGTGCCAGAGTGGAAGGCAATGCCGCCCTTGGTCATCACCGGCCCGCCCAGTGTCGGCATGCCGACGAAGAAGGGCAGGTTCGGCTGGAAGCCGAGCACGGTGACATCCTTGGCCGTGCCCGCGGGGCGCTGCCAGATGATCTGGCGCGTGGCCAGGTCGATGCCGGTCACCGTGCCCCATGGCGGCTCCAGGCACGGAATGCCGATCGGGGAGAAGAAGTTGACGAGCTTGTGAGCGTAGGGCAGCCCGAACTGCGGCGAAATCGACGCATGGGCGGTTACCGGCGTGCCGGCCGGGAATTCCGAGCGCGGGATGAGATGCGCATAGACCGGCACCCGCATGTCGCTCACCACGAAGATATTGCGACCCTCGTCGAACCCGCCACTGCCCCAGTTCGGTCCGCCATTGTTGCCGGGGTAGACGATCGTGGGCCGGGTCGATTGCGGCGTGAAGTCGCCCAGATAATGCGCGTCCTTGAACATGATCCGACACAGCAGCTGATCGAACGGCGTTGCCCCCCACATGCGCGCTTCCGTCAGGGGGGCCGTTCCCAGCCCCGGCATGCCGGTCGAATACGGCTGGGTCTTGGCGTAGCGCTCGCCTTCCGCCGTGCCGTCGCCGCCGGGAACCGGCTTCTCGACGGTTTCGACAAGGGGCTCGCCGGTACGGCGGTCGAGCACGAATATCTGCCCCCGCTTGGTCAACTGGAGAACGGCGGGCGTCGAGCCGCCCTTGCCGTCGGGAAAATCGATCAGCGCTGGCTGGGACGGAACGTCATAGTCCCAGATGTCGTGATTGACAGTACGGAAGTGCCAGCGTTCCTTCCCGGTCGCCAGTTCGACCGCAACGACCGCGGAATTGTACTCGTCATCGAACGGCCGCCGCAATCCGCCGTAATAGTCCGGCGTGGCATTGCCCGTCGGAAGATACGCGAGCCCCAGCTTCACATCCGCGGCGATCGGCGCCCAGACATTGGGGGTGCCGCGCGTGAACTCCTTGCCCTCCGGCGGAAGCCCCTGATCGCCCGGATTGCCGACGTCGAACGCCCACGCGAATGCCCCGGTCTTGGCGTCAAAGGCGCGCACGACGCCGGAAGGCTCGTCGACCTTGACGTTATCCGCCACCCAACCGCCGATCAGGATCTCGTCGCCGGCGACAATGGCGCCGGTCGTCTGCGTCAGAAACCCTGCGTCGACCTGGCCCATGCCGATGTGCAGGTCGACCGTCCCCTTGTCGCCGAAGGTTTCGCAAATTTGCCCGTCTTTCGCGCGAAGCGCGATCATGCGGACATCGATCGTCGCCAGCAGGATGCGCGGACCGCAAGCATCGCCGGGACCGGGATCGAAATAGCCGAGCGTACGGCAGCGTTTCCAGAACGGATTCTTTGCGTGCGGATCAAACTGCCAGACGATTTTGCCCGTGTCGCCGTCCAGCGCGGTGACGGCGGTGTCCGCCGAGCACTGGAAGAGCATGCCGTCAACGTAGAGCGGCGTATTCTGGTCCTCGAGGAACTCCTCCCCGTCGGCGATATGTCCCGTGCGGGCCGTCCAGGCTACTTCCAGCTTCGAAACATTCGTCTTGTCGATCTGATCGAACGGCGCGTAGCGCGTCGCCTCACCGGTGCGGCCATAGGCCTTCCAGTCGTTGCCCATCGCTGAGGTTTCCGCGGTGGGTTGGCCGGGGGTGACAGCAACCGGATTGCTGACGACGCCATGCGGGCTGAACATCATCGCGAAGTAGACGCCGAAGGCAGCGATCAGCGCGACGCCGCCGGCCACGAATGGCTTGGTGTTTGCCGGACGGCCACCCTCCCAGGGCAGCCACGGCGTCATCAGCAGCACGACAGCGCCGACAAGCATGGGAGCGACCAGGCGTGGCACCAGGCCCCAGAACGAGAGGCCAACCTCCCAGAGCGACCACAGGACCGTTCCGACCAGAACGGCGAGGTAGATCCAGACGCCGGTCATGCCTCCCCTGAAAAGGAAAACGCCGCTCGCGAGCAAGGCCAAGCCGGCGATCGAGTAGTAAAATGACCCGCCTAAATAAACGAGATACCCACCCCCGGTTGCCAAATACACCCCAGCAACCACAACGATAACCGCAAGGACACGAACAAATATATTCGTCTCCGCCTGACGATTTTCCGACGTCGCCATCAGATCCACCACAAGCATATATTTATACAGGCTGAATAAAAGCCCCCACTGATATGGCGAGTACATTCAATCACCATCCCGAACGCTTGAAAAGCAGGGCCGACGAAATTTCGCCTTTTTTCGCTTGGCGCGGACGAGTTGGATTGCCTGTACGGATCCGCCTTGTTCGCATGCAGCAGGCGGCGCCTCCTTGTTGCGGCATATCTGGACAAGCCCTGCCAAGCCCCGCGCGGAAAGCGGTTTGCCGATGCCGCGCGCAAGATCCCAGCTCCGTACATGGGCCAGGTCCTCGTCCGGATGGAGCGGCGCCCTCGCCAATCCCGACACCACCACCACCACCGCCGGGGGGAGGGGGGCATAAGCCAGCCCCAACCGGCCAGCGTTCACTGCCGGCACACTCCCCTCAACCCGGAGGAGATTGAGATCTCCGCGCAACGACAGGATGCCGGAGTTGATCACGCCGCCGATAGCGAGGCCGACGTCGCGCCTCTTCGCGAGCGACAGGAAGGTCTCGGCCGCGTCGCGATCGAACAGTCTTACGACCAACCGACAGCAGACGCCGAGATCGACCTCCTGCGAGGCGTCGCGGACCATACGTCGATCGTTCACGCAGCGGTAGAAGCCAGCAACCGGCCTCGCCGCCCTCGGCCCACGCGCTCCGACGTGGCGGCAACTTGTTTCGCGAGCCTGCCGATCTCTATTCGACGAAGAGCCGAACCGACATGCGATGGTCGTACACTTCCCCCGGCGAGACGATCGTGCTCGGGAAGTGGGCGAAGTTCGGCGTATCCGGGAACTTCTGCGTCTCGAAGGTGTAGCCGGCGAAGCGGCAATAGGGCGTGTTCGACTTGCCGATCACCGTCTCGCTCAAATAGCCGCCGGTGTAGAACTGCACGCCAGGCTCGGTGGTGTGCAACTCGAGGCCGCGGCCCGAGGCCGGATCGACGACGCGGGCGCAGAGGCGAAGCGCTTCCCCGTCCCCCTTCAGGCACCAATTGTGGTCATAGCCGCCGCCGACGAGATGGCCGGTGCCGACATCGGCGAGCGCGTCGATATCCGTGCCGATCGGCTTCGGGGTGCTGAAGTCGAACGGCGTACCGACAACGGCGCGGACCTCGCCGGTGGTCAGCAGTTCCGCGTCGATCGGCGTGTAGAAATCGGAGTTGAGGGCAAGCACCTGGTCGCGGACATCGCCGCTGCCGTGGCCGGCAAGGTTCCAGTAGGTGTGGTGCACGGCGTTCAGGATCGTCGGCCGGTCGGTCATGCCACGAATGGCGATCTCCAGCCGGTCGTCATCGGTCAGCCGGTAGCTGGCCGAGAGATTGACAGTGCCGGGATAGCCCTCCTCGCCATGCGGCGACACCGCCGTGAAGGTAACCGTGTTGGTCGCCTCGTCGACGGTCGCGTCCCAGTTCTTGCGATCGAAGCCGGCGATGCCGCCATGCAGATGGTTGGCGCCTTCGTTCAGCGACAGCTGGAACGCTTCGCCGTCGAGCGAGAAGCGGCCATCGCGGATGCGGTTGCCGTAGCGGCCGCAGGTGGCGCCGAAATAGGTGTCGGTGGCGACATAGGAGGCGACGTCGTCGAAGCCGAGAACGATGTCGACCATCTCGCCGTTGCGCCCCGGGGCATGCAGTTCGGTCAACCGCGCGCCATAGGTGATCAGCTTGGCCGACAGGCCGTTGCGATTGCGCAAAACGAAACCACGGACGACTTCCCCGTCCAGATGCCCGAACACGAAGCTCTCGATCAATTTTGCTCTCCCCCGAGCCTAGTTTGAAAGGAAGGTCCGCGCGCGACAGACCCTCTGAAGGGCGGACGCGCGGCGCGAACAGGATGAAAATGACCTTCCGGGCGCCCCTCGAGCGAACGCCGGCGGCCTGCTTGGCCGCCGAGCCGGCGGTGTCGATGTTGCGAGCCGCGCTTGCCCGCTCCCGACTTCATCTGCATGAGATCAACGAGTTCTGCGGCAACAGCGCGACCGCCCAGGCCAAGCATCGGCAGCCCTCCGTGAAGCCGCCAGCAGGGTACGCCTCATAGCCACTCCTCCCAGTGAGTTCCCTGAAGCTGGCGTCTGCTTGTGCAGTTTCTGGCCGGCGCCGAATTTGTTTCGCAATACCGTACAGTATTCCGCATAGAAGTTAGACTTCCATTGGGGCAGCAGATTGTCAATCCGCACCCCGCTTCGCTGCGGTCAGGATCGATATCGCCAGACGCGCAGCCGCGAACCGCGAGCCAGCCCGGAAGATGCCGGACAAATCGGCGCGCGACGCTCTCCATGGCGAAGCCCTCGCCCGCCGGAATGCCTGCAAATGACAGGTTCGCATGGGTCGCGAGGAACGATTTGGCGCGAAGAAGTCGAGACGACAGCGACAGGATCAAACCAACAGCGCCAACGTGGCGGCCGGCCTGATCTGGCGCACATCAACGGCGACGCCGACGATCCGGCTTTCGGTGTTCTCATCTGGTTCCCGACGGCGGCCGGAGCAACCAGGCCTCGGCCGCTGTCGGACCGCCCAGCGCCCGCGAGATCAGGTCGGCGTGCTGGACCAGCGGCCCGGCGATCGAGCCGACCGCCTCCTGCGGCAGAAGCTGCTTGAGCGTGGTGACGCTGATCGCGCCGACCGTCTGGCCGTCCCGCCCGAACACGGCCGCGGCGACGCAGATGATGCCCTCGTGATCCTCTTCATCGTCGATCGCGTATTGGCGGACGGCGATCTGGTCGAGATCGGCATTCAGCGCCTCGATCGTGCTCAGCGTCTTCGGCGTCCGCGGCGAATGGCCGACCCGCTCGACGAGTTCCAGCGCGTTCGCGCGCGGCATCGCCGCCAGCAGGACCTTGCCGACACCGGAGCAATGCGGCCGCTCGCGGCGGCCCAGCGCCGCGTTGAAGCGAATGGCGCCCGGCGCATCGACGCGGCCGATCACCACCGCGAAGCCGTCATCCATCATGGCGACGCGGGAGGTCATGCCGATCGCCTGGGTCAGGTCGCGCAGGATGGGCAGCGCGATGTCGGCAAGCCCCGTGTTCGATACGGCGAGATCGCCGAGGCGCAGCAGCGACAGGCCCAGGCGATAGCGCCGCGTCATGCCCTCGCCGACATCGGTGACGATGCCGCGCGCCCGGAGCGTGACGAGAATCGCGTAGGCTGCCGGCTTCGACAGGCCGATGTCGCGGGCGAGATCGGTCAGCCGCGCGCCGTCCTGGCCGCTTTCGGCAATCCTGTCGAGCAGATCGAGGGCGCGGCCGAGGCTCTGCACCCTATAGCGCTCATCCGTCATTGGCGGTCAGTCCTCCGGGAGATCTCCGCCATCGATGCGCGGCCATCTCTTTGGCATCAAGAAACGTCATTCTTCAATGCAAAACTTCTAGCAGCCGAACCAGGTCCGGCCAAGCGCAATCCCGCATGTTCCATCCGTGCAGACGGTCTGTTGACTTGTACGGGGAAAGAGCACAGCATCATGTAATACAGAATAGTATTTTTCAATAAGAAACAGATCCAGAGGCACCCATGGCGGATGAGCCACGCAAATATCGGTCCACCTCCTGGTTCGGGGGAGCGGGCAAGAATGCCTTCATGCATCGAAGCTGGATGAAGAACGAAGGGCATCCGGCTGACGTCTTCGACGGCCGCCCGGTGATCGGCATCTGCAACACCTGGTCGGAACTGACCCCCTGCAACGCGCATCTCCGCACCATCGCCGAACAGGTGAAGCGCGGCGTCTACGAAGCCGGCGGCTTCCCGCTCGAATTCCCCGTCATGTCGCTCGGCGAGAGCAACATGCGCCCGACGGCCATGCTCTTCCGCAACCTGGCCTCGATGGATGTCGAGGAATCGATCCGCTCCAACCCGATCGACGGCGTCATTCTGCTCGTCGGATGCGACAAGACCACGCCGGCCCTGCTGATGGGCGCGGCGAGCTGCGACCTGCCGACCATCGCCGTCTCCGGCGGCCCGATGCTGAACGGCAATTTCCGCGGCAAGGCGATCGGCTCCGGCACGCATGTCTGGAAATTCTACGAGGACGTGAAGGCCGGCCGCATGTCGGTCGACGACTTCCTCGCCGCCGAACAGGGCCAGAGCCGCTCCGCCGGAAGCTGCATGACCATGGGCACCGCCTCGACGATGGCCTCGATGGTTGAGGCGCTCGGCATCGGCATGCCCGACAACGCCGCCATACCCGCCGTCGATTCCCGCCGCGCCATCCTGGCGCAGGAAGCCGGCCGCCGCATCGTGCAGCTGGTGCGCGACGACGTGAAGATGTCGAAGATCCTCGTCCGCGAGGCGTTCGAGAACGCCATCCGCGTCAACGGCGCCATCGGTGGCTCGACCAACGCCGTCATCCACTTGATCGCCGTCGCTCGCCGCCTCGGCGTCGACCTGTCGCTCGACGACTGGGACAAGTTCGGCCGCGACGTGCCGACCATCGTCGACCTGATGCCTTCCGGCAGCTACCTGATGGAGGACTTCTACTATGCCGGCGGCCTGCGCGCCGTCATGCGCGTCCTCGATGAGCACGGCCTGCTGCATGGCAACGCGCCGAGCGTCGCCGGCCCGACCATCGGCGAGATCATCGCCGATGCGCCCAACTACAATGGCGAAGTCATCCGCTCCTTCGACGAGCCGCTGACGCCGCAGGGCGGCATCGCCGTGCTGCGCGGCAATCTCGCCCCCGGCGGCGCCGTCATCAAGCCGTCGGCGGCGACCGACGCGCTGATGCAGCACCGCGGCCGTGCCGTCGTCTTCGAGACCATCGAGCACTACTACCAGCGCATCGACGATCCCGATCTCGATATCGACGCCAGCTCCATCATGGTGCTGAAGAACTGCGGCCCGAAGGGCTATCCGGGCATGGCCGAGGTTGGCAACATCCCGCTTCCGGCCAAGCTGCTGCAGCAGGGCGTCACCGACATGGTGCGGATTTCCGACGCCCGCATGAGCGGCACCGCCTACGGCACCGTCGTCCTGCATACCGCGCCCGAGGCCGCCGCCGGCGGTCCGCTCGCCCTGGTGCGCGACGGCGACATGATCGAGCTCGATGTCGCCGGCCGCCGCCTGCATCTCGACGTCTCCGACGCCGAGCTGGACGCGCGCCGCGCCGAATGGAGCCCACCTGCGCATGAAGGCGTCAACGGCTACCAGAAACTCTTCGTCGAACACGTCCTGCAGGCCGACGAGGGCTGCGACTTCGACTTCCTGCTTGGCAAACGCGAAGCGGGCATCCCCCGCCATTCTCATTGAGGCGCCGATGGAACACGATTTCCCCTTCGCGGTGTATCCGAGCCTGGACGGCCGCGTCGTCTTTATCACCGGCGGCGGCAGCGGCATCGGCGAAAGCCTGGTCCGTCACTTCTGCGCGCAAGGTTCGATCGTCACCTTCGTCGACATGGCCGAGGAAGCCTCGCGCGCCGTGGTCGAGAGCGTCCGCGCCGAAGGCCATCGAGCCCCCGACTTCATCCCCTGCGACCTGCGCGACATCGAGGCGCTGCAGGCCGCCATCCGTGCGACGCAGGAAAAGCACGGCGCCATCCGCGTCCTGCTCAACAATGCCGGCAACGACGATCGCCACCGCACCGAGGATGTCACCGTCGCCTATTGGGACGATCGCGTCGCGGTCAACCAGCGCCATCAGTTCTTCGCGGCACAGGCCGTACGGCCGATGATGAAGGAGGCCGGCGGCGGTTCGATCGTCAATTTCGGCTCGATCACCTGGATGGTCGGCGATGGCGATTGCCCTGCCTATGTCACCTCCAAAGCCGCCATCACCGGCCTGACCCGCGCGCTGGCGCGCGAATTCGGCCCGGAACGGATCCGCGTCAACTGCATGATCCCCGGCTGGGTCATGACCGAGCGCCAGATCCGCCTCTGGCTGACGCCGGAGGGCGAGCGCCAGATCGCCGACCGCCAGTGCCTGCAGGACCGCGTCCAGCCGTCCGACATCGCACGCATGGCGCTGTTCCTGGCAGCCGACGACAGTCGGATGTGCACGTCGCAGAATTTTATCGTTGACGGGGGGTGGGTCTGATGCGCGGCGTCGATCAAGGCCGGACGCGGCTGGTTCAGTTCAAGACGGAGGCGGGCGAGCGCAAGGTCGCGGTCGTCGGCGCCGATGGCGAGACGCTCTCGCCGCTTTCAGGCTTCGCCACCACCTACGAGCTGGCGCAGCACAGCCTGGAGACGGCAACCGGGCTGGAGGCGCTCGTCGCCGCCACGCCGCGCGAGGCGGCGCTCGATTATGACGCGGTGCTGAAGGCCGGTCGCGTGCTGCCGCCGCTCGACCATCCGGAGCCGGCGCGCTTCCTGATCACCGGCACGGGGCTGACCCATACCGGCAGCGCCACCGCGCGCAACCGCATGCACATGCTGACGCACGGACCCGACGCCGACGAATCCGACTCGATGAAGATCTTCCGCATGGGCCTCGAGGGCGGCAAGCCGGCCGAGGGCGAGATCGGCATCCAGCCGGAATGGTTCTTCAAGGGCGTCGGCACTTGCGTCGTGCCGACCGGCGCGCCGCTGGAGCTGCCGGGCTTCGCGCTCGCCGGCGCCGAGGAGGCCGAGATCGTCGGCCTCTACATCGTCGGCCTCGACGGCCAGCCGCGCCGCATCGGCTACACGCTCGGCAACGACTTTTCCGACCACGTCACCGAGGGCAAGAACTACCTCTATCTCGCCCACTCCAAGCTGCGCGAATGCTCGCTCGGTCCGGAACTGCTGCTCGGCGAGCTGCCGCAGGAAGTTAGCGGCCATGTCCGGATCATCCGCGACGGCGCGGTGGTCTGGGACGAGACGTTCCTGTCCGGCGAAAGCCACATGTCGCACTCGATCGCCAATCTCGAGCACTACCACTTCCGCTATCCGATGTTCTGCCGGCCGGGCGACCTGCACGCCTATTTCTTCGGCGCAGACGCGATGAGCTACGCCTCCAACGTGAAGACGGAGGTGAATGACGAGTTCGAGATCGTCTCGCCGACCTTCGGCAAGCCGCTGCGCAACCGCATGACCGCGGGCCCGGCGGAAAAGCGGATCTCCGTGACGCCGCTTTGACGTTGGCGCCGTCGCCGGACCTGGACTGAACCAAGCAAGAGAGCCCCAACCGCCACCGCGGCCAAGGGGCTCCGAACACCCCAGACCAGCCAGAGGAGAAACATCGTGATCGGATTCAAACATGTCCTGGGCGCCGCGGCGCTGGCGGCCGGGTTGTGGGCCTCCAGCGCATCGGCCGAGACGCTGCGTGTCCTCGCCTGGGAAGGCTATGCCGACCCGGACTGGGTGAAGGACTTCACCAAGGAGACGGGCATCGACGTCGACGTCGTCTTCATCGGCAGCGACGACGAGATCTGGGCCAAGATCAAGGGCAGCGAGGGCAAGGATTTCGACGTCATGGCCGTCAATACGGCCCAGCTGCAGCGCTATATCGACGCCAGCCTGGTCAAGCCGTGGGACCTCTCCAAGATCCCGAACCAGAAGGACGTGCTGCCGCGCTTCCGGGACCTTTCCGCGATCAAGGGCATGACCCGCGACGGCAAGGTCTACGGCATCCCGTTCTGCTTCGATTCGATCGGCCTGATCTACGACACCGACAAGGTGAAGCCGGCACCGACCTCGATGACCGTGCTGTGGGATCCCCAGTACCAGGGCAAGGTGCTGGCCTATGACAATGGCGAGCACAATTTCTCCTTCACCGCGCTCACCGAGGGGATCGAGAACCCGTTCCACCTGACCGACGAGCAGTTCGCCAAGATCAAGGACAAGCTGGTCGACCTGAAGCGCAATACGCTGAGCTTCTACACCACCGCCGACGAGGCGATGCAGATCTACCACAACAACGACGTCGCGCTGATCTGGGCCAATTACGGCCAGCAGCAGCTGAAGGCGCTGCAGAAGGTCGGCGCGCATGTCGCCTATGTCGCGCCGGAGGAAGGCTCGCTGTCCTGGCTCGACAACTGGGCGATGACCAGCGGCGTCAAGGACCAGGCGGCGGCCGAGAAGTGGGTCAACTTCCTGCTCGACAAGAAGATCGGCGCCCAGCTCTCGGAGCGGACCGGTTTCGGCAACACCGTCACCGCCAGCAGCAACGCCAGCGACGGCGACAAGCTGGTCTGGCTCGAAAGCGTCGAAGACCCGTTGAAGCGGTCGGACCTCTGGAACGAGATCAAGGCGGCGCCGTAGCGTTTCCGAACGACAATCCAGCCGTCCGCGGTCGTCGCGGACGGTCTCCTCCTGCCGATGGTCCGGAATGACGATGAACGAAGCCGGTGTGCTCCTGAAACTGCGGTCGGTTTCGAAATCCTATGGCGCGACCGCCATCCTGCACGACATCGATCTCGATGTCCGCGATGGCGAGTTCATCACCATTCTCGGGCCGTCCGGCTCGGGCAAGACCACCATCCTCCGCCTGATCGGCGGCTTCACCAAGCCGTCCGGCGGCGAGATCCTGCTCGACGGCCGCGACATCGCCGCGATGCCGATCAACCAGCGCCCGTTCAACACGGTGTTCCAGGACTATGCACTGTTCCCGCACCTCACCGTCGAGGGCAATGTCGGCTACGGCCTCGCCGTGCGCGGCACACCGCGCGCCGAGATCGCCAAACGCGTCGCCGACGCGCTCGAACTCGTGCAGCTCGGCCCTCTCGGCAAGCGTTTTCCGGCCCAGCTTTCCGGCGGCCAGCGCCAGCGCGTGGCGCTCGCCCGCGCCATCATCTGCCGGCCCCGCCTGATCCTGCTCGACGAGCCGCTCGCCGCCCTCGACGTCGAGCTGCGCCGCCACATGCAGAGCTTCCTGAAGTCGATCCAGACGGAAATCCGCACCACCTTCCTGTTCGTCACGCACGACCAGGAAGAGGCGATCGCCATGGCCGACCGGATCTGCGTCATGAATGGCGGCCGCATCCAGCAGATCGGCTCGCCGCATGAGGTCTACTACCGGCCGAGCTGCGAATTCGTCGCCAAGTTCTTCGGGGAGAACAACCTCATTCCCGGCACCCTCGGACCGACCGACGGCAAGACGCGATCGATCGACACGGCAGCGGGACGGGTGATCTGCGCCGTCGACGGCCAGCCCGACATGGCGGCGGCGCCCGAGGGCAGTCCCGCCTTCGCGGTCTGCCGTCCCGAGGCGGTTACGATCGGCGACGACGCCGCTGGCGAAAACCGCTTCCCCGTCTCGATCGGCCAGGTCGCCTTCGCCGGCGCCTCGACCATGGCGACCGCGACGGCGCTCGACGATCCCGGCCTGTCGCTGAAGGCGCGCATGCCGAGCCGCCCCGGCGGGGCGTCGCTCAGACCGGGCGATACCGTCACCTTCGTCGTGCCGGCGAGCACCTGCCGTCTGGTGCCGGCATGAGCAGCCGGGTCGCCGATGCCGGCGTCGAGGCGCCCGCCGCCCATCCGAGTCCGAGCCGGCTGGTGCCGTGGTTCGCGGCGCTCGCTGCCTATGCCGTGCCGATCTGGTTCGTGCTGGCGCCGATGGCGCTCTTTCTCGGCTATTCGTTCTTCAGCGTCGACAAGGGCAACATCGTCTTCACGCCGACGGTCGCCAACTATGTCCGCTTCTTCACCGACCCGGTGTTCCTGCCGATCTTCTGGCGCACCTGCCTGCTCTGCCTCGCCGTCGCCGTGCTCTGCGTCCTGTTCGCCTTCCCCGTCGCCTATTTTCTGACGACGCTGCGCGGTCGCCGCCGCTACGTGCTGCTCGTGCTGCTGCTGGTGCCGCTCCTGATGAGCTACGTCATCAAGATCTACGCCGTCCGCAGCATCCTCGGCGGCAACGGCATGCTCAACAGGGCGCTGCTGGCGACCGGGCTGATCGACAAGCCCTCCATGCTGTTCGTCTTCAACCTGAACGCCGTACTGCTGACACTGACGGTGCTGCTGATCCCGTTCGCGGTGCTGCCCATCTTCCTGTCGCTCGAGCGGATCCCGAAGGCGCTCCGCCATGCCTCGGCCGATCTCGGCGCCAGCAACGCGCAGACCTTCTGGCGGGTGACCGTTCCCCTGAGCCTGCCCGGCACACTGTCGGCGATGAGCTTCGTCTTCGTGCTGGCGATCGGCGACTTCCTGACGCCGCAGATGGTCGGCGGCCAGTCGGGCTTCACCTTCGGGCGGATCATCTACAGCCAGTTCGGAACCGCCTTCAACTGGCCCTTTGGCGCGGCGCTTTCCGTCATCCTCGCCGCCGTCGTCATCATTGCGATCCGGCTCGGCGGCCGGGTCGAGAGCAGTCGCGGGAGGATCCAGTGATGCGCCTCGCCGACAGGATCGCCCCGGCCCTCCTGGTGCTGATGACGCTGTTCGTCTTCATCCTGCTCTACGGCCCGCTGATGGTGCCGATCGTGTCGTCCTTCTTCACGGTCAGCCATGGCGCCGTCGACTGGTCGCAGCCGACGACCTCGGCCTATGTCGCGCTCGCCGCCAACGAAGGCGTGCTGAACGCGCTGTGGACGACGCTCGTCGTCGGCTCCGGCGCGGTCGTCTGCTCGGTCGTGCTCGGCACCGGCATCGCGCTCTACTACACCTCGCCCAACGCCAAGGGGCGCGGCTTCCTACAGTTCATCATCTTCCTGCCCTTCCTGATGCCACCGATCATCACCGGCCTGGCGCTGCTGATCTTCTTCCGACAGGTCGAGTTCGAACGCTCGCTGGTGACGATCATCATTGGTCACACGGTCTTCGTGCTGGCGCTCGTCTACCGCACCATCCTGACGCGACTGCAATCGCTGAGCGGCAGCCTCGTCGAGGCCTCCTACGATCTCGGCGCCAGTCGCTGGCAGACCTTCCGCCTGGTGCTGCTGCCGAACCTCTCCAGCGCCATGGTCGGCGCGGCGGTGCTCGCCTTCGCGCTCTCCTTCGACGAGACGATGATCACCCTGCTCGTCACCGGCACGCAGAGCACCCTGCCCGTCCGCCTGTGGGCAATGATGCGGCTCGGCTTCACGCCCGACATCAACGCGCTCGTCGCGCTGGTGCTGCTGTTCACGACGGCGCTGTGCCTGATCGCTGTCCGCTTCCTCATGCCAAAGTCGGCGGTCGCCGGCTCCGACGAGGACTAGTTCGATCGGCTCATCGTGGCAACGGTGGCAACAGCAACGCTTTCGCCTTCACGACGACCGAAAAAGGCGTCGGGCTGGCTCGCAGGCGAGACGAGTGATTGAGACGGCCAGCTCGCGGCTGGCGCATGCGAATGGGGGTGGATTCGATCCAGCAGCTCGGATGCCGGCGGCGCCGCTCGGGGATGCTAAACACTGGCGCCGCTCAACGACCTAACGCATGATTGTCGACGACATCGGCAACCCGTATTCCCACCAGATCTGCCGGCGCATCACCGACAATCTCGCTTCGAGATCGACCCGCCGATCGCCACCCGCTGCACGGCTGATGCGCACGGCCGATTTCCACGATTTCAACGCGGAGCCCATGCAGGATGCGGTCCGCACGTCCCGAACGGCATCCGCGCTTGCAGAAAATGGTCGGCCCAAATGCTGCTCAATGGAATCCGCATCGTCAGCTTCTGTCATTTTTTGCAAGGCCCGGCGGGCGCGCAATATCTGGCCGATATGGGCGCCGATGTGATCAAGGTCGAGCCGATCGACGGCGCGCATGAGCGGCGCTGATCCGGTGCCGACGTCTTCGTCGAGGGCATCAGCGGCTTCTATCTCTGCGCCAACCGCAACAAGCGTTCGATCGGCATCGACCTGAAGAGCAAGGAAGACCGCGAAGTCGCGTGTCGACTGATCGGCGGCGCCGACGTGGTCATGGAGAACTTCCGCCCCCGCGTCTTCGACAAGCTCGGCTTCAGCGAGGCGGAGCTGCGCGCCATCAACCGGAACGCCATCTTCGCCTCCGCTTCCGGCTTCGGTTCGACGGGTCCGATGGCGCAGATGCCCGGCCAAGACCTCCTGATGCAGGCGCGCTCGGGACTGATCGGCGTCACCGGCGCGCCCTCCGGCGGCCCCACTCCCGTCGGCGCGGCCATCGTCGACCATCACGGCGGCGCGCTGCTCGCGCTCGGCATCCTCGGCGCCCTGGTGCGCCGCCTCGGCGAGGGTGTCGGCACGCGCGTCGAGGCCAGCCTGCTCAATGCCGGGCTCGATCTGCAGGGCCATGCCGAGGTCTTCCGCGAGATCACCGTGCGCGGCCGGACCTTGCACTTCGTCAACCACCCCAACCGGTATGACGGGACCGTATCCGAACTGCACGTTCTGGCCCTCGAGATCGGCGAGCACACGCACGAGATCATGGGCGAACTCGGCTACCGCCCCGAGGACGTCGCGCGGCTCCTCGCAAGCCGGGCGGTCGCGGCATCCCGGCCAATGGAAGCGCTCACCGCCGAGACGGTTTGATGCCGACGCCCGCCCTTCCTAGACCGGATCCACCACCCGCGCACCGCCCCAAGAAAGCGCTTTCAAGCTCACGCCAAGCCGGAGGCCCGCCGCATTGAAGAGCGGCGTTTCCGGATGACCGGCGCAGCTGCGGGGCCGGTCGACCCACGCACCACCAGCTTCGCCTCGAACGGCGAAATCGGCCCGGCCGGAGCCCCCTCGATGATGGCGATCAGCTGGTCGGCGGCAACCGTCCCAATCTCGCTCGCCGGCACGTTGACGGTCGTCAGCGGCGGATCCGTCTCCGCGGCGATCTCGACGTCGTCGAAGCCGGTGATCGAGATGTCCTCGGGCACGCGGATACCTTCGCGCCGCGCCTCCGCGACCGCGCCGACGGCCATGGCGTCGGTAGTGCAGAGAAAGGCGGTGACGGACGGATGGGCGGCGCGAAGGCGGCGGAACGCCTCGCGACCGGCGACGATGCTGGGCAGCGGCGCCTCGAAAATGCGGTCCGGCGGCAGGCGGATTCCCTCCTCCGCGATCGCGTCCAGAACGCCGTCTAGCCGCGCCCGCGAACGATCATTCGGCAAGCCGGTATTGGCGATGACGGCGAACTCCCGATGCCCAAGCTCGATCAGGTAGCGCGCCATGCGGTAGGTCGCCTGGCGATTGTCGATGCCAATCGCCGGAATGCCTTGGCGCGACGCGCAGACATAGGTCGTGACCAACGGGGTGCGATGATGCCGGATGAGCGGCAGAGCGTCCGGGGCGAAGGAGTCTCCGACCAGCACCAGGCCGTCGACGCCGTATTCGAGCATGGCGCGGATCTGGCGGAACTCGCGCAGCGGGTCGTATTGCGAATGCGACAGGATCAGCGTGTAGCCGCGCGCGCCGAGCCGAGCCTCCAGTGCCTCGACGCCATCGGCGAAGATGGCATTGCCGAGCGTCGGCACCACGGCGCCAACGGTATGGGTGCGGCCGGAGCTCAGCGCCTTCGCCATGCGATCGGGCGTGTAATCGAGCATCTCGACGGCATGCAGCACGCGTTCCCGGATCTCCGGCCGCACGATGTCGGGCTGGTTGATCGCCCGCGACGCCGTCGCGAGCGATACCTTGGCGAGACGCGCCACATGTTCGAGCTTCGCGCGCGCCGGCGGGGGCGAGGTATCCGCCTGTCCCTTGCGCTGCGATGGCGTTTTCTTGTCCGTCTTGTCCATGTCCGGACTCTGGATCAGAAGCCTGGTCGCCGCAAGTCGACCGGCCTGACTTGTCGCGGGATACGGAGGCTGGCGCTACCGGATGCGAAAGGCCGGAGCGCAGCCGTTCCGGCCAGCGGCACCAAGGCGACGGCCGCCGTCAGGCGGCCGCGGCCGAGCGCGTCAGACGGCTCTGCAGGATGACGACCACCAACAGGAAGGCACCACGCAGCACGGACTGCCAGTAGGCGCTGAGGCTGATCCAACCCATGCCGTTCTCGAAATTGAGGACGGTGAACAGGATGCCCAGCAGGAGCGTGCCGACTAGGGTCGCTCCGACGGACCCCTTGCCGCCTGTGAGCAGCGTGCCGCCGACCACGACCGAGGCGATGGCGAAGAGTTCCCAGCCGACGCCCTCAATGGGCTGGCCGGCGCCGAACTGGGCCGCAAGGATCACGCCGGCCATACCGGCCAGGAAACCCGACATGACATAGACGAAGAAGATCGTCCGGTCCGTCGGCAGGCCCATCAGACGCGAGGCCTCCTCGCCGCCACCGACCGCGAGCACGTGCCGCCCGAAGGGTGTGCGGTTGAGGATAAGCGAGCCGACGAGATAGGCAATGAGCGCGATCCAGGCGGGGATCGGGAAGCCGAAAAGGATGCGGATCAGGCCGCCGAGAAGGCCTGCGTCATCACCCGTGACCCACTCGGGCGCATGGGCAAGGAAGTCGCCCTGACCGAGCGCCATGAAATTGGTTTCGTACGAAGCCGGCACGGACTGCTGGTTCGAGAGCAGCAGGGCCACGCCGGATGCCGCCAGCATCGTCGCCAGCGTGGCGATGAACGGCAGGATCTTCATCTTCGAGATGATGAAGCCGTTGATGATGCCGGCAGCGAGGCCGGCGACCAGGCCACCCGCGAGGCCGGCGACGAGCCCGTACGGGCTGAGATAGGCCGCCACGACGCTGGACATCGCCGCGACCGATCCGACCGAGAGGTCGATGCCGCCCGTCATGATCACGAAACACATGCCAAGGCCGACCAGCGCGAACATGGAATTGTAGCGCAGGACGCTGAGCACGTTGTACTCGCTGATGAAGCCATCATAGCGCCAGGCGCCGAAGGTGATGATTAGCACGAGGGCGAGAAGGGCACCGAAACCGGCGGAAGCGTGAAGACGGGGCATTAGGCGCGATCCTGCCTTTGCAGCCAGACGGCGAGAACGATCAGGCCGGCCTTGACGATCAGAGCCGCCGCATCGGGCACGCCATTGGCGAGAAGTGTGTAGCGCACGAGCTGGATGATCAGCGCGCCGAGCAGCGTGCCGATGATGGTCGCGCGTCCGCCGGTCAATAGCGTGCCGCCGACGGCCACGGCCGCGATGACGTCGAGCTCTATGCCCATCCCGATCAGGTTGGCGTCGGCGGCCGAGTTCATCGCGATGACGATGAGGCCGGCGATACCGCTGCAGACACCCGAGATCACATAGACGAGCATCTTCACGCGTCGGACGGGAATGCCGGCCAGCCAGGCCGCCTGCTCATTGCCGCCGACCGCGAGCACCTGCCGGCCATATACGGTCCGCCGGAGCGCCCAGGCAGAAATCAGCACCAAGGCCAGCATGATCCAGACCTGGAACGGTACGCCGAACACGCGGCCAATGGCGATCTGCTGGAACTCCGGCACCTTGAAGACCTGCAGGTCGCCATTGGTCCAGACCTGCGCGATGCCGCGCCCCGCAATGAACAGGATCAGGGTCGCGATGATCGGCTGCACGCGGAAATTGGCCACCAGCCAGCCATTGAACAAGCCGAAACAGCCCGCGAGGATGACCGGCAAGATGATCCCGAGCGCGATGCCGACATAGAGGTTCGGTACGGGAAACAGCAGACCCTGGAAGATCTGCGGGGCAAATGCCCCAGCGATCGCCATCAGCGCGCCGACCGACAGATCGATGCCGCCTGTCGCGATCACCATCGTCATGCCAACGCCGACGATGACGATGACGCAGACCTGCGTCAGGTTCACTGACAGCGTCTGCATTGTGGCGAAGTGAGGCGTGAAGAGGAAGTTGAAGATGAGCAGCGCGATCAGCGCGGCGAGCGTGCCGACATGGCCGCGCGACAACATCGAAGCGACGCCCGTCCGCGGTGGAGTGCCGACGCTTCCCGGCACCGGCGCGGGTGCGTTTTCGAGGGCGGAGCTCATTCGACATCTCCATGTCCGTGGGCCATGGCACCCATCACTGCCGGCTCGGTGATTGCCGCGCCGTCGAGTTCGACGGTGGTGCGGCCGTCCCGCAGCACGAAGACGCGATCGGCGCCCTCTACGATTTCCTCGATCTCAGACGAAATCATCAGCACCCCGAGCCCATCATCGGCAAGCTTGCGGATGAGGCGCTGAATCTCAGCCTTGGCGCCGACGTCGATGCCGCGCGTCGGCTCGTCCAGGATCAGCAGCTTCGGGTTCATGCAAAGCCAGCGCGCCAGAAGCACCTTCTGCTGGTTGCCGCCGGAGAGCTCGCGGATCCTCTGCTCCGGGCTCGAGCACTTGATCCCAATCTCCTTGATGAAGCGCAGCACGATCTCACGCTGGCGCGCCTCGTCGACGATGCCGGCGCGTGACAGAGCCGGCAGCAATGCGAGCGTCAGGTTCTCACGGACGGACATGCCGGGGATGATGCCCTCATGCTTGCGGTCCTCGGAGCAGAATCCGATGCCCGCGCGAATGGCGTCCACCGGCTCGGTGAAATCGGTCTTCTTACCGAGCAGGCGGATCTCGCCCTTCTCGTGCGGGCCGGCGCCATAGATGGCGCGTGCCGTCTCGGTGCGGCCGGCGCCGAGCAGGCCGGCGAGGCCGACGATCTCGCCGCGGCGGACGGAGAGGCTCGCATCATGCACGCGACGCCCGACAGCCACGTCCCGGACCGAAAGCAACTCCTCGCCGATCGCGCGCGTACCCTCGGTGAAGGCCGTCGCGCCGGCGCGGCGCACTTCGGCGAGATCACGGCCGAGCATCGTGGCAACGAGCTGCAGCTTGGACATTTCCGACATCGGCGAGACGGCGACCGTGCGCCCGTCCCGCATGACCGTGACACGGTCGCAGACGGCGTAAAGCTCGTCCAGCTTGTGGCTGACGAAGACGACGGCCACCCGTTTGGCCTTCAGTCGGCGAATGGTCTCGAACAAGACAGCCACTTCGTGCTCGTCGAGCGAGGAGGTAGGCTCGTCCATGATGACGAGGCGGGATTCGAACGAGACAGCCCGCGCGATCGCCACCATCTGCTGGATGGCGGTCGAGAACTCGCCGAGCGGCCGGCGGACGTCGACATCGACGTCGAACTCGGCCAAAAGCGCCCGCGCGCCGTCATGCATCCGCCGCAGGTCGAGCAGGCCGAAACGGTTCTTGAGCTCACGGCCGAGATAGATGTTCTCAGTCACCGTGCGGAACGGGATGAGGTTGATTTCCTGGAAGATCGTGGAGACGCCACCGCGCTGCGCCATCTCGGGCGATGACGCCGACCAAGTCTCGCCGTTGAAGGTAATGCCCCCTGCATCCTTGCGGCAGAACCCGTTGAGAACCTTGATCATGGTGGACTTGCCAGCGCCGTTCTGGCCAATCAGGGCCATCACCTCGCCTTCGTTGACTTCCAGCGAGGCACCGGTCAGGGCCGGGATATTGCCGAATGACTTGTCGATGCCTCGCATCGACAGAAATGGTTCTGCGGTGGCCATGGACGATTGTCTCGTAGCTGACGACAGCCGCCGCCCGAAAGGCGGCGACTGTCGCAAGGAATGGTCGAGGCTGAGACGGCGGGCGGCGCCAGCGACGCCCGCCTGCAGGGCTCAATAGGCCTCCGGCAGGTACTCCGCGACGTTCTCCTTGGTGAAGACGCGATCCTTGTTGACGAGACGCGGCGCGATCGTCTCGCCCTTGCCGTACTTGACGACGGCGTCGAATGCGGCCGGACCGAAGTTCGGATTGCACTCGACCACGACGACCATCTTGCCGTCCATCAGCGCCTGGGCCGCGTCCTTGGTTCCGTCGATCGAAGCGATGATCAGGTCCTTGCCCGGAACCTTGCCGGCAGCTTCCATGGCAGCGATGGCGCCCATGGACATCTCGTCATTGTGCGAATAGAGCGCCGTCGCCTCGGGATGCGCCTGATAGAGCGTCTCGAAGACCTGGCGGCCCTTGTCGCGGGCGAAATCGCCGGACTGCGAAGCGATCACCTGCATACCAGGATGATCCTTGATGTAGTCCGCGAAGCCCTTGGCGCGATCGTTGGCCGGCGACGAGCCGACGGTTCCGACGAGTTCGATGATCTTGGCTTCGCCATTGACGGCCTTGGTCAGCGCCTCGGCGGCCAGGCGACCTTCCTCGACGAAGTCCGACCCGATGAAGGCAACGTAGTCCTCGCCGCCCTTGGCCAGGCTCGGATCGACGCCGCGGTCAATCAGGAAAAGCGGGATGCCCGCCTTCTTGGCTTCCATGACGGCCGGGATCAGCGGACGCTCTTCACGCGGCGCGAGCAGGATGACGTCGACGCGCTGCGCGATCATCGAGCGCACATCGGCGACCTGCTTGGCGGCCGAACCGGCGGCGTCGGTATAGACCAGCTGCCAGCCGCGCTTCTTGGCCTCGTCCTGCATGCTCTTCGTCTGCTGCAGGCGCCACGGATTGTTACTCTCGGTCTGGGCGAAACCGATCTTGTACGTGTCCTTCTCCTTCAGCTTCGGCATGTCCGCATAGGCCGGACGCAGACCGAAGGCTCCGATCGCGGCGCCACCGGCGGCGATCTGCAGCAACGAACGACGATTGATCATTTCACTTCCTCCCTCGGACCGGTTTGAGCGGGGTCCGATCTCCGCGTCCTCTGCTCGAGGCCCTTCTCCCAAAGGCCCCTTCCCTGCTTCAGGCCACGCTCTCGGCGTAGCCGGCATTCGGCCTCAGGATCATGTCAGCCCCTTTTTCAGCGATCATGATCGTGGCGGCATTGGTATTCGCACTCACCATCTTCGGCATCACCGAAGCATCGATCACCCTCAGCCCCTCCAGACCATGGACTTTCAATTTGGCATCAACTACGGCCATCGCATCAATACCCATCTTGCAGGTACCAACCGGATGGTACTGGGTGTGCGCCGACCGACGCACATAATCATCGATCTGAGCATCTGTCCTAACGTCACGTCCAGGGGAAACTTCAGTGCCGCGGTAGGGATCAAATGCCTTTTGCGTCAGGACGTCCCGACAAATCTTGATACCGTCGCGCAGAACCCGCACGTCTTCTTCGGCAGCCAGGTAGTTGGGATCGATCTCCGGGTGCTTCGTCGGATCGCTAGAACGAATCAGGACGGTCCCGACACTCTCGGGCCGCTGCACGTTGATGAGCGGCTGGTAGCCATGCAGTTCGTGCAGCGTCTTCCCGTGCTCGCCATACATGATCATGATGAAGTGATACTGGATGTCCGGGGCGACCAGATCCGGGCGGGTCTTCACGAAGCCGACGGCCTGGATGCCCGGATGAGCGATTGGACCGCTACGTGTCAGCGCGTAGCGCACCAGCGCCTTGGCAACATTGAGGGGCTTCAGTTCACGCAGCAGCGAAATCGGCTGCGTGCATTGCTGCTGGATCTCGGTCGCGACATGGTCAGATAGGTTCTGGCCGACGCCCGGGAGCTCCTGCACAGTACGAATGCCGACGGAGCGCAGATGGTCACCATCACCGACACCGGAAAGCTGGAGGAGTTGCGGCGAGTTGATAGCGCCACCGGCGAGGATCACTTCGGCGTCGGCGCGCACCACCTCGGTGCGGCCGTTGCGGACATATTCAACACCGACGGCGCGGCCGCCCACGATGAGGACGCGCGAGGCGAGCGCGCGGGTGATTACCTTGAGATTGGGGCGCGACAGCGCGGGCTTCAGATAGCAATAGGCGGTGCTGGCGCGGCGCCCATTCTTGATCGTACTGTCGAGCGGGCCAAACCCCTCCTGGCTCGACGCGTTGACGTCGGGGTTGCGCGGATAGCCCGCCTGAACACCTGCTTCCAGCCAAGCCCGCGCGAGCGGATGGAAGTCGTGCACGCGCGACGTATGCAGCGGTCCACTGCCGCCATGGAACTCGTCCTCGCCGAGCTCCCAATTCTCCGCGCGCTTGAAATAGGGCAGCACGTCCGAATAGGACCAGCCGCGATTGCCCATCTGCGCCCAACCATCATAGTCGGAGGCATGCCCGCGAATATAGACCATGCCGTTGACTGAGCTGGATCCGCCGAGGACCTTGCCGCGCGGCCACTGGAACGAACGGCCGCAGCAGTGCTTCTGCGGCACCGTATGGTAGCCCCAATCGACCGCGCCCGAGATCATCAGCTGCCGATAGCCGGCCGGCATGTGGATGAACGGATTGCTGTCGCGTCCGCCCGCCTCGATCAATATGACACTGGTGGAGGGATCCGCGCTCAGCCGGTTGGCGAGGACGCAGCCCGCGGAGCCCGCGCCCACAATCACGTAGTCAGTCATGGTCCCTTCCTCCCGGTCGTGCGCTGCCCCTCCCAGTCGGGGACCGCCGCGGCACAGACGCCGAAGCGCCTACGCGGCTTCGCGCTCCGCACCCTCGTTCTTCACCCATTTCAGAAGATGTTCGCCCACCGCGACGAGGGTACCGTCCTGCTTATGAACGTCGACCTGTGCCCGCGTCCGGCGACGCTCCACATCGACTTCCTTGATCGTGTAGGTGACATTCACGGTGTCGCCGAAGAACACCGGACTCAAGAAACGAACGCGGTCATAGCCGAGCGATACCGGCGTCGAATCGATGCCCTGTGACAGGCTGCGATCGATCATCAGCGTCGACGCGGTGGACATGAACCCGATGGTCAGCGCGCCATGCGCGATGCGATGGCCATAGACCGACTTCTTCATGAACTCCTCGTTGACGTGATTGCCCGAGAAGTCGCCGGTGATGCCGGCATATAGATAGACATCGGCCTCGCTCACCGTCTTGGAGAAACGCACCGCGTCGCCAATCTCTGCATGCATCGATTTCGTCATCATGGCCTCGTCCTTGCCCGTTCCTGGGCCCTGCAAATCGAAGAATTGATGGACCGGGATCGAAACCGGGTCTCTGATCGCTACTCGGACCGAACGGGCCGCGCGCCGCGCGGCGCCTCGCCATCGACGACGAATTCCCCGCCCACGATCCCGTCACGCAGCAGAGCGGCAATACCCGGTTCGTCGTAGCCAATCTCCGCCAGAACCTCGGCCGTCTGAGCACCGAGTTTCTGCGGCGGAAGCCGCACCTCCGGCGCCTGGCCATCATAGCGGACCGGGTGGGTGACCAGTGTCACGGGCGAGCCGGTCGAGCCCGGCACGGTGACGAAATTGCCATTGTGGAGGACCTGAGGATCCTCGGCGAGCCGGCTATAGTCATTGACCGATGAATGCCAGATTCCGCGCTCGGCGAAGATCTTGCTCCACGCCTCGGTCGTCGCCTTCTTCAGTGCCCGCGCGATGCTCGCCGCAGCCTCCTCACGCCGGGCATAGGCCTCGGAACTGGGAACCCGCTCGATCTCGGGAATGTCGATGGCATCGGCGATCGCCTCCATCGTGCCGAGCGAGATGGCGATGAAGCTGTCGCGGGTCGCGTAGATTCCATAGGGCGCACCGTAGTACCAGCCCGAGATCCGACCGGTCTGACGAATGTCGTCATCGCGCGGACCGTTCATGTAGCAGACCAGCGATTCCATCTGCAGATCCAGCGCCGCGTTGAGCAGGCTGACGTCGACGCGACCGCCCTCACCGGAACGCTCACGCCGGAAGAGCGCGGCAAGAATGCCGGCGGCGAACAAAGCTGCCCCATGATGGTCGACCACGGAGACACCGACGCCGCGCGGCCCATCCTCCTGCGTGCCGGTGATCGCGGCGAGGCCGGACATCGCCTGGACGATCAGATCCTGTCCAGGCCGCTTCGCATAGGGGCCGTCGGGACCGAAGCCGGACGCGGCGGCGTAGATGATGCGCGGATTGACCTTGCGGATGTCCTCATAGCCGAGGCCGAGCTTGTCCATGACGCCGGGCCGATAGTTCTCGGCCACGACATCGGCGCTCTCCACCAGCTTGCGCGCGATCGCCAGGCCCTCGGGATTCTTGAGATCCAGGGCGAGGCTGCGCTTGTTCCGGTTGCCCGTGAGTTGCAGCATGGTCTGCCCGTCGAGGAAGCGGTTCGCCCCGCCCCATTTGCGCTGGAATGCCCCTTCGACCGGCTCTACCGCGATAACGTCCGCACCAAGATCCGCGAGGAACTGGATGCCGACCGGACCCATCAGGAAGTGATTGAAGCTGACGATCCGAATGCCCTCGAGATGACGCACTGCCCCTCCGAACAAATTCGTTTTCTGAAAGCGATTTCATAGACGCATACCGCAACTACTCCCGCGTGGCAATGGCCGCAACCAGGACCCTTCCGCCGCAACGCGATACTGACAACGGCTGCGTTGCGGCTCAACCCGAAACGCAGCGTCTCCCTTCCCTATCTCCGGAAGCCAAGGACAGCCAAATCCTGCGATCGAACATTGCAACGCCGACGCAAAGTCGGTAGCATCTCGAAATGAAATCGGTTTCATTACTCGCTTCGCTGACACAGCAATTCTGCGCGCAGCGCGACAGGATGAAACCTGCGAAAGCTGCCTGCACGACGCAGGCGACACGCCATGCGAGCAGGAACGACAAGCGCGAAAGTAGCCAACAGGTCAGGAAGGAGCGCGTTCTATCCGAAGGATGACGACGGCGTGACGCTCGAGCGCGAGGTCGGCGCGGCGACACGGCCTATGCCGGCGAACACATCCTGAGATGGGCGATCCGACGGCGAAGAACACAGCCAAGGCCGGGCCGGGAGGGGAATGGGCGCGTTTGCAGTTCGCCAACGATAGAGCGGGTCGTCCAGCGATCCGCCCCTCGCGCCTCAAGTACTCAGCAAGGAACGCACCGATGAACCAAGTTTCGACCACCCGCGACTACGGCCACCATCTGGCCGGCGCCGACCAGACCCCAGCGAAGACGATCGAGCGCGCCTCCCCCGCGACGGGCCGCCTCGTGGCGCGCTTCGCCGAGGGAACCGCGGCGGATGCAGCCGCCGCCATCGCCGATGCGCGTGAAGCCTTCGACAATGGCCCCTGGCCGCAGATGACCGGCATGGAGCGCGCCGCCGTCGTGCGGCGCTGGGCCGATCTGATCGAGGAGAATCTGGAGCGCCTCGCCCGCATCGAGGTCGACGAGGTCGGCAAGCCGATCCGCCAGGCGCGCAGCGACCTGCACAACGTCGTCTCGCTCACACACTTCGCCGCCGGCCTCGCGATGCAGGTGCATGGCGAGGCCTACACCAATCTTGGCTCGCAGAAAGCAGGCTGGATCCACCGCGAGCCGGTCGGTGTCGTCGGCATGATCATCCCGTGGAACTTCCCGGCGCTGATCTTCGCCCAGAAGGCACCCTTCGCCCTCGCGGCCGGCTGCACCATTGTGGTGAAACCGTCCGAGTTCACCTCTGGCACGGCGCTCGAACTCGCCCGCCTCGGCGCGATCGCCGGCCTGCCGGACGGCGCCCTCTCCGTCGTGACCGGCTATGGCGACCCGGTCGGCGAGACGATTGTCAAGAGCCCCGACGTCGACTTCGTCTCCTTTACCGGCTCGACCGCTGTTGGCCGCCGCATCCTCGCCAACTCGGCCGAAACGCTGAAGCGCGTCTCGCTCGAGCTGGGCGGCAAGTCGGCCAACATCGTCTTCGCCGACGCCGATCTGGAGGACGCCATAGACGGCTCTCTCTACGGCATATTTTATAACCAAGGCGAATGCTGCTGCTCGGCGACGCGACTGCTCGTCGACGAGGCCATCGCCGACGATTTCGTCGAGCGCCTCGTGGCGCGCGCCCGGGCGCTGAAGCTCGGCGACGTGCATGCCGACAACGCCGATGTCGGCGCAATGATCAGCGACAGGCATTTCGACAAAGTCTGCTCCTACCTCGACAAGGGCAAGGCCGAGGGCGCGACACTGCGGCTCGGCGGCGGGGCCAGCGAGAAAACGGACGGCCTGTTCGTGCAGCCGACCATCTTCGACAACGTCACGAGCGACATGACGATCTTCCGCGAGGAGATCTTCGGACCGGTGCTGTCGATCGTCCGCTTCAAGGACAAGGACGAGGCCGTCCGCATTGCCAACGACACCGCCTATGGTCTCGCCAGCTCGCTGTGGACCAAGAACTTCGACACGGCGCACCAGATCACGCCGAAGCTGCGCAGCGGCTCGGTCTGGATCAACACGACGATCGACGGCGCGCCGCAGATGCCATTCGGCGGCTACAAGGCCTCCGGCTTCGGCCGCGAAATGGGTCAAGCGGGCTTCGACGAGTTCACCAACATCAAGACGGTGTTTGCCCATCTCGGCAAGCGCGAGCCCTACTATCCCCAGAAGGGATGATCTCCCCGGGGCCGGAGACCTCCCGCTCCCGCTAGAACCCCGGCCCCGAACTCAAGGGCGCTACGATGCCTCGTAGCGCCCCTTTTTGCCCCCAACGGGCGGCAGCGCCTCCGACAACGGAAGCGCCCCCCGGCGAGCCGCCCTCTAGAGATCGCCCAGGCGGGCGCGGAAGAAGCCGTGCTCGGCATGGCGATCGAGCAGGATGTTCTGCGCAAAAGCCGGGTCACGCGCCGGACAGTCCTCGCGATAGTGGCTACCCCGGCTCTCGGGACGCGCCAGCGCCGCGAGCGCCATCAGCTCCCCCACCGCGATGAGGTTGCCGAGCTCCAGCGCCTGGACGACATCCGCCGGGGTCTCGATGCGCGCCGTTTCGTCAAGCTCTTGGCGTAGCGCCGCGCATTCCTCGCGAAAGGCCAGCAACCCTTGCTCGTCGCGCAGGATCAGCAGATGGCGGTTGGCGGCAATCTGCAGCCGCTGCCGCAACACGGCGAGATCCTGCGTCGCGCCCGCCGCGGGGCCGCTCGGCAGAGCGTCATGCCCCTCGAGCGGATCGGCGATCATCCGGTGATCGATCGCGCGGGCGCGCGCAGCGGCCGCGCGGCCGGCACGACCGCCGAACACCTGGCATGTCACCGACATGTTGCCGCCGAGACGGTCCGCGCCATGCGGCCCCGCCGCCACCTCGCCGGCCGCGAACAGGCCCCTGATGTTGGACTGGGCATCCTGGTCGATCCGCAGGCCGCCATTGATCGCATGCGCCGAGCAGGTGATCTCGACCTTGTCCTTGCTCAGATCGGTGCCACGCTCCTTGTACCAGTCATAGGTCAGCGGCCACATGCGGGCGACGCTGCGACTCTGGTCCTGGAGAATGGAATCGAGGTCGTCATGAATGAAGTCGAGCCATAGCCCGCCCTTGTCCGTGCCCCTGCCCTCGTTGATCGCCTTCTGGATCGAGATCTCGATGAAGCGTGAGATGTCGCTCGAGCTGAACGGAAAGTGGCGCTGCTTCTCGGCGATCACCGCCGCGATACTCAGCCCCTCCGGCAGATAGTCGGACAGGAACGGCCGCCCGTCGCGATCCGAAAGGTTGGGGCGCGCATCCCAGAGATAGTTACCGAACAGGTTGACGAATGGATCGATGATCGAGACGCCGGCCTGCATGAACTCCATGTTGACGAGATGCGCGCCAGCGCGGTGCGCCATGGCGTATCCGTCGCCGGTGATGTCCGAGGGGTAGAGATTGGTACGGAAGAGCTGGCTCGCCCCACCGGTGGTCAGGATCGTCGCCTTGGCCCGGATCACCACCAGCTCGCCTCTGGCATCGACCGCGACCGCCCCGAGACACTCGCCGTCGCGCACGATCAGGTCCTTGATCATCAGCCGATCGAGCGCAGACAGGCCGCGCCGCGTCGCCTCCGAGCCGAGCGCCTTCACGATCGGCTTGAAATGGTCCTTGATGACGTGCGAGCGCGGCCTCGACGAGAAGCAGGCCTGGAACGTCAGATAGGGTGCCCCCTCCCGCTCGCATGTACGCTCGAAATGGACGCCATAGCCCTCCAGATAGCGCAGGGCCGCCTCGGCCTCGTCCGCCAGGATCGCGGAGAGCCGGGGATCCGACATGCCCTGCCCGGCCGCAAGAATGTCCTTCAGGAAGGCATCGGGACCGTCGTCAGGGTCGCCGGCGCCGTCGGGAACGTTGAAGGCACCGACTTCGGCGACGCTGTGGAAGGTCGCGCCGCTCCGCCGAAACTCGCCCTTGATGACGACCGTGACCTCGGCGCCACCTTCCTGCGCCTCCAGCGCCGCGCGCAAAGCCGCCCCGCCGCTCCCGATCACGAGAACGTCGGTCCTGATCTCCCTCACATGCTGGGGCATCCATGTCCTTTCCCGCCGACACCGGCGGACGGCCGGTCGGCGGCCAAGAGAACGATCACGACGATAGTTGAGAACGAAAGCGATTTCATAAATGATATAGCCAATCGCGACGGCAAGGGCAATCGGCGCATCCGGCGGGACCACGTGCGGTTTGTCCTGCCGCGACCGCTCCGGCCACACCCGACGATCATCACGTCTGAGAGCGGCGACTTTGGCGCGATCATGCTTTGCAGTGCGACGGCCGCCTGTGCTTCACTCGATCCGGGAACCGATCCCGCCGCAGGAGGAAACCAAGAAGTGAACAGCGTCAGCAGCAGCCCCTATCAAGGCGCCCTGAAGGAGCTTGAAAGCGTCTTCAGTCGCCTCGACGACGCCAAGGTCGACGAAGTCGTGGACGTCATCGCGAAGGCCAGGAGCACGGTGGTGTTCGGCGGCGGGCGCGAGCGCCTGCAGATCATGGGCTTCGCCATGCGCCTCTATCACATGGGCGTGCCGGTCGCCGTCGAAGGCGACATGACGACCCCACCGGTCGGCCCTGGCGATGTTTTCCTCGTCACGGTCGGCCCCGGCGAGATCTCCACGGCGCTGGCGCTGATCGGCGTGGCCAAGGCAGCCGGCGCGACGGTCGTCGTGATCACCGCACAGCCGAATGGCCGGGCCCCACGCATGGCCGACCTGGTGCTCCACCTGCCGGCCCAAACCATGGCCGACGACCAGGGCGCGGCGAAGACCTCCATCCTCCCGATGGGCTCGCTCTATGAGGGCGCGCTCTTCGTTCTCTTCGAGATCATGGTGCTGAAGCTGCGTGAGCGCGTCGCAATCACACCGGAGGCGATGCGCGCCCGGCACACGAACCTGGAATAGGTCCGAGGCGGCCACACAGGCCCTGTCTCAAGCACTACGCCGGCGCGAGCCGGCGAAGCGCCTCGCGATCCAGAGGTGGCGAAGCGAAGGTGTCCCCGCTTCGCCACCCGGCCCCCCGCCCCCCCTGGATCGAACTTCGAAGAATTGCGGGCCGCGCTAGCCGACGGACCAAGCCTCGAGCATGGCCCAGTTGAACTGAACGCCAGTCCCCGGATCATCCGGAGCGATCGCACGACCATTCTCGACTACCAACGGCCGGAATGTGCAGCGATCGATCTGGAAGGCGTGCACCTCCAGCCAGCCGGCATTCGGCACGGCCGGAACGAGGCTGACGTGAAGCTCCTGCATGCCGTGACTGCAGACGGGCATGCCAAGCTCCTCGGCAAGCTTCGCCACCCGCAGGAACCCGGTCACTCCACCGCAGTTCGAAGCGTCGGGCTGAATGAAGCCAAGCGACGAATGCTGGAACGCGTGCTTGAACTCCTGCAGCGTGTGCAGGTTCTCGCCCTGGGCCAACGGGATGAAGGTGGCACTCGCCAAGCGCCCATAGCCCTCGAAATCGTCGGGCTCCATCGGCTCTTCAAACCAGGTCAGGTCGAACGGCTCGAAGGCGCGCGCCGCGGCCGTGGCACGCTCGAGGTCGTAGCCGAAATTGCCGTCGACCATCAGCTTCGCCGCAGGCCCGATCAACTCGCGGACGGCGCGCAGACGGGCGATGTCCTCGCCGAGATCGGGCTTGCCGACCTTGATCTTGATGGCCTGGTAGCCTTGAGCGAGGTAGCCGGAGACGCTCTCGACCAGCTTCTCGATGGGATAGTTGAGATCGACGCCGCCGCGATAGGTGAGCGGGGATTTGCTAGCGCCGCCGGCCATCTTCCAAAGCGGCAGATTGCGCACCTTGCCGCGCAGGTCCCAGAGCGCAATGTCGATGGCCGAGATGGCGAAGGAGGCGACGCCGCCCCGCCCGACATAGTGCAGGCGCGAATGCATCTCGTCATAGAGCGTGTCGATGTCGTCGGCATCATGCCCGATCAACATCGGCGCCAGATCGTGATCGATCATCGCCTTGGTCGCGCGCCCCCCGGTGCCGATCGTGTAGGTGTAACCGACGCCCGACTCGCCGCCCGTCGTGCCGATCTCGACGGTTGCGAGCTCGTAGAAGGTCTGCAGGCCATGCCGCGCATCCTGCATCGGCTCCTCGAGCGGCACGTGGAAAACGCGCGTCCTGATGTCACGAATGGTCTGTCGGCTGGACATGCTTCTCTTCCTCTGGAGAAATGATTGCCAAGCGATCCGGGCCAAGGCCCGATCAGGCCCAGTTCACGTACATGGTCTTCTTCTGGAAATAGCCATCCAGGCCGTACTTCCCGTCCTCGCCGCCGAGGCCGGACTGGCCCCAGCCGGTATGGAAGCCCTGGATCAGCTCGCCATTGGTGCGGTTGAAGTAGATCTCGCCGAAGTCGAGCTCCGCCGCGATCCGCATCAGCCGCATCAGGCTGCCGGTATAGGCATAGGCCGAGAGACCGTAGTCGGAATCATTGGCGAGCCGCAGCGCCTGCTCGAAATCGTCGACGATGACGATCGGCACGACCGGGCCGAAGATCTCCTCGCGCATCGCCGGCACGTCATTGCCCTGGGCGAGCAGGACGGTGGGCGCATACCAATGGCCGCGCGACCGGGCGCCCTCCGTCAGCCGCCCACCCTCCAGCAGGACCTCGGCACCGGCCTCGGTGCTGCGGCGGACGATGTCGACAATCTTGTCGACTTCGGGTCCGCTGATCTTGGGGCCGATATCGGGATTGTCGAGCGGGTCGCCGATCACCAGCGCGCGGCTGCGCGCGACGAATTTCTCGATGAATTCCTGGGCGATGGCGCGATGCAGATACATGCGCTCGTTGCAGGTGCAGATCTGGCCGCAGTTGGTATAGCGGGCCGTCACCGCGCTCTCCACGGCGCGGTCGATGTCCGCATCCTCCATGACGATGAAGGGCGCCTTGCCGCCGAGTTCGAGCCGAATCGGCTTGATGCGTCGAGCGCCTGCGGCGTAGATCTCGCGCCCGGCGCGGGTGCTGCCGGTCATGGTGACGAGGTCCGATTCCGGACTCTCGACCAACGCCTGGCCGAGGCCGTGACCGGTGCCGGTGACGACGTTGACCACGCCCGCGGGGATGCCGACCCGCTCCGCCAGCGCCGCGATCGCAAGGCCCGAAAGCGGCGTGAACTCGTGCGCCTTGAGGACAAAGCTGTTGCCGCCACTAGCGCCGGCCCGAGCTTGCGGCCGGTCAAGGCGGCGGGATAATTCCAGGCCGTCAGGCCGACCACGACGCCATAGGGAACGCGCCGGATCCAGATCTCCTCGTTCGCCATGTCGGAGGGCATGATGTCGCCCTCGATGCGGCGCCCGCTCTCGGCGGCATAGCGCAGGAAGGTCTCGGTCGCGCCAATTTCGCCATGGGCCTGGTTGAGAGGCTTGCCCTGCTCAGCGACGACGACATGGGCCAGCAGGTCGCGATGATCGCGCACGGCATCGGCGAGCAGGCCCACCAGCCGACCGCGCTCGGGCGCCGGCGTGGCGGCCCAGACCGGCTGAGCCTTCCGAGCCGCTTCCAACGCCGCATGCGCATGATCAGCGGATCCCGCCGGTACCGTCGCGACAACCGCGCCATTGGCCGGATTCTCGACCTCGACCCGAGCCGCTGCAGGCCCTTCCAGCCATGTGCCGCCGACAAGCATACCCAGATGCGACGGCTCCCCCGCCAACGCGGCCTTCAATCTGTCGAGCATGCGTCCATCCACGTTTGGTCAGACCAAATCTTTATGTTCGTTGGACCACACATCGAAAAACCTGTCAACGGATCGCAAAAATCGAAAGATTACGACCTAGTCGGCACCACTCGCGACCGATCGATTGGCTTTTTTGGTCCGTCCATATGGGTCCGCTATTGATATTCGCCGAGCTTTGGTGGATTGCTGCGGGACTGATTTCGTGCCGAGCGGAAACCGATGCCGAGCGACCACCCCCTCGATGACACGCCAGCCCGCGCGGGAAACCAGCGCGCGGCCGACGCGATCGTGACGGCTATCGAGCAGGACATCGTCTCGGGCCTCCTCGAGAACGGCAGCCCGCTGCCGCCCGAGCGCGATCTGATGGGCCGCTTCGGCATCAGCCGCACGGTGGTGCGCGAAGCGATCGCGACACTGACGACGCGCGGCCTGCTAGAGAGCAAGCCGCGCCACCGTCCGATCGTGCGCCGGCCCGGCTATGACGCCGCCTTCTCGGCGGTCGGCGGCGTGGTCAGCCACCTGCTGCGGCAGGATGGAGGCGTGAAGACGCTCTACGACGTGCGCATCTTCCTCGAGGCCTCGCTTGTCCGTCACGCCGCCCTGCACGCCCGCAAGGAGGACATCGCGGCGCTCCGCACGGCGCTGGAACAGAACCGCGCCGCGATCGACGACCCCGTTCTCTTCGACAACACGGACGTCGCCTTCCACGCGATCTTCTATCGCATCCTCGGCAATCCGGTACTGCCGGCCGTGCACAGAGCCTTCGTCACCTGGCTGTTCGAGCACTGGCAGAGCATGAACCGCTCAGCCGAGCAGAACCTCATCTACTACGCGGGGCACAAGGCGATCTTCGACGCCATCATCGATCGCGACCCCGATGCCGCGGAACAAGCACTCCTCGTCCATCTCGGCGAGGCATGGGAGACGGTCCGCGGCACGTTCTAGCGCACACGATATCAGGGAGGATAGCGGGAGTGGCTCGGGAGGAGTTCGACTACATCGTCGCCGGCGGCGGGTCGTCCGGCTGCGTCGCCGCCGCACAGCTGGTAACCAAGGGAAACCATCGCGTACTTCTGCTCGAGGCGGGGCACTCGCACCACCATCCGCTCCTCGACATGCCGCCGGGCATCTTCAAGATGATCAACGGCAGCAAGTACATGAAGTACCACACGACAATCCCGCAGCCGCATCTCGACGGCCGCGCGCACGACATACCGCAGGGCAACGTGCTCGGCGGCGGCTCATCGGTGAACGCGCAGGTCTATATCCGTGGCCGCGCCGCCGACTATGACGACTGGGATGCGATCCTGCGCGGCAACAATGACGGCGCCGACTGGAGCTGGAACGCCGTTCTCCGCCACTTCCGCGGCATGGAAGGCAACAACCGCCTCTACAATGACGCCCATGGCGCCGACGGCCCCCTCCTCGTCTCGGATCCCGGCCACATCAACGAATTGTCGCGCTGGTTCGTGCAGGCGGTGCAGGCCCTCAAGGAGCCATTCAATCCGGACTTCAACGGCCCCGCGCAGCGTGGCGTCGGCTTTTACCAGTTCATGAACCGGGCCGGACGCCGCAGCAGCGCCGCCTACGCCTACGTCGAGCCGCTGAAGGACGACCCGCGTCTCACCGTCCGCCTGCATGCCGAGGTTTCGCGCGTGCTGATCGAGAACGGCAGGGCCGTCGGTGTCGCCTACCGCATCAACGGGACGGAACACACAGCCTATGCGAAGGGCGAGATCATCGTCAGCTCCGGAGCGCTGGTCAGCCCCAAGCTGCTGATGCTGTCGGGCATCGGCCCCGCCGACCATCTCGCCGGGCACGGCATCGCCTGCAAGATCGACCTCCCCGGCGTCGGCGCCAATTTGATCGACCATCCGGAAGTGCCAATCACGGCCACCACCAATGGCCGCTTCGGCTATTTCAACCAGGGCAATGGCTGGCGCATGCTGAAGAACGGCCTGCAGTTCAAGCTGTTCGGCAGCGGCCCGATCACCACGGCGGGCGTCGAGGCCGGCGCCTTCGTTAACCCGCTCGATCCCGAGGCAACACCGACGATACAGGCCTTCTGCGTGCCGATCGTCTATCTCGATCGCAACACGCGGAACTCGATGAAGGACACCTACGGCCTCACCATCACCACCGTCGTCGTCAAACCCAAGTCGCGCGGCTTCGTCAAACTGCGCTCCGCCGATCCCGCAGCGATGCCGCTCGTTTCGCCCCACCTGCTGCAGAACGAGGACGACATGCGACAGATGGTGGCCGGTCAGCGATTCTTCCTGCGCGCCTTCCACACCGAGCCGCTCGCCCGCCGGATCGAGCGCGTCGCGCTGCCGCCGACGCCGGATCCAGACGACGAGGCGCTGCGCACGCACTGCCGGCGCTTCGTGAAGACCAACTACCATCCGGCCGGCACCTGCAAGATGGGCGCGGATGGCGACCCAATGGCCGTGCTCGATGCCCGCATGCGGGTGCGCGGCGTCGAGGGTCTCAGGGTGTGCGACATGTCGGCGGTACCCAACATCAACGCCGGCAACACCAACGCGCCGGCGATGATGCTCGGCGACCGCTGCGCCGACTTCATCCTCAGCGCGACGTAAATCGCCGGGCCGCGTCGCTTCTCCGCCGCTAGAGCTCCACGCGGAATCGATAGCGGTCGGCCCGGTAGGTCACGACTACGAACTCGACCGGCATACCGGCTGCCGACTTTGCGACACGGGTGACCACCAGAACCGCCGAAGCAGGCTCAACGTCGAGCAGGCGCGCAGTCTCGCCACTCGCCAGATTCGCTTCGATGAACTCGACGCCGCCCGAGATCTCGACATCCAGGTTCTCGCGTAGCCACGCATAAAGCGATCCGCCGGCAAGCTGCGCCTCGGTCGGCGGCGGGACATTGCCAAAGAGGTCCGGCCGGATCCACGACACCGAGTAGCCCATCAGCCGGCCGTTCGCGCTGAGCAGCCTGTCCGAGCGGAACGGCTTGTCGGAAGAGGCAAGGCCCAGCGCATGCGCGACCTCGCCGCTCGCCTGCTCCCACCCCGCCGAAAGCACGGCGAAGGATGGCTTCAGCCCACGCAGCAGCATGTCCTCGGTGAAGCCGCGGATCTGGTTGACCGGCTGATCGACACGACCGCCAAGCACGATCGACCCGACGCCAGAACGGCGCGTGATCAGCCCTTCCTGGACCAGCTTGTTCAAAGCCGAGCGCGCGGTGGTGCGACTGACGTCGAACACCCGGTTCAGATGCGCCTCGGTGGGCATGACGTCGCCAGCCTGGAACTCACCTTCGACGATCGACTGCCTGAGGATGTTGGCGATCTGAAACCATTTCGGCGCCCCCTCGTCCGAAAGCCGTGCCGCATCCCAACCCATCATATCCCGCCAAATGTCATGACAAATGCATGATCTATCATTCCGGACGGCTCGCGAGCAAGGGCATCCGTATCTTCCGCATGGCGCGACGCCAAACTAGAGAGCCATGACCGACCCAGAGACGCCCTTGACTTAGTCCAAATGATCAAATTTTAGCCAGATCGATCCTCAGTGCTTTTTTTGCTCAATCCCGGCTTGATCAAATGTAATGACAAAGTTACAAATTGAGCCATCGCAGGGAGGCGACCTTGGCGCACTATCTTTTTGTCGGCGACGTCAGTCTGGATCTGAGCCTGCAAGCGCCCCACATGCCGGCGCCAGACGAGAAGGTGCACTGCACCGCCTCGACCGAAGGCCTCGGCGGAGTCATCACCAACACTGCGGTAGCCTTCTCGCGAGCTGGCGGCGACGCCGCGCTCGGCATCCAGCTCGGCGACGACCTCGCCTCGATCCAAGTCCGCAACGAACTCGAGGCAACGCGCCTGGACCTGCGGCCGGCGATGGTCCCCGGCGGCCTCTGCCGCGTCGTAACGATGATCGAGCCGCACGGCGAAAAGCGGCTGCTGCTCTATCCGGGCGTCTCGCTCTATCCCGACGATGCGGCAGTCCGAGCGCTTCGGCTCGACGACATCGCCCATCTCCATACCGCCTGCTTCGGCCCCGCCGCCCCGGCGCTGGTCGAGCGGGCGCGGCAGGCCGGCATCGGCTGGTCGATTGACCTCGAGCCCGCCAGTTTCCCACATGGCATCGCCAGCCTCGCTCCGGTCCTCGACGGCGCCCGTGTCGTCTTCGTGAACGACCGCGCCGCCGATGCGATCGGCCGCGATCCGATCGGCCGGCTACGCGACCTCGGTGTGAGCGACGTGGTGCGTACGCGCGGCCCCCTCGGCGCGGAACTCTACCGCGAGGGCGGCGAGATGCTGTACGCGCCGCCGCCCGCGGGCCTCGACATCGTCGACACGACCGGCGCGGGCGACTGCCTCGCCGGCTGGTTCCTCGCCGGCCTCGCCGCCGGATGGCGGGTCGACATCATTCTGGCACGCGCCGTGCGCGCCGCATCGATCGCCTGCACAAGGATGGGCGCGCAGACCGCCTACCCGACGCTCTCCGAAATCGAAACTCAAGAACAAGGCTGAAGAGGTAGAATGTCTCCCCCCATCGTAATGCCGGCCAAGCCGAGCGCCCTTGCCACCCATTTCGACAAGAAGAAGCCGATCATCGGCGTCGTGCATTTGCGCCCGCTTCCCGGCGCACCCCGCTACGAGGGCGAAGCGATGCGCGACATCATCGCCGCGGCGCTGCGCGACGCGCGCACGCTCGCCGATGGCGGCATCGACGGCATCATGGTCGAGAACGCCAGCGACATGCCCTTCTCCCGTCCCGAGCACATCGGCTTCGAAACGGTCGCGGCCCTCTCCGTCATCTGCCAGGAAATCCGCAACACCGTCAGCGCACCGATCGGCATTACCTGCGTGGCGAACGGCGCCATCCCCGGCCTCGCCGTCGCCAAGGCGGTCGGCGCGCGTTGGGTGCGCGTCAACCAGTGGGTCAACGCCTATGTCGCCAATGAAGGCTTCCTGAACGGACCGGCCGCCGAGGCGCTGCGCTACCGCGCGCAGATCGGCGCCAAGGATGTTTCCATCTTTGCCGACGTGCATGTGAAGTTCGGCGCGCACGCCATCACCGGCGACCGCTCGATCACCGAGCAGGCGACCGACGCCGAATGGTTCGACGCCGACGTACTGATCGCCACCGGCACCCGCACGGGATCGCCGACCCAGCCGGAGGAAGTGGCCGAGGTCCGCGCAGGCACCAACCTGCCAGTCATCGTCGGCTCGGGCCTGTCGCCCGAACAGGTGCCCACCCTGATGCCCGTCGCCGACGGCGCCATTGTCGGTCAATGGCTGAAGGTGGACTCACGCTGGTGGAACCCCGTCGATCCGGCCCGCGTCGAGCGCCTGATGAACGCCGTCGAGAAGTCGCGGAAATGACGAGCCTCACCGGAGACACCGACGTCTTTTCATCGGCGCCACCATCGGGCACCACGCCCAAGGCCTCGGTGATGTTCGTCGCCACGCGCCAGGACGAGCTGCCCGGCGTCTATGGCGCGGCGCACCACCGCGCCATCCTGGCTGTCCTCGACGAGCTCGCCGCCGAGGGCTGGACGCTGTCGCTGCGTCGCGTCTTCGATCCCGCGGCGCCGAACACGCCGCGGGCGCTCGACACCGGTTTCACCCACATGCACGATATCGCCGGCGTGTTCGAGGCACCCGACCTCGAAAGCGCGCTTGCCGGAACCATCCGGCTCGAGAAGGCCGGCTGGGCGCGCGCCTTCCGCACGGAATGGCTGATGGGCGTCAAGGAGTTCGCCCCGGTCATGGGCAAGGGCGCGCTCACCGATCATGGCTGGTCCTTCCTCGCGCTTTGGGAATGGAACGACCAGTGGTGCGAGGCGACGCCGGAGGAACGCACCGAATACGACTTCGAGTGCGACATCGCCTTCAAGGGTGACCTGGCGCTCGGCGTCAACATCGCCGGCCGCCACCGTATGGACTGGTCGCATTCCTGGCACCATCTCGGCGCTTGGGAAATCGACGGTCCGGACACCGCCGACGCCGCCATCCGCGGCCACGAGCGCGTGGCCGATTTCAAGTTCACCACATCGCGACACATCGTGGGCCGCCTCGCGCCGCTCGCCGACCTGATCGCTCCGAGGTACGCCTGACATGACCCAATCCGTCTGGATCCACTATTCTCGCCCCCGTCCGCACTGGTACCTGCTGGGCGACAAGGAAAAGCAGGCACTCGCCGACGCCTGGCAAGCTGTCCGCGACGGCGCCAAGGCCGCCGGCGCCGAGTTCCACGGCCGCTTCCACATCCGCGGCCAGCACGACTTCCAGGAAGTCGAGATCTGGAAGTTCGCCGGCACCACCGAGGCGTTCAACCATTGGCAGGCGCTCTGCGCGGCGCGCTACAACGAGTTCCACGCCTTCTCGAACAATGTCGGCCTGGAAACGGGCACATGAGCACGCCGCTGCTGGAAGCGACCGGCATCCGGCGCACATTTGGCCATGTACAGGCCCTCAAGGGCGCCAATTTCCGCGTCATGCCGGGCGAGATCGTTGCCCTGATCGGCGATAATGGCGCCGGCAAGTCAACCCTCGTCAAGATCCTCTCCGGCGCCGACAAGCCGGATGAGGGCACGCTGCGCGTCGAGGGCAAGGCGGTGAGCTTCACCTCCCCGCTCGACGCGCAGGAATGCGGCATCGCCACCGTCTATCAGGACCTGGCGCTCGCCCCCGACCTGACGCCGGCCGACAATCTCTTCCTCGGCCGAGAACTCACCCGCAGCGGCCTTCTCGGCAAGCTCGGCTTCCTCGACCGCCGCACCATGCAACGCCAGGCGGTCGAGCAGTTCGCCAAGCTCGGCGTCCAGCTGAAGTCTCAGCGCGTGTCTATCGCCTCGCTCTCCGGTGGCCAGCAGCAATCCGTCGCCATCGCCCGCGCGGCGATGTGGGCGAGCAAGCTCGTCATACTCGATGAGCCGACAGCCGCGCTGGGCGTGGTCCAGACGCAGCGCGTGCTCGACCTCTGCCGGCGCGTCCGCGACGCCGGAACCTCCGTCGTCCTGATCAGCCACAACATGCCACAGGTCCTGGAAGTCGCCGACCGCGTGCATGTGTTGCGCCTCGGCCAGACGGTCGCCGACCTCCGTGCCGCCGACGCGAGCGTCGCGGACCTGGTGCGCGAGATGACCAGCGGACAAGCCAAGGAACTGGCAGCATGAGCAACGAACTCGCCATCGCCCCCGTCGAGAGCACGGAAGACCGGCTCCTGAGGCTCGTCGCCGGCGGTTGGATCTTCCTCCTCCTGCTCGCGCTCGTCGCGATCTTCCTGGTGCTGAGGCCAGCCCAGTTTGGCTCCGCCTACAACGTCCAGCAGCTCTTCATCAACGCGGCCATCCTGCTCGTGCTGGCTGTCGGTCAGACCTATGTGGTGATCACCTCGGGCATCGACCTCTCGGTCGGCTCGGTCCTGGTCTTCGCCTCGGTCGTCTCGGCCAAGCTAATGCTTTTCCTCTCCGGTGCCGGCGGCACCACCTATGGCACCACGGCCGCAGGCTGGGACATCATCGCGATCGGCACGGTCGCGGCCCTACTCGTCGGCGTGGCCTGGGGCACGTTCAACGGCATCCTGATCGCCGTCACGAAGATCCCGCCGCTCATCGTCACGCTCGGCACCATGGGCATGGCGCTCGGCGGCGCGCAGATCCTCTCCGGTGGTGTCGACGTCCGCGCCATGCCGGAACTGCTGGTGACCCATGTCGGCTCCGGCCGCATCCTCGGCATCCCTACGCTGGTCGTGATCGCGACCGTGACCGCCGTCATCGCCGGCATCGTGCTGCACATGACCCGCTTCGGCATGCACATCTTCGCCGTCGGCTCCAACGCCGAAGCCAGCCGCCGCAGCGGCATCCCGACGACGGCGCGACTGATCCAAGTCTACGCCATCTCGGGCCTGATGGCCGGCATCGCCGCGGTCATGTCCAACGCCCGCTTCTCGACGACCACCATCAATGGCCACGCCATGGACAACCTCGCCACCATCTCGGCAGTGGTGCTTGGCGGGACCAGCCTGTTCGGCGGTGTCGGCAGCGTGTTCGGCACCGTGGTGGGCGTCTTCATTCCCATCATCCTGCTCAATGGCTTCGTCATCCTTGGCATTCCGCCGTTCTGGCAAACGGTCGCCATGGGTGCCGTGCTGATCCTCGCCGTCTGGATCGACCAACTGAAGCGACGGCTTCGCAAACGGGGCTAGCGCCACGCACGCTCCGCAATACCAAAGGGGAATAGAGAATGACCAAGACGATCGTATCGGTGACTGTGGGTCTCGTGCTGACCTCGCTCTCCGCTTCGGGTGCCTTCGCGCAGGAGGCCAACTCGGTAGCCCTCGTGCTCGGCTCGAGCGGCAGCCCGTTCTACCAGGCCATGCAGTGCGGCGCGCAGGCCCGCGCCAAGGAGCTCGGCCTTTCGCTTACCGTCTCAGCCGCGGACCAGTTTGCCGCCGACGCGCAGATCCCGGTGGTCAACGCAGTGACAGCGAGCGCCCCCAAGGTAGCTGCCATCGTCCCGACTGACATGCAGGCGCTGATCCCGCCGATGCGCGAACTCGCCGGACGCGGCACGCAGGTAATCACGGTCGACCAGACCATCTCCGATCCGTCGATCCTAAAGACCCAGATTCTGACCGACAACAAGGCCGGCGGCGGCATGGCGGCCGACGCGCTGGCGGCGCTGATCGGCAAGAAGGGCAAGGTTCTGGTCATCACCCAGCCCCCCGGCTCGCTGGCCCAGGACGCGCGCGAGGCCGGTTTCGCGGCGACGCTGGCCGAGAAATATCCGGACATCCAGTATCTCGGACCGCAATACCAGTCGAACGATCCGCAGCGCGCCGCCGAGATCATCACCTCGACGCTGTCCGCCCATCCTGACCTCGCCGGCGTGTTCTCCACCAATGACCAGGGCGCGATCGGCGCGATCACCGGCCTCCGCCAGGCTGGCGCAGTCGGCAAGGTGAAGATGGTGGCCTATGATGCCGCCAGCGCCGAGGTTGCCGCGCTAAAGAACGGCGAGCTCCAGGGCCTGATCGCCCAGAGCCCGAGCCAGCAGGGCGCGGTCGCGATGGACATCGCCGCGAAGCTCATTGCCGGCGAGGCCGTCAAACCCGTCACCATGGCCGAGATCGTCGCCATCGGCGCCGATCAGCCGGAACTCGCCGACAAGTACGAGTACGTCGCCGGCTGCATGTAAGCCTCGCCGTGGCCGCCGGCACGCCGGCGGCCACGGACGACTTCAGCGGACACGGCGGCGGACGGCCGGTTGAACGCTGGGAAGGAGCCTCGGCCCATGCTCAACGCGGCGGTCGCCGCCGCCCGGGCTGCTCGGTCCGACGCCCGATCTGAGGATGATCGCGCCGATCGGCCAGGCGCTCCGTTCTCGATGCCACCATTCTGGCGCTGCCGCCCCAGCCAACTACCGAACCAGGACAGAATCGCATGCGCGCCGACTATGGCGGCGGAAGGTGCCGTCTTGCCAACGGACCCGCGATAGAGCGCGCTTGAGCAGATGGCAGACGGCGGCCGCATCCTCCGCAGCGCGCGGTCGAAATGATGCGCGTCAGCATTTTGGGAGCGTTCTGCTTCTTCCGCCATGGGATCAGTCCGGCTTTTGTCGGCCGCAGCTTCCGCAATGATTCTGCCGCAGCCTCGCCTCGAACTCGACGTCCAGAAGCTACCCCTCTCCCTCCCTGCCGGCCTGGGCGGCGCCGGGTCTGCCGTGTCCGCCACCTGGGCAGTCCCCAAGCAAAACGGCTTCATTGCCCTGCGCTGGAACGCGCTTTTCAACGCTGAGAATTTCTTTCCGCTTGCGGAAGCAGGCTACCACTTGCCGAATGGCGGGCGTACACGGATAAGTCAGGCTTGACCGCGCTTCGGGGCGGGCTCCAGATAGCGATGTCCAGCGCGGTCCGGCGAGCGCGCCGTGCCCATGAACAGGGAAGAGACCTTCTGTGTTTCCGAGGCGCCAGCCCTGATGCTCAAGATAGTCATCGTCGACGACAGCTCGACCAATCAGCGCATCTATTCAAAGCTGGCTAGGCAGCTCGAGTCCGAGCTCGACATCCGCGCCTTCGGAAATCCGCGCAAGGCCCTGGAATGGATGGCGGAGAACACCGCCGACCTGATCATCACCGACTACAAGATGCCGGCCATGACGGGCGCCGAGCTGACCGCCGCCGTCCGCGCGGACAGCCGCAACTGGGACGTCCCGATCATCGTCGTCACGGCCTATAGCGACCAGGAGTTCCGCGTCACGGCGCTCGAGGCGGGCGCGACGGACTTCCTGCTGAGCCCGGTCGACCATGTCGAGTTCCTGGCCCGGGCAAAGAACCTGCTAAAGCTGCGGGCGCAGCAGCTGCTGATTTCCGAGCGCGCCGACCAGCTCGAGATCAGCCTGCACGTCAAGGAGAAGCTGCTGCGCGAGAGCCGTGAGGCGCTGGCGCAGGTGATCGACACCGTGCCCGCCATGATCAACGCGACCGACCGCGACGGGCGCTGCGTCTTCGTCAATGCCCACCAGGCCGCCTTCTTCGGCAAGGTGCCGGCCGATCTGGTCGGTCAGCCGATCGAGGCGCTTCTCGGCGAGGACCGCGCCCATATCAGCCGCCGGCTCGACCAGCTGATCCTCAAGACCGGCCGCGCCATGCCGCCGCGCCAGGAAGACGTCTGGGCGCCGGATGGCGAGCACCGCATCTATCTGACCAGCAAGGCGCCGCTCTACGACGGCATGGGCGAGATCGTCAGCGTGCTGTCGACCTCGATCGACATCACCGAGCAGCGCCATGCCGAACGGCGCCTGCTGCACATCGTCAACCACGACCCGCTCACCGGCCTGCCCAACCGCGCGATGCTGCGCGATCGCCTGCGTCGCGAACTGGCCCGCGGCCGTCGCGGCGACCAGAATTTCGCCCTGCACTTCATCGACCTCGACCGCTTCAAGGCGGTGAACGACGCCCATGGCCATCATCGCGGCGATGCGCTGCTGCAGCGCGTCGCCGAGGCGCTGCAGACGCTGGTCGGCAGCACCCATACGGTGGCGCGTCTCGGCGGCGACGAGTTCGCCATCCTGCAGCCGGACATCGACGGACCCGAGGATGCCGGCCGGCTGGCGCAGTCGATCCTCGACCTGCTCAACAGCACCGAGGACAGCCCGCTCGCCCTCAATATCGGCGCGAGCATCGGCGTTACGCTGGCGCCCCTCGACGGCACGGATCCGGACGAACTGCTGAAGAATTCGGACCAGGCCATGTATCTGGCCAAGTCGCTCGGCGGCGGCACCTGGCGCTTCTTCGCCGCCGACATGCGGCCACGCGCCAGCCAGACCGCCCATCTCGAGACCGAGTTGCGCGGGGCGCTGTCGCGGCAGGAATTCGTGCTGTTCTACCAGCCGCAGATCGACCTTCGCAGCCGGAAGATCGTCGGCGCCGAGGCGCTGCTGCGCTGGCAGCATCCGCAGCGCGGCCTGCTCTCCCCCGGCGCCTTCCTGAGCCTGGCGGAAGAGACCGGCCTGATCCTGCCGATCAACGAATGGGTCCTGAACGAGGCCTGCCGCCAGGGCGCGGCGTGGGAGGCGATCGGCCATGGCGATCTGCGCATCGCCGTCAACATGTCGCCGATCCAGTTCCGTCGCCAGGGCGTGGAAGGCCTAGTCAAGGACGCCCTGCGGGCGAGCGGCATGCGGCCGACCTCGCTGGAACTCGAACTCACCGAAGGCATCCTGCTCGGCCATGACGAGCAGATCGTCAAGCAGATGCATGTCCTGCGATCGCTCGGCGTCACCCTGTCGGTCGATGATTTCGGCACCGGCTATTCCTCGCTGAGCTACCTGCGCAGCTTCCCGCTGCACCGGCTGAAGATCGATCGTTCCTTCGTGCAGGATCTCGGCAGCGATCCCAGCGCGCTCGCGATCGTGCGCACGATCATCGACCTTGGCCACATCCTGAACCTCCAGGTCCTCGCCGAAGGCGTCGAGACGGAGCCGCAACTCTCGCTCCTGCGACTGGAAGGATGCGACGAGGTGCAGGGCTACCATTTCAGCGCGCCGCTCCCGCCCGATGCCTTCGTCGCCTGGGTGGCGCAGCACGGCCGGGCGAGCTCCGGCCCCGCCTCCGGGGCGACGGAGACCGAGCATGCGCGCGCCGAATAGGTTTCTTCAGGCGCTGGCCGCCCCCCTCCGCCGAGTGATGACGCGCCTGCGGGAGCGGCCCGACAGCGAACACGAGATGAGCTTCAACCGGCTCGTCTTCGCCATCATCATCGTCATCGTCCTGCTGGTGAACCGCAGCGGCGGAGACATGGGCTATGCCCTCGACGTCATGGCGCTCTACATTCCGCTCGCCCTGGCCGTGCTCGCCCATATCCTCATCTATCCGGGCATCTCGCGCGGGCGCCGCTTCTTCGCCCTGGTGATGGATTGCGGCTTCCTCTCGTGGCAGCTGCATCTCGGCGGCGAGGTCGCGGCGCTGTTCTTTCCGATCTATCTCTGGGTGATCTTCGGCAATGGCTTCCGCTTCGGCCTGACCTCGCTCGCCATCGCCATTCCCGTCGCCACGCTCTGTTTCGCCATCGTGGTGCTGACGACGCCATTCTGGTTCCAGCTCTGGCACCTCTCCATCGGCCTGTTGAGCGGGCTCGTCATCCTGCCCGCCTATGCCGGCACGCTGATCCGCAAGCTGTCGCAGGCGACGCAGACCGCCGAGGAGGCGAGCCAGGCGAAGAGCCTCTTCCTCGCCAGCGTCAGCCACGAATTGCGGACACCGCTCACCGCCATCGTCGGCATGACGGGCTTGCTGCGCGCCAGTCCGCTGGTCGCCGAACAGCGCGACATGGTCGAGACCGTCGAGGTCGCCTCCCGTTCGCTGCAATCGCTGATCAACAGCCTGCTCGACCTCTCCCGCATCGAGGCGGGGCGGATGCCGGTGTCGAACAGCGAGATCGACCTGATCGCGCTGCTCGTCGATGCACGCCGTCTCGTCGAGAGCCAGGTGCGCGAATGCGGCCTGACCTTCGACATCCATGTGACGCCGCGCACGCCGCTGCGGCTCTATGGCAGCCGCCAGCACCTGCACGAGATCCTGGTCAACCTGGTCGGCAACGCCGTGAAGTTCACCCGCGAAGGCGGCATCACCATCGCGGTGGACGGCCAGCAGGCGGAAGACGGCAAGCTTCGGCTGACGATGGAGATCACCGATACCGGCATCGGCATCGCCCCGCAGGACCAGCAACGGATCTTCGAGGACTTCACCCAGGCCAATGCCAGCATCATGAACCGCTTCGGCGGCACCGGCCTCGGCCTCGCCATCGCCCGGCGACTGGTCGAGCTGCTCGGCGGCTCGATCTCGGTCGAAAGCGCCCTCGGAGAAGGCAGCACGTTCCGCTTCGACATCCTGGCCTCGACCTTGCCGGACGAGGGCCTATACGCCGAGGAGCCCTGGCGCGAGCGCGGCGTCGTCCTCGTCTGCCGGGATGCCACACCGCTGGAGGCGTTGATCGGCAGCCTCGCCTCGCTCGGGGTGAAACCGATCCTGGCCGATCCGCTTCTCGGGCCGGCACGCATGTTCCCGCCCGAGGCGGCCAATGCCGTGCGCCTGCTGTTCGAGCCGAATGGCCGCAATCTGCCGCTGCCGTTCGCGGTGGCAAATGGCATGCCGACCAAGGGCGTCCTGATCCAGCCGGACGCGTTGCCGACGCTTCCCAGCCTCGCCACGCGGCAGCGCTGCACCAGCCTGATCTCGGAACGCCCGACGGCGGCGGAGCTGCGGCGCGTTCTGACGATCGCCTGCCGGCTGAACACGCCGACGCCGACGCTCGCGCAACGGCGCGCCGCGGCGCCACGCCCGATCCGGCCGAGCCGGCCCCGTCGCGTGATGCTGGCCGACGACAACCGCATCAACCAGCGCGTCTTCTCGCGCATCCTCGAGGCAGCGGGGCACTCCGTCCTGCTGGCGGAGACGGGCGACCAGGCGCTCGACCTGCTGGAAGAGAAGGCCGATCAGATCGACATCGTGCTGATGGACTTCAACATGCCCGATACGGACGGGCTGGAGGCCACCAAGCTCTATCGCGTGATGGCCACGGGCAGCCGCAGGCTGCCGATCGTCGGCCTCACGGCCGATGCGACCGCGCTCCACGACAGCCGGTGGCGCGATGCCGGCATGGACGACTGCCTGATCAAGCCGGTCGAGCCGGCCGAACTGCTCGCCGCCATCGATCGGATCACCGGCGATGCAGCCGATCCATCGGCCCGGCCCGAAACGCACCTGACCCTCGTGCGCTCCAACCTTCTGCCCACCCTGGACGAAAAGGCGGTCGAGCGGCTGCGGCGGCTCGGCAATGCGGAGTTCGTGAACGACCTGATCGAAGACTATCTGGCGGACGCCGAGGTCATGCTGGACCGTCTGTCCAAGAGCGCGGCGCGGGGCGATATCGAGGCGTTCCGCAGCGACGACCACGCGCTGCAGAGCAGTTCGGCGAACATGGGCGCTCTCGCCCTCGGCGGCATCTGCAGGTCCTGGCGGGACCTGCGCGGCGACGAACTCAAGGCGAGCGCCGCGGAATTCACCAGGCAGGCCAGGGCCGAACTGCGGCGGACCCAGAAAGCCATGCGCCTCTGTTCGGGGCGCGAGGCCGGGCTGGGCTGAATCTCCGGCGGCTGGCGATGCGCCCCCCCGGGACGCATCGCCAATCGACCTCACTCGGCGGCCACGAGAACGGAAACATCCGATTGCAGGCTGGCGAGACGCCGGTTCTGGGCCGAGCAGAGACGATCCATCTTGCGAAGGTCGGCTTCCGTCAGGTTCAGCGCCGCCTCGGCCCAGATGTCGACGACATCGATCAGTTCCTCGAGCGTCACCGGGTTGACCCGCCGCCGGGCCCGATAGAGCGCATGATGCGCGTTATGCTTGCGATTGTGGCGCGCGATATAGTCAAGCACGGCCGCGTGTCCCTGCCCATCCTCGGCCAGAACATCCACCACCCCCATCTCGTAAAGTTCCTCGGCCGTATGGATGCGGCCCGAGAGGATGAGCGCCTCGGCCTTGTCGCGGGACATGCGCCGGGACAGGAAGCTGTAGGCGCCCATGCCGGGGAACATGTTGAACAGGATTTCCGGCAGGCCCATCTTGGCGCTGCGCTCGGCCACGATCAGGTCGAAGGAGAGCGCGTGCTCGAAGCCGCCGCCGAGCGCATCGCCCTGCACCAGCGCCATGGTCACGACCGGCGCGTCGAAGGCCACGGCATTGCGGTGGATGGCCTCGACGGCGACATGGCCGTAGTGGCGCATCGCATCGAGGTCCCGGCTACGGATCCGCTGCGCGAAATGGCCGAGATCGCCGCCCAGATTGTAGATGCCCGGCACGGCCGAGGCCATGACGAACCAGGAGAACGGCGCGTCGGCGGGGCTCGCCAGGTTCGAGAAGGACTGGGTGATGGCCGCCTGCATCCGGCTGATGTCGTGCATCAGCTCATGCGTGTAGGACGGCTTGTCGACCGGATCCATGTAGCACCAGCAGGTCGAATTGGCCGTGTCGATATCGAGATGCAGGTTGTCATAGCCGATGTCGCGGATCGCCCTGGCGGCATCGGACATGGCGGCATTGCCCGCGCCGGCCGTCATCGCATGAAGAGCAATCGGTGCATTGATCATTGGGAGGGAAGTCATTCCTTGTCTCCATTTTTAGGTTAACCAGCAAGAACGCCACGCGCGGGAGTGCCGCGAGGACACTGTCCAATACATTAGGTCCATGACACGGGACGAAAATGAGAAAGTAGCGCCCCGTCGGCCCGATCAAGGCCGCATATGCGTTCAAGGTGAATCGCGCGGTACGCAGAACAAAGTTCATCAAGGGCTACGAGCAACCGCGGCCGCGAGGACGCGGCCGAATACTCGATTGCCTGCCGGCGTGCTTGGCCGGCTCGCCGGAGGCGCTCTGCCGCAAGGATCGGACGGTCAGACACCTGTGGCAGCGGTTCGATCAACGGCCGATTCCGCTGCAGATCCACGCCAAACGCCCGATCGCCGGGCGGCTCGAGAACGCCGCGGCACCACCATGGCCCGTGGCTTGAAACCCTGGCGAGACTGGCCTGTCCCACCATCAACTGCCGGCGCAGGCGGCCTGCGCCGGCGGCTAGGCCCGCCCTATGCCGAGAGGACCACGACCTTCGTGTCCACCGGCGTCCGCGCGTAGAGGTGGATCATGTCCTGGCTGAGCAGGCCGACGCAGCCGCTGGTGACGCCCTTGCCGATCGAGTTGGGATGGCTGGAGGCGTAGATCGTGTAGAGCGTGTATTTGCCATCCTGGTAGAGATAGAGCGTGCGGGCGCCGAGCGGATTGTCGAGGCCGCCCGGCATGCCGCCGGCATATTTGGCCGCCTCGGGCTGGCGCGCGATCATCTCCCTGGGCGGCGTCCAGGTCGCCCATTCGGCCTTGCGGCCGACATAGGCGTCGCCACTCCAGCGGAACCCGTCACGGCCGACATTGGCGCCATAGCGCGTCGCCATGCCGTCGCCCTCGACGCGATACACGTAGTATTTTCCAGGATCGACGATGATCGTGCCGGGCGCTTCCTTGGTCGCGTAGCGAACCGTCCGGCGGTAATACTTCGGATCGACCTTGCTGACATCGGCGGCGGGAATCGGAAATTTTTCGTCGGGCACCGGTCCGTAGACCTTCTTCGCCTCGGCGAGGCTCATGCCGCCGGATGTCGCGCAACCGGCGAGCCCCAGCGCGGCGACGCCGGCGCCGGCACCCAACAGGAACGACCGGCGGCTGGGCCGCTCCGGTCCACACCCGAGCAGGGCGAGCTCTTGCATCCGGCGATTGTCGGCATTCCGATCGTCCATGGTCATGATGTCGGACTTCCCATCTCTTCGTACCCCGGCAGGGATGATACCCGGGAATGCTCCGCCGCGCGCGCCTTGCCGAACTAAATTTCTCGGCTGCGGTTCAACCGACAAGCCTGGCTTGGGCACCCGGACGGCAGCCCGATCCGCCCTTCCCAGCTTCCGGCTTGGACCGGCGGCAGGCTCGCCCCGATCGCGTCTCTCCCCCGAGCCGCCCGTGATCGCAGGCGGGCCTTCGCCGCGACAGCATCGGTCGCTGCGGCGACGGAGACCGGATGCGGCACTCGCAGCCCCTTCGGCAAGGCGACGAGGCTGGCGCACGCCGTTCGCCGCCCGGAGCAAAGGCAGCCTCCCCGCGAGGAAACCATCGCCTTGCCTGTTCGCCGCCCAGCCGCTACAGCACGCGGAAAGACGGAGTGGTGCCAATGAAGCCCTCGACGCTGATGGAAGTTGCCCAGCGCGCCGGCGTGTCGACCGCGACGGTCGCACGCGTGCTGAAGGCGAAGGGCTATGTCTCCGACGTGGCGCGCAGCCGCGTCGAGGCGGCGCTGAAGGCGACCGGCTACAGGCCCAATGCCGTCGCCCGCGGCCTGCGCCAGCAGCGCAGCTTCACCATCGGCCACATGCTGACGGCCATCACCGCCAATCCGTTCTTCGTCAACGTCGCGCACTGGGCCGAGGAGGCCGCGCTCGCCGAGGGCTACAAGACCTTCCTCTTCAACCATGACGGCAATCCGGAACGCGAGCGGCTCGGCGCGGAACGCTTCATCGAACGCCGCGTCGACGCGGTGCTGTTCACCAACGCCGTCGACAGCCGCAACGTGCAGCTGTTGCGAGAGGCCTCGATCCCGGTCATCCAGCTCGAGCGCGCCGCGACGATCGAGGCGCCCTCGATCCGCGTCGACAACCAGACCGGCGCGCTCGAGGCGATCGCTCATCTCGCCGAACTCGGCCACCGGCGCATCGCCTTCATCGGCGGCGACCCGAACCTCATCCGGCGCGGCGACAGCCATTTCACCAGCGTCGAGGAAGAGCGCCTGGCCGGATACCGGATCGGACTGCGGCAAGCCGGCCTTCCTGTCGACGAGGCGCTCATCCGGCTCGGGCTCTACTACAGCATCGCCGACGGCGGCTCGGGCATCGAGGGCTACAAACACATGAAGGCGCTGCTCGCCCTCCCCGAGCGCCCGACCGCAATCTTCGCCACCTGCGACATCCTCGCGGCCGGCGCGCTGCAGGCGATCTACGAGGAAGGCCTCCGGGTGCCGCACGACCTGTCGATCATCGGCTTCGACGACACGCTCGCCGCCAACCTCGCGCCGCAGCTGACCACGGTGGCGCAGCCGATGGAAGATCTCGGCCGCCTCGGATTCCGCACCGCACTCGCCGCGATCGAGGGCGAAAGCGTCCCGAATGACTTGGTTCTACCCGCGCGCCTGGTCCTGCGGCGCTCGACCGGTCCCGCACCGCACCCAAACTCGCGCCGCTGAGCCGATTGACCTCGCCTTGTGCGGGTGCTAACGATTTTAAATGTGTCATCGATGACACATGATGAAAACAGCCGTTTTCGACGAACGACAGGCCTGCGCAAGACAGGCTTCAGAACGAATTCCAGGAAACGCCGGCCACCGTCGCACGACGGCAGAGCCACTCATCGGAGGGCATACCCCATGCGCATCAAGACTCTTCTGGCCGCGACCACGATCGCGGCGGGCCTTCTGTCCGGACCCGCCCTCGCGGAGACGACCGTCAATTTCTGGCAGTTCTCGACCCGCGATGCCGACATCGCCGCCTGGAACGAGGCGATCGCCGCCTTCGAGAAGGCCAATCCGGACATCAAGGTCAACATGGAGATCGTGCCCTGGTCGGAACAGCAGCAGCGCCTCGTCAGCGCGCTCTCGGCCGGCGGCCTGCCCGACGTCTCCATGCTCGGCAACAACGTCGTCGCGCAGTTCCAGTCGGCCGGCGCCCTCGCCCCGCTCGACGACTATTTCGCCGCCTATGACAAGGAACACGGCACCAATGTCGCCGAGGACATCTGGCCGGGCGACAAGGGCTACTACAACCTCGCCGGCAAGTGGTGGGCCTCGCCGATCAGCGTCGAGACGCGGGCGCTCTACTACCGCAAGGACCTGTTCAAGGACGCCGGCCTCGCCCCCGCGAAGCCGCCGCAGACCTGGGCCGATTTCGCCACCGACGCGGTCAAGCTGACCAAGGACGGCACCTATGGGGCGGCGCTGTCGATGAGCCTCGACTACTTCACCGTCCAGAACTTCATGAGCGCCTATCTCGGCTATGGCGCACGCATGATCGGCGAAGACGGCAAATGCGGCTTCGAGACGCCCGAGTTCAAGGAAGCGCTCGACACCTATGTCAGCGTCTACAAGAACAAGGCGACCCATCCCGACGCGCCGAGCATGAGCGGCGACACCTTCCGCAAGGGCTTCCGGGATGGCAAGTTCGCGATGATCCTGTCGGATGCCGGCCTCTACAAGGACCTGCAGAACGACAAGTCCGCCTTCCTCGACGAAGTCGGCATCGCCATGGTGCCGGCCGGCCCGAAGAACCGTTCCGGTTTCCTCGGCGGCTGGCCGCTGGTGCTCTGGGATGCCTCGGAGAACAAGGAGGCGACGGCGAAATGGATCATGTTCGCCACCCATGGCGACGCGCTGAAGACGCTTGCCACCAATGGCGGCTTCATCCCCGGCAGCGTCTCGCTCGCCAAGGGCGCGCCCTGGACGGAGTTCCCCTACCCGCTCTTTGTCGAGCAGCTGCAGGATGCCCGCCCGTACCAGTATCCGAACGAGGCGATCCCGCAGATGGGCCAGCTCGAGGTCGACACGATCCAGAAGGCCGTGCAGGCCGTGGCGCTCGGTCAGCAAACGACCGATCAGGCGACCGCGCAGCTCTGCACCAGCATCAACGAAGTGCTGGCTCGCTAAGGCGCGCCAGGTCATCCTCATGGCCACGACACGCCAGGATTCCGTCCGGGCAACCATCGGGGCGGCCGCGCGCCGCCCCGATCGGGCCCGCCTCTATGATCGCCTGCTGCCCTACGGCATGATGGCGCCTGCGGTGTTCGTCGCCTTCGCGATCGCCATCGTCCCGCTCTGCTACGCGTTCTGGCTGTCGCTGCAGGACTGGTACATGCTGCGCCAGCCCGTACCGAAATGGGGCGGGCTGGTGAACTACCGCCAGCTCCTCGTCGACACCCAGCTCTGGATGGCCTTCGGCCGCACCTGGATCTGGACGATCGGCACCGTCTTCGTCGAGCTGCTCCTCGCCCTTCCGATCGCGCTGCTGCTCAACCGCGAGACGGCGATCGCGCGGACCGCCTCGGCGGTGATCCTGCTGCCCTGGGTCACGCCCTTCATCGTGCTCGGCTTCGGCTGGCGCTTCCTGCTCGATTCCGACGTCGGCCCGATCCACGCCTTCCTGCACGCGATCGGCATCGCCGGCGACAGCTCCGTGCTGAACGATCCGGTGCTCGCCTTCGCCACCATCATCTTCATCTCGGGCTGGAAGGGCACGCCGTTCCTGGTGATCGCCCTGCTGGCGGCGCTGAAATCGATACCCGACGAGCTCTATGAGGCCGCCGAGGTCGACGGCGCCAATGCCTGGGCGCGCTTCCGGCACGTCACGGTACCGGCGATCCAGAACACGGTCGTCACCGTCGGCCTCGTGCTCGGCATCCTCGCCTTCTACTCGTTCGACCTGCCCTGGATCATGACCAAGGGCGGCCCGCAGGACGCGACGACCATCGTCGGTATCGCCATGTACAAGGCCGTCTTCCTCGATCTCAGGCCCGCCTACGCCGCAGCGATCAGCATCGTCATGCTGCTCCTGCTGTTCATCGCCTCGCTGCTCGCCCTGAGGGCGCGGAGGACCACCTGATGCGCCGGACCTCCCCGCTTCGCGAAGCGACCCTCGACGCGGTCACGCTCGTCGTCCTGTTCCTGCTGCTCGTGCCGATCCTCTGGGTGTTCGTCGCCTCGGTCCGGCCCGAGACCGACATCACCGGGGGCGGCCTCTGGCCCGAGCGCTTCACCTTCGACCACTATGCGGCGATCCTCGCCAAACGGCCATTCCTGATCGCGCTGAAGAACAGCCTGATCGTCGGCATCGTCGTGGCTGTCGTCACCACGGCGCTGGCGCTTCCCGCCGCCTATGCGCTGAGCCGCTTCCAGTTCCGGGGCCGCAACGGGTTCGGCCTGCTGATCCTCGGCACGCAGATGCTGCCGAGCCTCGCCGTGCTGGTGCCGCTTGTCGTGATCGTGCGCCAGCTCGGCCTCACCAACACGCTGACGGCGCTGATCTTCACCCATCTCGCGCTCGGCATGCCGATCGCGGTGTGGATGCTCAAGGGCTACATCGACGCGATCCCCAAGGAGCTCGAGGAGGCGGCCATGATCGACGGCTGCGGCCGGATCGGCGCGCTGACGCGGGTGGTGATCCCGCTGATCCGTCCGGCGATCATCGCGGTCGGCACCTTCGCCTTCGTGCTTTCCTGGGGCGAATATCTGATGGCGCTGGCGCTGATCTCGAAGGCCGACGTGCGCACGCTGCCGCTCGCGCTGCAGGGCCTGTTCGATCCCTATTCCTTCTCCTGGGGCCAGGTCATGGCCGGCGGCACCGTCATTGCCCTGCCGGCGATCCTCCTCTTCCTCATCTTCCGCAAGCAACTGGTCGGCGGCCTCCTGGCCGGCGGCGTGAAAGGATAATGCCATGAGCGCCATGACGCGTTCGCTCTACTTCAACGGCCCGCGCAGCCTGACGATCGAGGAGGAACCGCTGCGCACGCCGGGCCCCGACGAGGTCGTGATCGAGGCGCTCGTTTCCGGCATCAGCGCCGGCACCGAACTCAACGTGTTCCGTGGCCTCGCGCCGCAGTGGCGCCAGCACATGGACCCGGTGACGCGCCTGTTCCTCGACGGCGGCGCCGACTGGAGCTGGCCGGCCCGCTACGGCTACGCCATGGTCGGCCGGATCGTCGAGACGGGCTCCTCCGTAACGCGCGTCAAGCTGGGCGACCTCGTCTACGCCTATGCGCCGCACGGCCGCCACGCCGCCCTCAACGAGAAGGCCATCATCCCGCTCGGCAACCTCGAGGATGCCGAACTCGGCGTTTTCTTCTCCAATCTCAACACCGCTTATAATGGCGTGCTCGACGCCAACCTGCCGCTCGGCGCCGACGTCGTCGTTTCGGGCCTCGGCGTGATCGGCCAGATCGTCGTTCGTCTCCTGAGGCGGAACGGCGCGCGCACCGTGATCGGCATCGACGGCATCGACCTGCGGCGCGACCTGGCGCTGGCCGGCGGCGCCGACCATGTGCTGCGCCCGGGCGAGGACAAGGTCGCCGAGCGCGTACGCGAAATGACCGACGGACGCGGCGCCGACGCCGTCATCGAGGTCTCGGGCGCCGCCCCGGCGCTCAACGAGGCGATCCGCACCGTCGGCTTCAACGGCCTCGTCGTCGCGATGTCCTGGTATGGCGGCACGTTCGAGAGCCTGAGCCTCTCCGGCGAGTTCCATCACAACCGCCCGCGCATCGTCTCGTCGCAGGTGGGCTCGGTCAATCCGTTCCTCGGGCCGCTCTGGTCGGTGCCGCGCCGCGCCCAGATCGCGCGCGAATACCTCTCGACCTATGCGCGCGACCTGAAGGGCTTCATCACGCATCGCGTTCCGCTCCAGGACGCGGCGCGCGGCTACCAGCTGCTCGACCAGGGTTCGCCCGAGGTCATGCAGGTTCTGATCGACTATCGTTCCTGAACGCCGGCCCCGAGCCAGAAAGCGGATCCGTTCCATGAAGTACTCTGCCTGTCTCGAATGGCTTTTCGCCGCCGAAGCGCCCGTTTTCGCCGATCGCATCCGCCTGGCCCGGAAGGCCGGGCTCGACGGCATCGAATTCTGGCTCTGGAGCAACAAGGACATCGACGCGGTGAAGGCCGCGCTCGACGAGACCGGCCTCGCGATCACCGGCTTCGTCGCCGAGCCGATGGTGCCGCTGACCGACCCGGCGCGGCATGACGAGTTCCTCGAAGGTCTCCGGAAATCGATTGACGTCGCCCGGCGCCTCGGCGCGCCGACGCTGATCGCCCAGGCCGGGGCCGACCTGCCCGGTCGCAGCCGGGCCGAACAGCGCGCGGCGCTGACCGACTGCCTCGGCCGCGCCGCCGACATCCTTGCCGGCTCCGGCGTGAGGCTCGCGGTCGAGCCGCTCAACACGCGGGTCGATCATGTCGGCTACTTCCTGCCCTCGACCGTCGAGGGGCTTGATATCATCGACGATGTCGGCCGCCCCGAGATCAAGATCCTCTACGATATCTACCACTCCGCCGTGATGTCGGAGGATATCGCGACGGTGCTCGACGGGCGTCTCGACCGCGTCGCTCATGTCCATCTCGCCGACACCCCTGGGCGGCACGAGCCCGGATCCGGCACGCTCGACTGGAAGGCCCGCCTCGGCTGGCTCGCGCGGAACGGCTATCAAGGCATGGTCGGCCTCGAGTACAAGCCGACCAAGGACACCGCCGCCAGCCTCGCGGCGGTGCAGGCATGGACCGGAACGAACGGCGGCCGTTGAGCCGCGGACGATCGAAGACTGCCCCCGTCCCGGCCTCCGCGCGGACGGGGGCGCGACGCGCGGATCGCACCGCGCGCTTTCCCCGATGCCGTCCACAACGTTGATTTTCATTGGTAGTCAATCAAATAAGGCTACGAGGTCCAAAACCATTCAGTTGCCAGCCCTTTCGGAATTGCCCACCTTTTCCATAGGAAAATTTCCGGATTGACAGTTGATGGCGTTCCCCTCAACCTCATACGGCCATCAATGATATTCCAGGAACCGGTGCAGGGGAAATTGCCGGGTTGATCGGTCGTGTCGTAGATGGGCACCAGACACTGCGTCTTGTCAAAATCCGGAGGTTGGTTATGTCCAGTTGGTCCCGTCGTCTCGTGGCGCTTTGCGGCGCGTCGGCTTTCGCGCTCATGAGCCAGGCCGCGCTCGCCAAAGACGTCAGCGTCGCCGCGATTTCCGGCTACTTCGCCCAGGGCTTCGGCGTCGCGATCGTCGAGGGCCTGAAGAAGGCCGAGAAGGATCTCGGCGTGAAGGTGAAGCTGGTCGATACCGGCAACCGCGCGCTCGACTATGAGGAGCAGTTCAACAATCTCGCCAAGGGCGGCGAGTACGACCTCGTCTTCGTCATGGGCTGGGAGCTGGTCGACGCGCTGCAGAAGGCGGCCGAGGCCTATCCGAACACCAAGTTCGTGTTCATCGACGGCGTCCTCGACTCCAAGAAGATCATCTACGCCAATTTCGCCCAGAACCAGGGCTCGTTCCTGGCCGGCGCGCTCGCCGCGCTGATGGCCGAGAAGGGGAGCGAGGTCGAGGGCCTCGGCGACGGCAAGGCGATCGGCTTCGTCGGCGGCCGCGACATCCCGGTCATCCGCGACTTCCTCGTCGGCTATGAGCAGGGCGCCAAGACCGCGGCTCCCGACGTGCGCCTCGACGCCGTCTTCGCCGGCACCTTCGACGATCCGGCCAAGGGCAGCGAGCTGACCATGGCGCTGTACGGCCAGGGTTCGGACATCGTCTACAACGTCGCCGGCCCGACGGGCGAAGGCGTGCTCCAGGCCAGCGCCGCCGCCGGCAAGTACTCGATCGGCGTCGACGTCAACCAGTGCGACGTCGCGCCGGGCCACGTGATGGCGTCGATGCTGAAGAACGCCAACGTCGCCGTCTACGACCTCGTCAAGGACGTGGTCGACGGCAAGACCCTCGAGCCGGGCAGCATCCACACCGCCGACGTCAAGTCGGGTGGCGTCGAGCTGCTGCTCTGCCCCGGCGTCGCCGACAAGATCCCGGCCGACGTCAAGGAGAAGCTCGAGGCCCTCAAGGCCGATATCGCTTCGGGCAAGATCACCGTCGCGACCACCACCCAGTAAGTCTGGCCGTCGACCCCGCCCATCCTCGCGATGGGCGGGGCGACCGTCCTCTCGAGTGCAATATCTTCCGGCGGCGGCGCGTCGCGACGTGCTGGCCTCTTGTGCTGCCGGCGCATTGCGTGCTGGCTGCGACGTGCCGAACTGCCGGCCGATGGCCAGGCGCGGCGCGCACCAGGGACATCTTCTCATGTCATTCGCCATCGAGCTGAAATCGATCACGAAACGGTTCGGCTCCTTCGTCGCCAACGAGGACGTCAATCTCGCCGTCGAACGCGGCAAGATTCACGCCATCATCGGCGAGAACGGAGCCGGCAAGACCACCTTGATGAACGTCCTGTTCGGGCTGCTGCAGCCCGACGAGGGCGAGATCTGGATCGATGGCGAGAAGAAGGTTCTGCCCAATCCCGCCGCGGCGATCGCCGCCGGCATAGGCATGGTGCACCAGCACTTCAAGCTGGTGCCGTCGCTCACCGTCGCCGAGAACGTCTTTCTCGGCATGGAGATCCGCAAGGGCGGCCTGATCGACCATGCCGCGCAGATCCGCAAGACCGCGGAGCTCTCCAAGCAGTTCGGCCTACAGGTCGATCCGACCGAGCGCGTCGGGCTGTTGTCGGTCGGCATCGAACAGCGCATCGAGATCCTGAAGGTCCTGGCGCGCGGCGCGCGCACCATCATCCTCGACGAGCCGACCGCCGTGCTGACGCCGCAGGAGAGCCGCGAGCTGTTCCAGACGCTGCGCGGCTTCGTCGCCCAGGGCATGACGGTCATCTTCATCTCGCATCACCTGGAAGAGGTGATGGAGGTCTCCGACACCGTCTCGGTGCTGCGCCACGGCAAGAACGTTGCTTCGCGGCCGACGGCCGAACTGAGCAAGTCCGACCTCGTCCAGCTGATGGTCGGCCGCCTCGTCTCGTTCGATCGCCTGCCACGCGGGCCGATCGCCGGCAAGACGGTACTCGAGGTCGAGGACCTCTGGTGCCGCGACGAGCGCCAGCTGCAGGCGCTGAAGGGCGTCTCCTTCCAGGTGCGGGCCGGCGAGATCGTCGGCATCGCCGGCGTCGCCGGCAACGGCCAGACCGAGCTCGCCGAGGTGCTTTCGGGGCTGCGCCCCTCGAGCCATGGCAGGATCAAGCTCGCCGGGCGAGACATCACCGGGCGCTCGGCGCGCGAGATCCGCGCGGCGGGCGTCGGCCATGTTCCCGGCGACCGCCTGGTGCGCGGCGTGGACCGCAACGCCTCCATCGCGCTCAACCTGCTGATGGGCAGGCAGGACCAGAGCCCCTGGTCGCGCCACGGCATCATCGACCGCACCTATCTGCAGCAGCAGACCAAGGCGCTGATCGAGCGCTTCGACATTCGCGCCCGCAGCCCGGAATCGACCGCCAAGAGCCTTTCCGGCGGCAACATCCAGAAGGTCGTGCTGGCGCGCGAGTTCACCGGCGGTGCCGACTGCCTGCTGATCGACCAACCGACGCGCGGCGTCGACATCGGCGCGCAGGAATCGATCCATGCCGAGATCATGCGGCAGCGCGCGGCTGGCAAGGCGATCCTTGTGATCTCCGTCCAGCTCGACGAGCTGATCGCGCTCGCCGACCGCATCCTGGTGATGTTCGGCGGCACCATCATGGGCGAGATCGCCGGCGACCGGGTCGACGAGGAGGAGATCGGCATGCTGATGGCCGGCGTCGTCCCCGACCCCCATTCCCAAACCGTGGATACCGTCTGATGTCGGACCGCTTCGACAGCCTGTTCGGCCAGACCCTGGCCATCCTGTTCGCGCTGGGGCTGGGCGCGCTCGTCATCCTGACGGTCGATGAAAGCCCCGCGCGGGTGTTCGTCACGCTGCTGAACGGCGCGTTCGGCAGCCCCGAGCGCATCGCCGGCACGCTGCTGCAGACGACGCCGATCCTGATCTGCGGCATCGCCGCCTGCATCTCGTTCCGCGGCGGCCTGTTCAACATCGGCATCGAGGGCCAGCTCTTCATGGGCGGCTTCGCGGCCACGCTGGTCGGCTTCTCGTTCAACCTGCCGCCGGTTCTGCATCTGGCGCTCGCCATGGCCGCCGCCATCGTCGCCGGCATGGCCTGGATCGCGATCCCCGCCTTCTTCCGGGCCCGCTACAAGACCAACGAGGTGGTCTCCACAATCCTCGCCAACTATGTGGCGATCCTGTTGACCTCCTATCTCACCATCAACTGGTTCAAGCGCCCCGGCGGGCAGTCCGAGACGCCGCCGATCCTCGAGAGCGCCTACCTGCCGGAGCTGTTCTCCTTCTCGCGGCTGAACTGGGGGCTTATCATCGGCCTGGTGCTGGCGCTCGCCGTGCACTTCTTCTTCACCCGCACCGCGCGGGGCTATGCCGTCAGCGAGATGGGCGCCAATCCGAAATTCGCCGAATATGGCGGCATCAACATCGGCAAGCTGACCTTCCTGGTCCTCATCGCCTCCGGCGCCGTCGGAGGCCTGGCCGGCGGCGTCGAGGCGCTCGGCGTGCACCATCGCTTCATGGAGGGTTTCGCGCCGGGCTTCGGCTTCGACGGCGTCATCGCCGCGCTGCTCGCCAACGGTCACCCGATCGGCACGATCTTCACCGCGCTGTTCTTCGGCGCGCTCCGGAGCGGCTCGCTGCTGCTGGAGGTCGACACCACGGCGTCGCGAGAGATCATCACGGTCATCCAGGCGCTCATCATCCTGGCCGTCTCGGCCCAGATCACCATCCGCCGCAAGGCATCGGATTCGACCGCGGGAGAGCGTCGATGGAAGTTCTAGAGCGTCTCCTCAACGTCACGCTGGTCATCGCGACGATCCGCACGACGGCGCCGATCCTGCTCGTCGCGCTCGGCGGCTCCTTCACCACCAAGGCCGGCATCTTCAACATCGGCCTCGAGGGGCAGATGCTGGTCGGCGCCTTCTTCGCCGTCATCGGCACGATCGCCTCGGGCTCGCCCTGGATCGGCGTGCTCTGCGGCGTCGCCGCGGCGCTGACGCTGGCGCTGATCTTCGCTCTGCTGGTGGTGACCTTCAAGGCGAACGAGGTCGTGGTCGGCCTGGCGCTGAACATCCTCGCCGGCGGCATGACCGTGTCGCTGATGAAGGCGATCTTCGGCACGCGCGGCTCGATCTTCGGCCACGGCCTCGTCGGCCTGCCGCCGCTCAAGCTGCCGAACGTCAAGGATCTCGGTTGGTTCGGCCAGATGATCTCCGGCTACACGCCGCTGGTCTATCTCGCCTTCATCCTCGTGCCGGTGCTGATTCTGTTCTACAACCGCGCCCGGCTCGGCCTCTATATCCGCGTCGTCGGCGAGAAGCCGGAAGCAGCCGAGGCTCTCGGCATCTCGATCACACGCATCCGCTACACCGCCTCGCTGCTCTGCGGCCTCTTGGCCGGTCTCGCCGGCGCGCATCTGTCGCTCGGCTACACGACGATGTTCACCGAGAACATGTCGTCGGGACGCGGCTTCATGGCGGTGGCGATCCTGATCTTCTCGAATGGCGATCCGCTGAAGATCCTGCTCGGCTGCCTGCTGTTCGGCTTCTCCGATGCGCTCTCGCTGCGCCTGCAGACGCTCGGCATCTCGTCCTATCTCGTGCTCGCCGTGCCCTATCTGGTCGCGCTGATCGCGCTCTTCGCGCTCTCCTACCGGTCACGCCCCCGCGTGATCCAGGAGACGCTGGCGAGCATGGGCCGCGCCCTTTCCGTCAAGTCCAACACCATCAAACCACGTACCGCCACGGACGCTTCCAAGCCGTGACGAGGGGATAAAATGGAACGCATCATTCTCGACGTCGACTCCGCGGGCGACGACATTCTCGCGGTGCTGTTCGCGGCGATCTCGCCGTCGATGAAGCTTGAAGGCGTCACCACCTGCACCGGTGCCGCCGGCCCGATCGACCAGGTCACCAACGTCGTGCTCAACACGCTGGCGCTCGCCGGCAAGGGCGACGTGCCGGTGGCCAAGGGCGCCTGGCGTCCGATCGTCGGCAATTCCAAGGAAGACATGCAGGCGCCGGTGCATTTCGAGAAGCGCCTCGTCGCGCGCTTCGGCGACCGGCTGAAGAAGTTCAACCCGCCGGCGCCGACGCCGACGCTGAAGGTGATCGACAAGCACGCGGTCGACTTCATCATCGACACGGCGATGGCCAATCCGGGCGAGATCACGCTCGTCGTCACCGGCCCGATGACCAACGCCGCCATGGCCTTCCTGCAGGAGCCGGCGCTCGCCAAGGCGCTGAAGCGGATGGTGCTGCTCGGCGGCAATTTCGTCACGCCCGGCAACATCACGCCGCTGTCGGAATACAACATCTGGGCCGACCCGGAAGCCGCCCGCGTCGTGCTCAACCAGGGCGTCGACACGATCCTGGTGCCGCTCGACGTCTGCGAGGACAACCGCGCCGCCGCCTCGATGCTGACCCGCGATGACCTCGCCGACCTGAAGGACGCCGGCGATCATCCGGTCCTCCAGATGATCCAGGACTCGTTCCCGATCTACATCGACATCTGGCGCGAGTTCTTCGATCTCGTCGGTTTCCCGATGGACGACATCATCACCGTCGCGCTCGCCTTCGACCCGACGCTCTGCACCATGACCGAGCCGCTGTTCTGTGACATCGTGCTCGACGGACGCGTCGCGCGTGGCCAGACGGTCGCCTATCGCGGCCGCCAGCTGCTGCCCGGCGGTGGCCCGAAGACGACGCGGATCTGCACCGACATCGACGGCCGCCGCTTCATGAAGCTCTTCAAGGAAACGATCGTCCGCTACCAGACGGCAGCGGCGTAAGGGCAGAGAATGACCATGACCGACATGACCAGCACCCGCCCGACGCCGATCCTGCTCGATTGCGATCCCGGCCACGACGACGCCATCGCGCTTGTGATGGCGCATCGCTCGAAGGCGATCGACCTCCTCGGCGTCACCGTCACCTGCGGCAATGCCGAGCCGGAGAAGACCGTCTCCAACACGCTGCGCATCCTCGAGTTCATCGGCGCGCATGACGTGCCGGTCGCCGCCGGCTGCGTGCGCCCGCTGGCGCGTCCGCTGGTGCTCGGCACAGCCGACGGCCCGAGCGGCCTGGAGGGCTCGCCCTACCTGCCGCCGGCAACCAAGAAGCTCGAGCCGATGCACGCGGTCGACTTCATCGCCAAGACGCTGCGCGAGCAGGACGAGCCGCTCCGCATCGTCGCTACCGGCCCGCTCTGCAACATCGGCCTGTTCGTGCTGAAGTATCCGGAGCTGCTGTCCAAGATCAAGGACATCACCTGGATGGGCGGCGTCTTCTGGCGCAAGAGCGAGTACATCACGCCGACCGAGTTCAACGCCTTCTGCGATCCGGAAGCGCTGAAGATCGTGCTCGACAGCGGCATCCCGATCACCATGGTCGGCCTCGACGTCACCATGCAGGTGCTGGTCGAGGCGCCGCAGTTCGCCGAGCTGGAGAAGATCGACACCGAGCTCGGCCGCGTCGTGGTCGACTGGCTGAAGTTCTACGAGAAGCTGCACCGCAACTCGATGGGCGTCGGCGGCGCGCTGCACGACCCGCTGGCGCTGGCGCTGATCATCGACCCGACCCTGGTCAAGACGCGTCCGGCCCATATCGGCGTCGACCTGACCGGCACCTACACCTTCGGCGCGACGGTTGCGGACTACTGGAACGAGCGCGGCCTGCCGCCGAACGCCGAAGTCTGCAAGGAAGTGGATTCGGATCGCTTCTTCGAGCTGCTCTACAGCCTGCTGCGCGACTAACCGAACCTGCATGGCGCCGCCTTGATGATGAGGCGGCGCGCTGCTCTCGTTCCGTCCAGGGGGCGCCTGACGGAACGAACGGGCCGGCCCGGCGGTTGATCCGCCGGCCGGCCCTTTTCCTGTCGGATCTAGCGCGCCTCGCGCCGAATGCCGATGACAGCTGCGCGGCCCATCGCTTGGGCGCAACCGCCGCCCCAACGCACCGCCCTCCGACGCCGGTCGGATAATCGTCGACACCCGGATATTACCATATTGTCCCCGGCATTCCGCCGACGCCGCCGGGCCGCTGCGTCAGGACATGCACTCCTCGGCGCCACCGCTGGATCGCCGTGCCATCCCGCGCAACATGGGCGCGGCGCTTGATGGCGTCCGCTCCGATCACGCTGCCGATCGAGCACGACGATGCTTGACTACGACCCGTCGCCCAGCCGAAATGCAGTCGGATCCACGACTTATTCAGGCCGATGAAGAAATCCGATCAGCCGCGCCGGGCCACGCTCGCCGACATAGCCGAACGCGCAGGCGTCTCGCGCAGCCTCGCTTCGCTGGCCATCCGCGGCGAAGGCGCCGTGCGACCGGAGACACGCGAGCGCATCGTCGCCGCCGCGGCGGAGCTGAACTACCAGCCGAACATGCATGCGCGCTCGCTGGCGAGCGCCGACGCCGCCTATCTCGGCGTCGTCGTCGGCCAGATCGAGAACGGCCTGCAAGCCGAGATCGCCAAGACGGCGAGCCTCCTCGCCCGCGAGCAGGGCTACAGCGTGCTGCTGTCGATCGACGCGGACACCGACGCCGACGCCGAGAACGCCATCCGCACACTGATCGCGCACCGCGTCTCCGGCATTCTGCTGATCGGCGCGCCCTACGAGAAGAAGACGATCGCTCGGGTCGCCGAATGGATCCCGGTCGTCTATGTCGGCCGCCTGCTCAAGGTCGTGAATGTCGACAGCGTCACCACCGACGACGTCACCGGCGGTACAATGGCGGTCGAGCATCTTGTGTCGCTCGGCCACCGCCGCATCGCCCATATCGACGGCGGCGCCTCGCCCGGCGCCGAGCGCCGGCGCGACGGCTATCGCGCCGCGATGACAAAGCACGGGCTTGAGGACGAGATCCGCATCCTCGACGGCGCCTACACGATCGATGCGGGAGCGGAGGCCGCGCGCCGGATCCTCGGCGATTCGGCGCCGCGCCCGACCGCCATTTTCTCCTGCAACGACATGACGGCGATCGGCCTGATCAACGAGTTCATGAAAGCGGGCGTCGCGATTCCTGGCGACCTCTCCGTCATCGGCTATGACGACATCACGCTCGCCGGCACCGAAACCCTGTCGCTCTCGACCATCCATCAGTCGGCCCGCGATCTCGCTACCGCTGGCGTCACCGCCATGATCGACCGGCTCAACGCTCCCGACGCACCGGTGAGCAAGATCCTGGTGCCGCCGCGACTGGTGGCCCGCCGATCCACCCGCACGGCCTCGGTAGAACCCGCCGCCTGAGCGTGACGCGGCCTCTTGTCCGACAAGAGCCCATGCGCCCCCCTGTGCGCCATCCCGGAATCGACGTTCAGCCGGCTTGACAAGCCCGGCCACATCCGGTGAGATCGCGTTTATTGGAGCGCTCCAATAAATCGATCGACCGCGCTGCGACCCGGCCACCGGGCCGGGCCACTATTGCCAGAAAGACGGGGAAACATGGTCGCCATCCGGATCACCGGCGTCACCAAGAGCTTTGGCGAAGTGCCCGTGCTGCGCGGCATCGATCTCGAAATCGGCCATTCCGAATTCGTCGTCTTCGTCGGTCCGTCCGGCTGCGGCAAGTCCACCCTGCTGCGGGTCATTGCCGGTCTCGAACAGGCGACGTCAGGCGACATCCATTTCGACGACCGCCGCATCACCGATGTTGCGCCGGCGAAGCGTGGCGTCGCCATGGTGTTCCAGTCCTACGCGCTCTATCCGCACATGACGGTTGCCGAGAACATGACGATGAGCCTGCGGCTCGCCGGCGTGCCGAAGCCGGAGCGGCGTCGCCGCGCCGAAGAGGTGGCGCAGATGCTGCAGCTGACGCCGCTGCTCGATCGCAAGCCGGCGGCACTTTCAGGCGGCCAGCGCCAGCGTGTCGCCATCGGCCGCGCCATCGTTCGTCAGCCGGATGTCTTCCTGTTCGACGAGCCGCTGTCCAACCTCGACGCGGCGCTCCGGGTCGAGACCCGCGTCGGCATCACCAAGCTGCACCGCACGCTCGGCAACACCATGATCTACGTCACGCACGACCAGGTCGAGGCGATGACCATGGCCGACCGGATCGTCATCCTCGACCAGGGCCGCGTCGCCCAGGTCGGCACGCCGCTCGAGCTTTATCGCCGCCCCGCCAACGCCTTCGTGGCCGGCTTCCTCGGCTCGCCGAAGATGAACTTCATCAAGGCCGACGAGGTTTCACGCAGCGGCAACTCGATCCGCCTCAAGCTCGCCAGCGGTTCCGACATCGAGGTCAGTGCCACAGCGACCGACAAGGTGGCGCTGTTCGGCATCCGGCCGGAGCATCTCGCCGTCGCCGAAGACGGGCCGATCGTCGGCACGGTCGCCGCCGTCGAGCATCTCGGCAGCGAGACGCTTATCTATGTCGAGACATCAGCCGACACCCTGATCGTCAAGGCGGGCGAGAACGCCACCGCGCAGCCGGGAGACCGGATTCGCCTGCGGCCCGAGCCGAACGCCATCCATCTCTTCGCCGCCGACGGGCGTTCCGTCGCCGGCGCGCCCAATCACTGACCGGGACTGCCGCCAAGAAAGCAGACCGGACCTGCACCAGCCGCCCACACCAGACGGGCGAACCAGAACGGGAGATCCTCCATGCTGAAAAAGCTTCTGACAGGCGGCTCCGCCGCGCTCGTCGCCGGATTGCTCGCCTCGGCGGCGCCGGCCCAGGCCGAGACGACGATCAATGTCGTCGGCTTCGGCGCCGGCTTTGCCTGGGCCGACCTGTTCGGTCCCTCGGGCACGGAAAAGACCCAGGCGCTGCTCGACTTCGAGAAGAAGGAGGGCATCGTCATCAACATGGAATATGCCGACGAGGACGTGGCGCGCCAGAAGGTGCTGCTCGACCTCGTCAACGGCACCGGCAACTATGATCTCGTCATGCTCGGCAGCGACGGCGCCGTGCAGACCTATTCCGCCGCCGGCTATCTCGAGCCGCTCGACGGCTATGCCGACAAGGCGACCGACTATTTCGACGCCAAGAAGGTCTACGCGCCCTTCCTCGAAGCCAACCGCGTCGACGGCCAGCTCTGGGGCCTGCCCTACTACTCGTTCGGCGCCGGCGTCCTCTACCGCAAGGATATCTTCGACAAATACGGCATCACCAGCTTCCCGAAGACCACCGAGGAGCTCGAGAAGGCACTGCAGACGGTCAAGGACGGCCTCGCCAAGGACGGCATCACCGACGTTTACCCGCTGACCATGCGCGGCGCGCCCGGCGAGGAGCCCTCGCTCGACCTGACCGGCTTCGTCTATGCCTATGCCGGTGATTCCGCCTGGTTCGAGGGCGGCGCCGATACGCCGGCCAAGATCAAGGAAACCGGCGCCAAGCCGGATTTCACCGGCAAGTTCAAGCCCGGCTTCGAGACCTTCGTGCGCTGGTCGAAGGAGTTCGGCCCGCCGGGGATCGCGACCCATACCTGGGTCGACATGATGAACCTCTATGCCCAGGGCAAGGCCGTCGTGCTGATGCCGTCGGCGATCAACGGCTTCGCCGGCCTCGGCAGCTCCGAGGTCGCCGCCGTCAAGGAGAACAGCGTCTTCGCTCCCTCCCCGGTCGGCCCGTCTGGCGAGGCGATCCAGAGCTTCTGGACCTTCTCGGTCGGCATGAGCAAATACGCCAAGGACAAGGAAGCCGCCTACAAGGCACTCGCCTTCCTGACCAGCCAGCCGGTGATGGAAAACTTCGCCACCCAGATCGGCTGGCCGTACACGACCTATCCGGAAATCATGCACGGCCCGATCCTGACCGGTAAGTGGCCGAAGGAGACGCTCGACGCGATCGAGGCTTCCTTCAACGACGCCGAACCGCACTACTTCCCCTACATCCCCGAGCTGACCGAGTTCATGGACAAGATCGGCACCGCCGCGTCGGAATCGATCTCCGGGGCGACCACCACCGACGAGGCGCTGAACAACCTGCAGGTCTGGGCGACCGACCGCATGGACCGCGCCGGCTACTACAAGAAGTAACGGGTCCGTCCCGATCCAACGGGCCGGCGCTTGCGCCGGCCCTCTCTCCCCCGATGGCCTGAGGTTCGCGGCAAGATGTTGCAAGACTGGCGCTTTTGGTTCCTGGCTCCGATGGTGCTCGCGCTCGGAATCGTGGTGCTGTTCCCGTCGGGCTATCTCGTCTGGATGAGCGTGACGCACTGGATCGTCACCGACCCCAGCGTCTATTTCGACGGCGTCCAGAACTTCACGACCCTGTTCAAATCGGCCAGCTTCGCCCAGGCCGTGCAGGTGACGGCGCTCTATCTCGTGCTGTCGACGATCCTGATGCTGGCCCTCGCCTTCGGTCTGGCCCTCGCCCTCTCCGGCCCTGGCTCGCCGGGCTTCATCCGCGCCATCGTCGTCATGCCGCTGGTCATCCCGCCCGTCGTCGCCGGCTTCACCTGGCGCTTCCTGATGAATGGCGAGATGGGCTTCCTCGGCGCCTTCGTGCTGCCGAATGTCGGCATCACCACCAACATGCTGGCCAATCCAACCGGCGCGCTGATCTCGATCGTCATCGCCGACGTCTGGAGCCGCACGCCCTTCATGTTCCTGATCTTCCTGGCGGCGCTGCAGGCGATCCCGCGCGACCATTACGAGGCGATCCGCCTCGACGGCGCGACCGCGCTGCAGGAATTCTGGCTGGTGACGCTGCCGATGATGCGCAGCGCCGTCGTCATCGCCCTGCTCTTCCGCGTCATCGACGCGCTCAACACCTTCGAGCTGATCTATGTGATGACCAAGGGCGGCCCCGGTCGCTCGACCCAGACGCTGTCGCTGCTCGGCTGGAAGACCGCCTTCCAGGGCTTCGACTTCGGCGGCGCCGCCGCCCTCGGCGTCGTCATGCTGGTCGTCACCACGATCTGCGCCTCGATCGTCTATCGCCGCTTCCTGAGGATGCCGTCATGAGCCATTCGGGTCCCGCCGGACAGAACCCGTTCGCCCGCCTCGGCCGCCTGGCCTTCCTCGGCGCGACGCTCGTCTTCGTGCTGCTGCCGATCGCCTGGCTGGCGCTCGGCTCGCTGAAGACCCGCAACGAGGCCCTGGCGCTGCCGCCCAAGCTGATCTTCACGCCGGACTTCTCCGCCTATCACAAGATCGTCGCGCAGGGTTTCCTCGGCGCCTTCGGCAACAGCCTCACCATCGCGCTCAGCAACGTGGTACTGACGCTGCTGCTCGGTACGCCGGCCGCCTATGCACTGACCCGCATCCGCGGCAAGGTGCAGGACAACCTCTCCTTCTGGGTGCTGTCGATCCGCATGGCGCCGCTCTTCGCCGTCATCCTGCCGCTCTACGTGCTGTTCAAGTCGATCGGCCTGCTCGACACGCGCTTCGCCGTCTCGCTGGCGCATCTCACCATCACGCTGCCGCTCGCGGTCTGGATGCTGATGACCTATTTCCGCAGCGTGCCGGAGGACCTCGACCAGGCGGCGATGCTGGATGGCGCCACGCATCTGCAGATCCTGCTGCTCGTCATCGTGCCGATCGCCCGGCCGATGCTGGCCTCCGTCGCCATCGTCGTCTTCATCCTGTCGTGGAACGAGTTCCTGCTCGCCTTCATCCTGACCTCGCGCGGCTCGCAGACCGTGCCGGTCGCCGTCGCGTCGCTCGCCGGCACCATGTCGTTCGACTGGCCGCTGATCGCCGCCGTCTCGGTCTGCTCGATGATCCCGGCGCTGCTCTTCGTCGGCTTCGCCCAGCGCCACATCGTCTCCGGCCTCGCCTCGGGAGCGGTGAAATGAACCGCCGCCACATCGTCATCACAGGGGCCGCGCGCGGCATCGGTCGGGCACTGGCCGAGCGCTTCCTCGCCGAAGGCTGGCTCGTCACCGGCGTCGACCTCGGCGCTGCGGCGCTTGCCGATCCGGCCTATCGCCACGCAATCGCCGACATCACCGACGAGCCCGCCTTCGACGCGGCGCTCGAAGCGGCGTGGGCCCGCGCGCCCGTCGCGGCCGTCATCGGCAACGCGGCGCTGACCGATCTCGCCCACCGCGCCGCGATCGACCTGCCTTATGCCGACTGGCAGCGCATCCTGCGCGTCAATATCGACGGCGCCTTCCTGACCGGCCGGCTCGCCGGCCGCCGCATGGCCGCGCAGGGCCATGGCAACATCGTCTTCGTCACCTCCTCGCTCGCCTTCCTCGATCAGGCCAAGGCCGAGGACGCGCCCTATTGCACCTCGAAGAGCGGCGTCGAGATGCTGGCCCGCGTCCTGGCGCTGGAGCTTGGCCCGCAGGGCGTCAACGTCAACACGCTGTTCCCCTCGGTGAAGATCGACACCGGCTTCTTCGCCCATCTTTCCGAGGCCGAGCGGGCCGAACTGGCGCCGCCCTCCATCCTCGACCCGGCCGCGCTCTGGCTCGCGGGCCGCATGCCCGACTATCACGGCCCGGTCTCGATCGACCAGGAGCGCTACGACGCCGACCCCGCCTATCGGGCGAGCCTCACCCAGGAGGAGACCGCAGCATGAGCGAACCGATGTTCCTCGACGCCGGCCGCGCCACGCTGCCGGAAATCGAACGCTTCATCGAGCGCGTGCCCTTCGCCATCCTGCCGGTCGGCTCGACCGAGCAGCACGGCCCGCACCTGCCGACCAATACCGACACGCTGATCGCCGAGCGGATGGCGCTCGAGATCGGCAAGAAGAGCTGTGGCCTGATCCTGCCGGCGGTGCCGCTCGGCTATGCCTGGGTCTGGCGCGACGTGCCGGCGACGCTGACGCTGCGCTTCGACACCTATATGCGGATGATCCGCGACGTCGCCGAGAGCCTCGACCGCTGGGGCATCAAGGCCGTCTATGTCGTCTCCGGCCATGGCTCCAACCCGCAGCCGATCAAGCATGCGCTGCGCGAGCTGATCCACGACCAGCTCGACATCAAGATGCTCTACGGCATGTATGGCGGGCTCAAGGAAATGCTCGCCGAGGCCGACAGCAAGCCCTGGCACGACGACATCCACGCCGAGGAAATCGAGACCGCTCTGATGCTGGCGATCGCGCCGGAGCTGGTCCACATGGACCGCGCCGCAGCCGACTATCCGCCGGTGCCGCCCGACTATGGCAAGTCGGAGCTCTCGATGGGCAATTTCATGCGCAGCGGCGTGTTCGGCGACCCGACGCCGGCCACCGCCGAAAAGGGCGAGCGCTGGATTTCGCTCGCCGCCGACCGTTCCGCAGCACTCTGGCAGGGCTTTCTCGCCCGGCACGGCCTGATCCCAGGAGAAGACAAATGACCGAAATCATGACCGTCAACGGGCCGATCACGCCCGACCAGCTCGGCATCACCGACTATCACGAGCATCTCTATGTCGAGCCGCCGACCTGGCTGCACGGCAAGGATCCCGATTTCGCGCTCGACTCCGTCGAGAAGTCGGCCGAGGAGCTGCAGAGCTTCGCCGATGCCGGCGGCCGCACCATCTGCGAGCTGACCGCCGTCGACTTCGGCCGCAACGTCGGCAAGATCAAGGCGATCGCCGACAAGGTGCCCGAGGTCAACGTGATCATGACCGCCGGCTACAACCGGCCGCACTACATGGGACGCTGGGGCTACGCCGTCGCCGAGGCGGACATGATCCGCGACACGGTGCGCGACCTGACCGTCGGCATCGACGGCACCGACATCAAGGCCGGCATCATCAAGTGCGGCACGGAATACAACAACTTCAACGAGATGGGCCAGAAGCTCGTCCGCGTGGCGGCCGCCGCCTATCGCGAGACCGGCCGCCCGGTGATCACCCACACCACCGCCGGCACGATGGGCTACGAGCAGTCGGACCTCCTGATCGAGCAGGGCGTCGACGCCCACCGCATCGCGCTCAGCCACATGGACCGCAATCCGGATGCGCCCGAGCACAAGCGCATCGCCAGCCTGGGCGTCTATGTCGGCTATGACTGCTTCGGCAAGTCGAAATACGGACCGGAGAGCCGCCGCGTGACGCTGATCCGCGACATGATCGATTCCGGCCACGGCCAGCGCCTCTTGATCGGCAACGATCTCGGCCGCCCGAGCTACTGGCGCGCCTATGGCGGCGGCCCCGGCCTCGACTTCGTGCTGACCTCGTTCCGCGCCCGTCTGCGGCAGGAAGGCTTCACCGAGGACGAGCTGACCATGCTGTTCATCGACAATCCCCGTCGCTTCTTCGCCGGCGAGCGCTGATCCGACATGCAGGCGACGCTCGGCATCGATATCGGCACTTCGGCGGTCAAGGTGGTGGTCGTCGGTGGCGACGGGTCCGTTCGGGCCCGCGCCAGCCGGCCCTATCCGACCCGGACCCCGGCCTCCGGCTTCGTCGAGCAGTCGGCTGAAGACTGGTGGGCGGCGAGCTGCGCCGCCTGCCGTGACGCCCTCGCCCAGATCTCCGACACGGCGATCGCCGGTGTTGGCCTGTCGGGACAGCTGAACGGCTTCGTGCTGCTCGACGCCGAGGACCAAATCCTCGGCGACGCCATCATCTGGCTCGACACCCGCGCCGTCGCGGAGGCACGGGATCTCGACCAGCGCCTCGGCGAGCCGCTGCGCCAGCGCGCCGCCACCGAGCTCAGCGCCATCGCCGTGCTCTCCAAGCTTGCCTGGCTGGCGAAGCACGAGCCGGCGCGACTGGCGCGGACGCGGCGCGTCCTGCTGGTCAAGGATTTCATCCTCTGGAAGCTGACCGGCGTCGAGGCGACCGACCCGTCGGACGGCTCCGCGACCGGCATGATGGATGTCGAAACATCGAGCTGGATCGGCGAACTGGCCGGTGCCGCCGGCTTCGATCCGAACATCCTGCCGGCGATCCTGCCCGCCTGCGCCATTGCCGGCGCGATCACGGAAGCTGCCAGCGCCGCGACCGGCCTCGCTGCCGGCACGCCGGTGGTCCCCGGCGGCGGCGACGTTGCCGCGCTCGCGGTCGGCTGCGGGGTGGTCGAGCCGGGTGTGCTCGGCGTGACGCTCGGCACCGCCGGCCATGTCGTACTCTCCGAGGCCGGTCTGCCGGCCGCCCGCACCCATCGCGGCTTCTGGCACATCAGCCATGCCGAACCGGGCCTCTCGATCTGGCTCGGCCTCGTCATGAGCGGCGGCCTCAGCCTTTCCTGGCTGCATCGGCTGCTGTCGTCCTGGCGCGACACGCCGCTGAAGTTCGAGGACATGGTCGCGTTCAGCGCCGAGGTGCCGCCCGGCGCCCGCGGCCTCGCCTTCGCGCCCTTCCTCGAAGGCGCCGCGACGCCCTATTCGGCGCCGGAAGCGCGCGGGGCGTTCTCCGGCCTCTCCTCCTCGCATGGCGCGGCCGAGATGGTCGTCGCCGTCATGGAAGGCGTCGCCTTCAACGTCCGCCAGTCGGTCGAGATGTTCGAGGCGCTTGGCGGCCATGTCGACGAGATACGCGTCGCCGAGGGCGGCGCCCGCGTCGACCGCTGGTGCCAGATCCTTGCCGACGTGCTGCAGCGCCCGCTCGTCCGCATCGAGGAGCTCGACGCGTCCAGCGTCGGCGCCGCGCTGATGGCGCAGGTCGGCCTCGGCGCCGGCACGCTTGCCGAAGTGGTCGGGCGCACGGTCGCCTTCGGCCAGCGCTTCGAGCCGGATCCCGGCAGGGCGCCGGCCTATGCCGAGGCCTACCGCCGATATCTGGATCTCGCCGGCCACACGATCGGCATCCCGCCTCCGCCGTCGGCCTGACCCGTCCGCTCTTCTTCCAGACCCAACTGCACCAACCGGCGCGCAGAGCCTCGCCGGAACGAACTCTCACGCCCGGCCGATGCCGCGCCTAGACAAGGAAACCAAGATGACCATCACCCGGATCGAGCCCGGCCCGCGCATGAGCAACGCCGTCGTGCACAATGGCGTCGTCTACCTCTCCGGCCTGGTCGGCCGCGACGGCGAGGACGTCGCCTCGCAGACCCGCGCGGCGCTTGCTGACGTCGATCGGCTGCTGGCGCTCGCCGGCACCGACAAGTCACATCTGATCTCGGCGACGATCTGGCTCGCCGACATGGCCGACTTCGCCGCGATGAACACGGTCTGGGACGCCTGGGTCGATCCCGCCAACACGCCCGCCCGTGCCACCGGCGAATCCCGCCTCGCCAAGGACAAGTACCGGGTCGAAGTCATGATCACCGCCGCGCTTCCCGTTTGAGCAAGCGCATCCCGCAATCGCCGTTCTCGTTCGCTCTTGCGGGCGAGAAATCGAAGCGCTCGAGGCGGGCACGATGCGATGGTCGAGGGACGTGCCAGGGTCCCTCGCCCCCCCTCCTGTCAGGACCGCCCCGATCCGGCGCGGCGGATCGCCAAAGTCGCTTCGCCGCCCACATCTCGACCTCGACGAGGAAGCAGGACGGCCTGCACCACGGTTCGCACCGCCGGCATCCTTTGCGCATAGACCTGGTTGAAGGCCTGCCATTCGGCGAGGTCGGTCATGTACACATTGACCATTGGCCTTGAACACATCGTCGAAGCTGCATCCCGCCGACGCGAGCTGACGCCGACAGTTCTCAAGCGTCGCCTTCCGACTGCTCCGCGACGGTGGAACCGACCCCACGGCCATCCGGGGCGACCGCCACCTGCCCCGAGATCACGACCAGCCGCCCGGCATCGATATCGAGCACGGACGAATAGGGGCCGGCCGTGCGATGCTGCGTTGCGCCGGGCACCGGATGCTTGACCAGACGCCTCGGGCCAGTCCTGTCCTCGTGCACCCCTCCTCAGCCCTTGATGGCACCGCGCAGCATGCCTTCGACCACGAAGCGCCAGACCATGGCGACGAGGATCAAGGTCGGCACGATGGCGATGAAGATCGACGCATTCAGAAGCCCCCAGGACACATCGGTGTTGCGGGCCAGGGCCGCCATGACGACGGAAATGGGCCGGCTGCCGGAATCGCCGGACAGGACCATGGAGAACATGAACTCGGCATAGGAGAGCATGAAAGCAAACAGTCCTGTCGCCGCGACGGAAGGCAACGCCACCGGCAGCGCGATGCGCAGGAAGGTCTGCATTCGGGTGCAGCCGTCCAGTTGCGCCGCCTCGAACAATTCGACCGGCAGCTTGCGGAAGAAGACCGAGATGATGAGCACAACGAAAGGGATCGCCTTCACGGCATGGACGAAAATGATCCCGAGCTTGGAGCCCAGCAGCCCCATCGCCTCGATCGTCATGTAGATCGGCGTCACCAGCGCCACGGTCGGAACCAGCGGACTGAGGATCAGGAACATGAAGGTGAGCTTTTTCCCGCGGAAGGCCACGCGCGCATACATATAGGCTGCGGGCGTCGCGAGTAACAACGCGAGGAGAGCGGCCGAGAACGAGATCTGAACCGAGTTGACGAGAGCGAAAGGAACCTGCCGCGCCGTCTGGGAGATCATGGCTCGGTTGGCGCCAGCCTGCTGATAGCTGTCCGGCAATTCGCCGGTGAAGATGTAGCGGTAGTTGTCGAAGCGGATACCCTCGTCAAGAAGGCCCTTGTTCTCGTCGAACAGGACCCGATCCGGAACCAGGCTGCCCGTCAGCGACATCAGCACCGGGCCTCCCGTGAAGAGGAGGATCAGCATGGCGCCGGCAAAGGTGCCGAGCCGGCCGGCAAGCGTGCGGAGCATGTCAGGCTTCCTCGAACAGATCGGACGGCATCGCCTTGGAAATCGCCAGGATCAGCAGTGCCGAGATGGCAACGACGATGAAGGCGACAGCCGAACCAGCGCCGAAATCATACATCGAGAAGCTCTCGCGCCAGATCTGGAAGGCCAGCAGGGTCGTCGCGGTGCCGGGACCGCCGCCCGTCATCGCATAGACCAGGTCATAGGCCGTGAAGGCGGTCAAAGCGTTGTAGATCAAGAGAACGACGATCATCGCCTTGATCTGCGGAAAGGTGATGAAGCGGAAGCGCTGCAGCGCATTGGCCCCGTCGATCTTCGCCGCCTCGATCGCCTCCTCATTGGTTGCCGACAGCGCCGCCATCACGAGGACCACGGCAAACGGAACCTGCGTCCAGACATGAGCCGCAACGATCGAGACGAAGACGAGATTGACGTCGATGAGCCAGGGAATCGAGCGCTCGATCAATCCGAGCGATTTCAGCAGGCCGTTGAGCACGCCGAAGCTCGGATGAAACACCCACACCCACAGAACTGCGCTGATGGCGCCGGGCAGCACCCAAGGCAGCAACACGACGGACCGGACGATACCCGCTCCAAAGAACGGGCGGCGCAGGAACAGCGCCACGGCGGTGCCGATGATCACGACCAGAGGTGCGCAGAACAGCACGAAGAGCAGCGAATTGCGCAACGCGTCGGCGAAGTAGTCGCCGAAGATCACGGTTTTGTAGTTCTCCAGCCCGACAAAGGGCTGGTCCGGCATCAGCACCATGACCTGGTGCAGGCTGGTCCAGAGCGCCTCGGCGACCGGATAGATTGTGAAGAGGGCGACGGGTATCAACGTCGGCAACACCCAGGCGGCCGGAAAGCGTTCGATGGTCGACATTATCGGGGAAACCCTGAAGAGCCGTCCGGATCAACCGGAACGAAAGGACCGGGTCCACGATATCGCGGACCCGGCACGTCGTCAGATCACTTCGCGAAACGCGCCTGCATCATGTTCCAGCGCTCGGCGCCCGCCTTCATCGTCTCGGCAACGCTCGCCTCGCCGACCATGGCCTTGGCCAGCAGCGGCCGGAAATAGGCAGACCAGATCACCGTCCACTCGGTCCAGGTGCCCGCCCTGGCGGATGCGACCTGCTTCTCCAGCGTCGGCACGTCGACCCATTTCTGCCAGGCGTCGATGACGTCCTTGTTCTGGAACAGCGGCATCTGGCCAAAACCCAGGCCCTTCTCCGCCGCCCAGCGCTCGGCCACCTTGTAGGGCTTGCCGGCCATGAAGTTGACGAACTTCCACGCCGCTTCCGCCCGCTCGGCGTCCGCCGCCGTCTTCGCCGTGACGGCATAGAACTTGGTGAAGCCGAGCGTCGACTGCGCCGAGCCCGGCATCGGCGCCAGCGCGAACTGGCCGGCGAGCGCCTGCTCTCCCGGCGTGTTCATCGCCGCCAGGACATAGTTGTAGACGATGGTGAAGGCGTGCTTGCCGGTGTTCATCGCCGGAATGATCTTGGATTCATGCGTTTCCGGCTGGACCAGCCCCTTGGCGAAGGCGTCGGCGAGCCACTGCAGTTGCTGATACGCCGCGTTCTCCGGATTGTCGAAGATCGCCTTCTTGTCCGCATCGAAGAGATCGCCGCCGCGGGAATAGGTCTGCGCGACGAAGGCATCGAAGAAGTTCGGCAGCTCCTGATTGTATTCATAGACGATCGGCCGCTCCATGCCGTCCGCCTTCAGCTTCTCCGAAGCCGCCATTACCTCATCCCAGGTCGTCGGCACCGGGATGCCCTTCTCTTCGAGAATCTTCTTGTTGTAGAGGAAGGATATGGTGTCGGCATAATAGGGCAGACCGTAGAGCTTGCCCTTGTAGGTCATGTCGCTGAGCGCGAAGCCGGCGATGTCCTTCTTGAGCGCATCCAGCGTCTCGGCCGGAGCAATGTCCTCCAGCGGCGCAAGATAACCGGCTGCGGCCCAGGCGGGCAGCCAATCCTGACCACCATAGACGACGTCCGTCTGCGTGCCGCCGCGGAAGCGCAACAGCAAACTGTCCTGGTAGTCCGGCCAGGTATAGTCGGTCAGATTGACGGTGATGCCGGGGTTCTCGGCTTCGAACTTCTTGATGTTGTCCTGGATCGTGTCGATCGAATAGTTCCAGACGACAAACTCCAGTTTGACATCGGCCAGGGCCGGCTGAGCGGTCAGGGCCGTGCCGGCGATCGCCAGCGCGCCAAACCATGCCTTCATGCGCGGTTTCATTGTCGCCATCCCTCCATAAACGACAAGTGGATCCGATTTCCGGTGCGGCCTTCCCATGAGCGTTGACAGGATGGCCGATCCGCAGACTATAAGAACTGCCTGAAACCAATATCAACCACTTTCACGCGCTTTGGTGCACTCATGAACGCTGACAATTTCATCGACGGGGTCTGGCGTCCCTCGCTGGACGGCGAGACGCGGCCCGCCCACAGCCCCATCGACGGCGCCGTCATCGGATCGATTGCCTGGAGCGACCGGGCAACGGCCATCCTCGCGATCGAGGCGGCGCGCCGCGCGCAGCCCCGCTGGCGCGCCGTGTCCCTGTGGGAGCGGGCCCGGATCTGCCGACGCATCGCCGAAGCGATCCGGTCCGAGGCAGCGCCCCTCGCCGGCCTGCTCTGTCTGGAGCAGGGCAAGCCCATCGCCGAGGCGCGCTTTGAGGTCGGCAAGGCCGCCGACGGCTTCGATCTCGCCGCCGACCTCGTTCGCTTCATCGAAGGCGCCACGATCCCTACCGAGGATCCGCGCAAGCGCGTTATGACCTTCTACCAGCCGCGCGGCGTCTACGCGGTCATCACCCCCTGGAACTTCCCGGTCAACATTCCGGTCGAGTATCTCGCTCCCGGCATCGCGGCCGGCAACACCGTCGTCTGGGTGCCGGCGCCGACGACCTCGCTGGTCGCCGTCGGGCTGGCCAGGATTCTCGAACAAGCGGACCTTCCGCCCGGCGTGATCAACCTCGTCACCGGTGCCGGCGCGGTTGTGGGCGATGAAATCGTCGCCCATCGCGGCACCGACGCGGTCGGGTTCACCGGCAGCCCGGTGACCGGCCGTCGCATCTGCGAACGCGCCGCCGGCAAGCCGCTGCTCATGGAAATGGGCGGCAATGGTCCAGTGATCATCCTTCCCGACGCCGATCTCGAAGCGGCGGCGGCGGCGACAGCCTCGGGCTGCTTCGTCAATGCCGGCCAAGTCTGCTCCTCGTCGGAGCGCATCATCGTGCACCAGGCCATCCACGACGAATTCGCCGAGCGCATGGTGGCGGCGGCGCGCGAGGTGAAGCTCGGAGATCCGCGCCAGTCCGGCATCACGATGGGCCCGCTCAACAATCCGGGCGTGGCGGAGAAGGTCGCGCTCCATGTCGACGACGCGCTTGCCCGCGGCGCCCGCGCCCTGACCGGCGGCGGGGCGGCGACCGACATGCCGAGCCCCCTCTACTTCCAGCCGACAGTCCTCGACCGCGTGCCGGCCGACAGCCTGATCAACCGCGAGGAAACCTTCGGACCGGTGGCACCGCTCGTCGCCGTCGCCGACGACGATCAAGCGATCCGTCTGGCCCACGACAACCCGTACGGTCTGGTATCCTCCGTCTTCACCCGCGATCTCGACCGCGCGTTCCGTTTTGTCGAGACCTTGCCGACCGGCATCGTCAACATCAACGACACCAGCAACTACTGGGAACTCCACATCCCCTTCGGCGGCATCTCGGGCAAGGAAAGCGGCATCGGCCGCATCGGCGGCAAGCACAGCCTCATCGCCATGTCCGACCTGAAGACCGCCACGTTCACGGTGAAATGACATGCGCTACGAGGAACTGAGTTCGCCGGAGATCGATGCACTCGATCGCGACAGGACCGTGTTCGTCCTGCCGATCGGCTCGGTCGAGCAGCACGGCCGGCACATGCCCGTCGGCACCGACACCATGCTGGCGGAAAGCGTCGCGCTGGGCGCGGCAGCGCGGCTGGCCGGCCGGGCGGTGGTGATGCCGCCGCCCTGGTACGGCTTCTCCGCGCACCACATGCGCTTCCCCGGGACCGTGACCCTCCGCGCCGAGACGCTGATGGCGCTGGTTGGCGACATCGTCGGCAGCCTGGTCGAGCATGGTTTCCGGCGCATCCTCGTCGTCAACGGACATGGCGGCAATGGCGGCGTCATCGACGTTCTCGGCTCGACGCTCGGCCATCGCTTCCACGGCAAGGCGCGGATCGCCTGCCTCACCTATTTCCAGCTCGCCCGCGAAGCCATCGCGCGGTTGCGCGAATCCGGTCCGGGCGGAATGGGGCACGCCTGCGAGTTCGAGACGGCGATGATGATGGCAGTGCGCGAGGATCTCGTTCATCTCGACAGGGCCGTCGCCGCCTATCCGGATCCAGGCTCGTCCTACCTGACCACCGATCTTCTCGGCGGCTCTGCCATTCGGACCTATCACGACTTCGCAGACCTTTCGGAGACGGGCACCTTTGGCGACCCGATGCTCGCATCGCCCGGCAAGGGCAGCGATTTCCACGCCGCCGTGGTCAACGAACTGGTGCGCTTCATTGACGATTTCGCCGGCTGGCGGATGGGCTAGGGAGAGGGAAACATGAGACAATTGAACGTCGGCGTGATCGGGCTTGGCTATTTCGGCGAACGCCACGCGCGGATCTATCATCGCATCCCCAACGCCAGACTGGCGGCGGTCTGCGATCTCGACGCGGACAAGGCCGCAAAGCTCGGCGCCGACCTTGAGGCCGATGTCTATTCCGACTACCAGGCGCTGCTCGACCGGCCGGATATCGAGGCCGTGTCGCTCACCGTGCCCGATCGAAAGCATGTCGATGTCGCGATCGCGGCGGCGAAAGCCGGCAAGACAATCCTGCTCGAAAAGCCACTCGCCCATGACGCCGAAAGCGCCCGCCGGATCGTCGACGCCGTCGAAGCCGCCGGCGTCCGCCTGATGATCGGCCATATCCTGCGCTTCGATCCGCGCTACGTGCAGGTGCACGCCGCCGCCGCCCCCGAGCGCCTCGGCGATCCCATCCATCTGCGCGCGAAGCGCAATGGCGTCCGCTCGGTGGCGCGCCGGCTCGGCTCCGCGAGTTCGATCCTGTTCTACATGGGCGTGCATGACATCGACGCCATGCAGTGGATCGCGCGCTCCCGCATCAGCCGCGTCTATGCCCAGAAGCGGCAGGTGCTCGGCACCGGCAACGAAGACGCCCTCTATGCCGTGGTCAATTTCGAGAACGGGGCCATCGGCAACATCGACTATAGCTGGGCCTGGCCGGACGGGCTGATGAACGGCTACCGCGCCGCGCTCGAAATCGTCGGCACCCGGGCGGCAACCTATCTCGACTGCGCCGACCAGGGCTTCTACGCGGTCGAGGACAGCACTACGACCGGTGGCGACACGCATCTCTGGCCCGAGATCAACGGCCGGATCGTCGGGGACCTAGCCGACGAGCTTGCCCATTTCGTCGATGCCACGATCGCCGGCACGCCCTATCTCCAGCACTATCGCGAGGCGTTCGACGCCATCCCGGTGTTGGACGCCCTGGCACGGTCGGCCGAGACAGGCCAACCGGAGGACGTCATTCGCTGAAGCGCGTCGAATTGCGCGGCAATGGTTGACATTTTTCCGGGATCTCGGCTTTCTCGCGAACCAAGAAGCCAGTCAGGTTCATCCATGTCGTCCCCAATCGTCATTGCCCCTCTCACCGCCATCTCGACTCATGAGCGGGCAACGCCGTCCCTCGTCTACCGCTCCCTGCTGAAGAGCATCCATGACGGCCACATGGTTCCGGGAGCCAAGCTCCCGAACGAACGCGACCTCGCCCGCCAGCTCAATACGAGCCGGACGGCGGTGCGAACGGCGCTGACCATGATGGAACGCGAGGGCCTCATCCACCGGCGCGTCGGCAGCGGGACTTTCCTCGCTGACGACGCGCTCGACGTGTTCAGCCGAATGGACCAGACCAGCGTCACGGAGCACAGCTCGGTTCCGAGCTTCGTGGAGATCGTCGAGGGCCGCCTCCTGTTCGAGCCGGCGATGATGCATCTCGTCGTCGACCGGATCGATGAGGCGGCCATCGCCGAGATGCGGCAGACATTGCAGGCGATCGTCGTCTCGCCGAGCTGGCGCGACTTCAAGGAGCAGATCTACGACCTGCACCGTCAGTTCTTCGCCGCGACCAAGAACCGCTTCCTGCTCCAAGTCATGGAGAGCATCGTAACCGACCGACGCGCCGTGCAGTTCGACGGCAAGGAATTGGAAAAGCAGGCGCCGGAGCTAGTGCGGAAACAGACGAGCAAGGAGCTCGGAGCAATCGTCGAAGCGATCGCCGATCGCAACGCCAAGCGTGCCGAGGATCTGATGTCAGAGCACCTCATGCGGATCCTGGCCACGATCAACATCTGGCAGTAGGCGCGCGAGGCGCGTCCCATGCGGAAACCGCGCCCCGATTGAAGCATTGGTCGGACCGTATCGAACCAGCCAAACCGCCGCTGTCAGGCGACGCGAGCCGCCTGCGTCGAACGCCGGAAGCGATCGAGCGCGACGCCTGGCCATTTCCTCCGTCGTGCCGAGAGCGTCCTCAGACGAGTTGATCAGCGGTTCGCGCGAAGGAAAGCGCTAGCGTACGTCGATGTGCCGCTTGACTGGTTGATGTTACTCGCACCAAGTAGAGGCCGAATCTAACTTCGCAACCAGCTCTTAGTTGCTACTCGACCCATGAGTGCTACTAATTCAGCCTGTCTGCTCGTCTCTGTCTTGCTGAAGATCGAGCGCAAGTGTGTTCGCACAGTCTCGTAAGTGATCGACTTTGCCTCCGCGATATTGCGCAAGCTTTGGCCCTTGCCGAGCATGATCACGATGTCCGTTTCGGCAGGGGTCAGGCCGAAAACCTGTCTGAGTATTCCCGGTTCGGATCTTGGCGTCGCTTCTGGATCCTCCACGAGGCAAACACCGACAGAATGCGAGAAGAAGTCAGGGAGACTTCCGCCTAGCCTTTGAATGCGAACAACCAGCGGGCGCGCTCCATCGCGCGCGACAAAAATCGGTCCGCTGGAACGATCCGGTCGCAGCCAGTGTTCGCTCAAGATTGACTGCATCTGCTTGTTGATATTCGCGGTTTCGCTGTGCCGTCGGGAACGCAACTGTCTGTCGGTGACCTGCAAGTCCCTGCCGAGCAGACGAGACGCCAGGTCATTCATCATGGTTACCTTGCCAAAGCGATCAAAGAAGATCGCTGCAACATCGGTCATTTCAAAAGCCTCGGCCATACCCGAAGCCCTCTGTTTGGATGCGCTGCGCATGATGATGGATGACGTCATGAGGCGGTCCCTCATGGCCCGGAAGATGGCAATTTCATCATCCGCGAAGAAGTCGTGCTCCAGCCTTCGGTGGAGCGTGAGCACCAACATGTCCTCTGGCGTAGAGAAGTTGACCATGCAGGTGCGGCCGATGCCATGCTTGGCCTGAAATCGGTAGTAGGCCTGACGCTCGAAATCGTCTCGCGATGTGTACTGCTGATCGCAAGCTGTCCCTTGCCTCAGCAAGAACGGAATTGCGCGTAGTCGCCACTCGTTCTCATGCCAGCCGTCATTGAAGTAGTCCTCAAGCGGTCGGTTCATGCTCTCGGTCGCAATCACCAGTCCTGGTGCTCGTTTGCTCGCCGGGATGATGTTTGCCCCAAACGAACCCGTCACATTTGCCAGGCCTTGAAGAACGCTTGGCCATAGCGAGTGATCGACCGCCGCCTCCAATGCTCTATCAAGAGCTTGATCGAGCTTGGCGAAATCAATGCGCATTTTGCCGAGAAGCCCCAAAGGAAACCTGGCGGTAAATAGCATGCATTGGTTAGCTTTGGGTAGGCTGCGTAGCATCTAATAGATTTGGAGCTGGAGCCTCCGGCAAACCAGGTGCAATACACTCGCATCCGGCCAAGAGGGGGGCGTTCGTCGCGACGTCAGAGCGGATGCCGTGTTACACGAGGCCCGCTCGCTATACGTTTTGCCTACAAGCTATTGGGCCTAGGGTCTGGCCTCAATTGAGCCAGTAGGCGCGGATTGCGGCCAGGGGCACGCCGGAGAGGTAGTTCCTGGTCAGCTTGTCGTATCGGGTAGCGACGCGGCGGAAGTCCTTGAGTCTGCACCACATGCGTTCGACGCGGTTTCGATCCTTGTAGGCGATGGTGTCGTAAGGGATGGGTTCCCGTCGCGAAGCGGTGGACGCGATCACTGCCTCTGTGCTCTGGGCGGCCAGGCGCCGCCTGAGGTGGTTGGCGTCATAGCCTTTGTCGGCCAACAACAGCCGGATCGGCCCTGCCGCCTGGATCAGCGCCTCCGCCATGCTGATATCGTTGATATTCCCGGCGCTGAGCAGGAGGACGCACGGCCGGCCACGGTCGTCCACCAACTCGTGAACCTTGGTGCTCCGCCCTCCACGCGAGCGGCCTATGGCGTGGGCGAAGGCCCCCCCTTTTGCGCCTGCGGCGGAGCGATGCGCCTTGACGTGGGTGGCGTCGATCGCCGCGCCGTCGAAGATGCCGCTGTGCCCGGTCAGCGCTTCGAACATCCGCAACCAGAGCCCCTGTCGGCTCCAGCGATTGAAGCGGTTGTAGACCGTCGTGTACGGGCCAAACTCCGATGGACAGGCGCCATCGGGATCCGCTCTTCAGCATATGGACGATGCCCGAGATCACGCGCCGGTCGTCAACACGATGAGCGCCCTTGCGCCCACGCGGCAGCAAGGGCTCGATCCGACTCCACTCATCGTCACTAAGCCACTGAACCTGCTTCGTCATATTCAAGGCTCCCTTCCAGAAGCCTTGAATCAGAAATACTCCTGCGTCGCCAGACCTTATTGAGTACCGACCCTAGCCGGCCCGCCGTTGGGGCCGTTCAGCTTCCTATCCGTGCGCGCTCTCCATGCGCGGGTCTAGCCCTCGGTCACGGCATCGGCCAGGAAGTCCGCCATCTCGGCATGGTAGAAGACCTTGGTGCGAGGGCCGGTCTGGATCGGCTCGAGCAGGCTGACGCATTTCTGGTAGTGCGGGGTGCGGCGGTGCTCCTCGAGCGCGGCGGCGGACTTGAACACCTCGTAGATCAGGAACTTGTTGGCATCATCCGGATCGCGCAGGACGTCGAAGCGCAAATTGCCCGGCTCCTGGCGCGTGCCTTCGTAGTTGATACGGAAGGCCTCGATGAAGTCGTCGGCATGGCCCGGCTTGACCATGATGGTCACCATCTGGATGAGCATGTTCACTCCTTTTCAATCAGGTCGCGGCCGCGCCAGCGACGCGGCCAAGTCTCGAGATCAGAGGCCAGGCGCCTTCCACATCGCGGTGGTGACGCCCTCGTCGACGAGCTGGCGCTGCAGCGCATAGGCGCGCGCCCAGCGCTCGCCGGCCTCGTCGTAGATTGCCTTGTGCGCGGTCTCCGGCTCGAAATGGCGGTCCCAGCGCACCCAGCTTTCGGCGGTCGAGACGAAGTCGCGCTGCAGCCCGGCGCCGATCGCGGCGGCCGCGGCGCAGCCGAGCGCCGTCGCCTCCTTCACCACCGGCGTCACCACGGGCAAACCCGTCGCGCTCGACAGGATCTGGGCCCAGTGCGCGGACTTGGCGGCGCCGGCGGCGAAGACGATCCGCTTCGGCGTCACGCCGGAGAGCGCGAAGATCGCGGCCAGATTGCGCGCCGCGACGATCGCCGCGTTTTCCTGCAGCGCGCGGAAGATCGCGGCCTTGCCGGATTTTTCCGGGTCGATCGAGAGGTTCAGGAGCGAGGGCGCGGCGTGGTACCACTTGCCGTAGCGCATCACGTCGGAGAACACCGGAATGATGCCATAGGCGCCCGGCGGGATATGCGCCGACTGCGCCTCGAGCCGCGCATAGGCATCGCCCCCGTCGGCATCGGCCGCCGCCACCTCCGCCGCGCCAAAACTGTCGCGGAACCAGCGCATGACGACGCCGACGAAGAAGCTGATCGCCTCGGCCTGGTTGAGGCCGGCGACGACATGCGGATTGATGCGGAGATTCATGGAAGGATCGGTCAGCGTCTGCTCGACATTGACGATCTGCTGCCAGAACGTGCCGCCGAGCACGGCGCAATCGCCCTTGTTGACGACGCCGAGGCCAGCCGTGCCGATCTGGCAGTCGCCGCCGCCGGCGACGACGCGGGTGCCGGCCCGGAGCCCGGTCGCCTCGGCCGCCGCCGCGGTCACATGGCCGATCACCGCGCCGGGCTCGACCGTCTCGGGGAAGATGTCGTCGCGCATGCCGGCCCAGCGCATCGCCTCCGGCATCCATTGCCGCTCGCGAAGATCGAACAGGCCCGTCGTGCCGGCATTGGAGGGCTCGCTGGCGAGAACGCCCGAGAGCCGCGCAAGCACCCAGTCCGACAGCATGCTGATCCGGTGCATCCGGTCGTAGACTTCCGGCAGATTGCGCTTCAGCCAGAGCAGGCGCGGCAGCGCGCCGAGCGCGAAGGTCTGGCCGGTGTGCCCGTAGAGCCGCGCCTCGAGCTCCGGGAATTGCTGCTTCAGCTCGCGCACTTCGCTGTTCGAGCGGCTGTCGACATTGGCGCAGGCCCAGATCTCGCGGCCCTCGGCGTCATAGACGACCAGCGCCTCGCGCATGCTGGTGGCGCTGACGGCGGCGATGTCGGCAGCCGAAATGCCGGCGCTGGCGATCGCCTGGCGGATGGCGCGGGCGAGATGGGCCCAGTTGCCCTCGATGTCGAAATCCATCGAGCCTTCGAAGCGCGGATCGGGCTTGTGCCACCATTCATGCTGCGCGGCCGCGACCTGGTTGCCCGCCGCGTCGAAGACGACCGCACGGCCGCTCCCGGTTCCGGCATCGACCGCCAGAAGATACGTCCCCGCCATAACCCTCTCCCTAGTCCTTGAGGTCCATCAGACCCAGCGCCGTCGTTTCATCGGTGATCAGGATGCCGACGAACTTCCCCTTGAGCGCGGCGTGGATGGCCGGCACCTTTTCCAGGCCGCCGGCCGTCGCGACGACCTTCTCGGCGCGCGACAGCGCCGCGAGCTTCACGCCGATGACGCGGTCGTGCAGCTGCAGGTCGAGCACTTCGCCCCTGTCGCTGAAGAACTGGCAGAGGATGTCGCCGACAGCGCCCTTGCGGCGCAGCGGCTCGATCTCGTCCGGCGTCACATAGCCGGAACGCACCACAGTCGACGTTCCGGAAAGCTCGCCGATGCCGACCAGCTGGTAGGAAGCGTTCAGCGCCATGTCGAGCAGGTTGGCGACGGCGGGCTCGGAGGAGAGGTTCCTGGCGACGTCCGGGTCGCGCACGACCAGCGGGGCCGGCACGAGATGGACGCTGCTGCCCCAGTTCGCGGTGCGCATGCCGTCGACATAGGTGCCGACGCCGCCGGTCAGGCTGACCAGGCCGATATTGCGCTCATTGGCGAGATGGCCGAGGCGCTGGATGGCGTTGCTGACGGTGGCGCCCCAGCCGACGGCGAGAAGGTCGTCCGGTTGCAGCCGCTGCATCAGGAACTGCGCCGCCGCCTGGCCGAGCCGGTCGCTGGCGCTCTGCTCCGGCAGTTCCGGCACGACATAGGCCTCGAGCAGGCCGTAGCGGCTCTTGATCTCGCGCTCGAGCGACAGGCAGCCCTGGTAGCGCGAGTTGATGCGGACCTGGATGATGCCGGACCGGCGGCCGCTCTCGAGCAGGCGCGACACCTTGATGCGCGACATGCTCAGCTTTTCGCCGATCTCGTTCTGCGTCAGGCCGTCGTTGTAATAGTACCAGGCGATGCGCGTGAGGATCTCCTCGTCGGCATCGCCATAGCTCCACTCGTTGCTGTCCAAGGCCATTCGGCGAGCTTCCTTCTCTCGCGAGACGTGATCATATCGATATCGCAAAAACATTTGATCCGTCAACAGCGCAAGCTCGACATGTGTCACGCTACCCGGCACAACCGAAAAAGCTCCGAAAATCCCCACACTGAAGCGCAAAATGCCTGAACCGTCGCAACACCCCCGATTCCGAGCATATTGACGCCGTCCGAATCTTGTGATCACTTGAAAACAACAAGAGACATCTGAACAGGTGCGGAATGACTGCGGAGATCGTGGCCGGGAGGGCCGCACAGCTCACCGGAATATGGAAATCCTACGGTTCCGTGCCGGTCCTGAAGGGGGTCTCGCTCGCCCTGCAAAAGGGCGAGGTGCATGCGCTCCTCGGCGGCAATGGCGCCGGCAAGTCGACGCTGATGAAGATCATGTCCGGTCTCGTGCCGGCCAATGCAGGCTCGATCGAGATCAACGGCGAGCCGCTGACCCACGCCTCGCCGGCGCTGGCGCAGCAGCTCGGCCTCTATCTGGTGCCGCAGGAAGCGCACATCCTCGGCAACCAGTCGGTGCTGGAGAACATCTGCCTCGGCCTGCGCCCGTCACCGCGCACGCTGCGCAAGCGGGTCGAGCAGCTGATCGCCGAACTCTCGGTGACGCTCGACCTCGACGCGCAGGCGGCGACGCTGGAAATCGCCGAACGCCAGATCGTCGAGATCCTGCGCGGCCTGATCCGCGAGGCGCGCGTCCTGATCCTCGACGAGCCGACCTCGGCGCTGACGCCGTTCGAGGTGCACGCGCTCTTCCAGCGCGTCCGCAAGCTCCAGGCCCAGGGCGTCGGCATCTTCTTCATCTCGCACAAGCTGCGCGAGATCCGCGAGATCTGCGGCACGATCAGCGTGCTGCGCGACGGCGTCGTGGTGCTCAGCGGGCCGCTCGACACCTATAGCGACGCCAAGATCATCGATGCGATGAGCCGCGTCGCCACCGGCGCCACGCCCGTTGTCGCCGAACGATCGGCCCGCGAAGGCGGCGCCGTGCGCCTGTCGGTGCGCAAGCTGAGCGGCGAAGGGTTCCGCGACATCAGCCTGCAGGTCCGCGCCGGCGAAGTGCTGGGGCTCGCCGGCGTCGTCGGCGCCGGCCGCACGGAATTCTCGGAGACCCTGTTCGGGCTGCGCCGCCAAAGCGCCGGTTCCGTCACGCTCGACGGCGTCGAGCTTTCCAGCCGCTCACCGCGCCGCTGCATCGACGCCGGCCTCGTCTACCTGCCGGAGGACCGCCAGCAGAACGGCCTGTTCCTCGACGCGCCGCTCTACTGGAACACCTCGTCCTACCTGATCCACCGCCTGCCCTTCTTCCTGCGGCCGGGCCGCGAGCGCGGCCTCTTCAACGGCTTCCGCCAGAGGATGGGCATCAAGTGCACCGGCCCCGGCCAGTCGGCGAAGGCGCTTTCGGGCGGCAATCAGCAGAAGGTGCTGATGTCGAAGTGCTTGTCGGCCAAGCCCAAGGTGCTCGTGCTGGATGAACCGACCCGCGGCGTCGACGTGGCGGCGCGCAACGACATCTACGCCCTTATCCGCCAGCTGGCGGCCGACGGCGTCGCCGTCATCCTGATCTCGTCCGATTTCGACGAGATCGAGCTGCTCGCCGACCGCGTCACGGTCATGGCCTTCGGCCAGCTCGGCGGCGAACTCACAGAGAACATCAGCGTCGACGCGATTGCCCGCCTGGCATTCGGCGCGGGGGAGCAGGCCCATGCTTAATCTCGTCGCGCGCAACCGCGTCATCATGCTGGTGCTGGTGATGGCGGTCGCCTGCCTGGCGCTCGGCGTCGCCGCGCCCGGCTACCTCTCGGGCGCGACCGCCTCGGTGATCCTGTCGAACAGCCTCGTGCTGCTCCTGATCTCGCTCGGCACCATGCTGGTGATCCTGACCCGCAACATCGACGTTTCCAGCGGCTCCATCCTGGGCCTCAGCGCCGCGACGCTGGGCCTTTCGTTGAACGCCGGCGTCAGCCTGCCGCTGGCGATCGCGCTCTGCATCCTGACCGGCGTCGTCGCCGGCGCTATCAACGGCCTGCTCGTCGCCTATCTGCGCATCCCCTCGATCGTCGCCACGCTCGGCACGCTCGGCCTCTATCGCGGCATCATGCTGATCCAGACCGGCGGACGCTGGATCGAGGGCCTGCCACAGGATCTGAAGGCGCTGGCGGGAAGCATCGGCTTCGGCGTCTCCGTGCTGACCATCACCGTGCTGGCGCTGTTCGTGCTCGCCTGGATCTTCCTGCGCCGGACCCGGTTCGGCCGTTATTTCTACGCCGTCGGCGACAACCGCGACGCCGCCCATCATCTCGGCGTGCCGGTCCGGCGCGTGCAGTTCACCGCCTTCGTGGCGTCCGGCGCTTGTGCTGCGATCGCCGGCCTGATCTTCGCGGCGCAGATCGGCTTCATCCCGAACCAGGCCGGCAACGGCATCGAGCTGAAGGCGATCGCCGTCAACGTGCTCGGCGGCGTCAGCCTGCTCGGCGGCAGCGGCTCGGTCGCCGGCGTCTTCACCGCCGCGATCTTCCTGACCTCGATCGACAGCGCGCTGGTGTTCCTGAAGATCCCGGCGTTCTGGAACGACTTCATCGCCGGCGCGATCCTCCTGATTGTGCTGCTACTCGACGGACGCATCCGCCTCCTGATCGATCGCCGTATCCGCGCCCGCCGCTACGCCGTCCATGACCGCGCGCCGCAAGCCGGCGAGGCGGTCGGCAGGAGCCCGGAGAAGATCGCCGAAAATGCCCTGCTGGCGGAGGCAAGCCGATGAAAAACCTGCTCTTCCGCTGGGAAGCGGCGCTGTTCCTGATGCTCGTCGCCGAGCTCGCCGTGTTCGGCTACATCAACCCGCGCTTCCTGAACGTCGGCAACCTCGTCTACGGCACGTCGGACTTCGTCCAGATCGGCATCGTGGCGCTGCCGCTGACGCTGGTCATCATCGCCGGCGGCATCGACGTCTCCTTCGCCTCGGCGATCGGCCTTTGCGCCATCGTCTTCGGCGTCTCCAACTTCTTCGGCCTGCCGTTGCCGCTGGCGATCGGTCTCTCGCTCGTCGCCGGTGCGCTCGCCGGCCTGCTCAACGCCACCGTCATCCACCTGTCGAAGATCCAGCCGCTCGTGGTCACGCTCGGCAGCCTCTATCTGTTCCAGGGCGCGGCGACGGTGCTGTCCGGCGTCGTCGGCGCCGGCGGCTATGAGGGCATCGGCAACTTTCCGGCGAGCTTCACCTCCTTCGGCTATGCCGAGTTCCTCGGCCTGCCGGCGCCGCTCGCCGTCTTCCTCGGCCTCGCCGCCGTGCTCGTCGTGCTGCTGCACTTCACCCGCTTCGGCCGCGCCGTGTTCCTCGTCGGCCAGTCGGCCGAGGCAGCGCGCTATTCCGGCCTGTCGGTCGTGACAACGCAGACGATCACCTATGTCATCACCGGCGTCTGCGCCGCGATCGCCGGCCTCGTGATGTCGGCCTATTTCGGCTCGGCCCGCGTCGATCTCGGCGCCTCGACGCTGCTGCCGGCGGTCACGGCCGCCGTGCTCGGCGGCGCCTCGATCTATGGCGGCCAGGGCTCGATCCTCGGCACGCTGCTCGCGACCTTCGTCATCGGCTACCTGCAGCAGGGCCTGCAGGCGAGCGGGGTTCCGAGCCAGATTTCCAGCGCACTTTCGGGAGGATTGCTGGTCGCGGCGGTCGCACTGCGCCACGGGAGCGCATTGCTGGCCGATTTCATCGCTGTCGCCCGACAGAAACGAAACGATCGGGCCATGGCATCTTGAGGAGGAAAACGGAAATGACGATGAAGTTCCTGAAGTCCGGCCTGATGGCGGCGACCCTGCTGGCGGGCACGATGTTCGCCTCGGGCGCGGCGCAGGCCGAATCCCAGATCGCCTTCATTCCGAAGCTGGTCGGCGTCGGCTTCTTCACCAGCGGCGGCGCCGGCGCGGTCAAGGCCGGCGAGGAAGTCGGCGCCAAGGTGACCTATGACGGCCCGACCGAGCCGAGCGTCTCGGCCCAGGTCCAGTTCATCAACAACTACGTCAACCAGGGCTACAACGCGATCGTCGTGTCGTCGGTGTCGCCCGACGGCCTCTGCCCGGCCCTGAAGCGCGCCATGGATCGCGGCGTGCTGGTCATGACCTGGGACAGCGACGTCAATCCGGACTGCCGCAGCTACTACATCAACCAGGGCACGCCGGATCAGCTCGGCGGTCTGCTGGTCGACATGGCGGCCGAGGGCGTGACCAAGGAGAAGGCCAAGGTCGCGTTCTTCTATTCGAGCCCGACCGTGACCGACCAGAATGCCTGGGCGGAAGCCGCCAAGGCGAAGATCGCCAAGGAGCATCCGGGCTGGGAGATCGTCACCACCCAGTACGGCTACAATGACGCGCAGAAGTCGCTGCAGACGGCCGAGAGCATCCTGCAGACCTACCCCGACCTCGACATCATCATCGCGCCCGACGCCAACGCCCTGCCGGCAGCGGCCCAGGCGGCCGAGAACCTGAAGCGCGCCGATGGCGTCAACATCGTCGGCTTCTCGACGCCGAACGTCATGCGCCCCTATGTCGAGCGCGGCACGATCAAGCGCTTCGGCCTCTGGGACGTCACCCAGCAGGGCAAGATCTCGGTCCATGTCGCCGAGCACGTGCTGAAGAACGGCAAGATGAAGGTCGGCGACAAGCTCGACATCCCGGGCATCGGCACCATCGAAGTCTCGCCGAACAGCGTCCAGGGCTACGAGTTCGAGGCCGACGGCAACGGCATTGTCCTGCTGCCGGAGCGGACCGTGTTCACCAAGGAAAACATCGGCAACTTCGACTTCTGATCGAACGACCAGCGCGGGCGGCTCCTCCGGAGCCGCCCGATCCATTTCTCCAGAACAGACGGATCCTGACCCATGCAAAGCCGCTGGAACGGCGACGAGGCCAATCGTTTCATTGAGGCAGCCCTTGCCGCCGGCCAGAGCGAGGCGCTCGGGCTGCGCATCTATACGTCGCGCATTATCGGCCAGGATCCCGATCTCGTCCTGCATGGCGGCGGCAACACCTCGGCCAAGGTGACCGGCGCCGACGGCCAAGAGATCATGCACATCAAGGGCAGCGGCTGGGACCTCGACACCATCGAGGCGCCGGGCCTGCCGGCCGTGCGGATGGAACCGCTCCTCGCTGCGCGCGACGGCGGCAAGCTTTCGGATCCCGAGATGGTGGCGCTGCTGCGTTCCGCACTGCTCGACCCGGCTTCGCCCAATCCCTCGGTCGAGGCGCTGCTGCACGCCTTCCTGCCGTTCCGCTTCGTCGACCATACGCACGCGACGGCGGCGCTGGCGCTCGCCAACCAGCCCGACATGCGCGAGACCGTGAAGCGCATCTATGGCGACCGGCTCGCCTGGGTCCCCTATGTCATGCCCGGCTTCGATCTCTCGATCGAGGGCGACAAGGTCTATCGCGACCATCCCGGCTGCGAGGGTCTCTGGCTCGAGAACCACGGCCTGTTCAGCTTCGCCGATACGGCCGAGGGCGCCTATGAGCTGATGATCGAATTCGCAACGCTCGCCGAGCAGGAGCTCGCCCGCGCCGGCGTGACGCTGGAAGGCCCGCAGGCAAGCGACCGCGACGCCGACCCGGCGCTGGTCGAGCGGCTGACCGCCGCCCTCACCCGCGCCGGCTCGCCCTTCGCCAAGGGCCTTGCGCTCGACTACCGCTCGACGCCGGCGATCCGCCGCCACGTGTCCAAGCCGGATGTCCAGGCGATCGCATCGCGCGGCACGGTCACGCCCGACCACGTCATCCGCATCAAGCCGTTCCCGTTGATCCTCAATGCCGGGGCTTCCGAGGCGGATATCGACAAGGCGCTCGCCGGCTATATCGAGCGCTACACGGCCTATTTCGAGCGCAACGCCGCCAAGGCCGCCGAGCCGAAGACGATGCTCGACGCCTATCCGCGCGTCGTGATCGTGCGTGGCGAGGGCATGTTCGGCCTCGGCGCCAATGCCAAGGCGGCGAAGATCGCCGGCGACCTGATCGAGCAGTCGACCCGCGTCATGAACGCCGCCGAAGCCTATGGCCGCTTCACGCCGATCTCGGAAGCGGACCTCTTCGACATGGAATACTGGTCGCTCGAGCAGGCCAAGCTGAAATCGGCCTGAGACAAATCGGCGTTGCGCGCCATGGCCCCTAGCCGGCAGCGCGCGCAACCAAGACGGCCTGACCAAAGGGATGGCCGCGGCCATCAGGCTGATTGAAGAGCGCATCTCTGCGGGCGGGCCGGCGGCGCGCCAAGGGCCCGCCAGCCGGGATATCGCTCGATCCCGGCCGGCCAGGCTTCGGCGCGCCCGGATCGAGGCGGACCTTGCCTGGCCGGCCGGAAACCGAGACTCTGCGGCCGAACCGGCGCTACAGGGCGGCGTCGCGGAACTTGCGGAGCCAATCGACATCGTCGCCCGAAAGCGTGTCGATCAGGCCCGCCTTGAGCCAGGCCGCCAGATCGTCGGTCCAGCCAAGTCCTGCGCGGATCGACATGTCGATCGTCGCCGGACTGTAGGCATGACAGCGAATGGCGATGCCGGCCTCGTGCAGGCGCTTGGCGTGCTCGGGGTCGAACACCGACAGGTCGATGCACAGTTCGTCGAGGTCAGCCGCCCGCGCGACCGCCACCGGATCAGCCAGACGTTCGTGGACGATGCCGCCGGTGCGGACATGCGGGATCGCCGCCTTGACCTCCTTCAGATGCGCGTGGTCGAACGAGATCATCATGACCCGCCCGCAGTCGCGCGGATCCGCCAGCACCGGCTTGAGCGCCTCGATATAGGCGGCGGGATTGAGCTTCTCCTTGATCTCGGCCTCGATCACCAGATCGAGCTCATGCGCCTTGGCGATCACCTCACGCAGGGTCGGAACCCGCTCGCCCGCGAACTCGGCACCGAACCAGGAGCCGGCGTCGAGCTTGGCGATCTCCGCCGCCGTCATGTCCTTGACGGCACCCGTGCCGTTGGTCGTCCGGTCGACGAGCAGGTCATGCAGGACGACGATCTCGTTGTCCTTGGTGAGGACGGTGTCGATCTCGATACTGGTGCCGCCGAGATCCCGCGTCGCCTTGAAGGCGGCGATGGTGTTCTCCGGGGCGCCGTCGCTGTGGCCCCGATGCCCGCAGACGTGGACGAAACCGTTCTCGGCGGCGAAGTAGCTTTTTCTCACAAGCGTATTCCTTGTTGGGACTAGAGTTTACCCAGGCCCGAAGCCATCACGTCTTCCTTCAGCATGCGCTCTGCGATGAAGAAGATGACGAGCATGGGAACGAGCAGGATGAAGGTGACGACCGCTGCGGTCGGCAAAACCAGGACGGCACCGCCCAGATAGCTCCAGAGCCGCACGGCGAGCGTCTGCACCTGCGGTGCCCCGACCATGAAGCTCTTCTCGAACTCCTCGAACGAGGCGATGAAGTTGAGCAGGCCCGCCGCGAAGAAGCCGGGCCACGCCAGCGGCAGCGCGATGCGCCGCACGGCCGTCCGCTGGGAAGCTCCGAGCGTCCGCGCCGCCAGGATCAGCTCCTTCGGGATACCCTCCAGGGTGGCGGTCAGGATGCGGATCATCAGCGGCAGGGTGCCGATGGTCTGCACCAGGATCACGCCGAGCACCGTTCCGGACAGGCCGAACGAGAAGAATACCTCGCCAAGGCTGACGGCCACGACGATGCCCGGGACGATCAGCGGCGCGAGGACGAAGACCTCCACCGCGCGCTTCAGCTTGAACGGAAACTGCGCCAGCGCCCAGGCCGTCGGAAAGGCGAGCAAGCCCGTCAGGACGGTCACCACCGTCGAGACGAACAGGCTGAGCATCGCCGACGGAAGGATCTGGCGGTCGGACAGGACCTCGCGCCAGGCCGAGACGGAAAACGAACGCGGAACGATGTTGGGCGGAAACCAGCCGACCTTGGGATCGTAGAAGGCCCACATGGCGATGACGGCCAGTGGCAGGAAAAGGGTGATGGCGAGATAGAGATAAAGACTGCAGCCAACCCAGAGCTGGGTGCGCCTGTTGTGTGTCGATACGCTCATCGGGGCGCCTCAGCTGTCGCGCTTCGAAAGGGGCTGGGAGCGACCGGTTGAGCCGACGATCGCGTAGTAGACGAGAAGGATGCCGATCGCGACGACGCTCAGCAGCGTGCCCATCGCGTAGACCATCGGCCAGTTCCCGTTCTGGAAGCCTTCCCTGTACATGCTCACGCTGAGCGGCAGCGGATAAGCGGGACCGAGCAGGCTCGGGATGACGAAGGAACCGAGCGAGCCGATAAAGCTCAGCAGCACCGCGGCGGTGATGCCCGGCTTCGCCAGCGGCATCTGCACGCGCCAGAAGATGGTCACCCGGCCGGCGCCCAGCGTTCGCGCCGCCGACAGGACCTCCTTGTTGATGGACGCCATGGCGCCCGAGATGATCAGGGTCATGAAGGGGATCGACTTCCACGACGAGGCGATGATGGCGCCAAGGCCCCATTCGTCGCGCACGAGACGCGGAAGGGTCAGTCCAAGCGGGGCCGCGAGACGCGCGGCCATGCCGCCGCGATCGAGGATGACGAGAACCAGGAACCCGGCGACGATGCCAGGAACCACCAGAGGCACCCGGTACAAGGCGCCGAACAGCTTCCGGCTTCGTTCATTGGCCAGCATCAGGGCCGACAGCGGCAGGCTGACCAAAAGGCTGAGGACCGTGGGAGCGAGCCCGAGCCAGATCGAGAACCAAAGGCCATCGAGATAGACCGGCGTGGCGAACAGCGTCGCCCAGGTATCAAGCGTCGGAAACGACTCGCCGGGCTTGTTGCTGGAGAAGCTTCCCACCAGAACCCGCACGAGCGGCACGCCGAAGAATACGGTCAGGTAGCCGACGCCCGGAAGCAGGCAGAGCAGGAGAACGGGCGTCCGGACCCGCGTCGCCTCGTTCATGACACCGCCCCCGGCGAAGGCTGGAAGCTCCGGAGCAGATGCAGGCTCGGAGGGGCCGTCAGCTTCACCTTCTGGCCGTTGTCGAGCACCGCGGTATGTCCGCCGGTCGCAATCGAGCGCAGGGTCTTGCCGCCCACGGAGATCCAGTAATGCGTCGCCGCTCCCATGAACATCGATTGCTCAATGACGCCGTCGGCCTCGCCGTCGGTCGACTCGATCGAAAGGTCTTCGGGACGGATCGCAATGCCCTCGACATTCCTTTCGTCGGGATTCTCGACCGGCCGCACCGCGCCCCACGGCAATCGGCACTCTCCTGCCCTCACCTCGGCGTCGATGACGTTGGTCATTCCCAGGAACTCCGCCGTGAAGCGGAAGGCAGGGCGGCGGTAGAGATCGACCGGCGTGCCGCGCTCGACAATCTCGCCGTCCTTCATCACCACGATCTCGTCCGCAAGCGCCATCGCCTCCGTCTGGTCGTGGGTGACATAGATCGAGGTGATGCCAAGCTTCTGCTGGAGCGTCCGGAGGTCTTCCCGCAGGCTGTCGCGCAGCTTGGCGTCCAGATTGGACAGCGGTTCATCGAACAGAAGAACGTTCGGCTCGATGACGATGGCGCGTGCCAGCGCAACCCGCTGCTGCTGGCCGCCCGACAATTGGCGCGGCAGGCGCCGGGCGTGCTGCCCGAGGCCGACGAGATCGAGCGCGGCCGCGACGCGACGCGCGATATCCGGCTTGGCAACGCGGCGCATCTCGAGCCCGAACGCCACGTTCCTCTCGATGCTCATATGGGGAAATAGCGCGTAGGTCTGGAAAACCATGCCGAAATTGCGCTTTTCGGGTGCGACCCCATCAATGCGGCGATGGCCGAGCCAGATCTCGCCGGAGGTCGGATCGGAAATGCCGGCGACGGACCGCAAGAGCGTGGTCTTTCCGCAACCCGACGGCCCGAGCAGCGTGACGAAGCGGCCCGCGGAAATATTCAGGTCCAGCCCCTTGAGAACGCGCGTCGAACCGAAGTCCTTGATGAGATTGCGAATGGATATCGAACAGTCCATGTCTGCTTTCCTTCTGGAGGGGTGGCGGCACAGTTTGCGCCGCCACCGCTTGGCGTCGGCGGTTACTTGCGCAGCAGGTTCGCGACGAAGTAGGCGCTGAGCGCGTTGTTCAGCGGCGCGGGCATGCTTTCGCGAGCGCGGGTGGCGAACTGGTCATTGGGGATCAGGCGGGCAACCTGGTCCGACGTGAACGTCGCCGCCGGATCGAGGTCGGTGCGCGCCGAACGCGAGCCGTTTCGCTGCAGCTTCTCGAGCTGGACGTCCTTGCTGACCAGGAAGTCGATGAACAGCAGCCCGCCGGCAGGCGCCTTGCCGTTGACGGGGAGGAACACGCCGTCGCCGCCGCCGACCTGGCCTTCCACGAGCAGTTGCTGGCGCACCGTCGGAGGCAGAAGTCCACGGCCGGAGAAGTCGTAGGCCATGTCTTCCCAGGCGGTGCCGATGGCCCCGCCGCCGTTGGCAATCAGGTTCAGCGTGTCGGAGTTGCCGTTCGTGACTTCGACGGCCGGCAGGAGTTCCTTGTAGTAGTCCCAGACGGGGTTCATGCAGCTGCTGGCCGCGAAGGCCGTCGCCTCGTCCTTGCTGATCTTGTAGTTGCTGAACGCGGCGCGGCATTCCGGATCGGTGACCTTGGCGAAGGCGATCGACTGCAGGAAGCCGCTGCCCGAGCCGCCACCGCCCGGCGACGTGACGATGAACTTGCCCGGATTGGCCTTGGCCCAGGCAAGCAGGGCATCGAGGTCGGTCGGCACCGAATCCGCGGGGAACGCGCCGGAGTCATAGACGATGCTGGTCTGGTTGCGGTGGAACGGCACATAGGAGCCGCCATGCTCGATCCCGCCGGAGACCGTCGCGATCTTCGGGTCAAGCGCCTTGCCGTTCGGCAGCAGCGTGTTGAGCGGCACATTGGCGATCGTGCCCGCATCGCGCAGCAGACCGAGCTTGCCGGAGCTGACGAAATAGGCGTCGGCCGGAGACTTGGCGCCGGCATTGCGAGCCGCCACGAGCTGCTGCGCCGAGGCGTCGCCCTCGCCGCGCACATACTCGACCTTGAGCCCGTACTTGGCTTCGAACTCGGGGATCAGGTGCTCGTTGAACAGCGGACCGAAGGAGTCGCTGAAATCGTAGAAGGTGACCGTGCCTTCCTTCTTCGCCAGCGGCACGATAACGTCATAGAAGTTGTCGGCCGTCAGCGTCGCCAGGTCGAAACCCGGATCGGTGTTGAACTTGTCCGAACCGACCGGTTCGGCCGCGAACGCCGCGGTGCTGAGAAGGGCAGCGAGAGATGCTGCGACAAGGGCTTTCATTGAGATGTCTCCAAGTTGACCGAGAGGATCGCGATCGGGTCGCAACTTCACCGGAACGCCGCTGGTCATTTCTGCCGAAGTAGCGGAGAGCCGGAGAACGGAGCCGGCAGCAGGCCGAGCAATTGATCGGAAATCACGGGTGCCGCGGCATAGGCCGGCGCGCCGTGGCGGAGCCCATCCATCGACACGTAGTCGATGATGACGGCCCCCGCGCAGGACGCGATATAGAGCCCGCCAACGGCATCCCAGGCGTTCATGTGCGGCTCGACATAGGCGTCGAGGCGACCGGCGGCGACATGCGCCAGCGACAGGGCTCCAGCCCCGAGCCGCCGGTTTTCGGCGCCCGCCTCGAACAGCCTTGCGACGATGATGCCGCCCAGGTCGTTCTGATGGCGTGGGGAGAAGCCGAGGCCGACCACCGCCTCCGCGAAATCGGACGGCGAGGCGCAGCGCATCGGCGCGCCATTGAGAAAGGCGTTGCCTTCGGCATCGGCCGAGAAGAGCTCATCCAGCACCGGATCGAGGACCCAGGCCGCGATCGGCCCGCCATCCTTGAGCAAGGCGATGGAGATGCAGAAATAACTGAGCTTGCGGGCGAAGTTCACGGTGCCATCGACGGGGTCGATGAGCCAGGTGAAGCCATCGGCGGATGCCGCGCCGCCAAACTCCTCGCCGATCACGCCGTCTTCGGGATAGGCGTCGAGCACCGCCGCCCGCACCATCTTCTCGATGGCAAGGTCCGCCTCGCTGACGACATCGCCGGGCCCCTTGCTGTCGACGCGGAGCGCGGGATTTCGGAAGGCGGCCAGCGCGAGGCGGCCGGCTTCGTGGGCGAGGTGCTGGCCAAGCGCGAGCCGGCCGGCAATGGCGTCGTTCATTCTGTTACTCCGGAAGTTGACCGCACGATCAGGCGCGGCGGGCAGTACAGGACCCCGTCCGTGCCGGCGCACCAGGACGAGCCATCCGAACCCGTCGAGGCGGTGTTCCTGCTCTGCTGGTGCGTTTCGACATGGTCGAGGACGCGGCTGACCATGTCGTCGAGCGGCTGCTCGAAGGTCGTCAGCTGATAGGGCGTCCAGGAGGACGCGGGGAGGTTGTCGAAGCCGACGACGGCCACGTCGCGAGGGATCGAAATGCCCGAGGGACGCAGTCCGTCGATGAAACCGAGCGCCATGGCGTCGTTCGTCGAAAACACCGCATCCGGCCGCTCGGCCGGCGGCATGGCGAGAAACCGCTCGGCGCACGCCTTGCCGGCCTCGATCGACATGACCGGATTGCTCCACACCGAGGGAGCGATGCCGCGCTCCAGCATGGCATCGAGGAACCCCTGGGTTCGCAGACCGTTCGCCCAGCCACCCTGCGGACCGCCCAGGACGACGAAGCGACGGCGCCCATCGGCGACGAGGAGCGACGCCGCCATCGCGCCGCCGAGCGGATTGTCGGTGGCAACGGAGAAGGCGCCAGAATGGTTGGCCGGACGATTAAGCGCAGCCAGGAACTGGCCGCGCGACAGGATCGCGTCGGCGCGCTCGCGGCCAATCACCCCTGCCGTGACGATAACGCCACGGGTCCGCCAGCTGATGGTCTCGCCAAGCAGCCGATCCACCTGGTCGTCATTCTCGGCGTAGAACAGGATGGGCTTGAGGTGCCACTCCTCAAAGGCCTTGAGAAGGCGCGACAGAACCCGGGCGCGCCAGTCAAAGTGCAGGCGCGTGGTGATGACGGCCACCAGCGGCGCGTCCCCCGTGACCATGCCCGCCGCCAGCGCATTGGGCTGCCAGCCGATCTCGGCAGCCACGGCTAGGATGCGCTCGCGCGTTTCAGGGGCGATGCGGCCCTTGCCGGAGAAGGCGCGGCTCACCAAGGCCTGGGAAACATTCGCCGCCCTCGCCACATCCCGCGATGTCACGGCGCTGATGCCGTTCGCCTTGACGGGGGCCATCACCAGGCCCCGCCCGTCAGTACGGTCATACGTATTACCAGCGAGAACATCTTGCAGGGGCCAATCACGTTCGGTGTCCGGCGGGTCTTGAATGCCCCTGTTCTAGGAGGCCTTCATGACGCCCGGATTTCACCCACGTGACAGTTCCATGATCATTCGGGGCGGGCCGACATGCCTCCGGGCAGCCGGTCCCGCATCGACATCTGCCGCGCGTCGCACCGCTCGTTCGACCACTGGGAACGAGCGATCGCTCCCAGCCCCGCTCCTGCCTCCGGCGGCGCAACCCCGCAACATCCCAACCCGCCAAGCCCAGCGGTCGGCAGACGCTCTCGCCTCGAAGGTCCTGGCCTCCGCCACGCCGGCCCTCCCCCGCCAGGCTCCTGAGGGGCTAGGATGGCGACCGCCGCCCTAGCGACTGGTGGCGGCGTGCTGTAGCAGGGGGATCGACCGGATGATGAGCTTCTCCGCCTCCACCGCAAGGAAGAAGAGGATGCCTCCTCCCCAGAGCCAGAGCCATGCATAGAGCGGCGGCGCCTCGGTATCGAAGACCGCGTGGAACGGCGGCGCGTAGGTGAACAGGAACTGCAGCACGAAGACGCCCGCAACGCCGTACCAGAGATAGGGATTGCCCAGATGGGCCCGGACCGACAGCGATGAATCAACCAGATAGCGGCTGTTGAGAAGATAGAAGACCTGGCCGAGCGTGATGGCGTTGACGGCCACGGTTCGCGCCATCGGGTCGGACGCGCCCTGCCCCTTCATCCAGAAGAAGGTGGCGAGCGTGTAGAGCACCAGCGCTGCCCCGACGAAGAGAATGCGCCAGAGACCGAAGCCGGTCACGATCGGGCGGTCGATGGCGCGGGGCGGTCGCCGCATCACATCCGCCTCATGCGGCTCGAACGAAATGACGAGTCCGAGGGCGACGGATGTCACCATATTGACCCAGAGGACCTGCGGCGCGGTGATGGGCAGCGTGAAGCCGAACAGGATGGCGATCGCGATCACCGCGCCCTGGGCGATGTTGGTCGGCAGCAGGAACAGCATCGCCTTCTCGATGTTGTTGTAGACGGTGCGCCCTTCCTTCACGGCCGCCGAGATCGACGCAAAGTTGTCGTCGGCGAGGATCATGCTCGCCGCCTCCTTCGTCACCTCCGTGCCCTTGATGCCCATGGCGACGCCGATATCCGCCTTCTTGAGCGCGGGCGCATCATTGACGCCGTCCCCGGTCATGGCGACGATCTGCCGGTTGGCTTGCATCGCCTTGACGAGCCGGAGCTTGTGCTCGGGGCTGGCGCGGGCGAACACATCGACGTCGCGCACGCATTCCTGCAGCGCGGCATCGTTCATGGCCTCGATCTCGGTGCCCGCCACCGCGGTCTTGCCATCGCCGATGCCGAGCATCTTGGCGATCGCCGCGGCCGTGATCTTGTGATCGCCGGTGATCATCGTCACGCGGATGCCGCCGCCATGGCACTCCCGCACGGCCTCGACCGCCTCCTTGCGCGGCGGATCCATCAAGCCGACGAGGCCAAGGAGAACCAGATTCCCTGGCAGGTCCTCCGGCCCGAGGCTGCCGGCCTCCAGGCCCGGATTCGCAAGCCACGCCAGCCCCAGCACCCGCTCCCCCTGCGCGGCGAGCCGGTCGCCCTCCCGCACGAAGTGGTCGCGGTCGAGCGGCGCCGGGCCGGCCGCCGATTGCTGCCGGTCGCAATGCTCGAGGATCACCTCCGGCGCCCCCTTCACCAGCAGGATCTCGCCATCCGCCGTCCGGTTCAGCGTCGCCATGAACTTGTGCTCGGACTCGAAGGGAATGGCATCGAGCCGCGGCGCGGCGCCCACCACTTCGGCGCGATCCAGGCCGAGCTTGGTCGCAAAGGGGTAGAGCGCGCCTTCCGTAGGATCGCCCTCCACCGTCCACTTGCCGTCGTCCTGAAACAGCCCCGCATCATTGCACAGCACCGACACCCGGCCCATCAGCGCGAGCACCTCGGGCGTCGCGCCGATCGGCTTGCCGGCCGCCCTCACCTCGCCCTCCGGGGCATAGCCGTCGCCGGAGACCTCGTAGGCAGCCTCCGCCGTCACGGCGGAGGTGACCATCATCTCCATCAGCGTCAGCGTACCGGTCTTGTCCGAGCAGATGCGCGAGACGGAGCCCAGCGTCTCCACCGCCGGCAGGCGGCGGATAATCGCGTTTCGCTGCGCCATGCGCTGCACGCCAATCGCGAGCGTGATCGTGATCAACGCCGGCAACCCCTCGGGGATCATTGAAACGGCGATACCGACGACCGCCTGGAACAGCTCGACGAAAGTCATGCGCCCGAGCCAGTGCCCCCAGGCGAAAAGCAGCAGGCTGATGATGGCGATGGCGATGGTGATGACGTAACCAAACCTCTTGATCTGCCGCAGCAGCGGCGTCTCCAGCGCGCTGACCTCGGCCAGCATCTGGTTGATGCGGCCGAGCTCGGTGGCACTGCCGGTGGCCACGACCACACCGGTCGCCCTGCCGGAGACCACCATCGTGCCGGAGAACCCCATGTTCTGCCGGTCCCCGACGGTCGCCTTTTCCTGAACGGGCGCCGTTGCCTTCTCGGCGGGAACCGACTCGCCGGTCAACGCCGCTTCCTCCGTGCGCAGGTTCTTGGCATCAATCAGGCGCAGATCGGCGGGAATCCTGTCGCCGGATTCGAGGAGGACGATATCGCCCGGAACCAGGTCCTCGGCCGGGATCAGCCGCGTCTCCCCGTCGCGCAGCACCCGCGCCTCGGCCGACAGCATGTTGCGGATCGAATCGAGCGCCTTCTCGGCCCGCCCCTCCTGCAGAAAGCCGAGCAGCGAGTTGAGAATGACCACGGCGAAAATGATCGATGCGTCGAGCCACAGGCTCAGCATCAGCTTGACGAAGCCGGCGACGAGCAGAACGTAGATGAGGATGTTGTTGAACTGGGCGAGGAACCGCATCAGCGGGCTCTTGGCCTTCCCTTGGGGCAGACGATTCTGCCCGAAGGTCCTCAGGCGCGCCGCCACCTCCGCCGCGTCCAGCCCGCGCACCGGATCGACGCGCAACTGTCCCTCGACTTGCTCCGCGGACCAGGCATGCCAGGGCGCGCTCTCTGCGCCGGATGTGGTGACCCCTTGCACGCTCATACGGATCCCTCGCCGTGTCTGCCGATTTCTGTCGTCCGTCCGGATCGCCGGGCCTTGCACGATCGAGGACCGCGGCGCGCCGCTCCCTGCGCCAACAGTCCCCGACGACAGGCCCGGGCGATTTCGTCTCCTGTCGCCAGGGATCGCGAGCATCGCCGCCATGCGCGGCAACCCGCTTCTTCCTATTGCTGCTCAAGCTCGCGCCGCGCCGCCGCGAGATCCTTCCGCTGTTCCGACGAGACCTTGGGATATTCGAGGTCAAGCTTCTCGACCGCCTCGACGATCGCCGCCGCCACGACGAGACGCGTGAACCATTTGTTGTCGGCCGGCACGACGAACCATGGGGCGCTCTTCGAGGCCGTGGCTCGGATCGCCTCGTCATAGGCCTTCATGTAGTCGCCCCAATACCGGCGCTCACGAACGTCGCTCGCGGAGAACTTCCAGTTCTTCTCCGGCGTGTCGAGGCGGCTCATGAAGCGTCTCTTCTGTTCCTCATAGGACAGGTTCAGGTAGAACTTCAAAATGATGACGCCTTGCCGCGTGAGGTAATCCTCGAAACGGGCGATATCGGCGAGGCGCTCTTCCCAGATGTTCTTCCCGACCAGTTGCGGCGGGATCTTCTGCGCCTTGAGGAGTTCCTGATGCGTGCGCACCACGAGGACCTCTTCGTAATAGGATCGGTTGAAGATGCCGATGCGCCCGCGCTGCGGCACCTTCATCGCGTAGCGCCACAGAAAGTCACGCGACAGTTCTTCGTCCGATGGCTGCTTGAACGAAAAAACATCGCAGCCCTGCGGATTGACGCCAGACAGGACGTGCTTGATCGTCCCGTCCTTTCCGGCCGCATCCATGGCCTGGAACACAAGCAGCACGGACCAGGAATCCTGCGCATAGAGCATGTCCTGCTCCATCGCCAGCCATGCCGATCCGCGACGGAGCAGTTCGGCGGCCTGCTTCTTGTCGATTTTCAGCCCCTGCGTATCACCGGGATCGAAATCGGCCAGCCGGAAGCCCTTCCCCTTTGTTACCCGGAACGGCTTTGTATATTTTTCGATATATTCCAGAATTTCTCTTCGAGACATGGAAACCTCGAATACAATTCGTCGGACTATCTTGAATATGCCATCAACGGACGACCCCGACGACATCCTGCGGAGCCGTAATTCCTAGCGCCTCCGGCGAGCGAGGCATCGGCCAGTCGCCACGGATATCTCTTCAGACATCATGCCAAGAAGAGGTCCTCCCGGGCTCATCCTCTGGACACAGTCCGAACGTGCCTCACCTCTTCTGCATGGCCGCAAGACTATCCAGCCCGGAACAGGCGATGGCAAGTGGCAATGAAGACAGACTGAAACGAGATCCCTGGCGACCAGGCCCGCCACGCCAGCCGGCGAAGTCATTTGCCCCGACCGACCGGGGGCATCGCGTCTGCTGGCTTTCGGGACCACCTCGGCTATGGTGCTGGAAAGACTACCGATTGGGGGGAACCAAGACGTGACGGCCACACGATCCAATGCCGACGAACTGACCAAGCTCGCGTTCGAGAACTGCCTCTTCCCGGTGATCGACCAGGAGACGGTGCGGCGGGAGGGGCCGCGCATCTATTTGAAGGGCGACGGCATCGAGCTCACCGACCTCGCCGGCAACACGATGCTCGACATGATGGGCTCGCACACGCGCGCGAATTCGCTCGGCTACGGCAATCGCGAGATCGCCCAGGCGGTGTTCGACCAGATGACGGCGGTCCACTATGTCGGCACCACCAGCCATTTCGCCGAGCCGACCATCCGCCTCGCGGCCAGCCTGGCGGAGCTGACGCCGGGCGCGCTCAAGCGCGTCGCCTTCACCTCGGGCGGCTCGGAATCGGTCGAGACGGCGCTGAAGCTCGCCAAGCAGTACCAGCGCGAAAGCGGCAACAAGCCCCGCGCCTACAAGACCATCTCGCGCTGGAACGCCTATCACGGCTCCAGCATGGGGGCGCTGTCGGTCACCGACTGGCTGGCGGTGCGCGAGATCTTCGAGCCGCGCGTGCCGGGGCACAGCTTTATCCCGAACCCGACCCGCTACCGCAATCCGTTCGGCATGGAGGAGGAGGCGTATTTCGAGCTCTGCGCCACCTATCTTGAGCGCGAGATCGAGCTGCAGGGGCCCGACACGGTCTCGGCCTTCATCGGCGAGCCGGTGATGCAGGCGAACGGCGTGCAGGTGCCGAGCCGCCACTATTGGGAGCGCGTGCGCGAGATCTGCGACAAGCACGGCGTGCTCTTGATCGCCGACGAGGTGATCACCGGCTTCGGCCGCACCGGCACCTGGTTCGCCTGCGAGCATTTCGGGCTCGAGCCGGACATCCTGACCATGGCCAAGGCGCTGAGTGGTGGCTATGCGCCGATCGGCGCCGTCATCACGTCAGATGCGATCGCCGACGCGATCCCGATGCTGCGCCATGTCCACACCTTCGCGGGACACGCCAGCGCCGCGGCGGCGGCCAATGCGGCGATCACCATCAAGCGCCGCGACGGGTTGATCGACGACGCGCGCGAGAACGGCGCCTATTTCGGCGCCGAGCTCAAGGCGGCGCTCGAATCCCATCCGATCGTCGGGCAGGTGCGCGGCCTCGGCCTCTGGCATTGCGTCGACTTCACCGCCGATCGCGCCACCAAGGCCAAGTTCGAGGATGACACCGTCTCGGTCATCGTCGAGCGGATGCGCGCCCATGGCGTGCTCGCCTGCCGGATCGGCACGGCGCTCGAAATGTCGCCGCCGCTGATCACGACGCGGTCGCAGCTCGACACCGCGGTCGAGGTCTGCGCCCGCGCCGTCCACGAAGTGGCGCGCGAGCGCGGTCTCGCCTGACAATCGCCAGGCCTGGCGCCCTCCCGGGCGTCAGGCCAGCCTGGCGTGCCTCCGGTTCCGCAGCCTGCGGAACAGGATCGGCAGGGCGATGACGACGATCAGCAGCGTGCCGGTGAAGATCGACATCACGATGCCCGGCACGTTGAGCAGGCCGAGGCCGAAGGTCATCAGCCCCATGATGAAGGCGGCCAGCACCACGCCGAGGATGCCGCCGGCGCCGCCGAGGATGTTGACGCCGCCCAGCACCACCATGGTGATGACCTCGAGCTCCCAGCCCTGGGCGATCGCCGGGCGGGTCGAGCCGAGCCGCGAGGTCAGAAGCACCGCCGCGATGCCCGACATCAGGCCGGTGAGGCAGAACAGCATGAACTTGATCCGCCCGACGCGCAGTCCGGAGAATTGCGCCGCCACGTGATTGTTGCCGATGGCGAAGATGCGCCGGCCGAAACTGGTGCGGTGCAGCAGGAAATAGTAGAGCGCCGCCGCCGCCAGGAAGAGCGCCAGTTCGAACGAGATCACCCAGAACACGTAGCCCTGGCCGAAATAGCCGAAGCTGGCCGGATAGCCCTTGAACACGCCGTCGCCCAGGATGATGTAGCTGACGCCGCGGAAGAGGCTCATCGTGCCGATGGTGACGACGATCGACGGCAGCCCGAGCCGGGTGACCAGGAAGCCGTTGAAGGCGCCGCAGAGCAAGCCGGTGCCGATGCCGATGGCGACGAGGCCGGGCGTGCCGACGCCGTATTGCGCGGCGAGACCCATGAAGGTCGAGCAGAGCGCGATGATCGAGGCGACCGACAGGTCGATCTCGCCGCTGATGATCAGAAGCGCCATCGCCAGCGCGATCAGCGCCTTCTCGGTGAAGTTGAAGGTGAGGTCCGACAGGCTCCACGCATTGAGGAAATAGGGCGAGGCGAAGCTGTTCGCGACGAAGATCGCCACGGCCACGGCGAGCAGCAGCATTTCCCAGGACAGGAGGCGCGCGCGCAGCGGGCTCCCCAGCCGGTCGGGAATATGGCGCGGCACGGCGGCGTCGATGGACGTATGCTCGTTCATGCCGCGTGCTCCGCCTGCTTGAGAATGATGCGGCCACGCTTGCGTTCGATGCGGGCGTTGAAGATCACGGCGAGCAGGATCGCCAGGCCCGAGATCGCCATCTGCCAGAAGGGCGAGATGTTGACCACCGGCAGCGCGTTGTTGACGACGCCGAGGAACAGCGCGCCGAGCACCGCGCCGGCAACGGTCCCGATGCCGCCGGCGATCGAGACGCCGCCGATCACGCAGGCGGCGATGATGGTCAGCTCGAAGCCGCCGGCCACGTCGACATAGGCGACGGCATAGCGGGCGATCCAGAGATAGCCGGCGACGCCGGAGACCAGGCCCGACACGCAGAAGGCGATGAAGCGCGTCCGCCCCACGTCGATGCCGACATAGGTGGCGGCGGTCGGGTTGATGCCGGTGGCGTAGAAGGAGCGGCCGAGCGAGGTGCGCGTCATCAGAACGTAGAACAGGCCGACGGCCACGATGGCGAACCAGCTCAGAACCGTGATGCCGCCGAGATCGGCGCGCGGCAGGGCCTTGAAGGCATCCGTCATCTGGTGGGCGTTGACCCAGGATCCGCCGGCGATGACGAAGATCAGGCCGCGATAGATGGTCAGCGTGCCGAGCGTGACGACGATCGGCGGGATGTTGAGCTTCCAGACCAGCACGCCGTTGATGGAGCCGAGCAGCGTGCCGAACAGGGCCGCGACCAGCACCAGGACCGGGATCGGCAGGCCGGGAAGCGCCACGTTGAGCAGCGCCACCACCATGCCGCTCAAGGCCAGGTTGGCGGCCATGGACAGATCGATCGAGCGCGTCAGGATCACGACCATCTGGCCGAGCGCCAGCATGATCAGGATCGAGGTGTCGTTGAAGATGTTGGCGAGGCTGGGCAGCTGGATGAAACTCGGTGAGCGTAGCGAAACCAGCCACACCGCCCCCACGATGACCGCGAGGAGCCAAAACTCGCGCTGTTTCAGCAGCGCCTTCATGCGTCTTCTCCCCGGATGCCGGCGGCGGCGCTGACCAGCGCCTCGGCCGAGAGATCCTTGTTTTCAAGCGTCGTGACCATCCGGCCCTCGCGCATCACGACGATGCGGTCCGACATGCCCATCACCTCGGGCAGCTCGGAGGAAACCATGATCACGGCCAGGCCCTGCGCCACCAGCTCGCCCATGAACTGGTGCACGGCGGCCTTGGATCCGATGTCGATGCCCTTGGTCGGCTCGTCGAGGATGATCACCTTCGGGCCCGTCGCCAGCCATTTGGCGATGACCACCTTCTGCTGGTTGCCGCCCGACAGCGTGCCGACGTCCTGGCTCAGCGACGAGGCGCGCAGGTCGAGCCGCTCGGTATAGGCGCGGGCGAGGTCGAACTCCTCCTTGAGCCGCAGCACGCCATGCAGGCTGGTGCGCTTCAGCGAGGGCAGCGAGACGTTCTCGAAGATCGGCAGGCCGATGACGACGCCCTGCTTGCCGCGCTCCTCCGGCACATAGACGATGCCGGCATTGACGGCGTCGGCCGGCGATTGCGGCGTGATCGCCTGGCCGTCGAGCACGATGCTGCCGCGCGACGGCCGGGTGAGCCCGAACAGCGCCTGCATGACCTCGCTGCGGCCGGCGCCGACGAGGCCATAGAAGCCGAGGATCTCGCCCCGCCGCAATTCGAAATCGATGCCGTCGAATTCGGTCGGGTGGCTGAGGTCCTCGACCTTCAGCACCGTCTCGCCGGGCGCGGCGACATGCTTCGGGAAGATCTGGTCGACCGAGCGGCCGACCATCATCTTGACGATCTCCGCCTGCGGCGTTTCCGGCAGCATGCCGGCGCCGACCTTCTGGCCGTCGCGGAACACCGCATAGCGGTCGGAGATGCGGTAGATCTCGTCGAACTTGTGGCTGATGAACAGGATGCCCTTGCCGTCGGCCTTCAGCATCTCGATCAGCGTGAACAGCTCGCCGATCTCCTTGTAGGAGAGCGCGGCCGTCGGTTCGTCCATGATGACGATGCGCGCGTCGATCGACAACGCGCGGGCGACACCGACAAGGTGCTTGTTGGCGATCGAGAGTTCCTTGAGCCGCGTTTCCGGCGCGATGTGCCCGGCGCCCATCGAAGCGAGGACCTTGCGGGCCCCGCCGCGGATGGCGCCCCAGTCGATCAGGCCCAGGCGGGTGCGCGGGGCATGGCCGAGGTGGATGTTTTCCGCCACCGAGATCTCGTCGAACAGGACGGTCTCCTGGTGGATAGCGGTGATGCCCTGCTGCGCCGCGCGGTGGGGCGATCCGAACTCGACCGGCCGGCCGTCGATGGCGATCTCGCCGGCATCCGGCTGGTAGATGCCGGTCAGGATCTTCACCAGAGTCGACTTGCCGGCGCCGTTTTCGCCGATCAGCGCCGTCACCTGGCCCGGATAGATCTCCAGGCTCACATCGTCGAGGGCGCGCACGCCCGGGAAACTCTTCGAAATCCCGCGCAGCGTCAGCAGCGGCGCGACCGCTGTGGGCGACGCGGGCGCATCGTGGCTCGTGGCGACGTCTGTCATGGGCTGTCTTCTGATCGAAACCGCAACAAAGAAGGGCCGCCGGCAAGCTGCCGGCGGCCCCACGATGGCTGTCGCCTTAGAATATCGACGAGAACTGGTCGATGTTCGAGGCGTCGTAGGTGAACGGGTCGCTCATCGCGGCCGAACGGTTGTCGTCCAGCGTGATCTTGCCGACGCGGCCGATCGAGATCTCGGCGCCCGGCTCCGCCTTGGCGGTGCCCTTGATCAGGCTGTTGGCGATCATGGTCGCCGAATAGCCGAGGTCGATCGGGTTCCAGATGGCGAAGGACTTGGACGCGCCCGACTTGATGTGGGCGGCCATTTCCGACGGCAGGGCGAGGCCGGTGACGTTGATCTTGCCGATCTTGCCGGCGTCGGTCACGGCCTGCGCCGCGGCGACGATGCCGACGGTGGTCGGCGCCGAGATCGCGACGAGGTCGGGATGGGTCGAGATCAGGCCCTGGGCCTCGCGATACGACTTGTCGAACAGGTCGTCGCCATAGACGGTCGCCACGACTTCAACGCCGGGGAAATCGGCGTAGTGCTCCTTGGCGGCGGCCAGCCAGGCGTTCTGGTTGGTGGCGGTGGCGGTACCCGACAGGAAGGCCATCTTGCCCTTGCCGTCCGGCATGTTGTCGGCCGCCAGCTTGATGATCGTCTTGCCGATCAGGTCGATCGACGACGGGTCGAGCTGCACGTCGCGGCCTTCCGGCGCCACGCCGGAATCGAACGAGACGACGGTGATGCCGCGCTGCTTGGCCTTCTGAAGGGCCGGAACCAGGGCGTCGGGGTCATTGGCCGAGATGACGATCGCGTTGACCTGCTGGGCGATCAGGGCGTTGATCACCTCGATCTGGCCTTCGGCGGTCGGCTCGGTCGGGCCGGTGAAGATGATCTTCGTGTCGCCGATTTCCTTGGCCGCCTCTTCGGCGCCCTTGCCGGCTGCCACGAAGAAGCCGTTGCCGATATCCTTGGCCACCACGGCGATGCGGGTCTCGGCGACGGCGGCCGAAACGGTCGAAAGCATCAGCCCGGCAACCAGGGCCGAACCGAGGCCCAAAATCTTAGCTCTTGTCACGTGTCCCTCCTAAACAATGCGACAGATTGTCAGGCTACCATGCCAATCGCATAAGTCGAGGGTTTCGGCCTGACACTTTATGGGTGTCGCGGACCTTCCCCAAGGTTCTGCGGAACCACCGACCCTCGATCGCTCACGCGTCGTCCGGCAGATCGAAGGCCGGACGGCGGCCTAGCCGCACTTGACATGGAAAGGGCCCCGGCCGACGGTCGGAGCCCCTTCGGATCAGCGTCGGTCCGCCCTACTTGGCGCCCCACTGCTCCGGGTAGCCGGGCAGGTCCTGGCAGCCACAGAGGCTGTAGTGCAGCGCCGGCATGCGCTCGTCGATGTAGCTCGCCAGCGTCTCCTGGGTGATCGCCGGCTGCGGCAGGTTCCATTCCGGGCCGGGGACCGACTTGCCGTCAAGGATGTCCAGCGCCGCGATGATCGGCGTGCGCCACTGGTAGGTCGGATAGGACGGCGCGATAGCGACCAGGTTTTCCTTCTGCCACTTGCGCAGGAAGTCCTGCTGGTCCTCGCCGCTGATCACCGGATAGGGCAGACCAGCGTCCTCGAAGGCCTCGAGAGCGGCCGTTGCCGTATCGCCGGCGTCCATCCAGATCGCGTCGATCTTCTGGCCACGGTTGATGTAGTCCTCGACCACCGACTTCGTCTTGGCGCGGTCGCTGCCGGTGAATTCCGAACCGATCACGTTGATGCCGGCCTCGTCGAAGATCGACTTGGCGGCCGAATAGCGGGTCTCGAGCACGTCGACGCCGGGGACGATGCGGATCGCCAGGACGTTGGAGCCCTTCGGCAGCTTGCTGGCGATGAACTCGGCCGACGTAATGCCGAAGCCGTAGCCGCCGACCGGATGGATGTAGGTCACCGGGCACTTCGTGTTGACGCCGCGGTCGAACACGATGACCGGCAGCTTCTCGCAGGCAGCCTCGACGGCCGGCGTCAGCGCGGCGGTCGTGGTCGGCGAGACGATCAGCACGTCGCACTTGCCGCCGTCGAGCAGCGACTGGATGTCGGAGATCTGCTTGTCGTCCTTGCCCTCGGCGTCGAGGATGACCAGCTCCTGGATCCGGTCCTTCTGCAGGGCGGCCTCGCCCTTCATGTTGTTGAGGCCGACGACGCGCCAGGGATTGAAGACACCGGCGTTCGAGAAGCAGATCGTGTGCTTGCCGTCCTTCTTGAACTTGGCCGTATCGACCATTGCGCCGCCGAGATGCTGCTCCCAGGGCTTGCCCTCTGGGCCCTCGGCCTTGGTCGACAGCAGCTCGCGCTGCTTCTTGAATTCGGCCGGGTCGTTGAATTCCTGGGCGTAGGCCGTGGTCGAGAACGCAACCGCCAGCGTCGCCGCCAAGATCGATTTCACGTGCATCTGTCGTCTCCTCTCCATTGACGAATTGTTCGTTGAATTGCCGCCACAGCGGACAATCAGGTTGAGCGGCGATGGCGCAGGACGCTTGCCCCCACGGCCGCAATCAGGATCACGCCCTGCAGGCTGTCGCGCAGCGCCTGCGGCAGGCCGAGCAGGTTGAGCAGGGTGAACAGCGCGAACAGGCTGAGCGAACCGAACAGCGCACCGGCGACAGAGCCGCGGCCGCCGAGCAGCTGGGCGCCGCCGATGACGCAGGCGGCGATCGCCTGCAGCTCGAGCCCGCGCCCGGCATTGACGGAGACGCCGGAGAAGCCGCCAATCAGGATGCCGGCCGTGACCGCCGCGAGCGCCGAGACGACGAAAGCGGAAATGCGCGTCGGCTTCACCGGCACGCCGGCGAGTTCGGCGGCGCGCGGATTGTCGCCAACAGCGAGCAGCCGCTTTCCATAGGCCGTCCTGTGCAGGCCCCATCCCGCCAACAGCGTCGCGCCCACCAGGATGATGACGGCAACCGGCAGCGTCCCCACCAGCGGCACATCGCGCAGCACGAGCCGGCCGAGATTGCGGAAATTGTCCGGCAGATCGCCACGCGGCGCCCCGCCCGACCACGCCAGCGCCAGCCCGTTGACGAGCAGCATCGTGCCGAGCGTGGCGATGATCGACGGCACCTTGAGGAAGGCGACGATCGCTCCGTTGGCGAGGCCCACCGCCAGTCCCATCGCATAGAGGGCGACGATGACGGGCCAGGTCATCGCCGGGTCGCCACCGATCAGCATCGAGGCGGCCAGCACCACCAGCGTGACGACGGCCCCCATCGACAGGTCGAAGCCGCCAGACAGGATGACGTAGAGCTGCCCGCAGGCCAGGATCACCAGCGGCGCGGCCCGGCGCAGGAAGTTCATGAACAGCCCTGCTTCGAGATAGTTCGGCTGCAGGACCGCGATCATCGCGTAGAGCACGACGAAGATCAGCAGCGCAAAGTTGAGGCCGCGGATCGAAACGCGCCGCGACGGGCGTACCGTGTCGGGAATGGCCGTCATGCGACATGCCCCTTGTTGCGAACCGCGTAGACGGCCACGGCGGCGATGACGATCGCGCCACGCAGGACCTGCTTGAGGAAGGCGTCGACGCCGAACATGTTGAAGCTGGCGTCGAGGCTGGCGAACAGCAGCACGCCAGCGAGGGTTCCGAGCACGCCGCCCTTGCCACCCGAAAGCGCGGTGCCGCCGATGACGACGATCGCGATCGATTCCAGATCGTAGACGCCGTCGCGACCGATCCAGGGCGTGCCGGATTGCAGGCGTGCCGCGAGATAAAGGCCGGCGACGCAGGCGCCCAGACTGGCGATGACATGCGCCGCGAGGACGAAACGCTCGACGCGCAGCCCGGCGAGCTTCGCGCCGTCCGGGTTGCCGCCGACGGCATAGAGATGCGCGCCGAAGCGGGTCTTCGCCAGCACGAACCAGGCAACGATCGCCAGCACCGCCAGGAGCAGGACCGGCAGCGGCACCCCGAAAGGCGCCTGATAGGCCAGCGCCTGGAACTCGGGCGCGACGCGCCCGCCGAGATAGGTGAAGCCGGCCGCCAGCGCACCCTGCAGGATCAGCCCCGTCGACAGGGTCGCGATGAGCGGGTTGATGCCCCAACAGGCGACCAGCCCGCCATTGATCACGCCGACGACCAGCGCCAGCACGAGGCAGGCGAGGATGGCCGGAACGATCATGCCGGCGTCGCCCTGCATCAGATAGGAGGCCAACACGGCGACAGTGCTGATCAGCGCCGCGACCGACAGGTCGATCGAGCCGACCAGGATCGCGAAGGTCTGGCCGAGGCCGACGAGCCCCAGTGCGACGGTCCGCTGCAACAGGCCGCTGAGGCCGGTGAGCGATATCTGGTTGGCCTGCCCGGTCGCGAGCGCCGCGGTCACGTAGATGAAGGCCGCAAGCGCAATGACGACGAGCGGCACCGGCAGATCGCGAAAGCCCCGCCTCGTCCGGCCGGAGGAAAGCGTATCGACACTCATGACGCCATCTCCCCGGCAACTGTGGCGGCGGCGACGCCGAGCGCCAGTCGCATGACTGCGCCCTCCTCCGCGCCGGCCGGCAGTTCACCTGCGATACGGCCCTGGTGCATGACGAGGATGCGGTCGCTCACGCCGATGATCTCCGGAAGGTCGGACGAAACCATCACGATGGCCCGGCCTGAATTGGCGAGCGCCCGCATCGTCTCGTAGATCGCGGCCTTGGCGGCGACGTCGATGCCTCGCGTGGGCTCGACGAAGACGAACACGCGCGGCTCCTGCATCAGCCAGCGCGCGATGATTGCCTTCTGCTGGTTGCCGCCCGAGAGCGTCGCGATCTCCTGGCCGAAATCGCCGGCGCGCACATCCATGTCGTTGAGGCTCTGGTCGACCTCCGGCCGTGACCGCGCGCCGCCCTGCGGCGACGAGAGCACGGGAGCCATCGCCTGCAGCGTCAGCAGCGCGTTGTCACGCACCGATTGCCGCGGCGCGATGCCTTCACGCTTGCGGTCGCCGGGCAGGTAGCCGATCCCCACCGCGGCCGCTTCGCGCGGGGAGCGGAGCCGGGCGGGCTGGCCGTCGATCCGGACCTGCCCGGCCGTGAACGGCGCGTCGCCGAACAGCGCCTGCGCCAGGACGCTCTTTCGCGAGTCCTCGAGCCCGGCGACCCCGACGATCTCGCCGGCGCGGGCCACGAAGTCGATGTCGCGCAGCTGTGCGTTGCCGCCACCGCGAACTTCGAGCACCGGCGAGCCTGGTGCCGTGGGGCTGCGAGCCGGATAGAAGTCCTGCAGCTCGCGGCCAACCATGGCGGTGACGATCGCATTGACGGTCACGTCGGCGCGGTCGCGGGTCCAGACTCGGCGCCCGTCCTTCAGCACGGTGACCCGATCGGCGATCGCCATCACCTCGGGCATGCGATGCGAAATATAGATGATCGCCACGCCCTCGGCCTTCATCCGCAGGACGAGATCGAGCAGCGAACGGGCATCGCGATCGTCCAGCGCCGCCGTCGGTTCGTCCATCACCAGAACCTTGGCGTCGACCAGCATCGCCTTCGCGATCTCGACGAGCTGTTGCTCGGCGATCGACAGATCGGCGACCAGCGCGTCGGGCCGGATCGCGGAGCCGAGCCGTTGCAGCAGCGCGCGGGCGCGATCCTGCATCCGCGGGCGATCGAGCAGACCCCAGCGCGTCGGCTCCATGCCGGTGAAGATGTTTTCGGCGACCGTGCGGAACGGCAGCAAGCTGAGTTCCTGATGCACGATCGAGATGCCCGCCGCGCGGGCCTCGCGCGGATGCAGGAAGCGGACGGATTTTCCGTCCAACAGCACCTCGCCGGCATCCGGGCGGTAGCTGCCGCCCAGAACCTTCATCAGCGTCGACTTGCCCGCACCGTTCTCGCCGCAGATGACATGCACCTCGCCGGCGCGGCAGTCGAAATCGACCGCATCCAGCGCCGCGACGGCGTTGAACGCCTTGCCGATCCCGCGCATCTCCAGCACGGCGGTCATGCCGGCACTCCGCCGACCGCGACCCGCTCGCCGGCCGCCTGCCACTCCCGCCGGACGAGCGCGATGCTGTCCGCGAACAGGCGGTCCTGGTCCTCGAACAGATCGCGCCAGACCCGCGTGGCGCCGGCGAGTTCGGGAACCGCCCTTCCGAAGGCCTCGACCGTCAGCCAGCCGTCGTAGCGGCACCGCCGGAGCGCATCGAAATAGGCCGCGAACGGCACATGGCCAGTTCCCGGCACACCGCGATCATTCTCGGAAATGTGGAAGTGATTGATCTCGCGGTGGTAAACTTCGTAAGTCGCGACCGGGTGCTTCTCTTCCAGATTGGCGTGGAAGGTGTCGAACATATAGCCGTAGTTGGGATGAGCGACCTGTCGGCAGATGGCCGAGGCCTGGGCCATGGTCGACATGACGTAGCACTCGAACCGATTGACCGCCTCGGCCGAGATCAGGATGCCGGCCGGCGCGGCGTATTCCGCCAGCGACCGCATCGCCTCGACGCACCAGGCGAGCTCGTCCGAGGTCGGCCCCAGGCCGGTAAAATGGCCGACCGGCGAATGAACCGGCCCCGCGATGATCGTTCCCCCCATCGCATGGGTGCAGTCGACGAGCCATTTGTGATGGTCGCGCGCGCGCGCCCGCACCGCCGGATCGGCGCTGATCGGGTTGGCTTCCACCGGGACGGTGCCAGCCGTGGCGGCCGACAGACCGATGTCGCGCAACAGCGCGCCGAGCGCCGCATAGCGCTTCGTATCGCCGGAAAACACCGGAACTTCGACGCCGCCATAGCCGAGCGCCTTGAGCCGCTCCAGCGCCGGCCCGTGCTCGGCCGAGATTTCTGCCCCGAGCACGAGCAGATTGAATGCAACCTTCAAGACCGGTCCCCTCCGGAATCACACATTACGACCGACCTCCCAGTCATTTGCCGAAGGTTGCCACATCGGCACGATCCCGGCTTGCGACAAACGAGATTGGTAAATAGCTTAAAACGACACCGGGCTTTGGGAGGGGACCATGAACAAGCATGTCGGCGCCGATATCGACCCGAGGAACCGGCCGACGGTTTTCCGGCAGCCCGGTTCGCTGATGTATGCCGACAATTGTCGCGACCTTCAGATCGCCGCCGGCCGTGGCGAAGTGGAGCTTCGAGCCTGGACGCGTGGCAGCTATCCTGGCACGTCGCTGGGGGAGCGGCTGCCCGGCATCTGCACCACCGGTTTCTGGGATGCGAAGTTCCAGCAGAACTGGGGCCTGAAGCGCCACTGCAACGAGGGCTTCAAGATCGCGTTCCTGTCCCGGGGCAGCCTGAGGCTCATTGTCGACGACACCGAATACGAACTTCAGCAGGGCCAGTTCATCGTCATCCGGCCCTGGCAGCTGCACTCGATCGGCGAGCCCGTGGTCGGCCCCAGTCGCCTGCTCTGGCTGATCCTCGACGCCGGCCTCCGTCGCCCAAACGAAAGCTGGAGCTGGCCGGAATGGATGGTGTTCTCCGATGAGGAAGCAACGACGCTCGGCAAGATCCTGACCCAGAACAACCAGCCCGTCTGGGACGGCAACAGCGAGCTCGGCAACGCCTTCGAGGCCATCGCGTCGATCCTTTCCAGCCGCACGCCGGAGACCGGCGAGACCCGGCTCAAGGTGGCCCTCAACACCGTCATGCTCGCCCTGATCGATCGCATGCTGGAGCAGGTGCCGGCGCTCGATCCCAATCTGTCGACGGCCCAGAACACCGTTTCGATCTTCCTCCGTCGCCTGCCGGCCCGCTCCGAAGAAGACTGGACGCTCGAACTGATGGCCGAGGAATGCGGCCTGTCGCGGACGCGCTTCGCCGACTATTGCAAGCTCCTGACCAACATGAGCCCGTTGCAGTTCCTCCAGCATCTCCGGCTCGAGCGGGCGTCGGTCATGCTGCGCGATGCCAAGCGCCCCAGCATCACCGACATCGCGATGGCCTGCGGGTTCAATTCCAGCCAGTACTTCTCCTATGCGTTCCGCAAGCGCTATGGCTGCACGCCCAGGGCGCTGGCGGCGCAACAATCCGACAGCGGATCGCCGCGTGTCTCGGCCACGGCCTAGTTCTGATGGCGGCTGGTCGAAACGCGGCATGATCCAGCAACTCGGACGGATCCTGGAAAGCCCGCTCAAGCGGATCGGCATCCTGTGCCTGCTGCTGGTCGCCGCGGCCGGCGCCCTCGCGGTATTCCAGCGACACGCCCTCGTGACCGAACTCGAGCAAGAGAGCGCTGTCCTGCAGCGGCTCGTTTCACAGCGCGCGGACCAGCATGACGCGCATCTGACGGCGCTGTCGGCCATCGCGGTCGCCGCGCAGGGAGCGAGGAACGACCTCTTCCTCGATGTCGCGGCCACCATTTCGCGCTTCTATCCGCGCATCGACGAGGTGCAGCTCGTTCCATTCGATGCGCAGGACCGGACGATCGGCACCGAACCGCTCTCGCCGGAGACGACGGATCTCATCCGCTCGGCCGCGCAGGCATCCAAGGGACAGATCACCCTCCTGCCCCACCCTGACAAGCCGCACCACTATGGAATGGTGAAGCGCAGCCCGAATTCGGACGCCGCGCGCTACGGGCTGATGCTCGGCATCGATGCGCGGAAACTACTGGGCGAGGCAACGCCATACTGGTCCCGACCCGGCGTTTCGCTCGGCCTGTCGCTGCCGGACGGGCATTCCCTCCTGAGCGAGGGCGGAACTCCGACGGAGGCGATCCGGCTGTCCAAGACGCTCGGCAGCGCCTCCCAGCCGCTGGTCCTGAATACCGGAATTCGGATCGGCCTCGCCGACCTCCTTCCATGGCTCCCGACGATCCTGGTGCTCGCCGCCGTTGCTCTCGGCTATCTCGCCCTGATGGCCGCGCTTCGTCAGCGCATGCGGACGAGCGCCGCGATCGAGCAGGCCCGCCTCAGTGCGCTGGAGACGCGCCTCGCCCACGCCTCGCGCGTCAATGCGCTGGGCGAAATGGCCAGCGGCCTGGCGCATGAGCTGACGCAGCCGCTCACGGCGATCCTGGCCCAGGCCCAGGCGGGACGACGCATCCTCGGCCAGGGAGAAACGGCCGCGCTCGCGCCGGTGCTCGACGACACCGTCGCCCAGGCGCGCCGCGCCTCCGACATCCTGAAGCGCTTCCGAAACTGGTCTCGCCCGCAGCGCGCGCCGACGGTGCCGATCGACCTGCGCGACACCCTGCGCAACGTGCACGCCCTACTCGCTGCGGATGCCGCCGCCCATGGCGTTCAGCTCGCCTTCGAAACGCCTGACGCGCCGGCTCTCGTCAGCGCCGACCCCGTCGAGATGGAACAGGTCGCGTTCAACCTCCTGCGCAACGCAATCGAGGCGACGAGCGGTTCGGACGGCTCAGGGCGCGTCTCCATTTCCCTGAATCCGAATGGAAGCCAGATCGTGCTGGAAATCGCCGACAACGGACCCGGCGTGCCGGAAGACCTGCGTCCGCGCCTGTTCACCCCCTTCACGACGACCCGCGCCGACGGCACCGGCCTCGGCCTGGCGCTGAGCCAACGTCTGGTCGAACGCGCCGGAGGAGAAATCACATTGGTCGAGCAAGGCCCCGGTGCGACGTTCCGCGTCGTGCTGCCACGCCACGACGGCCGACCGGAGTCGATGCCATGAACCGCCCCGTCTACCTGGTCGATGACGACGAGGCCGTGCGCCGCGCGCTTGGGCTGCTTCTGTCCACGGTCGGCATCGAGGTCGTGAGCTTCGCCGATCCGCAGGCATTCCTGGCCCAGGTTCCGAAACTGGATCCCGGCTGCCTGGTCCTCGACATCCGCATGCCGGTCATTTCCGGACTGAAGCTGCAGGAACAGCTCGCAGCTCGCGGAATCGATTGGCCGACCATCGTCATTTCGGGCCATGGCGACATCGAGGCCTGCCGCCGGGCCTTCCGCAACGGGGCGATCGACTTCCTGTCGAAGCCAGTCGACGAGCAGGACCTGATCGACGCCATCCAGAAGGGTCAGGACGCGCTGGAGCGCGCCTTGCGCCTGCGGGCCGAGAAAGCCGAAACGCAGGCCCTGCTCGCCGGCCTGACACCGCGCGAACGCGAAGTGCTCGGCCGCATCACGGAAGGCTTCACCACGCGGGAGATCGCCGAGGGCCTCGGCCTGTCGCCGCGCACCGTCGAGAGCCACCGTGCCGCCATCGGCGCCAAGCTCGGCACCACCTCGCAGGCCGAGATGACGCGGCTATGGCTCGAAGGGCGCGAGGATCCGTAGAACTACCGAGGCAACCGCAAGCCCTACGAATGCCGCGCTGCGCGGGATCGATCTAGTTTCCTTCCATCCGCTGGAAAGGAGATCATCTTGATCCGCAAGCTCGTTTTCGCAACCGCCCTGCTCGCTCCGCTTGCCGCAACGGCGCAGGAACTGCCGACCGCCCCCTACCTGCCGCTCGACATGGCAGCCAAGGCGGCCGACGCCGCGCTCAAGGCCTGCGCCGCCGAAGGCCACAATGTCAGCGTCGCCATCGTGGCCCGCGACGGCGCGACCAAGGTGCTGCTGAAGGCCGATAATTCCGGCCCGCATACCGGGGCGAGCGCCACCGGCAAGGCCTTCACGGCCGCCGCGATGGGCCGCGACACGGCCGGGCTCGCCGAGTTCATCGCCGGCAAGCCCGCCAATGACGGCCTGCGCGACATGGATACTCGCATGGTGATCCAGGGCGGCGGCCTGCCGGTCAAGTTTGGCAAGGCGGTGGTCGGCGGCATCGGCGTCGGCGGCGCCCCCTCGGGCGACATCGACGCCAGCTGCGCGGCAGCCGGCCTCAAGGCAATCGGCGCGGCCGAGTAGGCCCGCCAAGACTGTGATGCGGCCCGCCCGCGGGCCGCATTTCCATCGACGCGATGCCGCGCCGGGACGACTTCCGACAATCGGCGCGGCCGATCGAGACAAGTTCGCCCGCATCGAACCGGGCGCATCGCGCCCAAAATCCCTTTGTTCGAAAAACAAATCTCCAATCAATCAACGGTATCGCCAAATCAAAATATCGTCGATATGAATATTTCATTTCGACCACACCTAGTTCAAATATCTAACTATTGACAATTTTATTCAATTTCCCACCCATGACACACCTCCTGAGCACAGATCAGAGGTGAAATTATGAATCATTTTCCATATTTCGGCTCCAGCCCCTATTGCTACTCTAATTCATTCGCCATGATGCTTGGCGACGCCGCGCCTGCCACGGCGGTGATCGAGTTTGCAACCGGCAGTCCCTTCGGGATGCAGCTCGTCGGCGGCACCCTACCCTTCTTCGATCCCTATGGCTGGACACCCGAAACCGGGTTCGACACCGCTCTCGAAACCATGGGCTGGGCCTCGACCGTAACGAAGGGCGGGAACGCGCCCGAAGCGCTGGGGCGGCTCCGGACCGCTCTCGCAAGTGGCCCGGTCTGGATCGGTCCCGTCGAGATGGGCTGGCTCCGGCATCAACCGGGCAAGGACGGCCCGATCGCCGCGGATCACTACGTCGTCGTGCTCGCCGTCGAGGGCGGCTGGGTCTGGATGCACGACCCGGAAGGCCATCCTTTCGCCTGCCTGCCGCTCGAAGACTTCATGGAAGCCTGGCGAGCGGAGACGCTCGACTATGGCGAGCCCTACACCATGCGGACCGGCTTCCGACGCCTGCGCTCGGTTGCCGAGGAGGACATGATCCGAGCCTCGCTCGATGCGTCCATGCGCCTGTTGTCGATGGAATGCGAACACCATCTGCCGGAAGGCACCCTCGGCAACGAGGCGGCCGCCAACACCCTCGCGGACAGGATCGAGAAGGGCTGTGACGATGGCCTTCGCGGCCACCTGATCCAGTTCGCCGTCCGCGTCGGCGCCAGGCGGCTCGCCGACGCGGCGACATGCCTCGCGCGGATCGGCGCCGTCCGCGCCGCGCGGATCGCTTCCGATCAGGCTCAGCTGGTGGGCGCGCTGCAGTATCTTCTGACGACGGGCCGGGATGCCGAAGCCGCCGCCCGACTGAGAAGACTGGCACCGAGCTACGGCCAGCTCCACGCCGCGTTGCGGGAAGAGCAACCGGCTTTGCGAACCGTGTCGACATGACCATTGACGGCCCGCCGGCCGAAGGCGCGATGAGCCCATGGTGATCAGGCAGGGCGATCCTGCGCCGTCCTGCCATTCGTTCGGCCGCGAACCGGGAGCCGGTTCGCGGTTGAGCTACCAGGTCAGGGCCGAGGTGCGCACCGGCGCATCCCAGAGCGCCGCCAGCTCGTCGTCCAGGACCGTCACGGTCAGCGAGCAGCCTGCCATTTCGAGAGAGGTGACATAGCTGCCGACCAGGCTGCGCGCAGCCTCAAGCCCCTCGGCCTGCAGGCGACGGCGCGCCGCGTTGTACACGAGATACAACTCGACCGACGGCGTGCCGCCGAAGCCGTTGACGAACAGCAGGCAGCGCGCACCCGCGGCAGGTCGGAGATCCGCCAGGATCGCATCCATCAGCTCGTTGACGATGGCATCGGCCGGCGCCATCGGCCCCCGCCGACGGCCGGGCTCGCCATGAATGCCCACGCCGATCTCGATCTCGTTTTCGGCCAGCTGGAACGTGGGCGTACCCGCGGCCGGCACCGTGCAGGAGCTCAGCGCCACACCCATCGAGCGCGTGGCCGCATTGACCCGCTCGCCCAACGCGACGAGCGTGTCCAGATCTGCACCGCGCTCGGCGGCGGCGCCGAGGATCTTCTCGACCACCAGCGTTCCCGCCACGCCGCGCCGGCCGATGGTATAGGCAGAATTGTCGACCGCGACGTCGTCGTCGACGAGAACCCGCGCGACGGGCCCGGAGGCCATCTCCGCCGCCATCTCGAAGTTCATCACGTCGCCTTCGTAGTTCTTGACGATCAGCAGGGTGCCGACATCGCTGCCGACCGCCTCGATCGCGGCCAGGATGCGATCCGGCGTCGGCGAGGTGAAGATTGCGCCCGGCACCGCGGCATCGAGCATGCCCTGCCCCACGAAGCCCGCATGCAGCGGCTCGTGACCGGAACCGCCGCCGGAGACCAGCGCGACCTTTCCGGGCGTGACGTTCCGACGTCGCACATAGCGGCGTTCGGCATCCATCTCGATCAGGTCGGCATGCGCCGCGGCGAAGCCGTCCAGGCTCTCATCCAGCACGTTCGCGACGTCGTTGATCAGCTTCTTCATGGACTTCCCCCTCGGTACGGTCACTTTTCCTGCAGGATGCGGACGATGCTGCGGACCATGTCGTGAACGGCCTCGTCCAGCAACCGGTTGGCCCGCGCGCTGCCCAGATCCGGCAGCGTGAGCTGGATCGTGCGCTGCCCGGCCCTGGCGTCCGCCGGCTGCCGTTGATCGGGATGCGCGGCATCATAGGCGGCCAGGAACTCGGCCTTCTCGGCTGGCGAGAAATGGCAGACCTGCATGATGGTTTCGATGTGATGGGTGGGGATCGCCACCCGGTAGCTGGGGCTGCTGATCTGCGACACGAAGGAACGGTTCGTGCCCAGCGCCGTCGCCAGCCTTTGCCGCGTGCCCGAGGGTCGGCTGTCCAGGACCTGACGCAGCAGTTCCTTGTAGTGCCGGATCGGCTTGGGCACGCGGGACGCCGTCATGACGATGGCGCCCCCGGTTCGCCTGACGCGGCCAGGTCGAGCCCGGCGATCACCGCCTTGACCGCCCCCGCCAGGCCCGGCTGCACCGACAAAGAGCGGAGCCCGGCGGCCAGCAGCGCCGGCACCATGACCGGATCGCCGCCGGCGTCGCCGCACAGGCTGACCTCGCGCCCGACCTGCCGGCCATGCGCCGTCACGCGGGCGATCAACGCCAGCACGGACGGATCCGCCGCCGAACCGAGTTGCGCCGAGGCGGCCTCCTCGCGGCTGATGGCGCAGGTGTACTGCACCAGATCATTCGATCCGATCGAATAGAAATCGGCGTCGAACCGCTCTGGCGTGATGGCGACGGCGGGAACCTCGACCATGATGCCCAGCGCGGGACGCCCGTGCGCGACGCCGGACGCGGCCAGCGCCGCGATCTCCGCCTCGAGCAGCGCCCGCGCCGCGGCGACCTCGCCGGGCAGCGTCACCATCGGCAGCATCACCTTGAGAGGCCCGGTCGCCGCGGCGCGCGCCAGGGCGCGAAGCTGCACGCGGAACACGTCGGGGTGGCGCAGGGACAAACGGATGCCGCGCATGCCAAGGAACGGATTGGCCTCGTGCGCCGGCGTGTAGCCCGCGATCGGCTTGTCGCCGCCGGCATCCAGCGTGCGGACCGTGACCGGCCGCCCGCCTGCCCAGGCGAGGATGCGCGAATAGGCGGCGAGCTGCCCTTCCTCATCCATCAGCCGCTCGGGGCGATCAAGGAAGAGCTCGGTCCGTACGAGGCCGATGCCGTCGAAGTGCGCCGGGTCCAGCCCGTCGAGCTCGGCCGGGTCGGCGATCGTCGCCTGCACGGCCACCCGCACGCCGTCGCGGCTGAGCGCCGGTCGCGCGGCAAAGGCGGCGGCCTCGGCTCGCCCAGCCGTCTCGGAAGCAAGGCGCGCCTTGGCCGTCGCCAGCCGGTGTTCATCCGGCTCGACCACCAGCGTTCCGGCCGCACCGTCCAGAAGCGCGTCGCCCCGAAGCGCCAGAGCCTCGTCTCCGAGACCGACCACCATCGGAAGCCCACGCCCGCGCGCCAGCATGGCGACATGGCTGGTCGGGCTGCCCTGGGCCAGGGCGATGCCCGCCCCCGCGCCCCAGCGGGCCGACAGGAACTCGGATGGCCGCAGCTCGGCGGCCAGGAGAATGGCCTGATCCGGCACCTCGAGCACCCCGCCCGCGTCGCCCAAGAGAATGGCTAGCACCCGATCGCGGATGTCCTGAAAATCGACGGCCCTCGCGCGGAAATACTCGTCATCCGACGCCTGATAAGCGGCGATCTCGGCGTCCATTGCGGCGGTCCAGGCCTCATCGGCCGGCTGGCCTGCTGCGATCGCCTCGAAGGCCGGGCGGGCCAACTCATCATCCTCGAGGAAGGCGATCTGCATGCCGACGACCTCGGCCTCGTCGCCGTCGAGACGATCCAGCAACGCGGCAAGCGCCTGGCCCGCAGAGGCGATCGCGCGGCGAAGCCTCGCCTCGTCATCGCCGGCGGACGCGGGGCCTGCCGTCTGTGACGCAGCCTCGGGTTCGGGTCGCCAGAGACGGCCCGAGACCAATCCCGGCGACGAGGCGACGCCGACGAGCAGATGCTCAGCCATGGCTGCCGCCAACCGTCGTCGCGGCGGGCTCATCGAAATTGCGGGCGACCAGCGACATCACCTGCTCGAGCGCCTGCTCGGCCCCCTCGCCGGAAGCCCGCATCCACAGCCGCGTGCCCTGCGGCGCTCGAAATCGCATGAGCTTCACCGGGCTCTTGGCGTCCACCCAAGGGCCCGCCTCATCCGTCGCGACCTCGATCGTCGCGGCGAAGGACTTGGCCAGTTGGGTCAGCTTGACCGAAGGACGGGCGTGCATTCCTGCCTCGTTGGTGAGGATTGCCGAAGCGACGACATGTTCCTGTGACATCGCTACCCCCTATGCCGACAGTTCGTCGGCGACCGCGCGGACCGTCTCCAGCGGCGATCCGCCGGAGGCCTCGGCCGCGGCGATGACGGCGCCCTCGACGATGGGCGCATTGCAGATGACGACGCGATCCCGGCGTTCCGGGGGCAGCATCTCGACCGCCATCTCGCTGTTGGTCTCGGCGCCGCCGAGATCGACCAGGATGGCGACGCCCGCATCGCTCCAGGCGGCGTCGATCGCCTCGAGGATGCGCGGCACGCTGGTGCCCAAACCGCCCGCCTCGTCACCACCGGTATAGGCCAGAGGCACGCTGTCACCCACCATCTGCCGCACCATGTCGGCGGCGCCTTCGGCCACCTTGGATGAATGCGAGACGATCACGATTCCGACGTTCATCCCGATTTCCCCTCCAGAACGGCACAAACGGCGCCGATGATCAATGATGCCGAGCGCGCCCCGGGATCCATGTGTCCGACCGAGCGCGGGCCCAGGAAGGCCGCCCTGCCGCGCAGGGCCAGCATCGGCACGGTGGCTTCGGCCGCCTCGGCGGCGACGCGCGCGATGCCGGCCGATGTTTCGTTCTCCGCCAGCGCCTTGGAAACCGGCGCCAGCACGTCCAGCAGCGTCTTCTGCCCCGGCTCCGACTTGCCGCGCGCGCCGACCGCCGCCATGGCACGGGCGAATCCGGCAGCAAAGGCCGTCCGGTCGGGGTTCTCGTCGAGCGCCTTGCCCAGTTCCATGAAGAAGGTGCCATAGAGCGGACCGGAGGCGCCCCCCATGGTCATCACCAACTTCTGGCCGAGGCCACGCAGGCCCGCCGGCAGCGGCTGCTCCGCCAGCTTGTCCGCGTCCGCCAGCACCGCGTCGAAGCCGCGCTTCATGCCGGTGCCGTGATCACCGTCGCCGATGGCCTGGTCGAGCTCGGTCAGCTCCTGCCAATGCGCTTCAACCGTGGCGGCCATCGCCTCGATCAGCTGCCGGCGCAAGGCCTGGTCGATCTGCATGCCCTTATCCTCCTAGATAGGCGCGACGCACGTCGTCATTATCCCGGAGCTCGGCCGCCGAGCCGGTCACGGAGACGTGGCCCTGCTTGAGCACATAGCCCCGGTCGGCGATCGACAGCGCCATGTTGGCGTTCTGCTCGACCATCAGGATGGTCATGCCGCGCGCCTTCCACTGCGCCAGGATCTCGTAGACCTGATCGACGAACAGCGGCGACAGGCCCATGGACGGCTCGTCGATGCACAGCAGCTTCGGCCTGCGCATCCAGGCCCGCGCCATGGCCAGCATCTGCTGCTCGCCACCGGACATCGTGCCGGAAACCTGGTTCCGTCGCTCTGCAAGACGCGGAAACATCGCCAGCGCCTCTTCGATCTGGGCGTCGAGCTCGCCCTTGGACTCGCCACGACGCACGTAGGCACCGAGCTTCAGATTGTCGAGCACCGACATCTCGGAGAACATCCGCCGCCCCTCGGGGATCGAACCGAGCCCCCGCTGGATCATCTGGTAGGCCGGCGTTCCGTTCACGCGCTGGCCGTCGAACAGGACGTCGCCGCGCGCCGCCTTGACCAGCCCCAGCACGGTCTTCACCGTGGTCGACTTGCCGGAGGCGTTGCCGCCGAGAACGACGACCGTCTCTCCCGGCATGACGGTCACATTGACGCCGAACAGCGCCTGCACCGGCCCGTAGAACACGTCGATGTCGGTCAGCGAGACCAGCGGCTTGGTATTGAGTGCCTCAGCCATCTGCGTTCACCTTTCCAAAGGCCGCAGCCGAGCGCCTCGTGCCCAGATAGGCCTCGATCACACGTGGATCCTCCAGTGCCCCGGCCGGCGTGTCATCGACGATCACCGTGCCCTGGGCCATGACGATGCAGCGTTCCGCCAGCTGGCGCACGACCTGCAGCTTGTGCTCGACCATGACGATCGTCATGCCGGGCCGGATCCGCCGCAGTTCCGCGATGATATCGGTCAGCTCGTCGGTCTCGCTGGGGTTCATGCCCGCGGCGGGCTCGTCCAGGAGCAAGATATCGGGATCCTGGACCAGCGCCCGCGCGATCTCGAGCCGGCGCCGGTTGGCATAGGACAGCGAAAAGGCCTGGTCGTTCTGGCGCGGCCACAGCCGGTCGCCGAACATCTTCATCACCTCTTCGGCCCGCGCCTCGGCGGCCGCCACCCGGGCGCGATAGCCGGGCAGCCGCAACAGCGCCGAGATCAGTTCGGTCACCGGGCCGTAGCGGCGCGGCGTGCGCCCGCCACCGATCAGCCCGACCTGGGTTCCGACCATGATGCTCTCGCGGATGGTCAGCATCGGGAACACGCGGCTGGTCTGGAAGGTGCGCGAGATGCCGAGCGCGTTGATCGCCTCGGTATGCAGCCGGTCGATGCGCCGGCCGCCCAGGCGGATCTCGCCTTCCTGGGGGCGGATGACGCCGCTGATCATCTGCAGCAAGGTCGACTTGCCGGCCCCGTTCGGCCCCACCACCGCCAGGAACTCGCCCTGGGGAACGGTGAAATCGAGCGCATTGGCCGCCACGACACCGCCGAACCGGCGCGTGACCTTGTCGATGATCAGAGCCTCCGGTCGGGCTCTGGTGATGCTCGTGCTCATCGGGTCCCTGCCAATCCCTGCGGACGGAAGCGCAGCAGAAGAAGGAGAATGGCGCCATAGGCGACCATGCGGTATTCGGCAAACTCGCGCAGGACCTCCGGCAGCATGGCCAGCAGGACGCCGCCGATCAGCGCGCCGGTGATGTTGCCGAGCCCGCCCAGCACGATCATCGAGATCAGCACGATCGACGTGTCGATCATGAAGCTCTCCGGGCTGACGAAGTTCTGCAGGAACGCGAACTGCGCGCCCGCCAGTCCGGCCAGGAAGCCCGACACCAGGAACACCAGCACCAGATATCGCGACACCGGGACACCCGAGGCATGCGCGGCGAGCCGGTCCTCGCGGATGGCGCGCCAGGTGCGGCCGATCGGCGAATTGAGCATCGCGAAGGCGATGATCACGGCGATGGCGAGGACCACCAGGGCCTGCCAGTACTGCGCCGTCAGGCTCTTCATGTCGATCCCCAGCAGCAGCGAGGGCCGCTGCACCCCAGGAATGCCCATCGGCCCGCGCGTGACGTCCACCCAGTTCAGGCAGACCAGGTAGACGATCTGGCCGATGGCCAGCGTCGCCAGGCCCACCGTGTGGCCGGACAGGCGGATCGTCGGCCAATACAGAACCGCGGCGAAGACCGCAGCCGCGATGCCGGCCAGTAGGAACGCCGCCTCGGCCGGGATGCCCCAATTGCGGCCCGCCAGCGCGGCGGCATAGGCGCCGACGCCGAAGAAGGCGGCATGGCCGATCGAGATCACGCCAGCCGAACCGGTCAGCAGGGTGAGCGACACCGCGAGCACGGCGTAAATCGCCGCCTGGGTGCCGACCTGCAGCAGGTAGTTGGAGCCACTCAGCACCGGCAGCAGGGCGAACAACGCGATGACCGCGAGCAAGACCAGCAGGGGCGCCTCGAGGACACGCTGCTTGGTGCGTCCGGTCGCGCCGGCCATCGAGGCCACGACGGACGTCGTCGGGATTCCGCCCGTGGCACCCGAAGCACCGCCCAGCGCGTCCAGCGACTTGTTGCCGAAGAGGCCGTGCGGCCGCACGATCAGCACCGCCAGCAGCACGCTGAAGGCGATGACGTCGCGCCAGCCCTCGCCGACATAGCCGGAGGCAAGGCTCTCGAAGATGCCGAGCAGGATGCCGCCGACGATGGCGCCGGGGATCGACGACAGGCCGCCCAGCAGCGCCGCGGCGAAGCCCTTGAGCCCGTAGGGGATGCCCATCTGCGGGAAGACGGACATGTAGTACATGCCGATCAGGACACCCGCCAGCGCGCCGAGCGCACCGGCGAGGCCGAACGAGAACTGGCGCATCAGCGGCACGTTGATGCCCATCTGCGTCGCCGCCTCGGGATCCTGGGCGGTGGCGCGGAGGGCCTTGCCCATCCAGCTGCGCGACAGGAACAGCATCAGTCCGGCCATGACGCCGAGGGATACGGCGATGATCAGGAAATCGACGCCGGTCAGATAGGCCGAGCCGACGAACACCACGTATTTCGAGAGCGGCGAAGGGAAGGCCTGGATCTCCGCCGACCAGATCATCTCGGCCGCCGCGTCGAAGATGATGGCGATCGCCAGCGTCGACAGCAGCGGCGCGATATAGGGCGCATTCTGCAACGGCCGCAGCGCCAACCGCTCGATCAGCATGCCGGTGGCCGTGGTAATGACGATCGCGATCGGGATCGCCACCGCGATGGGCGCGCCGAGCCTGACCATGGTGAAGGTCAGGAATGCGCCGAGCATCAACAGCGCACCTTGCGCGAAGTTGATGATGTTCGCCACCCCGAACACCAGGCTAAAGCCAAGCGCGATGAGGGCATACACGAAGCCGATCACGACCCCGTTGAGGATCTGACTCAGGAAGAGTTCCAGCATTTTCGGGAAAGCCTTGAAAGATCGCCGCCCGGCTTCCGAGGGCCCCGCGTGGGGCCCTCGGCGCAATCAGGGCCGGGAAAGGATCACTTCAGCAGCGTGTAGGCGCCGTCGGTGATCTTGAGGATCGTCAGATCCTTGGCGGGCGTGCCGTCGACGAACTTGGTCACGCCGGTCACACCGTCATAGGGCGGCAGGTCGGCAATCGCGTCGCGCAGCGCTTCGCGCGTGATCGGCTTGCCGGCATCGGCCAGAGCCTTGGCACCGGCGGTCGCGATAGCGATCGCGTCATAGGCATAGGCCGCCCAGAGGTCGGGCTCGCGGCCATACTTGGCCTTGTAGGCATCGACGAAAGCAACCTTCGTCGGATCACCCGGGAAGAAGTAGGTGGTGGTGATGACGCCGTTCGCGGCATCGCCGGCCAGCGTGATCAGCTCGGGATTGTAGAGCGTCTCCGGGCCGACAACGGTCTGCTCGAGACCCGCCTGCCGCAGCTGCTGCAGGAAGATCGCCGACGGGCCGTAGTGGCTGGCGAGCAGGATGCTGTCGACATTGGCCTGGCGGAGCTTCGTCACCAGCGGGCGGAAATCGCGGGCGTCGGGAAGCATGGCCTCGAACACCGGAACTTCCGCGCCGTCCTTCTCCAGCGCCGCCTTGGTGGCGTTGCCGACGAAGATGCCCCAGTCGTCCTGGAAATAGATCACGGCGACCCGCTTGTGCGGGGCGTTCTCTTCCAGCGCCGAGACATACTTCAGGGACATCGTGTCCTGGGTATTCGGGATGCGGAACTGGAACTTCGAGATCTTGGTGTAGTCGGGATGCGAGGACGAGGGGCTGACCTGCGGCACGCCTGCGGCGGCGAAGATCTCGCCCGCGGCGATCGAGTTGCCGCTCGTGAACGAGCCGATGGCCGCGACGACGTCCTTGTTCTCCGAGAGTTTCTGCGCGATCGCGGTCGCCTGCATCGGCTCGCCACGATCATCCTCGGTCAGCACCACCAGCGGCTTGCCGCCGATGCCGCCACCCGCATTGGTCTGCTCGACGAACAGGTTGACGGCTTCCTTGAAGCGCTCGCCATTGGCGCCGAAGCGGCCGGTCAACGGCGCGAAGAAGCCGAAGGTCACGGAATCCTGCGACTGGGCAACCGCCGGGGAAGCAAGGCCCTGCAGCATTCCGGCGGCGACGAGGGCAAGGCCGGCACGACCGAGCCAGTTCAAACGACGATTCATGATGGTTCCCGATTTTCTGGTTGGTTTTATACGAAAACCCGCGCGTCCTTTTCGGACGCGCGGGGATCAGGTCAAGCCAGTCGCAGGGTCAGCGGAACGCCTGGGCTGGTCCAGGTCTTGACGGCGGCCAGCTCCATCTCGGTGTTGCCCTCGATGATCTCGCCGCAATAGGAGAGTTCGAACGGCTCGGGCGAAACGTCGTCGCCGTAGTAGATGCAGATCTGCTGGCGCGGACCGTAGAAGCAGACGGAACCGCCGGCGGTCCCCTTCTCGGCGCGGCGCTGGCGGCAGATTTCCGTCAGCGTCAGCGGCTTCTCGTTCGGCATCACCACCGGCAGGCAGAAGTACAGCAGATCGCCGACGATCTTGCCGTGCTGGGCGATGCTGGTCACCGGCAGCACCTTGCGCAGCGCCTCGGCCACGGCCGGGAAACGATCTTCCCAGATCTCGATGGTGCAGGTGTCGCGGCCATCCATGTTGAGGATCAGTTTCATTGGCGGCCTCCCTGCTCCAGACCTTCGGCGTTGCGCGTGCCGTAACCCGGACGCATGAACCCGGTGCAGACACCCCACGGGAAGGCCGCATCCAGCCAGACATGCACGCGGTTGGCATAAGCCAGCGCCGCATCCGTCAGACGACGAAGGTCGTCCAGGCTCTCGACCGCCTGCGCCTCGGCGATATAGGTGCGGATCAGACCCGAGGCATGCTCGAGACCGAACAGCTCGAAGAAGCCCGCCTTGCGGCCGACCATCTCCGAGATGACGACCTTCAGCGTCGCCAGGTCGGTTTCGGGGCGATCACACATCAGGCGGACGACCCACATGGTCTCGTCGGCCAGCGAGCGAGCCGTGCCCTCGGCGAAGATCAGCGGGGTCAGATACTGACCGCGCGAGCCCACGCCGCGCACGCCTTCGCCGCGCGATAGAATACGAATCTCTTCAGGCTGCTTCAGCCAGATAGCCTCGCACTCGCGCCCAAACAGCGCGATGGCTTCTTCCAATGCCATGGGTCCTCCGTAGCGGCTCAAAACCCCGGGTTTATCCGAGTTGTTTAGCACTCAACAAATTGCTATCGGAACTCGAAAGCGCTGGCAAGAGCTTGCCCAGTTCATTCAGCCACCAAATAATTGATCGCCCAAACCTTGGCCGCGAGCTGTACAAGCGGTGATGATGTGCGCCTTTGCATCCCGCGTCGCGGCGGCACGCCCGACCGGGTGAAACGCCTGCACCAGCTATGGAATCGGCAGCAACCGCCGGCCACCAATCCGCGCTCAACACACTGCGGAGATTGCGCGAGCGGCGCCCCTGCCCTTTCCTGGGACGCGGCGCGATCAGGCGTCGACGGAGAGCCGAGCCGACAGCAGGCGCTTCGTATAGGGCTGCTGCGGGTCGGCGAGCACGCTCGCGGTCGGGCCTCGCTCGACGATGCTGCCCCGGTACATCACCAGCACCTCGTCGGCAAAATACTCGACGCTCGCCAGGTCATGGGTGATCATCAGGTAGGTGAGCCCGCGCGCCTTCTGCAGCTTCGCCAGCAGCACGAGCACCTGAGCCCGCACCGAAAGATCGAGCGACGAGGTCGGTTCGTCGAGGACGACGAGGCTGGGCTCGCCGATCAGCGCCCGGGCGATGCCGATGCGCTGCTGCTGCCCGCCGGAAAGCGCGCCGGGGTAGCGATCGGCGACGACGGGATCGAGGTCGACCTCGCGTAGCATGGCGGCGACGCGGGCGCGGCGCTCGTCGCGCGACAGGCCCGGCTGATGCACGACCAGCGGTTCCTCGATGATCCGCCCGATCGGCATCCGCGGATTGAGCGATTCATAGGGTTCCTGGAAGACGACGCCGATGCGGGCGCGCAGCTTGCGCATCGCATCCTTGCTCAAGCCGGCTATGTCGACCCCGTCGAAACGAACACTGCCGCCGGCCGTCTTGTAGACGCCGAGGATCAGCCGCGCGAGCGTCGACTTGCCGGAGCCGCTCTCGCCAATGACCGCGACGGTGCGCCCGCGCGGCACGTCGAGGCTGACATCGTCGATCGCCTTGAGCGTCGAGCCATCCGGCCGGACGAACAGGCAGGAGACGTTGCGGACTTCAACCAGCGACAAGGGGCGGAACCTCCGTCTCGACATCCAGATGGCAGGCCACCTTGCGGCCGGGCGATACTTCGCGCAGCGGCGGCGTCACGCTGGCGCAGATGTCCTTGCTCTGCGGGCAGCGATCCCGGAACAGGCAGCCGACTGGCTCGGCATTGAGCTTCGGCAGCCTGCCGCCCAGCGTCTCCAGCGACTGCCCGGCGCGCGGCACCGAGCGCAGCAGCGCCAGCGCATAGGGATGGTAGGGCCGGCGGAATACCTCCCGGACCGGTCCGTCCTCCATGACGCGGCCGCAATACATCACCACCACTCGGTCGCAATAATTGGCGACGACGCCGAGATCGTGCGTGATGATCAGCATCGAGCGCTGACGCTCGCGCACCAGCGCGGCTATCAAATCGAGGATCTGCTTCTGGACCGTGACGTCGAGCGCCGTGGTCGGCTCGTCGGCGACCACCAGCGTCGGATCCAGCATTAGCGCGAGCGCGATGACGACGCGCTGCGCCATGCCGCCGGAAAGCTCGTGCGCATAGCCGTCGAGCACGCGCTCCGGCTGGTGGATGCCGACATGGCCGAGCATGTCGAGCGCCTGGCGCCGGATCGTCTTTCGGTCGATCCGGCGATGCGCGCGGACGACATTCTCGAACTGGCGCGACAGGCGCAGCACCGGGTTGAGCGCTCCGAACGGGTTCTGCGCGATGAAGCCGATCTCCGCGCCGCGGATTTTTCGCAACGCGCCGGACCGCATGGCGATGAGATCGCGTCCGCCAAAAGTCGCGACGCCGCGCGAGATCGTGTTCGGCGCGCGGATCAGCCCGAGAATGGTGTTGATGGTGACCGACTTGCCCGAGCCGCTCTCGCCGACGATCCCGACCAACTCGCCGTCGCCGACGTCGAAGGAGACGCCGTTGACGGCGTGGATCTCGCCGGACGCCGTCCGGAAGCGGGTTTCGACATCGCGAACATGCAGGCTCACCGCACCGACCTTTCCAATATGACGTCGAGGGCGTCGGCGACCATGTTGAGGCTGACGACGACGACAAAGATCGCCAGTCCCGGGAACAGCGACACCCACCACTGCCCGCCCGTCATCTGGCGGGCCCCGGCCTGGATCATCGCGCCCCAGCTCGGATCCGGCGGCGAAACGCCGATGCCGAGGAAGCTCAGCGCCGCGACCACCATCAGCGCGTTGGCGGTGGCGATCGAAAGCTGCACGGCGATCACGCCGGATACGTTGGGCAGCAGATGGACGAGCAGAACGCGCAGCGGCTTGGCACCGATCACCTCCGCCGCCTCGATGAAGCGCGCCTCGCGGATCGCCAGCCCCTCGGCCCGCACCAGGCGCAGGAAGCGGGGCGCCTCGATGATGATGATGGCGAAGATCACCATCTCCAGCCGGTTGCCGGTCAGCGTGACGATCGCGATCGCCAGGACCAGCAGCGGGAAGGCCTGGAAGGCGTCGAGCGAGCGCATCAGGAACGCGCTGCCGCGTCCCTTGGTCGTCGACAGCAAGCCGAGGAAAACGCCGATCAGTGCCGCCGCCAGCGCGCCACCGAAGGCGATCGGCAGGTCGCGGCCGGCCGCCGCGATGGTGCGCGAGAACACGTCGAAGCCGACGCTGTCGGTGCCGAACCAGTGCCGCGCTGATGGCGGTTGCAGCGTCGCCGCCGCGTCCGGCCGGATCGGGTCATAGGGCAGCGGCAGGAACCAGCTCGCGAGCAAAAGGGCGACGAGGACCAGCGCCCCCGCCACGAGGCCGAAATGGCGGCCGATCGGCCGGGCCGTCGCGATCAGACTAGCCATGCCGGATCCTCGGATCGAGCGCCGCAACGACCAGGTCGAGCACCAGATAGACCAGCATGGTGAAGAGGCCGGTGACGATCACGAAGCCCTGGATCGCCGGGATGTCGAGCGCCACGATCGCCTTCAGCCCCCACTGGCCGAGGCCCTGCCAGGAGAAGATGGTCTCGATGATCGCCGAGCCGCCGACCATCGCGCCGAACAGCATGGCGGTGTAGGTCAGGATCGGCGTCCGCGCCTGCAGCAGCGCGTACTGGACGACCCGCCACTCCGACAGGCCGCAGGCGCGCGCATACTGGATCTGCTTGGAGCCCATGGCATTGCCGACCGTCGTGCGCGTGATCTTGGCGAAGAGCGGGATGGCGCCGAGCGCGAGCGTCAGCACGGGCAGCATTGACCTGTGCAGCGCCGAACGAAGTCCGTTCCAGTCTCCCGCGAGGATGAGGTCGACCAGCAGGAAGCGGGTCACCGGCGGCGGATAGACGTCGATGATGCCCAGCCGCCCGGTCGGCGGCGGCGCCAGCCGCCACAGGAAGAACAGGAAGAAGATCAGGAGCAGCCCCGCGAGGAAGCCCGGAATGGCCTCCAGACCGGCGATGGCGACGCGGACGGTCCTGTCGGGCGCCCGGCCGCGAAAATAACCGGCGGCTGTACCGATCGTGATGCCCACCAGCGACGCCACAGCGAGCGCCATCACCACCAACTCGATGCTGGCGGGGAGATATTTGACGATCTCGTCGCGGATCGGCTGGCCAGTGAAGAAGGAGCGGCCGAAATCGCCCTGCAGGACATCGCCCACATAGGTGATGTAGCGCTCGGAAAGCGACCGATCGAGGCCGAGTTCGCCGCGCACCTTCGCGACCTCCCGTTCGCTCGCCGTCGAGCCGAGGATGGCCAGAGCCGGGTCGCCCGGCATGATGCTGACCAACAGGAACGAGATGGTGATGACGGCAAAGAGCGCCAGCGGGATGAAGGCGAGCCGCTTGGCGACCATGCCCCGGAAGGCACGGCCGCGATGCGGGGCGGGCGGCGCGAGGGCTTCTCGCGCCGCGTCGGCCGGGCCGGTATCCCGCCCGGTTGCGGGAGATGTCATGGGCTTGTCCAAGGCCCGCGACTACTGGGTCTTCTTCAGCTTGTAGGCGGTGATGTTGCCGCCGTTGTGGAGCTGGAACTCCCAGCCGGAGACCTTCTTGCTGCGCGCCAGCGGAATGCCCGTGTCGATCAGATAAACCTGCGGCGGGTTCTCGGCCATGATCTCGGACAGCTCGACGAGGATCGCCTGGCGGCGCTCCTTGTCCTCGGCCTTCAGGTGCAGCCCCTCGGTGACCAGCTCGTCATAACGGGCATTGGCGTATTTGAACGAGTTCTGGAACGAGCTGCCATGGTTCATCAAGTTGAGGCTGTAGAACGGATCGGCGAAGGCCGGCAGCTCGAGATAGAGCATGGCGTCATACTCGCCCTTGAAGAAGCGCTCCGAAAAGGTGCTACCGCTGGCGACCAGTTCGATCTCCGCCGTGATGCCGATCTGGCGCAGCATGTCGGCGAGGAACACCGCTTCCTGCTCGGCATGCGAGCCGGGGCGCGTCGGGCTGATCGTCAGCTTGATCGAGAAGCCCTCGGGATAGCCGGCCTCGGCCATCAGCTTCCGGGCCTTCTCGACATCGTGGGCGATGTAGGGCTTCAGGCCCTCGATGCCGTAGTCGGCATGAATGCCGGTGACGGCGGGCTTGCCGAAGCCCTTGAACACACCCTGGGCGATGGCGTCACGGTCGATGGCAAGCGAGATCGCCTGCCGCACCAGCGGGTTGGCGAGCCGTTCGTCCTTGTAGTTCAGCAAGAGCGTGTCGCGCGCGGCGCTGACGCAGTTGACCACGTCGATCGTGTCGCTGCCCTTCAGGTCGGCATATTCCTCGAACGGCAGCAGCGCGGCGAAATCGATCTCGCCGCTGCGCAGCAGCTGCGAACGGGTGGCGCTCTCCGGCACGCCGAGCACGACGAGGCTGTTGCCGTTGCCGCGATTGGCGGCGTCCCAGTAGTTCGGGTTCGGCGTCAGCATCACGCGGGTGCCGGGGACGAAGCTCTCCTCGGTGATCACCCAGGGACCGAAATCGGCGGAATTCTTGGCCAGCCAGGCAAGCGCCAGCGGGTCCTCCTCCGTCGCGTGCTTCCGCACTTCGGTGCTGTCGAAGATCTGGAACTGGCTCCAATGGAAGATCACCAGGTCGAAGATCGTCTTCTGGTCGAGGTGCACGCGGATCGTATGCGGATCGACGATCTCGATCGGGTCATCCTTGCGGTAGGAATTCATGTCGAAGGCGAGGAAGCGCAGCACGCTCGACTGCTTCAGCCCGCGATCCAGGCTCCACTTGACGTCCTCGGCGGTCATCTCGTTGCCGAACGAGCTCTTGACGCCCTTGCGCAGCTTGAACTCGATGAACTTGCCGTCCGGATCGACGCTCCAGCTTTCGGCGAGGTTCGGGCGCAGGTTGGTCTGGACGTTGGGCATCTGCCCGCAGCCGCCATTCTCCAGCTCGGCGACGTCGAACTGCAACAGCGAGGAGGCCTGCTCGTTGGCGATGAAGCTGGAGGTTTCGCCCTCGTATTTCGTCTGGTGGTCGAGCTGCTGGGGAACCGAGGGTACCGCCTTGATGATCGGGACCGGCGACAGGTCCTGCGCCGCGACGAGCGCGCTGGCCGAAAGCAGGATCCCCACCGAGAGCAACGCCGAAACGGAGGCGCGCGCACAGAATCCGGACGTGCGGTTCATCGTATTTCCCTCTGGTTCTTATTGAGATTTCAAGCCTTGAACCCAGACGGAAAAGCGATCCGACGGACACAGCCTTGCCTCATTGGAAGCAAGTATTTGTCCGGACAAATGTCTTTGTCAACCCGCGTAGCGACATCGATCGCCATCGCCGCCGCCGCTCGGGGAACCGATCGCGCTCACGATTGGCGAGCGCGAAACGCGGCAGGAAGGGAAGCGGAAGCGAGCCGCAAACGGGCGCGTGGCGGCGGCGCGCGCACGTGCATCGGCATCCGCCATGCGGGGCGTTTCCGGCCGCGCCGATGGCGGTCAGATCATTGCCGGCCGCGGCCAGAAAGAGGGTTTGAACGCGGCCGGACGGGCCGCGCTCGGTTCAACGGAAGCGGGGCTTCCGCTTCTCCATGAAGGACTGGAAGCCCTCCTGAAAGTCGGGGCCGGTGAAGCTCGCATCGGCGATATCAGCCGCCTCGGCGGGCGTACCGGCACCCTGGTCGACCAGCATGTTGACGATGGCCTTGGCAGCGCGGATCGAGGTCTGCGACAGCGCCGCCAGATCCTCGGCATAGTTCCGCACGACGCCCTCCAGTTCCTCCGGCGCGACGACCCGGTCGATCAGCCCGATGGCGAGCGCCTCGCCGGCCGGCAGCATGCGGCCGGAGAACAGGATGTCCTTGGCGCGCGCCGGACCGACCTTCTCGACCAGCTGCGCCGTATCGGCGTAGCTGTAGGCAAGACCGAGCCGGGCAGGCGTGATGGCGAAACGCGCCGCCGACGAGGCAAAGCGGAGATCGCAGGCGAGCGCGATGCCGCAACCGCCGCCGACACAGATCCCGTCGACGACCGCGATCACCGGCCGCTGCAGATGGCGTAGCGCCGCCTGCCCTGCCCGCACCGCCGCGTTGTAGGCCTCGGTCCGGCCGGCGTCGGAATAGACATCGGCGAACTCGCTGATGTCGGCGCCGGCGCTGAAGGCGCGCCCGCCGGCGCCGCGCACGAGCACGACGCGGATCGCCTCGTCCGCCGCGATCGCCGCCACCGCCTCCGGCAGCGCCGACCACATCGCCGAGGAGACGGCGTTGTGCTTCTCGGGCTGGTTCAGCTCCAGCGTCGCGACCGGGCCGGGGCCGACCAGTCGCAACTGGCCGCCGGCAAAGGCGCGCTCGCTCGTCATGCCAAAGCGTCCATCATCGCGGGCACCGCCGTGAACAGGTCCTCTTCGAGACCATAATCGGCGATCTGGAAGATCGGCGCATCCGGATCCTTGTTGATCGCGACGATGACCTTCGAATCCTTCATGCCAGCCAAATGCTGGATGGCGCCGGAGATGCCGAGCGCGACATAGAGCTCGGGCGCGACGATCTTGCCGGTCTGGCCGACCTGTAGATCATTCGGGGCGTAGCCGGAATCGACGGCTGCGCGCGAGGCGCCGATTGCCGCGCCAAGACGATCTGCGAGCGGCGCCACCACGGCGTCGAACTTTTCCGCCGAGCCGAGCGCGCGTCCGCCCGAAACGATGATGCGGGCCGAGCCAAGCTCCGGCCGCGTCGAGGTCGAGAGATCGGCGCCTACGAAGCGCGACGTGGAGCTTGCGGCGGGCGCGGGGAGCGCCTCGATCGGAGCGTTTGCGTCACCCGCCTCGGACGCGGGGAACGCGGCGGCGCGGATCGTCAGCACGCGCTTCGCCTCGTCGGAGCGCACCGTTTCCAGCGCGTTTCCGGCATAGATCGGGCGCTCGAAGGTGTCGGCGGCAAGGACCTTCGTCACATCGGAAATCTGCATGACGTCGAGGCGAGCGGCGACGCGCGGCAGGGCATTCTTCATGGCGGAGGTCGCGGGCGCCGCGATCACCGTGTAGGCGTCGGTGATGCGGATGACGAGTTCCGCCAGCGGCTCGGCCAGCAGGTTGGCGAGCACCGCCCCCTCCGCGACAAGAACCCGGGCAACGCCCGCGAGCGACGCCGCCTGGGCTGCGATCGCCGCGACGCCATCACCGGCAACGAGGACGTCGACCGGCGCGCCGATCTGCCGGGCGGCCGTCAGAGCCTTCGCCGTAGCGTCGCCGAGCCGGACGCCGTCATGGTCTGCGATCAGAAGCGTGGCCATGGTCAGATTACTCCCGCCGTCTTGAGTTTTTGCACGAGTTCGGCCGCCGAAGCGACCTTGATGCCCGCCTGGCGGCCGGACGGTTCCCGCGTCGAGACGATCTCCAGCCGCGGCGTCGCGTCGACGCCGAGCGCCTCCGGCGTCGTCTCGTCGAGCGGCTTCTTCTTCGCCTTCATGATGTTGGGCAGCGAGGCATAGCGCGGCTCGTTCAGGCGCAGATCCGTCGTCACGACGGCCGGCAGCGCCAGGCTCACCGTCTGAAGGCCGCCATCGACCTCGCGCGTCACCTCGACCTGGCCGCCGTCGACGGCGACCTTGGAAGCGAAGGTGCCCTGCGGCCAGTCGAGCAGCGCCGCCAGCATCTGGCCCGTCTGGTTGGAATCATCGTCGATCGCCTGCTTGCCGAGGATGACCAGGCCGGGCTCCTCGCGGGCGACGATCGCCTTCAGGAGCTTGGCGACGGCAAGCGGCTCGACCCGGCCCTCGGCCTTCACCAGGATGCCGCGATCGGCGCCCATGGCGAGCGCGGTGCGGATCGTCTCCGCCGCGCTGGCAGCACCGACTGAGACGACGATGATCTCGCTCGCCTTGCCGGCCTCCTTGAGGCGCAGCGCCTCCTCGACGGCGATCTCGTCGAACGGGTTCATCGCCATCTTCACATTGGCGAGCTCGACGCCGGAGGCGTCGGCCTTGACCCGGATCTTGATATTGGCGTCGACCACCCGCTTCACGGGCACGATGATTTTCATGGGCATGGTCCTTTGGGAGGATCAGAGACAATCGTAGAGAGCGGCAACGAGGCGGCGGCTGCGGTCGGAAGACCCCATGCCGGGCGCCATCCGGGCCGTGACGAAACCGACGGCGAGATCCGCTTCCGGATCGGCGAAGGCGAAGGCGCCGCCGGCGCCCCAATGGCCGACGGCATCCGCCGAGGGACCGAAATCGAACGAGGGCGGCAGCGACAGTTCCAGCCCCTCGGCGAGCCGGATCGGCACGCCCAACACCGGGTCGTCGCCCAGACTGCGGGTGCGCTCGGTCCGGGCCGCGCGCTTGCGCTCCGGCGACAGAAAGACGGCCTTTCGACCGAAGACGCCGAAGATGCGGGCGAGCCCCGTCGCGGTCGCGTGGCCGCTGCCGGAGCCGATCGTCGCCCGGCGCCAGCGATCACTGTTGAAGTCCTCGCCGGAGGCAAACCCGGCCATCGAGCGCGAAAACAGGCTGTCCGGCTCGGCCTCGAGGGTTCGGAACAACGATCCGGGGTCGTCCTGCCGCATGCGCGCCGCGCGGCGGATGTCAGGATCGGAAAGGGCAAAGCCGAAATCGGCCCCGAGCGGCGCGGCCACCTCCGCCGCCACGAGATCGGCGAGCGGCCGGCCGGTCGCGCGCCGCAGGATCTCGCCGAGCAGATAGCCATAGGTCATGTTGTGATAGGCGGGCCGACCATCGAGTGGCACGACCGGAGCCGAGCGCGCCAGCGCGTCCGTCATGGTGAACCAGTCGTAGAGATCCCCCGCCGCCAGCGGCACCGAGACCGCAGGCAAGCCAGCGCGATGCGTCAGGACATCGGCGACCGTGATGTCGGCCTTGCCGTTCGCTGCGAATTCCGGCCAGAGATGTCGGACGGGCGCATCGAGGTCGACGCGACCTTGGTCGACAAGCCGGTGTGCCAGGATCGACAGCACGCCCTTCGAGACGGAGAAGCAGCAGGCAAGCGTATCGTGGCGCCAGTCGCGGCCATTGGCGGCATCCGCCACGCCTCCATGGATCTCGACCACCGGCCGGCCGGAAGCGAGCACGGTGAGCGCCGCGCCGGTTTCCTCGCCCGAGGCCAGCATCGCGGCCAGCGTGTCGGCGACGCGCGCGAAGGCAGGATCGAACCGGCCAGAGAGACGGGGCGACAGGGTCGCCTCGACCATCGTCATGGCGCCAGCACCGCCGGCGCCAGCGCGGGCCGGCCGAGGATCATGTCGGCGGCCTTCTCCGCGATCATCATGGTCGGCGCCGAGGTGTTGCCGCCGACGATGGTGGGCATCACAGAGGCGTCGACGACGCGGAGACCGCGCACGCCGCGCACCTTGAGCTCGCCGTCGACGACCGAGCCTTCGTCACTGCCCATGCGGCAGGTGCCGACGGGATGGAAGATCGTGTTGGCGCCGGCGCGCACCCAGGCGTCGATGGCGTCATCGTCGCGCAGATCCGTTGTGACGGGCGAGATCTCGCCGGCGTCATGGCGGGCGAGCGCCGGGCTGGCGCCGATCCGGCGGGCGAGGCGGACACCGTCGCGCATGCAGCGGCGGTCCGCCTCGGCTTCGAGATAGTTGGGCTCGATCGTCGGCGCGACGGTCGGATCGACGCCCGCGATCTGCACCGTGCCCCGGCTTTCCGGCCGCAGCTGGTAGAAGTTGATCAGATAGCCGTGCTGCCCCTGCCCCGCCCGCGTCGTCTCCAGGTTGAGACCGGGCACGAAGGTGATGTGGATGTCGGGAATGTCGAGTTCGGGCCGCGTCTTCAGGAACCCGCCGGCCTCGAGCGGGATCGAGGTCGCCGGGCCCGTTCCGAACAGCAGCGCTCGGAGGCCTGCCGAGATCGCGCGATCCGGCCGGAACAGCGAATAGAGCGTGATCGGCTCCTTGCAGCGATATTTGAGGTAGACGCCAAGATGGTCCTGCAGATTGCGGCCGACCTCCCGGTTCTCGACGCGCGGCGTCACGCCGGCCCGCTTCAGCGCCTCGGGATCGCCGATGCCGGAGAGCTGCAGCAATTGCGGCGAGTTGATCGTGCCGCCGGACAGGATGACCTCGCGCTTGGCCGTGACGCGGACCGGCGTGCCGTTGCGGGTCAGCTCCAGCCCGGTGGCGCGGCCATTCTCGAGGATGACCTTGGTCGCCAGCGCCCGCGTCCAGACCGTCAGGTTGTCGCGCCCCATCGCCGGGCGCAGGAACGCCGTCGCCGTGCTTTCGCGCCGGCCGTTGCGGATGTTGAAATCATAGAGGCCGAGGCCTTCCTGGTCCGGCCCGTTGAAATCGTCATTGGCGACGAAGCCCTCGGCGAGACCCGCCTTCAGGAATTCGCCATAGAGCGGGTTCTCGCCCTTCGCCTTGACGACGGCGAGCGGTCCGGTCGTGCCGTGATAGGCATCGGCCGGGCGCTCGAGATGGCCTTCCGAGCGCCGGAAATAAGGAAGAATGTCGGCATAGCCCCAGCCGGGCAGCCCCTGGCCCGCCCAGGTGTCGTAGTCGGCGCGATGGCCGCGCATATACATCATGCCGTTGATCGAGGACGATCCGCCGAGCACTTTTCCACGCGGCCAGTTGACGGCGCGGCCGTCGAGATGCGCCTGCGGCGTCGTCGCGTAGTTCCAGTTGATCGACTTCCAGAAGTAAATCAGGCCGGAAACCATCGGCACCTTGATCAGCGGATTGCTGTCGGCGCCGCCGGCCTCCAGCAGCAACACAGAATGCTTGCCGTCTTCGGACAGGCTATTGGCCAGCACGCAGCCGGCGGAGCCGGCTCCGACGACGATATAGTCAAAACTCTGCGTCATTCTGCTCTTGCTCAATCAGTACGGGAATTCGGCGCCGTTCATGGCGATGGCCTGGCCACTGACATACTCGGCCTCGTCGCTGGCAAGCCAGGAAACCGTCGCCGCGACATCGTCCGGCGTGCCGAACCGGCCCCAGGGCACGGTGGCGCGGAAGCCTTCGATGACCTCGTCCGGCGTCTTGCCGGTGACGCGGGCAAAGCCGGAGGCGATGCCACCCCAGAACGGCGTCTCGATATGGCCCGGCACATAGGTGTTGGCGCGGATCCGATGCGGCGCCAACTCGACCGCCAGCGACTGCGTCAGCATGATGATCGCGGCCTTGGAGGCGCAGTAGTGCGAGAGGTTCGGCACGCCGCGCCGCCCGGCGCCCGAAGCGGCGTTAATGATCGCGCCGCCCCTGCCCTGCGCGATCATCTGGCGCGCCGCGGCACGCGATCCGAGGAAGACGCTGTCGACATTGATGCCGACGACGCGCTGCCATTCGGAAAGCGGCATGTCGATGACGGGACCGACGGCGATCACACCGGCATTGCAGACCATGACGTCCAGGCCGCCGAAACGCGCCGCCGTCTCGGCCACCGCCACATCGACGGTCGCCTCGTCGGTGGCGTCGCCCACGAGGCTCAGGAATCGCCCCGCCGCTTCGGGCTTGTCGATGGAGGCGAGATCGAGCACGGCGACCGAGGCGCCCTCGCCGAGAAAGCGCTCGACGATGCCGAGGCCGATGCCACTGGCGCCGCCGGTGACCAGCACGCCCTTGCCGGCGTGACGCTCGCAATCGCGGATCATGAGGAACTTCCCGTGCCGGCATCGCGATATTGCGGCCCGCGCGAGGCAGGGACCGCGACGATCGCGGGATCGAAACGTTTCAGCGCATAGCCTTCTGGCTGCGGTGCGCGGGCGGCATAGCCGGACGCCCGCTCGACGGCGGCGAGCACCGTCGGATGGACGTAATAGAGACTATAGAGCGCCACCACGAACGGGTCGAAGACGGCAGCCTTCTCCCGCTCGACGCTCTCGACGACGGCGATCTGCGCCTCCTTCGGTCGGGTGGAGAAATCCGCGGGCAAGGCCGCGATCATCGCCTCGGCCATGGCGCCGAAGCGCTCATGCGTCACCATTGCATCGGCCAGTTCGATCCGGCTCGGCGGCGGGAAGTCCGCGTCGCCCGGGATCATCCGGTCGAGCAGAACCGCGAGAGAAGTGCGATCGATGCTTGTCATGCCGCTACCTCCACGCCGCGCCGCGCCGCGAGCAGCCGGTCGGCGGCGCGCAGCGCCACCGCCTGGATCGTCGGCGTCGGATTGAGCGCCGCCGATGTGGTGAAGACGGAGCCGTCGACGACCAGCAGGTTGGGCACGCTGTGCGCCCGGCAATCGCCGTCGACGACGCTGGCGTCGGCGTCGCTGCCCATGCAGGCGGTGCCGAGCAGGTGGAAGCCGGCGTTGACGACCAGACGCTCCGCCGTGACGGCAACGGCGCCGGCCTCATTGAAGGCGCGCGTCGCGCTCTTGATGCCGTGCTCGATCATCTCCTTGGTGTTCTGGTCGAGGCTGTAGGTCATCTTCGGCGCCGGGATACCCCAGGCATCCCGGAGGCTGTCCGAGAGCGTGACACGGTTGTCGAGGCGCGGCAGATCTTCGGTCGTGACCGTCAGGCTCGCGGTGCGGGCGAAGGTGTTGCGGAAGGTCTCGTGGTGCCCCTCGCCCCAGGGGACGCGCGGCAGGTAACCGCCGACCGCCGTACCGACCGGGCCGTTCGAGCGCACCAGCTGCATCTGGTAGCCGCGCACGAAGCCGCGCGCCGCATCGGTCTCGTAGAAGTGCTGGCAGAGGATCGAGACGGCGAAGGGACCGGCATAGCCGTCGACCGCCTCGTCGAAGGTGCCGGTCACCATGCCGGTCGGATGGTGCATCAGGCGGCGCCCGACCAGATCGGTGTCGTTGGCGATGCCGTTTGGAAAGCGCTTCGACTGCGACAGCAGCATGAGCCGCGCCGTGCCGAGGCCGTTGGCGGCCAGGATCACCACATGCGCCCGATGCCGCTGGGCGGCGCCGTCGCGGTCATAATAGGCGACGCCAGTGGCGCGGCCCTCGCTGTCGGTCTCGACCTCGAACGCGCGTGCGCCGGTGATCAGCTTGGCGCCTGCGCCGATCGCCTGCGGCCAGTAGGTGACATCGGACGAACTGCGCGCCCCGCTCGGGCAGCCGAGATCGCAGGGGCCGCAATTGTTGCAGCCGCCACGCCCCTCGCCATAGGGCTGCGAATTGATGGCGACGTCGCAGGGCCACCAGTGCCAGCCGAGCCGGTCGAAGGCGCCGGCCATCTTCTCGGCGCCCCGGCCAAGCGGCACCGGCGGCATCTGGCGCGCCAGGCGCGGCGGATTGCCGGGATCCCCGGCAAGGCCGGAGACGCCCATCATCCGGTCGTTCTCTTCGTAGTAGGGCGCGAGATCCTCGTACGAGATCGGCCAATCGTCGCCGACGCCGTCGAGCGTCTTGACCCGGAAGTCGGAGGGGCGGAAGCGCGGGAAATGCGCGCCCCAGAGAATGGTCGAGCCGCCGACCGCATTATAGAGGAACGGCTTGATCGCCGCCTCGCTGTCATCAACGGGATAGTCGACCGGGTTGCGCCGCACATTCGGATTGGGGTGATGGCTGGTCTGGCGCGCCACCTCCCAGTCGGTGCGGAAGCTCGGCACCTCGTCATAGCGCACCCAGTCGCCCTGCTCGAGACAGGTGACCTTCAGGCCTGCGCGCGCCAGACGCCACGCGACCGCAGCTCCGCTGGCACCGGCGCCGACAATGACGACATCGTCGATCGCGTCCGTCATGCGTGCGCCCCTCCGAAGGCCTGGATCTCGCCCGCCACGGCCCGCCAGCAGCGGACGCTCTGGCCGCCTTCGAGCGGTTCCAGCGCTTGCGGCGTCGCCCGGCAGGCTTCGACCACATGCGGGCAGCGGCTTGCCAGGTAGCAGCCATGCGGCAGGTCGATCGGGCTCGGGATCTCGCCCTCGAGAGCCGCCGGAATGACGCTGTCGACGCGCCGGTTGGTCGGATCGGGGAAGAGATGCGCCGAGAGCAACGCCTGCGAATAGGGATGGCGCGGCTTGCTGAACACCTGTTCGACGGTGCCCGTCTCGACGATCTGGCCGAGATACATGACCGAGACCTTGTGGCAGAGATAGCGAACCGTCGTCAGGTCGTGGCTGATGAACAGGTAGCTGATGCCGAGCTCCTTCTGGAGCCGGACGAGAAGCTCGATCAGCCCGACGCGGGCCCGCGGCGACAGCACCGAGGTCGGCTCGTCGAGCACAATGAACTCGGGATTGCAGGCGAGCGCGCGGGCGATGTTGATGCGCTGCAGGGCGCCGGCGCCGAGGCCGCGCGGCCTGCGGTCGAGCAGCGCGCGATCGAGATCGACGAGGTCCATCAGTTCCTCGGCCCGCCTGCGCTTGTCGGCCGTCGACAGCTTCGTGTGCAGGTCGAGCGGCTCGGTCAGGATCCGGCGGATCGACCAGCGCGGATTGAGGCTGTCGAACGGATCCTGGAAGACGATCTGCAGTTTCGAGCGGTAGCGCCGCATGTCGTTAGGCGGCAGCTTGACGAGATCCTCGCCGTCGAAGACGACCGAGCCGGACGACGGTTCCAGGAGCCGCAGCATACAGCGCCCGACCGTCGTCTTGCCGGAGCCGCTTTCGCCGACCAGTCCGAGCGTCTCGCCGCGGCCGATCGTCAGTGAGACCTTGTCGACCGCCTGGATCAGCTTCTTGGTATGGCGAACGGCGAAGGTCTTGCGCAAATCGGTGGTGGCGAGCAGCGGCCTAGTGCCGGCCTCGACCGGCGGCAGGCCGAGCGAATGGCCGCGCTCGCGCTGCAGCTTCAGGATTTGCTGACTGTAGGGATGCTGCGGATTGGCGAAGAACTGCCGGACCGGAGCGTCCTCGACGATCCGCCCCTCATGAAGCACCAGTACGCGGTCACAATAATTGGCGAGCGTGCCCAGCTCCTGCGTGATCAGCAGGATGGCGGAGCCGGTTTTCTGGACGGTGTTCCACATCTCGTCAAGGAACTGCGCCTGGATCGTCACGTCGAGGCCGCTGGTCGGCTCGTCGGCGATCAAGAGCTTCGGCTTCGAAGAGAGCGCCATGGCGATCAGCGCCCGCTGCGCCATGCCTCCTGAAAGCTCGTGCGCATAGGCCTCGGCCCGGCTTTCGGGATCGTTGATGCCGACCATGCGCAGCATCTCGATGACCTTGCGTCGAACCTCGGTGCCGCTCGCCTGGTTGTGCGCCTCGTAGGCGTAGCCGATCTGCTTGCCGATCCGGAGCATCGGATTGAGCGAGGAGCGCGGGTTCTGCACGATGATGCCGATGTCGCGGCCGCGAATGGCGCGGATCTCGGCTTCCGGCAGCTTGAGCAGATCGCGGCCGTCGAACTCGACACGGCCGCCGAGGATCTTGCCCGGCGGTCGCGCCAGGCCGAGCAGCGCCAGCGCCGCGGTCGACTTGCCGCTGCCGGCGTCGCCGATCAGCCCGACCACCTCGCGCTCATGGACCTTGAAGGAAAGCCCGTCGACCGGCTTCACCATGCGCCCGTCGACCGGATAGCCGACGACGAGGTTCTCCACCGAGAGCACCGTACGCGCCGCCATGGTCTCCGGGCGCTCGGCCACCGCCGCTGCCTCACGATGCATCATAGCGGCGCTCCAGAGCGTTGCCGAGCACGGCGAAGCCGAACACGGTCAGGGAGATGGCGATGCCCGGGAACACCGACGGCCACCATTCGCCAAGAATGATCTGGTTGGCGCCGGTGGAAATCATCAGGCCCCATTCCGGCGTCGGCGGGCGCACGCCGGCGCCGACGAAGGACAGGCCCGCGGTGAGCAGGATGGCGAAGCCGATGGTGACGGAGGCCTGGATCAGTGCCGGCGTCAGCGAGTTCGGCAGGACGTGGCGGATGGCGATGTTGAGCTCGGTGTTGCCGAGCGCGCGCGCCGCCTCGACGAAGCCGCGCACCTTCTGGCTCATCACCTCGGCGCGGGTTAGGCGGACATAGATCGGCGTGTAAACGAAGGCGAGCGCGATGACGATGTTGGTCGTCGAACGGCCGGCCAGCGCCACCAGGACCATGGCCGAGATAAAGACCGGGAACGACTGCATGACGTCGGAGACGCGCATCATGAACTCGGTCGCGGCATTGCGGTAATAGCCGGCGATCAGGCCTAGGAAGACGCCGATGACGAGAGACAGTCCGTTGGCGACCAGCGCGATGACGAGATCGGTGCGCGGCGCGGCGATGACGCGGGAGAACACGTCGAAGCCGCTGGCGTCCGTGCCCATCCAGTGCGGCGGCGCCTCAAGCGTGCCCGAGATCCAGGCGCTGAAGAGGCCAGGCACCTCGGCGAGCGACGGCGGCGGGACCGAGACGTTCGGAGTCGTCAGCGTCGGATCGTAGGGGCCGATATAGGGGCCGACCACTGCGAGCGCGACGACGATGACGACGATCGTCAGGCCAAGGCCGAACAGCCAGTCGCGGCGGCGGCGCGGCAGCATGTCTGCCGTTTCGAGGGTGTGCTGGCTCGACATCAGAAGGCAATCCGTGGGTCGATCGCGGCGTGGATCAGGTCCAGCGCGAGATAGACGACAAGCGAGATGGCGGTGATCACGAGCACGACGGCCTGGATGGCGGGGTAATCGTAGTTGAGCACCGCGTTGATCGCGTATTGGCCGATGCCGCCGAGCGAGAAGACGCTCTCGGTCAGGACCGCGCCGCTGAGCATGAAGCCATAGAGGATGCCGATCAGCGTCATCGACGGCGCCATCGCCGCCCTGAGCGCATAGCCGGCGACCCGCCGCTTCGGCAGGCCGGCGCAGTTGGCGTAGAGCACGAAGTCGGACTGCAGGGCGCGGGCCATGTTCTGGCGCACCATCTTGATGATCGGCCCCGACAGGATGAACGCCATGGTGAAGACCGGCAGCATCAGGTGATGCAGCGCCTCGACGAAGAGGTCGAACTGGCCGGCGATCAGGGAATCGATGGTCATGAAGCCGGTGACGACATCAGGCGGACTGGACATCGGCGACAGCCGGCCAAGCGGCGCCGGCGCGATGCCGAGGGTGAAGAAGAACAGGTAGACGAACAGAAGCCCCCACCAGAACTCCGGCTGCGAACCGGCGAAGAGCGAGTAGACGAAGACGCCCTTGTCAGCCTTGCCGCCGGGATTGAGCGCACCGAACATGCCGATCGGCACGGCGACGGCGAGCGCCAGGATGAAGCTCAGCGTGACGAGCTCGAGGGTCACGGGCAGATAGGCGGCGATCTCCGCGGTGACGGGCGTGCCGGTAACCCAGGAGACGCCCAGCGATCCCTGCAGCAATCCCGGCGCAATTTCGGGCTGGAAGCCGAGATAGGTCGCCAGCTGCGCCAGAAGCGGCCGGTCGACGCCGAGCTGCTTGGCGGCCTGCGCATAGGCCTCTGGGCTGGCATTCATGCCGACCAGGCGAGACACCGGGTCCGCCGGCAGCAGTCGGATCAGGAAGAAAACAGCGATCGTCAGTCCGATGAGCTGAAGCAGCCCAACGGCGAAGCGCTTGGAGATGTATCGAAACAGCACGGGCCGACCCTCGGCGGGAAAGAGGCAGACCGAAACCGGCCTGCCTCCTTCGGATTACTGAACGCTGAGATCGAAGTAGCGGACGGAGTTGTCCGGATACCAGCGCATGCCCTTGAGCTTGTCCGAATAGGCCCACTGCGTCTTGTACTCGACCACCGGCAGCCAAGCGACGTCGGCCGCCAGCTGGTCCTGAATCTGGCCGAGCATCTCGGTGCGCTTGGCCGCGTCGGGCTCGATGCGGGCCTTTGCCCAGAGATCGTCGACGACCTGGCTGGAATAATTGACCATGTTATTGAGGCCGCCCTTGTCCTTCGACACGAAGAACAGCTGGACCGCGTAGCCGGCGTCGACGCCGATCGGCTTCTCCTGGTCGTTGACCGCGAAGGGCAGATCGCCCTTCACCAGCTGGCGGTCGCCATACTGGGTCTGCGGGATCGGATTAAGCGTCGCGGGAATGCCGATGGCGCGCAGCGAGGACTGGATGATGTTGACGATCGGGCCGAGCGTCGATTCCTTCTCCGCGACGTAGGAGAGCTGGAATGCGTCGCCGAAGGCTTCGAGGCCCTTGCCGTCGGCATAGCCGGCCTCGGCCAGCAGCGCCTTGGCCTTCTCCGGGTCGTAGCTGTACTGACCGGCTTCCTTGAAGCCCGGATAGCCGCTCGGCACCGAGCCCTTCCACTGATGCGCCTGGCCGAAATAGCCGGTCTTGATGATCTGCTCGAACGGGATCGCATGGGCGATCGCCTCGCGAACCTTCGGATTGTCGAAGGGCTTCGCGGCGAAGTTCATATGAACGAACAGGTTCTCGTTGCCCGTGACGCCGCCGACGGCGACGCCCTTGGCCGTGCGCAGGCTGTCGAATTCCTTCGGCGTCAGGCCGCTGGCGAGCTGGGCCTGGCCGGTACGCAGCACCACGGCGCGGTTCGACGATTGCGGCACGCGGCGGACGGTGACCTTGTCGATCGCCGGTTTGCCCCGGTAATAGTCCGGGTTCGCCTTGTAGCTGATCTCCTGGTTCTTCGACCATTTGTCGAGGCAATAGGCGCCGAAGCCGGGCGCGTTCTGCGTGTTCGCGTAGTCGTGCGACCAGGGATCCTTCTCGGTCGCGTGCTTCTCCATCGTCTCCTTGTCGTAAACGAGAAGGCCGAAGATCGAGAGCACCGGCAGGAACAGCGCGTTCGGCTCCGACTGACGGATCTGGACCGTGTAGTCGTCGATGATCTTGACCTCGTCGCCCAGCTCCTTGGCCTTCGGGTCATCGCCGAACACGGCCGGCGTGAAGCCGTCGATCGAGGCGACGTTGGACAGGAACCAGCCGATCGGCGCGGCGCCGCTCACCGACTTGGCGCGGGCAAAGGTGTAGGCCACGTCCTTGGCATCGAAGGTCGCGCCGTCGCAGCCCTTGACGCCCTTGCGCAGATGCAGGGTCCACGTCAACGTGGCGGGATCATAGTCCCAGCTCTCGACGAGCCGGCCCTCGATCTTGGAGAAGTCCGGCATGCCGATGCCGTCCTCGTTGGCGGGGCCCGCGGCATAGCCGACGAGCGGCTCCATCAGCGTGACCATGCCCTGCTGGCTGGCGGGAATCGCCGCCGACGGGCCGTCATAATCGAGGCCGGCCGGAACGTCTTCGGCCAGGACGAGGATCTGCTGGGCGGCGGCGGGCGCCGCCGTCACGGCAAGGGTTGCCACGGCGACAGCCGAAAGCAACGCGTTTCTCTTCAGCATCGTAGGACCCCTCGGATTGTCTTGGTGGATTTGTCCGGACAAATCACGCCTCAGCTCCCCGGTCTTGTCAAGCAGTTCTTGGAGAAACTTCGCAAAAATGGGTTGACAGGCATCGGCTTGGTCGAGACATTTGTCCGGACAAATAATCGGCTAGCCTGGGATGTTTCGGGCAGAAATCGCAGTGGAGGTCGGTGTGACGCGTATCGTGGTGCTGTTCAATCTGAAGGCCGGTGTCGACCCCGAGGTCTATGAGGCCTGGGCAAAGTCGACGGACATTCCGGTCGTGAACGGCCTCGATTCGATCGGCGCCTTCTCCGTCCACCAGACGACCGGCGTGCTCGGCTCGGACGCCAAGCCGCCCTATGCCTATGTCGAGATCATCGATGTCGTCGACATGGAGAAGTTCGGCGCCGATGTGGCGACCGACACGATGCAGAAGATCGCGGCCGAGTTCCAGGCCTTTGCCGACAATCCCACCTTCATCATGACCCGCACGCTCGGAGCCGCGTGATGAGCGAGCGCGGACTGGCCGGCAAGGTCGCCCTGATCACCGGCGCGGGACGCGCCGGCGGGCTCGGTCAGGGGATCGCCCGCAAGCTGGCCTCGCAAGGCGCGAGGATCGTCCTGCACGACCGGGGCGCGATCTCTGGCGCCGCCGCGCCGGCGCATGGCGTCGGCACGCTGACCGATCTCGAAGCGGTCGCGGCCGAACTCGCCGCCGACGGCGCCGAGGCCGTGACCGTCACCGGCGACCTGCTCGACGAGGCCGAGATCGCCCGCATCGTCCAGGCCGCCGTCGACAATTTCGATCGGCTCGACATCCTGATCAACAACGCCGGCGTCGGCTATCTGTTCGGACCGCTTGTCGAGCTCGAGGCCGAGAGCTGGGACGTCGTGCTCGGCGTTAACCTGCGCGCCCCGGCGCTGGCGACCAAGCATGCCGCCAGGCAGATGATCGCCCAGGGCCAGGGCGGCCGGATCATCAACATCGCCTCGCAGGCGGCCAAATCCGGCTTCGCCTTCGCCAGCGCCTACACGGCGTCGAAGCACGGCCTGATCGGGCTGACCCGCTCGGCGGCGCTGGAGCTCGGCGAGCACGGCATCACCGTCAACGCCATCTGCCCGAACCACGTCACGACGGGGCTCGGCGCCTGGCAGAACCGCTTCATGTCCGAGGCGCGCGGCCAGACAATCGAGGCCTATCTGGACGAGATGCGCGCCCGCATTCCGCTGAAGCGCACCGGCACGCCCAATGACACCGCCGAAACCGCCGCGTTCCTCTGCTCGGACGCCGCCGCCTACATTACCGCCGAGGCGATCAACGTCTCCGGCGGGGAGGAATACCACTGATGACCGCGTCCTTCTCCTGGCCGAACCAGGCCCGGCTCGCCATGTCCTTCGTCATCAACATCGAGGAAGGCTCGGAGATGACCGTCGCCCGCGGCGACAAGGGCCCTGAGCCGGTCGACGAGCTCGGCGTTTCGCTGAAGATCCCGATCCGCAACTACGCTAACGAAAGCAACTACCAGTACGGCATCCGCGCCGGCGCGCCGCGCGTCTTCGGCCTGTTCCGGAAGCACGGCATCCCGACGACGGTGACGGCGGCGGCGATGGCGATCGAAAACGCGCCGGAACTCGCCGACATGATCCGCGACGGCGGCCACGAGACCTGCAGCCATGGCTGGCGCTGGATCCACCAGTTCTCCTATGACGAAGCGCGCGAGCGCGACTTCATCGACAAGGCGGTGAAGAGCATCGAGGCAACAACCGGCACGCGCCCCTATGGCTGGCTCTCGCGCTATCTACACACCGACCGCACGCGGCGCCTGCTCGCCGAGGCCGGCTTCGCCTATCACATGGACGATTTCTCCGACGACGTGCCGCGCTGGGACGTGGTCGAGACGGACGCCGGCCCGAAGCCGATCGTCATCGTCCCCTATGCGCTCGACACCAACGACATGAAGTTCTGGACGGCGCCGTCCTACACGCCGCAGGACTGGCTCGACTATGCCATCGCCACCTTCGACCAGCTTTACGAGGAAGGCGCCGACGGCCCGAAGATGATGTCGCTCGGCCTGCATCTCAGGATCATCGGCCGTCCCGGCCGCATCGGCGTGCTGGAGAAGTTCATCCAGTATGTGAAGAGCCAGCCCGACGTCTGGTGCGCGACCCGCCTCGACATCGCCCGGCACTTCGCCGCCAGCATCCCTGCCCCGGTCTGAGGAATTCGCATCATGGCCTCGACCAATCCGCTCGACCGCGTGGTCAACCATGTCATCGACACACGCTTCGAGGATCTCCCCGCGGCGGTCGTCGCCAAGACCAAGACGTTCTTGCTGGACACGCTCGGCGTCGGCATTGCCGGCTCCGCCGGCACCGGCATTCCGGAACTGAAGCAGGTCGCGGCCGGCTGGGGTCAGGGCGACGAGGCGACCGTCTGGCTGACGGGCGAGAAGCTTCCGGCCCAGCAGGCGGCGATCGTCAACGCCTACCAGATCCACTGCCTCGAATTCGACTGCGTGCACGAAGGCGCCGTGCTGCATCCGATGGCGACGATCCTCTCGGCCGTGATCGCCTGGGCGGAGAGAGAGCGGGCGAAGGGTCGAACCATAGCCGGCCGCGACCTGATCACGGCGCTGGCGCTCGGCGTCGACGTCTCGACCATGCTCGGCGTCGTCACCAATTCGGCCTTGCGCTTCTTCCGGCCGGCAACGGCCGGCGGCTTCGGCGCGGTCGCGGCGATCGGCAAGCTCGCCGGCTTCGACGCGCTAGCTCTCAAGAACGCGCTCGGCGCGCAATATTCCCAGACCAGCGGCACGCTGCAGCCGCATGTCGAGGGCTCGCCGATGCTGGGCCTGCAGGTCGGGTTCAACGCCCGCGCCGCCATCGTCGCCACGGATCTTGCCGCGGCCGGCTTTCGCGGCCCGCACGACATCCTCGTCGGTCAGTACGGCTATTTCGCCCTGTTCGAGCAGAACGATTACGATCTCGAGCCTTTCCTCGCCCGGCTCGGCAAGGACTGGCAGATGCTGGAGATGTCGCACAAGCCGTATCCGAGCGGTCGCCTCACGCATGGCGCCGTCGACGGCATCGGCAAACTCATGCAGACGCATGGCTTCACGGCCGACGACATCGCCGGCGTGGTCTGCGAGGTGCCGCCGCTGGTCAATCGCCTCGTCGGCCGGCCGGATGTCGCCAATCCGGAATCGAACTATGCCAAGCTCTGCCTGCGCTTCGTCGCCGGCACAATGCTGGCGCGTGGCCGGGTCGACGTGCCCGACTTCCGCGATCGGGCGTCGCTCGACGACGAGACGGCCCATCGCTACGCCGCGCTGGTCGACGTCGTGCAGGACGAGAACCCCGATCTGAACGCGCTCGATCCGCAGACGATCCGGGTGCGCCTCAAGAACGGCACCGATCACGCGATCACGCTTCCCCATGTCTATGGCCACCCGGCCGCCCCGCTGACCGACGCCGAGAATGTCGAGAAGTTCCGTCGCTGCGCCGGCTATGGCGCGGCGCCGCTCGCGCCGGAGAAGGTCGATGCGCTGATCGCGGCGATCCAAGACCTGGAATCCAACCCCGATGCGGCGGCGCTGGTCGCGCTGACGCTGGTCGGCTAAAGCAAACCTGATTTGTCCGGACAAATCATTTGACAAGCCTCTTTGCGTCCTCTTATTTGTCCGGACAAATTTGACGCATACGGCACTCTGCAGGAGATGCGGTCCCATCATGCGCGCGCGCAGAACCCTACTTTTCGCTCCCGGAAACCGCATCGAGGTGCACGCCAAGGCGCTGGCCACGGGCGCCGACGTCGTTTGTCTCGACCTCGAGGACGCGGTGCCGCCGGCCCTGAAGGCAGAGGCGCGCGCCGCCGCGATCCCCTTCCTCGCCGATGTCGCAGGCCCGGAGCGGGTGCTCCGCATCAACAGCCCGCGCAGCGCCGAAGGCCTGCGCGATCTGCTCGCCGTCATCGAGGCGCGACCGGCCGCCGGCGTGATCTTCCTGCCCAAGGTCGACACGGCCGACGAGGTGCGCTGGGTCGCCGGGCTGCTCGCCGAAGCAGGGCTGGACCTCGGTCTCGCCGTGCTGATCGAAAGCGTCGAAGGCCTCGAGAACGTCGCCTCGATCCTCACCGCCAGCGACCGGATCGAGTTCGCCATGTTCGGCGGCGCGGACCTGTCGGCCGAGCTCGGCGTCGCGATTGCGCCCGAGCCACTGCTCTATGCCCGCTCGCGGGTCGTGCACGCGGCCAAGCTCGCCGGCGTCGACGTGTTCGATGTGCCGAGCCTGGCCTTCCGCGACGCGGAGATCGTCCGCGCCGAATCCGTCGCCGCCAAGGCGCTCGGCTTCACCGGCAAGGGCGTGCTGCACCCCGCCAATGTCGCCGTGGTGAACGAGGTGTTCGCCCCGACGACCGACGAGATCGCACAGGCCGAGCGGGTCATCGCCGCCTATCGCGCCAGCCCGACCGGCCTCGCCGTGCTCGACGGCAAGCTCGTCGAGCGGCCGGTGGTGCGTGCCATGGAGCGCATCCTGGCGCTCCGCGATTCCTTCCAGAACAAGAACCAGTGAGAAGAGCCAAGACGATGGTCGTGACAATCAAGGAAGTCGGTCCCAATCGCTACCGCGAGAGCTTCGGTCGCTATTTCGAGGACTTCAACGAAGGCGACATCTACGAGCATCGCCCCGGCCGGACGATCACCGAGACGGAGAACACTTGGTTCACGCTGCTGACGATGAACACCCATCCGATGCATTTCGACGCCGAATACGCCAAGCACAGCGAGTTCGGCCGCTGCATCATCTGCTCGCCCTTCACCGTCGCGCTGATGGTGGGCATGAGCGTCACCGACGTCAGCCAGAAGGCGATCGCCAATCTCGGCTGGAGCGAGATCAAGCTCACCTTCCCGCTCTTCGCCGGCGACACTCTGGTGGCGGAATCGGAGGTGCTCGGCAAGCGCGAGAGCAAGTCGCGCCCGAATGCCGGCATCGTCACGGTGAAGACGCGCGGCTTCAACCAGGACGAGAAGCTGATCTGCGAGTTCGAGCGCACCATGCTGATCGCCAAGCGCGGTTTCGATGTCGAGGAGAAGGCGCGCTACTGACGCGCCGGAAGAGGAACGCCCCATGTCCAACGCCTCCCCTTCGGACCTCTCGTCCGACGACCAGATGATCCTCGAAGCGATCGAGAAGTGGCTCGAGCGCGACGTGCGCCCGCATGTGCTGCGGCTCGACCATGCGGATGAGTATCCGCAGGAGATGGTCGAGCAAATGAAGGAGCTCGGCCTGTTCGGCGCGACGATTCCCGCTGAATATGGCGGCCTCGGCCTGTCGGCGACGACCTACGCCAAGATCGTCGAGAAAATCGCCGCCACCTGGATGTCGCTCGGCGGCGTCATCAACTCGCACCTGATCATGTCGGCCTGCGTGACCCGCGTCGGCACCGAGGCGCAGAAGCAGAAATACCTGCCGCGCTTCGCCACGGGCGAGTTGCGTGGCGGCCTGGCCCTGACCGAGCCCGACGCCGGCACCGACCTGCAGGCGATCCGGACCCGCGCCGTGCGCGACGGCGACCACTATGTCGTCAACGGCGCCAAGACCTGGATCACCAACGGCATCCACGGTTCCTGCTTCGCGCTGCTGGTGAAGACGAACCCCGACGCCGACCCGCGCCACAAGGGCATGTCGATGCTGATCGCCGAGAAGGGCGAAGGCTTCAACGTGTCGCGCAAGCTGGAGAAGCTCGGCTACAAGGGCATCGACAGCGCCGAGCTGAGCTTCGAGAACTATCGCGTGCCCGTCGAGAACCTGATCGGCGGCGAAGAGGGCCGTGGCATGCAGACGGCGCTCGGCGGCCTCGAGCTCGGCCGCATCAACATCGCGGCGCGCGGCTGCGGTCTCGCCGGGGCGGCGCTGATGGACAGCGTCCACTACGCCCAGCAGCGCAAGACCTTCGGCAAGCCGATCGGTCAGCACCAGGCGATCCAGCTGAAGCTCGGCGAGATGGCGACCCGCCTGCAGGCTGCCCGCCTGCTGACCTACGACGCCGCCCGCGCCTATGACCGCGGTGAGCGCTGCGACATGGAAGCCGGCATGGCGAAGTATTTCGCCTCGGAGGCGGCGGTGGAGAACTCGCTGGAGGCCATGCGCATCCACGGCGCCTATGGCTATTCCAAGGAGTACCATATCGAGCGCTATTTCCGGGACGCGCCGCTGATGTGCATCGGCGAAGGCACCAACGAGATCCAGCGCATGATCATCGCCAAGCAGATGATGGAAAGGAACCCGGCGTGACCCTGACGGCGACGAGAAACGATGCGGCTCCGAGCGGCTTCGGCATCGCCGAACCGCCGCTCAAGGGCATCCGGATCATCGCCGCCGAGCAATATGGCGCCGGTCCCTTCGCGACCATGTACCTCTCGGACATGGGCGCGGAGGTGATCAAGATCGAGCCGCCGGCGACGGGAAAGGGACCGGCCGGCGACAGCTCGCGCCAGTCGGGCCCCTATTTCCTCGGCGAGAACGACAGCCAGTTCTTCCAGACCTTTAACCTCGGCAAGAAGAGCCTGACGCTCGACCTGCGCAAGCCGGAGGGCCAGGCGGTGCTGCACCGCCTCGTCGCCGGCGCCGACGCCGTGCTGAACAATCTGCGCGGCGACCAGCCAGCCAAGCTCGGCCTGACGCATACGGCGCTGGCGAAGGTGAAGCCGTCGATCGTCTGCGCCCATCTCTCCGGCTATGGCCGCGAGGGCGAGCGCGCCAACTGGCCCGCCTATGATTATCTGATGCAGGCGGAAGCCGGCTTCCTGTCGCTGACCGGCGAACCGGACGGCGCCCCCACCCGCATGGGCCTGTCGATCGTCGACTACCTGACCGGCATCACCACCGCCTTCGCCCTGACGGCGGCGCTGCTCGGGGCGGCCCGGACCGGCCGTGGCCGCGATGTCGACGTGACGCTCTATGACGTCGCCATGCACCAGCTGACCTATCCGGCCACCTGGTATCTGAACGAGAGCGTCGAGACGACTCGCCGGCCGCGCTCCGGCCATCCGTCCGTCGTGCCCTGCGAGACCTTCCCGACCAGCGACGGCCGCATCTTCATCATGTGCATCCTGCCGAAGTTCTGGGAGAAGCTCTGCGAACTGACAGGCCTGGGCGAGCTCGTCGAGGATCCGCGCTTCCGCTCCAACAAGAACCGCTACGACAACCGCGAGGCGCTGATCGCCCTCCTCGACGCGGCGCTTTCGACGCGCTCGACGGGCGAATGGATGGCGCGCTTCTCCGGCCAGCTCCCGGCAGCGCCCGTCCTCGGCATGGGGGCGGCGCTCGACAATCCCTATTTCCGCGCGACCGGCGGCGTGCAGTCGGTCGACCATACGGCGCGCGACGGCCTGCAGGTGCTCTCCAATCCGATCCGGCTCGACGGCCGCCGCGCCGAGGCCCGGTCCGGTCCCGGCCTCGGCCAGCATACGGACGAGATCCTCGCCGGGATCGGCTACGGCCCCGACGAGATCGCCAGGCTGCGCGCCGAACAGACCATCTGACCAACGAGGTCCATGCCATGAAGCTCGAAGGTCTCCGCGTCCTCGACCTGTCGCTGTTCCTGCCCGGCCCGATGCTGACCCAGACCATGGCCGACCATGGCGCCGAGGTCATCAAGATCGAGCCGCCCGGCGAGGGAGAGCCTGTCAGAAATGTCGGCTACCGTACCTCCGACGGCGTCAGCGTCTGGTTCCGCAACACGCATCGCGGCAAGAAGAGCATCGTGCTCGACTTCAAGAGCCCGGCTGGCGTCGCCGCCTTCCTCAGGCTCTGCGAGACCGCCGACGTCGTCGTGGAAGCGTTCCGTCCCGGCGTCGTCGACCGGCTCGGCGTCGGTTATGACGCGGTGTCGAAGGTCAATCCCCGCATCGTCTACGCCTCGATCTCGGCCTTCGGCCAGACCGGCCCGGAGGTGAAGCGGCCGGCGCACGACATCGCCATCGAGGCGCTTGCCGGCGTCGTCAGCCTCAATCTCGGCGGCGACGGCCAACCGACCAACCCCCACATGCCGGTCGCCGACATGGCCGGCTCGATGACCGCCTTCGCCGGCATCCTGATGGCGCTGCTCCGGCGCGAGAAGACCGGCCGCGGCGACTATCTCGACATCTCGATGCAGGATTCCACCATGGCGTGGCTTCCGAACGTCACCGGACCGGTATTCGCCGAGGACCGCGCCCCGCGCGTCAAGGAAGAGCGCTCCTTCGGCGGCTATGCCTTCTTCTCGGTCTACGAGACGGCGGACCATCGCCATGTCGTGCTCGGCGGCGTCGAGCACAAATTCGTCCGCAACCTGCTGAATGCGCTAGAACGGCCCGACCTGATCCCGCTCGCCGAGGGGCCGCCGGGGCCGACGCAGGAGCCGGTCCAGCAGTTCCTGCGCGCGACCTTCGCGATGAAGACCCGCGCCGAATGGGAAGCCTGGTTCGCCGACAAGGATGTCTGCTTCGCGCCTGTCCTCGACCTGCACGAGGCCTTCCACCAGCCGCACATCGCGGCACGCGAGATGTTGCACCGCGATGTGGACGGCAATCTGCACATCGGCACGCCGATCCGCTATCGCGACGAGCCCGGCCGGCTCGACACCACCCTGCCCGCCCTCGGCGAGCATACGGCCGAGGTGCTGCGACAAGCCGGGCTCGACGATGCGGCCATAGCCGAGATCCTGGCCGGACGGCGGGGCTAGAGCGTTTTCGAGCGAGGTGGATACCCGGTTCGCGTGAAGAAAACGCGACCCAACAAAGAGTCAGAGCCTCTCATCGATTCCATGAAATGCTGAAAGGCTCTGAGCTGAAGGCTGGGCCTCAGACCCAGCCTTTCGCGCCCTCGCGACGCAGATGCATCGAATAGGAGAAGCGGTCGGCCGGGTGATAGTTGACCGAGATCTGCAGAATCTTGCCGTCCTCGCCGAAATAGCGACGGATGACGCGGACGGCCCAGATCCGCGTCGACGAGCCCAGCAGCTTGGCGGCGTATTTGCCCATCGGCTCGGCCCGGATCTCCTGCTCGACATCCTCCACCGTGACGCCGTAGCGCTGCTCGATCAGCCGGAAGATCGTGCCGCCGACGCTCGGCAGATCGCCGGCGATGCCTTCGAACTCGCGATTGATGAAGACGCGCGAAAAGGCGATCGGCGTGCGGCCGTCCGCCTCGAGGCGCACGCCCTCGACATAAAGCCAGGGCTCATCGGCCGTCTCGCCAAGATAGGGCTGCACCTCCGGCTCCGGCACCTGCATCTCGACCGCGGTGATCTTGAACACCGTGTCGGACGCATACTGGAACAACTCGCTGAGCGAGCGCATCGAATGGACGAAATTGGCCGGCACCTTGTTGGCGACGACCTGGCTCCCCGAGCCCTGCCGGCGGCGCACCAGTCCCGCCTCGGTGAGCCGGCGCAGCGCTTCGCGGATGGTGTAGCGGCTGACGTCGAACTCGGCGCAGAGGTCCTGCTCGGTCGGCAGCAGGTCGCCGATCGCATATTTTCCGAGCTCGATGCGCTCGGTCAGGATGTTGCTGATCTGGTGATAGCGCGGCAGATCGCCTGCGGCGGTCGCGGGCTTGCTCATGACGCCATGCCCCCTGTCCGCTGCATCGCATGCCAGTCATCGGCTAGCTGGTCCCGGAACTGCGGCGCGGCGATCGCGATCAGCCGTTCGGCGCGCTCGGCGACGCTCGCCCGGCGCAGATCGGCAACGCCATGCTCGGTGACGACGCAGTCGACATCGGTTCGCGAAACGCCGGCCGCCACGCCCGTCGGCAGCGCTGGCACGATGCGGCTGCGCCGGCCACCTTCGGCGCTCGCCGGCAGCGCGAGCCAAGAGCGCCCGCCCGAGGAGGCGCGCGCGCCACGAACGAAATCGACCATGCCACCCAGCCCGCTTACCTGGCGCCCGCCCAAGAATTCGGCGTTCGCCTGTCCCAATAAATCCACCTCGATCACCGAGTTGATGCTGATGAAGCGCTCGATTCGCGACAAGTGTCCAATCGCATGTGTCTCGCCAACTGGCCGGAAGCGCAATTGCGGCAGTGCACGCGCCCGTTCGTAGAGCACGGAACTACCCAGGGCGACGCCAGTCGTGATGCCTTTCGAGAACACCCCGCGATCGATCAGCGGCAGGATCGGATCGGAGATCATGCCGCTGTGGAAGCCGAGGTCGCGATGGTCGATGAGCGCGTCCAGAACCGCCTGCTGCATCTTGCCGAGACCGAGCTGGATCGTGTCGCCCTCGCGGATCAGCCCCGCGATGCGGACGCCGATGGCGTCGATCACCGGGTCGCGGCGACCGGAATCATAGGTGATCAGCGGCGCCGCCGCATCGACGAAGGCGGAAAAGCGCTCCACCGGGACGCGCGGGCCGTCGACGACATCCGGCATATCCGGGTTGATCTGACCGACGAGGCGGGCGCCCGCCTGAACCGGTGCCGGCGAGAAATCGGCAGCAACGCCGAAGCCGACCGTGCCGTCAGCGCGTGGCGGCGGCACCTGGAAATAGGCGACATCGACACGCCCGGGCTCGGCCAGGTGACGGTAGAGTTCGGTATAGTGCGCCGGCCAGATCGCGACAGTTCCGGCCGATTGTCCAGGACGCAATCCCTCGGCAGCGAAAATGCTGCGCGCGACGGTCTCGTGACCGATCGCCGAGAGATCGCGGCGATTGACACCCGGGATATAGGCGCCCAGCAATTCGACGCCGCGCCAGAGATCCGGCTCGGCCGAAACCGCGTCGAGGATCGCGCCCGGCTCGCCGCAGCACCCGGCCAGGTAGACCCGCGCACCGGGCGGCGCGAGGGCCGCCGCCTCTCGCGCCGAGAGCTTGGGGATTGAACGCACCACCAGATTTTCACCTTCGATTCCAGGTGCCGAACCGCTGTATTCGCACTTGCACAACGACCGAGCCTGGGTAAATATGTCCGGACAAATTTTAGGTCACTGTGCGGCAAACGCCGTTGCGGAGCAAGGGCGATGACGGGTCTCGCAGACGAAAAAAGCGCGACGGAACGGTTGGTTGGCCTTTTGGCGCGACCGATTTCCGCCAGCGACAGGCAGCGGGCCGCGCGTCATCTCGTCGACTGGATCGGCTGCGCCGCGATCGGTCGCACCACCGAAACCGGACGGAGCATCGAGGCGGAGGCGACCGGGGCAACAACCGGCACGGCGCAGCTCTTCGGAGCGCGCCGAACCGATCCCGCGACGGCAGCTTTCGTGCTGGGCGGCTTTGGCAGCGTCCTCGAAATGGACGATGTCCACCGCGCCGCCCTGCTTCATCCCGGTCCCGTCGTCATTCCGGCGGCGCTGGCGGCGGCGACGGAGGACACCTGGGCCGAGGACCTCCTCGATGCGATCATCCAGGGCTACGAGGCGATCATCCGCGTCGGCGCCGCCGTCGGGCCCGGCCACTATGCCTACTTCCACAATACCGCGACCTCCGGCGGTTTCGGCGCGGCCGCGGCGGCCGGCAGCCTACTCGGCCTCGATCCAGCCGCCATGGTCGCCGCGCTCGGCAATGCCGGCAGCGTGGCGGGCGGGTTCTGGCAATGCCGCAACGAGCCGGTGATGACCAAGACGCTGCACGTCGCCGAGGCGGCGCGGCGGGGGCTGATGGCGGCGCGGCTGGCGGCGCGCGGCTTCACCGGTCCCCGCTTCATCCTCGAGGGACCGCAAGGCTTCTTCGCCGCGACCTGCCCCGGCGCCTCGCCGGATGACGTCGTCGCCGATGCGGCAAGCGCCTGGAAGATCGCCGAGACGAGCTTCAAGCCCTGGCCGGCCTGCCGCCACGCCCATGCGGCGATCGACGCGGCGCTGGCGCTTCGCGGCGAACTCGGCGGACGCCCGATCGCGGCGATCGCGATCGACACCTATGCCGACGCCAAGCTGTTCTGCGACAGGCCCCGGCCCGAGACGACCCTGCAGGCGAAGTTCAGCCTGCAGCATGCCGTCGCCGTCACGCTCCAGGACGGCGCGCCGCCGCTCGACGCCTTCGAACTGCCGGCGCTCGGCCGTCCCGAACTCGTGGCGCTGCGCGAACGGACCACGGTCGTCGCCAGCGATGTTTTCACCGCGCCCTATCCGCGCCATTTCGGCAGCGCCGTCACGGTCACGCTCGCAAGCGGCGAGACACTGACACACAGCGTCGCCGACGCCTGGGGCGACACGGAGAACCCCGTTTCCGACGAGGCGCTGTTCGGCAAGGCACGTGACCTGATGGCCGCGGCCGGCCTCTCGCGTCAAAGCACCGATGAACTCATCGCGGCCGCACTCGGCCTCGCCGAAGGCGGCACGCTCGCCCCGCTCCGCGCCGCCATGGCCAAGGCGCCCTAGAGCGCCAGCCGCCCCATTCCTTCCAAACACGACAGGGAACCGACACCCGATGCTGCCGCCCAACTACTTCGAAGCGATGGACTATCCCGGAATCATCCGCGATTACGGCCGCCCGGAGCGCTTCGTCGAGCGCTTCACGGCGCTCAGCCGCGACGAGCTGCGTGCGATCCAGAACGAGCGTTTCCTGAAGATCGTCGCCTTCGCTTGGAAGATCCCGTTCTACCAGCGGCTCTGGGGCGCCAAGGGTGTGGAGCCCGGCGACATCCGTTCGATCGAGGACATCGTCAAGCTGCCGGCCTATTCGAAGTCCGACCTGATGGCCTCGGTCGAGGCGCATCCCCCAATCGGCGACTTCCACGGCCTCGACGCCTATCCCGCCGACCAGCGCCCGCCCCTCGTCTTCCAGACCACCAGCGGCACGACAGGCAAGCCGCAGCCGCTCCTCTTCGGCGCGAAGAGCCGCGAGATCCAGAACCTCCTGCTCGGCCGCTTCTATGCGCTGCAGGGCATCACGCGGGACGACATCGTCCACTCCGTGTACGGCCACGGCATGGTCAATGGCGGTCACTATGTCCGTGAATCGATCCTGCACTGGGTCGGCGCGCAGATGATGACGGCCGGCACCGGCGTCGAGACGCGCTCCGCCAACCAGGTCGGCCTGATGAAGGAATTCGGCGCCACAGCGATCGTCGGCTTCGGCGACTACATCAAGCGCCTGTCCGACGTCGCCCGCGAAGCCGGCCTCGAGCCCGGCCGGGACATCCCGGTCCGCGTGATCTCCGGCCATATGGGCGCGGAAAGCCGCGAGACCATGAGCCGCGCCTGGGGCGGCTCGCAGGTGTTCGACTGGTACGGCGTCGGCGACACCGGCGCGATCGCCGGCGAAGGCCCCGACCTTTCCGGCATGTATGTGCAGGAAGACGCCCAGTATCTGGAAATCCTCGACATCGCGACGGGCGCGCCGGTCGCCGACGGCGAGAGCGGCGACATGGTCTGCACCTGCCTGTTCAAGGACGACGTCTTCCCGATCATCCGCTTCAACACGCACGACGTCTCGGCGTTCAAGACCGATTCCTCGCCGCTCGGCCTCAACCTCCGCCGCATCGTCGGCTTCCTCGGCCGCAGCGACAACATGGTCAAGCTGCGCGGCATCAACATCTATCCGACCGGCATCGGCGCCCTTCTGACCGAGAACCACGCCGATCTGATGAGCGAGTATGTATGCCAGGTCGAGCGCGTCGGCGGACGCGACGAGATGACGGTGCATATCGAGGCGAGCGGCGCGCTCGACCGGCCGACCGAGGCCTATGAGGCGCTGCTCAAGACCCGCCTCGGCGTCGAGATCGCGGTCAAGCTGGCCGCGCCGGGCGCGCTGGTCCACCTGACGCAGATCGAGGTGCGCCAAAAGCCGATCCGCCTGATCGACAACCGCAAAGACGCGTCATGAGCGACCTGCCGAGCGCCACGACGCTGGCCGGCGATCTCGCGGCCGGGCGGACGAGCTCGGCCGCGCTGACGCGGGCCGCGCTCAACCGCATCGCCGCGACCAACGACGACTGGCACATCTTCATCACCGTCGCGCCGGAGACGGCGCTGACGGAGGCGGCGGCGAGCGACGCGCGGCGCGCCGCCGGCCGTCCGCTCGGCCCGCTCGACGGCGTGCCGATCGCGGTGAAGGACAATATCGACGTCGCCGGCATGCCGACGACGGCCGGCATCGCCGCCTATCGCGACCGCGTGCCGGCGGAAGACGCCGGCGTCATCGCCCGGCTGCGCGCGGCCGGCGCCGTGCTGCTCGGCAAGCTCAACCTGCACGAAGGGGCACTCGGCGCGACGACCGACAACCCGACCTATGGCCGCTGCGAGAACCCGCGCGTGCCGGGCTGCACGCCGGGCGGCTCCAGCGGCGGCTCCGGCGCGGCGGTGGCGGGCGATCTCGCCGCCATCACGCTCGGAACCGACACGATGGGCTCGGTCCGCATCCCCGCTGCCTATTGCGGCACATGGGGACTGAAGCCGACCCGCGGCCTCATCGGCAATTCCGGCCTCACCTATCTCTCCTGGACACTCGACACGATCGGCCCGCTCGCCCATTCGCCCGCCGACCTCGCGCTCGCCATCGCCGCCATGGCGGGAGCGGACGCGAGGGATCCGCGCAGCGTCGCAGCGCCGGCCGGATGGGACCCGACGCCCGTTCCGGCCGACCTCGCGGGAGTGGTGCTGGGACGCCCCTCCGTCGTCGACGCCGTGCCCTGCGAAGAGGAAGTGCGCGCCGCCTATGACGCGCTGCTCGCCCGCGCCGAGCGGGCCGGCGCGACCATCCGCGACGTGACGATCCCGGGCTGGGATACCGGCAAGGCCCGCCGCGCCGGGCTGCTGATTTCCGAGGCCGAAGCCGGCAGCCTGCTCGCCCACGATCTCGACACGCTCGGCGCCGGCTTCTCGGACGGCTTCCGCAGTTTCCTGAACTATGGCCGCAAGGCGCCCGGCGAGCGGATCGCCGCCGCTTACTGGGCGCTGGAGCAGCTCGGCCATGCCGCGCGGCAGTCGCTTGACGGCGTCGACGCGCTGATCCTGCCGACGGCGCCACAGCGCGCTTTCCCGCACGGATCGCCCGCACCGGCCGACCAGGCCGACTTCACCGCGCTCGCCAATATCGCCGGCCTGCCCGCCGTCGCCTTCCCACTGCCGGGCGACAAGCCGAACTCCGCCCAGCTCGTCGGCCCCGCCTTCGCGGAAGGCCGCCTGCTCGGCATCGCCTCTGCGCTTTCGGAGATGACAAGCTGATGATCGACGACCCGCTCGACTTCGTCGCCGCCGCCGGCCGGGAGGCCATTCAGGCCAGCAACGCCGAGGCCGCCATCCACACCATCATGCGCCGCGCCTCGGAGCTCGGCGATCCGGACGCGCATACCCGTCCGGGCGCGCTCGATCCGGGCCAGAAGCAGTTCTACGTGTCCGGCGGCTTCATGATCACGCCGGACCGGGACTATCTGATGCTGGTCGGCAATACCGGTTTTCCCGCCGAGCAGAGGCGCCTGATGGTGCCGATCGACGGCGGCAATCCGGGCTGGGTGGTCGCCAACCGGAAGTCGCTGGTGCTGCCGAACACCGACGAGGACCGCTCGTTCCGGCAATATCTGAAGACATCGCGCATGGGATCGGCGCTCTATGCCCCCATGCTCTGGGAGGGTGAAATCCTCGGCCTGATCCTCGTGGCGGCGCAGGCGCGCAACACGCTGAGCAGCGCGGATCTCGCCATCCTGGATGCGCTGGCGCCGCTCGCCGCCGCGAGCTGGGTCGCCAAGGGCGGTCCGGCCTGGATGGCCTCGACCTATCCGCCGGCCGACGCCTGGCGCGCTTCCTCGGAAGGATTGAAATGACCTGTGCCGCTCCCGTCGCCGACATCCTCGCGACGCTCCGCGCCTCCGGCGAGCTCGACAGCCTGCTGGACGACACTCTGACGCTCGATCTTGTCGAGACCATCCTGACGGAAGCCACGCGTTTTGCCGCCGAGGCGATCGCGCCGCTGAACGCCATCGCCGATCGCAATGGCCCGCATCTCGCTGAGGGCGTCGTCACGACCTCGCCTGGCTGGAAGGCGCTCTACACCGACTGGCGGACGTCGGGCTGGAACGCCCTCTCGGCTCCCGAGGCCTGGGGCGGACAGGAACTGCCCGGCATCGTGCAGGCGGCCTGCCGCGAGATCTGGAATTCGGCGTCGATGTCGTTCGGCATCGGCCCGACCCTGACCGAGGGCGCCATCGAGGCCCTGATCAGCCATGCGCCGGAAGCCCTGCAGCGGCTCTATCTGCCCCGCCTCGTCTCCGGCGAGTGGATGGGCACGATGAACCTGACCGAGCCGCAATCGGGCTCGGATCTCTCGGGCATCCGTACCCGCGCCGAAGCTGCCGACGACGGCACCTACCGGATCTTCGGCCAAAAGATCTTCATCACCTATGGCGAGCATGACCTGACGGAGAATATCGTCCATCTCGTGTTGGCGCGGTTGCCGGGAGCCCCCGAGGGGACCCGCGGCATCTCGCTGTTCCTGGTGCCGAAATTCCTCGTCAATCCGGACAGCTCGCTGGGCGAACGCAACGACCTCGTCTGCGTCGGCCTGGAGCACAAGCTCGGCCTGCACGGCTCGCCGACCTGCACCATGGCGTTCGGCGAGGCGGGCGGCGCGATCGGCTATCTGATCGGCGAGGAGAATCGTGGCCTGAACTGCATGTTCACCATGATGAACAACACCCGCCTCGCCGTCGGCATCCAGGGCGTCGGCGTCGCCGAGCGCGCCTACCAGAAGGCCCGTGCCTTCGCCGCCGAGCGCCGCCAGGGACGCGCCGACCCGGCGGTCAAGGAACCGTCGCCGATCCTCGCCCATCCCGACGTCCAGCGCATGCTCCTGACCATGAAGGCGCAGACGGCGGCGGCGCGCGGCATCTGCTACAGGGCGGCGGCCGCCATCGACCGCAGCGAGCACGCCGAGGACGAGGCAGAGCGACGGCGCGCGCTGGCGATCGCCTCGCTGCTGACGCCGATCGCCAAGTCGTTCGCCACCGACACCGGCGTCGAGGTCGCGTCGCTCGGCGTCCAGGTGCATGGCGGCATGGGCTATATCGAGGAGACGGGGGCTGCCCAGTATTATCGCGATGCCCGCATTGCCCCGATCTACGAGGGCACCAACGGCATCCAGGCGATCGATCTGGTCACCCGCAAGATCGGCCAGGAGGACGGCGGCGTCATCGCAGCGCTCATCGCCGAGATGGAGACGGTGCTCGCGGCATCGACCAGGGAAGCCGACAATCGTCACCTTCGCGCGGCCGTGGAAATCCTCCGCGCCACGTCCCGTCACTTGCTGGACGGGATGGCCGGCGGACGGCGGGACGAGGTTCTGGCGTCGGCGACACCCTATCTCCGGCTGTTCGCCCTGACTCTCGGCGGCATCGAGTTGCTGAAGCTGGCCAACGCGGCCGGCGATGCGGCGCCGGCCCGCCGCCTGCTGTCGCGCTTCTTCAACGCGACGCTCGCCAGCACCATCCCGGGCCTCGGCCAGTCGATCCTGAACGGCGCGCCCCTGAACCCGGCCGAGGCGGATAGCGCCCTGAGCTGAACGTCCCGTCTGACAGGTTGGAAGCGAAACGGGCCCGCCATCCCTGAGGGAGGCGGGCCCGAGCCTTTTCAGTCGACGCGATACGCTGCCATGCGGCAGGCGACGTCGATCCCGGTTACGACGCCTTGTGGGCGAAGACCTGGATCTCGACCTTGAGCGCCGGATCGGCGAGCTTGGCCTCGACGGTGGCGCGGGCCGGCGCCGAACCGGGGGCGAGCCACTTGTCCCAGACGGCGTTCATGGCGTCGAAGTCCCCAATGTCCGGCAGCCAGATGTAGGCATAGAGGGCATCGGCCTTGGAGACGCCGGCATCGGCCAGCAGGCGGTCGATCTTCGCCAGCACGTCGGCGGTCTGGCCGGCGACGTCGAGCGTCTTGTCATCGGCGACCTGGCCGGAGACGACGACCATCGAGCCGGAGGCGGGCCAGGTGACGACGCCGCTCATGCGCTGGTTCTGGTGCAGACGAGTGATCATGAAATGTCCTCTCTCGTTCAGGGGTTATTGGTAACGGGTGCCCGAAAAGGCGGAAATGTCGACGGCCGGCCGACGCCCGGCGACCAGATCGGCGAGAACGCCGGCCGCGCCGCAGGACATGGTCCAGCCGAGCGTGCCGTGTCCGGTATTGAGGTAGAGATTGCTGATGCCGGTCTTGCCGATGACCGGCGGACCATCCGGCGTCATCGGGCGCAAGCCGCTCCAGCGCTCCGCATTGGCGATCGCCTCGCGGGAAATCTTCGGGTACAGCGCCTGCGCCACATATTCGAGCCCCTTGTAGCGGTGCTCCGGGCGCGAAAGATTGTAGCCGGCCAGTTCGGCGGTTCCGCCGACGCGGATGCGGTCGCCGAGATAGGTGACGCCGATCTTGAACGTCTCGTCCGAGACGGTCGAATGCGGCCCGATCGCGTCGCTATCCGCCTGGATCGTCAGCGAATAGCCCTTGAGCGGATAGATCGGCAGCTTGATCCCGAGCGGGGCCAGCAGCCTGGCGCTACCGACGCCGAGACAGGTGACGACCGCGTCGCAGCTGTATTCGTCCTTGTCCGTGATCACGGAGCGGACGCGATCGCCGCTGACCTTCAGCTCTCGGATCGTCTCGCCATAGCGGAAGCTGACGCCGTCCTGCACGCATTGCGCGGCGAGCGCCTGCGTGAAGCGGTGGCAGTCGCCGGTCTCGTCGCCAGGCAGGAGCGCCGCGCCGACGATGCCGTTCTCGCGGATGGCGAGGTTCGGCTCGCGAAGCGCCAGCGCATCGGGGCGCAGCGTCTCGGCCGGCACGCCCATCGCGGCGAGGGTCTTCATGTCGCGCTCGTAGATGCCGAGCTGCTTCTCGGAGCGGAACAGCACCAGCGTGCCGCGGTCGCGCCCGTCATAGTCGATCTGGATCGCGCTGCGCAGCTCGCGGAAGCGGTCGCGGCTGTATTCGCCGATCGCCACCATCGCCCGCTTGGAGCGCTCATATTGCTCCGGCGAGGCGGCGCGCCACATGCGCCACAGCCAGCGGACCATTTCCGGATCGGGAAACTTGCTGATGATGAGCGGCGGGTATTTCTCGAACATCCAGTGCAGCGCCTTGCCGACCAGGCCGGGAACCGCCCAGGGGGCGGAAAGCGCCGGCGATATCTGGGCGGCGTTGGCGTAGCTGGTGCCGAGACCGGCGGCGGGCTCCTTCTCCAGGAGGACGACCTCATGCCCTTCCTGACGAAGGGCATAGGCCGTTGTGACGCCGATGACTCCGCCACCGAGCACAATGATACGCATATGAAAGTCTCCAGAATGAACTGTGCTCGGTGGGGCCGGCCCGAGAGGCCGGGCCCTCCCTGGTCAGGGCGAGGCGGCGCCCATCATATTATTGGAATTTCGACTTTCCGAGGAATTCGGCGAGCCGCTGCGACTTCGGGTTGTGGAACATTTCCTTCGGGTCGCCCTCTTCGGCGATCACGCCATGCTCCATGAAGATGACCTTGCTCGACACCTGGTAGGCAAAGCGCATCTCGTGGGTGACGAGCAGCATGGTCATGCCGTCATTGGCCAGGTCCTGAATGACGTTCAGGACCTCGTTGACGAGTTCCGGATCGAGCGCCGAGGTGACCTCGTCGAACAGCATCAGCTTCGGGTTCATGGCGATGGCGCGGGCGATGGCCACGCGCTGCTGCTGTCCGCCGGAAAGCTGGATCGGATAGTGGTTCTTGCGCTGGGACATGCCCACGCGCTCCAGCCACTTCTCGGCAACGGATATCGCCTCGTCCTTGCCCATGCCGCGGGTCTTGCGCAGGCCGAGCGTGACGTTGCCGAGGGCCGTCATGTGCGGGAAGAGGTTGAACTGCTGGAACGCCATGCCGGTCAGGGCGCGGTTCTTGGCGCGCTCGCGCTCGGGAAGGGCAACGCGCTTGCCGTTGCTGGTCTTGTAGCCGATGAGCTGCCCGTCGATGCGGATGTCGCCGCCCTGGAACTCCTCGAGCAGGTTGATGCAGCGCAGCAGCGTCGTCTTGCCGGAGCCGGAGGAACCGATGATCGAGACGACCTCACCCGGCTTCATGGACAGGTCGACGCCCTTGATGACCTCGAGCGGGCCATAGCTTTTGCGGAGGCCTGAGATTTCGAGAATGCTGTTCATGATGGATTTCCTCAGAATGCCAGACGCTTTTCGACCAGCTTGCCGAACTTCGACAGGGTGAGGTTGATGGCGAAATAGATCAGGCCGCAGACCAGGTAGAACTCGGCGTTCATGAAGTTGCGCGAGACGATCTGCTGCGTCGTGAGCAGCAGTTCCGGGACGCTGATGACGGCGAGGAGCGACGAGGCCTTGACGATCTCGACCGCCGCGTTGATCCAGGCCGGCAGGGCCTGGCGCAGCACCTGCGGCAGCAGCACGTAGAACAGGATCTTCGGGAAGGTCAGGCCAATGCTCTTGGCGGCCTCGGACTGGCCCGGCGGCACGGCGGCCAGGCCGCCGCGGAACACTTCGGCCACATGCGCCGTGCAGAAGGCCGACAACGCAAGAATGCCGGCGCCGGTCGACGACAGGCCGAGGCCCGCGAGCGGCACGATGTAGAAGCTCGCCAGCATCAGCACCAGCACCGGCGTGCCGCGGATGAAGTCGAGGTAGATCCAGCCGCAGATGCGGGCCGGCATCCGGCCGTAGAACATCATCAGGCCCAGCAGCGAGCCGAAGACGCTGCCGATCGCGATGGCCTGGAACGAGACGGTGATCGTCGCGATCGAGCCCTGCAGCAGGCGGGGCCAGACATTGGCCAGTTCGACGAAGAAGGCGGAAAGATCCATGACCGTCACCTCTTGATGACCAGACGCGCCTCGAGGAGGCGGAGCAGCGAGGCAATGGTGAAGGTTGCCGCCACGTAGAGCAGGCTGGTGACGATCCACGTCTCGATGATGCGGAAGCTCTCCACATTGATCTTGCGGGCGTAGAAGGTCAGCTCCGGCACCGCGATCGCGGCCGCCAGCGACGTATCCTTGAAGAGCGAAATGAACGCGTTGCCCATCGAGGGCAGCGTCGAGCGCAGCATCAGCGGAATGATGATCGAGAGGCGGATCTGCATCGGGCGCAGGCCGACGGCGAGCCCCGCCTCGGTCATGCCCTTCGGGATCGCCTGCAGGCCGCCGCGGAACACTTCCGCCAGATTGGCGCCGGCATAAATCGACAACGCCGCGACGAACGACGTGATCTTGCTGAAGCGGATGCCCAGCTGCGGCAGAGCGAAGAACATGAAGAAGATGACGAGGAGGATCGGGATGTTTCGGATGAAGGAAACATAGAGACCCGCGATCCAGGCGGTCGGCTTATTCTTCGAAACCAGACCGAACGCCACGATGCCGCCGATCACAACTCCGATCAGAATCGACAATGCCGCCAGCGAGAGACCGATCCCGAGGCCGTACAGCAGGGTGTCGAAGTTGCGCCAGATCGGCACAAAGTCAAATGAGTAGTTCATTCACGTTTCCGTCGAAGCTGTCGATGGCGACCGAATGCGCCGCCCTCCCCGCCGGAGAGAGCGGCGCCCACGCATGCTTCCGTCCTGTCCGATGGCCCCGCAAGCGGCGCCACCGGACAGCGAACCGTCCCGACTAGCGGAATTCGACGGGCGCACCGATCGCCGGCGGGGCCAGCTCGATGCCGAAATACTCGTTATAGGCCTTGGCGTAGTCGTCGAAGTTGACGCCGGCGATGGCCTCCTGGATGGCCGTATTCAGCCAGTTCAGCCACTCCTGGTCGCCCTTCTTGACGGCGCAGGAATAGGTCATCGGCTGCCAGTAGTAGCCGATGTCGATGTACTTCGCCGGATCCTGCTTGACGAGCCAGCGGATGTTCGAGGCGTCGATGACCGCCGCGTCGACGCGGCCGCTGTTGACGGCCTGGGCCACGAGGTCCTGGCTCTCATACTGGTCGACCGTCGCCTCGGGCAGCGTCTTGTGCGTGAACTCCTCGGCGAAGACGTTCTGCAGCATGGAGACGGTCACCGAGCTGCCGGCGGCCTTGAGCTCCTCGAGCGTCTTGTACTTCGAGTTCGGGCTGACCAGGAGGCCGACACCTTCGCGATAATAGGGCGCGGTGAACTCGACCTGCAGGGCGCGCTGCGGCGTCACGGTGATGAACTGGCAGGTGATGTCGACCTTGTCGGTCACCAGGTTCGCGATGCGCGCGTCGGCCGACTGGTCGACGAACTCGATCTTGGTCTCGTCGTTGAAGAGGCTCTTCGCGATGATCTTCGAGATCGCGACGTCGAAGCCCTTCAGCTCGCCCTTCTCGTCGATGTAGTGCCACGGCGCATTGGTGCTGCCGGTGCCGACAACGATCTTCCCGCGCTTCTGCACGTCCTCGAGCTTGCCAGCGAAGGCGGCGCTGCCCGATGCGGCCACGGCTGCGGCGGCGATCAAGGTTGCTGCGAGCGATTTTTTCATTGCACGTCCCCTCTTTCTCTTACAAGAGACATATGTCCTTGTAAGGACGAGTATTCACTATAGGGGACATGGCGTGTCAAGCGCGTTTGTGAAAAATGAAAACGACAGGGGGAATCAGATGCAGCGCGCCAAGGGAACCGACCGCATCCTGGACATTCTCGATTTTTTCGAGAGTTCGGACGGGCCAGCGACGAGGAACGCCATCGCCAGCGCCATCTCCTGTCCGCGTTCGACGCTGTATACGCTTGTGGATATGTTGATCGATCGGGGCTGGCTGGCGCAAACGGCCGACGGGCTCATTTCGCCCGGCAACAAGTTCGCGCGGATGGGTTTCGCCTATTCCCGCCACGCGAAATTCGAGCAGATCGCGCGCGAGATCCTCGGCAACCTGGCCCGGGAGACCGGCGAGGTGATCGAGCTCAACATCATCGACAACTGGAAGCAGCTGATCGTGCTGTCGGCCACGCTCAAGGAGCACAGCTACCTGCGCACCGTCGAAGGCGCCATGGTGCCGGTGCCGGCCACGGCGGCGGCGCGGGTCCTGCTCTCCGACGTCCCGGCGGCGATCATCGCCAGGCATGTGCCGGCCAGCGATTTCACGCTGAATTCCGGCGTCCGGATCTCGCTCGACGAGTTCATGGCCGAGATCGAGCAGGCCAGGATCGACGGCTATTTCGTCGGCTACAAGCTCATCGACGACTTCGTCAGCACCATCGCCGTGCCGATCTTCAACCGGCGCAGCGAGCGAATCGGCGCGGTCAGCATCGTCATGCCGACCTCGCACCTGGAATCCCGCACGCAGGAGCTGGTCGAGAAGCTCGCCCGGACCGCCGAGCAGGTCAGCGACTTCCTCCGCCTGACGCCCTGGGACCTCGGCCAGAGCGCCTATGAAAAGCTGATGGCCGCGAGCGCGGCCTGAGGCCCGAGGGCCTCGCCTACTCGCAGAATCTCAAGGCTTCCGGGCATCGGACCACCGAGCGACAGCATGTATCGGGACGATGGTGCGGGCGGCGGGGATCGAACCCGCATGACCGAGGTCGAGGGATTTTAAGTCCCTTGCGTCTACCAGTTTCGCCACGCCCGCAGCGGCGGCTTTCTGCCATTTCCGGAAGGGGTTGGATAGCCTCCTTGCACAACCGCCGCGCCGGTTGTGCAAATCCGCCGCTGGCGGCCTGGGCGGCGGCGGCCTTCCAGCAGCAAGCGCCGCCTGCTACATCCCGGATCGGGTGAACGTGGCACCACGACGGCTCGCCCCTGATTCTCTGCTCCGAGCCAAAGAGGTGCTTCCATGACCGAACCCGCTTCCCATCGCCATGCCCTGCCGCTGGAGCCGCTCGCCGTGCTCGGCCGCGTTCCCGCGATCGGCAGCGTCCTGATCGGCATCCGGGCCGGCGGCGCGCTGCTCGAGGGAATCGGGACGATCGAGAGCGTCGGCGAAGAGGCCGGCGACATCGTGCTTCGTGGCCCCGGCCGGGAGACGCGAATCGCCGCCGATGCGATCGCCCAGGTCGTCATCGACCAGATGGCGATGAAGACCGTCATGCCGTTCATCGAGCTCTTCGACGCCGACGGCAACGCCCTCGCCAAGATCACGGCGCTGGACGGGCTGGAGCCTTTCGACGCCGCGCTCGAAGGCATCGCCCGCACACCGCTCGCCGCCGCAGCTCCCGCCGCCCGCCCGGCGCCCGGCGAGGGCGAACCGGCCGACGGGCCCCTCAAGGCAGCCGCCGACGCCGGCAAACCGGTGACGCTGGCAGCAAAGAAGCCCGGCATATCGCATCGCTGGACCGGCACGATCTCCGGGGCCTCCTTCAGCCACGGCTTCCTGAACCTGATCCAGCCCGACATGCACCTGCATGTCCGCGCCGGCGCGATCGCCGACTGGCGCGAGGGCCCGGACGGCACGTTCGGCGCACTCGACGCCGACGGCAAGGCAATCGGCCTGACCCTGACGGCCTGAGCGTTTGCCTCACGCTGCGCGCGCGAGTCCCTCGCGCTCGCAGAAGCGGATGATCAGCTCGGCAAGCTCCAGCACGGGGCGGCGCGCGCCCGGCGCCATGCGCAAGGCGAGCTCGGTCGGTGGCACGGAAGGAAACCCGTCCGCCGGCGCCAGGACACGATAGCCCGGCTTCTGCGCCCGCGCCTCGATCAGGGCGACGCCCAATCCCCCCGAAATCGCCGCCTCGACGCCGATCAGGCTGGCGCTCTCATAGGCGACGCGCCAGCGCCGGCCGGATGCCTCGAGCGCATGGACGGCGCGGTTGCGATAGCGGCAGCCCTGCGGGAAGGCGATCAGCGGCACGGGATCGGCGCGGCGCCAGTCGCGCCCCTCGCCGCCTACCCAGAGCAGTTGCTCGCGCCACGCGCCCTCGGCCGGACCGCCATCGGCGTCGCGCTTCACGAGCACGATGTCGAGATCGCCCCGTTCCAGCCCCGTTTCCAGCGCCACCGACAGATCGCAGCGGACGTCGAGCCGGCAATCCGGACGCATCTTCGAGAAGTGCGACACCAGCCCGGTCAGCTCGGCAATGGCAAAATCCTCCGTGAGGCCGAGGCGCACCTGCTCGACGGAAGCGGCAGCGCCCACGGCGCTGCGCGCCTCTTCGGAAAGGGCGAGGATGCGGCGCGCATAGCCGACCAGCCGCTCGCCCTCGGCGGTGAGCCGCACCCCGCGCCCCTCACGCAGCAGGAGCGTCGCGCCGGCGGCCTCCTCGAGCTTGCGGATCTGCTGGCTGACGGTCGACTGGGTCCGGTGCACGCGCTCACCCGCCCGCGTAAACCCGCCGGAATCCACCACCGAGACGAAGGTCTTCAACAGGTCGAGCTCGAACATCGCCGCGCCTCCGGATCGATATTTCAAATGCAAGACATCCAGACATCGAATTTCATAATAGCATGGAAACGGGCTATTGCAGCGTGCAACCGGCCCGGCCGGGACTTCACCAGCGGCAGGCGGACGATGACGGATCGAATGACAGCAATCGCGGCGGCCACGGCCCCTCGTCCGGGACGCGCTGGCAATCTCGCCGGTCTCGGCATGATTGCGCTATTCTGCCTGATATGGAGCTCGGCCTTCGCGGCGGCGAAGTTCGCCCTGCCCTATGCGCCGCCGCTCTCGCTGCTTTCGAGCCGTTTCGTGGTCGCGGGCCTGCTGCTACTCGGCCTCGCCTGCGCGGCCGGCCGCTTCCAGGCGCCCGATCGAACGACGCTGGCAAAGCTCGTCGTTCTCGGCGGACTGAACAGCGCGCTGTATCTCGGCCTGAGCTTTTCCGGCATGCAGACGGTTTCCTCCGCCTTCACGGCCGTGCTGATCAGCGCCAACCCGCTTCTGACGGCGCTGCTGGCGGCGCCGATGCTCGGCGAGCGGCTGACACCGCTGAAGCTCGGCGGCCTGCTGCTCGGCATGATCGGCGTCGCCATCGTGCTGCGCTCGCGGCTTTCGGGCGGCACCGAGGACTGGCACGGCACGCTGCTGGTGCTGGCCGGCCTGCTCTCGCTCGTTGCCGGCACGGTCTTGTTCAAGGCGTGGAAGCCGGCGGGCGATCTCTGGACCGGCACGGCGATCCAGTCGTTCGCCGCCGGCATCCTGCTCTTGCCCGTCGCGCTGGCGCTGGAAGATCCGGCCGCGATCCAGTTCACGCCGTCGCTGATCGGCGGCTGGCTCTATCTCGTCGGCCCCGTGTCGATCGGCGCCTATCTGCTCTGGTTCCGCCTGCTGCAGACCAAGACCGCGACCGAGGCGTCGTCGCTGCACTTCCTGATGCCGCCACTCGGCCTCGCCTTCGGCTGGCTCATCTTCCGCGAACCGGTCAGCCTGGTCGATTGCCTCGGCATCGTGCCGATCGCGCTGGGGATCGCGATGGTCACGCGCGGCTGAGGCGGAGCGGACATGAAGACGGCGGCGCCCGCGAGGGCACCGCCGCTTCCGGAATTTGCGGATCGAGACGGGCTCAGGCCTCGCCTTCGCCCTCTTCGCGCTGCGCCTTGACCTCGGCGATGAAGCCTTCGGCGTCCTGCTTGGCCGAGCGAGCATGCTCCTCGGCGTCCTTGTTGAAGCGGTCGAGCTCCATCTTCAGGCCGCTGACGGACGGCTTCTCGACGCTGTTGGCATAAGCGATCATGCGCAGCGAGACGGCCAGGTCGAGCACCATGGCGGCGAGCAGGCCGTCATCGAGCTGCTGGTCGTCGGCGTAGTCCGAGATCAGGTCATAAAGAGCGTCGCGATGCTCTTCATATTCCTCGGCAAAGGCCTCGAAATCCTCGTCGTCGGCGGGCTCGTTCGGTTCGCTCATCTTCGTAGTCTCCTAGCCGACGATCGGCGGTTGGAATGCGAGACCCATGTCCCACGGAAAATAGATCCACGTATCCTGTGACACTTCGGTGATGAATGTGTCGACGACGGGGCGGCCCATCGGCTTGGAATAGAGCGTGGCGTAGTGCGCCTTGGGCAGCATCTCGCGGACGAGGCGAGCGGTGCGGCCGGTATCGACGAGATCGTCGATGACGAGCACGCCGGCGCCCTCGCCGCCGCCGATGTTCATGACCTCGTCGCTGACCGGCTTCAGGACCTTGAGCGCGCCCTGCTCCTGATAGTCATGGTAGGAGGCGACGCAGATCGTCTCGATCATGCGGATGCCGAGCTCGCGCGCCACGATCGCCGCCGGCACGAGGCCGCCGCGCGTGACACAGACGATCGCCTGCCACTTCTGGTCACCGGAAAGGCGCCACGTCAGGGCGCGCGCGTCCCGGTGAAACTGGTCCCAGGATACGGGGAACGCCTTGTCGCTGCGAGCGTCGACCATCATTGTCTCCTGCGCGTGTTTGGAGCGGAACCTGTGTGATGCGGCTCCTTGCCATGCAATCGGGCCGGATGTCGATCCACAGAATTTGCCGTCATGTCAGCCATTCGCCTGCATCATGGCTGCCACCATCTTCTCCACCGCGGTTGCAGCCTCGTCGAGGCGGCCCGCATCGCGCGAGCGCAGCACGATGTCGGTGGCGAAGGCGCCGTCGAGCATCTTCGGATAGCTGCCGATCGACACGTCGGGAAAATCCGCCTGGATCGCACCAAGCTGGCTGGCGATCCGCCCCTCGCCCATGCCGACGGGCACGGTGCGCGACAGCATCTTCGCGCCGGTCGGGATCTTCGCCGTCACCTCGTCGAACATCGCCTGCATGATCGAGGGCACGCCGGCCATGACATGCACGTTGCCGAGCGTGAAGCCGGGCGCCTTGGAAACCTTGTTGAGGATCAGCTCGGCGCCGTCCGGGATGCGGGCCATGCGCAGCCGCGCCTCGTTGAGCTGGCCGGGCGGATAGTGGTCGGTCAGGATGGCGACGGCGCGCGGATCATGGTCGATCGGAACCCCGAAGGCGGCCGCCATCGAATCCGCCGTGATGTCGTCATGCGTCGGCCCGATGCCGCCGGTCGAGAAGACGTGGTCGTAGCGGGCGCGCAGCGCGTTCACCGCCGCGACGATCTCTTCCTCGACATCCGGGACGATCCGTACCTCGCGGATGTCGATGCCGATATTGGTGCAATATTCGGCGATGTAGCCGATGTTCTTGTCCTTGGTGCGCCCCGACAGGATCTCGTCGCCGATGACGAGGATCGCTGCGGTAACGACGGGCGCGGCTTCCGTGGCGGGTTCAGCCATTCACAAACTCCATCGGTCTGCCCCCCGGTTTAGCGCTCCCGCACCCGCCGCTCAAGGGAGCTCGGGCACGGCGGCGCAGCGTCGCGCCTGGCCGCCTTCGGCGTGAAAACTCTTGTAACTCGCCGCCCGATACGCCAGATCGGGGGCAATCCTTCAATATTCAGGCTTGTCCCGAAGGCCGCGCAGTGATGTGCTGACGGAACACGGAGTATCCTATGGTCACCTATGTCGACGCCGATGCCACCCCGCTGAGGAACACGGGGCAGATCCGCCTCTATGGCAAGGAGGCCTTCGCCGCGATGCACCGGGCTGGCCAGCTGGCGGCCGCCTGCCTCGACGGTCTCGCCGACATCGTCAAGCCGGGCGTCGCCACCGACGAGATCGACCGCTACGTCTACGAATTCGGCGCCGCCCATGGCGCGCTGCCGGCGACGCTTGGCTATCGCGGCTACACCAAGTCGACCTGCACCTCGATCAACCACGTCGTCTGCCACGGCATTCCCGACGACAAGCCGCTCAAGGACGGCGACATCGTCAATGTCGACGTCACCTACATCGTCGACGGCTGGTACGGCGATTCGAGCCGCATGTACCTGGTCGGCGACGTCAAGCGCGCCGCCGTCCGCCTGGTCGAGGTCACCTATGAATCGCTGATGCGCGGCATCGCGGCGGTGAAGCCCGGCGCCACCACCGGCGACATCGGCTACGCGATCCAGTCCTATGCCGAGGCCGAGCGCTGCAGCGTCGTGCGCGATTTCTGCGGCCATGGCGTCGGCAAGGTCTTCCACGACACGCCGAACATCCTGCACTACGGCAATCCCGGCGAGGGCGTCGAGCTGCGCCCCGGCATGATCTTCACCATCGAGCCGATGATCAATCTCGGCCGGCCGCATGTGAAGGTCCTGCGCGACGGCTGGACCGCCGTCACCCGCGATCGCTCGCTCTCGGCCCAGTTCGAGCACACCGTCGGCGTCACCGAGACGGGCTGCGAGATCTTCACGCTCTCGCCGCGCGGCTATGGCTGCCCGCCCTACCCGACAGGGGCATGAGCAGGTTCGCCGAGAACCCCGAGGATGCGCCCCATTTCCTGGGGCATCGCGAACGGCTGAAGACGCGTTTCCGCGACCAGGGCGGCGACGCCATGGCCGACTATGAGCTGCTTGAGCTGATCCTGTTCCAGGCCGTGCCGCGGCGGGACACCAAGCCGCTCGCCAAGGCGCTCATCGCCCGCTTCGGCACCTTCTCCGACGTGCTGGCGGCGCCCGAGGCGCGGCTCGTCGAGGTGCCCGGCATCGGCCCATCGGTCGCCACCCACCTCAAACTGGTGCACGCCGCCGCCACGCGCTATGCGCGCGGCGCCGTTCGGCAGCGCCCCCTGCTCGGTTCCTGGAGCGCGGTGATCGACTATTGCCGCGCCGCCATGGCCTATGAGGAAAAGGAAAAGTTCCGCATCCTCTTCCTCGACCGCAAGAACGTCCTCATCGCCGACGAAGTGCAGCAGGTCGGCACCGTCGACCACACGCCCGTCTATCCGCGCGAGGTGATGAAGCGGGCGCTGGAGCTGTCCGCGACCGCGATCGTGCTGGTGCACAACCATCCCTCCGGCGACCCCACCCCCTCACGCGCCGACATCGACATGACCAAGACCATCGTCGAGATCGCGCAGCCGCTCGGCATCGCCGTGCACGACCACATCATCGTCGGCCGCCAGGGCCATGCGAGCTTCCGCGCCCTCAAGCTGATCTGAGCGACACCGTCTGCCGGGCCGGCGGCGGCTCCGGCGCGTCCGGGGCGTGGCGCGCCTCGAGGCTCTTGGCCCCGCCGAGTTCCTCGACCAGCAGCGCCGTGATCAGGGCGCCGGCCAGACTGACCAGCGCCACCAGCATCAGGACCGCCGAGAGGCCGTACTCCGCCTTCACTACAGGAAGGAAGAAGGCGCCGAGCGCCGCACCGACCTTGGCGGAGGCCGAGGCGAGGCCGGAGCCGGCCCCGCGCAGCTGCGTCGGGAACAGCTCCGCCGGCAGCGCGAAGGTGGTCGAATGCGGGCCGGCATTCATGGCGAGATTGAACAGGATGAAGCCGGCGAAGATCACCGCCACCGCCGGATGGGCCGGGTTGCCTGCCCAGAGCGCGGCGACGAGCACCAGCATGCCGACCGTCATGCCGAGGAAGCCGGCGACCTGCGGACGCAGATGCCCATAGCGCGGCACCACCCAGAAGGCGGCGAGGAAGCCGACGACCAGGAAGATGTCGATCAGCGAGGTGCCGCCGATCTCCGAGAAATCGGCCGCGACGAGATTGCTTCGCGTCGAACCGAAATGCAGGTCCGCCAGCAGCATCGGCGTAAACAGGCCGATGCCGTAGGAGGCGATGTCCATCAGGAACCACGGCACGCAAGCAAGCGCGGTGCGGCGCCGGTAGGCGGCGCCGAACAACGCCGCGTTGCCGCGGTTCTTCACCTCCTCCGGCGCCTTGGCGACGAGATGCACCGCATCGGCGGCCCCGTCGCCGAGAGCCGCGAGCTGTTGCCGGTCGGCGACGATCACGGCCCCGATGGCGTCAGCGGCCGCGCGGTTGCGCCCCTTGCCCATCAGCCAGCGCGGGCTCTCCTGCATGAACAGGCGGCCGATCAGGAACAGCAGCGGCAGCGCCACCAGCGTCGCCATGAAGCCTCGCCACGCCGCATCGGCGTCGACGACGGCCAGGATCGCGGCGGTCAGCGCCGCCGCCACCATGAAGCCGACCGCCTGGAAGGTGATCGTGGCGACCATGACGCGGCTGCGCGTCGCCGCCGGCATCCACTCGGCGACGTAGCTGCTCGACACCGGATAGTCGATGCCGACGCCGACGCCGAACACGAAGAGGCCAAGCGTCAGCATCGTGGCGTCGCCGGCGAAGGCGGCAATCAGCGCGCCGACGATCATCACGACGGTATCGAGGAGCATCAGTGGCTTGCGGCCGAAGCGATCGGCCAGCGGACCGCCAAACGCCGCGCCCGGCACGGCACCGGCGAGCAGCGCCGCGCCGAGCAGGCCCTGCATCGCGGCATCGAGGGCGAAGCTCTGGATGAGGAGCGGCAGCGCTACGCCCAGCGTGAACACCGAGACGCCGCCGAGCATGGTGCCGCCCGTCGACAGCAGGAAGATCCAATAGTGCGGCCATCCCATCGGCGCGCGATCCAGCATGCCCAGCATGGCCTGTTGGTGGGAAGTCTGCTGCATGTCCAATCCTCATCGGCCGCCCGAGCGAGCGGCAAGTTCCGCCCACCTTTGTCGCCGCGGCAGGGATTCGCAAGAGTTGCACGGGCTCGGCGCGGCAATCGGCACGCCGAGCCCTCCGCCGATCGCCAGACCGGCACGGAAGCGTTGGCCGGCCCGCGGCCTCCTCTCGGCCTGTCGCGACGACTGCCCCGAATTCCGCATCGTCATTCTTTTTGCGAATGAGTTGCAATTGCCGAACCGCCATGCAAACTTAATGCGAGTAATTTGCAGTTGCAGAGACAAGGACGACCGGACCGATGATCCTCGATCGCGCACGACGCCGCTTCCTGATGACGATTTCCGGCCTGGTGGCCGTCGCCACGCTGCCGGGGCTCGCCGGCGCGGCCGAGGGCGCGAAGCCCTTCAAGGCGGTGACGACCTTCACGATCATCGCCGACATGGCGCAGAACGTCGCCGGCGACGCGGCGATCGTTGAATCGATCACCAAGCCGGGCGCCGAGATCCACAATTACCAGCCGACGCCAGGCGACATCGTGAAGGCGCAGGACGCGGAGCTGATCCTCTGGAACGGCCTCGGCCTGGAACTCTGGTTCGAGAAGTTCTTCGCCAATCTCGACAAGGTCGCCGAGGTGACCGTCTCCGCCGGCGTCGAGCCGATCGGCATTTCCGAGGGCCCCTATTCCGGCAAGCCCAACCCGCATGCCTGGATGTCGCCGGACGCCGCGCTCGTCTATGTCGACAACATCCGCGACGCCTTCGTGAAGCACGACCCCGCCAACGCCGACGCCTACAAGGCGAATGCCGAGGCCTACAAGGCGAAGATCAGCGCCACCGTCGCGCCGATCCGCGACGCGCTCACCGCCATTCCCGAGGAGAAGCGCTGGCTCGTCTCCAGCGAAGGCGCCTTCTCCTATCTGGCGCGCGACTTCGGCCTGAAGGAGCTCTATCTCTGGCCGATCAACGCCGACCAGCAGGGCACGCCGAAGCAGGTGCGCAAGGTGATCGACGCCGTCCGCGCCAACAACATCCCGGCCGTCTTCAGCGAGAGCACGGTCTCCGCCAATCCGGCCAAGCAGGTGGCGCGCGAGACGGGCGCGGCCTATGGCGGCGTGCTCTATGTCGACAGCCTCTCCGAGGCGGACGGCCCGGTGCCGACCTATCTCGACCTGCTGCGCGTCACCTCCGAGACGGTGGCCAAGGGCATCTCGCAGAAAGAGGCGAGCGCGGAATGAACGCACCCGTGACCCTGCAGTCACGTGACGCCGCAACCGGCGAAGGCATCACGGTCGCCGGTGCGACCGTGACCTATCGCAACGGCCACACGGCGCTGCGCGACGCCAGCTTTTCGATCCCGACCGGCACGATCACCGCGCTGGTAGGCGTCAATGGCAGCGGCAAGTCGACCCTGTTCAAGGCGATCATGGGCTTCGTCCGCGTCTCGGGCGGCACCATCCGCGTGCTCGGCCAGCCGGTCGAGCAAGCGCTGAAGAAGAACCTCGTCGCCTATGTGCCGCAGAGCGAGGACGTCGACTGGAACTTCCCGGTCCTCGTCGAGGACGTCGTCATGATGGGGCGCTACGGCCACATGAACATGCTGCGCATTCCCGGCGTCCGTGACCATCAGGCCGTCGCCGACGCGCTCGAGCGGGTCGGCATGACCGCCATGCGCAAGCGCCAGATCGGCGAGCTTTCCGGCGGCCAGAAGAAGCGCGTCTTCCTCGCCCGCGCGCTCGCCCAGGACGGCCGCGTCATCCTGCTCGACGAGCCGTTCACCGGCGTCGACGTGCAGACGGAAGCGGCGATCATCGAGCTGCTGCGCGCGCTTCGCGACGAAGGCCGCGTCATGCTGGTCTCGACCCACAATCTCGGCAGCGTGCCGGAGTTCTGCGATCGCGCCGTTCTCCTGAACCGCACCGTGCTCGCGCATGGCCCGACGCGCGAGACCTTCACCCGCGCCAATCTGGAGAAGACCTTCGGCGGCGTGCTGCGCCATGTCGTGCTCGACGCCGACATCGCCGGCGGGTCGATCGACATCCTTTCCGACGACGAGAGCCCGTTGCTCCTACCCGACAAGTCGCCTGCGCCGACGGAGCCGCGGCCGTGACCGAAGCCCTGCTCGAACCCTTCGCCTACAACTACATGGTCAACGCCATGTGGGTCAGCGCGCTGGTCGGCGGCGTCTGCGCCTTCCTCTCCGCCTATCTGATGCTGAAGGGCTGGTCGCTGATCGGCGACGCCCTCTCCCACTCGATCGTGCCCGGCGTCGCCGGCGCCTACATGCTCGGCCTGCCGTTCTCGATCGGCGCCTTCTTCTCCGGCGGCCTCGCCGCCGCGGCGATGCTGTTCCTGAACCAGCGCACCAAGCTGCGCGAGGACGCGATCATCGGCCTGATCTTCACCGGCTTCTTTGGTCTCGGCCTGTTCATGGTGTCGCTGTCACCGACATCGGTAAACATCCAGACCATCGTGCTCGGCAACATCCTCGCCATCACGCCGGAGGATACGCTGCAGCTCGCCATCATCGGCTTCGTCTCGCTCGCCATCCTCATGGTCAAGTGGAAGGACCTGATGGTCACCTTCTTCGACGAAAGCCATGCCCGCTCGATCGGCCTGAACCCGACCGCGCTGAAGATCCTGTTCTTCACACTGCTCTCCGCCTGCACCGTCGCGGCGCTGCAGACGGTCGGCGCCTTCCTGGTCATTGCCATGGTCGTGACGCCGGGCGCCACCGCCTATCTGCTCACCGACCGCTTTCCGCGCCTGCTGATGATCAGCGTCGCGGTGGGCGCGGCGACCAGCTTCGTCGGCGCCTATCTCTCCTATTTCCTCGACGGCGCCACGGGCGGCATCATCGTCGTTCTGCAGACCCTCATCTTCCTCGCAGCCTTCGTATTCGCGCCCAAGCATGGCCTGCTCGCCGCCCGCCGCCGCGCGGCCGAGGCCCTGGAGACGACGCCGTGATCGACACGCTCCTGCAACCGTTCCAGTTCGCGTTCATGCAGAACGCGCTCGTCATCTCGGTGCTGGTCGCCGTGCCGACGGCGCTGCTCTCCTGCTATCTCGTGCTCAAGGGCTGGTCGCTGATGGGCGACGCCATCTCGCATGCCGTGCTGCCGGGCGTGGTCATCGCCTATATCGTCGGCCTGCCGCTCGCGATCGGCGCCTTCGTCGCCGGCATGGGCTGCGCGCTGGCCAGCGGCTATCTCAAGGAAAACAGCCGCATCAAGCAGGATACGGTGATGGGCATCGTGTTCTCCGGCATGTTCGGCGTCGGCATCGTGCTCTACACCAAGATCGAGACCGACGTGCATCTCGACCACATCCTGTTCGGCGACATCCTCGGCGTCGGCTGGCGCGACATTCTGGAGAGCGGGATCATCGCGCTCCTGATCACCGGCATCATCGCCGTCAAATGGCGCGACCTGCTGCTGCACGCCTTCGATCCGGTGCAGGCGCGCGTCGTCGGCCTCCCCGTTCGTCTGCTGCACTACGGCCTGCTGGCGATCCTGTCGCTCGCCATCGTCGGCGCGCTGAAGGCGGTCGGCATCATCCTCGCCATCGCCATGCTGGTCTCGCCGGGCGCCATCGCCTTCCTGCTGACCCGGAAGTTCAGCGCCATGCTGCTCGTCGCGACGGCGATCGCCGTCGGCTGCTCGCTTGCCGGCGTGTATCTGAGCTTTTTCCTCGACAGCGCGCCGGCGCCGACGATCGTCCTGCTGCTGACGATCGCCTTCGTCGTCGCCTTCATCGTCTCCACCCGCCGCACCGCCCGCGCCGAAGCCGCCGCCGGACCGAGCTGAAGCGGCACGACCGGCGGTGGGCGTGTCAGGCTGCACGCGGAATCGTGCCTCCGTTCAGCGTCTCCATGCGGCGCGGAGCGGGTCCGGACGTCCGGAAGCCCGCGGCCGACCGATCACCAGGCGAGCGCCTTGCCGTCGAGCGCAGCGAGGAGCTTGGCGTCCTGCTTGTAGATGTCCTTGCGGAAATTGACGCCGGTCTCGTCGACCCAGGCGGTCAGGTAGGTCAGGTGGATCGGCAAGGGCTTCGCCAGCTTGACGACGGTGTTCTTCTCCGTCGCCACGGTCTTGTTGATCCGGTCCATGCCCCAGCCGGAGACGCCGCCGGCGACCAGAAGCTGCTCCGCCAGGTCGAGCGGCTGGCTGACGCGGATGCAGCCATGGCTGAAGGCGCGCTCGCTGCGGGCGAACAGGCTGCGCGACGGCGTATCGTGCAGATAGACGTTGTGCTCGTTCGGGAACATGAACTTGACGCGGCCGAGCGCGTTCTTCGGGCCCGGCTGCTGGCGCAGCTGGAACGGGAAGTTGCCGGGACCGTAGTTCGCCCAGTTGATCGAGCGGAGATCGAGGACCTCCTTGCCGCGGATCGCCTCGAAGCCCTGCGCCGAGAGGCCGGCGGGATTGCTGCGCAGCTTGCCCAGCTCCTCCTTGACGGCGATGCCGGCCGGCACGGTCCAGTAGGGATTGAGCTCGATATAGCGGATCTGGTCGCTGAAGACGGGCGTGCGGCTATAGGGCTTGCCGACCACGACCGACATCCGCTGCTCGGTCTCGCCGTCCTTGACGCGGCGAAGATCGAAGCCGGCGATGTTGACCATCACATATTGCTGGCCGAGATCGCGCGGCATCCAGCGCCAGCGCTCCATCGCGAGCTCGATCTCCTGGATCCGCGTCTCGACCGGAACGTTCATCGCCACCAGCGCCGCCGGGCCGACGACGCCGTCGACATCGAGCCCATGCCGCGCCTGGAAGCGCTTGACCGCCGCGACGAGCTCGGGATCGTAGGTTTCCTGGCCGTCTGGGCCATCGGGGTCGGCCGCGTCGGTGACGGCCAGCCGCTCGCGGATGTCGGCGACGCGCGGATCGGTCATGCCGGGCTTCAGCGCCGGGCCGAGCGGCACCGGCGCCCAGCCACCCTCGGCCTCGAACTCCCGATATTGCGCCAACGCCCCGCGCAGCGACGCGTAATAGCTGCTCGACGGCTGCCAGGCCTCGAAGAAATCGTCGAGGCTCTCGGCCTCGCTGACGGCCTGCAGCGCCGCCGCCTGGTCGAGCGTGCGCGTCTTCAGGAAGAAGTTCGGGTCGACCTTGCTCGGCAGGAAGCGCCCGACCGAGAGATCGGCCGTGTATTCGAGGAAGGCGGCGGAGAAGAACAGCTCGATCAGTGCCAGGCCGCGGATGTCCTTGAAATCCGTTTCCTGGAGCAGGGTGATGAGTTGGCCTGTCGGATAGTCGGTCGGCCGGAGGCCATCCGCCGCCGCGCCATCGAGCGCCGCCACCAGTTGCTCGGGCCGGTCGTCGCGCAGCCAGAGCAGGTCGCCGCCCTTCTCCTCGTAATAGGCGCGCAGGATGTCGCGCCGCTGCTGGATCGGCAGCGGCAGACGCGGCTCGCGCGCCAGGAGGTCGATCGCGTTGATGCGGATCAGCGCCAGGCTGCGTTGCACCTCTTCCACCGTCGCGGCATGGGCGGGCGGCGGCGTGAAGGCGGCCGCGGCGAGCAGCAGGGCGGCGCCGGCCATCAGCCGGCGCGCGCAACGGGAAAGCGCTGAATTACTGAAGGGGCGGCGCATAGAGGATTCCGCCTTGGGTCCAGGGAGCGTTGATGCCACGGGCCAGCTGCATCGGCGTCTCCTCGCCGAGATTGCGTTCGAAGATCTCGCCGATATTGCCGACGCCACCGACAACGGTCGCCAGCCAGTCCTCGGAAAGGCCGAGCGGCGGGCCGCTCAGCGCGCCGAGCCGCTTCGCCTCGGCCGCCTGCGCGGCGGCGACATTGGCCTGCTCCAGGCCGATCTCCTCGGCGTCAATCAGGCCGAACAGGACCCAGCGCACCAGATTGATCCACTTCGCATCATCGTCGCGCACGACGGGGCCGAGCGGCTCCTTGGAGATCACGTCGGCCAGGATGGTGTGGCTGTCGGGCTTCGGCAGGTCGGCCCGCTCCGCCGCCAGCGCCGAGCGATCGGCGGTGTAGGCGTCGCACTTGCCGTCCGCATAGGCCTTGCGCGCATCCTGACGCTCAGCGAAGGGCAGGAACGACGCCTTGAGGCCGGCCTTCTCGAAATAGGCGCTGGCATTGTCCTGCGTGGTGGTTCCGCTGACGACGCAGATGGTGGCGCCGTTCAGCTGCAGCGGGCTGGTCGCGCCATAGATGGTCGGCACCATGAAGCCCTGGCCGTCGAAATAGCTGACGCCGACGAACTCGAGCGGCCGGCCGGCGTCGCGCAGGAGCGTCCAGGTGCTGTTGCGCGCGAGCAGGTCGACCTTGCCGCCGGCGAGCGCCTCGAAGCGATCGGTCGCCGAAAGCGGCACATAGTCGACCTTGGCGGCATCGCCGAGGATCGCCAGCGCCACCGCCTTGCAGAAATCGACGTCATAGCCGCGCCACGTCCCGGCCGCGTCCTTCTCCGAGAAGCCGCCCAGGCCCTCGCTGACGCCGCAGACGAGCTTGCCGCGCGCCTTGACGTCCTCCAGCGTCCCCGCGCCGGCCGTGGCGGCAACGAACGTCAGGGAGAGTGCCGTGGCGCGCGCCATCCAGCGCGCAGCGGAAATTCGTGTCATCGTGACCCCGTCCGGGAAGTTTCGCTTCGGCAGTCGCGCCATGATTGCATCGACCCCGGCCGCCAACAAGCATGTTCGCGCCGGCCATCGCAACAGCGGCGGGCGGCGCCGCGGCCCTTCCGCCGCGACACCGCCCGCCGTTCCTGTGCAAAGGGGTGGGATCCCCCGGGCCGGGCCGGAGCCGTTCGATGGCACCAGCCTCTCGCCGGGTCGATCCGGTATCGGCTTCGCTCGAAATCGAGCTAGCGCTTGGTCACGACGATCTCGAGATAGTCCGACGGCACCACCATCGTCCCGTCATCGGCCTTGTTGAAGCGCGCGATCAGATCGGTGATGTCCTTGGCAAGCGCCATCTGGCCGGCCTCGTCCAGCGCCCCGAAGGCTTTCAGCATCGGGCCATAGAAGCGGCGGAACACGTCGAGGAAGTGCTGCGGCGAGCGATAGCGGAAGACGAAAGTCCGCGTCTCGGCCGCGATGGCGCTCGCCTCGCCGCCGCACATCTCGTCGATCCGGGCGCGCGTGCCCCAGAGCGCCGGCGACTTGGCGCCCGGCGGCGGCGACACGTGCTTGCCGATCACCTTGAACATCTGGCCGATGAAGCCGTCCGGCGTCCAGTTGGCCATGCCGACCTTGCCGCCCGGGCGGCACACGCGCATGAGTTCCGAGGCGGCGCGGTCGTGATCGGCGGTGAACATCACGCCGAAGGTCGACATCACCGCGTCGAAGGTGCCGTCGGCGAACGGCAGGTCCTCCGCGTCGGCGGTCTGGAACATGACGCTGAGCCCCTCCGCCTCGGCGCGCTTGCGGCCCTGCATCAGCAGCGCGTCGACATAGTCCGTCGACGTCACGTCGCACCAGCGGCGCGCGGCGGCCAGCGTCGCATTGCCGTTGCCAGCGGCGACATCGAGGACGCTCTGGCCCGAACGCAGGTCCATCGCCTCGGCCAGGCATTCGCCGACGATCTGCAACGTCGTGCCGACGACCGCATAGTCGCCGGACGACCAGGTCGCCTGCTGCTTGGTCTTCAGCGCGACGAGGTCGGGAGCCGCCGCCATCGTGACGGCGGCGGCAGTGGCGGGGTTCATGGTTTCGCTTCCAATCGAGGTCATGGTCATGCTCGTCTCCTGACGGGTTCTGCGCACCGGGCGCGTTGTCGAGCGTTCAACCGGCCGCGCCTGGCGGCCGTGACGGGGGATGCGAAGCGCGGTCGCACCGCCAGTCGCCCGGCGCCGCGAAGAAATCGGCTGCGTTGTGAAGGCACCGATGAGCGAAAGCGGACGCCTTGTCCGCTGCCCGGGGACCCAGCCAACCCGACTGAGGCTGCTCACGCCCTGCCGCGCGGATCTGCCCGACACGATGTCCCTGGGGCGGCGCATTGGGTATCGCAGTTTCCGCTGGGGAAGAATGATCGCGCCGCCGGATTTCTTGCCCGAGCGTCCAGACCTGCTATTTTTGGCATGACCTAGGGTCACGTGCGCGACGCGGCGCGACACGCGACCCGGCCGCTACGGGCCCATGCGGGCATCCAGCGGCCATCCTCGCGTCTGGAACGCGTCTGTCTGCGGCGTTTTCGGTTTCGCTCATGCCTGTCGATGACAAGATCGACGTCCTTTCGGACGTGTTGTCCGCCATCCGGCTCACCGGCGCCGTGTTCTACGACGTCTCGGCCCGCGCGCCCTGGGTGGCGGAGGCGCCGCCGGCCGAGCGCTTCGGCGGCCTCGTCATGCCCGGCGCCCAGCACATGATCGAATATCATGTCGTCACCCGCGGCTCGTGCTGGATCTCGATCGTCGACCGTGGCGACTTCGAACCGGTCGAGCTGCGCGAGGGCGACATCGCCGTCATGCCGCAGGGCGATCCGCACGCCCTCTCCAGCCGGCCCGGCATGCGCGCCGAGCCGCAATGGAGCGTGCACCAGCGCCCGCCGGACGATTCGATGCTGCCCTTCCTGCTCAAGACCGGCAGCGACGGCCCGACCGAGACCCATCTCGTCTGCGGCTTCTTCAGCTGCGATGCGCGCCCCTTCAATCCGCTGCTCGCCGCCCTGCCCCGCTTCATGCGGCTCGGCCGCTCCGCCGGCACGCCAGGGAGCCGGCTCGAGCAATTCATCCGCCTCGCCACCAGCGAAGCGGAAAACAAGCGCCCCGGCAGCCAGAGCATCCTGAACCGCCTCTCCGAGCTGATGTTCCTCGAAGTCGTGCGCCAGCACATGGACGAACTCGGCGCCGACCGCACCGGCTGGCTCGCCGGCCTGCGCGATCCCCTGGTCGGACGTGCCCTCGCCCTGCTGCACGCCACCCCGGCGCGCGCCTGGACCCTGGAGGATCTCGCCGCCGCCGCCGGCGCCTCGCGCTCGGCGCTGGCGGAACGCTTCACGCAGCTCGTCGGCTGTCCGCCGATCCAGTACCTGACGCAATGGCGCATGCAGATCGCCGCGAGGCGGCTCGCCGAGGGCGGCGTCAAGGTCGCGGCGGTGGCGCAGGAGATCGGCTATGATTCCGAAGCCGCCTTCAGCCGCGCCTTCAAGAAATTCGTCGGCCAGTCGCCCAGCGAATGGCGCGCCGGCGCGGGGTGAGGCCCAGCCTCGGATCGAGGCCCGTCTCGCGGTCCGTCGAAGCTCCGCGCCGCTAGCGCATGGCGAAGACTTCCTGGTGGAAGTCGCGCGGCGCGATGCCGGTCGCCACCAGGTCGGCCTTCAGCGACGCACCGAAGCCCTCCGGCCCGCAGAACCAGTAGCTGGACTCGCGCCAGCCCTCGACCTGCTCGCGGATGGTGTCGCCGGTCAGATGCGGATCGCGCGGGGTCACGATGAGATGCAGCCGCACGCCAGCCGCCGCCGCGTCGGCCGACAGCTTCGCGAGCGCCAGCTCCGACACGTCGGCGGTCGAATGGAACAGATGAACGATCTGGTCGCCGCCATGCTCCGCCAGGTATTTCATGCGCGCGACGAAGGGAGAGATGCCGACGCCGGCGCCGATCCAGACCTGATGCGGCTTCGTATCCGAGAAGGTGAAGCAGCCATAGGGGCCCTCGACGGCGGCGTGGCTGCCGGGACGGAACTCGTCGCGCAGCCGTGTCGTGAAGTCCCCGAGTTCCTTGGCGATGAACTTGACGCGCCGCTCCTGCGGGTTCCAGGCAGAGGCGATGGAAAAGGGATGCGCGCCCTCGAACCGGTTCGTCGTCACGAAGGCGAACTGCCCCGGCACATGGCCAGCCCAACCCGGCTGGAGCTCGATTTCCGTTTCGATCACGCGCAGCTCCGGATAGTAGTGCTCGGAGATCACGGTCCCGCTCACCGGCCGCAGCAGGCCGAGGCGCCGCGCCAGAACGACCGCCGCGCCCGCCAGCCCCGCCAGCATGACGGCGGCGAGCAGGATGCCGACCGGCTCGGTCCAGTAGGCGACCCGCACCAGCACCGCGGAATGATACAGCAGCGCCAGGAATACCGCCGTGATCAGCATGTGCGTCTTGGCGAACACGCCATAGGGAATCCGCCGGATTAGTGCGACCGCGATCAGCGCGACGACGATGTAGAAGCTCCATTCGCCGACGACATGGGCCAAGCCGCGCTGCCCCTCGAAGATCGCCAGCATCGGTTCGCCCGGCCCCCGCGGTCGCGGCGCGCCGCCGGGGGCCGGCGTCGGCGGGAACAGCATGCGGCGGCCGGTGGCGTACCACCAGTGCACGGCGGCGAAGACGAGCGCGCCGATCCCCAGCCAGCGATGCAGCCTGTACATCTTGTCGAGCCCGCCGAGATAGGGCTCGAGCCATTTCGGACGCGCCGCCAGAAGCGTCGCGAACGACATCGTCGCGATAGCCAGGATCCCGGTCAGCTGGATCGCCGGCCGCCGCTGGATGTCAAACAGCGAGAACGGTGTCGGAAACAGGCTGTCGGCGAAAGCCCACAGGACGACGAAGAGGGCGATGAAGATCCAGAACACCCATCCAATGACACGCATCCACGCACTCCAGGTCCCTGCCCCGCCGCAAGCAGGCCGATATCATGGGCGGAGCCTACAGCAGAGCTCGGGAACTGACGAGACGCGCGCCGCGTCGGCCCCGCATGACGGCGGGTCGACGCACGGCTTATTTTGCCGTCGCCTGTCGAAGGCCGGGCCCGTCCTTCGTCGCAGGCATGGATGCGGGACATCCGTCCCGCCGGCCGATCGCCTCAGGAGGAACAGCCATGACGCAATACTGGGTCGCCATTCACCATCCCGACGACTACGACCCCACCGCCCTGGAGGACGAGGCGATGCATCGCGACATCGACGCGCTCAACGACGAGATGGTCGCGGCCGGCGCCCGCGTCTTCGTCGGCGGCCTGCGCCCGGCCGGCAGCGCCAGGTCGGTTCGCCGCGAGGCCGATGGCCGGCTGGTTGTCACCGACGGTCCCTATGCGGAGGCGAAGGAGCATGTCGGCGGCTTCTGGGTGCTCGAATGCGCGAGCCTCGACGCCGCGCTGGACTGGGGCCGCAAGGCGGCGGCAGCCTGCCGCGCGCCGGTCGAAGTGCGTCCCTTCTTCTGAGGCCGCAGCCAACCTTCCGGAGGTCGCTAACCGCGTCTGGCGGCGCCTCGGACGCCGAGGCTCGACGCGCCTATCGGTCGGAGTTCTGCCTGTTCACGGCCCGTTCCAACGTCGCTTCCAGGCGATCCAGGACGACCACGGAACGCTTCAGCGCGATCTCGCCCGCTTCGAGCATCTCCCGGTCGGCCGCCTGCAGCCGCGAATGGACGGACGGGCGCGAGAGAGAGCGCTTCATCGTGACAGCCTCCATCTTCTGATCTGAAACGATCGCCCGGGATCGATGAGCCTCGCTTACAAAACTCCGGAGCGGATTTCGACTGCTAGATCGATCGGTTGACAGCTGCGCCGGCGAAGGGTCGCGCGGGCCGCGCCGCGCGGGCACTCGGAAAAGGTTCGCCCGGACCTCGGCCACGGCATGAGCCGGCGCCGGGCTCCCCGCCGTCGAACCGGCAAGCACCACCACTGACAGCAGACTGACAGCTTGCTCCGCCACATTGCGATGGCCGGCCGGTGGCCGAGCCAACCCAACCCGGAGCTAACATGCGTATTCTCTCGACTGTCGCTATCGCCGCGCTGACCATGCCCTTGCTGGCCGGTGCCGCCCTTGCCAGCCCGACCTGCACCAAGGAGCCGAAATCGGCCTGGATGAGTCAGGACGCCATGAAGGCCAAGATCGCCGAGATGGGCTACCAGAAGATCAAGACCTTCAAGGTCACGGGCTCCTGCTACGAGATCTACGGCTACGACAAGAACAACAAGAAGGCCGAGGTCTATTTCAATCCGGTCGACGGCTCCGTCGTGAAGGCTGAGATCGGTGACTGATCGCGGCGAGACAAGTGTCCCGTCGGAGGACTTCACGGCCGCCCCGGACGAGGCGGCCACGATCCACGTCTGGGACCCGATCGTCCGGCTGTTTCACTGGACCATCGTCACCGCCTGCGCCCTCAACCTCTTCGTGCTGGAACCCGGCCACACGCTGCATCGCGCCCTCGGCTACGCGGTCGCGGCCGCCCTGACGATCCGCCTGGTGTGGGGCTTCATCGGCACCCGCCATGCGCGCTTTGCCGATTTCTTCCCGACCCCGCGTCGGCTCGTGCCGTATCTGCGCGCGCTGCTGCAAGGCCGAGCCCCTCGCCATCTCGGCCACAATCCGGCCGGGGCGGTCATGATGATCCTTCTCATGGTCCTGCTCTCCGGCGTATGCTTGACCGGCTGGATGATGGGGCTGGACGCCTTCTGGGGCGAGGACTGGCTGGAAGAGCTTCACGGAACGCTGGCGAACGCCATCCTGGTGCTCGCGCTGGTCCATGCCGCCGCCGCGCTCTTCGAGAGCCTCCATCACCGCGAGAACCTGGTTCTGTCGATGGTGACGGGGCGCAAGAAAGCATGAGGATCCTCCTCGTCGAAGACAGCCCGCGCCTGCGCGACCTGTTGATCGAATCGATCCACAAGGCGGAATGGCGCGTCGACGCCGTCGAGACGGCCGTCGACGCGCAAGCCGCGATCGACGTTGCGCCCTATGATCTGGCGCTCGTCGATCTGGGCCTGCCGGACGGCGACGGGCTCGATCTCGTGCGGGCTCTCCGCTCCGCCGGCTTCACGGCGCCCATCCTGATCATCACCGCCCGGGGCGCGGTCGACGAGCGCATCGCCGGGCTGGATGCCGGCGCGGACGACTATCTGGTCAAACCGTTCAACCACTTCGAGCTTCTGGCCCGCTGCCGCGCCCTGCTACGGCGGGCGCCGGCGCATGTGGCCGACATGCTGGAGCTCGGCAACGTCGCCTTCGATCCGACGAGCGCGGTCCTTTCCTGCGCTGGTGAGACGGTCAACCTGTCGCCTCGCGAGCGCTCGGTTCTGGCGGTGCTGCTTCGCAACGCCGGCTCGGTGGTGCCGAAGGAGCGGATCGAGGCGAAGCTTTCCGAATTCGGCGACGAGCTCTCCGCCAATGCGATCGAGCTCGCCGTCTCGAGGCTGCGCCGACGGCTGGACGGCATCGAGGCCGGCATCTCGATCGAGACGGTGCGCGGCGCCGGCTACCTGCTCCGGGACCTGACGAATGGCTGAAGCGGCGGCGCAGCGCTCCGGCCTCGTCGCGACGATCGCCCGGCGGATCGTCCTGTTCGCCCTGATCGCCATGGCGGCGCAGCTCGTCATCGTCTTCGCCGACTATTATTTCGACGATCCCGAACTGGGGTCGCTGATGGTCGAGCGCGAGACGGCGCTGCTCGCCGAAGGAATCTCGCATCGGGACGGGCAATGGAGCTTCCGGCTGCCGGAGGGCGCCGTGGACTATGGTCCCGGCAGCACCACGCGCATCGCCCGAATCCGCCCGCAAGGCGGCGGGCTGATCTTCTCGAACTGCGGAGAGCAGTGCCTGCTCCACCTGCTGCCGGAAGAAATCGATCCGCCCGATCGCTGGATGCGGCTTCTCGGGCCGGGCAAGCCGATCGCCGTTGCCGGCGGCCGCACCCTCTGGATCGACGGCAAGCCGGTCATCATCGAGATCGCCATCCTGGACAAGGACGAAGCCGTGATGTGGCGAGCTCTCGGCCACGAATTCGCGGATCATCTCGCCATCCCGATGTTCCTGCAGCTGGTGCTGGTTCTCGGCGGCTCGCTGATCTCGACCTGGCTGGCGTTGAGGCCAGTCAGGGCCGCCGCCCGCCAGGCCGGCTCCATCGACCCGCTCGACCCCGAGCACAGGATCGACGTCAGCGCGATGCCGCGGGAAGTCGCCGAGCTCGGCGCCGCCGTCAACCGATCCCTGGCACGCATCGGCCGCCTGATGCGCGAACAGCGGCTGTTCACCACGGCCGTCGCGCACGAGATCCGCACGCCGCTCGCGATGCTGCAGCTCGAGCTTGGCCAGATCGACAGCCCGCGCGCGCGGCGCATGGAGCAGGATGTCGAGAGCCTGGCGCGGTTCGTCGGCCAGATCACGGCGCTCGGCCGCCTGGAAGCCATCGAGCGCAAGGGGTTCCAGCCGATCGACCTCGCGGAACTCGGCCGCAACGTCGTCGCCTCGATCGGGCCATGGGTCTATGACCGCCGTCATTCCATCGGCTTCGTGGACAGCTCCGCCGCCGCGATACAGGGCGACCGCGCGCTGCTGGAGGATGCCCTGATGAACCTCGTCACCAACGCCGTGACCCATACCCCGGACGGCACCGAGATCGAGGTCCGCGCGGGGCCCGGCGCCTCCATCGCGGTGATCGACAAGGCGGCGCTCTACCGGCCCGTCGCCCACGACGATACAAGGATCACCCGATCCGGCGACCGGCTCGGCATCGGCCTCGAGATCGTCAAGCGGATTGCCGCCATCCATGATGGCGCATTCTCGATTTCGGCCGATCCCGCGATCGGCACATTGGCTATCCTGACCTTCCCGCCGCACCCTGTCCCGGGCGCCGCTCGGCCCCGCGCGATCCCCTCCCACCTTCAGGAATCCCAAGATGCCGCGTCACCTAACCCACCGGGAAAACCATCTGGTCCATCGAATCGGCTGGCTCAGGGCCGCGGTCCTCGGCGCCAATGACGGCATCCTGTCGACGTCGAGCCTGATCGTCGGCGTGGCCGCCGCCGCCTCCGGCCCGAACGAGATCCTGCTCGCCGGCATCGCCGGGCTGGTGGCCGGCGCGATGTCGATGGCGGCCGGTGAATATGTCTCCGTGAGTTCGCAATCGGACACCGAGAATGCCGACCTCGCCCGGGAGCGCGCCGAACTGGCGGCCGATATCGAGGCGGAGCATCGCGAGCTGGCGGCGATCTACGAGCAGAGAGGGCTCGACAAGGAGCTCGCCCGGCAGGTGGCCGAGCAACTGATGGCCAAGGACGCGCTCGGCGCGCATGCGCGCGACGAACTCGGCATTTCCGAGATCACGACGGCGCGGCCCGTCCAGGCGGCGCTGGCCTCGGCGGCGACCTTCGCGTTCGGCGCGCTGATGCCGCTCCTGATGGTGCTGATTTCGCCGCGCGAATGGCTGGTTCCGACGGTGTCCGTCGCCTCGCTCGCCTTCCTGGCGCTGCTGGGCGCGATCGGCGCCAAGGCCGGCGGCGCCAATGTGCTGAGGGCGATGATCCGCGTCGGCTTCTGGGGCGCGATGGCGATGGCGATCACTGCGGGCATCGGCGCCGCCTTCGGCACGGTCGTCTGATCGATCCGGCCGGCGCTTCCCGCGCCAGAGCGAGCTCCTTGCCCTGGCGCGGGAAGCGCGGCCACGGCGCGAGAAGGCGCCGATCCCGGATGACGAGCGCGGCCCCGGCCGCGCCTCATCGCATCGCCAGCCGCGCATCCGGCACAACGGCCGAAGCCGGGCAGATCGGCGCGCAACCCGGACGCGACAGGTCCGGCCAATGCCCCTGCAGGATTCCATCACAAGCGCCATCCATCACTTAGTGGGAAATGGTGCCGGAAGTGGATCGGACTGGCATCGGGATAGGCGCCCCGGCAAGCAGGGCGCCCACAGGGCGGGCGCGGCTATCCGATCGTCATCAGGCTGGCATTACCGCCGGCAGCGGCGGTGTTGATGGACGTGGAAACCTCCTCCACCAGCCAGTTCAGGCAATAGGATTCGACGTCGGCCTCGATCTCCGAACTCGTCGCTGACTGGACAAGAACCAGCGGTCCGTCGAGCGCGGCGATCGCCTGGTTGACCGTGCGTACGCGCTCCGCGCTTCCCTCGACGAGGGCCGCGCAGAAGGGGCCGTCCTTGTTCCAGTCCACCGTCCATGACACACGCCCCGCCACACTCGACGGGAGGTCGCCAAGCAACGACTGCAGTCCGGACGCCGCGTCGACGAAGATCCGGTTGCCCGTGGCAAGGCCCGCCGCGACCTGGCGATAGAGGCCCGTCTCGGTGAGCGGGGCGAGCAGGACGGCGCCGCGCGGATGCAGCGCATAGAGGTTGCGCTCGCCGACCGGGCCGACGAGTTCCCGTTCCATTCCGACGGCGGAACGGCTGCCGAGTTCCCGTGCGGCGACGGCATCCCTTGCCCTGCCCTTGTCCGCCAGCCATGCAGCGAAATCTACAAGCGCCGGATCGGTGTGGCCCGGGCTCTGCCGCGGCGGTGCCGGGGCCTTCTGCACGAGGCGGCCGATATAGAGCGGTCCGCCCGCCTTCGGACCCGTTCCGGAAAGACCTCGGCCGCCGAAGGGCTGGACGCCGACGACCGCGCCGATGATGTTGCGGTTCACATAGAGATTGCCGGCCTGGATCCGCCCAGTGACATGGGCGATGGTCTCGTCGAGACGGGTGTGAAGGCCGAAGGTCAGGCCATATCCCGAACCATTGATGTCGTCGATCAGCCGATCCAGGTCCTCGCGGCGATAGCGGATGACGTGCAGCACCGGCCCGAAGATCTCCTTCTCGAGATCGGAGAGCCGGTTGATCTCGATGATGGTGGGCGCAACGAAGGTGCCGAGGCCAGCCGTCGGCGGCAACGGCAATTGCTCGACCTTGCAACCACGCGCCTTCATCTTCTCGATATGAGCGTCGATCTCGGCCTTCGCGCCTTCCGTGATCACCGGGCCGACATCGACGCTCAGGTGGTCGGTGCGCCCGATCGCGAGCTCCCGCAGCGCCCCCTTCAGCATGGTCAGGACGCGATCGGCCACATCCTGCTGCAGGCAAAGCACGCGAAGCGCCGAGCAGCGCTGGCCGGCGCTGTCGAAGGCGGATGCGATCACGTCGCCGACGACCTGCTCGGCAAGCGCGGAGGAGTCAACGATCATGCCGTTCTGGCCGCCGGTCTCGGCGATCAGTGGAATGGGCTTGCCCGACCTTGAAAGCCGGTTGGCGAGCTGAGCCTGGATCAGGCGGGCGACGCCCGTCGATCCCGTGAACATGACGCCGGCCGTCTCTTCGGCGTCAATGAGCGCGGCGCCCAGCTGCCCGCCGCCGGGCACGAACTGGAGCGCGGCGCGCGGTACACCGGCCTCGTGCAGGATCTTCACGCTCTCGAACGCGATGATCGGCGTGACGCCCGCGGGCTTTGCCATGACCGCGTTGCCGGCGACCAGCGCGGCGGCCACCTGGCCGGTAAAGATCGCGAGCGGGAAGTTCCAGGGGCTGATGCAGACGATCGGGCCAAGCGGCGCGTGCGTGGCGTCGAGTGTGCGGCGCGCCTGTTCGGCGTAGTAGCGCAGGAAGTCGACGGCCTCGCGCACCTCGCCGATCGCGTTGGCGGCAGACTTGCCCGCCTCGCGCATGATGACGCCCATCAGCGGCTCGATGCGCGCCTGCATGATCTCGGCGGCCCGATCCAGGCAGGCCGCCCGGTCGGCCGGCGCGACCGCGGCCCATTCGCGCGCGCCGATTTCGGCGAGCCGCGCGATCCTGGGGGCGGCGTCCGGTTCCAGTTCCGTGACCCGGCCGACGACGTCGCCGTAATCGGCGGGATTGAGGATCGGCCGGGTCTTGCCCCCCGCCTCGCCATCGGCGAGGAGCGGGGTGGCATGCCAGGCTTCCGTCACCGTCGCGCGCAGGCTGTCCGCCAGCCGCGCCAGTTCCGTCTCGTTGGAAAGATCGATGCCGGAGGAGTTCCGACGCTCCGCGCCATAAAGGTCGCGCGGCAACGCGATCAGGTCGTGCGGCTTTCCGACCGGAGCGACCGCTTCGACGGCATCGACCGGATCGGTGGTGAGTTCGTCGACGGAGACGTTCGGATCGGAGATGCGGTTCACGAACGAGGAGTTGGCACCGTTCTCCAGCAGACGGCGAACCAGATAGGCGAGCAGCGTCTCGTGCGTGCCGACCGGCGCGTAGATCCGGCACGGCCGGTCGAGGTTCTGCTTGCCGACGACTTCGTCATAGAGGGGCTCGCCCATGCCGTGGAGGCACTGGAACTCATACTTGCCAACCTCGAACTCGGGACCGGCGAGATGGTAGATCGTGGCCAGCGTCTGGGCGTTGTGCGTGGCGAATTGCGGGAAGATCGCGTCCGTCGCGGCCAGAAGCTTCCTGGCGCAGGCGACATAGGAAACGTCGGTGTGAACCTTCCGGGTGTAGACGGGAAAATCCGGGAGACCGTCGAGTTGGGCGCGCTTGATCTCCGCGTCCCAGTAGGCGCCCTTGACGAGGCGCACCATCATGCGGCGTCCGGAGCGGCGCGCCAGGTCGATGATGAAGTCGAGGACGAACGGGCAGCGCCTGCCATAGGCCTGGACGACGAAGCCGAGGCCGTTCCAGCCCGCGAGCCCGGCGTCGAAGCTCAGCGCCTCCAGCAGGTCGAGCGAGAGCTCGAGGCGGTCCGCTTCCTCCGCGTCGATGTTCAGGCCGATGTCATAGCGGCGAGCGAGCAGCGCGAGCGCGCGAACGCGCGGCAGAAGTTCGTCCATGACGCGCGTCGACTGCGCGCGGACGTAGCGCGGATGCAGCGCGGAAAGCTTGATCGAGATGCCGGGGCCCTCATAGACGCCGCGGCCGTCCGACGCCTTGCCGATCGCATGGATGGCGTTCTCATAATCGCGATAGTAGCGCTCGGCGTCCGCGGCCGTCGTGGCGGCCTCGCCGAGCATGTCGTAGGAGTAGCGGAAGCCGCGGGTTTCGAGCGAACGCGCCCGCTTCAGCGCCTCGTCGATCGTCTCGCCGGTCACGAACTGCTCGCCCATCATGCGCATCGCCATGTCGACGCCACGGCGGATCACGGGCTCGCCGCATCGGGCGATCAGCCGCGTCAGCGCCGCCGAAAGGCCGCGGTCGTTGACACTGGCAGTGAGCTTGCCGGTGACGACAAGGCCCCAGGTCGCCGCATTCACGAACAACGACCGGCCGCCGCCGACATGGGACTTCCAGTCGCCCTCGGCGATCTTGTCGCGGATCAGGGCGTCGCGCGTTGCCGTGTCCGGAATGCGCAGCAGCGCTTCGGCCAGACACATGAGGGCGACACCCTCCTGGCTCGACAGCGAGTATTCCTGGACAAGCCCTTCGACACCCGTTCCCCTGTGCTTGGCGCGAAGCGCCTCGATCAGCTTGCTGGCGGTGGCGCGGACGGTCGCCTTCTGCGCGGCGGGAAGCCGCGCGGCGTCGAGGAGCGGCGGCAGGCATTCGGTTTCGGGCCGCCGATAGGCCGCCGTCACCGCCTTGCGCAGTTCGGATTGCTCGCGGATCGGGGGGGCAAACTGCGAGAAGGGAGCAGAGGCGTCTGCAACGTGATCGGTTTCGGCGACGATTTTGAGCATTTTGGTTCCAGGAGGAGCGCTTGCGCGCGAAGTGGGGAGCGGCACGCGCGCAGAAGACGCGATAGGCCCAACGAAATGGAGAGTGGCCTGGCGAACTCGGCGGTCCGGCAGGGTTTCGGCAGGGGTTCGGGCCGGAGCAGATCGACCGGAAAGGCATCCCTCGGGGGGCCCGATCCTTCCCGGCGGGCACGGCGATCGCCGCCCCCGCTGTCTCGCCTCGGATCAGGCGGTATCTTGCGCCGGATCGAGCGGCCAGCGGTCCCGCCTGGCTGTCGCGTCTTTCATGACGAACCGAGCCTGTTTGCTTGTGCCTGGCCCATGATCAGATCCCGATTGCCTTATAGGCATCACCGATTTCCTTCAGGGCGACATAGTAGGCGGCCGTGCGGAAATCCTGGATCTCCGGCATATCGCGCAGGACGGACGTCATGCGCTCGTAGCCCCCTCGCATGACATCGTCGAGGCCGGAGCGAACGAGATCGATCTCGCTCCCTCCTTCGAGAAACTCATCCCGCATGTCCTCGGGAAAGGCCTTGCCGGTCATCGATTCCAACGCGCTGGTGATCTGTGCGTTGCGGCGTTCGCGGCGGCGACGCTCCATGAGGCCGAACGGGATGTGCGTCAGATTCTTGACCCACTCGAAATAGCTGACGATGACGCCTCCGGCATTGACGAAGAGATCCGGCAGAATGACGACACCTTTTTCGAGGAGCGTCGCCTCGGCCGCGAAACTCACGGGTCCGTTGGCGGCCTCCGCGATCAGCCTTGCGCGAATTCGATCGGCATTGTGCGACGTGATTGCGTTTTCCATCGCCGCCGGGATGAGAATGTCGCAATCGACCTCCAGACCTCGATCCTTGTCGGGGGAGCTGATTGCGCCCTCGAATCCAAGGATGCTTCCGGTACGAAGGCGATGCTGCCGCACCGCCTCGACGTCGAGCCCGGCGGCATCGAAGATGTACCCGTCGCGCTCGACGATGCAGACGATTTTGGCGCCGTCTTCCTCGCTCAGGAACTTGGCAGCGTGGAAACCGACATTGCCGAAGCCCTGAACGGCGACAGTCATGCCGGACAGGTCGCGCCGGCCCTGAATGCCCTGGTGCGCGCGGTCGCGAAGATAGCAATGGATCGCATACTGGACGCCCCGCCCCGTAGCTTCGGTGCGACCGGCAATTCCGCCGCGTGACAAGGGCTTGCCGGTGACGCAGGCATTCGCGTTGACGATATCGGCAGGGCCGGTGCGCTTGTACTCGTCGGCCATCCAGGCCATCTCGCGCTCGCCCGTCCCCATGTCGGGAGCGGGAACGTTGCGGCCGGGCGAGATCAGGTTGCGCTTTGCCAACTCCTGCGTGAAACGGCGGGTGATGCGCTCAAGCTCATGGACCTCCCATTGCTTGGGATCGATGCGGAGAGCGCCTTTTGAGCCGCCGAACGGCACGTCGACCAACGCGCATTTAAGGCTCATGAGCGCGGCGAGCGCCTCGACCTCATTCGCGTTCGCCGCCGCGTCATAGCGAATGCCACCCTTGGCGGGCTCGACATGCTCGCTGTGAACCGACCGCCAGCCCGTAAAGCTGTACATGCGCCCGCGCAGTCGAACCCCAAACCGAACCGTATAGGTGGAGTTGCAGGCGCGGATCCGCTCGGCGAGGCCCTCGGGAAGGTCGAGATGCGCAAGGGCCCGGTCGATATAGCTCTCGACACTGTCGAGGAAGGTTCCTTCTTGCGAAGCGGATGCGTTCTCTTGTTCCAGCGCGATATCCATACGCCACTTCCTCCAGCCGACAGGCAGAGAAAGCTAACACGACAGATCCAAGCCCTTCCCACTTTGTTTCGGCCGAATTCCAGTGGTATGAGCTAATAGTGCGGCCGAAAGGGATCCATTATGACTAAAGATGCCCATGTTTTTGGTGAACTTGACCAGTTCGACCAGCACATTCTCCAGGCCCTGTCGGAGGATGGCCGCATGTCGATCACCGATCTGGCGGCGCGCATCGGCCTATCCAAGACCCCCTGCCAGATCCGCTTCAGGCGCCTGATCGCAGAGGGGTACATCGAAGGCTTCAAAGCCATCCTGAACCCGACGAAAATGCAGCTCGACCATGTCGCCTTCGTCGAGGTGAAGCTGACCGATACGCGGGAGGCCGCCCTGAAGAGCTTCAACGACGCCGTCAAGAAAGTCGCGGAGGTTGACGAATGCCACATGATCGCGGGCCGGTTCGACTACCTTCTGAAGGTGCGGACGCGCGATATCAGCAAATACCGGCGGGTCCTCGGCGACAAGATATCGACCCTCCCCTATGTTGGCAGCACGTCGACCTACCCCGCCATGGAAACCATCAAGGAAGGCTGGAGCAGGGTCACGTCGATTGCCTGAGCGCGATGATCAGCCGGCGTGCCGGATCGGAAACTGAATCCCCCTTTCGGCAGGGGGAGGAGAAAGGCAGCGATTCAAGGCAAATGCATCCTGCCGTGCCGGCCGCGACCTGCGGCACAAAAAAGGGCCGCTCTTGCGAGCGGCCCTCCATGCCGGATCGGCCCCGCCGGGCGCCGATCAGTTCTTTTTGACCTGACGGTAGAACACGAAGTCGGAGAGGGCGCCGTTGACGTAGCCCTCGACGTTCTTGGCGCGGGCGACCTGGGTGGCGGCCTGGAACATGATGACGATCGGCGAGTTCGCCTGCACCTTCTTCTGCAGATCGATGTACATCGCGTCGCGCTTGGCCGGGTCGGCCTCGGCGAGCGCCGCCTTCGTCTCCTTGTTCATCTCGTCCGGCACGGCCCAGCTGTTGCGCCATGCGGCGCTGCCCTGGACATGGTCGTCCGAGTTGTCCGCATTGTAGGCGAAAGCCGCTGCGTTGGAGTCCGGGTCCATGAAGTCGGGAGCCCAGTACAGCAGCATCGCCTCGTGCGTGCGGGAACGATACTTGGTGATCACCTGCGAGCCGGTGCCCGGGATGATGTCGAAGGTGATCCCCGCTTCGGCGAAGCCCGCCTGCAACGACTGCGCGATATCGGTGAACGGCGTCGAGTTGATGACGTCGAGCGTTACCTTGATCGGCGTCTTGATGCCGGCATCCGCCAGGATCTGCTTGGCCTTGGCCGGATCATAGCTATAGGGATTCTCGTCGAGCGAGCCCGGGAAACCCTTCGGCCAGAAGGCCTGGTGCGTCTCCATCTGACCCTTCAGGAAGGTGTCGGTCATGCCCTTGTAGTTGACCAGATAGCGGGCAGCTTCCCAGACGGCCGGCGGCGTCAGCGCCGCGGTCTTCTGGTTGAACGACAGGAAGTGGACGGCCGCCTGCGGATAGGTCTCGGTCGCCAGCTTGTCGTTGCCGGCGAGGCTGGCGATCTGGTCCGAGGTCAGGTTCTTGGCCATATCGACGTCGCCCGACTGCAGCAGCAGCTGCTGGGTCGCGGCTTCGGCGACATGGCGGATGATCACGCCCTTGAGCGCGGGAGCGCCGTTGAAATAGTCGGGATTGGCCTTCAGGTTGATGAGCTCGCCCGGGCGGAACGCCTTGAGCACGAACGGGCCGGTGCCGGCCGAATTCGCCTTCAGCCAGGCATTGCCCATGTCGCCATTGGCTTCATTCGCCTGCACGGTGACGGCGTCGACGATCGAGGCAGGACGGGAAGCGAGCACGTTGAGCACGAAGGCCGACGAGAAGTCGCCCTCATACTTCACCTTCACCTTGCCGTCGTCGACCGTGACCATCTTGTCGTAGTTCTCGGGCGTCCAGCCGAGCTGCGTCAGGATGAAGGCCGGCGCCTTGTTGAGGTCGACCACGCGCTTCCAGGAATAGACCACGTCCTCGGCGCGGAGCGGATTGCCGGAACTGAACTTGACGCCGTCGCGCAGCGTGAAGGTGATCGTCTTGTTTGCGTCGTCGGCGACCCACTCCTTGGCGAGGCCGGCAACCAGCGCCTTCGGATTGGGGGCATCGTACTGCACGAGACGGTCATAGGTCTGGGTTGCGTATTCGCCGGACGAGAACTCGTAGGCCTCGGCCGGGTCGATGCTCACGATGTCGTCGATGTTCTGCGCAACGACAAGCACGTCGGCCGGCGTCGCAGCCCAGCCCTGGATCGGCAAAATCGGCATTGCCAGCGCTGCTGCGAGCAGCGCGACCCTGAATACTTTCGTCATATTTTCTCCTCGTTGGTTCCCGTCTTCTTGGTCCTGCCCCCGGTAGCACGCAGGGGCGGATGTTCCGTGCGCGACCTGAATATCGGCATGGTGCCGGTCCAGAGCATGCGCGCGAACGTCTCGGTGTCGTTCGACCAGGAATGGAGGCGATTGCCGCGAAAATGCAGGCTGTCGCCGGCCGAAAGCACCATTTCGTCGTCCTCGAGGCGGTGAGCAATCTGGCCTTCGAGAATGAACACAATTTCCTCACCCTCGTGGCTCACGGTCTCGGACCGGTAGCCGGGCGGAATATGGAGAATGAAGGACGACAGCACGTTGCCTGTGAAATCGGCCGCGATGCGCTCGTAGATGACCGACGAGCCGTCAACCGAGAAGCGGCTGCGCGCGGTCGCACGCGTCAGCCCGTCCTCCATCGACGTCGTCGCGATGAAATAGTCGATCGGCACGTCGAGCCCGCGCGCAATATGGGCGAGCGTACCGAGCGACGGGGTGGCCTGATCGCGTTCAACCTGGCTCAGATAGCCGACGGAAATGCCTGCGGCATTGCACAATTCCTGCAATGTCATTGACAGCTGCCGGCGGCGGCCACGGATCAGCGCCCCCACCTTCGGCTGGCCCGCCTTCGCTTTCCTGCTGGTCTCCGAGGACACGCTCGCTTCGCTCCATCAAATTTTTTTTGATTTAATCAAAGTTATTTGTATGGTCCAAGCGGAATGTTTCTCGACTAACGACATCCGTGCCGCACTCGCGCCACGGCCATTGGAGCAGGACCCACACCACGTGGCATCAGAAACCGACCCCGCGCTGGCGCTTCCATCCGGCTCCAGAGGCGCATCGCACACGGCGCGGCGCGCCTGGAAAATGGGCAAAGGGCTGCTCAGCATCCTCTTTGCCGTTGCCTTTACCTTCCTCGGCCTCCTTGCCATCACCTTTTTCATCGGCCGCGTCGTGCCGATCGATCCGGTGCTGGCCGTTGTCGGCGACCGCGCTCCGCGCGCCGTCTACGAAGCGGCCCGCCTCGAGATGGGCCTGGACAGGCCGCTGATCGTCCAGTTCCTCGATTATGTCGGGAATGTGCTGACGGGAAATCTCGGCATGTCGGTGTCGACCGGCCGGCCCGTCGCCGAGGATCTCGCCCGTGTTTTCCCCGCCACGCTGGAGATGGCGACGCTCGGCATCCTCATCGGCGTGCTGCTCGGCGTGCCAATGGGGGTTTATGCCGCCAGCCGCCAGGGCAGCCTGGTCGACCAGGTCATCCGCGTCGTTGGCCTGCTCGGCTATTCGATACCGGCGTTCTGGCTCGGCCTTGTCGGTCTCGCGCTGTTCTACGCCAAGCTGCAATGGGTCGGGGGACCCGGCCGTATCGACGTCTTCTATGACGGCATGGTGGATCCCGTCACGGGCCTGCTGCTGGTCGACAGCCTGCTCGCCGGCGAAACCGAGATCTTCTTCAATGCCTTATCGCATATCTTGCTGCCGGCGGCGGTGCTTGGCTTCTTCAGCCTGGCCTACATCGCCCGCATGACGCGCTCCTTCATGCTCGACCAACTGGCGCAGGAATACATCACCACCGCCCGCGTCAAGGGCGTGCCGGAGCGCCTCGTCCTCTGGCGCCATGCGTTCCGGCCGATCCTCGTGCCGCTGATCACTGTCATCGCCCTGTCCTATGCCGGCCTGCTCGAGGGCTCGGTCATGATCGAGACCGTCTTTTCCTGGCCCGGCATCGGCAACTATCTTACCACGGCGCTGCTCAACGCCGACATGAACGCCGTTCTGGGCGCAACGCTGGTCATCGGCGCCGTGTTCATCGGCATCAACAAGATTTCGGACGTGCTCTACCGCGTCCTCGACCCGAGGGCGCGCTGATGGCGACCACACGCGACTGGCTTCTCGACGATTCACCGTCCTCGCGCCTGCAGGCGCGCCTTGGCCGCGGCTATCGTCTGTCCCGCGCCCTGATGCGCAATCCGCTGGCGATGGTCGGTGCCCTGATCGTGCTGGCGCTGATCCTGGCCGCGCTGTTTGCGCCCTGGATCGCCACCCATTCGCCCATCACCCAGGACCTCGCCATGCGGCTCAAGCCGCCAAGCGCCGAGTACTGGATGGGCACGGACGAACTCGGCCGCGACATCTGGAGCCGCGTCGTCTACGGCGCCCGCATCACCCTGATGATCGTGATGCTGGTGGCGGTGCTCGCGGCGCCCGTCGGGCTCGTCATTGGCGCGATCGCCGGCTACTATGGCGGCTGGGTCGATCGCATCCTGATGGGCATCACCGACATCTTCCTGTCGATGCCGAAGCTGATCCTGGCGCTGGCTTTCGTCGCAGCCCTCGGGCCCGGCATCCAGAACGCCATCATCGCCATCGCGATCGCGACCTGGCCGGGCTATGCCCGCATCGCCCGCGCCGAGACGCTGACCATCCGCAACTCGGAGTTCGTCTCCGCGGTCGAGCTTCAGGGCGCGTCATCCTTCCGCGTCATCGTCAACCACATCCTGCCGCTGTGCAGTTCGTCGATGATCATCCGCGTCACGCTCGACATGGCCGGCATCATCCTGACCGCGGCGGGCCTCGGCTTCATCGGCCTCGGCGCGCAGCCGCCGCTGCCCGAATGGGGCGCGATGATCTCGCGCGGCCGTTCCTTCATCCTCAACGAGTGGTGGGTTGCGACCATGCCGGGCTTCGCGATCGTCATCGTCAGCCTCGGCTTCTGCTTCCTCGGAGACGGCCTGCGCGATGTCCTCGACCCCAAGCATGGAGACCGTCAATGAGCGCCTTGCTTGAAATCGAGAACCTGCGCGTCACCTTCCCGACCGCGCGCGGTCCGGTCGACGTGGTCAAGGGGCTGTCGCTGACGCTCGGCCGCGAGCGCCTCGGCATCGTCGGCGAAAGCGGCTCCGGCAAGTCGATGACCGGTCGCTCGATCCTGCGGCTGATCCGGGCCCCGGGCAAGGTCACGGCCGACAAGCTGCGCTTCGACGGCATCGACCTGCTCGCCCAGTCGGATCGGCAGATGCGCGCCATCCGGGGCGCGCGCATTTCGATGGTCATGCAGGACCCGAAATATTCGCTCAATCCGGTCATGACCATCGGCGCCCAGATCGCCGAGGCGCTGCTGACGCACCAGAAGCTCGGTCGCACCGACATCCGCGGCCGCACCCTCGCCATGCTGGAGGCCGTTCGCATCAACGATCCCGCGCGCGTGCTCGGCCTCTATCCGCACGAGGTCTCCGGCGGCATGGGCCAGCGCATCATGATCGCCATGATGCTGATCCCGGAGCCGGACCTCCTGATCGCCGACGAGCCGACCTCGGCGCTCGACGTATCGGTACAGGCACAAGTGCTCGAGATCATCGACGATCTCGTCAAGCGCAAGGGCATGGGGCTGATCCTGGTCAGCCACGACCTTGACCTGGTGTCGGGCTATTGCGACCGCATCCTGGTGATGCGCGCCGGCGAGGTGGTGGAGGAGTGCATCGCAAGCGAGCTCCGCAACGCCAAGCATCCCTATACGCGCGGCCTGCTCGCCGCGATCCCGCGTCTCGATGAGGATCGCGAGGAATTGCCGGTCCTGCAACGCGACGAGGCTTCGACATGAGCGCGCTGACGATCGAAAACCTTGATATCTGCTACGGCGAATCGAAGGTTACGCACGACATCAACCTCTCGGTCGCCGAGGGCGAGAGCTTCGCGCTGGTCGGCGAGAGCGGCTCGGGCAAGACCACGGTGCTCAGGGCCATTGCGGGCATCGCGACGAGCTGGACCGGTTCCATAACGGCATTCGGCCAGGCCCGTTCGCCCGGCATCGATCGCGGCTTCGCGCGCCAGTGCCAGATGGTGTTCCAGGATCCCTACGGCTCGCTCCACCCGCGCAAGACGGTGGATGCGACGCTGAGCGAGCCGCTGGCCATCCATGGCATCGCCGACAATGGCGAGCGCGTCGACGAGGTGATGCAATCGGTCGGCCTCGACCGCCGCTTCCGCTTCCGCTTCCCGCATCAGCTCTCCGGCGGCCAGCGCCAGCGGGTGGCGATTGCGCGGGCGCTCATCCTCAGGCCCAAGCTGCTGCTGCTCGACGAACCGACCTCGGCGCTCGACGTCTCGGTGCAGGCGGAGATCCTCAACCTGCTCAAGCGCCTGCGCCGCGAGCAGGGGCTGACCTATCTGATGGTCACCCACAATCTTGCCGTCGTCTCCTTCCTCTGCGATCGGCTGGCCGTCATGCGGCATGGCCGCATCGTCGAGGTCGCCAGCGCCGATCAGCTCAAGCGCGGCGCACTGGAAGACCCCTATTCGCGCGAACTGATCCAGTTCAGCCCGTCCCACCCGGCTTGAGCCCTCCCAGGCCGAACTCCCAAGATCTGAAATATCGAGATTGCCATGACCGACACCGCAATCGCCGAGGCGCTGGTCGCCTTCGACGCCGCCATCGCGACGACAACGGAGGTCGAGGGCGTCTGGAAGGCGCTCCAGGCGCTGGCCGATGTCATCGTCGGCGCCAAGCTCTTCACCGTCATGCGGCTCGACTGGGCCAACGACTGCTCGGCCCGCACATTCACCAGCCACCCGGATGCCTATCCGGTCTCCGGCACCAAGCCGATCAACCGCACCCATTGGTTCGAGACGATCCACGTCAAGCGCCAGCCCTTCGTCGCCAACACGATCAAGGACATAGCCGACGTCTTCCCCGACCATGAGACGATCTGGTCGCTCGGCACCGGCTCGGTGCTCAACTGGCCAGTCTTCGTCGGCGACAGGATGCTTGGCACCGTCAACATGCTGCACGAGGAGCACTACTACACGCCCGAGCGTGTCGAGGCGGCCAAGTTGCTGTCGCTGGCGGCCAAGGCCGCCTTCCTCGCCGTCGAGCACCTCGAACGCGGCTAAGTCATCCCTCGCCCTGGAAAATGACGGGCCGGGCCTCAAGCGAGAGCGAACCACATGATCGTTTCGGAATACACCCTCCCGGGCATGCACATCCGCGACCATGTCATTCCCGTGCCGCTCGATTGGTCGAATCCGGCCGGCCCGGCCATCCAGCTGTTCGCGCGCGAGGTGGTCGATCCGGCCCGCAAGTTCGAAGATCTTCCGCTGCTCTGCTTTCTTCAAGGCGGCCCAGGTGGCAAGTCCCCTCGTCCAACCGGCAACTCGCCCGGTTGGCTTCACGAGGCCCTGAAGACCTATCGGGTCGTCCTCCCGGACCAGCGCGGCACCGGACGCTCGACACCCGTGACGTCGGGCACCATGGCCCGATTTGCCGATGGCGAGGCCGCGGCTGACCATCTGCAGCTGTTTCTGGCCGATTCCATCGTCGCGGATCTCGAACATCTGCGAAATTCCGCGTTTGGCGGCAAGCGCTGGCAGACGCTCGGCCAAAGCTATGGCGGCTTTCTGACCCTGACCTATCTCAGCCACGCGCCCGAGGCGCTGACGGCCTGCTACATTACCGGCGGCCTGCCTGGCCTGGGCACATCCGCGGCCCAGACCTACCAGCATACCTATCCACGCGTTGCCGCGAAGAATGCCGCCTTCTACAAGCGCTTTCCGCAGAATATCGCCCGCGTGGCCGATATTGCCGATCGGCTGGAGGAGCGGACGCCGACACTCCCGGACGGCGACAGGCTCACGGTTCGGCGGCTCCAGATGCTTGGCATCGATTTCGGCCTGAAGCTCGGATTTGAGAACACCCACTGGCTGTTGGACGAAGCGCTCGATGACGCTGCGCAGTCCGGCCTTTCCGCGCTGTTCATTCGCTCGGTCTGCGATGGGACGTCCTTCGCGAGCAATCCGCTCTATGCCGTCCTGCAAGAGGCCATATACGCCGGAGACGAACCAACGGCCTGGAGCGCGGAACAGCAAAGACCGGCTCTCTTCTGTTCGAGTGCGCGGCCGCTCCTGTTCACCGGCGAGATGATGTTTCCGTGGATGTACGACGACATCGCTGCCCTCAGGCCGTTCAAGGCTGGCGCGGAGGCGCTTGCGCGACGCAAGAACGAACGTCGGTTCTACGATAGCGCCAAGCTCGCTGCGAATGCCGTTCCCGTGGCCGCCGCGATCTACCATGACGACATGTATGTCGACGCTGAGCTATCGCTTCAGACGGCCCGGCATGTCGGAAACTTGGACTACTGGATTACCAATGAGTTCGAGCATGACGGCCTCCGCCAGTCCGGTTCGGTACTCACGCGGCTGGTCGGCATGGTCGGGGACAAGGGCGGCCCCCTTCTCGGCTCTCCGTCTTGACCGCCGCGATATCGAACCAGCAGGACGATGCGGGGTAGCCAGTCGATGGGACCGGGGCGCCCAGCGCCCCGCCATCGCCCTGTCCGCCCGGCATCGTGCCAAGGGCGTCGACTGGCCAGGGTGCGTCGCCCTCCTCCGTGCCCGGCTCTCCGCCCCGCCATCCGGCAAACGGATCGGCACCGGAGACTTCGTACCGCTTCGCCGCCCCTTCCACACTGCAGCGAGATCGGAAGCGAACCGGGTGATGTGCGACCGGAAATGCGCTCGCCCCCATTCGGATGACGGGGACAGGGTCCCGGCGAAGAAAGGCGGCGTGGTCTTTGAAATGGTGACCTGGCCTATGAGGAAGCGCGGGTGGAACCGAGCCCGTGGACGGTCCCTAGCCGGCCGATGGTCTGGTCAGCCAGGCTAGAGCGCCTGTCCCTCTGACGGCCTCTCCAAGAGCCGCTTGACGAGTTCGGAGAACGGCGTCCTGAAGCGGTCAGGCAGGGGTGAGTTGCGGACTTGCAGGAAATCCTGCAAGGGGAGCGGCCCTACGGGCCGTCGAGAAAATCGAGGGGCCCAAACTCAGGCCACCAAGCTCGCACAAGCCGTCAACATTGTCGATTTCTGAGAAAGTGGCTGGGGAACCTGGATTCGAACCAAGACTAACGGAGTCAGAGTCCGTCGTTCTACCGTTAAACTATTCCCCAACTAAGCGCTTGATCGACCTCACCTTTTTTCGGACCTAGGGTCCGGCGGGGAGGCGTCTGCAACGAGCGCCGCGTCGTGGGTGTGGAGATAGGCGGTTTCGGCGGGAGGGTCAAGCGCCTGTTTTCCGAAATTCACACCCCGGTGATCGAAGCCTGGGGATTGTCGCGCGCCGCCTGCCATCCACCGCCGGCCGCCCGAGCGCCGCGAGCACGACCGCCGCGACCACCACAGCCGGGGCCAGCCTCCCCTCGCCTGCCGCCTCGCCGCGCGCCATCCGCCGGCCGCGCCCTGCCCGGCAAAGTGCCGGCGCCGCGACGCCGGGCGACAAATGTTTCGGCGCGGGTCGCGCCCGTCGGCCGCCCAACGCATCCGGTCCTCACTGCCGGTGACAGGATTGTGTGTTAGCCGCCCCGACAGCCCGTAGTATTGTCCGCGCCGGCGGAAAGACCGCCGCAGATCAGCAGTCCAAATCGCGCATTCCCCTGTCGCGTTCCTTGTCGCGCGCCCATCCGCGCGCGCTCATTCATTTGAAAAGGACGACAACATGCATGCCATGCGAAATATTTGCGCCGGCTTGCTGTCCTCCACGTTCATCCTTGCCATGAACACGGCGGCCCCGGCCCAGCAGGCGAACCAGGCCAGGCCCAACATCGTCGTGATCATGGGCGACGACGTGGGCTGGTTCAACATCGGCGCCTATCACCGCGGAATCATGTCCGGCAAGACGCCGAACCTCGACCGGCTGGCGTCGGAGGGCATGATGTTCACCGACTATTACGCCGAGGCGAGCTGCACGGCCGGCCGCGCCAGCTTCATCACCGGCGAGATCCCGCTGCGCACCGGCCTGACGACGGTCGGCCAGGCGGGCGCCGATGTCGGCATGCCGGACAAGGCGGCGACGATCGCCTCCGCGCTCAGGGAACAGGGCTACGCCACCGGCCAGTTCGGCAAGAACCACCTCGGCGACCTGAACAAGTACCTGCCGACGCTGCACGGCTTCGACGAGTTCTTCGGCTACCTCTATCACCTCGACGCGATGTCGGACCCGTACTGGTATTCCTTCCCGGACGACCAGTCGTACCGGGACAAGGTCGGTCCGCGCAATCTCGTGCACAGCTACGCCACCGACGTCGACGACGCGACGGTGATGCCGCGCTGGGGCAAGGTCGGCAAGCAGCGCATCGTCGACGAGGGGCCGCTGGCGCCCTATCCCGACATGACCAACGTGCCGAACATGCACGACATCACGCCGAAGGCGAAATACGACATGGGCACCTTCGACGAGGTGCTGGTGAAGGCGTCCTGCGACTTCATGGACAAGGCGAAGACGGACGGAAAGCCGTTCTTCCTCTGGCACAACACGACGCGCATGCATGTCTGGACCTTCCTGTCGCCGAAATACCAGGCGCTGATGAACGCCGACACCAATTACGGCCTCGAGGAAGCCGGCATGGCGCAGCTCGACGACAATGTCGGCGCGCTGATGAAATGCATCGACGACGCCGGCGAGGCCGACAACACCATCCTGGTCTTCACGACCGACAATGGCGCCGAGGTGTTCACCTGGCCGGATGGCGGCATGACGCCGTTCAAGGGCACCAAGGGCACGGTGATGGAGGGCGGCTTCCGGGCGCCGGCGATCATCCGCTGGCCGGGCAAGGTCAAGCCCGGCACGGTCGAGAACGGTATCTTCTCGGCGCTCGACTGGTTCCCGACGCTGGTCGCGGCGGCTGGCAATCCCGACATCACGGCCCAGCTCCTGAAGGGCGTCCAGCTCGGCGACCGCACCTACAAGAACCATCTCGACGGCTATGACCAGACCGCCCTGCTGACCGGCAAGGGCCCGTCGGCGCGGCACGAATTCTTCTATTTCGGCGGCCCGGAACTCGGCGCCGTCCGGATCGACAACTTCAAGTTCCAGTTCTTCCAGCAGCCGGGCGGCTGGCCGGGCGCCAAGGAAACGACCGACATGCCGGTCATGGTCAACATCCGCCAGGATCCGTTCGAGCGCACGCCGTCGACCGGCGGACAGAGCCTGAACGACCTCGGCGGCGGCTACATGAACGACTTCTACGCCCGCGAGTTCTGGCGCTTCGTCAGCGTGCAGAACGAGGTCGCCAAGCTGGCGATGACGGCGATCGACTATCCGCCGATGCAGGACCCCGCCTCGTTCAATCTGGACGCGGTGAAGCGGAAGATCGACGCCGCGATCAAGAACCAGCCCGGCAACTGAGCCGGCCCGCCGGCGGCGCCCCCCGCCGTCAGGTTGAGCTCGACGCGGGGGTGGCGGCTGGCAGCAGGCCGCCGCCACGCCCGCCGCGGCGGCGCCGGATTCGCCCAATCTCCCCCGCAGCCATCCCTCCGAATCCGACGCGATGAGCCGCCTTACGAACCGTCGCGAGCTGCGATATGGTTGCATCGTCGGTGTCCGCGCCCGTTTCCGGCGGCAGGCAGCGTCCTGGACAAACGCTCGAGCGCACGGGAGGCGGAAGGCGGATCTTCCACAGGCCGCGTCACGAATAACGAGCGACATCCAAGCTTCAAACTTGCGTGCTAGCTATCGCATGAGACGGCTTATCATCTGGCCGGCCAGGGGGCCGAGCCGGGGCAATCGGGCGATGATGTGCCGAGGGGAGAACAAGCATGAAGACGAACTGGCTGCGGATTTCGGTATCCGCGCTCGCCATCTGCGCGACCACGGGCGTTGCGCTCGGACAGAACCTCGACGAGCTGATCGCGGCGGCCAAGAAGGAAGGCCAGCTGACGACGATCGCGCTGCCGCATGACTGGTGCGGCTATGGCGCCGTCATCGAGGGCTTCAAGAACAAGTACGGCATCGCCGTCAACGAGCTGAACCCGGACGCCAGCTCCGGCGACGAGATCGAGGCGATCAAGGCGAACAAGGGCAATACCGGCCCGCAGGCCCCCGACGTGATCGACGTCGGCCTGCCCTTCGGCCCCTCGGCCAAGGCCGAGGGCCTGCTGCAGCCCTACAAGGTCTCGACCTGGGACACGATCCCGGACGCCGCCAAGGACGCTGACGGCTACTGGTACGGCGACTATTACGGCGTGATGTCGTTCCTGGTGAACACCGACATCATCAAGACCGTGCCGCAGGACTGGAAGGACCTGCTCTCGGATGAATACGCCAACTCCGTCGCCCTCGCCGGCGACCCGCGCGTCGCGGCGCAGGCGATCCAGGGCGTCTTCGCCGCCGGCCTGTCCGGCTCGAAGGGCGACATCGCCAAGGCCGGCGACGAGGGCCTGAAGTTCTTCGCCGAGCTGAACAAGAAGGGCAATTTCGTGCCCGTCATCGGCAAGGCCGCGTCGCTGGCGCAGGGCTCGACGCCGATCCTGATCGCCTGGGACTACAATTCGCTTGCCTGGCGCGACGTGCTGAAGGGCAACCCGGCCGCCGAGGTCGTGGTGCCGAAGACCGGCGTCGTCGCCGGCGTCTACGTGCAGGGCATCAGCGCCTACGCCCCGCACCCGAACGCCGCCAAGCTCTGGATGGAGTATCTCTATTCCGACGAGGGCCAGCTCGCCTGGCTCGCCGGCTACTGCCACCCGATCCGCTTCGACGATCTCGCCAAGAACGGCAAGATCCCGGCCGACCTGCTCGCCAAGCTGCCGCCGGCCGAGGGCTACGCCAAGGCCGTCTTCCCGACGGTCGAGCAGCAGAACGCCTCCAAGGAAGTGATCGCCAAGCAGTGGGATTCGGTCGTCGGCGCCGACATTCCGAAGTAAGGCGCTTCGCCGGACAGGCGGCGCTTCGGCCCGCGCAGAACAAGGAGCCCGGCCCCGGCCGGGCTCTTTCCCGTGATGCAGCCGCCCCGCCCCGGCGGCGACTCTCCCGTATTATTTAGCCGCCTGCCCTTGCCTCGATCCGGGCGGGCCAGCATCCTCAGTTCCCGAGCAACCGCAGACAGGCCGCCATGGCAGCATCCGCCGCAGAGTCCGCCCGAGCGAGACCGCGCCCCCTCTCGCTGACCTGGCTCGGCGTCGTGCCCTTCATGCTGTTCGCGCTGATGTTCCTGATCATACCGGCGACGCTGCTGATGATCGGCGCCTTCCAGGATCCGCAGGGCAATTTCACGCTGCAGAACATCGCCAACCTGAACCAGCCGACGATCATCAAGGCCTATCGCACCTCGATCGCGATCAGCGCCGCCTCCGCCTTCGGCGGCGCGCTGATCGGCTTCGGGATCGCCTATGCAGTGGCGCTCGGCCGCGTGCCGCGCTGGATCCGCCCGACGATGATGACGTTCTCGGGCGTGGCGTCGAATTTCGCCGGCGTGCCGCTCGCCTTCGCCTTCATGGCGACGCTCGGCCGAACCGGCCTCGTCACGGCGCTCCTGACCAGCATCTTCGGCTTCAACATCTACCGCTACGGCTTCAACCTGCTGAGCTTCGGCGGCCTGACGCTGACCTATCTCTATTTCCAGATCCCGCTGATGATCCTGATCATGACGCCGGCGATCGACGGGCTGAAGCGCGAATGGCGCGAGGCCTCGGCCATCCTCGGCGCCACGACCTGGCAGTACTGGCGCATGGTCGCCTTCCCGATCCTGTGGCCGAGCCTGCTCGGCGCCTTCCTGCTGCTCTTCGCCAACGCCTTCGGCGCCATCGCCACCGCCTATGCGCTGACCGGCTCGTCGCTCAACATCATCACCATCCTGCTGTTCGCGCAGATCCGCGGCGACGTTCTGCACGATCCGAACCTCGGCTACGCGCTGGCGCTCGGCATGATCCTGATCACCGGACTTTCGAACGGCGCCTATATCTGGCTCCGCTCGCGCAGCGAGAGGTGGATGCGATGAAGCGTCCGGTCATCGGCCCCTGGATCACCATCATCCTCGGCGCGATCTATTTCCTCGTGCCGCTCGTCGCGACCTTCGAGTTCTCGCTCCGGATGAAGCGCGGCGAATATTCGTTCGAGGCCTACCGCGTCGTCTTCGGCGACCCGAACTTCCAGGCGAGCTTCACCTATTCGGCGCTGATCGCCGTCGCCGCGATCATCGTCGGCGTGCTGATCGTGGTGCCAACCGCCTATATCGTGCAGCTGAAGCTGCCGCGGCTGCGGCCGCTGGTCGAGTTCATCACCCTGCTGCCACTGGTGATCCCGGCCATCGTGCTCGTCTTCGGCTATATCCGGATGTACAATTCCTCGTCCTGGATCCCGCTCACCAATTCCGCGCGGGGAACGGACTTCCTGCTCACCTGCGCCTATGTCACGCTCGCCCTGCCCTACATGTACCGGGCGGTCGACACGGGGCTGCGCGCCATCGACATCCGCACGCTGACAGAGGCCGCGCAGAGCCTCGGCAGTTCCTGGCCGCGCATCCTGTTCCAGGTGATCCTGCCGAACGTGCGCGTCGCGGTGCTCTCCGGTGCGTTCCTTACCTTCGCCATCGTCATCGGCGAGTTCACCATGGCGAGCCTGCTGAACCGGCCGGCCTTCGGACCCTATCTGCAGCTCGTCGGCGCCAATAGGGCCTATGAGCCGGCGGCGCTCGCCATCATCGCCTTCATCATCACCTGGGCCTGCATGGGCCTGATCCAGCTCTTCGGCGGCGGCCGCCGCAACGACACCCGCCGTTGAACCCGGGACCCCGCGCATGGCTTTCCTGACGCTCGAGAAGATCACCAAGACCTTCGGCAACCAGACGACGATCCACGGCATCGACCTTGCCGTCGAGCGCGGCGAGTTCGTCTCGTTCCTGGGGCCGTCGGGCTGCGGCAAGACGACGACGCTCAGGATGATCGCCGGCTTCGAGACGCCGACGTCCGGCACGATCAAGATCGACGGCAAGGACGTCACCGACCTCCGCCCGAACCAGCGCAACATCGGCATGGTGTTCCAGGCCTATGCGCTGTTCCCGAACATGACGGTCGCCGACAACATCGCCTTCGGCCTCAAGGTGGCGAAGAAGTCCTCGGCCGAGATCGCGGCGCGGGTGAAGGAGATGCTGGCGCTGATCAAGCTGCCGGATGTCGGCAACCGCTTTCCCTACCAGCTCTCCGGCGGCCAGCAACAGCGCGTGGCGCTCGCCCGCGCGCTGGCCATCCAGCCGAAGATCCTGCTGCTCGACGAGCCGCTCTCCGCCCTCGACGCCAAGATCCGCATCGCGCTCCGCGACGAGATCCGCGCCGTGCAGCGCTCGCTCGGCATCACGACCATCTATGTGACGCACGACCAGGAAGAAGCGCTCTCCATGTCGGATCGCATCTGCGTCATGAACGAGGGCCGCATCGAGCAGCTCGGCACGCCGTTCGAGATCTACAACAACCCGAAGACGCGCTTCGTCGCCACCTTCGTCGGCACGCTCAACGTGCTGAACGGCACGATGGTCGACACCGCCACCGGCCGCATCGCCATCGACGGCCAGGAGGTCGTGGCGACGCGCGGCGCCAACGGCGCCTCGACGGGTGACAGCCTCGCCGTGGCGCTCCGGCCCGAGGCGCTCTCGATCGGCGAGACGGAGCCCGGCCGGAACGGGCTGAAGGGCGTCATCGAGGAGGTGCATTTCCTCGGCCCCGTCGTCCGCATCCGCGTCCGCTTCGGCGACAACGTCGTCTCGCTCGACACCTTCAACCGCCCGCACAGCGCCCCGCCGGTGCGCGGCGAGCCGGTGAACGTGCATTTCGGTCATGAGGACCTGCTGGTGCTCGACCGGCCGGCGATCTGATCGATCGCGCCTGCGCGCCATGCGCGCGGCCTGTTGCCGCCGCCTCATGCCGATCGCGCGCCGCTCCGGCCCGACGGTGCGAAACGAAAACGGGCGCCCGAAGGCGCCCGTTTCCCTTTGCTCGAACCCGAGGCCGATTACGGCAGGGTGTAAGCGGTCTTAACGGTCGTGAAGAACTCGGCCGCGTACTTGCCCTGCTCGCGCGGGCCGTAGCTCGAACCCTTCCGGCCGCCGAACGGCACGTGATAGTCGACGCCGGCGGTCGGCAGGTTGACCATGACCATGCCGGCCTCGGAGTGACGCTTGAAGTGCGTCGCATGCTTGAGGCTGGTGGTCACGATGCCGGCGGCGAGGCCGAAGGTCGTGTCGTTGGCGACGGCGAGCGCCTCCTCGTAGTCCTTGACCTTGATCACGCTGGCGACCGGGCCGAAGACCTCTTCCTTGTTGATGCGCATGTCGGGCGTCGTGTTGGTGAACAGCGCCGGCTGCAGGAAGAAGCCCGGGTTCTCGCGCTCGATCCGCTCGCCGCCGAAGGCGAGCGTGGCGCCCTCGTCCTTGGCGATCTGGATGTAGCGCTCGTCCTGGTCGAGCTGGCTCTGGTCGACGACCGGGCCGATATGCGTGCCCTGCTTGACGGCGTCGTCGACGACGAGGTCCTTCATGCGGGCGGTCAGCGCCTCGACATACTGGTCGTGGATCTTCTCGGTGACGATCAGGCGCGACGAAGCGGTGCAGCGCTGGCCGGTCGAGAAGAAGGCACTGTTGGCGGTCGACTCGACCGCGACCTTCAGGTCGGCGTCATCGAGCACGATGGTCGGGTTCTTGCCGCCCATCTCGAGCTGGAACTTGCGCATGACGGCGATCGAGGCCTCGGCGACCTTCTTGCCGGTGCCGACCGAGCCGGTGAACGAGAGCGCGTTGATCTTCGGCGAGTCGAGCATCGCCTGGCCGACGACCGAGCCGCGGCCCATGACCAGGTTGACGACGCCCTTGGGCAGGCCGTTGCGAACCAGGATGTCGACGATCGTCCAGGCGCAGCCCGGAACCAGGTCGGCCGGCTTCAAAACGACGGTGTTGCCATAGGCGATCGCCGGGGCGAGCTTCCAGGCCGGAATGGCGATCGGGAAGTTCCACGGCGTGATCAGGCCGACGACGCCGACCGGCTCGCGGGTGATCGCGACGTCGATGCCCGGACGCACGCTCGGCAGCAGCTCGCCCGAGAGACGCAGCGTCTCGCCGGCGAAGAAGTGGAAGATCTGCGCGGCGCGGATGGTCTCGCCGATGCCCTCGGGAAGGGTCTTGCCCTCTTCGCGCGACAGCAGGCGGCCGATCTCATCCTTGCGGGCGAGGATCTCGTCGCCGGTCGCCTTCAGGATGTCGTGGCGCTGCTGGATGCCCGAGACCGACCAGGTCTTGAACGCGTCGGCAGCGGCGTCGATCGCGGCCTTGGCGTCCTCGACGGTCGCCTGCGCGAATTCACCGACCACTTCGTTCGTATTGGACGGATTGATGTTGGGGCGCGCGGTGCCGCCGACCCATTCACCACCGATGTAGTTCTTGTGGAGTGTGCTCATCAGAAAATCCTTGAACGTCGTGGAACGGATATGGCCCCGGCCGGAGCCGGGGAAAGGGGGGCGGGAACCGAGGTTCGGAGAGTCCCGGTCCTTGTATCCCGCCAGCCCCCCATGGCCAACCCTCAAAGCTGGGTGACGGTGACCTTCTCTTCCTTGGCGAAGGCGAGCGGGTTCTGGAGCGGCAGGCCGAAGGTGTCGGACTGGATCTCGAACACGTCGCCGGCCTCGGTCTTGACACCGAACGCCACGGAGAGCGTCGCCGTGCCATAGGTGTGGACGTGCACCTGGCCCGGGCGGCGGAAGAAATCATACTTGAAGTGGTGATATTCGAGGTTGGCGAGCGTATGCGACATGTTCGCCTCGCCCGACAGGAACGGCTCGTCGAAGATCACCTTGCCGTCGCGGAAGATCTTCGAGCGGCCGCGCACGTCGTCCGGCAGCGCGCCGACGAGCAGCTCCGGGCCGACCGAGCACGGGCGCAGCTTGGAATGGGCGAGGTAGAGGTAGTTCACCCGCTCCATGATGTGGTCGGAGAACTCGTTCGCCATGGCGAAGCCGATCCGGTACGGGTGGCCGTCGTCGCCGACGATGTAGATGCCGGCGACTTCCGGCTCCTCGCCGCCGTCCTGGGCGAAGGACGGAGCGGTCAGCGGCTGGCCGGGGCCGACGAGCAGCGCGCCGTCGCCCTTGTAGAACCACTCCGGCTGCACGCCCTGCTGGCCGGGCGCCGGCTTGCCGTTCTCGAGGCCCATGCGGAACATCTTCATCGAGTCGGTGAGGACTTCGTCCTCATCCGGCGTCTTGTGCATGGCGTCGCGGGCCGAGGCCGAGCCGAGATGGGTCAGGCCCGTGCCGGTGATCAGGAGATGCGCCGGATCCTCGTGGTCGATCGGCGCGAGCACGCAGCCGGAAGCGAGCAGCGCGGCGCGATCGACTTCCTCGGTGGCGCCGACGGAGGCCGCCTCGACGAGGGCCTCGATGCCGCTCTTGGCGGCGATCGCCGCCTTGGCGAGCTCGTAGACGGTCTTGTAGCCCGGCACGATGTAGGACCGCTCGCCGGTGCCGTTCGACACCGTTGCGACGACGGCGCGATCGCCGGCCTCGGTCTTGATCTGCATCAGTCTCATTCGTTTCTCTCCTGTTATGCCGAGCGGCCGTCAGCGGTTCCGCCGCGGCCGATTCTTGTGAAGTCGATGCGATGAACTAGCTGAGGCTCGTCTCGTCCTCGGCATCGGCGTTGCGGCCGACCCAGATCGAATCGAACACATTGCCCTTGGCGTTGCGCAGCAGCCGCCGCATGGCGAGGAACGCCTCGTCGGCATTGCGGTCGCGGATCGCCTCGAAGACATCGCGATGCTGCACCACGGCGTCGTCGCCCATGACGGTACGCCAGCCGAGCGAAAAACTGATGACAAGGCCGGATTCGATCAGGCCGCCGACGGAGCGCAGCATCGGATTGTGCGACGCCTCGAGCACCGTCATGTGGAAGGTGAGGTCGGCGCGGATCTGGTCGATGCTGCCGCGATCGCGATTCTTGATGCCGTCGAGCGCGCGCCCAAGCTTCTCGATCTCTTCCGGCGTCGCCCGTTCGGCCGCGCGCGCGGCGGCGGCCGGCTCGATGATCTCGCGCATCTCGAACAGGGAATGGATGAACTCGTCGCTCGGCCGCTGGTCGATCTGCCAGCTGAGCACGTCGGGATCGAGCATGTTCCAGTCGACGCGCGGGCGAACCTTGGTGCCGATCTTGGGGCGCGACACGGTGAGCCCCTTGGCGGCCAGCAGGCGGACCGCCTCGCGCACCGCCGTGCGGGAGACGCGGAACTCTTCCTGCACCATCGGCTCGGTCGGCAGCGTATCGCCGGGATTGTAGACGCCGGAAACGATGCGGCGGCCGAGCTCCGCCGCCACCTGTTCCGACAGGCTGCCGGAGCGCTCCCTGCCGGGAACCCGCAGCGATCGCGTCTTGTCCTGGGTAGCGCGCATCCGCCGGGAGCCCCCTTCCGCGATCTGGTCCGGAAACGAAAAGCGGCATGTCGAAAGGCAGGCCGCCGAACTGCCGTTATCATAGGATGTTTGCTTCGGCGAGGCTACCACCCCGCCGGGGAACAACTGCTTCTCCGTTTCGCGGTGGGTCGGCCGCCATCGCGGGCGGCCGGCCCGTCCGGAACCTAGCGGGCGCGCTGGTTGAAGAGGACCTTCTGTGCTTCCTGATCGTCGGCCAGGCTGACCGGCGCGACCGGCGCCTTGACCGCCATGCCGCGCGCCACGGCCGGGCGCGCATTCATCCGATCGATCCAGCGCTTCACGTTCGGGAACTCGGACGTGTCGAAACGCTGGCTCTCCCAGCCTGCGGCCCAGCCGAAGATCGCCATGTCGGCGATCGAATACTCGCCGGCGACGAAGTCCCGGTCGGCGAGACGACGATCCAGCACGCCATAGAGGCGGTGCGTCTCGTCCTGGTAGCGCTTGGTGGCGTAGGGAATGCGCTCCGGCGCATATTCGGAGAAGTGGTTGCGCTGGCCGAGCATGGGGCCGAAGCCGCCCATCTGCCACATCAGCCATTCCTCGACCTCGACGCGGGCGCGCTCGTCGCCGGTCGGGTAGAACTTGCCGAACTTGCGGCCGAGATAGAGCAGGATGGCGCCGGATTCGAACACCGAGATCGGCTTGCCGCCCGGCCCTTCCGGATCGAGGATCGCCGGCATCTTGTTGTTCGGCGAGATCGCGAGGAACTCCGGCTTGAACTGGTCGCCCTTGCCGATGTTGACGAAGTGGAGCGCGTAGGGAACGCCCAGCTCCTCCAGCATGATGCTGATCTTCTTGCCGTTCGGGGTCGGCCAGTAATGCAGCTCGATCGGCTGCGTCTGCGTCACGGTCATGGGAAACCTTTGGCTTTGGCTGGGACTGGATCGGTCACCGATCGGCGAGCGATGGGAAGTCTCCCATATTTGGGTTTGCCACGCCGACAAGGCAAGGCTTCCATACCAAGGCCGCTGGGCGGCACCTCCAGCCAGGCCCGCCGGACGCCGAATGCCCCCTATCGGGGCGTCGGCGCCCCGGTATCGCGGACGTCGAGATGCTCGACCGTCAGCGTCCCGACGCTGAGCCTGTCGATCCGGGCTTCCAGGATGCGCAGGCGGCCGATCGCCATGGCGCCAAAGGCGATCGCGCCAATCGCCGCCGCGCCGATCGCGAGCGCCCCCAGCGCGGATGCCCCGGTAGCGCTCGCCTGTGTCTTCCGCACAATCTTCGTCATGGTCGCCCTCTCGACAGCTGTCGGAAGGGCGACCATAGCGCGAAATCGTACCGGTCCGCGGATATCCCGCCTTACTCGAGCCCGAGCTTCTTCTTCAGGATCTCGTTGACCGCCTGCGGGTTGGCCTTGCCACCCGACGCCTTCATGATCTGACCGACGAACCAGCCGGCGAGCGTCGGCTTCAGCTTGACCTGCTCGACCTTGTCCGGATTGGCGGCGATGATGTCGTCGACGACCTTCTCGATCGCGCCCGTGTCCGTGACCTGCTTCAGGCCGCGCGCCTCGACAACCTGGCGCGGATCGCCACCCTCGTTCCAGACGATCTCGAACAGGTCCTTGGCGATCTTGCCGGAGATGGTGCCGTCGCCGATCAGGTCGATGATCGCGCCGAGCTGTTCAGCCGATACCGGACTGGCGGCGATGTCCTTGCCGTCCTTGTTGAGGCGGGCGGCCAGTTCCTGCGTCACCCAGTTGGCGGCCGCCTTGGCGTCGCGGCCCTTGGCGACGGCCTCGAAATAGTCGGCCGTGTCGCGCTCCAGCACCAGCACGCTGGCGTCGTAGGCGGACAGGCCCATCCCGTCGACGAAGCGCGCCTTCTTGGCGTCCGGCAGCTCGGGCAGCGCCGCCTTCAGGCCGTCGACCCAGCTCTGCTCCAGTTCGAGCGGCAGCAGGTCGGGATCGGGGAAGTAGCGGTAGTCATGCGCCTCTTCCTTCGAGCGCATCGAGCGCGTCTCGCCCTTGTTGGCGTCGAACAGGCGGGTTTCCTGATGGATCGAGCCGCCATCCTCGAGGATGGCGATCTGCCGGCGCGCCTCGTAGTCGACGGCCTGGCCGACGAAGCGGATCGAGTTGACGTTCTTGATCTCGCAGCGCGTGCCGAGCGGCTCGCCCGGACGGCGCACCGAGACGTTGACATCGGCGCGCATCGAGCCTTCGTCCATGTTGCCGTCGCAGGTGCCGAGATAGCGCACGATGGTGCGCAGCTTGGTCAGATAGGCCTTGGCCTCGTCGGCCGAACGCAGGTCCGGCTTGGAGACGATCTCCATCAGCGCCACGCCCGAGCGGTTCAGGTCGACGAAGCTCATGGTCGGGTGCTGGTCATGCAGCGACTTGCCGGCGTCCTGCTCGAGATGCAGGCGCTCGATGCCGACCGTCACGCTCTCGCCGCCGTCGAGATCGATGACGATCTCGCCCTCGCCGACGATCGGCTGCTTGAACTGCGAGATCTGGTAGCCCTGCGGCAGGTCCGGGTAGAAATAGTTCTTGCGGTCGAAGACGCTGTAATTGTTGATCTGCGCCTTGAGGCCGAGGCCGGTGCGCACCGCCTGCGCCACGCATTCCTCGTTGATCACCGGCAGCATGCCCGGCATGGCCGCGTCGACCAGGCTGACATGCGAGTTGGGCGCGCCGCCAAACTCGGTCGAGGCGCCGGAGAACAGCTTCGACTGCGACAGGACCTGGGCATGCACTTCCATGCCGATCACGACTTCCCAATCCCCGGTCGCGCCCTTGATCAGCTTCTTGGGATCGGGCTGGCGGACGATGGCGTTCATGCGAGATTAGCTCCGAAACAGAATACTGCTCTTCCGGTTAGTGCCTCGCGCGCGCTCCCGCAAGGCTTGTCGGTCAGATCGGCTGCCGATCCGCGCGATATCGCGGTTGGAACGCGGCCTCGCCTATTTCAGATAGTCGCCGCACTTCACCGCCGGGGCGTCGCCCCACGGCATGATCGGCACGCTCGAGATCGAGTTCTTCGGGCTGCCGTCGACGAGCTTGTCGGAATAGACGAGATAGACGAGCACGTTGCGCGTCGCGTCGCAGCCGCGCGAGATCCGCATCTTCTTGAACCAGATCGAGCGGCGCTGGTTGAACATCTCCTGGCCCTGGCTGATCTTGCCCTTGAAGCTGATCGGCCCGACCTGCCGGCAGGCGAGCGAGACGTCCGAGGTCTCCTCGGCCACGCCGAACATGCCGGCGACGCCGCCGCGCTCGGCCGCCGCGAAATAGCAGGCGACGCCCTCGACGTCGGGATCGTCGACGGCATAGGTCGCGATCTTGTCGTTCGGCGTCACCCACTTGAACGTGGTCGATTCCTTGAAGATCAGCTCGGGATCGGCGGCCATCGCCGGAGCCACCGCCCCGGCAAGAGCAGCGGCGACAGTCAGGGCGGCGAGGACGAGGCGCATGGCATTCTCCGTTGCGAAACTGCGCCCAATATAGGAAGGCCCGCCGTCGCCGCGAGGGCATGGCGGGTAAAATCGGTCACGGCATCAATGCGACACGATCGGCGCCGCGCCACCCCGCGTCAGCCCGTGCCGCTCGCGCCGTAGCCAGCGCGCGATCAGCATGACCGACACGGCGGCCAATCCCGTCGCCAGCCCGATCCAGATGCCGATACCCCCCATCTTCACCCAGAAACCGAGCAGGACGCTCAGGCTGAGCCCGACGCCCCAGAACCCGATCGCCGCATAGATCATCGGCACGCGCGCATCATGAAGCCCGCGCAGCATGCCGCCGGCGATCGCCTGGGCACCGTCGAACACCTGGAACAGGGCGGCGATGCCGAGGAAGGTAACGGCGAGCGCGATGACCTCGGCATTCTTGGGGTCGGCGCGATCGAGGAAGATGCCGATCAGCGTATTCGGGATGGCGAACATCATCAGCGCCGTGCAGGCCATGAAGCCAACGCCGAGGATGAACGGCGTCCAGCCAGCCCGGCGGATCGCGTCGACATCGCCGGCGCCATAGGCGATGCCGACCCGGACGGTGACCGCCTGCGAAAAGCCGAGCGGCACCATGAAGCAGAGCCCCGCGATCTGTATGGCGATGGCATGGGCCGCCACGGCGGAGGCGCTGATCAGGCCCATCAGGAACACGGCTGCGTTGAAGACCGTGACCTCGAGCGCGATGGCGACCGCCATCGGCAGGCCAAGGCGCCAGAGCGCGCGGAAGCGGGCCCAGTCGGGACGCCAGAAGCGGCCGAAGACGTGATAGCGGCGGAACTGGCGGTCGAGCACGCAGACCGCCACCATGCCGAGAAACATCATCCAGGCCGAAAGCGTGCTGCCGATGCCGGCGCCGAGCATGTCGAGCGCCGGCAGGCCGAAATGGCCGAACACCAGCGCCCAGACGATCAGCGCGTTGAAGACGACGCCGCCAATGCCGACGACCAGCGACCAGGCCGGCCGCTCCAGCGCGGCGATGAACGAACGCAGCACGATGTACCAAAGGAACGGCAGCATCGCCCATTGCAGGCCGCGCATGTTGGCGGCGGCGAGGCGCGACAGCTCGGGCTCCTGGCCGAGCCAGAGCAGCAGCGCCTCCGTGTGCCAGAGCACGATCCAGAACGGCACGGAAACGGCGACGGCCGCCCAGAGGCCCTGTCGCACGGTACGGCGGACTTCCCGAACCGCATGCCGGTTGCGCCCGCGTTCACGCGCCACCATCGGCGATACCGCCGAGACGAGGCCGATGCCGAAGATCAGGAACGCGAAATAGAGATTGGTCGCCAAGGCGCCCGCCGCGAGGCGATCGGCGCCGACCCAGCCGAGAATGACGACATCGGTCGCGGTGATGACGGTCTGGGCGAGATTCGTGAGAATCAGCGGCACCGACAGGAGCAGCGTCGCCCGGACTTCCGCCAGCCAGGGCCAACGCCGGTCGCCCCCGGCCGGGAGGAATGCTAGCGCGGTCATGATGCAAAGGGTCTCGTCGTGAATCGGCGGCGATCGCCGCCCGCTCCATGGATTTGCGGCCACCTAGTCACAAGACGGCGCCGTTTGCCAACCAAACATCGTGATATCTGCCATCAGCGCGACCGGATCGCACGGCGGGCGGCGGAATCCGCCCCCCGGCCGACAGCGGCGGGTGACCCTGCCGGCCATCCATGCTATTGCGGTCTGCCGCCCGGGAGCAGGCCGGGCGAACGGGAAGCAGCGGGGCAAGGGCCGCCTCAATGGGTGTCGAGAGAGTGTTTTCGCGTATCGTATGGACGGCGATGATTCTCGCCGCCGGCATCGGCATGGCCGAGGCGGCGTCGAGCGTCTGTGTGCGACTGGAACGTCAGCTGGCCTCGCTGCAGCGCAGCCAGAGCGCCGGCGCGGGACAGCAGGCCAATGTCGGCAGGCTCCGTTCCGACCTCAACGCCGCCAACAACGACGCGCGCCGGGCGGGCTGCCGCGGCGGCCTGTTCAAGGCCGCCAACACCGGCCCCGAATGCACCGCGATCGCCAAGCGCATCAACTCGATCCAGGCGCGCCTCAACAAGGCCGAACAGGGCAGCCGCGCGTCGAATCCGGCGGCGATCGATCGCCAGCGCGGCGACATCCTGCGCCAGCTCGGCCAGAACGACTGCGGCCCCCGCTACGCCGCCTATGCCAACGCGCCCGAGCGGCCGCGCAACTTCTTCGAACGCCTGTTCAACCCGGACAACCGCGTCTACGTGCAGCCGCAGGACGTCGCCCGCGTCCCGGCCCGCGACCCCGGGCGCGACGGGGCGACCGTGTCGAACGAGCGCGGCTTCGGCGGCGGCAGCTACCGCACGCTCTGCGTGCGCACCTGCGACGGCTATTATTTCCCGATCAGCTTCGCGACGCGCCGGGCGAACTTCGCCGCCGACGAGGCCACCTGCCGGCAGATGTGCCCGAGCGCCGACGTGGCGCTCTACGCCCACCGCAATCCCGGTCAGAACAGCACCGATGCGCGCTCCGTCGCCGACGAGACGCCGTATAGCGCGCTCGCCAGCGCCTTCTCCTACCGCACCAGCTTCAATCCGAGCTGCAGCTGCGGCACGCCGTCCACCTTCCAGGCGATGAATGGCGGCTACAGCGCGGCCAAGCTGGCCTCGACGCCCGCCGCCGAGGCCGTGCCGCCGATCCCCGGTGCCGCGCCCTTCCTCGGCGAGGATCCCGAGACGCTCGCCAACCGGGCCGGCCGCATCGCGCCGGACGATCTCGGCACGTCGGATGTCGAGACCCCGGTCGCCGGCCTGCCCGAAGGACCGCGCACCGCCGGCGTCACCCGCCGCGTCGGCCCCTCCTACTTCTACGCCCAGTAGCGGCGACGGCCGGCCGCCCCCCAAGGGACGGCCCATGGACGTCCCGGTCGACTCGGTGTTCAACTAGCGCCGCCGCCCCGCCGGCGCGACGCGGCATGCCTGCCGAGAAGAACTGTAACGAGTCCATCCGATCCTGGCCCATCCGGCAGCGATCCGGCCGTGGACCATCTGGGAGAGGAACAGGATGACTTCGACCGCCACGCCGCCCTGGCTCGCCACGCCGTCCCATTGCGACTGGCTGGACGACCAGTTCCGCCGCCTGATCCGCTTCATGCACGGCGCGCGGCTCGAAGCCGGCGGCTTCGGCTACCTGCTCGAGGACGGCACCAGCGACCTGACGCGCCCGCGCGAGCTCTATCTCACCTGCCGCAAGACGCATGTCGCGGCGCTGGCGCATCTGCGCGGCATTCCCGGCACCGGCCCGCTGATCGACCACGGCATCGAGGCGCTGCTCGGCATCTTCCACGACGGGAAGAATGACGGCTGGTTCTCGGCGCTGAGCCCGACCGGCGGCCCGATCGCCGGCCGCAAGGAAGCCTATGCCCATGCCTTCGTGCTGCTCGCCGGCTCCTCGGCGACCGAAGCCGGCCGGCCGCGCGGACGCGAGCTGTTCGAGCGCGCCCAGGCCGTGTTCCTGAAGCATTTCTGGGACGAGGAAGCCGGCATGTCGCGCGAATCCTTCGCGGACGACTTCTCCGATCCGGAAAACTACCGCGGCGCCAATTCCAACATGCACCTGGTCGAGGCCTGCCTCGCCGCCGGCGACACCTCGGGCGACCCGGTCTGGTACGACCGCGCGCTGTCGATGGCGAACCGGCTGATCAACGGCGCGGCGCGCAGCCACAACTGGTTCCTGCCCGAGCATTTCGACCCCGACTGGAAGCCGGTGCCGGAATACAACACCGACGACCGCGCCCATCCGTTCCGCCCCTATGGCTCGACCGTCGGGCACTGGCTGGAATGGTCGCGCCTGCTGCTGCATGTCGAGGCATCGGTCGCCAATCCGCCCGCCTGGCTGCGCGAGGCCTCGATCGCGCTGTTCAACCACGCCGTCACCTATGGCTGGTCGGTCGATGGCCATGACGGCTTCGTCTACACGACGGATTTCGACGGCAAGGTCGTCACCGACGTGCGCATGCACTGGGCGCTGTGCGAGGGCATCGCGGCGGCGGCGCTGCTCGGCGCCGTCACCGGCGACCCGCTCTACGAGCGCTGGTACCGCAAGCTCTGGGACCATGCGGCGTTGCATTTCGTCGAACAGGAGCGCGGCACCTGGAAGCACCAGCTCGCCGCCGATCTCTCCGAGGCCGGCACGGTCTGGCCCGGCCGCCCGGACGTCTACCACGTCGTCAACGCGCTGCTGCTGCCGCAGCTCCCGGTGGCGCCGAGCGCCGCCCCGGCCCTCGCGCGCGGCTTCTTGTAGAGGTAGCCCACATCTCCTGCCTCACACTGCTGAGGCAGGAGCGCGTCGCCCCGGCGGAGGCCGGGGCCCATAAACACGGGCGGGGAAAGCCGAGGCCCGGCCTTCGGGCCATGGGTCGGCGCGACTGGATCCCGGCCTCCGCCGGGATGACGCCGGAGCTTCGCCGGCGCTGCGCGAACGTTTCCCCTCAAGGAGAGGTGAAGAGCCCTCAGCCGGCCGGCGCGGCGACCGCCTGAAGCCGCGCCACGGCGCCGTCGCGGCCGATCAGCGGCAGCAGCGCCGCCAGCTCCGGCCCATGGTCGAGCCCGGTCAGCGCCTGGCGCAGCGGCATGAACAGCGCCCTGCCCTTGCGGCCCGTCGCGGCCTTGACCGCGTCGGTCCAGAGCTTCCAGCTCTGGCCGTCCAGCGTGCCTTCCGGCAGCAGCGTCGCGGCCGTGCCGATGAACGCCGCCTCGTCGACATCGGCGGCGACATGCGGCGCGACGGGCCCGGTGACGACCTGCCACCAGTCGACAGCATCCTTCAGGCGGACGAGATTGCCGCGAACCGCGTTCCAGAATTCCTCGCCGCCTTCGACGCCGAGGGCGGCAAGCCGCCCGGCGATCTCGGCATAGGGCTTGGCGTGCAGGAGCTTCGCGTTGAGGCCGTCGAGATCGGCGGGATCGAACTTCGCCGGCGCCTTCGAGACCATGGAGAGATCGACCATGCCGGCGAGCGTCGGAAGATCGACGACCGGCTCGACCGGCGCCGAGGTGCCGATCAGCACGGCGAGCGAACTGACCGCCATCGGCTCGTAGCCGGCCTCGCGCAGCGAGCCGAGCGACAGCGCGCCGGAGCGCTTGGAAAGCCCCTCGCCCGTCGCCGTCGTCAGCGTGTTGTGGTGGCCGAACACGGGTGCGGCCGCGCCGAGCGCCTCGAACAGCTGCAGCTGCACGCCCGTGTTGGTCACGTGGTCGTCGCCGCGGATGATGTGGGTCACGCCCATGTCGGCGTCGTCGACGACGGAAGGCAGCGTGTAGAGATAGGTCCCATCCTCGCGCACCAGCACGGGATCGGAGAGCGAGGCGATGTCGACCGTCTGGGGACCGCGCACCAGATCGTCCCAGGTGACGTGGCCGACGCTCTCGTCGAGCTTGAAGCGCCAATGCGGCTTGCGGCCCTCGGCCTCCAGCTTTTCCCGATCCGCCTCGGTGAGCCTCAACCCGGCGCGGTCATAGACCGGCGGCAGGCCGCGCGCCTGCTGGCGCTTGCGCTTGCGGTCGAGTTCTTCCGCCGTCTCGTAGCAGGCATAGAGCCGGCCGGCAGCCTTCAGCCGGACGACCGCCGCGTCATAGGCCTCGGTGCGCAGCGACTGGCGCTCGAAGCGGTGCGGCGCGATGCCGAGCCAGCCGAGATCGCGCCGGATCGCCTCGGCATATTCCTCTTTCGAGCGCTCGCGATCGGTGTCGTCCAGCCGCAGGATGAATTGCCCGCCGGCCTTCAGCGCGAACAGCCAGTTGTAGAGCGCGGGGCGCGCATTGCCGATGTGCAGATAGCCGGTCGGCGACGGCGCGAAGCGGACGGTGACGGGTGCGTGGGTCATGCGCACGCTTTAGCGCGCACCGCCGGACCGCGCAATCGGCCCGGCGGTGCCGCTTGTGCCTAGTAGCGCTGCGGCGCGGCCGGCTTGTTGCCGAGGATCGCGTCGATCTTCGCCAGCACGTCCGCCGTCAGCTTGTCGCGGTTCTCGAGCGCCGACAGATTGTCCTCGAGCTGCGCCTTCCTGGAGGCGCCGAGGATGACCGTCGAGACGTTCGGATTGGCCAGGCACCAGAGCAGCGCCATGTGGTGGATCGGCATGCCGATCTCCTCGGCGACCCCGGCCAGCTTTTCGACCTGGGCGATCCGCTCGCGGCCCTTCTCGCTCTGCCAGATTTCCTTAAGCCACTCATAGCCCGGCAGGTCGAGCCGGCTGCCGGCCGGGATGCCCTTGTTGTACTTGCCGGTCAGGATGCCGGAAGCGAGCGGCGACCAGATCGTCGTGCCGAGCCCCATCAGCGGGTAGAGCGGGCGATAATCGCCCTCGACCTTCTCGCGCTCGAACAGGTTGTATTGCGGCTGCTCCATGGTCGGCGGCGTGATCCGCAGATCCTTGGCGACCGCCCAGGCCTCGGTCAGCTGCTGCGCCGACCATTCCGACGTGCCCCAGTAGAGCACCTTGCCCTGCTGCACGAGGTCGTGCATGGCGCGCACCGTCTCCTCGATCGGCGTGTCGATGTCGGGGCGGTGGCAGAAATAGAGATCGAGATACTCGACCTGCAGGCGCTTCAGCGCCGCGTGGCAGGCATCGGTGACATGCTTGCGCGACAAGCCGCGCTGGGTCGGCTTGTCGCCACCCCAGAACACCTTGCTCGACACGATGTAGCTGTCGCGGCTCCAGTTGAGCTTGGCCAGCGCCTCGCCCATCAGCGTCTCGGAGACGCCCGCCTCGTAGCCCTCGGCATTGTCGAAGAAGTTGATGCCGCGCTCATAGGCCAGCGCCATGATGTCGAGCGCTTCGCGCTGGTCCACCTGCTTGCCGAACGTGACCCAGGAGCCGAGCGACAGCTCGCTGACCTGAAGGCCCGACTTCCCCAAACGACGATACTGCATATCGCTTCCGATCATTCCCGAACATGACGTCGATCGCCTGGCGGCAGCCCTGCGCGGGCGGCACGCTAGCGCATCTCCGCCCCGAAGCGCCATCCCGACATCAATGGCGGCTCCGCCGGCCCGTCACACGGCCTCGCCTTCATAGGCGGAGCGCAGCGTTTCCATGTCGAGCTTGTCCATGCCGCGCAGCGCCTGCATCACCCGCGACGACCGGCCGGCATCCGGATCGGCCAGCATGGCGCCGAGCGTGCTCGGCACGATCTGCCACGACATGCCGAATCGGTCCTTGAGCCACCCCATCTGCCCGGTCGAGCCGCCGCCTTCGGGCAGGCGCTCCCAGAGTTCGTCGATTTCCTCCTGCATGTCGCAGGCGACGACGAACGAGATGGCCTCGTTGAAGGTGTGGCGCGGGCCGCCGTTCAGCGCGGTGAACTCGAGCCCCGCCAGCTCGAACGAGGCCAGCATGACCTCCCCCTTCGGGCCGGGCCCCGCATCGCCATAGCGCGCGACCCGATGGACCTTGGCGTGCTTGAAGATCGATACATAGAAGATGATGGCCTCCTCGACCTGATTGTCGAACCAGAGGAACGGCTTGATCTTCTGCATGGACCCAATCCTTTCTGCCGCTGGCAGACGGCGCGGGGACAGACCTTGGCAGCGGCCAGGGCGCGCGGCGTCCGTCGGTACGGCGTCGCGGCGCCCGGCCCATCCCGACGCGTCCGCCGACGCATTCGATGCGAGAGACAGAAAAACGCGCTGGAGGGACATGCGTTCCCCGCAGCGCCGCGACGGGGGCGGCGCGGGAACTGCCTGCGCGCGCGGCGGATCGCCTGATCGGTTTCGCGGCAATTGCCCCGTTACGCGGCGGTTTCGAAGAAATCGGCCGATTGGCACTAGCCAAGACTGCCCCGCTCCTATGCAATGAACCCTGCAATCCCGGCGCGGAAGCCGCCGTCTCGTCAATCGGAAGCGGTTGGCACGATGCTTGCGGTTCCGAAACCGGGACAACACAAGGGGGGATAGCGCGCAGATGTTCGTTGCCTTCGACGAGATGAGCGCCACCAGCGATGGCTGCCGGCCCGGCTACGAGATCCTCAAGCGCTGGCTGGACACGACAGCACCCGATCTCCTGTCCACCCGCCGCGCCGAGGCCGAACTGCTGTTCCGCCGCATCGGCATCACCTTCGCCGTCTATGGCGACAATGACGGCGAGGAACGGATCATCCCGTTCGACATCATCCCGCGCATCATCACCGCGCCGGAATGGACCCGGCTGTCGAAGGGGCTGGAGCAGCGGGTGAAGGCGCTCAACGCCTTCCTCGCCGACATCTACTTCAAGGGCGAGATCCTGAGGGCCGGCGTCGTGCCCGAGGACCTGATCTACCAGAACCCCTACTACCGGCCGGAGATGGCGGGGCTGAAGCTCGCGCATGACATCTACGTGATGATCGCCGGCATCGACATCGTCCGCGTCGATCCCGACACCTTCTACGTGTTGGAGGACAATGCCCGCACGCCGTCCGGCGTCTCCTACATGCTGGAGAACCGGGAAGTGATGATGAAGCTGTTCCCGGACCTGTTCGCGGAACATCGCATCGCGCCGGTCGAGAACTATCCGGACGCCCTGCTCGCGACGCTGAAGTCGGTCGCGCCGCGCTCGGCGCCGGGCGACCCGACCGTGGCGCTGCTGACGCCGGGCCCGTTCAACTCGGCCTTCTACGAGCACTCGTTCCTGGCCGACAAGCTCGGCATCGAGCTGGTCGAGGGCCGCGACCTGCTGGTGCGCGACAATGTCGTCTACATGCGTACCACCGAGGGGCCGAAGCGCGTCGACGTGCTCTATCGCCGCCTCGATGACGACTTCCTCGACCCCCTGACCTTCCGGCCGGATTCGATCCTCGGCGTGCCGGGGCTGATGAACGCCTATCGCGCCGGCAACATCACGCTGTCCAACGCCGTCGGCACCGGCGTTGCCGACGACAAGGCGGTCTATTCCTACATGCCGGAGATCGTCCGCTTCTATCTCGGCGAGGAGCCGATCCTGAAGAACGTGCCGACCTGGCGCTGCCGCGAGCCCGACTCGCTCAAATACGTGCTCGACAATCTCGAGAGCATGGTCGTGAAGGAAGTCGCCGGATCGGGCGGCTACGGCATGCTGATCGGCCCGGCCTCCGACCGCAAGACGCGGGAGGAATTCGGCGCCAAGCTGAAGGCCAATCCGGACGATTTCATCGCCCAGCCGACGCTGGCGCTCTCGACCTCGCCCACCTTCGTCGACGCCGGCATCGCGCCGCGCCATGTCGACCTGCGCCCCTTCGTGCTGTCGGGCCGCGACAAGGTCCGCATCGTGCCGGGCGGCCTGACCCGCGTGGCGCTGAAGGAAGGCTCGCTGGTCGTCAATTCCAGCCAGGGCGGAGGCACCAAGGATACCTGGGTGCTCGATGCCTGACCGTCCCGATCCCCGGAGTTCCGTTTCGTGCTGAGCCGTACCGCCGACAACCTGTTCTGGCTGGCCCGCTATGTCGAGCGAGCCGAGAACACCGCCCGCATCATCGATGCCGCCAACCGCCTCGCCGCCATGCCGATCGCCTATGCGGGCGGCTCGAACGAATGGGAGTCGGCCGTCGCCGCCACCGGCGCGCTCGGCCTGTTCAAGTCGCTGAACCGCGAGCCGACAGCCGAGAACATCATCGATTTCCTCGCCTTCTCGCCGGAAAACCCCTCCTCGATCCGCTCCTGCCTGGAGCGCGCCCGCGTCAATGCCCGCACGGTGCGCACCGCGCTGACTTCGGAGATGTGGGAGGCGATCAACGGCGCCTGGCTGGGCTTGCGCGATTTCGACGGCGCCGCGCGCGACCGCATGAAGCTCAACGCCTTCCTGATCTATGTGAAGGAGGCGTCGCTGCGCTTCGACGGCTCGGCCTACCGGACGATGATCCGCAACGACGTCTATTTCTTCTCGAGCCTCGGCACCTTCATCGAGCGGGCCGACAACACGGCCCGCATCCTCGACGTAAAATACCACCTGCTGTTGCCGGCGCAGGAGAGCGTCGGCGGCGGCCTCGACTATTTCCAGTGGTCGTCGATCCTGCGCTCGGTCTCGGCCAACACCGCCTATCATTGGGTCTATCGCGAGAGCCTGAAGCCCTCGCTCGTCGCCGACCTCCTGGTGCTGAACGACCAGCTGCCGCGCTCGCTCGCCTCCTGCTACGACAATATCTGCGGCTTCCTCGACGAGCTGTCGCTCGCCTATGGCCGCCAGGGCCTGGCGCAGCGCGTCGCCCGCTCGACCCGCAACCGGCTGCAGAACGCCACCATCGACGACGTCTTCCGCGACGGCCTGCACGAGTTCCTGACCGAGTTCATCGGCGAGAACGGGCGCCTCGGCCAGGCGATCACCGACCAGTATCTCGTCTGAACGGACCCGCGTCATGCGCCTCAAAATCGTTCACGAGACCGCCTATCGCTTCGATCCGCCGGCGACCGGCGCGATCCAGACCCTGCGGCTGACGCCGCGCGGCCATGACGGCCAGTTCGTCGTCAACTGGCGGATCGAGGTCGACCACGACTGCCGCCTCGACCCGGCGACCGACCCGTTCGGCAACATCGTGCACTCGTTCACGACGGAGGGCCGGCTCGACGGGCTGACGATCACCGCGCTCGGCGACGTCGAGACGCACGACATGGCCGGCATGGTGCGCGGCCAGAAGGAGCGCTTCCCGATCGGCGTGTTCCTGCGCACAACGCCGCTGACCGTGCCGGACGCCGCCATCCGCGCCTTCGCCGAGGACGTCGCCGCCGCGGCGCCGGCCGACCCGCTGTCGCGCCTGCACGCGCTGATGGGGGCGCTGCACGAAAAGATCCTGCCGGGCGGCGACGGCGCCGACGACAGCGCCAGGGCGACCTTCGCCTCGGGCCGGGGCGACGCGCGCGCCGCGGCGCATGCGATGATCGCCGCCGCCCGCCATCTCGGCCTCCCCGCCCGCTTCGCCAGCGGCTATCTCTTCCGCCCCGACGCCGCCGCGCCGGCCGGCGCCGAGCATGGCTGGGCCGAGGCGCATGTCGACGGCGTCGGCTGGATCGGCTTCGACGTCGCCCTGAATCTCTGCCCGACCGACACGCATGTGCGCCTCGCCATCGGCCTGGACGGCACCGGCGCCGCGCCCGTGCGCGGCACGGCCTATGGCGCAGGCCCCGCCATGCCGGCGGTTTCGATCAGCGTCGCGGAGGCACGCGCGGCCACGAGATAGGGGAGGCATCGGAATTTCGCTTGCACCTCAAATCCACTCCCCTAAAACTCCGGCCGGGGTTGGGCAGGACGAAGAGTTTATGACCTATTGCGTTGGAATTCTGGTGCGCGACGGGTTGGTCATGCTGGCCGACACCCGCACCAATGCCGGGCTCGACAACATCGCGACGTACCGGAAACTGCATCTTTTCCAGAACGACGGCGAGCGCGTGATCGCGATCGCCACGGCCGGCAATCTCGCCGTCAGCCAGTCCGTGCTGAACGTGCTGAGCGACGGCCTGGAAAACCCCGAGACCGGCAAGATCGAGACGATCCACACCGTCTCCTCGATGTTCAAGGTGGCCCAGTTCGTCGGCCGCGCGATCCGCGAGGTCTATCGCATCCACGGCAAGTCGATGGAGCAGCAGGCGGCGGCCTTCGACGTCACCATGCTGATCGGCGGCCAGGTCAAGGGCGGGCGGCTGCGCCTGTTCATGGTCTATTCGGCCGGCAACTTCATCGAGGCCACCGCCGATACGCCCTATCTGCAGATCGGCGAGCACAAATACGGCAAGCCGATCCTGGACCGCGCCATTACCGGCGAGACCGACCTCTCCGAGACCCTGAAGCTCGGCCTGATCTCGATGGATTCGACCCTGCGCTCGAACCTCGGCGTCGGCATGCCGATCGACATCGCCGTCATCCGCCGCGACGGGCTCAAGATCGAGACGTCGCACCGCATCGACGAGAGCGACGTCTATTTCGCCGATCTCCGGGCGCATTGGTCGGCGGCGCTGCGCGCCGCACACCAGGCGATCCCCAACCCGCCCTACGGGCGGGACTGATTGCTGCCCTGGCGTTGCTGATGCCGATCACCTCTCTTTGAGAGGGACATTCGCACAACACGGTTCCCAACATGCTGAGGAGCCCCGAAGGGGCGTCTCGAAGCACGCAGGGTGGCGATCAATCCATGCGTTGCCCCCTAAGCCGTGCGTCCTTCGAGACGGCTTGCTGTGCAAGCCTCCTCAGGATGTTGCCGACAGGGCGCTGCATGACTGGCTCTTGTCACGCTCGCGCACGCTGCCGATGCCCTCAGTTCAGGCTGAACTCCGCCGCGGCGATCCGACACTCCGCCGCGCCGATCAGCCTTTGATGCGCGACCCGGACCGAGTGCAGTGGCCCGTCGAGATCGCGCCGCCAGAAATCAAGGAAGCGGATCAGCTCCGGGAAATCCGGCGCCAGATCGTATTCCTGCCAGACATAGCTCTGCAGGAAGGAAGGATGATCGGGAAGCCGGTACAGGATATGGGCGGTCGTCAGTCCATAGCCGGAAAGCTGGCGCAACAGGGATGACGGCATGGGCACCTCATCGCAGATCAGAGCCATCCCGATGACGGGATGGTGGAATCGTCTCGCCATCGCCCCGAAAAAGCAAATGCAAAATGCACTTTATCGATTGAAATCATATATTTAGCAGCCATCCCTTCGAGTGCTGCCAAAGGACGTCCTGCCACCCTGGCGCCCCTGCCGGCCGGCCCCTTGACACCGACGGCCCAGGCGCCTTAACTTAACCGCATGGTTAAGTATAGCGAAGCCGATCTCGACCGCACCTTCTCCGCCCTGGCGGACCCGACCCGGAGGGCGCTGCTCGCCCGTCTTGGCCGCGAGGACGGCGTGTCGGTGAGCGAATTGGCCGAGCCGTTCCCGGTCTCGCTGCCGGCGATCATGAAGCACCTGAACGTCCTTTCGGACGCGGGCCTGATCCGCCGCGAGAAGTCCGGGCGCACGGTCACCTGCCGGCTGAACGCCGCGCCGCTCGCCGATGCGATGGCCTGGCTCGACTTCTATCAACGCTTCTGGTCGGCGCAGCTCGACCGCCTCGCGGACTTCGTGGAGAACGAACCGACATGACCGACACTGCCACCCTGCCGAGCGTCACGATCAAGCGCCAGATCAAGGCGTCGCCCGCCCGCATCTTCAAGGCCTGGACCGACCCCTCCAAGCTCGTGCACTGGTGGGGCCCGCACGAGACCGTGGACGGCAGCGTCGAGGCGGAGACGGACCTGCGGATCGGCGGCGGCTTTCGCCTGAGCTTCCGGACGGAGGACGGCCAGACCCATGCGGCGACCGGCCAGTTCCAGGAAATCGTCCCGGACGAGAAGCTGGTCTTCACCTGGACCTGGGACCGCGAGCCCGACCAGAAGACGCTGATGACGATCACCATGCGCGGCGAGGAAGGCGGCACGATGCTGACCCTGACGCACGCGCTTCTCGCCGACGAGCCGACCCGCGCCAGCCACGAGAAGGGCTGGACCGGCGTCGTCGACCGGCTCGAGCGCTTCGTCACGCGCGGCGCGAAAAAGTAGGGTCCGGCGACGGCGGTCCAAAAGGCCGCCGCGCGATCCACGGCATTCCATTGCGTTTGGCAGGCCCGCCCTGCCGATGACGGCCGGGTCCTGCCCGGCCGAATGCCCCGGCGTGCGCGTCCCCCGCTGCGCCCGTCGACATGGAAGGACAGTTTTCAGGAGGAGTTTCCAAAATGAACATGCTCGACCGATCGACACCCGCCCCTCGCATCGTCTCGCGCGAGGAATGGCGCGCGGCCCGCAAGGCGCATCTCGCCCGCGAACGGGAAGTGACCCATCTCCACGACCAGCTCAGCGCCGAGCGGCGCGCCCTGCCCTGGGTCGAGGTCGACAAGGACTATGTCTTCGAGGGGCCGAACGGCCGCGAGACGCTGGCCGACCTCTTCGAAGGCCGCAGCCAGCTCATCGTCTATCACTTCATGTTCGGACCGGACTGGAAGGAAGGCTGCGTCGGCTGCTCCTTCACCGCCGACCATTTCGACGGCGCCAACCTGCATCTCGCCCATCATGACGTGACTCTGGTCGCCGCCTCGCGCGCGCCCTATGCCGCGTTCCAGGAATTCCGCCAGCGCATGGGCTGGAAGTTCAAATGGGTGTCCTCGGCCGGCAGCGATTTCAACATCGACTACCAGGTCTACCCGTCCGAGGCGGAAGGCGCCGCCGGACGCTACGAATACAACTACGAGCTCCACGACGGCGCGCCGGACGAACATCACGGCATCAGCGTGTTCGTGAAGGGCGCGGACGGTCGGATCTTCCACACCTACTCGTCCTATGCGCGCGGCGTCGACATCCTTCTGGGTGCCCACAACATCCTCGACCTGACGCCGAAGGGGCGGAACGAGCGATCGACGATGGACTGGGTCCGCCTGCATGACCGCTACGAGGATCGCCCGGCCGCCGCCCACAGCTGCTGCGCCGACTAGGATCGCATCACCGTCCTTCACCTCTCCCTGAGGGAGAGGTCGACGGCCGGAGGCCGGCGGGTGAGGGTTTACGCCTTCTCCGGATGGTTCCCTAAACCCTCACCCGGCTCTTCGAGCCGACCTCTCCCTCAGGGAGAGGTGAGGAGCCACCACACCTGAGATCGCGCTCGGAAGGGCCGGATGAGGGGCAGGCTCGGGCATTCCGCTGAAGTCCGCTCAGGCCGGCAGCGTGCCGCCGGCCGCCCTGAGCGCCTCGGGCGTATCGAGATCGAGCGCGACCTCGGGCCCGATCTCGACCTCGACGACGGCGTCGGCATGGGCGCCGATCAGGTGCCGCGCGCCGGTGTCGCCCTCGATCGCCTGCAGCTCGGCGAAGAAGGCGCGCGACCAGAGCACCGGATTGCCGCGCTTGCCGTCATGCGTCGGCACGACCACCAGCCGGTCGGCGGCCGGATCGAAGGCGGCGATCAGCCGATCGAGGATCGGCGCCGTCAGCAGCGGCATGTCGGCCAGCATGACCAGCACGCCGTCGACATCGGCGGCGAGGCTGGCGACGCCCTGCCGGAGCGAGGTGGAGAGGCCTTCCTCGTAGTCGGGGTTGTGCACCCACTGGACCGCGGTCCCGGCGAGAGCCGCCTCCACGTCCGCGCGGCGATGTCCGGTCACCACCGTCACCGACGCGGCCCGGCTCGCCAAAGCGGCGTCGACGACGGTCCGCACCAGGCTGCGCCCGCGATATTCGGCGAGCAGCTTGTTCGGTCCGCCCATCCGCCGCCCCTGGCCCGCCGCCAGCACCAGCGCCGCCACCTTCGGCGCCTTCGGCTCCGGCGTCTCGCGCGGCTGCGGCCGCGAGGCGATCTCCATCAAGAGCCCGCCGACGCCAAGGCCGGAGATCTCCTCCGGCCCGACCTGGAGCCCCGCCAGCAGGCGGCCGAGCACCCAGTCGAAGCCGTTTTCGCGCGGACTGCGGGCGCAGCCCGGCGCGCCGATCACCGGCCGTCCGCCGAGTTCGCCGAGCAGCAGCAGATTGCCGGGATCGACCGGCATGCCGAGATGCAGCACGCGCCCGCCGGCCGTGCGCAGGCCGGCCGGCACGACGTCGTCGGCGTCGACCATGGCCGAGGCGCCGAAGACGATCGAAAGCTCGGCCCCCTCGCGCGCCAGTTCGGACAGCGCGGCGGCGATGGCATCCGCGTCATGCTCCACCCGCCGCTCGGCGAGCAGTGTGGCTCCGGCCGGCTTCAGCCGCGCCTCGGTCATGCGGCGGGTCTTGTCCATCACCGACGGCTTGAGGCTCGGCAGCACGGTGGCGACCAGACCGACCTTCAGCGGCCGGTAGGGCGCGACGCGGACCAGCGCCGACGCCGCGGCGATCCGTTCCGCCGCCTCCAGCGGATCATGCCGCACGGCGAACGGAATGATCTTCACGGTGGCGACCATCTGTCCCGCCGTCACCGGCGCATGGGCGGCGAGCGTCGCCAGCGTGATCGCCGGATCGGCGCGGTTGAAGGCATCGATCGCGGCGCGGTCGACGACCAGGATGCCGTTCGCGCTGGCGTGCAGGTTGGCGCGGCCGGTGAACGGCGCATCGACCGTGACGCCCGGCCCGGCAACGGCGGTGGCGAGCCGGGCGGCCGCCTCGTCCTCGTGCACGTCGCCCGGTTCGAGCCGCGCCACCACCACCGTCTCGACCTCGGCCGCCGCGAGCGCCGCGAGATGGGCAGCGTCGAGCCGCGTGCCCTTGCGCAGGGTGCGGCCGTCGAAGGCGAGCGAATGGGCGAGGATGGCTCCCTCGGCCTCGGCGACGGGAACGGGTCCAAACCTCACGGGTCCGCCCCCTCGCCCGCGACGCCGCGCTTCCGCAGCGCGTCGATCACCTCGGCGAGCACGGAGACGGCGATCTCGGCCGGCGATTGCGCGCCGATGGCGAGCCCGATCGGCGCGCGGATCCGCGCGAGCGCCTCCGGCTCGGTCCCCTCGGCCGAAAGCCGCTCCAGCCGCTTCGCATGCGTCTTGCGGCTGCCGAGCGCGCCGACATAGAAGCAGTTCGCCTCCAGCGCCGCCCGCAGCGGCAGGTCGTCGATCTTCGGGTCATGCGTCAGCGCGGCGACGGCCGTGAAGGCGTCGAGCGGCGCGCGCGCGAGCACGTCCTCCGGCCATTCGGCAAGGAGATTGCTGCCGGCGAAACGCTCCGGCGTCGCAAACGCCGTGCGCGGATCGATGATCGTCACGTCGAAGCCGGCGATGCGCGCCATCGGCGCCAGCGCCTGCGAGATGTGCACCGCGCCGATGACGACGAGACGCGGCGGCGGCACATGCACGGTCAGGAAGAACTCGTCACCCTCCGGCGTCTGCACCAGGCCGGAGCGGGCCGAGCGAAAGCGCTCCGGCAGCAGCGCGGCGAGCGCCGGCTCGATCATCAACTCGAGCCCGGCATCGTCCTCGCGGAACAGGCGGACGACGCCCGAGGCGAGATTGGTGACGAGAATGGCGGCCTGGCGCTGCCGGCGCGCCTCGTTTAGGGCGCTGAGCGTGAAGCGGTCCACTTACACCACCTTCTCGACATAGACGCGGATGCGGCCGCCGCAGGAGAGCCCGACCCGCCAGGCCGTCTCGTCGGCGACGCCGAATTCGAGCAGCCGCGGCGTGCCCGTCCCGATCACCTCGACCGCCTCGGCGATGACCGCCCCCTCAACGCAGCCTCCCGAGACCGAGCCCTCGAAATGGCCGTCCGCGTCGATGACGAGATGGCTGCCGACCGGGCGCGGCGCCGATCCCCAGGTCTCGACCACGGTGGCGAGCGCGACGCCGCGCCCGGCCTGCACCCAGTCCTCGGCGAGGCCGAGCACGTCGGCATCCTCCAGTCGCAGCGAGTCCTCGGTGCCCATCGATCCCTCCCTCCTCCGTCAAGCGATCGCCAGCAGGCGGCGCAGGTCCGGGGCCTCGCCCCGATCCGCTCCAAGCGCCTGCACCAGATCCGCCACCGCCTCCAGCGAATGCACGGCGCGGAACTCGTCGACATGCGGCAGCATCGCCCGGATGCCGCGCGCCCGCGCCTCGAAGCCGTCGAAGCGCAGCAGCGGATTGAGCCAGATCAGCCGGCGGCAGGACCGGTGCAGCCGCTCCATGGCGCCGGCGAGCCGCCCGACATCCTCGCGCTCCAGCCCGTCCGTCACCAGCAGCACGATCGCGCCCTGGCCGAGCACGCGACGCGACCAGCGCCGGTTGAACTCGTCGAGCGCGGCGGCGATGCGCGTGCCGCCGGACCAGTCCGGCGCCGCCTCGGCGCAGGCCGCGAGCGCCGCGTCGGGATCCCTGAGCCGAAGCGCCCGCGTCACGTTGGAGAGCCGCGTGCCGAACAGGAAGCTCTCGACCCGCCGGGTCTCGCCGAGCGCATGCAGGAAGTGCAGCAGGATGCGGCTGTATTGCTGCATCGAGCCGGAGATGTCGCAGAGCGCGACGACGGGCGGCACCGTGACGGCGGGCTTGCGCGCCAGCGGCAGGATCATGTCGCCGCCGGTGCGCAGCGCCCCGCGCAGCGTCCGGCGCGGATCGATGCGGCCGCGCGGCGCCGCGACCAGGCGGCGGGTGCGGACGCGGTCGGCGGCAAACGCCAGCCCGGCGATGCGCGCCTTCGCCTCGGCGATCTCGGCGGCGCTCATCTGCGCGAAGTCGCGCTTCAGCAAGCGCTCGTCGACCGAGGTCGCGAGGCGCAGCTCGCGCTCCCGCATGTCCTCTGCGGCGGGCGAATCGATCTCGGCGAACAGCGCCTGCGCGACGCGGGCGGCCGCGGGATCGGGTTGCTCCTGCTCCGGCCCCGCGACGCCCGGCGGGCGATCGACCAGCACCGGCGCGCGCAACCGCCCCGCCCGCCAGAACAGCCGGAACGCCTCGTCGAAGACGGCGCGCTGCTCGCGCTTCGTCACCAGCACGGCATGCAGCGTCCAGTAGAGATCGTCGCGCGAGGCGATGCCGGCGATCTCGACGGCGCGGATCGCGTCGACGATCGCCGCCGGCCCGACCGGCAATCCGGCGCGCCGCAGCAACCGGCCGAAGGCGAGGATGTTCTCGGCGAGCCGACCGCCTGAGGAAACCTCCCTATCGCCTTGATCCGACTCCCGCATCATCCCACCGCCTCCGCCCGCGCGGCGTCGACCAGCGCCTGGACGCGGCTGCCTGCGATCCTGGCGATATCGTCCTGATACTTGAGCAGGACGCCGAGCGTGTCCGAGGCGACCGCCGGCTCGAGCACGGTCTGGTCGAGCTCGACCAGCGCCGCCGCCCAGTCGAGCGTCTCGGCGACGCCGGGGTTCTTGAACAGCTCCTCGCCCCGGAGCGCCTGCACGAAGGCAACGACCTGCCGGGACAGCCGCTCGCCGGCGCCGGGCACCTTGGCCCGCAGGATCGCCAGCTCGCGCTCGCGATCGGGATAGTCGACCCAGTGATAGAGGCAGCGCCGCTTCAGCGCGTCGTGGATCTCGCGCGTGCGGTTGGTGGTGACGACGACGATCGGCGGCTCGCTCGCGCGGATCGTGCCGAGCTCCGGCACGGTGACCTGGTTGTCGGCCAGCACCTCGAGCAGATAGGCCTCGAACGCCTCGTCGGCGCGGTCGAGCTCGTCGATCAGGAGAACGGGCGCGCCGCCCGGCGCCGCTTCCAGCGCCTGCAGCAGCGGCCGGCGGATCAGGAAGCGCTCGGAGAAGACGTCGTCGACCAGCCGCTCGCGATCGACGCTGCCGGCCGCCTCGGCGGCGCGGATCTCGACCATCTGCGCGGCGTAGTTCCATTCATAGACGGCGGAGGCGACGTCGAGCCCCTCATAGCATTGCAGGCGGATCAGCGGCCGGCCGAGCTGCGCCGCCAGCACCTTGGCGATCTCCGTCTTGCCGACGCCCGCCTCGCCCTCGAGGAAGAGCGGCCGCTTCAGCCGCAGCGACAGGAACAGCACGGTCGCGAGCGCGCGATCGGACACATAGCCGCCCTTCGCCAGCAGGTCCTGGGTCGCTTCGATCGAGGTGGGGAGCGGCCGCATATTCATACTATATACCTACAGATAGTAAAACCTGAATACAACCGGAGACCAGCGCCCCGCTGCGTAAACCTGTCTCTTGGCCGGACCCTCTGCTTTATATAGGCTGGAACCGACGCGGGGACGCGCCGGCATCATGCGGGCCGGCCGGTCCCGCTGGCAAGCTTGTACGGGGTTACTCATGCCACTGATCGCTATGGACGATCGCATCCGACTGAATGTCGAGGCCGATCCGGACAATGGCAAACCAGCACTGCTCCTGACCAACGCGCTCGGATCGGACATGACGATGTGGGAGGACCAGCTCCCGGCATTGCGCGAGCATTTCCGCGTCATCCGCTTCGACGACCGCGGCCATGGCGGCTCGGACGTCCCCGACACGCCCTATACCATCGACCGCCTCGGCCGCGACGCGCGCAGCGTGCTCGACGCCGTGGGCGTCGAGAGCGCCCATGTCGTCGGCCTGTCGAAGGGCGGCATGGTCGCCGCCTGGCTGGCGGCCAACAAGCCGGACTATGTGGAGAAGCTGGTGATCTGCGCCGCGGCGCCGCATCTGCCGCCGCGCGACATGTGGGAAGGACGCGCCAAGACGGCCCGCAACGAGGGCCTGACCGCGCTGGTCGACGCGGTCATCGGCCGCTGGTTCCGCGAAGGCTTCCGCCAGGCCGCGCCGGACAAGGTGGCGCGCGTCCGCGCCATGGTGCTGGCGACGCCGGCCGAGGGCTATGCCGCCTGCTGCGAGGCGATCGGCGAGATGGACCTGCGCGACGACCTCGGCCTGATCCAGGCGCCGACCCTGGTGATCTGCGGCGAGCACGACGCCGGCGCGCAGCCGGCCAAGACGCGCGAATGGGTCGCCTCGATCGACGGCGCCCGGATGGAAGTCATCCGCAACGCCGCCCATCTGTGCAATGTCGAGCAGCCCGCCGCCTTCAACGCCGCGCTGCTCGGCTTCCTGACCGCGTGATCAGACCCGCTCGCGGCCCGTCAGCGCGTCGAGGCTGAAGCGGCCGGGGCCGGCGAAGACGATGTACAGGAACACGAAGCAATAAAGGATGGCGGCATCGCCGCCATTGTTCACCGGGTAGAAATTCTGCGGTGCATGGGCGATCCAGTAGGCGAACGCCATCAGGCCCGACAGCACGAAGGCGACCGGCCGCGAGAACAGGCCGATGATCAGCAGGAAGCCGCCGACAAGCTCCAGCACGCCCGCCGTCCAGGACAGGCTGAACATCTCCGGTGCACCCCGGCCCGATGCCGGAAAGCCAAGGATCTTCTGCGTACCGTGAGCAAAGAAGATCAGGGCGGAAACAATGCGCAGCAGACCGAGCGTGGACGACTGGAACTTAGAAAGCTTCTCAACAAGCACTGACAGATTCTCCATGGGTCAAAAATTGACCGAGCCTGTTAGCACGACGCCGATACAGAACCCACCCATGGAGATGCGATATCGGTGAACGCAGCATTCACCGATATCGATCGCATTACTGTCACATATTCGGATAGTTAGGGCCGCCCGCGCCTTCCGGCGTGGTCCAGTTGATGTTCTGGTTCGGATCCTTGATGTCGCAGGTCTTGCAGTGCACGCAGTTCTGCGCGTTGATCACGAAGCGCGGCCCATCCGCCTCTTCGACCCATTCATAGACGCCGGCCGGGCAGTAGCGGCCGGACGGGCCGGCATAGACGTCGTGCTCCGACGTCTTCTGCAGGGCGGCGTCGAGCACCTTCAGATGCACCGGCTGGTCCTCCTCGTGATTGGTGTTCGACAGGAACACCGAGGAGAGGCGATCGAAGGTCAGCACGCCGTCGGGCTTCGGATACTCGATCTTCTTGCACTGCGAGGCGGGCTTCAGCGACGCGAAGTCCGGCTTGCCGTGCTTCAGCGTGCCGAACAGCGAGAAGCCGAGCGTGTTGGCCCACATGTCGGCGGCGCCGAGCGCGATGCCGAGATAGGTGCCGAGCTTCGACCAGAGCGGCTTGACGTTGCGCACCCGCTTCAGGTCGCGGCCGATCGGACCCGAGCGCCAGTTCGCCTCATAGCCGAGGATCTCGTCATGCGCGCGGCCGGCGGACAGCGCGTCGGCGACGTTCTCGGCCGCCTCCATGCCGGAGAGCATGGCGTTGTGGCTGCCCTTGATGCGCGGCACGTTGACGAAGCCGGCCGAGCAGCCGATCAGCGCGCCGCCTGGGAACACCAGCTTCGGCACCGACTGGTAGCCGCCCTCGGTGATCGCGCGCGCGCCATAGGAGATGCGCTTTGCCCCCGCGAACACCGGCGCGATCGCCGGGTGCGTCTTGAAGCGCTGGAATTCCTCGAACGGCGACAGATACGGATTGTCGTAGTTCAGGTGCACGACGAAGCCGATGACGACCTGGTTGTCCTCGAGGTGATAGAGGAACGAGCCGCCGCCGGTCGAGCCGCCGAGCGGCCAGCCGAAGGAGTGCCGCACCAGGCCGGGACGATGCAGCTTCGGATCGACCTGCCAGAGCTCCTTGATGCCGATGCCGTATTTCTGCGGCTCGCGCCCTTCGGCGAGGCCGAAGGCGCCGATCAGCTGCTTGGCGAGCGAGCCGCGCGCGCCCTCGCCGATCAGCGTGTACTTGCCGCGCAACTCCATGCCGCGCTGAAAATTCGGGCCGGGCTCGCCGTCGCGGCCGACACCCATGTCGCCGGTGGCGACGCCGGCGACGGCGCCGTTCTCGTCGTGCAGCAGCTCGGCAGCGGCGAAGCCCGGATAGATCTCGACGCCGAGCGCCTCGGCCTTGGCCGCCATCCAGCGGCAGACATTGCCAAGCGACACGACATAGTTGCCGTGGTTCGACATCAAGGGCGGCATCAGGAAATTGGGCAGGCGGACGGAACCGGCCGGCCCCAGGAACAGGAACTGGTCCTCGGTCACCGGGGTCTTCAGCGGCGTGTCGTCCTCCTGCCGCCATTCCGGCAGCAGCTTGTCGAGCGCGATCGGATCGATGACGGCGCCCGACAGGATATGCGCGCCGACCTCGGAGCCCTTTTCCACCACCACGACGGAGATATCCGGATCGCGCTGTTTCAGGCGGATGGCGGCAGCAAGACCGGCGGGGCCCGCCCCGACGATCACAACATCGAATTCCATGGCTTCGCGCTCGGGAAGCTCAATCGTATCTGTCATGCTGCCTATCCGGTTCCCTGACTGGACCCTCTTTAGAAGAGCAGCAAACCGCAGGCAATGCCGAAAATGCTGCAATGCGAAGGACTTGATGAAGCTTTCGCATCAACATCATGCGGAGCATGCCGGCTCAGGAAACACAGCGCTTTATTTCGATGCCCGAACACGCCAGACCGTTCCATTGGCATCCTCCGAGACATAGAGGGCGCCATCCCGGCCGACCGCGACGCCGACCGGCCGCCCCCACAGCGCTTCGTCGGAAAGCACGAAGCCGGTCATGAAGTCTTCGTAGCCACCGGTCGGGCGGCCATCGCGCATCGGCAGGCGGACGACCTTGTAGCCGGTCGGACTGTCGCGGTTCCAGGAACCGTGCAGCGCCACGAAGGCATCGCCGCGATACTCCGCCGGAAAGGCGTCGTGATCATAGAAGGCCATGCCGAGCGGCGCGGAATGCGGTTGCAGCAACACGTCCGGCACGGTCACGGAACCGGAGAGGTCGGCCCGGGCGCCACCCTGCCGAGGATCCGGGTTGGCGCCGATGTAGAACCACGGCCAGCCATAGAAGGCGCCGTCGGCGACGCGGGTGACGAAATCGGGCGGCAGGTCGTCGCCGAGGCCGTCGCGCTCGTTGACCGCGCACCACGGATCGTTGCTGCCCGGCGCGACGGCGAGCCCCGAACAATTGCGCAGGCCCGTGGCGAAGGTGCGGAGGTTCGCGCCCTCGGGCGTCGCCACGAAGACGGCGGCGCGCCCCGCCTCGTTGCCCCAGGCGGCGCCCTTGCCGTGCCGGGCCTCCCAGGCGGCGATCTCGGCCGCGTCCTTGCGGCCCATGCCGGAGCCGATGTTCGAGGCCGAGCCGACGGCGATGAACATCTGCCGGCCGTCGTTCGAGAAGGCGAGGTCGCGCGTCCAGTGCGAACCGCCATCCGGCAGGCGCTTCACGACGATTTCCGGCGCCCCGCCGGCCCGGCGCGCGCCGGCCTCATACGGGAAACGAACGACGCGGTTCCGCTCGGCGACATAGACGAACTTCGGGTCCGGCCCCGGCGGATAGAAGGCCAGGCCATAGGGCCGGTTGAGCCCGCGCGCGAAGAGGACCGGCTGGCCGCCATCGGCCGGCAGGACGCGGATGCGCCCTGCCCGGCTTTCGACGACGAAGAGATCGCCGTCGGGCGCTGCCCGCAGCGTGCGCGGCCCTTCCAGCCCGTCCGCGACCAGTTCGACGACGAACCCGTCGGGAACCCGCGGCATGGCGCCGGAAGGGCGCGGCACGATGTCGGGCTGCGTCGCATGGGCGTCGGTCGCGAAGGGTGGCGGCAGGTCCTGCGGCCGGATCCGGCGCTCGACGCCCGGCGCATCGCCGCGCCAGCCGCCGAAGGCCGCCGCGCCCTGCCGCGGCTCGGCCGCCAGCGCGGCGACGGGAAGCAGGATCGAGGCGATGGCAACCAAGCGGATCGGCACGGCGAATTCTCCTGGAGTTTGTCGTCGGGCGGCAAGCCGACAGGGTCGACACGGGCACCGGTTGAGCCTACTCAATAACGACATGATGGCTCCCGAGTTTCCTGCCCCGTCCCGCGAAGCGCTGGCGGCGCTCCTGGATTGGTACGTCGCCAACGAGGTCGACGTGGCGATCGACGAGGCGCCCGTCAACCGGCTCGTGCCGCGCCCGCCCGAGGAGGCGGCGCAGCCGGCGGAGCCGCGCGCGCTGCCGCCCATGGCGGAGCCGCCTTCCCCGCAGCCGATGATCGCCACCGCCATGTCGCCGGAGGCCGACGCGCTGGCGGCGCGCGACGCGGCGGCGCGGGCCGGAACCCTGGCCGAGCTTCGGGACATCGTGGCGAATTTCGAGGGCTGCGCGCTCCGGACCACGGCGAAGTCGCTGGTCTTCGCGGAAGGCAACCCGTCGGCGCGGGTGATGCTGGTCGGCGATCCGCCCGGCCGCGACGAGGATCTGCAGGGCGAGGTGTTCGCCGGTCCGGCCGGCCAGTTGCTCGACCGCATGCTGGCGGCGATCGGCCTTCGCCGCGCCGACGTCTACATGGCGCCGATCGTGCCCTGGCGGCCGCCGGGCAATCGCGCCCTGACGCCCCAGGAATCGGCCGTCTGCCGTCCCTTCATCGAGCGCCAGGTCACGCTCGTCGATCCGGACTTCCTGATCTGCCTCGGCGCGACCGCGGCGCGCGAGCTTCTGCAGACCTCGGAGGCCATCCTGCGCCTGCGCGGCCAATGGCGCCCCTACGTCACCGGGCAACGCGAGATCCAGGCGATGGCGACGCTGCCGCCGTCGCTGCTTTTGTTACAGCCACTACAAAAACGTCTCGTCTGGCGCGATCTTCTGGCGCTCAAGGCCGCCCTTTCCGGCAACAGCATGACGAAGACCTGAAAACGCTGCGGTTTTTCAGTCTGTAAACTTAATATTCACCATACAGTGCCATCATTTGGACATGGGAACGGCCGACAAAGCCGTACCGTCGCAATCGATTCAAATTCGGACGCATCCGGCGCCCCTGGTCCACATGGCATCCCAGCTCATTCCCGTCGCCGCGCTCCTGATGGGGTCGGCCCTTCTCCTCGTCGCAGGCGGCATCCACGGCCTGCTTCTGCCGATCCGCGGTGCGATCGAGGGGTTCTCGACGACGGAGCTGGGCCTGATCGGCACCGGCTGGGCCGTCGGCTTCGTGCTCGGCTGCCTGGTGGTGCCGCGCATCGTGCGCCGGGTCGGCCATGTCCGCGCCTATGGTGTCATGGCCTCGATCGCCGGCGTGGTCATCCTGCTCAACCTCCTGATCATCTCGCCCTGGGCGTGGATCGGCCTGCGCGCCTTCTCCGGCTTCTGCTTCGCCGGTGCGCAGATGATCGTCGAGAGCTGGCTCAACGAGCGCTGCACCCGCGAGAACCGCGGCACGATCTTCTCCGTCTACCAGATGGTGAATTTCGCCGCCTCGACCGCCGGCCAGCTGCTGCTGGCGACGGCGCCGGCCGAGGGTTTCTTCTTCTTCGTGCTCGGCGCGATCTTCTACAGCCTGGCCATCCTGCCCTCGGCGCTGTCGACGGCGCAGACGCCGCGGCCGCTGAAGACGACCAAGGTCGACCTGCGCAGCCTGTTCCGCAACTCGCCCGTCTCGGCCGTCGGCTGCTTCATGATCGGCATGGTCAATGGCGCCTTCGGCACGCTCGGCGCCGTCTATGGCCAGAAGATCGGCCTGCCGACCGCCGTGATCGCCTTCTTCATGAGCGCGGCCGTGCTCGGCGGCGCCATCACCCAGGTGCCGCTCGGCAAGCTCTCCGACCGGGTCGACCGCCGCGCCGTGCTGATCGGCGTCGCCGCCGCGGCCATCGTGATGAGCCTGGCGATCGCCTTCATCAACCCGACCCAGCCGGTGCTGGCGATCGGCATGATCACGCTGTTCGGCGGCATGATCTATCCGATGTACGGCCTGACCGTGGCCCACGCCAACGACTACGCCGCGCCGGACGATTTCGTGAAGATCGCCAGCGGCCTGCTGCTGATGTCCGGCATCGGCACGATGATCGGCCCGATCATCGGCGCGCTCGCCATGGAGCATCTCGGCCCCGGCGGCCTGTTCAGCTTCTTCTCGGTCATGCATGTGCTGCTGATCGCCTACACGGCCTATCGCATGACCCGCCGGCCCGCCGCCCGCGACGTGCCGCGCGACGCCTTCCAGTCGGTGCCGCCGCTGAAGACCGCGACGCCAGAGGCGATCGCCATGGATCCGCGCGCCGACGAGGCCAAGCCCGCGCCGGCAACGCCCGCCCCGGCGGCGGCCGCCCCGACACTCACGCCGGAACCCGTCTCCGAAACCCGCTGAAGCGCCGTCAGACCCGGCGATAGGCGCGGTCGAGATAGACCAGCGCCTGGTCGTGCGAGCCGACCCGCACGGCCTCGACCAGGCCGAACAGCACCGAGTGCGAGCCCTGCTCGATCACCTCGGTCAGGCGGCAGTCGAAGCTCGCCCGCGCCGATTCCAGCACCGGCGCGCCGGTCGCCAGCGTCACCCAGGAGCCGAGCGCGAACCGCTCCGGCATGGAAAGCCCGGTGCGGCCGGCGAACGCCTCGGCCAGCGGCTGCTGGTTGCCCTCCAGCGTGTTGACGCAGAAGCGGCCATTCTTCTTGAAGGCGGCGTTGGTCTGGCTCTTACGGTTGACGCAGACCAGCACGATCGGCGGGCTGTCGGAGACGGAGGTCACCGCCGAGGCGGTCAGGCCGCAGGAGCCGCCCTCGCCCGAGGTCGTGATCACATGAACCGGGGCGACGAGCCGGCTCATCGCCTCGCGGTACATTGCCGGATCGACGAGATCCGTGAGCGTGTCCATGCCTAGCCTTATCCCACTCATGCCTGCGGCGTCAGGAGTGGTCGTATCGGGTCGAGCCGGCGCCGACAAGCCACCCTGCCGCGCCGCGGCAAAAATTCGGCCGCGACACTGATCAGGCAAACTTATCAAATTACGTTTGGGAACCTTAATGTTCTTCGCAGCGCTGTTGTTTTGTTCGTTTCCAGTTGCCAAGCGAAAGGATCGGTGACAGGCTCAGGGTGGGAATAAAGCATCAAAAGAAGCAACAAAAATTGAGCTTCATGCGGGGATCCAACCTATGGAAGTATTCCTTCAGCAGCTGATCAACGGGATCACGCTGGGGTCGATCTATGGCCTGATTGCAATCGGATACACGATGGTGTTCGGCATCATCGGAATGGTCAATTTTTCACACGGCGACGTATTCATGACGTCGGCCTTCTTCGCCCTCATCTTCCTGCTTGTTCTTACCACCGTCTTCGGCATGTCGTCGATGATACTGGCGCTGATCATCGTTCTCATCATCGCGATGGTGCTGACGAGCCTGTTGAGTTGGGCCATCGAGCGCATCGCCTACCGCCCCTTGCGCGGTTCGTTCCGCCTCGCGCCGCTAATTTCGGCGATCGGCATGTCGATCGTGCTTTCGAATTTCGTCCAGGTCGCCCAGGGCCCGCGCAACAAGCCGATCCCGCCCATGTTCACCGGCGGCTTCGAGGTGATGAACGCGAACAATTTCGCCGTCACCCTCTCCTACAAGCAGCTGATGATCTGGGTCGTCACCGCCGTGCTGCTGGCGGCGTTCTGGTACATCGTCCAGAAGACGCCGCTCGGCCGCGCCCAGCGCGCCTGCGAGCAGGACCGCAAGATGGCGGCGCTGCTCGGCGTCAATGTCGATCGCACCATCTCGCTCACCTTCGTCATGGGCGCGGCCCTCGCCGCCGTCGCCGGCACGCTCTATCTGTCCTACTACGGTGTGGTGAACTTCTCGGACGGCTTCGTGCCGGGTGTGAAGGCGTTCACGGCGGCCGTGCTGGGCGGTATCGGCTCGTTGCCGGGCGCCGTCATCGGCGGCCTGCTCATCGGCCTGATCGAGACGTTCTGGTCCGGCTATTTCTCGATCGACTACAAGGACGTCGCCGCGTTCTCGATCCTCGCCATCGTGCTCATCTTCATGCCGCAGGGCCTGCTCGGCCGCCCGGAAGTCGAGAAGGTGTGACATGGCTGCCGACGACACTGCGAACAAGCACGGCCCGGATATTGCCGCGGCCGTGAAGGACGCCTTATTGAGCGGCCTCGTGGCACTGGCCCTGTTCGGGCCCCTGATCGGTCTCCGCACCGAGCAGAACATGCGCAACGAGCTGGTGATCCAGAGCCGCTGGGGCCTTGTGGCGGCGATCATCGCCGTCATCGTGATCGGCCGCTTCCTGATGCTGACGCTGGTGAGCCCGGCCCTCGCCCGGCGCCGCGAGCGCGTCTCGGCCACGCCGGAGCATCCCTCCGCGCTGCGCCAGGCGCTCGGCAAGTGGTTCGCGCCGGCCTCGATCGCCTTCCTGTTCCTCTATCCGATCCTGATCGTGAGCCTGCTCGGCTTCCAGGGCTCGCTGAAATGGGTCGACAATTTCGGCATCCAGATCCTGATCTACGTGATGCTGGGCTGGGGGCTGAACATCGTCGTCGGCCTCGCCGGCCTGCTCGACCTCGGCTATGTCGCCTTCTACGCCGTCGGCGCCTATTCCTATGCGCTGCTGTCGAGCCATTTCGGCCTGTCGTTCTGGATCCTGCTGCCCATGGCCGGCATCTTCGCCGCGCTCTGGGGCATCATGCTCGGCTTCCCGGTGCTGCGGCTCAGGGGCGACTATCTCGCCATCGTGACGCTCGCCTTCGGCGAGATCATCCGCCTGGTGCTGATCAATTTCCGCGAGCTCACCAACGGCTCCGCCGGCATCAGCTCGATCCCCAAGGTGACGCTGTTCGGCATCCCGTTCGATGCGTCGCCCGGCGGCTTCGCCAAGATGTTCGACCTGCCGCTCTCGTCGGCCTATTACAAGATCTTCCTCTACTACCTGATCCTGCTGCTGGCGCTGCTGACCGCCTTCGTGACGATCCGGCTGCGCAAGCTGCCGGTCGGCCGCGCCTGGGAGGCGCTGCGCGAGGACGAGATCGCCTGCCGCTCGCTCGGCATCAACACCACCAACACCAAGCTGACCGCCTTCGCCCTCGGCGCGCTGTTCGCCGGCTTCGCCGGATCGTTCTTCGCCGCCCGCCAGGGCTTCGTCTCGCCCGAATCCTTCACCTTCATGGAATCGGCGATCATCGTGGCGATCGTCGTGCTCGGCGGCATGGGCTCGATGGTCGGCGTGGCGCTCGCCGCCGTGGCGATGATCGGCGGCACCGAGCTGCTGCGCGAGCTGGCCTTCCTGAAGACGATCTTCGGCGACAACTTCAACCCCGACCAGTTCCGCATGCTGATCTTCGGCCTCGCCATGGTCGGCATCATGATCTGGAAGCCGCGCGGCTTCGTCTCGTCGCGCGAGCCGACGATCTTCCTGGCCGAGAAGAAGGCGATCTCGGGCTCCCTGGTGAAGGAGGGCCACGGCTGATGAGCGAGCTCCTTCAGACGGCGCCCGCCGCCCTGCCCTGGGAGAACAACCCGGTCCTCGCCGTCGAGCATGTCTTCATGCGCTTCGGCGGCCTGATCGCGGTCAACGACCTCTCCTTCAGCGTCGGCCGCGGCGACATCACGGCCCTGATCGGCCCCAACGGGGCCGGCAAGACGACGGTGTTCAACTGCATCACCGGCTTCTACAAGCCGACGCAGGGCATGCTGCGCCTGCAGCATGCCAGCGGCGCCACCTTCCTGCTCGAGCGGATGCCCGACTTCCGGATCTCCGCCAAGGCCCGTGTCGCCCGCACCTTCCAGAACATCCGCCTGTTCTCCGGCATGACCGTGCTGGAGAACCTCCTGGTCGCGCAGCACAACCCGCTGATGCTGGCCTCGGGCATGACCGTCCTCGGCATCCTCGGCCTGCCGGGCTATCGCCGGGCCGAGCACGAGGCGGTGGAGCGCGCCAAATACTGGCTCGAGCGGACGGGGCTGACGCCGCGCGCCGACGACCCGGCCGGCGATCTTCCCTATGGCGCGCAGCGCCGGCTGGAGATCGCCCGCGCCATGTGCACTGGGCCGGAACTGCTCTGCCTCGACGAGCCGGCCGCCGGCCTCAACCCGAGGGAATCGGCCGAGCTCAACGCCCTCCTGCTCGGCATCCGCGAGACCGAGAAGACATCGCTCCTCCTGATCGAGCACGACATGTCGGTGGTCATGGAGATCTCCGACCATGTCATCGTCCTCGAATACGGCACCAAGATCGCCGACGGCACGCCGCCGGAGGTTCGCAACGACCCGCGCGTCATCGCCGCCTATCTCGGCGTCGACGACCGGGAGGTCGAGGTGGTCGAGGAAAGGCTGGATCAGATCGTCGAAGGAGCGGCGACATGAGCGACGCCAACGGCGCGCCGCTGCTCTCGGTGCAGGGCGCCAAGACCTATTACGGCAAGATCATCGCGCTGAAGGGCGTCGACGTCGACGTCCACCAGGGCGAGATCGTCACGCTGATCGGCGCCAATGGCGCCGGCAAGTCGACGCTGATGATGACGATCTGCGGCAATCCGCGGGCCCGCGAGGGCAAGATCCTCTTCGAGGGTCGCGACATCACCAACATGCCGACGCACGAGATCGCGCGGCTGCGCATCGCGCAATCGCCGGAAGGGCGCCGCATCTTCCCGCGCATGACGGTGCTCGAGAACCTGCAGATGGGCGCGGCGCTCGACAACCTCGCCCATTTCGACCAGGACGTGGAGCGCATGTTCACGCTGTTCCCGCGCCTGAAGGAGCGCATCGCCCAGCGCGGCGGCACGCTCTCCGGCGGCGAGCAGCAGATGCTGGCGATCGCCCGCGCGCTGATGGCGCGGCCGAAGCTCCTGATGCTCGACGAACCCTCGCTCGGCCTGGCGCCGCTCATCGTCAAGCAGATCTTCGACGTCATCGGCGAACTGAACCGCACCGAGGGGCTCACCGTCTTCCTCGTCGAGCAGAACGCCTATCACGCGCTGAAACTGGCGCATCGCGGCTATGTGCTGGTCAACGGCCTCGTCACCATGTCGGGCACCGGCAAGGAGCTGCTGCAGAAGCCCGAGATCCGCGCCGCCTATCTGGAAGGCGGAGCGCATTGATGCCCACCCCTTCCCGCCCCAATGCGAGAGACGACTGATGTCCGGCATCCTCTACGAAGAATCCTCCTTCGCCACCTTTCTCTTCGTCACCCTGGTTCTGGGCGGCGCCGGCGCCTGGATGACCGGGCGCGCCTGCGCCATCACCTGGCGGCCCTATCCGATGCTGCTCTTCTACCTGCTGGTGCTGTCCTTCGCGGTGCGCTTCATCCACTTCTCGCTGTTCGAGGCGACGCTGCTCTCGCTGCACTACTGGATCGTCGACGCGGCCTTCTGCCTGCTGATCGGCTCGATCGCCTACCGCTACACCCGCACCAACCAGATGACGACGCAGTACTACTGGCTTTACGCAAAGTCAGGCCCCTTCTCATGGCGCCCGATCTAGCGACGACTCAACCGCAACGCCCGATCGAAGGTTGACGGGATGTTGCAGCCAAGAATCCGGATGACAGCCCGCAAGAAATCAGCAAGATAAGCGGTCAAGAACGGAGCTGTCATCCGACTAAAGGGCCAAAGCGCCCACCTTCCAGTACCAACGGGAGTCTTACGAATGAAGAAGTCCATTCTCTCCGGCATCGCGCTCGCCGCGGGCCTGACGCTGGCCGGCATGGCCCATGCGGACGACATCAAGATCGCCGCGGCGGGCCCGCTGACCGGTCCGAACGCCGCCTTCGGCGCGCAGATCCAGAAGGGCACCGAGCAGGCCATCGCCGACATCAACGCCGCCGGCGGCGTCAACGGCAACAAGTTCGTCCTGTCGCTCGGCGACGACGTTTCCGATCCGAAGCAGGGCGTCTCGGTCGCCAACAAGTTCGTCGGCGACGGCGTCAGCTTCGTGGTCGGCCACTTCAACTCCGGCGTGTCGATCCCGGCCTCGGAAGTCTATGCCGAGAACGGCATCTTCCAGATCTCGCCGGCCTCGACCAACCCGAAATTCACCGAGCGCGACCTCTGGAACACCTTCCGCACCTGCGGTCGCGACGACCAGCAGGGCATCGTCGCCGGCCAGTACATCGTCGACCACCTGAAGGACAAGAAGCTCGCCATCATCCACGACAAGACCCCCTATGGTCAGGGCCTTGCCGACGAGACCAAGAAGGCCGCCAATGCCGGCGGCGTCACCGAGGTCATCTATGAAGGCATCAATGTCGGCGACAAGGACTTCTCCGCGCTGATCTCCAAGATGAAGTCGGCCGGCGTCGAGGTCATCTATTACGGCGGCCTGCACCAGGAAGCCGGCTTGATCGTCCGCCAGGCGGCCGAGCAGGGCCTCAAGGCCGTGCTGTTCTCCGGCGACGGCATCACCGACCGCGAATTCGCCGCCATCGCCGGCCCGGCCGCCGAGGGCACGCTGATGACCTTCGGTCCCGATCCGCGCCTGAACCCGGACGCCAAGGAAGTCGTCGAGCGCTTCCGCGCCTCGGGCTTCGAGCCGGAAGCCTACACGCTCTACTCCTACGCCAGCGTCCAGATCATCGCCCAGGCGATGGAGAAGGCCGGCTCGACCGATCCGCAGAAGGTCGCGGAAATGGTCAAGTCGGGCGGCCCGTGGAAGACTGTTCTCGGCCCGCTCTCCTTCGACGCCAAGGGCGACCGCACCACCGCCGACTATGTCGTCTACTCCTGGGTCAAGGACGCCGACGGCAAGCTCGACTACAAGCAGCTCTGATCGAGCCACAGCCTGAACAGCGCCCGCGTCATCCGACGCGGGCGTTTTCTTTTGGGCGGCCGGAGGGCATGATCGCCTCGTGATCCCGAAGGACGAATGATGCCGCGCCGCGCCAAGCCCCCGCTCAAGACCCTGTTCCAGTCGCCGTTCGCCCTGGCGCTCGCCGCCATGCTGGCGGGCCCCGCCGCCGCCTCGGCCGATATCCGCGTCATGGTGGTCGGCCCGATGACGGGCCCCTACCAGGCGCTCGGCAAGCAGATCCGCGCCGGCGTCGAGACGGCCGTCGACGCGCTGAACGCCACCGGCGGCATCGCCGGCGAGCGGATCCGCGTCGATGTCGAGGACGATGCCTGCAAGGCGGACAACGCGCTCGCCGCCGCCAACCGCGCCATCGGCCGCGGCGACGCGCTCGTGGTCGGCCATGTCTGCGCCGAGAGCGCGTTCGCCGCCGCGCCGGTCTATGTCGAGCACGGGCTGCTGGCGATCACGCCGGCCGTCACCGCCGACCGCTTCACCGACCAGCGCCCGGGGCCGACGCTGTTCCGCCTCGCCGCGCGCGACGACGCGCAAGGGGCGACCGCCGGCGCCTTCCTGGCCGAGCGCTTCGGCGGCCGGCGCATCGCCATCCTCAATGACGGCTCGCCCTACGGCAAGCCGCTGGCCGAGGCGACCCGGCGGGCCATGAACGACGCCGGCAAGCGCGAGGCCCGCGCCGACACCTACGACCCCGGCGCCAAGGATTACGCCGCGCTGGCGGAGCGGCTGATCGCCGACGCCATCGACGTCGTCTTCGTCGGTGGCGACCAGGGCGACGTCGCGCTGATCCTGAAGGCGCTGCGGGCCGGCGGTTCGGACGCCGTCGTGGTCGGCGGCGACGCGCTGGCGACCAGCGAGTTCGCCGCCTCGGCCGGCCCCGCCGCCGAAGGCACTCTCCTGACCTTCTTCACCGACTGGCGCCGCGGCGGCGATGCCGACGGCGTCACCGCGACCTTGCGCACCGCCGGCGTCGAGCCGCAGGGCTACGTCCTCCCCGCCTATGCCGCCGTCCAGCTCTGGGCCGCCGGCCGCCGCGCCAGCGGCTCCGCCGAGGGCGCCGTGCTCGCCTCGACGCTCTCGGGCACGACGACCCCGACCGTGCTCGGCACGGTCGGTTTCGACCCGAAGGGCGACGCCGCGATCCAGGGCTTCTCGATCTTCCGCTGGCAGGACGGCGCGCTCGTGCCCGACGCGCGTGACTAGGGTTAACGAAGGGCTAACGAGCGGCTAACGGAAGCGCAGCGGGCTGAACGGCGCCGGATCGACGAACGGCATCTCGCGCGTGATCAGCTCCGAGACCAAGCGTCCGGTCGCCGGACCGAGCGTGAAGCCGAGATGGCCATGGCCGAAATTGAGCCAGAGGCCGGGGTGGCGGGGCGCGGCGCCGACGATCGGCATCGAATCCGGCAGGCACGGGCGCGAGCCCATCCACGGCTCCGCCTCGACCGCCTCGCCGAGCGGGAACAGCGCCTTGGCCTGCGGCAGGATGCGGCCGATCTGCACCGGCGTCGGCGGCGCGTCGCGATCGTCGAACTCGATGCCCGAGGTGATGCGATAGCCCTGCCGCATCGGCGTCAGCACATAGCCATGCGCGACATCGACCACCGGCCGTTCCAGCGCCGCGTCGCCGCGCGGCTTGAAATGCTGGTGATAGCCGCGCTTGACGGCGAGCGGATAGCGGTAGCCGAGCGGCCGCAGCAGGTCCATCGCCCAGGGGCCGAGGGAGACGACGATGTCAGGCGCCGCCACCTTGCGCTCGCCCATGTCGACCATCCACAGGTCGCTCTCGCGGCGCAGCGACAGCGCGTCGCCCTGGCCGATCGTGCCACCCATCGCCTCGAACAGCCGCGCATAGGCCTTGGTGACGCCGCCCGGGCTCGCCACCGACACCGTATCCGGCCAGAAGACGGCGCGTGCGAAGACCGGCGCGAGATCGGGCTCGAGATCGGTGATCTCATGGCTGTCGAGGATCTCGTAGCGGACGCCGAAGCGCTCGGCGAGCGCCAGATGCGCCTTGGTGTCGGCCTCGAAATGCGCGAGGCTGCGATAGCCCTTGATCCAGCCCGTGCCGCGGAAGAGTTCGACCGCCCTGCCCTTGCCGGCGAGAACGCCATGCTCGCTCGCCGCATGGGCCAGGATCGGATCCATCGCCGCGGCGTAGTCCTCGATCGCGCGCGGCGACGAGCCGGCGCGCAGGCGAATCAGCCAGGGCGCGACCTTCGGCAGGAAGCGGCCATTATAGTGAAGCTCCGCCTCCTGGTTGCGGGCATATCGCCAGAGCTCGCCGAGCTTGCGCGGGAAGACGATCGGGTAGAACCCCTCCCGCTCGATCACACCGGCATTGCCATAGGACGTCGCCTCGCCCGGCTCGCGCCGGTCGACCAGCGCCACCGTCCGGTTGCGCTTCTGCAGGTTGAGGGCCGTCGCCACGCCAACAATGCCGGCGCCGAGCACGATCGCATCAAACCGTTCCATCTCGCTCCTGTCGGGAATCGCCCTGCTCCTTCCTGTGCCGTCTCAAGTTTGCCCGTCCACGCCCGGGGCGACAATTGCCCGCGCGAACATGGCATGTTACGGGCGGAAGACATGTGATCCGGGCCCGGACCGAGGGTCCCCGAAGCTGAAAGCATTATCATGGCCGCGCTCCCGCTGATCTCGCCCTCGATCCTCGCCTCGGACTTTTCCCGCCTCGGCGAGGAAATGCGCGCCGTCGAGGCGGCCGGCGCGGACTGGATCCATCTCGACATCATGGACGGCCACTTCGTCCCCAACATCACCTTCGGCCCGCCGGTCGTGCGGTCGCTTCGCCCGCTGACCGACGCCGTCTTCGACGTCCACCTGATGATCACGCCGGCCGACCCGTTCATCGCGGAGTTCGCCGAGGCCGGCGCCGACATCATCACCGTCCACGCCGAGGCCGGCCCGCACCTGCATCGCTCGCTGCAGACCATCCGCAACCTCGGCAAGAAGGCGGGCGTCGCGCTCAATCCGTCGACGCATGAGAACGCCATTGCCTACATGCTCGACATGATCGACCTGGTGCTGGTGATGAGCGTCAATCCCGGCTTCGGCGGCCAGACCTTCATCCCGGAATCGATCGACAAGGTCGCCCGCATCAAGGCGATGATCGGCGCGCGGCCGATCCACATCGAGGTCGACGGCGGCGTCACGCCGGAGACCGCGCCCGGCCTGATCGCTGCCGGCGCCGACGTGCTCGTCGCCGGCTCGGCCGTCTTCAAGGGCGGCAGCGCCGCCTACGCCGCCAACATCGCCGCGATCCGCGGCGACCGAAGCTAGCCTCGTAGGCATCGTTTCCCTTCGCCACTAGCAGGAGTTCCGGTCCATGCGCACCTCTGTCCTCAGGGCCAGCCTCGCCGCGATCCTCGGCGCCGTCGCGATCCTGCCGGCCGCCGCCGGTGACTTCGCCGAGCGGACGCTGCTCGGCTTTTCGGCGGATGGCGGACGTTTCGCCTTCGAGGAGTTCGGCATCCAGGACGGATCGGGCTTCCCCTACGCCAACATCTTCGTCATCGACACGACGAAGGACGGCTGGGTGCCCGGCACGCCGGTGCGCGTGCGCCTCGACGACGAGGAACAAGGCATCGCCGCGGCCCGTCGCGCGGCGGCCGAGCAGGCGGCGGCGCATCTCAAGGGCATCGAGCGACCCGGCACGCTGCTCGCCTCCAACCCGATCACCGAGAGCGGCCGCGATCCCTACAAGCTGGCCTTCAAGCGGCATCCGGCGCTGCAGCTCGACGGCCCGGAACTCGCGCTCGAGCTGGAGACGATTCCCCTCCCCGCGCCGGCCAATGACGACCCGGACTACAAGACCCACGGCTTCCGTCTGGTCCTGAAGACGGAAGCCGGCGAGACGGTCCTGCACGAGGACCAGTCCCTGCCGGCCAGCCGCGGCACGGCGCTCGACTACCGCATCCACGACGTCGTCATCGACCAGCCTTTCGGCCAGCCGGCCACGCTCGTCGTGCTGGTGCAGGTGCTGACGCGCGGCTTCGAGGGACCGGATGGCCGCTACCTCGCGGTGACGACGAAGCTCCCTTCCTGAACCGAGGCGGGAACGCGCGCGGGGATCGGTCGTTGAGACGGCGGGGCGCTATCAAGAGGATCGCGTCATGCCGCTGCCCCGCCGCCCGAGAGCCGAGTCGCACGGTCATCCCGGAATTGTCACGCTTGGATCGATCCTCGGCGCCTCCGCGCTGATCCTCCTCAGCGTGACACCGGCCTTCGCCATCCGCCTCGCCCTGACCCAGGACGTCCAGGTGCCGCCGCCCGTCGTCGTCACGCCGCCTCCGCCGCTGCCGCCGCCACCAGGCTGCAAGGAAGCCACCATCCGCACGGAGAACGACGGCGGCGCGACGACCCAAACCCGAACCGACTGCCCGCCGATCTTGCCGCCCGATGCGCCGCTGCCGCCACCGCCGCCACCGCCCCTGGAATAGGCACGCGGTCGGGTTGTTCGGGCCCGCCCGCTCTGTTAGACCCCGGGGCGAAAACTGAAAGGGCCCGCCCATGATCCCGCGCTACTCGCGCCCCGAAATGACGGCGATCTGGTCGCCGGAAACCAAGTTCCGCATCTGGTTCGAGATCGAGGCGCATGCCCTCGACGCGCTCGCCGAGATCGGCACCGTGCCGAAATCGGCGGCCGAGACCGTCTGGGCCAAGGGCGGCGCCGCCACCTTCGACGTCGACCGCATCGACGAGATCGAGCGCGTCACCAAGCACGACGTCATCGCCTTCCTGACGCATCTCGCCGAGATCGTCGGCGAGGACGCCCGCTTCGTGCATCAGGGCATGACCTCGTCCGACGTGCTCGACACCTGCTTCAACGTGCAGCTCGTCCGCGCCGCCGACATCCTCATCGCCGATGTCGACAAGCTGCTCGCGGCGCTGAAGCGCCGCGCGTTCGAGCACAAGAACACCGTCACCATCGGCCGCAGCCACGGCATCCATGCCGAGCCGATCACCTTCGGCATGAAGATGGCCCAGGCCTATGCCGAGTTCGACCGCTGCCGCGCCCGCCTCGTCGCCGCCCGCGCCGAGGTCGCCACCTGCGCCATCTCGGGAGCCGTCGGTTCCTTCGCCAACATCGACCCGCGCGTCGAGGAGCATGTCGCGGCAAAGCTCGGCCTGGTGCCGGAGCCGGTCTCGACCCAGGTTATCCCGCGCGACCGCCACGCCATGTATTTCGCGACGCTCGGCGTCGTCGCCTCGTCGATCGAGCGCCTCGCCACCGAGATCCGCCACCTGCAGCGCACCGAAGTGCTCGAGGCGGAGGAGTATTTCTCCCCCGGCCAGAAGGGCTCGTCGGCGATGCCGCACAAGCGCAATCCGGTGCTGACCGAGAATCTGACCGGCCTGGCCCGCCTCGTGCGCGGCATGGCGCTGCCGGCGATGGAGAACGTCGCCCTCTGGCACGAGCGCGACATCTCGCACTCCTCGGTCGAGCGCATGATCGGCCCCGACGCGACGGTGACGCTCGATTTCGCGCTCGCCCGGCTGACCGGCGTGATCGACAAGCTGCTCGTCTATCCCGACAACATGCAGAAGAACCTCGACCGCCTCGGCGGCCTGGTGCATTCGCAGCGCGTGCTGCTCGCCCTCACCCAGAAGGGCGTCTCGCGCGAGGATTCCTACAGCCTCGTCCAGCGCAACGCGATGAAGGTCTGGGAACAGGGCGCCGATTTCCTCACCGAGCTCAAGGCCGACCCGGACGTCAAGGCCGTGCTGTCCGACGCCGAGCTCGAGGAGAAGTTCGACCTCGGCTACCACACCAAGCAGATCGACACGATCTTCCGCCGCGTCTTCGGCGAAGCCTGAGACCTCACCGCGGAGCTTGAGCTTTCAGCAGGCGCCCTTATGTCTAGGGCGCCTGTTTTCGTTTGACCGCCAGGAAGCCGAGGTAGCCCAGCATGCCCTCTCCGCTCTACGACATCCCCGTCAACCGCATCGACGGCAGCCAGGCGTCGCTCGGCGACTATGCCGGCCGAGTGCTGCTGGTGGTCAACGTCGCCTCGAAATGCGGGCTGACGCCGCAATATGACGGCCTCGAGGCGCTCTATCGCACCTACAAGGACAAGGGCCTGACCGTCGTCGGCTTCCCCGCCAACAACTTCGCCGGCCAGGAGCCGGGCTCCAACGCCGAGATCCAGGACTTCTGCCGGCTGACCTATGGCGTCGATTTCCCGATGTTCGCCAAGATCTCGGTCAAGGGCGACGACCGGCATCCGCTCTACGATGCGCTCGCGGGCGACGAGGACATCAGCTGGAACTTCGAGAAATTCCTGATTGGCCGCAACGGCCGGGTCGCGGCCCGTTTCGCGCCCAAAACCGTTCCCGAGGATCCCGCCATCGTCTCGGCGATCGAGGCCGAGCTCGCCAAGGGCTGAGGGCCTCCATCGGGACAAGGCAGCAAAAAGCCCGCCTCGCGGCGGGCTTTTCTTCGTCGATGTGGTGTCTGGCGGCGATCAGGTCTCGCCGTTGTAGAGGACGCCCGCCTTGTAGACGAGGCCGGCGACGGCCGCGCCGATGAACGGCCCCACGATGAACAGCCAGAGCTGCGACAGCGCCGCGCCGCCGACGAACAGCGCCGGGCCGAGGCTGCGGGCCGGATTGACCGAGGTGCCGGTGATGTTGATGCCGACGATGTGGATCATCGTCAGCGTCAGACCGATCGCCAGGCCGGCGAAGGCATGCGTCACCAGCTTGTGCGTCACGCCGAGGATGACGACGAGGAAGACGAACGTCGCCACGACCTCGAAGATGAAGGCCGAGGCGAGGTTGTACTCGCCCATGTAGCCGGGGCCCCAGCCATTGGTGCCGAGACCGCCATCCCAGCCGGTTGCCTTGCCCTTCATGATCAGGAAGAGGATCAGCGCACCGGCGATGGCGCCGAGGACCTGCGCGATGACATAGGTGATGAAGTCCCCGACCGGCATCCGGCCGGCGACCAGCGCGCCGAGGCTGACGGCCGGATTGACGTGGCAACCGGAGATCGGCCCGATCGCATAGGCCATGGCGACAATCGCCAAACCGAACGAAAAGGCGATGCCGAGCACCCCAACCGTGTTGCCGGCGGCGATAGCCGGTCCTGCAACAACCGCCGCGCCGCAACCGAACAGCACGAGCGTGAAGGTCCCGATGAATTCTGCGATGGCTTTTTGCATAGGCGTATTCCCCGTAACAGTCGAATCACTGCGGGAAAAAGCCTACGCCTGAACCAATGCTTGTAAAATGGGCAACGACTACTCGGCGCGAGCCTCGGCGAGCATGGCAGAAGCACCGAGCCGGAAATACATCCCGTCGGAACCGACCGCGACCAGATCGTAGCCCATCAGCCGGTACTGCTTCGCCTCTGCGGCATTGCCGGCGAAAATACCGGCGAGCTTGCCGGCCTGGCGCGCGCGCCGCAGGATGTCGGCCGTCATGCGCTGGTTGTCGTCACGCATCGGATTGACGTCCTTGCCATCGGAAAGCGCGATCGACAGGTCGGACGGGCCGATGAAGACGGCGTCGATGCCCGGGACGGCCAGGATCTCGTCGAGCGCCTCGACCGCCGCCCGCGTTTCGATCATCGCGAAGGTCAGGACGTCGGCATTCGCCGAGCGCAGGAAGGCGCCGCCATCCGTCGCGCCGGACAGCTGCATGGTCCGGACCGGCCCCCAGCTGCGCTCGCCGATCGGCGGATATTTGGCGGCGGCCGCAAAGGCGCGAGCCTCGGCGGCCGAGTTGATCATCGGCGCAATGACCGCGCTCGCGCCCATGTCGAGCGCGCGGCTTGCCATGGCGAAATCGCCAACCGGGATGCGCACAACGGCGGGCACGCCGCCGAGCGCCACGGCGCCGATTCCCCGCATGACGCTGGCCGGATCATGCAGCCCGTGCTGCATGTCGAGCGTGACGCAATCGAACCCGACGCGCGCCGCGTTCTCGGCGATCAGCGGCTCCGGCGTCGCAATCCACGCGGCAAGGCATGTGCCGCGCGCGCGAAGCACCGAAACAAGGGATGGCAATGGCATTAACCGCACTCCAAGGCGCTGCGAGGACTAGCCCTGAGCCCTGATCTGCTCGATCGCGATGACCAGGAGTTCGTCCATGGTGCGCCGGATCTCGTGGTCCGACTGCTTCACGCCCGCGGCGTCGAAATCCCGGCGGATCTTGCGGAACACGTCCTCATCGCCGGCTTCCTCGAAATCGGCGGCGACGACGTCCGATGCGTAGCTATCGGCGTCCGCCCCGGCCTTGCCGAGCAGTCCGGCGGCCCAGAGACCCAGCTGCTTGTTGCGCCGGGCGACGGCCTTGAAGCGGATCGCTTCGTCCATTGCAAAGCGGCTCTCGAAGGCATCCTTGCGCTGGTCAAACGTCGTCATACCCAGTCTCCTCACTCATTCAACCTCTTAGCGAGGATCATGATATGGGCCTTGCATATCGCCGTCACCACCCCAAATCAACGAAAGCGGTGCATGAGGCTGCAAGAGCAGGACAACGGCCGGCGGCCCAAAGCGTCGCATCTTCTGTCATTGTGAATTGGCAAGCGATCGAGTAGGTTCACGCCGCGCAAGCGACCTCGCAGAGTCGGTTGGCTAAGCTTCGCCGCGGCGAATCCCTGACATTGGAACCCCGGCTGTATGGATTTCCTCAAACCACGGTATGTGCCCATGAACCGTCGTCGGCGCATCTATGAAGGCAAGGGCAAGATCCTTTTCGAAGGACCGGAACCCGGGACGCTGATCCAGTTCTTCAAAGACGATGCGACTGCCTTCAACAACAAGAAGCATGAGGTCGTCGACGGGAAAGGCGTGTTGAACAACCGCATTTCCGAGCACATCTTCACGCATCTGAACCGGATGGGCATCCCGACGCATTTCATCCGTCGGCTGAATATGCGCGAGCAGCTGATCCGCGAAGTCGAGATCATCCCGCTCGAGGTCGTCGTCCGCAACATCGCCGCCGGCTCGCTGGCGAAGCGCCTCGGCCTCGAGGAAGGCACGGTGCTGCCGCGCTCGATCATCGAGTTCTATTACAAGGCGGACGCGCTGGACGACCCGATGGTCTCGGAAGAGCACATCACGGCGTTCGGCTGGGCGACGCCGCAGGAAATCGACGACATCATGGCGCTCGCCATCCGCGTCAACGATTTCCTGTCCGGCCTCTTCCTCGGCGCCGGCATCCAGCTCGTCGACTTCAAGATCGAGTGCGGCCGCCTCTGGGAAGCCGACATGATGCGGATCGTCGTCGCCGACGAGATCTCGCCGGATTCGTGCCGGCTCTGGGACGTAGCGACCCAGAACAAGCTGGACAAGGACCGCTTCCGCCGCGACATGGGCGGCCTCGTCGAGGCCTACCAGGAAGTCGCGCGCCGGCTCGGCATCCTGACCGAAGAGCAGGAGCGACCGCAGGGCGGCGGACCTGTTCTCGTGCAGTGAAAAATCGTCTATGGCAACGGCCGCCGCGAGGCGGCCGTTTGCATTTCTGGATCAATCCCGACTGGAGTACCCGATGAAGGCCCGCGTGACCGTCACCCTGAAGAACGGCGTCCTGGATCCCCAGGGCAAGGCCATCGAAGGCGCGCTCGGCGCGCTCGGCTTTGCCGGCATCGGCAGCGTCCGCCAGGGCAAGGTGTTCGACATCGAGGTCGAAGGCACCGACGCCGTGAAGGCCAAGGCCGAGCTCGAGGCCATGGCCGCCAAGCTGCTGGCCAACACGGTCATCGAGAATTATCGTGTGGAGATCGTGGACTAAGCCCGAAGGTGGAGCAACCATCATGGCGGAAGTGACGAACGACCTGATCTACGAGGTTCTGAAGTCCATCCGAAATGACGTCACGCGCATCGATCACAAGACCGATGAGATCAAGGCTGAACTTCAAGCCATGCGTGGGCACATGATCGCGCTCCAGACGGACCTCCACAATATCTACGTGACCCTCGATCGCCACGAAACGCGGCTTGATCGCATCGAGCGCCGGCTGGAGATCAGTTCGCCCGCGCTGCCCTGACCAACCTTGATTTGGGATTGTCCATGAAATCCGCCGTCGTCGTCTTCCCCGGATCCAATCGCGAGCGCGACATGATCGCGGCCATCGAGAAGATCACGGGCCACCGCCCCGCCGTGGTCTGGCATGGCGACCATGACCTGCCGAAGGTCGACCTGATCGTCGTCCCCGGCGGCTTCTCCTATGGCGACTACCTGCGCTCCGGCGCCATCGCCGCGCGCGAGCCGATCATGGGCGCCATCGCCCGCGAGGCAGAACGCGGCGTTGGCGTGCTCGGCGTCTGCAACGGCTTCCAGATCCTGTGCGAGGCGGGCCTGCTGCCGGGCGTGCTGATGCGCAATGCCGGCCTCAAGTTCATCTGCAAGGAGGTCGAGCTCCGCGTCGAGACGACCGACAGCCGCTTCACCCGCGGCTACGCCAAGGGCCAGGTCATCCGCTCGCCGGTCGCCCATGGCGACGGCAATTTCCGCACCGACGACGAGACGCTGAAGCGGCTGCAGGACGAGGACCGCGTCGCCTTCCGCTATGTCGACAATCCGAACGGCTCGATCGACGACATCGCCGGCATCCTGTCGGAAAAGCGCAACATCCTCGGCATGATGCCGCATCCCGAGAACCTGATCGAACCGCTGAACGGCGGCACCGACGGACGGCCGCTGTTCGAAGCAGCGCTCGCCGCCGTCGCCTGATCCGCAGAACCGCCGCCCGATCCCGACCGCCCTCTCCGACCGCATCCCGGTCCGCGACCCGATTGCCCTGAGGTTTCCGTGCTCCAGAACGACACGCCGATCACGCCCGAGCTCATCGCCAGCCATGGCCTCAAGCCCGACGAATATCAGCGCATCCTTGACCTGATCGGCCGCGAGCCGACGTTGACCGAGCTCGGCATCTTCTCGGCGATGTGGAACGAGCACTGCTCCTACAAGTCGTCGAAGAAGTGGCTGCGCACCCTGCCGACGACCGGCCCGCGCGTCATCTGCGGCCCCGGCGAGAACGCCGGCGTTGTCGACATCGACGACGGCCAGGCGATCATCTTCAAGATGGAGAGCCACAACCACCCGTCCTTCATCGAGCCCTACCAGGGCGCGGCGACGGGCGTGGGCGGCATCCTGCGCGACGTCTTCACCATGGGCGCGCGGCCCGTCGCGGCGATGAACGCGCTGCGCTTCGGCTCGCCCGACCATCCGAAGACCCGCCATCTCGTCTCCGGCGTCGTCTCCGGCGTCGGCGGCTACGGCAATTCCTTCGGCGTGCCGACGGTGGGCGGCGAGGTGAACTTCCACCCGCGCTACAACGGCAACATCCTCGTCAACGCCTTCGCCGCCGGCCTCGCCGACGCGGACAAGATCTTCTACTCGAAGGCGGAAGGCGTCGGCCTCCCTGTCGTCTATCTCGGCTCGAAGACCGGCCGCGACGGCGTCGGTGGCGCCACCATGGCGTCTGCCGAATTCGACGAGTCGATCGAGGAGAAGCGCCCGACCGTGCAGGTCGGCGACCCCTTCGGCGAGAAGCTGCTGCTGGAAGCCTGCCTCGAGTTGATGAAGACCGGCGCCGTCATCGCGATCCAGGACATGGGCGCCGCCGGCCTCACCTGCTCGGCCGTCGAGATGGGCGCAAAGGGCGACCTCGGCATCGAGCTCGACCTCGACAAGGTGCCCTGCCGCGAAGCCAATATGACGGCCTACGAGATGATGCTCTCGGAGAGCCAGGAGCGCATGCTGATGGTGCTGCGCCCCGAGCAGGAGGAAGAGGCCGAGGCCATCTTCCGCAAATGGGGGCTCGACTTCGCCATCGTCGGCTGGACCACGGACGATCTGCGCTTCCGCATCCGCCACCAGGGCGCCGTCGTCGCTGATCTGCCGATCAAGGATCTCGGCGACCAGGCGCCGGAATATGACCGTCCCTTCGTCCGCCGCCCGGTCCCGGCCGCGCTCGCCGCCGCCGACGTCGCCGAGCCGAACGACTATGCCGAGGTGCTGCTGAAGATCGTCTCCTCGCCCGACATGGCCTCGCGCCGCTGGGTCTGGGAGCAGTATGACCATCTGATCCAGGGTAACACCGCGCAGAAGCCCGGCGGCGACGCCGCCGTGATCCGCGTCGAAGGCCACGACAAGAAGGGTCTCGCCTTCTCGCTCGACGTGACGCCGCGCTATTGCGAGGCCGATCCCTTCGAGGGCGGCAAGCAGGCGATCGCCGAATGCTGGCGCAACCTGACGGCCGTCGGCGCCGAGCCGTTGGCCGCCACCGACAACCTCAATTTCGGCAATCCCGAGAAGCCGGAGATCATGGGCCAGTTCGTCGGCGCCATCGAAGGCATCGGCGCCGCCTGCCGCGCGCTCGATTTCCCGATCGTCTCCGGCAACGTGTCGCTCTACAACGAGACCAACGGCGTCGGCATCCTGCCGACCCCCGCGATCGGCGGCGTCGGCCTGATGCCGGATATCGACGCGATGGCGACGATCGCCTTCAAGAACGAAGGCGACGTCATCGTCCAGATCGGCCGCGACGGCACGCATCTCGGCCAGTCGATCTATCTGCGCGAGATCCTCGGCCGCGAGGAAGGCACGCCGCCGACCGTCGACCTCGCCGAGGAGCGCCGCGTCGGCGACCTGGTGCGTGGCCTGATCCGTGGCCGCCTGGTCACCGCCTGCCACGACCTCTCCGACGGCGGCCTGCTCACCGCGCTCGCCGAGATGGCGATGGCCCGCGGACTCGGCGCCACGGTCGCGATCCCGGAAGCGGTCGCGACCCGGCATGGCTTCCTGTTCGGCGAGGACCAGGCGCGCTATGTCGTCACCGTCTCGCCGTCCGTGCTCGACGCGGTCACCGCGGCGGCGGCCGAGGCTGGCGTCGAAGCCCGGGTTCTCGGCACGGTCGGTGGCGAGATGTTGGATGTCTCGGGGATCACCACCATATCTGTTGCAAAGCTGAAGCAGGGCCACGACAATTGGTTTCCTGACTTCATGGCCGTTAGCGACTGATTTGCGAACGGTCGGTTTGGTGGCTGAGGGGATTTTCCATGCCTATGGACGCACGCGACATTGAGGCTCTGATCAAGGAGGCTCTGCCGGACGCGACGGTAACCATCCGCGATCTCGCGGGCGACGGGGACCATTATGCTGCCGAAGTTGTGTCGGAATCCTTCCGCGGCAAGAACCGCGTCCAGCAGCACCAGATGATTTACGCGGCGCTCAAGGGCAATATGGGCGGCACCCTCCATGCCCTCGCCCTGCAGACGAGCGCCCCCGACTGAGTTCGGCCGTGGCCGAGAAAAGGAAGTTTGAGATGAGCGATATCCAGGCCTTCATTCAGAACGAGGTCTCTTCGAACGACGTTGTGCTCTTCCTGAAGGGCACGCCGGCCTTCCCGCAGTGCGGGTTCTCCGGCCAGGTCGTCCAGATCCTCGATTTCCTCGGCGTCGACTACAAGGGCATCAATGTCCTCGCCGACGCGGAAATCCGCCAGGGCATCAAGGACTTTTCCAACTGGCCGACGATTCCGCAGCTCTACGTCAAGGGCGAGTTCGTCGGCGGCTGCGACATCGTCCGCGAGATGTTCCAGTCGAACGAGCTGCAGCCGTTCCTGGTCGAGAAGGGCATCGCGGTCGCGCAGTCGGCCTGATCGCTCCATCTGCCAAGAATCCGAACCGCGCGCGGTCCTGCGCGCGGTTTTTTTATGCGCGCTCCGATGTCTCCTACGGCTCGTAGCCGTTGCCGTCCGTTCAATCCCGGGACCGGCACCTATTCGGCAGCGCCGCGCGCCGCCCCTTTTACGCCCGCCGCAGGTTAACCATTGTTAAGAAATCGGAAACTTGGTTTCCCGCCGCCGAGGCCTACGCTCTAGGGACCGACGGGGAGCTCATTGCGCGATCGAAGGCGAACCATCGCAGGGAGATCGAATGATGGCCAGCTTCAGAAGCCTCCTTCACCTCGGCATCCTGGCTGCAATCCTCGGCGCCGGATCCATCGCCACGGCCACCCTCTCCGAGGCCCGTCACGGCATCGAAAGCAGTGGCAGCAGCGGCCATTCTCAAGGCATGTCCCATGGCTCGGGCATGGGCATGGCTATGGGCATGGGCAACGATGCCGGCGGCCACAACAGCGGCGGCGACATGCACGGCATGCACCCGGGTCACGGACACATCCTGAACCCATTTGATCCGAGAGCCCCGCTCCTCCGCAACAATATGGGCGGCGGCAGCGGGTCGAGCTATTCCGGCAGCTACGCGACCTATGGCGAGAGCTATGGTTGCGCCTATCCGTACCAGCTCGCCTATCGCGGCCGGAACGGCATGCCGGTCTGCACGATGCAATAGCCAGGCCGGCATCGTGGCGGCCCGGCGGCGCATGCGCCGGACCGCTATTGCCTGCCGACCAGCCCGGCGAAATCGAACAGGTCGCGGTCCAGCAGATGCGAAGGATTGGTCCGACCGAGCGCCTTAAGCATCGTCTCCTTGCGGCCGGGCGCCTGCTTCTCCCAGTCGGCCAGCATCTGCTTGATGACGTTGCGCTGCAGCCCCTCCTGCGATCCGCAGAGATCGCAGGGGATGATCGGAAACTGCATGGCCGACGCGAAGCGGGCGATATCGTCTTCCGCCGAATAGGCGAGCGGCCTCAGCACCAGTGTCTCGCCGTCCTCGTTCAGGAGCTTGGGCGGCATGGTGGCGAGTTTGCCGCCATGGAAGAGGTTCAGGAAGAACGTCTCGAGGATATCCTCGCGATGGTGGCCGAGCACGACCGCCCGGCACCCTTCCTCCCGCGCGACGCGGTATAGATGGCCGCGCCGGAGCCGCGAGCAGAGCGCGCAATAGGTCTTGCCGGCCGGGATCTTCGAGGTGACGATCGAATAGGTGTCCTGCCGCTCGATCCGGTGCGGCACGCCGAGTTCGGTCAGATAGTTCGGCAGCACGTCGGCGGGAAAGCCGGGCTGGGCCTGGTCGAGGTTGCAGGCGAGCAGGTCGACCGGCAGCATGCCGCGCCATTTCAGGTCGAGCAGCAGCGCCAGCAGCGTGTAGCTGTCCTTGCCGCCCGAGAGGCAGACCAGCCAGCGATCGCCCGGCCGCACCATGGCGAAATCGTCGAGCGCCTGCCGGACCTGACGGATCAGGCGCTTGCGCAGCTTGCCGAACTCAACGCTGTCCGGCCCCTTGCGGAACATCGGATGACAGGCGTCGGCGGCCAGATCCGCCTCGTCCAGCTCGGCCTCGCGCGCGATCACATCGGACATCGGAAACTCCTCGAATTCGGCACCCTTGTGCCCGGATGCGCGCATCGGCGCAACGAGGAATGACGGCGACACCCAACCACATCGTTAAACCGAATGGTTGACCATGGCTGTCACTGGCGTTATTAAACCGTATGGTTCAGCAGGACTCCGCCAGACTCGATCGCCTGTTCCACGCCCTGTCCGATCCGACGCGGCGCGCCATGCTGCGACAGCTTGCCGACGAGGAACGGAAGATCGGCGATCTCGCCAGGCCCTTCGCCATGTCGTTTGCCGCCGCCTCCAAGCATGTGCGCGTGCTGGAAAGCGCGGGGCTGGTCAGCCGCCGCGTCGAGGGCCGCGCGCATATCTGCCGCATCGAGGCGGCCCCCCTGGCGGAGGCGGAGGCCTGGCTCAGCTTCTACGCCCATTTCTGGAGCCGCCGCCTCGACACGCTCGAGGCCCTGCTTCAGGCGGAGCCACACCTGCCGCCGCCAGCAACGGAGTAAACACGTCATGAGCGACTACGGCACGATCATCGCGCCTGGCACGATCCGGTTCGAGCGGCTCCTGCCCGGCCCGATCGAGCGGGTTTGGAGCTTCCTCGTCGATTCCGACAAGCGCGGGCAATGGCTTGCGAGCGGCGCCATGGAGCCGCGCGCGGATGCCCGTTTCGAGCTCACGTTCCATCATGCCAGCCTGTCGCCCAACGTCGTCCCCACGCCGGAACGCTTCAAGTCGTTCGAGAACGGCGCCACCAGCCGGCACCGTGTCACCCGGGCCGAGCCGCCGCGCCTCCTGAGCTTCACCTGGAGCGCGGATGCGGAGGCTCCTTCCGAGGTGACGTTCGAACTGGAGCCGGTGGGCGACAAGGTGCGGCTGATCCTCACGCACCGGCGCCTGCCGAGCGGTGAAATGGTCAATACCGCGGGCGGCTGGCACACCCATCTCGCCATCCTCACGGACAAGCTTTCTGGCCGGACACCACCGTCGTTCTGGACCCTGTTCGAGGGCATAGAGGCGGAATATGGCCGGCGCCTCGGGGCACCGTGAGCCGTGACTATCGGCGGCGGGTCAGGTTGACGATCAGCACGCCGCCGATCGCCATGGCGCCGCCGGCGAGGCTGAGCAGCGTCGGCACCTCGCCGAGCCACAGCCAGCCGATCAGCGTCGCGGTCGGGGCGATGCAGTAGAGGAAGTTGGCGGCGCGCGCCGCCGGGAAGCGCTTCAACGCGATCGCCCAGGTCAGGTAGCCGATGACGGTCGGCAGGATTACGAGATAGGCGATCGAGAGCACGACGGAGAGCGGCGCGGCCTTGAGCGCCACAGCGGTGGCCGGCAGCGCCGGCAGCAGCGGCAGCGCGCCGAGCAGCAGCACCCAGGCGGTGACGACCAGCGCCGGCATGCGGCCGAGCAACGGCTTCTGCAGGATGGTCGAGATCGAGGTGCAGAGCGCCGCGCCGAGGATCAGCACGGCGCCGAAGTTCAGCCCGAAGCCGTCGCTGTTGGCATAGGCGATCAGCCCGACGCCCAGGAACGATACCAGCGTCCCGATCCAGCCATAGACGCCGAAGCGCTCGCCGAGCAGCGGCACGGCGATCAGCGCGACGATGATCGGATTGATCTGGATGATGAAGGAGGCGGGACCGGCGGCGATCGTCTGCTCGCCGGTATTGAGCAATACGGCATAGGCCGAGATGAAGAGCACGCCGATGACGACGAGCCGCGCAAAATCCCGACCCGATGGCAGAGGCGGCCGCGCGATGGCGAGGAAGAGACCGGCCGGCACCGCCGCCGAGAGATAGCGCGCCGCCGCGAGTTCGACCGGCGTCAGCGCCGTCAGGCCGACGCGGATCGCGGCGAAGGCCGACGCCCAGCCGATGATCGTGGTCGCGATGGCGGCCAGTCCGATCAGATCGGTTGCGCTCTTCCGTTCGGTCACAGCCTCGGTCATGCGATCCCCGCCTTCGCCAGCCCCTCCCTGATACGCCGATCACCGGCGGTTTCGAAGAGCAGAAATGCCGCCGGCCGGCGCAAAAAAGAAAAGGCCGCCCGAAGGCGGCCTTTCCGGAAGTCGATGGATCGACTGATCAGCGCGAGTAGAACTCGACGACCAGGTTCGGCTCCATGTGGACCGGATACGGCACGTCGGCGAGAGCCGGAACGCGCTGGAACTTGGCGGTCATCTTGTGATGATCGACTTCGATGTAGTCCGGAACGTCGCGCTCGGCGAGCTGGGTCGCCTCGAGGACGATCGTCAGCTGACGCGAGGCTTCCTTGACCTCGATCACATCGCCGACCTTCGCCTGGAAGGACGGAATGTTGACGCGGCGGCCGTTGACCTTGATGTGGCCGTGCGAAATGAACTGGCGCGCGGCGAAAACGGTCGGGACGAACTTGGCGCGGTAGACGATCGCGTCCAGACGGCACTCGAGGAGGCCGATCAGGTTCTCGGACGAATCGCCCTTGCGACGGGTCGCATCGGCATAGATCTTCCGGAACTGCTTCTCGGAGATGTTGCCGTAGTAGCCCTTGAGCTTCTGCTTGGCGCGGAGCTGGGTGCCGTAGTCGGAAACCTTGCCCTTGCGGCGCTGGCCGTGCTGGCCGGGGCCGTATTCGCGCTTGTTGACCGGAGACTTGGGACGACCCCAGAGGTTTTCGCCAAGACGGCGGTCAATCTTGTGTTTGGACGAAGCACGCTTCGACATCGCATATCCCTTGGATACGAGTTACAGGGACACGTGCCCTCCTCTGCCGGCTTGGGACCGGCCGACAGGAAGCCCTGGGGCCTCCGCGGGTGCGTGAAATACCGCGCCGGCCCAAACGGACCGGCTCGATGGGCCGGGGTGTAGAGGAGAAGGCCGGTCGAGTCAATTCAAGACGCCGCGCCCGGCGCCTCAGGCCACCGACATCAGCAGCCCGCCCTCGACCCGGAGCGCCGCGCCGTTCGTCGCCGCGCCGAGCGGGCTGGCGACATAGGCGACCAGCGCCGCGATCTCCTTCGGATCGATCATCCGCTGCAGCAGCGACGAGGAGCGGCAGAGCCGGAAGAACTCCTTCTCCAGCTCCGCCTCGCTGCCCGCATGGCCCGGAAACACCGAGCGCAGGAAATCGCCGATGCCGGCCGAGCGGGTCGGTCCCGGCATCAACGAGTTGACCGTCACCGCCGTGCCCTTGGTGAGCTCGGCGAGCCCGCGCGCGATCGAAAGCTGCGCGGTCTTGGTCATGCCGTAGTGGATCATGTCCGGCGGCACCTGCAGCGAGGATTCGCTGGAGATGAAGATGATACGCCCCCAGTTCCGCTCGATCATGCCGGGGAAATAGTGCCGCGCCAGGCGCACGCCGCTCAGCACGTTGACGTCGAAGAAGCGCAGCCAATCGGCGTCGCTGATCTCGACGAACGGCTTCGCTTCATAGATGCCGAGATTGTTGACGAGGATGTCGACACTCGGCTGCTCGCGGATCAGGATCGCCGCGCCCTCGGCCGTCGCGGGATCGGCGGCGATGCCGCGCGCCGCGCCGATCTCGCGCACCACCGCGTCGACCTTGTCGGCCGAGCGCCCGACCACCGTCACGGCGGCGCCCTCTTCCGCCAGCGTGCGGGCGATCGCCAGCCCGATGCCGCCCGTCGATCCGGTGACGAGCGCTGTCTTGCTCGAGAGTTCGAGGTCCATTCCGGTCTCCTGATCCTGCCGACATGCCGTGGCGGCAGAGTAGGAGAGTCCGGTGCGGCAGGCACGCCGGAATTCAGGCGCGGCGAATGTCCGCTTCCCAGTCGGTCAGCATCTGCATGATCTCGATCGAATCGGATGGCCGCGGCGACGGGCGTTCGGCCTGCCTGCGGCCGGCGGCCAGGCTGCGCTCGACCATCCGGACCTGATGGACGAAGGCATCCGCATCGCTTTCGACGACGATCTCCTCGCCCTTCCCGTCGAAGCCGGTGAACAGCAGCCGGCTCGAACCCGCCTCGGGGAGCCAGGGATTGTCGAGGAAACCCAGGCTGCCCTTGTCGCCGACGACGGTGAAATCCGGAAACATGCCGTAGGTCTCGGCCGTCTGGACGGTCGCGAGGATGCCGCAGCCGAAGCGGACGGCGAGCGCCGCCTCGGCGACGTTGCCGTCATGGGCCGAGATCACTCCCGTGCCGGTCTGGGCGCGATCCGCGAAGGCGCCCTCTCCCGCCACCGTCTGGACGGCGAGCTGAAGCAGCGACACCGGATAGCAGCCGAGATTGTAGAGCGTGCCCCGCCCCTCGGGATTGACCACCTGCCAGATGTCGGCGGCGTAGTTCGCATGGATCGATTTGACCGTGCCCAAACGCCCGTCGCGCAGGATCTCGGTGAAGCGCGCGATCAGCGGATGGGCGAGATACATCAGCCCTTCGACAAAGAAGATGTCGTGCGTCGCTACGGCCTCGACCAGCGCCCGGCTCTTCTCCATGTCGACAGACAGCGACTTCTCGCTCAGCACCGCCTTGCCGGCCTTCGCTGCGGCGGCGACCGCCTCGTGATGGACATGGTTGGGTAGCCCGACATAGACGATATCGACGGCCGGATCGGCCAGCAGGGCGGCAGCATCGACATGGGCGCGCTCACCGTCGAAGCGGGCGCGGAATTCCTCGGTACGCGTCACATCACGCCCGGCAACGCCGGCGATGCGCGATCCCGGGCTCTTCTGGATCGCCGCCGCGACCGTGTCGGAGATGAACCCCGTCCCCCAGATACCCCAACCGATCATCGCCCACTCCCCGTTCTGCCTGCGCGCTTCTACCGCCGAGGCCTGCCGGGAGCCAGAGGCATGGCGTATATTGTATCAGTCCATACAAAAATGTGCGGGACGGGCTTCCCCTTTCCGGATCGGCCTCCCACATTGCCTGCACACGGCCCAGACACCCGCCTTACCGGATTGCCCCGCCCATGCCCCTTACCGTCCCGCTCTCCGTCCTCGACCTCGCCCCGGTTCGCCAGGATGGAACCGTCGCCGACGCGCTCGCCCGCTCGCTCGATCTCGCGCGCCACGTCGAGAAGCTCGGCTACAATCGATTCTGGGTCGCGGAGCACCACAACATGCCAGGCATCGCCAGCTCGGCGACCTCGGTGCTGATCGGCTATATCGCCGGCGGCACCTCCACCATCCGCGTCGGCTCCGGCGGCATCATGCTGCCGAACCATGCGCCCCTCGTCATCGCCGAGCAGTTCGGCACGCTGGAGGCGCTCTATCCCGGCCGCATCGATCTCGGTCTCGGCCGCGCGCCCGGCACCGACCCGATGACGATGCGGGCGCTCCGCCGCGACTTGACCGACGACGACAACGACTTTCCGCGCAACGTGCAGGAACTGCAGGCCCTTCTCGCGCCGGCGACGGAGGGGCAGAAGGTGCGCGCGGTGCCGGGTGCAGGCTCCAACGTGCCCGTCTGGCTGCTCGGCTCGTCGACCTTCAGCGCCCAGCTCGCGGGACTGCTCGGCCTGCCCTTCGCCTTCGCCAGCCATTTCGCGCCGCTCCGCCTGATGGAGGCGCTCGAAACCTACCGGCACTTCTTCCAGGCCTCCGAGCATCTGGAGAAGCCCTACGCCATGGTCGGCGTTCCGGTGATCGCGGCGCCGACCGACGACGAGGCGCACTATCAGGCGACGACGCAGTACCAGCGCCTGATCAACCTCGTCCGCGGCCGGCCGACAACGCTGATGCCGCCGGTCGACAACATGGACGGGCTGTGGGAAGCGCGCGAGGAGGCCTATGTGCGCTCGCATCTCGGCGTCGCGGTGATCGGCGGGCCGGACACGGTGCGCGAGGGGCTGGCGGCGCTCGTCGCGCGCACCGGCGCCGACGAGCTGATCATCACGACGGATTTCTACGATCATGCCGATCGCTTGCGCTCCTTTGAAATCGTGAAGGAAGCGACAAGCGGGCCTTGATGCTGTATCAATCTCGGCAGTTCGTATCGAGACCAACTTCAAGCATTCGCTGTGCCGTCATCGCAGGTTACCATTGTCGTACCGGTCTTCAACGAAGCGGCCGGCCTTCCGAACTTCGCTCAGCAGCTCCGCGCGGCGATCGACTCCATTCGCGGAATCACCTGGACCATCCTGTTCGTCGATGACGGTTCCGGCGACGAGACCCGCGCGGCGATCCGCGCGCTCAACGCCGCCGACGGGCGGTTCCAGGGCCTGGCGCTGTCGCGCAATTTCGGCAAGGAAACGGCGATCGCCGCCGGCCTGCGCCATGCCAAGGGCGACGCCGTCATCCTGATGGATGGCGATCTCGAACATCCGCCAGAGGTCATCGCCTCCTTCGTCGAGAACTGGCGCGCCGGCTACAAGATCGTCTTCGGCAAGCGGATCGACAAGGAAACGCAATCGCCGCTGCGCCGCTTCTATTCGAAAGCCTTCCACGGGCTGTTCAGCGCCATCGCCCGCCCGCGCATTCCCGCCGGCGCGGTCGATTTCCTGCTGATGGACCGCCAAGCCGTCGACGCGATGAACCAGCTCGGCGAGCGCACGCGCTTCAGCAAGGGGCTCTATGCCTGGATCGGCTTCCGCTCGACGACGGTGCCCTTCGTCGTCGGCGACCGCAGCGCGGGCCAGTCGAGCTGGCGCTTCCGCTCGCTCGCCCGCTTCGCCGTGGACGGCATCGTCTCGTTCTCGTCCGTGCCGCTCAAGGTCTGGTCCTATCTCGGCCTGGTGATCTCGGCCTTCGCCATCCTCTACGCCGCCGCCTTCATGATCCGCACGCTGATCTTCGGCGCCGACGTGCCGGGCTTTCCCACCCTGGTCGTCTCGATCATGGTGTTTTCGGGCGTGCAGCTGATCTCGCTCGGCGTGCTCGGCGAATATGTCGCCCGCATCTATGACGAGGTGAAGGGGCGGCCGCTCTTCCTCGTCGAGGAGACGATCGGCGGCGCCCCCGAACAGCAGACCGAGCCCCGCGTGCGGCGCATCGCATGATGACGGCCGGCCGCGTCCTTCTCTGCGCGGACGACTATGCGCTGTCGCCCGGCGTCTCGCGCGGCATCGCCGAGCTGATCGAGGCCGGCCGGCTCTCGGCGACCGGCGCGATGACCACCGAACCGGGCTGGCTCCAGGCGCGCGAAGCCGTCGCCGGCCTGCGCCGCCAGGCCGCCATCGGCCTGCATCTGAACCTGACGACCGGCGCCCCGCTCGGCGCCATGCCGCGCACCCTGCCCCTGGGCCGGTTCGACGGCATCGGCGCCATGATGCGGCGGACGCGGGACGGCTCGGCCGATGCGGGCGAAATCACCTCCGAGATCGACCGGCAGCTCGACCGCTTCGAGGCGATCGCCGGCGCGCCGCCCGATTTCGTCGACGGCCATCACCACGTCCATGTCCTGCCGCTCGTCCGCCCGGCCCTGCTCGCCGCGCTGGCCCGCCGCTATCGGCACGCGCCGCCGCTGGTGCGCGATCCCGGCGACAACCCGCTCCGCATCCTCGCGCGGCGGCGTTCGTTGGTGAAGGCGCTCGGCGTCGCCTGGCTGGCGCGCGGCCTCGCCGCCGAGGCCCGCCGCCTCGGCCTGCCGACCAATGACGGCTTCTCCGGCTTCTCCCGCTTTGACCGGGCCGTGCCCTTTGATCGGGAAATGACCGACTTCCTGCGCGCACCGGGTCCACGCCAGCTGGTCATGTGCCATCCAGGCTATCCCGACGAGATCCTGCGCCCGCTCGATCCGCTGTTCGAACGGCGCCGCGACGAGCTGGATGCGCTGAAGGCGTTTCCGGCCGAGCGGATCCTGCGCCTCGAGCGCGACGGCTCCGGCCGGATCCGGTGGCCGGCATGACGGCGGCGACGCTGGCCGGCAAGCTCCGCCACGTCGCCGCCTTCGGCGTCGCGGGCCTGAGCGCCTTCGCCGTCGACGCGGCGATCCTGAGCCTGCTCGTGCAGCTCGGCGCGGATCCCTATCTCGCGCGGCTTGTCGCCATCGCCTGCGCCATGGTCGTGGGCTGGCTGGCCAACCGCACCTGGACCTTCCGGGCCCCAGGGCCGCCGCGCCTCGGCGAGTTCCTGCGCTATGCCTCGGTCGCCTCGCTCTCCGTCGCGGTGAACTACGCCGTCTATGCGGCGGTGCTCGCGGCGTGGTCCGGCGCGACGCCGCTGCGGGCGCTCGTCGCCGGCACGGCGGTGGCGACGCTCCTCTCCTATCTCGGCTACCGCCTCTTCGCCTTCGGCGGCGTCAGGCCGGCAGCGTCCGCTCCACCGGCGGCGTCCAGCAACGCCACGCCAGGAACGGAATGAAGGCGAGGCAGAGCAGCGGCTTGAGCCAGAGCGTCGTGTACGGATAGGTCGCGATCGCGACGACGAAGGCGACCGACAGGCCGACCATGAACCAGCTCTCCGCGGCGCGGCGCTCGCGATGCCAGAGCACCGCCGCGTAGATCGCGACGACGCAGCCGAACATCACATAGGTGTTCGATTCCGTGCGCGGGTTGAACAGCATCAGATAGACGACGGCGATGGCGAGGATGTGGAACGGCGCGTCGCGCCCCGTCCGACGCAGCGCCACGAAGGCGAGGCCGAGCGACAGCAGCGCGAAGACGAGCCGGATCCCGGTCAGGACCCGATCGGAAAGCGAGATGCCGAGCGCGTTCAGGAGACCGGTCAAATCCGCCCAGCGCCCGTCGCCGGGATCGCCGGCGGCCAGGATCTTGGCGATCCCGAGCCGATAGAGATCGACCACGCCGGCGGGATCGGGATTGACGAAGGGGAGCAGCAGGAAGCCGATCGTCACGACGACCAGGCGCCAGCCGAGCTTCGGATAGAGCACGCCGACGAGCAGCATCAACACCAGCGCCAGGGGCTTGATCGCGAAGGCGAGGCCGAGGAACAGCGCCGAGCGCCACCAGCGCTCTTCAACGATCGCCACCGAACCGAGCATCAGCAGCGCCATCAGCAGCACCGTCGCCTGGCCGTTGCGGAACGCGCTGAAGCCGCTCGGCTCGAGCAGCAGCAGGCACGCGCCCAGCACGAGCCACTTGCGGCGCCCCGCCACGGCGGGAAGCAGCAGGCCAACGCTCCACCAGATCGCATAGGCGAGCAGCCCGACCGACACCACCCGCCAGAGGGCATCGCCGAGCGACGCCCCGAGCAGGGCGAAGGGGGTATAGAGGACGGCGAAGCTCGGCAGGTAGAGGAAGCCGGCGATGCCCCCGCCGAAGATGTCCTCGCCCCGCCACCAGCCAAGCGCGCCCAGGCGATAGACCGGCACGACGCTGCGGCGCTCGGGATCGACCAGCACCAGCGCCACGACGACGAGGTTGAACAGCAGGAAGATGCCGAGTCCCGCCCAGCCAGCGACCGGCAGCAGCCGGTCGAGCGGCCGCTCCGCGACGGCGAACCCCGCCCTTCCGGCGGAGCTGTCGATCGTCATGAGAAATCGCCTTCCAGGCCCATGCCCGCGAGAACGGGAGCCAGTTGCCGTGGCCATGCGTGGCCCGAGGTCAGAAAGGCCCGTCCGGGCCGCATCGGCACGCCGTCCGCCTCGCGCGCCAGCTTGAGCACCGACAGCACGCGCCGGGCGATCGCCTCGGCCGGATCGATCCACTCCACGGGCCACGGCGCGACGCGCTCGAGCCGGTCGATCAGGAACGGATAATGCGTGCAGGCGAGCACGATCGTGTCGGTGCGCCGGCCGTCGACCTCGATGAAGGCCGGTTCGATCTCGGTGCGGATCGCCGCGTCGGCGACGCTCTCGCCGCGCATCACCGCCTCCGCCAGCGGCGCCAGCTCGGACGAGCCGACGAGGCGGATATGGCAGCCATTGGCGAAGCTGCGGATCAGTTCCCGCGTATAGTCGCGCTTCATCGTACCGGGCGTCGCCAGCACGCCGACGACGCCGCTTTTCGAGCGTTCGGCCGCCGGCTTGATCGCCGGCACGGTGCCGATGAACGGGATGGCGTGTCGGGCGCGCAGCGGCGGCAACACCAGCGTCGACGCCGTGTTGCAGGCGATCACCACCGCGTCGGGACGATGGCGTTCGATCAATTGCCCCATCAGCGCGACGATGTGGTCGGAAAGCGGTCCCGCCTCCCAGTCGCCATAGGGAAAGGCGGCATCGTCCGCGACATAGGCGATCTCGGCGGACGGCAATTGCCGCCGGATCTCGCGCAGCACCGAGAGGCCGCCGATACCCGAATCGAAGACCAGCAGCCTGGCGCTCAATCGTCCGCCTCGCGGCTGGTGGTCTCGGTGCCGTCGGCCCGCTTGCGCGGGCGGGTCGGCCGGTTCTCCAGCGCCGCGATGACGCCGCGCAGCGTGCGGATGTCGGCCTCGGTGAACTGCGCCCGCTGCAGCATGGCGCGCAGGGTCTGCACCACGACCGGGCGCTTCTCGACCGGCCGGAAGAAGGTGACCTGGTCGAGCGCGCCTTCCAGATGCTCGAACAGGCCGAGCAGCTCCTGCTTGGTGGCCGGCCGGCTGTCGTTCGGCATGGCGAAGCGCAGGCCCGCTTCCTCGGTCTCGAGCCCGCTCCGGCGCCACTCATAGGCGACGATCAGCACGGCCTGGGCGATGTTGAGCGAGGCGAACTGCGGATCGATCGGCAGCGTCACGATCTCGTCGGCGAGCGAGATTTCCTCGTTGGTGAGGCCGATCCGCTCGCGTCCGAACAGCACGCCGGTCTTCACGCCGGCCGTCATGTGGCCGCGCATGATGCCGGCGGCCGAGGCCGGGCCGCGCACCGGCTTTGCCAATTCGCGCGACCGCGCCGTGGTGGCGACCAGATAACCGAGATCGGCGACCGCCGCCTCGACCGTATCGAACAGGCGGATGCGATCGAAGACATGGTCGGCGCGGCTGGCGGCGCGACGAGCGCTTTCGTTCGGCCAGCCGTCGCGCGGGTTGACGATGCGGAGGTCGCGCAGGCCGAAATTGGCCATCGCGCGGGCGGCCGTGCCGATATTCTCGCCCAGCTGGGGTTCGACGAGAATGACGGCGGGGCCATCGACGAGAAGTTCAGGGGAAGACATGTCGCTCATGGGGCGGTGGGAGAAAGGGATGTCCTAGCTGATTGCGCGTGGTCGCGCTATATTTGCGGCTTGGAAAGCGACACACGGATGAGTCGCTAGTGCCACGGTATTCACGACCCAAGGGGGGTAGACGCCATGCCGGCAGACACAGCAGCCAACAAGAGCTTTTCTGCGGCGGTCCGCGACAAATGGGGCTGGTTCCTGTTTCTCGGCATCGTCTTCCTGATCGGCGGCGTCTTCGCGATCGGCATGCCGCTGGTCTCCAGCGTCGCCGTCACGATCTTCCTCGCGGTGGTGCTCGTCATCGCCGGCGTGTTCCAGATCTTCCAGGCCTTCAGCGTCAAGGGCTGGGGCGGCTTCCTCTGGCAGCTGGTCGTCGGCATCGTCGTGCTGATCGGCGGCATCGCCATCTACATGTCGCCCGTCTTCGGCAGCTTCGCGCTGACGCTCATCATCGCCTCGGTGTTCCTCGCCAAGGGCATCTTCCAGGTCGCGCTGTCCTTCCGCATCAAGCCGCTCGACGGCTGGGGCTGGATCCTGGCGGCGGGCATCATCGCCTTCCTGGCCGGCTTCTTCATCCTGATGCAGTATCCGACCTCCGGCCTCTGGGTACCCGGCACGCTCGCCGGCATCTCGCTGATCTTCACCGGCTGGAGCTACATCGCGCTCTCCCTGGCGGCCAAACGCAGCCTGGCATGAACGAGAGGGAGTGGCGGTTGCGCTACGGGGTGAGCGGCGACGCGATGTTGCCGCTTGTCTCGATCATCGTGATCAACTGGAACTATGTCGACTATCTTCAGGCTGCGCTCGATTCCGCAATCGCGCAGGATTATCCGGCGATCGAGATCATCGCTCTCGACAATGCCTCAACCGACGGCAGCGCCGAGCTCATGGAAGCCTTCGTCGCCCAACATCCAGCGGTCCGCTTAGTCCGGCTTCCTGAAAACCTGGGCCAGCTCGGCGCAGCGCATCACATCTTTGGACATCATGATGTCGCCGGAGCGTTCGTCTGCTTTCTAGACACAGACGACCTGCTCTTCCCGCATTTCGTCAGCCATCATGTTCGGGCCCATCTCCTTGTAAGCCAGAACGCGGGAATCTCGACGAGCGATGCATTCCAGCTTGACAGCCAGGGCAGCGTCATCGCGGGCAGCCTGCCTCACTGGCGAAAAGACCTGATCGAACCGCCTGCTCATTGGCAGCAGATCGAAGTCGAGGTTGAGGGCAGCTTGCCCGGAAAGATTTCGGCAACCTCGATATCGAGCAAGGAGTCCAGATGGTTTTGGTATCCAGGAACGGCCAACCTATTCAGATCGACGATACTGCACGATTTTTTCGCCCTGCTGAACGCGCCGATACCTCAGAAATACTGCATCGACGCTTCTGCAGCGCCCTTCAGCCACAAGAGATTGGGCACCCTTCTGCTTGAGGCTCCGCTGTCGGCCTACCGCTCCCATGGGCGGAACACCAGTTCAGCTACGCCACGTCTGCAGCATTTTCGAGCGCACCGGCAAACCTTCATCGCCAGCGATAAAGAGCAGGCAATATGGTTCAAACTCCAGCGGAGTGCGTCAGGGCTCACGGCCAACCAGACATAGCAAGCCAATCTCGGGGCTTGATGCAAGCGGCCGGGGGGGCCATCACGTTGAATATTCAGAACAGGGCGGGCGCCAGAAACGAGTTCACGCTCGGCGGAATCCCTGCCTCACGTCTGGCCGTGCCCGGCCAGATGCAACTGCCACTCGTTTCATTCATCGTCAGAAACTGGAACTACGGCGACTTCATCGGCAACGCCATCGCTTCGATCAAGGCGCAAGACTACCCGCGTTTCGAAGTCATTGTCGTGGACAACGCCTCGACAGACAACAGCCGCGACATCATCCAGCAGCAAATCGAAGAGGACCCTCGCTTTAGGGTTGTTCATTCCGACGTTAATCTGGGTCCGCTCGGTGGCGCGCTTCTCGGCCTGGAAAGCGCCAAGGGCGAATTCGTCACCTTCGTGGATTCGGATGATACGCTGCTTGCGAACTTCGCCTCCCTGCACATACAGGCCCATCTGGCAGCCTCCCGGAATATAGCCTTCACATCCTGCTCGACGATCGAAACCGGTCCCGATGGTGCTGTTGTCAATGGACGTCGACAGCGCTCTGGTATCAAGGAAACCGCCCCACGTCACGGTCTGCGCGCGGCCGACATCGTTCCCCGGCTTGGAACTGTCGATGATGAGGCCTACGAGCTGTTGTCGCAAAACACAATGATGCTCGGCCCGGCGACCACGGGTTGGCTTTGGTCACCCGGTACCGCCAACATGTATCGCCGCTTCATGCTCGACTTACTGGCACCACTGGCCGATCCGATCGATCTTCTAAAGCTGTCCGGAGACGGTCACTACAATCGGCTGTGCCATCTGATTGGCGGTTCGGCGATCATCGACCTGCCGCTTTCCACCTATCGGATCCACGGTGGAAATTTCTACGTCTCGACGCCCAGCCTAGCGAGCTGGCAGCTGGATGGCGGTCCCGCCCTTCAATTTGGAGCCCTGAGATCACGAGAAATGATCCGAGTCCTGGTTGCCAATACGCAGGACTTCGCTTGGCGGATCGGCGAGAAGCGCTTCTGGGACTCGCTGTTCATATTGGTGGACTTGGGACAGAAGCGACAAGGCGGAACCACGGAAGAGTTTGCCACTTTCATCGGCGAACAGATCGGAATCCTCGCCCAGACCTTTGGGGAGAAGCACACGCTGCACCAGCTGGCAAATCACCTGCCCAGGGACACGTTGAACGAGATCCTCAGGCAGCGCTACGGTGGCAGCATTCCATACCGTGTTCGATGGTTCCTTCATCCCCTTCACCTTCACCGTCTCAAGGAGCGCGTGAAGCGCCTAGCCCGGAAATTGCGTATCGCGCGCGACTAAAAAAAGCGGTCTCCAAATGCCGCTGGGATGTTCGATGGGGCGTTGGGCCACGCCCCGCCCTTCCCGCCTTTGCGCGTCCTGAGTGCGATGCTATAGGGAAGCCCGCACCATCCTCGGCGCCCTGGCGCTGGCGGCTTCTTCCGCCGGCAGGCAGCGCCGTCAAACCCGGAAGCGAGGCAATCCTCCATGGCGAAGATCAAGGTAGCCAATCCCGTCGTTGAGCTCGACGGCGACGAGATGACCCGGATCATCTGGCAGAACATCAAGGACAAGCTGATCCATCCCTACCTCGATCTCGACCTGCAGTACTTCGACCTGGGGATCGAGCATCGCGACGCCACCAACGACCAGGTGACGATCGACGCGGCCGAGGCGATCAAGCGCGTCGGCGTCGGCGTCAAGTGCGCCACGATCACGCCGGACGAGGCGCGCGTGAAGGAGTTCAACCTCAAGGAGATGTGGAAGTCGCCGAACGGCACGATCCGCAACATCCTCGGCGGCGTGATCTTCCGCGAGCCGATCATCTGCAAGAACGTGCCGCGCCTGGTTCCGGGCTGGACGCAGCCGATCATCGTCGGCCGTCATGCCTTCGGCGACCAGTACAAGGCGACCGACTTCCTCGTCCCCGGCAAGGGCCGCATGACGATCAAGTTCGAGGGCGAGGACGGCACCGTCATCGAGAAGGAAGTCTTCAAGTTCCCGGGCGCCGGCGTCGCCATGGCGATGTACAACCTCGACGAATCGATCCGCGAGTTCGCCCGCGCCTCGATGAACTACGGCCTCAACCGCAAGTATCCGGTCTACCTGTCGACCAAGAACACGATCCTCAAGGCCTATGACGGCCGCTTCAAGGACCTGTTCCAGGAAGTGTTCGACAACGAGTTCGCCGACAAGTTCAAGGCCGCCGGCATCACCTACGAGCACCGCCTGATCGACGACATGGTCGCGTCGGCGCTGAAGTGGTCGGGTGGTTATGTCTGGGCGTGCAAGAACTATGACGGCGACGTCCAGTCCGACACGGTCGCCCAGGGCTTCGGCTCGCTCGGCCTGATGACCTCCGTGCTGATGACGCCGGACGGCAAGACCGTCGAGGCGGAAGCCGCCCACGGCACCGTGACGCGTCACTACCGCGAGCACCAGAAGGGCAAGGAGACGTCGACCAACTCGATCGCCTCGATCTTCGCCTGGACCCGTGGCCTCGCCCACCGCGCCAAGCTCGACAACAACGAAGAGCTCGCCAAGTTCGCGCTGACGCTCGAGAAGGTCTGCGTCGATACCGTCGAGGCCGGCGACATGACCAAGGACCTCGCGCTGCTCGTCGGTCCTGACCAGAAGTGGCTCTCGACCACCGGCTTCCTCGACAAGGTCAGCGAGAACCTGACCAAGGCGATGGCATAACCAAGCCGTCCGGGAGCCCCGCTCCCTGTTGCCTTCGGACAAGGGCGGTTCGCCGCCCTTGTCCCCTCGCCTTCACTGCGCCCCACCGGGCCGCATATGAGCAGGACGCCCGCATGAACGTCGTCATCCGTCCGCTCGCCCCCGCAGACCACGCGGCGTGGCTCTCCCTGTGGCAGGGCTATCTCGACTTCTATGAGAGAGCGCTCGCTCCCGAAATCACCGATCTCACCTGGACGCGGCTCCACGATCCCGCCGAGCCGATGTTCGCCCTCGGCGCCGAGCGCGACGGACGCCTGGTCGGCTTCGCCCACGCGATCCTGCACCGCTCGACCTGGCTGGCCGGACACTCCTGCTATCTGGAAGACCTGTTCGTCAGCCCCGGCGATCGTGGCGGCGGCATTGGCGGCGCGCTGATCGAGGCCGTCGCGCAGCAGGCGCGCGATCGCGGCTGCGACCGGCTGCACTGGCTCACGCACACCGACAACGCCACGGCGCGGCGCCTCTATGACAAGCTCGCGGCCCATCTCGGTTTCGTCAGCTACCGGCGCAGCCTTCTCGATCCGTGAGTCGATAGCGGCTCCGTCGGCTACATCCGCGCCAGCACCACGATCGGCCGTCCGCGGCCGTCGCTCAGGATCAGCTTCTGGCGTGGGCCGTCGATGCGCCAGCTGCGCACGTCCTTGAGCGCATCCAGGAACTTGCGCTCCTGGTTCATGGCCGCCGGCGTGCAGGCCATCATCGTGCTGACGATCTGGCCGAAGCGGATGCTGTCGCCGCGGATCTTCGCGCTGCCGCCTATGGTGTTGCAGCCGCCGGAGCCGCTGACGCCCCCATCCCGCCGGATCACCAGCTCCGTCTGCAGATAGTCCATCACGCCGCCGCCGCGGATATCCTCGGCGAGCCAGCGCCCGACCGGCCCGCGCGAGGGCCGCTCCATGCCCTGCCCGGCGACGCGCTGAAGCGGAATGTCGATCCGGTCGGGTCCGCCGATCTCGACCGCATGCCGGCTCGTCGAGGTGAACCAGAGCTTGCCGCCGGCGGAGATCGTGGCGCGCAGCGCATAGCTGTGGCGCGGCCTCAGCTTGTCGTCATCGAAGCGCAGGCGAAAGGCGATCGGCACCTGGCCGCGCGGCCGGAACGTGGTCTGCGCGATCACCCGGGAAGGAGCGTCGGCGAGCGACACGTCCAGGAGTTGCACCTCGACCCGCGCGTCGGGCGGCAGGGCGATGCGTTCGCGATAGAGGATCGATCCGTGCAGGGTGCGCGTCGCGGCGCTGGCCGGCATCGCGACCAGGCCCGCGAGCAGCGCCAACAGCACCGCCAGCGCCAGCGCGACCGCACAATGTCCACAGCGTGCAAAATCCATTTTGCGAGGGATCATCACCCGACACTCCAAGGAAACGCTCATATGCTGCATCGCAATAAATATATGATGCAGGCCCACAACATTACTGCCAGACCGTATCATATTGACCGAGTAGAAAACATTGCATAGCCTTCCAATCAAGCTAGAGACAACTAGCTTCAGCGGGAGAAAAAACTGTCCTTGATGAACGCGTGACATGCTCCGTCGCATTCGCGACGATCGGAGGTTGTTGCTGACAGGGAAACGCCATGACGTCTGAGTGCGGCCAACACGGCTGACATCTCGGCCAGCGCCCTGTCCAGGTGAATAGATCGGGTGACGGTTCGCCGATCTCTTCCGGAATAACCCCTTCCGCAACCTTGCCAACGATGCCGCACCTCGGGGAGGAGCCTGCGGGTGCGCATCAAGGATCACCATCACATCGCGAGGCGCGCCGGAATGCCAGCCAGGCATCCGGCCCCGGCGGCTCTGCGAGCGCGCCGGACCGGCGATGGATCACCACAGCGCCAGGATCCGTCCAAGGCGACGTCAGTTTAAGTTCTGGGAGGATGTGTATGGCGTCAGTTGAGTTCGTGAACGTCAGGAAGTCTTTCGGCAGCCAGCCGATCATCAAGGGCGTCGACGTTCAGATCGAAGACGGCGAGTTCGTTATTCTTGTCGGTCCTTCCGGTTGCGGCAAGTCGACATTGCTGCGCATGCTGGCCGGGCTGGAGAACATTTCCGCCGGCGAGATCCGAATCGGCGACAAGGTCGTCAACCGCGTGCCGCCCAAGGAGCGCGACATCGCGATGGTCTTCCAAAACTATGCGCTTTACCCGCATATGACCGTCGCCGACAACATGGCCTTCTCGCTGACGCTGAAGGGCGAGAGCAAGGCCGTCATCGACGCCCGCGTCAAGCCGGCGGCGGAAATCCTCGGCCTCACCCACCTGCTCGAGCGCTATCCGCGTCAGCTCTCCGGCGGCCAGCGCCAGCGCGTCGCCATGGGCCGCGCCATCGTCCGCGATCCGCAGGTCTTCCTCTTCGACGAACCGTTGTCGAACCTCGACGCCAAGCTCCGCGTCGCCATGCGCGCCGAGATCAAGGAACTGCACCAGCGCCTGAAGACCACGACCGTCTATGTGACGCATGACCAGATCGAGGCCATGACCATGGCCGACAAGATCGTCGTCATGCATGACGGCCGCGTCGAGCAGATCGGCGCACCGCTGGAGCTCTACGATCGGCCGGCCAATCTCTTCGTCGCCGGCTTCATCGGCTCGCCCTCGATGAACATGATCAGCGGGTGCATCGATCCGAGCGATCCCCTGAGCTTCGTGGCGAAGGACGGCACGAAACTGCCGGTCGGCAAGCCGATCGACGCCAGCCCCGACCGCCCGCTCGTCTACGGCATGCGTCCGGAATTCATGCGGCTCGACCCCGCCGGCATCCCGGCCGAGGTCGTGGTCATCGAGCCGACCGGCGCCGAAACCCAGATCATCGCCAAGCTGGCCGGCACCGAGGTGACCTGCGTCTTCCACGAGCGCATCGCGGCCAGGCCGGGCGACACGCTGCATATCGGCATCGACGCGGCCGCCATTCACATCTTCGACGAGACAACCGGACTTCGCCTCTAGAGATCGTCAACATCCGAGGCACGCGCCGTGTCGGAACGGCGTCCTGCGTTAAGCAGGAGATTTCCGCATCACAGGAGGAGGACACCCATGACCTTGAACAGACGTCATTTTCTCGCTTCGTCCGCCGGCCTCGTCGCCGCGGCCGGTTTCGGCGGCCTCGGCACCAACCGGGCCTTCGCGCAGAACGCCCCGGTCTACAAGCCGGAAGAAGGCGCGTCGCTGCGCCTGCTGCGCTGGGTTCCGTTCGTCGCCGGCGAGGAAGCGGCCTGGCTCGAGAACACGCGCAAGTTCACCGAGGCCACGGGTGTCCAGGTCCGGATCGACAAGGAGAGCTGGGAAGACGTCCGCCCGAAGGCCGCCGTCGCCGCCAATATCGGCTCGGGCCCCGACATGGTGATGAGCTGGTTCGACGACCCGCAGCAATATCCCGACAAGCTGGTCGACCTGACCGAGCTCGGCGAATATCTCGGCAGCGCGCATGGCGGCTGGTATCCGGGCCTCGAGGGCTATGCCAAGCGTGACGGCAAGTTCATCGCCCTGCCGCTCTGCGCGATCGGCAACGCGATCGTCTATCGCGACAGCCACATGAAGGCTGCCGGCTTCAATGAGTTCCCGAAGGACACCGCCGGCTTCCTCGAGCTCTGCAAGGCCCTCCAGGCCAAGGGCACGCCGGCCGGCTTCCCGCATGGCAAGGCCGTCGGCGACGGCAACAACTATGCCCACTGGCTGCTCTGGAGCCATGGCGGCAAGATGATTGACGAAGGCGGCAACGTCGTCCTCAACAGCCCGGAAACGCTCGCCGCCGTCCGCTATGCGCAGGAGCTCTACAAGACCTTCATCCCGGGCACGGAAAGCTGGCAGGACGTCAACAACAACCGCGCCTTCCTGGCCGGCCAGGTGTCGCTGACCGCCAACGGCGTCTCGGTCTACTATGCCGCCATCAAGGACCCGGCGATGAAGGAAATCGCCGAGGACATGCGCTCGGTCAACCTGCCGATCGGCCCGGTCGGCGAATCCGTCGAGCTGCACCAGGCATCGACGCTCTCGATCTTCAAGCACACGAAGTATCCGGAAGCGGCCAAGGCCTATCTGCAGTTCATGTACCAGGCGGACAACATGAACGACTGGATCGAGGGCGCCAGCGCCTATTGCTGCCAGCCGCTCAAGGCCTTCGCCTCCAATCCGGTCTGGACCAGCAACCCGATCCACGAGGCCTATGCCAAGGCGTCGGCCTCGCTGCGTCCGAACGGCTATGCCGGCCCGCTCGGCACCGCCTCGGCCGCAACCATGGCCGACTATGTCCTGGTCGACATGTTCGCGACCGCCGTCACCGGCCAGATGTCGCCGGAAGACGCGATCGCCCAGGCCGAACGTCGCGCCCTGCGCTACTACCGCGTCTAGGCGGCACCCCGGTTTCCCGCCGCCCATGCGGCGGGAAACCACCCGATCGATGCCCGGGCGCGGAGTTGTCCATGAGTTCCCAATCCATCCCCCCCCCGAAGGCCCGCATGACGGACTGGCTCCAGAGCCGGAATGCGACGGGGCTGCTCTTCATGCTGCCGGCGGCGGCGTTCCTGATCTGCTTCCTGACCTACCCGCTCGGACTCGGCGTCTGGCTCGGCTTCACCGATGCCAAGATCGGCCGAAGCGGCGTGTTCATCGGCCTTGAGAACTACTGGTATCTCTGGCACGACCCGGTGTTCTGGACCTCGGTGTTCAACACCGTCTTCTACACGCTGATCGCGTCCGTTCTGAAATTCGCGCTCGGCCTGTGGCTCGCCCTGATCCTGAACGAGCACCTGCCGTTCAAGTCCTTCTTCCGTGCCATCGTGCTGCTGCCCTGGGTCGTGCCGACGGTGCTGTCGGCGCTCGCCTTCTGGTGGATCTTCGACGCGCAGTTCTCGATCATCTCGTGGTCGCTGATGCAGCTCGGCTGGATCGACGCCCCGATCAACTTCCTCGGCGACCCGACCAATGCCCGCATCTCGGTGATCGCGGCCAATGTCTGGCGCGGCATCCCCTTCATCGCCATCTCGCTGCTCGCCGGCCTGCAGACGATCTCGCCCTCCCTGCAAGAGGCCGCCTCGCTCGACGGCGCCACCAGCTGGCAGCGCTTCCGGCTCGTCACGCTGCCGATGCTGACCCCGATCATCGCGGTTGTCATGACCTTCTCGGTGCTGTTCACCTTCACCGATTTCCAGCTCATCTACGTACTCACCAAGGGCGGCCCCGTGAACGCGACCCATCTGATGGCCACGCTCTCGTTCCAGCGCGGCATTCCCGGCGGCCAGCTGGGTGAAGGCGCGGCGATCGCCGTGGCCATGATCCCGTTCCTGCTCGCGGCGATCCTGTTCAGCTTCTTCGGCCTGCAGAGGCGGAAGTGGCAGCAGGGCGGCCAGGATTGAGGAGACACCCCATGGCAATCTCATCCGATCAGGACGTCCTGAACGACAACGCCGAAGGCATGAGCTACCTGAACCGGCTGCCGCGCCGGGTGGTGACGATCTACCTGCCGCTGGCCGTGTTCGTGTTCGTCCTGCTGTTCCCGTTCTACTGGATGGCGATCACCGCGGTGAAGCCGAACCAGCAGCTGACGAACTACTCCGAATACAGCCCGTTCTGGGTCGTCAGCCCGACGCTCGACCACATCAAATACCTGCTGTTCGACACGTCCTATCCGGGATGGCTCTTGAACACGATGCTGGTCGCCATCGGCTCGACGGTGCTCTCGCTCGCGGCGGCCGTCTTCGCGGCCTACTCGATCGAGCGGGTGCGCTTCACCGGCTCGCGGCCGGCCGGCCTGCTGATCTTCCTGGCCTATCTCGTGCCGCCGTCGATCCTGTTCATCCCGCTGGCCGTCATCGTCTTCCAGTTCGGCATGTTCGACAGCAAGCTGGCGCTCATCTTCACCTACCCCACCTTCCTCATCCCGTTCTGCACCTGGCTGCTGATGGGGTATTTCCGCTCGATCCCCTTCGAGCTGGAGGAGAGCGCCCTGGTCGATGGCGCGTCGCGCTGGCAGATCCTCGTCAAGGTCATCCTGCCGCTCGCCGTCCCCGGCCTGATCTCGGCCGGAATCTTCGCCTTCACGCTGTCGTGGAACGAGTTCATCTATGCGCTGACCTTCATCCAATCGTCCGAGAACAAGACGATCCCGGTCGGCGTGCTGACCGAACTGGTTCGCGGCGACGTGTTCGAATGGGGAGCGCTGATGGCCGGTGCGCTGTTCGGTTCGCTGCCGGTGGTCATCCTCTATTCGTTCTTCGTCGACTACTACGTCTCGTCGATGACGGGCGCCGTGAAGGAATAGGCCGGCCTCCGGTCACGACCTTCCCGCGACAGACTATCCGGCCGCCGCAGCGAAAGCCGCGGCGGCCGATTTTATTCCGTCCCCTCACCGGGACCCACGCGCCGCGAATGCCCTCCCTGGCAGCGGCATCGGCGACGCGACAAAATCATGGGGGCCGACGGTGGCTCCTGGCCGCCGCCCCGCATCTGCGGCGTGGCGTTCCGGCCCGCCTTCGCGCTAGGCTCGGCCATCGGATCGGGAGGATCATCATGTCGGAGTTTTCGGGGAAGCGCGTTCTCGTCACGGGCGCGGGCAAGGGCATCGGCCGCGCGACGGCGGAGCTCATGGCGGAATATGGCGCCCGCGTCGTCGCGCTCTCGCGCGACCCGAACGACCTGGCGAGCCTCGCCGAGCAGATCGGCTGCGAGACGATCGCGGTCGACCTCGCCGATCCCGTCGCGGCTCGCGTCGCCGCCCGGGCGGCCCAGCCGATCGACCTCCTCGTCAACTGCGCCGGCACGACCGTCCTCGAGCCGTTCCTCGAGACCAGCGTCGAGAGCTTCAACCATCTCTACACGGTCAACGTGGTGTCCGCGGCGGTGATCGCGCAGGAGACGGCGCGCAGCATGATCGAGCGCGGCATCAAGGGCGCGATCGTCAACGTCTCGTCGCTCTCCTCCTGGATCGGCTTCGCCGACCACGCCGCCTATTGCGCCTCGAAGGGCGGCCTCGACGGCCTGACCACGGTGATGGCGAACGAGCTCGGCCGCAAGGGCATCCGCGTCAACGCCGTCAATCCCTGCGTGACGCTGACCCCGATGGCGGTGAAGGCCTGGAGCGACCCGGCCAAGGCCGACCCGATGCTCCAGCGCATTCCGCTCGGCCGCTTCATCGAGCCGCGCGAGGTCGCCGAGGCGATCGCCTATCTGCTCTCCGACCGCGCCTCGATGGTGAACGGCGTGACGCTGCCGGTCGACGGCGGCTTCATGGTCAACTAGGCGGCTCGCCCGGCGCATCGGCCTCCAGGCCGTCGACCTTCGGCTGCCTGGGGCCGATGAAATCGAGATCCGCGCCGCTCCTCAGCCTTGCGCGGACGATCTCGCGCGCCCGGCTCAGCCGCAGGTCGATCTCGCTATCCGGCAGGCCCATTCCGGACAGCAACTCGCCGGAGAGCTGGAGGCTCGCCTCCAGCGCCTCGGGAACGACATGGGTGGCGCCGAGATTGAGCAGGACGCGGGCATGCGGCACGCTGCGGGCGCGCGCGTGCACCGCGGCCTCCGGCCAGCGCCGCCGCACGGCGGCGATCATCTTCTCCGCGACATTGCCGCTGTCCGGCGTCACGACGAAGGCGGCCGCCCGGTCGCCGCCCAGCCTGGCCAGGATCTCGGCCCGCGTCGCATCGCCATAGAACACCGGATGCCCGTCCCGCTTGGCCCGCTCGACATGCGACACGTCGAGATCGAGCGCGACGAAGGGAATGCCCTCCGTGCGGAGCATGTGGGCCACCATGCTGCCGAAACGGCCATAGCCGCCGATGATGACATGATCGGCAAAGTCGACGTCGCCATGGATGCCATGCGTCTGCGCCTGATTGCGCACCTCCATGCGACGGCCGAGCCGGCCGCCGACGACGCCGAGCAGCGGCGTGAACATCATCGAGAGCGCGGCGACCGTCGTCGCGAAATGGGCCACGTCGGCGTCGATCACCTTGCCGCTATAGGCGAGCGCGAACATGACGAAGGCGAACTCGCCCGCCCCGGCGAGCAGGAAGGCCATCTCGACGGCGACGGACGCCTCCAGCCGGTTGCCCCGCGCCGCGACATAGGCCGTCAGCATCTTGACGAAGATCAGCACGACGAGCGCCGCCAGCACGAAAGCCCATTGCTCGACGACGATCGACAGGTCGATGGTCATGCCGACCGTCATGAAGAACAGGCCGAGCAGCAGGTCCTTGAACGGCTCGACATCGACGTCGAGCTGGTGCCGATACTCACTTTCGCTAAGCAGCAGCCCGGCCAGGAACGCGCCGAGCGCCGAGGACAGCCCCGCAGCCGAGGTCAGCGCGCCCGCGCCGACGATGATCAGCAGGGTGATCGCGATCAGGAGGGTGCGGTTGCCGGTCGATCCCGCCAGCCGCATCAGCGGCCGGATCAGGAAACGGCCGAGCGCCAGCACCAGCACGACCACGGCGGCGGCGATGCCGATGCCCTGCACCAGAGCCAAACCGATCTTGGCGCCGCCCGTCGCGCCCGCCGTGCCGAGAATACCCACGACGATGACGATCGGAACGACGGTCAGGTCCTGCAGGATCAGGACGCCGAGCGTCGCCCGGCCCGCCGGCGTGCTCAGTCGCTGCCGCTCGATCAGCGACTGGGTGACGATGGCGGTCGACGACAGCGAGAGGGCCATGCCGAGAACGAGCGAGTCGTCGAACTGATAGCCGATCGACGCGGCGAGCGCGTAAATGGCGGCCGTCGCCAGCACGACCTGCAGGCCGCCGACGCTGACCATCAGCCGCCCGATCGCCTTCAGCCGCGCGAAGGAGAGCTCCAGCCCGATCGTGAACAGCAGGAAGAGAACGCCGAGCTCGCCCAGCGTCTGCAGCCGCGACACGTCCGAGATCGCGGCATAGCCGAGAATCGGCCAGTGCTCGGCGAGATGGCCGAGGCCGCCGGGCCCGACCGCGATGCCGGCGATCAGGAAGCCCAGCACCACGCCGAGCTTCAGATATTGGAACAGGGGCACGATGATGCCCGCGGCAACCAGGAAGACCAGAAGTTCCCTGCCTGCCGCGGCGTGTTCCATCGCGTAATCCCTTTCCCGGGCCTACGCGCCCGTCGATCAGCCTGCCAGAACGGCCTCGATCGCGGCGAGCGCCTCATCGGCCTTGGCGCCGTCCGGCCCGCCGGCCTGCGCCATGTCCGGACGGCCGCCGCCGCCCTTGCCGCCGAGCGCGTCGGAACCGGCGCGAACCAGGTCGATCGCGCTGTAGCTGCCGACGAGATCGTCGCTGACGCCGACCACGAGGCCGGCCTTGCCGTCGTCCGAGACGCCGACGATCGCCACGATGCCCGAGCCGACCTGCTTCTTGGCGTCGTCGACGAGACCCTTCAGGTCCTTCGGCGCGATGCCCGAGACGACGCGGCCGAGATAGCGCACGGAACCGACCTCGCGCACGCCCTCGCCGGCCGCCTGGCCGCCGCCACCGCCGAGCGCCAGCTTCTTCTTGGCCTCGGCGAGCTCGCGCTCGAGACGGCGCTTGTCCTCGACGAGCGAGGCGACGCGATCGGCCGCCTCGTCCGGACGCACCTTCAGCGCCGCCGCGACGGCCTTCAGCCGCTTGTCCTGCAGCTCCAGGTGATCACGCGCGGCCTTGCCGGTCAGCGCCTCGACACGGCGCACGCCGGCCGCGACCGCGCTTTCGCCGACGAGCGTCACCAAGCCGATCTCGCCGGTGCGGCCGACATGGGTGCCGCCGCAGAGCTCGACCGAATAGGCCTTGTTGCCGTCCTCGCCCATCGAGACGACGCGGACCTCGTCGCCATATTTCTCGCCGAACAGCGCCATCGCGCCGGAATGCATCGCCTCGTCGCGATCCATCAGGCGGGTGACGACCGGCGCGTCCTGCAGCACCACCGCGTTGGCGATGTCCTCGATCGCGCCGAGCTCGGCCTCGTCGATCGGCTTCGGATGGCTGAAGTCGAAGCGCAGACGCTCCGGCGCCACCATCGAGCCCTTCTGCGCGACATGGTCGCCAAGCACGCGGCGCAGCGCCGCATGCAGCAGGTGGGTGGCCGAATGGTTGGAACGGATCGTCGAGCGGCGGGCGTGATCGACGGTGAGGCGCACCGCGTCATCCACCTTGACCGTGCCGCTCTCGACCGTGCCGACATGCACGAACAGGCCGTCGGCGCGCTTCTGCGTGTCGGAGACGAGGATGACGGCGCCGCCCTCGGTCTCGATGCGGCCGGCATCACCGACCTGGCCGCCCGATTCCGCGTAGAACGGCGTCTGGTTGACGACGATCGACACCGCCTCGCCGGCCTTCGCCTCGGCGATCTCGGCGCCGTCGCGCACCAGCGCCTGCACCTTGCCCTCGGCCGCCTCGGACGAATAGCCGAGGAACTCGGTCGCGCCGAGCTTGTCGCGCAGGCCGAACCACACGGTCTCGGTGGCGGTGTCGCCCGAACCCGCCCAGTTGGCGCGGGCCTCGGCCTTCTGCCGCTCCATCGCGCTCTGGAACGCGTCGGTGTCGACGGCGATGCCGCGGGCGCGCAGCGCGTCCTGCGTCAGGTCGAGCGGGAAGCCGTAGGTGTCGTAGAGCTTGAACGCCGTCTCGCCATCGAGCGTCGCGCCGCTGGTCAGCGAGCCCGTCGCGTCGTCGAGCAGCGTCAGGCCGCGCGCCAGCGTGCGGCGGAAGCGGATTTCCTCCAGCCGGAGCGTCTCGGTGATCAGCGCCTCGGCGCGGACCAGCTCGGGATAGGCCTGGCCCATCTCGCGCACCAGCGCCGGCACCAGGCGCCAGATCAGCGGCTCGGCCGCGCCGAGGAGGTGCGCGTGGCGCATGGCGCGGCGCATGATGCGGCGGAGCACGTAGCCGCGACCCTCGTTCGACGGCAGCACGCCGTCGGCGATCAGGAAGCTGGTGGCGCGCAGGTGGTCGGCGATGATGCGGTGGCTGGCGCGGTTGGCGCCCTCGGCCGGCACGCCGGTCGCCTCGACCGAGGCGCGGATCAGCGCCTTGAACAGGTCGATATCGTAATTGTCATGCACGCCCTGCAGGACGGCGGCGATGCGCTCCAGGCCCATGCCGGTGTCGATCGACGGACGCGGCAGCGGCACGCGGTTGCCCGGCGCGATCTGCTCGAACTGCATGAAGACGAGATTCCAGATCTCGATGAAGCGGTCGCCGTCCTCGTCAGGGCTGCCCGGAGGACCGCCGGGGATGTGGTCGCCATGGTCGAAGAAGATCTCCGAGCACGGGCCGCACGGGCCGGTGTCGCCCATCTGCCAGAAATTGTCCGAGGTGGCGATGCGGATGATCTTGTCGTCGGAGAGGCCGGCGATCTTCTTCCAGAGGCCGAAGGCTTCCTCGTCATCGTGATAGACGGTGACGCAGAGCTTGTCCTTCGGCAGGCCGTACTCCTTGGTGACGAGCGTCCAGGCGAGCTCGATCGCCCGCTCCTTGAAATAATCGCCGAAGGAGAAGTTGCCGAGCATCTCGAAGAAGGTGTGATGCCGGGCGGTGTAGCCGACATTGTCGAGATCATTGTGCTTGCCGCCGGCGCGGACGCATTTCTGCGACGTCGTGGCGCGCGGATAGGGCGCGGCGGAACGGCCGGTGAAATAGTCCTTGAACTGGACCATGCCGGCATTGGTGAACATCAGCGTCGGATCGTTGCGCGGCACCAGCGGGCTCGACGCGACGATCTCGTGACCGTTCTTCTGGTAGAAGCCGAGATACGCCGACCGGATGTCGTTGACGCTGCTCATAAACTGACCCGCCTGCTGCAGTGGGCAGGGCGCGTCAAAGCGCACCCGCCGAAGGAATTGTGCCGGCGTTTGTAACGAGCGCTAAGCGGACTGTCCAGAAACCGCGTGCGGTAGGGTTAGCGCGCGTCGGCGACCCGACGGCTCAGGCGCTGCGGCCGTCATAGGGCGTCACGCTCACCGTCGAAAGATCGATGTCGTCGATGCAGCGGACATTGACCGCGACCATGGCGGAGCCGTCCGGCGCCGTGCCGCGCCCGAACGAGCCGACGCCGCAGGTGGTGCAGAAGAGATGATGGATGCGGCGGTGATTGAACTGGTAGTCGGCGAGCGCCGCCGGATCGGTCTCGAGGACGAAATCATCGGCAGGGACGAAGGCGAGCCAATGGCCGCGCTTCTGGCAGATCGAACAGTTGCAGCTTAGCGCGGCGCCGAAATCGCCCCGCGCCGTGAAGCGGACATTGCCGCAGTGACAGCCGCCGCGCACTTCCTGCCAAGCCATGAAATTCCCTCTCCCGGTGCTTCCGCGCCGGCCGTCCGGCGCGGACAATCCCGATACAGGAAAGCACGAACGGGGCGTCGGCGACACCCCGTCCGCGCGGCCGCTCAGGCCTCCAGCGCGTCGTCGCCGTCGTCCTCGGGGCCGCCCTTGATCAGCTGGTCGGCGATCAGGCCGGCATTCTGGCGGATCGCCAGCTCGATCGCGGCGGCCGCCTGCGGATTCTCGCGCAGGAAGGTCTTGGCGTTCTCGCGGCCCTGGCCGAGGCGCTGGCTGTCATAGGAGAACCAGGCGCCTGACTTCTCGACGATGCCGGCCTTGACGCCGAGATCGATGAGCTCGCCCATCTTGGAGACGCCCTCGCCATACATGATGTCGAACTCGACCTGCTTGAACGGCGGCGCCAGCTTGTTCTTGACGACCTTGACGCGGGTCTGGTTGCCGACCACCTCGTCGCGCTCCTTGATCGCGCCGATGCGGCGGATGTCGAGGCGGACCGAGGCGTAGAACTTGAGCGCGTTGCCGCCCGTCGTCGTCTCCGGATTGCCGAACATGACGCCGATCTTCATGCGGATCTGGTTGATGAAGATCACCATCGTGTTCGATTTCGAGATCGACGCGGTGAGCTTGCGCAGCGCCTGGCTCATCAGGCGCGCCTGCATGCCGGGCAGACTGTCGCCCATCTCGCCCTCGATCTCGGCGCGCGGCGTCAGCGCCGCCACCGAATCGACCACCAGCACGTCGATCGCGCCGGAGCGCACCAGCGTGTCGGTGATCTCGAGCGCCTGCTCGCCGGTGTCGGGCTGCGAGATCAAGAGGTCGTCGAGATTGACGCCGAGCTTGCGGGCGTAGACGGGATCGAGCGCGTGCTCGGCGTCGACGAAGGCGCAGATTCCGCCATTCTTCTGCGCCTCGGCGATGGTGTGCAGCGCGAGCGTCGTCTTGCCCGAGGATTCCGGACCGTAGACCTCGATGATTCGGCCGCGCGGCAGACCGCCGATGCCGAGCGCGATATCGAGGCCGATCGAGCCCGTGGAAACCGTGCCGATCTCGACGGCCTTGTTCTGGCCGAGGCGCATGATCGAACCCTTGCCAAAGGATCGTTCGATCTGGGAGAGCGCTGCATCGAGCGCTTTCGACTTGTCCATTGTGGCCCCTTCGACGAGACGGAGAGAAGATTGAGACATTCCGGCGCTCCTTATTCCACACCGCTCGGACGTGAGCAAACAGGGATAATGTACACGTTTTGTTCTCATGCGCAAGAACCCGTTGCGCCGGGAACGCCGACCGATCTCCGGTGGCGTCGCCGCGGCCGATCGGGCTAGGATGAGGCCCATGGGCCATTTGGATGCGCGTTCGCGCCGGAGGCTTGCCTATGCTCCAGTTTGCAACCCGAAGCCCGACTGCCGCCGTGCGCGGCCTTGCCTTGGCGGCTGCCCTGATCGGGGCCGCCGCGACGATCGCTTCCCTCCCCGCGTCCGCACAGGAAGGCAAGTCGATGACGGCAGCCGAATCCGATCCGATCGCGCTCGGCTGGATGGTCGGCGCCCCGCCGCCCGCCGACAAGATCATCCGCTTCACCGATCCCGACTATTTCGCCTTTCCCAAGCTGCGCTGGACGGTCTGCCATTTCCGCCAGCTGATGCCGACGGTCGGCGTCGGGCGCGGGCTCGGGCCGCTGCGCTTCTTCGAACGCGCCCCGGACAGCGGCATCGACGCTCTCACCTTCACCCCGCTCGGCGGCGACAGGAAGATGCGCTTCGACGATTCGCTCGCCGCCAACTACACGGACGGCATCGCCATCCTGCATGACGGCAAGCTGGTCTACGAGCGCTATGCCGGCTGCCTCGACGACACCGGCAAGCACGCGGCGATGTCGGTGACCAAGTCGCTGACGGGGCTGCTCGGCGAGATCCTCGTCGCCGAGGGCACGCTCGACGATAAGGCCAAGGTGGCGACGCTGGTGCCGGAGCTTTCGGCGAGCGCCTTCGGGGACGCGACGGTGCGCCAGGTCCTCGACATGACCACCGGCCTTCACTACAGCGAGGATTATTCGGATCCGGATGCCGATGTCTGGATCTATTCGGCCGCCGGCAGCCCGCTGCCCAAGCCGGCCGACTACACCGGTCCGCGCAGCTATTTCGACTATCTGAAGACGGTCCGGAAGGAAGGCGAGCACGGCGTCGCCTTCGGCTACAAGACGATCAATTCCGACGCGATGGGCTGGATCATCGCGCGCGTCACGGGAAAATCCGTCGCGACGCTGCTCTCCGAGCGGATCTGGAGCCGGATGGGGGCCGAGCAGGACGCCTACTACACCGTCGATTCGATCGGCACGCCGTTTGCCGGCGGCGGCCTCAATGCCGGGCTCCGCGACATGGCGCGGATCGGCCAGCTGATGCTGGATGGCGGCCGCCAGAACGGCGTCCAGATCCTCCCGGAAGCGGCGATCGCCCATATCCGCGCCGGCGGCGACAAGGCGGCCTTTGCGAAAGCCGACTATCCCCTGCTCAGGGGCTGGAGCTACACCGGCATGTGGTGGATCTCGCACAATCCAAACGGCGCCTTCATGGCGCGCGGCGTGCACGGCCAGGCGATCTATGTCGACCCGGCCGCGCGCATGGTGATCGCCCGCTTCGCCTCGCACCCGAAGGCCGGCAACGCGGCCAATGATCCGACCAGCCTGCCGGCCTACGAGGCGGTAGCGAAATACCTGATGGCGAAGTGAGCGTCAGGCGGTCAGTCCGCCGTCGATGGCGATGGTCTGGCCGGTGACGTAGCGCGCCACCGGCGAGGCGAGATAGGCGACGGTCGCGGCGACCTCGGCGACCTCGGCATAGCGGCCGGCCGGGATGCGGGCGATGCGCTCCGGCGTGCTCGGCAGCGAATCGACGAAGCCCGGCGCGATCGCGTTGACGCTGATGCCGTCCTTGGCGAGCGTCCGCGCGGCGACGCCGACATAGGCGGAAAGCCCGGCGCGCAGCACCGAGGACGAGGCGAAATCCGGATCGGTGCGCTTGGCGGCGAAGCTCGAGATCGCGATCACCGCGCCCCCGGACTTCTCGAGATCGGCGCGCGCCGCGCGCAGCAGACGAACCGTCGGCATCAGGAAGATGTCGAGCGCGGCGTGCCAGTCGGCATCGTCGAGATCGAGCAGCTTCTTCTTCGCCGCATGGCCGGTGCTGGCAACGATGACGTCGATGCTGCCGGTCTCGGCGCGGGCGCGCTCGACCAGCGCGACGAGATCATCGGGGTTGGTGACGTCGCCCCGAACGGCGAAGCCGCCGAGTTCGGCCGCGAGCGCATCGACGCCGTCCGAGCGACCGAGCAGGCCGACGCGGTAGCCATCCGCGGCGAGGCGGCGGGCGACAGCCGCGCCGATGCCCTTGCTGGCGGCCGTGATGAGGGCGGTCTTGGTCATGCTGGGAGCCTCTTGGTGATGCGGCATGGCGACGGCGCGCCGACGCGGTTCGACGGGTCGTCGATAAGAACCGCTCCGTACGCGAAAGAAAAGGCAATGGAATGCCGAAACGGGGCCGGGAAAGCGAATGGCTTGCCACTTGCGGATCGAGAACGTCGCGGAACCGGCCGGACGTCAGGCGAGCAGAATCTCTGCGCGCCGAATCGTCGGAACACTTGCGCGCGCCGCGCCGGATCGGCATGGTCCGCCTTTTCGCGGTCGCTCAGCACCCCCGTCGGGGGCGTCAGCCCGCGCCTCCAAGAAGAACGGTACTCTTCGATGTCCGAAAAAGACCTCATCATCCTTTCCGACGAAGTCGCCGCCGCCAAGGCGGATGGCAAGCCGCTGGTGGCGCTCGAGACGACGATTGTCACGCATGGCATGCCCTATCCGGACAACATCGCCACCGCCCGCGCCGTCGAGGACATCGTCCGCGCGAACGGCGCCGTGCCGGCGACGATCGCCATCATGGACGGCAAGATCCGCGTCGGCCTGACGGCGGACGAGCTGGAGCGCCTGGCCGGCCTCAAGGACGTGATGAAGGTATCGCGCGCCGACCTCGCCTTCGCGCTTTCGACCGGCCGCCCCGGCGCCACCACGGTCGCCGCGACGATGATCACGGCGCATCTCGCCGGGATCAAGGTGTTCGCCACCGGCGGCATCGGCGGCGTGCATCGCGGCGCCGAGACCACCTATGACGTCTCGGCCGATCTCTACGAGTTCCCGCAGACGCCGGTCACCGTGGTCTGCGCCGGCGCCAAGGCGCTGCTCGACATCCCGAAGACGCTGGAAGTGCTGGAGACGCTCGGCGTGCCGGTCGTCACCTTCGGCCAGGACGAACTGCCGGCCTTCTGGTCGCGCAAGAGCGGCCTGCCCTCGCCGCTTCGCCTCGACGCGGCGCGCGACATCGCCGCCTTCATCGCCAAGCGCGCCGAGATCGGCCTTTCGGGCGGCATGCTGGTGGCCAATCCGGTGCCGGTCGCCGACGAGATCCCGGCCGAGGAGATGAGCGGCTATATCGAACAGGCCATCGTCGACGCCGAGCGCGACGGCATCCGTGCCAAGGGCGTGACGCCCTACGTGCTCGGCCGCATCCTGGAGCTGACGTCGGGCCGCAGCCTCGTCACCAACATCGCGCTGGTGAAGAACAACGCCAAGCTCGCCGCCGGCATCGCCGCCGCGCTCTGACGCGCCTTCGCGCGGCAGGTTGCTGCGCGCGAGAACACACGACAAGGACCGTCTCGTCGTTCACGAAGCGAAGGGACGGTTCGGCCCCGGCCGATCAGGATTGCCGTCGCACCGCGTCCCGCCGGCTCTCGGCGCGCTGCGGCCTGGCGATCCAGATGTAGCCCTCGCCATATTGGGTGGCGATCATCGTGGGGCTTCGGGCCGAGTCGCCAAGCTTGGCGCGCAGCCTGTTGATCAGGAAATCGATGCTGCGATCCGTCCCGACGGAACCGCTACCGGCGATGGCGTCGAGAAGCTGGTTCCGCGTCAGCACCCTGCGCGGATGGCGGGTGAAGACCTGGAGCAGCGCCCGCTCGGACCGGGTGAAGCGGAATTCCGTGCCGGCGCCATGACGCGCGAACAGGAACGACGGATCGAAGCTCAGATCGCCGTAATGGACCTCGCCCTCCATTTCGCCCTCCTGCCCAATCAAACAATCATGCAACAATTCTTGGCTATGGTCGAGATGAACAGCGGACCACACCGCGACAGACGAGTTCAACAATAGATCACGATCGTGGATCTTCATGATGCGCGCCGGATCACGTTCATTTGCGTTTCTACCCAAGAAGATCAGATGCCATATGTTTATATTGGCATCCTTTCTGTGCTTGGCCTCGCTCGCCACCACCGGCGCGGCGATCGCGGAAGCCTCTCGACCGGTCGATCTGAAGCTGGTGATCGCCCTCGACGTGTCGACCTCCATGGACCTGGCCGAACGAAAGCTGCAGCGCGACGGCTTCGCCACCGCCTTTCGCCAGCCCGATGTGCTGCGCGCGATCCAGCGGGGGGCCCATCAGCGCATCGCGGTTGCGGTCATGGAATGGGCCGGCGAAACCCGCCAGAACGTCATCCTCGACTGGACCGAGCTCGCCGACGCCCCGGGGATCGCCGCCTTCGCCGATCGCCTCCAGAGCCGGATTCCCGGTCGCATGGCGCTCGGCACGGCGGTCGGCGCGGCCATGCTGCGCGCCGCGGCGATGCTCCGCGAGAGCCCCTATGGAAGCGACCGCCTCGTCATCAACATTTCCGGCGACGGGCTGAGCAATCGCGGGCCGGATCCGGCCGCCGTGCGCGACCTGCTGGTCGCGCGGGGGATCACGATCAACGGCCTGCCGATCGTCTACAAGGACCTGCTGCAGGGCATCGCGGCGTTGGGCACGGCGGATGCGCCTGGCCCCGGCGCGCTGATACGCTATTTCGAGGAAAGTGTGATTGGGGGCGCCGGTGCCTTCGTCGAGCCGGTGGCCAGCATTGACCAGTTCGATGAGGCGATCCGCCGGAAGCTGATCCGCGAGATCCACGGCCCCCTCGACGTCGCCGGGCGCGGCGACGTCGACCGGCCAGAGGCTCAGGCGGCGGTCGCCGCCTCGATCGTGCCGGATGCGGACTCCGCCATCCGGATGGCCGCCACGACATGGCCGATCGCAGCCCGGTCGAGCGCCGACGGCCCGCCCAGATAAAGCTGGCCGAGATCGGGGCCGGAACGGTCCTCGATCGACGAGAAGCCAAGCGCGGCCAGCCGCCCGGCAAGGTCGTCGGGACGGAAGAAGGTGACGAAAGGCTCGCCGAGGCTCGCCGTGCGACCGGCGAGCGTCGTGAAGGCGAGACGCTGCAGGAGCGTGAGCTTCTCCGGCGATTCGGCGTAGTCGAACACGACCTCGCTGCCGCCCGGCCGCGCCGCGATGATGCCGAGCGTCGAGGTGATCGCCTCTTCGCTCAGATAGGGCGCCACGCCGAGCCAGGAGAAGAAGGCCGGCACGTTGGGGTCGAGGCCCGCCTCGACCAGCTTCTCGTCCAGCCGGTCCGTGCTGAAATCGATGGGAACATAGGTCACCGTCTCCGGCACGGTGATGCCGGTCGCGGCGAGACGCTCGCGCTTCCAGGCCTGGGTCGCCGGATGATCGACCTCGAACACCACGACGTCCTGGTCGGCATAGGGATTGCGATAGGCGAAGGTCTCCAGACCGGCGCCGAGCACCACGACATGGCGGACGCCGCGCGCGACGGCGGCGGCGAGCCGATCCTCGGCGAAGCGGCTGCGCGCGGCGAGGAAGGCGCGGATCGCCTCGCCGCCGGGCGAATCGGCGCGCGAGAGTTCGTCGCGCGCGAGCACGGAACCGCGATCGCCGCCGACGATGACGAGCGCGAGCGGATCCTCGAAAATCAGGGGTTTATCAAGAAGCTGGTGAGCCGCGCGCCGCATGGCGACGCGGAAGGCGGTAGCACTGGGTTGTCCTTCGATCATGTTCGCCTTCTACTCCAGACAACCGAAATTGGTAAGCAGCCGAATGGCCGCCTCCCGGTCCGCCGGCTCGCTCGCATCGGAGAAACGCAGCAGCGAAGCCGTGCCGTCCGCCTCGATGATCGCGTGGAACGGCACGAAATCCGCGTCCGGACCGACCGCCACCTGGCCGCAATAGCCACGGCCGTTGCGCGCCTTGGAACGATGGATGCCGCGCAGTCGCGCGTCGGCCGGCGCCGCGAAGTCGCGCGTGGCGAGCTTCGTGATGGCGCCCACCAGCGGCGCGTCGAGATCCCTGGCGGAACCGTCGACGACCTGCTGCGCCCCGGCCGCCGCCGCGCCCAGAACCGGCGACAGCAGCGCGGCGAGGACGGCGGCCCGACGGCGGCTGAGGCGCGGCATCAACGGTCCCATGCCAGCTGCAGGCCGTCGAGGCCGTGGAAGTGATAGGCGTCGCGATAGCTCGGCTGCCCGGCGAAGCGGAGCCCCGGCAGGCGCTCGAACAGGATCGGCAGCGCCACCTGCATCTCCAGCCGCGCCAGCGGCGCGCCGATGCAGAAATGAATGCCGAGGCCGAAGGAGACATGCGGCTTCGGTTCACGGCTCGCATCGAAACGGTCGGCCGCGACGTAGCGCACGGGATCGCGGTTCGCCGCGCCGAGCATCAGCCCGACCTGCTGGCCCTTCTTCAGCTGGAGCCCGCCATATTCCATGTCCTCGAGCGCATAGCGCATAAACATGTGCAGCGGCGGGTCGAAGCGCAGGCACTCCTCGACCGCCGCGGCGGTCGCCTCGTCGGAGGCGAACAGCGCCTTCGGGTCGGCGCCGGACTGGAGGATGGCGCGGACGCCATTGCCGATCGCGTGCACCGTCGCCTCGTGGCCGGCGTTCAAGAGCAGGATGCAGGTCGTGATCAGCTCGTCCTCGGACAACTTCTCGCCCTGCTCCTCGGCGGCGATCAGCTGGCTGATCAGGTCGTCGCCCGGCTTGCCGCGCCGCTCCTCGACATAGGCGCGCAGGAAGGCGGAGAATTCGAGCGTCGCGGCGACGGCGGCGTCCTCCATCGCGCGGGTGCGGCCGAGCTGGTACATGCCGACCATGGCATGCGACCAGGCGAGAAGGTCCGGCGCCCGCTCGACCGGCACGCCGAGGATCTCGGCGATGACGGTGATCGGGATTGGCGTCGCATAGGCCTCGATCAGGTCGGCGCTGCCCTTCGCCTCGAAGCCGTCGATCAATTCGTTGCAGAGCGCGGCGATGCGCGGGCGCAGCCGCTCGATCTGGCGCGAGACGAAGGCGCGGTTGACGAGGGTGCGCAGCCGCGTATGCACCGGCGGCTCGCGCTCCAGCATCGAAAGATTGTCGACGTCGTAGAACGGCTTCAGATGCGCCGGGATCTCGGGAATGCCGAGTTCCTCGCGGGTCGCCACATGCAGGATCTCGCGGCCGAAGCGGCGATCACGGTAGATGGCGTTGACGTCTTCCGCGTCGAGGAAGCACCAGACGCCGGGCTCCTCCCAGAAGAACACCGGCGCCACGGCGCGGATCGCCTCGAAAACCGGATAGGGATCCTGGAAAAAGGCCGGATCCTTGGCGTCGATCGAGACGTATCGCGTGGCCGGATCGATCCGGACCGGCAGAACCTGCGCCGTCGCCGTCTGGCCGGGCGCGCTTCCATCATTCATGAAGATCATTCCGAGTTTAAAATCTGAACCGCCATTTTCGGCGGCCATGCGCGCCTTGGCAAGCGCGGCGTTTGGCTGCGCCGCCGACACGGCCGGCGCCCGGTCAGTGACCGAGCGCTTCCTTGACCGCCGTCGCCAGCTGCTTGAGCGAGAACGGCTTCGGCAGGAAGTTGAAGGTCTCGCCATCCGGCAGGTTGCGGGCGAAGGCGTCCTCGGCATAGCCCGACACGAAGATGATCTTCAGGTCCGGCCGCTCCTTGCGCAATTCGCGCAGCAGCGACGGGCCGTCGAGCTCGGGCATGACGACGTCGGAGACGACGAGGTCGATCGACCCGCCGGTCTCGCGCATCACCTCGAGCGCCTCGACGCCGGAGGTGGCCTCGTGCACCGTATAGCCGCGCGAGGCGAGCGCGCGGGCGGCGAAGCTCCGCACGGCCTCCTCGTCCTCGACCAGCAAGATGCTGGCGCTGCCGGTGAGATCGGCGATCTCCGGGGCCTTCTCGGCGACCGCCTCGGGCTTGGCCGAAACGGCCGGCACATGGCGGGGCATGAAGATGCGGAAGGTCGTGCCGACATCCGTCTCGCTGTCGAAGAAGATGTGCGCGCCGGTCTGCTTGACGATGCCGTAGACGGTCGACAGGCCGAGGCCCGTGCCCTTGCCGACATCCTTGGTCGAGAAGAACGGCTCGAAGATCTTCGACTGCACCTCGGGCGGAATGCCGGTGCCGGTATCCTGGACCTCGATCAGGACATAGTCGGCCGGCGGCAGCGGCTTATAGTGGAAGGCCGCGACCTCGTCCGGCGTGACATTGCGGGTGCGGATCGTCAGCGTGCCGCCCTTCGGCATGGCGTCGCGCGCATTGACCGCGAGGTTGATCACCACCTGCTCGAACTGGTTCAGATCCGCCTTGATCGGCCAGACGTCGCGGCCATGCACGAGCTGCAGCTTGACCTTCTCGCCGAGCAGCCGCTCCAGCAGGATCGAGAGATCGGACAGCACATCGCCCATCGCCAGCACCTGCGGGCGCAGCGTCTGGCGGCGCGAGAACGCCAGCAGCTGCCGGACCAGGCCGGCGGCGCGGTTGGCGTTCTGCTTGATGTTCATGATGTCCTGGAAGGACGGGTCGCTCGGCCGGTGGTTGGCGAGCAAGAGGTCGGAGAAGCCGATGATCGCCGTCAGCACGTTGTTGAAGTCGTGCGCGACGCCGCCGGCCAGCTGGCCGATCGCCTGCATCTTCTGGCTCTGGGCGAACTGCAGTTCCAGCGCCCGCTGCTCCGTCGTCTCCAGCGCGTAGACGGTGGCGATCTCGCGATCGGTGGCGTCCTCGTCGACCGCCGACACATAGAAGCGGACGCTGCGCTCGCCATGGCCGGGAATGGTCGTGTCGACGGGCGCGATCTCGCTGCGGCCGCCGGCGGCGGTCTCGAGCGCCGCCTCCAGCGCCGGGCGTTCGCTTTCGGCGACGAGGTCGATCAGCCGCGTGCGCGAACCGCCTTCCGACTTGATCGGCCCGAACAGCCGCGCGAAGGGCGCGTTGGTGCGGCCGATGCGGCCGGACTTGTCGATCGAGGCGATGGCGAAGGGCGTGTGGTTGAAGAAGCGCATGAAGCGCACCTCGGCCGCGCGCAACGCCTCCGAAAGCTCCTCGCCGGGGCCGCGATTGAGGACCACGGTCCGCGTCGCGCCGGGCGCGCCGTCGCCGGCGAAGGGCACGCGATGCAGCAGCCGCACCGGCAGGCTCTGACCGTTCTGCTTGACGAGGTCGAGGTCGATCGTCTCGGTGCGCGTCTCGCCACCCCGCTCGCGGCCGACCGACAGCAGCGCCGCGCCATCGCCGCGCACGATGTCGGAAAGCGTCAGTGTCCCCGACTTGAAGAAAGCGAGATCAATGCCGAGCCAGTCGGCGAGCGTCGCGTTCAGATAGACGATGCGGCCATCCGGCTCGGCCGAGAAGAAGCCCGCGGGCGCATGGTCGAGATAGTCGATCGCGTGCTGCAGGTCCTGGAAGACGTTCTCCTGCTGGGCGCGATCGCTGGTGACGTCGGCGATCTGCCAGGCGGTCAGGACGCGGTCCGGCTCCTCGCCGGTGCGCACCGGCCGCACGCGGATGCGATACCAGCGCGGCGGGCCGCCGGCGGGGCCGGCCAGCGGGCTCGGCATGCGCACTTCCTCGACCGCCGTGCGGCCGTCGCGGATCGACTGCGACAGACGGTAGATCGCCTCGCTCGCCGCCTGGTCGGCCGAGAACACCCGCTCGACGACGCGGACGTCCTTCGCCTCGTCGGCGCCGATCAGGTCGGCATAGGCGGCATTGGCATAGAGGATGCGGCTGTCGCGATCGGTGATGACGAGGCCGTCGGCCATGGAATCGATGAAGCCGCGGCCGAGTTCGTCGCGCGGCGAGCGGCCGCTGAAATGCAGGAGCCCGATCGCCGCCGCGAACAGCGTGAATACGCCGACCACGGCGAGCAGCCCGAGCAGGGCGAAGATGAAAGGTTCGGCCGCATCCGGCGGCAACAGCGCGAAGGCGAGCGCCGCGCCGACCAGGCAGCAGGCGAGCACCAGCAGGCGGCCGATTCCGGTCGGACGATCGGAGCGGTCGACCAGCGCGCGGCGCGGTGTCTTCTGGCGGTTCTCGGTCATGCCGTCACCCGGCCCGATCTGTGCGGCACGAACCCTTGCACCCCGGTCTGCCCCATCTTCTTCTCGGTCCCGGAAAATCCCTGGCGGCGACGAAGAATCGCCACGCACCGCATGTAGCAGGCAGAATGCGGAGGATCGCCCCCGAATTCAACGCAAGCGCGGAATTCGACAGCAATCGGCTCCCCCGTTCCTGCCCCTGCCACGGAATCGGCCAGCTCGCCCCCTATCAGGCCGGAACGGGAATCGTCACGCGGCGCGCCACGCGATGCCTGGCGCCGCCCCGTGGGTGCGAATCCACTGGATTCTGCCAAAGTCATGGTCAATGAATTCTTAATGCCATCAGGGGATTGATGGATCAGTTCGGTGCTGCGGGCTTGCCAAGGCCCGGCGCACGCAGGAAAAACGTCGGCTATGCGCGGAATCGAGCTTCCGGTCACCGAAGGTGCCAGGCTCGATCCGTTTCGATGCCTTGCGACGGGCTGAACCGGAATCGGAAGTCGGGAGAATAAGATGCACGATTATCTGGCGCCAATGTTCGGCGACACAGGCGCGACCATTGCCCAGTTCGTGATCACCCTCGTGGTGGTTCTGCTGGCCATCCTGCTGGTGTTCTGGCTGATCCGCCTGTTCACGAATGGCCGCCTCGGCAACAGCCCGACCCGTGGCCGCCAGCCCCGCCTCGCCGTGCTCGACGCGCTGCCGATCGACCAGCGCCGCCGGCTCATCCTCGTCCGTCGCGACAATGTCGAGCACCTGATCCTGATCGGTGGCCCCGCCGACGTCGTCGTCGAGCCGGGCATCCAGCGCGCCCAGCAGTCGCGCCGGCTCGAGCCGCTGCGCACGGAGCCGGCGCCGCGCCCGGCGCCCGCGCCGCAGAACGGCCGCGTCGCCGCGCCCCTCCCGGCCGAGATGGTCCGCCAGCACGAACCGCACCGTCCCGAGCCGGCGCCGGTCGCCGAGTTCCAGCCGGTCGAGCCCGCGCCGCAGGCCGAAGCGCCGCGCGCGCCCGAGTTCGACGCCCCCGCCGAGCTTTCGGCGGAACGCGGCCAGGAAGCACGCTTCCAGCAGTCCGAGCCGGAGCCCGCCTTCGAGCCCGCGTCGCCCTCGCCCCGCGCCCAGCCGCAGCGCCCGATCCCGGAGCCGCGCACCGGCCGTGGCTTCCCGAGCTTCATCTCCGGCAACCGGCCGCGCCACACGCCGACGACGGCCGACGTGCCGGCCCAGCCCATGCCGGCGCCGCGCCAGGTTCCGCCGGCAGAGCCGATCGAGGGCCGCTCCACCGGCCAGCGCCCGCGCCCCTATGATCCGCGCCCGCTGCTCGGCTCGCAGCAGACGCCCGTCGCCCCACCGGTGAGCTCCGCCGCCGCGGTCGATCCCGCCCTTGCCGGCGAGTTCGAGAACGCCCGCCAGGCGGCACGTCGTGGCGCGACGCCGCCGCCGGTCGAGGCCGCCGACCCGTTCGCCGCGCTGGACGAGGAGGCCGAGCGCCTCGCCCGCTTCGAGCCGATCTTCGACGTCGGCGCCGAGACGGCGACATCCGCGGCGGACGACGCGGCGTTCGCCGCGCCGCGCCACGCCGCCGCGCCGGCCGTCGAGCCGCCGCAGCCGGAGGACGAGCCGGTCGAGATCGCGGAGGACTTCATCGACCAGGCGCCGTTGCCGGGCGAGGAGAACCAGCCGCCGCAATCGCCGGTCAGCGATCTCGAGAAGGAGATGGCGCGCCTGCTCGGCGAGATCTCCGGCTCGCGCAAGAGCTGATCGCGCCGCCAGGCGAAGCCAAGAAAAAGGGCGCGGAACCGACGGTTCCGCGCCCTTCTCTTTTTTGAAAAATCCGGTTGTCTATTCGTCGCGGTAGACACGCTCGCGCCGCTCGTGGCGTTCCTGCGCCTCGAGCGACAGTGTGGCGATCGGCCGCGCGTCCAGGCGCTTCAGGCTGATCGGCTCGCCCGTCTCCTCGCAGTAGCCGTAGCTGCCGTCCTCGATCCGCTGCAAGGCGGCATCGATCTTGGCGATCAGCTTGCGCTGACGATCGCGCGCCCTGAGTTCGATCGCCCGGTCGGTTTCCGACGAAGCGCGGTCGGCGAGATCGGGATGGTTGACGTTCTCGTCCTGGAGATGCTGGAGCGTTTCCCGGGACTCCCGGAGAATATCGTCTTTCCAGGCTAGGAGCTTCTTGCGGAAGTACTCCCTTTGCCGCTCGTTCATGAAGGGCTCGGCTTCTGAGGGCCGATACGCTTCAAGGGTATCTAACGTCATGAATGACCCCTGCTCGATGGCATTTCGGCGCGGAATATAGCGATGCGGCCCCCGGAGGACAACTGGTCGCGGCGGTCTTTGTGAGAGACCCGAAATAACCGCTTGCACAACCCTCCCGCGCCTCCCTGATTCGATCGGAAGCGGCCGGCAAGCCCTTGATGATTCGCGATTTTCGAGAACGCTTACGGGCAGGCTTCCAGCGCTTCGGCTGCCGACAGGATACACCCTCGCGCCGTGGCATTAACGCAACGGAAGGTAAAACTTCGTTAATCTTAACGATGATTGAATGGGCGGGCTGCCTGGTGCCCGTCGCCGCCGGCGACACCCCAGCCCTTCCGCGCCGCCGCGCCTGACCGAGGATGCCGCCGTGAGCCAGTTCCCCCTCCAGCACGCCCCGCACGGCCGCGCGCCCGAGGCGCCCGCCCCGCCCGCCATCCGCAACCGCGACGACGCCATCCGGCTGTGCGCCGGCATCGAGACGACGATGGAGGCGGTGCTGCAGATGATCGAGGCCGAGACGACCTTGCTGCGCAAGGGCCAGCGGATCGCGGCGGCCGAGCTCGAGGCGCGCCAGGGCCATTATGCGCGGCGCTACATCGACGAGCTCGCCTCGGTGGGCGCCGTCGGCGCCGATCTCGACTATTTCCTGCCCGGCTCCGTCGACCGGCTCCGGCGCCTGCACGAACAATTCTGCGCCGTGCTGCGGATCGACATGGCGGCGCTCGCCACCGCCCGCGAGGCGGCGAAGACCCGCCTCGCCGCCCCCGCCGCGCCCCAAGCCGCTCCGCCGCCCGCCCGCGCCGTCAGCGCCCCGCCCGCCGCGCCGATCCGCGACCCGAGACTGGCGCGCGTCGCCGCCGAATGAGCGCGACGATCCGATTGAAGTCGGGCTGAAGCCGTGTCAGCGTAGTGTCTCGACCGCGCCGGCAAACGCTCCGGAACCGCGGTCGCGGAACAGGATTCGACACGACCGCCATGCGCCTTCTGCTGCTCCGCCACGCCAAATCCGCCTGGGACGTCGCCGGACTCGCCGATTTCGACCGCCCGCTGGCGCCGCGCGGGCGTCGCGCCGCGACCATGATCGGCGAGCATCTGGCGACGCATCGGCTGATACCCGACCGCATTCTCTGCTCCTCGGCGCGGCGCACCCGCGAAACGCTGATCGGCCTGCTGCCAATGATCCCGACCGAGCTCGACATCCGCATCACCCGCGATCTCTACGAGGTCGGGGCCGACGCCTATGTCGATTGCGTCACCGCGCTCGGCGGCAACGCCCGCAGCCTGATGCTGATCGGCCATAACCCGACCATGCAGGACACCGCGCTGGAACTGATCGGCAGCGGCAACCCGGCGCTGCGCGACGAGATCGCGTCCAAATTCCCCACCGCCGGCCTGGCGGTGATCGATTTCGACATTCACAAATGGTCGGAGCTGCGCCCGCGCACGGGGCGCGTCGTCGCCTTCTTCCGGCCGCGCGAACTGGAGCTGGTCGGCGCCGATCCCGCCGCCGACGACGAGTAGGGCTTTCGCCGCCAGCGCGCCGTGCCTACATGGAGCGCGGTCGGCTCGTCGGCCAGACGCATCGGCCGCGACCGGCCAGGAACGGGACCCTTGAAGCTCACCACGCTGACTGACGAAGCGCGCCTCGCCCTCTCGACGCTGGGCGATCGCGCGGCGGACCTGATTTCGCCCACCGTGCGCCTCGGAGTCACCGGACTGGCGCGGGCCGGCAAGACGGTCTTCATCACGGCGCTGGTCCACAATCTCGTCCATGGCGGGCGGCTGCCGCTGTTCCGCGCCTATTCCTCCGGCCGCGTCACCGGCGCGAAGCTGGAGCCGCAGCCCGACGACGACGTGCCGCGCTTCGACTACGAGGACCATGTCCGCGCCCTGGTCGACCAGCGGATCTGGCCGGATTCGACCTATCGGATCAGCGAGCTCCGCCTGACCATCGCCTATGAATCCGCCTCCTATTTCAAGCAGCGCTTCGGGCCGGGCAAGCTGCATCTCGACATCGTCGACTATCCCGGCGAATGGCTGCTCGACCTGCCGCTGCTCGCCAAGGACTATGCGCAATGGTCGAGCGAGGCGCTGGCCATGGCGCGGAGCCCGGCCCGCCGCGCCGCGGCCGCCGCCTGGCTGGCGCGGCTCGAGACGGTCGACCCGACCGCTCCCGAGGACGAGGTCGTCGCGCGCGAGCTGGCGGCGCTGTTCACCGACTATCTCCGCGCCTGCCGGGCTGACGAGAACGCGCTCTCGACCCTGCCGCCGGGGCGCTTCCTGATGCCCGGCGACCTCGAGGGTTCGCCGGCGCTGACCTTCGCCCCCCTGCCCGAGCCGGAGGCCGGCAGCCCGCCGGGTTCGCTCGGCCGGATGATGGCGCGACGCTACGAGGCGTATAAATCGGTTGTCGTGAAGCCGTTCTTCCGCGACCACTTCGCCCGCCTCGACCGCCAGATCGTGCTGGTCGACGCGCTGAATGCATTGAATGCCGGCCCGGCCGCCGTCGCCGATCTCGGCGCCGCGCTGACCGAGATCCTCGGCTGCTACCGGCCGGGCTCGAATTCCTGGCTCGCCAGCCTGCTGACGCACCGGATCGACCGCATCCTGATCGGCGCCACCAAGGCCGACCATCTCCACCACGCCGACCACGACCGGCTGGAATCGATCCTCGCCCGGCTGCTCGCCCCGGCGATCGAGCGCGCCTCGGCCGCCGGCGCGCGGGTCGAGGTGGCGGCGCTCGCCTCGGTCCGGGCGACGCGTGAAGGCGTCGTCATCGAGGACTCGCAGAAGTTGCCGTCGATCATCGGAACCCCGCTCGCCGGCGAGACGGTCGATGGCGAAACCTTCGACGGCAAGACCGAAATCGCCTTCTTTCCCGGGGACTTGCCGAACAATCCTGAATCAGTTCTTGCAGGCCCTGACTCAACTTCCGAACTCGAGCAGACGGCGCTCCGCTTCGTCCGCTTCCGTCCGCCGGCGCTGGAACGGACGGCCGAGGGCATCACGCTGTCGCTGCCGCATATCCGCCTCGACCGCGCGCTCGAGTTCCTGATCGGAGACCGGCTGGCATGAGCGACACGCCGCGCAAACCGACCGCATTCCGCCTCGACCGCATCCGCGTCGTCGACGATCCCGACATCGCGCATCGCCCGGGCGACCGCCCCGTCGTCATCACCGAACCCGAGGAGATGGAGCTGCCGGTCGGGGCGCCGAAGCCGCCGAAGCCGATGCGCTGGGCCAACATCCTGCTCTCCGCGCTCGGCATCCTGCTGTCGCTCGGCATCGGGCTTGCCGTCGACCAGCTGATCCGCGACCTGTTCCAGCGCGCCGAATGGCTCGGCTGGTTCGCCGTCGTCGTCGCCGCCGTCGCGCTCGTCGCCCTCGCCGCGCTGGCGGCGCGCGAGATTGGCGGACTGCTGCGGCTCAGACGGATTTCCCGCATCCGCGAGCACGCCGAGGACGCCGCCCGCCGCGACGACCGCGTCGCGGCCCGCGCCACGGTGCGCGACCTCGCCACGCTCTACAAGGAGCGGCCCGATACCGCCCATGGCCGCGCCGCGCTGGAGCTGCACGCCGCCGAGATCATCGACGGACGCGACCTGATCGGCCTTTCCGAGCACGAACTGCTGAAGCCGCTCGACGCGGCGGCGCAGACGCTGGTGCTCTCGGCCGCCAAGCGCGTGACGCTGGTGACGGCCATCTCGCCGCGCGCCGCGGTCGACCTGATCTTCGTGCTGTTCACGGCGCTCCGGCTGATCCGCCAGCTCGGCCAGCTCTATGGCGGCCGGCCCGGCACGCTCGGCTTCATCCGCCTCGCCCGCACCGTCATCGCCCATCTCGCCGTGACCGGCGGCATGGCGGCTGGCGATTCGATCGTGCAGCAGATCCTCGGCCATGGCCTCGCCGCGCGGCTCTCCGCCCGGCTCGGCGAAGGCGTGATCAACGGCATCCTGACGGCCCGCGTCGGCATCGCGGCGATCGATGTCTGCCGGCCCCTGCCCTTCCTCGTCGAGAAGCCGCCGGCGATGGCCGACTTCATGGCCGAACTGACCAAGCTCAATACGGGCAAGGCGCCGAAGGGCGACGCGTAGCCCCCTCGCAACCAGCGGCCCGCGCTCAGAGCCCTTCGGGCCGATCAATCCGCACGACCATCATCCTGAGGTGCTTCGCGTTTGCGAAGCCTCGAAGGAGGATCCAGCGGAGCGCCGACTGCGGGAACGTGTCTGCAGTCTCCATCTCGCGCACTGGACCCTCCTTCGAGGCCCGGCTTCGCCGGGCACCTCAGGATGATGGTCGTGCCTTGGAGGCTGCAGAGGCAGGCTCGGGAAACGGACGTCACGCCGCCCAGAGCGAGCCGAGCGGACCGGCGCTGCCGAGGATGGGGTCGCTTTCGGGCATCGGCACCACCGCGATGCGGGCGCGCACCGCCGCGCCGTCGACGACGTCGTCGGCCCGGATCAGGTCCCAGGTCTGGCCATGCGGATAGGCGCCGACGACGAGGAGGTCGGGGCTCGAGGCGAGCCGCTTGTGGCCGACGCCGGCCGGGATCAGCACCGCGTCGCCGGCCTTGAGCTCGACGGTTTCGCCCTCGGCGCCGCCGAGCTGCACCGTGGCGCTGCCGGAGGCGATGCCGAGCACCTCATGCGCGGTCGAATGATAGTGATGGAAGGGATAGATGCCGTTCCGCCAGGTGCCGCCCCAGCCATGCGCGGCGAACAGACGCTCGAACGCCCTGGCGCGATCCTCGCCCGCCGCGACGAGCGCCTGGCGATAGAGGATGAGCGGCAGGTCCGGATTGTTGGGAACATCGCCGCCATCGGCGAAATGGTGCGGACTTGCGAGCATCGTCACCTCCGGCTGCGACCGCCAAGAAAACGGCCAAGCGGGGCGCGGAGTTCCCCCGCGCCCGTCGAAATCGCCGCCCGCCCCGCGGCGTCGTCAGGCGACGCCGAGCTTCTTCTGCAGGCTGGTCGAGGACGTCGTGTACTGGAACAGGATCTTCTTCTCCGGGAAGACGATCCGGCCCGCGGCCTGCGCCATCAGCGCCGCCTCGTGGAAGCCCGACAGGATCAGCTTGAGCTTGCCGGGATACCAGTTGATGTCGCCGATCGAGAAGATGCCGGGCTCGGAGGTCTGGAACTTCTCGGTGTCGACCTTGATCAGGTTCTCGTGCAGGTTCAGGCCCCAGTTGGCGATCGGGCCGAGCTTCATGGTGAGGCCGAAGAACGGCAGCAGGCGCGTCGTCGGCAGGCGATGCTCCTGGTCGTCATTGTCGGTGATGACGGCGTGCGAGACGTGGCCGTCCTCGCCCTCGAGGCCGGTCACCTGGCCGAAGATCAGCTTCATCTCGCCGGCGTCGACCAGGGCGCGCATCTTGTTGACGCTGTCGGGCGCGGCGCGGAAGGCGTCGCGGCGATGCATCAGCGTGACGCTCCTGGCGATCGGCTGCAGGTTCAGCGTCCAGTCGAGCGCGGAGTCGCCGCCGCCGACGATCAGGATGTCGTGGTCGCGGAACGCTTCCATCTTGCGCACGGAATAGAAGACGGACTTGCCCTCATAGCCCTCGATGCCCGGAACCGGCGGGCGCTTCGGCTGGAACGAGCCGCCGCCGGCCGCGATCACGACGACCTTGGTGTGGAACACCTTGTCGGCGTCGGTGGTGACGCGGAACGTGCCGTCCTCCAGACGCTCGATGCCGTTGACCATCTCGCCGAGATGGAAGGTCGGATCGAACGGCTTGATCTGGGCGAGCAGGTTCTCGGTCAGGCCGTCGCCGGTAATGATCGGAAAGGCCGGAATGTCGTAGATCGGCTTCTCGGGATAGAGCTCGGCGCATTGGCCGCCGGGTTTGTCCAGGATGTCGATCAGATGGCAGCGAACGTCGAGAAGACCGAGTTCAAAAACGGCAAACAGCCCGACTGGGCCCGCACCGACGATGACGACATCGGCTTCGATCGTTTCGCTCATGATCATTCCATTGCAAGTGAGACCGCGCGAATGAACGCGCGCGAGATTTAGCGGCTGCCGCCGTCCCTGCAAAGCATCAATGTTCTGCCGCCAGACGGTCTGCCGAGCAAAACCTTCCAAGCGGCGCCGCTCAGCCCTGGCGTTCGGGGATGCGGACGATCAGGCCATCGAGCTCCGGCTTGACGCGGATCTGGCACGACAGGCGCGAGTTCGGCTGCACGTCCTGCGCGAAATCCAGCATGTCCTCTTCCATCGGCTCCGGCTCGCCGGTCGCCTCGACCCAGGCCTCGTCGACATAGACATGGCAGGTGGCGCAGGCGCAGGCGCCGCCGCATTCGGCCTCGATGCCCGGCACGGCATTGCGGACGGCGTTTTCCATGACGGTCGTGCCGTCACGAGCCTCGATGTCGAAGACGGTGCCGTCGAAGGCGATGTAGGTGATCTTGGCCATGGGATCCGGAACGCTGGATAAGGACTGCCCCCTATAGGCGAAATGCGCCGCATGTGCCAAGGGCCGCGAGGCGGCCGACGCCGCGACGGATCGCGCATGGCCGGCGATCCGGCGGGTCCGGCCTGGCAAAAGCTGATGCTAGCGTTAACAAAGACTGGCGGGCGACCGGCGCCCCGACGCCCCTTTTTGACGCGCAGAGCGCGATTTCGATGGAGGCTGATCCGAGAAGAACACGGCCGCGTGACCAGTCCATCCCGAACAGCCGGTCGACCGACACATCTACACGCAAGAATAGATGAAACGCCGATCAGTTCTCTGGAGCTTTATTCAGGCCACCAGCCTGCCCACCCGACTGCATCGACAGAATTTCGCCACAATGAGCGATCGCTCGACGCAGGACCTCGACCTGCCAGTCGAGGTAAACCTTGGGCGGGGCGTCCGGATCGGGAACCGGGCACCTGAGGCAGGCACGACGCTGCGCGTAAATACCTTGTTAACAAATGACGGCCGAAAGCCGTACTTTCTTGTACCCCCGCGCCGAATGTGCCAAAAGGTGAGGCTACGGGCAAGGGTGTGAAGGCCGATCCGGCAACGCGTTGTATTGCGCTGTCGGGCGACGGACTGATCTACGGGGCATGGCGACCGTGGCGCGAGTGCAAGCGCCTGCCGTGTCCTGGAAGCATCCTCGTGCTTTCGGCGGGTCACTCCGCCGAAGCGGCCGACACAGTATCGAGTACGGACGCGAGGCTACAAAGATGGCGAATACCCCGAAGTCCAAGGACCCGGCGGACGCAGCGCTCACCGCCGTGGAGGAAGCGCTCCGGATCGATTTCAACTCCCCGAATGGTGCCCAGGCCGCCAAGGCGGTCGCGCCGCGCGATCGCCGGCTGGAACAGCCCCGCCTGCAGGAGGCGCCCCGCAAGGGCGACGCCCCGCGCAAGGGCGAGGCGTCCCGCAAGGCCGAGCCGGCGCCGCTGAGCCGCGCCCTGCCGGCGCCGACGCGCGACGAGGCGCCCGCCGCCCCGCGCGGCCGCCAGCCCGGCCGCGGCCGCATGCCGGCCAATGACGATCGCCGCGTCTCCGGCGCCAGCCTGCCCGCCCGTCGTCCCTCGCGCCTGATCTATCCGGCCGCCACGCTGATCTCGGTGGTCTGGGCCGGCGCCATCGCCGCCTATGCCAGCGCGGCCGGCGTCAGCCTGTTCTCCGGTGACGCCGTCGGCTCCGCCCTGTTCTCCAATCTCGCCCTCGCCCTGGTGCTGCCGATCGGCATCGTCTGGGGCATCGCCATCATGGTCGCCCGCGCCCAGGAGATGCGCATCGCCGCGCGCTCCATCTCGGATGTCGCCGCGCGCCTGTCCGAGCCCGAGGACGCCGCCTCCGAGGCCGTCGTCACCGTCAGCCAGGCCATCCGCCGCGAAGTCGCCGCCATGGGCGACGGCATCGAGCGGGCGCTCGCCCGCGCCAGCGAGCTGGAGCTCCTCGTCCACAACGAGGTCGCCGCCCTCGAGCGCTCCTACTCCGACAATGAAGTGCGCATGCGCGGCCTGATCGACGATCTCGCCAACCAGCGCGAGGCCATCGTCATCAATTCCGAGCGCGTCCGTTCGTCGATCGTGTCGGCGCAGGAATCGCTGTCCAAGGACCTCGGCGAGGCGAGCGAGCAGATCGCCGCCAACATCATCGGCTCCGGCGACCGCATCACCCAGGCTCTGGCCGGCCGCGGCGAGACCATCACCTCGGCCCTCGGCAGCGCCGGCGACGACATGATCAGCAAGCTGTCGCTGCGCGGCGAGGACCTGGTCAGCCGCCTGTCGAGCGCCGCCAGCGACGTCACCGAATCGCTGTCGCGCACCAGCGTCGAGGTCACCGACGTGCTGCTCGCTCGCAGCGCCGACATCAACGAGACGCTCGAGACCACCGGCCGCGCCATGGCCGAAACGGTCGCCGAGCGCGGCCGCGAGGTCAACGAGACGCTGGCCCGCGTCACCGACGAGCTGACCGAGGGCCTCGACCGCCGCACCGCCGACATGACCCGCTCGATCTCGGTCACTGGCAACCAGGTCGCCGAGACGATCTCGCTGCACACCCGCGAGGTGAACGCGGCGCTGAAGTCGAACGCCGACAGCCTGATCGTCGACCTGGCGCTGCGCGGCCAGGAGATCAACGAGAAGCTGGACGAGACCGGCACCCGCATCGCCGACACCATCACGGCCCGCGGCGGCGACCTCGCCGACCGCCTGGCGCTGACCGGCGACCGGATTCAGGACGCCATCGCGATCGACGGCAGCGGTCTCGCCGACCGACTGACCGCCGCCGGCGACATCATGGCCAACCTGATCGAGGCCCGCACCGCGGCGCTGCGCGAGACCATCGACGGCGCCTCCAACGCCGTGAACGAGACCTTCGACGCCCGCTCAGCCGAGCTGACCGAGCGCCTCGCCACCGTCGGCGGCGAAGTCGCCAAGGCGATCGCCGTCCGCGGCCTCAAGGTCAACGAGACGATCATCGCCTCGGGCAACGAGATCTCCGAGACGATCGCCGCCCGCGCCAACGTGCTGCACGATCGCATCGTCGACTCCGGCCGCCAGGTCGCCGACAACATGGAAAGCCGCGGCACGGCGGTCTACGACCTGATCGTCGAATCGAGCCAGCAGCTCGCCGACGCCATCGAGACGCGCGGCACCGCCGTGCACCAGAAGATCCTCGCCTCGGGCAACGAGCTCGCCTCGACGATCGAGAATCGCGGCACCGACATCCACGAGCGCATCCTCGCCTCGGGCAACCGCTTCGTCGACGAGATCGCCAACCGGGCCGACAGCGCGCACCAGCAGATCCTCGCCTCCGGAACCCAGCTGGCCGACGAGATCGAGAGCCGCGCCACCGCCGTGCATCAGCGCATCCTGGCCTCGGGCAACGACCTCGCCAACGAGATCGAGGGCGTGCATGGCCGCATCCTCTCCTCGGGCTCGGACCTCGCCAAGGACATCACCGAGCGCGCCGACGCCGTGCACCAGAGCATCATCGCCTCGGGCACCGAGCTTTCGAGCGAGATCGAGCGCCGGGCGCTGGAAGCGCAGGAGCGGATCCTCGCCTCGGGCAGCGACGTCGCCAGCCAGATCGAGAGCCGCGGCACCGACGTCCACCAGCGTATCCTCACCTCGGGCACCGACCTCGCCGACGCGATCGAGAACCGCGCCACCGCCGTGCATCAGCGCATCGTCGCCTCGGGCACCGAGCTCGCCAACGAGATCGAGAGCCGCGCCAACACCGTGCATCAGCGCGTCATCGCCGCTGGCTCGGGCCTGATCGGCCAGATCGAGACCCGCACCGGCGCCGTGCATGACCGCCTCGTCGAGGCCGGCACCGCCCTGATCGGCGATATCGCCAGCCAGGCCAACCTGGCGCATGAGCAGGTGATCGAGTCCGGCGCGACGCTGGCCGACCTGATCGCCAGCCAGACGCTGTCGACGCATCAGCAGTTCCTGTCCTCTGGCAACACGCTGATCGGCGAGCTGACCAGCCAGGCCCGCGCCGCGCACGACGAGATCCTGTCCTCGGGCACCAGCCTCGTCGACCAGATGGCCACCCAGGCCCGCGACGCCCACGAGCAGTTCCTGTCCTCCGGCAACACGCTGATCGGCGAGCTGACCAGCCAGGCCCGCGCCGCGCATGACGAGATCCTGTCCTCGGGCACCGGCCTTGTCGACCAGATCACCAGCCAGGCGCGCGCCGCCCACGAGCAGATCCTCACCTCGGGCACGACGCTCAGCGACGAGATCAGCAGCCAGGCCCGCGCCGCCCACGAGCAGATCCTCACCTCGGGCACCACGCTGAGCCACGAGATCAGCAGCCAGGCCCGCGCCGCGCATGAGCAGATCGTCGCCTCCGGCACGACGCTCGCCGACGAGATCGCCACCCGCGCGCTCGCAACGCATGACCGCATCGTCTCCTCCGGCACCGATATCGCCGGCGAGATCGAGAACCGCGCCAATGCCGTGCATGAGCGCATCGTCCATACCGGCGCCACGCTGCTCGGCGACATCGAGACCCAGGCCGTCGATGCGCATGACCGCATCGCCGCCTCGGGCGCGCGCCTGGCGCGCGAGATCGAGAGCCGCGCCACCGGCGTGCACGAGCAGATCCTCGACACGTCGAACCGTTTCGGCGAGCTGATCAACGATCGCGGCCAGGCAATCGCCACCGGCCTCGACGAGCGCTTCGCGGCGCTGCGCGACATCATCGAAGTGCGCGGCCCCGAGCTGGTCACCCGCTTCGCCGACCGCGCCAACCTGATGGACTCGACCCTGGCCGACCGCCTCACCGGCTTCGGCGACGCGATCGAATCGAAGCTCGGCATGGTTTCGGAGACGCTCGACAGCAGCACCCGCCGCATCGACGACGCCCTCGACGCCCGCTCGCGCCAGATCAACGAGACGCTGATCGAGCGCACCCGCGACCTCGCCGAGACGTTCTCGGTCGGCCAGTCCGAGATCGGCACGATCATCGACGACCGCCTGTCGGACGTGTCGACCCGCCTCTCCGACCGCACCCAGGCGCTGTCCGACATGCTGTCCGACCGCTGGCACGCGATCAACGAGACGCTGGGCGAGAAGGCCGTCGAGGCCGCCAGCAGCTTCGACGCGCGGGCGAGCCAGATGGACCAGATCCTCTCGACCCGCCTCAGCGACATCACCTCGACGCTCGGCCGTGAATCGGTCCGGGTCGCCGAGCAGATCGTCGGCTCGCTGTCGCAGGCGACCGAGCAGCTGGTGACCGCGTCGAGCTCGACCAGCGACGCGCTGCGCCTGTCGGCCAGCGACGCCTCGCAGGCGATGGCGCAGTCGGCCAGCGACGCCGCCCAGAACTTCGCCCAGTCGGCGCTGCATGCGACGCAGTCGCTGTCGCAGTCGCTCGACGACGTCTCGCAGACGCTCGCCCGCTCCGCGGCCGGCGCTTCCGAGGCCGTCACCCTCTCGGCCGAGCAGGCGTCGGAGCGCCTGTCGCAGCTCGCCAGCTCGACCGCCGAACTGATGTCGTCCTCGAGCAACGAGGCCGCCGGCCACCTGTCGCGTGTCTCCTCCGAGGCGGCCGAACAGATCGCCCGCGTCTCGCTCGAGATCGAGCAGAGTCTCGGTGGCCGCGCCATGAACACGGCCAGCGCCCTCGAGGAGCGGACCCGCGCCTTCAACGAGGTGCTGGAGAGCCGCAGCGCCGAGCTGGCCCAGCTGCTTGATGGCGAAGGCAACCGTCTCGTCGCCGCCATCGACCGTCGCGGCAACGACCTCACCAACAGCGTCGCCAACGCCGGCGACACCATCGTCGACCTCCTGTCCACCAAGGGCTCCGAGATCGTATCGATGGTGCTGTCGCGCACCGACGACGCGGCCCGCGCCCTGCTCGAGAGCGGCGAGTCCGTTTCGCAGAACTTCAGCGCGACGAACGAGCGCCTGCGCACCGACGTCGCCGGCATCGTCGAGCGGCTGGCCCAGTCGAACGACATGCTGAACGCGCTGCTGACGCGCACGACCGACAACCTGAACCAGATCGAGACGGGCCTCGCGACCCGGACGGGCGAGTTCGCCCAGGCGATCGAGCAGGCGATCGACGGCACGCAGAATTCGTCGACCGTGCTGGCGACGCAGGTCGCGATGCTGCGCGACGTGTCGAAGGACGTGCTCGAGAATGTCGGCGCCATCGCCGGCCGCTTCGAGGACCAGGGCCGTTCGCTCACCGTGGCGGCGCAGAACCTCACCTCGGCCAATGCCGAGATCGAGGGCTCGATCGACCAGCGCCGCGTCGCGCTCGACCAGCTGGCCGCGACGCTCGCCGCCCGCTCGTCGGAACTCGACGGCATGATGCGCAACTTCACGGAGACCGTCAGCACCTCGCTGAAGGACGCCGAGGAGCGCGCCGCCGAGGTCGCCAAGATGCTCGCCCGCTCCAGCGAGAACGCCGCCAAGGGCGTGCTGGAGAACCTCGAGGGCATGCAGGCGACCGCTAGCAACGAGAGCCTCAAGGCCGCCAACGTCGTCCGCGAGGCCAACCGCGCGCTGATGGACGACATGGCCGCCGTCGTCGCCCAGGCGACCAAGCAGTTCGCCGCCGCGACCGACGAGATGCGCTCCGCCGCCAAGGAGATGCAGAACGACCTCGAGGTCACCCGCAACGAGCTGAAGCGCGGCGTGCTCGAGCTTCCGGCCGAAACGCGCGAGAGCGCCGACGCCATGCGTCGGGTCGTCACCGACCAGCTGAAGGCGCTGTCCGAGCTGTCCGACATCGTCGGCAAGCACGGCAAGTCGCTCGACGTCTCGGCGCCCGGCACGCCGGCGCCGCGCGCCCGCGCGGCCGACGCCGCCCCGGTCTTCACGCGTCCGGCCCGCCAGGCCGCCGCGGCCGAGCCGGCCCGCGTCGCCCCGGCCGTTGCCGCAACTGCCGCCGCTCCGGTCGTCCAGCGCCCCGCCCCGGCCCGCCCGGCCGTGGCCGAGCAGCCGCGCCCGGCGCCGCAGCCCGTCCGCCAGGCCGCCGCCAAGCCCGCCGCCGCTCCGGCGGCGGAGGAAGCGGCCGAGCCGCGTGGCTGGGTGTCCGACCTGCTGCGCCGCGCCTCGCGCGACGAGGAGCAGGCTCCGGCCGAGCGCCGCGAGGCGCCCGCCGCGGCCCAGCGCAACGGCAGCAGCGCCGGCGCCTCGCTCGGCAACCTGTCGAGCGAAATCGCCCGCGCCATCGACCCGCGCGCCGCGGCCGACCTGTGGGAGCGTCACCAGCGCGGCGAGAAGAACGTCTTCACCCGCCGCCTCTACACGCTGCAGGGCCAGCAGACCTTCGACGAGATCCGTCGCAAGTATCAGCGCGAGGCGGAGTTCAAGGCGGCGGTCGATCGCTATGTCGGCGATTTCGAGCGGCTCCTGAGCGAAGTGGCGCGCAACGGCCAGGATCCGGCCGCCAGCAACGCCTATCTCGTCTCGGACACGGGCAAGGTCTACACCATGCTCGCCCATGCGAGCGGCCGCTTCGACTGAGCGGTCCGGCGATAGAATGCGAAAAGGGCGCTGCTTCGGCAGCGCCCTTTTTTCATGCCGGCACAAGGGCAACCGGGCAGACGGTACCCCGTGCCGCGACGAGAAGGTCACACCGCCGCCCGTCGGCGCGCCCGACCGCAGTTCGCGGTTTCCCGGGCGGCAGCGACGATGTAGACAATCGGCACGATTTTCACGCCGCGCCCTTCCCCTCCCCGCGCGGCGGCGGTTTGGACCTCCCGCAATGCCCGATACTTCGGCCGCGCATAAGCGCCACAGCTTTGGTGCCTTCCAGCATCGGGGCTTCCTATTCTATTGGCTGTCCCGGCTCTGCGCGACCTTCGCCGTCAACATCGTCAGCGTCTCGGTCGGCTGGCAGGTCTACGACATGACGCGCGACCCGTTCGATCTCGGCCTGATCGGGCTGGTGCAGTTCCTGCCGGCGCTGCTGCTCGTGCTCGTCACCGGCTCGGTCGCCGACCGTTTCAACCGCCGCATGATCATGGCGCTCTGCCTCGCCGGCGAGGCGCTCTGCGTGCTGGCTCTGCTGCTCTTCACCGTTTCCGGCAGTACCAACGTCATCATCGTCTTCGCCGTGCTGCTCGTGTTCGGCGTCGTGCGCGCCTTCATGGGCCCGGCGCAGCAGTCGCTGGCGCCCAACCTCGTGCCGCCCAAGGACCTCGCCAGCGCCATCGCCTGGAATTCGTCGGCCTGGCAGATCGCCACCATCGTCGGCCCGGTCACCGGCGGCCTGCTCTATGGCGCCGCGCCCGAGGCTTCCTATGGCGTGGCGCTGGCGCTGATGGCGATCGGCGCGGTGCTGATCCTGTTCGTGCCGAAGCCGCCGCAGAAGATCCTGAACGACAAGGCGAGCTGGGAAACGCTGATCGCCGGCTTCCGCTATGTCTGGAAGGAGAAGATCGTCCTCGGCGCGATCTCGCTCGATCTCTTCGCCGTGCTGCTCGGCGGCGCCACCGCGCTGATGCCGGTCTATGCGCGCGACATCCTCGAGGTCGGCCCCTGGGGCCTCGGCCTGCTGCGCGCCGCGCCAGCGATCGGCGCGCTGAGCGTCGCCGCCTGGCTCGCCTTCAACCCGATCCGCAACCATGCCGGCCTGATGCTCTTCGCCTTCGTCACGCTGTTCGGCCTGTCGACCGTGCTGTTCGGCCTCTCCTCCGTCGTCTGGCTTTCGATCGTGGCGCTGATCGTCATGGGGGCGAGCGACATGGTGAGCGTCTATATCCGCGAGACGCTGATCCAGCTCTGGACGCCGGACGCCGTGCGCGGCCGCGTCAACGCCGTCAACATGGTGTTCGTCGGCGCCTCGAACGAGCTCGGCGAATTCCGCGCCGGCATGTCGGCGGCGGCGTTCGGCGCCGTCGCGGCGGTGGTGCTCGGCGGCGCCGGCACGGTCGCCGTCGCCGGGCTCTGGAGCCGCTGGTTCCCCGATCTGCGCCGCGCCCGCCATCTCGACGGCCGCCCCTGAACGGGGCCGCCGACGCCCAGGTTGTGGAACCGATGGCGTGCGCGCCGCGTTGAACCGGCATCGATCCATCGGGGAACATCATGAGCACCATACTGCTGATCATCATCGTCATCCTGCTGGTCGCGGCACTGCCGAGCTGGCCGTACAGCTCGGGCTGGGGCTACTATCCAAGCGGCGGTCTCGGCCTGATCCTGATCATCCTGCTGATCCTGCTCCTGATGGGACGCCTCTGACGGCAGGGTCTTCGCGCCCCGCTGCGGGGCGCCCACATCGACACGGGGCTGGCCTCGACGGGCCGGCCCCTGCCGTTTCGGCACTATCCTCCCGGCGGCACATGCGCTAGCAGACGCATCCGACCCTTTCCGGATGCCTCGCATGTCCCGCCCCGATTCGACTGCCGACGCCCCCCGCTCGGACAAGGCCCGCTTCGTCGCCTGCCTCGTGCTCGTGATCGGAACGCTGGCGACGATGGTGTCGATCGACCTCGTCCTGCCGGCCATCCCGATGCTGCCGTCGCTGCTCGGCGGCGATGCGCAGGCGGCGCAGTATGTGCTGGCGACCTATATGGGCGGCTCCAGCGTCGGGCTGATCCTGTTCGGCGCCATCGCGCACCGCGTCGACGCCCGCCGCCTGCTCGGCTGGTCGCTGGTCGCCTATGCGATCGTCTCGGGCCTCGCCGCCTTCGCGACCGACATCTGGACGCTGAACGCCATCCGCGTCGTGCAGGGCGCGACCTCGGCCGGCGCCGCCGTGCTGCCCGCGCCGATGCTGCGCCAGCTCTTCACCGAGACGGGCGCCGTCCGCGCCGTCTCCGTCATCGGCAGCATCCAGTCGCTGGTGCCCGGTCTCGCGCCGCTGATCGGCGCCTGGCTGCTGCATGTCTCGGGCTGGCAGGCTTCTTTCATTGTCCCCGCCGTGCTGGGCGCGGCGGTCGGCCTCGTCATCCTGGCGCGGCCGTCGCTGCTGCCCTCGATGCCGCAGCGCGACGCCGACGCCAAGCCCGGCAGCTATCTCGGCCTGCTCCGCAACGCGCCCTATCTGCGCTACGCGCTCAGCCATGCGCTGATCCTCGGCGGCCTGATCACCTTCGTGTTCAGCGCCCCCTATGTGATGGTCGAGACGATGGGCAGCTCGGTCAACGCCTTCGTCGTCTTCCAGCTCCTGAGCGTGGCGATGTTCGTGGTGACGTCCAACCTCGCCGGCATCTTCGTCAATCGCTGGGGCCCGGAACGGCTGGTGACGATCGGAACCCTGCTGGTCGGCGCTTCGGCGCTCGCCCTCCTCGCCTATGCCCTCGCGGGCGGTTCCAGCGTCGTCGTCCTGCTCCTGATCATGCTGCCGGTGACGGCGGGGCTCGGCCTGCGCGGCGGTGTCGGCTTCGTCAAGTCGCTGGCTGCCTCCGCGCCCGACGAGGCGCGCGGCTCGGCGGCGCTGATGCTCGCCATCACGCTGCTGCCGACGATCGGCACCGCGCTGGTCGCGCCGTTCATACAGTACGGCCTGCCGGCGCTCGCGGTCGCCTTCGCGCTGATCACGCTGCCGGCCGTCGCCTGCATCTACCTGCTGCCGCGCTTCGAGGGCGCGACGAGCGCGAGCAGCGCCGCCGCCGTGCATCTCGGCTGATCTCCGGCGAGCGCAACCTTCCGCTGCGTGACCCGCATCACATCCGGCCGGCCCGATTTCTCCTATCAAGCCGACGTCGGCCATCACGGCCGAAGCCTGGAGAGGAGAACACCATGTCCCGGAACACGAACGGCCTGACCCGCTGGTGGCGCCAACGCCAGGCGCGCAACAGCCTGCTATCGATGGACGACCGCATGCTGCGCGACATCGGCGTCTCGCGCGGCGATATCGACGCCTATGTCAGCGGCGCGCGGCAGCGCTGATGGGCCAGCCGCTCCGCCCGCCTGATCAGAAGCCGCCCGAGGCGAAGGCGCGGCCCGCATCCAGAATGGCAGCGTCGGTCCCGAGCGCGGTCGTAACGCTGCCCCCCTTCTCGCTGTAAGGGGCGCCCTTGTAGCGGGGATCCCGCCACGGTCCGGTCGTGATCGTGATGCCGCGGAACACCAGCTCGCCATTGACTCGCGAGAGGTGCATGCCGCCGGACGAAGCGCCCGTCGCGTCGCAATCCGTGCGGAAGAACGAGGTCGCCGCCGCCGAGCGCGACTTGTCGATGGAGCGCCGCACGCGGCAGCCCTGCGCGACGGGAATGTCCTTGTCGACTTCCTTTTCCATGTCGGCCGGATGCGCGCTGATGACGACCAGCTTGTCGCCGTTTCGGACCGGCACGTCGGGCGCGACCGGGAACGGCACGGCGCCGGCCACCGGCTCGGCCAGCCGCACGATCGCCCAGTCATTGTTCGATCCCGCCTTCGGCCGCTTCGACCCGAATTTCGTGCCGTCGTCGACGACGAGGTCGATCATCGGCCCGCCGGGGCTCTGCGGCCGGAAGAAGCATTTCCAGCGCCGCTTGCCCGACGGCTCGAAGAAGACATGGGCGGCGGTCAGGATCTGCTGGTTGGTCAGGAACAGTGCGCCCGAGCCGACCGAAGGCGACGGCGACAGGCAGCCGACATAGCCCGAGACCTGTCGGATCCGGCTCATCTCGCCGCGCGACAGGCCGAGCGACAGCCCGATCACGGGGAGCGAATCGCGGTCATCCTTGCCGTCGATGATGTTGACCGGCGTGAGGTAGGGCGGCGTTCCGGCGACGGGGCCGGCGACCAGGGCCCGCCCGGCGGAAACCCCGAGATCGAGAGCCTGGGACGGCAAGGGAAGGCAGAGGGCGAGGCAGAAAAGGAGGGTGCGCATGGCGCGACATTGCCATGCCGCCCCGCCTGCGTCACCAGCGATGCACGCCTCGATCACCTTGCGTAAACATATTTGCAGCGAGTTTCGGTTCGCCACTTGTGGTCCAGCCGTTAAGCTGGCTCAATTCATGGGAGCATCTTTCCGACGCGTATCGAGACTGGGTTTTTGAAATGCAGTTGAGACCGGTCACCTACTATTCCGATTTCGTCATCTATCCGGTCACCCTGGCCGGCCTGGTCGCGGCGGCGATCTTCTGGCAGGGGTCGATCAGTCCATTGACCTGGATCGCCGCCTATGCGGTCGGACTGTCTGTCTGGACGCTGGCGGAATACCTGATCCATCGCGGCGTGCTGCACAACGTCGTCTATTTCCGAGAATTGCACGACCAACACCACGCGGCGCCGACCGACCTGATCGGCACGCCGATCTGGCTCAGCTTCGTCGTCATCGCGGCGGTCGTCTTCTGGCCGAGCTGGTATCTGTTCGGGCTCGGCATCGCCAGCGGCTTCACCGCCGGCGTCGTCACCGGCTATGTCGGCTACAGCTTCGTCCACCACGTGCTGCATCACTGGCATCCGCCGCATGGCAGCTACCTGTACAAGGTGAAGCGCCGCCACGCCCTGCACCACCACAACGACGTGGAGGGCAATTTCGGCGTCACGACCCTGTTCTGGGACCACGTCTTCGGCACGGCGATCCCCGACCGCCCCGGCCAGGCGGCTCGCGCCCGGCGCTGAGGCGTCGGAAGCCCGATCAGCCGTCGTTGGCGGAGCTCAGCTCCTCGGGCCGCTTGCCCTCGTCGCGCTGGGCGCGGCGAAGGCGGACGCCCGGACCGCCCTCGACCAGCTGCCCGTCATCCTCGAAGATCACGCCGGCGGCCGTGAGCGTCTCGCGGAGCAGGAGATCGACGCGGGGGCCGACCGTTTCGCCGCCCTCAAAGCGTTGCACCACGTCGAGCGAAACGCCGGACTTGAGCGCGAGGTCCTCGACACTCCAGCCCAGGCCTGCTCGCGCCATCCTGCATTGAACCACGTTCATGTCGCTGCACCATCGGGAGGCTTTTGGGAAAACCAGTAGACCACCGACGCGGGGGAACGGCAATGCGCCGGCTTGCCGTCCGCCCGGCCACGAGGCGTCACCGCGCTGCCGCGGCCGGTTGCGACGGCGCGGCGCGCGCGCCATGATGGAAGCCAGCCAGGAGGATCCATGTTCGAGCCCCCCTTTCTGACCGGTCGCCTGATCGCTGCGGCACGCGCGCTGACCGGCGTCAGCCTCGAGGTCCTGGCGCGCCGCGCCGGTCTCGACGTCGAGCACATGCGCCTCGCCGAGGACAGCGGCAGCGCGCTGCTCGAATCGGCGACGGACTCCGAGGCGATCCTCCATGCGCTGGAGCATTTCGGCGCGGTCCTCCTCCCCGAGGCAGATGGGTTCGGCGCCGGCGTCCGGCTGAAATTCACCCGCCAGGACGCCAAGCAGATCGCCCGCCTCGAAGGCGAAGGCGGCCCGGCTGGGGACGACGACGCGATCTAGGCAGCGTCATCCGCAGGTACCGTGCTAGATCGGGGCTCCCAGGCAGGAAATATCGAGGCAAGGTCGTGTGGAGATTCGGACGGAAGCCCCGCCTCCTTCTGCATGTTGGAACGCACAAGACCGGCACCACCAGCATCCAGAAGGTGCTGCACGATCATCGCCCCTATGACCGCGAGCGCGGCCTGTTCTATCCCGTGCCGCCGCGAGCGCTGATACCGTCCAGCCACCCCCATCACGATCTCGCGCATTGCCTTGCCGGCGACAGACCCGAGGAACGCGCGCGGGCAGCCATATTCCGTACCTACGTTCGCAAGGCCGCGCATCCGCAGGATCGCATCGTGATCAGCTCGGAACCGCTCTATCGCCATGTCCTCGGAATGGACTGGACCTCGGCATCCTGGTCGGATTCGTCCGCGTACTGGCCGGCGCGGGAGGCTTATCTGAAGCGCCTGCGCCGCTGGCTGTCGCCGTTTGACGTTTCCGTTCTGATGTTCGTCCGGGAGAAGCGCGCGTTTGCCATCTCGCTCGCGGCCGAAATGGCCCGCAAGCAGACCCTGTCGGTCAGCGCCGACGAGTTGATGACCATGCACAGCCCGCAACTCTTCGACTACGAGCGCCAGATCGCGCTCCTGTCGCGGCATGTCGGCCCGGTCAGCGTCGTCGACTATGACGATTCGGTCGCGCGCGGAGGAAGCGTCGTCGCCTTCTATGCGGCGCTCGGCCTCGAGCCGCCCCCGGGATCCGCGATGTTCGCGTGCGGGTGACGAACGAACTCGATGCCCCTGTCGCGGCCGACACGCAGGTCTAGGACCGGCGGAACGCCCTTAGCATCACGGTCGTGATCCCGAGACTGCCCGCCATCAGGAAGCCGATGGCCAGCAACGGACAGGCAACAGCGACCGCCTGCCACCAGGGCCAGCCCCAGCCATGGACCATCCCGTAGATCGCGACAACGATCATGGCGAACGAACCGAGCTGTCCTGCAAGGACCGCCACCACGAAGGCAAGGATCGAGGCGGCCGTTCCGAGGCCGAACCAGGCATCCAGGCCTTCAAAGAAGGCGAACGCCTGAAAGAGAAGCAGGCAGCCCCAAAGCCCGAAAACAACGATCCCGCCTATGACCTGCATGCTGCCCCCGTTGCGAATCGGCTGCGGGTCGCGCGCTCCCCTCATTGCGGGTTTCGCGGGTCGCATGCCCCAATTGCGCTCTGAAACGAAAAAGGCCGCCGGTTCGATGAACCAGGCGGCCTTTTGAAGTGGTGGGTGCACTAGGGATCGAACCTAGGACAAGCTGATTAAGAGTCAGCTGCTCTACCAACTGAGCTATGCACCCGAAAGCGACGCGGCGGGACCGATCTTTATAGATCTGCGGCTCGCCTGCCGAAATCGGTGGTGGGTGCACTAGGGATCGAACCTAGGACAAGCTGATTAAGAGTCAGCTGCTCTACCAACTGAGCTATGCACCCATCGTCTGGCGGCGTCGCAACCTGCGCTGCGGCGCCCCGGAACGAGGCGGTATGTAGCAAAGCGCTCCCGGCCTGTCCAGCCGCCCGTTCAACGGACTGTGGAAATCTTCCCGAATGCCGGCGCGGGACGGCATGAAACTGTCACGCAACCGTCATCCCGACGTCATCGGCCGCCGCTCTATTGCGCCGCGATCCAGGCGTCCGCGCCTCAGAGGGCCATGAAATGATTGGGGAAATCATGTTGAAGCCGATCCTGCGCGGCGCGCTCGCCGCCTCTCTCCTCGCCGGCACCGCGCTCGCCTCGAACGCCGCCGAGATGTTCAACCGCATCAGCACGTTCCACGTCGTCGACAATCTGCCCGGCGATGCCGATGCCGCCAAGGAGACCGTCGCCGAGATCATCACCGCGACCGAGGACGGCCAGACGCTGGTCTATACCGACAGCCCCGGCCAGCGCATCGGCCTGATCGACATCACCGACCCGAAGGCGCCGAAGCACGCCGGCACGGTGGCGCTCGACGGCGAGCCGACCTCGACCGTCGTGATCGGCGGCCGCGCCTATGTCGGCGTCGTCACGTCGAAGTCGAAGAGCGAGCCCTCGGGCCATCTCGCTGTCATCGACCTCGCCTCGAAGACGGTCAAGGCGACCTGCGACCTCGCCGGCCAGCCGGACTCGCTCGCCAGGAGCCCGGACGGCAAGTTCCTCGCCATCGCGATCGAGAACGAGCGTGACGAGGACATCCATGACGGCGCCATCCCGCAGCTGCCCGGTGGCTCGCTGCTGAGCTTCGCCGTCGGCGCCGACGGCGTCGATTGCGCCGCCAAGGCGACGATCGACGTGGCCGGCCTCGCCGCGATCGCGCCGGAGGATCCGGAGCCCGAATTCGTCGACATCAACGACCAGAACCAGGTCGTCCTGACGCTTCAGGAAAACAACCACATCGTCATCGCCGACCTCGCCACCGGCAAGGTCGTGAACCACTTCTCCGCCGGCGCCGTCGACCTCGACGGCATCGACGTGAAGAAGGACGGCGTGATCGACCTCTCCGGCAAAATGGAAAAGGTCGCCCGCGAGCCGGACGGCGTGCAGTGGATCGACGCGGAGCGCTTCGTCACCGCCAATGAGGGCGACTGGAAGGGCGGCTCGCGCGGCTTCACCATCTTCAGGACCGACGGCACCGTCGACTACGAGAGCGGCACCGCGCTCGAATACGAGACCGCCCGCCTCGGCCACTATCCGGAAAAGCGCAACAAGAAGGGCAACGAGCCGGAAGGCGCCGAAGTCGCCAGCTTCGGCGACGATCATCTGATCTTCGTCGGCTCCGAGCGCGCCTCGCTGGTCGGCGTCTACAAGGACGAGGGGGCCGGCAAGGCGCCGACGCTGCTGCAGGCGCTGCCGGGCGGCATCGGCCCCGAGGGCCTGCTCGCCATCCCCGCGCGCAAGCTCTTCGTCACGGCGTCCGAGAACGACCTGCGCGAGGACGGCCTGATCGGCTCCGTCGTGACGATCTACGAGCGCAGCGACGCGCCGGCCGCCTACCCGACCATCACCTCGGCCGACAAGGACGGCAAGCCGATCGCCTGGGCGGCGCTCTCCGGCACCGTCGCGGACGCCAGGGAAGCCGGCAAGCTCTACGCCGTCATCGACAGCGCCCAGTCGATCGGCCGCATCCTGACGATCGACGCCACCAACACCCCGGCGCTGATCACCGAGGAGATCACCGTCACCAAGGACGGCAAGCCGGTCGAGAAGCTCGACCTCGAGGGCATCGCGCTCTCGAGCGACGGCGGCTTCTGGCTCGCCTCGGAAGGCAATCCCGAGCGCGAAAAGAACAAGACCCAGTCCTCGCTCGTCCGCGTCGACGCCAAGGGCGTCGTGCAGGAGGAGATCGCGCTTCCCGAGGCGCTCGCGGCCCATGCCACGCGCTTCGGCTTCGAGGGCGTGACGGTGACCGGTTCCGGTGCCGACGAGACCGTCTGGGTCGCCGTGCAGCGTGAGTGGAAGGACGATCCGAAGGGCTTCACCAAGCTCCTCGCCTACAAGCCCGCGTCGAAGGAATGGGGCGCCGTGCACTATCCGCTCGACAAGGCGGAAAAGGGCTGGGTCGGCCTCTCCGAGCTCACCGCGGTGCCGGGCGGCCTCGTCGCCATCGAGCGCGACAACCAGATCGGCCGCGACGCGAAGATCAAGAAGCTGACCTTCGTCTCGCTCGACGGCGTCACCGCTGCCCCGCTCGGCGGCGAACTGCCCAAGGTCGCGAAGCAGGACCTCACCGACCTTCTGCCGCTGCTGCAGGCGACGAACGGCTATGTCCTCGACAAGATCGAGAGCTTTGCCCTCGACGCCGCCGGCAATGGCTACGCGATCACCGACAATGACGGCGTCGACGACCATTCCGGCGAGACGCAGTTCCTGCGCCTCGGCAAGATCGCCGTGCCGAAGTAAGACCTGGCCTCAGGGCCGGGAATGGCGGCGTCCTGCGCAAGCGGGACGCCGTTTTCGTTTGGGACCCGCCTCTCATGGCCGGACGGCCTCCCATGCTCGACCATCATCCTGAGGCGCCCGGCGAAGCCGGGCCTCGAAGGAGGGCCCAGTACCCACGCCCGCCTGGGGCGCGACTCCACCTAGGACCGGCGTCACGCTGGAGCCTCCTTCGAGGCTTCGCCCACGCGAAGCACCTCAGGATGAGGGCGGAGCGGATCGCGGGCGGCAAATCTCTACCTCTCCCAGAGGGAGAGGTCGACGGCCGGAGGCCGGCGGGTGAGGGGCTGCGACCTATCCAGGTGGTTCCCTACCCCCTCACCCGGAGCTTCGCTCCGACCTCTCCCTCAGGGAGAGGTGAAGGGAAGGCGGCGTGGCGGGCCTTGTCCAATTACGGGCCAGACACTCAGGATGAGGGCGGAGCGGATCGCGGGCCAGCTCTCCGACGCCCCCACGAACAAAAACGGCCGCGTCATCGACGCGGCCGCTTGCATTTCAGAGTGCCAAAAACCCGATCAGGCGTTGACGGCCTGGGCGTGCTGGCGCTGGCGCTTCACCATCAGCTTGTTCAGCGACGAGAGATACGCCTTGGCCGAGGCGACCATGGTGTCCGGGTCGGCGCCCTTGCCGGTGACCGACTTGCCGTCTTCCTCGAGGCGGACCGAGACCTCGGCCTGCGCGTCGGTGCCCTCGGTGACCGCGTGCACCTGGTAGAGCGACAGGTTCGCCTCATGCGGCACGATCGCCTTGATGGCGTTGAAGATCGCGTCGACGGGGCCGTTGCCGGTGACTTCCTTGGTGACGTGCGCGCCTTCGACGTCGAGGCTGATGATCGCCTTGGCGGCGGCACCGGTGCCGGCGATGACCGTCAGCGACAGCAGGCGGATCGACTCGGCCGCGGTCGCCACCTCGTCGCCGATCAGCGCCTCGATGTCCTCGTCATAGACGTGCTTCTTGCGGTCGGCGAGATCCTTGAAGCGCTTGAAGGCGTCTTCCAGCTGGTTGTCGCCGACCTCGTAGCCCAGTTCCTTCAGCTTGGAGCGGAAGGCGTGGCGGCCGGAATGCTTGCCCATGACCAGCGAGGTCGCCTTCACGCCGACGCTCTCCGGCGTCATGATCTCGTAGGTCTCGGCGTTCTTCAGCATGCCGTCCTGGTGGATGCCGCTCTCATGCGCGAAGGCGTTCCGGCCGACGATCGCCTTGTTGTACTGGACCGGGAAGGCCGAGACGTTCGAGACCAGCTTCGAGGCGCGGGTCAGCATGGTGGCATCGATGCGCGTGTCGTAGGGCATCACGTCGCGGCGGGTGCGGATCGCCATGACGATCTCTTCCAGCGCCGCGTTGCCGGCGCGCTCGCCGAGGCCGTTGATCGTGCACTCGATCTGGCGCGCGCCGCCGGCGATGCCGGCCAGCGAGTTCGCGACCGCGAGGCCCAAATCGTTGTGGCAATGGGTCGAGAAGATCGCCTTGTCGGAATCCGGCACGCGCTCGATCACCTCGCGGAACATCGCCGCGTATTCCTCCGGCACGGCGTAGCCGACCGTATCGGGCAGGTTGATCGTCGTGGCGCCGGCCTTGATGGCGGCGTCGACGGTACGGACCAGATATTCGATCGGGGTGCGGGTGGCGTCCATCGCCGACCACTCGACGTCCTCGACCAAATTGCGCGCCTGGGCGACGGTGGTCGAGATGATGTCGAGCACCTGCTCCTCGGTCTTGCGCATCTGGTGCGCCAGATGGATCGGCGAGGTCGAAACGAAGGTGTGGATGCGCGAACGCTTGGCGACGCGGACGGCTTCGCCGGCCCGGGCGATGTCGCCCGAAATGGCGCGAGCGAGGCCGGCGATGGTGACATTGTCACCGGCGCGCTTGGCGATCTCGTGCACGGCCTCGAAGTCGCCCTGGCTGGCGATCGGGAAGCCGGCCTCGATGATGTCGACGCCCATTTCCTCGAGCAGCTCGGCGACTTCCAGCTTCTCCTCGAAGGTCATCGAGGCGCCGGGGCACTGTTCGCCGTCGCGCAAAGTGGTGTCGAAAATGACGATCCGGTCCTTGTCGGAGGACGAATTCGTGGTCGCGGTCATGTTGGTCTTCCTTGTCGGCGGCCCGGCACGCGAATGGTGCTCAGGGCATGAATGGCGGAGGTCTTCGCGTTCATTCCCCTGAGTGCCCGCCCGTCACGGGGCAGCCGACGCTCAGGGGCGACTAAGGAGAAGAAGACCAAGGAGAGCGGACATGGCGCGGCCGGTCGCGTCGAACGCAACCTGCTCATCGGCACCATGGATCGAAAAGAGCTGCACGCTCTCGCCCTCGTCTTAAAGTCCGCGAACGGCGCGGCAGGTGCCTGCGCCAGACCAACAGACCTTTAGCAAAGGATTCGCGCTCCACGCAAGGCGGCAATCGCGCCGTCCGTTTCGGTTGCGCGAACTTTCGCCGGATTGCTATAGAGCGCCGACACCAGAGAACCGAGGCGCCCATGACCGTCGATCACGACCAGCCGAAAGGCGGCGGCAAGCTGCGCATCCTCGAGATCAATGTGGGCCTGTTCAAGCAGGTCGCGCCGGAACAGACCGATTTTTTCTGGGCGGGCCGCAAGCCCTACGGCAAGACCAACGTGCTGTTCGGCCCCTCCGCCTTCCTGCGCACGCTAAAGGCGCTGCGCGCCGGACAATACGACATCGTCGTCGTCGACGGCCCGCCGCTGCCGGCCTGGCACCCGCGCACCTGGCTGACGGCGCTGCGCGACTATCACATCCGCGCGCCCAAGGCGCTGTTCGCCATCGCCGCCGCGCGGCTGATGCATCGCTTCCACGACGTCCCGGTCGCCGTCATCGACATCAACGACAGTTTCGGCATCGGCACGCACCAGTTCGGCCTGATCGAGCGCTGCCACAGCTATTTCAAGCGCGAACTGACCGCCGACCGCTGGCAGGTGTTCTTCAAGTCGAGCCACTGGGACCTGCCCGGCCGCCGCTGGCGCTCGCAGAAGAGCTCGCAGCGCCGCATGGCCAAGCTGCGCCCCTTCCATCTCGGCTATCCGTCGCAGCCGACCATCGAGCCGACGACCGAAAAGACCTCGGACGTCTTCTTCGCCGGAGATCTCTGGCCGAACAGCACGGTCCGCACCGACGGCATCAAGGAGCTGCTGGCGCTCCGCGACGAGGGCTACGTCATCGACGTGCCGGACAAGCCGCTCGACCGCAAGACCTTCCACCAGCGCCTCGCCGCCGCCCGCCTCGCCTGGTCGCCGGCCGGCTATGGCTGGGACTGCTACCGCCATTACGAGTCGAGCGAGCTCGGCACCGTGCCGCTGATGAACTACCCGACCATAATGCAGCACCGGCCGTTCCGCGCAGGCGAGCACTGCGTCTACTACTCCGTCGAGACCGGCGGCCTCTCCCGCGCCGTCCGTGCCGCGCTCAAGGAGCCCGACCACCTGGCCGAGATGGCGAAGGCGGCGCGGGCCTACACGCTCGAGCACCACACGGCGCGCGCCCGCATCGAATATGTCGTGGCGACCGTGCTGGGCCGGAAGCTGGACGGCAGCCCGGCGGAGACGGAGTGAGCGGGCCGGGGCAGACGCTGTCCCCGACACCCTCCCCGTCATCCCTGCGCAAGCAGGGATCCACCCATCCGCGCCTGAAGCCTGTCGCGCCGAGAACCCAAGCGAGCGGCTGCGCCCTCACCGCGCCCGAAGCCAGGTCCCGTGCGAGCTCCGGCATGGATCCCTGCTTGCGCAGGGATGACGGGGGAGCGTGCGGAACGGTCTAGGGCCCGTGAACCGACAACTCGCCCTCAACGCCGAGTGCGTCGCGGCCGAGCTTCCTACATATCCAGCGTCCCGCGCGCGACCAGCACGGCGTCTCCGCCGATGCGGCTCGCATGCAGCGCGCCGCCCTCGATGTCGACCTCGAGGTGGATCAGGCTCGGTCGCTGCATCTCGAAGCCTTGCTCCATGACGAAGCGATGGGTCCCGGCGGGAAGCTGGTCGAAGGCGGCGACGGCGCCGGCGAAGGCAGCCGCCGCCGAGCCGGTCGCCGGGTCCTCGATGATCGCCTCGCCGAGCCAGAACATGCGGGCGTGGAACTGGTGGCCGAGGGCCAGCGTCTCGCGCGTGTAGAGATAGACCGCGCCGACGCCGGCCGGCATCGCCGCCTGCCAGTGCTGGGCCAGCGGCCTGGCGCGGGCGATCGCGGCGAGATCGCGCACCGGCATGAGGAGATAGGGCACGCCGGCGGAATAGACCGAAGGCCGATGATTCTCGAACCCGGTCTCCGACGGCAGCAGGCCGAGCATGGCCGCGAGCGCGTCGTCGTCGACGGGCGTCTCGACGCGGGTCGACTGGCGCGGCACGTCGAAGATCGCGTGGCCGGCCTTCGCCGACTGCAGCGCGACGGCGCAGCGGATGGCGCCGACCTTCTCCTCGACGACGAACACCGAATCCTGGCTGTTCGGCTCGCCGCCCGCGGCTTCGAGCGCCAGCAGCACGGCCGTGCCGACGGTCGGATGGCCGGCGAACGGCATCTCGTAGGCCGGGCAGAAGATGCGCAGGCTGGCCTTGTGGCCAGGCTTCGCCGGCGGTTGGACGAAGACCGTTTCGGCGAGGTTGAACTCGCGCGCGATCGCCAGCATGCGGTCGTCTCCGAGCCCCTCGCTGTCGAGCACGACGGCGAGCTGGTTGCCGGCGAGCGGCGCGTTGGCGAAGACATCGAGAAGGGCGTAGCGGCGGGACAAGGCTGCCTCACGGATCAGAAGGGGATGGACCGTCGCCAGTCATAGCACGGCCCGCGTCGGGCGGATCCTTGTGACGGCGTTCATAGCCCCGGACGCAGGCGCGTTTGATGAATGACGCATTCAGCGGGCATTCAGCCGGGCGGTCCTAGAACGGCTCCCAACAGCCCCCCACTCCACTTCAGGAGACGAGCATGAAGAAGATCGCAACGGCCGCCATGGCAGCCCTGATCGGCATCACCGCGGTCGTCGGCACGGCCGGGACCGCCTCGGCCGAGAACGGCCGCAACGCGGCGCTCGCCGCCGGCGCGGCCGTTGGCCTCGGCATCGGCGCCCTGCTCGCGGCGCCGCGCTATGACGATGGCTACGAGGTCCCGCCGCCGCGCTATGCCGCCCCGGCCTATGACGACGGCTATCGCGCCCCGCCGCCGCGCCGCGTCGCCCGCGCCAGCTGGCAGGCGCATGTCGACTGGTGCTACGACAATTATCGTTCCTATGACGAGCGCACCGACACCTATGTCGGCCATGACGGCTACGCCTATCGCTGCCGCGGCTCGTATTGAGGACGCCAGTCCTCCAACTCAGGTCGAAAGGGGCCCGCCGTCATCCGGCGGGCCCTTCGCGTTTCAGGTCACGCTGACCGGCTTCGAGCGCAGGCGGCTCGCCAGCGCCGGATCGGCGCGGCGGCAGAGCTGCGGCGGCAGGCCACGCAGGATCAGCTCGGCATCCGCGACCGCCATGCGGCCGATCGAGAACAGCGCGTCGGTCGTTCCGCCCGTCCGATGGGCGGAAAGCAAGAGCCCCTCGATCTGACGCACCGGGTCATCGGCCGGCACCGGCTCCTCGGGGAAGACGTCGGTCGCGGCGCGGATATGGCCGGAGCGGACCGCGTCGAGCATGGCCGGGAAATCGACCACCGCCGCGCGGCTCATCAGCAGGAAGGCGGCGCCCTTCTTCATCAGCGCGAATTCGCGGGCGCCGAGAAAGCCTTGGTTCTCGCCCGTCACGGCGGCGAAGACGAAGACGACCTGGCTGGTGGCGAGCAGGTCGTCGAGCGCGGCCGGCTGGCAGTCATGCCGCTCGATGATCTCGTCGGGCAGCCAGGGATCGAACACCTTGACCGGATTTCTGAACGGCCGGATCAGCTCGCGCAAATTCCGGCCGAGATCGCCGAGCCCGATGATGCCGACCGGCGCGCCGGCGAAGCGGAACGTCTCGGTGTTGGCGGCGAGACCGTATTCCTCTGTGCCAGCGCGGAACGCCCGGTCGGCCGCGGTGATGCCGCGGGCGAGGTCGATCGCCATGCCGAGAGCGGCCTCCGCGACCGGCGCGGCGAAGGCCGAGCCCGGCGTCAGCACCCAGATGCCGCGCTCCTGGCAGGCCTGATAGTCGATATTGGGCAGGAAGTTGGTCTCGACATTGATGACCGCCTTCAGCTTCTTCGCCCGGTCGAGCCGCTCGCGCGGCAGCGCCGTCTGGCCGAAGATCATGACGGTCTCCGGCAGGAGCGCGTCGACCTCGGCGTCCGACATCGGCGCTTCCTCGGAGATGACCAGCCGTCCCAGCTTCTCGAGCCGGGCGCGGACGTCGGGCTCCATGATCAGGTCGAGCGTCCGCGGCAGCGGATCGACCAGGATGATACCTTCGCTCAAGGCGTTTCCCCTCGTTATGGTTGGCGACAGCCTAGAGCGTTTTCGCGCGAAGTGGATACCGGTTCGCGCCAAGAAAGCGCGGCGCGACGACAAATCGGCCCGCCTCGGCGCTCCACCAGGCGGCGGACGGCTCGGACCACCCGCCCCCGGGCGCGAACCTTCAGGAAGGGAGGTCCGGCAGGTCCCGGCCCCGCCCCGGCGACCGCCCCTCGCTCATCGGTAGAGACCGCCCCGTCGCGCAACGTGTAGTCTTGGTTTCTATTTGGTTAATGAAGCAACGCATCCGACAAGGCATGTAGATTTGCAACCATGCCGGCAGACGATGCAGTCATAGTTTCGCCCCGATGCCCCGGGATATTCCGAACATCTGATTTCGGAAACAGGAGGCTTCATCGTGAGAAGCTTTGCTAAGGCGGCACTCGCCGGCATTCTTGGCGTCATGGCCGTCACGGCAACCGCGACGACGGCCTCGGCGGATCGCTGGCGCGGCGGCCCGCCGGCCCGGCACTATCACTATCACAATGACAATAGCGGCGCGGTGATCGGCGGTCTCGCTGCCGGCACGCTGCTCGGCCTCGGCATCGGCGCGATCGCCTCGCAGCCGCGCTATTACGACGACGGCTACGAGGTCCCCCCGCCGCGCGGCGTCGCCTGGCGCAACCATGTCGAATACTGCCTCGACCGCTACCGCAGCTACAACCCGAACACCGACACCTATATCGGCCGGGACGGCTACGAATATCGCTGCCGCGGCTCGTACTGAGCCGGCCGGTGCCCGGGGCTAACGCCCCGGTAACGCAGCGCTAACGGAAAAGCCCCGCGGGATCGCTCCCGCGGGGCTCTTTTTATGGCTCGGCGGCGGAGCGCCCCGCCGGCCCGCCCGCGGACGGACGAGCGGCGGGGCATCCGCCAGACGAATTAGTTGCGGGCCTTGTCGACCAGCTTGTTCTTGCCGATCCAGGGCATCATCTCGCGCAGCTTGGCGCCGACTTCCTCGATCTGGTGCGCGTCGTTGTTGCGACGGATCGCCTTGAAGCGAGCGGCGCCGGCGCGGTATTCCTGCATCCAGTCGGACGTGAACTTGCCGGTCTGGATGTCGGTGAGGACGCGCTTCATCTCGGCCTTGGTCTCGGCGGTGACGATGCGCGGACCCGTGACGTACTCGCCCCACTCGGCGGTGTTCGAGATCGAGTAGTTCATGTTGGCGATGCCGCCCTCATAGATGAGGTCGACGATCAGCTTCACTTCGTGCAGGCACTCGAAATAGGCCATTTCCGGCGCGTAGCCGGCCTCGACCAGCGTCTCGAAGCCGGCGCGGATCAGCTCGACCAGACCGCCGCAGAGGACAGCCTGCTCGCCGAACAGGTCGGTCTCGCACTCTTCCTTGAAGGTCGTCTCGATGATGCCCGAACGGCCGCCGCCGACGCCGCAGGCGTAGGACAGAGCGAGGTCGAGCGCATTGCCCGAGGCGTCCTGCGAGATGGCGACCAGGCACGGCACGCCGCCGCCCTTCTGGTACTCGCCGCGGACGGTGTGGCCCGGGCCCTTCGGGGCGATCATGACGACGTCGACGGTCTTCTTCGGCTCGATCAGGCCGAAATGGACGTTGAGGCCGTGCGCGAAGGCGATCGCGGCGCCGTCACGGATGTTGGCGGCGATCTCGTCCTTGTAGATGTCGGCCTGCAGCTCGTCCGGAGCGGCCATCATCATCAGGTCGGCCCAGGCGGCGGCTTCCGCGACCGTCATGACCTTGAAGCCGTCGGCCTCTGCCTTCTTGACCGTCGCCGAGCCGGAACGCAGGGCGATGACGACGTCCTTGGCGCCCGAATCCTTGAGGTTCAGCGCATGGGCGCGGCCCTGCGAGCCGTAACCGATGATCGCGACCTTCTTGGACTTGATCAGGTTGAGATCGGCATCGCGATCGTAATAAACGCGCATTGGGGTGTCCTTTCTATCCCGTCCGTTCGTTTCCCGCGCCGGTCCTCTCACGGGCCGGTCCGGTATCTTCTTCCCGGCCATGGAGCCGGAAGAATTCGTCAATCGCCTGCGCCGCGCGTGCGGCCGGCGCCTCGCCGTCGAGGCTGTCGCCGAGCAGCAGGCGCACATGCATGTCGCGCACGATCAGGCCGTACAGCGTGCGATAGGCCTCGCGCGTGTCGGCGAAGTCAAGCAGCCCTTCCCGCCGGCCGCTCTCCAGCAGCGCCGAGAGCCGCGTCTCGATCGGCTTGCGGCCATGCTCGCGCAACAGCAGGCCGAGATCGGCCTCGCCGCGCCGCGCCTGGCCGATCGCCAGCCGGTTCAGGGCGAGCGAAACGTCGCCCGCGAGCACCTTGAGCAGGCTGACGGCGATTCCCTCGAGCCGCGACCGCAGCGCCGCGCGGCCATTTGCGCCCGGCCCGGCGGCCTCGGCCTTCACCTTGCTCGACTGGAAGGTGATCATCGCCGCGAGCAACCCGTCGCGGTCGCCGAACCACTTGTAGAGGCTTTCCTTGGAGCAGTTGGCGGCGCGCGCCACGCCGGCCGTCGTCAGCGCCCGCTCGCCGCCCTCGACCAGCAGGCCGAGCGCGCTTTCCAGAACGGCGTTCTGGCGCGGCGTGTAGGCCTCGTTGCCGGTTGCGATGATTTCGGTGGAAGCCAAGCGGAGCGGTCTCTCGTCTACGGGCGGCTGCGTCGCACCGGCTGCCGGCGTCGCGATGCGGCGCGCCATGCTGCAGTGCAGCGTACCGTACGGTACGGTTCCGATGCAATATCGGAAGCATCGGAGCCGGTCAAGCCGCCGGCCGGTTGAAACACTGGAAACCGAAAGCATCGCCGCCGGAGGTGGACCGACACCGGGCCAGGCATGGCAAATCGGCGGCCAACGCCTATCTTGGTTGCCAAAGCGGCGCGCCCCTGTTGCGCCCCAATGGAGAAGTCCCGTGAAGAAGAAGATCGGTTTCCTGTCCTTCGGCCACTATCAGGCGGCGCCCGGCTCGCTCGCCCGCACGGCGCAGGATTCACTGCTGCAGGCGATCGATCTCGCCGTCGCGGCCGAGGAGATCGGCATCGACGGCGCGTTCTTCCGCGTCCATCATTTCGCCCGCCAGGCTGCCTCCCCCTTCCCGCTGCTCGCGGCGATCGCGGCGCGCACCAAGCGGATCGAGTTCGGCACCGGCGTCGTCGACATGCGCTACGAGAACCCGCTCTACATGGCCGAGGAAGCCGCCGCGACCGACCTGATCGGCAATGGCAGGCTGCAGCTCGGCATCAGCCGCGGCTCGCCCGAACCGGCGGAGCGTGGCTGGGAGGCCTTCGGCTATGATTCCGGCGAGGATCTCACCGGCGCCGATCTCGCGCGCGTGCACACCGAGATGTTCCGGCTCGCGATCCGCGGCGTCGGCATCGCCAAGGCCGACACCAAGATGACCGGCATGGTCGGCAAGCTGGCGATCCAGCCGCAGTCGCCGGGCCTGCCGGAGCGCATCTGGTGGGGCGCCGCCTCGCGCAAGACCGCCATCTGGACGGCCGAACAGGGCATGAACCTGATGAGCTCGACACTGCTCTTGGAAGACACCGGCGTGCCGTTCAGCGAGCTGCAGGCCGAACAGATCCAGGTGTTCCGCGAGGCCTGGGCCAAGGCGGGCTGGAAACACCAGCCCCGCGTCTCGGTCTCGCGCAGCGTGCTGCCGATCACCGATGACACGGACCGGCGGTATTTCGGCGCGCGCGACGGCTCGGACCAGGATCAGGTCGGCTATCTCGACAACAGCATTGCCCGCTTCGGCAAGAGCTATGTCGGCGATCCCGACATGATCGCCGCCGAACTCGCCAAGGACCAGGCCGTGCGCGATGCCGACACGCTGCTCCTGACCGTGCCCAACCAGCTCGGCGTCGAGTTCAACGCCAAGATGCTGAAGACAATCGCCGACCACATCGCCCCAGCCATCGGTTGGTCGCGGGCGGAACTGGAAGTCGCCTGAGGCGTCTCCCCCGACCTCTCCCCTCAAGGAGAGGTCGGGAACTTCGGCACGGAAACTTCGGCAAGCGAGGGCTCCGCTCGCCTAGCCGGCCATAAGCCGGCCGAAGACAGAGGCCGCGTCGTCGACCTCGACCAGCTTCTTGCCTTGGATCACCCAGACCCGCGTCGCCACGGCCTGGACAAAGGCCCGGTCATGGCTGACGAGAAGACAGGCGGCGCCGTGCTCGATCAGCTCGCCCTCGAGCATGTCCTGCCCGTCGATATCGAGGTGGTTGGTCGGTTCGTCCAGCAGATAGAAATTGGGGCGAGCCAGCCGCAATAGCAGCATCGCGAGCCTGGCCCGCTGCCCGCCCGAAAGCCGGACGAGCGGTGCGAGCTGGGCGTCGATGTCGATCCCCGCCCCGGCGAGCTGGGCCCGCGCCTGCGGGTCGGTCAGGGCGCTGCTCCGCTTCACGGCATCCCAGGGCGTCCGAAACCCGTCGAGCTGCGACAACGCCTGATCGGAATGGCCGAGCTCGAGGCTCGCCGCGCCGCGGATCTTCGGATCGTCCCCGCCCAGCGCCGCCTGCAGCCTTTCGACCAATCGCGTCTTGCCGGTTCCGTTGGCGCCGAGCAGCGCGACCCGGTCGCCCTTCTCGATCCAGAGCCGGCCCGTGCGAAACAGCAGCCTTCCGTCAGGCGTCGCGATCTCGGCGTCGTCGATCGTCACCAGCGCCCTGGCGTGCGTGCCGCTGTTGCTCAGGCGGATCGAGCCGGCCGAACGCTCCTGATGCGCGGGGCGCGCCCGCTCCTCCAGCTGGTCGGCTCGCTCGGAAAGCTGCCGGGTCTTGACCACCAGCAGGTCGGAACCGCTGTTGATGCCGATATTCTTGAGCTTGGCCGCCTGCTGCCGCAGCGCCCGGACCTTGCGCATGTCGTTCTCATACTGCCGGTCCCGCGCCGCGTCGCGCTCGTCCAAGGCCAGGCGGGCGCGAGCATAGGCGAGGGAAAAATCCTCGCTTTCCTCGGGGCGCAGGAACAGCGTGCGGTTGGTCACGTCGTCGAGGAAGGCGCGGTCATGGCTCGCCGCGACGACGGCGCAGTCGCGCGGCAGGCCGGCGAGAAACCGCTCCAGCACGCCGATCCGGCCGATATCGAGATGGTTGGTCGGCTCGTCGAGGAGCAGCAAATCGGGCTCGACCACGGCCGCCCTCGCAAGCAGCATGGTCCGCTGCCAGCCGCCGGACAGGTTTCGCACCGCGCGACCTCGAATGGCCTCGTCGACGGCGAGGTCATCGAGAAGGACATCCACCCGCCAGCTCTCGGTCTCGGCGACTTCCGGGGCCAGCGCATCGCGCACGGCGTCGTGCAGGCTGAGCGGCAGCAGGCGTTCGGGCGGCTCCTGCGGGGCAAAGGCGACGACGAGCCCCCGCATCCGCGTCACGGTTCCGCCCGTCGCCTCCTCCGCGCCGGCCAGGATGCGAAGCAGCGAGGATTTCCCGCGGCCATTGGCGGCGACGAGGCCGAGCCGGTCGCCCTTGGCGACGGAAAAGCTGAGGCCGGTGAAAAGAGAATGGGTGCGCGTGAGCGAGAGGGCTTTGACGGCGAGAAGGGACATCTGGGTCTCATGAGGTCAGACAGGCACGACGGAGCGTGCCGAAAAGGCTGACGACGAGACGACGATGCGTTCCCTTGTCAGCCCCGCGGGATAAGGCGCGGGGCGAAGACAGGCCCTCGGGTCCTGTCATGGAAGCGGCGATGCGACACCGGCTTCCCCTTCTCTGTTGAACCCGTGAGCAAGGATCGTATCAACCCGACATTGCGGCGACAAGGCCATCCGCGCGGGCAACAGGCCCGCCAAAAGCAGAAAGGCCGGATCCTGCGATCCGGCCCCTCTTCATTTCGGCAATGCCAGCCGCGCTCAGGTCGCGGCCGGGCCGCGCGTGATCGCGGCGACGCCGGTGCGCGAGACTTCCACCAGGCCGAGCGGCTGCATCAGCAGGATGAACTGGTCGAGCTTGTCGGTGCGGCCGGTCAGCTCGAACACGAAGCTCTCCGTCGTCGCGTCGATGACGCGGGCGCGGAAGGCGTCGGCGAGGCGCAGCGCCTCGACCCGGTCGTCGCCGGCGCCGCGCACCTTGATCAGCAGCAGCTCGCGCTCGATCGCCTTGCCGGTCACCGTCAGGTCGATGACCCGGTGCACCGGCACCATGCGCTCGAGCTGCGCCTTGATCTGCTCGATCACCTGGGCCGAGCCGGTGGTGACGACGGTAATTCGCGAGCGGTGCTTCTCGTGCTCGGTCTCCGAGACGGTCAGGCTCTCGATGTTGTAGCCGCGCCCCGAGAACAGGCCGATGACGCGGGCTAGGACGCCCGGTTCGTTGTCGACGAGCACCGAAAGCGTGTGCTGCTCGGTCTTATCCTTGCCTTCCTTGATCGCGTAGACGGATCCGGGCTGCATTTTCTTCTCCAAAAATTCGGTCGCCATCCGCTTCTAACGAACGCTCGCCGTCATCCCCGCGAAAGCGGGGATCCATCCGGCCGTGACGGTCCTCGGCCGATGGATCCCGGGCCTCGGCTCGCGCTTCGCCCGGGATGACGACAAGTTTGACTTGTCGAGAGACTAGACCAGCGCCTTGCCGGCGGCGTCGATGGCGTTGGCGATGACTTCGTCGGTCGCCTCTTCCGGCAGCAGCATCTCGTTATGTGCCTTGCCCGACGGAATCATCGGGAAGCAGTTGGCGAGATTGGCGACGCGGCAGTCGAACAGCACCGGGCCCTTGGCCGCGATCATCGCGTCGATCGCGCCTTCGAGCTCCGAGGCCTTCTCGCAGCGGATGCCGGTGGCGCCATAGGCCTCGGCCAGCTTGACGAAATCGGGCAGCGAGTCGGTGTAGGAGTGCGACAGGCGGTTGCCGTGCAACAGCTGCTGCCACTGGCGCACCATGCCCATGTACTGGTTGTTCAGGATGAACACCTTGACCGGCAGCTCGAACTGCATCGCCGTCGACAGCTCCTGGATGTTCATCAGGATCGAGGCGTCGCCGGCGATGTCGATGCAGAGCGCGTCGGGATGGGCCACCTGCGCGCCGATCGCCGCCGGCAGGCCGTAGCCCATCGTGCCGAGGCCGCCCGAGGTCATCCAGCGGTTCGGCTCGTCGAAGCCGAAATACTGCGCCGCCCACATCTGGTGCTGGCCGACTTCCGTCGAGACATAGACGTCCTTGCCCCGCGTCCGCTCATAGAGCGTGCGGATCGCGTGCTGCGGCAGGATCGTCTCGCTGTTCTGGCGGAAGCCCAGGCTGTTGCGGGCGCGCCAGCGGTCGATCTCGCCCCACCAGCTCTTCAGCGCCGCCTTGTCGGCCTTGTGGCCGGCGGCCTTCCAGGCGGCGAGCATCGCCTTCAGGACATGCGCGACGTCGCCGATGATGCCGATGTCGGCGCGGACGTTCTTGTTGATCGAGGACGGATCGATGTCGACATGGATCTTCTTCGAGCCGGGCGAGAACGCGTCGAGCCGGCCGGTGATGCGGTCGTCGAAGCGCGCGCCGATGTTGATCATGACGTCGCAGTCATGCATCGCGTTGTTGGCTTCATAGGTGCCGTGCATGCCGAGCATGCCGAGCCACTGCTTGTCCGACGCCGGATAGGCGCCGAGGCCCATCAGCGTCGACGTGATCGGGAAGCCGGTCAGCTGGACGAACTCGCGCAGCAGGGCGGAGGCCTCGGGGCCGGAATTGATGACGCCGCCACCGGTATAGAAGATCGGCTTCTTGGCCTTGGCGATCAGCTCGACCGCCGCCTGGATCGCGGCCGGATCGCCCTCGACCTGCGGGCGATAGGTCTTGTGCTCGACATGGCTCGGCCCCTCATAGGTGCCGGTGGCGAACTGGACGTCCTTCGGGATGTCGACGACGACGGGGCCGGGACGGCCGGAGCGCGCGACATAGAAGGCCTCGTGCAGGATGCGGGCGAGGTCGTTGACGTCCTTGACCAGCCAGTTGTGCTTGGTGCAGGGGCGCGTGATGCCGACCGTGTCGGCCTCCTGGAAGGCGTCGGAGCCGATCAGGTGCGTCGCGACCTGGCCGGTGATGCAGACCATCGGGATCGAATCCATCAGCGCGTCGGTCAGCGGCGTGACCATGTTGGTGGCGCCGGGGCCGGAGGTGACGAGCGCGACGCCGACCTTGCCGGTCGAGCGGGCATAGCCCTCGGCCGCGTGGCCGGCCCCGCCCTCCTGGCGGACGAGGATGTGCTCGACCTTGTCCTGCTGGAAGATCTCGTCATAGATCGGCAGTACGGCGCCGCCGGGATAGCCGAAGAGGTGCTCCACGCCCTGGTCGATCAATGCCTGAACGACCATCTCTGCGCCGGTCATCTGCCGTGTCATCGTTTCGCTCCGTCGCGGATTTTCATCGCCGTATCCGCCTTTTCGTCTGTGTTCCGTCAAGCCAATAAAAAAGGCCCTCTCGGGGCCCATTTTCGCGCACTACCTATCGTGACGGCTTCAGGCCATCAGGCAGTGCGCTCTCTAAGTACAATAACGTCGCGGCGGATCATGTCCGGCCCCTTCAAATTGGAATTGCGCGGAAGATGGCGCAGCCCGCGCGAGCCGTCAACCCCCGGAGAAGAAAATTGCGCGGATAGGGGGTTGGGATTGCGGGAAATTAGGGAGAGAGAGAGACCAAAGGACGACCAATTGGACAGCAAATACCAAGTCGTGCATTTCTACAAAATCAGTCCGCCAAATCTATTTGAGAAGCTGGCCACCCTCACCATTTAATTCCACGAAACGGCAACGCACGATATGACTGAAGAATTTGATACAGATTATATATTCATCGGAACCGTAATTCCCGAACGCGCCCAGATATCAACGGAATTCAAGTGCGATATGGTTCACGTATATTCCGACAAACCGCTATTCGCCCATGTAAACATAATTTTGAATCACATAACAGTATGGATATCAAGCAATTATTCTTGGGATATATTTGACTTACGCAACATCGTTTCCTATCTCGTCCAGGGCGAATTGTCGATGATAGGGTATCTACGTGGGTACGCATACGACACGGAAATAACCCGCGTAATCAACAAGAAACGAGAAATTGATTATGTTTTTGGAATCGGCATTCCGTGCCTCGAAACCAGCCGACAATCAACATCCATAGACAGAGAGCTACCCAAGTTAAGAGAGCTTACCACAGGCAAAAACGGAGTACTTATTAACCGCTGCTTAAATGATCTGAAATCGGCGATAAAATATGCCGACGACACTGCATTTTATTGCTACAGATCTATAGAAACATTGGTTAATCACTGCGCAACCCTCAATGACACGCAAGGACGATCGAAATCGTCGCAATGGGATATGTTTCGGGAAGCCTCACAAGCTTCCAAAGAACATATTTTAACCATAAAAAAATACGCCGACCCAGCTCGTCACGGAAACATTACAGAAGAAAATGACGTTGATCGTGAATACATTCTCACCAAGACATGGGAGATTGTCGACCCTTACGTTGAGTACGTCATAAATAATAGATAGTTATTATTAGATATTCAAGTATATCTACTTATATACTATACTCTATAAGAAATACACCAATAGATTCCCAGCACTTCAGCCCCCCCCTTGGCAGTCGATCACTACCAAGGCGAACGTATTCATCACGCTCACGCCATAGTGCCACCTCGGCATCCGGACCCCAGCCGAGGCATTCTGACAACAACTGTTGCACTTCAAATATGAATCGCCCCCCCCCCCGCTACTCAGCCGGAGCCACGCTCGGCGCATGCCGGGCCGACGCAGCAGACGACGGCGGCACCTCGCCCGCCTCCTCCACCAGCCCCGCCTGCCCTTCCGCCGCCACCGACGGCGGGAGCTTCGTTCCCCGCGCCTTTTCGCGCCAGAGGGTCAGGATGCCGGAGTCGATGACCGGCACGACCGACCGCCCTCCCCCTTGTGGGGAGGGTTGGGGTGGGGGTACCGGCTCGGCCTCGCCGGATGCGGTCACTAGACAACGATGAGGCGGCTATCCGAGACAAGATTTCGGGAGCGGCAGGGCGAGGCAGAATTCCCAGTTCCGGCGCCAGTACCCCCTCCCCGACCCTCCCCACAAGGGGGAGGGAGCAGATAGAGCCTTCCTACTCCGCCGGAACCACGCTCGGCACATGACGGAGCGGGGCAGCGGCCGCCGGCGTCGCCTCCTGAGCCTCCTCCACTAGCCCCGCCTGCCCCTCCGCCGCCACAGACGGCGGGAGCGGCGTGCCGCGCGCCTTTTCGCGCCAGAGGGTCAGGATGCCGGAGCCGACGATCAGCACGATGCCGACGAGCATCGGCCATTCCAGGTGGATCTTGAACACGAAGGTGTCGATGGCGATCGCCCACAGCATCTGGCTGTACTGCGTCGGCCCGACCAGTGCCGCCGGCGCCCGGAAGGCGGCCATCATCAGGAGGATGTTGCCGAGCGCGCAAAGAATGCCGTAGCTCGCGAGCCAGCCGATCTGGGTGACGTTCGGCAGCGCGAAGGCCGGGATCATGGCGATGCCGCAGATGAAGAAGGTGCCGAGCACGCCCGCGCCGTAGAGCGAGATGCTCTTCTCGCGCGGGCCGACGGCGCGGAAGACGACGATCGAGATGGCGCCGCCGAGGCCGCCGGCGATGGCGCCGAGATGGCCGATCGAGAGCTCGCGAAAGCCGGGGCGCAGCACGATCAGGACGCCGATGAAGCCGATGATCACGGCGCTCCAGCGTTTGAGCCCGACCTGCTCCTTCAGGAACAGGACCGACATGATGGTGACGAAGGCCGGCAGCAGGAAGATGAGCGCGAAGGCTTCCGCCATGGAGAGATGGGTGAAGGCCGTGACGCTGCCGATCGCCGCCATGCCGTTGGCGGCGAAGCGCACCAGCCAGAGCGACCGGTTGGTCGTCGTCACGATGTCGGCCCAGCGATCGCCAGGCTTCTTCAGGAAGGGGATCGCCGCGAGGCCGAACAGCGAGCCGATGAAGGCGATCTCGTAGGCTGGCAGGCCGCCATCGATGAACTTGACGCTGGCGTCGGAGAAGGCATAGGCGGCGAAGGCGGCAAAGCCGAGCAGAAGGCCCTTCAGGACGGGATCGGAGGACGACACGGACGGGAGGCTTTCTGGCGCGAGACTGTCGGGTTGGGCCGCCCTTCCCCCGGTTGCGCCGGCCGGCGCCCCTCCCCCGGACGCGAACGGCGCGCCCGCTCTCGCGGGCACCGGGCAGATCGAGCCTGCCGGGCGCAGCCTGTAGCAGAAGCAGACGACGCCGCCATGACAATTCGATGAACCACGACGGGAAAATCGCGCCCTGACGCAGCCGCGGCGGCGGAGCTGCCGGGACGGAAAACCCTGCCGAAGCCGCCCGCAGGGACGGCTCCGGCAGGGCCGGTCCCGCCGCTCGGCCCTGGGGGCGGAGCCGCGCGGCAGTTCCTTGTCGCGCCTTCTTCACGCGAACCGGCGTCCGCGTCGCTCCGCGACCGTCATTCGACCATCAGCACGCGGAGCCGCGGCGCCAGCGGCCGGATGATCTCGACATGGACGATGCCTTCGCGGCGCATCGCCTCGAGCCGCGCCGTCACCTCGTCGACGAGCGCGAGCATGGCGCGACGCTGCTCGTCGTTGAGCGAGCCGCCGCTTTCGGCCCTGGCGCGGATCGTTGAAAGCTTGGCGCGGAACTCCGCCTCCGGCAGCGAGGCGATATAGCCGGTGACGGTGGCGCCGAGCGCGACGCGCCAGGTCTCGCGGGTGAAGCCGGCATGGGCGATGCGGCCCTCGCTCTCGGCGTCGGCCTCGAACCAGTCGTCGGCCGCCTGCTCGTCATAGGCGAGCCGGCCGAATTCCGGCGCCAGCGCCTGCATCAGCTTCACGACGACGATCGCCTCCTGCCGGGTCAGCGCCTTGGCCGGCGAGACCGAAAGGGCGATCGCCAGGAACGGCAGCGAGCCCGCGAGCGCCAGCGCCGCCCGCCGAAGCCGCCTCCGGCGTGGATAGGATTGGCTCAGCATGCTTCCCGCATCTCCGCCTCGGCCTTGTGGCTCGCCTGCTGCTGCATCAGCGAGCCACCCACGGAGGCCGCCTGCGCCGCCACCATGCCGCCCGTGCCGCCATAGCCGCCGAGCCCGCCGACCATCGACAGAGCTCCGCCGACCATCGCGGCGCCCATCTGCGCGTCGGCCGCCTTCTTCGCCGCTTCGGCGCAGGCCTGCGCCGAGCCTCGCGCCGCCACCTGACGGGCCGGCGCGGCCTTCGCGCCCTTGCCGGCCGGGCCGGCGGGGGCGACCGAGGCGGTCTCGGTCGTCTGGCTGCAGCCGGCGAGCGCTAGCCCAAACGCCAGCATCCATATCTTTCGCATTCCTCACTCCCATGTCTGGGCAAAGGCGGACGGGGCGATCCCGGCCCTCTCGGGTCCGCTCGCCTGTCGCCTCATGCCAATTGTCCGGAGCCCCCCGGCCCGTCGCGGTTGGCGGTCGATGTCGCCGCTCGGCACCCGCTCTACGACGCCGCCTCGGGTGCGTCTTGGCGCGGGGCGAACGGATGCTGCGGCAAGCGAACTCCGCGCATCTTTTCCGAAGCAAAAGGAAGAAAAAGCGAAATCGCGCGGGCGGCTCAGCCGGCGCGTTCGCGCAGCGCCCCGGCGCGGATGTCGGAGGGCGTGCAGCCATAGCGAGCGCGAAAAGCGCGGTTGAAATGGGAGAGATCCTGGAAGCCGGCCTCATAGGCGATGTCGGCGATCGAGCCCGCCTGTCCCTCGCGCAGCCGCTGCATGGCGAACTCCAGCCGGCAATCGCGCAGATGGGCGGTGAAGCTGTCGCCCTCAGCCGCGAAGAGCCGCTGGATGTAGCGCGGCGTGACGCCTTGGCGCCGCGCCACCTGGCCGATATCGAGCGCCGGATCGGCGAGCCGAGCCCGGATCTCCTGCTTGACCAGCGCCAGCCGGGCCGCGCCAACGCCGGCGCCGCCGCGCGCGCTGTCGCCGGCGACGACACCGCCGAGGAGGTGGGCGACGAGCTCGTAGAGATGCCGGGAGGCGAGCCCCGCCCCCTCCGGCGCGTCGGGCGGGCTGGCGCGCAGGAGTTCGGCATAGCCGGCGAACAGGCTCATGCCGGGCGCCGTCGCGGGAATGATGTAGCAGCTGCGTTCATCGATGCGCGGCACCAGCCGGGCCAGCCGGGCGCGGTTCAGCGCGACGACCTTGAGCAGCGTCTCCGGGATCCGGCATTCGAGCGCGATGGCCTGGTTGACGACCATCAGGTCCCCCGCCGCGACGAGCAGGGGCGGCTTGCCCTCGATCGAAACCCAATGGTCGCTGGTGTGAATCATCAGCTGATAGTCGTCACGGCCATCGCCGAGCAACGCCCGCGAGCGCGCGCCGCGCAAGGCGGGATAGCGCGCGTCCGCGACGATCGCCGCGTCGGGCAGCGCCAGCGCAGCGAGGTCGACATCGAGGCGGTCGCGCTCGACGGGATGGAACTCCATGCCGACGACGTGGCGCGCCACGAAATCATGCACGAAGGCGAGGCGGTGGCGTTCCGGGACGGCGCGGGTCGAAAGACGCTGCATGAGGAAGTCCACGTGACAGGAACGGAGGGCGTTGGCCGGGCCCCCGACACCCGCGCCTTCCGTTCGGGAAGGCGCGCATTAGTCCAAAAGATTGACCATAAGGTCAAGAGTCCGGGGTGTGACCGTCATCTCAGGTCCGTCTCGGGATAGGCGCCGCTTGGACGGCAGCGCTCCGGCCCGGCGCAGAGGAAGACGATGGTGCCGTCCGGCCAGCAGGCGTCGCGGTCGAAGCGCGCCTCCGGCACCGTGGCGATCAGCAGCCGGAAGGCGATGGCGCCTTCGCCCGCCTTCGGCAATGCCGCATAGACGCCGAGGCCATCGCGGCCGATGCGCTGGATCGAGCCGGCGAAGATGGCGCCGGGGCTGGCATAGCCGCCGACGAGATCGATGCCCGCCTTGCAGAGCGTGAAGCCGGGCGGCGCGTCGAACTTGACGTAGTAGCTGGCGCCGCGCTGGAGGACGACCCGCGCCGTGCCGCGATAGGCGCCGGAGACAATTTCGGGCTTGATGAACCGCGCCGCGGCGCGGGCCGGATCCGGATCGTCGCCGCAGTCGAAGCCGAGCGCCCGGCAACCGGACAGCGCGGCGATGTCCGCCCGCTCCGCGTCGAGCTGACGCCAGGACACGACGCGCGCCACGCCGGGTCCGTCACCTAGGCGAAAATCCTCCAGATAGACGCGCGGCAACTCCTTGGCCGAAACCGACGCCACCGGCGCAGCCAGGACAAGCAGAGCGACGAGCCATCCGCGCATGCGATGCACTCCCGCCAAACCGGGGGCGCGCTTCAGGCCAGTCGGGACACGGGCGTCGCGCCGGCCCTCAGAGCGTCTTCTTGAACCACGCCGCCGTCTTGGCGATCACGCTGTCGGCCATCGCCTGGTCGTCGCCGAGGCTGCCGAAGATGTGATCGCCTTCCGGCACGATCCAGACCTCCTTAGCCTCGCCCTTCGCCAGCTTGGCGAAGCCTTCCGGATAGGCGGCGGAAAAATCCTTCGACCCTGCGATGGCGAGATAGGCGCCCGGATATTTCGCGATCGCCGCGTCGATCTTATGCGTCGCGAGGCTGTCGAAGAAGCCCTTCTTCAGCACGATGGTGCGCCAGCCGAGATCGAGGCCGACCACGCCTTCCGTCTCGGCGGTGGCGACCGCCTTGTCGCCGACCGCGCCCTTCATGTCTTTCGCGAAATCGCCGACAGAGGACCAGGTAACCAGCGACTTGAAGCGATCCGGCTCGTCGGCGGCGAGCAAGGTGGCGACACCGCCGCCGAGCGAGAAGCCGAGCACGCCGAGGCGCTTCGGATCGATGCCCTCCTGCCTGGCGAGGTAGGCGGCCGCGACCTTGGCATCGGCGAGCTGGCCGTCGATCGTCGTGGCGCCGGTGTCGCCGTCGCTCTTGCCGAAGCCGCGGAAATCGATGCGCAGCGAGGCGATGCCCTCCTTCGCCAGCGCCTCGGCCTCGCGCGCATACATGGCGCCGACCTCGTCGCGCGAGGAGCCGAAGCCGTGCAGCATCAAGACCGCCGGAGCGCTGGCCGCGCCGTCCGGCCGGTTGAGCGTACCGGCGATGCCGCCCTCGAGCGTCACGACGCTCTCTCCGGCCGATGCGGCAGCCGGTAGCGACAACAGGGCGATGAGGGCGAACGAGGCGGGCAGCAGACGCATGTCGACATTCCTTGCGCGATTCCACGATTCTCCCGCCAGCAAATCCCCCATCCCCGCCGACGTCAACGGCGCGTCACGGGAACCACATTTGATCGAGATCATGGATGGGCGGGCACAAAACGAATTTGCTCACCCGGCCAATTGTGCTCAGGATGACGTGTCGACAAGTCCATCAAGGAGGTCGTGATGAAGACGATGAAAGCTGCCGTGGTCCGAGAGTTCGGCAAGCCGCTGACGATCGAGGAAGTCCCGATTCCCGAAATGCGGCATGATCGCATCCTGGTGAAGGTCGAGGCCTGCGGCGTCTGCCATACCGACCTGCACGCGGCCGAGGGCGACTGGCCGGTCAAGCCGAAGCCCCCCTTCATCCCCGGCCATGAGGGCTCCGGCTTCGTCACCGCGGTCGGCCGCGACGTTCGGGGTGTCAAGGAAGGCGACCGCGTCGGCGTGCCATGGCTCTACACCGCCTGCGGCCATTGCGAACATTGCTTCTCCGGCTGGGAAACGCTCTGCAACGAGCAGCAGAACACCGGCTATTCGGTCAATGGCGGCTATGCCGACTATGTGCTGGCCGATCCGAACTATGTCGGCCACATCCCGACCAAGCTCGATTTCGGCGCCGCCGCGCCAGTCATGTGCGCCGGCGTCACCGTCTACAAGGGCCTGAAGGAGACCGAGGCCAAGCCGGGCCAGTGGGTGGTGATCTCCGGCGTCGGCGGGCTCGGCCACATGGCCGTGCAATATGCCAAGGCCATGGGCATGCATGTCGCCGCCGTCGACGTCAGCGAGGACAAGCTGAAGCTGGCGCGTGAGCTCGGCGCCGAAGTGACCGTCAACGCCACCGAGGGCGACCCGGCCGCCGCGATCAGGAAGGCGACGGAAGGCGGCGCGCATGGCGTGCTGGTCACGGCCGTGTCGCGTCCCGCCTTCGCGCAGGCGCTCGGCATGGTGCGCCGGCGCGGCACGCTGGCGCTGGTCGGCCTGCCGCCGGGCGACTTCCCGATGCCGATCTTCGACGTCGTGCTGAACCGCATCACCGTGCGCGGCTCGATCGTCGGCACGCGGCAGGACCTGGTGGAATCGCTCGATTTCGCCGCCGAGGGCCTCGTCACGCCGCACTACAGCTGGGACAAGCTCGACAACATCAACGCGATCTTCGACCAGATGCGCGCCGGCAAGATCGACGGCCGCGTCGTCATGCAGATCGCCAACTGATCTCCGGGAGCGCCGCGCCGGGAACGTGGCGCTCCCAATCCGCCATCTGGTTGCGGAACCAGGTGCCCTGCCGCTTGGCGTAGCGGCGCGTCTCCATCTTGGCGCCCTCGATCGCCTCGTCGAGCGAGAGCTCGCCGGCGAGGTAGGCACCGAACTCGCGAATGCCGATCGCCTTCATCGCCGGCAGCGCCGGGTTGAGCCCGAGCGCGATCAGCGCCTCCGCCTCGGCGATGCCGCCGGCCTCCACCATGCCGTCGAAGCGCCGGCCGATGCGCTCGTAGAGCACCGTCCTTTCCGGCTCGAGCACGATGCGCCGCACCGCAGCCGCGTCGACCAGCGGCGGCGCGCCCGTTTCCCTCTGCCAGTCTCCGATCGAGCGGCCGGTCGCTTCCACCACTTCCAGCGCGCGGGTCACCCGCGTGCGATCGAGCGGCGCCAGACGAGCGGCGCTCTCCGGATCCAGCTTCTCAAGCGCGGCATACAGGGCCGGCACGCCCTCGGCATCGGCGCGCGCCTCGATGGTTGCCCGCAATTCGGCCGGGATCGGCGGGATCGACGAGAGCCCCTCGGTGAGCGCCTTGAAATAGAGCCCGGTGCCGCCGATCACGATCGGCAGCGCGTCGTCGCGCCACGCCGCCTCGAGCGCCATCTTCGCATCCTCGCGCCAGCGCGCGACCGAATAGCGCTCGGCGGCCGCGACATGGCCGTAGAGCCGGTGCGGCGCCTGCGCCTCCTCATGCGCATCCGGGCGGGCGGAGAGGATGCGGAGCTCACGATAGACCTGCATCGAATCGGCGTTGATGACGACGCCGCCATGCTTCCGCGCCAGCGCCAGCGCCAGCGCCGACTTGCCGCTCGCGGTGGGCCCGGCTATCAGGACGGCAGGTCCGTTTTTCTCTGAATTCAGGTTCCCCATGCCGTCCGATACCGCTCCGTTCGAATTTGTCGCCACGTTCATAGCACGGCCCGAACACGCGGCGTCGCTTTCGGAGGTCGTCGACGAGGCGGCCGACCTGCCGGGCGCGGGACGGCCCGACTGGCTCGCCGACGGCGAGGCCTGCGACATCCCGCTTCCCCCTGCCGAGAACGGCCTCGGCGCCATCCGCGCCGATCTCTACGAGATGATCGACGGCCGCCCCGTCGACGTGGTGACGCAGCCGATCGCCGGCCGGCGCAAGAAGCTCCTCATCGCCGACATGGATTCGACCATGATCGGCCAGGAATGCATCGACGAGCTCGCCGACATGGTCGGTCTGAAGCCGCATGTCGCCGAGATCACCGAGCGCGCCATGCGCGGCGAGATCGCCTTCGAGCCGGCGCTGCGCGAGCGCGTCGCGCTGCTGAAGGGACTGGAGCTCTCCGTCGTCGAGACAGTGCTGGCCGAGCGCATCACGCTGATGCCGGGCGGCCCCGAGCTGATCCGCACCATGAAGGCGAACGGCGCCTATGCCGCGCTGGTCTCGGGCGGCTTCACGCTGTTCACCGGCCCGGTCGCCGCGATGATCGGCTTCGACGAGAACCGCGCCAACATCCTGAACCACACCGACGGCGCGCTGACCGGCACGGTCGAGGAGCCGATCCTCGGCCAGGAGGCGAAGCTCTCGGCGCTGATGGATCTCGCCCGCCGCTTCTCGCTCTCCAAGATCGAGACGCTGGCGGTCGGCGACGGCGCCAACGATCTCGCCATGATCCGTGCGGCCGGGCTCGGTGTCGCCTATCATGCGAAGCCCAAGGTCGCCGCAGAGGCGGCCGCCCGCATCGACCACAACGACCTAACCGCCCTGCTCTACGTGCAGGGCTATCGCCGGAGCGAGTTCAGCGAATGAAGCCGATCGAAACGCCCCGCCTTCGCCTCCGCCGCTGGCGGGACGCCGACCGCGCCGCCTTCGCCGCCATGAGCGCCGATCCGGCAGTCATGGAATTCTTCCTCGCGCCGCTCAGCCGCGCCGAGGCCGATGCCTTCATCGATCGGGTCGAGGCGCATTGGGAGGCGCGCGGCTATGGCAATTATGCGCTGGAAGAGCGCGACACCGGCGCCTTCGTCGGCTTGACCGGCCTGCTCGATGTCTTCCCCACGGCGCATTTCGCCCCTTCGGTGGAGATCGGCTGGCGGCTCGCCAAGCCATACTGGTCGAACGGCTATGCCCGCGAGGCGGCCGAAGCCGTCCTCGCGGCGGCCTTCGCCGAGCATGATTTCCCCGAGATCGTCGCCTTCACCGCGACGCCGAACACCCGCTCGGCCGGACTGATGCAGCGCCTCGGCATGACGCGCGACCCCGCCGACGATTTCGAGCATCCGGGCGTTCCGGAAGGCCACCCGCTCCGGCTGCACGTGCTGTATCGGCTGAAGCGGGAGGAATTCGAGGGTCGGTAGCCCGGCCTCGCTGCCAAGGCTCCCTGACCGTATCCCTGGACAAGGCCATCATCCTGAGGTGCCCGGCGAAGCCGGGCCTCGAAGGAGGGTCCAGGGAACACCGGGCTGATCTCGCCAGACCCGAACCGAGCGCTCCGCTGGATCCTCCTTCGAGGCTTCGCTTACGCGAAGCACCTCAGGATGAGGGCGGAGCGACCCCATGCGCGGGCGCAACGACCTGGCGCCGCCCCCTACTCGTCCAGCTTCAGCGGCACGAAGCGCAGCTCGCCCGCCTTGTTGGCGATCAGGAACAGGGCCGAGCGGCGGCCGTCCTTCTTCAGCGCCTCGACACGCTTCGTCACGTCCTCGGGGAGCGCGACGGGCTCCTGCGACACCTCGACGACGACCTCGCCGACCGTGATGCCCTTTTCCGCCGCGGCGCTGCCGGCGGCGATCTGCGTGATGACCACGCCCTTGACCTCGGGTGCGATCGAGAACTGGCCGCGCAGTTCCGGCGTCAGCTCGGAGAGCGTCAGGCCGAGCAGTTCCGTCACCACCGGCTTGGGCGGCTCCACGGGTTCCTGCGACGCCTTGTCCTCGGCCTTCTCGGCCGCCTCGGTCAGGCGCCCGACCTTGACCTTCAACGTCATCTCCTTGCCCTTGCGGATGACGACGACGTCGACCTGCTTGTCGATGTTCGAATCCGCCACAAGGCGCGGCAGGTCGCGCATTTCGGTGATCGGCTTGCCGTCGAAGGAGAGGATGACGTCGCCGGGCTGGATGCCCGCCTCGGCCGCCGGGCCCTTCTCGGTGACGCCGGCAACCAACGCGCCGCGCGCGGCGCCCATGCCGAGGCTCTCGGCAATCTCGTCCGTCACCTGCTGGATGCGCACACCGAGCAGGCCGCGCCGCGTCTCGCCGAATTCGCGCAATTGCTGGATCACATGCACGGCGGCGTCGGAGGGAATGGCGAAGCCGATGCCGATCGAGCCGCCCGACGGCGAGATGATCGCCGTGTTGATGCCGATGATCTCGCCATTCATGTTGAACAGCGGTCCGCCGGAATTGCCGCGGTTGATGGCGGCGTCGGTCTGGATGAAATTGTCGTAGGGACCGGAATTGATGTCGCGGTTGCGGGCTGAGACGATGCCGACCGTGACCGTGCCGCCGAGGCCGAACGGATTGCCGATCGCCATCACCCAGTCACCGACCCGCATGGCGTCGGAGGAGCCGAACTTCAGCGCCTTGAGGGGCTTCGCCGGATTCGGCTTGACCTGCAGCACGGCGATGTCGGTCTTCTCGTCGCGGCCGAGCAGGGTCGCGGTCAGCTTCGAGCCGTCGTTGAAATTGGCGACGATCTCGTCGGCGCCCTCGATGACGTGGTTGTTGGTGACGATGATGCCAGCGGCGTCGATGACGAAGCCCGAGCCGAGCGACTGCACCTTGCGCGGCGGCGAATTGTCCGCGCCGTCCTTCTGCTTGTTGAAGAACTCGTCGAAGAATTCCTGGAAGGGCGAGCCCTCGGGCGCCTGCGGGGCCGGAATGCCGCGCGAGCCCTCGATGGTCTGCGACGTCGAGATGTTGACCACGGAATCGACCAGCCCGGCAGCGAGATCGGCCACGGAATCGGGCCCCTGCGCGTAGGCAGCCGGCATGGCGGCCGGCACCGCGGCGGTCAGCAGGGCCCCGAGGGCGGCTGCGAGGCACAGGCGATAGGTTCTGGATTTGGCCGCGGCCATCTGCGTCTCTCCTCTGGCATCGGCGTCGAGCATGCCACGACGGCGACCTGGATTCATCTAGCGCATCAGGCGGCGTCGCGAAGGGTCAGGCGCGCACCAGCCAAACGACCGCCACGCCCAGCGCCAGCGCGACCAGCCCGCAGCCGCGAAGACCATTGTCTGATGCGGCAATGCCTTGCCGCATCAGAAGTTTCGTAAACGACGGTGCCACCGCATAGACCCCGCCATCGATGACGAGGACGAGGCCCAGCGCGGTGACGAAATCCGTCACGGCGCCGCGGCGGGCGCCGGCTCAGCCGGAGCCGGAGCGGCGGCCGCGGGAGCCGCCGCCGGGGCAGGACGGCCCGGCGTGGCGTTCTGCGGCACCGGCAGGGCGTTGCCGCTCGGATCGGTCAGGTAGCGGAAGAAGGGCGAGGACGGCGAAATCACCATCCGAGTCGTGCCGCTCTTCATGCCGTCCTGGTAGGCCTGCATCGACCGGTAGAACGAGAAGAAGTCCGGATCCTGCTCGAACGCCGCCGCGAAGATGCGATTGCGCTCGGCGTCGCCGTCACCCTTGATCTCCTCGGCCTGGCGGTTGGCGTCGGCGACGATGACGGTCGCCTGCCTGTCGGCCTGGGCGCGGATGGTCCGGGCCGCCTGCTCGCCCTGCGCGCGGATGTCCGTCGCCTCGCGCTGGCGTTCCGTCTGCATGCGCTGGTAGACGGCCTGGCTGTTCTCCGGCGGGAGGTCGGCGCGACGGATGCGGACGTCGACGACGTCGACGCCGAGGCTGCGGCCCTCGCGCTGCACCTGCTCGGTGATCTGGCGCATCAGCGGCGCGCGACCGTCGCGCACGATGTTGCTGAAGTCCATCTGGCCGGCCGCGCCGCGGATCGCCGAGTTCAGGATCACGGCGAGCCGCGATTCCGCGACCTGCACCGAACCGGCCGCCTGGTAGAACAGCAGCGGATCGGTGATCTTGAAGCGACCGAAGGCGTCCATCACGAGACGCTTGCGGTCACGCGCGATGACCTCGATCGGCGGCGAGTCGATGTCGAGCAGGCGCTTGTCCAGGAACACGACATTGTCGATCAGCGGAACCTTGGCATAGAGGCCCGGCGACGTGACGACGCGAACGGGATTGCCGAAACGCAGCACCAGCGCCTGCTGGGTCTGGTCGACGATGAACAGGCCCGTGTAGCCGATGATCGCGACGATGATGATGATGACGAGGCCGAGCCCGCCGAAAATGCGACCCATCACTGCGAGCCTCCCTGCTTGGCGGCTGCGGGCGCGCCCTGCAAGGCAGGCAACGGCATGTACGGCACCACCCCACTTCCCTTCTCGTCGACGATGATCTTGTCCATGTCGGCGAAGACGCCGGACAGCGTGTCGAGATAGATGCGCTCACGCGTCACGGCGGGCGCCGCCTTGTACGACTCGTAGACCTTGGAGAAACGGTCGGCCTGACCGGTCGCCTCGGCGACGATCTGGTCGCGATAGGCGTTGGCCGCCTCGACGATCTGCGAGGCCTGGCCGCGCGCGCCGGGAATGACGCGGTTGGCGTAGGTCTGCGCCTCGTTCTGGACGCGGTCCTGGTCCTGCTCGGCCGCCTGCACGTCGCGGAACGAGTCGATGACCTCCGCCGGCGGACCGACGTTCAGGAGCTGCACCTGGGTGATCTGGATGCCGGCGCCATACTGGTTCAGCTTGGCCTGCATCAGTTCCTGGGCCGACGTCTGGATGCCGAGGCGCTCCTCGGTCAGCACGCGGTCGATATTGGACCGACCGATGATCTCGCGCATGACGCTCTCGGCGGTCGCCTTCACCGTGCCTTCGGGGTTCTGGATGTTGAACAGGAAGTCGCTCGCATTGTCGATGACCCAGAAGACGGCGAAATCGACGTCGACGATATTCTCGTCGCCGGTCAGCATCAGGCTTTCCTGCGGCACGTCGCGGCCACTCGAGGCCGTATTGCGATCATCCTGGATCGTGCCGACCGTCGTGCGGTTCACGCGCGTGACCTGCGGCGTGTACACGGCCTCGATCGGGTAAGGCAGCCGGAAATTCAGGCCGGGAGGCGCGCTGCGCTGGTACTCGCCGAAGCGCAGAACCACGCCCTGCTCGTCCGGCTCGACGCGGAAGGTGAAGAAATTATAGGCCAGGAACGCGGCGACCACTGCCAGGATGGCGATGAACAAGATCGGATTGAAGCCGCCACTGGATCCGCCGCCACCGGGCAGAACCTGTTTCAGCTTATCCTGGCTGCGGCGAAGGAGTTCCTCGAGATCCGGCGGATTGGGGCCGTTGCCGCGCGGGCCCTGGCCCCAGGGGCCGCCATTGCCGCCGCCCTTCCATCCGCCGCCCGTCTGGTTGCTCCAGGGCATCTTCGCTCCTTAGTTGTCGATCAATAGGGAAGGCGTACCTGCCCCCGCCCATCGAAGCAAGAGAGCCCCGGAGATGCGGCCACTGCAGGGCCTCAGCAGGGCAGGAAGTGGTGTGCCGGGCCCGCGCTTTCAACGCGTTCCCGGCGAATATCCACCAGCTAGATCATGTTCCGCGACGCGAATAGATCACGAAGCGGCTCGGCGCGCTGTCGGCCGGCCCGGCCGGAACGTCCTCGCTGGCCACGACGTCCCAGACGGCCGGATCGATCTCCGGGAAGTGGGCATCGCCGTCCGGCGTCGCCGCGACATGGGTGATGTAGAGCCGCTCCGCCCGCCCGATGAATGCACGGTAGATCTCGCCACCGCCGACCACCATCACCTCCTCGGCCGATCCGGCCGCCGCGAGCGCGGCGTCGAGATCCGGCACCACGGTCACGCCGTCGGCGGCGAACGCGTCGTCGCGCGAGACCACGATGTTCTGCCGGTTCGGCAACGGCCGTCCGATCGACGCGAAGGTCTTGCGCCCCATCACCACCGGCTTGCCGGTGGTGATCGCCTTGAAGCGCTTGAGATCGGTCGACAGCTTCCACGGCATGTCGCCATCACGCCCGATGACACCGTTTTCGGCGACCGCCGCGATGAGGGAAAGCCGCGCCGTCATTCCGCCTGCGGCAGCGCCGCCCCCTTGGACGCGCCCTTGGCCACGCCCTTCGCCTTCTTGGCATCGTCGTCCGCCGGCGCCTTGCCGCCGGCCGAGATCCGGTCGACGGTCGCCAGCAGCAGCGCTGAAAGCACGAAAGTCATGTGCAGGATGGTCGACCACATGATCTTGTCGTTGGTGTATTCGTTGGCGTTCAGGAACACCTGCAGCAGGTGGATCGACGAGATCGCGACGATCGACGACGCCACCTTGATCTTCAGGCTGCCGGAATCGAGCTTGCCGAGCCAGGAGAGGTCATGGCCCGCGTCGTCGAAGCGGCTGACATAGTTCTCGTAGGACGAGATCATCACCATGACGACGAGGCTCGCCACCAGCGCGGCATCGATCAGGCCGAGCATGGCAAGGATCATGTCGGATTCGTCGTAGACGAACACGTTCATGGCGACCTTCCAGAATTTCGCCAGGAAGGAGGCGGCGTAGAGAACGAGGGCGGCGCCGAGGCCACCGTAGAAGATCACCAGCAGCCATCGGGCCGACATGATGAGCTTTTCGATCGAGGTCTCGAAGGATTTCAAGGGAGAAAGCTCCATGGGTGCAATGGCCGCATATACGGATCACAGGGCCGCTTCGCCAACCCTCCCTGCCTGCAAAATCGTGCCGCCGAGACGATTCAGTGCCTCGCCCTCGACGCGGCAGCGCTGCCACTCGACCAGGCGGCGCGCGCCCTGCGCCTCGTAGAAGGCGATCGACGGCGCGTTCCAGTCGAGCACCGACCATTCGTAACGCCCGAGCCCCTCGGCGACGCAGCGCTGCGCGAGGCTCGCCAGCAAGGCCTTGCCGATGCCGTGACCGCGAAAATCCGGCTGCACGAACAGGTCCTCGAGATAGATGCCGTGGCGGCCCTGGAAGGTCGAGAAAGTGTAGAACCAGAGCGCGAAACCGGCCGGTTCGCCCTGCCACTCGGCGATCGAGCAGAACACGCGCGGGGCCGGCCCGAACAGGGCTGCGTCCAGTGCGGCGGCATCGGTCTCGACCTCGTGCGCCAGTCGCTCGTATTCGGCCAGCGCCTTGACGAATTCGAGCACCAGCGGCGCGTCGCCGGGCTTCGCGGCGCGGAGGGTCAGGGTCATCTCGGTTCCTCGTCAGGGTTCGCGCGGGGCGAGGATCATGATGTCGAGATCCTGCCGCGGCTCGAAATCGGTCATCACCACCTCGAACTGCGTCGGGCTGATCTTCTTCACGCCCTCGGCGCAGAACGAGACCAGGTTCTTCGGCGCGCCCTTGTCGACCACGAGGCGGAACCTGGCGATCGGCCCGGCCCAGTTGCTGCCGGTGCGCAGGATGTAGCCGATGCGGTTCTCGAACAGGTTGTTGCCGCCATCGGCGGTCAGGCCGGCCCGCGCCGCCTTCAGGAAGGCCTCGTCCATGCAGTATTTCTGCCGATAGGGCTCGAACCAGGGCTCGGACTGCGCTTCCGGCGCGACGAAGGAGACGTCGGCGCTCTGGCCGACGCTCGGCTTGTAGCTGTGCTCGACCGCCAGCTTCCTGCCTGCCGGAAAAGTCTGCTCGCGATAGAACACCGTCGACAGCAGCCAGTTCGGGGCGAGATGCTTCACCATCCCGTTGCCGTCATTGTCGTATTCGTCGATCGCGGCAAGGCCGAGCCGCACCAGCCTGTCCTTGTCGGCCTGCGGCAGCGCGTCGAGCGCCTTGCGCGTCTCGTCGAGATGCAGCGCCAGCGGCACGCCGAGCTCTTCCAGAAGCGCCGTCTGGTCGATGCCGAGCGCAAAGGCGCGCTGCTGCGCCTTGGTCTCGACCGGCTTTCCCTCCACCAGCGTCTTGAAGCCGAGGAAGTTCACGGGCTCCTCGACCGGGATCGAGGCCATGAAATCGATGCTGCCCTGGATGACCGGCAGCGGAAACGCGACGAGCGTGGTGATGTCGTGGTCGGCGTGGTTCTCGAAGGTGTAGCGGACGCGGACCTCGTCGAGCGAGATGAAGAGATCCTCCGACTGCATCTCGATGTCCTCGGTGAGGACGTAGACGAGGCCGCCGGCGGCGAGCGCCGCGGTCGAGTCGTTAGCCGACGCCGGCACGGCCGGCATCGCGGCGGCGAACATCAGGGCAAGGCCGGTGACGGCGAGGCGGGTCTCGAGGGCGCGCATGGCAGAAGGCTCCAGCCGTTCACGATACGTCCGGTCTAGCAGGCGGCGCCGCCGACGGTCGAGCGCTCCGCCCGGCCGTCGTGATGCCGGTCACACGGCGATCGGCGCCTTGATGGCCGGGTCGGGATCATAGCCGACGAGCTCGAAATCGGCGTAGCGGAAATCCTCGATGCGACGGACGTCCGGATTGATCTTCATCGTCGGCAGCGGCTTCGGCGTGCGCGAGAGCTGCAGCCGGGCCTGGTCGAGGTGATTGAGGTAGAGATGAGCGTCGCCGAAGGTGTGGACGAAATCGCCGGGCTTCAGTCCCGTCACCTGCGCCACCATCATCGTCAGCAGCGCATAGGAGGCGATGTTGAACGGCACACCGAGGAAAATGTCGGCCGAACGCTGATAGAGCTGGCAGGAGAGCCGCCCCTCCGCGACGTAGAACTGGAAGAGGCTGTGACAGGGCGGCAGCGCCATGTCGTCCACCTCGGCCGGGTTCCAGGCCGAGACGATCAGCCGGCGCGAATCCGGCTTGTTGCGGATCATCTCGATGACGTTGGCGAGTTGGTCGATCGTACGCCCGTCCGGCGCCGGCCAGGAGCGCCACTGCGCGCCATAGACCGGGCCGAGGTCGCCATTCTCGTCGGCCCACTCGTCCCAGATCGAGACGCCGTTTTCCTTCAGGTAGCGGATGTTGGTGTCGCCGGCGATGAACCAGAGCAGTTCGTGGATGATCGACTTCAGATGCGCCTTCTTGGTCGTCACCAGTGGGAAGCCGGCGCCGAGATCGAAGCGCATCTGGTGGCCGAACACGGAGAGCGTGCCGGTGCCGGTGCGGTCTTCCTTGCGGACGCCGGTGTCCAGCACGTGCTGCATGAGGTCGAGATACTGGCGCATGGATGGGTCCGGACGATTCGATTCGAGGTTTTCGCGATCATACAGCCGCGCGGCGGCCGGATCAGGGATTTGCACGAAACCCGGCTCTGCGATCAACTGCGGCGAGCCGGTGCCGGGCATGACGATTCCGGAACGGACGCAGGAGCGACCGCATGTCCCAGACCATCGCCAATCCCGATGTCTATCTGCATGTCCGCGTCATCATCGGCATCATCCTGGGCCTGAGCGTCTCGCGCCTGCTCAACGGCGTCAGCCGCTTCGCCCAGCATCCGCTCCGCAACAAGGTGTTCGCGACGCATCTGATCTGGGTGACGTTCGCCTTTCTCTGCGTCGTGCATTTCTGGTGGTTCGAGTTCTATCTCACCTCGGTCCACCTCTGGACGTTCGAGCTCTATATTTTCATCATCATCTACTCGAGCCTCTACTTCGTCCTCTGCGCCATCCTGTTTCCCGACAGCCTGGCGGAGTATTCCGGCTATGACGACTACTTCATGTCGCGGCGGAAGTGGTTCTACGGGCTGATCGCCGTGATCTTCCTGGTCGATCTCGTCGACACCGCCATCAAGGGCAGCGCCCACTTCCACTCCTTCGGCATCGTCTATCCGGCCCGCAACCTGATCTATGCGGGCATGGCGATCGTGGCGATGTTCGTCAGCGACAAGCGCTTCCATCTCGCGATCGCCATCTGCGCCCTCGCCTTCCAGGTGTTCTGGATCCTGCGCGCCTTCTCGACGCTGCAGTAAGACGCCGGCCTATTCGGCCGGCGCCTCGACGATGCGTCCCCGCCGGCCGAGCGTCAGCTGGCCGAGCGTGAAGGCGATGATGCCGCAGGCGGCGATGCCGCTCACCATCGGCAGCGCCGTGCCGTCGATGAAGAGCCCGACCAGCGCCATCATCAGCGCGCCGGTCACCATCTGCAGCGTGCCCATCAGCGCCGATGCGGTGCCGGCGATCTCGCCATGCTCGTCGAGCGCGAGCACGGCCGAGGTCGGGATGACGAGGCCGAGGAAGCCGTTGCCGATGAACAGCATGCCGATCAGCACGAACAGGCCGTCGATGCCCGCCGCCATCAGCAGCGCCAGGATCACCACGGCAGCCGCGAAGCCGGTCACGGCGAAGCGCATGACGCGGGCGAGCCCGTAGCGCCCGCCGAGCCGGCCGTTCAGCTGCGAGAAGCCGAAGAACGAGATCGCGTTGACCGAGAAGGCCAGGCTGTACTGGGTCGGCGTCAGCCCATAGTGCTGGATCAGCACGAAGGACGAATTGGCGAGATAGATGAAGAAGCTCGACATGCCGAAGGCGCCGATGAACACCAGCCCGAGGAAATGGCGGTCGCGCAGCAGCAGCCAGTAACCCGACATCGCGCTGCCGATGCCGCTCTCGACCCGCTGCTCCGGCGGCCGCGTCTCGGGCAGCGCGAAGGCGAGCAGCAGGATGCCGAGCAGCGACGCCACCATCATCAGCCAGAAGATCGCGCGCCAGGAAGCGATTGCGGTCACGCCGGTGCCGGCCAGCGGCGCCAGGATCGGTCCGATCGAGAACACCAGCATCAGCAGCGACATCAGCCGCGCCGCCTCGTTGCCGGTATGCAGGTCGCGCACGACGGCGCGCGGCACCACCATGCCCGCGCAGGCGCCAAGCCCCTGCACGAAGCGGAAGGCGATCAGCGTCTCGACATTCGGCGCCAGCGCGCAGCCGATCGAGGCGCCCGCGAACAGGACGAGCCCGAAATAGAGGGGCGGCTTGCGGCCGAGCATGTCGGCGAGCGGCCCATAGACCAGCTGCCCGACGCCGACCGAGACGAAGAACGCCATCAGACTGCCCTGGATGGCCTCGATCGACGCGCCGAGATCGGTGCTGATGGTCGGCAGCGCCGGCAGGTACATGTCGATGGCGAAGGGGCCGATGACGCTGAGCAGGCCGAGGATGACCGCGTAGCGCAGCATGGAGGAAGTCATGGGGGCACCGTGAAAGCGACGAAAGGAACTCCGCCAACGGAAGCCGTTGCGAAGCGGGATTCTCTCAGATTTTGGACAGCCGACCGGGCCGCAGCGCCGCGATCATTTTGTAGTGGTTAACACACTAATGATGGAGCCGCCCTGCTTCGTCAAGCGCTCATTGCCGAAACCGGGCCGCCTTTTCCCATGGCAACGCGACGGCATCCGCGCCAGCGCGACCCGGCAAAGGCGTATTCCGGTGTACATTCCGCCGCTTAGGGCGACGCGCTCGCCGACCCACCCTTTTCAGCCCGGTTTCGATCGCCTATATCTGTCGTGCCGGCGCAAGTCGGCTATGGCGATAAACGGTCATCGAAATAAACCCATCGGACCCGGGGGCGGTACCCGGCGCCTCCACCCAAGCCCATCCATCGCAGATGGGTTTCGGCGGGGGCGAAATAGGATCGACGAGGGCGTAAAGGGTGTTCTTTCGCTCGGCATGGTACCGCCGTTATCGGACCAAATCTGTAGTTGCCAACGACAACTATGCTCCGGTGGCTGTTGCCGCGTAAGCGGTACCGGTACCGAAATAAAAGTCCTTGCGGGTAGCACCGTGTAGGCGGGGTCCGGAGGCACCTGGCAACAGAAGCCTCCACTTCTCTCCCCTTCCCGAAACTGTCGAATTTCTCGCCGCGCCCGTCCTGGCGCATGCGGCCGCGCCCAGAATCACCGCCTTCCACGGATGATGGCGGCCTTTTCGCGCGCTCCGCCCGGCACAGCCTTGACTTCTGGGGGCCGGAGATCGAGTTTTCAGCGCAACAAGGCTCGTCAGGGAGCCGGTATTAGCGCGGGTCCGCGGCATTGCCGCGCCGGGTGCCTGTTCGACCCCGACCGCATGATTCTGGATAGTCGCCGTTCATGGCCGAAGATCTCATCCGCTACGACATTCTGGCCCAGGACGCCCTGCGCGGCGTCGTCCGCAAGGTGCTGGCCGAGGTGGCCAAGACCGGCCTGCCGGGTGACCATCATTTCTACGTCACCTTCGAGACGCGGGCGCCCGGTGTGCGGATCTCGACGCGGCTGATGACCGACTATCCCGAGGAAATGACGATCATCATCCAGCACCAGTACTGGGACCTGTCGGTCAGCGAGCACGCCTTCGAGATCGGCCTGTCGTTCAAGGGCGTTCCGGAGCGCCTGCTGATCCCGTTCACGGCGCTGAAGTCCTTCGTCGATCCCTCGGTCCAGTTCGGACTGCAGTTCGAGACGGCGACCCTCGACGAGGAAGGCGCCGAGCTCGAGGCGGAGATGGACGAGGTCGAGACCGATCCGCTGGTGCTCGACACCCCGGCCCCGGCCGACGAGCCCGCCGCGGAGCCTGGCGAAAAGCCGGCCGCCGAGGTGGTACGGCTCGACGCGTTCCGCAAGAAGAGCTAATCCCCTTCCGGACTGCTTACTGACGACGCCGCGCCCGCGGCTGTGAAAGGCTGACTACATGACCACGACCCGCATCGAAACGGATACTTTTGGCCCGATCGAAGTGGCAAGCGACCGCTATTGGGGCGCCCAGGCGCAGCGTTCGCTCGGCAACTTCAAGATCGGCCTCGAGAAGCAGCCGCTGCCGATCGTGCGGGCCCTCGGCGTGATCAAGCGCGCCGCGGCCGAGGTCAATGCGAAGCTCGGCCGTCTCGACCCCGAGATCTCCAAGGCGATCGTCGCCGCCGCGCAGGAGGTCATCGACGGCAAGCTCGACGATCACTTCCCGCTCGTCGTCTGGCAGACCGGCTCGGGCACGCAGTCGAACATGAACGCTAACGAGGTCGTCTCGAACCGCGCGATCGAGATGCTGGGCGGCGTGATGGGCTCCAAGAAGCCCGTCCACCCCAATGACCACGTCAACATGAGCCAGTCGTCGAACGACACCTATCCGACGGCGATGCACATCGCCGCCGCCGAGGAGATCGTCCACCGCCTGCTGCCGGCGCTGAAGCACCTGCATGCAGCCCTCGACGCCAAGGCGAAGGACTGGGCGGCGATCGTCAAGATCGGCCGCACCCACACCCAGGACGCCACGCCGCTGACGCTCGGCCAGGAATTCTCGGGCTATGCCCAGCAGGTCGAGAACGGCATCAAGCGCATCGAGATGACGCTGCCGGACCTGATGCAGCTCGCCCAGGGCGGCACCGCCGTCGGCACCGGTCTGAACGCCCCGATCGGCTTCGCCGAGGGCGTCGCCAGCGCGATCGCATCGATCACCGGCCTGCCCTTCACCTCGGCGCCGAACAAGTTCGAGGCGCTGGCCGCGCATGACGCGATGGTGTTCTCGCATGGCGCGATCAACACGGTCGCCGGATCGCTGTTCAAGATCGCCAACGACATCCGCCTGCTCGGCTCCGGCCCGCGCGCCGGCCTCGGCGAGCTGTCGCTGCCCGAGAACGAGCCTGGCTCGTCGATCATGCCGGGCAAGGTCAACCCGACCCAGTGCGAGGCGCTGACCCAGGTCTGCGTGCAGATCTTCGGCAACCAGGCCGCCATCACCTTCGCCGGCAGCCAGGGCCATTTCGAGCTCAACGTCTACAACCCGGTGATGGCCTACAACTTCCTGCAGTCGGTGCGCATCCTCGCCGACGCGGCCGTCTCCTTCACCGACAATTGCGTCGTCGGCATCGAGCCGCGCCTCGACAACATCAAGGCGGGCGTCGAACGCTCGCTGATGCTCGTCACCGCGCTCGCCCCGAAGATCGGCTACGACAACGCCGCCAAGATCGCCAAGACGGCGCACAAGAACGGCACGACGCTCCGCGAGGAGGCCGTCGGCGGCGGCTATGTGACGGATGCGGAGTTCGACGCCATCGTCCGCCCCGAGGACATGATCGCGCCGAACTGAGGTGCAGTGACCTCCGTCACACTACGGATCTGGACAATTCGTCCTCCATGCGCACTGATAGCGGCATGGAGGACGAACGGCGCGCCGGGACGATGACGCCGGCCCTCCAGCAAGCGTCGGCATCCGCCATGCGCCCGCGCGCAACGCGCATGCAGGTTGGCGACGGGTCCAGAAGGAGGCTTGTCATGAGCGCCGAGATCATCAATCTGAACCGCGTCCGCAAGGAAAAGGCCCGCCGCGAGAAGGCGGCCGTCTCGGAAGAAAACCGCGTCCGCTTCGGCCGCACCCGCGCCGAGAAGGCGCTCGACCGCATCGCCGCCGAGAAGGCGCGCCGTCACCTCGACGATCACCAGCGCGAAGACGGCACCGATCCGACTGTCGCATGAAGAAGCGCTCGGTCTCGATCGCCGGCCACCAGACCTCCATCTCGATTGAAGAACCCTTCTGGCAGGCGCTGCGGATGATCGCCGCGGCGCAGGGCCAGAGCCTCGCCGGCCTGATCGCGACGATCGACGGCGAGCGCCGGGCCGAGACGAACCTCTCCTCCGCCATCCGCCTCGCCGTCCTCGCCTGGTACCAGGAGAAGCTCGGCGTGCCGGAGAACGCCCCCCTCAGTTCGGAATAGACGCCGGCGGCATCAGCACCATGGGTGCGCCCGGATCCTGGCCCGGGGACGGCAGCTGGAACTGCTGCGGCCGCGCCTGGGGGCGCGGCGCGGGCTCGTCGAACTTCTTCAACAGAGACTCGATCCCATCGATGTCGAACTGTCCGCGCTGGGCCGCCTCGGCTGCGGCCTTGCGCGCCTGCTCCTCCTTCTGGAGACGGGCGGCTTCCGCCTTGCGGGCGGCCTCGGCCTTCTTGGCCGCGGCGGCTTCGGCGGCTGCCTTGTCGGCAGCTTCCTTGGCCGCCTTTTCGGCGGTCTCCTTGGCAGCGCGGTCCGCCGCTTCCTGAGCGGCCTTGGCAGCTTCCTCGGCCGCCTTGCGGGCCTCCTCGGCCTTGCGCTCGGCCTCGGCCCGGCGCTCGTCATCGTCGCGGGCGGCGCGGACGAGGCGACGGAGCTTTTCCTTCTCGACGATCTCGGCCTGCAGCTTCTCGATCCGCTCGACCTCGCGCTCGAAGGCGCGCACGGCGAGGAAGCCGGCCAGCGGAGCCACGTCGATGCGCCGCGTCGGGTCGGCGAGCGGCCCGGAGAAGACGAGCCCCACCTGCGGCACCGCCCCGCTGACACGATCCGCGCCCGGATCGATGGTCAGCGTCCATTGGCTGTCGATCGTCTCGGCATTCAGGTCGATGGTCGCGCCGCCGATCATCGTCGCGCTGGCATTGGCGACGTTCAGGTTCTGGACCCGCATCGTGCCGGCGGCGATGGTGAACGCGCCCTCGACATGGTCGAAGGCCAGCGTGCCCGCGTCGAGATAGCCGGCGAACAGCTTGCGCAGTTCGGCCTCACCGATCTCGCGGCCCGCATTCGATGCGCGGATGACGGCGCCGAACGCCTCGGGATTGACGAAACGCGCCGAACCGGCGCCGACGCGGAGCGAGCCGCCGCCCGAGAGCGACGAGACGATGCCGGCGGCCGAGCGCCCCGTTCCCTCGAACTGGCCGGAGAGGTCGAAGCTTCCTTCGGCGACCGAGCGGCCGTCGCGCTGCCAGACGACGTCGGCGAGCGCAGCGCCCGTGACCGAAACCTGGCCGGACACTGAGGCATCGCCTTCCGGATTGACGATCGACAGCGAGCCCGTCGCCTTGCCGCCGGCGAAATCGCCATGCGTCAGCCGGAGCTCGGTCCGATCGCCGGAGAAGTTGGTCTCCAGCGCCGCGTTGGAGATGGCGATGCCGTCCGCGACGAGAAGCCGGTCGGCGGAGAGCCGGAAGACGGCGTCGAAGCCGTTCAGGACCGGCCGGGCGAAAGTGGCCTTCGACCAGATCGCGTCGGTGCCGACGAGCAGGTCCTGCGGCAGGCCGAACGCCAGCGCGGCCGCCCGCGACAGGTCCGCCTCGTCGACGGCGACGTCGCCCTTCAGCTTCCAGCGCCCGGCCTCGCGGCCGAAGTCGATCGAGCCGCTCGCCTGCACCTCGCCGAGGCGGGCATCGCGAAAGAACAGCGTCGCCACCCCGTCCTTGATGTCGAGCGAACTCGTCGCCTCGATCGGCAAGGCGTCCTGGATGCCCGGCAGGGCCAGTCCCGCCAGCGACAGCGCCGGCGTGGCGTCCGCGCCATGCGCCGTCACCGAGCCCTCATAGGTCGGCAGGCCCGCCACATCGACGCCGAACTTGCCGTCGGCCGTGTAGGCCAGGCCGGCGAACTCGCCCTTGAGCGTCGCGGCCGCGCCCTCGGCCAGCGTGCCCTCGCCCTCGATCTCCAAGCGCGCGCGGCCGGGCTGGTCGAACGACAGCGCGTCAAAGCCGAGCTGGCGCAGCAGCTGGCCGGCATCGCCATTCTCGATCGCCGCCGAGAGCTTCAGCCGTCCGTCCCGCCATCCGGCCGGCGTGCCGACGAAGCCGAGCGCGGTATCGATCGCGGTGCCGCCGGCCGTGCCGTTCAGCGTCAGGTTGGCATGGGTGACGCCGTCGCTGGCGCGGGCATTGATCACGGTCGCGAGCTTGGCTGGCCCCAGCTGCGGGGCCGTCGCCCTGAACCAGCCGGCGAGCTCGGAGCCCGGCCAGAGGCGGTCGACGAGCCGCGCGGTTCCGGTGAGGTCGGACGCCTCGATCGAGGCGGAGATCTGGCCGCCCGGCGCGCCGGTCAGGTCGGCGATGCGGCCGCTCGCCGTGATGGCGGCGCCGGCGAGGTCCCCGATCGACAACTTGTTGGCGACCAGCACGCCGTCCGCGAAACTCCCGTCGGCCGTCACCTGCTCGAGCCGCGTGTCGCCGACCTCGAGCTCGCCCGTCGAGATCTTGACCTGGAAGGCATCGGCGATGCTGTCGGCATGGCTGAGGCTCTGCCCGGCGAACAGTTCGCCGAGCGCGATCAACTGGTCGAAATCGAGGCGGTTGGCCTTGAGATCGACGGAGAGATCCCGCCGGCCCGCGCCGGCCGCCTGCTGCCAGCTGATGCCGCCGCGCACGTTGGAATCGCGGGTACGCGCCGCCATGCCGGTAATGTTGACCGATCCGGGCGCGAGATGGAGCTGGCCCGACATGTCGAAGGGCTGCAGCTGCGGCCGCGCGCCCGTCCGGTTGCCGCGCCACCAGGTGGCGAACACGGCCGGCTGCTCCGAGGTGAGGCGAACCGCGCCATCGAAGGAAGACTCCGGCTCGGTCGCGAGTACGCCGTCAGCGGCGAGACGGGTCTTGCCGGGGAGATCGGCGCCAAGCTCCTCGATGCCCCAGCCATGCTCGGCCGTCACCGCGTCGAAGCGCAGGTTCTGGATCACCGAGCCGCCGATGACGATGCCGGGTATGTCGAAGCCGATGCGGCCGGGAATGGCCGGCACCGGCAGTTCGGCGAGCCCCGCCACGACGGCGCGCGCGGCCATGTCGACATTGGCCGGCTCGTTCGGTCCCTTGCCGATCGAGCGGTCGAGATCGAGTTGGCGCGCCTTCAGCACGGCGTCGAACCGCATCGCCTTGCCGAGATCGACGGTCGACGTGCCGGACAGGCTATAGGGCCGATCCTCCGGCCCGAGCGAAAGCGTGATCGCCGGCAGCTTCAATTGCTCCGGCCGCAGCTCGAAGCTGCCGGAGGTGCGCCAGTCGGGCGAACGGCGCGCCGCGCCCTCCACGTCATCGGCGACATGGGTGAGCGAGAAGCCGCCGGACCAGGTCAAGCCGGCCGCGTCGAGCGCGAGCGGGCCCTCGGCCGACACGGCGACCGGCAGGCTGGCCGGATTGGCCTCGACCTTGACGCGGATCGAGCCGTCGGCGTCGCGACGGCCCGTCGCGACGCGGAACGTCGACGGGACGCCATCTGCGACGAGGCCGCCCTCGATCTTCCAGGGACCGAGCAGAGAGCGGGCATCGACCGCCGCGTTGATGCCGGTGAGCGCGACCGAACGGCCGGTGCGCGCGTCGCGATAATCGATCGAGCCGTCCTGGACGTCGACCCGCTCCAGCGTCACCGCGTCGGGATCGAGCGCCTTCGACGCCTCCGAGCGGCGCAGCCAGTCCGGCGTGCCCTCTCCATCGACGGTCACCTGCAGGCGCGGCCGGGTGATCGCCATGTCGACGACCTTGAACGTGCCGGAAATCAGGGGAATGAGCTCGACCCGGACGGCGAAGCGTTCGACCTGCATCATCGGCTGCTCGGGCGTGCCGCCGACCCGCACATCGGTGAAGACGAGCGACGGCATCGGCAGCAGCGACGCGTCGGCGGTACCGGCAACGGTCACGGGCTGGCCGAGGATCTTCTCCGCCTCGCGCTCGAAGGTCGAGCGGAACGCGTTCCAGTCGACGAACCAAGGGATCACCAGCGCCGAGACGAGCACGGCGATGATGATGCCCCCGATGATCAGGTACAGCCTGTTCAGATCAGCCTCCGCCTTGCCGGCCCGCGTCCCGTCCCGGCCGCATCAAACCTCCGGAAAGACCTTGCCGGGGTTCAGGATCCCGAGCGGATCGAGCGTCGCCTTGATCATGCGCATGACGTCGAGGCCGTGGCCATGCTCCTTGATCAGATATTTGCGCTTGCCCTGGCCGACGCCGTGCTCGCCGGTGCAGGTGCCGTCCATGCCGATGGCGCGCTCGTTCATGCGGCTGATCACCGCCTCGGCCTTGGCGACCTCTTCCGGATTGCCGGTGTCGACAAGGAGCTGGGTGTGGAAATTGCCGTCGCCGACATGGCCGACGACGGGGCCGATCAGGCCGCTCGCCGCGATGTCGGCGCTGGTCTCGGTGACGCATTCCGCCAGCCGCGAGATCGGCACGCAGACGTCGGTCGAGACGCTCTGGATGCCGGGCCCGACGCGCAGGCCCTTCACGGCGAAATAGGAATCGTGACGCGCCTGCCAGAGCTTGGTGCGGTCCTCCGGACGGGTCGCCGAGGCGAACTCGCCGCCGCCGAATTCCTGGGCGATCGCCGCGAACTGCTCCGCCTGCTCGGCCACCGAGGCGGGCGAGCCGTGGAACTCGAGGAAGAGATGCGGCGTCTCGGGCAGGCCGAGCTTGGCGAATTCGTTGGTGGCGCGGATCATCATCGCGTCGCCGAGCTCGATGCGGGCGATCGGAATGCCGCTCTGGATGGTCAGGATCGCCGCATTGCAGGCGTCCTCGACCGTCGCGAACGAGCAGACGCCGGCGGCCACCGCCTCCGGCAGGCCGTGCAGGCGCACCGTCACCTCGGTGATCACGCCGAGCGTGCCTTCGGAACCGACCAGAAGCCGGGTCAGGTCGTAGCCGGCCGAGCTCTTCTTGGCGCGGCTGCCGGTGCGCACGATCGAGCCATCGGCCATCACCGCCGTCAGGCGGACGACGTTCTCGCGCATCGTGCCGTAGCGCACCGCGTTGGTGCCCGAAGCGCGCGTCGCCGCCATGCCGCCCAGGCTGGCGTCGGCGCCAGGGTCGATCGGGAAGAACAGGCCCTGGTCGCGGATGTAGTTGTTGAGCTGGATGCGGGTGACGCCGGCCTCGACGGTGACGTCGAGATCCTCGGCATGCACGGCGATGATCTTGTTCATCTGCGACAGGTCGATGCAGATGCCGCCCGCCGGCGCGTTGACGTGGCCTTCCAGCGACGTGCCGGTGCCGAACGGGATCACCGCCACGCGATGCTCGGCGCAGATCTTGACGATCTCGGAGACTTCCTCGGTCGACTGCGCGAACACGACGGCGTCGGCCGGCTGGTTCGGAAGCCAGGTCGTGGTGTTGGCGTGCTGGCGACGAATCTCCGCGCCCTGGGTGAAGCGATCGCCGAAGCGCGCCCGCAGCCGATCGAGCGCCGCCGCCAAGGCTCCTTCGTCACGCGCATCCCCGCTGCGCAGCGCCGAAACTGTCATCCTGAAATGCCTCCACACGAACTCAAGGCCTGCCGGCCATGCTGGCCGCAACCTAGCAAAACCATGCTGCTGCGCCAAAGACTTCCTGAGATATTTGTCAGCCCGCGACGAAGCATCCGCGCGGGTAGAACGAAACGATCGCGGCGGGCCGGGAGCGCGGGTGGGCCGCCCGTCAGGCCGGCCCGGAAAACGCGATCTTGCCCGTCCGCCCCGGCCGTCCGCTGGCCGTCGCCGCGCCGGCAGGATCGGAAAGATCGAACCGCGCCTCCAGGCCGAGCCGGAGCCCTCCCGAGGCGGCGAGACTGACGAGTTCGCCGATCAGGCGTCCAAGCTCGGCGTGATCCGTCTCGGCCGAGCGCCGCGCGCCCCAGAAGCCCTTGACCGAGATGCCCCGGAAGATGAGATCCCCCGAATTGATGACCAGAGGCTCGTTCGACATGGCGCCGAACGACATCAGCATGCCGTCCTTGGCCAAAAGGCCGGCGAGCCGCCCGCCATCCTTGCCGCCGACGGAATCGACGGCCCGCACGATCGGCGCGTCGCCGACCAGCGCCCGCACACGATCCTCCCAGCCCGGCGTCTCGGTCGAGACGGCGTTGTCGATGCCGAGCGCCGCGAGCTCCTGAAGGCCGGCGTCGCGACGGACCAGGCTGACGACATGGACGCCCCGCGCCTTCGCCAGCATGGCGACGATCTTGCCGACGGCGCCATTCGCCGCGTTCTGGATCATCCATTGCCCGGGCTCGATCGCGAGATCCTCGAGCAGCATCAGCGAACTCAGCGGCATGGCGATGAGCTGGCAGCCCGTCTCGTCGTCGACCGCATCCGGCAACGGCACCGCGCGCGCCGCCGGTGCCAGGAAATAGTCTCCCCACGTGCCGCTGATGCCGGCCAACACGACGCGCTGACCGACAGCCGGCGCCGCGACGCCCGGGCCGAGCGCATCGACGACGCCAAGCGCCTCGCTGCCCCCCACTGCGGGCAGGGCCGGCTTGTGACCATAGGTGCCGCGAATGATCCAGATATCATGATTGTGGATCGGCGACAGCACCATGCGCACCCGGATCTCGCCGGGACCCGGTTCCGGCTTCGGCCGCTCGGCCGGAGCCAGGACATCGGCCGGATCGCCAAAGCGTTCGAACTGGGCAACACGCATGGGGGTTCTCCTTTTCTATCGGCATGAGGTAAGGCGCCGTGTCACTCGCGCCAAGGGTGAAAAGGCCGGTCCAGGCCTCGACAGGCATGGCCATTTCCGCAGGAAGCTGGCATGGAGGACCGCCACGGTCCATATTTGTTCTCATGTCCAAGCCTTCCGAATCGACTGCCATGACCGCTCCCTTCGACAGCTCCGCCCCTGCCCCGCGCCCCGGCGGCATCGCTGCGCGCGCGCTCGGCCGGGCGGCGGCGCCCGACTATGTCGCCCGCCTCAACCCCGAGCAGCGCCTGGCGGTGGAGACGACGGAAGGGCCGGTCCTGGTGCTCGCCGGCGCCGGCACCGGCAAGACCCGCGTCCTGACGACGCGCATCGCCCACCTGCTCGCGACCGGCAAGGCCTATCCGAGCCAGATCCTCGCCGTCACCTTCACCAACAAGGCGGCGCGCGAGATGCGCCACCGCATCGGCGAGCTGATCGGCCCCTCGGTCGAGGGCATGAACTGGCTGGGCACCTTCCACTCGATCGGCGTCAAGATCCTGCGCCGGCACGCCGAGCTGGTCGGGCTCCGCTCGGATTTCACCATTCTCGACACCGACGACCAGATCCGCCTGATGAAGCAGGTGATCCAGGCCGAGAACATCGACGAGAAGCGCTGGCCGGCGCGCCAGCTGGCCAACCTGATCGACAGCTGGAAGAACCGCGGCCTGACGCCGGACGACGTGCCGCCGGGCGATGGCGGCTCCTTCGCCGACGGCCGGGGCGTCAAGCTCTACCGGGCCTACCAGGCACGGCTGAAGACGCTGAACGCCTGCGACTTCGGTGATCTGCTTCTGGAAAACCTGCGCCTGTTCCGCGAGCATCCCGACGTGCTCCGGGACTATCACCAGCGCTTCCACTACATGCTGGTCGACGAGTACCAGGACACCAACGTCGCGCAGTATCTCTGGCTGCGCCTGCTGGCGCAGGGCCGCAAGAACATCTGCTGCGTCGGTGATGACGACCAGTCGATCTATGGCTGGCGTGGCGCCGAAGTCGACAACATCCTCCGCTTCGAGAAGGATTTTCCGGGCGCCGTCGTCATCAAGCTCGAGCGCAACTACCGCTCGACCTCGCACATCCTCGGCGCCGCCTCGCACCTGATCACCCACAATGAGGGCCGGCTCGGCAAGACTCTGTTCACCGACGCGACCGATCCCGACGCGTCGCGCGTCCGCGTCGCCTCGGCCTGGGATTCGGAGGAAGAGGCCCGCGCCATCGGCGAGGAGATCGAGGCGCTGCAGCGCAAGGGCCACAAGCTGAACGACATGGCGATCCTGGTGCGCGCCTCGTTCCAGATGCGTTCCTTCGAGGAGCGCTTCGTCACCATCGGCCTCAACTACCGCGTCATCGGCGGTCCGCGCTTCTACGAGCGGCAGGAAATCCGCGATGCGCTCGCCTATCTGCGCGTCGTCGCGCAGCCGGCCGACGACCTCGCCTTCGAGCGCATCGTCAACGTGCCGAAGCGCAGCATCGGCGAAACGACGGTGCGGTTGCTGCACGACCATGCGCGGGCCCGCAACATCCCGATCCTCCAGGCGACCGAAGAGCTGATCGATACCGAGGAGATCAAGTCCTCCAAGACGCGCGCCGCGCTGCGCGACCTGCTCGCCTCCTTCGCGCTCTGGCGCTCGAAGCTCGACCAGATGAAGCATGGCGAACTGGCCGAGATGATCCTGGAGGAGAGCGGCTACACCGACATGTGGCAGCAGGACCGCTCCGCCGACGCGCCCGGCCGGCTCGAAAACCTGAAGGAACTGATCCGCTCGATGGAGGCATTCGAATCCCTCGGCGGCTTCCTCGAGCACATCGCCCTCGTCATGGACACGGACAACGCCGAGAACCAGGACGCCGTCTCGATCATGACGCTGCACTCGGCCAAGGGTCTCGAATTCGAGACCGTGTTCCTGCCCGGCTGGGAGGAAGGCCTGTTCCCGCACCAGCGCTCGCTCGACGAAAGCGGCCGCGCCGGCCTCGAGGAGGAACGCCGCCTCGCCTATGTCGGCATCACGCGGGCCAAGCAGCGCGCCATGATCTGGTTCGCCTCGAACCGCCGCATCCACGGCCTCTGGCAATCCAACGTGCCGTCGCGCTTCCTCGACGAACTGCCGGAGAAGCATGTCGAGGTGATCGAGCAGACCTCGAACTATGGCGGCTACAATGTCGGCGGCTACGGCAATTACGGCGCCAGCCGCTTCGACCGCGCCGACAGCTTCAACAACACCTATTCGACCCCCGGCTGGCAGCGCGCCCAGGCGAACAAGGCCTCGGCGCAGGCGCACGCGCGCGCGGCGCCGCGCCAGATCGAGGGCGAACTCGTCGCGAAATCAACCGGTTCCGGCTCGAAGTACAAGCTCGGCGAGAGGGTCTTCCATCAGAAGTTCGGCTATGGCGCGATCGTCGAGATCGAGGGCAACAAGCTCACCGTCGCCTTCGAGAAGGCCGGCACCAAGAAGGTGGTCGACAGCTTCGTGACGAAACACTAGGCGAAGATACTTCCAGCCTTGAGGCATCAGCACCCTCTTTCACCTCTCCCTCAGGGAGAGGTGAAAGCTAGGTTCCCCCAGACTTCTCTCGTTCTAGCCCGGCTGCAGGCGCATCAGCCCCGCCTCGGTCGGCCGGAAGCCGCAGCCGTGGTAAAAGGCCGCGAGATGCGGCTCGAAATCGACATGCAGCCAGGAGGCGCCGCGTTCCGCCGCCAACTCTGCCGCGCGGCGCACCAGGCGCGTGCCGAGGCCGGTGCGGCGGTGGTCCGGGTGCACGGTCGGATCGAGCAGGAAGGCGTGCACGCCGCCATCCCAGGCGACGTTGACGAAGCCGACCAGGACGTCATCGGCATAGGCGCCGAGATGGACGAGGCTGCGCGACAGGATCGCCTGCGGATCCGCCGGTCCCTCGGCCTGCCATGCCGCCCGCCAGAGCCGATCGAGCGCCGCGGCGTCGGGAAAGGGATCGACGCGGATTTCGGTTTCGGCCATGAAGCACATTCCCAATTCGGTTCAGAGGCGGATATGAAGACATCATCCGCCGCCAGACAAGGTTCACGCCATTGACCCTCATCGCCTCCCTCAACCTTGCCAAGGAATCCGACGCGACCCGCCTGATCGAGGCGATCGGCGAGGACGAGGCGCTCGGCTTTCCCTCCGCCGCGACGACGGAGCAGGCTGACCAGAGCTGGACCGTCGACGTCTATTTCGAGGAAGCGCCCGACGAGGCGGCGCTCGCCCGCGTGCTCGCCACAGCGCTTGGCCCCGAGGCCGGCCGGTTCGTCGTCTCGGACCTTCCCGACGAGGACTGGGTGGCGAAGTCGCTGGAGGGCCTGAAGCCGGTCCGCGCCGGCCGTTTCCTCGTGCATGGCAGCCACGACCGCGACAAGATCCAGCCGGGCGACATCGCCATCGAGATCGAGGCGGCCGAAGCCTTCGGCACCGGCCATCACGGCACGACGGCGGGCTGCCTGGAGGAGATCGACCGGCTCGGCCAGTCGCATGACTACAAGAGCATCCTCGATCTCGGCACCGGTACGGGCGTGCTCGCCATCGCCATCGCCAAGGCCTGGCAGAAGCCGGTGCTCGCGACCGACATCGATCCGATCGCCACCCGCGTCACCGCCGAGAACGCCGCCCTCAATGGCGTCGGCGAACTGATCGACGCGGCGACGGCGGAAGGCTTCGGCAATCCCGTCCTCGCCGTCCGCGCGCCCTATGACCTGATCGTCGCCAACATCCTCGCGGGTCCGCTGATCGCGCTGGCGCCGGAAGTCGTCGCCCACCTCGCGCCGAAGGGGACGGTGCTGCTGTCGGGCCTGCTGACGGCGCAGGGACCGTCCGTCGCCGCCGCCTACGAGGCCGAGGGCCTGAAGCTAACGCGCACCGGCGAACAGGAAGGCTGGCTGACGCTGACGCTGGAGCGGTAGAGGGCAAGCTCCGGGCTCTACGTTAGCCCACGCTCGCCGTCATCCTCGCGAAAAGCGAGGATCCATGCATCCGGGTCCCCGGACGCGAAAACGCCGGCAGCCCGGCTGAATGGATCCCGGATCTCCGCTTCGCTGCGTCCGGGATGAAGGCAGAGCTATATCACCGCCGGCTCGGGCGCTCCCCGCGCCGAAGAAGGCCCGATCCGGACCGCATTCGCAAAGCGCGATCATCATCCTGAGGTGCCCGGCAAAGCCGGGCCTCGAAGGAGGGTCCAGGGAACGGCCCGGGCTTCCAGCCCAGGTCTACAGACTGGCGTGCTTTGCTGGATCGTCCTTCGAGGCCTCGCTCACGCGAGGCACCTCAGGATGATGGCGGAGCCGGTCGAACGGCGAGGAAGACTGGAGCTTGAGGTAGCCGCGAGCCGCCTACCCCACCGCCGGCAGCATCGAGCCCGTCTCCTCCTGGCGCAGGTGCCAGGAATAGGCCTCGGCGAGAAGATGCGGGGTCTGGCCGCCGCGCTGCTTGACGGCGCGACGGTAATAGTCGGCCGCGAGCTCGCGATAGCTCGGATGGATGCAATTGGCGATGATCACCTCGGCGCGCTCGCGCGGGGCGAGGCCGCGCAGGTCGGCGAGGCCGTTTTCCGTCACCACCACGTCGACGTCATGCTCGTTGTGGTCGACATGCGGCACCATCGGCACGATGCGCGAGATCGAGCCATCCTTGGCAAGCGACTTGGTGACGAAGATGCCCATATAGGCGTTGCGGGCGAAATCGCCGGAACCGCCGATGCCGTTCATCATGTGCGTGCCGCCGACATGCGTCGAGTTGACGTTGCCGTAGATGTCGCATTCGAGCGCCGTGTTGATGGCGATGACGCCGAGCCGGCGGATCACCTCGGGATGGTTCGAGATCTCCTGCGGGCGCAGCACGAGGCGGCTCTTGTACTGGCCGATATTCGGCATGACACGCGCCTGGCAGGCGGCCGAGAGCGTGATCGAGGAGCCGGAGGCGAAGGCGAGCTTGCCGGAATCGAACAGCTCGAACGTGCTGTCCTGCAGCACCTCGCTGTACATGGTCAGGTCATGGAACGGGCTGTCGATCAGCCCGTGCAGCACGGCGTTGGCGATCGAGCCGATGCCGGCCTGCAGCGGGCCGAGCCGGTCGGTGAGCCGCCCCTTGCGCACCTCGGAGCCGAGGAACTCGATCAGGTGGCCGGCGATCGCCTTGGTCTCGTCGTCGGGCGGCGTCGTCTCGGCCGAGCTGTCCTCGCGCTTGGTGACGACGATCGCCGCGATCTTGGCCGGATCGATCGGGATGAACGGCAGGCCGACGCGGCTGTCCGGCGTGATGACGGGGATCGGCTCGCGATGCGGCCGCCGGGTCGGGATGTAGATGTCGTGCAGGCCCTCGAGCTCGGGCGACTGGTCGAGGTTGAGCTCGATGATCACCTTCTCGGCGAGGATGGCGAAGGTGGCGGAATTGCCGACCGAGGTGGTCGGGATGATGCCGCCCTCGCGGGTGATCGCCACCGCCTCGACGACGGCGACGTCGATCGGGCCCATCTGGCGCGACCGCAGCAGTTCGACGGTCTCGGAGAGATGCTGGTCGATGAACATCACCTCGCCCTTGTTCAGGGCGGAGCGCAGCACGCGATCGGACTGGAACGGCAGGCGGCGCTTCAGGACATGCGAGCGGGTCAGCACCTCGTCGATGCCGTTGCCGAGCGAGGCGCCGGTGATCAGCGTGATGCCGAAGGGCTCGGTCGCGGCGCGCTCGGCGAGCGCCAGCGGCACCGCCTTGGCGTCGCCGGCGCGGGTGAAACCGCTCATGCCGACCACCATGCCGTCGCGGATCAGCGACGCCGCCTCGGCTGGCGACATGACCTTGTCGTGGAGCGATGCGAGACGAATGCGGTCCTGCAACATGCTGGAGAACTCTCTGCTGGGGGCGTGCTGGGCCGGACAATAGGCCGGTGGATCGCGCCGCGCACCCCGCAAAACGCACGAAATCCGCGACGGGCTGTCGCGGATTCCGGGATTCCAACTATGTCGCCGCGTCAGCCGGTCCAGGACCGGCCGGGTCGCGTGATCAGATCAGGCCGCCCATCAGGCTGCGCTCATGCGTCTCGCGGTCGTAGCCGAAGGTGGCCAGCGCAGCGTCGTCGAGCGAGAGCTGGTAGCCGTTGACGAAGCGCTTGGTGCGGCGCTCGCCGACATGGCTCAGGCGGGCCACAGCGCGCGGCACGACGCCCCGCCCGCGGCTTCCCGCCGGGGCAACGCCGATTTCGCCATAAGCTGCAGCCAACATGATCCAGTTTCCTTTTACGTAAGGCGCAGTGCGCCGGAGATGACGAGGCATACATAGCGACCTTCCGCGCGCGAAAGAACAGCTGCAACGGAATGACAGACATGCGGTTTTTGCAACGCACAAGCTCCGGTGGATTGTGCACCGCAACGCAAACGGGATCGCCAGGCGAATTGCCGAGGCCGGATCGCGCCGCTAGGGTCGCGCAAACCGTCGCGACCAGCGAAGAAGGCACCAGCGAATGTTCCAGAATTTCGACGCGCCCAGCCGCGCCCACCCGATCACCGATCGCCTCGTCGCGCTGCGCGCCCACCTCGCGCGCGCCGGCCTAGCTGGCTTCGTCGTGCCACATGCGGACGAGTATCAGGGCGAATACATCCCCGCCTCCGCCGAGCGACTCGCCTGGCTGACGGGCTTCACCGGATCGGCCGGCGCCGCCGTGGTGCTGGCGAAGGAGGCCGCCGTCTTCGTCGACGGGCGCTACACGCTGCAGGTGCGCGACCAGGTCGACGTCGCCGACTTCACTCCCGAGGACCTCATTGCTGCACCGCCGCATACGTGGCTGAAGGGCCGGCTCAAGGCCGGCGACCGCATCGGCTATGACCCGCGCCTGATGACGCTCGCGGAAGTGCGCCGCCTGGAGACCGTCTGCAACGCCGCCGGCGCCGCCTTCGTCGCGCTCGACGAGAACCCGATCGACGCCATCTGGCACGACCGTCCCGCCGCCCCGCTGTTCCAGGTCATGCAGCAGCCGGACGAGCTCGCCGGCGAAAGCGCCGACGCCAAGATCGCCCGCCTGCAGGCGATCCTCGCCGACAAGGACGTCGACGCGGCGATCCTGGCGCAGTCGGATTCGATCGCCTGGACCTTCAACATCCGCGGCGCCGACGTGCCGCACAATCCCGTCGTCCTTTCCTATGCGCTGCTCCGCCGCGACGGCCGGCCGACGCTCTATGTCGACGGCCGCAAGCTCTCCAACAGCATCCGCGACGATCTCGCCAAGCGCGCCGACATCAAGGAAGAACGCGCCTTCCTCGCCGACCTGACGGCGCTCGGCAAAAGCGGCGCGAAGGTCCTCGTCGATCCGCAGACGACCCCTGCCCTGTTCGCGCAGACGCTCGTCGCCGCGAACGGCGTCCTCGTCGAGGGCGCCGACCCCGTCGTGCTGCCGAAGGCCCGCAAGAACGCCGTCGAGCTCGACGGCACGCGCCGCGCGCATCGCCGCGACGGCGTCGCCATGACGCGCTTCCTCGCCTGGCTCGACGCCAACGGCGCCAAGGGCACGGAAACCGAGATCAGCGTCGCGAAGAAGCTGGAGACCTGCCGCGCCGAGGCCGGCGAGGCCGACGGCTCGCCCCTGCTGGAGATCTCCTTCGACACCATCTCCGGCGCCGGATCGGACGGCGCAATCGTGCACTACCGCGTCACCGAAGCGACCGACCGCAAGCTCGAGCCCGGCACGCTATATCTCGTCGATTCCGGCGCGCAATATCGCGACGGCACCACCGACATCACCCGCACCATCGCCATCGGCAAGCCCTCGGCCGAGATGCGCGACCGCTTCACCCGGGTGCTGAAGGGTCATATCGCGCTCGCGACCGCGCGCTTCCCTAGGGGTACGACCGGCGCGCAGCTCGACACGCTCGCCCGCCATGCGCTCTGGCAGGCCGGCCTCGACTTCGACCACGGCGCCGGCCATGGCGTCGGCGTGTTCCTGTCGGTGCATGAAGGGCCGGTGCGGATCTCCAAGGCCGGCCATCTGCCGCCGGAGCCCGGCATGATCCTTTCGAACGAGCCCGGCTACTACAAGACCGGCGCCTATGGCATCCGCATCGAGAACCTGATCGTCGTCACGCCACCGGCGCCAATCGAGGGCGGCGACCGCGAGATGCTCGGTTTCGAGACGATCACGCTGGCGCCGATCGATCGCAATCTGATCGATACCGCCCTGCTCACCCCGGCCGAACGCGCCTGGATGGACGCCTATCACGCCCGCGTCCGCGAGGCGCTCGCGCCCGGCCTGCAGGGCGTCGACCTGCAGTTCCTGATCCAGGCGACGCAACCGCTGGACGCATAGCCAGTCACTCCGAATGCCATCACGGAACCTGTCAGCGCGACAGGTTTCGTGATGGAACGTGACCTACCCGCCTCCGTTGTCCCGGCGAGCCCAAGCTCAATAGGCTAGAAAAGACACGGAGTTAACGACCATGAAGAAGCTGTTTGGAACCACCGCCCTGGTCGCTCTCCTGACTGCTGGACCCGTGCTGGCGCAGGACGCAACCACGCCCGCCGAGCCGGCCACGCCGCCGGCGGCCACAACCCCGGCAGAGCCTGCGACCCCGCCGGCCGCGACGACCACCGTCGCTCCGGCCGCCGCCGACCGCTTCATCGTGCTGGAGGACGGCAGCACCGACTGGCTCGCCTCGAACCTGATCGGCTCGACCGTCTATAGCGGCACCGACGAGAACCTCGGCAAGATCGTCGACATTCTCGCCACCGACGACGGCCAGGTGAAGGCCGTGGTAATCGGTGTCGGCGGCTTCCTCGGCATCGGCCGCAAGGACGTCGCAGTCGCGCCCGCCACGCTGGAGCGCGTGAAGACCGACAAGGACGTGAAGCTGGTACTCGCCACCAGCAAGGAAGAGCTCAACGCGGCGCCGGAATTCAAGACCGCCGCGCAGCAGGAATCGGATGCCGCCAAGGCGGCCGCGCCGGACACGAGCATGCCGGCGGCCGACCCGATGCCCCCGCCGGCCAGAGATCCGGCGGCACCGGCAACGGCCCCCGCGGCGCCGTAAGACCCACAAGCCGCAGCAACCGAGGCCTGCCCGAACGGGCGGGCCTCAGCGCATGGCGGGAGCCGAGACGGGACGTTCCGCGCCGCCTCCGCTGCCGGGGTGCGCGGAACGTCGCCGTCATGTGAATCCAGCCCGGAGGAAGCCACTCAGACCGGGCGGTGGATGAACTGCCGCGCAGCCCCACAGCCGGCGGCCGTCCCCAGGCAACTCATGCTCCCGAACGACACTTCTCGAGCGCGACCATGGCCTCGGCCAGTTCGAGATCGGCCGGGTCGGTGATCTTGATGTTGCGAGCGCTGCCCTCGATAAAGGCCGTGCGAATGCCCGCGACCTCCAGTACTTCCAGCAGGCTGGGATCATCCGACACCGCTGCCGCATCGAGCGTCTGGTAGGCCCGCCTTACCGCATCCGCCGAGAAGACGACCGGCTTCTGGCCGACCAGAACGCCGCCCGGCGGATGCAGGATCTCGCCATCGCGACGATACAGATACTCCGTATTGACGATGCCGGGAGCCGAGGCTCCGCGTTCCCGGGCGGCCTCAAGCAATTGCGAGACCGAGGCTGCCGTTGCGAAGGGGTGCACCACGTCGTGCAGGATCAGCCAAGTCGCAGTCGCCTCGTCGATCAGCCTGCGGGTCGTCTCGCTGCGGGTCGATCCGCCAGCGATCAGGATGATGCCGGGACCGCCGACCAAGGAACGCGCCCGATCCAGATCCGCGGCGGGAACCGCGATGACAATGCTCTCGACAAGAGAGCGGAACAGCCCGACCGAGCGCTCCAGCAAGGTTTCGCCATCGAGCCGCACGAAAGCCTTGGGCCCAAGCCCGAGCCGCGATCCGCTTCCGGCGGCCTGGATGAGGGCCTGGGCGGCGGGCGGTCGATCCTCAAGGGCGGACATCGTCACTCCGTCGAAGCAGGAAATGCAGAGCCCGGCCCAAGGACCGCCGGATCGCAGCGCTTCGCCTTCCGGCGCGATCACGGGCTCCGCCAAAGAACGCCTCCCGGCCGTGCCGGTTGATCCGATCGAGGCAGGCGGGATCGAGCGTGTTCAGGACGGAGGGCGCACGGGCGGCGACATAGTCCTGCTTGCCGGTCAGCCAGTCGCGAAGCGCCCCGCGCAGGCGCTGGAAATCCCTGCGGACGGTGTCGTCGCGGCCGAGCACCCCGCCGACGGCCGTGGCGAAATGGGGACGGGCGTCGCGATCGCCCTGAAAGCTGAGTGCCCCATCGCGATCCAGATCGAAGAAGTGCAGCAGGTTGCAGTGGTTGCCGGGGTCGAGCCGATGATTGTAGAGCTCCAGCCCGCGCGAGCTCACCATCAAGCTGTGCGAGGCGTCATGCACCGCGAAGGCCTTGCGGATGTCCATGTCCGTCGCGTCGGGCTGGCTTGCGGTGAAATTCTGGGAGAAGGCAAAGCTGCGCCGCGGCGCCGACACGAGGCTCCGGCCGGATCCAGAGAAGGGAAGCGCCGGCGCGACACCGAGAAGATCGAAGCAGGTTGCCGCGAGATCGATAGTGCTCGCCAGACCATGGTCCGTCCCGGCCGGCAGCGACGAAGCACGGATCAGCAAAGGGCAGTGCACGATCTGGGTGTGCGGCTCGACGCCGTGCAGCAGCCCCTTCTTGAAGCCATGCGTCCAGTAGTCGTCGCCATGGTCGCCGAATATGACGACCACAGTCTCGTCCATCAGGTTCTTGCGCTCCAGGACATCGATCATCGCGCCGAGCGCATGGTCGGCAACCGCGCACGCGCCGCCGATCAGGTCGTCGAGGCCCTCGGCATGGGAGGCCAGTGCCATGGCATGCTCGACATGCGTCACCAGGTTCCAGACATAGAGGGCGAAGCGATCCGCGTTCGTCGCCTCGTCGAACCGCCGCAGCAGGGCGCCGAAATCGTTTGTCGACCAGACGGGAGGGAGCGTTTCGGCGAGAAGCGGAAGCATCCGCTTCGCCGGCCGCGCCGTCACGCCGAGGAATTCGGTCCGGTATCCGGCTTCACCGAGCGTCGCGAAGAGACTCGGATTGTTGGCGGCGGGCCTGGCAAGGCCCGGCGCCGCGTCCATCTCGCGGTCATTGCCGTGAAACAGGTAGGCGAGCACCATCTGGGTCGAGGTCGCTGACGAGAAGTAGGACCGGTAGACACGCGATTCCGGCATCAGCCGGTTGAGATTGGGGAACGCTTCCGGAAAGGACTGGAGCGTTCGCCAGGCAATGCTCTCCAGATGGAGAACCACGAGATTCCTAGTCGTCACGGATGAGCGAGCCTTCCGTGGGACGGGATGGATTCGGAAGGCGAACTGCGGAGGCTCATGATTTCGCCTCGCGCCAGGTCTTGAAGATCGTTACGAAATCCAGGCCGGTGAAACTCCGCCCGGTCCAATTGCGCCCCTCGCCCGCGCCATGGCGCTCGAAATGATGCCAGCCGCTCTTGAAGCCACCCTTCGCGACGGCGAGCCGGACATCGGGATTGAGGGCCAGGTACAGTTCCTCGTCGAAGAGCGCCCTGTCCGGCAGCGCCGATGCCACGACGCCAAGCCCTTTTATGGCGGCGACCCGCGCCCTTGGTGTTCCGTCCGACAGATCACGATAGCCGCGCCACGGCAGGACGGGCTTCAGCTTGAGATCGCGTTCATCGACAAGGTGCCCGTAGCCGATGGCCTGATGCTGGTTGTGCGGATCGATCGCCCGAAATTTCTCGAACCGACGCTCCCGATCGCCGCGATCCATCATGCTCAGGTGATAGAGATAGGCGTTCATCCGCGCCTGCGGCGCCGCGTCGAGCTCCGGCGGGAACCACGGCCGGTGCATGGCGGATCCCCGCTGGCTGGAGTCAGGCGGAACCCTGAACATGCGCACGGTCCAGCGCGGGCCGCACCGGCCATCGGCACGGAAACGATCGGGCGCATTCCAGAGATTGACGATCCGGACCAGCCGCAGATGACGCCCGGTCCGCTCGCCATGGGCCGCCTCTTCCCGCAATCGCCGCAGAAAGGACTCCTCGAACCGTTCGTCGGCGTCCGCACAGAGAACCCATTGCGCGCCCAGCCTGGCCGCCTCGACCAGCAGCCGGTAGCGGTTGCTGGTCTCGTTGGCGTGAGGCGCCCCTTCGCGGTCCTCGCGCAGGACGGAGGCGACGCGGGTATCACGATGCAGGATCTCGGCGGTGCGATCCGTGGAACAGTCATCCAGCGCGACGATCCCGTCCACATGGTCGCGAATGTGGTGAAGGAAGCCGGGCAGATACCCTTCTTCGTTGCGAACCGCAATCAGACAGAAAACACGCACGCCGGTTCCTTGAACGAGAACAGGAGCCAGCCTCGGGAGCGTCATCGCGCCCCCGTCATTTTCTCCCCCTGCGGCAACCTTCTACACCCAAACTGTGCCGTCACAAGAGGCGCAAGCTGCTGGGCCCGCTCGGAAATCCTCATAAACACCTCGATGACCGATCATAAGCTGCATCTAACCACATCTTGCCATCAAGAGTTGCGCAAGCCCAATCGGCCACCCAACGCGCCCGTTCCCGCAGCAAGGGTCCGCCGGGCCAGCCGCCCTCCGCCCGCGCGCGGCCGGACGGATGCGTCACTTGTCCTCCAGCCGGTTCGTCCGTATCAGCGGGAACTCACTCGCAAGGACGGAATCGCATGACCAGTCTGGTTGGAAAAGTCGCCTGGATCACCGGTGCGGGCAGCGGAATCGGGCAGGCGGTCGCGACTGCGCTCGCCGGCGCCGGCTGCGTCGTCGTCCTGACGGGACGGCGCCAGGAGGCCCTCGGCCGGACGGCGGAGGCGATTGCAGGAAATGGCGGCCAGTGCGTCACGATCGCCGGCGACCTGACGCAGCCCGAAATGGCGGGCGCGATCGTCGCCAGGATCGAGGCAGAGTTCGGGCGGCTCGACATCCTGGTCAACAACGCCGGCGGCAACATCGTCGAACGCGCCTGGAAGGACCTGACCACGACCAGCATCGACGGCCTCATCAACAGCAATCTATCGGCTGCCTTCTACTGCGCCGCCGCCGCCATGCATCCGATGCGCAGGGCGCAGCAGGGCCAGCTGATCCACATCGCGTCCTGGGCCGGCAAGTTCATCCATCCGGTCAGCGGCCCCGCCTATACCGCCGCCAAGCATGCCGTGGTGGCGATGAGCCAGAGCATCAACATGGAGGAGTATCGCAACGGCATCCGCTCGACGGCGATCCTGCCGGCGGAAGTCGCGACGCCGATCCTCGACAAGCGGCCGGCGCCGCCGACGGCCGAGGAACGCGGCGCGATGCTCCAGCCGGCGGACCTTGCCGAACTCGCGCTCTTCATCGCGACCCAGCCGGCCTCGGTCTGCCTCAACGAAGTCGTGATCAGCCCCCGGTTGAACAAGTTCTACGAGAGATAGCGCTCTGGCCGGTACAGCTCGATTGCGGAGCACGCCGCGATCGAGCTGGCTTCAGGCGATCCGCCGCCTCGTTGTGAAGGCGTAGGAGCGCCCCGAGACGGGACGCCGCTTGTCGCCTCAGTCCGCGCCGACCAGCGTGAACCAGCCGTCCTCGTCGATCACCTCGATATTGTGCTCGGCGGCGGCTTTCAGTTTCGAGCCGGCGCCGGGGCCGGCGACGACGAGATCCGTCTTCTTCGACACCGACCCCGCGACCTTGGCGCCGAGCCGTTCGGCCATCGCCTTCGCCTCGTCGCGCGTCATCCGGACCAGCGTGCCGGTGAAGACGACCGTCTTGCCGGCGACGGGGCTGTCGGTGCTGGCCGCCTCGAGCGGCTGCGGCGTCACCTGCTCCAAGAGCCTTGCGAAGGCGTCGCGATTGTGCGGCTCGTCGAAGAAATCGACCAGCGCCTCGGCGACAACGCCGCCGATGCCCTCGATGTCGATCAGCTCGACCCAGGCATCATTGCCCTTCAGCAGTTCCGGCCCCGGCGGCCGCGCCGCCTGCGCCGTGTCGCGAAACGCCTCGACCGTGCCGAAATGGCGGGCGAGGCGCTTGGCGTTGGTCTCGCCGACATGGCGGATGCCGAGCGCGAAGATGAAGCGGTTGAGCGCGATGCTGCGGCGGTCGTTGATCGCGGCGAAGAGGTTGCGCGCCGAGGTCTCGCCAAAGCCGTCGCGGTTCCTAAGCCGCTGCAGCTGGTTCGCGTCGCGCGCCTCCAGCGTGAAGATGTCGGCCGGCTCCTTGATCAGCCCCCACTCGTAGAAGGCCTGCACCTGCTTCTCGCCCAGCCCCTCGATGTCGAAGGCGTTGCGCGAGACGAAATGGCGGATGCGCTCGACGGCCTGCGCCGAGCAGATCAGCCCGCCGGTGCAGCGTCGCACCGCCTCGCCCTCTTCGCGCACGGCATGGCTGCCGCAGACCGGGCAAAGCGTCGGGAAGCGGTAGGGCTCCGCATCCGCCGGACGGCGATCGAGCATGACCGAGACGATCTGCGGGATGACGTCGCCGGCGCGCTGCACGACGACCGTGTCGCCGACGCGGATGTCGACGCCGTCGCGGATCGGCAGGCCGTCGCCGCCGATGCCCCGGATATAATCCTCGTTGTGCAGGGTCGCATTCGAGACGACGACGCCGCCGACCGTCACCGGTTGCAGCTTGGCGACCGGCGTCAGCGCGCCGGTGCGGCCAACCTGGATGTCGATGCCGTTCAGCACCGTCACCGCCTGCTCGGCCGCGAATTTGTGCGCGATCGCCCAGCGCGGGCTGCGCGAGACGAATCCGAGCCGGTTCTGCAGGGCGAGCGAGTTGACCTTGTAGACGACGCCGTCGATGTCGTAGCCGAGCCCGGCGCGATCGGTCTCGAGCGCGTGGTAGAAGGCGAGCGCCTCCTCGACCGTGGTGCAGAGGGTCATACGCGGATTGGTCGGCAGGCCCCAATCGGCGAAGGCCTCGACCATGCCCATCTGGGTCTCGGCTGGCATGGCGCTCATCTCGCCCCAGGCATAGGCGAAGAAGCGCAGCGGCCGCGAGGCGGTGATCTTCGGGTCGAGTTGGCGCAGCGAGCCGGCAGCGGCGTTGCGCGGATTGGCGAAGCTCTTGCCGCCGCCGGCCGCCGCCATGCGCGCGTTCAACGCCTCGAAATCGGCATGCGCCATGTAACACTCGCCGCGGATCTCGACGATCTCGGGCACGCCCTTCGGCAGTGCTTTCGGGACATCGCGGATCGTCAGGGCGTTGACGGTGACGTTCTCGCCCTCGAAACCGTCGCCGCGCGTCGCCGCCGTGACCAGGCGGCCGCCCTCGTAGCGCAGCGACAGCGACAAACCGTCGATCTTCGGCTCGGCCGTGAACGGGATCGCCTCGCCACCATCGATCTTCAGGAAGCGGCGGGCGCGATCGACGAAATCGACGACGTCCTCGTCGGCAAAGGCATTGTCGAGCGAGAGCATCGGCACGGCATGGGGCACCTTGGCGAACTTGGCCAAGGGCGCCGCGCCGACCGAGGCGCTGGCGGTCGAGATCAGGTCGGGAAAGCGCGCCTCGATCGCGACGAGGCGGCGGCGGAGCGCGTCATAATCCGCGTCCGAGATCGTCGGCGCGTCCTGCTGGTAGTAGCGGATGTCGTGCTCGGCGACCGCGGCGCCGAGCCGGGCGTGCTCGTCGGCCGCCTCCTCTGCGGTGAGGATCTCGACCGGCTTCTCGCGCGCATGGTCCAACGGCATGGCAACACTCCCATTCAGGGGAAAAGCTATGCCGCGCCGCCGGATCGCTCGCAAGGGCGCAAGGCATCCGCCAACAGGCGAAGCACCCGGTCATCGGAACCCGGGCGGACGAGGCCGCTCGGGAAACGCTCAGTGGCCGACGTCGATCACGGCGGCGGGATCGGGATGGTGCGGCGCGAACAGGCGGCCGCGCTCCGTCCAGAACACGACGCCGAGGCTGAGGATCCCGGTCGCCAGGAAGCCGATGGCGAGCGGAAGCACGCTGCCGTCGAAGGCCTGGCCGATCGCCATGCCGACCAGCGTGCCCAGGATCGTCGTGTAGAAGCCGATCATCGACGACGCCGTGCCGGCGATGTCGCCGAGCGGCTCCATCGCCATGGTGTTGAAGTTCGGCATCGTCAGGCTGAACAGGAACTGGCAGACGGCGAGGTTGAGCGCGAACAGGACGAGCGGCGGCTTGCCGTCGAAGGCATAGGCCGTCACCACCATCACCAGCGACATCAGCACATGGCCGCAGACGCCCGCATGCGAGATGCGCCGCATGCCGAGACGCCGCACGAGGCGGACATTGACGAACGAGGCCACGCCCATCACGGCCGCTACCAGGCCGAAGACGAGCGGAAACAGATGGCCGAGACCATAGACCTCGGTCTCGAAGATCTGCTGCGACGAGCCGATATAGGCCATCAGGCCGCCGAACATCAGGCCGATCGCCGTCGAATAGCCGAGCGTCATCCGCTCGCGGACACAGCGCTTGGCGCCGGCGGCAATGCGCTCGAACGAGAACGGCATGCGATATTCGGGATGCAGCGTCTCCGGCATGCGCTTGCCGAACCAGATCGCGATGACCACGGCCATGACCAGCATCGAGACGAAGATGGCGTGCCAGGAGCCGAACAGCAGGAACAGGCTGCCGATCGCCGGCGCGAAGACCGGCACGATGATGAAAATCATCATGGTGAACGACATCACGCGCGCCATCTCGCGCCCCTCGTAGCGGTCGCGCACGATCGCCACCGAGAGGATGCGCGTCGCCGCCGCGCCCATGCCCTGGATCAGGCGGGCGACGAGCAGCAGCTCGAAATTCGGCGCGAACAGCGCGATCAGGCTACCGACCGAGAAGATCACCAGTCCGATCGTCAGCGTCGGCTTGCGGCCGACGATGTCGGAGACCGGGCCGTAGAACAGCTGCATCAGCGCGAAGCCCGCCATGTAGACGGTCAGGATCAGCTGCACCTCGTTGGCCGAGGTCAGGCCGAAGTCGTTCTGGATATGGCCGAAGGCGGGCAGCAGGTTGTCGATCGACATCGAGCCGAGCGCCATCATGACCGCGATGATCAGGACGAATTCGGGAAAGGACGGTTCGCGGGCCGGGCGCGCGGGAGCGCCGGCGGACAGGACGGACATGGCAGATTTCCAAAAACGGCATCGGCGGGCAATATGGCCCGCGCGACGTGCGAACGACCGGGAGCCGGTGGCGGGCCCGATAGGATCGACGCGAAGTCTTATACTAAACGAATATTTGTGGCGCGGCCGTGACGGGTGTCACAGGCGATACGCTTGGGCAAGCTTACTCGACGCCCCTGCGTACTATGAAGGCAGCCTTACGATCAACGCTGAAACCCGCCCCGCCTTCGATTTCCTGCCGACTGCGGCATGTCGATCACAGACTGGCGGGGACTTCCGCGACGACGGAGCGACGCAAGAGTGTGGCTGCCGGGTCCGCTTTGGCGTAGCATGCGCCGGGCACTTCCGACGAGATCGGCGAAGACGCGAGCCGGAGGAAGCAGCCATGCATGCACAGGAATCCATCGAGCTCTCCAACCGCCTGAGAGGGCCGGTCATCGATCGCGACAGCCTCGATTATGACGAGGCCCGCAAGCTCTACAACGGCATGATCGACAAGAAGCCGCTGCTGATCGCCCGCTGCAGCGACGTCGCCGACGTCATCGAGGCGGTGAATTTCGGGCGCGAGCACAAGCTCCTGATCGCCATTCGCGGCGGCGGGCACAATGGCCCCGGCCTCGCCAGTTGCAACGACGGCCTGGTCATCGATCTCTCGTCCATGAAGGGCGTCCGGGTCGATCCCGCCAGTCGCACCGTCCGCGTCGGACCGGGCTGCACCCAGGGCGACGTCGATCACGCGACGCATCCCTTCGGCCTCGCCGTCCCGGCCGGCATCGTCTCGACGACAGGCATCGCCGGACTGACGCTCGGCGGCGGCACCGGCTACCTGACCCGGCAGTTCGGCCTCACCATCGACAATCTGCTCGAGGCCGACGTCGTTCTGGCCGATGGCCGCTTCGTCACCGCGAGCGCGACCGAGAACTCCGACCTGTTCTGGGGCCTACGCGGCGGCGGCGGCAATTTCGGCGTCGTGACCAGCTTCCTGTTCCGCGCCCATCCCGTCGACATGGTCTTCGCCGGCCCCATCTTCTGGGACCAGAAGGACGCCCGCGCCGTCATGAGGCGCTATCGCGACATGCTGCCGAAGGCGCCGGAACAGCTCGGCGCCTTCCTTGGCCTGAAGACCATTCCTTCCGCCGATCCGTTCCCGCGCGAACACTGGGGCAAGCGCATCTGCGCGCTGATCTCCTGCTACAACGGGCCGGAGGCGGACGGGCAGAAGGCGATGCAGCCCTTCCTCGAAGGCCTGCCGCCGCCGCTCGTCAACTGGATGGGCATGATGCCCTTCCCGGCGCTGCAGAGCCTGTTCGATCCGCTGCTGCCGTCCGGCATGCAGTGGTACTGGCGCGGCGATTTCGTCAACACGCTCAGCGACGCGGCGATCGACGCCCATCTGGCGCAGGCCGAGCGGACCCCGAGCGCCCTGTCGCTGATGCACCTCTATCCGATCGACGGCGCCGTGCATCGCGTCGGCCATGGCGATACGGCCTGGAATGCGCGCGGCGCGACCTGGTCGATGGTGATCGCCGGCATCGACCCGAACCCGCAGCAGGCCGGTCCGATCAGCCGCTGGACCAAGGCCTATTGGGAGGCCGTGCATCCGCACAATGATGGCGGCCAGGGCGGTGGCTATGTCAACTTCATGATGGACGACGAGGGCGAAGGCCGCATCCGCGCCACCTATGGCGACAACTACGCCCGCCTCGTCACGATCAAGGCCAAGTACGATCCGGACAATCTGTTCCGGGTCAACCAGAACATCCGGCCGCTGCATTGAGCCCATGAAGACGATGCGGGCGCCACGGCGCCCGCATCATCGGCATCCGTCTATCTCAGTCGTCATGCGTGTCGTGATGGCTGGCGAGGCCGCGCTTCCAGTAGCCGGACGCCTTCACGCGCTTCTTCGACAGCCCCTTGTCGTCGACCAGGATACGGCGGAGCCGCTTCGCCGTGTCGGATTCGCAGGCGACCCAGGCGAAGCCTTCGCCAGCCTCGGGCGCGAAGGCCGCGACCGCCGCGTCGAGCAGCGTCCCCTCACCCGGCGCTGCCGCGCCGCGATGAAGCCAGGTGACGGTGCATCCGGCCCGTTCGGGCAGCGCGATCTCGTCGGTCGGGGCCCCAACTTCCACGATCACGGCCACGCGCGCATCGGGGCGCAGTTCCTCCAGCCGGCGGGCGATCGCCGGCAGCGCCGTGTCGTCGCCGACCAGCAGGTACCAGTCGAAATCATCCGGCACGATCATCGATCCGCGCGGTCCGGCGATATGCAGCGTGCTGCCGACGGTGGCGTTGATCGCCCAGGCAGTGGCGGGGCCCGCCTCGTGCACGGCGAAATCGAGGTCGAGCTCGCCGGACGCGGCATCGTAGCGGCGGGGCGTGTAATCGCGCGCGATCGGTTTCTCCGCGCCTTCCGGAAAGTCGGGACCGTTCGGCCCGAAGGTCGGCAGCGAGGGAACGGTCTCGCCGGGCCGGGCGAAGAACAGCTTGACGTGATCATCATGGCCGCGGCTCTCGAAATCGACGAGATCGGGCCCGGTGAGCGTGACGCGGATCATCGAGGGCGATAACGGCTCGGTCCGCACCACCGTCAGGCGACGGATCCTGAGCGGGTAGCGGACGCGGTAGGTTTCGAACGGAACGGCGGGGGATTGAGTGTCGGACATATCAACTCCTGAGGAGAGCAGTCCGACCGATGCAACGTCATCAAGGCAACGCCGCGCAGGCCGAACCTGCTCGGGCAAGCTCGATCGGCGCGTTGTTTGACGTTAACGCCTACGTGCAGGCCTGTGGCGAGCCCGCAAACCACGGCAGGAAAATGCCCCGCCACAGCCGGCAATGCAAGCCCGCTCAGGCCGTTCCGTGGATGAGCTGCTGGGCGGCGGCGCGCGCCTCGTCGGTGATGACGCTGCCGGCGAGCATGCGGGCGATCTCCTCGCGCCGCTCCTCGCCGTCGAGCGGGGTCACGCCGGTCGCGACCCGATCCTCGCCCGCGACGCCGTCCTTGGCGATGCGCAGATGGCTGCCGGCGCGAGCCGCCACCTGCGGCGCATGGGTAACGGAGAGCACCTGCACCCGCTCGGCGAGGCGCGCCAGCCGACGACCGATCGCCTCGGCCACGGCGCCGCCGACGCCGGTGTCGATCTCGTCGAAGACGAGCGTCGGCGCCGAACCGCGGTCGGCGAGCGCCACCTTGATCGCCAGCAGGAAGCGCGAGAGTTCGCCGCCGGACGCGACCTTCATCATCGGCCCCGGCCGCGTGCCGGGGTTGGTGCGGACGAAGAAACTCACATTGTCGATGCCGTGCTCGCCCCGCTCCTCGGTATCGGTCTCGATCGAGACGATGAAGGCGGCGCGCTCCAGCTTCAGTGCCGGCAACTCCTCGGCGACCCGCGCCTCGAGCTCCTCGGCGACGATCCGACGACGGGCGGACAGCGCGGCGGCGAGCGCGTCATAGCGCCGGCGGGCCGCCTCGGAAGCGGCTTCCAGCGCGGCAAGCCGCTCCTCGCCGGAATCAAGCGCCGCGAGATCGGCCACCATCTTGTCGCGCAGCGCGGCGAGGTTTTCGACCGCGACGTCATGCTTGCGCGCGGCGCCGCGCAGCGCGAACAGGCGCTCCTCGGTGCGCTCCAGTTCCTTGGGGTCGAACTCGCTGTCACGCATCGAGCGCGTCAGGATCGACTCGGCCTCCTCCAGCGCGTTGATGGCGCTGTCGATCGCCTCGACGACGCCGTCGAGCAGGCCGCCGGCCTGGTCGCGCTTGCGCTCCAGCCGCCGGGCGAGGCTGGCGAGATTCGGGATCGGCGAGGTATGGCCGGCAATGGTGTCATGCGCGTCGGAAAGGTCGCCGGCGACCTTTTCGGCCTGCATCATCGCGTGGCGACGCTGCGCCAGTTCCGTCTCCTCGCCGGGCTGCGGCGCGAGCTTGGAGAGCTCCTCGACGGAGGCGCGGAGATAGTCGCCCTCGCTGCGAGCGGACGCGATCCGGCGCCGCAAGGCTGCGACCTCGCTCTCGGCCGCCCGCCAGGCGCGGAACGTCTCGGCGACGGCCCCCGCCTCGGCATCTAGCGCGCCGAAGGCGTCGAGCAGGCGGCGATGGATGGCGGAATCGATCAGCGCGCGGTCGTCATGCTGGCCATGGATCTCGACCAGCGTCGCGCCGACGTCGCGCAGCAGCGCGACGCTGACCGGCTGGTCGTTGACGAAGGCGCGCGTGCGCCCGTCGCCGGTTTGAACCCGGCGCAGGATGATGTCGCCGTCATGATCGATGGCGTTGTCGCCGAGGAGGCCACGCACCGGATGATCGCCGGAGACGTCGAAGACGGCGGTGACCTGGCCCTGGTTGGCGCCCTGGCGCACGAGCGCGCCGTCCCCTCGCCCGCCGAGGGCGAGCGAGAGCGCGTCGAGCAGGATCGACTTGCCCGCGCCGGTCTCGCCGGTCAGGACCGTGAGACCGCGCGCGAAATCAATTTCGAGCCGGTCGATCAGGACGATGTCGCGGATCGCGAGCGCGGCGAGCATGGCGCGCCCTGCCCCCTGTTAGCCCGTAACGGAACGGAATGCGCGGCTGATCCAGGAGCCCTTGTTCTCCGAGGGCGACACGCCGCCCGTCTGGAGAAGCGAATAGGCGTCCTTGTACCACTTCGAATCCGGGAAGTTGTGACCGAGCACGGCCGCGGCGGTCTGCGCCTCGGGCACGATGCCCATGGCGTAATAGGCCGCGGTCAGGCGGTACAGCGCTTCCTCGACGTGGCGCGTGTTGGCGTATTCGGTGACGACCAGCTTGAAGCGGTTGATCGCGGCCGGATATTCCTTGCGCTCGAGGTAGTAGCGGCCGACCTGCATCTCCTTGCCGGCGAGCTGGTCGCGCGCCACGACGATCGCCTTCTGCGCGTCGTCGACATATTCGGAGGTCGGATACTTGTCGACGACCTCCTGCATGGCGGCGATCGCCTTGCGGGTGGCGTCCTGGTCGCGCGTCACCTCGGGGATCTGCTTGAAGTAGGCCTGACCGATGATGTACTGCGCGTAGCCGGCGTCCTGGCTCGACGGATAAAGCGAGATGTAACGCTTCGAGGCGTTCACGGCCTCGTCGAAATTGCCGAGACGGTAGTTGGTGAAGGCCTGCATGATGAGCGCCTTGCGGGCCCATTCCGTGTACGGATGCTGCTGATCGACCTTCTCGAACTGCTGCGCCGCCGACTTCAGCTTGCCGTTCTGCATCAACGCCAGGCCTTCATTGTACATCTGGCCGGCGGGAACGTCGGGCTCGTCGACCGTGTCGTCTTCCTTGGTCAGCGAGCAGCCGGCGACCGCGACGAGCGCGCAAAGCGCGACGGCACGCAGCGTGACGGCGCCGAACCGGCCAACATTGGCAAAGGTCGACGGGCGGATCGAGCTATATTCGTTCATTCACACATCGAACCGGCGTCAGCCGGCATCGCCTCTTTCGATGGGGCAAAGCGGTGCAGCCTCTCTAGCGGAAACAGCACGATGACGCCACAAGCCGTCGCAACGCATTGCCGCAATTTCGTGGCAGAGAAAGACGCGACCCCGGAAATATCCGAAATGTGCGGAATATGCCGCTTTCCGGACTAGGACTTGTCCGGACCGAAGGCCGCCGCCGGCAGGCGGACCGGCATCTGGTCGTGCACGAGGTCGCGCTTCGCCGGCACGGGAGCCTCGACATAGGTCCAGGCATCCGAATCAGCGAACAGCGTCTCGACGATCTTGGCGTTCATCCGGTGGCCACCGCGATAGGAGCGGTAGGTGCCGAGGATCGGCGCGCCGGCGAGCGCGAGGTCGCCGACGGCATCGAGCGTCTTGTGACGCACGAACTCGTCCGCGAAGCGCAGGCCTTCCGGGTTGATCACCTTGTCCTCGCCGAGCACGACGGTGTTGTCGAGCGACGAGCCGAGCGCGAGGCCGCGCGACCAGTAGAACTCGACGTCCTTCATGAAGCCGAAGGTGCGGGCCCGGGCGAGATCGCGACGGAAGACGTCGGCGTCGAGGTCGACGATGAAGGCCTGGCGGCCGATCAGCGGCGACGAGAAATCGATGTCGATCTCGAAGCGGCGGCCATTGTGCGGCAGCAGCTCGGCGAAGGCGCCGTTGTGCTCGATGCGGACCGGCTTCAGAACCTTGACGAAACGGCGCGGCGCGGCGAGCGCGACGATGCCGACCTGGTCGATCAGCTCGACGAAGGCGGCGGCGCTGCCGTCCATCATCGGCACTTCGGCGGCGTCGATCTCGACGACGACATTGTCGATGCCGAGGCCGTTGAAGGTCGCCATCAGATGCTCGATCGTGGCGACGGAGACGCCGTCGAACGCGACGGTGGTGCAGGAATCGGTCGCGTGCAGGCGGTCGATCCGGGCATGGATCGGCTGCATGTCGCCGGAATCGATGCGGTGGAATACGATGCCCGTTCCGGCCTCGGCCGGGTTCAGTGCCATCGCCACGGGCTTGCCGCTATGCACGCCGATACCCGAAACCACAACGCGATCGCGCAAGGTGGTCTGGTGCGTGCCCTGTCGTTTAGCCATCAAATCGCCCCAAGAGAGCTTGTCAAAAAATCCGACTGCTCTGTGGTCCGTCCCTCTGCTGTTGCGATCGACCGATACCCCTGGGATCAGGACGCAGACCAACAGGGAATCATCAGATTCGTCAGCATGTTGTGATGGATAGATAGAGCCTCGACCAGCTGGTCAACAAATCACTCTTTCTAACCTTCTGTAACGCGGCAGGCCGCGCCCTCAACAAGAGAGGCCCGGCGCTGTTTCCAGGGCCGGGCCTCGTTTTCTTTCTATGCCGCCTCAGTTCGCCTGGCGACGGAGGAAGGCCGGGATCTCCAGCTGGTCATCCTCGTTGCGCGGCATCACGCGGCCATGCTGGTCCAGCTCGGCCTGGCGCGGGCGGTACATCGCGTCCTGCGACTGCTGCGGGGAACGCGGCTGCATCGGCTGCTGCGGGGCGCGCGGCGCGGCCTGCTGCGGCGGACGCTGCTGGGGCTGCTGGCCCTGCTGCGGCGCGCGCTGCTGCGGAGCCGGCTGCGGACGCTGGGCCTGCGGCGCCTCTTCCTCGCGACGGCCGAGACCGACGCTCGCCAGGCGGCGGAGCAGGCTCATCGGGCCGCGGTCTTCCTCGTGCTGCGGCTGCTGATCGGCACGCTGGGCCTGCATCTCGCGCTGGGCGACGACCGGGAAGTCCTCGACGCGCGGCATGCGGGCCGCGGCCGGGGCCTCGGCGGCCGGCGGGATGAAGGGCTGCGGCGCGGGGACATGCTCCTCGCGGACCGGCGCCGGCACCATGCCGAACTCGTGGTCCAGCTCGGCCTCGTCGAAGGAAACCGGCGGCGGCGCCAGCGGGGCGATGGTGACGCCCGGGTCACGCATGACCGGCTGGGCCGGAGCGTGCTGGACCGGAGCGGCCTGCTGCGGCGCGGCCGGACGGAAGGCCGGCGCGGACGGCTGGACCGGGGCGCGGGCCTCGGTCTGCACGTTGGTCGGACGCGGAGCCTGCGGCGCCTGCGGGGCGGCAGCCTGGGCGGCGGCCTTCATGCGGGCAGCCATTTCCTGCGTGCGCAGGTCGGCCGGCGCAACTTCGTCCTTGGCGTCCGACTCGATGCCCGTGGCGACGACCGACACGCGGATGACGCCCTCGAGGCTCTCCTCGAAGGTGGCGCCGAGGATGATGTTGGCGTCGGGATCGACTTCCTCGCGGATGCGGGTCGCGGCTTCGTCGACTTCGAACAGCGTCAGGTCACGGCCGCCGGTGATCGAGATCAGCAGGCCGCGGGCGCCGTGCATCGAGGTCTCGTCGAGCAGCGGATTGGCGATCGCCGCCTCGGCGGCCATGATCGCGCGGCGCTCGCCGGAGGCCTCGCCAGTGCCCATCATCGCCTTGCCCATCTCGCGCATCACCGAACGGACGTCGGCGAAGTCGAGGTTGATCAGGCCTTCCTTGACCATCAGGTCGGTGATGCAGGCAACGCCCGAATAGAGCACCTGGTCGGCCATCGCGAAGGCGTCGGCGAAGGTGGTCTTGTCGTTGGCGATCCGGAACAGGTTCTGGTTCGGGATCACGATGAGCGTGTCGACGCTCTCCTGGAGTTCCTTTATGCCGGCTTCGGCAACGCGCATCCGGCGGGCACCTTCGAATTGGAAGGGCTTGGTCACCACACCGACGGTCAGTATACCGTGCGAGCGGGCCGTGCGGGCGATGACCGGCGCGGCGCCGGTGCCGGTGCCGCCGCCCATGCCGGCGGTGACGAACACCATGTGCGAGCCGGCGAGATGATCATTGATCTCGTCGATGACTTCTTCGGCGGCCGCGCGGCCGACATCCGGCATCGAGCCGGCGCCGAGACCCTCGGTGACCGCCACGCCCATCTGGATCAGGCGCTCGGCGCGAGCCGACATCAGCGCCTGGCTGTCCGTGTTGGCGCACACGAACTCGACGCCCTCCAGACCCGAGCGGATCATGTTGTTGACGGCGTTGCCACCCGCGCCGCCGACGCCAAAGACCGTGATCTTGGGCTTCAGCTCAGTGATATCCGGCATCTTCAGGTTGATCGTCATGGTGACCTCGTCGTCTTGACCCCTAAGCCGGTGGCGTTCCCCGACCATATTTCCATCAAATCGGTACGACCCGCCGCGGCCGTCCCGTCCTGCTGAACTCAGAAACTCTCTCTGAACCAGTGACCGAAGCGGGCGAGATAGCCCCCCGTCCCGGTCATGGCCAATCGATGCCCACGCATCGCGGATACCTGCTCGATCTGCGCGACCTGCGGATAGATCAGGAGACCCACCGCGGCCGAGAAGGCCGGCCCGCGTGCCGCCTCCGGCAGACCCGTCACGCCGAGCGGACGGCCGAGCCGGACATTGCGGGCGAGAATGCGCCGCGCCGCCTCGGTAATGCCGGTCAGCTGGCTGGCGCCGCCCGTCAACACGATGCGCCGGCCGACCATGGTCTGGAATCCGGAGGCATTGAGCCGGTCACGGACCAGTTCCAGGATTTCTTCGATGCGCGCGCGGATGATGCGCGTCAGCGCCGAGCGCGGAATCTGGTTCGGCAGGTCGCGGTCGTCGTCGCCGATCGGCGGCACCGAGAGGATGTCGCGGTCGTCGGAGACGCTCGGCAGCGCGCTGCCATGCATGGTCTTCAGCCGCTCCGCGTCCTCGATCCGGGTCGAGAGGCCGCGGGCGATGTCGGTGGTGACGTGCTGGCCGCCGATGGCGATCGCGTCGGCATGGACGAACTGGCCGTCCATGAAAACCGAGATGGTGGTGGTGCCGCCGCCGAGATCGACGCAGGCAACGCCGAGTTCCGTCTCGTCGTCGACGAGCGCCGACAGGCCCGAGGCGTAGGGCGTCGCCACCATCGCCTCGACGGAGAGGTGGCATCGGCCGATCGCCAGCTCGAGATTGCGCAGCGGGGCGCTCTCGCCGGTGACGACATGCATGTCGACGCCGAGACGCTCGCCCAGCATGCCGCGCGGATCGCGGATGCCGCCATTGCCATCGATGGCATAGCCGATCGGCAGCGAGTGGATGACCGAGCGATCCTCGGTGATCGAATGCTCGCGGCCGGCCGAGAGCACGCGCTTGATATCGGCCTCGACGACCTCGTGGCCGGCAAGCGCGACGCTGGCCGAGAAGGCCTCGCTGGCGAGACGGCCGCAGGACACGTTGACGATCAGCGATTCGACCGTGCAGCCCGCCATCCGCTCCGCCGCGTCGACCGCCATGCGGATCGCCTGCTCGGCCTTGTCGAGATCGACGACGACGCCGGACTTGATGCCGCGCGAACGCTGGTGGCCGATGCCGAGAACTTCGACCGCATGGGTACGGCCGGGCAATACGTCGCCGACCTCGCGCGGCTTCAGCCGGGCGATCAGACAGCAGATCTTCGAGGATCCGATGTCGAGGATGGAGACGACAGTGCTCTTCTTGGTCGGAAGCGGACGCATGCGGCTATCGGAGGATACAAACAGGGACATCAGGTGCTCGCCCCCCTGCGCTTGGCGAGCTTCTCGCGTTCCTTGATCTCGGCGGTGCGGCGCGCGGCCGCTTCCGGCGTCAGGCGGACGAACATCCGCGAGCCGAGGCGCAGGTCGACGCTGGCGATATCCTTGGAGAGGAATCCGTCGCGCGCATCGAGCGCCGCGATCAGGGCCAGAGCCTGCTCCGGCTGCTCCTGCGGCAGCATCAGGGTGACGCCATTGTCGAGGACGAGGTTCCAGCGGCGCTCCGAGATCAGGACGGCGGCGCGCAGGCGGTCGCGGATCGACGCCGACGTCTCGGCCAGCTCCAGCGCCTCGCCGGCACGCTTGTCGGCGCCCTGCCCGACCACGCGGATCAGGTCATAGTGGCCGTCGGCGGTATCGCTGATGACGCGGCCGGTCTCGTCGATGACCGAGAGGGTCTGGTCGCGCTGCCACAGGACGAAGGGCTTGCGCTCGTCGATCATGATCTTGAGCGTGCCGGGATAGACCTTGCGCAGGGTCGCGTTCTCGACCCAGGGCAGCGTCTCGACCCGCTCGCGCGCGGCGGCGAGATCGAAGAAGGCCAGCGATGCCTCGGGCTTGAGCTCGAGCCGGTTCAGCACGGCGATCTCGGAGGTCTCGGTCTGGCCGGTGATGCGCACGGATTCGATCGCGAGGCCCGAGGTCGAGCTGACCCAGGTCAGCGTCTCGTCGACGCGATCGGCCGAGATCACGCCTGCGATGCCGGTCGCGGCGAAGAGGAGCGCGGTGCCCTTGAGGCCGGCGTGGCGGGGAACCCGCCACTGGGCCCGCGAGAGGGCGCGGATCCGCCGGTGCAGCCAAAGCGGCAGCTTCGGCCACGAGGCCGCTTCCGCCGCAGGCGCTTCCTTCGTTTCCCTGGTCGATCTCGGGCTTACCTGCCGCAAGATGCGTCCTCCACCATCCAACTGACCAACGCCGGGAAGTCGATCCCGGCATATCGCGCCATGTCCGGGACCAGCGACGTCGCCGTCATGCCCGGTTGCGTGTTCACTTCGAGACAGACGAGTTCGCCCGTCCCGCCCGGACGATCGTCGTATCGGAAGTCCGCCCGGCTGATGCCGCGACACCCGAGAGCCCGATGCGCCCGTACCGCTAGATTCTGTATACTTTGGTAAATATTTGGTGAAAGCGGCGCCGGAATAACGTGGCGGGCACCATGGTCCGAATATTTGGAATCATAGTCGTACCAGCCACCATCGGCCATCACGAGCTCAATGATATCAAAGGCTTCGTCGCCCCTGACCCCGCAGGTGAGCTCCCGCCCACCGACGTAGCGCTCGACCATGACGGTCTCGCCATAGCCCCAGTCATCCGCAAATAATTGCTGAGGCGGGTTAATTGCGTCCTCGCGGACGATCAGCACGCCGAAGCTCGACCCTTCCGCGACCGGCTTGACCACGTAGGGCGGCTTCATCGGATGGGCGCGGGCGACCTCGAGGCGGTGCATCAGGAGCGATTCCGCGACCGGGATGCCGGCCGCCTTCATCACGTCCTTGGCGCGCGCCTTGTTCATGGCAAGCGCCGAGGCGAGCACGCCGGAATGGGTATAGGGGATGCCCAGGATCTCGAGCACGCCCTGGATGGCGCCGTCCTCGCCATAGGGGCCGTGCAGGGCGTTGAAGGCGACGTCGGGCTTCAGCTTCGCCAGAACCTCGGCGATGTCGCGCTGCACGTCGACGCGCGTGACCCGGTAGCCGGCCTGCTCCAGAGCGTCGGCGCAACCCTTGCCCGAGTTGAGCGACACGGGTCGCTCGCTGGACCACCCGCCCATCAGGACGGCGACATGCTTCGCCAAAACGCATTCCTTCCAACCGAATCGGATTGGAACGGAATATCTCCGAAAATTGGTAAAGAAGCGTTAACCAAACCCGATCACGAACGAGAAAAAGGCGGCCGTTTCCGGCCGCCTTTCCTGCACTGAGTCAATCGGTCGCGCGGTGGCGACGGTCAGCCGGCCTTGGCCAGCGCCTCGAGCTCGCCCGGAAGCGCATAGGCCCAGCTGGTGATCGAGCCGGCGCCGAGGCAGACGACGTAGTCGCCGGGCTTGGCGAGCGCCGCGATCTCGGGAGCCAGCGCCTGCGGGCCGAGCAGGACCCGCGCATCGCGATGGCCGCGCATCTTCATGCCATCGACCAGATGGTCGCTGTCGATGCCCTCGATCGGCGCCTCGCCGGCGGCATAGACCGGCGCGACGAACACGGTGTCGGCATCGTTGAAGCAGGAGCAGAAGCCGTCGAAGAGGTCGCGCAGGCGCGTGTAGCGATGCGGCTGGACCACGGCGATGACGCGGCCCTTGGTCGAGGCGCGCGCCGCGCGCAGCACGGCCGCGATCTCGACCGGATGGTGGCCGTAATCGTCGAACACCTCGACGCCGTTCCACGAGCCGGTGCGGGTAAAGCGCCGCTTGACGCCGCCGAACGCCGCAAGGCCCTTGCGGATCGCCTCGTCGGAAATGCCGAGATGATGCGCGATGGCGATGGCGCCGGTCGCGTTCTGGACGTTGTGTTCGCCCGGCATCGGCAGGATCAGGTCGATCAGCTCCGTCGTCTCGCCCGTGACGCGGTCGCGCAGGCTGGCGGTGAAGATCGAGGTGCCGTTCTCGTTGCGCAGATTGCTGTAGCGGATGTCGGCCTGCGGATTGGCGCCGTAGGTGATCAGCCGCCGGTCCTCGATGCGGCCGATCAGTGACTGCACCTCGGGATGGTCGAGGCACATCACGGCGAAGCCGTAGAACGGGATGTTCTCGATGAACTGCTTGTAGGCGTCACGCGCCTTGTCGAAGCTGCCATAGTGGTCGAGATGCTCGGGATCGATATTGGTGACGAGCGCCACGTCTGCCGGGAGCTTGACGAAGGTGCCGTCGCTCTCATCCGCCTCGACGACGACCCAGTCGCTCGCGCCCATGCGCGCATTGGTGCCGTAGGCGTTGATGATGCCGCCATTGATCACGGTCGGGTCGAAACCACCGGCGTCGAGCAGCGCCGCCACCATCGAGGTGGTGGTCGTCTTGCCATGCGTGCCGGCGATGGCGATGGCGCTCTTCAGGCGCATCAGCTCGGCCAGCATCTCGGCGCGGCGGACGACCGGCAGCAGGCGCTCGCGCGCCGCCTTCAGCTCGGGATTGCTCGCCTTGATGGCGGAAGAGACGACGACGACGCGGGCGTCGCCCAGATTGGCGGCGTCATGCCCGATCGCGATCGTGGCGCCCTTCGCCTTCAGGCGCTGGACATTCGCGTTCTCGGCCGCGTCCGACCCCTGAACCCGATAGCCCAGATTGACCAGCACCTCGGCGATGCCGCTCATGCCGATACCGCCAATGCCGACGAAATGAACGGGACCAATGTCCCGGGGCATCTTCATGTTCAAACTCCGGTGGATGCGCCGACCCGCTCGCCACCGGCAACCCGCTCGACCAGATCAGCCAGGCGTTCGTCAGCGTCGGGACGTCCGACTGATTTCGCGGCGGCCGCCGCCTGGGCGAGACGCCCCGGCTCGGCCAGGAAGCCCGTCAATTCGCGCGCCAGGCGGTCGGCTGTCAACTCGGGCTGCGGCACGACCCAGCCGCCGCCGACCTTGGCGAGCACGAGCGCGTTGGCGCTCTGGTCCTGGTCGATGGCGCCGGGCAGCGGCACCATGATGGCCGGGCGGCCGATGACGGCGAGCTCGCAGACGGTCGACGCGCCGGAGCGCGAGATCACGAGATGGCTAGCGCCGATGCGCGCCGGCATGTCGCGGAAGAACGGCGCGAGCTCGGCCTCGATGCCGAGCCCGGCATAGGCGGCGCGGACGCGCTCCAGGTCCTCGGGCCGGCACTGCTGCACGATCGAAAGCCGCACGCGCTCCCCGGGCGCGAGTTTGCCGAGCGCGTCGGGCAGAAGATCGGAGAAGAAGCGCGCGCCCTGGCTGCCGCCGAAGATGACGAGATTGAGCCGTCCGCCCTGCGCGAGCGCCGGATAGGCGACCTTGCTGGCGTCGATCACCTGCTCGCGGACGGGATTGCCGGTCTGCACCACCTTGCCGCCGAGGCCGCCCACATGGCCGACCTCGGGAAAGCTCGTCGCCACGGCGCTGGCGCGCTTGGCCAGCAGCCGGTTGGCACGGCCGAGCACGGCGTTGGCGTCGTGCGCGATGGTCGGGATGCCGAGATGGGCGGCCGCGAGCACGGGCGGCACGGTCGGATAGCCGCCGAAACCGACGACGGCGCTGGGCCGGACCCGCTTCAGCATCGCCTTCGACTGACGGTAGCCGTGCCACAGGCTCCAGGCAGCAGAGATCATCGCCTTCGGCGAGCGGACCGACGGCGTGGCGGATCGGATGATGTGGGTCTCGTCGGCCGGGAAGTTCTGGCCGTAGGTCTCGGCGCGATGGTCGGTGGCGAGATGCACCGACCAGCCGCGCCGCTTCAGCGCATAGGCCAGCGCCTCGGCGGGAAACAGGTGCCCGCCGGTACCGCCGGCGCAGAGCAGGATCGTCTTCTCCATGGCCTCACGCAGCCTTCGCCGTGCCGAACCGGCTGAAGCCGGAGGTGAGCCGCGCCGGCTCGAAGCGGCGGCGGGTCAGCGCCAGCACCAGGCCCATCTGGAAGGCGAGCGCGATCATCGACGAACCGCCATAGGAGATGAACGGCAGCGTCATGCCCTTGGCGGGCATCAGGTTCAGGTTCACCGCCATGTTGATCACCGACTGCACGCCGAACAGCACGAGCAGGCCTGCCGAGGCGAGGCGCACGAAGGCGTCCTCGTTCTTCAGGCTGTGGCTGAGGCCGCGCACGACGACGAAGCCGAACATCAGCACCAGCCCCATGCAGAGGATGATGCCGAATTCCTCGGCGGCGACCGCGAAGATGAAGTCGGTGTGGCTGTCGGGCAGGATACGCTTGACGATGCCCTCGCCCGGACCGCGACCGAGCCAGCCGCCATGCATGACCGAGTTCAGCGCGGTATCGACCTGGAAGGTGTCGCCGGCGCCAGGATCGAGGAACCGGTTGATGCGGCCGGCGAAGTGCGGGAACACCGTGTAGGCGGCGAGGATGCCGCCGGCGGCGAGCACGGCGAGCGCGGCGATCCAGAACCAGGAAAGCCCGGCCATGAAGAACACCGCCGACCACGAGATCACCACCAGCATGGTCTGGCCGAGGTCCGGCTGGGCCACGAGCAGCGCCGCGACGATCGCCAGCAGCAGCATGGCGAAGATGTTGCCGGGGATGTCGTTGCGGCGGGAATTCTCGGTGAAGAGCCAGGCCGACAGCACCAGGAAGGCCGGCTTGACGAATTCGGACGGCTGGATCGAGAAGCCGAGGATGTTGATCCAGCGGCGCGCACCCTTCACTTCCTGGCCCACGAACAGCGTCAGGATCATCAGCACGATGGAGATCGAGAACACGATCAGCGCTGTGCGCCGGACGTTGCGCGGCGACAGGAACGACGTCGCGATCAGCACGCCGATCGTCGGGATCATGAAGAGGATGTGGCGCTTCACGAAGTGAAAGCTGTCGAGGCCGATGCGCTCGGCGACCGGCGGGCTGCCGGCCAGCGACAGCACGACGCCGCCCATCATCAGCGCGATGAGCCCGAACAACAGATATTTGTCGACGGTCCACCACCACTCGGCGAAGACACTGCGATTGGCCCTGCTGACCATCACTTCACCTCTGCGACGGAGTGCGCGCCCGCGAGCGCCTGGACGAGACCGCGGAAATGGTCGCCGCGGATCTCGAAATTTCGATACTGGTCATAGGAGGCGCAGGCCGGCGACAGCAGCACGACCGGCTCGGCCGCGCCATCCGCCGCCGCGTCGCGCGCCGCGGCCGCGACGGCCGCGTCCATCGTGCCCGCCATCACCGTGTCGACCTTGCCGGCAAGCGTCGCGGCGAATTCCTCCGCCGCCGCGCCGATCAGATAGGCCTTGACGATCCTCGGGAAATAGGGCGCGAGACTGGTGATGCCGCCGGTCTTCGGCTTGCCGCCGGCGATCCAGTAGATGCGGTCGAAGCTCGAAAGCGCCTTCTCGGCCGCATCGGCATTGGTCGCCTTCGAGTCGTTGACGAACAGCACCTTGCCGATCCGCGCCACCTCTTCCATGCGGTGCGCGAGGCCTGGGAAGCTCTTCAGTCCCGCCACGATCACCGTCTCGGAGAGGCCGATCACCCGCGCGGTGGCGATCGCCGCCGCCGCGTTCTGGGCGTTGTGGGCGCCGCGCAGCGAGCCGATGCCGGCGAGATCGGCGACCTGGCGCACCACCGCGTCGTCGGCCTCGAAGATGCGGCCGCGATCGGCGTAGAAGCCCGTGGCGACGGGGCGGCGCACCGACAGGCGCTCGACCGGCTTGCCGATCGCGTCGAGATCGGAGGCGATGGTCGCGCACCATTCGTCGTCGATGCCGATCACCGCCGTGTCGGCGCCGCGCACCAGTCGCGCCTTGATGGCGGCATAGCGCTCCATCGTGTCGTGGCGGTCGAGATGGTCCTCGGTGAGGTTCAGCAGCACGCCGACGGTCGGGTCGATCGTCGGCGCCAGGTCGATCTGGAACGAGGAGCATTCGACGATGTGGATGCGGTCCGTCGCCGGAGGCTCCAGCGACAGGATCGCCGTGCCGATATTGCCGCCGAGCTGAACGTCCCATCCGGCGGTGCGGAAGAGATGCGCGATCAGCGCCGTCGTCGTCGACTTGCCGTTGGTGCCGGTGATGGCGATGAACGGCGCGCCCGGCGCGGTCGCCCGGCGCTCGCGGCAGAACAGCTCGATGTCGCCGATGATCTCGATGCCCGTCGCCTTGGCGAGATCCACCGTCCAGTGCGGCACCGGATGGGTCAGCGGCACGCCCGGCGACAGCACGAGCGCCGAGAAGCCGGCGAAATCCTGCTGGCGCAGGTCGCCGGTCGGGATGCCGGCAGCGGCCGCCTTGGCGACCGACTCGGCGTTGTCGTCCCAGGCTACGACCTTCGCGCCGCCGGCGACGAGCGCTTGCGCCGTGACGATGCCGCTGCCGCCCAGTCCGAAGACCGCGACCGACTTGCCGGCGAAGGAGGTGATCGGGATCATCGTGACGTTACCGGATCTTCAGGCTGGAGAGGCCGATCAGGGCGAGGACGACCGCGATGATCCAGAAGCGGATCACGACCTGCGGCTCGGTCCAGCCGAGATGTTCGAAATGATGGTGGATCGGCGCCATCTTGAACACGCGCTTGCCGGTCAGCTTGAACGACAGCACCTGGATGATCACCGAGACGGCCTCGAGCACGAACAGGCCGCCGACGATGGCGAGCACGATCTCGTGCTTGGTGGCGACGGCGATTGCGCCGAGCATGCCGCCAAGTGCCAGCGAACCGGTGTCGCCCATGAAGATCGCCGCCGGCGGCGCGTTGAACCAGAGGAAGCCGAGGCCGGCGCCGAGCATGGCGCCGCAGAGCACGGCGAGTTCGCCCGTGCCGGGCACGAAGTGGATCTGCAGATATTCGGCGAAGATCGCGTTGCCCGAGAGATAGGCCATCACGCCGAAGGAGGCGGTGGCGACCATGACCGGGACGATGGCGAGGCCGTCGAGGCCGTCGGTCAGGTTCACGGCATTGCCGGCGCCGACGATGACGAAGGCGCCGAAGGGAATGAAGAACCAGCCGAGGTCGATGACGACCGCCTTGACGAAGGGAAAGGTCAGCGTGTTGGAGAGCGGCCCGCTCGACAGGTGCGAGATCGCGATACAAGCGATGGCCGCGATGGCGAATTCGACGGCCAGGCGCGAGCGGCCGGAAAAGCCCTTGTGGCTCTGCTTCGTGACCTTGAGATAGTCGTCATAGAAGCCGATCAGGCCGAAACCGACGGTAACCCCGAGCACGGTCCAGACATAGAAGCTGGAGAGGTTGGCCCAGAGCAGCGTCGAGACGATCAGCCCCGACAGGATCATCAGGCCGCCCATGGTGGGCGTGCCCTTCTTGGTGACCAGGTGGCTCTGCGGCCCGTCCTCGCGGATCGGCTGCCCCTTGCCCTGCTTGATCTTCAGGGCCCGGATGATGGCCGGGCCGAACAGGAAGACGAAGATCAGCGCCGTCATCGTCGCGCCGCCCACCCGGAAGGTGATGTAGCGGAAGACGTTGAGCCCAGAGAATTGCGTGGAGAGATCCCCCAGCAGGTACAGCATCAGACGGGTCCTTCAGTGGCGGGATCGCCTTGGTGAGGCGCCAGCGCATATCGTGTCAGCAGAGCCTCGACCAACGGCGCCATCCGGCTGCCATTCGAGCCCTTGACCATCAAGACGTCGCCGGCGGCGACTTGTTCGAGGAGAATCGGCTCGAGTTCGCTCGCGGTTTCGGAATAATGGCCCCGCATGGCCGGCGGCAAGGCCTCCCAGAGCGCCAGCATCGAAGGACCGGCGAGATAGGCGCGGTCGATGCCGGCGGCGACGAGCGACTCGGCGAGGCCGGCATGGAGATCCAGCGTGTCCGGGCCGAGCTCGCGCATGTCGCCGAGCACGGCGATGCGCTGGCCGGCGCCTTCCGGCACCGCCTGCGCCAGCACCGCGAAGGCGGCGCGCATCGAGACGGGGCTTGCGTTGTAGCTCTCGTCGATCAGCGTGGCGCGGCCTTCGCCGATCGCGAGCTCGTGCCGGGCGCCGCGTCCCTTCGGCGCGCCGAGGCCGCCGAGCGCGCTGGCCGCCAGGGCGACGTCGCCGCCCATCTGCGCCACGGCGAGCAGCACCGCGAGCGCGTTCTGCACCAGATGACGCCCAGGGGCGCCGACGATGAAGCCGACCTCCTGCTCGAGGATACGGGCGGTGACGCGCGAATAGGCCGGCTGCAGGTCGAGGGCCTCGAGCCGCGCATCGGCATCGCGCCCGGATCCGAACGACAGCACGTTGTTGATGCCCGCATCCATGGCGAGCAGCGCCAGCCGCTCGAATTGCGGGCTGTCGCCGTTCAGGATGACGCTGCCGCCCGGCTCGACGCCGGAGAAGATCTCCGCCTTGGCGCGGGTGATGCCGTCGATGCCGTCCGGGAAGAACTCCAGGTGAACCGGCTCGATCGTGGTAACAATAGCCACATGCGGCCGGACCTGTCCGACCAGCGGGGTGATCTCGCCGGGATGGTTCATGCCGATCTCGAACACGGCGAAGCGCGCATCGGCCGGCATGCGCGACAAGGTCAGCGGCACGCCCCAGTGATTGTTGAACGAGGCCGGCGAGAAATGCGTCGCCCCCTGCGCCGACAGCACGTGGCCGAGCATCTCCTTGGTCGAGGTCTTGCCGACGCTGCCGGTCACCGCCGCGATCCGCCCGGTGGCGCGGGCGCGGGCGGCACGGCCCAGCTGCTCCAGCGCCTCGAGCACGTCGGAGACGACGACGAGCGGGATCGTCATGCGGCCGAGCCCGGCGAGCTTGTCCTCCGACACCACGGCGACGGTCGCGCCATGCGCGGCGGCGGCGCCGACGAAGCGATGGCCGTCGAAGCGGTCGCCGAGGATGGCGAAGAAGGCGTCACCCGGCTGGACGGTGCGGCTGTCGATCGAGATGCCGGAAATCGACGGGCCGGCATTGGTCGGCCGGCCATGCATGGCATCGACGAAGGCCTCGAAGGTCCAGAGCGCCTCGGTCATGTGCGTGCCTCCGCGGCCAGCGCCGCCGCGACGACCTCGTGGTCGGAGAAAGGCAGCACGACGCCGTTCACGATCTGGCCGGTCTCATGCCCCTTGCCGGCGACGCAGAGCACGTCGCCCTCCCCGAGCATGGCGATCGCCTCGGTGATCGCCGTCTTGCGATCGCCGATCTCGATGGCGTTCGGCGCGGCGGCGAGGATTTCGGAGCGAATCCGGGCGGGATCCTCGGAGCGGGGGTTGTCGTCGGTGACGATGACGACGTCGGCATGGCGGCTGGCCGCCTCGCCCATCAGCGGCCGCTTGCCGGCGTCGCGGTCGCCGCCGGCGCCGAAGACGACGAACAGCCGCTTGCGCGTCATCGGGCGAAGCGCGCCGAGCGCATGCTCGATCGCGTCGGGCTTGTGGGCGTAGTCGATGAAGACCAGCGCGCCCTTGTCGGTGACGCCGACGCGCTCCAGCCTTCCCGGCGCGCCGACGAGGCCGCCGAGCGCGTGGATCGCCGTTTCGGGCGCGATGCCCGCGCCGATGGCGAGGCCGGCGGCTACGAGCGCGTTGGAGATCTGGAAGCCGCCGGCGAGCGGCAGCCGCACGTCCATCGGCGTGCCGAACACCTCGAGTTCCAGCGCCTGGCTGTGGAGGTCGGGTTGCGCCTTGACGAGGCGGATCGCGCGGCCCGCGCGGCCGACATCGATCAGGCGCTGGCCGCGCCGCCGCGCCACCGCCATGACGGCGTCGGCATAGGGGCCGTCGGCGTCGACGACGGCGGTCTGTCCCTCGGGCAGCAACGCGCCGAACAGCTTCAGCTTGGCCTCGAGATAGTGTTCGACCGTCGGATGGTAGTCCATGTGGTCGCGGCCGAGATTGGTGAAGGCGGCGGCGACGAGGCGCACGCCGTCGAGCCGGTGCTGGTCGAGGCCGTGGCTGGAGGCCTCGAGCGCGGCGTGGGTGACGCCCTGGCGCGCCAGCGTGTCGAGGATCTCGTGCAGGCGGATCGGGTCGGGCGTGGTCAGGCTGCCATAGTCGGAGCCGGTCGGCGAGACGACGCCGATGGTGCCGATCGAGGCGGCCTGCTTGCCCGCCGTCTCGAAGATCTGGCGGACGAAGGCGGCGACCGAGGTCTTGCCGCTGGTGCCGGTGACGGCGACCATCTGCTCCGGCTGCAGCGGATAGAAGCGCGAAGCGATCCGCGCGAGCGCCAGGCGCGGATCGGCGGCGCGCAGCACCGGCACGCCGAGATCCGGCGGCAGTTCGGTGTCGGCGCCGGCAAGAACCGCGGCCGCGCCGCGCTTCACCGCCTCCGGGGCGAAACGTCCGCCATCGGCGGCGGCGCCCTTGAGGGCCGCGAAAAGAAAGCCTAGCCGGACGGCGCGGCTGTCCGCCGTCAGTCCGGAAATGACGATCGCGCCCGCTTCGGGCGCAATCGGAAAGTCGTTCGAAGCTAGATCACCGAGCCGCATACTGGGAGCGAATCCTCTCGATCTTCACGTTTTGGATCTGCCGCTCTTCGAACCTCAATACGACACAAGCAAGGCATCCGGCTGACCTTCGCTCTCCGAGCGGGGCCGAACGCCGAGAATGTCGGCGGCGCGGCGGACGACATTGGAGCTGACCTTGGCGGCGTTCCAGGCCGCGAGCGCCGGCAGGCCGGGCTTCTCGGGCTTCGGATCGTCGATCGTGATCAGCATGACATATTGCGGGTCGTCCATCGGGAAGGTCGACAGGAACGAGTTCAGATAGGTTCCCTCGACATAGCGGCCGTTGACGATCTTCTCGGCGGTGCCGGTCTTGCCGCCGACGACATAGCCCTGCACGTCGCCATTGCGGCCGGAGCCGTTGACGGCGTTGAAGCGGAACAGCCAGCGCATCTGGTCGCTCGTGTGCTTCGAGATCACCTGGGCCGAGCTGGCCATCGCCTCCTCCTGCGTGCGCGGGTAGAAGGTCGGCGACAGCAGGTAGCCGCCATTGACGAGCGCGACGTCGGCCATGGCCGCCTGCATCGGCGTGATCGCGATACCGTGGCCGAAGGAGACGGTAAGCTGCGTCGCCTGGCTCCAGCGCTTCGGCACCTGCGGCGTCGCGACCTCGGGCAGGTCCGTCTTCAGCCGCGTCGAGAGGCCGAGCTTCTTCAGATACTCCTGCTGCTCTTCCTGGCCGACGGCGAGCGCCATCTTGGCCGTGCCGATGTTCGACGAGTACCTGAACACTTCCGGCACGGAGAGGAAGCGCGCCTTGCCGCGATAGTCGCGGATCTGCTGGCGGCCGACCCGGATCGGGAAGCGCGCATCGATGCTGTCGCTCATCTTGACGCGGCCGGAATCGAGCGCCATCGCGAAGGTGAAGCTCTTGAACACCGAGCCGAGCTCGTAGGTGCCGGCAGTCAGGCGGTTGAGGCGGTCGGGCTTGTTGGCGTCGACCGGATTGTTCGGGTCGAAATCGGGCAGCGAGGCCATGGCCATCACTTCGCCGGTCTTGGCGTTGACGATCACGCCCATGGCGGCGAGCGACTGGTAGCGCTGCATGGCGCCGGCCAGCTCGTCGCGCAGGATGTGCTGCACGCGCATGTCGATCGACAGCTTGACCGGCTGCAGGTCGGCGCCCTTGGTGGCGAAACCCGCGCCATGCAGATCGCCGAGGCCGCGCTCGTCGATCGCCTTCTCGATGCCGGCGATACCCTCATTGTCGATGTTGACGAGGCCGACAATGTGCGCGGCGGCCGGACCGCCCGGATAGAAGCGGCGGTTCTCGGTCAGGAAGCCGACGCCCGGAATGCCGAGATTGTGCAGTTCCTGCTGCTGCTTCGGCGTGATCTCGCGCTTGATCCAGACGAAGCCGGCATTGGTCGAGAGGCGCTTGCGCAGCTGGTCGGCGTCGATGTCGGTCAGGACGCTGGTGATCAGCTCGGCCGCCTCGTCGGGATCGACCATCTTGTTCGGCTCGGCGAAGAGCGACGACGTCTTGATGTCGGTGGCGAGGATCTCGCCATTGCGGTCGACGATGTTCGGCCGCGCGGTCGCGACCGAGGACGCGGCGCTGCCGCGCGCGCCGGCCGCCGCCTGCTCGCTCATGCCGAGCATGACGAGGCGGCCGCCGATGACGCAATAGACCAGCATGAAGGCCATCATCGTCAGGCCGATGCGGCTGCGCGTCTGGTCGCGGCGCGCCTTGCCGGCGCCCTTCAGGGAAACATGGCGCGCCCCGCTGGCGGGGCTGAAGGTGCCGGGGCGGTCGGTGAAGGTCATCGTCATGGCTGTGCTCCCGGAATCCGGGGCCTGGCGGGAGGAAGCGGATTGGCCGGCGAATGCGGCTTGGCCGCGGCGGCAGGCTTGCCGACGCCGCTGGTGATCAGGCCGTCGAGGCCGGCGACCGGGCTCTCGATCGGCTTCGACGGCACGTCGGCGAGCGTCGCGATCTGGCGCACTTCGAGCGGCTGCAGATGCAGATAGTCGCCATAGCGCTCGACCAGGCCCTGCAGGCGCGCTGGCTGGTCCAGCACGCTCCACTCGGCGCTGAGAACGGTCATCAGCTCCTTCTCGCGCGCGATGTCGCGACGCAGCTCCATGACGTGATCGGCAGCGCGACCGGCGCGATCCTTCATGACGTAGGTCAGCACCGCGCCGGCGACCATCAAAGCGACCCAGATGACGTTGAGTGCCCTGAGCATTACGACCTCGCGGCTTTGAATTCGGGAAGCGCCGGGACGCCGGCGGCGTGGGCGTCGAACGGGCGCGACGGCGCCTCCGTCCGGATGCCGGCGCGAAGCTTGGCGGAGCGGGCGCGCGGGTTGCGCGCGGTCTCGGCGTCGCCGGCCACCACCGCGCCCTTGACCGCGAGCGTGAAGGTCGGCGCCGCGACCTCGCGCTCCGGCATGTGGCGCGAGCCCCCCGCCCTCACCTCGCTCCGCTCCGCGAGGAAGCGCTTGACGATGCGATCCTCGAGCGAATGGAACGAGACGATGACGAGCCGGCCGCCCGGCTTCAGCACGCGCTCGGCCGCCGCCAGCGCCCGGCCGAGTTCGTCGAGCTCCTGGTTCACGTAGATCCGCAGCGCCTGGAAGGTGCGGGTGGCGGGGTGGATCGGGTCGGTCGGCTTCTTGCCGACGACGCGCTCGACGAGGCCCGCCAGTTCGCTGGTGCGCAGATAGGGCTTGGCGACGCGGTCCTGCGTGATGGCGCGGGCGACCGCGGCGGCGCGGCGTTCCTCGCCCAGCACCGAGATGATGCGGGCGAGATCGCGCGCATCCATCGTGTTGACGACGTCGGCGGCGCTCGGGCCTTCCTGGCTCATGCGCATGTCGAGCGGGCCGTCGAAGCGGAACGAGAAGCCGCGCTCGGCCTCGTCGAGCTGCATCGACGAGACGCCGATGTCGAGCACGACGCCGTCGACCCGCTCATGCCCCTGTTCGGCGGCGATGGCATCGAGATCGCCAAAGCGGCCATGCGCCAGCCTGAGGCGGCCGCCGAACTCGGCGACCAGCGCCTGGCCGTCGGCGATGGCGTTCGGATCGCGATCAATGCCGATGACATTCGCGCCGGCGCCGAGGATGGCGCGGCTGTAACCGCCGAGACCGAACGTGCCGTCGACGACGACCTCGCCCGGCTTCGGGGCCAGGTAGCGCAGGACCTCGTCCAGCAGGACCGGAACGTGGCGGTCGGCGCCGCCCTGATGTGACGTTGCGCTCATTCCGTCCCTCCCGACGCGCGTAGGCCGGAGCCCAGGCGGCGGCGCAGTTCGCGCACGCGGCTCTTGGCCTCGTCCCGATAGGCGACGAAACGGTCCGGTTCCCAGATCTGGAACTTGTAGCCCTGGCCGACGAAGGTCACCGTGTCGCGGATGCCGGCATGCGCCTTGATCGCCTCCGACAGCGCCACGCGCCCCTCCGGATCGACCTTCAGCACCTCGCTCTCGCCGATCAGCGTCGTCGAGAGAAACTCGTGATCCTCGGAAAACGGCTCGAACAGGGCCAGGCTGGAGCGGATCTGCGTCACGAGGCGATTGCCCCCGGCATCCACGGCGTTCTGGTCCAGCGTCGGGCAGCAATAGAGCCCCTCGAAGCCGTCGCGCGCCAGCACGGCACGAAACGAAGCGGGGATCGAGACCCGCCCCTTCGAGTCCAGCCTGTTGGTGAAGGTTGAAACGAATTCTTCCATCACCCTTCGCGCCGGCGCCCCTCTCAAAATTGCCCATTGGCGATCCGCCCGCTTGAAGCGGCTGGAACTCACCCAATGGACGCAGACTGGAAACAACACCCCGGCGTGCCACGCCGCCCTGCGTGCCGACCCGCAAAAGTCGGTCGCAGCGCCCTCGAACCGGGATGATTTGGGATATCATGGGCAAATATGGGCGTCAATGGAATCGGCCCCCACGACAGGCGGAAGCGCACGCCTGATCACACCCTGTTAGCCTTAATTTTCCGTAGCTTTTTCAAGGAAGGCCGGCGGAAAACGCGGCGCGCGCCGACGACCGGGCCAGCAGGCAAGGACGCACGCGACCAACGGCGTGCTGCCGCACGCGGCCGCGCAGGCCGGCGGCGCCGCGCGAAGCGCGGCGTAGCAAGGAAGTTTGGAGAAGGAAAATGCCAGCCGGCCTATAAGCCGGGTTCTGTAGGGCGGCGGCGAACCGCCGCGTGACGACCATTCATCTGGGACGCCCGTTGCCGGGACGCCTCTCGCGACCAACCCGGGCGACTAGCCTGGAAACAGGCAGGGCTTGCGCCCGCGTCGCCCCTATTCGGTCTTGCTCCCGGTGGGGTTTGCCGTGCCGTTCCCATTGCTGGGCCCGCGGTGGGCTCTTACCCCACCCTTTCACCCTTACCCGCCGCGCGAACGCAGGGGCGGTTTGCTTTCTGTGGCACTTTCCCTGGGGTTGCCCCCGCCGGGCGTTACCCGGCACCGTGTTTCCATGGAGCCCGGACTTTCCTCCCCTGCAACCTTTCGGTTTCGCAGCAGCGGTCGTCCGGCCGACTGGCAGTGGGGGGCTTACGAGGGTGACGGGTGCGGGTCAAGCCCGCAGACGCGGTCACTCGACCCGACACCCCGTCCCGAGCCCGATCCGAACACAAAAGCGTCCGCGACCGGCCGGGAGAACGGAGCCCGTCGGGCTCCGGCGTGGCCGCGGGCCCGAAACGGGCGCTCGCGGCGCACGAAGCATTCATGCCGGCGGACCGGCCTCGCCTCAGTTCGAGGCGATGATCTGCTGGACCTTGCCGCAGTAGCGCAGCGGGCCCTTGCTCATGCGGGTGGCGCCATGGCCGCCATTGTACTTCAGGATCGTGCCGCAGAGGTCGCCGCCGGCGAGCTTGCGCGCCTGGCCGAGATACTTCATGCCGAACTTGATGTTGGTGGCGGGGTCGTAGAGCGCCTTGGCGGAGCCCGAATAGCCCATGCCGCGCGCCGTCTGCAGGCGGATCTGCATCAGCCCGATCTCGCCGACGCTGCCGGTCACGTTGGGATTGTAGTTGCTTTCAACCGTGACGACGGCGTGGGCCAGCGACAGCGGAACATTGTTGGCGGCGGCATGGGTCTTGATCAGTGCATCGTAGCGGCTGCGCTCGGCAGCAGCGACCCGGGTTTCGTTCGACTTCAGGATACGCTTCGACTGGGCCGAGGCGGGCGAGATGGCGAGGGCGCTGCTAGCAACGAGGACGGCCAAAGCGAGAACGCTGAACTTCTTCATACTTGGGGGTAAACTCTCATCATTGAAGATGGAGCATCGTTTCGCCGCCCAAGAGTCCCGAAATGGGGCACTGGAACTAAAATCAGATTACAGACTTTAACAATCCGTGATCGCCATTCCGGCGCCCGTTTTCCTTTGCCGGCTCAGGGATTTTCGCCTGCCGCTACGGCACCTTCCGCCCTCTTCGTCAGGCCTCGCGCCAGCCTGTGCAGCGTCGCGATCGTCGAGGAATCAGCGATTCCGTCGACCCGCTCCGGCCGGAAATGGCGCTGGAACGCCGTCACCACCAGTTCGGTGGCCATATCGTAAACACCAGTGATCTGAAGGGGATAGCCATAAAGCGCCAGCATGGCCTGGAGGGCCTCGATCGGCGCCCCATTTTCACCGAGGCAAAAAAAACGGCCACCGCGAATCGGTTCCGGCTCGACGTAATGACCTACCCCAGCGGCGGCAAGGCGCGCCCAGGGAAACTTCTCGCCAGGGTCGCGCTTGCGGTCCGGCGCAATGTCCGAGTGCGCAAGGATTCGTTCCGGACGAATGCCGTGTCGAGCGCAAATGTCGCATGCGAGCGCGATGACCGCGTCGACCTGGACATCGGGAAAATCGGGGTAGCCGTGATCATGGCCGCGATTGGCGATCTCGATCCCGACCGACCGGGAGTTGAGATCGCCCTCGCCGTGCCATGACGAAACGCCCGCATGCCAGGCCCGGTCGCGCTCCGCGACGAGCTGGGTGATGGTGCCGTCCTCGGCCACGACATAGTGGCAGGAGACGCTGGAGGCCGGGTCGCAGAGCAGGTCGATGGCGGCTTCCGCGCTCTTCATGTCGGTGTAGTGGAGCACCAGCATGTCGATGGCGAGCCCCTCGGCGCGCGCGCCGAAATTCGGCGAGGGCCGCCAGGCAAAGCCCGGCAATGCGACGTCGGTCATCATGTCTCCATCAGGTGGCGGCCGAAGCTCAGGCGAAGGCCCGCTCGCGGCGAATGCGGTCATAGGCGCCGTTCAGCGCGGCGAGCTTCGCCGTGGCGATGGCGAGGAACTCGGCCGGCACGCCGCGCGCGATCAGCTTGTCGGGATGGGTCTCGGCGACGATGCGGCGATAGTGCCGCTTCACCTCGTCATTGGTGGCGTCGCGGTCGATGCCGAGGATCAGGTACGGGTCGCCCTCCTCCGGCACGATATGGCGGCTCGTGATGCGGGCGAAGGCGGCCTCGCGAATGCCGAAGATCGTCGCCACCTGGTCGAGGAAGGCGAGCTCGGCCTCGTGCACCATGCCGTCGGCCTTGGCGATGTGGAACAGCCCGTCGATGATGTCCTCGAACACGGGCGAGCCCTTGTCGAACAGGCTGGCGAGCTTGCGCGCATAGGCGTCGAAGCCGGCGACGTCCTGCTTGGCGAGGTTGAACAGCCGCGCCACGTTCTGGTGCTCGGCCGGCGGGATCTCGAACAGTTCCTCGAACGCCGCCACCTCATGCGGCGTGACGACGCCGTCGGCCTTCGCCATTTTCGCCGACAGCGCGATCATCGACACGGAGAACGCCACCTGGCGCCGGTCCTCGGGCGAGCCGAGCAGCGCCGTGCGCACGGTTTCGATGAGCGCGTCCAGCGCCTGACCGATGGTGCAGGAGCCGGGCAGCTGCCGGATGAGATCGCCGAGTCGTTGCCAGATTGTCATCGCCAGAGAATAGGCGACCCGATGCCGCCGCGCGAGAGTCAGGGTGTCGCGCAGGAAAGCGATCCACCGGCAGCGCGCCGCTCCGTCGCGCGCCAGGCGCGGCCGCTAGTCGATCTCCAGCAGGCTGACCTTGCGGGCGACGGAAACGGCGAGGCTGCGCCGGCCGACCCCGAGCTTGGCGTAGAGATTCTTCAGATGGAACTTGACCGTCGCCTCGGTCAGGCCGAGATCGCGGGCGATCTCCTTGTTGGTCGCGTCGCGGGCCAGGAACTCCAGAACCTCCGCCTCGCGCACGCTGAGGAGCTCGGTGCCGAGGCGTGGCTGCGCCGCCTTGACCTGGTGGAAGGCGCCGGCGATGCGGCTGACGAACTCGGCCGTCTTCGGGCTGAAGGCGGAGAGGCCGAACCGTCGGACGATGCCGCGCACGGCCAGCGACAGCGGCCGCCCTTCGTCGAGAAAGATCTGCAGGCAATCCTGCGGCCGCGCCAGGGCGATCGAGCGCTGCAGCGCGGCAAGCGCATCCTCCATCCGCCCGGCCGCCCAATAGGCCTCGATCGCCACGACGGTGCCGGCGAGCACGTGCCAGCCATGCTCCGCCGCCGTCGCCTCGGCGACCAAGTGCTCGACGCGCCGCACGGCGGCGCCGGTCTCGCCCGTACGCGCCAGAAGCCGCGCCGCCACGACGGTCGCGTCGCTCCATTCGCGCCAGGTCGGCCAGGCGGCGGCGTCGTCGAGATCCGGCATGGCGGCGACAAGCTGGCCGGCCGATTCCACCAGCCCCGCCCGCGTCAGCAGCTCCGCCCGCAGGATCGCGACGGCAAGCTTCAGCCGGGGCAGGTCGCGCTCGATCGCCACTTCCTCGGCGCGGTCGAGCACGCCCTGCGCCGCCTCGATGCCGACAAGCCCCATCTGCGCCCGCGCCAGCGTGCCGAAGCCGCGCACGAAGAGATCGACCCAGCCCTCGCCGCGCGCGAGATAGGGCACGTCCTCGGTCATCATCTTCGCCGCGGCCGCGACCTCGGCCTGCTGGTAGAGCGCCTCGGCGAGCGGCAGGTGGACGATCGCCATCAGGCTGCGGTCGCTCCACTGGGTGCGCTGCGCCAGCTCCTCCGCCTCGCGCGCCAGCAGCAGCGCCGCCGACGGCCGTCCCATCAGCATCGTCACCAGCGCCAGGTGGATCAGCATGAAGATCTGCGGATAGGCGGCGCGCTCCTCGCGGTAGCAGGCGAGCGAACGCAGCGCGTTGGTGCGCGCCTTGTCGAGATTGCCCCGCCTGGTGTGGACGATGCAGAGATGATTGTAGAGCCAGCCCCGGTCCCAGGTGTCCTTCGGGCCAAAGCGCCGCAGCAGCCGCTCGAGCTCCAGTATCTGCGTGTCGTCGAGGCCGCAATCCTCGTAGATGTCGACCATCCCCTCGATGTGCTCGTAGTCGAGTTCGGAATGCGACCCGTTCTCGTCGAGCGCACCGATTTCATCGGACTCGCGCAGGTCGACGATGATCTCGCGCGCCGCACGGATACGGCCGCGCTTGGCAAGCACGAGCGCGTAGATCAGCTTCAGGCTCGGCGAGCGATAGATGTCCGCGGTCGGAATGTTGTCGATCAGCCGCTCCAGCACCGTGTGACCGGCGCGCAGGAAGATGTTGACGCCGCCCGCCTGGCGGATGGTCTCGGTCGCCAGCGCGAAATCGCCGGCGCGCGAGGCATGGGTCACCGCCTTCTCGAGATGGTTGCGGGCGGCGAACCAGCAGGCGGCGCTCGAATGCAGCGCCGAGACGCGCTCGGACGGGTGCAGCTGCAATTGCAGGGAGAAGGTGGCGCGCAGCACCGGATGCAGGCGGAACCAGCCCGGCCGCTGGTCGACCGGCACGATGATCGGCGCGAACTCCTCCAGCTCGCGCACCGAGCGCTGCTCGACCGCGATACCGGCGAGATGCGAGGCGAGGTCGAGCGGAAAGTCGGCGAGGATCGAGCAGACCGTCAACGCCTCGCGCATGTCGGGCGGGATGCGCGGCACGATCTCCTCGAACACGAAGTCGCGGAAGGTGCGATGGGTCCCGGTGACGATCTCGGCCCGCTCGCGCGGGTCCTGGGTCCCGGAAAGCAGCGGCACGGCGAGCTGGACCAGCGCCGGCCAGCCGCCGGTCAGCTCCGCGAAGGCGTCGAAATCGGCCGCCGACAGCCGCTTGCCGACGAGCCGCCGCATCTCGGCATGGGTAAAGGCGAGCTCGCTCGAGAGCAGCTCGGTCAGGAAGCCGCGCAGCCGGAAGCGCGACAAGGGGATTTCCGGCCTGCTGCTGGAGCCGATCACCACGCGCACATTGTCGGGGAGCTGGCGAAAGAAGGTGGAACAGCAGGAGAGGAACGGCTCGCCGCCCGCCGTCTGGAACTCGTCGAGGAAGAGCACGACGCGCTCACCGCCATGGGCGAGTCGCTCGAGCAGCCGCTGGGTCGCGGCGATCACCTCGTCGCCGCGCGCCAGACGCAACCCGAGCGACGCGGCGATGCCGTCGAGAAAGACGAACGGATCGGCATCGGCCGGCGCGACGGTGAGCCAGCCGAAGCGATCGCCCGGCTCCCGGAGCGTCTCGAAGGCGCCGGCCAGGAGTTCCGTCTTGCCGAAACCCGGCGGCGCCTGGAGCACGACGATCTGGCCGGCGATGCCCTGCCGGATGCGGTCGATGAGAAAGGGTCTGGGAATGGCGTCGCCGAAGCGCCGCGGCACATGATTGCGTCGTGGCGCTTCGGCGGAAAGATCGAAGACAGGCAGTGCCGTCATGGGATCCGGAACACAGTGTGTCTACGCGAGCAACTGAATTTCACCCTTGCTGGGATCCGAGTATAACGGCGCTTCCGCGATGCACCAGAGGCCGGGCTCAGAGACCGAGGCCGACATAGTCATGCTTCAGCCCGAAGGCGCGCGGGCCGAATACCTCCAGGGCCTCGGGCGTGCGCATGATCGGCGGCACGCGCACGGCCAGAACGTTGACCCGCTGGCCATAGCGCAGACGTTCGGTGAGGATCGGCTCCGACGTGTCGACGTCGAGCAGGCAGATCAGGTCCGGCACGATCGCCAGCACGTCACTGCCCTGCTCCACCACCAGGTTCTCGTTCTGGATACGGATCCGCATCGGTTCACCACCGCCGAACGGCTCGATCGTGACGATCCCGACCGACCAGCCGTTCTCCATGCGCCGTGACACGTCCGTCACCTTGCCGGAGCCGATGATGCGCGCCTCCTCGTAGTGGGTCGTCGCGAAGAACTCGATCAGTGCCTTGATCATGTCCTGGTGGTTCTCGCGCGCCTCGCGCAGCGTGCGGCCGATGCCGATCGCCAGCGACACGGTGCCGGGAACCGAGACGCGACGGGCGGTCTCGCCATCCATGCCGTAATTGGCGATGTAGGCCTGTCCGCCCATGCGGATGGTGATGCCGCGCGCGATCCACTCTGCCTTGGCGGCGGACTGCGTGGTGATGATGCCGCAATTGCCCTGCTCGTCGGCGATCGCCACTGGCGCGGCCGGCACGCCATAGACGTTGAAGGTCTCCATCTCGAGCTGCGGGAAGGCGCGGCCCATGCCGTCGGCATCGACCAGCGGCAGGCCGCGCTGGGCGGCGATCATCACCGGTGTCGTCGAATTGACGCCGCCCGCCTCGAACGGCATGACGGCCTCGATCTTGTAGCCGACATGCGCCTCGTAGGTGTCGAAGGCGAGGCCGAGCTCTTCCCCGGACGCGATCTTCTCGATCAGGATGGTCGGCGCCCCCATGGCGCCGCAAGTCAGCACCTTCGTGGCGTCCGGCAGGTCCTCGAGCTGGATCAACGGCACGGGGCCGAACTGCTCGATGGCGTTGCGCGCCAACAGCTTGCCGATATAGGGGTCGCCGCCGCCGCCGGTTCCCAGCACCGCCGCGCCAAGGGCGAGATCGTCGAGGTCGTCGAGCGTGATATGCGTGATCATGTCAGGCCATGCTCTCGATGGGAGTGAAGGGCTGGTCGAAGCCGAAGCAGCGTGGCCCGAACACGGCGAGCGCCTCCGGCGTGCGCATGATCTCGGGCACCGCCACCGCCACGACGGTGACACGCTGGCCGTAGCGCAGCTCCTCGGTGGTGATCGGCTCGGCGCTCTCGCTGTCCATGATGCAGATCAGGTCCGGCACGATCGCCTTGACGACGCCGTCGACGGTGGCGATCAGGTTCTCGTTCTGGATCTCGATCTGCATCGTCCCCTTCCAGGGAGTGAAGGCGTCGATCCGCGCCCGCCCGATCGCGAAGCCGTTGCGTGTCTCGCGCTGCACGTCGACCAGCTTGCCGCTGAAGATGACGCGCGCATGGTGGTAGAGGGTCTGCGGCATCAGCGCGATCAGCGCATCGAGCGGGTTCTGGTGGTTGGCCTTGGCCTCGCGCAGGCAGCGGCCGATGCGCATGGCGAGCGTCATGGTGTTGGGAACCGCGGTCCGCTTCACGTCGGCGCCCGACATGGAATACTCGGCGATATAGGCGCAGCCGCCCATGCGGATCGCCACCATGCGCGACAGCCACTCCATCGACTTGTTGTCGGCCGCCATGATCAGCGTGGAGTCATTGTCTTCGTCGGAGACATACATCGGGCTCCCCGGCACGCCATAGACGCCGAAGGTTTCCATCTGCAGTTCCGGAAAGGCCCTGCCCATGCCGTCGGCGTCGACGATCGGGATGCCGAGGCGCGCGCCGACCACCAGGGGGATGGTCGAGTTGATGCCGCCGATCTCGATCGGCATCGTCGCGAACGCCTTGCGGCCGAGATGCTTCTCCAGCGACTTGAAGGAGTTCAGCGCCTCTTCGCCGGACGGCAGCTTCTCCACCAGCACCGTCGGCGCCCCCATCATCGCGGTCGGGATCACGAGCGCGTCGTCCGGCACGTCGGCGGGATCGATCAGCTCGATCGTCAGCCCCTCATCGAGGCATTGCTGCGCCATCAGCCGGCCGACATAGGGGTTGCCGCCGCCGCCCGTTCCGAGGAAGGCGGCCCCGACCGCGAGATCGCGGAGGTCTTCGGATGTCAGCTTCATCGCTTCACCCCATCACCAGGTCGCCGACCGCCTTCACGCGGATGCGCGTCGCGCTTCCGGGCAGATAGGCGAGCGGGACTTCCTCGATGTCGACGATCTTGACGCTCTGCGGATCGGCGCCGGCATTGGTCGAGCGTTCGGCCGCCTCGGCCTTGGCGGCGCTCAGCACGACGTCGCGCGACGTGCCTTCGAGCGAGAAGATGCGGTCGACCTCACCGCCGACCTGGGCGATGGCGGCGCCGATCGCATTCGCGACCGAAGCATTTTCCGGGCGGATGACCTTGGATGCCGAGGGCAGATCGCGCGAGATCAGGATGGAGCCGCCGCCGACGAGGATGACGGGCAGCGGATCGGCGCTGGTCTTCATGCGATCGACCGCCTCATCCACCATGCGATGCATGGTGTCGAGCGCGTTGTTCACCGTCCTGGCGGGGATATGCGCGACACGCGAACGGTCGCCGATGTCCTCGAGCCCGGCCGCGACGACGATGTCCGTCGTGGTCAGCGTGTCGCCGCCGAAGACGAGCGCCTTGGAGGTAATCTCGTAGCCGACGGAATCCGGCCCGATGCGCATGCCCTCGTCGCGGACGATCGTGCCGCCGCCGAGGCCGATGGCCAGCACGTCCGGCATGCGGAAATTGGTGCGCACGCCGCCGATGTCGACGGCGACGGCCGACTCACGCGGGAAGCCCTGCATCAGCATGCCGACATCGGAGGTGGTGCCGCCGATGTCGACGACCATCGCCTCGGACTCGCCGGCGAGCAGCGCCGCGCCGCGCATCGAATTGGTCGGGCCCGAGGCGAAGGTGAGCACCGGGTAGCGCGCGACATAATCCGGGGTCATCAGCGTGCCGTCGTTCTGGCTGATGAAGAACGGCGCGTCGATCGACAGCTCCTTGAGCGCGCTGTGGAACGAACTCACGACCCGGCTCGACAGATCGGCCAGGCAGGCATTCATGATCGTCGCGTTCTCGCGTTCGAGGAAGCCGACGCGACCGATCTCGTGCGACAGCGAGAGCGAGAGATCGGGCACCTCGTTCTTGAGGATCTCGGCCGCGCGCTGCTCCATGATCGGCGTCACCGGCGAGAACACGGAGGTGATCGAGGCGGTCTTCAGGCCGCGCGCCCTGATCTCGCCGGCGATCCGGAGGATTTCCTTCTCGTCGAGCGGCGCGATCTCGCGCCCGTCGAACTCGTGGCCGCCGCGCACCATGAAGATGTGGCGGCCGAGCGTCGTGGCGAGATCGCCCGGCCAGTCCGTCATCGGCGGCAGGCCCTTGGTCGCCGGCAGGCCGAGGCGGATGGCGGCGACCTCGAGCAGGCGCTTGCGCTCGACGACGGCATTGGTGAAGTGCGTGGTGCCGATCATCACCGCCTTGATCTCGGACACCGAGACGCCGGTCATGCTCAGCACCTTCTTCAGCACGGTGCTGATGCCGGTGCTCACGTCGGAGGTGGTCGGGGTCTTGCAGGCGCCCTTGACGGTCATGCCGTCCATCAGAGCGGCATCCGTGTTGGTGCCGCCGACATCAATGCCGATACGCATTTATCGAACCTCGAGCTTGGGATTGTTCGGTGCAGTTGGGATCAGGCGACCAGCGCCTCGGACCATTCGGGGTCCCAGCCGATCGTCACGACCGTGCCGGGGGCAAAGCGCTCGACATGCGCCTGGTTCTGGCGCTCGGCGACAATTTCCTGCGCGCCGACCTGGAGCCGGTAGCGGACGATCGCGCCCTGATAGGTTTCGCTGAGCACGGTGGCGTCGAGGCGCATGTCGCGCTCGCCAACGGCACCGCCGAGCAGCACGTTTTCCGGCCGCACTACCAGCTTGGCGGCGCCGCCCGGCGCGACGCCATCGGCCGCCCGGGCGCGCAGTTCCCGGCCGGCCAGGTCCACGGTGACGTCGTCGCCGTGACGGCCGCGCACCGTCACGTCGAGGATGTTGGAGTGGCCGATGAAGCTGGTGACGAACAGGGTCTTCGGCCGCTCGTAGATCTCCTGCGGCGTGCCGATCTGGATGATGCGCGACTTCTGCATCACGCCGATCCGGTCGGACATGGTCAGCGCCTCGTCCTGGTCATGCGTGACATAGACGGTGGTGATGCCGAGCTTCTTCTGCAGGTCCTTGATCCAGAACTTCATTTCCTCGCGCAGCCCCTTGTCGAGGGCGGAGAGCGGCTCGTCGAGCAGCAGGATGCGCGGCTCGGTGACGAGCACGCGGGCGAGCGCCACGCGCTGCTGCTCGCCGCCCGAGAGCTGGCGCTGGTAGCGTTCGCCATAGCCGGCCAGCCCCACCTGCTTCAGCGCCTCGGTGACGCGCCGGGCGATCTCTTCCCTGCCGCGCTTCCGCAGCTTCAGGCCGAAGGCGATGTTCTCCGCCACGTTCATGTGCGGAAAGATCGCGTAGTTCTGGAACACGATGCCGATGTCGCGCTTCTCGGGCGGCAGGCCGGTGACGTCGTCCGAGCCGATCAGGATCCTGCCGGAGCTCGGCTTGATGAAGCCGGCGACCATGCGCAGCGTCGTCGACTTGCCGCAGCCGGAGGGGCCGAGGAGGGAGAAGAACTCCCCCTCCCCGATGTTCAGGTTGATCTCGGAGACGGCGTTGCCTTCGCCATAGGTCTTGGTGAGGTTCACAAGGCGGATGTCGGACATGTCTATCGAGGCTTCCGTTCCCGGGATCGTTCGTGGCGGATGCTGAGGGGTCAGCCGGCGAAGATGCCGTTGACCGTCTCGACGATGTCCTCTTCGTGCTCGTTGTAGCTCTTCCAGTCCGGCGTCCAGTAGCCGGCGATCGCGTCGGCGGTATTGGTCACGCCCTTGGAGGCGAGGTTCTCGGTGATGACCACGTCCCTGTTGACCGGGCGCTGGTAGAAGGTGCTGCCCATGACCGACTGCAGCTTGGTCTCGAGCGTGCGGTTGATGAGCGCGTAGGCGAGCTTCTTTTCCGTCGGCTCGATGTAGCGGCTGACGGTCTTGGTCTGGGTCAGGATCGGCTTGACCTCTTCCCAGAGCATCGGCGCGACCTTCACGCCCTTGTCCATCTGCTGGTAGACCTCGGCGTCGTGCTGAACGGCGAGCTCGACTTCGCCGCGCTCGAGCAGGGCCTGCATGTTGCCGGTGAAGTCGGAGATCTTCATCGGCATGGCCTTGCGCATGGCCTCGTAGCCGGCCTCGAGGTCATACTGGTCCTTGCCGAACAGCTTGCAGGCGGCAATGAAGAAGTCCATCTGCAGGCCATTCGAGGTGATGTAGGTGCCGCGCTTGCCGGCGAACTTCTCTTCCCAGAACGTCTTGAAATCGGCGGGCTTCGGGTCGACCAGGTCGATCCGGTAGGCATAGCAGTAGCGCGAATAGCTCCACGTCACGCCGACGCCGTTCTCGGTCGCGAACGGCCAGATCAGCTTGGCGTTCGGCAGGTTGGCCAGCACCTCGTCCAGCGGCACGAAGAAGTCGCCGGCCGCGGCCGTCTTGAACATCTCGCCATAGTTCCAGTTGACCACCGCGAAGGGCGGCTTCTGCGGCCCTCCGGCGACGAATTTCGGGAACCAGGGGAAGGAACTCTCGTAGGCGATCTTGCAGTTGAAGTCCTTCTCGAACTGGTCGAGCAACTCCTTGCGGATGATCTCCTCCCAGAAACCGCCCCATTCGGCGATGCGCAGCGTCGCGCCACCGGCGTCGAAGACGGTGCCGTCATAGACGACGTCCTGCGAGAAGGCATGATTGATGTTGAACAGATTGACGCCCGAGCCGAGCGCGAGCGCACCGGCGGAGCCCTTCAGAAAGCCGCGCCGCGTGGGGGCGACACCCTTGATCCAGTTCTTCATTGCAGTTCCCCTTCGTTGTTTTTGAAGTCCCCCGATCCTCGTAGCGGGCGGGGTGAACACATCGGTCCTGGCGGCGCGCGGCCTCAGGCCCGGAAGACCCTCCGCAGGCTGACGAGACGGGACGTGATGATCGTGGAGATGACGACGAGGGCGATGGCGAAGATGCCGGCGGCCGCCGCGGTCGGTTCGAACTTGTAGCGAAGCGAGATGTACATCGCCATCGGCAGCGGCTCTCGGTTCGGCACCGACAGGAAGAGCGTGGTCTCGAACTGGCCGAAGGAGACGATGAAGGCGAAGATACAGCCGGCCGAGATGCCGGGCGCGATGATCCGGAGCGTCACCTTGCGGAAGGCCGTCCAGGGCGAGGCGCCGAGGCTGCGGGCCGCCTCCTCCAGCGACACGTCGAAGCCGACGAGGGACGCCGTGACGGTCGCGATGACGAACGGACTCGTCACCAGCACGTGGCAGATCAAGAGCCCGGTGAAGGTGCGGGCGAGACCGATGTCGGTGGTGGTGAAGAAGACGTAGAGCGACAGGCCGAGCACGACGCCGGGCAGCACGATCGGCAGCATGAAATAGCCGCGCAGGAAGGCAGCCGCCCGACTGCCGGAGCGCGCCAGGTAGAGCGCGGCGAGCGTTCCGATGACGGTCGAGATCGCCGTCGCGGCCAGCGCCAGCAGGAACGAATAGAAGTAGGCCGAAAGGAAGACAGGCGAGCTCAGGAACGCCTTCACCCAGCGCAGCGACAGGCCCTGCGGCGGGAAGGTCAGGTAGTCGCCGGCATTCAAGCCGGCAAGCACGACGATGGCGAGCGGCAGCAGCAATACCAGCAGCGCCAGACCGGCGACGACCTTGAAGACGAGGGGGATCGGGGATTCGTCGCGCATCACGTCCGCCCTCCGGCCGTGCGGGCGGCCGCCTTGTGATAGATGAACACCGCGAGAAGGCTGGTCAGGAACAGCACCACGGCGATGGCGGCGCCGAACTGCCAGCGGCCGGTCTCGGCGATCTGCTGGTAGATGTGGATCGGCAGCACCATCACCTTCCAGCCGCCCATCAGCGCCGGCACGACATAGGAGGAGATCGACAGGGCGAAGACGAGCAGCGAGCCCGCCAGGATCCCCGGCATCGAGAGCGGCAGGACCACGCGCCAGAACGCCTGGGCGCGGGTCGCGCCGAGGCTGCGCGCCGCCTCCTCGAGCGAGGGGTGGATCGCCTTGATGATGCCGATCAGCGACAGCACCATGAAGGGCAGCGTCACCTGCACCAGCCCGACGACCACGCCGAACGTGTTGTACATCAGGGGCAGCGGCTTGCTGATCAGGCCGCTGGCCAGGAGCGCGCCATTGACCAGGCCGCTGTCGCCGAGCAGCACCATCAGTCCGTACATGCGGATGACGGTGTCGAGCTGCATCGCCGACAGCACCAGGATCATCAGGAAGGTGTTGCGGCCGGGATGCTCCGTCTTCGCGATGACGAAGGCGAGCGGATAGCCGATCACCAGCGCGCAGGCAGCCACCACCGCCGCGATCCCGATCGAGCGCAGGATCGCCATGTAGTAGAGCGGCCGCGTGAAGATGCGGACGAAATTGTCGAAGGTGAAGTTGCCGGCGAAGGTGACCACGCCGGGCACCGACTTGTCGAAGGCGATGGCGAACAGCGAGACCGCCGGAACGACGAAGAAGCACAGGAAGAGAACGAAGGCGGGCACCACCAGCCACCAGAGGCGAAAGCCACCGAGCGCCTCGGTGATCGACCCGCCGGAGCGGATGCTGGATATGGCTTGCGTCTCGGCTATCGCCATGGGGTCCGCCTCCTTCCGCATGCTTCCAGGACTTCCTATTCGGCCGCGATGGCGGAGGGCAGCGTGAAGCCGTAGCCGACCAGCTCTTTCTTGGGCGGCATCGGATAGGTCAGCTTGCTTTGCGACAGGCCGGCGCGCGCCAGCGCCGCGGCGACCGACACGGCGGTCGGGATCGGGTCGATCACCGGAATATCGATGCCCTTGGCGAGCAGGCCCTCGCGAACCGCGCCCGCGCAGCCCATCAGGCCGGTGCAGCCGAAGATGATCGCCTCGGCGCCATCCTGCTCGACGGCGATGACCGCCTGCTCGACCAGACGGGCGCGCGTACTGACGAGGTCGTCCTCCAGTTCCAGGACCGGAATGTCCACATGGCGGACGGAGGCGAGCTTGGTGCTCAGGCCATAGACGGCGGCCGCGTTCTCGAACTGGGCCCGCAGGCGGCGCAACACGGTCACGACGCTGAAGCGATGCCCGAGCATGGCGGCGACATGCATCGCCGTTTCGGCCGGGCCAAGCACCGGGATCGACACCACCTCGCGGGCGGCGCGCAGGCCGGGATCGCCCATGCAGTCGATGATGATGGCGTCGGCGCCCTCGCGCTCCGCCTCGATCGCCTTCTCGACGGTGCCGGGCACCGACATGGCGATCTCGAACTCGCTTTCGATCGAGCCGGGGCCGGTATCGATCTGGCTGTGGCTGACCTTCACGCCGGGATAGCCGAGCGCGGCGAGCTCGTCTGGCTTGCGGAAACCCTTGGTGGTGATGGGGGACAACACCCGGACGTCGATGAAATCGGTCATGTCACGCACTCGCCTCCTGCTGCGGTGTCAAAAAGCTGGCATCGAAACCGCCCGGGGTCCAAGGGATGAAAAAGATAGGCGAGCAAGTGATTGGGAGGGCCGGTTTGCGCAATAATCTCCGCTTCACCTACCCATATGGGTAGGATGCCAACCCGGTCTGGCGTTGATTTCCTTCCCTTTTTCGGACGATTCCGGCTGCATGCTTTCCAGGCATGCCCGCAATGAGGGCATAGTTGCCCCTCTCCCGCGGTTTGACAGATCCCGCCGCGATGGCGACGCTCGCCTCAGCGACGACATGCGAGGGCGGCGCCCTCCCCATTCAGCGAGCGACACCGGATGACCGGTTCTCCAGCCATGCCCGGCATGGGCACACCGTTCGAGCGCGCCAGGCGGAGCCTTTGGCTGATGCGCAATTTCCTCTACGACTATCGACGCTTCGCGCGATCGTCCTTCCTGCATGCCAGATCCAGCCGAGAGAACCGCAAGGCGCATATCCATCTCCTGGCCCACACCGTCGAGCACGGCCTGTCGCTGCCCCATCCACGCCCCGGCTTCGGCCAGGACAAGGTACGGCAGCTGATTTCCGAAACGACGGCCTATGTCGGCGATTTCGGAGCCGACGCCAGCGCCGAGATCGCGGTCAAGGCACTCGCGGCCTATGTCGCCTTCAATCGGGCCGGCGGCGCCCCGATCGGCGATATCCCCGCCGCCGTGGACGCCCTGGCGACGCGCCTCGGCGCGCAACGCGCCGATCTTCTCGGGGGAACGGAGGACGTGACGGCCGAAGGCATCCGCCAGCGCGCCGCGATGGATTTCCTCGGCTTCATGGAAGCGCGCCACAGCGTCCGCCAATATGCCGACAAGCCGGTCGATCCGCGCATGATCGAGAACGCGGTGCGCGCGGCGCATCAGTCGCCATCGAGCTGCAACCGGCAGACCTGCCGCGTCTACGCCTTCACCGAGCGGAACGCGATCGCCCGGGTCCTGTCGTTCCAGTCCGGCCATCGCGGCTTCGGCGACCAGCTCGGCGGCCTCGCCGTGATCACGACCGACATCCAGCACTGGGGCACGGTAGGCGAGCGCAACCAGGGCTGGGTCGATGGCGGCATGTTCGCCATGACGCTGGCGCTCGGTCTCCATGCCGAGGGGCTGGGCGCCTGCATGCTGAACTGGAGCGAAACGCGCGACGTCGATACGGCCATGCGCGCCTTCGTCGGCATCCCCGACAATGAGCTGGTCATCACCATGCTCGGCTTCGGCCATATGCGGGAGAGCTTCAAGGTGCCCCGCTCGCAGCGCAAGCCGATCGACGAGGTCCTGCGTCTCGACCCCGCCCTTCCCGCCTGACATCATCTGCGCCGTTCGGCGTTTCCCCGAGGCGCTGAACGGCGCAAGCCCCAGGTCCGATCACGTGCTCCTCACGCGTGCCCACGTCGCACGACAACGCTCCAGTCCGAAAGTCATCCCATGACCTCTGCGCCGATCCCCGTCTTCGACGGCCACAACGACGTCTTGCTGCGCCTCCTCGACAAGGGCGGCGACGCGGCCGCGATCCGCTCCTTCCTCGAAGGGGGCGGCGGCGGCCATCTCGACCTGCCGCGGGCGCGCGCCGGCGGCTTCGTCGGCGGCATGTTCGCGATCTTCCCGCCGTCGCCTTCCATGGCCGACTTCATGGAACTGATGCAGGGCGACAGCTACGACCTGCCGTTGCCCGAGCCGCTCGCGCTCTCCACCGGTCAGGCGTCGACGCTTTCCATGGCGGCGCTGCTGTTCCGCCTCGAACGCGCCTCGGACGGCGCCTTCGCCGTCTGCCGCACGGTCGCCGACATCCGCGCGGCCGAGGCGCGCGGCGCGGTCGCAGCGATCCTGCACATCGAGGGCGCGGAGGCGATCGACCGCAACCTCACCATGCTCGACGTGCTCCATGCCGCGGGCCTGCGCTCGATCGGTCCGGTCTGGAGCCGCCCCAACATCTTCGGCCATGGCGTTCCGATGCGTTATCCGGGTTCGCCGGACACTGGCCCCGGCCTGACCGAACGCGGCTTCGAGCTGGTGCGGGCCTGCAACCGCCTTGGCATCCTCGTCGACCTCTCGCATCTGAACGAACGTGGCTTCTGGGACGTAGTCGAGGCGAGCGATGCGCCGCTGGTCGCCACCCATTCCAACGTCCACGCGCTCTGCCCGGTGGCGCGCAACCTGAACGACGCCCAGTTCGAGGCGATCCGCGCCAGCCGGGGCGTCGTCGGCCTCAACTACGCCACCGCCTTCCTGCGCGCCGACGGCCACATGAATCCCGACACCGGCCTCGACGTGCTGCTCCGACATCTCGACGCCATGCTGGAGCGGCTCGGCGAACACGGCGTCGCCCTCGGATCCGATTATGACGGCGCCGTCGTGCCGGAGGCGATCGCCGACGTCTCGCTGCTGCCGCGCCTGATCGAGGCGATGCGGGCGCATGGCTATGGCGACGAACTGGTCCGCCGCATCGCGCACGACAACTGGCTCGACGTGCTGGACCGCACCTGGAAGGATTGACGCCGCGGCTCCGAGCCTTACTCATGCCCTCCGGATTCTGTTCGGAGCGAGGGCATCGGCATGGCGCAGTGGGACTTCTGGATCGATCGGGGCGGCACCTTCACCGATATCGTCGCCCGCGATCCCGAGGGCCGCATCCGCGCCCACAAGCTGCTTTCCGAAAATCCCGGCGCCTATCGCGACGCGGCGGTGCAGGGCATCCGCGAGCTGATCGGCGTCGCCCCCGGCGCGCTGATCCCGCCAGGGCTGATCGACACCGTCAAGATGGGCACGACGGTCGCCACCAACGCGCTGCTGGAGCGCAAGGGCGACCGCACGCTGCTGCTCATCACCAGGGGGTTTCGCGATGCGCTCGCCATCGGCTACCAGGCGCGGCCCGACATCTTCGCCAAGAGGATCGTCAAGCCGGAGCTGCTCTACGAGCGCGTCGTCGAGGTCGACGAACGGGTCCGCGTCGACGGCGCGATCGAGGCGGCGCCGGATCTCGCCGCCGTCGAGGCGGCGTTGCAGGCAGCCTATGATGACGGCATCCGCGCCGTCGCCATCGTCTTCATGCATGCCTGGAAATATCCGGCGCACGAAGCCGAAGTCGCGACCGTCGCCGAAAAAGTCGGTTTCCCGCAGATCTCGGTCAGCCACCGCGTCTCGCCGCTGATGAAGCTGGTCGGACGTGGCGACACCACGGTCGTCGACGCCTATCTCTCGCCGATCCTGCGCCGTTATGTCGAACAGGTGGCGGGGGAGCTCGGGGCGTCTTCGAAGGAGCCGGCGCTGCTACCCCCCTCTCCAACTCTCCCCCACAAGGGGGGAGAGAGCCCGACGGTGCATGGCATCGACGTCGCGGCAGCCGAGACCGAAAAGCCCTCCCCCCTTGTGGGGGAGGGTTGGGTGGGGGGTACCACCTCCCAAGCCACAGAAACCCCTCCCTCCCCGCGCCTGATGTTCATGATGTCATCAGGCGGGCTGACGGCGGCGGAACTGTTCCAGGGCAAGGACGCCATCCTCTCCGGCCCGGCCGGCGGCGTCGTCGCGGCGGTGGAGACGGCGCGACAAGCGGGCTTCGGCCAGGTGATCGGCTTCGACATGGGCGGCACCTCGACCGACGTCTCGCATTATGACGGCGCCTATGAGCGCTCCTTCGAGACCGAGGTGGCGGGCGTGCGCATGCGCGCGCCGATGATGCGCATCCACACCGTCGCGGCCGGTGGCGGCTCGATCCTGCATTTCGAGGCCGGGCGTTTTCGCGTCGGCCCGGATTCGGCGGGTGCCGATCCGGGTCCTGCCGGCTACCGGCGCGGCGGGCCGCTCACCGTCACCGACGCCAACATCATGACCGGCAAGCTGCGCCCGGAGCATTTTCCGAGAATCTTCGGACCGGGCCGCGACCAGCCGCTCGACGCGGAAGCCGTGCGGGCCGGCTTCGCGGCGCTCGCGGCCGAGATCGGCGACGGGCGCAGCGCGGAGGAGATCGCCGACGGCTTCCTCAAGGTCGCCGTCGCCAACATGGCGAATGCGATCAAGAAGATTTCGGTCCAGCGCGGCTATGACGTCACCGACTATGCGCTGAACTGTTTTGGCGGCGCCGGCGGCCAGCACGCCTGCATGGTCGCCGACGCGCTCGGCATGAAGACGGTGCTGATCCACCCCTTCTCCGGCATCCTCTCCGCCTATGGCATGGGCCTCGCCGACATCCGCGCCGGCCGCAGCCGGGCAATCGTGAAGCCGCTCGCCGACGCGGCCCTGCCGGCGCTGCATGCCGAGGCAGAGGCGCTATCGGGCGAAGTCCGTGCCGAACTGGCGCAGCAGGGCGTCGAGGCGGCCGAGATCTCCGTCCGCGCGCACCTCCGCTATGACGGCACCGACACGCCGATCCCGGTCGAGGCGCTCGACCGGCCGAACGGCGCCTGGCTATCCATCCCGGCCATCCGCGACGCCTTCGAGGCGGCGCACAAAAAGCAGTTCGGCTTCGTCTTCGAGATGAAGGCGATCGTCGTCGAGAGCCTCGAGGTCGAGGCGGTCGGCGGCGGCGCGGCGATCGAGGAGCCGGAGGCCGACGCGCCGGAGAGCCGGCCCGAACCCTCGGACCACGTCGCGATCTTCTCCGAGGGCGCGGCGCATGAGGCCGGCATCTTCCGCCGCGAGGACCTTGCGCGCGGCGCCGTCGTCGCCGGCCCGGCGCTTGTCATCGAGCCGCACCAGACCATCGTCGTCGAGCCCGGCTGGCAGGCGCGGATCACCGGCCGCGACCATGTCGTGCTGGCCCGGATCGCGCCGATCGCCCGCAACCACGCGATCGGCACCGAGGCCGATCCGGTGATGCTGGAGGTGTTCAACAACCTCTTCATGTCGATCGCCGAGCAGATGGGGCTGACGCTGCAGAACACGGCGCATTCGGTCAACATCAAGGAGCGGCTCGATTTCTCCTGCGCCGTCTTCGACCATTCGGGCGCCCTGATCGCCAACGCGCCGCATATTCCGGTGCATCTCGGCTCGATGGACCGCTCGGTCGAGACGATCATCGAACTGAACCGGGGCACGATGCGGCCGGGCGACGTCTATGCGCTGAACGCGCCCTATAATGGCGGCACGCATCTCCCCGACATCACCATCGTCTCGCCGGTTTTCGACGATCGGGGCGACGAAATCCTGTTCTTCGTCGCGAGCCGCGGCCACCACGCCGATGTCGGCGGCACGGCGCCCGGCTCGATGACGCCGCGCGCCACGACGGTCGACGAGGAAGGCGTGCTGATCGACAATTTCAAGCTCGTCGACCAGGGCCGTTTTCGCGAAGCCGAGCTGGTCGAGCTCCTGACCGACCACCCATACCCCGTCCGCAACCTCGCCCAGAACATCGCCGACCTGAAGGCGCAGATCGCCGCCAACGAGAAGGGCGTGCAGGAACTCCGCAAGATGGTCGAGCATTTCGGGCTCGGCGTCGTCACCGCCTATATGGGCCACGTGCAGGACAACGCCGCCGAGAGCGTCCGCCGCGTGCTCGGCCGGCTCCGCGACAGCGACTTCGCGGTCGAGACCGACCAGGGCGCGGTCATCCGGGTGAAGATCACCGTCGACCGCGACAGGCGCGAGGCCGTCGTCGACTTCACCGGAACCTCGCCGCAGCAGCCGACCAATTTCAACGCGCCGGAACCCGTCACCCGCGCGGCCGTGCTCTACGCCTTCCGCGTCATGGTCGAGGGCGACATCCCGATGAATGCCGGCTGCCTGCGACCGATCCGCATCGTCATTCCCGAGGGCTCGATGCTGGCGCCGCGCTATCCGGCCGCCGTCGTCGCCGGCAATGTCGAGACCAGCCAACAGGTGACCAACGCGCTGTTCGGCGTCTTCGGCGCGCTCGCCGCGTCTGAGGGCACGATGAACAACCTGACCTTCGGCAACCAGACCTACCAGTATTACGAGACGCTCTGCTCCGGCGCGCCGGCCGGCATCCTCAATGACGGCACCGGCTTCGACGGCGCCGACGGCGTGCATGTGCACATGACCAATTCGCGCCTGACCGATCCGGAAGTGCTGGAGTTCCGCTTCCCCGTGCTGCTGGAGGATTTCCACATCCGCCAAGGATCGGGCGGGCGTGGAAAATGGTCGGCCGGCGGCGGCACCAAGCGGACGATCCGGTTTCTCGAAGCGATGGAATGCGCCATCCTCGCCTCGCATCGAAGCATCGCGCCGCACGGCCTCGACGGCGGCGAGCCCGGCCAGCTCGGCCGGACCGAGGTGCGCCGCAACGACGGCACGATCGAGACGCTAAGGGGCTGCGACCAGACCGTGCTCGCCGCCGGCGAGGCCGTGATCGTCACGACACCCACCGGCGGCGGATTCGGGAGGGCGGGCTGAGACCTTCACCTCTCCCATCGGGAGAGGTCGACGGCCGAAGGCCGGCGGGTGAGGGGTTCAGGCCTCACTGGAGAGATCCCATCCCCTCACCCGGAGCTTCGCTCCGACCTCTCCCTCTGGGAGAGGTGAAGGAGTGCCCCCCCTACCAGCCCTCGACCACCGTCTTGCCGATCGAGCGGCCGCTTTCGACGAGCTGATGCACGTCGCGCAGCGTCGCCGCGTTGATCGGCCTGACGCGGTTGGTCAGCGTCGTGCGGATCTTGCCCGCCTCGACGAGCCCCGCCACCTCGTTCAGCAGCTTGTGCTGCTCGATCATGTCGGCCGTCTGGTGCACGGGCCGGGTGAACATCGATTCCCAATGGATGCCGACGGCCTTGCCCTTGAACGGCACGATGTCGAGCGCCGGCATGTCGTCGATGACGCCGACACGGCCCTGCGGCGCGACCAGCTTCTGGATCGCCGGCCAGTGGTGAATGGTCTGGGTCAGCGCCAGCACGATGTCGACGGCCGGGACGCCGATCCGCGCCACCTCCTCGGCGAGCGGCTTCCTGTGGTCGACGACGTGATGCGCGCCGAGGCCCTTCACCCAGTCGACCGTCTCCGGCCGCGAGGCGGTGGCGATGACCGTCAGGTCGGTCAGGGCGCGGGCGAGCTGGATCGCCATCGAACCGACGCCGCCGGCGCCGCCGACGACGAGCAGCGAGCGCTGGTCCGCGCCCTTGCCCTTCCGCACGCCGATCCGGTCGAACAGCAGCTCGTAGGCCGTGATGGTGGTGAGCGGCAGCGCGGCTGCCTCGGCGAAATCGAGCGTCGCCGGCATGCGGCCGACGATGCGCTCGTCGACCAGATGGTATTCGGCATTGGTGCCGGGCCGGTCGATGGTGCCGGCGTAGTAGACGCGGTCACCCGGCTTGAACAGGGTCACCGCCGTGCCGACGGCGTCGACGATGCCGGCGGCGTCGTAGCCGAGCACGCGCGGCGTGTCGGATCCGGCTCGGGCGCGGACCTTGGTATCGACCGGATTGACCGACACCGCCTCGACGCGGACGCGCAGGTCGCGCGGCCCGGGCTCCGGCAGGGGTAGCGTCAGGTCGACGAGCGCATTGGGGTCGGTGGCGGGAAGCGAGGCGGTGAAGGCGATGGCGCGCATGGCGGGCTCCGTTTTCTGGACCCGCGCGTGGCGGGCTGAAACATCGCATTTCGGCCATATTGACGCCCGGCGCAAGAATGCACAATTTGGGCCCATAGTGACCGTTTGGATACTATTGGAGAGAGCCATGAGCCCGGAGACGCCGGCGGACTACGAGAAATGCGCCGTCGAGACGACGCTGGAGCTGATCGACGGCAAGTGGAAGGGCGTGGTGCTGTTCCATCTGCTCGACGCCACGCTGCGCTTCAACGAGCTGCGCCGTCGCGCGCCCGGCGCCACCCAGCGCGTGCTGACCAAGCAATTGCGCGAGCTCGAGGCCGACGGGCTGGTCATCCGCACCGTCTATGCCGAGGTGCCGCCGCGCGTGGAATATCGCCTGTCGCCGCTCGGCGAGACGCTCCGGCCGATCATCGTGGCGCTGAAGAGCTGGGGCACCGCCTACAAGGAGCGCCAGCTCGGCGAGCGCGCGGCGGCCTGAGCCGCCGCGACGTCTTCCCACGCGCCGGTTCTCGACGCGCGCCAGGAGTTCGGCCCCCCTCACCGCCCAACATCCTGAGGAGGCTTTCGAAGAAAGCCGTCTCGAAGGACGCACGGCGTGAGGGCCGCTGACCGGCGCCCCTCTGCGTGCTTCGAGACGGCCCTCCGGGCCTCCTCAGCATGTTGAGGATCGTGGTGGCGCCGAGCCTCCTCGGAGGGTTCGACGCCTTTCAGCCCCGCCCTACGCCGCGACGGCGAGCGCGCGCTCGAGGGCCTGCCAGTCGGCGGGCGTCAGCACGGGCTTGACGCCCATGTCGACGATCGCCGCGAACACCGGCACCGGCATCGCCGCCTTCATGCCGCCGAGCATGCCGAGGCGCTCGGCCGGGTTCATCGCCGGGATCATGATGCGGATGAATTCCATCATCATGTCGGGCTCGACCGAGCCGACGATGTTGCCCTCGATGGTGGCGAGCTCGGCATCGCTGAACAGGCGGTGCAGCAGCGACAGCGTCTCCGTCTCCTCCTCGATCATGTGCTCGAAATCATGCGCCAGGAAGGCCGTGTAGCGCAGATAGAGCGCGCGCAGCAGCGGTGAGCGCGCGGCCGGCGCGGTCGCCTCGATCCGGGCGAGCATCGCCTCGATCGCCTGGAACTCGCGCTCGTGCTCGTCATGGTCATCCGCCAGGCGGGACGACGAGCCGACGCTGCGCTTCTCGATCTCGGTGTGGATGTAGGTGTTCTCGTGGGCGAGGTGCTTGCGGCCCATCGAGATCATCAGCCGCAGGTCCTTGATCAGCTGCGCGACATCCTCGGCGCTCAGTGGATCGATGGCGCCGAGCCGGGTCATCAATTGCCCCTGCGCGCGCCGCAGTCCCTTGTGAATGGATGCATAGAGATTGTAGCGCGTCTCATCGACGTAAACGGCTGTGTGGGCAGTCATCATTGTCTCCTCGAAACCCCAAGAGGGACGGCGGATACAACATGACGTTAGCGGAAGCTGTGACGCAAGTCATAGGCACGGGTCCGCGCCGTCGCGACTAGGGCGCGTAGGAAAGCGGAATGCTGGCCGGCGGCGTATAGGGCCCGGAAGGCGGCACGGCCGGCACTTGGCCGGAGAGGACCGGGTCGCCCGGCTGCGTGCCCATGCCATCGGGTTGGCCGGCATTCTCGTCCAGGCGATAGGTGAAGGTCCGCGGCTCCAGGCTTTCCGGCCCGGGTGCCTGGGGCGCCTGCGGCAGCGAGGCCATCGGCATGTTGGCATAGGGATCGAGCGGCGTCGGCGCCGGCATGTCGAGCTTCGGCCGGCAGTAATGCGAGCCGCCCTTCTTGCCGTGTCGGGCGAGGTCGATGTGGATGTGGTCCTCGTGCTGGCGGTTCGCGCCCGGCCCCAGCACAGTGGTGAAATAGGTGCAGGCGGTGATCAGCGTCTCGCGCAGGAAGGCCTGCGCCGCCGGATCACCACGGCGCCAGTCGCTCTTCACGCGGATCGTGCGGCCATCCGCGAGCCGAAAGCCGGCGACGTCGAAGGCGTTCGCATAGGCGTGTTCGGACATCTTGGCACGATGCTGGTTGTTGCGGGTCCGGCAGGCATAGGTGCCCATGGTCAGGACCTCGGTGACCGGCATGCCGAAGCGCGCCTGGGCGGCCGGCTGCACGCCCTCGCGCATCCAGCGTTCCATCGCCTGGGTCATCATGCAGCCGAGCAGAACGTCGCCGCCCGTCACCGCCACGATGCCCTGCGCGAAGGCGTTGACCTTCAGAGGCTTCTCGATGCCGCAGGTTCCCTTTCCTTCCACTTCCCTAGCCGGGCGCTGGAAATAGGAGGGAACGACGAGCTTTTGCGCAAGACAGGCTCGCTCCGTCGCATCTCGCCAGGTCTCCCTTTCCTCCCCAAGGAAGTTCAGGGCGCACCCGGCGAGCGAGACGAGAGCGAGCACAGACGCGGTACGCAACGCTACGCAACAGAACATGCCGCGAGCATGCGCCCGAAGCTCTTAAGGAAAGGTCAACCATGATTTCGCGGGGACGTTGCACGCATCCGCTGCAGCGCAGCTCCGGTTGCCGAAAGCCGGTAGCCGGTCGCCAGGCTCTCCGTCAGCCCCATCGCCTTCAGTCGACGAACCCGCGCCTTGAAGTCCAGCGTCTCGAAGCCCGCCAGCCCGGCGAGGTCCGCCGCCCGCCTTCCGGGCTGCTCGCCGATCAGTTCCAGGAAACGCCAGGCCCACGGCGCGCTCCTGGCCGCCGCATCCATGGCGTCCAGGCGACCGCCGAGGCGCTGGAGGCCGTCCTCGGCAAGCGACGCCGGATCGCGCAGGGCCAGACGCTCGTCCTCGCCGGCGAAGCGCAGATCGATCCGATAGAGCGTTCCGTCCGGCGCGAGATCCGCGACAAGTGCCGCGCGCGACGAGAAGCCGGCGGCGGCGGCATCGGCGTCGCCAATATCCGCCTCCTCGACCGGAGTGACCGAGAGGATGCTGACGACGCCGGCGGCCGTATGCAGCGATCCGCCCGCCTTGACCGTCGGGCGACGCCAGCGCCGGAACGCCACGGAGACACGCCCTTCGGCGATCCCGGCCAGGAACGGCGCGCGAAACAGCATCGCCTATTCTCCCATCGTCTCGACGGTGGCGAAGCCCTCGACCGGCCCGGCCGCCTCGAAGGGCGTCGTCACCTCGACGAAGGTGTCCGGATAGAAGCCGTTGAAATGGGTGCGTAGCGACAGCGAATAGGCGCCGATATGGCCGATCTCGATCCAGTCGCCGACGCCGATATTCTCCGGCAGGTAGAACGGTCGCGACAGGATGTCGACGGAATCGCAGGTCGCGCCGCAGACCCGGAACGGCACCACCGCGTCGCCATTGACGCCGCGCCGGCGCCGCGCCGGATCCGGCAGGTGACGCGCCGGCAGCGTGATCTTGCCTGTCCAGGAGTCGGAGAGCGACGACCAGATGCCGTCATTGATGTAGAGCCGCCTTCCCTTCTTCAGGAGCACACGGACGACGACCGACAGGCAGCGCGCGACGATCACCCGGCCGGGCTCCGCCACCAGCGGCAGGTCGCCGAAACCCCATTCCTCGGCATCGCGGACGATGTCGGCAACCAGCGCCGCAGTTTCCGGGCGCACGATAGGCTTGCGCTTGGGATCGCCGCCATAGGGCGCGGGAAAGCCGCCGCCGATGTCGAGCGCCGCCAGCTCCGCATTGGCGCGCGACCGCACCCAGGCCGCCGAGGCGAGCGCGCGCTCATAGGTGCCCGTGTCCTCGACCTGGCTGCCGACATGGAAACAGAGCCCGACCTTGAAGCCGAGCGCGGCGATCCGCTCCACCAGCTCCACGGCATGGCCGGGCGCCGCGCCGAACTTCTTGGAGAGCTCGTAGGCGGCATGGCCGCGCGTGGCGAGGCGGACGAACAGCGTGATCTCTTCGGGATCGAGATCCAGCGCCCGCACGATGCGGACGATCTTGGCGATCTCGTCCTCGTGGTCCACGGCGATGACGCGGATGCCGTAGGTCTCGAGCGCAAGGCGGATGTCGGACTGCGCCTTGACCGGGTGCATGTAGAGCAGCTCGGCATCGGGCGCGACGGCGCGGGCGGCGGCGAACTCGGCCGGCGAGGCGACGTCGAAGCAGTCGACGCCGGCCTCGGCGAGGGTCCTGAGCACCAGCGGCTCGCCATTCGTCTTCACGGCATAGGCCATGCGGCCGGGAAAGGCCTCTTTGAACGCCAGCGCGTCGGCCCGGAGCACCTCGGGCCGGAAGCAGTAGAGCGGCTGGTCCGGACGGAGCTTGTAGGCTGCGTCGCGGGCGGTCTCGAAGCGATCCATCGTCCTGACCCGTCTGACCGTGGCAAGGCGAGGCTATCAGCGCCGCGCCATCGCGAAAACCCCGCCGACCCAATGCGAGCGGAGCCGGCCGGTTGCAGACGTCAGCCGGTCGGTTCCTGCGACACGGGGAGGTTGGCGAGGAAGGCGGCGCCGTGCCGGGCGCGCAGGAAGCGCAGCGTGCGGGCGACGTCCTCGGCCGTCAGCGCCTCATAGGCCCGCACCAGCGTCTCGACCGTCTCGCTCCCCTGCCCGTGCCGGCGGCCACGGATGGCGGCGATGGCGGCGAAGGTCTCGACCGAGACACCGGCCGCCTTGCAGAGCACCGCGAGCGGCATGGTGTCGGGCTTGGCGATCATCCGGCGGACCATGTCGACCGGCAGGCCGGCGAAGGCGGCGAGCAGGCCCGCGACCTCGAGCATGCGATCGCCCGAGGCGACGGTGGCGATGACGGTGGCGACCGGGCTGGCGCCGGCGGCGGCGGCGTCCGGCTCCTGCGGCGGGCATGTGGCTGCCGGCAGCGGAATGATGGCGCCGGCGCCCGCCGACGCCGCCAGCGCGCGGCGGGCCGCGCCGCGCGTCGCCTGCGCCGGGAAGGCGATGATCTGCCCGCGCACGCCGTCATCGGCGCCGGTCCGGGCCTCCGCCCGGCGCTGGGCCAGCATCTGCTCCGCCTCGCTGACGAGGATGGCGAGGCCGTGCTGCGAGAAGCGGGCACCGGGATTGTGGGCAAGCAGGCGGAGCACGGCGCGGTCGCCACGATCGAGCAGCGCGTCGGACACCGATTCCGAAACCCAGGCCCGGCCGGCCATGGCGCAGAGACGGTCATGCGGCAGCGTCGCCGCGAGCGCGACGAGGCTCCCGTCGTCGAAGGCGACCGAGTGGCGCAGCACCGGCTCGGCCGTGTCACTCGAATGGGTCGCGAAATGACGGAGGATCGCCGCCGGCGCGTTGGGCAAAAGCGCGACCCGGTCGGCGAGCGCCGCCTGCTCGCTCCCGGTCAGCGCGTCAAAAACGCCGAGCACGATCTCGCTGTAGAGCGCGGCGGTCTGCGGCGTCACGGCATGGCCGGCATGGCCGTAGAGATCGGTGATCGACGCGAGCAGCGCGGCGCGTCGTCCCGACGGCACCGCGACATCGGTTCCGATCCGGTGGTCATCCATGCGCGTCGTCCGGCGTGGTTGTCATCCGGGAACGGTCGCAGCCAAACCATAAGAAACGATTGAGGCGCGGGGTTTCCGGAACGTTACCACGAGGGTAACAAACCGACCGTTCGGCGGCGGAATCATGGTGAACGCGCGTTGACGATTGCGGCAGCGGGCGCGCGGAATAATGACGCTGCGATGGCGGATTTTCACAGGAGGATTTGGGAGATTATTCCACGGCTTACCGAAAAAACGGCGCGATTCCGCGCTCCATGCGACCGAACCGGCAATTTCTCCCCTTGCCGCCGGCGCCGATCCCGTTAGTATTTGCGGTGGAAGTTGGGCGTGAAGAGAGACCCGGGAGATGTCCATGAGCCTCGCTAAACCGTTCCATCTGCTGGCCGTCAGTGCCGCTTTTGTGTTCGTCGCGGCAATCGTATTCGGAGCGATCTGATTCCTCCGCCGGCCTTTTAGGAGCACGCGTTCCCGACAGCGTATCTGGCAGACCCGACCGGATTTTTCCGGCGGGAGTAGTCTTCGCAGGCAGCTCCGGACGGACGAGCCAGGCGAGGCCTGGACTGCAAGATCAGGCTGCGGCCGGCCAAGGGCCGGGATCGCCTCTCACATACCCACGCCGGCGCGCCAGGCCGCCACCACCGCCATGCCAGCGAAAGCCGCCACAATGTCGTTGCGCCGCCAGTAATAGACGGCGATCGTCGCCGCGAACCCCGCAAATTCGGCCAGCCCGCCATGCGCCACGATCGGCCCCAGGATCGCGCCCATGATGGCGAGCGGCAGCGCCTTCAGCCAGGTCTCGACGCGCGGCGTCACCGCGACGAAGCGCATCAGGAAGAAGCCGGCGATCCGCGTCAGATAGGCCGCCACCGTCATGACGGCGATGACGATCGCGAAGCCGGCCGTCGTGTTGGGATCAATACCCATCGCGCGCGCCTCCGTCCGCGGAAGCCGTCGCGCGCGGCATGAAGGCGGCCGTCAGGCTGCCGGCGAGCCCGCCCGCGAGCACATGCATCGAGCCGCCGACATAGCGCTCGAACACGATCGCCACGCCGCCGCCGATGACCAGCGGCAGCACGTCCGCCCTGCCCTTCCAGAAGCCGCAGGCGAGCGATAGGAAGAAGGCCGGCAGGAAGAAATCGAGGCCGAAGCGGCGCGTGTCGCCCAGCATCTGGCCGAAGCCGGCGCCGGCGATGGTGCCGGCGACCCAGCCGACCATGCAGCCGAGCCCCATGCCGACGAAGACACCGACGTCGCGCCGGCCCTGGTCGCGCTCCTGCATCGCCGTCGCCCAGTTGGCGTCGACGAGGACATACATGGACGCATAGGCGATCCAGGGCGGCAGACCGCGCATCCAGGGCTGCATCGCGGCGCCGAACAGCACGTAGCGGGCATTCATCGCCACAACGGCGACGAAGACGGCGAAGAGCAGATCGGGCGCGTTCCAGGCATGCAGCGCCAGCAGCTGCGCCGTGCCGGCATAGACGATGACGCTCATCGCGGTGGCGCCGAGGACCGAGATACCGACCTGCGCCGCCAGCACGCCGAACACCATGCCGAACGCGATCATGCCGGGCAGAAGCGCCAGGCCTTCGAGAAAGCCCCGACGAAATCCGGCGGCGGTGAATGAAGCCGACATGTGGGGCTTTTCTGACGTAATCGGGGGACCTGTGAAACTTCGCTGTCCCTAGCGGATTCCGCTTCGGCCTGCCAGAGCCAATCGGCCGGAGCCGCCTCCTGCCACACAAGGGCGGCAGGAGGCGCGCAAAATCACTCCGCCGCTTCGACGCGGATCGGGTCGTAGTTCAGGACCGGCGCCAGCCAGCGCTCGGCCTCCTGCACCGTCCAGCCCTTGCGGGCGGCATAGTCCGCGACCTGGTCGGCCTCGATCCGGCCGACGCCGAAATAGTAGCTCTCGGGATGGCCGATATAGAGGCCCGACACCGACGAACCAGGCCACATGGCGAAGCTTTCGGTCAGCTTGATGCCGGCCTGATCCTCGGCGTCGAGCAGATCGAACAGCGTCCGCTTCTCGGTGTGGTCGGGCTGGGCCGGATAGCCGGGCGCCGGGCGGATGCCGGCATAGGTCTCGCGGATCAGCTCCTCGTTCGAGAGCGTCTCGTCGGCGGCGTAGCCCCAGAACTCCTGACGAACGCGCTGGTGCATGCGCTCGGCAAAGGCTTCCGCCAGGCGATCGGTCAGCGCCTGGCTCAGGATCTTCGAATAGTCGTCATTGGCGCGGTTGAAGCGCTCGGCAACCGCCTCTTCGCCGATGCCGGCCGTCACGGCGAAGCCACCGACATAGTCGCCGACCCCGGTCTCCCTCGGCGCGACGAAATCGGAGAGCGCGACATGGCGGCGCTTGTCGGTCGAGCGGGCGATCTGCTGGCGCAGCGTAAAGAACGTCGCCTTTTCCGTATCGCGCGCCTCGTCCTCGTAGAGCGCGATGTCGTCGCCGACGGCGTTGGCCGGCCAGAAGCCGATCACGGCATTGGCCGAGATCCACTTCTCCTCGACCATCTGCTTCAGCATCGCCTGCGCATCGTTGAAGAGCGAGCGGGCGGCGGCGCCGACCTTCTCGTCCTCGAACAGCAGCGGATAGGTGCCCTTGATCTCCCAGGTCGCGAAGAACGGCGTCCAGTCGATATAGGGAACCAGCTCGGCGATCGGATAGTCGCGGAACACCTTGGTGCCGAGGAAGCTCGGCTTGACCGGCCGATAGCTCGACCAGTCGAGCTTCAGCCCGTCGGCGCGCGCATCGGCCAGCGTGATGCGGCGCTTGTTTTCCTGCGCGCGGGCATGCGCGTCGGCGATCTTCACATAGTCCGCCTGGACGTCGGCGACGTAGTTCGCCTTGTCGCGGCCGAGCAAGCTCGACGCGACACCGACCGCGCGGCTGGCGTCGAGCACGTAAACGGCCTGTCCCTTGGCATAGTTCGGGTGGATCTTGACGGCAGTGTGCACCTTCGACGTCGTCGCGCCGCCGATCAAGAGCGGCACGTTGAAGTCCTCACGCTCCATCTCCGCCGCGACATGGCACATCTCGTCGAGCGACGGCGTGATCAGGCCGGAGAGCCCGATGATGTCGACATTCTCGGCCTTGGCGGTGGCCAGGATCTTCGAGGCCGGCACCATGACGCCGAGGTCGATCACCTCGAAATTATTGCACTGGAGCACGACGCCGACGATGTTCTTGCCGATGTCGTGCACGTCGCCCTTGACGGTCGCGAGCAGGATCTTGCCGGCCGAGGACGAGCCCGTCGTGCCGAGCAGGCGCTTCTCCTCCTCCATGAACGGCATCAGATAGGCGACCGCCTGCTTCATGACGCGGGCGGACTTCACCACCTGCGGCAGGAACATCTTGCCGGCGCCGAACAGGTCGCCGACGACGTTCATGCCGGCCATCAGCGGCCCCTCGATCACGTCGAGGGGGCGCGTGGCCTTGGCGCGCGCCTCTTCGGTGTCGAGTTCGATGAAATCGGTCAGTCCGGAGACAAGCGCATGCTCGAGCCGCTTCTCGACCGGCCACTCGCGCCAGGTGAGGTCGGCTTCCTTCTTGGTGCTGACGCCGCCCTTGAACCGCTCGGCGATCTCGAGCAGGCGCTCGGTACCGTCCTCGACACGGTTGAGGATCACGTCCTCGCAGAGGTCGCGCAGTTCCGGGTCGATGTCGTCATAGACCGGCAGGGCGCCGGCATTGACGATGCCCATGTCCATGCCGGCGGCGATCGCGTGGTAGAGGAACACGGAGTGCATCGCCGCGCGCACCGTCTCGTTGCCGCGGAACGAGAAGGACAGGTTCGAGATGCCGCCGGAGACATGCGCATGCGGCAGGTTCTGGCGGATCCAGCGCGTCGCCTCGATGAAGTCGACGCCGTAATTGTTGTGCTCCTCGATGCCGGTCGCGATCGCGAAGACGTTCGGGTCGAAGATGATGTCTTCCGGCGGATAGCCGATCTCGTCGACGAGGATCCTGTAGGCACGCGCGCAGATCTCGGTCTTGCGCTCGAAGGTGTCCGCCTGGCCCTTCTCGTCGAAGGCCATGACGACGACGGCGGCGCCATAGCGGCGCAGCTTGCGGGCGTGGTCGCGGAACTGATCCTCGCCCTCCTTCATCGAGATCGAGTTGACGATCGGCTTGCCCTGGACGCACTTCAGGCCCGCCTCGATCACCGACCACTTCGAACTGTCGATCATCACCGGCACGCGGGCGATGTCGGGCTCCGCCGCCATCAGGTTCAGGAACGTAACCATCGCCGCTTCGGAATCGAGCAGGCCCTCGTCCATGTTGACGTCGAGCACCTGCGCGCCGTTGGCGACCTGCTCGCGCGCGACGTCGAGCGCCGCCGAATAGTCGCCGGCGGTGATCAGCTTGCGGAATTTGGCGGAGCCGGTGACGTTGGTCCGCTCACCGATGTTGACGAAAATGGCGGTGGCGTTGGTCATGAGGCGATTTCAAACGGTTCGAGGCCGGAAAGGCGCATTTTCGGAGCGATGGCAGGCAGGGCGCGCGGAGTAACGCCCTCGACCACCTCGGCGATGGCACGGATGTGGTCCGGCGTGGTGCCGCAGCAGCCGCCGACGACGTTGACGAGGCCGGACTTGGCGAATTCGCCGACCAGCACGGCCATCGCCTCGGGGCTCTCGTCATACTCGCCGAATTCGTTCGGCAGGCCGGCGTTCGGATAGGCGCAGACAAGCGTATCGGCGATGCGGGAGATCTCGTCGATATGGGCGCGCATCTCGCGGGCGCCGAGCGCGCAGTTCAGTCCGATCGAGAATGGCTGCGCATGGCGCAGCGAATACCAGAACGCCGTCGGCGTCTGGCCGGAGAGCGTCCGGCCCGAGAGATCGGTAATCGTGCCGGAGATCATCACCGGTAGCGTGACGCCCTTCTCGTCGAACACATCCTCGACGGCAGCGACCGCCGCCTTGGCGTTCAGCGTGTCGAAGATCGTCTCGATCAGGATGATGTCCGAACCGCCGTCGATCAGGCCACGCGTGGCATCCGCGTAGGCGTCGCGCAGCTCGTCGAAGGTGACGGCGCGAAAACCCGGATTGTTGACATCAGGCGAGATCGAGGCGGTGCGGTTGGTCGGTCCGATGGCGCCGGCGACGAAACGCGGCCGGCCCGTCGCGGCGGCGACCGTGTCCGCCGCCCGCTTGGCCACGCGCGCGCCTTCGAGGTTGAGCTCGTAAGCAAGCGCTTCCATGCCGTAATCAGCCTGGGCGATGGTCGTCGAGGAGAATGTGTTGGTCTCGACGATGTCGGCGCCGGCCTCGAAATACTGGCGGTGGATCGCCTCGATCGCATCCGGCTTCGTGATGACGAGCAGGTCGTTGTTGCCCTTGAGGTCGCGATGCCAGTCTTTGAAGCGCTCGCCGCGGAAATCCGCTTCGGAGAGTTTCAGGCGCTGGATCATCGTGCCCATGGCGCCGTCGAGCACGAGGATGCGCTGCGCCGCGGCGCGCTTCAGATCGGTGGTGGAGGCTGAGATCGTCATGATGTGCTCTTTCGCCATTCGATTCCGATGAGCAAGGCCCTCACCCGACCTTCTCCCCGAGGGAGAGCGCTTCCGTCGTCGCGGCCTGCGCCGGCCGCATGCCGAGCAGGTGGCAGATCGCATAGACCAGATCGGCGCGGTTCATCGTGTAGAAATGGAACTCGTTGACGCCCCGGTCGACCAGGTCGAACACCTGTTCGGCGCAGACGGCGGCGGCGACCAGCTGCCGCGTCGTCGCGTCTTCCTCAAGGCCCTCGAAGCGGGCCGCGAACCAGGATGGAATGCTGGCGCCGGCCTTTTCGGCGAACTTCGCCGTCTGCGTGAAATTCTGTACCGGCACGATGCCGGGCACGATCGGGATGTCGATGCCCGCCGCGGCGACGCGGTCGAGGAAGGCCGAATAGAGATCGTTGTCGAAGAAGAACTGGGTGATCGCCCGCGTCGCGCCGGCATCGACCTTGCGCTTCAGATTGTCCAGCTCGGTCTGCCAATCGCGGCTTTCGGGATGGCGCTCGGCATAGGCCGACACGGAGACCTCGATCTCCGGGTGACGGCTGCGGATGGCGCTGACGAGATCGGACGCCTGCGCATAACCCTCCGGATGCGGCCGGTAGACCGCGCCGATGCCTTCGACCGGATCGCCCCGCAAGCCGACGATGTGGCGCACGCCGAGCTCCGCGTAGCCGTCGACCACGGCGTCGATCTCCGCCTTGCTGGCGCCGACACAGGTCAGGTGCGCCGCCGGCTTCAGCGCCGTTTCGGTCAGGATGCGCGACACAGTGGCGTGGGTGCGCTCGCGGGTGGATCCGCCCGCGCCATAGGTGACCGACACGAAGGACGGCGCGAGCGGCGCCAGCCGCTCGATCGAGGCCCAGAGCGTCTCCTCCATCGCGGGTGTCTTCGGCGGGAAGAACTCGAACGACACCTTCAGTGCCGAAGCCCCTGCCCCGTTGCGGCTCGCCCGATCGATCGTCTCACGCATCACGCGGTCTCCAACCCCTTCGCAGCCCCGGCGACGATGAAGCGCGGATCCCGCGCCAGCCAGAGCGTGACTGTCAATTGTTCCGTGGCGGACGCGGCCGCCAGATCGATCGCCTCGTCCAGCACGAGGCCGGCCTGGTCGATCCAGGCCCGCATCGTCTCGTGCGAGAAGCCGAGCCGGCGATGCGCATGGCGCTCGCGCAGGAATTCGAGGCCATGCGGCGCGAAATCCACCACCAGCAGCCGGCCGTCCGGCCGCAGCACGCGCGCGGCCTCCGCCAGCGCTACCGCCGGATCGTCGAGATAGTGCAGCACCTGATGGATGGCCACGAGATCGAAACTGTCGCGCGGCATCGGCAACTTCATGATGTCGCCGTGCCGGACCTGCGCATGCGCGATGCCGGCCTTGTCGAGATTGGCGCGCGCCACCGCCAGCATGGCCGTCGAGGCGTCGATGCCGACCGCCTTCTGGTAGAGCGGCGCGAACAGCTCCAGCATCCGGCCGGTGCCGGTGCCGATATCGAGGAAGGCGCCGATCGGCCGCGTGCCGACGATCTTGAGCATCGCGGCCTCGACGGCGGCGTCGGGCACGTGCAGCGAACGAATGGTGTCCCACTCGGCGGCGTTTTCCGTGAAATAGCGCGCCGCGACCTGCGCATGCTCGCGCTTGACGCCGGCGAGCCATTCGCGGTCCCGCGCCAGCGTCGCGTCGTCGGTGGCGGCGAGCCCGACCAGGTCCTGGACGAGGCGTCGCTCGGCGGCCGATTCGGAGAGCCGGTAGTAGACCCACGCCCCTTCCGGATAGCGCTCGATCAGCCCCGCCTCGGTGAGCAGCTTCAGATGGCGCGAGATGCGCGGCTGCGACTGGCCGAGGATCGAGGTCAGGTCCTTGACCGACAGCTCGCCGGCCGCGAGCAGCGCCAGAATGCGGTAGCGCGTCGCCTCGCCGGCCGCCTTGAGCGCCGCGATGATCGCATCCGTCGAAAGAGCTGCCTGACCCGCCATCGTGAAACTCCAGCCTCGCGGCGCGCCATCGACGCCTTCGAGTTCGGAGTAGATATAAAGATATCTTTATATCTGTAAAGAGCCTTCAGGCGATGGTCACAACCGGCGCGGCGCTGCTGGCAACAGCGACCCGGGCGCTGCCGCCCGTGAAGCGCTCGATCAGCTGCAGCAGATCGGCGATCGCGGCGTCGAGGTCCCCCACGCCATTCGCCTGCAGCGTGACGATCGCGCGGCGGCTCTCCGGCGTCACCAGCGAGCGCCCGTCCTGACGCCAGTTCCAGCGCCGGCACAGCACCTTCTCATCATCCGCATAGACGACCTCGCCGTCCTTCGGCGGGTCTTCGGCCGGACCGGCCGAACCGTCCTCACCACTGGCCATGTCGAAGAAGCTGTCGCCCGGCCGCGCATAGCGGAAGGCGAGATCGCCGGAAACGCGGTCGAGATCGTCGGCGCCGAGCGGCAGCACATGCGTCAGCGAAACGGAGTTGTAGGCGTCGACAAAGCTGTTGATGACGGGCAGCGGCCGGTCGGCGAGCACGTTCCTCACCAGCCGCTCGACGGAGGAGCGGTAGCTCGTCTTCCTGATACCGAAGGCGCGATAGGCCTTCCGCCAGGCGGCGACACCCGGAATCTCCGAAAGCTCGGTGCCGTTCCAGACCCGTCGCGTCTCCGCCTCGCGGGCCTCGATCAGCGCGGCAAGCTCGTCCGGGCGCTCCGGCCGGACCGCAAGGCCCTCAACGACGACGGCGGCGACGCGAAAATCGGGAAAGGCGGCGGCGAGTTCGGAAATGTCGAGGCGCATCGGATGGTCCTGCGGATGTCGGTTCTCTCTGCCCGATGCCGGCTGAGCCTGGAAGGCATCGACTTGCGCGATCGGGACCGGAATCGAAAAGGCGGCGCCCGGGGCGCCGCCTTTCTGTCTGTCTCCAGGCCTTACTCCGCCGCGGCGGCGAGGCCCTCGGTCGGCAGGCCGAGCTTGGTGGCGACGCCGATGCCGTATTGCGGATCGGCGCGGTAGAAGTGCACCAGCTGGCGGTTGATGATCTCGACCGGCACGCCCTGCATGGCGGCGGCGAGGTTGCTGAACAGGCGATCCTTCTGCTCGGCGTTGAACAGGCGGAACAGATTGCCGGCCTGGGTGTAGTCGTCATTGCCGAGGCGATGATCGTAGCGGTCGGCGTCGCCCTTGATCTTCAGCGGCGGCTCCTTGACCGACGGATCCTGCTTCGGGCCGTTGAAGGAGTTCGGCTCGTAATAGGCGTCGTTGTTGGTCGCCGGCGGGAAGAAGCGCATGGCTCCGTCCTTGTGATAGTTGTGCACCGGCACCTTCGGCGCGTTGACCGGCAGCGCCTCGTAATGCGTGCCGAGACGGTAACGATGCGCGTCGGCATAGGAGAAGATGCGCGCCTGCAGCATCTTGTCCGGCGAAAAGCCGATGCCGGGGACGATGTTCGACGGCGAGAAGGCGACCTGCTCGATCTCGGCGAAATAGTTCTCCGGATTGCGGTTCAGTTCGAGGATGCCGACGTCGATCGGCGGATACTCGGCATGCGGCCACACCTTGGTCAGGTCGAACGGGTTGTACGACGTCTTGTCGGCGTCCGTCTCCGGCATGACCTGGACCTGCACCTTCCACTTCGGGAACTCGTTGCGCTCAATGGCGCCGAACAGGTCTTCCTGCGTCGACTCACGCGTCTTGCCGACGACGTCGGCGGCTTCCGCGTTGGTCCAGTGCTCGTGGCCCTGCAGAGTCTTGAAGTGGAACTTGACCCAGAAACGCTCGTTCGCGGCGTTGATGAACGAGTAGGTGTGCGAGCCGTAGCCGTTCATCTTGCGCACCGACGTCGGCAGGCCGCGGTCGGAGAACAGGATCGTGACCTGGTGCAGGCTTTCCGGCGACAGCGACCAGAAATCCCACATCGCCGTCGGCGAGCGAAGATTGGTCTTCGGATGGCGCTTCTGCGTATGGATGAAGTCCGGGAACTTCAGCGGATCGCGGACGAAGAACACCGGCGTGTTGTTGCCGACGAGATCCCAGTTGCCGTCTTCCGTGTAGAACTTCAGCGCGAAGCCGCGCACGTCGCGCTCGGCATCGGCCGCGCCGAGTTCGCCGGCGACCGTCGAGAAGCGGGCGATCATCGGCGTCTTGGCGCCGGGCTGCAGCGCCTTGGCCTTGGTGTATTTCGAGATGTCGCCGGTAACCGTCAGCGTGCCGTAGGCGCCCCAGCCCTTGGCGTGGACGACGCGCTCCGGAATGCGCTCGCGATTCTGATGGGCGAGCTTCTCGACAAGCTGCCAGTCCTGCAGCAGGACGGGGCCGCGCTCGCCGGCGGTCTGGGAGTTCTGGTTGTCGGCGACCGGCGCGCCGGCCGTCGTCGTGAGTTTGTCTGTCATGGCGCCCTCCATGTTGTTGCGTGGCGACATGCGAGCCGCCCTTCGACATGGCGCTAAGATGCCACGCGTTTAGATCAGTTCCAATCATATTGATTACGACGTTCGATAAGAATAACTTATCGACCATGATCCAGACCCGTTCCAAACGGCAAACGCCGTGATCACGCTCCGCCAGCTCCGCTATTTCGAGGCCGTGACGCGGCACCTGCATTTTGGTCGCGCCGCCGACGAATGCGCCGTGACGCAGCCGGCGCTCTCGCAGCAGATCCAGGATCTCGAGGCGACGCTCGGCGTCGCGCTGCTGGAGCGCGGCACACGCAAAATCACGGTGACGCCGAAGGGCGAGGAGATCGCCCGCCGCGCCGTGCGCATTCTGGGCGAGGTGCGCGACCTGACCGACTATGCGCTGCATGGCGGCGACACGCTGACCGGCCCGTTGCGCCTCGGCGTGATTCCCTCGATCGCGCCCTACCTGCTGCCGAAGGCCCTGCCGCTGGTGCAGAGCACCTATCCCCGCCTCGAGCTCAACCTGCGCGAGACGCAGACCAACGCGCTCGTCGACGAACTCGCCCAGGGCAAGCTCGATGTCGTGCTGATGGCGCTGCCGATGCGCGACCCGAATTTCGACAGCATGCCGCTGTTCGTCGACCGCTTCCTGCTGGCGACCAAGGCCGGCGCCGGTGCCGAGGCTCCCGCCTTCGCCAGCCCCGAGATGATCCCGCCGGACCGACTGCTGCTGCTGGAGGAAGGCCACTGCCTGCGCGACCAGGCGCTGACCTATTGCCGGATCCCGCGCTCGGAGAAGATGAGCGGCTTCGGCGCGGCCAGCCTCTCCACCATCATGCAGATGGTGGCGAACGGCTATGGCGTGACGCTGCTGCCGGAAATGTGCGTGTCGATCGAGGCGCGCGACGAGCGCATCGCGCTGTCGCGCTTCAGCGCGCCGGAGCCGGAGCGCGAGATCGGTCTGGTCTGGCGCCGCTCGTCGCCACGCCGCGCCGATTTCGAGGCGCTCGGCCACCTGCTGCTGACGGCGTCAACTGAGACGCCGGTCGCGCAACCGCAGCCGGCCTGATCAAGACGGAACCCGTCCGGGACATCCTGCGTCGCGTCAGGCCTTGACCGCGACGAGGAAGAGCCGCGGGAAGCGGAGCAGCACGCGCCCATCGGCGAGCGGCGGATAGAGCGCGGTGATCCGCTCGAGATAGGCCTCGAGGAAGGCTTCGCGAAGCTCCGGATCGATCACTTCGAGATAGCGCCGGAGCCCGGTCCCCTTCACCCATTCGACGATCGCCGCCGCATCGGCCAAGGGGTGATTGTAGATCGTGTGCCAGACGTCCAGGCGGGCCGATTTCGGGCCGAGCGTCTCGAAATAGGTCGTCGGCTCCGGCAAGAGCTGCCGCCGGGTGTTGCGGTTGGCGAAGGCGGACGCCCAGGGGCCGGCATGGGCCACCTCTTCCATCAGCATATGCGTCGGCTCGCCCAGATTGTCGGGCATCTGCACGGCCAGCACGCCGCCCGGCCGCAGGCAGTCCATCAGCCGCGCGAGCACGGCGAGATGATCCGGGATCCACTGGAAGAGCGCGTTGGCGAACAAAAGATCGACGGGCTCCGCCGGCGCCCAGCTGGCGACGTCGGCCTCGATGAAGGTCAGGTTCGGCAGGCGCTTGCGAGCGGCGACCAGCATGTCCGGCGCCGTATCGATACCGAGGATCTCGGCCTTCGGATAGCGCTCCGCCAGCAGCTCGGTCGAATTGCCGGGCCCGCAACCGAGATCGATGATGCTGCGGGCCTCCGCCAGCGGCACCTGCGCCAGCAGATCGCGGGCCGGCCGCGTGCGCTCGTCCTCGAACTTCACATATTGGCTCGCCGACCACGCCAGCTGATCCATCTGCCCCTCATTCTGCTTGCGATCCCTCTTCCCACCGCCGCTGAGGAGATAGGTTCGCCTGCCTCCCAGCATAGACCCGACCGCCGACATTTCGATGACCGCGACGAACGCGCTGGGCACCCTGACCGTGTGATCCCCTTCACAGACACTTGCCGCCCCGCATGGCATCGTCAACCCAAGTCAGGCAGCCCAATCGACCGGCAGCCAAGAGCAAGGGCCAGCCAAGGGAGGAGATGGCCATGACCAGCGAGCCTCCATCGAACTTCCGGCACGGCCCGCGCGAGGCAATCCATCGCGCGCCGCCACGCGGACGCGTCGCCAACCGCATCCCGAGACCCTCGTCCCTTCGGGGTTGAGGAAGGGCGAGTGGTCCTGCCCCTGCCCCCCAAGACCCAGGCAGGGCCGCTCGCCGAATATTCGCCCGGTCATCGCGGATCGGGTCAATCGCCAAACCGGCGGGGCCGGTGGGGCGGCGGACGGTTCCAGCTCGCTGCGCCGCAGAGCGCGGGCTGGACCGTCCGTTGTTGTCTGGCGTGACCGTTGAATGCGCCTGGCATGGCCGGCGCGATTCATTTGATCGACTTTCCCGCCAGACTTGCTACGACCGTAGCGATGAGCGCACGAATCCAGCCCCTGCCGCCGGTCCTGGTCGACTATCTCGACGCCGTCGAGCCGGGTCGGACGACGCTGTTCCAGCATGACGGGCTCGACGGATCGCCCTTCGCAAGCTGCTCGGCCTATCCTGCCGCCAAGATCGCCTATTATCAGGATCCGGACACGTCCGTCCTCTACGAGATCCATTTCGACCAGCAATCCAGCTCGACCGTGCGGATCGACCTCAACCATTTCGAGGTTCACAAGAAGCTCGGCCGCTTCAGCGAGCATGGCATCGAGGCGCGCGAAATCCGCTGGCTCGGGGCGATGGAGAGCTCGAGGCTCGTGCCGCGCCTGCTCGGCCACACGCCGGGCCTGCTGCGCATGAACTATGTCGGCGAGCCGACGCGGCACTACAATCTGCCGGCCGACTGGCGCGACCAGGCGGAAGCCATCCTCGCCGCGCTGGCGGTCGTCGGCTGCTGCCACAACGACATCAAGTGCGACAATCTGATGGTGCGCGACGGCAGGATCACGCTGGTCGATTTCGGCTGGGCGACGGCCAGGGGCGACGCGATTCCGACTCACTGGCCGCAGGGAATCGGCCGCCAGCACCGGCTCGGCATCCACCGATTCGACGATCGCCACGCCATCCACGCGGCCCTCGCCTCGGCCGAGCGCGACGAGGTCGACCGCTCGATCATCCTGCCGGCGTGAAGGACGCTCAATCGGCGCGGAGCGCCCGCTCGACCGCCGCCTCGGCATGGATCGTCGTCGTGTCGTAGAGCGGCACCGCGCTGTCCTCGGGGCGGACCAGCAGCATGATCTCGGTGCAGCCCAGGATGATCGCCTCGGCGCCGCGCTCGACGAGCCGCGCCATCACGCCCCGATAGATCTCGCGCGACGACGGCTCGACACGGCCCTGCACCAGCTCGTCATAGATGATCCGGTGCACGTCGGCGCGGTCGGCGTCGTCCGGCACGAGGACCTCGAGGCCGTGCTCGCGCGCGAGCCGGCCCTTGTAGAAATCCTGTTCCATGGTGAAGGCGGTGCCGAGCAGGCCGACGCGGGTGACGCCCGCCGCCTTGATCCGCTCCGCCGTCGGGTCGGCGATGTGGACGAGCTGGATGCCGGTCGCCGCCTGCACGTCTTCGGCCATCCGGTGCATGGTGTTCGAGCCGATGAGGATGAAATCGGCGCCGCCGCGCTCGAGCCGTCGCGCCGCGTCGATCATGAGCTCCGTCGCCTCGTCCCAGCGGCCGCTCGCCTGCAGCGCCTCGATCTCGGCGAAGTCGAACGACCACATCAGCACGCGCGCCGAGGCGAGCCCGCCGAGCCGGGCGCGGACCGCCTCGTTGAGGATCCGATAATATTCGGCCGAGCTTTCCCAGCTCAGCCCGCCGATCAGCCCGATCACCTTCTGCGTCATGCAGCCCCTCCGCATTCTCCAGCCCCAAACGAAACGGGCGGACCCGCCTCCCATCAAGGGAAAGCTGGTCCGCCCGCGCAAGCCTGAAGGCGAGACGCTTAGCGCATCAGCTTCTTGTACTTGATCCGGTGCGGCATCACCGCGTCCGGGCCGAGGCGACGCTTCTTGTCTTCCTCGTAGTCGGCGAAGTTGCCCTCGAACCACTCGACATGGCTGTCACCCTCGAAGGCGAGGATGTGCGTCGCGAGACGATCGAGGAACATGCGGTCGTGGCTGATGATCACGGCGCAGCCGGCGAAATCCTCCAGCGCCTCTTCGAGCGCCGCCAGCGTCTCGGTGTCGAGGTCGTTGGTCGGCTCGTCGAGAAGGATGACGTTGTTGGCATCCTTCAGCAGCTTGGCGAGGTGCACGCGGTTGCGCTGGCCGCCCGAGAGCGAGCCGACCTTCTGCTGCTGGTCGCCGCCCTTGAAGTTGAAGGCGCCGACATAGGCCCGCGTGTTGACCTCCTTCTTGCCGAGATAGAACACCTCGGCGCCGCCGGAGATTTCCTCCCAGACGGTCTTGTTCGAGCCGAGATCGTCGCGGCCCTGGTTGACGTAGCCGAGCTTCACCGTCTCGCCGAGCGTGACCGTGCCCGAATCCGGCTTCTCCTCGCCGGTGATCATCTTGAACAGCGTCGACTTGCCGGCGCCGTTCGGGCCGATGACGCCGACGATGCCGCCCGGCGGCAGCTTGAACGAGAGATTGTCGATCAGCAGGCGGTCGCCATAGCTCTTCGACAGACCCTCGACCTCGATGACCTTGTCGCCAAGACGCTCGCCGACCGGGATGACGATCTGCGCCGTCTGCAGCGTCTTGCCCTCGGCGCGCTCGACCAGTTCGTCATAGGCCTTGATACGGGCCTTCGACTTGGACTGACGGGCCTTCGGCGACTGGGCCATCCACTGGCGCTCGCGCTCGATCGCCTTCATGTGGGTCATCTCCTCGCGACCCTCCTGCTCCATGCGCTTGGCCTTCTTCTCCAGATAGGCGGAGTAGTTGCCTTCGTACGGGATGGAGCGGCCGCGATCGAGCTCAAGGATCCAGCCCGTCACGTTGTCGAGGAAGTAGCGATCGTGGGTGACGATCAGGATGGCGCCCGGATAGTCGCGCAGATGGCCTTCGAGCCAGTTGATCGATTCGGCGTCGAGATGGTTGGTCGGCTCGTCGAGGAGCAGCAGGTCGGGCTGCTCGAGCAGCAGGCGGCAGAGCGCGATGCGGCGCTTCTCACCGCCGGAGAGGTTGACCACCGAGGCGTCGCTCGGCGGGCAGCGCAGCGCGTCCATCGCCATCTCGACCTGGCTCTCCAGGTCCCAGAGGTTCTGGCTGTCGATGATGTCCTGGAGCTTGGCGCCCTCCTCCGCCGTCTCGTCGGAGTAGTTCATCATCAGTTCGTTGTAGCGGTCGAGGATCGCCTTCTTCTTGGCGACGCCCTCCATCACGTTCTCGAACACGTTCTTGTCGGGATCGAGCTGCGGCTCCTGCGGCAGGTAGCCGACGGTCGCGCCCTGCGCGACCCAGGCCTCGCCGGTGAAGTCCTTGTCGAGGCCGGCCATGATCTTGAGCAACGTCGACTTACCCGAACCGTTCGGGCCGAGAACGCCGATCTTGGCGTCGGGGTAGAAGGAGAGATGGACGTTCTCCAGCACCTTCTTGCCGCCGACATAGGTCTTGGTCAGACCCTGCATGAAGTAGATGAATTGCCGCGCCATGAATTCGCTCCGAAAGCCCTCTTCGTCGAAAGGGCTGGATGATGGGAATTGGGTTGCCGCTCTTCTAGTCGAAGCATCGGCCAGGGGCAACGCGGCGCGACGGCGCCGGGCGGAGACGGCGGGTTCCCCGCCCCGAAAGCCGGCGCCGCGATGCGCCGGCCAGCTTGACCGGAACTGCCCGACCGGGACTCAGCCCGCCCGCAGGTGGATTTCGGCACCGCCGGACGCAGCTGCGCCGCCGCGCTGGCCGGTCGGCGTCGATTGGGCACCATTCGCGACGGGCGCGCCGGATGACGCCTGCATCAGGCTCAGCAGTCGGGTGGCGAAGGCCATTTCGGACGTCGGGCGATAGCGGGCGGCGATCGTCGCGCGCAGGAGGGCAAGCCACGCGTCGTCGGTCGACGCGCGCTCGACGGCGGCACACCAGCCGTCGAAATCGTCGGCCGGGGTCACCGGCATCAGGCGCTGCGTCGCCTCGGCCAGCGCCTCGGCGTCCGAGATCAGCACCGGCAGGCCGAAATCAAGGCATTCGGCGGCGCCGAGCCCCCAGCCCTCGACATGCGACGGAAACACCCCGAAGCGCGCATTGCCATAGAGCCAGGCAAGCTGCGCATCGCTGATCCCGGTCAGGAACACCACCTTCTGGCCGATCTCGGGATGCGCCGCGAGGAACTGCCGGACCTCGCCAACCTTCCAGCCCCAGCGGCCGCACAGGACCAGCATGGGCAACCGGCCGCCGAGGATCGGCATCAGTTTTTGCCAGACCCGCAGCAGCATAATGTGGTTCTTGCGGGCCTCGATGGTCGAGCAATAGACCGCGAACGGCTTGTCAACGAGACCGTCGAGCGGCTCGTCGCCCTGCTCCGCGATGCCCTCGCGCAGGAAGGAACCGAGCGGATTGACACAGATCGTCGCCTGGTTGTCGATCTCCGCAGCGTCGATATAGGCCCGCGCACGACACGCCGTCCACTCCGAGACGCCAACGACTTTGCGGCAGTTCAAGAACATCCAATCGAGATCGCGCCTGAACTTGTCGACATGACTGGCCTCGAAATAGTCGGGCTGATCGACGGGAATGATGTCGTGCAGGATCGCCGTAACCGAGGCGGCAATGGCATCGGATCGATTCGCCGCGATCCGATGCATGCTGAGTTTCGACAGGAAACAATAGACGTCGGGATCGCTGAGCGGGTCCGCCGATACTGGGGCGCGGCCGCGCGCTCCCCACGAGGTCAACCTCGCCGCGCGAACGAGAGCCTTGGTCAACTCGAAGCGCGTACCGTTCCGCTCGGATCTTGCGACATAGGCCGCCACGGCGCGATCGAACTCGCGACCCGACATATGCCCTCCAGACCGGATGACGTTCAACACCCGAGCGAGTCTCCGCCAATAGCTCGCCTCGCCATCCCCCTCAATGATCGGCAGACGGTTCTCGAGCATGTCGCTCAAGTAACGACGCTCGCTGGAGCTCAGCAGTCGCCCCCGGCCGCTGCGTTCAACCAGGAATAGCGTAACCGGAACCTGGTCCTGACGCATCGCCTGCCGAACTATTGCGTTCTCCACCCTTGGAATACCAACGGGCGGCAGCGGACCCCACTGTAGTGGCTGCGTAACGTCAACGTAGATTGCGGTCATTCAGCACGCACACCTGGGGGATGGTACGAGTTTCAAAGTAGAATTCAGCATGACCGACCAAGTGGGCAAAAATTAGGCTGGCGTAGACTGGATCCAATTGGAATACGACTCACGCCTTGCATGCCTGTAGGATCGCGAAATACACAACCTAGAATCCAAAAATCGGATAGCGTCCGACAACGACAAATCGCGGCGCCCCCTGCGGAATGAGCGCTGGACAGTTCGCATCCAATGCATATATGTATCTGCATACATTGTACGGAGCGACCGATATGGTAACCCACGACAATCGCCCAAAGACGTTTCTGGGACGCCTGTCTCAGGTGAGCCGTGCCGTCCGCACCCATTTCGACGCCGAACTGAAGCAGGTCGACCTGACGCTGGCGCGCGGCCGGCTGATGCTGCATCTGATCCGCGCCGAGCACACCGTCACCCAGGCAGAGCTCTCCGACGTGCTCGAGGTAGAACACCCGACGGTCGTCCGCCTGCTCGACGGCCTCGAACAGTCGAACCATGTCGAGCGCCAGCCCCTGCCCGGCGACCGGCGGGCCAAGGCGGTGGTGCTGACCGAGGAGGGACGCGTCATCGGCCGGCGCGTGCTGCGCCTCACGGACACGATCAGCAACACGCTGCTTCAAGGCGTCAACCCGGACGACCTGGCCGTCACCGAGCGCGTGCTGCAGACGCTTTCGGACAATCTGTGCCGCCTGGCGGCCGAACGCGCGGAACAAGCGTCGACATCATGAGCACGGCTCTCGCCCTTACCAAGGAGCCCGACGCGCCAGCACCGGATGCGGCGGCGACCGCCCCGGCCCCGGTCGTCGCCGCCCCGCCCGCCCCTGCCGTGCCGACGCCCCCGGCCTTCGTGCCCATGCCACCATTGCGCGCCGCGATCTATGCAGGATCTTCGTTGCTGCTCGGCCTGACCCAGGGCCTCGGCCTCAATCTGGTCTCCGCCAACCTGACCGGCCTGCAGGGCGCGCTGCACGCGACCCAGATCGAGATCAACTGGCTGACCGCCGCCTATATGGCGACCAACATCACCGGCACGCTCTTCCTCTACAAGGTGCGCACCCAGTTCGGCCTGCGCCGCTTCGCCGAAATCGGCCTCGTCATCTATGCGCTGGTCACGCTGGCCCATCTCTTCAGCAACGATCTGCGCTCGGCCATCGCCGTCCGCGCCGTGATGGGCATCGCTGCCGCCCCGCTGTCGACGCTCGCCTTCTACTACATGCTCGAATGGCTGCCGCCGGCCCGAAGGCTGACGATCGGCATCGCCTTCGGCGTGCTCGGCGCCCAGCTGGCCTCCCCCCTCGCCCGAGTGATCTCGCCCGACCTGCTGCAGATCGGCGACTGGCACGGCCTCTACTGGCTGGAAGCCGGGCTGGCGATGCTGAGCCTCGCCGTCATCTTCGTCCTGCCGATCACCCATCCGCCGCGCGTCAAGATCTTCGACCTCGAGGACTTCATCAGCTTCCCGCTGATCGCGGTCGGCTTCGGGTCGATCGCCATCGTTCTTTCCGTCGGGCGGCTCTACTGGTGGCTCGATACCGACTGGATCGGCTGGCTCACCGTCGTCGGCATCGCGGCGATCACGCTGCTCGTGGTCATCGAGCTGCATCGCAGCCATCCGATCATCAACCTGCGCTGGTTCCTGTCCTATGACATGCTCACCATCACCGGTTCGCTGCTCCTGTTCCGCTTCCTGCTTTCCGAGCAGACCCTCAGCGTCGGCCTCTTCAATGTGCTCGGCCTGCAGAACGACCAAATGATCCCGCTCTTCACGGTCATCCTGGTCGCCACCCTGCTCGGCTACATCTTCACCGCGTCGGTGATGACGATGGAAAACGGCGCCAAGCTGCATCTCGCCGCGCTGGTCCTGATCGCGGCCGGCGCCTGGATGGATTCGCGCGTCACCAATCTGACGCGGCCCGAGCAGTTCTTTGTCAGCCAGGCCATGATCGCCTTTGCCGGCGCCATGTTCCTGCCGCCCGCGCTCGCCTCCGGCTTCCTGAAGGCGATCAAGGGCGGACCGTCCTTCATCTTGAGCTTCCTCGTCGTCTTCCTCGGGACGCAGAGCATGGGCGGCGTTCTGGCATCGGCGATCCTGGGAACCTTCCAGACCATCCGGGAGAAGTTCCATTCCAGTTTGCTGACGGAACACCTGTCGCTGCTCGACCCGCTCGTCGCGCAGCGCGTCAAGGCCTACGGCGCCGCCTACGCCAAGGTCCTGCCGGACGGAGCGCTGCAGAACGCCGAGGGTGTCGTCACGCTCGGCAGGCTCGCCACGCAGGAAGCCAATGTTCTCGCCTACCAGGACACGTTCCTGGTCATTTTCTACACCGCCCTCGCCGCCCTCGTCCTGCTCGGGCTGCACACCCTCTATGTCCGCGCGCGCGCCGCCCGACCGGCGATCGCCGCCGCGGCCTGAACAGTACCTTTGATCCGAGACGCGCCATCATGCAGATCAGACAGCACCTCAAATCCGGCATCACGCTCACCGCGCTCGCGGTCGGCATTGCCGGTATCTTCGTCGTCCTCTACGCGTGGCAGCTGCCGCCGTTCCGCACCTCGGTCGAAACGACCAACAACGCCTATGTGAAAGGCCAGGTCACGCTGCTCAGCCCGCAGATTCCCGGCTATGTCGTTGCCGTCCCGGTGCAGGACTACATGACCGTCAAGAAGGGCGACCTGCTCGTCCAGATCGACGATCGCATCTATCGCCAGCAATTGGCTCAGGCGCAGGCGACGCTGCAGCAGCAGCAATCGACGCTGTCGAACTTCGCCGAGAACCGTCTCGCCAAGCAGGCGAGCCTCGATCTCGCCAAGGCGCAGCTGTCGAGCGCCGAGGCGGGCCTCGAAAAGGCCGAGCTCGACGACAAGCGCACGGGCACCCTGGTCGATCGTGGCTTCTCGACCCAGTCCTCGGGCGACCAGACCCGCATCGCGCTCGAACAGGCGCGGTCGACCGTCGCGCAGGGCGAGGCGAATGTGACGATCGCCGAACAGAACCTTGCCCTGGTCGACGCCGGCAAGCCCGCGCTCGAGGCTGCGGTCGCCAGCGCCGAGGCCTCGGTCAAGCTCGCCGAGATCAATCTCGACAACACCCGCATCGTCGCGCCGGTCGACGGCCGGCTCGGCGAGGTGGCGGCCCATGTCGGTCAGTATGCGGCGGCCGGCACGCAACTGACCTCGATCACGCCCGCGACCGTCTGGGTCATCGCCAACTTCAAGGAGACGCAGCTTACCCACGTCAGGGCCGGCCTGCCTGTCACCTTCCGGGTCGACGGCCTCGGCGACGTCGAACTGACCGGCCGGGTCAGCCGCATTTCGCCGGCCGCGGGTTCGGAGTTCAGCGTGCTGAAGCCCGACAATGCGACCGGCAACTTCACCAAGATCGCGCAGCGCATCCCGCTCCGGATCGAGATCGATCCCGGCCAGCCCGAGGCGACGGAACTGCGGCCCGGCATGTCGGTGGTCGTGCGGATCGATACGGCCGACAGGCCGGCGCCGGCCGTCGCGGCGCTCTAGGGGCGCGATCGTCCTCAGCACACGGTGACCGGGACCACCTGCACCATGTTGTTGCCGACGCCGATCCAGTTCCAGTTCTGCTCGAGCGGCTGGGCCTGGCCGCTGGCGTCGGTCGCGCGACAGGAGAGGATGTGCTCGCCCGGCTTCGCCTCCCAGCCGCAGGACCAGCGCCGCCAGGCATAAGGCCCCTGCGGCGAATCGAGATCGGCCTCGATCCAGTCGCCATCCACGCCGAGCACAACGCGCTCGATCGGCGCCTCGCCGGACCAGGCCCGTCCCTCGATCCGGCAGGGTCCGGCAGGGACACTCCGCTTCCGCGTCAGGAAATCGGGGAAGCCCGGCGGCACCATCAGGGCGCGCGGACGGATGCGGCGGACCGGTTGGCCCGGATCATCCGGCCCGGAGCGGTAGTGATAATTGCCAAGCTGGTAGTAGCCGTCGAAGGGTTTCGTCACGGCCTCGATCCGCGTCAGCCATTTGACGCTCGCCATGCCGTACCAGCCCGGCACCAGCAGGCGCAGCGGATGGCCATGCTGCGGCAATAGCGGCTGGCCGTTCATCTCATAGGCGAGCAGCACCTCCTCCCGGCGCGCGTCGGCGATCGACAGGCTGCGCGCATAATCTAGCTCCAGCCCCTTCTCCAGACCGTGGTCCGCCCCGGTGAAGACGATCTCGACGGCATCCGGATCGAGCCCCGCCTCGTCGAGCAGCCCGACCAGCGGCGTCCCGGTCCAGAGCCCGGTGCCGACCGCTTCCGTCACCCAGGGTTGGCTGACAGGCCGAGGAAAGAGCCGCGAGCGACCGTTGCCGGCGCATTCGAGCGTAACCGGCATGGTCACGCGCGGCCGAGCGCGGATCGCCTCCAGCGTCAGCTCACGCGGGCGTGCGACGTCGCCGCCGATCGCAAGCCGCCAGTCGACGGTCTCGATCATCGGAATATCGAAATGGATCAGCAGATAATGCAGGCCGAGCGGCGTGACGTCGTAGCGCAGCGCCTCGAGCGGCATCGAATGGTTGCGGGCCGAGAGCTGCAACTCCTCGGGTGTGAGCGGCCCTTCGGTCGGCCCGCGCAGGGGCAGTTTGCCGGCCGGCGGCGCGGCGGTCCTTCTCGATACCTCGATCTCGGACATGCGGAACCCCATGCGTCGGAACGAAGCGCCTGGACAAGGCCCAAGGCACAAAGCCTAGCATGGAAGCGGCGCGGCGTCAGGCGCCGCGCCTTCGGAAACGCCAGTCTCAGCCGGCGGCGGTGAGGAGCTTCTTCAGGTCCGCGCCCTCATCCGCGACCACCGCCTTGTCCGGCGAGATCCCCATGCCGAGCAGCCGGCGGCCGAGCATGTGGTCGGCGGCGCGGTTGACCGAGTCGATCGCCACCAGCTGATCGCCGCGATAGTGGAACACGGAGAAGGAGCCATCCTCCGGCCGGCCGCGCAGCACGCTCGAATCGGCGTCGTTGGAGAGGCCGACCATCTGCAGCTTGGCGTCGCCCTGGTCCGACCAGAACCACGGCACGGCGCGATAGGGCTCGACCTTGCCGAGCAGGGTCGCGACGCCGGTCTTGGCCTGGTCGACGGCGTTCTGCACGCTTTCGAGCCGCACGGGACGGCCGAGCGCCCAATGGTGGAACGACACGGCGTCGCCGGCCGCGACGATGTTGGGATCCGACGTCCGCATCGCCTCGTCGACGACGATGCCGTTCGAGATGGCGAGCCCGGCGGCCTCGGCGAGCTCGACATTCGGAACCACGCCGACCCCGATGATCACCGTGTCGGCAGGGATCCGCTCGCCCGAGAGCGTCTCGACCGCGACGGCGCGGCCGTTCTCCCCGAGGATGCCCTGCACCGGCGTCTCCAGCCGCACGGTCGTGCCCATGGCGCGGTGCAGGTCGAGGAAATGGCTCGAGATCGCCGGTGCGACGACACGGCCCATCAGCCGCGGCGCGGCTTCGAGCACGGTGACGGTCTTGCCGAGAACCCGCGCAGTCGCGGCGAGTTCGAGGCCGATGAAGCCACCACCGACGACGACGACGTCCCTGGCGAGCGCAAAGCGCTGCTTCAGCCGGCGCGCATCCTGGGCGGTGCGCAGCAGGAAGACGTTTTCGAGATCGACGCCCGGAACGGGCGGCACGCGGACGCGGGCTCCAGTCGCCAGGATCAGCCCGTCATAGGGCAGCGAATCTCCGCCGATCCGGATCCGCGACGCGTCACGATCGATGGCCGTCACCTCGGCGCCGAGCACCAGTTCGACGGCGTTCTTCTCGTAGAAGGCGGCCGGGCGCAGTTCCTGCAGCTCGTCGAGTTCGGCCTTGATGAAGCCCTTCGACAGCGGCGGCCGGTGATAGGGAATCTCGCGTTCGGCCGAGACGAGCGTGACCTTGCCGTCGAAGCCGTCCGAGCGCAGGCTCGCCGCTGCCTGCGCGCCGGCGTGGCCGCCACCGATAATGATGATGTTCTTGCTCATGTCGCCCGCCTGTCCAAATGCGGCGCGACACTCGCACCCGCGACGGGCCTCATGCAAGGGCCGATCGAGCCCAAGTCAGGACGATCAGATCGCCCGGCCGTCCGCGTCGAAACGATGGATGTGCTGGACGTCGGCCTCGAGGCCCACCGTCGAGCCGACCTCGAAATCCGCCTGCCCGACGATGCGCACGGTGATCGGCTCGGCCCCCTCCATCGCGACATAGACGAAGGTGTCGGAGCCGAGCTGCTCCAGATGGCTGATCTTGCCCTGCCACTCCCCGACGGCCGGCACGACACGGATATGCTCCGGCCGGATGCCGATTGTCGTCGCGCCCAGCTTCTCCGCGGACGCGCCCTTGAGGAAGTTCATCTTGGGCGAGCCGATGAAGCCGGCGACGAAGAGATTGGCGGGCTTGTTGTAGAGGTCGATCGGCCGCCCGACCTGCTCGATCTTTCCGGCGCTCAGCACCACGATCTTGTCGGCGAGCGTCATCGCCTCGACCTGGTCGTGCGTGACGTAGATCATCGTCGCGCCGAGCACGCGGTGCAGGTTGGCGATCTCGATGCGCGTGTTGACGCGCAGCGCCGCGTCGAGGTTGGAGAGCGGCTCGTCGAACAGGAAGAGCTTGGGCTGGCGCACGATGGCGCGGCCGATGGCAACGCGCTGGCGCTGGCCGCCGGAGAGCTCGGACGGCCGCCGCTCCAGCAGCGCTTCCAGATGCAGCATCTTGGCCGCCGCCGCGATGCGCCGCTCGATCTCGCCCTTGTCGACGCCCTCCTGCTTCAGCGCCAGCCCCATGTTCCCCTTCACCGTCAGATGCGGGTAGAGCGCATAGGATTGGAACACCATGGCGATGCCGCGCTTCGCCGGCGGCGTCACGTCGACATTCCGCCCCGCGATCGTCACATGGCCGGAAGTCTGGTCCTCGAGCCCGGCAATGATCCTGAGCAGCGTCGACTTTCCGCAGCCGGACGGTCCGACGAAGACGACGAACTCGCCCTCGGCCACGTCGAGATCGACCCCGCGGATCACGTCCGTCGAGCCGAAGCGCTTGGTGATGTTCTGAAGGGTCAGTGCGCTCACGGGCTTTATCCTTCGTGATCTTGGGGAGGCGTCTTCCCGGGCGAGGCGAAGCGGAACCCCGGGATGACGGCTGAGCGTTGGCCCAGGAGGATGGTGGCGGAACGAGCGGTCAAAGCTTCACCACCCTGCCCTCGCGCATGCTCGTCTCGGCGGCGAGCGCGATCTCGAGGGAGGTGATGGCGTCCTGCATGTGGCGCGTGAGGTCGACATCCTCGCGGATCGCCTTCAGCAGATAGGCCTGCTCGCGATCGCAGAGCGCCTGGTGGCCCGGCTCGTCCTCGGTCGAGAACCAGCTGTCGGCCTTGGCGAAGCTGCCATCGGCCTTGAGCGCGGCATGGTGGACGCGAATGCGCGCCGTCTTGGTGTGGGTGTCGACGTCGTCGGACTTCGCGGCCTCGTCCATGACGATCGAGACGGCGCCGTTCGGGCTCATCACGTCCTTCACGAAGAAGGCGGCCTCGGAGATCATCGGTCCCCAGCCGGCCTCGTACCAGCCGACCGAGCCGTCCTCGAAAATCACCTGCAGATGGCCGTAATTGACCTGGGTCGGCGCGATCTCGTCGGAAAGCCGCACGCCCATGCCGCGCACCTCGACCGGCCTGGCGTCGGTGATCTGGCACATGACGTCGACATAGTGGACGCCGCAATCGACCAGCGGCGAGGTCGTCTGCATCAACTGCTTGTGGATGTTCCAGCTCGCGCCGGACGACTGCTGATTGAGGTTCATCCGCATGACGAAGGGCGGGCCCAGCTCGCGCGCCTTGGCGATGAACTCGATCCAGGACGGGTGGTGGCGCAGGATGTAGCCGATGACGAGCTTCCTACTCGTGCGCTTCGCCGCCTCGACCACCGAGCGTGCGTCCGCGGCATTGGCGGCGAGCGGCTTCTCGACGAAGACATGCGCGCCCGCCTCCATCGCCGCGATGGCGAAGGGCGCGTGGCTGTCGGTGTAGGTGTTGATCGAGACGACGTCCGGCTTCAGCGCCAGCCCCGCCTCGAAGCTGTCGACGCGCGGATAGGCCTTCAGCTCGTCCGGCAGGTCGACCTCGGAGCGGTTGAACAGGCCGACGATCTCGAAGCCGGGATTGGCGTGATAGGCGAGCGCATGGCTGCGCCCCATCTGGCCAAGGCCGGCGACGAAGACACGGAGGGGACTAGTCATGGATCAGCAACCTGCAATCGTAGATGACGGACCGGGCTTCGGCGCGAAAATCACTTCACCGCGCCCGCGGTGATGCCGCGGATCAGCTGGCGCGAGAAGATCAGGTAGAGGACGAGCACCGGCATGATCGCCAGCGACAGGGTCGAGAGCACGGCGTTCCAGTTGGTGACGTACTGGCCGATGAACATCTGCGCGCCCAGCGTCACCGTCTTGGTCGCCTCGCCCGGCGCCAGGATCAGCGGGAACCAGAGGTCGTTCCAGATCGGGATCATGGTGAAGACCGCGACCGTCGCCATCGCCGGCCGGACGAGCGGCAGCACCAGGCGGAAGAAGATCGTGTATTCCGACAGCCCGTCGACGCGGCCGGCATTCTTCAGATCGTCCGAGACCTGCCGCATGAACTCCGACAGGATGAAGACCGCGAGCGGCAGCCCCTGCGCCGTATAGACGAGGATCAGCGCCATCAGCGTGTTGACGAGGCCGGTCGCCACCATGCCCTGCAGGATCGCCACGGTGCCGAGGCGGATCGGGATCATGATGCCGAGCGCCAGGTAGAGCGCCATCATCGTGTTGCCGCGGAAGCGATATTCGGAGAGCGCGAAGGCCGCCATGGCGCCGAACAGCAGCACGAAGAAGATCGACGCGACGGTGACGATCAGGCTGTTCTGGAAATAGACGAGGAAATCGCCCTGCTTCAACACCGTCTCGTAGCCGATCAGGCTGAACGTCTTGGCGCTGGGAAGCTGGAGCGGCGTCGAGAAGATGCCGGCGCGTGTCTTGAACGAATTGACCAGCACCAGGAAGATCGGGAACAGCGCCAGCAGCGTATAGGCGCCGAGCGCCAGATGGACGAGGCCGGTGCGGGCGACGGACGAGCGTGCTTTCGACATGGCCTGCCTCAGAACTGGTAGCGGCGGATGCGCCGCTGGATGACGAAGAGATAGAGGCAGACGCCGGCGAGGATGATGAAGAACATCGCCGTCGCGATCGCCGCGCCCATATTGGGATCTCCGAGCTGCAGCTGGAAACCGAAGAAGGTGCGGTAGAGCAGCGTGCCCAGGATGTCGGTCGAGTAGTTGGGCCCGGCGATGGCGCCCTGCATGGTGTAGATCAGGTCGAAGGCGTTGAAATTGCCGACGAAAGTCAGGATCGACACGATGCCGATCGTCGGCAGGATCAGCGGCAGCTTGATCTTGAAGAACTGGCTCCAGCCGGTGACGCCGTCGCATTCGGCCGCCTCGAGCACCTCGTCCGGAATGGAGAGCAGCGCGGCATAGATCAGCATCATCGGGATGCCGATGTTCTGCCAGACCGAGACCAGCGAAACCGTGATCAGCGCGCTGCCGGGCCGGCCGAGCCAGGGCGCGAAGAACGCCTTCATGCCGACGATGTCGAGCAGGAAGGGCGCGATGCCCCAGATCGGCGACAGGATCAGCTTCCAGACGAAGCCGACGATGACGAAGGACAGGATGGTCGGCAGGAAGATCGCCGTCCGGTAGAAGCTGCGGAACCGCAGCACCGGCAGCGACAGCAGCGCCGCGAGCGCGATGCCGATCGGGTTCTGCACGACCATGTGGATCAGGAAGAAAACGAGGTTGTTGCGCAGCGCGTTCCAGAAGCTGGCCGCCCAGAGCGGGTCGCCGAACACGGTGCGGAAATTGTCGAGCCCGACGAACACCGACTGGCCGTCGACGATGCGGAACAGCGACAGCCGCAGCGTATCGAACAGCGGGATGATCATCACCGCCGTGTAGACCAGAACCGCCGGCAGCAGGAAGATGGCGATGTGCCAGCGGATGGGCCGCTTCGCGACGACGTCCCGTTCAGCAGTGTCGAGCGTGGTCATCCGGAACCTGTCTTCGTCGTTGAAAGAGCGCCACGATCATCCGTGCCGCCACGCGAGATCCTAGCTTGCCCGGGACCATGGCCGCGGGCGGAGAATGCCGCCGTCACCCGGGAACCGAGCCCTCCGGACTGAAGGACCGTCTCCTGGGCGGAACGAAGACCTCTCCCCGCGAGGGGAGAGGCTTTTTCGTCATCGGCTACTGCGCGGCCGGCTTGTACCAGCTGTCGAGGCCCTTCTGCAGGCGCTCGCCGGCCTGCTGCGGGGTTTCAGTGCCGTTGATCACGTTGGCCGAGGAGATCCAGGTTTCCGTGTCGAGGTTCGGCGTGCCGCGCGACAGGATCTGGTTGTTCGAGCGGATCGTCGACTTGCACTTGGCTCGCCAGCTCAGGAACTCCTGGGCGACCGGATCCTGCAGGGTGATCGGCGCGGAAGACAGGCTGAAGAAGCCCGGCAGCGCGTTCGAGTAGAGATCCGCGAACTCCGGCGAGGCGACCCATTCGAGGAACTTCTTGGTCTCCTCGGGATGCTTCGACTTGGCGTTGGCGCCGAGGCCGATATCCGTGTGGTCGGAGATGAAGCACTCATCACCGGCCTTGCGGACCGGCGGCGGGAACGCGCCCATCTCGAAGGTCGCCTGCGCGCGGAACGGCGCGATTTCCCACGAGCCGGCCGGGTAGATGGCGGCGCGGCCGAGCGTGAACAGGTTCTGGCTGTCGGGGTAGGTCTGCGCCTCGAAGCCGTCACCCATATAAGGGCCCCACTTGGCGAGCGTCGCGAACGGCTCGACCCACTCCGGATCGGTCAGCTTCTGCTTGCCGGCGATCAGCGCCAGGCGGCCCTCTTCGCCCCTCCAGTAGGTTGGACCGATGTTCTGGTAGCCCATGGTCGAGGCTTCCCACTGGTCCTTCGTGCCCATGGCGAGCGGAACATAGGTGCCGTCGGCCTTGATCTTCTCGAGCGCCGCGAAGAACTCGTCCTCGGTCGTCGGGACGGCGATGCCGAGCTTCTCGAAGGCTTCCTTGTTGTAGATGAAGCCGTGGATCACCGAGGCCATCGGCACGCAGAAGGTCGTCTTGCCGTCGTCGGTCTGCCAGGCCGACTTGGCGACCGGGCTGAAGTTCTCCATGCCGGCGAGGCCGTCGACCGCGGTCAGCTGGCCCTTCTGGTACATGGCGAGCGAGAGGTCGAATGGACGGCAGGTGATGAGGTCACCGGCCGAGCCCGCGTCGAGCTTGGCGTTGATCGCGGCGTTATACTCGGTCGGCGCCAGCGGCGAGAACACGACCTTGATGCCGGGATTCTTCGCTTCGAAGGCCGGGATCAGCTTCTCCTGCCAGATCGACAGGTCGTCGTTGCGCCAGCTCTCGATGGTGAGCGTCACGTCCTCGGCGAATGCCGGGGCAATTCCAGACGAGAGTGCAGCGACGGCCGTCGCCAGCATCATCCGCTTCATGGTGGTGTTCATGTCAGGCTCCTCTCTGAACCGTGCGACCGCACCGCCGCGGCCGCATCGGCATTATCGAACGCCGGCCCCGGCGATCGCCGCCAGCGCCTTGCGCACGTTCCCATTGTTCTGGTTGAGCATTTCGCCCGCCGCGGCCAGGTCCTTCGCCCCGGCTGCGATCAGGATCGCGGGCTTCACGTGACCGCCCGCCGTTTCGAGCGCCGTCCGGGCGCTGGCCTCGTCGACGCCGGCGACATTGGCGATGATGCGGGCGGCCCGCGCGCGCAGCTTGCCGTTATCGGCCCGGACGTTGACCATCAGCCCGTCATAGACGTGGCCGAGATGGATCGCCGTCATCGTCGAGAGCATGTTGAGCGCGGCCTTCTGCGCGGTGCCGGCGCCCATCCGCGTCGATCCGGCGATGACTTCCGGCCCGGAATCGAGATGAACGGTCACGTCGGCGCCCTCGAAGAGCGGCGCGTTGGCGTTGCTGGCGATGGCGACGCTGGCGGCGCCGGCGGCGATCGCTGCCTGCAACCCAGCCACCGTAAAGGGCGTCGAGCCGCTCGCCGAGATCGCGACGACGCAATCCTGCGGTCCAACGCCGTAGGCCGCGACGTCGAGGCGCGCCTGCACGGGATCATCTTCCTGCAGGCCCGAGAAATTGTGGATCAGGTCGAGCCCGCCGGCCAGGATGGTGACGATGCGATCATCGGGAACGCCATAGGTCTGCGGGATCTCGAGCGCGTCGCTGAGCGCGAGCAGCGCCGGGCTGCCCGAGGCGAGATAGACGAGGCGGCCACCCGCCGCGAGCTTGTCAGCCGCGAGCCGAGCCGCCTTCGCCAGCGCGGGGATCGCCGCCTCGACCGAGGCGACGGCGCGCGCATGGCCGGCCTGCAGCGCGGAGAGGACATCCTCGTCGCGCCAGGTATCGAGCCCGCGATAGCGCGGATCGGCGATTTCGGTCGACGGCGAAGACTTGGTCACGGTCATGCTCTCTTCTCGATGTCTGCGGCCTCGCCGGCGAGCGTCGCGGCAAGGGTTGCGGCCGTTTGCACGAGCCGTTCGGCCGAGCCGGGCGCGAAGGCCCCGGGCATGCCGTAGTAGCGATGCGCCTCGTCGACCTCGTAGCCGCCGAAGCGGTATTCCTCGGCCGGCGGGATATAGCCCGGCACGCCGTCGGCGAAGCAGAAGACGAAGGAGCGGCCGCCGACGGGCATGCCGTCGATGGCCTGGCGGATCTGCCGCGCCGTCGCGGCGAAGATCTCGCCCGGCAGCGCCACGAGGCGAACCCCGCCCCAGTCGAACACCGTGACGCGAAGCGGACATGGCGCGAGCGGTTCGCGCGCGGCGGTGTCGGCCCAATCGGCCCAGCTTTCATAGAGCGCCGCCCAGGCCGGCGCGGCGGTCTGGCTGTCCACGCGCCATTGCGCGCCAAGCGCGTCGAGCTGGTCCTGCTCCGGCCGCACCAGATCCAGTGCGATCGGCGCCGACGCGGCCCGGAAATCGCCGGAAATGGACGCCTGCGGAGCGGCGAGCGCGGCCGCGGCGATGCGCTGGCCGAGGCGCTCGGCATTGGCGAAGCTGCGAAAATCGGAAGGGGCCGTGCTGATCGAGCCATGCGGCGTGTCGCCGATGCCGGCGTCGCCGGCACAGCCGGTCAGGAACAGGGCGACCGCGCCGGGGTGAACCGCCTCGATCGCCGAACGGACGGCGCCGGGATAGTCGGCCGTCCAGAGCGTGTTGTCCGCGCCGAGCACGACCGGGTGGCAGGCATAGGACAGCACCACGGCGATCCAGCCGCCCTCCTCGCCGCGAATACGCAGTACCGGCAATTGCGGATCGGTGACGCCGCCTTCGTGACGACGGTTCCGCGCCACTTCCGGATCGGCGCCGTTGCCGAACGTGATCCGCGCGGGCCGCCGATTGGCGAGCGCGGCCTCGATCGCCGCGACGCAGGCGTCTTCGAGACGGGCCAGATAGCCGGCGTCCGGCGCACCGCCGACGCGGCCCGGCACGGCGCGCGGACCGCCATGCGTATGCAGCGCGGTGATGACGACATGATCGTCGGCGAGCGGAACCCGGGCGCGGATCCGCCGGCAGGTATCCTCATGCAAGCCGATGACGTCGACGGAGACCAGGACCGTATCGCCGACGACGACGGCGCGGACGGTCAGGGGATCATGCGTACCGGTCGCAGGCGAAAGACGCGCAGCGTAACCCGCCATCGCCAGGCCGGACGGCGGCGTGATGTCGACAATGGCAGCCCCGGCGAGGACGACAGCGCCCGCACCCACTCCGCCCGGCTCTCCCGCCCTTGCGTCAATGCTGGTTTCCGGCATCGAGCAACTCTTCCCTGCTTGATTGGGAAGGACGATACCAACGAAATACCAGTCCGTCCAGACACCTAAATCAGAGGATCGAAAATATACCGGCCGCCTTGGGGACAAGACCCCATAACTGTTTTAGATCAGCACCTTAATGAAGCAGATCTCACAAAAGACTACGAGCCAAGACCGAACAGGCCGCGCTCGCCGCATATTTCCTTCCCAATTGGATTTCGTTTGGTATTATCCCCTCACAGATTGCCGGCGGCACCCGATCCGGCCATCCAGCAATACGGCAGACGGTGAAGGACGACATGACGGGCAGCTCTGATGGTCTTCGGACGCATGCGCGGGACATCATCCTGGTCGGGATCGACGGTGGCGGCACACGCTGCCGGGCCCGCGCCCGCTACGCGGATGGTAGCCCGATCGGCGAATGCATCACGGGCACCGCCAACATCCTCGCCGGCATCCCCGAGGCGCGCGACAACATCGTCGCCGCCGTCGAGGGCGCACTGGTCGCCGGCGGCCTGACGACGGCCGATCTCGGCCGCTGCCATATCGGCCTCGGCCTTGCCGGCGCCAACATCCCGGATCTCGCCGAGCGCTTCCTCGCCTCCGGCCTCCCCTTCGCCAGGATCGCGCTGGAGATGGATGCCTGGATCGCCTGCCGCGGCGCCCATCCCGAAGGCAATGGCGCGATCGCGATCCTCGGCACCGGCACCGCCTATGTCGTGCAGGCGGGCGGCGGCTTCACGACCGTCGGCGGCTGGGGCTTCCTGCTCGGCGACCAGGGCAGCGGCGCGTGGCTCGGGCATCAGGCGATGCGGCGCTCCGTGCTGGCCCATGACGGCATCCTGCCCGCCACGACCTTCTCGCGCGCGATAATGGCGCGCTTCGACGACAAGCCGGACCAGATGGTCACCTTCTGCAAGACGGCGCTGCCGCGCGACTACGGCGAACTGGCGCCGCTCGTCTTCGACGCGGCCGCCGCCGGCGACCCGCTCGCCGAAGCCATCCTGGCCGAGGCGACCGCCGACATCGAGGCGGCGCTCGGCCGCCTCGTCGAACTCGGCGCCGAACGGATCAGCCTGCTCGGCGGCCTGGCGCCGCTCTATCAGGCGCGCCTGGCGCCCGCCATCGCCGCCCGCATCGTGACGCCGGCCGGCGATCCGCTCGAGGGCGCGCTGGCGCTGGCCGCCACGCTCGCCCCGGCCGAGTTCGCGCGATGACCGAGCTTTTCCTGACGCCGGAGCGGCTGACGGACGAGGAAGGCGGACCGCTCTATGTCCGCCTCCAGGGCCTGATCCGCGACGCCATCGGCGACGGCCGGCTGCGCCCGAATGACGCCCTCCCCGCCGAGCGCGAAATGGCGGCTTCCCTCGGCGTCTCGCGCGTCACCGTTCGCAAGGCGATCCAGGGCCTCGTCGCCGAAGGCGTGCTGCGCCAGCGCCATGGCTCCGGCACGTTCGTGTCGCGCGGCGGCGGACGCGTCGAGCAGCCGCTGTCCCGGCTGACCTCCTTCACCGAGGACATGCGCAGTCGCGGCCTGGTGCCGACGGCGAACTGGATCGAACGTTCGGTTGGCATGCCGACCTCGGCCGAGGCGATGATCCTCGGGCTTTCGCCGACCGATCGCGTTTCCCGCCTGCATCGCCTGCGGCTCGCCAACAACGAGCCGATGGCAATCGAGCGCGCGGTCGTGCCGGCCCGCATCCTGCCCGATCCGTCGATCGTCGACGTTTCGCTCTACGACGCGCTGACCGCGATCGGCATGCGACCGGTGCGCGCCGTGCAACGGCTGAATGCCGAGAATGTCAGCAGCGCCGACGCCGCCCTGCTCGGCATCGCGCCCGGCTCCGCCGCGCTCGCCATCGAGCGCATCTCCTATTTGCCGGATGGCCGCGTCGTCGAGTTCACGCGCTCGCACTATCGCGGCGATGCCTATGATTTCGTTGCTGAATTGAACCTGACGGAAGCGTCTCCCCGCTAGAGCGTTTTCGAGCGAAGTGGATACCGGTTCGCGTGAAGAAACGCGATCAAACAAAGAGCTGGAGCGCTTCATCGCCTCGCGGGAACGATGAAACGCTTCGGCGTCGGAATGGAGGATTGAGACCATGACCACCACGTTGATGCGCGCCGAGATCGACGAAGCGCCGGCCGCCGTCCGTCGCCTGCTCGACCAGTCGCGCGACGCCATCACCGAGGCTGGCGCACGGCTGCGCGCCGTCGATCCGAATGTGATCGTGACGGTCGCGCGCGGCTCGTCCGACCATGCCAGCGCCTTCTTCAAATATGCCTGCGAGATCACGACCGGCGTCCCTGTCGCCTCGCTCGGCCCTTCGATCGCCTCCATCTTCGGCGCGCCGCTGCATCTTCGCGGCGCCGCCGCGCTCGCTATCTCGCAGTCGGGCAAGAGCCCCGACCTGCTCGCCATGATCGAGGCCGCCAAGAAGGGCGGTGCCGCCACCCTGGCGCTCGTCAATGTCGAGGATGCGCCGCTCGCCGGTCTCGCCGACGTCTTCGTGCCGCTGCGCGCGGGCCCGGAGAAGAGCGTCGCCTCGACCAAGTCCTACATCACCTCCGTCGTCGCCGGCCTCGCCATCATCGCCGCGTGGCGGGAGGACAAGGCGCTTCAGGCGGCGATCGCCGCCCTGCCGGACAAGCTCGACGCTGCGCTCGAATGCGACTGGAGCGAGGCACGCGACACCGTCGTCGGCGCCGCCTCGCTCTACACGCTCGGCCGAGGCCCCGGCTTCGCCATCGCCCAGGAAGCGGCGCTGAAGCTCAAGGAAACCTCGATCCTGCACGCCGAAGCCTATTCGGGCGCGGAGCTGCAGCACGGCCCGGTCTCGCTGGTCGACGAGCACTTCCCGCTGCTCGCCTTCATCCCCAACGACGCGGCGGCGCCGAGCATGGTCGCGACCGTCTCGGCGCTGCATGCGCGCGGCGCCAAAGTCTTCACCGCGACGGCGGCGGACATTCCCGGCCCCCGCCTGCCCGTCGCCCCGACGGGCCACGCCCTGACGGATCCGATCTCGATCGCGCTCTCCTTCTACCGCTTCGCCGAAGCGGTCGCGGTCGCGCGCGGCTACAATCCCGACAAGCCGCGCGGCCTCAACAAGGTGACGCAGACCGTCTAGTCGCGTTTCTGTGCTTCGCCTCTCCGCGGGAGAGGACAAGCCTTTCAAGCCTGGCGCGGGCCCATCGGAAGCGCTCGCGCCAGGCCACAGCCACTCCGTTCCAGGGATGAGCCCCTATGTCGAAGCTGACAGCCTATCTGGTCGCCGACCTGTTCGACGGCGCCACGCGCCGCCGCGATGTCGCCGTTCTGGTCGATGGCGACACCATTCGCGGCGTGGTCGAGCCCGGCGGCCTGCCCGAGGGCGTCGCGACCATCGAGCTAGCGACCGGGCTGCTCGCACCGGGCTTCATCGACCTCCAGGTGAACGGCGGCGGTGGCGCGCTGCTGAACAGCGCCGCCACGCTCGACGGCATCCGTGCCATCTGCACGGCGCATGCCCGCTATGGCACGACGGCTCTGCTGCCGACGCTGATCACCGACACGCCGGAGGTCACGACGGCGGCGATCACGGCCGTCCGTGACGCCATCGCGGCCGGCGTCCCCGGCTGCCTCGGCATCCATATCGAGGGTCCGCACCTGTCGGTCGCCCGCAAGGGCGCGCACAATCCCGGCTACATCCGGCCGATGGACGAAGCCGACTTCCAGCGCCTTGTCTCGACCGGCATCGACCACGTGATCACGACCGTCGCCGCCGAGACGGTGCCGCCGGAGCAGATCGCGCGTCTCACCGCCGCCGGCGTCACGGTTGCGATCGGCCACTCCGATGCGCCCTACGAGATGGCGATGGCGGCGTTCAACGCCGGCGCGCGCGGCGTCACCCATCTCTTCAACGCGATGAGCCAGCTCGGCCATCGCAGCCCCGGTGTCGTCGGCGCAGCGCTCGACAGCCCCGACGCCTGGTGCGGCATCATCCCAGACGGCCTGCACGTCCACCCCGCCGCGATCGCCAACGCGCTGCGCGCCAAGCGCGCGCCGGGGCGCATCTACATCGTGACCGATGCCATGTCGACGATCGGCACGACGATGACAGAGTTCGAGCTGAACGGCCGCGTCATCCAGCGCGCCGGCGGCAAGCTCACCCTCGACGACGGAACGCTGGCCGGCTCCGACCTCGACATGATCGGCGCAGTCCGCTTCATGACAGGGACGGTCGGCATCGGGCTCGAGGAAACGCTGCGCATGGCCTCGCTGTATCCGGCGCAATTCCTGGGCATCGACCGCACGCATGGCCGCATCGCGCCGGGCGCCCGCGCCGACTTCGTGCATCTTTCCGACGCGCTCGACGTCGAAGGCGTCTATATCGGCGGCGAGCGCCAGCATTTCGCGCCGCTCGGCTGAACGGACAAACGACCATGGCGACGCCCGGAACGGCGGCCTTCGACATCGGCGGCTCGAAGATGGAGTTCGCCCGCGTGGCGCGCGACGGCACGGTGACCAACCGCGCCACCCTGCCGACGCCGCACACGAACTGGGATGACTTCATCACGGCGCTCGGCCGCCTGGTCGAGACCGATGGCGGCGCGACGCGCATCGGCATCTCGATCGCCGGCACCACCGACCGCGCCACCGGCATAGCCCTAGCCGCCAACGTCCCGGTCGTCACCGGCCACCGCATCGAGAGTGAAATCGCCGAAGCACTCGGCATCCCCGTCCGGGTCGGCAACGACGCGGACTGCTTCGCCTTGGCCGAGGCGATGGTTGGAGCCGGCAAGGGCCAGCCGATCGTCTTCGGCGCCATTCTCGGCACCGGCGTCGGCGGCGGGCTGGTGATCGATGGCCGCATGGTGCGCGGCGCCAACGGCGTGACCGGCGAATGGGGCCACGGCCCCCTCCTCGCCGAAGCCGTCGCGGCGCGCGGCATCCCTGTGGTGCGCTGCGGATGCGGCCAGGTCGGTTGCCTCGACAGCTACGGTTCGGCGCGCGGGCTGGAACGCATCCATACGGCCCTCTCCAGCGAGGCGCGGACGAGCCAGGCGATCACCGCCGCCTGGCATGCCGGCGACGAGACGGCAACGCGCAGCATCGAGACCTTCGTCGAGCTGATCGCCGGGCCGCTCTCGATGATCGTCAACACGATCGGTCCCTCGGTCATCCCGGTCGGCGGCGGACTGTCCGCCGATGCGGCGCTCCTGGCGCAAATCGACCGAGCCGTGCGCGGCCGCGTGCTCGGCCGCTACGAGGCGCCGCTGGTCGTGCCGGGCCTGACGCGCGGCGCGAGTGGCCTGATCGGCGCAGCCATGCTGGCGGAACAGGCGCCGGCGTGATCATACTGCGCCCATGAACCAGCGCACGCCCGGCCGAATCAAGCTTGAGATCTGCGTCGACACCGCCGACGGGCTGGAGGCGGCGATCCGCGGCGGCGCCGACCGCATCGAGCTCTGCAGCGCCCTCTCCCTCGGCGGGCTGACGCCGACCTTTGGTCTGATGAAGCTCGCAGCGAAGACGGGCGTGCCGATCTACGCCATGATCCGGCCGCGCGAGGGCGACTTCGTCTTCACGCCGGGCGAGCTCGACCAGATGCGCCGCGACATCGACGCCGCCCGGTCCGCCGGCCTCGCCGGGGTCGTGCTCGGCGCTTCCGAGCCGCGCGGCAGGCTCGACGCGGAGGCGCTCTTCCGCCTGCGCGGCCATGCCGGCCCCTTGGGCGCCGCGCTGCACCGCGCCTTCGACCTCGTGCCCGACCGCGCCGACGCGCTGGAGACGGCGATCGCGCTCGGCTTCGAGCGCATCCTGACCTCCGGCGGCGCCAAGCACGCCGTCGACGGGCTGGACGCGCTCGCCGCCCTGGTGACGCGCGCCGGCGACCGCATCGCCGTGATGCCCGGTTCCGGCATCCGTCCCGACAACGCCCCCGCGATCCTCGCTGCCACCGGCGCGCAGGAGATCCACGCGTCCTGCCGCAGCGGCCGGCAGACCGTGGCGCCGGAGGCCGTGGCGCTCGGCTTCGCGTCGGATTCGCTGCGCGACGTCACCTCCGCCGAGACCGTCGCGGAGCTCGTCCGCGCGATCCGCGTCTTCGAGGACCCAACCGCCTGAGGCCGTCCGGACAGCGAGCAGAAACCGCGCCGAAACGGTTGAATTTCCAGCCATCTTCCGCTTTGACAGCCGCTCCCTGGGCATGGCACGCTGCAGTGTTCCAACGAGGAAATGGCCATGGCCGAAATCGTCTTTGAGCGGGTGACGAAACGCTACGATGATGGCCACCTGGCCGTCGACGCACTCGATCTCCGGATCGAGGATGGCGAGTTCCTGGTGCTGGTCGGCCCCTCGGGCTGCGGCAAGTCGACGGCGCTGCGGATGATCGCCGGACTGGAGGAAATCTCGGACGGCGCGCTCGTCATCGACGGCTCGGTGGCGAACGACCTGTCGCCGCGCGATCGCAACATCGCCATGGTGTTCCAGTCCTACGCGCTCTACCCCCATCTCTCCGTCGCCGACAACATCGGCTTCGGCCTCAAGGTGCGCGGCTCCGACAAGGCCGCGATCCGCGCCAAGGTCGAGGAGACGGCGCGGCTGCTGGAACTCTCCGAGCTGCTCGACCGCAAGCCGGGTCGCCTCTCCGGCGGCCAGCGCCAGCGCGTCGCCATGGGGCGCGCCCTGGTGCGCTCGCCCAAGGCCTTCCTGATGGACGAACCGCTCTCCAATCTCGACGCGCGGCTGCGCGGGCAGATGCGCGCCGAAATCGCGCATCTGCAAAAGATGACGGGCGTCACCACCGTCTATGTGACGCATGACCAGGTCGAGGCGATGACCATGGGCGACCGCGTCGCGGTGATGAACAAGGGCGTGCTGCAGCAGCTCGACGCGCCGCGCATGCTCTATGACGCGCCGGCCAATCTCTTCGTCGCCGGCTTCATCGGCTCGCCGCCGATGAACCTCCTCACGGGTACCGTCACCGGCGTGGGCGAGAGCTTGGCGCTCCAGCTCGGCGCGCTCTCCATCCCACTCGATGCGGCCGCGCTCGACGCTCGCCCCGGCGTGGCCCGCTATGTCGGCAAGGAGATCATCGCCGGCATCCGGCCCGAGGCGCTCGTCCTGGCGCCGAATGCCACCCCTGCCCCTGGCCGGCTCGACGGCAAGGTCGCCTTCGTCGAGGATCTCGGCGCCAATCTGCTCGTGCATGTCGACCTTGCCGGCGCGGCGGTCGTCGCGGCCGGCGTGTCCGAGGATGGCGAGGAGCTGCAATCAGCGCGGACGCGGTTGCGCGCCGTGCTCGACGGCACACTGCCGGTCCGGAAGAGCGATCCAATCTGCCTGACCGTCGACCCGGCCCGCATCCATCTGTTCGATGCTCGCACCGAGCAGGCCGTCCTGGCCTGATCAAGCGGCCGCGCATCATCGGCATCCTGTTTGATCCGGATCAAGGCGGCGGCTGCGGATTCGCCGGAAAGTGGGCTCGTCAGCAAACGGAGTCCATCATGTCCGCCGCCGCCGTCATCGCCATCACCGCCATCGTTGCTGCCTTCGCGCTGTTCATGCTCAGCCTTGCCTATGCCGAGCGCCAGACGCGCAACCTGACGCCGCAGGCCGCGCCGGTTCGTGCCGCCGTGCGCGCCGCCCGGCCATAGGGCTTCAGAGACAGAGGCGATTGCGCCCCGACGAAAACGGCGGGGCGCCCTTTCCATCAGAACAAGGCGCGGCGGGTGGTGCCCTTTCGGGGGAGAGCGCGCCGAACGACCTCCACCGGCATCCCGCTGGAATGCCCGTGTCCGAGGTGACCCGTCGCGTCTTGCCCACCTGCCGACGTCCCGGCGATCGCTACTGCACGCCCCGCGTCAAGCCCTGGACGAAATAGCGGTTCAGGAACAGCGCCATCAGCACGATCGGCACGGTCGAGAAATGCGCCAGCGCGCCGAGCGTGCCCCAGGTGATGTCCTTGGTGCCGAAGGCCGCCAGCAGCGCCACGGAGAGCGGCTTGGTGTCCGGCCCTGTCAGGAACATCGGCGTCAGGAAGTCGTTCCACGAGAACATGATGCAGAACAGCGCGCTGGCGATGATGCCGGGAACGACCATGGGCAACGCCACGCGATAGAACGCGCCCCAGAGCGTGCAGCCGTCGGTCAGCGCCGCCTCCTCCATGTCGCGCGGCAGGGCGCGGAAATAGGAGAACATCATCCAGGTGACGAAGGCGCAGTTCAACGTCGTGTTGATCAGCACGACGGCCCACCAGGTGCCGAGCAGGCCGATATCGCGCATCATCAGGTAGAACGGGATCAGCGTCGCGATGATCGGCACGGTGCGGATCGCCAGGAAGAAATAGGCGACCGCGATGGCATAGCGCCATTTCGCCCGCGCCAGCGCATAGCCGGCCGGCACGCCGAACAGGAGCGACAGCACCGTCGTGCCAAGGCTGATGATGAGGCTCGACTTCAGCAGCGCCCAGACGTCGAACATCTCGAAGATGCGCTGGAAATTGAACAGCGTCGGCGTGAAGGCGAAGGTCGGCGGCGAGGAGAAGATCTCGCGCGGCGGCTTGTAGGCCGTCGTCACCAGCCACAGCACCGGCAGCAGCCAGACGACGAGGATGGCGAGGAGCGCCGTGCGCTCGAGGGTGACCTGGCGGGGACGGGCTCTCATCGTTCGTTGGCCCTCACATCGGCCCGGCGGATCAGCAGCGTGAACACGGCGCACATCAGCGCGATGCAGAGGATGGCGAGATTACCGATCGCCGACGCGAAGCCGATGTTGAAGAATTCGAGGCCCTGCTTCACGCCGTAGAGCATCAGAGATGTCGTCGCGTCGGCCGGGCCGCCTCCCGTCGTCACGAAAATGATGTCGAAGACGCGGAACGCGTCCATCACGCGCAGCACCAGCGCCAGGAACACGGTCGGCAGCAGGAGCGGCAGCACCACCATGCGGAAGCGCTGCCAGGCCGTTGCGCCGTCGGCGGCGGCCGCCTCCAGAATGTCGGTCGGCAGCGACTTCAGGCCGGCGAGCAGGATCAACGCCACCAGCGGCGTCCATTCCCAGACGTCGATCAGGATGATGACGGGAAGCGCGGTCGACGTGTTGGCGAGAAAACCGCGCGGGCCGGAGATCCCCCATTCGGCGAGAAAGTAGCCGAGGAAGCCATAGTCGACAGCGAGCAGCGCGCGGAAGATCAGGCCGACGACGATCGGCGTAATGGTGACGGGGATGAGCAGGAAGGCGAGGCAGATGCGGTTGAAGCGGCCGTCGCGCCAGAGCAGCAATGCCAGGCCCAGGCCGACCAGGAACTCCAGCGCCACCGCGGCGAAGGTGAAGATGAACGTGTTGACCACCGCACGCCGCGCCGTCGCGTCGGTCCATAGTGCGACGTAGTTGTCGAATCCGGCGAAGGTCCGCCGCCCGCCGCCACGCAGCAGGTTGTAGTCGAAGAACGAGTACCAGATGCCCTGCGCCAGCGGCCACACGGCGACCAGCACGACATAGACGATGGCCGGCAGGGCGAGGCAGAGCAGGAAGAGCTTGCGTCGGTCCGAGAAACGGAGGGACGACGACTGGCGGCGAGGCGACGCGATCGAACCGGCGGAGGTGATGGTCAAGAACATGTCCTCGATCGAGGCGGATGGCCCGCGGGGGCATCGGCCTGTCCCCTCCCCACACAGGGAGGGCCAGGGAGGGGCAGCGGCTGGATCTTATCCGGAATCGGACAGCAGCCCAACGCCAACCTCCCGGCGTCCGCGCTGACACCCCCTCCCCAACCCTCCCCGCAAGGGGGAGGGAGAAGAGCGGGTGCCATTGTCGGCTATCGGCTCAGAACAGCTTCTCGGCCTTGGTCTGGACTTCGTCGAGCGCTGCCTTCGGGTCGACGTCGCCGACCAGCACGGCGTTGACCGCGGTGCCGAGCAGATCCTGGATTTCCGGATACTGCGGAATGCGCGGGCGATAATCACCATCGGCATTCTCGAACGACTTGGCGAGCACCGGCAGGTAGGGGAACTTCTTGTTCAGGTCCGGATCGGCCACCGTCGACTTGCGGATATAGCTACCGGCACCCTCGAGGTTCATCTCCTTCTGGATCTCGGGGCTGGTCAGCCACTTGATGAACTGCCAGGCGGCCTCCTGCTGGGCCGGGTCGATGTCGGCATTGATGCCCATGCCCCAGCCGCCGAGGCCATACTTGACCGGCAGGCCCTTGGCGACCGGCGTCGTCGTGATGGCGACGCCGTCGACGATCTTCGACATGGACGGGTCGTAGTAGCCCGGTGCACCGACCGACCAGGTCTCCATCATGGCGACCAGACCCTGGCGGAAGCTCTCCTCGCGGCCGCCCCAGTCATAGTCGACAGCGCCCGGAGGGGCCGCCTTGTCGAAGAGCTGCTTGTAGATCTTCAGGCTGTTGACGTTGGCGTCCGAGTTGATGGCGGGCTTGCCGTCCGGCCCGAGCACCGAACCGCCGAGCTGGGCGTTGTACTGCAGCCAGTCCTGCGCCACGGCAGGTCCCTTCTGGCCGTTGGCGACGAAGCCATAGGTCTTCTTGTCGGGATTGGTCAGCTTGATCGCCGTCTCGACGAACTCCTCGGCCGTCTCGGGCGCCTTCAGGCCGGCCGCATCGAGCAGATCCTTGCGATAGGCAAGCACCGCCGCATAGCCGGCGAACGGAAAGGCGACCTGCTTACCGTCATACTGGCCGATATATTGGATCATCGCCGGATAGATGTCGTCGAGCTGGATCTCGGCCGCGTCGCGCTTGATCCAGTCGGTCAGATCGACCGTGTATTTGTTGTCGGCGTATTGGCCGGCCCAGACGATGTCCATCGTCACGAGGTCGTAGCTCTTGGTGTCGCCGACGAAATCGGCCTGGGTCTTGGTCAGCAGCGAGCCGTAGTCGAGGATGTCGACCTTGACCTTGGCGCCCGTCGCCTCCTCGAACTTGGGCGCGAGCTTGGCGATCACCGGCGCGAACTGGTCGTTCTGCGAGGCGACCGTCAGCGTGATGCCGTCGAGCGGCTTGCCGGCGGCAAACGCGGCAGCCGCGAGGCTCACATAGACCAGCCCGGCCGCGCCGAGCTTCCAGAAAGACGTCTTAATCATCGTTAGGACTCTCTTCCGTTGTGATAAATGCGCGAACTAGAGTATATCTCAAACAACATGACACTCAATAAGCTCGCATTCCTTCGCGGTACGTACAAATAACCCGAAGAAGCGAGCACCGAATGGAACAGCATTGGCCGAAAACGGCCGATTTCGAAGACTTCGCATGTTAAACGCGTGACACCAACTATGTTCGATTGCGCAAAACCGGCTCAGATCCCCACGACTGAAGGGCACGACGGCGCGCCGACCCTTCGTCGGCATGATGACAGAGCCGCCGGTGATTGGGGAGCGTGCAATTGCGGCAGACTGGGTGAAAACGCGCCGGTGGCAGTCGGGATGCGGGCCCATGCCGTGGCACCGCCGATGCGCCGTCGCCATATTGAAGAGGACCGCATCTCCGTTCGAGGGCGGCGGGCCTTTCCATCGATGATGCGGATCTGCACTATGCGGGATGGATCCGTACTGGCACGCTTGAGATCGCACTAGCGGAGGAACGTCATGGCCCTTGCGCCACGGACAGAGCCGGATACCGTCGACGAGTTGCTCGTCGAAGGACGGCTCTACAGCGCCGAGTTTCCAGTCCTGCTCGCCAACCACCTGCCGATGATGATGGTCGCGCTCGACCAACTCGGCGCGTCGAGCGAGCGGCTGCGTCAGTACTTCGACAATTATCGTACCACGAGCGGCCTGGTTCCGACGCCACCGCCCGTGGCGCCGATCCAGCGCGAGCACTGGACCGATGCCCTCGGCGACCGCTCGCGGGAATATGATTATCGTGCCTTCTTCGAGGGCGAGGTCCGTCGGCTTGGCATCGATGCGACGGTGCAGACCTACCTGCCCACCCTGATTCCCGGCATCGGCGCCAGCGCGCTGCACGGCATGATGCGGACGGCCTATGGCCTCCTGCGCATGGATCCGGCCGAGGTCGGCACCGCGATCGGCTACTGGGCCGCCACCTATCTGCCGATGCCGCCATCGACCGGCGCCGCGCCGATCACCGAGGATCCCGGCGAGGTCCTGGCCCGCGCCTGCGCCCTCCCCGGGCTGCACGGACTCGTCCCCGAGACCGACCTGCTCTGGCACAACATCCGCGTGGCCGGGGCGGCGCCGGATTTCGCGCCGGTCGTCGACTGGCTCGCCATCGGCCCCGATACCGGCCGCCGCATCGCGGCGACGTCGCTCGCCCTCTTCGCCGCGACGATGGATTTCTCCTCGCTGCACGCGCTGACCGGATCGCACTGGATCCGGCTGATCGGGCCGCATCTCGCCGAGGCCGACCGGCCGGCGCTGCAACGCCATTTCTGGCAGATCATCGCCTCGCTGGTGCCGAAGATCGGCTTCCCCGAATTGCCAAGCGCCGAGACGCTCGATGCCTGGCGCCATCTGCCGGCGCCGGGCTGGCCGGAGATCGCGGCGGCGGCGGTGCAGTCCGAGGACGAGCACGACATCAGTCTCGTCTTCTCGGCCCGCGAGGAGGAGAAGATCTATGGCGACCGGCTCTACCGCGTCGTCGCGGCGCGCCGCATGGCCCTGATGGACTAACGGAGCCACACGTGACGGAAGACATGCAGCCGAGCCTCGTCGTCGCCGGCGCCAGGACGGCGGGAGGCCATACGGTCGACATCGTCATCGCCGGCGAGACGATCGCCGCCATCCTGCCGGCCGGCGAAGGCCCGGACGATTGCGACCGCATCGATGCGACCGACCGGATCGTCGCGCCCTCCTTCGTCGAGGGTCACATCCATCTCGACAAGACGCTGCTGGGCCTACCCTTCATCCCGCATTTGCCGGGCGACACGGTGGCGCTTCGGATCGAGGCCGAGAAGGCACTGCGCCGAACCTTAGCGCTGCCCATCGAGGAGCGCGGCGGCCGGCTGATCGAGCAGGTCGCGGCCTTCGGCACCGGCAGCCTCCGGAGCCATGTCGACATCGACACGGAAGTCGGCCTCGACGGGCTGCACGCCCTGCTCCGCCTCAAGGAGCGCTACTGGGACCTGGTCGACATCCAGTTCGTCGCCTTCCCGCAGAGCGGCGTCATCACCGATCCCGGCACGGCGGACCTGCTCGACGCGGCGATCCGCGAGGGGGCCGACCTCGTCGGCGGGCTCGACCCGGCCGGCATCGACCAGGACGTCACCGGCCATCTCGACACGATCTTCGCCATCGCCGAGCGGCACGGCGTCGGCCTCGATATCCATCTGCATGATTCCGGCCCGCTCGGCGCGTTCGAACTGCGCCAGATCGCCGCCCGGACCATCGCGCTCGGCCTCGAGGGCAAGGTCGCCGTCAGCCACGCCTTCGCGCTCGGCCAGGTCGACGCGTTCGAGTTCGGCCGCACGGCCGAGGCGCTCGCCAGCGCGCGCGTCGCCATCATGACCAACGGCCCCGGCCCGGTCGCCATGCCGCCGGTGCGCCGGCTGAGCGAGGCCGGCGTCACCGTCTTCGCCGGCTCGGACAACATCCGCGACGCCTGGTCGCCCTATGGCGATGGCGACCTGCTGCGGCGCGCCATGATCATCGGCTACCGGCAGGATTTCCTCGCCGACGCCGACCTCGCCCATGCCTTCGCGATGGTGACCGAGATCCCGGCCGCGGTGCTCGGCATCGACCATTACGGCCTGGCGCCGGGCAAGCGGGCGGACCTCGTCCTGCTCGCCGCCGACTCGCTGCCGGAGGCGGTCGCCGGCGCGCCGCAGGACCGCACGGTGCTGAAGCGGGGCCGGCTGGTGGCGCGCAGCGGCGTGCTGACGCCGCGCGACTGACGATCGGCGGGGCTCGCCGGCGCGCATGATGGAGAGGGGCGCTCGCGGCCGGCGGTTGGCTTTGTCGCCGAAAGCGGGCATGTGTGCCGCCCCTCCCCCTTCGCCGCCGATCGGCCCGTGTGCTTCATGCGACCTCCTCATTCCAAGGGTAACGGCCCGGCGCCGCTGCCCGTGACCATCACCACGCCGCTGACGATCCTGATGGCCGCCGCCTGCGGCGCGATCGCCGCGAACCTCTATTACGCCCAGCCCCTGATCGCGCTGATCGGCCCGGATATCGGCCTGTCGCCCACGCTCGCCAGCCTGGTCGTCACCCTGACGCAGCTCGGCTACGGCCTCGGCCTGATCCTGCTGGTGCCGCTCGCCGACATTCTCGAGAACCGCATGCTCGTGCTGGCCGCCGTCGCGGTCACCGCCTTCGCGCTGCTTCTGGCGGCGATCGCGCCGAGCGCGCTGCCATTCCTCGGTGCGGTGCTGTTCGTCGGCGCCTGCGCCAGCGTCGCGCAGATCCTGGTGCCGATGGCGGCCCACATGGCCGACGACGCCACGCGTGGCCGCACCGTCGGCAATGTGATGGGCGGCCTGATGATCGGCATCATGTTCTCCCGCCCGCTCGCCGGCCTGCTGGCCGATCTGTTCGGCTGGCGCGGCGTCTTCATCGCCTCGTCGGGGCTGATGCTGGCGCTGACGCTGCTTCTGGCGCGCTTCCTGCCGCGCCGGACGCCGAATTCCGGCTATTCCTACGGCGCGGTGCTCGCCTCGCTCTGGCCGATCCTGCGCGATACGCCGGAGCTGCAGCGGCGCGCATTCTACCAATTCTGCCTGTTCGCCTGCTTCAGCCTGTTCTGGACCAGCGTGCCGCTGGAGCTCGCCGGCGCGCCGTTTCACCTGTCGCAGTCGCAGATCGCGCTGTTCGCCGTCGTCGGCGCGGCCGGCGCGCTGTCTGCGCCGCTCGCGGGACGCCTCGCCGACCGGGGCTATGTGCGGGTGGGAACCGGCGTGGTGATCGTCGGCACGTTCCTGGCCTTCGCCCTGTCGGGCCTGGCGGCGATCGGCTCGATCGCGGCGCTGCTGATCGCGGCGATCACGATCGATTTCTTCGTGCAGGGCAACACGGTGTTCGGGCAGCGCGTGCTCTACATGCTGGCGCCGGCGATCCGCGGCCGGCTGAGCGGCCTCTATGTCGCGATCTTCTTCATGGGCGGCGCGTTCGGCTCCGCCATCGCCAGCCCGCTCTACGAGAATTTCGGCTGGAACGGCGTGCTGGTGGCGGGGCTCACCTTCCCGCTGCTGGCCTTCTGCGCCTATGTGACGGAATTCACCGCGCCCGGCCGGCCGCGGTGAATTCGACTTTCTTCCATCCGGACCGGTCCCGGATCGCGTGACGCTCGCGCGATCCGGCGCCGGCATCAGTCCATGCGGACGCCGCCGGTGACGTTGATGCCCTGACCGGTCATGAAGCGCGCCGCCTCGGAGGCGAGGAACACCACGACGTCGGCGACATCCTCCGGCTCCTCGATGCGGCCGAGCGGCGTCAGCGAGACATATTCGGCGCGGACCGCCTCGGGGGTCATGCCGCGCAGTTCGGCCTCCCACAGGATCTCGCGCTCCTGCATCGACGTCTTGACGAAGCCCGGGCAGACGCAGTTGACGCGGATGCCCTTCGGCGCCATCTCGCGCGCCAGCGCCTGGGTCCAGCCGAACACGGCGAACTTCGAGGCGGAATAGTGCGCGAGCAGCGGCGCGCCGACCTTGGCGGCGAGCGAGGCCGTGTTGACGATCACGCCCTTGGTGTCCGAGGCCAGGAAGCGCCGGCAGGCGATCTGGTTGGCGAGGAAGACGCCGCGCGCGTTGACGTCGAAGTTGAAGTCCCACTCCTCGTCGGTGATGTCGACCGCCGGCCGCATGGTCGAGACGCCGGCATTGGCGCAGAGCAGGTCGAAGCCGCCGATGCTCTCGGTCGCCTTGTCGATCGCCCGCTCGACCGAATCGCGCTTGGTCACATCGACCTCGACCGCGAAACCGCCATTCTCCAGTCCCGCCACGACGGCCTGCGCGGCCATCACGTCGAGATCGGCGATCGCGACCGTCGCGCCGGCCTTGTCGAGGGCCCGCGCGATTGCCGCGCCGATGCCCTTCGAGCCACCGGTGACGATCGCCTTGCGTCCGGAAAGGTCGAAAATGCCCGCCATTCGTTTGTCCTCAGTTGTTTGATACCCGCCACCAAATCGCAAAACCGAACACTTTACAACGTCGACCAGCCGGATAATGTTTGGTTATGTTCGAAATTCTCGTTGCCGCGTCCGGAAGGAGCCTGTGATGCCAGCCGACCAGATGCCGGTCCACGAATTCGCTCCCCCGTCGCCGGACCCTTCCGAATGGAATGGCCGCGATTTCGCCCGCATGCCGGCCGGCGCGCGGCAGGCGCTGATTCTCGACGTCATCGCCACCAACGGCTTCGTCTCCGTCTCGAAATTCGCGGGCGATCTCGGCGTCTCCGAAATGACGATCCGGCGTGATCTGGTCATGCTGTCGGATCGCGGCCTGCTCGCCCGGACCCATGGCGGCGCCGTCTCCTCCGCCATCGATCCGCGCGAGATCTTCGTCGCCGAGGAGCCTGCCTTCAAGAGCCGGCGCCATCGCAACGCCCGCGAGAAATCGGCGATCGCCATCACCGCGGCGACGCTGATCGGCCCCGGCGAGACGATCGGCATCGACGTCGGCACCTCGACGCTGACGCTTGCGGAAGCCGTCGTCGAGCGTTCGGATCTCCGCGTCTTCACCAACAGCCTGCGCGCCGCCATGACGCTGTCGGCCTCGAAGAGCCCCGTCTATGTGCTCGGCGGCGAAGTGCGCAATCCCGAACAATCGGTGGTCGGCTCCCGCGCCGTCGGTGAACTGCAGAACTACAATATCGACCGGGTATTCATCGGCGTCTCCGGCCTGATCGAGGCCGGCTTCTTCGACTATTCGGTCGAGGACACGGAGGTGAAGCGCGCCTTCATCGCCCGCGCCGACCAGGTCGTCATCCTCTGCGATTCCTCCAAGTTCGATCATCGCTCGCTGGCGCGTGTCTGCGAGCTCTCCGGGGCCGATATCCTCGTCACCGACGCCCCGCCACCTCCGCATCTCGCCCGCGCGCTCGCCGCCGCCGAGATCGAAGTCGTCATCGCCGGCCGGGAAAGCGACCGCAGCCTCGAGTAGGCGACGCCGCTGCCACCGTCCCTCCCGCCCTTCCAACAAGCTGGAACATCCTGGATGCCTGCCCCCAAGACGACCGCGCCGAAGACGACCGTCATCGGCCTCGATATCGGCACGACGTCGACCATCGCCATCGCCGTGCGCGTTCCCGACGAGATCCTGCACATGGCCTCGCGGCCCGTCGCCCTCTCGTCGCCGAAGCCGGGCTGGGCGGAAGAGGATCCGGCCGAATGGTGGGCCAACACCTGCGCCGTCCTGCGCGAGACGATTGCGGCGCTGCCGGACGGGCTGGACTCCCTCGCCGGCATCTGTGTGACCGGCATGCTGCCGGCCATCGTGCTGCTCGACGCCGAGGGTACGGTACTACGCCCCAGCATCCAGCAGAGCGACGGCCGCTGCGGCGCCGAGGTCGAAGGGCTGAAGCGCGAGCTCGACGAGGCCGCCTTCCTGAAGCGCACCGGCAATGGCGTGAACCAGCAGCTGGTCGCCGCCAAGCTGCGCTGGATCGCGAAGCACGAGCCGGACGTCTTCGGCCGCATCGCCACCGTGTTCGGATCCTACGATTATGTGAACTGGCGCCTGACGGGCCGGCGCGCCGTGGAGCAGAACTGGGCGCTGGAAGCCGGCTTCACCGAAGTCGCGACCGACCGGATCGCCGACGACCTGGTGGCACTCGCCGGAATCCCTCGAAGCGCCGTGCCGGACCGCACCGTCACGCATGAGGAAATGGGCCGCGTTTCGGCCGAGGCGGCTGCCGCGACCGGTCTCCCCGAGGGCCTGCCGGTCTTCGGCGGCGCGGCCGACCACATCGCCTCGGCGCTCGCCGCCGGCATCGCCTCATCCGGCGACGTGCTGCTCAAGTTCGGCGGCGCCGGCGATATCGTCGTGGCAGCCGACCGCGCCATGCCGGATGCGCGCCTCTATCTCGACTATCACCTCGTGCCCGGGCTCTACGCGCCGAACGGCTGCATGGCGGCGTCGGGGTCCGCGCTCAACTGGCTGGCCGGGCTGCTCGGCGACGCAAACGGCGAGGAAAGGCCGCATGTCGCGCTCGACAGGCTGGCGGGTTCCGTCGCCGCCGGCAGCGACGGCGTGCTGTGCCTGCCCTATTTCCTCGGCGAGAAGACCCCGATCCACGATCCGCTGGCGCGCGGCACCTTCATCGGCCTCACCCTCGGCAACGGCAAGGGTCACATCTGGCGCGCGCTGCTCGAGGGCATCGCCTACGGCTTCCGCCACCATATCGACGTGCTCGCCGACATGGGCCATGCCCCGAGCCGCTTCTTCGCCTCGGACGGCGGCACCAAGAGCCGGGTCTGGATGCAGATCATGGCCGACGTGATCGGAGCGCCGGTGCAGCTGCTCGACAATCCCTACGGCTCGTCGGTCGGCGCCGCCTGGGTGGCGGCGATCGGCACCGGCCTCGCCTCCGACTGGAACGGCATTTCGAGCCTCGCGACCCGCGGCGCGTTGATCGAGCCGAACCCGGAGAACCGCACCGTCTACGACAATGGCTATGCGCGATATCGCGCCACCTACGAGGCGCTGAAGCCCGTCTTCGCCATGCCGGTGTAGGGGAGCCGATACCCGAAAAATGCCCCCGCGACACAGATCGCGGGGGCCAGATAGCGCGCTTGTCGCGCCCGGGAGGTCTCTGAATGGGACCACGTCCGAACCGGTGCGCCATCCCGGACGGAGATCAAGCCCCGACCGCTAGTGGACCCGCTTGGCCTTCTCCTTCGCGAGCTGCGAGGGAGACAATTGCGACGGCCGGACCTCGGCGCCGGTGATGCCGGAACCCGGCTGAACCATGCCCGGCGGATCGCTGGTCGGGAATGTTTCCTTCAGTTCCTTGTCGAGGCGCTTGTTCGCCTCCTTGCGGGCATGCCGCGCGGCATGGCCCGGCACCATCGATCTCAGCAGCTCCTTGACAGCCATGGATACCCTCCTGCCATCCGTCTACTCCGAATAGACAAGGCACGACGGCTGTTTTCGTTCCTGACGGCGTTCTAGACTTGCGCGGGACGGAGGGTCGTCTCCGCAACGTGTCGCGACGCCCGCCTCGAGCGGAACCGCCGCGGGAAAGGCAGGATGACGTGATGGCCTATGATCTGAGCCGCATGCCCGTCCTCAGGCGCTGGCGACCGGAGCTTCTGTCGCTGCTGCGCATCGTCACGGCGCTCGTCTATCTCCAGTACGGCACGGCGAAGCTGCTCGGTTTCCCCCATTCCGAGGCGCTTTCTTCCCTGCCGCCCTTCTCGATCTTCTGGATTGCCGGCTGGTTCGAGCTGATCGGCGCGCCGCTGCTGCTGATCGGCTTTCTCACCGGCCCCGTCGCCTTCCTGCTCTCCGGCGAGATGGCGATCGCCTATTTCTGGATCCACCTGCCGGAGAATTTCTTCCCGCTGCTGAACGGCGGCATCGAGGCGATCCTGTTCTGCTTCATCTTCCTCTACATCGCCGCCGCCGGCCCGGGCGCATGGAGCGTCGATGGCTGGCTGGCGCGCCGACGCCAGCCCGTCCCGACAAAGCCTGGTTAGGAGAAGGCGAGAAGCGCGACGCAGACGCTGCGCGGCGGCAACCGAAGTTGCCCCGCATGGCTCGGCGGGCCGCCACGCTCGGCGCTATTCGCCGTCGCTCGTCAGCGCCATCACGCCGATGAACCTGCCCTTCGCATCGAACTGGCATTCGAAGGCCTTGATACCCTCGCTGCCCTTGTCGACGGTGCCCCGGATCGTCGTGCTGCCGTCCTTGGCCCGCTTCGGCTTCGCCGTCTTCACATACATCGGCTTGGTACCGTACTGGCCGGAAACCTCGCCACGGCAATAGGCCGGCATGTTGCCACGACTCACCGCCATGACGTCGAGCGGCAGCATCAGCATGCAACTGGCGGACAGAGAGAGAATTGCAGAAGACAGAAGACCGGACTTCATGATGAAGGATCCCTGCTCATCCGAGGCCGAGACACCTGCGTCCCAGCCCCGGAATTAGAGCATATCGGCGACACCATGGCTATTCGGGCCAGCAGGGCCGCGAAGAGCGACACGGGCTCCATGAACGGCGAACCGGCCGGGCGACCGGTTCAAGCCGCTCCCGGTCTCAGGCCTGGACGCTCGGATAGCCGGCTTCGTCCAGCGCCGCGACGATCGCCGCATTGTCCACCGAGCCGTCGACATGGACGGTCTTCGCCGCCAGGTTGATCTCGATCCGCGCGCCGGCGTCGACGTCCTTCACGGTCTTCTCGATCGTCGCCGCGCAATGGCCGCAGGACATGTCCTTCACCTTCAGAACCAGCATTTCGCTTTCTCCTTCAAGAGGTTGATCGGAACGATGAGCCCCGCCCCACGGCGGCAGTCTCATGCGATGAAGCGAATATGGAGTTTCCAATCATGGTAAGGTCAAGGCCCAGAATGCCCCTTGACCTTCCAATGATTGGAAGCTTTACCTATATCGTCATCACGCCGAACGAAGGGCTTTTTCGATGACCAGCATGCCATCCCCTCAGACCATCGCGCCGGACCGCGAACTCGACCTCGCGATCGAGGGCATGACCTGCGCGTCGTGCGTCTCGCGAGTCGAGAAGGCGCTGAAGAAGGTGCCGGGCGTCTCGAATGCCAGCGTCAACCTCGCCACCGAGCGAGCGACCATCTGGGCGCCGGCCGGCCTCGTGCCGGCAGAGGCGCTGGAAGCCGCCGTGCGCACCGCCGGCTATGAAGCGCACACCGTCACGGCGACCGACGAGACCGAGGACATTTCCGAGAAGCGTGACGCCGAGGCGAGCGCGCTGGCGCGCTCGCTCGCCATCGCGGCGCTACTGACGCTGCCGGTCTTCGCGCTCGAGATGGGCTCGCACCTGATCCCGGCGCTGCATCACTGGGTGCAGATGACACTGGGCCCCTGGAACGCCTATCTCCAGTTCGCGCTGACGTCGCTGGTGCTGCTCGGCCCGGGTCTCGTCTTCTTCCGCAAGGGACTGCCGGCCCTGTTCCGCCTTGCGCCCGACATGAACGCGCTCGTCGCGATCGGCGCCGGCGCGGCCTATCTCTATTCCACGGTCGCCACCTTCCTGCCCGGCCTGCTGCCGGCAGGCACCGGCTTCGTCTATTTCGAGGCGGCGGCGGTGATCGTCACCCTCGTGCTGTTCGGTCGCATGCTGGAGGCCCGCGCCAAGGGCCGTACCGGCGCGGCCATCCGCAAGCTGGTCAAGCTTCGCCCCAAGACCGCGCGCATCCTGCGTGACGGTCAGCCCGTCGAGGTCGAACTCGACACGGTCAAGGTCGGTGACATCCTGCTCGTCCGCCCCGGCGACCAGATCGCCGTCGACGGCGTCGTCACCGAAGGCGCCTCCTTTGTCGACGAGGCGATGATCACCGGCGAGCCGGTGCCGGTCGAAAAGGGCGTCGGCGCCGCCGTCGTCGGCGGCACCATCAACAAGACCGGCAGCTTCTCCTTCCGGGCCGAGAAGGTCGGCGCCGACACGGTGCTGGCCCAGATCATCCGCATGGTCGAGAGCGCCCAGGGCGCCAAGCTGCCGATCCAGGCGCTCGTCGACAAGGTGACCGCCTGGTTCGTGCCGGCGGTGATGCTGGCGGCCGCCGCCACCTTCCTCGTCTGGCTGATCTTTGGCCCCGAGCCCGCCCTCTCCTTCGCGCTCGTCAACGCCGTTGCGGTGCTGATCATCGCCTGCCCGTGTGCCATGGGCCTCGCCACGCCGACCTCGATCATGGTGGCGACCGGCCGCGCCGCCGAGTTCGGCGTGCTGTTCCGCAAGGGCGACGCGCTGCAGACGCTCCGCGACGCCAGCGTCGTCGCCTTCGACAAGACCGGGACGCTAACAGAAGGGCGTCCGACGTTAACGGACCTCGTCGCTGTTAACCCCGCCGAACGCGACACCGTCCTGCGCCTCGCCGCCGCCGTCGAGAGCCGCTCCGAGCATCCGATCGGCCTCGCCCTCGCCACCGCCGCGCGCGAAGCCGGCCTCGACCTTCCTGCCATCACCGGCTTCGAGGCGGTCCCCGGCCACGGCGTCCGCGCCACGGCCGACGGCCATGCGATCGCGGTCGGCGCCGCGCGCTTCATGACGAAGCTCGGCATCGACATCGCCCGCTTCGCCGACGAGGCCGCCCGCCTCGGTGCCGAAGGCCGCTCGCCGCTCTATGTGGCGATCGACGGCGAACTCGCCGCCATTCTCGCCGTCGCCGATCCCGTCAAGCCGGGCTCGGCCGCCGCGATCGCGGCGCTGCGCAAGCTCGGGCGCCGGGTCGTCATGGTGACGGGCGACAACCGCGCGACCGCCGAGGCGATCGCCGCCAAGCTCGGCATCGACGAGGTCCGCGCCGAAGTCCTGCCCGACGGCAAGGTCGCGGTCGTGGAAGCGCTCCGGCGGGACGGCGCCAAGACCGCCTTCGTCGGCGACGGCATCAACGACGCGCCGGCGCTCGCCGCCGCCGATGTCGGCATCGCCATCGGCACGGGCACCGACGTCGCGATCGAGAGCGCCGACGTGGTGCTGATGTCCGGCGATGTCGGCGGCGTGGTCAAGGCGATCGGCCTGTCCGAGGCGACGATCCGCAACATCAAGGAAAACCTGTTCTGGGCGTTCGCCTACAACACGGCCCTGATCCCGATCGCCGCCGGCGCGCTCTATCCGGCCTTCGGCCTGCTGCTCTCGCCGATGCTGGCGGCCGGCGCGATGGCGATGTCCAGTGTCTTCGTTATCGGCAATGCGCTTCGGCTGAAGCGCTACCGGCCCGCCGCGTGAAGGAGGTCAGTATGAACATCGGAGAAGCTTCCACCGCGTCCGGCGTCTCGTCCAAGATGATCCGCTACTACGAGCAGATCGGCCTGATCCGCGCCGCGGCCCGGACCGAGTCGGGCTATCGGGTCTATTCGCCGACGGATGTCGAGACGCTCCGCTTCATCCGCCGCGCCCGCGACCTCGGCTTCTCGGTCGAGGAGATGGGCACGCTGCTGGCGCTCTGGCAGGACAAGGGCCGCGAGAGCGCCGACGTGAAGCGCGTCGCCCTCCAGCATGTCGCCGAGATCGAGAAGCGGATCCACGAGCTGGAAGGGATGGCGCGCACACTGCGCCACCTCGCCGGCCATTGCCACGGCGACGACCGGCCGGACTGCCCCATCCTAGACGATCTCGCGGCGGTTCCGGAGCCGAGCGCCAAAAAGCGCCCCGCCCGGCGCCCGGCCCTGCAGAACGGGCCCTGACCGCTCAGCGACAGACGCCGAGCAAGCCGTTGAGCTGGTAAGCGATCCGCTCGATGACGTGCTCGGCGCCCAGCTCGAAACCATGGAATATGGCGATCAGGACGACCGGTCCCGCGAACAGCCAGATCCAGCGCAGCCGGACCGGCCCGACGAACAGGTCCCGCCGGCTCAGCAGGACGAGCGGCGCGATCAGGCCGATGAGCGTGCCGAGGATCGTCTCCGGCACGGTGTGGGCGCCGATCACCACGCGGGTCACCGCGATCGCCAGTGCCAGCAGAACCCCGGAACCGACCACCAGCAGGCGCAGAGGCGGGCTCGCGGCCAATCGCGCCATCAGGACACCCAATCCACCATAGACTGCCATCGCCGCGCCGGCGTGGCCGCTCGGGCTGCGCAGGCCGGACACGGGCAGGTAATCGCCACAGGGAATGAAGGCGATCTTGGCGACGAGCAGGAGCCCCAGCACCAGCGCCACGGAGAACGCCCACCAGAACGCCGCCCGCCTCTGCCCGGCGACAAGCAGCGTCAGGGTCACCAGCACGAGGATCGGCAGGATCACGGCCTGGCCGCCGAAGCTCGTGACGAGGATCGTGAAGGGGCGAAGCGACATCAAGGTTCCGGTCCAATGAAGGGGGCGCCCGCCTCCGGAGAAACGACGCAGCGCGACGAGCCGATTCGTCGCCGCCCGCACGCGCACGCCACCATGAAGGCCCAGATACGGCCTGTCCATGCGCGGGCCGGGCCCTGTCTTGCACGGGACCTCGCCTGCCGCCAAGGTGCCGCCGAACTCCAACCGGAATCACTTCTTCGCATGACCGACATCCAGCGTTTCGCCATAGACGGCCTCGCCCTCCTCCGCCCGAAGGTGCATGGCGACGATCGCGGCTATTTCTTCGAGGCCTTCCGGCAGGACGTCTTCGAACGCGAAGTCGCCCCCGGCGTCGTCTTCGTGCAGGACAACCAGTCGCTCTCGCGCCAGGTCGGCACGGTGCGCGGCCTGCATTTCCAGCTCGCCCCGCGCGCCCAGGCCAAGCTGGTGCGCGTGCTGCGCGGCGCCATCCTCGACGTCGCCGTCGACATCCGTCCCGACTCGCCCAGCTTCGGCCAGCACATCGCAGTCCGACTCTCGGCCGAGGACAAGAATCAGCTCTACGTGCCCGCCGGCTTCGCGCACGGCTTCTGCACGCTCGAGCCGGACAGCGAGATCCACTACAAGACCTCGGACTTCTACAGCCCCGAGCATGACCGCGGCCTCGCCTGGGACGATCCGGCGCTCGGCATCGAATGGGGGGTCTCGCCGGCCGATGCGATCCTGTCGGAACGCGACCGCCGGCATCCTCGCCTCACGGACCTGTCGCTCTGACCCTCAGCGCTCCGCCATCACCACCTCGAGCAGGTAGCGGCCATAGCCGCTCCTGCCGAGCGCGGCGCCGAGCCGCTCGAGCTCTGCGGCGTCGATGAACCCCATCAGATAGGCGATCTCTTCCGGACAGCAGATCTTCAGGCCCTGCCGCTTCTCGAAGGTGCGCACGAACTCCGACGCCTCGATCAGGCTGTCAGGCGTACCGGTGTCGAGCCAAGCATAGCCGCGCCCCATCTTCTCGACATGAAGCGCGCCGCGCTCGAGATAGACGCTGTTGACGTCGGTGATCTCCAGTTCGCCCCGCGCCGAGGGCTTGAGGTCGGCCGCGATATCGACCACCGCCTCGTCGTAGAAATAGAGGCCGGTCACCGCCCAGTTCGAGCGCGGCGCCTTCGGCTTCTCCTCGATGGAGACGGCGCGGCGATCGCCGTCGAAGGCGACGACGCCGTAGCGCTCCGGATCCTGCACGTGATAGGCGAATACGGTCGCGCCCTCGGTCCGAGCCCGAGCCTCGGCGAGCAGCGCCGTCAGGCCGTGACCGAAGAAGATGTTATCACCGAGGATCAGCGCCGAGCGCTGGCCGGCGACGAAATCGGCGCCGATGCGATAGGCCTGCGCCAATCCCTCGGGCTTCGGCTGCTCGGCATAGGAGAGCGCGATGCCCCATTGCGAGCCGTCGCCGAGCAGGGCCTGGAACTGCAGCAGGTCCTGCGGCGTCGAGATGACAAGGATGTCGCGGATCCCCGCCAGCATCAGCGTCGACAGCGGATAGTAGATCATCGGCTTGTCGTAGACCGGCAGCAGCTGCTTGCTCGTCACGAGCGTCATCGGATGCAGCCGCGTGCCGGCGCCGCCGGCAAGCACGATGCCCTTCATCGGGTAGTCTCCTGCTGTTCCAGAATGGCGGAAACGGCGACACCGGCGCTCGCGCGCCACCCCGGCAGTCGCACGCCAAAGGTCTGTGCCGCCAGCGAGCAATCGAGCCGGGAATCGCGCGGCCGCGCGGCGGCCGCGACATAGGCGTCGCCCGAGATCGGCGAAAGCTCCGGCACGCGGCGCCCCGCTGCGGCGAGGCTCCCCATCACGCCGCCGGCGAGATCGTGCCACGAGGCCTCTTCCGAGCCAGCGAGATGGAAGATGCCACCACCGCGATGCTCCGCCGCCTGCCTTGCGATCGCCAGCAGGCCATCGGCGAGATCGGCGGCATGGGTCGGGTTGCCGAAGCGGTCGGCGACGATGTCGAGCCGGTCACGCTCCGCCGCGAGCTCGACCATGGTGCGGACGAAGTTGCGGCCGTCGGCGCCATAGACCCAGCCCGTCCGGAACACGAGCGCGTCGGGATGGGCCGCAAGCACCGCCGCCTCGCCTTCCCGCTTCGAGCGGCCATAGACGCCGAGCGGCGCGGTGGCGTCGGCTTCCACGTAGGGCGCGCCCTTCCCGCCATCGAAGACGTAGTCGGTCGAGACATGCAGGAGCGGCAGGCCAAGGCGCCGCACGGCCGCCGCCAGGCGCGCCGCGCCGTCCCGGTTCACGGCAAAGGCTTGCTCCGGCTCGGCCTCGGCTTTGTCGACCGCCGTATAGGCGGCGGCGTTGATCACGATATCGGCGGCGAAGCCGGCGATCGCCGGCGCGGGATCGGCGGAAGACGCCAGGTCGAGCGCGGGACGGCCGAAGGTCTCGGCCACATGACCCGCCGCCCCCGCGCGCGCCTTCAGCGCGCGCGCCAGCTGGCCGCTGGCGCCAGCAACGAAGATCCGCATCAGGAGGCGCCCGCGACGAGGCCGAGGCGCTGGCCGCGATAGACGCCTCGACGGATCGGCTCCCACCAGTCGCGACGATCCAGATACCAGCGAACCGTCTTCTCGATGCCGCTGTCGAAATCTTCCGCCGCGCGCCAGCCGAGATCGGCCTCCGCCTTGGTCGGGTCGATGGCGTAGCGGTGGTCATGGCCCGGTCGATCGGTCACGAAGCGGATCAGCCGCTCATGCGGTCCGGCGTCGGCGCGATGGCCGTCGAGGATGCCGCAGATGCGCCGGACGACGTCGAGATTGGTGCGCTCGTTGCGGCCGCCGATATTGTATTTCTCGCCGGGACGGCCGCGCGTCAGCGCCAGGAACAGCGCGCGGGCATGGTCCTCGACATAGAGCCAGTCGCGCACGTTGCGGCCGTCGCCATAGACGTCGATCGGCGCGCTTTCCAGCGCGTTCAGGATGGTGAGCGGGATCAGCTTCTCGGGGAAGTGATAGGGCCCGTAATTGTTCGAGCAGTTGGAGATCAGCGCCGGCACGCCATAGGTGCGGTGCCAGGCACGGACCAGATGGTCGGACGCCGCCTTGCTGGCCGAATAGGGCGAGGACGGATCATAGGCGGTCTCCTCGTCGAACAAGCCGTCATCACCAAGCGCGCCATAGACCTCGTCGGTCGAGACATGCAGGAAGCGGAACGCCTCCCGCGTCGCCGCCGAGGCCCGGTCGAGATAGGCCCGGCACGCCTCGAGCAGCACGGCGGTGCCCATGATGTTGGTCTGCAGGAACTCGCCCGGGCTGCCGATCGAGCGGTCGACATGGCTCTCGGCGGCGAGATGAATGACGCCGTCCGGCTCGTAGCGACGGAAGACATCCGCCATCGCCGCCACGTCGCAGACATCCGCCTCGACGAAAGCATAGAGCGGGTTGTCGGCGATCGGTGCCAGCGAGGCCAGATTCGCCGCATAGGTCAGCTTGTCGACATTGACGACCCCAACCCCGAGATCCCCGACCAGATGCCGGCAGAGAGCCGACCCGATAAAGCCGGCACCGCCGGTAACAAGAATTCGCATAGGAGATGGCTCAGCGGATTTCATTCGGCGAACCTAGCGCCCAGACCCAGCATAGCAAGCGCGTCGAAGGATACGGAAGGAGAAATCCGACCACCATTTACAGTTATCTCACAAGTAATTAACCGAAATTTCGTTCGCCAGCCTTGCAAATCATGCGAGAACCAGTTCAACACAAGCGAAATTCTAGAAGGGTAGGGTCCGAGCCGCCTCGCAATCAGCCCCGCCGACCGTAGCGCCCGGCAGCGACCACAACCAGCCCCACTCGAACGAGCGGTCCAGCGAACGATTGATCTGCCAGGCATTAGCATGTCCCGCTCCATCAGCGCCGTCACGGTGACCTACAACAGCGCGGGAATCGTTCGCGAGGCATTGGCATGCTTGCCCGACGGCCCAGAAATCATCTGTGTTGACAATGCCAGCACGGATGACCTCGGCAGTGTTCTGCAGGGGCTACCAGTCCGTCGGATCGACAATGGCCGCAATCTCGGCTTCGGCTGCGCGTGCAATATTGGCGCGGCTGCAGCTTCCGGCGAATTCATACTTTTCATCAATCCAGACGTGCGCGTCACACCTCGGTCAATCGATGCCCTCCTCGAGGCCGTCGAACGCTATCCTGACTGCAACGTTTTCTCACCGCGCACAACAACACCGAAAGGGCGACTCTGGTTTCGCGACCAAACAGAGGTCGACCGGCTGTCCGGCACTCCTCCTCCAATGCGCGTTCGCGAGATCGCGGGCGATTGCTGCGTCCGCTTCGTAGACGGCGGCATATTCCTGATAAGACGATCGCTGTTTCTGGAGATGGGTGGATTCGATGAGGGGATATTCCTCTACTTCGAGGATGACGATCTGTCGCACCGCTTGAGGCAGCGAAACGAACAGATGATACTCGTCAGTGACGCGCACGCTATCCATGACGTTGGCAATTCCGTCGAACGCAGCGCCCTGGCGCGGATACATCGTCATCGTGCGAAGGCGCAATCGGAAGTATACCTCCGCCGCAAGTACAAGATTCCGTTCAAGCCCGGACGAGCCTTCGTACAATCCTTAGCCAAGGCCAGCTTCTATTGCCTGACGCTCAACCGCGACCGGCTTCTGAACACGCTCGGCCGCTTGCTCGGCCTTTCCGAGGCGATCCGCAATCCGACCGCCTCCGGCTACGCACTCAAGTCGGACAGGGATCGCCCCGTCCGATGATCAAGCCTCGCCCTATCCAGACCGCGACACCGACGCCCAAAGTGCGTTTCTCGAGCCTCACACGAGAACCGAATTGCCAGCAGCACCACCGGCTTCTGCTCATATGACTCTATTCACCGTCAGGAAGGACACCGGCCGGCCCGAAATCCTGATCCACGCGCCGGGTCGCTACATCATCGAACTCCAGCGCCGGGACCGCGCCATACCGTTCGTCAGACTGGCCGTCCAACTACGCCCCCATCCGGATCGCGTGATCTATCTGCCTGCGACCGAGCAGACCCGCTACCTGCTCGAGACAACGGAGAGCGGCCTGGTCCTGCAATTCGATGATCATTCGGTCGTCGCCTGCAGCGTTCGCCTCCTCAGCATCCGCGACCTCGGCTCGCTGCTCCGGCAACGACGGCGCCAGAAGCGATGGATGCAGCCCCTCATCCATCTTCCGATGGGCGGCGAAGTCGTGCTTCGCCCCCTCCTCCACGCCGGCGGCCCGAAGGAGCGCGAACTGGCCCTTGCCCTCAGAGGGCTCTCAGGCTGGGGTCTAGGACCGGCCACCGCCAGTCTTCAGCAGGTGCTCGCACGCCACTTCGAAGGACCGCCTCCAGCCGAGGCCGCGCGCCCGCCGCTTGCACCTTTGAGGGTCGGCATCGTCATCCATCTCTACTACCAGGAGCTTTGGTCGGAGTTCGAGGCGCTGCTCAGCCGCCTGGAGAGGCCGTTTCGCCTCATCCTCACGCTAACAGGGCCCGCCCGGGACCTACACGGCCACATCAGGCGGACATATCCCGATGCCGAGACGATCATCTACGAAAACCGTGGGCGCGACATCGGACCGTTCATCCAGCTGCTAATGGACGGCCGCCTCGACGACTTCGACCTGATCTGCAAGCTGCACGGCAAGAAGTCCGCGCTGGACGGCCCCCGCGCGGCGCTGGGGGAGATCTGGAGACTGGCGAGCCTCTACGACCTGATCGGCAACCGCGATGCGGTCGATCGAATTATCGATGTCTTTGCGCGGTCACCCGGCGTCGGGATGATTGGATCCGACCGCTTCAGACTTCCCAATGAATGGAAGGGCGAGAAGGCCGCATGGGGCACTAACGAGACCAAGACCCGCGATCTGCTCACGATGATGGGCATCACTCCCATCCCCCCGATCGACTTCTTCGCCGGCACGATGTTCTGGGTTCGCCGAGAAGCGCTGGAACCCTTGAAGAAACTCGACCTCGCCCTTGATTCATTTCCCGACGAGGCCGGCCAAGAAGACGGAACGCTCCAGCATGCACTCGAACGCGCTATGGCGATGATGATCCCAAACAAGATCGGGGTTTGAGGTCCGGCCCCACTCCATTTTGGCTGGCTCTACGAAATCTCCACAGCCACCGCCCGCTTCTCCTTGACCGATCGCAGCGCGGCGTCGGCCAGGATCAAGGCTTTCAGGCCGTCGTCGCCGGAGGGCGTCGGCGGCTCGCCGTTTTCGAGCGCGGTGATGAAGGCCGCGATCTCGTTGCGATAGGCCTCGGTGTAGCGGGTCATGAAGAAGTTCAGGAGCGGCTCGCGGCGGTAGCCGTCGCCATTCGCCACCTCGACATTGGTGGCGCGCAGGTTCTCGGCGCTGACCAGACCCTTCGAGCCGTGCACCTCCATGCGCTGGTCATAGCCGTAGCTGGCGCGGCGCGAATTGGAGATCTGCGCGATGCGGCCGGATTTCGTCGTGAGCACGATCGAGGCGCTGTCGAAATCGCCGAGCTTGCCGATCTCGGGATCGACGAGGACGGACGCGGAGGCGAAGACGCTGACCGGCTCCTCGCCGAGCAGGAAGCGCGCCATGTCGAAATCATGGATGGTCATGTCGCGGAACAGCCCGCCGGAGCGGCGGATGTAGTCGGCCGGCGGCGGGCCGGGATCGCGCGAGGTGATCGACACCATCTCGACCTTGCCGATGGCGCCCGCGTCGATCTGGCGGCGGACTTCCATGAAATTTGGATCGAAGCGGCGGTTGAAGCCGACCATCAGCGGCGCCCCGGTCTCGGCGACGACCGCGAGGCACGCCCTGACCCGCTCGACGTCGAGATCGACCGGCTTCTCGCAGAAGATCGCCTTGCCGGCCCGCGCCGCCTGCTCGATCATCGTCGCGTGCAGGTCCGTCGGCGTCGTGATCAGCACGGCGTCGATGTCGGCCGCGTTCATGATGGCGTCGGCGTCGCGCACTTCCGAGCCCGTCGTCTCGGCCAGCGCCCGCGCCGCGTCCGGAAACGCATCGGCGACGGCCACCAGCCTCGCGCCCTTGTTCGCGGCGATCGCGCCGGCATGCACCTTGCCGATCCGCCCGGCGCCCAGAAGTCCCAGTCTCACTGTCATGTTCATGCCTCAAGCAGAGTGTCACCGGCGGCCGTCGCGGCCGTTGTCAGTCGTCGATGTCGGTCCAGCCGCCCGTCTCGAAGGCCCGCGCCATGGCGTGCACGGTGCGTTCGATCCGGAAGCCGGTCTCGAATTCGATCAGATGCGCGGGCTCGCCACCGATCCGGCGGATCAGTTCGCGCGCCTCGATCACCTTCAGATCGTTGAAGCCGAGCCCGTGCCCGGGCGCCGGGATGAAGCGCTCATAAGGCGGATGCGCAGTGCCGGTCAGGATGGTGCGAAAGCCCTGCTCCGCCGCCGATCCCTTCGCCTGATAGAGCTGCAATTCGTTCATCCGTTCCTGGTCGTAGACCAGCGCACCCTCGGAGCCGAAGATCTGGAGCGCGATGCGGCCCTTGCGTCCCCAGGCCGAGCGGTTGACGAGCAGGCTGCCAGAGGCGCCACTTGCAAGGCGGAACAGCACATTGGCGATGTCATGCGTCTCGACATCACGGCTGCCGCCATCCGCCAGCGGGCGCGTGGCAAAGGGTTTCGCCATGTCGGTGACGACGCGCGCCGGCGGGCCGACCAGCACGGCGAGCAGCGATAGCGGATGGACCGCGAAATCGTCGAGCGCGCCATAGCCCGATCCGGCATCGCTCTTCCAGCCGAACGGCGCCGCCCCGTCCGCCATGAAGTCCTCGTCCATCTCGACGCGGACATGGTTGACCGCGCCGATTGCCCCCTCCTCCAGCAGCCGCTTCAGATGGCGGATGGCAGGGTTCTGGATGTAGTTGTAGCCGAGCACGGCGACCTTGCCGGACGCACGCGCCGCTTCCAGCATGGCGGCCGCGTCCGCCTCGGACGTCGCCATCGGCTTCTCGCACCAGACATGCTTGCCGGCCTCGAGCGCCGCGATCGCCATCTCGGCGTGGAACTGGTTGGGCGTCGCGACCGAGACGACGTCGACCTCGGGATCGGCGACGACGGCCCGCCAGTCGCCCGATCCGCGCGCGAAGCCGAGCTCGGCCGCCTTGGCCCGCGCGAGCGTCTCGTTCGTCTCGCCGAGATGAACGAGACGCGGCCGCGCCACGTCGCCGAAGGTTGGCGCCACCGCGTTCCAGGCAAGCGCATGGCACTTGCCCATATAGCCCGTGCCGATGAGCCCGATGCCGAGAGGTTTCATTGCCCTGACATTCCTGATTGGAGAGTTTCAGACCGTACCGCCAAGCTCGGCCGAGAGATCGGCGAGCTCCTTGCCGCCGGCCATGAGGTTCTGCAGTTCGTCCGCGCTGATCTCGCCGCGCGCCGCCGTGCCGAGCGTGCGGCCGCGGTTCAGCACCGTGAAACGGTCGCCGACGGCCATCGCGTGGCGGACATTGTGGGTGATGAAGACGACGCCGAGCCCGCGCTTGCGCACCATGTCGATATATTTGAGCACCATCGAGGTCTGGCGAACGCCGAGCGCCGAGGTCGGTTCGTCGAGGATCAGCACCTTGGCGCCGAAATAGACGGCGCGCGAAATCGCCACGCATTGCCGCTCGCCGCCCGACAGCGTGCCGACCGCCTGGCCGGGATCGCGCACGTCGATGCCGATGCGCTGCATCTCCTCGCGGGTGACGCGATCGCAGAAACCCATGTCCATGAAGCGGAGCGGCCAGATCCCCTTCACCGGCTCGCGGCCCATGAAGAAGTTTCGCGTCACCGACATCAGCGGGATCATGGCGAGATCCTGATAGACGGTCGCGATGCCGGCATCGAGCGCCTGGCGCGGACTGGTGAAATGCACGGGCTGGCCGTTCAGGAACATCTGCCCCTTGGTCAGCCTGTGCACGCCCGCCATGGTCTTGATGAAGGTGGACTTTCCGGCACCATTGTCGCCGAGCAGGCAATGCACCTCGCCGGCATGGATCTCGATCGAGACGCCGGCCAGCGCGACGACGGAGCCGAAATGCTTCTCGATGTCCCGCATCTCCAGGATTGGCGTCGCCATCACCGCTCTCCCGTCACGCGCTTGCGGATGATGTTGTTGAAGAACACCGCCATCAGCAGCATGCCGCCGAGGAAGACCAGGTACCAGTCCTGGTCGATGGTCGTGTAGGTGAGCCCGATCAGCACCATGCCGAAGATGACGGCGCCGACCGCCGCGCCGACGACCGAGCCATAGCCGCCGGTGAGCAAGCAGCCGCCGATCACCGCGGCGATGATCGCCTCGAACTCCTTCTGGAAGCCGCGTCGCGCATCGGTCGAGCCGGCGTCGAGCACGGTGAGCACCGCGACCAGCGCCGCGCAGCAGGCCGTCAGCACGAAGAGCGAGGTCTTCACCCGACGCGTCGGCACGCCGGAATTGCGCGCGGCGTTCGGGTCGCCACCGGCGGCGAAGATCCAGTTGCCGTAGCGGGTGCGCGCCAGCAGGATCGCGCCGACAATGGCAAGCCCGACGAACCAGACGATCTCGACCGGCACACCCGTTACCTTGGGCAGGCCGTTCGGGAACTTGGCGATCCAGTCATGCGCCGCGAGCCAGGCGAACAGGCCTTCGAAGGCATCACCGGCGAAGAGCTTGTAGAAGAAGGCGTCGAGCGGCGTATCGGTCGCCGCCTCGCGCACTCCGCGCAGCTGCGTCGCCCCGCCGGTCGCCCATTTGAGCCCGACCAGAGAGAGGCCGCGCAGCACGAACAGGAAGGCGAGCGTGACGATGAAGCTCGGCAAGCCGGTATGGATGACGAGCTGGCCGTTCAGGAAACCGATCGCGGCGGCGCAGGCGAAAGCGACCAGGATCGCCACCGGCAGCGGCATGTTGAAGGTGACGACGCAGGCGGCGAAGATCAGGCCGGCGAAGGCTACCATCGAGCCGACCGAGAGATCGAACTCCCCGCCGACCATCAAGAGCGAGGCGCCGATCGCCAGGATGCCGAGCTGCGCCGCCGGCGCCATGAAGTTCATGATGCCGGAGAGCTCGAACATCACCGGGTTGGCGATGGCGAGGAAGAAGCTCGTGACGATGACGAGGCCGAGAATGGCGCCGAGTTCCGGCCGGCGCAGGAGCCGCGTCAGGGTCGAGGCGTGCTTCAGCCGCTCGTCGGCCGCCTCGTGGATCAGCTTGCTGTTGTCGGTCATCATTCCACCAGTTGCCCGCGCGGACCGGCCGGCCGCGGCGCGCCACCAAGATGGTCTGGATGCCTTCCAAACCATCGTCATCAGGAAAGATGCGCGCGCGGCGCATCGCGGCCGCGCGCGCCGATTGGCAGGCGCCTAGCGGATGCCCTTGGCCGACAGCTCGACGACCTTGGAGGCCGCGTCCTTGGTCACCAGGTTGGGACCGGACGGCACATCGCCGCCGGGCATCAGGCCGTATTTGCTGTGCAGCGCCAGGAAGGCGACCGGCAGATAGCCCTGCAGGAACTGCTGCTGGTCGATGGCGAAGGCGGCCTTGCCGTCCGCGACTGCCTGCAGGAAACCAGCCGAGAGATCGAAGGTCGCGACGTTGACCTTGCCGTCCTTGCCCGATTCCGAGACGGCGGCGATCGACGGCTCGCCGGCGAGCGACGCGTTCAGCGTCAGGACGGAATCGATCGCCGCGTCCGAGGCCAGCGCCGCGTTGACCTTGGCCTTGACGTCGGCCGGATCGGCCGAGGTCGGCAGCACGGTCACGGCACCGAAGCCGTCGCCAAAGCCCTTGCAACGCAGGTCGAGCGCGACGTTGCCGACTTCCTGGTTGACGCAGAGCCCCTTCTTGCCGCCCATCTCCTTCAGCTTCTCGCCCGCCGCCTTGCCGGCGTCATATTCGCTCTGGCCGACATGCAGGCGCGCGCCGAGCTTCTTCGAGACGTCGGAGCCGGAGTTCATCGAGATGACCGGAATGCCGGCGGCGACCGCCTTCTGGATCGAGGGCCCGAGCGCGTCGCCATCGGGGATCGAGACGACGATACCCTCGGGCTTCTGGTTGACGGCGGCGTCGATCAGCTGCGCCATCGCGACCATGTCGAAGGTTTCGGGCGCGCGGTAGTCGACTTTTACGCCGAGGTCCTTGCCGGCTTCGGCGACGCCGTTCTTGACGACGGACCAGAACGGGTCCGAGGCCTGACCATGGGTGACGACGATGATGTCGGCATGCGCGGCAGCCGCCGAGACGGCGAGAGCCGTCGCCGCGAGCATTGCCCTGAGCTTCCACTTCATGACATTCCTCCCAGAATGAACGATTGGTGCGAGATCCGGCGTGTTTTTGTTCCGTAAGCTTACGTTTTCGGGATCTGGACGCATCAAAACACGGAACAAAACGAATTCTGAAACAGATGCCGGAACATTCATTCCACCGTGACCCAATTGCGTCAAGTGTTGATTTTCCGCCCGGACTGGGAGAAAGCTGCGCGAAATGCGCAGGAAAGGCCCGCGATGATGACCCTTGACGACAACGACGCCTTGCCGCCCCGCGACTTCTGGAGCCTGCGCAACCTGATGGTGAGCCGCAAGGACACGCTGCCGAAGCGCCTGGCGCAGGTGGCGATCTACGCCGTCGCCAATCCGGACGATGTCGCCTTCGGCACGGCGGCCAGCATCGCCGAAAAGGCGGAAGTCCAGCCTTCGACCCTCGTTCGCTTCGCGCAAGCCTTTGGCTACCAAGGTTTTTCCGACCTGCAGGCGGTCTTCCAGGACCGCCTCAGGGATCGCACCTCGAACTATTCGGAGCGACTGTCGTCGCTGCGCTCGCATGTCGCCGGCGACAGCAAGTCGGCAACCCTGTTCGCCGGCTTCTGCAAGGCGGCCGAGCGCTCGGTCGGCTCGCTGCGCGAGCGCGTGCAGGTGGCCCAGATCGACGAGGCGGCCGAACTCCTCGCCAAGGCCGAGACGATCTACCTGATCGGCCAGCGCCGTTCCTACCCCGTCACGTCCTATATGAGCTATGCCTTCGGCAAGCTCGGCGTGAAGTCGGTCCTGGTCGGCTCGGCGCAGGGCAACGACCCGGAGACACTCTCCTTCGCCACCTCGCGCGACGCCGCCATCGCCATCTCCTTCACCCCCTACGCCTCGGCGACGCTCAATTATGCGCGCCAGATCAACGAGGGCGGCACGCCGCTGGTCGTCATCACCGACAGCCCGTTCAGCCCGCTGATCCCCAAGCTCGGCGTCTGGTTCGAGGTGGTCGAGGCCGATTACGAGGGCTTCCGCTCGCTCTCGGCCTCCATGGCGCTCGCCATGACGCTGACCGTCGCGGTGGCCGAAGCGCGCCGTGGATAATGATCCACATATTCCATATTGACGAAATCGCAGAATTTTTGTTTCACTCAGGCCTGAGGACGATGGCGCCGCCGCGCGTTAGCGGCCCGTCACCCCTTCGTTAACCTGAGACGGAGCATGCGATGACCGAAGTCCCGCGCGCCGGCACTGCGGCCCGGACGCTCGACGTGATCACCATCGGACGGTCATCCGTCGACCTCTACGGCCAGCAGATTTTTTCCCGGCTCGAGGACATCACCTCCTTCGCCAAGTCGGTCGGCGGCTGCCCCTCCAACATCGCCATCGGAACGGCGCGGCTCGGCCTGAAATCGGCCGTGATCACCCGCGTCGGCGACGAGCAGATGGGCCGCTTCATCCGCGAGCAGATGCAGCGCGAGGGCGTCGACACGCGAGGCATCGCCACCGACCCCGACCGGCTGACCGCGCTGGTCCTGCTGGCGGTCGAGGACGAGGGCGTCTCGCCGATGATCTTCTACCGCACCGACTGCGCCGACATGGCGCTGTCGGAAGCCGACATCGACGAGGACTTCATCGCCTCGGCGGCGTCGATCGTCGTCACCGGCACGCATTTCTCGCGCGAGAACAGCGACGCGGCGCAGCGCAAGGCGATCCGCCTCGCCAAGGCGGCCGGCGGCAAGGTCGTGTTCGACATCGACTATCGCCCCAACCTCTGGGGCCTCGCCGGCCATGGCGACGGCTTCGCCCGTTATGTGAAGTCGGACCACGTCTCGGAGCGGCTGAAATCCATCCTTGGAGATTGCGACCTGATCGTCGGCACCGAGGAGGAAATCCGGATCGCATCCGGCGCCGACGACGTGCTCGGCGCGCTGAAGGCGATCCGCGCGGTTTCCGCCGCCACCATCGTGCTGAAGCGCGGCGCCATGGGCTGCATCGTCTATGACGGTGCGATCTCTAGCGATCTCGAGGCCGGCATCGTCGGCGAGGGCTTCCCGATCGAGATCTACAATGTGCTCGGCGCCGGCGACGCCTTCATGTCCGGCTTCCTGCGCGGCTGGCTCAAGGGCGAGCCGCTCGCCACCTGCGCCACCTGGGCGAACGCCTGCGGCGCCTTCGCCGTCTCCCGCCTGCTCTGCGCGCCGGAATATCCGAGCTGGACCGAGCTTTCCTGGTTCCTCGCGCATGGCAGCCCGCACAAGGCACTGCGCAAGGACGCGGCGCTCAACCATCTGCACTGGGCGACGACGCGCCGGGCCCAGCCGGCGCAGCTGATGGCGCTGGCGATCGACCATCGCGCCCAGCTCGAGGCGGTTGCCGACAAGCTCCAGGCGCCGCGTGAAAAGATCGCTAGCCTGAAGGCGCTTGCCGTCGAAGCCGCCGCCCGCGTCGCGAAGGGGCGGCCCGGCTTCGGCATGCTGCTCGACACGACCTATGGCCAGAAGGCGTTCCCGCGCGCCGCCGAGCAGGGTTTCTGGATCGGCCGGCCGGTCGAGAAGCCGGGCTCGCGCCCGCTCGATTTCGACCATCTGCCCGATCTCGGCAGCCATCTCGCCGAATGGCCGATCGGCCATACCGTCAAGTGCCTCTGCTTCTACCACCCCGACGACAGCGACGAGCTGAAGGCGCGGCAGGAGCGCGAGCTGCTCCGCGTCGCCGATGCGGCGCGCACGGCCGGCCGCGAATTGCTGATCGAGATCATCGCCGGCAAGCACGGCCCGCTCGCCGACGACACGGTCGCCTCGATCCTCGCCCGCCTCTACGCCCTCGGCATCAAGCCCGACTGGTGGAAGCTGGAGCCGCAGACGAGCGTCGCCGCCTGGCGCGCCATAGAAAAGGTGATCACGGAGAACGACCCGCTCTGCCGCGGCATCGTGCTGCTCGGCCTCGAGGCGCCGGAGGCGGAACTCGTCACCGCTTTCCGTGCCGCCGCCGCGACGCCACTGGTCAAGGGTTTTGCCGTTGGCCGCACCATCTTCGCGGACGCCGCGGAGAACTGGCTCGCGGGCCGGATCGACGACGAGGCGGCGGTGACCGACATGGCGAACCGCTTCGCCGCCCTCGTCGCCGCCTGGGAGACGGCGCGGCGCACGGAGGCGGCGTGAGATTCTTGGGTACGCGGTTGCTGCGACAGGCGCGGCCGTCCTTCCGGCGAAAGCAGGGATCCATCCATCCGCGCCACGGAACGTTCAGAGCGAGGACCAACCCGCTGACATGGATCCCTGCTTTCGCAGGGATGACGGCGAGGGTTGAATGACGAGGGGAATTTTCCGGTGAGGCCGTAAACCCTCACCCGGACCTTCGGTCCGACCTCTCCCTCAGGGAGAGGTGAAGAAAGAAACCACGGAGCCACACCCTCCGCCGTCATCCCGGCGAAAGCCGGGATCCATCCATCCGCCTGCCGCCGGCGGCTGCATGGACGGAGGATCACCTCTCCCCACGGGAAAGGTGAAGCACAAGCCCCCTCCTCCTGGGAGGGATGAAGGGTTAGCCTCCCACATCGGGGGCGCGAACAGGGAGGCTTCCCGGCCCATGGCCGAGGAAGGGGGAGCGAGACAATGACCGAGGGAACGCCGCGATGACCACCATCCGTCTCACCATGGCGCAGGCGCTGGCGCGTTTCCTGGCCAGTCAAAAGACGATCGTCGGCGGCCAGACCGTGCCGATCTTCGGCGGCGTATGGGCGATCTTCGGCCATGGCAACGTCGCCGGAATCGGCGAGGCGCTCTACCAGCACCGCGACGAGCTGCCGACCTTCCGCGCCCATAACGAGCAGGGCATGGGCCACGCGGCAGTCGCCTATGCCAAGGCGAGCTTCCGCCGCCGCATGATGGCGGTGACCAGCTCGATCGGCCCCGGCGCCACCAACATGGTGACGGCCTGCGCGCTGGCGCATGTGAACCGACTGCCGGTGCTGTTCCTGCCCGGCGACGTCTTCGCCAACCGGCGGCCCGATCCCGTCCTGCAGCAGGTCGAGGATTTTGGCGACGGCACGGTCTCGGCCAATGACGTGTTCCGGCCTGTCTCGCGCTATTTCGACCGCATCACCCGCCCCGAGCAGATCATCCCTGCGCTGCAGCGCGCGATGGCGGTGCTGACCGACCCGGCCGATTGCGGCCCGGTGACGCTGTCGCTCTGCCAGGACGTGCAGGCCGAGGCCTATGACTATCCGGAGGCCTTCTTCGACGAGACGATCTGGACACCGCGCCGCGTCCGCCCGTCCGAGGACGAGCTGAAGGTCGCGCTTGCCGCGCTGTCCGACGCCAAGAAGCCGCTGATCATCGCCGGCGGCGGCGTGCTCTATTCCGGCGCGACCGAGACGCTGCGCGCGCTTGCCGAGGCGCACCGCATCCCCGTCGCCGAGACGCAGGCCGGCAAGTCGTCCCTCCCCGCCAGCCACCCGCTCAACATGGGCTCGATTGGCGTCACCGGTACCTCGGCCGCCAACCAGCTCGCCGAGGAGGCCGACGTGATCCTCGCCGTCGGCACGCGGCTGCAGGACTTCACCACCGGCTCGTGGGCGCTGTTCCAGAACGACCGCAAGACCATCATCGGCCTCAACACGCAGGTCTTCGACGCCACCAAGCACCGCGCCCTGCCGCTCGTTGCCGATGCGCTCGCCGGGCTAAAGGAAATCGCGCTCGAACTCGGCGCTCATGCCGCGCCGGCGGCCTGGCTGAAGAAGGCCGAGGACGGCCGAAAGGCCTGGTTCACCGCCGCCGACAAGGCGACAGCAGCCACCAACGCCGCCCTGCCCTCGGACGGACAGGTGATCGGCGCCGTGCAGCGCGCGCTTGGCGAACACGCCACAGTGGTCTGCGCCGCCGGCGGCCTGCCGGGCGAGTTGCACAAGCTCTGGCAGGCGGGCGCCCCCGGCTCCTACCATCTCGAATATGGCTATTCGACCATGGGGTACGAGATCGCCGGCGGCGTCGGCGTCAAGATGGCGAAGCCGGCAGAGGAAGTCGTCGTCATGGTCGGCGACGGCTCCTATCTGATGATGAATTCGGAGATCGTCACCTCGGTGATGCTCGGGCTCCGCCTCACCATCGTCGTGCTCGACAATGCCGGCTATGGCTGCATCAACCGGCTGCAGATGGCGACCGGTGGCGCCAACTTCAACAATCTGCTCAAGGACGCCAAGCACGCCGTGCTGCCGGCGATCGACTTCGCCGCCCACGCGGCGAGCCTCGGCGCGATCGCGACCAAGGTGGCCTCGATCGCCGAGCTCGAGGCTGGCCTCGCGGCCGCCGTGAAGAACGACCGCACGACGGTCCTCGTCATCGACACCGACCCGCTCGTCACCACGGAAGCCGGCGGCCACTGGTGGGACGTCGCCGTGCCGGAGGTGAGCCCACGGCCGCAGGTCAACGCCGCGCGCAAGGCATACGAGAAGGCGATCCAGGCACAGCGAGTGCTGGATTGAGGATGGCGAGGCGGCAGGCCTCCTTCACCTCTCCCTGAGGGAGAGGTCGACAGCCGAAGGCTGGCGGGTGAGGGTTTAGGGAACCCTCCGGTGAGGCCGTAAACCCTCGCCCGGAGCTTCGCTCCGACCTCTCCCTCAGGGAGAGGTGAAGTGGCAGCCTTGCGGGATGAACCGAGACCATGCGCCGATGTTGCAGGAACAACGAACAAACACCCTCTACCGTCATCCCGGCGAAAGCCGGGATCCATCCCGCCACCTGCCGCCGACGGCTGAATGGATCCCGGGTCGCGCTTCGCTTGCCCGGGATGACGGCGAGCGAGACCAACCAAGAACAGGCCAATCCAGTCACATAACGAGGAACCATTCATGATCCGCATCGGCGCCAATCCGATCTGCTGGTCCAATGACGATAAGCAGGAGATCGGCGGCGACATCCCGCTCGAGCAATGCCTGTCGGAAGCGAAGGCGATCGGCATCGAGGGCATGGAGCTCGGCCACAAGTTCCCGCGCGACGCCGAGAGCCTGCGCCCGATCCTCGACGCGCACGGGCTCGATCTCGTCGCCGGCTGGTATTCGACCTTCCTGCTCGAGCGCGACGCCGAGCACGAGTTCAAGGCGGCGCGCGCCCATATCGACCTCTTGAAGGCGTTCGGATCGAAGGTGTTCATCGTCGCCGAATGCACCCGCACCGTGCACGGCACCGAGGGCATGCCCTTGTCGAAGCGGCCGGTGATGGACGAGGTCGAATGGGGCCGTTTCGCCAGCGGCCTGACGCGCTTCGCCGACTACCTCGACCGCGAGGGGCTGGAACTCGCCTATCACCACCATATGGGCACGGTGATCCAGACCGAGGACGAGGTCGACCGCATGATGGCGACCACCGGCGCGGCCGTGAGCCTCCTGCTCGACACCGGCCACATCACCTGGGCCGGCGGCGACCCGGCCCGACTGGCGCGGAAACATCGCGACCGCATCGTGCATGTGCACACCAAGGACGTGCGCCCCGACGTGGCGAAGCAGGCGGAGGCCGGCGACTGGTCGTTCCTCGAAAGCGTGCTGGCCGGCGTCTACACGGTGCCGGGCGACGGCGCGATCGACTATGTCTCGGTCTTCCGCGAGATCCCGGATTATTCCGGCTGGATCGTCATCGAGGCGGAGCAGGACCCGGTCAAGGCGCCGCCGGCGCGCTATGTGAAGATGGGCTTCGACAATCTCAACCGCTTCATCGACGAAGCCGGGCTGAAGCGCTGAGGAAGGCTACCGCGCCCGAACGGTCAGGGCTCGGCGCCCCCACCTCTCCCACAGGGAGAGGTGAAGAAAACGCAAGGCAGGCGCGGCCTGCAGTTGGGAGACCTTGATGGCAGATCTTCTCGTCAAGCCGGATGCGGGGCATGGCCGCGTCATCCACGTCACGCCGCAATCCGCCGGCTGGACCCATGTCGGCTTCGATCTCCACCATCTGAAGCCGGGCCAGGCGGCCGAGGGCAATACGGGTGATCGCGAGGTCTGCCTGGTGCTCGTCTCCGGCAAGGCCCGCGTCCGCGGCGAGGAAGTCGATTTCGACGTGATCGGCGAGCGCATGTCGCCGTTCGAGGGCAAGCCCTATTCCGTCTACCTGCCGGCCGACCACGACTGGAGCGTCACGGCGACGACCGAGGTGACGCTCGCCGTCTGTTCGGCGCCGTCCTCCGGCGGCGGCCTGCCGCCCCGCCTGATCGGGCCGGACCATGTCAGCCAGGAAACGCGCGGCACCGGCACCAATCAGCGCCACGTCACCAACATCCTGCCCGAGGGCGACCCGGCGGATTCGCTGCTGGTGGTCGAGGTGATCACGCCCGGCGGCCACACTTCGAGCTATCCGCCACACAAGCACGACACCGACAACCTGCCGGCGGAATCGCAGCTCGAGGAGACCTATTACCACCGCCTCAACCCGCCGCAGGGCTTCGCCTTCCAGCGCGTCTATACCGACGACCGCTCGCTCGACGAGACCATGCTGATCGAGGACGGCGTGGTGACCCTGGTGCCAAGGGGCTACCACCCCTGCGCCACATCGCACGGCTACGACCTCTATTACCTCAACGTCATGGCCGGGCCGAAGCGGACCTGGAAGTTCCACAACGATCCCGAGCATGAGTGGCTGCTGAAGCGCTGAGGCATGCGCCTTGCCGTCACCGGCTCGTCGCCCCAGCGGTGGAACGGCCCAACGGCCGGCCGCCATCCCGTCATCGGCGCCACGTCCCCATGCCGTTGCCGTCGAGATAGCCGACGGTGAAGGATACTGCCTTGCCGTCCTTCACCGTGAACTTGACGGAGGACAGCGAACCAAAGGGCTGGTTCTCGCCCCGCGGGGCAACGGAGAATTCGTCGTCCGTCCGGTGGGAGAGCTTCAATCTGGCGGCCTTCGGCCCGGCCGAGAAGTAAAGATCCTGTCCGTCGAGATCGATGCTTGCCGGGCCGAAATAGTCATTGCGATACGTGCCCACATAGGCGGTGGGCGCGCTGGCGGGGATGGGGTCGGTCGGGGGCTTGGCGTCGACGAGATCGCCGGCCGGCTCGTAATAATTCAGCAGCAGCGGGTGATACAGCTTGAACCAGTCGCGCGTCGAGGCGCCATACTGGGCGAAATCCATGAACTGGGTGGCGACGGTCTCCGCGGCCCCGACCGGGCCGGCATTGGTCAGCACGACGATGGCGACACCGGCCGAGGGGATCATCTGCATGTTGGTGGCTCCCCCCAACACGAAGGCCCCGGAATGGCTCATCCTCGGCCGCCCATCGGCATCGACGCCGACGTTGAAGCCATAGCCGTAGAAGCCCGATCGGGCGTCCGGCGCCGGCGCCGGCGCGCTGAAGGCCTGGGCGCGCAGCATTGGCGCCAGGGCTTCGGGGCTGATCCGCGCGCCGCGGAACTCTCCGCCGGAGAGCAGGAGCTTCAGCCATTCGGCGAGGTCGACCACATTCGACGAGACACCGCCGGCCGGAGACTGGGCATCGGCATTTCGGTCATAGAGCGGCTGAAAGCGCCCGTTCTCGAGCGCGTGGAGCACGGTGCGGTTCTTGCGACCGAGGAAATCCGCATGCCGCGAACTGGTGGACGCCATCCCCAGCGGCACGAACAGCGCCGTGGCGGCGAGATCTTCCCATGCCAGGCCGGAGGCGGCGGCAACCGCCTCGGCGCCGAGGGTGATGCCGAAATTGGTATAGTGATACGAAATGCGGAACCGATCGAGCGGCAGCAGGCGCAGCCGCTCCAGGATGGTCTTGCGGTCGAAGCCGAGATCCTCCAGGTCATCGCCGGCCGCGAGCGGCAGGCCCGAACGATGCGCATAGAAATCGCCGATCGTGGCATTCGCGGTGAGATAGGGCTCGGCGAGCGCAAAGGAGGGCAGGAAGCGCGCCACCTTGTCGTCCCAGCTGACCGTGCCGCGCGTGACCGCTATGGCGGCGACGGTTCCGGCGATCGGCTTGGACAGCGAAGCGATCTGGAACACGGTCTGCGGATCGACAAGGGCGTCCTTGCCGAGTTCCCGCACGCCGAAGCCCTGCGCAAACACCGTCTTGCCGCCATGCACGACGGCGACCGCCATGCCGGGGACGCCACTGCGCTTCATCGTGTCCCCGACGATCGCGGGAAGCGCGGCAATCCCCTTCTCGATGCCGTCGGGCGCCAGCGCGATCATGTCCTTGGGCGGGATGGCGCCGAGCTCGAGCGGGATCGCCAGGGGAGCGGGCGCGGTCTCCGCATCGACCGGCGAGGTCGCGGCGATGGCGACGCAGCCGACGAACAGCGCACGAACGAGGGGGCCGTGAAAGCTGGCGGCGCCATCGCCTCGCGACACCGCCAAGACCGTCCTTTCCATCTTCATGCCGCCCCTCCCCTTGCACAGGCGCCGATGTCCGGCGCGGCGTTTCAACCGGATGTTATGCGCCGGCTTGACGTAGCGCCAGCATGGCAAGTCTGGGGGATCTTGCATCGGCTGGCCACCGATACGACACGGTGCGTCAGACGTTCTCGGCCACGTAGAGGTGGAAGGGCAGCAGAACGCGTGCCTCGCCCTCGCCCGCCGCCGGCGTGACGGCGCGCGTCATGATCGCGACGGCCTGTTCGGCGAGCGCCACAACCGGCGTCGAGATGACCGCGTCGACGACGCCGTCGACCAGCGCGGCGCGGGTCTCCGGCACCAGTTCGTTGCAGACGGCGATAACGCGGCGATCGGGGTCGGCCTCGCGCAGCGCCGAGACCAGCCCGGCCATGCCGCCGCCGGCGACATAGATGCCGACGAGGTCCGGATTGCGCTTCAGAAGCTCCAGCGTGCCCTCATGCGCAAGATGCGGATCCTCGAGATTGGCGAGCGGCTCGAGCAGCCGGAATTCCGGCGCATGCTCGCGGAAATAGGCGCGAAAGCTCATTTCGGAGAGTTCGTGCCCGACATAGCGGTGGCTGCCGACGAAGATGCCGACGCTGCCCGGCCGCTTCGCCAGTCGCGCAATCGCCCAGGCAGCGGTGCGGCCCGCCTTGCGGTGCTCGATGCCGACATGACCGATCGACGGCGCCGAGAGCTCGGACAGCAGCGTCAGCACGCCGACGCCGCGCGCCCGCAGCGTCTCGACCGCCTCCGTCACCTTCGGATGGTCGGCCGCGACCACCGCCAGCGCATCGACGCGGGCGCCGAGCGCCAGCAGCTTGTCCGCGACGGTGGCGGCCGAGATGTCCTCGACGAACTCGACGACCGGCCGCCCGCGCACGGCCTTGACGGCCCGGGTGGCGCCGGCGAGCGCCGCCGCCATCTCCTGGTAGAACGCATCGGCGCGGCGCTGCAGCAGGAAGCCGAACGTCTTCGGAACCGCCGTCTCCTCGAGCCGCCGCTTCAACAGGCCGGTGCCGTGATAGCCGATCGCCTCGGCCGCGGCGAGCACGCGCTCGGCCGTCTCGCGCCGGACCGGGGCGCGCTGGTTGAGCACGCGGTCGACCGTGGCGACACCGACCTTCGCCGCCGCCGCGAGGTCGCGGATCGTCGGCCGGTTCACGCCATCCATGCCCTATCCTCCATGATAGAAACTATCATCAGCGCCCGCAGCATCGTTGAGTTAGCTCGATAGATTCTATCATGCCTCGATTGAGCCGGGAACGGGGCCAGACTAGACTCGCTCCAAACATGAAAAGCGCCGCCTTCCTGCCCGGATGGCCGAGGCGCACCGGCTCCGGAGGAACACATGACGGTCGGGTTCACCCCGCGCGACTATTCGCTGATCGGACGCGACACGCGGCTCGCCGAGGAGAACGGCCTGGCGGCGGCGCAATGGTACCAGTGCCCGATCCCGCGCAAGGAGCTGAAGGAGCTGATGAAGCGCTCCGACGGCCCGGCGCTGCGCGACACGGCGATCTGGTTCGCGGCCCTCTTCCTGTCCGGCCTCGGCGGTTACTACTTTTGGGGCAGCTGGTGGGCCGTCCCCTTCTTCGCCGTCTACGGCATCCTCTACGGCTCGGCCTCGGATTCGCGCTGGCATGAATGCGGCCACGGCACCGCCTTCAAGACGCGCTGGATGAACGATTTCGTCTACCAGATCGCCTGCTTCATGATCCTGCGCGAGCCAACCGTCTGGCGCTGGAGCCACACCCGCCACCACACCGACACGATCATCGTCGGCCGCGATCCCGAGATCGCCGCGCCGCGGCCGCCCGACATCCTCGGCATCCTGCTGAACCTGTTCGCGCTGAAGAGCAGCTACCTCACGATGAAGAAGCTCTTCATCCACGCGGCGGGCCGGCTGACCGAGGAGGAAAAGACCTACATTCCGGAGATGGAGCGCAACAAGGTCTACTGGATCGCCCGCGCCTATCTCGCCATCTTCGCCGCCGTCGCCCTCTGGTGCGTCGCCATCGGCTCGATCCTGCCGGCGATGTTCATCGGCCTGCCGACGCTCTACGGCGCGCCCTTTGTCGTCATCTTCGGCCTGACGCAGCATGCCGGCCTCGACGAGGACGTGCTCGACCACCGGCTCAACAGCCGCACGGTCTACATGAACCCGCTGTATCGCTTCCTCTACATGAACATGAACTACCACGTGGAGCACCACATGTTCCCGATGGTGCCCTATCACGCGCTGCCGAAGCTGCATGCGGCGATCAAGGCGGACTGCCCCACGCCCTATGACGGCCTCTGGGAAGCCTATGCCGAAATCATCCCGACGCTGCTGCGCCAGGTCCGCGAGCCCACCTATTTCGTCCAGCGGCAGCTGCCGAACCCGGACAAGGCGGTGCCGTACAACCACGGCACGCAGTTCGTCCAGGCCGCCCCGGCCGAGTGAGGAACGCCCTCGCGCGCTGGCACGGAAACGAAATGCCGGCAGCCGCATCCAACAGGCCGAGGCGCACGACGCCTCCGCCATGCGCAGCGTTGCGCGATCCGACCCAAGAAGAACGCAGAGCGAGGAAACCATGACCACCACGACCGCCACGCAATGGATCGAGGCCTGCGACGCCGACGACGTCGACGCGGAAGATGTCATCCGCTTCGACCATGGCGGCCAGACCTATGCCATCTACCGCTCGCCGGACGACGAGTATTTCGCGACGGACGGGCTCTGCACGCATGAGCAGATCCACCTCGCCGACGGCCTCGTCATGGATCACATCATCGAATGCCCGAAGCACAATGGCCGCTTCGACTATCGCACCGGCCAAGCGAAGGGCGCGCCGGTCTGCGTCAATCTGAAGACCTATCCGGTCCGGATCGACGGCGGCAAGATCCTGATCGGTCTGGCCTGAGGCCATGGCCACGCGGGACAGCTTCATCGTCATCGGCGCCGGCGAGGCCGGCGCGCGCGCCGCGACGGCGCTGCGCGAAGAGGGCTTCACCGGCGCGGTGACGATCATCGGCGACGAGCCGCACGCACCCTATGAGCGACCGCCCCTCTCCAAGACGGCGCTCACCGACGACGCCGAGCCGCAGGCGGCGACGATCCTGTCGCCGGAGCGCCGCGCCGAGCACGGCATCACGCTGCGCACGGATACCCGCGTGCTTTCGATCGATCGCGGCGCGCACCGGATCGCGCTCTCCGGCGGCGAGGAGCTCGCCTATGACCGCCTGCTGCTCGCGACCGGCGCCCGGGCGCGACAGGTCTCGGTCGACGGCCTCGCGCGCGACGCCGTGCTGACGCTCAGGACCTTCGACGAGGCCCGCGCGTTGCGATCACGGCTGCGCCCCGGCCTCCGCCTCGCCATCCTCGGCGGCGGCTTCATCGGCCTGGAGCTGGCCGCGGCGGCACGCGCCCGCGGTGCCGAGGTGACCGTGATCGAGCTGGCGCCGCGCCTGCTCGCGCGCGCCGTGCCGGCCGATCTCGCCGCGATCGTCGCCGCGCGGCATGCGGCCGAGGGCGTCACGCTGCGGACCGGAACCGGCATCGACCGGATCGAGACCGCCGAAGGCGGCCGCACCCTCGTTCTCTCGAACGGCGAGCGGATTGCCTGCGACGCGATCGTCGCCGGCATCGGCGCCCTGCCCGAGACGGATCTCGCGGCGCGCGCCGGCCTCGCGCTCGACAATGGCGTCGCCGTCGACGCCCACCTCGCCACGACCGATCCCGACATCTTCGCCGCCGGCGACTGCTGCTCGTTTCCGCACGCGCTCTATGACGGCCGACGCCTGCGGCTCGAAGCCTGGCGCAACGCGCAGGACCAGGGCAGCGCGGCGGCGCGCGGCATGCTCGGCGCGCGCGAGCCCTATGCCGCCGTGCCGTGGTTCTGGTCGGACCAGTACGACATCACGCTGCAGATCGCCGGCCTGCCGGACGAAGGCGCCGAGACGATCACGCGCGACCTCGGCGACGGCGCGCGGCTCGACTTCCACCTGGCGGAGGACGGCCGGCTGGTCGCGGCGAGCGCGGTCGGCCCCAACGGCAGGATCGCCCGGGACGTCCGCCTCGGCGAAATGCTGATCGCCAAACGCGCCCACCCCGACCGCGCGGCGCTCGCCGACCCGGCCGTAAAGCTGAAGGGGTTGCTGGCGGGGTGATCTTGATCCACGTCGAAGGGTGCCGCCGCTATCGGACTTCCAAAGCCGTCATTCCTGCGAAAGCAGGAATCCATAGAGCCGAAGCCCCGACGTCCGGGTAGGCCTCCGAAGCCTCCCGATGCTACGGCTGAATGGATCCCGGCTCGGGGGCCGGGATGACGGCGAGCTTGGAGTGACGGCCGGCGTCCCGCGAAAAGACGCCAAGGCCCCCCTTCCGCCGTCCTTCCTGCGAAAGCAGGAATCGGCACCGACATCCGCCCAGAGCGAGAAGCCATCCGACGCGCCATGGAGCGCGGCCCTGTCATCCCCCATCGACCGCCGGCGCGGCCGGCGCTAAAACCGGCGCACCATCTCAAGGAACAGCCCATGCAACGTCTGCTCGTCTTTCAATCGCTCTGGGGTATGCAGCGCCTGAAGGGGCGCACCGCCGATGCCGCGCTGCCCGACATGGTGGCGGAAGCCGCCGCCGCCGGCTTCGACGGCGTGACGAACCTGTTCTTCACCAAGGAGCTCGCCAAGCCGCTGGCCGATGCCGCCGGCGCCAACGGCATCGAGATCGAGGGCCAGTGCTTCCCGACGACGGTCGAGGAACTGAAGCCGGCGCTGGAGCTCGCCAACCACTATGGCATCCACCACCTGACCATCCAGCCGGACGTCCGCCCGCGCGCGCTCGCCGAGAGCCTGCGCATCCTCGAGGGCTGGAACCGCATGGCCGAGGAGTCGGACGTGCCGGTCTATGTCGAGACGCATCGCGGCCGCATCACCAACGACCTCCTGGTGACGCTCGATATTCTCGACGCCATGCCGGAACTGAAGCTGCTCGCCGATCTCTCGCATTTCATGGTCGGGCGCGAATTTCCCGAGCCGCCGGTGCCGAAGGAGATGGACGACCAGATCCGGCAGATCCTCGACCGCTCCTGGGCGGCGCATGGCCGCGTCGCCAGCCCCGAGCAGGTGCAGGTCGAGATCTCGTTCCCGCACAACAAGCCCTATCTCGACCAGTTCCTCGGCTGGTGGGGCTATCTGTTCGAAAGCTGGCGCCACCGCGCCGGCGCGAACGCCACGCTCTCCTTCACCTGCGAGCTCGGCCCGAAGCCCTATGCGATCAGCGGCCCGGACGGCTTCGACCAGTCCGATCGCTGGCAGGAGGCGCTGATGCTGAAGGACCTCGTCCGCGAGCTCTGGGAAAAGAACCCGGCCCGGCGCTGAACCGGGCGGGGCTCAGCCGGCGCGGATGGTGTCGCTCTCGGCGCCACGACGATTCCGCCGCAAGTCCACGTGCCGGCAGCGGTCGCGATCGTCGTGGCGCGAGACGACTGCCGGCGCGAACTCCGGGATTGCGTTTCCCGATCGAGGCCAGCCCGGAGAAACGGGCGCGGCATCGAGAATGTGTGCTAGTTTCGTTTCGCGCTTCGACCGAACCATCCGAAAGCCGACCCCGATGCCTCCGACGCGACAGACCGCCATCCTCGAGATCGCCAAGCAGCGCGGCCGCGTTCTGGTCGATGAGCTCGCCGCCCAGTTCGGCGTGACGCCGCAGACGATCCGCAAGGACCTGAACGATCTCTGCGACCGCAAGCTGATGGCCCGCACGCATGGCGGCGCCATCCTCGCCTCCGGCGTCGAGAATGTCGGCTACGAGGCGCGCTCGCAGATCGCCGCGCGCGAAAAGGCGGCGATCGGCCAGGCGGTGGCGGCGATCGTGCCGAACGAGGCGTCGCTGTTCATCAACATCGGCACCACCACCGAGGCGGTGGCGCAGGCGCTGCTGCAGCATCAGGGCCTGATGGTGATCACCAACAACATCAACGTCGCCCACATCATGCGGCCCTATCCGCAGATCGAGGTGGTGATCGTCGGCGGCGTCGTGCGCAGCTCCGATGGCGGCATCGTCGGCGAGGCGGCGATCGACTTCATCCGCCAGTTCAAGGTTGACTACGCCATCGTCGGCACCTCGGCGATCGACGAGGACGGCTCGCTGCTCGACTACGACTTCCGCGAGGTGAAGGTGGCGCAGGCGATCATCGCCAATGCCCGCCACGTCATCCTCGCCTCGGACTCGACCAAGTTCGACCGCACCGCCCCCGTCCGCATCGGCAGCCTGAAGCAGATCCGCACCTTCGTCACCGACCATTGCCCGAGCGAGCGGATCCGCGCCATCTGCGCCGAAAACGACGTCGAGCTGGTCGAGGCGCAGCCGCAGATGGCGCGCCAGGGCGACTGACCACCCCATCCTCGCTGCGGCGCACGCGCCCGCCCCGAACCCTGCCCTGCCGTCGCCGCCCGCCCCGCGCCACCGGACGGTGGCGCGCGCCGCCATGCCGATCGCGCGATATCGCTGACATTGCAACGGCCTGGATGATGGCCGGGCGCGCGCCCGGCGCCGCCGCCCACTTTCGCTTGACGCGCGTTCAGCTTCGTTTATTCTCGGTTTCGAGTTTCGGAATGAACCATTTATGCTGCGCCGCACAGGAGAGCGCCGCGTCGTGACCATGTTCGACATCTTCATCATCGGCGGAGGCGTGAATGGCTGCGGGATCGCGCGCGACGCGATCGGCCGCGGCTATTCGGTCGGCCTCGCCGAGATGGACGATCTCGCCAGCGGCACCTCCTCCCGCTCGACCAAGCTGGTGCATGGCGGGCTGCGCTATCTCGAGCATTACGAGTTCCGCCTGGTGCGCGAGGCGCTGATGGAGCGCGAGGTGCTGTGGTCGAACGCGCCGCACATCATCTGGCCGCTGCGCTTCGTGCTACCGCACCACAAGGGCCTGCGCCCGGCCTGGCTGCTGCGCCTCGGCCTGTTCCTCTACGACCATCTCGGCGGCCGCAAGCTGCTGCCGGCGACGAAGGCGCTTGACCTGACGAAGGACGCCACCGGCGCGCCGCTCAAGGGCGATTTCCGGCTCGGCTTCGAATATTCCGACTGCTGGGTCGACGACGCCCGCCTGGTCGTGCTGAACGCCCGCGACGCGCTCGACCGCGGCGCCGAAATCCTGACCCGCACCCGCGTCGTGAAGGCGGAGCGGATCGGCGACCACTGGCGGATCACCCTCGCCGACACGGTGAGCGGCGAGACGCGGCAGGTCGAGGCGCGCCTGCTGATCAACGCCGCCGGCCCCTGGGCCGACCGCGTGCTGCGAGAGCTGCCCGGCGCCGATGCCGGCCATCATGTGCGCCTGGTCCAGGGCAGCCACATCGTCGTGCCGAGGATGTTCGACCACGACCGCTGCTACATCTTCCAGAACGCCGACGGCCGCATCATCTTCGCCATTCCCTACGAGGATGATTTCACCCTCATCGGCACCACCGACCGCGACTACCAGGGCGAGCTGAAGGACATCGCGATCTCGTCGGAGGAGACGGATTATCTCTGCGCGGCGGCGAGCGAGTATTTCAAGAAGCCGGTGCGGCGCGAGGACATCGTCTGGAGCTATTCCGGCGTCCGCCCGCTCTATGACGACGGCGCCACCAGCGCCCAGGAGGCGACGCGCGAATATGTGCTGAAGGTCGACGGCGCCGCCAGCGCGCCGAAGATCATCAACGTGTTCGGCGGCAAGATCACCACCTCGCGGCGGCTGGCCGAGCATGTGATGCAGCATGTCGAGACCGTGCTCGGCAAGCGCGGCGACGCCTGGACGATGAAGGCGCCGCTGCCCGGCGGCGATTTCCCCGTCCAGGGTTTCGACGCGCTCGTCGCCGGCCTCGCCGCCGACTATCCCGCGCTCGATCGCGCCCTCGTCCAGCGGCTCGCCCGCCATTACGGCACGCGCGCCCGGCACATCCTCGGCCCGGCCAGGACGGAGGCCGATCTCGGCCATGCGTTCGGCGCCGGGCTCACGGAAGCGGAAGTTCACTATCTCATCGACCAGGAATGGGCGCGGAGCGCCGCCGACATCGTCTGGCGGCGCACCAAGCTCGGTCTTCGGATGACGGCGACGGAGATCGCCGCGCTCGACGACTTCATGCGCAATGCCATGCAGGAGAGACTACCGACAGCGGCCCAATAGAGAGCGCCGTATCGGGCACGGGAGGAGCCATGCTCGAACTGAGGCAAGTGACCAAGAAGGTCGGAGCGGCAACGCATATCGAGGACGTCTCGCTCGTCCTCGAAAGCGGCTCGCTCAACGTGCTGCTGGGCCCGACGCTCTCCGGCAAGACGACGCTGATGCGGCTGATGGCCGGGCTCGACACGCCGACCAGCGGCGATGTGTTCATGAACGGCGCCAAGGTGACCGGCGTGCCGGTCCAGAAGCGCAACATCGCCATGGTCTACCAGCAGTTCATCAACTACCCGACGCTGACCGTCTACGAGAACATCGCCTCGCCGCTCCGCGTCGCCGGCGTAAACCACGCCGAGATCGACCGGCGCGTGCGCCAGGCGGCGGAGCTGATGCGGCTGACGCCGATGCTGGAACGCACGCCGCTGGAGCTTTCCGGCGGCCAGCAGCAGCGCACCGCGCTCGCCCGCGCCGTGGTCAAGCGTGCCGATCTCGTCCTGCTCGACGAGCCGCTCGCCAATCTCGACTACAAGCTGCGCGAGGAACTGCGCGCCGAGCTGCCGCGCCTCTTCGCCGAGACCGGCGCCATCTTCGTCTACGCCACCACCGAGCCGACCGAGGCGCTGCTTCTCGGCGGCAACACGGCGACGCTCTCCAAGGGCCGTGTCACCCAGTTCGGACCGACGACCGAGGTCTATCGCCGCCCGGCCGATCTGATCACCGCGACCACCTTCTCCGACCCGCCGATGAACACGCTGCGCGCGACGAAATCGGGCGGCGCCATCGCGCTCGCCGACGGCGCCACGCTGCCGGCGACCGGCCGCCTCGCCCGCCTCGGCGACGGCGCCTACCTCTTCGGCTTCCGTCCGCACGACCTGCATCTCGAGCCGGGCGCGGGCGACACCATCGCCGTGCCGGCGACGGTCGCGATCACCGAGATCACCGGGTCGGAAAGCTTCGTCCATCTCGACGCGCCGGATGGCCGCTGGGTCGGACTGATGCACGGCATCAAGCCGATCGAGATCGGCGCCCGCGTCGAGGTCCGGCTCGATCCGGAACGCTTCTTCGTGTTTTCCGCCGACAGCGGCCGCGCCGTCGTGACGCCACCGGCGGCCGCCGCCTGAAGGGAGGATGAGATGGCCAGGATCGATCTTCGCAATCTCGCCCACGCCTACGGACCGAACCCGAGGGAGCCGCGCGCCTATGCGCTGAAGCCGCTCAACCACACCTGGGAAGATGGCGGCGCCTATGCGCTGCTGGGGCCGTCCGGCTGCGGCAAGACCACGCTCTTGAACATCATTTCCGGCCTGATCACGCCGAGCCAGGGCCAGGTGCTGTTCGACGGCGTCGACGTCACGGCCATGCCGACCGAGGCGCGCAACATCGCGCAGGTGTTCCAGTTCCCGGTCATCTACGACACGATGACGGTCTACGACAATCTCGCCTTCCCGCTCAGAAACCGCCGCGTTCCGGCGCCGGCCGTCGATGCGCGGGTGCGCGAGATCGCCGCCATGCTGGAAATGACGGACGTGCTCCGGAAGCGAGCCCGCGGGCTGACCGCCGACGCGAAGCAGAAGATCTCGCTCGGCCGCGGCCTCGTCCGCTCCGATGTCGCCGCCATCCTGTTCGACGAGCCGCTGACCGTCATCGACCCGCTGCTCAAATGGCAGCTCCGCTCGCAGTTGAAGCAGCTGCACAAGAAGTCCGGCTACACCATGGTCTATGTCACGCATGACCAGACCGAGGCGCTGACCTTCGCCGACAAGGTGGTGGTGATGTTCGACGGCGAGGTGGTGCAGATGGGCACGCCGGCGGAACTGTTCGAGCGGCCGGCGCACACCTTTGTCGGCTATTTCATCGGCTCGCCCGGCATGAACGTGCTCGCCGCCGAGGTCGACGGCACGGTCGCGACCGTCGACGGCCGGGAGATCCGCCTGCCGCGCGCCTATGGCAAGTCGACGCCCGACCGCAAAGTCGAGCTCGGCATCCGGCCGGAATTCGTGCGGGTCGCCCGCGGCCAGGGCCTGCCGGTGACGATCCGCAAGGTCGAGGATGTCGGCAGCTACAAGATCGCCCGCCTGGCGCTCGGCCAGCGCGAGATCGCCGCGGTCGCGCCGGAGGGAACCGAGTTCCCCGCCGACGACGTCGGCGCCGTGTTTGATCCCGCGCATCTGAACGTCTATGTCGACGGCCACCTCGTCGACGGCACGCCGGTCCGGGGAGCCTGAGCATGGACAGACCCACCAACCAGAAGGCCTGGTTCCTCGTCCTGCCGGTGCTGCTGCTGGTCGCCTTCTCGGCGGTCATCCCGCTGATGACGGTAGTGAACTATTCGGTCCAGGACACCTTCGGCAACAACGAGTTCTTCTGGGCCGGAACGGCCTGGTTCGAGGAGATCCTGCATTCCCAACGCTTCCACGAGGCCTTAGCGCGCAACCTGATTTTCTCTGCCATCATCCTCGCCATCCAGATCCCGCTCGGCATCGTCGTCGCGCTCTCGATGCCGAGAAAGGGCATCGGCGTCTCGATCTGTCTGGTGCTGATGGCGCTGCCGCTGCTCATTCCGTGGAACGTCGTCGGCACGATCTGGCAGGTGTTCGGCCGCGTCGACATCGGCCTGCTCGGCCACACGCTGGAAGCGATCGGCATCGACTACAATTATGTCCGCGACCCGCTCGACGCCTGGTTCACCATCATCCTGATGGATGTCTGGCACTGGACCAGCCTGGTGGCGCTGCTCTGCTATGCCGGCCTCGTCTCGATCCCCGAGGCCTATTACCAGGCCGCCCGCATCGACGGCGCGTCGCGCTGGGCCGTCTTCCGCTACATCCAGCTGCCGAAGATGAACCGCGTACTGCTGATCGCCGTGCTGCTGCGCTTCATGGACAGCTTCATGATCTACACCGAGCCCTTCGTCGTCACCGGCGGCGGCCCCGGCAACTCGACCACCTTCCTGTCGATCGACCTGGTCAAGATGGCGGTCGGCCAGTTCGACCTCGGCCCGGCGGCCGCGATGTCGATCGTCTACTTCCTGGTCGTGCTGCTGTTCTCGTGGATCTTCTACACCGTCATGACGAACTTCGAGCGGGGTGGACAGTGAGCACCGGCGCGACCAAGAGCATCGACACGGGCCGCCAGCCCGGCACGCCCACGGCCGCCAGCGCCAAGGCGCGCGGCTTCGTCGCCCCGCCGAAGCTGCGCCGGCCGCGCCATCTCGGCTGGCTGGTGATGACGCTCTACCTGATCTTCCTGCTGCTGCCGATCTACTGGCTCGTCAACATGAGCTTCAAGACCAATGTCGAGATCACCAACACGTTCTCGCTCTGGCCGAACGATCCGACGCTGCGCAACTACCGCGTCATCTTCACCGACCCGTCCTGGTATGGCGGCTACATCAACTCGATCACCTATGTGGTGATGAACACGGTGATCTCGATCGCCGTGGCGCTGCCGGCGGCCTACGCCTTCTCGCGCTACCGCTTCCTCGGCGACAAGCACCTGTTCTTCTGGCTGCTGACCAACCGCATGGCGCCGCCGGCCGTGTTCGCCCTGCCCTTCTTCCAGCTCTATTCGGCCTTCGGGCTGATCGACACCCACATCGCCGTGGCGCTGGCGCACTGCCTGTTCAACGTGCCGCTGGCGGTGTGGATCCTGGAAGGCTTCATGTCCGGCGTGCCGCGCGAGATCGACGAGACCGCCTATATCGACGGCTATTCCTTCCCGCGCTTCTTCGTGAAGATCTTCATGCCGCTGATCGCGTCAGGCATCGGCGTCACCGCCTTCTTCTGCTTCATGTTCTCCTGGGTCGAGCTGCTGCTCGCCCGCACGCTGACGACGACGGCGGCCAAACCGATCGCGGCGATCATGACCCGCACCGTCTCGGCCTCCGGGCTCGACTGGGGCGTGCTGGCGGCGGCCGGCGTGCTCACCATCATCCCCGGCGCGCTCGTGATCTGGTTCGTCCGCAACTACATCGCCAAGGGCTTCGCCCTGGGGAGGGTCTGATGAACTTCGCCTGGATGGCCTGGACGGCGCCGACCGCGATCTTCTTCGCGACGATCTTCCTGATCCTCGTCGGCATGGGCGTCTGGGAATATGCCCGCCCCGGCGGCGCGCCCCGTGTCGGCATCCTGCGCTTCGAGACGACGCGCGGCGACCGGCTGTTCGTTTCGCTGCTCGGCAGCGCCTTCATCTGCCTCGCCTGGCTCGGGCTGGTCGGCCCGAACCTGTGGTGGGCGCTCGGTCTCTCTCTCGTCTATGCGGTCCTGGTGTTCCGCTGGGTGTGAGAAGGAAGGATGGCGCGGCCATTTCGTAGATGGCCGCGCCGTGTCGCTAGAAAACCCTTGGGAGGATTCCACATGCGACGCAGTCTCTTAGCATCCACGGCGACCGTGGTCGTCATGACATTCGCCTCGCCTGCCTTCGCGGACATGGACGCCGCGAAGAAGTTCCTCGACGCCGAGATCGGCGACCTGTCGTCGCTGTCGCGCGCCGAGCAGGAAGCCGAGATGCAGTGGTTCATCGATGCCGCCAAGCCCTTCGCCGGCATGGACATCAAGGTCGTCTCGGAGACGATCACCACGCACGAATATGAATCGAAGACGCTCGCCAAGGCGTTCTCCGACATCACCGGCATCAAGATCACGCACGACCTGATCGGCGAAGGCGACGTGATCGAGAAGCTGCAGACGCAGATGCAGTCGGGCGAGAACATCTACGACGCCTATGTCAACGACAGCGACCTGATCGGCACGCATTGGCGCTATCAGCAGGCGCGCAGCCTGACCGACTGGATGGCGAACGAGGGCAAGGCCGTCACCAATCCGAACCTCGACCTCGCCGACTTCATCGGCACGTCCTTCACCACCGCCCCGGACGGCAAGCTCTACCAGCTGCCCGACCAGCAGTTCGCCAACGTCTACTGGTTCCGCTACGACTGGTTCAACGATCCGAAGAACAAGGAGGACTTCAAGGCCAAGTACGGCTACGACCTCGGCGTTCCCGTCAACTGGTCGGCCTATGAGGACATCGCCGAATTCTTCACCGGCCGCGAGATCGACGGGAAGAAGGTCTATGGCCACATGGACTACGGCAAGAAGGACCCGTCGCTCGGCTGGCGCTTCACCGACGCCTGGCTCTCCATGGCCGGCAACGGCGACCGGGGCATTCCGAACGGCAAGCCGGTCGACGAATGGGGCATCAAGGTCGACGAGAACTCGCGCCCCGTCGGTTCCTGCGTCGCGCGCGGCGGCGATACCAACGGCCCGGCCTCGGTCTATTCGATCGAGAAATACCTCGAGTGGCTGAAGGCCTACGCGCCGGCCGCCGCCCAGGGCATGACCTTCTCCGAATCCGGCCCGGTCCCCGGCCAGGGCGAGGTCGCCCAGCAGATCTTTACCTACACGGCCTTTACCGCCGACTTCGTGAAGCCGGGCCTGCCCGTCGTCAACGAGGACGGCACGCCGAAATGGCGCTTCGCCCCGTCGCCGCACGGCGTCTACTGGAAGGACGGGATGAAGCTCGGCTACCAGGACGTGGGTTCCTGGACGATCCTGAAGTCGACGCCGGAGGACCGCGCCAAGGCGGCCTGGCTCTATGCCCAGTTCGTCACCTCCAAGACGGTCGACGTCAAGAAGAGCCATGTCGGCCTGACGCTGATCCGCGAAAGCTCGATCCGCCATCCGAGCTTCACCGAACGCGCGCCGAAGCTCGGCGGCCTGATCGAGTTCTACCGTTCGCCGGCCCGCGTGCAGTGGTCGCCGACCGGCACGAACATCCCGGACTATCCGAAGCTGGCGCAGCTCTGGTGGCAGGCGATCGGTGACGCCTCCTCCGGCGCCAAGACGGCGCAGGAAGCGATGGACTCGCTCTGCGCCGAGCAGGAGAAGGTGCTGCAGCGTCTCGAGCGGGCCGGTGTCCAGGGCGACATCGGGCCGAAGCTCGCCGAGGAGCATGACCTTGCCTACTGGAACGCCGACGCGGTCAAGAAGGGCAATCTCGCGCCGCAGCTGAAGATCGAGAACGAGAAGGAAAAGCCGATCACCGTCAATTACGACGAGCTGGTGAAGAGCTGGGCCGACGCCAAGCCGAACTAGCCTCGCCTCCTCTCCGTCATCGGGCCGGACCGCGCGAGCGGCCCGGCCTTTTGCCGGCGAAACGCCATGCTGGCACTCTAAAAAACGCAACCATGGGAGGAGAAACCATGCGCAGGACCTATGAAAGGCCGAGCCTCGCCAAGGCCACGCAGCTGCAGAAGATCGTCGCCGTGTCATCCCCGGCCGGCGGCGGCGGCCGCGGCTAGCCATCGGCGGTGCCCTTCGGGGCACCGCTTCCCAAGCCGGCATCGCGACCCGCGCGACCAGCGCCACGCTGGGCGCCGACGCGTTCTTGCGGTCCTGGCTGGCGTCCGGGGCTCAGCCCTGCAACGCCGCATCGATCATGGCTGAAAAGACCCGTCCCGGCTTCTTCCCGTCCAGAGGCGCATCGCCGACGAGACCGCCCCGGAAGATCATTTCCTCGCTCGGTTGTCGCATGGCTGCGATCGCCGCGCGGGCATGTGGCTCGAAAGCTCGCCAGCCCCGCATCTCGTCGGGCGCGGGGCGGGCCGGATCGTCACGCTCGGCCTCATAGATCGCCATGGCGACGCGCTGGACCATTTGATTGCTCATGACGGGCTCCTTTCTGCCCTTATGAGATGGCGAGCCGGGCCAGCAAAGACAATCGGCTGGCTGATCAAATCCGTCCGAAAAGCGCGGGCCGGCCGCCCGCGCGGGCGATCCCGCCGCCTCGCCGCCGCGGCTCCGGCGATCCCGCGCCGGCCCTCTCGCGTCGCGGCGCGGATCAACCCTCCCGCGCGGCCCGCATCATCGCTTCTTCCTATTGACGTAACGACAAGCCCGTACCACGTTCCTCTCGCAACACGAACTCGCAAACACCTACGCCGAGTGCACGTTGCGGCCCGCCGGTGCCTGCCAAGATCACCGGCGGGCACCCATCACGGCCCTGCCGCGACCGAGACACGCGCGCGGCGATTTCTCCACTCCGACCTGACGCAGCGTTCCGACCGAACCGGGCCGATTCGATAGGGCATACATGCCAACAGGGATCGGATTGCCGTAGGGCAAGCCCTGTCGAACCGACGGAATCGCGATTTTGCAACCTGTTGCAATCAAGTCACACGCCGAATTGACGGGCCATATGGACAACCGGGATTCCAAAAAATCGAAATAAGTCAGAAGGATTCTGCAGAATCGATAAGGTGTCCAGAATTGACATTCGCGAACCAATTGAAAACGCTACGTCACCTGAATGCAGCCTGATGCAACCGCGCCACAGCCAGAAGGCAGCCGATCGATTAAGTCTCGAGACATAGACGAGGCGGACGCAACGTCAGCCTGAATGGCTCAAGGGGCTCAACATGAAGTTTCTGGTACGCAGCATCACCGCCGCTTCGGTTCTCGCGCTCGGCATCGGCGCCGCCCAGGCCGCGGACCTGACCTACGAACCGGCGCCCGTCGCCGCGCCGGAAGTGTTCAACTGGACCGGCTTCTATATCGGCGTGCATGGCGGCGTCGCCGCCGGCGACTTCAAGTATCCGTTCAGCGCCAACTTCTTCGATGATTTCGGCTTCAACGGTGAACTTGAGCAGGACGCCAGCGGCGGCTTCGGCGGCGCACAGATCGGCTACAACTGGCAGTTCAACACCAACTGGGTGATCGGCGTCGAGGCCGACATCGCCGCCTCGTCCTACGAGGGCAAGGTCTCCGGCAACGTCAATTCCGGTGGCGACTTCATCAACGCCGAAGCTGGCTCGGAAGTCGAGTGGTTCGGCACGGTCCGCGGCCGCCTCGGCTACGCGATCGACAATTTGCTGCTCTACGGCACGGGCGGTCTCGCCTATGGCGACGTCAAGTCGTCGATCGACGTCAGCAGCTCCGAGTTCGCGCCCTTCGGCGCCTCCGTCTCGGATACCGAGTACGGCTGGACGATCGGCGCCGGCTTCGAATACGGCATCACCAAGAACATCACGCTCAAGACCGAATATCTCTATGTCGATCTCGGTAGCCAGGATCTGTTCAACTACAACGACGAAGGCATCAACGTGAACCTCGAATCCGAGACGAAGTTCCACACGCTCAAGGCCGGCCTGAACTACAAGTTCTGATCGCAGCCAGAGACTGCCATCGCAGGGCGGCCCACGGGCCGCCCTCATTTTTTTGGTGCGCGTCCCGGACGCCGGCCGGGCGGCGGCGCCCGGCCCGATTCGGTTGAGGAGGGGCCCCGGCGCGGGCGGTCTTGACCGCCGGACCGGGCCTCGCCCTCAGGCGGCGCCTCGCCTGCGACGCGCCGGCGCGCTTCCCCCGTTTGACAATGCCGGCCATTTGGCCGAGATAACGGGGATGCTCACGATTTCCTTTGCGCGCTTCAAGATTTGCAAGGGCAGCCTGCAAACAGGCTGACGACCTGGTGCTGCGACCTGCGAAGGCAAGCGCGGCGCCAGGACAATCGAACTCACGATCTCAACATCGACATCAAGGCGGACCGGCCGGGCGTTTTGCTGCGCATATTTTGCGCGCCGCGCGGTCTGGATGCCGCTTGCCTTGGAAAGACGCACATGACCTTCCGCTATACCTGCACGCTCCCGATCAGCGGCTCGAACAAGCTGCCCCGCTTCCGCCAGTGGGCGATGGAAAACGCCGCCGACATCCCCGTCAGCCTGCCGCCGCAGGTGCCGGCCAAGACCGAGACGCTGACGATCCGCCTGAAGTCCCTCGACGACCGCCAGACGCTGCTCGGCCGCTTCGAAGGCGTCCAGCTGTAAGGCTCCGGCTGCCGGCTTCGTCCGCCGGATCCGGGCGACGGCTTGGCCGCAAGGCATCCGTCGCCCGTGGTCGGGCGCAGCCTCCGCCCAGGCCGCGCCCGACCGAACCGGCAAGCGGGCCCAACCGCCGGTGATGACCACGCTTCTGTGCTTGCCGATCGCCGCCGATCGTCTATACGAGGGGACGGCATGGCCGGCTGCCATGCGACGGGCCTATAGCTCAATGGTTAGAGCCGACCGCTCATAACGGTCTGGTTCCAGGTTCGAGTCCTGGTGGGCCCACCAATCTTCTCAACGGCTTGACCGACTTCTTCCGGGGTCTCCCTGGGCATTCGAACCGGGAGGCGGCGAAGGGCCGAGCCGGATCCGCGATCCGCCGCCCTCGGCCCAGACTCCTTGGCCTCACGCGTCGAGCAGCAGGGCGGCCCGAAGACCGCCCTGTCCGTGCTTATTTGAAGACGGCCTCTACGGCGCTGGCCAGCGTGGCGTCGGCGTTGCTCTTGCAATAGCCGGCGATCTTCTCGGCATTGGCGTGGGCCTTCTCGCTGTCCACCATGGTATTGCCAGCCTTGCCATGGATATAGCCGCTCATCCACATGGCGACGCCGACAATCTTGGCGGGCGACATCGCCTCGACTTGCTTGCAGGTCAGCTTCGAGACGTCGACTTCCTTGGCCATTGCTGGGCCGGCCAATACAACACACAAAACTGCAAATGTACTTAGAAGATAGCGTGTCATGATCAGAGCACCCTTTCCTGGGAGCCCCCCGCCGGCCAAAATAGAGCGGCCGCGGTTCACGGTCCGATAACAAAATCGATGGTCACGCCAAATTTACCCATCACGCGGACGGAACTATATCTTAGAAATTATACCATAGAAACAATACCGCACGTAACGCATTGACTTCCCGGATCTGCGCACGCCGGCCCGATCGAGGCTTCGGTGGAAAGCCCTCCCCGCCCGGGCGGCGCCATCCGGTCGCCGCAGTGCCGTCGCATTGCCTGCCTAAGCAGGACGCGTCCGACACGCCATGCGAGCAGAGAACGGAGACTTCAATGATCCGCGCGCAGTTCATCCGCACGACCATCCTCGCCTCGACGATGATCGCAGCCCTCGCCGCGCCGGCGCTGGCGCAGCAGGCGCCGCAGCCGCCGACCCTCACCGTGTTCGGCGACGGCATCGCGACCGCCGCGCCCGACATCGCCGTCGTCACGCTCGGCGTCGTCTCGGAGGCGGCCTCCGCCAAGGAGGCGCTCGCCGCCAACGCCACCGACATGACCGCCGTCATCGCCGCGATCACCGATGCCGGCATCGCCAACAAGGACATCGCCACCAGCGGCCTCTCGGTCAATCCGGTCTATTCCGATCCCTCGAAGGACCCGAACGGCCGCTCGCAGGTCACCGGCTACCGGGTGCAGAACCAGGTGACGGTCAAGATCCGCGATCTCGCCCAGTCCGGCCCGCTGCTCGACAAGGTCGTCACCGCCGGCGCCAACCGCGTCACCGGCATTGATTTCGACATCGACAAGGCCAGCGCCCTGCGCGACGAGGCGATGAAGGCGGCGATCGCCGAGGCCCGCCGCAAGGCCGAGCTGATGGCGGAGGCCGCCGGCGTCAAGCTCGGACCGATCCAGTCGGTGCAGACCAGCGAAGGCGGCGGCGTGCCGATCTTCCGCACCCAGATGGCGATGAAGGCCGACATGGCCACGCCGGTGATGGGCGGCGAGCAGCAGATCACCGCCAACGCGACGCTCGTCTACATCATCGAGCCGCTCAAGAAGTAAGCGGCTCCGGCGCGGGGCCGCCCGGCCCCGCCGCCATCTCCCCTGCCCTCCTCCCGGCGCCGATCGCCGGCGCGAGGACGGAAAGCGCCGCCGGCAGGCTTTCGAGCACCAGCGGCGTCGGCAATCGCGACAACTCGCCATCGACCGACAGCCAGAGGCGCGGCCGATGGCTGGTGATCGTGGCGCGCGTCACCGCGAGCGACTCGATTTCCGGGTTGTCGCGCCAGCGCCCGGCCAGGAGGTCGAGCCCGGCCTGCATGCGGCTGGCGAGCGCCGCCCCTTCCGCGAAATGGATCTCGATCACCCCCTCGTCGAGGCGTGGCCGCTCCAGCCCGCTCGGCGACAGGCGATTGTTGCTGGCGAGCAGCGCATAGGCCTCGATCTCGCGCCGGCCACCTTCCGTCTCCAGCGTCAGCTGCAGCACGCCGGCGCGGCTGAAGGCGCGCAGCGACGAGCGCGCCACCGCGATGAAGCGCCCGAAGGGCAGGCCGCCGCCGCGATATTGCGCCCGGCCGCGCGCGACTTCCGCGAAATAGCCGAGCCCGGCCAGCGTATGGAAGACGCGCCCATTGACACTGGCGAGATCGATCCGGCGGGGCGTCGCGGCGGCGAGCGCGGCCAGCGCCGCGTCGAGCTCGGCCGGCATGCCGAGCGACTTGGCGAAGAGGTTCATCGTGCCGAGCGGCAGCACGCCGAGGGTTCGCTCCGAGCGGCCGCGCGCCTCGACCAGCTTGCGGATCGCGTGGCCGACCGAGCCGTCGCCACCGCCGACCACGACCGTTTGCGGCCCGGATTGGGCGGCGCGGTCGATCGCCTGCAGGAAGGCGTTGCCCTCGGCGAGGATCACCTCGGCCGAGTGCCCCCGGTCGCTGAAGGCGCGCTCGACGGTCGCGCGGATCTCGGCCGGGTCGCGATCCTGGATCGTCCCGGCATGTTCGTTGAGGATGACGACGGTATCGGCCACGATCTTTCCCCGGCTGCGCCGCCTCCTAGGTGGCGCCCGCTCCCCGCCAACGCAAGCGCCGGCGCTTCGATCCACGCACGCTCGCGCAAAAGAAAATCCCGCCCGTTTGACGGGGCGGGATTCTCAGAATTCAGGGATCGAAGCGATCAGGCGGCGGCCTCGGGAGCCGGCTGCTCCGGCAGCGGCGCCTGGCCCTTGCGGGCGCGCATCAGATTGATGAAGCGCGTGAACAGGTAGTGGCTGTCCTCGGGGCCGGGCGAGGCCTCGGGATGGTACTGCACCGAGAAGATCGGCTTGTCCTTGACGCGCAGGCCGCAGTTCGAGCCATCGAACAGCGAGACATGCGTCTCCTCGACGGTGTCGGGCAGCGTGGCGGAATCGACGGCGAAGCCGTGATTCATCGAGGTGATCTCGACCTTGCCGGTGGTGCGGTCCTGCACCGGATGATTGGCGCCGTGATGGCCCTGGTGCATCTTCTTGGTCTCGCCGCCGAGCGCGATGCCAAGCATCTGGTGGCCGAGGCAGATACCAAACAGCGGCACGTCGGCAGCGATCACTTCCTTGATCGCCGGCACGGCATATTCGCCGGTCGCGGCCGGATCGCCGGGGCCGTTCGACAGGAAGACGCCGTCGGGCTTGTACGCGAGGATGTCGGCGCCGGTCGCGCTCGCCGGCAACACGGTCACGTCGCAGCCGGCGTCGGCCAGCAGGCGCAGGATGTTGCGCTTGATGCCGTAGTCGACGGCGACGACCTTGTGCATCGGGCTTTCCTGGCGGCCATAGCCCTTGTTCCAGACCCAGCTGGTCTCGTCCCAGCGGAAGGTCTGGCCGGCGGTCACTTCCTTGGCGAGGTCCATGCCCTCGAGGCCCGGCCAGGCGGCGGCCTCCTTGGCGAGCGCGGCCCGATCGAAGGCACCGTCCGGCGCATGGGCGATCACCGCGTTCGGCATGCCCTTGGCGCGGATCAGCGCCGTCAGGGCGCGCGTGTCGACGCCGGCGATGCCGATGATGCCGCGCGCCTTCAGCCAGGCGTCGAAATCCTTCAGCGCCCGGTAATTGGACGGGTCGGTGATGTCGGTCTTCAGCACGCAGCCGCGCACGCCCGAGGCGGCGGCGGCGTTGACCGTCTCGCTGTCCTCGTCATTGGCGCCGACATTGCCGATATGCGGGAAGGTGAAGGTGATGATCTGCCCGGCATAGGACGGATCGGTCAGGATTTCCTGGTAGCCCGTCATCGCCGTGTTGAAGCAGACTTCGCCGGTCGCCTGACCGACGGCGCCGATGCCTCGGCCCTCGATCACGGTTCCATCGGCGAGGATCAGAAGCGCGGTCGGCTTCGGCTCCGCCCAGACAGTGTCATCCGTGATTGCGTCGGTCAGCATTGTGTCGGCCATGGTCAATCCGCTGGTCTCGATGGTGGTCGGGCGCCGTGCTCATGCCACACAAAAACGCAGCGGACCTCCAAGATCCACCGCCACGCGCCCATTTGGCGGGAAACTAGGTCAAGCAAGCGCCCCCGTCAACCCGCCAGTCGAAATGCAAAAGTTATATATTTCAATGCGTTAGAGTTGGTGCGCTTGAAGGCCGCGCCGAGTTTCTCTATGGTGCAACCCCTTCAAGGAGAATGACGATGCGCGACACGATCAATGCAGCCCTCAAAGCAGCGACGCTCGCCAAGGACAAGGGCCGTACCGGAACGCTGCGCCTGATCGCCGCCGCGATCAAGGATCGCGACATCGCGGCCCGTGGCGCGGGCACCGGCGAGGCGACCGATTCCGAACTGATCGACCTGCTCGCCAAGATGGTGAAACAGCGCCTCGAGTCGGCGAAGATCTACGACGACAACGGCCGCCCCGAGCTCGCCGCGCAGGAGCGCGCCGAGATCGCCGTCATCGAGGAATACCTGCCGAAGCAGCTCGGCGAGTCGGAAGCCAAGGCCGCGATCGAGAAGATCATCGCCGAGACCGGCGCCTCCGGCATCCGCGACATGGGCAAGGTGATGGCCGAGCTGAAGGCCCGCCACGCCGGCCAGATGGACTTCTCCAAGGCGAGTGCCGCCGTCAAGGCAGCGCTCGCCGGCTAGGACGCGACCATGGAACTGCCGCCGGCGCTTCGCGATGCCGTCGATGCCGCGCTCGAAGGATCCTCGGTGGCGGCGCTGGCGGAAGCGTCGGCGCGGCTCACCGAGCGCTATCGCGGCGAGGTCCGCGACGGTCGCTTCCACGTCTCCGAGGACGACGCGGCGCGCGCCTATCTGGCGGCGCGGCTGCCGGCGACCTTCGCCGCCGTGCGCGCGGCGATGGCCGCCGTCGAGGAACGGATGCCGGACTTCGCGCCGAGAAGCCTGCTCGACCTCGGCGCCGGCCCCGGCACGGCGCTGTGGGCGGCGCACGACACCTGGGCGAGCCTCGACGACGCGCTGATGATCGAGGGCAGCGCCGCCATGCGGCGCTGGGGCGAACGCCTCGCGGCGGCGGCGCCGCCTTTCGCCCGTGCCTGGCGCGACCTCGATTTCGCCCGCGGGCTCGGCGCACAGGACAAGCGCGACCTCGTCACCATCGCCTATGTGCTGGACGAACTGGAGGATGCCGCCCGCGCCGCGCTCGTCGAGACGGCATGGGCCGCGACCGGATCGCTGCTCCTGATCGTCGAGCCGGGAACGCCGGCCGGCTGGCAACGCATCCTCGACGCCAGGGCCCGGCTCCTCGACGCCGGCGCGCATGTGATCGCGCCCTGCGCGCACGAAGCCCCCTGCCCGATCGTCCCGCCCGACTGGTGCCATTTCTCCCGCCGCGTGGCGCGCACGAAGATCCATCTGCGCAGCAAGGGAGCCGTGGTGCCGTTCGAGGACGAGAAGTTCATCTATCTCGCCGCCGCGCGCGAGCCCGCCCCCCGTGCAGCCCGCGTGCTGGCGCCGCCCAGGGCCTCCAGCGGCAAGGTCGGCCTGAAACTCTGCCTGCCCTCGGGCGCGGTCGAGAACCGGCTCGTCACCAAGCGCGAGGGGGAACTTTTCAAGACGGCCCGCCGCCTCGACTGGGGCGACGCGCTGGAACTCTGACGAAAGCTGCCTGCGCCAACAGGCCGCCCTGCATAGCGGGCATAAATCCCTCTCCGCCTTTGCCCTTCGACCTGGCGGGCCCTACATTGGTGGGTCAGCATCACACCGGGGTCCAATGCGCTTCTCGCCTTCCTTTCTCGACGAAATCCGCGCCAGGCTGCCGATCTCCTCGATCGTCGGCCGGCGTGTGACGTGGGATCGGCGCAAGTCGCAGCCGCAAAAGGGTGATTTCTGGGCCTGCTGCCCGTTCCATGGCGAGAAATCGCCCTCGTTCCACGCCGAGGACCGCAAGGGCCGCTACCACTGCTTCGGCTGCGGCGAGTCCGGCGACCACTTCACCTTCCTGACCAAGCTGGAAGGGCTCTCCTTCCCGGAAGCCGTCGAGCGCCTGGCGATCGAGGCCGGCGTGCCGATGCCGGCGCGCGACGTCCGCGCCGAGGAGGAGGAGCGCAAGCGCGCCTCGCTGCACGAGGTGATGGAGCTCGCCTGCCGCTTCTTCCAGGACGGGCTGCAATCGCGCGACGGCGCCGGGGCGCGCGGCTACCTGAACGGGCGCGCGCTCGGCCCCGACATCCAGCAGCGCTTCCGCCTCGGCTATGCCCGGCAGAGCCGCAACGCGCTGAAGGAATTCCTCGCCTCGAAGGGGGTGCCGCACGAGGACATGGTCGCCACCGGCCTGCTGATCGCGGGCGACGACATCCCCGTCTCCTATGATCGCTTCCGCGACCGCGTGATGTTCCCGATCACCGATTTCCGCGGCCGCATCGTCGCCTTCGGCGGCCGCGCGCTCTCGCCCGACGCGCAGGCGAAATATCTGAACTCGCCGGAGACGGTGCTCTTCCGCAAGGGCGACCTGCTCTACAACGGCTTCGAGGCGCGCAAGGCCGCGCAGAGCGCCGGCACGCTGATCACCGTCGAGGGCTATGTCGACGTCATCGCCATGGCGACGGCGGGCTTTGGCCATACGGTGGCGCCGCTCGGCACGGCGCTGACGGAGCGACAGCTCGAGCTGCTCTGGCGCATGACGCCGGAGCCGATCCTCTGCTTCGACGGCGACAAGGCCGGCCTGCGCGCCGCCTATCGCGCCGCCGACCTGGCGCTCGCCGCGCTGAAGCCCGGCAAGACGGTGCGCTTCGCCCTGCTACCGGAGGGCCAGGACCCGGACGACCTGATCCGCTCGGCCGGGCGCGAGGCCATGATGCAGGTGCTCGCTTCCGCCCGGCCGCTCTTCGACATGGTCTGGACGCGCGAGACCAGCGGCGGCGATTTCGAGACGCCGGAGCGACGCGCGGCGCTGGAGGCGCGGCTGCGCGAGATCGCCAAGACCGTCACCGACGAGAGCATTCGCCATCACTACGAGCAGGCCTTCGCCGAGCGGGCGCGCGATTTCTTCGGCTATGGCCAGAAGGGCGGCGGTCGCCAGCCGCGCGGCGGCGGTCAGCGTCGCGAGGGCGGACGCGGCGGCATGGGCGCGGGAGCCGGGGCTGGACGGCCGGTCCGGCAGCCGCCGCCGGTCATTTCCGAGAGCCTGAAGCGCGCGACGACCCTGGCCGGGCGGGTGCAGCCGCCGCTGCGCGAGGTGGTGCTGGTGATGACCATGGCCAACCATCCGAACCTGGTGCCGGACCACCTGGAGGAATTCGCGCAGATCGAGTTGACGAATCGCGAACTTGACTCTCTTCGCACGCAAATCCTAGAGATTGCCGCCGATGATCCGCATGTCGACAGCGGGGGGCTGCGCGGCCGCCTGATGTCGACGCGGTTCGGCGACCTGATCGAAAAGCTCGACCTGCAGCTCGAGCGTTGCGGCAATTGGCAGGCAAAGGCGGATGCGGCGGAGCGTGACGCAGCGGATGGTTGGATGCAGGCGCTAACCTTGCACAGGAAGGCGCGAACGTTACATAAGGAACTCAGGGATGCCGAGGCAGCGCTAGCGACCGATCCCAGCGACGCCAACTTGGCGAAGATGATCGACATCCAGAACCAGATGGCCAACAGCGATGGAACCGAGGCTCTGATCGAAGGCTTCGGACTGAGTTCGGGCCGACGGATGCAATCGATGTAGGAACCGCTCACCCTGTGGGCGGCGTAAGGTTAAGCGGGCCTTAAGACTAGAAAGCCTATGAGTCGGACGACCGACGGCGCGAGAAAAATCTCCTGCTGTCTCTAGGATTTACCGGCAAAGGCCAGCGCGACGGACGTGCACCGTCTGGCGCGAGGCGTTTGCCAAGACGGAGAACAGAATGGCGACCAAGGTTCAGGAAAACGAAGAGGCCCAGGACGCTCAGGCCGAGCCGCAGGACGGTCCGCTTCTGGACCTCTCCGATGCCGCCGTCAAGCGGATGATCAAGGTCGCGAAAAAGCGCGGCTTCGTCACCTATGAAGAGCTGAATTCGGTCCTTCCTTCCGAGCAGGTCGGTTCCGAGCAGATCGAGGACATCCTCTCGATGCTCTCGGAAATGGGCATCAACGTCATCGAGGCCGACGAGGTCGAGGAGGCCGAGGAGCCGGGCTCCGACGACGAGGAAGCGGGCGAGCTCGCCGAATCGACCGGCACCGCCGTCGCCCGCTCGACGACGACCAAGGAGCCGACCGACCGCACCGACGACCCCGTCCGCATGTATCTGCGCGAGATGGGCTCGGTCGAACTGCTGTCGCGCGAGGGCGAAATCGCCATCGCCAAGCGTATCGAGGCCGGCCGCGAGACCATGATCGCCGGGCTCTGCGAGAGCCCCCTCACCTTCCAGGCCATCATCATCTGGAAGGACGAGCTCGCCGAAGGCAAGATCCTGCTGCGCGACATCATCGACCTCGAGGCGACCTATGCCGGTCCCGAGGCGAAGAATGCGCCGATGGCGGGCCCGGGCGGCGTGCCGTTCGAGGAAGGCGCCGAGGACGAGGAAGCCGAGGCTCCGATGCCGCCGCAGCCCGACGGCGACGCCGACGACGAAGACGACATGGAAAACAACATGTCGCTCGCCGCCATGGAGGCCGAGCTGAAGCCGAAGGTCGTCGAGACCTTCGAGAACGTCGCCGAGAACTACAAGAAGCTGCGCCGCCTGCAGGACCAGCTGGTCGAGGGCCGTCTCAAGAACGAGACGCTGTCGCCCTCGCAGGAGCGCCGCTACAAGAAGCTGAAGGACGACCTGATCCTCGAGGTCAAGTCGCTCTCGCTGAACCAGAACCGCATCGATTCGCTGGTCGAGCAGCTCTACGCCATCAACAAGAGCCTCGTCAGCTCCGAGGGCAAGCTGCTGCGCCTGGCCGAGAGCTATCGCGTCAGCCGCGAAGAGTTCCTGCGCGAGTACCAGGGCTCCGAGCTCGATCCGAACTGGCTGCGTCGCGTCGCCAATCTCGGCGGTCGCGGCTGGAAGGACTTCGTCACCAACGGCAAGGACCGGATCCGCGAGCTGCGCGGCGAAATCCAGAGCCTCGCCACCGAGACGGGCCTGGAGATCACCGAATATCGCCGCATCGTGCACATGGTGCAGAAGGGCGAGAAGGAAGCCCGCCAGGCCAAGAAGGAAATGGTCGAGGCGAACCTCCGCCTCGTCATCTCGATCGCCAAGAAGTATACGAACCGCGGCCTGCAGTTCCTCGACCTGATCCAGGAAGGCAATATCGGCCTGATGAAGGCGGTCGATAAGTTCGAATACCGCCGCGGCTACAAGTTCTCGACCTACGCCACCTGGTGGATCCGCCAGGCGATCACCCGTTCGATCGCCGACCAGGCCCGCACGATCCGCATCCCGGTGCACATGATCGAGACGATCAACAAGATCGTCCGCACCTCGCGCCAGATGCTACACGAGATCGGCCGCGAGCCGACCCCGGAAGAGCTGGCCGAGAAGCTGGCCATGCCGCTGGAAAAGGTGCGCAAGGTCCTGAAGATTGCCAAGGAGCCGATCTCGCTCGAGACGCCGATCGGCGACGAGGAGGATTCGCATCTCGGCGATTTCATCGAGGACAAGATGGCGATCCTGCCGATCGACGCCGCGATCCAGAGCAATCTTCGCGAAACAACGACGCGCGTTCTCGCGTCGTTGACCCCGCGCGAGGAAAGAGTGCTGCGCATGCGCTTCGGCATCGGCATGAACACCGACCACACGCTGGAAGAAGTCGGCCAGCAGTTCTCGGTGACGCGCGAGCGCATCCGCCAGATCGAGGCGAAGGCGCTCCGCAAGCTCAAGCACCCGAGCCGCTCGCGCAAGCTGCGCTCGTTCCTCGACAACTGATCGTCCGAGACCGGACTTCCGCTCATCCAAAGGGGCCGCTCGCGAGAGCGGCCCTTTTATCTTAGGATGCCGACATGAACGTGCGCGCGATCCTCGAAAACGCCGATCTCCCCCGCCGTGGCTTCACGGTGAAGGAGGTCGAGCGCATGAGCGAGGTCGGCCTGCTCCGCGCGGAAGAACGGGTCGAGCTGATCGGGGGGGAGCTCATTCCGATGAATCCCAAGGGCAGCCGGCACGAGGTGCTGAAGGCGCGACTGCTCCGGCAGTGGTATCGCGTGGCACCCGACTCGATCGAACTCATTCCCGAGACAACGTTCCGTCTCGCGATCGACACCTATCTCGAGCCCGATGTCGTGATCTTCGACCGCGCCGTCGGGATCCAGCGGCTCGACGGCGGCAACGCCCTGCTGGCGGTCGAACTATCGGACTCGTCGCTCGGCTTCGATCTCGGCCCGAAAGCCCTCGTCTACGCCCATTTCGGCATTCGCGAGCTCTGGGTGATCGACGCGGTCGCCAACGTCATCCACGTCCATCGCGATCCCGCCGACGGACGCTATCAATCGATCACGCCCTGGAGCGCCGACGATCTCGTCGTGCCGGCCTTCGCGCCCACCGCCTTCGCGCTGCGGCTCGCCGACCTCGACCTCGGCGAGGGATCGCGCTAAGCCTCGGTCAAGGACATCAGCAAGAAGGTCAAGCCATGTCGTTCCTGAAGAAGCTGTTTGGCGGTGGCGGCGGCTCCAGCGCCGCCGAGGCCAAGAGCGAGGCGACCGAGTACAAGGGCTACAACATCCGCCCCGCGCCCTTCTCCGAGGGCGGCCAGTACAAGACCGCCGGCTTCATCGAGAAGACGATCGACGGCGTGGAGAAGTCCTACCGCTTCGTGCGCGTCGATTCGCACACGAGCCGCGACGCCGCCGCCGACTTCGCCATCGTCAAGGGCAAGCAGATCATCGACGAGCAGGGCGACCGGATCTTCGACGCCAACTGAGGCATCGATGCCGGCGGAACGGGTCGCCGGCCTCCCCATACGCGACCATCATCCTGAGTGTCTGGCCCGAAATGCGGGGGACACTCTACTTTCACCTCTCCCTGAGGGAGAGGTGAAGGGAAGGCGGCGTGGCGGGCCTTGTCCAATTACGGGCCAGACACTGAGGTGCCAGGCACAGCCGGGCCTCGAAGGAGGGTCCAGGTAATACCCTGATCGGGCGGCCTCCGCGGGGCGTCCGAACCTTCTTTTCAGCCCGCCACTCCGCTGGATCCTCCTTCGAGGCTTCGCTCGCGCGAAGCACCTCAGGATGATGGCGGAGCGGAAGGAGTGAGCCGCCCCAAAGACGCCTCCATGAAAAAAGCCGGCCGCGAGATCGCGGCCGGCTTTTCTGTCATTTCGCCCCTTACTGGGCGCAGCTTCCGTCCGGCTGCTGGGCGCCGTCCGGGCAATCCGGACCACCACGCTCCTGGCGCTGGCGCCGCTCGGGGCGGCCCTGCTCCGGCTGCTCCGGCTCGCCGCGCTGCATTTCCTGCGGCTGCTCCCCACGCTGTTCCTGGCGCTGCCGGCGCTGCGGCTGCGCTTCCTCGCGCGGCTGCTGCTCCTCGGCCTGGGGCGCCCGCTCGCGCCGCTGGCGCGGGCGCTCCTCCTGCTGCTGCGGCTGTTCCTGCTGCATCTCCTGCGCATTGTCGCGCTGGCGCTCGGGCCGCTGGCGGCGCGGCTGCGCTTCCTCGGCCGGGGCCGGCTCGGCAGGCTGTTCGGCCTGCGGACGGCGACGACGCGGCGGCTCGGGCTCCGCCGGCTGATCGGGACGGGCCTCGGGCCGCGGCTCGGCCTGCGGCTGCTCCTGACGCGGGGCCGGCGCTTCCTCGGCGGGACGGGCTGGACGCTCCCGACGCGGCCGCTCCGGCTTGGCCTCGGGCTCCGTGGCCTCGGGCTGAGGCTTGGCCTCGGGCTCCGGCTTGGCTTCCGGCGCGGGCTTGGCCTCCGGCGCCGGCTGCTCGGCGGCCGGTGCCTCCTCGGCCGGCTGGGCCGGACGCTCGCGGCGCGGCTTCTCGGGCTTGGCGGGCTGTTCCGGCTTCGGCTCGGCAGGCTTCGCCTCCGGAGCCGGCTCGGCGGGCTTCGGCTCAGGCTTGGACTCCGGCTCGGGCCGCGGCACGGCCGGTGTCTCGACAGCCGGCGCTTCACCGGCAGGCGTCTCGGCAGCAGGCGTTTCGGCGGCAGGCTTGGCCGGCCGCTCACGACGCGGCCGCTCGCCCTGCTGGCCGTCCGGCTGCTGGCCGGAGGCATCGGGACGCTGCGGACGCGCGGGACGCTCGCCACCCTGGTCGGGCGCGGGCTGCTGGTCGGCCGGCGGCACGGCTTCCGCCGGCGCCGGATTGCCCGGCGCCGGCTGCTGCGGCTCGGCCGGCTGCGGATTGGCCTCGACCTTCTTCAGCACCTCGTCGGCCCTGGCGGCGCGCTCCTGGCGGATGCGCTCCTGCTCGGCCTGGCGCTCGGCCGCCGCCTTCTTGTTGGCGGCGTCGATCTCGGCGGCGCGGGCCTCGGCCTGCTTGCGCCGTTCCTCGACCAGCGCGGCCTTCTCGGCCTTCAGCTTGTCGATCTCCGCCTGCATTCGCTCGCGCTGCTGCGGCTGCTCGCGGTCGCGATCACGGCGCAGATCCCGCCGCTCGCCGGGATCGAGCACGGAGAGCAGCGCCGCCGAGACAACGCCGGCGATCGCCGCATTGGGATCGGGCTCGACATACTGGTCGATCATCGTGCGGTCGCCGCGCGGCACGTCACGGTCGAAGCGGTCCGGCCGGCGGTCGAAGCGCTGGTCCTCGATGCGCGGGCGGAACACGCCGATGCGGCCGCCGCGATCATCGTCGAAGATGTCGCTCTGGTCGTCGACATAGACGATCTCGCGGCCGGGGCGGTCGCGACGGCGGATCGGCTCGTTGTAGAAGCGGCCATCCTCGTAGCGCGGCCGGCGCACGTCGCGCGCCTCGCCGAGATAGCGGCCGACATCGCGCACCGGCGCGGCACGGCGACCGATGTCGTCATCATCGAAATAACGCTCGTCGACGAACACCCAGCTCTCGGAAACCGGCGGGTCGTAGCGGCGCGGCGCGCCATACTGGTAGCCGGAGCGGTCCGGCGCGATCGGCGCCCAGCCGACGCGGCCACCGCCGACGCGGAACGTCGCCCAGGCCGGCGACCAGGTGTCGCCGGGAACCCAGTACCAGCCATAGTCGGGATCATAGTCCCAGCGGCCATAGTGATAGGTCGCCCAGCCGAACGGCTCGCTCGACTCCCAGTACCAGCCGTAATCGTCGGTCCAGGTCCAGCGCCCCTCCTGGAACGGCCGCCAGCCGGCGCCGCGGCGCTTCGGCACGAAGACATAGCCGTAATCGTCGTTCTCGACCCAGCGGCCATAGGGCGCAAGCTCGTCGAAGAAATAGTCGACATTGCCGGAAGGCCGGCTGGCGCGCGGGCGGTTCGAGACCGGCTGCGGCCGGGGCTTCGACGTGGACTGCGCCGTGTAGACGGGGCGCGAGCGCGGCAGCGGCGGCAGCGCCTCCGCGACGGGCTCGGGCGCCACGGCCTCGCCGGCGTCGCTCCCGCCCTGCTCGGCAGCCTGGTCGTATTCGTCCATGTCGGTGGAATCGGCGGGCGGCGCGACGCCCTCGTCGACGACGGCCGGCGCCTTCGGGCGCAGCTCGAGCGTATAGGGCATCTCGACGACGCCGGTCACGGCGGCCGCGCCGGCGACCACCACGCCGCCGGCAAGAGCCGCTCCGATCAGTCCCAGATACTTCATTTCGTCCTTCCCGTCGTTTCCGGCCCCTCGTGGCCGGCCGAACCGAATCATGCGAAGCGCGCTTCGCCTACCCCGCATATCCACGCCGAAAGCGGCATGGGCGAGGCTCAATCAAGGCACTGGGCGGACCCGGCCTGCCCCATTTTCCTCCCTTCAATCGATCCGGCCGCCTGAACGTTCCCTGAATGCGGTCCGGCGCGGATTGGCGGCACGGCGCGAAGATGCCATCCTGCCGCCGCATCAGGACGGGAGACGCAAGGCGCATGACGGGACGAGCTGCGAGCCGTGACGAGAACAGCAAGGGGCCCGCGCGCGGCCGGATCCTCGGCGCCCTCGCCGCGGCGCTCCTGCTGCCGGCGCTGCTGGTCGCCGGGCCGGCCAACGCCGCCGGACCGCAGCTCGCTCCCTACAAGGACGATTTGTTCCGCTACGGCACCATCCTGGAGACAAAGGCCGATGGCGCCTTCCGCGTCGTCGACTATGACGAGATGCGCGACATCAACGGCCGCGACGAGGTGCCGGAGCGCAAGGCGCAGCGCAAATATGTCTCGCTGAAGACGAAGCGGAGCGAGGACCACCTGACCTACAAGGCGGGCGGACGGACGCTCAAATATGTCGGCGCCGGAGCCACCAAGGGCCGCGCCAGCCTGATCGTCATCTATCTGCACGGCCAGAACGGCACCCGCTTCCAGGGCGCCGACGACTGGACCTTCGGCGGCAATTTCAACCGCGTGAAGAACCTGACCGTCGCCGCCGGCGGCGCCTATCTGTCGCCCGACTTCTCGGATTTCGAGGCGACCGGCACGGCCGAGATCAAGGCGTTGATGCAGGACTATGCCGCGCGCTCGCCCGGCGCGCCGATCGTCGTCGCCTGCGGCTCCTATGGCGGCAAGCTCTGCTGGTCGCTGGCGCGCGACCACGAGGCGGCCTCGATGATCTCCGGCCTGATCCTGCTCGGCTCGCTGAACGATCCCGGCTTCCTGAAGACGGCGGCGCTGAAGAAGGGCGGCCGACAGATCCCGATCTTCATCGGCCATGGCAGCCGAGACCCGATCATCGACTGGAAGACGCAGCAGGCCTTCTTCGATTCCGTCCGCAAGAAGTCGCCCGGCTACCCGATCCAGTTCGTGCTGTTCCAGAACGGCAATCACGGCACGCCGATCCGCATGACCGACTGGCGCGAAACGCTGAACTGGATCCTGGCGAACGGCGGCTGAGGCCGCCGCCTCAACCGAGCAATTCGCCCCCTCATGCCTGCCTGGGGGCGTTGCGCAGCGTCGACCGTCTCCGCCGTCATCCCGGCGGAAGCCGGGATCCATACGCGCCGATCTGTGGCCAGAAGGCTGGAGCCCTGACTTCTTGGCCCGTGTTTATGGGCCCCGGCCTCCGCCGGGGCGACGCGCTCCTGCCAGCGCACCATAGACTGCGTGGCCGCCCTGCGTGATTGGACGGCCCTTCGGACCTCCTCAGCATCTTGCGGGCGGTGCGTCGCACGGACGAATTGTCAGGCAGGAACAAACCCGGACAGGCGCGGGCCCCTACCCCTTCAGCTCGCCCTGCCGCTCGGCCTCGTCGCGCGCCATGTGGTCGGCCAGCAGGATCTCGATCCGCTCGAGGATGATGCGCAGTTCGCCATTGCGCATCAGCTCGACCTTGTCGTGCAGCGCCGTGATCTCGATCTCGGCCTTCAGGTTGACCTCATAGTCATGCTGCGCCGCCAGCCGGTCCTTATCGGCCTGGCGGTTCTGCGACATCATGATGACGGGCGCCTGCAGGGCGGCGACCATCGAGAGAACGAGGTTGAGGAAGACATAGGGATAGGGATCGAAGCCAGCGCCGCCCCAGCGGGTCAGGACGAAGGTGTTCAGCCCGGTCCAGCCGAGGATCACGATCGCGAAGGCGATGATGAAGGCCCAGGACCCGCCGATCGCGGCGACCCGGTCGGCCAGGCGCTCGCCGAAGGAGAGCTGCCGATCGAACTCGACATTGATGTCGCGCGCGACATGCGTGCGGGTCGCGACCTTCTCCAGCAGCCGGCGATCCCCCGCCGACAGCACCGAGGGGCCGTCGGCAAGGAGACGTTCACACAGCTCGCGGATCGCCGCGTCCGACATCGGGTCAGATCGCACCCTGGAAGGTATTGCACTGGTTCAGGTCGCCGGTCTTGTAGCCGCGATCGAACCAGGTCCGGCGCTGCGCCGAGGTGCCGTGCGTGAAGCTCTCGGGCACGACTACGCCCTGGGTCCGCTTCTGGATGGCGTCGTCGCCGATCTGCGTCGCGGCGTTCAGCGCCTCCTCGATGTCGCCGGCCTCGAGCATGCCCTTCTGGTCGGTGCGGTTGGCCCAGACGCCGGCATAGCAGTCGGCCTGCAGCTCGACGCGCACCGACATCGCGTTGGCCTCCTCGCGGCTCATCGAGCGCCGCATCTCGTTGAACTTCGGCAGGACGCCGGTCAGGTCCTGGATGTGATGGCCGACCTCGTGCGCGATCACATAGGCCTGGGCCATGTCGCCCGGCGCGCCGAAGCGGCGCTTCAGCTCGTCATAGAAGGCGAGGTCGATATAGACCTTCTTGTCGAGCGGGCAATAGAACGGGCCGGAGGCGGAGCTGGCGCTGCCGCAGGCCGAGCGCGTCATGCCGGTGAACAGCACCAGCGGCGTCGGCTGGTAGGTCTCGCCCGCCGACTTGAAGATGTCGTCCCAGACGTCCTCGGTGCTGCCGAGCACCTTGGCGACGAAGGCCTTGCCCTCGTCGTCGATGCCGCCGCCCCTCTGCTGCGGCGCGGATTGCTGGTAGCTGGTATCGTAGCCGCCGCCACCGCCCGTCACCATCGAGAGCATCTGTAGCGGGTTGATGCCGAACACCAGCCAGCCGATGCCGACGATGACGGCGACGGTGACGAGGGAGCCGCCCTTGAGCGGAATGCCGCGCCCGCCCATGCCGGCCGGCCGGAAGCCGCCATCGAGGCCTCCGGAACTGCCGCGTCGATCCTCGACATTGTTGCTTTCGCGCTGATCACCGAGCCGCATCCAACCTACTCCATGACCGCCCGGCTTGCTGACGCCCGGCGCATTGCTGTGAAACTAGTCCCGGCGCGGTCCGCCCGCCAGTGACTGTAGAACCCTCGGTGACCGGCAGGGGTTCCCCCGTCCGGCCTTTTCCCCTATAAGCCCGCTCTAGCCTTACAACGAGCCTTACACGCCCCCTGCTTGACGGCCCGCGCGGACTGCCGCGCCGGGCTTTTTGCTACGCGCGAGACGAAATTGCCGAAACGTACAGATATCCAATCGATCCTCATCATCGGCGCCGGCCCCATCATCATCGGCCAGGCCTGCGAGTTCGACTATTCCGGCACCCAGGCCTGCAAGGCCCTGAAGGACGAAGGGTATCGAATCATCCTCGTGAACTCCAATCCGGCGACGATCATGACCGATCCGGATCTGGCCCACGCGACCTACATCGAGCCGATCACGCCGGAGATCGTCGCCAAGATCATCGAGAAGGAGCGCCCCGACGCGCTGCTCCCGACGATGGGCGGCCAGACGGCGCTGAACTGCGCGCTGTCGCTGAAGAAGATGGGCGTGCTCGACAAGTTCAACGTCGAGATGATCGGCGCCACGGCGGAAGCGATCGACAAGGCCGAGGACCGCGAGCTGTTCCGCGACGCGATGACGAAGATCGGGCTGGAGACGCCACGTTCGCGGCTCGCCCATTCGCTCGCCGAGGCCCTGCCCGCGCTGGAAGAGATCGGCCTGCCCGTCATCATCCGCCCGTCCTTCACGCTGGGCGGCACCGGCGGCGGCATCGCCTACACCCGCGAGGAATTCATCGAGATCGTCGAAAGCGGTGTCGACGCCTCTCCGACCGATGAAGTGCTGATCGAGGAATCGGTGCTCGGCTGGAAGGAGTATGAGATGGAGGTTGTCCGCGACAAGAAGGACAACTGCATCATCATCTGCTCGATCGAGAACATCGATCCGATGGGCGTCCACACGGGCGATTCGATTACCGTCGCGCCGGCGCTGACGCTGACCGACAAGGAATACCAGATCATGCGCGACGCCTCGCTGGCGGTGCTGCGCGAGATCGGCGTCGAGACGGGCGGCTCGAACGTGCAGTTCGCCGTCAACCCGGCCGACGGCCGGCTGATCGTCATCGAGATGAACCCGCGCGTGTCGCGCTCATCCGCCCTGGCATCGAAGGCGACCGGCTTCCCGATCGCCAAGGTCGCGGCCAAGCTCGCCGTCGGCTACACGCTCGACGAGCTCGAGAACGACATCACCGGCGGCGCCACCCCGGCTTCGTTCGAGCCGACGATCGACTATGTCGTCACCAAGATCCCGCGCTTCGCCTTCGAGAAGTTCCCGGGCGCCTCGCCGGTGCTGACCACCGCGATGAAGTCGGTCGGCGAGGTCATGGCGATCGGCCGCACCTTCCAGGAATCGCTGCAGAAGGCGCTGCGCGGCCTGGAGACCGGCCTGTCCGGCCTCGACGAGATCGAGATCCCCGGCCTCGGTCAGGGCGACGACGCGAACGCCATCCGCGCCGCGATCGGCACGCCCACGCCGGACCGCCTGCTCAAGGCCGCCCAGGCGCTGCGCCTCGGCATCTCCGTCGAGCAGGTGCATGAGACCTGCAAGATCGACCCGTGGTTCCTCAAGGAAATCAAGGGCATCATCGACACCGAGCTGAAGATCCGGACGCATGGCCTGCCGAAGACGGCCGGCGCCCTGCGCCGCCTGAAGGCGATGGGCTTCTCCGACCAGCGGCTCGCCAACCTCGCCGGCAAGAGCGACACCGAGGTGAAGGCGCTGCGCCTCGAGCTCGGCGTGCACCCGGTCTACAAGCGCATCGATACCTGCGCGGCCGAGTTCGCCTCGCCGACGCCCTACATGTACTCGACCTACGAGGCGCCGTTCAGCGGCGCGCCGGTCAGCGAGGCCGAGCCTTCCGACGCCAAGAAGGTGATCATCCTCGGCGGCGGACCGAACCGCATCGGCCAGGGCATCGAGTTCGACTATTGCTGCTGCCATGCCGCCTTCGCGCTGAAGGATGCCGGCTATGAAGCGATCATGATCAACTGCAACCCGGAGACGGTGTCGACCGACTACGACACCTCGGACCGGCTCTATTTCGAGCCGCTGACCGCCGAGGACGTGCTGGAGATCATCCGCGTCGAGCAGTCGAACGGCACGCTGCACGGCGTCATCGTCCAGTTCGGCGGCCAGACGCCGCTGAAGCTCGCCGCGGCGCTCGAGGAGGCCGGCGTGCCGATCCTCGGCACCTCGCCCGACGCGATCGACCTCGCAGAGGACCGCGACCGCTTCTCCAAGCTCCTGAACAAGATCGGCATCCGCCAGCCCAAGAACGGCATCGCCTATTCGGTCGAGCAGGCGCGTCTGGTCGTGGCCGATCTCGGCTACCCGCTCGTGGTGCGCCCGTCCTACGTGCTCGGCGGCCGCGCCATGCAGATCATCCGCGACGACGACACGCTGTCCGACTACCTGCTCGGCACGCTGCCGGAGCTGGTGCCGTCCGAGGTCAAGGCGCGCTACCCGAACGACAAGACAGGCCAGATCAACACGCTGCTCGGCAAGAACCCGCTGCTGTTCGACCGCTATCTCTCGGACGCGACCGAGGTCGACGTCGACGCGCTGTCGGACGGCAAGACCGTGTTCATCGCGGGCATCATGGAGCACATCGAGGAGGCGGGCATCCATTCGGGCGACAGCGCCTGCTCGCTGCCGCCGCATTCGCTCTCGGCCGAGACTATCGCGACGCTCGAGGAGCACACGCGCAAGCTGGCGCTGGCGCTCGAAGTCGGCGGCCTGATGAACGTGCAGTACGCGATCAAGGACGGCGACATCTACGTGCTCGAAGTGAACCCGCGCGCCTCGCGCACGGTGCCCTTCGTCGCCAAGACGATCGGCAAGCCAATCGCCAAGATCGCTGCCCGCGTCATGGCCGGCGAGAAGCTCGAGGGCTTCGATCTTACCGCGGCGCGCCGCGATCACATCGCCGTCAAGGAAGCCGTGTTCCCGTTCGCCCGCTTCCCCGGCGTCGACACGCTGCTCGGCCCGGAGATGCGCTCGACCGGCGAGGTCATGGGCCTCGACTTCGACTATGCGATCGCCTTCGCCAAGGCGCAGCTCGGCGCCGGCAGCGCACTGCCGACCGGTGGCACCGTGTTCGTCTCGATGCGCGACGCCGACAAGGCGGGGATCGTCGAATCGATGCGCCGCCTCGAGGCGCTCGGATTCAAGATCATCGCCACCACCGGCACCCAGCGCTTCCTGGCGGAACAGGGCATCGCCTGCGCCAAGATCAACAAGGTCGCGGAAGGCCGGCCGCACATCGTCGACGCGATCAAGAACGGCGAAGTGCAGCTCGTGTTCAACACGACCGAGGGCGCCCGCGCGCTCGGCGACAGCCGTTCGATGCGCCGCGCCGCGCTTCTCCAGAAGGTGCCCTACTACACGACGCTCGCCGGCGCCGTGGCCGCCTCGCTCGGCATCGAGGCCTACAAGACCGGCACACTGGAAGTGCGGCCGCTGCAGGCCTATTTTGAGCCGGCCTGATCTCGTTTGTGATCCCTTGCGGGCCGATTTTCAGGCCCGCAAGCGTCCCTCTTGCGCTCGCCGCATTCGTGGACGACACTTGAAGGCTCATTTTGCCGGATAAGGCATGCGGACGGGGCCGACGGCCGATATGACGGCCGGCGCCCCACCGGAACTGGAAATCAGGAGCTGGTGCTTTCGGGCGCCGGCGCCTGAATTATTGTGCCCCGCCGGTTTCGGATCGGGGTCAAGAAGGAAGAAAAGGCCAGAAAGACCATGGAAAAGGTTCCGATGACCGTGGCCGGTCATGCCGCTCTCGAAGTGGAGCTGAAGCGTCTGACCTCGGAAGAGCGCCCGCGCATCATCGCGGCGATCTCGGAAGCGCGCGCGCATGGCGATCTCTCGGAGAACGCCGAATATCATTCGGCCAAGGAAGCGCAGAGCCACAATGAGGGCCGCATCGCGGAACTCGAGGACAAGCTGTCGCGCGCCGAGATCATCGACGTCACCAAGCTTTCCGGCGACACGATCAAGTTCGGCGCCACGGTGAAGCTGGTCGACGAGGACACCGAGGAAGAGCGGATCTACCAGATCGTCGGCGATCTCGAGGCGGATGTGCGCTCCGGTCGCATCTCGATCTCGTCGCCGATCGCGCGCGCCCTGATCGGCAAGGGCCCCGGCGACACCGTCGCCGTCACCGCCCCCGGCGGCGAGCGCTCCTACGAAGTGCTCGAGGTCGCCTTCCGCTGAGCTCGAGGCCGCGGCGGAGCCGCGCCATTCGACAATCTCCGAGCACCGGCGCGCAAGCACCGGTGCTCTTTTGCTTTTAACGCCGATAGCAGGCGGGCCAGCGCAAGCGGCTTCTGCCAATCTGTCGAAGGATTTCTGCAGGCGATGTCGCGCCAGGGGCCTTCAGTGCCCCTACTCGATCGGGACCAGCGGTTCGTCCTTGACGCGGCGGATGGTGAGCGTGGTGCGGACGCTGGCGACGTTGGCGGCGGCGGTCAGCTCCTCGACGAAGGCCTGGAACGCCTTCAGCGTCGGGGCGACGCATTTCAGGATGAAATCCGCCTCGCCCGACAGCATGTAGCATTCGCGCACGATCGACCAGTTGCGGACCCGGGCGCCGAAGGCGGCGAGGTCGGCCTCGGCCTGGCTCGAAAGGCCGATCATCGCGAAGGCGGTCACGTCGTAGCCGAGCGCCCCCTCGTCGACGAGGGCGCGGTAGCCCTGGATGATGCCGGCCTCCTCCAGCGCACGCATGCGCCGCAGGCAGGGCGGTGCCGAGATGCCGGCCCGACGCGCCAGCTCCACATTGGTGATGCGACCGTCGGCCTGCAGTTCCTTCAGGATCTTCCAGTCGATCGCGTCTAGACGGGCTTTCACTCGGGCCTCGCGGTTGGGTCTGAACTTCAATGTGAACCAGGGCAGCGCCGGTTGGGAACCGGATCAGATCCTCTAACACGAAAGAAAGCCGGGGACGCCGGTCGGCAATCGGATATAGGAGTCTGGCCGATATGCCATGATTCGGAAACAATTGTTGGCGAGAACGCACAGGACCGCATAGCTCCGATGATTGCATGCGCTCCGCTCATCCCTCCAGAGTCGCAGCCCTTCAAAAGCATGCGCCTCGACCTTATGTCTGGTGCCACCATGCAGCACGCCAAGCTCATCATCGTCGGATCCGGCCCCGCCGGCTACACCGCCGCCATCTATGCCGCGCGCGCCATGCTCGAGCCGATGCTGATCGCCGGCGTCCAGCCGGGCGGCCAGCTCACCATCACCACCGATGTCGAGAACTATCCGGGCTTCGCCGACGTCATTCAGGGCCCCTGGCTGATGGAGCAGATGCGCGCCCAAGCCGAGCATGTCGGCACCAAGATGGTCTCCGACCACATCGTCGAGGCCGACCTGTCGCAGCGCCCCTTCATCCTGAAGGGCGATTCCGGCGAGGTCTACGCGACCGACGCGCTGGTGATCGCCACCGGCGCGCAGGCGAAGTGGCTCGGCATCGACAGCGAACAGAAATTCAAGGGCTTTGGCGTCTCCGCCTGCGCCACCTGCGACGGCTTCTTCTATCGCGACAAGGACGTCGTGGTGGTCGGCGGCGGCAACACGGCGGTCGAGGAAGCGCTCTATCTGGCGCATATCGCCAAGAAGGTGACGCTCGTCCATCGCCGCGACCATTTCCGCGCCGAGCGCATCCTGCAGAACCGCCTGATGAACATGGACAATGTCGAGGTGGTCTGGGACACGGTCGTCGACGAGGTGCTCGGCAAGACCGGCTTCCCACCTTCCGTGACCGGCGTGCGGCTGCGCAACGTCGTCACCGGCGAGGTCAGCGAGCGCGAGACGCATGGCGTGTTCGTGGCGATCGGCCACGCGCCGGCCGTCGAGATCGTCAAGGGCCAGCTCGACCTGAAGCCCTCGGGCTATATCTGGACGGCGCCGGATTCGACGGCGACGAGCGTGCCGGGCGTCTTCGCCGCCGGCGACGTCACCGACGAGACCTTCCGGCAGGCCGTGACCGCGGCCGGCCAGGGCTGCATGGCAGCGCTCGAGGCCGAGCGCTGGCTGGCGATCAACCCGGTTGCTGTGGCCGAGACCGCGGCCGCCGCCGAATAATCCTCAGGCTGGTGGTGCGGAAGGGGCCGTCCGACGATGGACTGGGACAAGCTGAGAATCTTTCATGCCGCCGCGCAGGCGGGCTCCTTCACCCATGCCGGCGAGGCGCTGGGGATGAGCCAGTCGGCCGTCAGCCGCCAGGTCGGCGCGCTGGAACATGACCTCGGCGTTCCCCTCTTCCACCGCCATGCGCGCGGCCTGATCCTCTCCGAACAGGGCGAACTGCTCTACCGCACGTCGCAGGACGTGATGCAGAAGCTCGAGGGCGTGCGCATCCGCCTGACGGATTCGCGCGAGAAGCCGACCGGCACGCTGCGGATCACGACGACGGTGGCGCTCGGCTCGACCTGGCTGACCCAGCGCATCAACGAGTTCGTCGACCTGCATCCGGATCTGAACCTGCATCTGATCCTCGACGACCAGGAACTCGACCTGACCATGCGCCAGGCCGACGTGGCGATCCGCCTGCGCCAGCCGGTGCAGCCGGACCTGATCCAGCGCCGCCTGTTCACCGCGCACTATCACGTCTACGCGGCGCCCTCCTATGTCGAGCGCTTTGGCAAGCCCGAGACGCTGGACGACCTCGACAACCACCGCATCGTCACCTTCGGCGTGCCCGTGCCCCCGAACATCCGCGACGTCAACTGGCTCGAGATCGCCGGCCGCTCGACCGACAATCCGCGCGAGCCGATCGTCCGCATCAACAACATCTACGCCATCAAGGCGGCGGTCGAGCGCGGCACCGGCATCGCCATCCTGCCGGACTACATGCTGGAAGAAGGCTCGACGCTGGTGAAGCTGATGCCGGAAGCCCAGGTGCCGAGCTTCCCGACCTATTTCTGCTATCCGTCCGAGCTCAAGAATTCGGCCCGCGTGACCGCGTTCCGCGATTTCATGCTCGCCAAGGCGCAGAACTGGCAATTCTGACCGGGGCCTGCCGCAACGAAAGGCACAGGATTGTGACAAGGCGCGATCCGAGGCGGCGGCCCGTCCGCTCCCGATCGGCCTCCATTCCTGATTTACCCAATAGCGCGGAATTTCATTCCGAATCGCCTGCAAATTCACCCGAATTTGCAGGCGATTTTGAATCACACGATATCAAAATTGCGTCATTACAAAATTGCATAGCAGAAATGCACCTCTGCCGGTTGATTAGGCAGCCTGACCAATCCATATAGGTAATCAGTTGATGCGTTGGGCCTCTCGCTCCCTCCTCCCTGCGACGGGTTCGACCTCAGCTGTTCCCCTCTGGAAGGTGTTTGCTGCGCATTTCCCTGCCGCAGCAACAAAGACTTAGCCGGGCCTCGCAAGAGTGCCCGGCCTTTTCTTTTGTAAAGCATTTTACCGACGGCCGGCCGCCGACCTGCTCAATAGGCAGTCATGCCTACATGAAGAGCGGCTCGCTCTCCATGCCCTTGTAGAGCCCAGCCACGAACTCGCCATAGCCATTGTAGATCCGAGTCGGAATGCGCTCGTTGCTGCCGATCACGGTCTCCGACGCCTGGCTCCAGCGCGGATGCGGCACGTCGGGGTTCACGTTCGCCCAGAAGCCGTATTCCGACGATTGCAGCTGCTGCCAGAAATTGACCGGGCGCTCCTCGACGAAGCTCACCTTGACGATCGATTTGACCGACTTGAAGCCGTATTTCCACGGCGTGTGCAGGCGGATCGGCGCGCCCATCTGCTTCAACAGCGGCTTGCCGTAGACGCCGGTCACCATGAAGGCGAGCTCGTTGTTCGCTTCCGCCATGGAGAGGCCCTCGACATAGGGCCACGGATAGAAGGGCTGGTTCTGGCCGGGCGCCATCGCCGGATCCAGGAACGTCTCCATGCGGATGTATTTCGCGCCGGAGAGCGGCTTCGCATAGGCGACGAGATCGGCGAGCGGAAAGCCGGTCCAGGGCACGGTCATCGACCAGGCCTCCACGCAGCGATGGCGATAGACGCGCTCCTCGAGCTTCATCCCCTTCAGGAGGTCGTCGATGTCGACGGACTTCTCCTTCTCGACCAGGCCGCCGAACTGGATCGTCCACGGCCGGATCTTCAGCGCCTGGGCCGCGTCGGCGAGATCCTTGTCGGTGCTGTATTCGTAGAAGTTGTTGTAGTGCGCGTTGATCTTTTCCGGCGTGACGTCGCGCTCGATCGTGTAGCGGGGATTGCGCCTGGCCGGATAGAGCCCGGCGCTTGGATCGGCGTCGCCGGCAGCGCGCGCGAGCCCAGGCAGGGCGGCGGCGGCGAGGCCGAAGCCGCCGGCGGCGAGAATCTCGCGACGATTGAGAAAGATGGATTCGGGGGTGGCGCGGCTTTCGGGAATTTCCCAGCCCCGTGTGCGGCGAATGAGCATGTTCGACTCCAATCCGGTAGGCGGCCTGCGCGCAAGATACGTAAGCAGGCGCCGAAAAGGCTTCAAATCAATTCGCCGCGCCTGCCATTGCCGCCGGGAACGGGTCGCCGATCGATCGGGACGCTTGCCATCATGCGCCTCGCGGACTAGGTTCCGCGCCGCATAAATCCCTTATGTTTTCCACTCTCGGAGCCCCAAATGGCCTTCCTCGCCGATAGCCTCGCCCGCATCAAGCCGTCCGCGACCATCGCGGTCACGAACAAAGCGCGCGAGCTGAAAGCGGCGGGCCGGGACGTGATCGGCCTCGGCGCCGGCGAGCCCGACTTCGACACGCCGGAAAACATCAAGGAAGCCGCGATCCAGGCGATCCGCGAGGGCAAGACCAAGTACACCGCCGTCGACGGCATTCCCGAGCTGAAGGCCGCCATCGCCGCCAAGTTCAAGCGCGAGAACAACCTGACCTACGCCCCGAACCAGATCACGGTCGGCACGGGCGGCAAGCAGGTGCTCTACAACGCGCTGATGGCGACGCTGAACCCCGGCGACGAAGTCATCATCCCGGCCCCCTACTGGGTGTCCTATCCGGAGATGGTGGCGCTCGGCGGCGGCACGCCGGTCGAGATCGTCGGCCCGCAGTCGCAGGGCTTCAAGATCGGCCCCGAGGCGCTGGAAGCCGCGATCACGCCGAAGACCAAGTGGCTGCTGCTGAACTCGCCGTCGAACCCGTCCGGCGCCGGCTACACCCGCGCCGAGCTCCGCGCGCTCGCCGACGTGCTGCTCAAGCACCCCCATGTCTGGATCATGACCGACGACATGTACGAGCACCTCGTCTTCGACGACTTCGAATTCGCGACAATCGCCGAGGTCGAGCCGAAGCTCTACGACCGCACGCTGACCGTGAACGGCGTCTCCAAGGCCTATGCCATGACCGGCTGGCGCATCGGCTATGCCGGCGGCCCGGTCGAGCTGATCAAGGCCATGGGCACGATCCAGTCGCAGTCGACCTCGAACCCCTCCTCCATCTCGCAGTGGGCGGCGGTCGAGGCGCTGAACGGCACGCAGGACTACATCCCGAAGAATGCCGAGATCTTCAAGAAGCGCCGCGACCTCGTCGTCTCGATGCTGAACCAGGCGAAGGGCATCGTCTGCCCGAACCCGGAAGGCGCGTTCTACGTGTTCCCGTCCTGCGCCGGCACGCTCGGCAAGACGACGGCCGGCGGCAAGCTGCTGAAGACCGACGAGGACTTCGTCACCGCGCTGCTGGAAGAGGAAGGCGTCGCCGTGGTCCAGGGCTCGGCCTTCGGCCTGGCGCCCTATTTCCGCATCTCCTACGCGACCTCGACCGAGGCGCTGGAAGAGGCCTGCAAGCGCATCCAGCGCTTCTGCGGCAACCTGCGCTGAGTTCGACGCGGCGCGATCGCGCCGCGTTGCCATGATCGGCGGCCGCTTCCGGGCGGCCGCCGCCTGCACATATCGCCGCCCCCTCCTGCTGCTGGGATGATGCCATGCTGTCGCTCGACCATGTCTCGATCGTCGTGACCGATCTCGATCGCTCGACCCGCTTCTACGAGGAGATGTTCGGGCTCGAGCGCGTGCCGCGTCCGGCCTTCAGCATTCCCGGCACATGGCTCGCCTGCGGGCCGCTGCAGATCCATCTGGTGCTGAACGCCGAGGGCACCTTCCGCACCCGCCCCGGCATCGACAATGGCGATGTCCATTTCGCCTTCCGCACCGACGACTTCGACGGCGTGCTGGCGCGGCTGACCGGGCGCGGCTTCGACGAGCACGCCCCGGCCGACGCCGCCAACCACCTCTACGTGCTGCGCAACGGCCGCGCCGGCTTCCCGCAGCTCTATCTGCTCGATCCCGACCGCAACATCATCGAGATCAACGGCGCCCCGCGCCGCGCCTGAACCGGCGCAGCTTTGATCCACGTCTGACTTCGTCTATGCACGAGGGGGAAACGCGGACGGGGCAATGACGACCAACAGCCTGGCACTTCTCTTCTCGCTGCTGCACATCGCGCTTGCGGGCGCGGTCACGGTGCATGCCCTGCTGACGCGCCTCAATCCGCAATCGACCATCGCCTGGATCGGCCTGGCCTGGCTGTCGCCCTATATCGGGCCGCTGCTCTACGTCATGCTCGGCGTCAACCGCGTGCGCCGCAAGGCGATCAAGCTGTCGGACCCGGGCGACGATGTCGACGCGCCCTCCTCCCGTTTCGCGCTGGCGCCCGAGGACGTCGCGCATGGCGCCGACGAGCATCTGGAACCGCTGGCGAAATTCGGGCTCCGGATCACCGGCCGGCCGCTGCTCGCCGGCAACACCATCACGCCGCTCGTCGACGGCGACGCCGCCTATCCCGAGATGATCCGCGCCATCGACGCCGCCGAACGGAGCGTCGGCATATCCGGATACATCTTCCATGACGACCGCGGCGGCGCGCCAATCATCGACGCGCTGATCGCGGCGCATGGGCGTGGCATCGCGGTGCGCGTGCTGCTCGACGGCATCGGCGGCGGCTATCTCAAGAACCCGGCCTATGAGCGGCTGCTCGCCGCCGGCGTCCCGGTCGCGCGCTTCCTGCACGAGGTTGCGCCCTGGAAGATGTCCTTCATCAATCTCCGGAACCACAAGAAGGTCATGGTGACCGATGGTCGCTATGGCTTCACCGGCGGCATGAACATCAGCGCCGGCAACCTGTTCCGGATCATCGACATTCCGGCCCTGCACGCCGTGCAGGACGTGCATTTCCGGGTCGAGGGCCCGGTCGTCGCCCATCTGATGGAGACCTTCGCCGAGGATTGGGCGTTCACGGTCGACGAGATCCTCGACGGGCCGCCATGGTTCCCCGAGCTCGGCGCAATCGGCTCGATCCCGGCGCGCGGCATCGCCAGCGGCCCGGACGAGGACAACGAGAAGCTGATGTGGACCATGGCCGCCGCGATCGCGCGCGCCGAACGCCGCATCCGCATCGTGACGCCCTATTTCCTGCCCGACGAGCGGATCAACTCGCAGCTGGCGCTCGCGGCGCTGCGCGGCGTCTCGGTTGAGCTCCTCATCCCCGGCCGATCGGACCAGCGCTACATGGACTGGGCGATGAACGGCTCGCTGTCGCCGCTGATCCGCGCCGGCGTGCTCGTCAGCCGGGCCAATCCGCCCTTCGACCACTCCAAGCTGATGACGGTCGACGGCGCCTGGGCGCTGTTCGGCAGCGCCAACTGGGATGCGCGCAGCCTGCGGCTCAATTTCGAGTTCAACGTCGAGGCCTATGACGTGCATTTCGCCGACAAGATCGACGCGCTGATCGATTCGAAGCTCGCGCGGTCGACGCCCGTTACCATCGGGGCCCTGCGCAAGCGCCGCATTCTGGTGCGCCTGCGCGACGCCGCCACCCGCCTGCTGACGCCCTATCTCTGAGCCGGGATCGGGCCTCAGAGCCAGCCGCGCCGCCTGAAATAGAGGAAGGGCACGATCGCCGAGACCACCATGATCAGCAGCGCCAGCGGATAGCCATAGCCCCAGCCGAGCTCCGGCATGTCCTTGAAGTTCATGCCGTAGATCGTGCCGATCAGCGTCGGCGGCATCAGGATGGTGGAAGCGACGGTCAGCACGCTGACCACCTGGTTCTGCTGGTTGGCGACGAGGCCGAGCGTCGCGTCGAGCAGGAAGGTGATCTTGTTCAGGACGAAGTTGACATGGTCCTCGAGCGAGCGCACGTCGCGCAGCGCCAGCTTGAGCCGGGCGCTGTTGCCGTTCTTCAGGGCCTGGTCCGGCAGCATCGCGGCGGCGTATTGGGCGAGGCGCTCCAGCGAGGACAGGCTCTCTCGCGCCTTCGAGGCAAGATCGCCCTGGGTGCCGATGGCGCCGATCAGAACCGCCAGGCGCTTGGCGCGCAGCCTTTCACTGGGCTTGCGCGTGAAGATCTCGCTGTTGATGCGATCGACGGATTGCGCGACGCGCTCCAGCACGTCGGCGGTGCGACCAATGAACGCCTCCAGCAGCCCGTTGAAGATGCCGACCGGCGTGCCGCAGCCGCTGTCCGGCTTCGGCGCCACGGCGAGGAACTGGCGGAACGCCTTCATGTCGTCATAGCGCAGCGTGACGATCTTCGACGCGCCCACGGCGAAGGTGAAGGGCGTCAGCACGGGATGGCCGGCATCCAGTCCCGCCAGCACGCTCGCCGTCATGAAAACCGTGCCATTCTCGACGTAGAAACGGCTGGAGAACTCGATTTCCTGCGTTTCCTCCCGCGTCGGCACCAGCGCTCCGAGAAACGCCTCGGCGGCGTGCTCCTCGGCCTGGCTGGGCGAATGGAGGTCGAGCCAGTGCGCCGCCTCGAGCGACTGCCCCTCCTGGAGCGGCTCCGGACCCGCGGCGGAAATCGAATAGGCAGTCAGCATGTCAAGCTCCAGGCGTTAACCGAATCTCAAGACAGCTCGCTGCTGTCCCTTGCGCCGCCTCGCATCCTTTGCGATGACGGGCTTCAGAAGCGCTTCGATGGATCGAATGTCCGGTCGAGTCGTTATCATGGCCGATACCGGGTCGCCAAAGACTTGGCCGCAGGGTCGGTCTATGCCACGCCCGGCGGCGGTGACGGTGCTGGGGCGTAACACGAAAGGAACTATTCATTATGGCCAAGTTTATTTCCCTTAAGTCCGTCGCGACCGCGGTTGCCATGACCGTCGCCGGCCTCGGCGTCGCCAAGGCTGCCGATCTCACCGCCCCGGTCTTCGAGGATGGCCGCAACGGCATCCGCATCGGCATGCTCACCTGCGACGTCAATTCCGGCCTCGGCTACGTCATCGCCTCGGCCAAGGAAGTCGCCTGCACCTTCAAGCCGAATGGCGGCGCCGCGGAAGATTACGTCGGCAACATCAAGAAGCTCGGCGTCGACCTCGGCTACACCAGCCAGGGCCGCCTGATCTGGGCCGTGTTCGCCCCGACCGCCGGCTACCACCGCGGCTCGCTCGGCGGCCTGTATCTCGGCGCGGGCGCCGAGGCGACGGTCGGCGCCGGCATCGGCACCAACATTCTCTTCGGCGGCACGCGCGGCTCGATCGCCCTCCAGCCGATCAGCGCCACCGGCCAGATCGGCCTGAACGTCGCCGCCGGCGGCGCCGCGCTGGTGCTCGACCCCGTCAACTAAGGCCGTTCCGGTCGGCCGGCGCCACGCCGGCCACCGACGCACGCCAGGCTTGCAAGGCCCGCGCCGTCACCCGCGCGGGCCTTTTCTTTTCCGCGCCTCTCCTTGCCACGTCCGGCTTTCCCTGAGACGATCCCCGGGCGGGCCGGATCTCTGGCTCCGGTTCACGCATCCAAGACATGAGAATGACCCTAGAACATTTCATGAACGGAGGAAGCGATGACGGACAGGAACGGAGGTGGCGTCGGCAGAAGTGCCGGCCCCAAGGCAATTGCCCTGATCGGCCCGTTCGGCAGCGGCAAGACCACGCTGATGGAGGCGATCCTGGCCCGCACCGGCGCCATCGCCAAGCCGGGTTCCGTCAGCGACGGCACGTCGATCGGCGACCATGCCCCCGAGGCCCGCGCCCATGCCATGAGCGTCGAGCTCAACGTCGCCGAGACCAGCTTCATGGACGAGCGCATCACCCTGCTCGACTGTCCCGGCTCGGTCGAGTTCGGGCATGAATCCGAAGCCGTCCTCGACGCCGTCGATTGCGCGATCGTCGTCGCCGAGCCGGACGAGCGGAAGGTGAGCGCGCTGCAGCTCATCCTGAAGCGGCTGGAAGAGCGCGGCATCCCGCGCATCCTGTTCCTGAACAAGATCGACAAGAGCGACCAGAACGTCCGCGAGACGCTGGCCCTGCTGCAGACGGCAAGCACCACGCCGCTGCTGCTCCGCCACATCCCGATCCGCCAGCATGACGTCGTCACCGGCTTCGTCGACCTCGCCCTGGAGCGCGCCTTCGTCTATCGCGAATATGCCCCGAGCGAGCTGATCGACATGACCGACGAGGTCCGCGTCGCCGAGGCGCGCGAACGCTACGCGCTGCTCGAGAAGCTCGCCGACTATGACGACGCGCTGATGGAGGAACTGCTCGAGGACGTCGAGCCGTCGCGCGAACGCGTGCTGGCCGACCTCGTCGCCGACATGCGCGCCGGGCTCGTCTGCCCGGTCCTGATCGGCTCCGCCCTGCACGGACACGGCGTCGGCCGCCTCCTGAAGGCGATCCGGCACGAGGTGCCCGACATTGCCGCGACGACGGCGCGCCTCGGCCTTGCCGATGGCAACGAGACGGTGCTGCAGGTGATGAAGACGCTGCAGACCGGCCATGCCGGCAAGCTGTCGATCGCCCGCGTTCTGCGCGGCTCCATCGCCGACGGAACGGAGCTGGTCGGCCCCTTGGGCCCGGTCGGCCGCGTCTCCGGCCTGCTGCGCGTGCTCGGCCAGCAGACCGCCAAGCGCGAGCCGGCGACGGCCGGCGAGGTCGTCGGCCTCGGCAAGCTCGATGGCGCGGCGACGGGGATGACGCTGGCGACTGGCAAGACGCCGCCGCCGCAGCTCGCGCCGCTCGCGGTCCCCGATCCGGTGATCGCCCTCGCCATCGCGCCGGGCGAACGCAAGGACGAGGCCAAGCTCGCCACCGCGCTCGGCCGGCTCGCCGAGGAGAGCCCCTCCCTGGTCATCGCCCAGGACGAGGAGACGGGCGAGATCCGCCTTGGCGGCCAAGGCGAGATGCATCTGCGCGTCGCCATCGAGCGCCTCGCCGCGCGCTACGGGCTGAAGGCGGAGACGCGCCCCCCCTCGGTGCCCTACCGCGAAACCATCCGCGGCTCGGCTACGGTGCGCGGCCGGCACAAGAAGCAGTCCGGCGGCCACGGCCAGTTCGGCGATTGCGTGCTCGAGGTGCGGCCGCAGCGGCGCGGCGAAGGCTTCCTGTTCGAGGATGCGATCACCGGCGGCGTCGTGCCGCGCAACTACATTCCGGCGATCGAGGCCGGCGTGCAGGACGTTCTGAAGCGCGGCCCCCTCGGCTTCCCGGTCGTCGACGTCGCCGTCAAGCTCGTCGACGGCTCCTATCACAGCGTCGACTCCTCCGATCAGGCATTCCGCACCGCGGCGCAGATCGGCATGCGCGAGGCCCTAGAGGCCTGCACGCCCGTCCTGCTCGAGCCGATCCTGCGTGTGTCCGTCTCGGTCCCCTCCGAGGCGAGCTCGCGCGTCAACATGATGGTCACGCAGAGGCGCGGCCAGCTGCTCGGCTTCGACGCCAAGCGCGACTGGCCCGGATGGGACGTCGTCGAGGCGGAGATCCCGGAATCGGAAATGCCGGGCCTGATCGTCGAGCTGCGCTCGGCGACGGCCGGGGTCGGCACCTATGAGAGCCGCTTCGACCATCTTTCGGAGTTGAGCGGGCGCCTCGCCGAGCAGGTCTCGATCCGGAAGGGACCGCGCGCGGCCTGACGGACGGGCGTCGCCGGGTGCCACTCCGAGCCCCGGCGACGCCATTCCGGCCGGCCCGGGCGCCTCGCGGTCGCGGGCGTCGGCAGAAACCGAATTTTTTGTCTCTTCTTCAATACATTCCTGCAATAAGGTTCGGCAGACGAACTGAAATTCAGGCCAGAGCGCGTGCTTCGACTTCCCCTTCCGCTCGTCTCGTTTCTCTCCGGCGGACTGATCTATGCCGTGGCGGGAGCGATCGGCCTTTGGATGATGGGCATCGCCGAAGGCGTGCCGGCCTTCTGGCCGGCGAACGGCCTGCTGGTGGCGGCGGTCCTCACCTTCGGCATCCGCCAGATCGCCTGGGTCCTGGCCGGAGCCCTGGTCGGCAGCTTCTTCATCCAGCTCGCCATCGATGCCGGCGCGATGGGCGTGGCCATCACCCTTTCCGATCTCGCCGAGGTCGCGCTCGTCGCCTATGCGGCGCATCGCCTGCGCGTTGCCGGTTCGGGGCTGGAGAGCATCTTCAGCGTCGTGGCTCTGGTCGCGGTGATCTCGTTCGGCGCCGCGCTGAGCGCGACGGGAGCGGCCGTCGCGCTCAACGTCTTCCGCGACATCCCGCTCGGCAACTCGCTGTCCATGCTCTGGCGTCTCAACGCCACCAGCGCGCTCATCATTCTCGCGCCCTATTTCGCGATCGTGAAGCCGGGCCGCATGACGCAGTTGCGCGACCTTGGCCGACGGGGCGAGCGTGGCGGCGGCCGGGACCTCGAGTTCGCGGCGCTGCTGCTCCTCGTCGTCATCGCCATCCTGCTGATGCAGTGGACCGGCATCTCGATGATCGCCTTCTTCACCGCCCCGCTTCTGTGGTGCGCGATCCGCTTCGGCCCCGCGCCGACGGCGCTCATCGGCTCCCTGCTGTCGCTCGCCATCATCCTGCTGATCGTCAACGGCGCCTGGCCAACCACCTATGCGAACACGTCGATCGCCTGGCAGTTGCAGCGAACCGAACTGGGGCTGAGCTTCAACACGCTGCCGCCGCTCTTCGTCGCCGCCGCCATGGCGCATATCCAGGCTTCGGCCCGCGCGCTGAAGCTGAGCCAGGAGCGGCTGCGCTATGCACTCGCCGGCTCGGGCGAAGGCGTCTGGGACTGGAACATCCGGACCAACGAGACCTATTTCAGCGACAGCTGGTACGCGATCCTGGGCTATGAGCGCGGCGAGCTGCCGGAGACGACCGAGACATGGGAACAGCTCCGCCATCCCGATGACCGGACGGAGAACCGCCGTCGCATCGGCGACCACCTCGAAGGGCGGACGCCGCGCTACAGCATCGAGCAGCGCTTCCGCCACAAGGACGGGCGCTGGATCTGGGTTCTCGACCGAGGCAGCATCGTCGAACGCGATGCCGACGGTTCGCCATTGCGGGCGGTCGGCACGCTGCTCGACATTTCCCGCCGGCGCGCACGACAGGATGAGCTCAACCGCCGCGCCCACCACGATTCCCTGACCGGCCTCGCCAATCGCGTCGCGCTGCGCGAATCCTTCCAGGCCTGGTGCGAGGCCCGGCGGTCGTTCTGCTTCGTCCTGATCGACCTCGACGGCTTCAAGCCGATCAACGACCAGTTCGGCCACCAGTTCGGAGACCACGCGCTGGTCGCCATCGCCGACCGCATCCGCGCCTGCCTCGGGCCGGACGACGTCGCGGCCCGGATCGGCGGCGACGAATTCGCGCTGCTGGTCGAGCTGTCCGGGGACGAGGCCGAGGCGATGGCGCAGCGCCTGGTGGAGCGCATCTCCGAACCCATCGGCTTCGCCGAAGCCGTCGTCTCCACCGGCGCCAGCATCGGCATCGCGACCGTCGAGGACGGCGGGCTGGATTTCCAGACCGCCTACCGCAACGCCGACATCGCGCTCTATGACGCCAAGGCCATCGGCGGCTCGACCTTCCGGCGAGGTGGCGCCAACAACCCTGCCAGGAACGGCGAGGAACAGCCGACACCGGCTGTGCGCCGGAACCTAGGCACGCTCGCCCTCGCCGGTAGTGAACCAGCCGACGATCCCGCCGAGGATCGCCAGGACACCACAGACGAGCGCCACGGCTGAGAAGCCGGCGATCGTCGCGCGTTCCCAGAGCCCCTGCGCCGCCGCGGCGACCGCGCCATCGGTGACGCCGAGCTCCCCGCCGAACCCTGCCGCGCGCACCAGAGCGGCGGCATCGGGCGGCGCCCCCGCCAGGACGCGCTCGAAGCCATGGCCGACGGCGACGCCGAGGCTCGCCACCGCCAGCAGCCCCGCCACCCGCGCCACGGCGTTGTTGATGCCGGAGGCGGCGCCGCCGCGCCTGTCCGGCGCCGCGTTCATCACGGCGGTCGAGAGCGGCGCGACGGTGATGCCCATGCCGAGCCCCATCAGCAGCATGGTCGGCACCAGCGCCGGCCAGAAGCCGCCATGGACGACCGCCGGCGATAGCAGGAGGAAGCTCACGCCGGTCAGGATCGGCCCGACCGTCAGGCAGGGCCGGACACCGAAGCGGTCCGCCAGTCCGCCACCGAAGCGCGACAGGCCCGCCATCACGACGACGAAGGGCAGGAACACCGATCCGGCCAGCGCGGCGCGGTAGTGATGCCCCTGGATCAGCGCCGTCGGCAGGAAGAACAAGGCGCCGGACAGCGCGAAATAGAGCAGCAGGGTCAGGACGTTCACACCGGAAAAGGTGCGGCTGGCGAAGAGATCGAGCGGCATCATCGGCGCCGGCCTCCGCGCCTCGAAGACGACGAAGCCGGCGAGAACCAGCGCCCCGGCGATCGCCAGCAGAACGGCCAGGCCTTCGGGATCCGCGCCGCCCGAGCCGAGCACCGTCAGCCCATAGGCCAGGAGGCCGAGCCCGAGCACGGCCAGCGCGCCGCCGGTCCAGTCCATCGCCACCGACTTCCCGACCGCATCGGCCGGGACGCGCACGCGGCAGAGCCACCAGGCGGCGACGGCGAGCGGCAGGTTCATCCAGAACAGGAAGCGCCACGAGCCGAGATCGATCAGGGCGCCGCCGAGGATCGGCCCGATCGCCGGCGCGATCGACGATGCGGCGGCCCAGGCGCCGATCGCCCGCCCCCGGATCGCCGCCGGATAGTGGGCGGAGATCAGGGCCAGCGACCCCGGCACCATCATGGCGCCGCCGATGCCCTGCGCGGCGCGGGCGACGATCAGGCTCTCCGGCGACCAGGCGAGGCCGCAAGCCGCCGAGGCCAGGCCGAACAGCGCTATGCCGAGCATGAACACCCGGCGCAGGCCATAGGCATCTCCCGCCGCCCCGCCCAGCAGCGTGGAGGCGGCCAGCGTCAGCGTATAGGCGTTCGAGGTCCATTGCGCCTCGGCCAGGCTGGCGCCGAGACCGGCCCGGATCGCCGGCAGGCCGACCGTGATGATCGAGCCATCCATGAACGCCATGCCGGACGCGAGAATGGTCGCGGCAAGAATGTAGCCACGCGGATCGGCAACGTCGCTGTCCCGTCCGGTCCTGCCCGGCTCGCCCAAAGTCGCCTCCCTGGAGATCGGCGGCTCACTCTAGCCGACAATCGGCCGCGCGACGCGCGTCACCGACGGGTGTCGTCAATTTGAACTCCGGCCACGCCACTTTGGCGCGAGGCGACTTGCGATGGCTCCCGGCCGCCCTAGCCTCCCTCCGGGAGCTGGCTCGCCATCGGAGATGAACCATGCATGTTCGCCCCCTTCTTGCCGGCATTCTTCTGTCCGTCCTGGGTACGGGTCTCGCTCAGGGAAAGGACCTTCCCGTCGACCTGGAGCTTGTTCTCGCCGTCGATGGCTCGCGATCCATGGATGCCGACGAGCAGTTGCTGCAGCGCCAGGGCTATATCGCGGCGCTGCGCCATCCGGAGGTCATCGCCGCGATCCGGTCGGGCCCGCTCGGCCGGATCGCGATCACCTATTTCGAATGGTCCGGCGTCAACTCGCAGCGGATCGTCGTCCCCTGGAGCCTGATCGAGGACGCGGAAAGCGCCGACGCGGTGGCCGCTCAGATCCGCCCCGGCGAGATGTATGGCCGTTACGGCACCTCGATCTCGAGCAGCCTCGCCTTCGGGGCGGCGTTGTTCGACAACAATGGCTATACCAGCGACCGGCGCGCCATCGACGTCTCCGGCGACGGGCCGAACAACATGGGACCGCCCGTCGCGCCGGTGCGCGATGCGGTCATTGCCCGCGGCATCGTCATCAACGGGCTGGCGATCACGCTGCGCGATCCGCACCAGGACGCCGGCACGGGATATTTCGACATCGACAATCTCGACGCCTATTACCGCGACTGCGTCGTCGGCGGCGTCGGCGCCTTCACCATCGCCGTCACCGCGGTCGAGCAGTTCGAATCCGCCATCCGGCGCAAGCTGGTGACGGAGATCGCGGCCAGCCGGCCACGCGTCATCCCCGTCGTCGAGCGCGACGTCCTGCCCAAGTCCGATTGCATGATCGGCGAAACGGGAACGGGCCGGCGCCTGCCTCGCTAGGACCACACTTCGCGGTACATTGGGCGGACGCGCATCGGTTGCGCGAAGCGGGATGCTTCGCCAAGCTGCGCCGGTTCATCCCATTGGCGAGGCAAGCGTGCGCATCCTGTTCAGTCTCCTCCTGCTCATCGTCGCGACCCTGCCCGCGGCGGCGCAAAGCGCGGCGCAAGCCAAGGTCGAAAAGCAGTTCCAGACCTGGCTCGCGACCACGGTCCGCGCCGACGCCGCGGCGCGCGGCGTCTCGGCGCGCACCCTCGACGCCGCCTTTTCCGGGCTGACGCTCGACTGGTCGCTGCCCGACCTCGCCCCGCCCGGCTTCCCGAAGAAGCGCGACGAGCCGCAGCGGCAGACGGAGTTCTCCGGTCCCGCCCGCTATTTTCGCGAGCCCAACCTCGCGACGCTGACCAATGGCGGCCGGGCCCGCATGGGCCAATGGTCGAAGACGCTGGCCCAGATCGAGAAGACCTATGGCGTGCCGGGCTCGATCCTCGTGGCGATCTGGGGCCGCGAATCCGGCTATGGCGCCGCCAAGCTGCCCTACCCGGCCATTCGGGCGCTCGCGACCGAGGCCTTCATGGGCGCTCGCAAGGCGAACTTCTATCCCGAGTTCATCGCGGCGCTGCAGATCCTCGAGGGCGACCACATCCCGCTTTCCGAAATGAAGAGCTCCTGGGCAGGCGCCCTCGGCCAGCCGCAGTTCCTGCCGTCGAAATACCTGGCGCTCGCGGTCGATTTCGACCGCGACGGCAAGCGCGACATCTGGGAATCCGTGCCCGACACGCTCGCCTCGATCGCCAATTATCTGCGCCAGAACGGCTGGCAGCCGGGCGTCGGCTGGGGTGTCGAGGTGATCGTCCCCGACAGCGTCTCCTGCATCCTCGAGGGGCCCGAGCAGGGCAAGACGCTGGCGACCTGGCAGAAGATGGGCATCAAGCCGATCGGCGGCGGCAAGCTCGCCGGGCGAACACCCGAGCGCATCGGCCATTTGCTGATGCCGGCCGGCCGGCACGGCCCCGCCTTCATCGTCTCGTCGAACTTCTACGTGCTGAAGAGCTACAACGAATCCGACCTCTACGCGCTGTTCATCGGCCATCTCGCCGACCGGATGCGCGGCGCCGGCACGCTCAGCGCGGCCTGGGGCGATGTCGGCGGCTTCAAGCGCTCCGACGTGCGCGCCATGCAGGAGCGCCTGGTGAGGCAGGGCGCCGATGTCGGCAAGGTCGACGGCCTGGTCGGCTTCAAGACGCGGATCTCGATCGGCGCCTGGGAGGAAGCCAATGGCCGGCAGGCCACCTGCTTCCCCGATGCCGGCCTCTTGAAGGCGATCCGCTGACGCCGCCGCCGGCCGAGCGCGCCGCTACGGAATGTTTCGCCGACATCTACCGAATCAGCGCGAATTGCCCTAGGTTAGAGGGGTCATCAACAATCGAAAGGAGGTGGTCTAGTGTCTCATTGTCGTTCGCCGCGTGTGTCGGTTGCAATGGTCCGGATCTCTGCCTTCGTAGAGGTTTGCGCCGCGTGACCGGTCTTTCTCCGGTCCCATGCCGGAGCGCGGTCTGACAATGGAAGGGTCGCCCGGACGGGCGGCCCTTCTTGCTTTTGGAATAGGAATGTCCCGCCCCATCGAAATCTATGTCGACGCCGACGCCTGCCCGGTGAAGGCCGAGATCTACAAGGTCGCCGAGCGCCACCGCCTCAAGGTCCATGTCGTCGCCAACGCGCCGCTCGCGGTGCCGCGCGATCCGCTGGTCGAGCGCGTGATCGTGACGAGCGGCCCCGACGTCGCCGACAACTGGATCGCCGAGCGCGTCGGCCGCGGCGACATCGTCGTCACGGCGGACATCCCGCTCGCCGATCGCTGCATCAAGGCCGGCGCCGACGTCATCGGCTCGAATGGCAAGCCCTTCACCGAGGCCTCGATCGGCAACGTGCTGGCGACGCGCAACCTGATGGAGGAGCTGCGTTCGGCCGGCGCCGTCACCGGTGGCCCGCGGCCCTTCTCGCCGAAGGACCGTTCCGCCTTCCTGTCGGCGCTCGACCTCGCCATCGTAAGGCTGAAGCGGGCCGGATTCGGTCCATCCACGTAGATTCAGCGGGATTGCGGCCGCTGTGACGACGATCACGCCGCGCCAAGACTTCAACCGCCACGTAACCATCGCTATCGTAGACTATTCACGCGCGAGCCCGCGGGCTGGCGATGCCCCCGGCCGTTCGTTCCAGACAAAGGCTTACTATGAAGATCTCGATGCTCCGCCTGCCGGCTCTCGCCCTCACCGCCGCGCTCGTCGCCGGTCTGGGGCAGGCCGAAGCTGCCACCTGCGGCAAGGATCCGGCGCAGTTCGGTGCCTGGCTGCAGGATTTCAAGGCCGAGGCCGTGGCCTCCGGCATTTCGCGCTCGGTGGTCGAGCAGTCGCTCGGCGGCGTCACCTATGACCCGCGCGTCATCAAGCTCGACCGCAACCAGAAGCATTTCAGCCAGCCCTTCGAGGTCTATGCGAAGCGCGTCGTCTCGCCCGGCCGCGTCGCCAAGGGCAAGAAGCTGATGCAGCAGTACAAGAACGTCCTCGACCGGATCGAGAAGCAGTACGGCGTGCCCGCGCCGATCCTGATCGCGATCTGGGGCATGGAGACCGACTTCGGCGCCGGCAGCGGCAACATGTCGACCATGCGCTCGCTCGCCACCCTCGCCTTCGACTGCCGCCGCACCGACTTCTTCCAGGATCAGCTGATGGCGGCGCTGAAGATCGTCCAGCGCGGCGACCTGTCGCCGGCGCAGATGAAGGGCGCCTGGGCGGGCGAGCTCGGCCAGACCCAGTTCCTGCCGACCTCCTATCTCCGCTTCGCCGTCGACTTCGACCGCAACGGCCACGCGGATCTCCGCAACAGCCCGATCGACGTGCTCGCCTCGACCGCCAACTACCTGAAGGGTTACGGCTGGCAGCGCGGCGGCGGCTGGGAGGAAGGCTCGCACAATTTCGCCGTGCTGCGCGAATGGAACAAGGCCGGCGTCTACGCCAAGAGCGCCGCGCTCTTCGCCGACAAGCTGGTCGGCAAGCGCTAACAGCGCTTTCGCGCCAGGGCTTGCGATCGCCGCGGTTTCGACCGACAAACCGCGGCGATGTCCGAAGCACCCCCTCCCCTCCGCCGTTCCGTGGCGATCGTCGGCGCCGGCCCTGCCGGGCTGATCGCCGCCGAGACGCTTGCCGCCGCCGGCCTCGCCGTCACCGTGCATGACCGCATGCCCTCGGTCGGCCGCAAGTTCCTGATGGCCGGCCGCGGCGGTCTCAACCTCACCCATAGCGAGCCGCTCGAGGCTTTTCTCGCGCGCTATGGCGCGGCGACGAGCCGGCTGGCGCCGCTGGTCGAGGCGTTTCCGCCTTCCGCGCTGCGCGACTGGGCCGAGGGCCTGGACGCCCCGACCTTCGTCGGGTCCAGCGGCCGCGTCTTCCCGACCGCGCTCAAGGCCTCGCCGCTCCTGCGCGCGTGGCTGCGCCGCCTCGACGGGCTCGGCGTCCGATTCGCGCTCCGCAGCGCGTGGACGGGCTTCGACGCGGCCGGCGATCTTCGTTTCGACAGGGCGGACGGATCGTCCGAAACGGTCCGGGCCGATGCGACGCTGCTGGCGCTCGGCGGCGCCAGCTGGCCGCGCCTCGGCGCCCACGGCGACTGGATCGACGCGCTCGCCGCGCGCGGCGTTCCGATCGCGCCCCTCCGGCCGGCCAATAGCGGTTTTCAGACCCCCTGGTCGGAACAGTTCCGCGATCGCTTCGCCGGCACGCCGCTGAAGACGATCGCCATCAGCGTCGATGGCACCACGCGGCGTGGTGAAGCCATGGTGACCGCCTACGGTCTCGAGGGCGGGCTGATCTACGCGCTCTCGGCAGAGCTGCGCGACCGGATCGCGCGCGACGGCTCCGTCCTCCTCTCGATCGATCTCGCCCCCGGCCGCGACGCCGCCGCCCTGGCGGCCCGGATCGCCGCGCAGAAGAGCGGCCAGTCACTGTCGAACCTACTGCGCAAGGCCGCCCATCTGCCGCCGGTCGCGATCAACCTGATGCGCGAGGGCGCCGGCGGACCGCTGCCGCGCGAGCCCGAGCGGCTCGCGGCGCTGATCAAGGCGGTGCCGATCCGGCTCGACGGCGTCGAGGGCATGGAGCGCGCCATCTCGACGGCGGGCGGCGTCCTGTGGGACGGGATCGACGACGCCATGATGCTGAAGGCGCTGCCGGGCGTGTTCGTGGCCGGCGAGATGATCGACTGGGAGGCGCCGACCGGCGGCTATCTGCTGCAGGCCTGCTTCGCCACCGGCATCGCCGCCGCGCAGGGCATCCTCGCCCGGCTGGAGCGGACCGGCTAGGGTTCGCCGTCCGTCCGCATCAGGCCACGAAGTTCCGCCACGCCGGCGGCGATGACGGCGTTCGCCTCCGCCTCCATGGCGCGATAGCGCGCCAGGACGACATGGCCGGCCTCGCTCAGCCTGGCGCTGCCGCCGCCGCCCGTCCCGCCCTTCTCGGTCTCGACGAGGGGATCGCGAAAGGCGGTGTTCATCTCGCGCACCAGGCCCCAGACCCGCTTCGGGCTCATGCCGAGCCGCGCGCCGGCCGCCGCCAGCGAGCCGGTTTCGGCAATCGCCTCGAGCAGGTCGGCCTTGCCGGGGCCGAGCGCGAAGCCGGGCTTCAGGACGAGGCGGAAGCGGAGGCCTTCGGTCTGGTTGGGTCGTTTCATGCGCGCCGGAATCGCTTGCAGGGGATGGAAGCGGGCATTGTCGCGCCGGACCGGCGCCCCGTCGAGGGCGGGATCCGACGCTCCGCGCCGCGGCGCCGGAGCCGCCCCTGCGACGCCAGCGCGCGCGTGCATCGGCGGGGCGAACCGTCTATATCCGACCGGGGACTGGTGACGATACGGAGGATACCCAAACGATGCGCCGCACGATCCTGGCACTCTCGCTGCTTCTGACCGCGACCCCCGCCTTCGCCTGCACCGAGGAAGAACTGCAGGCCAAGGCGATCCAGCTGGCCGATCTGGTCAAGGGCATCACGACCCAGGATCCCTCCAAGGCGCAGGCCTGGCGGAAGAAGCAGTTCGACACCGACCGCGTCGCCGAGCGCACCACCGACTTCAACGAGATCTGCGCCGCCTATGACAAGGCGATCGCCGAGGCCGAAGCCGAGAAATAGCCGCCTCGACGAAGCGCCGGGAACACCCCGCCTTCCGCGAAGCCTTGATCCGGTGCATTCTGGAGGGGTTGTCCCCGCCGATCCGCCGGATCCGGCCGGGCGACCTGGCGCGCGATCCTGCGCGGGCAGCGCAGGCCTGTGCGCCCCGCAAGGGAGCTCGTCATGCCCCATTATCTCCTTCAGGTCTCCTACACCCCCGTCGCCGTCAAGGCGATGGTCGCCAAGCCGCAGAACCGCGAGGACGCGGCCCGCAAGGCGATCGATTCGCTCGGCGGCTCGCTCAAGGCGTTCTACTTCGCCCTCGGCGAGTACGATGTCGTGCTGACCGCCGAATTCCCGGACAACAAGGCGGCCGGGGCGCTGTCGCTGGCGATCGGCTCCTCCGGCAGCCTGTCGAAGATCCGGACCACGGCGCTGATGACAACGGCGGAAGGCATGGAATCCATGCAGAGGGCCAAGGCGGCCAGCTATTCGCCGCCGGGCTGAGCGGCGCGGTGCGGATCAGAACGGAATGGTATCGGGAGGACGGAGACTAGACGCGGCGACGCTGCGCCCACGCGATATCGCGGGCCGCATCAGGCCTTCGGATCGGTCAGCGCAGCGCCGGCGCCGCATGCGCGAGCGGCGGGCCGGCCGCGAAGCAGGCCACGGGCTCGGCGACGCCGGAAACCCCGACAGCCCCCGCCTTGTTGGCAAGCAAGAAGCCTGCAACCACGACGAGCGCGACAGCTAGTCCAAACTGGAGATTCATCGATACCCCCGTTTTGCACGCTGATTCTAGCATAACTGTTGCCAGATTGCGACAATCCAGCAAAACATGCCAGAGCCATGCTATGGCTGAGACGAGAAAACAGCAGGAAACGGCGCGCAGAACTGCCCGATGATCCAGATTACTGACGACATCGTCCTCGACGACAGCGAGATCGAGGAAAGCTTCATCCGCGCCTCGGGCCCCGGCGGGCAGAACGTCAACAAGGTCTCGAGCGCCGTGCAGCTGCGTTTCGACGCGCGTCGCTCGCGCGCGCTCTCGGATGCCGTGGCGGTGCGGCTGATGCGGCTCGCCGGCTCCAAACTGACCCAGGACGGCGTGATCGTCATCACGGCGCAGCGCTTCCGCGACCAGGCGAGAAACCGCGCCGACGCGCAGGAACGGCTCGCCGCCCTGATCCGCGAGGCGCTGGTGCCGCCGACGCCGCGCCGCGCCACCCGACCGACGCTCGCCTCGAAGAAGCGCCGCCTGGAGGGCAAGGCGAAGCGCTCCAACGTCAAGACCATGCGCGGCAGCGTCAAGCTCGAATAGCTCTCGCCAAATCAGGCGAAGGCGTGCAACATTTTGACGCGGCCCGCACATGGACCGGCTGGATCACGGGGAGCACGCCTCATGGGCATCATCTGGACCATCATCATCGGCTTCGTCGCCGGCGTCATCGCCAAGTTCATCACGCCCGGCAGCAACGAGCCGAGCGGGTTCATCCTGACGGTCATCCTCGGCATCGCCGGCGCCTTCCTCGCCACCTATCTCGGCCAGGCGGTCGGCTGGTACGGCCCGAACGACCAGGCCGGCTTCATCGGCGCCATCGTCGGCGCGGTGATCGTGCTCCTGATCTGGGGCGCAATCGTGCGCAAGCGCGCCTGAGAAGCGCGCCCGTCAACACCAACCCCAGGGGATGGCCGGGTTCAGCGACCGCGGCCGTCCGAATGGTGGCAATGATCGCGGACCGCCTCCGTGATCGGGCAATGTCCGGTCGCGCCACGATAGGCGAGGTAGGACCCCGTCCCCAGCGCCAGCAGCGACAAGAGCCGGTTGGGCCTTGGCTTCAGCGCCGCGGCGGCCAATATCAGACCGGCGACCACGGACACCACGCGCCCCTCGGTCGAGATTTCCGGAACGACTACGGGTGGTTTGGCCCGAAACATCATCGTTTCTCCCATTGCTGACCAAGGTGAACGCGCGAGTGGCGTTCGCGTTCCCAATCGGAACGAGCAGACAGGAGCCTGAGCCATGATCCGTGTCGGCATCGGCGGATGGACCTTCGAACCCTGGCGCGACAGCTTCTATCCGCCGGGCCTCGCCCAGAAGCGCGAGCTCGAGTATGCGAGCTCGAAACTGACCTCGATCGAGATCAACGGCACCTATTACGGCTCGCAGAAGCCCGAGAGCTTCCGCAAATGGGCCGAGGAGACGCCGGACGACTTCGTCTTCGCGCTGAAGGGGCCACGCTTCGCCACCAACCGCCGCGTGCTCGGCGAGGCGGGCGAGTCGATCGGACGCTTCTTCGACAGCGGCGTGACCGAGCTGGGCCCGAAGCTCGGGCCGATCAACTGGCAGTTCATGGCGACGAAGAAGTTCGACGCCGAGGATTTCGAAGCCTTCCTCAAGCTGCTGCCGAAATCCGTCGGCGGCCTCGCCATCCGCCACGTCGTCGAGGTCCGCCATCCGAGTTTCGAGACGCCCGATTTCATCGCGCTGGCGCGCCGGCATGGCGTCGCGGTGGTGGTGGCCGACTCGGACGACTATCCACAGATTGCCGATCCGTCCGCCGATTTCGTCTATGCGCGGCTGCAAAACGCGTCCGAGGAAGAAAAAAACGGCTATCCGGAATCGGCCCTCGACGCTTGGCGCCGCCGCGCCGAGGCCTGGGCATCCGGCGGCGTGCCCGAGGATCTGAAGCATGTCGCGGCGACGCCGGACAAGGCGCCGGCGCGCGACGTATTCCTCTACATGATCAACGGCTTCAAGCCGAAGGCGCCCTTCGCCGCCATGGCCCTGATCGAGCGCCTCGGCGGCCGGTGATCCGCGTCCGACGATCGAATCGATCGCGCCGTCCGGACGCGATTGCATTCGGTTGCGCTGTTTTTGTGAACAATCGCACGCCCAAATCTCGCCCTTTTCCACTGTTGGATAAACAGCCAGCGAAACTTGTTTCCGTTTTGGGTGCAAACCGCGTCGGCGAACGCGACAACGAAGAGATCTAGCGTGCAGGTTCAATTGCGTATCGCGGCCGTCACGGCCGCCCTGGTTGCCGCGGGTGCGGCCCTCTCCTTCGGAGCCCAGCCGGCCGAAGCCGGCACCCAGTGCGGGCGGGCCTCGTGGTATCAGCTGGGCGGAAAGACCGCGAGCGGCGAGCGCAACAATCCCAACGCCATGACGGCGGCCCACCGCCGCCTGCCCTTCGGCACCCGCGTCCGGGTCGAAAACCTCTCCAACGGCAAGTTCGTCGTCGTCCGCATCAATGACCGCGGCCCCTTCACCGGCGGCCGCGTGATCGACGTCTCCCGCGCCGCGGCCAAGCAGCTCGGCATGATCAATTCCGGCACCGCCAAGGTGCGCCTGGTCGTCGATGGCGCCGCCATGAAGGGCGCCTGCCCGGCCTGAGGCCGGCCAAACCAGCCTCCCTGCCTTTGATCGGTGACGGCGGGACTAGGTCCCGTCCAGCGCCACGGCCTTGACCAACGCGGTGACGGCGACGCCGGGGGCGAGCTCCAGCTCGCGCACCGCATCGCGCGTCACCCTGGCCAGCATCGGGCTGCCGCCCGCATCGAGCCGGACGCCGACCTCGGCGCCCTCCCCTTCGGCCATCGCGACCACGCGGGCCGCAAGCCGGTTGCGCACCGAAAGGCGGCCCGGCTCGCCGACCGCGAGCACCACGTCCCGCGCGCGGACACGAACGCGCGCGCGCCCCCCGACGGCGATGTCGAGATGCGGCACGGTCAGGGGGCCGGCCGGATGCTCCAGCCGCGTCACGCCGGCCGCCCGGTCCTGCGCCACGACGATCGCCTCCAGCACGGCGCCATCCTCCCAGTCACTCACCGCCTCGAGATGGGCGAACACCTCGCTGACGGGCCCGAGCGCCGCGACCCGGCCATTATCGATCAGCGCCACCGCATCAGCGAGCCGCGCCACTTCCTCGACCGAATGGCTGACATAGACGATCGGCAGGCGCTTCGCGTCGCGCAGCCGCTCGATATAGGGCAGGATCTCCGCCTTGCGGGCGCGGTCGAGCGCCGCCAGCGGCTCGTCCATCAGCAGGCAGTCGGGGCTGGCCAGCAGCGCCCGGCCGATCGCCACGCGCTGCTTCTCGCCGCCGGAGAGGTCGCGCGGCCTTCGGCCGAGCAGCGGGCCGATGCCGAGCAGGTCGACGACCTCGTCGAGCGTGCCCCAGCGGCGCGCCTTCGGCGTCAGCCAGCGGCCATACAGCAGGTTGGAGCGCACGGAGAGATGCGGGAACAGCCGCCCCTCCTGGAAGACATAGCCGATGCGCCGCCGCCCGGCCGGAACGAAGACGCCGTTCGCCGTGTCGACCAGCGTGCGGCCGTCGAGCACGATGCGGCCGCTGTCGGGCCGGGCGAGGCCGGCGATCAGGTTTACGAGCGAGGTCTTGCCGGATCCGGAGCGACCGAACAGCGCCGTCACGCCCGCTCCCGTCTCGAGCGCGACATCGAGGGTGAAGCCGCCGAGCTTCTTCTGGACCGCGATCGAGAGCGTCACGTCACGCCGCCCCGCGCCATGCGGCGCGCGATCAGCTCGGAGAGGATGAGGGCCGCGAACGAGATCGCGACCGAGATCAGCGTCAGGCGGAGCGCGGCGGCGTCGCCGTCCGGCGTCTGGATCAGCGCGTAGATCGCGGACGGCATGGTCTGCGTCTCGCCGGGGATGTTGGAGACGAAGGTGATGGTGGCGCCGAATTCGCCGAGCGCGCGGGCGAAGCAGAGCACGATGCCGGCGAGGATGCCCGGCAGCGCCAGCGGCAGCGTCACGCTCAGGAAGACGATGGCGCGGCCCGCGCCGAGGGTAGCGGCCGCCTGCTCCAGCTTGCGGTCGATGCTCTCGATCGAGAGCCGGATCGCTCGCACCATCAGCGGAAAGCCCATCACGCCGCAGGCGAGCGCCGCACCGGTCCAGCGAAAGGCGAAGACAAGGCCGAAGGTCTGTTCGAAAAACGCGCCGAGCGGTCCCTTGCGGCCGAAGGCGAGCAGCAGCAGGAAGCCGGTGACGACCGGCGGCATCACCAGCGGCAGGTGCACGAGGCCGTCGAGCAGGGTGCGGCCGGGAAAGCGCCCCCGCGCCAGCAGGAGCGCGACGGCGATGCCGAACGGCAACGCGACCAGCGTTGCCACCGTCGACACCTTGAGGCTGAGCCAGATCGCGGTCAGCTCTTCGGGCGAGAGATAGTCAGACATCGACGAACCCGGCGGGCCGGGGCTGCATGGGCCGGGCCCGGCGCGCCTGAACCGGCGCGGCACGGCAAGGGTGGCGGTTCATTTCACCTCGATACGAACGACGTCGCGAACGTTGCGGCCGCCATGCGCGTCGCCGGGAACGATCAGGCGCAGCGAACCGGCGGACGACGGCGGCTGGCCGCCCTGATAGGCGAGGATGACCACCTTGCCGGCATAATGCGGATCGATCTCACCCAGCGCCAGCGCCACGGAATAACCATCCCGCCCCGTCACCAACAGCGTGCGGCGCAGATCGCCGTTCTTGCCCGCGCCGGCCTGCAGACCGGCCATCTGGACGAGATCCCAGAGCAGGGCGCCGACATAGGCGCCCTGCTCGCGCCCCTTGCCCGTCGCGACGTCGACGACGACGGCGATCCGGGGCAGCGACTGGAAGGTCGCGGCGTCGAGGGCGAGCGTCTGGCGCACGGCCCCGTCGAGCCGTGCGGCATCCTCGGCGGAGGCAGGAAAGGCCGCGCCGGCGAGAAGCGCCAGCGCGAAAAGGACGGGAGCGGCCCGATGGAGGGGGCCGGCCGGCAGTCGGCATGCATCGGGCCGCTCCACGTCAGGCGCCGGTCACTTGCCGATCATGACGTCGGACGCTTTGATCACGGCCGCCGCCTTGTCGCCGACCTTGAGGGCGAGATCGTCGACCGCCTCGTTGGTGATCGACGAGGTGATCACCAGGCCGTGGCCGATGTCGATTTTGACCCGGGCTGTCGTCTGGCCCTTTTCGACCGCGACGATGGTGCCGTCGAGCTGGTTGCGCGCGCTGAGCTTCATGGCGCCTACCCCTGACCGCCGAGAACCGTGAAACCCTGTCCCTCGAAGTTCGGCTTCGCTTCCGGCGTCACCAGCCAGTCGAGGAATGCCTTCGCGTCGGCGTTGCTCGAGGCGGCGACCCGCGCGACCGGATAGACGATCGCCGGATGGGTGTTCTCCGGGAAGGTCCCGACCACCTTCACGTCCGGCTCGGCATGCGCGTCGGTGCCGTAGACGATGCCGAACGGCGCCTCGCCCTTGGCGACGAAGGCGAGCGCGGCGCGGACATTGTCGGCCTGGGCGACATGCGGCTGGACGGAGTCCCAGACGCCGAGCGCCGCCAGCGCCGCCTTGCCATACTTGCCGGCCGGCACGGAATCGATGCTGGCCATGGCGAGCTTGCCGTCGGCGCCGAGCGCATCGGCCAGCGGGAGGTCCTTGGCGATCTCGAGCGTCGCGGTCGAATCCTTCGGCGCGACCAGGACCAGCGTGTTGCCGAGCAGCGTGACGCGGGTCGCCGGGTCGATCAGGTCCTTCTTCGCCAGATAGTCCATCCAGTCGAGATCGGCGGAGAAGAAGATGTCGGCCGGGGCGCCCGCCTCGATCTGCTTGGCGAGCTGCGACGAGCCGGCATAGCTGATCGTCAACGACTTGCCGGTCTTCTCCTTGTAGGCCGCGGCTGCGCTGTCGAGCGCGTTCTTCAGGCTGGCGGCGGCGAAGATGGTGACGTCGGCGGCCTGCGCGGTCGCGGCGGCGAAGGGCGCAACCAGCGGCGCTGCGAGGAAGGCAAGGCTACCGAGCAGAACGAGCCCGCGCCGAAAGCGATTGATCGACATAGTTCTCTCCCATTGATCCTCGATATTTCTGCACGGAAATGTCGCTCAATCAACGGCCCGCCGATCGCTTTCGGTGATCGATGCCGCACGAATTGGAATTGGACGTCGCCGCGCCGACCCGGCTAGCCTGCCGGCGACGCTCGGGGAAAGAACCATGGCCGGCACCTACACGCTCTATTCGATGCAGTTCTCGGGCAATTGCTACAAGGCGCGCCTCGCCATGCACGAACTCGCCATCCCGTTCCGCATCGTCGATTTCAAGAAGGGCGACGGCCAGACCACCAGCCCGGACTTCCTGGCGCTGAACCCGAACGCCCAGGTGCCGCTGCTCGTCCTGCCCGATGGCCGGCCGCTGGCGGAATCGAACGCCATGCTGCTGCACCTCGCCGAAGGCACCGCCCTGCTCCCCGCCGATTCCTACGACCGCGCGCTCTGCTACCAGTGGCTGTTCTTCGAGCAGTACAGCCACGAGCCGGTGATCGCGGTGGCGCGCAACTGGCTCCGCTACATCCCCGGCGGCCGCGAGACCATGGCGCACCGGATCGAGGAGTGGCAGCAGAAGGGCAACCGCGTGCTGACGGTCATGGACGACTGGCTGAAGGCGCACGCCTTCTTTGCCGGCGAACATTTCTCGGTCGCCGACATCGCGCTCTACGCCTACACCCATGTCGCCGAGGAAGCGGATTACGACCTCGGCCGCTATCCGGCGATCCGGGACTGGCTGGCGCGCGTGGCAGCACGGCCGCGCCATGTCGGGCTCGACTGGCGCCCCTGACCCTGCGCCATCCGTCAGTGACCGTCGTCACAGACGCGGTGCCGATCCGGGCCTAGCAAGCCCGGATTCAGGCATTTTTAACACTGATTCCGACTTCTCATTTTGGCCACCACAAATGCCGCGCATGGCCACAATCCATCCGGACCGCTGCCGTAGTCCGGGCCCTGAATAGGGGCGTGGGACGGGCGACTCTGGATAGACCGACGAGACATGATGATGAGCACGAACGACACAACCAGCCATGGACGCCCGCGCCGCGAGACCGCCGCGCGCGGCGCCTTCTACGTCTGGATCGCCGCCTACGCGGCCGTGACCATCGCCATCGCCACGATCCATGGTTTCGGCGGCACGCCGTCGCGCGCCGGCGAAGTCCAGGCGCGCCAGGATGCCGCCGCCCATCCGCTCGACCCGACGCCGGTCGGCTCGATCCATCCCGTCATCCGCGCCGGAACGGGGAGCTGATCCCATGCGACACCGCCTGCCCCATCCGCCGCAGCGCGTCGCGATCCGCCGGTCGCCGGCCGCGGGCGAGCGTCGCCGCCATCACGACGACGGCTTCGAGATCGAGCAGTTCTGGCTGGCCGCGCCGCTCAGAATTTGTGAAAGATGAAGGCGGCGCCGCCGGCGATCATCGCGAAGCCGACGAGATGGTTCCAGCCGAGCGGCTCCTTCAGGTAGAGCCACGAGAACAGCGCGAAGACGACGAGGGTGATCACTTCCTGCATCGTCTTCAGCTGCGCCGCCGAATAGACGCCGTGGCCGATGCGATTGGCCGGCACGGCCAGGCAGTATTCGAACAGCGCGATGAACCAGCTGATCAGGATCACCTTGACCAGCAGCGTGTTCGGGAACTTCAGGTGCCAGTACCACGCCGACGTCATGAAGACGTTGGAGATGACGAGCAGGACGATCGGCGCGATCGCCGGCGAAAGCAGGTTCGGCATGGTGGGGCCCTGAATGAGGAGGATGGCGGCGCGCACTCTGCCCGCGCCGTCACCGCCGTCAAGATGTCTTCGCTCGCGGGAACGCGGCCACCGCCCGGCGACGAGCCGGCTTCCTTTTCCGCCGCGTTCGGCTAGGGTCGCCGGCGACCATGAAGGGACTTGGCCATGCCGTTGACGACCGAAGAGAAGATGCTGATCGAGATGCGCGTGGCGAATGAGAGCCCGAGCACGGCGACGGCCTATCTGCTCTGGATCTTTCTGTGGTTCGTCTCGGCGCACCGCTTCTATCTCGGCCGCCCCGGCAGCGCGATCCTGCAGATCCTCTGCTTCTTCATCGTCATCGGTTTCGTCTGGGTGCTGATCGACGCCTTCCTGATTCCCGGCATGATCCGCGACAAGCAGGACGAGATCCGCCGCCGGCTGGAACGCGCCGCGATTCCGTAGGGGCGCGTCGCGTCTGGACAAGCCGGGCTCGCGCATCCTAGCCTCGCGCTTCCCGCCATCCAGCCCGGACGCCACGCCATGACCCATCCCGCGCTCGCCGAAAACCATGTCGCCGTAATCACCGGCGGCGCCTCCGGCATCGGCCTCGCCGCGGCACGGAAATTCGAGGCGATGGGGCTCAAGGTGGCGATCGCCGACTATCGCCAGGAAGCGCTCGACGCGGCCGTCGCGATGCTCGGCCCGGACGCGCTCGCGCTCCGCACCAATGTCGCCAGCCGCGACGACGTCGAGAAGCTTAGGGACGCCGTCTATGAGCGCTTCGGCAAGGTCAACGTGCTGATGAACAATGCCGGCACCGACGGCGCCGGCCCAGTGCTCGGCTCGCTCGACAACTGGCAGCGCGTCATCAACACCAACCTGTTCGGCGTCGTCAACGGCATGCAGGTCTTCGTGCCGGAGATGCTGAACGGCACCGAGCCCGGCCTCGTCATCAACACCGGCTCGAAGCAGGGCATCACCACGCCGCCGGGCGACGCCGGCTACAACGTGTCGAAGGCCGGCGTGAAGGTGGCGACCGAGGCGCTGGCGCACGAGCTGCGCAACATCGCGGACGTCAGGATCACAGCCCATCTGCTGATCCCCGGCTTCGTCTGGACGCATCTGACCAAGGCCGGGCGCACCGAGAAGCCGGCCGGCGCCTGGACGCCCGAACAGACGGTCGACTTCATGCTCGCCTCGCTCGATCGCGGTGATTTCTACATCCTCTGCCCCGACAACGAGGTCGACCGCGCCACCGACGAGAAGCGCATCCTCTGGGCCGCCGGCGACGTCGTCGAGAACCGGCCGCCGCTGTCGCGCTGGCACAAGGATTTCGCCGACAAGTTCAAGGCCTATCTGAAGGGCTGACGAGCCGAGCCCGGCGAGAACCACGATCTCCGGACGACGCCTGCACGGCAAAGTGATGCTCAATTCAACCCTGCCATTGGCAATCCGCCCTAAGATGACGCGCCGCCGCGAAATGACGGCGTCAAGACAGGCAGGAGGTCATGATGCGCAGATGGTCCATGGTCATGGCGGTCGCCGGCTTCGCAACCGTCGCCGCCTTCCCCGCCTTCGCCGACATGATGAAGAAGGGCGAAGTGCTGATGGTGATGCCCGACGGGCGCACGATGGATACCGAGCGGATGAAGACGGAGGAGATGATCAAGAGCGCCAAGCCGATGGATAGCTGCGTCATCATGATGATGGGGACCGACGGCAAGATGTACATGGCGAACGACATGAAGATGGCGGACGGCAGGATGGTCTGCGAGACCGCCATGATGCGGAAGAAGAAATAGCCGCTGGTTCCGCCCATCAGGCTTGAGACAGACGCTCGACCAGAAAATCGGCCCGCGCCGCGACCATCGCCTTCGGGATCTCGACGATCGCGTAGCCGAGATCGGCATAGGCGCGAAGCAGCGATCGATATTCTGCGACGGCCGCCTCGTAGCCGTGGCGACGCTCCGCGTCGGCAACGAAGATCTCCGGCCAGGGCGGCGTCATGAACACGGTATCCGCATAACGGACCCGGCGCACCGCGTCCTCGAGATGGGCGGGCACGGCAAGCCCTTCCCGTTTGAAATAGGCATAGGCGTCGACGAGGCCGCGATCGAAGATCGTGGTCCCTCCCCTGCGCGCCGCCGCACCGGCCTGGTCGAGCGCGAGCGCGACCACCCGTTCGATGAACTGGCGCATGTCGACCCAGGGCAAGGCGGGACCGTCGATTTGCATCTGCTCGCGCACGACCTGGCGGCCCGGCTCGGGGCAGGTCGCGAAGCCACGGGCTTCCAGCGCCTCAAGCAGGGTGGATTTGCCGCCACCGGAGCAGCCGGACAGCATCACGAGCCGGGCAGCGTTGTCGATAGGCCGCGGGGAGCGGCCCTTGTCTTCGGACATGGTTTGGGTTCCTCGAACGAACGAGCAAGATGGAACGCCCAAGGGCGCCAATTGCGATTTCCGGGAGAAAGGGCGCGCGGGAGCCAACTCGACCGCGTGTCGCCAGGGCCAATCAAACATCCGTGCGATCGGCTGTCAATCGCGCGGACCATCTCGCGCCCGGCGCGGGAAACCGGCATGATCCAAATCGGCGGGGACGTGCCGGAGACTGTCGCGATGCAGGCCTCAAAACTCCGTATTGCATTGATCTTGCTGGGCTTCTGGTGCGGAGCGGCGACAGCCGAAACGCTGCCGCTGCCCAACAACCTGATCGGTTCGGCGACAAACGAAGGCGAGGCGCTCCTCGTCGGCGCCGAGGCGCGCGAGGCCTATTTCCCGCTCGCCGACCAGTTCGTCACCCAGAAGACCCAGTCCTATTGCGGCATCGCCTCCATGGTCATGGTGCTGAACGCGGCCGGCGTGCCGGCTCCGGCCGTACCGGACTACGAGCCGTTCCACACCTTCACGCAGGACAATCTGCTCAACGAACGCACCGACGCGATCGTGCCGCGCGAGACGATCCTGAAGCAGGGCATGACGCTCGACCAGCTCGCCGGCGTTCTGGCGACCCGGCCGCTCGCCGTCACCGTCAAGCATGCCGGCGACACCAGCCTCGACGCGTTTCGCGAGGCCGCGCGCGACTATCTCGCGAAATCAGGGCATTTCGTCGTCGTCAACTATCTGCGCAAGGCTATGCGCCAGGAGGTCGGCGGCCACATCTCGCCGCTCGCCGCCTATGACGCCGACAGCGACCGCTTCCTGATCCTCGACGTCGCCCGCTACAAATATCCGCCCGTCTGGGTCACCGCCGCCGACCTGTTCGCGGCGATGAACACGCCCGACGACGCCAATGGCGGCCGCTCGCGCGGCTTCGTCCTGGTGGCGCGCCGCGATCCCGGCTAGCCGGAACGGGAAATGCCGTCATACACGCCTGGCGCGAGGCGGCTAGACTGCACGCTGATTCGTCCCATCCGCTGCCAGGGTCAGACGTGCGCTTCATCGAAACCTTCCAGTTCTGGCCCTTCCTCGACACCGTCGTCAGCCTGACCGCCGCCTTCATCTTCGGCACGCTGGTCGGCGCCGAGCGGCAATATCGCCAGCGCACGGCCGGCCTGCGCACCAATGTGCTGGTCGCGGTCGGCGCCGCCGCCTTCGTCGACCTCGCCATGGCGATCACCGGCCCGGTCGAGGCGACGCGCGTCATCTCCTATGTCGTGTCGGGCGTCGGCTTCCTCGGGGCGGGCGCGATCATGCGCGAGGGCATGAACGTGCGCGGCCTCAACACGGCGGCGACGCTCTGGTGCGCGGCGGCGATCGGCGCCTGCGCCGGCGCCGACATGATCGCCCATGCGGCGCTGGTCACCGTCTTCGTCATCGCCGGCAACACGCTGCTCCGGCCGCTCGTCAACGCCATAAACCGCATCCCGCTCGACGAGGAAGCCTCCGAGGCGACCTATGAGGTGACGGTGACCGCGCAGGAAGCGGAACTGCCGAGGCTCCGCACCGTGGTGGCCGATCTGCTGGAGAAGGCGCATTACCCGGCCGGCGACATCGAGGTGGTCGAGCGTGGCGAGAACCTCGCCGAGATCGTGCTGACCCTCGTCAGCACGGCGGTGAAGGCGAGCGAGATGGACGCGGTCGCCCGCCGCATCGAGCGGCTCGCCGGCGTCACCCACGCCTCTTGGGCACTCAGCACCAAGGATTGAGGGACGGACCATCGAAGAGCGCGGCCGCCCGGGAGCGGAACCGCACCGGCATGGCGCCCCCGCCCCGAAAACGCGAACGGCGTTTTCGACCCTCCTCAAGGGGGGGGTCTAGAAAGCGGAAGCCAGCCCTGCTTCCATCCTCGCCAGCGGAGACCTCTGCGAAACACCACACCATGCTGAGGAGGCCCGCAGGGCCGTCTCGAAGCACGCAGAGCGGTCGTGCAATCGACAAGCTGCTGCGACCGTGCGTCCTTCGAGGCCCGAGCTATGCTCGGGCACCTCAGGATGATGGAGATCGAGCGCGGCATGACGGCCGGATTGGGTTCCTCCGAGGGCGAGGGAGCCGCCGCAGCTAATGCCGCTTCGGGCCCTTTCGGCCTGCCGAACTGCCCGGCCTTCCGCCGACCGAGCGCGGTCGATGGTTGGATGTCATCGGATCCGGCCGCTGCGGCCGCTCGCCCTCGTCGGTCGCGACCGAGGTCAGGTTCGAACTGACGCCCATCTCGTCGAGCTCCGGCTTGCGCGCCCTCGTCGCGAGCGGCACCTCGGTGCGCTTCACCGTCATCTCGTCGAGATCGTTCTTGCGCGCCCGCGTCGCCGGCTCCGGCGGCAGGTTAGCCGCGTTGCCGTATTTGCGCTCACCGCGATAGCCGCCGGTTCGGTCGTCGATCGCCGACTGCCGCGCCAGCGGATCGTCGGCGATGGCGAGCTCGGTCTCCTTGAGCCGCTTGATCTCGTCGCGCAGCCGCGCCGCCGTCTCGAATTCGAGGTTCATCGCCGCGTCGCGCATCTTCTTCTCGAGCGCCTCGAGATGCGCCTTCAGATTGTTGCCTACCAGCGCCGTGTCGGCGAGGCCGGCATCGACCGTGACGTGGTCCTGCTCGTAGACCGAGGAAAGGATGTCGCCGATCTGCTTCTTGACCGATTCCGGCGTGATGCCGTGCTCGGCGTTGTAGGCCATCTGCTTCTCGCGGCGGCGGTTGGTTTCCGCCATCGCCCGCTCCATCGAGCCGGTGATGTGATCGGCATAGAGCACGACCTTGCCGTCGACGTTACGCGCGGCACGGCCGATGGTCTGGATCAGCGACGTCTCGGAGCGCAGGAAGCCTTCCTTGTCGGCGTCGAGGATCGCGACCAGGCCGCATTCCGGAATGTCGAGGCCCTCGCGCAGCAGATTGATGCCGATCAGCACGTCGAAGGCACCGAGCCGCAGGTCGCGGATGATCTCGATGCGCTCCAGCGTCTCGACGTCGGAATGCATGTAGCGGACTCGGACGCCGTTCTCGTGCAGATATTCGGTCAGGTCCTCGGCCATCCGCTTGGTCAGCGTCGTGACCAGCGTGCGGTAGCCCTTGGCCGCCGTCTCGCGCACCTCGCCGAGCAGATCGTCGACCTGGCTCTTGGCCGGACGGATCTCGACCGGCGGATCGATCAGGCCGGTCGGCCGGATGACCTGCTCGGTGAACACGCCGCCGGTCGCCTCCATCTCCCAGGAACCGGGCGTCGCCGAGACGTGCACCGTCTGCGGCCGCATCGCGTCCCATTCCTCGAAGCGGAGCGGCCGGTTGTCCATGCAGGACGGCAGGCGGAAGCCATATTCGGCCAGCGTCGCCTTGCGCCGGAAGTCGCCGCGATACATGCCGCCGATCTGCGGGATTGTGACATGGCTCTCGTCGGTGAAGACGAGCGCGTTATCCGGCAGATACTCGAACAGGGTCGGCGGCGGTTCGCCCGGCAGTCGGCCGGTCAGGTAGCGCGAATAGTTCTCGATGCCGGCGCAGGCGCCGGTCGCCTCCATCATCTCGATATCGAAGCGGCAGCGCTGCTCCAGCCTTTGCGCCTCCAGCAGGCGGCCCGACGCCTCCAGCTCGGTGAGGCGGTGGCGGAGCTCATGCTTGATCGAGGCGATCGCCTGGTTGAGCGTCGGCTTCGGCGTCACATAGTGCGAGTTGGCGTAGACCTTGACGAATTTGAGCTCGTTCGTCTTCGTCCCCGTCAGCGGGTCGAACTCGGTGATGCTCTCGACCTCGTCGCCGAACAGCGACAGCCGCCAGGCGCGATCCTCCAGGTGGGCCGGGAAGATTTCGACGGTATCGCCGCGCACCCGGAAGGTGCCGCGCACGAAATTGGCGTCGGAGCGCTTGTACTGCAGCGCCACCAGGTCGGCGAGCAGCTGCCTCTGGTCGAGCCTCTCGCCGAGCTCGATGCCGAAGGTCATCGCCGTATAGGTCTCGACCGAGCCGATACCGTAGATGCAGGAGACCGAGGCGACGATGATGACGTCGTCGCGCTCGAGCAGCGAGCGGGTCGCCGAATGGCGCATCCGGTCGATCTGCTCGTTCACCGAGGATTCCTTCTCGATATAGGTGTCGGTCCGCGGCACATAGGCCTCGGGCTGGTAGTAGTCGTAGTAGGAGACGAAGTACTCGACGGCGTTGTCCGGGAAGAACGCCTTGAACTCGCCATAGAGCTGGGCCGCCAGCGTCTTGTTCGGCGCCAGGATCAGCGCCGGGCGCTGCGTGCTCTCGATCACCTTGGCCATGGTGAAGGTCTTGCCGGAGCCGGTGACGCCGAGCAGAACCTGGTCGCGCTCCTGTTCGGCGACGCCCTCGACCAGCTCGCGGATGGCGTTTGGCTGGTCGCCGCGCGGCTCGAAGGGCGAGACGATCTGGAACGGCTTGCCGCCTTCCGACTTCTCCGGCCGAGGCGGACGATGCGGCACCCAGGTCTTGTCGCGGATCTCCGGCCTGCCGTTCTCGATCAGCGCCGACAGCGCGGCGACCGTCGCCGTCACAGAGGACGACGCCATGGATTCCGCTTCTTCGAGGCTGATCTCGAGGCCCGAGACCGGGTTCAGGCCGCTCGCCGCGCGCTCGCGTGCGTTGGCGGCGACGCCGATCGAGGTGCCGCGCCCGGATTTGTGCGTGTCGGTGGCGGCCTTCTTCGCGCCACCCTTGCCACCCTTCGCCTTGCGCTCGGCGTCAACCGGCAGGTCGACGAGCTGCATCCGCTCGGGCCGGGCGCGTGGCGCCCGCTTCGGCTTCGGTGCCAGCGGCTCGGCATCCGCCGCGCGCGCGATTTCATCCATCCAGTCGGCGATACCGCCCGACAGGGGAGTTCCTTCGAGCGGAGCTTGCGGGGCTTCGCCGAAGCCTTGGGTCTTGGAACGCTTGGCCATGGGTACGAAAGTAGAACATGCCCCGCCGGATTTGAAGGGGGCGCGTGCGCGGATCGAGCGTGAAAACGCGCTCGACCCGACGTCTCGAACTCCCCTCTACGCCCGCGGCAGCGCCTGGATCTGATCGTAGAGGTGTCGCGGGATGCTGACGCCGTGCACGAGGCTGCGGGCGCGCGCCTCGTAGCGCCGCGAGGAAGGCAGCCTTGCACCTTGCCCGGCGATCTCCGCGAAAAGGCGCTCGCTGCTCGCCTGGTTGTCGCGCGTGCCGCCGCCCAGCACCGCCGGATCGAAGGCGATCAGGATCTCGCCATGCGCCGGCGCCGCCTTGACGCCGTCGTCGAACTCCATCGATTCGAGGCTCGTCATGTCGGCGATCAGCGGCCCCGCCAGCAGCTCGACCATGGTCGACAGCGCCGAGCCCTTGTGGCCGCCGAAGGTCAGCATGGCGCCTTCGAGCCCCGCCGCCGCGTCGGTGGTCGGATTGCCCCCGGCGTCGATCGCCCAGCCTTCCTGCAGCGGCTTGCCGGCCATCTTGTGCAGGGACATGTCCCCGCGCGCGATCGCGCTGGTGGCGAAGTCGAACACATAGGGATCACGCGGGCTGCCGTCGGCGTTGCGGCGTGGCCAGCCGAAGGCGATCGGATTGGTGCCGAGCGCGCCCCGCTTGCCGCCGGCCGGCGCCACCCAGCTATGGCTCGGCGTCATCGCGATCGCGGAGAGCCCCTTGGCCGTCAGCATCTCGATCTCGGGCCAGAGCGCCGAGAAATGGAAGCAGTTGTTGATCGCCAGCACCGAGATGCCGACCGCCCGCGCCTTCTCGACGAAAAGCGGCATCGCCGCCTCCAGCGCCGGCAGCGAATAGCCGAACTGCGCATCGACCTTCGTCACCGCGGCGGTCGTGTCCTCGACCACGGGAATGGCGGCGCGGTTGAAGCGCGGGTGGTTGATCGTCTGGACGCAACCGGGCAACCGGAACAGGCCATGCGAATGGCATTCGTCGCGCTGCCCCTCGGTGATCACGCGCGCGACCGGGACCGCTTGCCGCTCCGGCAGCCCCGCCGCCGCGAGCACCGACCGCGCGAGCGCGAAGACCTCTTCGAGGCCGAGTGTGACGCGATCCCCGGAATGTTCCATGCCCAAGATGCCCCTTTCTGTATGCAATCAGTCGACACTGTCTAGCAGCGCCCCGCCGGGCGGACAACGCCGCCCCGCCGGCCCGCCCTTCCGGCGCCGCCCGCGATCTCGCGCCGATCGCGAAAAAATGTCCGGCAGCCTGTCGATTCCGCGTTCCGCCGCTCGTCGTGTTGTCAGAGCACGGAAAACTCGTGCCGCCCCGCCGCGCTGCCGGCGCAAAACGACCCGGAAGGAGCGAACCCATGCGGTTCATGATCATCGTCAAGGCCAACAAGGACACCGAGGCCGGCGTCATGCCGGAGGAAAAGCTGATCGCCGACATGACGGCCTATCACGAGGATCTCGCCAATGCCGGCGTGCTGCTCGACGCCTCCGGCCTGAAGCCGACCTCGAAGGGCTTCCGCATCCGCTTCACCGACAACCAGCGCTCGATCGTCGACGGCCCCTTCGCCGAGGCCAAGGAACTAATCGCCGGCTACACCCTGATCGAGGTCAAGTCGCGCGACGAGGCCATCGCCTGGGCGAAGCGGATGCCCAACCCGGCCGGCGACGGCAAGCCGGGCGAGATCGAGGTCCGCCAGCTCTACGAACTCGAGGATTTCGCGCCGAGCGAGTCGATCGACCGCCTGCGCCAGATCGAGGTCGGGCCCAAGGGCTGAACCCGCTTTCTCCCTTTCAACGACAGGACAAGACCATGCGCTTCATGATGCTGATGATCCCGAAGGGATACGAGACCGCCGCCCCCGGCACCGCGCCCGATGCGAAGGCCGTCGCCGCGATGATGAAATACAACGAGGCACTGCAGAAGGCCGGCATCCTGATCGCCCTCGACGGCCTGCACCCGCCCTCCATGGGCGCCCGGGTCTCCTTCCCCGGCGGCCAGCCGGTGGTGAGCGACGGCCCGTTCGCGGAGGTGAAGGAAGTGCTCGGCGGCTACTGGATGATCAACGTGAAATCGCGCGCCGAGGCGATCGAATGGGCCAAGAAGTGCCCGGCCGGGCCGAACGAGGTGATCGAGATCCGCCAGGTCCAGGAGATGGAGGATTTCCCGGAAGACGTGCAGGAAGCCGCCGCCGGCTTCGCCGAGATGCAGAGGCACCCGAGCGGCGCCTAACGCCCGCCGTCGCGCCCCATCACCAGGGATACAACCATGCTGAAGTTCCTTCTCATCGCCGCCGCCCTGCTGGTGGTCGTCGTGGCCGGCGTCGTCGCCTATGCGGCGACCCGGCCCGACCGGATGCATGTCGCGCGGCAGGCGCGTATCCAGGCACCGGCGGAGCGCATCCTCCCGCTCATCGCCGACTTCCACGACTGGCGGCGATGGTCGCCCTACGAGACGCTCGATCCGGCCATGCAGCGGCGCTTCTCGGGTGCCGAGAAGGGCCAGGGCGCCATCTATGAGTGGAGCGGCACCGGCAAGGCCGGCGCCGGCCGGATGGAGATCACCGAAGCGACACCGTCGCGGGTCCGGATCGCGCTCGACTTCACCAGGCCGATGCAGACCCGCAATGTGGCCGAGTTCACGCTGGTGCCGGACGGCGACGCCACGCGGGTCGAATGGTCGATGGACGGTCCCGCCCCGCTCGTCGCCCGCGTGATGGGCCTGTTCCTCGACATGGACAAGCTGATCGGCGGCGACTTCGAGACCGGGCTCGCCAACCTGAAGGCTGCGACCGAGCCAGGTTGAAAGCCCGAGATCCGCCTCTCCTCGACCGCCGACTTGCGCCTGCCGTCAGGACATGGCCTGATCCGCAGCCGTGAGCACCGAAACCCATCAGGCCATCAATGCCGTCTGGCGCATCGAGCAGGCGAAACTCGTCGCCGGTCTCGCGCGGATGGTGCGCGACATCGGCGTCGCGGAGGAACTGGCGCAGGACGCCCTGGTGGTGGCGCTGGAACGCTGGCCGGAGACCGGCATTCCCGACAATCCCGGCGCCTGGCTGATGGCGACGGCCAAGCGCCGCGCCATAGACCGGCTGCGCCATCTCAAGATGCAGGACCGCAAGCATGCCGAGATCGGCTACGGGCTCGATCTCGAGCAGGAGGACGCGGTCGACGAGATCGCGGCGCGCCTCGACGACGACATCGGCGACGACCTGCTGAAGCTCGTCTTCACCGCCTGCCATCCGGTGCTGTCGCGCGAGGCCCGCGTGGCCCTGACGCTTCGGCTGATCGGCGGGCTGTCGACCGCGGAGATCGCCCGCGCCTATTTCGTGCCCGAGCCGACGATCGCCCAGCGCATCGTCCGCGCCAAGCGCACGCTGGCCGAATCCGAGATCGCCTACGAGGTGCCGCGCGGCGAGGCGCTCGCCCCGCGCCTCGCCTCGGTCTGCGAGGTCATCTACCTGATCTTCAACGAAGGCTATGCCGCGACCGCCGGCGAGGACTGGATCCGGCCGCAGCTGGCGCAGGAGGCCGTGCGGCTCGGCCGCATCCTCGCCGGCCTGGCGCCTGCCGAGCCGGAGGTGTTCGGCCTCGTCGCGCTGATGGAGATCCAGTCGTCGCGCTTCGCGGCGCGTGTCGGGCCGGATGGCGAGCCGGTCCTGCTGCTCGACCAGAACCGCGCGCGCTGGGACCATCTGCTGATCCGGCGCGGCCTGGCGGCGCTCGCCCGCGCCGAGGGCCTCGGCCCGCGCGGGCCCTACACGCTGCAGGCGGCGATCGCCGCCTGTCATGCCCGTGCCGCCACGGCCGACCAGACCGACTGGCGCCGCATCGCCGATCTCTATGCCGAGCTGGCGGCGCTCGCCCCCTCGCCCATCGTCGAACTGAACCGCGCCGTCGCCGTCTCGATGGCCGATGGCGCCACGGCCGGCCTCGCCATCGTCGAGACGCTCGCCAACGCCCCCGTCTTCGCCACGTCGCATCTCCTGCCCGGCGTCCGGGCCGATTTCCTGATGAAGCTCGGCCGGCTTGCCGAGGCGAAGGCCGATTTCGAGCAGGCGGCGGAATTGACCCGAAACGCGCGCGAGCGCGACCTGCTGCTGGCCCGCGCCGCTGAATGCGGGGTGAGCTTGAGGGACCAGGCCGCGACCCGGCGTGCATCGTCGGGCGGCACCGTCTAGCGCGCGTCATGCGGAGCAATGCGGGTTCGCGTGTAGAAACTGCGACCGGAACAAGGAGTTAGGCCATTTCTCCGTTTCCATGGAGCGAAGAAATGGTCTAGGCAGCAGCCATTCGCCGTTCCGACGTCCAGGAGGACCTGATGGCCGACACCGAGGCCCTGATGGGCCGCATCGACGCGCTCGAGATCCGCATCGCCTATCAGGACGAGACGATCGAGGACCTGAACCAGGCCGTCACCGACCAGTGGAAGCAGATCGATTTTCTGACGCGCAAGATCGCGCAATTGACCGATCAGCTGCAGGAGACGGTGGAGCAGATCGGCCGGCCGAACCTGCCCGAGCCGCCGCCGCCGCACTACTGAGGCGAGTGAATTCAGAGCAGAATCCATCTGCTTTGAAACGCCGGCCGATCACCTCTCCCTGAGGGAGAGGTGATCGGCCGCAGGCCGGCGGGTGAGGGGTTACGCCCTCTCCGGATGGTTCCCTACCCCCTCACCCGGCTCTTCGAGCCGACCTCTCCCCATGGGAGAGGTGAGGCGATATTCGTCCTCGAAGTGTATTGCTCAGCCGATCGAGGTGACGATCCAGATCGCGCCGACAATGGCGACCGCATCCTCCAGCAATGCGATCGGCAGGTCCCAGCCGCCCGTCGCGGCGACCAGACGCTTGCGCGCCTCATAGCCGCCGAGCGTGCCGATGACCGCGCCGATGGCGCCGGCGATCAGCCCACCGATCCAGGCGCCGCCGGCGAAGCAGAGCGCCGCGCCGCAGACCGCGCCCATGAAGACGCGGGTGGCGAACTGCACCGGCACCTTGCGGCTCGGCGTGCTCGGCAGCTGGTCGGTGACCAGTTCGGCGATCGCGAGCAGGGTCAGCACCCAGGGCGCGATCCAGTGACCGAGAAAGGCCAGCCAGCTGCCGTCGAGGTTGATCCAGCCGAGATAGGCCGCCCAGCTGATCGCGGCCGGCGCCGTCATGGCGCGCAACCCCGCGACGACGCCGATCAGAAGCGCCAGGATGTACAGCGACATGCTCGTCTTCCCTCCGTTGCCCCACAACCGGAGCGTGGCGGATTTCCGCATCGGGAGACCAGTGGAATATGCAGTCGTCGCAAAGAAAAACTCCCGCATCGGCCTGCGACGCGGGAGCTGAGCAAAAACTTACCTTACGGAAGGTGATTGCGAAAACCGGAGACGAAAAAAGCCGGCAATGATGCCGGCTTTCGAGGGCTTCAGGCCGCCTTTTCGGAGCGGCTGCGTACCGGATTCGGCAGCTCGATCTCGACTTCCAGCGTCGATACCGCCTCGGCGCGCTGCATCTTCACCTGCACCTTGTCGGCCGGGATGTCGACGTGGCGGGCGATGACGCCGAGGATCTCCTCGCGGAGCTTGGCGATCAGATCGCTGGCGCCGGCCGAGACGCGCTCGTGCTGCAGCAGGATCTGCAGCCGGTCGCGCGCGACGGGCGCGGAGCGCGCCGGCTTGAAGAAGTTGAAGATCGTCATGCAGCCCTCCGACCGAAAAGCTTGCTGATGAGACCGCCGCGCCGCTCGGACGGGACGACCATCGGGATGTTCTCGCCCTCGAGACGCCGCGCGGCGTCGAGATAGGCGCGCGCCGGGGCGCTGTCGCTGTCGACCAGCGTGACGGGGCAGCCGACGTTCGAGGCGTTCAGGACGGCTTCGCTCTCGGGGATGATGCCGAGCAGCGGGATCGACAGGATCTCGAGCACGTCCTCGACCTTGAGCATCTGGCCGCGCTCGGCGCGCGTGGCGTCGTAGCGGGTGAGCAGGAGATGCTTCTCCATGTACTCGCCCTTCTCGGCCTTCAGCGTCTTGGAATCGAGCATGCCGATGATGCGGTCGGAGTCGCGCACCGACGAGACTTCCGGGTTGGTGACGACGATGGCGACGTCGGCATGGCGCATGGCGAGCATGGCACCGCGCTCGATGCCGGCCGGGCTGTCGCAGACGACCCAGTCGAAATGGCTGCGCAGCTCTTCCATGACGCGGGCGACGCCCTCTTCCGTCAGCGCGTCCTTGTCGCGGGTCTGCGAGGCCGGCAGCACGTAGAGCGTGTCGAGGCGCTTGTCGCGGATCAGCGCCTGCTGCAGCTTGGCTTCGCCCTGCACGACGTTGATCAGGTCGTAGACGACCCGGCGCTCGGCGCCCATGACGAGGTCGAGATTGCGCAGGCCGACATCGAAGTCGACGACGGCCACGCGCTGGCCCGACATGGCCAGCGCGGCGCCGATGGCGGCCGTGGACGTCGTCTTGCCCACGCCGCCCTTGCCGGATGTCACAACGAGAACCTGAGACATTGCTTGTGCTCCTTGCTGGCTCAGGCCAGCGCCGCCATGTTCATCTTGTCATTTTCGAGCCACGCCTGAATCGGCCGGCCGCGCAGGCTGGCATCCAGGTCGTCGGCAGTCTGGTAGAGGCCGTCGATCGCGATGAGCTCGGCCTCGAACTTCTGGCAGAAGATCCGCGCGGCGGCGTTGCCGGTGGATCCCGCGATCGCCCGCCCGCGCAGCGTGCCGTAGATGTGGATCGAGTTGCCGGCGATGATCTCCGCACCGGACGCGACCGAGCCCACCACCGTGACGTCGCCCTGCGGGAAGATGATCGACTGCCCGGAACGGACCGGCGTCTCGATCAGCAGCGAGGGGATCGCCCGGTCGGCGAAGCTCTGCTGCGGCTTGGGTGGCTCGGCGGACGGCTTGTGCAGGATTTCGGTCTGCTTGCCGCCGCTCACGGAAGGCGGCATGCCGAAGCCGAGCCAGGACGGATCGGCGCCCTCGACCCCCATCACCTTGATCTCGCGCTCGTAGAGCATGGCGATCAGCTCTGCGAAGTCGCGCTTGGTGATGGCGAGGCCGGTGACGTCGAGAATGACGGGGCGACTGGCGAAGTAGCCCTCGGAACGCTTGGACAGCTTGTCGAGCTCGGCCAGCCAGTCGGCCAGCGGAAGCTCGGGCGCGAGCACGGTGGCGAGGAAGGACCGTCCCCGGAACCGGATTGGAGCGCGTTGTTTTGAAGCGGGAGTAGCCACGATCGCAATTTGCCTTCTGTTAAGCAATCTGTGCGACACGCCGGTTAACGAGTGGTTAACCACGCCGGGGCCGTTAACCCTTTCAGCGCCGAAAGTTGAGGAATTCCTTGCGGCGGAGGGCCGTTAAAAAAATCTGGGTTGCAGGCCGAACCCGCATCAACAGAGGCGAGAAAGCGGCAGTTTCGCTGACCTTTGTCAGCGCATCGGCGCCCATCCGGCGGGCGGCGCGACACGGATCAACGAATCGCTTCGCCGCCGCCCCGAGGCCCGCCGTTAACGCTTCTTGCCCAATCGTTAGCGTCCGCCAAGCGCCTTGCGCACCTCGGGCACGACCTTCGTCCCGAACAGTTCGATCGACTTCATCGTCTTGTCGTGCGGCAGCGTGCCGACGCTGAACTGGATCAGGAAGCGATCGTGGTCGAAGAGCTCGTGCTGGTAGAGGATCTTCTCCGCGACCTCGGACGGGCTGCCGACGAAGAGCGCGCCGTTCAGCCGGCGCTGCGCCTCGAACTGGCCGCGCGTCGTCGGCGGCCAACCGCGCTCCTGGCCGAGCTTGGTCATGACCGCAGCGAAGGGCGGAAACGCGATGTCGGCGGCGTCCTGCGAATTCTCGGCGATGAAGCCGTGCGAATTGATCCCGACCCGCAGGCCGGCGGGATCGACGCCCGCCTCCTTGCCGGCGCGGTGATAGAGCTCGACCAGCGGCTGGAAATGGGCCGGATTGCCGCCGATGATCGCGATCGCCAGCGGCAGGCCGAGCATGCCGGCGCGCACCACCGATTGCGGCGTGCCGCCCACCGCGATCCAGACCGGAAGCGGCTGCTGGACGGGGCGCGGATAGACGCCGAGATCCTGGATGGCGGCGCGATGGCCGCCGGCCCAGCGAACGCGCTCGGAATCGCGGATGCGCAGCAGAAGCTCCAGGTTTTCCGCAAACAGCGCGTCGTAGTCGGCGAGGTCGAAGCCGAAGAGCGGGAAGGATTCGATGAACGAGCCGCGGCCCGCCATGATCTCGGCACGCCCGTTCGAGATCAGGTCGAGCGTCGAGAAGCGCTGGAAGACGCGCACCGGATCGTCCGAGGAGAGCACGGTGACGGCGCTCGTCAGGCGGATCGACTTCGTCCGCGCCGCGCCGGCGGCCAGCACCACATCCGGAGCAGAAACCAGATAATCGGGTCTGTGATGCTCGCCGAGCCCGAACACGTCGAGGCCAACCTGGTCGGCAAGCTCGATCTCTTCCAGCAGATTGCGGACGCGCTCGGCCGGATCGAGCCGGACGCCGGTCGCCGGATCCGGCGTATTGTCGCCGAACGTATAGATGCCAAATTCCATCGCCATAGCTCCTGCCGGCGCGCGATTCCGAGACCACCAACCCTGAGACGTATGACGCGACGGCGACAGCCTGTCAGTATCGCCCGACGGCGACAGACTGTGCACCGCCGCGACACCGGAGGCCGCGACGCCCTGCGGCGCCGGCGCGGTTGCCCCAGGGTCGCGCATCGCCTAAATGACAGGCTCCCCAATCGGCTGAAAGTCGCATGATGGCTGAAATCGAGAAGACCGCCGAGAAGAAGAAGCCGTCCAAGGACGGTCTCGGCGGCACCATCCGCGTCTTCGCCGAGGCGCTGATCATCGCCCTGATCGTCCGCACCTTCCTGTTCCAGCCCTTCGAGATCCCGTCGGGATCGCTGATCCCGACGCTGGAGATCGGCGACTACCTGTTCGTCTCGAAATATTCCTACGGCTATTCGCGCTATTCGTTCCCCTATGGCCTCGGCCCGTTCGACGGCCGGATCTGGGGCCAGATGCCGGACCAGGGCGACATCGCCGTGTTCAAGGGGCCGAAGGACAATTCTACCGACTACATCAAGCGCGTGATCGGCCTCCCCGGCGACACGGTGCAACTCCGCGAAGGCCGCCTCTACATCAACGACCAGTTGGTCGAGCGCACGCCGCTTCCGCCGCATGAGACCAAGGATTTCTTCGGCAATCCGATCCAGGCCCAGCGCTACGAGGAGACGCTGCCGAACGGCGTCAAGCACGAGATCATCGAGATCGAGGGCGACAACGGCTCCTACGACAACACGCCGAAGTTCGAGGTTCCGCCCGGCCATCTCTTCATGATGGGCGACAACCGGGATAACTCGGCCGATTCCCGCGACATGCAGTCGATGGGCTACGTGCCCTACGAGAATCTCGAGGGCAAGGCGCGCTGGATCTTCTTCTCAATCGCCGACGGCGCCCGCGTCTGGGAATTCTGGAAATGGCCGTGGTCGATCCGCTTCAACCGGATGTTCACCTCGATCACCTGAGGCCGCGCCGGCCCACTCGCATTGCAAAATGCAATGAGACGGGATTTGTGCATTGCGAAATGCACAAATCCCGTGGCATGCTCTGACCGGGCGCTCGCGCCCGCATCCCCCCTCCCTGCCGGACTTCCCCCATGCCGATCGCGTTGTTCGCCCTGGCCATTGCCTCGTTCGGCATCGGCACGACGGAATTCGTCATCATGGGCCTCTTGCCCGAAGTGGCGGCGGATCTCGGCGTCTCGATCCCCAGCGCCGGCCTGCTGATCACTGGCTACGCGCTCGGCGTCGTGGTCGGCGGCCCGATCATCGTCGTCGCGACGGCCAGGCTGCCGCGCAAGATGACGCTGGTGGGCCTCGCGGCGATGTTCGTCGTCGGCAATCTGTTCTGCGCCATCGCCCCGAACTACGGACTGCTGATGGCGGCGCGCGTCTTCACCGCCTTCGGCCACGGCGCCTTCTTCGGCATCAGCGCCGTCGTCGCGGGAACCCTCGTTCCCCGCAACCAGCGCGCCCAGGCGATGGCGCTGGTCTTCGCCGGCCTGACGCTGGCGAACATCCTCGGCGTCCCCGGCGGCACGGCGCTCGGCCAGGTCGCCGGCTGGCGCGCCACCTTCTGGGCGGTCGTGGCGATCGGCCTCCTCTCGGTCGCGGCGATCGTGGCGTGGGTGCCGTCCGACCGCGGCGCCACCGCGCCGCCGAGCCTCGTCCGGGAATTCGCCGTCTTCAAGCGCCTGCAGGTCTGGCTCGCCATGGCGATCAGCGTTCTGTCCGCCGGCGCGACCTTCGCCTGCTTCACCTATATCGCGCCGATCCTGCAGCAGGTGACCGGCATGGCGCCGCATCAGGTCACCTGGGTGCTGCTGCTGTTCGGCGTCGGCATCACGATCGGCAATCTGATCGGTGGCCGCCTCGCCGACTGGAGACTGATGCCGACCATCATCGGCGCGCTCGCGGCGCTGATCCTGGTGCTCGGACAGTTCGCCTGGTCGAGCCACGGCGTCGTCGGCGCCTGCATCAGCGTCTTCGCCTGGGGCTGCGTGATGTTCATCCTGATCGCGCCGCTGCAGATGCGGGTGATCGAATGCGCCGGCGACGCGCCGAACCTCGCCTCGACGCTCAACCAGGGCGCCTTCAATGTCGGCAATGCCGGCGGCGCCTGGATCGGCGGCGCGGCGATCACGCTCGGCGCGAGCTATGACTTTCTGCCCATCGTCGGCGCAGCCCTGGCCGCGCTGGCACTGGCCATCGCCCTGATCTCGATGCGGTTGGCGAAACGACAGGTGCCGGCGGCGCGGCCCGCCTGAATCTCAGGCGTTGCGGCCCGAAGCCGGCCCCGGTTGGACGCCGTCGAGAGCCAGGGCCTCCATCGCCAGACATTGCTCGACCGAAGGACCGACGGGCGCCGGGTTCCCTCCAAAGGCGGCGCTGGGCAGCATGATCGCCACCCAGACGGCCGCGGCCGCCAGCAAATTATCTGCAGTCAGTCCAGACATGACCCAACACTCCGCCTGCCCCGCGCCTCTCCCAATGCGCCGATCGGCAAAGGGTTCCGCCTCGACCCGGCTTTCCCGTCCGGGGCGACGCAACGGCACTTCGCAGGACATATGCAGCGTTCGTGCCAGTTCAATGACTAGCTGCCGAAGGAACCGGCACGGCATCGGCGGCGGGCCAGTCGTCTCCTCGTTATTGCGATCAGACTTATATTAAGGCGAACTGCGCGAAGTGCATCCCGCGCGGCCAAACATCATCGAAGAAATCCGCAACCTTCCCCGACGTAAGCAAGGGCATTGATTTCCTGTCGATGCTGAAGCATAGTTTTGTCCGCACGGGCGAAGGACCCGACGGAGACTGGACAAACGCGCGTCGGATGCTACGGCATCCGTGGGGCGGCTAGCGCGAGCACCGCACGATACCGAGAAGACGCAGAGACCTTTCCCCGACACCTGAGTGCCTGGAGTGCGCCGGCCGAGCGGAACGGCCGGTGAAGAACAGAGGAATGGGAAAGGAACAGCAATGCGACAGTCAGGAACTGTCAAGTTCTTCAACGCTTCGAAGGGCTTCGGCTTCATTACGCCGGACGACGGCGGCAAGGACGTGTTCGTGCATGTCACGGCCGTCGAGCGTTCCGGCTTGACGAACCTCAATGACGGCATGCGCATCACGTTCGAGACCGAACCGGACAAGCGCGGCAAGGGACCCAAGGCGGTCGACCTGCAGCCGGGCTAGGCTGGGCCATCTCACTGAAGAATAAGAAAGAAAGCCGCCGGCCATGCCCGGCGGCTTTTGCTTTCCGACGCCACCGACTAGTGAGCCGCATAACCAGTGTCCACAATTCCGACACTTGCGTTAGCGAAAAGTCATCGCGCAATTCTACAGGCTGCCTATATACTGATTCACAATGAAGATTCGCGCTGCTCCTTCATGCGCCAGTGTTGAGCGTGACATGCGGACCGATGTTTCCGCCGGCGGCGGAGCCGATGTTGCTCAACACGCGCCTGGGACCCGGAGATCTGCTTTCGGCAGTCGTTTAGTTGCGTTGCGTATCCACCCGATCAAGCGCGAGGGTCGGCCATGAGCCTCATCGACTTCGAAACCGAAGACCGCCAGTCTAATCCAGTCGACATGATCGAACATATCGCCGGGCTCAATGACTGGAGCTTCGAGCGTTCGGCCGACGACGAGATCACGATCTCGATCGCCGGCGGCTGGTGCGACTATCACGTCTCCTTCTCCTGGATGGAGGACATGGAGGCCGTGCACCTCGCCTGCGCCTTCGACCTCAAGGTGACGGAACCGCGCAAGACCGAGGTGATGCGCCTGCTCTCGCTCGTCAACGAGCAGCTCTGGATTGGCCATTTCGACCTCTGGAGCAAGGAAGGCGTCGTCATGTACCGGCAGACGCTGCTGCTCGCCGGCGGCGCCGAACCGAACAGCCGCCAGGTCGAGGGCCTGCTCGAGAACGCCATCGAGAGCTGCGAGCGCTACTACCAGGCCTTCCAGTTCGTCGTCTGGGCCGGCAAGTCCGCGTCCGAGGCGCTCGAGACGGTGCTGTTCGAGACCGTCGGCGAAGCCTGACGCAACGGCCGGCGCGGCATCGCGGCGCCGGTCCACCCCCTCCGATCCGAGGCGCCTTCCGCCCGCCCGGCGTCTTTCGTTCCGCCGCCGACACGCGTAGAGAGGAGCCTTCCACTCCTCGAGAACGAGTTCGGCCGCATGTCCCTTTCCGTCCTGTCGCCCTCCGCTCCCATCGTCCTCATCGGCGCCGGCAAGATGGGCGGCGCCCTGCTGACGGGCTGGCTGGCCGGCGGCCTCGATCCGAAGGCGGTGGTCGTCGTCGACCCGAACCCGCCGGCCGAGACGCTGGACCTGCTGGCCAAGCACGGCATTGCCCACGCCGCCAGCGCTCCCGGCGGCGTCACGGCGCGCGTCCTGCTGCTCGCCGTCAAGCCGCAGATGATGGGCGCGGCGCTGCCGGCCGTGCGCGACCTGATCGGACCCGGCACCGTGACCGTGTCGATCGCCGCCGGTACGACGATCGCGACGCTCGAAACGGCGCTCGGCGGCGCGATCGTTCGTACCATGCCGAACACGCCCGCCCAGGTCGGCCGCGGCATGACCGGCGCCTTCGCCAACCCCGCCGTGACCGAAGCTGACCGCGCGCTCGTCGGCGCGCTGCTGGCCGCGGTGGGCGAGGTCGGCTGGGTCGAGAACGAAGGCCTGATCGACACGGTGACGGCGGTGTCCGGTTCCGGGCCGGCCTATGTCTTCCTGCTCGTCGAAACGCTCGCCGCCGCCGGCGTTGCCGCTGGCTTCACGCCGGAACTCGCCGCCCGCTTCGCCCGCCAGACCATCGTCGGCGCCGGCGAGCTTCTGAACCAGTCGCCGCTCCCCGCCGACACGCTGCGCAAGAACGTCACCTCGCCGGCCGGCACGACCGCGGCCGCGCTCGACGTGCTGATGGCGGCGGACGGGCTGGAGCCGCTGATGGTCCGCGCCGTCGCCGCCGCCAAGCGCCGGGCGGAGGAACTGGCCGGCTGATCGGTCGCGGGCCGCGGGCTTCTCGCCTCGGCATCCACTCCCTAGATGAACAGTCTGAGAAGGAGATCCGACCATGGCCAAAGCAGCCCGCACGCCCGACCCGGCCGATCGCATCACGGATGCGTTCCTCGCGCTTCTGGCCGAAAAGCCCTTTGCCGAGATCGGCCTCGGCGAGATCGCGACCCGCGCCGGCGTCTCGCTTGGCGACCTACGCGCGGCCTTCGACGGCAAGATCGACATTCTGGCCGCCTTCGTCCGCCGCATCGACCGCGCCGTGCTCGACGCGGCGGAAGCGCCCTCGCCCGAGGAGACGGCGCGCGACCGGCTGTTCGATCTCATCATGACGCGGCTGGACACGCTCGCACCCTACCGGATGGCGGTCGGTCACATCGCCGATTCCGCCCGCCGCGATCCCGGTCTCGCGCTCTGCCTGAACCGGCTGGCGCTCGACAGCGCCCGCTTCATGCTCGCGGCAGCGGACATATCGACCGGCGGCCTGCGCGGCGCGGCCAGGGCGCAGGGCTTCGTCGTGATGCTGTCACGCATCCTGCCCGTCTGGCGCACCGACGAGGACCCCGATCTCTCGCGCACCATGGCGGCCGTCGACCGGGCGCTCGAGAGAGCCGAGCACTGGTCACGACGCGGCGACCGCGCCGTCGATCTACTCTGCAAGGTCGGCCGCAAGTTCGACCGCCGGCGCTCGAAGCCTTCGACACGTCGCCACGGGCGCCACGGCGCCGAGCCGGAAGGCGCCGCCCCGACGGCCTGACGCCCGACTTGACGCCGTACCGTGCCGTGCTACCCGTTCGGGTCCACGAATGGAGAGACCGCATGCACGCGCCCGCACCGAAGACGATCAGCTTCGACGATTTTCTCAAGGTCGACATCCGGGTCGGCACGATCGTCGAGGCGGCTCCCTTTCCCGAGGCGCGCAAGCCGGCGATCAAGCTGGTGATCGATTTCGGGCCGGAGATCGGCCGCAAGAAGTCGTCGGCGCAGATCACCAAATACTATCAGCCGGAAGAACTGATCGGACGACAGGTGATGGCGGTCGTGAACTTCCCGCCGCGGCAGATCGGCCCGTTCATGTCCGAGGTGCTGACGCTCGGCATGCCCGATGCGGACGGCGACGTCGTGCTGACGGCGGTCGAGCGCGCCGTGCCGGATGGCGGCCGGCTGTTCTGAGCACGGTGTGTTCACCCCGCCGCGACTGTCGGCAAACGGGACGGGCGACTAGATAACGGTATCAACCAGAGGTCATGACGCCATGAGCAGCCCTGATACCGAGACGACCAGCCCGACCGGCCTCCCCTTCGCGCTCACCCGCCCGATCCATGTCGCCGAAGTGGGCCTCAAGGCGCACGACGTCGAGAAGGTCGCCGACTACTACCGCGCCATCCTCGGCCTCGAGACCCTGGCCGGCCCGGCGGGCAGCGTCGTGCTCGGCGCCGGCGGCGTGCCGCTGCTCAACATCGACCCCGCGCCGCGCGGCGCGCTGCCAGACGATACGCGCCAGGCCGGGCTGTTCCACACCGCCTTCCTGATGCCGACCCGCGCCGATCTCGGCCGCTGGATCCTCCATGCGAGCGAGAGCCGCCTGCCGGTCGACGGCATGGCCGACCACCTGGTCAGCGAGGCCTTCTACCTGACCGACCCGGAAGGCAACGGCGTCGAGATCTACTCCGACCGCCCGGCCGACAGCTGGGACTGGGACGGCGACAGTGTGCGCATGGCAACCGATCCGCTCGACGTCAACGCCATCGTCGCGGCGCTCGACGATCCGGCAGCGCGCTGGAACGGCGCGCCGGAACTCCTGCGCATCGGGCACGTGCATCTGCGCGTGGGCGACGCCCGCGCCGCGTCGGACTGGTGGCAGTCCGAAGTGGGATTGCAGCAGGTGACGGCGATGCCGAGCGCGGCCTTCCTGTCGTCCGGCCGCTACCACCACCATGTCGGCGCCAACAATTGGCAGAGCCGCGGCGCCGGTCCGCGCGACCCGAACCGGAGCGGCCTCAGCTATGTGACGCTGGCCGGCAGCGGCATCGCTTCCGAGCGCGAGATCGACGATCCCTGGGGCACGCGAATCCGGCTCCGGCCCGGCGCCTGAACGAACTTCAGGCGGGAATGCGGACGGTGGCCCTGAGGCCGCCGCCCGGCGCCTCCGACAAGGTGACGTCACCACCATGGAAGCGGGCGATGTCGCGGGCGATCGGCAGGCCGAGACCCGTGCCGCTCTCGTCGAGATTGCGCGCCTCGTCGAGCCGGTAGAACGGCCGGAACACCGCCTCGCGCTCCGCCTCGTCGATGCCCGGCCCGTTGTCGTCGACATGGACGACCAGCCAGCCATGCGCGTGGACGCCGTGGATCGCGATCTTGTCGCCGTGGCGACAGGCGTTCATCACCAGGTTGGAAATGCAGCGCTTGAAGTCGTTCGGGCGCAGGCTGACGATCGGGTCGCCCAGGAAATCCTGCGTCACGTCATGGCCGACACGGCGCGCGTTCTCCGCCACCTCGGCGAGCAGCGTGCCGATATTGGTCGCCGCCGTCGGTTCGTTCGCGTCGTCGCGCGCGAAGGCCAGATAGCCCTCCAGCATGCGCTGCATGTCGTCGACGTCGCGCCGCATGGCGCGGACATCGGGCGTCTCCTTGAGCAGCGCCAGCTGCAGGCGGAAGCGCGTCAGTACGGTGCGGAGATCATGGCTGACACCGGCGAGCATCGTCGTGCGCTGCTCCATCTGGCGCTCGATGCGGTGGCGCATCTCCATGAAGGCGGCGCTGGCGCGACGCACCTCGCGGGCGCCACGCGGGCTGAAATCGGCGGTCTCGCGGCCCATGCCGAAATCCTCGGCCGCGTCGGCGAGCTGCTGGATCGGCCGGATCTGGTTGCGAAGGAAGGCGATCGCGATGGCCAACAGCACCAGGCTGGTGCCGACCATCCAGAAGATGAAGATCTCCGAATTCGACGCATAGGTCTGGCTGCGCCGCGCCAGCACGCGCAGTACCTTGTCGCCGAGCTGGATACGGATCTCGACCAGGTTGGAGCGGCCGACGGTATCGATCCAGAACGGCTTGCTGATCTGGCGACCGATCTCGCGCGAAAGTGCACTGTCGAGCAGCGAGAAGAACGGCTTCGGCGCGGCGGGCGGCAGTTGCTCGTTCGGTGCGACCGAGACGATCAAGCCGAGCCTGTCCTGCGCGATGCGGATGATCTGGGTGTAGTTCGGATCGGCCGGATAAGTGTCGATCAGGTCGACGATCGCCGCGATGTCGCGCACGGTCGCCGCGGACAGGCGCTGCGTGACCGTCTGCCAGTGCCGCTCCATGAAGACGAAGGCGACGACGGACTGCAGGATGACGATCGGCGTGATGATGATGATCAGAGCGCGCGCATAGAGGCCCTTCGGCATTGCCGCGCCGAGGCGCTTGCCGACGAAGCGGTAGGGCACCATCAGCACGTCGAACACGGGCTGGGCGCGCCGCGCCACCCGGCGCAGTGCATTGACGGCGGGCGAGCGCGCCAGGCGCCGCAGCCCCACCACGGCCGGCCACTCGTTCCACCCGCCCGTGCCGCGGCTGCGCTGGAAGGAATGCGGAGGCTTGTCCATCAGCGCGCCCTCGCGCCGGCGAGGCGGCCGTCGACGCGTGTCACGCTTCGGTCACCAGGCGGTAGCCGATGCCGCGCACCGTCTGCAGGAAGAGCGGATTGGCGGGATCGACCTCGATCTTGCGGCGCAGCCGGTTGATCTGGACATCGATGGTGCGCTCGCCGGCCGGTTCGTCCTCGGCCAGCAGCGACAGGCGCGGCACCGTCTCGTTCGGCGTCTCGGCGAAGACGGCCATGATCTGCCGCTCGCGATCCGTCAGCCGGATCGTCTCCTGCCCGCGCCGGAGCTCGCGCCGCGCGATATGGAAGGTAAACGGCCCGAACCGGACTTGCTCGATCAGCGGCGCCGCCGGCGCGGTGCCACGCTTCAGGATGGCGTTGATGCGAAGCAGCAACTCGCGCGGCTCGAACGGCTTGCCGAGATAGTCGTCGGCGCCGAGCTCCAGCCCCTTGATGCGGCTGTCGATCTCCGCCCGCGCCGTCAGCATCAGGATCGGCACATCCATGGTCTCGCGCAGGCTGCGCAGCAGGTCGAGCCCGTTCTCGCCCGGCATCATCACGTCGACGACCAGGAGGTCGAACGCCAGCCCGCCCAGCAGCGTCCGCGCCTCGGCCGCGTTGGCCGCGACATCGACGCGAAAGCCGTTGTCGTTCAGATAACGCGACAGAAGCGAGCGGATACGGGCGTCATCGTCGATGACCAGAAGATGCGGCGCATCATCGGCCAGGGCGTCCGTCACGACATCGCTCATCTTGCATACTCCACGCGCATCACTGCTCGATCATCTGCGCGACCTTATCGCGTTCCGTCGGATCGATCATCAGCCGCAGGAAGCGCTCGGCCGCGATCCGGCCTTCCGGCCCGAGCGGCGCCAGCGCGGCGCGGATGCGCTCCACCTGCGGCTCGGTCAGCCGCTGGTCGAGCGCCCTGCCCTTCGCGGTGGCATAGAGCAGACGCTGGCGCCGGTCGACGGGCCCCGGCACCTGCTCGATATAGCCGGTGTCGATCAGCTGCTTCAGGACACGCCCGAGGCTCTGCTTGGTGATCTTCAGGATGTCGAGCAGGTCCGCCACCCGCATGCCGGGATGGCGGTTGACGAAGTGCACGACGCGGTGATGGGCGCGGCCGAACTGGAACTTCGCCAGCACGACATCGGGATCGGAGACGAAGTCGCGATACGCATAGAAGAGAAGTTCGATCAGGACGAGCTCGGGCTGCTGCTGAATCGATAGCGGCGTTGTCACGGTCTCATCGCGCTGCACGGATACAAGTCCCTTCGAATCGGTCGCGAAATTTATGTCAGCCATATTGACATATTTCGGTTCGATTGTTACCTCTAGAACGGTCGCGGCGAAATGATCGAACGCGCCCGTCGTTTCCCACCCCGCTGGCTCTGCATGCAGGATGGTTTGCGACCGGCACATTACCGACTGTTTCGAGGCCGCGCAAAAAACCGTCGCCAGATCCGACTTTACTTTGCCCGTCTGGCGCGAGAAGTAAGCACGATAATCAACGCCAACAGGGCGCGACCGCAGAGTGCGGCCGTTTTGGAGTGAGGAATATGAGCGCGGTTCCCTTCGACCAGAAAGATGGCTGGATCTGGATGAACGGATCCTTCGTCCCCTGGAAGGACGCGAAGATTCACGTACTCACCCATGGCCTGCACTATGCCAGCGCGGTGTTCGAAGGCGAGCGCGCCTATGGCGGCGAGATCTTCAAGCTGCGCGAGCACACCGAGCGCCTGTTCCACTCGGCCGAAATCCTCGACTTCAAGATCCCGTACACGCTGGACGAGATCGACGAGGCCTGCAAGGCGACGCTGACCAAGAACGGGCTGGTCGACGGCTATCTGCGCCCGATCGCCTGGCGCGGCAGCGACGCGCTCGGCGTCTCGGCCCAGAAGAACAAGATCAACGTCGCCATCGCCGCCTGGGAATGGCCGTCCTACTTCACCCCCGCCGAGCGCCTGAAGGGCATCCGTCTCGACTGGGCGAAGTATCGCCGCCCCGACCCGAAGACGGCGCCGTCGCTCGCCAAGGCGTCGGGCCTCTACATGATCTGCACGATCTCGAAGCATGCCGCCGAGAGCCGCGGCTATGCCGACGCGCTGATGCTCGACTGGGAAGGCAACGTTGCCGAGGCGACCGGCGCCAACGTCTTCTTCGTCAAGGACGGCGTCATCCATACGCCGCTGGCCGACCGCTTCCTGAATGGCATCACCCGCCAGACCGTGATCGGCCTCGCCAAGGCCAAGGGGATCGAGGTGGTCGAGCGCCGCATCGCTCCGGAAGAACTGTCGACCTTCACCGAATGCTGGCTGTGCGGCACCGCCGCCGAAGTCACCCCGGTCTCGGAGATCGGCGAGTACAAGTTCACGCCCGGCAAGATCAGCGCCGACCTGATGCAGGCCTATACGGACCTGGTCCAGCCGGCCAAGGTCTCGGCCTGAACGAGATCCCTGGATCCAACGATCCAAGGCAGAACACGAAAACGGCCGGAGCTCGCTCCGGCCGTTTTTCTTTGTCCAGAGTTCAGACGGATTGCGCCGAGAGCTCCGTTCGCCAGTGCAGGCAGCGTTCCTTCAGCAGCGCGTCGCGGATATAGGGCAGCTCTTCCGGCTCCAGCCGTTCCAGCACGTCCAGCCGGAAGGCCGCGGCGCCATGCCGGTCCCATTCCAGCTGCAGGCTCTTCACCGTGCAGCTGCCCAGTCCGAGCGTGAACCAGAGCCGGTTCTCGATCGCATCGAGATTGAGGGACTTGCCGACCCAGACCGTACCGGTCGCGGCGTTGCGGACGGCGTAGATTCCGACCGCCTCTTCCCGCTTCTTGTAGGCGGAAACCGCCGCCTTCCGCGCGTCGCGCTGCATCTGTCCGCTCCATCGCCGTTCCATACGGCACGCACCGCGATTTCGCGGCGCCGGAGCGTTTTACCCGGGCAATATAGGGCCGTCAATATTACCCGGATATAATAAAGCGATCAGCGCTCTTCCGGCGACGGCGCGGCGACGACGTGGCCCTGGGTCAGCACGGCGAGCTTGGCCTCGAGTTCCGCCACCCGCGCCGCGAGCGCCTCGTTCTCGGCGCGCGACTTCTGCGCCATTTCGCGCACGACGTCGAACTCATCGCGCTTGACGAAATCCATGTCGGCGAAGAGGCGCTCGGCCTGGTGCTTCATTACCGTTTCCGCTTCGCGCTTGACGCCCTGCGCCATGCCCGCGGCATCGGTCATCAGCTTGGCGAATTCGTCGAACAGCCGGTTCGGGGTCGTGTTCATGGGCAGCCTCCGGGAAACGAAATACTTGTCTCTAGTATGGTTGTGGCCGATGCGGCGGACAAGGTGTCGACGGGTCGCGCACCCACGGACTTGACCCTTCCCCCCGGATCAGCGCACCAATGCCGCCCGACCGAATGCCGGAGCGCCCCATGCTGTTCGTCCTCCCCTTCCCGGCCATCGATCCGACCCTGATCGAGATCGGGCCGTTCGCGATCCGCTGGTACGCGCTCGCCTATATCGTCGGCATCCTGATTGGCTGGTGGTACGCCAAGCGCCTGATTTCCAATCCCGCGCTCTGGGGCCCAGCCGGCGCGCCGATGAAGCCCATCGACATCGACGATTTCGTCGTCTGGGCGACGCTCGGCATCATCGTCGGCGGAAGGCTGGGCTACGTCCTGTTCTATGATTTCGGCGTGTTCCTCGCCGAGCCCTGGCAGATCCTGCAGGTTTGGAATGGCGGCATGTCGTTCCATGGCGGCTTCCTCGGCACGGTCATCGCGATGATCCTGTTCGCCCGCTCGCGCAAGATCCCGACCTGGTCGCTGATCGACGTCGTGGCGCCGTCCGTCACCTTCGGCCTGCTCTTCGGGCGCATCGCCAATTTCATCAATGGCGAGCTCTGGGGCCGGCCGACCGATGTCGCCTGGGCCATCATCTTCCCGCATGCCGACGGCCAGCCGCGCCATCCGAGCCAGCTCTACGAGGCCCTGCTGGAGGGGCTGGTTCTGTTCCTGGTGCTGCGCTTCTTCACCCACAAGCAGCTGCGCCTGCGTCAGCCGGGCTTCATCTCGGCGATCTTCGCCATCGGCTACGGCCTGGCGCGAATCTTCTCCGAGTTCTTCCGCGAGCCCGACATCCAGATCGGCTATTTCTCCGGCGGCCTGACCATGGGCATGCTGCTGTCGCTGCCGCTGGTGCTCGCCGGCATCATCCTGCTCGTCGTCGCCACGAGGCGGCCGGTTCCGGCCGCATGACGCCGCTCGGCGAAAAGCTGATCCGGCAGATCGAGGCCTTCGGCCCGATCACCGTCGCCGACTACATGGCCGCCTGCCTCGGCGACCCCGAGCACGGCTATTACATGACGCGCGAACCCTTTGGCGCCGCCGGGGATTTCATCACCGCGCCCGAGATCAGCCAGATGTTCGGCGAGCTGATCGGGCTCTGGGCCGTCGAATGCTGGCAGCGCATGGGCAGCCCCGCTCGCTTCGCGCTGGTCGAGATCGGTCCGGGGCGCGGCACACTGATGGCGGACGCGCTGCGGGCGGCGCGGATCGCTCCCGGCTTCGTCGAGGCGGCCGGGATCACGCTGATCGAAACCAGCCAGCGCCTGCGCGCGATCCAGCGCGCGACGCTGGCGAAGCATGACGTGACCTGGCTCGACCGCGTCGACGACCTTCCCGAAATACCCGCCATCGTCATCGCCAACGAATTCTTCGACGCGTTGCCCCTCCGTCAGTTCCAGCGCACCGGCGACGGCTGGGCGGAGCGCATGGTCGGCGTCGAGAACGGAACCCTTGCCTTCGGCCTCCGCCCCGGTGCGATCATCGAAGGCATTGCCGCCAACGCGCCCGCGGGCGCGATCGTCGAAGTCGCCGCGATTTCCGCCGCCATCATGGCGACCCTCGCGACGCATCTGCAGCACTTCGGCGGCGCGATGCTGGCGATCGACTACGGGCACGCCGAGAGCGGCCATGGCGACACGCTGCAGGCGATGCGCCAGCACGGCTTCGACGATCCGCTCGCCCATCCCGGCGAGGCCGATCTCACCGTGCATGTCGATTTCGCGGCCCTCGCTGCGACCGCGCGGGCACAGGGCGCGCGCGCCAGCCGCGTCTGGACGCAGGGCGATTTCCTGCTGGCGCTCGGGCTACTGGAACGCGCCGGCCGCCTCGGCGCCGGCAAGGATGCGGCCACGCAGGACGCGATCCGCGCCGCCGTCGAGAGGCTGGCCGGACCGAACGCCATGGGAACCCTGTTCAAGGTTCTCTGCGTCACCGGCGGCGACCTCGTCGTTCCCCCCTTCGGATGAATCCACGGAGAACTCCATGAAGATCACGGCTGAAGCGCTCTCCGCCCTCCCCGGCATCCGGCATGGCTTCTTCACCCGCCAGGGCGGCGTCTCGAACGGCATCTATGCGAGCCTCAATTGCGGTGTCGGCTCGGCCGACGAGCGCAGCCATGTGAGCGAGAACCGCGCGCGCGTCACCGCCGAGCTCGGTGTCGCGGCGGACCAGCTCGCGACGCCCTATCAGGTCCATAGCCCCGACGTCGCCATCGTCGACGCGGTCTGGCCGACCGGCGAAGGCCCCAAGGCCGACGCCGTCGTGACCCGCCGGAAAGGCATCGCCATCGGTGTCGGCACGGCCGATTGCGGCCCGGTGCTGTTCGCCGACGGCGAAGCCGGCGTCATCGGCGCCGCGCATGCCGGCTGGAAGGGCGCGTTCACGGGCGTGCTGGAGGCGACGATCACCGCCATGGAAAGCCTCGGCGCGTCGCGCGGCCGCATCGTCGCCGTGCTCGGGCCGACCATCTCGAAATCGGCCTATGAGGTCGGGCCGGAGTTTCGCGCCCGCTTCCTCGACGCGGCCGAGGTCAATGCACGCTATTTCACCCTGTCGACGCGCGCCGACCACCACCATTTCGACCTGCCGGCCTATATCGGCAGCCGCCTTCGCTCCGCCGGGCTCGGCCATGTCGGCGACCTGGCACTCTGCACCTATGCCGACCCCGAGCGCTTCTTCTCCTATCGGCGGACGACCCATGCCGGCGAGCCCGACTATGGCCGGCTGCTGCATGCCATCAGCCTGACCGGATGAGCGAGCCGACCACGATCCCCCGTGTCGAAAAGCGGTTCTGGACCGCGGCCGGAATTGACGATAGACAGAAATTTGGGGGTCCTGACGACCGCGCCGAAAGGACGACGATCGCCATGATGGTGAAAGGAAATCGGTATCTGGCCTGCGCCGCCATCCTGGCGGCGACGCTCGTTCTGGCGGCCTGCAACAACACGCTGAGCACGAGCCAGCCCGCCGCTCCGGCACCGACCGACACGACCCAGCCAACCCTGCCCGCCGTGCCCTTCGCAACGGCGAAATTCTCCTTCGCACCCGTCACGGGTGCGCCGGCCCACATCCTGTCGAACCTGTCGAACCAGCTTGCCAAGGAAGCGGTGGCGCAAAACGTCGCGCTTGTCCCGTCTGGCGACACCCAGGCGAACTACGTCATCAAGGGATACCTGTCGGCCGTCGGCGACTCGTCGGGCACCATCCTCGTCTATGTCTGGGACGTGTTCGACGCCAGCGGACGTCGCGTCCATCGCATTTCCGGCCAGGAGACCTCGGCCAATGGCTCGCAGGATCCGTGGCTCGGCATAGACAATTCGTCGATCTCCAATGTCGCGCGGCGCACCGTTTCCGCCCTCGTCGCCTGGGGAACCGGAGCCTGAGCGAGCCCGGCTCGGCGGACAAGGCTTGCCGGCCATGCGCGAATCGCGTTTGCAGTGCGGCGGCGCAGTTGGTACAACGCCGCCGCCTGAACAAGCGGCTCTTCGCGGGGCCGAACCTCCCTGTATTTCATCACGTCGGGACACGAGACCTTGAAGCTGGTTGCCGGAAACTCCAACCGCGTGCTCGCCGAGGCGATCGCCACCTATCTCGAAATCCCGCTCGCGAAGTGCTCCGTCCGGCGGTTTGCCGACGAGGAAATCTTCGTCGAGATCCAGGAAAACGTGCGCGGCGAGGACGTGTTCGTCGTCCAGTCGACCAGTTTCCCGGCCAACGACCACCTGATGGAACTCCTGATCATCATCGACGCGCTGCGCCGCTCCTCGGCGCGCCGCATCACGGCGGTGATCCCCTATTTCGGCTATGCCCGCCAGGACCGCAAGGCCGGCCCGCGCACGCCGATCTCGGCCAAGCTGGTGGCCAATCTGATCACCAATGCCGGCGCCGATCGCGTCCTCACCCTCGACCTGCACGCCGGCCAGATCCAGGGCTTCTTCGACATCCCGACCGACAACCTCTTCGCCGTTCCGGTGATCACCCGCGACATCAAGGAGCACTACGAGCTCGAGAATGTCATGGTCGTGTCGCCGGACGTCGGCGGCGTGGTTCGCGCCCGCGCGCTGGCCAAGCGCATCGACGCGCCGCTCGCCATCGTCGACAAGCGCCGCGAGCGTCCGGGCGAGTCGGAAGTCATGAACATCATCGGCAACGTCGCCGGGCGCGACTGCATCCTGTTCGACGACATCGTCGACTCCGGCGGCACGCTCTGCAACGCGGCCGAAGCCCTGCTGGCGCAGGGCGCCAAATCGGTCGTCGCCTACATCACCCATGGCGTGCTCTCGGGCGGCGCCGTCGCCCGCATCAGCAACTCGGTGCTCAAGGAACTGGTCATCACCGACTCGATCCAGCCGACCGAGGCCGTCCGCCTGGCGCCGAACATCCGCGTCACCTCGATCTCGACCCTGCTCGGCGAGGCGATCAACCGCACCGCCAGCGAAAAGTCGGTCTCGAGCCTGTTCATCTGAGCAGACCCAAATCCGAAAATGACAAGGCCCGGATGCCGATCGGCATCCGGGCCTTTTTTTTGTTTCACGAATGGGCGAACTGACTAGCGGCCACCGTCCAGGCCGACGAGCGCGACCTTGGAATAGCCGGCCTCGCGGAGCCTGTTCATGACCTCCATGACGTCGCCATAGGGCACCTTGCGATCGGCGCGGAGATAGAGGCGCTCCTCGCGATTGCCTCCCGTCGCCGCGTCCAGCGCGCTGCCCAGCCCCTCGGCCGAAACGGGATCATTGCCGAGCACCAGCGACAGATCGGCCTTCAACGACAGGAACAACGGCTTGTCGGCGCGCGGCGCCGCCTTGGCGTTGGAACGGGGCAGGTCGACCGGCGCATCGACGGTCGCCAGCGGCGCCGCCACCATGAAGACGATCAGCAGCACCAGGATCACGTCGATGAACGGCGTGACGTTGATCTCGCTGTTCTCGACGAGATCCTCGTCGTGATGGGTAAGCTTGGTGGCCATGGCGCCCTACTCCGCCGCGACGAGGCGGGACGCGCCGCGCGCCTGCGCCCGGTCGAGATCGCGCGAAACGAGGCGCATGGTCTCGGCCGCCGCATCGGCGATCACCGCCTTGTTGCCGGCGATGACGCGGACGAAGACGTTGTAGAACAGCACAGCCGGAATGGCGGCGACTAGGCCGAGCGCGGTCGCGAACAGCGCCTCGGCGATGCCCGGCGCCACGACGGCGAGGTTGGTCGTGTTCGCCTGGCTGATGCCGATGAACGAGTTCATGATGCCCCAGACGGTGCCGAACAGGCCAATGAAGGGCGAGAGCGAGCCGACGGTGGCCAGGATGGCGGTGCCCCGCACCATCTCGCGACCCGACGCGGATTCGATCCGCTCGAAGCGCGAGGCGACGCGCTCCTTGATGCCGTCCGCCGACAGGCCGGCCGAGATGGCCACCTCGTCGGCCGCCGCCTGCACCAGCCGCGCCGCCGCGTTCTTGCGCCGCGCCACCTGCGTCTCGGCCTCGGCCAGCGTGCGGGCATGAGCGATCCGCTCGGCGAGCGAGCGCGTGCGGTGGCGGATACCGAAGAGCTCCAGCGACTTCGACAGGAAGATCGCCCAGGTGAGGATCGAGGCGACCGCCAGGATGATCATCACGGCCTTCACGACGATGTCGGCCTGCGCGTACATGCCCATCGGCGAGAGATCATGCGGCAAGGTGCTGCGATCCACGCCGCTTCCCTGAGGCGATACCTGGGCGATCTCGTCGATCGGCAACGCCCGCTCGATGGCCGGCCCGCCCGGCGTCGACGCCTCCGACTGGGCCAGAGCCGCGACGGACCCCAAAGGCAGTGCGAGCCCGACGATCGCGACGAGAAGCATCGCACCGCGGTTGAGGTTTGCAAGCATGACAGACGTACCCGTCTAAAAGATGAGTTTCACACTCCGAATAACGCACCACCCCCGTCGACGCAACCCGCCCTCCCCGACGTGACCTTGAAGCGGCGCCGCGCTTCCCCATCTCCGAGACGCGCGACAACGGTGCCACGGAAGCAGCCGGCGCCTTGTTCCCACGGCACGCCTCGTCTATAAGGACGCCGGCCGCGCCGACACCCCTGGAGGCACCGCGGCCTTTTTCTGTTCCACACCAAGGAGAACACCGATGAGCAACACCTACGAGCTCACGGCTTCCGTCCGCAACCGCGTGGGCAAGGGGGCCGCCCGGGCGTCGCGTCGCGAAGGCAAGATTCCCGCCGTCATTTACGGCAACAAGCAGCCCCCGCTGGCCATCGAGCTGGACCACAAGACCATCTTCATGAAGCTCCATGGCGGCGGCTTCCTGACCACGGTCGCCACGATCGACGTCAACGGCGAGAAGATCAACGTGATCCCGCGCGACTACGCGCTCGATCCGGTCACCGATCAGCCGATCCACGTCGACTTCCTGCGCGTCACCGCCGGCGCGACCCTGCACGTCCAGATCCCCGTGCAGTTCATCAACGAAGAGAAGTCGCCCGGCCTCAAGCGCGGTGGCGTGCTGAACGTCGTCCGTCATGACATCGAAGCCACGGTTCCGGCCGATGCGATCCCCGATCACATCGTCGTCGACCTGACCGGCCTCGAGATCAACGACTCCGTCCACATCTCGGCCGTCAAGCTCCCGGCTGGCGTCAAGCCGGTCATCGCCGAGCGCGACTTCACGATCGCCACGATCGCCGCTCCGGCTGGCCTGAAGAGCGAAGAAGGCGAAGCTGCGGCCGCTGAGGCTGCTCCCGCCGCCAAGGCGTAAGCTTCGGTCCCTTCTCCGGTTCAGCGTGGGGGAAGCACGATGCTCCTCATCGTCGGTCTCGGTAACCCGGGCAGCCAGTACGCGCTCAACCGGCACAATATCGGCTTCATGGCGGCGGATGCGATCCACCGCCGCCATGGCTTCAGCCCTTGGCGCTCCAAGTTCCAGGCGCTGGTCTCCGAGGGCACGCTCGCGGGGCGCAAGACGCTCCTGATGAAGCCCCAGACCTACATGAACGAAAGCGGCCGCGCCGTCAGTGAGGCCGCCCGCTTCCACAAGATCCCGAATGCCGACATCGTCGTCATGCACGACGAGCTCGATCTGCCGGCCGCGAAGATCCGGATGAAGACCGGCGGCGGCCATGGCGGCCACAACGGCCTGCGCTCGATCAGCGCCCATGTCGGCGAGGATTACCGGCGGCTGCGCCTCGGCATCGGCCATCCGGGCTCCAAGGAGCTCGTGCACGGCTATGTCCTGCATGACTTCGCCAAGGTCGACGGCGAGTGGATCAACCCGCTGCTCGACGCCATCGCCGACAACGCGGCGCTGCTCGCCGACGGCAAGGACAGTACCTTCGGCAACCGGCTGCACCGCAGCCTGGAGCCTGAGAAGCCGGCGAAGCCCGCCAAGGCCAAGGCGGAAGCCAGCGCCAATGCGCAGGCCAAGCCATCCGCGGGTGACCGCGCGGTCGCCGCATCGATTTCACCAGCTTCGCCGCCGGCCGGCGGGCCGTTCGCGGCGGGGCTGAAGCGCCTCTTCGGCGTCAAGGACGAGTAAGGAACACCCAATGGGCTTCAAATGCGGGATCGTCGGCCTGCCGAATGTCGGCAAGTCGACCCTCTTCAACGCGCTGACCAAGACGGCGGCGGCGCAGGCGGCGAACTATCCGTTCTGCACGATCGAGCCGAACACCGGCGAGGTCGCGGTTCCGGATCCGCGCCTCGACAAGCTGGCCGAAGTCGGCAAGTCGCAGCAGATCGTGCCGACACGCCTCACCTTCGTCGACATCGCCGGCCTCGTGCGCGGCGCCTCGAAGGGTGAAGGCCTCGGCAACCAGTTCCTCGCCAACATCCGCGAAGTCGACGCCATCGCCCATGTGCTGCGCTGCTTCGAGGACGGCGACATCACCCATGTCGAAGGCCGCATCGACCCGGTCGCCGACGCCGAGACGGTGGAGACCGAGCTGATGCTCGCCGATCTCGACAGCCTCGAGCGCCGCGTCACACCGCTGCGCAAGCGCGCCGCCACCGACAAGGAGGCGAAAGCCCAGGTCGTCCTGATGGACGCCGTGCTGGAGCTGCTGCGCGAAGGCAAGCCGGCGCGCCTGCTCGACGTCTCGGCCGAGGATCGCCCCGCCTTCAACGCGCTGAACCTCCTGACCTCCAAGCCCGTCCTCTATGTCTGCAATGTCGAGGAAGCCGCCGCCGCCACCGGCAACGCCCAGTCCGCGCGCGTCGAGGAGATGGCGAAGGCACAGGGCGCCGGCTGCGTGACGATTTCGGCCGCCATCGAGGCCGAGATCGCCCAGCTCGACTCGGCCGAGCAGGCCGAGTTCCTGGAGACGCTGGGTCTCGAGGAGCCGGGCCTCGACCGCCTGATCCGCGCCGGCTACGACCTCCTCGGCCTGATCACCTATTTCACGGTCGGCCCGAAGGAAGCCCGCGCCTGGACGATCACCAAGGGCACGAAAGCCCCGCAGGCCGCCGGCGTGATCCATTCGGATTTCGAGCGCGGCTTCATCCGCGCCCAGACGATCGCCTTCGACGACTACACCCGCCTCGGCGGCGAGGCCGGCGCCAAGGATGCCGGCCGAGCCCGCGACGAAGGTAAGGAATATGTCGTGGCGGACGGCGACGTCCTGCTGTTCCGCTTCAACACCTGAGGCGAACGTTTCAAACAAAAAGGCCCGGCGAACGCCTGTTCACCAGGCTTTTTTTGTCAGGGATCGAAGGGCGAGGCGCCTTAGCCGGCCTTCGGCTTCTCGACCTCGCGCGCCAGAGCCTTGGTGATCTCGTCCTCGAGCGTGTCGGCGACCGGGGCGGGCTCGACGGGCGCGGCGGCGGCATCCTTGCCCGCCGCCTTCTTCTCGTCCGGCCGCTTGGTCTCTTCCGTTCTCCGGGCGTCGTCGGGTTTCTTGCTCTCGGCTCGCTTGGCTTCGGCCGCGGGTCGAGCTGTCGGCTTGACCTCCGGCGCGAATCCAGCGGCAGCGGTCGCCGGGTCGGCCGCCACGACCGGCTCCGCCAGACCGCCCCGACCGCCGGTGGACGGCGACTTTTCAGGGTGCGAGACAGGCGCGGGCGATGGCGCGCGCGCCGACGCGGCCGCCCCGCCCTCGCGACGGGCGCGGATCTCGGCGAGACGCGCCTCGAGCGAACTCGTCTCCGGAGACTTCGGCTCCACCGGCTTCGGTTCCACCGGCCCGGGCTCCGGCGCGAGCGGCTCCTGCCAGTCGAGATCGAACGACTGCGGCGGCATCGCGGACACGGGCTCCGGTTCGGCGAGCGCCAGCTCGAGCACATCGGCAAAGGACCGCGCCGGCTCCACCGGCTCGACCGGCGGGACGGCGGCGTGCGGCGCCGGAGCGTGCCGCTCAGCCGCCGGGGCGAGGCCATCCCGGATATCCATCAGGTTCTCGTTGACACGGAACAGCATGATGACGGCTTCGCAGAGCGTGCGCGCCATCACGATGCCGGCGAAGCCGCCGAGGATGCTCAATGCGATGGCGAGGAGGCCTCCGGCCGGATCAGCGGCGACCTGCACCACGCCGCCGACCACGCCGGCGACGCCAAGCAGCACCGCGATAGCCGTCAACAGCCAGAACAGCAGCTCGATGAACGACGTCGCGACGAACCGATCCCATTTGAAGAGATCGAGGAAAGAAATCATGCCGTCACTCCAAGCACCACGCGCGCAACCGGCCGCGTCACATTCTCACAACTCGCGCCGCGCCGCATCTTCCCACGCCCTGAACCCGGCATCCGCGAGCATTGTGGCGACATATTCGCCGGCGATGTCGGACATCTTCGGCTCATAGGTGCGGATTCGGCTGACGACCGGCGCGAACATCGCATCCGCGATGGTGTACCGACCGAAGAGATAGGGCCCGCCGGTCCCGAAGGCGGCGCGGCAATCCCGGAAGATCGCGTCGATCCGCGCGATGTCGGCGGCAACCCCGGGTTCATCCAGCCCGACACCCGGCAGATGCGCGAAGAGATCCATCGCCAGCGCCATACGGAGCGGCCGGAAGCCCGAATGCATCTCGGCCGAGATCGAGCGGGCGGTGGCGCGGGCGACGCGATCGGCCGGCCACAGACCAGCTTGCGGATAGCACTCCGCCAGATATTCGCAGATGGCGAGCGAATCCCAGACCTTGACCGGCTCGTCGCCGCGACGGTCGATCAGCAGCGGCACCATGCCCGTCGGGCCTAGTGCCACCGCCTCCGCCTTGCCGGCGGGTGTCCGGTGCGCCAGCACCACTTCCTCGAACGGCGCGCCGGTCTGGCACAGCGCCAACCAGGGCCGCATCGACCAGCTCGACCAGTGGCGGGAGCCGATAACGATGGTGAAATCCGGCATCTCAGTGGCCTTCGAAGGAAACCAGCGTGCGGACCGGAACGTCGAGGGCGCGCAGCCGCTCGGCGCCGCCGAGTTCAGGCAGGTCGATGACGAAGCAGGCCGCCTCGACGATGGCGCCGCGCTTGCGCAGCAGCTTGACGGCGCCCTCGGCCGTGCCGCCGGTCGCGATCAGGTCGTCGACGAGAATGACCCGGTCGCCCTCGCCGACGGCATCGACATGCATCTCGATCTCGTCCGTGCCGTATTCGAGCGTGTAGGACATGTTGACGGTCTTGTAGGGCAGCTTGCCCTTCTTGCGGATCGGCACGAAGCCGGCCGAGAGCTGGTGCGCCACCGCGCCGCCGATGATGAAGCCGCGCGCCTCGATGCCCGCCACCTGGTCGATCTTGGCGCCCGCCCAGGGCTGAACCAGTTCGTCGATGGTGCGCCGGAAGGCGCGCGCGTCGCCGAGCAACGTCGTGATGTCGCGGAACTGAATGCCCGGCTTCGGATAATCCACGATGGTGCGGATCGAGGCGGCGATTTCGTTCAGTGCAGAGGTCATGATGGCTTTCGAGGTTCGGCGGCGCTGCCGCTAGGCTTGCCCCAGCTTTGCCTCCGCGTCCAGTTGCAGGGCGTTGAAAAGCCGGACGCGGACAAGATGTTCGCCGTGGCGAGGGAGCGTCCGGAACGCCTCAGCGCGCCAGAACGCGGCCGGCAACGGCGTCGAGCTTCGCCAGCCGCGAGGGATCGCGGGCCTGCGGCGCCGTCATGATCGCGTGATCCAATGCCCGGTCGGACCCGATCGGACAGGCTTCATGCTCGGCCGGAAAGTCGCGGGCGAGCCGGGCGACGAGACGCTGCGCCTTGTCGCGGTTCTCGCCCAGCACCTTGATCACGGCGTCGACCGTGACCGCCGCATGGCCCGGATGCCAGCAATCATAGTCCGTGACCATGGCAATGGTCGCATAGGAGATCTCCGCCTCGCGCGCGAGCTTCGCCTCCGGCATGTTGGTCATGCCGATCACATCCGCGCCCCAGCTTCGATGCAGATGCGATTCGGCCGCGGACGAGAATTGCGGCCCCTCCATGCAGACATAGGTGCCGCCGACATGATGGTCGATCGCCTCCGCCTCGGCGGCGCGGCGGATCTGCTCCGCCAGCTTCGGCGCGACCGGGTGCGCCATCGAGACATGCGCGACGCAGCCATTGCCGAAGAAGCTCGACGGCCGCGCCACGGTCTTGTCGATGAACTGGTCGACGAGCACGAAATCGCCGGGGAACAGTTCCTGCTTCAGCGACCCGACGGCCGAGACGGAGACGAGGTCCGTCACGCCGGCGCGCTTCAGCGCGTCGATATTCGCACGGTAGTCGATGCCGGACGGCGATAGCCTGTGCCCCCGGCCGTGCCGCGGCAGGAAGACGATCTCCGTTTCGCCGATACGGCCAAAACGGAGCTGGTCGGACGGCTGGCCCCAGGGACTGTCGACCGTCCGCCACTCCGCATCCTCAAGTCCGGGAAGGTCGTAGAGACCCGATCCGCCGACAATGCCGAGAACCGCCTTGGTCATGGATAGCTACCTGCCTTGTCCGTGAAGAACAGAGGATCGCAAAGCGCCCGGCCAAGCTCAAGCGAGTTCATCGCCACGGATTGGCTGGACCACTGCGCCCTTCGACCAACCGGCGGGCCCGGTAGATGGTTGGATCCCGGCTCGGAGGCCGGGATGACGGCGAGCGTGGAGCGACGGCCGGCGATCTCTCGCAAGAAGCAAAGCGTCTACGGCCACTTCACCACGGGCGGCATCGACGACAGGATCGAATCGATGTTGCCGCCGGTTTTCAGGCCGAAGATCGTGCCGCGATCGTAGAGCAGATTGAACTCGACATAGCGGCCGCGCCGGATCAGCTGCTCCTCGCGGTCCGCCTCGGTCCAGGGTTGGTCCATGTTGGCGCGGACCGCCGCGTCATAGGCGGTCAGGAAGCTCGTGCCGACATCCCTAGTGAAGGCGAAGTCGGCGTCCCAGTCGTCGGAATTATGGCCGTCATAGAAGATGCCGCCAATGCCGCGCGGCTCGTTGCGGTGCTTCAGGAAGAAGTACTCGTCGCACCACTTCTTGTAGCGCTCGTAGTCGGCGACCGGATGGCGGTCGCAGGCGCCCTGCATGGCGGCGTGGAAGGCGATGGTGTCGGGATCTTCCTGCGTGCGCCGGCGGTCGAGCACGGGCGTCAGGTCGGCGCCGCCGCCGAACCACTGGCGCGTCGTCACGACCATGCGGGTGTTCATGTGCACGGCGGGCACGTTCGGATTGGTCATATGGGCGATCAGCGAGATGCCCGACGCCCAGAAGCGCGGATCCTCGGCGGCGCCCGGGATCTCCTTGGCGAATTCCGGCGCGAAGGTGCCGTGCACGGTCGAGACGTGGACGCCCACCTTCTCGAACAGGCGGCCATGCATCAGCGCCATGGTGCCACCGCCGCCATCGGCGCCGGTATGATCGGTGCGCTTCCACGGCTTGCGCTCGAACCGGCCGACCTTGTCGCCATAGAGCGCGGGCGACGCCGCGTCCTCCAGCGCCTCGAAGCCGGCGATGATCCGGCCCTGCAGTTCCGCGAACCAGGCGCTCGCGCGGGCCTTCTTGTCGTCGATTGCGTCAGGCAATGCCATGTTTGTCATCCTCAACAGCGTGGGCGTCCGGCAGAAAGCCGGTCTGCCTCAGCGCCTCGCCTGTTACCATGGCCACCGTCATGGCGAGATTGATCGAGCGCAAACCGGGCCGCATCGGGACGATCAGTCGCGCCTCGGCCCGCTGGTGGACCGATTCGGGCACGCCGGCGCTCTCGCGGCCGAACAGCAGGACGTCGTCGGGGCGGAAATCAAAGTCGACATAGGACTGCGCCGCCTTGGTCGAAAGCAGCACCAGCCGCGCACCCGCCCCGGCGCGCCAGGCCTCGAACGTCTCGAACGAGGCATGGCGCCGGAGCGCGGCACGCTCCACATAGTCCATTCCGGCTCGCTTCAGCCCGCGGTCGGAGAGATCGAACCCCGCCGGCTCGATGATGTCCACGCCCACGCCGACACAGGCGGCGAAGCGCAGGATCGCGCCGGTGTTGTGCGGGATGTCGGGCTGGTAGAGCGCAATGCGGGGCATATCGCCTTCTCGGCTGGCGGTTGGCACGGCGGCGGTGCCGCAAAGGTGATACAGGATTCGGCATGCTCCGCTACTTCGAACATCTCATCGACCCGTTCACGCCGGAGGAAAGCGAGCCGCCCACGGGGCTCCTCGCCTTCTATCGCCATTTCCTGATGCCGGTCTGGCCCTATGTCCTGGCGCTGATGGCGGCCGGGTTGCTGGTGTCGCTCGCCGAGGTGGCGATCTATTCCTATGTCGGTCGGCTCGTCGACCTGATGACGAAGGGCGATCCGGCGAGTTTCCTCGCGGATCATGGCTGGCAACTGGCCGGGATGGCGATCGTCGTGGTCATCCTGAGACCGCTGGTCAACGCGATCCAGACCATCCTGTCGAACCAGACCCTGCCGCCGGCACTGACGGCGCGCGTACGCTGGCTGAACCATCTGCACGTCCTCGGCCAATCCTACACCTTCTTCCAGAATGACTTTTCCGGCCGCATCGTCACCAAGATCGTCCAGACCGGCTCGGCGCTGACGCAGTCGATCACCCAGCTCATCGACGCGCTCTGGGTCATCTCGGTCTTCGTCGTCTCCGCCTTCGTCATTTTCGCCGATGTCAGCCTGCTGATGGCGGTGCCGCTGGCGCTCTGGGTGCTGGCGCTCGCGGCGCTCGCCTATGTCTTCGTGCCGAAGGTCCGCAAGCGCGCGGCGGCGGCGTCGGAGGCCCGCTCGCTGCTGACCGGCCGCCTCGCCGATATCTATGGCAATATCCAGACGGTGAAGCTGTTCGCCCGCGATGGCCGCGAGGAGGACACGGCGCGCAGCGCCATCGCCGAACAGACCGGCCGGCTGCTCGACCAGAACCGGCTGCTGACGACGCTGTCGATCCTGATGCAGGTGACGAATGCGCTCCTGATCGGCGCGACCGGCGCGGCCGCCGTGGCGCTCTGGATGCGGGGCGCGATCAGCGCCGGCGAGACGGCCGTGGCGCTCGGCCTCGTGATGCGCCTCACCGTGATGTCGGGCCGCGTGATGATGACGTTGACCGGCCTCTTCGACAATGTCGGCACGGTCGAGGACGGCATGCGGACGATTGCCCGGCCGCACGGTCTCACCGACCAGCCGGACGCGCCGGAACTCGTCGTGTCGAAGGGCGAGATCACCTTCGACAAGGTCGTGTTCGGCTATGGCGGCAAGGCGCCGGTGCTGCGCGGCGTCGATCTCGTCATCCGTCCCGGCGAACGCATCGGACTGGTCGGGCGTTCCGGCGCCGGCAAGACGACGATGGTCAACCTGCTGCTCCGCCTCTACGACCTCGAGAACGGCGCGATCCGCATCGACGGCCAGGCCATCTCGACCGTGACCCAGGCGTCGTTGCGCGCGGCAATCGGCGTCGTCACGCAGGATACGGCGCTGCTGAACCGCTCGGTGCGCGACAACATCCGCTACGGACGACCGGATGCCAGCGACGCGGCGGTGCGCGCGGCGGCGCGCCAGGCCGCGGCCGACGCGTTCATCGAGGGCCTTTCCGATCCGCGCGGCCGCACCGGCTACGACGCCCATGTCGGCGAGCGCGGCGTGAAGCTCTCCGGCGGCCAGCGGCAGCGCATCGCCATCGCCCGCGTGCTGCTCAAGGATGCGCCGATCCTGGTCCTCGACGAGGCTACCTCGGCGCTCGATTCGGAGATCGAGGCGGTGATCCAGGAACAGCTGGAAACACTGATGGCCGACAAGACCGTGATCGCCATCGCGCACCGTCTCTCGACCATCGCGGCGATGGATCGGCTCGTCGTCATGGACGAGGGCCGGATCGTCGAGACCGGCACGCATCGGGAGCTACTTGCGGCGCAGGGTCTCTACGCCGCGCTCTGGGCGCGCCAGTCGGGCGGTTTCATCGGCGGTCTGGCGCCGAGCGAGCTCGTGACGGGCTGACGCCCTGTCACTCTTCGGCAACAAGCCGCCCGCAAAAGCCCGCGCACGTCACAAAGGGGAAGATCCGGGCCGCAAATCGGTCTAGGAAGGACAAATTGTCCCAGTTGCAGCGTCGCCGCGCCCGCAACGCAGATCCAGGAGGGTTGGATGGAAAATATCCTGTCGAACATCCGGCCCGCGATCTGCCTCTTCCAGATGGCCCATCCCGCCGTCTGACCCGAGACCTCCCGACCGACTGAACCCCACGAAGCCGCGCCCCGCGGCGGGTTCACCGCTCCCAAGGCACATCGCCACGCCGGATGCAGGCCGTCTCCTCCCGGAGATTCGCGCCGCGCCCCGATCCTTTCGCCGCGCCGCGTGGCGCGGTCCAGCCCAGCATGAAACCCCTAGACATATCCATGTTCCGCTATTTCGAATCCCTGATCGATCCGTTCCGGTCGCATGACGAAAGCATGCCACCGGCAACGTTGCTCGCGTTCTACTGGCGTTACTGCCGGCAGATCTGGCCGTTCCTTTTGATCCTGATGGCGATCGGCCTGATCGTCTCGCTGATCGAGATCGCGATGCTTCGCTATATCGGTTCGATCGTCGACCTGCTGAAGTCGACGACGCCGAGCGAAATCTGGGCCGACTACGGCCCGACCTTCCTCTGGATGGGTTTCGTCATCGTCATCGCGCGGCCGCTGGCGGCGCTGGCGCACGATCTTCTGAACCAGCAGGCGATCGCCCCCAACTTCACCAACCTGATCCGCTGGCAGACGCATCACTACGTCATGCGCCAGTCGATCACCTTCTTCGCCAACGACTTCGCCGGCCGCATCGCCTCGAAGATCGTGCAGACCGGTCCGGCGCTGCGCGAATCGGTCGTGCAGGTGATCGACGCGCTGTGGTTCGTGACGATCTTCGCCGGCTCGGCGCTGGTGATCTTCTGGAGCGCCGACTGGCGGCTGGCCATGCCGCTGCTGCTTTGGATCCTCGCCTATATCGCGACGCTCTCCTGGTTCGTGCCGCGCATCCGCGATCGCTCGACCATCATGTCGGAGATGCGCTCGCAGCTGACCGGCCGCATCGTCGACAGCTACACCAACGTCCAGACGGTGAAGCTGTTCGCCCATCCCGAGCGCGAGGACGACTACGCCAAGGAGGCGCTCGTCGAGCACACGGCCGCCTTCAAGGACGAGACCCGGCTGATCACCGCGATGAACGCCACAGTGTCGGCCCTGAACGGCCTGCTTGTCATGGCGACCGGCGCGCTCGCCGTCTGGCTCTGGTCGCTCGACGCGCTGACGCTCGGCGCGATCGCCGTCGCCGCCGGCCTCGCCATCCGCATCACCAACATGTCCGGCTGGATCATGTGGGTGGCGGTCGGCATCTTCGAGCAGATGGGCACGGTGCAGGAGGGGCTGGAGACGATCGCGCGTCCCTACGCCCTGCGGGACAAGCCAGACGCCAAGCCTCTGGTGGCAAGCCACGGCGAGATCCGCTTCGAGGATGTCCGCTTCCACTATGGCAAGGCGGGCGGCGTCATCGAGCACCTCAACTTCACGATCAAGCCGGGCGAGAAGGTCGGCCTGGTCGGCCGCTCCGGCGCGGGCAAGTCGACGCTGGTCAACCTGCTGCTGCGATTCTACGACGTCGAGAGCGGCCGCGTGCTGATCGACGGCCAGAACGTCGCCGACGTGACGCAGGACAGCCTCCGCCAGCAGATCGGCCTGGTCACCCAGGATACCTCGCTGCTGCATCGGTCGGTGCGCGACAACATCCTCTATGGCCGGCCCGACGCGCCGGAAGAAGCAGTGGTCGCGGCGGCCCGCCAGGCGCACGCCGAGGAGTTCATCGCCGGCCTGTCGGATCCGAAGGGGCGCACCGGCCTCGACGCCCATGTCGGCGAGCGCGGCGTCAAGCTCTCGGGCGGCCAGCGGCAGCGCATCGCCATCGCGCGCGTGCTGCTCAAGGACGCGCCGATCCTCGTCCTCGACGAGGCGACCTCCGCGCTTGATTCGGAGGTCGAGGCGGCGATCCAGGAGAGCTTCTCGCGCCTGATGGCCGGCAAGACGGTGATCGCGATCGCCCACCGCCTGTCGACGATCGCGGCGATGGACCGCCTGATCGTGCTCGACCAGGGGCGCATCGTCGAGACGGGAAGCCACGAGGAACTGCTGCGCCATGGCGGCCTCTATGCCGGACTCTGGCGCCGGCAGTCCGGCGGCTTCCTCGATCTGGACGGCCATTGAGCTGGGATTCCGGGGGAGGACGGCCATCGCCCTCCCCCGCCTGGTGCGGCGCAGCAATGTCGGGCGCAGGGATTTCGAGGGTTTTGGCGCACAGGCCGGACGCCGTTTCATCCCCCCGCGCAGGCCGCCCGAGCCGATGCGGCCATCCCGCGACAATGTGCGCATCCGATGTCCACTCTCTGGACATTCTTCGTCGTCGGTGGCTAAACAGCTTCTAATCTGGCAGATGGGAGACCGGGCGGTTTTCCCATCATTTTCGGCCGACTGCATTTCGTACGCATGGAAACGCGGTGCAATTGGCCGATGACGACGGCAGCTCCCGCTTCCGAGGATTGAGAGGGGACCATTTTGGCTGAAACCGCTACGGCACTACCCACCCGCCGCGACTTTCTATTTATTGCGACCGGTGCCGTGGGCGCCGTCGGTGTCGCGGCGGCCGTCTGGCCCTTCATCAATCAGATGAATCCTGACGCATCGGCGCTCGCACTGGCGTCCACCGAAGTCGACATTTCCGCGCTGCAGCCCGGCGACACGCTGACCGTGAAGTGGCGCGGCAAGCCGGTTGTCGTGCGCAACCGCACCGAGGCCGAAATCGACGCCGCCAGGAACGTTCCGCTGACCGATCTGAAGGATCCGGTCGCGCGCAACGCCAACCTGCAGCTCGACGCCCCGGCCACCGACGCCAATCGCGCCGCGCCCGGCAAGGAAAACTGGTTCGTGATGGTCAACGTCTGCACCCATCTGGGCTGCATTCCGCTTGGCCAGCAGGGCGAGTTCGGCGGCTGGTTCTGCCCGTGCCATGGCTCGCACTACGACACGGCCGGCCGCATCCGCGGTGGTCCGGCTCCGGAGAACATGGCCGTTCCGGTCTATTCGTTCCTGAGTGACACCAAGATCAAGATCGGCTGACCGGGAGAAAATCGACATCATGTCCGGCCCATCGACCTATCAGCCGCAAAACGGTTTCCTGAAGTGGTTTGAGTCGCGCCTTCCGCTCGGCGGCCTCATCCATTCCTCGTTCATCGTGTTCCCGAACCCGCGGAACCTGAACTACTGGTGGACCTTCGGCGGCATCCTCGCCTTCATGCTGGTGGCCCAGATCGTCACCGGCGTCGTGCTGGTGATGCACTACACGCCGCACACCTCGCTCGCCTTCACCTCGGTCGAAGGCATCATGCGCGACGTCAACTACGGCTGGCTGCTGCGCTACCTGCACGCCAACGGCGCGTCGATGTTCTTCATCGCCGTCTACGTCCACATCTTCCGCGGCCTGTACTACGGTTCCTACAAGGCCCCGCGCGAAGTGCTGTGGGTGCTCGGCATGATCATCTTCCTGCTGATGATGGCCACCGGCTTCATGGGCTACGTGCTGCCGTGGGGACAGATGTCCTTCTGGGGCGCCACCGTGATCACGAACCTCTTCTCGGCGATCCCGATCGTCGGCGAGACCATCGTGACCTGGCTCTGGGGTGGCTTCGCCGTCGACAACCCGACGCTGAACCGCTTCTTCTCGCTGCACTACCTGCTGCCGTTCGTCATCGCCGGCGTCGTCGTCCTGCACATCTGGGCGCTGCACGTTCCGGGCTCGAACAACCCGACCGGCGTTTCCGTCAAGTCCGAGCAGGACACCCTGCCCTTCCATCCCTACTTCACCGTCAAGGATGCGCTCGGCCTGGTCGTCTTCCTGATCGTCTTCATGTGGTTCACCTTCTACCTGCCGAACTACATGGGCCATCCGGACAACTACACCCCGGCCAATCCGCTCGTGACCCCGGCGCACATCGTCCCCGAATGGTACTTCCTGCCGTTCTACGCGATCCTGCGTTCGGTTCCCGACAAGCTCGGCGGCGTCATCGCCATGTTCGGCGCCATCGCCGTGCTGTTCGCGGTGCCGTGGCTCGACACCTCGAAGGTCCGCTCGGCGAACTTCCGCCCGCTCTATCGCCAGTTCTTCTGGATCCTGGTGATCGTCTCGATCGGCCTCGGCTATCTCGGCTCGCGTCCGGCGGAAGGTGGATACGTCATCGCCTCGCGCATCCTGACGATCTACTACTTCTTCCACTTCCTGGTGATCCTGCCGCTGCTCGGCCTGTTCGAGAAGCCGAAGCCGCTGCCCGCCTCGATCACCGAGTCGGTTCTCGGCAAGGGTGCGGCCAACGTCACCGCCGGTGCGCCCGCCGCGCCGCAGACCAAGTAAGCCGCGAGAGGATCACGGATCGATCATGATGAAGACCCTTTCCGAGAAAATCGCGCGGTTTGGTCTGGCCATCTCCCTCAGCGTCGCCGCGGCGACGCTGGCGGTCGGCCCGGTCAACGCCGCCGAAGAAGGCGCGGCCGCCGCGCCGCACTACCCGCTCGTCAAGCCGCCGCAGGAGCCCTGGAGCTTCGCCGGCGTCTTCGGCCGGTTCGACACGGCGCAGCTGCAGCGCGGCTACCAGGTCTACAAGGAAGTCTGCGCGGCCTGTCACTCGATGGACCTGATGAGCTTCCGCAACCTGGCGCAGCCGGGCGGCCCGCACTTCACCGAAGCGCAGGCCAAGGCGGTCGCCGAGAGCTTCCAGGTCCAGGACGGCCCGAACGACGAAGGCGACATGTTCGAGCGCCCGGCGCGTCTGTCGGACCGCTTCCCGGCGCCGTTCCCGAACCATCAGGCCGCCGCCGCCGCTAACAACGGCAAGGCGCCGCCGGACCTGTCGCTGATGGGCAAGGCCCGCGCCGTCGAGCGTGGTTTCCCCTGGTTCATCCTCGATATCTTCACGCAGTACCAGGAAGGCGGCCCGGACTACATCCACGGCCTGCTGACCGGCTACAAGGAGCCCCCGGCGGGCACCGAGGTCGGCCCCGGCCTGCACTACAATGTCGGCTTCGCCAGCGGTTCGGCGATCGCCATGGCGCCGCCCCTCTCCGACGGTCAGGTGACCTATTCGGACGGCTCGCCCGAGACGGTCGACCAGTACTCGCGCGACGTCTCGGCCTTCCTGATGTGGACCGCCGAGCCGCATCTCGACGCCCGCAAGCGCATCGGCTTTCAGGTCATCATCTTCCTGATCGTCTTCGCCGGCCTGCTCTACTTCACCAAGAAGAAGATCTGGTCGCGGATCGCCCACTGAGGCGCGCCGGACACGAAATGAAAAGGGCCCCGTCGGGGCCCTTTTTTATTGCTGCTGCTGTTGTTGCTGATGGTGCCGCAGGAATGCCCGCAACCGCTCCCGCAGCGCCGTGGCATCTTCCCGGAACCCGCCGGCGATCCACTCGCGCTCGGCATGCTTGAGCAGCAGCCCGACCAGCGGGCCGCGATCGACGCCAAGCTCGACGACATCGCGACCCGAGAGCGGGAAGACGGGGATGGCCCAGTCCCGCGCCATGCCGCCGCGCGACCGGAAAGCCGCCTCCGACACGAAGCCCTTCGCGGCGGCGAAGGCGAGCCCGTCCAGGAACGCCCCCTGCCCCATCCGGTAGAGCGTGGCCGGATCGCTTTCCGGCCGTGTGGTCGCGATCTCCTCGCCCGCTTCCAGCGCCCGGCGCATCCGGTTTCGCTCGGCGTTGGAGAGACGGAAGCGCACCGCGATGCGATCGACATCCTCCTGCACCCGCCCGAACAGCACGGCGAAGCGCAGTGCCGCCACCGGACCATCCGGCTCGAAGCGCGGCAGGCGGGCCAGGGCGACGAGATCGCCGACGCCAGCGGCGACCAGGGGCAGGATGCCGCTCTCCTGCATCGTCGCGAGCGTGACGGCGGCCGCCGGCGCGATCGCCAGCTTGCGCATTTCCTGGCCGATCCGCTCGGCCGAAAGCGAGGCCAGATCGTGCCGCGCGCGGATTGTCGCCGCGAGGCCGTCCGCGTCGAGCGGACCGACACCATAGGCGGCGTGGAAGCGGAAGAAGCGCAGCGCCCGCAGCCGATCCTCGGCGATCCTCCGGTCGGCCGAACCGATGAAGCGCACACGCCGCGCGGCGATGTCGGCGAGGCCGCCGACCGGATCATGGATCCGCCCGGCGAGATCGACCGACAGCGCGTTGATGGTGAAATCCCGCCTGGCCGCGTCGGCCAGCCAGTCATGCCCGAACCGGACCACGGCGCGGCGGCCATCCGTCTCGATGTCCTCGCGCAGTGTCGTCACCTCGACGACGTGGCGATGGCCGATCACCGTGACCGTGCCGTGCTCGATCCCGGTCGGCGCCGTCTTGAGGCCTGCCGCCTCGGTCCGAGTGATCACCGTCTCGGGCGTGGCGGTCGTGGCGATGTCGACATCCGCCACGGGGAGGCCCATCAGCGTGTTGCGCACCGCGCCGCCGATGACGCGGGCTTCCTCGCCATCGCGGGAAAGCAGGGTCAGGACCTCGCGGACCAGAGGATCGGCGAGAAACGCCGCGTCGCGGCAGTCCTCCATGGCCTTCAATCGAAGCCTCCCGGCACCAGCACGCCGTCGCGGAATGCGGCGGGATGATAGGTCGTGCCGGCCTGCCCCCCGGAGAAGGATACCAGCGCCAGGATAGCGACCAGGACCAGCGCCATGCCGATCGCCGACAGGCGCGAGAGCACGCTATACGACCATGCGTTCCCCTCCGCGCCACGGGTCGCGAGTTGTCGCCAGCCCGCATAGACGATGAACGGGATCAGGAAGCAGACGATGGAAACGGCAATAAATCTCAGCATCTATTCGTAGAGCCGTTCATAGAGACCACGGATGATTCCGGCGGTCACCCCCCAGATATGGTGTTGATCATAGGGCATTTCGTAGAGCAAATGCCTCACGCCATCAAACTCGCGCGTGATCGTCTGATGGTTGCGCGGGCTCATCAGGAAGGACAGCGGAACTTCGAACGCGGCGTCGACCTCATCCGGGTTGAGGACGAGCCGATGCTCCGGCGCGACCCGCGCCACGATGGCGGTGATTCGATAGCCCGTGCCGGCGATATAGGGGTCGAGCCGGCCGATCGGCTCGACGAGCCCCGGATCGAGCCCGATCTCCTCCTGCGCCTCGCGCAGCGCGGCCGCGGCCGCGCTGGCGTCGGTCGGGTCGATCTTACCGCCGGGGAAGGCGATCTGGCCCGGATGCTTGCGCAGTTGCATCGTGCGTCGCGTCATCAGCACGGTCGCGTTGTCGCGCTCGACGACGGGAATGAGCACCGCCGCCTCGCGCGAGACGAAGCCGCGCGGCGGCACATATTCGGGATTGATGACGAGGGTCTCGTCGCCGGCATCGCGACCGGCGTCGAGCGGGCGCAGCCGGTCGCGGGCGCGCTCGAAGAAATGGTCGGGCGTGAACGGGCTGGCCCGATCGATCGCGGCCGTCATGGCACCGCCTCCAGGGGCGAACCGGCGGGCCCGGCGCGTCCGATCACGAAGAAATCACCGCGCGAGACCACGCCGATCTCGCCGCCGCGTTCCTCAAAATGCCCCGCGAGCTCATGCACCACCGACCGTGTCAGGCGCGCGTCGAGCCCGCCGCGCACCCGCACATAGGGAACCAGGCCGCCATCCGCGTCGGACGCCACCCGGAGCGGATGCTCGGCATCGACGGTCACCACATCGCCGACATTGGTGCGAAGCACGATCGCCTGGGCGCCACTTGCGTCGCCGTCTTCTGGCGCGACGACGAGCTCGACCGCCAGGAAAGGCACGTCATCGACCCGGATGGTGAGCTTTTCGGCCGGCGTCACAAGCACATAGCTGCCATCGGGCTCGCGCCGCAGCACCGTCGCGAAGAGCTTGACCAGCGCCTCCCGCCGGATCGGCAGGCCTTCGTGATGCCACACGCCGGCACGATCGATACGAATGTCGATCGTGCCGCAATGCGCGGGGTTCCAGAGATGCACCGGCGCCGGCCCGCGGAACTGTCCCGCCCTGTCGATGAGCGCGGAGAGGGCAGAACCGTCCGCCGCTGCCGGCTCGGCCTTGGTTTCGCCCCGCTTTGTAACTGACATGCTAAGATCATCCTGCCGTGCATGGCTGACGTCGCCATGCCGGTCGTGCGAAGATTGAGGGGTGATCGAGTCATTCGATCTCGTCACGACCGCAACCGAAACTATATGGGCCGATATGAGCGCGTTCAATCAGACCTCCATCGCCGACGCCGATCCCGCCCGCACGGTTGCCGAGGCGGATGCCGCCGTCGCGACGATCCAGGCCGCGCGCGATGCGATCGGCAAGGTCATCTACGGCCAGGAAACCGTGATCGAGCGCGTGCTGATCACGCTGCTTTCCGGCGGCCACGGCCTGCTCGTCGGCGTCCCCGGCCTCGCCAAGACCAAGCTCGTCGAGGCGCTCGGCGTCGTGCTCGGGCTCGACGAACGACGCGTGCAGTTCACGCCCGACCTGATGCCGTCCGACATTCTCGGCTCCGAGGTCATGGACCAGGACGATGAGGGCCACCGGTCATTCCGCTTCCTGAAGGGCCCGATCTTCGGCCAGCTCCTGATGGCGGACGAAATCAACCGCGCCAGTCCGCGCACGCAATCCGCCCTGCTGCAGGCGATGCAGGAATACCATGTCACCGTCGCCGGCCAACGCTACGACCTGCCGAGCCCGTTCCATGTGCTCGCCACGCAGAACCCGCTCGAGCAGGAGGGAACCTATCCCCTGCCCGAGGCGCAGCTCGACCGCTTCCTGCTGCAGATCGACGTGCTCTATCCCGATCGCGACGCCGAGCGGCGAATGCTGTTCGAGACGACCGGCGCCACCGACGCGGTTGCGGAGCGCGTCACCGACGCCGCCGCGCTGAAGACGATCCAGGGGCTCGTCCGCCGCCTGCCGATCGGCGAGAGCGTGGTCGAGGCGATCCTGAACCTCGTGCGCTCGGCCCGGCCCGGCGAGATTTCCGACAGCAAGCTCGCCGGCGTGATCGCCTGGGGTCCCGGTCCCCGCGCCAGCCAGGCGCTGATGCTGGCGGTCCGCGCTCGAGCCCTGATCGACGGGCGCTATGCCCCCTCCGTCGACGACGTGCTGGCGCTGGCGGAACCGGTCTTGCAGCACCGCATGAGCCTGAGTTTCGCCGCCCGGGCCGACGGGCTTTCGGTGCGGGATGTCATCGGGACCCTCAAGTCACGTATCGGGTGAAGTCTTGAGCGAACCGCGCGCCTCCGTGCCGACAGTCCGTGAGGTCGGAACGACTCTGGCCGAGGCGAAGAGCCTTGCCCGCAGCCTCCCCGACCTACTGGTCGAGGCGCGACGGGTCGCGACCACCGTACTGGCCGGCTGGCATGGCCGCCGGCGCGCCGGGCCCGGCGAAACCTTCTGGCAATTCCGCCCCTTCGTCGCCGGCGAGGCACCTGGCCGGATCGACTGGCGCCGTTCGGCGCGCGACGAGCACCTCTATATCCGCGAGCGCGAATGGGAGGCGGCCCACACGGTCTGGCTCTCGGCCGACCTGTCCCCCTCGATGGATTTTCGCTCCAAGCTGGCGGTCGCCTCGAAGCGCGATCGCGCGCTGGTCATCCTGCTCGCGCTCGGCGACATGCTCGCCGCCGCCGGCGAGCGCATCGGCCTGCTCGGCCTCGGCGATCCCGTGCTGTCGCGCAACGCCGCCGAGCGCCTCGCCGAGACGCTGGCCCACGCGAACGACGGCCAGCCGGCCCTCCCCTCCGCGATCCGCCTCGGCCGCTTCGCCGACCTCGTGCTGATCAGCGACTTCCTCGATCCGATCGACGAGATCGAGGCCCGCCTCGCTGACTATGCCCGGCAGGGCGCGACGGCGCATCTGGTCGAAATCCGGGATCCGGTCGAGGAGATCTTTCCCTATGCCGGGCGTACCGAGTTCCGCGATCCCGAAAGCGGGTTCCTCTACACGATCGGTCGCGCCGAACAGATTGGCGAGGACTATCGCCGCCGTTTGGTCGCGCGCCGAGAGACGCTCGCCGCCACCTGCCGCCGGCTCGGTTGGAGCTACTTGACCCACCGTACCGACCACCCGACGACGGAGCCGCTGCTCGCGCTCCATGCCCGGCTTTCGGCGCGCGTCGCCGGCGGAGCACGGCCATGATGGGGCTGCCGCTCGCCTTCGGCGCCCCGCTCGTGCTGGCGGCGCTCGTGCTCCTGCCGGCCATTTGGTGGCTGCTCAAGCTGACGCCGCCGCGGCCGCGGCTGGAGCACTTCCCGCCGACCCGCATCCTCGAGGAAATCGCCAAGCGCGACGAGCAGCCGGCGCGCAGCCCGTGGTGGCTGACGGCGCTTCGCCTGCTGCTGGCCGGGCTCGTCATCCTCGCGCTGGCGGCGCCGATCTGGCGCCCGACCGGCGAGACAGCGCCCGGCGACGGCCCGCTGCTCCTCGTCATCGACAATGACTGGGCGGCAGCGCGCGACTGGAAGACCCGTGTTGATACCGCCCAGCGCATTGTCCAGATCGCCGAAAGCGCCGGACGGCCGATCGGCCTGATCGCGACGGCCGAGCCGCCGAACCAGGAGGCAGCACCGACGGATGCCGCTACCATCCGGACCCGGCTCGACGCGCTGGCGCCACGGCCCTATCCGACCGACCGCGCCGCCATCGCCGCGGCGCTCGGGACGTCGGCGCCGGCGGCGGGCTTCGGTGGCGTCGCCTGGCTGTCGAACGATCTGGGCGGCCCGGATGCCGAGGTTTTCTCGCGCTTCCTGACCGAAACCATCAAGGCGCCGGTCACCGTCTACGGCCGGGACGGCAAGGCCCTGCTCGGGCTTGCTGCGCCGGTCGCCACCGCGGATTCGCTGACGCTGTCGATCCTCCGCAGCGAAGGCGCGGCAAGCGCCGGCCGGCTGGTCGCCCGCGACATGCGCGGCCGCTCGATCGGCGAGGCGCCGTTCGCCTTCGAGGCCGGCGCGCTCAAGGCCGAGGCGTCGTTCGACCTGCCGGCCGAGTTGCGCAACGAGATCGTCCGCGTCGAGATCGCCGGCAACGAGACGGCTGGGGCCGTACAGCTGCTCGACGACCGCTTCAAGCGGCGCCGCATCGGCCTGATTTCCGGCGGATCGAGCGACAACGCCCAGCCGCTGCTCTCGCCGCTCTACTACATCACCCGCGCCGTGCAGCCCTTCGCCGACGTGATCGAGCCGCGCGACGCCAACGCGGCCAAGGCCGTGCCGCAGATGATCGAGGCCGGCGCTGCCGTGATCGCCATGGCCGACATCGGCACACTGACACCGGACGTCGAGACGCGGCTCGCCGACTGGGTCGAGGCCGGCGGCACGCTGCTGCGCTTTGCCGGGCCGCGCCTCGCCGCCGCCAGCGGCAATACGGATACACTGATCCCGGTGCGCCTGCGCGAGGGCGGCCGCGTGCTCGGCGGCAGCCTGTCCTGGTCGACGCCGCAGCCGCTCGCCTCCTTCTCGCCCACGAGCCCGTTCGCGGGGCTGACGATCGCGCCCGACATCGAGGTGCGCCGCCAGGTTCTGGCCGAGCCGGACGGCAATCTGCCGTCGCGCACCTGGGCAGCGCTCGGCGACGGCACGCCGCTCGTTACCGCCGCGCCGCTCGGCAAGGGCTGGCTCATCCTCGTCCACGTCACCGCCGACGCGAGCTGGTCGAACCTGCCGCTTTCCGGAACCTTCGTCGAAATGCTGCGCCGCATCGCCGCCTTTGCCTCCGTCCCGCAGATCGAGGCGGGCAAAACCCTGGAGGGCGCTGCATCCGGGGCGACGCTTGCCCCCTACCGGCTGCTCGACGGTTTCGGCCACTTCGTCACCAGCGACCCTCTGGCACGGCCGGTCACGGCGACCGGGGCGCTGCCGCCGCCGAGCCGCGAGCATCCGCCCGGCCTCTATGGCGCCGATGACGGCTTCCGCGCCATCAACGTGCTGGCGCCCGACGCGACCCTGCCGCCCTTCGACCCGGCGACCCTCGAGGGCGCCGAGATCCGGCCGTATCCGACGACGGCGCCGCTCGACCTTTCGCCCTATCTACTGCTCGCCGCGCTTGCCTGCCTGATCGCCGATGCGCTCGCCGTGCTGTGGCTGAATGGCGGACTGCGGATGCGCGCCCGCGCCGCCGCGCTTGTTATCCTTTCGTTAACCCTGCCGCATGCGTTCGGCCCCGTTCCGGCGCGCGCCGACGCGGCGAGCGACCAATTCGCGATCGACGCGGTCAACACCTCGCGGCTCGCCTATGTGACGACGGGAAATCGCGAGATCGACGACATGAGCGAAGCCGGGCTCGCCGGCCTGTCGCGGGCGCTCGCCGCCCGCACTGCGCTGGAGCCGAGCGAACCGCTCGGCGTCGACGTCGCCAAGGACGAGCTGAGCTTCTTCCCGCTGCTCTACTGGCCGATCGATCCTGGCGCGCCGATGCCGGACTCCAGCACGCTCGCCAAGATCGACGCCTACATGAAGCAGGGCGGCTCGATCCTGTTCGACACCCGCGACGAGCTCGACCGCGCGCCGGGCACGACCGGCTTCGGCGGCACACCGGCGGCCGAGCGGCTGCGCGCCATGCTGTCCGGGCTCGATATCCCACCGCTCGAGCCGGTGCCGTCCAACCACGTGCTGACCAAGGCGTTCTACCTGCTCGAGGACTTCCCCGGCCGCTACAGCGGTGGCCCGCTCTGGGTCGAGGCTTCGCCGCCCGAGGACGACGCGGCCGCGGCCGAGCGCCCGGCCCGGCCGGGTGACGGCGTCTCGTCGATCCTGATCACCGAGAACGACCTCGCCGCCGCCTGGGCGACCGATCCGGACGGGCGCTACCTGGTGCCGACCGTGCCGCCCGACCCGCGCCAGCGCGAACTCGCCTACCGAACCGGCATCAACATCGTCATGTACACGCTGACCGGCAACTACAAGGCCGACCAGGTGCACGTGCCGGCCCTGCTCGAGAGGCTTGGACAGTGAAGAGGGCTCGACAGTGAACTGGTCGCTGACCTTCGCACCGCTGATCCCGCTCGCCTGGCTGGCAGGCCTGGCGGTCGTCGGCCTGCTCGCCATCGCGCCGCTCGTCTTCCGGCGGGTTCGCGGCGCGTGGCTGCGGCTCGCCGCGCTGGCGGCGCTGATCGCCGCCCTCGCCGGGCCCGTGCTGCTGGCCGAGGACCGCCAGCCGCTGCCGACCATCGTCGCCGTCGTCGTCGACAAGAGCGCCAGCCAGGACCTCGACGGCCGCGCCGCCACCACGGAAGCCGCGCGCGACGCGCTGCAGAAGCGACTGGGCGACCTGCGCAACATCGAGATCCGCACGATCGAGGCCGGCGGCAAGACCGGCTCGGTCCCCGTCGACGGCACGGAGCTGTTCACCGCGTTGAGCACAGCCCTCGCCGACGTCGCGCCGGAGCGTCTCGGCGCCGTCGTGATGCTGACCGACGGCGAGGTGCACGACGTGCCGCAGGCCGCCGGCTCGCCCTTCGGCGGCGCGCCGCTGCATGCGCTGATCTCCGGCCGCGACGACGAGCGCGACCGGCAGATGGTGATCCGCAGCGCTCCCCGGTTCGGCATTGTCGGCGAGCGCCAGACCATCGAATTCGAGGTGCTCGACCAGGGCGCGCCCTCGAACGAGCCGGTCCGCGTCACCATCAGCCGCGACGGCGAGCCGCTCGCCGTCGAAACGGTGACGCCGGGCGCGATCAACCGCTTCACGCTCGAGATCGGCCATGCCGGGCAGAACATCATCGAGTTCGAGGCGGCACCGCTCGACGGCGAGCTCACCACCGTCAACAACCGCGCCGCCGCGATCATCGACGGCATCCGCGAGAACCTCCGCGTCCTGCTGGTCTCGGGCGAGCCGCATGCCGGCGAGCGGATCTGGCGCAACCTCTTGAAGTCCGACGCCTCGGTCGACCTCGTGCATTTCACCATCCTGCGGCCGCCGGAGAAGCAGGACGGTACGCCGATCAACGAATTGTCGCTGATCGCCTTCCCGACGCGCGAGCTGTTTTCCGTCAAGATCGACCAGTTCGACCTGATCATCTTCGACCGCTATGCCCAGCGCGGCGTGCTGCCGACCGTCTATTTCGACAACATCGCCCGCTATGTCCGCGAGGGCGGCGCGCTGCTCGTCGCCTCGGGCCCGGACTACGCCTCCGACGACAGCCTCTACCTGACGCCGCTCGCCGACGTGCTGCCCGCCGCGCCGACCGGGCGGATGATCGAGCGTCCCTTCAGCCCGCGCATCACCGACCTCGGCAAGCGCCATCCCGTCACCCGCGGCCTCGCAGGCGCCGACGCCGAGCCGCCGCACTGGAGCCGCTGGTTCCGCCAGGTCGAGGTCGACAAGCCCGACGGCGAGATCATCATGAAGGGCGTCGATGACGATCCGCTGCTGGTGCTGCAGCGCGAGGGCGAAGGCCGCGTCGCGCTGCTCCTGTCGGACCAGGTCTGGCTCTGGGCCCGCGGCTACGAGGGCGGCGGCCCGCATGTCGATCTGCTGCGACGGCTGGCGCACTGGCTGATGAAGGAGCCCGACCTCGAGGAGGAGGCGCTGCGCGCGACCGCCCGCGGCGCCACGCTCGAGATCCAGCGCCAGACCATGCAGGAGCGGATCGACCCGGTCACGGTGATCGCCCCCTCCGGCGCCCGTCGCACGCTGACGCTTGCCCCGGACGGCCCCGGCCGCTTCGGCGCCAGCCTGCCGGCCGACGAGGTCGGCCTGTGGCGCGTCGAGGACGGCGAGCGCCGCGCCTTCGCCCATGTCGGCCCGGCCAATCCGCGCGAGTTCACCGACGTGCTGTCCAGCTTCGACAAGCTCGCCCCCGTCGTCGAGGCAACCGGCGGCCACATCGCCCGCATGGCCTCGGCCGATGGCGATCTCGAAACGCCGCGCGTCATCCCGATGCGGGCCGGCCGCGCCATGTCGGGCGGCGACTGGATGGGCGTGCGCATGACGGAAGCGTCGGTGCTGAAGGGCATCGACCGCTGGCCGCTCTTCTCCGGCTTCCTCGGCCTCGCCGCCCTGCTCGGCCTGATGGCCGCGACCTGGTACCGCGAGGGGCGGTAGGGCGTTCCTGTCAGGAACGGCGCGACTGTCGCACCACCCTCCCCGTCATCCCGGCCCCCGAGCCGGGATCCATGCAGTCGAGACATCGGGAAGCTCGCTCGGCTTCACGACCCCTGTCGATCCCTGCTTTCGCAGGGATGACGGAAGCGCTAGACGCGTCTCGCTGGCGAACGTGGGCCGAAGCCTTCCCTACGCCGCCCGTTCCGCCGCGCCGGCGAGGCCGTCGAGCGCGCCGTCGACGAGCGGGCAGACGAGGATGCGGGCCGGATCGGCCGGCGCCGGCAGGGTGATCTGGTAGGGCGCGGTCCGGACGAAGCCGAACGGGCCGTAATAGGGCTCGTCGCCGACCAGCAGGATCACCGCGTGGCCGGCTTCCCGCGCCGCGGCGATCGCCGTGCGCATCAGCGATTTGCCCGCGCCCCTGCCCTTCCAGTCCGGCTCGACGACGAGCGGCCCGAGCAGGATCGCCGGCCGGCCGCCGATGCGGATCGGCGTCAGCCGCACCGAGCCGATCAGCCGCTCGCCGGATTTCGCGACGAAGGACAGCGCGGGATCCTGCGGAACGCCTTCCCGCAGCAGCGAGGCGGCGCGCGCAAACCGGCCGGGCCCGAACGAAACCTCGTGCAGCGCTTCGATGGCCGCGTCGTCGGCGGGGTGTTCAACCAGGACGGTGAAGGAGTCGATTTTCATGAAAGCTGCGTCTCGTCGGAAGAGCATGTCACTGTCCGACGGACACGGCCGTCAGGTGCGGCGCATCCGGGACACAGGCGAACGAACGGCATCGCGTGACGTGAAGTCACGGCCGTCGGTTCGTCGTCGCAGGAGAAGGCTCGAAGTCATGCCCGGTTCCAAGTCGCAGTCCAAGGCGCAATAGCATGGGTGACCGGCATGGGCAATCACCAAAGCGGCGCCGCCGGGACGTCGTCGAGAATCTCGCCGATCCGGCGCCGCGTCGCCGGCGATGTCGCCTCCGGCAGCGCGCGGGGATCGAAGAAGCCGGCCTCGGCGATCTCGCGGTTGGGATAGGCGGGCGGGCTCGGACGATCGAAGGCGTGCGCGACGAAGACGATGACATGGTCGCGCCGCCGCTTCGGGTTCATGTAGACGCCGAAAAGCCGGGCCGGAGCCGCCAGCTCGATGCCGCCCTCCTCGCGCAGTTCACGCGCCAGCGCCTCGGCCGCGCTCTCGCCCCGCTCCACCCCGCCGCCCGGCAGGTACCACCCCTTGATGTAGGAATGGCGCACCAGGAAGACGCGACCGTCGCCGTCGAAGCAGGCGCCGCGCACGCCGAGCGTCATGCCGCGCAGGACGGGCGCCGCCAGGCCGCCGAGACGAGCAAGAAGTGAAAGCATGATCATTCCGTTCCGAACGCGCCGAGCATAGGAAGGCGGAAGCCGGTGGCAAGCCCGGCCTCGCCTGCCATGCAGCGGAAACATGGCAGGGTCGCGTCGCGATCCCTGGCAGAGCCGCCCCACACGCCCCATATCCAGTTCAGATGTGGCGGATACCCGTGGCCAACGGTCCGCCCGGCGGCGCCCCATGTTGGCGCCGTTTGCTTTTCCAGGCACACCCGCGCGCGTCATCACCGGCATCGCAACTGGACGGTGGCGCGCCGCTTCGCTAATGCGATGACGATGTTCGTTCTCGCGCACCTCTCCGATCCGCATCTCGGCCCCTTGCCGCGCCCGCGCACGCTGGAGCTCGCCTCCAAGCGGGTGATCGGCTACGTCAACTGGAAACGCAACCGCGTCCGCGCGCTCGGCGGCGAGGTGCTGGCCGGGCTGATCGAGGACATGCTCGCCCGCCAGCCGGACCACATCGCCGTCACCGGCGACCTCGTCAACATCGCGCTTCCCGCCGAGATCGTCGCCGCCGGCGACTGGCTGCAGGCCGTCGGCCCGCCCGACCAGGTCTCCTTCGTGCCCGGCAACCACGACGCCTATGTGCCGGGGGCGCTCGCCAAGGCGCTCGCCCTCTGGGGCCCCTATGCCACCGGCGACGAGGGCATGCCGCTCGGGCGCGTCACCTTCCCCTATTTCCGACGACGCGGCCCCTGCGCGATCATCGGCGTCTCCAGCGCCCGCGCCTCGGCGCCGTTCATGGCGACCGGCCATGTCGACGCCGCCGCGCTGCCGCTCTTGCGCGACATGCTGATCCGCGCCCGCGACGAGGGCCTCTACCGCGTCGTGCTGATCCACCATCCGCCGTTCAAGAAGGCGACGCCCTGGCACAAGCGCCTGGTCGGCGCCGGGCGCATCCGCGCCCTGATCAAGGAAGCCGGCGCGGAACTGATCCTGCACGGCCATACCCACATCGACAGCTTCGAGAGCATCGAGGGGCCGGACGGGCCCGTTCCCGTCATCGGCGTGCCATCGGCCGCCAACGCGCCGGGCGGCCGCAAGCCGGCCGGGCGCTACAACCTGTTCAGCATCGAGGGCGAGCCGGGAAACTGGCGCTGCTCGCTGCTCGAGCGCGGCTACGGCGCCCCCGGCACTGGCATCGAGGTGATCCGCGAGCGGACGGTCGGGTAGGCTTGGCTCGCTCCGCAAGGACGCCTCGGCCGCCCTGTTTCCCAGGCTGAATGCCCAAAACTCGTCCATCATCCTGAGTGTCTGGCCCGTAGTGCGGGGACGCTCTTCTTTCACCTCTCCCTGAGGGAGAGGTCGACGGCCGCAGGCCGGCGGGTGAGGGTTTACAGCCTCCCCGGATGGTTCCCTAAACCCTCACCCGGAGCTTCGCTCCGACCTCTCCCTCAGGGAGAGGTGAAGGGCGAGGCGGGCCGAACCGCGAGATGAGATTCGCCTTGCGGGCCGGGCAGCTCAGGATGATGGTCGAGTTGGTCGATCAGCCTGGGAGCGACGCAGGGGAGCCCTACCCGCCGACATGCACCCAGGCATAGGCGAGCAGGCCGACGATGCCGATCAGCAGGCCGGCCAGGAAGGCAGCGGCGACCCAGCCGAGATGCGACGCGCGGGGCGGCGCGACGGGGGCTGCCGGCTCGGGCCGGGCCAGCCGGCGCGCGGAGCGGCGGTGGTCGCGCGGCGCGTCCTGCTGCGCGGCGCGGCGGATCAGCCAGTCTCCCTCCAGCGCCCGCTCGCGCTCGATGACGCGTTCGGCCACATAGTGCATGACGCAGTCGGCCATGGCCTCGAGGTCGGTCGTCTCGAGGATCACCGTGCGGCCGAGCCGCGTGTCCTTCAGGAAGCGATAGGTGCGCCGGTCGCGATCCATGGCGACGAAGGCGGTCATGTCGATCCAGAAGCGCGGCTGGCTGCCGGTATCGATCGCCGCCACGAACTGGTCGTCGCCCTCGGGAACCTCGGCGAAGACGTCGGCAAGCGCATCGGCCAGCATGTCGAGCCGGGCCCGCTCCGCATCGCGCAGGTCGGCGACCACGTCGGCGCGCTCGACTTCCGCCAGGCGGACCTTGCGGATGGCATCGGCGAGATTGCGGACGTTCGACGCAGACCCGCGTTCCGGGGGGCGCCCGCCGCTTGCATCGTTCATCCGTTGACTCCGAACCAGGGCGACGATCTTCTGGACCTTCTAGCAAATCCGGCGCGACGGCGCACCAACCGATCGCCCGAAGGGTAAACCATAGCCTGAGAGGCAGGACATGACCGAGCTTCCCGCCCCCGTCCTCCGCGTCGCCGACGCGGCCAAGGCGTTCGGCCTCGAGATCGCGCTCCGCGTCATGCCCGCCTCGACCCGCACGGCCGAGGAAGCGGCGGCGGCCTGCGAATGCTCGGTCGGCGAGATCGTGAAGTCGCTGGTCTTCCGCGGCGTCGCGAGCGGCCAGGCGATCCTGCTGCTCGTCTCCGGCGCCAACCGGGTCGACGAGAAGAAGGTCGCGGAAACGATCGGCGAGCCGATCGAGCGGCCCGACGCCGCCTTCGTCCGCGCCGCCACCGGCTTCGCCATCGGCGGCATTCCGCCCTTCGCCCACCAGACGCGGCTCGCCTGCTGGATCGACCGCGACCTGATGCGTTTCGAGCGCGTCTTTGCGGCGGCCGGCACGCCCAACGCCATCTTCGCCGTCAGCCCGGCGGCCCTGCGCGACGCCATCGCCGCGCCTGTCATCACCATGGCGTGATCCGGAAAACGCGCCAACGGCTTGAGATCGCCGGAATTTTGACGATTATCCGCGCCGGGTCGGGACGGTTACGGAGAAATTGGAATGCGATTCGCCTGGATCGCCGGCGTGATGCTCGCGGCCACCGCCGCCTCGTCCGCCAGCGCCGACGTCATCTATCCGCGCGGCCTGGTCCGGGCGCCGGAAACCCTCGATCCGCAGAAGGCCGCCACCTTCAACGAGACGCCGCTGCTCTATGACCTGTTCGAGGGTCTGGTCGGGCTCGACGCCGCGGGCAATCCCGTGCCGGGCGCGGCCGAAAGCTGGACCATCTCGCCGGACGGCCTCGTCTACACCTTCGCCCTGCGCCCCGGTGCGCGCTGGTCGAACGGCGACGTCGTCAAGGCGTCCGATTTCGTCGCCTCGTTCCGCCGCCTGTTCGCGCCGGCGACGGGTGCCACCGAGAACGGCCCGCTGCTGGTGATCAAGAACGCCGCGGCGATCCAGCAGGGCACCGCCGAGGCGGACGCGCTCGGCGTCGCCGCCCCCGACGCGGACACGCTCGAGATCACGCTGGAGCGGCCGGTGCCGACCTTCCTGCGCCGGCTGACGCTGCCGGTGGCGCTGCCCGTCAACGTCGCGACGATCAAGAAGCTCGGCGCCGATTTCGGCACCACCGGCAAGATCGTCTCGAACGGCGCCTATCGCCTCGCCGCGATCGACAAGAAGGATGGCTACATCCTGGTCAAGAACGCGCGTTTCCGCGATGCCAAGGCGATGCCGATCGACAGCGTCGTCTACAAGACCTTCGAGAGCCCGGCCGACTGCGTCGAGGCGTTCCGCGCCAAGACCGTACTCTCCTGCCCCGACGTGCCGACCGACCAGCTCGCGGCGCTGCGCGAGGAGTTCGGCCCGGCGCTCCATTTCGCGCCCTATCCCGGCACCTACTACTACGCGCTCAACACGACCAAGAAGCCGTTCGACAACATCGTCGTCCGCCGCGCGCTGGCGATGGCGATCGACCGCGAGGCGCTCGCGGCGTCGGTCTGGTCCGGCGGCATGGTCCCGACCGACACGCTGGTGCCGCCGGCGCTGTCCGGCCTGCCGGCGGCGACGCCGGCCCCGATCGCCGCACGCCGCGCCGATGCGATCAAGCTGCTCGCCGCCGCGGGCTTCGCCCCGGCGGCCGAGAAGCCGGAGCCGGCGAAGGAAGAGCCGGCAGCGCAGAAGGCGGCGCCCGACACCACCAACTCGATCACGCCGGCCGCGACCGGCACGCCTGAAAAGGCGACCGCGACGACGCCTGCCCCGGCGACGTCAGGCGATGCAAAGCCGACGACGATGCCGGACGCTCCCGCCGCGCCAACGGCTGGCGAGAGCGCGAAGGGCGCGGACGCCAAGCCCGCGGCGAAAATGGCCGAGGCGACGGGTCCACAGCCGCTGCGCCTGACCATCCGCGTCGGCACCGGCATGGGGCACGAGGAGACGGCGCGGGCGATCGCCGCGCAGTGGAAGACGATCGGCGTCGAGACGACGATCCTCACCGAGCCAAACCAGGCGCATTTCGCGCGGCTGCGCGATGGCGGCGATTTCGACGTGGCGCGGACGGGCTGGATCGCCGACGAGCTCGACCCGATCAACATGCTGACGGTACTGCGGAGCGACAATGTCCGCTTCAACTATCCGCGCTATCGCAACGCCACCTTCGACGGGCTGCTCGACAAGGCGGCGACCGAAATGGACATGGACAAGCGCCGGCAGGACCTAGCGGCCGCCGCCACGCTGATCGGCGCCGACGCCCCGGTGATCCCGCTGCTCGGCTATGTCTCGCTGTCGCTGATCTCGCCCAGCCTCGCCGGCTGGGCCGACAACCCGCAAAACGTGCACCAGACCCGCTTCCTGGCGTTGGACTGAGCGCGGCGACAGGCCCCGCCCCACCGCCTCACGCAGGCGATGGGGCTCCCTGTTGCCATTGCTTCGTCAGCACCGGCTCGCGAGAGCCTAGCGGCAGGCCACATAGTGGCGGCGGCCATATTCGTCGCGCCAGTAGCAGCGGCCGGTCGTCGCGTCGGCGATGATCGCGCCGGTGACCGCGCCGACGCCCGCGCCGATCAGCGCGCCGCCGGCCTTGCCAGTCGCCAAACCGCCGATCGCCGCGCCCGTCGCGCCGCCGAGAAGGGCCGCGTCACCCGTACGCGAGCCGGTCGTGCAACCGGCCAGTATGGCGCCCGTAAGGGCGAAAGCGATCACGAGCGGGGCTTTTTTCATCTCGACCTCCTGTGACGCGGAGCGAGGGCCGGACCCATCGGTCCGGGCGTCGCATCCGGCTGCACCATGCGGTGAGCTAATGCGGGAGGGCTCGGGTCAGTTCCGCCGCGCCGTTTCGGCGTGATCGGTCCGGGCAAAGAAAAACGGCCGGGAGATCCCTCCCGGCCGTCTTCAACAAATCAAGAAAGCAAGTTAGCGGCAGGACGTGTAGTGACGACGGCCGCGGTTGTCCTTCCAGTAGCAACGGCCGGTGGCGTCGGCGATGATCGCGCCCGAGACGGCACCGATACCGGCACCGATCGCAGCCGCGCCGACGCTGCCGCCGGCGGCGCCACCGATGGCCGCACCGGCGAGACCGCCGAGGACGGCGCCGTCACCCGCGCGCGAGCCGGTGGTGCAGCCTGCAGCCACGGCGCCGAGGGCAACGAGCATAACGAGCGTAGAAGCCTTCTTCATCAATCTCTCCTGTCAGATGAACCCCCGAAGGCGACCGCCACGGACGAAGAGACCTGGCGGCTTCCCTCACAACGGCGCTCGACCATCACCGACCATGATCCTAGGGATCACAGACGGTCAGGGTCGCGGCCATGCACCCGCCCCCCTTGAAGGGTCAGTCAGGCTCGAAGTCAAGCTAGCTGCTCCGGAGGGCACAGAGAAGAGGCAACCCGGCTCTGGACCGGGCCGCCTGCTCCAATTGTCGCGAGCGATGCAAAAAGGTCAGACGATCCCGCTGGAACTGCCGCCCGTGGACGGCCGTTCGGCGGTCACCTTGGCCCGGTAGCCGGCGGCGCGATAGACGCCGATCGGGTCGATGGCACCGCCCTTGGCCAGCCGCGCCTTGGCCAGGATCGGCCCGACATCGGTGGTGAAGGCGCGCTTCAGCGCCTGATTCGCCATCGTCACGTCGTTCGCCTGCTGGTATTCGCCGAGCGCAGCGCGGTCGACGAGGAGCGCCTGCGCATAGGCGCGCAGGATCTCGACGGCGCTCGCCATCAGGCTCTCGATCGGGTCGGTGACGTTGTGCGACTGGTCGATCATGTAGGCCGGGTCGAACGCCTTGGCCTTGCGGTACTCGGCATCGACCAGCTCGTTGAAGACGAGGAAGAGCTGGAACGGGTTGATCGAGCCGGCGTCGAGGTCGTCGTCGCCATATTTCGAATCGTTGAAGTGGAAGCCGGCGAGCTTTCCGAACTGGATCAGCCGCGCGACGATCATCTCGATGTTGGTGTTCGGCGCATGGTGGCCGAGGTCGACGAGGCAGAACGCCTTCGGGCCCAGCTCCTGAGCGATCAGGTAGTTGGTGCCCCAGTCCTGCACGATCGTCGAATAGAAAGCCGGCTCATAGAGCTTGTGCTCGGTGAAGACGCGCCAGTCGTCCGGCAGCGCCTTGTAGACCGCCTTCATCGCCTCGAGATAGCGCTCGAACGCGCCGGTGAAGTTCGACTGGCCGGGGAAGTTCGAGCCGTCGCCGATCCAGACCGTCAGTGCCTTCGAGCCCAGCACCTTGCCGATCTCGATCGTCTCGATGTTGTGCTCGATCGCCTGCTGGCGGACGGCGGCGTCGGTGTGCGACAGCGAGCCGAACTTGTAGGAGTGCTTCTGGCCCTTGGCGTCCGAGAAGGTGTTCGAATTCATCGCGTCGAAGCCGAGGCCGAGCGCGTCGGCATGCGCCTTCAGCGCCTTCGGATCCGCCTGGTCCCACGGATTATGCAGCGAGACGTTTGGGGTGGCGCGGGTCAGCTGGTTGATGACGGCGCAATCGTCGAGCTTCTCGAAGATGCCGCGCGGCTCGCCCGGTCCGGGGAAGCGGGCGAAGCGCGTGCCCCCCGTACCAACGCCCCAGGAGGGCACGGCGACGGTGAAGGCCGCGACCTTGCGGGTGATCGCGTCAATGTCGATGCCGCGGCGATCGAGCTGCTCGCCGAGCGAGGAATAGTCATTGGCGAGCGCGGCGTCCTCGGCCTTGTTCTTCTCGGCGAGAAGATCGGACGAAATCGGAAGATCGGTCATGTGGCGGGTCCTCCCCCCAAAACGGTTGTCTCTCGGAAAGGCCCGCCCCTCGGGACGGGCCGAAATCCAGCTAGCTCCGTCATCCCGGGTCAAGCCCGGGATGACGGCGAGGTTGGGTCCTTACCTCGTGAACGAGATCGCGTTACCGGCATCGACGTTGATGATGTTGCCGGTCGACTTGTTCGACAGATCCGCGGCGAGGAAGTAGGCGGCCTCGGCGATGTCCTCCGGGAACACGCTGCGCTTCAGCAGCGAGCGGTTGCGGTAGAACTCCTCGAGATCGTCCTCGCCGATCTTGTTCGACTCGGCGCGCTGCTGGCGCCACTCGCCCTGCCAGATCTTCGAGCCGCGCAGCACCGCGTCCGGGTTGATCGTGTTGACGCGGATGCCGAACGGCGCGCCCTCGAGCGCCAGGCAGCGGGCGAGATGGATTTCGGCCGCCTTGGCGGTGCAGTAGGCCGAGGCGCCGGCCGAAGCCGCGAGGCCGTTCTTCGAGGCGATGAAGACGATCGAACCGCCGAGCTTCTGGGTCTTCATGATGCGGTAGGCGGCGCGCGAGACGAGGAAATAGCCGGTCGCGAGGATCGCGATGTTCTTGTCCCAGGTCTCGAGCGTCGTCTCCTCGAACGGCGCGGCGGAGGAGATGCCGGCGTTGGAGACGAGGATGTCGATGCCGCCGAACTCGATCAGCGTGTCGTGGAACGCCTTGTCGACCGCGCCTTCGCTGGTGACGTTGGCGATGACGCCGCGGATGTTGTCCTTGCCGTACTTGGCGCCGAGGCCGGCGACGGTCGAATCCAGCGCCGCCTGGTCGATGTCGGCGATCATGACGACCGCGCCTTCCTGCAGGTAGCGGACGGCGGTGGCCGAGCCGATGCCGCCGGCGCCGCCGGTGATGAAGGCGATGCGGCCGGCGAGCGACTTCGGCTTCGGCATGCGCTGCAGCTTGGCTTCCTCGAGCAGCCAGTACTCGATGTCGAAGGCTTCCTGCTCGTTCAGGCCGACATAGGTCGAGACCGTCGAGGCGCCGCGCATCACGTTGACGGCGTTGACGTAGAACTCGCCGGCGATGCGGGCGGTGGCCTTGTCGCGGGCAAACGTGATCATGCCGACGCCGGGCACCAGATAGACGACGGCGTTCGGGTCGCGCATCGCCGGGCTGTTGTCATGCTTGCAGCGATCGTAATAGGCGGCGTAGTCGGCGCGGTAGGCGTCGAGCGAACCGTCGAGACCTTCGAGCACCGCGTCCAGATTGTCCTTGGCCGGATCATAGTCGACGACCAGCGGACGGATCTTGGTGCGCAGGAAGTGATCGGGGCAGGACGTGCCGAGCGCCGCCAATGAGCGAAGCTGAGCGGAATTGACGAACTCCAGCACGGCCGGCTGGTCGTCGAAATGACCGATCTTGGATTCCGTCTTGCCGATGCGGCCGCGGATCTGCGGCATGAGCGCGGCGGCGACGGCGCGGCGCTTGTCGGCATCGAGCGACTGCGCGACGGCGCCGCCGAAGATCGGCTTGCCGGCGGTTTCCTTGGCGAACCAGGCGATCGCCTTGTTGATGATCTCGAGCGTCAGCTCATAGGCTTCCTTGGAGGTGTCGGCCCAGGTGAACAGGCCGTGGCTCTCCAGCACGACGCCCTTGGCGCTCGGGTTCTCCTTGGCGAACTTCGACAGCCACAGGCCGAGCTCGAAGCCCGGGCGCTTCCAGGGCAGCCAGCCGATGGCGTCGCCATAGATCTGCTGCGTCAGTTCCTTCGAGTTCTTCGAGGCGGCGATGGCGATGACCGCGTCGGGATGCATGTGGTCGACATGCTTGTAGGGCACATAGGCGTGCAGCGGAGTGTCGATCGACGCCGCGCGGGGATTGAGGTTGAAGGTGCAGTGCGGCAGGTAGCCGACCATCTCGTCCTCGAACTCGAGGCCGCGATAGATGCCCTTCAGCGCTTCCAGCTTGTCCTGGTAGAGGGTGGCGAAGCCATCGAGCTTCATCGAGCCGACGTCGCCGCCAGAGCCCTTGACCCAGAGCACGGTCGCATCCTGGCCCGTCAGCGGATCCTTCTCCGTCACCTTGGCCGAGGTGTTGCCACCGCCGAAATTGGTGATGCGCTTGTCCGAGCCGAGCAGGTTCGAGCGATAGAGCAGCAGTTCCGGCTCGCTGAGGCCGGCGGCCTTGGCGTCGTCCCAGCGATTGTCGAGGAGGTGCGAGGAAGCGGGTTCGGTCATGATCGGTGCTCTTGATCGGTCGCCGCTTCGCTGGCGCGAGCGCATCGGATCGGCGAACCATCCACGGGGACGCCGCCGGACCGCTTCACACGGCCGGCGACCACGCAATTGCCGATGATGATCTGTCAGCCGCGGCCTGGTTTGTCAATCAAAACCGATCAGATCAAAGCACGAACCGCTCGATATTGCGCCGCATTATGACGCCTATTGATCATTCTGCGTCGCAGCATTATCGAGAATGATCGTTTCTGATTGACAATCATCGGAAAGCTTGGACAATCCCGCTCGTTCGGAGGGACGCATGCACGAAATCGAGCGCCACAGGATCATCCTCGGCGAGGTGGCCGAGCGTCCCGTCGTCACGGTGGCGCAGCTCGTCGGGCTGACCGGCGCGTCCGAGGCGACGATCCGGCGCGACATCACGGCGCTGAGCGACGAGGGCCAGCTGCGCAAGGTGCGCGGCGGCGCCGAGCGCCTGCATGGCGACAGCAACGGCATCTCGAGCCTGATGACGCCCGCCTTCGAGGAAACCCGGCTGCAGAACCTGCCCGCCAAGCGCGCCATCGCGCGGGCGGCGGCGGAGCTGTGCTCGGACGGGGAATCGATCATCGTCAATGGCGGCACCACGACCTACTGCCTCGGGCCGCACATCGCCACGCGCAAGCTGCGCGTGCTCACCAATTCGCTCGATCTTGCTCTCTACCTGGTCGGCAATGGCGACTGCCAGGTCGTGCTGCCGGGCGGCGACATCCATCGCGAACAGCGCATGGTCGTCAGCCCCTACACCAACGACACGGTGATCGAGCATTTCTACGCCGCCAAATACTTCCTCGGCGCGCACGCCATCCGCCGCCAGGGCCTGATCGAGGGCGACCCCATCCTGATCAAGGCCGAACAGAAGATGCTGAAGCAGGCCGAGCAGGTGATCGCGCTCGTCGACGGCTCGAAGTTCCAGCCGCGCGGCAGCCTGATCCTGTGTCCCTTGACCCAGCTCGACCGGGTGATCACCGACAGTTCCGCCCCGAAGGAAGCCTGCGACATGCTGCGCGACGCCGGCGTCATCGTCGACGTCGTCGAAGTCGAACCGGAGAGCTGATGCCCTAGAAGACGCGCCAATCCCGGCCAACAAGAAAACCGGCACCAAGCCGGACGTTCAAGGGAAACGCCAAGCCATGCAGCCGATCCTCGCCCTGGAGGGGGTGTCGAAATCGTTCGCCGGCGTGAAGGCCCTGAAGGACGTCTCCTTCGACGTCCGGCCGGGCGAGGTGCACGCGCTGATGGGCGAGAACGGCGCCGGCAAGTCGACGCTGATCAAGGTCATGGCCGGCGTGCACGCGCCCGACACGGGCGAGATCCGCGTCAACGGCGCGGTCGTTCGCTTCGCCTCGCCGCGCGAGGCCCGCGCCGCCGGCATCGCCACCGTCTACCAGGAGCTGCTGCTCTTCCCGGAGCTTTCGGTTGCCGAGAACATCTTCCTCGGCCACGCGCCGCGCACGACGATGAACGCGCTCGACTGGACGAAGATGCGCGACGAGGCGCGCCGCCTGCTCGACGAGCTCGACAGCCACGACCTCGATGTCGATGCCCGCGTCGGCAGCCTTTCCGTCGCCAACCGCCAGCGCGTCGAGATCGCCAAGGCGCTGTCGCAGGACGCCCGCGTTCTGATCATGGACGAGCCGACGGCGGCGCTCTCCGACACCGACGCGCGCCGGCTGATGGACGTCGTCCGGCGGCTGCGCGACCGCGGCGTCGCCATCGTCTATGTCTCGCACCGCATGCCCGAGATCTTCGCGCTCGCCACCCGCGTCACGGTGCTGCGCGACGGCGCCTATGTCGGCACGCACGACATCGGCGCGATCACCGAGGGCGAGCTGGTGTCAATGATGGTCGGCCGCCCGGTCGACCAGCTCTTCCCCAAGGTCGACACCGAGATCGGCGCGCCGATCCTCGAATTGCGCAACGTCTCCTATCGCGACGAGGTCGAGGACATCTCGCTGACGCTGCGCGCCGGCGAGATCGTCGGCATTGCCGGGCTGATCGGCTCCGGCCGTACCGAGCTCGCGCTCACCATCTTCGGCATCACGCCGGCGACCTCGGGCGAGATCCTGCTCGACGGCAGGCCGGTGACGATCACCGATCCGAAGCAGGCGCGCGACCTCGGCATCGCCTATGTGCCGGAGGATCGCGGCCTGCAGGGCCTGATCAAGCCGCAGACCATCCGCGAGAACCTGTCGCTCGCCCTGCTCGACCGCATCTCGACCGCGACCATCGTCGACCGGGCCAAGGAAACGAGCCTGGCCAAGGAGCTGATCAAGCGCTTCGGCATCCGCGCCCGCGGACCCGAGCAGCGCGTCCGGCAATTGTCCGGCGGTAACCAGCAGAAGGTCGTGCTGGCGAAATGGGTGGCGACGGAGCCCCGCGTGCTGATCATGGACGAGCCGACGCGCGGCATCGACGTCGGCGCCAAAGCGGAGATCCACGCCCTGATGAGCCGCCTCGCCGGCCAGGGCCTCGCCGTGCTGATGATCTCGAGCGAGCTGCCCGAGGTGCTCGGCATGAGCGACCGCGTGCTGGTCATGAACAATGGCCGCATCGTCGCCGAGTTCGACCGCGACGCCGCGACGCCCGACAGCGTCGGCACCGCCATGATGCAGACCAGCGCCAATGATGCCGGCGCCGCCAAGGCGGAGGTCGCCTGATGTCGGCATCGAACCCCACCGTCGCGCGCCCCGCGCCGGCCATGCATCCGATGAAGCGCGTCGCCGCCTATGGCCAGGAATTCATCCTGCTCGGCGCCATCATCCTGCTCATCCTGGTGGTCAGCTTCGTCAATCCGCGCTTCCTCGGCGCCAACAACATCACCAACATCTTCGCCGGCAACGCCTATATCGCGGTGGCCGCGATCGGCATGTCGCTGGTCATCATCTCCGGCCATATCGACGTCGCGGTCGGCTCGCTGATCGGCGTGCTGGCGACGATCTCCGGTACGCTCGCCGTCAACGGCTACCCGATCTGGCTCGCCTGGCTCGCGCCGGTCGCGATCGGCATCCTCGTCAATGCCGGCGTCGGCGCGCTGATCGCCTATCTGCGCATCCCGTCGATCGTCGTCACGCTCGGCATGCTGTCGATCCTGAAGGGCGGCCTGATCAGCGTCACCGGCGGCGCGTGGATCAGCAACCTTCCTGCCGATTACCTGATCGCCCAGTTCCGCCTGTTCGGCATCCCCTCGCCGGTCTGGTTCATGGTGATCCTGACCGCGCTGGTGGCGTTCTGGATGCGCTATTCCGGCTTCGGCCGGACGATCTACGCCATCGGCGGCAATGTCGAAGCGGCCCGCGTCGCCGGTATCCAGGTCGAGCGCTCGACGGTGATCGTCTTCGCCATCCACGGTGCCTTTGCCGGCATCGCCGCGGTGCTGTTCGCCACCCAGCTGCAGGTCATCCAGTCGACCGTGCCGCCCAATCTGGAGCTGACCGTGATCACCGCCTCGGTCGTCGGCGGCGTCTCGATCCTCGGCGGCACCGGCACGGTGATCGGCTCGACGCTGGCGGCCATACTGTTCGCCGCGATCGCCTCCTCGCTCATCTTCCTCAACGTCTCCGCCTATTGGCTGCGCGCGGTGCAGGGTCTGCTGATCCTCGTCACCGTGCTCGCCGACATGGCGCGGCGACACAGGCTCCGGTGACGACACGATGACCGCAACGCTCCGCTCCCTGCTGCGCCACGAGACGATCCTCGCGATCCTGCTCGTCCTCGTACTCTTCGCGCTCGCAAGCCAGTCCGACCGCTTCTTCACCACCGCCAACCTGCTGAACCAGGGCCGGCTGATGGCCGAGGTCGGGCTGGTGGCGCTCGCCATGACCTTCGTCATCGTCACCGGCGGCATCGACCTCTCGGTCGGCTCCATCCTCGGCCTGACGGCGATCCTGCTCGGCGTGTTCTGGCACAATCTCGGCATTCCGCTGCCGGTCGCCATGGTGCTGGCGGTCTTCGCCGCCGGCATCGGCGGGCTGGTCAACGGGCTGATCATCACCCGCTTCGGCGTGCCGCCGCTGATCGCGACGCTGGCGACGCTGGCACTCTATCGTGGCCTCGCCGAAGGCATCAGCCAGGCCCGCTCGGTACGCGGCTATCCCGACTGGTTCTTCGTGCTCGGCCAGGGCGAGGTCTGGGGCGTGCCGACGCAGCTCTGGATCCTCGGCGCCCTGGTGGTCATCGCCGCCGTCATCCTCGGGCTGACGACCTTCGGCCGCGCCACCTACGCGACCGGCGCCAACGAGATCGGCGCCCGCTTCTCGGGCATCGGCGTCGATCGCACCAAGCTGCTGATCTACACCGCCTCCGGCCTCGTCGCCGGGCTCGCCGGCGTCATCTTCGTCTCGCGCGTCTCGACCACGCGCTCCGACATGGGCACCGGCCTCGAGCTCGACGTCATCACGGCCGTGGTGCTCGGCGGGACGTCGATCTTCGGCGGCCGCGGCACGATCATCGGCACCGTGCTCGGCCTGATCCTGATGCAGGCGCTGAAGAACGGCCTCGCGCTGTCCGGCGTCAAGGGCGACGGCACCATCGTCGTCATCGGCGTGGTGCTCATCCTCGCGATCGTCGCGAGCAATCTCTTCAGCCGCGAAGGCGACGGCTGATCAAGCAGGGGACGAGGGGGGCTCGCCGCAACAACAATGGCCCCGGCGTCATTTTTGGAGGAGACGTGCAGATGTTGAAGAGAACCATTCTACTGGCTCTTGGACTGAGCCTCGGCGCCAGCGGCGCCGCCCTCGCAGGGTCCTGGACCGGCGGCGACGACCTGCCGACCAACCCGCTCGCCTGCGACGGAACCCCGGGCAAGGCCGAGGCCAAGCCCTATGACGGCGGCGTTCCGACCAACGCGCCGGATCGCAAGGGCAAGCCGATCAAGGTGGTCGACGTGCCGAAGCTGATCGGCATCGGCTATTTCAACGCCACCTCGAAGGGCATCGCCGACGCCGCCAAGGAACTCGGCAATGTCGACGCCAAGACCGACGGCCCGACCCAGGCGAACATCGACCAGCAGATCTCGTTCATCGACAACTACATCACCTCGGGTGTCGACGGCATCCTGTTCGCCGCCAACGATCCGGTCGCCATCGCCCCGGTCCTGAAGAAGGCGCTCGCCGCCGGCATCAACGTCGTCGGCTATGACGCCAACTCCGAGCCGGACGCCCGCCAGTGGTTCGTCAACCAGGCCGAGTTCAACGGCATCGCCAAGGCGCTGGTCGACAACATGGCCAAGGAGGTCGGCGAGGACGCCTCGTTCGCCATCGTCACCTCGACCTTCACCACGCCGAACCAGGCCCGCTGGATCGCCGAGATGGAGGCCTATCAGGCCAAGTGCCATCCCAACATGAAGTGGCTGGAGACCGTCGAGGCGCAGGAAGACAACGTCCTCTCCTTCAACCAGGCGACGACGCTGATCAACAAGCATGGCGATGATTTGAAGGGCATCTTCGGCATGACCTCGGTCGCGACGCCCGCCTCGGCCGAGGCCGTCACCCAGGCTGGCAAGTGCGGCAAGATCTCGGTCGTCGGCCTCGCCACGCCGAACGCCATGAAGCCCTATGTCGAGAAGGACTGCGTCAAGTCGGTCGTGCTCTGGAACCCCGTCGATCTCGGCTATGCCGCGATGCAGGTCCTGCGCGCCACCGCCGATGGCGACCTGAAGCCGGGCGCGACCTCGGTCAAGGCCGGCAAGCTCGGCGAGTTGCAGGTGATCAACGGCTCCGAGATCCTGCTCGGCGCCCCGTTCACCTTCACCAAGGAGAACATCGGCCAGTTCGACTTCTGATTGCGATCCGATCCCCGCGCGAGGCATGGTCCGCCATGCCTCGCGTTCCATTTGATTTCCTGCAAGACAGTCGCGCGCCGAAGGAGCCGGCCCTGTCTTCACCTCTCCCTGAGGGAGAGGTCGACGCACGAAGTGCGGCGGGTGAGGGTTTACGGCCTCATCCGGAAAGTTCCCTAAACCCTCACCCGGAGCTTTGCTCCGACCTCTCCCTCAGGGAGAGGTGAAGGGCCGGCGTCCGACAATGACGGATCATCCCCTGGCCCTCGTCCATTGCATGCCTACCGGAGCCGGATATTGACTCTTTCGACCAACGACCCCGAATTCGCCGCCCTCAAGACGCTGTCCGCGGCGCTCGGACGCGACCCGCGCCGCACCCAGGCCGCCGGCGGCAATACCTCGCTGAAGCGCGACGGCGTGCTCTGGGTCAAGGCCTCCGGCACCTGGCTCGCCGAGGCGGAGGCGCGAGAGATCTTCCTGCCCGTCCAGCTGGAGCCACTGCTCGCTGCCATCGCCGTCAATGACGAACGCGCCGCCAAGGCGACGGACTTCGTCATCGCCGAGGCCAATCCGCTCAACCTTCGCCCTTCGGTCGAGACCTCGGTCCACGCCGTCCTGCCGCAGGCCGCCGTGCTGCACATCCACTGCGTCGAGACGGGCGCGCTGGTCGGCCGCACCGACGCCGAGGCTGAGATCGCGGCGCGCCTCGATGGTCTCGCCGGCGTCACCTGGTCCTATGTGCCCTATGTGAAGCCGGGCCTGCCCTTGGCGCGCGCGATCGACGCGGTGTCGAAGCCGGGCACCAATGTCGTCGTGCTCGGCAATCACGGCCTGATCGTCGCCGCCGATACGGTCGCCGAGGCGGGGCAGCTGGTCGAGCGCGTCTCTTCGGCCCTCGCCTCGCCTGTCCGGCCCGCGCCGGCGGCCGATCTCGCGGCGCTCGAAGCGCTGGCCGAGGGCTCGCCCTACCGCCTGCCGGAAGATCCCATCGCGCATGCGACGGCGACCGATCCGGCCCGCCTCGCCATCGCCCGCCAGGGCACGCTCTATCCCGACCATGTCGTCTTCCTCGGCAGTGGCATCGCCGTGCTCGACGACGGCGACACGCCGGCGGCACTGGCCGAACGCGCCGCGCTCGCGCCGATGCTCGTCGCCGTGCCCGGCAAGGGCGTGCTGATCCACAAGGACGTGCTGCGCGGCGGCGACGCGCTCGCCCGCGCGCTCGCCGACGTCACCGGCCGCATCCCCGCCGACGCGCCGCTCCACTTCCTCACCGTCGAGCAGGAGCAGGAACTCGTCACCTGGGACGCCGAGATCTACCGCCGCGCGCTCGCCAGCGCCGCCAAGCGCTGAACGAAACGCAATCGCATGACCCAGCCTATCGCGACCCGCGCCATCGCCGTCCTCGACATCGGCAAGTCGAACGCCAAGCTCGCCCTGCTCGATCTCGAAACCCGCGCCGTGCTCGACATCAAGACGCGGAAGAACGCCGTCCTGCCCGGACCGCCCTACCCGCATTTCGACGTCGACGGCACCTTCGAATGGTTCCTCGACGGACTGGCGGACTTCGCCGGGAAGGCCGAGATCACGGTCATCGCCACGACGACGCATGGCGCGGCGATCGCCCTGCTCGGCCGCGACGGCCTGGTGCTGCCGGTAATGGATTATGAATTCGCGGGGCCCGACGAGGTCGCGGACGAGTATCGCAAGGCGCGCGGCGATTTCGCCGAGATCCTCTCGCCCGACCTGCCCGGCGGCCTCAATGCCGGGCGACAGCTCTACTGGATGGCGCGCCGCTTCCCGGCGGAGTTCGCCGGCGCCGAGGCCGTCGTGCCCTATCCGCAATACTGGGTCTGGCGGCTGACCGGCCGCCGCGTCGCCGAGGCGACCTCGTTCGGCGCCCATAGCGACCTCTGGAACGGCCGCGCCGGCACCTATTCGAGCCTCGTCGAGAAACAGGGCTGGACCAGGCTGTTTCCGCCGCGCGCGGCGCCCTGGGACACGGCCGGCCCGGTCCTGCCAGAGATCGCCGCCCGCACCGGCCTCTCGCCCGATTGCCGCGTCGTCGCCGGCATCCACGACTCGAACGCCAGCCTGCTGCCGCACATCCTGGCCCGGCCGCTGCCCTTCACCGTGATCTCGACCGGCACCTGGATGATCACCTTTGCCGCCGGCGGCAGTCTCGACCATCTCGACGCCGAGCGCGGCGGCCTCGCCTATGCCGACGCCTTCGCGCGGCCGGTGCCGTCTGCGATGTCGATGGCGGGGCGCGAGTTCGAGATCCTGACCGGGGGCCAGGCGGCCGCGCCGAGCGAGGCGGACGTTGCCTCGGTGATCGAACGGCGCGTCATGGCGCTGCCGGGCTTCGTCGCCGGCAACGGCCCGTTCGGCCACAGGAAGGGCAGCTGGAGCGTCGATCCCGCCACGCTCTCGCCCGAAGAGCGCACGGCGGCGGCGAGCCTCTATGTCGCGCTGGTGGCGGAAACCTGCCTCAGCCTGACCGGCTCGGAAGGGCCGGTGCTGGTCGAGGGCCCGTTCGCCCGCAACGCGCTGTTCCTGTCGGCGCTCGCCGCGCTGGTCGACCGGCCGGTGATCGGCCGTCCCGATGCGACCGGCACGACCGAGGGCGCCGCCCTCCTCGCCGACGGGCCGGACAAGGCGCATCCCGCCAGCCCCGACCCCGAGCCGTCCACGCCGCTCGGCGGCGATTTTGCCGCCTATGCCGCGATGTGGCGACAGGCGGCCACGTCCTGACGTTGCGGCCGCGACCGCGACGCCCCTTGTCGTCGCCCCCCGTTCCATGACCACTATGGACCCGCGTTCCAAGGAGGATCCGGTGCAGAAATACGCCTTCAAGATGCAGCTTCATCCGGGCCAGGAAGCCGAATACAAGCGCCGCCACGACGAGATCTGGCCGGAGCTCTCGGCGCTCCTGAAGGAGGCCGGCGTCTCCGACTATTCGATCCACCTCGACCGTGACACGGGAACCCTGTTCGCCGTGCTCTGGCGCACCGACGACCACCGCATGGACGATCTTCCCGCGCATCCCGTGATGCAGCGCTGGTGGGCGCACATGGCCGACATCATGGCCTCGCACCCGAACAACGAGCCGGTGGCGACGCCGCTCGAGACCGTCTTCCACATGCCGTGACCGGACCGATGCCCGAGACCCAGCCTGCCCCCGAAGGCCAGACCATGCCCCAAGCCACCGTCGTCCTCGACATCGGCAAGACCAACGCCAAGCTCGCGCTCGTCGACGCCGGGACGCGCGCGATCCTTGCGATCCGCACGACCAACAACGCAGTCCTCACCGAAGGGCTCTTCCCGCACTACGACGTCGCGCGGTTGTGGAAGTGGATCCTGGAGGGGCTGAAGGAGTTCGCGCCCCAGGCCGAGATCACCTGCATCGCGACGACGACGCACGGCGCCGCCGTGGCGCTGATCGACGGCCACGACCTGGTGATGCCGATCCTCGACTATGAGTACAAGGGACCGGATTCCGTCGCCGAGGCCTACCGCCCGCAGCGCGGCGCCTTCTGGGAGACGCTGTCGCCGGACCTGCCGGCCGGCCTCAACATCGGCCGCCAGCTCTACTGGCAGCAGGAGACCTATCCGTCCGCCTTCAGCCGCGCCACGACGATCCTGTTCTATCCGCAATACTGGGTCTGGCGGCTTTCTGGCGCGACGGTCAGCGAGCCGACCATGATCGGCTGCCACACCGATCTCTGGAACCCCGAGGCCGGAACCTTCTCGCGCCTCGCCGACGACCGCGGCTGGTCCGAGATGGTGCCGCCGCGCGTCCATCCCTGGGACACGGCCGGAACGATCCGTCCCGAGCTCGCAGAAAAGACGGGGCTGCCGGCCGATTGCCGCGTCGTCGCCGGCATCCATGATTCGAACGCCAGCCTGCTGCCGCACATCCTGCGCCGCCGGCCGCCCTTCTCGGTGATCTCGACCGGCACCTGGATGATCTTCTTCGCCGTCGGCGGCTCGATCGCCGATCTCGACCCGGCGCGCGACTGCCTCGCCAATGTCGACGCCTTCGGCCGCGCCGTGCCCTCGGCCCGCTTCATGGCGGGGCGCGAATTCGCGCTGCTGACCGAGGATTCGAAGGTGGAACCGAGCGAGGCCGAGCTCGCCCGCGTCCTCGACGAAAAGATCATGGCGCTGCCGTCCTTCGCGCCGGGCACCGGCCCCTACGCCTTCCAGGAGGGCCATTGGAGCCATGATCCGGCGACGCTGACGCCGGGCGAGAAGGTCGCCGCCGCCAGCCTCTATTGCGCGCTGGTCGCCGACACCTGCCTGCAGCTGACCGGCGCCGCCGGCCCGATCATCGTCGAGGGGCCGATCTCCCGCAACGCGCTGTTCCTGTCGGCGCTGACCAGCGTCGTCGGCCGGCCGGTCATCGCCCGCGCCGACGCGACGGGCACCACCGAGGGTGCCGCCCTGCTGGCGACCGGCCCCGAGGGCGCCGGCCCCGGCCAGCCCGATCCCGAGCCAGCGAAGCCGCTGACACGGGACGTCGCGGCCTATGTGGCGGCCTGGCGCGACGCGCTCGAATAGGCGCCAGCTGACGCAGCGGCGCGGCCGATTGACCGCCGTGCCGGCTGCTGGCACCTTCGCTGGATCCGCGCCGCGGGGGAGACGCCGCCACCCGGCGGACGACCGGCGCGATCGGGACCAGCGAGCATGTATCACTGCATGGCTGCCGGAATGCCCCGGGCGCACCTGCGCCCGCTGAGCTGCGATTTCCCTGCCGCGTGCGGGGGATGAGCATGACCGGCAAGCTGACGCTGGCCGCGCTCGAGGCAGAGATCGAGGCCGGCACCATCGACACGGTGATCGTCGCCTTCCCCGACATGCAGGGCCGCCTCGCGGGCAAGCGCTTCACCGGGCGCTTCTTCCTCGAAGGCGCGCTCCACGAAACCCATGCCTGCAACTATCTGCTCGCCGCCGACATCGACATGGAGCCGGTGCCCGGCTATCGGGCGGCGAGCTGGGAAAAGGGCTATGGCGACTTCGTCCTGAAGCCGGATCTCGCGACATTGCGACGGATCCCCTGGCTCGAGGGTACGGCGCTGGTGCTCGCCGATGTCTGCGACCATCACGGCGACGACCTTCCGCATGCGCCGCGCTCGATCCTGAAGGCCCAGCTGAAGCGGCTGGCGGCGCGGGACAGGACGGCCTTCTTCGCCTCCGAACTCGAATTCTACGTCTTCGACGAAACGCCCGAGAGCGCGCGGGCGAAGCACTGGCAGGGCCTCGCCACCACCGGCGAGACGATCCAGGACTACCAGATCCTGCAGACGACGCGGACCGAGCCGCTGATGCGGGCGATCCGCAACGGGCTTTCCGGCGCCGGCATCCCGGTCGAGAATTCGAAGGGCGAATGGGGCCCGGGCCAGGAAGAGATCAACGTGCGCTATGCCGAGGCGCTGGAGATGGCCGACTGGCACGTCATCCTGAAGAACGGCATCAAGGAGATCGCCCGCCTGCAGGGCCGCGCCGTCACCTTCATGGCCAAGTGGCGCTATGACCTCGCCGGATCCTCGGCGCACATCCATTCCTCGCTCCGCGACGGTTCCGGCAAGACGGCGCTGTTCGCCGATGCCGGCGACCCGCTCGGCATGTCGGCGACGATGAAATCCTGGCTCGCCGGCCATCTGGCGCATGCCGGCGAGATGACGTTGCTCCTCGCGCCCTACATCAATTCCTACAAGCGCTTCCAGGCCGGCACCTTCGCGCCGACCAAGGCGGTCTGGTCGGTCGACAACCGCACCACCGGCTTCCGCGTCGTCGGCGAGGGCAAGTCGATCCGCACCGAATGCCGGATCGGCGGCGCCGATCTGAACCCCTATCTCGCCTTCGCCGCCCTGATCGCGACCGGCCTGCACGGCATCGAGGAAAAGCTCGACCTGCCGCCCGCTTTCGCCGGCGACGCCTATGCCGCGGCGAGCCTGCCCGACATTCCGAAGACCCTGCGTGCAGCGATCGACGCGCTCGACAAGTCGGGCGTCCTGCGCGCCGCCCTCGGCGACGAGGTCGTCGAGCACTATCTTCATGCCGCGCGCTGGGAGCAGCTCGAACAGGACCGCCGCATCACCGACTGGGAGCTGCAACGCGGCTTCGAGCGTTCTTGAAGCGACGACGCCCGCAGGAATAAAGCCATGACCCCCCCCCTCCTCCGGATCATCACCCCCGTCGACGGCTCGGTCTATGCCGAGCGGCCGCTCGCGACCGACGCCGAGGTGCTCGCGACTCTGAAGCGGGCGAAGGCAGCGCAGCGCGACTGGCGCGAGACCGGCGTCGCCGACCGCGCCGCGATCGCCACCCGCTTCGTCGACGCCATGGTGGCGGAGAAGGACAAGGTGGCCGAGTTGCTCGCCTGGCAGATGGGCCGGCCGATCCGCTTCGGCCATGGCGAAATGCGCGGCTTCGAAGAGCGCGCCCGCTACATGATCGCGATCGCGGAAGAATCGCTCGCCGATATCGACGCTGGCCCAAAGGAAGGCTTCCGCCGCTATATCCGGCGCGAACCGCTCGGCGTCTGCCTGAACCTGCCGGCCTGGAACTTCCCCTACATGACGGCGCTCAACGCCGTGCTGCCGGCGCTCCTCGCCGGCAATGCGGTCGTCATGAAGCATTCGAGCCAGACGGCGCTGGTCGCCGAGCACTTCGCATCGGCCTTCGCGAAGGCGGCGCTGCCGAAGGACGTGTTCCAGTTTGTGAACATGTCGCACGAGACGACCGACCGGGCGATCCGCTCCGGCCTCGTCGACCAGGTCGGCTTCACCGGCTCGACATCTGGCGGCCGCAAGATCATGGCCTCGGTCGCCGGCGCGCCGAATTTTCCGGCGACGACACTCGAACTCGGCGGCAAGGATCCGGCCTATGTCCGGCCCGACGTCAACCTCGCCTTCGCGGTCGAGAACATCGTCGATGGCGGCTTCTTCAATTCCGGCCAGTCCTGCTGCGCGATGGAGCGCGTCTATGTACACGAGGCGGTCTATGACCGCTTCGTCGAGGGCGTCGTCGCGACGGTCAACGCCTACAAGCTCGGCAGCCCGACCGATCCGGCGACGACGCTCGGCCCGGTCGTCCGCACCGCCGCCGCCGACTTCATCCGCGACCAGGTCGACGAGGCGGTGCGCGCCGGCGCGAAGCCGCTGATCGATCCCAGGCATTTCCCCGAGGCGAAGGCCGGCACGCCCTATCTGGCGCCGCAGGTTCTGACCGATGTCGACCATTCGATGCGCTTCATGAAGGAAGAAACCTTCGGCCCCGCCATCGGGATCATGAAGGTCAGATCAGACGACGAGGCGATCCGGCTGATGAACGATTCCGAATTCGGCCTGACTGCCGCCATCTGGACGGAGGACCAGGAGGCGGCGGAGGCGATCGGCGACCGCATCGACACCGGCACCGTGTTCATGAACCGCTGCGACTATGTCGATCCGGCGCTCGCCTGGACCGGCGTCAAGGCGACCGGACGCGGCGCCAGCCTCTCTGTCGTCGGCTACGAGCAGCTGACGCGACCGAAGAGTTTTCATCTCCGCACCCGGACCGATTGACACCCCCGCCACCGATCCGACTGAACCGGCGTGCCGCAACGCCGCCCCTAGAAAGCAGTTGCCAAGGAACGATCCATGATCGACGGCTATGCCTCGCTGAATGCCAACTGGTCCTATCCGACCGCGATCCGCTTCGGCGCCGGCCGCATCGCCGAACTGCCGGCGGCGCTCGCCACCGCCGGCATCGCGCGGCCGCTCTTCGTCACCGATCCCGGCCTCGTGGCGCTGCCGATCGTGGCGCGCACGCTCGCCATTCTCGACGCGGCGAAAGTCCCGTACGCGGTGTTCTCGAAGGTCGACGGCAATCCGACGCTCGCCAATCTCGACGACGGGCTCGCCGCCTACCGCGCCGGCGGCCATGACGGTGTGATCGCCTTCGGCGGCGGCTCGGCCATGGATATCGGCAAGACCATCGCCTTCATGAGCGGCCAGACGCGCCCCGTCTTCGACTTCGAGGACCGGGCCGACTGGTGGACCCGGGCCGACGCCGCCGGCATCGCGCCTGTTGTCGCCGTGCCGACCACGGCCGGCACCGGTTCCGAGGTCGGCCGCGCCGGCGTCATCACCGACCCGTCCGACCACACCAAGAAGATCATCTTCCACCCGCTGATGCTGCCGAAGGTCGTGATCGCCGATCCCGAGCTGACGGTCGACCTGCCGGCGAAGATCACGGCCTGGACCGGCATGGACGCGCTGTCGCATTCGCTGGAGGCGTGGTGCAGCCCGTTCTTCCATCCGATGTCGGCCGGCATCGCGCTGGAAGGCATCCGCCTCGTCAAGGACTGGCTGCCCAAAGCATTCGCCGACGGCCACGACATCGCGGCACGCTCGCAGATGCTGATCGCCTCGTCGATGGGCGCGGTCGCCTTCCAGAAGGGGCTCGGCGCCATGCATGCGATGAGCCATCCGAGTTCCAGCCTGCGCGGCACGCATCACGGCCTCACCAATGCGGTCGTCATGCCCTATGTGCTCGCCTTCAACCGCCCGGCGATCGACGACAGGCTGGCGGCCTTGGCGCGCTATCTCGACCTGCCGGGACAGAGCGCCGACGCGGTGCTCGACTGGGTCCTGGCGCTCCGCCGCGAGCTCGGAATTCCGCACACGCTGAGGGAAATCGGCGTCGACGAATCGGTTCTGCCCGAGGCCGCCGCCATGGCCGAGCACGATCCCTCCAACGACGGCAATCCGAAGCGTCTCGACGCCACCGAATACGACCGCCTGTTTCGAAATGCGATCAACGGGTTGCTTTGAACGCGCGATCACCCGCCACGCGGTCTTGCACCACCGCGCCCGACCAGCCATGAAGGACGCCATTCGCGTCCGGAGAACCATTCATGCCCACGCCTGCCGCCACGAGCCCCGACATCGTCTGCATCGGCGAGCCGCTGTTCGAACTCAACCAGGCCAAGGGCGACGTGGTTTTCCGGCCGGGCCATGGCGGCGACACCTCGAACTGCGCCATCGCGGCGGCGCGCCAGGGCGCCTCGGTCGGCTATGTCACGGCGATCGGCACCGACAATTTCGGCCAGTCCTTCCTCGACCTCTGGAAGCAGGAAGGCGTCGACACCCGCGCGGTCAAGCATGACGGCACCGCGCCGACCGGCATCTATTTCGTCACGCACGGGCCGCAGGGCCACGTCTTCTCCTATCGCCGCGCCGGCTCCGCCGCGAGCCGCATGACGCCTGAGGAACTGCCGGCCGACTACATCCGCGGTGCCAAGGTCGTGCATACTTCCGGCATCAGCCAGGCGATCTCCTCGCAGGCGGCCGACTTCGTCTTCGCGGCGCTGCGCGCGGCGAGGGAGGCGGGCGTGCTGGTCTCCTACGACACCAATCTGCGTCTCCGCCTCTGGCCGATCGACCGCGCCCGCGCCGTCATCCACGCGGCGGCGGCGCTTTCCGACATCCTGAAGACGAGCTCGGACGACGCCGAGGCGCTGACCGGCGAGACCGATCCGAACAAGATCGCTGATTTCTATCTCGGCCTCGGCCCGAAGATCGTCATCGTCACCATGGGCGCCGAGGGCGCGCTGGTCGCGACACCGGAGAAGCGGCTGCTGATCCCGGCGATCTCCGTGAAGCCGGTCGACGCGACCGGCGCCGGCGACACGTTCGACGGCGCCTTCCTGACCGAATATCTCCGCTCGAACGATCCATTCTCCGCCGCCCGCTACGCCAATGCCGCGGCGGGCCTCGCCACGGAAGGCTATGGCGCCGTCGCGCCGATGCCGACCCGAAGCGCCGTCGAAGCGGCGCTCGCCGGGCGCCGATGACAGCAGGCGACCCGGACAGAACCGCTGGCGTCGCGGGCGCAGACACGGCCGCGCGGCCGCTGCGCCGCTGCGTGCTCTATCTCGGCGGCTATGATCCGGTGACGCCGGAAAAATTCTTCCGCCGCCAGGCGCGCGAGCTCGGTCATTTTCGCGACACCTGGAGCGTCGACGCGACCGTCTCGACTCCCGAACGCGCGCCGGATGGCGCCGTCTGGCGGACGGAAATCGCCGCCGAGGGCGACGACTGGGCGAGCCGAACCGATTTCCGCCTGCTCGCCTGGGACGACCTGGTGAAGGACGACTTCGCGCGGCCGCTCTGGCAGCGCGTGCCGCTTTCGCTCGGCGTTCTCGCGGATTTCGTCGTCTCGGGCACGGTGTTCCGCTATTTCTTCGCGGCCTGGCGCTTCGCGCTCTATTTTCTGTTTCCCTTCGTCCTGTCGCTCGTCTTCGTCATCGTCGCCGCCTTCGTCGCCAGCCTGGTGCTGCGCTTCGACCATTGGAGCGCGGCGATCCTCGCGCCGCTCGCAGGCCTCGCCGTCTATGCCGGCCTGATGCGCTGGCCGGGCGGACGCTGGTTCGTCAGCCACCTTCTCGACGCCCGCACCTTCATGGGCGAATACATGCGCGGCCTGCGCGCCGACATGACAGCGCGGGTCGATCGCTTCGCCGACGAGATCGTCGTGGCGACGCGATCGGGCGAATTCGACGAGATCGTCGTGATCGGCCACAGCCAGGGCAGCGTCTTCGCGCTCGAGGCGGTCGAACGGGCGCTGGCGCGCGATCCCGACCTCGCCCGACACGGCGCGCCGCTCTCGATCATCACCGTGGGCTCCTGCGTGCTGCAGCTCGGCCTGCATCCGGCGGCCAAGCAGCTGCGCGAGCGGATCGGCCGCGTCCAGGCTGCCGGCGGCATCGACTGGCTGGAATTCCAGGCGCTGACCGACGTGGTCAATTTCTACAAGACCGACCCGGCCAAGCTGATGCGGCTACCGAAGGCGCCGGGCCGGCCCTTCCCCGCCGTCCTCAACGTGCGCATCCGCGAGATGCTGGCGCCGGAGGACTACAGCCGCATCCGCAACAGCCTTTTCCGTGTGCATTATCAGTTCGTCATGGGCAATACGCGCCGCTACTTCTATGACTTCTTCTCGATATGCTGCGGTCCGGTGCGGCTTCGCGACCGCTTCCCGCCGCAGGAAGGCGCGCAGGCCAAAGGCGGCAGACCCCAGGGACTTGAGAGGACGACATGACGCAATTTGCCGCCACGATCTGCTGGGTTGCCGCGCTGGTGATCTGGTACATCATCCGCTACCCGCACCAGCGCCGCGCGCGGAAGCACAAGATCGTGGATTCGCGCGATCGCTCGAGCCAGCAAACGCTGGTGGCGATCTCGGTGGTCGGCGTCGGCCTGATCCCGGCGATCTGGGCGCTGACCGGCATGGGCTTCCCGAAGAGCGCCAACTTGCCCTTCTCGCCGGTCGCCGCCTGGCTCGGCGTCGTCGCGGCGATCGCCTATCTCTGGTTCTTCTATAGGAGCCACAAGGATCTCGGCCACAACTGGTCGGCGACGCTGGAGATCCGCGCCAAGCACACGCTGGTGACGAGCGGCGTCTACCACTATGTGCGCCACCCGATGTACGTCTCGTTCTGGCTGATGGCGATCGCGCAGGCGCTGCTGCTGCAGAACTGGTTCGTCGGCCTCGCCGGCCTGGTCGGCATCGGCATCCTCTACTTCTTCCGCGTGAAGAAGGAAGAGAAGCTGATGCTCGACACCTTCGGCGCCACCTATCGCGACTATTCCCGCAAGACGGCGCGGCTGATCCCGTTCGTGTATTGAGGACGCTTGGCGGACCGCGCTCTTCTCTTTTACACCTCCCCCTGAGGGGGAGGTCGGACCGCAGGTCCGGGGGAGGGTTTAGGGAACCCTCCGGTGAGGCCGTAACCCCTCACCCGCCGGCCTGTGGCCGTCGACCTCTCCCTCAGGGAGAGGTGAAAGAAGGTGCCCTGTCCTACTCCTTCATCGCGGCGAGCAGGTCCGCGCCGTTGTTCTCGAACATCCTGAGATAGGTCGGCGCCGGACCGTCCGGCGGCGACAGCGCGTCGGAATAGAGCGCGCCGCCGATCTTCGCGCCCGTTTCGCGGGCGATCTGGTTCAGAAGGCGCGGATCGGTGATGTTCTCGGCGAACAGCGCCGTGATGTTCTCCGCCTTGATCTGGCGGATGATCTTGGCGACATCGGCGGCCGAAGCCTCGCTCTCGGTGCTCACGCCCTCGGGCGCCACGAACTGGATGCCATAGGCCTTGGCGAAATAGCCGAAGGCGTCGTGGCTGGTGACGATCTTGCGCCGCGCCTCGGGCACCGCGGCGAACTCGGCCTTCAGCCGCGCGTCGACCGCCGCGAGCTCGGCCGAAAGCGTCTCGCCACGCGCCTTGTAGTCGGCGGCATGGGCGGGATCCGCCGCGCTCAGCCCGGCGACGATGTTGTTCACATAGACGATGCCGTTCTTCGGATCCTGCCAGGCATGCGGGTCGACATCGTGCGAATGGCCGGCATGCGCGCCGTGATCGTGGCCGTCATCGCCCTCGTCGCCATGGGCCTTCTCGGCGTGGTCGTGCCCCTCATGCGCGTCATGGCCCTCATGGGCGTCATGGCCCTCCTCGCCGCCCTTCCAGGCGAGCGGCTGGATACCCTTCGACGCCTCGACCCGCTCGCCCTTGAAGCCCGAGACGGTGACGAGACGGCCGATCCAGCCCTCCAGCCCCATGCCGTTCTCGACCAGCACGGCCGCCGCGCCCAACGCCTTGGCATCGGACGGGCTGGGTTCGAAGGTGTGCGCGTCGCCGTCGGGCCCGACCAGCGTGCGGACCTCGACGTGATCGCCGCCGACCTCCGAGACGATATCGCCGAGGATCGAGAAGCTGGCGACGACCTTGAGCTTTTCAGCCGCATCTGCGGGCAGCGCGACGGCAAAGGCAAGCGCCGCCGCGATGAGCCATGGGGATGACTTCATTGGGTCGAACTCCTGGGAGTGAGGGGCGCTTCAGCCGCGCAAGTGCCGCGCGTGAAGGGCCTGGTGGACAAAGCTTCCGTGCCGCCCGGCGAGGATCGACACGGCATGGATCGCGCCGGCGACCAGGATGATGGCCGGCGAGGTGGGCAGTTCACCGTGGTAGGAGATGAGGAGGCCAGCGGCGGACGAGACGATGCCGATCAAGGCCGCCGCGCCGATCTGGCCCGGCACGGTTTCGCTCCAGAACCGCGCCGAGGCGGCCGGCAGCACGATCAGGCCGACCACCATCAGCGTGCCGAGGGCGTTGAAGCCGCCGACGAGGTTGAGCACGACCAGCGCCAGGAACAGGAAATGCGCCAGCCCGCCGGCGCCGCCGACGCTCTTCAGGAAGCCGGGATCGAAGCATTCCGCCACCAGCAGCCGGTAGATCAGCGCCAGCGCCAGCAGCGTCACGGTGGCGATGCCGCCGATCAGGAACAGCGAGGGATCGTCGAGCGCCAGCACATTGCCGAACAGCACGTGCAGGAGATCGATGTTCGAGCCGCGGATCGAGACGATCATCACGCCGAGGCCGAGCGAGACCAGATAGAACGCGGCGAAGCTCGCATCCTCGCGCAACGGCGTGGTGCGGGCGATCGCGCCGGCGCCGAGCGCCACCAGCAGGCCGGCGATCACGCCGCCCGCCGTCATCGCGAACAGCGAGAAGCCGGAGAGCAGGAAGCCGATCGCCGCGCCGGGCAGGATGGCGTGTGCCATCACGTCGCCCATCAGGCTCATCCGGCGCAGCACGAGGAACACGCCGATCGGCGCGCCCGAGATCGAGAGCGCGATGCAGCCCATCAGGGCGCGGCGCATGAAGCCGAACTCGGCGAACGGCCCGAACAGCAGGTCATAAAAACTCATCACGCGGGCATCTCGCAAAGCTCGGCATCGTCCTCGAACGCCTCGTGCAGATGCCGGGCGCGGGCGAGGTTCTCGTCGGTGAGCACTTCCGTCGTCGGCCCCCATGCCACCTTCTCGCGGGCGAGCAGCAGCGTCTCGGGGATGTGTTCGCGCACCAGCTCGAGGTCGTGCAGCACGGTGACGACGGTGCGGCCCTCGGCATGCCAGCGCGCGATCAGCGCCAGGAGATCGTCGCAGGTGCGCGCGTCGATCGCCGTGAACGGTTCGTCGAGCAGGATCAGCCGCGCATCCTGCAGCAAGAGCCGCGCGAACAAGGCGCGCTGGAACTGGCCGCCGGACAATGTGCCGATCAGGCGGTCCTCGAAGCCGGTGAGCCCGACCGCGGCCAGCGCCGCCTCGACATGGTCGAGCGACTTGCGGCCGATCGCGCGGAAGATGCCGGCCTTGCGCCACAGCCCCATGGCGGCGACGTCGAGGACGCGCATCGGGAAGGAACGGTCGAGCGCGCTCTGCTGCGGCAGGTAACCGATATCGTGGCGCGCGACGCCGTCGAGCAAGACGCGGCCGCTGTCCGGCTTGATCAGGCCGACGATGCCCTTGAGCAAGGTCGACTTGCCGGCGCCGTTCGGGCCGAAGATCGCCGTGAACGAGCCGGGGCTGAACTCGCCGGAGACATGGTGGACGGCGGGATGGCGCCGATAGGAAAGGGTCAGATTGTCGACACGGACGGCAGGCGCGGAGGACTTCAGCATGATGTCACGCGATCGCCCAGAGGATGCCGGCCCAGATCAGCCCGATCAGGAGCGCCGCGATGACCAGCCGCTCCAGCGCGGAGGCGAGGAACATCGAATGGCGAACGCGCGGCCGGGCGGCGGCAAATGCGCCCGACGCGGCGGCGCCATGGCCACGCGCGGCATGGCCGTGGTCATGATCGTGACTGCCGGCATGGGGATGGGCATGGTCGTGTTGTTGGCCGTGACCATGGAGATCATGGCCCCGGTGCCCGGGCGCCCCCTGCCCGTCCGTCCTGCCGACGCTGTCGCGCAACTCCGTCATTCCATTTCGTCCTGCGGTCGATGCAAACGTTATGTTATATCATTTCATCAAACGCAAGCCCCGACACGCGACTTCTGCACCGCCGACAGCGACGCCGGAAACGGGCGTACGGATGCCCCCGCAACCATGACGAGACCAACCGCCACAGCGTCAGCTGGCCATTCCTGGTCTCTATCCAAGATCGGCTATAGCAGCGCCAAGAATTCGCGCCGGAAATGCTTCCCAATACTGGAATTAGAATAATTTCAGACTGTTACATATTCTTGACTTGATCTCGCAACAGGTTCAAACCTCGGCCGATCGCGCCGCCCGGGCGCGCTTCTTACGCCCTTTGACGGCCGCGCATTCGCCGCCGATTGGAGTGGACGATGGTCCCGAGGTTCAGATCCGCGATGGCGAAGACAGCGCTCGGCCCCGCCCGCAACCGGAGCGCCGGCTGATGGCGACCCGGATTCCGATCGATGCGTCCGGCGCCGTGACCGCCCGCTATCTGGAACGTCCCCCGGAAAAACTCGTCGTCGAAGGCTTTCGCCGCTGGATGCAGGGCTGCGAGCGCGGCTCCTTCACCTGCTGGGAGCGCGCCGCCAATCTCTACGCCGAGGAACTCGGCAGCGTCGAGGGGGCGCGGGTACTCGCCTCGCTGGCGCACTGGGTCGATACGCTGCGGAGCTGGATGGACCGGCCCGCCGGGCTGTCGCCATCCGAGTGTCCCCGCCTCTGCCGGGACGAATGCTTCGCGGTGACGATGATCGCCGCCTGCCAGAACCATGACGACGACAGCCTCGACCATGCGCTCCGCCGCCTGGTGCCGCCGGAGGGACGGGCGGAGGTCGCGCGCGCGACCCGCGCCTTCGCCGACACGCTCGCCGAGACCGGCCAGATCCTCATTCCCGTGCCGGGGGCCGTGATCCGCGAGATCGGCACCCGCCCCTGCCGCCGGCAGTTCCACTGAATTCACCGCACGATTTCACACACCGGAGACGATTGTGAAAATGAAGAAGATCCTTCTCGCCGCCACCGCGGCGCTGGCGCTTTCGACCGCCCTGCCGGCGTTTGCGGCCGACGCCCCGACCGCCAGCGCCGTGCTGAAGAACTATGGCGACATCGCCCAGGCCAAGTACGAGGACGCGCTGACCGGCGCCAAGGCGCTGAACGTCGCCGTCGACGCGCTGATCGCCAACCCGACCGACGAGACGCTGGCCGCCGCCCGCGCCGCCTGGAAGGCCGCGCGCCCGGCCTACCAGCAGACCGAGGTCTACCGCTTCGGCAACGCCATCGTCGATGACTGGGAAGGCCGCGTGAACGCCTGGCCGCTCGACGAGGGCCTGATCGACTATGTCGACACCAAGAGCTACGGCGACAGCTCGGATTCGAACCCGCTCTACACGGCGAACGTCATCGCCAACAAGGAGCTGCAGATCGGCCCGGACAAGGTCGACGCGACGGTGATCAACGCCGAGCTGCTCGGCAAGCTGCAGGAAGCCGGCGACGTCGAGGCGAATGTCGCCACCGGCTACCACGCCATCGAGTTCCTGCTCTGGGGCCAGGACCTGAACGGCACCGACGCCGGCGCCGGCAACCGCCCCGCCAGCGACTTCGACACCAAGAACTGCACCAACGGCAATTGCGACCGTCGCGCCACCTATCTCAAGGTCGCGACCGATCTGCTGATCGCCGATCTCGAGGAGATGGTCGGCAACTGGCAGGCCGACGGCGCAGCCCGCAAGCAGCTGGCCGACAAGGGCGACGAGGGCGGCCTCGCCACCATCCTGACCGGCATCGGCTCGCTCTCCTATGGCGAGCTGGCCGGCGAGCGCATGAAGCTCGGCCTGATCCTGCACGATCCCGAGGAAGAGCATGACTGCTTCTCGGACAACACGGCCGACAGCCACTACTACGACCAAGCCGGCATGGTCGCCGCCTGGCAGGGCAAGTACACCCGCGCCGACGGCAGCGTCGTCGAGGGCCCGAGCATCCGCGACTTCACGGCCGCGAAGAACGCCGACGCCGCCAAGCGCGTCGACGAGGCACTCGCCAACACGACCGCCAAGATGCAGGTACTCAAGGACACGTCCGACAAGGGCGAGGCCTATGACCAGATGATCGGCGCCGGCAACGAGAAGGGCAACGCGATCGTGCAGGAAGCGATCGACGGCCTGGTCGCGCAGACCCGCGCGGTCGAGGCGGCCGTCGCGGCGCTCGGCCTGAAGATCGAGGTCGAGGGCTCGGACAGCCTCGACAATCCCTCGGCCGTCTCGGCCGAGTAACGACTGGCATCGCGATCGCGATGCCACTACATCCGGCGCGGTCGCCTCGTGCGGCCGCGCCATCAGAGTAGAGCCCATGCTTACCCGCCGCAGCGTTCTCGTCGGCTCCGCCGCCCTCGCGGGCGCGAGCCTTTTCGGCCGCCCGGATCCCGCGCCCGCCTTCACGCGCGCCATCCCGCCCGCCGCCGTGCCCGACACCGAGACAGTCGTCCCGCTTGAACTGAACGCGGCCGAACGCAGGCTGACGCTGCCCTGCTTCGACGGCCATGCGCTGCCGCTCTGGACCTTCACCGACCGCGCCAAGCCGCCGGTCGTGCGCATGCGGCTCGGCCAGCGGCTGAACACGCACCTCGTCAACGGCCTGACCCGGCCGGGCGAGCATGTCTCGATCCACTGGCACGGCATCCGCCTGCCGAACGACCAGGACGGCGTGCCCTATCTGGTGCAGCCGCCGGTCGAGCCGGGCGAGAGCTACGACTATTCCTTCGTGCCGCCCGACACCGGCACCTTCTTCTTCCACACGCACTGCAATTCGGCCGAGCACATCGGCCGTGGCCTGATCGGCGTCCTGATCGTCGAGGGCGACGCGCCCGAGCCCTATGACGCCGACGAAGTGCTGACGCTGCGCGACTGGCGGATCAGCGAGGACGGCACCAGCTTCCTGCCCTTCCTGACGATGGCGGGCGCCGGCAAGGCTGGCACCTTCGGCACGGTGCGCAGCTGCAACGGCATGTCGAATCCCGAGATCGTGCTGCCGGCCTCGGCCGATGTGCGGCTGCGCGTGATGAACGTCGACCCGACGCGGCTCTCCGAGATCGGCATCGAGGGCGCGGACGCCGCCGTCGTCGCGATCGACGGCATCGCCTGCCAGCCCTTCCCGCTGCGCTCCTGGCGCATGGGCCCGGCGATGCGCGCCGACCTGATCGTGCGGACGCCCGCCGATGGCAGCGTCGCGACGCTCGTCGACTATTTCGCGCCGAAGCCGGTGCCGCTCGCCCGCCTCGTCGCGCGAGGGTCCGCCCGCCGTCAGGGTCCGTTCGACCCGGCGCCGCTCGCCGCTGGCCGGATCGCTGTACCCGACATCGCCAACGCCATCCGCATGCCCATCACCTTCTCGGCGACGGCGACCGGCGCCGCCGTGCAGGAGATCGCCGATGCCGGCGCGCCGCTCGGCCCCCTCTGCCTGTCGGAGGGAAATCTCTGGGCGATCAACAAGGGGTCCTGGCCGAGCGACATGCACGAGATCCCGCCGCCGATGGCAAAGCTGGAGCGCGGCAAGACCTATCTGTTCGAGCTGCGCAACGTCACGCCGCACATGCACCCGATCCATATCCATGGCCACAGCTTCACGGTGCTGAACTCGAACCGCCGCAGCCTGCCGCCGCATCACGCCGACACCGTGCTGCTGCAGCCGAAGGAGCGGATGGAGGTCGCCTTCGTCGCCGACAACCCCGGCAAGTGGATGTTCCATTGCCACATCATCGAGCACCAGGAGACGGGCATGATGGCGTGGTTCGAGGTGGCATGATCGCCGCCCGCGCCCGTCGGCTTGTCACAGCCGGCGCCCTCCTCCTCGCCGCCGCCCTGCCCGCGGCCCATGCCGACGGGCTCGACCGCGCGGTCGGCAAGGCGCTGTTCGACCGCATCTGGGTGCAGGCGCCCTCCTCGACGCTCGCCAATGATGGGCTCGGCCCGCTCTTCAACGAGAAGAGCTGCGCCAGCTGCCATTCCGGCAAGGCGCTCTCGGCCAAGATCACCGCGCAGCCGGACGGCACGCTGGTCCAGCGCGGCATCGTCACCCGGCTCGGCGACGCGAAGGGCAAGGGCGATCCGGTCTATGGCCGGCAGATCCAGCCGCGCGCCGTCTCGGGCCTGACGAGCGAGGGCACGGTCGACTATGCCGTGCCGGCGACGCCGGGCGGGCCGCTCGCTGTCACCTTCGCGCCGAGCCGCGGCGATCTGGCCGACGCGACCCGGCTCGGCCCGCGCCAGGCGCCATCGCTGCGTGGCATCGGGCTGATCGAGAAGGTCGACGAGGCGGCGATCCTGGCGCAGGCGGCCGAACCCAAGCCGGACGGCGTCGCCGGCCGCGCCCGGATGATCGAGACAGACGGCAAGCGCCGCGTCGGCCGCTATGGCTGGAAGGCCGCGGCCCCGACCCTCGATCAGATGACATCGGACGCCTTCATGCTCGACATCGGCATGTCGAGCCCGCTCAGCCCGCATCCCTACGGCGACTGCACGGCGGCGCAGCCGGACTGCCTCGCCGCGCCGCATGGCCAGAGCCCGACCTTCGACAACGAGGAAATCTCGGCCGAGATGGTGCGGCTCCTCAACGCCTATCTCGCCAACCTCGCCGCGCCCGCGCCGGTCGAGCCGGCCCCGCCCGGCGCCGCGCAGTTCGCGTCCATCGGCTGCGCCGCCTGCCATGTGCCGAGCCTCGCCGGCCGCGACGGCAAACCGGTCACGCTCTACAGCGACCTCCTGCTGCACGACATGGGACCCGGCCTCGACGACGGCGTCGGCGAGCCCGGCGTCGCCTCGTCGGAATGGCGGACGCCGCCGCTCGTCTCGCTCGCCTTCCGCACCGGCGATAACAGCCGCTTCCTGCATGACGGCCGCGCCGGCACGCTCGACGAGGCGATCCGCGCGCATGGCGGCGAAGCCATGGCGGCGAAACTGCGCTATGAAGCACTGGCCGCGGCCGACAAGGCCGCGCTCATCGCCTATCTGGAAACGCTATGATCGCGATCACGAAACGCCTGCTGCTGCTCTCGCCGCTCCTGATCGCGGCCAAGCGCGCCTTCGCGCAGTCCACCGACGCGCCGGTGAAGCCGGGGCCGAGCGCCGAGGCGCTGGCGCTCGTCGCCGACAAGGCAATCTCGGGCTATTTCATTCCGGCCTACGAACAGCTGCAGAAGGCGACCGCCGCGCTCGTTGCCGCGATGACCGAGAGCTGCAAGAACCCCGGCGCGACGCCGGACCCGGCCGTCCGCGCCGCCTTCGAAAAGCTGCTGCAGGCCTGGGCGCGCGCCGATTTCCTGCGCTTCGGCCCGATGGCCGAGAAGGCGCGGCTCGAGCGCTTCTCCTTCCTGCCCGATCCGCACGGCACCGGCACCAGGCAATTGCGCCAGATCCTCGCCAAGCCCGATCCGGCGCTGCTGGAGCCGGGCGCCATCGCCAAGCGCAGCGCCGCCGTGCAGGGCCTGCCCGCCTTCGAGGCGCTCGTTTTCGGCACATCCGATGACGCCGAGACCGCCGCCTATCGCTGCCAGCTGGCGCTCCGCATCGCCGAGAACCTAAACACCATCGCCGGCGAGGCCGTCACCGAATGGACGAAGCCGGGCGGCTGGCGCGAGCTGATGCTGAAGCCGGGCGGCGCCAACATCGTCTATCGCGACGCGACCGAGCCGCTGGTCGAGGTCCTGAAGGCGATCGTGACGGGACTGCAGCAGATGCGCGACCAGCGCCTGCTGCCGGCGCTCGGCAAATCCTTCGACAAGGCCAAGCCGAACCGCGGCGCCTTCGTCCGCTCGGGCGAGAGCTTCGCCTATCTGAACGCCTCGATCGACGCGATCGACGAACTGGTCGAGCGCTCCGACGTGTTCAGCCTGACGCCGAACGACGCCGCCACGCTTCTGGCCGCGACCGAGGCGACCTCGAACGAGTTCCGCCAGGCGCTCAATGTCGGCAAGCCATGGAACGGGGCCTTCGCCGACCAGGCCTCCTATGACAGCCTGAAGCGCGCCTTCGACGTGCTGAAGACGCTGGAGGACATCTTCAACTTCCGTTTCGCGGAGGCGGCGGGGATCTCGCCGGGATTCAATGCGCTCGACGGCGACTGAACGTTTCCCCTTCGGCGCGCTGGCCGATGCGCTGCGCGCCATCCTGCCCTTCGCCCGCCCGCTGGGCGGCGCGGAAGAGCGCCCCGTCTTCGTCTCCTCGGTCCGCGTCGGCCCGCGCCAGCACATGCTGATGCTGATCGACGAGCGCGGCGGCGTCGTTGGCCGCATGCCGCTCGCCGGTCGCGGCCATGATATCGCGGTCGATCCGGCCCGCCGGCGCGTCGCCGTCTTCGCCCGCCGGCCCGGCTATTTCGCCGTCATCGTCGACGTTGCCTCGATGACGCCGCTCGCGACGATCACGCCGCCCGAAGGACATCACTTCTTCGGCCACGGCATCTTCTCGACCGATGGCCGCCTGCTCTACGCGACTGAGAACAATTTCGACGGCGAGCGCTCGCGCGGCGTCATCGGCGTCTATGACGCGTCGGGCACCGACTATCAGCGGATCGGCGAATTCGAGACGCATGGCGTCGACGCGCACGAGATCCTGCTCGCCCCCGACGGCCGCACGCTGGTCATCGCCAATGGCGGCATCGAGACCCACCCCGACTATGGCCGCCAGAAGCTCAACCTCGCCGAGATGCGCCCCTCCATCGTGCGCATCGACAGCGAGACCGGCGACCTTCTGGAAGAGACCGTGCTCGACCCGGCGCTGAACCGGCTCTCCATGCGCCACATGACCTTCGACGGCGCCGGCAATGTCTGGTTCGGCTGCCAGTGGGAGGGCGCGCGCAGCGAGCGGCCGCCGCTGGTCGGCCGCATCGGCCGCGACGGCGCCGCCCGGCTGATGAGTTTTCCGGACGCGATCGCTCCCCTCGCCCGCAACTATATCGGCTCGGTGGTAGCGAGCCGCGACGGCTCGACCATCGCCACCTCCTCGCCGATCGGCGGGCAGGTGTTCTTCTGGGACGCGGCGAGCGGCGATTTCCGCGATGCGCTGGCGCTGCCGGACGGATGCGGCGTGGCGCCGACCGAAGACGCCGCCTTCCTCGCCACCGCTGGCGACGGCCGCGTCATGCGCGCCGGCGACGGCCGCCTCGATCCGGTCGCCCGACGCCACGAGCAGTTCGACAACCACCTGCGCCGGATCGACTAGGCCCGTTCCGCCGCCGGTTCGCGGCCGGCCAGCGCGCGCTCGTCGTCGACGATGTAGTCGCGGATGACCGGCACGTCGTCGCGCTTGGACGAGACCAAGAGCTGGTAGACCATGTTGGAGCCGTGCAGGAAGCCGAGCTCGACGGCGACCAGGTAGAACTCCCACATCCGCGCGAAGCGCTCGCCCTGCATGGCGACGACCTCGTCGCGGACCGCCAGAAAGCGTTCGCGCCAGGCCTTGATCGTCCAGTAGTAGTGAAGCCGCCAGATCTCGCAGTCATCGACCCAGAGCCCGGATTGCTCGGTGGCGGCGAAGACTTCCGAAAGCGCCGGCACATAGCCGCCGGGGAAGATGTATTTGCGGATGAAGGGCGCGGTCGAGCCCGGCGGCGACATGCGGCCGATGGCGTGGATCATGGCGAAGCCGCCCGGCTTCAGCAGCTTCCGCACCGTGCCGAAATAATCCTCGAAATGCGCGACGCCGACATGCTCCATCATGCCGACCGAGACGACGCGGTCGAACTGGCCCTCGAGCTTGCGGTAGTCGATCTCGACGAAGGTGACCTTGTCGGCGACGCCCGCCTCCTCGACCCGCCGTCGCGCGGTCGCGAGCTGGTCGGTCGAGACGTTGATGGCGGTGACCCTGGCGCCGCAATGGACCGCGAGATAGATCGCGAGCGAGCCCCAGCCCGAGCCAATCTCGGCGACCGTCATGCCGGGCTCCAGCTTCAGCTTGGCGGCGATGTGGCGGAGCTTGTTGATCTGCGCGCTCTCCAGATCCTCGTCGGGATGGCTGAAATAGGCGCAGGAATAGTTCATGCCCTTGTCGAGCCAGAGCCGGTAGAAGGCCTCCGGCAGGTCGTAATGCGAGCGCGCATTGTCGGCGGCGACGCCGACGATATTCGCCTGGTGCCGCCGCTTCAGCATCTTCCACGCCTTGCGCAATGATCTCTGGATCGGATGCGCGGCGAGCCCGGTGCGGTTGACCGAGAAGAGCAGCAGCAGGTCATAGATCGAGCCGCCATGCTCGACCAGAAGCCGCCCATCCATATAGGCCTCGGCGGACTTCAACTCGGGATTGAGGAAGATCTCCCGCTCGACCGCCTTGTCGGTAAAGCGGATCGTCACGTCCGGCCCGTCCTGTCCCGAGCCGAAGACGTGGCGCGTCCCGGCATGGTCGAGAACGGTCAGCCGCCCGTTCCGGACGAACCGCTTCAAAAGATGAGACAGCAAGCGCATGCGTGTTCCCCCGTCCAGCCCGACGATGAAAGCGGCTGGAGCGGGATTGTGCAACCGGAAAGGCAAGAGGAACCGCACCGATTACGGGGCGTGGATCCTCGAACAACGGTTTTGATTGCCGTATCAAACGTTTAACCAGGCGACGTCATCATCTGGAGTCTGCCCCCAGCAACTGCGACACGGTCGAACCGCGCCGATCGGCGTGCTTCAGGCGGCCGTCCCAGATGGCCCGACATGCTCTGGCGGCGACACGGCCCCAGAGCGGAAAACGCCGCGCGTTGCCGTATTGGCCAGGCCGCCCATGCGGAGACCGGAACAATGCAACTCATCCAGCCGTCAGCATGGTTGTTCTGTCACTGTTGACGGAGCCGGCTTGAACCCTACCTTGCGCCTCAGGCCCAGCCCTGCGAACGCGTCATCCCGGATCAGACAACGGGAAACAACGGAGCGTCGGCGCCAGAGGAGGAACGCAGTTGATCGGCAATCTCGCGAAACGTCTCGGTCTGGCCGCCATGTTGTTGTTCTGTGCCGCGGGCGCATCGGCGCGGGAGACGGCTGAAACCATCTATATCGACGGTGACATACTGACGATGAAGGGCGATGCCCCGGCCTATGTCGAGGCGCTTGCAGTCAAGGACGGGAGGATCCTCTTCGCCGGCTCCCGCGACGAGGCTATGGCGATGGCCGACGGCACCACCCGACTCGTCGATCTGGCCGGAAAGACCTTGATGCCGTCATTCATCGACGGCCATAGTCACTACATCAACTCGCTGCTTGTCGCCAATCAGGCCCAAGTCTATGCCCCGCCGTCAGGCAACGGCAAGGATGTTCCCAGTATCATCGCCGAGATTAGGCGCTTCGCGACAGAACGGAACATCCCGAAGGGCAAGTTGATCATGGCCTATGGCTATGACGATTCGGTCATGCCCGATGGCCGCCTGCTGACCCGCGACGACCTCGACGCGGCCTTCCCCGACAATCCGGTCCGCGTCGACCACGTCTCGATGCACGGCGCGGTCATGAACAGCCTGGCGTTGGCGAAATACGGCATCAGCGCTGCGACGCCGACGCCGCCGGGCGGCGTGATCGTCCGCAAGCCGGGAACCGAGGAGCCCTGGGGGCTGATCATGGAGACGGCGTTCCTTCCGGTGATGGAGCGGGCGGAGCCGATGACCGCGGAGCAGGAGATCGAATGGAGCCGAGCCGGGCAGATGCTCTACGCCCAGGCCGGCATCACAACCGCACATGAGGGCGCGTCGCACCTTCCCCAGTTCGAGACCATGCGCCGTGCCAGCGAGGCTGGCGCCAATATCATCGATATCGTCGCGTTCCCCTTCATCACGGACGTGGACAAGGTGCTGGCCGAGTTCCCGATCTCCGAATGGGGCAGCTATCACAATCGCTTCAAGGTCGGCGGCGTCAAGATCACGCTCGACGGTTCACCCCAAGGCAGAACCGCTTTCTTCACCACGCCCTATCTTCAAGGCGGTCCGGCGGGCGAGAAGGACTGGTATGGCGAGCCGACGTTTCCGCAGGATCTGGCCAACAAGATGGTCAAGAAGGTCCACGATCTGGGCGTGCCGCTGATCATCCACACCAACGGCGACGCGGCGATTGACGCGTTCCTCGAAGCTTACAAACTTGCCCGCGCCGGTGACGATGGCAGGCCCTGGAATGTGACGACCATTCACACGCAGTTCCTTCGCAAAGACCAAATTCCGGCCTTTGTCCAAAACAATATCCGTCCTTCCTTCTACACGCTGCACACCTTCTACTTTGCCGACACCCACATCGCCAACCGCGGCGAGGCGCAAGGCAGCTATATCAGCCCGATGCGCGATGCGATCGACGCCGGGCTCCGACCGACGAACCACACCGATTTCGTCGTCGCGCCGCTTGACCAGATGATGATGCTCTGGTCCGCAGTGAACCGGGAATCGCGAGCGGGACGCGAGGTCGGTCCCGACCAGCGCGTGACCGCGTTCGAAGGCCTCAAGACGATGACCGAGTGGGCAGCTGAGCAATATGGGGAGGAAGCCACCAAGGGAACGCTAGAGGCCGGCAAACTCGCCGATCTCGTCATCCTCGACGCCAATCCGCTGAAGGTGGATCCGAAGGCGATCCGTAACATCCACGTCGTCGAGACGATCAAGGAAGGCAGCACGATCTTCCCCGTGCCCGAGAGTGGGTTTCCGGCACCCAAGGCCCCATCGAACGCGGCAGCGACCTACGCTTGGTCGATAGAGGCCTGCGACTTCGCCGATGTGAACGCGGCCGCGAACAAGACCTGGACATTGACCGCACTGGCAGGCAGCGCCATCCAGGCGGCGGAGCCGCCGACAATGCGGTTCAGCCGCGGCAAGCTCTCGGTCTTCGGGGGCGTCAACCAGATCAGCGGCTCCTATGCCTTGGTGGACGATGCGGTCGTGATGGGTGAACTGGTCACGACAAGGAAAGCCGGCCCGGCGGAACTGATGAAACTCGAGGATCGCTTCACCAAGACGCTTGCCGCGGTGAACGGCTTCACTGTCGCCGGCGAAAAGCTCACACTCCTGACGGATGGCAAGGAAGTCGCCGATTTCCGATCGTCGGAGTGACCCCTTCGCTTGTCGTTTCGATTGGGCAAGCCATCCCGTGCGATCTGGCGAGATGCCAGCAATCCGGGCCCGGCTGCTTGGCTTGAGGCTCTCGTCCGTCCAACCTGTCGAACGACGGCCCCGGGTCATTCTTCCGCCGCCCGCTCGCGGTCCATTCTGAACGCGCCCCATCGCGAAGGATGGCTTGGGAATGCTCTCCCCCTGCGCAGTCCATGTTTCGGACAGGCGGGAGAAACTGGCCTTGCCTGAACATGACGGGCCTATCGAATATCAACCTGAACGTATCCGACCCGAGTTCCCGCGCCCTCACGACGAGCCGCACGTTGAGAACCGCCGTTTGATCAGCGGGGCCATTCGCGTCATTCGCAACGGCCCGAGATGGCGGGATGCACCTGGATGTGTGGAGCACAAGACGCTCTGCAACCGCTTCATCCGCATCCTACCGTTTCGGAAGTAGAAGAGACGACCTGACCTCCAAGCTGCATGCGCTGTGCGAGGACAAGGGAAGACCGTTGTTCTGTATTGAACAAAGACAAGCTGTCTGATCATGTGGGAGCCAAGTTGATCTATGCGGCAATGCCGGATGCCAAGGCGCGGATCGGCGACACAGGCCATGACAGCGACGGGCTCCGCGCTGCGCCAAAAGCCAGCAAGGTCAGAGCCGGCGTCTCCTCCCTACCAAGCCGATCCACGCCGGGCAACTACTCCAAGACCTTGTATGGGCAGCGACAAAGGATCGAGAGCATGTTCGTGACATTGATGAGCTGGCGACGCTTCGCGACCAGATAGGGCCAGCTTGCATATACTTCATATCCGCGATCTGCATCGCTGCCGTTATCATCCTTGGATTGATCAGTGAGTTCTGATTCAGGCCGTGTGCAACGGCTCGCCGCTGCCGGAGAATGACCAGAGATGGCCAAACCCAACCTACACACCGTCGCGGCCCATGCCGGCGTCTCGATCGCCACGGTGTCGAAGGTCGTCAACGGCGTTCGCTACGGCATCGCGGAAGCGACGCTGCAGCGGGTCCTCGCCTCGATCAGCGAGCTCGGCTACCGGCCCAACCGCTCCGGCCGCGGCCTGCGCATGCTGCGCCGCTCGATCATCGGCATGGCGATCGTCGACCCCTCGCCGACTTTCCTGGCCGATCCGTTCACCACCCATCTGGTGGCCGGCCTCTCCAATTATCTGAGCGATCGCGGCTTCGGCCTGCTGCTGCACGGCATCAAGCCGAAGCAGGTGGAAGCCTCCTTCCTGGTCAAGGAAAACGTCGTCGACGGGCTCTGCCTGATGCTGTCGGGGTCGGCCCAGCTGCGCCGGCAGAACACCAAGCTCTTCAGTACGCTGAGCCACCCAATGGTGGTGTTCCAGGACCGCGCCATCGACGGCATTCCCGACACCTGCTTCGTCAACCAGGACGATGCGGGCGGCGCCGGCGCGCTGGCGGAGCTGGTGCTCGACAGGAAGCCGAGATCGGCCCTGATCGTCATTCCGGACATCTTCTGGCCGGCGATCGAGCTGCGCCTCGAGGCCTTCTGGCAGGCGATGAAGCAGGCCGGCGTCGCGGCCAAGATCATCCGCTGCGACGAAAGCAATCCGGCCTCGATCGCCCATGCGCTCGAGGACCAGTTCGAGAAGGCGGGCCTGCCGCAGGTGATCATCGGCGCCAACGACAAGATCGCGGTCGTCGCCCTGCACATCCTGGCAGAGCGTGGCGCGCGGGTTCCCGACGACGTCGCCGTCACCGGCTTCAACGCCTTCGCCTCGAACGACTATGCCGGCCTCGACCTGACCACGGCCCGTTCGCCTGCCTACGAGATGGGGGAACTCGGCGGCAAGCTGCTGCTCGAGCGGCTCGAGAACGGCCGCTTCGAGAAGCGGGAATACACGCTGCCCGTCAGCGTCGTGCCGGGCGCGACGGTCTAACGGCGCGCGAATGGTCGGAGCCGGCGCCGTGTGCCGGATCGTGGCAAGGATCAAAGCGGCAAGAGCCGCCCTGCGGCGGGCCGGATCGCTATCGGACCGGCTCCGACGCCATGCAGGCGTTTCTCGCCGATCCGGCAGGGCATTCGTCGCGACGCCGGTGGCGCCGTCAGCGGGCCCGGTTCAGAGCACGCCGTACTTGGCGTAGACCTCGCCCAGCAGCAGCCCGTTCTCGAGTTCCTCGCGGGTCTTGTTCTCGCTGGTGACCTTCTTCAGCGCCGCCTCGATGACCTGAGGCGCGATCTTCTGCGGCACCACGACGACGCCATCGACGTCACCGAAGATCAGGTCGCCGGAGGCGACGGAGACGCCGCCGCACTCGATCGGCAGGTCGCGCGCCATCATCTTGCCGCGACCGCGCGAGTCGAGCGGGCCGATGCCGCCGTGGAAGACCGGGAATTCGAGATTGCGGATGTGGCGCACGTCGCGGACGAGACCATCCGTGACGCAGCCGACGGCGCCGCGCTTGCGCGAGGCGGTGGTCAGCAGCTCGCCCCAGGGCGCGATCCGCGTCGTCGGGCCGTCGCAGCCGAGCACCGCGATGTCGTTCGGCTTCAGATCGTCGATCAGCGCGATCTCGATCTCGTAGGGGTTCTCGTCCTCGCGCACCGAATAGGTGTTCATGAACAGCCCGGTGCGGGCGTAGCCGATCATCGTCAGACTGTCGTCGAGCGGCCGCACGAAGGGCAGCATCGCCTGGTGCGTCAGGCCGAAATCGTCGAGGACGTCGGACAGGACGGCCGAGTACAGGACCTTCTTCAGGGCATCCAAATCGAACTGGGCAGCGGACAACAAGCTTCTCCAACCTTGGTGTTAAACGTTTAACAAAACCGTAGAAGCGTTTTTTGCGGCCGTCAATAGAGCTTCGAATGGAAACGTGAGACGCCCGCCGGGCCCTCCCCTTCCGAGGCGTAAGCCAACGCGCCACGCCCCTCCTGCCCCCAGATCCCGTCGTTACGCTCGACCGGCCGCGACGCGCGCGCCAAGGCGAGCCCTGGCCAGGCATGCGACCATGGAACGGATCGCCTCCGACTGCTTTGTGCTGGACAAGTCGTTTCAATCGGCCCAGACCAAAAGCCCGTTTCCGCTGAGGCCCCTCCCCCGATGGATTTCGTTGCTGCCGAACTCGTTGCGCTGGCGACCGTCGTTCTCATCGACCTGGTGCTGGCGGGCGACAATGCCATCGTCGTCGGCATGGCGGCGGCCGGCCTGCCCAAGGATATCCGCAGCAAGGCGATCCTGGTCGGCATCGGCGCGGCGGCGGTGCTGCGCATCATCTTCGCCTTCTTCGCCACCAAGCTGCTCACCATCATCGGCCTGACGCTCGCCGGCGGCATCCTGCTGCTCTGGGTCTGCTGGAAGCTCTGGCGCGAGATCCGCTCCGACCGCGAGGCCGAGGGTGAGGCCGCCGCCGAGGCATTCGAGAACGCCGGCCAGCCCGGCGGCAAGACGTTCAAGCAGGCGATCCTCCAGATCATCATCGCCGACGTCTCGATGTCGCTCGACAACGTGCTCGCCGTCGCCGGCACGGCGCGCGAGCACACCTGGGTGCTGGTCGTCGGGCTGGTGCTGTCGGTGGCGCTGATGGGCGTCGCCGCCAATGTCGTCGCCCGCATCCTGAAGCGGATGCCGTGGATCGCCTATGTCGGCCTCGCCGTCATCGCCTATGTCGCCTTCAAGATGATCTGGGACGGCGGGCTCGAAGTGTTCCACTTCGCCGCCGTGGCGGCCAAGAGTTGAGCGCCGCGGCGCGCCGCATCGCTCCCCGCGCGCTCGCCGCCCTTCTCCTTGCCGCCCTTCTTTGGGGCATCGCCGAGGCGATCTATTTCTTCGTCGTCGCCGATGTGCTGCTGACCTTCATCACCGTCGCCTACGGGCTGCGAACCGGCCTCTACGCCGGCCTCGCCGCCGCCCTCGGCGCGACCTGCGGCGGCGTTCTGATGGCGCATCTCGCCGCGACCGATCCGGACCAGGCGATGGCGCTGCTGCGCAGCGTGCCCTTCGTCTCGGAGGCGATGATCGGCAAGGGTTTGGCCGGCATCGCCGGAGGCGACTGGCCGCTCGCCATGCTCCGCGGCTCGCTCACCGGCATTCCCTACAAGGTCTATGCGGTCGGCGCCGGTCGCGAGGGCATCGACGCGCTCGCCTTCGCCGCCGTTTCGGTCCCGGTTCGCCTGTCCCGCTTCGTCATCGCCACGAGCTTGGTGGCCGGACTGAACGCATGGCTGCGGCCGCGCCTTGCCCTGCGCGGCCGCATGATGCTGATGGCGACGTTCTGGCTGGTCTTCTACGGCGAGTTCTGGCTGCGCTGGTCGAGCTGACGCTACGCCGCCAGCGCCGGACCCTTCAGTGGATTTCCGGCTCGGGCAACTTCTCCGTGCCTTCCAGGAAGTCGAAATCGCAGCCGAGATGGGCCTGGCGGATATGCGCGGCGAACAGCTTGTTGTAGCCGCGCGGATACTTGCGCGGCGGCGGCGTGAAGCTCGCGAGCCGGCGCGCGATCTCGACATCGTCGACATGCAGGTGGATCGTGCGCGCCTCGACGTCGACCGAGATCAGGTCGCCGGTCTGGACGGCCCCGAGCGGGCCGCCGATATGCGATTCCGGCGAGACATGCAGGATGCAGGCGCCATAGCTGGTGCCGCTCATGCGCGCATCGGAAATGCGCAACATGTCGCGCACGCCTTCCTTGAGCAGCTTCTTCGGGATCGGCAGCATGCCCCATTCCGGCATGCCCGGCCCGCCGACGGGTCCGGCGTTCTGCAGCACCAGCACGGTATCGGCGGTGACGTCGAGATCGTCTCGCTCGATCATCGCCGACATCTCGTTGTAATCGCGGAACACCAGCGCCGGGCCGGTATGCTTCAGGAGGCGCGGCTCGGCCGCCGACGGCTTCATCACGCAGCCATCCGGCGCGAGGTTGCCGGTCAGGATCGCCGTGCCGACCTCGGCGGAAACCGGGTTGTCGAACGGGCGAATGACGTCGGTGTTGTAGTTGCGCGCCGTTTCGACGGCGTCGGCGAGCGTGCCGCGCACGGTGCGCGCGCTGAGATCCAGATGGTCGCGAAGTTCCGACCAGAGCGCCGGCAGGCCGCCGGCATAGAAGAAGTCCTCCATCAGCCACGCGCCGGTCGGGCGCAGATTGGCGAGGACGGGGATCGACCGGGCGACGCGGTCGAAATCGTCGAGCACGAGTGGGATGCCGGCGCGGCCGGCCATCGCGATCAGGTGCACCATGGCGTTGGTCGAGCCGGCCAGCGCCATGTGCACGACGAGCGCGTTCTCGAACGAAGAAGCGGTCAGGATGTCGCTCGGCTTCAGATCCTCGAAGATCATCTCGACGATGTGCCGTCCGCATTCCGCCGCCATGCGCGAATGGGCGGAATCGGGCGCCGGGATCGACGAGGCGCCCGGCAGCGACAGGCCAAGCGTCTCGGCGAGCGAGGTCATGGTCGAGGCGGTGCCCATCGTCATGCAGGTGCCGAAGGAGCGCGCGATGCCGGACTCCATGGCGCGCCACTCGTCGTCGCCGATATGGCCCGCCTCCTTCTCCGCCCAGTATTTCCAGACGTCGGAGCCGGAGCCGAGCACCTTGCCGGCGTAGTTGCCGCGCAGCATCGCGCCGGCCGGTAGGAAGATCGTCGGCAGGTCCATCGAGATGGCGCCCATGATCGTCGCCGGCGTGGTCTTGTCGCAGCCGCCGAGCAGCACGACGCCGTCGACCGGATGCGAGCGGATCAGCTCCTCCACCTCCATGGCGAGGAAGTTGCGGTAGAGCATGGTCGTCGGCTTGACGAAGTTCTCGGCCAGCGACATCGCCGGCAGCTCGATCGGGAAGCCGCCCGCCTGCCAGACGCCGCGCTTCACTTCCTCGACGCGATGGCGGAAATGCGCGTGGCAGGGGTTGATGTCGGACCAGGTGTTGATGATGCCGACGACCGGCTTGCCCATGAACTCCTCATAGGCGTAGCCCATCTGCAGGGTGCGCGAGCGATGGCCGAAGGAGCGCAGATCCGTGACACCGAACCAGCGCTGGCTGCGCAGCGAGGCGATCGAACGCCGGGACGATTTGGGGGCGGACGACGTCATCGGAACAGGTCCTTGGTCGGGGGCATTCGGAAATCCGGCCCCTTGAGGTTACGCTTGGAAGAATTGAGTCGGGCAAGGAAGATAGCGAGAGGCGCATGGTCGATCTGCAACTGAAGCCGGCGCGCCGCGAAAAGCTCTCCGACATCCTCTACGGCCAGATCCTCGAGCAGATCGTCTCCGGCATTTTCGCGCCCGGCGACCGCCTGCCCTCCGAGAACGACATCTGCAAGGCGTTCGAGGTCTCGCGCCCCGTCGTGCGCGAGGCGCTGCAGCGGCTGCAGGTCGACGGCCTCGTCATCGCGCGCCAGGGCGCCGGCACCTTCGTCTCGCACAAGCCGCCGGGCGGCCTGCTGGAGACGACGCCGCCGCAGCAGGTCGCGAGCGTGCTGCGCGTCACCGAGGTCCGCATCGCCATCGAGACGGAATGCGCCCATCTCGCCGCGACGCGCCGCTCCGCCGGCCAGCTCGCCGAGATCGAGGCCCGGCAGGAGGCGTTCGAGGCCGCGCTGAACTCCGGCGCTGCCGGCCTCGAGGAGGATTTCGCCTTCCACCTCGCCATCGCCGAGGCGACCGGCAACGAGGTGTTCCCGGCCGTGCTCGAAAGCCTGAAGGGACGGATCGAGGACTGGATGCGCAGCGCCCTCAGCATGACGCGCGTCGGCTCCGAGGAGCGGCGCCGCGCCCTGTTCTCGGAGCATCGCAACATCGTCGACGCGATCGCCCGCCAGCAACCCGACCAGGCCGCGCTCTACATGAAGTTCCATCTCGTCGAAGCCCGGCGCCGCCTCACCGATGCGCGCCGGGATCGGTGAGGAACTTGTAAACTTAAAATACAAGATATCGCCTCCCCGACCCGCCCGTCAAACGCGCCGCGCGGGAACGGGCCGTTCAGACCTTCAGCATGCCGTCGATCGCCAGCTGGTCGATCGCCGCCAGCTCGTCGGCGGTGAAAGTCGCCTTCGCCAGGCTCGCCACGGCATCCTCGACCTGCGCCACCTTGGAGGCGCCGATCAGCGCCGAGGTCATGCGCGGATCGCGCAGCACCCAGGAAAGCGCCATCTGCGCCAGCGTCTGGCCACGCGCCCTGGCGATCTCGTTCAGGCCGCGCACGCGATCCAGGTTCTCGGCCGAGAGCGCGCTCTTGCGCAGCGCCTGCGAATGGGTGACGCGGCTGTCGGCCGGGATGCCGTCGAGATAGCGGTCCGACAGCACGCCCTGCTCCAGCGGCGAGAACATGATGCAGCCCATCCCCTCGGTCTCCAGCGTGTCGAGCAGCTTGTCCTTCTCGGTCCAGCGATCGAGCATGGAATAGCGCGGCTGGTGGATGACGAGCGGCGTGCCGAGCGCGCGGGCGATCGCCGCCGCCTCGGCCGTCTTGGCCGACGAGTAGCTGGAAATGCCGACATAGAGCGCCTTGCCCTGGCGCACGATGGAATCGAGCGCGCCGATCGTCTCCTCCAGCGGTGTCTCCGGATCGAAGCGGTGCGAATAGAAGATGTCGACATAGTCGAGCTTCGTCCGCTTCAGGCTCTGCTCGAGGCTGGCGATCAGATATTTGCGGCTGCCCCATTCGCCATAGGGCCCCGGCCACATCAGATAGCCGGCCTTGGACGAGATGATCATCTCGTCGCGATAGGGCTTGAAATCGCCCGTCGTCATCGTGCCGAAGAATTCTTCCGCCGCGCCGGGCGGCGGGCCGTAATTGTTGGCGAGGTCGAAATGGGTGATGCCGAGGTCGAAGGCGCGATGGCACATCGCCCGCATCGTCTCGACCTTGCCGTCATATCCGAAATTGTGCCAAAGGCCGAGCGAGATGGCCGGCAGCTTCAGGCCCGTGCGGCCGACACGGTTGTACTTCATCGCGTCATAGCGATCGGTGGCGGCGACATAGACCATGGCGGTTCCTGGCTGCTTGGGGCGACGGGAGTCCGGACCGGGGATAGGGCCGCGTCGAACCCGAAAAATCGTCAAATGATGTGACAATTCTGAGCCCATGCGGCATGCTCGTCAAGCGCGGGCGCCGGCATTCGCAGCGAGCGCACCGGCCTGCCCGCCTGCCCCTTCATCCGAGCTTCGCCTTGCGCCTTCGTTGGGGCGCCGCGAGGTTCGCGAACCAACACTGCCGGCGGATGCTCCGCCGATCGGGAGGAAACCATGAGCACCAAGCTCTTCGACCTGACGGGCCGTGTCGCCCTCGTCACCGGCTCCAGCCGCGGCATCGGCCTCGCCATCGCGCGCGGGCTCGCCGAGGCCGGCGCGACCGTCGTGCTGAACGGCCGCGACGCCGGCACGCTGGAAACCGCCGTGTCCGGATTGCGCGCCGACGGCCTCAACGCGTCGGCTTCCGCGTTCGACGTCTGCGACGTCGAGGCGGTGGCGAAGGCGGTCGACGCGATCGAGCGCGACATCGGCCCGGTCGACATCCTGGTCAACAATGCCGGCACGCAGAAGCGCCTGCCGCTGGAGGAGTTCACGCTCGAGCAGTGGCGCGAGGTGCTGGCGACCAATGTCGACGCCGCCTTCGTCGTCGGCCAGGCCGTCGCGCGACACATGATCCCCCGCAAGCGCGGCAAGATCATCAACATCTGCTCGGTGACCAGCGAGCTCGGCCGCGCGACGATCACGCCCTATTCGACCTCGAAGGGTGCGATCAAGATGATGACCAAGAGCATGTGCGCCGAATGGGCGAAGCACGGCCTGAACATCAACGGCATCGGTCCCGGCTGGTTCAAGACCGAGCTCAACAAGGCGCTGGTCGAGAACCCCGACTTCCACGTCTGGCTGGCGCAGCGCGCGCCGATGGGCCGCTGGGGCGACACGCCGGAACTTGCCGGCGCCGCGATCTTCCTCGCCTCCGACGCGTCGAGCTACGTCAACGGCCACATCCTCTATGTCGACGGCGGCGTGACCGCGGTCGTCTGAGGCGATCTTCGCTGCCCACGACCTTACGACGGAACCCTCACGGAGCGCTTCACGACGATCGTCATGCAGCGCTCCGTGCCCAACCTCCTGAGTGTCTGGCCCGTAATTGGACAAGGCCCGCCACGCCGCCTTCCCTTCACCTCTCCCTGAGGGAGAGGTCGGAGCGAAGCTCCGGTGAGGGTTTAGGAAACCATCCGGTGAGGCCGTAAACCCTCACCCGCCGGCCTTCGGCCGTCGACCTCTCCCTCAGGGAGAGGTGAAAGTAGAGTGTCCCCTGCATTTCGGGCCAGACACTGAGGAGGCTTGCGCGAGCCAAGCCGTCTCGAAGGACGCACCGCTTCTGGGCTGCAGCCGGGGACCGCTCTGCGTGCTTCGAGACGGCCCTTCGGGCCTCCTCAGCATGTTGAGGACACGTCGTCCAGCGGCACCGGCAGGATCTCAGTGCCCCTACCGTCCGGCGCCGACCTCACCCCTCGTAGCGGGCCTCCATCAGGTCGAGCTCCCGCACCAGCTTGCGCGCCGTCTCGCTGCCGATCTTGCGACCGCGCAGGAGCTTGAAGATGGTGATCCGCTCCGCCTTGAGCGCCGCGATCACCATGCGGGATTCGATCGCCTCGACCTGACGGGCCAGGGCGACTTCCTCGTCAGCGCGGGAACCGACGTCGATGCGCGTGCGATAATGGTCCATCACCCTCGCCGCGGCGGCGACGTAGATGTCGGCGTCCGGCCGCCCCTCGGCGAGATCGTGCTGGACCCGCTCGATCTCGGCGATGGCGGCTTCGGCGGCGGCGATCCGGGCCCGGTCCTCCTCGGCCTGGTGCGACGGCTCGGGCGGCACGCCAAGCCCGTTCAACAGCAGCGGCAGGCCGATGCTGGCGGCAACGAGCGACAGGATGATCACCCCCATGGCGAGGAAGATCGCGAGGTCGCGCGCCGGGAACGGCGTGCCGTCGGCGAGGAAGAGCGGCAAGGTCAGCACGCCGGCGAGCGTGATGGCGCCGCGCACGCCGGCGAGCGACATCGCCGCCAGCATCCGCCAGCTCGGCCGAGAGATCGAGACGCCCCGCCGTCGCGCCCGGAACAGGCTGAGATCGAGCGCGATCCAGACCCAGGCGAAACGCACCGCGGCGAGCGCGAAATTGATGGCGAGCACGTAGATCAGCAGCCAGCCCGGCTCATGATGGCCGGTCATGCGCACCGTCTCGACGGCGCTGCGCAGGATACCGGGCAGCTGCTCGCCGAGCAGCACGAAGATGGTGCCGTTGGCCGCGAACTGGATCATGTCCCAGACATTGTTGCGGCGGACGCGCGTCGTCGCCAGCGCCTGGCCGGATGCCTCGCCGAAGCTCATGGTCACGCCGGCCGCGACGGCGGCGAGAATGCCCGAACACTCCAGATGCTCGGCCAGCAGATAGGCCGCGAAGGGGGTCAGGACGCTGATCAGGATCTGTGAGGCGCTCTCCTCGCCATAGTGGCGGGCGATCCAGTTCTTGGCCGTGTTGATGCTCCAGGTGACGACGAAGCCGACGCCCAGGCCGCCGGCCGCCACCCAGACGAAATCGAGCATCGCCTCGGAGAGCGAGAACGTCCCGGTCAGCGCGGCGGCAACCGCGAAGCGCAGGCAGACGAGGCCGGAAGCGTCATTGAGCAGCGCCTCGCCCTCGAGGATGTGCATCATCCGCTTCGGGATCGGCACGCGCGCGGCAATGGCGGAGACGGCGATCGGATCGGTCGGCGAGACCACCGCGGCGAGCGCGAAGGCGACGGCGAGCGGCATGGCCGGGATCAGCAGGTTGATGAAGAGCCCGACGCCGAGCACGGTGATGACGACGAGGCCGAGCGCCAGCGCGAGAATCGTCTTCCGGTCCCGCATCAGCCCCTCTTTCGGGATCCGCCAGCCATCGAGGAACAGGAGCGGCGGCAGGAAGAGCAGGAAGAATATCTCGGGATTGAGCGTCACGCGGAAATCCGCGATCAGACCGATCGCCCCGCCGATGGCGATCTGCAGCAGCGGGCGCGGAATCGGCAGCGGCAGCATGCGGGAGAGGAAGCTGCTCAGCACGACGGCGAGCAGGAGGATGAGAACGATGGCAATCGTGTCCACTTGCCGGGAATCCTGTACGGGCTTGTGGCGGACCAGTGGTGGCCGAGGGAGGCGCTTAGAAGACTGAGGCAGTTCGACTTTTTCGCGACGATCCCGGCGTCTCCGGCGAAGCGCAGCGAATTATTTCGCCCGCGGCGCCAATTTTTTGCGGCGGACGCCCTGACGCAGGGGCATAGTCGGCCGCTTCGAAGCAAGGAGGCTTCCATGCTCTATGCGATCATCTGCTACCACGACGAGAAGGTCGTCGGCAGCTGGACGAAGGAGGAGGACGACGCCGTCATGGCGCGCCTGCACAAGGTGCATGATCGGCTCGCCCGCAACGGACAGCTCGGCCCCACGGCGCGCCTGAGCCCGACCCGGACCGCCACGACCTACCTGAAGGACCAGGGCCGGGTCATCGACGGCCCCTATGCCGAGATCAAGGAACAGCTGCTCGGCTTCTACACCGTCGACGTCGCCGATCGCGACGAAGCGCTGCAGATCGCGCGTGACCTGACCGAGGCCAATCCCGGCGGCGCCTATGAACTGCGGCCGATCTCGCTGTTCCTGCCGGGGGACCTCGCGCCCGCCACGGCTGAGACGGCCTGACCGCCCGCCCCCCGGAACGGAGCCACCCGATGACGACCGACTGGAACCAGATCCGCGCCATGATGAACGCGGCGATCGACGCCTGCGAGCGGATCGAGGCGACCGGCTTCGCGCCGGCCGATCGCGACGCGGCCATCACCGTGAACGGCCAGCCGGTCAGCGCCGGCGACATCCTGGCGAGCGCCTGGACCTATCCGGAGAACCTGCGCTACGCGATCCTCCGCGCCCGGCACGACGCCGGCGCGGACCTCGCCTACCGGCCGGAGACGGCGCGCATCCTGATCGCCATGGCGGAGGCCGCCGCCGAGCTGATCGGCGCGGGCGCGTCGCGCCCGGCCGAGCAGGAAGTCGACGGCATGATCGACTGGTTCCGCGACCATGCCGCGCCCGGCTTCGAGCGCGCGATTGCCGCCCGGCGCGAGGCCTAGAGCGTTTTCAAGCGAAGTGGATGCCGGTTCGCGCGAAGAAAACGCGACAAAGCAAGGAAGCCTAGTTCTTCAGGCGATAGCCCGTCCTGAAGATCCAGGTGACGATGGCAAGGCAGATGAAGAGAAACACCAGCGTCATCGACAGGCTGATGCCGATGTTCACATCCGCCGTGCCGAAAAAGCTCCAGCGGAAGCCGCTGACCAGGTAGACGACCGGGTTGAACAGCGCGACCGTCTGCCAGACCGGCGGCAGCATGTTGATCGAGTAGAAGCTGCCGCCCAGGAAGGTCAGCGGCGTCACGATCAACAGTGGCACCAGCTGCAGCTTCTCGAAGCCGTCGGCCCAGATCCCGATGATGAAGCCGAACAGGCTGAAGGTGACGGCGGTCAGCACGAGGAAGAGCAGCATCCAGACCGGATGCTGGATCTCGATCTCGACGAACAACCCGGCGGTCGCCAGGATGATCAGCGCCAGGATGATCGACTTGGTCGCCGCCGCGCCGACATAGCCGGTGACGATCTCGACGGGCGAGACCGGCGCCGACAGCACCTCGTAGATCGTGCCGGTGAATTTCGGGAAATAGATCGCGAAGGAAGCGTTCGAGATGCTCTGCGTCAGGAGCGTCAGCATGATCAGGCCCGGCACGATGAACGAGCCGTAGCTGACGCCGTCGATCTCCTGCATGCGCGAGCCGATCGCCGCGCCGAAGACGATGAAATAGAGCGAGGTGGACAGGACCGGCGCGACGATGCTCTGCAGCAGCGTGCGGCCGGTGCGCGCCATCTCGAAGAGATAGATCGCGCGGATGGCGTGGATGTTCATGTCCGCTCACTCACCAGGCTGACGAAGATCTCCTCGAGCGAGCGCTGGCTCGTCTGCAGATCCTTGTAGTGGATGCCGGCCGCGCCGAGGGCCTTGAGCAGGTCGGCGATGCCCTTCTGCTCGGCGTCGGCGTCATAGCTGTAGACGAGCTCGTCGCCCGCCCCGTCCAGCTTCAGCCCATAGGACTCGAGCCCGGCGGGGAGCGCGTCGATCGGCTCCTGCAATTGCAGGGTCAGCTGCTTCTTGCCGAGCTTGCGCATCAGCTCGGCCTTTTCCTCGACCAGGATGATCTGGCCGCGATGGATGACGCCGATCCGGTCGGCCATCTCCTCGGCTTCCTCGATGTAGTGCGTCGTCAGGATGATGGTGACGCCGCTCTGCCGCAGCTGCCGCACCACCTCCCACATGTCGCGCCGGAGCTCGACGTCGACGCCGGCGGTCGGCTCGTCGAGGAACAGGATGTCCGGCTCGTGCGACAACGCCTTGGCGATCATGACGCGCCGCTTCATGCCGCCCGAAAGCGTGCGCAGCTTCGAGTCCTTCTTGTCCCAGAGCGACAGCTCGCGCAGGATCTTCTCGATATGGGCCGGATTGGCCGGCTTGCCGAACAGGCCGCGGCTGAACGTGACCGTCGCCCAGACGGTCTCGAACGCATCGGTCGTCAGCTCCTGCGGCACCAGGCCGATCCGCGACCGGGCCGCCTTGTATTCGGCCACGACGTCGTGGCCGTCGGCGAGCACGCGCCCCCGCGACGGATTGACGAGGCCGCAGATGATGCTGATCAGCGTGGTCTTGCCGGCGCCGTTCGGGCCCAGCAGCGCAAAGATCTCGCCCCGGCGGATATCGAGGCTGACGTCCTTCAGCGCCTCGAAGCCCGACGCATAGACCTTCGAGAGATTCGCGACGGAAATGATGTTTTGCATGATCCCGACAATAGCCGAGCCGGATGGCGTTTCGGGCGGGATTTATGCAACAGCGCGGCCGAATTGTCAGCGGCCGCCGGTTTCCTTCGCCGCTTCGGCGTTCGGCGGGCGCTTCGGATATTCGAACCGCGGCGGCAGCCAGTGATGCAACGAGGCGACGCCGACCAGCCCGATGCTGCCGCCGATCACGACGCCGAGCAGCGTGCCGCCCTGGATCGTCGAGGTCGCCGCGAGAATGGGAATCGCGCCGGCCGGCGGATGGGTGATGCGCAGCATCGACATCAGCGCAATGGCGAGGCCAACGCCGATGGCGGCCGCGACCCAGGCGCCGGGAAACAGCATCAGGAGCAGCAGAGTCACGATCGTCGCGACGAAATAGCCGCCGACGACATTGACCGGCTGGGCCAGCGGGCTGGCCGGATGGCCGAACAGCAGCACGGCCGAGGCGCCAAACGGCGCGATCAGGAAGGGCTGGTGCGTCGTCACCGCGAGCGCGCCGACCGCCCCGATGCCGACGGCGCCGCCGAGGCCCGACTTCAGATGCGATACGAGATCGCCGCTGGCGGCTTCATGGCGGGTGACGAAATGCTTGAGGCGACGGGGCATTCTGCTGCTGGAACCGCTGGCTACGGGCACCCCGTTGCGATGGGGCCCGATCTTCTACGCGAGGCCGCGCCGAAAAACGAGCAATCCCAATCCAGAAATCGGCGAAACGGCAGAAAAACCCAACCGACCGTGTCCGGAACGCACCTGTCCGGACGCGCCGAAGGGGCTCCGGCCCAGGGGAAAGACTCTGGAAAGCTTGAACGGGTAGTCTCGCTGCCCGGCGGAGCGGAGCTTCGGCCACTCCCGCGCCGGACGGGGTTCTGACGATGGGTTATACCGGGCGATCATGCGCTGGCGCGTTCTGCGAATTCTCTTTCTGATCTACGTGGCCTGGGGCGTCTTCGCACTGCTCCTGGTGCCGCTCTCCGCGCTCGGAATCATCGCCACGAACCCGCTCGCCGCCGTCCTGGCGCTCGTGCTCGGCCTGCCCTGGAGCGTGCTGCTGACCTGGTGGATCGACACCTCGATCGGCTTCTTCAATTTCCTGCTGCTGATCGTGGCAATCGCGATCAACGCCGCCATCCTGCGCTTCATCGCCCGCCGTCCCCGCCCCGTCCCCGAGCCGGAAGAGGACGACGAAGAGGCCTTCGAAGACGACGAGGATGCCGACGCCCCGCACGCCATCCCTCCGCACGACGACGACGTGACGGACGAGGACGACGAAGGCTGGGACTACTGGCACGAGCAGAACGGCGGCGAGCCGCCGCCGCAAAACGACAGGCGCCGCCGCTAGGGCATATCGGGTCGGCTGCCCAGCCTCAGAACGCCAGCTGCACCTTCATCGCGCGCTTGCGATCGCCGGCCGTCTCGAACGCCTCGACGGCGTCGGCGATGCCGTAACTGCCGGTCAGAAGCGGCCGCAGATCGACCTTGCGCTGGTCGATCAGCCTGACCGCGAGCGGGAACTCCTCGTGGAAGCGGAACGAGCCAGTGAGCGCGATCTCCTTGGCGACGACGACGTTCTGCGGCAGGGACATCTCGCCGCCGAGGCCGACCTGGACGATGGTGCCGCGCGGCCGCACCACTTCGAGGCCGGAGCGCAGCGCGCGCTCGTTGCCGGAGCATTCGAACATCACGCCTACCGTGCCCTTGTCGACGCCGAGCGCCGCCAGCGCCTCGGGCTCGTTGGCCGTGTTGATGGTGCGGTCGGCGCCGAGCTCGCGCGCATAGGCGAGCGGCTCGTCGACCACATCGGTGACGATGATCTCGGCCGCGCCGTGGAAGCGGGCCGCCGCGACGGTCAGCGCGCCGATCGGGCCGCAGCCGGTGATCAGCACGCGCTTGCCGAGCAGCGACGGCGCGCGCGACAGCGCATGCAGCGTCACGGCGAAGGGCTCGGCCATGGCGAGCTCCGCGACCGAGGCCGTCCCGGCCTTCTCGCACTGCACCGCGTCACAGACGAGCATCTCGCGGAAGGCGCCCTGGATGTGCGGCATCGGCATGGCGCTGCCGTAGAAGCGCATGTTCAGGCACTGGTTCGGCAGGCCTTCCAGGCAATAGCGGCAGGCGCGGCAGGGGCGCGACGGGTTGACGGCGACGCGGTCGCCCGGCTTCAGACCCGTGACGTCAGAACCGACTGCGGCGATCGTGCCGGCGACCTCGTGGCCGAGGATCATCGGCTCGCGCAGCCGCACCGTGCCGAAGCCGCCATGATGGTAGTAATGCAGGTCGGAGCCGCAGATGCCGCCGGCCTCGATCCGGACCGTGACCTCGCCCGGCCCCATCGCGCCAGGCTCGCGCTCCTCGATCCTGAGATCATGGGCGGCATGGATGACGACAGCGCGCATGGACGTTTCTCCCGGATTTTTGTTATCGATATCACGATGTGGACGCAAGGCAAGGCGGGCCGCCCCGCCCACGCCGGAAATCACGTCGTCTCATCCGCCTCCGGCTCGACCGCTCCGGTATCGAGATGCCACCAGCCCGGCCGGCGATCGACGAAGGAATGCGCCCTCGGCCGCAGCGCCGCCTGATCCGGCTGGTCGAATCCACCGATCAGCAACTCGATCGTCGGCGCGTCATCGATGGCCCCGATCGAACTTCCGCATCTGGGGCAGAACGCCCGGCTGGTGATGTCAGACGAGCGGAAGGTCGCGGGCGCGCCGCCCGGCCCATTCCAGCGCACCCTGTCGCGCGGAAACGCCGCCCAGACCGTCGTCGGGGCGCCGGTGTGCCGCTGGCACTGCCGGCAGGAACAGGTATGCGGGTTGTCGGCCGGGCCGATCGCCTCATAACGGATCCAGCCGCAGAGGCATCCGCCACCATAGATCGTTTCTGTCACGCCTTCTCCCAGCTTGCTGTAGCCATGCGGGTCGCCGCCCTCTCCATGGCGCGCCCGCGTCCGGTTCGGACGTCGCCCTTGTACAGCCGGCGGCGTCGAACGCCAGCGCAACGCGGCCGCAGGCGCCCGCTTGACACCCTGATGTTATCGATACCCAATCCGCCTACCCATCACCAACAGCATGATTTCAGGGAGTGAGCGCGTGAACCTGTTCGATCTCAGCGGGCGACTGGCCCTCGTCACCGGCGCCAGCAAGGGCATCGGCTACGCGATCGCGGACGCGCTCGCCTCGGCCGGCGCCCGCATCGTGCTCAACGCCCGCGACGAGGCCCGGCTCGAGGAGGCGCGCGCGACCCTCGCCGCCAAGGGCTACGACGTCCACACCGCCGCCTTCGACGTGACCGACCCCGATGCGGTGACCGCTGGCGTCGAGAAGATCGAAGCCGAGATCGGACCGATCGACATCCTCGTCAACAATGCCGGCATGCAGCACCGCACGCCGCTGCAGGATTTCCCGCTCGAGGCCTGGCGCAAGATCACCGCAACCAACATCGACAGCGTCTATCTGGTCGGCCAGGCGGTCGGCCGGCGGATGATCCCGCGCGGGCGCGGCAAGATCATCAATGTCGGCTCCGTGCAGAGCGAGATGGCGCGGCCCGGCATCGCCCCCTACACGGCGACCAAGGGCGCGGTGAAGATGCTGACCAAGGGCATGGCGACCGACTGGGCCCGCTACGGCATCCAGGTCAACGGCATCGGTCCCGGCTATTTCAGGACCGAGCTGAACGCCGCGCTGGTCGCCGACGAGACGTTTTCGGCCTGGCTCGCCAACCGCACGCCGGCCGGCCGCTGGGGCGACGTCCAGGAACTGGCGGGCGCCGCGATCTTCCTCGCCTCCGATGCGTCGAGCTTCGTCAACGGCCACATCCTCTATGTCGACGGCGGCATCACCGCCAGCCTCTGACGCCAGGGCCGGCGCGGCCTCGCCGCGCCGGCTCCCACACCGCTCCTCATGCGCCCCCAGAGGCGGCCCCACTTGCCGGCCCACTTGCCGCGACGCCATCCCGGCTTGACTTAACGTCATCTGTTATCGATAACAATATCAACCGGACAAAGAGCCGGATCGGGAACGAAACGCGGTGCCGTCCGCATCCGGGAGGATGAAAATGGCAGACGGGGGAACCCTGCGCTTCGACGATGTCGCCAAGGCTTTCGGCGGCACGCGGGCGCTGAAGGGCGTGAGCTTCGAGGTGGCGCGCGGCGAGGTCGTGGCGCTGCTCGGCGAGAACGGCGCCGGCAAGTCGACGCTGATCAAGATCCTCGGCGGCATTTTCCGCGCCGACAGCGGCCACGTCACCATCGGCGGCGAGCCCTATCGCCACCGGGCGCAGGCGCGCGGCGAGCGCCAGAAGGTCGCCTTCATCCATCAGGATCTCGGCCTTGTCGAATGGATGACGGTCGCCGAGAACATGGGCCTTGCGCAGGGCTTCTCCGGACGCGGCCTGATCGACTGGCGCTCGACCGAGCAGCGCGCCGCGACGGCGCTGGAGTTGGTCGGCTGCGACATCGACCCGACGACGCGCGTGCACAGCCTGAGTCGCACGGAGAAATCACTGGTCGCGATCGCCCGCGCACTCGTCGTCGATTGCGATTTCCTCGTGCTGGACGAGCCGACGGCGAGCCTTCCCGCCGACGAGGTCGAGCGCCTGTTCGAGGCGATCCGCCGGCTACGCGCCCGCGGCGTCGGCATGATCTATGTCTCGCACCGGCTCGACGAGATCTTCCGCATCGCCGACCGCGTCGTCGTCATGCGCGACGGCAACAAGGTCGGCGAGAAGCCCGTCTCCGAGACCACGCCCGACGAACTGGTCAGCCTGATCGTCGGCTCGACGACGCTCGAACTGTTCAAGAAGGCCGAACTCGGCTCCGGCAAGATGCGCGTCGCGGTCAAGGGGCTGGAGACGTCGTCGGCCGGCCCCGTCACCTTCAACATCCGCCAGGGCGAACTGCTCGGGCTCGTCGGCCTGCGCGGCGCCGGCCAGGAGGAGATCGGCCGCGCCCTGTTCGGCGCCCTGCCCCATCGCGGCAGCGTCCTCATCGACGGCGCGGCGCCCGATCTTTCGAACCCGCGCTCAGCGCTCCGTTCCGGCATCGGGCTGATGGCGCGCGACCGCACCGAGGAATCCGTCGCCTTCTCGCTCAGCGTCCGCGAGAACGCCTTCCTCAATCCCGCCGCGATCGGGCGCGGCCTGCTCTCCTATCTGTCGCCACGCGCCGAGGCCCGCATGGCCGAGGAACTCGGCGCCTCGGTCGGCCTCCGGCCGAACGATCCCGACCTGCCGATCGAAGGCCTTTCCGGCGGCAACCAGCAGAAGGTCGTGGTCGGCCGCTGGCTCGCCACCAATCGCCGCCTGCTGATCGCCGAGGACCCGACCGCCGGCGTCGACGTCGGCGCCAAGGCGGAGATCTACCGCCTGATCGCCCAGGCGCTCGAACACGGCCTCGCCGTGCTCGTCGTCTCCACCGACTTCGAGGAGATCGCCCATATCTGCCACCGGGCGCTCGTCTTCAACCGCGGCCGGATCCTCACCGAACTCTCGGGATCCGCCCTCACCACCGAATCCGTGATCACCGCGGCCTCCGCGTCGGAAGCAGCCTAGGAACAGCGCCCATGTCCATGAACTCCGTCCGTTCCGACGCGCTCGAGCCGACCCGCGGCGAGCTGAAGAACGCCTCGCTCGGCGAACGCATCCGCCGCCGCATTCCCGTCTACGGCCTGCCGATCCTGATGGTGCTCCTGATCATCATCTTCTCGGTCGCGCTGCCGCAGACCTTCCCGACCATGCTGAACCTGCGCTCGATCATCTCCGACAAGGCGATCATCGCGCTGCTCTCGCTCGCCGCGATGATCCCGATGGCGGCCGGCAAGATCGACCTGACGGTCGGCTACGGCATCGTGCTCTGGCACATCCTGGCGATCAGCCTGCAGACCATCCTCGGCATCCCGTGGCCGCTCGCCGTTCTGATCGTCATCATCCTCGGCGCCGGCGTCGGCCTGCTGAACGGCCTGCTGGTCGAGGTGGCGCGCATCGACAGTTTCATCGCGACGCTCGGCACCGGCACCGTGCTCTACGCCATCGCGCTCTGGCACACGGGCGGCCGCCAGGTGGTGGCGCAGCTGCCGCAGGGCTTCCTGGCGCTGAACGGGACGATGGTCTTCGGCCTGCCGATCACCGGCTACTACGTGATCGCGCTCGCCATCGTCATGTGGCTGATCCTCGAGCACCTGCCGGTCGGCCGCTATCTCTACGCGATCGGCGCCAACCCGAAGGCGGCGGCGCTGAACGGCATTCCCGTGCAGCGCTACACCATGGGCGCCTTCATCGCCTCTGGCGCGCTCACCGCCGTCGCCGGCGTGCTGCTCGCCTCGAAGCTCCGCATCGGCCAGGCCAGCGTCGGCCTCGAATATCTGCTCCCCGCCCTCGTCGGCGCCTTCCTCGGCTCGACGACGATCAAGCCCGGCCGCGTCAATGTCTGGGGCACGCTCGCCGGCGTCGCCATCCTCGCCGTCGGTATCGCCGGCATCCAGCAGTTCGGCGGCTCGTTCTGGGTCGAGCCGATGTTCAACGGCGTCACCCTGCTGATCGCGATCGGCATCGCCGGCTACGCACAGCGCCGCCGCGGCGCCAGCAACAAGACATTCAAGAAGGCGGGCCCCTGAGAGACCTGCCGCAACACGGAGGGACGACCATGAAGTCACGCAATCTGCTGCTGGCGGCCGCCAGCGCCGTCACGCTGATGGCCATGCCGGCCATCGCCCAGGCCGACGCCTTTGTCGACGAGGCCAAGGCGATCGTCGCCAAGGCATCGAACCGGGCCGACAAATGGGACGGCCCGACCACCGGCCCGAAGGCGGCCGGCAAGAAGACCATCGTCTATGTCGCCGGCGACATGCGCAATGGCGGCATTCTCGGCGTCGCGCAGGGCGCCAAGGAAGCGGCCGAGGCGATCGGCTGGACCTATCGCGAGATCGACGGCCAGGGCACCGTCTCCGGCCAGTCGGCCGCGCTCAGCCAGGCGATCGCGCTGAAGCCGGACGCCATCATTGTCGGCGGCAGCGACGCGGTCGAGCAGAAGGCCGGCCTCGAGGGCGCCGCCAAGGAAGGCATCCTCATGGTCGGCTGGCATTCCGGCCCCGTCCCCGGCCCGCTCGAAGGCACGCCGATCTTCGCCAACGTCACCACCGACGCGATGGAAGTCGCCAAGGTCGCGGCGATGAAGGCGGTCGCCGATTCCGACGGCAAGGCCGGCGTGGTCGTCTTCGCGGATTCGACCTATGCCATCGCCATCGCCAAGGGCCGCGCGATGGAGGAATGGATCAAGAAGTGCGCCGGCTGCACGGTCGTGTCGTTCCAGGACACGCCGCTCGCCGACGTTTCCACCCGCATCCCGCAGCTGACGACGACGCTCTTGCAGCAGAACGGCGCCAAGTGGACCCATTCGCTGGCGATCAACGATCTCTACTACGACTTCATGCCGCCGGCGCTGCAGGCGGCCGGCATCGCCGGTGACGGCGACCCGCAGAACATCTCGGCCGGCGACGGCTCGGAATCGGCCTTCCAGCGCATCCGCGCCAAGGACCATCAGGCCGCGACCGTTCCCGAGCCGCTCGCCATGCAGGGCTGGCAGCTGATCGACGAGCTGAACCGCGCCTTCGCCGGCGAGAAGTGGTCGGGCTACGTGCCGGGCGTCCACCTGGTGACGCCTGATAACATCGCCTTTGACGGCGGCCCGAAGAACATCTTCGACCCCGACAACGGCTATCGCGACGCCTACAAGAAGATCTGGGGCGTCAACTGAGCCTCTGAACATCGGATCGATGGCGGCCACTCGGCCGCCATCCTTCACCGGGCCGCCCCGCGGCTCTGGCACTCCGGGCCCGGCTGCGCTAGAGCGTCTCATCATTTCATGGAAACGATGAAACGCTCTAACCCCTTGTTTGATCGCATTTTCTTCACGCGAACCGGTATCCACTTCGCTCGAGAATGCTCTAGCGACGCCGCTCCGGCCCGAACTCGCATGATGACGACTGGCCTCTTTTCACTTCCACCGGAGACGCGCGCCGCGCGTCCAGGCAACAGGTAGAGAGAATGGCGACCGTCCCCCCCGGACGTCCGGACAAGAGCCCGATTTCAAGAAGCCAGCCGACCATGGCTGACGTGGCGGAGCGCGCCGGCGTTTCCACCATGACCGTGTCGCGGGCCCTGAAGAAGGGCAGCCCGATCTCCGAGGAGACGCGGCAGCGGATCCTGCAGGCGATCGATGAGCTCGGCTATGTGCTCGACCAGTCGGCCGGCGCGCTCTCCTCCAAGCGCTCGGGCTTCGTGGCCACCCTCATCCCCTCGGTCAACAACTCGAATTTCTCCGACACGGTGCGCGGCATCACCGAGGCGCTCGAGGGCAGCGACCTGCAATTGCTGCTCGGCCACACCGACTATCTCGTCGAAAAGGAAGAGACGCTGCTCGAATCGATGCTGACGCGCCGGCCGGAGGGGATCATCGTCACCGGCGGCTCGCACAGCCCGCGCGCGCGCCGCCTGCTCGAGGCCGTCGGCATTCCGGTGATCGAGACCTGGGACCTGCCCGCCAATCCGATCGAGCACGTCGTCGGCTTCTCGAACGCGGCGGCGATCCACGCGCTGGTGCACGACCTGCATGCGCGCGGCTATCGCAACATCGGCTTCATCGGCGGCACCAGCAACCGCGACACGCGCGGCGCCGACCGCAAGCTCGGCTATGCGCAGGCGATCGCCGAGCTCGGCCTGCAACAGCCGCGCGTGATCTCCTTCGGCAGCCCGCCCATCTCGATGTCGCAGGGCGCGGAAGCGATCGTCCAGCTGGTCACGCAATGGCCGGAAGTGGACGCCGCGATCTGCGTCTCCGACCTCTCCGCCTTCGGCGCGCTGATGGAATGCCATCGCCGTGGCTGGGCCGTTCCGGGCCGCATCGCGATCGCCGGCTTCGGCGATTTCGAGGTGGCGCGCTGCGCCCATCCCCGGATCACGACCGTCTCCGTCGATGCGCAGGAGATCGGACGCGCGGCGGGCAAGCTGCTGCTGCGCGCCATCGCCGCCCGGCGCGACGACTGGGCTATCCCGCGCGAGACGATGATCATGCCGTTCAAGGTGATCCAGCGCGAAAGCACGTGACCGGGCCGAGGCCCGGTCACGCAATCGAGATCCGGGACGCATCGCAGGCGCTCCCCTGGCGATGCGCCGTCCGGCCTCAATCCATATGGAAGACTTCCTCGAGCGGGATCATCACCGGCGTGCCGTCGGGGTTCGTGTCCATGATGTCGCCCATATGGGCGAACCACTTCTGCATCAGCGGCTGGGCGTTCAGCTCGTCGGCGCGGGCGCCTTCCGCGATGTGATTGATCGCGAACAGGATGTTCGTCTCCTCGTCGAGGAAGATCGAGTAGTCGCGCGCGCCGTGCACGGCGAGAAGCTCGCGCAGCTCCGGCCAGATCTCGTCATGGCGCTTCTTGTACTCGGCGCCACAGCCGGGCTTCATGCGCATCTTGAAACCGATCCGCTTCATTCCTGTCTCCCTTCGATGGCGGCCACGCCGGGCCGCTTTGTCGGATGGGTCGCGATCAATCGAAGATCGCGCCGGGGTTCATCAGGTTGGCCGGGTCGAAGCCCGTCTTGAGGGTACGAAGCAGATCGAGCTGCGTTGCCGAAATCCGCGCGGCGAAGGCGTGGTGCTTGCGGCGGCCGATGCCATGCTCGGCGCTGATCGAGCCGTCGAAACGGTCGACCACCGCGAACAGCGCCGCCTCGCTCGCCTTGATCATCTCCTGGCGCGCGTCGCCCTGGAGATCGTCGGGCGGCACCACGACGAAATGCAGATTGCCGTCGCCGATATGGCCGTAGGTCAGCACGATGCCGCCCGCCGCCGTGACCGCGAGTTCCGCCTCGACCGCTTCGATGAAGGCCGCGACCGCCGAGATCGGCACCGAGACATCGCTGCGCAGATGACTGCCATGGCGGACCTGCGCCTCGACCACCGCCTCGCGGATCGCCCAGATCTTCTGCGCCTGGGTGGCGCTGGAGGCACGCACGCCGTCGAGGATTATCTCCGCCTCGAAGGCGGTCTCGACGAAGCCGCCGACCAGCGCCTCGAGATCGAGCGGCCCGCTCGACGCCGCCTCGAGCAGCACGTAGTGCGGCGCCGCCGTGTCGAGCGGGTTGACGATGTCGGGCATGGTCATCGCCATGGCGACGCTCTTGTCCGAGATCAGCTCGAAGGCGGACAGGAGATCGGCGAGCTCGCGCCGCGCTGCGGCGAACAGGCGGATCGCGGCCTCTGCGGATTCGACCGCCAGGAACAGCGTCTCGACACGGCTCGGCTTGGGGAAGAGCTTCAGCGTTGCCGCCGTGACGATGCCGAGCGTGCCTTCCGAGCCGATAAACAGCTGCTTCAGGTCGTAGCCGGTATTGTCCTTGCGCAGCTTCTTCAGCCCGTTCCAGACGCGGCCGTCCGGCAGCACCACCTCGAGCCCGAGCACGAGGTCGCGCATCATGCCGTAGCGCAGCACGTTGATGCCGCCGGCATTGGTCGCGACATTGCCGCCGATCTGGCAGCTGCCCTTGGCGCCGAGCGACAGCGGGAACAGGAGATCCTCCGCCGCGACGGCCTCGTGCAGCGCTTCCAGCACGCAGCCGGCCTCGACGACGACGCTGAAGTTCAGCGGATCGATCTCGCGGATGGCGTTCATCCGCTCCAGGCTGACGATGGCGTGCGGCCCGTCGGTGCGCGCCGCAGCGCCCTCGACGAGACCGGTATGGCCCCCTTGCGGGACCATCGCGATGCCGTTCGCCGCGCAATGACGGACCAGCGCGACGACCTCGTCGACGGTCCGCGGCCGCGCGATGAAGGACGGGTTGCCGTCGGCCTCGCCCGACCAGTCGCGGATGTAGTGTGATCCGCGATCGATGTCGCGGATGAGGATGGCTTCATCCAGCTCGGCCTCGGCCTTGCCCATTTCATGCATTCCTTCGGGAGGGGAGCCCGCCCAATTTCAGAGGAAGGACCGGCCCTCGCAGGCGTCCTCGAAGCGTGTGGCGAGGTTTTCCGCCGCCCGGTAGCGGCGCATCGTGCAGGTCGGATTGACGGTCACTCGCCCGAATAGTGATATCTCAGATATTTTAAAATTGACGGTGTGGCAATCCCTCACTAGGAGGAAAGGGCACGCACCGATGATGGTCGCACAATCGTCGTGGCGTCAGTCGCCACGGCGATCGTGGTGGCGCGCCTGCAAGAATGGTCGATCCGGCCAGCGCGGCGCGCGGACAGCGATACATGGTCATGACGGGACGACGATGCGATTGAGGATAAGCGGCACTCGGGCGCCCGGCGCGGTGCCACCGGGCTTCCGGGACGCGCGGGCTTGTGCCATGCCATGGACGGTTCGTTGGAAAATGACCGATCCGCCGATCGCCCGGCTTGGCTCGGACCCGAGCCGCCGCCCAGGAGGGGAGCAGCCGTTTCATGACCGCACAGCTTGACCGTCCGAAATCCCTGACCGCGATGGCCTTCGAGCGCCTGCTCGAGAGCATCACCCATGGCGAGATCGCCTATGGCACGATGTTGAGCGAGAAGGCCGTCGCCGAGACCTTCGGCACCAGCAAGACGCCGATCCGCGAGGCGTTCTTCCAGCTGCAGTCGCTCGGCCTCGTCGAGATCCGCCCGCAGAAGGGCTGCTTCGTCCCCTATCCCACCATCGAGCAGGTACGCGAGCTCTGCGAACTGCGCATCGAGCTCGAATCCTACGCGCTGCGGCTCTCGATGGAGCGCGGCGCCAAGAAGCTCCTCAAGGCCGTGACCCGGACGCTCGGCCAGATGGAGGAGATGCGCGACCAGTATCGGTTCGAGACCTATCACCGCCTCGATCAGGATTTTCACAAGGCGTTCTTCATCGCCTGCGGCAATGCCCTGCTCGAAGAAGTCTATGGCGCGATCGACCCGCGCATCCAGGCGCTGCGCGCCAATTTCTCGTCCCCGAACGAGACCTTGTTCGACGTCTCCAAATCCGAGCACCAGGCGATCGTCGACGCCATCGCCCGCGAGGACCTGGCGAGCGCGACGCAGACGATCCGCGACCACATCAGCCGCGTCCGCGACATCTATTCGGAAGGCATCACCAAGCTGAAGCAATCGGACCCGACGCTGGCGGCGCACTAGGCGATGCCTTCCTCGAGTTCGACACCGAAGGGTCGCCGAGACCGAGGCCCGGGGGGCGTCCGGTCAGCTCGAATGTTCCAGATGGATCAGCGGATACGGCCGGCCCTGTCCGTCGATCGGCGAGCGGCCGGTGCGGCGGAATCCCATTCGTTCATAGAAGCGAACGGCCTGATCGTTCTGCTCGTTGACGTCGGTCGTCATTCCCGGATGAAGCGCGAGGCCGTGGCGCACGAGCGCTGCCCCGACGCCGGTTCCGCGCTGCGCGGGATCGACGAAAAGCGCCTCCATATGGCCGCCGTCGATCAGCATGAAGCCGAGCGGATCGTCATCGGCGTCGACCGCCAGCCAGAGCGGGGCCTGGGGAAGGAAGCCGCACACCAACGCGTCGATGGCGATGCGATCCTCAGGCGTCAGAAAATCGTGCGTGGCGTCGACGGCGCCTCGCCAGATTTCGATGATGCGGTCGCCCTCGCCCGGGCGGGACATTCGGATCCTGGTCATGGCGTCCGCATACAGTGATTTGGCGCGGTGGGTAAGACCGTCGCGGCAAGGGCGTGGCCACGGCCGACGCGGCCCCGGGCCTGTCATGAGCCGACAGGTTCGGACCGACGTCGGTTTCGCGGGGCCGTCTCCTTGGGATGCCCATTCGACGGCGCGCCTTGAAGCCGGCCGGCCGGGCACATCCCGTTCCGGTAGGTCCTGCGCCCGAAGCGTGCTATGGCGTCGCGGTTCAGACCAAACGGGCCCTGATGACTGCGGAATCGAAGAACCCAGCCGACAACCGCCTTTCGCGACTGCGACGGCGGCTCCACTTCCTGTATCACAGCCGGGCGCGGCCGGCCCGGATCTTCCAGGCCTGCGTCATCGTCGTCGACCTCGCCATCATCGCCTTCTTCGTCGCGACGCCGGTGCTGCGCGACGCGGCCGCCTTTCTCTGGCTGGACTATGCCGTCGCCATCATCCTGGCGGCCGACATCGTCGCCCGCGCGCTGTCGGAGCCGAGGATCCTGGCCTGGCTGAAACAGCCGACCGTCATCGTCGACATCTTCATCCTGGCGACGCTGCTCTTTCCCCATTCGCTGGCCAATCTCGGCTTCCTGCGCATCCTCAGGCTCTGGTCGCTGTCGCGCAGCGGGCAGCTCTGGCGGCCGATCCGCTCCAACCGCTTCGCGCGCTGGGAGCAGCCGCTCGGCGCCGTGCTCAACCTCGTCACCTTCCTGCTCGTCGCCACCGGCTTCATCTACACCTTCTTCTTCCGCCACAATCCCGGCATCGACGGCTACATCGACGCCCTCTACTTCACCGTGGCGACGGTGACGACGACCGGCTTCGGCGACATCACGCTGGCCGGCCCCTGGGGCAAACTGACGTCGATCGTGACGATGATCTGCGGCATCTCGCTGTTCGTCCGCCTCGCCCAGGCCATCGTCCGCCCCAGCAAGGTCTACCACCCCTGCCCGCGCTGCGCGCTGCAATGGCACGACCAGGACGCCGTGCACTGCAAGGCCTGCGGCCAGATCCTGGCCATTCCCGACGAGGGCACATGAGCCCGGCGGAGCCGCTGGCGACGTTCCCGTTTTGTGCTAACATTCGGGCATGAGCACACAAGGCCTCGCCCTGTTCGACACGCCGATCGGCCGCTGCGGCATCAGCTGGAGCGCGCGCGGTATCACCGGGCTGCAGTTTCCGGGCGACAACGCCGAGGCGACGCGTTCGGAGCTGGCGCGCCGCTTTCCGGAAGCGCGCGACATCGAGCCGCCGGCCTTCGTCACGACGGCGATCGCGGCCATCATCGCCCTGCTCGAAGGCGCCGACGACGACCTGACCAGCATCCCGCTCGATCCCGACCACATCCCGCCGTTCAACCAGCGCGTCTATGACGTAACGCGCGCCATCCCGCCCGGCGAGACGCTGACCTATGGCGAGGTGGCGGCGGCGATCGGCGAGCCGGGCGCGGCGCGCGCCGTTGGCCGCGCGCTCGGCGAGAACCCCTATCCCATCCTCATCCCCTGCCACCGCGTGCTGGCGGCGGGCGGCAAGATGGGCGGTTTCTCCGGCACAGGCGGCATCGCCACCAAGCGCCGGATCCTGGCCATCGAAAGCCGCGCCAAGCTCGACGCGCTGCCGCTTTTCAAGGCCGGCGGCTGACGCGCTTCAGCGCCAGCCGAACTGCGGCTTGTAGCCGAGCACGCGCTTCGCCTTCTCGATCGACAGCAGCGTCTCGTGCGGCGCAAGCGGATGCTTGCGCGCGATGCCCGGAAACGCCTCGTCGAGCAGCGAGTCGTTCGAGCGGCTCATCACGCCGTCCTCGTTGGCGATGACGAACACCTCGGCGCCCTTCAGCGGCGATTCGAGCGCGAGGCGGCACGACTGCGCCGCGTCCCGCACGTCGATATAGGCCCAGAGGTTCCACTTGCGGGCGTTGATGTCGGCATCGAAGGCCGGGAACTCGCCATAGCGCTCCGGCGCGATCACGTTGGAGAAGCGCAGGCCGAAGATCTTCATCTCCGGATCCCAGCGGCAGAACTCCTTCGCCATCTCCTCGCCGAGGAATTTTGACAGCGAATAGGCCGTCTCAGGACGGCCGCGATATTCCTCGTCGACCGGGACGTAGGGCGGCGGCGTGTCGAACGGCAAGCCGAGGACGGTCTCGCTGGATGCCCAGACGACGTTGCGGATGCCGAGCACCCTCGCCGCCTCGAACACGTTGTAGGTCGAGACCATGTTGGTTTCGAAGATCACGTGGTTCGGCGCGAGCCCCGGCGCGGGAATGGCGGCGAGATGGACGATGCCGGTGACCTTGCGGATGCGGTCGTCGACGCTGGAGAAAGCGGCCAGCGCCTGGCCGTGATCGGTCAGGTCGACCTTGCTGAACGGCACGCCCTGGCCGGCCGGCGGCGGCGCCATGTCGATCGAGGCGACCTCGTAGCCATGTTCGACGAGATCCTTCACCACCGCGCGGCCCGCGAGCCCGCTTCCCCCCGTGACGATGATCATGATTTCCTCCCGGCCATGTCGTTGAAGCGCCGGCCCCCTGTGGCCAGACCGCCATGCTAGCGCTAGCATAGCAGCCGGCAAGGGCGTGACAATGGCGGGAACGACGGGCCGCGCGGCACGTCTTCCGGCGGGATGGGCGCATTTGCCACGAGGCCAGTCCGGCCCGAAACAGACTATCCAGACGGCTGCCCGCCTCGCCATGCGAGTGGATCCTTCGATCCGCACGCGGCATGAAGCGGCGGCATCGTGGCTCAATGCGCCGGCCGACCCGGCCCCCGACAGGAGAAGAACTCGATGAACGGTCAGCGCGCCCTCCTCGTCGTCGCGGGACTTGCCGGCATGCTCGGCGTGGCGATGGCCGCCGCCGGCGCCCATGTGCCGGGCGGCGAGCGGCTCGGCACCGCCGGCAACATGGCGATGGCGCAGGCCCCCGCTTTGCTGGCGCTCGGCTTCTTCGTGCCGGCGACGGCCATCCTTATGACGATCTCGGCCTGGGCGATCGCGCTCGGCCTCGTCGGCTTCGCCGGCGCGCTCGCCTTCCACACGCTGACCGGCAATCCCGCCCTCTCCTTCATCGCGCCGATCGGCGGCACGACGATGATGATCGGCTGGCTCGGCGTCGCCGTCTCCGCCCTGGTGCAGAAGCGCCGCTAGCCCGCCAGCAAACGCTCCGGGGCGCTCGGGGCTGGCCTTTCCGCGCCGTCTCGTCTATCGATGCGGCCGCTCCGAAATTTGTGAAAAGACTGCTCATGGACGCCCTTACCGGACCCGTCGACCGCCGGCGGACCTTCGCCATCATCTCGCACCCCGACGCGGGCAAGACGACGCTGACCGAGAAGCTGCTGCTGATGGGCGGCGCGATCCAGCTCGCCGGCGAGGTCAAGGGCAAGCGCGACCGCCGCCAGACGCGATCCGACTGGATGGGCATCGAGCGCGAGCGCGGCATCTCCGTCGTCACCTCGGTGATGACGTTCGAATATGGCGACACCATCTTCAACCTGCTCGACACGCCGGGCCACGAGGACTTCTCGGAAGACACCTACCGCACGCTGACCGCGGTCGATTCGGCCGTCATGGTGATCGACGCCGCCAAGGGCATCGAGGATCGCACGCGAAAGCTGTTCGAGGTCTGCCGCCTGCGCGACATCCCGATCGTCACCTTCATCAACAAGCTCGACCGCGAGACGCGCGATCCGTTCGACCTGCTCGACGAGATCGAGAAGACGCTGGCCCTCGACACCGTGCCGATGACCTGGCCGATCGGCCGAGGCCGCGAGTTCGCCGGCACCTACGACATCGTCGCGCGCACCATCCGCCGCATCGACACCGACAACTCGGTCATCCCCGTCACCGGCCCCCGGGATCCGAAGATCGACGCCCTGACGACCGCAAGCGCCGTCGCCGATTTCCGCGACGAGCTGGAGCTGGTCGAAGGCGCCGGCAACGGCTTCGACATGGACAGCTTCCGCCAGGGCCACCTGACGCCGGTCTATTTCGGCTCGGCGCTGCGCAATTTCGGCGTGCACGACCTGATCGACGCCATGGCCGCCTTCGCCCCGTCGCCGCGGCCGCAGCAGGCCGAGAGCCGCATGGTCGAGCCGACCGAGCCGAAAATGTCCGGTTTCGTCTTCAAGATCCAGGCGAACATGGACCCGAACCACCGCGACCGCATCGCCTTCCTGCGCGTCTGCTCGGGCAAACTGCAGCGCGGCATGAAGGCCAAGCTGGTCCGCACCGGCAAGCCGATCCCGCTGTCGAGCCCGCAGTTCTTCTTTGCCCAGGATCGCCTGATCGCCGACGAGGCCTATGCCGGCGACGTGGTCGGCATCCCGAACCACGGCACGCTCCGCATCGGCGACACGCTGACCGAGGGCGAGAACCTCGTCTTCCACGGCGTGCCGAGCTTCGCCCCGGAAATCATGCGCCGCATCCGCCTGCAGGATCCGATGAAGGCGAAGAAGCTGAAGGAAGCCTTGCAGCAGATGGCCGAGGAAGGCGTCGTGCAGGTCTTCGTGCCGCATGACGGCTCGCCGGCGATCATCGGCGTCGTCGGCGCGCTGCAGCTCGACGTGCTGAAGGAGCGCATGCAGGTCGAATACGGCCTGCCGATCGACTTCGAGCATTCGCGCTTCCAGGTCTGCCGCTGGGTGACCTCGACCGACAAGGTCGCGCTCGAGACCTTCGTCGACCGCCACCGCTCGTCGATGGCGTCCGATCTCGACGGCGCCCCCGTGTTCATGGCGCCGTCCGCCTTCGAGCTGCGCTACGACCTCGAGCGCTCGCCCGAGATCGTCGCCAGCGAGATCAAGGACTACCAGCGCGAGAAGGCGGCTTAGATCCCCTCTCCCTGAGGGGACCTTAGCGCCGCTTCAAACGGCCTTCATGCAGCGCTCTGTCAGCAACATCCTGAGGAGGCTTGCGAAGCAAGCCGTCTCGAAGGACGCACGGATTGGGGGCAGCTCATCGATTGCATGGCCATTCCGCGTGCTTCGAGACGCCCTTTCAGGGCTCCTCAGCATGTTGAGAACGGTGTTGTGCAAGGTCTCCCCGGGGCGCGGCGAGAAGCAGGTTCCGCATCGGTATATTGGCCTGAGCCGGGACTGGACGACGGCTCCGGCCTGACCGAGACTGTCTCAGACGGGCCGAGACGGAGCGATCCATGCCGGTGGACTGGCCGACCCTGAAGTCGATCTTCCTCGCGCTCCCCGAGGTGCGCGAGGGGATCACGCACGGAACGCCCTCCTTCTATCTCGGCAAGACCTTCTTCGGCCGGTTGCAGGAAGACGGCGTCACCTTCGCGCTGAAGATGGATCGCGACGACCGCGACATGCTGATCGCCGTCGAGCCGGAGGTGTTCTTCACCAACGACCATTTCCGCGGCTACGCCTATGTGCTGGTGCGGCTTCCGGCCACCGACGCCGACAGGCTGGCGCCGCTCGTCGAAAAATCCTGGCGGCAGACGGCGCCGAAGCGGCTGGTCCAGCGGTTCGAGCCGGCGGCACGCTGAGCGGAAAGCCGCATTTCGTCATGGAATCGACGGATTGAGCCGGGCATAGTCGCCGCAATCGATTCCGCGCCGTCCCATCGGCCGCATTGTTACAACACGGGCCGCATCGGCCACTCCCCCTGGAGGCTTCCATGCGAAAAGCTGGCTTGCAGCTCGCAACCGTCCTCGCGCTCACCGTCACGGCGCTCCCTGCCTTTGCTGCGTCCTGCAAGGATGCCTCCGGCTTCCCGGCCTGGCTCGAAGGCTTCAAGCAGGAGGCCGCGCAGAAGGGGCATTCGCCGCAGGCGATCGCCGCCCTCGACGGCCTCTCCTATGCGCCCGACGTCGTCGCCAAGGATCGCGCCCAGAACGTCTTCTCGCAGAGCTTCCTGGAATTCTCCGACCGCATGGTCGCGAAGTACCGGATGCAGAAGGGCCAGCAGCTGATCAAGCAGAACGCCAAGCTGTTCGACCGGATCCAGAAGGATTACGGCGTGCCGGCGGCGGTACTGGTCGGCTTCTGGGGCCTGGAGACGGATTTCGGCGCCAATCTCGGCGACATGCCGACGCTCCGCTCGCTGGCGACGCTCGCCTATGACTGCCGCCGCCCGCAGCTCTTCCACGACCAGCTGATGGCGGCGCTCACCGTCATCGACCGCGGCGACCTGACCGCCGCGCAGATGAAGGGCCCCTGGGCCGGCGAGCTCGGCCAGGTGCAGTTCCTCGCCACGCATTACCGCGATTTCGCCGTCGACTATGACGGCGATGGCCGCCGCGACCTGATCAAGAGCACGCCGGACGTGCTGGCCTCCGCCGCCAACCTGCTGGTGCACGAAGGCTGGCAGGCGAACCAGCCCTGGCTGACCGAAGTCCGCGTGCCGGCGAACCTCGACTGGTCGCAGGCCGACCTGCAGATCCAGCATCCGGTCTCGACCTGGCAGAAGATGGGCGTGACCGTCGCGCCGGGCTCGAAGCTTCCGGATCAGAACCTGAAGGCCTCGCTGCTGCTGCCGATGGGGCGCAACGGCCCCGCCTTCCTCGCCTACCAGAATTTCCGCGTCTATCTCGAGTGGAACCAGTCCTTCATCTACGCCACCACCGCCGCCTACTACGCAACGCGGCTGGCGGGCGCGCCGCCGGTCGGGCCCGGCACGGTCGGCAAGCAGCTCCCCTACAAGGACGTCGTCGAACTGCAGAAGCTGCTCGCCAAGCGCGGCCATGACGTCGGCAAGGCGGACGGCATGATCGGCGCCGGCACCCGCGCCGCCGTCAAGGCGATGCAGATCGAGCTCGGCCTGCCGGCCGATTCCTATCCGGACATGGCGCTGCTGCAGCGCCTGCGCGGCGGCTCCTGACGAATCCCGGACGCGGCCTGTCGGAGGACGGGCCGCCTCCGCGTCGCGGGATCGCGGCACGGCCGCGCGACGGATGCGTGGAACGAAAATCCGGCTCCGGCGAAAAGCTTGGAGCCTCGTTCCTTCGGACGAAACCGACGCTGATCTATTCTGGCTGCATGTACGCCCCCCGCGACAGAGCAGCGACCATGTCCCGATTGATCATTCCCGGCTGGCAAGGATCCGGCGCCGGCCATTGGCAGCGCCGCTGGCTCGACGTCGACGCGGATGCCCGCGTCGTCGAGCAGGATAACTGGCACGAACCCAACCTCGAATCTTGGTTGGCGCGCCTCGACGCCGCCGTCCGGCAGACCCGCCCCTCGACGCTGATCGCCCACAGCCTCGGCGTGGTCCTCGTCGCGCACTATGCGCGTCGCTATCCGCGGTCGCCGATCACCGGCGCGTTGCTGGTCGCGCCCGCCGATATCGAGAGCCTTCCGGCGGATCATCCGATCGCCGGCTTCGGCCCGGTGCCGCTGACGCGTCTCCCCTTCCCGACGATCCTCGCTCTGAGCCGCAACGATCCCTATGTCTCGGTCGAACGGGGCCGGCTGTTCGCCAGGCGCTGGGGTTCGGAGCTCGTCGATCTCGGCCATGCCGGCCACGTCAATGCCGAGAGCGGCCACGGCCGCTGGGCCGACGGCTTCCGTCTCGCCGCGCAGCTCGGCAAGGGCGGGATCCGGGCGGCCGCCTGACCGTCCCCGCGCCGTCCATCCGCAACCAGGATCGTCCGGCGGGTTGTACTGCGAAACCACGAGGCCTAGCTTACGGTCAGACTCCTGTTGAGTCGTCGCGCCGCCCGGCGCGAACGCGTGGTCGGTCCCAAGCGGACACAATCGCAGATCGGCGCCGGTCGCCCCCCATTCCGGTGCCTCATACCGAGGTAGAACAATGGCCAATCCGAGAACTCCGCTGGGCATAGGCGGGTGGTTGCTCGTCCTGTTCGGAATCGTCGTCGCGCTCATCGGCCTGCTGTTCGCGGTGAAGGGCGTCGAGCTGATCCTGCTCGGCGGCTCCTGGTATTACGCGATTGCCGGCATCGGCCTGGTCATCGTCGGCCTGCTCTACATCCTGCGCCGTCGGGTCGGCGTCTGGCTCTATGTCCTCATCCTGCTGGCGACCATCGCCTGGGCGGTCTGGGAGGTCGGGCTCGACTTCTGGCCGCTGGTGCCGCGCCTGGTCGCGCCGGCCGTCCTCGCCATCATCGCGTTGATCCTGGTGCCGGCCTTCCCGGCGCGGGACGGCGTGCGCCGCTCCTCGATGCCGGCCATCCTGCTGGCGCTGATCCTGTTCATCGCGCTCGGCGCCGGTATCTACTACGCCTTCCAGCCGCATGGCGTCATCCGCAACCAGGTGGCCGAAACCCCGGCCAAGCCCATCGTCCCGGCCGCGGCCGAGGGCGCGACCGACTGGCGCCACTATGGCCGCACGCCCTATGGCACGCGCTATGCGCCGATCGACCAGATCAACCGCGACAACGTCAAGAACCTGGAAGTCGCCTGGACCTTCCAGACCGGCGATCCGGCCGTCTCCGGCGCCGAGGACCAGAATACGCCGCTGCAGGTGGGCGACACCGTCTACACCTGCTCGCCGCACAACATCGTGCATGCGCTGAACGCCGAAACCGGCGCCGTGCGCTGGAAGTTCGACCCGGAGGCGAAGTCGCCGCTCTGGCAGCGTTGCCGCGGCGTCAGCTACTACGCGCCGGTCGTCGTCCCGGCGGCAGAGCCCGCCGCCGAGGCGACCCCGGCCACGCCGGAGGCCGGCACGCCGCCGGCCGGGACGGAGGCAACCACTGCCGAGACGCCGGCCGCTCCTGCCCCAACGCCGGTCGCCGACAATTGCGGCCCGCGCATCGTCATGACGACGATCGACGCCCGCCTGATCCAGATCGACGCCAAGACCGGCGAGCTCTGCACCGGCTTCGGCAACAACGGCACGGTCGACCTCAAGAACGGCATGGGCGAGGTCAAGCCGGGCTTCTACTTCCAGACCTCGGCGCCCACCGTCATGCGCGACCTGATCCTGGTCGGCGGCTGGGTCTGGGACAATGTCGAGACCGGCGAGCCCTCGGGCGCCGTCCGCGCCTTCAACGCCAGGACCGGCGAGTTGGTCTGGGCCTGGGACCTTGGCAACCCCGCCATCACCAAGCTGCCGCCGGAGGGCGAGAGCTATACGCGTGGCACGCCGAATGTCTGGTCGACGCCGAGCTATGACGAGGCGCTCGGCCTCGTCTACCTGCCGACCGGCAACGCGACGCCGGACTTCTTCGGCGCGCATCGCTCCAAGGAAGCCGAGGAATACTCCGCCTCGGTCGTGGCGCTCGACATCGAGACGGGTCGCGAGCGCTGGAAGTTCCAGACCGTGCACCACGACATCTGGGACTATGATGTTCCCGCGCAGCCGGCGCTCTACGACGTGCCGGATGGCAAGGGCGGCACGATTCCGGCCCTGATCCAGGTCACCAAGCGCGGCCAGATCTTCATGCTCGACCGCCGCGACGGCAAGCCGATCGCCGAGGTGCAGGAGAAGCCGGTGCCGCAGACCGGCGGCGTGAAGGAGGACTTCCTGTCGCCGACCCAGCCCTATTCGGTCGGCATGCCCTCGATCGGCACCGAGCCCTTCACCGAGGCCCGGATGTGGGGCGCCACGCCGATCGACCAGCTCTTCTGCCGCATCGCCTTCAAGAAGATGCGTTACGAGGGCGAGTTCACCCCGCCCGGCACGACGCGCTCGCTGATCTTCCCGGGCTATTACGGCGGCATGAACTGGGGCAGCGCCTCGATCGACGAGGCGAACGGTCTGCTCGTCGTCAACGACATCCGCATGCCGCAGTTCGTCGAGTTGCTGCCGCGCGAGGTCGCCGACAACTACGGCCCGTCGGCCGCGCATGACGGGCTCGGCACGCAGAAGGGCACGCCCTATGGCGCTCTCAAGAATGGCTTCATGTCAATCATCGGCGTGCCCTGCCACCAGCCGCCCTACGGCACGATCACCGGCATCGACCTGAACTCGCGCCAGATCGCCTGGCAAGTTCCGGCCGGAACGTTGAAGGACACCGGCCCGCTCGGCCTGAAGAGCGGCATGCCGCTCCCGGTCGGCATGCCATCGCTCGGCGGCCCGACGACGACTGCCGGCGGCCTCGTCTTCTATGCCGGCACGCAGGACTATTACCTGCGCGCGCTCGACAGCAAGACCGGCGAGGAGCTCTGGAAGGCCCGCCTGCCGGTCGGCGCCCAGGCGACGCCGATGACCTATGTGTCGCCGGAGAGCGGCCGCCAGTTCGTCGTGATCTCGGCCGGTGGCGCCCGGCAGTCGCCGGACCGCGGCGACTACATCGTCGCCTATGCGCTGCCGAAGGCCAACTGACCCGCCCCACTGGCGAAGCCATCGAGGGAGGACGCGCAAGCGCCCTCCCTTTTCCTTTGCGCGTCTCGCTTGGCCCGGCCCCACGGCGACGCAGTCCTCTCCCCATCGGGGCCGCGCGATCGCCAGCTCGAAAAATCGCGCAACGAACGACCTTCCCCTCGGTCAAATTTAAAAACGACTTCCTTTATCGTCTTAGTGGTTCTTCTAGGCTGGAAGCACGGTCGGATGATCGACCGCCGCGGCGATTTCAGGATCGGCTTGCCCCGCGCCAACAACGGCTAAGCCCCATAGGGAGCACGTCCATGACCCCACGGCTCTGTTGACGCCCAGCTGACGGCGACGCCGCCCCGACGCGGCATCCTCCATCCATTGTCATTCTCCCTGCGCGCCTCCCTCCGAGCGAACGGGATCGCACGCGCAAAATCCGGATCAAATCCATGTCCAGACTGACCCGCCGCACCTTCGTGGCCACTGCCGCCGCCATCGGGCTGACGCTTGCCGCCGGCGCCACCGCCCGAGCCGACGAAACGAAGCTGACGATCGGCTACCAGACCGTCGTCGAACCCTCCAAGGTGCCCCAGGCCGACGGCCTCTACGAGAAGGCGAGCCACGCCACGATCGACTGGAAGAAGTTCGATTCCGGCGCCGACGTGATCGCCGCGATCGCCTCCGGCGCCATCGACATCGGCTATGTCGGCTCCAGCCCGCTGGCCGCCGCGGCCAGCCGCGAACTGCCGATCGAGACCATCTTCGTCGTCGGCCTGATCGGTGAATCCGAAGCCCTCGTCGTCCGCGACGGCGCCGGCATCGCCGAGCCGAAGGACCTTGCCGGCAAGAAGATCGCCGTGCCCTTCGTCTCGACCACGCATTACAGCCTGCTCGCGGCGCTGAAGCACTGGAACATCGATCCGAAGACGGTCGAGATCCTCAACTTGCGACCGCCCGAGATCGCCGCCGCCTGGGAGCGCGGCGACATCGACGGGGCCTATGTCTGGGATCCGGCGCTCGGCAAGATCAAGGAAAACGGCAAGGTCCTGACCGACTCCGCGAAGGTCGCGACCTTCGGCGCGCCGACCTTCGATGCCTGGATCGTCCGCACCGACTACGCCAAGGAGCATCCCGACGTGGTGAAGGCCTTCGTCAAGACGACCGGCCAGGCCTATGCCGATTTCCGCGCCAAGCCGGAGAGCTGGGACGCCAAGTCGGATCAGGCCGCCAAGATCGCGCGCCTCACCGGCGCCAAGATCGAGGAAGTGCCGGCGCTCCTGAAGGGCTACCACTTCCCGCTCCTCGACGAGCAGGCTTCGGCCGCACTTCTCGGCGGCGGCACCGCCAAGGCGATCGCCGACGCCTCCGCCTTCCTCAAGGAGCAGGGCAAGATCCCGGCCGTGCTGCCCGACTATAGCGGCGCCGTCACGACCAAGTTCGTGACCGAGGCGCTCGCCTCCAACTGATCGCGTCGCGGCGGGGGCACACGCCGCGATCCAGGCCCGTTCCGCGATCCCTCGCGGAACGGGCCCTTCGATTTTCCGGTCCGGAGGTCTGTCCATGCCGCATCTCGCCATCGAAACCGTCACGCTCCGCTATGACGGCGGCGCGCCGGTGCTGACCAATCTCTCGCTCGACATACGCTCGGGCGAATTCGTCGTGGTGGTCGGGCGATCCGGTTGCGGCAAGACCTCGTTGCTGAACCTCGCCGCCGGCTTCCTGAAGCCTGCCTCCGGTTCCGTCTCGGTCGACGGCCGCAAGGTCGAAGGCCCGGGCGCCGACCGCGCCGTCGTCTTCCAGAACGACGCGCTCTTTCCCTGGCTCTCCACCGCCGAGAACGTCAGCTTCGCCGCGCGGCTCGCCGGCGTCGCTCCCGCGGAAAGAGGCGCAGAGGCCGAACGGCTGCTCGAGATCGTCGGCCTCGCCGGCCTCGGCGACCGGCCGATCTGGCAATTGTCCGGCGGCCAGCGCCAGCGCGTCGGGCTGGCGCGGGCGCTCGCCGCCAACCCGGCCTTTCTGCTGATGGACGAGCCGCTCGGCGCGCTCGATGCGATGACGCGCGAAAGCATGCAGGACCTGCTCTTGAACGCATGGGACCGCAGCGGCGCCGGCACGCTGCTGATCACGCATGGCGTCGAGGAGGCGCTCTATCTCGCCACCCGCATCGTCGTGATGGCGCCGGCCCCCGGCCGCGTCATCCGCCGGCTCGACGTCGATTTCGGCCGCCGCCGGCTTGCCGGCGAGAGCGCGCGTTCGATCAAGGCGAGCCCGGAATTCGTCGCGGCGCGCGAGGACCTGCTCGACAGCATCTTCGAAAGGGAAGCCGCATGAGCCTCGACCTCGCCGACGCCACACTCGCGCCGTCGCGGACGACGGAGCGCCCGGACGCCACGCCAGCCAGGGAGAGGAAGACGCCCGTCGTCGCCATCACGGCCGGCGTGACGATCGCGAGCCTGATCGCCGCCTGGGCGATCTCCGCGCATTTCCGGCTCCTGCCGGCGCTGTTCCTGCCCTCGCCCGTCGAGGTCGGCCGCGCCTTCGTGATGGTGGCGCGCGACGGCTTCGTCGACGCGACGCTCTGGCAGCATCTCGGCGCCAGCCTCGGCCGCGTCTTCGCCGCGCTCGTCGGGGCGACGCTCGTCGCCGTACCGATCGGCTTCGCCATCGGCGCGAGCCGGATCGGACGCGGCATCTTCGATCCGATCATCGAGTTCCTGCGACCGATCCCGCCGCTCGCCTACCTGCCGCTCATGATCATCTGGTTCGGCATCGGCGAGCCGTCCAAGATCCTGATCATTGCAATCGCCATGCTGGCACCGATCGTCATCTCGACGGCGGCGGGCGTTAAGAGTGTCGATCCGGACCGGGTGAACGCCGCCCGTTCGCTGGGCGCCACGCGGGGGCAATTGCTGCGACACGTCGTGCTGCCGAGCACACTGCCCTCGATCCTGACCGGCATCCGCATCGCGCTCGGCGCCGGCTGGTCGACGCTGGTCGCGGCCGAACTGGTCGCCGCCTCGCGCGGGCTCGGCTTCATGATCCAGTCGGCAGCGCAGTTCCTCGTCACCGACGTCGTGCTGATGGGCATCCTGGTGATCGCCGCCGTCGCCTTCGCGCTGGAAGCGTCGTTGCGCTGGCTCGAGCGCCGGCTGGTGCCCTGGGCCGGCAGGAACTGACGCCGAACGGATTCAAGCTGAATTAAGCCCTTGTTCCTATGGTCCGTTCCAAGATCCCGGCTGGAGGGGATGGACACTTGGGAATTGCCTTCAAGAGCGCGCTGAAAATCCTCGCTTTCACGGCGGCCTCGCTGGCAGCCGGCTGCACGCTGAGCGACACGACGCCGATCAACGACACAAGCCAATGGAGCGGCGGCGCTTCGCCGGCCTCGCTGCCCGAGCCCGGAGACGACGGCACCACCGTCGTGGCGCTCGCCTTCTCAGGCGGCGGCACGCGGGCCGCGGCCTTCGCCTATGGCGCGCTGACCGAGCTCGACACGCTGATCATCGACGAACACCCGCGCCAGCGCAGCCTCGTCGACGACGTCCGCTCCGTCGCCGGCACGTCGGGCGGGGCGATCATGGCCGCCTATCTCGGCTACAAGGGCAAGGACGGCTTCGTCGACTTCCGCGACCGCTTCCTCGTGAAGGACGCGGAAGCGACGATGCGAACCTCGTTGTCGCCGGGCAACGTCATCCGCACGACGCTGAGCGGCGGCGCCAACGACCGGTCCAGCTTCGGCCGCTGGCTCGACGAGCATGTCTTCGATGGTTCCACCTATGCCGCCTTCGAGAAGCCCGACCGCCCGATCGTCTGGATCACGGCCTCCGACATCTACAACAACACGCCGTTCGTCTTCACCCAGGACACGATGTCGGCGCTCTGCAGCGACCTCGACAAGGTGAAGATCGCCGACGCCGTCGCCGCCTCGGCGGCATTCCCGGTCGCCTTCTCGCCGGTGATCCTGCTCACGCCCCAGAAGGGCGACTGCGACTACCGCCGGCCCGACTGGCTGGAGAAGGCCCTGAACTCGCGCGACCCCTCCGTCCGACTGCAGGCCTATGCGCGGGCGCTCGATTCCTACCAGTTCAACGACAAGCTCAAATATGTCCGCCTGCTCGACGGCGGCCTGACCGACAATCTCGGCATCTCGGGCCTGACGCTCGAGCGGGCGCGGGCATCGACGCCCTATTCGCCGCTTTCGCTCCAGGAGGCGGTCCGCATCCGCAACTTCCTCTTCATCGTCACCAATGCGGGCGTCGAGCGGCAATATGGATGGGGCGGCTCGAAACCCAATCCGCATATCGGCCACATCCTGGCCTCGGTCGCCGACACGGCGATATCGGCCTCGACGCGCAACGGCTTCGACGCCGTCGATCTCGCGCTCGCTCAATGGCAGCAGGAGCTGATCACCTATCGCTGCGGCCTCTCGCAGGCCCAGGTGCTCCGCCATCGCGGCACGCTGGCCGGTTGGAACTGCCGCGACGTGCGCGTCACCACCGAGCATCTGACCTTCCGCGACGCCGACCCGAGACTGTACGAAGCCCTCAACGCGGTCCCCACCCGGCTCAAGCTGACGGAAAAGCAGGTCGAACTGGTGATCGCCGCGGGCCGGGAAGCGGTGCGCCGCAACGCCAACATCCAGAAGATCGCCCGCGAAACCTATGAACGGTCGCGCCTCTTCGACCATATCGGCGTCACGCGGACAGCGACGAACTGAACGCGCCGGCGCCGGACAACCGGAGATTTGTCAAGCGCGCGGCGACGAGGCAAGGTCAGCTCGACTGGCCGGCCCGATTCCGCTCATGCATCATCGACGGCGCCCCTGACAGGAAAACGAAATGACAACCTGGATTGTCCTGGCCCTGATCGTGGCCGCCGCACTCTATGCGGTCAGCCTCTACAACAACCTCGTCGCCAAGCGGAACCTCGCGCATGAGGGCTGGAGCGGCATCGACGTGCAATTGAAGCGCCGCGCCGACCTGATCCCCAACCTCGTCGAGACGGTGAAGGGCTACGCGGCGCATGAGAAGGCGATCTTCGAGGACGTCGCGGCGAAGCGCGCCGCCAGCATGAACGCCGGCGACGTCAAGAGCCAGGCGGCGGCGGACCAGGCCCTTTCCGGCGCGCTCGGCCGGCTGATCGCGATCTCCGAGGCCTATCCGGAGCTGAAGGCCGACGCGAATTTCCGCGAGTTGCAGGGCCAGCTCGCCACGATCGAGGACGAGATGCAGATGGCGCGCCGCTACTACAACGGCACCGTGCGCGACCTGAACACGGCGATCCAGACCTTCCCGAGCGTGCTCGTCGCCAACATGTTCGGCTTCCGCCCGGAGGCGTTCTACGAGATCGAAGACCGCGCCGCGGCGCAGATCCCGCCCAAGGTCTCGTTCTGAGGCCGGCATGCGCGCGCGCCTGATCCAATCGCTCGTCGCCGGTCTGCTGCTGGCGCTCGCGCCACTCGCAACGGCGAAGGCCGAGGAACGCATCCTCCGCTTCGTCTCCGACGTCGACGTCCAGAGGAACGGCGATCTCCTCGTCACCGAGACGATCCGCGTCCAGGCCGAGGGCGACGAGATCCGGCGCGGCATCCTGCGCGACTTTCCGACCACCTATCGCGACGAACGCGGCGCCTCCGTCGTCGTCGGTTTCGACGTGGAATCGGTGACACGCGACGGGAAGGACGAGCCCTTCGCGATTGAATCGCTCGCGAACGGCAAGCGCGTCCGCATCGGTTCGGGCGACACGTTGCTGGACTACGGCCCGCACGACTACGTCATCCGCTACCGGACGACGCGGCAGATCGGCTTTTTCGACGATTTCGACGAACTCTACTGGAACGCGACCGGCACCGGCTGGACCTTTCCGATCGACGTCGCCGAGACGCGCATCACCCTGCCCGAGGCCGTGCCGTTCGGCCAGACCGCGATCTATACCGGCCGGCAGGGCGAACGCGGCCAGGACGCCCGCGTCGTCTCGAAGGAGCCGGGCCGCATCGTCTTCCGCACGACGGCGCCGCTGCCCGCCAATGCCGGCCTGACGGTCGCCGCCGCCTGGCTGAAGGGTGTCGTCGCGCCGCCGAGCGCCGGGCGGCAGGCGGCCTGGTGGCTTCGGGACAATATCGGCGCGCTGTTCGCCCTGTTCGGCGCCGTCGGCGGCCTGCTCTACCTTTTCCAGGCCTGGCGCAAGGCCGGACGCGATCCCGAGCCCGGCACGGTCATTCCGCTGTTCACGCCGCCGGAGGGGATTTCCGCCGCCGCGGCGCGCTACGTCTCGGAAATGGGCTTCGACGACCGCGCCTTCACGGCGGCCATCCTCGAACTCGGCGTCAAGGGCCAGCTCAAGATCGCCGACAGCGGCAAGGCGCTCGCCCTGACGCGCACGCCGGGCGGCCACCCGGTTCCGCCGGCCGAGCGCGCCGCCGCCGACGCGCTGTTCCGTTCGAGCGCCGAGGTGCGCCTCGTCCAGTCCAATCACGCGGTGCTTTCAAGCGCCAAGTCGACGCTGGCGCGCGGGCTCGCCAAGGCCTATTCCGGCACCGTCTTCAACATGAACAGCGGCTGGCTCACCGGTGGCGTGCTGATCACGCTCGGCGCCTACATCCTGGCGGCGACCGGGCTGGTCATCGCCATGGGCGAGAACGGGCTCGTCGCGGCGTTCAGCCTGATCTTCCTGTCGGTCCCGTCCATCGTTGTCGGGCTCACCTTGAAGTCCCTGCGCGGCAGCCCCTGGTACAAGCGGATCTTCGTGCTGCTCTTCACCGGCGTCTTCGCGCTCGCCTTTGGCGGTGCCGGTCTCGGCGTGTTCCTGAGCGCGGCCCGCGGTCCGCTCGATCTCGCCGTCTTGGTGCTGCCCTTCGCGCTGCTGCCGGTGCTCGCCTCCGCCTTCTCCTGGATGCGGTCGCCGACGCCGGAGGGCCAGAAGCTCCGCGACGCGATCGCCGGCTTCCGGCAATATCTCGGCATCGCCGAGGAACACCGGCTCGACATGCTGCATCCGCCGGAGAAGACGCCGGAGCTGTTCGAGCGCTACCTGCCCTATGCCGTGGCGCTCGACGTCGAGAACGCCTGGGCCAGGAAATTCGCAGACGTGCTGGCGGCGGCCGGGGCGACGGCGGCGGTATCGAGCTGGTATCTGGCGAGCGGCAATGGTAGCCGCAGCCCGACCGATCTCGTCGGCCGACTCGGCTCGGGCCTGTCGCAGACGGTCGCCTCGGCCTCGACGGCGCCCGGCTCGCGCGGCGGCTCCGGCTTCAGCAGCGGCTCGTCCGGCGGTGGTTCGTCGGGTGGCGGCGGCGGTGGCGGCGGCGGATCCGGCTGGTAGGCCGCAAACGATCGTGGGGCGATGTCGAAATCGTCGTCGCCCGATCGTCGTGACAGGAACAATGTCTCTCAGGAGAGTTTCGTCATGAGCAGAACTGCAGCCATTCTCGTCGCCAGACTGATCTTCGCCGGCGTCTTCATCATGGCCGCAGCCTTCAAGTTCGCCGACATGGGAGCGACGGCCGGCTACATCGCCTCGGCCGGCTTCCCGTTCCCGCTGTTCCTCGCCTGGGTCGCCGCCCTCTTCGAGCTGGCGCTCGCGGCGGCGATGCTGACCGGGGCGTTCTTCAGCGAGGCGGCCCTGCTCGCCGCCGCCTACATCCTGTTCCTCGCCTTCGCCTTCCACGGCCCGTCGCACTGGAGCGGCAACCAGGTCGAGTTCGGCTTCTTCGTCGACCACTTTACCTTCATCGCCGGCCTGCTCTTCGCCGCCGTGCACGGACCGGGCGAGCGGCTGGCGCTCCAGGCGTCGCTCCTCAACCGATCGAGCGTCTCGGCATGAAGCGGGCCCGGATACCGAAGCGGGCGAACAGGACGACTTGCCCTCGGGTAGGCCAATCCTGCTAGAAATCAACGGCTGGGATCGCGAGGAGGTGGACCATGGTGGCGGCGCTCGATCTGGATCCGATCCTCACCGAGCTCGGTCTGCCGAAGGCGCTGTCGATCACACCGCTCCAGGGCGGCTCTAACGAAGTCTTCCGTATCGATCTGCGCGGGGGCGCGGCAGTCGTTCTCAAGGCATTTGAGCGGCAAGACATGTTTCCCATGCGCGACGCCCATGCCGCCGCACTCCTCACGTCCCTTGATGTCCCCGTGACGCGATATCTGCTCGTCGACGAAAGCAGAAGCCGCCTGCCCTTTCGCTTCGCCCTCACGAGCCATCTACCCGGTTCTGCCGCGATCGAATGGGCCGACGATCCGAACTATCGCGACATCTTCGAGCAGATCGGGAGGCTCGCACGAAAGCTGCATAATATCGAACTGCCTGCTTTCGGCGCGTTTCCCGAGCCGAAACATCGTCGGAATACCGATTATGTCCGCGAGTTCGCAGATCAAGCGTTTGCGCGCTTCCTTCACTACGGGGCCGATCCGGCGCTGACGGAAAGGCTGCGACGAACGTTCGAGAGGGACTTCGAGGCCGTCGTGCCGGCAACGCGACAGGCAGTCTTCGCGCATGATGACCAGCATCCGGGCAACGTTCTGGTTGTCGCGACGGGGACACGGCTATCGATCAGCGGTCTCCTGGATCTCGGCAACGCGCGGGCAAGCTCCGCGGTCATGGACCTCGCGAAAACGCTGTTCATTTGCGAGCACATGGCCCCGGGCAGCAGCGGCCCGATACGCGCGGGCTACGGCCCGGTCGATCATCCGGAGCCGCAAACCGCGCTTGCGTTCTACACGATGCTCCATCGCGTCGTGATGTGGTGGTGGCTGCGCCATATCGGCGCCCTCGCCACCCCGGACGCTGACAGCGACCTCATCAAGGCTCTGAGAGCCACCGCGGGCTAGGATGAACTCCGTGGACGACCCGTGGTCGTGCGGAGAGGAACCGTTGGCTCCCAGGCCTATTTTTGCGCCTGCGGGTGTCCCTCGCCGGCCGTGCGGCGCTTGAAGCCGTCGAGGATCTTGGCCGCCAGCGCGTCATAGTCGCCGTCGAAATGATGGCCGCCGGCGGTCTTGATCATCTCGACCCCGCTGCCCTCCAGCTTCGGACAGGCGGAATCGCCCTCGTCCTCGCCATAGACGCACTGGATCACGCCGGGCTTGATCCGCTTCAGGTCCGGCAAGGTCTCGCCCGCGCTCGCCCCGGTGCCGAGGAACTCGCCGACCGAGATCTCGTAGTCGACCTGCTCGGACAGCCCGAGCAGCGACATCTCCGCCACGCTGTCCCGGACATCGGCCGGCAGACGGTTATAGGCATTGGGCAGCACGTCCGCTCCGAAGGAATAGCCGATCAGGATGACGTGCTCGACATTCCATCGCTCCAGATAGGCCTCGATGATGCGGGCGAGATCGGCCGAAGTCTGCTCCGGCGACTTCTCCGACCAGAAATAGCGCAGCGAATCCAGCCCCACCGTCGGCACGCCCTCCTTCTGCAGCGCCTCGGCGACCGACTTGTCGAGATCGCGCCAACCGCCATCGCCCGAATAGACGATCGCCAGCGTGTCCAGTTTGGGTGTCGTGGGAAGCTCGATCAGCTGCAGGTCGGCGAGCGGATCGTCGCTGGCGGATTTCGGCACCAGCACATGCAGCAGCCGGGCCTCCAGCGCGGCGCGTGCGTCGCCGTCGGCGGCGCGGTCCTTGATCTTGAAGCCCTGCTTCTGGAGGTCCTCGACATGGGCCTTGCCATCGGCCGGCGCGGCGGCGGTGTAGAGCACGTCGACCGGATTGGTCAGATCGCCCTGCGCCAGGCCGTAGACGGTGCCACCGGACGCGGCGACGCGCGGCGCATCGGTGCACAGCGGCTTCACGAGCGGCAGAACCTTGTCGGGATCGACGACGACCGTCCGGCCGATCGTCGCGTCGGGGGTCTGGGCGGCAATGGCTAGGCCCAGCGCTCCGGCGGCGCCGACGCCGGCGACCACAGGCGAATGATACATGCCGGTGCCGAGCGAGCGCTGGATCTGGTGGCTCAGATCCTCGATGTCGGCGACGAGGTAGACGCACTCGTCCGCCTTGTCGATCTCGAGGCCGGCCAGATATTTCGCCGTGTCGACGCCGACGACGATGGCGCCCGCCTTCTGCAGCGTCTCGGCCGTCTGCTGGTCGGCATCGGTCCAGCCGCCCTTGTCGGAGAACAGGAAGATGGCGCCGCTGACCTCACCGGTCGGCAACAGGATCTCCGGTTTGCCGAGAAGGCCGGCCTTGAAGGCTGGCGCGGGATCATTGGCCGCCAGCGCCGGCAGCGTCATGCCCGCGAGAAACGCGGCGAAGAGGCAATTGCGAATCATTTGCCGACCACTCCCTTGAGTCCACCGCTGATCAATACCGTGACATCGGCCAGCGCCAGCGCCGGCGACATGCCGCCCGACACGGCCATGTAGCGCGGCTGCCATTCGGGCTGGAACTTCGCCTTGAAGGCGCGAAGGCCGTGAAAATTGTAGAAGCGCTCGCCATGCTCGAACACGGCCCGGCCCATGCGGTGCCAGATCGGCGCCGCCGGGCTCTCGGAAAGGCCGGCGAGCGGCGCCATACCGAGATCGAACCATCGATAGCCCTGGTCGCGAAGGTTGAGCATCAGGCTGGAAAAGAGAAACTCCATCGTCCCCGCCGGCACGCCGGGATCGAAGCGCATGAGATCGGCGGTGACCGCCTCCTTCCGTCCCGTCGTCATGACGGTGGCGAAGGCGACGATGCGGTCTCGGCAACGCACGATGGCGGCGCGCTGGGTCATGACATAGGCCCGCTCGAACGCGCCGAGCGAGAAGCGCTTCTCGCGGGCGCGGTGCTCGGCAAGCCAGCGGTTCGAGATCGCCTCCAGGTCCTCGATCACGCCGGCGACCTGATCGGGTTCGAGAAACTCGAAGCTCAGCCCCTCGCGCAGGCTGCGATTGTAGGCATGCCGCAGGCTCGCCCGCTTGGCGCCCTTGAGGTCGAAGGCGGCGAGATCGACCTGCGCGGCCTCGCCGAGCTTGAAGGCCCGCATTCCCGCATCGGCGTAGAGCGCCAGGTTCTCCGGCATGACCTGATAGAACACGGCCCTTCCACCGGCCGCCCGCGCCATCTCGACGAACTGCCAGATCAGCCCCGGCCAGGCGTCGCGCGGCCCGATCGGATCGAACAGCGCCACCCAGGAATGGGCCTGGCGGCCGAACATGATGAAGGCGCGGCGATCCTCGGAGAAGAGAAGGGTCTTGTCGCCCATGCGCACGAGATTGGCGTCCGGATAGGGCTGAGTGTCGAGGATCCGTACCGCCTCGGCGACCTCGGCCGCGTCGGGGAGAGCGGTCTTTCCCTTGGAAGGGCGGAACAACGACCAGGTGGCGAGCGAGCCGGCGGCGATGACGACGCCCAGCAGCGCGCGCAGGCTGCGCGGCGCCTCTTCCGAAAACTCGAACTGCCACCAGAGCTCGTTCGAATATTCGACATCGGCATAGACGAACAGCATGATGGCGGCGGCGGTGACGATCACCGTGGTCATCGCCAGGAACCAGCCAGGCGTCAGGCGCTGATGCAGGACCGAGGCGGGCCGGTTGAACTCGCGCCGCGTCGCCAGCAGGGCGATGAAGAGCAGCGCCAAGGCGATCGATTCACTGATCGCGATCGCCTTCAGGAGCGACAGCAGAACGGCGGTTCCGGCCGCGACCAGCGCGGCCCACCAGGCGCCGTCGAGCCGATGCGCCAGCCCGCGCGCCACGACGATCAGGCCGAGGCCGAGCACGCTTTCCAGGAAATGCGCGCCCTCGAGGATGGGCAGCGGCAACAGCCCGGAGAGAAGGTCGAGCCGCTGGTCGGCCGCCGGCGTGACACCCGAGAAGACCAGCACGGCGCCGAGCGCGAAGGTGAGCGTGGCGAGCACGCGCGGCGACAATTGCGCGCCGGCGCGCAGCACGCGCGAGGCCTGCGCGCCCGAGGCGACTCGCCGGAGCTCGAGCCCCGTCACCAGCCCGGAGGCGACGATCAGCGGCACGCCGTAATAGATCACGCGGTAGAGGATCAGCGCGGACAGCACCGCGTCGACCGAGGCGCTGCGGCCGACGACGGCGAGGATCACCGCCTCGAACACGCCGAGGCCGGCGGGAACATGGCTGGCGACGCCGAGGCCGATCGCGACAGCATAGACCGCGACGAAGGCCGGCAGTCCAATATCGGAATTCGGCAGCAGCACCCAGAGCACCGCGGCGGCGGCCGAGACGTCGACGATGGTGGCGCCGAACTGCGCCAGCATGAGACCGGGCCGCGGCAACGCGACCGAAATCCGCCGCCATCCGATCCGTCCGTCGCCCCGCGCGGCCAGGACGAACAGGAGGCCGAGCGCGACGAGGACCGCTCCGCCGACCAGCCGGAGCAGCATGGGTGGCAGCGCCAGCGGCATGGCGAGATCAGCCGCCGCGAAGGTCAGGCCGAGCCCGGTGACGCCGGCGAGGCCGAGGCCGAAGGCGATGGTCACGAAGGCGACGACCTTGGCAACGTCGCCCGGCTCGACGCCGAGCCGCGAATAGAAGCGATAGCGGATGGCGCCGCCCGTCAGGGGACCGAAGCCGGCCGTGTTGCCGACGGCATATGCGCAGAAGGCGGTGAGCGCGACGATCGGATAGGGCAGCGCCAGACCGAGATAGCGAAGCGCCGACAGGTCGTAGATGCTGAGCGCGAGAAAGCTGAGCGCGGTCAGCCCCAGCGCGGCGGCGACCGAGGAGAGCGGCGTCGCGTGCAGCGTATCGAGAACGTCGTTGTAGTTGACCTCCGCGATCAGGCGCGAGATCGCGAGCCAGACAAGGATGACGACGACGACACCGACGAGCGCGGTGATGGCCGGCCGCCAGGGCGCCAGCCGACTTCGCAGCCGCTCGTAGCGGCCGGGCATGGCGCCCTCGATCGCCGCTGCCGCCGGCTCCCGCTCTCCAGCTACCATGACTTCACGCCGTCCTCCCGCGCGGTCAGGCGCCGGCTGCGGAAACATCGTAACGCTGTCGCTCATCATGACGTCGCGGCCTCGCCCCGACAATCGACTTGCGTCGAAAGGGCTGCGCCTCTCCTTGCATCGATCTACGGTTCAAGAGCCTCAATTCTGGCTGGATTGAGGCCGCCGCCATGCGGGGCTGACGCTCGCGGAATGTTGACATATGATTTGGTGCCATACTACATGGCGCCTTATGAATAATCTCGAACCCAAGCACAGCGCCCTGCTCGACGAGGCTAGGGCGCGCGGCCAGTCCGACACCAGCGGCATCCGCCTCTGCTTCGAGCTGCTCTCGCTCGCCGCCGCCATCGATCGCGATTGCGCCGCGCGCCTGGCGCCGCACCGGCTCTCCGAGGGCAAGTTCGTGCTGCTGTTCCTGCTGCGCGGCCATCCGGACGGCCTTTCGCCGCACGAACTGGCGACACGCGCCGGCGTGACACGCGCCACGATCACCGGCCTTCTCGACGGGCTGGAACGCGACGGCTTCCTCTTCCGTGAAGGCGGCATGGCAGATCGCCGCAGGATCATGATCCGTCTGACCCAGCATGGCAGGGCAACCGCCGAGGCGATGTTCCAGGAGCACACGAACTGGATCGCGACGCTCTTCTCGGACCTCAACCAGGCGGAACGCGAGGGCCTGAGCGCGTTGCTCGGACGCATCTGGGCGAAGACGGACAGTGGCCGGCGCGCCGCGTCGGAGCCGGGCTCGGCATCATGAAGCCCACCCGCACGGGACGCACCGTCGCCGACATCGACCCCGCCCGCCGCGCCGCGCTCGATGCCGGGACGATCGAGGCCGCGACGCTCACCGAATGCCTGGCCGTCGACTTCGGCGCGCTGATGCGCGCGGCGATACCCCGGCTCGACATGTCGGCGTTCGAGGCGATGGATCGCGCCAACGGCCTCGGCATCTCGAAGCGCATGGCGCTGGCGGGTGAGCTGCTGCGCGGCGGGCTGGCCGCCGAAGCCGCCAGCGAGCTCCGCCACCACACCTCCGACACGGTCAGGGGCTGGGCCGGCTTTCTCGTCGGCCAGGCGCCGGACATGGCCCTCCCCGACCGCCTCGCGGCGATCCGCCCCTTTGCCGACGACCCGCATTTCGGCGTTCGGGAATGGGCCTGGATGGCGGTCCGCCCGCATCTCGCCACCGAGCTGGATCGGGCTATCGCCCTGCTGGCGGCCTGGACATTCGAACCGTCGGAGCGCCTGCGCCGCTTCGCCAGCGAGGCGACGCGGCCGCGCGGCGTCTGGTGCGCGCATATCGACGAACTGAAGCGAGAGCCGGAAGGCGCCCTCGCCATCCTCGCGCCTCTCCGCGCCGACCCCTCGCCCTATGTGCAGGATTCCGTCGGCAACTGGCTGAACGACGCGGCCAAGACCCGGCCCGACTGGGTTCGCGCCCTCTGCCGCGACTGGAGGGAACGAAGCCCCGTGCCGGCGACGGCCCGCATCTGCAAGCGCGCGCTGCGCTCGATCGGGGCCGCCTGAACCACCCCGCCCGACAAGGATACGAAATGCACTATCTCGCCGAACTCTACACGCCACGCCCGGCCTGGCTCGCCCTCGACCAGTCAGGCCGCGCAGCATTCTTCAACACGATTGGCGCCGGCATGACGCCGCTCGCCGCGCACGGCATCGAGATGCTGGCCTTCGGCGAGACCGACCGCTCGAAACCACACGCCGCGACCGAGCCCTTTTTCGCGATCTGGCGGTTTCCGGACGAAGCGGCGCTCGACGCGCTCCTCGCCGGCATCGCCGCCACCGGCTGGCACGACTATTTCGAGACTCGCAACGCCGCCGGCAGCGCTACCGACCTGGAAAGCCATCTGGCGGCCATGGCCGCCGCCAGCTGAAGGAAAGTGGCCGGGTCTCCCGGCCGCTCGTCATCGGGCGCTGGGCCGCTCAGGCCCACTCGCCCCGGCGCATGATCGGCTCGACACGGCCATCGGCGGCAATGCCGTCGATGTCGATATGGCTCGAGCCGATCATCCAGTCGATATGGATCAGGCTCTTGTTGGCGCCCTTCGCCGCGAGCTGCTCGGGGCTCATCGTGTCGCCGCCGCGGATGCACTTGGCGTAGGCTTGGCCGAGCGCGATGTGGCAGGCGGCGTTCTCGTCATAAAGCGTGTTGTAGAAGAGCAGGCCGCTCGCCGAGATCGGCGAGGAATGCGGCACCAGCGCCACCTCGCCGAGCCGGCGCGCGCCGGCGTCGGTATCGAGCACCTTGGCCAGCACCTCCGCGCCGGTCCGCGCCGTCGACTCGACGATGCGGCCATCCTCGAAGCGCACCGCGATGTCCTCGATCAGCGTGCCCTGGTAGGAGAGCGGCTTGGTGCTCGTCACATGTCCCGAGACGCGATCCTTGTGCGGGGTCGTGAACACCTCTTCCGACGGGATGTTCGGGTTGCAGACGATGCCGTTCTTGGCCATCGACGCGCCGCCCTCCCAGGCATGGTCGTCGGCGAGGCCGACCGTCAGGTCGGTGCCCGGCCCGACGAAGCGCAGCGCCGAATAGCGCTTGTCGTTGAGAAGCTTGGTGCGGGCGTGCAGCGCCTTGTTGTGCTCGGCCCAGGCCGCGACCGGATCAACCAGGTCGACGCGCGACGCCGCGAAGATCGCATCCCAGAGCTTCGCGACCGCGACCTCCTCCGGCTCGTTCGGGAACACCGCCCGCGCCCAGGCCGGCGAGGCGTAGGACGCGATCGTCCAGTTGATGTCGAAGCCGGCGATCAGCTCGAGCGCCGGGGTATAGGCGGCCGAACGGGCGCGATTGGCGCGCGACACCTTGTCGGGATCCTGGCCGGCGAGCAGCGAGGGGTTCTCGCCGGCGATGGCGAGGCGCGCGGCGCCGTTCTTGAAGGCAGAGGCCATGCCGTCATAGAGCCAGCCGGAAGCGACATCGAAGGAGCCGTCGCGGGCATGGCGGAAGCGCATCAGCGTCGCCTCCTCGTCGGAGAACAGCGTCGTCACCAGCGAGGCGCCGGCCTTGTAGGCATGCTCGGTGATCCGCCGCACCAGCGGCAGCGCGTCGAGCGAAGCCGTCATCACCAACTCCTGCCCTTCCTGAAGGCCGAGACCGACGCGAACGGCCACTTCGCCCAGCCGGTCGAGCTTCTGCGCATGGGTGAGCGAGGGATCGCGGGTCAGTTTCGTCATGTCGGGCACTCCACTTGGGTCGAATTCAAAGGCGGTCAGGGCCCTGCCGAGGCAGGCTTGCCGCGCGGGCGATGCTGGCTGACCGCGGTTCCGGCGTCGCGCGGCAGCGGGAAGGAATCGTAGAGGCCGATCAGGCCGACGACGCCGATGATCAGGAAGGCGAAATGGAAATCGGCAAGGGTCAGCCCTTCGACATCCGGCGTCAGCCAGGCGTCGGCCAGGCGCAGCGCGATGGCGCCGAGCGCGATGCCGAGGCCGAAGGTGATCTGCTGCACCAGGCTGAACAGCGTATTGGCGCCGGCCATGCGCGGCTGCGGTACGTCGACGAAGGCGAGCGTGTTGATCGCGGTGAACTGCATCGAGCGCGAGGCGCCGCTCAGGAACAAGACCACCATGATGACCGGCCAGGGCGTCGCCGGGCTGAGCATGGCACAGCCGAGCAGCGTCGCGACGAAGAACAGGCCATTGCCGATCAGCGTCGTGCGGAAGCCGAAGGTGCGAAGCACCAGGCTGGTGAACGGCTTCATCGCCAGATTGCCGGCGAAGAGCGCCAGCACGTAGAGGCCGGCCTGGAACGGATCGAGACCGAAGCCGAGCTGGAACATCAGCGGCAGCAGGAACGGCACGGCGCTGACGGCGGTGCGGAACAGCGAGCCGCCCTTCATCGTGACGGCGAAGGTGCGGATGGCCAGGCCGTAGAGATCGGGCAGCGGATGCGGATGGCGGCCGGAATGGCGGAGCGCGATCCAGAAGAACAGCGCGCTCGCCGCCAGGATGCCGGCCCCGATCACCCAGTCGACATGGCTCTGGCCGACGAGATCGAGCCCGTACATCAGCCCGGCGCAGGCGATACTGGTCAGGATAAAGCCGACCCAGTCGAAGCCCTGCCGCTCGGCGATCCGCTCGTTCGGGATCAGCCAGAAGGCGAGCGCGAAGGTGACGATGCCGATCGGCACGTTGAGGATGAAGATCCAGTGCCAGGAGGCATAGGTAGTGATGAAGCCGCCGAGCGGCGGGCCGAGGATCGGCGCCGACAGCGCCGGCCAGGTCAGCACCGCGATCGCCCGCATCAACTCGCTCTTCGAGGCGTTGCGCAGCACGACCAGCCGCCCGACCGGAACCATCATGGCGCCGCCCGCGCCCTGCAGGATGCGCGCGAGCACGAAGGTCAGCACGCTGTCGCTGAGCGCGCAGAACACCGAGGCGATGGTGAACACGGCGACCGCCCAGGCGAAGACCGTCCGCGCGCCGAAGCGATCCGCCATCCAGCCGCTCGCCGGGATGAAGATCGCCAGCGTCAGCATGTAGACCGACATGCCGATATTGAGATCGACCGGCGCCACGCCGAACGATTCCGCCATCTGCGGCAGCGAGGTGGCGATCACCGTGCCGTCGAGGTTCTCCATGAAGAAGGCGACCGCGACGAGCAGGGCGATCCAGGTCGATTTCTGCGGGGATGGGAGGGTCATTGCCGGCCGACGGCGTGGAAAACGAAGGGCGGGACGACGCGAGGCCTCTGGCGACGCGCCGGTTTCCGATTCATCGCGCGTTCGGCCGGCCGGCACAAGCGGAATGCGCCGGCAGGCCCGCCGGCCTGATCAGCCGTGCGGATTCTCGACCCGCGGCCAGATATCCCGGTTGAGCTTGCGATAGGCCGTCACACGGGGATTGGAGGGATAGGGCGCGCCGGCGTCGATATAGACGATCTCCGCCGCGATCGGCAGGAAGCCGGCGTGGAAATGGTTGGTCGATTTCACCAGCAGGATGTCCTTCGACATCGGGTCGAGGCCGAGATTGGAGTAGACGTCCGGCTCGAAGGTCTGCGTGCGGTTGGTGTTCAGGATGATCTCGGTCTTGGTGCCGAGGATCCGCACCAGCGCCGTCGGGCCAAGCGTGACGCGGCTCTTGCCGAAGCTCTGCCAGCTCTCCGGCACCGCCCGCACCACCTCGACCCTGGCGTCGATCGGCGCGCCGCCATCCGGCCCCGCCTTGCCGCCGAAGCGCAGCTGGATCTCGGCCCCCTCGCCCGCGGCCAGGCAGAAGGTGACGGCGAGCGGATCCCAGATCGTCGCCACCGCGACATTGTCGATGCCGCGCTCGATCATGCGGCGCAGGATCAGCGTGCCGTCGCCGGCGACGCCGCCGCCCGGATTGTCCCAGGTGTCGGCGAGGACGACCGGCTTGCCCGGCTTGCCGGCGATCAGCGCGAGCGCGTGATCCAGGCCGCCATCGATGCTGTATTGCGGCATCATCGTCTTGCCGCGCAGCGCGAAGATCTCCATGCCGAGCTTCTTGGCCAGCGCATCGCCCTCGGCCTTGCGGTCGTCGGTCACGACCAGCATGCGCGTGCCCATCTCCGGCACGTCGCCGGCCATGAAGCCGTGGATCAGCGACACCGACAGGATGCCGTCCTTGCCGTGCATCGCCTTCATCCGGTCGACGAAGGAACGCATCGGCTCGCGGCTGGTCGGAAAGACGTCGATCATGCGGCAGTCGAAGGTCGAGATGACGGGCTTGATCTCGCCGCGCAGCGCGCGGATGGCGAGATCGACGACATGCTCGCCGCGCTCGTAGAAATCGGTGTGCGGGAACTCGAGGAACGCCGCCAGGATGTCGGAGTTGGCGACGCGCTTCGGCGTCAGATGGCTGTGCGGGTCGAGCTCGGCGGCGATCAGCACGTCGGGCCCGACCATGGCGCGGATGCGCTCCAGGAGGTCGCCTTCCGGATCGTCATAGCCCTGCGCCACCATGGCACCATGCAGGCCGAGCACGACGCCGTCGACCGGCAGCGCCGCGCGGAGCTGATCGAGGATTTCGTCGCGCAGGCCCTCATAGGTGGCGCGCTGCAGCAGTCCGCCCGGCTCCGCCCAGGTCGCCGTGCCCTCCACCAGGTCGATGCCGTCCGCCTCGGCGCGCTTTCGGAGCGCGACGATCGGCGACGAGCAGAGCGTCGGCGTCTCGGGATGCTGGCCGGGGCCGGCATAGAACGCCATCTCGAAGCTCGCGCGATCGGTCGGTACCGGCGCGAAGGTGTTGGTCTCGGTGGCAAGCGAGGCAGCAAAAATGCGCATGGCGCGATCGGTCCTGGGAAGAGGACCACCGGCCCCGGCAGCAGGTTGCCGGCCCGGCGGTCGCATGAAGACGGAGAGCCCCGGCCTCGCCGGGGCGGAATCTCGCTAGCCCTGCGGGGCGTAGGCGATCGCCTCGATCTCGACCTTGATGTCGATCATCAGGCGGGCCTCGACGGTGGTGCGCGCCGGCGGATCCTTCTGGAAGAAGGTCGCATAGGTCTTGTTGAAGCCGCCGAAATCGCGGGCGTCCTCCAGGATCACGAAGGTCTTCACCACCTGGTCCATCGTGCAGCCGGCCAGCGCCAGCGCCGCCTTGACGTTCTCGAGCGTCTGCCGGGTCTGCGCCTCGATGCCGCCGGCGACGACCGTGCCGGTTGCGTCGGTCGGCACCTGACCCGAGACATAGACGAAATCGCCAGCGCGGACGGCGGGCGAAAGCGGCACATGCGAGGCGCCATAGACGGTCTTCAGCTTGCTCATCGAAGGTCCCTTGGAATCTTTTTGAACGACACGCCGGGAAGACGGCGGGCCACCATTGCGGGGCGGCGGCGAGGCTAGAGCAAAACACCTTCCTTTTCGACAAGAAAGCGGCGAATTGGCGCGCGCCACCGGTTGCTTTGTCCGTCGATCCGGCGGAGCCTTGCCGCGGACGGAGGGAAGAGAATGTTCGGACTGAACGACAAGCATGTGGTGATCAGCGGCGCGGGCGGCGGCATCGGCCGTTCGATCGTGGCCGCCTTCCAGGCGGCGGGCGCCCGAGTGACGGCCTGCGACCGCGACGCGGCGCTTCTCGATGCGCTCGACGGCGTGACCAAATCGGTCTTCGAGCTGACCGACGCCGACGCGACCGAGCAGGCGGTCGCCGCGATCGTGGCGGAACAGGGGGCGCCCGACGTCCTCGTGAGCAATGCCGGCTTCAGCCGGGCCGAGACGATGGCCGGCGTCAACCAGCAAAGCTGGAACCAGGAAGTCGACATCAACCTGACGGGCAGCTTCAACCTGATCGACCCGATGCTGAAGGCGATGATCGCCAATGGCGGTGGCGCCGTGGTGATGACGTCGACCGTCAACGCGCTCGGTCACTACGGCAATCCCGCCTACGCGGCGGCGAAGGCCGGCCTCGTCGCCTATATGCGCGCCATCGCCGTCGAGCTCGGCCAAGACAACATCCGCGCCAACTGCATCTGCCCCGGCTCGGTGCGCACGCCCGCCTGGGACCACCGCGTCGCGAAGGATCCGGATCTGCTCGCCAAGGTCGTGGCCCACTACCCGCTCGGCAAGCTCGCGACCCCGGCCGACGTCGCCAACGCGGCCGTCTTCCTGGCCTCGCCGCTCGCCGGCGCCATCACCGGCGTCGCGCTGCCGGTCGATGCCGGCCTGACGGCCGGCAATCTGCGTTTCATCCGCGAAGTCCTCTGACGCGCGGCTCCACCCATCAAACCCGTTCGCCGGATGGCGACATGGTGAGGACATCATGCCGAGACATATCGATACGCTGCAGACGCCCTGCGTCCTAATCGACCTCGACCGCGCCGAGGCCAATCTGAAGCGCGCACAGGACTATGCCGACGCGCACGGCGTTCGCCTGCGCCCGCACATCAAGACCCACAAGCTCCCCCTCTTCGCCAAGCGCCAGCTCGAGCTCGGCGCCATCGGCATCACGTGCCAGAAGCTGGGCGAGGCCGAGGTGATGGCCGACGCGGGCATCGAGGACATCTTCCTGCCCTACAACCTGATGGCCCCGGAGAAGCTCTATCGGCTGAAGCAGCTGGCGCAGCGCGTCACCCTCGCCGTCACGGCCGACAGCACCTATGTCGTCGACGGCTATGCCGACACCTTCGCCGATTCCACCGACGCGCCGCTCCGCGTGCTGGTCGAATGCGACACCGGCGCGGGACGCTGCGGCGTGCAGACGCCGGACGACGCCGTGGCGCTCGCTCGCTACATCGCCGACAAGCCGGGCCTCGTCTTCGGCGGCCTGATGACCTATCCGCCGGCGGGCGACGCCGCTGGCGCGCGCAAGTGGCTGGAGGAAGCCGCCGGAAAGCTCGAGGCGGCCGGCCTGCCGGCCGAGACGATCTCGACCGGCGGCACGCCTGACATCTGGCGCGCCCACGAGACGCCACTCGCCACCGAATACCGGCCCGGAACCTACATCTACTATGACCGCTCGCTGGTCTCGCGCGGCGTCGCCGCGGTCGAGGACTGCGCCCTGACCGTGCTGGCGACCGTCGTCAGCCGGCCGACCGAGAACCGCGCGATCATCGACGCCGGCTCCAAGGCGCTGACCAGCGACCTGCTCGGCCAGAACGGCTACGGCATTGTGCTCGGCTATCCCGACGCCGTGATCTACGGCCAGAGCGAGGAGCACGCGAACATCGACTTCTCGGCCTCAGCCAAGAAGCCGGTCGTCGGCGAGCGCATCCGCATCCTGCCGAACCACGCCTGCCCGGTCTCGAACCTGTTCGACCACGTCAACCTGATCTCCGGCGACCACGTCGTCGAGACGGTCGAGGTGGCGGCGCGCGGCCGCGTCGACTGAGAATCGAGCGGGCGCTGCGGCCATGCCGCGGCGCCCGCGCCGGCTCGCGCCTACTCGCCGTCGGCGGCGTAGTCCTGCAGGCGCTTCGATTCCGCCGCGGTGCGCTGGCGCAGATCATTGAGGAAGGCGAGGTTGTTGCGGATCTCGATCAGGCGCACGTCGCCGCGCACCAGCAGCCGCTCGGCGTCGTTCAACATGGCGGCCGCGCCGGCCGTGTCGGGGTTCTCGCCCTCGATCATGTCGCCATAGAGAAAGGCCGCGCGGTTGCGAGCCTCCTCGATGCGCGCGGAAAGGCCGGCCAGTTCCTGCTCGACATCCTCGATCACGCGCACGATCACGTTTTCGACCGATGCCAGCCGCTCGACATCGCTGCGGACATCGCGCTGCTTGGAGCGGAAACGAGGAAACAGCACGTCAGGTCTCTCCCGGTGGATTGATCAACCGCTCGGCCAGCCGCCGAATCGCCACATTTGGATAATGCCGCATCACTTTCTGCTGGGCGATAGCCAAACAGCCCGCATCGCCTGGTTGTACAAGGCGGCGCGCCGTTGCCGAGGCACGGGGGCTGGGGTATTCGAGGGCTGGACGCACACCACGGCGCCCCCCACCGTGACGTCCGGCCCGGCCCCTCGGGGACGGGACTGACAGACGAAAGCTAGGACATATGACCCGCATCACTGGACTCCGCGTCTTCGATCTCCGCTTCCCGACCTCGCAATCGCTTGACGGTTCGGACGCGATGAATCCCGATCCGGACTATTCCGCCGCCTATGTCATCCTCGACACCGACAATCCCGAGCTCGCCGGCCATGGCCTGACCTTCACCATCGGCCGCGGCAACGAGATCTGCTGCGCCGCGATCAAGGCGCTCGACCATCTCGTCATCGGCCTCGAGCTCGACTGGATCAAGGAAGATCCCGGCCGCTTCTGGCGCCACATCACCGGCGACAGCCAGCTGCGCTGGATCGGCCCCGACAAGGGCGCTATCCATCTCGCCACCGGCGCCGTGGTCAACGCCGCCTGGGACCTCTGGGCCAAGGAAGCGAAGAAGCCGGTCTGGCAGCTCGTCGCCGAGATGACGCCGGAAGAGATCGTCAAGATCATCGACTTCCGCTACCTGACCGACGGCCTCACCCCGGGCGAGGCGCTGGCGATCCTGAAGCAGGCCGAGATCGGCAAGGCCGAGCGCATCGCCAAGCTCAAGGCAGAGGGCTATCCCTGCTACACCACCTCGGCCGGCTGGCTCGGCTACAGCGACGAGAAGCTGCGCCGGCTCTGCGAGGAGGCCGTCGACCAGGGCTTCAACCACATCAAGATGAAGGTCGGCCGCGATCTCGAGGACGACATCCGCCGCCTGAAGGCGGCCCGCGAGGTCATGGGTCCCGACCGCTTCCTGATGATCGACGCCAATCAGGTCTGGGAAGTCGACGCGGCGATCGACTGGGTCAAGCAACTCGCCTTCGCCAAGCCCTACTTCATCGAGGAGCCGACCAGCCCCGACGACGTCGAGGGCCACCGCAAGATCCGCGAGGGCGTCGCGCCGATCAAGGTCGCGACCGGCGAGATGTGCCAGAACCGCATCATGTTCAAGCAGTTCATCATGCGCAACGCGATCGACATCGTGCAGATCGACGCCTGTCGCATCGGCGGCCTGAACGAGGTCCTCGCGGTGCTGCTGATGGCCGCCAAGTACGGCAAGCCGGTCTGGCCGCATGCCGGCGGCGTCGGCCTCTGCGAATATGTGCAGCACCTCTCGATGATCGACTATCTCGTCGTCTCCGGCACCAAGGACGGCCGCGTGATCGAGTATGTCGACCACCTGCACGAGCACTTCATCGAGCCCTGCGACATCCAGAACGCGGCCTACATGCCGCCGAAGCTGCCGGGCTTCTCGATCGAGATGAAGCCGGAGTCGATTGCCGCGCACACCTTCGCCGGATAAATCATGGAGGGAGAGGCCGCTGGCCTCTCCCTGAAGCCCGCACGCTGGCGTTGCGCCGGCGCTCTTGGCCGCTTCGGGACGAAGCGACCAGGACAATGCGATGCGTCGGATTTTCCTTGCACTCGCGAGCCTCGTGCTCCTCCTCGGTGACCGGCCGGCCCATGCCCAGGAGCCGAGCTCCGCGCAGACCTCCCCGCCCGCCGCCAAACGCGAGCTGGTGATCGGCACCAAGCAGGCGCCACCCTTCGCCATCAAGGATGCCAACGGCACCTGGACCGGCATCAGCATCGATCTCTGGCAGCGCATCGCCGAGAAGGAGGGCCTCCCCTACCGCCTGGTCGAGGAACCGACCGTCGACGCGCTGATCGACGGCACCGCCACCGGGCGCTATGACGCCGCCGTCGCCGCCCTGACCATCACCGGTCCGCGCGCGGAAGTCATCGATTTCAGCCAGCCCTTCTACCGCACCGGCCTCGGCATCGCTGTGTCGCTGACCGGGGCGTCGCGCTGGATGCTCATCGTCAACACCATCCTGTCGTTCGGCTTCCTGCAGGCGGTCGGCGCCCTGATCGGCCTCGCCCTCCTCGTCGGCGTCCTCATCTGGATCTTCGAGCGGCGGCGCAACGAGCATTTTGGTGGCGGCGCGCGCGGCATCGGCGCCTCGATCTGGTGGTCGGCCGAAGCGATGACGCAGGCAAGCACGGGCTTCCACGCGCCGATCACGCTGGCGGGCCGCACGCTCGCCGTGCTCTGGATGGCCGTCTCGATCATCGCCATCGCCGTGTTCACGGCCGGCGTCACCTCGGCCCTGACGACCAGGACGCTGCAGGGCCTGGTCAACTCACCGGACGATCTGGCGTCGGTCCGGGTCGGCGCGGTCGTCGATTCCTCGACCATCGACTACCTGGTCCACCAGCGTATCAACTATCGAGGCTTCGCGACGCCCGACGCGGGACTCAAGGCGCTGAAGGCGGGCGAGATCGACGCCTTCGTCTATGACAAGCCGCTGCTCGCCTGGGTCGTGATGCAGAACTATTCATCGTCCATCGAGGTGCTGGACATGGTCTTCGATCCGCAGAACTACGGCATCGCCCTGCCCCTCGGCAGCCCCCTGCGCAAGGAGATCGACGTCTCCCTGCTGGAAGCCGTGCAGAGCGACTGGTGGAAGCAGACCCTGTTCCGCTATCTCGGCGAGCGATGAGACGCCCGTCGCCGTCCCGCCCCCGCATGCCCCCGAGGTCAGGCCTTGCTGCCGCCGACGTCCTCCAGCATGTGCTCGACGGCCATGATCGCGTTCTCCAGGTCGGAGATCTTCCGAAGCGCGCCATCCGTCGGCAGGCCGCCCGCATCGACAGCCTGGGTGATCAGCTTCTGCTGCGCCTCGACCAGTCGGGCGCGGAGCGCCGTCAGCTTCTTGTTCATCGGCATGACCCTTGATTTCTCCATCGCTTTTACATGTCCGTCATGAGGCACCCGCACGAAAATCCGTCAATCACTGCTGCATTGCAACCAGCAACATCCTGTGGATGAGGCAGGATGGCCAACGCAGGCCCAGACGCGGCGCTTGACCGAATCTCGCCTGGAGCAGAGTCTTCCGGTTGGTTCATCTCGACAGGGCGGTCGAATTATGTCGCGACGAATTTTCCTGACGACGGCGCTCGACCGTTTGGTCGATGAAGGTCAGATCTCCCGCCGCTCCAACGCGCATCGCATCATCAAGCTCGTGATCGAGAACGGCGTCACCGTGCTCGATGACGATCAGCGCACCCTCTACGACAACGAACTCATTCCGAAGATCGAGGACGTCCAGATCCTTCGCGGCGCGACCGCGCGATCGGCCTGACGACAAGACAGGAAAAGACGCCGGCAGGCGACCCTGCCGACGCCGCGACGACGCTTACTTGGCCGCGAAGCAATAGATCAGGCCGGCGCCGCCCGTCCCCTGCAGCGCGGTCTGCGAACAGCCGCCGCGCGACAGGTGGGACGAATTCCACGATTTCGCCGCGTCGGACTCGTCGAGCCCCTTCCGGTCGTGATGGCCGACCATCGCCGCGCCTTCCTCGCCGCTCTTCGTCCAGTTGCCGCAGGTCTTGTCGTCGCCCGCCGGGAAGGCCGTGCCGTCCGGCTGGCTGCCGGTCAGGATGTCGTGTGTGTTCGGCTTGTCGCCGCGACCGTTGACCATGGCGCCCGTCTCGGTCAGGGCGGTCTCCTTGGTCAGATGGTTGCCGGCGCTGTGCAGTTCCGCCACGTCCTTGGCGACGACGACGCCCTTGGCGTTCTGCCACGGCCCTGGGCCGATGCGGTCGCGCGCATTGACGGCGGCGACGCCGCCCGCCTCCTGCGTCGAGAGATAGGCCCGCCAGGTCTTGCCGCCGGCGCCGGCCTTCTCGGCCAGCGTCAGGCACAGCTTGTCGGCGCCCTCCAGCCCGCCGAGATCGGCGCCCTTGCCCGGCCCGGCGCTGGCGACGAAGAAGGTCATGGCACTTTCCTGGGCGCTCGCGGCGCCCCCGAGGCTCATCAACACGACCGACACGGCAAACGCTGTCGCTCCCACGATCCTCATCGTCACTCTCCCTCTGGCCAACCCCACGGAACACAATTCTTTCGCGCAACGCGCCGGATGCATTCCCGTTCCGATATAGGCGCCCAAAGGTCGCCGGCGAGGTGTCTCAGCCCGCACCGTTGCCGGAGAACTCGATCGCGACGCGCTTCCGGCGCGTGTAGCGGTCGAACGACAGAAGGTCGGCTCCCGCTGCGGCGTCGGCCGGCAAATCCCGGAAATTGATCCAGCACGCGGCCGCGCGCAGGTGACGGCTCAACCGCTCGGCGCGCCCGAGGTCGGGCGTGAACAGGAAGACGGTGCCAGCGCCCGCCGCCAAGTCGACCCGACGGAGCGCCTCCGCCTCGTCGGCGAAACCGGCCAGCAGGACGACGCCCGGACAGTCCGCCTCGAACCACGCCGTCCCGCCGGCGTCCTGCTCCAGGATCGTCGGCGCCAGGAACGCTCCAGACGGCAAGGCCGCCACGCGGCTGCCCCCCGCCAGCAGGCGAGCGCCGCCGGCAAGGGCCGCATCGACGGCGGCAAGGGCCACTTCCGGATGCTGCGCCGCCCCCATCGCGCCGTGCTCGGTACGCGCATCGAGCGGGTCGCCCGTCACCAGTCGCCCGGTCGCCGCCAGCAATCGTTCGACGAAGGCCGCCTTCGCGCCCTGCTGCACGAGCACCCGGCACGGCCCGCCAAACCGGGCTGCCCCGGCGCGGAACGCCACTTCGAGCGTCATCGCCACGGCGATGTCGGGATCGGCGCCGTCGAACACGACCAGCGTGGCGCCGCCCTCCCCGTTACAGCCTGCCGCCATCTGGTCGATGCCCGGATGCTCGGCCAGAGCACGGCCGAGCTCTTCCGCGCCATGCAGGTGATTGACGGCGCCGGCCGGCAGCCCGGCTCCCTCGAGGATGGCGGCGAGCCTTGCCAGCACGAGCGGCGCATCCCCTGACGACTGCAGGATCAGCGCATTGCCCGCCGCAAGCGCCGGCGCGGCCCGAAGCGCGGCGGCGTAGAGCGGCCGGGATCCCGCACCGAGCATCGCGACAATGCCGGCCGGCTCGCGCCGGATCGTTCCCAGTCGACCTAGGCCCAGTTCGAGCGCGTCGTCGGCACGCGGGACCTCCGCGAGCGCGGCACAACGGGCAAAGCAGTCCGCCGCGATGGCGACGTCGGCCAGCGTGTAGCGGATCGGCCGCCCCGTCTCGGCGGCTTCAAGATGCGCGATCGCCTGGTCCTGCGCGCGCAGTTGGTCCGCCACGCGACGGAGCACGCGGCCGCGCTCTGCGCCGTCCAGAGCGGCCCATGCGGCCTGTCCGCGCCGGGCGGCGGCGATTGCCGCCTCGAGATCGTCCGGCGTCGCCAGCTCGATCTCCGCCAGCACCTCTCCGGTCGCCGGATTGTTCGCCCGGATCCGTACGCGTCCGCCGCCGAGGACGGCGCGGCCGGCAATGTGCTGCCCGGAGACTTTGTCGCCGCCGTCCGGCCTGGCCCTGCCATCCTCAGGCGCCCGAGCCCGGATGACGGCCAGTTCGGCATCGACCAGCGCCGTGGCGATGGCGCGGGCGCCGGAGCCCTCCTGCTCGCCCTCGGCGACGAGGGTCGCGCGCAGCCAGAGACCATCGATGATGGACGCGATCGTCACCGCCAGATGTTCCGCGTCGCGCGCCGGCACCATCTGCCGCAAGGCGTGGCGCAGGTTCGACAGCATGCGCTTCTGGTAGACGTTCTGCACCCGGCGGAACCGGGCCGAATGGATCACCTGCCCCCAGAAGGCCAGCCAGACGCTCGCCGTGCGCCGGTCGAACTCCTCCGGCGCCAGGTTGGCGTCGATGACCGCCTGGACACGGGCGCGCGGCGAATGGGCCTCGACGAGCCGCTGCGAGACGAGCCGGCTGATGCGCCCCGCCATATGGCGCAAAGTCGCCTCGAGCAGGCCCTCCTTGTCGCCGAAATAATGCGCCACCAGGCCGGGCGACACGCCAGCGCGCCGGCCGATATCCATGAGCGTGCAGGCGGCGAAGCCGACATCGGCGAGCGATTCGATCGTCGCTTCGATCAGTTGGAGCCGACGCGCATCCTCGCCGTCCCCACGGACGGAGCCCGTCCCAGCCATGAAATCCCCTTCCGCCTCAAGCCCGTCTCGTCATGTACCGCGATTGAACGGTCGTTCAAAGCCCGAGGCGTCTGCATCATTATCGCATCCCGCAGCCGTCTCATCCTGATCAATTCATCATAAAAATCGCATGTTTCGGCCATTCAAAAGCATTGAACAGTCATTCAATTGAATTCAGACAGCACTCATCGCCACTCCGGGGACATCGATAAAATCAAGTGCGATGGACACATCGCCACGGGGACTATCCTTCGACGAGCGTTTAGGACGCTTCATCGCCGCCATCCCTGCGCTATGCTTGCGCAATTCGACGATCGCCTGGCCACGCCGCCTTTTGGAGAAGTACAGAATGCTCAGTTCGATGTTTGCGAAGTCCCTGGCGACTGCGACCTGCCTGCTCGCGCTGGCCGGGACAGCATCGGCGGCCGAGCCCGCCGCCTGCAAGACCGTTCGCTTCTCCGACGTCGGCTGGACCGACATCTCGGCGACGACCGGCCTCACCTCGCGCATCCTGACCGGCCTCGGCTACGAGCCGAAGCTGCAGGTGCTGTCGGTGCCGGTCACCTACGCCTCGCTGAAGAACAAGGACATCGACGTCTTCCTCGGCAACTGGCTGCCCTCGATGGCCGCCGACCTGCAGCCCTACCAGGACGACGGCTCGGTCGAAGTGGTCGGCGTCAATCTCGAAGGCGCGAAATATACGCTCGCCGTGCCGAGCTATCTGTTCGACGAGGGCCTGAAGACCTTCGCCGACATCGCCAAGTTCAAGGACAAGCTCGACGGCAAACTCTACGGCATCGAGCCCGGCAATGACGGCAACCGGCTGATCCTCGACATGATCAAGGCCGACAAGTTCGGCCTCGGCTCGTTCGAGCTGGTCGAGTCGAGCGAGCAGGGCATGCTGGCCCAGGTCGATCGCGCCGGCCGCAAGAAGGACGCGATCGTCTTCCTCGGCTGGGCGCCGCACCCGATGAACGAGAAGTTCGCCATGCAGTATCTCGACGGCGGCGACGAGGTGTTCGGCCCCAATTTCGGTGGCGCGACGGTTTCGACCAGCGTTCGCAAGGGTTATCTCGAGGAGTGCCCGAATGTCGGCGCGCTGCTCAAGAACATGAAGTTCACCCTGCCGATCGAGGGCCAGGTGATGGCGAGCATCCTCGACGACGGCAAGGAGCCGGTCGCCGCTGCCGAGGCCTGGCTGAAGGCCAACCCCGACCAGGTCGACACCTGGCTCGCCGGCGTCACCACGATCGACGGCCAGCCGGGCGCTGCCGCCGTGAAGCAGAGCCTCGGCCTGTGATCCACAGGGGGCGGCGCCAGCCGCCGTCCCATCCGACGACGATCGGGGCGGCCTGCGTCGCCCCGGCGGCCCCGGTAGAGGGCCCATGGAGACAACCGCGATGACGGCCGCACGCCATGTATGACTGGCTGACCGAGCACAAGATCCCGCTCGGACCCTGGATCAAGAGCTTCGTCGACTTCCTGAACCAGCACCTGCAGTGGCTGTTCGACGGAATCTCGCTCGTCCTCGGCACGCTCATCGAGGGGCTGACCGGCCTTCTGCTTGCCACGCCGCCGCTGCTCCTGACCGCGCTGTTCGCCGCCCTCGCCTACTTCCTGCACCGATCGGTCAAGCTGGCGGCCTTCACCTTCGTCGCCTTCCTGGTCGTCATCAATCTCGGCTACTGGCAGCCGACCATCGAGACGCTGTCGCTGGTGATCTGGGCGACGCTGGTCTGCGTCGCGGTCGGCGTGCCGCTCGGCATCGCCGCGGCGCATCGGCCCTGGCTCTATGCCGGCATTCGGCCGATCCTCGACCTGATGCAGACCATCCCGACCTTCGTCTACCTGATCCCGACCCTTGTGCTGTTCGGCCTCGGCGTCGTGCCGGGCCTGATCTCGACCGTCATCTTCGCGCTGCCCGCGCCGATCCGCCTGACCCATCTCGGCATCACCTCGGTGCCGACGCAGCTGCGCGAGGCGGGCGAGGCCTTCGGCGCGACGAAGCGGCAGCTGCTCTACAAAGTGGAGCTGCCGCATGCGATGCCGACCATCATGGCCGGCATCACCCAGTGCATCATGCTGTCGCTGTCGATGGTGGTGATCGCGGCGCTGGTCGGCGCCGACGGGCTGGGCAAGCCGGTCGTCCGGGCGCTGAACTCGGTCAATATCGGCATGGGCTTCGAGGCCGGCGCGGCAATCGTGCTGCTCGCCATCGTGCTCGACCGGGTGTGCAAGCGCCCCGAACGCAAGGCCGGAGGACGCTGAGCATGGTCGCCATCCAGTTCGACAAGGTCGACATCGTCTTCGGCGAGCGCCGCAAGCAGGCGCTCGCGCTGCTCGACCAGGGCAAGACCCGCGACGAGATCCTGGCCGAGACCGGCGCGGTGATCGGCGCCGCCGGCATCGATCTCGCCGTCGAGCGCGGTGAGATCTGCGTGCTGATGGGCCTTTCGGGCTCCGGCAAGTCGACGGTGCTGCGCGCCGTCAACGGCCTCAACCCGGTCGCCCGTGGCGGCGTTTCGGTCCGCCACGATGGCGCGCCGGTCGAGGTCACGGACTGCGACGCCGACCGATTGCGCGAAATCCGGATGCGTACGGTCTCGATGGTGTTCCAGCAGTTCGGCCTGCTGCCCTGGCGCACGGTGCGCGAGAATGTCGGCTTCGGGCTCGAGATCCGCGGCATGAAGGCGGCCGAGCGCAGGCGCATCGTCGACGAGAAGCTCGCCATGGTCGGGCTGGCGCAATGGGCCGACAAGCATGCGCACGAGCTTTCCGGCGGCATGCAGCAGCGCGTCGGGCTGGCGCGGGCGTTCGCGACCGACGCCGACATCCTGCTGATGGACGAGCCGTTCTCGGCGCTCGATCCCCTGATCCGCGACAAGATGCAGGACGAGCTCCTGGAGCTGCAGCGGCGGATCCAGAAGACCATCCTCTTCGTCAGCCACGATCTCGACGAGGCGATGAAGATCGGCAACAAGATCGCCATCATGGAGGCCGGCCGCATCGTCCAGTGCGGTACGGCGGAAGACATCCTGCTCCGCCCGGCGACGCCCTATGTGGCGGAATTCGTCAAGCACACCAATCCCTTGAACGTGCTGCGCGGCCATTCCGTGATGACGCCCGCCTGTTCGGTCCGGCGCGACGACGGCACGGTGCTGCTCGATCGCGACGGGCTGGTGCGCATGCGCGTCGACGCCGGCGACCGCCCGGTCGGCGTCGAAGTGAACGGCCGCGAGGGCAGCCTCGGCCGCGTCAACGGCAATGCCGGCGCCTTCGACACGCCCTGCGATATCATCGTGGCCCCGGTCGAGCTGAAGCTCGCCACCACGATCGCACTGAAGCGGAAGACCGACCATCCGATCATCTTCGTCGATGCGGAGGGCAAGCTGGCCGGCCTCTGCGGCGACGACGAGATCTATGGCAGCCTGCTCCGTCGCAGCGCCTAAGCCCTAGATCAACCTGACGATTTCGTCCTGGATCGGCGTCATCACGCTGGGTCCGGCGACGGGATCAAGGAAGACGTTGATCTCCAGCCGGACGCCGAATTCGGGCAGGTAGATCGCCGGCTCGATGGAAAAACCGGTGCGCGGCAGGATGCGGCGAGTGTCGTGCGTCTCGAGATTGTCGAGGTTGACGCCGAGCCCGTGCAGCCACTTGCCAGGCCCCATGCTGTGGCCGGTGCGATGGTGGAAATTCTCGCCATAGCCGGCCACCGAAATGATGCCACGGGCAACGTCGTCGACCTGCCAGCCCTCCAGCACCACGCCCGATTGCCAAGCCTTTTCAATTGCTTCGAGCGCACCGTCGCGGGCGCGGCGGACGATGTCGAACACGGATTGCAGCTTCGGCGGCACAACGGCACCGGCATAGGCGCCCCAGGCGATGTCGGAATAGACGTTGCGCTCGCCCGGATAGCGCGCCCAGAAATCGATCAACAGCCAGTCGCCGGCGCCGATCGGGGCGGATCCCTCCGGCTGGGGCTCGTAGGAGACGATGCCGGAATGGTGGTTCACCTGCACGACCGGCGCTCCCTCCGTCTCCAGGCCGAGGCGCTCGAACTCGGAAAAGATGAAGCGCTGCAGCGCGTATTCCGTTAGCGGTTCGTTAACCCTGATGGCCGTTTTCACGCGCTCGAAGGCGGCGTCCTTGATGCCGGCAACGACGACGCAGGCGCGCTTGTGGGATTGAATCGCAAAATCGTCCCAGGCGGCGGCCGAGACCTGGAACAGGTCGGCCGAGGTGATGATGGCGTGGCCCCAGCTCCGGATCAGTTCGACCGTGCCGGCATCGGCGAAGGCGACGGCAGGGACGCCGCCCTCTTCCGAATATTCCATCGCCAGCCTCCGTGCCGGCCCGAGCAGTTCCCGAAGCATCGCCCGCATCTCGACCCAACCGCGATAGATCCGCTTCTCGAGGTCGACATCGTGGAAGAAGAACTGGTCCACGGTGTGGATCAGGAGCACTGGCACGCCGTCCCGCGGCACGACCAGGAAGGCGCGCCGGGTCGGCTGCCGGACGACGCCGAGGATGTGCCAGAGCAGCGGATTGCTGCCGCGATAGTCGACCAGCAGCCAGGCGTCGATGCCCTCTTCCTGCATGAAGCGCTGGGCGGTGTCGAGATCGAACATCGGCTGACTTTCCATAGACGGATGGGCTCTTCACCTCTCCCATAGGGAGAGGTCGACGCACAACGTGCGGCGGATGAGGGGATCAACCTTGTACGATGAGGTCACAACCCCTCACCCGGCCCTGCGGGCCGACCTCTCCCCATGGGAGAGGTAACGAAGCCCCCTACCCCCGCCGGTACTTCCGGCCGGGGTGGTCGTCGCGCAACTGCCTCTGCCCCGCGCCATAGAGGCTCTCGCGAAACGTTGAGCCCGCATAGGCCGGGCGCATCAGGCCGCGCCGGCGCAATTCCGGCACGACGTATTTCACCGTGTCGGCGAAGGTGCCGGGGCGGATCGCGTAGGTGATGTTGAAGCCGTCGAGATCGGCGATTTCGACCCAGCGCTGCATCTCGTCAGCGATGGTCGCGCCGGAGCCGACGAATTTCGGGCCCATGCCGCCGACGCCCATGTAGTGGGCGATGTCGCGCAGGGTCCAGACGACGTCCGGATCGGCCCCGGCGAAGAGGTGACGGGTGAAATGCGCCGCGTTCGGGTTGATGTCGGTCAGCGGCCGGTCGGGATCGAGCTTCGAGACGTCGAGGCCGAGCGGCCCGGCGAACTGCACCATCGCGCCCTCGTAGTCGGCGTAGGAGAGCAGTTCGGCATATTTCTCGTCCGCCTCGCCGTCCGTCGCGCCAGCGACGATGGTGGTGACGGCGAAGATCTTGAGGCTGAGAGGATCCCGCCCCTGCGCCGCCGCGCTGGCGCGGATGTTGGCGACAACCGGCGCGATCACCTCCGGCCGCGTGCCGTGCACGAACACGCCCTCGGCATGGGTGGCGGCGAAGCTCTGGCCGCGCGCCGAAGAACCCGCCTGGAACAGCACCGGGGTGCGCTGCGGCGACGGCTCGGCGATGAAGGCGTCGGGCACGTCGAAATAGCGGCCGTGATGCGCGATCGGATGCACCCTGGCCGGATCGACATAGATGCCCTTCGCCTTGTCAATGACGACGGCGTCGTCCTCCCAGGAGCCTTCCCAGAGCTTGTAGAGCACCTCCATGAACTCGTCGCCGCGATCATAGCGCTCGTCATGCGAGAGCTGTTCGCCACGGCCGAGATTGCGGGCGGCGCTGTCGAGATAGGAAGTGACGATGTTCCAGCCGACGCGGCCATTGCTCGCATGATCGAGGCTCGTCATCTTGCGGGCGAAGGCATAGGGCTGCTCGTAGGTCAGCGACACCGTCGCCGCGAAGCCGAGATGTTTCGTCACCGCCGCCATGGCCGGGATGATGGTGAGCGGATCGTTGATCGGCACCTGAATCGCATTGCGCAGCGCCGCGTCCGGCTTGCCCTCATAGACGTCGAGCATGCCCAGCACGTCCGCGAGGAAGATCGAGTCGAACCCCGCTTCCTCCAGCATCACCGCGAGCTCGGTCCAGTAGGAGAGATCCTTGTAGCGGTGCGACTGGTCTTCCGGATGACGCCAGAGGCCGGCGGAAATGTTGACCGGCGAGCAGTTCTCGAAGGCGTTCAGATGGATGGTGCGGGCGGTCATGGGGACATCCGGACTGTTTGGAAGCGGGCGACGGGCATGATCTGACTTCTCACAACACCATCCTCAACATGCTGAGGAGGCCCGAAGGGCCGTCTCGAAGCACGCAGGGCGATCGTGCCGATTGATACCTGCCCTCAGCTCGTGCGTCCTTCGAGACGGCTTGCTCCGCAAGCCTCCTCAGGATGTTGGGAGCCGTGGGCTGCATGACTGCCATTGAACCTATGTCGACCCCGCCGGTTCGGCATCGGCATAGGTCGTCGCCACCGCCTCGATCGCAGCGTCGAGGTCGACGGGCTGGCCCAGCGCTGCGAGCGCCTGGCCATAGGCGACGACATTGGCCAGCACCGGCCGGTAGGCGGCGCGGGCGGCGGTGTGGTTCAACCGGACCAGCAGCGCCTCGACGCCGCCGACGCCGGGGCTGATCGCGGTCCCCTCACCCGCGCTTGCCGCCGCGACCAGCGCGTCGACATCGATGCCGCTAGGCACCGGCACGGCGGTGACGAGCGCCGAGGCGGCCGCGTCATCCTCGATCCACAGCGCGACACCGAGCGCCCGCAGGCCGGCGCGGGTGGCGCGCATGGCGAGCTGGTGGCGCTCGATCACGGTTTCGACGCCCTCTTCCTCCGCCTCGATCCGGTCGAGCGCCGCATCGAGCGCCCAGAATTCCAACGGCGCCGGCGTGCCGGGCAGCGCATCGGCGCCGCGATCCAGCCAGTTCTCCTTGAGGTCGAGCAGCGACAGGGTCGAAAGCCGCAGGGCGGGCGCCTCGGCAATCCTGGCCCAGGCGGCCTCGCTGACCGAGATGGCGGAAAGGCCGGCCGGCCCGGCCAGCGCCTTCTGCGGGCCGATGATCGCGATGTCGATGCCGAGCGTCTGAACCTCGAACGGATGCGCGCCGATCGAAGCGACGGCATCGACGACCAGCAGCGCGCCGCGCGCCTTGGCGGCTGCGGCGATCGCCGGCAGCGGGTTCAGGGATCCGTTCGCCGCCTCGCCATGCACCAGCACGACGACATCGACCCGTTCCATGCCGTCGAGCGCCGCCTGGAACGCCGCCAGCTCGACCGGCTTCCCGAGCTCGGCCACGACATTTTCGACATCAGCGCCACCCCGGCGCAGCCAGGTCGCGAAATACTCGCCATAGGGGCTGGTGACGACGTTGAGGACGCGAAGGCCCGGCTTGGCGAGGCTGGCCGCGACCGCCTCCAGCGCCACGACCGCCTCGGCCTGGACGAAGACGACATCGTCGAAGCTCCGCATCAGCGCGCCGATCCGGTCGGCGAGCACGGCATAGCCGACGCTGGGATAGGCGGGCGGATCGAGCAGGTCTTCGGCAGCGAACTCAGTCATCGATTATCGTCTCTTGCTGGAACCAGGTCCGGGGAACCTGGCTTTTCAAGCTTTGCTGGGAGAATACCGTCCTCAACATCCTGAGGAGGCCCGGAGGACCGTCTCGAAGGACGCAGGTGCTGGTGCGCGCTCAAGGGGAACTGGCAGACGCGTCGTGCGTCCTTCGAGACGGCTTTCTGCGAAAGCCTCCTCAGTGTCTGGCCCGTAATTGGACAAGGCCCGCCACGCCGCCTTCCCTTCACCTCTCCCTGAGGGAGAGGTCGGAGCGAAGCTCCGGGTGAGGGGATAGGGAACCATCCGGATAGGGCGTAACCCCTCACCCGCCGGCCTTCGGCCGTCGACCTCTCCCTCAGGGAGAGGTGAAAGAAGAGTGCCCCCTGCGTTGCGGGCCCAGACACTCAGGATGTCGGGGAATGGGGACTGCAATCTCTCCGCCTCCATCGTCTAGCCAGCCCCAGCCCGCCCTGGCTTCCGGCTCAGCTGGAAGCAGAGCGCGGCCAGCCCGAGCAGGGTCACCGTGAACAGGAAGACCACGGTCGCCGCCGCGTAGACGGAAGGCGCCGGGCCATATTGCAGGCTGCCATAGAGATAGACCGGCAGCGTGTTGACGGTCGGCGTGGTCAGGAACGCCGCGACGACGAGGTTGTCGAAGCAGAAGGCGTAGGACATCAGCCCGCCGGCGAGGATCGCCGGCAGGAGCTGCGGCAGGATGATGAACCAGAGCGTCTTCAGGCGCGTGCTGCCGAGATCGGCCGCGGCCTCCTCCAGCCTCGGATCGAGCGTCAGAGCGCGGGCCCGGACAATGAGCGCCGTGACGGCGATCGCCGCCGGCGTGATGCCGGCGATCAGCGTCGCGGCGCCGAGCGGCACGCCGGTGACGGCATAGAACAGCAGCAGCGACACGCCGATGACCACTTCCGGCACAATCAGCAGGATGTAGGTCAGCCCCGACAGCCACCAGCGCACCCGGGCGCTGGGATGGCGCACCAGCGCGTAGCCGAGCGAGGTCCCCATGGCGAGCGCGATCAGCGCCGCCCAGAAGGCGACATAGAGGCTGGTCTGGACGGAGCGCCGCAGCGCCAGGTCGTTCCAGGCGGCCGGATACCAGTCGAGCGTCCAGCCGGTGAACTGCGCCGTCTGCTTGCCGACGATGCCGGCATTGAACGAATAGAGGATCGAGACGGCGATCGGCGCGAACAGGAACAGGATCGCGAGCGCGAACCAGAGCGCCAGCCCGGCATCGGTGGCGCGGACGGCGCCCTGCCCCTTCGTGCTGACGGCGCGCGCGGTCATGCCGGCACCGTGGCGAAGCCCTTGGTCAGGCGCGCCAGCGCCGCGACGAGGATGGCGACCGCGATCAGCACCAGCACGGCCATGGCCGAGCCGAGCGCATAGTTCTGCGACTGCATGTATTGCGACTGGATCGCCTGCCCCATCAGCACGCCGCGGCTGCCGCCGAGCAGGCGCGGGATCACCATCTCGCCCAGCATCGGCACGGCGGTGAGCAGCACGGCGGTGGCGATGCCCGGCCGCGCGAGCGGCAGCGTCACCGCGTAGAAGGTTTGCCAACGACTGGCGCCGAGGTCGCGGCTCGCCTCCAGCAGCGCCGGCGGAATGCGGTCGAGCACGACGAAGAGCGGCACGATGGCAATCGGCAGGTAGGCATAGACCATGCCGATGAAGACCGCCGTCTTGGTATCGAGCAGGTCAAGCGGCCCGGAATGCAGATGAAGCGCGTTGAGCACGGTCTCCAAGACACCGCCGCGCGCCAGGAGGATCTGCCAGGACATGACGCGGACGAGGAACGACGAGAAATAGGGAACGAGGATCAGCACCAGCGCCAGCGTGCGGAAGCGGCCGGCCTTGCGGGCGATGAAATAGGCGACCGGGAAGGCGACCGCGAGACAGAGCGCCGAGGCCGTCACCGCGAACTGCACCGTGCGCAGGAAGGTCGTCAGGTAGAAGCCGGAAAGCGCGGTCTGGTAGTTCTTCAGCGTGAAGCCGAGCTCGACCGCGCCGAACAGCGAGTTGCCGAAGGAATAGACGACGGTGAAGCAAAGCGGCGCCAGGAAGAACACCGCCAGCCAGAGCGTCGGGATCGCGGCGAAGCCATGATCGGCCCACCGCACCGGCGCGGCAAGCCGGGCGTTGGCGCGATCAGGTTGCTTCACGAAGGTCATTGGTCCTCTGGATGCCAGCTCATCTCATCCTGCGCATCGTCCCTTGCACAACGCAGCTCGTGATCCTGCTCCGCCATCATCCTGAGGTGCTTCGCGTGAGCGAAGCCTCGAAGGAGCGTCCAGCCAGATGCTCTCGTGTTCAGACACAGCGTAGAACTGCGATGAAATCCGTCCGCGATCGGCATCAGGGCGTTCCCTGGACCCTCCTTCGAGGCCCGGCTTCGCCGGGCACCTCAGGATGATGGTCGAGATATGTGAAGGCGTTCCTTGGATAAAACGCGCTCGCTCCTCAGCCGCCCGCCGCGGCCTGGATCTCGGTCTGCACCTCGAGATAGACGCCGATCGTCGCCGGATCGACGACGAAGGAGGTCAGCTTGTCGAAGTCGAGGTCCTTGCCGCCGAAGATCAGGTCGACGTTCTTGGTGTCGGCCGGGAGCTTGTCGCGCAGGCCGGCGAGCGCGGCCGGGAAGCCGATATACTGCGTCTCCGAGATCTGCACCGCCGGCTCCAGCTGGTAGGCCAGGAAGTCGTAGACCTGGTCGAGGTTGGGCGCCTTGGCGGGAATGGCGTAGTTGTCGACCCAGAGCTCGCTCATCGGGCCGGGTACGACGAATTTCAGCTTCGGATTGAGCGCGATCGCCGCGCGCGCCGTGCCCTGGTTGGTCTGGGCCAGCACGATGGAGCCGTTGGCGAGCTGGTTCGGATCGAGGCCGGCGAAGGTCTTCACATGCTTGGCGAAGGCCTTGATCTCCTCGCCGGCGGCGCGGATCTCGGCCTCGGTCGCCTTGTTCCAGTCCTTGCCGTGGGTCCAGAGCGACATGCCGATGGTCTCCCAGCCGGAATCCGACAGGCGGACCTTGCCGCTGACGCCGGGCCTGGCGCCGGCGTCGAGGAAGTCCTGCCAGGTCTTGATCTCGCCGCCGACGGCTTCCGGATCGTAGACGACGCCGAGCACGCCCCAGTCCTTCGGGATCGAGTACTTGTTGCCGGGGTCGTAGTCGCGATCAAGCAGCGACTGGTCGAGCGAGGCGAGGTTCAGGCGGCTGTGGTCGATCTCCTGCAGCAGGCCGCGATCGGCCATCTGCTTGATCCAGCTCGAGCTCGGAATGACGAGGTCGAAATCCGCGCCGGCCGGGCTGTTGAGCTTGGCGAACAGCGTCTCGTTCGAATCGTAGGAGGTGATGCTCGGCGTCACGCCCGACTTGCGGGCATATTCGGCGAGGCTCTCGTTGGAGAAATAGTTCGGCCAGCTGAACACGTTGAGCGCGCCGCCGCTGGCGGTCTCGTCGGCGAACGCCTGGCCGGGGAAGGCCGACGGCAGCGCCAGCGCGGCGGGCGCCGCGCCGATCAGGCCGAGCATGAAGCGCCGGCTCAGCCCCGCGCGCTGGGCGGATCCCGGAAGAAGAGGCAGACGACGGCTCATGGCGTTTCCTTTCACGAGGACGAACGAAGGGGAAGCGGCTCGGTCCCGGCGCGATAGGCGCGCGCGGAAGAGGCCGCGAAGGTCACGGTGATCGCGTCGCCGGCATGCAGGCCGGCGCCATCCTGGCCGTCGCCGCGCGGCTCGATCGATTCGAACTCGACGCCGCCGGCGGTGACGGCGCGCAGCCGCAGCGAGGCCCCGAGCGCGACGACGTCGGCGATGCGCGCCGGGATGGCGTTGGGGCCGGCGGCGGCGGCGCGAGAAAAGCGGGTCTGCTCTGGGCGGACGACGACCAGCGCGGGATCGCCGGCCGCCAGGTCGGCCGCGACATGGCCGGCCAGGAGCGGGCCGAGGTCGGAGGTGAGCGCCTCGCCCTCGCCCAGCGTCGCGCGGATGCGGTTGGCGCTGCCCAGAAACAGCGCGACCCAGGCATCGACCGGCTGGTCGTAGAGCGTCGCCGGGTCGCCGATCTGGGCGAAGCGGCCGTCGCGCATCACGGCGAGGCGGTCGGCCATGCCGAACGCCTCCTCCTGGTCATGCGTGATGTAGATGAAGGTGGCGGCGAGCTCCGACTGGATGCGGCGGAGCTCGCGCTGCATCTCTTCACGCAGCTTCCGGTCCAGGGCGCCGAGCGGCTCGTCGAGCAGCAGCACGGCCGGCTCGTTGGCGAGCGCGCGGGCGAGCGCGACGCGCTGCTGCATGCCGCCCGACAGCTGGGCCGGCTTGCGGTCGGCGACGCCGGAGAGGCGGACGAGATCGAGCAGTTCGCCCGCCCGACGGCGGCGTTCGGCGCGTCCCACGCCGCGCATGCGCGGGCCGTAGGCGACATTGTCGAGGACGGAGAGATGCGGGAACAGCGCGTAGCTCTGGAACACGGTGTTGACGTCGCGCTGCTCGGGCGGCAGCGCCGTGACGTCGCGCCCGGCGATGAAGACCGAGCCCTCGTCGGGCGTCTCGAAGCCGCCGATGGTCCGCATCGCCGTCGTCTTGCCGCTGCCGCTCGGGCCGACGATCGCCAGGAACTCGCCGCGCGGCACGGCGAGCGACAGCCCGTCCAGCACCGTCTGCGCGCCGAAGCGCTTGACGACGCCCTTCAGGGCAACGGCGGTCTGGTCAGGGCTGATCGGCATGGCAGGCGACCGGGACGGACATTGCGGGCATGGCGGGCGGAGGCCGCGCCGGAAACGAACGGGCCTGCAACGAGTACGGTGGAGTGCGCGAAGAAGCGAGCGGCATTGTTCCGAAGTTTCGCGCCGGCGTGGTTTCCTGTTCTCCCGCGCCGTTGCCCTCGTCAGCGAGCGGCGAGTTCGGCGGCGGCGCGGCGCACGATCTCGACCACCGGGACATCAACGGCGACGGGCAGCACATCAGCCTCGCCATTCGGCCGCTCCAGCGTTGCATATTGGCTTGTGAGCAGGCTCGGCGGCATGAAATGGCCCTTGCGGGCGCCGAGCCGCTCCTGCACCAGCACCTGCGGCGCGTCGAGGAAGACGAAGCGGATCGGCTGGCCGGCGGCGGCGCGGATGCGGTCGCGGTAGATCTTGCGGAGCGCCGAGCAGGCGACGACGATGCCGGCCGGATGGGCGGTGCGGTCGCCCAGCGTGGCGCCGATCTTGTCGAGCCAGGGCCAGCGGTCGTCGTCGACGAGCGGAATGCCGCTCGCCATCTTGGCCACGTTCTCGGGGCTGTGCAGGCCGTCACCGTCGACGAAATCGATGCCGAGCGCCGATGCGAGGCCCTCGCCGACGCTCGACTTGCCGGAGCCCGAGACACCCATCACCACCACGGCCAGCCGGCTCGCCCCGGCCTCACCCAATTCCGTCCCCATGAACCGCCGTCGCTCCCCCACTGGCATTCCGATCGGCCAGCATTATCGCGGAGATATCGCCCGCGTCCACAGCATCGAGACCTCGAATGGCCGATATCAGCCCTCCATCGAGCGCAGCAGCGCGTCGATGCGCATGGTGGCGAAGCTGGAGGCGGTGTCGGACAGCGCATAGGGCAGGATGATGTGGTCGCCATGCCGCATCGCCCCGCAGGTATAGACGACGTTCGGCACGTAGCCCTCGCGCTCGGACGGCTCGGGGCGGACGATCGGCTCGCTGGAGCGGGCCAGGATCTTCGACGGATCCTTCTTGTCGAGCAGCGCCGCGCCGATCGAATATTTCCGCACCGGGCCGACGCCGTGCGTCAGGAGCAGCCAGCCCTCGTCGAGCTCGATCGGCGAGCCGCAATTGCCGATCTGGACGAACTCCCAGGGAAAGCGCGGCCGCATGAACGGCACGCCGCCGTCCCAGGCGTAGAGGTCGTCGGAATAGATCAGATAGAGGTTCTCATTGTCCTGCCGGCCGATCATCGCGTAGCGCCCCTCGACCTTGCGCGGGAACAGCGCCATGCCCTTGTTGCGCGCGGCGCTGCCATAGAGCGGCGACATGCGAAAGCGGATGAAATCATCCGTCTGCAGCAGTTCCGAGCGGATCGCGCTGCCGCTATAGGCGGTGTAGGTCGCGTAGAAGGTACAGCGCCCCTCGTCCTCGAAGCGCACGAAGCGGGCATCCTCGATGCCGTTCGACTGCGAGGCGGTGACCGGGAAGATCAGCCTTTCGCTGATGTCCTCCTCCTCGGGAAAGCTCAGATCCACGACCTCGCCATCCGGCACGGCGACGCGGTTGTCGACGCTCGGCACCGAGGCGAGCCGCACGGTCGGGTCGACGGTGATGCCGCCCTCGGCCGAGATCGCGCCGGAGCGGAAGTTCAGCGACGAGATGTGCCCCTCGCCCACCGCCCTCAGGCTCAGCACATAGCGGCACCCCCCTTCCGGCGCGCCCATCTGGTCGGGATGCAGCACGATGCTCGGATTGAACAGCGCCGAGGATTCGAAGGAATATTCGAGCAGGAAATAGGCGCCGATCAGCTGCCGCTGGATGCGGCTGAACGCCTGATGCGCCGCGAACGCGTCCTCCATCTCGTCGGCCCGGCGCTCGAAGGTCTTCAGGAGGTTGCGGTGGCGACCGTCGAAGTTCTCGAGCACGTCGATCAGCTGGCTGGCGGCCGCCTCGGCGTCGAGCGCGAGCACGCGGTCGACGATGTGGTTCGCCCGGGTCTTCTCGGTCGGGTGCAGGTCGCGCGGCTCGGTGGCCGGCTTGAACCGCCGCACCACCACCCGCGACGGATCGGGCCGCAGGAACAGCGCCTGCCTGGCCAGGAATGACTGTTGAGACAAGATGTCCTCGACAGGTTGAATGGATCTCGGCACGGCCCCTACGCGCGCACGGCCCTGAGCTCGCGGCGCAGCTGATCACCGCTGGCGCGGGCGAGCTCGCGCATCTCGGCAAGGCTGAGCAGATAGGACACCACCGATTCACCTCCTCGGTTCTCGTTGGCCCGGTCGGGATGCAGCCCGTCGCGGCAGCTTCCCGTCTCGGGATCGACCAGGGAAATCCCGAGATCGTTGTCGCCCAGGAACCAGGCGAAGGCGCGTCTGGCCTCGCCAATCCAGCTGCGCCCGCCATCCACGCGCCAGGCGGCGAGGCAGGCCGAGATCGTCGCCGTCGCCTCCAGCGGCTGCTGGTCGAAGGCGAGCGGCGGCTGGCGCTGGTCGCCGAAGCTGGCGCTGCCGACCGGCCGGAAGCAGCCGGACGGCGCCGTCTGCACGGAGACGAGCCAGCGCAGCGCGTCGAGGCCTGCGGCGACATGGAACGAATGCCCGCTCGCCATGCCGGAGACGATCAGCGCCTCGGGCAGACGCGCATTGTCGTAGGCGAGCCCATCCTCGAACCAGACCCAGTCGGACGTCGCCGTCTTCGAGAAGATCGACATGAGCCGCTCCGCCAGGAGATCGCGATGACGCCTGGCGAGACGATCCCGTGGAAAGGCGGCGCAATAGGGAGCGAGCCCGAGAAGCGCGAAGGCCCAGGCCCGCGGCGAGCGGAACGTCTCGACGGCCGGCAGGGCGGCGATGAACAGCGACGCCGCCCAGCTGCGCCGCGACGAACTGGGATCGTTCACCGACGCCTCGCCCAGCGCCCAGAGCGTGCGGCCATGGCTGTCCTCGGAACCGCGCGCCTCGAGCCAGCGCCGGTCGAAGCTCATGAAGTTGCGGAACCTCAGGTTGTCCGGGTTCCAGGCGTGCTGGATGAAGGCGGCGAAGCGGGCCGTGAGCGCGTCCGGCAGGCGCTGCTCGCCGCTCTTCGCCAGCGCGCAGGCGACGAGGAGCGCCCGCGCATTGTCGTCGATGCAATAGCCGTGATGGCGATCCGGCACCGAATGGACGGCATGCTGGAACAGGCCGGTGTCGTCGCACATGGCGTAGAGATGGGCGAGCTGCACGGCCGGCGGCGCGGCATGGGCGACCGGGCGCGGTTCCTCGCCACGCGGCCCGACCAGGGCGATCCGATCCTGCCGGCGCACCGCGTCGAAGACCGCCCGGTAGCGCGCCGCCGTGCTCGGCCATGTCATCGCGCGGCTGCTCGCATAGGCGCGCTTGCGCATGTCCGTGCGGCGCGGCTCGTCGGTCAGCAGGTCGCGGATCGCCGCGCCGGTCGCGGCGGCGTCGCCGAACGGCACCAGCACGCCGCGGCCATCCGCCAGAAGCTCGTTCGCATGCCAGTAGGGTGTCGACACGACCGCCTTCCCGAGCCCGAAACTGTATGCCAGCGTTCCCGAGGTCATCTGTGCCTCGTTGAGATAGGGCGTCACGTAGAGATCGCACATGGCGATGTAGTCGAGCAGCGTGTCGCGATCGACGAACTGGTCCTGGAAGACGACGTGGTCCTCGATGCCCAGGCTGGCGGCGCGCGCCTTCAACCCGTCGCGATAGGTCTCGCCCTGCTCGCGGACCAGGTTCGGATGCGTCGCGCCGAGCACGACATAGACGGCGTCGGGCTTCTCCTTCAGGATCTCCGGCATCGCGTCGATCATCACCTCGATGCCCTTGTTCGGCGAGAGCAGGCCGAAGGTGAGGATGACGGTGCGGCCGGCGAAGCCGAGCTTCTGCTTTACCGGCTCCGGATCGACGAAGTCGAAATCGGGAATGCCGTGCGGGATGACGTCGATCTTGTCGGCCGGCACGCGATAGAGGGTGCGCAGCAATTCGCGCCCCTTCTCGGCCATGACGACGAGGCGGGCGGAAAGGTCGATGATGCGGTCGAGCACCCGGCGCTGCGCCTCCGTCGGCTTGGCCAGCACCGTATGCAGCGTCGTCACCACCGGCATGTCGAGCCGCGCCAGCAGCGCCAGGACATGGCTGCCCGCCTCGCCGCCGAAGATTCCGAACTCGTGCTGCAGCGATACGACCTCGAAGCCGGACCGGTTGAGGTGGTCGGCGGCGCGGACATAGGCGTCGAGCGAGGCATCGTCGATCTCGAAGGCGACGGCAGGCGGATAGTCGTAGCGGTGGCCCGGATCGGTCATGGCGACGACCGCTGTCTCGACAGCGCCGGTATCGGCGATCGCCTGCCGCAGATCCGTGGTGAAGGTGGCGATGCCGCAACGCCGCGGGAGGGAATTTCCGATGAAGGCGACCCGCAGCTTCGAGGTCCGGCGCTCCGTTGTCATGGGCTGGTCTCCGCGATCGAGGTGAGGCTTGTCCTAGTGATGATGGACCGAGGCGCCGAAACGGGAGCGCGGCCGGTCGAGATGGCTCTGGTCTGGGGTCTGGAACAGGTCGCGACAGGGCTCGGGACCGGGATAGGCGACGAGCGCCCTGAGGCCGCTGCTGCCGGAATGGATCGTGCAGCGCTCGCGGTCGAGGAAGGCCACCTCGCCGATCGCCACGCCGGTCGGGCCGACCGAGCCGTCGCCCGCCAGGCCGAGAATCCAGGTTTCCCGAGACGCATTCAGAATGCGGGTGGTGTCGGGACCGAGTTCGACGCGTTCCAGCACGAAATAGGGACTGGCGACGAGCAGGGTGCGCGCATCGCCGAGCTTGCGCGGCGCCGGCGGCGGCGGCGCGGGACCGGCATCGGCGACCGCGACGCCCTCCTCGACATGCAGCTCGCGCGCGCGGCCATAGTCGAACAGGCGGAACGTCGTGTCGCTGCGCTGCTGGATCTCGGCCAGCACGAGGCCGGGGCCGATCGCGTGGATGGTGCCGGCCGGGATGAAGACGGCGTCGCCGGCATGGACGGCATGCCATTGCACCAGGCCGGCGATCGAGCCGTCCTCGATGGCGGCGCGCAGCTCCCGCGGCGCCAGCGCGCGCTTCAGCCCGGCGGCGACGGCGGCGTCGGGTTCGGCCGAGAGCACGTACCAGGCCTCGGTCTTGCCATGCGGCAGGCCCATCGCCTGGGCATGGGCATCGTCGGGATGAACCTGGATCGACAGCGGCGCCGAGGTGAACAGCAGCTTGAGCAGCAGTCGCGGCTCGGCGGCGTCGGACGTCGCCCGCTGGAACCAGAGCTCGCCGATCGGACCGGCATCGTCGTGAGCCGCGCTCCAGGGCGCGAGGTCGCGCCGGCCCCAGGGCTTTCGCACGGCGCGGACGCGGGCATGTTCGATTGCCATCAGACCGCTCCTGGTTTTGTTTTCAGACAGTCCGTCGTGCCGTGCAGCGCGGGCGGAGCCGGCTTCGGCGCGGCCGAGGACAGGGACTAAACGTCGGTCGCCCCGCTCCGTTCCCAAGAAAGGCCGGCTTCGGCCCGCGCGGCGGCAGAAAGGCGTGGCGCGTCAAGGCGTAACGGGCGAAAGAGCAACCGCAGCGCGCAGCCGGTGCCCCCGAAAAATTGAATGACAGCGCCGTCATTGCCGACTTGACAGCGGTCGGGCGCGCCTGTTTAACAAACTGGTCTGCTGGTCCGATCAGTCCAATAGTGGTGCCATGTCGTCGCCGACGAAAAACCTCGATCCCGCGCTGATCGCCGAGCTCCCGAGCTTTCGGGAGGCGATCGTCAAGCGCCCGATCACATCGGTGATCAGCGACAAGATCGCGGCGCTGATCGCGTCCGGCATCCTGCAGGTCGGCGACGCGCTGCCGAGCGAGCGGCATCTCGCCGCCGCGCTCAATGTCAGCCGCGACGCGGTGCGCGGCGGCATCCAGATGCTGGCCGCCCGCGGCATCCTCGAGATCTCGCACGGCGCCCGGACGAGGGTGCGCAGCAACGACGTCGGCCCCGTCGGGGTCGGTTTCGCCGCCGTCCGCGCCGTCAATTCCTACGACATCGAATCCGTGCACGCGGCGCGCATGCTGATCGACCCGCAGGTCGTCGCCGACGCGGCGCGCAACATCGACGCCGCCGGCATCGCGCGGCTGGAAGCCCTGCTCGAAACCCAGACCGAGGCGCTCGACGACCCGGTCCAGTTCCTGATCTCCGACCGCGAGTTCCACGTCGCCCTCTACCAGGCGTCGGGCAATCCGCTGCTCGCCGACATCAGCACCGACCTCTACGCCTACATGATGGAGTACCGCCGCGAGGCGCTCACCGACCCGGGCGCGATCGCCACCAGCTACGCCGACCACGTCGCCATCGTCGACGCGGTCCGCGCCCGCGATCCGGAGGCCGCGGCGGCCGCCTTCATCATGCATACGGGCCGCATCTACGCGACGACGCAACCCTTCCTGAAGGGGGGCGGCTGACCGTTCGGCGCGCGGGAACGGGGGTTCTGAACGCGCGCCGGCACTTGGAATGACTGCAACGCAGCCGCATCGGCTGATCCACTGGGAGGAACTCTATGGAACGTCGTTCATTTCTGAAGCTCGCCGCCGGCACGACGCTGCTCGCCGGAACCGGCCTCGCCGGCCTCTCGGCCGCCGCGGCCGCCGGCAAGGAGATCGTCTACCTGACGCCGGGTCTCGACCTGCCGTTCTGGCGCTACCTGTCGAAGGGCATCGAAGCCACCGTCAAGGCGAAGGGCTTCAACTTCCAGGCCCTCGACAGCCACAACAGCGCCGAGACGCAGCTGCGCAACGCGCAGGACTCGATCGCCCGCGGCGTCGCCGGCATCGTCATCTCGCCGACCGATTCCTCGACCGCGCCGAGCGTGCTGGCGCTGGCCCAGAAGGCCAACATCCCCGTCGTCATCGGCGACATCGGCACCAATAGCGGCGACTACGCCTCCTTCATCATCTCAGACAACTACGAGGGCGCGCACGACGTCGGCGTGGCGCTCGCCGAGGCGCTGAAGGCGAAGGGCTGGGAAGGCGGCTCGGTCGGCATCGTCGCCATCTCGCAGGCGCGCAAGAACGGCCAGGCCCGCACCAAGGGCTTCCTCGACGGCCTGAAGAAGGGCGGCTTCACCGGCAAGGAAGCCGGCCTGCAGCAGATGCAGAGCTACACCGCCGACGAGACCTTCAAGTTCACCCAGGACATGCTGACCGCCAATCCGGACATGCGCGGCCTGTTCATCCAGACCGACCAGCCGGCGATCGGCGCGCTGCGCGCGATCAAGGCGGCGCGCCGCGACGGCGAAGTCCTCGTCGCCGCCTTCGACGGCATTCCGGAATTCGTCGACCTGCTGAAGTCGGGCGAACTCGTCGTCTCCGGCATGCAGCAGCCCTACCTGATGGGCGTGAAGTCGGGCGAGGCGCTGCTCGAGGTGCTCGACGGCAAGACGCCGGCGAAGGAAATCACGGTTCCGATCGTCGCCATCACCAGCACGAACATCGAGCAGGAACTGCCGACGATCCGCCAGACCGTCTTCGCCAACGAAGTCTGATCCCGGCTCTGGCCGCGCGGCGCGACCCGCCGCGCGGCCCCCATGCCTTTCCACCTTCCGCGCGCCCCCGCGTGGCATGCCAGGAGCATGATCCGTTGCAGCCCATGACGGCCCCCCTTGCGGACAGGACTGCCTCCCTCGCGGAGACGGGCCACTCCCCCCTTCTCACCGCCCGGGACATCACCAAGACCTTCGACCGCACGCGGGCCCTGCAGGGTGCGAACTTCGAACTGCGCGAAGGCGAGGTGCACGGCCTGCTCGGCGCGAACGGCGCCGGCAAATCGACGCTCTCCAAGGTCATTTCCGGCCACTACACGCTCGATTCCGGCGAGCTGACCTATCGCGGCCAGGAGATCCGCCTGCGTTCGACGCGCGACGCGCTCCGCATCGGCATCGCCATCGTGATGCAGGAGACGAGCCTCGTCCCCGACCTGACGGTGCTCGAGAACATCTTCCTGCCCGAACTCGGCCGCCCCGGCCGGCTCGACTACGGCCAGTTGCGCAAGCGCGGCCAGGAAATCCTCAATGATCTCGGCCAGGGCGACAGCCTGCCCTTCGACTGGGAAGTGCGCCGCCTCTCCTCGGCCCAGAAGCAGCTGGTCGAGATCGCCAAGGCGCTCGGCGTGCGCGCCAAGCTTTTGATCTTCGACGAGCCGACCGCATCGCTCAGCCCCGGTGAGGCGGAGCGCCTGTTCGACATCATGGCGCGGCTGCGCGACACCGGGCACGGCCTGGTCTTCGTCTCGCACCGCCTGGAAGAAGTCTTCGCCATCACCGACCGCGTCAGCGTCATGCGCGAGGGCCGCACGGTGATGAACGCGCACCCGACCGCGACACTGTCGCAGGCGGACCTGATCCGCGCCATGGTCGGCGCCGAGCTCGGCGCGATCTACGAACGCGGCGAGACGCATCACGTCGCCGAGCTCGACGCGCCGGTGGCGCTCGAGGTGCGCAACCTCGCCTCGGCGCCGGCCGTGCGCGACGTCTCCTTCACCGTCCGCAAGGGCGAGATCCTCGGCCTCGGCGGCCTCGTCGGCGCCGGCCGCTCGGAGACGGTCGAGGCCATCTTCGGCCTGAGGCCGCGCAGCGGCGGCACCGTGACGCTCGCCGGCAAGCCGCTCAAGGGCGACCGCCCGCAGACGGCGATCCGCGCCGGCCTCGGCTTCGTCGCCGAAGACCGCCGCACGCAGAACATCGTCCCCGACCTGTCGGTGAAGGAGAACCTGCTCCTCGCCCATCTCGGCGCCCATCGCGGCTTCTTCTGCAGCTACGGCCAGCGCGAGAAGAAGATGAAGGAGCTGCTCGCCAAGCTCGGTATGCCCGAGGACCGGGTGGCGGACAGTTCGATGCTGAACTTCTCCGGCGGCATGCAGCAGAAGATCATCATCGCCCGCTGGCTGCTGCTGGAGCCCTCGGTGCTGATCCTCGACGAGCCGACCAAGGGCGTCGACATCGGCACCCGCGCCTCGATCTACGCCATGCTGCGCGACATCGCCGCCGAGGGCGTCGCCCTCGTCGTCGTCTCGTCCGACTTCGAGGAACTGCTCGGCCTGTCCGACCGCGTCGTGGTGATCAGCGATGGCCGCACCATCGCCGACCTGCCGAGCGCCATGCTCGACGAGGAGAGCCTGACGCTGCTCGCCGCGCCGCGCACCTCGATGGTGCGCAACACCGAGATGCTGAACGACCTCGCCCGCGAGCATGGCGGCTCCGGCTTCTGGGCGCTGATCGAGGGCGAAAGGCTGATCTGCCTGAACGCCGTCGTCAGCAATCCGGCGCTCGATCCCGGCTTCAAGGCCGGCCAGGCGCGCGAACTCGGCGCCACGCGGATCCCCGAGGCACTGCGCCGGCGCGAGCCGATCTTTGTGCCCGAGGCCGACCGCGCCCGCACCACGCTGGTGGTGCCGATGACGAGCCCGCGCGGCCACGACCTCGGCTGGGTCGGCCTGTCGCTGCCGGCCGACCGGCCGCTGCCGGCGCCCGACACGATCAAATCCCGCATCGACACCATGGCGGCAACGCTGTGACCAAGGAACTCTCGCCCATGGCCAACTCCGAAGCCCTCGACCGGCGCATCCCCGCCTCGCCGCTCAAGCAGTTCGCGCAGCGCCTCGAAGTCCGCATGCTGCTGCTTGCCCTGCTGATCGCGGTCTGCCTCTCCTTCCTGTCGCCCTTCTTCCTGACCAAGTCCAACATCTTCAATCTTCTGGACCAGTCGGTGGTGATCGGCATCGTCGCGGTCGGCATGACCTTCGTCATCCTGACCGGCGGCATCGACCTGTCCGTCGGCTCGGTCGCGGGGCTCACCGGCATCATCCTCGGCCTGTCGCTGCAGCATGTGCCGATCGTGCCGGCGATCGGCATCGCGGTCGTCGCCGGCGGCTTCATCGGCCTGATCTCGGGCACGCTGATCACCGTGTTCGGGCTGGCGCCCTTCGTGGTGACGCTCGGCGTCATGGCGATCGGCCGCAGCCTCGCCTACATCTTCTCCGGCCAGACGGCGATCTCCAACATCCCGATGGGCATGCAGGACATCGTCTACACCAACGTGCTCGGCATCCCGTCCAACGTGCTGTTTCTGATCGTGCTCTATCTCGCCGCCTGGGCCTACCTGACCTATACCAAGGGCGGCCGCACCGTCTATGCCGTCGGCTCCAACAAGGAAGCCGCCCGCGCCGCCGGCCTCAACACCACCTTCTATTCGATCCTGCCCTATGTGCTGTCCGGCGCCTTCGCGGCGGTCGCCATCACCTTCTCGATCAGCCAGTTGCTCTCGGCCGACCCGCTGATGGGCAACGGGATGGAATTGGACGCGATCGCCGCCGTCGTCATCGGCGGCGCCAGCCTTTTCGGCGGCCGCGGCTCGATGTTCGGCACGCTGATCGGCGTCTTCATCATGGTGATGATCCGCAACGGGCTGAACCTGATGGGCGTCTCGCCCTTCTGGCAGGGCACGGCGATCGGCACCGTCATCATCCTGGCGCTGCTGGTCGAGCGCCTGGTCAGCGCGAGGATCAGCCGATGAGCAATGCTCCCTCCCTCGCCATCCGCCTGTTCGGCACCGAAGAGCCCGTCACGCCGCTGCGCATCCTGAAGGCGGGGGCGCTGACCGCCGAGCTCGACACCGGCAATCTCCGGCATATCCGCTATGCCGGCGTCGAGGTCATCCGCGCCGTCTCCTTCATCGTCCGCGACAAAAACTGGGGCACCTACAACCCCGCGATCGAAAACCTCGTCGTCGACGAGCGCGCCGACGGGTTCACCGTCACCTATGACGCGATCGCGCTCGACGGCACGCAGGCCTTCCGCTACGCGGCCCGCATCGAAGGCTCGGCGGACGGCAGCCTCGACTTCTCGGCCGAGGGCTATGCCGAGACGCCGTTCCTGACCAACCGCACCGGCTTCGTCGTGCTGCATCCGATCGCCGGCGTTTCCGGCCGCCCGGTGACGATCGAGCATGTCGACGGCACGATCGTCGAAAGCCGCTTCCCGGAAATCATCGATCCCGTCCAGCCGATGATGAACCTGCGCGCCCTCACCCACGAGGCGTCGCCGGGGCTCAGGGTCACCTGCCGGATGGAGGGCGACACCTACGAGATGGAGGACCAGCGCAACTGGACCGACGCCTCGTACAAGACCTATGTCCGCCCGCTCGCCCTGCCCTGGCCCTACACGCTTCAGAAGGACGAGCACATCCAGCAGGCGGTGCGCGTCACGATCGAGGGATCGCTCGCGGAACAGGGCGACGGCGCCGGCGCCGGCACGATCGCGCTCGGCGAGCGCATCGGCACCGTGCCGCCGCTCGGCCTCGGCCTCGATCCCTCGGAAATCGTCGAGACGATCGCCGAGGCCGAGACGCTCTCCCGCGTCGGCGCCCGGGTGCTGGTCGGCTACTACGATCCGTCGCTCGGCCATGACGCCGCGACGCTTATCGGCATCGTCGAGGCGGCCCGCGCGATCGGCGCCGAGCCCTGGCTCGAGGCCGTGGTCCAGTCGGTGGACGGTTTCGAGGCCGAGATCGCCACGCTCGGCTGGACCGTCGCCGACATGGGGTCGCCCTTCCCCACCGTGCTGCTCTCGCCGCTGCCGGACCTCAAATGCACGCTGCCCGGCAGCGTCTGGCCGCCGGCGCCGCCGCCGCGCGCCCTCTTCGAGGCGGCGCGAAAGGCCTTCCCGAGGGCCCGGATCGGCGGCGGCATGTTCAGCCTGTTCACCGAGATGAACCGCAAGCGGCCGCCGGTCGACCTCCTCGACCTCGTCTCGTTCACGACGACGGCCATGCTGCATGCCGGCGACGACCACTCGATCACCGAGGGGCTGGAGACGCTGCCGGCGATCGCCCTCAGCGCTTCGGCCATCGCCGGCGACAAGCCCTATGCCGTCGGCCCGAGCGCCATCGGCATGCGCATGAACCCCTATGGCGAGGCGCCGCTGAAGAACCCCGGCAACATCCGCCAGGCGATGAACTTCAACGACCCGCGCCATCGCGGCCTGCTCGGCGCCGCCTGGGCGCTCGGCTTCTTCGCCCGCTTCGCGGCGGGCGGCGCGACGACGATCACGCTCGGCGGCACCACCGGCGCCTTCGGCCTCGTCTCCGTCCGGCACGACTGGCCGCAGCCCTATTTCGACGAGGCCGGCGGCGTCTTTCCGATGTTCCATGTGCTGCGCGGCATGGCACGGCTCGCCGGCAAGCCGCTGCGCGCCGTCACGGCGCCTGACACGATCGAGGCGATCGCCGCCGAGACCGGGGATGGCGTCGAACTCTGGCTTGCCAACCGCACGGGCACGGAACAGTCTGTTGTCCTGCCCGGCGCGCCGCGCAGCCTCTTCCTGCTCGACGCCGACAGCTTCGTCGCGGCGGCGGGGGATCGCGACGCGCTCGACCACCTGAACCAGCCCTTCAGCGGGACCACGCTCACGCTCGCCCCCTACGCCGTGGCCCGTCTCATCCTCTCCTGATTGTCCTGTCGAGGTTTTTCCCAATGCATATCCTCATCATCGGCGCGGCCGGCATGGTCGGTCGCAAGCTCACCGACCGGCTCGTCGCCGACGGCCATCTCGGCGGCAAGGAGGTCAGCCGGCTGACGCTCGCCGATGTCGTCGCCCCCGCCGCGCCGCAGGGCTTTGGCGGCCCGGTCGAGACGCTGACGATCGACCTCTCGGCGCCCGAATCCGCCGCGACGATGATCGCCGGCCGCCCCGACGTGATCTTCCACCTCGCGGCGATCGTCTCCGGCGAGGCCGAGGCCGATTTCGACAAGGGCTACCGCATCAACCTCGACGGCACGCGCTACCTGTTCGACGCGATCCGGCTCGAGAACGGCAGGTCGGGCTACAAGCCGCGCGTCGTCTTCACCTCGTCGATCGCCGTGTTCGGCGCTCCCTTCCCCGAGAAGATCGGCGACGAGTTCTTCACCACGCCGCTCACCAGCTACGGCACGCAGAAGGCGATCGGCGAACTGCTGCTCGCCGACTATTCGCGCCGCGGCTTCTTCGACGGCATCGGCATCCGCCTGCCGACGATCTGCATCCGTCCCGGCAAGCCGAACAAGGCCGCCTCGGGCTTCTTCTCCAACATCCTGCGCGAGCCGCTGGTCGGCATCGAGGCCGTGCTGCCGGTCTCGCCGGACGTGCGCCACTGGTTTGCAAGCCCGCGCGCCGCGGTCGGCTTCCTGATGCATGCCGGCACCATCGACCTCGACAAGGTCGGCCCGCGCCGCACGCTGAACATGCCGGGCCTGTCGGCCACCGTCGGCGAGGAGATCGAGGCGCTGCGCCGCGTCGCGGGTGACGCCGCCGTCAAGCTGATCCGCCACGAGAAGGACGAGACCATCGACCGGATCGTCGCCGGCTGGGCGCGCGATTTCGACACCAAGCGCGCCGAGGGCCTCGGCTTCCAGGCCGAGACCTCGTTCGACCAGATCATCCGCGCCCATGTCGAGGACGAGCTCGGCGGCAAGATCGGCGGCTGAGTTTCAAAGGAGCCTTTCTTCACCTCTCCCTGAGGGAGAGGTCGGAGCGAAGCTCCGGGTGAGGGTTTAGGGAACTCTCCGGACAGACCGTAAACCCTCACCCGCCGGCCCTTGGCCGTCGACCTCCCCCTCAGGGGGAGGTGAGAAACGAGCCTCCAGCGAGATCACGCCTCGCATCAGACGGATCCAACACGAAACCGGAAACAGCTCCGATGGCGACCGACTTCTTCTCCCTCTCCGGCCGCGTCGCCGCGGTGACCGGCGGCGGTTCCGGCATCGGCCTCGCCGGCGCGCAGGCGCTGGCGAAGGCCGGCGCCCGCGTCGTCCTGCTCGACCGCAACCCGGTCGCGGCGGATGTGCTCGCAACGCTCGGCACGACGGCGGAGCATTTTTCCGTCGTCGCCGACGTCGCCGACGAGGCGAGCCTGGAAGCCGCCTTCCGGGCGGTCATCGACCGCGCCGGCGGGATCGACATCCTCGTCAACAGCGCCGGCACGGCGATCCGCCGTCCGGCCGTCGAGCTCTCCGTCGCCGACTGGGACACGGTGGTGAACGTCAACATGACGGGCACCTTCCTCGCCGCCCGCATCGCGGCGCGCCACATGATCGCGGCCGGCACCAGGGGCGCGATCGTCAACGTGTCGTCGATCATGGGGTTTTCCGGCGGCGGGCTCTACCCGAACATCTCCTACCAGACGACCAAGGGCGCGATCGTCAACATGACGCGCGCGCTCGCGGTCGAATGGGCGCCGAACGGCATCCGCGTCAACGCCGTGGCGCCGACCTATGTCCGCACGCCCTTCATCGCCGGCCTGATGGCCGATCCCGAGCTGATCGCCCGGATCGAGGCGATGACGCCGCTGCGCCGCCTCGCCGATCCCGAGGAGGTAGCTAGCGCGATCCTCTTCCTGGCCAGCCCCGGCGCCGCGATGGTCACGGGCCACACGCTGCCGGTCGACGGCGGCTTCCTCGCGCAATAACGAACAGATCCCGGAAGGAAACTCCATGTCCAACAACGGCAAGATCGCGCTCGTCACCGGCGCCGGCACCGGCATCGGCCGGGCCGTCGCGCTGGCGCTCGCCGCCGCCGGCTACCAGCTCGTCGTCACCGGCCGCCGCGCCGAACCGCTCGAGGAAGTAGTCAAGGAGGCCGGCAACGGCGCCATCGCCATCCCCGCCGACATCACCGACGAAGCCTCGGTCGCCGCCCTCTTCGGCGAGATCAAGAACCGCTTCGGCCGCCTCGACGTGCTGTTCAACAATGCCGGCGTCAACGCGCCGCCGGTCAACATCGAGGACCTTGACGTCGCCAAGTGGAAGGCCGTCATCGACACCAACGTCACTGGCGTCTTCCTCTGCACCCAGGCCGCCTTCCGCATCATGAAGGACCAGAAGCCGATGGGCGGCCGCATCATCAACAACGGCTCGATCTCGTCGGTGATGCCGCGCCCGAACTCGGCGCCCTACACCGCTTCCAAGCACGCCGTGCTCGGCCTGACCCGCTCGACCGCGCTCGACGGCCGCAAGTACGACATCGCCTGCGGCCAGATCGACATCGGCAACACCGAGACGCCGATGGCGGCGAAGATGAAGAGTGGCGTGCTGCAGCCGGATCTCTCGATCAAGGTCGAACCGACCTTCGACGTCGAGCATGTCGCCAACGCGGTCGTGCACATGGCCGGCCTGCCGCTCGACACCAACATCCTGCAGATGACGATCATGGCAACCAAGATGCCGCTCGTCGGCCGCGGCTGAGGCTAAGCCCGCCCGCAATACGACGGTCCCGGCTTAGTGGCCGGGATCGTCCCGAGCCCTACCGCAACGCCAGTTCGGCGACGTGGTCGGCGAGCGCCAGCGAGGCGGTGAGGCCGGGGGATTCGATGCCGAAGAGGTTGATCAGGCCGGCGACGCCGTGCACGGCCTGGCCCTGGACGACGAAATCCTGTCCGGGCGCGCCCTTCGGCACGATCTTCGGGCGGATGCCGGCATAGCCGGGCTGCAGGCGCCCGGCGTCGATCTCCGGCCAGTAGCGCTTCACCGCCTCGACGAAGAGCGGCAGCCGCGCCGTGTCGACCTCGTAGTCGATCGCGTCGATCCATTCGACGTCAGGGCCGAAGCGCGCCTGGCCGCCCATGTCGAGGGTGAGATGCGTGCCGAGCCCGCCCGGCACCGGCACGGGATAGATCAGCCGCGAGAACGGCGACCGTCCCGACAGGGTGAAGTAGTTGCCCTTGGCGTAGTAGGCGGTCGGCACGTGCGCCGGATCGAGCCCGGCGATCGTGCCGGCGACGGCCGGCGCGAACAGGCCGGCGGAATTGACCAGCAGGCGCGTGCGCAAGTGCATCGGCTCGGCGCCGCCGATCGACAGCACCAAGCCGTCGCCATCCGGCGTCGCGCCCGCGAGCGGGCTGGAAAACACCACCATGCCGCCTGCGGCCTCGAGGTCGCCCTGCAGCGCCAGCATGTAGGCGTGGCTGTCGATGATGCCGGTCGAGGGCGACAGCAGCGCGCCGGCGCAGCGGAGCGCCGGCTCCAGCGCCACCGCCTCGGCCTCCGACAACTCGACGAGATCGCCGACGCCGTTCGCCGCGGCCCGCGCGATGATCGCGCCGAGCTTCTCCCGCTCGGCCGTGTCGGCGGCGACGATCAGCTTGCCACAGCGGCTGTGCGGCACGCCGCGCTCGGCGCAGTATTCGTAGAGCGCCTGCTTGCCGGCGACGCAGAAGCGCGCCATCAGGCTGCCGGCCGGGTAGTAGATGCCGGCGTGGATGACCTCGCTGTTGCGCGAGGAGGTCTGCGTGCCGATCGCGTCCTCGGCCTCGATCACCAGCACTTCGCGGCCGCGATTGGCGAGCGCCCGCGCCACGGCGAGACCCACGACCCCCGCGCCGACGATGACGCACTCGATTTCATCCATGTGGGCACTCACTTCCACGGAACCGCATCAGCGCGCGCCGCCGGAATCGGGGCGCAAGCCGGTCTATAGAGCAAGACCCGTTTGCGTGAAAACCAGCCCGCCGCCCTCCCCCCGCACAACCATCATCCTGAGGTGCCCGGCGCAGCCGGGCCTCGAAGGAGGGTTCAGGAGGCTCCCTGCCGCGAACCGGCAGGGAGTTTATGAGCGCCGTTGGCCCCTCCTTCGAGGCTTCGCTTCGCGAAGCACCTCAGGATGAAGGTTGAGCCAGGCTTCGCCTATGCCCGCTTGCGCGCGTCGACCCGGAGGCCGCCATGCTCGACGATGTAGTCGATGACGGCGTCGAGCCCCTTGCCGCGCGAAAGGTCGGTGAAGCCGAACGGCCGGGCGCCGCGCATCCGCGCCGCGTCCTTCTCCATCACGTCGAGATCGACGTTCACGTAGGGCGCGAGATCGCTCTTGTTGATGACGAGGAAGTCGGAGCGGGTGATGCCCGGGCCGCCCTTGCGCGGGATTTCCTCGCCCTGGCAGACCGAGATCACATAGATCGTCAGGTCGGCGAGATCGGGCGAGAAGGTCGCGGCCAGATTGTCGCCGCCGGATTCGATGAAGACGATGTCGAGATCCGGAATGCGGCGGCGCAGTTCCGCGATCGCCTGCAGGTTGATCGAGGCATCCTCGCGGATCGCCGTGTGCGGGCAGCCGCCCGTCTCGACGCCCATGATGCGGTCCTCGGACAGCGCCTGCCGGCGCACGAGGATCATCGCGTCCTCCTGGGTGTAGATGTCGTTGGTGACGACGCCGACCGAGAATTCCTCGCGCAGTGCCTTGCAGAGCTTTTCCGTCAGCGTCGTCTTGCCGGAACCGACGGGTCCGCCGATGCCGACGCGCAGGGGGCCATTCTTCGATGTCATGGGCGGATGCCTCGCTTCGCTGTCTGTTCGGCTGTTTGTTCGGCGACCGGACCGGCGGTCCTAGTCGTGGCGATGACCGCCGTGACCGTGCCCATGATGATGATGGTCATGGTCGTGGTGGTCGCCGTGATCGTGATGATGATCATGGCCATGGTGATGATCGTGATCATGGTGGTCGTGGCCATGCGCAGGGCCGCCATGGCCGGAATAGGCGCCGCGCACCGGATTGAACTGGGCGACGATGTCCTTGACCCGCGCGCCCAGCCCTTCGAGCATTGCCTTGATGACGTGATCGCGCAGGATGAGAATGCGGGTCGGCTCGATCGCCGCCGCGAGATGGCGGTTGCCGATATGCCAGGCGAGTTCGGAGAGGTGCACCGGATCGCGCCCGAGCACCTCGTAAAGCGGCTCGTAGGCGGCGGCGACGACGATCTCGCCGCCCGCCTCGATCACCAGCCGGTCATCCGCCTCGAGCACGACCGGCTCGGCGAGGTCGACGAGAACCTTGCGGCCATCGACGAGCTCCACGGTGCGGCGGCGCAGGTGCCGTTCGTCATGCGGCAGCACGGCGCGGCCGAGCGGCTGCCCCTGGTCGTCGCCCTCGAATTCCGATGCGCGCCTGACGGCGACTGCCCTCAACATTCCGTTTCCCCGCTCTGACGATGCTTCGGCCGAAGCCGCGTCCACTATAGCAGCGCCCCGTCCGACCGCGCGAACGAAGCTCGCCGCAATCTGCTCATTTCGGAGGCGGAAGAAAAGCGCCGCCGCGCAAATCGGGACGAGATGGCAAGCTCCGGGATGGTGCGCCCAGACGATGACAATTTAGGCCCACGCTACGGAATTTTGGGATTGTCGCGAGCAATCGAGCGTGTGATAGGCTGAACTCACAACCGCCCTGCCACCGGCCAATTGGCCCTTCGGTCCGGAGCCCAAGACGTGAAGCCGCTGCTGATCGCCGATGCCGCCATGCCCGACGCGACGGTGATTTCGCGCGCGCATTATGACGCATCGCCCAGCCGCTGGCTGGCCGAGCTCGAGCTCTGGTTCGCGCCCGCCGCCGGCAAGACGCGGCTGATGCGCCGCCGCCATCTCGGTCCGCTCGTCGTGCAGAAGCCCTTCCATCCCGAAAAGGACGGCACCTGCCACATCTACCTGCTGCATCCGCCGGGCGGTGTCGCGGGTGGTGACGAGCTCGACCTCAGCTTCCACGTCGCGCCCGCCTCGCGCGCGCTGCTGACGACGCCGGGCGCCACCAAGTTCTATCGCGCCGAGCATGGCCTGAGCACGCAGCGCACAACGATCGACGTCGCCGAGGGCTCGGTCTGCGAATACCTGCCGCAGGAGACGATCCTGTTCGACGGCGCCAATGCCGCGGTCGACACGCGGGTCAGCCTTGCCGGCGACGCGACCTATGTCGGCTGGGACTTCTTCTGCCTCGGGCGCCCGGCCGCCGACGAACGCTTCGAGAACGGCCGCCTCCGGCAGCGGATCGAGATCACGCGCGACGGAAGGCCGATCTGGTTCGAGGCCATGCAGCTTCCCGGCGGCGCGCCCGTGATGGCGGCGACGCACGCGCTCGCCGGGCAGCCGACCTTCGGCACACTGGTCTATGCCGGACCGCTTGCCGAGGACGCGGCCGCGCGCGTCCGCGCCGCGATCGGCGAGGATGGCGACGGCGTCTTCTCCGTCAGCCAGCTCGAGCACGTCGTCGTCTGCCGATATCTCGGCCCGCGCGTTTCCGCCGGAAAGGCGCTCTTCGCCAGGGCCTGGGGCGCGCTTCGGATTTCATGCCAGGGCAAGGCGGCCAGTCCGCCGCGCATCTGGGCCACGTAACACCGATCCAAAGGGGGACCGCGATGGAACTTCTGCCACGCGAGAAAGACAAGCTTCTGCTCTTCACCGCAGCCTTGCTGGCCGAGCGCCGCCTGGCCCGCGGCGTCAAGCTCAACTACCCCGAAGTCATCGCCTATATCTCGGCGGCCATCCTCGAAGGCGCGCGCGACGGCAGGACCGTCGCCGACCTGATGTCCTACGGCGCCACGCTGCTCACGCGGGACCAGGTCATGGATGGCGTGCCGGAGATGATCCACGACATCCAGGTCGAAGCCACCTTCCCCGACGGGACCAAGCTGGTCACCGTCCACAACCCGATTCCGTAGGGGCGTGTCATGATTCCAGGCGAATTCATCCTCGAGGACGGCAACATCGAGCTCAATGTCGACCGCGAGAAGCGGTCCATCGATGTCGCCAATTCCGGCGACCGCCCGATCCAGGTCGGCTCGCACTACCATTTCTACGAGACCAACACGGCCCTTCACTTCGATCGCGACAAGGCCAGGGGCTTCCGCCTGAACATTCCGGCCGGCACCGCCGTCCGCTTCGAGCCGGGCCAGGCGCGCACCGTCGAGCTGGTGGCGCTGGCAGGCGACCGCACCGTCTATGGCTTCAACGCCAAGGTCATGGGAAAGCTGGAGAGCTGAGATGGCGAGCATCACGCGTGAAAACTACGCCTCCCTCTACGGCCCGACCAAGGGCGACAGGGTCCGGCTGGCCGATACCGACCTGATCATCGAGATCGAGGAAGACCGCACCGTCTATGGCGACGAAGTCACCTTCGGCGGCGGCAAGGTCATCCGCGACGGCATGGGCCAGAGCCAGCGCAACGCCGCCGAGGTCGCCGATCTCGTGATCACCAACGTGATCATCCTCGACCACTGGGGCATCATCAAAGCCGATGTCGGCGTCAAGGACGGCCGGATTTCCGGCATCGGCAAGTCGGGCAACCCCGACATCCAGCCGGGCGTCGACATCATCATCGGCCCGGGCACCGACGTCATCGCCGGCGAGGGCAAGATCCTCACCGCCGGCGGCATCGACACGCATATCCACTTCATCGCGCCGCAGCAGGCCGAGGAAGCGCTGACCAGCGGCACCACGACATTGGTCGGCGGCGGCACCGGCCCCTCGGTCGGCACGCTCGCCACCACCGTGACGCCCGGCCCCTGGTACATCCACCGCATGCTGGAGGCGACCGAGGCGCTGCCGATCAATGTCGGCCTGCTCGGCAAGGGCAACGCTTCGCTGCCCGAGCCGCTGCGCGAACAGATCCGCGCCGGCGTCATCGGCCTGAAGCTGCACGAGGACTGGGGCACCACGCCTGCGGCGATCGACAACTGCCTCTCCGTCGCCGACGAGATGGACGTCCAGGTCGCGCTGCACTCGGACACGCTGAACGAGAGCGGCTTCGTCGCCGACACCTTCGCCGCGATGAAGGGCCGCGCCATCCACTCCTTCCACACGGAAGGCGCGGGCGGCGGCCACGCCCCCGACATCATCACCGCGGCCGGCCAGGAGAACATCCTGCCGTCCTCGACCAATCCGACGCGGCCCTACACGATCAACACCATCGACGAGCATCTCGACATGCTGATGGTGTGCCATCACCTGAGCCCGCAGATCCCCGAGGACGTCGCCTTCGCGGAATCCCGCATCCGCAAGGAGACGATCGCGGCCGAGGACATCCTGCACGATCTCGGCGCCTTCTCGATGATGTCGTCGGACTCGCAGGCCATGGGCCGCATCGGCGAGACGACGCTGCGCTGCTGGCAGACCGCGCACAAGATGAAGGTGCAGCGCGGGCCGCTGCCGGAAGACAGCGACCGCAACGACAATTTCCGCTGCAAGCGCTATGTCGCCAAGTACACGATCAACCCGGCCATCACGCACGGCTTCGCGCATGAGATCGGTTCGATCGAAGTCGGCAAGCGCGCCGACCTCGTGCTCTGGAAGACGTCGTTCTTCGGCGTGAAGCCGTCGCTCGTCCTGCTCGGCGGCATGATCGCCACGGCGCCGATGGGCGACCCGAACGCCTCGATCTCGACGCCGCAGCCGGTGCACTACCGGCCGATGTACGGCGTGCTCGGCCGCGCCCGCGGCAAGACCGGCGTCACCTTCGTGTCGCAGGCGGCCCTCGACGACAATATTGGCGAGAAGCTGTCGCTGCAGAAGCAGCTGGTCGCGGTCAAGGGCACGCGCGGCGTGCGCAAGAAGGACATGATCCACAACACGCTGACGCCGAAGATCGAGGTCGACCCGCAGAACTACCAGGTGCGGATCGACGGCGAGCTGATCACCTGCGAGCCGGCGGAAAGCCTGCCGATGGCGCAGCGCTACTTCCTGTTCTGACGGGATCCGCCGCGACCAACACGAACCCCACCGGGCCGGACACGTCTGGTGGGGTTTTTCTTTCGGGGGGCCAGGTGAAACGGGCTTCTCACCTCTCCCTGAGGGAGAGGTCGACGGCCGCAGGCCGGCGGGTGAGGGTTTACGGCCTCACCGGAGAATTCCCTAAACCCTCACCCGGCTCTTCGAGCCGACCTCTCCCTCAGGGAGAGGTGAAGAACCAGGCAGATTGATCTTGCTCCAGGGGGAGAGAGAGACGTGACCCAGACAGATTTTCCGTTCCAGGACCGGTTTCGCGACCATCCGACGCTCGGCTTCGTCGACTGGTCGCTGCGCGGCGTCGGCCAGGTGGTGTTCCAGAACAACCCGCTCACCGGGCTGATCATCCTGCTGGCGCTCTATTTCAACTCGACCGTCTACGGCACGATCTGCATCCTCGGCGTCGTCGTGGCGACGGCGACGGCGATGCTGCTCAAGGCCGACAAGGGGCTGATCCGCGACGGCCTGTTCGGCTTCAACGGCGCGCTGGTCGGCCTGTCGCTCGTCGCCTTCACCAGCGCCGACTTCCGCACCGGCGCCGTCCCCTCCGCCGCCATGACGGTCTACATCATCTTCGCCGCCGCGATGACGACCATCGTGTTCTCGTCGCTGGCGACGCTGCTCGGCCCACACAAGGTGGCGGCGCTCACCGCGCCTTTCGTGCTGACCGGCTGGCTGTTCCTGTTCGCGGTGCTGAAATTCGCCAATATCGAGGCCGGGCCGCTCGCGAAGCCCGTCTCGCCCGACCAGTACGACGCGGCGATCGCCTATGCGCTGCCCACCTGGTACATGGGCATCGGCAACGGCATCGGGCAGATCTTCTTCCAGGACAACTGGATCAGCGGCTACCTGATCGTCGTCGGCATCGCCGTCAATTCGCGCATCTCGGCCGGCATGGCGCTGATCGGCGCGGCCGGCGCGGCGCTGGTCGCGGTGATCTTCGGCGGCCCGGAAGGCGCGATCCGCGACGGACTGTTCGGCTATAACGCCGCGCTGACGGCGATCGCGCTCGGCGGCTTCTTCCTCGTCCTGACCTGGCGCAGCTTCCTCTACACGCTGTTCGGCATCGTCGTGACCACCTGGCTCTGGGCCTCGATCGCCATCTTCCTGAAGCCGATCGGCATGCCGGTGCTGACCTCGACCTTCGTGCTCGTCACCTGGCTGATGCTGATCGGCCAATACGGCTTCAAGGCGCTCGTTCCGGTGCCGCCGGCCGAGGCGACGACGCCGGAGGACAACCGCGCCCGGTACCTGGCGGGTGGCGGCGAGTAGCCGCCCCGCCACGCGGCCGGGCGCCGGGCAGACCGAATGATTGTTGCGGATTGCGCAGCACAACCGTAAGCATCGAGAGGGTTGATTCGACGCAGCGACAGGGGAGCCCCATGACCGGATCATTCGTTCTTTCGCGCCGCGGACTTCTACTCGGCACCGCCACCCTGCTCGCGACGCCGGGCCATGGCCCCGTCTTCGCCGACACGGTCGAGACGGTCGCGGCGATGAAGCCGGGCGAATTCACCTGGCACCCGGATCGCTCGCCTTCCGGCCCCGTCGCCGTCGTCGTCTCGCTGCCCGACCAGCGCGTCTATGTCTACCGCAACGGCATCCGCATCGGCGTCTCCACCTGCTCGACCGGCAAGCCCGGCCACGAGACGCCGACCGGCGTGTTCACGATCCTGCAGAAGGACAAGAACCACCATTCGTCGACCTATAACGATGCGCCGATGCCGAACATGAACCGGCTGACCTGGTCGGGCATCGCGCTGCATGCCGGCAAGCTGCCGGGCTTTCCGGCCTCGCATGGCTGCGTCCGCCTGCCGATGGCGTTCTCGGCGGACCTGTTCGGCATCACCCATGTCGGCACGCCTGTGATCATCGCCGATACGACCACCTTCCCGCCGAACGTCGTGCATCCCGGCATGGTGCTCTCGGAAACGGCCGAGCAGGATTTCGACCACGCGGTGGCGAACCTGAAAGACAAGAAGATCCCGACCTCGGCCGAGCATCCTTACCAGCCGCCGGCGACGGCGATCATGGTGTCGAGCGCCGACAAGAAGATCGTCGTGCTCGACGATGGCGAGGTGGTCGCCGAAGGGCCGGTGACGCTCGTGGATCCCTCGAAGCCGCTCGGCAGCCACGTCTTCATCCTGTCGCACCTCAACACCGACCAGGGCGCGCTGCACTGGCAGCCGATCGGCTTCAGCACCGATCCGAGCCAGGCGGCGATGAACGCCGACCAGGCGACGCTGACCCGCATCCGCGCCGACCGTGCCGTCAACGATGCGATCCGGAGCCGGATGAAGCCCGGCATCGTGCTGGTGACGGTCGACCTGCCGCTCTCGGCCGACAGCCGCTCGGGCAAGGACTTCGTCATCATGAACGACCAGCACACGGTCTGAGACGGTTTCAGGCCAGGCTCCGACTGCCACGCGGAGGCTCCGTCATCCCCGCGAAGGCGGGGATCCATGCATCCGCGGCATCGGGAGGTTCGCGCGACGAGCAACCCGGCTGAAATGGATCCCGGCTCGGAGGCCGGGATGACGGCGAGCGTGTGGCTCGCGGCGGAGTGTCGTCGGCGGAAGGTCGCCTGCGGCGGAGGGGGCGGTTCGCCGCCCCAAACCTCGGCCATCATCCTGAGGTGCCCGGTGAAGCCGGGCCTCGAAGGAGGGTCCAGGGATCGCCCGCAAGCGGATTAGCTTTGGCCTACGACCCGACGTGCCTCGCTGGATCCTCCTTCGAGGCTTCGCTGAAGCACCTCAGGATGAGGGCGGAGCGGTTCCGACCGGACGCCCCCGCCCCTACGACCGGAACAGCCGCGAATACTGCGTCTCGTGCCAGGCGCTGGCCATCGCCATCGCGACCGAGACGTTGCCGATTTCGTCGTCGTCGAGCGTCCGCGCCGTCGCGACGCCGCGCTCGATGACCGGCGTCGCCGCGATCAGGATGCGCTGGCCGGCCGTGTGGCCGAGGCGGACGAGCCGCATCGCCGCCGCCACCTGGCCCTCGACAATGGTCCACATCAGGCCCTTCAGCGCCGCGGCGGGCGCGACCTGCCAGTGATGCGCGGCGATGGCGAAGGCGGCGGGATAGGTGAGCTGCTCACCCCGCAAGCGGAGCGCGCCGGGCACGTCGAGATCGGCGAGCAGCGTCAAGAGCGCCTCGCCCATGCGGCGGTCTTCCAGCTGCAATTCGCGGCTCTCGCGGCCGGCGGCGAGCCAGGCGTCGAGGCGCAGGAATTCGTCATGATCCGACGCGGCCAATGCCGCCATCATCCGCCAGAACAGCGCACCGTCGAGCCGGGCGAAGCTTTCCTCCAGCGTGCCGAGGATCCAGTCTTGCGCGGATGCCTCGTCCGTGACCCAGCCGGCCTCGGCGGCGTATTCAAGCCCGCGCGAATAGGAGAAGGCGCCGACCGGCAGGCTCGGGCTGACCAGCCGCAACAGGTGAAGCGGAATGGCGTCTTGGTGATCCGTCATCGTCAACCTCCGATCCAGAACCCAGCCGGTCCCAGGCTCGCGGCATAGAGCGCGAGGAAATAGATGAGAACATAGAGCGCGTAGGTCTGGCCGTTGCCGGTATAGAGCTGCCGGACGGTCGCGGCCGTCGCCAGCGTGAAGCCGGTGACGCCGTTCCAGAACTCGGTCGCGACCGGCGGCAGCATGCGCTCGATCACCGAGCGATAGTAGCCGTAGAAGCGCGCGAGATTGCCCGTCCTGCGGCCGGCGCCGCTCCGGTAGACGAGCCAGGCGATGACGCCGAGGATCGCCGCCACCGCCACGGCGCCGATCATCCACGGCGTCGGGTTCCAGGTGCCATAGATCGTGTAGAGCGACATGCCCTCCCAGACGAGCGTCGCCGCGAACTGCGGATCGATCGCCGCCGAGACGGGGTCCATCAGGAGCTTCGGATAGAGCGACAGCACCAGGATGCCGATGACGAGCAGGGCCTGCGGCACGATCAGCGCGAGCGGCACCTCGCGGATATCCGCCTGCCCGGCCGGACGCGGCCCGAAGAACAGGCCGGCGACGAGGCGGATCATGTAGAGGAAGCCGAGGAAGGTGGCGACGAGACCCACCACCGCCAGCCAGATCCAGCCCTTCTCCGTCATCGCCGACAGAAGCAGCCACTTGCCGCCAAAACCCATCAGCGGCGGCAGGCCGGACATCGACAGAATGGCGATGGCGACCAGGCCGAAGGTGACGGGCATGGCGCGGGCGAGCCCGCCCGTGCCGGCGAAGTCGCGCGTGCCGGTGCGCAAGATGATGCCGGCGACGGCGAGGAACAGGATGCCCTTCACCATCAGATGGTTGGCGACGAGATAGAGCGCCGTCACCCAGCCGAGATGGCTCATCAGCGCGATCGCGGTGACGATGTAGCCGAGCTGGCTCATGCTCGAATAAGCGAGCAGGCGCTTGAAGTCGGTCTGGCGCAGCGCCAGCAGCGCGCCGGCGATCGTCGTCAGCATGCCGACCCAGGCCATGCCATGCGCGATCTCGATCGAGACCTCCGAGCGGATAGCGAGATAGGTGCCGATCAGGAGACCGAACATCGCCACCTTGCTGACGACAGCGGAGAGCATGGCGGTGAAGTCGTCGTCGGCTTCCGCATAAGCGCCCGGCAGCCAGACATGCACGCCGACCGCGCCGGCCTTGATCAGGAAGCCGATGGCGAGCAGCACGAAGGCGATCGTCGCGTCCGGCCCGCTGGTGACCAGCGCCGTCAGGCTGGTGGTGCCGGAGAGCGCGGCGATGCCGGCGAAGCCCGCGAGCAGGAAGAAGGCCGAGACCAGCGAGAACAGCAGGAATGTCAGGACATGCGGCCCCGCGCCCCTGCCCTTGGCGATCAGGAAGCAGGAAGCGAGCGTGATGATTTCCCAGTGGTAGAAGAATTCGAGGCTGGTCGCGGAGCGAAGCAGCGCCGGTATCGAGATCAGCAGCACCGCCAGCATCGGGTAGTAGCCGGGGCGGCGGTCGTCACGATAGAGGCCGCCGGCGGCGATCACGACGCTCCCGGCGAGCAGCAGCGCGGCGAAGAGCCAGGCGATCCCCTCCGCGCTTTCGGCGAGCCAGCCGCCGACGAGCGCGACCGCGATCAGCATCAGCACGGCCTTGAGCCGGCCGGGCAGCCGGTCGAACGCGTAGAGGATGACGCCGACCACGAGCGGCGCGAACAGCCAGAGCGCGCCGGCGCCGGAAACGCGTGCCGCCACATAACCCGCACCGACGAGGAGCAGCGCGACGCCATAGACCGGCAGCAGCGCGACCAGATCCGGCCCGGCGCCTGCCCGCGCCTCGGCGGGGCGGAGCGCGCGGACGAACCAGTTGAACATGTAGGCCGCCTCGAGCAGCGAGCCCGCGAGGATCAGCGCCACCCAGGGCAGCCGGCCGAGGCTCGTCAGCTGCATCACCAGCTCCCACTTGGCCCAGAAGCCGGGGAAAGGCGGCAGGCCGGCGATCGCCACCATGAAGAGCGCGAGCAGGCCGAGCAGCAGCGGCCGCCCCGACAGGCTGGTGCGCGCGTCGACATCGTCCTGCTTCAGCACGCCGGCAAGCCAGAACAGCCCTGCCTTGGCGAGCAGGTGGTTGATGAACAGCCCGCCGACGACGAGCGGGATCGAGGCGGTCGCGCCGATCTCGGTCAGGAGCGCCAGCGCCAGCGCCATCAGGCCCATCTGGCTGATCGAGGAATAGCCGAGCAGGCGCTGCACCTTGGTCTGCTTCAACCCGACCAGGTTGGAGAACAGGAAGGTGATGCCGCCCGAAACCGCGATCAGGCCTAGCTGGCCCTCGAACAGCGGCAGCAGCTTCCAGAGCGCGAAGAACACGCCGGCCGAGACGCCGACCGACACCATCGAGGCGACGCCGCTCGGCGCCGTCTCGTAGACGTCGAGCCCCCAGCCATTGGCCGGGAACGGCTTCAATTCGAGGATCAGGCAGGCGAGCACCATCAGGAGCGCCGTGGCGCCGATCGGGCCAGTGATGTGCTCACGCTCGGCGATCAGCGTGTCGATGTTGAGCGTGCCGGTGACGTAGTAGAGCAGCACCGTGCCGAGCAGGAAGAAGGTCGAGGCGATCACCGTCGCCATGATGAACTTGAAGGCCGCGCCGATCGCCGCCGGCGTCCGCTCGAGCGCCAAGAGGCCATAGGTGGCGATCGAGACGATCTCGAGGAAGACGAAGAGATTGAAGAGATCCCGCGTCATCACCATGCCGTCTATGCCCATCACCAGGATGAGATAGAGGAGCAGCGCGCCGTAATTGCCCTTGAGGCGATCCCAGAGATGCAGCGCCCCCAGGAGCGAGACGAGGCCGACCGAAAAGGCAAAGAAGCCTTCCTGCAGGCCGAAGCGCAGGTTGATCGAGAGCGGCGGCGCGAAGCCAGCCGTCAGCACCTCGATCGGCGTGCCGGACTGGTACACCTCGAAAAGCGAGACGCCGCTGACAGCGACGATGCCGGCGAGGGCCAGCCAGAAGCCGGCATGCAGCCACGGCTTGCCGAGCCTATAGAGCAGCGGGATGACGAAGCCGCCGCCGAGCCCGAGCAGGAAGATGTTCAGCGGGTGGAACAGGGACGCTACCATTTCGACTCCGTGAACGCGTCGATCGAGAGCGTCTTCTTGGCGGCATAGAGGCGGATGGCGAAGCCGAGCATGACGGCCGTCACCGCGAAGCCGATGACGATCGCCGTCACGACCAGCGCCGAGGGGATCGGGTCGATGGCGCGGCTCGCCGCCTCCGCCGTTGTGAGCGCGCGGTCGATGATCGGCGCGGTGCCGGCGGTGATGTAGCCCGTCGCGACCATCACCAGCCGCAGGCCGGTATCGAACACGGTGAAGCAGATGATGATCCGCATGATGTTGCGGTGGGTCAGCATGCCCCAGAGCCCGATCAGCGCAAGCAGGAAGCCCGTGACCAGAAGGATGGTGGAAACCGGAAGGCCCGTCATTGCCCCTCTCAGCTCCTGAACCGGTCGATGATGACGGAGAGCTCGGCGCCGACCTTGATGCCGAGCAGGGCCGAGATCAGCGGGATCGCGCCGGCGCTGACGAAGGCGCCGAGCTCGCCCCTGGGCAGGAAGCGCGGATCGAGGAATCCGGCCGCGAAGATCAGGCCGACGATGCCGAGCGAGACGTAGAGCACGCCGGCGAAGGATTCGATCACGCTCAAGAGCGCCACGTTGAGGCGCGAACCCGGCCGGGCCAGCAGCATCAGCATGGCGCCGGAGGCGACGATGGCGCCGCCCTGGAAGCCGCCGCCGGCCGAGAGATGGCCATTGACGATGACATAGGCGCCGAAGGTGAAGATCAGCGGCAAGAGCACGTCTGTGCCGGTGCGCACGATCTCGCTCGGCTCGCCGGCCTGTGCCTCGGCCGAGTCGGCCTCCGACGCGGCGGCGCCGGCCAACGCCGTGCCGGCCGATGCAGGGGTCGCCGACGCGGCGCGGTTCGCCGCCACCGACGCGGCCCGCGCGGCGGCGGCCTTGGCGGCGGGCGTGTTGGCCGCCGCGCGCCGCGCGCCGGTCGCCTTCGCCGCCAGGGTCGGGGCGTTCGTCGACTTCGTCTCGTCCTTCTTGAGCAGAAGGCCGATGCTCGCCGCCACCATGAACAGCACCGCGACCTCGCCGAGCGTGTCGAAGCCGCGATAGGTGATCAGGATGCCGGTGATGATGTTGGGCGTGCCGAGGTCGCGCGGCGCCTCGATGACGTATTGAGTCGCGAGCGGGCGGAGCGCCGAGAGTTCGACATAGGAGCCGATCAGGCGGGCAAAGATCAGGCCGAACAGGACCACGACGAGCGCGACGACGATGTGGCGCATCATGACCGCTTCCTCCCGGGCTTGCGAGGCTTGGGCGGCGCGCCCTCGTCGCCGGCCTCGTCCTCGGCCAGCGCGTCGACCATGGTGGTTCCGGTCATCGGCGTGCGGATGCGGTAGGCCGCGCGCGACAGCGCATGCGACGAGACCGGGTTGGTCATCAGCACGAAATAGATCACCAGGATCAGCTTGAAGATCCAGCCCGGGTGATAGAAGGCGAGCCCGGTCAGCACGAGCATGTTGCCGAGTGTCGTCGCCTTGGTGCCGGCCTGGATGCGGGTATAGGCGTCGGGCATGCGCAGCAGCCCGAGCCCGGCCGAGAACAGGAAGACGGCGCCGGCGAGGATGAAGAGACTGCCGATCAGCTCGATCATGCGCCGCCCCTCGCCTTGCCGGCCGAGACCCGCCTGCCGCCGGTTGCCTTCGGCTCAGGCTTCTCGGCCTCGTCCTTGCCGTTGCCGGTCTTGCGGATGGCGTAGAGGAAGATGAAAGTCGCGAGCCCCGATCCGATCGCCGCCTCGGCCATCGCCACGTCGGGGGCGGCGAGCAGCAGGAACGACACCGCCGCGAACAGGCTGGCGAGACCGGCGGCGACCATCGCCGCCAGCAGGTTCTTGAGGCAGACGGCGAGGACGCCGGCGGCGAGGATGCTGGCGCAGACCAGCAGGAGCAGGAACTCGAGCACGGCTAGAGCCCCTTTTCCAGGAAACGCGCGATCGCCAGCACGGCCAGGAAGCTGAGCAGGCCGTAAACCAGCGCCACGTCGAGATAGGCGAAGCGGCCGGAGACATGCGCGTAGAGCGCGATCAGCGACAGCGAGATGACGGTCAACGCGTCGATCGCGACGATGCGGTCGACCAGCGTCCGGCCGAGGATGAGGCGGATCACGGCGAACAGGATCGCGAAGAAGATCAGGACCGCGGCGATCTGGATGATGATCTCAGCCAAAAACCTTCTCCAGGTGATCCTCGAAGGGGCCGGCCATCGCCGCGCTCGCGACCTCAGTATCGGTCGACTGGACGTCGAGCCAGTGGATGTAGAGGAGTTCGTCCTTCACATCGAGGACGAGCGAGCCCGGTGTCAGCGCGATCGTGTTGGCGAGCGCCAGCCGGCCGATCGGCGACTTGAGCTTCGTCCGCACCCGGACGACGCCCGGCTTGATGTCGATGCGCGGCGAATAGACGATCTTCATCATCGCCACATTCGCCTTCACCAGTTCGACCAGGAACGTCCCGGTATAGGCGAGGAAATGATAGAAGCCGGAGGGCGTCCAGCGGATCCGCCGCCAGGCGTCGCTCGACGTCGTGAAGGCGTAGGCGAGCGCGAAGGTGAGCACAGCGCCGAGCAGCGCCACCTCGACGGCGAGCGTCGAATTGGCGGCCATCCAGACGACGAACAGCACGACCCAAAGGCTCAGCAGCCCCTGCGGCGCGACGGCCTTCCGACGTTTCGTATCCAAGATTTCCGCCCCCGACGACTGGTCAAAACTCTAGATTGCGGTGCCGCTCAAATCAACCGACGACCCACGCGGCAGGCGATTTCCCGCCTGCTTTATGATAACAGTCGCAATCATTTAGGGAGGGCCGGCCATGCAGCGCGTGACGATGACGATCGACGATGACCTGCTTGAGGAGATCGATGCGCTGAGCCAGCGCAAGGGATACCAGAGCCGGTCGGAGGCGCTGCGCGACATCGTCCGCTCCGAGCTGTCGCGCGCCAGCGCCGTGGCGGCGGCCGTGCCCGGCGACGACGAGATCTGCCACGCCACGCTGACCTATGTCTACAATCACGAGACCCGCGCGCTGGCGAGCCGGCTGACCACCAATCATCACCATCATTCCGACATGTCGATCTCGACGACCCACGTGCATCTCGACCACGACAACTGCCTCGAGGTCTCGATCCTGCGCGGCCCGGTTCGCAAGCTGCAGGCTTTCGCCGACAGCGTCATCAGCCAGCGCGGCGTCCGCCATGGCGCGCTGCACATCATGCCGCCCGAGCCCGCCGCGCCGGCCCGGCCGCATACACACCGGCACCACGACCATGATCACGACGGCCATCCTGATCCGGACCACGGCCATCACCACCATCATGACGACGAGCCGCACGGACACTGAGCCGGCTCACAGCTTCTCCTCCGGGTGGTCGGCCTTGCGCCACTGGATCGCCGTGATCACCGGCGCCAGCACCGAGGCGACGATGCCGGCGGCAAAGCCGTTGTTGTAGAGGTTGAGCCCGCCATGCAGCACGCCGACGGATTGGGCGGCGGAGGAATGCACGAAGCCGGCGACGATGCCCCAGTGCCAGCCGAAACGGCCGGCGATCGGCGCCAGCGTGGTGCCAAACAGGGCGGCGAGCACGATCGACGGATCGGCCGCGCCCCACGGCTTCGCCAGCGAACCGAGGAACACGCCGGCCATGATCGGCACGACGTTCTTGGGATGCTTGCCGTAGGCGGCGAAGCCGACGATTGTGAAGATCGCGCCGATGACCGGGCCGTTCAGATCGCCGCCGACCAGGAGCACATAGATCATCCCGATCGCGCCCGTGAGGCCCATGTTCACCAGCGTCGGGCCGATGCCGACCTTCTCGATGAAATCGGACGGCGCCTGTCCCGTCAGCGCCACGATATCCTTCATCTTGCCGAGCGCGGCGCGATCGAGCCACAGGCCGCCGACGATCAGCCCGAGGAAAAGCACAGTCAGGAACGAGCCGAGCAGGAGATTGTTGCCGGTCGTCCAGATGAAGACGGGGTCCGGCACGAAGCCGTAGGACTTGTAGATCGCGACGACCAGCGTGCCGACGATGCCGGCGGTGAAGCCCATGTTGTAGAGGCTGAAGCCCATATGGGCCTTGAACAGCTGCGCCGCCGCGGCCGGCAGCATGAAGCCCATCAGCAGGCCCGTCAGCAGGCCGAGTGGCAGGCCGGCGACGAAGGGCAAGGTCGTCGAGAACAGGATTTCCGAAAAGACCGGCGCCAGCGCGCAGCCGAAGAAGGCCGTGTTGATATGCGCCGAGAACGGCTCCTGCTTGTAGACGGCGTAGAGATAGACGCCGGCGACGATCGGCCAGATGTTCAGGAGGTTCTTGCCGAACAGGCCGAAGCCGAGCACCAGCATCAGGCAGGCGATCGCGCCGCCGCCGATCTTGGTGCCGGCGGCGCGATAGATCGCTGATGTCACCAGCGTCAGGAGCCCGGCATTGACGAAGGCGGCGCCCATGCCGCCGACGCCGATATAGTCGGTGATCAGCGTGTCGCGGGCGAGCAGGATCTTGACGAGGCCGGGACCGATCTCGCCGAGCGGCTGGACGAACAGGCCGAAGACGATGAAGGCGGTAGCGACGGCGGCGACGAGCCAAAGCAGGCCATCATTCGACAGTTCCGGCGCGGCGTCTTTCCCTGTCGCAATCCCAGCCTTCATGAAGCCCCCGTCCCACGATCCCGCCATGGCAACGCGGCGGCCAGCGGCTGGCCGATAGCATGACCGAAACGCCGCGAAAATGGAAACCTGCCCAGGGGGACGAAACTGGGACACTGCGCATAGCGCGGAGACGGGGGATCATCGCGAGGGCGCCGTCCGGACGACCGACGCGTCCGACCCGACCGCCGCCGGCCGGACACCACCGTCCAGGACGCCGTGAAGGCCCGACCACGCCCCTCCGTCCGCGCCGGCAAGACGCCACGCAGCGCCACCGCGCCGCCGGAGCGCGCCGCACGGAACAATGCGGCGACCGATACGTTGACCGGTTGCGAAGCGCGGTCCTGTCGGGGATGGTGCGGATTCTGGGGGTATGGGTGCGGGGCAAGTTCCGATGCATGACAAGAACGCTTCCCCTGTCGTTCTCATCGTGGAGGACGAGGGGCTCGTCCGGATGGCGACATCCGACGATCTGATCGACGCCGGTTTTTCGGTGCTGGAGGCCGCCGACGCGGACGAAGCGATCCGGCTGCTGGAAACGCATCCGGAAATCGTCATCCTGCTCACCGACATCGACCTGCCGGGCTCGATGGACGGTATCCGGCTGGCCCATGCCGTGCGCGAACGCTGGCCGCCCGTGAAGCTGGTCCTGGTTTCCGGCCACCAATCGCCCGCCGCCGGCGCCCTGCCGTCGGACAGCGCCTTCTTCGCCAAGCCCTACGACATCGCGACGGTTTCCCAGGCCTTGTGGCAGATGAGCGCCTGACCTTGGAGCGTCTGACCGGCCGGGTTCGAAAAATCGCGCGGCCGGCCGGGCTGGAGACCAACCCCACCGACCGCGCTGCCTCCCCCGGGGATTGCGCTTCGCCGAGATCACCGCCTACTCGGCATATTTGAACTCGGCCGCCGCGTTCAGCATGTCCTTGCTGGCGCCCTTCAGGATCGTCTTGCCCTTCTGGGTCGTGTCGAGATCGAGATAGGAGACGGCGACGAGCTTGGAGCCGATGCCGAGGAAGCCACCGACCGAGAGGATGGCGAACGGCACCTGCTGATCGGCCGTCAGGATCAGGTCGTCCACCGTGCCGATCGTCTCGCCATGTTCGTTCTCGACCGTCGAGCCGATGATCTTCGAGGCGCGCCAGCCGATGGCGATCGTGGCCGGATCGACCTTGACGACGCCGACGGTTTCCTGCGGCGCCGGCTGGGCGTCCTGCGCCAGCGCCGGGCCCGCCAGCAGAGCGGCGGCCACGGCAAGGGCGGGAAAATGTCTGTTCATGTCGAGTTCCTTCCTGATTGCCCCTGGACAATGCCGGCGCGCCGCCGGGGCTCCACGACATCGGCCCGGACATCGGCTGCAAGATTTGGCTAACGCCAGATATCGCGCCATGGAGAAACGAAATCGCGCGCGACTTCGCCGCGGAATCATGGAACCAGAAGAAGACGCCTCCGTTCTCCATCGCACTCTCGAACAGGAGTCCTTCATGGGACGCGGCATTTTGCTATGGCTTCTAGGGGTTCCGATCCCCATCATCATTCTGCTCATCATTTTCTTCCGGTGAGGACTGGCGATGGCGATCATAGAAGTCGAATCTAACTATGTCGGGCCGAGCCGGGACGACGAGACAGCAGCGCTCCGATCCTGATCCGAACCGGAGGGCTGCCGTCGCCACGCGGCTCGTGGCGGCGGCTGTCCCCGGTGGCCGCCGGCGAGGCCAACCTTCCGCCTCGGCGGGCTTCAGGAACGGATAGGCCGCCTTACCATCCGCAAGGGCAAATCATTTCCTCCCCGCCCGGAATAGAGCAATCGCGCCGTTGCCCAGTCCGGCCGAACCCCTAGACTGTGTCAGGATCGGGTGGGTCAATCGCATTGACGAACAGTCATTTTAAATCCATGTTTGAATTCGGTTCGAACCTACCTGCAGGCTTGGATGGACCGCGCGACCGGACAAGCACCGCCGCGGCGTCTTTCGGAGAGACATCAGAATGAGCAAAATGCGAATTGAAGGGTCGTTCGTCGCCCTGATCACCCCGTTCAACGCCGACGGCACCATCGACTACAAGGCGTTCGAGGATCTCCTGAAATTCCAGGAAGACAACGGCACCGCGGCCGTGCTGATCCTGGGCTCGACCGGCGAGATCTCGATGCTCAGCATGGACGAGCGCCGCGAGATCATCGCCAAGACCGCCAAGATGAAGACCGGCGGCATGAAGCTCTTCTATGGCTGCACCGGCGGCGACACCCGCGCCTCGATCGACCTGGTCCGCTATGCCAAGGCCGAGGGCGCCGACGGCGCCATCCTGGCCGCCCCGCCCTATATCTGCGCCTCCGAGGACGACATCGAGCAGTATTTCCTCGATATCGCCGAGGCGGTCGAGCTGCCGATGGGCATCTACAACAACCCGCCGCGCGTGAAGACCGATCTCGGCCACGAGGCGCTGCTGCGGCTGTTCAAGCATCCGAACTTCGTGGTGCACAAGGAATCGACCGGCCGCGTCGGCCAGGTCGGCCAGGTCATCGCCGGCAATCCGGACGTCGCCATCATGTGCTGCGACTCGCCCAATCTCGGCCTCGTCGTGCCGACCATGGCGCTCGGCGGCCATGGCACCGCCAACATGACCGGCAATCTGGCGCCGGCCGAGATGGCGGCGCTGTCGAAGCCTTGGACAGCCGACACCGACGGCTTCGCCTTCCGCGAGAACTACCTCAACCTGCTGCCGCTGCTGCACTACACCTATTCGGCGATCAACCCGGTCGCGGTGAAGTCGCTGATGAAGGCCGTCGGCCTTCCGGCCGGCGACCTGCGCCGCCCGCTGACCGGCCTCAAGGGCCCGGCGCTCGAGAAGGGCGTCGAGATCATGCGCAAGCTCGGCCTGCTCGAGCAGTACGGCCTCAGCGCGACGAAGATCGCCGCCGAGTAACTCCCCTCCTCCCTGAGGCTCGGGGCGGTGACGCAGGTCGCCGCCCCTCTTTTTTGGCGCGACGGCCGCTTTGCGTCTCGACATCGTCCGCGAATGCGGGCATCAATTTCTTGTTTCAAATGAACGTTTGATCAAGGAACGACGGTCGGTCGTGTTCGCGGCGTCGGGATACAGAACGGGTCGGTTCGTCCTGGAGGATGCCGCATGAGCGCGCCGGCGATCGTCATCGGTGGCGGCATCGTCGGCCTGTCGCTCGCGGTGGGCATGGCCGAAGCGGGCCTGGCCGTCATCGTGCTCGACGGCGACGACGCCGAGCCCCGCGCCTCTTACGGCAATGCCGGCCTGATCTGGGTGCAGGGCAAGGGCCTCAACCACCCGCCCTATGCGCACTGGACCCGCCGTTCGGCGGCGCTCTGGCCGGATTTCGCGGCCGACCTTCTCGCTTCGACCGGCGTCGACGTCGAATATGACCGGCGCGGCGGATTCAATCTCTGCCTGTCCGATGCGGAGCTCGCGGCGCGCGCCGCCATGGTCGAGCAGTCGGCCGCCCGCCCCGGCATGCCCGACGACGTCGCGATCGTCGATCCCGCCTTCATCCGCGAGCGGCTGCCGGACGTGGGGCCCGACGTGATCGGCGCCAGCTGGTGCCCGACCGACGGCCACGTCAATCCGCTCTTCCTGTCGCAGGCGCTCTCGATCCGCGCCCGCGCCCTCGGCGTCGAGATCCGGCGCGGCGAGAAGGCCGAGGCGATTGCCATGACCGGCTCGCAGCTGACCGTGCGGACGGCGAGCGACCTCTACCGCGCCGCCCGCGTCGTCGTCGCCGCCGGCCTCGCCACCGAGCGCATCGCGGCGACCGCCGGCATGACCGTGAAACTGAAGCCGGTGCGCGGCCAGATCGTCGTCACCGAGCGGCTGCCGCCGCGCATCGCGCATCCGACGCCGACCACGCGCCAGGCGCGCGCCGGCAGCATCATGTTCGGCAACAGCCACGAAGACGGCGTCACGGCGCCGGGCACGACATTGCCGATCCTCGCCGGCCACGCCCAGCGCGCCATCCGGGAATTCCCGTTCCTTGCCGAGACGCGCGTGCTCAGGAGCTGGGGCGCCATCCGCGTCATGCCGACCGACGGCATGCCGATCTACGCCCGTTCGGAGACCTGCCCCGGCGCCTATGCCGTCGCCTGCCATTCCGGCATCACGCTCGCGGCCGCGCATGCCCGTCTCGTCGGACCGGCGATCGCGGCGGACGGCCTGCCGGACGATGTCGCCACCCTGTCCTCCAGGCGCTTCGATGCTGCGTACGCTTGATCCCGACCAGCCCGTCGTCACCATCACGGTCGATGGCGCCCCCGTCGGAGCCTTCGCCGGCGAAACGGTCGCCGCCTGCCTGATGCGGCACGGCCTGGTACCCACCCGCGTGACGCCAAGCGGCCGTCCGCGCGCGCCCTATTGCCTGATGGGCGCCTGTTTCGAATGCACCGTCGAGCTCGACGGGCGGACCCATGTGCAGGCCTGCCTGACGCCGGTCCGCGATGGAATGGTGATATGCCGCAACCTGCCAGAATAGAGCCCGCCGCCGACCTCGTGGTGATCGGCGCCGGACCGGCCGGCATGGCGGCCGCCGTCGAGGCGCGCCGGCACGGCCTCGCGGTAACGGTGCTGGACGACCAGCCGGCGGCCGGCGGCCAGATCCTGCGCGGCATCGCGCGCCGTCACCACATCCGCTACGAGCCCTGGGGCCAGCCGCTCGCCGACGCCTTCGCCACCAGCGGCGCGCGACACGTCGCCGGCGCCGCCGTCTGGGCGCGCGACGGCGACGCGATCCTCTTCGGCCAGGAAGGCCGCACCTGCCGCATCCGTGCCAGGGCGACACTCGTCGCCACCGGCTCGATGGAGCGCCCCGTCGTCGTCCCCGGCAACACGCTGCCGGGCGTCGTCACGGTCGGCGCGCTGCAATCGTTCCTGAAGGGCAGCGGCGCAGTTCCCGACGGCCCGTTCGTACTCGCCGGTTGCGGACCGCTGCTCCTGCTGACCGCGCTGCAGCTCGCCACGGCCGGCGCGCCGCCCACGGCGATCGTCGACACGATGCCGCGCGGCCGCTGGCGCGCGGCGATGGCCGGCGCTGCCGGCCTGCTCGGCGATATGCCGCTGGCGCTGAAGGGCATCAGCCTGATCGCCCGCGTCCGGCTCGCCGGCATCCCCGTGCACCGCCACGCGACCGAACTGCGCGTCCTCGGCACGGACCGCGCCGAGGGCCTCGCCTTCCGCGCCGATGGCGAGAACCGGACGATCGCGGCCGGGCTCGTCGCGCTGCATGACGGCGTCGTGCCGCATGACCAGCTGGCCGTCTCGCTCGGCTGCGAAAGCCGTTTCGATCCGGCGCTCGGGAGCTATCGCATGGTGACCGACGCCGACGGGCGGTCGAGCCTGCCGGATGTCTGGATCGCCGGCGACGGCGCAGCGATCGCCGGCGGCTATCTGGCGACGCTCTCCGGCAGCCTGGCGGCGCTGGACGTCGCACGGAGCGCCGGCAGGATCGACGCCGCCGAGCATGCCCGCCTCGCGACGCCGCTTGCCGCCGAGCGGCGGCGGCGCCTCCGGGCGCGCGCCTTCGTCGACGCGCTCTACGCGCCGACGCTTTCGGCCGCCGCAGCGCCGGACGCGGCGCTGCTCTGCCGCTGCGAGGAAGTTACCGTTGGCCAGGCCCGCGCCGCCATCGCGGCCGGCGCGCGCGGCACGCGGCAATTGAAGGCGGCGACGCGTTGCGGCATGGGCCCGTGCCAGGGCCGCCAATGCACGCTCTCGGTGGTGAACCTGCTCGCCCGCGAGCTCGGCGACGGCGCCGACCTCGTCCGCCCGAGCCTGCGCACGCCCGGCCGCCCGGTCACGGTCGCCGAACTCGCCGCCAGCCACGAAGGCCACGGCCACACCGGCTCGGACGCTTAAGCGGTTGCCCTCACCTCTCCCTCAGGGAGAGGTCGACGGCCAAAGGCCGGCGGGTGAGGGTTTACGGCCTCACCGGATGGTTCCCTAAACCCTCACCCGGAGCTTCGCTCCGACCTCTCCCTCAGGGAGAGGTAAAGGCGAGGCACGCGTCGCTCACGCCGCCGCATCAATCGCCGGCTGCGCCAGAACGGTGACGGGCGACGCGGCCGCCTCGTGGCGGACAACCTCGACCAGGCAGGTCTGGGCGCTCGGGCCCTGGCCGAGGCGCGACGTGCCGATGTCCTTGGTCAGCGCGTTCGGATTGCCGTGGTTCTCGATCAGGCCGCCCTTGCCGTCCGGGATCGGATCGAAGGTGGCGCCGGTCGGCAGGCAGACGACGCCCGGCATGATCTTGTCCGAGACGCGGAGGCCCGCCAGCGAGACGCCTCGATCGTTGAAGACACGGACGATGTCGCCATCGGCGAGGCCGCGCGCGGCTGCGTCGGCCGGGTTCATGATCAGCCCGGCCCGCTCGCGCACCTTGTTGCGCCGGCTATGGCCGCTCGCGTCCATCTGGCCATGCAGCTTGTCTTCCGGCTGATTGGAAATCATGTGCAGCGGATAGCGCGCCGCGAGTTCGGAACCGAGCCATTCCGACGGCGCGCGCCAGACCGGCAGGCCGGGGCATTCGTCATAGCCGAAGCCGGCGACCGTCTCGGAATAGATCTCGACCTTGCCGGACGGCGTGCCGAGCGGATGGGCTGCCGGATCCTCGCGGAAATCGCGGTAGAGCGTATGGGTGCCCACGGGGTCGGGAATGCGGACATGGCCCGCCTCCCAGAAGGTGTCGAAATCGGGCGGGTTGAAGCCGCGCTCCGCCATGGCCGCGCTGAAGCGGCCATAGATCACGCGCAGCCACTCCGCCTCGCTGCGGTTCTCGTGGAACGCCGCGCCGGCGCCCATGCGATCCGCCAGCGCGCCAAAGATCTCGAAATCGCCGCGCGCCTCGCCGACCGGCTCGATCGCCTTGTGCATGGCGAAGAGATAGGGATCGCGCGAGGAGCCGCCGATATCGTTGCGCTCGAGCGGGGTCGTCGCCGGCAGCACGATGTCGGCATGGCGGGCGGTCGCGGTCCACCACGGCTCATGCACGATGATGGTGTCCGGACGCTGGAACGCTTCGCGCAGGCGGAACAGGTCCTGGTGATGGTGGAACGGGTTGCCGCCGGCCCAGTAGACCAGCTTGATGTCGGGATAGGGGAAGACACGGCCGTCGAACTCGCAGGGCTCGCCCGGCATCAGGAGCAGATCGGCGATGCGGGCGACCGGGATCTTCAGTTCGCCCGGCACCTTGGGCACCGCGAGGCCGGCGATCGGCAGCTCGTAGAGCGGGTTGCCCATGCCGTTCATCGAGCCGTAGCCGAAGGCGACGCCGCCGCCCGGTAGGCCGATCTGGCCGAGCATCGCGGCGAGCGCCACGAGGCCCCAATAGGGCTGCTCGCCATGCTCGGCACGCTGCAGCGACCACGCCGCCGTCAGCATGACGCGGCGGTCGAACAGGCTCTCGGCGAAGGCCGTGATCGCCTCGACGGAGAGGCCGGTGATATCAGACGCCCAGGCCGGATCCTTGACGACGCCGTCGTCGGCGCCCTGGAGATAGGCGAGGAAGCGGTCGAAGCCGACGCAGTAGCGGTCGACGAAATCCATGTCCGTCTTGCCGCGCGCATGCACGAGCCAGGCGGTGGCGAGGATCAGCGCCATGTCGGTGCCGGGGCGGATCTGGATCCATTCGGCGTCGAGCACGTCGGCCGTGTCGGAGCGGAGCGGCGAGACGTTGACGAAGCTGACGCCGCTCGCCGCGGCCTGCTTCATCCATTCACCATAGGGATGGAGGCCGGCGCCGCCGGACTGGATCTGCCAGTTCTTGCCGGCGATGCCGCCGATGGCGACGAACCGCTCGCAATTCTCGAGGATCGCCGGCCAGTCGGTGACGGGACCGGCCACCGCCGCCATGTCGCCCAGCACATGCGGCAAGAGCCGCATCGCCGCGCCATAGCTGTAATTGGTGACCTGGCCGGTGCAGCCGCCGATCGACGCCAGGAAGCGATGGATCAGGGTCCGGGCATGATGCAGGCGGCCGGCGCTCGACCAGCCATAGGAGCCGCCGAAGATCGAGGGATTGCCGTGCTCGCGGCGCACGCGCTCCAGCTCGCGCTGCACATGGCCAAGCGCCTCGTCCCAGGAAACCTCGACGAAGGTGTCGTCGCCCCGGCCGTGCCCCGGATGCGGCAGTCCGCGCCCGACCGTCTCGAGCCAGCCGCGCCGGATCGACGGCTTGCGGATGCGGTTCTCGGCATAGACCATTTCCGGCCATGCCTCGATCAGCGGGCTCGGCTGCGGATCCTCGGCGAAGGGCGAGACGCCGACGAGCCGGCCGTCCTCGACATGGGCGGTGAACGCGCCCCAGTGGGCCAGGGACTGGAATGCGCGACGGGTTGTCATGGCTTCACCTTTCCACGGATCGGTCTTCAGGCCGCGCCCGACATCGCCTGCGGCGCCCATTCCGACGCGCGATGGCAGGCGACGCGGTGGCCGTTGCCGAAATCCTCAAGCGAGGGAACATCGCGGGAGCAGCGATCGATGGCAAGAGGGCATCGTGTCCGGAAACGACAGCCGCTCGGCGGATTGAGCGGATTGGGCAATTCGCTGGCGAGCTTCACCACCGGCCCCGTCGCCGCGACCCGTTCGGCGTCGCCCGCCGTCTGCATCAGCGCGCGCGTATAGGGATGCAGCGGCAGCGACCAGATGCCCTCGGCCGGCCCGATCTCGACGATGACGCCGAGATACATGACGGCGATCCGGTGCGACACGTACCGAACCACCTCGAGGTCGTGCGAGATGAACAGGAAGGTCAGGTCCTGCTCGCGCTGCAGGTCGAGCAGCAGGTTCAGAACCTGCGCCTGCACCGAGACGTCGAGCGCCGAGACGGGCTCGTCGCAGATGATGATCTTCGGCTCGAGCGCGATGGCGCGGGCAATGCCGACGCGCTGGCGCTGGCCGCCGGAAAGCTGGTGCGGCAGCCGGTCGTGCATGGCAAGCGGGATGCCGACGCGCTCAAGCAGTTCCTTCGCGCGGGCCCGGCGCTCGGCCTTGCTGCCGAGGCGGTGGACCGAGAGCGGCTCCTCGACCAGCTCGCGCACGCTCGAACGCGGGTTGAGCGAGCCATAGGGATCCTGGAACACCATCTGGATCTGCCGCGCCTGTGCGCCGCGCCGGCGGGTGTCGGTCGGCTGGCCGTCGATGCGGATCGAACCGGATTTCGGCGTGTTCAGCCCGACGATGGCGCGCGCCAGCGAGGACTTGCCGCAGCCGGATTCGCCGACCAGCCCGAGCGTCTCGCCGGCGGCGAGATCGAGGCTGACGCCGGCCACCGCATGGACGATGCCGCCGCGGCTGCGGTGCTCGACGACCATGTCGTCGATGGCGAGACGTTTTGCTGTCCGCTCGGTCATGCGACGCGCTCCTGGAGCGGATGGAAGCAGGCGAACGCCCTGCCCTCGTCATTGTCGGGCACGAGCGGCGGCACCTGAGCCCGGCAATCGGCCTCGGCCCGGGCGCAGCGCGGTTCGAAGGCGCAGCCCGACGGCCGCGCCGCCGGCACCGGCACCGTGCCGTTGATCTCGCGCAGGCGATGGCCGTCGACGGCGAAGCTGCCATGCGGCCGCGCCTGGATCAGCCCCTCGGTATAGGGGTGGCGCGGCGTCGCGAACACCTCGTCGACCGTGCCGGTCTCGACGATGCGGCCGGAATACATGACGGCGACACGATGCGCGACCGTGCGCACGACATGCAGATCATGCGTGATGAACAGCATGCCGAGGCCGAGATCGCGCTGCAGCTCCATCAGGAGATCGATGATCTGGCCCGAGATCGTCACGTCGAGCGCCGTCGTCGGCTCGTCGGCGAGGATCAGCTTCGGCCGCCCGGCGAGCGCCATGGCGATCATGACGCGCTGGCGCATGCCGCCCGAGAGCCGGTGCGGATATTCCGCGAGCCGCGTCGCGGCGGCGGGAATGCGCACCATCTCGAGCAGTTCCAGTGCACGGCGGCGGGCGTCCGCCTTCGAGATCGGCTCGTGCAGGCGGATTGCCTCGACCAGCTGCCGCTCGACCGTCAGCACAGGGTTCAGCGACGACAGCGGGTCCTGGAAGATCATCGCCATCACCGAGCCGCGGATGGCGCGGATCTCGTTGTCGGAGGGCGCGGTCAGGTCGCGGCCGTCGAGCGTGATCCGCTTCGCGGCGACGCCGAGCGTCTTCGGCAGCAGCCGCATCAGAGCCAGCGCCGTCAGCGACTTGCCGGCGCCGCTCTCGCCGACCAGCGCCAGCGTCTCGCCGGGCGCGACGGAGAAGCTGACATCGTCGACGGCCGCCACGTCGGGACGCTTCTTCTCCTTCAGGAGGATCGAGAGCCCCTCGACATCGAGCAGCGGCGCGGGGGAAGCGGAGATCATCGACGCCATGCCCTATCGCTTCCGGAAGTGAGGATTGAGGGCATCGTTGATCGCATCACCGAGCAGGTTCAGCGCCAATACGGTGAGGATCACGAACAGCCCCGGCAACACCGCGATGAACCAGGTGCTGCGGATCGAGGGGCGGCCGACATTGATCAGCGTGCCCCAGCTCATGACGTTCGGATCGCCGAGACCGAGGAAGGACAGGCCCGCCTCGGTGATGATCGCGGTGGCGACGAGCACGGCGGCCACGACGATCACCGGCGACAGGCTGTTCGGCAGCACCTGGGTCAGGATGATGCGCGGCGTCGACATGCCGATGATCTTGCAGGACTGCACATATTCCGTCTCGCGCACGCGCAGCACTTCGGCGCGGGTCAGGCGCGCCACCGGCGGCCAGGACACCATGGCGATGGCGATGACGATGTTCTGCACCGAGGGCGACAGGATCGAGACCAGCACGATGGCGAACAGGAAGCCCGGAATGGTCTGGAACGCGTCGGTAATGCGCATCAGCACCGCATCGAAGCCGCGGCCGAAATAGCCGGCGACCGCGCCGACGGTGATGCCGATCGCGAGCGCGCAGACGGTGGCGACGAAGCCGACGAGGAGCGAGACTCGGGCGCCGTAGAAGATCGCCGCCAGAATATCGCGGCCGAGCGAATCCGTGCCGAACAGCAGCCCCGGCCGCTGGCCCGGCCACATATAGGGCCGCGCCACCAGCGCCCAGGGCCCCTTCGGGAAGACATAGCCGGCCGACAGCGCCATGCCGACGATGACCAGCAGGAGCAGCAGGCCGATCAGGCCGGAGGGAGAAAGCAGGATGCGGCGGAGCATGGTCGATCCTTGCGCTCAGCGACTGACTTCGACGCGCGGATCGAGCAGCGTGTAGACGAAATCGATGATCAGGTTGACGAGGATGATCACGAACGAGCAGACCAGCAGCACGCCGAGGATCAGCGGGTAGTCGCGCTCGAACACGGCGTCATAGGCGAGACGTCCGACGCCCGGCAGGCTGAAGATGGTCTCCGTCAGCACCGCGCCGCCGAACAGTTCGGCGATCTGCAGGCCGACCATGGTGACGACAGGCAGCAGCGCGTTGCGCAGCGCATGGCCGATGATGACGTGGGTGGTGCCGAGGCCCTTGGCATAGGCGGTCCGGATATAGTCCTGGCTCAGCACCTGCAGCATCGAGGCGCGGGCGAGGCGGGCATAGATCGCGATGTAGAAGAGCGACAGCGACAGCACCGGCAAGACCATGTGCTTGGCGACATTGGCGACGAGCTGCAGCGTCGTCATGTCGACGCCGGGCGTGAACAGGCCGCCAACGGGCAGGAGCTTCAACTTGACGCTAAAGACGATGACGAGGCCGAGGCCGGTCATGAAGACGGGCGTGGCGTAGAAGACCAGCACGACCATCGAGATGATGACGTCGATCGGCCGGTGCACGTGGCGCGCGGCGATGACGCCGGCCATGGTGCCGAGGAAGACGGCGACGATGACGGAGCAGACGACCAGCAGGATCGTCGCCGGCAGGCGCTGCAGGATCAGCGACAGCACATCGGTCTGGTTGCGGTAGGAATAGCCGAGATCGCCCTGCAGAACCCCGGTGACATAGTGGAAGAGCTGCACCAGCATCGGCTGGTCGAGGCCGTAGCGGGCCCTAAGGATCGCCATCAGCTCGGCATCCATGTCGCCGCGCTGGCCGCCGAGAATGTCGACCATGTCGCCGGGCACCAGGTGCAGCAGCATGAAGCTGCCGACGATGACGATCGCGATCACCACCAGCGACTGCAACAGTCGCCACCCGAGATAGCGCAGCACGTGCCTGTTCAATGCGGGGCTTCCCTCACGGTGGCAAGACGGAACGACCGGCCGCGTCGTCCGCGGCCGGCCGGAGATGCAGCCTTACTCGGCCGGCGTCAGATAGACGTTGGCGAAGTTGCTATAGGTGCCGTTCGCGTCGATCGTATGGTTCTTCAGGCGCTTGCTGGCGATCGTCACGCTCTCCACCGCGACCAGCGGGAAGACCGGCAGGTCCTCCATGGCGAGCTTCTGGAAGTCGTGATACTCGGCCTTGCGCTTGGCGACGTCCATTTCCGACGCGGCGGTCTCGAGCAGCTTGTCCATCGCCGGGTTCACATAGTGCGAGCCGTTGGAGAAGCCCACGCCCGGCTTGAAGCTCTGCGACCAGAAGGTGCGCTGCGTGCCGATGGTCGGATCCGAGCCGCCCGTCAGGAGGTTGACGGTGAACTGGAAGTCGCGGTCGGTGTAGACGCGCTTGACGAAGCCGGCGAAATCCTGCGCGCGGACGGTCAGGTCGATGCCGACCTCGCGGAAGGCTTCGCGCATATAGGCGGCGATGCTGGCCTGGTGCTCGCCATAGGGCAGCGGATCGACGGTGAGCTTCAGGCGGATGCCGTTGGCATCCGGCTTGTAGCCGGCCTCGTCGAGCAGCGCCTTGGCCTTCTCGGGGTCAAAGGCGTATTGCGGCACGTCGGTCGCATCGAACAGCTCGGTCAGCTGCTGGTGTAGCGGCGTCTCGGCCGACTTGCCGTAACCGAAGAAGATGTTCTCGACGATCCAGTCGCGGTCGATCGCGTGGGCGATCGCCTGGCGGACGCGCTTGTCCTTCATGACGGGATCATCGAGGTTGAACTCGATCATCTCCATCTCGTTCTGGAACTCGTAGCCCTTGGTGGTGATGTCGAACTCGCCGGTGGCGCCGAGGCGCTCGAGATCGGCCATCGGGACGAGGTTCTGCGGCGCGATCTGGGCCTCGCCGGACTCGATCGCCGAGGCGCGGGTGGCCGCGTCCGGGATGAAGCGGAAAATCAGCTTGTCGAGATAGGGCTTGCCATTGTCCCAGTAGTCGGGATTGCGCTCGAGCACGAGATTGTCGCCGGGCGCGAAGGAGACGAACTTGAACGGGCCCGTGCCGATCGGCTTCAGATTGGCCGGATTGGTGGCGATGTCGGTGCCCTTGTAGAGATGCGCCGGCAGGATCTGAGCCTGCTGGGCGGCGAGGCTCTTCAGCATGCCGGGCGACGGCTTGGAGAGCACGAAGATGGCCGTGTACGGATCCGGCGTCTCGACGGCGGTGACGTTGCCGAAGATGGTGCGGCCGCGGCCGTGCAGGACCTTCCAGACTTCCATCGTCGTGAAGGCGACGTCCTCGGAGGTGAACTCCTTGCCGTCATGCCACTTCACGCCCTTGCGCAGGTTGATGGTGACGCGCAGGCCGTCGTCGCTGACCGTGTAGCCCTCGGCCAGCAGCGGCTTCGGATTGAGGTCGTAGTCATAGGTGAACAGGCTGTCGGAGATCTTCGACGACACCACCTGCTCCGCGCCCGCCGTGGTAATGGCGGAGGTCAGGATCTGCGGCGCCGGCGACATGATGAAGGTCGCGCTGCCGCCGCGAACCGGCTCCTCGGCCTGCGCCAGCGCCGTCATGGCGAGAAGCGCGGTGCCGATACCCGCTAGCAGTTTGCTTGGACGCATCTATTCAACTCCCTTGATCCAAAACGCATGGAACCCCGATGCGCGACCTGCGACGCGCCTGCAGTCCGATGCCCGCCATGGCGGGCACGCAGTCCCCGGCCGGTTCGATTGCTGACGGCGAGGCTCCCATTCCCCGCAATCTAGCAAGGGCATTCCCCTTTCCCGAGGCATGCCCGACCAACTCCGCTCTAGTATGAAAAAATATGTTTCATACTCTCATTTCAAACGGATGTTTTCTTTCTGGTCAAGCGGATTCGGTAGGCAGGTTTTGCGCGGATATCGCAGGAAAAAGGCAGTCGATGACCGCGCCTTGGGCGACATGCGCGCCCGTTCGGCGATCATCATGCAGCCCCGCCGGCGACGCGGACGAGGACGGGCGCGTCGGCGCGATCGCGACACGCGCGAACGGGCGACAGACACGCTCGTCAGGGCTGAAGGCGGATGGCGGCTACTCGGTGCGGACAGGCAGCAGCGCCGGCGCGGTGAATCCGGCCGAGATGAAGGCGACGAGCAGGCGCACGATGCTCTCGTTGTCGAGGCCCGAATGCTTGATGCCGAGATCCGGCAGGTCGCGCGCGGCCGGATCGAGATCGCCGAGGATCTGCATGATCGCGCCACGCGCGAAATCGTAGCGCAGGCCGATCTCGGATCGGCTCAGTCCCGGCAGCGCCCTGGTCAGCGCCTCGAGGAAAGTGCGGTGGATGCGGTCGAACTGGTTGGCGAGGATGGTGTTGGTCATCGGCTGCGGCAGCGCCCTCACCTGCAGGATGAGCCGCACCGTCGAGCGCCCGCCATATTCGTCGATGCTGTTCACCACCATCGGCCGCACCAGCGCTTCGATGATGTCGTCGAGCGGGATGGCGCCCTCGCCATGGCGGGCGACCAGCTCGTCGAGCTGACGCAGGCGGTTCTCGTTGATCGGGCGCAGGCAGGTCTCGAGCACGGTGCGGGTCAGCTCCTCCTTCGAGCGGAAGTAGTAATTGACCGCGGCGACATTGGCGCCGGCCTCCTCGGTGATCTCGCGCAGGGTCGCGGAGGCGATGCCGCGATCGGCGAAGACGCGCAGCGCGGCCTTGATCAGCCGCTCGCGGGTATCCGCTTCCTTGCCGGCGGTCATGCTTTCCGAAACTGCCAAGGTAACCAGTCCTCCATCCAGCTCCGGCCGCGCGACATCGTCGCTGAACCGTGGCGGTCCATCACGACCCGAGCCGACAGGTTAGCCCCGGCCGCGCCCGCTTGGCCATGTCCGACACGCCCCCCGACCGGCCGATCGGATGCCCCAGACCAAGGTTGTCACCATCCTTTTTTCGCCTTCCCGACCGGATGGAGGCGACCAGCGGAGTCAAGACCGCCCTTGCCACCCCTATTCGGCGGCGACTTGTGACGTGGCGACGGCGGGCGTGGTGAGCGCGCGAACCGCCTCCATCTGGCTGAGGAACACCCGTCCCGTCAGCTTCGACAGGAAGTCGGACCGCTGCAGGCGGTCCATCACCGGCCCCTTCACCTCGGAAAGATGCAGGCTGACGCCGGCCTCGCCGAGCCGGCGGTTGATCTCGTCGAGCGTCTCCAGTGCGCTCGAATCGATCGAGTTGACCGCCGGGCACATCAGCACGAGGTGGCGCACGGCCGGGCGTTCCGCCACCATCCTGAGGATCGTGTCCTCGAGATAGTGGCAATTGCCGAAATAGAGGCTCTCGTCGATGCGCAGCCCCAGCACGCTCGCGTCGGTGATCACCTGGTGGCGGGCCACGTTGCGGAAATGCTCGGTGCCCGGCATCTGGCCGACGATCGCCATGTGCGGCCGGCTGGTGCGCTGGAGATGCAGCGCGAGCGAGACGACGACACCGGCGACGACGCCGATCTCGACGCCCCAGATCCACGTCACCAGGATGGTGGCGCAGATGGCGATGAAGTCGGGCCGCGAATAGGCGTAGACGCGGCGGATCGCGGCGATGTCGACCAGCGACAGCACGGCGATGATGATCGTGGCGGCGAGCGTCGCCTGCGGCAGATGCGCGAGAAAAGGCGTCAGGAACAGCGTCACCAGCGCGATGCCGATCGCCGTGTAGAAGCCGGCGGCGGGCGTCTCGGCGCCGGCGTCGAAATTCACCACCGAGCGGGCGAAGCCGCCCGTGACGGGATAGCCGGAGGAGAGCCCCGAGGCGAGGTTGGCGACGCCGAGGCCGATCAGCTCCTGGTTCGGCACGATCCGCTGCCGGCGCTTGGCGGCGAGCGTCTGGGCGATCGAGATGGATTCGACGAAGCCGACGACGCTCAGAAGCAGCGCCGGGCCGGCAAGCGTCGTCAGCGTGGCGAGCGACAGGTCGGGCAGCGCCAGCGGCGGCAGGCCCTGCGGGATGGCGCCGACGAGCGGCACGCCGCGCGCGCCGAGATCGAAGACGACAGCGACGACAATGGTGACGACGATCGCCGCGATCGGGCCGAGCCGGACGAGAAGCTCCGCCAGCGACCGGCCGAGACCGAGCCGGAGCAACAGACCCTTGAGGCGCGACCGCACGAACAGCAGGAAGGCGACCGTACCGACGCCGACGGCGAGCGCATACGGATTGACGCCATGGCGCGCGTGATAGAGGCCCGCGAGCATATCCGGCAGCGTGTTGCCGCCGGCCTGGACGCCGAGAATATGCTTCAGCTGGCTGACCGCGATCAGGATGCCGGACGCGGTGATGAAGCCGGAGATCACCGGCCGGCTCAGCAGGCCGGCGAGGAAGCCGAGGCGGAACACGCCCATCAGCACCAGCATCAGCCCGGAGAGGAAGGCGAGCGCCGCCGCCATCGCGACGAATTCGGGCGAGCCGGGCTCCGCGATCTGGCTGATCGCCGCCGCCGTCATCAGCGAGATGACGGCGACCGGCCCGACCGCGAGCGTGCGGCTGGTGCCGAACAGCATGTAGGCGACGAGCGGCAGCATCGACGCGTAGAGGCCGATCTGCGGCGGCAGGCCGGCGAGCATCGCATAGGCAAGCGACTGCGGCACCAGCATGACGGTGACGATCACTGCCGCGATCAGGTCGTTGGTCAGCGTGGCGCGGTCATAGCGGCGCCCCCATTCGAGAATGGGGAGAGTGCGTCGGAGGAGACTCACCGGATGGGGCTCTGCTGGCTGGAGGGTTCAGTCAAACGCACGTGCACATTCAAGGACAGGCCGTCACCACGCGACGCCGTCGAAGGCGTCGATCGGGATCTTCAGGTAGCGCCGCCCGTTGGCCTCCGGCTCGGGCAGCCGCCCGCCATTGGTGTTGATCTGCAGCGCATGCAGGATCAGCTTCGGCATCGGCAAGGTCGCGTCGCGCGCCTGCCGCAGCGCCACGAACTCCGCCTCGCTGCGGCCGCTGCCGACATGCGTGTTTCTGGCCTTCTGCTCGGCCACCGTACTCTCATAGGCGAGCGGCCGACCGCCGGGCTGGTAGTCGTGGCCGGTGAAGAGCCGGGTCTCGTCCGGCAATGCCAGGATCGCCTGGATCGAACGCCAGAGATCGGCAGCCGAGCCGCCGGGAAAATCCGCCCGCGCCGTGCCGCTGTCGGGCATGAACAGCGTATCGTGCACGAAGGCCGCGTCGCCGATCACATAGGTGATCGAGGCCAGCGTGTGGCCGGGCGAAAACATCACCCGCGCCTCGAGCTCGCCGATCCGAAAGCGATCGCCATCGGCGAATAGCCGGTCCCAGGGACGCCCGTCGGCGGGACGGTCGGGCCAGTTGTAGATGCCGTTCCAGAGCTTCTGGACGCCACGCACCTTCTCGCCGATCGCGGTCGGCGCACCGGTCTTCGCCTTCAGATAGGCGGCGGCGGAGAAATGGTCGGCATGCGGATGGGTGTCGAGGATCCAGTCGAGCGTCAGGCGCTCGGCGGCGATGAAGGCGAGCAGTTGGTCGGCATGCGTCGTCGCCACCGAGCCCGACTTCTCGTCATAGTCGAGCACCGGGTCGATGATGGCGCAGCGCCGCGTCGCCGGATCGGCGACGACATACTGGATCGAGAAGGTGCGCGGATCGAAGAAACCGGTCACGACCGGCTTCCGGATGGCGGCGGTCTCCGCTCGCGGTTCCGACAAGGTGTCCCGAGACATGGGCAGCCCCCTTCCCGCTCAGGCCGCGCGACCGGCGGCGGGGCGGAATTTCGCCGTCGCCACATCCGCCTGATAGGCCGAGGCCGCCGAGGGATCGCGGGCCAGCGCATCGACGGCCCGGATCAGGAAATCCGCCTTCGCATCGTCCATCAGGAAGCTGAAGTTGAGCCGGACCCAGCCGGGCTTCTCGATCTCCTGGCCGGCGCCGAGGCTGGCGCGGATCGCGTTGGAGGCGTCCTCGTCGATGCCGAGCAGCCGGTGCGCATAGGGCCCGGCGCAGGCGCAGCCGCCGCGGGCCTGGACGCCGAAGCAATCGCTCAGCATGCGGGTGAAGAGCTGGTGATGCACGTATCCACCCTCGCCATTGAGGATCCGCATCGAGAATATCGGCAGCCGCGGCCCCTTGTCGACGCCGAGCAGCATCAGGCGTGGATTGTCGCGCCAGACCGCGAGCGCCCGGGCATTGAGCTCGTCATGACGACGATCGATGAAGTCCTGCCCGACGGCTTCCTTGACCAGGAAGGCGAGCGCCGCGCGGATGTCGCCGACGACGTTCGGCGTGCCGCCCTCCTCGCGCGCGGCGAGGTCCTTCGAATAGTCGTGCCCCCAGGGCGAGACGAAGGAGACGGTGCCGCCGCCCGGCCAGCTCGGCGCGGTCCGCGCCACGGCGGCCTTGCGCACGACCAGCAGGCCCGAGGCGCCGGGGCCGCCAGCGAACTTGTGCGGCGAGAGGACGATCGCGTCCTTCGCCATCGCCGTGCCGGACTGCATGTCCATGGCGAGATAGGGGCCGCCGCCGGCATAGTCCCAGACGGCGAGCGCGCCGTGGCGCTTCAGGATCGCGGTGACGGCGTCGGTGTCGGTGGTGATGCCGGTGACGTTGGAGGCGGCCGAGAAGGCGCCGACCCGGAGCGTCCTGCCGGCCGTCCGCGCCAGCACGTCTTCCAGCTCGACCAGGTCGGGACCGCCCTCGGCGGCCTCGCCGATCTCGATCACCTCGGCGCCGCTCTCGCGCCAGGGCAGGATGTTCGAATGATGCTCATAGGGGCCAACGAGGACGAGCGGGGTCTCGCCGCGCTGCGCCGCCTCGGCAACGCCGAGCAGCGACACCAGCCGGTTGATGCCGGCAGTGGCGCCCGAGCCGGTGAAGATCACCGCGCAGTCGTCGCCGGCGCCGACGAGCCGGCCGATGATGGCGCGCGCCTCGCGGCGCATCCGCGTCATCGCCGAGCCGCAATAGGACGCCTCGGTGTGGCTGTTGGCGTAGAAGGGCAGGATCTCATCCATGACGAAATCCTCGACCTGGCGCAGCGCCCGGCCCGAGGCGACGTAATCGGCATAGAGCAGCGGCTTCGGCCCGAACGGCCCCTCGATCGGCTTGCCCTCGCCGATCAGGCCGGCGCGGAGTTCCCGCACGATGTCGGGTCCGCCCAGGCTGGCGCGAAAACGCTGCAGCGGCGTGACGTTGACGGTTTCGATCGTGTCGCGGACGGCATCCATGCCCATGCGCCTCTCAACGGGATTGTCGCGCCCATCGATGGTTCGTCCGGGCGGTCATGATGCCGGGCATCCTTCCACCTTCAAATCGCGAAAATCATACCAATCTCATTGACGCAGGAGTCCATATCGGTTCATTTGATCCAATCATGGCGCCAAAATTCGATCATATGGACTTGCGCATCCTGCGCGCCCTGCAGAACGATTCCTCGCTTTCCCAGCGCGAGCTGGCGGAGACGGTCAACCTGTCGCAGAACGCCTGCTGGCGGCGGCTGCAGGCGATCCGCGAGAGCGGCGTCATCAAGGGCTATTCGATCCGGCTGAACCGCGCCGTGATCGACATGAACGTCGTCGTCTTCGTGATGATCCGCACCCGCCACCATTCCAAGGCCTGGCTGGAAACCTTCCGCCAGCATGTGCAGGCGATGCCCGAAGTGGTGGATTTCTACCGGATCGGCGGCGACTACGACTACATGCTGAAGATCGTCACGCATGACCTCGCCAGCTATGACCGCTTCTACCAGCGGCTGATCGAGAAGGTGGAGCTCGACACCGTCACCTCCTATTTTGCCATGGAGGCGATCGCCGAGCAGCGGCCCTACCCCCTGCGCGACGGCGGCGGATAACGATCGCGTTGACGATCTCCTATAGTGGAATTAAGACCGAGAGAGTTGATTTCCCCCACTCGATCTCGGAAGCGCGATGTTCTTCGACCATATCATCGTCGGCGGTGGCTCCGCCGGTTGCGTGCTCGCCAACCGGCTTTCCGCCGATCCGAAGCGTCGCGTCCTGCTGATCGAAGCCGGGCCGGACACGCCGCCGGAGGCGGTGCCGCAGGCCATCTATGGCGACGCGTTCCTGCCGGACTATTTCCAGCCCAACCGCTACTGGACCGAGCTCACCGCCTATACCGACCCGATCGGCAACCGTTCGCCGAAGGAGCTGAAGGCGGAGACGACGGCGCGCCGCTACGAGCAGGCCCGCGTCATGGGCGGCGGCTCCTCGGTCAACGGCCAGGTCTACATCCGAGGTCTCGCCGCCGATTATGACGAATGGCAGCAGATGGGCGCCGCCGGCTGGTCCTGGCAGGACTGCCTGCCCTATTTCAAGAAGATCGAGAAGGACCTCGATTTCCAGACGCCGCTGAGCGGCACGGACGGCCGCATCCCGATCCGCCGTACCTTCCCGGAATTCTGGAGCCCGTTCGCGCACGCCTTCCGCGACGCCGTCGGCGAGGTCGGCATTCCCTATATCGACGACAGCCACCAGCAGACCGGCGACGCCTGCTTCCCGTTCGGCCGCAACAACGCCTACAACCACCGCGTCTCGTCGGCGGCCGGCTATCTCGACCAGTCGACCCGCCGCCGCCCGAACCTCGAGATCCGGGGCGATACGGTCCTGCAGGGCCTCACCTTCGCCGGCAAGCGCGTCACCGGCGTGACCGTCCGGCGCGGCGGCAAGACCGAGACGATCGAGGGCGGCGAGATCATCATCTCGACTGGCGCGCTGCATTCGCCGGCAGTGCTGATGCGCGCCGGCATCGGCCGCGGCGAGCACCTGGCCGAGCACGGCATCGCGGTTGTCGCCGACCGCCGCGGCGTCGGCGAGAACCTGCTCGACCACCCGCTGATCGGCTTCGGCGTGCACCTGAAGCCGGAAGGCCAGCTGTCGCGGCAGACCAAGAACGGCTTCCTGATGCACATGCGCTGGAGCTCCGGCCATCCGCAGTCATCGCCGGTCGACATGAAGCTGACCGTCTCCGGCCGCTTCTCCGCCACCCGCCTCGGCGAGCGCCTCGGCACCGTCAATTTCGGGCCCAACAAGGCCTATTCGAAGGGCATCATCCGCCTGAACGACGCGGCGGCCGAATCCGAGCCCTTCGTCGCCTTCAACTACCTCTCCGACAGCCGCGACCTCGAGCGCTTCGTCTCCACGGCGCGGCAGGTGGCCGGCTTCCTGTCGCGCGCGCCGGTCTCCAACTATGTCAACGCGTTCTGGCCGGGCATCTACGCCGCCTCGCTGCGCAACCTCTCGGCGCCGACCGCGCTCAACAAGGTCATCACCAACCTCGCCGCCGGCCTGCTCGACCTCGGCGGCCCGGCCCGCCAGCTGGTGCTCGGCGCCGCCGTCGACAAGCGTTTTCCCCTCGACAAGACGCTCGCCGACGACAAGGTGATGGAAGAATGGATCCGCGCCGGCGTGCAGGGCGACTGGCACCCCTGCGGCACCAACAAGATGGGCCGCGCCGACGACCCGCTGGCCGTCGTGGACGCGCATGGCTCGGTCTATGGCGTGGAAGGACTGCGCGTCGTCGACGCCTCGATCATGCCGTCGATCCCGTCCGCCAACATCAACGCGACGGCGATGATGATCGGCGAGAAGATCGCCGACGACATCCTCGCCGGCCGCTAGATCAAAATCCATCTGCCTTGAAGCTGGGCTTCCCTCATCTCTCCCGCCGGGAGAGGTGAGAGGTAGCTTCCGCCAATATGGATCCTGCTGAGACGACAGCGCCGGACGGTCTCCGTCCGGCGCGTTTCGATCATCCGAGATAGATCGCGATCACCCGCTCGTCGCGGGCGAGCGCCGGACCGGCGCCGTCGAGCACGATCTCGCCATGCTCCATGACATAGGCGTGGTCGGCGATCTCCAGCGCCATCAGCGCGTTCTGCTCAACCAGCAGCACGGTCGTGCCGGCCGCGTTGATCGACTGGATGGTCTCGAACACCTGCTCGACCACCAGCGGCGCCAGTCCCATCGACGGCTCGTCCATCAGAAGCACGCGCGGACGGGCCATCAGGCCGCGCGCCGTCGCCACCATCTGCTGCTCGCCGCCCGAGAGCGTGCCGGCGACCTGCCGCCGCCGCTCCTTCAGGCGCGGGAAGAGCTCGAACATGCGATCGCGGTCCTCGGCGATCGCCGCATGATCCTTCCGCGAGAACGCGCCCATCAGGAGGTTTTCCTCGACCGACAGGCGGCCGAAGATGCGCCGGCCCTCGGGCACCTGGACGATGCCGCGCCGGGTGATCTCGTGCGGCTTGAGCCGGCCGATCGACTGCCCTTCGAAACGGATCGCGCCGCCGCTGATCGGCAGCAACCCGCTGATCGCGTTCAGCGTCGAGCTCTTGCCGGCGCCGTTGGCGCCGACCAGGGCGACGAGGCTGCCCTCCGGAATCGCGATCGAAACGCCGCGCACGGCGGTGATGTTGCCATAGGCGAGCGTCATGCCCTCGACTTCAAGAAGCATGCGCCCCACTCCCCTCACCCTGCGCCAGCTCCCGCTCGATCGTCTGCGCTGCCTGCTCGCTGCGCGCGCCGGAGCCGAGATAGGCCTTGATCACGGCCGGATCGCGCTGGACGTCGGCCGGCACGCCGTCGGCGATCTTGACGCCGTGGTCGAGCACGACGACCTGATCGGACAGTCCCATCACCATCTTGATCTGGTGCTCGATGAGCAGGATCGTGATGCCGAGCTCGTCCCTGAGCCGGCGAATGAAATCCGCCATCTCGGTCGTCTCGCTCGGATTCATGCCGGCGACCGGCTCGTCCAGCAGCAGCAGCCTGGGTCGTGTCGCGAGCGCGCGCGCCACTTCCAGCCGACGCTGCGCGCCATAGGACAGGTGGTCCGCGACCATCTCGCCCTGGCCGCCCAGCCCGACGAAGGCGAGCAGCCGTTTCGCCTCGGCGATCGCCTCGCGCTCGCTGTCGCGCGTCGTGCGCGTGTTGAGGATCGAGCCCCACCAGCTCGACCGCTTCAGATGCATGTGCATGCCGACCAGCACGTTCTCGCGCGCCGTCATCTTCTTGAACAGGCGGATGGTCTGGTAGGTGCGGCTGATGCCGGAAGCCGCCACCATGTCCGGCAGCAGGCCGTCGATGCGCTCGCCGGCGAAATAGACGGCGCCCGAGCTCGGCGTGATCAGCTGTGTCAGGCAATTGAAGGCCGTCGTCTTGCCGGCGCCGTTCGGCCCAATGACGCTGCAGATCGTGTTGGCCCGAACCTCGAGGTCGAGTGACTTGATCGCCACCAGGCCGCCGAAGCGCTTGCCCATGCCGTCGGCGCGGAGAAGGATGTCGCCGCTCATGCCCGGTTGGCTCCGAGCGCGGTGCCCTCGCCTTCCGGCTCGACGAGCACCGGCGCGCGCCGACTGCGGCGGGCGGGCCATAGACCGTCCGGCATCAGCCGCATCGTCAGGATCAGCGCCACTCCGTAGAACAGATAGCGGAACTCGCCGAACTCGCGCAGCGCCTCCGGCAGGCCGATCAGCACCAGCGCGCCGAGCGCCACGCCGGGCAGGCTGCCGAGGCCGCCGACGACGATCAGCGCGAGAACGTTGATCGACATCAGGAGCTGGAAGCTCGACGGGAAGACCGAGTTGACCATCACGGCGAAGATCGAGCCGGCGAGCCCGGCGAAGGCCGCGCCAAAGGCGTAGGCGAGCAGCTTGCACTGGACGAGATTGATGCCCATCGCCTGCGCGACGTCCTCGTCTTCGCGCAGCGCGATCCAGGCGCGCCCGAGCCGCGAGCGCTCCAGCCGCCAGGCGCAATAGGCGGCGAAGCCGGCCGCGACCAGCGTCAGGTAGAACAGCGAGACCGGGCCGCTGAACTCGAAGCCGCCGAGCGTCGGCTTCGGGATCTGCAGGATGCCCTGCGCGCCGCCGAGTACCGGCGCGGCGGCATCCGACAGCACAACGATGCGCACGATCTCGCCGAGGCCGAGGGTCGCGACCGCGAGATAGTCGCCGCGCACGCCCAGCACCGGCACGCCGAACAGGATGCCGACGGCGACCGCCGCCAGCACGGCGAGCGGCATGGCCGCCCAGAAGGAGAGCGACGGGATCATCGTGTAGCTGGCGAGCGCCAGCGGGCTGTCGGCGGTCAAGAGCGCCGTCACATAGGCGCCGGTGGCGAAGAAGGCGACGAAGCCGAGGTCGAGCAGGCCGGCGAGGCCAAGCTCGAGATTGAGCCCCATGCCCATCAACACATAGAGGCCGACAAGCAGGAAGACCTGCGCGACATAGGGGCCACCCGCGAGCGGCACCAGGATGAGGGCGACGAGGAGGACGAGCGCCGGCGCGAACCGCGCGACGCCGGTACGCGGCGCGGCGGCCCTGCCGCGCGCGACACGCGGAATGGCGGCGAGGACCAGCGCGATCGCGAAGACCGTCAGCGCGCCGCGCGGGCTGAGCCCGTCCCAGCCATAGAACCAGGACGCGACGCTGCGGAACACCGGGTTGCTCTGCAGGATGACCTTGATGAAGTCCTGGAAGACGCCGGCGACCAGCACCGTCGTCACGGCCGGCAGGATCAGCCGCCGCAAGCTGCGCGGCGCCCGCTGCAGCAGGCCGCCAGCCAGCGCCAGCACCATCGCAGCGGCGACGAACAGGCCCGCGCCGCCGAGCGATTTCACCTGGCCGAAGGAGATCAGCCGCGCCAGCGGCGGCGTCAGCGCGATGAAGATCGAGCGCAGATTGACGGCGAGGATCAAATTGGCGAAGGCGAGCACCACGAGCGCCGCGACCAATCCGGCGAGCGGGCTCGTCCAGAGCGCCGGCTGCGCGCCATGACGCGCCCGGCGCTGCGCCAGCACGCCGGCCACCAGGGCAATACCACCCAGCGCGACCTGCGCCAGCGTCACCATGCCGGCGACGACGGGTCGGTCGTTCATCATCAGCAGCAGGCCGACCGCGCCGAGATAGGCGGCGACCAGCGCGCCGCCAAGCCCGGCGCCGACGCCGCGACGGAAGTCCGAAGTCCAGGACGCGACGGTCTCGCCCGCCGCGCTGCGCTCCACCAGCGTGCTCATGCGCGCCTCTTCGCCATGGCTTCGCCGAACAGGCCCTGCGGCCGGAAGATCAGCACCATCAGCAGCACCAGGAAACCGATCACGTCGCGCAGCTGGTACGGCGCCGGAATGCCGAGCCCGTCGAGGAACAGCGCCGGCCCCATCGCCTCGATCAGCCCGAGGAACATGCCGCCGATCATCGCGCCGGGGATGCTGCCGATGCCGCCCAGCACCGCCGCGCCGAACGCCTTGATGCCCGGCGCAAAGCCCATGAAGAAATGCACCTGCTGGTAGATCAGCGCGTAGCAGACGCTGGCGACGCCGGCCATCGCGCCGCCGAGCGTGAAGGCGAAGACGATGACCCGGTCGACGTCGACGCCCATCAGCGAGGCGGCGTTCTTGTCTTCCGACACCGCGCGCATCGCCATGCCCATGCGGGTGCGGTGGACGATCCAATAGAGGCCGACCATGGCGACGATGGCGCAGCCCATGACGAAAAGGTTCACCACCGGCACGCGGACGCCGCCAAATTCGAGCACGACGTCGTGCCAGGAGAGCGTCGGATAGGACTTCACGCCGGAACCGAACATGCCGCGCACGGTCTGCTGCAGCACGAAGGAGACGCCGATGGCGCAGATCAGCGGCGCCTGGCCGAGGCTGTGGCGGAACGGCCGGTAGGCGTAGCGCTCGGTCAATAGCGCGATGGTGATGCAGGCCAGCATCGCGACAGCGAAGACGGCCAGCATGGCAAAGCCGGGATGGCTTTCGAAATAGCCGTTCCGCGCCATGGACGAGGCCATGAAATAGCCGGCGAAGGCGCCGGTCATGGTGATGTCGCCATGCGCGAAATTGATCATGCGCAGGACGCCGTAGACCATGGTGTAGCCGAGCGCGATCAGGGCGTAGACGCTGCCGAGCGTCAGTCCGAACATCGCGAAATCGAACCATTGCGACAGCGAATAGCGCCCGGTGAACAGCGTCGCCACCACGCCGATCAGGGCGATTGCCGCGACGATGACGCGGAGCCCCCACATGAACACGTCGATGCCATTGACGCGTCTGCGGGCGCGCGGCATTGGTCGCCCCGCCGAAAGTCCAGTTTCGCTCATTCGATGTCCAACGGCTCAGAGCGAGGGCGACTGAAGGCGCCGCCCCCGCATCCCTGGATCAGGGATAGATCTTCTTCGGGTTCGTGCCGATTGCGAAGCTGGCACGGTCGGCGTTCTCGTAGCGATAGATCGCCGGCTTGAAGTTCGAGCACTGGCCATTCGCGTCGCAGGCGATCGGACCGCTCATGCCGTCGAACTGGACCGCGAACAGCGCATCGCGCAGCGCCGCCTTGTCGATGACGAGCGCGCCATCCGGCTCCTGCTTGGCCGCCTTCTCCAGCGCCAGCTTCAGCATGGTCATCCCGTCATAGGCGTTGGCGACGAAGCCGGAGGTCGGCGCCTCGCCATATTCGTCCTGATAGGCCTGGAGCAGGCGCGGATAGTCCTGGCCCTGCGCTTCCGGCGTCACGTCCGGGAAGGCGCCGTAGAAACCGACCACCGCGTCGCCGGCCGCATCCATGATGTCGGGCGTCATGATGCCGCCGCCGCCGATGAAGGGCACGTTCTCCAGGCCCTGCGTCTGCTTGGCCTGCTTCAGGATCTGCGCCGTCGCCGGCACGAAGATCGGCACATAGACCGCATCGGGCTTCTCGCTGGCGATCTTGGCGAGCACCGGGCGCATGTCGACGTCGGTCGGCGCGACGGCCTCCTGCGACGCGACCTTGCCGCCGAGACCGGTGAAGGTCTTCGCCATCTCGCTGGTCAGCTGCTGCGTGTAGGGGCTGCCGTCGTGAATGGTGACGATGTTCTTGGCCTTCAGCGCCTCGAACACCCATTTGGCATCGGCCGGTCCCTGGTCGGCATCGCTGAACACGACGCGCAGGAAGCCGTCATAGTCCGGCTTGCGATCAGCCGCGGTCAGCGACGGCGAGGTCGCGGAGGTGCCGATCGAGACGAGGCCCGACTTCCAGAGGATGGGCGCGGCGGCGGTGGCCTCGCTCGAACAGGACGGGCCGAGCACGGCGACGATCGCCGGATTGGCCGCGAGCTTGGTCGCCGCGGTCTGGCCGCCTTCGGCGCTGCACTGGCTGTCTTCGGCGAGGAAGCGGATCGGATGGCCGAGGATCTCGCCGCCGAAATCCTTGATGGCGAGCTCGACGCCACGCCTCTGGTCATTGCCGAGCGCCGCGTCGCCGCCCGAGAGCACCCAGTAGCCGCCGACGACGATCGGCGCGCCGGGCTCGACCCGGATTTCATTGGATTGCGCGACGGCTGCACCCGTGCTCAGGAGCCCCGACAACACGGCTCCCAAGGCAGCATTTCGCGCCCGAACAGACACATCCATGACAAAACCTCCCCGCGCCGGGACGCGCCGCTCCCGGATACAGACCAAAAATCGAATTTTCGCGTTAAATGCCTGCGACAGCCGACGATCTGGATTGAATAATACTTCGTCACGTCCGAATGAAACGGACGATCTGTACTATTTCATTGCCCAGCGAATTTTTTCGGCTATGATATCGATAGACATTATTCCCCTATATTTTGGGAAACCGTATTCCACGATAGGAGAAACGTCAATCGCATTTTGTCGCGAATGACACAGCGGCTTGCAATTGCCCCGCTCGCCGACGAAGCAAGGGAAGGTTGCAGCCGCCAATTCACGCAGGGCCCATGAACCAGACCAGCCAGGCAATTCCGGACACTACCTCCGGCACCGAGCCGTCCCGCGTCCTCGCCGCCCGCATCCGCGCGCTCCGCGACGAGCGCGGCTGGACCCTCGACGTCACCAGCGAGCATACCGGCCTGTCGCGCTCGGCGCTGTCGAAGATCGAGCGGCACGAGATGTCACCGACCTTCAACGCGCTGAACAAGCTGGCCGCCGGCTTCGGCATCAGCATGATCCAGCTGATGGAAGGATCGGCGCCGGAGAAGTCCGACGACATCCTGTTCACGCCGCGCGGCGAAGGCGCGATCTACTCCACCTCGCTCTACGACATCCGCTTCCTGAAGGCGGCGCTCTATCCGAACTCGCCGCTGGTGGTGACCGAGTTCACGGTCGAGGCGGACGACATCAAGATGCTCGAGCGATGGGACCGGCACGAGGACGAGAATTTCGTCTACGTGCTCGACGGCCCCATGCTGTTCCACAGCGAGACCCGCGACGGCCCGATGCGGCTCGAGACCGGCGACAGCATCTGCTTCGACGCCCGCACCGGCCATGCCTTCACTTCCCCCTCCGGCCGCCCGGCACGCGCACTATCCGTCACGGTCCGCAACTGACGAAGCGCCGCCCGCAGGCTTAGAGGAAGCGGCGCGCGTCGAAGGGCGCGATCGGCAGGGTCTGCGGCTCGTTGCAGATCAGCCGCGCGACGATCTCGCCCGTCACCGGCCCGGTCGAAAGGCCGATATGGCCGTGACCGAAGGCGAAGACGACACGGTCGTGGCGCGGCGCGACGCCGATCACCGGCAGGCTGTCCGGCGTCGACGGCCGGTTGCCGAACCAGTTCTCGCCGACCTGCTCGCCGAGCGGCAGCATGCGCCGCGCGTTTTCGACGGCGAGCGCCAGCTGGCGGAAATCCGGCGCATCGTCGGGGTCGCAGAGCTCGACCCCGGTCAGCACGCGCACCGTGTCACCCATCGGCGCGACGACGACGCCGGCGCCGGTGTCGTTGACCGCACGGCCGAGCACCGCACCATCCCGGAGGCGGAAATGCGCGTGATGGCCCCGCTCCGAGGCGAGCGGAATGGCATAGCCGAGCGCCCGCGCCAGCTTGCCGCTCCAGGCGCCGGCGCTCAGCACCGCATGGCCGGCGCGGACCGTCCGTCCGCCGACCTGCAAAGCGACACCGCCCTCTTCCTGCCGCAGCCCCTGTGCCGTGCCGACGATCGCTACGCCGCCCCGGGCGCGGAACGCCGCCTCGAAACGGTTCACCACCTCGCCCGGCGTGATCACCGAGCCGGTCTGCGGGAACATCAGCCCATGCGGGAACATCCTGGAGAGCGATGGCTCGAGGTCATAGACCGCCTCACCGCTCAGGAGATCGGCCTTCACGCCATGCTCGGCGAGCAGCGCCCGCTCGAGCGCCGCGCCGGCGAGGCTCGCGTCGCTGCGATAGAGACGAAACCAGCCGTCGCGGCGGATCAGCGGCAGCGTGCCGGCGATGGCGCCGAGCGCCAGATGGCGATCGATCGAGGCGGCGACGAGCGGGTTGAGCGCCGCCGCCGCGTTCCGCACGCCGGCCTCGTTGGCGCGGCCGAGGAAGCGGCGATACCAGCCGATGAGGGTCGGGATCGAGGCATGGCGCAGGCGGACGCCGGGATCGGCGCCGCGCGCGTAGCGGACGAGGTTCATCCAGAGGCCCGGCCCCGCGATCGGCAGGATCGAACCACGGCTCAGGACGCCGGCATTACCATAGGACGCTCGCCTTAGCGGATCGCCGGGATCGACGATCGCGACGCTGCGACCGCGCGACTGCAGCTCAAGACCGGCCGAAAGGCCGACGATGCCGCCACCGATGATGACGACGTCGGCGTCCCGCCCGCCAGCGTCAGCCGGCGACATGGACGAACTTCTTGACCAGGTAGGGCTCCAGCCCTTCGGCGCCGCCCTCATGACCGACGCCGCTCTCCTTGATGCCGCCGAACGGCGTCTCGGGGAAGCTGACCGTGAAGGTGTTGACGCCGACGAGGCCGGCCTGGATGCCGTCGATCATGCGGCGCTGGCGCCGCGCGCTCTCGGTGAAGACGAAGGACGACAGGCCGACATTGCTGTCATTGGCGCGGGCGATCGCCTCTTCCTCGCTGTCGACCGGCGCGACGAGCGCCAACGGCCCGAATGGCTCGATGTGATAGGCGGCGGCCGCCGGATCGAGGTCGTGCAGGATCGTCGGCTGGAAGAAATTGCCGATATTGCCGATCCGCTCGCCGCCGACGATGCCGCCGCCGCGCTTGCGGGCATCGGCGACGAAGCCCTCCATCGCCGTGACCCGGCGGTCGTTCGCGAGCGGCCCCATCTGGGTGCCGTCGACGCGGCCGTCGCCGACGACCACCCGACCCGCCTTCTCCGAGAAGGCGCCGAGGAAGCGGTCATAGATGCCGCGCTGGACATAGAAGCGCGTCGCGCCGTTGCAGACCTGGCCGGCATTGCGGAACTTGCCGGCGGCCGCCAGCGTCGCGACCTGGTCGACGTCGATGTCGTCGAGGATGATGACCGGGGCGTGACCGCCGAGCTCCATCGTCGCGCGCTTGCCATGCCGGCCGGCGAGCGCCGCCAGCGACTGGCCGACCGAAACGGAGCCGGTGAACGAGACCTTGCGGATTTCCGGCGCCTGGATCAGCGCGTCCGAGATCTGCGCCGGCTCGCCATAGAGCACGTTGACGACGCCGGCCGGCAGGCCGGCCTCGCGCAGGCAGTCGATCGCGATCATCGTCGCGCCCGGCGTCTCCTCGGCCGGCTTCAGCACCACCGTGCAACCGGCGGCGAGCGCCGGCGCGACCTTGCGCAGGCCGTTGATGAGCGGGAAATTCCACGGCGCGAAGGCGGCCACCGGGCCGACCGGCTCGATCTCGACCAGCTGGCGATGGCCGGCGAAGCGCGAGGGGATGATGCGGCCATAGGCGCGGCGCGCCTCGTCGGCGAACCATTCGAGCGTCTCGGCCGAGGCGTCGACCTCGCCGCGCGCTTCGGCGAGCGGCTTGCCCTGCTCGGTGGTGATCGTCCAGGCGGCTTCCTCGCGCCGCTCGCGCAGCCTGGCAGCGGCGGCGCGCAGGATCGCCTGGCGCTGATGGCTCGAGGTCTTGCGCCAATCCGGATAGGCGGCGGCCGCCGCCTCGGCGGCGGCGCGGATATCGGCGTCGGTGGCGATCGGCAGCTCGGCGATCACCTTGCCCGCGGCGGGGTCGATGACGGATCGGGTCTTGCGCGCGTCGGCGCCGATGCGCGCTTCACCGATGACGAGGCAGAGCTCAGGATATACGTACGCCATGAAACCCTCTGGGATTGGACCGACCGCGGATGACACCGATAGGCGATTCTCCTATAGTGGATTCCTTCTTTTGAGGCGAGCCTCATTTTTCCGAGACACCGGGCAGGCATAAGGGAGTATTGGCGTGGGAATCTATCGTGTTCGTCCGGACGCCCAAAGCTATGGTCATGAAATCGGCATCCTACTGATCGCCTGCTCCAATCCATTTCCGCCCGGCGACGTCGGCAATGCCTGGAGCTACAACTATCCGGTCCTGTACGAGACGATCTATGACGTTACGATCGACAGCCTGATCAACGAGGGCGATCGCTCGATGGCGCCTTCCGTGGTCGCGGCGGCGAAAAAGCTCGAGGCGATGGGCGTCAAGGCGATCACCAGCGATTGCGGCTACATGCTCTACTTCCAGCAGGAAGTCGCCGCCGCGCTCAGCATCCCGGTGATGCTGTCGAGCCTGCTGCAGCTGCCCTTCATCGCGTCGACGCTGGCGCCGGATGCCTCGATCGGCGTCATCTGCGCCAACAAGGACAGGCTGACCCCGGAGCTGCTCTCCTTCGCCTATCCGAATCCGACCCGCGCGCTGCATGTCGCCGGCCTGCAGGACGCTCCGGCCTTCCGCTATGCGATCCTCGACGAGAAGGGCGCGCTCGATACCGAGGCGGTCGAGAAGGAGGTGGTCGACCGCGCCGTGCAGCTCGTCACCGAGCATCCGGAAATCGGTGCGATCCTGCTGGAATGCTCCAACCTTCCCCTCTACGCTCATGCCGTGCAAAAGGCGACGGGACGGCACGTGTTCGACTTCCTGACCATGATCGATTTCGTGCAGGGAGCGGGCCGGCGCCGGACCTATCAGGGAGGCTACTGACGCATGGGGATTCCCGGGGCCGGGCCAAAATCGCCGGGCGACGCGGCCAAGGAGGCGGCGCCGCTCGACGCGACCGATCGCAAGCTGGTCGCGTTGCTGCAGGAAAACGCCCGCGCCTCCGTCGCCGAACTGGCACGCAAGCTGAAGCTCGGCCGGACGACGGTGCATGACCGCATCGCCCGGCTCGAACGGAACGGCGTGATCCTCGGCTACACGCCGATCCTCGCCCGCACCCTGCGCAGCCAGGCCAGCCGGGCGATCGTCATGCTGAGCCTGGTCCAGCGCATGCAGCCGGCGGTGATGGACCGTCTCCGGATGCTGCCCGAGGTCCTCACCTGCCACACGGTGAGCGGCGATTTCGATCTCGCGCTGATGGTGGAGGCGCCACAGATGGACGATCTCGACGCCGTGCTCGACGAGATCATCAACATGCCCGGCGTCGAACGCTGCCGCAGCTCGATCATCATGACGACGAACTTCCACAAGGGTTGAGGCCGACGAAGCGTCGACGCGGCCCGACGATTCGTCGGAATGATGCCGGGGCGGCAGCGTTTCATCGCTGGCGACCGGCGAGTCCGGACAGGACAATCCCCTTGAACAAGGGGCACCCTGTCATGAAACAGATCACCGTCGTCGGAGCCGGCAAGATCGGCAGCACCATCGCCGCGATGCTGGCGGCAACCGGAGACTACACGGTCAGCCTGGTCGACCGCAGCGAGACGATCCTGAACGCCCTGCCGAAGCGGGCCGGCGTCACGCCCCGCAAGGCGGAGATTGGCGCCGACGGCGCCCTCGCCCCCCTGATCGCCGACAGCTTCGCGGTGCTGAGCGCGGTCCCCTTCCACATGACGACCTCCGTCGCGTCGGCCGCGGTGGCGAATGGGGTGCATTATCTCGACCTGACCGAGGATGTCGCCAGCACCCGCTTCGTCAAGAGCATGGCGGCGACGGCGCGCGCCGCGCTGATCCCGCAATGCGGGCTGGCGCCCGGCTTCATCTCGATCGTCGCGAACGACATCGCCAGCCAGTTCGACAGCCTCGACAGCATCCGCATGCGCGTCGGCGCGCTGCCGCAGTTTCCCTCGAACGGGCTTAACTACAGCCTGACCTGGAGCACGGACGGCGTCATCAACGAATATTGCGAGCCCTGCGAGGCGATCTCCGACGGCCAGCTCGTCTCCGTACCGCCGCTGGAGGAACGCGAGGAGTTCTCGCTCGACGGCGTGCTCTACGAAGCGTTCAACACGTCGGGCGGCCTCGGCACCCTTTGCGAGACACTCGCCGACAAGGTGCGGCGCCTGAACTACAAGACCGTGCGCTATCCCGGCCATGCGGCGATCATGAAACTTCTGCTGCATGACCTGCGCCTTCGCGCCCGGCGCGACCTCCTGAAGGACATTCTGGAGCAGGCCCTGCCGGTCACGCGCCAGGACGTCGTCGTCATCTTCGTCACCGTCAGCGGCATGAAGGGCGGGCGGCTGGTCGAGGAGATCTACGCCAAGAAGATCTACAACCGCACGGCGGATGGCATTGATTGCAGCGCCATCCAGCTCACCACGGCCTCGGCCGCCTGCGCCGTGCTCGATCTTCTCGCCGAGGGCCAACTGCCGCAGCAGGGGCTCATCAAGCAGGAAGCGATCCCGCTCGCGACCTTCCTGGAAAACCGCTTCGGGGCCGTGTACCGGCCCGCATGACCGCCGCACCAGGGGAGCAGGGACAGACGGCACAAGCCGCGGCCCTGCAGGACGCGCCCGCCGCCCCTCGCGGGGCGGCGGGGCCTCCCGGAGCGCTTTCGAGCGAAGCGGATACCGGTTCGCGTGAAGAAACCGCGATCGAACAAAGAGCCGGAACCGAGACGGCGCTCGCGGGTTGCCTTCCCGATGCAGCGCGCGTCAACCGGACGTGGCGGTATGGGGAACAGGGTGGTTTTTCCGGTTTCCCGCCCTGGCCAACGCAAGGGCAGACGAGCCCCTCCCCCGCCCGCGCCGCATCATGTGCGCTTCATGCGGTGCGCGCCGAAGCAAGCACCCGACAATGCTCGGCATTCGCCGCCAGCGTCATCGCCGTACGGCGGATCTCCCGGAGATGGACCGGCCAGTCCGCCGCCGCGACGGCCTCGCCGCCGGCGGTGACAAAGGCGCGCTGGCCCGGCAACGACCGGCGGAGGGCGAGATAGCGCGCAGCCGCCGCGCCGAGCGCCTCGGATTCGCCCGCCTGACGCTCGAGATCCGCGATCGACCAATCGGCCGCCAGTATTGCCACCGGCTTCGAGAGCGCTGCGAGCACGGCATGCTGGCGGGCCAGGAAGGCCTTTTCCAGAAAGGTCTGCCGGAGATCGTCCAGCTCGGCCTCGGCCTTCTGCGGAAACGCCGCGACGAAGGAGAGATCCTGCCCGACCGCCTCGTTGATGCGGCGGGCGGCGAAATGCTCCAGAAGCACGATCTCGACCGATGCGACCCAGGGCAGCGCTGCGACGGCCGCCTTCATGTCGACCGCCATGAGATAGGCGAAATTGGCCGCGCACCACGCCGTCGGCAGTTGGAACATCACGCGGACGTCGTCTCCGGCGATCTCGATCGCCTGGATGAAGCCCATGGCGGTCACGGGCTCGTCGAGCTCGGGATCGCGGATCTGGTCGAGCCGGGCCCGCACATCGCCGATCCGGGCCGCCTTCGTCGCCGCGGCGATCCCGCCGCCCGCCGCTGCGGGGTCGGTCATACCCCGTCCGACCGGCTCACTCGGCCGCATCGCGCGCCTGCCCTGCCGGCACAGTCACCGGCGGGAGCGCGAGAAGCGCGTCGACGTCGAGGCCATAGAGCTTCGCCGCGTTCAGGCCGAGGATCTTGCGCTTCGCCGCGAGATCGAGCGCATGGCCGGCCTCGGTCGTTTCCGCTTCGTCCAGCTCGAACGCCATGAAGGCCTCGACGATCCAGTCCGGGCTGGTGATCGCATAGTCCGACCCGAAGATCAGCCGATCCGGCCCGACACCCCAGAGAAGGTCGATGAGCATCTGCTTGAAATGGCGCGGCCGGGCGCGGATGAACGAGGTGACCAGCGCCAGCCCGCCATAGACGTTCGGCTCCTGGCCGGCGACAGCGCAGAAATCGTCAATGCGCGGCATGCCGCAATGATCGATGACGAATTTCAAATCCGGGAAGCTGGTCGCCACCTGATCGACGTCGCGGACATCGAAGGCGTCGTAGTCGAGCGGATGCGTCGTCGGCCCCTTGTGGACATGGAGGATGCCGATGCCGAGCTCGCGGCATTTCTCGAGATAGGGCCGGACGAAATCGTCCGAGAGGCGGTAGCCACGCGAATTGCCGTTCCACTCACCGGTGTAGAGCTTGACGCCCTTGAAGCGGAAACGGTCGTGATCCCGCTCGAGCCGGGCGAGGCCGCGCGCGCCCTCGCGCGGATCGATGCGCCCGTTCAGAACGACGCGGTCCGGGCAGAGCGCCTTCAGCGCGCTGCACTGCTCGGTGGTATTGAAGCCCTCGTTGTAGAACTCGCGCAGATCGACCGGCAACATGATAGCGGCGTCGCAATAGCCGTCGACGAACAGGTCGCGCGCCGATTTCTCGACGCCGTAGTAGCGGAAATTGTCCTGGTTCCAGCGCTTGTCGGGCGGCGTGAAGCCGACATGGCCGCTCCAGAACGTATCGATGAAGGTCCGGCCGTAATCGTTGCGCCAGTTCGTCGGACGCCCGTCCCAAAGATGGGTGTGGCCGTCGACGATCAGCACGCGTTCGCCCTCGGGCGTCACGAACATGCAATCCTCCCCTCTCTCCCCGGATCGAGACTACGCCACGGCCTGCCGTTCCGCACAACTCCGTCTCGCCAGGCCGGCGCCCCGCGCACCTTTTGGTCTTCTGCGGGGCAAGGATAGCCGGAAGGCGGCGCCGCCAGGCTGCCGCCTTCCTGAATGGTCAGGCGCCGCGGCGAACCGCGACGCCGGTGGTCAGCTGAAATAGCGGACGCGGATCGCGTCGATCGCGACCGCGACGAAGATCATGAAGCCGCCGATCATGCCGACATAGAAGGACGGCACCGAGATGATGGCGAGACCGACCTGGATGACGGTAAGGAGCAGCACGCCGCCCAGCACGCCGATCACATTGCCACGGCCGCCGAACACGCTGACGCCGCCGATGATCGGCGCGGCAATGGCGTAGAGCAGATAGCTCGAGCCCTGGTTCGAGGTGATCGCCATCTGCCAGGAGGCCAGCAGGAAGCCGGCGATGCCCGCCAGGAAGCCGGCCAGCGTGTAGGTCAGGATCTTGACGGTATCGACGCGGATGCCGGCCGAGTTGGAGGCGACCGGATTGCCGCCGACGGCGTAGACGCGGCGTCCGAACACGGTCCGCGTCAGCAGGATGCCGACCCCGACCAGTGCGACGACGAAGATGAACGGCATGATCGGCCAGCCGCCGATGGTCGCCTGCCCGATCCAGATATAGCCGTCCGACAGATTGGTGATGGTCCGGCCCTGGGTCAGCGCCAGCAGCGCGCCCTGCAGGATGATCATCATCGACAGCGTCTGGATCAGCGACACCATCCGGAGCTTGGTGATGCAGAGGCCGTTGAAGAAGCCGATGAAGGTGGCGACGCCGACGCCGATCAGCATGCCGGGGAACCACGGCACGCCCCAGTCGGAATAGGCCATGGCGCCGATCGCCGACGAGAAGCCGAGATTGGCCGGCAGCGACAGATCGATCTCGGCGACCAAAAGCGGCAGCGCCACCGCCAGGCCCAGCATGCCGAGCACGGTGGCCTGCACCATGATGTTCTGCATGTTGTTGACGGTGAAGAAGAACTGGTTGAACAGGCCGAAGATCACGACGAGCGCGATCAGCCAGATCCAGACGACATTGTGCAGGACCCAGCCGAGCACCGAGCGGTCGCCCGCCTTCTGGCTCGCCGGGGACGTAGTCTTGGCGGCAACGGTCATCGTGCGGCTCATCATTTCCTCGCTCTCAACAGGGCATCCATGGCCGCCGGCCGGGGGACCGCAATCCGGTCCCTAGCTCGACGGGAGGCCACGGAGCCTGTCATTGGTTATTGCGTCGCCCGTCAGTTCGCGGGCGATCGTGCCATTCTCGAAAATGCAGACCCGGTCGACGGCGCGGGTGATCTCGTCCGTATCCGTCGACACGATGATCACCGCCACGCCGGTCCGGCTCAGTTCGTCGACGATGCGCAGCACGTCCTGCTTGACGCCGACATCGATGCCGCGCGTCGGCTCGTCGAGGATCAGCAGTCGCGGCTTGGTCGCCAGAACGCGGCCGAGGCAGACCTTCTGCTGGTTGCCGCCGGAGAGCGTGTCGACCGCGACGGCGGGTGACGGCGCCTTGATGCCCATGGCGGCGAAATAGCGTTCCGAAAGCGCCAGTTCGGCGTCCTTGCTCAGGAAGCCGGAACGGGCGACGGCATCGAGCGACGAGAGCGAGATGTTGGCGCCGATCGACATCTGGCCGATCGCGCCATCGCGGCGGCGATCGTCGGAGAGGAAGGCGATGCCCGAGGCGAACGCGTCGCGCGGCGAGGCCGGCAGCGCCTGCGGCGCGGCGCCGTCGGCGAAGCGGATGGTCCCGGATTCGACCGGCACCAGCCCGAAGATGCAGCGCGCCAGTTCCTTGGCGCCGGCGCCGGGCAGGCCGGTGAAGCCGACCACCTCGCCGGGCCGGAGGTCGAGCGCCGGCACGCGCACGCCGGAGCCGGCGATGTCGCGCAGCTCGACGGCGGGCGCATCGGCCGGGAAGCTCCGCCGCTCGCGCTGGAACAGCACGAGCCCGCGCCCCAGCACCAGTTCGGACAATTGCGCCGAACTCAGGCTGCCGACATCCTCCGAGCCGCCAGCGAGCGCGCCGTCGCGCAGCACCGAGACGGCGTCGCAGATGTCGAGGATCTCGTCATTGTAGTGCGAGATGAAGATGAAGGTGACGCCGTCGGCCTTCAGCCGGCGCATGAAATCGAAGAGCTGGACGCGGTCCTCGACGGTCAGCGCGGCCGTCGGCTCGTCGAGGATGATGACCTTGCCGCCGCTGAACATGGCGCGCAGGATATTGAGCTTGCGCCGCGCAACAGCGTCGAGCGCGCCGGCGCGCATCGCGCCATCGATGCCGGTACCTTCCAGCATGCGGGCGGCGTCGGCCTTGAGCTTGCGCCAGTTCACGAAGCCGAAGCGGCGGGGCCAGATGCCCAGCATCAGGTTCTCGGCCGCGCTCAGGTGATCGATGATCATCGGCTCCTGGGTGACCAGGAAGACCCCCGCCTCCTCCATCTTCTGGACGTCGGAATGGGCAAGCGGCTCGCCGTTCAGATAGATCGTGCCCGAGCTCGGCTGGCGCTGCCCGGAAATCAGGCCGACCAGCGTGCTCTTGCCGGCGCCGTTCTCGCCGAGCAGGCCATGGATGGTTCCGCGCCGGATGGCGAGGCTGACATCACGCAGCGCGATCGCGCCGCCATAGACCTTGCCGAGATTCTCCACCCGGAGGACGTAGTCGTCCGCGGCCTGCGATCCGGCTGTCATCGGCACCGTCACGCGCGTCTCCTGTCTTGATCGGATCCTCCGCGCCTCGGCGCGGCGCGGCATCGGGCGGCGTCGCACCCGGAAGGGCGCGACGCCAGCTTTGCCTAGGTGTAGGGGATCTTCCAGTCGATTTCCGCGATCGCGCCCCAATGGCGCGGATCGGCGGCGTTGGACTGGTCAATCACGAAGGGCGGAATGATGAGCGTCGGACCGGTCTTGCCGGCGACGATCTCGCCCTTTTCCCAGAAGTACTTCTTGTTCTCGTAGGGGCCGATCGGCACCGGCTGGCCCTTCATCGCGTAGGTGCCGAGCATCTCGACCGCGATCTGGCCATAGGCGATCGGATCCTGCGAGACGCAGGCGTCCATGTAGCCGTCCTGGATCCACTTCAGCGCGACCGGCTCGCCGTCGATGTTGACGAAGATGACGTGGCCTTCCTCGCCGACCTTCTTCCAGCGGCCCTTCTGCTGCAGCGCCGTGACGATGCCGCGCGAGGGCGAGTCGGACGGGGCGTGAACGGCGTCGAGATCGGGGAATTCCGACAGGGTCGACAGCGTCACCGCCAGCATCTGGTCGAGCGCGCCCTCGGTCGGGCGGGCCAGGTACTTGATCTCCGGATACTTGGCGAACTCGGCGTCCATGCCTTCCTTGCGCAGGCGCCAGGCGACGCTCTGCAGCGCGCCGAAGCAGTTCAGCACCGTACCCTTCGGGCTGCCATACTTGGCGGTCAGGCGCTTGATGATCTCCTGCGCCGCCATCTGGCCGCCGATGTAGTTGTCGAAGGAAACGGTGATGGCGACGTCGCCGCCATCGGCCGGCGTGTCGATGATGCCGACCGGAATGCCCTTCTGGTTGTAGCGGCGGATCGCGCTGACGATCGCCTGGCTGTCGATCGGGTCGCTGATGATTGCGGAGGGGTCGGAGAGCATCAGGCTCTGCCACTGCTCCAGCTGGCGCGTATTGTCGAAATTGGCGTTGGTTGCCTGGAACTCCCAGGAATTCGCCTGTACAGCGCGCTTCACTGCTTCTTCCTGGATGACGAAGAAGTAGTAATCGAGGCTCTTGTTACTGTAGGGCACGAAGACGCGGTCGGCCGCCATGGCGGCGCCGCCGCCCAACATCGTGCCGACACCGAGCGCCGCGCCGGCCTTGAGCAGGCCGCGGCGGCTGAGATTGTTCACACTGGTCACTTGATCCTCCCAATTCCCATTCGGCTCCCGTGTCCCTGCCGATTGGAATGCAATCTAGTTTCACTACATCGGCATCGACTGTCAATGCCACGCCGCCGGTCATTCCTGGCCCGACTGCTCGTAAAACACACAGAATTCATGAATAGCCGACGTTCGAACCAAGAATTAATTCAAATATCGGCAGCTCCCGCCCCGCTCGCGGCGGGACGGATGAAACGGCACGGCGATACCTCCCGCCGGCCGGAATGTTTGTTTTACTACATCACCGCATGGCGACATAGGCGGTGCCGTCGAAGCAGCCCACCACCATGCCCTGCGACTCGCGCGTGAACAGGCCGTTCTCGACCACGCCCGGGATGCGATTGAGCTCGATCTCGAGCGATTCCGGAGCGGGAATGGCAACGCAGCGGCAATCGAGGATGAAGTTGCCGGAATCGGTGACGATCGGCTGGCCGTCATGCATCCGGCGAGTGATCACCGCACCCTCGATGCCCTGCTCTACGAGCAGGCCGGCGACCATCCGCTCGGTCTGCTTCCAGGCGAACTGCACCACTTCGATCGGCAGCGGAAAGCCGCCGAGCTGATCGACGATCTTGGTCTCGTCGCAGACGGTGATCATCCGCTTCGAAGCATGGGCGACGATCTTCTCCCAGAGCAGGCAGGCGCCGCCGCCCTTGATCATGCGGAACTGGCGGTCGATCTCGTCCGGACCGTCGACGGTCAGGTCGATCTCGCCGATCTCGTTCGGATCGGTGATCTTGATGCCGACCTCGCGGGCGACGTCGTTGGTGGCGCGCGACGTCGTCGTGCAGGTGACGCGCAGCCCCTCTGCGACATGCTTGCCAAGCTCGCGCACGAAGAAGTGGGAGGTGGTGCCGGAGCCGAGGCCGAGCTTCATGCCGTCGCGCACGAACTCCTCGATCACGCGGCGGCCGGCAAGCTTCTTGGCTTCATTCTGGGCGGTCATTGCATGTCCTCGAAACGCGGGAAAAAGGGCATCAGATCTTGTCGGTCTGCCAGGAATCGAGCGCCGGCAGCTGGTCCGGGAACTCGCTGCCGCTGGTGACGGCGATCGAGGTCACCAGCATGTTGATCACCAGATGGTGGTTGAGGCGCGAGGCGAGCGGCGTCAGCAGTTCGGTGCGGTCATAAGGCGTCACGGCGATCAGCACGTCGGAGACGCGGGCGAGCGGGCTGTCGGCGGCGGTGATCGAGACGACGCGGGCGCCGCCCGAGCGGGCGGCGATGGCGAGCTCGATCATCTGCTTGGTGTGGCCAGACTGCGAGAAGATCAGCGCCACCTCGTTGGGGCGCGAGGCCTCCGCGTGCAGCCATTGCTTCTTGCGGCCGATGACTGCCGCGCAGCGCATGCCGAGGCGCTGGAACTTGTGCTCGGCGTCGATCGCCGTCACCTCGGAAATGCCGGTCGCGTAGATGCCGATCCAGCTCGCCTCCTGCAGCAGCTTGGCGCCCTCCTCGATCTGCTGCGGCAGCAGATCCTCGAGCGCCCGCTGGATGGCGTTCAGCGAGTTGCGCGCCGTCTTGCGGACGATGCTCTCGATCGAGTCGCCCGGCACGATCTGCTCATAGGCAAAGGGCGCCGAGGGAACGAGGCTCTGCGCCAGATTGAGCTTGAAGTCCTGGTAGCCCTCGAAGCCGAAGCGCCGGCAGAAGCGCATCACGGTGGGGTCGCTGACATCGCACTCCTGCGACAGCCGCGCCATGCTCATGTGGATGACCTTGCCGGGATGGGCCTTGACGAAGTCGCCGAGCCGCTGCTCGGCCGGCCCCATCCGGTCATGTTCCTGGAGAATGCGCTGCAGCAGGCTGTTGGTCGACATGTCAGCTTTCCTGGTGGATCCGCCGATATGCCAGCAGGTCGGCGAGCCGGGTCAAGCGCTGTTCGGGCGCCGCCGGCACCAACGAGCCGCCGCCCCAGGGCACGACGAAGAACGGCGCCCCGGCGCCGACCGCTGTCGCCTGATCGACCGTCGTGTCGCCGACATAGGCCCAGTCGCCTTCGGCGAGCCCCATTTGCCGCGCGACGGCCAGGAGATGCCCCGGATCGGGCTTGCAGGCCGGCACGGCGTCGGCGCCGAGCACGGCGTCGAACAGCGGCGCGATGCCGAGAAGGCCGAGAATCCGGAGCGTCAGCTCATGCGGCTTGTTGGTGCAGATGCCGAGCCGGAAGCCGGCGTCGCGGAGCGCCGCCAGATCCTCGCGGACATGAGGATAGAATTTCGTCAGCCTTGCCGGCGCCTCGGCGTAGTTGGCGAGATAGGCGGCATGGGCCGCCGTCACCGTCGCGTCGTCGCTGGGCAGGCCGAGTTCGACGAACATGTCGAGCAGCAGCCGGCGCGGGCCATTGCCGATGAAGCGCTCGACGAAGGCGGTCTCCTGCGTCGGCCAGCCCTGCGCCGCGAGATAGGCGTTCACGGCGGCGGCGATGTCGGGCGCGCTGTCGATCAGCGTGCCGTCGAGATCGAAGATGAGCGCCCTGTAGACGGGCGGCGAATTCGTCATGTCGGCCTCTTTGCCGCTGTCACCGATCGAGCGCCGCATCCGAGATCGCCGCGAAGCTCTGCGACAATGCCGGATAGAGGCCCTCGAAGATTGCAAATGCCTGGCGGAGCGTTTCGCCGGCGGCGGCATCCGGCGCCTGCCGGGTCAACGGCTTGCAGACCAGCGCCGCCGACCGCGCATCCGGCCAAACACCGATGCCGACGCCGGCGACCAGCGCCGCGCCGAACGCGCCGCCCTCGGCCGCACCCTCGGTCGTCACCACCTCGCAGTCGAACAGGTCGGCCTGCATCTGACGCCAGAGCGCCGAGCGCGCGCCACCGCCCGATGCCTTGATCACGCTGTGCCGCAGGCCGGCCTTCTGCATCAGGCCGTGAATGTCGCGCAGCGCATGGGTGACGCCCTCCATGACGCCGCGCGCCATGTCGCCGGGATCGTGCCGGGCGGTCAGGCCGACGAAAGCGCCGCGCGCCAAGGGATCGGGATGCGGGCAGCGTTCGCCATAGAGGTACGGCACGAAAAACAGCCCCTTCGCCCCGGCCGGGCTCCGCTCCGCCCGCGCCACGATCTCGTCGAAGGAGAGCGCGCCGGCATCGCGCGAAAAACCGGCCACGAGATCGCGGAACCACGACATCGCGCCGCCGGCATTGAGCGAGACGCCCATGCAGTGCCAGCTCTCCGGCGCCACGTTGCAGAACACCTGCAGCCGACCGTCCGGATTGTCCATCGGCGTTTCGAGCGCGCTGGCGACGATGCCGGCGGTGCCGATCGTCGTCTGCAGCTCGCCAGGCCGCATCACGCCGGAGCCGAGCGTCTGGATCACGCTGTCGCCACCGCCGCCGACGACGGGCACGCCCTCCGGCAGGCCGAAGAGTTCCGCGCCCACGCGGCTGATCCGGCCGGTGACGACCTGCGATTCATTGCAGTCGGGCAAGAGCGCCGGATCGATGTCGAGCCGCTCGAGCAGCGGCGCCGACCAGGCCCGCTTGCGGACATCGAACAGGCCGGTGCCGGACGCATCCGAGACCTCGGTGGCGAGCTCGCCCGTCAGCACCAGGCGCAGATAGTCCTTCGGGTTGAGGATATGGCGGACGCGGCCGTAGAGGTCCGGCTCGTGATTGCGCATCCAGAGGATCTTGCCGCCGGTATAGCCGACCAGCATGCGGTTGTTGGTGAGCCGCAGCAGCCCCTCCAGCCCGCCGGCCCGCTCGGTGATCTCGGCGCATTCGGCGCCGTTGCGCTGATCGTTCCAGAGCAGCGCCGGCCGCAGCACGCGATGCGCCTCGTCGAGCGGCGTCAGGCCGTGCATCTGGCCGGAGAGGCCGATCGCCGCCAGCTCGACATCCGGCCGTGCGGCCAGGACGCCGGCGACGGCCTGCCGCGCGCCCTCGATCCAGAGCGCCGGATCCTGCTCGGTCCAGCCGGGCCGCGGCTGCGCCAGGCCATAGGTCGCGGTGTGGCTGGCCAGCACGGCGCCGGCCGCGTCGATCAGCAGCGCCTTGCAGCCGGAGGTGCCGATATCGATCCCGAGAAGGGCGAGTGCCATGGCCTAGCGCCCCTTGGGATCGTCGGTGCGGACGCGGATATGCTTGAAGTTCATGTACTCCAGCATGCCCTCGCGGCCGTGCTCGTAGCCGACGCCGCTCTGCTTGCGGCCGCCATAGGGCGCGTTCATCACGCCGGCATCGACATTGTTGACGGCGACATTGCCGTAGTCGAGGCGCGTCGTCAGGTAGCGCACCTCGTCCATGTCCTTGGCGTAGACATAGGAGGCGAGACCATAGGGCGTGTCGTTGGCGTGGGTGATCGCCTCGTCGAGCCCGTCGAACGGCATCACGCCGATCAGTGGCCCGAACGTCTCCTCGGTCATCACCTTCATGGCATGCGTGCAATCCGCGACCACCGTCGGCCGGAAGAAATGGCCGCGCGCGAACGCCTCGCCTTCCGGCGCCGCGCCGCCGGCCACCAGCCTGGCGCCCTTGGCGAGCGCATCGGCGAGATGCTCGCGCGTCTTGGCGAGCGGAGCGGCCGACGCCATGGCGCCGAGATCGGCGTCCGGCTTGTCGATGCCGTTGCCGATGGTCAGCGCCTCGGCCGCGACCTTCAGCTTGGCGAGGAAGGCGTCGTAGAGCGGACGGGCGACATAGACGCGGTTAATGGCGATGCAGATCTGGCCCATGTTGCGGAAGGAGCGCCGCGCCGCGCCCTTCACCGCCGCGTCGAGATCGGCCGAGGCGGTGACGATCAGCGGGCAGTTGCCGCCGAGCTCAAGCGACATGCGCTTCACCGTGGTGGCCGATTGCTGGATCTGCAGGCCGACCTTGCTGGAGCCGGTAAAGGCGATCTTGTCGACGCCGGGGTGCTCGACCAGCGCCTGGCCGACGACCGAGCCGGGGCCGGTGACGACATTGACGACGCCGGCCGGAATGCCGGCCTCCTCGACCTTCTGGGCGGTCGCCAGCGCCGTGAACGGCGTCAGATCGGCCGGCTTGATGACGATGGTGCAGCCGGCGGCGATCGAGGCGCACAGCTTCCAGCCGACCAGTTCGGCCGGATAGTTCCACGGCGTGATGGCGCCGACGACGCCGATCGGCTCGCGGATCACCAGGCTCTGATGATCGTTGGTGTCGTTCGGGATGATCTCGCCATGCACGCGGACCGCTTCTTCCGCGTAGAAATGACAGGCCTCGCCGAGCTTCAGGATCTCGCCACGCGCCTCATTGAGCGGCTTGCCCTGCTCGAGCGTCATGATCCGCGCCATGCGGTCGGCATCGGCCGCGATCAGCGTGCCGAGGCGCTTCAGCGCCGCCGCCCGCTGGCGCGGCGCGAGGTCGGCCCAGCCCCGGAACGCCTTGCGGGCCGCGGCGACGGCGGCATTGACCTCGGCGGCGGTCGACGACGCGATATGGCCGACCACCTCGCCGGTCGCCGGGTTCTCGACCGGGATCCGCGCGCCCGCGCCATCCAGCCAGGCGCCGTCGATGAACAGCCTACCGCTCAATTCCGAGATCATTCCATCCATCCCTGCAGCCCGGCGACGTCGCAACACCCCGCCGGGTCCCTCGAAAGCTCGAACTGACGGGCAGGATATAGCATTACTACACAACCGCAAGAGAGCGTCCGACCGACCGCCTCCGGCCCCGAGGCTCGATGGATGTCGATCGATATCTCGCTGTATTCCCTTCGGAATCAGCACAAAGCCTACATCCATCGCGACGCGCATCCGATGCGCCCGCGATGGCGTCACAGCCGGAAACTCGACGGGATTTTCAACAGAAAAGTAGTTTTACTATTTCCCGATCACGGCCGCTCCACAGCGACCCCCGGTGCACCGCCGATTGACAGGAAAAAGGGTGCGTGCATAGCTATGCACGGCCAATAAACACAGCAGGTCGCTGCGGAAGGTCCGGAAACGGAACCGCCAGCTTGTTTCCGGCCGGACAGCGCGCCAACGCCGTCACGCCGGGGCGGATTTCAACAGGTGAGCACAGGGAAGACGGACGGACGGACGGCGACGACCTCGAGAACAGGCGCACCTCGGCCCGGGCGCTAAACAGGGAGGAGTGGTCAATGGCGAATAAGTTCATCTCCAGTCCGCTTGGCGTTCAGATCAAGCGGCGCGATCTCCTGAAGGGCGCCGGCGTCCTCGGCGCGGCGAGCGTCTTTCCCGCCATCATCACCCGGCGCGCCTTCGCCGCCGACAAGCCGACCGTCGTCAACTCGATCCGGTCGCTCTCGAACCCCTATCACGCCACCTGGAACAAGGGCGGCGCGGCCTTCGCCAAGTCGGTCGGCGCCGACTATGTGACGCTGGTGACCGAGGGCAACAGCGAGAAGGGCATCGCCGACATCAAGGCGATCCTCGCCAAGACCGGCGGCAATTGCGTCATCAACGTCGACCCGAACGACAGCCCCGACGCGCGCCCGATCGTCGAGGCGGCCAAGGCGGCAGGCGCCTATGTCGTAACGCAGTGGAACAAGCCGGCCGACCTGCATCCCTGGGATTTCGATCCCAACTATGTCGCGCACATCTCGTTCAGCGGCGTGCCCTACGGCAAGGCGATGGCCGAGACGCTGATCAAGAAGATCGGCGGCAAGGGCGGCATCGTCGCGCTCGGCGGCATCGAATCCAACGTGCCCGCCATCGAGCGCAAGAAGGGCCTCGAGGAGGCGCTCGCCGCCAATCCGGACGTCAAGCTGCTCGACTACCAGGTCGCCAACTGGTCGGCGACCGAGGCGCTTGAGAAGACCAACGCCTGGCTCACCCAGTTCGGCGACCAGATCAACGCGATCTGGGCGGCGAATGACGACATGGCGCTCGCCGCCGTCGAGGCGCTACGCGCCGATGGCCGCGCCGGCAAGGTGGCGGTGACTGGCATCGACGGCATCCAGCTCGCCGTCGAGGCGATCCAGAAGGGCGAGCTCGCCGGCACCGTCGCCTGGGATCCGTACTGGCAGGGCGGCATGGGCCTTTCCATCGGCTACCAGGCGAAGACGGGCGGCTTCGATCCGTCGAAGGAGCCGAAGGACCATCGCGAGTTCTACGGCAAGGGCGTCATCATCACCGCCGACAACGCCAACGCCTTCTACGAGGAGAACATCGCCTCGGAGCCCAAGATGGACTGGAACGACATCTGGGGCCGGGTGACCGGGCAGATCCAGTACTGACCTGATCCGGAGGGGCACGCCGCCCCTCCGCCGGCGCCGCGACCCGGCGCCGGCGATCCACGCGATGCCGGGAGGCCGCAGCCGCCGCCTCCCGGACGCTTCCGATCGAACCGCATGAGGCGATCAGGCCAATGACTTCAGACGCATCCATCAATCCCGGACCGGTCGCCATGCCGGCGGCCCGGCGCCGGTGGCGCATCGCCTCCTGGGCGCCGCTGATCGTGCTGGTGCTGCTCTGCGGCATCATCACGCTGATCAATCCGAACTTCCTGACCTTCGGCAATCTGGTACGCATCAGCCAGGCGGCGATGATCCCGCTGGTGCTGGGCATGGGCGCGACCTTCATCATCCTGATGGGTTCGATCGACCTGTCGGTCGAGGGCGGACTGACGCTCTCCGCCGTCATCCTGTCGATGCTGGTGATCAACGGCGCCAACGAGAACGCCTTCGGCCTCTTCGGCGTGCTGATCGTTCTCCTCGTCGGCGCCGGCGTCGGCTTCACCAACGGCGTCATCCATGTGCGGCTGAAGATCCCCTCCTTCATGGTGACGCTCGGCATGTGGTTCGTCGGCGTCGGCGCGGCCAACGCGCTGCTCGGCGGCATGGCGATCCGCATCAACGATCCGATGATCCGCGGCCTCGCGATCGAGCGCTTCCTCGGCTTTCCCTGGGGTGTCTGGGTGGCGCTCGGCTGCCTGCTGGTCGCGCTCGTGATCCAGAACTACACGCGGCTCGGCCGCTACATCTACGCGCTCGGCGGCGGCGAGGAGCTGGCGGCGCTCTCCGGCATCCCGGTCGGCCGCGTCCGCATCCTCGCCTTCACGCTGGCCGGTGTCTTCTACGCCGTCGGTGGCGTGCTCGCCGCCGCCCAGCTCGGCCTCGGCAACGCCCAGATCGGCACGGGCCGGCTGTTCACCACCATCACGGCCGTGGTGGTCGGCGGCACGGCGCTCTCCGGCGGCCAGGGCAGCGTGCTGCAGACGCTGGTCGGCGTGCTGATCGTCGTGGTGCTGGCGAACGGCATGGTGCTGATGGGCGTGCCGCCCAGCGTGCAGATCGGCGTGCAGGGCCTGATGATCATCGCGGCGGTCGCGCTGTCGATCGACCGCAAGCGCATGCGGATCGTCAAATGAGCGCGCCCCTCACCCCTGCCCCCTCCGCCACCGCGACCGCCACCGCCGCATCGCCGCCCGCCCTCGCCCTCGTGCATGTCGACAAGCGCTTCCCCGGCGTGCACGCGCTGAAGGACGTCTCGATCGAGATCCGCCCCGGCGAAGTGGTCGGCCTCGTCGGCGAGAACGGCGCCGGCAAGTCGACGCTGATGAAGATCCTGAGCGGCGTCTACCAGCCCGATTCCGGCGACATCCTGCTCGATGGCCGCAAGACCCGCTTCGTCAGCGCCTCCGACGCCATGAGCCAGGGCATCGGCATGGTGTTCCAGGAACAGTCGCTGCTGACCAACCTGACGGTGGGCGAGAACATCTATCTCGGCAACGAGAAGCAGTTCACCCGCTTCGGCATCGTCGACTGGCGCGCGCTCTATGCCGCCGCGAGCCGCCAGCTCGCCAAGGTGCAGATCGACGCCGACCCGCGCACCCGCGCCGACGACCTCGACTTCGCCGCGCGCCAGATGGTCGAGCTCGCCAAGGCGCTGACGCTGGAGGAGAACGCGCCCGGTCATCTCGTCATCCTGCTCGACGAGCCGACCTCGGTGCTGGAACGGGCCGAGATCGACATCCTGTTCGCCCGCGTCCGGGCGCTGCGCGCGCGTGCCTCCTTCATCTTCGTCTCGCACCGGCTCGACGAGGTGCTCGAGCTCTCCGACCGCATCTATGTGATGAAGGATGGCGCCGTCGTCGCGGAACTCGCGGCGGCCGAGGCCGACGTCACGCAGCTGCATCATCTGATGGTCGGGCGCAGCCTGCAGGCGGAATATTACCGCGAGCCGCTACAGCAGTCCTATCGCGACGAGGTCGTGCTGGAACTGGACGGGCTCCGCCTCGGCGGTGCCTATCGCGACATCTCGTTCAAGCTGCATGCCGGCGAGATCCTCGGCATTGCCGGCGTGGTCGGCTCGGGCCGCGAGGAACTGACCCGCACGCTCGCCGGATTCGCGCCGCATGACGGCGGCCGGCTGCTGGCGCACGGGCACGAGGTCCGGCTGCGCACGCCGGCCGAGGCGGTCGATGTCGGCGTCGGCTACGTGCCGCGCGAACGGCGCGTCGAGGGGCTGGTGCTGTTCCTCCCCGTCGCCGCCAACATCACGCTCGCCGATCTCGGCGGCCTCACCCGCGCCGGACTAATCGACACCCGCGAGGAAAGGCGGCTCGCCGAGGACTGGGTCAAGCGCCTCAAGGTGCGCACGCCCGGCATCAACACGCTCTGCCTCAACCTCTCGGGCGGCAACCAGCAGAAGGTGGTGCTGGCGAAATGGCTGAACGCCCAGTCTCGGATCCTGATCCTCGACCATCCGACGCGCGGCCTCGACGTCGGCGCCAAGGAGGAGGTCTACGAGCTGATCCGCGCCGTCACCGCCGAGGGCGTCGCCGTCATCCTCACCTCCGACACGCTCGAGGAGACGATCGGCCTCAGCCACACCGTGCTGGTGATGCGCGACGGCGCGATCACCCACCGGACCGACGCCAGCCCCGGCCACAAGCCGAAGCAGGTCGACCTCATTGGACACATGGTCTAGCGCGATGAACACGATGCTCGACACGCTCCGCTCCGACGGCGTCCGCCAGTGGCTGCCGCTCGTGACGCTGGTCATCCTCGTGATCCTGGTCGGCACGTTCCAGCCGGCCTTCCTCGACGTGAACACGCTGCTGCAGCTCGCGAGCGACACCGCCGTGCTGTTCATCCTCGCGACCGGCGTCACCTTCGTCATCATGCTGGGCGGCATCGATCTGTCGATCCAGTCGATGGCCTCGCTTTCCAGCGTCGTGGTGGCGCTGACGCTCGCCCGCTACGGCTATGCCGCCTTCGTCTTCGCCTTCGGGCTCGGTGTGCTGGCGGGCCTGCTCTCCGGCATCGCGCATGTCCGCCTGCGCATCCCCTCCTTTATCGCGACTCTGGCGATGGGCGGCGTGCTCTACAGCGCCGCGCTCGTCACCTCGCGCGAGCGCTCGATCACGCTCGGCGAAAGCGAGCGCGCCTATCTCGGCTGGATCACCGGCACCCTCTTCGGCATCCCGAACGTCGTCATCATCGCGCTCATCGTGCTCGCCATCGCGCATGTGCTGCAGAGCCGCACGCCGTTCGGCCGCTACAGCGCCGCGATCGGCGCCGGCGAGCCGGCCGCCTACGCCTCCGGCGTCAAGGTCGACCGGCAGAAGATCTTCGCCTTCGTGCTCTCCGCGAGCTGCGCGGCGCTGGCCGGCATCGTGCTGGTCGGCCGCCTTGCCAGCGGCTCGCCGACGCTCGCCAGCGAGCTGCTGCTGCCCTCGATCGCCGCGGTCGTCGTCGGCGGCACCTCGATCACCGGCGGCGTCGGCTCGATCTGGCGGACTCTGGTCGGCGCGCTGATCATCTCGGTCGTACGCATCGGCATGACCTTCCTTGGCGTCAACATCTTCGCCCAGAACATCGTCTTCGGCGTCGTGCTGGTCGCGGCCGTCGCCATCACCATCGACCGATCGAAGATCCCGATCGTCAAATAACCTTCACCATCACCTCTGCCTGAAGAACAAGGAGCAAAAGCATGGATCTCGGATTGCGCGACAAGGTCGCCGTCATCACCGGGGGCAGCATCGGCATCGGCCTCGCCGTCGCGAAAGGCTTCGCGGCCGAGGGTACCCATGTCGTCCTCGCGGCCCGCAACGCGGAGCGGCTCGAGGCGGCGCGCGCCGAGATCGTCGCCGCGCATCCGGTCACCGTCCTCGCCGTCGATTGCGACGTCTCGACCGCGGTCGGCTGCGACCGGGTGATCGCCGCGACGGAGGAAGCGTTCGGCGGCGCCGACATTCTCGTCAACAATGCCGGCACCGGCAGCAACGAGACGATCATGGAGGCGCCGGACGACAAGTGGCAGTTCTACTGGGACCTGCACGTAATGGCGGCGATCCGGCTGGCGCGTGGGCTGGTGCCCTCGATGAAGCGGCGCGGCGGCGGCGTCATCCTCAACAACGCCTCGATCTGCGCCTCGCAGCCGCTCTGGTACGAGCCGATCTACAACGTCACCAAGGCGGCGCTCGTCATGGCGTCGAAGACGATGTCGACCGAGTTCATCAAGGACAATATCCGCGTCAACGCCGTCAATCCGGGCTTCGTGCTGACGCCCGACTGGATCAAGACGGCGACGCAGCTGACCGCCGACAAGGGCGGCGACTGGAAGGGCTATCTCGACGACCTCGCCCGCGCCAACGCGCCGATCGGCCGCTTCGCCTCGCCCGAGGAGGTCGCCGACTTCTTCGTCTTCCTCTGCTCCGAGCGGGCGAGCTATTCGGTCGGCTCGACCTACTTCATCGACGGCGGCATGCTGAAGACGATCTGATCCCGCCGCCCAGGATCGTTTCGATTGAACCGAGGGCCGGCGGGCGCTAGGCAGGCGCCCGTCGGTTCCTCCCACGGTCACCCATCATGAAAGCGTCGCGCAGATATCCGTCGTCAACCGACGTGGCCCGGCTTGCCGGCGTCTCGCAGTCGGCCGTCTCGCGCGCCTTCAACAAGGGCACCAGCGTCTCGGAAGAGACCAGCCGCAAGGTGTTCGAGGCGGCGAAGCAGCTCGGCTACAGCCCGAACTTCCTGCCGCGCATGCTGCGCAAGCATCGCTCCGACCTCGTCGCCATCGTCATCAGCGACACGGCCAACGCCTTCTATGCGGCATCGGTCGACGCCTTCTCGAAGGCGCTGCAGGAGACCGGCCACCAGGTGCTGCTGTTCAGCGTCGGCGGCGGCAATGCGCTCGACGGCGTGCTGCCGCGCCTCGCCAGCTACCGTGTCGACGCCATCGTCAGCGCGCTCCCCGTCGTCACCAAGGAAGCGGCCGAGGCCTTTGCCCGCATCCGCATCCCGACCGTCTCCTTCAACACCCCGGCGCGCAACCAGTGGGTCTCCTCCGTCTGCTCCGACAATGCCGGCGGCGGCGCGCTGGTCGCCGATCTCTTCGTCCGGCGCGGCGCCCGCTCGTTCGGCTTCATCGGCGGCATGCGCGGCGATTATGCCAGCGACGAGCGCCTGCGCGGCTTTCGTGAGCGGCTGGCCGCGCATGGCTTCGACGAGGTGCAGACGGCGCGCGGCGACTATCTCTATGAGGGCGGCCTCGCCGCCGCGCAGGCCATGACCGAGCAGCGCATGGTCCCCGACGCGCTGTTCTGCGCCAACGACATGATGGCCTTCGGCGCCCTCGACGCGCTGCGACGCGCGGGATGGCGGGTGCCGGACGACGTGCTGGTCGCCGGCTATGACGATGTTCCGGCCGCCACCTGGGGCTCGTTCGACCTCACGACCGTCGTGCATGGCCACCAGGCCATGGTCGCCGCCGCGATCGCCATCCTGCACGCGCGCATGGCCGATGCCGGCCCGGAACCCGCCGACGGCGTCACCACCATGGTGCCGGTCCGCCTAGCGGAGCGGGCGACGACAAGGCGCTGAGGCGCCGGGAGGGCTCGCCTTGACATGGCGGGCTCATCACCTCTCCCTGAGGAAGAGGTCGACGGCCGCAGGCCGGCGGGTGAGGGGTTCCGGCCTCACCTGATGGTTCCCTATCCCCTCACCCGGCTCTTCGAGCCGACCTCTCCCCATGGGAGAGGTGAAGGTATGCCGGTTCACACCGCCGCCACCTCGTCGCGCTCCTGCTGCCGCGCGCCGGCCCGATTGCCTCGCACCAGATCCGACGCCCTCTCGCCGATCATCACCGTCGGCGCATTCGTGTTGGAGGAAACGAGGCGCGGCATGATCGAGCTGTCGCAGACGCGCAATCCGTCGATGCCGTGCACGCGGAGTTCCGGATCGACGACCGCGTCCTCGCCATGCCCCATCCGGCAGGTACCGGCCGGATGATACGCGGTGCGCGCCGCCTGTCGGGCGAAGTCCTGGTATTCGGCGAGCGAGCGCACGCCGGGGCCGGGAATATGCTCACGGCGGATGAAGCGGCGCATGGCGTCCTGCGCCATGATCTCCTGGCTGATCTTCACCCCGTCGACGGCGCGCGCCAGGTCATAGGGCTCGGCGAAGACATTGGGATCGATCCGCGGCGCGTCGTTCGGATCGGCCGAGCGCAGCGTGACCGAGCCGCGCGAGCGCGGCCGCAGATGGTAGGAGTTCAGCGTGCAGCCATTGCCGCCGGGCACGCTGCCGACGCCCTTCTCGACACCGGCGCCGGGCAGGAAATGGAACTGCAGGTCGGGCGTCTTCTCCGACCGGTCACCCCACCAGAACGCGCCGCCCTCGACGAGGTTGGAAGCCACGGGCCCCTTGCCGAAGGCGAGATATTCGAGGCCGGCGAGCAGCTTCCAGTGCGGCTTCTTGTACTTGTCGTAGCTGTAGGGGCCCGTCAGCTCGAAGACGACGTCGATATTGGTGTGGTCCTGCAGGTTCTGCCCGACCCCCGGCAGGTCATGGATGACGGCTATGCCGTGCTCGGCGAGGTGCGCCGCCGGGCCGATGCCGGAGAGCATCAGGAGCTTCGGCGAGCCGATCGCGCCGGCGCAGACCAGCACTTCGCGCTCGGCCCGCACCACCTCGCCTGCTCCGTCCCCGGACACGATCTCGACGCCGACCGCGCGGCCGTTTTCGATCACGATACGCCGCGTCATCACGCCGGTGCGCACCGTGAGGTTGGGCCGGCCGAGCACCGGCTTCAGGTATCCGACCGCCGTGCTGCAGCGCCGGCCGCCGCGCGTCGTCGTCTGGTAGTAGCCGGTGCCGGCCTGGCGCAAGCCGTTGAAATCGGGCGTGAACGGCAGCCCCGCCTCCTGCGCCGCCTGCACGAAGGCGCGTGTCAGCGGATGCGGCGTGCCGCTCGAAACGCCGAGCGGGCCGCCATGGCCGTGAAAGGGCCCGGCGAAGGTGTCGTTGTCCTCGGAACGGATGAAGAGCGGCAGGATCTCGCGGAACGACCAGCCGGAGCAGCCCTCCTCCTCGGCCCAGGCGTCGTAGTCTTCCGGGCAGCCGCGGGTGAAGACCTGCGCGTTGATCGAACTGCCGCCGCCGAGAACGCGGCCCTGCGGATAGGGAATGCTGTGCCCGGTGACGCGGCCGGGCTCCGTCTCGTAGCCCCAGGACAGCGGACCGGCCGAGATCTTGAAGAAGCCGACCGGCATGTGGATGTAGCGGTCGGTGTCGCGCGGACCCGCCTCGAGCAGCAGCACAGAGACATCCGGGTCCTCGGTCAGCCGGGCGGCCAGGACACAGCCGGCCGATCCCGCGCCGACGATGATGTAGTCGGGCATCCGTCCCCTCCCCTTGGCGACATGCGCCACGGAAGGTCGCTGCCCTCCGCGTCGCGGATCGCTGGCCGCACCTCCATACGACCGACGAACCGGGCCAGATGCTAGCGCATGACAAGCCCCCTCGCGCGCATCAAAGCATGGCAATGACCGTAAAAATCAGCCGGCCTTCGGCGGTTCGCCCGCCGCGGCTCCGGTCGCCTCGCCCGCATCCTTCGGCTTGCGCGAGAACCAGGCCAGGACCTCCTCGACGATCGCGAACAGGTTCGGGATGATGAACAGGCCGATGGTCGACGCGGCCAGCATGCCGCCGACGATGGTCACGCCGACCGCCTGGCGCGCGCCGGCGCCGGCGCCCGTCGAAATGGCCAGCGGCAGGACGCCGAAGATGAAGGCGAGCGCCGTCATCAGCACGGCGCGGAAGCGCTGCTCCGCCCCCATCCGCGCCGCATCGGCGATGCTGTGCCCGGCCTCGTGCTGCTCCTTGGCGAACTCGACGATCAGGATGGCGTTCTTGGATGCCAGGCCGATCAGAAGCACGATCGCGACCTGCGTGTAGAGGCTGTTCTGGATGCCGACGAGCGTGAGCGCCGCGGTGGCGCCGAAGGCCGCCGCGCCGAGCGACAGGATGATGGAGATCGGCAGCGTCCAGCTCTCGTACTGGGCGACCAGGAAGAGATAGGCGAACAGCAGCGCCAGCCCGAAGACGATCGGCGCCTGGCCGCTGCTCTGCGTCTCCTGATACGACAGGCCGGACCATTCGAAGCCATAGCCGGCCGGCAGCGTTTCGGCGGCGACCCGCTCGACCGCCGCGATCGCCTCGCCGGAACTGCTGCCGGGCGCCGCCGCGCCATTGATCTGCGCCGCCGGCAGCAGGTTGTAGCGCGAGATGACATAGGGCCCGAGGATGGTTGTGAGCGACACCACGGTGCGCAGCGGAACCATGTCGCCACTGGCATTGCGGACATAGATGTTCAGCACGTCGTCCGGATTGGCCCGGAACGAGGCGTCGGCCTGCATGTTGACCTGGTAGACGCGGCCCTGATGCGTGAAGTCGTTGACGTAGAGCGAGCCGAAATTGGCGCCGAGCGTCGCATAGATGGCGTCGACGCTGAGGCCGAGCGCCTCGGCCCGCGTCCGGTCGACGTTGATGTAGATCTGCGGCACGTCGGGATTGAAGGTGGTCGAGAGTCCGCCGATCGCCGGCTCCTTGTTCGCCGCGCTGATCAGCGAGCGCGCCACCTGCGCGATCTCGATCGGCGGCTGCCCGCGCAGCGCCTGCAGGCGGAGGTCGAGGCCGCCGACCGTGCCGATGCCGGGAATGGGCGGCGGCGCGAAGATCGCGACATTGGCGCCGGGGATGGTCGTGAACCGTGCGCGCAGCTTGGCGAGCAGCGCATTGATCTGCAGGGCTGGCGTCTCGCGCTCGCTCCAGGGCTCGAGCGAGGCGAGCGCGAAGCCGCCATTCGGCAGGTTCGCCCCTTGCAGGATACTGAAGCCGGCGACCGACAGAACGTTCGCGACGCCCTCCGTCCCCTTCAGGATGCCCTCGACCTCCGCCATGATCTGGCGGGTCCGGTCGAGCGAGGCCGCGTTCGGAAGCTGGATGTCGAGGAACAGCGCGCCCTGGTCCTCGTCCGGCAGGAAGGTCGACGGCAGCTTGACGAACAGGGTCGCCGCGCCGGCGAAGAGCGCGACCAGGACGACAATCACGATCAGCGCGCGATGGACGAAATAGGCCACCAGATGGCCATAGGCCGCGCGGGTCGCGTCGAGGAAGCGGGCGAACCAGCCGAGCGGGCCGCGTCGGTAGCCGGAGTGTCCCCGCTTGAGCAGGACGACGCTGAGCGCCGGGCTGAGGGTGAGCGCGACGATGGCCGATACGACGAGCGCCGACGAGATCGTCACGGCGAACTGGCGATAGAGCTGTCCGTCGATTCCCGGCAGGAACCCCGTCGGCGCGACGACTGCGAGCAGCACGAAGGTCGTCGCGATGATCGGCCCGGTGATCTGGCCCATCGCCATCCGCGTCGCCTCCGCCGTATCGAGGTCGGGATGCTGCTCCATCACGTGCTGGACGTTCTCGACCACCAGAATGGCGTCGTCGACGACGAGGCCGATCGCCAGGATCAGGGCCAGCAGCGAGATGGTGTTGGCCGAATAGCCAAAGGCATAGAGCGCCGCCAGCGCGCCCAGCAGCGAGACGGGGATCGCCAATGCCGAGATGACGGTCGCGCGCCACTCCTGCAGGAAGACGTAGGTGATGACGAGGACGATGACGAAGGCCTCGATCAGGATCTCCACGATCGAGGCGATGCTGGCGCGCACGAACTGGGTGGCGTCATAGACGATCTTGTAGTCGAGCCCGGGCGGGAAGGTCGGCCGCAGCCGCTCCAGTTCGGCCTCGACGGCGTCTGCCGTGTTGATCGCGTTGGCGCCGGGCGATTGCGAGATTGTCAGCATCGCGGTCGGCGAACTGTTGAGCTGCGAGCTCGTCGAGTAGCTCTGCGCCCCGAGCTCGATGCGGGCGACGTCGCGCAGGCGGACGATCGCGCCATCGGCGCCGGTGCGCAGCACGATGTTGCCGAACTCCTCCGCCGTCTGGAGCCGGCCCTGCGCCACGAGCGTATATTCGATTTCCGTCCCCGGCGGCGCCGGCTGGCCGCCCGTCTGGCCGAGCGAGGCCTGGATGTTCTGGGCCTTGATCGCCGCCGCGATGTCCTGCGGCGTCAGGCTGAGCGCCAGCATGCGCGTCGGGTTGGTCCAGATGCGGATCGAATACTCCGTCGAGCCGATCACCGAGGCCTCGCCGACACCGTTCACGCGCACCAGCGCGTCGACGACGGAGGTCGTGACGAAATTATTGATCTCCAGCGGCGGGACCGAGTTGTCGGGCGAATAGAAGCCGAGCGCGAGCACGAAATCGGGCGAACGCGAGGAAACGCTGACGCCCTGCGCCTGCACCTCGGACGGCAGCTTGGCGATCGCGAGCTGCGCGCGGTTCTGCACATTGACCTGCGCGATATCGGGGTTCGTGCCGATGTTGAAGGTGATGGACAGCGAGTACTGGCCCGAGTTCGAGCTGGTCGACGACATGTACATCATGTCGTCGACGCCGTTGATCGCCTCCTCCAGCGGCCCGCCCACGACGTCGGCGATCACGTCGGCGCTCGCGCCGGGATAGAAGGCCGAGAGATTGACGGTCGGCGGCGAGATCTCGGGATATTGCTGCACCGGCAGCAAGCGGATCGAGATCAGTCCCGCGATCGCGATGATGATCGAGATCACCATGGCGAAGCGCGGACGGCTGATGAAGAGGCTCGAGATCATGGAGTGTCACCGGCCGGCACGGCTTCCGTCGGCTGGACCTTGATCCCCTCTCGCAACCGCTGCACGCCCTGCACGACGACCTGGTCGCCGGCGCTCAGCCCCTTCTTGACCGCCCAACCCGTGGAGATCCGCGTGCCCAGATCGATCCGTCGCATCGAGACCGTGTCATCGGCGCCGAGCAGGTAGACATAGGGGCCGTCCTTGTCCCGGAGCACGGCGATCTGCGGCACCACCGGCAGGCGTGGCGCTTCCTGCTCCCTGGCGATCAGCGTGACGAACTGGCCGGGCACGAGCACATGATCGGGATTGTCGAAGATCGCCCGCACGGTCACCGTGCCGGTCTGCGGGTTGACCTCGCTGTCGACATATTCGATACGGCCGGTGCCCTTGAAGATCGTGCCGTTGGCGAGCCGCAGCGCCAGGTCCAGCTTGGGCGGCATCTCGAAGCGCTGTTCCTGGCGGAAGGTGATCAGCGTGCCCTCGGCCAGCGAAAACGCGACGCGCAGCGGATCGAGGCTGACGATCCGCGTCAGAGGACCGGAACTGGGATTGATCAGGCTGCCGACTGAAAAATTGGACTTGCTGATAACGCCCGCGATCGGCGCCTTGATGCGGGTATAGGAAACATTGAGTTCGGCCAGGCTGACCGTCGCCTTCGCCGCGGTGACATTGGCGGAGGCGATGTCGAAGTCCTCGGTCGCCTTGTCCATCGCCGCCTGCGAGATGGTCCGGGTTCCGAACAGCTCCTTGGTCCGCTGCAGCGCCTGCGACGCCGTCGTCAGGGTCGCCTCCGCGCGGGCGAGCTCCGCCTGGGCCGAGGCCAACTGCGCCTGGAACTGGTTCGGTTCGATCGTGAACAAGAGGTCATTGGCCTTGACCTGCTGCCCGGGCTGGAAATCGATGGACTGGAGGAAACCCTCGACGCGCGCCCGGATATCGACGGAATCGATCGCCTCGACCCGGGCCGTGAAGTCCTCCGGTCTGGCGATCTCCTCGACCTGGATCCGCTCGACCACGACCGCCGGCGCGGGCTGCTGGGCCGGCGCCTGCGCGAAGGCAGCCGGGCTGAGCAGCAGGAAGACGGCGATGGCCTTCGTTCGCAGGTAGACGGAGCCTCTGGCCATGCCGCATTCCCTGTGTGCAAGCACATGCGAATGCGAGTACAACCCCGGTTCGCGGGCCGGTCAAGGGCTATGTCGCGCGCTCCGCCCTCAGGCCGAGCGCGCCGCCGGCCGCAATCCGGCGCGCCGCAGGATCAACCCGCCATCCGCACCGACAGCGGCGTCGAGGCCGGCATAGTCGTCGACGCCCGGGTTCGGGCCCTCCAGCGGCGCCGTATGGGTCGCGCGGATGACAAGGACCTCCGCGCCGGCCCGCTCGGCGGCCAGGATGCCGGCCGGCGCATCCTCGAAGATCAGGCAATCCGTAGCCGCAACGCCGAGCCAGCTCGCCGCGAGCAGGTAGCAATCCGGCGCGGGCTTGCCGATCGCGACGTCGTCGGCGGTGACGAAGACGGCAGGCGCCGTGAGGCCGGCGGCCTCGAGCCTCGCCAGCGCCAGAACGCGCGGCGCGGAGGTGACGATCGCCCAGCGATCCGGCGGCAGGCTGGCAAGGAACGCTCCGGCGCCGCCGATTTCGCGCACGCCCTCGACATCGGCGATCTCGGCTTCGGTGACCCTGTCCGCCTCGGCGACGGGATCAACGCCCGGAAGGCCGAGCTGCCGGATCGTGTCGACGGCGCGCTTGCCGTGCAGGGTCGGCAGGAAGGCGGCAACGTCGAGCCCGTGTCCCGCCGCCCAGAGCGACCAGACTCGCTCGGCCGCCTCGATCGAGGTCAGCAGCGTTCCGTCCATGTCGAACAGGAAGGCGGCGAAGGCGCGCCCGCCGAACTCCACGTCAATCGTCATCAAAACCCCTTCAGGCCTGCGCCGGAATCCGCATCGGCCAGACCCCATAGACCCATGCGGCGCGCCTGTCAGCCCCGGACTTGGCGGCCGGGACGCGGCATCCGCCTTTGCCACCCACCCGCCGGACGGAGTATGGTCGCGCCGTTCGCGCCGGCGCCTGCGCCGGAGCGATCCCGTTATTTCCATCCAGGATCGATCCAATGTTCGAAAAGCGCCCCGTCGGGCACACCTCGCTGGCCGTCGGCAGCCTGTCCTTCGGCTGTGCCTCCATCGGCAATCTCGGCTCCGCCATCAGCGACGCCCAGGCCACCGAGGTGCTCAACCGAGCCTGGGATACCGGCATCCGCTATTTCGACACGGCGCCGCACTACGGCCGCGGCCGGTCGGAGCAGCGCCTCGGCCGCTTCCTGGCCGGCAAGCCGCGCGGCGAACACGCCATCTCGACCAAGGTCGGACGGGTGCTGCGCCCGGGTGAACAGCTCACCGAGGCCGACGGCTTCGCCGATCCGCTGCCCAACGCCGTGCACTACGACTACACCGAGGCCGGCTTCGCCGAGAGCCTGGAGAGCAGCCGCGCACGGCTCGGCGTCGATTATATCGACATCGTCTTCGTGCACGACATCGGCCCCTACACGCACGGCCCAGCCGGCGAGCACCATGTCGAGGACCTGCTGTCGAGCGGCCTGCCCTACCTCGCCCGCCTGAAGGCCGAGGGCAAGATCGGCGCTTACGGCCTCGGCGTGAACGAGACCGAGATCTGCCTGCGCGTGCTGCGCCAGCATCCGCTCGACGTCATCCTGATGGCCGGCCGCTGGACGCTGCTCGACCGCGACGCGGAGGCCGAGCTGGCGCCGCTCTGCCGCGAGCGCGGCACCAGCTTCGTGCTGGGCGGAATCTTCAATTCCGGCATCCTCGCAACCGGCGCCAAGCCCGGCGCCTGGTTCAACTACGAACCGGCGAGCGAGGAAATCCTCGGCAAGGTGCGCGATCTCGAGACGCGCTGCGCCGCGCATGGCGTGACGCTGCCGCATGCGGCGCTGCAGTTCGCGCTGACGCGCCCGGGCGTCGCCAGCGTGCTGCTCGGCACCAGCAAGACCAGCTCGCTCGACCGCAACCTGGCGATGGCAGCCGAGCCGCTGTCGCCCGAGGCAGCCGCCGCGCTGTTCGACTGAGGGTCCTACCCGGCCGCCGCGACGCGGCGGCCGGTTCTCAGGGCGCTGCGCCGCGCGCGTTGACCCGACAGAGATAGACGGACGTGGTCGCCGTCATCATCAGCACATCACGTTCCGCTCCGCCGAACGTCAGATTGGCCGCCCGCTCCGGCAGCAGCACCTGGCCGATCCGCGTGCCGTCCGGCAGGTAGCAATGGACGCCGTCCTCGGCGCCCATCCAGAGCCGGCCTTCCGTATCCACCCGCAGCCCGTCGAACTGTTTCGCCGGATTGTCGGCCAGCACCTCCCCGCCCGTGAGATCGCCATCCGGCCCGACCCGGAAGCGACGGACATGGTTGGGCCCGTCCGGCGCGTGGGTGCTGCCGGTGTCGACGATGTAGAGCAGGCTTTCGTCCGGCGAGAAGGCGAGCCCGTTCGGCATGACGAAATCCTCGGTCATCTGGCGGACACTGCCAGTCGCCGGATCGAAGCGATAGACATGACAGCCTTCGACATCGGGTCCGTCCGGCCGGTCCGCCGCGCGGCCATAGGTCGGGTCGGTGAACCACACCGTGCCATCCGATTTCACCACGACGTCGTTGGGCGAATGGAAACGCCGGCCGCCGATGCCGTCGACCAGCGCCGTCAGGCTGCCATCCGGCTCCTGGCGCACGATCCGGTGCGTCGTCTGCTCGCAGGTCACGAGCCGGCCGGCGCGATCGACCGTGCTGCCGTTCGGGCTGTTCGCAGGATGGCGGAAGGTCGCGACCATGCCGGTTGCCGGCGCGTAGCTCAACATGCGGTCGCCGGGAATGTCCGACCACACGAGCAGGCCTCTCTCGGGCAGCCAGGCGGGTCCCTCGACCCAGCGCCCGCCCGTCCAGACGCGCTCTACCTGCGCGTCCGGCACCACGCAGGCAACGAAACGGGGATCGAGGACCGCGAAGGCGGGAACGCCGAGCGGGCCGAGCCCCGCCGCTACCAATTCGTCACCGATCCGTCGCGGCGCTTCAGATGCGGCGCTTCCCAGAACTTGAAGCTCTGCTTCTTGATCAGTTCCTCGTTGACCTCGACGCCCAGGCCCGGCGTATCGAGAACCGGATAATGCGCCTTGTCGATGCGCGGCTGGACGGGGAAGAACTCGGAATTGTCGAAGCCGAGCTGCTCGGCCGTCGAGGTGCGCGTCTCGAGCCAGGAGAAGTTCGGCACGGCCGCCGCGAAGTGCACCGTCGCCGCCGTGCAGACCGGCCCGAGCGGATTGTGCGGCATCATGTCGACATAGTGCGCCTCGCTCCAGCCGGCGACCTTCATCGACTCGGTCAAACCGCCGACATTGCAGACGTCGATGCGGTTGAACTGGTGGATGTCGCGCTCGATGTAGGGCAGGAACTGCCATTTCGAGGCGAATTCCTCGCCGATGGCGAAGGGCACATCGACCATCCGCCTAAGCGCCTCATAGGCTTCCGGCGTCTCGTCGCGGATCGGCTCCTCGAGGAAGTCGAGCGTGCCGGACGGCATCTTCTGGCAGAAGCTCGCGGCTTCGGCGACCGAGAGGCGGTGATGGTAGTCGATGCCGAGCACCACTTCCTCGCCCAGCGCCTCGCGCGCCTTGACGCACCATTTCGCCGTTGCCGCGATGTGCTCGCGCGGTTCGTAGATCGTGCTGTCGCCATGTCCCGAGGGCGACAGGCGCATCGCCGTCCAGCCAGCCTCGATCAGCGCCCTCGCCTGCTCGATCATCTTCTCGCCGGGCGGCGCCGAGGTGGTGGCGAAGGTCGGGATGCGGTCGCGCTGCTTGCCGCCGAGCAGCTGGTAGACCGGCACGCCGAGCGCCTTGCCGAGAATGTCGTAGAGCGCGATGTCGATCGCCGAGATCGCCGCCTGCAGCACGCGGCCGCCCTCGAAATACTGGCTACGATACATCTCCTGCCAGAGCGCGCCGATCTGGCGGGGATCGCGGCCGATCAGGAATTCCCGGTAGTGGTCGATCGCGCCGACGACGGCCTTCTCGCGGCCGGAGAGGCCGCTTTCGCCCCATCCATAGATGCCTTCGTCCGTCTCGACCTTGACGAGCAGCTGGTTGCGGATGCCGACCCAGACCGGATAGGCGAGAATGGCGGTGATCTTCATGATGGGAATATCCGGGCTCTGATCTGACTTTCACCTCTCGCCTCAAGGGAGAGGTCGGAGCGAAGCTCCGGGTGAGGGTTTAGGGAACTATCCGGGTGAGGCAGTAAACCCTCACCCGCCGGCCTTCGGCCGTCGACCTCTCCCTCAGGGAGAGGTGAAGATCGGCGGCTCACCAGTGCCAGAGCGTGCCGTCCTCGAGCCGGTTCACCGGCAGGTAAGCGCGCTCATAGGGGTATTTGGCGGCCAGCGCCTCGTCGATGTCGACGCCGTGCCCGGGCGCCTCGCCCGGATGCAGATAGCCGCCGTCCTGGCGCCAGGCATGCGGGAAGACCTCGTGCATCAGCGGCGTGTAGCCGGAGAATTCCTGGATGCCGAAATTGGGCACCCAGAGGTCGATATGCACGTTGGCGCCCATCGCCACCGGCGACACGTCCATCGGCCCGTGGGAGGCGGTGCGCACATGGTAGATCGAGGCGAAGTCGAAGATCCGCCGGAGCCCCGTCACGCCGCCGGCATGCACCGAGGTGGTGCGGATGTAGTCGATCAGCTGTTCCTCGATCAGAAGCCGCGCGTCCCAGATCGTGTTGAAGATCTCGCCAAGCGCGATCGGCGTCGTCGTGTGCTGGCGGATCAGGCGGTAGCCCTCCTGCAGCTCGGCCGGCACCGGATCCTCCAGCCAGAACAGGCGGAAGGGCTCGAGGTCCTTGCCGAGGCGCGCCGCCTCGATCGGGGTCAGGCGGTGATGCGTGTCGTGCAGCAGGTGCAGGTCGTCGCCATAGGTGTCGCGCAGCTTCGAGAACAGCTTCGGGATGTGCGTCATGTATTTGGAGGTCGACCAGACCTCCTCGTGCGGCAGCGCCTCGACCATGCCTCCGGTCGCCTGGTTCGAGCCCTTGCCGGTGCCGTAGATGGCGGGCAGGCCGGGAATGCCGACCTGGGCGCGGATCGCGACATAGCCCTGCTCACGCTTCTCGCCGACCGCCTCGACCGCTTCCTCGATCGTCAGGCCTTGCGCGTGCGAATAGACCATCACCTTCTCGCGCGAGGCGCCGCCGAGCAGCTGGTAGAGCGGCATGTTCGCCGCCTTGGCTTTGATATCCCAGAGCGCCATGTCGACGGCCGAGATCGCCGCCATGGTGATCGGGCCGCGCCGCCAATAGGCGCCGCGATAGAGATACTGCCAGATGTCCTCGATCTGCCCGGCGTCGCGGCCGATCAGGAGCGGCGCCACGTGATCCTGCAGATAGCTGACGACCGAGAGCTCGCGCCCGTTCACCGTCGCGTCGCCGATGCCGTAAAGGCCCTGGTCGGTGACGATCTTGACCGTGACGAAGTTCCGTCCGGGCGAGCAGACGATGACCTTGACGTCGGTGATTTTCATGGGGTGTTGCCTTGGATGACCTGAAGCTTGGCGAGGGGAGTGGATGCGGCGCGATCAGTTCGGGCCGTGTCGCCAGCCGAGCAGCCGCTCGGCCTTGGCGGAGGAGAAGAAGCTCTTGTTGCCGTCGAGCGGGGTGCGGAACGGCACGTCCGGATAGAAGCGCGCCGCGAGTTCCGCCGTCGGGATCTCCATCACCGAGTCCGGCTCGATGATGTAGAACACCTCGTGGCCGAACCAGGGGGCCTCGAGCGCCAGCAGGCAGGCGCGCGCCGCCGCGTCATAGAGCGTGTAGGCCCAAAGATGCTTCGACCGGTCCACATCGGCGACGCCATAAGCCTCGGCCGCCTTCCGCCGGTCGTCGACGACGAGATGGAAGCGCATGCTGGCGATGCGCAGATTCTCGTGGCGGCGGGCGAAGCAGTCGGCCTGCTGCTCGCAGATCCATTTCGACAGGCTGTACGGTTCTTCGCTGTAGTTCGGGTGTTCCTCATCGACCGGGAAATAGTCGAAATGGCCCTTGCGGCTGAACGAGAGGCCGATGGCGTTGACGCTCGACGCCTGCACGATCCGCGTGATGCCGACTTCGACCGCCGCGCGGAGCGCGTTGTAGCTGCCGACGACATTGTTGTTGTGCACGACGTGGTCGGCATACCCGATCGGTGCCGGGATCGCCGCCATGTGGATGAGCGCGTCGCAGCCGGAAAACGCCGCGACCAGCGCGTCATAGTCGCCGATGTCGGCCTCGACGAAGCGGATGTTCGGCCTTGTGTCCGGTTCGGCCGGCGCCACGCGGTCGATGCTGACGACCTCGTGGCCTTGGCGCAGCGCCTCGGTGGCGATGGCGCGACCGATCCGCCCGGTTCCGCCGGTAAGGGCAATCTTCATGGCAGCTGTCCTGTCTCGCGGTCACGCCTTCGAGCGACGCGGATCCCGGTCGCTCGAAGGCGCAGCAACACAAAGGGTTAGGCGTAGACGGCCTGGTGCAGGCCGCGGATGTAGCCGATGGCGTAGAGGCGTCCGAAGGCCGAGTAGCCGGCGTTCTCGTTGCTGTCGCCTTCGACCGTCGGCACATGGTCCGGGCGCAGAACGCCGTCGAAGCCGATGTCGCGATAGGCCTTCATGCATTCGAGCATGTTGGTCTTGCCGGCGTCGTGCCACGCTTCCTCGAAATGCGTCGGCGTACCGATCACGTCGCGGAAATGCACGAAGGAGATCTTCTTGCCGAACTTGCGGATGGCGGCCGGCAGGTCGTCGGTCATCAGCGTGAAATTGCCCTGGCAGAGCGTGATCGTGCTCATCGGGCTGTCGACCAGCTCGATCAGGCGCTGGTAGTTGTCGATCGAGCGCATGATGCGGCCGACACCCCGGATCGGCGACAGTGGCGGATCGTCGGGATGCATCGAGATCTTGACGCCAGCCTTCTCGGCGACGGGCAGGACCTTCTTCAGGAAGTAATCGAGGTTGGTCCAGAGCGCTTCCTCGTCGATCGGCGGATTGCTGGTCAGGTCGGCCGGCACGTCGTTGACGTCGAAGCTCGTCACGACCGAACCGCCGCGCGACGGCTTGGCGAGGTTGGTGCGCACCCAGTTGAAGTCGGTCATCCACTCGTAGCACCAGACCGGGATGCCGAGCTTGCCCATGTTCTCGAGCAGCGTGCAGACGGTGGCGATCTCCTCGTCGCGGCCCGGCAGCCCGCGCTTCGCCTTGTTGAGCGGCGGCCGCGCCTCGATCACCCGCAGCTCGAAGCCGCCGGCCTCGTAGTTCTCCTTCATGCGCTTCAGCGGCGCGTAGTCCCAGGGTGCCTCGCCGGCCCGGAGGTCGTCGGACGGCAGGCCGCCGACCGCCAGGTCGACGCCCGCCTGCTTGGCGAGTCGCCAGACCGGCGTCACGTTGGGGCTGATGAATTCGGCAATCTCGAGCATCGTTGCAAAGTTCCTGTATTTCCAACCGGTCGCGCGACCGGCCTCTTCGAACGGGTGGACGTTGGGGGGAGGAAGAGCTTCAGGCGGGCAGAAGCTCCGACAGGTTCTCCCGCGCGACCAGCGGCTGCCGGTCGTAGCGGAAGCAGGAGGCGGTGTGGCTGTCGCCGAGCCGGTAGAGCGGCGGGTCGGTGGCGCAGATGTCCATCGCGACCGGGCAACGCGAGCGGAAGCGGCAACCTTCGCCGCCACCGCCGGCCTCGCGCACCTTGATCGGCTGCGCGCCCCAGCGCTGGTCGAGATTGGGCCAGGGGATCGAGTCGACCAAAAGCTGCGTATAGGGATGCTGCGGATCCTTGATCACCGCGTCGACGTCGCCCGCTTCCATCACCGCGCCGCGATAGAGCACGACGATCGATTTCGCGATGTGATAGGCGGTGGTCAGGTCGTGCGTGATGTAGATGATCGAGACCCCATGGTCGCGCTGCAGGTTGCGCAGCGTCTCCAGGATCGTTGCGCGCAGCGACGCATCCACCATCGACACCGGCTCGTCGGCGATCAGCAGGCGCGGCTTCAGGAGCAGCGCGCGGGCAACGTTGATGCGCTGACGCTGGCCTCCGGAAAGCTGGTGCGGGAAGCGGCCGAGGATATCCTCCGGCCGGAGGCCCACCGCCGTCAGCGCCCCCTCCATCTTGTCGCGGGCGTCGGCCTTCGACTTCGCCAGCTTGAAGTTCTTGATCGGCACCGAGAGCAGGTGGTCGACCGTGTAGAACGGGTTGAAGACGGCGAACGGATCCTGGAACACCGCCTGCACCTCGCGGCGATAGGCGAGCCGCTCCTTGCCCTGCAGGCTGGCGACGTTCTTGCCGCGATAGATGATCTGGCCGGCCGACGGCGAGATGAAGCCGAGCAGCAGCATGGCGAGCGTGGTCTTGCCGCTGCCGCTCTCGCCGGCGACGGTCAGGATGGTCGGCTCATCCTCCTTCAGCGTCATCGAGAAGTTGCGCAGCGCGATGGTCGAACGCCCGCCGGTGAGGCCGCCCGTATAGGCCTTGGAGACGTTTTCGAGGCGCAGAAGATCGGCCATGTCAGCCCTCTCCGTCATAGAGGTGGCAGGTCACGCTGCGGCCGCCCGCCAGCACGCGCGGTTCCGGGCGCACGGAGCGGCAGCTGTCCATGATGCTGGCGCAGCGCGGATGGAACGCGCAGCCGGACGGCAGGCGCAGCAGCGAGGGCGCGAGGCCCGGAATGCCCTGGAAGACGCCCTTGTTGTCGAGATTGGGCAGGCTGTCGATCAGCGCCCGCGCATAGGGGTGCCTAGGGTCGGTGAACATCTCGCGCACCGTGCTGAACTCGACCAGCCGGCCGGCATACATCACCGCGACCTTGTCGACGAACTGGGCCATCAGGCCCATGTCGTGGCCGATCAGGATGACGGCGGCGTTGATCGCGTTCTTGACGTTGTCGATCGTCTCCATCACCTGGCGCTGGGTGACCACGTCGAGCGCGCTGGTCGGCTCGTCGGCGATGATCACCTGCGGATCGAGCAGGATGCCGATCGCGATGCAGACGCGCTGCTTCATGCCGCCGGAGAGCTCGTGCGGATGCATGCGGAACACGCCGGGATCGAGATCGACGGATTGCAGCGCCCGCTTGCAGCGCGCCTCGATCGCGGCGCGCGACTCGCGCGGCAGGTGCGACTTCACCGCGTCCATCATCTGGGCGCCGATCCGCATCACCGGGTTGAGCGAGTTCATCGCGCCTTGCGGGATGTAGGCGATCTTGCTCAGGCGCGCCTTGCGCATCCCCTCCGCGTCGAGCGACATCAGGTCGGTATCGCCGACGACGACCGAGCCGCCCTCGATCCGTCCCGGCGCCTTGATCATGCGCATCATGGCGAGCGCCATGGTGCTCTTGCCGGAGCCGGATTCGCCGACCATGCCGAGCTTCTCGCCGGGATTGAGCGTGAAGGTGACATTGTCGAGCGCCTTCGCGCGGCCGGCGTCCGTGTAGTAGGTCACTTCCAGCCCGCTGACGCGCAGGACCGGTTCGACCTTGGCCGCGAGCGGCGGCATGGCGGCGCGCGCGGTGGGCGCGACCGAGAGGTTCGAATAGTTCATGGCGGTCACTCCGTCCTCCGGACGCGGGGATTGGCGAGTTCGTCGAGCCCCATGTTGATGAGGGCGAGCGACCCCAGGATCAGGATCATCGCGACCGAGGGGATGATCGGCCACCACCACCAGCCGTTGAAGAAGGCGCCCTGCGACTGCGCCGCCCAGATCAAATTGCCGAGCAGCGGCTCGCGCAGCGGTCCGAGGCCGAGCACGGCGAGATAGAACGAGGCGAACACCGCCGCGAACACCTGCGCCACGAAGGCGGCCGCGATGAACGGCAGCAGACAGGGCATGATCTCCTTGAAGATGATGCCGAGGTCGCTGACGCCGGAAAGCTTGGCGACGGCGACGAACTGCCTCTCCTTCATCGTCAGCACCTGGGAGCGGATCACCAGCGTCGGCCCCATCCAGGCGAGCAGGACGACGATCATCGCCATCGTCAGGATGGTGACGTCGCGCTTGTCGAGCGAGCCGGCGATGACGACCTGGATCATCAGCACCGGGATCGGCGTCAGGATCTGGCAGACGGTGCGGATCGAGGCGTCGATCTTGCCGCTGAAATAGGCCGAGATGAAGCCGAAGATGACGCCGACAAGGGTACCGATGCCGCCGGCGAGCAGGCCGATCACGGCCGTCTGCCACATGCCCACCACCATGGCGGCATAGAGGTCGCGGCCGAAGAAGTCGGTGCCGAACGGATAGCGCCAGCTCGGCGGCTTCTTGAGCGCGGCCGAGAGCGGATAGGCGTGTTTCGGATTGATCGTCATCAGGCCGATGACGGTGAAGGCCGTCAGTCCGAACAGGATCAGGATGCCGATCGCCAGGCCCTTGTTGCGGCGCATATAGCGCATCACGCGGACGGCGCGTCCCGGCTGTTCGATGCGGGTGGTCTCGGCTGGCGGCAGCGCGATGGTCGACATGCTGGCGCTCCTACGAGTTCTTGATACGGGGATCGAGCAGCGGATAGATGAACTCCACCAGGGTCATCAGCAGCGCGACCGCGATCGTGATGAAGAGCACGATGCCGTAGATGGTCGGGAAGTCGTTGGCGCGGATGGCGAGGTTCAGCATGTTGCCGATCCCCGGCAGGCCGAACAGGCCCTCGACGATGATGGCGGAGCCGATCACCGTGCCGAGCGCCAGCGCCAGGCCGGTGATCTGCGGCAGCAGAGCGTTGCGGAGATAGTAGTCGCGGAAGATGCGGCCGCCGGTCAGCCCCTTGTGCTCCGCGAAGTTCACATAGTCCTCGCCCTGGATGGTGATGCCCATGCCGCGCATCGACAGAACCCAGCCGCCGACCGAGCCGAAGATCAGCGCCAGCGCCGGCAGGATCTGGTGCTTCAGCATGTCGAGCGCGAAGCTCCACGACCAGGTCGGCACGATGCCGACCGAATAGGCGCCGCCGAGCGGCAGCCATTTCAGGCGGAAGCCGATGAAGAAGATCAGAAGGATGGCCATGATCACCGGCGGCACGCCGGTCAGCAGGATGAAGGGCGTGGCGGTCAGGCGCAGCCAGCGCGGGGCGCGCGGCCAGGCGGCGACGGCGCCGAGCAGATTGCCGATGATGAAGCTCAGGATCGTGGTGACCAGCAGCAGGCCGATCGTCCAGGGCAATGACTGCGCGATCAGCTCCGACACGGTCGAAGGATAGCGGTAGAGCGAATAGCCGAAGTCCATCCGCACGATGTTGCCCAGATAGGTCCAGTATTGATGCAGCAACGGCTGGTCGAGGCCGAATTGCTGCTGCATCGAGGCGATGATCTTTTCGAGATCCTGCGGCGAGAAACCGCCGGTACGGGCCAGTTCGCCGAAGCGCTCGCGGAGCGCGTTGCGGTTCGACAGGCGCGGAATGAAGAAGACGATGGTCGACGCGGCCCAGATAACCAGGACGAGGAAGAGCAGGCGTCGGATTGCAAGCTTGAGGGTCACTGGTACGTTCCTGGGGTCTCTTGCCAGCGGGGGGACGCGCGCCCGAGGGGACGCGCGCCCTTGTGTTGCAAGCGGTTACTTCGCGCCAGTCGGCTGAAGCCCCGTGATCACCAGAAGGCCGGTGTGCGCCCAGAACGCGCCGTTGGTACCGTCGGCGATGTTGGTCGAGCTCGGCCAGTTCGTCCAATAGTGGTTGTTGTAGGGAATACGGTGCAGCCACTGGATGACCGGAACGTCGATCGTGTCGCGCCAGTAGATGCCGAGAGCCTTCGCGGCGCCTTCCTGGAACTTCGGATCGTCGGAATCGAGCGGCGAGATCTCGTCGAGGATCTTGTCGTATTCCTCGTTCTTGTAGCGCGAGAAGCGGTTGTTGCCGGCAGCGGAACCGATGGTGCTGCTGTACTTGCCGTGGAATAGGTTCAGAGCCTCGAACGGGTCGTACAGGCTGGCGCCGTGGCCGAACAGGTAGAAGCCCGGCTTGCCGTCGACCATGTTCTGGAAGGCGTCGGTACCGAAGTTGACGTTGGAATCGAAGCCCGCCTGCCGCAGCATCTCGGCCAGAACCGGCGCGAGGTCGCCATGGATGGTATCGAAGGCCTGGATGGTGGCGTCGAACGTCTTGCCGTCCTTCTCCCAGAGCTCGTCGGAGTTCCTGGTGAAGCCCGCCTCTTCCATGAGCTTGGCGCTCGCCTCGGGATCGAACTTGCCGGGCTCGTACTTCGCCTCCTCCGCCTTCACCGCTTCCGAATCCGCGAATTTCTGCAGGTTCGGATAGAGCGGGAACGGATAGATCGTCGCGATCTTGGCGCCGTCATAGAGCACCTCGTTGATGAGATCGCGGTTGATGGCGAGGCTGACGGCCTTGCGGACGCGCGGGTCGTCATAGCCGGGCAGCTGCGTGTTCATCCAGAGCGAGTTGGGCCACCAGTCGAGATAGCCATAGGGCGACTCGGTGCCGGTCCAGGACTTGATGTCCTTGTTCTGCTCGAGGATGTTGCCGATCACCTGGGCGCGCATGTCGACCGAGGAGTCGAACTCGTTGTTCACCAGGCGCTGGGCGACGGTGTCGATCGGCTGGTTCAGGATGTTGGCGACGATGACGCGCTTGACCGCCGGCTCCGCCTTGACGCGGCCGGCCTTGACCGCCCACCAGTCCGGACGCAGGTCGAGGATCTTCTGGGTGGCGTTCCAGGCGACGATCCGGTACGGGCCGGAGCTCGGCATCTCGTCGAGGCCGACGGCGGCGACCGGATCGGGCTGAGCCGACATCCATTCCGCCGGCACGATCGGCAGACCGGTGTCGAACTTCTCCGTCAGCACCTCGAACTTGAAGCGCGGCGCGGGCTGCTTGAACTTCATCTCGACGGTGAGATCATCCTTGGCCGTCACGCTCTCGACGAACTGCTGGAAGTGGGCGTGATACGGCAGCGACGGCCGCTGCATCTGGCCTTCGAACGTATAGACGACGTCCTTGGAAGTAACCGGCTTGCCGTCACTCCACTTCGCGTCCTTGTTGAGCTTGATCTCTAGCGAGGTGAAGTCCGGGCTGGTATATTCCATGCTGTCGGCCAGCCACGGAATGAACTCGCTCTTGAAGATGCCATAATACATCAGCGGCTCGAACAGGAGGTTGTTGCCCTCCTGGTGCGTATAGCCGGGCAGCACCCACGGATTGGTGGTGCCGACCGACGTGCCGCCGGACACGCCCCAGCCGAGAACCAGCGACTGGTTGCGCGGCACTTCCGGCAGCGGGCTCTTGGGCTTGATCTCCTGCGCCGCGGGCAGGCCCGCATTCTGCGCGAAGGACGCGGCTGGCACCAGCAGTGCCGCCGCTGCCAGCATGGCGCCGGCAAGTCTCTTCAGATTGACCATATGACAGAACTCCTCCCTTTACTGTCGAATGGAGTAGAGGTCTTCACTTAAACCTGAACGGCACTTTCCAATGCCGAACGTCATTCCTTTCGGAATTGCTTCCGAAGCTACGAGATTCCGATACGGGCGGCGGCATTGCTTTGTCTTCTCGCCGCGTGAACCGAAATCCGTTCCTCCTGCGGGGCCGACGCCGGCATGTGCCGATGGCCCTCGAAATCGACCGCGCAGGGCCGACCGGAAACACGTAGTTCTTCTGGCGCCACCCTAGGTGACGGAATTTCAGGCAAGCATAGTCACGTCGATCCGGATCGATCGACCAGTCAAACGTGCCGATTCACAGAATCATGATTCGGACTTGTAAACGAATGCATCATCTCCCCCTCGTGATTCTGCTTATCCGAATAGCAGATCACGCTTATATATTGCCATTCTTAGCATTAGGTCATTTTTCAGACCTGTCAATCACGAAGACGACTCAAGCGACCCGAATTAATGCTTTCCCTCCGCTGCGGCAACCGAGAACGCGGACAGGCACCATCCCACGCCGACCACCGCGGGAGCGGCAACTCGGCATTATCGGAGGGGCCGGAACCGCGCCGCGACAGCCGCACCGGTCAGGAATCCGTCTGAGTCGCGATCGTCATGGTTCCTCCCCTTGTACCGCCGACGGTGGTTAGGCCACCTTGTTCGGATCGTTGTTGCGGCGCATCGCGCGCATCTGTTCGATGATGTGGCGGCCCGAGCCCTCGACATGGCGGGCGATCGTCGCCGCGGCCCTGTCGGCATCCTGAGCCTTGATCGCGTCGAGCGCTTCCTGGTGTTCGCGCATCACGGCGGCCTGCCGCCCGACCGAGATCGGCAGGCGGCGGCTGATGGCGCGCAGGATCTCGCGATGCTTCCACCAAAGATCGACCGCGTGGCGGTTGTAGTGGCGCGCGTACATGGTGTGGTGGAACTGCGTATCGAGCAGGCCATGCCGCGCCAGATCGGTGTAGTTGATGCGCTGCATCTCGGCATGCAGCGCCTCCAGCGCCGCGATGTCGACACCGCTGGCGATGCCGACGAACCAGCGCGTCAGCGCCGGCTCGATCAGCACCTCGATCTCGTAGATGTCGCGGATGAACTCCTCGTCGATCGGCCGGACGCGGGCGCCGCGGTTCGGCGCCATGACGACGAAGCCCTCGCCGCGCAGTTGCTGCAGCGCCTCGCGGATCGGATTGGTCGAGGTACCGTGCCGTTCGGCGAGTTCGGCGACGACGAGGCGGGCATTGGCCGGAAGCCGGCCGGAGATGATGTCCTCGCGGATCGCCTCATAGACGGGCCCGCCGCGATGAGGCGCCTCCAGTTCCGCTATGTCGAGGGTCGAAACGATGTTCATCGCGCCCGCCACACCATCCGTCCTCATGCCCATCGAGACCGGATCGCGGGTCCGTAATGCGCAATCTTCCGAAAATCGTGTACGATCCTGTCGCAATTAAACAGCGCTGTCCAGCCCGTCCTACCGCGATCGTCGCGGCAGTCGCCCACGCAGAGGCAACCCATCCTCATCGCCGCCCGGAACAAGACCGCCATAGCGCGCGGGCGAACAGCGCCAGCGACCCGGGCACGGCAGAATCCGTCCACGCCCCGGAACCCACTCGACGCCCCGCCGCCGCAATGGCAGACTGGAATCCCTAGAGTAAGGAGGGCTGAGAATGAAGAAGACTTACGAGAAGCCGGCGCTCGAGAAGCGCGCGCTGGTGCAGGCCATTGCGGCCGCCCCCGGCAGTGGTGGCAACGAGACCTAGTCGACCGAGCATCACCGCTGGCAGGACCTCCTGCCGGCGGTTTCGTTTGAAGCCGCGAGGGCCTCCCTCCGCCCGCCCGGCGTTTCCCGGCAGAGGCGCTAGCCGCCCTCCTCCGCGCTGGCTCCGCGTGCGGCCAAGAGGCACCGGACAGGTCGCCCCCCCGGATTGCCAACCGATCTCCGCCTGGGCCTTCGCGCCGGCCCGTAGGGACAGCGAGCAGCGGACCCTATTCGCGCCCAGCCGGCCTCGCGGCTGCCCCCTGCGGCAGACACCGGCCCGCCCCCCTCCTGACGCCCCCGGAACACCGACTCCGTCCTCTCTCGACGCCGAATGGGTGGCGCGGAATCCATTTGACTCCGAAAGCGAGCCACTTATACGTATAAATAATACGTATAAGGAAACGACGCGTGTCGAGCAGACCGACCCAAAAGGATGTTGCCATCCGCGCTGGCGTCTCGCAGGCGACGGTATCGATGGTGCTGGGTGGCGCCAGCACGGCGTCCGTCTCCGCCGAGACCGTGCAGCGCATCCGCGCCGTCGCCGAGGAACTCGGCTATGTGCCGAACCGCTTCGCCCAGGCGCTGAAGACGCGGCGGACGATGACGATCGCCTGCATCGTTCCCGACATCACCAACCCGTTCTATCCGGGCCTGATCCGCGGCGTTCAGAAGATCGCCCAGGAGCGCGACTACGACGTCATCGCCGTCAATACCGACGGCATCCCGGCGCGCGAGCGACACTTCCTCGACTGGGCACGGCAGGGGCGCGTCGACGGCGTCGTCGGCGTGTTCTTCACCGTGCGCGTGCAGGACTTCGTGCCGCTGCTCAATGCGGGCGTCCCGGTGGTTCGGATCGAATCCGCCAAGAAGCGGGGCGGCGAGCTGGCGATCGACGACATCTTCGTCGATAGCCGAGCCGCGGCGATCGCCGTCACCGAGCACCTGATCGCCAAGGGGCATCGCCGCATCGCCATGGTGGCCGGCAGCGGCGGTCCGCAGGGCGTCCGCGTCGAGGGCTATCGCGAGGCGCTCGGCCACGCCGGCATCGAGCCGCTCGTCGTGGTCGAGAGCGCCTTCAGCGAGGCCGGCGGCTTTCGCGCCGCCGAGACGATCCTCGCCACCGGCTACGAGCCGACGGCGATCTTCGCCGCCAACGACCTGATGGCGATCGGCGTCATGCAGGCGCTGCGCGAGCGCGGCATCGACATCCCCGGCCAGATCGCCGTCTTCGGCTTCGACGACATCTCGGCCGCGCGGCTCGTCACGCCGCCGCTCAGCACGGTCGCGCAGTTTCAGGACCGGATGGGGGAGAAGGCCGCCGAAATCCTGATCGACCGCCTGAGCGGATCCCGCTCGGGCGCAGGCACCACCGAGGAAATGCCGTTCCAGCTGATCGAGCGCGGCACGGTCTAGACGTCCATAGATCTCAGGAGGAAACCATGAAGAGACGCACATTCATCGCCGGGTCCCTCGGGCTTCTGGCCAGCACCGCGCTGATCGGCCACGCGCTCGCGGCCGGCAAGACCATCACCTGGTGGTATGAGAGCGCCGATCCGAAGCAGCAAGGCTACATCAAGTCCGGCATCATCGAGCCGTTCAACGCCGCCAATCCGGACTTCAACCTGACCATCGATTATCGCGGCACCGAGCTCGACAAGCAGATGCGCGTGGCGCTCTTGTCCGGCAACGGCCCCGACATCGTCTATACCGCCGGCCCGACCTATGTCGCGCCGATGGCGCGCGCCGGCCAGTTGCTGGCGCTCGACGACTATGTGACCCGCTTCGGCTGGGCCGACCGGATCCTCCCGGTCTTCCTCGAGATGGGCAAGTATGACGGCAAGCTCTACGCGCTGCCGAAGACCTACGAGACGCTCGGCCTCTTCTACAACAAGACCCTGTTCGAGAAGCATGGCTGGAAGGCCCCGACGACGATCGCCGAGGTCGAGGCGCTGGCCGACGCGATGCTGGCCGAGAAGATCGTGCCGTTCGCCTCGGGCAACGCCAACTGGCGCCCGGCCAACGAGCACTATGTCTCGATCGCGCTCAACGCGATCGCCGGCCCGGAAAACGTCTACAAGGCGCTGAAGGGCGAGATCCCCTGGACCGCCGAGCCCTTCGTCAAGGCGATCGACACGCTGAACAGCTGGTGGCAGAAGGGCTATTTCGGCCCCAACTACTTCTCGCTCAGCGACGAGCAGGCCTTCGCCCAGATGGCGACCGGCCAGGCCGGCATGATGCCGTCCGGAACCTGGCAGTTCCAGCGCGTCAACAACTACTTCCCGCCCAACAACGCCGAGGCCGGCTTCGTCGGTTTCCCGAGCGCCGAAGGCATCAAGGGCCCGGTCTATCCGCTTGGCGTCGGCTCGACCTTCTCGATCGCGGCCACCTCCAAGAACGCCGACGGCGCCGCCGCGGCGATCGACTACATCTTCTCCGACAAGGCCTATAGCGCCATGAACTCGGTCTGGCCGGGCGAATGGAACACGCCGCTGGCGGACCTCTCCAAGGTGCAGGTCGACAACGGGCTGCCGCTCTACACCGAGGCGATGAAGACGCTCGCCGAGGCTGTCGGCGACAACCAGTACGGCTACACCACCTGGACCTTCCTGCCGCCGGCGACCAATTCCTACCTGGTCAGCGGCATCGAGGAAGTCTGGCTCGGCCGCAGCACCACCGCGCAGTTCCTGGAGCAGCTGAACGCGACGTTCCTGCAGGAAAAGGCTGACGGCAAGGTGCCCGCCATCCCCGCCCGGTAACCCCACGCAAGACGGAGCAGCGGCGGCCCAAGGCGCCGCTGCTCCTTCCCGCGGAGACCCCAGCATGCATCGGCTCTATCTCGTCCCGACATTGCTCATCAATGTCGTCATCATCTTCATTCCGGCTGTCCTGACCGTTGCACTGGCCTTCTTCCGCTGGGACGGCATCACGATGCCCGTCTTCGTCGGACTGCAGAACTTCCAGGCGCTCTGGAACGACCGCATCTTCTGGACGGCCCTCACCAACAACCTGATCTGGACCGGCATCTTCCTGACCATCCCGATCTTCATGGGATTGCTGGCGGCGACGCTGCTGCTCATCGCGCGGCGCGGCAGCATGTTCTTCCAGGTCATCTATTTCCTGCCGATGATCATCGCGACCGCCATCCTGGCGCGCGTCTGGCAGGGCATGATCTACAGCCCGGTCTCGGGCGTGAACGGCATGCTCCAGCGCATGGGCTTCCCGACGATCGACCCGCTGACGCAGCCCTCGACGGCGCTGCTCGGCATCGCCACCGTCGACCTCTGGCACTGGTGGGGCTTTCTCTGCGTGATCTTCTTCGCAGCCCTCCGCCAGGTGCCGCAGGAACAGATCGAATTCGCCCGCCTCGAGGGCGTCAGCTTCTGGAACACGCTGCGCTACGTGCTGATTCCGGCGATCCGGCCGACCATCACGCTGATGATGATCATGACCGTGATCTGGTCGTTCCTCGTCTTCGACTTCGTCTACATCCTGACCCAGGGCGGCCCCGCCTTCTCCAGCGAGGTGCTCTCCACCCTCGCCTATCGCAGCGCCTTCTACGACCTCGCCGTCGGCAAGGCCGCGGCCGTCGCCGTCGTCATCAGCCTGTTCGGCCTGGCGGCGACCGCCTTCTACATCCGGGCGCAGGCCAAGGAGTTCCAGTCGTGAAGCGCGAAGTGACACTCATCGAGAGCCGGACGACGCTCCTGCTCACCTATGGCGTGCTTGGCATCGCGCTTGTTATCACGCTGTTCCCGATCGCGCTGCTGGTACTGAATTCGATGAAGCCGGCGACGCAGATCGTGCAGAACCCGCTCGCATGGCCGGAGACGTTCCGCTGGGACAATTTCACCCGCGCCTGGGAGGACGCCCGCTTCTCCACCACGATGCTGAACTCGGCCATCCTGACGGCGACGACCATCGTGCTGGTCTGCTCGACCGCGTCGCTGACGGCCTATGTCCTGGCCCGGCGCAAGATCGAGAGCTGGAAGATCGTCACCTTCTACCTGCTCGGCACCACGACGGCGCCGATCCAGCTCTTCCTGTTCCCGCTCTATTTCGGCTTCGCCAAGCTCGGGCTGATCAACAACCCCTTCGCCGTCGCGCTGATCTACACGGCGATCTTCTCGCCCTTCGCCGTGATGCTGCTGCGGACCTATTTCCTCGCCATCCCGCGCGAGCTGGAAGAGGCGGCGCAGATCGACGGCGCCAATCACTGGCAGATCTTCACCCGCGTGATGCTGCCGATCGTCTCGCCGGGCATCCTGACCGTGGCGCTGATCATCGGGCTCTATTCCTGGAACGAGTTCCTGATCGCCACGACCTTCCTGCAGGGCGCCGACAACATGACGGCCATCGTCTCCTTCTTCCTCTTGAGCGGCCAGTACAGCTCCGACTGGGGTGAGATCATGGCCGCCGCCCTCATCATCGTCCTTCCCGTCGTCATCCTCTTCGTCCTGCTGCAGCGCCGCTTCATCGAAGGCATGGCCGGCGGCTCGGTGAAGGGCTGAGAACAAGTTCTTCATGGAGGCAACCTTGACCCTACCGAACGACTATCTCGAGCGCGTCTACGCCGGCGTTCTCGGCAAGCTGATCGGCGTCTATCTCGGCCGCCCCTTCGAGGGCTGGACCTACCAGCGCATCATGCAGGAGCTCGGGCCGATCGACTATTACGTCCATGATCGCCTCGACCAGCCGCTCGTCGTCACCGACGACGACGTCGCCGGCACCTTCACCTTCGTCCGCGCGCTCGAGGACTACGGCATTTCGCCGGACCTCAAGGCCGAGGACATCGGCAAGGCCTGGCTCAACTACATCGTCGAGGAGCGTTCGATCCTGTGGTGGGGCGGCGTCGGCAACTCGACCGAGCACACCGCCTGGATCAACCTGAAGAAGGGCATCCCCGCGCCCGCTTCCGGCTCGATGGAAGTCAATGGCCAGCCGGTCGCCGAGCAGATCGGCGCGCAGATCTTCATCGACGGCTGGGCGCTCGTCGCGCCGAACCAGCCGAAGCTGGCGGCAAAGCTCGCCGAGCAGGCCGGCAAGGTCAGCCATGACGGCGAATCCGTCTATGCGGCCATGCTCTGGGCGGCGATGGAGGCGGAAGCCTTCAAGAGCCGCGACATCGACCACCTGCTCGACGTCGGCCTCTCGGTCATCCCGGCCGACAGCCTGATCGCCAAGCTGATCGCCGACGTCCGCCGCTGGCACAAGGAGAACGCCGACTGGCGCGTCGCCCGCCAGCTGATCCAGGACCATTACGGCTACGACAAATATCCCGGCAACTGCCACGTCGTGCCGAACCACGCGCTGATGATCATGTCGGTGCTCTACGCGCCGGACGATTTCCAGAAGGCGCAGATGATCGTCAACACCTCGGGCTGGGACACCGACTGCAACGCCGGCAATGTCGGCTGCCTGATGGGCATCATGCTCGGCCTCGACGGCATCGAGGCAGGCCCCGACTGGCGCGGCCCGATCGCCGACCGGCTGCTGATCTCGTCCGCCGATGGCGGCAATTCGATCAACGATGCCGTCCGCGTTTCCTATTACCTCGCCAATCTCGGCCGTCAGCTCGCCGGCGAGGGCAAGCTCGGCAAGCCGAAGGACGGGGCGCAGTTCCACTTCTCGCTGCCGGGCAGCCAGCAGGGCTTCCGCCCGCAGGGCGGCTTCACCGAGAACGCGTATCTGCGCGTCGGCAACGAGGAGTTCGGCCCGTCGCGCGCGCTGACGATCGGCTACGAGGCGCTCGGCCCCGGCCAGGAAGCGGCGGCGATCAGCCCGACCTTCTCGCCGCCCGAGCTGCTCAACATGCGCACCTACGACCTGATGGCGACGCCGCTGGTCTATCCGGGCCAGGTGGTGACGGCACGCCTCGTGGCGCCGGCCGCCAACAAGGGCGCGGTCGAGGCTCGCCTGCGTCTGCGCGTCTATGACGGCGCCGACAAGCTGCGCGATGTCGACGGCGAGGCGGTGACGCTCGCACCGGGCGCCGACACCGTGCTCCGCTGGACGCTGCCGGAGCTCGACGGCCAGCCGATCGCCGAGATCGGCGTCGTGCTGACCGCCGCCGGTCCGCGCGCCGACGGCAAGATCCTGGTCGACTATCTGCGCTGGGACGGCGCGCCGGAAGTGACGCTGAAGCGTCCGACCGGCGACGGCGATTTCTGGCGCATGGCCTGGGTCAACGGCGTCAGCTTCTTCTCGAAGCGCTTCCCGCCGAGCTTCCGCATCTCGCAGTCGCTCGGTGACGGCGTCGTCTCGCACGGCACGCGCGAATGGACCGACTACGCGCTCGACGCGGACATCATGATCCATCTCGCCGTGCATGGCGGCGTGGCGCTGCGCGTCCAGGGCCTGCGGCGCTACTACGACCTGCGCATCACCAAGGGCGGCGAGCTGCAGATCGTGCGCGTCCGCGACGACAAGGAAGTGGTGCTGGCGTCGAAGCCGTTCGACTTCGTGCTGGAGAAGGCGATTCCCGTCCGCGCCAAGGTCGTCGGCTCGACGATCTCGGCCACCGTCGGCGGCGTCGCCATCCAGGCGACGGACGACAGCGCCGAGGCGTTCCGGGACGGTGGCATCGGCCTCACCGTCCGCGAAGGCGCCCTCTCGACCGACGCGGTCAAGATCTCGGCCGCGTAATCAAGTGATCGCGCAGAGGGGTTACCCCCCTCTGCGCGTATCGCGCCGGCTTCAGTTCGGGCAGACGGGACGCCCCGCACGATCTCCGACCCGCAAGCCCCGCTTCATCACGAAAATGGGCGCGGCCAGATCGGCAAGGTTCGCAAGACCGCCGGCGACCGCGACCAGGTCGGCGGCCTTGCCGGCGACGAGGCTGCCGGTCTCATCCGAAATACCGAGGGCGCGCGCGCCGACGATCGTGCCGGCCCGCAGCGCCGCCTCCGGCGCCATGCCCCATTCGACGGCGAGCTCGAACTCCTTCACGGCGCGGGCGAGCGGATGGGTCGGCTTGCCGATCAGGTCGGTACCGAGCGCGAAGCGGATCCCCGCCTCAAGACCCAGCTCGAAATCGCGACGCATCGCCTGCCAGTGGCGCTCATAGACGTCGCGCTCCCACTGCGGATAGCCGAATGTGTCATAGGCGGCGCGGTGGAAATGGAGCTGCGAGATCGTGGTGACGACGATCTTGTCCGCATCGACCAGACGGGCGCGGGTGGCGTCGTCGATCGCATAGCCGTGCTCGATGATGTCGACGCCCCCGTCGAGGGCGAGATTGACGGCCGCCGTGCCGATCGCATGCGCGCTGACCAGCATGCGGTTGCGATGCGCCTCGTCGACCGCGGCGCGCACTTCCGCGACGCTGTAGGTCGTGACCTGGCCGTAGGGATCGTCGCCCCAGGCGTGGTAGCGATCCCTGGTGCCGCCCTTCGACAGGCCGAGCTTGACGAAATCGGCGCCGGCGCGGGCCCGCTCGCGCACGGCGCGGACGATTTCATCGACGCCGTCGGCGACGGCCGTCGTGGCGCGGCCCCAGGAAGAGGGCAGCGGCGGCGCGTCCCAGGTGCCGCCGGTCGACGAGATGAACTCACCGGCGACGACCAGCCTCGGCCCCTCGACATGACCCTCCTCGATCGCCCGGCGGAGATCCGGCCCGACCGAGGAACCGAGGCAGCGCGCCGAGGTGAAGCCGGCCTGCAGCAGCTCGCGCAATTCGCCCGCCGCCCGCAGCGCGCGATAGGGCTCGCGCTCGGTGTTGAGCGCCGCCAGCCCGGTGCTCGGCATGCCGAACGTGTGCATGTGCGCGTCGATCAGGCCGGGCAGCAGCGTCGCCGCGCCGAGATCGATCGCGATTGAATCGTCCGGCCTTGGCACCGAGGCATCCGGGCCAGCCGCGGCGATGCGGCCGTCACGGACGAGAATTGCACCGTCCTGACAAGGCTCGAGCGCGTCGCCGAGCAGGACCTTACCCGCGGAAATTCGATAGCTGGACATCGGATGCCAATTTCTTCGATTTTGGACGAATTACATTGTTGATTTGACCGATATTGACAAAACTATCGTGGTTATGCCACTGCCATTTTCAGGGAGGACGAATGGTCAAGGCTCGCTCACAGCATCGGCTTCGCGCGGCGGTTCTGGCCGCGCTCGAGGACGCACCCCGATCGCGCGCCGAGATCGCGCGCCTGCTGTCCGTTTCGCCCTCCACCGCGTCGAGCGCGATCGCCGAGCTGATCGAGGAAGGCGTCGCCGAGACCGTCGACGATCCCGTCCCGACCTCGCGCAAGGCGGCCGGACGGCCCGGCGAGCTGGTCGCGCTCAAGGAGCGGCACGCCTATCTGATCGGCATTGATTTCGGCCGGCTGAGCTTCAAGGCGGCGATCTCCGACCTGAACTATCGTCTGATCGACGAACTCGACTGCGCCTTCGACACCGACATTTCTGCCGAGGCGGCGCTGGCGCTCGCGGTCGAGCATGTCGAATTGCTGATCAGCCGCAACGACATCAACCGGCGTCTGGTCAAGGCGGTCGGCATCGGCGTGCCCGGCCCGGTCGAGACGGCGACCGGCATGCTGCATCCGGGCTCGATCCTGGCGAGCTGGGTCGGCGCCGACATCCCGCGCCGCCTGTCGCAGAAGCTCGACCTGCCCGTCTACATGGACAACGACGCCAATCTCGGCGCGCTGGCGGAAAGCCGCCTCGGCGGCGCCGTCGGCTCGAAGATGATGCTCTATGTTTTGCTGTCGGTCGGCGTCGGCCTCGGCATCTCGATCGAGGGCGAGATCTTCCGCGGCGCCTATGGCATGGCCGGCCAGCTCGCCCATGTCGTCACCGACGAGAACGGCCCGCTCTGCCATTGCGGCAGCCGCGGCTGCCTCGAAGCCCAGATTTCCGTCAATGCGTTGAGCCGCTCGCTCGAGCCGACCCATCGCGACATCGCCCCGGCCGAGATGCTCCGCCTCGCCGCCGAGGGCAGCCCGGGCCCAGCTCGCGTCGTCGCAGATGCGGGCGCGATGGCCGGCCGCGCGCTCGGCGCGCTCTGCAATTATTTCAACCCCGACCTGATCCTCGTCGGCGGCGAGCTGACCCGCGCCGGCCCCGTCCTGCTCAACGCGATGAAGGAAGCGATGCGCCGCACCGCCATCTCGCGCGCCGTCGAGCATGTCGACATCCGCCCCGGCGCGCTTGGCGACCGGGCGGAATTGTTCGGGACCCTGCTGCTTGCCCATGAACGGGCGCGCGCCGAGCTGCACGCCCGGCCAGCCCTTGCCGCGAAATCCGGCGTTTCGACCGAAGGAGCCGCCCCATGACCTCAACCCGTGCCGATTCCGGTCGCGGCCGGTTCGCCCTGCCGGCCGGCGTGGCCTGGTCGAACTACGCCCTGCTCGCCATCTTCGTCGTGCTGGTCGTCGTGTTCTGCCTGACCGTGCCGCATTTCGCCACCTGGGCGAACTTCGCCAACGTGCTGCAGCGCAATTCGATCATCGGCATCGTCGCCTGCGGCATGCTGCTGATGATCATCCTCGGCGGCTTCGACCTTTCGGTCGGCGCGGTCGGCGCGGCCTCCTCGGTCGTCGCCGCGGCGCTGATCGTCCATGTCTCGATGCCGTTCGGCATCATCGCCGCACTCCTGCTCGGCCTCGGCGTCGGCATCGTCAACGGCTTCTTCATCGCCAAGATCGGCATCAACCCGTTCGTCACCACGCTGGCGACGCAGGTGCTGGTCACCGGCATCATGTTCGTCGGCACGGCGGCGCAGCCGGTCTATGGCGTGCCGGAATCCTTCACTTGGCTCGGCCTCGGCCGCATCGGCCCGATCCCGGTGCCGACGATCATCTTCGCCGCCGTCGCCATCCTGACCTGGGCGATCCTGCGCTTCACCACCTTCGGCCACCACGTCTACATCGTCGGCGGCAACAAGCTCGCCGCCCGCCTCGCCGGCATCAATGTCGACCGCGTCACCATCCTGACCTACGGCCTTGGCGGCCTGTTCGCCGGCATCGCCGGCGTGGTGCTGCTCGGCCAGACCAATATCGGCCAGCCCGCCAGCGCGGCCGACTGGCCGCTGACGGCGATCGCCGCCGTGGTCGTCGGCGGCGTGCCGCTCAGCGGCGGCGTCGGCAAGGTCGGCGGCGCCGTCCTCGGCACGCTGCTGCTCGGCATCATCGCCAACGCCCTCAATCTGCTCGGTGTCTCACCCTTCTGGCAGCCCGCCGTCACCGGCGCGGTCATCCTCGTCGCCGTGGGCATCGACAGCTACCAGCGCCGCCGGCTCGAGCGGCGCTGACCCAGGACTTCAAGAGGAGGAGAATGACATGACGACTTCCATCACCAGACGCCTCATGCTCGGCCTTGCCGGCGCGACCATGCTCGCCTTCGGCGGCACGGCCGCGCAGGCCGCCGACGCGCCCCGCATCGGCTTCATGATCTGGAACACCTCGGTTCCGTTCTATTCGAACCTGATCAAGACGGCCGAGCAGACCGCCAAGGATCTCGGCGTCGAGCTCAACATCCAGAGCGGCAATGGCGACCTCGCGACCCAGATCTCGGTCGTGCAGCAGTTCATCGCCCAGGACGTCGACATGATCCTGATCGCCCCGAGCGATCCGCAGGGCATCGTGCCGGTGATCCGCCAGGCGACCGCCGCCGAGATCCCGGTCATGGCCGTCAACACCACGGCCGACACCACGACCGGCGCCAAGCTCGTCACCTATGTCGGCGTCGACGACTTCGTCTTCGGCCAGCGCCAGGGCGAACTGCTCGCCCAGGCCGTCGGCGAGAAGGCCAAGGTCGCCTACATCCTCGGCAAGCTCGGCACCTCGGCCCAGCTCGCCCGCGAGGCCGGCCTGATGGACACGCTGAAGAAGCATCCCGGCATCGAGATCATCGAGAAGCAGGCCGCCGACTGGGACAATTCGAAGGCGCTCGCCATCACCCAGGACTTCCTGAGCAAGTACCCGAAGGGCGAGCTCGACGCGATCGTCGACCAGGGTCCGGAAGGCGTCAACGGCGCGCAGTTCGCCGCCGAAAACGGCCGCACCGACGTCAAGTTCATCATGGGCGACTACCCGGCTGACGTCCGCAACGCGATCATCAAGGGCACTGTCCTCGGCACGGTGAACCAGGATCCGGCGCCGCAGGGCAAGTTCGCCATCGAGGATGCCGTCAAGTACCTCGCCGGCAAGGCTTCCGAAGTGCCCTCGCCGAACCACTATCTCGACCTGCCGATCATCACGAAGGAAAATGTCGAGCAGCATCCGGCGGCCTGGGGCGGCTGATCACCATGTCTGAAGGGACCCGCACGATGCTACTGGACATGCAGCAGATCCGGAAAAGCTTTGCAGCCGGACCGGTCCTGCACGGCGTGAACTTCCAGCTCGCGCGGGGCCAGATCCATGCTCTTGTCGGCCACAACGGGGCCGGCAAGAGTACCCTGATGAAGACGCTCGGCGGCAATTTCGCCGATTATTCCGGCAAGATCCTCCTCGACGGCGAGGAAGTCGCGCTTCACACGCCGAAGCAGGCGCTCGAAAAGGGCGTCGCGATGATCTACCAGGATTTCTCGCTGATCCCGGACCTTTCCGTCGCCGACAATATCGGCCTCGGCCGCGACCCGCGCGGCGCCCTGCCCGGCCTGATCTCGCATTCGGCGCTGCGCAGACGCTCGGCCGAAGAAGCCGAGGCGGTCGGCATCCGCCTGCCGATGGATACGCCGGTCCGTCAGCTCGGCGTCGCCGAGCAGCAGCTGACCGAGATCGTGCGCGCCTGCTCGCAGAACGCCCGCATCCTCGTCATGGACGAGCCGACGGCCCGCCTGGCGCCGGCCGAGCGCCAGCACCTGTTCGACGTCATGCGCAACATGGCTAGGAACCGCGGCGTCGGCATCATCTATATCAGCCATTTCCTCGAGGAGATCCGCGAGGTCTGCGACGTCGTCACCGTCATGCGCGACGGCCGGATCGTCGAGACCGGAGCGGCCTCAGCCTATTCGGTGCAGGACCTCGCCCGCCTGCTCGTCGGCCACGACGAGATTGCCACCATCGCGTCGACCTCGCCGCCGCGCGGCAAGACGGGCGCGCCCCTGCTCGAGATCGAAGGCCTCGCGGTCGCCGGCCGCCCGCCCGTCGATCTCGCGATTGGCGCCGGCGAGATCATCGGCATCGCCGGCCTGATCGGCTCGGGCCGGACCCGCCTGGCGCGCGCCATCATCGGCGACGTCGCCGCCGCCGGCCGGGTCCGCCTCGCCGGACGCGACCTTGCGCGCCGGACCCCGCAGCGCTCGGCCGACGCGGGGCTCGTCATGGTGCCGGAGGATCGCAAGGTCAGCGGCCTGGCGCTCGCTTCGGATATCGAGGAAAACATGGCGGCGACGGCGCTTGCCCCTCGCCTCTCCCGCTTCGGCATCATCCGCGCCCGCGAGAAGCGCGCGCTGGTCGAGAGCCTGATCGCGAAATTCGGCATCCGCCCGCCCGACCGCAAGCGCGCCGTCGGCACGCTTTCCGGCGGCAACGCCCAGAAGGTTCTGGTCGCCCGCGCGGTCGCGGCGCGTCCGAAGGCGATGATCCTCGACCAGCCGACCGCCGGCGTCGATGTCGGCGCCAAGGGCGAGCTGCACAAGCTGGTGGAGCTGAGCGCCGCCGAGGGTGCGGCGATCCTGCTGATCTCCGACGATCTCGACGAGATCCTCGCGCTCAGCCACCGCGTCGCCGTCATGGTCGGCGGCCGGATCAAGGAAGTGCTGCCGCGCGAAGGCCTCGACCGCGCGAGCCTGCTCGCCGCGATCAGCCAGGGCGCGCCGGCGGCCTGATCTCGCGCCCTCGGGGAGCTTTCCGACATGATCCCGAAAGCAAGAAAGCCCCGAAGCCTGCGCTTCGGGGCCTTTTCGCAAGCCTCAGCGCCGGAAATGGCTCAGGCGATCGAGGATCCCGTCGCCTTCGGACGTTCCCTTCATCGAGATCAGGTCGTTCAGCGTGAAGACGCAGAGCCCCTCGACCGGGCTCTTCGCCACCGCGTCGATCATGCGACCGAACTCCGCCGCCTCGATCACCGGCGAGCGGCCCCGGCCCGCATGCATGCCTTCCAGATAGAGCGCCTTGGCCTGCACGGTGCAGATCGCCGCCGCGCCGCTACGGGCGCGGATGTCGGTCGCGACATTGGCCGGCCATTCCGCCTCGCGGCCCATGATCTGGTGGTAGGCCATGACCTCGAAGATATCGACGACCTCGGCCAACAGGCGCGGGTCCTGGCCGAACACGTCGGTGACGCAATGGTCGAAATCATCGGCGAAGAACGGCAGCGTGTTGATCGAGATCTCGACGTCGCCCTTGACCGCGCGGACCGCATCGCGGATGCGGCGGATGGCGCCGACCGTCGTCGCGCATTTGTACGCCGTCCATTCCTCGCGATGGTGCCTCGCGATCGTCGCCGCCGCCGCGACCGGGTCGGAGGTGTCGAGCGTCAGGCCGGTCGCCTTGGCGAAGCGGTCGAGCGTCTGCGGCGCATAGCAATATTCCGGCTTGTCGGCGCGCCGGTCGCCCGGCAGCCAGGTTTCCCAGAAGCCGGGCCAGCGGATGAAGCCGAGATGCACGACGTCGGGCGTCAGCGCCGCGACGCCCTTTTCCAGCAGGTCGATCTTGTGGGCGAGATTGGCCTCGCGATCCGGCGGCACGCCGATGTACCAGTCCTGCTTCTCCTCGACCTTGCCGAACTGGTCGATCGGCAGCTGCTCGGGATGGGCGGCGATGTAGTCCGGGTCGAAGCAGATGTTGAGACAGGAGAAATAGCCGATCCCGCGCGCCGCCAGCGCCTTGCGGACGGCCACGTCGTCGAGCGTCGCATAACGGGCGACATCCGCCGGCGTCACCCGGCTCGGAACCGCGGAGTCCTGCATCGGTAGGTATCGGCTTTGTGCAATGACGTAAGTTATATTCCAGCTGGCGAGCATGTCCGCCAGTTGATCTGGCTCCATGCCTTGCTTTATGTACCAATCATTGTCATAAATCTTGACGCCGCTGCGCAGGTTTATGCTTCTTTTTTTCGAATCCGACATACGATCTCCCCGTATTGAACGGATATATTTTGCATATTATTCTCTTATCATCAATGTTTACTTGCTATGCGGCCAGGCCTGCCCGGCTGATTTCCCGGCTCTGACGAACATGCAATGGCCGCAGCGGCAGGATCACAGGTGGATGGTGGCCTTGGCGGCGAACGCCGCCCCGGAGCGCGTCACACATGTCCGGCCGAAAGAATCGCCAGGCTGCCGCGCGAAAAGCGCGACTCCCCCCCCCCGCAAGCAACCGAACCCAGTCGATATCGCGCGGCCATTCGGGCGATCGCGCCCAATCTCCGACGGCCGCCATCAGGCGGAACCGGCTATTTCGCCGCGACGCCCAAACCGAGACTGTCGGCGAACGTCGCTTCGATCACGTCACCTGGGCGCACCTCGGCGTCCTCGTCGACGGAGAGGGTCACGGATGAACCGCCCTCGCGGCGGATGATGCTCACCTTCACCCCGGCGGCCCCGGTCGGGGATGGCGTCGGGCGGCTGCCGCCCAGAAGGTGCAGCTTCTCGCTGGCCGCGCGCAGCTTGATGGCGAGATCCGCCAGCCGGACATTGGCCTCGGCCAGGTCCTGCAGCAGGGTGGTCCGCCTCTGGCTGACGCTGCGCTCCAGCTGGCGCGCATAATCGCCCTGCTGGTATCGGGTCCGCATCAGTTCGACGGTCGTCTCCAGCCTGCGGCTCGAGGACAGCAGGAGCGCCCGCCGCATGTCGGCCATCCGGGTGTTGGTGAGATTGCCGGCCTCGTAGACCTGCTTCACCTTGGCCACCTCGTCCTCGTCGGCCTTCAAGGATGCCGCCTCGTCGCGCTCGCGCTTCAGCAGGACCTCGATCTGGTCGCCGGCGGCCTTCTGCGCCTGTTCGAGATAGACGCGCTCCCGCTCGGCGTCGTCGCGCGCCGTGTTCATGAGGTCGGTCTCGTTCCGGGCGATCGCCGCGACGACGTCGGGCGGCAGCGTGCATCCGGCCGGGGCGCTCGTGTCGAAGCCCGGCTTGCCCTGCAGTTCGGCCTCCACGCGCTGCTTGCGGAAATATTCCCGCACATAATCCGTCCAGAGCGAATCGAAGGCACCCTGTAGGTCGATCGGATCCTGCACCGACTGGGTCATCCGCGACCGCATCAGGCTGTAGCCGCCGGCGACGGCGACGGCCTGCCGGACCGTCATCAGCGGGCGATAGGGTTGCTGGCCGGGCGTCAGCACATCGCCCTTGATGTAGATGGGACGGTAGTCGACGATCGCCGCCGTCACGTCGCTGGGCTTGAGGAGGATGGCCTGTTCCCGTCCATCCGCGAGGCGGATTCGGAAGATGGTCGCGGGCAGGGTCCGTTCCAGGCGCGACTGCAGCTCGGCCAGGGTCAGGCCGGCCACGGGGATCATGCCGATCTGGGGAAGCGCGACCGTTCCGTCGAGCTGCACCGTCGCCTGATGCGACCCGTCCGGGACGGTGGCGATGTTGATCTGTACGGTGTCGCCGGGGGAGATCCGGTATTCGGCGGCGACATCCGCGGCGATGGCGAGGTTCGACGCCACGGAAGCGGCGAGCGCGGCCAGCATGACGAGTCCGACGCGTGTCATCTTCGAGCTTCTCCCACGGGACCGACGCCCGTTTCCGCCGGCCATTCGAGCCGCGACACGAACTCCAGGACCGGCCCGCCGGGATTGCCCCAGTTGCTGGACCAGATGACCTGGGACGCGTCCGGAGACGGCGACGCATGCGTCTCGCTCCAGTAATCGAACGGCACGTTATGGGTCTGGGCAATGCGGCGCACCTCGCCGCTGCCATCGAGCCGCAGCGCGATCACCTCCCTGGCGTATGGCGCCCAGCCGGGATGCCGGAACACGACGGCCGGATCGCCGGCATAGCTGACGATGATCCAGCCGGGACGCCGGATCGCCCGCAGCGACACATGCTGCCCCTCGCCATAGGGCATCAGCGACGTCACCCTCCCGTCGGACAGGCGCCGCTTGATGATCTGGTACTGGTCGGGATCCGACTTGCTGATGCCGACATAGACCTCGCTACCATCGCTATCGACGGTCAAATCGCCATGCCCCGGCCGATGATGCTCGGTCCAGCGCTGCGTCAGGGCGCCGTCGACCGTGAAGACATAGGCCTGGTCGATGCCGCCCTCCGTGCTCTGCAGGCACAGGATGTTGCCGCCGAGCGGCGAGATCGTGCAGGCATTGTTGGTGCCAGGCAGCTGGGACAGGTCGATGTCGGGGAACTTCTTCCGCGTCGCGAGGTCGAAGGCAAAGACGACCAGAGCGCCATCCTTGCGCTTCGCGCGCACGGCGATGCGATGGCCGTCCAGGCTCGGATTGCCCTTGTAGGGGCCGAACTGGAGCTTCAGATAGTCGGTCGAATAGAACAGCGGCTCTTCCCGATTGGCGCGCGGCGCCCAGGTGGAGACCGATTGCCCGCCGACGCAGATCATCAGGTCGGGGTCGACCGGATGCCATTCGCATTCCGTCGCCCGGGCGCGGCGAAACAGGGGCTCGTAGGTCTGCCCGTCCAGAAAGCAGAGGCCGTTGCAGCCATTGGCGAGGACGAGAAGACTCGCATCCGCGTTCCAGGCCTGGGAGCTCGAATAGCGATGGCTGCAATAGGCCTCCCGGCACACGATCCCGCCGCCAAGCGGCCCCGGCCGGGTGATGCGCGTGAACTCGGTTCCGGAGGCCGGATCCCGCGCTGCCGCCAGATAGGCGGGAAGCTCCATCGCCGCCGGCACGTCCTGGCTGGATGACGAGGCGCCCGCGCCGAGGCCGATCGCCTGCGCCGCCAGGGGGATGGCGACACCGACCAGGACCGGCACGATCCGAGCGCGACGCAACATCACGTCATGTAGCCCTTCTCGCGCCGCACGCGGCCCTTCTGGAGCCGATCGCGCCACCAGGCGATCGTCTTCTCGACGCCATCGCGCAGGCTGGTGCGGGCGTACCAGCCTGTCTCGCGCTCGAACAGCGAGGAATCGGCGAGGAGCGCGCGGACCTCGGAATTCTCCGGCCGCAGGCGGCTCTTGTCATGCTGCACAGCCTTCTTGCAGCCGCTGAGCTCGAGGACCAGCGCCAGGAGATCCGCGATGGTCACGGCTCTCTGGCTCCCAGCATTGTAGGCGCGTCCGAACTCGATGCTCTCGGACGCTCCCGCCGCGAGGAAGGCGGCGGCGGTATCCTCCACGAAGGTCAGGTCGCGCACCGGGCTGGTATCGCCGACCAGGATCGCCTCGCATTCGGGATCCAGCGCCTGGCGGATGATCGTCGGCAGGATGGCGCGTTCGCTCTGCCGCGGGCCGAAGCTGTTGAAGGGCCGCAGGATGGCGACGGGGATGCCGTAGCAGCGGGCATAGGACTCGGCCATCATGTCGGCGCCGATCTTGGAGGCCGAATAGGGCGACTGCGCCTGAAGCGGGTGGCTCTCCGGAATCGGCATGGTGAGCGCGGTGCCATAGACCTCGCTGGTCGAGGCCTGGATGACCCGCTCCAGCTCCCATTGGCGCGCCGCCTCCAGAATGTTGAGCGTGCCGATGATGTTGGTTTCGACGTAGGAATGCGCGGCCGTGTAGGAATAGGGGATCGCGATCAGCGCCGCCAAATGGAAGACCACCGCCTGATCGCGCAGGATGCGATTGACATAGGCACCGTCGCGAACGTCGCCACGGATGAGATGCAGCTCCCTGCGGACCGGATCCGGCACGTCATCGAGCCAGCCGTGACTGTCGAACGAGTTGTACTGCGCCAGCGCCGTCACCTGGGCGCCCTCGCGGACCAGCGCTTCCACGACATGGGAGCCGATGAAGCCGTCGGCTCCGGTAACCAGGACCTTCTTTCCCCGATATCTCATCGTCTTGTGCTCCGTGGCGGCAACAACCAGTGTTCGGTCCTCTGGCGCCGGCCTCAGCCATGGCGGCGCGGGGCATCCAGTTTCGGCGGGGCGGGAACCCACCCCAGGATCGCGATCGCCCCGCGCGCGATCCACGCGACGTCGGAGGCGATCGTGCGATGCGGGAAATAGGCGAGGTCGAGCCTGGCCTTCGCCGGGAACAGCGCTCGCCGATAATAGGCAGTCGGCTCCTCGCTCGACGGATAGAGGCTCGCTTCGTCGCGAAAGCAGACCTGGCTGGGCCCGAGCAGCCCCGGCTTGTAGCGAAGGACGTTCTCATAGCCGCCGCGAAAGCAATCGGCGAAGGCGAGGCTCTCCGGACGCGGCCCAACAATGGCCATGTCGCCGCAAAGGACATTCCAGAGCTGCGGCAGCTCATCCAGCTTCGTCGCGGCGAGAACGCGCCCCACCGGCGTCATCCGACTGTCGCCGACAACCGTCAGCGGGCAGCCGCTGGAGTCGCAGCTGACATGGAACTTTCGGAACTTGTACATCCGGAAGGGGCGGCCGCCGGCGCCAAACCGGGTCTGCGCGAACAGGATCGGCCGTCCGCCCTCGAAATACAGCGCCAGCGCGATGATGCCGAACAACGGGGCCAGCAGGGTCAGCGCCGTGGCGGCGCCCCCCACGTCGAGCGCGCGCCGCCCCCAGCCATGGGGGGCGTCCGGGACCGCCGGAAGCCCGAGACCCGCCTGCCGGACGCTCACTTGGCCATCCCCATCTGCGAGACCCCGACGGCGTCGGCCAGCGCCGCGACGACGCCCTCGACCGTCTTGGTGGTGATGTCCGGATGCAGGGGAATGGTGAGCTCGCGCTGGGCGAAGGCTTCGGTCTTCGGCAGATGCACGCCGGGGCATCGCTCCCTGTACAGCGTCATCTTGTGCACGGGCGGATAGTGGATCGTGGTCTGGATGCCTTGCGATCGCAATCGATCGATGACGTCCTGCCGCTGCGCCGCATCCGGCAGGAGGATCGGCATGATGTGATACGCCGACAGGCGCGGGGCGCTGAACGGAATGGCCACCGCCGGACATTGCTGCGCGATCAGGCGCCGGTACTGCATCACGAGGATCTGCCGGATCTCGTTCCAGCCCGGCAGCCCGCGCAGCTGGACGATGCCGATGGCCGCCCGCAGCTCGTCCAGGCGATAGTTGAAGCCGAGCATCGTTACGTCATAGGTCGGCGTGCGGCTATTCAGCCTCTGATGCGTCCCGCTCGACATCCCGTGGCCGCGCGCCAGGCGGATCCGGTCGCGCAGCGCGCGATCCCGGGCGATCACGGCGCCGCCCTCGGCGGTGGTCATGTTCTTGTTGCCATAGAAGCTGAACGCCGCCGCGACGCCATAGGTGCCGACTTCCTTCAGCCCGGGCGCATGCGCGGCATCCTCGATCAGCAGCAGGCCGCGACGCGCGGCAAACGCCTGCCAGGCTTCGCGGTCCGGCAGATAGCCGGCAAAATGGACCAGGATCACCGCCTTGGTGCGCGGCGTGCAGAGAGCCTCCGCCTCGGCGATCGACATCAGCGGCACGTCCATCGATTCAATGTCGACGAAGACGGGGGTCGCGTTGACATACAGAACCGCGTTGGCGGTCGCGACGAAGGTCAGCGCGGGAACCAGGACCTCGTCGCCGGGGCCGATGCCGAGCGCGTGCAGGATCAAATGAAGCGCCGCGGTGCAGGAGCTGACGGCGACGCTGTCCTCGGCGCCGTGCAGATTGGCGAAGGCCTCCTCGAACTCCTGCACCCGATCGCCCATCGTCAGCCACCCGCTGTCGATCACCTCGAACAGTGCCGCCTTCTCCGGAATCCCAACAATGGGTGCGCTGACCATGAGCATGATCGTTTCCTCGGCCGTTGCCGTTATGACGCGTCTGCAGGTTTCAGGTCGGGATCAGGCCGCGGTGGCCGAGGCCTCGATCGAGCTGGAGGTTTCCTCCCAGGCGATCGTCTGCGCGCTCTGGAAATCGTCGACCCGTCCGATGTCGAGCCACAATCCGTTGTGCTTGTAGACATGCACCTTGCATCCGTCCTGGAGCATCTGGAGCATGAGATCATCGAAGCCGAACGGCACGCCGGAAGGCACGAAGCGCATCACCTCCGGGCTCATGCAGTAGAGGCCCATGCTGACGAGATGCGACAGGGTCGGCTTTTCCCGGAACAACTGCACCGTGTCGTCTTCCTCATCGATGACGCCGAAGTCCATCTTGATGTTTCGGAACGTCGTCGCGATGGTCACCAGGCCCTCATGCTTGCGGTGCATGGCGATGAAGCGACTGAGATTGAGGTCGGTCAGCACATCGCCGTTCAGGACCAGGAAGGGCTCCGTCAGCTCGTCGCGGATCAGCGACAGCGGGCCGATCGTGCCAAGAGGCTCCATCTCCTGCGTGTAGTGGATGTTCAGGTTCCACTGCTCGCCATTGCCGCAGAAGCTGCGGATGAGATGGCCGAGATAGCCGGTCGTGATGTAGATGTCCTGGATCCCGTTGCGCCGAAGCCATTTCAGCAGCAGTTCGAGCACGGGGCGCGCCCCGATCGGCATGAGCGGCTTCGGCAGGACCGATGTGAACGGCCGCAATCTTGTTCCCATTCCGCCGCACTGGATGACTGCTTTCATTCGTCCCTCCATGGTGGACCGCTCGGCCCTCTGCCTTGGGAAGCGCCATTGGCGACAGGGGAGGAAGCCCGAGGCCGCGGATCTCGGAGCGACTGCCCCGACGGGCTCTGATGCTTCTTCCAGATCTGGCAGGTCAGAGCGTATGTTCTGGTTGCGGCACTGTCTTCGTGCATTTGAATGGTAACGGCTCGTTAACTCTGCTGTACCTTCTGGCACCAAGACGAGAGCCCGTTGTCGTCGCAAGTCGGCCCCAGGAGCAGTCGATTGATCGCCAGCCTCAGCAGAGCACGAACATCGGGAAGCGACCTCGGATCGGTCCGCCATTCGGCTATCCAGCCGCCGGCCGGAACCGGGGAGACGGAAGAAGAACACGGCGCGCGGGCGACGAGGGCCAACTAGGGGGCTGTCAAGATGTGCCGCATTGTGGTTGCCGACGATCACGGCCTCTACCGGCGGGGCCTGCGAAGTGCCCTGACCAGCGCCATCCCGGACGCCGAGATCTTTGAAGCGCCGAATTTCGATACGGCGGTCTTCCTGCTGGAAGACAAGGCTCCGGTCGACCTCGCCATCCTCGACCTGCACATGCCCGGCCTGCTGACGCCGGAGGTGCTGATCGACGTGATGCCAATCTACCCCGACACGCGCTTCGCCATCATATCGGGATCGGAATCGAAAGCGGCCATCATCGCGACGCTGTCCGCCGGCCTGCACGGCTTCATCGCCAAGTCACAGTCCGACGAGGAGATCGCCCACGCCGTGATCGACGTGCTGGCCGGCCGCATCTACGTGCCCGCCCTGCTCTCCCAGGCGTCGGAGCGGCACAGGATGCAGCCGACCGAAATATCCGATGGACGCCGGTTGGACCGGTCGATGGGCCTCGACAGCCTCGACGGCCTGACCCAGCGGCAGCGCGACGTCCTGAGGCTGATGGCGGAGGGGTATTCCAACAAGGAGATCGCCCGCGACCTGCAGATCGCCGAGGCGACGACCAAGATTCACGCCGCCGCCGTCATGCGCCGCCTCGGGGTGCGCAATCGCACCGAGGCCGCCGTCATGCTGAAGACCTTGCTGACGCGAAAGTCGGGCTAGAGGCCACGTCGTTTCGCGACAGATGCAGGGAATAGCGCAGTCCCCCGTTCAGCAGTTCCATGCTGGCGGAGCGCCCGACCAGCGGCGTGCCGCGGATGCCGAGGATGTTGGAGCCGAAGCCCCGGCGGTTCCGGTTGACGATCCCCGGCCGACGTCCCGTCTCGACCCATTCGAAGTGCAGGTCGCCGGCGAATTCCGGGCTTTCATCGAACCACCACTTCACGTCGACATGACCGTTCGCATGGCCCAGCGCGCCGTATTTCACGGCATTGGTGGCCAGCTCGTGCACGATCATGACGAAGCCCTCCGCCGCACCGTCCGACATGCTGATCGGAGGTCCGCTGATCGTGAAGTTGTTCAGCCGCTGATACGGCTTCAGTTCTTGAACGACGATGTCCCGCAGCGGCGCCGCCCAGGTCCCGTGGCGGGACAGAAGCTGATGCGTCGCCTCGAGCGCCCGAATGCGAGCGATCAGCGACTGCTTGTAGCCGGGGACGTCGTCCTCGGGGGCTTCCATCAGCTTCACGAGCGCGATCACCGCCGGGAACAGGTTGCACAGGCGGTGGCGAAGCTCGAGCACCGCGCCCTTGCGTCGCCTGGCCGCCGCCCGGAGCCGGATCCGCTCGCGCCGATAGGTGACATCGCTGGCGATGCCGGTGCGCATCGCCCCGCCGGGCGATGGCTCGCAGGCGCGCAGCGCCACCCAGCGGATATGGCCATCGGCCCTCCGGACGCGGAATTCGAGCTGGCGATCCCCTGACGCATCGCCGGCGCCATAGGCGACGAAACGGCTCCAATCCGCCGGATGCACCACGGCGGACAGCGCGTCGAGGGAACGGGTGCTGGCCGGCGGCAGGCCGAGAATGCTCCAGAACTTGTCGGAACCGAGGACCAGCTTCCGCCGCGTGTCGATCTGCCAGGTTCCCAGGCGCCCGGCCGCCAGGGCGAGGTCCAGGAACGCCTTCTCGACGCCCAGCCGCTGCTGCCGTTCGGTGACGTCGCGGACCTCCGCCAGGATCGTGCGCGGCAGGTCGCCGTCGGCCGGGCAGAGCGACAGGATGATGCGCGTCCAGATCCGACCGCCATCCCGGCGATCCAGCCGCGCCTGGAACTCGACCGGCCCGCCCTCGGCGACCAGCCTTTCGAGGTTGCGGCGGCAGGCCAGCCTGTCCTCCGCAAGGATCAGCTCCTCCAGGTGGCCCGGCGGCCGGGCCGTCTCGTCCCGCCCGGCCATGTCACGCAGGCGAAGATTGGTTTCGAGCAGCTCGCCCCCGGCGCCGAGGATGGCGAGGCCGTCCGAGGCGTGGTCGAAGGCGTAGCGTTGCCGGCTGGCGCCGCCGGCCTCGGCGACGGCCGGCGGCGCCGCGGCCGGGGCCAGCGCCTGCCGCGCGCGCGCCTGCGGCAGATGCTGCCGCAGCAGAACGGCGATCCCGGCGCCGCAGATCAGAAGCTGGACGGAGGACAGCGACGCGACGCCGCCAAGCTGGGGATTGGCGGAACCATGAAAATGGTAAGAGGCCATCCAAACTATAAGGAAGACATTGAAAATCATCGCAGCCAGGCTCAGAACCTGACCTCGGAAGAAGATTAATGCTGAAATTATAAATACTTGCCCGATGCCGACGGCGAACTCATCCGTAAAGAGGGATACTAACTCGGCAACAAGGGCGGAGACAAAGGCCAGAGATACCAAAGCAACATTGGTTGTTTTGGCGCGCAGATCGACGATACGGAACGCTCGATGTGCCGATGACATGGAAAAATAGTACAACTTTTGAACTAATTCGTCCAGATTGCGCCTCCAAGGACGAGGTAGTGCTTCCTCCCTATTGCAACCACCCCACCCTGAAGTGAAAATATGAGCACCAGCAGGCAAGATCCCAGCACATCGGATTCCCTGGGGCTCATAATATACAATACGTAGACTTACCGATCTATATTGACGCCGAATTTATAAGACATTCTGCAATACCAGGCAGGCAAAGCAGCCGATCACCCCATCAACAAGAACTAGTCGGGCTGCTTCTTGGGCTTCATGCAGACAAGCGTACATTGGGAGTCAGAGAAATTGATAAACTTCAATCACAATGAAATCGTCTCCAGCGCCAATGGCAACAAATACGAGCTGCTGCATGCGGCCCTCTCCTTTGACATATCCGCCTGCATGGAGGGTGGGTCCGATGTCTCGGAGGCGCGCAGCACCGAGGCGGCGTTGGCCGTCCTGGGACGCATCGGCGTCGGCTATCTCATTCTCGACGCGCAACGCAAGGTCGTCGACGGGAATCCCGCCGCGCAGATGACGCTCGAACGTCAAGGCGAGAAGACCGACACGCTGGCGGGACTATCCGCCGCCTTCCGGCGCCTGACATCCAGCCTGTCCGTCAAGTTCCCGCCGAACTCCGTGTCCTGGGTGGTCATCCCGAGCCGATACGGGCGGCCGGTCGTGCTGCAGGAGCAGCTCAAGAACGCCTCGGAGGGAATGAGCATCGTCGTCCTGGTCGATCGCGACAGCCGGCAGCAGCCCAATCCCGACACGCTGCAACGGATGTTCGGACTGACCAATGCCGAGACGCAGCTGGCGCTTTCCTTGGTGAGCGGCGATGCGCCACTCGAGATCGCCCGCAGCCGGCGGCTCAGCCGAACCACCATCCGCTCGCAACTCGCCTCCCTCTTCACCAAGACGGAAACGAAGCGTCAGGCCGAGCTGGTTTCGCTCCTGTGCCGAATGGCCGTCCTGCCGTGATCACAACACAACGGAGGCGCCGGGCCGACCGTCGATGGCGGCCCGGCGCCATGGCCGGACCGATGCGGCCGGCCCGGAACGGCGAACGGCACGCGTTCCGTTGATGGCGGCCGGCTGACGGAGCGCGCCCGCCCCCCCAAGGATCCACGTCTCTCATCCGCGCCGCGACCGGCACTGAACCCGCGGGCGTGCCGACCGCCTCCGCGGCCCCGTCATCGCTTCCGGAACGGCCGGCGCGGCGGAACCGTCACCGCGGCCGAACCGGCGTCCCGCCCTCCGCCGCGACGAGCGCGCGCGCGATCAGGGGGCGATTATGCGCGAGATGGGGAGCGACCAACATGTCGAGGTGACCGCCGGCGATCGAGACCACCTCCAGGCTGTCGAAGAGTTTGCTCCAGCCGAGATCCGCAGCCAGGTGCTGGCGGTCGCAGCGGAACACGGTGGCCGCGATCGGCAGCGGCGTCCTTGGCAGCGAGAGCCAGCGCCAGAAGGCTTGCATCCGCAGGACATCCTCGAGCTCCAGCCGCAGCATGAAGCGCGCCTTGGCGAGCGGCTGCCAGGTCAATCGCTGGATGCAGCCGGCAAGCCAGGCCTCCCGCCCCCTGCGCACGCAGATCTTGGCGATGGCCCGGCACAACAGCCGATCCAGGGTCATCCGATGCGCCCGGATCCGTTGCGCCGTGCGGGCGACCGCCTCCCGGAAGTCATAGGCCACGGGCAGGATGTTGGTATCGAGAATGCCGAGGAACGGGATCGTCCGGCCGGCCGCGATGAGGCGCCTGGCGACTTCGAACGCAACGGCGCCCCCCAGCGAATAACCGATCAGCGCGACCTCTCCCTCGGGCTGCACGAGGCTGATCTGCTCGAACACCATGTCGGCCATGACGGAAATGGACTCGTGCCCGGCCAGGATGTCCACGAGATCGGGATAGCGCACGGCGACGACATGGGCGACGTCGCTCATTTCGACGCCGAAGGCGGCCAGGCTCGGGCCATAGCCGATCGACCCCGGCAGCATGAAGAGCGTCGGCTGCGGGCTGCCTTTGTCCGCCCCGGACGTTCGCCCCGCGCCCGTCCCGGAGACGGCGCGAACGACGTCGGAAAACCGCATGTCGACGGTGAAGGCGTCGAGGCTGAACTCGCGTCCGAACCGGGTTTCCAGCTCCATCGCGAGCTGAAGCAGCCGCAACGAGTCGCCGCCCAGCTCGTCCCATCGACCGCTCGTCTCGTCGCGCTTGAGGATCGCCCTCCAGACCTGCGCCACGACCGGCTCGATGCCGTCCATGTCGCCGGCCTCGTCCGCAACCTCGGCCGCAGACGGCTCCTGGCGGCGATCGGCCAGCCCGGCGTCGAGCGCGCGCAGCGCGGCGCCGTCGACCTTGCCGCCACGAAGCCGGGGCAGGCTCTCGACGCAATGCAGGCGCGCCGGCTGGAGCGCGGTCGGAAGCGACATGCGCACGAGATCGCGCAGGGCCTCGACCAGCCCGGGCCCGGCGCCGGCTTCGGGAACGACGAAGACGACGATCTGGTTGTCGTCCGTCACGATCGCGACGGCATCGCTGACATCGGGCGAGCGGCGCAGGACAAGCTCCAGCTCGGCCGGCTCGACCCGTCGCCCGTTGATCTTGATGAGGCGGCCCTTCCGGCCGACGATCCAGGTCAGGCCGCGCCCGTCGATCTTGACGAGGTCCCCCGTCGCGAGGATCCGCCGCGACGGCGTGCCGGGATCCGCCGGCAGCGGCACGACGCGGCCGTTCTCCCAGGTTCCAAGCGTCGTGTAGGCGCTGCGGATCAGCAACTCCCCCTCGCCCTCCGCGGCCAGGGCGTGGCCCTGCTCGTCGGCGACGACATACTCGAGGCCCGGAACCAGGTATCCGACGGGAACCGTCGCGCCCGCCTCCGGATGGCCCTTGGGCAGGAACCATTGCGTGCCGATCGCCTCGGTCGAGGAATAGCTGACCTGGACAAAGCAGCTATCCGGGACCGCCTCGCGAACGACATCGATGTCGGACCAGAGCACCTTCTCGCCGCCGATGCGGACGATCCGCAGCGACGCGAATGTGCCGGCCGGCGCTCCCCTTGCCAGCACGCGCAGCAGGGCCGGAACGACATAGGTGACCGTCACCCGCCGCGACTGCAGCAGCTGGCGGATCGAGCGCAGCCCGACGCTTTCGATATCCGCGAGATAGAGCGTCGCTCCCGACAGGATCGCCGTCATCATCTCGCGGCAGCCAGCGATGGTCGCCGGACCGGTGAGCGGCATGAAGATGTCGCTCGGACCGATATGGCAGGCGTTCACGGCCTGCTGGACGCGCAGAAGCAGGCCGCGCTGGCTGTTGGCGATACCCTTCGGCTCGCCGGTGCTGCCCGAGGTCGGCAGGACCAGCGCAGGCGCGTCGACGGAGCCGGGTCGCGGCTGGAACGCCCGATCCGGGCGTGTCGCCGGCGCCATGCAATGGGCGGGATCGATCCAGTGCCGGCCGGGGTCGGCCAATCCCGACGAGAGCTCGGCCTGGTCGCAGACGATCACGGAAAGCCGCGCCCGGGAGAGGACGTCGTTCAGGCGCTGGGTCGGATCGCGTGGATTGAACGACACCGCCGGACGGCCGGACGCCATCGCGGCCAGCATCGCGACCGGATACCAGACGCAATTGCCCAGCAGCAGCCCGACGGCCTCGCCCTCGGGAACGGCGGCCGCGATCAGCCAGGCCAGTTGCCGCACGGCGCCCAGCAGCTCCGAATAGCTCAGCTCGGTGAAGCCGTCGCTGACGGCCAGTTTGCTTCCGTGGCTCGCGGCGATCCGTTCCAGATGCTCGAAGGCCGGCACCTCGCAGAAGCTCTCCTCCAGCCTCGGAAAGGGGCGGTCGACGGGTCCGTTCAGATCGAGCGGGTATGCGGGCGGTGCCAGCCAGTCGGGAGCGGCATCGCCGCCCCGTCCGTTGCCGACAAGGTCCTGGATGCGAGTGTCCGCGATCACCCCCTCGTCGCGTGGAACCGAGGGTCTGTCGGACAGATCCGCCGAGCGCCCGCGAGACTCTGCATTGAACATGCACAACTCCAGCATTGGCCGAGGATGAGGTCGCAAGTTTCGTATCGGAGCGGGCTCCGGATCGCATCGTTTGAACGAATGACACGGCGGCCGCGCCACGGGCCGGAAGCGCCGGCGCGCCGGCCGACGCCCGGGCGGCGCGAACTTCATGCGAACGAACGAGGACAGCGAGCGCGCATCCTCCTAGCCTGATTTCGTAGACGCGGCGTGACGGACCGGAGCCGGCTCGACATCGCAACCGACCGCCTAGTTCCCCCGCCGGCCGCCGTCGAGGACAATCGGGAGGCTGGAATGCAACCGCATCTGGTCTGCGTGGGTGGCGAAGACCACGCCTTGCGGATTCCGTTCCTGCTCGCGCTTCGGGATCGGGGGGTCGAGATCACGGCGGTGTCGAGCGGCGATGGCGCCGCCTTCGCACGGCACGGACTGTCGCATCGCCGATATGCCTTCGATCGCTTCGGCAGCTTCGGCGGCGGCTGGAGCGCGATCCGCCAGCTGCGCGGCCTGATGCGGCAGCTGCGGCCCGATATCGTCCAGAGCTTCGACACCAAGCCCAACCTGCTGGTGCCGCTCGCCAGCCGCGGCACGGTCCCGCTGATCCGGACGATCAACGGTCTCGGCTGGGTGTTCTCGTCGACGGAGCCGCGCGCCCGCGCGCTGCGGCCGGTCTATTGCGGCCTGCAGCGGCTGGCGTCGCGATGGACGGCCTTGACGGTGTTCCAGAACCAGGACGATCAGGCCTTCTTCGACCGGCGCGGCCTGCTCGGCCCCGGCGGCATAGGCCGTCTGATCGTCAGTTCCGGCATAGATCCGGCCGCCTTCCGGACGGCACAGCGGAACGGCCCGTCGCCGGATGCGCTGCGCAACCAGCTGGGGCTCGGCACCGCCGAGATCGTCCTCTTCGTCGGCAGGCTGACGCGCCAGAAGGGCATCCCCACCCTGCTCGAGGCGATCCCGATGGTCCTGGCGCAACGGAAGCACGCCCGTTTCGTGCTGGTCGGTCCGCGCGACTCCGAGGGGCCCTTCGCCGTCGACCAGGCCTCGATCGATCGCCTGGCACCCCACGTGATCGCGCTGGGCCCGCGCTCGGACGTGCCGGCGCTGCTCGGCATGGCCGACGTCTTCGCCTTTCCGACCGAATATCGCGAGGGCGTTCCGCGCGTCCTGCTGGAGGCCGGCCTGGCGGGACTGCCGATCGTGGCGACCCGCATGCCCGGCTGCGGCGACATCGTCGAGGACGGCCATAACGGCTATCTGGTCAAGCCCCGCGATGCGGATGCGCTCGCCGGCCGGATCATCGACCTTCTCCGCGACCCGATCGGCGCCAAGACCATGGGCGCCCGCACCCGCGCCATGGTGCGCGAGCGCTTCGCCCTCGCCCATGTCGTCGAGCAATATTGCGATGCCTATGCGCGCATCCTCGGCGCAAGCGCGTCGGGGGAGGACGCCAAGGCCCGGATCCTCGCCGGGACCGGCCGGGTCCGCAGGCTGGACGTGCGCCGGCCATGACCCGCAACGCGCTCCTCGCCGCCGGTATCGTGATGTCCTACGCATCACAGCTCGAGCCTCCCGGCCTTCCGATCGGCTATGGCGAGCTTTTCCTGTTCCTGTGGATCCTGCTGTCGCTGGGGCGGATCCTGGCCGGCGGCCGCATTGTGGTCACGCCGGCGCTGGTCCGCTTCGCCTGGTTCTGGACGATCCTCGCCCTGTCGCTCGGGATCGGCACGATCGTCGGCTATTTCTCGGAAATCCTCTATTTCGCGGGTATCTGGCACGACACCCTGGCCTATGCGCTGCTGGCCTGCGTGACCTGCCTGGCCACCGCGGAACCGGATGCCGAACGGCGCCTGCGCCAATGCGCCTGGTGGGGGGTCGGCCTCGCCAACGCGACCCTCGCGATCCAGGCGGCGCTGGCGGCGGGCTGGATCCATCAGTCCGGCGTCGAGCCATGGTACTGGGACCGCTTTCGCGGCTGGTCGCTCAACCCGAACCAGATCGCGCTCTATTGCGCCGCCTTCGGCCCGCTCGCCCTGCATCTGGCGACAACGACCGACAAGCCCGTGGCCAGGCTGCTCGGATTCGCCGGCATGATCCTGCCCTTCTATGTCGGGCGGCTGACCAAGAGCGACACGTTCCTGTACACCTCGGTGCTGACCTGGATGATCTTCCTCGGGTTGCATCTGCGCAGCTGGCTTGCCGCCGGCCGGGGGATCGCCAGCGCCGGTCGCCAGATCGTCATGGTGCTGATCCTGGCCTCCCTTCCCCTCACCATGGCGCTCGCGCCCTTCGGGCTGGCGGAACTCGGCAACGCCGAAAGCTTCGCCAAGAGCCTGACCAAGGACAAGGGCGGCGACGCGACGGCGGAGACCGCGGAACTGCGCCTCTATCTCTGGGAGGAAGCCATTCGCCGCGGGCTCCGCTCCGCCTCGCTCGGACTGGGCCCCGGCGCGCATCTCGAACGCCCCAACATCGTTGGCAATGGCAGCCTGCCGCGCCCCTTCGAAGCCCATAGCACGCTGCTCGACCTCTACACCCAGGGCGGGATCCTGGCGGTCGGCGCGCTCGCCTGGATCGTCTTCACCGCCGCCTTTCTCGTCTGGCGGGCCAAGCTCGACGCCCTGCTGGTGCTGATCGTGTCGCTCGTCGTGTTCAGCCTCCCCCACCTGATCATCCGCCATCCGATCGTGTGGTTCTCGCTCGCGCTCTGCCTCGTCGCGGGAGCCCCCGCGACCGCTCCTGCCAGGGAAAGATGACGCCATGTGCGGAATTGCAGGCATCCTCCTGACGCCGACCGCCGCCGATACGAGCCCGTTGCGGGCCATCGGACGGATGGCGAAGGCGCTGCACCATCGCGGGCCGGACGGCGAGGGATTGTGGACGGATCGCGAGGCCGGCATCGCGCTCGGCCACAGGCGGCTGGCGATCGTCGACCTCTCCCATGCCGGGCACCAGCCGATGCTGTCCGCCAGCGGGCGCTTCGTCATCAGCTACAACGGAGAGATCTACAATTTCGGCGATCTGCGCCGGGAGCTGGAACGGGAAGGCCAGGCGTTCCGGGGCGGCAGCGATACCGAGGTCATGCTGGCGGCGATCGAGGGCTGGGGGCTCGAGCCGGCGCTCCGGCGCTTCGCCGGCATGTTCGCCTTCGCGCTGTGGGATCGCCAGGCCCGAACGCTGCATTTCGCCCGCGACCGCCTCGGCAAGAAGCCCCTCTACATTGCCCGCACCCGCGACGCCCTGATCTTCGCTTCGGAGCTGAAGGCGCTGCGCACCTGTCCGGATTTCCGCCCGGAACTCGATCTCGATGCCGCCTCGGCCATGCTGGCCAAGGGCTGGGTTCCGGATCACCAGTGCATCTGGCGGAGCGCCTTCAAGCTGGCCCCGGGCGCGCTGCTGTCCCTGCGAGCGGACCAGCTCGGCCCGGTTCCCGATGTCGATGTCCTGCGCGCGCGGGTCCGCTCCTGGTGGTCGCTCGACGACATCGCTGGCCGGGCGCGACGGAACCTGCTCGACGGCGACGACCAGGAACTGACGACCGAGCTCGAGACCCTGCTGCAGCGCGCCGTCCGCGAGCGCATGGTCGCCGACGTCCCCCTCGGCGCGTTCCTGTCAGGCGGGATCGACAGCGCGACCGTCGTCGCGCTGATGCAGGTCCAGTCGAGCAAGCCGGTGCGGACCTTCACCATCGCCTTCGGCGACGCGGGCTATGACGAGTCGTCCCAGGCGGCCGAGGTGGCGCGCCATCTTGGCACCGAACACACCGAGCTGCGCCTGCTGCCGGACGCCGCGCGCGAGGTCATCCCGGAACTGCCGCGCGTCTGGGACGAACCCTTCGCCGATGAATCCGAGATACCGACCCTGCTGGTCTCGCGCCTCGCCCGCCAGCATGTGACGGTGGCGCTCACCGGGGATGGCGGCGACGAGGGCTTTGCCGGCTATTCGCGCCATTTCCTCGGCGCCCGCCTGGCCGGCTGGCATGCGTGGGGCGGGCCGTTGCGCCGCACCTCGTCGGGATTGCTGGCGCTCCTCGCGCGCGGCATGCGCCAGGACCTCTTCACCCGCTTCCCGGCCCGCCTGCGCCGTGCCCTGCGACCCGACCAGCTGGACCGGTTGGCCCGCCTTCTCGCCGCCGAGGACCAGCCGGAACTGTACCGGCGACTGGTCGGCACCTCGGAGAACGGGCTGGTGCGCCATCCGTCCCGGCTGGCGGCCGAGGCCCCGCCGCTCGACGATCTGGTGTCGCGGCTCCTCCTCGACGACGCCACCGGCTATCTCCCCGGCGACATCCTCGTGAAGCTCGACCGCGCCAGCATGGCCAACAGCCTCGAGACGCGCTGCCCGCTGCTCGACCATCGCGTCATCGAGTTCGCCTGGCACCTTCCCACCCGCATGAAGGTGCGCAACGCCAGGGGCAAGTGGATCCTGCGCCAGCTGCTCGGCCGCCATCTGCCGCGACGGCTGATCGACCGGCCGAAGCATGGCTTCGACGTACCGGTCGGCGACTGGCTCAGGGGACCGCTGCGCGAATGGTCGTCCGACCTGCTGGCGGACCTGCGTCGCGAACCGGACGGCCTCGTCGATATCGGCTTCATCGATGTCGACCGCGTCGACGCCTGCTGGCGCGAGCATCTCGCCGGGCGGCGGGACCATTCGCGCGACCTCTGGTCGGTCCTCATGTTCCAGGCCTGGCGCCGCGAGCAGGCGGCGACGATCCAGGCCGATCGCTATCAGCCATTCGCGTTGGCAGGGGAATGAAATGGAAGGCTCCATCGTCCGCAACATTCACGCGCGGCCCGCGCCCCCGGCACTGACGACGGCCCGCGAGGCAGGCCGGCAGCTGCGACAGATGCCGGCCGACCCCGCCGAGCTGCCGACGCCGGGGCGAGAGGTCGCCATCACGCTGTTGCGAAAGAAGTGGCTGATCCTCGGCTTCGCCCTTCTCGGCGGCGCCCTTGCGGGCCTGTCCGCCCTCGCCCGCCCGCCGATCTATTCCGCCAGCACGCAGATCATCGTCGAATCGGCCGGCGGCGGGGCCACGGGGGCGACCCCGCAGGATGTGCTCGACTCCACGATGGACAGCCACCTGACGATGCTGACCTCCGATGCGCATCTGCGGCATGTCCTGGCCGCGCTTCGCGAGGGCGACGCGCAGCGAGCGGCGACAGCTGCCGAGGCAAGCCCTCCCTCCCCCGGCTTTTCCGGCCGACTGGCCGAGGCGCTTCGGGCGGCGCGGGCCTCGGCGGGCCACTTCCTGCGCGGGCTCCTGTCCGGCGGCGCGACATCCCCTCCCTCCCCGGAGGCAGCCGACACCGCGGCGCGCGCCGCCCTGAAGGCCAATCTGCGGGTCGGCCAGGAACTGCGCTCGCGGATCATCACGATCGGTTTCACCGATCCGAACCCGGAGCAGGCCGCCCGTGTCGCCAACCTGGTCGCCTCCGTCTATGTCGACAATCTGGCGCAGCACAATCGCGAGCTGAAGGAGCAGGCCCTCGCCGGGATCGAGGAAAGCCTGCCGGTTGCGCAGCGCCAGCTGGCGAACGCCGCCAGCCAGCTGGACGCCTATCGCCTCACCCAGGGAGCCGGCAGTCCGGCCGGCTCCGACACGACCGGCCAGGAAATCACCCTGCTCGGCCAGCAGATCGCCCTGCTCGAGGCCGATCTCGCCGAAACGACCCGGCGGATCGACAAGATCCAGGCCTTGCGCCAGGGCGGCGCGCCGGCCCAAGAACTGGCCGCCGCGATCGGCTCTCCCGCCCTCGACGACCTTGCCGCCCGCGGTGCCCCCGCCGCGGGATCCGGCGGCGCTGCCGCCGCGACGACCGACCCGGCCGCGAGACTGGCCGAGCAGGTCGACAAGGCGATCGCCCATCTGGACGAGCAGGGGAACATGGATCGCACGCAGCTGGCCTTGCTGCGGCAACGCCGCGACGCGCTCAATGCGACGGCCAACGATGTCGCCGACCGCCTGTCGGGCCTGCGGGCCCTGGAGCTGCAGGTCGAGGTCGCGTCCCGCCGCTACAATGATCTGCTGAGCCGCCAGCAGGAGCTGGTGCAGCAGATTGCCTCCGCCGCCCCCGGCGTCGCGGTCTGGTCCGAAGCCTGGCCGCCGACCCGGCCGACAACCCTGTCCTCCGCCTTCCTCATTCCGCCGGGAATGGTTGTGTTCGGCATCCTCGGCGCGCTGTTCGTCATCCTGCGGCACCGGTCCGATCCCGTCCTGCGCAGCGAGGCCGCGGTCGAGGCGGCGCTGAAGATCCCCTGCGTCGGGCTTCTCCCCAGGATCGCCCGGCCGCAGGCGCAGCGACTGAGCCGGATGCTGCTGGCGGAGCCACAGTCGATCTATACGCGCGCGCTCCGCTCGCTGCTGGTTTCGCTGGGGGCGCCGGATGCCGGCCTGCGCCTGCCCAACGTCCTGCTCATCACCTCGAGCAACCGCCAGGAGGGCAAGACCACGCTGGCCTGGAGCATCGCCCTGGCCGCGGCGCGGCTCGGCGAGACCGTGCTGTTTCTCGATCTCGACATGCGGGACGGCCCGTTGACACGCGAGTTCCGGGACGCCTTCAGCCGCACGACGAGCCAGGCGACCCTCGCCGAGGCGCTGCAGGGAACCTGCCCTCTGGCCGACGCGATCGAGGAAATGCCGGACATCGGCATCCACTTCATACCGTCTCCCGGCGCCGGCTGCGATCTGCTTCCCCTGATGACATCGCCGGACGCCGCGTCGCGGCTGGAGCCGCTGCGCGAGGCCTACGCCCTCGTGGTCATCGATGGCCCGTCGGCGTCGGAAGGCCCGGAGGCGAGGCTTGCGACAGCCTGGGCCGACGCGGTGCTCTTCGCCGTGCGCTGGGGCACGACGGAGCCGAACCTGGCCCGCGAGGCACTAGCGAGCCTCGGCGCCGGGCCGTTTGACGATCGCGCCCTGCCGATCGCCAGCGTGCTGACCCAGGTCAACCTGAAACAGCATGCCGGCTTCCGGTTCGGCGACAGCGGCGACCTCCTGCTTGCCGGCCAGCGATGAGGAGCAGACCGACCAAATCCGCCTCCACCCGAGGCGTTCCGGAGCGCGCCAGCCAAGCGGATGCGAACTGCCATGATCATTGAGCTCTTCGGCCCTCCCGGATCCGGCAAGACGACCTTCGCGCAGGAGCTCGCGCGCCACCTGCGCGAGAGCGGCTACAGGGTCCGGGTCATGCGAAGCTATCCGCGCCGGACGGTGCAGCACGGCTTCGACCGCTATGGCATCCTCTATTTCGTCTATCGGATCTGCGCCGCCTTCGCGCATACCACCTACGCGGTCGCGGCCTCTCCGATCGCTCAAAGCGAGATCAAGATCTCCGGCGACCTGGTGAAGATCATGCCGCCGTCGCAGATGATCTGGCGGATACGGCTCTGGCAATACATCATCAAGCTGTCCAGACGCTGGAACGCCGCCAGGATGTCCGAGGACATCGTCATCTTCGACCAGGGCTTCGTGCAGGCGATCGTCTCCCTGGCGATCTTCAACGGCGCCGCCGACGACGCGCTGCTCTCGGCGGCGCTCGACCTCGCGCCGCAGGCCGACTTCGCCATCCGCCTGCTGGCGCCGCGCGACCTCATCGAAACGCGCCTGCTGACACGGATGCAATACGAGTCGAAGGCGGAGCGCCTGCTTGAAGTCGAAGTATCCACGAACATGGCTTCGTTCGGCATATTCGACGACGTCAACCGAGTCATAGAAAACAAGAAGCGGACAATCTTTCCGATCCAGCCGGTCGATCATGAAACGACGCAAGAATGCCTCCAGATGATCAAGAAGATGATCTCCGAAATTCTGGATGGATCGAAGACCAAGCGCTCGAAAGATCCGGAACTCGGGCCGGGCGGAATGGATGCCAGCACGCTTCTGGATGGGAGCAGCCGATGACTGCCTATGCGCAAGAAAGCCGGGCCCGGCCGCGGAAGATCGCCCGGAGCCTCGGTCCCGAGTCTCCGGATGCGGCCAGGCGAACGGAGGGCGATGGCGCTGGCCGAGCGGCGCGTCCGCGGAAGGAGACCGGGCGCAGCCTGGCCTATGGCAGCCTCTTCGCCCTGCTGATCTATATCTGCGGCGCCGGCCTCACCAGCCTCGCGCAATTGCTGATCGCGCGGCTGGTCGGCACCTCGAGCTACGGCATCTACGCCTACACCATGGCCTGGGCCACGGTGCTCGCCTATCTGTCGACGCTCGGGTTCAACGTGTCGCTGCTGCGCTTCGTGCCGGCCTACAACGCCGTCGGCCGGATGGACCTGGCCCGCGGCGTGATCCGTTTCGCCCTGCGGCGCGCCATGATCGCCGCCACGCTTTGCGCCGGCATCGGCGCCGCCCTGATCGTGACCGTCTCGGATCATCTCGGCGCGGAACTACGGACCAGCCTGCTCCTTGGCATGGCGGCCGTGCCGCTGATCACGGCCTACTCCCTCGGCGCGACGCTGGTGCGCGCCTTTGGCGGCGTGATCTCGGCGCTGCTGCCGGAGCGCATCGTCCGGGACGGGCTTCTGCTGATCATCCTGGCGGGAGCGGGACTGGCCGGCTCCTGGGCCCTGGATGCCCCGGTGGTGATGATGGCGGCGGTGACGAGCTCGGCCGTCACCGCGGGGCTGGCCTTCACGACGGCGATCCGGCTCTGCCCCGCCAGCCTGCGCGGCGTGACGGCGAGCTACGCGCCCGGCGAATGGTGGGCGGCCGCCCCGCCGATCATGCTCATCACCGGGCTCGACGTCTTCATCAACCGGACCGGGGTCATGCTCCTGGGCTGGACGGGGGATGTGCGCAATGCCGGCATCTTCGCCGTCGGCCTGAACGTCGCCATGCTGGTGGCCCTGTCGCGGGTCGCGATCAGCATCATGTTCGCGCCGAGCGTGGCGGACCTCCATGCCCGCAACGACATGGAAGGGCTGCGGCGCCAGTTCGCGCGCGCCACGCTGTTGTGCTTCGGCGGCGCGGTCACCCTCGCCGTGCCGCTCCTGCTCGCGATCGAACCGTTCCTGCGCTGGTTCGGCGAGGATTTCGTCGCTGCGGCGCCGATCACGCGCATCCTCATCCTGGGCTATGTCTTCGCGGCCGCCTGGGGGCCGCAGCAGAACCTGCTGACCATGACCGGACGCGAATGGGCGGCCGCGACGACCATGATCGCGGGCGCGGTCACCAATGTGCTCGGCGGCCTCATCGGCGTGATGCTGTACGGGCCGATCGGCGCGGCCATCGGCATCACCTTCGCCCTGGTGGTCTGGCACTCCTCCATGGCGGTCTACATCTTCCGGCGGCTGAACATGCTGCCGGGCCTCGCCTTGGCGGCGCTCGCCCTCAAGCGCCAGATCCTGGACCGGCGCGGCGCGGCATCCCCGACGCCGCGGGTCGCGACGGACCCGGCCGGAAGCGGCCGGGCCCGATAGCCCCCGTCATCGGCGCTCTCCAACCGATCCGTCGGTCTCGCCATGAGCCGGACGCCAGCCAGGTGGAGCGGGTCGGAGGCGGCCCGCCGCCGCTCGCGCCGCCGCCGACGCCCGCTGGCCCTGGCGCCGCTCCTCGCCAATCTCCGGAATTGGCCTGCGGTTGCCGGCACGGCACGTCGACCCCGGGTTGAGCTCGACATGCCGGGGATCGATACGGCACCGCGGCACTCAGCAGCGAGATCCATCCCCCCAACCGGGCGATGGATCTCGGATACCGGGCTTGCAGCGTGCTCTCCTAACCGGCGGAGCAGCATGAGCGAAACGCACGCAACCACGCGGACCCGGCCACCGGTCGGAGGCGGCTTCCAGCGGGCCGGAATCGACGCGATTGGCCTGATACATGGGCCGACAGGGCATTGAGCCGCAAGAGCGCCCTAACCTCTGCGACCATGGATACACTCAGAGCGAATAGCGAGCTGCGACTACAACCCATCCACGACAGCTTGGACTGATTACGATAGTCTGACGAAAACGAACGCTGGGGGGACGAGGTGACTGAGCAGCTTTTGAATATTCGTGCGTTCACCGCCGGACATCTGAGCGTCGCCTTCCATCAGAACGCCATTCCGGCCATCAGCGAGATCGTCATCGAGAACACCTCAGAGATCGACGCAACCGATCTCCTCATCGAGGTCGTCAGCGAGCCGGCCTTCGCTCGCCCCCTGGCCATTCGCATCGAACGGATCGCCGCCGGCAACATCCACCATGTGAGGACGCCGGATCTTCCGCTCGACGCCGGGTTCCTGCGCGGGCTTAAGGAAGGTGTTCGCGGATCGCTCTCGTTCCGGCTTGCCGCGAGCGGCGAACCGGTCGCGACCGAGATCGTCGAATTCCAGCTCCTGCCGCCGGCGCAGTGGGGCGGCGTCGGCGCAACGCCGGAACTTCTCGCCGCCTTCGTGCGGCCGAACGACCCCGCAATCGACGCGGTCCTGCGCGACGCGGCGACCCGCCTGGCGGAAGCGGGGAAATCCAGCGCCATCGACGGCTACACCAGCGGGCGCAAGGAGCGGGTCTGGGAACTCGCCTCCGCGATCTGGTCGGCGCTCGCCGCGCGCGGGATCGCCTATGTCCTCCCGCCTGCGAGCTTCGAGCGGACAGGCCAGAAGGTCCGCGGGCCGAGCGATATCCTCGAACGCCGCGTCGGGACCTGTCTGGACACGACGCTGCTTTACGCCGCTTGCTTGGAGCAGGCCGGCCTGCATCCGCTTGTCGTTCTGACGGCAGGACACGCCTTTGTCGGCCTGTGGCTCAAGAACGAGGGCTTCCCGACGGCGGTGGTCGATGACGTGCAATCGCTTCGCAAGCGTCGCGATCTCGAGGACATGCTCTTCGTCGAGACCACGCTGCTGACGCAGACACCGGCCGCGCGCTTCGCGCATGCGATCGAAAAAGGCAACCGACAGGTCGACGAGGATGCGAGCGCACCGCTCGAACTCGCCATCGACATCCAACGCAGCCGGACGCGTGGCATTCGCCCGCTTGAACTCGGCGAGGCGAGCGGGACGACACGGCCCATGACCGACGTCCCTGCTGCCGAAATCGCCCTGGAGGAAGCGCCTGCCTTCGTGCAGGAGATCGTGGTTCGCGAGGAAGAGGATCCGACCGTCGACCGGCTCGAGCGCTGGAAGCGGAAGCTCCTGGACCTGACGCTGCGCAACAAGCTGCTCAACTTCAAGGACACCCGGAAAGCGATCACGCTCGATTGCCCGGCGCCGGCGACCCTCGAGGACATGCTGGCCGGCGGCGAGCGGTTCAAGCTGCTCGGTCGCGCCGACGTGCTGACGGGGGCCGACCAGCGCGACGCCGGCCTCTTCGAGGCGCAACGCCAGGATGACGGGCGCAGGTCCTTCCTGCTCCAGGCGCTCTCGCAGCGAGAGCTGCATACGGATCTCACCGACAAGGAGCTCGACGCCAGACTGACCGATCTCTACCGCCTGACGCGGACGGCCTTCGAAGAGGGCGGCTCGAACATCCTCTTCCTGGCCTTCGGCTTCCTCAAATGGTCCGCCAAGGAGGGATCTCCTCCGTGTCGCGCGCCGCTAGTCCTGATCCCGGCCTCGCTGCAGCGGTCGAGCGTTCGAGCCGGCTTCCGGCTGGCGCTGCATGACGAGGAGCCGCGCTTCAACCCGACGCTCCTGCAGCTGCTGCGGCAGGATTTCAGCCTGCGGATGCCCGAACTCGAAAAGGAGCTGCCGATCGACGAGAACGGTCTCGACATCGACCGGATCCTGCAGATCGTGCGCACCCATGTGCGGGATCTTCCCGGCTGGGAAGTGACGGCGGAAGTCATGCTGTCGACGTTCTCCTTCACCAAATTCCTGATGTGGAAGGACCTTGTCGACCGGACGGAGCTTCTGAAGCGCAACCCGGTCGTCCGCCACCTGATCGACACGCCGAAGCACAGCTACAGCGATCCCGCCTCCTTCCCCGAGGCGCATGACATCGACAGGGATCATCATCCGGTCGATGTGTTCGCGCCGCTCTCGGCGGATTCATCCCAGCTCGCGGCGGTTCTGGCCGCCGCTTCTGGCAAGGATTTCGTCCTGTTCGGACCGCCGGGAACGGGCAAGAGCCAGACCATCGCCAACATGATCTCGCAATGCCTTGCGCTCGGAAAGACAGTGCTCTTCGTCTCGCAGAAAACAGCGGCACTCGAGGTCGTGCAGCGGCGGCTGAAGGCGATCGGGCTCGGCGAATACTGCCTGGAGGTTCATTCGACCAAGGCGCAGAAGGCACAGGTTCTCGGCCAGCTCAAGACGGCGTGGCATGAGCGGGCCGCGCCAGATGCCTCGCAGTGGCAGGAGGCGACGGCGGAGCTCGGCCGGCTGCGGGACGAGCTCAATGCCCTGGTAGCGGCACTGCATAACCGACGATCGAACGGCATGACCGCCTATCAAGGCTTCAGCCAGGTGATCGGAACACGCGACCTCGTCGAGGATATCGTGCTCGATTGGGGCTCGCAGGAGCACACCCCTGCCGAGCGCGAAGCACTTGCCGAAATCGTGCGCAAGCTTCGCACCGACATGGGAGCGATCGGCAATCCCGCCCAGCATCCACTGCGCGGACTCGAAGTCGTTTCCTGGACCCCGGCCTGGCGGACGCGCATTCTGGATGCAGGCAAGCAATACACCGTTGCCGCCAACGCCTTTGAGGGCCTTGCGGAACGCTTCGGAGAAACTGTCGGTCTGGCGGTGCCTCCCGACGTAGCCTCGCTCGATGCTCTGGAAGCGCTCGGGGCGGTGTTGACTGATCCGAATGCGCCGCTGGGTTCGCGCCTGCTCGCTCCAGAGGGAGACTTGCTCGCCTCCGCTCTCACCACGATCGAAGTCCTGCAACAGCAGGCGCGCGCCCCGACACAGCGGCTCCAGAGCGACTATGCGCCATCGATCTTCGGCGAAGACTTGACGGCGCTTCGCGCGGAATGGACGGAGGCCAGTGCCTCGAACTTCCTGGTTCGCGGCAGCCGGCAACGCAAGGTTCGCGACAAACTGCAAGCCTTCGCCAGCAAGCAGGTCGGCGAGGATGTGGCGCGTGAGCTGATCGCCCTGATCGAGCTTCGCGACATCGTCGAGAAAGTGAACGAGGCTTCGGAGCCGCTGCGCGCCGTCGGACTGAAGGCGAATGGCCTGGACGTCGAGCTGGAAGGCCTTCGCGCGGCCCTCGCCTGGTCCGAACGCGCACGCTCCGCCGCGGCCCGGATCGCCGGCCCGCTCGCGCTACAACCGAGCGACATCATCGGCCACGTCATCATGCTGCTGCGCGACTATCGCGACCTGCTGGCGGCAGGCGGCCAGGCGCATTCCGCCTATCAAGCCTTTGCCGCCGGTCTTCGCGAGCTCGCGACGACCGAGGCCGAGCTTGCCGGCCTCGCGGCGCGCGAGACGCTCACGGAGCGAGGCGACGCGTGGCCGGGCGATGGCCCGCGAATGGTTCAGCGCTGGATGGCCAACCTCAACCGGATCCAGGACTGGTGCCACTGGAACGCGACCGCCGAAAGCGCCAGGCAGAGCGGGCTGCGGCCGATCGTCGACGCCGTCCTCGCCGGACAAGTCGCGCCAGACGCGATCGAGACGGCATTCCGGGGCGCCTATGCGCGCTGGTGGATCGACGAGATCGTCACCAACGATCCCGTGCTGCGGTCTTTCTCGGTCACTCGCCAGGAGGATGCCATCGCACGCTTCCGCGCGGCCGACGAGCGCGTGTCGGAGCTCGCGAAGCTAATCGTTCGCGCGCGGCTGAAGGGCGACATCCCGCCACCCACGGCCTTCGGCGCCGATCCCGAGTGGGGGACGCTGGCGCGCGAACTCACCAAACGAGCGCGCCATCAGCCGCTCCGGCAGCTCTTCGGCACGATTCCCACCGTGCTGACGCGGCTGACGCCTTGTGTGATGATGAGCCCGCTCTCGATCGCGCAATACCTGCCGGCGGACAGCCGGCCCTTCGACGTCGTCATCTTCGACGAGGCGTCGCAGATTCCGGTATGGGACGCGATCGGCGCGATCGCGCGCGGCAATCAGGTGGTCATTGTCGGCGACCCCGAGCAATTGCCGCCGACCAGCGTCGGCGAGCGTGGCATCGATGAGATCGAGGACGGCACTGACGTCGCCGACCAGGAAAGCATCCTCGACGAATGCCTGGCCTCCAACATTCCGCCGCGCCGACTGACCTGGCACTACCGCAGTCGGCATGAGAGCCTGATCGCCTTCTCCAACCAGGAATATTATCGCGGCCAGCTGATCACCTCCCCGTCCGCCGTCACCGAGGACACGGCGGTGCGCTATGTCCATGTGCCGAACGGCGTCTACGAGCGGGGCGCGGGCCGGGTGAACCGCGAGGAGGCCCGCGCGGTCGTCGCCGACATCGTGCGGCGGCTGAGCGAGCCAGATTTCGAGCGCGATCGTTCCTCACTCGGCATCGTGACCTTCAATGGCGAGCAGCAGCGACTGATCGAGAACCTCCTCGATGCGGAGCGTCGCAACCGGCCCGAGCTTGAGCCGTTCTTCGATCCGAAGCGCTGGCACGAGCCCGTTTTCGTCAAGAATCTGGAGAATGTCCAAGGCGACGAGCGTGACGTCATCCTCTTCTCCGTGGCGGTCGCGCCCGATGCGAGCGGACGCGCGGTCGCGACCATCAGTTCGCTGAACAAGGAGGGCGGCCATCGCCGCCTCAACGTGGCGATCACTCGAGCCCGCAGGGAAATGGTCGTGTTCGCGACGCTGCATCCCGACCAGATCGACCTCTCCCGCACCGCCGCGCGCGGCGTGCGTGATTTCAAGCACTTCCTGGAGTTCGCCCAGCGCGGGACGCGTGCGCTGGCCGAAGCCTTCGCCTTGACGGGAGGCGGGACGGAATCGCCCTTCGAAGATGCGGTGAAGACGGCGCTCGAAAGCCGCGGCTGGATCGTCCACACGCAGATTGGCGTGTCGGGGTTCCGCATCGATCTCGGCATCGTCGATCCCGATGCGCAGGGGAGCTATCTGGCCGGGGTCGAATGCGACGGGGCGACCTACCATCGTTCGGCCACGGCGCGCGACCGCGATCGTTTGCGCGAGAACGTGCTGATCCAGCTCGGCTGGCGGATCCGGCGGGTCTGGAGCCCGGATTGGTGGATGAACGCCCCCGCCGCCTTCGAACGGCTGCACGACCAGCTTTTGTCCGATCTCGAGGCCTCGCGAGCGGAACGGGAAGCGCGCGAGGCGGCCGCCCGAACGGCCCCCGAGCCGACGATCGAAGCGGCATCCATCGACACGGCCGAGGCAGGCGTTCAACCGTTCGACACGGCTGCGGATGCGCCACCGGACATCGAAGTGCAGGAGGAGCCGGCGGACTTCGACCAACCCGGCCTTCCGCCACCGCACATTCCCTCTCCATCGGTCGGCACCTATGCGGCGCCGCCATCCCTACCCGACCGGACACCGCCGGCAGCACCGGCCGGATACCGTCAGACCGACCTCCGCGAGGCCGGCTTCGAGCCGGACGGCGAGCGGTTCTACGATCCCGCGCATCAGTCGACGATCCGGGCAATGGTGAAGCACGTTCTGAGTGAAGAGGCGCCGATCTACGCGGATCTCCTCGTCCAGCGCATCGCCCGCGCGCACGGCTTTTCCCGCGCCGCCAACCGAATCCGCGAGACGGTGCTTGCCGCCGCAGGCTCGAGCTATCCCAGAACGACGGACGACGAGCGCCTATTGCTTTGGCACCACGACCAGGATGCAACGGCGATCTTCGCCTTCCGTGGTCTCGCCGAGGCGCGCGACCATTCCGACATTCCAATCGTCGAGCTTGCCAGCCTGGCGCAGCTCTATCTCGCGGAAGGCGCCGATCGCGAGGAGGCCGTGCGACGGATGGCGCAAGAGCTAGACCTCGGCCGGCTTCGTGCCACCACGCGAGAGCGCCTGGAACGAGCGGTAGACCAAGCGGTGAAGGCGGCGTCTAATTGACGACGATGTCAGACCGCCTGGTTGCGAAGAATTGGAAGCGATCCTGACTTGACAAGAATATCATAACCAACTTCGAGCTCGCCAGGTATCATTGTTGCCATTCTCGATTGATTGTCCGAAGCGAGGAATTCGATCTAGAGGGAGGGCGGCCCGGATTCGTCAGAAGAATCCGGATCATATGGTCTCATTTAGGTATAGTCTTGGTAGTATAACTCAATTCGGCGAAATTATCGCGGATGTACTCAGAAGCTCGTAGCGCCAGTGCCGAAATAGTGGGGGTCGGATTCACCACCCCCCCGGTCGCCAGTACCGAGCCATCAACAATGAACATGTTCGGCACGTCCCAGGATTGATGCCAACCATTGACCACCGAGTCTTCTGGATCGTCTCCCATCCGGCAGGTGCCAATCATGTGCCAGGCCGGGGTTCTGTAGACGCCGCTTTCGTCGCGGTAATCTTGTAGGGCGACATCGAAAGCGCCAGCCGCATCCGCAACATCGACCATCCGGTCAAGCATGAAGTTCATCATCCTCCGGTCGTTTTCGCCCGGTTCATAGTGCATGCTGATTACCGGAACTCCGTCCTCGTCCGTTGCCTCGTCATTGAGGAAGACGCGGTTATCGGGGCTTGGAAGATCATCGCCGATCGCAAAAAAGCCGATTGAATGGCCGAAGCGGCTGGCAATCCAATCATGATGCCCGGCCCCCCAAGGCGCCCGCGTATTTGTGAGCCAGCCTGCCGCCATCTCTCCTGGCGACGGAGTCGAAGTCAGGCAGTTGAAGTTGAAGCCGTTTACAAATCCCCGGCTGATATCGGTTTCGGCAAATTCCCGCGAAAACAGCGAGGCGATATAGCCCATCTGAGCATTTACCGGCTCGTCAACCCAGATTTGCGCCCCGACCAGGGTATGATGAAGCAGGTTGCGCCCGACATGCCCCGAACTGTTGGCCAGATTGTCCGAAGCCAAAAGCAGGCGCGGCGTGCCGACACCATTGGCTGCAACGATAACCACGCGGGCGCGGGTGCGCTCCTCCGCTCCGGTGATGCGATTTTTCCAGATCGCTCCCGACGCCCGCCCATCCGCTCCGGTCTCAATCCGCAACACGCGGGCATGTGTCTTGAGTTCCGCTCCCGCGGCAAGCGCCTTCGGCCAGACCGATTGCGAAAAGAGCGACATCGAGCCGCGCGGACAGCCATTGCACATTCCGCAGCCGTTACAGGCGGGGCGCCCATCATAGTCCCGCGAAATAACCCCTGCCTCGACCGGCCACCAGTGCCAGCCAAGTTTGTCAAAGGCCTTGGCGAGACGCTGTGCGGCCAGGCCAAACGGTAGCGGCCCCGTCGGACATTCCTCACGTGGCGGCATGGCCGGATCGCCACAGAGCCCGCTCACGCCCACAATACGATCTACGCGCTCGTAGAAGGGCGCGATCTCCTCGTAGGAGATGGGCCAGTTCGGCTGCAGTCCATGTTCATCGCCCTTGCGGAAGTCCGAGGGACGATAGCGCGGCCAGATTGCGCCGTAGGCATTTGTGGAGCCCCCGACACCATTCCACATCAGCACCTGACTAGAATCGCTGTGAACCGGATAGCCGTCAGCATGCAGGCGGCGGTTCACATCCGGATTCCAGTTGGTCTGTCGCTGCCAACTCCAGTCCGTGTGGGAGTGGACAAAATCCTTACGTTCTATCCAGCCGCCCTGTTCGAGACAGATCACATCCAGGCCCGCCTGCGCCAGCACCATGGCCGACAGCGCACCTGTCGCACCGGAGCCGATGATCAAAACGTCGCGCACATCGTCTCTCGCGATCATCGCTTCATGCCCCAGGCAGTGGTGATCCGGCGGCCAAGCTCAAGCGTGGAAACATCAACCCTCGCTACTGCCTCGGTGGGTATCCAGTGCCCACGACCATGCGTGGGAGTCTGTGTCGCTCGGTCGAAAGGCGGGAGATCGTAGCCGTTGAGGTGCGGGCGGGCGTGGAGCGGTGTTCCCCGGCCGTTGATCACCTCTATCACCCCAGGGGTCGCGTAATAGGCGAAGTAGGCAGCGTCGCGCCGCCAACCGAAGAGCTTTGGCTCGGAGGCTTCCAGATTTTGCACGGCCTCAAGGCGCGCCGCACCATCGAGATTTCCAAAGGGCGCGCCGATAGCAACAAGGGCAGCTGTCAACGCTGGAAGGCTGGCGTCTCCCTTCTCCTCGATGAAGCGTAGCTGCAAGCTGTACTGCACGCCCACATCTCGACCCGAGGGCCACTCCTCGTTGCCGGGAATCAACTCGCCAACCAGATCGGCGAGCGCTTCGACGAGGAGGTTTGGACGATGGTGCGCTACGATATTCGACGTCTTGTTCATGGGCGGCTCCTCGGAGACCAGCGTCAGCACAAAACTCGCTGGGGCAAGGTTATCATCCGAATTTCTGTCATCGCCTCGAGCGTATGCCGACCACCAAGACGACCCGCGCCGCTCTTGGTGCCGCTTCCGCCACCAAAGGGCAGATGGATCTCCCAGTAGGTCGTTGAGGCATTAATATTGACGATACCGGCAGTCAGTTCGCCCGCCATCGCCATCGCAGTCTCAACATCACCGGAAAAAACCGACATGGAGAGCCCATAGTCCGTGTCCCGCGCCACCCGCATCAACTCGGCATCGCCCTCCAGCGGGATGATCGGAACCACCGGACCGAAGGTCTCTTCCTTGGCGATGCGCATATCGGGCGTCACGTCTGTCAGCACCGTCGCTGCGTAAAAGAGATCGCTGCCCAGTTCCGGCAGCGACTTGCCGCCGGCGAGGAGCTTCGCACCCTGTGCCACGGCCTCGTTGACATGATCGGCCGTCTTGGTTGCAACCGCCTGGTTGTTCAGCGGTCCCATGGTCGTGCCCTGATGCAGCGGATCTCCGACGTGTTCTGCCCCAGCCAGCTTGGCAATTTTCTGCGCCAGTTCTCCGGCGATCCGACCGTCGGCCAGAACACGGCCGGTTGCCGCACAAACCTGCCCCGAGTTGAAGAACGCACCACCGGCCGCCGCTTTGGCCGCGGTATCGAGGTCGGCATCGTAGCGCACGATCATGGGGCCATTGCCGCCAAGCTCAAGTAACATAGGCTTGCCTGCGCCACGTTCGGCGATCCGTCGCCCAGTCGCCGCAGAGCCCGTAAATCCGATGGCGTGGGTGCCGGGGTTCGCAACGATCTCGTCCCCAACCTCTGCGCCTTCACCCAGAACAAGGTTAATCAACCCGTCGGGCAATCCCGCTTCAGCCAGGACCCGCATGAAGGCCACAGCCACCAATGCGGTGCTCGGCGCCGGGACCCAGACCACGGCATTGCCGGTAGCGATGGCAGGGGCGAGATATTCCGTAGGGATGTTGACTGGGAAGTTCCATGGCGTGATCACTGCATAGACGCCGCGCGGATAGCGCCGAGTTATCACCAGCCGGTCCGGCGTTTCGGCAGGAAGGACCTCTCCTGTCATATACTTGACGAGCTCGGCATTCATCCGAAAGCCATCAGCGGCCTTGCTTACCTCGCCCATGGCCTGCGCGAGCGGCTTGCCCTGCTCCATGGACAGGACACGTGCAACCTCCGGTACCCGTTCGTCGATCGCGGAGGCCAGCTTCACGCAGAGAGCCGCACGCTCCCAGACCGGTATCCTCGACCATGCCGCCTGCGCTTTGGCGGCTGCCGCTATGGCGCGCTGCGCCGTGGCGCGGCTGCTCTTCGGCAGGCGGCTGATAGCCTGCCCTGTGGCGGGATTGATGACATCAGAATGGGCGGCCTCTCTATCCTCCCACGCACCGCCAATGAAATTTCCGGGAGAAGAAACCAGTTCGGGCAAGCCGCCCGATGCGTATTTTGCCGTCACGATTGCAGGCCTTCAGATTGATGGAACCATTTTCCGTCGATGATGCAGCCTTCGGCGAACAGCCGCTCCTTGACCTTCACCACCTCGCCAAGGACGTCCTCGAGTGCGAAATCGCCCTGTCGAACCGACAGAATCGAGGCGTCCCCTTCCGTTCCCGGCTTCAGACTGCCGAGGCCTGGGCGGCGAAGTGCACGGGCTGGAATCTCGGTGGATGCACGCACAATGTCGTAGAGTGACATGCCAAGCGGCATGAACTTGGACATCGTGGTGACCTGGTCATAGGCGGGGCCGTCTATGCACAATGCATGCACGTCGGAAGAGATGACATCCGGCGGGAAGCCCTTGTCCATCATGCCGCGCGCGGTCTTCCAACTGAATGAGCCCATCCCGTGGCCGATATCGAAATAGACCCCCCGCTCTCGTGCGGCCAACAACGCTGGCTTGACCTCACCATCGCCCGTAAGCGGAGAATTCGGGAAAGGCCGGTAGCAATGGGTCAGCACATCGCCGGGGCGCAGCATATCGACGACCGCCTCATAGCTCGGCGGCGGCTCGTCGATATGGCACATCACTGGCAAGGCGGTCTCGTCGGCGACTTGCAGCGCGACGACAAGCGGATCGATTCCGGTCGGGCCTGAAGCATGACGGCCAATCCGCACCTTGATACCGATAATATTCTTCGGATCCGAATGAGCAACTTCGACCGCCTCCCGCGCGGCTAGCAGCCGGGGATCATGACTTTCGCCCACCATGATACGCTTGGAGAAGCCGTAGATTCCCGCGAAGGAGACATGGAGATAAGCAAGGATCCGGACCGCCGAAGGTTCGATCACATGCTTGCGAAATCCCGGATAGTTGCCAGGTCCGGCACTTCCGGTATCGACCGCCGTCGTTACTGCCGTCGTCCGAGCAAAATCCTCGGCGTCGATGCCCAGCGACGTGCCTCCCCAGTAGACGTGGGTATGCAAGTCGATCAGACCAGGCGTTAGGATATAGCCGGTCAGATCCTTGGCCTCGCGTGCCTCCCCGGGGAGGGACTTGCCGATTGCCGCCACTTTGCCGCCAGTAAAGGCGACATCGTGCACCTCGTCTAGGCCCTGCCCAGGATCGATGACCCTGGCATTGCGGAGTATGAGGTCGAAGGTCATTGGAATGGTCCTGTCATGTCGGTCAGCGTGAGTGCCGACCCGTCAGAGGGCGGCGCCAGACTCGGCATCGAAGCGATATACGCGCGATTGCGGCGCAGAGAGCGTCACCTCCTGCCCGCGCTCCAGCCGATATCGGCCGTAGTGGCCTTCACGAGCGTCCCACCCACTTCCACATCCAAGAAGTAGACATGGCCTGCCGGTTCAACCATCGCAAGCGTGCCAGTAACGGCGAAATCATCAGTATTCGCCTTCCCGTCTTTAACCAGGTTCATGTCATGTGGTCGGGCACCAATAATAATTTTCGCATTTCCATTCGGAGCTGGAAGAATGTTCATCTTCGGAGAACCAATGAACTCGGCGACGAAACGGTTGATAGGATTTCGATAAACCGTCATCGGATCGTCGAATTGCTGCAAGTGACCATTGGACAAGACAGCGATCCTGTCTGACATGACCATCGCTTCTTCCTGATCATGGGTGACAAACAGCACGGTCAGCCCCAGCTCTCGCGCCAATCGCTTTATCTCGGTGCGCATGTGGACCCGCAGACCCGCATCGAGATTGGAGAGCGGCTCATCCATCAACAACGCGGCAGGATTGCGCACGATGGCACGGCCAACAGCCACGCGCTGACGTTGACCGCCGGAGAGGTCCGACGGTGACCGATCCAGCAGGCCGGTCAGCCCAAGGAGCTCGGCCGCCCAGTTCACCTGCTTGGTGACAAGGGCAGAGTCCAATTTTTGCCGACGCAGCGGGAACGCAATGTTCTCGCGCACCGACATGTGCGGGTAGAGCGCATAGTCCTGGAAGACGAGCGCAATATTGCGTTCCCGCGCACCGCGGTCGGCAACATCGTTTCCATTGAAGAGGACACGACCGCCGGAAATCTCCTCCAGCCCAGCGACGCAATATAGAAGCGTTGACTTTCCGCATCCCGATGGTCCGAGTAAGGAAACAAATTCCCCATCTTTGATATCAAGGCTGACCGAATGGAGGGCTTTAACGCCACCATAGTCTTTCCTGACATTTTCTACATTTATCGATGACATCGGATAAACCCTAACCTTTCACAGCGCCGGAGAGGGCACCCTGCACGAGGTAACGCTGAAATACGAAAGCGATGATGACAGGCGGCAATATCGACAATACTGACGCAGCGAACATCGGTCCGTATTCGTGAAAACGTGCTTGTTGGAGATAGCCGGACAGCACGACCGGAATAGTTTGGGCATCGGGCGTCGAAGTCAGAATCATCGCAAAGAGGAACTCATTCCAACTTACGAGAAAGCCAAAGATTGCCGCCGCCACCAATCCTGGCCGGATCACAGGGATCATGACCCGGATCATCATCTGAAACCGGCTGCAGCCATCCACAATTGCCGCCCGGTCAAGGCTCTGCGGAACACTTTCAAAGGTGCTTTTCATCATCCAAGCGATGAGCGGCAGCAGGATCGAAAGATGCGCAATGACCAGGCCGGTGCGCGTGTCGATGATCCCGAGACCGCGATAGATGACGAAGAACGGCAGAACCAGCGTCAGCGCCGGAGTCATTCGAGTAAAGAGTATTCCCCACAGTCCGATCTGGAAGCTTCGCGCGCGCGGCCAACGGGCAAAGACATACCCGGCGAAGGGGGTGAGCGCGATTGCAATCAACACGGTGAACGTGCCGACGATAAAGGAATTCATCAACGAGATCGGCACGCGCTTTGACTGTGTAGAGGTCGTTCCACCATCCGGAAATAGAACTTCGCGGAAGTTGTCCAAGGTCAGGGCCGATGGAATGATCGAGGCCGGGGTACGGATCAGGTCGGTTGCCGGCGTGAGACTCATGTTCAAAAGCATCAGAACCGGAACTGCAGACCAAAGAAAGATCATCAGAACCGCCAAGCGGAACAGTGCTTTGGCTAGGAGGCGCCTCGCCCTTCGCGGCAGAAGCGGCGCCTTGTACTTCGGCGGCTCCAGGGTAACCGGACGAGCCTTGACAGCCGCCTCGGCAACGTTGGGTGCGCCAGCATTGGCGGTGTCGGCCTGGGCTCGACGACGCCAACGGGACGGCCCCAATAACAAGACAAAGACAATAGCGCAGGCGAAGGATAGCGCGGTGAGAACGTAGAGCATTGCAGCCCCCTCGCCGAAGCGCAGGAACTGAAAGGAATATACGTATCCAAGCCAAGCAAAGACGGTAGTAGCCTGTCCAGGCCCGCCACGCGTCATGATCCAGATGATGTCGAACGCCATGAGCGCGTTGATCGTTGCGATGATGCACACGAACAGCAGCGACGGCCTCAACCAGGGCAAGGTGATCCGGAAGAAGCGGCCCACCGGTCCGGCCCCATCCAGCATTGCCGCCTTGTGCAGGCTGGCCGGCATGGATTGCAGGCCCGCCAGCAGCAACAGCGCGGTCAGTGGCGCCTGATTCCACACATGAGTGAGGGCGACTAGGTTAAGCGCGCGATTTCCATCGCCAAGCCAAGCCTGCGTCCATGCGCCCAACCCCAAATCATTCAACGCGGCATTCAAGGTGCCGACGTCACCCGCGTAGATGAAGGACCACAAGACCGCAACCGAGACCGGCGCCATGGCCCAGGGTACCAGCATCACGGAACGCATGAAGCCGCGCCCGAAAAACGCCTTGTTCAACACCAACGCGATCGCCATGCCGATAACTGTGGTGCCGATCAGCGCGAAGCCAGTAAAATAAAGAGTCCTACCAAAGGCCTCCCAGAAGGCGGGATCTTTAAATATGTTCCGAAAATTGCTCAGACCGGCGAATGTAGTCTTCCGCGTTATGGGATTGGCACGGTGCAATACCAGCCAGATCGAGTAGACCAGAGGAAGTCCTACAACTAGCACGACCATGAGCAAGGTCGGCGAACTGGCGAGATAGGCGAAAAGGGGGGGGCGTGGACGATATCTGCGAGGCGGCAGAACCGTCGCTTCATGTTGATCGATCAGCGCCATTAGATCGCTCCCGTGAAGACTATAGGGCGCGGAGGAACGCGTTCTGCGGGCGCTTCCACCCGCAGAACCAACAAGCCGATCACTCCAGCGAGGAGAACCGATAATGTTTAGTATTTTTCCTTGAGGCTGGTGACCTGATCCGCCAGCAGGCTGACGATCTGGTCGGTATCGCCCGTACCCCGGATGTAGTCCTGGACCCGCTGCATCATGAAGAGATCCCACTCGGGGAACCATATTTCCTTGGACACTGTCCGTGGCCGGGCCCGCGAGATCTGCTCGTTGGTAACATCCAGATTGCGCCACTTCGAGAAGGATGCGACCACATCGGGATCCGCCATGAGTTCCTTATGGGCCGAGCCGAGACCGAACTCCAACGCCCACTTCTTCGAAACGTGGTATTGGCCATCATCGGCCTTGCCGCCGAAGAATTGGAGCATCTTCCAGACGCGATTCACATCGACAGGATGGGCACCCATCAAATAACAGGCAGTCCAGGCGAAGGTGGACTTGGTGGCGCCGGGCATCAGTGCGTTCTGTACCTTCCCGGCGATCTGTGAGAGCTTCGGATCGTTGGCCACCGACTGATTGTAGTCATGCATGAACTGGAACACATGCCTGCCCGACGCGAACGAAGGCACCCCTTCGTTCGGCAGAGTCATGATATCCTCAACCACAAGGCCTTCGGAGTAGAGCGACCGGTAGAATTCGAGCACCGTGCGAAGTGCCTGATCATCGACGAAGTTACTCTCTTCATCAAAGACCTTTGCCCCCTCCGCATACCACGCACCAAACAGGCTCCAGGAGAGCTCCGGCCATTTCTGTCCCCAAGCGCCATTGAACGGTGCCGCCGATATGCCATCGGCCTTCAGTTTGCGGCAGGCCTCCAGAAGGCCTTCATAGCTTGTCGGAACTTCGAGGCCAGCCTTCGAAACAGCCTCCTCGTTGAATACGAATGCCATGTGCCCGGCGTAGTACGGCATGCCCGCGAAGCGACCATCCGGAAGCGAGAGAGATGTCAGCGACGCGGGGTATAACCCTGCCTTGATCGCATCGACCCCCTCGAGGCCCTCAAGATCTCGGGTCCAGCCAGCCGCATTCCAACGCGCAATACGATCCTCCTCAGCATAGAGCATATCGATTTGCTGGCCGCCGATCAGTTTCGTTTCGGCGATAGGGTGGTAGTCGCCACTAACCAGTTCATAGGTTACTCGTTCATCATTCAACTTCTGAAAGGTGGCAACATTTTCTTCCACCATTTGCGGCTGGAACTGCCAGCCGATGAAGCTGATCGGCGTCGATGGCGCTGCGAAGGCACGACTGCCAAGCAAGCTTGACGCTCCAAGAGCGGCACCGCCTTGGAGGACCGCGCGACGTGACACCAGGAACTGCTCGAGTTTCTTGTTCATATTTCCCCTCAGCGTTAGGCCCGGGCACGAATTCCCCAACGAAAGTTGCATTTTCGGATCAAAAAAATATATCCAACACCGCATTTCGCGAATTGAGGCTAGAAATATCGATCAAATTTTGCTTTCAGTCAGCCAGCGGTCGCATTTCGTCAATTTCGATATTGCTGACATATTGGTGCTTCAACCTCCGCAGCCTCTCGAGGACCTCGTCCCGCGAGCGCACCGCGCAGGCATAGGCCAGCAGATCGATCATGAAGAGCATCGAGTATCGAACTGGAGTTGGACAGAGCACGTCGCCATACTCATAGGTTTCAACTGGCAAATGCAGGTCCGCGCCTGCTGCCAAGGGAGTGCCGGCCGGACAAATCGCCATACAGAAGGCTTTGTATTCTTGCGCAATATTCATCGCGTCCAGCAGGGCTGTATTACTACCTCCCAGCGAACAGAATATTATGAGTGAATCTTTCCCCAAACTCGAGGCAAACATAGTCTGCATGATGCCGTCGCGACACGGGATAACGTGTTTGCCCAACCGAAAGAAACGGTTCTGGAACTCTTCAGCCAACCAACTCGAAACGCCACCGCTTCCGAAGGCATAGATGACCTTTGCGGCTGCGATTCTATCAACTGCCTTTTCAAGCACTTCGTCGGACACCCGAGTCCCGCCAACAATCGCGCGCTGCGCGCGCATGGCCAGTTGTTCGCGAACCTCATGGACGGTGGAGGGGGGAGGGACGGAGTTCGCGTAGCGTAGGCCAATTTCCGTCCCCCCCATGACTTTAAGCTTCAGGTCGCGGAGCCCCTCGCAACCGACAGTGCGGCAAAAGCGGGTGATGGTTGGCGCCGATATGTTCAACCATTGCCCTAGTTCCTCGATCGACTTCTCGGCAAAGAGCCTAGGATAGCTCAGGATCGCTGTAGCGATGACTTTTTGGGAACGCGAAAAACTCGGCATGAGATCATGGATACGGGCGAAAATATCGCGTTTGTCGCCCTTAGTCGCTTGGGGGGGCTGGAGGTCGGTCACCTAGTCCTCTTCAATTGCGGATTCCGTGGCCGGGCCGGCCAACTAACGAACCAACGGCGGCTTTGCAGCGCCGTCAAATTGCCTCACGTCAGGACCGGTACACACAGGCCCACACCAAACGCGAATGATAGCAAAAAAGCATGCGAGACAGCAGAGTGCCCCCGCATCCGAGCCAAATAGACCGCGGTGCAGCCACCGGTGCTAGGATACGCGCGGCAAGCTCAGCCATCCCATGGCCGCCTTGACGTCCGCTTGGGACGGTCCGCATGGCGTCCCCTCCTCCCTGTCAACATCAAGAACCGGAAACAGAGCTCGCACATGCTGAACCAACCCTATGTCCGCGCCGGTAGCGTGTTTGCCACCGACGGTGTCGAGCACCCGATGCGGATGCTCGAAACATGAGCCGGTCAGCCCAGTCCGACCGGCTCATTTGCACGGCTTGTAGTCATGAAGAAGCCATCGAAGCGGTGGCGTCCACATGCTCGATTTGCGACGGTATCCTTAATCTCGTGGTAGGCAGCCACGATCAACCCACAGGAGACGGGCTGTGGCGCTGGCATGAGCATTTGCCCCGAGTAGCGCCCGCCAACCGCGTCATTCTGGGAGAAGGAAGCACCCCATTGCTGACGGCACCTCGCCTGGCAGCGAGGCTCGGGCTTGCTGACCTGATGATCAAGAATGAATCATTGCAACCAACCGGTTCCTTCAAAGATCGAGCGCTGGCCCTCGCGACATCCCTCGCCAAAGAGTACGGGCGCAATGGGATTGTCCTTTCGTCGAGCGGCAACGGCGGCGCGGCGGCCGCCGCCTATGCAGCTCGCGCGGGCCTCCCAGCTGTCATCCTGGTGCCAGCCACCGCATCTCCCGCCAAACTGAAGCAGATCATGATTCCCGGTGCGCAGCTGATCACCGTCGATGGCGCCACTCATGACTGCTGCCTCCTAGCGCGCCGCGTGGCGTTTGAGTTGGGATACGTCAACGTCACCACTACATTCTACTGCCCATATGACGTCGACGCTTACGCAACTATTGCCTACGAAATGGCTGAAGCGGAGCCGGACGTAGTGCTAGTACCCATTTCCAGCGGACCGATCCTCGCCGGAGTAATGAAGGGTTTCGAACGCCTGGCACAACGTAGGCTCTTGCGACGGATTCCACGCCCCATAGCCGTCCAGTCAGCGGCCTGCCGGCCGATCGTCGATGCCTTCGAGAGCGGAAGCGCTACTATCTCGTCACACCATCGTTTCACGGTCGCATCGGCACTGAACGACACGCTGCAAGGGTACGAGCGCGACGGCGACCATACGCTACGGTTCGTCCACCGTCACAACGGCTCCGCGATCGCCGTCGACGATCGGGATGTATTGGAGGCCATGAGCCTGCTGGCACGCCTCGAGGGAATTATCGTCGAGCCGAGTGCAGCAGCCCCTTTGGCGGCCCTGCCGCACCTACTGGCGAACGGCGCCATACGCGCGGACGAACGCGTCGTCGCGATCACCACCGGCCATGGGCTAAAAGACATGCCAGACGCCGTGACGCCGGCCCTGCCAAAGCCCATCAGTCCCAACATGGAGTCCCTGATGCGCCACCTACATTCATGACGGGTTGTGCCGCCCGCACGCTCCAGCGTTCAGATGAAGACGCCCGCCCTGCTTTGCGAATCCTATTTGACGGCTCGCGGAGCGCTGCGATGAAGCACGTGCGGCCGGCCAACCCCGCGTTTCGCGGAAACGGCCGGCCGGCTACGTCAAAGCTTCGGGAAGACAGCAGACCCTAACGCCCCCCCCCAGCGAATGTCCCGATGGTCCACAAAGTGCTCGAACGCCCCTTGTGGACCTCACCTGGACGGACCGTGTTCCAGGAGCCTTTCCGCTTCTCGTCGAACCGCGGCGACGCTCAGTCTGCAATCCAGACGAAATGCGGCCCGGGTAACGAACTACTGCTGGACAGCTGCGCGCTCAAATATTTCAGCAATTGTGACCGGCCGCTTCTCGGCAAGCGACAGCAACGTTGCCTCAATCATCGCGGTTGCGATCAGCCCGTCATGGCCACTTGCTTCAGGCGTGATATCTTCGGCAACGCAGTCGATGAAATAGCGGATACTGTCGTACTGCCCCCCAGCGACCTTGCCATAACGCGTTATGGATTCGGACGCGAACGGCGTGTGATAGCGATCGGTGTAGACCCAGAGAGACGGCTCGTTGCGAAGTTCTAGCCCTCCCTTCGTGCCATACACCGTCAAACGATTGTCGACGACGTTGGTGAAGCTCTCTGGAAGGATCCACGACGTTTCGAACGTGCAAAATGCCCCTCCCTCGAAGGTAACCATACTCTGTATAGTATCCCAACTATTGATCCCCATGCCATCTAGTACTCCTCGGTGCCCCTGAGCATAGACCGAGACGGGCTCGCGGCCGAATATCCAGCGCACCAAATCCATGGTGTGTGGGAACAGGAACCACTCCGGCCCCGAATTGCCTCCCCATTTCAACATCTTGGTGGGGACATAGATCGTATCTGAAAGCCGAGCATATGCCATGACGGGATCACCGAGTTCGCCTCGTTCCGCGTAGCCCTTCGCGCCCATGAACAGCGGATACCACCGCGCGTGAAAATCGACCATGAATTTGGTGCCGGCCTTCTCGGCCGCCGCGACCATGGCCAGACCATCAGCGACTGTTGTGGCGAGAGGCTTCTCGCACATGACATGCTTGCCAGCCTCGAACATGGCGACCGTAGGCTCGCGATGGAAGGGGTCGGGCGTGGCTATGGTGACGGCCTCGACATCGGAATTGGCAAGAGTGTCAATATTGTCGGTCCAGCCGCACCCGACTCTCTCGGCCAATGCCTTGGCGCGCGCGCCATCAAGATCACAGATCAGTGAGAGTTCACACTGAGGATGTGTAGAAAGCGCAAGTGCATGATTGCTGCCCCAGATACCGGCGCCAATGATACCTGTTTTTACTCTACGGTCGGTCACGGAAAGCCTCCTCGATCAGCCGGGTTGCCCGATTGCGGCGCCAAAAGACGCCGCTGGACGCCATCCAGAAGGATGGCTCCCAACTGAACCAATGAAAATTTTTATTTTCAAGTCATTAACAGCAACTTCTTCATTGATACCGGGAGAATATTGGCAACTTTAGCGACATTTTTTCATTTTTAGATCAGCCACCTGAGTTCAAAATTGACCCCTTGGTGGGGGAATCGGCGACCAGTTTTGCCCCCTCGTGATTGCGGGCTGTGACAATCTGTACATTTCGGCGAGCAGATGGGGGAGGATGAAGTTGGCGGATACGATCGCCCGGGTCCGGCGCGCATTCCCTGTGCAGGGATGGTCGCTCAAGGGCGTCAAGAAGATCCGCAAGCGCAGTGACGCGCCGAAGGTCAACCGGCCATGGACGCTGGCGGAGCGGGAAACCGTCATGGCCGCTGCCTCGCCGCAGTTCCTCTTGCCTCGCGATCGGCCGATGGGTCGGCCTTCGCTAGGGCGACATCCTGGAGATGCCGCGAACCGTCTATGACGGAGCATCCATCCGACTCGTCACCAGCAAGGCGGACATCCCGGTGTCGATCCCTGTGACCGCACCGCTTGAGGCCATCATCGACCGCGCGCTGCGCCGGCCGCAAGAGACGGCGAAACGGCTCGGCCGACGACGATCACCCTCTGCGCCAGCTCGCGCGGCCAGCCTTGGACCGGCTCCGGATTCCGGGTCAGCTTCTTCAAGCTGGTCGGCGAGATGGAGAAGGACGGCCGCGTCGGCGAAGGCCTGACGTTCCACGGCCTCCGGCATTCGGTCGCGACAGATCTGCGCGAGGCAGGCTTCGACAGCCGGACGATCGCCGACATGCTCGGCCAGAAGACCACGTCGATGGCGGAGCACTATTCCAGCGAGGCCGACCTGTCGGCGAAGCTGAAGGGCGTCGTGCGAAAGCTGGATAAGAGGAACGCCCGGCGAACAAAAGTGTCTACAAGCGCCGGATAAATGTGTCTACACGACACGGCCCCGCTGGGGGCAAGCGCTAAAATCCCAATGATCTCAAGAAGTTGTATGGTAGCGGAGGAGGGACTTGAACCCCCGACACGCGGATTATGATTCCGCTGCTCTAACCAGCTGAGCTACTCCGCCCCAGGACCGGCGTCGCCGCCGGCTGGAATGGCCCGCTTATAGGGAGCGGGGCCAAGCCCTGTCAAGCATCTGACGCGCGTCAGACGCGTTCAAACACAAGCAGTGTGAAAAACCCGATCGGACCGACCCGGCGGCGGTCGATCAGGCGCAGGTCCGGCCGGCCGAGAATGCGGCCGATGTCGAAATCCATGTGCCAGCCGAGCGAGGCCGAAAGCGGCGCCAGCTTCTCGCCCATCCAGCCCCGCCAACCCTTTTGCTCGGGAAAATGGCTGACCAGCACGACGGCGCCGCCGGGCCTGGTGACGCGGGCGAGCTCGGCCATCACGGCCTTGGGATCCGGCACGACGGTCAGCACGAACATCGCGACCGAGGTATCGAAGCTCTCGTCGGCCATCGGCATCTCGCCGGCGTCGGCGACGTCGAGCGCCTCGACATTGGCGAGCTTGCCGGAAGCGACGCGCTCGCGCGCGATGTCGAGCATCTCCGGCGAGAGGTCGATGCCGGTGATGCGGTGGTCGGCGCGGTAATGCGGCAGCGAGATGCCGGTGCCGACGCCGCATTCGAGAATGCGGCCGGCGGGCAGCTCGTTGACGAAGCCGACGGCCGAGCGCCGGCCGGCCTCGAAGACATAGCCGAAGACGCGATCATAGATCGGCGCCCAGCGGGCATAGGTGCTGCGGACCGCTTCCTCGTCGATCCGCGCCGCGCGCTTTCGGTTGCCGGCGAAGGACTTCCACTTGCGGGCGACGTCTTCAAAGAATTCCGGCATTGCTCTCCCTCAGGCTGCTGCGACATGATCCGAGACGATCAGGCGACGCAACGCCTCTTCCGCCTCGGCGTTCCGTTCGGCCCGCGCGATCCAGCCACCGCCGAGAACGCGCGCGCCCTCCCCCTCGCCGCCATAGAACACACAGGCCTGACCGGGGGCGACCCCGGTTTCGCCATCGAGCAGCGAGACCCGCGTCTCGCCGTCGCGCTGGACCAACTCGGCGCGCTGCGGCGCGCGGGTCGAGCGCACGCGCGCGAAGATTTCGAGCCCCTCGGCGGCGGCGGCCTCGAGCGCCGCGTCGCCGAGCCAGTTGACGCTGCGCAGCACCAGGCGGCGGGCGGCGAGCGCCTCGCGCGGGCCAACGATGACGCGCTGCCGCACGGCGTCGAGATGGATGACGTAGAGCGGGTCGGCGGCGGCGACGCCGAGGCCGCGCCGCTGGCCGACGGTATAATGGATGATGCCCTCGTGCCGGCCGAGCACGCGGCCGTCGATGTGGACGATGTCGCCGCCCTCGGCGGCGCCGGGCTTCAGCCGCTCGATGACGTCGGAATACTTGCCGTTCGGCACGAAGCAGATGTCCTGGCTGTCATGCTTGTCGGCGATCTCGAGCCCGAGCTCGCGGGCGATGGCGCGCGTCTCCGGCTTGGTCAGCCGGCCGAGCGGGAAGCGGATGAAGTCGAGCTGCTCCTGGGTCGTCGCGAACAGGAAGTAGCTCTGGTCGCGATCGAGGTCGGCCGGGCGGAACATGCCGCGATGGCCGCTTTCGAGCCGCCGGCTCTCGACATAGTGGCCGGTCGCCAGCGCCGCCGCGCCGAGCTCGCGCGCGGTCGTCAGCAGGTCGGAGAACTTGACCGTCTGGTTGCAGGCGACGCAGGGGATCGGCGTCTCGCCGGCGATGTAGCTGGCCGCGAAGCTGTCGATCACCGACTTGCGGAAGCGCTCCTCGTAGTCGAGCACATAGTGCGGGATGCCGAGCCGCTCGGCGACGCGGCGCGCGTCGTGGATGTCCTGGCCGGCGCAGCAGGCGCCCTTGCGGTGCGTCGCCTCGCCATGATCGTAGAGCTGCAGCGTCATGCCGACGACGTCATAGCCCTCGCGTTTCAACAGCCCGGCGACGACGGAGGAATCGACACCGCCCGACATCGCGACGACGATGCGCGTGTCTTCGGGGCGGCCGGGAAGATCGAGGCTGTTGAGCATGGTGCAACTGCTTTGCCGTGGTGCCGCGCAGGGCCCGTGCCGGGCGACGGCGGAAACGCAAGGGGGCGGCGGGGCCGCGTCAGGCCCGGACTATAATGTCGATCGCGTCATCTTCAAGGCGCGGCGGCCGCATTCGGCGCCCGACGGGACAGCGCTTCCGCGCCGGCGCGCGGCCCGGCATGGCGGATTTCCGGCGCAAACACGGCATTTCCGCGAGGTTGCAGGCGGCTGCAATCCTTACCGAGTGGTTGAGAGGGGTTTAGCCCTTTTTTAAAGCCGACATCGTAGTCTCGCTTTCGACAAGGTCAGGTTGAGTGTGAGAGTAGAATGACCGATCAAATGCGTCCGCGCGTCAAATACGTCATCGGACCGGACGGAAGTCCGCTTACGATTGCCGATTTGCCGCCGCGTGACACGAAACGTTGGGTTATACGCCGCAAGGCAGAAGTCGTCGCGGCGGTGCGGGGGGGCCTGCTCAGCCTAGAAGAGGCGTGTCAGCGTTATACGCTGACCGTCGAGGAGTTCATCTCCTGGCAGCAATCGATCGACCAGCACGGCCTCGCCGGGCTCCGGACGACGCGGATTCAGCAATATCGCCAGTAGATCGCGCGGCTCTGTCAAAGCCACGCCACGAAAATCGAAAAGGCCGGCGCATCGCCGGCCTTTTTCTTTTTCCCGGATCAGAGCCTTGGAGAATTGTCTTCCTTCACCTCTCCCTGAGGGAGAGGTCGACGGCCGCAGGCCGGCGGGTGAGGGTTTACAGCCTCACCCGGAGAATTCCCTAAACCCTCACCCGGAGCTTCGCTCCGACCTCTCCCTCAGGGAGAGGTGCAGAAAAGAATAGCCCTCCCCTCAGAGCGTCAGCGTCTCGCCGACCGCCGGCACCGCCACCTTGGCATCGGCGCCCTTCATCGCCTCGACGAACTTGTCCGCCGTCGCATCGAGCAGGCCGAACGTGGCGTAGTGGCAGGGAATCACGGTGTCGAAATGGAAGAAGCGGCGTGCCGCCAGCGCCGCCACCTTGCCGCCCATGGTGAAGCGGTCGCCGATCGGCAGGATGCCGATCTTCGGCTGGTAGATCTCGTCGATCAGCGCCATGTCGGAGAAGATGTCGGTGTCGCCGGCGTGGTAGAGTGTCTTCTCGCCCGGCGCGCGGAGAACGAGGCCATGCGGCAGGCCCAACGACATGGCGACGCCGTTCCTGTCGATCATGCCCGACGAATGATGCGCCACGGTCATCGAGACGCGGAAGGCGCCGAGGTCGATCGTGCCGCCCGAGTTCATCGCCTCGAGCTTGCCGACGCCATGGTGGCCGAGATAGGCGGCGAGGTCGGCATCCGCGACGACGGTGGCGCCGGTCGCCCTGGCGATCGGGATGGTATCGCCGAGATGATCGCCATGGCCATGCGTCAGCAGGATGTGCGTCAGGCCGCGGGTCCATCGCGCGGTGTCGCCCTTGAAGGACGGATTCCCGCTCAGGAACGGATCGATCAGGATGACGGCGCCGTCGATCTCGATGTGGAAGGCGGCATGGCCGAGCCAGGTGAGCTTCATGATGTCGTATCCATCCTCTGTCGGTTCCTCGGGGCAATATGGCGACGCGCGCCGAATTGACCAGCCCCGCCGCGCTGCAAGCTTGCCGTGCCGGGCGCGATCCCCGATAAGGGCGTGAGCAAATCAGGAGGATCGTGTCGGAGATGGAAGCGCGCGTACCGCAGGCCGAGCGCAAGGGCGTGATGAAGCGCCTGTTCGACCGCATCATGGTCCTGTCGGCCGGCAAGCACGCCCTGTGGCTGCTGGCCGTGGTCTCGTTCACCGAGGCCTCGTTCTTCCCGATTCCGCCCGATCCGGTGCTGGCCGCCATCGTGCTGGCGCGGCGCGACCGCGCCTGGCTGGCGGCGCTCGTCTGCACCCTCGCCTCGGTGCTCGGCGGCCTGTTCGGCTACGCCATCGGCTACGGCCTGTACGAGGCGATCGGCGCGCCGGTCATCGCCTTCTACAATCTCCAGGAAGCCTTCCATACCTTCCAGCTTCGCTTCGACGAATGGGGCGGCTGGATCATCGTCGCCAAGGGGCTGACGCCGATCCCGTTCAAGCTGGTGACGATCGCCTCCGGCGTTGCCCACCTCAACCTGTGGACCTTCGTCATCGCCTGCGTGGTCACGCGCGGCCTGCGCTTCCTGCTGGTCGCGGCGCTGTTCTACGCCTTCGGCCCGCAGGCGCGCGCCATCATCGACAAGCATTTCTCGACGGTGATGATCCTCGGCACGATCCTCGTCATCCTCGGCTTCGTCGCCATCATCTACATCTGAGGCCCGGCATGAGCGGCACGATCCTGGAACTGGGCGAACTGGAGCTGGCGCTGCCTCAGGCGGCGCCCCTCATCGGCCTCGATCTCGGCACCAAGACGATCGGCGTCGCGATCTCCGATCTCGGCCGGCGCATCGCCTCGCCGCTCGTCCTGATCAACCGCGTCAAGTTCACGCTCGACGCCGAGGCGCTGATCAAGCTGATCGGCGAGCGCCAGGTGGCGGCGATCGTCATCGGGCTGCCCCTCAACATGGACGGTTCGGAGGGCCCGCGCGCCCAGGCGACGCGAGCCTTCGTGCGCAACCTGCTGCCGAAGATCGAGATCCCGGTCGCGTTCTGGGACGAACGGCTCTCGACCGTCGCCGTGACGCGCACGCTGCTCGAGGCCGACACCAGCCGCAAGCGGCGCGGCGAGCTGGTCGACAAGATGGCCGCCGCCTTCATCCTGCAGGGCGCGCTCGACCGGCTGCAGAAGCTGCTGCGCGACCGCCAGCCGGACGATGAGGACGATCAGCCCTTCGGGCAGATGTAGTCGATGAAGGCGCGCGCGTCGAAGCGGGCGTCGAGCATGCCGTAGGTCGAGCGCCAGGGCTTGCCGAGGCGCGATTCCAGGAAGGCGTCCGCGACCACGGCGGGGAAACGCCGGCGCATCGCCGCCGCCGCCACCGTCATGGCGAGCTGCTCGACGAGGATGCGGGCCGAGCCCTCGTCCGCGAGGCCGACCGCCGTCGCCGCGCGAAGCACGTTGAGCGTCGAGCGCGCCGCCTGGCCGAGGCCATCCTCGATCACCCGAAGCACCGCCTCGAGCGAATCCGACGAACGCCGCAGGATGCGCAGCACGTCGAGGCAGAGCGTGTTGCCCGGCCCGTCGGCCAGCGCCGGCGCCAGCGCGTCGCGATAGAGCCGCGCGAGCGGGCCTTCCTCGACAAAGCCGTTGCCGCCGGCGCATTCGATCGCCTCGGCGACGATCGCCGGCGTCACCTTGGTGACCCAGTACTTGACCACCGGCGTCATCAGCCGGGCGAAGGCCGCCTCGACCGGATCGTCATGCGAGCGGTCGACGGCTTCCGCGAGGCGGAAGACGAGCGCCGCCGACGCCGTGACGTCGAGCGCCATGTCGGCGAGCACGCGGGTCATCAGCGGCTGGTCGATCAGCGGCGCGCCGAAGGCGCGGCGATGCCGGGCATGATGCACGGCTTCCGACAGCGCGGCGCGGGAAATGCCGGCCGAGGTCAGCGCACCGTCGACGCGGGTCAGCGTCACTGTCTCGTTGATGGTCGAGACGCCGCGGCCGGCCTCGCCGACGAGGAAGCCCGTCGTGCCGGGGAATTCGACTTCCGCCGCCGCGTTGGAGCGCGTGCCGAGCTTGTCCTTGAGCCGCACGAGGCGGATCGGGTTGCGCTTGCCGTCGGGCAGGAAGCGCGGCACCAGGAAGAAGGAGAGCCCTTCCAGCGTCTGCGCCAGCACCAGCAGCGCGTCGCTCATCGGCGCCGAGACGAACCATTTGTGGCCGACCAGGCGGTAGCTGCCGTCGCCGAGCGCATCGGCCCGCGTCGTGCTGGCGCGCAGATCCGAGCCGCCCTGCTTCTCGGTGGTGGCGAAGGCGAACAGCGCGCCCGCCTTCTGCGACGCCGGGATGACGCGCGAATCGTAGCGCCGCGAGCGGATCATCGGCAGCCAGGTCTCGGCGAGACGCGGCGCATGGGCGAGCGCGGCGACGCTGGCACTGGTCAGCGACATGGCGCCGACATGGCCGGCCTCGACCTGCGCCGTCATGTAGATGCGGGCGGCGCGCGCCACGGCGCGCACGCTCGCCTCGTCGCCGGTGGCGTCCCAGATCGACGCCTGCAGGCCGGCGGCGACGCTGCGCCGCATCAGCGCGTGATAGGCGGGATGGAACTCGACCGTGTCGGCGCGGCGGCCGCTGGCGTCATAGGCCTTGAGGACGGGCGGAACCTGGTTGGCGAGGCGCGCCAGATCGGCCATCTCGGTCGAGCCCCACTGCGCGCCATGCGCGGAAAGGCCCTCGACGACCGGACGCGGCAACCCTTCGACCAGCGCCGCCAGCACCGGATCCGAGGCATAGAGGTTTTCCCCGACGCGCGGCGCGACCTGGTTGTTGACTTCGTGCGTCTCGTAATCCGGCGAAACCATGCGTCTCCTGCCCCGTCCTCGGTCCGCGCCCCTTATCTGCCGGCGAGGGTTAATCGCGGGCAAAGGCGCGGCCTTTCTACCTCAAGGATATGCGCTTTTCGCTGGAACGTTCATCGCTTCATCGAAGCGCCGAACGTCCCCGCTCCTGGTTTGATCGCGTTTTCCACACGCGAACCGGCATCCCCTTCGCTCGAAAACGCTTAGCGACGCTTGCCCCCCGGCTTGCTCTTGAACGATCCCCCGGCCGGCCGGCCGCGACGGCCGCGGAAGCCGCCATTGTCGGCCACCTTGCGTTCGCCCTTGGGCAGCATCCGACCGTCCGACATCAGCTCGAAGCGGAGCGCGCCGGCGACCGGCGCGACCTCGACCAGCTTGACCTCGACCGTATCGCCGAGCCGGAACATCTCGCCCGTCCGCGAGCCGATCACCGCCTGGCGCGCCTCGTCGAACTGGTAGTAGTCCGAGCCGATCGAGCCAATCGGCACGAAGCCGTCGGCGCCCGTCTCGTCCAGCTTGACGAACAGGCCGGCGCGCGTGACGCCGGCGATGCGGCCCTGGAAATGCGCGCCGATGCGATCGGCGAGCCAATGCGCGACGAGACGGTCGATCGTCTCGCGCTCGGCCGCCATCGCCCGGCGCTCGGCGCCGGAGATCTCCTGCGCGATCGCCTCGAGATCCCGCTCGATGCCGTCCTGCAGCCCGCCCTCGCCCATGTCGAGCGAACGGACCAGCGCGCGATGCACGATCAGGTCGGCATAGCGGCGGATCGGCGAGGTGAAGTGCGCGTAGCGGCGCAGGTTAAGACCGAAGTGACCGATGTTCTCGGGGCTGTAGACGGCCTGGCTCTGCGAGCGCAGCACCACCTCGTTGACGAGCGCGGCGTTCTCGCTGTCCTTGACCCGGTCGAGGATCAGGTTGAACTGGCTCGGGCGGAGATTGCCGCTCTTCGGCAGGTTCATCTCGATCGAGGCGAGGAACTCGCGCAACGCCTCGAGCTTGGCCAGCGACGGCGCGTCGTGCACGCGATAGACCAGCGGCGACCCCTTGCGCTCCAGCGTCTCCGCCGCGGCGACGTTCGCCTGGATCATGAACTCCTCGATCAGCTTGTGCGCGTCGAGGCGTTCGGGAACGATGATGCGGTCGATGGCGCCGTCGGGTCCGACGATCAGCTTGCGCTCGGGCAGCTCCAGATCGAGCGGCTCGCGGTTGTCGCGGCCGCGCTTCATCACCGCATAGGCGGCCCAGAGCGGCTTCAGGATCGGCTCGAGCAGCGGGCCGGTCTTGTCGTCCGGCCGGCCGTCGATCGCCTCCTGCGCCTGGGCATAGGCGAGCTTGGCGGCCGACCGCATCATGATGCGGTGGAACCAGTGGAACTTCTTCTTGCCCTCGGCGGTGAACTGCATCTTGACCGCGAGCGCCGGGCGATCCTCGCCCTCGCGCAGCGAGCAGAGATCGTTCGAGATCCGCTCCGGCAGCATCGGCACGACGCGGTCCGGGAAATAGACCGAATTGCCGCGCTTCAGCGCCTCGCGGTCGAGCGGCGAGTTCGGCCGCACATACCAGGCGACGTCGGCGATCGCGACGGTGACGAGGAAGCCGCCAGGGTTCTCGGGATCCGGATCCGGCTCGGCATAGACGGCGTCGTCATGATCCTTGGCGTCGGGCGGATCGATGGTGACGAGCGGCACGTGCCGCCAGTCCTCGCGGCCACCGGAAATCACCGCCGGCTTCGCCCGCTCGGCCTCGTCGAGCACCGCCTGCGGGAAGACATAGGGGATGTCGTGTGCATGGATGGCGATCATCGAGACCGCCTTCTCGCTCGTCATCGCGCCGACGATCTCGACGACGCGCACGCGCGGCGGCCCGTAGCGGGTCGAGCGCTTCGGCTCAACCGCAACGAGGTCGCCGTCGCGGGCGCCATTCAGGTCGTCGGGATCGACATCCGCCTCGCGCTGCTTGCGATCGACCGGCTCGATGCGCGCGCCATGCGGCGTCAGGCGCACCACGCCGAGGATCGAGGCGGCCCGCTTTTCGATCACCTTGATGATGCGACCGGTATGGGCATAGCCCGTCGCCTCGAGATCGGCGGGATCGACATGCGACAGCACGCGGTCGCCGATGCCGGGCGCGGGAACCAGCGGCTTGCCGCGGTTCGCCCGGATCAGGACGCGTGGCGCGTCGCCATGGTCCTTGTCCCAGTTCGCCGGCTGGGCGACGAACTCGCCCTCGTCGTCGCGCTCAACGATCGTCAGCACGGTGACGGGCGGAATGTCGCCCGGACGCGTCAGCTTCTTGCGGTTCTTCTCGACGAGCCCGTCCTCGCTCAATTCCTTGAGCGTGCGCTTCAGCGCGATGCGGGCGCCGCCGGAAATGCCGAAATGCTTCGAGATCTCGCGCTTGGTCGCCTTGCCGGGATGCTCGGCGATGAAGGCGAGGATCGCCTCGCGCGTCGGCATGCCGTTCGCCGGCGGCTCGACGGGAGCCGCCTTGCCGGAAGCTTTCGCGAAAGCCTGGGAACGCGTCGCGGATCTCGCGCCGGGCGTCCGGACCTTCGGGGATTTGGGGGGAGTGTCTGGCTTCTTGGCCAAGTAGTTTACGTCCAGTTCGGAATGAGTGTGGCAAGGGCGAAGGCCCCTGCTCTCCCCGTGGGGAGAAACGAGAATGGCCGGCCGCGCCATTTCTGGCAACAGCCGGCCTCGATGGTGCGACGCTTCCGCCGGCTAGCCGGCGTCCGCCTCCGTCGCCGCCTTCTTGGCGGTGGTCTTCTTGGCGGCCGGCTTCTTGGCCGGGGCCTTCTTGACCGGCGCCGCGTCGTCCGCGGCCTCGGCCTTCTTGGTGGTAGCCTTCTTCGCCGCCGGCTTCTTGGCCGGGGCCTTCTCGGCCTTCGGCTTGGCGGCGGCGCGCGTCTTCTTGACCGGCGTCTTGCCCGCCTTCTCGGCGATCAGCGCGACGGCCTCTTCGAGCGAAACGGTCTCGGGCGGCAGCGTCTTCGGCAGCGTCGCGTTGACGGCGCCATGCTTGACGTAGGGACCATACTTGCCAGCATGGACCGTGATCGCCCCGCCCAATGTCGGATGGTCGCCAAGCGTCTTCAAGGGCTCGGCGCCGGCGCGTGCCGGGCGGCCCCCGCGCGCCTTCTTCTCGGCGATGACCGCGACGGCGCGGTTGATGCCGACGTCGAAGACCTCGTCGACGCTTTCGAGATTGGCGTATTTGCCGTCATGCAGCAGGAACGGCCCGTAGCGGCCGATGCCCGCCTGGATCGGCTTGCCGTCCTCGGGATGCATGCCGACCTCGCGCGGCAGTGACAGCAGCGCCAACGCCTTCTCGAGCGTCAGGCTTCCCGCCTCCCAGCCCTTGGGCAGGCTCGACCGTTTCGGCTTCTCCTTGCCCTCCGGCTCGCCGAGCTGGACATAGGGGCCGAAGCGGCCGGTGCGCAAAGTCACCTCGAGGCCCGTCTCCGGATCGGTGCCGAGCACCTTGGTGCCGTCGGCGCCGAGCGCCGAACCGTTCTCGCCGTTCTCGCCGGGCGAGGCCTCATCGCCGGAGACGGCGAGCTGGCGCGTGTAGCGGCACTCCGGGTAGTTCGAGCAGCCGATGAACGAACCGAACTTGCCGAGCTTCAGCGACAGGCGGCCGGTGCCGCAGGACGGGCAGGCGCGCGGATCGCTGCCATCGGCCTTGGCCGGGAAGATATGCGGGCCGAGCAGGTCGTTGAGCGCGTCCAGGACCTGCGCCACGCGCAGCTCCTTGGTGTCGCCGACATTGGCCGAAAACTGCTGCCAGAACTCGCGCAGCACGTCCTTCCAGGCGATTTCGCCGGCCGAGATCTGGTCGAGCTTCTCTTCGAGATCGGCGGTGAAGTCGTACTCGACATAGCGGGAGAAGAAGCTCTGCAGGAAGGCCGTCACGAGGCGGCCCTTGTCTTCCGGCACCAGGCGCTTCTTCTCGATCCGCACATATTCGCGGTCGCGCAGCACGCCGAGCGTCGCGGCATAGGTCGAGGGACGGCCGATGCCGAGCTCTTCCATGCGCTTCACCAGCGTCGCCTCGCTGTAGCGCGGCGGCGGCTCGGTGAAATGCTGGGTCTTGGCGATCGCCTTCTTGGTCAGCGTCTCGCCCTTCTCCATGCGCGGCAGGCGGCCTTCGTCCTCGTCGCCGTCGTCGTCCTTGTCCTCGTTGTAGAGGGCGAGGAAGCCGTCGAAGGTCATGACCTGGCCCGAGGCGCGGAGATCGATCTTGCGGCCGCCGGCGTCGACCAGGATGTCGACGGCGGTGCGCTGCATCTCGGCCGATTCCATCTGGCTCGCGACCGTGCGCTTCCAGATCAGCTCGTACAGGCGGGCCTGGTCCTCGTCGACATAGCGGGCGACGTCGCGCGGGCGGCGCTGCGGGTCGGTCGGACGGATCGCCTCGTGCGCTTCCTGGGCGTTCTTCGCCTTCACCTGGTATTTGCGCGGCGCGCCGGGCAGGTGCCTGGCGGAAAAGTCCTGGCCGATGACACCGCGCACGGCGTCGACCGCCTCCGGCGCCATGTCGACGCCGTCGGTACGCATATAGGTGATGAGACCGACCGTCTCGCCGCCGATGTCGACGCCTTCATAGAGGCGCTGCGCCAGCTGCATGGTGCGGTTCGGCGCGAAGCCGAGCTTGCGGCTCGCTTCCTGCTGCAGGGTCGAGGTGGTGAAGGGCGCGAAGGGATGGCGCTTGGCCGGCTTCGACTCGATCTCGGCGACGGTGTAGCGACCGGCGTCGAGCGCGGCGCGGAACGCTTCCGCCTCCTCGGCGGTGCCGACGTCGAGGCGGCTGATCTTCTTGCCGTCGGCGCCGACCAGGCGCGCCTCGAACTCGTCGCCGCGCGGCGTCGCCAGCGTCGCCACCAGCGACCAGTATTCGCGCGGCTTGAAGATCTCGATCTCGTTCTCGCGGTCGCAGACGAGGCGGAGCGCCACCGACTGCACGCGGCCGGCCGAACGGGCGCCCGGCAGCTTGCGCCACAGCACCGGCGACAGCGTGAAGCCGACCAGATAGTCGAGCGCGCGGCGCGCCAGATAGGCATCGACCAGCGCCTCGTCGATCGGGCGCGGGTTCTTCATCGCCTCGAGCACGGCCTGCTTGGTGATCGCGTTGAAGACGACGCGCTCGACCGGCTTGTCCTTGAGCGCGCGCTTCTGCTTCAAGACCTCGAGCACGTGCCAGGAAATCGCCTCCCCTTCGCGATCCGGGTCGGTTGCGAGGATGATGCGGTCGGCGGCCTTGGCGGCGGCGGCCATGTCGGTGAGGCGCTTGGCGGACTTCGGGTCCGCCTCCCAGCTCATGGCGAAGTCCTCGTCCGGCAGCACCGAGCCGTCCTTCGACGGCAGGTCGCGCACATGACCATAGGACGCCACGACCTGGTAGGACGAGCCGAGGTATTTGTTGATCGTTTTCGCCTTTGCAGGCGACTCCACGATGACGAGATTCATCAATGCCATTTACGAAAAGGTCGAACGAGCCAACGCGCCCGGTCAGACGAGGAATGGAACGAGGCGGTCGCGCCGCCACTCCCACGGTCGTGGGCGCAGTCGGGCTGGACAATCCCGGAAAGCACCCGGCCTGTCAATGAAGCCCTCGCCCGCTTCGGCGCGACGAGAACCAGCATAGGCTGCCCAAACCGCCCCGAACCCCGATGGGTTGCATATATTTCGACCTTGCAATTATATTCGAGGCTGGGCTGATGCAACCACCATCGAGGACCCTGATATGGCGCCTTCGCAAGGGCAAACAAGCGCCACGGAAGTGGCGACTGAACCGATTCACGAACTGAAGCTCGGCATCTCCGGCTACATCGCCGAGATGACGAAGGATCTGAAGGGGCTCGCCACCAACGCGGAGTTCGAGTTCCTGGCCTACCTGCTCTCGGTCGCCGAGGAGGAGGCAAGAGGCATCCACCGGACGATGCGCAGCCGTCTGGCCTCCGCGACCGCAGACTTCGAATTCTCTCCAAGCCCCGACGACGCCTAGCCCGGCCCGGCCCCGATCAGCGACACGCGCTGGCCTGGATGCCGCTCGATGCGCCCGGCAAGGTCGAGCTCCAGCAGCAGCACGCTGACCAGACCGGCCGCGAGGCCGGTCAGGCGAATCACGGCGTCGATCTCGGTCGGGACCGGCCCCAGCGCCTCGACCAGCAGCGCCCGGTCGCGCTCGTCCGGCGACGCCGGCTCGCCGAGCCCGGCCTCCGACGCCTCGCCCTCGGGCCAGGCATCGGTCCTGGGCCGGCCTCGCCCCAGCATCGGCGCGACGACGTCGAGGATGTCGTCGACATCGGTCACCAGATGCGCGCCTTGCTTGATCAGCCGGTTGGCGCCGGCGGCGCGCGGATCGAGCGGCGAACCCGGCACGGCGAACACCACCCTGCCCTGCTCGCCGGCGAGCCGCGCCGTGATCAGCGAGCCCGAGCGCTCCGCCGCCTCGACCACCACCACGCCGGCCGCCATGCCGGAGACCAGCCGGTTCCGCCTCGGAAAATCCCGCGCGCGCGGCTCCCAGCCGAGCGGCATCTCGGAGAGGTGGACGCCGCCCGCCGCCAGGATGCGGTCGGCGAGCGCCGCGTTCTCCGGCGGATAGAGCCGGTCGAGCCCGCCGGCGAAGACCGCCACCGTGCCGCCGGCGAGCGCCGCCTCATGCGCCGCCGCGTCGATGCCGCGCGCCAGGCCCGACACCACGACATGGCCGGCCGCGCCCAGCCCCGCGGCGAGAAGCTGCGCCATGCGCCGCCCGGCGACGGAGGCGTTGCGGGCGCCGACGACGGCGATCATCGGCCGCGACAGCTGCGCCGATGCGCCGCGGATGGCGAGGAGCGGCGGCGGCGCGTCGATCTCGGCCAGCCAGGAAGGATAGTCCGGCTCGCCCAGCCCGACGAAGCGCCCGCCGAGCCGCGCCAGCGCGGCGATCTCGCGCTCGGCCTCGGCAGGCGCCGCCAGGCGGATGCGACGGCCGCCGCGCGCCGCCAGCTCCGGCAGGCGGGCCAGCGCCGCGGCGGCGCTGCCGCAATGATGGAGAAGGTCGCGAAAGGTCGCCGGGCCGACATTCTCGCTCCGGATCAGGCGGAGCCAATCCAGGCGCTCGGCATCGGTGAGCGGGACGGCGCGGGGAATTCCGGTCCCGCGCGCCATCGCCTCAGCCCTTCTGGCCGATCCGGCTTTCGGTGCCGGAAAGCAGCCGCGCGATGTTCGGCCGGTGCTTCAGGAAGAGGAGCAAGGCGAGGATGATGAACAGGATCGCCTTGTCGTATTGCCCGAGCCCGAGAAAGGCGAGCGGCGCGGCGACGCTGGCGGTCAGCGCCGAGAGCGACGAATAGCGCGTCAGATAGGCCATCGCGAGCCAGACAATGGCGAACAGGATCGCCACCGGCCAGGCGAGGCCGATCAGCACGCCGAGATAGGTGGCGACGCCCTTGCCGCCCCGGAAGCGCAGCCAGACCGGGAAGATGTGGCCAAGGAAGGCGCCGAGGCCGGCGACGATCGCCGCCTGCGGGCCCCAGAGCCAGCCGGCGAGCAGCACCGCCGCCGTGCCCTTCAGCGCGTCGCCGAGAAGCGTCGCCGCGGCGAGCTTCTTGTTGCCGGTCCGGAGCACGTTGGTGGCGCCGATATTGCCCGAGCCGATCGAGCGGATGTCACCGAGGCCGGCGGAACGGGTCAGGAGCAGGCCGAACGGAATCGAGCCGAACAGATAGCCGAGCACCAGCGCCGCGAGCGCCAGCGCGGCGCTCAGATCCCAGCCGAACGGCATGGCAGTTTCCCCCGAATTGATCCGTGCGCGTCAGTCGGCAGCGTATTCGTAGACCGTGCGTCCTGCAACGATGGTCCGCAGCACCCGGCCCTCGAAACGCGCGCCTTCGAACGGCGTGTTCTTCGAGCGCGAGCGCAGCTTCTCGCCGTCGCAGATCCACGGCATCGCCGGATCGACGAGGATGAGGTCGGCCGGCGCGCCCTCGGTCAGGCGGCCGCCGGGCAGGCCGAGCAGATCGGCCGGGCGGGTCGAGAGCGCCCGCGCCACGGCGGAAAGCGTCGCCTCGCCATTGTTGACGAGGCGGAGCGCCGCCGCGAGCAGCGTCTCGAGGCCGACCGCGCCGTCGGCCGCTTCCGCGAACGGATGGCGCTTGGTGTCGACGTCCTGCGGATCGTGGCTGGAGACGATGACGTCGATCGTGCCGTCCGCGATGCCCTCGATCATCGCCTGGCGGTCGTCCTCCGAACGGAGCGGCGGCGACAGGCGGAAGAAGGTGCGGTACGGGCCGATGTCGAGCTCGTTCAGCGTCAGATGCGTCGCCGAGACGCCGCAGGAGACGGAGAGACCCGCCTTCTTGGCGCGGCGGATGATCTCGAGCGATTCGGCGCAAGAGATCTGCGCCGCGTGATAGCGGCCGCGCGTCAGCGCCGCGAGCCGCAGGTCGCGCTCCAGCATGATGATCTCGGCTTCCCTAGGGATGCCGGAGAGGCCGAGCCGGGTCGCCGTCTCGCCCTCGTTCATCACGCCCGATCCGGTCAGATCGGGATCGGCCGCGTGGTGCATGACCAGCGCGCCGAAATCGCGCGCATAGGTCAGCGCCCGGCGCAGCACCAGCGCGTTGGTGATCGAATGCCGCCCGTCGGTGAAGGCGACGGCGCCGGCCTCGCGCAAGAGGCCGAACTCGGTCATCTCGCGGCCCTTGAGGCCCTTGGTGATCGCGGCCATCGGCAGCACGCGCACCAGCGTCGTGTCGCGCGTGCGGCGGGCGATGTAGTCGACCAGCGCCACGTCGTCGATCACCGGGTCGGTGTCCGGCATGGTGATCATGGTGGTGACGCCGCCGGCGGCGGCGGACTGGCCGGCCGAGGCGAAGGTCTCGCGGTGCTCGGCGCCGGGCTCGCCGACGAAGACGCGCATGTCGATCAGGCCGGGCATGACGACCTTGCCGCGGCAGTCGACGATCTCGGCGCCTTCGGGGCGCGCGGCCGCGTCGGCCTCGGGGCCGGCGGCGACGATCAGGCCATTGGCGACGATGACGCTGCCCGGCGCGTCGAGATCCCGCGAGGGATCGACGACGCGGGCGTTTTCGAGGACGAGCGGACGCTCGGTCGGGTTCAGGCGGTCGGCGTTCATCTCGCCCTCATCCGTTCGGAAGGTTCTGGGCCAGGGCTTCGAGCACCGCCATGCGCACGGCGACGCCCATCTCGACCTGGTCGCGGATCAGGCTCTGCGGACCGTCGGCGATGGCCGAGTCGATCTCGACGCCGCGGTTCATCGGGCCGGGATGCATGACGAGCGCATCGGGCTTCGCCAGCGCCAGCTTTTCCGCGTCGAGACCGAAGAAGTGGAAATATTCGCGCGTCGACGGCACGAAGGAGCCGTCCATGCGCTCGCGCTGCAGGCGCAGCATCATGACGATGTCGACGTCTTTCAGGCCCCGCCGCATGTCGGTGTAGATCTCGACGCCGAGGCGATCGAGGCCCTTGGGCAGCAGCGTCGACGGGCCAATGCAGCGCACCCGCGCGCCGAGCGCGTTCAAAAGCATGATGTTCGAGCGGGCGACGCGCGAATGCAGGATGTCGCCGCAGATCGCCACCGTCAGGTCGTGGATCGGGCCCTTGTGCCGGCGGATCGTCAGCGCGTCGAGCAGCGCCTGGGTCGGGTGCTCGTGGGCGCCATCGCCGGCGTTGATCACCGAGCAGCCGACCTTCTGCGCGAGCAGATGCACCGCGCCGGCGGCGTGGTGGCGCACGACCAGGATGTCCGGGTTCATGGCGTTCAGCGTCATCGCCGTATCGATGAGCGTCTCGCCCTTCTTCACCGAGGACGAGCCGACTGACATGTTCATGACGTCGGCGCCGAGGCGCTTGCCGGCGAGCTCGAACGAGGACTGGGTCCGCGTCGAGGCCTCGAAGAACAGGTTGATCTGGGTGCGTCCGCGCAGGACGGACTTCTTCTTCTCGACCTGTCGGCTGACTTCGACGGCCTGTTCGGCCAGATCGAGAAGGGCGGTGATCTCCTCAGGCAGGAGACCTTCGATGCCGAGCAGGTGGCGATGCGCGAACACTGCGGCGGGACTGGCTTTGAGCGCGTTCATTTGAAGCGATCCCTATATTGAGAATCACCCCGGGGGACAAGGCCGCCCGACCGGTTCGATCACTTTTGTCATGCGGCATAGCCGCTTTCGGCGCCAGCCGCTTTCGACCACCGCCGGCCCGCCAGCGCGGTGGATTGCCGCGTCGGCTTGTACCACGAGACCCAGTCGCGATATCAACCGCGTCAAGGAGATGCGGATGAACGAGTGGATCAGCAGTTCGGAGCAGGCGGCGCGGCCCAAGCGTTCCTTGTGGCAGGCGATGTCGCGCGGCTTCCTCTGCCGCTGCCCGGCCTGTGGCGAAGGGCGCCTGTTCAACGGCTACCTGGCGGTGGTCGATGCCTGCCCTTCCTGTGGCGAGGACCTCTCGCACCAGCGCGCCGATGACGCCCCGCCCTATTTCACCATCACCATCGTCGCCCACATCGTCGTGCCGGCGATGCTGATGGTCGAGATGGCCTGGCACCTCTCCAACGTGACGCATCTGGCGATCTGGCTGCCGCTGACGGCGGTGCTGACCATCGGCCTCCTGCGCCCGATCAAGGGCTCCGTCGTCGGCCTGCAATGGGCGATGTACATGCACGGCTTCGACCCGGACGGCGACCCGGACGAACACGGACTGGCGCCGCGCGGCTGAGCCGGCCCTCGACCGCGACGGAAGCAGCGTCTAGAACGGCGCCCGTCGCGGGTGGATGCTGCGCATCCATCCCATACCCAGTTCCGCATACAGTACCCGAGGCGAATCGATGACCATGCCCCCCGAGCGACGGACCGATGGTGGCGGCATGCTCGGCCTCGTCGCGGCGATCGGCTCCGTTCCGGCCGTCGGGCTCGCCTTCTCGATCAGCCTGCCGCTGCTGGCGCTGACGCTCGAGGACCGCGGCATCTCCTCGACCTGGATCGGCCTCAACTCGGCGACCTGGGGCCTGGCGGCGATCGCCATCACCCCCTTCGTGCCGAAACTCGCCGCCCGCATCGGCACGGCGCAGCTGCTGGCGCTCTCGATCCTGATGCTCGCCGCGGCGCTGCCCCTCTTCTATCTCGCGCCGTTCTGGGCCTGGTTCATCCTGCGCCTCGTCGCCGGCGCGGCCGTCACCATCACTTTCGTGCTCTCGGAATTCTGGATCAGCACCGCGGCGCCACCCGCCCGGCGCGGCGTCATCATGGGGCTCTACGCCTCAATGCTGGCGATCGGCTTCGCGATGGGACCCGTGATCCTGTCGCTGACCGGCACGCGCGGCATGCTGCCCTTCGTCGTCGGTTCCTGCGTGCTGATGCTCGGCGTGCTGCCGGTGCTCTGCGGCCTCAAGGTCGCGCCCAGGCTGGATCGCCGCGAGAAGCACGCCTTTGGCCGCTTCCTGTTCCTCGTGCCGGCGGCGACCGGCGCGGCGCTCCTGTTCGGCACGATCGAGAGCGGCGCCTTCGCCATGCTGCCGGTCTATGGCCAGCGCGTCGGCCACAGCCGCGAGACGGTCATCCTGCTCGGCATCGCGGTCACCATCGGCAACATCCTGCTGCAGATGCCGATGGGCCTGCTCTCGGACCGCATGGACCGCCGCAAGCTGCTGGCCTTCATCGCCACCTTCGGCCTCCTCGGCGCCGGCGTGCTGCCGTTCGTCGCCGCCTCGTTCTGGCCGCTGATGATCGCGCTCGCCATCTGGGGCGGCGTCATCGGCTCGCTCTACACGGTCGGCCTCGCCCATCTCGGCTCGCGCTTCCGCGGCGCCGATCTCGCCGCCGCCAACGCCGCCTTCATCTTCTGCTACTCGCTCGGCGGGCTGATCGGCCCGGCGACGCTCGGCGTCGCCATGGACGTCTGGGACCCGCACGGATTCGCCGTCGGTTTCGGCCTGTTCTTCGCGGGCTACCTGCTGATGCTGCTCATTCGCATGGGACGATCCCGCCGCGCGCAGAACCTTTCTTGACTTTCATCCGTGAATCCGTAGGGTGCGCGCACAAAGGCGCCGGGCCGGTTTCTGCTACGTTGCGCGCAACAATTTTGAGGTTTGACCATGGCCAAGGCCACCACGATCAAGATCAAGCTCGTGAGCTCCGCTGACACCGGCTTCTTCTACGTCACCAAGAAGAACTCGCGTACCATGACCGAGAAGTTCTCGGCCAAGAAGTACGACCCGGTCGCGCGCAAGCACGTCGAGTTCCGCGAAGCCAAGATCAAGTAAGATCGGTTTCGACCGTTTCGAAAAGGGCGCCGTTTCGGCGCCTTTTTTGTTGGGCGCTTGCTGGATTCGCAACGCTCGGCCTTGGCGGCGTGTACCCCGCCGAACCCTGCGGCTGCATGCCGTGCAGCGTGCTCCGCCGTCATCCTGAGGTGCTTCGCGCAAGCGAAGCCTCGAAGGAGCATCCAGCGGGCCACCCCGGCGAATCCGCATGCCACCGGCATCCGGAAGATCCCTGAACCCTCCTTCGAGGCCCGGCTCCGCCGGGCACCTCAGGATGACGGTCATGCGCGGGAAATCCGTCCGGATGCGTCCGCATTCGAGGAATCACGCGGGACGGCCAAGACGGAAGCACCACGCAGTCACGCCCTCAGCTGTCGCCAATGTAGGTTTTCACCGTCTCGATGAACTTGCCGATCGAGATCGGCTTGGAGAGATAGGCCTCGCAGCCGCCCTGGCGGATGCGCTCCTCGTCGCCCTTCATGGCGAAGGCGGTGACGGCGATGATCGGGATCGCGCGGAGCTCCTCGTCCTCCTTGATCCACTTGGTCACCTCCAGCCCCGAAACCTCGGGCAGCTGGATGTCCATCAGGATCAGGTCGGGCCGGTGCGCGCGGGCAAGGTCGAGCGCTTCCAGGCCGTTGCGGGTCTGGATGATATTGTAGCCATGTGCTTCGAGCAGGTCGTGGAAGAGCTTCATGTTGAGCTCGTTGTCTTCCACGACGAGAACGGTCTTTGCCATTCGCCCCTTCTCGCGGCCCTCGATCCCGTCGACGGCGTCTACTAGATGGTATCGCAACTGGATTTAGCGAAGATTCGTTTCGGAAAGGCAAATGCATGATCCGTCAGAAGGAGCCGCCGCTCGACCTCGAGGGTGCCGAGCGGCTGGCGATCGAGGCGCTGGCCTTCCTGGCGTCCGAGCCGGAGGAGCTGGGCCGCTTCCTGGCGCTCGTCGGCCTCGGGCCGGAAACGCTGCGGGACGCTGCCGCCGATCCCGGCTTCCTGGCCGGGGTGCTCGAATATTTCATGGAGAACGAGGCGCTGCTGCTGGTCTTCGCCGCGCGGGCGAACATCCGCCCGACGATGTTCGCCGCCGCCCGCTACCTGCTCGACCGGGAAATCACGGAATGACCGAGACCATCGCCCTCGACCTCGACGGCTACACCGACCTGCCGCCCGGCCGGATCGCCAATGTCGTCACCTATCTCGAAATGCCGGCGCGGCCGGAGACGGCCCCTGCCCCGGCCGCCTCGGGGCGCACCGTGCGCCATGTCGCGGAACCGGAGCTCGGCGCCTATCGCGGCCTCTATTCCCGCATCGGCATGGAGTGGCTCTGGTTCTCGCGCGCGGTGATGTCGGACGGGGAGCTGGCGGCGCTGCTGGCGAAGCCGACGACGGAGATCCACTTCCTGGAGCAGGACGGCGAGCCGATCGGCCTGGCCGAGCTGCATCGCGGCGAAGGCGGTCCGGACAATGTCGAGATCGCGATGTTCGGCGTGGTGCCGGAGGCGACCGGCACGGGCGCGGCGCGGCAGCTGATGGAGGCGGCGCTGGCGGCGGCCTGGAGCGGCGGCACGAAGCGCGTCTGGCTCCACACCTGCTCGTTCGATCATCCGGCGGCCCTGCGCTTCTACAAGCGCTCCGGCTTCACGCCGTTCAAGCTGGCGATCGAGGTCTCGACCGACCCGCGCCTCGACGGCCACCTGCCGCGCACGGCGGGGCCGCATGTGCCGCTGATCGACCCCGCCTGAGGCCGGCAGGGTTAACGAAAGGCTAACAGCCGACGCTACCAGGAACGACGATCGGCACCCGCCGAGCGGGCCGGCCGGCGGGCGGCGAGATCGGGCGCGTGGGCGCGCTGGCCGGTGCCCGCGGTGCCTCGGTCCTGGTCGCGCGTCGCCATCAGCTCCGCCTTCTTCAGTTCGTCGAGGGCGAGGTTGAGCCCTTCCTGGGCGGCAGCGAGCTGGCTCTCGAGGTCCTGCGCCGAGGCGCGGAGATTGTCGCGCCGCTGCATCGCCGCCTTGGCGAAGGTCGGATAGGCGAAATGGGAGGTATCGCGGATGCCGGCGCGTTCCTGCTCGACGTTGATCTGATCCTCGAGATCGCGCGCCATGCGCTCGAACTCGGCGACCATCGTCTGGATCTGATTGACCTGGCGACGCTTTTCGTCGGCCTGGAACCGCTTCAGCCGAATGATGCTCTCACGCGACTTCATACTCGTTACTCCCTGAACACAGAGACGCAAAGCTGCGGGATTGGCGGCGGCGACGGACCGTTTTCCACATTGTCGCTGCCAAAAGGCCATCAGGCTTGTCAAAACCTTAAGCCACCCACCTCGCGCTAACCTTTCATTTACGTCTCGCGTTAATCATGGCGCAGGAGGGCTTAAGGGCGGGTAAACCCCGTCCTGCGGTACCTTCATCCTAATTCCGTGAGTCCGACCAATTGGTTACCGGATTTCGTGCAATTGAATGATGCGGTGCTTTCCACACCAAATCGTTCGGAATCTCAAAGACGTCAGGCGATTCTCGAATAAATCGCATGAGGCCCTTGTGAGCACGAATCAGAATTTGTTAACCATTACGCGTTAGCCTTCGAATCGGGGTGAGCCGTTTTCCAAGCACCGGTCTGCAAGGCCCGGAGCGCCAAGCCCAGGATAGGCAATTGAGGGGATTGGTATGCGAGTTCTGCTGATCGAGGACGACAGCGCCACTGCGCAGAGCATCGAGCTGATGCTCAAGTCCGAGAATTTTAACGTCTACACGACGGATCTCGGCGAAGAGGGTGTCGATCTCGGCAAGCTCTACGACTACGATATCATTCTGCTCGACCTGAACCTGCCGGACATGTCCGGCTACGAGGTCCTGCGGTCGTTGCGCGTCGCCAAGGTCAAGACGCCGATCCTGATCCTCTCCGGCCTCGCCGGCATTGAGGACAAGGTGCGCGGCCTCGGCTTCGGCGCCGACGACTACATGACCAAGCCGTTCCACAAGGACGAGCTGGTCGCCCGCATCCACGCCATCGTCCGCCGCTCGAAGGGCCATGCCCAGTCGGTGATCATCACCGGCGAGCTGACCGTCAACCTCGACACCAAGACCGTCGAAGTTCATGGCAGCCGCGTGCACCTGACCGGCAAGGAATACCAGATGCTGGAGCTGCTCTCGCTCCGCAAGGGCACGACGCTGACCAAGGAAATGTTCCTGAACCACCTTTATGGCGGCATGGACGAGCCCGAACTGAAGATCATCGACGTCTTCATCTGCAAGCTGCGCAAGAAGCTGGCGACCGCCACCAACGGCCTCAACTACATCGAGACCGTCTGGGGTCGTGGCTACGTGCTGCGCGAGCCGGATGAAGCCGAGATGCGCGCGAGCGCATAGCCGGCCCTCCCCCGGCTCAGACTGAAAACCCCGCTGCGGCGGGGTTTTTTGTGCCCGCAATCCGACCTCCGAGCTCCGGACAAACAAAAACCGCGCCGATCGGACGATCGACGCGGTCAGAATTCGAAGTCCGGATCGGACGCGCGGCGAATGCCGCCTCAGGCCTCGGCTGAGGCGACCGGCGCGGCGGCCTGCTCCTCGGTCACCTCGGTCACCTCGGTCACGGGCTCGTCGGCGACGGGCTCCACGACCTCGGCAGCCGCCGGGCGTGCCGTGATGATGACATCGGCGCCGTCGAGCACCGCCGCCACGGTCATGCCGCTGACGCGGGCCAGCAGGCCGGCGTAATAGGGCTGCACGGCATGGGCATCGATGTTGACGTCGACGATCGCGCCGGGGATCAGCTTCTCGAAGGCGGCGGGAATGCGGGCGCTCGGGCCCGAGCAGTGGAAGGTCACTTCCGGCTTCGCCGGCTCGCCCGTGATCGTCACCTTGATCAGACCGCCGCGCGGCACGGCCGCCACCGCCATCAGCACCAGGTTGAGGATGAGCTTGACCTGATTCTTCGGCATCAGCGCGCGCGGCGCGGTCCATTCGAACGAGGCCTTCTCGCCCTCCATGTAGCCGCGCGCCACCTTCTCGGCGTCGCCGATGTCGATCTCGGCGCCGGCGGAACCGGCCGCGCCGAAGGCGAGACGGGCGAACTGCAGCTTGGCCGAAGCCTGGCGCGCGCTCTTGCGGATCAGGTCGAAGGCAAAGGCCTTCATCTCCTCGCCGTTCTCCTCGTCGAGAACCTCGAGTCCGTTGTTGATGGCGCCGACCGGGGAGATGATGTCGTGGCAGACGCGGCTGCAGAGCAGCGCCGCGAGATCGAGGGCTTCGAGTTCGATCTCATTGGTCATGACGCGTCATTCCCTCTTGTTTCAGCGCGAATCAGCCCATCAAAAGGGCGCTTCGGGGATACACCGATGGGCCGATGCTGCCAACCGCCGGCCGGTTGCCGCCCGGGACGGGCGATCGGCCCCGTGCCCAGATCCCGCCCAGATTTTTGAACTACACTTCGACGGTGATTCGCGCGCCTGCTGCCGGTCTCCACCCGTCGGGGATCGGGCCCGTGCCATGAAGCCGCCACGACACGAAGGAGCCGACCGACATGCATCGCAGCCTGCGACTGACCTTTCTCATTGCCCTGATCGCGCTGGCCGCCCCGTTCCTCGCGCTCGGTTCCGCGAAGGCCCAGAGTCCGGACCGCTATTCCTCCGACGAGCTCATCAATACCGGCCACAGCTTCTTCGGCGAAGTGTCGGGCAGCCTCGCCTCGGTGGTCGAGCACGCCGTCTCGAAATACGGCCTGCCCAATGGCTACATCCTCGGCGAGCAGGGCTCCGGCGCGCTGTTCGCGGGCCTGCGCTACGGCAACGGCACGCTCTACACCAAGAATGCCGGCCAGCATCAGGTCTTCTTCCAGGGCCCGTCGCTCGGCTGGGACATCGGCGGCGACGGCTCGCGCGTCATGATGCTGGTCTACAACCTGCCTTCGGTCAGCGCGCTCTACACCCGCTATGGCGGCGTCAACGGCTCGGCCTATCTGGTCGGCGGCGTCGGCATGACCGTACTGTCGCGCAACGACGTCTTCATCGTGCCGATCGTCTCCGGCGTCGGCGCCCGCCTCGGCCTCAATGTCGGCTATCTGAAGTTCACCGACCGCCAGACCTGGAACCCCTTCTGATCGGCCGCTGGCGGTCCCTTCGCCGCATCGGCCTGTGACGACCGTCACGGCGCCGCCGCAACACCGGCGCCAGAATGACGCGAGCGACCGGCGCGCGCACGGTTACGCTGGACTCTCGACTTCCGAGGATGTCATTAGGGAGAAGCGCGCCGGGCGCGCGACGCCGATGCCTGAAGGGCCGGCCGTTTCGGCTCCCCACAGGCATGACCGACATCGGGAGACGATGCGTTGATCGAAGCAGTGATGTATTTCGCACTCGGCTTCCTGTCGGCGGGGATCGTCGCGCTTCTGCTCGGGCCGCCGCTGTGGCGACGCGCGCTGCGGCTGACCCGACGCGACATGGAACGGACGCTGCCGATGACGCGCGCCGAGATCCAAGCCGAGAAGGACCAGATCCGCGCCGGCTTCGCGCTGTCGATCAGCTCGCTCAACCAGACGATCGAGCGTCTGAAGGCGCAGGTCACCGAGCAGTTCATCGACATCAACCGCAAGCGCGAGGTGATCACCCACCTCACCGCGCAGGGATCGCTCTCCGCCGATGACATCGTCGCGCTCGAGACGCGTCGCGCCGAGCTGGAAGCGCGCGTCGCCGAGAGCGACCTGGCGCTCGCCACCGGCATGGCGGAGCAGGCGACCACCGAGCGGGCGCTGGCGCTGACCCGCGAGAACCTCGCCGCCGCCGAGCTGGCCGCGCAGCAATCGGCGGCCGAGCGCGAGGCGCAGCGCCTGGAAATCATCGCCCGCGACACCGAGCTCGACAATCTGCGCGACGCGCTCGCCGCGATGAAGATGAGCTCGACGGTCAGCACGGTGGAGAGCGCCGGCTTCGAGAGCGAGATGGCCGCGCTCAAGGCCAACCTCGCCATCCAGCGCCGCATGAGCGAGGAACAGAGCGGACGCCAGAGCGAGAGCGAGGCGGCGATCAGCGCCGCCGTCGCCGAGCTGAAGAAGCGCGAGGCCGACCTCGAGGCGGCGCATGGCCGCATCGAGGATCTCTCCGTGCGTCTGGTCGAGGCCGAAGCGGCCGAAATGGGCGCGATCGCCGTCAAGGAAGAGCGCGGCGCGCTCGCCAGCCGGATCACCGCGCTCGAAGACCTGAACGCCCGCCTCGAGGCCGAGGTCGCGACGCTGAAGCAGCGCACCGGCACCGCCAGCGCCGAGGAGACCGAACTGCTCCGCGGCAAGCTGATCGAATTCGGCGCCGCCGTCGCGCGGCTGGCGTCCGAGCGCGGCGACGGGCCGAGCCTCGTCACCGAATTGCCGCCGCCACCGGAGGAGCCCGCGCCGGCCGGTGGCCTGGCCGAGCGCATCCGCGCGCTGCAGCACGCCAGCGGCAATTCCTGATCAGTTCGCCCGCGCCAGCCCGGTTCCGGGCGGCATCGGCGCGACCGCCGGCATGCAGCCCATGCCGACCAGCGTTTCCCGCAGCGCCGTGACGAGCGGCGTGTGCGGCTCGGCGCCGAGGAAGGCGACCAGCCTGCGATTGTCGAGCTCGAGCCGCTCGCGCCAGAGATAGCGCATCTCCAGCAACTCCCGGAACGTCTCGATGAACGGCGCACCGAGCCTGACGGCGAGCCATGGGAAGCGCCGGATCGGCATGTCGGGCCGGCCGAGAACCTCGCGCACCGCCTCCGCGATCTCGATGCCACGCTCGAAATAGTGGCCGCGGAAATGGAACGTCTCGAACGGGCCGAGATCGTCGGCGCGTTCGACGAGGCGTGCGAAGGTTTCCGCCAGATCCGGCAGATAGGCCCAGGCGTGGCCGACTTCGGGATCGCCGGGATAGCTGATCCGCTTTGCCGCCCCGCCCGCCTTGACGATGCCCGCCCCGAACCAGTTGTTGCCGGCCCGGGGGCCGAAGAAGTCGCCGGCCCGCACGATCAGCACCGGCGTGCCCTCCCCCGCCGCCTGGCGGAGCCGCGTTTCCATCGCCACGCGGATCCGCCCCTTGCGGGTGACCGGGTTCTGTGGCGATCGCTCGTCGACGAGAGGACCTGCGTCCGGTCCGAAATTATAGACCGTGCCGGGAAAGACGATGCGGGCGCCGGCAGCCTTCGCCGCCGTGATGGTGCTTTCCAGCATCGGCAGGGCGAGGCCCTTCCAGTTGCGATAGCCGGGCGGGTTGGCGCCATGGAAGGCGATCGACGCGCCCTTCGACGCCGCGACCACCTCGGCCGCGTTCATGGCGTCGCCCTTGATCCAGGTGATGCCCGCGCTCCCCGGCTTCGCGGCGGCTGCTTTCGGCGACCGCGCCAGTCCGCGCACCGTCCAGCCCCGGGCGAGAAGCGCCCGCGCCACCGCGCCGCCGACCCCGCCCGTTGCGCCAACCACCAAAGCGATCCTGTTCTCCATCATGATCCGGCTCCTTGTCCGAGTTGCTGCAGACAAGATCGGCCCGAACGCCATCATCCGGAATTGTTGAAGTTCGACTGGTGATCATGCATTTTTGCATAATGACGCCGTCGTGGGATCACCTCCGCTCCTTCCTCGCCGTGCTGCGCGAGGGCAGTCTCTCCGCCGCCGCGCGCGGCCTGCGCCTGACGCAGCCGACCGTCGGCCGCCACATCGACGAGCTGGAATCAGCCCTCGGCGTCGTGCTGTTCACGCGGTCGCAGTTGGGCCTCGCGCCGACCGAGGCCGCGCTGGAGCTGCGCCCGCATGCCGAAACCATGGCGGCGGCGGCCGAAGCGCTGGCGCGCACCGCCTCCGGGGAAGCGGCGGAGGCGCGGGGCGCGGTCCGGATCGCGGCGAGCGAGGTGGTCGGCGTCGAGATCCTGCCGCGCCTGCTGGAACCGTTTCAGCGTCTCTATCCGCAGATCGCGATCGAGCTGGTGGTGTCGAACCGCAACGAGGACCTTTTGCGGCGCGAGGCGGATATCGCGGTCCGCATGGTGGCGCCGACGCAGGCCGCTCTGCTGGCGCGGCGCATCGGTGCGATCGAGCTCGGCCTGCACGCGCATCGCCGCTATCTGGATCGGCGCGGAACGCCGGCGACGCTCGACGCCCTTGCCGGCCACGCGCTCATCGGCTTCGACCGCGAAACGACGGCGGTGCGCGCGCTGCAGAAGCTCGGCCTGCCGCTGACGCGCGAGATGTTCGCGATCCGCACCGACAGCGACACGACCCAGTTCTCCGCGATCCGCGCCGGCCTCGGCATCGGCGTCTGCCAGGCGCCGCTCGCGGCGCGCGATCCCGACCTCGTCCGCCTGCTGCCGGACGCGTTCGCCTATCCGCTCGAATGCTGGGTCGCCATGCACGAGGATCTGAAGACGGTGCGGCGCATGCGGCTTGCCTTCGATCATCTCGTCGCCGGGCTCGACGCCTATGTCCGCGCCCGGGAGACGACGCCTTCCAAATAGAAAGAGCGCGCCGGGCCGAAGCCGGACGCGCCCCTGATGCGTTTGAAGTACCGGCGGCGGCTGACGCCTTACTTCGCGGCGAGGAAATCCGCCACGTCGAGCAGGATGAACTCGTTGTCGGCGGCCTTGCCGATCTCGCGACCGCCCGAGAACGGCAGGTTGTTGTCGTTCGCCACCATGATGTGGGTGTCGTCGACGCGCATCACGTCCTCGATGGTGAAGAACGGGAAGGTGAAGACGCCCTTCAAGTCACGGTCGGCGGCGGTCTTGACGATCGCCTTGCCGTCGGGATCGGCGACGTTCATCAGGTCGATCTGCGCGACGCGGCGGATGAAGCCGTCCTTGTCGACGCTGGCGGTATCGACCAGCACGATGTTCTTGACCTTGGCCGGCAGCGGGTAGCAGGCCGACTTGTCCTCGCCCTTGCATTCGAGGCTCGGATCGCCCTCGCCATTGTCGCGCTCGATCACCAGCGCGCGGGTGTCGTCGATGAAGTTGAAGTCGCCGATCGCGGTCGCGCCGTCGGCGAGACGGAAGCGGAAGCTGTCGCCGGTCCAGGCGCCCTTGCCGGTATCGAAGGTCATGACCCGCAGGAAGCCGCCTTCCGGCTTGCCGTCGGCGCCCAGCAGCGGTTTCTCCAGCATCGCCCAGAGCAGGTCGGTCTTCGGCTGCAGGGCCATGCCCTCATAGCCGCCGGAGCGCTGCACGCGGAAATCCTTGCCCGGCGCGGCCGGCACGGTGACGCCGGGGGAGTCCGGCCCGCGCAGCACTTCGCCGTCGAGCTCGGTCGCGTAGACGGCGAGCACGCGGCCATCGAGCGTGGCGCGGATGATCGACGGGCCGAATTCCTCGCCGATCCAGACCTCGTCGCCGAGCACCTGGATGCTCTCGGGATCGAAGTCGGCGCCGGTCAGGTAGCGGCTCTCCGTGCCCTCATAGGCGATGCGGAAGGGCACCTTGTGGTCGGGATCCCTGAGGAACACCGACTCCATCCGCTCGACCTTGCCGGTCTGGAAGTCGGGCTTCATGCGGTGGAAGAACAGCAGCGCGTCGGGGCTGTTCGCCTTGCTGCCGAAGCCGTTGTCGGTCAGCGTGTAGAGGCTGCCGTCGGGGGCGCGGTTCATGGCGAAGCCGGACATGCCCTGCACGGGCTGGCCGAGGAAGGGCAGCGAGATGCCGGTCGGATGGCTGCCATAGGCGGCGCCGACGTCGCCCATCACGCTCATCGGCGCTTCATTGCGCGTCTTGCCCGTGAACTTGCCGGAGACGAAGGCATCGCGCGGCGCGTCGGCCGGCGGCGCGATCATCGTCATGGCCGGGAGATAGGCATGCCCCGCCAGCTTGGCGGGGAAGGTCTCGGCCGCCACGGCCGGGCCGGCCAGGGCCACCACGGCCACGGCGGCGAGAAGGGAGCGCAAACGCATCGGGACGTCCTTTCGGAGAGGAAAATGCCCGCTCCGCATAAGCGCCCGACGTGACGCTCGCGTCTCAGCCCCATGGCAGTTTGATGAACCGCCCGGTTGTGCCGGACCCGGACCGTCGCCGCCTCAGGGCCGCGCCGGTCTAGCCGGTCGAGGCCGTTCGCACCGCAGGAACTGCCCCGCCCCCGCCGAGCCGGAGAACGCCCCGTCATGCCAGACGACGGTGCCGCGCAGGATGGTCGTGATCGGCCGCCCGCGCAGCTCCATGCCCTCATAGGGCGTGTAGTCGACATTGTGGTGCAGCGCCTCGTTGGTGATCGTCCAGGAGACATCCGGATCCCAGATGGCGATGTCGGCGTCGGAGCCGACCGCGATCGTCCCCTTGCGCGGATAGAGCCCGTAGATCTTGGCCGGGTTGGTGGACGTCAGCGCCACGAAGCGGTTGATGTCGATCCGGCCGCCGAGCACGCCTTCCGAGAACAGGAGGGGCAGCCGCGTCTCCAGCCCCGGAATGCCGTTCGGGATGCACTGGAACGACGCGCATTCGCCGAACGCCTTCTTGCCGAGCGGGTCGTCATAGCGGAACGGCGCGTGGTCGGAGGAGAACACCTCGAACACGCCGGTCGCGAGCCCGTTCCAGATCGCCTCGTGATTGGCCTCGTCGCGCGGCGGCGGGCTGCAGACGAACTTGGCGCCCTCGAAGCCGTCGCGATGCAGGTGCTTCTCGGTCAGGAACAGATATTGCGGGCAGGTTTCGGCGAAGACGCGATGGCCGCGCGCCTGCGCCCAGCGGATCTGCTCCGTCGCCTCGATGCCGGAGACGTGCACGATCAGGATCGGCACGTCGACGAGCTCGGCCAGCGACAGCGCCCGATGCGTCGCCTCGCGCTCGACAAGGGACGGCCGCGCCGTGGCATGGAAGCGGGGCGCGGTATGGCCGGCCGCTTCCAGCGCCTCGGTCAGCCAGGCGATGCAATCGGCGTTCTCGGCGTGGATCATCGTCATCGCGCCCTCGCGCCGCGCGGCCGCCAGGCATTCCAGGATCTGGCGGTCGTCGAGCTTGAGGTCGTCATAGGTCATGTAGATCTTGAACGAGGTGTAGCCTTCGTCGACGAGGGCCGGCAGCTCCTCGGCGATCACCGGCCGCGACGGGTCGGTGACGATCATGTGGAAGGCGTAGTCGACGCAGGCGCGCCCCGCGGCGCGGCGGTGATAGTCGTCGACGGCGCCGCGCAGGCTTTCCCCCTTCACCTGCGCCGCGAAGGGGATCACCGTCGTGGTGCCGCCGCAGGCGGCCGAGCGGGTGCCGGTCTCGAAATCATCGGCCATGCGCAGTCCCGGCCCCATCGGCTGGTCGAGATGGCAATGGCCGTCGACACCGCCGGGCAGCACATATTGCCCTGTCGCGTCGATCTCCTTGTGCCCGTGCGGCAGAGCCTCGCCCAGCGCCACGATCCGCCCCTCGCGGATCGCGATGTCGCAGACCACCGAGTCGGCGGCGGTGACCACCGTGCCGTTGCGGATGACGAGATCGAAGGGAAACTCGTTCATGACTGCGCCCCCTCCCGCGCCTCAGCGCAGGTCCCCGAAAAGACGGCCCCAGCCCTGGATGCGCGCCGTGTCGATGCCGGTCATCTGCAGGGCCTTCCAGACTGTCGCGCTGACGGAATCGTAGATCGGAATGCCGGTCTCGCGTTCGAGCTGCTCGACCAGCGGCGCGCCGCGGAAATTGGTGCAGAGCACGATGATCGCTTCCGGCTTGTCGGCGGCGACCTCGCGGATCAGGCGCGTGATCGTCGCCTCGTCGAATTCGGCGAAGGAGAAATTGTCCTTCTCGCCCATGTGGCGCTCGGTCGTGACCGTGTGGCCGGCGGCGTCGTAGTTGGCGATGATCTGCTGCTGCACGTCGCCGATATACGGTGTCACCAGCCCCAGGCTGCGGACCTCGGTGCGATCGAGGATCTCGTTCAGGGCGAGCACGCTGGTCGTCGCCGGCGCGCCGGTTGCCTCGGTGATCTCGGCGCAGAGTCGCTGGTCGATCTCGAAGCCGCGCCATCCCGCCGCCGTGCCGGCCCAGGCGATCACGTCCATATGTGCGTCGTTGAGGATGCAGGCCGCCTCGACGAGCGACGAGTTGGTGAACTGCGCCATCGCCTTCTCGCCGAGCGTGATCTCCTTGACGGTGAAGCGCTGGAAATGCGCCGTCACCTCCGGCAGCAGATCGTGCAGGATCGCGCCCATATAGGGCTCGAGGACGGTGTTGGACGACGGCGTCAGCATGCCGATCAGCGTGCGATTGAGTGCCATGGATGGCTCCAGCCTGAAAGGTCAAACAAGGAAAGGTCGGGGTTCCGGCCGGGCTACTCGCCGCGATAGTTCGCCGGCTTTCCTTCCAGGAAGGAGCCGATGCCCTCGTGCAGGTCGCGCGTGCCGAACATCAGCTGCCAGCGGCTCCGCTCCATGGCGATGCCGGCTTCCGAGGTGGTGTCGAGGCCGAGCCGGACGACTTCCTTGATCTGCTGCACGGTGATCGGCGGCTTCGTCGCGATCAACGCCGCGAGCTCGATCGCACGCGATGTCGCGTCGCCCTCGACGATCTCGCTGACCAGCCCCATGCGCCGCGCTTCGACGGCCGGGATCGGCGTCGCCGTCAGCAATGCATACATCGCGTTCTGACGCCCGATGGCGCGCGGCAGGCGCTGCGTCGCGCCGCCGCCCGGCACGAAGCCGAGATTGACCTCCGGCTGGCAGAAGCGGGCATTCGCCGAGGCGATGACGAAGTCGCATTGCAGCACCAGCTCGCAGCCGCCGCCAAAGGCGTCGCCATTGACGGCCGCGATCACCGGCTTCGGCGACTTCCAGAGCGCATGGGTCGTGAAGGTCTGGATCGCGCCGGGGACGGTGCGGCCAAGCTGCTCCTTCAAGTCGGCGCCGACGGCGAAGACCGTGTCGTTGCCGGCGAGCACGATGGCGCGGATGCCCGGATCGGCGTTCAGCTCATCGACATATTGCTCGATCAACAGGCGGACCTCGGTGGTCAGCGCGTTGCGGACTTCGGGCCGGTTGAGCCGGATGACGGCGACGCCCGCGACGGGCTTTTCCAGGAGAACGACCGACATGACGGTTCCTTCCAACAGGTTATGAACGAATGGGCGGGACGGTCGGCGTCAGGCCGCCGGCCGGTCGACCGCATGTTCGAGGAGGGCGGAAAGCGGGACGATCTCGAGCGTCGCCTCATTGGTCGCCGACAGGACCACGGGACAGGCATTCCCGGCCTGGTAGGCCTCGAACCACTTGGCCGCGATCACGCACCAGCGGTCGCCGGGGACGAGGCCGGGAAAGCGCAGATCCGGCCGGATCGTCGTCAGATCGTTGCCGACGCTCGCCTGAAACTCGATGAAGGCCGAGGTCATGATCGCGCAGATGGTGTGGCGAAGCGGATTTTCGGGGCCGGTAGTGCAGCAGCCATCGCGGAGATAGCCGGTCAGGGGATCCGTCGAGCAGAGGTCGAGCGGACCCCCGAGGACGTTGCGCTGTTCAGTCATGCGAAATCTCCATGAGCCGGCCTCACGACCGGGCGCGCCCGGACGGCGGCGTCGGGCAGGCGAAAAGATGGGTCTGGATCTGATGCGCCACGTTGAGGAGCAGCGCGTCCTGCATCGGCCGGGCGACCAGCAGCATGCCGACCGGCAGACCGTCGATCAGGCCGCAGGGAAGGCTGAGCGCCGGATGGCCGGTCAGGTTGGTCGCGCAATTGTTGTCATGCATCTGGAAGGCGAGCCGCTGGTGCTCGGCCGGCGGCAACGGTCCGGTCGGCAGACGATGCGGCAACATCGGGCAGGTCGGCATGACGAGGACGTCATGCTCCGCCAGCGCCGCGTCATACTGGGCGCGCAGCACGCGCCGCAGCCGCTGCGCCAGCGCCAGGACGCGGCCCTTGCTCTCGGCGCGGAGGATGGTGCCGGCGATCAGCGACGCCTTCGCATTGAGCGGCAGGCGGGCGGCGCCGGTCTCGAGCGCCTCTCCGAACGCGCGGGCGAGTTCGCCGTCATAGACGCCGAGGTGATTGGCGCCCTGCGTGCCCTGCTCGAACACCGTCGCGAGGCCGCCCTCGCAGGAGATCGGCGCGTGGATATCCGTCGCCTGCTTGTGCAGCGGCACCGAGGCCGCGCCGACCTTCGCGCCGAGACCAGCAAGCGACAGGGCCGCCGCGCGGACCATCGCGTCGAGACGCGGGTCGGAACCCGCCCAGCCGAAGCCGTCGTCGACGATGCCGATCCGGAGCCCACCCAAGCCTTCGTCGAGCGTCTCGACGGCGGGCCCTTCCAGCGCCGGAACGCCGGCCTGGCGCGGATCGCTGTCGCTGTAGCCCGCGACCGCGTCGAGCAAACGGGCGACATCGCGCGCCGTCCGGGCCATCAGGCCGAGATGATCCATGCTGAACTCGGTCGCCACCGCGCCGGTATAGGGCACGAGGCCGAAGGTCGGCTTCAGCGCGGTGATGCCCGACCAAGCGGCCGGGTTGCGCACGGAACCGCCGAGATCGGTGCCGAGCGCCAGGTCCGCCTCGCCGGTGGCGAGCAGCACGCCGCAGCCGGACGAGGAACCGCCGGCCGAGCGCGTCTGGTCATAGGGGTTGAGCACCGCCCCGGTAACGGAGGTGAAGCTCGAACCGGAATAGCAGAGGTCCTCGCAGACGGCGGTGCCGACCAGCTCCGCGCCGGCGTCGAGCGCCCGCTCGACGGCAAGCGCGCTCCTCGCCGGCACGAAATCACGCAGGAAGTCGCCGCCGAGCGTCATCGGCACGCCGGCGACGGCGATCGAATCCTTGACCACCAGGCGCGCCCCGGCGAGCGGCCCGGCCAAGGTTCGCCGGTCCTCGGTGCGATACATCCAGGCATGGTGCTCGTCGGCGCCGCCGATGCGCTCGACGGTCCAGTCGACGGCCGGGACCGTCTCGGTCCCGAACACCACCTCGGCCAGGGCCTCGATGCGACCATAGGTGCGGCGGGAATTGCCGACCGCCATCTCGATGCCGGCGACGTCGTCGGCGCCGAGATGGAAGCGCTCGGCGACGCGCGCGATCTCGTCGGCGTCGTTGTGCTTGGCTGCGGTCATCGGGCCGCCGCCATAGCTTCGAGCGCGCGGCTCGCCTCGACGAACGGCTCGACCGGAATGCGGGTGATGCCCGCGCCGATGCGGCCATGGCCCGGCAGACGGTGCGACAGACCGTTGTTGATCATCGGCGCGATGCCGGTCTCGCGGACCCGGTGGACGTTGATGCCGATGGGACTGCCGCGATGTTCCTCGGCCGGGATGAGGAAGCGCGAGCTGGTGCCCGAGCAGATCCGGCGCATCTCCTCGACCATGTGGACGCCCTGCTCCACCGTGCCGCCGACGAAGGACATGATGGCGGGGGCGGCCGACATGGCGAAGGCGCCGAAGCCGGCCGTCTCGGAGATCATCGAGTCGCCCATGGTCGGGTTGACGTCCTCCATCTTGCCGCCGGGGATGAGCTTGGGCTCGCCGATCGGCGACGGGCACAGGAACCAGCGATCGCCGGTGCCGCTGACGCGGATGCCGAATTCGCGGCCGTTGCCGGACATGGTGGTGACAACAGGGCTGTCGGAAATGTCGGCGGCGGCCAGCGTCATCGCCTTGGCGGCCGAAATCGCGAAGGGCAGCGCGAAATGGCCATTGCCAGCCATGATGGCGACGGTCTTCGCCACGGCGTCGCGGTCCCGGCCGCTTGAGATCAGCGCCGGAGCCAGCCGAACGATCAGGCTGGCGGTGGTGGCGATCAAGCGGTTGTGGCAATCGTCGCCGCGGCGCAGGCCCTCCGCGACCATGCCGCCCAGCTCGATCGGATCGGTCGCCCGGATGGCGTCGTCGAGGACGCCGGCCATGTCGGTCGCCATCCAGCGCAGCCGCGCCAGCGTCTCGTCGTCATAGGAGCCGTAGCGGACGGCGCCGCCGGTGCCCTCGTTCAGCGGCGAGAACGTCGTGTGGCCGGCCGATTTCGCGACCACTACCGGCATGCTCGGCGTGATCACGCCCGCCATCGCGCCGAGCGCGCCGGCGTCGTGGCAGGGCAAAAGCTCCAGTTCGCCGGCGTCGAGGATCGCCTCGGCCTCGGCCACGTCCCTCGCCTCGCCCTCGAAGATCAGGCCACCGATCAGCGCGCCGCGCATCGGTCCCGGCACGTCCTCGAGGCGGATCGGCGGTCCGGCATGCAGGAAGCGGCGCGGGCCGACCTGGCGGGTGACGTCGCCGGCGGCGCAGACGCCGACGAGATGCACCTGCGTCGTGTCGAGCGCGGCGACGGATTTGGCCGCGGCGGCCTCGACGGCCGGGAGCGAAGCTTGGATCGTGTCGGACATCGTCTTGGTTCCTGCTGATCGATCGAGGCGGCGCACGAAGGGGCGCGCGCGGCCGGTCTTGAGCTTTGGACCGGGACGTTCAGCCCCGGCCGGGCCTGTCGCGGCGCGCACCTCCCCGCTCCGGTCCTGCGCGGCAGGACCGGTCATGCGAGACGCACGTCGTGGATCCGGCTATTTCGGGATCGTCGTATCGATGCCCTTGACCAGGAAGTTCATGCCCTTGATGGCGCCGTCGTCGAGCGACGTGCCGGCGGGCACGGCTTCCTTGTCCTCGTTCGAGGTGATCGGGCCGGTGAAGGGCTTGAAGGTGCCGGCGCCCATCTCGTCCTGACGCGCCAGGATCTGCGCCCGCTGCTCGTCCGACAGGTCCTTGCTCAGGCCGGCGACCGAGACGGCATTGTCGGCGATGCCGGCGAAGACGTCGTCGCCCTTGAAGTTGCCGGCCATCGCCTCCTCGACCTTCTGGATCATCACCGGGCCGAAGTTGAGCTGGCCGGCGCAGAGGTGCTTGGTCGGAGCGAACTTCGAATTGTCGCTATGGGTGACGGTGCCGTAGATGCCGAGCTGCTCGGCGGCGGCCATCGGGCCGGGCGTCCCCGGGAAGAGCGAGAAGACGACGTCGGTCCCCTGCGAGGCGAGCGATTCCGTTGACGCCTTCTCCATCGCCGGATCGAACCAGGAATTGAGCCAGATCACCTTGACCGGCTTCAGGTTGGCATTGGTGCTCTGCGCGCCCAGCACATAGGCGTTCATGACGTTGAGCACTTCGGGCAGCGGGAACGCGGCGATGACGCCGAGCGTCTCCGACTTGGTCACCATGCCGGCGGCCATGCCGCAGAGATAGGCCGCCTCGTAGTGGCGCGGCGTCAGCGTCGAGAAATTCGGCGCGTTCATGTAGCCGCCGATATGGACGACCGAAAGCTTCGGATAGCGCTTGGCCAGCTTCATGCCGTCCTGCTGGTAGCCGAAGGAGCCGAGCACCAGCATGTCGACGCCGTCGGCGGCCATCTTGTTCATGACGCGCGTCGCGTCCGGCCCCTCGCCGAGGCTGTTGACGAACTGGATCTCGACCTGGTCGCCGAACTTCTCGGCGATGGCGCGGCCGCCGCGATCAAGCTCGTAGGACCAGCCGAGCTCGCCGACCGGGTTGGGCAGCAGATAGCCGATCTTGAACGGATCGGCCTTGGCCGAGACGGTGAGCGCGACGCCCAGCGCAGCGGTGGTCAACGCTGTCCTAATCCAGTGACGCATGTTGATTCCTCCCCAAATATGCGTTTCTCGCCAACAGTCCGGCGGCCCCTCAGCTCGCCGGTCGATAGCTTTCCCCAAGTGCTGCCGGCGCATTCAGTCGAACCCGGACCTTGTCGGCCGAGATCGCCACCAGCACGACGATGGTCAGGACGTAAGGCAGGCAAGTCATGATCTGGGCCGGAATGCCGATGCCCATCGCCTGCAGCGCCAACCCGAGCAGCGACACCGCGCCGAAGAGATAGGCGCCGACCGCCACCCGGCCCGGCCGCCAGGTGCCGAACACCACCAGCGCCACCGCGATCCAGCCGCGGCCGGCGATCATGTCCTGCGACCAGAGCGGGGTCAGGACCGTCGAGGCATAGGCGCCGGCAAAGCCCGCCATGACGCCGCCGAACAGGATCGCCAGGAAGCGGACGCCGACCGGCCGCATGCCGAGCGCATGGGCGGTGTTCGGATTCTCGCCGATCACCCGCAGCGTCAGGCCCGCCTTGGTCCGGTACAGGAACCACGCGACCAGCGCCGTCGCGGCGATGGCGGCGTAGACGACGACGTCCTGCGTGAACAGGATCCGCCCGAGGACCGGGATGTCCGAAAGGCCCGGCAGCGCGATCTTGCCGAGACCGGGAAGCGTCATGCCCTCGAAGCTGCGCCCGAGCAGGCCCGACAGGCCGAGGCCCAGAATGCCGACGGCGAGGCCGGCCGCGACCTGGTTGGCCATGAAGCCGAGCACCAGCACGGCGAACACGGTCGCAAGCAGCGCCCCGCTCAGCCCGCCGGCGACGAAGCCGACGAGATGCGACCCTGTCTGCAGCGTCACCATGAAGGCGATGGCGGCGGAAAGCGCCATCATGCCTTCGACGCTCAGGTTGAGGACGCCGGATTTCTCGACCACGAGCTCGCCGAGCGCCGCCAGCAACAACGGCGTCGCGGTCGCGAACGCGCCGGCCAGAACGAAGATGAGCGCGTCCATCATGCCGCCCCCCGCAGGCGTGTGTCTTGCGGAACGCGGCGAACCTCGTGCCGGACAAAGAAGTAGGAGGCGAGGTAGAAGACCAGCAGCAGCCCCTGGAACACCACCGGTGCCGATGCCGGGATGCCAGCGCTGACCAGCGCGATGTCGCCGCCGACATAGACCAGCGCCATGAACAGGCCGGCGAAGAAGATGCCGACCGGATGCAGGCCGCCCAGGAAGGCGACGATGATCGCCGCATAGCCATAGCCCGGCGACAGGATCGGCTGCAGCTTGCCGATCGGCCCGGCGATCTCGCCGACGCCGGCAAGGCCGGCGGCGGCGCCGCCGATCAGGAGCGACATCCAGATGGCGCGGCGCTGCGAGAAGCCGGCATAGCGCGCGGCATCCGACGCCACGCCGCCGACCATCAGGCGAAACGCCGCGAAGCTCCGGGTGACGAAGATCCAGCAGCCGATCGTCACCACCAGCGTGATGATGACGGAGAGATTGGCGCGCACGCCGTCGCCGCCGAATGTCGGGTAGAGGCCAGCATCCGGGAACATGACGGATTGCGGGAAATTATAGCCGGACGGATCGCGCAGCGGCCCCGTCAGCAGGTAGTAGAGCACCTGCTTGGCGATCTCGGTCAGCATCAGCGTCACGATGATCTCGCTGGCGTTGAAGCTGGCCTTCAGGTAGGCGGCGATCCCTGCCCAGGCCATGCCGGCCAGCGCGCCGACCACGATCATGCCGGGCAGCATCCAGGCGGATTCGCTGTCGGACCAGAAGATCGGCAGCAGGCTGGCGCAGATCGCGCCGATGATCAGCTGCCCCTCGGCGCCGATGTTCCAGACGCGGGCCCGGAAACCTATCGCCAGCCCCTGCGCGATCAGGATCAGCGGGCTCGCCTTGATCAGCACCTCGCCGAGATTGTAGCTCGACGAAAGCGGCTCGATGAAGAAGCTGTAGAGCACGACGCCGGGATCGGCCCCGAGAGCCGAGAACATGACGACCATGGTGATGATCGACAGGACGACCGTCACCAGCGGCACGGCGAGCAGCGCCAGGGGCGACGTCTCGGTGCGCGACAGGACGGTGAAGCCGAGGAAGCTCATTGCGCCGCCTCCGCCGCCATTTCGTCGGATGCCTCGAACAGGCCGACCATCATCTGGCCGATCCGCTCCGGCGTCGTCGCCCGGGTCCGCACGGGCTGCGACATGCGCCCCTCGAACATGACGGCCATGCGATCAGAAATCTCGAACAGCTCTTCCAGCTCCTCGGAGATCAGCAGGATCGAGACGCCCTCGTCGCGGAGCGCGATCAGCTTCTGGCGCACCATCGCGGCGGCGCCGATGTCGATGCCCCAGGTCGGCTGCGCGACCACCATCACCTTCGGCCGCAGCATCATCTCGCGGCCGACGATGAACTTCTGCAGATTGCCGCCGGAGAGGCTCGACGCGTTGGCGCCGGAGCCGCCGCAGCGCACATCCATCTCGCGAATGCAGCGCTCGGCATGGTCGTCTCGCACCCGCTTGCGGATGAACCCGCGCGAAACCATGCCAAGGCGATGGGCGGTCAAGAGCATGTTGTCGGTGAGCGACAGTCCCGGCGCCGCGCCGCGTCCGAGCCGCTCCTCCGGAATGAAGGAGAGCCCCTGCCGGCGGCGCTCGGCCGGGCCGAGGTGGCCGACGGCGTCGCCGAGGATCTCGATTTCCCCCCTGCGCGCGACGGGCAAGGTTTCCTCGCCGGAGAGATAGCGCGACAGCGCCTGCTGGCCGTTGCCCGAAACGCCGGCGATACCCAGGATCTCGCCATGCCGGACTTCCAGATTGACGGCCTGGAGGTTGACGGCATGGGGATCGCGCTCGCGCGTCGACAGCCCGCTCACCCGCAGCGCGACTTTCCCGTCCGGCCTGGCCTCGGCATGGGCCGAGCGCGGAATGTCCCGGCCAACCATCATCTTGGCGAGGCTGTGCGAGGTTTCCTCGCGCGGATCGACCTGCCCCGTCACCTGGCCATGGCGGAGGATCGTCGCCGAATGGCAGAGCGCGCGGATCTCCTCCAGCTTGTGGCTGATATAGAGGATGGCGATGCCCCTGTCGGACAGCATCCGCAGCGTCACGAACAGCTTCTCGACCGCCTGCGGCGTCAGCACCGAGGTCGGCTCGTCGAGGATGAGCAGCGAGGGCTCCTGCAGCAGGCAGCGGACGAGTTCCACGCGCTGCCGCTCGCCGACCGACAATTTGTAGACCAGCGCATCCGGCTCGACCGCCAGCCCGAAGGCCTCGGACGCCGCGCGGATCCGCTGCGACAACTCGCGAATGTCGCCCGGCACCGTGAAGGAGATGTTCTCGGCGACCGTGATCGTCTCGAACAGCGAAAAATGCTGGAACACCATGCCGATGCCGAGCGCGCGGGCGCGTGCCGGGCTGGTGATCTCGGTCGGTTGGCCCTTCCAGTAGATCGTGCCGGCATTGGGCTGGGTCACCCCGAAGATCATCTTCATCAGGGTCGACTTGCCGGCGCCGTTCTCGCCGAGGACGGCGTGGATCTCACCGGGACGGATGTCGATGTTGACCTTGTCGTTGGCGACCAGGGATCCGTAGTTCTTGCTGATATTCTCAAGCCTGAGCAGGCTCGCCGATGGCACACCGGGTACGGGGGTGCTCCCGCTGGCCATCAGCATGAGGCCGGCCCCGCCTGGCGACGGTAAGACCGAACTCCTGTCAACAACACCGCGTCAAAGCGGTCGCGAACCGCCGCGCCGGCGCGACGCCACAGACTTGCGACAGTTTCCGTAGCGGAATTATCCGCGCCGCCGGTATTCGTAATACGATAGTATTGGTGCGATACTGCATGCCCATGCGGGCACGCCTTCCCGATCGCACAATTGCTTGTGCCCAGCCGTGTATCCACGGACTCTCCTCCGCAGGTGCCTTAAGGGTGCCTTCTTTTCTTATTGAGAAGGATTATAAGCAGGGTTAGGCTCCAAGATAGATTATTTTGATGGACCAATCGTTCGGGATCTTGGACGCCCATGTCGTACCCCTATGAACTGAAGGACATCAGCTGCTTCCTCTGGATTGCACGCGCAGGTAGCATTTCCCGCGCCGCGACGACGTACAGCGTCCCCAAGGCGACGCTCAGCCACCACCTGCGCCGGCTCGAGGATGCGCTGCAGGTCGAGCTGTTCGTCCGCAAGGCGAAGGGGCTGGAGCTGACCGACGCCGGCAAGGAATATCTCGACAATTGCTCGGCGATCTTCGACTCGTGCGAGAACGCCGCGAGCGCCGCCCAGCGCGCCCATTCGACCATCAGCGGCCGCATCCGGATCGTCGCCAGCACGGCCTTCGGCACGTCGATCATCGGCGCCGCGGCGAGCTATTTCGCGACCGCCAACCCGCATATCGACTTCGACCTGCAGATGTATCCGGATGACAAGATCATCGCCGGCCAGTTCGATTTCGACTGCATGATCTTCGTCGGCGAGCCGCCGGCATCCAGCCTGCTACGGCGGAAAATGGGCGACGTTTCCTTCGGTCTCTACGCCAGCCCGCGCTTTGTCGAGGCGCATGGCATGCCGGCCTCGCTGGACGACATCAACCGCTCGAGCGGCGTCGTCTACATGCGCAACGGCATGCCCGAGCGCTGGGCGCTGCGCAACCAGCGCAACCTCGTCCACCTGGAGCCGCTGGCGAAATTCAACGTCAACGAATACTGGCTGGCGAAATACTTTACGGTCGAGGGCCTGGTGATCGGCTACCTGCCGGACTTCTTCGTGAAATACGAGGTCGAGCAGGGCGCGCTCGTCCCCCTGATGCCGCAATGGCGCTCCGACGACACGCCGGTCTACGTCATCTATCCGGCGCAGCGGCATCGGAATCCGCGCGTCATGAAACTGGTCGACGCAATGTGCAACCGGTTCGAGGATTTCGTCCGGTCGCCGATCTATTCGGTCACGCGGATCGACTACGGCCAGGGCTGACAGGATCCGGAAAAGCAACAAGGCGCCCGGCCAGCGTTCGGAAATCCCGAACGCCGGCGAGACGCCTCGCGCACGAAGGGGCCTCGCTGGCCCCGATCAGTGATGGTGCGCGTGCTCGCCCGGCAACCGCTCGAACACGTCCGTGCCCTTGTTGATCCAGCGAACCCCGTCATCGGTCGCGACGCTGCCCTCGAGGCCGACGGCGCCGATATAGGTGACCATGTACCAGACCAGTTCGGCGGCAAACATCGAGGGATGCTGGCGCGGATTGCGGATGCCGACGCGCTTGCCCCAGGCCGTCAGCGCCGTCGCCATGTCGATCCGGTAGCCATAGAGTTCGTCGGGCTCATCGACCGGGGTGAAGGTGATCGTCAATCCCGGCGCCTCCTGCCATATCTCGACGCCATGGAAGCGCATGTCCGGCCAGAACTGCCGCTCGCGCAGATGTTCTTCCTTGTCGTGCCCGCCATGACGAACCGTCCGGTATTTGCGGGTCAGGATGGTGGCGATGTCCGTCCGGACGGCTTCGTCAAAGGCATCGACGGTCTGCATGGCTCGGCTCTCGTGACTGAACTTTCGAATGACGGAACACCGCCCGCGGCGGCGCGGCGACGGCTTCAGCAGGGTTCGGCGACGCGGTCGCGCGCCTTCACCTCATCCTCGATCTGCTTGCGGTAGCGCATCACGGCGCGCGAGGCGTTGACGCCGGCGGCCGCGACCAGCTGGCCCCCGCGATGGAAGGTCAGGAGCGGATGGGCGCGGTCCGCCGTCTCCTGCATCTCGATATGGTCATGGCCATCATGGCGGCCGACCATCTGCAGCTTGAGTCCGTACTGGTCCGACCAGAAATAGGGAACGTCGGCGAAGGCGACCGGCGCCTCGCTCGAGCCGACGCCGCTCCGCGCCAGGTTGCGCGCCGCCGCCCTGCCCTGCGCCGATGCACTGGTCCAGTGCTCGACGCGCATCTCCGCGCCGTAATAGGGATTGTGCCAGCGCGCGATGTCGCCGGCGGCGTAGATGCCGGGATGCGAGCTCGCCAGCGTGGCGTCGCAGACGACGCCATCCGACAGCGCCAGGCCGGAGCCTTCCAGCCACCCTGTCGCCGGCGCCGATCCCGCCCCGACCAGCACCAGGTCGGTCTCGATCACCTGCCCGTCCGAAAGCCGCGCCGCCGCCACGCGGCCGTCGCGCGCCTCCAGCGCCTCGATCGTGGCGCCGGTCAGAACCGCGACGCCGTTGCGCTCATGCAGCTCGCGGACATAGTCGCCGAGCACGGCGCCAAAGGTGCGACCGAGCAGCATCGGCGCCCCCTCGATCAGCGTGATCTCGAAGCCGAAGCTGCGCATCGAGGCCGCCAGCTCGCAGCCGATCAGACCGCCGCCCAGGATGGCGATCCTCGGCCTGCGCGCCAGCTCCGCCTTGATCGCCAGCGCGTCCTCCAGCGTCCGCAGGCCGAGGACGCCCTCCATGCCGCGCGTGATGGCCGGCATGCGGGCGGTCGCGCCGGTGCACAGGATGAGCCCGTCGAATTCGATCGACGCGCCATCGTCCAGATGCACGATCCGCCGCTCCGCCTCGAGCGAACGGCACTTCACGTTACGGAGAATACGGAGATTGCCACGAGGATCCGCGATCTCGGGCAGGAACAGCTCGGAATGCTCCGATTTGCCCTGGAGGAACTCCTTCGAGAGGGCGGGCTTGCTGTAGGCGCCCTCCTTCTCCCCCGTCACCCAGACGATCTCGCCGGAAAAATCGGCGGCCAGCAGCTCCGAAACGGCGGAATAGCCAGCGAGCGAGCCGCCCGCGACCACGATGCGTCGAATTCCCTCGAATGCCATTGCGCCCACGCCAGTTGGAGGTGGATCGGGTTCGAAAGGCCGCGACCGGATGTCGACCGGGCCGGCGGGTGGCGAGGCTCCGACGAACGGAGCCGCGCCCCTCCGGCCCGGCGTCGATGCCGGCGTCAGCCCTCCACCAGCTTCAGCGCCAGGATCGGGCAGGACGTCACCGCCTGCCGCACCCGCGCGCGGATCTCGCCGTCCTCCGGGATCGGCTCGGCGACGTGCAGGTAGAGATCGTCGTCGACGTCGAACACCTCGGGCGCAATGCCCATGCAGACGCCGTTTCCATCGCAAGTCTGTCGGTTGACGATGATCTTCATGAGTTCCTCCGCGATTTTTTTCTGATTGGTTCGGGCCGGCCGTCCGGCCGGACCCGCTTGCCTACTCGGCGGCGACCGGGTGCTCGGCGGCCGCTTCGGCCTGCACCTCGTTGGCGTAGTCGCGGTAGCGCTTGGCGAGCCACTGGTAGAACTGCAGCAGCGACTCCTCCTGGAACGAGTAGCGGCCGGGCTTGCGGAAGCGCGAGCGGTTGCCGCGCTGCACCGATTCCGTCGAGCTCGCATCCTGGTTGTGGAACAGCACCAGGCCGTCCTGGGCGATCTTGTAGAGATGCTCGAACAGCGGATGCTTGGTGCTCGCCTCCGGATAGAGGTGGCCGATGCGCAGGTTGAGCTTGCCGGGGCCGGCCGGCAGAACGAGGTAGTAGAACAGGCCTTCCGGAACCGCCCCAAAGCCGAGATTGGGCGGGATCGACGCGAAGATGACCTCGTTCCTCTCCTTCTCGCCCAGCGTCTCGATGATCGGCAGCAGCGCCTTGCCGGTCGGGTTGAAGCCGGCGTCCGGATAGTAGAAGCCGGTCGGGTGGTAGACGGCGCCGTCATCCTCCTCGAACTCGACGAAGCTGGTCAGGCGGACATGCGCGAAGTCGTGCAGCATGCCGTGCAGGTAGGCGCTGTGGTACGGCTCGATGCCGTTCTCGAGCTGCGGCTTCCAGTTCCACTCGCAGCCCTTGATCTCGGCGACCGGCATCGAGACCATCTCGCCGATATGATAGGGGGCGAGCGCCTTCTCCAGCTTGTGCAGGGTTGGGGCGAGCGGCTTGGCGTTCGGATCAAGGTTCGCAAACACGAAGCCGTTCCAGATCTCGACCTTGTGCGACGGCAGATGCGCCTCGGTCTTGAGCTCCTTCAGGCCGATCGTGTCGTTCATCGACGGCGCCGCGATCAGATGGCCGTCCAGGCCATAGGCCCAGGCATGGAACGGGCAGCGGAACAGGCGGCCGGCATTGCCCGATCCCTCGCACAGGATATGGCCGCGATGGGCGCAGATCGGCGAGAAGACGCGGATCTCCATGTTCTGGTCGCGCACCATGACCAGCGGCTCGTCGCCCATGTCGACCCGCACGAAGTCGCCCGGCTTGGCGATCTCGTCGGTGCGGCCGAGGCAGAGCCAGCTGCGCATGAAGACCGCTTCCTGCTCGAACTCGTAGAATTCGGGGTCGACATAGCATTCGCGCGGCAGATTGAAGCCGGTCTCCATGTTCCGGCAGCCCTCCTCGATCGTCTTCACGACCTCGAGGATGCGGTCCGAAACGACCTTCCGGTCCTTCTTGTTCGAGCTATGCGGGCACTGAGTCACGTGTTCCTCCGGTATCATTCTGGAAATCTCGTCGAATTCCGCGCCGCTTCCTCCGCTGCATGTTCCCTGCAGTTCGGATCGGACGAGCGGGTGCGGTCCCGGCTGCGGATGCCTGGATCAGTCGGTGGCCCGACGCGGGACCGGCGAGGTCCGGCGCGAGGCGAATGGAGGCGCGAATGGCGACGTCGCGGCGCGCCCTCTCCACGAGGGACATCCGGCGGCCACCGGGATCGATGCGATTGCGACGGCTTCAACCGATACAGGGCTTCGTCCAAGGCATCCGGCGAACAACAGCGTCATCGTCATCATCGCTCCTGGGCGTCGCCGAGAGGTGTGGTGGCTCGGCGACCGCGTGGGTGATGAGGACGATAGGAAGCTCGGGTCGTTCGGAATAGACCTATGATTTGGACGTAGCGTTCAGGTTGCTGGACGGAAAACGCGTCGGGTCGTGGCCGGACGCATGGCAGTCGATACAGGCGGGAAAGTCGCGCGAAACCGCGAACGGCCAGCTGACAGCGTCCGGAATCCTGGATCGTTCGTCCAGGAACACGCATGCTCGGAGCCGATCGCGTCCGGCGGACCGATCCGGTCACGTGGCGATTCAGCAGGGGATTTTGTCGGGAGAAGCGAGCAAACGTTGGTACGCCCTAGGGGAATCGAACCCCTGCTTTCGCCGTGAGAGGGCGATGTCCTAACCGCTAGACGAAGGGCGCACAATCCGTTTGCATCGGATGAACGGGGGTATACCGATCGCTTCGGAGCTTGGCAAGGCCGGGATGAAAACTTCTTGCACGAGCCTGTGAAGAACTTTTTCCGCCCGGCCCCATGCCGTCGCGTCGCGCTCGGATCCTCAGGGCGCGAGCTCGATCCGGCGCACGACGGCGCCCGTGCCGACGTCGACGACGACGATGCGCGTCGCGCCGGATACCTCGATGGTCAGCGCCAGAAGGCTGCCGTCGAGCGCCGTCGAGACGATGCGCGCGCCCTCCGGCAGCACGTTGGCGATGGCAACGTCCTCGGCGCCCGTCGGCAGAGCGGACTTGCTTCGGTCGGGAGCGATCTTGTACATGACGGCGAACAGCACGGCGAGAAAGCCGACCAGGACCGTCGTGCCCGAAACCAGGATCAACCGCCGCAGTTTCAGCCGGACGCGCTCCATCGCGGGATCGAGCGGCGCGTCGTCCTGATGTGGCGACGGATCGGGCGCGTTCTGGGTCGAAGAGGAAGAAGTATTAGCCATGGACCAGTTTCCGGATGACGGCGAGGAAATCGTCGACCTCGTGGTCGAACCGGACGCGGCAGGCCGACGCCTCGATGCCTATCTGGCCGCCGCGATCGCCGATCTGTCCCGCAGCCGCCTCAAATCCCTGATCGAGGCCGGTCACGTCTCGATCGGCGGCGCGACCATAATGGAGGCCAAAAAGGCGGTCAACGCGGGCGACGTCATCCGCGTCGCCGTGCCGCCGGCCGTGCCGGCCGAGCCCGAGGGCGAGCCGATTCCGCTCGACGTCGTCTATGAGGACGACGACTTGCTGGTGATCGACAAGCAGGCCGGCCTGGTGGTGCATCCCGCCGCCGGCAACTGGAGCGGCACGCTGGTCAACGCGCTGATCGCCCATTGCGGCGACAGCCTGTCCGGCATTGGCGGCGTGCGCCGCCCGGGCATCGTGCACCGGCTCGACAAGGATACCACCGGCCTGATGGTCGTCGCCAAGAACGACCGCGCCCACAAGGGACTGGCCAAGCAGTTCGCCGACCATGGCCGTACCGGGCCGCTGGAGCGCGGCTATCGCGCCATCGTCTGGGGCGTGCCGGCCCTGCCCTATGGCATGGTCGATGCGCCGATCGGTCGCTCGCCGACCAGCCGACTGAAGATGGCCATCCTGAAGACCGGCGGCAAGGAAGCGATCACCCACTACACGCTCGAACAGCGCTTCGGCGACCCTTCGGCGCCGATCGCCAGCCTGCTCGACCTGCGGCTCGAGACGGGCCGCACGCACCAGATCCGCGTCCACATGGCCGCCATGGGCCTGCCGCTGATCGGCGACCAGGAGTATGGCAAGGGCTTCCTGACCAAGGCGGCGCGCCTGCCGGAGCCGGCCCGCAGCGTGGTGTCGCGCTTCCATCGCCAGGCGCTGCATGCCTGGCTGCTCGGCTTCGAGCATCCGGTCACGGGCGAGACGCTGCGCTTCGAATCGGAGCCGCCGGCGGATCTGGCGGAACTGATCGAGACATTCAACGCTCTGTGAACCGAAACCGCACGCCGCGGTCCTGTTAAACCTGTATTTCGTGCCTATATATCCTCATGCGGGCCAGAGTGGCCGCGATCGGCGCTGGCTTTCGGGGAGCGCCGACAAGAACGGAGGGGGCACATGGCTGCCAGAGCAAGTCTTCCTGTCATCGCGTCCGGCGAAGCCGGACTCTCTCGCTATCTCGACGATATCCGGCGCTTTCCCATGCTCGCGCCGGATGAAGAGTACATGCTTGCCAAAGCATATAAGGAGCATGACGACCGCAGCGCCGCGCACAAGCTGGTGACGAGCCATCTGCGCCTCGTGGCGAAGATCGCCATGGGCTATCGCGGCTATGGCCTGCCGATCGGCGAGGTGATCTCCGAGGGCAATGTCGGCCTGATGCAGGCGGTGAAGCGGTTCGAGCCCGAAAAGGGCTTCCGCCTCGCGACCTATGCGATGTGGTGGATCAAGGCCTCGATCCAGGAGTACATCCTGCGCTCGTGGAGCCTGGTCAAGATGGGCACGACCGCCAACCAGAAGCGTCTGTTCTTCAATCTGCGCAAGATGAAGAGCCAGATCCAGGCGCTCGAGGAAGGCGATCTGAAGCCGCACCAGGTCGAGCAGATCGCCACCAAGCTCGGCGTCACCACCGAGGACGTCATCTCGATGAACCGCCGTCTCGGCGGCGACGCCTCGCTGAACGCGCCGCTGCGCGCCGACGCCGAGGGCGGCGAGTGGCAGGACTGGCTGGTCGACGACAGCGACAACCAGGAAACCATCCTCGCCGACCAGGAAGAGGCCGACAACCGCCGCAAGCTGCTGCGCGACGCGATGGACGTGCTGAACGAGCGCGAACGCCGCATCTTCGAGGCGCGCCGTCTCGCCGACGACCCGATGACGCTGGAGGAGCTCTCCGCCGAATTCGGCGTCAGCCGCGAGCGCGTCCGCCAGATCGAGGTGCGCGCGTTCGAGAAGGTGCAGAAGGCCGTGCGCCGCGGGGCGCGCGACCTCGAGCGCGGCCATGGCGACGATGAATTGCTGACCAGCGACGCCTGAGCGCGGGCCAGGATAGCGGTCCGTTTCGACCGCCGAGCCCGCTCGCGCCAGAATATTTCACATCTCTTTCGCAGCGAACCTATTGCGAAGGTCGCCCCTATGTTGTATCCGGCGATAGGGCATTCCGTCGCGTAAATCACGAATGCCGTCATAGCTCATCATCATGGGTTAGAGGTTCGGCATGGCGCGCCCGCGTCGTCGTCTGACAGTGATCGCCGCTCTGGACGTGGTCGGTTATTCCGAGCTCATCCAGCGTGACGAGCTGGGCGCGATCCGGGAGATGCGCGCGATCTACCGCACGCTGGTCCGTCCCAACCTTTCCCGCTACGGCGCCCACATCATCAAGACGATGGGTGACGGCGGCCTGATCGAGTTTCCGAGCGTGCTCGACGCGGTCGAGTGGACCATGGCCTTCCAGAACGCCATGGCCGCCCGCAACGCGGCGCGCAACCGGGCCCCGGTCGAGGTCCGCGCCGCCATCGTGCTGGCCGACATCATCCTGACGGACGATGACCGCTTCGGCGCCGCGATCGGCTTCGCGATGCGCATGCAGACGGCGGCCCCTCCCGGCGGCATCGCCATCACCCATTCCGTCCGCTGGCAGCTGCTCGGCGAACCGGCGGCGGCCTTCCGCCCGGCCGGCTTCCTGCACCTGCGCAGCATCCCCTACCCGGTCGAGGCCTGGTTCTGGATGCCGGCCGGCAAGACCATGCCGAATCTGGCGCCGACGCCAGGACAGATGCTGACGCCCGAGACGCTGGGCGGGTCGCGGCAGCGGGCACAGACGCCCGACCTCCGCCCCCTTGCCGTGGTGCTGCCGTTCGACGACCTCTCGCCGGGGCGCGACCAGGAGAGCTTTGCCGATGGCGTCGTCGAGGAGATGACGGCGACGCTGTCGCGCGTGCGCGACATCCGCGTCATCGCCCGCAACTCCGCCTTCACCTACAAGAACAAGCCGACCGACGTGCGCGCCCTCGCGCGCGATCTCGGCGTGCGCTACGTCATCGAGGGCAGCGTCCGCAAGGCCGGCGACACGCTGCGCGTCACCGCGCAGCTGGTCGAGGCCGAGACGGGGGCGCATCTGTGGTCCGGCCGCAAGGACGGCACGGTCCACGACCCGCTCACCCTGCAGGACGATGTCGCGACGTTGGTCGCCGGCGCGCTTCGGCCGGCCGTCCGTGACGCCGAAATCGACCGCGCCCGGCGCAAGGCCGCCGATTCGCTCCGCACGCACGACCTCGTCCTCAAGGCCATGCCGCATTTCTGGGCGCACCGGCGCGAGGACAACGCCGCGGCGCTGACGCTGCTCGAGCAGGCGCTCGCCTCGGACCCGCATTCCGGCGTGGCGCTTAGCCTCAAGGCCTGGTGCCTGAGCCAGCAGATCACCTATCTCTGGTCGGACGATCCGGTGCGCGACCGCACCCTCGCGCTCGCGCTCGCCGAACAGGCCGCCGAGACGGGCGAGGCCGACCCGCTGGTGATGACGGCGATCGGCGCGACCTTCTCGATCCTGATGACCGACCAGACGCGCGCCCTCGTCTATATCGACCGCGCCATCGCGCTCGACTCGACCTTTGCCTGGGCCTGGACCCGGCTCGGCTATGCCAGGGCCTATTCCGGCCAGCCCGAGGAAGGCATCGCGAGCTTCGAGAAGGCGATTGTCCTCAGCCCCGAGGATCCGATCCAGTTCAATGCCTATGCCGGGATCGCGACCTGCCATTTCCTGCTCGGCCAATATGCCGAGGCGGCGCATTTCGCCGGGCGCGCGCTGCATGGCCGGCCCGGCATGGTCTGGGCCTACCGACTTCTGGCGACGTCTGCGGCGCTCGCCGGCCAGACCACGCAGGCCCGCGGCGCCGTGCGGCGGCTCCTGGCCGAGAACCCGGACCTCACCATCGGCGGCATCGCCGCGGGCATCAAGAACCTCGCCGGTCCGCAGCTGGAGCTTTATCTCGAGGGCCTGCGCCTCGCCGGGCTTCCCGACGATCTGGACACCACGCCGCCGATGCAGACCGAGATCGCCGACACGCCGGCCTGAGACCCCGGCCACCCGCGTGCGGATGGCCGGGTGTCCCGTTTCGTCAGCGCGGCGCGATCGCGTAGCTGTCGACCGGCGGAATCGTGTCGATCAGCCCCTTCTCCTTCATGAACGCCGCGAAGCGCTCGTAGCGGCCGACGTCGAGCGCGGCGGGCCGCTTGGCGAAGCGCGGCAGCGTGGCGCGGAAGGAATCGCGGTTCAGCTGGTCGTCGAGCTCGCGGTGCGACTTGACGAACACCTCCTGCGCCTCGTCCGGATGGTTGGTCAGGTAGATCGTCGCCTCCTCGACCGCGGCGAGGAAGCGCGGCAGGCGCGGATCGTCGCGCAGGGCGTTCCGCGTCACATAGATCAGCTCGTCATAGGCCGGGACGCCATGCTCCTCGAGGAAGAAGGCCTTGCCGGGCTTGCCCTCGAGGCGGAGGCTGATCAGCTCGACATTGCGGTAGCCGTCGATGATCGCGTCGACCTGGCCCGACATCAGCGAGGTCGACAGGTTGAAGTTGACGTTGACCATCTCGACGTCCTTCTCGCTCAGGCCGACCGAGGCGAGGACCGTGCCGATATAAGCGTTCTGCAGGCTGGCGACCGAATAGCCGATCTTCTTGCCCTTGAGGTCGGCGAGTTCCTTCACCGGCCCGTCCTGGAGGACGATCAGCGCGTTGAGCGGCGTCTCGATCAGCGTGCCGATCCGGGTCAGCGGCAAGCCTTGCTTCACCTGCAGCATCAGGTCGGGCTGGTAGGTGATGGCGATGTCGGCCTGGCCGGCGGCGACCAGCCGCGGCGGCGCGCTGGCATCGGCCGGCGCGATCATCTCGACATCGAGGCCATGCTTCGCGAAGATCCCCTTCTCCTGGGCGATCACCAGCGGCGCATGGTCGGGGTTGTAGAACCAGTCGAGCAGCAGGGTGAGCTTGTCGGCCGCCTGGGCCGGAGCGATCGAGAGGGCGGCTGCCAGGCCGAGGGCCGCCAGTCGCGTACCGAGTTTCATGGCTGCGTTTCCTTTGCAGTTTCTGGTTTCAGGAAAGGGTTTCCGGCGCCCAGGGGGCGATCCGGCGTGTGGCGAAATCGACGGCGGCGCGGACCAGCACGGCCATGGCGGCGAGCAGCACCAGCGCGGCGAACATGACGTCGGTCTGGGCGCGGCCATTCGCCATCAGCATGGCGTAGCCGAGGCCGGACGAGGCGCCGACCCACTCGCCGATCAGCGCGCCGACCGGCGCATAGACGGCGGCGACGCGGAGACCCGAGGCCAGCGCCGGCAGCGCATAGGGCACGCGGAGATAGAGGATTTCCTGCCAGCGCCGCGCCCGGTAGAGGCGGCCGAGATCGACGAGGCCGGCATCGGTTCGCGTCAGGCCATCGTGGAAGGCGGAGGCGACGGGAAAGAAGATGGCGATCGTCGCCATGACGATCTTCGAGCCGATGCCGAAGCCGAACCAGAGCACCAGGAGCGGTGCGATGGCAAAGACGGGAAAGGCCTGGGTGACGATCAGGAGCGGCATCAGGATGCGGCGGATCGCCGGGACGAACACCATCACCAGCGCCAGCGCGATGCCGGCGAGCGCGCCGGTGAACAGCCCGGCCACGGTCTCGATCAGGGTGGTGACGGCATCGCGCCGCCAGAGGTCCGGCCGCTCGACCAGCGCCCGCCAGACGCGCGAAGGCGGCGGCAGCATGAAGGGCGGCGGCGCGAAGATCAGGATCACCGCCTGCCAGACGGCGAGAACCGCCACGGCGACGACGAACGCCCGCACCAGGCCGTCCAGCCAAACTCTCCGTCGATCGGGCGTATCGAACTCTGCCCTTGCCACCATGGCGCAGCCGCTCCTCCGGACTACGGACGAGACATGCCTATGGCGTAGAACGAGGTGACGACTTGAACCAGCTTCCCGTCCCTTCGCCGGCATGACCCGGATCAGGTTCGAAGGGTTCGGCCCCTGGCCATCTCAGCTCGCGTCAGCGAACACCCCTCGGAATGGCGCGAGGATGGCCGAGGACGACCGCCGGGGCAAGAGCCCTGCGGACAGAGCAGCTATGCAGTGTGGAGAAGTGGCGTCGGCCCGAGATGGACGCGCAAGGCAGCCGGCCGACACGCGATGCGGAAAGCCCGCGCCTTCACCGGCTCGCCGTCGAGATTGACGGAAAGCTCCTCGTCCGACTCGAACTCGAACCAGGGCGAGCGCGCCGTCACCTGCAGGTTGGGAACCGCCGCCGCGCCCTGACGGAACAGCTGCGACACCGCGTCGAGGCGAGCCTCCCCGACGAGCTCCGGCAGGATCATCAGGTCGAGCGCGCCATCGTCGAGCCGCGCCTCGGGGCAGAGCACGATGCCGCCGCCCGCCTGGCGTCCATTGCCGATGGCGAGCGCCACGAAGCTGCCTTCCCAGTGGAAGCCCTCGCCGCGGATCCGGCCGTGGCTGGTGCCGAGCTCGCGGAAGCGCGCCACGCCCGTCACGACATAGGCGAGGCCGCCCAGCCGCCGCTTCAGTTCCGGATCGGTCTCGACGGTGACGCGCGATCCGAAGCCGCCCGACACCAGATTGACGAAGACGCGGCCGTTCAGCGTACCGATGTCGATCGCGCGGGCCGGCGTGGTGGTGACGAGGCGGAGGCAGGCGGCGAGATCGTCGACGGGCAGGCCGTTCGAGCGGGCGAAGTCATTGGCCGTACCGAGCGGCAGGATGCCGAAGCTGCAGGTATCCGGCGGACCGGCCGCCAGCGCCAGCGCGAACACCTCGTTGACGGTGCCATCGCCGCCACCGGCCACGATCGCATCGACCAGGCCCCGCCTGGCCTCGGCGACCGCCTCGGCGGCGAAGCGACCGGCATCGCCCGCCTCCCACGTCACCCGAACCGAGATCTCGTGGCCATCGGCGCGGACGGCGCGAACCGCGGCGCGGACGCGGGGCTCGCGCGCCGCCTTGCCATGCAGGATGAGCCTCAGCTTCATGGTCACCCTGCCTCGGCTTGAAACCGCGCTAGTTGTCGCCCCAGGCGGCCAATGCCTTCTCGAACACGCGCTGTCCGGGCGTTCCCTTCTCGAAGGTCAGGATGGCGCGCTGATCGTTGTTGTAGACGATCGGCAGGTCGATCCAGTTGCGCTCGCGCAGCAGCGCGACATTCTGGGCCATCGGCCGGGCGTCGTTGGTGAAGGCGATCCAGAAGAAGCCGTCGGCCACCTTCGCGGCCGCGCCGTCGAGCGGCTGGCCGCGCGATTCCTCGGTCGGCTTCATGACCAGCGCCGGCACCGACTTGACGCCGCCGCCGGCGAAGTCGGACGGCGTGTCGACGACGATCTCGACGAGATGGCTGGCCGGCAGCGCGCTGTCGTTGTTCTTGCGGATGTTCAGCGTCACCTTCATGCCCTTCTCGGGCACCTCCAGATTGGCCTGGATCTCCGGGCCGTTGGAGGAGTTCGGATTGAACTTCCAGGTGGCGGTCGCCGGCACGATCTTGACGCTCTGGCTGCCATCGGTCGGCTGCTCGTAGAGAATCGCCTTCTGCGCGACGAGCGAATCTTCCGCACCGGCGGTGGCCTGCGGCGGGGCGGTCTGTGGCGCCTCGGCGGGCGCCTCCGGAGCGCTGGCGGGACGCGTGCCCTCGGGCGCCACCACGCCGGCGAGCGGGTCCAGCTCCTGATCGCCAGGCGCGGGCTCGGCATCGACGGTACGCACGGCCTTTGGCGGCGTGTCGTCCGGCGCGCCGCCCAGGCGATCGGCATTCTTGGTGCTGGCCGGGGCCGGCTCGGGGTTCTCGCTGAGCGTCGGCTTCGGCCCGCTTTGCTCGGCGGAATCGATGAGGTCGCCGATCACGTCCTTGACGACGCTGCGCTGCGACCAGGCCAGCGCGGCAATGCCGCCGAGCAGCAGGCCGATCAGGATCAGCAGGATCAGCGTCGGCCAGCGCGACGACTTCTTGCGCTCGGAATAGGCGGGGCGTTCCGCGCCGCGGCCGCGATCCCGGCCGGCCTTGCGGGCCTTGCGGCCACGCGGCTCGTCGAGGTCGGCATCTCCAAGCGGATCGTCATGGAAAGGTTCCGCCGCCCAATCGGAATCGGACGACAGCCGGCGTCCCGCCTCGATATCGTCATCGAGATCGAAATGCGGCTCGTCGTGATCGCGCGACAGGCGCGGCTCGCGCCGGCCTCCCCCCTGCGGGGCGGAACGGTCATGGGCGAAATCGGACTTCGGCGTCGCCTGCGGCCATTGCGGCTGGATCGGCGGCGCCTGGCGCAGCGTTCTCGGCTCGGGCTCGACTTCCGGCCAGTCATGCTCCGGCTCGACCGGGTCGACGGGGCCCTCGTCGATCTCCTCGACAAGGGGCAGCTCCGGCTCGGCGCGAGGCGGCGCCGGCGGCGGCACGGGGCGAGCCGGCTCCGCCGCGCGCGGCGCGGGGCGCGGCGGCACGGGTTCAGCACGAGGTGGTTCGACCGCCTCGACGGGCTCTTCCGGCTCCGGCTCGGCGACGACCGGCGCGGGCTCCGGCTCGGGAGCGGCGGCCAGCGCCTCGGCCACGGCGGCCGCGGCGCTGACCCGGACCGGCGTCGCGCGGGCGGCACTCGCCTCGCGCTCCACCTTGCGGATCGCCTCTTCCAGTTCCAGGCGCTGGCGGGAGATCTCGGAGGTCGTCAGCGGGGGATCGATCGACTTCAACTGGGCGATCAGCGCGGTGCGCGCCTTGTCGTAAACCGAACGACGCGCGTCTCCGGAATCGGTCTCGAAGCCGGAAACCGCCTTTTTCAATACCGCGTAATAGTCGGTCATCGTCCCATTCTACTAACTGACACGTCCGAACCGGCGCCTGAGATCGGCAGCCTTAGTCCTGGAACGGATCCTGAACCAGAATTGTATCGTCGCGTTCCGGGCTGGTCGACAGGAGCGCGACCGGCGCGCCGATCAGCTCCTCGACGTGGCGAACATACTTCACGGCCTGTGCCGGCAGGTCGTTCCAGCTGCGAGCCCCGGCGGTGGAATCCTTCCATCCCTCCAGCGTCTCGTAGATCGGCTCGACCCGGGCCTGCGCCGCCTGCGAGGCCGGGAGATAATCGATCTCGCGGCCATCGAGCTTATATCCAACGCAAATCTTGATTTCTTCAAGGCCGTCGAGAACATCGAGCTTGGTCAGCGCGATGCCGGTGATGCCGGAGGTGCGAACCGTCTGGCGAACCAGCACGGCATCGAACCAGCCGCAACGACGCTTGCGGCCCGTTACCGTACCGAATTCGTGGCCGCGCGTACCGAGGAAATCGCCGACTTCGCCGGTCTGCTCGGTCGGGAACGGACCCTCGCCGACGCGGGTCGTGTAGGCCTTGGTGATGCCGAGCACGTAGCCGACGGCGCCCGGGCCCATGCCCGAACCGGTCGCGGCCTGGCCGGCGACGGTGTTGGACGAGGTGACGAACGGATAGGTGCCGTGGTCGATGTCGAGCAGGGCGCCCTGCGCGCCTTCGAACAGGATGCGCTTGCCGGCGCGGCGCTCGCGGTCGAGCAGCTGCCAGACCGAATCCATGAACGGCAGCACCTTGTCGGCGACCGAGGCGAGCTCCTCATAGAGCGAGTCGACAGAAATTTCGTCCTGACCGAGGCCGCGGCGCAGCGCGTTGTGGTGCGCCAGTAGGCGCTCGATCTTCTCGCGCAGCGCCGGCAGGTCGGCGAGGTCCATGACGCGGATGGCGCGACGGCCGACCTTGTCCTCATAGGCCGGGCCGATGCCGCGCTTGGTGGTGCCGATGCGGGTGCCGGAGGTGCTGTTCTCGCGGAACGCGTCGAGGTCGCGATGCAGCGACAGGATCAGCGCGGCGTTCTCGGCGATGCGGAGATTGTCGGGCCCGACCTTGACGCCCTGCGCCTCGAGCCGGCCGATCTCGGCGACGAGCGCATGCGGATCGACGACGACGCCGTTGCCGATGACGCCGAGCTTGCCCGGACGCACCACGCCCGACGGAAGCAGGCTGAGCTTGTAGGACACGCCGTCGATGACGAGCGTATGGCCGGCATTGTGACCGCCCTGGAAGCGCACGACGATGTCGGCGCGCTCGGAGAGCCAGTCGACGATCTTGCCCTTGCCTTCGTCGCCCCATTGCGATCCGACGACGACTACATTCGCCATTGAAACTACCCTTTTCGACGTGCTGCCACAGCTTATGCCGCGCGACCGGGCGCGCGATAGACCCCGTTGCCGGCGAACGACCGGCACAAGGCGCGCGGACTATATAGACTCCGTATCACCGGCGCGACCCCCCGCCGCCCCATCTTGCGGCGTCAATTCGCCCAGAAAACCTCCTGATCAGCGGGCCAGCTGATCGAGAAGGCGTTTTGGATCTCCTTCGTCTCGCCCGGCGCGTAGTCATAGCGCCAGGCGACGACGCCGCGGCGGCCGTCGACGGCGGTCTCGGTCGGCGGCGTCGCCACCGGCAGCGCCTCGATCGCGATCGCCTTCGCCTCGGCGACGGGCAGCTGGTCCAGCACGACGATCGCCATCGGACGCTTGTGCCGATTCTCGACCTTGATCAGATAGCGCCGCTCATCCGTCCGCTGCGACGAGATCAGGCCGCGCTCGCCGGTCTGCTGCTGCACGGTGGTGCGCGAAACCGCGACCTTGTCGTCGACGCCGAAGCCGAGCGTCACCTCGTCGTTCGGCGCGGTGAAGGGCAAAGCCACCGTCCCGGCGAAGGCGCCGTCGCGATAGAGCACGGCCTCGCCGCCGAGATAGGGCGCGCCGGAGGCGTTCTTGAACCGCGCCGTCAGGTAGGCGGTCTCGCTGATCGCCGGCGCGGCGCGCACCTCGAGCCGCGGCGTCACGCTCTCGCCGCCGATGCGAATCGAGCGCTGCCCCTCCCCCGAGGCGACGGTGACCGGATCCGTGATCCGGTACTCGGCGCGGAAATCGCCGAAATCGGCGACCGCCTCGGCCTGGCCGATGGCGTCATAGCCGCCGCCCTGGGCCTCGGCGTGAATTGGCGGCGCGGCCGCCGGCATCGGACGGACGACCGCCAGCGATTCGCGATCCTTCGCCTCGTAGCGCGGCACGAAGCGGACGATGCTCTCGAAGAGTTCCGGCGCCTGCGTGCCCTCGGCCGGGCGTGCGGTCGAGAGCACCAGCGCGACCTTGTTCCAGTCCTCGCCCGTCTCCTGATGCAGTTCCGCGCGACGAACCAGGTCGAGCTTCGGCGCGCCGCCCGCCTCGTCGAGCGAAAGCGACATATCATAGGCCGGCGTCCAGCCGGCGGCCTGGGTGCGGTAGCGCAAGGTCAGCCGCCCGCTGGTGGGCTGTTCGGCCGCGATCTCGACACGGGCGACCCGCTTCGGCAGCGGCGGCGGCAGCATGTCGAGCGCGCGCTGGCGACCGGCGATCGTCTTTTCGAGCGCCCGCTTCTCGATCATCACTCCGGCGCGCAGGCCGGCGATCTTCTCGCGCTCGGAACCAAGCCCCTCGGCGGTGCCGGCCCAATCGCCGACCGGCTTGCCGTCGGCAAAGCCCTTGGCGAGGCCCTGCGGCAGGCTCTCGGCCAACCCGTCGACGAACTTCACCCGAAGGTCGAGCGCGGCGAGCCGGTCGTCGAGGCCGCGCATCTGGTCGTTCAGCCCGTCGATCTCGGCCTCGATGCCATTGCGCACGGGATCGCTGTCGGGATCGGCGTCGCGCGGCTTCGTCTCGACCGAGCGAATGACGACGCCGCCCGCCGCCAGTCCCTCGACCCGGAGGCTGTCCTGCGCCATGTCGGCCGGCAGATCGTCCACCACCAGCACGCTGAGACCGGCCGGCACGGAGAAGCCCGCCTCGCGCTGGATCGCGGCGCTCTGCGGATGCACGGTCACGGCGGTGATCCGGCTCTCGATGGCGACGTCGCCGGCAAGGACCGGCGCCGTGGAAGCGGCGAGCACCGCAAGCGACAAAGCGAGGATCTTCATGGGCATGCTGACTTTCCACAAAGGATGGTACACGGCAGGCTGGCAGGCCAATGCCCGCATAGCGCGCGATTGTGGTATCCCCGCGCCACAATTGCGCTCGTCATGTGGAAAATGCGGCGAACCCGGTCACGCGACGCCGCTCGTCTTCTTCCACTTGCGTAGCCGGCCGCGCGCATTGGCATAGGGCGACGACGTGTTGAACTGGATCATCCGGCCCATCGTGTAGGTCTCGTACCAGGGCGCGCCATAGAGCGCCGCGTCGTCCTGCCGCTCGATCAGCGCCACGAGGCGATCCTTCGCCGTCGCGAAGCGCCGCAGGAGTTCCTCGAAGGGAAGATCCGCATAGTCGGCGTAGAATTTCCGCGCGAGGGCGCCGAGCTCGTTCCACTTGTAGCCGGTCTCGGGGAAATCGACCGGCTCGCCCGCATCCCGCCGGACATGCCATTTCAGCACCAGTTCGCCCCATCCGGTCAGATAGGCGACAAGGTCATGCACGCTCATGTGGCTGCCCTTGGCGTGGCCTTCGAGCGTCTTCTCACCCGTCCGCCCGGGCGGAACCGTGGCGAGCTCCTTCATCAGCTTGTCGAAGTTGGAGCCGATCGCATCGAGAAGCTCGCCCTTGCTAGCCGGTACGGCCATCTGATTCCCCCTGAGGCGCACAATAGATCCCCTCCCCCTTGCGGGGAGGGTTAGGGAGGGGGTACCGGCGCAGACCGTCCGGCGGCCCCCGGCACCGCATCAGATCCATGGTCGCAGACCGAGGCAGTACCCTCACCCCGCCCCTCCCCACAAGGGGGAGGGAGAATAGAGGCCCGCCCACCCCTTGGCAGCAGCGGTCCGACAGGGCTATCCAGACCTCTTGCTGTCCGAGGCCAGTCCATGTCGTTTCTCTCCGGGGCCTTCGCCTGGTTGTTCAACCGGCCCTATCTCCTGCTCGCGCTGACCTTCCTGTTCTGGGCGATCAACATCGTGCTCGGCCGCTATGTCGTCGGCTCGATCCCGCCGGTGGCACTGGCGCAGATCCGCTGGCTCGGCGCATCGCTGATCATCCTGCCCTTCGCCTGGCCGCACCTGAAGCGCGACTGGCCGGCGATTCGCGGCAGCCTCGGCATCATGCTGCTGCTCGCCGCCTCCGGCATCGGCGCCTATAACACCCTCGCCTATTACGGCCTGCAATATACCGAGGCGCTGAACGGGCTTCTGATGCAGTCGATCGCGCCGCTGGTCATCGGCGTCTGGTCGCTGATCCTGTTCAGGGACCGCATGTCGGCCGCGCAGATCACCGGCGTCTGCCTGTCGCTCTGCGGCGTCATCCTGATCGTCTGCCGCGGCGATCCGGCCGTGCTGCTGCACCTGACGCTCAATATCGGCGACATCATCATGCTGGTCGCGATCAGCTGCTACGGCTTCTATTCGGCGCTTCTGAAGAAGGGGCCGCGCATCCACTATCTGTCGATGCTCGGCTTCACCATTCCCGCCGGCGCGGCGATGATCCTGCCCTTCTTCGCGTGGGAGATCGCTTCCGGCCAGGTGATGCACGCGACGCCGCTCACCTTCGCCGTGCTCGCCTATGTCGTCGTGATCCCCTCGGTCGTCGCCTACATGTTCTTCAATCGCGGCGTCGCGCTGATCGGGCCGAACCGCGCCGGACCGTTCTTCCACCTGCTGCCGGTGTTCGGTTCAGCGATCGCCATCGTCTTCCTCGGCGAACAGCCACGCTGGTTCCACGGCGCCGGCTATGCGCTGATCCTCGGCGGCATCGCCATCGCGCAACTGAGCCTGGCCCGCATTCGCGCCTTCGGGCGGTAGCCCGTACGGGCCTGCCAGACACCGAATTCCATCATCCTGAGTGTCTGGCCCGAAATGCAGGGGACACTCTACTTTCACCTCTCCCTGAGGGAGAGGTCGACGGCCGAAGGCCGGCGGGTGAGGGTTTACGGCCTCACCGGATGGTTTCCTAAACCCTCACCCGGAGCTTCGCTCCGACCTCTCCCTCAGGGAGAGGTGAAGGGAAGGCGGCGTGGCGGGCCTTGTCCAATTACGGGCCAGACACTGAGGAGGCTTTCGCAGAAAGCCGTCTCGAAGGACGCAGGACGGTACTGCAGCGAGAATGCGCGGTTCTGCCTTGTGCGTGCTTCGAGACGGCCCTGCGGGCCTCCTCAGCATGTTGAGGGTGGTGTCCATCCATGCGCACCAACCATCAGCCACAACAGGACCAAAACAAAAAAGAGGCGACGGTTGCCCGTCGCCCCTCTTCGATCCGGTGCTGAGACCTTGTCTCAGAAGGTCAGGCGCTTGGCCTGGACGACACCCTCGAGCGCGCTGACGCGGTCGAGCACGCTGTCCGAGATCGCCTCGTCGACACCGATCAGCGCGATCGCGTCCTCGCCCGGCGCCTTGCGGCCCAGGTTGAAGGTGGCGATGTTGATGCCCTCGCCGCCGAGCAGGCTGGCGAAGCGGCCGATGAAGCCCGGCTTGTCCTTGTTGGTGACGTAGAGCATGTGGGGGCCGAGCTCGGCCTCCATGTTGATGCCCTTGATCTGGATGATCCGCGGGTTGACGTCGCCGAACACGGTGCCGGCGACCGAACGCTCCTGCCGCTCGGTCGTGACCGTCAGGCGGATGTAGTTCTCGTAGGCGCCCTGCTGCTCGCGGCGGACTTCCTCGACGGCGATGCCGCGCTCCTTGGCGATCGCCGGCGCCGAGACCATGTTGACGGTCTGCAGCTGCGGGCGCAGCACGGCGGCCAGCGCCGCGGCGGTCAGCGCGCGGACGTTCATCTCCGCGACCTCGCCCTCATATTCGAGCTTGATCGCCTTGATGCCGGTCTCGGTGAGCTGGCCGGCGAAGGAGCCGAGCTGCTCGGCGAGCTTGACGAACGGCGTCAGGCGCGGCGCTTCCTCGGCGGTGATCGACGGCATGTTCAAGGCGTTGGAGACAGCGCCCTTGACCAGATAGTCGGCCATCTGCTCGGCGACCTGCAGCGCGACGTTCTCCTGCGCTTCCGTGGTCGAGGCGCCGAGATGCGGCGTCGCGACGACGTTCGGCAGGCCAAACAGCACGTTCTCGGTCGCCGGCTCTTCCTCGAACACGTCGAAGCCTGCACCGGCGACCTTGCCGGACTTCAGCGCCTCGGCGAGGTCCTTCTCGACGACCAGGCCGCCGCGCGCGCAATTGATGATGCGGACGCCGTCCTTCATCTTCTCGATCGCCTTGGCGTCGATGATGCCGCGGGTCTTGTCGATCAGCGGCGTGTGCAGGGTGATGAAGTCGGCGCGGCGGAACAGCTCGTCGAGGTCGACCTTCTCGACGCCGAGATCGATCGCCCGCTCCGGCGACAGGAACGGATCGAAGGCGATGACGCGCATCCGGAGGCCGACGCCGCGCTCGGCGACGATCGAACCGATATTGCCGCAGCCGATGATGCCGAGCGTCTTGCCCGTCACCTCGACGCCCATGAAGCGGTTCTTCTCCCACTTGCCGGCCTGGGTCGAGGCATTCGCCTCGGGGATCTGGCGGGCGGTCGCGAAGATCATCGCGATCGCATGCTCGGCGGTGGTGATCGAGTTGCCGAAGGGTGTGTTCATCACGATGATGCCCTTCGCCGTCGCGGCCGGAATGTCGACATTGTCGACGCCGATGCCGGCGCGGCCGATGACGCGGAGATTTTTCGCCGCGGCGATGACCTTCTCGGTCACCTTGGTGTTGGAGCGGATGGCGAGACCATCATAATTGCCGATGATCTCGAGCAGCTTCTCCTTGTCCTTGCCGAGATCCGGCAGGTAGTCGACCTCGACGCCACGATCCTTGAAGATCTGGACGGCGGTCTTGGAGAGCTTGTCGGAAATGAGAACGCGCGGTGCCATGTGCTTTGTGTCCCTGGTTACCTAGCGCCGTCGTCATCCCGGACGAAGCGAAGCGTAGATCCGGGATCCATGCAGCCGAAGCCTGGGGCCGTATGGATCCCCGCTTTCGCGGGGATGACGCCTGAGGGCGTGCGGACGCTGGTATGAAACTGGAATATCGAGCGAACGGGCGGGGCCGAGGCCCCGCCGGCTGAAACTCAGGCGGCCTGGAGGGCGGCCTTCTGCGACGCGAAGGCCCAGTCGAGCCATTCGGTCAGGATCGCGAGGTCGGACGCCTCGATGGTCGCGCCGGTCCAGATGCGAAGGCCCGCCGGGGCGTCGCGATAGGAGCCGATGTCATAGGCGACGCCGGCCTTGTCGAGGGCCGAGACGATCGCCTTGGCGAAGGCCGCCTGGGCCGCGTCGTCGAGCGCCTTGATCGCCGGGTCGGTGATGACGAGACAGACCGAGGTGTTGGAGCGGGTGTTCTCGACCACCGGCAGGAAATCGATCCAGTCGGTCTTGGCGACCCAGTCGGCCAGCACCTTCAGATTGGCGTCGGCGCGGGCCGTCAGGCCCTTCCAGCCGCCGAGCGACTGCGCCCAGCCGAGCGCGTCGAGATAGTCCTCGACCGCCATCATCGACGGGGTGTTGATCGTCTCGCCGACGAAGATGCCGTCGATCAGCTTGCCGCCCTTGGTCATGCGGAAGATCTTGGGCAGCGGCCATGAAGGCTTGTAGGTCTCGAGACGCTCGACGGCGCGGGGCGACAGGATCAGCATGCCGTGGGCGCCCTCGCCGCCGAGCACCTTCTGCCAGGAGAAGGTGACGACATCGAGCTTGTCCCAGGCGAGATCCTGAGCGAAGGCGGCCGAGGTGGCGTCGCAGATCGTCAGGCCGGCGCGGTCGGCGGCGATCCAGTCGCCGTTCGGAACGCGGACGCCGGAGGTGGTGCCGTTCCAGGTGAAGACGACGTCGCGGTCGAAATCGACCTTGGCGAGGTCCGGCAGCTGGCCGTAATCGGCCTTGAAGGTGCGGACGTCTTCGAGCTTCAGCTGCTTGACGACGTCGGTGACCCAGCCCTCGCCGAACGACTCCCAGGCCAGCATGTCGACGCCGCGGGCGCCGAGCATCGACCACAGAACCATCTCGACCGCACCGGTATCCGAGGCCGGAACGATGCCGATGCGGTAATCCGCCGGCACGCCGAGAACCTCGCGCGTCAGGTCGATGGCCTTCTGGAGCTTCTGCTTGCCGATCTTGGCCCGGTGGGATCGGCCGAGAGCCGCATCCTTGAGCGCTTCGAAGGTCCAACCAGGACGCTTGGCGCAGGGGCCGGAAGAATAGTTAGCGTTCACCGGCCGGCGGCCGGGCGTGGCGAGATCTGCCATAGTCTATCCTCTCAGATAGTAGCCCCTCGTTGGGGAGGGGTGTCCCGCCGACGCGTTTACGCCTCGGCCGGAGCGAATGCAAGAGAGGTCGACACGGAAATGGAAAGGCGCGCCGCGTTGCCGCGGCGCGCCCCGGAATTCGGACCAGGCCCGATCAGTTGAACAGGTAGCGGATGCCGAAGTTCACGTCGTGCGAGGTGATGTCCTTGAACTTGAAGCCGTCGTTCGGACGCGAATGGGACGGATCGACGTTGTAGGCCGTGTCGGTGGTCGCGTTGCCGAGGTCGACATAGGAGTAGCCGAGATCGAAGATCAGGTTCTCGGTGACGCGGAAACCGAGGCCGGCATGCAGCGCCCAGGCGAAATTCCACTGCGAATCGGACCCGGCATAGCCGCCCGCGTTCAACTCGGTGTTCACGTCGCGGAAGCCCGAGATGGTGTTGCGCGACGTGCCAATGCCGGCGCCGACATAGGGGGTGATGCCCTTGTAGGTGCCGAGGTCGACATAGCCGTTGGCGAGGAACAGCCACTCCGACTTGCGGGCGGTGTAGTCGTCGCTGAAGAATTCCGGCAGGTCGGGATTGTTCAGGTTGTGCACGCGCTGCGAAGCGTAGAAATCGGCCTTGCCGCGATACTGGCCGGTCAGGTCGGCGCGGAACCAGTCGTTGAACTGGTAGCCGGCGCCGAGGCTGAAGGTCGGGGCGGAGGAGAAATCGCCCTCGTTCATCCAGTCGGTGACGTAATTCGACTCGTTGAAATACTTGTATTCGAGATCGCCGAGGCGCTGGTTGCTCATGCCGATGGCGCCGCGCAGATACCAGCCGCCGGTGGCCAGCGGAACCGGCTCGACATAGGGCTCTAGATCCGCCGCGACGGCCGTGCCGGTCAGCCCGCCGGCGCTCAGCCCGGCCGCGATCGCGATTGCCAAGATCCGCGAAGTGCTCATTCAGAACCCTCTCAAAGGTCGGACCGCGACAAGGCGCAATCCCGAAAACGCTCATGGGGCGTTTCTCAACCGGGACCCTTTAACATCGGATTAACTACAACCTTTAACCACGATGTTTCCTCCGTAAGGGAGCCTTAGGCATAGATCGCGTGGCGCAATCGCCACACAGGTCCCACGCACAGATACGAAAAAGGCGCCGCGCAGGAGCTGCGCGACGCCTGGTTCGGAACGGGGAACGGGACCCGGACGGGTCGACGCGCGGGACGTCAGGCGACCTCTTTCAGCGCGCCGATGATGTCGTCGACCACCGCCTCGACCAAGGCATGATCGTCGCCCTCCGCCATGACGCGGATCAGCGGCTCGGTGCCGGAGGGACGGATCACCACGCGGCCGGTGCGGCCGAGCCGCGCCTCACCCTCGGCGATCGCCGCCTGCACGCTCGCGACCTCGAGCGGCTTGCCGCCGCCGAAGCGGATGTTCTTCAGGATCTGCGGCACCGGCTCGAAGCGGCGGCACACCTCGCTGACCGGCTTGCCGGTCTTGCGCACCACGGCCAGGATCTGCAGCGCCGAGACGAGGCCGTCGCCCGTGGTCGAGAAGTCCGACAGGATCAGGTGGCCCGACTGCTCGCCGCCGACATTGAAGCCGTGGTTGCGCATGTGCTCGACGACGTAGCGGTCGCCGACCTTGGTGCGCGCCAGCGACAGGCCGAGCGAGCCGAGATAGCGCTCGAGGCCGAGATTGGACATGATCGTCGCGACGATGCCGGGCTGCGACAGCAGGCCGTCCTCGGCCCAGGACTGCGCCACAACGGCCATCAGCTGGTCGCCATCGACGACCTCGCCATTCTCGTCGACGATGATGACGCGGTCGGCGTCGCCGTCGAGGGCGATGCCGATATCGGCGCGGACCTCGTGCACCTTCTTGCGCAGCGCGTCGGTCGCCGTCGAGCCGACATCGAGGTTGATGTTGAAGCCGTTCGGCTTGTCGCCGATCGTGATCACTTCGGCGCCGAGTTCCCAGAGAACCTCGGGCGCGACCTTGTAGGCGGCGCCATTGGCGCTGTCGATGACGATGCGCAGGCCCGCGAGATCGAGCGTCTTCGGCAGCGTGCGCTTGGCGAACTCGACATAGCGCTCCTGCGCGCCGTCGATACGCTTGGCGCGGCCGAGATCGGCCGAGGCGGCGAGCCGGCCCGACAGGTCCTCCTCGATCAGCGCCTCGATGCTGGCCTCGGTCTCGTCGGAGAGTTTGTAGCCGTCGGGGCCGAACAGCTTGATGCCGTTGTCCTCATACGGGTTGTGCGAGGCGGAGATCATGACGCCGAGATCGGCGCGCAGCGAACGCGTCAGCATGGCGACGGCGGGCGTCGGCATCGGGCCGAGCAGGAACACGTCCATGCCGGCCGCGGTGAAGCCGGCGGTCAGCGCCGGCTCGATCATGTAGCCGGAAAGGCGCGTGTCCTTGCCGATCACCACGCGGTGCCGATGGCCGCCGTTCCGGAAAGCCAGCCCCGCGGCGATCCCGACCTGCAACGCGAGTTGCGGCGTGATCGGAAAGGCGTTGGCCTTGCCGCGGATGCCATCCGTGCCGAAGAATTTGCGTACCATGCGTCGTCGTTTCCCAAGGCGCGACCCGAAAGCTGGAGATTTTCCGGAACGGGGCCGTGCGTCAAATCAAGAACCCGAACCAGCGGCTCATCCGATCGGAGAGGCTCCGCTGCGGGCATTCGCGGCAGTCATAGACTAGCATGGCGCCGAAAGGGTTCAAAAATCATGAGCGGCTGTTACACGCTCCCCTCGCCACGACCGAGACGTCGCAACCGGCATCGATCGGCACCTTAAGTAATTTTACCATAAGGTCCAGATTTTACTGAGATTTCCGGAATTCTGCGATTACCGGCAGGCCGGCGCGGCGAATGTTTCAGGACGATATGGAATGTGCATTCCGCAGCGGGAGACGGGATGGCAAGGGAGGCTTCCTTCCCCCGAGCAGGAGCTGCCCATGAAGGCCCTCATCATCATCGATATGCTGAACGACTTCTACACCGGCGTGCTGCAGAACCAGGCGCATGCCGCCAGGATCGTGCCCGTCATCCGCGATCTCATCGACCACGCCCGCGGCCGCTCCGACTGGCTGGTCGTCTATTCCAACGACGCGCATCGCGCCGACGACGCCGAGATCGCCGTCTGGGGCCCGCATGCCATGGCCGGCACGCGCGGCGCCGACGTCATCGACGAGTTGACGCCGATCGGCGCGCCGCGCGAAATCGTCTCGCCGAAGCGCTTCTACGGCGCCTTCGACGAGACCGGGCTCGACGCGATCTTCAAGGAGTTCGGCGTCACCGACGTGGTGGTGGTCGGCCAGCACACCCATTGCTGCGTCCGCCACACCAGCTACGGCGCCTTCATCCGCGGCTACGGCATCGAGATCCCGGCCGACGGCGTCTGCGTCTTCGACGGCGTCGACAACGAAGCGGCGATCGACTACCTGCGCACGATCTACGGCGCGACGATCACGGACTCGGCCACAATCATCGCGGCCGACATCGCCAAGGCGGCCTGATCCGCGCCGCGCCGAAAAGCGCGCACGAAAAAGGGCGGGACCGCGAGGCCCCGCCCTTTTTTCATGTCTTCCGCCGCGCCATCAGGACTGCGGCTGCGGCTCCAGGCCGGGGTCGCCCTTCGGGCGCGGGCCGCGCGTGGTCGGAACCACGGACGGGCGCGAGGGCGGCACGTCGTCGCCGGTGTCGCGGATCGGCGGCTTGCCGTCGAGCAGGTTCTTGATCTCCTCGCCGGACAGCGTCTCGTATTCGAGCAGCCCTTCGGCGATGGCGATGAACTTGTCGCGGTTCTCGGTGATGAGACGCCGCGCCTCGCTCTCGCCCTCCTCGATCAGCTTGCGCACTTCCTCGTCGATGATCTTGGCGGTCTCGTCCGAGATGTTGGTCGACTGCGCCACCGAATGGCCGAGGAAGACCTCCTGCTCGTTCGAGCGGTAGCGGACGCGGCCGAGGCGCTCCGACATGCCCCACTCCATCACCATGGAACGGGCCAGGCTGGTCGCCATCTGGATGTCACCGCTGGCGCCGGTCGTCACCTTCTCCGGACCAAAGGTCAGGATCTCGGCCTCGCGGCCGCCGAACAGCATGATCAGGCGCGACTTGGCCTTCTCGTAGGTCCAGTTGTAGCGGTCCGACTCCGGCAGCGTCATCACCATGCCGAGCGCACGACCGCGCGGAATGATGGTGGCCTTGTGGATCGGGTCGATGGTGGACGACAGCAGCATCGCGATGATGGCGTGGCCGGCCTCGTGATAGGCGGTGTTGCGCTTCTCGTCGGCCGTCATGGCCAGCGACTTGCGCTCGGCGCCCATCATCACCTTGTCCTTGGCGTCCTCGAACTCGGCCATGGTGACGATGCGCTTGTTGCGCCGCGCCGCCAGCAGGGCCGCCTCGTTGACGAGGTTCATCAGGTCGGCGCCGGAGAAGCCGGGGGTGCCGCGGGCGAGCGTCTTCAGCTCGACGTCGGGCGCCATCGGCACCTTGCGGGCATGCACCTTCAGGATCTTCTCGCGGCCGACGACATCCGGGTTTGGGATCACGACCTGGCGGTCGAAACGGCCGGGGCGCAGCAGCGCCGGGTCCAGCACGTCCGGACGGTTGGTCGCGGCGATGATGATGACGCCTTCGTTCTGCTCGAAGCCATCCATCTCGACGAGCAGCTGGTTCAGCGTCTGCTCGCGCTCGTCATTGCCGCCGCCGAGGCCGGCGCCGCGATGACGGCCGACCGCGTCGATTTCGTCGATGAAGATGATGCAGGGCGAATTCTTCTTCGCCTGCTCGAACATGTCGCGGACGCGGGACGCGCCGACACCGACGAACATCTCGACGAAGTCGGAGCCCGAGATGGTGAAGAACGGCACGTTGGCCTCGCCGGCGACGGCGCGCGCCGTCAGCGTCTTACCGGTTCCCGGAGGGCCGACCAGCAGCACGCCGCGCGGAATCCGGCCGCCGAGGCGCTGGAACTTCTGTGGGTCGCGCAGGAACTCGACGATCTCCTGCAGGTCTTCCTTGGCCTCGTCGACACCGGCGACGTCGTCGAAGGTGACGCGGCCATGCGCCTCGGTCAGCAGCTTGGCCTTGGACTTGCCGAAGCCCATCGCCTTGCCGCCGGCGCCGCCCTGCATCTGGCGCATGAAGAAGATCCACACGGCCAGGATCAGGAACATCGGGAACCACGAGATCAGGACGCCGATCAGCGAGGTGCCGCCTTCGGTCGGCGGCTTCGCGGTGATCGAGATGTTCTTGTCCTCGAGCCGCTTCACCAGATCCGCGTCATTCGGCGCGAAGGTCTGGAAGCTCGCATTGTCGGTGTAGCTGCCGGTGATCTGCTGGCCGGCGATGACGACGCTGCGCACGCGGCCGCTGTCGACGTCGCTCAGGAACTGCGAATAGGCAATGTCCTGACCGGCGGCGCGCGGGCCCGGGTTCTGGAACAGGTTGAACAAGGCGATCAGCAGCAGGCCGATGATGACCCACACTGCGAAGTTGCGAAAATTCGCGTTCATCAGAATCCCTTCAAGGGCAGGATGCGGCCGGGTGCCGCTCATTTCAGGCTAAGATAGGTGGCCCGACCGCTGAAGCCAATATGAGCATGGCCATTGAAAGCGCGGAAAATGCGGCAATGGTTTAGATCAGGCGCCCGGATCGTCATGGCGGGCGGGATCGCGCATCCGCGCCGCAACCAGCGATGTCGCCGAAAAGGCGATGTCGAGCGCCGGATCCGGCGCAAGGCCGAGGGCTGGACAGGCCAGGATCGCCCCGCCGCGCCACAGCGCGGGCAGCGCCGCGATGGCGCGCGGCATGCCGCGCGGCGCATGGTCGATCAACTGCCGCCGGCCCGTCTCGCCGAGCGGCCCGAGGACGAGGCCCGAGACCCCTCCCCCCGCCACGACCACCCGGAAGCGGCCATCCCATATCCCTTCGAACCCGGCTTCGACGACGAGCGCGGGCAAACCGTCGCGCCCCCCTTCGCGCTGGAACCGGAACCCGTCGCCGTGGCGATCGACGACGACGCCGGCGAGCGTCCGCGCCGCGAAGGCATCCTCGGAGCCCATTGCCGCCGCCAGCGCCTCGACGCCCTCGAGACGCGGCACATAGGCGGCGCCACCGACGGCGCGCAGGATGCGGGCCAGCGCGCGGAGGCGAATCTCCTCCGGCTCGCCGCGCCAATCGTCTCGCCGCAACCGGACCATGCCGAACGCGTCGGCCTCGGCCGCCCGCTCGAACAGCCGCCCGACATAGGTGTCGAGCGCGCTCGCGGCGCGGGCCAGCCGTTCCGCCGTGGCGGAAAGCGTCGCGGCATCGAGCCCTTCCGCCGCCAGCACGGGCATCAGCCGGCGCATGCGGACGCGATCGAAGGAGGTATCGGAATTGTGCGGATCCTCGACCGCAACGAGCCCGGCCGCGCGCACTTCCGCGACGAGTTCGGCATGCGAGAGGCCCAGCAGGGGCCGGACGAGGCGAAGGCCGGCCCTGTCCGTCTCGGCCGCCATCGCCGCCAGCCCGTAGACGCCGGAGCCGCGCGCGAGGCGCATCAGGAAGGTCTCGGCCTGGTCGTCGCGGTGATGCGCGGTGGCGAGGTGGGTGAGGCCCTCGGCGCGGGCGGCTTCCGCGAGAAGCCGGTAGCGCGCGGCCCGGGCGGCCGCCTCGATGCCGGAAGACGGCGCCGGACCCGCCCAGCGCAGCACCCGGCACGCAACGCCGTATTGCGCGCAGACATCCGCGACGAAGCGCGCCTCGGCGGCGGATTCCGGCCGCAGGCCGTGATCGACGGTCAGGACGACGAGGTCGGGACGCCCCGGCGCGGCGGCGCGCCAGCGTTCGGCCAGCATCAGGAGGGCGAGGGAATCGGCGCCGCCCGAGACGGCGAGCCCGACACGCCGCAGGCCGGCGAAGGGCGCGAAGATCGCTTCGAGCGTCTCCGGCGCGAGCAAACCTTGTTGGTCAGCAGCTGGCACTGGCCTGTTCTTGCTTGACCCGCTGCAAGAGCGCGTTCGAGCTCTTCGGGTACTGCTTCAGCACCTCGGTATAGGTGGCGCAGGCGGCCTCGCGCTGGTTCATGCCGGCGAGCGACATGCCGAGCTTCAGAAGCATGTCGGGGGCCTTGGCGCTCTTCGGATACTGCTTGTAGCCGGACAGGAAGGCATCGGCGGCGCCGCGGAAATCCTGCCGCGCGAACTGGCTCTCGCCGACCCAGTACTGCGCGTCGGCGGCGAGCGGATCCTTCGGATGCGCCTGCAGGAACTGGCGGAACGCCGCCTCGGCGACGTCGTAGTCGCCCTTCATGACGAGGCCGTAGGCCGCCTCGTAGTCGCCCCGCGCCGTACCGGTCGGCTGCGGCGCGCCCCCCGGCGACGGACCACCGCCCTGCGAAAGGTCGATCGGCGCGTTCGGGTCGAGCGTCAATTGTCCGAGCGCGCGTGGTGGCGCGCCAGGGCCACCCGCGGCCGGATCCATCTCGCCGTCGGTGGAGCCGATGGTATCGCCGATCGCGTCCGATGGCGGCGGGGCGCTGCGCTGCGCCGGCGCCGCGGCGCGCGGGCGCGCCGCCGGAGCGGCGTCGGAACGCTTGCCGCCGCCCTCGACGCCCTTCAGGCGGAAATCCGTGTCCTGCTGCGCGCGCTGCAGCTGCTCCTGCAGCTGCCGCAGCTGGTAGGTCAGCTGCTCGATCTGGCCGGTCATGTCGCGCATCTGCTGCTCGATGCGGTCCATCCGCATCGCCGCCTGCGCCTCGCTCTGCGTCGATTGCGCCTGGACGACGCCACCGATCTGGCCGGGCGGCTGCAGGCCCTGCTCGGATCCGCCGCCGCCGCGAAGCTTGTCGAACAGGCCGGCGCCGGCCGGTCCCGTCGCCGTGAAGGTCAGCCCCGCCGCGAGCAGCATCGCGGCCAGGGTCGGGAGTCTCTGTCTCATCAGCCCATCCGTTGAACAATCATTGCGACACGGCACCGCCGCACCGCTTCGTCGATGCATTTCAGGGGCTTGAGTTCGGCCAAAGTTGGGCCGCCCGGTCGTTTCCGCATTCCACGCAAACGCGGACGGAACCTCGCTCCATGTCCGATCGCCTCTTCGTCACGTGAACCGATATCCGCTTCGCACGAGGCGCTCAAACAGAAACGGCGGCCCGAGGGCCGCCGTTCCGGTCAATCGTATGGTGGAACGCGCTCAGGAACCGGCGTTGTTCAGCACGGTGACGGCGCGACGGTTCTGCGACCAGCACGAGATGTCGTTGCAGACCGCGACCGGGCGCTCCTTGCCGTAGGAGATGGTGCGGATGCGGTTCGGCGCGATGCCGCGCGAAACCAGGTAGTTCTTGGTGTTGGTGGCGCGACGGGCGCCGAGCGCGATGTTGTACTCACGCGTGCCGCGCTCGTCGGCGTGGCCCTCGATCGTCACCTGGTAGCGCGGATACTGCTGCAGCCACTGCGCCTGCTTGTCGAGCGTGCCACGGTTGTTCGACGAGATGTCGGTCTGGTCGGTCTCGAAGAAGATGCGATCGCCGACATTGACGACGAAGTCCTGGGCGCTGCCCGGGGTCGCCGAACCAATGCCGCCCGCACCGAGGCCACCTGCACCGCCGGCGCCCGGCTTGTTGGCGCATGCGGCCAGCGCGAGAGCTGCGCCAATGAACACGACGAACTTGGCGCCGCGCAGAATGGGTAGAGAATTCGCCATGAAGATAACTCCTTGTCCACCATACTCGGACATGAGGCGGTCTTAGCAGCCCGTTGGTTAAGCACGGGTTCAAGAACGTGGTTGAGAGGAGGTTAACGCCGTCCGCTCGACCAAGGTCCGGTGGTGGAGAATGCAAGGCCCCGTCTGGGTTTCCCTATGCCTAACGCGGCGGGGAAACATCGTTACCGAAACGTGTTCGACATAAAAAATGCCGCCGGCGCGGTGCGTCGGCGGCATGGAAATTAACCAAGCGGGCCTAGTTGATCAAGGGCGACCAGGCCGGGTCCGATCCGAATGCCGGGGTCGGCACCTTGAACTCGTTGTAGCCGGTCAGGTCGATCGACCAGAGCTGCGGTCCGCCATTCGCGCCAGGCGTGTCGCGGAAGAACATCAGCACGCGGCCGTTGGGCGACCAGGTCGGGCCCTCGTTGTGGAAGCCCTCCGTCAGGATGCGTTCGCCGGAACCGTCCGGCTTCATCACGCCGATGGCGAAGCCGCCCGGCGCCTGCCGGGTGAAGGCGATCAGGTCGCCGCGCGGCGACCAGACCGGCGTCGAATAGCTGCCCTTGCCGAAGGAGATGCGCTGCGGATTGGAGCCGTCGGCGCCCATCACGTAGATCTGCTGGCTGCCGCCGCGATCCGAGGTGAAGACGATGCGCGAGCCGTCCGGCGAGAAGGACGGGCTGGTGTCGATCGAGGCCGAGTTGGTCAGCCGGGTCGTGCGGCGCGAGCGCAGGTCCATGGCGTAGATGTTCGCGTTGCCCTGGTCCTCGAAGCTCATGACGATGCGCTGGCCATCGGGCGAGAAGCGCGGCGCGAAGGTCATGCCGGGGAAATTGCCGACGAGTTCGCGCTGGCCGGTCTCGATGTTGAGCAGATAGACCCGCGGCTGGTCGGCGCCGTAGGACATGTAGACGACTTCCTGCGCCGCCGGGCTGAAGCGCGGCGTCAGGACGAGGTCGTTGCCGCGCGTCAGGTAGCGCGAATTGGCGCCGTCCTGGTCCATGATGGCGAGGCGCTTGACGCGCTTGTCCTTCGGGCCGCTCTCGTCGACATAGACGACGCGGCTGTCGAAATAGCCCTGCTCGCCGGTCAGGCGCTCATAGATCGCGTCGGCGATGATGTGGGCGACGCGGCGCCAGTTCTCCGGCGTCGTGTAGAACTGCTGGCCGGCCATCTGCTGGCCCGCATAGATGTCCCACAGGCGGAATTCGGCACGCAGGCGGCCATCGGACTGGCGCGTGACGCCGCCGGTGACGAGCGCCTGGGCGTTGATCACCGTCCAGCTCTGGAAGTTCGGCGTCTGGTTCGGGTTCGAGATCTTCTCGATGAACGAGGCCTGGTCGAGCGGCAGGAACAGGCCCGAGCGCTTCAGGTCGGCCGCGATCACGCCGGAGACGTCGGCGGCGAGCTGCGCGTCGGCCTGCGTTCCGCCGATGAAGGTCGGGATCGCGATCGGCAGCGGCTGGACGTTGCCCTGGGTGACGTCGAGCTCGATCAGCGCCTCGGCGCGCTGCGTGAAGGGCACCGTCGCCGCCACGAACGCCGCGGCGAAGAGCAGCGCCGCGCCGAAGCTCATGCGTGTGAAGCGGCTCGAACCGGCCGCTGCGCCTTTGTCGGGGGCGTGAACCGTCATGGTGGTGTTCCTGTAATCCAAATCGTCTGGGTTCGGTTGTGGCCGAAGATAACGGCAGGGCGGTGACGGCGGGCGATCATCCTTGCGGCGAGAACCGCATCTGGACCTCGCTCCAGAGATTGTATTTCTCGACGGGCAGCTGGTAGGGGCCGCACTGGAGCACGGCGCGCACGGCGCTTTCCGCCGCCACGGTGCCGTACTGGCTGGCCGGATATTGCTGGATCGACGGCACGCCGTTGACCGTGCCGTCCTGGTTCAGGCTGAACCGGATCGTCACCGTCACCTCGCTCGGATCGGTCCAGCCGACGGGGATGTTCCAGCAGCGCTGCACCTGCGAGCGCAGCGCGTCGATCTCGCTCTGCGTCATGCGCGCGCTCGGGTTGCGGGCCTCCTCGGCGCCGAAGGATTCCGGCTCCTGGCTGGCGGTCTCGCCGCCGGTCGGCTTCTGGCGATCGAGCAGCGCCGCGATCCGGTCGGCGTCGAATTTCGACTCCGCCGTGCTCTGGCTCTGCTGCTGGCTGGTCTTCTCGGCCGGCTTCTTCGGCGCCTCGGCCGTCTGCACGGGCTTCGGCGGCGTCGGCTTGACGCGCGGCTTCGGCGCCGGCTGCGGCGGCGCGGCCTCGGCCTGCTGCTGCGGAGCGGGCTCGGGCGTCGGCTCCGGCGGCGCGGGTTCGGGCTTGGCGGGCTCGGGCGGCGCCGGTTCCGGCGGCGCGGGCTCTGGCGGCGCGGGCGTCGGCTCGGGCGGCTTCGGCGCCGGCGGCGTCGGTTCAGCCTTTGGCGGCGGCGGCGGTGGCGGCGTCGCGGGCGGGGTCGGCTTCGGCGGCGCGGGGCTCGGCTTCGGCGTTTCCTTCTCGGCCGGCTTGTTCGGCGACGGCTTGTCCTTGACCTCGGCCGTCTTCTTGCCCTTCTGCAGGCTGGTCACCTCGGCGATCGGCACGAGGTCGACCGGCATCGCCTCGACCATGGTGACGTCGAACGGCTTGCTGCTGGGCAGCCCGATCAGTCCCCAGGCCAGCAGCGAGAGGTGGGCAGCGACGGAGGTGACGAGCCCGGCGCGCATCGATCAGCTGTCCGTGGCCTCGGTGACGAGACCGATGTTGCGATAGCCGGCGCTGGAAATGGCGCCCATGACCTTCATCACGGCGCCGTAATTGCTGGTGCGGTCGCCGCGCACGAAGATACGCTCCTCATAGCCGGCGGCGGCGATCGCCTTCAGCTTGGGAACGAGTTCGTCGAGCGGAATCTCGGTTTCCTGCAGGAAGATCTTGCCCTCGGCGTTGATGCTCACCGAGATCGGGTCCTTGTCGGCGGTCAGCGCCTTGGCCTGGCTCTGCGGCAGGTCGAGCGGCACGCCGGCGGTCAGGAGCGGCGCCGACACCATGAAGATGATCAGCAGCACGAGAATGACGTCAACGAAGGGCGTGACGTTAATCTCGCTCATCACGCCCGTCGAGCGGCGACGCCGGCGTCCACCGCGTCCGCCGCCTCCCGAACGACCTCCGACCGACATGCCCATGCTCAGGACCTCTCGTCGATCTGACGCGACAGGATGGCCGAGAACTCATCCGCGAAGCCTTCGAGGCGCAGCGAGATCTTGCCGGCGGCGCTCGAGAGCTTGTTGTAGGCGATAACGGCCGGGATGGCCGCGAACAGGCCGATGGCGGTGGCGAGCAGCGCCTCGGCGATGCCCGGCGCCACGACGGCGAGCGACGTGTTCTTGGAGGCGGCGATCGCCTGGAACGAGGTCATGATGCCCCAGACCGTGCCGAACAGGCCGATGAACGGGCCGGCCGAGCCGACGGTGGCGAGGAACAGCAGGCGGCTCTCCATGCGCTCCGCCTCGCGGGCGAGCGTCACGTCGAGCACCTTGTCGATGCGCATCTGCAGGCCGATCGGCGACTTGGCGCCGCTCTCGAAGGAGCGCTTCCATTCGCGCATCGCCGCGACGAACAGCGCGGCCATGCTGGTGGCCGGGCGGCTGGCGAGCGAGCGGTAAAGCTCCTCGAGCGACTGGCCCGACCAGAACACCTTCTCGAACCGGTCGATCTGGCGACGGATGCGGCCAAAGAGCAGCACCTTGTCGATGATGATGGCCCAGCTCCAGATCGACGACACGATCAGGCCGAGCATCACCAGCTTGACGACGATATGAGCCTGCAGGAACAGGGAGATAAGCGACAGGTTCGCCGGCGCGTCGAGCGCTACCTGGCCCACGTCGGCCGGATTCATTCGCGTACACCCTCTCGGAGTTGATCACTCGCAGCGACCGGCGCGAGGATAGGAGTCGTATCCACCATCGATCCCTGCCACGGAACATGTCCTGCAAGCATCAGGCCGGACACGACAATCCGGCGTGGTGTCTCGCCTTCAAATTTGTTCATTTGAGGGCGTTTCCGCCAGTTCGGCCCTGCCGCCGCGACGCTTCTCTATAAGGGCGTCATGGTTAAGCAATGGTTATTCCGGCGCCACTGCAAATCGGGCGGCGAGGCTCTCGGGAATGCGCTGCGCGCGCCCCGCGCGGTTGACCAGCACGACGGTCACCACCGCCTCGATCAGCACCTCGGAGCCCCTGCGGATGGTCTGGTTGAGCAGGATGCGGGCGCCGCGCACCTCCTTCGGCCGCGTCACCACCTCGACCACGTCATCGATCCGCGCCGGGCGCTTGAAGTCGATCTCCATGCGATGCACGGCGAAGGCGATCGGCTCGCCCGTCTCACCCGCGTCGAGCGCGCTGTGGTGCACCCCGAGCAGGCGGACATAGTCCGACCGCCCGCGCTCCAGGAAGCGCACATAGGAGCCGTGATAGACGACGCCGGAAAAATCCGTGTCCTCGAAATAGATCCGGACCGGCAGGACATGGCCTTCCGGCGTATGCCGCCCGGCGAGATGCGGATGGTCGTCGGTCATCTGGGGCCTCTGCGCGGCTATTTGCCGGGATCGAACATCTGGATCTGCGCCGCGACGTCTGTGGTCGGCACGGCCAGGCCGAGATGGCGGAAGGCGTGCGGCGTCAGCAGGCGGCCGCGCGGCGTGCGCTGCACGAAGCCCTGCTGGATCAGATAGGGCTCAACGATCTCCTCGATCGCGTCGCGCGGCTCGGACAGCGCCGCGGCGATCGTCTCGATGCCGACGGGACCGCCGCCGAACGAGACGGCGATGGTCGACATGTAGCGGCGGTCGAGCGAATCGAAGCCCATGCTGTCGACCTCGAGGCGGAGCAGCGCCCGGTCGGCGACCTCGCGCGTGATCGTGCCCGGCCCCTCGACGATGGCGAAATCGCGCACTCGGCGCAGCAGCCTTCCGGCGACGCGCGGCGTGCCGCGGGCGCGACGCGCGATCTCGGTGGCGCCGTCGGCCGTCATGCCGATGCCCATCAGCCGCGCCCCGCGCGTGACGATCAGCTCCAGCTCCTCGACCGTGTAGAACTGCAGCCGGACGGGAATGCCGAAGCGGTCGCGCAGCGGCGTCGTCAGCAGGCCGAGGCGCGTCGTCGCGGCGACCAGCGTGAACTTGGCGAGATCGATCTTGACCGAGCGCGCCGCCGGCCCCTCGCCGATGATCAGGTCGAGCTGGAAATCCTCCATCGCCGGATAGAGCACTTCCTCGACGGCCGGGCTCAGGCGATGGATCTCGTCGATGAAGAGGACGTCGCGCTCCTCGAGATTGGTCAGGAGCGCCGCGAGATCGCCCGCCTTGGCGATGACCGGGCCCGAGGTGGCGCGGAAACTCACGCCGAGCTCGCGCGAGACGATCTGCGCCAGCGTCGTCTTGCCGAGACCGGGCGGACCGACGAAGAGCACGTGGTCCAGCGCCTCCTTGCGGGCGCGGGCGGCCTCGATGAAGACGGAGAGATTGGCGCGCGCCTGCGCCTGGCCGACGAAATCGGCCAGCACCTGCGGCCGGAGCGTCCGGTCGATGTCGTCTTCCTGCTGGGCCCCGGATACCAGGCGGCTATCGCTCATTCTTCCTCCCGCGACGGCGATGGCCGCGCGCAAAATCCGTCCCGTCCGTAGCAGATGCGGCCGGCCGGCACCACGCCGGCGCCGTCAGCGCGACCGCTCGCCGCTGTCATCGCGCCAGTTCCTTGAGGCCGAGGCGGATCAGCGTCTCCGTCGTCGCGTCCTCGCCGGCCGAGCGCGCGGCGGCGGCGACAGCGGCGCTCGCCTGCGCCTGCTGGTAGCCGAGATTGGTGAGCGCCGAGACGGCGTCGGCGACCGCGAGCGGCGCGCGACGGTCGGCGAGATCGTCCTGCAGCGAGATCGCGGCTGGATCGATGCTGGAGAAGGCCGGCGCCTTGTCCTTGAGCTCGGCGATGATGCGCGCCGCGACCTTGGGGCCGACGCCCGGCGCCCGCGACACCTGGGCCTTGTCCTGCATCGCGATGGCGTTGGCGAGATCGGCCGGCTTCAGCACGCCGAGAATGGCGAGCGCCACCTTGGAGCCGACGCCCTGCACAGTCATCAGCAGGCGGAACCACTCCCGCTCGACGTCGGCACCGAAGCCGAACAGCTTGATCATGTCCTCGCGGACATAGGTCTCGATGGCGAGCTGCGCCGCCTCGCCGGGCGATGGCAGCCCCTGCAGCGTGCGGCTCGAGCAATGCACGAGATAGCCTACCCCGCCGACGTCGAGGATCACCCAGTCGTCGCCATAGGAATCGACGATGCCCTTGAGCTTACCGATCATGCTTCCCCCGCCTCCGCGAGCCGCCCGACGCGCCGGGTCCTGCCTCTGAAAGGGTCACGCCATCCGCATCATGCGGTTGAGGGTGACGCGATGATGAACGTGGCAGATCGCGATGCCGAGCGCATCGGCCGCGTCGTCCGTGTCGAACTCGGCCTTGGGCATCAGCACCTTCACCATCATGCGGATCTGCTCCTTCTCGGCGTGGCCGGCGCCGACGATCGTCTTCTTCACCGCGTTCGGTGAATACTCGGCCACCGACAGGCCGGCCAGCGCCGGCACCAGCAGCGCGATGCCGCGCGCATGGCCGAGCTTCAGCGTCGCGCCGGCGTCCTTGTTGACGAAGGTCTGCTCGACGGCCGCCTCGTCGGGCTTGAACTGCGCCATCACGGCGGTCAGCCCCTGGTGCAGCGTCACCAGACGGTGCGCCAGCTCGCCGTCGAGCTGCGCCTTGACGGTGCCGGAGGCGACGAAGGAAAGCTGGTTGCCACGGCTGTCGACGATACCCCAGCCGGTGCGGCGGAGTCCGGGGTCGATGCCGATGATGCGAATCGTCTGGGTCATGCCCAAGGCCTAGCCGACCCTTGCCCGCTTGGGAAGAACATTCGGGGAACATCGGTGCGGCGACCGCGCCAAAATTGGCTCCAGAACGAAGAAAGCCGCCCCGGTGCGGAGCGGCTTTCCGTCGATTGCCAGAAATCCGGCGCCCGGGATCAGGCGGCGGTCAGCTTCTGCATGATCTCGTCCGAGACCTCGAAGTTCGTGTAGACGTTCTGCACGTCGTCATCGTCGTCGAGCGCGTCGATCAGCTTCATCACGCTCGTCGCCTTCTCCTCGTCGACGGGGACGAGGTTCTGCGGCTTCCAGATCGCCTTGACCGATTCCGCCTCGCCCAGCGTCTCCTCGAGCGCCTTGGAGACGTCGCTCAGGTTCTCGAAGGCGGTGATGATCTCGTGGCCATCCTCGCTGCTCTGGACGTCGTCGGCGCCCGCCTCGATCGCCGCCTCGAGGACCTTGTCGGCCGAGCCGGCTTCCGGCTTGTAGAGGATCTGGCCGACGTGATCGAACATGAACGAGACGGCGCCGGTCTCGCCGAGCGCGCCGCCCGAGCGGGTGAAGTAGGAGCGCACCGCGCTCGCCGTGCGGTTCTTGTTGTCGGTCAGCGCCTCGACGACGACGGCGATGCCGCCGGGGCCGTAGCCCTCGTAGCGCATCTCGTCATAGCTCTCGCTGTCGGCGCCGGATGCCTTCTTGATGGCGCGGTCGACATTGTCCTTCGGCATGTTTTCCGCGCGCGCGTTCTGGATGGCCAGGCGCAGGCGGGCATTCATCTTCGGGTCGGGCAGGCCGAGCTTGGCGGCGACGGTGATTTCGCGCGCCAGCTTCGCGAACAGCTTGGAGCGCTTCGCGTCGGCGGCACCTTTGCGGTGCATGATGTTCTTGAATTGTGAATGTCCGGCCATCAGAGGCGTCCTGTCAGCGAGAATTGGGGGCGGCGCTGCGCCGCGCGATCGCCCGCTTTATAGGGGCAAGAAGGCCCGAAATAAAGCCGCCTAGCCTCCGGCAGGCCAGCGTTCCGCTGCGGCTTCCGCGCTTTTCCGGTCGGCATCGGGGAGCTTCGAGACGAAGTCGTCGAGCCATTCGTCCTTGACGCCGCCCTTGACGGCGATCAGGTGCCACTTGGCCGCCTGGACCGGATCGCGGGGCGTTCCCATGCCGGTCGCGAGCACGCGGGCATAGCGATTGGCGCCGACCGCGTTGCCGGCTTCGGCGGAGCGGCGGAACCAGCCGGACGCCGTGATCACGTCCTTCTTGGTGCCGGTGCCATTGAACAGGCGGATGCCGTATTCGACCGCCGCGTCGGGGTGCCCGGCCTTGGCCGCCTTGGCGATCCACATCGTCGAGATGCCGTCGTCGAGCAGCACGCCCTCGCCCTCGGCATAGAGCTGCGCCAGCGCGAACTGGGCGTCGATATTGCCCTGGCCGGCCGACTTGCTGAACAGCGAGGCCGCCTTCTCCGGGTCCTTCGGGCGGACGCCGCCTTCCAGATAGAGCAGGCCGAGATTGTAGAGCGCCTGGGGCTCGCCCCATTCCGCCGCCTGCTCGAAGGCGTCGGCGGCCTTGGCGCGGTCCTTCTTCACGCCGCGGCCGTCGAGATAGAGCACGCCGAGGGCGAGCTGCGCGTTGGGATCGCCGGCGAGCGCGCCCTGCTGGTACCAGGCGGCGGAAGCCTTGTCGTTCTGCTTGACGCCGAGGCCCTCGCCATAGAGGCGGCCGAGCAGCGTCGCGGCGGCGGCGTCGCCGCGGCCGGCGCGGTCGAGCGCGATCGCGGCGGCGGTCAGGTAGAGGCCGCGCTGGAAGGCGCCGAAGGCGACGTCGCCCTCGGCCTCGTCGCCGAGCGCGCGCCCGGACTTGAGCAGGTCCTCGGCGCTCGGCATCAGCCCCGCCTCGGGCGGCGGCACGCCCAGCGTACTGCCGCCGAGAACCGGCGCGATGGAGAGCGGCTTCGGTTCGGCCGGGCTGGTCGAGCCGGTCGGCGCCTCGCCGGTCGCCGTCTTCGGCTTCGCCACCGGAACCGGCGCCTTCTCGGCCGCGGCGGGCAGCGCCGTGGCGAGGGCAAGGACGGCGAGGATGGCGATGCGGGAGATCATGGCGTGGCTTCGGCCTGGCGCGCGAGGATCAGGCGGTTCGCCTCGGCGACCGCGGCGGCAGGCCCCTCCGGGTGGTTCCAGATCGCGCTCCTAAGCGCGACGAACTCGATATGCGCGTCGACCGCCGGCTCGACCGAGGCGAGCGTGTTGCCGCCCATGACGATGGCCGGGATCTCGAACATCGCCGACCACCAGGCCGCGAGGTCGAAGCTCTTGTCGAAGCTCTGTTCGCCGCTGTCGCCGTCGAAACGGCCGAAGAAGAGGTAGTCGCAGTCGGTTTCGGCGGCGAGCATGGCGTCATGCCGGGTCGCGACGCCGCCGGCGCCGACGATGTGGTCCGGCCGCAGCGCCGCGACCGCGTCCTTCAGATCGGCGAGGCCGGTGTCGACATGCAGCCCGTCGGCGCGGGCGCGGCCGAACAGGCGCGTATCATTTGCCACGATCGCGGCGACGCCGTTTTCCTGCGCCACCGGCACCAGCGCCTCGGCGAGGCGCTGCAGCTCGGTCGCGTTCGCCGTCTCCGAGACGATGAACAGGGTCGCGACGTCGCCCGCCTTCAGCGCGGCGTCGAGCACCGGCGCGAAGGTCGCGGCATCGGCGCCGGCGGGCGTGACGAGGCAGAGGCGCGCAAACGGCTCCGGCGGGGGGGACTTTTTCTTCTTGGCCATGGTCGCTTTCGGAAACGCGCGGAAAAGACGCCACAGCCATATGGCGAAAGCACGACGGCGTTCAAGCCGTCGCGCGATCGGATCAGCCGCGCGAGCCGGTCAGCGCGGCGAAAAGCTTGCGCTGGATCTGCTCATTGCCGCAGCAGATGCTCTTGGTCTCGATCATGCGCTCGCCGCCCCACAGGTCGGAGACGTAGCCGCCCGCCTCGCGGACGAACAGCCAGCCGGCGGCGATGTCCCAGGGACGCAGGTTCTCCTGCCAGAAGCCGTCGAGACGGCCGGCGGCGACCGAGGCGAGGTCGAAAATCGGGGCGCCACTGGCGCGCAGGCCGGCCGTCTCGATCATGACGGCCTGCATCTTGCGCACGGCGCCGGCATGGTCGGGCGTGCCGAGATGCGGGATGCCGGTACCGATCACCGCGTCGGCGAGCGCCGCGCGGCCGGCGACGCGCAGGCGCCGCTCGTTCAGGAACACGCCGGTGCCGCGCTCGGTGACGTAGAGATCGTTGGTGACCGGGTTGAACAGCACGGCCGCGACGATCTGCCCTTCCCGCTCGAGCGCCAGCGAGATGCCGAAGACGGGAATGCCGTGCAGGAAGTTGGTGGAGCCGGCGAGCGGGTCGACGATCCAGCGATGGGTCTCGTCGGTGCCCGGCAGCTCGCCACGATCCTTGGTCAGGAAGCCGTAGCCGGGCCGCGCCTTGGTCAGTTCGGCGATCAGCGCCTGGCCGGCCTTGCGGTCGGCGGCGCTGACGAAATCGGCCGGGCCGCGCATCGAAACCTGCAGGTTCTCGATCTCGCCGAAGTCGCGGGCGAGCGGGCGGCCGGCCTTGGTGACGGCGCTGACCATGACGTTGAGAAGGGCCGAGCGGGCCATGGGCGAAACTCCTGCAGCATCGTCCGGCGGTGTCGATGCGAACCGCACCGGGACGGAGCAATTTCAAATGGGGGAAGCGTTTGCTTCTCCCATCACGGAATGGCGACCGCCGTCAACCCCAGAAGCTCGGCAGCCGCTGTTCGAGCACGCCGCCGATGGCGAGCGGCGCCACCGCCGTCGCGAGCCCGGTGGTGTCGTCGACCTCGACGCAGAGCCCGCACAAGGTCGCTTCGGCCTGCGCCGGCTGGAACCGCCCGGACGGGACCTTGGTCAGGAAACGGCGCACCGGCTCGTCCTTCTCCATGCCGAGCACCGAATCATAATCGCCGCACATGCCGGCGTCCGACTGGTAGGCTGTGCCGCCGGGCAGGACGCGGCAATCCGAGGTCGGCACGTGGGTATGGGTGCCGACGACCAGCGTGACGCGGCCGTCGAGATGGTGGCCGATCGCCTGCTTCTCGCTGGTCGCCTCGGCGTGGAAATCGACGACGATCGCGTCGGCCTGCTCGCCGAGCGGACAGGCGGAGACCTCGCGGTCGATCACCGCGAACGGATCGTCGAGCGCGTCCATGTAGATGCGGCCCATTGCGTTGACGACGAGAACGCGGGCGCCGTTGCGCGCCACGAACAGGTTGGCGCCCTTGCCCGGCGTGCCGAGCGGATAATTGACGGGCCTGAGGAAGCGCGGCTGGCGCTCGCAGAAGACCAGCGCCTCGCGCTGGTCGAAGGCGTGGTTGCCGGTGGTGATCACGTCGGCGCCGGCATCGAGCACGTCGCGCACGATCTCCTCGGTGATGCCGAAACCGCCGGCGGCGTTCTCGCCGTTGATGACGACGAAATCGAGCCGGTAGCGCTCGATCAGGCCGGGCAGCTGGTCGATGACCGCGTTGCGGCCCGACCGGCCGACGATATCCCCCAGGAAAAGCAGTCGCACACGAACCCCCTTGATCGTTCAGCCGGTTTTTGGCGCAGCGATCAGTTCGGCCTCGGTCAGGATGAAATCGAGGGGGATGTCGTGCGGCTCAAAGGGCACTTTGTCGACCTCCTGCACCGCGAAGGCAAGCCCGACGAGCAGCGGACGCGCGCCCGAGGCGACGATCGCGGCGACGGCGCGGTCGTAATGGCCCTTGCCATAGCCGATGCGATGGCCGGCCCTGTCGAAGGCGGAGAGCGGCAGGAGGATGATGTCGGGCACCAGTTCGGGGGCATGCGCCGGCGGGCCGACCGTGCCGAAGCCGGCCGGCGCCAGGGTGACGCCGGCATCCCAGCGGCGGAAGCGCAGTGTCTCGCTGTCGAGCAGCACCGGCAGCGCCACGACGGCGCCGGCGGCGCGCGCCCGCTCCAGCAGCGGCCGCGGATCCGCCTCGCTGCGAATCGGCCAATAGCCGGAAACGACCTGGCCCGGCGCGTCGAACAGCGGCCCGGCATGCTGCAGGAAGGCGGCGTCGGCCTCGGCCCGCGCCGAGGCGTCGATCGCGTCGCGACGGGCGAGCGCGTCGCCGCGCAGGATTGCCTTTGAAATCACGGGATCCGGACCGCTGGCGGCAAGAGAAGCAGAGGGAAAGGGTGGCGAGCCACGATGGGCCGATGGAGTGATCGATCCCGGGAACCTACAGCGTAGGTGGGCGCCGTATGTCCGGAACCAGGGCTCCGGTCAGGGACAGCTCCCTTTTGGATCGATAAGGCCCCGGGGAATTGTGATCTCCTGTCGCACCGCGCAGCCTCGCCACCTGCAAATATAGGCGACCGGGAAGCGCTCCGCCAGCGATCTCGGCGCGAAGCTCCCAGAAGCTTTCGCTGCCTCGGTGTCGCAGGGAACCGAAGGGGCCGGCTCAGTCGCGCTTGTCGCCGGAGACGAGCTTCTCGGCCAGGCTTTCGAGACGGATCGCCGCCTGCTCGATGGCGCGCGCCATGCCGGCTTCCGAATCCTCGAAGCGCTTGATCACTGCCGTCTTGGTCTCGTTCATGGCGGCGAGCTCGGCCTCGAGCCGGCGCGCCTGGCGGCGCGATTCGGCGAGCTCATCGCCCATGGTGAGCGCCGCCATCACGGTCAGCCGCTGATCGCCGATTTCGCCGAAGCTCTGGCGCAACTGCTCGATGATCTCGTTCAGCCGGTCGGCGAGGCCCTCGAGATGCGACTCCTGGCCGTCGTCGCAGGCCATGCGGTAGGTCTTGCCGTTGATGGTGACGCTGACCTGCGACATGCCCTCTCCCGTCACCCGTCCTGCCGGTCGAGCACGGAGCGAATCGTTTCCATGGCGGCGACCAGGCGGCGGGAGACTTCCTTGTTGGCTTCCTCGAGGCGCTCGGAACGGGCCTCGGCGGCGTCGACCGACTGGGCGAGGCGCGACCGGTCGAGGCCGATGCGCTGCATTTCCATCTCGATCTCGCCGAGCCGCGCGCCGGCATTGAGCCGCCGGTCGACCGCTCCCTCCAGCCCGTCCAGCGCTGCATTCAAGCGCCGCAACGCACCGTCCATGGGCGATGCCCCACGCATTCTCGGCGAAATCTCCCTGTCACACCGGACTGAAACCGCTTCGGACATTAGGCAGGCCCCGAACGGGGCGTCAATGGGCTCTGACGGGCCGGTGAATATCCCGGATTTCCGAGGACTCGCGACGATTGTGGCGGCGCACCTGCGTCAGGCCGCGAGATTGACTCACCAAGGTGGTCTGGTATTTGTCGCAGCGCCTTTCCGCGACGGTCCGGCGGCCTGGTAGATACCCCACAGAACAACGCGGCCGCGCGCTGCCCGACAACCGGGCAGACGCCCGGCCCATAGCGTGGAAGCAGAGATGACAGCAGCTGAAACTCACAAGCGCATGGCCAACGCCATCCGTGCGCTCGCGATGGACTCGGTCGAGAAGGCCAAGTCCGGCCACCCCGGCATGCCGATGGGCATGGCCGACGTTGCCACGGTGCTGTTCTCGCGGTTCCTGAAATACGATGTCAACGCGCCGTTCTGGCCGGATCGCGACCGCTTCATCCTGTCGGCCGGCCACGGCTCGATGCTGATCTATTCGGTCCTGCACCTGCTCGGCTCGAAGGAACTGCCGATCAGCGAGCTGCAGAACTTCCGCCAGCTGCATTCGAAGACGCCGGGCCATCCCGAGAACTTCGTCACGCCGGGCGTCGAGACCACCACCGGTCCGCTCGGCCAGGGCCTCGCCATGTCGGTCGGCTTCGCGCTCGCCGAGCGCATGCTGAACGCCGAATACGGCAACGACCTCGTCGATCACTACACCTATGTGATCGCCGGTGACGGCTGCCTGATGGAAGGCGTCAGCCACGAGGCGATCGACCTCGCCGGCCACCTGAAGCTGAACAAGCTGATCGTGCTGTTCGACGACAACAACATCACCATCGACGGCCGCGCCGACCTGTCGACCTCGATCGACCAGGTCGCCCGCTTCAAGGCGAGCGGCTGGAACGCCGAGCGCGTCGACGGCCTCGATCCGGAGGCGGTCGCCGCCGCCATCGAGCGCGCCCGCAAGTCCGACCGCCCGACCATGATCGCCTGCAAGACGATCATCGGCTATGGCGCGCCGACCAAGGCCGACAGCCATGCCTCGCATGGCGCGGCGCTCGGCGACAAGGAAATCGCCGGTGCCCGCGAGGCGCTCGGCTGGCCCTACGCGCCGTTCGAGATCCCGGACGACGTCTACGCCGCCTGGCATGACGCCGCCGCCAAGTCCGGCGCGCCGCGCGCCGACTGGGAGAAGCGCCTCGCCGCCGCCGACGCCGCCGTGCGTTCGGAGTTCGAGCGCCGCATGAAGGGCGAACTGCCGGCCGGCCTCGACGCCGCCGTCGACGCCTACAAGAAGTCCCTGTCGGAGACCAAGCCGAAGGTCGCGACCCGCAAGTCGTCCGAAATGGCGCTCGACATGCTGGCGACCGTCGTGCCGGAACTGGCTGGCGGCTCGGCCGACCTGACCGGCTCGAACCTGACCCGCGCCAAGGCGCAGCAGCCGCTGACGCCGGACGACTACTCCGGCCGCTACATCCACTACGGCATCCGCGAGTTCGGCATGTCGGCGGCGATGAACGGCATCGCGCTGCATGGCGGCTTCATCCCGTATGGCGGCACCTTCCTGGTGTTCACCGACTATGCCCGCCCGGCCATCCGCCTCTCGGCGCTGATGCATGAGCGCGTGATCTACGTCATGACGCATGACTCGATCGGTCTCGGCGAGGACGGCCCGACGCACCAGCCGGTCGAGCACCTGGCGGCGCTGCGCGCCATCCCGAACCTGCGCGTGTTCCGCCCGGCCGACGCCGTCGAGGCGGCGGAAGTCTGGCAGATTGCGATCGAGAGCCAGAAGAACCCGTCGGTCCTGGCGCTGTCGCGCCAGAACCTGCCGACGCTGCGCACCGAGCATGTCGCGGAGAACAAGTCGGCCAAGGGCGCCTATCTGCTCGCCGGCCCCGCGACCGCCGACGTGACGCTGTTCGCCACGGGCTCCGAGGTCGAGATCGCCATGAACGCCAAGGCGAAGATCGAAGCGGCCGGCCGTACGGCCCGCGTCGTCTCGGTGCCGAGCTTCGAGCTGTTCGAGGCACAGGACGACGCCTACAAGGCTTCGATCCTCAACGGCTCGACCGTGCGCGTCGCCATCGAGGCGGCGATCCGCATGGGCTGGGACCGCTTCATCGGCGTCGATGGCATCTTCATCGGCATGAACGGGTTCGGCGCCAGCGCGCCGGCCGACAAGCTGTACGAGCATTTCGGCATCACGGCGGACGCCGCGGCCGAAGCGGCGCTCGCGCGGCTGAACACCAACGCCTGAACTTTTGACTGAACCACGGCCGGGCGCAGGCCCGGCCGAAATGACGAAGGCGCCAAGCGCGCCTCAAGGAGATCGAATATGGCGGTGCGGGTTGCTATCAACGGGTTCGGCCGAATTGGCCGCAACATCCTTCGCGCGATTGTCGAGTCGGGCCGGACCGACATCGAGGTCGTCGCGGTCAACGATCTCGGCCCGGTCGAGACCAACGCCCATCTGCTCCGCTTCGATTCGGTCCATGGCCGCTTCCCGCACGAAGTGGTCGTCGACGGCGACACGCTCGTCATCGGCAAGAACCGGATCAAGGTGACGGCGATCAAGAACCCGGCCGAGCTGCCGCACAAGGAGCTCGGCGTCGACATCGCGCTCGAGTGCACCGGCATCTTCACGTCGCGCGAGAAGGCCGCCGCCCATCTCGCCGCCGGCGCCAAGCGCGTCATCGTCTCGGCTCCGGCCGACGGCGCCGACTACACCACTGTGTTCGGCGTCAACCATGAGGGCCTGACGAAGGACCACCTGGTGATCTCGAACGGCTCCTGCACCACCAACTGCCTGGCCCCGGTCGCCAAGGTCCTGCAGGAGACGGTCGGCATCGAGCACGGCTTCATGACGACGGTGCACTCCTACACCGGCGACCAGCCGACGCTCGACACGATGCACAAGGACCTCTACCGCGCCCGCGCGGCGGCCCTCTCCTCGATCCCGACCTCGACCGGCGCCGCCAAGGCGATCGGCCTGGTGATCCCGGAGCTGAAGGGCAAGCTCGACGGCTCGTCGATCCGCGTGCCGACCCCGAACGTCTCGCTGGTCGACCTGAAGTTCGTCGCCAAGCGCGCCACGACGATCGACGAGATCAACGCGGCGATGAAGGCGGCCGCCGCCGGCCCGCTGAAGGGCGTGCTCGCGGTCACCGACCAGCCGAACGTCTCGCACGACTTCAACCACGACCCGCATTCGGCGACGTTCCACCTCGACCAGACCAAGGTCATCGACGGAACCTTCGTGCGCATCCTGGCCTGGTACGACAACGAGTGGGGCTTCTCGAACCGCATGGCCGACATGACGGCCTATTTCGCCACGAAGATCTGATCGGGCGCGGTTCGTCGCAAAGACGATTTGATCCGTAGAAACGAGATCAGCTAGAACCAGATGGCCCGGACGCGTTCCGGGCCATTTTCACATGGGGGGCGTCGCCGCCCCGCCCGGGACGCCCGCAAGGAGTGAGCGCGCATGTCGACCTTCCGCACCCTCGATACCGCAGACGTCAAGGGCAAGCGCGTCCTGATCCGCGTTGACCTGAACGTGCCGATGAAGGACGGCATGGTCACGGACGACACGCGCATCCGCGCCATCCTGCCGACCGTGCGCGACGTCTCGAAGCGCGGCGGCAAGGCGATCCTGCTCGCCCATTTCGGCCGCCCGAAGGGCGAGCGCGTGGCGGACATGTCGCTGGCGCCCGTCGTGCCGGCGCTGGAGACGCTGCTCGGCCGCCCCGTCGCCTTCGCCCATGACTGCATCGGCAACGACGCCGCCCAGGCGATCGCCAAGATGTCGGACGGCGACGTGCTGCTGCTCGAGAACACCCGCTTCCACAAGGGCGAGGAGAAGAACGATCCGATCTTCGTCGCGTCCCTCGCCGAGCTCGGCGACCTCTATGTCAACGACGCCTTCTCCGCCGCCCACCGCGCGCACGCCTCGACCGAGGGCCTCGCCCACCATCTGCCCGCCTATGCCGGCCGCTCCATGCAGGCCGAGCTCGACGCGCTCGGCAAGGCGCTGACCAGCCCGAAGCGCCCCGTGATCGCCATCGTCGGCGGCGCCAAGGTGTCGTCGAAGATCGACCTCCTGGAAAACCTCGTCGGCAAGGTCGACGCGCTGGTGATCGGCGGCGGCATGGCCAACACCTTCCTGCACGCGCAGGGTTTGCCCGTCGGCAAGTCGCTCTGCGAGAAGGACCTCGCCGACACCGCCCGCCGCATCATGGCGAAGGCCGAGAGCGCCAATTGCGCCATCATCCTGCCGGTCGACGCCACCGTCGCCTACCATTTCGAGGCGCATGCCCCGAACCAGACCTACGGCGTCGACGCGATCCCCGAGGACGGCATGATCCTCGACGTCGGCGGCCTGTCGATCGAGCGCATCAGCGCGGCGATCGACGACGCCGCGACGCTGGTCTGGAACGGCCCGCTCGGCGCCTTCGAGATGGAGCCGTTCGATCGCGGCACGGTCGCGGCCGCTCGCCACGCCGCCAAGCGGACGAAGGAGGGACACCTGCTCTCCGTCGCCGGCGGCGGCGACACGGTGGCGGCCCTCAACCATGCCGGAGTCGCCGACGACTTCTCCTATGTATCGACGGCCGGCGGCGCGTTCCTCGAGTGGCTTGAAGGCAAGCCGCTCCCCGGCGTCGAAGTTCTCCGTCGCCAGGACTGAAGATCTTTGCTGCAGTGCAGCACTAGTTTCGACTTTGCGACAATTTGATCCGGTCGATCAAACAACTTCCGTGCTTTCCCGGCGCGGGAGTTGTTTTATTTTGCAGTGCAAAATCTATTGCGACGCGTTATGCAACGGCCGGGTGATCCGGACGGTCCGGATCCGCATCCAGTCAAGAGAACGCTCCGCATGACCGAAAGCCTTCAGGATATTGCCCGCCGTCTCGTCGCGCCCGGAAAGGGCATCCTCGCGGCGGACGAAAGCTCGAGCACGATCAAGAAGCGTTTCGACAGCATCCAGCTGGAATCGACCGCCGACGCCCGGCGCGACTATCGCGAGATGCTGTTCTCGGCCGATGAGGCAATGCGCAACCATGTCTCCGGCGTCATCCTGTTCGACGAGACGATCCGCCAGCAGGCGAAGGACGGCCGCGCGCTGGTCGAGCTGATCACCGCCACCGGCGCGATCCCGGGCATCAAGGTCGACCAGGGCGCCAAGCCCCTCGCCCTCCACCCTGGCGAGACGGTCACCGAGGGCCTCGACGGCCTGCGCGAGCGTCTGGTCGAGTACCACAAGCTCGGCGCCCGCTTCGCCAAGTGGCGGGCCGTGATCACCATCGGCGAGAACCTGCCGACGGCGAGCGCGCTCTCCGCCAACGCCCATGGCCTCGCCCGCTACGCGGCGCTGTGCCAGGAGAACGGCATCGTCCCGATCGTCGAGCCGGAAGTCCTGATGGACAACGCCAACGCCACCCACACGATCGAGACCTGCCACAAGGTCACCGAGGAGACGCTGCGCGTCGTGTTCGAGGAACTCGAGCGCGCCCGCGTCGACCTCGCCGGCATCATCCTGAAGCCGAACATGGTCGTGCCGGGCAAGGACAGCGGCCAGAAGGCCGACCCGTCCGAGGTCGCCGAGCGCACCGTCGCCGTGTTCCGCGCCACCGTGCCGGCCGCGGTTCCGGGCATCGCCTTCCTCTCCGGCGGCCAGTCGGACACGCTTGCAACCGAGCACCTGTCGCGCATCAACGCGATCGGCGACCTGCCCTGGGGCATCACCTTCTCCTATGGCCGCGCCCTGCAGGCGGCCGCGCTCAAGGCCTGGGGCGGCAAGGCGGAGAACGTCGCCGCCGCGCAGCGCGCCTTCCTGCACCGCTGCCGCATGAACGGCCTCGCCGCGCTCGGCCAGTGGAACGCAGAGCTGGAGAGCGAGGTCGCCTGAGCGGCCTCGTCCTGACGCAGACGAAACGCGCCGCCCCGAACGGGGCGGCGCATCATGCCGCAGTCCCATGCCGCAGTCCCATGGCTCGGCGCGGCAACCCCGGCGAACGGCGGACAGCCGCCTGATTGTCGCGTTCTAGCCCCGCTCGTCCGCGCCAGCACGGCAGGACGCGCCCACGGCGGACGGAGCCTCTACGCAACCGGCAGCACGCGGCCTTCCTGCACGGTACCCCAGACCGCAATGTCCTTGATCCCCATCGGATCGACGGTGACGGGATTGTCCGAGAGGATCGTGAAATTGGCGAGCTTGCCAGGCACGATGCTGCCGACATCCTTTTCCATCTGGAGCGAATAGGCGGCATCGAGCGTGACGGCCCGCAAGCCGCCAAGACGGCTGACGCGCTGCTCGGGCCCCCGCAGGTTGCCCTCGTTCGTCACGCGATTCACGCCCGACCAGATCAGGAAGAGCGGCTGGCCGGGAGCCATCGGCATGTCCGAGTGGAAGGAATAGGAGATCCCCGCCCTCTCGACATCCCCCATGCGGACCATCTTGTCGGCGCGCTCCGGATCGAGGCCGTTGGCGCGATAATTGTCGGCGAGCGCGACGGGGTAGTACGGATTGCCACTGACGATCGCGCCCAGACGCCGGATCCGCTTCACCTGGTCCGGGGTGGAGATCGCGAAATGGATGATGACCGTGCGATGATCGGGGCGCGGATGGCGGCGCATGTTGAGCTCGAGCTGATCGAGCACCATGTCGAGCCCCTTGTCGCCGTTGACATGGACATGAAGCTGGTAGCCGAGGTCCCAGTAGACACGGAATGTCCGGGCGAAGAAGTCCGGATCCATCATCCACTCCCCCCTGTGCCCATCCGTGTATCCGCCATTCATCTGCATGGCCTGCGAGAAGATCGCGCCATCGGCGAAGAGCTTCACCTGCTTCGGAAGGTAGGCGGTCATGCCCCGGCCCCAGGAGAGCAACCTTTCGCTCTCGGCGGCAACCTGGTCGTCCGGATAGGCGCCGGTGATCGACTTGCCGTCGGCGATGAAATAGAAGCGGAAGGGCGAGGAAGCGTCGCTGAGGACGGCGTTCTGCGCATCCTGCATCGTCTTCGAGGCCATGCCGCCGGGTTCGCAACCGAGCGTCACGCCATTGGCGTGATAATAGGCCTTCACGAACTCAAGCCCGGAACGCACCCGCTCGGGAGAGGCGATGGCCGGGGCAATCAGGGGCATGACGGCGAAGGCGCCCTGCTCCCAATAGTGGGAGTTGGCGAAGTCCGACTGCGCCCTCGCGCTGTCCGTCAGCCGGTCGAACCACTCCCGGGTCACGCCGTATTTCTTCTCGGCAACGGCATTGAGGAAGAACTCATGCCCGGAACGGTGCCAGACGATGATGGGACGGCCGGTGCTGATGGCGTCGAGGTCGGATCTCTTGAGCTCCCCGTGGAAGTATTGATGGTACCCCCACGTCAACAAGGCCTCGTTCGCGGGCTTCAGCCTCGCGTTCGCTTCGGCAAGACGCGCGAGATACTCGGAGCGGTTCCTGGCGGCCTTCGCCGTGCGCCCCGGCAGCCGCCAGTCCTCGATCGCGATGATCTCGCTTGTCATCGTCAGGGCGGCTAGCATCGGGTGGTCATGCTGGGCGATGAAGCCCGGCACGATGACCTGATCGGCGAAGGTCGTATCCACCTTGTAGGGTTGATCGCCGGCCGCCGTCGCAAGCTCCTCGAACGAGCCGACAGCGAGAATGCGGTCTCCCACCACGGCGACCGCCTCGGCGGTGGGCCTCGCCGGATCGAGCGTCACGATCTCCCTGGCGCGGAAGATCGTCGCCTCCGGCAGCGCCTTCGTGTCGAACTGGTCCGCGATGTCCTGCAGCGAGGCGGTTGCCGCCCGCGCGGGTCCTTGCCCCACCGTCTCGCAAGCGAAAGCGCCGGCCGCCACCGTTGCGGCCCCTCTCAGGATGTGGCGTCGGGACGGAAGAAGGAGGCGACGGAAGGCCTCGGCGAACGCCGGATTGCAGTTGATGCACATCAACGGAACTCCACAGCGCGGCAAGCAGCCGACTAGGCTCCCCGCGGTCGCGGATGTCAACGACTTGCCAGTACGACCCGGTCTCGCGTCCGGCCCGGCCCTGCCCACGCCCCTCTGGTGCCGGCGCGCCGGGCCAGGCCGGTGTTCATAAGGCTGGCCTGCGACCACCTCTGGCCGCGGGTCCATCGGTCCGTGTCCTTGGGGCCGGCGCCAATCGAGAAGGAGGCACTTCCTATCCTGCGGCAAATCACGCTAAACCTTGATCCGCGCGATGCGTTCCCGCCTTGGAAGGGGCGCATCGCGGCAAGGACTTGGCGCGACGATCCGGCCATGCAGTCTGTCTTGGCCGGCACGCGCGGAGTGAAACGGGACGCAGCGTGATCCGGCGGCAAAAGATGGCAAGAGATTTCGACCCCTACAAACTTGCCAGCCCGCAGGTTTATCTCTGGCGCATGATCATCTTCCTGGTCATCGCGGCCTTCGTCGCCCTGATCCTCTATCGCCAGGTCTACACCTCCTTCCTCGCCAATCCGGCGCTGAACGGCGTCATCATCGGCGTCCTGTTCATCGGCATCCTGCTCGCCTTCCGCCAGGTGATCCGCATCTTCCCGGAGGTGCGCTGGGTCAACGGCTTCCGCAACTCCGACCGCTCGATCGAGCTGGAGCGCGCGCCCGTGCTGCTGGCGCCGATGGCCGCCATTCTCGGCGACCGCATCGGCCGCATGTCGATCTCGACCCAGACCATGCGCTCGGTGCTCGATTCGATCCTGATGCGCCTCGACGAGGACCGCGACACCTCGCGCTACCTGACGGGCCTGCTCGTCTTCCTCGGCCTGCTCGGCACCTTTTGGGGCCTGCTCGAGACCGTCGGCGCCGTCGCCGACGCGATCCGCGGCCTCAATATCGGCGCCGGCGACAGCGCCGTGATCTTCGAGGACCTGAAGGCCGGCCTCGAGGGCCCGCTGACCGGCATGGGCACGGCGTTCTCGTCCTCGCTGTTCGGTCTCGCCGGATCGCTGATCCTCGGCTTCCTCGACCTGCAGGCCGGCCAGGCGCAGAACAAGTTCTACACCGAGCTGGAAGACTGGCTCTCCACCGTCACCGATCTCGACCCGAGCATGCTCGACGTGCGCGAGGGCGCCTCGACGGGCGAGGATCTGCGCGCCGCGATCGAGCGTCTCACCGCGGTGGTGCAGGAAGGCGGCGGCGGATCGAGCGGCACCAACCAGCGCGCCACGGCCGCCATGGCCAATCTGGCCGAGGGCATCCAGGGCCTGGTCCAACACATGCGCAGCGAGCAGCAGGTGGTGCGCGGCTGGGTCGAGCAGCAGGCCGACCAGCAGCGCGAGATGCAGCAATTGCTTGAACTGATCGCCAAGGCCCTCAAGCACCCGGCCGGAGAATAGTCGTGGCCGCGCGCGCCCGCCGCCGTGAGGCCAGGAGCGATGTCTGGCCCGCCTTCGTCGACGTGCTGTCGAACCTTCTGCTCGTCTTCATCTTCCTACTCTCGATCTTCGCGCTGCTGCAGTTCCTGCAGAGCCGCGAGATCACCGGCAAGGACACGGTGCTGAACCGGCTGAACAGCCAGATCGCCGAGCTGACCGAGCTGCTCGCCATGGAGCGCGCCGGCAAACAGGACGCGACCGACCAGATCTCCAACCTGCAGGCGAGCCTCGCCTCGATCGAGGCCGAGCGCGACCGGCTCCGCAGCGCCGCCGACAGCCAGTCCGCCGCCGCCGGCTCGGCCGAGGGCCAGATCGCCATCATCACCAAGGCGCTGGAGGACGAGAAGGTCGTCAGCCAGAAGGCGCTGTCGCAGGTCGAGATCCTGAACCAGCAGATCGCCGCGCTGCGCCGCCAGATCGGCGCGCTGGAGGAGGCGCTGAACGCCTCGGAGAAGCGCGACACCGAGAGCCAGACCAAGATCGCCGATCTCGGCCGCCGCCTGAACGTCGCGCTCGCCCAGCGCGTGCAGGAACTGTCGCGCTACCGCTCCGACTTCTTCGGCCGCCTGCGCGAGATCCTCGGCAACCGGCCCGACATCACCATCGTCGGCGACCGCTTCGTGTTCCAGTCGGAAGTTCTGTTCCCGTCCGGCTCGGACGAGATCAACGCCGAGGGCCGCGTCGAGCTGGCCAAGCTCGCCGAGGCGCTGAAGACGCTCGAGGGCGAGATCCCGCCGGAGATCGCCTGGGTGCTGCGCGTTGACGGCCACACCGACGCCCGCCCGCTCTCAGGCTCCGGCCGCTTCCGCAACAACTGGGAACTGTCGTCGGCCCGCGCCATCGCGGTCGTGCGCTTCCTGGTCGAGCAGGGCGTGCAGCCGATCCACCTGGTCGCCGCCGGCTTCGGCGAGTTCCAGCCGCTCGAAGCGGGCTCCACCGACGCCGCCTACGCCAGGAACCGCCGCATCGAGCTGAAGCTGACCGAGCGGTAGGCGCGCGAACACGATAGACACCGCAGCAGGTCGATCCGCACTTCCCTTCACCTCTCCCTGAGGGAGAGGTGAAGGGAAGCGCTCGCCATCTGGGCCTGACACCAAAGGCGGTCTTTGTGCCGGAAAGCGATCGCAATAGGGTGATCACCGCATTCCTCGACCGAGGCCCACGCCGATGAAAACCGCCTATGACAGCGAGACCGACGCGCTCTATCTCCGCTTCACGGACGCCGCGATCCTGGAGAGCGAGGAGATTCGTCCAGGCCTGATTCTCGACTTCGACCAGAACGGCAAGATCGTCGCCGTCGAGATTCTCGACGCCTCGCAGCATCTCGCGCCGGGAACCGACCTGGCGCGCCTCGTCGCGGCCTGATCAGGCCGCGTCGTCGCGGAACTGCAGCCGCGCCAGGCGAGCATAGAGGCCGCCCTGGCGCACCAGCTCCTCATGCGTGCCTTCCTCGACGATCTCGCCGCCATCCATCACGAGGATGCGGTCGGCCTTGAGGATGGTCGCGAGCCGGTGCGCGATGACGATCGTCGTGCGGCCGACCATCAGTTCGTCCAGCGCCTGCTGCACCGCCACCTCGCTCTCGGCGTCGAGCGCGCTCGTCGCCTCGTCGAGCAGCAGGATCGGCGCGTCCTTGAGGATGGCGCGCGCGATGGCGATGCGCTGGCGCTGGCCGCCCGAAAGCGTCACGCCGCGCTCGCCGAGCTCGGTCTCGTAGCCCTGCGGCAGCGCCGCGAGGAAATCGTCGGCATGCGCCGAGACCGCGGCGCGGCGGATCGCCGCCTCGTCGGCGCCGGGACGGCCGAGGGCGATGTTCTCGGCCGCGCTGGCGGCGAAGATGAAGGTATCCTGCGGCACGATGGCGATCCGGCCGCGCAGCGCCACCGGATCGAGGTCGCGGACGTCGATGCCATCGAGCGTGACACGGCCGCGCTGCGGGTCGTAGAAGCGCAGCAACAGGTTGAACAGCGTGCTCTTGCCGGCGCCGGACGGGCCGACCACGGCGACGCGCTCGCCGGGCGCGACATGGAACGAGACGTCGCGGATCGCCGCGCCCCTGCCCCCTTCTGGATAGCCGAAGCCGACAGCGTCGAAGGTGACCGCGCCCTTGACCGGCTCGGGGAGGACGGAAGGCCGGGTCGGCGCCGCGATCGACGGTTTCTCCGCCAGGATCTCGGCCAGGCGCTCGGCCGCGCCGGTGGCGTTGGCAATATCGCCCCAGACCTGCGACAGCTCGCCGAGCGCGCCGGCGGCGATCACCGCATAGATCAGGAACTGGCCGAGCGTGCCCGGCGTCATGCGGCCGGCAAGCACGTCCTGCGCGCCCCACCAGAGCACCGCCACCATGCTGGCGAACACCATGAAGATGCCGAAGCCGGTCAGCGCGGCGCGGGCCCGCGTCGAATTGCGCGCCGCGACGAAGGCGTTCTCGACGCTTCCCGCGAAGCGCCGCGACACGCTCGCCTCGGCCGTGAACGACTGCACGATGCGCATCGCGCCGATCGCTTCCGACGCGTAGGCCGACGCATCGGCCAGCATGTCCTGCGCCTTGCGCGAGCGCAGCCGGACGCGGCGGCCGAAGCCGACCAGCGGCAGCACGATGATCGGCAGCGCCAGCAGGACGAGGCCGGACAGCTTCGGGCTGGTGAAGATCATCATCGCCGCGCCGCCGAGGAACATCACGAGATTGCGCAGCGCGATCGAGATGTTGGCGCCGGCGACCGCCTTGATCTGGGTGGTGTCGGCCGTCAGCCGCGCGGCGATCTCGCCGGAGCGGTTGCGGTCGAAGAAGTCGATGCCGAGGGCGGCGAGATGGCGAAACACGTCGGCGCGCAGATCGGCGACGACGCGCTCGCCGAGCCAGGTGACGAAATAGAAGCGCAGGCTGGAGGCGAGCGCCAGCACGGCGACGACGCCGATCAGCGCCATGAAATAGGTGTTGATCGCGCCGGCCCCGTCCGCCGTGAAGCCATGGTCGATCATGCGGCGGACGGCGAGCGGAACCGTCAGCGTCGCGAGCGCCGCCAGCACGAGGGCGAAGCCGGCGCCGGCGAGCTGGGGCTTGCGCCGCAGGACGTAGGGCAGCAGCATGGCGAGCGGCTTCAGCGAGCGGCGGCCCGCCCTGCCCGGCTCGTCGGCGCGGGATCGACCCTCTGCATCGGTCGGCATCGTGTCTCGAACGGCCATCGGCACCCGTCAACGATCTGGACTGGGGGCCTCGGCCCCGGTTGCGCCTAGATGCACCGATGACCGCGGTGTTTCAAGGCAAGCCGCCTCTTGTGCCGGCCCGAACGCTGGGCTATATCGTCGCCCCACAGGACGGCCCGTCGCAGGCAGCCGTTTTTCCCATTGATCAGGACGGCGCCTCCGCCTTGGCGGGCGACGACCATGCGGTCCCGAACGGACCGAGCCGCGAGGACCAGACGATGAAGAAAGACATTCATCCCGACTACCACACGATCAAGGTCGTGATGACGAACGGCACCGAATACTTCACCAAGTCGACCTATGGTGAAGAGGGCTCCGTCATGAACCTCGACATCGACCCGACGACGCACCCCGCCTGGACGGGCGGCAACCAGACGCTGCTCGATCGCGGCGGTCGCGTCTCGCGCTTCAACAACAAGTTCAAGGGCTTCATCGGCGGCTAAGCTGCCCCGAAGCACTTCGGATAGGAAAACCCGGCCTCTGGCCGGGTTTTTTTGTTTTTGCGGTCGTCAAGAGCTCGAGCGTCATCCCGGCGAAGGCCTGTTCTTCGGCGGGGTCCAAAATATCCTACTTCACCTCTCCCTGAGGGAGAGGTCGACGGCCGAAGGCCGGCGGGTGAGGGTTTAGGGAACCATCCGGTGAGGCCGTAAACCCTCACCCGGAGCTTCGCTCCGACCTCTCCCTCAGGGAGAGGTGAGGACAGCGCTCTTCACTCGGTCGCGCCAAGGCATGCGCCCTACTCGCGGCCGCCGCCAAAAGCGCGCGCCAGCTGGCCGAGCTGGCGGCTGACCGGGTTCTCGGCCGGTGTCTCGGCATTGGCGGCGTTGTAGATGGCGTCGTCGAGCCGGATGACGCGCTCCTGCAGGCGGATCGAGCGCTCGATCAGGTCGCGCAGCCGCTCCGGCAAATCGTCCCAGCCCGCCCCTTCCGTCGCCGAGCCGAAGCCCCGCAGCCGCACCTTGGCCTTTTCGGCCCCGGCCTGCTCGAAGGTCATCTCGCCCTCGTTGACGGCGCGCTGCAGCAGCAGCCACGACGCCAGCTGCATCAGCCGCGTCGTCAGCCGCATCGATTCGGTGGCATAGCTGAGCGAACCGCCGCGCGGCAGGTCGCGCGAATCGGCCCGACCGTCACCGTCGAGATAGGCGGCGGTCTCCTCGACCAGTAGCATGCCCTCGCGAAACAGGCCGCGAAAGGTGTCGGAATGCGCGAAACGCTGGCCGAATACGATCGGCGCGTCGAGATGCCCAGGGCTGTCGTCTGTCATGAAGTCGTTCCGTCGCGCCAGCATGCCGATCCCGCGCGGATTCGGGCGGGGCGCAAGTTTCACGGATTTTGCCGCCGATCGGATCCGAAGTCAAAAAAAGAGCCGCGGGAAACGGCTCTTTTGAGGCGACAGAGGGAGGAGTCCAACAGAGAAGTTACCACTCACATCCAGATCGCTGGATGGCATGATTACGCGCCCATAACCTTAACGAGTCGTTAACGGGCCTGGCCTGCGGACGCGGCGTCTCCCTCCGGCTAGCTCTTGAAGAACGAGGACGCCGCGGCGCGCGATGCCGTCTTGGCCGAGATCGCCTCGCGCAGGCGGCCGATCTCGCCCTCCAGCAGTTCGATCCGCGCCTCGAGTTCATCGATCGAAAGGCGGCCCAGCTCCTCCCCGATCCGGTGCGGCGCCGGCTTCTCCACCGGCAGATCGTCGAAAAGTGCCATGGTGCACTCCGTCTCGTTTTGGCTCCCGTCTGGCCCTAAGAATAGCAACATCGCGCCGGCCTGCCAGCCGCGCCGCCCTCGAGAGGAGTTCCGCGTTGTCCACGCCCGCCGAATCCGCCCTGCCCGCCACCATGACCGTGATCGCGATCTCCGAGCCCGGCGGCCCGGACGTCCTGCGGCCCGAGACGCGGCCGCTGCCGCATCCCTTCGAGCACGAGATCCTGATCCAGGTGGCGGCCGCCGGCGTCAACCGGCCCGACGTCGTGCAGCGCCAGGGCCATTATCCGCCGCCGAAGGGCGCCTCCGACCTGCCCGGGCTGGAGGTCGCCGGCCATGTCGTGGCGCTCGGCCGCAATGCGAGCCGCTTCAAGCTCGGCGATGCCGTGACGGCGCTCGTCGCCGGCGGCGGCTATGCCGAATATGTCGCCGTCAACGAGACCAATGCGCTCCCCGTCCCGGCCGGCCTGTCGCTGGTCGAGGCGGCGGCCCTGCCGGAAACCTTCTTCACCGTCTGGCACAACGTGTTCGAGCGCGCCGGCCTGAAGCCGGGCGAGACGCTGCTCGTGCATGGCGGCTCCTCCGGCATCGGCACGACGGCGATCCAGCTCGGCCGCGCCTTCGGCGCCACGGTGCTGGCGACGGCCGGCTCGGCGGAGAAATGCGCCGCCTGCCTCGAGCTCGGCGCCAGCCGCGCCATCAACTATCTCAAGGAGGATTTCGTCGAGGCGGTGAAGGAGGCGACCGATCGCAAGGGCGCCGACGTCATCCTCGACATGGTCGGCGGCGACTATATCGAACGCAATTTCGACGCCGCGGCGCTCGACGGGCGCATTGCTCAGATCGCCTTCCTGAACGGTCCCGTCGTCGAGGTGAACTTCAACCGCCTGCTCACCAAGCGGCTGACGCTGACCGGCTCGACGCTGCGCCCGCGCACCGTCGCCTTCAAGGGTGCGCTCGCCGCGGCATTGCAGGAAAAGGTCTGGCCGCTGATCGAGAACGGCACGATCCGGCCGCGCATCGACGCCACCTTTCCGCTCGCCGGGGCCGCCGAAGCGCATCGCCGGATGGAAAGCTCCGGCCATATCGGCAAGATCGTGCTGACCGTCGGTTAACCATGGCGGCACGAAATCCGGTCGTCCCTGCAACCACGCCGCGCTTTTGCCGTTGGATCACCGCAGGCGGCCCCGCGACGATCAGCATCCCCTAGCGTCAGCTCCGGTCTCCGCCTGTCGAACCCCTCGGCCGACAGGCTGAGGCGGCGCGGAAGGCTATCGCCGAGGTCGCCGGCGAGTAGAATTTCGACGCCGAAGAGACGTGACGCCACGTTTCCTCTTCGTGGAACGGGTTGATTCGATGTAAGATTGCGACCGCCGGTGCAACTCGCACCCCGGAGGACAACATGCAACGCCAAAATACTTGGATATGGGTCGTCGTGGTGATCATCGTTCTGGTGATTGCCTATTTCTGGTGGAAGTCGAGAACGCCCGTCGCACCGCCCACGCCGCCCGCGGCCGAGCAGTCCGCTCCGGCGCCCGCGCCGGCTACCCCGGCACCGGAAGCACCGAAGCCCGCCGAGCCTGCGCCTGCGCCGACGCCTCCGGCGGCCGAGCCCGCTCCGGCTCCGGCCACGCCGGCCCCGGCCGAGCCCGCGACGCCCCCGGCCACGACGCCGTAGCCGGACGCCAGCGCGCGCGGGCCTCGCCCGCGCGTCGCGCCATCACGGGGTCCGCCGGCGCAGGGGCACGGCGGGCCCCTTTTCGTCTGCGAGGACGGCGCGGCCCGGCCGGTCGCGCGATTTTGACGGCGATCGTCGCGCAAGCTTCGTTTGCGTCGCTGCGGGCAGCGGTCTATATATCGGCCATTCCCGTCATTCAGACGTTTTGCTCAGCTCCCCCGGCGACCACCTGGAGAGCGACCAGGAGAGAATTATGTCGACTATCCCGCTGATGCCGAAGGCAACCGCCGTATGGCTCGTCGAGAATACCTCTCTCGGCTTTGACCAGATCGCCGACTTCTGCAAGCTGCACCCGCTCGAGGTGAAGGCGATCGCCGACGGCGAGGCGGCCACCACGATCAAGGGTCTCGATCCCGTCTCGACGGGCCAGCTGACGCGCGAGGAGATCGACCGCGCCCAGCGCGATCCGAAGTACCGCCTGAAGATGGCCGAGACGCGCGTCCGCGTGCCGGTGCAGAAGCGCAAGGGCCCGCGCTACACCCCGGTCTCGCGCCGCCAGGACCGTCCGAACGCCATCCTCTGGCTGCTCAAGAACCACCCCGAGCTCAAGGACGCGTCGATCATGCGCCTCGTCGGCACCACCAAGCCGACGATCGATTCGATCCGCGACCGCAGCCACTGGAACTCGGCCAACCTGTCGCCGATGGATCCGGTGACGCTCGGCCTCTGCTCGCAGATCGATCTCGACTTCGAGGTCGAGAAGGCCGCCAAGAACGCGCCGCCGCGCGAGCCGGGCGCCGAGGGCGAGGTGCTGCTGCCGGCCGAGGAGACGACCGCCGCCGACGCGCTGGCCGCCGCCGCGCTGCGCTCCTACCGCCGCGACGAGGCGAAGGAGGACGAGCTCGACGCCGACGCCGTCTTCGCCAAGCTGAAGTCGCTGAAGGGCCCGGTCGAGGACGACGAGGACGACCAGTAAGGTCCGAATCGCGCCCCGCGCCTCGAACAGAGCCCTCGCCCATCGGCGGGGGCTTTTCTTTCGCAGCCTCCGCGACTCGCCCGGCGAGTCGCGGACCTGCCGAAACGGCAGGAAATGCGTTTCACCCCGCGCACGGCGCTGTTGCGATTCCGCCGCTGCCGCCCCGAACCGGCCCGAAAATGCAGGCCCCGGCAGGCAAAAAGCCGATTTTCCGGCATTGCGGGGCGGTTCGCTTTGACAGGCGCCGGGCGCTTCTGCTAATAGACGCCCCACAATCGGGACGATGTTTCCTAGCGGCTTTCGCTGCACTCCTCGTCTCGCCCGAGAATTCATCCGGATCGGATCAAGATAGGACGCTCCCGCGTGCAGGTACTCGTTCGCGACAACAACGTCGATCAGGCGCTCAAGGCTCTCAAGAAGAAGATGCAGCGTGAAGGCATCTTCCGCGAGATGAAGCTCCGCAACTTCTACGAGAAGCCCTCGGAGAAGAAGGCTCGCGAGAAGGCCGAGGCCGTCCGCCGCGCCCGCAAGCTGGCCCGCAAGCGCGCCCAGCGCGAAGGTGGCCTGGTCGCCGCGCCGAAGGCGAAGCGCTGACAAGCAGGGCGCGCGCCCTGCTTTCGCCTGCTTTTTCGCTATGAAGTTCTAAGTAACGAGCCCGGTTCGCCGGGTTCGTTGCTTTTTGCCATCTGCGCTCACCTCATCCGCATGGGCGCCGCCTAGGAGCATTGCCCATGATTGGGTTCGGCAGGATCGCGCGCGTGAACTTGGCTACGGACCCGACGGCGACCGGACGCCGTCCGCTGCCGGGGCCTGCCATGGCCGCGCTCCTGGGCGCGCTGGCGCTGGCCGGCTGCCAGTCCTCCGGACCGCATGATTTCGGCAACGACGTCGACCGCGCCATGGGCTCGGAGGCGAACATCTCGTCGCTCAGCGCCGTGGTGAACCAGAACCCGAGCGACGCCTCCGGCTACAATGTGCGCGGCACCGCGCTCGGCCGCGCCGGCCGCTACGAGCAGGCGCTGGCGGACTTCAACAAGGCGATCGAGATCAATCCGGGCTTCTACCAGGCCTACTCGAACCGCGCGCTGGTCAAGCGCAACCTGAAGCAGGACGGCGCGGCGCTGGCCGACTACAACACCTCGATCCAGCTCAACCCGAGCTATCACGAGGCCTATGTCGGGCGCGGCAACCTCTATCGCTCGCAGGGCCAGATGGATTACGCGCTCGCCGATTTCTCCAAGGCGATCGAGCTCGAGCCAAACGATCCGAAGGCCTACAACAACCGCGCGCTGATCTACCAGGGCCGTGGCCGGCACGAGGACGCGATCGCCGACTTCACCGCCGCGCTGACCTACGCGCCGAACGCCGTGCCGCCGCACCAGGCGCGCGGCCTCTCCTATCTCGCCACCGGCGACTACAAGTCGGCGCTCGACGACTTCTCCGCCGTCGTCCGCGCCGACAAGAACAGCTACGAAGGCTGGACCAACCAGGGCATCGCGCTGGAGAAGCTCGGCGAGCGCGACGCGGCGCATGCCGCCTTCGCCCGCGCCCAGCAGCTGAACTCGGGCTATGCCCCGGCGCGCGACGGCCTCCGCCGCACGGCCAAGGCCGGCGTCTGAGCGGACGCGCGACGTCGCCGCGATTCCTCCCGACGAATCGACGAGACCTTTGAACCCGAATCGCGACGGCGGACCGATACGTCATCCGCCGTCTTGACGAGATCCGGCCCCGGCCTCAGTGCCGGACGGCCATTTCGCCGGCGAGGATGTCGGCCAGCCGGTCCAGCCCCGCCTCCGTCCCCGCCAAGCGCTGATCCCGGGCCCCTGCCCCGCCTCCGATCATCGCGACCTGCTCGGTGAAGGTCATCCGCGTCTTCGCGCCCACCGGCGCCAGCAGGATCGTCACCAGCGACGCCGACAGCCGCGCCCCGGCGAAGCTCATCTCATAGGCGTAGATGATCCGGCTCGGCGCGACGATATCGAGATAATGCGCGTGAAAGGTCTGCTCGGCGCCGTCGGGCGTGCGCCAGCGCTTGGCCTCGGTGCCGCCGGCGCGAAAGTCGCACCGGTCTTCCAGAACGGTCCAGTCCGGATGGCAGCTGTTCCAGCGCGCCTTCAGATCCGCGTCCGACCAGAAGCGGAACGCATGCGCCGGACTGGCGGAAAAATCCCGCTCGATGACGAAGCTCGTATGCTCGACGCGTTCGGCCGTCATGGATCCTGCTCCTCCTCGGGAAAGGCCAGCATCGCACGCTCGAGCCGGTCGAACGAGGCGTTCAGCATGGCCTCGCGCTGCGCCACCCAATGCTGGATGGCACCAAAGGCGGTGGGGCTGATCGCATAGGTGCGGACCCGGCCCGTCTTGCTGGAGACGACGATGCCGCCCTCCTCCAGCACCCTGAGATGCTTGAGCGCGGAGGGAAGCGCCATGCCGGCGGGCTCGGCCAGTTCCTTGACCGAGGCGGGATGACGACAAAGTCGCTCGACCATGCCCCGCCGGCCCGGATCAGCCAGCGCGCTGAACACGCGATCGAGTGTCGACGAATCCATCATCCGCCCCTTCACGCCTCCGCGGGATCGAGGAAGCGCCGCGGCATCTTCTCGCGATAGGGGTAGAGGTGGAAATAGGGGCGCGCCTCGTCGAGCGTGCGCCGCACCGAGGGCCGCGCCATCAGATCCTCGAAATAGGCCGCGAGCCTCGGTTGGTCCGGCGCGAAGGGATGCACGATCGACGCATAGAAGAGTGCCGGCGTCGCCGCGCAATCGGCGATGGTGAAGGCCTCCCCGCGTACGATCGGCCCGCCCGCCAGCCGCGCCTCGATCATGCCATAGGCCATGTCCAGCGCCCGGTGCGCCTCGGCCAGGCCGGCGGGGTCCTTGCTCCCCTCGGGGCGCATGCGATCGAGGACGATCTTCTGCATCGGCACATGCACGTAGAGATCGAAGAAGCGATCCCAGAGCCGCGCCTCGAGCCGAGCCTCGGGATCCCTCGGCAGCAGCGCGACGGGGCCGGGATAGCGCCGGTCGAGATATTCGATGATGATGCTGGTTTCGGGAATGACGCGATCCTTGGCGCTGTCATGCAGCACCGGGATCTTGCCGACCGGCCATTTGTCCAGGAGCGCCGCCGTCGACCCCTCGTCGGCGAAATCGACCATCCGCGGCGTGAACGGCGTGCCGTTCTCATAGAGCGCGATCAGCACCTTGTGGCAGAAGGAGGCGAGCGGATGCAGGTAGAGCGTCAACGACATGGCGGCGGGCTCCGGTTCAGTTTCCCTGAGCGGAAACTCTCCTTCGCGGCGCGACGCCTGTCAAGAATGGTTTCCGCAGCTGGAAAGTAATTCCCGCGCCCGCCACGAGCTCACGAGGCCAACAGGCGACCGACGCGCAATAGGGGCCGAAGAATGGACTGGGGCAGTCGGGGCTTGGCCCGCCAAGGTTCAGCCCGGCATTTCCGGCTCGGCACCGGACCGACTGGCCGCGCCATAGACGAAGGATTTTTTTCATGAATCTGGATGACGCCTTGCCGGACGGTTCGCAAGGCCGCTGGCTGCCCTTCAGGAACGGCGAGTCCGGCGACCGGGTCTATCGCCGGGAGGATGGCCTCGCCTATGCGAAGCTTGTGCCCGCGACCCGCGCCCGCGAGCTGGCCGGGGAACGCGATCGGCTCGCCTGGCTTCGCGGCCGCGACATCGCCTGTCCCGAGGTCGTCGACTGGCTCGATACCGGGGACGAAGCCTGCCTGGTGATGACGGCGATCCCCGGCATACCGGCGGTCGATTTGTCGGGCGCCGAGCTGCTCAGGGCCTGGCCGTCCATGGCGCGGAGCCTGACAGCCATCCATCGGCTGCCGGCTGACCAGTGCCCGTTCGAACGCGGCCTGGCGTCCATGTTCCGGCGCGCCGTCGATGTCGTGTCCCGCGACGCCGTCAACCCGGACTTCCTGCCCGATGACGACAAGGACAGGCCCGCCGCGGAGCTTCTGGCCCGCGTCGAACGAGAAATGCCGACCCGGCTCCGCCAGGAAGCCGCCGACAGGGTGGTGTGTCATGGCGACCCCTGCCTGCCCAATTTCATGGTCGATCCGGACAGTCTCCAATGCACCGGGCTGATCGATCTCGGTCGTCTCGGAACGGCGGACCGCTATGCCGATCTGGCGCTCATGGTCGCCAATGCCGAAGAGGGCTGGACAACGGCCGACCAGGCCGACGACGCCTTCGCCGCCCTGTTCGCGAGCCTCAACATCACGACGCCGGATCGCGACCGCCTGGCCTTCTATCTGCGCCTCGATCCGCTCACCTGGGGCTAGCGTCCGCATCGGCAGCTCATCCTTTGGAGCGTGCCTGACGCGCCCCCAATGAAAAAGGCCGCCCCGGGGGCGGCCTTTCTGTATCGCGTGCCGAAGGCCTCGAGCTCAGTCGAGCGCCTTGACGATGCTCTCGACCATCTTCTTCGCGTCGGCGAAGAGCATCATCGTGTTGTCCTTGAAGAACAGCTCGTTCTCGACGCCGGCATAGCCGGAACCCATGCCGCGCTTGATGAACAGCACCGTGCCGGCCTTCTCGACGTCGAGGATCGGCATGCCGAAGATCGGCGAGGTCGGGTCGGTCTTGGCGGCCGGGTTGGTGACGTCGTTGGCGCCGATGACGAAGGCGACGTCGGCCTGGGCGAACTCCGAATTGATGTCCTCGAGCTCGAAGACCTCGTCATACGGCACGTTCGCCTCGGCCAGCAGCACGTTCATGTGGCCCGGCATGCGGCCCGCCACCGGATGGATGGCGTACTTCACCTCGACGCCCTCGGCCTTCAGCTTGTCGGCCATCTCGCGCAGCGCGTGCTGCGCCTGCGCCACCGCCATGCCGTAGCCCGGCACGATGATGACCTTGGACGCGTTCTTCATGATGAAGGCGGCGTCGTCGGCCGAGCCCTGCTTGACCGGACGCTGCTCGACCGCGCCGCCGGCTGCCGCCGCGGCCGTCTCGCCGCCGAAGCCGCCGAGGATGACCGAGATGAACGAGCGGTTCATGCCCTTGCACATGATGTAGCTGAGGATCGCGCCCGACGAGCCGACCAGCGCGCCGGTGATGATCAGCGCGGTGTTGCCGAGCGTGAAGCCGATGCCGGCGGCGGCCCAGCCCGAATAGGAGTTCAGCATCGACACGACGACGGGCATGTCGGCGCCGCCGATCGGGATGATGATGAGACCGCCGAGCACGAGCGAGACGATCACGATCAGCCAGAACACCAGGTGGCTCTCGGTGAAGACCAGCGCGATGATCAGCGCCACCAGCAGGATGGCGAGGCCGGCATTGATCATGTGGCGACCGGCCAGCAGGATCGGCTTGCCCGACATGTTGCCATTGAGCTTGGCGAAGGCGATGACCGAGCCGGTGAAGGTGATCGCGCCGATGGCGACGCCGAGCGACATCTCGACCAGCGCCTGGCCGTGGATGTGGCCGATGTCGCCGATGCCGAAGGCGGCGGGCGCGTAGAGGGCCGCGGCCGCCACCATGACGGCGGCGAGGCCGACCAGCGAGTGGAAGGCGGCGACCAGCTGCGGCATCGCCGTCATGGCGATGCGGCGGGCGATCACCGCGCCGATGCCGCCACCGATGGCGAGACCGACGATGATCAGGCCCCAGGCGGTCGCGCTCTTCGGCGCGGCCAGCACCAGCGTCGTCAGGATGGCGATCGCCATGCCGACCATGCCGTAGAGATTGCCCTGGCGCGAGGTGGCGGGGCTCGAGAGCCCGCGCAGCGCCATGATGAAGAGGACGCCGGAGACGAGGTAGAACAGCGCCGTGATATTTGCGGTTGTCATCGGCGCGGCCTCACTTCGACTTCTTCTTGTACATGGCGAGCATGCGACTGGTGACGAGGAAACCGCCGAAGATGTTCACGCTGGCGAGGATCAAGGCGATGAAGCCGAAGCCCTGCGCCCAGGCGTGGCCGGAGGCCGACGCCGCATCGACCGCCGCGTCGACGCCGACGGCGAGCAGCGCGCCGACGACGATCACCGAGGAGATCGCGTTGGTGACCGACATCAGCGGCGTGTGCAGCGCCGGCGTCACCTGCCAGACGACGTAGTAGCCGACGAAGATCGCCAGCACGAAGACGGAAAGCTGGAAGATGAACGGGTCGATCGCGCCACCGGAGACGGCGTGAGCGGCCGCGCCGGCGACGTTGCCGAGGCCGCTGGCGGCCTGCTCGGCATAGAGCTGGGCGGCGACGGCCGCCTCATGCGCGGCGCTGGCCGCGGCGCTCGCCGCGTCGGCGGCGGACTTGGCGGCGCTGGCCGCCTGCTCGGGCGTAAGATTTGCCATGATCAGTTGCCCCCCTGCTCGGCGACGAGAATCGGCTTCGGTTCATCCACCGGTGCTTCCTTCGGCTTGAAGGCCGGGTGCACGACGGCGCCGTCGCGCGTCAGCACGGTCGCCTTGACCAGCTCGTCGTCCCAATTGACGGCGACGGTCTTGGCGGCCTTGTCGATCAGCGTCTCGACGAAAGCGTAGAGGTTCTTGGCGTAGAGCTGCGAGGCGGTGGCGGCGATGCGGCCGGCGACGTTCATGTGGCCGACGATCTTCTTGCCGTCGATCTCGACCGTCTCGCCGGGCCTGGCGCCCTCGACATTGCCGCCGCGCTCGACGGCGAGGTCGACCAGCACGGAGCCGGGCTTCATCGACGCGACCATGGCGGCCGAGACGAGGCGCGGCGCGGCGCGGCCGGGGATCAGCGCCGTCGTGATGACGATGTCCTGCTTCTTGATGTGCTCGGCGACCAGCGCCGCCTGCTTGGCCTGGTACTCGGCCGACATCGGCTTGGCGTAGCCGGCGGCGGTCTCGGCCTGGCGGAACTCCTCGTCCTCGACGGCGACGAACTTGGCGCCGAGGCTCTCGACCTGCTCCTTGGCGGCGGGCCGCACGTCGGTCGCCGTCACCACCGCGCCGAGGCGGCGGGCGGTGGCGATCGCCTGCAGGCCGGCGACGCCGGCGCCCATGACGAACACGCGCGCGGCCGGAACGGTGCCGGCGGCGGTCATCATCATCGGCAGGGCGCGATCATATTCGGAGGCCGCGTCGATGACGGCCTGGTAGCCGGCGAGGTTCGCCTGGCTCGACAGCACGTCCATCACCTGGGCGCGCGTGATGCGCGGCATGAATTCCATGGCGATGGCCGTGATGCCGGCGCCGGCCATGCCGGCGACCGCGTCCTCGTGGCCATAGGGGTCCATCGTCGCGACGACGAGGGCGCCCTTCCTGTAGCCGGAAAGCTCGGAAGCCTCGGGGCGGCGCACCTTCAGCACGATGTCGGCGCCGTCGACCGCCTCGGCGGCGGTGGCGGCGATCGTCGCGCCGGCGGCAGCATATTCCGCGTCGGGAATGCGCGACTTGACGCCCGCGCCGGCCTGAACCGACACGCTGGCGCCGAGCGCGATGAACTTCTTGACGGTTTCAGGCGTCGCGGCGACGCGGCTCTCGAGCCCGTCGACCTCCGCCGGCACACCAATCTTCATGGCGTTGTCCTAAGGAACGGCGGGGCCTCGCAACGCGCCCGCACAGTCAAATCAGTGGGGTATCGCGACGTCCGATGGTCCGGCCACCAAGGACCGGCCAAAGCTCAGAGCAGGAAGATTGCCATGAGGATGAGGACGACCACGCAGGCGATCGTGCCCCATTTGGTCAAGCCAGTGAAGAACGCATAGGTCTTCTCGTGCTCGCGGTAGTCCATCGGGCTATCGGTCATGGCGTCTCGGTCCTTCAGCGCAAACCAAACTGAGCGGCCTTTACAACACTTGGCTGGGGCGGGCAATCCGGCATCACGCCACGCCCCCGCAATGCCCGAAAACATCGCGATTCCGCCCTATGGAACGGGTGCGCGCCCGGGACCGCCTCACGCCAGCCCGACGCCGCCGAGCGCCGCGCGCTGGCGCATGGCGAGAATCTCGCGATCGAATCCCTCGATCGTCGCGGCGAACAGCTGGTGGAAGTTCATCTCGGCCTTCAGATGCAGGAACACGGAGCCGAGCCCGACCGCCGCGCGGTCCATGAACACGAACTCGCGCGGCACCGTCACCGGCCCCTTCTCGCGCAGCACCTGGTGCACCTGGAAGGCCTCGCGGCGGCCATATTCCGAAGGCGCCACGCCGTCGGCGATGGTGCGGACACGATCGTCGATCAGCGGTCCGTAGATGAAGCGCGCCCAGATGTTCAGGGCCTCGATCAGTTCGTTCGAGAGGCCGGCAAAGCCCCAGACCTCGTAGGCGGAGACGATCCGGTCGCGGTCGTTCTCGCGCAGGCCGTGGAACAGGTTGACGACGCCGTCGACGAAGGCGGCCGGGAAGATCCGGACGCAGCCATAGTCGAGCAGGTTGATGCCGCCCGCCTCGCCGGCCTCGTTCTCGAACACGGTGTAGTTGCCGAGATGCGGGTCGCCATGGATGACGCCATATTGCGCGAACGGCGCCCACCAGGCGCGGAACATGGCGGTGGCGATGCGGTTGCGCTCCTCGAGCGACCGGTCGCGATAGTCGAGCACGCGCTTGCCGTCGAGCCAGTCCATCGCCAGCAGCCGGCTGGTCAGGAGCGCCGGCTCGACGCCCGGCACCCGCACCAGCGGCTCGCCGTCGAGCATGATCTTGTAGAGCAGCGCATGCCGCGCCTCGCGGTCATAGTCGAGCTCCTCGCGGATGCGGCTGCCGATCTCCTCGTAGATCTCGCTGGTGTCGATCGAGCGGTCGACACGGCGATAGATCGAGAACAGCACCTTCAGCTGGGCGAGGTCCGCTTCCACGGCCGACTGCATGTCGGGATATTGCAGCTTGACCGCCAGCGCCCGGCCATCGGCGGCGATGGCGCGGTGCACCTGGCCGAGCGAGGCGGCGGCGGCCGGCTGCCGCTCGAACAGCTGGAAGCGCTTCTCCCATCCCGGGCCGAGCTCCGACTGCATGCGGCGCTTGACGAAGGGCCAGCCCATCGGCGGCGCGTTCGACTGCAATTGCGACAGTTCCTCGGCATATTCCGGCGGCACGAGATCGGGCACGGTCGAGAGAATCTGGCCGACCTTCATCAGCGGCCCCTTCAGCCCGCCGAGCGCGGTCGCCAGCTCCGAGGCGTGCTTGCCCTTGTCGAGCGAGGTTCCGAACAGCCGCGCGCCCGCCACCTTGGCGGCGACGCCGCCGACATTCATGCCGACGCGGGCATAGCGCGACAGGCGGCCGGAGAGACGGTTGCGTTCGGAATCGGACATGGGCTCTCTCTTCGAGCGCTCGTCACGAGCGCTCCTCTCAAGGGCGGACCTGCCGGACAACAACCCGGCCGGCTGGGACGGAATCGATCAGGCGTGCTCCTAAGATGCGGTGCGTAGCGGCGGGCGCAAGCCACGCCGACCCAACAGGCCCCGCGCTACTCCGTCGCTGGCGGCGACCGGTCACGGATCCAGCGGGCGAGGCTCTCTTCCGAGATTTCGCCCGCGGCCAGGCCGAGGATTGCAGCGGTCGCCTCGGCCGGCGGCGGCGCAAAGCGAAGATCGTTCAGGCGCAGGAACATCATCAGGGCGACAAACGCCGCGCGCTTGTTGCCGTCGATGAAAGGATGGTTGCGCGCAATGCCGAACGCATAGGCGGCCGCGAGGCTGGCTAGATCGGTCTCGCCATAGGCGAATTTGTTGACGGGACGGCCGCGCGCCGATTCCAACGCTCCCAGATCCCGGATCCCGTGCGGCCCGCCGAACCTTGCAATCTGGCGGTCATGCGCGACCAGAATCTCCTCGAGGGTGAGCCAGCGCGGCTCTCTCATTTGGCGAGTTCTCTCAGGGTATCGCGGTACTCGTCCATGATGTCATCGACGATCCGCATGGCCTTGTCGAACTCGGGATCAAATGGCGAAAGACGGATCGAACCATCGGCATTTTCGGTCACGTTCAGCCACTGGCCCTGCTGCAGATCGAGCCGGGTCAACAATTCCTTCGGCAGGATCAGTCCCGTCGAGTTGCCGATCTTCTTGATCTCGAGCTTCATGGCGCGCACTCCGTTGTACATTCAGTATAACGGAATGTCGTAACCTCGACAACGAGGCACGAAACGTGCCTTGCCGCGACACGCTGCGGGTACCTTGGAGAGGCGTTTTGGCCGGACAGCGGATCATTGCATCCGGTGCCGAAAAGCCACGCCCCGAGGGTTTCCGCCAAACCGGCATTGCCGGGAGCGGGCCTGCAGGACCATAGTGCCGCTTCGTTACGCGAAAACCCGGGAGCCTCCGATGACAGCCCTCATGTCCCAGCAGAAAGGAGCCTTTGAAAATCATCAGGATATGACGTTCCATGCTTATCCGTTCCCCGGACCCGCAAGCACGCGCCGACGCCCCTAGCGCCAGCGACCTCCCCCCTCCTCCGCTTCCCTCCGCCGAAGTCGGCGGCCGCGCCAAGGCGCGAGCCGGATCGCTGTCGGAGGACGACCCGAGCCCGGCCACGCCGCCGCTGACGCGTGCGCGCCTCGCCAAGTTCCTCGGCTATTACCGGCCCTACCTGCCGCTCCTGCTGCTCGATCTCGCCTGCGCCGTGCTCGTCTCGGTGACGGCGCTGCTGCTGCCGCTCTGCGCCAACTACGTGACGCGCCTGCTCGTCGCGGCGGAGGATCCGTCGTCGGTGCTTCCCGCCATCTACGCCACGGGCGGGCTGATGCTGGCGCTTCTCGTCGCGCAGGCGCTGGCGACGCTGTTCGTCGACTATCAGGGCCACATGATGGGCGCGAAGATGGAGGCGGCGCTGCGGCGCGAGCTCTTCGCCCACTGCCAGAAGCTCTCCTTCGGCTTCTATGACAGGCAGCGCGTCGGCCAGCTGATGAGCCGCATCACGCATGATCTGTTCGACGTCGGCGAGCTCTATCACCACGGGCCGGAGGAGCTCGCCATCGCGGTCCTCAAATTCGCCGGCGTGACGGCGATCCTCTTCACCCTGGACGTCCCGCTCGCCCTGATCGTCCTGACCACCCTGCCGCCGGCGGCCGTCTTCTCGATCCACTTCAACAACCGCGTCAACGCGGCGATGCTGCGGGTGAAGGAGCACATCGCGGGCGTCAGCGAGCGGGTCGAGGACTCGCTCGCCGGCATCCGCGTCGTGCAATCCTTCGCCAACGAGGCGCTGGAAAACCGGCGCTTCGACGTCGCCAACCGGCGCTTCCTCGAGGGGCGGCGCATCGGCTATCGCAGCGAGGCCTATCTCTGGGCCGGCACCACGGTCTTCCCGCAGCTGGTGACCGTCCTGGTCATCGTCGCCGGCGCGGTCCGCGTCGCGCAGGGGGCGCTCGGGCTCGCCGAACTGCTGACCTTCCTGCTCTGCATCGCCGTGCTGGTCGATCCGATCAATCGCCTCGCCAATCTCGCCCGCCTCTGGCAGACCGGCTTCACCGGTTTCGTGCGCGTCATGGAGATCTTCGAGACGGAGCCCGACATCGTGGGCCGCCCCGGCGCCATTGACCTCGGCCGGGCGCAGGGCGGGATCGCCTTCGAAGACGTCGGCTTCCGCTATGACGAGGACGGCCCGCATGTGCTCAGGAACCTGTCGCTCGCGATCAAACCCGGCGAATTCGTGGCGCTCGTCGGTGCTTCGGGCGCGGGAAAGAGCTCGCTCTGCGCGCTGATCCCGCGCTTCTACGACGTGACGGAGGGACGGATACTCATCGACGGCGTCGACATCCGCGACATCCGGCTCGACGCGCTCCGGCGCAACATCGGCATCGTCCAGCAGGACGTCTACCTGTTCGCCGGGACCGTGTTGGAGAACCTCCGCTATGGCCGACCCGACGCCACCGACTCCGAAATCGAGGCGGCGGCGCGGGCGGCCAACGCGCATGACTTCATCCTGGCGCTGCCGGACGGCTACCAGAGCGACATCGGCCAGCGCGGCGTGAAGCTCTCCGGCGGGCAGAAGCAGCGGCTGACGATCGCCCGCGCCATCCTGAAGGACGCACCAATCCTCATCTTCGACGAGGCGACCAGCGCGCTCGACAATGAAAGCGAGCGGGCCGTGCAGCAGGCGTTGCTGACGCTGGCACGTTCCCGCACGACACTCGTCATCGCCCACCGCCTGTCGACGGTGCAGCGGGCCGACCGGATCCTGGTGCTGACCGAGGCGGGAATCGTCGAGGAAGGCAGCCACGAAGCTCTCATCGCGGCGAACGGCGCCTATGCCCGGCTCTACCGGGCGCAGGCGAGTCTTTAGGGGGCTGACCGACAGCCCCCCAACACGCTCCGCCATCATCCTGAGGGTCGGGTCACAAACAGCCGGCGCGTGGAGCGCGGCATGACGCGAGGGACGCGCTAAACGTCCCGAGCGATGCGCACCGCCTTCCCCCTCCCCCTTGTGGGGAGGGCCGGGGTGGGGGTACCACCTCGGCCCGCCGAGCTTCGAGCGGCACTCCTGCCTTGAGGCGGAGCCGGTACCCCCTCCCTAACCCTCCCCACAAGGGGGAGGGAATTTCGAGCTTCTCCTTCGAAGCCCGGCTGCGCCGGGCGCCTCAGGATGAGGGATGTCCGGGGAATACGGCCAGAGAGAAGGTGCCGGGCGACCGTTCGCAGCCTCCATCCGACCCTCGCCGTCATCCCGGACGCAGCGCAGCGGAGATCCGGGATCCATCCAGCCGAGGACTCGGGTATTTCGCTCAGCTGTCAGTACGAAAACCCTGCGAACCCGGCGGCATGGATCCCCGCCTTCGCGGGGATGACGCGAGCCAACCCACAAAAAAGCCCGGCGCCGTCCGATCGGGACAGCGCCGGGCTCAACATCGGAACGAAGATGAAGGCCTCAGGCCTCCATCGCCTCCAGCTCGCTGATGAAGCCTTCCAGCACGGAAAGACCCTTCTGCCAGAAGGAGGGGTCGGTCGCGTCGAGGCCGAAGGGGGCCAACAGCTCCGAATGGTGCTTGGTGCCGCCGGCCTTCAGGAGGGCGAAATACTTGTCCTGGAAGCCGCTCTCCGACTGCCGGTAGACGGCGTAGAGCGAGTTCACCAGGCAGTCGCCGAAGGCATAGGCATAGACGTAGAACGGCGAGTGGATGAAGTGCGGGATGTAGGTCCAGAACGTCTCGTAGCCGGAGCCGAGGCGGATCGCCGGGCCGAGGCTCTCGGCCTGCACCTCCATCCAGATCTCGTTCAGCCGGTCCGACGTCAGCTCGCCCTCGCGGCGGGCGATGTGAACCTTGCGCTCGAAGGAATAGAAGGCGATCTGGCGGACGACCGTGTTGATCATGTCCTCGACCTTCGAGGCGAGCATCGCCTTGCGCTGGATCGGATCTTTCTGCGCGTCGAGCAGGGCGCGGAAGGTCAGCATCTCGCCGAACACGCTGGCCGTCTCGGCGAGCGTCAGCGGCGTCGGCGCCATCAGCGCGCCCTGCGGGCCGGCCAGCACCTGGTGCACGCCATGGCCGAGCTCATGCGCCAGCGTCATCACGTCCCGCGTCTTGCCCTGGTAGTTCAGGAGCACATAGGGGTGCGCCGACGGCACGGTCGGATGCGCGAAGGCGCCCGGCGACTTGCCGGGACGGACCGGCGCGTCGATCCAGTTCTTGTCGAAGAAATCGCTCGCGATTGACGCCATCTCGGGCGCGAAGGCGCCATAGGCGGAGAGCACCGTGTCGCGCGCCTCGGTCCAGGGGATGGTGCGGCTCGGCACCTTCGGCAGCGGCGCGTTGCGGTCCCAGTGGTCGAGCGCGTCCTTGCCGAACCACTTCGCCTTCAGCTTGTAGTAGCGGTGCGACAGGCGCGGATAGGCGTCGCGCACGGCGGCGACCAGCGCGTCGACCACTTCCGGCTCGACCCGGTTGGCGAGATGGCGCGAGGCGGCGACATCCTCGAAGCCGCGCCAGCGGTCGGAGATTTCCTTGTCCTTGGCCAGCGTGTTGGTGACCAGCGTGAACAGGCGGATGTTCTTGCCGAAGGTCGCGGCAAGCGCCTCGGAGGCGGCCTTGCGCTTCGCCTCGTCCGGGTCCTGCATCAGGTTCAGCGTCGGCTCGAGCGTCAGTTCCTCGCCGTTCACGTCGAAGCGGAGCGAGGCCATGGTCTCGTCGAAGAGCCGGTTCCAGGCGCCGCGGCCGGTGACCGACTTCTCGTGGAAGAGCTGCTCGACCCGGTCCTCGAGCTGGTAGGGCTTCTCCTTGCGGACGTCCTCGATCCAGGGGCGGTAGTGGGCCAGCGCCGCATCGGCCTGCATCGCCGCCTCGAGAACCGAATCCTCGACGCGGTTCAGCTCCAGCGTGAAGAACAGCAGATGGGTCGAGGCGTCGGTGATCTTCTGCTGCACGTCGCCATAGAACTTGGCGCCGACCGGATCCGTGGTGTCGCCGGAATAGACGAGGCCGGCATAGGAGATGATGCGGCCGAGCAGTTCGTCGAGCGCCTCATAGGCGCGGATCGCCTCGACCAGACCGCCGTCGCGGGCGAGCGCGTCGAGCTTGCCCTTGTAGGCGGTCTCGAAGGCGACCGAATCGGTCTGCGCCCTGGCGAGGTCGGCGACCAGAACCGGCGAATCCATGCCCGGATAGAGGTCGGCGAGGTTCCATTCCGGCAGGGGCCCGAGCGCCGCCGCCTCGGCGGGCTGGGTCGCGAGGGTGGAACTCATGGGAAGCGGTGTGGTGGGGAACATGGGGGATCCGGTCGCACGAGAATGGGTGCTCTTACTTAGGGGTCTCCCCCCGCCCGGATCAACCCGCGAGCGCGGCATGCCGCACGGCCGTGGACCGGAGGGCGGCGTTGCCGGAAGGGTAACAGGACGTTAACGCCCCGCCCCGATCATGACCGCCATCCGCCTGCCGATCCCCTCCCGCGAAGCGCCTGCCGATGCCCGCCCCGATCCTCATCGTCGACGACGATCCCGCCGAGCGGAGCCGGCTGGCCGAGGCGTTGGCGCAGCAGGGCCATGCCGTCGAGGCCTTCGGCGACGGCGCAGCGGCGCTCGCGCGCCTTGCGGCGGCGGACGGCCCTCGCTTCCAGCTTATGATCCTCGACCTCGTCATGCCGGAACTCGACGGCATCGGCGTGCTGCGTCGGCTTTCCGAAAACGGCAGCAGGATCAAGGTGATCGTCCAGGCGACGGTGGCCGGGGCCGACCGCGTATCCGACGCGATCCGCGCCGGAGCGGTCGACTTCCTCGTCAAGCCGGCAGCGCCGGAACGCCTCGCGGTCACCGTCCGCAACGCGCTCCGCCTATCCGCGCTGGAGGACGAGGTTTCGCGCGCGCACCGAGCCGCCGATGGCCCCACCGGCTTCGACGACATCGTCGCGACCGACCCGGGCATGGAACGGGCGCTGACGCTCGCCCGCCGCGCCGCCCATGTCGAGCAACCGGTGCTGATCGAGGGGGAACCCGGTACCGGCAAGGCCCTCCTCGCCCGCGCCATTCATGGCAGCGGCGACCGGCGGAGCCGGCCGTTCGTCGTGGTTTCCTGCGATGAGACGGAGCCGGACCGCGCCGGCCGCGCGCTGTTCGGCGCGGATCCGGCGACCAACCGGGTCCAGGCCGCCCGGCACGGCACGCTGCTGATCGAGGAAGTCGGTCGGCTACCGCTCGACGCGCAGGCGAAACTGATGGCCCTGCTCTCGGCGGCGGAGGACGACCAGCCGAGCGGCAGGAAACCCGTCCGCCCCGACATCCGGCTGATCGCGACCACGAGCGACGACCTGCAGGAGCGCGTCCGCGCCGGGCGTTTCCGGGAAGACCTCTATTATCGCCTGAATATCCTGCCGATCCGCGTGCCGCCGCTCCGCAGCCGCCCCGAGGCCATCCCGGAGCTGGCCAGGCGCTTCACGACTCGCTTCGCAGCCGAGCATGGCAGGACGGTGCAGGACATCGCGCCGGAGGCCATCGAACAGCTGGGCCGCCGGCCATGGACCGGCAATGTCCGAGAACTTGAAGCGGCGATTCTTCGCGCCGTCATGCTGGCGGAAGGACCGTTCCTGACGTGCACCGACTTTCCCGCCGAGGAAGACGCCGACTCGAACCGGACCGCGTTGAGGCTCGTCCCAAGCACTAGCGCGGCCCAAGCTGCGGAGGCGAGCCACGGCACGCCGGTCCCGGCCGGCCGGCTGAGCGCGCTGTCGCCGGATGGCGAGATCCGCCCCCTCGCGGAGATCGAGGCCGAGATGATCGGGCTGGCGCTCGAACACTACCGTGGCCGCATGGCAACGGTGGCGCGCAAACTCGGCATCGGACGATCCACCCTCTATCGGAAGCTGAAGGAACTCGGCATTTCCGACAGCGCGGAGAAAATCGCGGCGGAGTGACCGGGATCGCAGCGGGGCCGACGGAGTTGATGCTATAGGGGTCGCACCATCAGGCTCGGATCGGACAGGATCCGGCCGGTGCGGCGGACGCGGAAGGCAAGGAAGGGCACGACGACATGATCCGGAAGGCGACGAAGGCACTGCTGGCGAGCGTGGCGCTGATCGGGTTCACCGTCGGCGCAGCCCATGCCTACCTGCCCGAAGGCAAGACGTTCCGCGAGCGCGCCGGCAGCGCCGCCAGCCTCGCCATGGCCGACGCCGCGAGCGATCCGGCCGCCCAGGCGCTGAAGGTGCTTCTGGCCGCGCAGCCGAAGACCGGCAGCTTCATCGAGAAGCGCGACCGCGCGGCGCTGGCCGAGTTCTACGCCGAGCGCGACTACCAGCCGGTCTGGATGGTCGACGGCGCCTACACGCCGCAGGCGCGCGCCGTGATGGCGCGGATCGCCGCCGCCGAGGAGGATGGCCTCGACCCCGCCGCCTATCGCCTGCCGCCGGCGACGATCGGCGCCACGACGCCCGCCGGCGCCGAGATCGCCGCCTCGGTCGACCTGGTGCTCAGCCAGGCGGTGCTGCTCTATGCGCGCCAGGCCTATGCCGGCCGCCTCGACCCGTCGTCGATCAGCAAGCTGATCACCATCAAGCCACTGCTGCCCGATCCGATCGAGGTGCTCGCCAGCGTCTCGTCGGCCAGCGACGGCGCCACCGCGATCGCCAGCTTCAACCCGCCGCATGAAGGCTATCTGCGCCTGAAGAAGGCGCTGGCCGACGCACGCGCGACCGAGACGGGCCCTCGCCTCGCCCGCGTTCCGGAAGGCAAGTCGATGAAGCTCGGCCTCGCCGATCCGCGCGTGCCGCTGCTGCGCGCCCGGCTCGAAGTGCCCGCGCCGAGCGAGGCGCCGGAAGTCTATGACGAGGCGCTCGCCGCGGCGGTGAAGAGCTTCCAGTCCAGCAAGGGCCTGACGGCCGACGGCATCGCCGGCAACGCCACCGTCGCCTATGTCAACGGCACCGGCCGTTCGCATACGGCCGAGATCATCGCCAACATGGAGCGCTGGCGCTGGCTGCCGCGCGATCTCGGCGCGTTCCACATCATGGCCAACGTGCCGGAATATCTGGTGCGCGTGGTCGACAACGGCGTCGTCGTCCATACGACCCGCACCGTGGTCGGCAAGATGACCAACCAGACGCCGATCTTCTCCGACCAGATGGAATCGATCGTCGTCAATCCGAGCTGGAACGTTCCCGCCTCGATCACGACCAAGGAAATGCTGCCGGCGGCCCGGCGCGATCCGAGCTACATGTCGCGCAAGGGCTACCAGGTGCTCGCGAATGTCGACGGCAAGTACCGGCCGATCGATCCGCAGATGGTCGACTGGAGCAATGTGAACCCGCGCCAGATCATGATCCGCCAGCCGCCGGGCGACGACAACGCCCTCGGCAGCGTCAAGTTCCTGTTCCCGAACGAGCACGCGGTCTACCTGCACGACACCCCGTCGAAGAGCTTCTTCAAGCGCGACGCCCGGGCGCTCAGCCATGGCTGCGTGCGCGTCCAGGACCCGCTCGAATTCGCCGATGTCCTGCTCACGCACCAGGGCGGCTGGACCAAGCAGCGGCTGCGGAAAATGATCGGCGGCAAGGAAAAATGGATCAATTTGCCGAATCGGATCCCGATCCATCTCACTTATTTCACCGCCTTCGTCGGTGATTCCGGCTCGCTGGAGACCCGTCCGGACGTCTATGGCTTCAACGCCCGCGTTGAAAAGGCACTCGGCCTCTAGCGCCCCGGAAGCCGCGGATTTCCGCCCTTTTTTCCAAACAGGCGAAAGCCCGACCTACGGGCGCGGACGAGATGACCGCGGCCGCCCACCACGAGAAGATGTGCAACCGCGCCGGTGCGACCGCCTGCGCGGTTTTCTTTTTGCCCCTCAAATGCCACGATCTGCTTCGAATGATGTCGAGATGAAATTGCCGTGATCGGCAGGTGAGGCCCCGCGAGGGGCACGAAAAGGTCGCTTACGGTAAATGCTCGTTAACTCTCATCAAGCATTCTGCCCTTACGGGGGCCCATTGTCGGGCAAGGACGCAGAAGCACTTTGATTAAGCAGATCGATCAGAATCGGCGAGACCGGGGCCTGCTGCAGCGTTGCGGCACCGCGCTTCGCACGCTCCTCGCCACTGCGCTCGTGACCAGCACCATGGTGGCGACGGCGCCTGTGCAGGAAGCCGAGGCCGCCGCGGGCGACCGCGCGCTGAAGCTCTTCAACGTGCACACCAAGGAATCGGCGACCATCGTCTTCAAGCGCGGCAATCGCTACGACGCCGCCGGCCTGAAGCAGATGAACCAGTTCCTGCGCGACTGGCGCCGGAACGAGCCGACCAAGATGGATCCCCAGCTCTTCGACCTGATCTGGAGCGTGTACCAGCAGAGCGGTTCGCGCCAGCCGATTCACGTCGTCAGCAGCTATCGTTCGCCCGCCACCAACGGCATGCTCCGTTCGCGTTCGCGCGGCGTCGCCAAGAAGAGCCAGCACATGCTCGGCAAGGCGATGGATTTCTACCTGCCCGACGTCCAGCTTGCGAAGCTGCGTGCCATCGGCCTGAAGATGCAGATCGGCGGCGTCGGCTTCTATCCGACCTCCGGCTCGCCCTTCGTGCACATGGACACCGGCAGCGTCCGCCACTGGCCGAAGATGTCGCGCGACCAGCTGGTCCGCATCTTCCCGGACGGCAAGACCCTGCACGTTCCCTCCGACGGCAAGCCCCTGCCCGGCTATGAGCAGGCCCTCGCCTCGTACAAGGCCCGCAAGGCCGGTGGTGGCGCCGCCATCATGATGGCCAGCGCCGAGCCCGCCAAGAAGGGCAAGTCCTGGTTCGCCCGCCTCACCGGCACGGATGCCTCGGACGAGGACGATATGCCGAATGCCCCGGCGGAGGCCGCTCCGGCCGAGAAGCCCACCAAGGCTGCGCCCGCCGAGGTCGACGCCGTCCAGGTCGCGGCCGTCGCGCCGGAAGCCGAGACGGTTCCGTTCGCGACCGCTTCGGCCCCGCTGCCCCGCCCTTCGCCGGGCCGCGATGCCGAGCCCATGCTCGTCGCCGCCGCCGAGACGGACGCCGCCTTCCCGCCGGCGCCGCGCCGCTCGCCGGTCGTGCGCCCGATGACGACGCTGGCCAGCGTCGCGCCGATCCCGCAGGCCGCGCCGCTGCAGCCGACGCCCAATTACGGTTCCGGCATCACCGACACGCTGGCCGCGCTCGAGCAAACGGCGCCGGATGGCCCGGCGCTGCCGCGTCCGCGCGGCTCGGCCGCCGACGCCATCGCCGACGCGATCGGCAAGCCCAAGGCGAACAGCGACGCGATGATGGCCTATGCCGCCCCGCTCGCGGCCGACGAAGCGCTCACCCACATCGACGCCGCCACCGGCGCCCTCGTGACCAGCAAGCCGGCTCCCGCCCGTCCCGCGGCGAACGAGCCGCGCGTCGCCTCGCTCGGCGGCGAGATCAGCCTCGACGCCGGCGCTCCGGCCGAGGCCGGTGCGCGCATCGGCCAGGATCCGCTGGCCCAGTTGACGCCCGTCGCCTACCAGGCGACGACGATCGAGCTCGTGACCCGGACCGGCTCGACGCGGCAGAAGGCCTATGCGGAGCTGCAGATGCCTCAGCCCTTCGCCATGCCGCAGCTGTTCACGGCGCCCGAGCGCTCGATCCGCCTCGGCTTCGGACGGATCGCCTATGAGGGCCTCCGCACCGATCGCTTCGCCGGACCGCTGGTCCATCATCTCGGCACGCAGGATTTCGCGATGCTGACGACCGGAAGCCGGACCGCCCTGCTGAAGCGCTGAGCCCTCCACATCGCATGCAAAAAGCGCCGCAGCCGAGCTGCGGCGCTTTTTCTTTGCGCAATCGCCGGACAGCGGATGCGCCCGTTCGGAGCCATCCGCGCAGCCTGCGACAGCGCCCGCGGTGGATCCGCAACGACGGGTGCTCTAAACTTGGCGGCGAGCCCCCCACAGGAAAGCCTCAGCCATGACCGAACAGAGCGACCGCTTCAAGAAAGCTCCGCGCAAGAAAGCCGCCCCCGCCAAGACGGTGGCGCTGTCGGCAGAGGCCCGCAAGGCCTATGAGGAGATGATGCGCAGCCGCGACGAGCGCGACCGCAGCTACGGCCAGCACCTGCCGGCCGACGCCAAGGCACGCTAGCGCGTCATCGGGCGATCCGGACGACGGATCGCCCGATGACGCCGCGATGGGACAAGGAGGATCCCTTCGACGTCGCTTCGCGCGATGAAGGGAAAGAATGGAGGCACCTGCCTCCATAGCGCCTGGATCGGCGCGCCCGTCGAAACGGAACTTTCCGGCCGCCCGGGCCGTCGCCGGCGGCCGAACGTCATCGGCCCGCGCGAGCGCGGGCCGAATGAGCCGCCTCAGACCATGCCGAGGGCGTTCTTGTAGAGTTCGAGGATCGCTTCTTCCTCTTCGCGCTCGTTCGCGTCCTTCTTGCGGAGCGCGACGATCTTGCGCAGGGCCTTGGTGTCGTAGCCATTGGCCTTCGCCTCGCCGTAGACGTCCTTGATGTCGTCGGCGATCGCCTTCTTCTCTTCCTCGAGGCGCTCGATGCGCTCGACAATGGACCGGAGCTGGGCGGCGGCGATGCCCTGGACTTCGTCTTCAGCCATGTTGGGAAACCTCAATAGTTTGGCGCAGGCGTGGGTGAGTGCCCGAGTTGGGCGTGGGGGTCAAGCCCGTCAGGAGCGTGGCGGGACGTCAATGATCGGGACGGTTGGCCGCGAAGGCCGCCAGCTTTTCGGGCGAGGCCTCGGTCTGGTTGCGCTTCTGCCATTCCGCATAGGGCATGCCGTAGATGATCTCGCGGCTCTCCTCCTTGGAGAGGGCGATGCCCTTCGCCTCCGCCGCCTCGCGATACCAGTTGGCGAGGCAGTTGCGGCAGAAGCCGGCCAGATTCATCAGGTCGATGTTCTGGACATCGCCGCGCTCGCGCAGATGCGCCAAGAGCTGGCGGAAGGCGGCAGCCTCGAGCGCGGTCGTCGTCGCCTCGTCGAGGGATTCGGGGGTGCTGGACATGATGGGAACCCTTCTACTCGATCAGCGGGCCGGTGAGGGACCCGAAATGCTCGATCGCGTGCGGCGTGGAGCCGATGTTCAGTTCGGTCAAGACGCCCGCGAGCCGGTCGGCCCAGGCGGCGACGCCGGCGGGGTCGGCGATCAGGTCCTGCCGGACCTCGACCAGCGCATGCGCCAGGCCACGCCGCGTCGCGTGACGATAGAGCGTGTCGCCCTTGAGGGCGCCGTGATAGGGCTCGTTGTCGCCGACGACGATGGCGGGATCGCGCGCCAGCCCGTCGATCAGCGGCCGCGCCAGGCGCGGATCCGCATCCCAGAGGATGCCCGCGTGCCAGGGACGCGGCACGCCCTTCCAGCTGGCCGTGAAGCTATGGATCGACAGCACCATCGGCAGCCGGCCGCTCGCCATGCCGGCCTCGATCGTCGCGTTCACCGCGTCGTCATAGGGACGGTAGAAGCGCGCGATGCGGCGTGCCCGCTCCGCCGCGTCGATCTTCGCGTTGCCGGGCACCACCGCGCCATCCGACAGCCGCATGATCAGGGTCGGATCGTCGAGGCCGCGATTGGGATCGATCAGCAGGCGCGAGAAATGCGACAGCACCGCCGGCACGCCGAAGCGAGCGGAGAGCGCCCGGGTCAGCGCCGCAGCGCCGATGTCATAGGCGATGTGCCGTTCGAACTCGGACGGCGGCAAGCCGAGCGAGCCATATTCCGGCGGGACATGGCTCGACGCATGGTCGCAGATCAGCACGAGGCCGGCGTCGACACGGCCGGCGATCACTTCAAACGCGGCTGCGCCATCGGCGGCCGGCACGGTATCCAATTCGGTGCGCATGACCGGATGATAGTGGCCCGGCGGCCCGGCTGCCACCGGAATGTGCCGCCGCCCGGTCAGGCCCCCTCGCCTTCCCGACGGGCGCGGTCCCCGTGACATGATCGGGGCCGCGGCGCGCGCCGACGGTGGCGCCTCAACCCGCGCGGGACGGGACCGATACCTCCCCCGCAGGGCATCGCGCCGCCACGGTTTCAGCCATCATGCCGCCGCGATCTTTTTGGACATCAGGTCCATGCGATTCCTCGACCCGAAAGCCGCGGCCAGCCCGCGCCCTGCGCCGGCGCCGGACCCGGCCGACTCGATCCCGTCCTGGTTGACAGCCGGAAAGCCGCGGCGGCATAAAGCTGCCTCCAGCGTCAACCGGTTCGCGACCCTCTCGATGCGATCATGCCTGCTTCGATCCTGGCCGCGGACGGCCCTCCTGGCCTCGGCGGCCGCGTTCGCAGCCCTGTTCCTGCAGACCGCGCCGGCCTCCGCCGACCTCCGGCTCTGCAACAAGACGCCCAGTCGAGTTGGCGTCGCCATCGGCTACAAGGACAAGAAAGTCTGGACCACTGAAGGATGGTGGAACGTACCGGTCAATAGCTGCGAAACGCTCGTCAGCGGCACGCTCGTGTCACGCTACTATTACGTCTATGCGGTCGACTACGACCAGGGCGGAGAATGGAGCGGCAAATACGTGATGTGCACCAAGGACAAAATGTTTACCATCGAGGGCACCGAAGATTGCGTGCCGCGTGGATTTAATCGTTCCGGCTTCTTCGAAGTCGACACCGGCGAACAAACCAGCTGGACCATCCAGCTCAACGAACCTGCCCAGCAAGGAGCAAATCGAAAATGAGACGGTCGCGTAAGGTCAGAATTCTCGCGACCCTAGGTCCAGCCTCTTCCGACAAGACGACGATCGAGGCCCTGTTCCGGGCTGGCGCCGACGTCTTCCGCATCAATATGAGCCACACGGCGCACGACAAGCTCAACGAGCTGGTTCGCATCATTCGCACCGTGGAAGCCGATGTCGGCCGTCCGATCGGCATCCTCGCCGATCTGCAGGGTCCCAAGCTGCGCCTCGGGACATTCGCCGACAAGGCGGTCGAGATCACCGTCGGCCAGAACTTCGTGCTCGACAGCGATCCGACGCCTGGCACCCCCGGCCGCGTCTACCTGCCCCATCCGGAGATCCTCGAGGTTCTCGAGCCCGGCCATCGCCTGCTGATCGACGACGGCAAGGTTCGGCTCCGCGTCATCTCCGCCGACGGCAAGAGCGCGCTCACCACGGTCGAGGTCGGCACCAAGCTTTCCGACCGCAAGGGCGTCAGCGTCCCGGATTCGACGATCAAGACCGGCGCGCTGACCGAGAAGGACCGCGCCGACCTCGACGCCGCCCTGCAGGCCAATGTCGACTGGATCGCGCTCTCCTTCGTGCAGCGTCCGGACGACGTCGCCGAAGTGCGCAAGATCGCGGCCGGCCGAGCCGGCATCATGTCGAAGATCGAGAAGCCGCAGGCCGTGCAGCGCCTGGCGGAGATCATCGAGATCTCCGACGCGTTGATGGTCGCGCGTGGCGATCTCGGCGTCGAGATGCCGCTCGAGCAGGTTCCGGGCATCCAGAAGCAGATCACCCGCGCCTGCCGCCGCGCCGGCAAGCCGGTGGTCGTGGCGACGCAGATGCTCGAATCGATGATCACCGCCCCGGTGCCGACCCGCGCCGAGGTGTCGGACGTCGCCACCGCCGTCTACGAGGGCGCCGACGCGATCATGCTGTCGGCCGAATCCGCGGCGGGCGCCTTCCCGATCGAGGCTGTCGCGACGATGGACCGGATCGCCACCCAGGTGGAGCTCGATTCGAACCATCGAAACATCATGCACGCGCAGCGCACCGAGCCGGAGGCGACCGGCGCCGACGCCATCTCTGCCGCCGCGCGCCAGATCGCCGAGACGCTGAACCTCGCCGCGATCTGCTGCTACACGGCCTCGGGCTCTACCGGCCTGCGCGCCGCCCGCGAGCGGCCGCTGACGCCGATCATCGCGCTGTCGCCGATCGTCTCGACCGCGCGCCGGCTCTCGATCGTCTGGGGCCTGCACTGCGTCGTCAGCGACGACGCCTACAACCTCGACGACATGGTGAACCGCGCCTGCTTCATCGCCAATCGCGAAGGCTTCGCGAAGAGCGGCGACCGGATCATCATCACCGCCGGCGTGCCGCTGCGCACGCCGGGCGCGACCAACATGCTGCGCATCGCCTTCGTCGGCACCGGCACCGAGGACGGCCGGCGCTGACCGCGCCGCGCGTCCCAGCGAGCCTGCAAAGCCAAACGGCCACCCCTCCCAGCGGAGGGGTGGCCGTTTGCATTAGAAGCCCCTGCAACACGCGGGGAAGCCGACTGTATCGTCCCGGCGCGAACCTGCGCGGCGGAAGGAGCTAGATCTCCCGGCCCGCCACCTCGGGCTCCAGCGACTTGACCGTGTCGCGGACCTGGTCGTCGAGATAGGGATCGATCACCAGCGCCTGCTGCAGGGCGGCGAGCGCCTCCTTCTTACGGCCGATCTCGTTCAGGATCATTCCGAGGCCGGACAGCGCCCCGAAATGGCGCGGCTCGAGCGCCAGCACCTTCTCCAAGTCGGAGATCGCCTTGCCGTAGTCGTCCTGCAGGAAGAAGAGCGTCGCGCGCCGGTTCCAGCCTTCGGCATAGTTCGGCTTGAGCGTCACCACCGCATCGAGGAAATCGAAGGCACGCGGATAATTCTTCGTGGCCACGGCCTCGGCCGCCCACTGCATCAGCAGGTCGATGGTGTCGCTGCCGGACGCCAGCCAACGCCGCTGGATCTCCGCCTCGGCGGCGGAGCCCGCCTGCTCGTCGCCGGGCGTGCCGAGCGTCGCAAAGAGCTGCTCGAGGCTCTGGCTGCCGAGATCGCCGGGCGACGGCGCGTCCTTCGCCAGTGAAAGCGACGGCGCGGCCAGAGCGGCCAGGGCGACGAGAGAAACGACAAATGCCCGCATGATGGCCATCATAGCCTTCATGCGGGCATCGTCAAAACCAAATCCAGCCGGCGCGCGACGCGCGCCCTTCATCAGCCCTGACGGGCCTTGAAGCGCGGATTGACCTTGTTGATGATGAAAACACGGCCCTTGCGGCGAACGAGCCGGTTGGCACGATGGCGCCCGAGAAGGGACTTGAGCGAGTTCTTGATCTTCATGGCGCGACGCTCACGAAAGGGTTCCGGGAACGAAACGAGCGCCCAAGGCGCCCGCTCGAAAATTCGGGCGGACCATATGCAGCGAGCCCTCGTCTGTCAACACGAGCGCTCCAGAATCCCGTGACGGAGGCCCGTCGCCTCGCGTTATCCGGCAAAGTTCGGAACGATTGGCCGGAACGCGGGTTCTTACACCGGACGGGGTTCATTGGAGTGAGCGACATGCCCAACAAAGACCAGCGCGGTGGATCCGGAAACTCCGTAAACGACCCGAAACGGGCCTCCGAAATGGGCAAGAAGGGCGGCGAGCCGTCCGGCCAGCGCCAGCAGAGCCAGGCGTCCGAGAGGTCGCCGCAGCAAGGCTCGCAGCACAAGAATCGCGACATGCCGCCCAAGGGCGGCCAGCGCTGAGCGACGGCTGCACGATTCCTATCCTGAACCCGCCCGACAGGGCGGGTTCTTTCTTGGGGGGCGCCCCGGAACCCCGATTCTCGACCGTGGCGGAGAATCGATTCCCATTCCTATCCGGGCCGGCGCGCCGACAGCACATTGCGGATGGCGAAGCTCGAATGGATGCGGGCGACGCCAGGCAGCGCCGACAGGATCTCCTTGTGCACGCGCTCGAACCCCGCCGCCGTCTCGACCTCGACGCGCAGGAAATAGTCCGACCCGCCGGTCATCAGGAAGCATTCGCGGATCTCGGGATGCTTGCGCACCGCGGCCTCGAATCGATTGAGATAGTCCTCGGTCTGCCGCTCCAGCGTGATCTGCACGATGACGGCGATCCCCTCCCCCGCCGCGCCCGTGGCGACGAGGGCGGTGTAGCCCCGGATGACGCCGCTTTCCTCGAGGATCTTCACCCGCCTGAGGCAGGCCGAGGGCGACAGGCCGACCGCCTCGGCGAGCCTGGCGTTGCTGACCCGCGCATCCAGGCGAAGCTGGCGGATGATGTTGCGGTCGATGGCGTCGAGCCCGGACATGCAGCTTCCTTCATAACGTGCGCAGGAAATTTCGAAATCGAGCCATCTATCGCACGATCTTGCGCGAATAGCTCGAACGTTCGCAGGATGGCGCAATATGATGGAGGCAGACATCTGGGCGACGCGCGGCGGCACGGGCCGAGCGCGGACGGGGACGACCATGAAGATCACCATTCTCGGCGCCGGCGTCATCGGCGTGACGTCCGCATACTATCTGGCCAAGGCCGGGCACGAAGTGACGGTCCTCGACCGCCAGCCCGGTCCTGCGCTGGAGACCAGCTTCGCCAATGCCGGCGAGATTTCACCCGGCTATTCCTCGCCTTGGGCCGCACCCGGCATCCCGCAGAAGGCGGCGAAGTGGGTGTTCATGAAATATGCGCCGCTGATCATCCAGCCGATGCTCGACGCCGACACCTGGCGCTGGGTGATGGCGATGCTCGGCAACTGCACCTCGGCCCGCTACGCCACCAACAAGAGCCGCATGGTGCGGATCGCCGAATATTCGCGCGAATGCCTGATCGAGCTGCGGGCCGAGACCGGCATCGCCTATGACGGCCGCGAACAGGGCACGCTGCAATTGTTCCGGACGCAGAAGCAGCTCGACGGCATCGGCAAGGACGTCGACGTGCTCAGGAGGGACGGCGTGCCCTTCGAGGTGCTGGACCCGTCCGGCTGCGTCGCCGCCGAGCCCGGCCTCGCCCATGTCCGCGACAAGATCGTCGGCGGCCTGCGCCTGCCGCATGACGAGACCGGCGACTGCTTCAAGTTCACCAATGCACTGGCGAAGCTGGCGGAGGCGCTCGGCGTCACCTTCCGCTATGGCACCGACATCCTCGGCCTGCGCACCGAGGGGACGCGCGTGGCGGCGGTGCGGACCTCGGCAGGAGAGATCGCGAGCGACGTCGTCATTGCCGCCATGGGCAGCTTCACGCCGCGGCTGCTGAAGCCGCTCGGCCTCGACGTGCCGGTCTATCCGGTCAAGGGCTACTCGATCACCGTGCCGATCGTCGACGAGGCGCGCGCACCCGTTTCGACGATCATGGACGAGACCTACAAGATCGCCATCACGCGGCTTGGCGACCGCATCCGCGTCGGCGGCATGGCGGAGATCGCCGGCTTCAACCGCGACCTGCCGCCCGCCCGCAAGGCGACGCTGGTCTATTCCGTCGAGGATCTGTTCGGCGGCGCCGGCGACCAGTCGCAGGCCAGCTTCTGGTGCGGTCTCCGCCCGATGACGCCGGACGGCACGCCGGTGATCGGCCCGACCCGCTTCGACAACCTCTTTCTGAACACCGGCCACGGCACGCTGGGCTGGACGATGGCCTGCGGCTCCGGCCGGCTGATTGCCGACCTGGTCGACGGCAAGCGCACGGCGATCCGGTCGGACGATCTGGGCCTTGCTCGCTATCAGGGCCGCGCCACCTGACACACGATGAAGGGCGGCCGGGATGACTCGGCCGCCCTTGCATCGCCGCGGGACGGGCCACGCGCCCCTGGCGCGCGACCTCGAGGCTCGGGAGCTAGTAGCTCGTGCCGCCCGAGGAAGAGCCCTGCGGCGCCATGGTCTCATGCGGCTTCGGGGTGGCGTGGTGGGCCGTCGGCTCGCACCGCCAGACATGCTTGCCCTTCTCCATCACCCGCGTCGCCTGCGTGCCGGCCTTGCAGCTTAGGCCGTGCGTGCTGGCGGCCGACGCCGGGACGCCCGCCGTCAAGGCGGCGAAGGTCATCGCCGTTGCGGTCGCGAGAGCGAATTTGCTGTTCATGATCATCCTCCAGTTTCGCCGGAGTGCGCACGCCGGGGCGTGAATCCCTCCGACCCGCTCAATCAACTGGAGCACGGTCGCGGGAAGACAAACGCCGCACCGCAGAGCCGAGGTTACAGGCGACCCCGAGCCGGCACGGCCCGGCCGGTCCGGCCTCGGCGCCGGCCCGACGCGGCCCGCAATTGCCAAGCCGTTGCAGCAGGTTGCAGGGCGCGGCGAACGCCCGACCGCCGCGCCGGTCCCGCGTGGAGGCTCCGGATGTCCGCCCGGTTAAATTTTGGACATCTTCGGCAGGCTCTTCCGCCGCCTCAATAGGGCGGCGAGTTGACCCAGACGATGCGGGCCACCACCGTGCCGATATTGCTGTAGCTGTGCGGCAGCGACGACTGGAAGAAGAACGAGCTGCCGGCGCCGATGACGACGGCATGGCCGTCGACGACCAGCTCGATCGTGCCCTCGATGACGTAGCCGACCTCCTCGCCGACATGGCGAAGGACGCCGTTCGAACCGCCGCCCGGCGGCACGACATGCACGTTGGCGTTGAGCGTCCGACCCTCGGCATAGGGGATCATCCGCTCGAAGCTCGCGAGCGGCGGGCCGGAGCCACGGCGCTCGAGCGCGAGGACCGGGCGCTCGCCATTGCGATAGACGGTGAGCGGCGCCTTGGCCGTGTCGCTGAACAAGGCCTGCACGGGCGTGCCGAGCGCCTCCGCCAGACGGTGCAGCAGGTGCAACGACGGGTCGGCGCGATCGTTCTCAACCTTGGAGAGCATGCTTTCGGAGCAGCCCAGCTCGAGCGCAAGATCCTTCAGGCGCAATCCCTTGAGCCGGCGAAGATGGCGCAGCTGCGCCCCGAGCGATGGCGCATCCGCATCGCTGCCGGCATCCGTGGCCTTGTCCATATCACGCATCAAAGAGCTTACATTCTCGGCGGCTGTTGAATGATCTTGTAGCGCAACCCCCGCCGCGAAAACAGCGCCTGAATGCCCGGAAATTCGGCTGAGCATGACCAGCATTTGCCCTTGACCGGCGTGATGACTTTCCTGACATTCAAGTGTATTCAACTTTTCCGTCAGTCGTGCCGAGGGGGCGCGGATGACACTCCGCGCCTGCCACATCGCAGCGCGGACAGCGTTCGATTGCAGGGGAGATCGATCCATCATGACAGTTCATCGGCGCATGACGGTCAGCCGTCGTTTCATCCTGAAGGCCAGCGTCGCGGCGGCTGCCGTGATGGCCGTCGGCCTGCCGTTCGGCATGGCTCCGGCATTCGCCGAGGAGCCCGTCCGCGGCGGCGTGCTGAAGCTCGCCTTCTCGGCCGACCCGGCCGGCTTCGACCCGGCGCGCGGCCCGAGCGGCATGTCGCATGTGGTGATCGAGCAGGTCTATTCGACGCTGATGTCGCTCGATCCCGACGCCAAGCCCTATCCCGACCTCGCCACCGGCTATGAGGTCTCGGAAGACGGCAAGACCTACACCTTCAAGCTGCGCGAAGGCGTCAAATTCCACAATGGCGACCCGGTCACCGCCGAGGACGTCAAGTTCACCTTCGACCGCCTGCGCGCGCCCGACAGCGGCTATTCCTACGCCTCGCAGGTCGAGACGATCGAATCGATCGACGTCGTCGATCCGCTCACGGTCCGCTTCAACCTTTCGAAGCCGACCGGCCCGTTCCTGATCTACATGGCCTTCCCGGGCTCCTCGATCGTGCCGAAGAAGCTGGTCGAGAGCGGCCACGACCTGAACTCGCAGCCGGTCGGCAGCGGCCCGTTCAAGTTCGTGTCCTACACGCCGCGCTCGATGGTCAATTTCGAGCGCAACGCGGACTTCTACGAAGAGGGCAAGCCCTATTTCGACGCGATCGAGATGCATCTGATCGCCGACGTGACGGCGCTGACCAACGCGCTGATCTCCGGCACGGTGAACTTCTCGAACGAGATCCCGGCCAAGGACTGGGCGACGATCTCGGCCACGCCTGGCCTCGTCGGCCAGACGCTGGAAGGCTCGCGCTACTACTGGCTGCTGCCGAACAACACGACGGCGCCGCTCGACAATCCGAAGGTCCGCCAGGCCATCGCGCATGCGATCGACCGCCAGGCGATCACCGCCGGCACCTTCTTCGGCCAGGCGACGCCGATCCTCGGCGGCGTCATTCCGGAGTGGAACTGGGCCTATGCCGACCTGAAGGAATTCACGCCGGCCGCCAATCCCGAGAAGGCCAAGGCGCTGCTCGCCGAGGCCGGCTTCCCGGACGGCTTCGAGACCTCGCTCACCATGGCCTCCTCCTTCCCGGCCATGGTCGCGATGGCGCCGATCATCCAGGCGAACCTCGCCGCCGTCGGCATCAAGGCCAAGATCACGACCATGGAAATCCCGCGCTACTGGGATGAGGTCTGGGGTCCGAGCAAGTTCGACATGACGGCGATGTACTGGGTCAGCCCGCTCGCCGATCCGGACGATTTCGTCACCAGCAACTATTCCTGCAACACCGGCATCAACGTCCAGAAGAGCTGTTCGGACCCGATGACGGCGATCCTCGACGAGGCCAAGTCGGGCACGACGGAGGAAGCCCGCAAGGCCTCCTACAAGCGCCAGCAGGAATTGTCGCTCGAAGAGATGCCGATCGTGCCGCTGGTCAATGCGTGGATCCTGACCGCGCACACCGATCAGCTGAAAAACTACAAGCCGATGCGCACCGGCTTCCTGAAGACCATCAAGGACGCCTGGCTGGCTCCCTGATCCTTTCAGAGCCCGCCGTCCGGAATCGATCCGACGGCGGGCTTCCTCTTTTCCAGGTCGCTCCCTCTCCATGATCAGGCTCGTTCTGACCAGGCTGTCCGGCTTCGTGCTGACCTTGTTCGCGGCGTCCGTCGTGCTGTTCGTCACGATCAACGTCCTGCCCGGTTCCGCCGCCAAGTCCGCGCTCGGCATCCACGCCACCGCCCAGGCCATCCAGCGCTTCGAGGCGCAGCACGGCCTCGACCGTCCGCTCGTCGTCCAATACGGCGAATGGCTCGGCCGGACGCTGCGGGGCGATTTCGGCACGTCGTTCCAGAACGGAGTCGCCGTCGGCCCCGAGCTCTTGAAGCGGCTGCCGGTCACGCTGGAACTGGCCATCTTCGCCTTCATCATCGCCAACCTGATCGCCATCCCGCTCGGCGCCTGGGCGGCGCGCCGGCACCAGAAGGGTGCCGACCGCTCCATCACCTTCCTGGCGACGATCCTCGGCGCGATCCCGAATTTCTGGCTGGCGACGCTGCTGGTCCTTGTCTTCACGCTGACGCTGCGCTGGCTGCCGCCGGGTGGCTTCACGCCCTTCACCGTCAATCCGGTGATGAACTTGAAGCAGATGATCATGCCGGCACTGTCGCTCGGCATCGTCTCGTCGGCGCTGCTGATCCGCATCATGCGCGCCTCGATGCTCGAGGTGCTGTCGACCGACTATGTCCGCACGGCCGAGGCCAAGGGCGCCAACAGCCGGACGATCGTGTTCCGCCATTCGATGCGCAACGCCTTCATTCCCTATCTGAACGTCGCCGCCGTCGAGTTCGGCTTCCTGTTCGGCAGCGTCGTCGTCATCGAGGACATCTTCCTGCTGCCGGGCGTCGGCTCCTTCGTGCTGGTCGGCATCATCAACCGCGACTATCCGGTGCTGCTCGCGGGCGCGCTCGCCATCACCCTCTTCGTGCTGACGCTGAACCTGCTGGTCGACCTGATCGCCAGCCTGCTCGACCCGCGCCAGGTCAAGGCGAGGAATTCATGATGGCCGCGACTGCAGGCTTCGATTTCCGCCGCTGGCGGCTGGTTCTCCTCGGCGGCTTCTTCGTCGGCGTCATCCTCTTCGCGGCGATCTTCGCGCCGTGGGTCGCCCCCTATTCGCCGCTCGAGCTCGACGTCACGCAGATGCTGCAGGGGCCGAGCGCCGCGCACTGGCTCGGCACCGACGAGCTCGGCCGCGACGTGCTCTCGCGCGCCATCTACGCCGCGCGCGTTTCGATGCAGGTAGCGCTGCTCGCCGTCAGCGTCGGCCTCGTCGGCGGCACGCTGATCGGCATGACGGCCGCCTATTTCGGCGGCATCGTCGAGCAGGTGCTGATGCGGGCGATGGACCTCCTGTTCTCGTTCCCGGCCATCCTGCTCGCCGTCGTGCTGATGGCGAGCCTCGGCACCAGCGTGCTGAACGCGATGATCGCGATCGGCATCGTCTTCATCCCCGGCTTCTCGCGGCTCGCCCGCGCCTCGACGCAGGCCGTGCTGCGCCAGCAATATATCGAGGCGGCGCGTTCGATCGGCATGAGCGACGCGCGCATCATCTTCCGCGAGATCCTGCCCAACATCATGGCGCCGCTGATGGTCGAGGCGGCCGTCGCCTTCGCCTATGCGGTGCTGCTTGAATCCGCCCTCTCCTTCCTCGGCCTCGGCGCGCAGCCGCCGGATCCCTCCTGGGGCAACATGCTGAGCACGGGCCGCGGCTTCATGGCCCAGGCGCCCTGGCTCTCGATCGTCCCCGGCATGGCGATGTTCATCTGCGTGCTCGGCTTCAACCTGCTCGGCGACGGCCTGCGCGACGTCACCGATCCGCATATGAGGGAGTGACCGACATGGACATCCGCTCCCGCGCCGTCGAAGACGGGCGCCCCACCCTTTCGATCCGCGACCTGACGGTCGATTTCCCGAAGCGTAGCGGCTCGTTCCGGGCGGTCGACGGCGTATCGCTCGATGTCTGGCCCGGCGAGATCGTCGGCGTCATCGGCGAATCCGGCTCCGGCAAGACGATGACGGCGCTCTCGACGCTGCGCATGCTGCCGAAGCGCGCCATCGTTTCCGGCTCGATCGAGCTCGGCCAGCGCCGCATCCTCGACCTTTCGCCGGCCGAGATGCGCAAGCTTCGTGGCGACCGGCTGTCGTTCATCCCGCAGGACGCCATGCGGGCGTTGAACCCGACCATGCGGATCGGCCGCCAGGTCGGCGAACCCTTGGTGCTGCACCGGAACCTCTCCTTCAAGACCGCCATATCCCGCGCCGTGGATCTACTCCGGGCCGTGCATGTGCGCGAGCCGGAGCGCCGCGTCGCCGACTATCCGCACGGCTTTTCCGGCGGCATGCAGCAGCGCGCCATGATTGCCATGGGCCTCGCGCTCGAGCCGGAACTGATCATCGCCGACGAGCCGACCACGGCGCTCGACGTCACGGTGCAGGCGCAGGTGCTGAAGCTGCTCAAGGAGATCCGCGACCGCGAGAAGACGTCGATCCTGTTCATCACCCACGATCTCGGCGTCGTCGCGGAACTCTGCGACTGGGTCTATGTGATGTATCGCGGCAAGGTGGTCGAGCAGGGCTCGGTCGAGCGCATCTTCACGGAACCGCGCGAGGATTACACCCGCATGCTGCTGGCCGCGACGCCGACTCTGTTCCCGAAGGTGGCGTCATGAACGACACGGTGATCCAGGTTGCCGGCGTGACGAAATCCTTCGTGCGCGGCGTCAACGCGGTCGACGACGTGACCCTGTCGGTCGCGCGCGGCGAGACGCTCGGCATCGTCGGCGAATCGGGCTCCGGCAAGTCGACCCTGCTCCGGATGATCCTGCGCCTGATGCGACCGAGCGCCGGCACGATCACGCTGGACGGCGGCGACGTCTGGGCCGCCCATGGGCGCGACCTCAAAGCCGTCCGCCGGCAGATGCAGGCCGTGTTCCAGGACCCCGCCTCGTCGTTCAACCCGCGCCAGAGCATCGGCACGATCCTCTCGGCGCCGCTCGAGGTGCACGGCATCGGCGACCGCGCCTCGCGTGCAAAGCTGATCGGCGAGACGCTGGAGCGCGTCGGGCTGCCGGCCGCGACCGTCTCGCGCTTCCCGCATCAGCTTTCCGGCGGCCAGCGCCAGCGCGTCGCCATCGCGCGGGCCGTCATCATGCGCCCCGCCGTGGTGCTCGCCGACGAGCCGACCTCGGCGCTCGACGTCTCCGTGCAGGCGCAGGTCCTGAAGCTCTTCCGCGAGATCAAGGACGAGCTCGGCCTGACCTCGGTCTTCGTCAGCCACAACCTCGCGGTGATCCGCGAGGTCAGCGACCGCGTCGCCGTGATGCGGCATGGCAAGCTGATCGAGATCGGCACGGCCGAGCGCGTCTTCAACTCTCCCGAAAGCGACTATACACGGGCGCTGATCGACGCCGTGCCCGACCCCTTCCGCCGCTTCCGCGCGCCCGTTGAACTGGAATCCGGATCATGATCGAGCTGAACACCTTCTCCATCTCCGCCCGCTGCCCGCGCACCGGCATGCTCGGCGTCGCCGTCTCGACCGCGGTGCCGGCGGTCGGCGGCATCTGCATCTTCGCCGATGCCGGCGTCGGCGCGATCGCCACCCAGTCCTGGGTCAATCCCTATCTCGGCATCGATGGGCTGGAACTGCTGCGCAAGGGCATGTCGGCGCCGGAAGCGCTCGCCAAGCTGATCGCCGAGGATCCCGGCCAGTCGGTGCGCCAGCTCGGCATCGTCGACAACCAGGGCCGCACCGCCGCCCACACCGGCAGCGACTGCGTCGACTGGGCCGGCCACATCGAGGGCGACGGCTTCACCGTGCAGGGCAACATGCTGGTCGGCGCGGCGACGATAGACGCCATGGCCGAGGCTGCCGCCCGCAGCGCCGATTTCGACCTGCACGAACGGCTGATGCTGGTGCTCGAGGCCGGCCAGGCGGCCGGCGGCGACAAGCGCGGCAAGCAGTCGGCGGCGCTCAAGGTGTTCAAGAAGGAATCCTTCGCCTGGCTCGACATCCGCGTCGACGAGCACCGCAACCCCGTCGCCGAACTCCGCCGCGTCTTCGAGGTCGCCAAGCACCAGCTGCTGCCCTTCATCGACGGCATGCCGTCGCGCGAGGATCCGATCGGCGGCATCCCCGCGCCCGTCACTGCCATGCTGCTGACGCCGCCGCCCTACCGGCCCGGCGGCAGCGGCGGCGCGTGATCGCCTGGATGCAGCCTGAATAGTGAAGAGCATGACCAAGACCCAGACCACCCGCGAGATCCTCGCCGATCTCGTCGGCTTCGACACCACCAGCGCCCGCTCCAATCTCGCTTTGATCGAGCATGTCCGCGCCTATCTCGCCGGCCATGGCGTGACGGCCGAGATCTTTCCGTCGGAGGATGGCACCAAGGCCAGCCTGTGGGCGACCATCGGCCCGGCCGGTCCCGGCGGCATCATCCTGTCCGGCCACACCGACTGCGTCCCCGTCGAGGGCCAGGCCTGGTCGAGCGATCCCTTCACGCTCACCGAACGCGACGGCCGCCTCTACGGCCGCGGCGCCTGCGACATGAAGGGCTTCGACGCCGCCGCGCTGGCGATCGTGCCGGAGCTCGTCGCGGCGAAGCTGGAACGCCCCGTCCACATCGCCCTTTCCTATGACGAGGAAGTCGGCTGCACCGGCGTGCGCGGGATGATCGCCGCCCTTTCCGCGCGCGGCGAGAAGCCGGCGGCCTGCCTGGTCGGCGAGCCGACCAGCATGCAGGTCGTCGTCGGCCACAAGGGCGGCCGCGGCTATCGCTGCCACGTGACCGGGCAGGAAGCGCATTCGAGCCTGGCGCCGCGCGCCGTCAACGCGATCGAGTACGCGGCCGAGCTGATCGTCTATATCCGCGATCTCGCCGGCGAGCTGGCGATTGGTCCGCGCGACGACGAATATGACGTCGTCCACACCACGATCTCGACCGGCCTGATCTCGGGCGGCACCGCCGTCAACATCGTGCCGAACGCGTGCTCTTTCACCTTCGAATACCGCAATCTGATCGAGGTCGATCCCGACACGGTCATCGATCGGATCCGCGATTTCGCCGAGACCAAGCTGCTGCCGGAGATGCGCAGCCGCGCCCCACAGGCGAACATCACCTTCGAGCAGTTCTACGACTACCCGGCGCTGGCCATCGACCCGTCGCATCCGCTGGTGACGCGCCTGAAGGGCGTCGTCGGCCATAACGGCCACGGCAAGGTCGCCTATGGCACCGAGGCCGGGCTGTTCCAGCGCGACCTCGGCGTGCCGACGGTGGTCTGCGGCCCCGGTTCGATCGACATGGCGCACAAGCCGGACGAATACGTCGCGATCGAGCAGCTCGACCGCTGCGACGCGATGCTCCGCAAGCTGCTGCTCTGACGAAGGACCGGCGCGCCGTCAGCGGCGCGCCGCCTCGCGACCCGAGAGAAGCAACAAGACCAGGATCAGCGTTCCGAACAGGATGCTGCGCCAGCCGGGCGAGGCGTTCACCACCGTGATCAGCGCGGTGATCGTGACGAGCAGGATGGCACCCGGGATCGAGCCGGCATAGGTGCCGAGACCGCCGAGGATCGAGGTTCCGCCGAGCACGACGGCGGCGATCGAGGCGAGCAGGTACGGGTCGCCGATGCCGACATAGCCCTGGCCGTTCATGCCGAGCACGATGATGCCTGCGAGGCCGGCCATGAAGCCGCTGATGCCGTAGACGGCCATCGTCGTCGTCGCGATCGGTACGCCGGAAAGCTTGGCGGCAAGCGGCCCCGCGCCCATGGCGAACAGCCGCGCGCCGAACGGCGTCGCGTGCATCACCACCAGCACGACGACCGAAACCACGACCCAGACCAGGATGCCGGCCGGCACCCCGAACGGCCTGGCATTGCCGACCCAGCTGACCAGCGGATTGGAGGCGGTGACGGCGCTGCCGCCGGCGATGATGATCAAAAGGCCCTGCAGGAAGGTCGCCATGGCGAGCGTCATGATCATCGGATGCACGCGGAGCAACGCCACGCCGAGCCCGTTGACGAGACCGATCACCGTCGTCATGGCGAGCACCGCGAGGATCGGGGTCAGTCCGGTCGGGTCGGCGTCTATCGCGAACAGCGGCAGGCCGACGGCGGCAACCGTGACGATCGCCGCGACCGAGAGGTCGATGCCGCCGGCGATGACGACGAAGGTCTGGCCCGCCGCGACGATGCCGATCACGGCGGCGAGCTCGACCAGATAGCGCAGATGCCCATAGGCGCCGAAGCCGCGCGAGACGAAGCTCGCCACGATCCAGACCAGCGCCACGATGGCGAAGGTCAGGAAGGGACGACTGGTGACGATGGTCCGGATGCGGGACCTGGACAGGATTCCGGCGTCGCTGATGCTCATTTCGCCCTCATGCGGAACTGGGGAAGCGCGACGGCGCCGATGATGATCAGGCCCTGGGCGACATATTGCGCGACAGGCGTGAAGCCGAGGAAGAACATGACCGAGATCATCAGGCTGAGCAGCAGGCTGCCGGCGAGCGCGCCGCGCATGGTGCCCTGCCCTCCGAGGAAGCCGATGCCGCCGAGCACGGCCGCGGCGATCGAGTTCAGCGTGAAGGAATTGCCGATGATCGGATCGCCGGAGCCGGTCTGCGCCGCCACGAACAGGCCGGCGCCGGTGCAGAGCAGCCCGCTGATCGCGTAGGCCGCGATGCGCGCCGCGTCGACCGGAACGCCGGAACGATAGGCGCCGACCGGATGCTCGCCGGCGGCATAGAGGCTGAGGCCAAGCGGCGTCGCCAGATAGAGCTTCCAGGCGAGCACGATGACGACGAGGACGCCGAAGGCGGCCGGCGTGTTGCCGGCGAGCGAGTTGGAGAGCCAGTCGGGAATGGCGCCGCCCGGACGTGGCAGCACGAGCAGCGCAGCACCGGCGATGATGAACGAGCCTGCCAAGGTCACGACGATCGCCGGCAGGCGCAGCTTGACGACGATCAGCCCGGTCGCCGCGCCGATGCCGAGGCCGACGACACAGACGAGTAGCGTGCCGCCGGTGACGCCGAGCGGGCCCGTCATGGTAGTGGCGGCAACAACCGCGCCGAGGCTGACCAGCGCGCCGATGGCAAGGCTGATACCGCCGGTCAGCATCAGGATCGCCTGCGCCATGGCGACCAGCGCGAGCGGGAACCAGCTCTGGGTGAACTTGGCGAAGCCCGTCGCGGTGAACAGGCCCGGGAAGAGGACGCCATAGGCGACGAGGAAGGCGAGCACGACCAGGAACAGGCTGCGCACGCCGATGTTGCGCTTGCGCTGGATGGCGAGATAGAGCGCGGTCCCGCTCTGGGAAGCCAGTGACGTATCGCTCATGCAGCTTCCCTTTCGCGTTCCGCGCCCATGGCGGCGGCGACGATCGCCTCCTCGCTCAGTTCGCCATGATCGAGGACAGTGGCGATCTTCCCCTCGCGCACGACGGCGACGCGATCGCAGAGATGCACGAGTTCCGGCGTATCCGAGCTGAGCAGGATCACCGCCTTGCCCGAAGCCGCGAAGCCGCTCAGCATGTTGTAAATCTCGCGCTTGGTCTCGACGTCGACGCCGCGCGTCGGGTCGTTCAGGAGCAGCACCGACGGATCGTGCGGCATCCACTTCGCCAGCGCGACCTTCTGCTGGTTGCCGCCCGAGAGCGCCTGGGCGGCACGGCCGAGATCGCCCTTGATGGCGAATTGCGTGGCAAGCCGCATCGCGGTCTCGCGCTCGGCCGAACGGCTGCGCAGCTTCAACGCCGGCATGCGGGCAAAGGCCGGCAGCATCAGATTGGTGATGATCGGATGGATCAGGTGCAGGCCTTCGCGCTTGCGGTCGGCCGGCACATAGGCGAGCCCGCGCCGGTTGGCGTCGGGCACGTTGGCCGGCAGGCCCGGCGCGCCGTTCACCGTCGCCGAAGCCACCTTGGCGGGGATCGCGCCATAGAGCCCGAGCAGCAGGTCTTCCTGTCCCTGCCCGACCAGCCCGCCGATGCCGAGCACCTCGCCGGCCTTGATGTCGAGCGCGACATCCTGCATCGCGCCGGCCGAGAAGCCGGATATCGCGATCGCCGTGTCGGCCGTGCGCGTGCTGGTCCAGTGCGGGAACAGGTCACCGGGATCGCGCCCGACCATCAGGCGGACAAGGCCGGCGGCGTTGACGCCCTCGAGCGAACGGTCGGCGGTGCAGGTGCCGTCCTTCAGCACGGTGACGTGCTGGCACAGCCGCATCACCTCCTCGAGCCGGTGCGAGATGTAGAGGATGGCGACGCCCTCGGCGCGCAGCCGCTCCAGCAGGCCGGTCAGGATACGCGTCTCGGTCGCCGACAGCGAAGAGGTCGGCTCGTCGAGGATCAGCACGCGGGGCTTGCGATAGAGCGCCTTGGCGATCTCGACCATCTGCCGCCGGCCGAGCGACAGATCGCCGACCGGCGTCGCCAGCGGCTCGTGCAGGCCGACCAGATCACAGGCGGCCCCGGCGCGCGCGGCGAGCGCGCCATAGTCGACGAGGCCGTGCCGGCGCGGATAGGCGCCGAGGCCGATATTCTCGGCGATCGACAGCGAACTGGTCAGGCTCAGTTCCTGCTGCACGACGGCAATGCCCGCGCGCCGCGCCTCGGAAGGGCTGTGGTGGCCGACGGCCTGGCCGTCGATCTCGATGGTGCCGCTGTCCGGACGCAAGGCGCCGGACAGCAGGTTGATGAGGGTGGACTTGCCCGCCCCGTTCTCGCCGAGAAGCGCATGCACGCGCCCCGGCATCAGTTCGATGGAGACGGACCGCAGCACCGGATTGCCGAAGAAGCCCTTCGACACCCCGCGCGCGGCGAGAATGGGGGCGGACATCGTCACGACAACGCCGACTTACTGCTGCGCCAGGAGCTTGGCGAAGAGTTCGCGGTCATACGGCGAGTAGATATAGCCGTCGGCCGGGAAATCCTTGGCGCGGGCCAGGTACTCGTCGATGTTGGAGTTGTCGATGATCGGCAGCGGCACCTTGACGAAGGCCGGCACGTCCTTGCCTTCCAGCGCCTGCACCGCCGTATAGGCCGCGAACGCGCCGAGCCAGTTCGGCTGCATCGTCGCCCAGCTCTTCAGGCCCTTTTCCTTCCAGAGCTCGAGGAACTGGCGGGCGTTCTCGCCGGTGATCGGCACCTGCTCGCGGCCCTGCTTGTCGAGCGCCAGAACGGCGCCGGCCGACAGCGCGCCACCGAAGGAGAGGATGCCGTCGATCTCGGGATTGGCGAAGAGCAGGCTGGTGACGGCCTCCTGCGCCGGGGCGACGTTGTAGGCGGTGTTGGTCTCGGCCAGGATCTGGATGTCCGGATTGGCCTTCAGCAGAGCCTCGCCGCCGGCGCGGCGATCGTCGCTGACCGAGACGCCGGCCGGGCCGTTCAGGATCAGGATCTTGCCCTTGCCGCCGAGCGCGTCGATCATGAACTTGGTCGCCTGCTCGCCCCACTGGGCCGAGTCGGTGTTGACCTTGGCGGTGACGTCGTTGCTGTCGACCAGGCTGTCGAAATTGATGATGGCGATGCCCTTGGCGCAGGCATCGGCCAGCACGCGCGCCGGCGCCGTCGACGAGCCGGCGATCAGGATGATCGCGTCGACATCGGCGTCGATCATCGACTGGATCTGCTGGATCTGGACGTTGGAATCGCCCTGCGCGTCGGTGACGACGAGCTTGTCGACCAGCCCTTCCTTCTTCAGCTGCTCGACCTCGGCCTCGATCGTGCCCTGCGTCTGCTTCATCCAGGTCGGCACGGAATAGATGTTGGCCCAGCCCAGCGTATAGGGGGCCTTGCGGTCGCCCTTGATGCAATTGGCGGCGGCATCGGCCTGGGAAATGCCCGCCGCGCTCATGACGAGGCCGAGTCCCAGCAAGCTTGCGGATGCAAAGAGAGAGGTCTTCTTCATCACGTTCCCCTGAAAGGTTATGCCGCGATGCGCTGAAAACAGGACATGTCAGTACAGCGCCGCCGACGACGCCGCATTCCCCTGCCAAGTGCCCCAGATTCTCCGCCCGGGCCCCATGCTTGTCCGATATACTGTACACCTTGCTTATATATCGGACAAAGACGAAGCTAGACCCAGTCCTCGAATCTTTCAAGCGTCTTGCAGACGCCAACCCGATACATGAACGAGCAGGCCTGACATGAGGGAAACGGCGCATCTCAACGAAACGCGGCAAGAGGCTGCGGCATCGACAGGGGGCGAGCGCAAGCGCGGCATCGACCGGGTGATCATTCTGCTGGAGGCCTTGCTCCGCCAGCGCGCGCCGATGCGGGTCGGCGACATCGCCCGCCTGATCGGCGCGCCGCGCTCGACCACCTACGAGATCGTCAACCGCCTGCTCGAGGCGGACATGCTGGAGACGGTGGGCGGCGACGGCCATGTCTATTTCGGCCGCGCCATGCATCTGTTCGGCTGGGCCTACAGCCATCACAACGCCCACTACCCGCGCATCGTCGAGGCGCTCGACCGGCTCGCCGCCGAGACGGGCGAGACGGCCCAGCTCTGCGCGCTGCGCGGCAACAAATATGTCGTGCTCGACTGCCGCGATTCGACCGGCCCGTTCCGGATTTCGAGCCAGGTCGGCGTCGAGGTGCCAATTCCGTGGACCGCGTCGGGCCGCTTGCTGCTGACGCATATGAGCGACGCGGCGGTGCGCGCCTTCGTGCCGGCCGAGGATTACCGCCTGCCGGACGGTCGCGTCATTCCGCAGGATGAATTCCTCGCCGATATCGCGCTGGCGCGCCGGCAGGGCTACAGCGAAAGCGCCGGCCTGGCCGACCGCTTCACCTGGTGTCTCGCCGCGCCGATCCGGGATGCGCGCGGCGGCGTCCCGCTGACGCTCTGCTTCGTCCTGCCGGTCGATACGCCGCAAGAACGTCGGCTGGCCCTGCTCGCGCAATTGCGCGAGCGGGCGGCGAGCCTCGACCTGACCGGCGAGTGACCCTGCGCCGAACGAGCGCGACCTTGCTAGGATGAAATCAACGAGATAAAACGATTTACGTAAATCGATTTATCCATCCTCAGCAGGCGTGATCCGTGCCCAAGAAGCCCGCTTCCATCCGCGACGTCGCCGAGCGCGCCGGCGTCTCGCCCGGCACCGTCTCGAACGTCCTGAATGGCAGCCGGCCGGTCAACGCGGCGCTGGCGGAGCGGGTGCGCGAAGCCGTCGAGGCGCTCGGCTACCAGGCAGACCGCGCCGCCGCCCTGCTCAGGACCGGCAAGGCGCGGATCATCGCGGTTCTGGTGCCCGATCTCGACAACCCGTTCTTCACCTCGCTGGTCTCGGCGATCGAAGCCTGCCTGCGCGACCAGGGCTACGAGATCATCGTCGCCAGCTCCAACGGCTCGGACGCGACGGAGCAATCCCGCCTCGCCGCGATCCTCGCCTGGCGACCGGCCGGGCTGGTGGTCGTCCCCTGCTCGGATTCCTTTGCCCCCCGCGCGCTGATCGAGCGGGCCCGCGTTCCCTATGTCATCGCCGACCGCATCACGCAGGATCCGACCGCCGACACGGTGTCGGTCGACAATTTCGACGCCGGCGCCATCGGCATGCGCCATCTCGTCGAGAACAGCCATCGCGCCATCCTGATCGCCGCCTCGGAGCTTCGCCTCGCCAACATGCGCGCGCGCTGCACGGGCGCCAACACGGTGCTCGACCAGCACGGCCTGCCGCCGGCGCCGGTGATCGAGGCCGGCGGCGACGCCGCCCTGGCCGCGACGCGGATCGGCGGCTGGCTCGATGCCCACCCGCACCCGACCGCCATCCTGGCGCTGACGAACTTCACCACGCTGGGCGCCCTCGCGGCGCTCGCCGAGCGCAACATCGCCATCCCGCACCAGATCTCGCTGATCGGCTTCGACGACTATGCCTGGATGCGGGCGCGGGCGACGCCGCTGACCGCGATCCGCCAGCCGGTGGAGGAGATCGGCGCGAAGATCTGGGAGCGCCTCAAGGCGCGGATCGAGGGCGAGGACAGCCGTCCCGTCCATGTCGCGCTGCGCTGCGAGCTGCATCAGCGCGCTTCGACGGCGCCCCCGGCAATCTAGGACAGGGTTCATCGGGGCCGACGGCCCCATTGGATTGGAAACGAGGGAGGAATGACCATGAAGAACAAGCTCGGCGTCCACGCGCAGGTCTGGGTCGGCGGCTGGAGCCATGGCGAGGCGGAGCGCGCCATCGCCAGCACCGCGTCGCTCGGCTACGACTACATCGAGGCTCCGGCCCTCGATCCGTCGCGGATCGACATCCCCTTCACGGTGAAGGCGCTGGAAAAGCACGGCATCGGCATCACGACGTCGCTCGGCCTCGACGACAGCTGCGACATCTCCTCGGGCGACGCCGACAAGAAGGCGCGCGGCGAGGCGCAGCTGATGAAGGTGGTCTCGACGACGCGCGACCTCGGCGGCACCCACATCACCGGCATCCTCTATTCCGGCTTCCAGAAATACTTTACGCCAGCCACGCCCGACGGCGTCGCCGGCGCCGTCGAGGTGCTGCGGCGGGTGGCGGAGGAAGCCGCCAAGAGCAACATCACGCTCGGCCTTGAGGTGGTGAACCGCTACGAGACAAACGTCATCAACACGGCCGCCCAGGGCGTCGAGCTCTGCAAGCGCGTCGGCATGCCGAACGTGAAGGTGCACCTCGACTGCTACCACATGAACATCGAGGAAGCCGACGCCGAGCGCGCCATCATCGAGACCGGCGACTATCTCGGCTACTTCCACACCGGTGAATCGCACCGCGGCTATCTCGGCACCGGCTCGATCGACTTCACGAAGATCTTCCGCGGCCTGGTCAAGGCCAACTACCAAGGCCCGATCTGCTTCGAATCCTTCTCCTCCGCCGTCGCCGGCGAGCCGCTTTCCGGCATTCTCGGCATCTGGCGCAATCTCTGGACGGATTCGACCGATCTCTGCCGCCACGCCATGCAGTTCACGCAGGCGCAGATGAAGGCGGCCGAGGAAGCCCAGGCGATCCGCACCGGCGCCGACTGGTAGTCGGAACCGGCCCCGGACACGGCCCGATCCTTGCGAACCGGCGCGGAGCTCAGCTTCCGCGCCGGCCTATCGAGGCGCCTAAGCGCCGGTCTCGAACATGGCGGTGATGTCATCGCGGAGCGTCACGAGATGCTGCCGCATCGCCCTGCCCGCTTCCGCCTCATCCATGCTGAAAATCGCGTCAACGATCTCGCGGTGTTCCCGGTTCGATTTGCCGATCAGGCCGGGATGATAGGTCACGCGGTGGCGATAGGCGTCCAGACGCTGCCGCAGGCTGGTCGTCTGAGCGATCAGGAATTCATTGTGGCTGGCGCGATAGATCGCGTCGTGCAGGCCGCCATTGGCGTCATAGAAGGCGCGTGGGTCGTCATTGTTGACGGGATCCTCGCAGCGCGCCTGCCAGTCCGCGATCCGCTGCCGGTCCTCCAGCGTGTGCCGCCGCGCCGCGAGGGCGGCGCAGGACGATTCGAGGATCGCCATCACCTCGAACATCTCGATCAGCGCCTTCAGCGACAAGGCTGCGACATAGGCGCCCTGATGCGGTCGAAGCTCGACCAGATTGGCCGAGGCGAGCGCCTGGAACGCCTCCCGCACCGGCGTGCGGGACAGCCCGAACCGCGCCGCGATCTGCGTTTCGTCGAGCTTCTCGCCCGGGCGCAGCCGCCCCGTCAGGATCTCTTCCTCAAGCTGAAGGCGCAAGCTCTCCGCTCGCGTGCGGGAGGCAGGCAATGGAAGCGGAGACGTCACGTGGATGAACCCGGGTTCGAGGGCGCGGCGAACCAGGAGAGCCTCGCGCTCCTTGGCCTGCCCGACGCGAAATCCGGCCCGAGGCGCCGGCGCTTGTCAAGATGCCGGGCCCGCGCCGCGGGCGTCCGGCGGCGCGGGTCCGATTGGCGTAATTGATACAGGGCTGAGCCGCGACCCGGCGGCGGATGGATCGGAAAGGCGAGGCTGAAACGGACGTCCATCGGCAATCTGGGCTTCTCAAAAAACTGGTTGCGTCCATTCCATACAATGCTAACGTCATTGCATGCAATAATCCGATAAAGCATACAAAACGGATAATTTGCGGGGAACGGACAGACTTACGTCGTTGATTTGGTTTTGATTTCGTCGCCACGGGCGGCGATCTCCGCTGGTGCACGCCTGCACTCGACGACATCCAGGATCCATTCCTCGCGCACCATGTTCGACGAAGGGTGGATCAGTTTATGAAGCTTGAACTAGAGGGAAAGAGCGTCCTGATCACGGGCGCTTCCAAGGGCATCGGCCTGTCGACGGCGCGCGCCTTCGCCGCCGAAGGATGCTCGCTGCATCTGGCGGCGCGCTCGAAGCCTGAGCTGGAAGCCAACCGCGACAGCATCATGGGCGAGTTCGGCGTCGACGTTCAGGTCCATGCCGGCGATCTCTCGGACACGGCCGTCCTCGACAAGCTTGGCGCGGCCTGCGCCGATGTCGACATCCTCGTCAACAATGCGGGCGATATTCCCGCCGGCGACATCGTGTCGGTTTCGGACACCGCCTGGCGCAAGGGCTGGGACCTCAAGGTCCATGGCTACATCTATCTGACCCGCCTGCTCTATCCGCGCATGCAGGCCCGCGGCAGCGGCGTCATCGTCAACGACATCGGCAATTCCGGCGAGAACTGGGACGCCAACTACATCGCCGGCGCCTCCGGCAACGCCAGCCTGATGGCGTTCACCCGCGCGCTGGGCGGCGTCAGCCTCGACCACGGCGTCCGTGTCGTCGGCGTCAATCCCGGCCCCGTCGCCACCGACCGCATGATCAAGATGATGAAGCGCCGGGCAACCGACTGGTACGGCGACGACAGCCGCTGGGAAGAGCTGAACGACAAATATCCGGGCAAGCGCCCGGCGACGCCCGAGGAAGTGGCGGACCTGATCGTCTTCCTGTCCTCGGTCCGGGCCGGCTACATCACCGGCACCATCGTCACCATCGACGGCGGCATCGCCTCCCGTCGGTCGATCATCTGACCGCGCCGGATCACAGGAGGCCATTCCCCATGCAGCCCTTCGAACGGCGCAACGAGCACTTCGATCGCCTGGTCGCCAATCCCGATCTCCGGTGGATGGGCCAGAACACCAACCACTATCCCGCCCATCCGGATGTGCGCCGGGCGATGGTCGACTGCATCGAGAACGACCAGTTCCACGCCTATGCGCCGCCGGCCGGCCTCGAGGAACTGCGCCAGCTGATCCTCGACGATCTCGGCCTTGAGGGCCTGTCGCCGATCGTCACGGATGGCGCGGTCTCGGGCCTCTACCACCTGGTCAGGACGCTCTGCGGCCCCGGTGACGAATTCGTCACCACCGACCCGACCTGGGCCTGGCCGATGGCCTTCGCCAGGGCCGCCGGCGCCGACGTCATCCAGATCCCGATCTATGGCGAGGAGCATGGCTACCGGCTGGCGCCGGAACGGCTGCGCGCCGCCGTGACCGAGCGGACCAAGGTCATCTACATCGTCGATCCCAACAATCCGCTCGGCACCTGCTGCACGGCGGAGGAGATCGAGGCGATCGCGGCGATCGCCCGCGAGGCCGGCGCCTATCTGATCCACGACAGCACCTATCGCGACTTCGCCTATGAGCATCATCTCGCGGCCAAGCACTATCCCGAGCGCACCATCACCGTGTGGAGCTTCTCGAAATGGCTGGGCTTCGCCGGCCTGCGCGTCGGCGCGCTGATTGCGCATCCGGAAGTCGCGGCGAAGCTCGCGGCAGCGCCTCCGAACAATCTCGGCTCCAGCATCCTGGCCCAGCGCGGCGCCATCGCCGGGCTCAAGGTGAAGAAGGAGTGGTTCGCCAACGTGCTCGCCTCGCAGCGCCGCAACCAGCAGCGCGTCAAGGAAGCCGCCGAGGCGATCCCCGGCCTGCACGTGCCGGTCTATCCCTCGAACGGCAACTTCCTGATCATCGAATGCGACAAGGCCGGCATCCGGCCGGAGGCGATCGTCGCGGCGCTCGACCGTCACAACATCCAGATCCGCCACGGCAGCTACCACACCAAGGCGTTCGGCGACCGGTTCGTGAAGGTCAGCGTCACCGTGCCGGAAGAATGGGTCGACGAATTCTGCCAGTTCCTGCCGCAGGCCGTCGAAGAGGCGCGCGGCATGAACATGCCGATCGAGCTGTTCTGAGCGGAGCCGGACCATGCCCTTCATCACCGCCAGCGACGGCGTCCAGCTGCATGCGGAAGAGGCCGGCAGCGGCACGCCGCTGATCTTCGTCCACGAGTTCGGCGGCGATCACCGCAGCTGGGAACCGCAAATGCGGTTCTTCGCCCGGCGCCATCGCTGCATCACCTTCGCCGCGCGCGGCTATCCGCCGTCCGATGTGCCGACGGATCTGGAATCGTACTCGCAGGCCCGCGCCGCGCAGGACATCGCCGACGTCCTGACCGGTCTCGGCATCGACAAGGCCCATGTCGTCGGCCTTTCCATGGGGGGCTTCGCCGCGCTGCATTTCGGTCTCGACCATGGCGCCCGCGCCCTGTCGGTCACGGCCGCCGGCACCGGCTATGGCGCGGAGCAGGAGCACGAGGCGTATTTCCGCGGCGTATCGGAGAATGTCGCGCAGAACTTCCTCTCGCAGGGCAGCCGCGCCTTCTCCGAGATCTACGCCGCCGGCGCGTCGCGCGTGCAGTTCCAGAACAAGGACCCGCGCGGCTGGAGCGAGTTCCGCGACCGGCTTGGCGAGCACTCGGCAGAAGGCGCTGCCAACACGATGCGCGGCGTCCAGAGCCGCCGTCCCTCGCTCTACGCACTGGAAGAACGCTTCCGGCAGATGCAGGTCCCGACGCTGGTCATGGTCGGCGACGAGGATGATCACTGCCTGCAGCCCGGCATCTTCCTGAAGCGGACGATCCCGGCCTGCGGCCTGCTCGTCCTGCCCAAGTCTGGCCATACGCTGAACCTCGAGGAACCGGCCGCCTTCAACGCGGCGCTGGCCGAGTTTCTCGCCATGGTCGAGGCCGGCGCCTGGGCCCCGCGCGACGCGCGCGCCGATCCAACCCAGATCATGCGCACCAAATGACCGAGCTCGCCGCCCCCATCCAGCGTCTCGACGCGCATGTCAGCCGGGATCGCCTCTGGTCGCGCCACATGGCGCTCGCCCACCATGGCGCTTTCGGCGAGACCGGCGTCAACCGGCAGGCGCTGTCGGCCGAGGACATCGCGGCGCGCGCCGAGCTGGTGCGCTGGGGGCGCGAGATCGGGCTCGAGCCGGCGGTCGATCCGATCGCCAATTTGTTCCTGCGCCTGCCCGGCCGTGAGCCGGAACTGCCGCCGGTATTGATCGGATCGCATATCGACAGCCAGCCGACCGGCGGCCGTTTCGACGGCGCCTTCGGCGTGCTCGCCGCGCTGGAAGCGCTGGAGGCCATGGTCGAGGCCGGCATCCGGCCCCGTCGCTCGGTCGAGCTGGTGGCCTGGACCAACGAGGAAGGGTCCCGCTTCGCGCCGGGCATGATGGGCTCCGCCGCCTTTTCCGGAGCGCGAGCGCTCGCAGACATCGTCGCGCTGAAGGATCCGGACGGCGTTCGCGTGGCGGAGGCCCTTGACGCCGTCGCCGCTGCGGAAGCGGAGCTGCCGCGCCGCCCGCTCGGCTTCGCCGTCGCCGCCTATGTCGAGCCGCATATCGAGCAGGGTCCGATCCTGGAGGCGGCCGGCATCCCGATCGGCATCGTCAGCGGCATCCAGGGCAAGCGGACCTTTCGCGTCGAGATCGACGGCGCCGAGGCGCATGCGGGCACCGCCCCGCACAGCGGCCGCCGCGACGCGCTCATGACGGCCGTCGACACGCTGGCGGCGCTCCGGACGACGCTCCATGACGATGATGACGTCACCCGCTTCACGGTCGGCCGGTTCACCGTGTCGCCGAATGCGCCCTCCGTCGTTCCGGGCCGCGTCGTGTTCTCGATCGATCTCCGTCATCCGGACGCCGCGACGTTGCAACGGCTTGGCGACGCCGTGGCGCCGACCTGCCGCGCCGCGGCCGGGTCGTGTCAGGTCGGGGTGACGGAATTGCTGCACGACCAGCCGCTCGAGTTCTCCGCCGGCCTTCGCGCCGTGATGCGGACGCTCGCCGGCGAACTCGAACTGTCCCGGCAGGACATCGCCTCCGGGGCCGGACACGACGCGCGCCATCTCGCGCCGCTCTGCCCGGCCGGCATGATCTTCATCCCCTGCCGGGGCGGCGTCAGCCACAACGAAGCCGAATATGCAGCCCCCGACGATCTCCATGCCGGCGCCAGGCTCCTGGCCGCGACCGCGCTCTGGTTCGCCGAGGCATCCGATGACGAATTGAAGGAGATGTGCCGGTGACGACAGCCACGGACCCGCAGGTCCAGCACTACGACCTCCACTATGGCGGCGCCTGGCAAAAGCCGCTCGGCGGCAACCGCCTCGAGGTCCGCAGCCCGGCCAGCCGGACGCTGCTCGCCACCGTGCCGGATGCCGGCGATGCCGATGTCGCCGCCGCCGCCGCCGCGGCACAGGCCGGCTTCGAAACCTGGCGTGCGATCGATCCGTTCGAGCGCGCCCGCCACCTGCGCGCGCTCGGCGAGCTCATCCGCTCGCGCACTGGCGAACTGGCGGAACTCGAATCCGCCGTCACCGGCCGGCCGATCCGCGAGATGCGCGCCCAGATGGGCCGCATTCCGGAGTGGCTCGACTATTTCGCCTCGATCGCGCTGGGCCTCGAAGGGGAATCGAACCAGGTCAAGGGCGGGCTCGTCACGCTCACCCATTACGAGCCGCTCGGCGTCTGCGCCCTGCTGACGCCGTGGAACCACCCGATCCTGATCCTGGTGAAGAAGTTCGCGGCGGCGCTGGCGGCCGGCAACACCTGCCTGGTCAAGCCGTCGGAACTGGCGCCGGTCTCGACGCTGCTCTTCGCCGAATGGTGCCGCGAGGCGGGTCTGCCGGCCGGCGTCATCAACGTCGTCACCGGCGGCGGCGCGACCGGAGCCCGCATCTGCGCCGAGCCGCTGGTGCAGCGCATCGACTTGACCGGCGGCACGGCGACCGGCCGGCGAGTCGCCGCTGCCGCCGGCGAGCGCCTGGTGCCCTGCACGCTGGAGCTCGGCGGCAAGGCGCCGATCCTCGTCTTCGACGACGTCGACATCGATGAAGCGGCGGCGGGAGCCGCTTTCGCCGCCTTCGTCGCCTCGGGGCAGACCTGCGTATCGGCGACCCGCTTCATCGTCGCCGCGCCGATCTACGAGCGCTTCCTCGACGCCCTGAAACGCCGCGCCGAACGGCTTCTCGTCGGCGATCCGGCCGATCCGCGCACCGACATGGGCCCTGTGATCTCTGCCGTATCGCGCGCCCGCGCCAACGAGCACATCGCGGCGGCGACGGCGGAAGGCGCCCGGCTCGTTTCCGGCGGAAGGCCCCCGGACCTGCCCGCGCTCTTCGCCGACGGCTTCTATGTCGCGCCGACGATCTTCGCCGACGTCCGGCCCGAGATGCGCCTGTTCCGCGAGGAGGTCTTCGGTCCCGTCGTGGCGGTGACCCCGTTCCAGGACGAGGCCGAGGCGCTGGCGCTCGCCAATGACAGCCCCTTCGCGCTCGGCGCCGCGATCTGGACGCGCGACGTCGCCCGCGCCCATCGCCTGGCCGGCAAGGTCAAGGCCGGCGTCGTCTGGATCAACGACCATCACAAGAACGATCCGCGCTCGATCTGGGGCGGACATGGCGAGAGCGGCTACGGCAAGGAAAACGGCTGGGACGCCCTCAAGAGCTATCTGCGCAAGCGGAGCGTCGTGGTCCGGACCAATCCCGGTTTCGACGACTGGTTCGGTGGCGGGGCACGGTACGGATGAGAACGGAATCAAGGATGACAGGCGGCGCCATGACATCGACAGCAAAGGGCGTCGCGCCGGCAGGCGGACAGGCGCAGGTGGTCTTCGACGGCATCGACGTGGCCTATGCCACGGGCCGCGACAAGATCGTCCATGCGCTCGACGACATTCATCTGACGCTCGGCGAGGGCGAGTTCGTCTCGCTGATCGGCCCCTCGGGCTGTGGCAAGAGCACGTTGCTGCGCGTCGCCTCCGACATCATCACGGCGCGCAAGGGCATCTGCTCGGTCGGTGGCCGGACGCCGCGCACCGCCCGGCTGAAGCGCGAGATCGGCTTCGTCTTCCAGGACTCGGCCCTGCTCGAATGGCGCGATGTCCTGCAGAACGTCGCCCTGCCGCTCGAGATCGAGGGCATGGGCCGTCGCGAACGCGAGAGCCGCGCCCGCGAGCTGATCGCGACCGTCGGCCTGAAGGGGTTCGAGAACGCCTTCCCGCGCCAGCTCTCCGGTGGCATGCGCCAGCGCGCCTCGATCGCCAGGGCGATGTCGACCTCGCCCAAGCTGCTGCTGATGGACGAGCCGTTCGGCGCGCTCGACCAGATCACGCGCGACCGGCTGAACCTCGAACTGCTCGAACTGTCGCAGCGCGAGCGGATGACGGTCCTGTTCGTCACCCACTCGATCCGCGAGGCGATCCTGCTGTCGGACCGCGTCGTGGTGATGACGCCGCGACCGGGCCGCATCAAGCGGATCCTCGACATCGACCTGCCGCGCCCGCGGCAGCTCTCCGTCCGCGATTCCGCGGCCTTCCAGGCACTCGCACGCCTCGGCGTGGCCGAACTCGAGCAGGGCTACGAAGTTCATGACACAGACCACTGAAGTCCTGCCCCCGCAAGCGCCGTCCCGCCTCTCGGGCTTCGTCAGCGAGGCGCTGCCGCCGACGCTGACCTTCATCGCGATCATCGCGGTCTGGCAGGCCGGGGTCACCTGGGCCGGCACGCCGGCCTATATCCTGCCGTCGCCGAGCCGGATCTGGCAGGCGCTGTGGGCCGGTGGCGGCTCGATCTTCTACCATTCCGGCGTGACCATGGTGGAGGCCGTCGCCGGCTTCCTCCTCGGCTCGATGATGGGCGTGATCCTGGGAACGGTCTTCGCCTATTCGCGCCTCGTCACCCGCAGCCTGATGCCCTTCATCATCGCCGCCAACACGATCCCGGTCGTTGCCATCGCGCCGATCATCATCCTGTGGTTCGGCAACGGCCTCGTCTCGAAGATCGCGGTGACGGCCTTCCTCTCCTTCTTCCCGCTCGCCCTCAACATGATGAAGGGCCTGCAGTCCTATGACCGCACCGTGATGCAGGTGTTCCACGTCGCGGCGGCCACCGACGTGCAGCGCTTCCTGAAGATGCGCCTGCCGAGCTCGCTGCCCTATGTCTTCGTCGGCCTGAAGCTGAACGTGACCTTCTCGGTCATCGGCGCGATCGTCGCGGAGTTCGTCCAGGCCGATCGGGGTCTCGGCTTCGTCATCATGGCCGCCTACCGCACGCTGAACATGCCGCGCCTCTGGGCCGCCATGCTGATGTCGGCGGTCATCGGAATCGTCTTCTTCGCAATCGTCGCCCTGCTCGAGCGCTGGCTGATCCCCTGGCACAGCTCGATCCGGGACGACGCCAAGACCGGCTGATCACGGCCAAAGAGAAAACAAGACCGGCAAACGGCTTATCTCCAGAGCAAGGAAAAACATGATGACGACTTGGACAAGCAAGTTCGCCGGGGCGGCCTTCGCCGCCGCCATGGCTATCCCGATGGCGGCCCACGCGGAAGACACGCTGCGCCTCGAATGGTTCGTGCAGGGCCAGTTCGCAGGCCCGATCGTCGCCTACGACAAGGGCTACTACAAGGAAGCCGGCATCGACCTGAAGTTCCTGCCGGCCGGCCCCGACATCAAGCCGGCCGTCACCGTCGCCCAGGGCCTCGACACTTTCGGCCTCGGTCATCCCAACCAGGTCATCACGGCGCGCAGCAACGGCGTGCCGCTGGTGATGGTGCTGCAGGTCGGCCAGCGCAGTTCCAGCACCTACATCGCCCGCAAGGACAGCGGCATCGCCCGCGCCGAGGACATGCCGGGCCACAGCGCCGGCCTCTGGTTCGGCGGCGACGAGCACGAGTTCCTGGCGATGCTCGGCGCGGCCAAGGTCAACGTCAACGACGTCAAGATCATCCCGCAGGCCTATGACATCGTCGGCTGGCTCAACAAGGACTACGACGTCATGCAGGTGACGTGGTTCAACGAGCTGCTGCAGGTCTACGAGCAGGGCTACAAGAAGGAAGACCTGACCTTCCTCGATCCGGCTCAGTATGGCGTCGAAATGATCGGCAACGGTGTCTTCACCACCGAAGACACCATCAAGAACCATCCCGAGAAGGTGCAGGCCGTGGTCGACGCGACGATGCGCGGCTGGCAGGAGGCCCTGGCCGATCCGGCCGCCGCCGCCGACATCGTGCTCAAGTACAATGACGAGCCGAAGCGCGACCAGCAGATCGCCCAGATCGAGGCGATGGGCATGGTGATGTGCGCCGGCCCGACGCTCGAGGGCAAGTTCGGCCTGTCGCGCCTGGAGGCCTGGCAGACGATCCAGAAGGTGCTGCTCGCCGCCAACCTGATCGAGAGCGAGATCCCGCTGGAGGAAGGCTTCACCAACGCCTTCTGGGACAAGGCGCCCGCCGCCAGCAAGTCGATCGCCTGCAAATCCTAATGTCATCACGGGGCGCCCCTTCGGGCGCCCCGTTCCCCACCGCCTGTCCAGCCAGCCAGCAAGAAGACGCCACCATGACCCCGATCCGCATTCGCCTTCTCTGGCAGCCCCAAGCGCAATTCGCCGGCTATCTCCTGGCCCAGCATGCCGGGATCGCCGCCCGGCGCGGCATCGCGCTCGAATGCGTGCCACTCGATTTCTCGCTCGGCGGGATCGAGGCGGTCCTGCGGGGCGAGAGCCAGCTCGCCGTGACCAGCCCGTCGCACCTGGTCGAAAGCCGGGCGCCGGACCAACTGTCCCTGCTGCTCGCCATCCAGCAGGAAAGCCCGCTCGTCTATCCGGTCCGCCGGGCCGACGGCATCGAAACCGTGCAGGATCTCGCCGGCTGCCGCATCGCCGTCTGGCCGGGCGAGGAAGATCTCGAGATCCGCTGGATGCTGCACCGCGCCGGCGTCGACACCAGCGGCATCCGCCGCGTGCCTGTCCCCGACACGGTCGACGCCTTCGCCAGCGGCGAGGCCGATTGCGCCCAGATGACCGGCTATCACGAGGCCCACGAGCTCGAGCATCGCCTCGCCGAACTCGGCCAGACCTCGGCCGACGCACTCGTCTGGTTCCGCGCCTCCGACCATGGCGCCAGCCTGCTCAAGGACGGCCTGGTCGCGCAGAAGGACTGGATCGCGACCCATCCGGATATCGTCCAGGCCGTGGTCGACAGTATCCTGGAAGGCTGGACGCTCGCTTTCGATGACCCGGAAGCCGCCGTAGCACTTTGCAGCCGGCTTCGTCCCGACATGACGCGCGAACAGCAGGCGAGCCAGCTCGCCGATATCCGCGCCCTGTCGGTCCAGGGCGCCACCCTGACCGAAGGGCTCGGCTATCCGGACCGCGAACATGTCGTACGGGCGCTGGCGGCGCTCCGCGACGTCGAAGGTCACGCGCCCGCCGTCGAACCCGACGACGTCGTCGACGCGCGCTTCTGGCAGGCGGCGCCCGCCGCCGCGCGGCGCACGTCATGGTGAAGACGGTCGACGCCATCGTCATCGGCGGCGGCATCGTCGGCGCCATGACGGCGGCGACCCTGGCGCGCCGGGGCCTCGCCGTGCACCTGCTCGAACGCGGCGCCTTCGGCGGCGCCGTCTCGGGCGGCAGCCTCGCCTGCATCAACGCGCACATGAACTCGCTCGACGAGCTCGAAACGCTGAAATGGTGCGGCGACGCATGGGCCGGGCTCGACGATAGGCTCGGCCATTCTTTCGAGTACAACCGCAGCGGCAAGATCACCTTCATCCTGCGCCAGGCCGATGTGGCGCGGGCCGAAGCGTGGATCGCGGCCGAGACGCCGCGCGGTGTCGCCGCCCGCCTGCTGACGCCGGCCGAGGTGCGGGACGTCGAGCCCGGGCTGACCGGGCCGATCGTCGCCGCCACCTGGCATCCCGAGGCGGCCACCGTGAACCCGTTCTTCGCGGTCCGCGCGATGCTCGCGGATGCCGCCGACCACGGCGCGACGATGGCGTCGCACACCGCCGTCGACCGAATCCTCGTCCAGAACGGCAAGGTCAGGGGCGTCGCGACCGCGACCGGTACCGTCGAGGCGCCGCATGTCGTCATCGCCGCCGGTCCGTGGACCGCGGACGTTGCGGCGACGGCAGGCGTCACCCTGCCGATCGTGCCGCGCAAGGCCCAATGCCTCGCCACCACGGCGCAGCCGCCGACCATCCTGCGAGTCATCGGCGCCTGTGAGTCCGACGGCGGCATCGAGGCGGGCTACACGCAGATCCAGCAGGCCAGGAGCGGGCAGATCCTGTTCAACACCGTCCTGTCCGGCGGACAGGGCGACCCGAGCGGACGCAATGCCGTGCCCGAGGTCGACCGCCGCTTCGTCTTCGATTCGATCGAGATGCTGATGCACCTCTTCCCCGCCACGCGCGGCATCGAGCTGATGCGTTCCTGGGTCCGCTACGAGGCCGTGACCCCGGACGACCGTTTCGTCATCGGCCCGGCAGGGCCGGAAGGGCTGCTGATCGCGGCAGGCGATGGCGGCACCGGCTTCGTCCGTTCGCCGGCGATCGCCGAAATCATCGCCGACCGGATCGAGGGCCGGGAATCCCACTTCCGGACCGACATCTACGCCCCCTCGCGCTTCGACGCGCTCGTTGAGCCGTGAGGTAGGAGAAAGCCATGGCAGCCACTGTGAGGCTCATCGTCAACGGCAAGGCGATCGACGCACCCGAGGGCATCAGCGTCGGCGCGCTCCTTCATGCGCGCAATGGCGCGGTCTTGCGCCAGACGCAGCACGGCGCGCCGCGCGGCCTGTTCTGCGGCATGGGCGTCTGCTTCGACTGTCTCGTCAAGGTGGACGGGCGGCCGAATGTGCGCGCCTGCATGACGCTGGCCCGGGACGGCATGATCGTGGAGATACCGGCATGACGACGCTTCGCCCCGACATCCTGATCGTCGGCGCCGGACCGGCCGGATTGTCGGCGGCCCTTGCCGCCCGCCAGGCCGGCGCCACCGTGCATGTGATCGACCAGTTCCCGACCGCCGGCGGCCAGTACTGGATGCAGCCGCCGTCCGTGGCCGCCGAACAGAAGACGACGCAGAGCGCCGAGGGCGCCGCCGCCATCGCGGCGATGCGGGCGGCCGGCGCGGTCTGCCATCTCGGCACCGAGGTCTGGGGCGCGTTTCCCGACCTGACCATCTGCGCGGTGCAGAATGGCGAGCCGCTCGTCTTCGCGCCCCGCGCCCTGATCGTCGCGACCGGCGCGCATGATCGGGTCATTCCCTTCCCGGGCTGGACACTGCCCGGCGTGATGACGGCCGGCGCCGGCCAGCGCCTCGCCAAGACATCGGGCGTGGCGGCGGGGAGCCGGATCGTACTCGCCGGCAGCGGCGCGTTCCTGCTCGCCGTGCGGGGCGCCATCGCCAAGGCGGGCGCCGACATCATCGCCCATGTCGAGGCGCGCGGCCCGAGCCTCGCGATCGCCCGCCTGCTGCTGGGTCATCCCGAACGCTGGGGCGAGGCCTGGAAGCTGATGCGGCCGCTCTTGGCCAGGCGTGAGACCTTGCGTCTTGGCCACATCGTCACCGAAGCGCTCGGCCAGGATCGTGTCGAGGCGGCGCGGATTGCCCCGATTGCCTCCGATGGCGAGATCGACAGACGGCGCAGCCAGACGATCGGCGGCATCGATGCGCTTCTGGTCGGCTACGGCTTCCGGCCGTCGATCGAGCTGACTTCACTGCTGCGCTGCAAGCACGCCTTCGACGACGCGCGTGGCGGCTGGTACTGCGAAATCGACCGCGCGACGGGCAGGACCTCGGTCGCCGGCGTCTATGCGGCTGGTGAAATCACCGGCATCGCCGGCTCGATGCCCGCGCGCCTCGCCGGCGAAATCGCAGGCCTCGCCGCCGCCGCCGATCTCGGCTTCGCGGCCCATACCGACCGCGCCGACCTCCTGCGCCGGCTCGCCCGGGCACGCGGTTTCGCCGAGGGCCTCAATGCCGCCTTTGCGCCGATGCCCGCCTTCGACACGCTGGCGACCGACGCAACCCTGCTCTGCCGCTGCGAGGAGGTCACCAAGGGCGAGGTGATGGCGGCGATGCAGTCCGGCGCGTCGTCCGCCTATGCGGCGAAGCTCTGGACCCGCGCCTGCATGGGCCGTTGCCAGGGCCGTATCTGCGGCTGGGGCATCGCCCATATCATGGCGGCGGCCACGGGCCGCGATCCGGCCGAACTCGGCGTCAACCAGCCTCGCATCCCGATCCGGCCCGTGCCGATCGAGATCGCGGCGACGGCGCTTGATCCGGGCCGCGACGCCGCGGCGTGAGCCGTCGCCTCGAAAGCGCGGCTATCCCGGGCCGATGTCGATGCCCTTGGTATTGGGATCCGGCAGAGAGCCGGTGCCGGGCGTCTTGTCGTAGTCGGTCAGGTCGGGGCGCGCATGCGGTCCCTCCGGTGGCATCGGCGGGGTCTGGCTGGGCGTCTTTTCCTTCGGCTGCTTGCCCGCGTCCTTGGCGTCCGCCATGCGAAATCTCCTTTCGCCCCTCAGCACAGTCAACGCCGGCACGACCGAATTGTTGCGGGGACCGCCCGAAACGAAGCTTCAAAAGCGGAACGGCGCCGCGCTGCCGCGCGACGCCGTCTCCAGTCGTCCGAGAACTCGACCTCTCTTGTACGGTCGCGTCTTACTCACGCGAACCGGTACCCGCTTCGCTCGAAAACGCCCTAGACCAGGTACGACTTCAGGATCGAGGCGCCGAGCGTGTATTTCGGGTCGACCATGTTGCCGACGCGGACGCGGCCGCACTGGGTCAGCAGCATATAGGCCTCCATCTCGTCGAAGCCGTAGTCGGCCGCCATCCAGCGAACCAGATCGCGATAGGCTATGCGGGCCGCGTCTTCCATGGGACGGCTGGAGCCGATCGACATGATGAACTCGCTCGTCTCGAGCCGCGGCCACTTGATCGACCAGCCCTTGATCAGGTCAACCTGCACCGTCGTCACGGTCGGATGCTCGATGGCGACGCCGCAAAGCTCGCCGTCGCCCTGCGCCGCGTGGCAGTCACCGAGATAGAGCAGCGCGCCCTTGGTGTTGACCGGCAGGTAGATCACGGAATCGACGCCGACATCCGGCAGGTCCATGTTGCCGCCGTAATAGTCCGGCTGCAGCGCCGAGATCGCCTCGATCTCCGGCGAGGTGCCGATCGTGCCGATGAACGGCTCGTAGGGCAGCGTGATCTTGTCGTTCCACTTCGTGCCGTTCTCATCGATGTGGAGCTTCTTGACCCGCTCCGGCAGCGGCGCGTTCAGCATGGCGGTGTCGCCGGTCGGCACCAGACCGCCGAAGTCCGGCATGATCACCGTGGTGCCGCGCGGCTGTTCTCCGCGCGGAACGATGCTCTTGATGTAGACGGCGAGCGTGTCGCCCTTCTCGGCGCCATTGACGAAGATCGGGCCGTTCTGCGGGTTCAGGAACGGGAAGTTCAGGATCTCGGACGGCTTGTCGGTCTCGTGCCGGATCTGCCCCTCGAACGCGTCGTGCGTCTCGGCCGAAACGACGGCGCCGGGATCGACCGTCAGGACCGGCTCCACATAGGGACCGTAGACATAGTGGTACTTGCCCTGATCCGCCTCGGTGATCGAATGGGTCGACCCCACCTGCCCCTTGGCGAGACCCTTGCGGGCCATGATGGAATCCGCGAGCCACGACATCGTTTTCTCCTTGTTGATGGCTTTGTTCAGACGGCGAGGTGACGGCGCATGGCTTCGCCATCGGCGAGCGCATCCCGGTCGAGGGCGGCGACGATCCGGCCCTTGTCCAGGACGTAGCAGCGCTGGGCCATGGCCCGGATCATGTCGATGTTCTGCTCGACCAGCACGACGGTGACGCCGGTCGACCGGTTCAGCTCGACCATGATCCGCGCAATGTCCTGCACGATGTTCGGCTGGATGCCCTCGGACGGCTCGTCGAGCAGGATCAGCTCCGGATCGGCGATCAGCACGCGAGCGATGGCGAGCTGCTGCTGCTGGCCGCCCGACATGGTGCCGGCGCGCTGCGACCAGCGCTCGCGCAGGATCGGGAAATAGTCGAGCACGCGCTCGCGCTCGGTGTCGCTCGCGGCGTGGCGAAGCTCGCCGACGGCCATGTTCTCGGCGACGCTGAGGCGGGGAAAGACGTCCCGTCCCTGCGGCACATAGCCGATGCCGAGGCGGGCCCGCTTGTGCGCCGGCAGCGCGTCGATCGGCTGCCCGCGATAGAGGATGGAGCCCTCCATCGACGGGATCAGCCCGATCAGGCTCTTCATCAGCGTCGACTTGCCGACGCCGTTGCGGCCGATGACGGCGACGATCTCGCCCTTGCGCACGTCGAGATCGAGGCCCTGCAGGACCGGCTTGCCGCCATAGCCCGCGCGCAGGCCCTTCGTCGAAAGCAGCGTTTCGTTAACCATGGGCTTGCCCCAGATAGATGGCCGCCACGCGCTCGTCGGCGACGATGTCGTCGATCGACCCTTGCGCGAAGACCTGGCCGAGATGCAGGACGGTGACCTTGTCGGCGACCTGACGGACGAAGGCCATGTCGTGCTCGACCGCGAGCACGGTCATGCCGTCGGCGTTGAGACGCCTGACCATCTCGCCGGTGGCGTATGTCTCGTCCGGCGACATGCCCGCCGTCGGCTCGTCGAGCAGCAGCAGTTTCGGCTTCAGGCTGATCGCCATGCCGATCTCCAGCCACTGCTTCTGGCCATGGCTGAGATTGCCGGCGAGCTGCCGGGCTTCACCGGTCAGCTTCAGGAACTCGAGCAGCCGGTCGATCTCCTCGTGCAGCGACGCGGCGGGATAGTGGTGCTGCATCGCCGTCTCGAGGTTCTGCCGCACGCCGAGCGCCTTGAAGATGCCAGGCACCTGGAACTTGACGCTCATGCCGCGCCGGATGCGCTGGAACGACTTCAGCGCGGTGATGTCCTCGCCGGCGAACAGGATCTGGCCGCTGCTCGGACTATGCTCGCCGAGGATGAGGCGGAACAGCGTGCTCTTGCCGGCGCCATTCGGCCCGATCAGGCAATGCACCTCGCCGGCCTCGAGCGAGAGGTCGACATTGTTGGTGACGTGCAGGCCACCGAAGCGCTTGTTCAGCGCGCGGGTCTGAAGGATTGCCATCACGCGTCTCCCCGCTTGGACTTGCCGAGGCGGCCAAGGAAACCGGCCAGCGCCAGGATGATGCCGCGCGGCGCCAGCAGCACCGTCAGCACGAGCAGGAAGCCCATGACGACGAGCGCATATTGCGCGCCATGGATCGTGAGGGCCTGGAAGGCGGCGAGCACCACCAGCGTGCCGATCAGCGTCGCGGTGAGATCGGAGCGGCCGCCGACGGCGACCCAGACGATCGGCAGCGCCGCTGCCGTCATGCCCATGCTGGAGGGCGTGATGTACTGGCCCCAGCTCGTGTAGAGGACGCCCGAGAGACCGGCGAGGACGGCGCCGATGACGAAGGCGCCGAGCTGGAACTTGCGGATGTCGTAGCCGAGCATCTCGGCCCGCTCCGGATTTTCGCGAATGGCGACGAGGACGTTGCCGAAGGCCGAGTTCACCAGGATGCGCAGGCCGAGATAGACCAGCACCAGCAGGCCCAGCACGACGTAGTAGAGCTGGACGTCGGGGTAGAGCACGATGTCGCCGCCCGGCCACGGGATCGTCAGCGGCGGCATGTTGCTCATGCCGTTGAAGCCGTTGAGGCGTGCCTTGCCGATCGCCCATTCCGGTCCGGCGGTCTGCGCCATGAAGCGTTCGAGTACCAGCGTCACCGACAGGGTGACGATGCCGAGGAACACGCCCGAGATGCGGCCGAAGAACAGGAAGTAGCCGAGCAGCAACGCCGCGAGCGCGGCGATGACCAGCGCGATCACAACGGCGACGAGGGTAAAGCCGTAGGCGGCGCCGAAGTTCAGCGTCAGCACGCCGTAGCTGTAGCCGGCGATGCCGAAGAAGGCGGTCTGGCCGAAGCTGAGCGAGCCGCCATAGCCCCAAATCAGGCTGAGGCCCAGGGCCATGAAGACCCAGGTGAAGAAGTAGACCGTGTTGCCGACGGTGTAGCCGTCGCTGAACATCGGGTAGGCGCAGGCGCCGGCCAGGACGATCAGGAAGCCGGTCCAGAAGACGGGCCCCCTGCCGATCGTCTGCGGGCCTTCCAGCCTGGCGAAGAAACGAGACAATGCGTTCATGCTGATGTTCCCTCCGGCTCAGGCGCGTTCGCGCAGCAGGAAGCCGGAAATGCCCTTGGGCAGCACCCGGATGACGACGATGACGGCGAGCAGCAGGCCGATCTGGCCGAAGAGCTGGCCCTGCCAGGAGGTCATGGCCGACTTGACGATGGCGAGGATGACGGCGGCGGGCGCCGTGCCGAGGAAGACGTCGGCGCCACCGACGACCACGGTCACGAAGGCCTCCATGATGAAGGTCGTGCCCATGGTCGGCACCAGCGTCATGGTCGGCGCATAGAGACCGCCGGTGAGGCCGGCGAGACCGGCGCCGAGCGCGAAGGTCCGGCTGTAGACCGAGCGCGTGTCGACGCCGAGCGCGGCGGCCATGTGCGGCACCTGGATGGTGGCGCGCGCCATGACGCCGAAGCGCGTCCAGTTGAACAGGACATAGAGCCCCGCCAGCACCACGATCGCCATGACGAACAGGACGAGGCGATAGACGGAATAGGAGTATCCGCCGATCTGGAAGCTGCCGAGCGGCGTGCCGATGCCCGCCATTGTCGAGCCGAGCACGATCAGCGTGCCCTGGGTGGCGATCAGGCTGAGGCCCCAGGTGGCGACGATGGTGTCGAGCGGGCGCTCATAGAGGTGGCGCACGACCAGCCGCTCGACCAGCGCGCCGACCGCGGCGGCCACCAGCGCGCCGAGAAGGATCGCCAGGGGCAGCGGTAGCCCGGCATTGGCGCCGGAGACCGTCACATAGGCGCCGCACATGATGAACTCGCCATGGGCGAGATTGATCACGCCCATCATGCCGAAGATCACGGCGAGGCCGCAGGCGGACAGAACGAGAAAGGCGAAGGCGTCGCCAAATTGGTAGAGCGCCGCGAAGGCGACAGTGATGGCGTCCATCGTCAATGGGCCTTTGAGTTCGAAAGTTCGCTGCCGTGAAGGACCGCGCCGCTCCGGACAGCCGACATGGCACGACACGCCTAGCGGCGTCGGGCCATGCCGGGCAGTCCCGCGAAGTCGGGGTTCGGCTTCACGCCGAGGGCGGGCGTCCGGCGCCGGGCCGGGCACCCGCTCTCTTCAGTCGGAGCGCGTCGCGATCAGGACTTCGACGGCGGATTCGAGGGCGTGTACTGCTCACTCGGATCGCTCTTGGTCAGGTCGCAGCCGGCCTCGCCCAGCCAGTAGGGCTTGATGTCCTGCCACACCTTCGGGAAGGTGATCGAGTGATCCGCGCCGACCTTCGCCAGGTAGATGGTGTGCGACATGTGCTGGCTCTTCGGATCGAGGCAGACCTTGCCCTCCGGCGCATCCATGCAGACGTCGCCCTTGGCGATCTCGGCGCGCAGGTCGTCGCGCTTGGTCGACTTCGCCCGCTCGACCATCTGCTTGTAGAGATAGACGGCGAGGTAGGAGTTCTCGGCCTCCTGGTTGACATAGGGCTCGTCCGGATAGGCGGCCTTGAACTTCTCGACGAACGCCTTGCTCGCCGGCGTATCGACTTCCTCGATGTAGTTGGTGGTGACGTACATGTCCTTCAGGCTTGGCGGCTTGAAGCGCTTGTGCTCGTAGCCCTGGCCGACATTGACCGAAGAGGCCATCGGCAGGTTGAGGTTGGCGGCGGCGGCCTGTTCGTAATAGGAGGCCTGCGGCGTGCCGACGAGCAGCGTCACGACGAAGTCGGGCTTCGCCTTCTGGATGTTCTGGATCGATTGCGAGAACTGCGAAACGCCGAGCGGGATGAACTCCTCGCCGACCATCTCGCCGCCATGCTCCTTGACGATGTTGCGCACCCACTCGGCCGAGATCTGGCCGAAATTGTAGTCGGCGGCGAGCGTGTAGACCTTCTTGCCGTAGGTCTCCATCATGTACGGGATCAGCGTCGAGAACTGCTGCTCGGGCACGGCGCCGGTAACGATCATGTTGGCGTCGCAGACGCCGCCTTCATACTGGTTGTTGTAGAAGGCGAGCCCGTCGAACTGGTTGACGATCGGCCGGTAGGCCTCGCGCGAGGCCGACGAGAAGCCGGCGAAGACGGCATCCACCTTGTCGCGCTGCAGGACGCGACGCATGAATTCCTGGTAGCGCGTGTTGTCCGACTGCGTGTCGTAGATCACGAGCTCCAGCGGCCGGCCGTCGATGCCGCCGGCCTTGTTGATCTCGTCGGCGGCGATCTGGATGGCGTGCACCTTGCCGAGCGTCGCGGCGGCGAAGTCGCCGGACTGGTCCTCCAGCACGCCGAGCTTGATCGGATCGGCGGCGAAGGCCGAGCCGGCGCCGAGCAATATCGTCCCCGTGAGGGCCGCGGCTCGCAGCCCCCCTACAAACTTCCCTGACATTTTAGCTTCTCCTCTGTGGTCTAGTCCCGGTTGGCGCGTCTTTCCGGCATGTCGCCTTGCGCCAGTCGTGTGGGCTCGTTGGCCCGCCTGCGGAGGTATTCCTCGCAGTAGTCTTCGAGGCTCATTCGCGATCGCATGCTCTCGCGCCTGAGCAGGTCGTAGGCCGCATCGTCGTCGATGCCGGCCTGGCTCATCAGGCGAACGATCGCCTTGATGACGAAGCGGCGGCCGTGACGGCGACGCTCCATGTCTTCGATCCGCGCGCGCAGACCGCCGCGCAGCTGGAACTGGTTCACGCCCAGGAAGAGCGCCATGTAGACGGCGGCCCCATGCACGGGCTTGCGCAGAAACGACGTCGCGCCGAGATGGATCAGGCTTTTCAGCCGGCTCGGCGCCTCGACGCCGACGAGACCGATCACCGGGACGGCCGGCAGGCGACCGCCCGGGCCGCTCTCCAGATCGAGGACACCCTCGAGGTCGCCGTCGACGAACAGGATGTCGCGCTCGGGATCGAGCTGCGCGAGATCGAGCTGCGCGCGCCCGTCGCGGATCTCGGGGAACTCCGAGACCACACCGAGCTTGGCGAGCGTCGATTCCAGCGCCTCGACGGCGGCGCGGTTCGTCGTGACGACCAGCGCCCGGGCGCCCTTGAAGTTCTGAAGCAATCGCGAAACGGTCATTTCACCACCTTCAGCTCAGGCGTGCGCGCGAGCGCGTAGCGCGGCGACGATTGGACGAGATAGGGATCGGGCCGGGTTGGGGCGGCCTCCTCGACGATGACTTCGAAACGGGCATCCCGCGTCGACCGCCCGATGCGCGGCGTCAGCCAGGCATGCAGCGTCTGCGGATCGATCCAGACGTCGCCCTGCGGCGCGCTCAGACGCTGACGCGTCACCGCGGCCTTGACCGCGCGCACCTCCTCCGTCCCGGCGTCCGCGAGCGACTGGACCAGCAATCTGACCGCGTTGTAGGAGGCCTCGGCATCGGCCGACACGGCCGGCCCGTCGGGATAGGCAGCCTGGTAGCGCGCCGTGAAGGCGACATTGGCCGGCGTCGTCAAAGACGAGAAATAGACGCTCGAGCTCAGATGGCCGTCGACCGCATCCGCGCCGATCTCCTCCAGTTCGGGCTCGGACAAGGAGCAGCTGGCGATCGGAATCTGGCGCGGCTGATCGATGCCGCGCGCCACGCAGGCGGCGCGGAACAGCCGGAAGAACGAATAGGCGCTAGTACCGATCAAGGTGTTGAAGACGAAATCCGGCCGCGCCTCGAGAATCTCGTCGACGACATGCTGCAGCTCGGTGTCGCCGACGGCGAAATAGCGCTCGGCCAGAACGCGACCGCGCCGGCCGGTCAGCGCTTCGCGGAGGATCCGGTTGTTCTCCCAGGCCCAGATATAGTTGGAGCCGACGCAGAAGGCGCGCCGCCGCCCCTCGCCGAGCAGGTGATCGACCAGGAGGGCGACATGGTGATTGGGCGAGGCGCCGGTGTAGATGACGTTGGCCGAGCTTTCGAAACCCTCATAGTGCGAGGGATACCAGAGCAGCGCGTCGTGCTTCTCGAAACACGGGATCACCTCCTTGCGGCTCGACGAGGTGTAGCATCCGACGACATGGCGGATCCCCGAGGCGATCAGCTCCTGGCTCAGCTCCGCGTAGCGCGACAATTCCCCGTCCGGGTTGACCACGACGGGATCGACGCGAATGTCCGACTGCTCCGCCGCCTCGCCGAAGGCCAGCAGCGCGCCGTTCAGCATGGAGCGCGCGACGACGCTGTACGACCCCGTCGTCGAGAACATCACGCCGATCCGATGGTGCTGTGCCGACATTCCCCGTCCCAAAACAAAAAAGCCCGACGATCGAAAGATCGCGGGCTTCGGTGCCACCAACCAAGCCCTCGCAGGACTACAAGGGTCGTTGGGAATTTAATTCATATGGCGCAAAAATAGGCAGCTTTGCCCTGCGCTTGATTTTTAGACTATCCCGGCCAGCCGCATTGTCAAGCGGGATTCCACGCCGGCGATTCCTCCCGCGATGGCGGCCGCCAAGGAGGGGCGAGACCCGCCGGATGCCAGGCGGATCCAGCCGCCGCGTCCCCGGCGCCCGGCCCTGCGACCGCCGGACGCAGCAACAGGCTCAGGTTGCAGAGGCCGGACCGAAACGACTATTCTGCGCACACGACATGTACGAGCCGCCGGCTCGAAATCGGGGGCTGGCGGCTCGTGAAATCCATGAAATCCCTGTGTTGCGCGCGAATCGCGCCCTTGGCGGCGATCGTGCTGGGTGGCTGCGCCGAGGCGCGCGCGCCCTCCATCCCCCTGTTCGGCGCCTACTTCCCGGCCTGGCTCGCCTGCACGACCGCCGGCATTCTCGGCGCCGTCCTGTTGCGCGCCATCTTCGTCCCGCTCGGCATCGATGATCGCCTGCCCCTGCGCCTGCTGGTCTATGTCAGCCTGGCAGCGGCCATCGCCTTCGCCACGTCCCTCACAATCTTCGGTCGCTGAACATGGAAAAGCCCGGCTGGCTCGGCAAATCGCTCGGCGGCATCCTTGCCATCGCCATCGTCGCCGGCGCCGTCGCGCTCGGCTGGAAATATCTGCGCACGAGCGAGGAGAACCCCGCCTCCGAAGACGCCGTGGTGCAGGCCAATCTCATCAACGTCTCCTCCACCGTGCCCGGCCGTATCATCGAGATCGCCATCAAGGACAATGCGCGGGTGAAGAAGGGCGATCTCCTGTTCAAGATCGACCCTGTCCCCTATGAGCTGGCCGTCGCCCAGGCCAAGGCGGATCTCGGCATCGCCGAGGCGGCGCTGTCGGCCCAGGAGCGCACGATCCGCGCCGAGACCTCGAACGCGGCGATCGCCGTCGAGCAGGCCGCGCGCGCGCAGGTCAATCTGGACCTCGCGACCCAGACGCTCGACCGCCTCACCGCGCTCCGCCCCAAGGGCTATGTCACGGCCCAGCAGGTCGACGATGCGACGACGGCCAAGCGCGACGCCACGATCAGCCTGAAACAGGCGATCGCGCAGCGGCAGGCGGCCGAGGCGCTGGTCAGCACGGCCGACGGCGCCGAGGCGCTGGTCGCGGCGCGCAAGGCGGCGCTCGCGCTCGCCGAGCGCAACCTCGCCGACACCGTGGTGCACGCGCCGCAGAATGGACTGATCGTCGGCCTCAACATCTCGACCGGCGAGTTCGTGATCACCGGCCAGTCGGTCTTCACCCTGATCGATACAGATGAATGGTTCGTCATGGCCGCCTTCCGAGAGACGGATCTGAAGCAGATCGAGGTCGGCGACTGCGCCACCGCCTATGTCATGGCCAACCAGTCGATCCCGATTAAGGGTCGCGTCGTCGGCATCGGCTGGGGCGTCAGCTCGGACGAGCTGCTGCCGATTCCGCGCAACCTGCCCTATGTGCCGAAGACGCTGAACTGGGTGCGCGTCTCGCAACGCTTCCCCGTACGCATCCTGCTCGACAATCCGCCGGAGAACCTGATGCGGGCTGGCGCCTCGGCGATCGCCGTGGTCCACAGCGCCGGCTCCTGCTGATCCGATGGCCCATTCGGTCACCCGCCAGGTCCTGGACGACCTCAAGCCCTTCGAGGGACGGTTCGGCATGACCTGGCGGATCGCCCTGCTCTGCGCCCTCGTGGCCGCGGTGGCGATGATCTACAAGATCCCGGAGCCGGCCATCGGCTGCTACCTGATCATCTACCTGATGAAGCAGGACGCCTCGACCAACATCGTCATGGGGATCGGCTGCGCGATCCTGGTTACGATCTTCATCGCGCTCGTCCTGTTCCTGACCAAGCTGACGATCGAGGTCGCTTTCCTGCGGCTCGCGGTCATGGCGCTCGCCTCCTTCGCCTTCGTCTATCTCGGCGCGGTCAGCAAGCTCGGCGACCTCGGTTCCGACATGGCGCTGGTGATCACCTTCGCGCTCACCCTGGTCAGCGGCCTTCCGGTCGGCGAGGCCGTCACGCGCGGCCTTCTCTACGCCTGGCAGATGGTGACCATGCCGATGGCGCTGATGGTCTGCTTCAACCTGGTCGTCGGGATACCGCCGTCGCGCCTGCTACGCGCCACGGTCCGGGACCGGGTCAAGGCCGTGGCGGACGCCCTGACCGCGAACGATGCGGAGAGCCGGGACCGCCTGAAGGCCCTGCTCGACGAGGGCAATGCCGAGCACGACCAGCGCGCCCTGCTGACCCGCATCCTGCATTACGTGCCGAAGCGCGACACCAACTGGCTAGCGCGCTCGATCGAGCAGAGCTACCGGCTCCTGCTGGCGGCTTTCGCCCTGCCGAATACGACCGCGCCGGAGATGCGGGCGCGCCTCGCCGCCCATGCCGATGCCGTCGTGGCCGCGATCGCCGCCAAAACGCCGATCCCGGCGCCCGACGCGGAAGCGTCCGACGACACCGCCGTTCGCGAGATGTGGCAGACCTTCGCCGAACTCGCCGACCGCAACCCGACCTGGCCGAAGATCGCGCAGGAGCCGTTCTTCGTCGCCGACGCGCTCCGCAACCCGACCTATCAGGGCTTCGCCCTGAAGACGACGCTGGCGGCGATGCTCAGCTACATCATCTATGCCGGCATGGACTGGCAGGGCATCCACACGGCGATGATCACCTGCTTCGTCGCGGCGCTCGGCACCACCGGCGAGACGGTGCACAAGCTGACGCTGCGCATCGTCGGCTGCCTGATCGGCGCGGCGATGGGCATCGCCGCCATCCTGTTCATCATTCCGAACCTCACCAGCGTCGGCGGGCTGATGGTACTGGTCTTCGTGGCGCTTCTGCCGGCGGCCTGGGTCACGTCGGGCAGCGAGCGGATCTCCTATGGCGGCGTCCAGATCGGCCTCGCCTTCCTGCTGACGGTCCTGCAGGGCTTCGAGCCGGGCATCAGCATGGATTCCGCCCGCGACCGCATCATCGGCATCCTGCTCGGCAATGTCATGGTCTATGTGATCTTCACCCAGATCTGGCCGGTCGGCGTCATCGACGGGGTCCGCGGCCACCTGTCCAGGGCCATGTCGTCATTGGCCCGCCTCGCGGCACTGCCCGCCGACGACCGTCGCGGCGCCGTCGACGCCGCCTCGGCCGCGATGATCAACCTCCGGCAGGCCGAGGACCAACTGGCCCTGGCGCATTTCGAGCCGGACAGCCTGCGACCGGACGAGAGCACCATTCGCCGCCTCAAGGCGGTGATGGCCGAGGCCGATCACCTCGCCGCCGATCTCGTGGTCGGCCCGAAGGATCCGGGCGACGCGGCGCGCCTCCAGGGGCTGGCCGCGTCGATCGCGACCGCAAGGCCCTCCGCCGCCGATCCGGCCGCAAGCCTTCCGTCATCCATTCCGGATACACTGGCCGCGCAGCGCATTGCGCGAATCGAGCATGTCCTGGTGAATTGAGAGCATGATGGCGAGTCCTTCCGAAACATGCCGGCGCAACCGCGTGATCCTCCGCCTCGTCGCGTCGACCGGCCTGCTCGCCCTGATCTCCGGCTGCGCCCAATATGCGGAGCAACTGGCGCCCGATTCGCCGAGCGAGCCCTGGCAGCAGGGCCGCAAGACCGGCCCGAGCCTGCTGCCCCAGCCCGCCTCGGCCCGGCAAGGCCCCGCCGCGACCGATTTCGGCGTGCGCGGCATGACCGAGACGACGGCGCTGTCCGCGCCTCCGGAGACGCAGCCCGGCAAGGTCTACCAGCTCCCCGAGCTGATCGACATTTCGGCCCGGCACAATCCGGCGACGCGCGTCGCCTGGGAACAGGCGCGCCAGGCGGCGCTCGCCGTCGGCATCGCCGAATCGACCTTCCTGCCGACGCTCTCCGCCAACGTCATCGGCGGCTCGCAGCAGAACGTCACGCCCGTCGACGTCCTCGGCCAGACGCGGGACATCAAGACCACCGTCGACGGCTCGACCTCCGCCGTCGCGCTGCAATGGCTGATCTTCGATTTCGGGCAGCGCAGAGCCGCCGCCAATGTGGCGAAGCAGCTCTCGACGGCCGCCAACATCAACTTCAATGGCGCGCATCAGCTGCTCATCTTCAACGTCACCCGCGCCTATTACCAGTACGGCGCCACCCAGACGGGCGCCGAGATCGCCGGCCAGTCGCTGCGCAACAGCCGCGCGATCCTCGACGCGGCCGTCGCGCGCGAGAAGAACGGCCTCGGCACCACCGTCGAGGTGGCGCAGGCGCGCCAGCAGGTCGCGCAGTCCGAGCTGCGCCAGGTGACGGCGGCCGGCCTGAAGCAGGACGCCTACCAGGCGCTGCTGGCGGCGATGGGCGTTTCGCCCACGATGCAGATCAAGGTCGCCGGCTCCGGCAGCCGCCGCCTGCCGGCGCCTTCCGACGTCTCGACCGAGGAGATGATCGAGCAGGCCCTGGCGCGACGCCCGGACGTGCTCGCCAGCTACGCGGCGATGAAGGCCGGCCAGGCCGGCATCGACGTCGCCAAGGCCGACTTCATGCCGAAGGTCTACATGGCCGGCGTCGCCGGCCAGGGCACGGGCGGCTTCGACGCCTCGGGCCTGCCGACCATCGGCCAGCAGACCTCCGGCACCGGCATCCTCGTCGGCGCGGCCGTGCCGCTCTATGATGGCGGCCTGCGCGCCGCCAATTTGAAGGCGGCCGAATCGCGCGCCGCCGCCGCGCGCGCGACCTTCCACAAGACGCAGGAAGAAGCCGTCCGCGAGATGGTCGTCGCCTCGAACACGCTGCGCTCGGCGCTGGCCTCCTATCGCGCCGCGAGCAAGCTGACCGACGCGGCCAGCGTCACCTATGACGCCGCGCTCGACGCCTATCGCAACGGCCTCGGCACGGTGACGGCGGCAACGGCGGCCGACAGCGGCCTGCTGGACGCCCGCCAGGCCCGGACCGACGCGCACGCCGCCTCGCTGATCGCGGCGGCGAATCTCGCCTTCGTGCTCGGCACGATGACGTCGCCGCAGGCGGCCGATTCGATCCGCTATCGCTAGGTTTCGGCCGGCCTTCAGGACGCCAGCAGCACGATCAGGATGCCGCCGATCGTCAAAAGCGTGTTGGCGACGGCGCAGCTGACGGTGAAGCCGAGCGCCGGCGTCTGGCTCTTTGCCCGCGCCGTCAGCATGCCGAGCGAGGCCGTCGAGGCGCGCGCGCCGGCGCAGCAGCCGAGCACGATCGCGTCGTCGAATCGGAAGATGTATTTGCCGATATAGAGGGCGAGGATCAGCGGAACGGTGGTCACCGCCATGCCCCAGAGGAACAGGCTGAAGCCGAGCTGCTGGACGCCGGCGACGAAGCTCGGGCCGGAGGACAGGCCGACGACGGCGATGAACATGTTGAGGCCGAGCGTGTTCATCAGCCAGTTGGCGGCCGGCGGGATGCGCCCGAAGGTCGGATGGACCGAGCGCAGCCAGCCGAGCGCGATGCCGGCGAGCAGCACGCCGCCCGACGACGACAACGCGACCGGCACCGAGCCGATACGCAGCACGGCGCTGCCGATCAGCGCGCCGATGACGATCGCGGCGGCGACGAGCCCGATGTCGGTCTCTTCGGTGGCGCGGTCGGCGCGGCCGAAATCGGCGAGCGCCCGGGTGATCTCCTGCGGCCGCCCGACGACGGTCACAACGTCGCCGCGGTGCAGTTCCGTCGCGGGCAGGATCGGGATCTCGACTCCCGTCGCGCCGCGCTGGATCCGGCGCAGGAAGATGCCGCGCGTGCTCGGCAGTTCAGCAAGCTCGCCGAGCGTCTTGCCATTGGCCTTGCGGCTGGTGATGAGGATCTCGGTACCCTCGACGGGCACGTCCAGCAGATCCGCGTCCTCGACCTCGATCACATCCGCGCCGGCCAGGCCCATGACGCTCTGGCGACTGCCGGCGACGGCGATCCCGTCATCCACCTGCAGCACGAGGTCGGCTGTCGCCTCGATGATCTTGCCATCGCGCCGCACGCGCTCGATGAAGATGCGGGCATGATCCTGCGCGGCCTCGACCTGCACCGTCGTGCGGCCGACAAGGCCGGACCCCGCCTCAATCCGATAGGCCCGGGCAATGAAATGGTGCCACGCCGTCTGGCCATGGCCATGCCGGCGATGGCCGCCCATCTTGACCTCATAGGCCCGGCAGGCGGCGACGAGGTCGAAGCCGAGCAGCTTCGGCCCGATCACGCAGATGATCATCGTCGCGCCGATCGTGCCGAAGATGTAGGTCATGGCGAAGGCCGTCGGCACGGCGTGCTCGAGCTTTGTCGCCTCCGTGGCGGAGACGCCGAGCTGGCCGATCGCGTCAACGGAAAGCGGGAGCGCCGAGGAGATGGTCGCGGCGCCGGCGAACAGGCCCGCCGTCGAGCCGACATCATAGCCGGCGATCCGCCCCGCCAGCCACGCCGAACCCAGGCAGAGCGCCGAAACCATGACCGCGAACAACGCCTGCGGCAGGCCGTTCTTGGCGATGCCCTGCACGAATTGCGGACCGACGCCGTAGCCGATCGCGAACAGGAACATCAGGAAGAAGATGGAGCGGACGTCGTTGGAAACGGTGATGCCGAGCTGGCCGACGGCGAGCGCCGTGAGCAGCGTCCCGGTCACCGCGCCGAGACCGACGCCCCGGTAGGTCAGCTTGCCGACATAGGCGCCGATCGAGAGACAGACGAAGACCGCGATCTCCGGATTGGTCCGCAGCGTATCAACAAGCCAGTTCCACATGTGATTCATTCTCGACAATTGCGCGCGCCGGCACCGGCGCAACTCGAAGAAGGCCGCAGCCGGAATAGCAGCGCCGCATGACGGGCCGATATCGCCCGGGCCGCATGCGGCGCGGGGTCAGAGCGATGCGTAGATCGCCGCCGCCTGGGCGCGGGAGCCGACCTCCAGCTTCTTCAGGATCTCGATGACGTGATAGTCGACCGAGCGCTTGGATTGCCCGACGATCAGCGCGATCTCGGCATTCGACTTGCCATGCGCGACCCATTTGAGGATTTCGCGCTGCAGGCAGGAAAGCGATCGAAACTTGGCGCCAGCGCCGGATGGCTGTCCGGTCACCAGGCCGATCGCCGCGCCGCGGGACCTGGCCACCATGCCGAGGATCGACGCGGCGTGCAGCGCATCGGCAGGCGGCTCGCGGTCGGAGAAAGTCAAAAGCGTCAGCGCCCCGATCCGTTCCGCGCCGCCCCGAAGCGGGATGGTCAGCCCGCCCGTGATGCCCACATGCTTGATGTATTCGTGATATTCCGACCGCGCGGGATCGTCCCAGGTTCCCCGTCGCCAGCACAGCGGGCCAGCTCCGGTCGCGGCGTATTCGAGCAGCGGATCCCTCTCCGACCACCCCTCCCGCTCATAGGCGATCAGCTCATCGCAGGACCAGTTGGTCAGCGTCGGATCCGTCATGAACTCGTGCTTGGCGCGTTTCTCACAGGCCAGGTTGAAACTGTCGAACCCAAGCGCGCGAACGGCCGCATATACTACCGATTGCAACTCAAGCTTGTTTCCAGCATCGCATATACTTGAAACATACCTCGCGGTGACTTCAAGCAAATGCAATGCGCAGCTCCATTCAATGCCGCAGCAAAAAAGCCGCACCAACGAAATAATCAAGCCGAAATATTATTATAAGCAAACAAATATATCAAGGCAACCATTGGTTGGCAAGCGGTTGACCGATCAGTTGCTGCGCGACAGTTCCGCTCCTATATTGGCAAACCCGGGATGGAGCATCGTCCCGCAAAGCGGCGCGATTTCATAAGGTCGCTATAAAATAAATGTGACCGGGGTAATTGTGGGGATGTCGTGTTTTCCCACCGCTTTCGAATGGCTAGGAGCGACAAAACGTCGTATCTCTACCAGATGCGAGACGGGTAGCGGAGACCGATCGGAGGCGGCGAACGACTATCAAGCGATCGAGCGGCAGCTCCACTGCCTTCCCTGCGCCACCGCCAAGCTACCGCCGACTGTCACATACCCGAAGCACGCTATGCCTAAGCATAGTCAGATGTCGATCAGCGTAGATTAGCTGCAACTTGTTTGGAGACGACGATGCATTTGACACCGCGGGAGTTTGACAAACTCATCATCCACACGATGGCGGACGTCGCGCTCAAGCGTAAGGCCAAGGGGCTGAAGCTGAACCACCCCGAGACGGTCGCCGTGCTGTGCCAGTACGTGCTCGAGGGCGCGCGCGAGGGCAAGTCGGTGGAAGAAGTCATGGATGGCGCGCGCCACGTCCTCACCGTCGACGACGTCATGGACGAAGTCCCCGCCATGCTCGGCATGATCCAGGTCGAGGCCGTCTTCACCGATGGCAGCCGCCTCGTCAGCCTGCACAGCCCAATCGTCTGACCCGGCTCTAGGCCGTCTAAAACGTTTCAGGAGGTTGCCTTGGCCAAGAAATCCACGCCCGCCGACGCTCCGAAGGCCGCGGCGAAGTCCGCCGCTGCGAGCGCGCCGAAGTCCGCGGCGAAGGCCGCTCCCACGCCGCCCGGCGGCTATGTCGTCGCCCCCGGCTCGATCGAGCTCAACCCCGGCCGGCCGCGCACCGCGATCACCGTCCGCAACACCGGCGACCGGCCCATCCAGATCGGATCGCACTTCCACTTCTTCGAGGTGAACCGCTACCTCGAGTTCGATCGCGCCGCCGCCTTCGGCCAGCGCCTCGACATCCCCGCCAACACGGCCGTGCGCTTCGAGCCGGGCGACGAGAAGGACGTGACGCTCGTGCCCTATGGCGGCAAGCGCTTCGTCTATGGCTTCAACAATCTGGTCGATGGCTGGACCGGTGAAGGGCCGAAGCCCGGCTATACACCGAACCGGGACCATTCGATCGCGAAGGCAGAGGAACTCGGATTCAAGTCGCGCGCGCAGAAGTCGAAGCCCGCGAAGTAATCCCGCCTCCCTCCCACCAGATTCCAAAGGTACGGCGTCATGACCCAGATATCCCGTCAGCAATACGCTGATCTTTACGGTCCCACGGTCGGCGACAAGATCCGTCTCGGCAACACCGATCTCTATGTCGAGATCGAGCAGGACCTGCGCGCAGTCTACGGCGACGAGCTCCAGTACGGCGGCGGCAAGACCCTGCGCGACGGCATGGGCTCGGAGAACCAGCTGACCCAAGAGGCGGGCTGCCTTGATCTCGTGATCACCAACGTCACGGTCATCGAGCCCACGCTCGGCGTGGTCAAGGCCGACGTCGGCATCCGCAACGGCCGCATCGTCGGCCTCGGCAAGGCCGGCAACCCCTCGACCATGGACGGCGTCACGCCCGGCCTCGTCACCGGCGCCTCGACCGACGCGATCTCGGGCGAGCACCTGATTCTGACCGCCGGCGGCATGGACACGCACGTCCACTACATCTCGCCCCAGCAGGTCTACGCGGCCCTCTCCAACGGCATCACCACGCTCTGGGGCGGCGGCATCGGCCCGGTCGACGGCAGCAATGGCGTCACGACCACCAATGGCCCGTGGAACCTCGAGATGATGCTGCGCTCGATCGAGGGGCTTCCGATCAATATCGGCCTGCTCGGCAAGGGCAACTCGACCGGCCTGGGCCCGATGATCGAGCAGCTGCATGGCGGCGCCGCCGGCTTCAAGGTGCACGAGGACTACGGCGCGACGCCGTCGGCGATCCGCGCCTGCCTTTCCGTCGCCGACGACTATGACGTCTCGGTCGCCGTCCACACCGACACGCTGAACGAATCCGGCTATGTCGAGGACACGATCGCCGCGTTCGACGGCCGTACGATCCACACCTTCCACAGCGAGGGCGCCGGCGGCGGCCACGCCCCGGACCTGCTGAAGGTGGTCGGCCAGAGCAACGTGCTGCCGAGCTCGACCAACCCGACCCTGCCATGCGGCAAGAACTCGGTCGCCGAGCTCTTCGACATGATCATGGTTTGCCACAACCTCAACCCGAAGATCCCGTCCGACGTGGCCTTCGCGGAAAGCCGCGTTCGCGCGGAAACGATCGTCGCGGAGAGCGTGCTGCACGACCTCGGCGCGATCTCGATGATCGGCTCGGACTCGCAGGCCATGGGCCGCATCGGCGAGACCTTCCTGCGCGCCCTGCAGACCGCGGACGCGATGAAGAAGGCCCGCGGCCAGCTCGACGAGGACGCGCCGGGCAACGACAATTTCCGCGTGCTCCGCTACGTCGCCAAGGTGACGATCAACCCCGCGCTCACCGCCGGCCTGGCGCATGAGATCGGCTCGATCGCGCCCGGCAAGTTCGCCGACCTGGTGCTGTGGGAGCCCGCCTTCTTCGGCGCCAAGCCGAAGATGGTGCTGAAGGGCGGCTTCGTCGCCTGGGCCAATATGGGCGACCCGAACGCCTCGCTGCCGACGCCGCAGCCGATGTACTACCGGCCGATGTTCGGCGGCTTCGGCAGCGCGCTGCCGAAGAGCTCGATCACCTTCGTCTCGCGCGCCGCATATGACGACAAGATCGGCGAGAAGCTCGGCCTCGAGCGCAACATCTCCGCCGTCAACGGCACGCGCACGCTCGGCAAGCGTCACATGGTCCGCAACGACTACCTGCCCAACATCGACGTCAACCCGGAGACTTTCGCGGTGACCATCGACGGCAAGCACGTGACCGTCGACCCGCCGAAGAGCATTTCGCTGAACCAGCTCTACTTCTTCAGTTGATCACCCGCATTTCGGTGCGGCAGAGGCACACATGAAAATCATCGAAACCACCCTCGGCAACGCGCGCGATCCCGAATGGATCAAGACCCTCGAGGGCGCCACGATCGACTGGCTCGAACTGGATCAGTGGGAGGCTCAGAAAAGCCGCCTGCGCAAGGCCACCCAGCAGGAGGTCGAGCTGGCGCTTTCGCTCGACCGCAACACCCACCTGCATGATGGCGACATCCTCGCCTGGGACGCGGACAAGCGGGCGGCGATCGTCGCCCGCATCTCGCTGCGCGAGGTCATGATCATCGACCTCGCCGACGTCGTCGGCGAGAACATGGAGAAGATGGTGCAGACGCTGTTCGAGCTGGGTCATGCGCTGGGCAACCAGCACTGGCCGGCCGTCGTCAAGGGCACCAAGGTCTATGTGCCGCTGACCGTCGACCGCAAGGTGATGGCCTCGGTCATGAAGACCCACGCACTGCCGGGCGTCCGCTACGAGTTCACGCCCGGTTCGGAGGTGATCCCCTACCTGGCGCCGCATGAATCGCGCCGCCTCTTCGGCGGGGCCAGCGACACGCCGCATTCGCATCACAGCGACTCGCAGCGCCACGAACACGGGCATGGTCACTCTCATTCGCATGGCCATGGACACTGAGGCCCTGCCCGGCAGGTCCATGGCAGGTCTGCTGTATCTCCTGCAGTTCGGCGATTCCGCGTTTCCGGTCGGCGGCTTCTCGTTCTCTCACGGACTTGAATCCGCCATCCAGCTCGGGCTCGTCGACGGACCGAAGACGCTGCGGGCCTTCACCGAGACCACGATGCTGCAGGCGGCGTCGAGCGACGGCGTCGCCCTTCTCTGCGCCCACAGGGCGGTGGAGGCGGGCGACATCGACGAGCTCATCCGCATCGACCGGATGACGCATGAGCGCAAGCTCAACGAGGAGACGCGCCTGATGACGCTGCGCATGGGGCGCAAGCTCTGTGAGCTGGCATCGGGCATGATCGACGCCGAGCTTCCGCGCGACTGGTTCGCGCGGATCAAGGCCGGCGGCACGCCGGGCACCCACCCGGTCAGCCTCGCCATCGCGCTCGGCGCGCTCGGCGCCAACCGTTTCGACGCCTTCGGCGTCCAGCAGTACGGCGTCGCCAACGCCGTGCTCAGCGCCGCGCTCCGCCTCATGCGGATCTCGTTCGTCGATACCCAGAAGATCCTTCTGGACGTTACTGCCCTCGCGGGACCGGCGTATAATCGGGTCGCCGACGCGACCATCGACGAGATGGCCAGCTTCGCCCCGACCGTCGACATCCTCGCGGCCGTGCACGTCAAGGGTCACGTGCGCATGTTCATGAACTAACTCTGGCTGGATAGCACAATGAAAAAGATCCCCCGTATCGGCATCGGCGGCCCCGTCGGATCCGGCAAGACCGCGATCATCGAAGCCGTCACGCCCCTGCTGGTGAACCTCGGCTACCGGGTTCTGGTCGTTACCAACGACGTCGTGACCACCGAAGACGCCAAGCACGTGCAGCGCACGCTGCGCGGCATCCTGCACGAGGATCGCATCATCGGCGTCGAGACCGGCGGCTGCCCGCACACCGCGGTCCGCGAAGACCCGAGCATGAACCTCGCCGCCGTCGAGGAGATGGAAGCCAAGTTCCCTGATTCCGACATTGTGCTGATCGAGAGCGGCGGCGACAACCTGACGCTGACCTTCAGCCCGGCGCTCGTCGACTTCTTCATCTACGTGATCGACGTCGCCGCCGGCGACAAGATCCCGCGCAAGAACGGCCCCGGCATCAGCCATTCCGACATCCTCGTCATCAACAAGACCGATCTCGCCCCCTATGTCGGCGCGAGCCTCAAGGTCATGGACGATGACTCGCGCATGATGCGCGGCAAGAAGCCGTTCGTGTTCACCAACTGCAAGACGAATGAAGGCATCGAGGAGCTGACCAAGCTCATCCGCCAGAACGTCCTGTTCGAGACGATGGAAGCCAGCGCGTAATGATCAGCGGCGCCAGGGAGCTGGGGGCTTACCAGGACGAGCCCCCGCAGTTGCCAAGCGGTTCCTTCGGTAAGAACGCCCTTTTGCGGCTCGGCTTCGTGCCGGGCCCGCACAAGAGCCTGCTTCGCACCTTGCATCGCCGCGCGCCGCTGATTGCGCAGCAGGCGCTCTACTGGGATGAGGAGATGCCGGGCCTGCCCTGCGTCTCCATCATCTCCAATGCCGGCGGCATCCTGCAGGGCGACCGCAACATCATCGAGATCGACATGGCCGCCGACGCGCAGGCCCATGTCACGACCCAGTCGGCGACCCGCATCCACGAGATGGACGCGAACTACGCCAGCCAGACCCAGCTGCTGACGCTGGCGGCGGGGTCCTATCTCGAATACATCCCGCGGCCGATCATCCCGGCCCGCAATTCGCGCTACATCCAGGCGACGCAGATCTCGATCGATCCGACCGCCACGCTGATCTATTCCGACATCATGATGCCGGGACGGAAGTACTACGGCGAGGGCGAGATCTTCGTCTACAAGCTGTTCTCGTCGACGATCGCGGCCGCACGCCCGGACGGCACGTCGCTCTTCACGGAGAAATTCGTGCTGGAGCCGGAGCAGGACGACCTCACGCGCCTCGGCGCGATGGGCGGCTTTCACGTCTTCGGCAACGTTGTCGTGCTGACGCCGAAGGACAAGGCCGACGCCCTGTTCGAGCTGGTGCAGCCGGTGTTCGACGCCGAGAACGAGATCGCCTATGGCGCCAGCCGCCTTCCCAATGATGCGGGCATCATCTTCAAGGTGCTGGCGATGGAGTCGGCCCCCGTGATGGCGAAGATCCGCGAATTCTGGTCCGAGGCTCGCCAGATCACCGCCGGGCACAAGGTACCCGAGAATTTCCTGTGGGCGTGAGGCGCCCGCAGCCCTGAGACCATTCTCGCCGCAGGAGCCAGCGGCGGCGCCGCATCAGATATGAAGGGGACGATATGTCGGATGCACTTTCCAAATGGACGAACACCGCGTCGAAGAACCCGGTCCTCCATTTCCTGGACATCAACCTGCGCGGCGCCGGCCAGGTCATCTTCCAGAACAATCCGCTGACGGGCCTGTTCTTCATCGCGGCGATCACCTGGGGCGCCATCGTCGGTGGCCAGATCGACATTGCGATCGGCGCGGTCGTGGCGCTCGTCATCGCCACCGCCACGGCGATGCTGCTCGACGTCGACGAGCCTTCGCTCAACCAGGGCCTGTTCGGCTTCAACGGCGTCCTTGTCGGCGCCGCCGTCCCGACCTTCCTGGTCGATGGCCCCGGCATGTGGTTCATCCTCGTCGTCGGCGCCGCGGTATCGACCGTCGCGATGCTCGCCATCGCCAAGGTCATGAAGACCTGGGAAGTCCCCGCCCTCACCTTCCCCTTCGTGCTGACCACCTGGTTCCTCGTGCTCGGCGCCTATTCCTTCGGCCATCTACCGATCGCCTCGATGGGACCGCCGGCGCTGCCGCAGGCCGCCGCGGCCGCCGCCGAGCCCGCGCTTTCGGCGAGCGAGCTTTTCGTCGCCTGGCTCAAGGGACCGGCCCAGGTCTTCCTGATCAACAATCCGGTCAGCGGCGCGCTGGTGCTGATCGGCCTGTTCGTCTCCACGCCCTGGGCGGCCCTGTTCGCCGGCCTCGGCGCGGCCGTCGCGCTCATCGTCTCGCTGCTGCTGGGCGCCAGCCTCGCCTCCATCAATGCCGGCCTCTACGGCTTCAGCGCCGTGCTGACGGCGGTGGCGCTCGGCTGCGTCTTCTACACCCCGTCGATGCGCGTCACGGCGTTCGCGCTGCTCGGCACGATCTTCACCGTGCTCGTGCAGGGCGCGCTCGATACCGCGCTTGCGCCGATCGGCATTCCCTCCTTCACCGCCCCCTTCGTCTTCGCGACCTGGCTGTTCCTGCTGCCGAAGGCCGATCTCAAGCCGCATCCGCACGCGCAGATGCCGGGCGGCCTTTTCAAGAAAAGGACGTGACGCCGCGAAGGCGTCCGTGACGGACTCCCAAGCCCCCTCGCAACCAAGGCGGCCCAACCATGTTTGTCCTCTATGTTCTGGCGGCCGTCGTCGGCGTCTTTCTCCTGGTCCTCTATTTCCGCTCGATCGTCGTCGTCGCCCTGCTGAATTCGAAGAGCAGCGACATCTTCGAGCGGACCGCGCGCAAGACCGCCGTGGCGATCGTGCAGCGCTTCATCGCCGATGACGCCAGCTACGAGGAGGCCCAGCGCCGCCAGGCCTGGATCATGCCGCTCTTCACGCTGTTCTCGGTCGTGACGTGGTTCCTGCTGGTCCAGCTCGCCTTCACGGGCATCCTCTGGGGCCTCCGCATCGAGCCGGAGTTCTGGCGCGCGCTGAGCGCCAGCGGCTCGGCCCTCAGCACGCTCGGCTATCTCACGCCGTCATCGCTGATCGGCGAGTACCTGGCCGTGTTCCAGGCGGCGATCGGCCTCGCCGTCGTCATGCTGCTCTTCACCTTCGTGCCCGGCTACCAGACCTCGGTCCAGACCCGCGAGCGCAAGGTCGGCTGGCTCTACGCGCGGGCGGACCACGAGGCCAATAGCGAGCGCTATCTCAGCTGGCTGCTGGCGAAGAAGCACGCCGATGCGATCGGCGAAGGCTGGGAGGACTGGGAGCACTGGTTCCGCGGCATCCGCGAGACCCATACGCTCTCGCCGATCCTCTCCTACGTCCCCTCGATCTATCCGGGCACGAGCTGGCTCGCGACGTCCTCCGCCGTGCTCGACGCGGCGACGGCGGTGACCGCCTGCCTTGGACCGAATACCCCCTCGGAAGTGCGCATCTGCCAGCGCGAGGGCACGGTGACGATGCGGCTGATCGCGGCGTCGCTCGGCATCGGCGCGCCGGAGATGAGCGAAGCGCTCTCCAGCGCCATGCTCCGTCGTTTCGACGGCCTCTACGACGCGCTCGTCGCCGCCGGCCTGCCGGTACCCGCCGACAAGGCCAAGTGCCTCGAGGACTACACCGCCATGCGGGCGGAATATGCACCCTGGATCCGCCAGGTCGCCGCCGCCACGCTCACGCCGATGAAGCGGCTCGACCTGTCGGATCGCGACCGCGGGCACCATCCGAAGCCCGCGGCCGAGCAGGGCCCGCGGAGCGCCGAGCCGCACCACTAGAACCGTCTCCGCCAAGGCCGGTTCGCGCCACGGAAGCGCGATCGAACCGGCGCCTAGATCCCGGCCGCCCGCTTGCGGCGACCCGGATCTAGGCGGGCGACAGCAGCTGCGCCAGCCGGACCAGCCCGCCGTCGATCTCGCGGAAGGCCGCGTCGTCGCTGGCCGCCGCCGCGCCGGTCCCTGCTTCCGCCTCCTTCGCCGTCGCCGAGCTTTCCCCGCCCAGTTGCTCGAGCGTCGCGACGCGCTGCGCCACCGCGGCCGGATCGAAGCTCGCCCCGCCCGACAGGTTGAGCTGCGCCATCGCCGCCATGCGATCGCAAAGCCGCTCCATCTCGACCACGACGGGGAACCACGCGGCCGCCTCCCGGCTCGCCGGCGGCGGTTCGGCGATCGCCCGCTGCAGCGTGGTGCGGACATTCGACACGCTGCGATAGGCGTCGAGGGTCGCCAGCGTGATGTCGGCCTCGGCCGGCTCGCGCGCGGTGGCCGCCTGCAGCAGCGCGGTGGTGGCGGCCATGGCCCGGGAAAAGGCCATGTGGATGCGCGGCGCCGGGTCGCGCGGCCAGATCAGATAGCCGAACACCAGGGAGATGCCGGATCCGATCAGCGTGTCGACCAGGCGCTGCGGCCCGAAATCGACCGTGGCGCCGGGAACCGACAGGTCGATCAGGATCAGCACGAGCGGCGTCAGAAGCGCGCATTGCATCGCGTAGCCGCGCAGGCCGGCGGCCGGCAGCAGAAAGCCGAGCACGCCCATGCAGGCGATGAGCCACACTCCCTTGGGCACCAGAATCAACAGAACCACGCCGATCCCGACGCCGATCACCGTGCCGATCGAGCGCTGGACCGCCCGCACGAAGACGGAGCCGAAATCAGGCTTCATCACGATCACGACGCAGAGCGGGATCCAGTAGGAGCGAACCCCGCCAAGATAGATCTGCGCGGCGAAGGCGATGGCGAGGCACAGGGCGATGCGAAAGGCCGAGACGACCACCTCGTGGCCGAGCGTCAGATGCCCGGCCAGTTCGGCGAACGATGCCGGGATCCGCCACCGCGCCCGACGGACGGCGCGGCCGGTCTCGCCACGCTGGACGCGCGGCTCGTCGGCCGCCGGCGAATCCGGCCAGAGCTCGTCGAGCAGGCCATCGATGGTGGCGGCGCCCGCCTGGGTGACCGCGGGATCCGGGTCGAACACCGGCCTCGGTCCGCCCCTGGCCTGGGCGGCGGCGATCGTGTCGAGCCAGCGGCCGATGCTGCGCTGTTCCGCGGCCGTGCCCTGCCTCGCCACCAGCCGGGAAAAGATCGCGTCGATCGTCGACAGCAGCGCCGCCCGCCTGTCGCTGTCGCGCGTGCTGCCCTCGCTGTTCAGCCGGGCCTCGAGTAGGTTCGAATAGGCCGCCTGCATCGCATCCGTGACGTGGCGGCGCTGCTGTTCGAACGGGGTCGCCAGCGAGGCCGTGGTCGGCTTGGGTGGATCGGCGGCGATGCGCGCCAGGTGGGCCAGCGCATGCAGCAGGCGGGAGAGCGCCTGCCGTTCGGGGAGGTGGCGGTCGAACAGCGCCTCGACCGCGATCAGCGCGGCCGCGAACGCGGCGCCGGAGGCGAACAGGAGCGGCGACTGCCACAGGGACGACGAGCCGGGATGCGCGGCGCCGATGACGGCCAGCACGAGCATCTGCATGGCGCCTGTCGAGAAGGCGGCGCCATAGCCGCTGACGAGCCCCGACACGAGGGCGACCAGGATCAGGAACAGCAGGGTCAGCAGCCCATGCCCGGCGACCAGCGAGCCAAGCACGAAACCGGCCATCGCCATCGGGACGACGATCAGGAAGTTGAGCAGGCGCTGCCGGTACGGGTCGGTCTGGACCTTGGTCGAATTGAGCAGCGCGCCGAGGCAGACGAGCATCGACGCCTCGACCTGGCCGACCAGCACGCCGACCAGCATCGGCACGGTGATCGCGATCGCCAGGCGGGTCGAATGCCGCCAGGGCCAGCTCGACTTGGGATTGAGGCGCGTCAGACTGACAAGCCAGCTGGCCGGGCGATATTCTCGGGGCCTCATCAACGCATCATCCCTCCGTCAGGCCAGCGATCGAACGACCGCTTGGGTCGTACGCCAAGGCCGCGCGAAATCCGACATCACCACACTAGGCGATGGATGTGACAGCCGGGGCCTCGCCACCCCGGCTGGAGCCGCAAGGGCGGCGCGGGCGCCCTCACGCGCTGCGGCAACGGTTGCGGCCGGCATGCTTGGCCGCGTAGAGCGCCCTGTCGGCACGCGCCATGACGTCCGAGATCGCCGCGTCGCCGGACCCGAGGGTCGCCACGCCGATGCTGACCGTCACCGCCGGCAGGTCGGGCGCCGCCAGGCTGGCGGCATGGATCTGCACCCGAAGCCGCTCCGCGATGGCCAGGGCGCCTTCCGCCGCGACGCCGGGCAGCATCACGCAGAATTCCTCGCCGCCGACCCGGCCGGTATAGTCGCCTGCGCGACAGAACGACTTGCAGACCCCGCCGATCAGCGCGAGCACCTGGTCACCCTTGGCATGGCCGAAGCGATCATTGACCAACTTGAAGTGGTCGGCATCGATCATCAGGCAGCTGAGCGCCTGTCCATTGCGCGCCGCGCGCTGGAAGTCGCGTCCGGCCTCGCTCAGGAAGGCGTTGTGGCGCAGCGCCCCGGTCAGCCCGTCCAGCGCCGCCGCCAGATGCAGCTCGATGCGATCCATCACCAGCGCGGCCAGGTCGGTCAGGATCTCGACATGGCGCTCCTGGATCTCCTGCGTCCGGTCGTCGACCGCGCAGAGCGCCCCGACGACGAAGCCCTCGGCCGTCCGCAGCGGCACGCCGAGATAGAAGCGGATGTCCGGATGGCCGGTCACGAGCGGATTGCCGGCGAAACGAATGTCCCGCCGCGCATCGGGCACGCCGACATGCTGGTCGAGCGCCACGACGTGCGAGCAGAAGGAATCGCAGCGCGGGCTGGCACAGCGCGTCAGTCCATAGGTCGACATCAGCCACTGCGTTTCCTTGCCGATGACGGAGATGGCCGACGAGCGGACTTCCAGAGCGGTCGTCACGAGCCGCGTGATTCGGTCGAGGGCATCGTCGGTGTAGCCGTCTTCGAGGCCGTAGCGCTCCAAAGCCTCGAGGCGCTCCAGTTCGCGCGCCGTCAGCGCGAGATGGTCATAGTCCGTCCGACCGTGCATTGGCATTTCCACAGCGATGGGGGGAACCATCGGTCACTAGCATCAAGTCTGGTGTGGACCAAGGCGTCTCAACCCCGGCGCGACAAGGTCCCGCCGCGTCGAGGGGAGCCAGTCGCCGGAGTGGGGGGCCAGGATGGACAGCAAATGGACCGCCGGCCGCCGTCCTACAGGGGCACTTGGCAAGAGGCCCCTTCGAGTCACATGGCATTTGCACGCGCGGGACCGCATGGCACAGTCGCCGGGCCGATCGACGCCACCGGACGCGAATGCGGGCGCCGGGGCGACACAGTTCCCACGGGGCGAGAATCGCATGCAGAACCTGATCACCGACGTCGCAGGCCTCAAGGTCGGCAACGCCACGGACCTCGCGCTCGCCTCCGGCGTGACGGTGGTCGTCTTCGACGCGCCGACCGTCGCCTCGGTCGATGTGCGCGGCGGCGGGCCCGGCACGCGGGAGACCGACCTGCTGGCGCCGGACGAGACCGTCGGCGCGATCCACGCCATCACGCTGTCGGGCGGCTCCGCCTTCGGGCTCGACGCGGCCGCCGGCGTCATGGCGGCGCTGGCCGAGCGAGGCATCGGCTTCGAGGTCGGGACGGCACGCGTGCCGATCGTGCCCGGCGCGGTGCTGTTCGACCTGATCAATGGCGGCGACAAGGACTGGGGCCGCTTCCCGCCCTATCGCGATCTCGGTTATGCCGCCGCGAACGCCGCGGCGCGGGATTTCGCGCTCGGCACCGCCGGCGCCGGGACCGGCGCCACCACCGTCGACCTGAAGGGCGGCCTCGGCTCGGCCTCGATGGTCGCCGCCTCCGGCCATACGGTCGGCGCGCTCGTCGCCGTCAACGCCTGCGGCGGCGTCAATCTCGGCGACAAGGGGCATTTCTGGGCGGCGCCGTTCGAGCAGGCGGAAGAATTCGGCGGCCTCGGCCTGCCGCATCCCCTGCCCCGGCTGCCCGAGCGACCACCGCTGAAGGGCCTGCCGCCCGGCGCCAACACGACCATCGCCGTCGTCGCGACGGACGCCATACTGACCAAGGCGCAGTGCAAGCGCCTCGCCGTGATGGCGCATGACGGCTACGCCCACGCCATCTGGCCGGTGCACACGCCGCTCGACGGCGACACGATCTTCGCCGCCGCCACCGGCCACAAGCCGCTCGCCGACCCGGTCTTCGACCTGGCGCTGATCGGCGACGCCGTGGTGCGGACGCTCGCCCGCGCCTGCGCCCGCGCCGTCTACGAGGCAACCGCCCTTCCCCAGTCGGGCACGCTGCCGGCCTGGCGTGCGCTGCATGGAAGGGGCTGAACTGCGCCGGGATGCCAGGCGCGACGGCCAGTGCTAGCCTGCGCTTTCGAGCGCCGGATGGGCCTGCTCCGGCGGCCGCCTCGAAACGCAGAGCCAGAGGAGGCAAATTCCATCATGGAGTTCCTGGTCTCGGTCGCCACCATCAGCGTCTTCCTGCTCGGTGCCCTGCTTTTCGTGGCCCAGTTGGCGTCGCATGAGATCGGCTTTCGCCTCGGCCTCTGGCGACGGCGCGTCGACGGGCAGGCGGAAACGGTCGGCATCGTCGTCGGCGGCATGCTCGGGCTGCTCGCCTTCGTGTTGGCCCTGACGCTGACCTTCGCCAACACGCGCTATTCCGAGCGGCGCCAGGGCACGCTGACGGAGGCGAACGCGATCGGCACCGCCTGGCTGCGGGCGAAGGCGATCGGCACGGCGCGCGGCGACGAGATCGCCCGCCTGCTCGTGGACTATACCGCGCTGCGCCGGGCCTTCATCCTCGCCGAACACGGTTCCGGCGAGATCTCCGAGATCAACGACCGCACCAGTGCCATGCAGTCCGAGATCTGGGGGCACTTGTCCGCGGTGGTTCGCGATCAGCCCGGGCCGATCTCGGCCACGCTCATGACGTCCCTCAACGACGTCTTCGACGCCGCGACGGCCGAGCGCTTCGCCTTCCAGATGCGCCTGCCATCGCAGATCGTCTGGCTGCTCCTCCTGATAACCCTGCTCAGCATGGGATGTCTCGGCTACCAGCTCGGGCTCAAGCGGAAACCGGCCCGGCTCCTGATCGGGTTGCTATCGGTGATGTGGACCACGGTGATCGTCGACATTCTCGACCTATCCGCCTCGCGCGCCGGCAATTTCCGGACGGACACGGTCATCTATGACTGGACGGCGCAGGGCTTCGAGGGCGGCGTGACGGTACCGCCGTTGCCGGGCGGGCCGTAACTGGTTCAAGTTTCGAGGCGAGTGTTGCCGGCCTGCAATCGACTGCAACCGTCGAAGCAAGCAAGCTAGGCAGGTCTGAAATTATGGAGGGCTACAAATGAAGAAGACTTACGAGAAGCCGTCGATCCTGAAGGCGTCGCAGCTTCAGGCGATCGCCGCCGGGGTGCTCAGCAACCCGGTTTAAGCTCAGCCCGCCGGGCCCTGTCCGGCGGGTCACCCGCCCACGACATCATCGCCTGCGAGCAGCCCTCGAGGCGACTTTTCGCGGCAGGTGCGCCGCGCGGTCGATTTGGCAATGTCTTCAAGGTGGAGGAGGAAGGATGGTGGGCGTGACAGGGATTGAACCTGTGACCCCTACGATGTCAACGTAGTGCTCTCCCGCTGAGCTACACGCCCATCCTTCAGAACGCGACCGGCGGGACCGGCGGCGTGAGCGGGGGTATACAAGGTCATTTCCGAAGCTTCAAGCCCCGTGTTTTCGACCCTGTTGAAAACTTCGTCAGGCGGCGAGCAGGCGTTCCACCTCGTTGACGAGATCGCGCAGGTGGAACGGCTTCGACAGCACCTTGGCATCCTTGGGCGCGTTCGAATCCGGGTTGAGCGCCACGGCGGCGAAGCCGGTGATGAACATCACCTTCAGGTCGGGATCGAGCTCGGTGGCGCGGCGCGCCAGCTCGATGCCGTCCATCTCGGGCATGACGATGTCGGTCAGGAGCAGCGTGAACGGTTCCTCGCGGATCCGCTCATAGGCGCTGCGGCCATTGTCGAAGGAAACGACGTCGTAGCCGGCATTCTGCAGCGCCTTCGCCAGAAAGCGGCGCATGTCGTTGTCGTCTTCGGCGAGCAGGATGCGGTTCATCAGGGAATCCATGGCTGGATGGTCGGTCTCGTGCATCTTCGAACGGGCGCCTCGCGACACCCTGGCGATTTGGTTATTGAATTATGGCTGAACGAAGTAAAGATCAGGTGAAGAGGGCGCGCCACCCGCCGCCGCGGCCCTTCGGATGGCCGCAGAACCCGCCGGCATCCTCAGTCGCGCCGCGATCCCGCCGCGGTCGAAGAAAGGAGAATCATCATCGACGTCGCGCTCGACATTCCGAATGCGCTTCCCTTCGAGGTGGTAGCTCCCGCCGAGCAGCGCATTCCGTTCGTCTTCAACTCGCCCCATAGCGGGCGCGTCTATCCGGTCGATTTCCTCGAGGCGTCGAAACTGGACGAGCGGATGATCCGCCGCTCCGAGGATACCTTCGTCGACGATCTCTTCGCCTCCGTCGTGCCGCTCGGCGCGCCCTTGATGCGGGCGCATTTTCCCCGCGCCTGGCTCGATGTGAACCGCGAGCCCTACGAGCTCGACCCGCGCATGTTCGAGGGTGAACTGCCGCCCTACGCCAATGTCCGCTCGCTGCGCGTCGCCGGCGGGCTCGGCACCATCGCCCGCGTCGTCTCGGAGAATGTCGAGATCTACGCCGAGCCGATCCCGGTCGCCCAGGCGCTGCACCGCATCGAGACCGTCTACAAGCCCTATCACGAGACCTTGCGCCAGCTGCTGACGGTCACCCACCAGCGCTTCGGCTTCTGCGTGCTGATCGACTGCCACTCGATGCCGTCCTCGGTGCGGGCGGCGCCAGGCCGGGCCCGCGCCGACATCGTGCTCGGCGACCGCTACGGCACGAGCTGCGCCCCGGCGCTGACCGAGGCCGCCTACGCGATCCTGAGCGATGCGGGCTATGCGGTGGCGCGCAACAAGCCCTATGCCGGCGGCTTCATCACCGAGCATTACGGCCGGCCGGCCGGCGGCCTGCACGCGCTGCAGATCGAGATCAATCGCGGCCTCTACCTGAACGAACGGACGCTGCAGCTGAATGCCGGCTTCGAGCGCCTCGCCGCCGATCTCGCCCGGTTCACCACGGCGCTTTCGAGCGTGCCGGACGCGACCCTCTACCCGCAGGCCGAGGCGGCGGAATAGACCATCCCTCCCCACCGACCGGGCAGAAAAAAGGGCCGCTCGTGGATACGAGGCGGCCCAAGTCTAGGGAGGAAACGCCCAAGAAGGGCAGCGGCAGGTCGACGCCAATCGAGCTGCCGCACTGCAATAAGTTGCGCTTGCACTGCAAAAATATCAAGACCTTTTCCGCAGCGTCCGCCACGCTGCGACAATTCCGCAGCCCTCGCCGCGCCACGGCCCCGAACCGGCGCGGAAGGAATAGAATTCGACAATTGAAATCAGCCTGTTAGACAAAGGCTTCCCGCACCGGAACGGCCATGCGAAATGCGCATGGCACCCATGCGGCCGCCCTTCAGGAGCTCAGCATGACCGATCCGAACCTGATCGCCTTTCTCGACCGGCTCGCGGATTCTGCCGGAAAAGCGATCATGCCGCATTTTCGCGCACTCGATTCGGTGGAGAACAAGGCGAGCGCCGGCTTCGACCCGGTGACCGTCGCCGACAAGGCTTCCGAGCAGGCGCTGCGGGCGCTGATCAACTCGCATTATCCCGATCACGGCATCATGGGCGAGGAGTTCGGCGACGAGCAGACGGATGCGGAGAATGTCTGGATCCTAGACCCGATCGACGGCACGCGCGCCTTCATCTCCGGCCTGCCGGTTTGGGGCACGCTGATCGGCCTCGTCTCGGGCGGCAAGCCGGCGCTCGGCATGATGGCGCAGCCCTTCACCCGCGAGCGCTTCGCCGGCGACGGCACGCGCGCCTGGTACAAGGGCCCCGAAGGCGAGCGGGCGCTGAAGACGCGCGCCTGCGCCGAGATCGCCGACGCGGTGCTGTTCACCACCACGCCGGCGCTGTTCAAGGGCGCCGATCGCAAAGCCTATGAGCGGGTCGAGAACCAGGTCCGGCTCGTTCGCTATGGCTGCGACTGCTACGCCTATTGCATGGTCGCCGCCGGCTTCGTCGACGCTGTCATCGAGGTCGGCCTGCATCCCTACGACATCGTCGCCCTGATCCCGGTGATCGAGGGCGCCGGCGGCCGCGTCACCAACTGGGAAGGCGGCCCGGCGACGAGCGGCGGCCGCGTGGTGGCGAGCGGCGACGCCCGCCTGCACGACAAGATTCTCGAAACGCTGAACCGCTGATCCCGGACGAGAGGCAGGGGTGCCATGGCGCCCCCTGCCCCCCCCCCCCGCGTCAGATCGACTGCAGCAGGCCGCCGTCGACGGCGATCGCCTGGCCGGTGATGTAGCCGGCGCGCTCCGAGGCGAGGAAGGCGGCGAGCGCCGCGAATTCCTCCGGCTCGCCGATGCGGCCGGCCGGCACCTTCGGCCCGACGGTCGCGCTGGTGACGCCGAGTTCGGCCATGCGGTCGGTATTGGTGTAGCCCGGCAGCAACGCGTTGACGGTGATCCCCGCCGCCGCGACATCGCGGCTCAGTGCGTTGACGAGGCCGAGCAGGCCCGCGCGCAGGCCGTTCGAGACGACGAGCCCGTTCATCGGCTCCTTGGCGGCGACCGAGGTGACGGCGAGGATCCGGCCCCAGCCCTTCTCCCGCATCGCCGGCAGCGCCGCGCCGACGCTCTCGACGAAGCTCATCCAGAGATTGTCGAAGCCCGCTTGCCAGGCGGCGTCCGAGATCGCCTCGAAATTGCCGGGCGCCGGTCCGCCGGTGTTGGTGACGAGAATGTCGGGACCGCGGCCAAGCAGCTTCGCCGCCTGCTGCACCAGCGCGCGGCTGGCGCCCGGCTTCGACACGTCGCCCGGCAGGCCGATGGCGCCGATCTCGGCGGCGACCTTCTCGACCCGCGCCGCGTCGCGCGCGACGATCACCACCCGGGCACCCTCGGCCGCGAGTTCCGCTGCGACGGCGCGGCCAAGACCGCGCGAGCCGCCGAAGACGAGAGCGGTCTTGTCGGAAAGTTTCAGATCCATGGGTCCAGTCCTGCGGTTCGAAGCATGCCGCAAGCTCGCAAAAACCGTTCGTCGGAACAAGGGCTTGCCCGCGGCAGGCCCGTCAGAGGTCCGAGCCGGGGATGAAGGCGTCGAAGGCGGCCCAGAACAGGCTGCGGATCGGGTCGCGCTCCATCAGGATTTCGTGGCGCGCGCCGGGAATGACGATCTGGGAGCCGATCCGCATCTCGCGCGCGAAACGCTCGATGGCGAGCGGCGACACCACCTTGTCCTCGCCCGCCGCGATCATCAGCGTCGGAATGCGGATGCTGGCGGCGAACGCGGGATCGGCCGCCTCGTTCATCGCCCGGCAGGCGGCATGCAGCCAGGAGATCGTCGGCGCGCCGACCGTCAGCTCCGGATGCGCCTTGCCAATCGCGGCGGTGCGGGCAAAGCGGCGCGGATCGCTGGTCAGCGGATTGAATCGGAAGCCGCGCTCGTCGACCTCGGCGATCTTGCCGCCCGGCGGGAAGGCATCGCCGAGACCGAGCAGGGAGAAGGCGCCGGCGGTGAAGTTGATCACGCTGCGCGACGGCGCGAAGCCGCCGAAATCCAGCAGCGGCGACGCCAGCACCATGCGCGAAAAAGTCTGGCGCGAGCGACGGGCGACGCGGAGACAGATCAGCCCGCCGGTCGAATGCGCCAGCCCGAAGAAGGGCGGCGGGCAATCCGGCAGCGCGACCTGCTGCATGAACGCCTCGAGATCGCGTTCATATTCGGAGAAATCGTCGACATGGCCCTTGCGCGGATTCTCCAGGCGCCGGTCCGAACCGCCCTGCCCGCGCCAGTCGAAGGTGGCGACGGCGAAGCCCCGGCCGAGCAGGTCGCCGACCACCTCGTAATATTTCTCGATCGCCTCGGCGCGGCCATGGACGAGGCAGACGGTGCCCTTGAGCCGGCCGGGCGGCCGCCAGGTCGCGGCGCGCAAGGTCACGCCGTCGGCGGTCGTCACCTCCTGGGCGACGGCGCCATGGGGGATCGGGTTCTCGGGAAAGGAAAACAGGTTCATCCGCCGCGTCGATCCGCGTTCGAGGGTCCTCCGGTCTTAGCCGAGCCGCCCGGAGCCGACAAGCAAGGCCGGCAAACGAAAACCGGCGACATCTCGCGATGCCGCCGGCTGACAGGCCGATCCCGCGCGGGGGGCGGATCGGGACCGACCGACAGGGAAGCCGGAGCGCCCGGCCGGCGCGACTACCAGCGGCGCCAGTCCTCGCCCCAGCCGCCGTGCCAGCCGCGATCCCGCCGCCAGCCATTGTCGACGATGCGGCGGCGCAGGATGTCGCCGGAATAGGCGTCGACGACGAGGATCCATTCGCGGCCACGCGCCACCGCACGGACGATCGAGACGTCGCGGCGATCGCGGAGGATGTTGATGTCGCGATAGCCCTGGGCGCGAATCGCCCGGTAGAGCTCGCGGGTGCTGAGCGGATAGCGGCGGCGATCGTTGCGATAGCCGTCGCGCGGACCGGAGCCGCGCGGGCCGCTATAGCCGCCACGGCCATCCTCGTAGCCGCCGCGGCCGCCTTCGAAGCGATAGTCCTGGGCCTGGGCGGCCAGCGGAACGAGCAGCGCCCCGACCAGTGCCGACGTTGCGAGAATGCCCTTGATCATGCTCTGTCTCCTTGCCGGCAGACGGGGGCGTCGCCGGGATTGATGGCGACGATGCCACCCGGCGGCTGAACACCATCCGAATTGGTCGTTCATGTGGCGTTCAGCGAAAGCCCGGCGCTCGCCCACAGCCGAACCACGCCTCCCCTTGAAGACGCAGAACGGGCCCCCCACATCGAAGTTGCGGATGCCGATATCGGGTCCGCGAGGCACGTGGCACTGGCCAAGAATGGCGGCGCGGCGTGGTTTTTACCTCTATGTCGCTCTGAAGGAGGACACCGATATGCGTACATTTGACCTGAGCCCCCTCTATCGCTCCACCGTCGGTTTCGACCGTCTCTTTTCGCTGCTCGACCAGGCCTCCGGCGTCGAGGCGGGCGTGCCCGGCTATCCGCCCTACAACATCGAGCGGACCGGCGAGAACGCCTACCGCATCACCATGGCCGTGGCCGGCTTCAACGACAGCGAACTCTCGATCGAGTCGCGTGAGAACACGCTGACCGTGAAAGGGGAGAAGAAGGCCGAGGACGGCAAGGACGCCGAGGTTCTGTATCGCGGCATCGCCGCGCGGTCGTTCGAGCGCCGATTCCAGCTTGCCGACCATGTCGAGGTGAAGGGCGCCCGGCTCGAGAACGGCCTGCTCCATGTCGAGCTCGTGCGCGAGATCCCGGAAGCGATGAAGCCCCGCACGATCACGATTACCAGCGGCAAGTCCGCCGGCCAGCAGATCGAGGCGAAGGCCGCCTGACGAGCGGATACAGACCTGTGGATGGGGCGCCCCGCGAAAGCGGGGCGCCTGTTTTTTAAGCGGCGTCTGCCGAAATAATGCGCAGGAACCGATCGACCTCTTCGGGCCTCGTCCGGAAGCTCGTCACCAGCCGGATCGCGATGAAGCGATCCCGCTCCGCCGGCGCCACCATGCCGTCGGCCGGCCACTCGTAATAGGTCGCGCCGGCCGCCCTCAGGCGCCGGTCCTGCTCCCTGGAAACCACCGCGAACACCTCGTTGCCGTCCGGCGCCCGCACACGCCGCGCGCCTTCCGCCTCGTCGAGGCCCTCGGCCAGCCGGCGCGCCATCGCATTCGCGCGCCCGGCCAGCTCGAGCCAGTGATCGCCCTCGAGATAGGCCGCGAACTGCGCGGAGACGAAGTGGCTCTTGGAGAAGAGATGCCCGGCGCGCTTGCGGTGGAAGGCGAAGCCATGCGCCTTGCCGGGATCGAAGAAGACAACGGCCTCGGCAGCGAAACAGCCGTTCTTGGTGCCGCCGAACGACATCACGTCGACACCGGCGCGCCAGCTCGCCTCGGCCGGCGTGACGCCGAGCCCGGCGACGGCATTGCCGAAACGGGCGCCGTCCATGTGCAGCGGCAGGCCGGCGGCATGAGCGACCGCGGCGATCCCGGCGATTTCCGCCGGCGAATAGGCCGTGCCCGCCTCGGTCAGCTGGCTGATCGACACGGCCGCCGGCTGGCCGTGATGCACGGCGCGCGGCGGATAGCGCTCGATCGCCGCCCTGAGCGCCGCCGGCTCGATCTTGCCGTCGGCGCCGTCGATCGCATGCAGGCGCGAGCCGCCGAAAAACTCCGGCGCGCCGCCCTCGTCGACCGCGATATGCGCATCGCGATGACAGAAGACAACGCCGCCGGGCCGGCCGAACTGGGCCAGCGCCAGCGCGTTGGCCGCGGTTCCCGTCGCCACGAAGAAGGCCGCCACATCGCGTTCGAAGACGCGGTTGAACGCGGCCCCTACGGTTGCCGTCACCGGGTCGTCGCCATAGGCCGGCGTCTCGGCGCCAGCCGCTCCGACAAGCGCGGCCGCCACACGGTCGGACGCCCCTGCCCAATTGTCGCTTGCGAAGATCATCCCTCCATATCGCGACCGGAAGGGCCCAAGCGCAAGCCCCTTCCCGACCGGAAACCCGCCTCACAAACGCGCAGCCGCCTGCCTAAAATTAATGCAAGAAAATCGCCCCGCGCGGCGCCGGCCATTCCGCAACGTCACAAGGGCGTCCGGCAACTTTGTTACGTTGCCGCCACGCGTTCGTGAACGAAAGTGTGATGGCGGCCGACATTACGAAATAAACATAATGCGTGATCGCGAGGGCGCTTGCCGTACGGAAAGAGTTCTGGCATTTTGGCGCGCCTCGAATTAGGACAGTCTTACTGTCCCATTATCGAGTGTAACGACAAGCGTTTCGGCGCATTGGCGAGAAAGGCGGCAGAGTTCGGAACGAACCTTGCTTGCTGAACGGACCCGGCCGAGGCGGCCGGTCGCAGCCGGAGCAAAGCCGGCGCGGTACTGATGGGACGCGATGCGGCCCAAGTTTCGAATACGGCGGATCCGCCGGTTGGTCATCCAAACGTCCCCGAGGGGACAGGCGGGCGAGCGGCCGGTCGAGACGTCGAATGATGAACCATAGAGGATGAGAGAGGGCACGAAGATGCCAAAGGTCTTGCGCGAAGCGGAAATGCAGATGGCAGCAGCGGCGACGGCCCGCGCGGCCAAAAGCACCGCCGCACGCAACAAGGCCGGCGGAATCGGCGCCCAAGGCCTGTATGATCCGCGAAACGAGCACGACGCCTGCGGCGTCGGCTTCATCGCGAACCTGAAGAACGAGAAGTCGCACCGCATCGTGCAGAGCGGCCTGCAGATCGTTCGAAACCTCGAGCATCGCGGCGCCGTCGGCGCGGATCCGCTGATGGGCGATGGCGCGGGCATGCTCGTGCAGATCCCGCATCGGTTCTTCGCGGCCGAGGCCGACCGGCTCGGCTTCGAGATCGGCGCGCCCGGAACCTACGCCGTCGGCTTCCTCTTCCTGCCGCAGGACGCGGAGACGCGCGCCGGCATGGAGAAGATCGTCGAGGAGGTCGTCGCCTCCGAGGGCCAGGCGCTGCTCGGGTGGCGCGACGTGCCGGTCGACAATTCCTCGCTCTCCAAGGCGCCGGACATCGTCGCCACCGAGCCCTATCACCGGCAGGTCTTCATCGGACGCGGCAAGGATATCGGAAGCGACGACGCCTTCGAGCGGCGGCTGTTCATCATCCGCAAGGTGATCTCGAACCGCATCTACGCGGCCTATTCCGGCCTCGACAACGACTTCTACGTCGTGTCGCTGTCGTCGCGGACGATCGTCTACAAGGGCATGTTCCTGGCGGAGCAGCTCGGCGCCTATTATCGCGACTTCCACGACGAGCGCTTCGAAAGCGCGATCGCGCTCGTGCACCAGCGCTTCTCGACTAACACCTTCCCGTCCTGGCGTCTCGCCCACCCCTACCGCATGGTCGCGCACAACGGCGAGATCAACACGGTGCGCGGCAACGTCAACTGGATGGCGGCGCGGCAGGCTTCCGTCGACTCGGAGCTCTACGGCAACGACATCTCGAAGCTGTGGCCGATCTCCTATGAGGGGCAGTCGGACACCGCCTGCTTCGACAACGCGCTCGAGTTCCTCGTGCAGGGCGGCTACTCGCTGCCGCATGCGGCGATGATGCTGATCCCCGAGGCCTGGGCGGGCAACCCGCTCATGGACGAGCAGCGGCGCGCCTTCTACGAGTATCACGCCGCCCTGATGGAGCCCTGGGACGGCCCGGCCGCCGTCGCCTTCACCGACGGCCTGCGGATCGGCGCCACGCTCGACCGCAACGGCCTGCGCCCGGCGCGCTACCTCGTCACCGAGGACGACGACGTGCTGCTCGCCTCCGAGTCCGGCGTGCTGCCGATCGACGAGGAGAAGATCATCACCAAGTGGCGGCTGCAGCCCGGCCGCATGCTGCTGATCGACCTCGAGCAGGGCCGCATCGTCTCCGACGAGGAGATCAAGACCGAGCTCGCCACCAAGCTCCCCTACCAGGAGTGGCTGGCGCGCACCCAGATCGTGCTCGAGGACCTGCCGCCGGTGCCGCCGCGCGCGCCGCGCACCGACGTGACGCTGCTCGATCGCCAGCAGGCCTTCGGCTACACCACCGAGGACCTGAAGCTGCTGATGGCGCCGATGGCGACCACCGGCCAGGAAGCGGTCGGCTCGATGGGCACGGACACGCCGATCTCGGTGCTCTCCGACAAGTCGAAGCTGCTCTACACCTACTTCAAGCAGAACTTCGCCCAGGTGACGAACCCGCCGATCGACCCGATCCGCGAGGAGCTCGTCATGAGCCTCGTCTCGTTCATCGGGCCGCGGCCGAACCTGTTCGACCTGCAGGGCGCCGGCCGCCGCAAGCGGCTCGAGGTGCGGCAGCCGATCCTGGAAAACCCGGATCTCGAGAAGATCCGCGCCATCGGCGAGCTGGACGACAACCCGTTCCAGTCGAAGACGCTCGACGTCACCTACGCGATCGCGCAGGGCGCCGAAGGCATGGCCGACGCGCTCGAGCGGCTCTGCGAGCGCGCCGAGGCGGCGGTGCATGGCGGCTACAACATCATCATCCTGTCGGACCGCATGATCGGCCCCGACCGGATCCCGATCCCCGCGCTGCTCGCCACCGCCGGCGTGCACCATCACCTGATCCGCAAGGGTCTCCGGACCTCGGTCGGCCTCGTCGTCGAGACCGGCGAGGCGCGCGAGGTGCATCATTTCTGCGTGCTGGCCGGCTTTGGCGCGGAGGCGATCAACCCCTATCTCGCCTTCGAGACGCTGACCGACATGAAGAAGGACTTCCCCGAGGAGGTCGACGACGAAGAGATCGTGCATCGCTACGTCAAGTCGATCGACAAGGGCATCCTCAAGGTCATGTCCAAGATGGGCATCTCGACCTACCAGTCCTATTGCGGCGCGCAGATCTTCGACGCGATCGGCCTCGCCTCGGAATTCGTCGACCGCTACTTCTTCGGCACCGCCACCACCATCGAGGGCGTCGGCCTCAAGGAGATCGCGGAAGAGACCGTGCGTCGCCACACCGCCGCCTTCGGCAACGGCGCGATCCTGCGCAACACGCTCGATATCGGCGGCGAGTACAACTACCGCATGCGCGGCGAGAAGCATGCCTGGTCGCCGGACTCGGTGGCGACCCTGCAGCACGCCGTCCGGATCGGCTCGTGGGAGCGCTACGAGGACTTCTCCAGGGCGATGAACGAGCAGTCGAAGTCGCTGCTGACGCTGCGCGGCCTGTTCGAGATCAAGATGGCGGAGGATGTCGGGCTGACGCCGGTGCCGCTCGACGAGGTGGAGCCCGCCTCGGAGATCGTCCGGCGCTTCGCCACCGGCGCCATGTCGTTCGGCTCGATCTCGCGCGAGGCGCACACCACGCTCGCCATCGCCATGAACCGGATCGGCGGCAAGTCGAACACCGGCGAGGGCGGCGAGGAGGCCGAGCGCTTCCTGCCGCTGCCGAACGGCGACTCGATGCGCTCGTCGATCAAGCAGATCGCCTCCGGCCGCTTCGGCGTGACGACGGAATATCTCGTCAACGCGGATGTCATGCAGATCAAGGTGGCGCAGGGTGCCAAGCCCGGCGAGGGCGGACAATTGCCCGGCCACAAGGTCGACGCGACCATCGCCAAGGTCCGGCATTCGACGCCGGGCGTCGGCCTGATCTCGCCGCCGCCGCACCATGACATCTACTCGATCGAGGATCTGGCCCAGCTGATCTTCGACCTGAAGAACGTCAACCCGACGGCCGATGTCTCGGTCAAGCTCGTCTCGGAGGTCGGCGTCGGCACGGTTGCCGCCGGCGTCGCCAAGGCGCGCGCCGACCACATCACGATCTCCGGCTTCGAGGGCGGCACCGGCGCTTCGCCGCTGACCTCGCTCAAGCATGCCGGCAGCCCGTGGGAAATCGGCCTCGCCGAGACGCAGCAGACCCTCGTCCTGAACGGCCTGCGCTCGCGCATCGCCCTGCAGGTCGACGGCGGCTTCCGCACCGGCCGCGACGTCGTCATCGGCGCGCTGCTCGGCGCCGACGAGTTCGCCTTCTCGACCGCGCCGCTGATCGCGGCCGGCTGCGTGATGATGCGCAAGTGCCACCTGAACACCTGCCCGGTCGGCGTCGCCACCCAGGACCCGGTGCTGCGCAAGCGCTTCAAGGGCGAGCCCGAGCACGTCATCAACTACTTCTTCTTCGTCGCCGAGGAAGTGCGTCAGCTGATGGCCGCGATGGGCGTGCGCAGCCTGGTGGAGCTGATCGGCCAGTCCGACCGGCTCGACAAGGTCGCGGCGATCGATCACTGGAAGGCATCGGGACTGGACTTCACCAAGCTGTTCCACAAGGTCGAGGCCGGCCCGGACGAGATCCGGCACACCGAGACCCAGCAGCACCCGATCCACCACATCCTCGATCGCAAGCTGATCGAGGCGGCCGCCCCGGCGCTCGCCACCGGCAAGCCGGTCGCGATCGAGGCCGAGATCCGCAACACCGACCGGTCGGCCGGTGCCATGCTCTCGGGCGAAGTCGCCAAGCGCTACGGCAATGACGGCCTGCCGGACGGCACCATCGCGATCACGCTGCGCGGCACCGCCGGGCAGAGCTTCGCGGCCTTCCTGGCGCGGGGCGTCTCGATCGACCTGATCGGCGAAGGCAACGACTATGTCGGCAAGGGCCTGTCCGGCGGCCGCATCGTCGTGCGTCCGTCCGAGACGAGCCGCATCGTGCCGGAGCAGTCGATCATCGTCGGCAACACCGTGCTGTACGGGGCGACCGAGGGCGAGGCCTATTTCCGCGGCGTCGCCGGCGAGCGCTTCTCCGTCCGCAATTCGGGCGCGATCGCCGTCGTCGAGGGCTGCGGCGACCATGGCTGCGAATACATGACCGGCGGCATCGTCGTCGTCATCGGCAAGACCGGACGCAACTTCGCGGCCGGCATGTCGGGCGGCATCGCCTATGTGCTCGACGAGGACGAGACCTTCGCCGAGCGCTGCAACCTGTCGATGGTCGAGATCGAGCCCGTCCAGGAAGAGGACGACCTGCTGGAGAAGCTGCACCACCATGGCGGCGACATCGAGCACAAGGGCCGGATCGACATCACGTCGAACATGAACCGTCACGATGACGAGCGCCTGCACACGCTGATCTCGCAGCATCTCCACTACACCGGCTCGAGCCGGGCCAAGGAGATCCTGGAGAACTGGGAGAGCTATCGTCCGAAATTCCGCAAGGTCATGCCGGTCGAATATCGGCGCGCCCTGATCGAGATGGAACGCGCGCGCTACGGCGTGGCGGCGGAGTGAGGGAAAGAAATGGGTAAGGTAACGGGCTTCCTCGAAATCGACCGCCAGGACCAGAAGTACCAGCCGGCTGCGGACCGCATCCGGCACTTCCGGGAATTCACCCTGCCGCTGAGCGACCAGGACGTATCGCGCCAGGCGGCGCGCTGCATGGATTGCGGCGTTCCGTTCTGCCATGGCGACACCGGTTGTCCGGTGCACAACCAGATTCCGGACTGGAATGACCTCGTCTATTCCGGCGACTGGCAGCAGGCCGCGCGCAACCTGCATTCGACCAACAACTTCCCGGAATTCACCGGCCGCATCTGCCCCGCGCCCTGCGAGGAAGCCTGCACGCTGAACCTGGAAGGCATCCCGGTCGCCATCAAGTCGGTCGAGCAGTCGATCGCCGACAAGGCGTGGGACCAGGGCTGGATCAAGCCGGAGATCGCCGCGGTCAAGACCGGCAAGAAGGTCGCGATCGTCGGCTCCGGCCCGGCCGGCCTTGCCGCCGCGCAGCAGCTCGCCCGCGCCGGCCACGACGTCCATGTCTATGAGCGCGAGCCGAAGGCCGGTGGCCTGCTGCGCTACGGCATCCCGGACTTCAAGATGGAGAAGCACTACATCGACCGCCGCGTCGCGCAGATCGAGGCCGAGGGTGCGACCTTCCACTACGGCCAGAACATCGGCGTCAACAAGCCCTTCGCCGAGCTGGTCGCCGACCACGAGGCGGTGCTCCTGACCGGCGGCGCCGAGGCGCCGCGCGATCCGAAGCTGCCGGGCTCGGAGCTGGAGGGCGTGCACTACGCCATGCCGTTCCTGGTCCAGCAGAACCGCCGCGTCGGCCGCGAGGAGATCCACGAGGAGCCGATCATCGCGACCGGCAAGCGCGTGGTCGTCATCGGCGGCGGCGACACGGCGTCGGACTGCGTCGGAACCTCGTTCCGCCAGGGCGCGCTGGCCGTCACCCAGCTCGACATCCGCCCGATGCCGCCGCTCAAGGAGGACAAGCTGACGGTCTGGCCGTACTGGCCGACGAAGTTCCGCACCTCCTCCTCGCAGGCCGAGGGCGCCGAGCGCGAATTCGCCTGCGCCACGCTGCGCGTGGTCGGCAAGAACGGCAAGGTCACGGGCGTCGAATGCGCCCGCGTCGACGAGAAGCGCCGGCCGATCGAGGGCACGGAGTTCATCATCCGCGCCGACCTCGTCTTCATGGCGATCGGTTTCGCGCACCCCTTGCATGAGGGCATGCTGGCCGAGCTCGGCGCCGATCTCGACCGGCGCGGCAACCTCGCCGCCAACACCAAGGACTACCGCACCTCGGTCGACAAGGTGTTCGCCGCCGGCGACATGCGCCGTGGCCAGTCGCTGGTGGTCTGGGCGATCCGCGAGGGCCGCCAGGCGGCGCACGCGATCGACAAGGCGCTGATGGGATCGACCACCCTCGCCTGGTAAGGGCGCGGCCCGGAAACAAGAAAGCCCTCGCCGGCCACCGGCGAGGGCTTTTTTTTCGTGCCCGGACAGAACTGCAAGGTAACTCGGCCATCATCCTGAGGTGCCCGGCGAAGCCGGGCCTCGAAGGAGGGTCCAGGGAACGCCCCGGATCGAGATCGGACGAAGCTCGTCTGCCGGCCGCCTTGCTCCGCAGGATCCTCCTTCGAGGCTTCGCTCACGCGAAGCACCTCAGGACGATAGCGGAGCCGGTCGATGGGCCAGTTAGATCTTCCCGCTCAGCATTTTGATCGGGCCCTCCTCTTCACCTCTCCCTGAGCGAGAGAGATGAAGGGAACCGCATCAACCGCTATCGCAGCGCCGGCGCCATGCCGGGGACGCCGGCGGTCGGCGCCGGCAGGATGACGATGCCGTCGACGATGCTGCCCGGCGCCTCGGCCTTCTCCTCCTCGGCATGGCGCGGCTTCCAGGCGAAGTCGTCGACCCGGCCCGGCTGCGCGTCGGGCGACTGGCCCTCGACCGTCAGCTTGTACTGCAGGCTGTCGGCGGCGGGGCCCGGAATCCTCTGGTCGGCCGCGCCGATCAGCTTGCCCTCGGTGCCGGGCTCGGGATCGGTGAGCGAGACGACCGGCCCCACCTGACGCTCCTTGCCGTCCGGCCCGATCTCCATCGTGGCGTTGGGATTGGTCGGCGTCGCCGCGCTCATCGGCAGGCCGAGGCCACTGTCCTGGCGGATGTCGCGCTCGACGAAGAAGGCGAGCTTGCGCCGGCCCGACTTGGTGAAGTTGATGCCGTCATTGCCGCGCAGGAGCCGCGTCTGGCCGTCCACGTCCGGCCCGCGCGCGACAAACTTGCCGCTCTCGTCGGCGAAGCCGTCCCAGACGTCGATGAAATTCCCGCCGACCGCCTCGACGCGGCTCTTGAACACCGTGTTCAGGAAGGCCATGTCGGCCGAGGCGTCGTTGGAGCGCATCGGCGGCGCCCCGACCCAGTAGACCGGCTTGCCATAGGTCTGCAGCGCCAGCAGGAAGCGCTCGACACGCTGCTGGTAGGCCTTCTGCCATTCTTCCGAGCGCGGCGCGAAGCGGCCGTCCTTGGTCTTGATCTGCTGTCGGTCATTGGCGCCGATCATGACGACGACCATGTCCGGCTTTTCCGAAGACAGCATCTCGGAAATCTTGCCGGCCCAGTCGAAATGGTCCTCGCGCACGAAGCCGGACGGGCTGTCGGCCCGATTGACGACGGCGAGACGCGGCTCCTCGGCAAAGGCCTGGTCGAGCCCCCAGGCGAGGCCGTCGGCGACGAAATCGCCGACCACCATCACCTTCTTGGCGTCGGGATTCTTGGGCAGGACCTCGAGCGCCGTATAGACGGGCTCCGCGGGCGCCGCGGGGCGCTTCTTGCGCGGCTGGGCGGCCTTGCCCTGGTCCTGCCGGCGCTGCGCGCCGGGCGGACGCCCGCGGCCGAGATCCTCCGGCGGGACCATCATCTCGCGCGGCGGCGGCCGTTCGATGCCGAACAGGCGGTCGAGGAAGCCGCCCGGCCCGCCGCGAAACTGCGCATGGGCGGGACCGGCGCCGATCAGGACCGGCACCACCAGGAGAACAGCGAAGGCGCGGAGAAAACGAACCAACATGGCCAAATCCTCGGGGAAGCGACCGCCAGCCCTCGACGGGCTTCCCCAGAGGAAGTGATCTTATCTGCCGGACCGCAGCCGCTGCAACAGTCCCGTTGAGGCATAGCCGTCCGGGATCATGCCGGCCGAGGCCTGGTAGGAGCGGATCGCCTTCTTGGTGCCGGCGCCGATCTTGCCGTCGACGCTGCCGCCATAATAGCCGTGCCGGCCCAGCAGCGACTGCAGCTCCGCCCGCTCCGACGCCGCCAGCGGACGCACGTCGCGCGGCCAGCCGGAGACGAATTCGTTGCCGCCGCGCAGCCGGTCCGCCAGATGGCCGACACCGAGCGCATAGGCGTCGGCATTGTTGTAGCGCTTGATGACGCGGAAATTATGCAGGAGCAGGAAGGCCGGTCCGCCGGCGCCCGCCGGCGCATAGAGGCGCGCCGTCTCGTTCGAGGCGGGGAACGAACGGTTGGCGACGCGGTGCACGCCCATCTTGCGCCACTGGTCGAGCGGCAGCGACTTGCCGGAATCGGCGTGGTGCCAGTCGAAGCCGGCCGGCAGCTCGACCTCGTAGCCCCAGGTCTGGCCATGCCGCCAGCCCATCTTGGCGAGATAGTTCGCCGTCGAGGCGAGCGCGTCGATTTCCGAGGTCCAGATGTTGCGCTTGCCGTCGCCGTCGAAGTCGACGGCATAGGCCTGGTAGGTGGTCGGGATGAACTGGGTGTGGCCCATCGCGCCGGCCCAGGATCCGACCATGCCGCGCGGGGTGACATCGCCGCGCTGCAGGATCTTCAGCGCCGCGATCAGCTGCTCGCGGCCATATTTGGCCCTCCGGCCGCCCTGATAGGCGAGCGTCGCCAGCGAGCGGATCGTGTTCTTGACGATCTTGTCGTTGGTCAGCACCTGGCCATAGGAGGATTCCATGCCCCAGATCGCCACCACGACGCTGCGGTCGACGCCGAAGGCCTGCTCGATCTGGCGCAGCTGGCGGTCATACTGGCGCAGCATTTCGCGGCCGTTCTCCAGCCGCTTGGCCGAGACGGCCCCGTCCAGATACTCCCAGAGCGGCTTGACGAATTCGGCCTGCGCACTGGCCTTGGCGAGCACGTCGGGATCGGGGGTGAAATTGCCGAGCGCGGCGTTGTAGACGCTGCGCGAGATGCCGGCCTTCTGGGCCGTCGGCCAGAAGCTCGCCACCCAGCGCGCACCGGCGGCGTCCGCCAGGGCGGGGACCAACCCCGCCAGAAGCAGCGCGATCAGCAGGACGGCGCGGGTTCCGGCAGCCTTCATGGAAAGGACTGCGGAAACGGGCGGGCTCCAGAATGCCATGTCTTGATAGTCTCCTCGATTTGTTCGTTCAGATCTCCGGCCCCCCCGGTCCGGAATTCTCGTCTGCGTCAGTCGCGCTGATTGCGTCGACCCAGCGCCTCTTCCCACGCCAGCGCCGTCGCAACGCACTGGTCGAGATCATCATGTTCCGGCCGCCAGCCAAGCTTTGCCCGCGCCCGTGTCGAATTTGCGACAACCGCCGGCACGTCACCGGCGCGGCGCTCGCGCGTCGCGACCTCGAAATCGCGCCCGGAAACCCGTCGTACGGCGTCGATCACCGCGCGCACGCTGTAGCCATGGCCATAGCCGCAATTGGCGACGAGGCTGTCGCCGCCGGCGCGCAGATAGGCGAGCGCGTCGGCATGGGCGTTGGCGAGGTCGGTGACGTGGATGTAGTCGCGCACGCAGGTTCCGTCCGGCGTGTCATAGTCCGTGCCGAAGATCTCGATGCGGTCGCGCTTGCCAAGCGCGGTCTCGCACGCGACCTTGATCAGATGCGTCGCGCCTCGGGTCGACTGGCCAGTACGGCCGCGCGGATCGGCGCCGGCGACGTTGAAATAGCGCAGCGCCACATAGCGGAAGTCATGCGCGCGCGACGCGTCCTCCAGCATCATCTCGGTCATCAGCTTGGAGCGGCCATAGGGCGATTGCGGCGAGAGCGGCGCGGTCTCAACGACCGGCTCGGTGCCGGCGTCGCCATAGACGGCGGCGGTGGAGGAAAAGATGAAGTGGCGCACGCCGGCCCCGATCGCGGCGGCGATCAAGGCGCGCGATTTGACCGTATTGTTCAGGTAGTATTCTAAAGGATCTGCAACCGAGTCCGGAACGACGATGGAGCCGGCGAAATGGATGATGGCATCGATGCCATGCTCCGCCACCAGGCGCACGACCAGCGCCTCGTCGGCGATGTCGCCTTCGACGAGGGTCGCTTCGGGCGCGACGGCCCAGCGGAAGCCTGTGGACAGCCGGTCAAGCACCACGACGGCCTCACCGGCGTCAACAAGACGCCACACCATATGGCTACCGATATAGCCGGCTCCGCCCGTTACCAGAACAGCCACTTCGAAACTCCGAACAGATTCGCAGTGTTAATGAACTATGAATAGGTGAACGAAGTCTTGATGCGACGGATTTTCCCGCTTTTTCATTAGCTTTGTCGCGAGAAATCTGCCGTTATGCTCTCCGCACCGATGCATCTATGAGGCGTCTATGAACCCTAAGATTCGCAAGGCCGTATTTCCTGTTGCCGGTCTTGGCACCCGCTTCCTGCCCGCGACCAAGGCCATGCCGAAGGAAATGCTGACGGTCGTCGATCGCCCGCTGATCCAATACGCCGTCGACGAGGCGCGTGAGGCGGGGATCGAGCACCTGATCTTCGTCACCGGCCGCAACAAGGCGGTCATCGAGGACCATTTCGACGTCCAGTACGAGCTGGAAGCGACGCTGTCCGATCGCGGCAAGAAGGACGCGCTGAACCTCCTCGCCAAGGATCTGCCGAAGCCGGGCTCGACCTCGTTCACCCGCCAGCAGGTTCCGCTCGGCCTCGGCCACGCCGTCTGGTGCGCGCGCGAGATGATCGGCAACGAGCCTTTCGCCGTGCTGCTGCCCGACATGGTGATGAAGGGCGAGCCGGGCTGCCTGAAGCAGATGGTCAAGGTCTACGAGGAGTGGGGCGGCAACGTCCTCGCCGTCGAGGAATGCGATCCGGCGCAGACGCACCAGTACGGCATCGTCGGCATCGGCGCCGAGATCGGCGGCCCGGCCTTCCGCATCAACGCCATGGTCGAGAAGCCGAAGCCCGAGGTGGCGCCGTCCAACCTCTACATCAACGGCCGCTACATCCTGCAGCCGCAGATCTTCGACCTCCTGTCGAAGCAGGAAAAGGGCGCCGGCAACGAGATCCAGCTGACCGACGCCATGCTGCGCCTGATGGACCGCCAGTACTTCTATGGCTGCCGCTTCGACGGCCAGACCTATGACTGCGGCAACAAGGTCGGCTTCCTGGCGGCGAACGTCGCCTTCGCGCTCGACCGCGCCGACATCGCCGACGAGTTCCGTCCCGAGCTCGAGCGCCTGCTCGCCCGCTGAGGCGGACCTGTCCGGAATGCAGAACGGCGGCTCCCGTGGGGCCGCCGTTTCTATTTGGAAATAAGGCGGCGCCTCGCCGCCTCTGCCCCCTTGTGGGGAGGGACGGGGTGGGGGTCCAGCTCGATGCGGGGAGTTCCCCTCGGCGTTCGGGCCAACACGCTCCCGTCATCCCGGGCGAAGACCCGGGATCCATTCAGCCGGGTTGCCGGGCGTTTTCTCCCTGCGAGGCTTCGGCGGCATGGATCCCCGCCTGCGCGGGGATGACGGCGAGCTTGGGGTTGCGCTGGCGCGCCCCAGCAAGCGAACCAGTATCCGCTTCGCTCGAAAACGCCCCCTACAGCCTGCCGATCTTGCGGTCGACCTTGGCGAGGTAGCGCGCCCGGCTCTCGGGCGTGGAGCTGTCCATCTTGTAGTGCGCCATGTAGCTGGTGCGGCAGAGCGGATGGCACAGCGTACGAATGCCGCGCAGAAGAATGCGCCTGCCCGGCTCGCCGATGATCTTCGACAGCGTCCAGCTGGCGCCGCAGGTGGTGACCACGGCGAGTTTGCGGATGTTCTTCATGCCCGGGCGCGAGCCGCGCGTCGCCGTCGGCATGATGAAGGTGGCGTGCGGCACCCAGACCCGCTCCAGCCAGCCCTTCAGCATGGCCGGCGGGCTGAACCACCAGGTCGGATAGACGAAGACGAGGATCTCGCACCATTTGATCAGGGCGAGATGATCGGCGATCGGCACCTCGTTGACGACCGGGTCGTTGTAGACCCGCCGCTCGTCGGCGCCCATGACCGGATTGAAGCCCGACGCATAGAGGTCGAGCAGGCGGACCTCGTGGCCGGACCGGTTCAGTGCGGCGACGACCGTGTCGCGGACGGCGGCGCCGAAGCTTTCCGGCACGGGATGGGCGAAGACGACGAGCGCGCGCATGGTCCTAGAAGCGTTCCATCTCTTTCGATACGCGCTTCAGAAACGCCGATCGCGTCGCTTCCGTCGAGCGGTTCATGTCGTAATGCGTGAGGTAGGGGATCCGGCCGAGCGTGCCGATCTGCGCGCGAAGCACGCGCTTGACGCTGCGCCGCGGCGGATCGCCGAGGACGAAGGCCCGCCAGCGCGGGCCGCCATAGGTGGCCACCGCCGCGAGCTTGCGGATGTGGCCGAGATTGCCGCGGACCGCGCCGTTCTCCATCCGGAACGACACGCCGGGCAGGAACACCCGGTCGAAGAAGCCCTTCAGCATCGCCGGAAAGCCGAAATTCCAGACCGGATAGACCAGCACCAGCGCCTCGGCCCGCATCACGCGCTCGACATAGGCGTCGACGTTGCGGCGGTTGGCGTCGAGGTCGTGGTAGTCGATCCGCTCCTGTCGGGACAGGACCGGATCGAAGCCTTCGGCATAGAGGTCGCAATCATCGACCTGGTGCCCTGTCCGCGTCAGCGTTTCGACGACGGTGCGATGCACCGCCGCCTGGAAGCTGGTCTCGACGGGATGCGCGTAGAGCACCAGCACGCGCATGTCAGCTTGCCTGCTGCAGGCCCGGGAACAGGAAGGTCTTGGTCGAGGTGAAGTCGAAGTCCGGATCTTCCCAGGCGATCATCTTGCCGGGGTTGAGCAGGCCCTTCGGATCCGCCTCGCGCTTGAAGGCGAGCTGGGTCAGGTCGGTCTGCTTCATGCCGCCCTCTTCCAGCGTGTAGCGGTGCGGATTGAAGATCGGGCAGCCATGATCCTCATGGATGCGGATGATCTCCTCGAGCCGCTCCTCCGTCGTGTAGCGCACCATCGGCAGGCCCATCGGCGTGATCTTGCCGTCGAAGCGGACGAATTCGAGATGGCCGGGAACCTCGTCGCCGAGAAGCTTGGTCAGCGCCTCGATCTTCTCGATGTGGTGCGGCGGCGGATACATCGACTGCAGATAGGTGATCGACGGATCGACGCGGATGGCGCGCAGCGTCGTGTGGTTCCAGCCGAGCTCATAGTTCGGCGGGATGCCCTTGAGGTCCTCGGCCGTATCCGAACGGAACACCACCTCGCCCTTGCTGCGCGAGGTCAGCGCCAGGAAGGCATCGACCGCATGCGCCGCGACGGTGACGATCGCCACCGACTGGCCGGGCTTCAGGAACTTCTGGTGACGCAGGAAATAGTCGTAGGGGATCGGCGCCGCGACGGTGGCGAGCTCCTTGACCAGCAGGCCGTCGGCATTGCCGACGCCATCGGCGTAGCGAACCGCGTCCATGTAGTCGTCGAAGCCGACCAGCACGTCGACCCAGTCATAGGCTGTTGTCAGCGGCATCTCGACTTCGGTGATGATGCCATTGGTGCCGTAGGCGTGCATCACCTTGTGCAGTTCCCAGCCCGTCAGCTCGAGGATGCGGGGCTCCGCCTCCATGGTGACGACGCGCAGCCGCAGCACGTTGCCGATGTCGCGCAGGCCGCCCCAGCGGATCGAGCCGACGCCGCCGGAGCCGCCGGCGATGAAGCCGCCGATCGTCGCCGTCTTGGCGGTCGAGGGATGCAGGCGCAGTTCCTGGCCGGAATGGGCGCGCGTCTCGGCGTCGAGCTGCGCGATGACGACGCCCGGCTCGGCGATGACGCGGCCGGGGTGGATCGCCTTGACCTTGTTCATCTCGGCGAGGTTGAGGATCAGGCCGCCGGAAAGCGGCATCGCTTGGCCGTAATTGCCGGTGCCGGTGCCGCGCGGCGTGACGGGCACCTCATGCTTGAAGGCGGCCTTCAGGACGCGGATCACCTCCGCCTCGTCCTTCGGCGTCGCCACGAGATCGGCGGTGATGTGGTCGAGCTGGGCCTTGAGAACCGGCGAATACCAGAAGAAGTCGCGGCTCTTCTGCTTCACCAGAGCCGGGTTCTCCTCGAGCGCGATGCCGTCGAGATCGGCCTTCAGCGCGGCGAGGTCGTTCTTGAATTGAGCCATGATCAATGTCCAAACAGAGAATCGAGTTCGCGATAATCCGGCAAAGTCCGGTCGATCGCCTTGCCATAGCGCAAAACGATGCGATCGGATTGCGGGCGCGACAGGAGTTCGGACCAGCTGCGGGCCCGGAACAGCACCAGATCGGCGGGATCGCCAACCCGGATCCGCCCGACATCGGGACGGCGCAGGATGGCGGCGGGATTGGTGGTGACGACGCGGGGCGCGGCGTCGAGCGGGTGGTCGAGATGCAGGATCCGGACGGCCTCGCGGAACACCTCGACGGCGTCGAGGTCGCCATAGGCGTAGAACGGATCGCGCGTGTTGTCGGAGGCGACGGCGACGCGGATGCCGCGCTCCTCCATCTCGTTCAGGAGCGTCACGCCGCGCCAGCGCGGCGTCCGGCCGGGATGCCGATCCTGCAGATAGAGATTGCACATCGGCAGCGAGACGACGGCGAGACCCGCCTCGGCGACGAGATCCATCGTGCGGTCCGCCTCGCTCTCGTCCTGGCGGGCGAGCGAGCAGCAATGGCCGACGGTGACCTGGCCCTGGTAGTCGGTGCGGATCGCGGCTTCCGCGATCGCCTTCAGCGAGCGGGCGTTGGGATCGGCGGTCTCGTCGACATGGAGGTCGATGTCGAAGCCGTTCTCGGACGCCATGGCGAAGAGATGGTCGAGCGCCGTCTCCAGCCCCGGCGCCATGTAGGTGAAGCCGCCGATGGCGCCGCCATATTCGAGCAGCGTCTGCGTCAGCCTGGTGCGTACCGTCTCGTCGAGGAAGAGCTCGATCGGCGACAGCGCCACCGCCTCGAGGTCGACGCGGCCGGCCCAGGCGTCGCGCGCCGCGGCGAAGGCCGGCCACGAAGCCGGGAACTGCGGCGGAACGCAGTCGATATGGGTGCGGATCAGCTTGGTGCCATGCGCATAGGCGCTGCGCAGCGCGAACTCCATCCGCGCCCGGACGTCTTCGGTGGTCCAGTGCGCCTCGCGGTCGGCGTCGACGGCGGCGAGCGCATCGGCGAAGCTGCCGGTCGGGTTCTGGCGCCGCGCCCAGATGTGGCCCTTGTCGAGATGCGTGTGCATGTCGACGAAGCAGGGCCAGACCTGGCCCTTGTCCATGTCGAAGACCGGCAGCTCGGCGACGCTGCCGGCCGGCCGCAGCGCCTCGATCCTGCCGCCGGATACGACGATGTCGGCACGCATCAGGCCTTCGCCGACATCGCGGCCGTCGAAGCCATCGACGGTCGCCGATGGCAGCGTGGCGTTGGCGAGCACGTAGCGATCCGCATCCGGGATCGCGGCGAAGCCCTTCGTCATCTCAATTCTCCCGCCGGATCGCGCTCTCGTGCCAGCGACGCAGCGCCAGATGCGAGATCAGGCTGGTCGCGGCATAGATCACGACGCCGGTGGCGCAGAGCAGGATGAGCGCGGCGAACAGGCGGGGGATGTTGAGGCGATACTGCGATTCGAGCAGGCGGAAGGCGAGGCCCGAGCCGGCGCCGGCGGAACCGGCGGCGAACTCCGCCACCACGGCCGCGATCAGCGCCAGGCCGCCGGCGATCCGCAAGCCGGCGAGGAAATAGGGCAGCGCCGCCGGCAGCTTCAGGTGGATCATCGTCTGCCAGCGACTGGCGCCGTAGAGCTCGAACAGGTTCAGGAGATTGTGGTCCGTGCTCTTCAGGCCCTGCGTCGTGTTGGAGAGCACGGGGAAGAAGGCAACGATCCAGGCGCAGATCAAGAGCGCCGACTGCGTCGACGGCGCATAGATCAGGATCAGCGGCGCGATGGCGACGACGGGCGTCACCTGCAGGATGACCATGTAGGGCGACAGCGCCAGCTCGATCCATTTCGACTGGGTGAGCAGGATCGCCAGCGCGACGCCGCCGACCAGCGCGATGGCGAGCGCGGCGAAGGTGATCTTCAGCGTCACCAGCAGCGCCATGCCGAGGATCGGCCAGTCATTGACCAGCGACTGCGCCACCAGGCCGGGACCCGGCAGGATGTATTTCGGGATGTTGTAGGCGGCGACATACCAGGCCCAGAGGCCGATCAGCATGGCGAGCATCACGAGCGGGATGAGGACGCGCAGGACGCGCTCGCTCACCGGCATGGACGGGGCGGGCACGGGCGCGGCATCCTGATGCGCTGCCGTCGCCGGGGTTTCGGCCGTGGCGGGGCCGTGATCGATGCTGGTCATAGGTGGTCGGCCGTTCCGATGGCGGAAAGAAGGGATTCCGAGGCGCGGCGGCAATAGTCGCCATAGGCCTGCGAGGTACGGAAGCCGATGCCGCGCGGATGCGGGGCGTCGACCGCGATCTCGTCGATGACCCTGCCCGGACGGGCGGCCATGACAACGATCCGGCTCGACAGATAGACGGATTCGAAGACCGAGTGCGTGACGAAGACGATCGTCCAGCCGAACTGCTCCCAAAGGCGCAGCAGGTCATCGTTCAGCTTCTGGCGGGTGATCTCGTCGAGCGCCGCGAAGGGCTCGTCCATCAACAGGATGCGCGGCCGCGTCACCAGCGCGCGGGCGATCGAGACGCGCATCTTCATGCCGCCGGAAAGCTCGCGCGGGTAGGATTCGGCGAACTTGTCGAGGCCGACCATCTCCAGCGCTTCCATGATGCGCGGGCGGGCCTCGGACTGCGAGATGCCCTTGAGGCGCAGCGGCAGCCAGACATTCTTGAACACGGTTGCCCAGGGCATCAGCGTCGGCTCCTGGAACACGAAGCCGATGTCGCCACCCTTCTTGTCGCCGGCGACATGCGAGCCGTCGGGCCAGACGATGCTGCCCGAGGACGGCTCGCCGAGCCCCGCCAGCATGCGGAGCGCGGTCGACTTGCCGCAACCGGACGGTCCGAGCAGGCTGATGAACTCGCCGGCGCGGATCGAAAGCGACATGTCTTTCAGCGCGATCGTACCGTTCGAGAACGTCTTCGAGACATGGTCGAGACGCACGATGGGCCGTCCGGCTTCAACGGATGGCGGGCTGCTGGTTGCGAGAGACAAGTATTCCGTTTCCTCAACTGCGTGGCCAGGCATTGCCACGATTCCGGCCCTGGCGCCTACCCGCCGCGGCCGCAAGCAGAAATGGCATTGCCGGGACCGGTCCGGCAATGCCCGGGAGCGCGGACGCCCCCTGTCGTGATCGTTACTTCTTCAGGTCCAGTCCGACCTTCTTGCAGACGAACTGCGTCGTGTAATACTTCGAATAGTCGAGGTCCGCCTTGACGACGCCGGCCTTGACCATCTTGTCGTAGAAGTCCTTGACCCGCGCATCGGTCATGCAGCCGATGCCCTTTTCGAGCGTGTCGCCGGAATCGACCAGGCCGTAGTCCTTCATGGTCTGGATCGAGTAAGCGATCTGCTCGTCGGTGATCTCCGGATTATCCTTCTTGATCAGATCGTTGGCGGCCTTGTTGTCGCCGTAGAGGTAGTTGTACCAGCCCTCGATCGAGGCATCGACGAAACGCTGGGTGATGTCGGGGTTCGCCGCGACATACTCCTGCGTGCCCTCGATCAGCGTCGCATAGGTGCTGAAGCCCTCATCGGCGAGCAGGAACAGCTTCGGCTTGAAATCGGCCTGCTTGGCGATCTCGAACGGCTCGGAGGTGATGTAGCCCTGCTGGGCGGACTTCGGATCGGCCAGGAACGGCGCCGGATTGAACGTGTAGGGCTTGAACTGCTCGTCGCGGAAGCCCGGGAAAGCCGACTTCATCCACTGGAAATAGGACGCATAACCGTCCTTCGACAGCAGCAGCGTGTCGAGCTTGGCCAGATCCTCGAACTTCTCGACATCCGGATGGGCGATGATGACCTGCGGCTCCTTCTGGAAGATCGCAGCGACCTCGACCAGCGGAATTTCCTCGGCAGCGGCCGAGAAGGTCTCGATCATGTTGCCGGCCATGTTGAACTGGGTCTTGCCGGCGAGCATCAGCTGGCGGTTGGCCGCCTGCGGGCCGCCCTGCACGATCGTCACCTTGAGGCCGTGCTTCTCGTAGGTGCCGTCGGCAACCGCCTGGTAGAAGCCGCCATGCTCGGCCTGGGCCAGCCAGTTGGTGCCGAAGGAAACCTCGTCGAGAGCGAAGGCCTGGCCGGCAAAAGCCACTGCCGCGGTGCCGGCCGCCATGCCGATGAACCGTGTCCTGAGCGATGTCATGTCGTTCTTAGCCTTCCCCTTGTCGCGACAGCCCCGGCGGTCGCCATGTTGTTCTTTCCTGACCGGCGCGCCGGCTTCCTGCCGTTCGCGTCCGAAATCCCACCCTTCCTGTCGCAAGAGGTATGCCATGAAGCGCTTCGGGCCCCGGCCGACGCGCAACACCGATCAAGCATTCCGCCCCGACGCCGGAAAGTGGCGGCATATTATGCGACGAACCCTGCGCACGATAGCGGCAGATGCCACGAAATCGAGCATTTCGCACCCGCGCCGGTGTGGATCGCCCGCATCGAGCCCGGCGGCGGCCTTGCCATGCCGCGCGGGCGGCCCCTACCCTTCCGCTTTCCATGCCGAACCGGAGCGCCCCATGGTGAACACGCCCCTGACCCCGAAGGACATCCGCCCGCCCTTCGGCCAATACAGCCACGGCGTCGAAGCGCCCGCCGGCAGCCGCTTCATCTTCACCTCCGGCCAGCTCGGCATCCGCGACGACGACAGCGTTCCGGAGGACATCGAGGCGCAGGCGGAGATCTGCTTCGAGAACATCCGCGCCATTCTCGCCGCGGGCGGCATGGAGCTTTCCGACATCGTCCGCCTGAATGCGTTCGTGACCAAGCGCGAGGACATGCGCCGCTACATGAACGTGCGCGACCGCTATGTCAGCCAGCCGCTGCCGGCGTCGACGCTCTATATCGTCACGGGCTTCACGCGGCCGGAATTCCTGGTCGAGATCGAGGCCGTGGCGGCCCGGCAGGACTAGCCGCCCGCAGCCGCGACCGGGGCCTCCGCGCGGGCGCCGCCGCGCATTGTCAGCCAATCGTCATCGAACCGTCTCCCGGCTGTCAGCTGCGGGACCTATCGCAGGTCCCGCAGCTTTTCATCAATCGGGAGACCGCTCGTGCTCACGCGACGCAACCTGCTCAAGATCGGCGGCACCGCCGCGATCTTCGCCCCCTTCGCCGGCTTCACCATCGATTCCGCCCGCGCCGAGACCGACCCGCTGTTCCGCTTCGGCATCGTCGCCGACCCGCAATACGCCCCGGTCGTGCCGAACCTGAAGTCGAATCGCTACTACGCCAACAGCCTCTGGAAGCTGTCCGAGGCGATCGACACGCTGAACAAGCACGACCTGCAGTTCGTCGCGACGCTCGGCGACATCATCGACCGGCACTGGGAGAGCTTCAGTCACGTGCTGCCGCTCTACGACAAGCTCGACCATCCGAACGTGCTGCTGCTCGGCAACCACGACTATGACGTCGCGGCCGAATATCTCGACTCCGTGCAGCGCACCACGGGCCTCGACAAGGCCTATTCCGACTTCGCCGGCGGCGGCTACCGCTTCATCCTGCTCGACGGCAACGACGTCAGCCTGTTCGCGCCGCCCAAGGACGATCCGCGCCGCGAAGTCGCGGCCAAGCGCCTCGACGAGCTGAAGGCCAAGGGCGCGCCGAACGCCCAGACCTGGAACGGCTCGCTCGGCGACGAGCAGTTCGCCTGGCTCGAGGCGACGATCCAGAAGGCCGAGGTGGCCGGCGAGAAGGTCATCGTCATGTGCCACTACCCGGTCTATCCGGCGAACGAGCACAATCTCTGGGATTCCGACCGGATCGTCGATCTCATCGCCAAGTCGAAGAATGTCGTCGCCTATTTCAACGGCCACAACCATGCCGGCAATTACGGCGAGCTGAGCGGCAAGCACTTCGTCAACTTCAAGGGCATGGTCGACACGCCGGACACCACGGCCTTCGCCGTCGTCGAGGTCTATCCGGACCGGATCGAGATCCTCGGCCATGGCCGCGAGGAAAACCGCACCCTGAAGCTCGCGACCGCCTGAGGCCGGCTTCCGGCGGATCGGCGCTCGCGTCGGTCCGCCACCCGATGCGCCGCCGCCCGATTGGGCTTGCGGCGCACCGCGCTCTCCTGTTTCCTGCGCGCAGGCAGGAAACAGGCATGACCCACCGCATTTGGCTCAAGGATCCGATCGCCGTCCTCGCGGCGGGCGCCGAGCGGGGCATCGTCGTCGAGAACGGCCGCATCGCCGAGCTGGTCGGGCGCGGCGGCGAGCCGCTTCATCCCGTGCAGAAGATCTTCGACGCCTCGCGCCATGTGGTGACGCCGGGCCTCGTCAACACCCACCACCATTTCTTCCAGACGATGACGCGGGCCCACCCGAAGGCGATCAACAAGTCGCTCTGGCCGTGGATCACGACGCTCTATCCGATCTGGACCCGCCACGTGAACGCCGACAATTTCCGCCTCGCCGCCCGGCTTTCGGTGACGGAACTGCTGATGTCGGGCTGCACCTGCGCCTCCGACCACCACTACATGTTCCCGACCGGGCTGGAGCACGCGCTCGACATCGAGGCCGAGGAGGCCGCCGCCGTCGGTATCCGCATGACGCTTTCGCGCGGCGCGCTCGATCTGGTCGGCGATCAGGCCGGCGACGACAGCCAGGCTGTCGCGCCCGGCGGCGCCATCCAGGACACCGACACGATCCTCGCCGATTGCGAGCGCGTCATCGCCCGCCACCACGACCGCGCCGACGGCGCGATGACCCGCGTCGCGCTGGCGCCATGCGCGCCCTTCGACGTCTCGCTGCGCTTGATGCGCGAGACGGCGGCGCTCGCCGAGAAGCACGATTGCCGGCTGCACACCCATCTCGTCGAGACGAAGCAGGAGGCGGACTTCGCGCATGAGAAGCTCGGCATGTCGGCGGTCGACTATCTCGACGAATGCCACTGGCTGACGAACCGCACCTGGCTCGCCCACGGCATCCATTTCGACGATGCGGAGATCGGCAAGCTCGGGCGGCACGGCGTCGGCATCTGCCACTGCCCGACCTCGAACATGGTGCTCTCGTCCGGCATCTGCCGGACCCGCGAGCTGGAGGCGGCCGGCTGCCCGGTCGGCCTCGGTGTCGACGGCTCGGCCTCGAACGACAATTCCAACCTGATCGAGGCGGCCCGGCACGCGCTGATGATCGGCCGGCTGCGCTACGACGCGTCCGAGGTCACCCATCTCGACGTGCTGCGCTGGGCGACGGAAGGCTCGGCGCGTTGCCTCGGCCGCGACGACATCGGCACGATCGCGGTCGGCAAGCAGGCCGATTTCGCCTTCTGGACGCTGGACGAGCTGCGCTTTTCCGGCGCCGGCGACCCGCTCGCCGCCCTCGTGCTGTGCGGAGCGCACGCCGCCGACCGCGTCATGGTGAAGGGCGAATGGCGGGTCGAGGACGGCCAGCCGGTCGGCGTCGACCTGGCGCGGCTCCGCCACGAACACCATCAGGCTTCGAAACAGTTCCTGGAGGCGCTCTGACCCGATGGAAGCGCGAGCCGATTCCCTCCCCCTTGTGGGGAGGGTCAGGGAGGGGGTACCTCCTCCCCCTTGAAAGACGGACCTGCCCTTGCTCAGTATCGCCAACGCCCGAGGCCGGCGCTGGTACCCCCACCCCGCCCTCCCCACGAGGGGGAGGGAGCAGAACAAGCCACCGAGAAAAGAGACTTCCGATGTCCCTTCCCCGCCCCTATTGGCACGAGATGCAGGCCCCCGACTTCCTGGGCGGCGACAAGGACTGGATCGCGGTCCTGCCGGTCTGCGCCATCGAGCAGCACGGCCCGCATCTGCCCGTCTTCACCGACGCCTGCATCGGCGAGGGCATGATGAAGCGCGTCGTCGAGATGCTGCCGGAAGGCCTGCCCGCGACCTTCCTGCCGGTGCAGTCGGTCGGCAAGTCGAACGAGCACATCTCCTCGCCGGGCACGCTCACCTTCACCTGGGACACCGTCATCCGCATGTGGCTGGAGATCGGCGACAGCATCGCGCGGGCCGGTGTCAGGAAGCTGGTCATCGTCACCTCGCATGGCGGCAACATCCCGGCCGCCGAGATCATCGCCCGCGAGCTGCGCATCAAGTACGACATGCTGGTGGTCACCACCGGCTGGACCGCCGTCGGCGAGCCCGAGGGCATGGTGCCGGACGAAGAATATCTCTACGGCATCCATGGCGGCGACGTTGAAACCTCGATCATGCTGCATTTCCGGCCCGATCTCGTGAAGATGGACAAGGCCGAGGATTTCCGCTCCAGCCAGCTCGACCTGCTGAAGGAATTCAAGCGCCTGCGCTTCCACGGCGCGCCGGCGCGCGCCGCCTGGAAGGCGCAGGACCTGAACCCGAAGGGCGCCGTCGGCAACGCCTCGCGCGCCACCGCCGAGCGCGGCCGCCAGATGGTCGACTACCAGGCCGCCGCCTTCGTCGAGCTGCTCGAGGAGATGGCCCGCTTCGACCTCGCCCGGCTCTGGAAGGCGCCCGCCTGACATCAGGCGGAATCGTGATCTCGACCTAGGAAAACGCTTGGGCATGCCGCGACCCTGTTGCTAGCATGTCCGGCGTTGCGACGGCGCGGGACCGGGCGCATGTCCGGGGGGCCGGCGTGGTCGAGATCGTCATTTCCGAATTCATGCACAAGAACGCGGTCGCGGATCTCTCCCGCGACTTCGAGGTGCTCTACGAGCCGACGCTGGGCATGGACCCGCTCGGGCTGGCGAAGGTCATCCGCCAGGCCCGCGCGCTGCTGATCCGCGACCGGACCGTGGTCGACATCCCGCTGATCGCCCGCGCCAATGCGCTCCGCGTCGTCGGCCAGATCGGGGCGCTCGCCGACAACATCGACATGCGCAGCTGCGAGGCGCGCGGCGTCTCGGTCGTGCGCGCGCCCGACCAGATGGCGGACGCGGTCGGCGAATATGTCATCGCCACCGCCATGATGCTGACGCGCGGCGCCTTCTTCGCCGCCCGCGACGTGATGGCCGGCAAATGGCCGCGCGGCCACCTGCTCGGCCGCGAGATCGGCGGCCGCACGCTCGGCCTCGTCGGCCTCGATTTCGGCGCCCGGGCGGCCGCGACGCGGGCCCGCGCCCTCGGCATGCGGGTGATCGGCTGGGATCCGCTGCTGAAGCCGAGCCATCCGGCCTGGAACGAGATCGAGCCGGCGGAATTCGACCCGCTGCTTTCAGAAGCCGACGTGGTCAGCGTCCATCTGCCGGCCCGGCCCGAATTCATCGGCAAGCTCGGCACGGCGGCGCTGGCGCGGCTGAAGCCGACGGCCGTCCTGCTGTCGCTCGGCGGCGGCGGCGTCGTCGACGAGGCGGCCGTCGCCAACATGCTGGCGATCGGCCGGCTGCGCGGCGCCGCCTTCGACGGTTTCGAGACGGAGCCGCTGACCAGCGAGGCCGGCTCGATCTTCGCGGCCGTCCCCAATCTCATCCTGACGCCGCGCATCGCCGATCTGACGCTGGAATCGCACCTGCGCTCCTCGGCCGCCATCGTCGCCAAGGTGCGCGGCGTGCTCGATCCTTGATCAACTGGAAAAATCCCTCTTGCATTCGGACCGCGCCTCGGTTGGATTGAGGCTTTCCCGCCTGCGAGAGGCTCCAGCAAAGGAACCCCAGCTGCCAGGCGGATTTAAAGCGCTTTGAAGCGCGAGTTCAGGGGAGTCCAGCATGAAAACCTTTGCCCGCCTGCTGACGGCGACGATGCTCGTGGCAGGCCTCGCATCGGCCGCGGAAGCCAAGACCCTCGTCTATTGCGCCGAGGGCAGTCCCGAGAATTTCAACCCGCAGATCAACACCACCGGCACGTCGCTCGACGCGGCCCGGCCGGCCTATAACCAGCTGGTGCAGTTCGAGCCGGGCACGACCAACGTCATCCCGGCGCTGGCCGAGAAGTGGGACATCTCGGAAGACGGCAAGGAAATCACCTTCCACCTGCGCAAGGGCGTCAAGTTCCATTCGACCAAGAATTTCACCCCGACGCGCGACTTCAACGCCGACGACGTGATCTTCTCGTTCGAGCGCCAGTGGAAGGCGGACAACCCGTTCCACAAGGTTTCGGGCGGCGCCTATGACTATTTCAACGACATGGGCATGCCGGACCTGCTGAAGTCGATCGACAAGGTCGACGACTACACGGTCAAGTTCACGCTGTCCCGCCCCGAGGCGCCGTTCCTGGCCAATCTCGCCATGGACTTCGCCACCATCATGTCGAAGGAATTCGCCGACGCCATGCTGGCGGCGGGCACGCCGGAGCAGGTCGACCAGGTGCCGGTCGGCACCGGCCCATTCTCCTTCGTCGCCTACCAGAAGGACTCGGTGATCCGCTACAAGCCCTTCCCGGACTACTGGGGCGGCAAGCCGAAGATCGACGGCCTCGTCTTCGCGATCACCAAGGATCCGACGGCGCGCTGGTCGAAGCTGCAGAAGGGCGAATGCCACATCATGCCCTTCCCGAACCCGGCTGACCTGGATGCCATCGGCAAGGACCCGAACATCAACCTGCTGCAGCAGCCCGGCCTGAACATCGGCTACCTCGCCTTCAACGTCGAGAAGAAGCCGTTCGACGACAAGCGCGTCCGCCTGGCGATGGCCCACGCCATCGACAAGAACGCGATCATCAAGGACGTCTATCTCGGCGCCGGCCAGCCGGCCAAGAACCTGATCCCGCCGACGATCTGGGGCTACAACGACGCCGTGGTCGACTATGGCTACGATCCGGAGAAGGCGAAGGCCCTGCTCAAGGAAGCGGGTCTCGAGGGCGGCTTCGAGACCGACCTCTGGTGGATGCCGGTGCAGCGTCCGTACAACCCGAACGCCAAGCGCATCGCCGAGATGATCCAGGCCGATCTGGCCAAGCTCAACATCAAGGCCAATCTCGTGTCCTACGAGTGGGGCGAGTACCGCAAGCGCATGCAGGCGGGCGAGCACCAGATGGGCCAGCTCGGCTGGACCGGCGACAACGGCGATCCCGACAACTTCTTCTTCCTGCTCTCCTGCGAGGCGGCCCGCCCCGGCGGCCAGAACCTCTCCAAGTGGTGCAACAAGGAGTTCGACGATCGCCTGAACAAGGCCAAGTCCCTGTTCGACAAGGCCGAGCGCACTAAGCTCTACGAAGAGATGCAGGTCATCCAGCACGATGACTATCCGATGATGCCGATCGCCCACTCGGTCGTGTTCGAGCCGGTGCGCAAGGAAGTCAGCGGCTACAAGGTAAGCCCGCTCGGCCGGCATGAGTTCACGGATGTCGAGCTGAAGTAACGGCTCGGAAGCGAGATCGGGGCGGGCGGCGGCGACGCCGTCCGCTCCGGTCATCCAACTAGGACCAGGCGGCGCAGGCTCTGCGCGCGCCCATCACGGGTCCCCCAAAATGCTCGGTTTCGTTGTCCGGCGAGTCCTGCTCGTCATCCCGACCTTCATCGCGATCGCCTTCCTGACCTTCATCGCCATCCGCCTCGTGCCCGGCGACCCGATCGAGGTGCGCACCGGCGAGCGCGGCATCTCGCCGGAACGGCTCGCCCAGTTCCGCCACGAGCTCGGCCTCGACCAGCCGGTCTGGAAGCAGTTCCTCGACTATCTCTGGCAGCTCGCGCACGGCAATTTCGGCACGTCGATCTCGACGCATGCGCCGGTGCTGACGGAGTTCCTGACGCTGTTCCCGGCGACGCTGGAGCTCGCCATCAGCGCCATGCTGTTCGCCACCATCCTCGGCATCCCGGCCGGCGTCATCGCCGCCACCCGGCGCGGCACCTTCATCGACTACACGCTGATGGGCGCGGCGCTGACGGGCTTCTCCATGCCGATCTTCTGGTGGGGCCTGCTGCTCGTCCTGTTCTTCTCGGTCAATCTCGGCTGGACCCCGGTCTCCGGCCGCATCGACCTGCTCTATTATTTCGAGCCCGTCACCGGCTTCATGCTGATCGACAGCTGGCTGTCCGGCGAGGAAGGCGCGTTCCGCTCGGCGGTGATGCACCTGATCCTGCCGGCGATCGTGCTCGGCACCATCCCGCTCGCCACCATCGCCCGCATGACCCGCTCGGCCATGCTGGAGATCCTCGGCGAGGACTATGTCCGCACGGCCCGTGCGAAAGGCCTGTCGCCGTTCCGCGTCGTCGGCTTCCATGCGCTCCGCAACGCGCTGATCCCGGTGGTGACCGTGATCGGCCTGCAGGTCGGCGCGCTGATGGCCGGCGCGGTTCTGACCGAATACATCTTCTCCTGGCCTGGCATCGGCACCTGGCTGATCGAATCGATCAACCGTCGCGACTATCCGGTTCTGCAGGGCGGCATCCTGCTCGTCTCCGGCATCGTCATCCTGATCAACATCCTCGTGGACCTGCTCTACGGCGTGCTCAATCCGAGGATCCGCCATGCCCGCTGACCGCACCGTGACCGCCGCCGCGCCGACGGTGAAGGCGCCGCCCGGCCCCTTCGTCGCCTTCTTCCGCGACTTCTCCGAGAACCGCGCGGCTCTGGTCGGCCTGATCATCCTGTCGCTGCTCGTCTTCGTCGCGATCTTCGCCAACTTCCTGGCGCCCTATTCGCCCTACGAGCAGTTCCGCGACTTCGTCCGCACCCCGCCGGCCTGGGCCGAGGGCGGCAACAGCGCCTTCCTGCTCGGAACCGACGAGATCGGCCGCGACATGCTCTCGCGCCTGATCTTCGGCGCCCGGCTGTCGCTGTTCATCGGCCTCTCGGTCGTCGTCGCCTCGATGGCGGTCGGCATCGTGCTCGGCCTCGTCGCCGCCTTCGCGCCGGGCTGGCCATCGATCGTCATCATGCGGGCGATGGACGTGATCCTGTCGGTGCCGAGCCTGCTGCTCGCCATCGTCATCGTCGCGATCATCGGCCCGAGCCTGACCAACACGATCATCGCCATCACGGTGGTCTACCTGCCCTATTACGTCCGCCTCGTGCGCGCCTCGGCGCTGCAGGAAAAGACGCGCGACTATGTGACGGCGGCGCGCGTCGGCGGCGCCGGCACGCTCCGCATCATGTTCAAGACGGTGCTGCCGAACTGCATGGCGCCGATCATCGTGCAGGCGGCGCTGACCATCTCGAACGCCATCCTCGAGGCCGCGGCGCTCGGCTTCCTCGGCCTCGGCGCCCAGCCGCCCTCGCCCGAATGGGGCGCCATGCTCGCCTCGGCCCGCGAATTCCTGCAATCCGCGCCGTGGATCGTCACCGAGCCCGGCCTCGCCATCCTGATCACCGTGCTCTCGATCAACCTCGTCGGCGACGGGTTGCGCGACGCGCTCGATCCGAAGATGCGGAGGAGCTGATCATGCCGCTTCTCGAAATTGACGACCTGACGGTCGAGTTCAAGACGGCCTCCGGCCAGTTCCGCGCCGTCGACGGCGTCTCGCTGACCGTCGACCGCGGCGAGATCCTCGCCATCGTCGGCGAGAGCGGCTCCGGCAAGTCCGTGGCCATGCTCGCCGTGATGGGGCTCCTGCCCTGGACCGCCACCGTCTCGGCCAAGACGCTTGCCTTCGACGGCCGCGACCTGCTGACGCTTTCGCCGCGCGAGCGCCGCAAGGTGATCGGCAAGGACATGGCGATGATCTTCCAGGAGCCGATGTCGAGCCTCAACCCGTGCTTCACGGTCGGCTACCAGATCGGCGAGAGCCTGAAGGTGCATCTCGGCCTGTCGAAGAGCGAGCGGCGCAAGCGCTCGATCGAGCTGCTCGAGGCGGTCGGCATTCCCGATCCGGAACGCCGCCTCTCCGCCTTCCCGCACCAGCTTTCCGGCGGCATGAGCCAGCGCGTCATGATCGCCATCGCGCTCGCCTGCCGGCCGAAGCTGATCATCGCCGACGAGCCGACGACGGCGCTCGACGTCACCATCCAGGCGCAGATCCTGGAGCTGCTGGTGTCGCTGCAGCGCGAGACCGATACCGGCCTGGTGCTGATCACGCACGACATGGGCGTCGTCGCCGAGACGGCCGAGCGCGTCTCGGTGCATTATGCGGGGCAGAAGATCGAGGAGCAGCCGGTCGGTCCGCTCTTCGCCGATCCGCACCATCCCTATACGGCGGCGCTGCTCGCGGCCCTGCCGGAGCGGGCGAAGGGCAAGCACCTGCCGTCGATCCCCGGCGTCGTGCCGGGCCAGTTCGACCGGCCGCCGGCCTGCCTGTTCGAGCCGCGCTGCCGCTTCGCCACCGATCGTTGCCGCACCAAGGTGCCGCCGCGCCAGGGCGCCATCGCCGGCTTCGCGCTCTGCCACTATCCGCTGACGCATGGCCGCCCGATCGGTCATCCCAATCCCGAAGGCCGGGAGGTCGCAGCATGAACGCGCCCGTCGTCCTCAACGCCTCCAAGCTGGCCCGCTTCTATGCCGTGCCGCGCGGCGCCTTCAAGGCGCCGGCCACGGTGAAGGCGCTCGCCGAGGCGAGCTTCACGCTGGAAGCCGGCAAGACGCTCGCCGTGGTCGGCGAATCCGGCTGCGGCAAGTCCACCCTCGCCCGTCTCGTCACCATGATCGAGGAGCCGAGCGAAGGTCACCTGATGATCGGCGACACCGACGTCGTCAACGCCGACCGCGAGGCGCTCCGGAAGCTGCGCTCGGAAGTCCAGATCGTCTTCCAGAACCCCTATGGCTCGCTCAATCCGCGCCAGAAGATCATCGACGCGCTGGCCGAGCCGCTGATCATCAACCGCAAGGAGATGAGCGCGGCCGATCGCAAGGCCGCCGTGCTCGACATGCTGAAGCGCGTCGGCCTCCGGCCGGAACACGCCAACCGCTATCCGCACATGTTCTCCGGCGGCCAGCGCCAGCGCATCGCGATCGCCCGCGCGCTGATGCTGAAACCGAAGATCCTCGTCCTCGACGAGCCGGTCTCGGCGCTCGACGTTTCGGTGCAGGCGCAGGTGCTGAACCTGCTGGTCGAGCTGCAGGAAAGCCTCGGCCTCTCCTACCTGTTCATCTCGCACGGCCTCTCGGTCGTCCGGCACATGGCCGACGAGATCCTCGTCATGTATCTCGGCCGCGTGGTGGAACGGGCACCGCGTGAAAAGCTGTTCGAGCAGCCGCTGCATCCCTACACGCAGGCGCTGCTCTCGGCGACGCCGATGGCCGATCCCGAGCGCCAGCGCGAACGCATCCGCCTGAAGGGCGAGCTGCCCTCGCCCTTCAATCCGCCGACCGGCTGCGCCTTCCATCCGCGCTGCCCGCGCGCCTTCGACAAGTGCAAGGTCGAGCGGCCGGAGCTTCGCTGGCACGGCGAGACGGAGGTCGCCTGCTGGGCGGTCGAGCGCGACGAGGCGCTCGTCGCCACCCAGGCCGGATGAGAACCGCGAGCCCGAACGCCCTCAGGATTCGCCGGGAACCAGCATCCGGCGCAGGGTTCCGTCGCGGAGCCAGAACTGATGGTAGAGTGCCGCGGCGGCGTGCAGCCCGATCAGGATGATGAACAGCGGCTTGCCGAGTTCGTGGATGCCTCCGAACGAAGGCGAGGCATAGACCGCCAGCAGTCCGGTCACGGGGACCGCCACCAGAAGAACATAGAAGGCGACATGGGCGGCGCTCGCCAAGCGGGCGGCCCAGCGCCCGGCCGTTTCCAGCGGCGCGGGAACCTTGAGCGTCAGCCGCAGCACCAGGCGGAGCAGGACGAGCGCCAGAATCGCGATGCCGACCCAGTAATGCGCCGTCGCCAGTCCCGCCTCGGTTCCGCTCACCGCGATGCCGCGCGCGGTGGCGCGCTGGACTTCGCCCATGCTCTCGCCGAACAGCAGTTGGAACAGGACCAGGGCGGCGATCCCCCAGTGCAGGCCGACCTGCAGGGGCGAATAGCCGAGAACATGGGAACGGGTCATGCTGAGTTCTCCAGGCATGCCGGCCGGCAGGCGGCCGACCGCGATATCCAGAACAGGCTTGGAATTGTTCCAAATTATGGCGGGCGGTCAAGTCCGCGCCCCATCGGAAGCCACCCATCGCAATCGGCGCCGACATCCCTTATATCAGGCGGCAACCCATTCCCCCTTTTGCGCGGGCTGACGTTCCGCGCCGGAGATCTCTCATGACGGAAACCCAGATCCCGGTCACCGTGCTCACCGGCTATCTCGGCGCCGGCAAGACGACGCTTTTGAACCGCATCCTGTCGGAGAACCACGGCAAGAAATACGCCGTGGTCGTCAACGAGTTCGGCGAGATCGGCATCGACAACGACCTCATCGTCGAGAGCGACGAAGAGATCTACGAGATGAACAATGGCTGCGTCTGCTGCACGGTGCGCGGCGACCTGATCCGCGTCGTCGAGGGCCTGATGAAGCGCCCTGGCGGCTTCGACGGCATCCTGGTCGAGACCACCGGCCTCGCCAACCCGGCCCCCGTCGCGCAGACCTTCTTCATGGATGACGACGTGCGCGCCAAGTCGCGCCTCGACGCCGTCGTCACCGTCGCCGACGCGATGAACCTCCTGACCCGGCTCGACGACGCGCCGGAAGCCGAGGAACAGATCGCCTTCGCCGACGTCATCCTGCTGAACAAGACCGACCTCGTCGAGCCGGCGCATCTCGCGGCCGTCGAGCGCCGCATCCGCGACATCAATCCGCACGCCACGATCCACCGGACCGAGCGCTGCGCCATCGACCTCGACAAGGTGCTCGATCGCGGCGCCTTCGATCTCGAGCGCATCCTGTCGCTCGATCCGGAATTCCTCGAGGGCGAGGATCATGACCATGATCACGTCCATGACGAGAATTGCGGCTGCGGTCACGACCACCACCATGATCACGATCATGACCACCACCATCATGACCATGATCACCACGACCATCACCACCACCATCCGCGCCACGACGACTCGGTCTTCTCGGTCTCGCTGCGCGGCGGCTCGCTCGATCCGAACAAGTTCTTTCCCTGGATTCAGGAAGTCACCCAGGTCGAGGGTCCGAACATCCTGCGCCTGAAGGGCATCCTGTCGATGGACCGCGACCCCGACCGCTACGTGCTGCAGGGCGTTCACATGATCATCGAGGGCACGCATCAGCGCCCCTGGGCCGAGGACGAGACGCGCGAGAGCCGCCTCGTCTTCATCGGCCGCAAGCTGAACGAGGACGCGCTGCGCAAGAGCTTCGAAGCCTGCCTGATGCCAGCGGCCTGACGGCCGCCTTCCTTTCGAACGCGTCGCTCCGGCTCAGGCCGGAGCGATCGACGCCCCTGCACGTCACCGACCGGAACCGTCTCTTGCCCACGATCCAGACCTTTCCCCTCGACGCCTTCGTCGTGGCGGCGCAGTTCATCGACGACACGCCGGCCTTCGCGCTCGGCGACGGCACCGTTGCCGTCACCGACGGGCCGACGGCCGAGAAGCTCGGCGTGCATACCGGCGGCCTGCTCGCCGCCGCCCGCTCGCAGGACGGCAGCCTCCTGGTCACGACGGGCGATGACGGCCGCGTCTGCGCCATCGACGCCGAGGGCCGGGTCGGCGAGCTCGCCAGCCAGCCGAAGAAGTGGATCGACCAGGTTGCCTGCGGCCCGGACGGCATCATCGCCTATGCCAGCGGCAAGCAGGTGTTCGTGCGTTTCGCCGATGGGCGCGAGCGCGTGCTGCAGCACGAGCGCACCGCCGCCGGCCTCGCCTTCGCGCCGAAGGGGCTGCGCCTCGCCGTCGCGCGCTACAACGGCGTCTCGCTCTGGTGGGTCGGCACCGACGCCAAGCCGACCGAGTTTGAATGGAAGGGCTCGCATCTCGGCGTTACCTTCTCGCCGGACGGCAAGAACGTCATCACCACCATGCAGGAGAACTCGCTGCATGGCTGGCGCGTCGCCGACGGCGGCGGCCATATGCGGATGTCGGGCTATCCCGGCAAGGTGAAGTCGATGTCGTGGTCGGCCAAGGGCCGCTTCCTGGCGACGTCCGGCGCCGAGATGGCCGTGCTCTGGCCGTTCCACTTCAAGGACGGCCCGATGGGCAAGCAGCCGCTGCAGCTCGGCACGCGCGACCAGATCGTGACCTTCGTCGCCTGCCACCCGACCGAGGAGGTCGTGGCGATCGGCTACAAGGACGGCATGGTGGTGGCGGTGCGCTTCGCCGACGGCGACCAGGCGATCCTGCGCAAGCCCGACGAAGGCGGCGCGATCAGCGCGCTCGGCTGGGACAAGAAGGGCGTCCGCCTCGCCTTCGGCACCGAGGGCGGCATGGCCGGCGTGGTCGACCTCGCCGGCTGAGGGTTCGGCCCTGCGCCTCGCTTGGAGAAGCGGGACAGCGGCCGAATGCTGGCGGGCGCAGGTCTTCAGCCTCGCCCCTACTGCCCCCCTCCACGGACTAGAGCATCATCCTGAGGTGCCCGGCGCAGCCGGGCCTCGAAGGAGGGTCCGGGGAACACCTGAACCGATTTCAAGCCGGAAGCCCGCTGGATCCTCCTTCGAGGCTTCGCTCAAGCGAAGCACCTCAGGATGATGGCGGAGCCTGTCGACCGGCCGCTCACGCCCGGCCGGGGGCGCGGCGGAAGATCGCGACGGCGAACAGGATCATGCCGATCAGCGTGATGATCGAGCCGGCGATGACGATCGGCTCGCCCGCCGGCACCATGCGCAGCGCCAGCACCAGGCCGGGGATCATGATCCAGAGGCCGATCGTCGAGACCCAGAACTGGACCGTCGCCAGGCGGGTCTCCGCCTTCTCGCGATTGGCGTTGTAGTAGAAGCCCATCAGCGCCAGGCTGACCCAGCCGATCAGGTTGAGATGGGCATGCGCTGGCGCGAGCGAGAAGTCCTGCTTCGCGCCCATGATGATGCCGCCGACCATGCCGATGATGACATAGATGACGGCCGTTCCGATGAACCACTGGCTGATGCGCGGCATGTCGCCCCCCGTTTGGAAGAAGGGCCGACTCAATCCCCCTGTCGCCCTCCGGAAACGCGAGTACGACGTTGCGTAAGGCGAGTCAAAACCATTCTAGACCGCGGCTGTGACGGCGGTCACAGCGGCGGCCGGGATGGTGCGGAGGGAGCCTGAAAAAGGCGACGCCGGCGCGCGACCGGGAGCTGGTTGTGAGCTCGACACGGTCGCGTCAGCCGGCGTCATACGCGGTCTGCGCAGAAAGAAAAACGCCCGTCGGGGGAGGAGATCGACGGGCGTCTTAAGGGTGGCGCCTCGCTGGGGAGGAGGTCAGCGCGGCGCCGATCACCGGGAACAGGAGGGAGGGAGATGTTCCCGGCGAATTCCTTTGTATTTGTAAGTCTTAGTAACCGACCGCCTGCTTGGCAACGCGCTCGATTTCACCACGATGGATGCCGAGGTCAGCAAGCTCGCGGTTGTTGAGGCGAGACAGCTCGTTGTAGGTCTCGCGGAACTTGCGCCAGGTCTTGTAGGAATTGATGATGTTCATAGCCGTTTCCTTCGAATTCTCGTGATCTCTTGCGAACCAGCGCCGGATTTCTCTGTCGCCGTTCTGTTGACGTTGATATAGGCGGTTGCTTCCGGATTGAGCAGTATGAAAAAGCTCATGCCAGCGATGCACTGGACGCAGAGCAGCATCAATTCCGGCTGAATTTGTGCGGCGCAGCATTAAGCCGTGTGACGGAATTGCGGCGTTTTGGTATCGGAACAACGACGGCGCCGCCGCCTCGCCCGCCCTGCCATGATCCTGACGCATGGCGCGACCGCGCTGCACGCGCACAAATTCGAGGCGCGAACAAATTCCGCCCCGCCGGCATGAGCCGGGCGCATAAAAAAAGACCGGGCCGAAGCCCGGTCTCTTGGCATTGTCTCGAAGACGACCGAAGTCAGCCCTTCTGGTGCACCAGCACGTTGCGGAACTGCCAGGGGTCGCTCTCGTCGATGTCTTCCGGGAAGAAGCCCGGACGATCGGTGAGCGGCGTCCAGTCGGTGTAGACGCCCTCGACGGTGCCCAGATAGGGCCGCTGGGCGGTCAGGCAGACGTCGAAGTCGAGCTCGTCGGATTCGACGATGCCGGCCTCGGGGTTCTGCAGCGCCCAGACCATGCCGGCCATCACGGCCGAGGTCACCTGCAGGCCGCTCGCGTTCTGGTAGGGCGCGAGTTGGCGGGCTTCCTCGATCGTCAGCCGCGAACCATACCAGTAGGCGTTCTTGGCATGGCCATAGAGCAGCACGCCGAGCTCGTCGCGACCGTCGACGATCTCGTCCTCGCGCAGGATGTGGTGCTTCGGCTGGAACTGCGGCTGCGCCGCATAGCCGAACATCTCGTGCAGCGACAGCAGCGCGTCATTGGCCGGATGGTAGGCGTAGTGCACCGTCGGGCGGAAGGTCACCGTATCGCCGTCGCGCGCCGTGAAATAGTCGGCGATGGTGATCGCCTCATTGTGCGTGACGAGATAGGCGAGCTGCGAGCCCGGCGTCGGGCACCAGCTGCGGACGCGCGTGTCGGCGCCGGGCGACAGCAGGTAGATCGCCGCGCCGCTGCCCTTTTCATGGGTGCGACCGAAGCTCGGCATCCAGCGCTCATGCGTGCCCCAGCCGAGCTCGGCCGGCTGCAGCGCCTCGGCGATGAAGCCCTCGACCGACCAGGTATTGATGAAGGTGCCCATCGGCTTCGGATCGCGGGCGCGCTGGGTGTCGCGCTCGGCGATGTGGACGCCCTTGACGCCCGCGGCCTTCATCAGCGCGGCCCATCCGGCCTGCGTCTTCGGCACTTCGTGCGGGATGCCGAGGTCGGTGGCGATGTTCAGCAGCGCCTGCTTGACGAACCACGACACCATGCCGGGATTGGCGCCCGAGCAGGAAACCGCCGTGGTGCCGCCCGGGCTGGCGCGCCGCGCCGCCAGCAGCGTCTCGCGCAGCGCATAGTTGGAGCGCCCTGCCGCGTCGACGTCGCCGGCGTCATAGAAGCCGGCCCAGGGCTCGACCACGGTATCGATGTAGAGGCTGCCGATTTCGCGGGTCAGGCCCATGATCTCGACCGAGGAGGTATCGACCGAAAGGTTGACGCAGAAGCCCTGGCCTTCGGAGCTGGTCAGGAGCGGCGTCAGGATCTCGCGGAAATTGGCCGGCGTCAGTGCAGCCTTGACGTGCGTGACGCCCTCGCTGGCCATCAGTTCGGCGAACTCGTCGCTCGGCTCGACGATGGTGATCTGCGGTTGGTCGAGAGCGAAGTGGCGCTTCAGCAGCGGGAGGAAACCGCGTCCGATCGAACCAAAGCCAATGATGACCACGGGGCCGGTGATGCGACCGTAGGTTGGCCAAGTCGTCATAGCGAAACACTCCTGAAAGTCGAAATCAACAAGTGGGGTACCGTACCCTTCCTTCGTGACAAACAAAAAGCCGTGGAAGTAGGGGTTTCCCCCTTCCCTCCACGGCCCGCGGGCAGCTGGAACCTAACGGCTTGCGTCGGCGAGGTCGAGCCCGGAAGGGCTCGCGACGGTCGGAAAGTCCGGACCGGCAAGCGGCGGGACCGACCAGTCGCCGGTGGCGACGAGCATTCCGGCGGCGCCGGAAAGCGCCCCGTCGCGCAGCTCGAGCGCCAGGAAACGGGCCCGGTCGACCGGCCCCGGCATCATCAGGCTTCGCGTCGCCTCGGCCGAAAAGCCGAAGCGCGCATAGTATTCGGCGTCGCCCACCAGGATGACGGCGCCATGGCCGAACATGGCGGCGCGGTTGAGCGCGGCGCGCATCAGCTTGCCGCCGAGCCCCTCGCCCTGGCGCTCCGGCGCGACCGCGAGCGGGCCGAGCAGCAGCGCGTCGCGGCCGCCGGCCGAGACGTTCCAGAGCCGGACCGAGCCGACGATCGCGTCGCCGTCGCGGGCGACCAGCGCCAGGCCGGAGGCCGGCAGGCGGTTCTCGCGCAGTCGCTCGGAGGTCTTCAGGTGGCGGTCCGGACCCATCGTCCGGTCGAGCAGCATCTCGCGGGCGCCGGTTTCACCCGGCGCCTCCACACCAATCTGGATCATCGATGGCGGTCCTTCAGATCACGAAGGCTTCGAGCGGCTTGAAGCCGTTGAAGGCGACGGCCGAATAGGTCGTCGTATACGCGCCCGTGCCTTCGATCAGCACTTCGTCGCCGATCGAGAGCGAGACGGGCAGGTGATACGGCGTCTTCTCGTAGAGGACGTCGGCGGAATCGCAGGTCGGGCCGGCGAGCACGCAGGGCGTCTTCTCGTCATTGTCGTGCATCGTGCGGATCGGATAGCGGATCGACTCGTCCATCGTCTCGGCGAGGCCGCCGAACTTGCCGATGTCGAGATAGACCCAGCGGATGTCGTCCGTGTCGTTCTTCTTCGAGATCAGCACGACTTCCGTCTTGATGATGCCCGCATTGCCGACCATGCCGCGGCCCGGCTCGATGATCGTCTCGGGGATGCGGTTGCCGAAATGGCGCTTCAGCGCCGCGTCGATCGACGAGGCATAGTTGTCCACGCCCGGAATCTCCTTGAGATAACGGGTCGGGAAGCCACCGCCGAGATTGACCATCGCGAGCTGGATGCCGCGCTCGGCGAGCGTGCCGAAGATGCCGGCGGCCGAGGCGAGCGCGCCGTCCCAGGCCTCGGTGTTGGCCTGCTGCGAACCGACATGGAACGACACGCCATAGGCGCGCAGGCCGAGGCGGTGCGCATGCTCGAGCACGCCGACGGCCATCTGGGGCTCGCAGCCGAACTTGCGCGACAGCGGCCACTCGGCGCCGGCGCCGTCGCAGAGGATGCGGCAGAACACGCGCGTGCCGGGAGCGGCGCGGGCCACCTTCTCGACCTCGGCCTCGCAATCGACCGCATAGAGGTCGATGCCGCGGGCGAAGGCGGCGGCGACGTCGCGCTCCTTCTTGATCGTGTTGCCGAAGGAGATGCGGTCGGGCGTCGCGCCGGCGGCCAGCGCCATGTCGATCTCGGCCACCGACGCGCAGTCGAAGCTCGAGCCCAGCGAGGCGAGCAGCGACAGCAGTTCCGGCGCCGGATTGGCCTTTACCGCGTAGAAGACGCGGGTGTCGGGCAGCGCATGCGCGAAGGCCAAGTAATTATCGCGCACGACATCGAGATCGACCACGAGGCACGGGCCGTCGGGACGTCGGGTGTTGAGGAAGTCGATGATACGTGCGGTCATTGGAGGGTCTCCCCGTCGGCCTGCCGAGGCCAAATGCGTTGCGAAGCGATGACGAAACCGGAGCGCAGCCCTCGCGCCGAGCGCTATGGACGCGATCGGAACGGTGACAACGAGCCGTTTTTGCCGGGGTGAGCCGGCAGTTTTCGCGGGTGGCAGTCGCAGCGATAAACGGGAGCGTTCATCGGGAGCGCTGCCTTCGCTTGGAACGGGAGACCCGATCCGCACGCCCGGCAAGGATGTAGTGCCTCTTCAGTGACCACGGCCTGTGGAGAGCCGTGCGAGACCAAAAAAGCCCGCTACGTCGTTGCTTCAAGTCGCGTCCTCCGCGGAGACGGAGTTCACCGGTTTCGCTTTCCGGCTGCCGACCTTTTCGGGATCGCTCCCGAACTCCTGGGACCCTCTTGCGGAGGATCTTGGGCGTCGCTTCGGCCTCTTGTCCGAAGCCCCACCGGTCGGCACGCAACCACAGGCACGTGCGATTATTGGGCGAGGTCTAGGTAGGCGGATCGCGGTTAACATTCAAGCGGATTTTCCCTCCGCGGCCCAATTTTGGTGCACAGGGGCGCCAAGCGTGCGCAACCGGGCGGCAGCGCGGCATTTCGGTCACATTTTTCAGCCCCGCCGCGGCTTTTCGGAGCCGCCGCGACCGGGGTTGCGACGACCTCCCGACGCTCTGGTTAACCATGTGATTCGCGCTTCCGGCCCCCGCTTGTTTCGCCTATGCAGAGTGGAGCAACAGGAGAGATGCGCGTGAGCGAGACCATCGTCGGCGAAAGGGGCATGGTCGTCGCCCCGCACCGGGCAGCGGCCGAGGCAGGCGCGGAGATCATCCGCGCCGGCGGCAACGCCATCGAGGCAGCGATCGCCGCCGCCGCCACCATCGCCGTCATCTACCCGCACATGAATTCGATCGGCGGCGACGGCTTCTGGCTGATCCGCGAGCCGGGCAAGGAGCCGCGCTATCTGGAAGCCTGCGGCGGCGCCGGCTCCGGCGCCACGATCCGGGCCTATCGCGACAAGGGCCACGATGCGGTGCCGGCGCGCGGCCCCGACGCGGCGCTGACCGTCGCCGGCGCGCTCTCGGGCTGGAACACCGCCTATGAGCTGTCGCAGAGCCTCGGCGGCCGGCTCGACCGCCCCACCCTCCTCGCCAACGCCATCGCCCATGCGCAGAACGGCATCGCCGTCACCCGCTCGCAGGCGCGGCTGACCGCCGAGCACCACGCCGTGCTATCCGCCCAGCCCGGCTTCGCCGAAATCTTCCTCGTCGACGGCAAGCCGCCGGAGACCGGGGCCGTGCTGCGCCAGGAACGCCTCGCCGACACGCTCGATCATCTCGCCCGCGCCGGCTTCCTCGATTTCTATCGCGGCGACGTCGCCAGCGAGATCGCAAGCGATCTCGCGCGGATCGGCGCCCCGGTGACGCGCGACGACCTCGCCCGACACGAGGCGCGGCTGCGGCCGCCGCTTTCGGTCCGGCTCCAGCAGGGGACGGTCTACAATGCGCCGCCGCCGACCCAGGGCCTCGCCTCGCTGCTGATCCTCGGCATCTTCGAGCGCCTGGGCGTCAAGCGAGGCGAGAGCTTCGAGCATGTGCACGGCCTGATCGAGGCGACCAAGCGCGCCTTCCTGCTGCGCGACAGGCACGTCACCGACCCGATCTTCGCCGGCGACCTCTCCATGCATCTCTCCCCGCGCGTGCTGGAGCGCGAGGCCGCCCATATCGACAAGAGCCGCGCCGCGCCCTGGCCGCAGCCGGCCAGGAAGGGCGACACGGTCTGGCTCGGCGCCACCGACGCGTCGGGGCTTACCGTCTCCTATATCCAGTCGATCTTCTGGGAATTCGGCTCCGGCTGCGTGCTGCCGGCGACCGGCATCACCTGGCAGAATCGCGGCGCCAGCTTCTCGCTCGATCCGAAATCGCTCAATCCGCTCGAGCCCGGCCGCAAGCCGTTCCATACGCTGAACCCGGCGATCGCCCGTTTCGACGACGGCCGCATCATGAGCTACGGCACGATGGGCGGCGACGGCCAGCCGCAGACCCAGGGCGCGATCTTCACGCGCCACGCCCTGTTCGGCATGGATCTCGGCGAGGCGATCGCGGCGCCGCGCTGGCTGCTCGGCCGCACCTGGGGCTCGGACCACACCAATCTGCGCGTCGAGAACCGGCTCGACGCCGACCTGATCCTGGCGCTCGAGCGGGCGGGCCACGAGATCCATGTGCTGGACGAGGCCTATTCCGACACGATGGGCCATGCCGGCGCGCTCGTCCGCCGCAAGGACGGCCGCATCTTCGGCGCCAGCGACCCGCGCTCGGACGGCGCGGCGGTCGCCGCCTGACGGCGCGCCGGCGTCCGCCTTTGGCAACGGCCGCCGAATAGCGCTATGAATCGCAGGAACGCGGCGTCGCTCGGCGCCGATCCGGTATCCCTCCAAGGAAATCGACAGAGCCCATGCTTCTCGCCAATGATCCGGTCAACGCGTTTCTCGACTATCCCGCCGTCGAGGTTCCCTCGTCGCCGACCGGCCCGCTCGCCGGGCTGACGCTGGCCGTCAAGGATCTCTACGACGTCGCCGGCTACCCGACCGGCGTCGGCCATCCGCTGAAGCGGCAGGAAAGCGACATCAAGACGGTAAGCGCCCCCTCGGTGCAGGCGCTGCTCGACGCCGGCGCCCGCTTCGTCGGCAAGGTGCATACCGACGAGTTCGCCTATTCGATGAACGGCGAGAACTATCACTACGGCACGCCGATCAACGTGCGCGCGCCGGGCCGCATCCCCGGCGGCTCCTCCTCCGGTTCGGCCGCGGCGGTCAGCGCCGGCCTCGTCGACATCGCGCTCGGCAGCGACACGGGCGGCTCGGTCCGCGCGCCGGCTTCCTATCACGGCCTGATCGGCCTGCGCCCGACGCATGGCCGGATCGACATCTCGCGCGTCGCGCCGCTGGCCGAGACCTTCGACACGGTCGGCTGGTTTGCCCGCGACATCGACACCTTCGCCAAGGTCGGCGACGTGCTGCTCGGCGACGATGTCGACGGCCCGCCGCTGACCCGCTTCCTCGTCGGCGACGACATCCACGCGCTGCTGCTCGGCGATCTCGAGGAAGCCGCGGTCCGCTCGGCGATGCCGCGCATCGCCGCCCACCTGACGCCGGCCGGCGCCGTCGTCGTCTCGCCGGACGGCCTCGCCGCCTGGCGGATGATCTTCCGCACCATGCAGGCCTACGAGGCCTGGCAGGCGAATGGCGAGTGGATCACCAGCCGCAAGCCGGTGTTCGGCCCCGGCGTGCGCGAGCGCTTCGAATGGGCGAGCCATGTCACGCGCGAGGATTATGAGGCGGCGGCGCAGCGGCGCGCCCAGGTGCGCGAGCGCGTCGAGAGCCTGCTCGGCGACGATACCGTGCTCGCCATCCCGACCTCGCCTGGCATCGCGCCGAAGATCGGCCTCGGCGGCGACGAGCTCGAATCCTACCGCAACCGGGCGCTCGCCATGTCCTGCACGGGGAGCCTGACCGGCCTGCCGCAGATCAGCCTGCCGCTGGCCGAGCATGATGGCTGCCCGCTCGGCGTCTCGCTGATCGCGCCCAGGGGCCGCGACCGCGCCCTGATCGCGCTCGCCGCCAAGATCCTGGCAGGCTAGGCGGCAGCATGGACACGCTCACCCGCATGCGGACCTTCGTCGAAGTCGTCGATGCCGGCGGCTTCTCGGCCGCGGCCCGCAAGATGGGGCGCTCCAAGGCGCTGATCTCGAAATATGTGCGCGAGCTCGAGGACGAGCTCGGCGCCCGCCTGCTCAACCGCACGACACGCACGCTGTCGCTGACCGAGGTCGGCCAAAGCTACGCCCGCGACGCCACCGAGATCCTGCAGCGGATCGAGGACCTGCAATCCTCGATCGGAGACGCCCATGCCGCGCCGCGCGGCCGCCTCAAGGTCTCGGCGCCGCGCACCTTCGGTGACGGCGACCTCGGCCGCGCCATCATGGAGTTCGTCGTCAGCGAGCCGGAGATCTCGCTGGAGCTGCATCTGGAGGACCGCTTCGTCGATCTCGTCGACGAGGGCTTCGACGTCGCCATCCGCATCTCGACGCTGACGGATTCGAGCCTGATCGCCCGCCGGCTCGCCTCGTTCCGGATCGCCATCGTCGCCAGCCCGGAACTGCTGGCGGAGACGGGCAGGCCAGAGGTCCCGGAAGAGCTCTCCGGCAAGCCCTGCGTCATCGATTCGAACGTCGCCTACCGCACCAACTGGCCCTTCCTGATCGACGGCGAGCGCGTCTCCGTGCCGGTCAAGGGACGCGTCGAGGTCGACAGCCCGAACGCGGCGCGCCAGGCGGCGCTCGCCGGCCTCGGCTTCGCCATCGTGCCGCATCTGGTGGTGAAGGACGACCTGGAGGCGGGCCGGCTGGTCGCCGTGCTCGAAGCCTACGAGCCCGCCAGCGCCGCCATCCACGCCGTCTATCCGCATCGGCGCCATCTCTCCGGCAAGGTCCGCAGCTTCATCGACTTCCTGGTGAAGTGGTTCGAGAGCCAGAAGCAGGACGGTTGCTAGGCGTGCGATCGGACGCGACACCCGTTCCGACCGGTTGCGCCTGACACGATCTGGCCGCACTCTTCTGGCCCCTTCGACCATCGCCTTCACCCGCAAAAGATCCGCCGACCATGCTCCGCTCGCTGATCGTCTTCGCCTTCGCCGCGCTCGCCGCGACCTCCGCCGCCGCGCATCCGCACGTCTTCATCGACGCCAAGGAAGAGATCGTCTTCGACAAGGACGGCAAGATGTCGGCGATCCGCCATGTCTGGCAGTTCGACGCCGCCTTCACCGCCTTCGCGGTGCAGGGTCTCGACACCAATGGCGACGGCGACCTTTCCGACGAGGAGTTGCAGCCGCTCGCCAAGGTGAACGTCGAATCCCTGAAGGATTTCCACTACTTCACCCGCCTGAAGGTGAACGGCCAGCGCGCGCCGGTCGACGAGCCCAAGGAATACTGGCTCGATTTCCATGGCGGCCGGCTGACGCTGTTCTACACGCTGCCGCTGCGCAAGCCGGTCTCGCCCGGCCCCAGCACGACGCTCGAAGTGTTCGACCCCGAATATTTCGTCGCCTTCAACTTCATCGCCGAGCAGCCGATCACGCTCGCCGACGCGCCGCCCAACTGCAAGGCGCACTTCCAGCCGCCGAAGGAACTGGACGCGCAGACCGCGACCATGCTGGCGGCGATTCCCGCCGACCAGCGCGACCTGCCGCCGGAACTCGCCGAGGCCGCGGCCAGCCTCTCCAGCCAGATCACGGTCGATTGTTCATGAAGTCCCGCCTGCTCGGTTGCCTCGCCGGCGCCAGCGCCGCGCTCGTGCCGGCGCTCGCCCTCGCCGCGCCCAGCCCGTTCGGCATCGCGACCCCGGACAGTTCCGGGCCGACTTCATGGGCCGGACCGCTCGCGCCGCTCTTCCAGTGGATCGCGCGACAGCAGTCGATGTTCTACCGCGACCTGACGACCGCGCTCGGCGACCTGACCCAGAGCGGCCACGCCGCGCTGATCCTCGTCGCGCTCTCCTTCGCCTATGGCGTGTTCCACGCCGCCGGCCCCGGCCACGGCAAGGCGGTGATCGCGACCTATCTGTTGGCGACCGGCGAGAAGCTGAAGCGCGGCATCGCCATCTCGTTCGCCTCCGCCTTCGTGCAGGCCCTGACGGCGATCGTCGTGGTATCGATCGGCACGCTGATCCTGAACGTCACGGCGATGACGATGACGCGCGCCACCGACGCGCTCGAGATCGCCAGCTACGCGCTGATCACCCTGTGCGGGCTGTGGCTGCTCTGGACCCGGCTCTCGGGCCGCGGCCACCACCACGAGCACGGCGCGGCGCATGCGCATGATCACCACGATCACGGCCACGACCATCATCATCACGACCATGGGCACGGCCTCGTCTGCGACTGCGGCCATTCGCACGCGCCGGATCCGGCCGCGCTCGACAAGCCGCTGACGCTGGCGCGCGCCTGGACGGCGATCCTCGCCGTCGGCGTCCGCCCCTGCTCCGGCGCGGTGATCGTGCTCGTCTTCGCGATCTCGCAGAAGCTCTACTGGGCCGGCATCCTGTCGGTGCTGGTGATGGCGCTCGGCACCGGCCTCACCGTCTCGGCGCTCGCGGCTCTTGCGGTCAAGGCCAAGGACCTGGCGCTGCGCTTCTCGGGCGGCGAGAGCCGGACGCAGCTGCGCGTCGTCAACGCTCTGCAGATCGTCGCCGCCAGCGGCATCCTGGTATTCGGACTGCTGATGCTCGGCGGCGCGATGGCGGCGGCCTGATCCTATTCCGCCGCCACGCGCGGCAGGCCGGCGGCGCGGGCCCGCATCGCGTCGCCGAAGGCGCGGAACAGCCGGGCCGAGGGCGCGTCGGTCGCCACCCAATATTCCGGATGCCACTGCACGCCGACGGCGAAGCCCGGCGCGTCGCGGACGCTGACCGCCTCGATCGTGCCGTCCGCCGCCACCGCCTCGACGACGAGGCCATCGGCGAGCCGGCCGATCGCCTGCCGATGCAGCGAGTTCACCGCAATCGTGTCGCGCTCGAGGATCCGGGCGAAACAGCCATCCGGCACGATCTCGACCGGATGGCGGATGGCGAAGCGCTCCTCCTGGAAGTCCGAAACCGGCGAGCGGTGATCGTCGCGGCCGGGCAGGTCCTGGATCTCCGAGGCCAGCGTGCCGCCGAGCGCCACATTCAGCTCCTGCTGGCCGCGGCAGATGGCGAGCAGCGGCACGCCCCTGGCGATCGCGGCGCGGATCAGCGGCAGCGAGGTCGAGTCCCGCGCCTGGTCATAGGGCTCGGTGCTGGCGTCCGGCGTGGCGCCATAGAGCGCCGGATGGACGTTGGAACGGCTGCCGGTGACCAGCACGCCGTCGACCCGCGCGAGCAGCGCATCGATGTCGAGCGCGGCGCCGAGCGACGGCACGATCACCGGGATGGCGCCGGCGCCGGTCAGCGCGGCGCGGATATACGTCTCCGGCGCGGCGTGCCAGCGATAGCCGTCGGCGTCGCGCACATCGGCGGTCACGGCGACGAGGGGCGAGAAAGATGTGGGTTGGGTCATGGTCCAGATCGCAGGCTGTTGGCGCGCCGCTTCCGTCGCACCCGAAGATGGCAGAATACCGGCCTCGGCCGCGCCGGTCACGGGGTTTCCGGAGAACGCCGCGCGGCCGCGCGAGCGGCGACAAGCCGTTCCGGACGCTACGTCACTTTGTCGCCGTGGAACGCGGATACGGCATTGACAGCGCCCGCGCTCCTGACGTTGGTCATGGCGGGGTTTTCGGTGGACAGGCAGGGTCACATCCATGAGTGCGGATCATCTGGATCGGCGCGGCTTCATCAGGACGGCGGGCCTCGGCTCGGGCGTCGCGCTGGCCGGGACGACGCTGTCCGTCCCCGCGCGCGCCGAGGCCGGCGCGCGGCCGGTCGTGAAGTGGCGGCTGCAGTCCGACTTCCCGCGCAGCGTCGGCCCGCTCTACAGCGGCGCCGAGACGCTGGCGCTGATCGTGGCCGGGCTCACCGACGGCCAGTTCCAGATCGAGGTCCAGCCGGCCGAGAGCAAGGCGTTCGAGCCGGTCCGGACGCTCGACGCGGTGCGATCCGGCCGCCTCGAGGCCTGCCATACCAGCGCCTACTACCACGTCGCCGAGAACCCGGCCTTCGCCTTCGGCAGCGCCCTGCCCTTCGGCCTGAACGCGCGCATGCAGAACGCCTGGATCATCGAGGGCGGCGGCCGGCACCTGCTCGACAGCTTCCATGCCGGCCTCGGCCTGGTTGCCTTCGTCGCCGGCAATTCCGGGGCCCAGATGGGCGGTTGGTTCCGCAAGGAGATCCGCAGCGTGACCGAGATCGCCGGCATGAAGATGCGCATCGCCGGCCTCGGCGCGCCGGTGATGGAGCGCCTGGGCGTCGAGACCCTGAGCCTCTCCGGCCAGGCCGCGTTCGAGGCGCTCGAGATCGGGACGATCGACGCGGCGGAGTTCGCCGGCCCCGCCGCCGACGAGCCGCTCGGCTTCTACAAGGTCGCACCCTACTACTACTATCCCGGCTGGTGGGACGGCGGCGCCTCGATCCACCTGTTCGCCAACCAGGCAACCTTCGAGGCGCTCCCGCCCAGCTACCAGGCCGTGCTGAAGGCCGCCGCCGCGCAGGTCAATGACGTGATGCTGGCGCGGATGGACATCGCCAACAATGCCGCCATCCGCCGGCTGGTCGCCAACGGAGCGCAGCTGCGGCCGTTCCCGAACGACCTGCTCGAGGCGGCCTACAAGGCCGCCTTCCAGCTCTATGCCGAGCTCTCGGCCAGCCATCCGGACTTCAAGGCGATCTACGAACCGTGGAAGGCGTTCCGCGACCAGATCTACCAATGGTACCGGGTCGCGGAATTCTCCTTCGACAGCTTCGGCTTCAACCAGCAGGCCAGGGGCCTCTGAGCGAGCGTGCGGCCTCCTAGTTGAACAGGATGCGGCCCTCGACCTTCGGCGCGATCGTCTTCGCCGAGGTGACGTAGTCGATGACGTCGCTCGCCACGAGCCGGGCATCGACCGGGCTGATCAGCCGGGCGGCGTCCTTGAACGCCAGGTAGCCGTCGCCGCCGCCGGCGACATAGTCCGTCGTCGCCAGCGTGTATTTGCGCTCGGGATCGAGCGGCGCGCCGTTCACCAGCACGCTGCGGACGCGCGTGCCCGGCAGCTTGGCGAGATCGACCTCGACCACCATGCCGGAAACCTGCGGGAAGCGCCCGGCGGCGGCCGAGACCAGGCTGAAGCCGCTTTCCAGCGCCGCCCGGAGCGCCGCGCCGGTGACGACGAGCTTCACCGTCTTGTTGCCGAACGGCATCTCCGCGAACATGTCGGCGCGCGTCAGCGTGGTGCCGGCGGGATATTCGCGGTCGGCGCGGATGCTGCCGCCATTCACCAGCGCCACTTCGGCGTCGACGGCGGCGCGCATCGTATCGGCGATCAGGTTGCCGATCGCCGCCTCCTCGCCGCGCACCGTGGCGCGACGGCTGTCGAGCGGCGTCTCGGTCTTGCCGATCTCGACCTTGAGCTCGGCGTCGAGCTTGTCCTGGTAGGACTTCACCACGCCGGCGATCTCGGGATCGGGCGTAACGGTGGCGCTGTCGATGATCTCGAAATGCGGCCGCCAGGCGACATTGGTCTTGCCGTCCTTCTCCTGCTTGTCGACGGTGACGCGAGTGACGACGATGTCCTCGGCCTGCGCGCCGGATTCCGTCAGCACCGTGCGGCCGTCGAAATAGGTGAGCAGGTGCTCGTCATGGCCGGAGAAGACGAGATCGGCGGCGCGGTCGCGCACCAGCATCATGTCGACGGCGAGCGGCGTGTGCACCACCGCCACGACGAGATCGGCGCCGGCGGCGCGCAGCGCCTCGCCCTTCGCCCGCGCCGTCTCGATCGACGACCTGAACAGGGTGTCGCCGGGCGAGGCGACGACGCGCGTATCCTCGGTGGTCAGGCCGTAGAAGCCGATCCGGACGCCGTCGATCTCGACGATCCTGTCGTCGGCCGTGTTCTTCGGCTGGCTGCCGTCCGGCTCGCGGATGTTCGAGGTCACGACCGGGAACGTCGCTTCGCCGATGCGGGCGTGGAAGACCTCGGGCCCAAAATCGAACTCGTGGTTGCCCGGCGTCATCACGTCGACCTTCATCCGGTTCAGGATGTCGACGACGTGCACGCCCTTGTCGATGCCGGAGAGCAGCGACGGCGAGATCGTGTCGCCGGAATGGACGAACACGGTCGGCCCCTTCGCCCGCTCGGCGGCGACCACCGCCGCGAGCCGCGCGAAGCCGCCGCGCCCGTCCAGTTCCTCCATCAGGTCGATGTCGTTGGTCTGGACGAAGGAGATCGTCACCGGCTCGGCGAGCGCCGGCCCGACGAGAAGCGCGGTCAGCGCGAGGCCCAAACCGAAGCGGCGCCCAAGGCCGTGACTGCGTCCGATCATGCGTGCGATCCCCGTGCTGAATGCGATGCGCCAGCATAGCGCCGAAATGTTGCAGCGAGCCAACGCCGCGTGTCCGCCCCGGACGCATCCGGCGCTGCGACAACGCGCGACGGACGAAAATGCACCCGGCCCCTTCGCGTCGCGGCGCCGAACGGCTAAGTTCCGGCACGATGACCAGCCAGCAGACTGCCTCCCCCGCTTCCGTTGCCCCGTCCAGGCCCGCCGACCACCCGCCGGTGGCGGACGGCCGTGTCGGCGTCCTCCTGATCAATCTCGGCACGCCGGACGCGACCGACTATTGGTCGATGCGGCGCTATCTGAAGGAATTCCTGTCGGATCCGCGCGTCATCGAGGTGCCGAAGCTGATCTGGTGGCCACTTCTGAACGGCATCATCCTGACGACGCGGCCGTCGAAATCCGGCAAGAACTACGAGACGATCTGGAACAAGGAGCGCAACGAATCGCCGCTCCGCACCATCACCCGCTCGCAGTCGGACAAGCTCTCCGCCGCCTTCGCCGGCAATGGCAAGATCATCATCGACTGGGCGATGCGCTACGGCACGCCATCGATCGCCGAGAAGATCGACGGCCTGAAGCGGGCCGGCTGCGACCGCATCTTGCTGGCGCCGCTCTATCCGCAATATTCGGCGACGACGACGGCGACGGCCAACGACAAGGCCTTCGACAAGCTCCGCACCATGCGCTGGCAGCCGGCCGTGCGCACGCTGCCGGCCTATCACGACGACCCGGTCTACATCGCCGCGCTCGCCACCTCGGTCGAGCGCTCGATCGCGGCGCTCGATTTCGAACCGGAGGTCGTGCTCGCTTCCTATCACGGCCTGCCCAAGCGCAATCTCGAATTGGGCGACCCCTATCACTGCCACTGCCTGAAGACGACGCGCCTGCTGCGCGAACAGCTCGGCTGGCCCGAGGAGAAGCTGCGCACGACGTTCCAGTCGCGCTTCGGCAAGGCGGAATGGCTGCAGCCCTACACCGACAAGACGGTCGAGGCGCTGGCGAAGAGCGGCGTCAAGCGCATCGCCGCGGTGATGCCCGGCTTCTCGGCCGATTGCGTCGAGACACTGGAGGAGATCGCCGGCGAGAACGCCGAGATCTTCAAGCACAATGGCGGCGAGCATTTCGCCGCGCTGCCCTGCCTGAACGACAGCCCGGAAGGCATGGCGCTGCTCGAGCACCTGGTCCGGCGCGAACTGCTCGGCTGGGTGTAGGCGGGCGCCGCAGGATCTTCACCTCTCCCTCTGGGAGAGGTGAAAAGAACAGCCTCTTCCGTTCACGCCACGCCGATGCGCAGCAGGTCGTGCATGTGCAGCACGCCGACCGGCTTGCCGTTCTCGACGACGAACAGGACGGTGATCTTGGCGCCGTTCAGGCGGTCGATCGCGGCGCCGACCAGCATGTCCGGCGGGATCGTCTTCGGCGAGCGCGTCATCACCTCGTCGACGGTGCGCGCCAGCAGGTCCGGCCCGATGTGGCGACGCAGGTCGCCATCGGTGATCATGCCGATCAGCGCGCCGTCGCGGTCGACGACGCCGAGGCAGCCGAGCCCCTTCGCCGTCATCGTGACGATCGCCTCGGTCATCGGCGAGCCGGTCGGCGCGACCGGCATGGACGCGCCCTTGTGCATGATGTCGCGCACGAAATGCAGGCTGGCACCAAGCTTGCCGCCGGGATGGAACAGGCGGAAATCCTGCGCCGTGAAGCCGCGCGTCTCCAGAAGCGCGATGGCGAGCGCGTCGCCGAGCGCCAGCTGCATCACCGCCGAAGTGGTCGGCGCCAGGCCGTGCGGGCAGGCCTCCTCGGCCCTGGGCAGCGCCAGCACATGCGTGGCCTGGCGGCCGAGCGCGCTTTCGGCGTTCGAGGTGACGGCGATGAGGGGCGTGCGAAAACGGCTGGCATATTCGACGACGGCGCGGAGCTCGGCCGTCTCGCCCGACCAGGACAGCGCCAGGATGAGATCGTCGCGGCCGACCATGCCGAGATCGCCATGGCTCGCCTCGGCGGCGTGGACGAAGAAGGCCGGCGTGCCGGTGGAGGCGAGCGTCGCGGCGATCTTGACGCCGACATGGCCGCTCTTGCCGACGCCGGTGACGACGACGCGGCCGGCATGCTCGCGGATCAGGCGCACGACATCGGCGAAGGGCGCGGCGAGCGGCCCGGCCAGCGCGGCGGCGAGCGCATCGAGGCCGGCGCGCTCGCTCGACAGCGTCCTCAATGCCGATTCGACCGAATGGCCCACGCTGTCCCGGCCCGGCTCGTCTGCAACCCGCATCGTTCACTCCAAACTGTTTGAGCGCGGGCTTTTACCATGCGCGCGCCCGCGGCGCCGCCCGAAAATGCCGCCTGCGATCCGTGGCCGCGACAACCTTCCCTTAACCAACCGCATTTACAGTTCGGAAACCATACGGGTCGGCCCTGCCGGCTCCAGTTCCATGCGAAGGTCACGGCAAGCGGCAATGCGATTTCCTGCCCGGCTCCTCCTGTCGGCGGCGCTTCTTTCGGCGCCGGCCCCGACGACGGTCGCCGTCGCGCAGGACTATGCCGCGCCGGTCGGGACCTTTGCCGGCGACGAGGATTTCGACGTCCTGCGCGGCAGCGACGGCCAGGAAACCGTCGACTTGAGCGACCCGGCGCTCGCCGCGCCGCCGGCCGAGGAAGCGCCGATGCAGCTCGGCCGGGCCGAGCGCAACCAGCGCCTGCTTTCGACCATCGGCGAGGAGGACGAAGTTCCGACGCGGCCCCGCTCGATGACGGCGGATGCGCGCGATTCCTCCAGCTACGACCCGCTCGGCCTGCGCGTCGGCAGCTTCATCCTGCTGCCCTCGATCGAGCTGCGCGGCGGCTACACCACCAACGCCGCCCAGGCCTCGACCGGCGGCCCCTCCGCCGTCTGGACGCTGGTGCCGGACCTGATCGTCCGCTCCGACTGGAGCCGGCACGAGCTCGGCCTGTCGCTGCACGGCACCTACGACTATTTCAGCGACACCTCGGTATCGCCGCGGCCGACGGTGAACGCCGACGCGACTGCACGCATCGACCTGCCGCGCGACTGGACGCTCCGGCTCCGCGGCAACTACAATTACGACACCCAGTCGATCTCCAGCATCGACTATCCGGCCGGCGTCGACGAGCCGCCCGGCATCAACACCTATACCGGCGGCGCGACGCTCGACGGCTCGATCGGCCGCACGGCGCTGCAGCTGCGCGGCAACCTCGCCTATTCGCAATACAATGACGGCCATGCCGGCAATGTCGTCGTGCCGCAGGGCGACCGCGACAACACGCTGACGAGCGTCGCCGCCCGCGTCGGCTACGAGGTGACGCCGGCCTTCACGCCCTTCGTCGAGGCGGAGCTGTCGGACCGCAGCTTCCGCCAGAAGATCGACAACAACGGCTTCAACCGGGCCAGCCAGGGCGTGACGCTTCGCGGCGGCATCGCCTATTCGGCCGATCCTGTGCTCCGGGGCGAGCTGGCGCTCGGCTGGCACAACGAGCGCTACGACGACCCCGTCTTCTCGTCGTTCAACGCCATGACGGTCGACGCCTCCGTGGTCTGGGCGCCGACGCCGCTCACCAGTTTCACGCTGCGCGCCGCCACCTTCGTCAACCCGACCACCGATCCGAACTCGGCCGGCTCGATCGTCTACGACGCCGGGCTGAAGGCGGAGCACGCGCTCCGGCGCAACCTGACGCTCGAGGGCGACCTCGGCTGGCGGCGCGAGTTCTACGAGGGCATCGACGTCGCCGACGTCACCTATGAAGCCGGCTTCGGACTGACGTGGAAACTGAATCGCTCGGCCTGGGTCGTCGGACGCTTCTCGCAGGAATATTATGACAGCGCCCAGCCGGGCGGCGACTACCCGACGACCACGGTGAGCATCGGACTGAAGCTGCAACGTTGACGATCGTTTGCCGTGTCATCAACCCGACACGTTATGGCGCTACGAGAGGCATCATGGCTTTCAATCATCGCAAGACGATCACCTTCCGCCTCGCCCAGACCGCGCGCGCCGCGCGCGCCCGCTCGGGCGGCCACCTGATGCGGATCGGCCTCCATCCCGGCCAGGAAAGCGTCCTCAAGGCGCTGGCGGCCGAGGACGGCCTGTCGATGAGCCAGCTGGCCCAGGCGCTTTCCGTCCAGCCGCCGACCGTGACCAAGATGGTGAGCCGGCTCGCGGCGCAGGGCTATGTCGTGCGCCAGGCCTCCAAGGGCGACGGCCGCCAGGCGCATGTCTACCTGACCGAGCAGGGGCGCGGCACCATCCTCGACATCGACAAGGGCTGGAAGCGCCTCGAGAAGGAAGCGATCGCCGGGCTCGACGACAAGGACGTCAAGAAGCTGCGCAAGCTGCTGCGCCAGATCGAGCGCAACCTCTCGATCCATTTCGACGAGACCGAGGAACCGGGCGACGACGAGCCCGAAATTCCCGCGCCTTCGGTGGAGACACCCGCTCCCACGGCTTGAGCGGCGCCCGGCAATCTGCTTGACTGAAGGCGGCCCGATCGCCCGATAGCGCCTGCCCCAAAGGTACCCTCCCCCGACCGCCCCCGGAGTGCGGATGTCCCCGTTGCCGACCGCCGCCGCGGAGGCGCAACAGCGCCTGCGCGGCATTGGGCTCTATTGCCTTGCGATGCTCTGTTTCGCGATCCTCGACGCCTGCGCGAAATATGCGAGCTACTACGTCCCGGTGCTGTCGATCGTCTGGGTCCGCTTCGCCATCCACGCGCTGCTGGCGCTGGCGCTGTTCCAGCCCTGGCGCCACTGGGTGCTCTACAAGACCAGGCGCCCGGTTCTGCAGACGCTGCGCGGCCTGTTCCTCGCCGGCTCGACCTTCTTCAACTTCATGGCGGTGCACGAGCTGCAGCTCGACCAGACCATGTCGATCGGCTTCTCCGCGCCCTTTATCACCGCCGCGCTGGCCGGGCCGATCCTGGGCGAATGGGCCGGGCCCCGGCGCTGGGCCGCCATCATCGTCGGTTTCGTCGGCGTGCTGATCATCACCATGCCCGGCTTCGGCGATCTGAACCCGGCGATCTTCCTGTCGCTCGCCGCCGCCTGCTGCAACGCCTGCTACATCCTGTCGACCCGAATGCTGACGCGCTCGGATTCGAGCGCCGGCATGCTGCTCTATTCGGCCGTCGTGCCGCTGATCCTGATGACGCCGGTCGCCAATCCGCTCGACGCCGCGCCGCCGACCTGGATCGTCGGCCTCTGCCTGTTCCTGACCGGCGCGCTCGGCTTCGTCGGCCACTGGTTCCTGATCCGCGCCCATCACCACACCGCCGTGCCGGTGCTGGCGCCGTTCATGTATACCGGGCTGATCTGGATGATCCTGCTCGGCTATTTCGTATTCGGCGACGTCCCGGCGCCGCGCACGCTGGTCGGCGCCTCGATCATCATCGCGAGCGGCCTCTATCTGCTCTATCGCGAACGCGTGCGCGCGCCGGAAGGCTGAACCGCGGACCCACGAGATAAGTGCGGCGAAGGCCGCGAAAACGCGCTACAAGCGGCGCGCTCCGGGCCGGCCTCCGGCCGCCCGGCCCCTGACGCCAGACCCTTCTCCCGAACGAAGCGCCCGCTTCCGGATCCCCGATGGACCGTCCCGCCAATCGCCAGGCGCGCTTCTTCGTCGCCCTCGCCATCATGGTGGCGCTGCTGAACAGCACCGCCGCCTCGCCGCTCTACACCAGCTACCGCATGATGTGGGCGCTCGACGCCTTCACCGTGGCGTTCATCTTCGCGATCTATGCCGTCGGCACGCTGATCGCGCTGTTCGTGCTGGGCCGGCTATCCGACCGCCTGCCGGATCGTCGGCTGCTGATCATCCTGTCGCTCGGCATCGTCGTCGCCGGCGCGCTGATCTTCGGCTCCGCCGACAATCTCGCCACGCTGCTGATCGGGCGGCTGCTGGCCGGCGCCGGCACCGGCGGCCTGACCGGCGTCGCCAACGCCGCCCTGATCGAACTCGACCCGAAGGCGGATGCCCGCGCCAACGCCGTGCTGGCGACCGCCGTGTTCACCGCCGGCTGCGCCTTCGGTCCGGTGATCAGCGCGGCGGCGCTGCATTTCGACCTCTGGCCGCTGCACCTGCCCTTCCTGCTGATCGCAACGCTGGCGATCATCACCATCCTCGGCCTCGCCACCGCCTCCTGGCAGCCGGCGCCGCGCGTCGCGCCCGTCGCGACCGCCACTGCCGGACCGGTGCCGCAGTCCGGCCGCTACACCGCCTTCGCGATCGCCGCCGGCGCCGTGATCATCGCCTGGACCGTCGGCGCCACCTTCGCCGGCCTCGGCGTCACCTTCGTGCACGAACTGCTCAAGGTCGAAAGCCAGGCCGCGTCCGGCGTCATCGTCGCCGCCTTCCAGGCCGTCGCCGGCCTCAGCCAGCTGGCGAGCCAGCGGCTCGATTCGAACCGCGCCATGGTGATCGGCACCACGACGATCGCGCTCGCCATCCTGCTCTGCGCCTTCGCGATCTGGACCGCCACACCGCTCCTCTTCGTGCTCGGCACGATCGGCAGCGGTCTCGGCTACGGCGCCGCCTTCGTCGGCTCGGCCGGCGTCGTCAACCGCATCGCGCCGCCGGACCGGCGGGCGACCTGGGTCTCGACCTACTATTTCACCGCCTATCTCGCCAATGCGCTGCCGGTGCTGGCGCTCGGCTTCCTCGGCGACCGGCTCGGCCTGTTCGGCTCGTTCCTGTGCCTGACCGCCTTCACCGTGGCCGGCACGATCGTCGTCAACGGCGCCGCCAGGCTGGTGCTCCGGCCCGGGCGGCGCCGCTGAATCGCGGGGACTAGTTCTTCAGCCTGGTGCCGTTCTGCGCGGCGATGAAGTCCGAGATCATCGGCACGAACTTCTCCGCCTGGCCCGAGGCGGCCATGGCGGCGAAATTGTTCTTCACCGCCTCGCCGAGCGTGTTCACGGCGCGGGCGTCGTCGGCCATCGCCGCCAGGTAGCGCAGGTCCTTGTAGGCGTTCGAGATGGTGAAGGGATGGGCGTTCTCGTTGCCGTCGATGACGTAGTTCATGAAGGTGTCGTAGAAGCCGCAATGCATGCGGCCCTTGCTGATCACCGAGTGGAACGTGTCCGGCGAGATGCCGACCTTCTGGCCGATGGCGAGCGCCTCGGAATAGAGCGCGGCATAGCCGAGCGACAGGAAGTTGTTGATCAGCTTCATCTTGTGGCCGGCGCCGACCGGGCCGACATGCACGATGGTGGCGGCCCAGCAGGCGATCAGCGGCTCGATCGAGGCGAACACCTCGTCCGAGGCGCCGACCAGCGCCTGCAGCTTGCCCGCCATGGCGCCCGCCGGCGTGCCACCGAGCGGCGCGTCGACGAAATGGGCGCCGACCAGGTCGAGCCGCTCGGCCAGGCGCAGCGTCGTCGTCGGCTCGGAGGTCGAGCAGTCGATCACCACCAGCCCCGGCCGCGCGCCGGCGAGGATGCCCTCCGGCCCCTCGATGACCGCCTCGACATCGGCCGAGCCGGTGACGCAGAGGAAGATCACCTCGGCGCTCTGCGCCATCTCGGCCGGCGTCTTCACCTCGGACGCGCCCTTGGCGATCAGGCGCTCGACCGCCTCGCGGCGGCGATTGGCCATGACCAGCAGCGGATTGCCCTTGGTCACGAGGTTGGTCGCCATCCCCTCGCCCATGAATCCGAGCCCGATGAAGCCGACGGTGCGGTTCGCCATTGCTGCAACCCCTCCCTGGGTGTTTGCATTTGATTTCATTCGCAGATTAGAGTGCCGGGCGGGCTCAGGACAAGGCAGACGGCCGGCCTGTCCGTGCCAATTTTCCGTTTCGTCCGATTGTCCGACAATGGCAATCGGGCCCCTTCCTCGTGTATCAAGGCGTGCCCGATCCGCCGCCGCGCGCGGATGACGCCCCAAGCCAGATTCGCCCCAGCCAGTTTCAAGGAGCATTCATGTCCCGGCCCGAACTTCTCATGCCTGGCCGCATGCAGCAGAACGTCAACGATGCCCTCGACGCCAAGTTCATCGTGCATCGTCTCTACGACGCCAAGGATCCGGCCGCGCTGCTGGCCGAGGTCGCGCCGCGCATCCAGGCCGTCGCCGTCGGCGGCGCCGTCGACGCGGCGCTGATGGACAAGCTGCCGAAGCTCGAGATCGTCGCCTCGTTCGGCGTCGGCTACGACCTGGTCGACGCCAAGCACGCCGCCACCAAGGGCGTCATCGTCACCAACACGCCGGATGTGCTGACCGAAGAAGTCGCGGATACCGCGCTCGGCCTGCTCCTGATGACGGTTCGCGAGCTCTCGGCTTCCGAGCGCTATCTGCGCGCCGGCAAGTGGCCGTCGGGCAACTATCCGCTCAGCAGCTCGCTGCGCGACCGCACCGTCGGCATCGTCGGCCTCGGCCGCATCGGCAAGGCGATCGCCCGCCGCCTCGAGGCGTTCGACGTCAAGGTCGTCTACCACAACCGCCGTCCGGCCGAGGACGTCTCCTACAAGTACTATGCCGACCTGACCGAGATGGCTCGCGACGTCGACACGCTGCTCTCCGTTCTGCCGGGCGGCGCCGCGACGGAAAAGGCGATCAACCGCGCCGTGCTCGACGCGCTCGGCCCCCGCGGCATCCTGATCAACATCGGCCGCGGCACGGTCGTCGACGAACAGGAGCTGATCAAGGCGCTCAAGGAGAAGCGGATCCTCGCCGCCGGCCTCGACGTGTTCGAGAAGGAGCCGCAGGTTCCGGCCGAGCTGATCGCGCTCGAGAATGCCGTGCTGCTGCCGCATGTCGGCTCGGCCTCGGTCTATACGCGCGACGCCATGGGCCAGCGCGTGATCGACAACCTCTATGCCTGGCTCGACGGCAAGGCGCCGCTGAGCCCGGTCGCCGAGACGCCGTTCACCGGCTGGAAGAAGTAAGCACTTACTGACTCTGAACGATCCCCTCTCCCGCACGCGGGGGAGGGATTTTTTATGCGCCTAGCACGACGCCCCACGCTCGCCGTCATCCCGGGCTTGACCCGGGATCCATTCAGCCGCGGCGCGGGGAAGTTCGCACGCCCGGAAACCCGGCTGCATGGATCCCCGCCTGCGCGGGGATGACGCGGAGCCTAGCCTTCGCCTCTGCCCCTCAGAGCGAGAAGCCGCCGTCCGACAGGTAGACCTGGCCGGTCGTGTAGCGCGACTCGTCCGACGCCAGGTAGATCGCCAGCGCCGCGATCTCCTCGGCCGTGCCGAGCCGGCCCATCGGCTGGCGGTCGATGAACTGCTGGCGGATCTCCTCCACCGTCTTGCCCTGCTTCTCCGCCTGCTCGGCGATGCGACCGTCGAGCGACGGCGACTGGATCGTGCCCGGCGCGATCGAGTTCACGCGGATGCCCTGGCGGATATAGTCGGCGGCGACCGCCTTGGTCAGGCCGACGACGGCCGCCTTCGACGCGCCATAGGCATAGCGGTTCGGAATGCCGCGCACCGAGCTCGCGCCCGACGAGATGTTGACGATCGAGCCCTCGCCCTTCGCCAGCATGCCCGGCAGGAAGGCGCGGATCGTCCGGTGCATCGCCTTGGCGTTGATGTCGAAGGAGAGGTCCCAGTCCTCGTCCGAGGTGGTCAGGACCGTGCCGTGATGCACGAAGCCAGCGCAGTTGAACAGGATGTCGACCGGGCCGACCTGCTTGGCCAGCGCATCGACCGCCGCCGTCGAGCGCACGTCGAGCGCATGCACCTCGGCGACGCCGCCGGCCTTCAGGTCCGCCATCAACTCCGGCTTCAGATCCGTGGCGATGACATAGGCGCCCTCGGCCGCGAAGGCGAGCGCCGTCGCATGGCCGATGCCGGCGCCGGCCGCGGTGAGAAAGGCACGCTTGCCCTTGAGACGTCCCGTCATGATTTCCTCCCGAACAGGATTTTTTGGTTGCGGTGGCGGCTCAGCCGCCGGTTGGAAGTCGGCGCACCATGTGCACGATGCGGCGATCACCGAGGTCCTCGATCCGTTCGATCGAGAAGCCCTTGCGGCCGTACCAGGCGACATTGGCGCGATAGAGTTCGTTGGTGAGAAGCCGGAGCGTCGCGCGGTCCAGAACGCGGGCACGCAGCGTCGCCGCGTCGAGCAGGCGGTTACCGAGACCATGTCCCTTGCAGCGCGGCGCCACCGAGATGCTTTCGATATAGAGGTCTTCCGGCCGCAGATTGAGGATCAGGGCGCCGGCGACGCCGCTCTCGTCCTCGGCGAGCCACACCTCCCAGTCGCGCAGGACGTCGCCATAGTCCCAGCGCAGCGGCAGCGGCAGGCGACCGGCAATGATGCGGTTCGGCTCGTAGGCCGCCTCCTGCATGGCCCAAAGCGCGGCGCGGTCCGTCGCCATGGCGCGGCGCAGGCCGGCGAGTTCGTTCACCGGGCTGTCTCCGCCGTCAACGCGCCGAGGCTCCGCTTCTGCCGGCCCTCGGCGTCGAAATTGGCGGGATCGAGCCAGGCCTCGAAGCCGGCTTTCACGCGGGGCCAGTCGCTATCGAGCATCGCGAACCACGCCGTGTCGCGGTTGCGGCCCTTGACGATCATGTGCTGGCGGAACGTGCCCTCATAGGTGAAGCCGTAGCGCGCCGCCGCGCGCCGCGACGGCGCGTTCAAATCGTTGCACTTCCACTCGTAGCGGCGATAGCCGAGCTCGAAGGCATGGCGCGCCATCAGGTACATCGCCTCGGTGGCGCCGGCGGTGCGCTGCAACGCCGGCGTATAGAGGATGTTGCCGACTTCGATGGTCCGGTCCTGCGGCGCGATCCGCATATAGGTGGCGTGGCCGACAGCCTTTCCGGTCGCGCGATCGAGAATGGTGAAGAGCAGCGGATCGTCCTTCTTCGCGGCCTCCGCGTAATGGGCGGAGAAGCTCTCGAAATCGGCGAAAGGTCCATGCCCGAGATAAGCCCAGAGCCCGTCATTCGCCGAGCCTACCGATCGCTCGTGGATGTCGCGGCCATGCGCGGCGAGGTCGAAGGGAACGATGGAGACGAAGCGGCCCTCGAGCGTCACGCGCTGCGGACGCGGCGCGAGCGTCGTGTCGACCACGACACCGACCGGACAGGCATCAGGCGATGTCACGATGGCGGACCTCCGGCGAAGGGAGCGAAGAAGCGGTTGAGGTCGGCGCCCGGCTCGGCCTCGGCGAGACCCTTCAGCGTGCCCGTGCCGGCCACCTCGCGCGCAAGCCGCAGGAAGCCGCCATAGGCGGCACGGGCGAGCGCGGTGGCGAGCGAGACGCGGCGCACGCCCGCCTGCGCGAGGTCGGCGATCGACTGCGCCGGATCGAGCGCGATGACGTTGACCGGCTTGCCGCCGGCGGCGGCGATCACCTTGGATATCGACGCGGCGTCGAGCTTGCCCGGCACGAACAGCACGTCGGCGCCGGCCTCCGCGAAGGCGGCGATGCGGTGGCAGGCCTCGTCGAGGCCGCCCGGATGGCCGGTGAGCAGCGCCTCGCTGCGCGCGGTCAGCAGCACGTCCGGCCCGGCGGCGTCGATCGCCGCGCGCGCGGCGCGAACCCGGTCGACGGCGTGGTCGAATTCGTAGAGCGAGCGGTCGGCCGCCATGTCCTCGACCGAGAGGCCGGCGATGCCGGTCTCGACGCAGAGCGCGACATTGGTGGCGACCGCCTCGGCGGCGTCGGCGAAGGCGTTGCCGAAATCGGCGTTCACCGGCAGTTCGGTGGCAGCGACGATCTCGGCGACGTGCGCCAGCATGGTGTCGCGATCGACGGCGCCGTCCGGCAGGCCGCGGCTGAAGGCGAAGCCGCCGGACGTGGTTGCGAGCGCCGGGAAGCCGAGGCCGGCGGAAAGGCGCGCGCTGCCGATATCCCAGGGATTGGGCATGACGAAGCAGCCCGCGTCATGCAGCCTGCGGAAGGTGGCGCGGCGCGCCGCGATCGATGTCATGCTGTTCCCCGCCCTCGACGCGTCGATCTTAGCGATCAACGTCCCGATGTCGATGGACCCGGGCTGCTTTTCCGAGGCTCCGGGACGGCGATCCCCCGCCGGACCAATTCCTCGGCGATCCCGCGCGGAACGCACCGGCAGCCACAATGCGCGGCGTGCTCGAGATGCCAGGCGACCCGCTGGTCGAGCGTCGACTTCTCCGGCATCGGATGGACCTCATGCCAGGCGGCGTTGATCTTGCCCAAGCAAGCCTCCTCGTCTCAGAAGCGGGTTTCGATTTCCCAGTCGTCATCAAGCTCGTCGCGGATCGCCGCGACGATCATCTGGCCCTCGGTGCGCCAGAGAATTTCGGCCTCGGCGCTGGAGAAGCGCGAGGATTTGGGGTCGGCGGGATCGAAGATTGCGTCGAAAGCATCGCTCCACGCCTCGATCCGGTCGAGGAGATCATCGGACAGGTCGAGGTCGTCCGGCTCGATCGGATGGGCCGGCTTGTTGTCGGGCACCAGCCAGAAGTGCTGGCCGATGCCCTCGGGCGAAATTCTGAGACGCGGCAAGAAAGCCTCCACGGATTGGGAAGACGACATTTAGGACAAGATCGATCCGGATGGAATTCTGCTAGCCGCTGTCTTCGCGCATCCGCAGGGCACCGGCAACGCCGGCCCCTCCCCTCGTGGGGAGGGTCGGGGTGGGGGTACCAGCGCCGGCCCGTCCGAAGGGCCATTCGCGCTTTCCCGGAACCAGCGAGGCGGTACCCCCTCCCTAGCCCTCCCCACAGGGGGGGAGGGAATGAGGTCTTGCCGCTTCGGACTCCGAACGCCTCCGCCATCATCCTGATCAGCAAGAGAAGCAACGGCGCCCCCTCCCCCTTGTGGGGAGGGTTGGGGTGGGGGTACCAGCACCGGCCCATCCGAAGGGCCATTCGCGCTTTCCCGGAACCAGCGAGGCGGTACCCCCTCCCTAGCCCTCCCCACAAGGGGGAGGGAATGAAGGACACCACCCCCAAAAACGACATGACCGGCCGCGAGGGCCGGTCATGCAATCTTCGGTAGCCCGGGAAAGTCCGAGGCTTAGTGGTTGTCGCGCGGCACGCCGTAGGTCTGGTGGACCTTCTGGTACTTGACGGCCGGCTTCAGCACCATGCCGTCCGCCAGCTGGTCGGTCAGCGCGCGCTGGATCTCCTGCCACGGCGTCTGGCTCGCCGGGATCGGGAAGCCGCCGGCGGCGTTGAGCGCGTTGCGGCGCTCGGCCAGCTCCGCGTCCGAGATCAGGATGTTGGCCGAGCCCTTGTTCAGGTCGACGCGGACGCGGTCGCCCGTCTTCAGCAGCGCCAGGCCACCACCGGCGGCGGCTTCCGGCGAGGCGTTGAGGATCGACGGCGAACCCGACGTGCCCGACTGACGGCCGTCGCCGATGCAGGGCAGCGAGAGGATGCCGCGCTTGATGAGGGCTGCCGGCGGCTGCATGTTCACAACCTCGGCCGCGCCCGGGTAACCGATCGGGCCGGTGCCGCGGATGAACAGGATGCAGTTCTCGTCGATCTCGAGCGCCGGATCGTCGAGGCGGTGATGGTAGTCCTCCGGACCGTCGAACACGATCGCCCGGCCCTCGAAGGCCTCCGGGTCGTTCGGGTTGGACAGGTAGCGGTCGCGGAACTCCTTCGAGATCACGCTGGTCTTCATGATCGCGCTGTCGAACAGATTGCCGCGCAGCACGATGAAGCCGGCGTCCTGCACCAGCGCCGTCTCGAAGGTGCGGATGACGTCCGGCAGCTCGATCTCGGCGTTGCGGCAGTTGTCGCCCATCGTCTTGCCGTTGACGGTCATCGCATTCTCATGGATGAGGCCGTGCTTCATCAGCTCGTTGACGACGGCGGGAACGCCGCCGGCATGCTGGTAGTCTTCGCCGAGATACTTGCCGGCCGGCTGCAGGTTGACGAGCAGCGGCACCTTGTGGCCGACGGTCTGCCAGTCATCGACCGAGACCTCGACGCCGATGTGGCGGGCGATGGCGTTGATGTGGATCGGCGCATTGGTCGAGCCGCCGATCGCCGAGTTGACGACGATGGCGTTCTCGATCGCCTCGCGGGTGATGATGTCGGACGGCTTCAGGTCTTCCCAGACCATCTCGACGGCGCGCTTGCCGGTCTCGTAGGCGATCTGCTGGCGCTCGCGATACGGCGCCGGAATGGCGGCCGAGCCCGGGAGCTGCATGCCGAGCGCCTCGGCGAGCGAGTTCATCGTCGAGGCCGTGCCCATCGTGTTGCAGTAGCCGGTCGACGGGGCGGACGAGGCGACGATCTCCATGAACTCTTCATAGTTGATCTCGCCGGCGGCGAGCCGCTCGCGCTGCTTCCAGACGACGGTGCCGGAGCCGGTGCGCTCGCCCTTGTACCAGCCGTTCAGCATCGGGCCGACCGACAGCGCGATCGCCGGGATGTTGACGGTGGCGGCGGCCATCAGGCAGGCCGGCGTGGTCTTGTCGCAGCCGATCGTCAGCACGACGCCGTCGAGCGGGTAGCCGTAGAGCAGCTCGACCAGGCCGAGATAGGCGAGATTGCGGTCGAGCGCGGCGCCCGGACGCTTGCCGGTCTCCTGGATCGGATGGACCGGGAATTCCATCACCAGGCCGCCCGCCTCGCGCACACCCTCGCGAACGCGCTCAGCCAGCACCAGGTGGTGGCGGTTGCACGGCGACAGGTCCGAACCCGTCTGCGCGATGCCGATGATCGGCTTGCCGGACTGCAGCTCCTTGCGCGTCAGGCCGTAGTTCAGATAGCGCTCCATGTAGAGCGCCGTCATGCCCGGATTGTCCGGATTGTCGAACCAGGACTGCGAACGAAGCTTGCGGGGTGTGGTGGACGACATGGTAAGAGGCTCTCCCGGAAAATCAGGTTTGATTTTGGCCTGAGGATGCGCTGAAACATCATACGAAATCAAGGATCGTCGCGCGTCGCCGATCAATAAAATCAGACCCTGCAACGACATACCCCGGGAGGCCAGAAATGTTCCAGACAGTCGCCAATTTCGAGCGCATCGGCGAGGAGAACGCCTTCGCCGTGCTCGCGCGCGCCACCGAACTCGCGCGCCAGGGCCGCGACATCATCAATCTCGGCATCGGCCAGCCCGATTTCCGCACGCCCGACCATATCGTCGAGGCGGCGGTGAAGGCGCTGCGTGACGGCGAGCATGGCTACACGCCGGCGACCGGCATCCTGCCGCTGCGCGAGGCGGTCGCCGCCGACGTCCAGAAGCGCACCGGCGCGCCGGTCTCGCCCGACAATGTCGTCATCGTGCCCGGCGGCAAGGTGACGATGTTCGCGGCGATCCTGATGTTCGGCGAACCCGGCGCCGACATCCTCTATCCGGACCCCGGCTTCCCGATCTACCGCTCGATGATCGAGTTCACCGGCGCCAACCCGATCCCCGTGCCGATCCGCGAGGAGAACGGCTTCGCCTTCTCGGCCGAGGAGACGCTGGCGCTGATCACGCCGCAGACCCGCCTGATCATCCTGAACTCGCCCGCCAACCCGACCGGCGGCGTCACGCCGAAGAGCGAGATCGACAAGCTCGTCGCCGGCCTCGCCAAGTGGCCTGACGTCGCGATCCTGTCCGACGAGATCTATGGCCAGATGATCTATGACGGGCTGGAGCACACCTCGCTGCTCTCCTATCCGGAGATCCGCGACCGCGTCATCCTGCTCGACGGCTGGTCCAAGACCTATGCCATGACCGGCTGGCGCATGGGCTATTCGGTCTGGCCGACGGCGCTGGTCGACAAGGTGCGCAAGCTCGCCGTCAATTGCTGGTCCTGCGTCAACGCGCCGGCGCAGTTCGCCGGCCTCGCGGCGCTGACCGGCCCGCAGGACGAGGTGCACGCGATGGTCGCCGAGTTCGACCGCCGCCGCGCCGTCGTCGTCGCCGAGATGAACAAGCTGCCGGGCATCGGCTGCGCGACGCCGAAGGGCGCCTTCTACGCCTTCCCGAACATCAAGGCGACGGGCTGGAAGTCGAAGCCGCTCGCCTCGGCGCTCCTCGAGCAGGCCGGCGTCGCCACCATCGGCGGCCCGGATTTCGGCGTCTATGGCGAGGGCTATATCCGCCTCTCCTACGCCAATTCGACCGAGAACATCCTGAAGGCGATCGCCCGCATCCACGAGTTCCTGCAGGCGAACATCAAGGCCGCCTGATCCCGAGGGATCGCGGAAACAGAAAAGGCGCGGAACCCTGGGGTTCCGCGCCTTTTTATTCATTCAAACCGGAACGATCAGACCGCCGCGCTGGCGATCACCCGCTCGATCTCGCTCTTGAGGCCGGCGTCGAGGCCGAGGCGGGCCGCCAGCATGTCGAGATAGGCGCGCTCGGCCGGATGGTCGGGATCGATCGCCAGAAGCGAGGCGGCATAGAGCTCGATCGCGTGCTCCGGCCCGGTCGCCGAATCCACCACCTTGTTGATGTCGAGCGGTCCGGCGAGCTCGCGGTCGAGGAAAACCCGCTCCTCGTCCGTCAGGCCGCCCTCGCCGAGCTTGCCGAGGATCTTCTGCTTCTCCGCTGCGTCGACCGTGCCGTCGGCCTTGGCCGCCGCGATCATCGCCGAGACGATCGACAGCGCCATCGCGTCGGGGCCGCCGGGCGCGTTGGCCGGATGGAAGGGCGAATCCGGCGGCGGCAGCGCCGCCGGGCTTCCGGCCGGAGCCGGGGTCGCCGCCGGCGCGTCGGGATTGTTGATCTTGTATTGCTGGTAGGCCTTGTAGGCGAGCGTGCCGATGGCGGCGAGGCCGCCCAGCGTCAGCGCGTCGGCCTTGAGCTTCGGGCCCTTGCCGCCGAACAGCACGGCGGCGAGGCCGCCGGCGCCGGCCATGGTCATGCCCGGATTCTGCTTCGCGTATTCCGTCACCTTGCCGAGCACGTCGCCAAGGCCGCCGGCGCCGCCGGCCTTGCCCGGAGCGGCCGCGTTGCCGTTGCCGCCGCCAAGGATGCCGCCGAGAAGATCGCCGAGACCACCGGCGCCACCCGCGCCGCCGCCGGCACCACCGCCGGCCTGACCGCCACCGGCGCCGCCGAGCATGCCGCCCAGGAGGTCACCGAGGCTGCCGCCGCCCGCGCCGCCGCCGGGAGGGGCGGAGGCCTGGCCGCCGCTGCCGAGCGAACCGCTCATCCGGCTGAGATCGTCGAGGCCGCCGCCCTGGCCCCGTCCGCCGGCCTGGCCGGACGCCGCACCGAGCAGCTGGTCTAGAATGCTCTTGCCGTCGATCATCTCGGTCTTCCCTGTGCTGGTTCGTCAAGAAACGCAGTTGGGAAGTAGTGAGCACCCAACCGCGCGACAAGGCAAGACGCCGCGCCGGCGATCAAAATCCTCGAATGATCGATCGCCGACAAGGAAAGGGCCGCCCCGCGGATGCGGTAGCGGCCCCAGCCCGTTCGTCTCGCCCGCGAGCCGCGTCAGCCGGCGCGGAGTTCGAACGCTTCGCGCGCCAGCGTGGTGATCGCCGTCCAGTCGCCCGCGGCGATGGCGGCGGCCGGCGCCACCCACGAGCCGCCGACGCACATGACGTTCGGCAGCGACAGATAGCTCTGCGCGTTCTTCAGGCTGACGCCGCCGGTCGGGCAGAACATCAGGCCGGGCAGCGGCGACGACAGCGCCTTCAGATAGGGCGCGCCGCCGGCCTGCTCGGCCGGGAAGAATTTTGCCGCGCCGTAGCCCTCTTCAAGCAGCGTCATCGCCTCGCCGGCGGTGGCGACGCCCGGCAGCAGCGGCACCGGCGAGCCGGCGGCGTGCGCGATCAGTTTCGGGCTGGCGCCGGGGCTGACCAGGAAGCTCGAGCCGGCGGCGACCGCCTCGTCGAACTGCTTCGGATTGAGAATGGTGCCGGCGCCGACATTGGCGCCCTCGACCTCGGCCTTGATGGCGCGGATGCAGTCGAGGGCGGCCGGCGTGCGCAGCGTCACCTCGAGCGCGGTCAGCCCGCCGGCGACCAGCGCCCTGGCGAGCGGAACGGCGGTCTTGACGTCCTCGATGATGAGAACCGGAACGACCGGAGCGGCTTGGACGATCGGAAGGAGTGCGGCGAGGTTCTGGGTCATGAATCTGCTTTTGGCCAAGGGGTCTCAGGCGGAATCGCTGCCGGATCGTATCCGATGGAAGGTCGAAAAAACACCGGCCGGCGCCACACGGTTGCTCGGCCGTCATCCCGGCGAAGGCCGGGATCCAGACACACCGCCCGGTGTCGTGTTGCTTGGGCCGGTGTTCATGGGCCCCGGCCTTCGCCGGGGCGACGGTCTCCTGCAAACAGCGAGAGCCCGACAAATTTTCACGCCCGCTTGTCGAAGTCATTTCCCCCCGCTCGTCGTCTGGATGGCGAAGGGCAGCGGTCGGTTGCGCCCCCCGCGATGTCTACATCTGGAGGGCTTTCAAACATGACCGGTTTCAATCGTTGGAGCGTCGTCTTCGCGGGCGCGCTCATGGGATGCGTCGCCGTCGGCACGATGTTCTCGCTCGCCGTCTTCCTCGATCCGCTGTCGCTCGACACCGGCTGGTCGCGGGCGGGGATCTCGAGCGCGATGACGCTCAACTTCCTCGTCATGGGCGTCGCCGGCATCTTCGGGGGCATGGCGAGCGACCGCTTCGGCACGCGCGCCGTGGTGCTGGCCGGCACGATCCTGCTCGGGCTGGCGCTGATCCTCGCCAGCCGGGCGACTTCGCTGCTGGCGTTCCAATTGACCTTCGGCATTCTCGTCGGCCTCGCCTCCAGCGCCTTCTTCGCGCCGGTGATCGCCGCCGTGACGGGCTGGTTCACCACCAACCGCAGCCTCGCGGTGTCGCTGGTCTCGGCCGGCATGGGCATGGCGCCGATGACGATCTCGCCCTTCGCGCGCTGGCTGATCACCGCCTATGACTGGCGCTTCGCCATGCTGGCGATCGGCATCGGCGCCTGGCTCGTGCTGCTGCCGGCGACGCTTCTGCTGCGCAATCCCCCGGCGGAGGCCCCCGCCGGCGCCGGCGGCGAGGCCCCGGAAGGAAGCATGACCATGGCCGGCGCGCTGCGCTCGCCGCAGTTCTGGATCCTCGGCCTCACCTTCTTCGCCTGCTGCGCGGCGCATTCCGGCCCGATCTTCCACATGGTGAGCTATGCGATCGTCTGCGGCGTGACGCCGATGGCGGCGGTCAGCATCTACAGCGTCGAGGGGCTCGCCGGGCTCGGCGGCCGCCTGCTGCTCGGCGTCGCCGCCGACCGGATCGGCGTCAAGCCGGTGCTGGTCGCCGGCCTCCTCGTGCAGGCGATCGTCATCGCCTTCTACTCCGTCGTCAGCGCGCTCGGCCAGTTCTACCTGCTGGCGGTGATCTTCGGCGCGGCCTATGGCGGCGTGATGCCGCTCTATGCCGTTCTGGCGCGCGACTATTTCGGCCAGAAAAACCTTGGCGCCGTGCTCGGCGCGGCGACGATGCTGTCGAGCATCGGCATGGCGCTCGGGCCGTGGATCGGCGGCTGGATCTTCGACAATTTCCGCGACTATGCGTGGCTGTTCATCGGCTCGTCGATCGTCGGCCTCGGCGCGGTGGCGATCGCCCTCGCCTTCCCGCCCCTGCCGCGCCGCCAGCCGGAACCGCAGCCGGCCTAGACCAGGGGAAAGGCGTCAGCCCGCGCGGCTCCGGTTGAAGGCAGCGATGCGCGGATCGGCAGCGAACGCGTCCGGCGGAAACTCCACCGCCTGACGCGGAAACTCGCAGAGCGCCTGAACGCCGCTGGCGCTCAGGCGCATGCGCCATGTCTGGCGCTCGACCGGCGCCGGACGGGCAAAAGCGCGGCACATCAGTACGGCGAGATTGCCTCCGCCGTCCGGATCGCGCACCGAGCGATAGCGGATCACGTCGGCATCGACCGAACGCGCCGCGTCGGCGAAGGCCTGGCAGCCCTGGTAGTCGGTCCGGTCGGTCCAGATCGCCGCATTGGCGGAGAGCGGCGGTTTCGTCAGGTCGAGCGACCGCTCCGTCGCCAGTTCCGCGGAAAAGGCGGTGTACTCGGCCGCATCGCGCGGCCAGGGCGTATCCGGCGACTCGGCAAAGAACAGCAGCCGGTAGAAGGCCATCTCGGCCACGGCCGTGCGCGGCTCCTCCGCCGCGTAGTAGACGCCGAGCGTCAGGCCGGCGCGCCGGAAGCGCGAGCCATGCGGATAGATCGCGCCATAGCGGAAGGGTGTCGCGAGCAGGAAATCGAGATGCCGGCACTCCGGCGGCGGCGCCGGCTTGGCCGCCTCGATCAGGTCTTCCAGCAGAGCCTGCTCGGCAAGCGTGTCGGTCAGCTTCAGCGTCGAGACCCGATGCTGCGCCTCGACCAGACGCCAGCATGGACCGACGAAGCGCCCGAGCTCAGACGAGAGCGCGGCGCGCGTCCAGATAGGCGATGACATCAACGAGCCCGCTCACGGTTTGCAGCTTCTCGATCGGCCGCGCGCCGAGAACGAGGTTGGGATTGTCGAGCCACGCCTTCGCCACGGCCTCGTCGCCGCCCACGATCGCGTCGAGCGAGCGGAACAGGCGGACCAGCAGGATGCCGAGTTCGAACGGCTTGGTGCCGGGCTGAAGCGCGAAATCGCCCCGCTTCATGCGCGACACCGTCGCCTCGCTGACGCCAAGGACCGCGGACAGGATACGGGCCGTCAGGCGGAGCTGGTCCGCCGCACGGATCACGGCCTTGGTGACGACCGGCCCGGCCTCGGGCCTGCCGGCCGGAACGGAATGAAGGGTCTGCATCGCCACGTCCTTTCCAAGGAAAATATAGGACAATTTTCTTTCAGTTGAAAGAGGGCGACGCGCGAGGGTCATTCCCCTGCTCCGACGCCGATTGACCCGGCCCGGCCTCTGTCGCATGACGATGGCTCCACCGGAAAAGGACGCGCCAACGCGTCGATGCGTTCCGGAACCGCCATTTCCCGGGATCCGGAGCCTTCCTTGTCCTACACCGCCGAACGACTGCTCGCGGCCCTGCTCGACGAAGCGCCCGCCGCCTCCACCCGCGTGACCCCTTTCCCGGAAGGACCGTTCCGCTTCTTCGCGCTCGATGTCGAGACGGCGAACAACCATCGCGGCAGCATCTGCCAGATCGGCGTCGCCTGCGTACGCGCCGACGACAGCATCGAGACCTGGGCCACCCTGGTGGATCCGGAAACCGATGTCTGGATCTGGAGCGGCCTGCACGGCATCACGGCCGCCATGGTCGAGGGATCGCCCACCTTTGCCGAGGTGCTGCCGGTACTGGAGATCGCGCTCGCGGGCGCCACGGTCTACCAGCATTCCGGCTTCGACCGCAGCGCCATCGCGGCGGCCTGCGCCGATGCGACGGTTTCCGCCCCTTCCTGGCTATGGCGCAACAGCGTCCAGGTGGCGCGGGCGGCCTGGCCCGAGCTGAAAGGCAATGGCGGACACGGGCTCGCCAGCCTCAAGAACCATCTCGGATTGGTGTTCCATCACCACGATGCCGGCGAGGACGCTCGCGCGGCGGCGGAGGTCGTCCTGCGGGCCGAACGCGTCCGACCGGCGGCCGATTGACCCCGCGCATCACAGGCTCTATCGCAGTGCGGCATTGCACACCGGAAGCGGGGGCGCGGAACGCCGCATGATCGTGCTGGAAGCGGTCAGCCATGAGTTCGACGGCCGGCCCGTTCTGGACGGGATCGACTGCGCGCTCAGAGAACGGCGCATCGGCATCGTCGGCGCCAACGGCTCCGGCAAGAGCACCTTCGCGCGTCTCCTAAACGGCCTCGTGCTGCCGAAGACCGGCCGGGTCCTGATCGACGGCGTCGACACGCGGAAGGACGTCAAGGCGATCCGCCGCAAGGTCGGCTTCATCTTCCAGAACCCCGATCATCAGATCGTCATGCCGATCGTCGGCGAAGACCTCGCCTTTGGCCTGAAGGCGCGAAAGATCCCGAAGGCGGAGATCGACACGCGCATCGACGCGGCGCTTTCGCGCTACGATCTCGGCCATCTGCGCGAGCGGCCCGTGCATCTGCTGTCCGGCGGCGAGAAGCAGCTGGTGGCGATGTCGGCCGTACTCGTCACCGAACCGGAGCTCGTCGTCTTCGACGAGCCGACGACGCTGCTCGACCTTAGGAACCGCAACCGCGTCGCCGATGCGATCGACGCGCTCCCGCATCCGGCTGTTGTCGTCAGCCACGACCTCGAGCTGATCGCCGGCTTCGAGCGCGTGCTGATGATCGAGGATGGCCGCATCGCCGCCGACGGCCTGCCGGGCGAGGTGCTCCCCTTCTACCGCGAGCGGATGCGATGACGATCGGGCTCTATCATCCGAGCCGCTCGCCGCTCCACCGCGCCCGCGCCGGCGCCAAGGTGGCGGGGCTGCTGGTCCTGTCGCTGGCGCTCTTCCTCGTGCCGTCCGGGATCGCCGTCTTCGCCAGCGTGCCGCTCGCCTTCGCGATCTACCTCTCGACCGGCGTGCCGTTCCGCAGCCTGATGACGCAATTGCGCGGCCCAGCGATCCTGCTCGGCATCATCTTCGCCTTCCACCTCGTCTTCGGCACAGTCGCCGAGGGCGCGCTCGCCGTAGCGCGCTTCGCGACGCTGATCCTTCTCGCCAGCGCCGTGACGCTGACGACGCCGGTGTCGGAAATGGCGGAGCTGGTCGAGTGGCTGCTCGGGCCGCTGCGGCCGCTCGGCGTCAATCCGGAGAAGGTCGGGCTTTCGATCGCGCTCGCCATCCGCTTCGTGCCGCTGATCGCGGAGGAATTCCGCCTGATCCGCGAGGCGCAGGCGGCGCGCGGGCTTGCCGCCAATCCACTGGCGCTGATCGTGCCGCTGGTCATCCGCACGCTGAAATCCGCCGACGAACTCGCCGACGCCATCGAGGCGCGCGGCTACGAGGCTTGATCGCCGCCCGAGGCGGATAGAGACTTCCCCCGAACAGGAGACCGGGACCCGATGAGCCAGGACGTTTCAACCCGCGACATCGTCTATATCGCGCTCTTCGCCGCGCTGATGGCGGCGATCAATCTGGTGCCGGCCTTCCAGGTCGGCTTCCTGCCGGTGCCGATCACCGCGCAGACGCTCGGCGTCATGCTGGCGGGCGCCCTGATCGGCGCCAAGCGCGGCGCACTCGCCATCCTGCTCTTCGTGCTTCTCGTCGCGCTCGGCCTGCCGCTGCTCTCCGGTGGCCATGGCGGCCTCTCGGTCTTCTTCGGCCCGACCGCCGGCTTCATCATCGCCTGGCCCTTCGCCGCCTATGTCACCGGTTGGCTGACGGAGAAGAACTGGCACCGCATGAACGCGGTCTGGTTCTTCATCTTCGCCGCGATCGGCGGCATCGGCGTCGTCTATCTGATCGGCATCCCCTGGCTCGCCATGGTCGCCAAGCTGTCGCTCTTCGATGCCGCCATGGGTTCGCTGATCTTCGTGCCGGGCGATCTGATCAAGGCGGCCGTCGCCGCCGTCATCGCCGAGACGGTGCGGCGCTCCTATCCGCTGATGCAGGCAGCGCGCTAACGACCCGCTACCGGATCGCTAACAGGATCGGCGCTGTTAACCCGCGCCGATCCCGGCCGCCTCGGCGATGAGCTCGACCGAGCGCAGCCGCGCCTGATGGTCATAGACGTCGGAGACGAGGATCAGTTCGTCGGCGCCGGTCTCCTCGACCAGCGCCTCCATGCCGGCACGAACGGTGTCGGGCGATCCGACGATCGAGCGGGCCAGCATCGACTTCGCCTGCGCCCGTTCCATCGGCGACCAGTAAGTCTCGATGTCGTCGATCGGCGGCTTCGAAAGCCCCCGCGCGCCTCGGAACATGTCGGCGAACGACATCTGCTGCGTCGTCGCCAGCCGCGTCGCCTCGGCGTCGGTCTCGGCCGCGATCACGTTGACGCCGACCATCGCATAGGGCCGGTCGAGCTGTTCCGAAGGCTTGAAGCGGCTCCTGTAGATTTCCAATGCCGGCAGCAACAGGTCGGGCGCGAAATGCGAGGCGAAGGCGTAGGGAAGCCCCAGTTCAGCCGCCAGCATGGCGCCGAAATTGCTGGAGCCGAGGATCCAGAGCGGCACCTCGGTGCCCGCCGCCGGCACGGCGACGATGCGCTGGTCGGGACCGGCCGGCGCCAGAAACGCCTGCAATTCCAGCACATCCTGCGGAAAATTCTCGGCATTGTTCGGCGACCGGCGCAGCGCGCGGACCGTGACCTGGTCGGTGCCTGGCGCCCGGCCGAGGCCGAGATCAATGCGGCCGGGGAAGAGCCTGGCCAGCGTGCCGAACTGCTCGGCGATGATGTAGGGCGCATGGTTCGGCAGCATGATGCCACCGGCGCCGATACGGATGGTGTTTGTGCCGGCCGCGATATGCGCCAGCACGATCGAGGTCGCGGCGCTGGCGATCCCCGGCATGTTGTGATGCTCGGCCACCCAGATGCGGTTGTAGCCCCAGCGTTCGGCATGCGCCGCGAGGTCTCGGGCATTGTCGAGCGCGCCGCGCGCATCGGTCTCCTCGGTCACGCGGACGAGTTCGAGGATCGACAAGGGCGTCATTGCAGGCTCCCGTTCGGCCGGACCGCCGGCCCCAAAAGCATTCGACCGGCCGCGAGGCCGGTCGAAGGATCCATTCGTTCAGTCGCGCCGCGCCTCAGCGCGCGACGCGGACGCCGATCTCGATCGGCTCGTCGAGCAGGCTCGTCTCCGAGACGAAGCCTTCCGGCCGGTCATCGGTCGGACGCAGCGTCTCAGCCAGCGTCTCGGCGCGGATCGTCTCGGCATGGTCGACCAGCGCCCCACCGAGGCCGTTGGCAATCTTGACCTCGATGTGGATACGGTCGGCGATGTTGAAGCCGGCCTCCTTGCGTGCCGTCTGCACCAGGCGGATGAAGTCGCGGGCAACGCCCTCGCGTTCCAGCGCCTCGTCGACCTGCGTATCGAGCACGACCACGCCGGCGGCGCCGTCAAAGGCGACCGCGTCGAGGCCCTCATTGGCCTTGAAGCGCAGCTCGTATTCGCCCGGCTCGATCGTCTGGCCGGCGACCGCATAGCGACCACCGCCCAGATCTTCCCACTCGCCGGCCCGCGCTGCGTTGAGCACGTCCTTCAGGTTCTTGCCGAGCCGCTTGCCGATCTTCGGATCGACGGCGAGCACGACCGCGCCATAGGCGGCGGGATCCGCCGCCAGCACGACTTCCTTGACGTTGACCTCGTCGGCGATGACGTCCTTCAGCAGCGCCAGCTTCTCGAAGCCCGGATGGGCGACGGTGAGGCAGCGCAGCGGCAGGCGCGTGCGCAGGTTCTTGACCGTGCGGATCGACAGCGCGGCGGAAGCGACCGTGCGGGCCAGGTCCATGCGCTCGACCAGAGCCGCATCGGAGACGAGCGCCGACGCGTCCGGCCAGTTGGCCAGATTCACGCTCTCGCCGTCGACCAGCGCCCGGTGGATGTGCTCGGTCAGGAACGGCAGGAACGGAGCCAGCGCGCGGGTCATCGTCACGAGCACGGTGTAGAGCGTGTCGTAGGCGGCCTGCTTGTCGGCGTCCTTCTCGGCCTTCCAGAACCGGTCGCGCGAGCGACGGATGAACCAGTTGTTCAGCGCCTCGATGAAGGGCGGGAACGCGTTGGTCGCGCCGGCGAGATCCAGCTTCTCCATCGACGCCTCGATGCCACGGATCAGGTCCGCGGTCTTGGCGAGGATATAGCGGTCGAGCTCGGCCTCGGCGGTCGTGACCATCCGGCCCTTGATGCCGTCGATGTTGGCATAGAGCGTGAAGAACGAGTAGGCGTTCCAGATCGGCAGCATGACCTGGCGCACCGTCTCGGCGATGGCGCGGCCGTCCTTCGGCATGGCGAGATCGCCGCCGGAGAGCAGCGGCGACGACACCAGATACCAGCGCAGCGCGTCGGCACCATAGGTGTTGAACACCTCGATCGGGTCCGGATAGTTGCGGAGCCGCTTCGACAGCTTCTGCTTGTTCTCGTCGAGCACGACGCCGTGGCAGACGACCGAGCGGAACGGCGCGCGGTCGAACAGCGCCGTCGCCATCACCATCAGCGTGTAGAACCAGCCGCGCGTCTGCGCGACGTATTCGACGATGAAGTCGCCCGGGAAGTGGCCCTCGAACCAGTCCTTGTTCTCGAACGGGTAATGCACCTGCGCGAACGGCATCGAGCCGGATTCGAACCAGCAATCCAGCACGTCCTCGACGCGGCGCATCACCGACTTGCCGGTCGGATCGTCCGGATTGGGGCGGGTCAGCTCGTCGATATAGGGCCGGTGCAGGTCGTGCGGGCGCACGCCGAAGTCCCGCTCGATCTCGTCGAGCGAGCCATAGACGTCCATGCGCGGATAGTTCGGATCATCCGACTTCCACACCGGGATCGGCGAACCCCAGAAGCGGTTGCGGCCGATGTTCCAGTCGCGCGCATTCTCCAGCCACTTGCCGAACAGGCCGTCGCGGACATGCTCGGGCACCCAGGTGATGCCCTGGTTGAGCTCGACCATCCGGTCCTTGAAGGCGGTGACCTTCACGTACCAGGAGCGCAGCGCCTTGTAGATGAGCGGCTGATCCGTGCGCCAGCAGTGCGGGTAGTTGTGGTCATACGTCTCGTGACGCAGGACCACGCCTTCCTGCTTGAGGTCGCGGATGATTTCCTTGTTGGCGTCGAACACGTTCATGCCGGCATAGGCCGGGACGAGCTCGGTGAAGTTGCCGGCGAAATCGACGGGATCGACGACCGGGATGCCCTCTTCCTGGCCGATGCGCATGTCGTCCTCGCCGAAGGCGGGAGCGATGTGCACGACGCCGGTGCCGTCGGTCATCTCGATGAAGTCGCCGCCGATGACGCGGAAGGCGCCGTTCGCCTTCTCGGCCGCGAAGAACGGCAGCATCGGCTGATAGGTGCGCCCGATCAGCTCGGCGCCCTTCAGCTGCGCGACCTCGACATAGCCGTCGAGCTCCTTGGCGTAGTTGCCGACCAGCGGCGCGCCGATGACCAGGCGGACGCCGTCCTTCTCGAGCACGGCGTAGTCCGCGTCGGGGGCGACGGCGAGCGCCATGTTGGACGGCAGCGTCCACGGCGTGGTCGTCCAGGCGAGCAGGCGCGTCGGAACGGTGTCGCCCTCGACCGGATCGAGCAGGAAGCCGACCGTCAGCGCCGGGTCCTGGCGCATGCGGTAGGAATTGTCGAGGCGCGTCTCGAAGTTCGACAGCGGCGTCTGCGCGGCCCAGCTGTAGGGCACGACCCGATAGCCCTCATAGATCAGGCCCTTGTCATGCAGCTGCTTGAACGCCCACATGACGCTCTCCATGAAGGAGAGGTCCATGGTCTTGTAGTCGTTCTTGAAATCGACCCAGCGCGCCGAGCGCGTGACATAGTATTCCCAGTCCGCGGTGAACTGCTGGACCGAGGTGCGGCAATGCTCGTTGAAACGGGCGACGCCGTATTTCAGGATCTCGAGACGGCCGGAAACGCCGAGTTCCTTCTCGGACTGCATCTCGGCCGGCAGGCCGTGGCAATCCCAGCCGAAACGACGGTCGACCACCTTGCCGCGCATGGTCTGGTAGCGCGGCACCAGGTCCTTGACGAAGCCGGTGACGAGGTGGCCATAGTGCGGCAGTCCGTTGGCGAAGGGCGGGCCGTCATAGAAGACGAACTCCGGCGCGCCATGGTCACGCCGCTGCGCGATCGAGCGTTCGAAAATCTCGTTTTCCTTCCACCAGGCACCGATCGCTTCCTCGATCTTCGGGAACGAGGGCGACGGCTCGGCGGCGGGATAAACGGTCTTCGGCTCTGTCATGACGGCTGTCTTTATTCTGGGCGGGTGCGGGAGCGGAATTCGGGCCTTTCGATAGCGCCTTTGCGTCACCGGCGCCACCCCTGACCACGAAGGCCCTGATATGGGGTCGCGACGGCGATTGCGAAAGCCCGGCCTTCGCGCGGCAGGGTCCCGCCGGCGCTGCCGACGGGACGATTTTGGCAGGCGGCTCAGCCCTGCTGGCGCGGGGCGATCCGGTTGACGTGACCCATCTTGCGGCCGGGCCGGCTCTCGGCCTTGCCGTAGAGATGCAGCCGCGCGCCCGGCTCCGCCGCCAGGCGCTGCCACTCGTCTGCCTCGGCGCCGACCAGGTTGGTCATCACGGCGTCGGAATGGCGGATTGTCGAGCCGAGCGGCCAGCCGGCGATGGCGCGGATATGGTTCTCGAACTGCGAGACCAGGCAGCCATCCTGCGTCCAGTGGCCGGAATTGTGCACGCGCGGGGCGATCTCGTTGACGAGCAGGCGCTCCTCGCCGTCCGCCTCGACCACGAACATCTCGACCGCCAGCAGGCCGACATAGTCGAGCGCCTCAGCGACCTTGGCGGCGATGCCGCGCGCCGCCTCGGCGGTCGCTTCCGCCAGCTTCGCGGGGACGGTCGAAGTGGCGAGGATATGGTTGCGATGTACGTTCTCGACGATGTCGTATACGGCCGTCTCGCCATTCCGGCCGCGCACGACCAGGGCCGAGACCTCGCGGGCGAAGGTGACGAAACCTTCCAGCACGGCCGGCTTGCCGGCGATCGCCGCGAAGGCGGCCGCCGCGTCGTCGCCGGCGCGGATCGCCACCTGGCCCTTGCCGTCATAGCCGAAGCGGCGGGTCTTCAGGATCGAGGGACGGCCGAGCCGTTCCAGCGCCGCCTCGAGCCCGGCAAGATCGTCGACCGCCGCGAACGGTGCGACAGGAATGCCGAGGCCCTGCATCAGCTCCTTCTCGGAGAGCCGGTCCTGCGACACGGCGAGCGCACGCGGCCCCGGCAGGACGTCGACCTGCGCGCCGAGGAAGTCGGCGGTCGCGGACGGCACGTTCTCGAACTCATAGGTGACGACGTCGACCGAGCCGGCGAAGGCGGCGAGCGCCGCCTCGTTCTCATAGGCCGCGACGGTGCGCGCCGCGGCGACGTCGAAGGCCGGGCTTTCGCCGTCCGGACAATAGACATGACAGCGGAAGCCGAGTTCGGCCGCGGCGGTGGCGAGCATGCGGCCGAGCTGGCCGCCGCCGAGGATGCCGATGGTGGCGCCGGGTCGCAGCACTGCTTCACCCTTCATCGTGGGGCCTTTCGGCGACGCGGTCGGCCTGGGCGGAGCGCCAGTCGTCGAGACGCGCGGCGAGCGCCGTGTCATGGAGCGCCAGGATGGCGGCGGCGAGCAGCGCCGCGTTGATGGCGCCGGCCTTGCCGATCGCCAGCGTGCCGACCGGGATGCCGCCCGGCATCTGCACGATCGAAAGCAGGCTGTCCTGGCCGGCGAGCACCTTCGATTCGACCGGCACGCCGAGCACCGGCAGCGGCGTCATCGCCGCGCACATGCCGGGCAGATGGGCCGCGCCACCCGCGCCGGCGATGATCACCTGGAAACCCTCGTCGCGCGCCGACTTCGAGAATTCGATCAGCCGGTCCGGCGTCCGGTGCGCCGAGACGATCCGGTCGTCATGCGCGACGCCGAGCGCGTCCAGTGTCTCGGCGGCGTGCCGCATCGTCTGCCAATCGGATTGGCTGCCCATGATGATGGCGACTGGCGCCGTCTTGTCTGCCAAGTTCTCGTCTCCGGCTTGCGGGAAGGCGCGGATTATAGAGAGGGACGCCCCCGCCGCAAGGCGCGCCGCCGGATGCCTTCCATGCCGCACCGGCATGCCTCGTGCCCCGCCCTTGTCGAGACGCGATCGCCGGGCGTGATTCGCGGCCCCGCAGCGGACGTCGTTAACCAGAAGTGAACCAAGCCGCGGCAAAGTGCACGCATGAGCACCGCCCCGGCCCATTCCCCCCGCTTCCCCACCCCGATCGACCGCGATCCGGGCGTCGCCCTGCGCCGTCGCGAGACCGATGTCGTCGGCGCCAAGGCGGACCACAAGGCGGACTATCCGGCCGAGCAGCGCTCGCTGGTCACGCGTCTGGCCGAGGAGATCGCCACGCTGCGGCGCGCCCTCGACGCCAGCCAGCATCGCATCGCGGCGCTCGAGGTCGAGGCGGCCGAGGAGCCTATCTCCGGCCTGCTCAACCGCCGCGCCTTCATCCGCGAAATCGAGCGCGCCCTCGCCTTCCAGGCCCGCTATCCGGTTTCCTGCGGCATCGCCCTCATCGACATCGAAGGCCTCGACGCCGTGCGCGACGCGAGCGGCCAGGCCGGGCTCAACCGGGCGCTCCGCGGCATCGGCCAGGCGCTCCGCGCCGGCATCCGCTCCTGCGACGTGGCCGCGCGCACCGGCAACGAGCAGTTCGCCGTGGTGCTGTGGAACTCGGCCGCGGCCGATTGCGGCCATCGCGTCCACGGACTCCAGCGCACCCTTTCCGGCCTGCAATTCATGGAAGAGATGGCGGGGATCACGACGCAATCCGCCGTCGTCATGATCGAACCCGGCCAGACCGCCGAGGCGCTCGTGGCCGCCGCGGAAGACCTGCTGGCGGGCGGCGGCGCCGCCGCCTGATCAGGCAATGATGTCGGGGAGCAGTTGGTCCTCGAGCGAGACCATGCGGTCCTTCAGCGCGAGCTTGCGCTTCTTCAGGCGCTGAATCCGCAACGGGTCGATCTTGCCCGTCTCGGCCATCACCGAAATCGCCGCGTCGAGATCGCTGTGCTCCTGCCGGAGCCGAGCCAACTCGAAGCGAATCTGCCGTTCTTCTTCCTCGGTCATTCATCCCAACCCTGCCGGGATCAGACCGGCTTTGCGCAAGGATACATGCTTGCGCGGGGCCGCGCGAGAGCCGGAATGCGACCGAATGCACCTTCCCCCTTGAACCGGCATGGCCGAGGGCACAGATCAAAAGTGAGCCCGGAAGCCTGCCGCGCCGCCTCTCCCAGGGGAAGCCGGCTTGCTTTCCGGGTTCGACAGCAACCCCCGTCTATGGCACGATCCGAGTGCCGTCATCTCAACGAAGGGAGGCAGTATCAATGTCCATCGAATCGCATCTTGCCGAGCTGGAGAAGCGCCACGAGGCTCTTTCCAGGCAAATCGACGAGGTCGCCAGCCATCCGAGCGTCGACACGACCGAACTGGCCGCCATGAAGAGGCGCAAGTTGCAACTCAAGGACGAGATCGCCCGACTGAAGGGGAACAGCACCATTCACTGATTGGTGAAGCGTATCGTGCGAAGCGCCGCGTCCAACGCGGCGCTTTTGCTTTGCGGCCCTATTCGGCCGCCACCAGGCGGGACGGGACGATCGCCGCCTCGGCCGCTTCCGGCGCCGCCGGACGCCGCTTCGCCGCCGACCGCATCCAGTCGAGATAGGCCGCGAGCGCGAACAGCCCCGCAAGTCCCGCGCCGATCAGCACCACGTCGACCAGGAAGCTGCGGCCGGTCAGCAGCGGATCGTTGGGCAGCCCGAACACCGTCTCGCGCACGATGTGCCCCGCCACGCTCAGCAGCGTGCCGAGCCAGAACACCGGCAGCGTGTGACGGCCGAGCCGGACGATCCAGTTGCCCTCGTCGAGCCAGCGCGACAGGAAGGCGGGGATCGGGCTGAAGATCACGACATAGGCGAGCGACAGGACATGGAGCAGGCGGAAGACGCCGACCCAGGTCTTGTTGAAGCCGGACAGCCAGAACCATTCCGGCAGCACCGGGAACTTGTCCCAGTGCGCGCCCAGCACCAGCACCGACGCGGCCACGAGGTAGAACAGGGCGAAACCGTAGAGCCCGCGCGAGAAGGGCAGCTTCTCGCCCCGCCGCAGCATGACGCCGCCGACGAAGCCGATCGTGAACAGGAACTGCCAGGCGAGCGGATTGAAGAACCAGCCGCCCTGCCCCGGATAATTCGGAACGGTCAGGCGATAGATATTGACCACCATCCAGAAACCGAAGCTGGCGGCGAGCGCCAGGCCGAGCCGGACCCGCGCCAGCAGCATGATCAGCGGCAGCATCGCCATCATCACCATGTACATGGGCAGGATGTTGAAGTTGCCGGTCTGGTAGGTGAGCATGCCGATGCCGGCCAGCGCCTTGACTGGCTGCTCGACGATCCAGTGCCGCTCATCGGGAAGCATCAGGCCCGGCGCGTCGAGATAGAGCGCCGCGCCGGCATAGATGGCGAAGCCGGCGGCCATGGCCGCGAGATGCGCCACATAGAGCGTGCCGATGCGCTTGCCGACCCGCCCGGTCGCGTTGAGCATCTGGCCCGAGGCGAAGCGCGGAAAATAGGCGAGCGCCGCCGAAACGCCGGCCAGCAGCACGAAGATCTCGGCCGCATCCGACAATCCGAAGTTCCGATGCGTGAAATTCGAGAAGAAATTGCCCGGAATATGGTTCACGAAAATGGAGATCAGCGCCAGCCCGCGGAAGAAATCGATCCGATAGTCACGCGGCATGGCGTTCGGGAAAGCGCTGTACATACAAGACCCCAGTTTCGTCATTCGACGGCGGCCGAGCCAGCTAGCCGGCGAACAAGGCGGCCATGCGGCGGAGGCTCGCAAATTCAATGAATGAACAGCGAGATCGCTCCGTCCCAAGTGAGCTTCAGGCCGATCACTATCACGAAGATATAGGACAAACCGTAGAACAGGGACTGGTCGATCACCCGGACGATCCAGATTCCGGCGACCGTGGTGAACGCCGCGAACGGAAACAGCACCGCCGCAGTCGCCAGGTTCGCCGCGTCGAACTGGCCGAGGAAGAAATAGGGCACCAGCTTCACTGCGTTGGTGACAGCGAAGAAGATCACCGAGGTACCGACGAACACCTGCTTGTCGAGCCGGAGCGGCAGCGCATACATCTGGAATGGCGGCGCGCCGGCATGGCTGACGAAGGAGGTAAAGCCCGCGAGGCTGCCCCAGAACGCGCCCTTCGCCGTGTTGGGATCGGCCGGCCTGGCCCGCAGACGATCGCCGAACCAGTAGTTGAGCGCGAAGACGATCGAAATCACGCCCACCAGCAGGCGGACGAAATCCTCCGAAACATAGGAGGCCGTCAGCCAGCCGACGCCGATGCCGACGATCGAGGCCGGCAGCATCGCCGCGAGCGTCCGGCGATCGAAGATGCTGCGATAGAAATAGAGACTGACCAGGTCCATGACGACCAGGATGGGCAGCATGATGCCGGCGGCCTGGACCGGCGAGATCACGAGCGCCAGGATCGGGACGGCGAGCATGCCCATGGCGCCGCCAAAGCCGCCCTTCGACAGGCCGGCCAGCGCGACGGCGGGCAGCGCCGCAGCATAGAATGCCAAATCGGTGAACATGGATCGGTGGCAGGCGGGATCTTGCAGGAGGTGGCTTGAATCGATTTACCCTGCTTCTCCGCCGAAATCCACCTCTTCTGGGACATTTCGGCGCAGGGTCGGGCAATGTCACATTGCGTAACATTTTGTTGCTTATTATATATGAGACCATGAATACTCCACCCGCAGAGAATGATCTCGGTTTTCTGATCAACGACGTCGCTCGCTTGATCCGCCGCGCCTTCGATCAGCGGGCGCAAGCCTGCAACCTGACCCGCGCGCAGTGGCAGGTGCTGGCCTATCTCTTCCACAATGAAGGATCCAACCAGGCCACGGTGGCGGACGCGCTCGAGGTCGAGCCGATCACGCTGTCTCGCCATATCGATCGCCTGGAGTCGCTCGGCTATGTCGCGCGCGTGCCCGATCCGGCCGACCGGCGGGCGCGCCGGCTGCATCTGACCGAGAAGGTGCGGCCGCTGCTCGACGAGATGCGCGGCATCGGCACCTGCGTGATGCAGATCGCGCTCGAGGGCACCAGCCCCTCGGAAGCCGAGGCGCTCGGCAAGCTGCTCGGACGGATCCGCCGCAACATGACCGGCCGCGACCTCATGCCAATCGCCGACAAGGCCGCGCCGGCCAAGGCTCACGAAAAAGCCTGAGCCGCCGCGGCGGCTACGGGCCGGTCAGGGTCGCGATCGCCCAGCCGCCGCCCGCCGCGAACAGCACCACCATCCAGGACGGCAACCGAAGGACGGCCAGCAGCCCATAGCAGGCGATGGCGAGCGCCAGGTCGCGCCAGCCATGGATGGCCGTGGTGAACACCGGATCGTAAAGCGCCGCCGCCAGCACCCCGACGACCGCCGCGTTGACGCCGACGAGCGCACGTCGCACCGGGGCGACGCGGCGCAGTTCCCGCCAGAACGGCATCGCCCCGACGACGAGCAGGAATGCCGGCGCAAACAGCGCCAGCACGGCCAGGACCGCGCCCCAGAACGGCCCCGGAAGGCCGGCCATCACGCCGAGCCAGGCCGAGAAGCTGAACAGCGGGCCGGGCATCGCCTGCGCGGCGCCATAGCCGGCGACAAAAGCCGGCTCGGAGACGAAACCGGGCCCGACCATGGCGTCCTGCAACAGCGGCAAGACAACATGGCCGCCGCCGAAGACGAGTGCCCCGGCGCGATAGAGGCCCGCGAGAAAGGCGAGCATCGGCTGCCCCGTGGCCGCCGCCAGCGCCGGCAGGCCCACGAGCAGACCGCCAAAGACGATCAGAAGGGCGCCGCCCGCCCCCCGCGACAGGCCGTGCGGCGATGACGGCGACGACGGAGCCGGCGCCGCCGTGGCCAGCATCAGGCCCGCCACGCCGCCGGCGGCGAGAATGCCGATCTGCGTCAGGGAGCCCGGAAACAGCAGCGCCACGGCCGTGGCCGCCAGCGCGATGGTCGCGCCCAGCGCTCCCCGGGCCAGCGAAAGCGCCATGCCACGCACCGCCTCCGCCACCACCGCGACAGCGACGATCACCAGTCCGGAAAGCAGGCCCCGATCGAGCAGCGCGCCGCCGGCGACGAAACCGGATGCAAGAAGCGCCATGAGGACGGCGGACGGCAGCGTGAAGCCGACGAACGCCGCCAGGGCGCCCCGGCTTCCCGCCTTCTCCTGGCCAATCGCCATGCCAAGCTGGCTCGAGGCCGGCCCGGGCAGAAACTGGCAGAGCGCGACGAGATCGGCGAAGGCCGTTTCGTCGAGCCAGCCGAGGCGACGGACGAAACGGCCGCGAAAATAGCCGATATGCGCCACCGGGCCCCCGAAGGAGGTGAGACCGAGGCGCAGGAACTCGATGAAGACCCTGCCCGCGGACACGGCCTCCGGTCCTGTCGACACGATCGGTTCTGCTTTGCTCGAATGATCCATGGCGGCGCAAATTGCACCGGTCGCATGACAACAGCAAGAAGGCCGGAAGCCGTTCTGCAGCAACGAAAACGGCGCCCGAGGGCGCCGTTTCCGATCTCATTCCGGTCCGCTAGTGAGCCGGAGCCGGTTGGGGTTCCTTCGCCGGCGTTGGCGACGGCGCCTCCTCGTCCTCGTGCTTCTTATGCGCGCCGGAGAGGTAGGTATAGAACATCGGCACCACGAAGAGCGTGAAGACCGTGCCGATGGACATGCCGGTGGCAATGACCAGGCCCATCGAGAAGCGGGCCTTGGCGCCGGCCCCTTCCGCGAAGAGCAGCGGCAGCACGCCGAACACCATGGCCGCCGTCGTCATCAGGATCGGGCGAAGGCGGACGCGGGCCGCCTCGACGATCGCGTCGTGGCGGTTGAGGCCACGCTCCTCGCGCTGCTGGTTGGCGAACTCCACCATCAGGATGCCGTGCTTGGTGATCAAGCCCACCAGCGTGATCAGACCGACCTGCGAATAGATGTTCAGCGACGCCGCGCCCAGATTGAGCGGGATCAGCGCGCCAAAGATCGACAACGGCACCGACATCATGATGATCAGCGGATCGCGGAAGCTCTCGAACTGGGCCGCGAGCACCAGATAGATGACGACCACCGCGAGGCCGAACACGATCAGAAGCGTGTTGCCGGTCTCGATCTCGGTACGCGACTGGCCGGCATATTCGACGAAATATCCGTGCGGCATCACCTGCGACGCGATCTGCTGCAGCTCCGCCAGGCCCGCGCCCGACGTCACCGTCGGCCGCGGCAACGCCGAGAGCGTCGCCGAATTCAGCTGGTTGAACTGCTCGATCGCCGGCGCCGACCCGACCGTGTTGATCGACACGACCGAGGACAGCGGCACCATGGCGCCCGCCTGCGAGCGCACGAAGAACGTCTCCAGGCTCTCCGGATTGAGACGATACTTCTCCGGAACCTGGGTGATGATGTCGTAGGCGCGAGCCTCGCGATCAAACTTGGAGATGCCGTTCTCGCCGACGAGGAGCGTCAGCGTGTTGCCGATCTCCGCCACGGACACGCCGAGCGCGGCGGCCCGGTTGCGATCGATCACGACGTTCACCTTCGGCGTGTCGAAGGAGAGCGAGTTCTGCACCACGATGAACTTGCCGGACTCCATGGCCCGGTTCTTGATCTCCTCCGCGACCGCGTAGACGCGCTCGGCCGGCTCGGTCGACTGCACGACGAACTGGATCGGCAGGCCGCCGCCCGTTCCCGGCAGCGACGGCACGGCGAACACGAAGGCCTGCACGCCCGACACCGTGTCGAGGCGGCCCTGAACCTCCTGCTGCACCTGGGCCTGCGAGCGCGTGCGCTCGCCCCAGGGCTTCAGCACGAGGCCGGAGAAAGCCGAGTTGGCCGCTCCGCTGCCGGCGATCGAGAACAGCGCGTCGCGCTCCGGAATATCGGCCGTCTTCTGGGCGATCTCGTCGACATAGAGCTGGGTGTAGTCGATCGTCGCATATTGCGGCGCGTTGATGATCGCGAACATGGCGCCCTCATCCTCTTCCGGCGCCAGCTCGGAAGAGGTGTTGAGGAAGAGGAAGACCATGGTCCCGAAGATCGCCACGACGATCGCCAGCGTCACCGGGCGAACCTTGAGCGAGCCGACGAGGCGGCGGGCGTACCAGTTGCCGAAGCGGTCGAACACCCTGTCGATGGCATGCTGGATGCGACCGCCGCCGGGCTTCAGGATGCGTGCCGACATCATCGGCGACACCGTCAGCGCCACCAGGCCCGACAGCATCACCGCGCCAGCGAGCGTCAGCGAGAACTCGCGGAACAGCGCGCCGGTGACGCCCTGGGTGAACGCCATCGGCGCATAGACCGCGGCCAGCGTGATGGTCATCGCGATGACGGCGCCGGTGATCTCCTGCATGCCGACGATCGCCGCCTTCATCGGCTTCAGCCCCTCCTCGATGTGGCGGTGGATGTTCTCCACCACGACGATCGCGTCGTCGACGACGAGGCCGATCGCCAGCACCATGGCGAGGAGCGTCAGCGTGTTCAGCGAATAGCCGAGCGCCCAGAGGATGAAGCAGACGCCGATCAGGGACAGCGGGATGGTGACGATCGGAATGATCACCGAGCGGAACGAGCCCAGGAACAGGAAGATCACGACGACGACGATGGCCGAGGCCTCGAGGATGGTGCGCAGCACCTCCTCGATCGAGGCGCTGATGGCTTCGGTCGAGTCGTAGACCAGCTCGATCGTCATGCCGGCCGGAAGCGATTCCGCGATCAGCGGCAGTTCCTTGCGCACGCCGGTCGCGACATCGAGCGGGTTGGCCGACGGCGTCTGGAAGATGCCGAGGAAGACGCCCTCCTTGCCGTTGAACCGCACCTCGGTGTCGGTCGAGGCGGCGGCGAGCTCGATCGTGGCGACGTCGCGCAGCCGCACGATCTCGTCGCCATTCGAGCGCAGCGGCAGCGCGCCGAAGGTCTCGGGGTCCTGTAGAGTCGTCTTCGCCTCGATCGAATAGGCGTAGAACTCGTTCTTGGTCTTGCCGGGCGCCGACAGGAAGTTCGAGCCCCGGATCGCCGCCAGTACCTCGGTCGCGGTGACGTTGCGCGAGGCGAGCGCCACCGGGTCGATCCACACGCGCATCGCGAATTCCTGCGCGCCGAGGATCTCGGCATTGGCGACGCCATTGACGGTCGCGAAGCGCGGCTGGATCACGCGGATCAGGTAGTCCGTGAGCTGCTGCGCGTTCATCATGTCGCTGCGCGCCGCCAGATACATCAGCGCGAACTGGAAACCGGTGCCCTTCTGGATGACCGGATCCTCGGCCTCGTCGGGCAGTTGCCCGCGCACTTGCTGGACCTTGGAGATGACTTCCGTCAGCGCCTTGTCCGGGTCGGTGTTGAGCCGCATGTAGACCGACACCGTCGAGACGCCGAGCGAGCTCTTGGACGTCACATAGTCCACGCCTTCGGCCGAGGAGACCGACTTGGCGATGGTGGAGGTGATGAAGCCCTGGATGACGTCGGCGCTGGCGCCGGGATAGACCGTGGTCACCGTCACCACCGTCTCGTCGACCTTCGGATATTGCCGGATCGACATCGACAGGATGCCCTGCGCGCCCAGCAGCAGGATCATCAGGCTGAGCACGGTCGAAAGGACCGGGCGGCGGATGAAGAGTTCGGAGAAGCTCATGACTTCGAAGCCTCCGGGTTGGCCGTCGCGCCCTTCATCGGCACAACCGAATTGCCGACCGCGACCGGCGAGCCGCTCGACAGCTTGTTCTGGCCCGAGGTGACGATGCGCATGCCCGGCGTCACACCCTCGACCACCTCGATCAGATCACCCGATCGGCGGCCCGTCTTGACGAAGACCTGCTTGGCGACGAGCGCCGGCTTGGCGCCATCGGCGCTCGCGGACGCGGCCTTGCCGGCATCCTCCGCCGGTTTGGTGGCCTCGGTCTTCGCTGGCTCGGCCTTGGTCGGATCGCCCGCCTTCGCCGGCGCGTCCTCGACGGCATAGACATAGGCGCCATAGAGGCTGATCGTGACCGCGGTCTGCGGCAGGGCGATGACATGGTCCTCGACCGGCAGGTCGACCCGGACCCGGATGAACTGGCCGGGGCGCAGCGTGCCGTTGGGATTGTCGACGACGGCCTGCACCGTCACCAGCCGCGAGGCCGCGTCGATCTTCGGATCGATGCCGGTGACCGCGCCCTTGAAGCTCAGATCGTCCTCGGTCAGGCCGAAGCGCGCGGGCTGGCCGATCTTGAGCGCGCCGAGCTGCTGCTCCGGCACGGTGAAGTTGACCTTCATGCGTTCGAGGTTCTGCAGCGTGGCGACGACCGTTCCGGCCTGGACATACTGCCCGACGTCGATCTTCGGGATGCCGATCGTGCCGGCGAACGGCGCCTTGATCGCCTTCTGGTCCAGCGTTGCCTCGAGCTGCGTCAGCGCGCCCTTGGCCTTGTCGAGATTGTTCTGCGCGTCCTGCAGCGAGGCGACCGTGCTGACATTGCGCTGCAACAGGGCCTGGGCGCGGCTCAGCGCCTCCTGGCTGACGGCGACCGCCGTGTTGGCGCTGACCAGGCCGGCGCGCTCGACGGCGTCGTCGATCTGCACCAGGAGCTGGTTCTCGTCGACATGCTCGTTCGCCTTGAACAGGATCTTGTCGACGATGCCGCCGGCCTGAACCGCGACATCGACGCCCTCATAAGCGGCGACCGTGCCGACCGCCTCGATGCCGGGCGTCCACTTCGCCGGCTCGACGGTGATCGCCGAGATGGTGACGACCGGCGCCTGCATGTTGGCGAAGAACTGCTCGATCATCTTGTTGCGGAAGAAATTGAACCAGATCAGACCGCCACAGATCGCCACGACGACGATCAGCAGGACCGCTGCGAGGATGAAGCGCTTCATGTTGGGCAATCCAATATGGCGCGGAACCTGCCTCCGGGGTGGCAGCCGCATGAAAACACCAATCGGGACGGTGCGCCGGTGGCGCGCCGCCTCGAACATCAGGAGACGATTTCTGTACTGCCCCGTGGGAAGTGTCAACGCGAAGCAGCAGCCACGGCCATCCACAACTGCCGCCATCCTGCCAAGCCGCGACGACTGTGCTTTTCCAGCATGAGTCGGCGATTGAATTTTCTGCACGGCCGGCTTCGATTGACAACGCTCGGGGCTCAATCCGTCGGCGGGCGGGGATGTCGCGCGCGCCTCGGCCGCCGCCGCCCCCATCGACGGGGGAGGTGCTTGTCCCACGTTCGGGGAGGCTCGCCAAGGCCCCTGCCCGACCAGCGTCGCATCGGCGTACCGAGCGCCGCACCACTCCTCAACGCCCGGGGTCGCGGGGTCCTGAAGCTGCGGCCTGGTCGATGCCGGATCGTTGGGGTCTGAGAATCACCTTCTGCCACGGACGGTGGCCGCTGAGCGTAGCGGGGGGCGACGACGTTGGGGCTGCGGGTGGGCGTTCGGCAAGCCGGCATGCTCACAGCCCCCCGAGTGGATCGGCGCCAACCCGCGCTTGGAGCGCGAGCCATCGTGGTGCCCTGGTCGCTGCGGGTCGGCGCTCCTTCGCGTCGGGCGTTTGCTGGCGGCCGTTTACCCGTGCGGCTAGCCGTCAGACAACCCGCGGTTTGGTCGCTGTGTTTCGGCGGCGTTTTGCCGGCTGCTGCGGCGGCCTGGGTGGACGCGGTTTCTGCGGCTGGGGGGTGATACCGGGGGTTTGGGTAGACGGCTGTTCCGGCTGGCCCTGGCCGGGCCTGTCCCTGCGATCTCGTCCCTGCGCTGGCCTTTGCCCTGCCCCGGCGGGGGGCGTCTGGTTTCGCGGCTTTGGCATGCTTGGAACGGCAAAAAGCCCCGCCGGATTTTGTCCGGGCGGGGCTTTTTGGGTTTTGGATCGTGAAGAGAATTTTGTCGAGATTTCT
>NZ_AUHO01000006.1 GCF_000423225.1 Kaistia adipata DSM 17808
GGCGGGAAATCGCGCGGCACCGAACGCCATTGGCACCCCGTCGACAACACATACAAGAGCGCATTGACGACCGCCCGCATCGACGTGGACGGCGGGCGGCCCAGCGCCGACTTCGCCGGCAAAAATGGCAGGATCAGCGCCCATTCCGTATCCGTCAAATCGCTTGCATAGCGCCCCGCCGCACGCTCATGCTGCCGCCGGGTGGTCTTGGTCCAAACCATGCTGTGAGCCTCCCTGATCTTCGCAAATCAAAGAGAATCACACTTGATCAGGACCACCTAGACATTACGGGCCAGACACTGAGGATGATGGTCGAGTCTCGCCAGGTCAGCGCAGCAGCAGGCCGCCGTCGACATGGATGGTCTGGCCAGTGATGTGGCCGGCCGGGCGCGACAGCAGGAAGGCAATCGTCGCGGCGACGTCGACGGGGGTGCCCATCCGGCCGTTCGGCGTGGCCTCGATCGCCGGATTGTCGGCGGAATGCGGCATCGCCTTGTGGCCGCCCGGGTCCTTGCGCGTGAAGCCGGGCGCGACGGCGTTGACCGTGGTGCCGGTCGGCGCGAGCTCGAAGGCCAGCGCCTTGCCGAGCGCCTCCAGCGCCGCCTTGGCGGCCGAGGTCGCCGGGAAGGTCAGGCCGGCCTTGGCGAAGGTGTGCGCCACGAAGGAGCTCACGATCACGACGCGGCCCCAGGACGAGGTCTGCAGGTCGGGCAGGGCGGCGGCGACGAGGCGGTGGAAGGCGACCGGCATCGAGGCGAGCGCGTGGGCGAGGTCGTCCTCGGTCAGCGTGGTGAAATTGGCCATCGACGCCTTGGCGGCGTTGCTGACGATCTGGTCGAGGCGGCCGAAGCGGGCGCGGGCCTGCGCGACGAGGGCGGCGGGAACGGCCGGATCGGCGAGGTCGCCGAGCGCCGTGTCGACGAGGCTGCCGGCCTTGCGGGCTTCTTCCGCGACCACCGCGAGGCCCTGCTCGTTCTTGCGCGTGTGCAGGAGGATGGCCGTGCCCGGCCTGGCGATGGCGCGCACCGTCGCCGCGCCGATGCCGCTCGCGGCGCCGGTCACCAGCACGACGCGTTCGATGGTCTCTGTCATTCCAATGCTCCTGATCGCAAATTCTTCCCTGGCCGCGTCTTCTTCGCGCGAACCGGGACCACTTCGCTCGAAAACGCTTCTAGAAGGCGACGGCCTGGCCGTCCTTGCGCGGGTCCGATCCCGCGACATAGCCCTCGTGCAGACGTTCGATGATCTGGGCGCCGCCAAAGGCGAACACCGAATCCGGCGGCTCGACCACGACCTCGTGGCCCCGAGCCGCGAGTGCCTCGACGAGGGCGGCGGGGAAGCTCGATTCGACCGCCACCTTGCGACCGCCGATCACGCGCCAGCGCGGGGCGTCGGCCGCGGCCTGCGGGTTCTGGCGGTAGACGAGGCGGCGCAGCATCATCTGCGTGTGGCCCTGCGCCTGCATCGGCCCGCCCATGACGCCGAAGGCGGAGAGCGGCTTGCCGTCGGCATCCATCGCGAAGCCGGGGATGATGGTGTGGAAGGGGCGCTTGCCGGGGGCGACCTGGTTCACGTGTCTCTTTTCCAGCGTGAAGCCGGCGCCGCGGTTCTGCAGGCTGATGCCGGTGCCGGGCACGACGATGCCAGAGCCGAAGCCCATGAAGTTGGACTGGATGAACGACACCATCATGCCGCTCGCGTCGGCTGCGGCGAGATAGACGGTGCCGCCCGGCTTCGGCGCGCCGTAGGAAGGCAGGCCCGCGCTGCCGCGGTCGACCAGCGTGGCGCGCTCGGCGAGGTAGCCGGGATCGAGAAGCGCCGCCGGATCGAACACCATGTGCGCGCTGTCGGCGACGTGGCGGCCCGCATCGGCGAGCGCCAGTTTCGTCGCCTCGATGGCGAGATGCAGCGTCTCGACATCGTCGACGGGATCGGCGCCGATGCCCAGATGTTCCAGGATGCCGAGCGTGATGAGCGTGACGATGCCCTGGCCGTTTGGCGGGATCTCGTGCACGACCCCTTCAGCAAATGTCTGCGACAGCGTCCCGACCCAGTCCGCCTTGTGCGCGCCGAGGTCGTCGAGCGTCAGCGCGCCGCCATGCGCCTTGGCGTGGGCGGCAAGCTTTTCCGCCAGCGCGCCGCGATAGAAGCTCTCGCCCTCGGTAGCCACGATCGCCTCGAGCGTCGCGGCCAGCGCCGGATTGCGGAAACGTTCGCCGGCGCGCGGCGCGTGGCCGCCCGGCAGGAAGGCCTCCGCGAAGCCGGGCTGCGTGCCGAGCCGGTCGCCGCCCATCTGCCAGAGCCGGGCGATGATGGGCGAGACGGCGAAGCCGTCGCGGGCATAGCGGATCGCCGGCGCGGCGATGGTCTCGAGCGGCAGGCTGCCGAAGCGCTTCCAGAGCGCGATCCAGCCGGAGACGGCGCCGGGCACGGTGACGCTGTCCCAGCCTGCCGCCGGCATGGCGTCGTGGCCGGCGAAGCGATCGGGCGTCCAGGCGGAAGGCGCGCGGCCCGAGGCGTTGAGGCCGTGCAGCTCCTTGCCGTCCCAGAGGATGGCGAAGGCGTCGCTGCCGACGCCGCAGCCGGTCGGCTCGACAACCGTCAGCGTCATGGCGGCGGCGATGGCCGCGTCGACGGCGTTGCCGCCCTTCGCCAGCATGCCGAGCCCCGCCTGGGCCGCGAGCGGCTGCGAGGTGGCGACGACATTGCCGCCGAGGATGGGCGAGCGGTGCGAGGAATAGGGTTGGCTGAAATCGACCATGGCGTGTCCGGTTGTCCCGCTCTCGTCTCTAGCACGCATGCCTAGCTCTTGGCCGGCTTGTCGCCATGCGACGTGGCCGGTGTGCCGCGGAAGAGCGACATGTGGCTGTGGTTGCTGACCCAGGGCTCCTCGACCGATTTGCGGATGAAGCTGACGGTCGCGCGTCCGGCTCGGGTGAAGGTACTGCCATCCTCGTGATAGCCGGTCGAATCGAAGACCGCGAGGCCCACGGCGAAGAGCCGGTCGGGCGAGACCAGGGCACGGATGTCGTCCCGGAAGGTGAAGCCGTCAACCGTTGGCCAGACCTTGCGCCACTGCGTCGTCTCGGCCACCTCGCGGCCGACCATGAAGTCCGTGAAGGTGCCGAACGAGATGAAATCGTCGATGACCAGCTGGCGCGCCGGCACGAAGTCGACGGCCCGCACATAACCGGAAAGCTCGGTGAACCAGCGGCGGATATCGGCGAGGTCGGCTTCGTGGACGACGGTTCCAGCTTCGATATGCTGAGTCATTTCAATGTCCTCATGCGATTGCTTCAACGGGCGCCGCAGGTGCCGCGACCGCCGAATGCCCGGTGCCGAGCAGGGTCCAGGTCCGGTAAGTCAAATCCCAGAAGCGCTCGTCCTTGCGCAGCGCGACGACGTCGCGCGGCCGCTCGAACGGCACGGCGAGGTCGGCGACGATGCGGCCGGGCCGGGCCGACATCACCAGCACCCGGTCGGCCAGCGTCAGCGCCTCGTCGACGCTGTGGGTGATGAAGACGACGGTCTTGCCCGAGGCTTCCCAGATCCGGAGCAGTTCCTGCTGGAGGACCAGCCGCGTCTGCTCGTCGAGCGCGCCAAACGGCTCGTCCATCAGCAGGATGTCGCGATCGTCGGCAAGCGCGCGCGCCACCGCGACGCGCTGCTTCATGCCGCCGGAGAGCTGGTGCGGCAGGGCCGAGCGGAAATCCGTCAGCCGTGTCAGTTCCAGCAGTTCCCCAACGCGGCGGTCGATCGTCGCCTTGTCGACGCCTGCGAGAGAAAGCGGGAAGGCGATGTTGTCGGCGACCGAGAGCCAGGGAAAGATCGAGGCTTCCTGGAACACCAAGGCCGGCGTCTTGCCGCCGGCGATGGCGACCGTGCCGGAGAGCTGCTTCTCCAGCCCGGCCAGGATGCGCAGAACCGTGGTCTTGCCGCAGCCGCTTGGCCCGACGAGGCAGACGAACTCGCCGCGCTTCACCGAGAAGACGAGGAAGAATACGCCGATGGCGATGACGACGTATTTCGACAAATCGCCGATGCCGAAGATCAGCAGGATCAGCGGCAGGATGGCGATCTTCGGCACCGGATAGAGCGCGGCGAATATCGGCGCGAAGACGCGGTGCAGCTTTGGCGACAGGCCGAGCGCCGTGCCGATCAGCAGCGCCGGGATCGCGCCCATGACGAAGCCGATCGCCACTCGGCGCAGCGTCGCGCCGATATGCACGAAGAGCTCGAGGCTCGCGATCATCTGCCAGGCGGTATCGACGATCGAGGACGGCGCCGGGAAGAAGCGCCTGTCGACGAGGCCAGCGCGGGAGGCAAACTCCCAGAAGGCGAGGATCAGCAGCGGGCTGAAATAGGAGATCAGGCGATAGCGATGGTCGCGCCGCGCCGGCGCCACCAGCTTCTCGACCTCGGCGGCCGAAAGGCCGGCCGTGCCCTTGATGCCGCGATCACCGGCCATGGAGCGCGCTCGCGAGCTCGGCAAAAGCGCGGGCCGGGGACCGGCCCTCGGCAGGCAGGGCGGCGTACACGGCCGCGATGAGCAGCAGCGCGCCGATCGCGGCAAGTGTCTGGCGGGGGAGTTTCGGCACGTCGGACCGTTCGCTGATGGCCATTTCGCGCGGCGGGGGATGCCATGCGATTTCGACCGCCACGATCGGTCAGGCGGCGCGTTTCAACGAGCGACGGGGTTGTGAAATATCACTGCCGAGGAGAAAAATTTCATGCCCCGACGATGGGGCGCGCAAAGCCGCCGGAACGGCGCGCCGTCAGTCGGTCACGGCGTCCCAGGGCAGGTCGGCGACGCGGATCGGCCAGCGCTCGAACACCAATGTTTCGGCCTGTGCTTCGTCGCGTTCGAAGACGCGGGCAGCCATGCCGAGTTCGGCGGCCGAGTTGCCGAGATGCTTCGCCATCGAGAGCGCGACGTCGTGCGACGTGAATGCGCCGATCAGCGATCCGCTCTGGCTCACGATCGCATAGCCCCGGTCTGCATTGGGCTCGACATAGTAGACCGCCGAATCAAACACTTAACGTCTCCTCAACACCTCTGGGATGCATAGCTGAGTCGGTTGTGCCTGTGTGCGGCGATTGCCGTCCAGCCGGGAAATTCATCCGGATTTGCCGGCAGTGTGGCCCGGGAAGCATGCCGTGACTGTGACCGGCGTCGCTGCGTCGGCCGGCGTTTTGTCCGCAGGCGGTCGCGTTTCGAGTCGCGTCCGCTCATTTCCCCTCAGGGTTGTCAGAGGGGCTTGCGTCAGGTCTGCGCGCCCGGGCCATTGTCGCGCCTCGTCGCGAGCAGGGGACCGATCGCCAGGAAGGCGATCACCGCCACCGTGCCGAGCCCGGCAATGATGGAAAGCGCCTCCGGAATGCCGAGCCGCTCGGTCATCAGCGCGAAGGCGAAGGGCGCGGCCGAGGAAACGACGAGGCGCACCGAGGTCAGGCGGCCGAGGCGCTTGCCGTAGCCGTCGCTGCCGAAGAGCTCCAGCGGCAGCGTTCCCTGCACGATGCTGGCGAGGCCGGAACTCAGGCCGAACACGATGGCGAAGGCGAAGGCGCCGGCAAGGCTCGGCGCCGTCATGAGCAGGATGCCGGTCGCCAGCGGCAGGAAGAGCGAGGCGATGATGGCGAGCGAGCGCTGCGACAGGCGGCCGGCGAACATCATGTTGGTGAAGCGGCTCAGCACCTGGGCCGGGCCGAACACGGAGGCGACCAGCACGCTCGCCTGCGCCAGGCCGAGCCCGGACAGCATGGGCAGCATGTGCACCAGGAAGGTCGAGGTGACGAAGCTCTGGATCGCGAAGCCGATGAGCATCAGTCCGAAGGCGCGGGGCCGCTGGGCATCGCCGACGACGCCGGCCACGGAAGGCGAGGTCGCGATCGCCGGATCCAGCTCGGCGCTGCTCGCGCCGCGCTGCCGTGTGCGGACCGTCAGCCAGGCATGGATCGGCAGGCAGATGACGAGGTGCAGCGCGGCGTAGACCATGTAGACGTGATGCCAGTCCATCCGCTCGCCGAGCGCGGTCGTGAAGGGCCAGAACAGCGTCGAGGAAAAGCCGGCGATCAGCGTCAGCTGGGTGATCGTGCGCTGGGCCCGCACCGGGTTGATCTGCACCAGCAGCGTGAAGGAGCTCGTGTACTGCACCAGCGCCGACGCGATCTGGATGGCGATCAGGCCGAGGACGAGCATGACGCTGTTCACGGCCAGGGCGGAGGCGCCGAGCGCCAGCCCGGCGACCAGCGAGCCGACCGTCATGACGCGCCCGGCGCCGGCCCTGTCGATCCAGGCGCCGATCCAGGGCGCGCAGAGTCCGCTCGCCAGCAGCGAGACGGAGAAGGCGGCGAACATCCATTCCGTCGACAGGGCGAATTCGCGCCCCATGCCGGGCGCCAGCACGCTGAAGGAATAATAGAGGGTGCCGTAGCCGATGATCTGGGTCAGGCCGAGGGCGAGGACGGCGGAAACGGGGCGTATCATGCTGTGGTCCTGCGCCTGGCGGACCCATCCCGCGGCGGTGTCGGCACGTCGCGGCGGGGCCGCGAATCGTGCGCTGCGCGCTTCTATGCGCGCTCGCGGCCGGTAAGAACAGTCCATTTCACACGACGTTGCCCGCGGTGCCGCAGCGGGCCGCTACGGCCGGGCCGGGGCATCGCCCGAGCGCGCTCGGGGACGGCGGATCTGGTTAGCCGGCATGTCATGCGGGCGTTACGGGGGCGGGAGTAAGCGGGGGCCGTCGCGCCGGACTGGCGCACCCATCCTTCGTGAGGCACTCATGAACGCCAAGCTTTCCAGCGCCTTCGGCACCTTCGCCGTCGCGGCGCTGCTCGCCGGCCCGGCCGCGGCCGACAAGACCAAGATCGATTTCTGGTTCGGCAATTCCGGCGATATCGCCAAGCGCGTGCAGGAGCAGTGCGACCGCTTCAACGCCAGCCAGACCGACTACGAGGTCGTCTGCACCAGCCAGGGCACCTACGACGCCTCGCTGCAGAACACCATCGCCGCCTTCCGCGCCGGCCAGCAGCCGACCATCGCCCAGGTCTCCGACGCCGGCACGCTCGACATCATGCTGTCCGGCGCCTACTACCCGGCCAACAAGCTGATGACCGACATGGGCTACACGGTCGACTGGACCGACTATTTCCCGGGCATCGCCAACTACTACGCGACGTCGAAGGGCGAGATGTACTCGTTCCCCTTCAACTCCTCGACGGCGCTGCTCTACTGGAACAAGGACGCCTTCGCCAAGATCGGCAAGGACCATGCGCCGAAGACCTGGGAAGAGGCCGCGGCCGATTTCAAGGCCCTGAAGGCCGCCGGCTATGCCTGCCCGCTCGCCTTCAACATCTCGCGTGACGAGGTCTGGCAGCTCGGCGAGCAGTTCATGGCCGTGCATGGCGAGCCGATGGCCACCAAGCGCAACGGCTTCGAGGGCCTCGACGCCGAGCTCACCTTCAACAAGGGCAAGTGGGTCCAGTTCGTTAAGGATCTCAAGGGCTGGTACGACAACGGCGAAGCCGTCATCAAGTCGAAGGAAACCGGCCAGACCTTCATCGAGGCGTTCGCGAATGGCGACTGCCAGGTCATCCTGACCTCGGTCGGCGACCACGGCAATATCGGCCGCACCGCCAAGGAAGGCGTCAACTGGGACGTCGCCATGCTCCCGGTCTACGAGGGCACCGATCGCAAGAGCTCCTTCGTCGGCGGCGCCTCGCTCTGGGTGCTCAACGGCAAGTCGGAGCCGGAATACAAGGCGGCCGCCGCCTTCTTCGACTTCATCGCCAAGCCCGAGGAAGCCCTGACCTGGTCGACTGTGACCGGCTACATCCCGGTCCGCAACTCCGGCTTCAAGTACCTGAACGAGCAGGGCTTCTACGACAAGGCTCCGTACAAGGGCCGCGAGCACGCGATCGCCAGCCTGACCGCTTCGTCGGCCGAGGATCCGGCTCCGCAGGGCATCCGCCTCGGCGGCCTGCTGCAGATCCGCCAGGAAATCTCGAACGGCCTGCAGTCGATCTTCGTCAACAACGAGGACGTCCAGACGGCGCTCGACCAGTCGGCTGAACGCGGCAACCAGATCCTGCGCCGCTTCGAGCAGACCTACCAGGGCAAGACCCTCCCGTAATCCGGGCTGAAGCTCCCACCCCACCCTTCGTGCCGGGGGGCCGAAGGGCAGGGAGGCCGGCGGAACGTGGCTCACCCCACGTTCCGCCTCTTCCGTTCCGTCGCCGTCGCGGCGCCGGACGGCTCAAGACCGCCGGACCGGCCATGCTGCGCCGCCGCCGGCCGCCGCCCCCAGTGAGAATCTTCGATGGAAAAGCGCGCCACCTTCTCGTCCACGACCATCGGCCTGCTGTTCGTGCTGCCGATGCTCGTCCTGATGTTCGTCTTCTTCTACTGGCCGAGCGGCCAGGCGCTCTACTGGGCCTTCACGCTCGAGCAGCCCTGGGGCGGGGGCAATACCTGGGTGGGGCTGCAGAACTTCCGCCAGTTGCTCGCCGATCCCTATTACTGGGGCGCGATCGGCCGCAGCCTGGTGTTCGGCCTCGGCTCGACCACCATCGCGATGGGCCTGGCGCTGGTGCTGGCGCTGTTCACCGATCGCGAGCTGCGCGGCCACAAGGCCTATCGCAGTGTCTTCATCTGGCCCTACGCCATCGCCGCGCCGGCGCTCGGCCTCGCCTTCCGCTTCATCCTGGCGCCCGAGGCGGGCTTCCTGTCGCTGATCAACCAGGTTTGGCCCGGCCTGTGGAACCCGGCGCTCGACGGCAAGGACGCGATGATCGCCGTCATCGTCGCCTTCTCGTGGAAATATATCGGCTACAATTTCATCTTCTTCCTGTCGGCGCTGCAGTCGATCCCGCGCTCGCTGACCGAGGCGGCGGCGATGGACGGCTCCGGCCCGCTGCGGCGCATGTGGGACATCCAGCTGCCGCTGCTGACGCCGACCCTGTTCTTCCTGCTCGTGATCAACATCACCGAGAGCTTCCAGGACAGTTTCGGCATCATCGACATCATGACCCAGGGCGGTCCGGCGCGTGCCACCGAGCTCATGGTCTACAAGATCTATTTCGACGGCTTCAAAGGCCTCGACTATTCCGGCGCCGCCGCCCAGTCGATCATCCTGATGCTGCTCGTCATCCTGCTCACCATCGTGCAGTTCCGCTTCATCGAGCGGCGCGTGCACTACAAGTAGGGAGCGGGACCATGGTCGAACGCACCCCCGTCTTCAACGCGATCTGCCAGGCGATCCTCCTGATCGGCCTCCTGATCGTGCTCCTGCCCTTCGTCATCGTGATCGTGGCGTCGACGCACGACATCCGCACCGTCAACACCGTGCCGATGCCGCTGACGCCCGGCGGCGATCTGTTCGTCAACCTGCACGAGGCCTGGGTCCGCGCGGATCTCGGCCGCAAGCTCTTCAATTCCTTCCTGTTCGCCGGCACGGTGGCGGCGGGCAAGGTGCTGCTTTCCTCGATGGCCGCCTTCGGCATCGTCTATTTCCGCTTCCCCGGCCGGATGCTGCTGTTCTGGCTGATCTTCATCACGCTGATGCTGCCGCTCGAGGTGCGCATCGTGCCGACCTACGCGGTCGCCGCCAACGCGCTGGCGCCGTTCCAGGCGATCCTCGACATCACCGGCGTCACCTGGCTGATCCAGACGCTCTCCGGCATCCGCGTCTCGCTCGAATGGGGCCTGCTCAATTCCTATACCGGCCTGATCCTGCCGCTCGTCTCCACGGCGACCGGAACCTTCCTTTACCGCCAGTTCTACCTGACGGTGCCGGACGAGCTGGCGGAGGCCGCCAAGATGGACGGTTCCGGCCCGGTGCGCTTCTTCGTCGACGTGCTGCTGCCGCTCTCGAAGCCCAACATGATCGCGCTCTTCACCATCATGTTCGTCTGGGCGTGGAACCAGTATCTCTGGCCGCTCCTCATCACCACGGATCCGAAGTTCGGCATCGCGGCGACGCAGCTGAAGACGCTGATCCCGTCCGAGTTCGGCCTGCCGGACTGGAACGTCGCCATGGCGGGCACGCTCCTCATCATGTCGCCCCCCCTGATCGTCGTCATCCTGCTGCAGCGCTGGTTCGTGCGCGGCCTGATCTCGACCGAGAAATGAGCTGAAAGGATCCTCCCATGTCTTCGATTGCCATCAAGGGCGTCCGGAAGGCCTATGCCAAGAACGCCGTCGTGCACGGCGTCGACCTCGACATCGCGTCCGGCGAGTTCATCGTCATCCTCGGCCCCTCCGGCTGCGGCAAGTCCACGCTGCTGCGGATGATCGCCGGTCTCGAGGAGATCACCGGCGGCGAGATCTGGATCGACGGCAAGCTGGTCAACAAGATGGAGCCGCGCGAGCGCGGCTGCGCCATGGTGTTCCAGAACTACGCGCTCTATCCGCACATGACGGTGGCCGAGAACATCGGCTATGCGCTGAAGGTCGCCGGCGTGCCGAAGGCCGAGCGGGCGGCGCGCGTCGCCGCGACGGCGAAGGTGGTTGGCCTCGAGGCCTTCCTCGACCGCCGGCCGGCGGCGCTTTCCGGCGGCCAGCGCCAGCGCGTCGCCATGGGCCGCGCCATCGTGCGCGAGCCAAAGGTGTTCCTGTTCGACGAGCCGCTCTCCAACCTCGACGCCAAGCTGCGCGTCGCCATGCGCGCCGAGATCCGGCGGCTGCATCGCCGGCTCGGCGCCACCTCGGTGTTCGTCACCCATGACCAGACTGAGGCGATGACGCTCGGCGATCGCCTGATCGTCATGAATGGCGGCCGCATCGAACAGGTCGGCACGCCGGCCGAGGTCTACAACCGGCCCGCCACGCGCTTCGTCGCCAACTTCGTCGGCTCGCCGGCGATGAACCTGATGGAAGGCGAGATCGACCGGCACGGCATCTTCACGCTCGATGCGGCGCGCCGCATCGCCATCCCGAACGCGATCGAGTCTCGTCTGGTCGGCCACAAGGTGACGCTCGGCGTGCGCGCCGAGGCGGCGCGGCTGGTGGCGCCCGAGGCTCCGGGCGCGCTGCCCGCCACGGTCGACTTTGTCGAGGAACTCGGCGCCGGCCGGGTCGTCCATACCGATCTTGGTGGCGTGTCCTTCGCGGTCGCGATCAGCGATCCGGTCGCGCCCGGCACGGGCGAGCCGGTCGGCATCCTGATCGATCCCGCCGACGTGCATCTCTTCGCCCAGGACGACGGCCGGCGCATCGATCTCGCCGCGCCGCAAGCCGCCCTCGACCCCGCCGCCTGAACTTCTCCCCCTGCGAAAGCAACATCATGACCCATGACCTGATCACCCATGTCGGATTCACCGCCGAGCCCGGCGAGGGTGACCTCCGCCGCCTCGAGGCGTCGTTGGCCCGTATTGTCGAGCTGGGCGCCGACGTGGCCGAGCTGTCGCTCTGCGGCGACGACCTGATCGCCGGCGGCCGCGTCCTGGAGGGACGGGCCAAGCGCCTCGCCGACATCTGCGCCAAGTTCCCGCTGCGCTACAGCGTGCACGGCCTGATCCTGTCCAACTTCATGGACGCGCCGAATCTCGAGTTCCAGAAGGCGGCCGCGCTCGCCATGATCGAACTGTGCGGTCGGGTCGGCGCCGACGTGCTCGTCCACCACAGCGGCCATGCGCCGATGGCGCCGGCCCGCATCATCGCCGGCTACGAGGCGATGCAGCGCGACGCGCTGGCGGAGGTCGCCGACGCCGCCGGCAAGCACGGCGTCCGCGTCGCGCTGGAAAACATCTTCGCGATGGACGACGCCATGTTCCGCCAGCAGCCGTCCCAGGTTGCGGCGACCATCCGCGAACTGAACCACCCCCATCTCGTCGCGACCATCGATTTCGGTCATGCCTATATCGAGACGACGCGCACCGGTGGCGACTTCCTCGCCGAGGTCTCGGCGATGGGGCCGGTGGCCGGGCACCTGCATGTGCACGACAATTTCGGCCGGCCCTATTCGATCAGCCACTTCTACCACCAGAGCGAGGCGATCGCGCTCGGCATCGGCGACCTGCATCTGCCGCTGGGCTGGGGCGATCTGCCGTGGGAAGCGGTGTTCGACACCATCCAGGTCCTGCCCGGCACGGCGCTGATCATGGAAATCGGCGAGCGCTTCGACGCCGAGCGGGAGGAGTCGATCGATCGCGCCCGGGCGCTGGCCGCGCGCCTCAACGCACGCCATGCTGCCGCCGTGGCGGCCTGATCATCGGGTGAACTGATGTCCTCGAACGAGATTTCCGCGCCGTCGCCCGAGCTGGTGACGGTGACGGTGCCGGAGCTGCCGGCGCCCGCGGTCGCCTTCATGACAGAGACGATGCAGGCGGCGTTGACCCGATCCGAGCATGACCGCCTGGCGCTCGACCTGCCGGCGTTCAATGCGGTCGAGCTGCGCGCGCCGGTGCTGGCCGATGCAAGGCCGGCGAGCCAACCGCTGCGTGTCGCCGCCTGGAATGCCGAACGGCTCAAATATCATGCCCAGTCGGTCGAACTCGTCGCCGGCGTGGCGCCGGACATCCTGCTGTTGACCGAGACGGATGTCGGCATGGCGCGGTCGGGAAACCGGCACACCACCGCTGAACTCGCCGCCGCGCTCGGCATGGGCTACGTCTATGGCGTCGAGTTCCTGGAACTCGGGCTCGGCGATCCGCGCGAGCGTGCCTGGCATGCGAACGAGACCAACGCGGTCGGTTTCCACGGCAATGCGCTGCTGTCGCGTCTGCCGCTGAGGGACGCGGCGCTGATCCGCCTCGACGATGGTGCCGTGTGGTGGCTGGAGGCCGAGGGCGACCAGCGCCGGCTCGGCTGGCGGATGGCGATCATGGCCACGGTCGAGACGGGGCAGGGGCCGGTTCTCGCGGTCTCCGTGCATCTCGAAAGCAAGTCCGACACCGAGGACCGCGCGCGCCAGATCGAGCGGCTGCTCGCGGTGGTCGAGGCGCATGCCAGGGACGGAATGCCGGTGGTGATCGGAGGGGACCTCAATACCAACGACCTGCTGGAGCTGGTGCCGCAGGACTGGCTTTCGGCACCTGAGGAGCGGGAGCCGCTCTTCGCGCGGATGGCGGAGGCCGGCTTCGAATGGCAGGCGGCCAATACGGGCGACGACACTCAGCGCTCGCGTCCGGACGGGACGCCGCTGCCGCCCTTCTGCCGGATCGACTGGCTTTTTGCCCGCGGCCTCGACGCTTCGAGCCCGCGCACGGTGCCGGCGCTGGACGGGGCGGGGAGCGCGATCTCGGACCACGACCTGATCGTCGCGGATTTCTCGGTTCGGGGCTGATTGGCGGGGAGCGCACAACACCGCTCTCAACATGCTGAGGGGCCCGAAGGGCCGTCTCGAAGCACGCACCATGTTGCGACATCGACCCTTGGAGCCATGCACTGCTGCCGTGCGTCCTTCGAGACGGCTTGCTTGTGCAAGCCCCTCAGGATGATGGAGATCGGAGCTCTGCAGGTCCGGTATTCGATACTCTGCAAACCTCTCCCTCAGGCAGAGGGGAAGGGAAGCTGCGACTCGCTCGGTCGTCCTACTCCCAGCCGAACACGCTGCGGCCGGCATAACTCGCCGACCGCTCGCGTTCGTCGGCGATCATTTCCTCGACGCTGGGGCCGGTGGCGAAGCGTTCCAGCCGCCGCGCCTCGGCGTCGAGCCGCCTCAGCGCTTCCATTTCCTCGGTCTCGCCGAGCTTCGCCTTGCGAACGGCCCGGTTCATGACGTGGATCGTGTGGTCATAGACGCGGAGCGGCACCGGGAAGGGATGGCGGTCCTTGCCGCCATGGGCGAAGGAGAAGCGGGCTGGGTCGCTGAAGCGATAGGGCGCGCCGTGCACGACTTCGGCCACTATGGCGAGCGCCTGCACGGTGCGCGCGCCGACGCCCGGCACCAGCAGGAGATCGGCGAAATCGGCCGGGCCGCGCTCGGCCGCCGCCGCGAGCGCCCCATGCAGCCGCCGCGTGACGACGTCGCTGGAGCGGACGTCGTGATGCGCCGGCATGACGAGATGCGGCAGCAGCGGCTGCTCGACCGGCAGCGTCTCCGCCGGCGGTTCCGCCTCGGCGCGCAGCGCCGCGAATTCCAGCGCGATCTTGGTTGGCCCGAGATCTGCGAGGATGTCGAGTTGGCCGGTCCGGGAGGCGACGGCGCGCTTGTCGGTCAGGTTGACGATCTCGCCCTGCCGGGGGCCGTCGATCGCGGCATGCGGCGTCTCGACGAAGCTGGTCAGTCCCTCGGACAGCCAGTGATAGCGCCGCGCCTGCCGGCTTTCGTCGTTCATGCCCTGCTGCACCACGGTCCACTTGCCGTCATCGGCGACGATGAAGCCGTGCAGGTAGAGATCGAAGCCGTCCTGGATGGCGGCGCTGTCGACCTTGGCGACCAGCCGGCTCGCCTTGGCGAGCGCATCGCCGTCGAAGCCGACCCGCTCGCCGATGCCGATCAGTTCCTGCGGGGTCAGGCGGGAGTGGCGGCCCTTGCCGCCGCAGACATGCAGGCCGAGCTCGCCGGAGAGCGGCGTCAGCCCTCGCTTCAGCGCGCCGAGCACGCTGGTGGTGATCCCCGAGGAGTGCCAGTCCATGCCCATCACGGCGCCGAAGGACTGGAACCAGAACGGATGGGCGAGGCGGCGCAGCAGCTCGTCGCGGCCATATTCCTGCACGATCGCCTCGGAGATCACCGCGCCGAGCCTGGTCATGCGATCGGACAGCCAGCGCGGGACATGGCCGCCATGCAAGGGCAGATCGGCGCTGCCGGCTCGTCTCGCCATCTGATTCGCCTTCTTCCGTTGTTTCAGCGGCGGCTGATCGGCTGGGCCTGACGTCGCGGCCGCGCGCGGTTGAATCCGGTTGGGTGTCTCGTCGTGCCAGAAGGCTTGTTGCTGCTGGGATCTGACGATAGTCCTGCCTGATCTTCTCGCCCTGCCACCAAGGACGGCGGACCTACGTTCCCCCCACGAAGGCTCATTCTGACATGACGGCAACGTCCGCGCCGGACTTCCGGTATGACATCAACGGCCTTCGCGCCTGGGCCGTCCTGGCCGTCATCCTCTATCACTTCGACATAGCGGGATTCTCCGGCGGTTTCGTCGGCGTCGATGTCTTCTTCGTCATTTCCGGCTTCCTGATGGCGGGGATCGTCGTCAACGGCGCGACGCGGATCGACCCGGGCTGGAAATCGCAGGGCCGCTTCCTGCTGGAGTTCTATCTCGCCAGAGGGCGAAGGATCATCCCGGCGCTCGCGGTTGTCTGCTTCGCCGTTCTCGCCTGGGGCTGGCTCCATCTGGCGCCGCAGGACTTGGAACAGCTTGGACGTCATGCGCACCGCGCGATCCTGTTCCGCTCCAATATCGGGTTCGCGAAGGAGGCCGGCTATTTCGATGCCGCCTCGATCGACAAGCCGCTGCTGCACACCTGGTCGCTCGGCGTGGAGTGGCAGTTCTATCTGCTGTTCCCGCTGGTCGTGCTCATCTTCTGGCGCCTGCGGCCGGGTGTGAAGTGGATCGCCGGAGTGCTGGCGCTGATCGCGATCGCGTCGTTTCTCTACAGCCTTCACGAGACGCTGGCGTCTCCCGCGAACGCCTTCTTCCGCCTGCCGTCGCGTGCCTGGGAGTTGCTTGCCGGCGCGTTGGCCTATTGCGCAGGCACTGTGTTCGCGCGCAGCGCTCGGCTCGCTCGCGGGCTCGAACTGGCGGGCTTCACACTGATCATCGGCGCCATCTTCCTCGTCGATGCGACCACGCCCTGGCCCGGTTCGCTGGCGGTTGTTCCCGTCGCCGGGGCCGTGATGGTCCTGCTGGCGGCGCGGCAAGGCTCGCTGCTGACGGCTCCGCGTCCGCTGCAGTGGATCGGCAGCATTTCCTATTCGCTCTATCTCTGGCACTGGCCGATCGTCACGGGCCTTTACTACTACCAGCTGGCGGGGGCGCCGGCGGCTGTCGGCGCGGGATTGGTCATCACTCTGGTCTGCGGTTGGCTGTCCTATCGCTTCATCGAGCAGCCGGCGCGCAAGGGGCTGCGCGACCTTCGCCCGCGTGGCGAGCTTGCGGCACTTGCGATCGTCCTGCTCATGGTTTTCGTCCCAGGGCAGATCATCCGGCAGCTGCGTGGCGTGCCCGTGCGCTTCTCGGAAGAGGTCAGGGTGGTGTTCAGCGAGCGCTCGAACACCAATCCGCGGATCATCGAATGCCAGACGAACGACCAGCGTCCTGTGCCGGAATGTACCTATGGTGGCCCGAAGCTGGGGGCGATCGTCATCGGCGACAGCCATGCGGGCGCAGTCATCCGATCGGTCGAGAAGGCGCTGCCGGACACGGAACTGCATGTCCTCGACTGGACGCGCTCCGGGTGTTCGACCATCGCCGGGCTGCATCGCCGTGACGGGCAGCCGGACCATTGCGGGGATTTCGTCGATCTGGCGTTGGAGAAGGGCCGCAAACTGCCGCCGGTGCCCCTGATCATCGTCAATCGGACCAGCTCGACGACGGATCCGGGTGAGCCTTCGGCCGTGAATGGGGCGCCCTTCTTTCTGGCCAAGACTGATTTCGCCACGCGGTCGGACGACTATTTTGCCGAGATCCGCGAGGCCATGCTGGATACGGCCTGCACCTTCGCGCGGCATCGTCCCGTCTACTACCTCCGCCCGATCCCCGAGATGCCGCGCGACGTGCCGAAGCATATGGGGTTGACGCTGCGGGCCGGGCAGGCGGAGCGCGTCTCGATCTCCATGGAGGAATACCGCAAGCGGAACGCCTTTGTCTGGTCGGCGCAGGACGAGGCGGCGGCGCGTTGCGGCGTCAAGATTCTCGACCCACTGCCGTATCTCTGTCGCGATGGCCGCTGCTGGGGCGATGTCGACGGGCGTCCGATCTACTACGACGACGATCATCTCAGCGAGCGGGGCGGGGCCCAACTGATCCCGATCTTCCGGTCCGTCTTCAAGCCGGACCTGCAGGCCGCCCGATCGCCGTGACCGAGGTCCCGACACCGGAAGGCCCGCCAGGCTTGCGAACTGCCCGTCGTGGCCCTCATGCCGCGGCCGGCGATGGGGCGGCCGGCGCCCGATCCGGCTGACTAGAGGCCGCCGCCGCGTTCGCCGGCGCTGATCCAGTTGACCGGGGCCTCGAAATGCCCCTCGAGCCCGGTCGGCAGGAACTGGAGCCGTGCCCGGCCGGCGCCGGTCAATCCGCCATTGATCAGGCGTGAGCCGAAGCCGTGACGGGTCGGCCTTTGCGCCGGCGGTCCGCCCCGCTCGATCCAGCGCATGTGCAGGGTCGCGTTCTCGGCGTCGCCTTCGATGGTCCAGCGGATCTCGACGCGGCCGGTCTCCACCGAGAGCGCGCCGTGCTTCACCGCGTTGGTGACCATTTCGTGCAGCATCAGCGATACCGAGATCACGGCCTTGGGCCCGATGGTGAGATCGGGTCCCTCGACCTGGAAGCGGTCCGGAGCGGCGTTGTGCTTTAAGGCCGCCTCCACGACGTTATGCAGGGGCGCCGCCTCCCAGCTCTGCCGAAGCAGGATCTCGTGCGCCGAGCTCAGCGCCATCAGGCGCTGCGTGAAGGCGGCCAGCGCCGCGTCGTCGGCCTGGCCGCGCAGGGTCTGGCGGGCGATCGCCTGGACGATCGCCTGCGTGTTCTTCATGCGATGCCCGAGCTCGGCGTTCAGGACGCGGAGCCGGGTCTCGGCCTCGACCTTGGACGTGGTCTCGATGACGGTGTCCATGAAGCCCGCGACCTCGCCGAACTCGTCGAGCAAGGGCGTGTAGGCGAAGGTGAAGTAGGTCTGCTCCGGATAGCCGTAGCGGTTGACGACGAGCGGGAAGTCCTCGATGAACGTCGCCTCTCCGCTGAAGGCCTTGTCGACGATCGGTCCGATCGTCCGCCAGGCTTCACTCCACATGTCACGGAACGAGCTGCCGATTCCGATCTGCTTCTTGCCGAGGATCGGCACGAAGGCGTCGTTGTAGATCGCGATCATCTCCGGTCCCCAGACCAGGCATTTGGGGAACGGGGAGGCGAGAACCAGCGCCACGACGGTGCGCAACGATTGCGGCCACAGCGTCGGCGGCCCGAGCGGCGTGCGGTCCCAGTCCAGGGCGCGGACCGCCTTTCCCATCTCGCCGCCGCCTTGCAGGAAGGGGAGCGGCCAATCGGAAGGCCCGGGCCGCGATCCGTGCGACGAGCGCCGCGTCGCACCGGCATCGTGCTTGTTGGCCATTTTCTTTCATGCGTCCCGGGCGCGGCAGGAAGGCGCCATGGTTGTTTGGCGACGGCTTTCTACGATCAGTCCACCATAGGGCTTCTTGGGACTTGCACAAGCCGCGGCCCGCGGGCCGGAATGCGCGCCGGCCGAGCCGGATCGAACCGGCGCCTGTAACCCGCCCGACGCCCGATCGGGATCGGCGCGGTGGAATCTTCCAGGGGCCAGGCATGACCAGCTCGCCGCAACATCGGGCGTCGGGGAACGGACTGCATTTCAAGGAGAATGGCGGAGAGGAAGGGATTCGAACCCTCGAGACGGTTTTAAGCCGTCTACTCCCTTAGCAGGGGAGCGCCTTCGGCCACTCGGCCACCTCTCCGCCGCTGGTGTTACCGGGACAAACAGCAGGTGACAAGTTGATTTGTGCCCCGGCGCTCCTTTTCCACACGGAGCGTGTCGTGCCGGGGCGGCGATGCCGAGGCGGTGATGGCGAAGTCCGTGGTGGCAGGCGCGCCGACGCGTTGCGGCCGGGCGCGTCCGCCAGCGTCACGCGAGCCTCCCGAAAAAGAACCATTTCGCGTGGTTCGCCGCGTGGCGGGCCGTTCCTGCCGGATGGCGGCCATCCTGCCGGGCTCGTTGGTGCCGGGATTCCGCGCTATCGTGACGATCCGGAGCGGCGTTCGCGGGAAGGGGTATGACCATGTCGGACTATGACGTCTTCGCCAGGGCTGCGGCGCATGCGACGGCCTTCCGCGAGGGGCTCGCCGGCCGGATTCAGCGCCCCGTGCAGAGCTATGCCGACGCTGTCGCGGCGTTCGCCGGGCCGGTGCCGGAGGCGGGCGCGGAGGCCGGCGCCATCCTCGACGAGCTCGTCACCCGCGCGACGCCCGGCCTCCATGCGTCGGCCGGCACGCGATTCTTCGGCTGGGTGATCGGCAGTTCGCATCCCGTCGGCGTCGCCGCCGACTGGATGACCGCCGCCTGGGGGCAGAACGCCGGCAACCATACCGCCGCGCCGGCGGCGGCGGCGTGCGAGGCGGTGGCCGCGCGATGGCTGCTGGACCTGCTCGACCTGCCCGCGACGGCCTCGGTCGGCTTCGTGACGGGCGCGACGGTCGCCAATTTCGTGGCGCTGGCCGCCGCGCGCGGCGAGGTCCTGCGTCGGCTGGGCTGGGACGTCGAGGCGGATGGCCTGTTCGGCGCGCCGCCGATCCGCGTGCTGATCGGCGAAGAGGCCCACAGCACCGTGTTCTCGGCCCTCCAATATCTCGGCCTCGGCCAGGCGCGCGTCACCAGGGTCGCGGTCGACGGGCAGGGGGCGATGCTGCCGGAGGCGTTCGAGGCGGCGATGGCGTCGGCAGCCGGCGACCCGGCGGTCATCGTCATCACCCAGGCCGGGCAGATCAACACCGGCGCGTTCGATCCGCATCCCGCCATCCTCGCGGCGGCCCGGCGTCATCCGAACGCCTGGGTGCATGTCGACGGCGCCTTCGGCCTCTGGGCCCGCGCCTGTCCGGAGCGTGCCGGCCTGGCGGCGGGGATCGAGGGAGCCGATTCCTGGGCGACCGACGGACACAAATGGCTGCAGACGCCCTATGACTGCGGTTACGCCATCGTGCGCGACGCCGAATCGCACCGGCGGGCGATGACGATCGCGGCGAGCTACCTGCCGACCACGGCGGAAGGCGAGCGCGATCCCTCGCATTATGTGCCGGAATTGTCGCGGCGGGCGCGCGGCTTCGCCACCTGGGCGATGCTGCGTCATTTCGGCCGCGCGGGCATCGCCGAGATGGTAGCCCGGCACTGCCGGCTCGCGCGCGGCATGGCCGACGCGCTCCGGGGCGAGCCCGGCGTCACGATTGTCAACGACGTGGTGCTGAACCAGGTGATCCTGCGCTTCGGCGCGGATCGATCCCCGGAAGAGGGCGACGCCCTGACGCGCGCCACGATTGCCGCGCTCCAGCGCGACGGCCGGATTTTTGCCGGCGGCGCGCAATGGCGCGGCGCCTGGGTTCTGCGGCTTTCGGTGATCGGTGGCGGCACCACGGAGGAGGATGCTGCGATCGCCGTTGCGGCCATTCGCGACGCCTGGCGTCGCGTTTCGGCCGGAGAGGGGTGAAACGCCGCGGGGCGCTCAGGAGAGCGCGTCGCGCTCGTTCTGCAGGGTTGCCAGCTGCTGCTCGAGATCGGCGATCCGGTCCGCCATGCGAGCTTCGCTGGCGGCGCCGGAGACGGCTGCCGCCTGCTCCGTCAGCGTGCGCATCGCCTCGCGGATGGCGTTGATGCGTTCGTCGAGTTCGATCAGGACTTTGGGATCAGCCATCTTTCGTCTCCTGCAGCGGCTATGAATCAACGTGGTCGCGGCGCCTTGGTTCATCAAGGCCGCAGACGACGATTACCTATCTTCGGTTGCGGGAGAAGCCCTTTTCCTGCAGCTCGGCCAGATAGGCGGCCCAGAGCTTGTCGTGGTCGCGGCCGAGCTCCGCCAGATAGGTCCAGGTGAACAGGCCGGTATCGTGGCCGTCGTCGAAGCCGAGCCGGACGGCATAGTTTCCAACGGGACTGATCGTGGCGATCGCCACGTCGATCTTGCCGGGCACGGTCTGCTTTTGGGCTTTGCTGTGGCCCTGAACCTCGGCAGAGGGGCTGGTGACGCGCAGGAACTCCGCCGGCAGCGCATAGCGCGCGCCATTGTCGAAGACGACGGTCAGCGTGCGCTTGTCGGGCGAGAGGCGAATCTCAGTCGGCCAGGGCGCGGCTCCGGTGGCTGCGGGGGAGGGTGAGGTGGTCGTCATGGGCGGTCTCCGGCGGCGCTGCGGCCCTGGTTCCGGCGCTGGCCTCGTGCGGTTCGCGCCGGCCGGCCTTTGAATCGAAGCGGCTTCTCGTCTACATAACAGAGATGGTCGTCCGTGGATCCTTTCGGACGGTCGGAGGACTGTGCATGAACGAGATCGTGCCGATTTCGGCCGATGCCAAGGCGATGGTCGACCCGTTCGGCCGGACGATCAACTATCTTCGCGTCTCGGTGACCGATCGCTGCGATTTCCGCTGCGTCTATTGCATGGCCGAGGACATGACGTTCCTGCCGAAGCGGGATGTGCTGTCGCTCGAGGAACTGGACCGGCTCTGCAGCGTCTTCATTGCCAAGGGCGTGCGCCGCCTGCGGCTTACCGGCGGCGAGCCGCTTGTCCGGCGCAACATCCTGTCGCTGATCCGCTCGCTGGGCCGGCACATCGACGCCGGCCGGCTCGATGAACTGACGCTGACCACCAATGGCTCGCAGCTGGCGCGTTTCGCCACGGAGCTGGTGGAGGCTGGGGTTCGTCGCATCAACGTCTCGATGGATACGCTCGATCCGGCGCGGTTCCGGGCGATCACGCGCTGGGGCGATCTCGACAAGGTGATGGTCGGCCTCGACGCGGCGCAGGCGGCGGGGCTGAAGATCAAGATCAACGCCGTGGCGCTCAAGGACGTCAACGAGCACGAGATCGACGACCTGCTCCGTTTCGCGCATGGTCGCGGCATGGACCTGACCCTGATCGAGACGATGCCGCTCGGCGAGGTCGACGTCGACCGGACGGAGCAGTACCTGCCGCTGTCGACCGTGCGCGACCGGCTGGAGCAGAACTGGACGCTGCGCGACATCCCCTACAAGACCGGCGGTCCCGCCCGCTATGTCGAGGTCGCCGAGACGGGGGGGCGCATCGGCTTCATCACCCCGCTCACGCATAATTTCTGCGAGACCTGCAACCGCGTCCGCGTCACCTGCACCGGTACGCTGTTCATGTGCCTTGGCCAGGAAGACGCGACCGATCTCCGGGCGCCGCTGCGGGCCTCCGAGCAGGACACGCTGCTTTCCGCTGCCATCGACGAGGCGATCGGCCGGAAGCCCAAGGGCCATGATTTCATCATCGATCGCGAGCATCGCCGCCCGGCGGTCGGCCGCCACATGAGCATGACCGGCGGCTGATCCTCCTAGTGATCCGGATGGCTTTGCTGCGCTGCAGCACGGCGTTTACAGTCGGGCGGCGCAGTTTTTCTTCATCCGCATGTATTGATCGAGTGAAACGGCCCCTGCGCGGTTGCTTCGCCGGAGCTTATTGGCCAATCTTTAGGCGTCGGAGCCGACCCGCCTCGACCCGGATCATCTGCGGCGCCGTGCTGCCGCGCATCGCCTGAAGTCCCATGCCCGCTCTGGCCGACAAGTCCCGCGGCATCATCATGATGGTGCTTTCGAATCTCGCCTTCATCATCAACGACACCTGGATCAAGCTGGCAAGCGAGGGCCTGCCGACGGGGCAGATCCTGTTCATTCGCGGCGCCTTTGCCTTTGTCGTGATCCTGGGCGTGGTACTGGCGACGGGCGCCTATCGGAACTGGCGCTCCGTCTGCAACGGGCTGGTCGCGTGGCGGACCGTCGGCGAGATCGGCGCGACGCTGCTCTATCTCTATGCGCTGTTCAATATGCCGATCGCCAATGTGACGGCGATCGGGCAGATCGTGCCGCTGATGACCACCGCGGCCGCCGCGATCTTCCTGGCCGAGCCGGTCGGCTGGCGGCGCTGGCTGGCGGTCGCCATCGGCTTCTTCGGCGTGATGCTGATCATGCGGCCAAGCCTGTCGGGCTTCGACGTCTTCTCGCTGGCGGCGCTGGCCTCGATGGCCTTCATCACGCTGCGCGACCTGGTCACGCGCGAGTTCAATCCGGGCACCTCGACGCTGCTCGTCATCGCCGTGACGGCCCTGGCCGTCACGCTGGCGGGCGGCAGCCTGTCGGTGGTGGAGGAGTGGGCGTGGCCGGATCTGCGGCAGTGGTCGCTTCTCGCCGCCGCCGCCGTGCTGCTGCTTTGCGGCTATGGCACGTCGATCCTCGCCATGCGTCTCGGCGCCATGGCGGTGGTGGCGCCGTTCCGATACGCCGGCATCATCTTCGCCGTCATCATCGGCTATCTGGTCTGGGGCGACGTGCCGGACGCGCTGACGCTGACCGGCACGGTGATCGTCGTCGCGACCGGCGTCTATACCTTCCGGCGCGAGATGCGGCTGGCACAGCAGGCGGCCGTGCCGGCCGGGGAGCCGGTCAACCAGCCCAGTGCGTGACGACGTCCGAGAGGTTGGGGCGGAGCCGATCGGCCGGGCGCTCGGTCTGGCGGCCGAGATGGATGAAGCCGGCGACGCGTTCGTCCGGCTGCACGCCGAGCAGGGCGGCGGCCTCGGGATCGCGGCCGGGCCATTTCAGCAGCCATTGCGTGGCATAGCCATAGGCGGACGCGGCGTGGATCAGCGTCATGCCGACGGCGCCGGCGCCGAGAACCTGGTCCCATTCCGGGATCTTCGACGTCAAGTCGGGGCGGCTGACGACGATCACCGTGACCGGGGAACGCATCATGTAGTGCGTCCACATCGTTCCCTTGGCGGGATCGCGGTCGGGATTGCGCGAGGCATAGAGCGCGTCGAAGCGCTCGCCGCTGACGCGCCGGGCATCGCCCTCGATGACGATGAAGCGCCAGGGCGCGAGACGGCCGTGGTCGGGCGACCGCGCGGCGATCGTCAGGATGTGGCTGAGGTGATCCGGCGGAATCGGGGCGGGATCGAAGGCGCGCATGGGGACCGAGCGCCGGGTCTCCAGCTTGGCCAGCATGTTGGGGGAGAACTGCAGCTCGAAGGCGTCGTCATAAATCGGAACGGAGGCCGCGGGCGGCGCGCGGTGATGGGAGCCCTGATCGGTCATGGACAGGCTTTCGTCTTCGGGGGGCGGACCGCCGAGAGATGCCCCTGACCGCGCGGTTTTGCAAGGGAAGCGCCCGGGCCGAGGGCTGCCCTTCTGTTCGATCCTGACGAGGAATCAGGCACATGTTGCTCAAATTCGACACGACGTGAACGGAAACCCGAGCCTCACGCGCCCGCACGGGCAAGATTTTGCACGATCGCGTCGCCGCCCGCCGTGACCGCCGGGCGGCGCCTCATTCAGGCGGCGCGCGCCGCCAGGGCCTGGTCGGCGGTCAGCGCCGTCTCCGGGGTTCCCGATACGATCAGCTCGAGCACTTCCTGCTCGGTGGTGTGCTTGATGTAGCGGTCGCCGACATTCTGGCCGCGCTTCATCACCATGATCCGGTCGCCGACCTCGAAGATGTCGGTCAGCCGGTGGGAGATGATGATCTGCGCCACGCCCTGCCGCTTCAGCTCGGCCATCGTCTCGAGCAGCCGCTCGGTCGCCATCACGGAGAGATTGGCCGTCGGTTCGTCGAGCACGACGACGCGCGGATTGAACGAGATGGCGCGGGCGATGGCGACGGATTGCTGGCGGCCGCCCGACAGGCTCTCGACCTTCTGGAACACGGAATTCACGTCGACCTTGAGCCGCTTCAGCACCTGGTCGGCCTCGGCATACATGCGGTTGCGGTCGACGAAGAGCCCCTTCTTCGGCCAGCGGCCGAGGAAGATGTTCTGGGCGATGTCCATGTTCCCGCACAACGCGAAGTCCTGGTAGATCATCTCGATCCCCTCGTCGCGGCTTTCGTGCGGGTTCTTGAAGTGGGTCGGCTTGCCGGCGACGAGGACGTCGCCGGAGTCGCGGTGGTAGGCGCCGGTCATCACCTTCATCAGGGTCGACTTGCCGGCCGAGTTGTCGCCGACAAGGCCGAGGATCTCGCCCTCGCCGAGCGTCAGGTTGATGTCCTTCAGCGCCTGCACGGGGCCGAAGGCCTTGGAGATGTGGCGCATCTCGATCAGGGGAGCGGCTTTGTTTTCCGACATGGGCGTTTCTCAGACGTGAGCTGTTTCGGGGCTGGCCCCGGATTTGCGGGAGAAGCGGCGTCGTATCGCGCCGAGCAGGTCGCCCTGCCGGAACCAGATGTCGCCGACCACCGCGATGATCAGGATCAGGCCGATGAAGACGTTGACCCAGTGCTGCGGCATGACGAAGGACTGGCCGTTGCCGAGGATCAGCTGCAGCGACAGCAGCGAGCGGATCAGCGCGATCACCGCCGCGCCGGCCAGCGCCCCGAGCACCGTCCCGTAGCCGCCGAAGATCGAGCCGCCGCCGATGATGACGGCGGCGATCGCGTCGAGCTCGCGCAGCTGGCCGGCCGACGGATTGAACGAGCGCAGGAAGGCGACATAGATCACGCCGGCGAAGGCGGCACAGAGCGCCGAGAACACCAGGCTGATCGCGCGTACCCGCGCCGTGTTGATGCCGGCATAGTCGGCCGCGCGGCGGTTGCCGCCAGTGGCGTAGACCATCTGGCCGAACGGGGTGCGCGCAAGGATAACGCCGGCGATCACCGCGACGATGACCATGAAAATGGTCTGCACGCTGATCGCGGCGGCGATGTCGTAGAGCAGCGTGCCCGGCGTCGGCGCCATGCCGAAATAGGTCAGCGCGTCAATCAGCTTGCGGCCGATCAGGTTGAAGCCCTCCGGGAAGGCCGAAAGCTGGCGGCCGGCCGTCAGCCAGGCGCCGACGCCGCGCGCCATGTAGAACATGCCGAGCGTGGCGACGAAGGCGGGCAGGCCGAAGCTCACCGTCAGCAGCGCGTTGATGAAGCCCGCTGCGGCGCCGGCCAGGAGCGCGATGAACGCCGCCGCCCAGGGATCGAAGCCCATCTGCTTCATCAGGAAGGCGCAGGTCGCCGCCGACAGCGCCAGCACCGAGCCGACCGAAAGGTCGATGTCGGCATTGGCGATGACATAGGTCATGCCGATCGACAGCAGGCCGACCTCGGTGAAGGACAGCATCAGGTTGAAGCTGTTGTCGAGCGAGCCCCAGAAATCGGGCCGCAGATAGAGGCCGACGCACCAGAGCACGACGGCGAGGATGATCGCCGCCGCGTCGCGCCGGGCGAGGAAGTGGCCGATCGGGCCGCGTGCCTTCATCGAGCGGTCGGAGGAGGTCGAACCCTTGGTCTGCGCGCCCTCGATGGCGACGCCGCCCATTTCGATGATCGGCGGCAGGGGCTTGCCGCGCAGGCGGGCCCAGAGGCGCGGGAAGACGTTGCGGCGGATGATCCAGGGCTCGATCAGCACCGAGATCAGCAGGATCAGGCCGAGGAAGGCCGGCACGGCGCCGGGCGGCAGCTGCGCCATGCCCTGCACCTGCATCTCGACGTCGCCGACCTTGACGATGCGCGTCATCGGGATGCCTTCGCGCAGCACCTTGTCGATCAGCGTGACGAGGATGGCGCCGAGCGCGCCGCCGAGCAGGCGGCCGCGGCCACCGAGGATCGAGGCGCCACCGACGATGACGGCCGCGATGACGATGAGCTCGGCGCCCTGGCCGTATTGCGAGGTGATGCCCTTGTCCTGGGCGACGCTCATCAGGCCGGCCAGCGTGGCGGCGAGAGCGGACAGGACATAGGCGCGCATCCGCACGCGGTTGGTCGGGATGCCGGAATAGGTTGCCGCCAGCTCGTTGCCGCCAGTCGCGTAGGTCTCGTAGCCCCAGCGCGTCTTGGCGAGCACGAACATGCCGACGATGGTGACCAGCGCGAAGATCAGGATCTGGTTGTTGAAGCCGAACGCGTTGGTTTCGCCGATCTGGAAGAACCAGGGCGCCGTCGCCGCCTTCTCGCTGTAGGAGACCGTTTTGCCGCCGGTCAGCCCCAGCACGAAGCCGCGGCCGATGAACAGCATGGTCAGCGTCGTGATGAAGGACGGCACCCGCAGATGGGTGACGAAATAGCCGTTGACCAGGCCGACGCCGAGGCCGACGGCGATGGCCGCGACCAAGGACGGCACGATGCCGAGATCGTAGTAGGACGTCGAGAAGGCCAGCGAGAAAACGGTGGCGACCAGGCCGAAGGTCGAGCCGACCGAAAGGTCGAGGTCCTTGTTGATGATGACGAAGGTCATCCCGGCCGCCATGACGCCATAACGCGCCGTGTCGCGCAGGATCGCGGAGATCGCGTCGGTCTGGCCGAAGAACTTCGGATTGATGAAGACGCCCGCGATGTAGAGCAGCACCATGAAGATCAGCAGGCCGACTTCCCAGCCTCCGATCATTTCGAGAGGCAGGCGTCTGCGGGGCGGGGCAAGGGTGGTGGAAGTCATGGGTGCAGGGCGCTCTGCTGGATACAGGAGGATCGCGGCGCTCGGCCGCTCTGCCGGCGGGGTCGCCGAGGCTCGGACCGGACAAGATGCCGGGCTGACGGGGCGTTGCGACCACGCCGCCGTTCGTCGGAGCGGAACGGCAGCCGGTCTCGCCTCGGCTGGGCAGGCATCGCTTCAGGGCCAGGAGGCGCCCGGCATGCCGGACGCCTCCCTTTGTTGCCTCAGTTCTCGAAGCGCTTGCCGACCAGGTCGACTGTGTCCTTCGTCACGAGCTGGGCGCTCGTGTCGAGATTGGCGGCGGAGACGCCGCGGTCGATCTGGAGGTAGAGCTGCGCGACGGGCCAGAAGCCCTGCAGGAACGGCTGCTGGCCGAGCGAGCCGGTCAGCGCGCCGGTGCGAATCTGTTCCTGCTGCTTCGGGCCGAGGTCGAAGCCGAAGGCGCAGACCTTGCCGTTCATCTTGAGCTGGGCCACCGCGTCGCCGAGCGCCGGGGTGACGAAGCCGTTGGCGGCGAAGGCGCCGACGACGTCGCCGCGCGATTCGATCAGCGACACGACCGAGTTGACGATGTCGTCCTTGTTGACGTCGATGCCGATGTTCTCCGGGCCGGCGTCGACCTTGAAGTCGTTCAGGCGGCCGGCGGCGTTCAGCGCCTTGACGGCGGCTTCGAAGGCGGCGGTGACGCGGCGGTTCACTTCCTCGTTGCCGAGCGTGGTCGTCGACGGGAAGATGATCGAGCCGCCCTTGGCGCCCGAATCGAGGATGCACTTGGCGAGCGCCTCGCCGCCGATCGCCGCGGCCGACGACAGCTGGCCGGTGTGGCTGATCTGCGAGCGGTTGGCGATCGCCGGGTCGAACGAGTTGGTGGTCGCGACCGGGATGCCGTTGGCGAAGGCCTTCTTGACGATGTCGTCATAGGCGCCCGACTGCGGCGTCGTCATGATCAGGCCGTCGATCGTCGGATCGTTGATGACCTGGTTCAGGATCTCGATTTCGCGCGGGATGTCGTCGACCGGTGCCTCGGAGCCGAGCTTGATCAGGTTGATGCCGAACGCGTCGGCCGCCACCTGCGCGCCCACATAGGTGGGGTCGAAGAAGCCGTTGCCGGCGGTGTGGGTGACGATGGCGAAGGTCAGCTTGCCGTCCTTGGAATGGAAATCCTTGGTCGTCGCCGCTTCCTTGGCCGCGTCCTCGAACGAATAACCGCCGACGGCCTTGCCGAGCGAGCCGCCGCCCTGGGCGTAGGCCGCCGTGGCGATCAGCGAGACGGATGCGCCCAGCGCGAGCGTCTTCAGAATCTTCTTCATAACTATCCTCCCCAATAGCCAACTCGGGGACGTCCAGCGTCTGTCCGAGATGGCCGCAGCATAGGCAAGGTCAAGAGGGGCCGCAACGGCGGCATGACGCAGTGCCTCCTAAATTGAGGGCCGCACCTCATCATTTTACATCAAAGTCTAGTTGTCGCCTTTGGCGTGCTGCAGCGCAAAAATACTAAATGCTTAAAAATTCGGAGTATTTTGACTTGCTGCAATGCAGCATGGTCTGTTGTGGGTCGTGTGCGATTTTGGATGCAACCCGGAGTAACGCTCCGGGCAGCTTCCTGCCGGCAGGCGCCGACTAGGGCAGGGCGTCGGGATCGCCGTCGAACTCGTGACTGGCGAAGACGCCGCCCTGGGTCCGCTCGGTGAGGCGGTCCTCGGTCTTCTTGCCGGCGAGCGTGGCGGAGAAGCGATCGGCGCTGTCGGCGGGACGGTAGCCGAGCCGCGCGGCGTTGGAGTTGTCCCACCAGCTCGCCGAATTGTCGGAGACGCCATAGACGATCTCGAAGACATAGTCGGCCTCGAGGCCGACATCGATCATCCGGACGAGGTCGGCGAACGACATCCAGGTCGAAAGCTGGCGGGCATCGGCCGGCTCCGCGAAGGAGGAGCCGATGCGGATGCAGAGCGCCTTGATGCCGTGCTTGTAGGCGTGCAGGGCGGCGAGGTCCTCGCCGAACGCCTTGGACAGCCCGTAGCGGCTGTCGGGCGCGGCCGGGGCGCGGTGGTCGATCCGGGTGTCGCGGCGATAGAGGCCGATCACATGGTTGGAGCTGGCGAAGACGATGCGTTTCACCCCGGCCTGCCGGGCCGCCTCCCAGAGATTGACGGCGCCGACGATGTTGGCCGACAGGATCGTGTCCCAGTCGTCCTCGTTCGATCGGCCGCCGAAATGCAGGATGGCGTCGACGCCGCGACAGAGTTCCGTCACGGCGGCGGCGTCGGACAGGTCGCAGCGCACCACCTCCTCGCCGGGGCCGGCGGGGGCCATCTCGGCCAAGTCGGAAAGGCGGAGGATGGGAAACCGCCCGGCGAGCCGCTGGCGCAGCTCGCGGCCGAGATGGCCGGCGGCGCCCGTCAGCAGGGCGCGATTGAGCGACATGGCGTGGCCCTCCACGTTGGCTCGTCGGTTCAGCCTACGTTGGCCGGCTTGCCATGCTCAAGGCTCCGGGCGCGCAGCGCGGTGGCGGCGGCGCGGATAGAGGCGAGAACCGCCGGATCGTCGAGATTGCTGAGGAACTCGGCCATCGGCCCCGTCTCAGCGATGCCGGCCTCGGCGACTGCGGCATGCAGGACGCGGATCGGCGAATGGCGGTCGCGCAGGTCCTCGAGCGGGATGAACTGCTCCCGGAGCGTCGCGGCCTGGGCCGTATCGCCGCGCTTCAGCGCCTTCAGGATCGCCATCGAAAGATGCGGCGCGATGCAGACCGAGCCGGAGGTGAAGGCGTTGAGGCCGAAGCGCGTGACATGGTCGATCACCGGGCGTTCGCCGATGCCGCTGATGATGCGCTCGCCCGATCCGGTCGCGTTGAGCAGGGCGGAGAGCAGCGGGTCCTCGGCCGGATCCTTGCGCACGACGGCATATTTCACCGTGCAGACTGCGCCGTCGGCCATCAGCGCCGCGAGGTCGCGCGCCTCGATATAACCCTCGTTCTTCACATAGGCGATCAGCGGCTTGCCGTAGCGGTCGGCGAGCTTGCGAAGTCCGGTCGCGACGCCGGCGGGCGTGGCCGGGAAGGTGAGGGGCAGCAGCATGGCCGTCGGGAAGGCGCGCTCGCGCAGCAGGTCGACCTGGTCGCAGGCTTTGCCGTAGTCGGCGCCGACCGAGGGAACCATCCAGCCATCGGCGGGCGCGATCCGCTCCAGCAGGTCGAGCAGCGCCCCGAACTCGCGGACCCCCATGTTGTAGAGGTTGGCATTGCCGCCGAACATGTAGGTCGTGACGCCGCCGGCGCGCAGCCAGTCGACGAGGCGCCGCGTCTCGCCTTCGAGCAGGGCGCCGTCCGCGCCGCGGGGCAGTGGCGGCACGGAAAGGACGGAGCGGGCGAGATCGGCGGGGGTGACGGCATCGGATTTCATCGGGACCTCCATCAACTTGTAATCGCATATTACATCTTTTCGCTCCACTCGGCCACGATAAATGACAACCCGGCCTGTTTCGGGCGACCGATTGCCAGGCGAGCTGACAGCTCTGCCGTGCATCGCAGGCGCGGTGGGGCTCGCTGGCGGTCGACGCGGCGGGGCGGGCATGCCATGGTTGCGCCCCGCCAATCTCAGGAGTCTTTGATGACGGATCTGGACCTTCGCCCGCTCGTTCCCACCCTGCACAAGCTGGCGGAGAGCGCCGTCTACGACGACCGCGGCAACCGGCTGCTCTATTGCGACATCCCCGACAAAGCGATTCATGCGGTCAGCCTCTCGACCGGCGAGACGCAGGTCTGGCGCTTTCCCACCGTCGTCGGTTCGTTCGGCCTGACCGAGACCGGACGCTTCGTCGTCGCGCTGCGCGACAGCGTCGTGCTGTTCGATCCGGAGACGGGCGAGAGCCAGACCCTGGCCGAGATCGAGGCCGATATTCCGGAGACCCGCCTGAATGACGGCAAGGTCGGGCCGGACGGCTGCTTCTGGGTCGGCACGATGGACGAGCGTCCCGACCGCCAGCCGATCGGCGCGCTCTATCGCGTCGATGCGAAGGGCCATGTCGAGCGCAAGATCGACGGCCTGATGGTGTCGAACGGACTCGCCTTCGGACCGGACGGCCGCACCATGTTCCATTCCGATTCGCGCGGCCCCTGGATCGACCGCTGGGCGTTCGATCCCGAAACCGGCGCGATCAGCGACCGCAAGCGCATCGCCGTGCTCGACGACACGATCGGCCGGCCGGATGGCGGCGCCACCGATGTGGAAGGCTGCTACTGGAGTGCCGGCGTTTCCGGTGCCAAGCTGAACCGCTTCTCGCCCGAGGGCGAACTGCTGGCGAGCTACGACGTGCCAGCGGCGGCGCCGACCATGCCGGCCTTTGGCGGCCCGGACATGAAGACCCTGTTTCTGACCAGCCTGCGCGACGGCCGCACCGAGGAGCAGCTGGCGCGCTGGCCACTGACCGGCTCCGTCTTCATCGGCCGCTCACCCGTCGCGGGCTCGCCGGTGGCGCGCTTCCGCGACGTGTAGGAAGAGAAGAGGGCGTCATACGGCCAGCGCGGCTCGATGCGTTTCGCTGGCCGTCATCCCGGCGAAGGCCTGGATCCAGGACCTCAGGCTCCGGGCCAGAAGACTGTGCCACCGTTTGCGTGGCCTGTGTTTATGGGCCCCGGCCTTCGCCGGGGCGCCGGACCCAGGCTGAACGAATGGCTTTCTTGTTCTGTGATGGCCAACTCCGAAGAAGGAGATGGCCCGTCGCGGCGAAAGCGCCTCTATCTTTCCTCGGGCGGCAGCGGGCGCGGCTTCCGGTCGCCATCGATCGAGACGAAGGTGAAGGTCGCCTCGGTCACCTTGTTGACCTCGTCGGTCTGCCGGTTGCGTCGCCAAGTCTCGACGAACACCCGGATCGACGTGCGCCCGGTAGAGATCACCTTGCCGTAAATCGTCACTTCGTCGCCGACGAAGACCGGGCTCAGGAACGACATGCCGTCGACGGCGGCCGTGACGGTGCGGCCGCGCGCGCGGCGGGTGGCGATCGTGCTGGCTCCCAGGTCCATCTGCGACATCAGCCATCCGCCGAAGATGTCTCCCGACGGATTGGTGTCGTGCGGCATCGCGATCGTGCGGATGACGGGAATGGTCGTCTGGTGCGGAAAATCGGGCGCGCTGGCCGTGGTCATGGTGTCTCCTGGCGCATGGGGCGCTGATGGGCGCTGAAATGAAACGGGGCGCCCGAAGGCGCCCCGTGGATCCTGTATCCGACCCGGTCAGACCGAGTAGTACATGTCGAATTCGACCGGATGCGGGGTGTGCTCGAAGCGGATGACTTCTTCCATCTTGAGCTCGATATAGGCCTCGATCATCGACTTCGTGAAGACGCCGCCTTCGAGCAGGTAGGCGTGGTCCTTCTCGAGCGACACGAGAGCCTCGCGCAGCGACGCGCAGACCGTCGGGATCTTCTTCAGTTCCTTCGGCGGCAGGTCGTAGAGGTTCTTGTCCATCGCGGCGCCCGGATGGATCTTGTTCTTGATGCCGTCGAGGCCGGCCATCAGCATCGCCGCGAAAGCGAGGTAGGGGTTCGCGCCCGGATCCGGGAAGCGGACTTCGACGCGCTTCGCCTTGGGCGAGGTCGCGAACGGAATGCGGCAGGACGCCGAACGATTGCGGGCCGAGTAGGCCAGCAGCACCGGAGCCTCATAGCCCGGGACCAGACGCTTGTAGGAGTTGGTCAGCGGGTTGGTGAAGGCGTTCAGCGACTTGGCGTGCTTGATGATGCCGCCGATGTAGTACAGGCAGGTCTCGGAGAGATCGGCATACTCGTTGCCGGCGAAGACCGGCTTGCCTTCCTTCCAGATCGACTGGTGCACATGCATGCCCGAGCCGTTGTCGCCATAGACCGGCTTCGGCATGAAGGTGGCGGTCTTGCCGTACGAGTTCGCGACGTTGTGGATCGCGTACTTGTAGATCTGCATGTGGTCGGCCATCGTCACGAGCGTGCCGAACTTGACGCCGAGCTCATGCTGGGCCGAGGCGACCTCGTGATGGTGCTTCTCGACGACGACGCCCATCGACTGCATGGCCGCCAGCATGTCGGAGCGCATGTCCTGCAGGCTGTCGATCGGCGGGACGGGGAAGTAGCCGCCCTTGGTCTTGACGCGATGGCCGAGGTTGCCGCTCTCGTAGTCGGTGTCGGAGTTGGTCGGCAGCTCGATGTCGTCGAGCTTGAAGCCCGTGTTGTACGGGGTGGCCGAGAACTTGACGTCGTCGAAGACGAAGAATTCGGCTTCCGGGCCGACGAAGATGGTGTCGCCGATCTTGGTCTGCTTCAGATAGGCCTCGGCCTTCTTGGCGATGCCGCGCGGGTCGCGGTCATAGGCCTCGCCGGTCGACGGCTCGAGCACGTCGCAGACGATCGACAGCGTCGACTGCGCGAAGAACGGGTCGATCGTCGCGGTCGACGGATCGGGCATCAACAGCATGTCGGACTCGTTGATCGCCTTCCAGCCGGCGATCGACGAACCGTCGAACATCGTGCCTTCCGCGAAGATTTCCTCGTCCACCATCGAGACGTCGAACGTCACGTGCTGCCACTTGCCGCGCGGATCCGTGAAGCGGAAATCCACATACTTCACGTCCTGCTCCTTGATGAGCTTCAGGACGTCTTTCGCGGTCGTCATTCGTGTCTTCCTTCTATGAGGTAACGGGTGTGCCCGGTCGAGGCTGAGGCAAGCAGTCGGCCAGCGGTGCCGGCCGCGGGGGCCGGCGAGCAGGAGCGCCGGCGGCGGGGAAACTAGATGGCGTCGAGTCCGCTTTCGCCGGTGCGGATGCGCACGGCTTCCTCGATATTCGAGACGAAGATCTTGCCGTCGCCGATGCGGCCGGTCTGCGCGGCCTTCCGGATCGCGTCGACCGCGCGTTCGACGAGCTCGTCGCCCAGCACGATCTCGACCTTCACCTTCGGCAGGAAGTCGACGACATATTCCGCGCCCCGGTAGAGCTCGGTATGTCCCTTCTGGCGTCCGAAGCCCTTGGCTTCGGTGACGGTGATGCCCTGCAGGCCAACCTCCTGCAGCGCCTCCTTCACTTCATCCAGCTTGAACGGCTTGATGATGGCTTCGATCTTCTTCATTGCCTCCGCATCTCCGAATGCTTGCCTGTGTCGCCTGCCAACCTGGCCGATATCGTCGGCCTGGCCACTCACTTGCAGGCTCCGTGCCAATTGCCGGTCTTCGCGGGAAGCGCCGGAAAATTATGCGCGGTGCGCTGCGTTGGAGCGGAATTTCCTAGGGATCGCTTCGCTCGCTGTTCAAATAATAGGCAAATGAACAACAAGCGTGCAATTGCGTTGCGCGGGCCGCGCTCAGCGGCCGTGCCGCTCCAGCCATGCATCGGCGCCGCGCAGGTCGATGCCGATCTCGGCGCCGAACGGGATGACGGCGTTGCGGTCCATGCGGTGATCGAGCACCTCGCCGATCGCATAGAGGGTGAGCGAGCGCGTGCCGCTGCGGCAATGCGCGAGCGTCGGGCCGTCGACCTTGGCCAGGAAGGCCTGGAGCGCGCGGACGTCGCCTTCGGTGATCGAGGCGCCTGTGACCGGGATATGGGCATAGGCGAGACCGGCCGCGGCCGCCGCGGCCGCCTCATCCGCCGAGGACGGCTGAGTCGCTTCCTCGCCATCGGGGCGATTGTTGACGACGGCCTTGAAGCCGGCGGCCGCGACGCCCGGGAAATCCTCGAGCGCGAGCTGGCCTGCAATGGAAATCTTGTCGTTGATCTTGACGTATGCGGTCATTGAGCTGTTCCGGTTTGTGGACTGCGGCCGACGAAGCCGATGACATGTCTCGCTTGTCGCAGGTTCGCAAGGCCAATTGAAGACGATTATTGTGGTTGCGGGCCGCTGCGGGCCCTGGCGGCCCCCGGGGCCCATGATTGCGAGGATGCGCCCGATGCTGGAGCTGTTGACGCCGGCCGAAATGACGGAGGCGGACCGGCTGACGATCGCCGCCGGGACGCCCGGCATCGCGCTGATGGAAATCGCGGGGCGCGCGGTCGCCGACGCCGCTGCGGCGCGCTGCACCGGCGCGACCGTGGCGATCGCTTGCGGGCCTGGCAACAATGGCGGTGACGGCTTCGTCGCGGCGCGTCTGTTGCGCGAGCGCGGTTTCGATGTCCGGCTCGGGCTGCTCGGGCCGCGCGATCGCCTCAAGGGCGATGCCGCGCTGGCCGCCGATCGCTGGCGGGGCGACGTCTTGCCGCTGGCGGCGCTCGATTTCTCGGGCGTGGCGGTGGTGGTCGATGCGCTGTTCGGCGCGGGTCTCGACCGCGCCGCGACGGGCGAGGCGGCGGAGGCGATCGCGGCGATCAACGCGTGTGGTGCGCATGTCGTCGCCGTCGACCTCCCGAGCGGGATCCAGGGCGAGACGGGGCAGGTGATGGGCGTCGCCGTGCGGGCCGATGAGACGGTCACCTTCTTTCGGCCGAAGCCGGGGCATGTGCTGATGCCGGGCAGGGGGCATGTCGGGCGACTGACGGTCGCCGACATTGGCATTCTTGCCGACGTGCTGGCCGAGATCCGGCCGCGCGCCTCGCTCAATCGGCCGGCTCTCTGGCGGGGCGCGATGCCGGCGCTGAAGGCCGATGGCCACAAATATGATCGCGGCCATGCCGTGGTCGTCTCGGGCGGCATGACGCAGACCGGCGCCGCGCGGATGGCGGCGCGCGCGGCGCTCCGGGTCGGGGCCGGGCTGGTGACGCTCGCCTCGCCGCCGGACGCGCTCGCGGTCAATGCCGCGCATCTGACGGCGATCATGCTGAAGCGGATGGACGGGGCGGCGGGGCTCGCCGCCCTGCTCGAGGACCGGCGCCTGAACAGCGTCGGGCTCGGCCCGGGACTCGGCTCGGTCGACGTGGCACGCCCGCTGGTCGAGGCGGCACTGGATTCCGACGCCGCCGTGGTGATCGACGCGGACGGGATCTCGGCGTTTCGGTCCGATCCCGAGGCGCTGTTTACTCGCATCCGCGATCGCGCCGCCCCGGTGGTGCTGACGCCGCATGACGGCGAATTCGCCCGGCTCTTTCCCGATCTCGCGGAACTGCCGGGCAAACTCGACCGGGCGCGCCAGGCGGCGGCGCGCTCCGGCGCCGTCGTGCTCTTGAAGGGGGCCGACACCACGGTCGCCGATCCCGATGGCCTCGCCGCGATCGCCGACAACGCGCCGCCCTATCTGGCGACGGCGGGGGCCGGCGACGTGCTGGCGGGGATGATCGTCGGACTGCTGGCGGACCGGATGCCGGCCTACGAGGCGACGACGGCCGCCGTCTGGCTGCATGGCGAGGCCGGGGCCGTGCTGGGGCGCGGATTGATCGCGGAAGATCTCGCCGACGCGCTTCCCCGTGTGTTCATGCGGCTTTTCGTTTGACCCTGCGATTGCTGATGCTATAGAGGCCCCACCTTGGCCGGAGCCTAGCCGCGGCCGGTTATTGCGGGCGTGGTGAAATTGGTAGACACGCTGGATTTAGGTTCCAGTGGCTTGCGCCGTGGGGGTTCAAGTCCCTCCGCCCGCACCAACGCTCGGAATAAGCCGTGAATGCCACCGGGCGAGACGCCAAAGAACCGATCGGATCAAGACAGAAAGCGCTGAACATGCAGGTGACCGAGACCCTCGCAGAGGGCCTGAAACGTGAACTCAAGATCGTGGTCCCGGCGACCGAGCTCGACAGCCGCCTCTCGGCGCGTCTGGAGGAGATGAAGGGCCAGGTCCAGCTCAAGGGCTTCCGTCCGGGCAAAGTGCCGGTTGCACATCTGCGCCGGATCTACGGCAAGTCGGCGATGGCCGAGATCGTTCAGAACATCCTGAACGAGAACGCCCGCAAGACGCTCGAGGAGCGCGGCGAGCGCGCCGCCCTGCAGCCGAGCTTCGACCTGCCCGAGGACGAGGCCGATGCCGGCGAGGTGCTCGAAGGCAAGAAGGACCTCGCCTACACGATGTCCTACGAGGTTCTGCCGAAGTTCGAAGTCGGCGATCTCAAGGGTATCAAGATTGATCGCCCGGTCGCCGAAGTGACTGACGAGGAAGTCGATGCCGAGGTCAAGCGCCTCGCCCGCGACTCGGCCGAGTACCAGCCGAAGGACGGCGCGGCCGCCGACGGCGATCGCCTGACCATCTCCTATCTCGGCAAGATCGACGGCGAGGCCTTCGAGGGCGGCGCCGATGACAGCGCGTTCGTCCAGCTCGGCTCGGGCCGGTTCATTCCGGGCTTCGAGGAGCAGCTGGTCGGCGCCAAGGCCGGCGAAGAGCGCGTCCTCAACGTGACCTTCCCCGAGAACTACGGTGCGGCGCACCTGGCCGGCAAGGCCGCGACCTTCGACGTCGTCGTCAAGGAAGTCTCGGCTCCGGTCGAGGCGACGATCGACGACGAGTGGGCGAAGAAGTTCGGCATCGAGTCGCTCGACGAGCTGAAGGCGACGATGCGCCAGCAGCTGCAGAGCCAGCTCGGCGCCGCGACCCGCACCAAGGTCAAGCGCCAGCTGCTCGACCAGCTCGACGAGAAGCATGCCTTCGAACTGCCGCCGACCATGGTCGAGCAGGAGTTCCAGAACGTCTGGAACCAGGTCACGCAGGACCTGCAGCGTTCGGGCCGCAGCTTCGCTGACGAGGACACGACGGAAGAGGCCGCCAAGGCCGATTACCGCAAGATCGCCGAGCGCCGCGTGCGCCTCGGTCTCGTGCTCTCGGAAATCGGCGAGAAGAACGAGATCCAGGTCACGGACGAGGAAGTGCAGCGCGCGCTCGTCGACCGCATCCGCCAGTTCCCTGGCCAGGAGAAGCAGGTCTACGACTTCTACCGCAGCAACCCGGATGCGCTGGCCAGCCTGCGCGCCCCGATCTTCGAGGAGAAGGTCGTCGACTACCTGCTCGGCCTCGCCGACATCACCGACAAGACGGTGTCGCGCGAAGAGCTGATGAAGGAAGACGAGGAAGAGGCGAAGGCCTGATCGGCTGCGCCGGGCCGGCCGGTTTCGGTCGGTCGATCACGACATCTCCTGCTCCGGCTGTCGCCGGGGCAGGATTCCGCCGGTGGCTCGGCTGACGCGTTTCAGAACCGACGGATCCCGGCCCCGCAGGAATGACGACTGCGAATGGGCTCGCCGCCACCCCTTCCGAACACAGACGGCGTACCATATGTATGGGCCTTCGAGCCCCGGGAATCGGTCGTGCCGAGTGAGGTCGGGCCGGGGCATCTCAAGGTAATCGTGGCAGTCCACTGCGCCGAAGGAAGATCATGAAGGATCCTATCGACCTCTATATGAACACGCTGGTGCCGATGGTCGTCGAGCAGACCAACCGCGGCGAGCGTGCCTACGACATTTATTCGCGTCTGCTGAAGGAGCGGATCATCTTCGTCACGGGTCCCGTCGAGGACTACATGGCGACGCTGATCACCGCCCAGCTTCTCTTCCTCGAGGCCGAGAACCCGAAGAAAGAGATCGCGATGTATATCAATTCGCCCGGCGGCGTCGTCTCGTCGGGCCTGGCGATCTACGACACCATGCAGTTCATCAAGCCGGCCGTCTCGACGCTCTGCGTCGGCCAGGCCGCGTCGATGGGCTCGCTGCTGCTGACCGCCGGCGAGAAGGGCATGCGCTTCGCGCTGCCGAACGCTCGCGTCATGGTGCATCAGCCGTCCGGCGGCTATCAGGGCCAGGTGACGGACATCCTGATCCACGCCCGCGAGGTTGAGAGCCTGCGCAAGCGGTTGAACGAGATCTATGTTCACCACACCGGCCAGGACATGAAGACCGTCGAGGACGCGCTGGAACGCGACAATTTCATGGTCGCCGAGAGGGCGGTCGAGTTCGGCCTGATCGACCAGGTCCTGACGAGCCGCGAGGCTCTGGAAGCGGTCAAGAAGGACTGATCGCGCCGAATTCCGGAATGAAGCCCTGGCGGCCGGCTGTACGGCAGCCGGTCGCGACATTAAGTATCTATTGATCATGTCGCGCCTAGCATGGTTGGATCGCACCCTTCGGAGTGCGTCCGTCCGCGGGGCAAAAAGGGTCCGAATTCTCGATCGCCGGTTGGTCGGCATCGTGCGGATGAGACATCGAATAAGTCGTTTGGAGAGCTCGAATCCGAACGGCAGCGAGGTAGACGGATGAGCAAAGTCAGCGGCAGCGACACCAAGAATACGCTCTATTGCTCGTTTTGCGGCAAGAGCCAGCACGAGGTGCGCAAGCTGATCGCAGGGCCGACGGTTTTCATCTGCGATGAATGCGTCGAGCTGTGCATGGACATTATCCGCGAGGAGTCCAAGTCCTCGCTGGTGAAATCGCGCGACGGCGTTCCCACGCCGCTCGAGATCTGCGCGGTCCTGGACGACTATGTGATCGGCCAGCGTCACGCCAAGCGCGTGCTGTCGGTCGCGGTCCACAATCACTACAAGCGACTGAACCACGCGGCGAAGAACAACGACGTCGAGCTGGCCAAGTCGAACATCCTGCTGATCGGCCCGACCGGTTGCGGCAAGACGCTGCTCGCGCAGACGCTCGCCCGCATCCTCGACGTGCCGTTCACCATGGCCGACGCGACCACCCTCACCGAGGCTGGCTATGTCGGCGAGGATGTCGAGAACATCATCCTGAAGCTGCTCCAGGCCGCCGACTATAATGTCGAGCGGGCGCAGCGCGGCATCGTTTATATCGACGAGGTCGATAAGATTTCGCGTAAGTCCGACAACCCGTCGATCACGCGCGATGTCTCGGGTGAGGGCGTCCAGCAGGCGCTTCTCAAGATCATGGAAGGCACGGTTGCCTCCGTGCCGCCGCAGGGCGGCCGCAAGCACCCGCAGCAGGAGTTCCTGCAGGTCGACACGACGAACATCCTGTTCATCTGTGGTGGTGCCTTCGCCGGTCTCGAGAAGATCATCTCGGATCGCGGCCGTTCGACCTCGATCGGCTTCGGCGCCAATGTGTCGGCGCCGGAAGACCGTCGTACCGGCGAACTGTTCCGCAGCGTCGAGCCCGAGGATCTGCTGAAGTTCGGCCTGATCCCGGAATTCGTCGGCCGTCTGCCGGTCCTGGCGACGCTCGAGGACCTCGACGAGGCGGCGCTGATCACCATCCTGACCGAGCCGAAGAACGCGCTCGTGAAGCAGTATCAGCGCCTGTTCGAGATGGAGAATGTCGAGCTGACGTTCCACCCGGACGCGCTCTCCGCGATCGCCAAGCGCGCCATCGAGCGCAAGACCGGCGCCCGCGGACTGCGTTCGATCATGGAGGCGATCCTGCTCGAGACGATGTTCGACCTGCCGGGCCTCGATGGCGTCCAGGAAGTCGTCATCTCGGCCGAGGTCGTCGAGGGCTCGGCCCGTCCGCTCTACATCTACGCGGAGCGCGAGGAAGAGGTCGTCGCCAACGCCGGCGCCTGATCGCCCGGATCATCCAGCATGCGAACGGCGGGGCCAGTCCCCGCCGTTTTTTTTGTCCGCCGCCCGGCCGCGGCGCGCCGGAGCGGCGCGACCCGGCGGCATGGGGCAGGGCGCCCGCGGCCGATTTCCGGGCATCGTCTTGCGGTGCGGGCGTTGGCCGGCAGAATCCCCGCTGGTGCATCCTTGTGGCGCGGCGCGCAGCTTGACACCCCGATGGTGCGACGCCACCTATTGATCAACGCGTCGGAAGACGTTCAGACCCCGAGTCGACCCACCGGCCGTCTTTCCCCTAGCCGTTGGTTCATCTCCAAGCCGTGCGGTGCCTGATGGGGCCGCATCGGTTCGAAAGGAATGCCTCATGACAGCTGATACCAAGCGTTCGATCGGCCTCGAAGCAGGCGACGAACTCTATCCGGTCCTGCCGCTGCGTGACATCGTCGTGTTCCCGCATATGATCGTGCCGCTCTTCGTCGGGCGCGAAAAGTCGATCCGTGCGCTGGAAGAGGTGATGCGGGCGGACAAGCAGATCCTGCTGGCGACCCAGCAGAACGCCAGCGACGATGATCCGGCGCCCGAGGCGATCTTCCCCGTCGGCACGCTCGCCAGCGTGCTGCAGCTGCTGAAGCTGCCGGACGGCACCGTCAAGGTGCTGGTCGAGGGCATCGCGCGCGCCGAGATCGGGCGCTACACCGACCACGAGGCCTATTACGAGGCCCATGGCACCGTGCTCGAGGACGATTTCGGCGACAAGGTCGAGGTCGAGGCGCTCGCGCGCTCGGTCGTGACCGAGTTCGAGAACTACGTGAAGCTCAACAAGAAGGTCTCGCCCGAGGTCGTCGGCGCGGTGACGCAGATCGACGACTATTCCAAGCTCGCCGATACCGTCGCCTCGCATCTCGCGATCAAGATCCCCGAGAAGCAGGCGATCCTCGCGCTGCCGACCGTGGCCGGCCGGCTCGAGCGCGTGCTCGGCCTGATGGAGAGCGAGATCTCGGTCCTGCAGGTGGAGAAGCGCATCCGCTCCCGCGTCAAGCGGCAGATGGAGAAGACGCAGCGCGAGTACTACCTCAACGAGCAGATGAAGGCGATCCAGAAGGAGCTGGGCGATCAGGAGGACGGCAAGGACGAACTGGCCGAACTCGAGGAGCGTATCGCCAAGACCAAGCTCTCGAAGGAAGCCAACGAGAAGGCGATGGGCGAGCTGAAGAAGCTGCGCCAGATGTCGCCGATGTCGGCCGAGGCGACGGTGGTTCGCAACTACCTCGACTGGCTGCTCGGGATCCCGTGGGGCAAGCGCTCCAAGGTCAAGCATGATCTGCGTTTCGCGCAGGAGGTGCTCGACGCGGATCACTACAGCCTCGACAAGGTCAAGGATCGGATCATCGAGTATCTGGCCGTGCAGAGCCGCGCCAACACGCTGAAGGGCCCGATCCTCTGCCTGGTCGGCCCTCCGGGCGTCGGCAAGACCTCGCTCGCCCGCTCGATCGCCAAGGCGACTGGCCGTGAATATGTCCGCATGTCGCTTGGCGGCGTGCGCGACGAGGCCGAGATCCGTGGCCACCGGCGCACCTATATCGGCTCGATGCCCGGCAAGGTCATCCAGTCGATGAAGAAGGCGAAGAAGTCCAATCCGCTCTTCCTGCTCGACGAGATCGACAAGATGGGCCAGGACTTCCGTGGCGATCCGTCGTCGGCCCTGCTGGAGGTGCTGGATCCGGAGCAGAACAGCTCGTTCAACGATCATTACCTCGAGGTCGACTACGACCTGTCGAACGTGATGTTCGTGACGACGGCCAACACGCTGAACATCCCCGGTCCGTTGATGGACCGTATGGAGATCATCCGCATCGCCGGATACACCGAGGATGAGAAGCTGGCCATCGCCAAGAACCACCTTCTGCCGAAGGTCGTGAAGAATCACGGCCTGAACGAGAAGGAGTTTTCGCTGAGCGAGGAAGCTCTCCGCTTCATCATCCGTCGCTACACTCGGGAAGCCGGTGTCCGTAGCCTCGAGCGCGATCTGGCCACGCTGGCGCGCAAGGCGGTCAAGGACATCCTGCTGAACAAGGTGAAGTCGGTCGCGGTCACCGAGGCGGTCGTCGAGGAATATCTCGGCGCTCCCCGCTATCGCTACGGCGAGGCGGAGCTCGAGGACCAGGTGGGCGTCGTCACCGGCCTCGCCTGGACGGAAGTCGGCGGCGAGATCCTGACGATCGAGGGCGTCATGATGCCCGGCAAGGGCCGCATGACCGTCACCGGCAACCTGCGCGACGTGATGAAGGAATCGATCTCGGCGGCGGCGTCCTATGTCCGCTCGCGTGCGGTTGATTTCGGCATCGAGCCGCCGCTGTTCGACCGGCGCGACATCCACGTGCACGTGCCGGAAGGCGCGACGCCCAAGGATGGTCCTTCGGCCGGCATCGCGATGGTGACGGCGATCGTCTCGACCATGACCGGCATCGCCGTCCGCAAGGACGTCGCCATGACGGGCGAGATCACGCTGCGTGGTCGCGTCCTGCCGATCGGCGGGTTGAAGGAGAAGCTGCTCGCGGCGCTGCGCGCCGGGATCAAGACGGTGCTGATCCCCGAGGATAATGCGAAGGATCTCGCCGAGATCCCGGACAACGTCAAGAACGGCCTCGAGATCATCCCCGTCGCCCGGATGGACGATGTTCTGGCTCACGCTCTGGTGCGCAAGCCGGAGCCGATCACCTGGGACGAAAGCAAGGTGGCGACCGAGAAAGCGGTCGTCTCGGACGATGACGCCGCAGCCGCGCTGACGGCCCACTGAGCTTCGGAATCCCGTGCAGAATCGAACGCCCGCCACCTTGGCGGGCGTTTTTGTATCAAAATTCGCAGATTTATCGCGCAAAAGCGCAGAATCCTGCCAGTTCCGCTTGCCATGGGGCCGGTTTTCAGGGATTTCTCGCGCTCGGTCGGGTCATGCGAATCGTCCCGACTCAAGACCTGAGAAAGGATCATCCATGGCTAACAAGAACGATCTCATCGCCGCCGTCGCCGAACGTACCGGCATGTCCAAGGCCGCCGCTGCGGAGGCTGTCGACGCCACGTTCGACGTGATCACGGCTGCCCTGAAGTCGGGTGACGAAGTCAAGATCATCGGTTTTGGTAATTTCAGCGTGGCTGCCCGCGCCGCGAGCGAAGGCCGCAATCCGCGTACCGGCGAGACCATCCAGATCGCCGCTTCCAAGACGCCGAAGTTCAAGGCCGGCAAGGGCCTGAAGGACGCCGTCAACTAAGCCACCATCAGGCTTGTTGAGTTTTAGCGGCCTTGCGCTGACCGGCGCGGGGCCGTTTATTTTTGCCGGTTCCGTGGACGACGCGCCCCCGCCCCCTTGAAAGGCAGGGCGACTTTCGCCTACACGTCTGCGCCGGAAGATTTCCGGGCGGTTAGCTCAGTTGGTAGAGCGCCTCGTTTACACCGAGGATGTCGGGAGTTCGAGTCTCTCACCGCCCACCATTCCTTCCCGCCTGCCTCTCCCACGCCAGCACCATCCCGTCTCCGTCGTCGCCTTTGGCCGCGGCCGTGATCCGCTTCGCGACAGGCGCGCGCCGGCCCGGCCGGGCAGGGGGCATGGATGGGGGCGGGCAGCGTTTATCCGGCTCGATAGTTTTTCCACAATGGCGCCGGAAAGCGTGCTTGACTTGGATAGGGCCGTACCGTACTTCAGCGCTCAACACGGCGCGGCAACAAGCTGCGACGGCCCCGGAAGGGGACCCCAGCGGGGGTGTAGCTCAGTTGGTTAGAGCGCCGGCCTGTCACGCCGGAGGTCGCGGGTTCGAGCCCCGTCACTCCCGCCACTTCTTCCCTGCAGGTGACAACTGCTAGGAACCGCGGAACAAAGGATCCGCCGGCGATCGTCCGGCGCGTTCGTTTCGCAAGCACGACGCGGCGCCAATCGCCGCGACGCCCCGAGAGGGGGCACCCGCGGGGGTGTAGCTCAGTTGGTTAGAGCGCCGGCCTGTCACGCCGGAGGTCGCGGGTTCGAGCCCCGTCACTCCCGCCATTTTCTTCTCCCATCGTTCTCTGGTTATCCACTCGACGTCTGCGGGCGGTGGCCGCGTCATTCGCGTTCGATCGCGCCGGCGACGCTCGCCTTCTTCCTGTCGGTGGCGCAGGCGCCCGATACCGGCAGGATGCTCTATGGCGCGCACTTCCTCGCGGGCGCCGCCTGGGGCGCTGGGGTGGCCTCCGTGGCGCTGCCGCGCGGCCCGTCGCGGCCGCCATCGCTGGCGATCCTGGATCGTGCCGGGTGGCGCTTTCTCGCGGCTGCCGGGGGCGCCAGCCTGCTTGGCGCGCTGGCGGCGGTGGTCGGGGGCTGGCTCGCATGCCGGGTGGCTCCCTGCGGCCGCGCTGCGCGTGCTGAAGCCGACGCGGGGAGAGACGCTGAGCCGGATGAAGCAGCGGGGCATCGGCAGCCTGCTCGGGGCCGCTGCCGGCGGATTGCTGCTGGGCTTCTCGGGCGCGGCCTGGCTCCACGCGCTGATCGTCGGCGGGCTGGTGTTTGCCATGCTGGTGATTGGCGCCAAGCGCTACGGCGCCTGGACCTTCTGTCTCACCGCCGTGGCGCTCGCCTTCGACCTCGGTCCTGCTGCCGATCCCGTGCCGATGGCGCTCGATCGGGTGCTGCTGACGGCGGGCGGCCTGCTGGTGGCGACGGCTGTGTTCGCCCTGTTGCCTGGTCAGGAGGGTTCGCCATCAGCGGATCGGCGTTCGGGGACAGAATCCCTCGATCGCGCTTCCTAGCAGTACGGGCGGATCCAGCGTGCCGGAGCGCCGCACGGGTGGGGGAGGCGTTGAATACTGTTGCTGCGACGCAGCGACATAAAGATTAGGTCGCTCCCTGTGATAAGTTTATCCTTCCTCTGCTGGCGCCGGTCACGAATGATTCGCGGCCGGACGTCCTCCTCGGGAGGTTTTCATGGAAACTCTACTGCCTTTGATCATTCAGGTGGTTGCGGGCCTGATCGGTGGAAACGCGGCGGGTGCGGCGCTCAAGGAGAAGAGCCTCGGCACGACCGGCAACTCCATCGCCGGCGGTATCGGTGGTCTCATTCTGGGCCAGATCCTGCAGGCGGTGATGGGCGGCGGCGCCGGGGATGCCGCGGCGGCCGCGGCGGGCATGGACATTGGCAAGATCGTGACGGACCTGATCGGCGGCGGCGCCGGTGGCGCGATCCTGACGGCCATTGTCGGCATGCTCAAGAATCAGGCTTCCGGCGCGCGCTGAGGCGAAGTCCGGGACGGTCCGGCCCTGGCCGCGATCGGTCGGCACGGCGCACGGGGCCGAATTTCTGTGAATTCTACGGCGCGCGTTGGCGCGCCGATTTTGCAGGCGGAGTGCGGTGTCCAACCGGTTTGGTCGGGACATCTCGCCGCACACCGACCAGCTTTCATTCTTCCAGTTCTAATTTTTGCCCGTTTCCCGCCGCGATTGGCGGGGCCTGCGTCCAAGCGCCATGGCCGGAAGGCGGCACGGGGCTTGCCACGCCCTGCTGCCTCCGCTAAGCCTCGCCTCATGTTTCGACCGCCGCCCCGGCGGATCGCCGTTCGCACGGCCGGCCGATATCTTATTCGAGTGAAACGCTTGGCGGCGGTTTTTGCGCCGCACCATTGCAGCGCGGCAGCGCGGCTGCGCCCAATGGAGCAACGGAGCCGGACCATGGAAGACCTGTTGCGCGAATACCTTCCGATCGTGGTGTTTCTCGGAATCGCCCTGGTCATTGGTCTTGCGCTGTTGATCTCGCCGTTCCTCGTCGCCTACCGCAATCCGGATCCGGAGAAGCTCTCCGCCTATGAGTGCGGATTCAACGCCTTCGACGATGCGCGCATGAAGTTCGACGTGCGGTTCTACCTCGTCGCGATCCTGTTCATCATCTTCGATCTCGAAGTGGCGTTCCTGTTCCCGTGGGCCGTGGTGTTCGGCGACCTCGGCTGGTACGGCTTCTGGTCGATGATGATTTTCCTGGCCGTCCTCACGGTCGGCTTCATTTACGAATGGAAGAAGGGAGCGCTCGAATGGGATTGAGCGGAACCTCCGGCACCCAGGTCGCGGAGCGGCCGAAGGGCCTCGTGGACGCCTCCGGGCGTCCGATCGGTCATTCCGATCCCTTTTTCATGGACGTCAACGCCGAGCTGGCTGACAAGGGCTTCTTCGTCGCCGCCGCGTCCGACCTGATCACCTGGGCCCGCACGGGCTCGCTGATGTGGATGCAGTTCGGCCTGGCCTGCTGCGCCGTCGAGGGCCTGATGCAGGTCTCCGGCCCGCGCTACGATCTCGAGCGCTTCGGCGTCGCGCCGCGCGGTTCGCCGCGGCAGTCCGACGTGATGATCGTCGCCGGCACGCTGACCAACAAGATGGCCCCGGCGCTCCGCAAGGTCTACGACCAGATGCCGGAGCCGCGTTACGTCATCTCGATGGGCAGCTGCGCCAATGGCGGCGGCTACTATCACTATTCCTATTCTGTGGTGCGCGGCTGCGATCGCGTGGTTCCCGTCGACATCTATGTCCCGGGCTGCCCGCCGACGGCTGAAGCGCTGCTCTACGGCGTTCTGCTTCTGCAGAAGAAGATCCGCCGCACCGGCACCATCGAGCGCTGAAGGCACGGCATGGACGAGACCCTCAAACAGCTGGGCGACTACATCGTTGCGCACCGTGGCGCCGCCGTGGTGGGCTTTGAAATCGCTTATGGCGAGCTCAATGTCATCGTCGAGCGCGATGCCATCGCCGAATTCGTCAAGTGGCTCGCCAGCGATCCGAACACAGGCTTCGTGAACCTGGTCGATGTCTGCGGCGTGGACTATCCGCAGCGCGAAGAGCGCTTCGACGTCGTCTATCACCTGATGAGCCCGACGCGGAACCTGCGCATCCGCTTGAAGGTCATGACCGACGAGAACACGCCGGTGCCGTCGATTACCCCGATCTTGCCGGGTGCCGACTGGTTCGAGCGTGAAGCCTACGACATGTACGGCATCCTGTTCGTCGGCCATCCCGACCTGCGCCGCCTGCTGACCGACTACGGCTTCGACGGCCATCCGATGCGGAAGGACTTTCCGCTCACCGGCTATGTCGAGGTGCGCTACGACGACCAGCAGAAGCGCGTCGTCTACGAGCCCGTCCGCCTGACCCAGGAATTCCGCGACTTCGACTTCCTGTCTCCGTGGGAAGGCCCCGAATACGTGTTGCCGGGTGACGAAAAAGCCGGCGACGCCCCCAAGACCGAACAGAAGTCGAGCTGAGGCCCCCAATGGCAGAAGCCCAGGTTCGCCCATTCAACATCAACTTCGGCCCGGAGCATCCGTCCGCGCACGGCGTGCTTCGCCTCGTGCTGGAGCTCGATGGCGAGGTCATCAATCGCGTCGATCCGCATGTCGGCCTGCTGCATCGCGGCACCGAGAAGCTGATCGAACACAAGACCTACCTCCAGGCGGTGCCCTATTTCGATCGGCTCGACTATGTCGCGCCGATGAATCAGGAGCACGCCTTCGCGCTCGCGGTCGAGAAGCTGCTCGAGATCGAGGTGCCGAAGCGCGGCCAGCTGATCCGCGTCCTCTATTCCGAGATCGGCCGTCTCCTGTCGCACATCATGAACGTGACGACCTGGGCGATGGACGTCGGCGCGATGACGCCGCCGGTCTGGGGCTTCGAGGAACGCGAGAAGCTGATGATCTTCTACGAGCGCGCTTCCGGCGCTCGTCTGCACGCGGCCTATGTGCGTCCCGGCGGCGTGCATCAGGACCTGCCGGAGCAGCTCGTCCGTGACATCGGCGACTTCTGCGATCCGTTCCTGAAGCGGCTCAACGACATCGACCGCCTGGTCACAGGCAACCGCATCTTCAAGCAGCGCAACGTCAATATCGGCGTCGTGACGCTGGAGCAGGCGTGGAAGTGGGGCTATTCGGGCGTCATGGTGCGTAGCGCCGGCGCGGCCTGGGACCTTCGCCGGGCCCAGCCCTATGAGTGCTATTCGGAACTCGAGTTCGATATTCCGGTCGGCAATCATGGCGACAACTACGACCGCTTCCTCGTCCGGATGGCCGAGATGCGCGAGTCGGTCCGGATCATGAAGCAGTGCGTCGCGCGCCTGCTCGGTACCGAGAAGTCGGGGCCCGTCTCCTATACCGACAACAAGATCGTGCCGCCGAAGCGCGGCGAGATGAAGCGCTCGATGGAAGCGCTCATCCATCACTTCAAGCTCTACACCGAGGGCTATCACGTGCCCGCCGGCGAAGTTTACGCCGCCGTCGAGGCCCCCAAGGGCGAGTTCGGCGTCTATCTCGTCGCCGACGGCTCGAACAAGCCTTATCGCTGCAAGATCCGCGCTCCCGGTTTCGCGCATCTCCAGTCGATGGACTTCCTGTGTCGCGGCCACATGCTGGCCGACGTCTCCGCCGTTCTCGGTTCCATCGATATCGTGTTCGGAGAGGTTGACCGCTAATGTCCGTCCGTCGTCTCGCATCCGAGCAACCGGCGTCCTTCGCCTTCACGCCGGAAAATCTCACCTGGGCCGAGAAGCAGGTCACGAAGTTCCCGGAGGGCAAGCAGGCCTCCGCGGTGATCTCGATCCTGTGGCGCGTGCAGGAGCAGGAAGGCTGGGTCTCCGAGCCGTCGATCCGCTGGGTCGGCGAGTTCCTCGACATGCCCTATATCCGCGTCCTCGAGGTCGCGACCTTCTACACCATGTTCCTGCTCGCTCCGGTCGGACGCAAGGCGCACATCCAGGTCTGCGGCACGACGCCGTGCATGATCCGGGGCGCCGGCAAGCTGATCGAGCTCTGCCGCGAGCGCATCCACGCCGAGCCGCTCCATCCGTCGGCGGATGGCATGCTGTCGTGGGAAGAGGTCGAGTGCCTCGGCGCCTGCGTCAACGCACCGATGGCGCAGATCGTGCCGGATACCTACGAGGATCTGACGGTCGAGACGCTGGGCAAGCTGATCGACGACCTCGAGGCTGGCCGCCCGATCAAGCCGGGTCCGCAGATCGATCGCCATCATTCGGCGCCGGTCGGTGGCTTCCGCGCGCTGACGACCCCGGAGCTCTATGACGGCTCCATGGTCGGGCAGGGCGCCGGCCTGCAGGCCGCGCGCGAGGCGATCGCCGCCCGCGCCGCCGCGGCCGAGGAGGCAGCGCGTGCCGCCGCCGGCGAATCCAACCAGGCGAAGCAGGCCGCTCCGGCCGCCGACGCCGCCAAGAAAGAGTAGAGGAGCGGACGATGCTTTCGGACAAAGACCGCATCTTCACGAATATCTACGGCCATCACGACTGGGGCCTGCAGGGCGCGCTGAAGCGCGGCTCCTGGGATGGCACCAAGACCATCCTCGAGGCCGGTCGCGACTGGATCGTCGATCAGATGAAGGCGTCGGGCCTGCGCGGCCGTGGCGGCGCCGGCTTCCCGACGGGCCTGAAGTGGTCGTTCATGCCCAAGCAGAACGACGGTCGCCCGCATTATCTCGTCGTCAACGCCGACGAGTCGGAGCCGGGCACCTGCAAGGATCGCGAGATCCTGCGCCATGATCCGCACCACCTCGTCGAGGGCTGCCTGATCGCCGGTTTCGCGATGGGCGCCCACGCGGCCTACATCTATGTCCGTGGCGAGTTCATCCGCGAGCGCGAGCATCTGCAGGCCGCCATCGACCAGGCCTATGAGGCCCGCCTCATCGGCAAGAACAACGTCCATGGCTGGGACATGGACATCTACGTCGCGCATGGCGCCGGCGCCTATATCTGCGGCGAGGAAACCGCGCTGCTCGAGAGTCTCGAGGGCAAGAAGGGCCAGCCGCGTCTGAAGCCGCCGTTCCCGGCGAATGTCGGCCTCTATGGCTGCCCGACGACCGTCAACAACGTCGAGAGCATCGCCGTCGCCCCGACCATTCTGCGTCGCGGCCCCAGTTGGTTTTCGTCGATTGGTCGGCCGAACAATGTCGGCACCAAGCTGTTCGGCATCTCCGGCCATGTGAACACGCCCTGCATCGTCGAAGAGGCGATGGGCATTCCGTTCAAGGAGTTGATCGAGAAGCACGGCGGCGGTATCCGCGGCGGCTGGGATAATCTCAAGGCGATCATCCCCGGCGGCGCCTCGTGCCCGATCATCCCGGCCGAGCAGTGCGAAGACCTGATCATGGACTTCGACGGCACCCGCGCCGTGAAGTCGAGCTTCGGCACGGCCGGCGTGCTCGTGATGGACAAGTCGACCGACGTCATCCGCGCCATCGCCCGCATTGCTTACTTCTTCAAGCATGAGAGCTGCGGCCAGTGCACGCCGTGCCGCGAAGGCACCGGCTGGATGTGGCGCGTCATCGACCGCATGGCGCGCGGCGAAGCCGAGAAGCGCGAAATCGACATGCTTCTCCAGGTGACGACCCAGGTCGAGGGTCACACGATCTGCGCGCTCGGCGATGCCGCCGCCTGGCCCATCCAGGGCCTGATCCGGCATTTCCGGCACGAGATCGAGGAGCGCATCGACCTCTATTCCCGCAATCCCCGGCCGCTCGAGCGGCAGATGCTGGAAGCGGCGGAGTAAATCATGGCCAAGATCATCGTTGACGGCATCGAAGTCGACGTTCCGCCGGACTATACGCTGCTGCAGGCGGCGGAAGCCGCCGGTGCCGAGGTGCCGCGCTTCTGCTTCCACGAGCGTCTGTCGATCGCCGGCAATTGCCGCATGTGCCTGGTCGAGGTGAAGGGTGGTCCGCCGAAGCCGACCGCCTCCTGCGCGATGAACGTGCGCGACCTGCGTCCGGGCCCGAACGGCGAGCCGCCGGTCATGCTGACCAACTCGCCGATGGTGAAGAAGGCCCGCGAGGGTGTGATGGAGTTCCTGCTGATCAACCATCCGCTCGACTGCCCGATCTGCGATCAGGGCGGCGAGTGCGATCTGCAGGACCAGGCCATGGCCTACGGCGTCGACAAGAACCGTTTCGCCGAGAACAAGCGCGCCGTCGAGGACAAGTATATCGGCCCGCTCGTCAAGACCGTGATGAACCGCTGCATCCATTGCACGCGTTGCGTCCGCTTCACGACGGAAGTCGCCGGCATCTCCGAGCTCGGCCTGATCGGCCGTGGCGAGGACGCCGAGATCACGACCTATCTCGAGAAGGCTCTGTCGTCGGAGCTGCAGGGTAACGTCATCGACCTCTGCCCGGTCGGCGCGCTGACCTCGAAGCCGTTCGCCTTCACGGCGCGTCCGTGGGAACTGAACAAGACCGAGTCGATCGACGTCATGGACGCGGTCGGTTCGAACATCCGCGTCGACGTGCGCGGCCGCGAAGTGATGCGCGTGCTGCCCCGCCTCAACGAGGCGGTCAACGAGGAGTGGATCTCCGACAAGACGCGCTTCATCTGGGACGGCCTGCGCACGCAGCGTCTCGACCGTCCGTATCTGCGCGTCGACGGCCGCCTGAAGGCCGTGTCGTGGGGCGAGGCCTTCGCGGCGATCGCGGCCAAGGTGTCGTCGACCAGCGGTTCGAAGATCGGCGCCATCGCCGGTGACCTCGCCGCCGTCGAGGAAATGTACGCCCTGAAGGCGCTGATCGGCGCCCTGGGGTCGGCCAATCTCGACGCGCGGCAGGATCGCGCCGCGCTCGACCCGTCGCTCGGCCGCGCCAGCTATCTGTTCAACCCGACCATCGCCGGCATCGAGCAGGCAGATGCGATCCTGATCGTCGGCGCCAATCCGCGCAAGGAAGCCTCCGTCCTGAACGCGCGCATCCGCAAGCGCTGGCGCGCCGGCGGCGTCAAGATCGGCGTCATCGGCGAGGCGGTCGACCTGACCTACCCGCATGACTATCTCGGCGCCGGCCCGGAAACGCTGGCCGAGATTGCGGCCGGCAAGGGCGCCTTCGGCGAGATCCTCGCCAACGCCAAGCGGCCGATCGTCATCGTCGGCCAGGGCGCGCTCGCCCGCGAGGACGGCAAGGCCGTGCTCGCCACGGCGGCAGCCATTGCGGCGGCTCCCGGTCGCGACGAGGGCTGGAACGGCCTGGCCGTTCTGCACAACGCCGCTTCGCGCGTCGGCGCGCTCGACATCGGCTTCGTCCCGGCTGCGGGCGGCCTCGACACCGCCGGCATGATCGATGCGGCGGGGCAGGGCGCGCTCGACGTGCTCTTCCTGCTCGGCGCGGACGAGATCGACACGACGCGTCTCGGCTCGGCCTTCGTGGTCTATATCGGCACGCATGGCGATGCCGGCGCCCACCGCGCCGACGTCATCCTGCCGGCTGCCGCCTATACCGAGAAGTCGGGCACCTACGTCAATACCGAGGGCCGCGTCCAGGTCGCGCACCGCGCCGGCTTCCCGCCGGGCGACGCCCGCGAGGACTGGGCGATCCTGCGCGCCCTGTCGGACGTCGTCGGCCATCGTCTGCCGTTCGACTCGCTCGGTGAACTGCGCAAGGCGCTCTACGCCACGCATCCGCATCTCGCGGCGGTCGACACGATCCGCCCCGGCGACATCGCCGACGTCGCGGCGCTCGCCTCGGCGGGCGGTCAGCTCGGAAAGGCGGCCTTCGTCAATCCGATCCATGATTTCTATCTGACCAACCCGATCGCCCGCGCTTCCGCCACCATGGCGGAGTGCTCGGCGCTCGCGGCCGGCCAGATTGCCGCTGCTGCGGAGTGAGGCGGGAATGAACGGCTTCGTCGAAAACTACCTCATCCCCGGCGCGATCATCGTCGGCCAGAGCCTGCTGCTGCTCGTCCTGCTCCTGGTGTCGATCGCCTTCATCCTGCTGGCCGACCGCAAGATCTGGGCCGCCGTCCAGATCCGCCGTGGTCCGAACGTCGTCGGTCCCTTCGGCCTGCTGCAGTCCTTCGCCGACCTTCTCAAGTTCATCCTGAAGGAGCCGGTGATCCCGGCCGGAGCCAACAAGGGCCTGTTCCTGCTGGCGCCGCTCGTCACCGTGTCGCTGGCGCTCGCCGGCTGGGCGGTGATCCCGTTCAATGCGGGCTGGGTGGTCGCCAACATCAATGTCGGCGTTCTCTACCTGCTGGCGATCTCGTCGCTCGGCGTCTACGGCATCATCATGGGCGGCTGGGCTTCGAACTCGAAGTACCCGTTCCTGTCGTCGCTGCGCGCGGCGGCGCAGATGGTGTCCTACGAAGTCTCGATCGGCTTCGTGATCGTCACCGTGCTGCTCTGCGTCGGCTCGCTCAACCTGTCCGACATCGTGATGTCGCAGCAGGACGGCCTTGGCACCCGCCTCGGCCTGCCGGGCAGCTTCCTCGACTGGCATTGGCTCGCGCTGCTGCCGATGTTCGTCATCTTCTTCATCTCGGCGCTCGCCGAGACGAACCGCCCGCCCTTCGACCTCGCCGAGGCGGAGTCGGAGCTCGTCGCCGGCTTCATGACCGAGTATGGCTCGACGCCGTACATGATGTTCATGCTCGGCGAATACGCGTCGATCTGCCTGATGTGCGCGATGACGACGATCCTGTTCCTCGGGGGCTGGTTGCCGCCGGTGGACATCGCGCCCTTCACCTGGGTGCCGGGCATCGTCTGGTTCGTGTTGAAGGCACTCATGGTCTTCTTCATGTTCGCCATGGCGAAGGCTATCGTCCCGCGCTACCGCTATGACCAGCTGATGCGGCTGGGCTGGAAAGTATTCCTGCCGATCTCGCTGTTCATGGTCGTTCTGGTGGCCGCCGTTCTGCAGATTATGGGGTGGGCACCGTGATGCGCCTCGACCAGACCGCCAAGTCGATCTTCCTGTCGGAGTTCGTCTCCGCCTTCCTCCTCGCGATGCGGTATTTCTTCTCGCCCAAGACGACGGTGAACTACCCGTTCGAGAAGGGCGCGGTCAGCCCGCGCTTCCGCGGCGAGCATGCGCTGCGGCGGTATCCGAACGGCGAGGAACGCTGCATCGCGTGCAAGCTCTGCGAGGCGATCTGCCCGGCGCAGGCGATCACCATCGAGGCCGGCCCGCGGCGCAACGACGGCACCCGCCGCACGACGCGCTACGACATCGACATGGTGAAGTGCATCTATTGCGGGTTCTGCCAGGAGGCCTGCCCGGTCGACGCCATCGTCGAGGGGCCGAACTTCGAATTCGCGACGGAGACGCGCGAGGAGCTCTACTACGACAAGGAAAAGCTCCTGGCGAATGGCGACCGTTGGGAGCGCGAGATCGCGCAGAATATCAGCATGGACGCCCCCTACCGCTAGGCGGGGTGTGGTTGTGACGCAAATTGGGAGGGACGCCGCGGTCAGCCGCGCTGTCCAAGGGCTCGGATCATGATCCTGCAGACCATCTTTTTCTATCTGTTCTCGGCCATCGTCATCGCGTCCGCGCTGATGGTGATCTCGTCGCGCAACCCCGTGCACTCCGTGCTCTTCCTCATCCTCGCCTTCTTCAACGCCGCCGGCCTCTTCGTGATGCTCGGCGCGGAGTTCCTGGCGATGATGCTGGTCGTCGTCTATGTCGGCGCGGTCGCGGTCCTGTTCCTGTTCGTCGTCATGATGCTGGACGTCGATTTCACGGAGCTGCGCCAGGGCTTCCTGCAGTATCTGCCGGTCGGCGCGCTGATCGGCATCGTCCTGCTCGCCGAGCTGCTGATCGTGCTGAGCGGCTGGGTGTTCGCGCCCGACGTGCTCGCCAATCCGGTCCGTCCGATCCCCGAGCTGAACCAGCTGACCAATACCGAAGCGATCGGGCGGCTGCTCTACACCGACTACATCTTCTTCTTCCAGACGGCCGGCTTCGTCCTGCTGGTCGCGATGATCGGCGCCATCGTGCTGACGCTGCGCCACAAGCCGCGCGTCAAGCGCCAGGTCATCGCCGATCAGGTCGGCCGGTCGCAGAAGGTCGAATTGCACTCCGTTGAGCCCGGCAAGGGCATCTGAGGGAGAGACGAGGAAAACACCATGGCTATCGGTCTCTCTCACTACCTTGCCGTCGCGGCGATCCTGTTCACGCTCGGCGTGTTCGGCATCTTCATCAACCGCAAGAACGTCATCGTCATCCTGATGTCGGTCGAGCTGATCCTGCTCTCGGTCAACCTCAACCTGGTGACGTTTTCGTCCTTCCTCGGCGACCTCGTCGGTCAGATCTTCGCGCTGCTGGTTCTCACCGTCGCGGCAGCGGAGGCGGCCATCGGCCTCGCCATTCTCGTCGTCTTCTTCCGCAACCGCGGCTCCATCGCGGTCGAAGACATCAACATGATGAAGGGCTGAGGCCTGCCATGTATTCAGCCATCGTCTTTCTCCCTCTGATCGGCGCGCTCATCGCCGGCGTCATCGCGCTTTCGGGCAGCTACCGCGCCGCCATGGTCGGCGCGCCGAAGGAAAGCCTCGCCGACGCGCATGGTCATGACGCGCACGGCCATGCCGATCATCACCACGATGACCACGGCCACGGCCACGACGACCATGGTCATGGGGATCATGGTCATCACGCCGCGGCCCCGGGCTCGCGCCCGGCGGAGCTGATCACCACTGGCCTGCTGCTGGTTTCGGCGGTCCTGTCCTGGATCGCGTTCCTGACGATCGGCTCGCCGGAAGGCGAGACAGTTCGGGTCAAGGTGCTGCCCTGGGTCGCCTCGGGCACGCTGACCTTCGACTGGGCGCTGCGCATCGACACGCTGACCGCGATGATGCTGGTCGTCGTCACCTCGGTGTCGTCGCTCGTGCACCTCTACTCGATCGGCTACATGAGCCACGACGAGCACCGGCCGCGCTTCTTCGCCTACCTGTCGCTCTTCACCTTCGCCATGCTGATGCTGGTGACGTCGGACAACCTGTTCCAGATGTTCTTCGGCTGGGAAGGCGTGGGTCTCGCGTCCTACCTGCTGATCGGCTTCTGGTTCAAGCGCCCGTCGGCCAATGCCGCCGCGATCAAGGCGTTCGTCGTCAACCGCGTTGGCGACTTCGGCTTCGCGCTCGGCATCTTCGCGATCTTCGTGATGTTCGGCTCGGTCGATTTCGAGACCATCTTCGCCAACACGAGCAGCGTCGCCGGCCAGACGATCCACTTCCTGTCGTGGGATCTCGACGCCCTCACGGTGATCTGCATCCTCCTGTTCATTGGCGCGATGGGCAAGTCGGCGCAGTTCCTGCTGCATACCTGGCTGCCGGACGCAATGGAGGGCCCGACGCCCGTCTCCGCGCTCATCCATGCCGCCACCATGGTGACCGCCGGCGTGTTCATGGTCGCCCGCATGTCGCCGCTGTTCGAGCTGGCGCCGACCGCGCTGACGGTCGTCACCTTCTTCGGCGCGACCACGGCGTTCTTCGCCGCGACCGTCGGCCTGGTGCAGAACGACATCAAGCGCGTCATCGCCTATTCGACGTGTTCGCAGCTTGGCTACATGTTCGTCGCGCTCGGCGTCGGCGCCTATGGCGCGGGCGTGTTCCACCTGTTCACGCACGCCTTCTTCAAGGCGCTCCTGTTCCTCGGTGCCGGCTCGGTGATCCACGCCGTCTCGGGCGAGCAGGACATGCGCAAGATGGGCGGCCTGTGGAAGAAGATCCCGGTCACCTACTGGACGATGATGATCGGCACGCTGGCGCTGACCGGCTTCCCGCTGACGGCTGGCTACTACTCCAAGGACGCCATCATCGAGAGCGCCTTCGTCGCCCACAACGCCTTCTCCGGCTATGCCTTCGTGCTGGTCGTGGCAGCCGCGCTGATGACGTCGTTCTACTCCTGGCGCCTGGTGTTCATGACCTTCCACGGCAAGCCGCGCGCTTCGGAAGAGGTGATGAGCCACGTGCACGAGTCGCCGCTGGTGATGACCATCCCGCTCTATGCACTGTCGATCGGCGCGATCTTCGCCGGCATGGTTTTCGCGAACCAGTTCATCGGCGAAGGCTACGACCAGTTCTGGAAGGGCGCGCTCTTCACCGGACCCGAGAACCACATCCTGCACGAGATCCACGGCGTGCCGGCCCTCGTGAAGTACTCGCCCTTCATCATGATGGTGATCGGCTTCCTGGTGGCCTACTGGTTCTACATCCGCTCGCCCGAGACGCCGAAGCGCCTCGCGGCCGAGCAGCCGGTGCTCTACCGCTTCCTGCTCAACAAGTGGTACTTCGACGAGATCTACGACTTCCTGTTTGTGCGCCCCGCCAAGTGGCTTGGCCGCTTCCTCTGGAAGAAGGGCGATGGCTGGCTGATCGACGGGTTCGGTCCCGACGGCATCTCGGCGCGCGTCGTCGATGTCACCAACCGGGTTGTCCGGCTGCAGTCCGGCTACGTGTACCACTATGCCTTTGCCATGCTGATCGGCGTCGCTGCGCTGGTCACCTGGATGATGTTTGCGGGTTGAGGGGTTTTAGATGACTGACTGGCCGATCCTCTCGACCGTTACCTTCCTGCCAACGGTCGGCGCACTCCTGATCCTGCTCGTCCGCGGCGATGACGCCGCGTCGCGGCGCAACGTCTACTGGATCGCGCTCTGGACCACGATCGTCACCTTCCTGGTGTCGCTCCTGATCTGGATCGATTTCGACAACGCCAATGCCGGCTTCCAGTTCGTCGAGCGCACCGAGTGGCTCGGCGGCCGCATCGGCTACTCGATGGGCGTCGACGGCATCTCGATGCTGTTCGTCATCCTGACGACCTTCCTGATGCCGATCTGCGTGGTCGCGTCGAAGTACTCGGTGAAGAAGCGCTTCGCCGAGTACATGATCGCGTTCCTGATCCTCGAGACGCTGATGATCGGCGTATTCTGCGCCACCGATCTGCTGCTCTTCTACGTCTTCTTCGAAGGCGGCCTGATCCCGATGTTCCTGATCATCGGCATCTGGGGCGGCGCGCGGCGCGTCTATGCGGCGTTCAAGTTCTTCCTCTACACGCTGCTCGGCTCGGTGCTGATGCTGCTCGCCATCATGGCGATGTACATCCAGGCCGGCACGACCGACATCCCGACGCTGCTGCAGTTCCAGTTCCCTGCTTCGATGCAGACCTGGCTCTGGATCGCCTTCTTCGCCTCCTTCGCGGTGAAGATGCCGATGTGGCCGGTGCATACCTGGCTTCCCGACGCACACGTCGAGGCGCCGACGGCTGGCTCGGTCATCCTGGCAGGCGTGCTCTTGAAGATGGGCGGCTACGGCTTCCTGCGCTTCTCGCTGCCGATGTTCCCGATCGCGTCTGCCGACTTCGCGCCCTTCATCTACACGCTTTCGGTCATCGCCATCATCTACACCTCGCTGGTGGCGCTGATGCAGCAGGACATGAAGAAGCTGATCGCCTACTCGTCGGTCGCCCATATGGGCTACGTGACCATGGGCATCTTCGCCATGAACCCGCAGGGTGTCGAAGGCGCGATCTTCCAGATGCTGTCGCACGGCATCGTCTCCGGCGCGCTCTTCCTTTGCGTCGGCGTGATCTACGACCGGATGCACACTCGCGAGATCGCGGCCTATGGCGGCCTGGTCAACCGGATGCCGTTCTACGCCTTCGCCTTCCTCGTCTTCACGATGGCGAATGTGGGCCTGCCGGGCACCAGCGGCTTCGTCGGCGAGTTCCTGACCCTGATCGGCATCTTCCGCGTCAACACCTGGGTCGCGGCGTTTGCCACGACGGGCGTCATCCTGTCGGCCAGCTACGCGCTGTGGCTCTACCGCAAGGTGATCTTCGGCGTGCTCGACAAGGCCGCGCTCAAGTCGATCTTCGACCTGTCGCGTCGCGAGGTGGCCATCCTCGTGCCGCTGATCGTGCTGACGATCTTCTTCGGCGTCTATCCGATCCCCGTCTTCAACGTGACGGGGCAGGCGGTCGACAATCTGATTACCAACTATCAGGCCGCGCTCTCGGCTGCCGGCAAGCTCGCGCTGGCGGCGCAGTGAGGAACACGGACAGATCATGATGGACCTCGCTACGCTTCCCTCGCTTACCCCGTTCCTGCCGGAGCTGATCCTCGCGGTCGGCGCCCTGGTTCTGCTGATGATCGGCGCCTTCGGCGGCGAGCGGGCAACCCCGCTCGTCACCACGCTCGCCGTGCTGCTGATCGCGGTGGCCGGTCTGGTGCTGCTCTTCAAGGCCGAGGACGGCGTGACCTTTGGTGGCGCCTTCGTGCTCGATCCGTTCGCGCGCTTCATGAAGGTGCTAGCGCTGATCGGTTCCGGCTTCGCGATCGTGATGTCGGTCAACTATGTGAAGCGGGAGAAGATCGCCCGCTTCGAGTATCCGGTGCTGATCCTGCTTGCCACGCTCGGCATGCTGATGATGATCTCGGCCAACGACCTGATCGCCGTCTATCTCGGCCTCGAGCTGCAGTCGCTCGCGCTCTATGTCGTGGCTGCCAGCAACCGCGACTCCGTCAAGTCGACGGAAGCGGGCATGAAGTATTTCGTCCTCGGCGCGCTGTCGTCGGGCATGCTGCTCTACGGCATGTCGCTGATCTACGGCTTCACCGGCCACACGCAGTTCCAGGGCATCGCCACGACGCTCTCGAATGGCCCGATTGCCATCGGCGTTGTCTTCGGACTGGTGTTCGTGATCGCCGGCGTGGCGTTCAAGGTCTCGGCCGTTCCGTTCCACATGTGGACGCCCGACGTCTATGAAGGCGCGCCGACGCCGGTGACCGCCTTCTTCGCGGCTGCCCCGAAGGCCGCCGCCATGGCCCTGTTCGTGCGCGTCCTGTTCGGCTCGCTCGGCCCGGCCGCGGCCGACTGGCAGCAGGTCGTCACCTTCATCGCCGTCGCCTCGATGATCCTCGGCGCGTTCGCCGCCATCGGCCAGCGCAACATCAAGCGCCTGATGGCCTATTCGTCGATCGGCCATATGGGCTTCGCGCTCGTCGGCCTCGCAGCTGGCAATGAGGCGGGCGTGCAGGGCGTCGTCCTCTACATGGCGATCTACATCGCCATGACGCTGGGCGCCTTCGCCGTCATCCTGTTCATGCGCCGAAAGGGCCAGATGGTCGAGGAGATCAGCGATCTCGCCGGCCTGTCGCGCTCGCATCCGGTTGTCGCGTTCATCTTCGCCATGGTCCTGTTCTCGCTGGCGGGCATTCCGCCGCTCGCGGGCTTCTTCGCGAAGTGGTACGTCTTCCTGGCGGCGATCGAGGCCAAGCTCTACGTGCTGGCCGTGATCGGCGTGCTGTCGAGCGTCGTGGGCGCCTTCTACTATCTGCGCATCATCAAGATCATGTATTTCGATGAGCCGGCCGGCGCCTTCGAGCCGATGACGGGCGAACTCCGCTTCGTGCTGGGTCTCTCCGGCATCTTCGTCATCCTCTACGTCGTCTTCGCCGGGCCGATCGGCCAGGCGGCGAGCGTCGCGGCAAAGACCTTCTTCTGATTGATGGAGTTCAAGCTCGGCCGGGCCTCGGGCAGCAGTCACTACCGTCTCAAGTTCTTTGAGACGGCCGGTTCGACCAATGCCGAGGCCCTGGCGGCCGCGCGCGCCGGGGATCCCGGCGGCTGCTGGTTCGTGACGGCGCAGCAGACCGAGGGCAGGGGGCGCCGGGGGCGCGCATGGGCGATGCCCGTGGGCAATCTTGCCGCCAGCCTTCTCGTCGTCGTTCCCAACAATCCCGCCGTCGCGGCGACGCTCGGCTTTGCCGCCGGGCTCGCGCTCGACGAGGCGATCCGCGCCGTGGCGCCCGGTCTGGTTCACCGGGTAGGTCTCGACGGCGTCGGTGCCGCCGGGCGGCGTGACCGCCTGCGGCTGAAATGGCCGAATGACGTCCTGCTCGACGGCGGCAAGCTCGCCGGCATCCTGCTCGAGGCGGAGCCTCTGGCCGATGGCCGTCTCGCGGTCGTGATCGGCATCGGCGTCAATGTCGCGGCGGCCCCGGAAGGCTTGCCCTATCCTGTGAGCTCGCTGGCAACGCTCGGCGTTGGCGTTGACGCGCCACGCCTGTTCGAGGCCTTGTCGGATTCTTGGGCGAGCGTCGCGCGAGTGTGGAATGATGGACGCGGCTTTGAGTCGATCCGGCGGCTCTGGCTCGAGCGGGCTGCCGGCCTCGGCGAGGTGGTGACCGTCCGGGTGGGAGAGGAAGTCAGTTCCGGCGTCTTCGAGACGATCGACGAGGAGGGCAGGCTCGTCATCCGATCGCCGCAGGGTTTGGTACGGACCGTCGCCGCCGGCGAGGTCCATTTCGGTGCAGCAGCGACGTCGAGGCAATGAGCGCAAGAAAAGCAGCTATGGACGACTTCGTCTTTCTGCCCCTGGGTGGCGTTGGCGAGATTGGCATGAATCTCGCCCTTTATGGTTATGGGCCGTCCAACCGGCGGCGCTGGCTGGCGATCGATTTCGGCATCAGCTTCGCGGGCCCCGATCTTCCGGGCGTCGATCTCGTGCTTCCGGATATCCGCTATCTCGAGGAAGAGCGCGACTTCATCGAGGCGATCGTCATCACGCATGCGCATGAGGACCATTTCGGCGCCTTGCTCGATCTCTGGCCGCGCCTGCGCGTGCCGGTCTATGCCTCGGCGTTCACGGCCGGCCTGCTCCAGGCCAAGCGCGCGGCCCAGCCCGGCGCGCCCGAGATCCCGATCACCATCGTCTCGCCCGGCGAGCGCGTGACGATCGGCGATTTCGACGTCGAGTTCATCGCCGTGGCGCATTCGATCCTCGAGCCGATGGCGCTGGCGATCCGCACGCCGCTCGGCACCGTGGTGCACACGGGCGACTGGAAGATCGATCCGGAGCCGGTCATCGGCGCAGTGACGGACGGCGCGCGTCTGGCGGCGATCGGCGACGAGGGGGTGCTGGCGCTCGTCTGCGATTCGACCAATGCCATGCGCGACGGCCGCAGCCCGAGCGAGACGGAAGTCGGCGCTTCGCTGACGGAGATCGTCAAGGAGGCGACCGGCCGCGTCGCGTTCACGACCTTCGCGTCGAATGTCGGGCGCATCAAGTCGATCGCCCTCGCGGCGCAGGCCGCCGACCGGCAGGTGGTCATCGTCGGGCGGGCCCTTCGCCGTGCCATCGATGTGGCGACCGAGCTCGGCTACATGGAAGGCCTGCCGCCGTTCCTCGACGAGGAATCCTACGGCTATCTGCCGCGCTCCAAGGTGGTCGCGATCCTGACGGGCAGCCAGGGTGAGCCGCGCGCGGCGCTGGCGCGCGTCGCCGAGGACGAGCACAAGTTCGTCGGCCTTTCGCCGGGCGATACCGTCGTCTTCTCGGCGCGCCCGATTCCGGGCAACGAGAAGGCGATCGGCAACATCATCAACCAGCTCTGCGACCAGGGCATCGTCGTCATCACCGACCGCGACCGGCTGGTGCATGTCTCCGGCCATCCGCGCCGGGACGAGCTGGCCGAAATGTATGGCTGGGTGCGGCCCGAGATCGCGATTCCCGTGCATGGCGAGGCGATGCATCTGTGGGCCCACGCCGCCTTCGCGCGCGACATGGGCGTCAAGCAGGTCGTGTTGACCGAGAATGGCAGCATCGTGCGTCTCGCGCCGGGACCGGCGGAAGAGATCGACGATGTCCCGTTCGGCCAGCTCTACAAGGACGGCATCATCATCGCCGACGCGGAGAATGTCGGCGTGCCGGAGCGGCGCAAGCTCGCCTTTTCGGGCCATGTCGCCGTCTCGGTCGTCCTCGACGCCAAAGGCGGCGTCATGGTCGATCCCGAAATCGCGCTCACCGGCCTGCCGTTGCAGGGCGTTGCCGGCCATCCCTTCGAGGAGACGGTCATGACGGCCGTCCTCGGCACGCTGGAGAGCATTCCGCGGGCGCGCCGCCGCGACGCCGACCTGGTGCGGGAGGCGATCCGCCGCTCGGTCCGGGCGGCCGTTCGGCAGGCTTGGGGCAAAAAGCCACTTTGCACTGTGTTCGTCGCGATCGTATGACGCCCTTGCGGAGAGATTTTCCGCAAGGGAGCCATTGCGCATGATTGGACGACTGAACCATGTGGCCATCGCGGTGCGCGATCTCGACGCCGCGGCCCGGGTCTATCGCGAGACGCTCGGCGCGAGCGTCTCGGCGCCGCTCAGCCTGCCCGACCATGGCGTGGTGACGGTGTTCGTCGAACTCCCGAACACCAAGATCGAGCTGCTGGCGCCGCTCGGCTCGGATTCGCCGATCGCCCGCTTCCTGGAGCGCAATCCGGACGGCGGCATTCATCATCTGTGCTATGAGGTCGAGGACATCATCGCCGCGCGCGACCGGCTGAAGGCCGAGGGCGCCCGTGTGCTCGGTGACGGTGAGCCGAAGACCGGCGCCCATGGCAAACCCGTGCTGTTCCTGCATCCGAAGGATTTCTGCGGCACGCTGGTCGAACTCGAGGAGGCCTGAAACACCATGCCGATCTACAGCATGCTGGCGGTCTATTTCATCATCTGGTGGCTGGTCCTGTTCGTCGTCCTGCCGTTCGGCGTCCGCACCCACGCGGAAGAGGGCAATGTCGTCCTCGGCACCACGGCGAGCGCGCCGGCCAATCTCAACCTGGTCCGCAAGATGATCATCACCTCGATCATCAGCGCCGTGATCGTCTACGGGATCTGGTACGGCTATGTGAAGATGGGCTGGACCGCCGAGGCGCTGGCGCGCTTCGCGCTCTGACCGCATGAGCTGCCGGGTGAGGGTGGATCGCGTCCCCCCGGCTCGCCGGCGATAAAAAAAGGCAGGAAACCTTGCGGTTCCTGCCTTTTTCAGTTCGCGTTCCACCCCTCAAGCCGAGCTTTTCGCTCAATTGGCTTTGATCGAGCTCATTTTTTTGAACTCGGCGGCAGCAGCTCTTCAGCGCGCCAAAGGGGACTTCCTCCCAAGACTTAGACCGCGTTGCCTTTGTTTGGAGCCCCGCTTTTGCTGCGAGGTCCTTTGTTATGACCCGACGTTATCCAAAGCCCATCGGCTTGTCATCAAATTGTGCATGGGCAGCACATTTTTTTTGCGACAGCACGACTGACCTTAGTAACTTGGTCCGTGATTTGCCGCGTTGCCGCATCGATTGATGCGTCGGAAGCGGGGGCTTCGTCCATGTCGGGATTTGCCCAAGACTTGATCAGGACGTCTCGGAAGGGCGCGACAATGCCGCCGCCGCCGGGGACTTGTGTTTTCACCTGTCTATGGCTTGATGTCGGCCCACCCGACTCGCCTGGAGCCTTTTTCTGATGCGCCTTTCCCGCTCGTTCCTGCCGATCCTCCGCGAGACGCCGAAGGAAGCCGAAATCATTTCGCACCGGCTGATGCTGCGCGCCGGCCTCATCCGCCAGCAGAGCGCGGGCATCTATTCCTGGCTTCCTCTGGGGCAGCGGGTGCTGGCCAACATCCAGCGCATCGTCCGCGAGGAGCAGAACCGCGCCGGCGCCATCGAGATCCTGATGCCGACCCTGCAGTCGGCCGATCTCTGGCGCGAGAGCGGTCGCTACGACGACTACGGCAAGGAAATGCTGCGCATCGAGGACCGCCACGAGCGCGCCATGCTCTACGGCCCGACGAACGAGGAGATGGTCACCGACATCTTCCGCAGCTATGTGCGCTCCTACAAGGAGCTGCCGCTGAACCTCTACCACATCCAGTGGAAGTTCCGCGACGAGGTGCGCCCGCGCTTCGGCGTGATGCGCGGCCGCGAGTTCCTGATGAAGGATGCCTATTCCTTCGACCTCGACGAGGCCGCGGCGCGCCGCGCCTACAACCGCATGTTCGTCGCCTATCTGCGCACCTTCGACCGGCTCGGCGTCAAGGCGATCCCGATGCGCGCCGATTCCGGCCCGATCGGCGGCGATGCCACGCATGAGTTCATCGTCCTCGCCTCGACGGGCGAGAGCGCCGTCTTCCTCGACAAGGCCGCGCTCGACACTGCGATCCCCGGTGCCGACACGGATTTCGAGGGCGATCTCACGCCGATCGTGGCGGCCTGGACCGAGAAGTACGCCGCAACCGAGGAAATGCACGACAAGGCCGTTTTCGAGGCTCTGCCGGAAGAGAACCGCCTCGAGGCGCGCGGCATCGAGGTTGGCCAGGTCTTCTATTTCGGCACCAAGTATTCGGAGCCGATGGGCGCGACCGTCACCGGTCCGGACGGCGTCGAGCATCCGGTGCACATGGGCTCCTACGGCATCGGCGTGTCGCGTCTCGTGGCGGCGATCATCGAGGCCAGCCATGACGAGGCCGGCATCATCTGGCCCGAGGGCGTGGCCCCCTACAAGGTCGGCCTGATCAACCTGAAGGCCGGCGACGCGGCGACCGATCTCGCCTGCGAGGGGCTGTACGAGCGCCTTACGAATGCCGGAATCGAAGTCCTCTACGATGACGTCGAGGGCCGGGCAGGGGCGAAGTTTGCGACGATGGACCTGATCGGTCTGCCCTGGCAGCTGATCGTCGGTCCGAAGGGACTTGAGCGTGGCGAAGTCGAAATCAAGCGGCGCGCGACGGGCGAACGCGAATCCGTTAGCCTCGATGCGGCAGTGGCTAAACTACTGGGCAGCTCTTAACCCGCGGCGCGCCGCGATCGGGACAGGTATGGCTGAGCCGACCGGCACGAGACCTTTTGCGACTTTCGAGTGGATGCTGGCGGGGCGCTATCTGCGCGCCCGCCGGCGCGAGACCTTCATCTCGATCATCGCGATCTTCTCCTTCATCGGCATCATGCTGGGCGTGGCGACGCTCATCATCGTCATGGCGGTGATGAACGGCTTCCGCGGCGAGCTGATCGACAAGATCCTCGGCATCAACGGCCATGTCGTCGTGCAGCCGATCGAGACGCCGTTCACCGACTTCGCCGACGTCGCCACGCGGCTCGCCATGGTCAAGGGCGTGACGGCGGCGATCCCGCTCGTCGAGGGCCAGGTGCTCGCGTCGGGGGCCAACAACTCGACCGGCGCGCTCGTTCGCGGTGTCCGCGCCGAGGACCTGCCCAACCTGCCGAGCATCTCGAATAATGTCCGCCACGGCACGCTGGAGAATTTCGACGAGGCCGAGGGCGTCGCGATCGGAACGCGGCTTGCGACCAACATGGGCGTGTCGATCGGCGACAAGCTGACGCTCGTCTCGCCGCGCGGCAACGTCACGCCAATGGGCATGACCCCGCGCATCAAGGCCTATCCGGTCGTGGCGATCTTCGAGATCGGCATGTCGGAATATGACTCGTCCTTCGTCTTCATGCCGTTCGCCGAGGCGCAGGCCTATTTCAACCAGGACGACAAGGCCTCGGCCATTGAGGTCTACCTGGCCGATGCCGACCAGACGGGGGCGCTGCGGGAGCCGATCGAGACGGCGGCCGGGCGGCCGGTGCTGCTCACCGATTGGCGCCAGCGCAACATGACCTTCTTCTCGGCGCTCGAAGTCGAGCGCAACATGATGTTCATGATCCTGACGCTGATCGTTCTGGTCGCGGCGCTGAACATCATCTCGGGCCTCACCATGCTGGTGAAGGACAAGAGCCACGACATCGCCATCCTGCGCACCATGGGGGCGACGCGTGGCGCGATCCTGCGCGTGTTCTTCATCACCGGCGCTGCCATCGGCACGGTCGGCACAATCGTCGGCGTGCTGCTCGGTACCATCGTCTGCCTGAACATCGAATCGATCCGTCAGTTCGTGTCCTGGCTGACGCGGACCGAGGTGTTTTCGCCCGAGCTCTATTTCCTGTCGCGTCTGCCGGCCGACATGAACCCGGGCGAGACGATCTCGATCGTCATCATGGCGCTCGTGCTCAGCTATCTCGCGACGATCTATCCGGCGTGGCGGGCGGCCAAGCTCGATCCGGTCGAGGCCCTGCGATACGAATGAGCGAAACCTTGACTCAGGAGCGTCCGCGTCATCCCGTCCAGCAGAGCGTCGCGCCCGCGCTGCGCCTGCTCGCCGTCGAGCGTCACTACAAGGAGGGCTCTGGGCGGCTCAGCATCCTGACCGGCGCCAATCTTGCCGTCTATCCGGGCGAGACGGTCGCGCTCGTCGCGCCGTCCGGCGCCGGCAAGTCGACCGTGCTGCATCTGGCCGGCCTGCTCGAGGCGCCCGACGGGGGCGAGGTCGAGATCGGCGGTCAGTTGACCGGCAAGCTCGGCGACGCCGAGCGGACGGCGATCCGGCGGCTGCAGATCGGCTTCGTCTACCAGTTCCATCACCTGCTGCCCGAGTTCTCGGCGCTCGAGAACGTCATGATGCCGCAATTGATCCGCGGCCTGAACCGCAAGGAAGCGGCGCGCCGGGCGGAAGAGCTGCTCGCCTACATGAAGCTCGAACCGCGCAAGGCACACCGGCCGTCCGAGCTGTCGGGCGGCGAGCAGCAGCGCGTGGCGATCGCCCGCGCCGTCGCCAATGCGCCGCGCCTCCTGCTCGCAGACGAGCCGACCGGCAATCTCGATCCGAAGACGTCGCACTACGTCTTCGACGCGCTCGACGCACTGGTGAGGGCATCTGGCTTGGCCGCCCTGATCGTCACGCACAACATGGAACTGGCCGAGCGCATGGACCGCCGCATCACACTCGATGCTGGCAAGATCGTCGAATTCTAGCGGCCGGGCTTTTCATGCCCGAAAACGGCGTTCCCTAGAACGACCATCCGGTGAAACGCCGGAAATGAGGCGGTCGTTTCTCGAAGACCCCCGTCTGCCTTGCTAGCTTTGCTCATCCCTAGGAAACGGCGCGCCCATCGGCGGCCCATTCTGAGCAAGGAAGCACGATGCGACGCCTTCCCTTCGTCACGGCCGCGGTTTTGTTCGCGCTGGCCGCCGGCCCCGCCCATGCCGAGGCTCCCGGTTCGATCCTCAATGCCTCCTATGACGTGGCACGCGAGCTCTTCGTCGCCGTCAACGAGGCCTATGGCGCCAAGTACAACAAGGAAACCGGCAAGACGCTGGAGATCAAGCAGTCGCATGCCGGTTCGTCGAAGCAGGCGCGCTCGATCCTCGAGGGCCTCGAGGCCGACGTCGTGACGTTCAACCAGGCGACCGACATCCAGGTCCTCGCCGACAAGGGCTTCGTCGCGGCCGACTGGACGGCGAAGTTCCCCGACAACGCGTCGCCGTTCTACTCGCTGCCGGTCTTCCTCGTGCGCGCCGGCAACCCGAAGGGCATCAAGGACTGGAACGACCTCGTCCGCGACGACGTCAAGCTGGTGTTCCCGAACCCGAAGACCTCGGGCAATGCGCGCTACACCTATCTGGCCGCCACCGCCTATGCCAAGGAGGCCTTTGGCGGCGACGAGGCCAAGGCCAATGATTTTGTGAAGAAGTTCCTGTCGAACGTCGCCGTGTTCGATACCGGCGGCCGCGCCGCCACCACCACCTTCGTCGAGCGCGAGCTCGGCGACGTGCTGATCACCTTCGAGACCGAGACGCTCGGCATCCGCAAGGAATTCGGCGCCGACAAGTTCGACATCGTCGTGCCGTCGGTCAGCCTGCTCGCCGATTTCCCGGTCGCGGTCGTCGACAAGGTCGCCGACAAGCGCGGCTCGAAGGAGATCGCCACCGACTACCTGAACTTCCTCTATTCGCCCGAGGGGCAGACGATCCTCGCCGAATTCGGCAACCGCGTCCGCGACAAGGCGGTGGCGGAGAAGTTCGCCGCTTCGTTCCAGCCGGTTCGTCTCGTGACCGTCGAGGAGGAGTTCGGCGGCTGGCCGGCCGTGAACAAGAAGTACTTCGGTTCCGACGGTCTTCTCGATCAGCAGCTCGCAGGCCAGTGAGCGCCGCCGATCTCAGCGCGGCTACGGTCGAGGCCGTGCCGCGCGCCAAGCCGAATACGGGCATGAAGCGGAGCCGGGTCGTACCCGGCTTTCGCCTTTCGCTGGGTGTCACGCTGCTCTACGCGGCGCTCATCATCTGCCTGCCGCTGGCGACGCTGATCCTGGTGGGCGCGCGGCTGGGGCCGGCCGAGTATTGGGCCGTGGTCAGCTCGCCACGCGCGATCGCCAGCTACAAGCTGACGCTCGGCGCTGCTGCGCTCGCGACGGTCTTCAACGCGGTCTATGGCTTCGGCCTGGCCTGGGTGCTGGTCCGCTATGATTTTCCGGGGCGCCGTCTGCTCGACGCGATCGTCGACCTGCCGTTTGCCCTGCCGACCGCTGTCGCCGGCATCGCGCTGACGGCGATCTTCGCCAGCAATGGCTGGTTCGGCGCGCCGCTCTCGGTGCTCGGCATCAAGGTCGCCTACACGCCGATCGGCATCGCGCTCGCCATGGCCTTTACGAGCCTGCCCTTCGTCGTGCGCACCCTGCAGCCCGTGCTGGAGGAGCTCGACGGCGAGATCGAGGAGGCGGCGCGGACGCTCGGGGCCGGCAATGTCACGGTGTTCTTCCGCGTCGTGCTGCCGATCCTGGTTCCGGCCCTGCTCGCCGGCGTGTCGCTGGCCTTCGCCCGCAGCCTGGGCGAGTTCGGCGCCGTCATCTTCATCGCCGGCAACCAGCCCTACCAGACCGAGATCACTGCCTTGCTCGCCTTCATCCGCATCGAGGAATACGACTATCCGGCCGCCGCCGCGATCGCGACCGTGATGCTCGGCACCGCCTTCGTGCTGCTCGTCGTCACCAACGCCCTGCAGGCCTATGCCCGCCGGCACGAGCTGACGCCATGAGCGCGGCGGGTCTTCCTCGCGGCGCGTCGTCCGGCTGGTCGCGCCATGTGCTGCTCGGCAGCGTGCTGTTGGTGACGGCGATCGTGATCGGCGCGCCGGTGCTTGCCGTCTTCGTGCAGGCGCTGTCGCAGGGGCTCGGCTACGCGCTCGCCTCGCTCGCCCATCCGGATACGCGGGCGGCGATCCTCCTGAGCGTGACCGTGGCGCTCGTCGTCGTGCCGATCAACACGCTGTTCGGAATCGCGGCCGCCTGGTCGATCGCCAAGTTCCGCTTTCCCGGCCGCAAGCTGCTGCTCGCGATCGTCGAGCTGCCGTTCTCGGTCTCGCCGATCGTCGCCGGTATCTCGTATCTGTTCGTCTATGGCGGGCAGGGGCTGTTCGGGCCGTTCCTGGAGGCGCACGACCTCAAGATCATGTTCGCCCTGCCGGGCATCATCCTGGCGACCACCTTCGTGACCGCGCCCTTCGTCGCGCGCGAGCTGCTGCCGCTGATGCAGCTGCAGGGCAACAGCGACGAGGAGGTCGCGGCGACGCTGGGGGCGAACGGGTGGCAGACCTTCTTCCGCGTCACGCTGCCCAACATCCGCTGGGGCCTGCTTTACGGCGTGGTGCTGTGCAATGCACGCGTGCTGGGCGAGTTCGGTGCGGTCTCGATCGTCTCGGGGAATATCCGCGGCGAGACCAACACGCTGCCGCTGCATGTCGAGCTGCTCTACCACGACTACAACGCCGCCGGCGCGTTCGCCGCGGCGGCGGTGCTGACCGTCGTGGCCCTGGTGACGCTTCTGGTGAAGACGCTGCTGGAACGCGTCTCGGGGCAGGCCGGCGCGCGGCGCGGCCACTGAGCCTCAGCAGAGGCTGAGGCGGGCGAGTTCGCTGGGACGGCGCAGCAAGACGTGGCGGGACGTCTCGAGGCAGATCGTGCCGGCCGATTCGAGCTGGGTCATGGTGCGGGACACCGTCTCGATCGTCAGGCCGAGATAGTCGGCGATGTCCTGCCGCGACATCGGCAGCTCGACCTCGGCGTCGCAGCCCTGCCGTTCGGCCATCTCCTGCAGGAAGGAACCGATCTTCTCGAGCGCCGTCTTGCGGCCGAGAAGCAGCGCGTGACGCTGGCTGGCGTCCAGGCCCTTTGCCGTCACTTCCCACAGGGTGCGGGCGATCGCCGGATCCTGGCCGGCGGCGGTGAAGGCGGCATTGCGATTGATCAGGCGCAGCGTGACGTCGGTGATCGCCTCGGCGGCATAGCCGTGGGTGGCGCGGGCCTCGAGGCCGAAATAGTCGCCCGCCATGGCGAAGGCGCCGATCTGCCGCCGGCCGTCGCTGAGCAGCTTGCAGCTGCGCACCGTTCCCTCGACGACCTGATAGATGTACTCGGCCGGATCTTCCTCGGCGACGATCTCGGTGCCGCGGGCATAGTGGAGCACGACGCCGGCGAGGCCGCTAACGTCCGGCGCCGCGAAGCGGTGCGCCGCGGGAATGACCTGCGCCGTGCGGCGCGGCGATTCCGGAACATAGTTGCGCGCGGTTGCCACGGACATCTGCATCTCGTCACCTTTGGATTCGATCGGTGTTGTCCATCGAGTAGGATGCGGCAGGTCGCGAAGAAATTCAGATGATGTACCTAAGGGGTTTCACTGAGGTGCGTCGGCCGGAGACGAGGGGTAATTGGGTGGTTTGCCGTGACACGATGATCGAGACCGGAGCCGAACGAGGACGATGCTGGAGGCTGGCGGCCCGGTCATGAATTTCCTGTCCCGCCAGGACGGTGGCGCGCGCCGGGTCCTGTTTGCCTCGTTCCTCGTCGCGGTCCTGATCGGCCTCGCATCCTTCCTGTCGATGCAGCCGATCTTCCAGACCCATGCGACCTTCCTGCTTTATATCCCCGCGCTGATCGTCGCCGCCGGCATCGGCGGGCTCTGGCCCGGCCTCATCGCGACGCTGATCAGCCTCGTGTTGGGCTCTTTCATCTATGCCGGGGCCAGTGGCCTCGATGCGCCCCGTTTCTGGAGCGGCGCCGCGTTTGCGGTGATCGGGGCGAGCCTCGCCGTGCTCGGGGAGTGGCTGCTCAGGGTGCGGCGCCAGCTTGCGACGGCGGCCCTGGACCTGAGCTATCGCGAGGCGCATCTGCGCTCGATCCTGGACACGATCCCGGACGCGATGATCGTGATCGACGAGGCCGGCAGCGTCCAGTCGTTCAGCGCCGCGGCGCAGCGCATGTTCGGCTATGCGGCCGAGGAAATCGTCGGGCACAACGTCAAGCGGCTGATGCCGTCCTCCTACCGCGAGAACCATGACGGCTATCTGGCGCGCTATCGCCAGACGGGCGAACGCCGGATCATCGGCATCGGCCGCATCGTCGTCGGCGAGCGCAAGGACGGCTCGACCTTCCCGATGGAACTCGCCGTCGGCGAGATGCGCTCCGGCGAGCAGCGTTATTTCACCGGCTTCGTCCGCGATCTGTCGCAGCGGCAGGAGACGGAGGCGCGGCTGCAGGAATTGCAGGCCGAGCTGGTGCATATCTCGCGGGTGACCGCGATGGGCGAGATCGCGTCGACCCTGGCGCATGAGCTGAACCAGCCGCTCTCGGCCGTCGCCAACTATCTGCGGGGCTCCCGTCGATTGCTCGAGACCGGTTCCGCCGACAACATTCCGAAGGTGAAGGCGGCGCTCGACAGCGCGGCCGAGCAGGCGCTGCGGGCGGGCGAGATCATCCGTCGCCTGCGCGATTTCCTGGCGCGGGGCGAAACCGAGAAGCGAGTGGAGAGCCTGGCGCGACTGCTGGAGGAGGCGAGCGCGCTGGCGCTCGTCGGCGCCAAGGAGAAGGGGCTCCGTATCCGCTTCCAGCTCGATCCGGAGACCGATCTCCTGTTCGGTGACCGTGTCCAGATCCAGCAGGTGCTGGTCAATCTGATGCGCAACGCCATTGATGCGATGGATGAGGGCGGCGGCAAGGATTTGACGATTTCCAGCGAGCCCGAATCGCGCGACATGATCCGCATCAAGGTCTCGGACAGGGGCACGGGCATCGCACCGGACGTGATGGCGCGGCTGTTCCAGCCCTTCGTGACGACGAAGCAGACTGGCATGGGCGTGGGCCTGTCGATCTGCCGGACGATCATCGAGGCGCATGGCGGCCGCATCTGGGCCGAGGCCAATCCGGGGGGCGGCACGATCTTCAACTTCACCGTGCCTGCCGCCCGCATCGAGGAGACCGAGCGTGTCAGCTGAAGCCATGGTCCAGCCAGCTATCGTCCATGTCATCGACGATGACGACGCGGTTCGGGATTCACTCGCCTTCCTGTTCGAGAGCGCCGACCTAGCCGTCGCCACGCATGCCTCCGCCGTGGCGTTCCTGGCCGAGGCGCCGGGGCTCGCCGGCGGTTGCGTGGTTACCGATGTCCGCATGCCGGAGATGAACGGCATCGAGCTGCTGAAGCGGTTGCGCGAGATCGGCGTGACGCTTCCGGTGATCGTCATCACCGGGCACGCCGACATCGCGCTCGCCGTCGAAGCGATGAAGAGCGGCGCCATCGACTTCATGGAAAAGCCCTTCGACGATGAGGTCATGCTGCGGGCCGTGAAGTCGGCTCTGGTGCGGCATGGCAAGGCGGTCGAGGAGGGGCAGGAACGGGCCGGCATCCGGCAGCGCCTCGCGACGCTTTCCAATCGGGAGCAGCAGGTGCTCGAGGGGCTCGTCGCCGGCCATGCCAACAAGCGCATCGCGCATGAACTCGACATCAGCCCGCGCACGGTCGAGATCTATCGCGCGCATGTGATGACCAAGATGGAGGCGGCCAGCCTGTCGGAACTGGTTCGCATGGCGCTCGTGGTCGGCGTGACGGGGTCGGTAGCGACGACGGACTGACGCTTGTCCTTGCGCTGGATCAATGCCGGCAAAATGCCGCTGGCCCACAGTGCGGGCAGTCCATTGCGAATCCGTCGAGCGATGTCCGTCTCCGCAGCATCCGATCCTGGCCTGGGGCCCATTTTCATCGTCGACGGCGACGGCGCCCTTCGCCGTTCGCTGCAGTTCGCGCTCGACATCGACGGCTACCGCGTCGAGACCTGGGCCGACGCGGAGGATTTCCTCGCCGCCGTTGGAGCACCTGCCGCGGATGCTTGCCTGGTCGTCGAGCATCATCTGCCGGGCATGAACGGCATGGAGCTCATCGAGGCCTTGAAGCGGGCGGGCTCGACGACGCCGGCGATCCTGATCGTCACCAACCCGTCGCCGGGACTGGCGCGGCGCGCCGAAGAAGCAGGGGTCGCCCTGGTCGAGAAGCCGCTTCTCGGCACCGCCCTGCTCGACCAGATCCGCGCGGCGCTGGCTCGCGGTCCGGAATAGATGCACTGAGCCGCTGCGTTCCTGCGTCCTGACACATCCGAATCGGGTTGCGCGTGCTACGACGCTGTTTCCATGCGTTGTGAAGAGGCCGAGCAGTCCGATGAGCGATTCGACGAGTGAGCGCGGGCGCAGCCCGGTTCCGACCATGATCGGCATTTGCGCGGTCACCCTGGTCATTGTCGGCATGTACTGGGCGCAGAACGTCTTCGCGCCACTGACCTTCGCCTTGCTCATCATCGCCATGCTGTGGCCGTTCCAGAAGGGGCTGCAGCGATACATGCCGCAGCTGGTGGCGCTGCTCCTCAGCCTGACCGTCACCATCGTGGTGATGGTGCTGTTCTCGTCGCTGCTCGCCTGGAGCCTGAGCCGGGTCGGCCGCTATGCGTTGAGCGACACCGCCCGGTTCCAGACCATGTATGGCGAACTCGCCGCCTGGCTCGAGGGCAGGGGCATCGTTGTTTCCGGGCTCTGGGAGCAGCATTTCAACGCCGGCTGGGTGATCCGCATCGTCCAGCATGTGAGCGGCCGCCTCAACACGACGCTGACCTTCCTGCTGGTGGTGCTGATCTATGTCATGCTCGGACTGCTCGAGATCAGCGACATGGGGCGCAAGCTCGCCCGCTTCCGGCCCGGCAGCGTCGGCCAGGCGTTCCTGACCGGCAGCGGCGAGACCGCCGCCAAGCTGCGCCGCTACATGTGGGTGCGGACGCTGATGAGCATCATGACCGGCGTGCTGGTCTGGGGGCTGACCTATGGCGCCGGCCTCAGCCTGTCGGCCGAATGGGGCGTCATCGCCTTCGCGCTCAACTACATCCCGGTGATCGGGCCGCTGTTTGCCACGGTTCTGCCGACGCTGTTCGCCATCGCCCAGTTCGAGACCTGGCAGGCGGCGATCCTCGTCTTCGTCTGCCTGAACCTGATCCAGTTCCTAGTCGGCAGCTATCTGGAGCCGCGCATCGCCGGCAACGCGCTGTCGCTTTCGCCGGTCATGGTGCTGTTCGCGGTCTTCTTCGGCACGTTCCTGTGGGGGATCGCCGGCGCGTTCATCGGCGTGCCGATCGTCATCGCCATCGTCACCATCTGCTCGCATCACGAGTCGAGCCGCTGGATCGCCGACGTTCTCGGTGTCGGGCCCGAGGCCGAGAAGGGCTGAGTGGCCCGGGTTGACGCGGTAACCTCTCGTTAGCGTCGCGTCACCCCTCGCGCGTCAGGCCGGCTCCGTGGCGGCGACGTCGATCCGCTCCGGCGTCGCCAGTGTCAGGATCCCGCCGTCGACGTGCAGCGTATGCACGTAGAAATAGCTCGGCGCGGCGTTGGTCCCCTCCATGACGGGCGAGGGCGCCGAGACGATCGGCAGCCCGCCACTCTCGCCGATCCAGTCGACATGGCGATGACCGTGCATGACCACGGCGCGGCCGGCGAAGCGGGCGAGGCGGCGCATGAACCAGCTGCCATTGACGAGCGCCGTGCCGATCCGCTCCGACAGCGCCTTCGCGGGCTGCGGGTATTCGACCACGTGGTGGTGTAGCGCGATGATCCAGCTGGCGTCCGGATAGAGCGCCTTGGCGGCGTCCATGGCGCGCGCCTGTTCCAGCGAGACCATGCCGAGGGCGTTGGTGAAGGAGAAATGGGTGTCGGCGTTCGAGTCGAGCACGAGCACGCCGATGCCGTTCGGCGTGGCCGGCGGCAGCACCAGCGGGAAGGCGGTCGCCCAGAGTGTCGACACGGCGGTGCCGGCGCTGCGGGTGCCGCGGTCGGCGAAGGTTTCGATCTCGTCCCGGCGGGCATCCATCGCGGCGGCGAGGGTGGGGCCCAGCTCGCGGCGGTCGCGGTCGACGACGCGGTAGCGGTCGCCCTGAAGCGCCGCCATGGCGGACAGCGTCCGCAGCTGCCGGAGGCGCTTGTTGGGGCTCATCGGCAGGTCCATCCGCGCCGGGTTGGTGCGGTCGACGACATTCACGTCGTGATTGCCGGGAAGCAGCGTCACCAGCGGCGCGAGCTCGGGCCAGGGCGCCAGCGCGTCGAGGAACTCGGCCCATTCGGTGGCGAGGCCGGCGTCGGTCATGTCGCCGGTGATCAGGATCGCGTCGAGCGGCTCGGCGGCGTGGAGGCGGGCGATCTCGGCGAGCGTCGCCGCGAATTTCACATTGCCGCGCGGGCCGATGCGGCCGCTCTCGATCCGGAAACCGTAGCGCTCGCCGACCGTGTGGATGTCGGAGAGATGGACGACGCGATAGCGCGGCCTGCCAGGCGGCACCGGGCGGAGGCCGGTGTAGCCGCGCGGCTGCGGCATGGTGGCGTCGGCGATGCCCCAGGCGAGCGCCGCGACGGCCAGATAGAGCGCGAGCAGCACGACGGCATTGGCGAGCGCGACGCCGACGAGACGGCGGGGATCGGCGAGGTCGGCGAGCGTGCCGATCCAGCGCGTCGATGGCCAGACCAGCGCCGCGACGCCGAGCGCCAGCACGCAGACGAAGATGCCGGCGATCGCCGCGGTGGTCGCGCGGGCGGCGGCCACCCGCTCCGGCCGGGCGTTGAGCTTCGCGAGCATGCGGTGCTCGGTCAGGTGGCGGAGCGACTCGCGGCAGAGCGCGTAGAGCGGCTGCACGGCGACGGCGTTCAGCGACCAGAAGCTGCTCTCCAGCGCCCGGAAGGCCCGCCTGCCGCCGAACCAGGCGACGAGGCCGAGGATGACGAGGAAGAGGACGGGCGCGATGCCGCTATAGAGGATCGCGGCCTGACGCGACGCGATCCGGACCCAGATCGAGATGAAGACCGGCGCCAGTCCGAAGATCAGCGCCGGCAGGCCCATCAGCAGCGTCCAGGCGATGATCAGCTTGATCGGACTGATCTCGGCCAGCAACGAGCCGGCGATCGCGACGAGCGACCGCTGCTTGGTGCTTGACGCGTCGTCTTCGATGTCGCCCTTGCGGGGATCGACGAGGAGTTTCATGGGCATTTCCGGCGCAAGGGCGGCGTTGGGGCGGCTTAGCTGGTGCTGCCGGGGGCGGGCTGGGCCTGCGACGCGGCATCGCCTGCCGGCGCCGTCGATGCCGGCGAGCCCGACTGGTCGGCCAGCGCGGCGCGCAGCGCCTGCTCCTGATCGTCGGTCAGCGAGGTGCGCATCAGCGTGCCGCCGACACCGCGCAGGTCCGCCAGCACCTTGTCGGTGGTCATCTTGCGGATCAGCAGGAACAGGCCGGCATTGCCCGGCGCCAGCGCCTCGGCCGCGTCCTTCATGAACTGGTCGTTGATGCCGACATCGGTCAGCTTGCCGCCGAGCGCGCCGGAAGCGGCACCGATCGCCGTGCCGACCAGCGGCATCAGGAAGATGAAGCCGACCAGCGTGCCCCAGAAGGCGCCGGAGACGGCGCCGGCCGCCGTCGTGTTCACCAGCTGGTTGAGCTTGATGCGGCCCTTGTCGTCACGAACCGCGACGACCGCGTCGGCGAGCTCGATCAGATATTCCTTCTGCATTTCCAGGACGCGGTCCCGGACCTCCTCGGCCTTCTGCTCGGAAGGGAAGGCAATGAATACGAGGTCGCTCATCGATCAACTCCATCGTTCGGGACGATTTGCACGCACCGCCGGACCCGCCGGCGGTCATGGATGCCGACGCGCCGGTTCCGGCTGGCGTGGCTACCATATCGCGACACGCGAAGATTGCGAGCGTGTGAAACCGGAATACGCCGCGCACTGGTGTCGCACGAGCGCGACAGCGTGTGGTTGAAACAGGCCGCCGATGGCGACCCATGGCCCGGAATCTCCAGCTTCCGGACCGACGGGCCCGACGCCAGAAAATGGTCGGATTCCCGAGGGACTTGACGCCGAGAACAAAACATGAACAAATGCCGATATCGACAGTCTGAAAAGGAGATAGCCATGACCGCCTATATCCGTGACGCTGCCGCGCTCGGCGCCCTGATGCTCTTCATCGCGATGGTCAGCCTGTGGTCGGACCTGCTGGTCGCGATCGTCTGATGCTCTCAGCGGGGGAAAGGCGGTCCGGCGATGGACAGGCAGGGCGGTCTCGCCCTAAATCGGGCGGAAGAGGATCGCCTGATGAGTCAAATCGCCCGGAACGTCGGATTCGTTCACCTTAGGGTCCACTCCGCCTATTCGCTGCTCGAGGGTGCTCTGCCCTTGAAGTCGCTGATCAAGCTCGCGGCGGCGGACAAGATGCCGGCGCTGGGGCTGACGGACACGGGCAATCTGTTCGGGGCGCTCGAGTTCTCGGAGAAGACGGTCGAGACCGGCATCCAGCCGATTGTCGGCTGCCAGCTCTCCGTGCTGTTCGACGACGGCTTCGAGCCGTCGCGCCGGCCGGTCGTCGGCCAGAAGAACCTTTCCGATCTCGTGATGATCGCCTCGAACGAGGCGGGCTACTGGAATCTGGTCCGCCTGGTTTCCCGGGCCTTCATGGAGACGGATGCGGGCGACAAGCCGCATATCCGCTTCGACGACATTTCCGAGAATCACGAGGGCCTGATCGTGCTCTCGGGCGGCGGCGCCGGTCCGCTCGACCAGGCGATCCGGGCCGGGCAGGGCGGCTTCGCCGAGCAGCGGCTGGAGCGCATGGCCGCGCTCTTCGACAATCGCCTCTATATCGAGCTGCAGCGCCATCACCTGGTGGAGGAACAGCGGGCCGAGCCCGAGCTGGTCGACTTGGCCTATCGGCATGGTCTGCCGCTGGTGGCGACCAACGAGGCCTTCTTCCCGAAGCGCGGCGACTACGAGGCGCATGACGCGCTCGTCGCGATCGCCGAGGGATCCGTCGTCGCCGACGACAAGCGCCGGCGCCTGACGCCGGAACATTATTTCAAGTCGCGCGCCGAGATGGTCGAGCTGTTCGCCGACCTGCCGGAGGCGACCGACAATTCGGTCGAGATCGCGCTGCGCTGTTCCTACCGGCCGTTGAAGCGCAAGCCGATCCTGCCGCGTTTCGCCGGCGCCGACGCCGAGCCGGAGGCTGCCGAGAAGGCCGAGGTCGCGGCGCTGCGCGACTACGCGACCCGCGGCCTCGAGAAGCGGTTGGCCTTCCACGGCCTGGCGCCGGGCCTCGTCGAGAAGGACTATTGGGACCGGCTCGAATTCGAGCTCTCGATCATCGAGCGCATGAAGTTCCCTGGCTACTTCCTGATCGTGGCCGACTTCATCCAGTGGGCGAAGCAGCAGGATATTCCGGTCGGTCCGGGCCGTGGTTCGGGCGCGGGTTCGCTCGTCGCCTGGGCGCTGACCATCACCGACCTCGATCCGATGCGCTTCGCGCTGCTCTTCGAGCGCTTCCTCAACCCCGAGCGCGTCTCGATGCCGGACTTCGACATCGACTTCTGCCAGGACCGCCGCGGCGAGGTCATCGACTACGTCCAGAACAAGTACGGCGCGGCCCAGGTGGCGCAGATCATCACGTTTGGAACGCTGCAGGCCCGCGCCGTGCTGCGCGACGTCGGCCGCGTGCTGCAGATGCCCTATGGCCAGGTCGACCGGCTCTGCAAGATGGTGCCGCAGAATCCGGCCAATCCGGTCACGCTGGCGCAGGCGATCGAGGACGAGCCCCGCCTGCGCGAGGCGCGCGACGAGGATCCGACGGTCGCGCAACTGCTCGGCATGGCGCAGAAGCTCGAGGGCCTCTACCGCCACGCCTCGACCCACGCCGCCGGCATCGTGATCGGCGACCGCCGGCTCGACAAGCTGGTGCCGCTCTATCGCGATCCGCGCTCCACCATGCCGGTCACCCAGTTCAACATGAAGTGGGTGGAGAGCGCGGGCCTGGTGAAGTTCGACTTCCTCGGCCTGAAGACGCTGACGACGCTGTCGACGGCGGTGAAGCTGATCGCCAAGCGCGGCATCGAGGTCGATCTCGCCGCCATCCCGCTCGACGACCGGGCGAGCTACGACATGCTGACGCGCGGCGAGACGGTCGGCGTGTTCCAGCTGGAAAGCCAGGGCATGCGCAAGGCCCTGATGGGCATGCGGCCGGACCGCTTCGAGGACATCATCGCGCTCGTGGCGCTCTATCGCCCGGGCCCGATGGACAACATTCCGACCTACAACGCCCGCAAGCATGGCGAGGAAGAGCCGGACTACTATCACCCCCTGATCGAGGTCGTGCTCAAGGAGACGCACGGCGTCGTCATCTACCAGGAACAGGTGATGCAGATCGCGCAGATCCTGTCCGGCTATTCGCTCGGCGAAGCCGACATGCTGCGTCGCGCCATGGGCAAGAAGATCAAGGCGGAGATGGACGCCCAGCGCGACCGCTTCGTCGTCGGCGCCATCAAGCAGGGGCTGACCAAGGAACACGCCAACTCGATCTTCGACATGCTGGCGAAGTTCGCCGACTACGGCTTCAACAAGAGCCACGCGGCCGCCTATGCGCTCGTCGCCTACCAAACCGCCTATCTGAAGGCGAACTATCCGGTCGAGTTCCTCGCCGCGTCGATGACGCTCGACATGGGCAATACCGACAAGCTGAACGATTTCCGCCGCGAGGCGATGCGCCTCGGCATCACCGTCGAGCTGCCCTCGGTCAACCGCTCCGGCGCCGTCTTCGACGTCGAGGACGGGCGCATCCTCTATTCACTCGCCGCCGTGAAGGGCGTCGGCAGCCAGGCGGTGGAACATCTGGTCGAGAGCCGGGCGGGCCGGCCCTTCCGCGACCTCTCCGATTTCGCGTCGCGCATCAATCCGCGCATCCTGAACAAGCGGACGCTCGAGAGCCTGATCTGCGCCGGCGCGCTCGACACTCTGAATTCGAACCGCGCCCGCGTCATCGCCGGCCTCGAGCGCATCATGGCGATCGGCAACCGCGTCGTCGAAGGCACGGCGATCGGCCAGAACGACTTCTTCGGCCTCGGCGGCGGCAGCGGGCAGGGCGAGACGTTGACCCTGCCCGACGTCGATCCCTGGATGCCGTCCGAGCAGCTGCAGCGCGAGCATGCCGTCGTCGGCTTCTACCTGAGCGCCCATCCGCTCGACGAATATGCGCCGATCCTGAAGCGGATGCGCGTGCAGAGCTGGGCCGAGTTCTCCGAGGCCGTGCGCCACGGCGCCGTGGCGGGTCGTCTCGCTGGCACCGTCACCTCGCGCCAGGAGCGCAAGACGCGCACTGGCAACCGCATGGGCATCGTCCAGTTCTCCGATTCGACCGGCCAGTTCGAGGCGATCCTGTTTTCCGAGGCACTGCACGAGTTCCGCGACCGGCTCGAGCCGGGCAATTCGGTGATCGTCCAGGTCGGTGCCGAGGATCGGCCCGAGGGCATCGGCGTGCGCATCGTCACGGTGAAGCCGCTCGACCAGATGACGACCGGCATCAAGCAGCTCCGCGTCTTCCTGCGCGGCGAGGAGCCGCTGCCGAGCATCGAGCGGCAGCTGGCGAAGGGCAGGGGCGATGGCGACGTCAGCCTGGTGCTGATGCTCGACAAGGGCCAGCGCGAGGTCGAGGTGCAGCTGCCGGGCCGCTACCAGCTGTCGCCGCAGATCGCGAGCGCGCTTCGGGCGGTGAACGGCGTCGTGCAGGTCGAGCTGGTGTAGGCGGCGTTTCGCCGGGCCCGATGGGCCCCTCCGCCGTCATCCCTGCGGAAGCAGGGATCCATGCCGAAACGCGCTCGGGAGCCGCGCGGCATGCAACCCGGCGGAAGTGGATCCCGGCCCGGAGGTCGGGATGACGGGGAGCTCGGGGCAGGGTGCGAGCCCCGCACCCGTCCATCGCCGACTTGTGTTGATGCAGTGCGGCGAAACGCTTGCGCTTCCGCTTCTCCCCGCCTATAAGGCGCCCATTCCACACGTGGGGCTCGGGCTCCGGCGGCGATTTGTGAATCGTCTGACGGAACCCACCGGTGTCGCAATCGCGGCTTTCCCCACGGAGGCAGAAACCGGTAAAAGGAGATAGGGCCATGGCTCTTCCGGATTATTCGATGCGCCAGCTGCTCGAGGCGGGCGTGCATTTCGGTCACCAGAAGCATCGCTGGAACCCGAAGATGGCGCCGTACCTCTATGGCGTCCGCAACAACATCCACATCATCGACCTGGCCCAGACCGTGCCGATGCTGCACCGCGCCCTGCAGGCTGTCAGCGACACCGTCGCCGGCGGCGGCCGCGTGCTCTTCGTCGGCACCAAGCGCCAGGCTTCCGAGCCGGTCGCGACGGCTGCCAAGCGCTGCGCCCAGTACTACGTCAACTCCCGCTGGCTCGGCGGCATGCTGACCAACTGGAAGACCATCTCGAACTCGATCCAGCGTCTGCGCCACCTCGACGAGCTGCTCGGCTCCGACGTGCAGGGCCTGACCAAGAAGGAGCGTCTGACGCTGTCGCGCGAGCGCGACAAGCTCGAGAACGCCCTCGGCGGCATCAAGGACATGGGCGGCATTCCGGACCTCCTGTTCGTCATCGACACGAACAAGGAAGCCCTGGCCATCCAGGAAGCCCGTCGTCTGAACATCCCGGTCGCGGCGATCATCGATTCGAACTCCGATCCCGATGGCATCACCTACCCGATCCCCGGCAACGATGACGCCGGCCGCGCGCTGACGCTCTATGGCGACCTCGTCGCCCGCGCCGCCCTCGACGGCATCCTGCGCGCTTCGGGCCAGGCCGGTGTCGACCTCGGCGCCCAGGACGACGTCTATGACGACGCGATCCCGGCCGAGGAAGCCGGCGAGGAAGCCCCGGCTGCCTGAGCTGTCCGCGCCGTCGCCCGCGCGCCGGGCGGTGGAACGATCTGAAACAAACGCAGCCGGGCGCCTTTGCCCGGCTGTTCGTTAGCACAACATGAAACGAGGCCGACGATGACCATTTCCGCTTCGATGGTGAAGGACCTGCGCGAGAAGACCGGCGCGGGCATGATGGACTGCAAGGCCGCGCTGCAGGAGAACAACGGCGACATCGAAGCCGCGATCGACTGGCTGCGCACCAAGGGCCTGGCCAAGGCCGCCAAGAAGGCCGGTCGCGTCGCCGCCGAGGGTCTGGTCGGCGTCGCGTCGTCGGGCAACAAGGCGGTTGCGGTCGAAGTCAACTCCGAGACCGATTTCGTCGCCCGCAACGTCGATTTCCAGCAGCTGGTCCAGAAGGTCGCCGAGGCGGCTCTGGGCACCGATGGCTCGGTCGCGGCTGTCGCCGGCGCCGCCTTCGACGGCTCGGACAAGAACGTCGAGCAGGCCATCACCACCGCCGTCGCAACGATCGGCGAGCACATGAACCTGCGTCGCGCGGCTGCGGTCAGCGTCGACGACGGCATCGTCGCCAGCTACGTCCACTCGGCCGTCGCGCCGGGCCTCGGCAAGATCGGCGTGCTCGTCGGCCTCGAGTCGGCCGGTGACAAGGACAAGCTGCTCGCGCTCGGCCGCCAGGTCGCGATGCACATCGCCGCGACCAACCCGCTGTCGGTTCGCCCCGAGGAGCTCGATGCCGACGTCGTCGCGCGCGAGCGCGCCGTCTACGCCGAGCAGGCGCGCGAGTCCGGCAAGCCGGAAGCGATCATCGAGAAGATGGTCGAGGGCCGCGTCCGCAAGTTCTACGAGGAAGTCGTGCTTCTCTCGCAGGCCTTCGTGATCAACCCCGACCTGACCGTCGAGAAGGCCCTCAAGGCGGCCGAGTCGGATGTCGGCGCGCCGATCGAGCTGAAGACCTTCGTCACCTTCCGCCTCGGCGAGGGCGTCGAGAAGGAAGAGTCCGATTTCGCGGCCGAGGTTGCCGCCGCGGCTGGCACGAAATAACCGGGGAACACGGGTTCCTCCGTGAAAAACGAGGGGGCGCCGGATGACAATCCGGCGCCCTTCGTGTATCCGGAGGCGCATTTCATAAAAAGAAGAGGAAGCTGGTATGGCGGAATCGGTCCGTTTTCGACGTGTGCTCCTCAAGGTTTCCGGCGAAGCGCTTCTGGGTGATCAGCCTTTCGGCATCGATGAGAAGGTCATCGACCGGATCGCGGGCGAAGTCGGGCAGGCCGTCGAGCTGGGCGTCGAAGTCGGCCTCGTCGTCGGCGGTGGCAACATCTTCCGCGGCATGACGATCGCCAAGGCCGGCGGCAACCGCGTCGCGGGCGACCATATGGGCATGCTGGCGACCGTCATGAACGCGATCGGCATGCATGAGGCGCTGGAGCGCCGGGGCGTCTCGTCGCGCGTCTTCTCCGCCGTGCCGATGCCGACCATCTGCGAGACCTTCAGCCAGCAGCGCGCCGAGCGGGCGCTGAAGCGCTCCAAGGTCGTGCTGTTCGCCGGCGGCACCGGCAACCCGTTCTTCACGACGGATTCGGGCGCGGCGCTGCGCGCAGCCGAGATGGGCTGCGAGGCGCTGTTCAAGGGCACCAATGTCGACGGCATCTATTCAGCCGACCCGCGCCGCGATCCGAACGCCGTCCGCTTCGAGAAGATCTCGCACAGCGAGGTGCTGGCGCGCGGCCTCCAGGTCATGGACACGGCCGCCGTCGCTCTGGCTCGTGACAACGGCATTCCGCTCGTCGTATTTTCGATCCAGGAACCGAACGCCTTCGTCGACATCCTGCGCGGCAAGGGCCGCGCGACCATCGTCGCCGACTGATTTCGCTGCCGCAGTATCGTCGGCGCGCCAAGATATGAGGATGCCATGAACTTCGACGACCTGAAACGCCGCATGGATGGCGCTGTCTCGGTCCTGAAGACCGAGCTCGCCGGACTGCGGACCGGCCGCGCCTCGTCCAGCATGCTGGACCCGATCGTCGTCAACGCCTACGGCTCGAACATGCCGATCACGCAGCTGGCGACGATCAGCGTTCCCGAGCCGCGCCTGATCATGGTGCAGGTCTGGGACCGCGCCACGGCGAGCGCCGTCGAGAAGGCGATCCGGGAATCGAGCCTCGGCCTGAACCCGGTGGTCGAGGGCCAGGTGTTCCGCATTCCGATCCCGGAGCTGAACGCCGAGCGCCGCCAGGAATTCGTCAAGGTCGCGCACAAGTATGCCGAGGCCGCGCGCGTCTCCGTCCGTCACGTCCGTCGCGACGGCATCGACGGCCTGAAGAAGAGCGAGAAGGACGGCATGAGCGAGGACGAGAGCCGCCGTCTCTCCGAGAAGGTCCAGAAGCTCACCGACGACACCATTGCCGAGATCGACGCGATCCTTGCGGCGAAGGAAGCGGAGATCGTCCAGATCTGATCGGGCAGGACACGCCATGAACTCGAATGCCGACGATTCGGGCGCCGAGATTCTGGCGAATCCCACGGAGCTCGCCGTGGCGCCGCCGAATGTGCCGCGCCACGTCGCCATCATCATGGATGGCAACGGACGCTGGGCCCTGGGGCGCGGCCTGTCCCGCACCGAGGGGCATCGCCGTGGCATGGAGGCCGTCCGCACGGCGGTCGAAACGTCGCGCGAGCTCGGCGTCTCCTACCTGACCCTGTTCAGCTTCTCGTCGGAAAACTGGTCGCGGCCGCCGCTCGAGGTGCAGTTCCTGTTCGGCCTGCTGCGTCTGTTCATCCAGCGCGACCTGGCCGAGCTGCATCGCAATGGCGTGCGCGTCACCGTGATCGGCGATCGCGTTCGGCTGACGTCGGATATCCGGTCGTTGCTCGACAAGGCCGAGACGCTGACGCGCGACAACAAGGGGCTGCGGCTCGTCATCGCCTTCAACTATGGCGCCCGCGACGAGATCACCCGCGCCGTGCGCCGGATCGGCGAGGATGTCGCCGCCGGCCGCCTGTCGCCGGACGCGATCGACGAGGCCGCGATCCAGTCCCGTCTCGATACGGCCGGCATGCCCGATCCCGACCTGATCATCCGCACCAGCGGCGAGATGCGGCTGTCGAACTTCCTGCTCTGGCAGGCGGCCTATGCGGAGCTGGTGTTCGTGCCGGCGTTCTGGCCCGATTTCGATCGTGCGGCCTATCTCCAGGCCGTCGAGGAATATGCGCGCCGCGTGCGGCGCTTTGGCGGAGTTGCCGCCCGGAGGAGCGGTTGATTTCCGATCATCACGCGGGTCCGCCCGCCAAGGGCGGGCCGGCGGGGCGAAGCGAGCTTCGGCTGCGTGTGCTGTCGGCGGCGGTTCTTATTCCCGTCGCGCTGTTCATTGCCTGGTGGGGCGGGCTTCCCGCCTTCCTTCTCGCCGCCCTGGTGTCGGCGATCGTGTTTGCCGAATGGGCTAGCGTGACCGGCCATTCCGCGAAGCTCCTGCCGACCACGCCCGACGTTTCCATCGGCACCGCCTTCGTGGCGCTCGCCACGCTGGTCGCTGGCACGCAGGGGCTCGGAACGGGGCTCGCCGTGCTTGTCGCCGGCATGGTCGGCGTCGCGCTGCTGTCGCGCTCGGCCTGGCTCGCCGCTGGCGTCCTCTATGCGGGCCTGCTCGGCATCGCGCTGGCCGCGCTCCGGGCGGATGCGGATTTCGGCCTGGCCTCGGTCACGGTGTTGCTGGTGCTGGTCTGGGCCACCGACAGCTTCGCCTATTTCGCCGGCCGCTCCATCGGCGGTCCCAAGCTCTGGCCGCGCGTGTCGCCCAAGAAGACCTGGTCCGGCTCGCTCGGCGGCCTTGCCGGCGGCGTGATCCTCGCCGCGCTGACGGCGGCCGCCTTCGGCCTTCGCGTCGGCCCGCTGTTGATCTTCTGCCTGGCCTTCCTGTCGATCGCGTCGCAGGCGGGGGATCTCTTTGAATCCGCCGTCAAGCGCCATTTCGACAAGAAGGATTCGAGCGGGATCATTCCGGGCCATGGCGGCATGATGGATCGCGTCGACGGGCTGATCTTCGCGGCCGCGGCGGCTGCGCTGATCGGCTGGGCCCATCTCGGCGCGGAGCGGGTCGGGCAGGGGATGCTGGCATGGTGAGAAGCCCCGCCATCGTCGATGGGCGGCCGAGTGGCTCCAAGGCCGTTCGCACGATTTCGCTGTTCGGCGCCACGGGGTCGATCGGCCGGAGCACCGCCGACGTCATCCTGCAGCATCGCGATTCCTTCGCCGTCGAGGTGGTGACGGCGCAGAGCCGGGTCGAGGAACTCGCGGAGCTGGCGGCTCAGCTCGGCGCGCGACTGGCGGTGATCGGGGATCCTGCCGCCTACGAGAGCTTGCGCGACCGCTTGGCGGGAACCGGCATTGCCGTCGCGGCGGGGCCGGCTGCGATCGTCGAGGCGGCGTCGCGGCCGGTCGATCTCGTCATGGCGGCGATCGTCGGCGCCGCCGGCCTCGAGCCGACGCTGGCGGCGATCGACGCCGGCGCCGACATCGCGCTCGCCAACAAGGAATGCCTCGTCTGCGCCGGCGCGCTGTTCAACCGGCGCGCGGCGGCGGCCAGGGTCCGGATCCTGCCGGTCGATTCCGAGCACAATGCGATCTTCCAGTCGCTCGACGCCGCGAATGTCGCCGCCGTCGAACGGATCACCGTCACGGCGTCCGGCGGCCCGTTCCGCACCTTCTCGCTGGACGAGATGCGGCGGGTGACGCCGGCGCAGGCGCTGAAGCACCCGCGGTGGTCGATGGGGCCGAAGATCTCGATCGATTCGGCGACGATGATGAACAAGGGCCTCGAACTGATCGAGGCGCATCACCTGTTCGGCATCGAATCGGAACGGCTCGACGTGCTGGTGCATCCGCAGTCCGTGGTGCACGGCTTCGTCACCTATGCGGACGGGTCCATGGTGGCGCAGCTCGGGGCGGCGGATATGCGCATCCCGATTTCGCACTGCCTCGGATGGCCGAACCGTGTCGCCACGGCAACGCCGCGCCTGGATCTCGCCGAGCTCGGGACGCTCACCTTTGAAAAGCCGGATTTGCATCGTTTCCCAGCGTTGTCGCTGGCGCGGCAGGCCCTCGAAATCGGGGATTGGGCAACCAATATCCTGAATGCGGCCAATGAGGTGGCGGTCGAGGCGTTCCTGGCGGGCAGAATCGAGTTTCTCGATATCGCCGCGACCGTCGAGGCCGTGCTGGAGCAGGCGGGCAAGACGGTCGGCGGCACGGAGTTCAACGCGGTCGACACCGTCCTGGCGCTGGACGCCGAAGGACGGCGAATGGCCGCTGAAATGATCGAATTCCGCGGTCGACGCGCCGGGTGACGGCGTGCACGCGGAGGCGGAAGGGTACTGAGGAATGGACTTTCTGGCTCCCCTGGGACAGTTCGGCACGGGCGCGCTCGGCTACCTGATCCCCTTCCTGTTCGTGCTGACGATCGTCGTCTTCTTCCACGAGCTCGGGCACTTCCTCGTCGCCCGCTGGTGTGGGGTTCGCGTCAAGGCGTTCTCGATCGGCTTCGGGCCGGAGCTGATCGGCTTCAATGACCGCCGCGGCACGCGCTGGAAGATCTCGGCCATTCCGCTCGGTGGCTATGTGAAGTTCCTCGGCGACGAGGACGCCGCCAGCACGCCGAGCCGCGACGCGATCGCCGACATGTCGGAGGAGGACCGCAAGGACACCTTCTTCGCCAAGAATGTCTGGCAGCGCGCCGCGATCGTCGCCGCCGGCCCGATCGCCAACTTCATCCTCGCCATCGCCATCTTCGCCGGCATCTTCACGGTCTATGGCCGCGAGACGACCACGGCGCGCGTCGACCAGGTCGTCGCGGGCGGCGCCGCCGAGACGGCCGGCTTCAAGGTCGGCGACCTCGTTCTCTCCATCGATGGCTCGCCGATCGCCTCTTTCAACGACCTGCAGCGGATCGTCAGCGCCAGCGCCGACGAGAAGCTCACCATCGTCGTCGAGCGCGACGGCGGCGAGGTGACGCTCGAGGCGACGCCGCAGCGTCGCGAGATCACCGACCGCTTCGGCAACGTGCATAAGATCGGTCAGCTCGGCCTGTCGCGCAGCGCCTCGGCCGCCGACGTGAAGCGCGAGCGCTATTCGCTGCCCCAGGCGATCGTGCTCGGCGCGCAGGAGACGTGGTTCATCATCGACCGCACCTTCGACTATATCGGCGGCATCTTCACGGGCCGCGAGTCGACCGAGGAGCTCGGCGGACCGATTCGCGTCGCGCAGGTGTCGGGGCAGGTTGCAACGCTGGGTGTGGTCGCCCTGATCAATCTGGCGGCGATCCTTTCGGTCTCGATCGGCCTGCTCAATCTCTTTCCGGTGCCGATGCTCGATGGCGGCCACCTGCTCTTCTATCTGTTCGAGATCGTGCGCGGAAAGCCGCTCAGCCCGCGGGCCCAGGACATCGGATTCCGCATCGGCCTGGCCGCGGTCCTGATGCTGATGCTTTTCACAACATGGAACGATATCATCCACTTGAGTTCTTTGTGACCAAGCGTGGCCGCTTGGCAACGGACGGTTAAATTCCTTTGTGGCAGACTGGTGCTTGGCTTGCGAATGGGGCAGGCGCGTGCCACAAAGCTGCAGTCGATCGGTCCGGTTTGCGAATCCTGTTACGGGGGGTTCGGACTGGGAAGTCAGAAGAGAACAGGGCGTTTGAACCCAATGAATTCCATCAAGACTTTCACGCGGGGTGCCGCTCGTGCCGCGGTCATGACTGTGGCCGTGCCGGCGATTGCCGCGCAGATGTCCGTCATTGGGGCGACGTCGGCCCATGCCGAGGTCGTGCGTAACATCGTCGTGCAGGGCAATACCCGCGTCGATCCCGAGACCGTCCGCAACTATCTGTCGATCGAGCCCGGCCGCAACTTCGGCCCCGCCGAGATCAACGAATCGGTCAAGGCGCTCTACGCGACGGGCCTGTTCTCGGACGTGAAGATCTCGCGCCAGGGCAATTCGCTGGTCGTCAGCGTCAAGGAAAACAACGTCGTCGGCAATGTCCGTTTCGAGGGCAACAAGAAGCTCAAGAAGGACATGCTGCAGCCGCTGCTGGAGACCAAGTCTCGCGGCGTGCTGACCCAGGAGAAGCTGGACGGCGACGTCGAGCGGATCAAGGAAGCCTATCGCCGCAACGGCCGTTCCGAGGCGGGTGTTTCGGTCGTCACGACGCCGCGCGAGAGTGGCCGCATCGACGTCACCTTCAAGGTCGACGAAGGCACGCGCACCGGCATCGCCAGCATCAACTTCGTCGGCAACAAGCACTTCTCCAGCGGTCGCCTGCGCGACGTCATGACGACGAAGCGCACGAACATCACCAGCTGGCTGTCCAAGCGCGACATGTTCGACGAGGCGCGCTTCGAGGCTGACCAGGAGCTGATCCGCCGCCTCTACATGCGCAACGGCTTCGCCGATTTCCGCATCGTCTCGGCCGAGGCCAATTTCGACGAGGCGAAGAATCGCTACAACCTCGTCATCACCGTGGACGAGGGTCCGCGCTACCGCTTCGGCACGGTCAATGTCGACTCGTCGATCCCCGAGGTCGATGCCGCCAACCTGCGCGGCCTGGTCCGTACCCGCGAGGGCCGCGTGTTCAACGCGACCGCGATCGAGCGCACCACCGAGGACCTCAGCACGGCCGTCGCGCGCAAGGGCTATTCCTTCGCGCAGGTGCGTCCGCGTGGCGACCGCAATTACGAGAATCACACGATCGACGTTACCTACCTGGTCGACGAAGGTCCGCGTCTCTATGTCGAGCGCATCAACGTGCGCGGCAACACCCGCACGCGTGACTACGTCATCCGACGCGAGTTTGACCTGTCCGAGGGCGATGCGTTCAACCGCGTCATCGTCGACAAGGCCGAGCGCCGCCTGCGCAATCTCGGCTACTTCAAGACGGTCTCGGTGACGACCCAGCCGGGCAGCGCGCCCGACAAGGTCGTGATCGACGTCAATGTCGAGGACCAGTCGACCGGCTCGTTCCAGATCGGCGGCGGCTACACCACCGACCAGGGCGGCGGCTTCATCGCCCAGGTGTCGATGACCGAGAAGAACTTCCTCGGCCGTGGCCAGTACCTGAAGATCGCGGTCGGCGGCGGCGTGGATGATCGCACGGCGAACGTCTCGTTCACCGAGCCGTATTTCCTCGGCCGGCGCATGTCGCTCGGTTTCGACGCCTTCTACAACCAGGCGAAGGAATCCGACTTCCGCGCCTACAACATGGATACCTATGGCGGCACCATTCGCCTCGGCCTGCCCATCACCGACGACTTCAACGTCCAGCTGAACTACAAGCTGGTGCAGCGTGACGTGAAGTCGTATGGCGACCAGTACATCACCGGTAGTCCGAACGATCTGACGCTGCTGGAGGAGCTTTATCCGCTCGGCACGTGGGTCAACTCGTCGGTCGGCTATCAGCTGACCTACTCGACGATCGACAACCTCAACGATCCCCGCGATGGCGTGTTCTTCCGCTTCGCCCAGGACTTCGCGGGTGTCGGCGGCGACGGCCAGTTCATGCGCTCGATCGTCGATGCGCGCTACTACAAGGAACTGTGGCCGGATTCGAACATCGTCGGCTTCGTCAAGGGCGGTGCCGGCAATGTCACCGGTCTCGGCAAGGATGTCGCGGTTCTCGACAACTTCTTCCGTGGTGGCGAAACGATCCGCGGCTTCGAGTCCTACGGCTACGGCGGTCGCGTTGTCGGCAATAAGGACGACTACGCCATCGGCGGCAAGAATTACTGGAACGTCACGGCGGAGGCGCAGTTCCCGCTGCCGCTGTTCCCGGAAGAGTTCGGCCTGCGTGGCGCGGTCTTCGCCGATGCCGGTTCGCTCTGGGGCAACGACGTGGACAACGTCACGGGCTACACTATCGACGACAGCTCGATGGTCCGCTCGTCGGTCGGTGCGTCGATCATCTGGAACTCGCCGTTCGGTCTGCTCCGTGCCGATTTCGCCGAGGCGCTCACCAAGGCGGATTGGGACAAGACGCAGGTGTTCCGCTTCAGCGCTGGCACGCAGTTCTGATAGCCTCTATAGAGAGTTGCAAGGCCGCCGGGTGAGCCGGCGGCCTTTTCTGTTTGTGGACCTCACGGCATGGCTGATCCCGTCTTCTTCGCGCCGTCCGGGCCGATCTCGCTCGACGACATCGTCGCCCTGACCGGGGCGCGGATCGCCAACGGCATCGAAGGCTCCCGGATCGTCACCGGCGTCGCGCCGCTCGACCAGGCCCGCTCCTCGGATCTGACCTTCATCGACAATCCGCGCTATCTGCCGTTGCTCGCCGATACGCAGGCGGCGGCGTGTTTCTGCTCGCCCAAGCAGGTCGCGTCGGTTCCTGCCGGCGTCGCCGCGCTGGAGACGGCGAAGCCCTACGAGGCCTATGTCGCCGTTCAGGTGAAGCTCTATCCGACCTCGCTCCGACCGGCGCTCGTGCATGGCTCCGGGATCGCCGCGGGCGCGCATGTCCATGCGAGCGCGCGGCTCGAGGCCGGTGTCACCGTCGAACCGGGTGCCGTCATCGGCGCTGGCGCCGAGATCGGCAGCGGCACCGTGATCGGCCCGACGGCCGTTATCGGCGCGAACGTCCGGATCGGTCGCGATTGTTCGATCTCCGCTGGAGCAACCGTCGCCAACGCCTTGATCGGAAACAGGGTTATCCTGCACCCCGGCGTCCGCGTCGGCCAGGATGGCTTTGGCTACCTGATGAGCGGCAAGGGGCATTCCAAGGTGCCGCAGATCGGCCGCGTCGTCATTCAGGATGATGTCGAGATCGGCGCCAACACGACGATCGACCGCGGCGCCAACCGCGACACGGTGATCGGCGAGGGCACCAAGATCGATAACCAGGTGCAGGTCGGCCACAACGTCGTCATTGGCCGGCATTGCGTCATCGTCTCGATGGTCGCGCTCGCTGGCAGCGCGACGCTCGGCGATTTCGTCGTCCTCGGCGGCCAGGTCGGCGTCAACGGCCACGTCACCATCGGCTCCGGCGCCCAGGTCGCGGCGACGTCGAGCGTCAAGGACGATCTCGCGCCCGGCGGCCGCTATGGCGGCGCGCCGGCCCGCAACATCAAGGAATGGTTCCGCGAGGAGGTCGCGCTGAGGCGGCTGGCCCAGCGCGAGGCCAAGACAGGACACAAGGATACTCAGGGGGATTGAGCCCATGACCGTCACCGAAGAAACGAATGAGCTTGGCTCGGCCGACATCCAGAAGATCCTCGAGCTTCTGCCGCACCGCTATCCGTTCCTGATGGTCGACCGCATCGTCGATATCGATCGGGACGAGAGCGCGAAGGGACTGAAGAACGTCTCCTTCAATGAGCCGCATTTTCAGGGTCATTTCCCCGGCCACCCGGTGATGCCGGGCGTGCTGATCCTCGAGGGCATGGCGCAGACGGCCGGTGCGATCTGCATTCGCAACGCCGCCAAGGATGGCGCGCCGCGCGTCGTCTACCTGATGACGATCGACGGCGCCAAGTTCCGCAAGCCGGTGGTGCCGGGCGACGTGCTCGAATATCACGTGCGCAAGTCCCGCTCGCGCGGCGTCGTCTGGAAGTTCCAGTGCGAGGGCATCGTCGCGGGGGTCAAGGTCGCAGAGGCTGAGATCAGCGCCATGCTGATCGATCAGTGAACGGAGCTTCATGAGCAACATCCATCCCACAGCCGTCATCGAGGACGGCGCCCGCCTGGGCGCCGACGTCCGTGTCGGCGCCTTTTCGCTGATCGGCCGCGATGTGGTTCTCGGCGACGGCGTGGTGGTTCACAACCACGTCTCGATCGCTGCCCAGACGACGATCGGCGCGGGCACGACGATCCATCCCTTCGCCTCGATCGGTGGCAACCCGCAGTCCGTCCACTACAAGGGCGAGCCGGGTTTGGTGACGATCGGCGAGAACTGCGTCATCCGCGAGAACGTGACGATCAGCATCGGCTCGGTCGGCGATCGGCGCGAGACCAAGATCGGCGATCGCTGCTTCCTGATGACGGGCGTGCACATCGCGCATGACTGCCTGCTTGGCAATGACGTCATCATGGCGAATTGCGCGACGCTGGGCGGCCACGTCCAGATCGGCAACAACGTGTTCCTGGGCGGCCTCTGCGCGCTGCACCAGTTCGTGCGCGTCGGCGACCAGGCGATCATCGGTGGTCTCTGCCCGATCTGGCACGACGTCATCCCGTTCGGCGCGGTGCGCGAGGGCGCGGAAGGTCTCGGCGGCCTCAACATCATCGGCCTGAAGCGTCGCGGCTTCGACCGGCCGCAGATCCAGCGCCTGCGCGCCGCCTATCGCGACCTGTTCTTCGGTCCCGGCCAGCTGGCCGAGCGCATTGAGACGGTTGCGGAACGCTACAAGGACGATGCCAACGTCATGCATGTGGTGGATTTCATCCACCAGCGCGGCAAGCGCCGCCTGACGGTGCCGCGCAGCGCGGCGACCGAGCATCACGACGCGGACGCGTGAGAACGCGGCCGTGACGGAAGCGGCGGTCCCTTCGCCGAGCGCGCCGGATCCCGGGACGCTCGGCATCATCTGCGGCGGCGGGGCCTTTCCGCTCGTCGTCGCCGAGGCTGCCCTGAAGGCCGGCCGCAAGGTCTTCCTGCTTCCGATCTATGGTTTCGCGGAAGCCGCCGCTGTCGAGCGCTATCCGCATGAGTGGATCCATATCGGCGCCTTCGGCAAGCTTTCCGCCGTGCTCCGTCGCAACAATTGCCGTCAGGTGGTGTTCGTCGGCACCGTGCTCCGTCCCAGCATCGCAAAGCTTCGGGTCGACTGGGGTTCGCTCAAGCTGCTTCCGCGGGTGCTCGGCATGTTCCGGGGCGGCGACGATCATCTCCTGACCTCGGTCGGCCGAATCTTCGAGGAACATGGCTTCGAGTTGGTCGGCGCGCATGAGATCGCGCCCGATATCCTGGTCCCACGCGGTACGCTCGGCGCGCACCAGCCGAGTGCGAAGGATCTGGACGATGCGCATTTCGGGCTTGAGGTCATCCGTGCCCTTGGCAAATACGACATCGGCCAGGGCGTCGTTGTCGGTGGGCGGCATGTGCTCGCCGTCGAGGCGGCCGAGGGGACGGACCTGATGCTGGAACGGTGTCGCGTGTTGCGCGCCAACGGCCGCATCAAGCTCCGGGACAAGGCGGGCCTTCTCGTCAAGGCGCCGAAACCGGGCCAGAACCGCCGTCTCGACCTGCCGTCGATCGGCCCGCGCACCATCGAACTCGCCGCCGAGGCCGGTCTGGCCGGCGTCGCGGTCGAGGCGGGCGGCGTCATCGCCGCCAATATCGAGGACATCGTGCGCATCGCCGACGAGAAGGGCCTGTTCGTGATCGGGCTCGATCGATGAATCTGCCGGCCGCGCGTCCGCTCGACGTATTCGTCATTGCCGGCGAGGAGTCCGGCGACATTCTCGGCGCAGGGCTGATGCGGGCGCTGGATGGTCGCTGGAACGGTCCGTTGGCGTTTCGCGGCGTCGGCGGCCATCGCATGATCGGGGAGGGGCTCAGGAGCCTCTATCCGATGGACGACCTGACCGCGATGGGGTTCGCGGCCGTCATCGCAAAGCTGCCGACGATCCTGAAGCGGATGAAGCAGACGGTCGAGGCGATCGTCGCCAATCCGCCGGATGTCCTGGTCCTCGTCGATGCGCAGGACTTCAACCGCCGCGTCGCCGGCCGCGTTCGCAAGCGTCTGCCGCATCTGCCGATCGTGAAATATGTCGCGCCGACGGTCTGGGCCTGGCGACCGGGCAGGGCGCGCAAGATGTATGGCACGATCGACCACGTGCTGGCGCTGCTGCCCTTCGAACCCGAGGTGATGCGTCGCCTCGGCGGCCCGGCAACGACCTATGTCGGCCATCCGCTCTTGAGCGAGATTCCGGAGCTGCAGCCGACCGCCGACGATCTCGCCGTCCGCAACGGCGCGCGGCCGACCATTCTCGTCCTGCCCGGCAGCCGGCGCATGGAGCTCTCGCGCTTGTCCGCCTCGTTCGGCGCGGCGCTCGGGCTGCTCAAGGCCCGCGGACAGGAATTCGACCTGGTGCTCCCGACCCTGCCGCGCCTCGAGACCATGGTGCGGGAGGCGACGCGCGGCTGGCCAGTCCAGCCCGCGATCGTCACCGGAGAGGAAGCCAAGCTCGCCGCCTTCCGCCGGGCGCGGGTGGCGTTCGCCGCTTCCGGCACGGTGACGCTGGAGCTCGCGCTCGCCGGCGTGCCGCTCGTCGCCGGTTACCGGGTCTCCGATTGGGAGGCGCAGCTTGCCAAACGCTTCATCGTCGGCCGCTTCGCGACACTTCCGAACATCATTCTCGACGGGCCCTTCGTGCCGGAGCTGATCCAGCACGACTGCACGCCGGACAAGCTCGTCGACGCACTGGCGCCGCTGATCGCCGACGGTCCGGCGAGGCAGGCGCAGCTCGAGGGTTTCGCGCGGCTCGACGCGCTGATGAGCACCGGCGGCGTGCCGCCCTCCGAACGCGCCGCGGCGGCTGTGCTCGCCGTGCTGGCTGCGCGCGGATAGGGCCGACGGCTGAGCGGCCTTTCACTCGACTCTTATCTCGACGGACTCCCATCTCGCCACTCTCTCAGGAAGTGGTAAGGCGGCGCGCGAGCGGCTCAGGGAGCCGCGTCTTCCATTCTTCGACCCGCAGGTCTCGTTGCCCGTCATCCTGAGTGTCTGGCCCGAAATGCAGGGGACACTCTACTTTCACCTCTCCCTGAGGGAGAGGTCGACGGCCGAAGGCCGGCGGGTGAGGGTTTACGGCCTCACCGGATGGTTTCCTAAACCCTCACCCGGAGCTTCGCTCCGACCTCTCCCTCAGGGAGAGGTGAAGGGAAGGCGGCGTGGCGGGCCTTGTCCGATTACGGGCCAGACACTGAGGAGGCCCGCAGGGCCGTCTCGAAGGACGCACGGAGCGTGGGCAGGGTTGATCGTGGCTGGCATGTCGTTCCCGCGTCCTTCGAGACGGCTTGCTTTGCAAGCCTCCTCAGGATGTTGGGGCGGAGTCTGGCAAGGGTAGCAGAGCGGCCTGTCTTGAGCCCGTACCCCCATACAAAAAAGGGCGCCCGAGGGCGCCCTTTTCAATTTCTGGGATCGAAGGCTCAGTGGCGCTTCGAGACCGGGATGTAGTCGCGTTCCGTCGCGCCGGTGTAGAGCTGGCGCGGGCGGCCGATGCGCTGGCTCGGATCCTCGACCATTTCCTTCCACTGGGCGATCCAGCCGACGGTACGGGCGACCGCGAACAGCACGGTGAACATGGTCGTCGGGAAGCCGAGCGCCTTCAGCGTGATGCCGGAGTAGAAGTCGATGTTCGGATAGAGCTTCTTCGAGACGAAATACTCGTCATGCAGCGCGATGCGTTCCAGCTCCAGCGCCACCTCGAGGATCGGGTCGTCGGTGATGCCGAGCTCGCCGAGCACCTCATGACAGGTCTTCTGCATGATCTTGGCGCGCGGGTCGTAGTTCTTGTAGACGCGGTGGCCAAAGCCCATCAGGCGGAACGGATCGTTCTTGTCCTTGGCGCGGGCGATGTATTCCGGGATGCGCTCGACGGAGCCGATCTCCTGCAGCATGTTGAGCGCCGCCTCGTTGGCGCCGCCATGCGCCGGGCCCCAGAGGCAGGCGATGCCGGCCGCGATGCAGGCGAACGGATTGGCGCCCGACGAACCCGCCAGGCGGACCGTCGAGGTAGAGGCGTTCTGCTCGTGGTCGGCGTGTAGGATGAAGATGCGGTCCATCGCGCGGGCGAGGATCGGGTTCACCTTGTACTCTTCCGCCGGCACGGCGAAGCACATGCGCAGGAAGTTCGAGGCGTAGTCGAGCGAGTTCAGCGGATACACGAAGGGCTGGCCGACATGGTACTTGTAGGCCATCGCCGCGATCGTCGGCATCTTGGCGATCAGGCGGAGCGACGCCACCATGCGCTGATGCGGGTCCGAGATGTCGGTCGAGTCGTGGTAGAAGGCCGAGAGCGCGCCGACCACGCCGACCATGACGGACATCGGATGCGCGTCGCGGCGGAAGCCGGTGAAGAAGCGCGACATCTGCTCGTGCACCATCGTGTGGTAGGTCACGCGCTGATCGAAATCGGCCTTCTGGGCGGCGGTCGGAAGCTCGCCGTAGAGCAGGAGATAGCAGGTCTCGAGGAAGTCGCCGTTCTCGGCGAGCTGCTCGATGGGATAGCCGCGATAGAGCAGGACGCCCTTGTCGCCGTCGATGAAGGTGATCTTGCTGTCGCAGGCGCCGGTGGACGTGAAGCCGGGGTCATAGGTGAAGCGACCGGTCTTGGCGTAAAGCGAGCCGATATCGATGACGTCCGGGCCGACGGTACCGTGCTTGATGCCGAAGTCCCAGCTCTCGTCACCGATCGTGAGTGTCGCCTTGGTTTCGCTCATGAAACCTACCCCCTTGCAGAATTGTTGGATCGGGCGGGTGTTGGCGCGTCGGTCGCCAATGCGGCGAGGGGCGCGCTGCCGGAGAAATTAACGGCCCTTTGGGTATCCGATTTATTGCATCGCGGCAAGCGTTCTGAAACCCAGCTATTATAAGGTTTCGATAGTATGCGGAGGGCGCGGCGGAGGCCCGAAAGCGCCCGCCGCGCCCTCGTTTCAGATCATCTGGTCGGCGATGCGGCCGAGGCTCTCGTCGCGGCCGAGCACGATCAGAACGTCAAAGATTCCGGGGGAAGTGGCGCGGCCCGTCAGGGCTGCGCGCAGCGGCTGGGCGATCTTGCCGAGCTTCAGCTCGCGCGTTTCGGCGAACGCCTTCACCGCGGCCTCGGTCGATTCGACGGTCCAGTCGGCGACGCCCTCTAGCACCGCGTGCACGTCCTTGAGCAGGTTGCGCGCCGGCACGTCGAGGATGGTCGTCGCCTTTTCGTCGAGGCTGAGTGGGCGCTGCACCATGAGGAAATTGGCGCCGTCCTTCAGCTCGACCAGCGTCTTGGCGCGCTCCTTCAAACCGGGGAGGGCGAGACGCAGCTGCTCCGTCTTTTCCGGCGTCAGCGCGACGGACATCGCCTCGCCGCCCGGCAGGTAGGGCAGCGTGTCGAGGAAGGTCTGCATCAGCGTCGCGTCGTCGGTGGCCCGCATGTAGTGACCGTTCAGGTTCTCGAGCTTGGCGAAGTCGAAGCGCGAGGCCGAGCGGCCGACATCGTCGATGTCGAACCACTCGATCATCTGCTCGAGCGACATGATCTCGTCGTCGCCATGCGCCCAGCCGAGGCGCACGAGATAGTTGCGCATCGCCTCCGGCAGGTAGCCCATGGCGCGGTAGGCGTCGACGCCGAGGGCGCCGTGGCGCTTCGACAGCTTGGCGCCGTCCGAGCCGTGGATCAGCGGGATATGCGCCATCACCGGCACCTCCCAGCCCATCGCCTGGTAGATGATCATCTGCCGGGCGGCATTGGTCAGGTGGTCGTCGCCGCGGATGACATTGGTCACGCCCATGTCGTGGTCGTCGACGACGACCGAGAGCATGTAGGTCGGGTTGCCGTCGGAGCGCAGCAGCACGAGGTCGTCGAGATCCTTGTTCGGGATCACGACGCGGCCCTGCACGCGATCCTCGATCACGGTCTCGCCGTCGAGCGGCGTCTTGATGCGGATGGCGGGCTTGACGCCGGCCGGCGCCTCGGACGGGTCGCGGTCGCGCCAGGTGCCGTCATAGCGCGGGGCGCGGCCCTCGGCGCGCGCCTTCTCGCGCATCTCGTCGAGCTCCGCGGGCGTGCAGTAGCAGCGATAGGCCTTGCCGGCGGCGAGCAGCTCCTCGACCACCTCGCGATGACGCGGCGCGCGGGCGAACTGGAACACCGTCTCGCCCTCCCAGTCGAGGCCGAGCCACTTCAGGCCGTCGATGATGGCGTCGATCGCCGCCTCGGTGGAGCGTTCGCGGTCGGTGTCCTCGATCCGCAGCAGCATCTTGCCGCCCGTATGCTTCGCATAGAGCCAGTTGAACAGGGCTGTGCGCCCGCCGCCGATGTGCAGGAAGCCGGTGGGCGAGGGAGCGAAACGGGTGACGACCGGTTTGGACATGGGGGAGTTCCAGATGTGCTTGAGGCCGCGACGCGGCCCCGGATTCTCGCCACTCGGCGATCTGTGGCCGGTCATGTAGCATAGGGGCGTGCTTGGGCGAAAGGCGGGGGCCATGGCCGAAAGCGATCCGCGCGGGATTGGGGGCGTCCGCGATCCGCCCGAGGCTGGACAAGCCTTCCGCGAACTCGCCCCCGACGCCTCCGTCGCGAGGCGCGCCGCGGCCCGTTTTGATCGCTTCCGGACCGGCGCGGGTGCCTGGCTGGAGCGCGAAATCGAGGCCGGGCGAGGCTTCCTGTGGCTGCCGGTCGCCTTCGGCGCGGGCACGCTCGTCTATTTCGCGCTGCCCTCGGAACCCTCCGTCACCGCGCTCGTCCTGCTTGCCCTGGCGCTCTGGGGGCTCGCCCTGGCGCGCCGCAATCGCACCGCCGCCGTCCGGCTGGTGATGATCCTCGCCATGGCGGCGAGCGGCGCGGCGGCGATCAAGCTGCGCACCGACTATCTCGCCACCCGCGTGCTGGAGCGCCAGGTATCGGGAACGCTGACCGGCTGGGTCGAGGAGCGCAAGGCACGCCGCGGCGGCTATCGGCTGACCATCCGGGTCGCGAGCCTCGAGGCCAAGCGGGTGACGACGGTTCCGCAGCGGGTCAATGTCACGGTCCGGGGCAAGGACGTTCCGCGCGTCGGCGAGGGCGTCAAGCTGCTGGCGCGGCTCCGCCCGGCCTCCGGCCCGGTCCTGCCCGGCGGCTATGATTTCGCGCGCGATTCCTATTATCGCGGCATCGGCGCGACCGGCTTCGCCTATGGCGCGGCGACGCGGATCGATCTCGGGCCGGCGCCGCTGTCGATCCGGCTGCGGGCGCCGCTGGAGCTCGTACGCGAGGCGATCCGCGCGCGGATCGCCGATACGCTTTCCGGCGATACCCGCCACGTCGCCACGGCGCTGATCATCGGCGACGCCGGCGGGCTTTCCGAGACGACGGAAGAGGAACTGCGCGACTCCGGCCTCGCGCATGTGCTCTCGGTCTCCGGGCTGCACATGGCGATCGTCTCCGGCTTCATCTTCTGGGTGGTCCGCGCCGGGCTGGCGCTGTCGCCGGCGCTCGCGCTCCGCCATCCGATCCGCAAATGGGCGGCGGTCGCGGCACTGCTGCTGACCGGTTTCTATCTGCTGATCTCCGGCCTCGACGTCGCGGCGCAGCGCTCCTTCATCATGATGGCGATCGCCTATCTCGCCATCCTCGTCGACCGGCGGGCGATCTCGATGCGCAATGTCGCGCTGGCGGCGCTTGTCATCCTGGCGCTCGCGCCGGAGAGCATCCTGTCGGCGAGCTTCCAGATGTCGTTCGCCGCGACGATGGCGCTCGTCGCCGGCTTCGAGTGGATCGCGGCGCATCGACGCTCGCCGGAGGGCAGGGTCGCCCTGCGGCGCGGTCGCGTGGCGGCGGCGTCGCGCTGGGCGGGAATCTTCATCGGCGGCATGGCGGCGACGTCGCTGCTCGGCGGGCTCGGCACCACGCCCTTCGCGCTCTATCACTTCCAGCGCATGGCGCCGCTCTCGATCCTCGCCAATGTCGCGGCGATGCCGGTCACCGATTTTCTCGTCATGCCGGCCGCGCTGCTCGCCGTGCTTGCCATGCCGTTCGGGCTGGAGGCGCCGCTCCTCGTCGCGGTCGGCTGGGGCGTCGACGCGATGCTCGCCGTCGCCGCGACCGTCAGCGCCTGGTCGGCGCAATCCGGCATGGCGGCGATGCCGGGGGCGGCGGCGCTTCTCCTTTTCGTCGGTGGATTCGTCTGGCTGGCGCTCTGGCGCGAACGCTGGCGGCTCGCCGGGCTCGTGCCGATGGCTGCCGGCGGATTGCTGGCCTTCCTGCCGGCGCAGCCGGACCTTCTCGTCAGCGCCGACGGTCGACAACTGGCGCTCCGGGGCGCGGACGGCCGCTACCAGATCGTCGCCGCCAAGCAGGATCGCTTCACCACCAGCCTGTGGCTGCGCGCCGATGGCGATCCGCGCGACGCGGCCGGTCCCGGCGTCGTCAGGAAGGAGGGCTGCGATGCGGCGGGCTGCATTGGCCTCCTGCCCACCGGCCCCTTGGTGGCGCTCGCCCTCGATCGCGCCGCCTTCGAAGAGGATTGTCGCCGCGCGATGCTGGTGGTGACGCCGCTTGTCGCGCCCGAGCGCTGCGGCGCGCATGCGATCGTCATCGATCGCGCCGTCCTGGCCCGATCCGGCTCGATCGCGCTTTCGTATCGGGACGGCGCGCTTCTGGCCGTGCCGCCAGCGACGCACGAGGATCAGCCCGAGACCGTCGCGGATCCGGCCGCGCGCGACGTCGGCGCGGGCGTGTCGGCGGAGACGCCGCCCGACATCGGGGTCGCGGCGTTGCCGTTGCCGGACCCGGGCGGGGAGGCGGGTGAAGAGGGCGACTTTTCCGCCCAGCCGGAGGCGGGCGATGCACCCTCCGACGCGGCCCAGCTGGCCGTGGCGGAACTCGCGGGGTCTAGGGAGCCGCAAACGTCCGACCCGCCGGACGAGCCTGTCTCACCAACGCGCTATGCCGGGATCGAACGTTCCGAGATGGACGAGGACGTCTTCGTCGCGCCGGCGGCCATCCCGAACGACCCCGGCGCCTCGGCAACCGAACGGCTTGCCGCGCGGTTCGAGATCCGCGCGGCCTATCGGCCGGTGCGACGGCCCTGGATGCCGCGTTAGGGCACTTCAGCGTTTCATGGAAACACCGAAATACCCGAACTCCTTGCCGGATCGCGTCTTCGTCACGCGAACCGGTATCCATCTCGCTCGAAAACGCCCTATAGGCGCGTCGGCGATCAGTAGGTCCGCAGCAGGCCGACCAGCTTGCCCTGAATGCGCACGCGGTCGGGCCCGAAGATGCGCGTCTCGTAGGCCGGGTTGGCGGCCTCGAGCGCGATCGAGGCGCCCTTGCGGCGGAGCCGCTTCAGCGTCGCCTCTTCCTCGTCGACCAGCGCCACCACGATGTCGCCGGAATCGGCATTGTCGCTCTTCTTGATCAGCACAGTGTCGCCGTCGAGAATGCCGGCCTCGATCATCGAGTCGCCGCGTACCTCGAGCGCGAAATGCTCGCCCGCGCGCAGCATTTCCGGCGGCACGGCGATGGAATGGCTCTGCGTCTGGATGGCCGAGATCGGCACGCCGGCGGCGATCCGGCCCATCACCGGGACCACGACGGGGGCGGCGAGGTCGGGCATTTCCTCGACCGGGCGGATCTTGCCGAGGCTGCCTTCGATGACGCTGGGCGAGAAGGCCTGCTTCTTCGGCCGCGCCAGCGTCGGCGCCATTGCCTCCGGCAGGCGGACCACCTCGAGCGCGCGGGCCCGGTTGGGCAGGCGACGGATGAAGCCACGCTCCTCCAGCGCCTTGATCAGGCGATGGATGCCGGATTTCGACCGGAGGTCGAGTGCGTCCTTCATTTCGTCGAAGGAGGGAGGAACGCCGGCTTCCTTCAGTCGCTCGTGGATGAACATGAGGAGTTCATACTGCTTCCGAGTGAGCATCTCGTTCTCGCGCTGCGGCCTTACCAAGGGACGACGATCGAATCATCGCGGTACAAAACACGAACAGAATAGCTGTTCCCCATGTGTTCCGCAAGGTAGGCCCCGCTCGGGCGGCGCCACGCCGCTCCGAGCCGGCGCGGTCAGCGCGCCTCGATGTTGGCGGCGTAGCTTTGCAGCGCGCGCTCCGGCGCGTGCCAGGAGACGTTGCCGCCGGCGTTGAACTCGGGCGGCGTCTTCCAGCCGGGCTCGATGCCGGTCATGTCCGGCAACAGATGCGCGATTCCCTTGTGGCAGTCGATACAGGTTTTCTCGCCCGAGACGAGGAAGCGGCTGTGGATCTCGGCGGCGCGCCGGGTCTGCTTGGTGAAGTCCATTGCCACCGAGGAATGGCAGTTTCGGCATTCGAGCGAGTCGTTCGCCTTCAGCCGCGCCCATTCGTGCTTGGCGAGCTGGAGGCGATGGTCGAGGAACTTCTCGCGCGTCGAGATGGTGCCGAAAAGCTTGCCCCAGACCTCCTTCGACGCCTGCATCTTGCGGGCTATCTTGTGGGTCCAGTTGTGCGGCACGTGGCAATCGGGACAGCTCGCCCGAACGCCGGAGCGGTTGGAGAAATGGATGGTCTGGGTCAGCTCCTGATAGACGTTGTCGCGCATCTCGTGGCAGGAGACGCAGAACTTCTCGGTGTTGGTGACCTCGAGCGCCGTGTTGAAGCCGCCCCAGAAGATGACGCCGCAGAGGAAGCCGCCGAGCGTCAGGAAGCCGAGGCTGAGATATGCGCTCGGCCGGCTGATGATGCGCCAGAACCAGACCACGAGGTCCCACAGGCGGCGGATGAGAGCCCGCATGATCTTCCCCCGCTACGGCTTCGGTCCGATGTCGTTGGCGTCCTGGAACAGGTTTGGCACCAGCGGCCGCGCGTCGGTCTGCTGGACATGGCAGGCGGTGCAGAAATAACGCCGCGGCGTCACGTCCGAGAGCACCTGGCCGTCGCGATCCTGGAAATGGGTGATGCTGATCATCGGCGCGCCGGAGCCCTCGGTGAACTCGCGCTTGTGGCAGTCGAGGCAGCGATTGGTGTTGACGGTCAACTGGTAGCCGTCGATGGCGTGCGGGATGATCGGCGGCTGTTCGGGGTAGTTGCGCATGCGGCGGACGTCGTCGACGACCGGCCGGGCGAGGGCGGGGACGGGCACCTCGCTCATCGGCGCCGCCTCGCCGGTGACGCGCGGCACGATCTGGATCGGCGCCGCGTCCTGCGAGAGCGCGCCGCAGGCGAAGACGATCAGGCCGGCCAGCGCGGCGCCGAGCGCCGTGCTGCGCTGCGTCAGGCCTAGACGGAGACGATCTTGACCGCGCATTTCTTGAAATCCGTCTGCTTGGAGATGGGATCCGTCGCGTCGAGCGTGGCCTTGTTGATGAGCTGGCTGGCGTCGAACCAGGGGACGAAGACGACGCCGGGCGGCATGCGGTTGCGGCCGCGCGTCTCGACCCGGGTGCGGATCTCGCCGCGCCGCGAGATCACGCGGATCTCGGCGCCCTGGTTGATGCCGCGCTTGCGGGCGTCCTCGGCGTTCATGAAGCAGCGGGCGCCGGGGAAGGCCTTGTAGAGCTCGGGCACGCGCATGGTCATCGAGCCGGAATGCCAATGCTCGAGCACGCGGCCGGTCACCAGCCAGACGTCATACTCCTCGTCCGGCGATTCCGCCGGCGGCTCGTAGGGCACGGCCAGGATGCGCGCCTTGCCATCCTTGTTGCCGTAGAACTCGATGCCCTTGCCGGGCTTCACATAGGGGTCGAGCCCCTCGCGGTAGCGCCAGAGCGTCTCCTTGCCGTCGACGACCGGCCAGCGCAGGCCGCGCACCTCGTGATAGAGGTCGTAGGGCCCGAGATCGTGGCCGTGGCCGCGGCCGAAGCTGGCATATTCCTCGAACAGGCCCTTGTGCACGTAGAAGCCGAAATCGGCGGATTCGGCGTTGTCGTAGGCGGGGTCCATGTCGCTCAGCGGGAAGCGGTCGACATGGCCGTTCTTGAACAGCACGTCGAACAGCGTCAGCCCGCGATAGTTCGGATTGGCGTCGAGGATCTCGGCCGGCCAGACCTCGTCGGTGGTGAAGCGCTTGGAGAACTCCATCAGCTGCCACAGGTCGGAGCGCGCCTCGCCCGGCGCCTTGACCAGCTGGTGCCAGACATGGGTGCGCCGCTCGGCATTGCCGTAGGCGCCTTCCTTCTCGACCCACATGGCGGCCGGCAGGATCAGGTCGGCGGCGAGTGCCGTGACCGTCGGATAGGCATCCGAGACGACGATGAAATTGTCGGGGTTGCGGTAGCCGGGATAGGTCTCGTTCGAGTCGTTGGGGGCGGCCTGCAGGTTGTTGTTGACCTGGATCCAGTAGAAATTGAGCTTGCCGTCCTTGAGCATGCGATCCTGCTCGACCGCGTGGTAGCCGGGCTTTTCCGGGATGATGCCGGCGGGGACGCGCCAGATCTCCTCGGCGTGCTTGCGGTGCTCGGGATTGACCACCGTCATGTCGGCCGGCAGGCGATGCGCGAAGGTGCCGACCTCGCGTGCCGTGCCGCAGGCCGAGGGCTGGCCGGTCAGCGAGAACGGGCTGTTGCCGGGCTCCGAGATCTTCCCCGTCAGCAGATGCAGGTTGTAGACGAGCTGGTTGGCCCAGACGCCGCGCACGTGCTGGTTGAAGCCCATCGTCCAGAGTGACACCACCTTCCGCTTGGGGTCGGCGTAGAGCTCGGCCAGTTGCTCGAGGAAGCCCGGCTCGACGCCGGTCAGCTCGGAGACCTTGTCGAGCGTGTAGTCCCTGACGAAGGCGGCGTAGGCCTCGAAGTCGATCGGCGTCGTCGCCGCCGGGTCCTCGGCCTTGCGCGCCGCCACCTCGCGCGGGTCGTCCGGCCGGAGGCCGTAGCCGATCTCCGTCGCGCCGCGCAGGAAGGTCGTGTGCTTATCGACGAAATCCGTGTTCACCCGGCCGGTGGTGATGATGTGGTTGGCGATGTAGTTGAGGATCGCGAGATCCGTGCCCGGCTTGAAGACGATCGGAATGTCGGCGAGATCGGCGCTGCGATTGGTGAAGGTAGAGAGCACCGCTACCTTCACATGCGGGTAGCCGAGCCGGCGGTCGGCGACGCGCGTCCACAGGATCGGGTGCATCTCGGCCATGTTCGAGCCCCAGAGCACGAAGGCGTCGGTGGCCTCGAAATCGTCGTAGCAGCCCATCGGCTCGTCCATGCCGAAGGTGCGCATGAAGGCGTAGGCGGCGGACGCCATGCAGTGGCGGGCGTTGGGGTCGAGATTGTTGGAGCGGAAGCCGGCGCGCATCAGCTTGGTGGCGGCGTAGCCCTCGAAGATGGTCCACTGGCCGGAGCCGAACATGCCGAGCGCGGTCGGGCCCTTCTCCTTCAGCACGCGCTTCGCCTGCGCCGCCATGGTGTCGAAGGCCTCGTCCCAGGAGACCGGCGTGAATTCGCCGTCCTTGGCGTAGACGCCGTCCTTCTTGCGCAAAAGCGGCTGTGTCAGCCGGTCGGCGCCATACATGATCTTGGACAGGAAGTAGCCCTTGACGCAGTTCAGGCCGCGATTGACGTCGGCCTTCATGTCGCCGTGGGTCGCCACCACCTTGCCGCTCTTGACGCCGACCATGACGCCGCAGCCGGTGCCGCAGAAGCGGCAGGGCGCCTTCGACCAGGTGATCTGCAACGCCTCGACCCCGCCGGAGACGGGCTGTGCAATGGCGGGCTCCGCCATGTTGGCGGCGGCTGCCGCGATGCCCGCGGCCTGTACCTTCAGCAACTCGCGACGGGAAAGCGTCATCACTAGGCTCCGGGGTCGTCGACGGGTTCGATCTGTTCGAAGACGAGATTGGCCGAGAACACGTCGTCCATCAGGGCGATCGTCGTCAGCCGGCTGCCGATCTCGCCGCTGCTGTCGCCTTCCATGACGATGACGATCTTCGACCCTTCGACGCCGTGCACTTCGGTCCTGGGCAGCTCGGCGAGCCGGCTGGCGACCTCGGCGGCCTGCTCGGGCCGGACCGTCACGACGGCGCTGGAGATGTGGAAGAAGCGCGGGGCGGGGCGCCGGGCCTTGTCGGCCTCGGACAGCACCTGGCCGGTCAGGAAGGCGCGTCGGTCGATGTCACGATCGTTGATGCGCATGGCCGGCCCTCAATGCGGCGGGCCGGGTGGTCCGAGGACCAGTTGCGACATCCAGATCAGGAAACCGTAGCCGCCAACGATGCCCACGGCGAGGACCGGCCAGATCACCACGGCCAGTACGAGAAAGGCGATGATTTCGTCCCGCTTGGTTCGCGAACTGACGGGGCGACCGGCTTCCGCTTCCGACATTCAGACTGGCTTCCATGTGGTTGAGCCGAGCTCAGGCAGGGAGTTCTTGTCTGTATTCGTTCCAGGGAGCCTAGCCGGACGCAACGTCATCGTCCAGCCCGCAGCCATAGGACGGGACGACGAAAACCGGATCGATGTCTTGGGGCGCTGGTGGCGCGGCGCGGCGGGACGGGGCGCCGGGGGGAGGCCGGCCGCGGGGGCGCCCGCGGCGGAGACAGGGCGACGCAAGCGGCGCCGCCCTGGGAAAAGCTCATGCGAAGACGTGGGTGACCAGGCCCTGGACGCGCGCGAAGGCGGCGTGGGCGCCGTCGATCATGCGCGCTTCCTCGGCGTCGTCGAGCTCGAGCGCGTCGAGCGCCTCGGTGAAGGTTCGCCAGTGCAGGCCACGGCCCTCCGGCGCGCCGGCGAGGTGGCGGGCGCCGAAATCCTCGGAAAGACCGATCTTGCCGGCCGCCTTGATCAGGAAGGCGGCGCCCATGTTGGAGCCTTCGGCGACGTAGAGCCAGCCGAGCGCGGTCGGGATGTCGGCGGTGGCGCCGAAGGCGGGCGGCGCGTCGGCCTGCGGCGCCGCGATGCCGAGATCGGCAAGATCCTGCTCGACGTCGCCAAAGCGGCGGCGGCCGGCGAGGTCGGGCAACAGGCCGTCGAGCGTCGGGTTGGCGTAGAGCGCGTCGATGTCGCGATGAAAGGCGTGCTGGACGGCGAGGAACAGGGCATAGCGCTCCTGGCTCTCGAACGGCCGTCCCGCCATGATCGAATGGTCCAGCCGCTCATGCGTCTCGCGCGTTTCGGCCTTCAGGGTCTTGGCGCGGCTTGCGACGGGCGGGGAGGCCAGATCGATGGGGTCGGACATGCCGGGGTCTCTCGCTTAAAGTTGACTTCTTCGCCTTGGTATAGAGTCGGGCGATCCAGTCAAGGGCGCCGATGCCCGCCATGGCGGCTGGCCTCGCCCCGGCGGCGCACAACTTGCGCGGCCGCCGCGTCGGGGTGGCGCTAAAGTATTCGATTGAGGCGGATCTGTGTCTAAAATTTATTTTTTCTTGTTTTTTGTATATCCTGCGTCATGTTTCAGTCCATTGTGCAGCGCGAGTTAACTTAAATCGGTATATATTGATGCCGATCGAGCGGATTGGCTCAAGTATTTTTGTATTTATTGACAAATATTCGATAGGTATTGTGTCGGTTTGACAGGGTATGACTGCGTAAATATGGTTCGACTGCTGAAAATCACAAGAGGTTGAGCCTTATGATGTTGAAATCCGGTGGCATGGCCGCCGCGATCGCCGTTGCCCTTTTGTCGGCGACGAGCCTTCCCGCGCTTGCCCAGGAAGCGGATTCTGCCACCTGTGGTACGGATCGTACCATCGACATTGCCGAGATGACCTGGCCGTCCGCGGCCGCCTTGGCGCATATTCACGCGATCATTCTGGAGAAGGGGTTCGGCTGCAACGTCGAGATCGTCACCGGCGACACGGTGCCGACGTCGTCGTCGATGCTGACCCGCGGCAGCCCGGCCGTCGCGCCGGAGCTGTGGACGAGCACGATCAAGGAACCCTGGGAGAAGGGCATCGCCGACGGCACCGTCGTCGCGCTGGCCGACGCCATCACGGACGGCACGGTCGAGGGCTGGTTCATCCCCCGCTACGTCCAGAAGGCGCATCCCGAACTCACCAGCGCCGAGGCCGTCATCGCCAAGCCCGAACTGTTCAAGGATCCCGAGGACAGCAGCAAGGGCCGTCTCTATTCCTGCCCGCCCGGCTGGGCCTGCGAGATCTCCACCGGCGCGCTCTACGAGGCGTTCGGCATGAAGGACAAGGGCTGGAACCTGTTTTCGCCCGGCTCCGGCGGCGCGCTCGACGCGTCGATCGCCCGCGCCTTCACGCGCGAGGAGCCCATCCTGTTCTACTACTGGGGCCCCACCGCCGTGCTCGGCAAGTATGACGCCGTGCAGATCGATCTCGGCGAGGCGAAGCCCGAGGTCTATGAGTGCAACACCAGCCGTGACTGCGACAATCCCCCGGGCGTGACGGCGTATCCCTCGTCGCCGGCCGTTGTCGGCGCCGCGAGCTGGATCAAGACCGATGCGCCCAATGTCGCCGCCTATCTCGGCAAGGTCGGGCTGACCAATGCCGAAATCAGCGAGATCCTCGTCTATGGCGACGAGAACAAGGCTGATGCCGCTGCCACCGCGCTGAACTTCCTGAAGACAAAGGAAGACCGCTGGACCACCTGGGTCCCGGCTGCCGTGGCCGAGAAGGTCAAGGCCAGCCTCCACTGAGATCGCTTCCAGAGGCGAGCGGACGGCCGGGTATGCCCGGCCGTTTCCGTTTTTCATTTGCCTTTTCGTTTGCCCTTTCCCTCGCGCCGGCCGTGCGGCCGGGCAGGGCGGGCGCCGCCTGACCCCTCGCGATTTCCCCCGTCCGAGGCAGGCTGAAGAAAGAGAAGAGACTTGTTTCCGCAACTGATTGATACGCGGCCCTGGCGCCGCGCGGTCGATGACGGCCTGAATTGGGTTGTCCGCAACTGGGGCGGCACGTTCGAAGCCGCCGCCTATCCGCTCCTGATGCTGCTGAAGGCGATCGAGGACCTGCTGGTCGCGACGCCGTGGTGGCTGATCATCGCCTTGCTCACCGGCATCGCCTGGCTCGCGACGCGGCGCTGGCAGCTGCCGGCCGTCGTGTTCGCGGCGCTGATGTTCCTCGGCATCATGGACCTCTGGAAGGACGCGATGACGACGATGGCGCTGATGATCGCCGCCACCCTGACGGCGATCCTCATCTCCATCCCGGTCGGCGTCTGGATGTCGCGCTCGATCAATCTGCGCCAGGTGATCACGCCGATCCTCGACCTGATGCAGACGCTGCCGAGCTTCGTCTACCTGATCCCGACGGTGATGATCTTCGGGCCCGGCAAGATTCCGGCGCTGATCGCGACGATCGTCTATGCGGCGCCGCCGCTGGTGCGCCTGACCGATCTCGGCCTGCGTTCCGTCGATCCGGCGGTGATGGAGGCGAGCCGCGCCTTCGGCACCAATCCGCGCCAGCGCCTGTTCGGCGTGCAGATTCCGCTGGCGCTGCCGACCATTCTGGCCGGCGTCAACCAGACGACGATGATGGCGCTCTCCATGGTGGTGATCGCCTCGATGATCGGTGCCGGCGGCCTCGGCTACCAGGTGCTGCAGGGCATCGGCCGCCTCGAGGTCAGCCGCGGCCTGTTCGCCGGGCTCGGCATCGTCGCGCTCGCCATCGTCTTCGATCGCATCACCCAGGCCTTCGGCCGGCAATTGCAGGCCCGGATCGGCCTGCAGGAGGCACGCTAATGGCTGAGCTGAATGAAAATGCCGAACTCGCCATCGCGATGCGCGGCGTCACCAAGATCTTCGGTCCCGACCCGCAGGCGGCGCTGGCGCTGCTCAAGGCCGGCAAGTCGAAGGCCGAGGTGCAGGCGGAGACCAACCACGTCGTCGGACTCGACAACGTCTCGCTCGACATCGCGGCCGGCCAGATCTTCGTCGTCATGGGCTTGTCCGGTTCGGGCAAGTCGACGCTGATCCGCCACGTCAACCGGCTGATCGAGCCGACGGCCGGCGAGATCCTGGTGCATGGCGACGACGTGCTGAAGATGAGCCGCGACGCGCTCAGGAGCTATCGCCGCACCAAGGTGGCGATGGTGTTCCAGAAGTTTGGGCTGCTGCCGCATCGCTCCGTGATCGATAATGTCGCCTATGGCCTCGAGGTTCGGGGCGTCGGCCGCAAGGTGCGGCTCGAGACGGCGGCGAAGTGGATCGAGACGGTCGGCCTCGCCGGCTACGAGAATTCGCAGCCGCGCCAGCTCTCGGGCGGCCAGCAGCAGCGCGTCGGCCTAGCGCGCGCGCTGTCGATGGATGCGGACATCATCCTGATGGACGAGGCGTTCTCGGCGCTCGATCCGCTGATCCGCTCCGGCATGCAGGACGAGCTGATCACGCTGCAGAAATCGCTGCACAAGACGATCCTGTTCATCACGCATGACTTCGACGAGGCGCTGAAGATTGGCGACCGGATCGCCGTGCTGAAGGACGGTGCCGTGCAGCAGGAGGGCAAGCCGGAGGACATCGTGCTCCGCCCCGCCAACGAGCACATCGAGGAGTTCGTCCGCGAGGTGAACAAGGCGCGCGCCATCCACGTTCGCTCGATCATGGAGCGCGGCGTGACTGAGCCGTGCGAGCAGGCGGTGTCGATGGATGCGCGTTGCGAGGACGTGTTGCCGCTGTTCGCCGAGCACCAATGGGTTGGAGTCGTCGACGGCGAGGGCAACCAGATCGGCCGGGTCACTGCCAAGCAGGTGATCAAGGCGCTGGCGCGTCATACGCCCGGCGTCGGCTGAGGAACGGGAGGGGCGGTGCGCCGCCCCTCCCGCATTCGAGGCTACTGCTCGCGCGAGCCGAGCGACCAGAGCACGCCGAACGGATCGCGCAGCTGGCCGTAGCGGTCGCCCCAGAACTGGCGGTCGAGCGGCAGCTCCACCGTCATGCCGGCCTCGACGGCGCGGTTCCACCAGCTGTCGATGTCGTGGCCGAGTTGCAGGTGCAGGGTGAAGCTCTGTGGCGGCTGCAGAGGATGGCCATATTCCTCGTACGGGTCGGCCAGCATCACCGAGCCGCCATTGATATAGAGGTGGATGTGCATGGTGCGGCCCTTCTCGTCGACCGGGACCCGCATCACCTCCTGCGCTGCTAGGGCGCGCTGGTAGAATTCCGAGGCCTTCACCGCACCGCCGACCGAGAGGTAGGGCGTCACGCCGCTCAGCACCTTGGGCATTTCGGTAAAGGCGTTGTCGTCGGTCTTGGTATCCATCGTCGATCTCCTCACGCTGTGATGGCAAGCGGCGCCGTCGGGCTGCCGTCATCGCCACGACGAGCGGGCAAGGCCGGTTTCGACAGGGTGGGCGGATTTTTCTGCCGGCACGAAAAAGGCCCGGACGCGGACGTCCGGGCCTCTTGTCCTGGGAGGGGCGATCACCTGCCGCTAGATATCCTGGTTCTGCGGCAGGATGACGAGGTCGCGGATGGTGGCGTTGGGCGGTCGCGTCACCATGAAGAGCAGTGCGTCGGCGATGTCCTCCGAGCGCAGGCCCTCATGCGCCTCGGCACGGCGCTCGATCTCGTTGGGATCGTTGATGCCCCAGAGCTCGTTCAGCACGATTCCCGGCGCCAGCGCGCCGACGCGGACATTGTGCGGCGCGACCTGGCGGCGGACGCCATGCACGAAGGACTGCACGGCGTGCTTGGTCGCCGAATAGACCGGCTCCCAGTGGATCGCCTGGTGGCCCGAGATCGACGAGGTGACGACGATGTCGCCCGAGCGGCGGGCGATCATGCCGGGCAGCACGGCGCGCACCATGCGGAACACGCCATTGACGTTGACGCCGATCACTCGGTCCCACTCGTCCGGATCGCCCTCGGCGACATTGCCGGTGACATAGCTGCCGGCATTGGCGAACAGGATGTCGATGCGGCCGAAATGCGCCTCCGCCTCGGCGACCACGCGCTCGACGTCGGCGGGCTTTGTCAGGTCGGCAGGAATGGCGAGCGTCTCGCCGCCCAATTCCTTCGCCAGCGCCTCGAGCTTGTCGGCGGAGCGGGCGACCAGCACCAGCTTCGCGCCCTCGGCGGCGAAGCGGCGGGCGGCGGCGCGGCCGATGCCCGAGCTCGCGCCGGTAACGATCATCACCTTGCCGGCAACGGATACGGCCATGGTGTCTCCTATTCAGGTTTCTTGAGATCAGCGAACGGTGTAGCCGCCATCGACCAGCAGGTTGGCGCCGTTGACCATCGCGGCGCCGTCGCTGGCGAGGTAGAGCGCGGCAAGCGCGATCTCCTCGGGCTGCGCGAAGCGGCGCGTCGGGATCTCGGCGCGGGCGCGTTCGCCCTTTTCGCCGGACCAGCCGACCTTGCCGAGCTCGGTCTCGACGACGGTCGGCGAGATGCAGTTGGCGGTGATGCCCTTGGGGCCCCATTCCAGCGCCATGCAATTGTTCATGCCGAGGAGGCCAGCCTTGGAGGCCGAGTAGGCGACATGGCCCTCGATGCCGATGACGGCGGCCTGCGAGGCGATGGTGACGATGCGGCCATAGCCGGCGGCGATCATGTGGTTCGCCACTTCGCGCGAGAACAGGTAGGGCGCGCGCAGATTGACGGCGAGCTGCAGGTCCCAGCTCTCGGTCGTCGTCGCCTCGGCCGGCGCCAGCATGCCGATGCCGGCATTGTTGACGAGGATGTCGATCTTGCCGAAATGTGCGGCGACCTCGGCGACGCTCCGCTCGATTGTGGCGGCGTCGGTGACGTCGCCCGTCCAGGCCTTGTGGCCGGCGCCGAGCTCGGCGGCGAAATCGTGCACGGCCTGGTTCTTGTCGAGCAGGGCGAGGGTGGCGCCGTTCGCCGCGAACAGGGTCGCGAGCGCCCGGCCGATGCCGCCGGCGGCGCCGGTGATGAGGGCGACCTTGCCCGTCATGTCGAACGGACGGCTCATATTGGCGTTGAACGCCAGATTGGCTGACATTTTCTGGTTCCTCCCGAAGTCTTTTCCCGGCAGGCTGCCGGGCAGGGCGCGTGGCTGCCCACCGCTCATTCATGGCGGTGCATGGCGCGAACTTGCAATGGCCACTGCTTGAAAGCAAGTTTGTTTGCTGCTACTGCCAACAAATAAGCGATGGCGAAATCGCAGGATGTTCCGGATCTCGGCAAGGGGCCGGCGAGGTTATCCAACCCGTGAGGAAGCGCTGATGAGGAAGCTTGGCATTCACTCCTTCGTCTGGACCGGTGGTACGACGCAGGAGGACCTGGAAGGCGCGATGCAGAAGTCGCACGATCTCGGCTACGGCCTGATCGAGTTCCCGCGCCTCGACCCGAAGAAGTTCGACGTTTCCTGGCTGGCGAAGCGCCTGCAGGACTATGGCCTCAAGGTCGTCGTCACGATGGGCCTGCCGCTCGACAGCGACGTCTCGTCGGAAGATCCGGCCGTCGTGAAGCGCGGCGAGGCGGTGCTGGCCGAGGCGATCGCGATCACCCGCGATCTCGGCGGCGCGAAGCTTGGCGGCATCATCTTCTCCGCCCACACCAAGTATCAGAGCATGCCGACCCGGAAGGGCTGGGACAACAGCGTCGCGGCGCTGGCGCGCGCCGCCGACATCGGCAAGGCTGCGGGCGTGTCGATGAACCTCGAGGTCGTCAACCGCTTCGAGAGCAACCTGCTCAACACCACCGCGCAGGGCCTCGCCTTCATCGAGCAGTCCGGCTCGGACAACATCTTCCTGCACCTCGACACGTTCCACATGAACATCGAGGAAGCGGATCCGGTCCAGGCGCTGCGCACCGCCGGCAAGAAGCTCGGCTACTTCCATATCGGCGAGAGCAATCGCGGCTTCCTCGGTTCCGGTGTGATCAACTTCCCGGCGATCTTCGATGCGCTGGTCGAGATCGACTACCAGGACTGGATCACCTTCGAGAGCTTTTCGACGGAAGTGGTCGACAAGGATCTGTCGATCACCTGCGCGATCTGGCGCAACACCTGGACGGACAATGTCGAGGTGGCGCGCCTGGCCAAGGCCTATATCGAGGCCCGCATCGGCGAGTCCGCCCGCAAGGCCGTGACCGCCCGCACGCCCTAGCCGGTCTTCCGCAGGGGAGGCGGTGTCCGCGTCGCCTGCGATGATCGTCTGCCTGGGGCGGATGACCTCCTCCGTCCCTGAACCGCGTCCCGTCTCACCCTCCATCCCCCTGGAGGCGGGCCGCGCCTTGGTGGATGGCGCCGTGTCGGCGGCCATCCATCCTTTTCGGCCTCTGGGCCGGGGAGGGGCTTGATCCTGTCATCAAGCAAGCCTCTCCAAGCCATTGTTCTTGAACGGACTTCAATCGACTCAGGCCTTGGTCCCCTCCCTCGCCTTCCGCAAAGTCGGTTGACTCGCCCTTGTTGCGAAAATATGTTTGGTGTCGCAACGAACAAAAAGAACGGGAGCCTTGGCGCTCCGCTTCAACGGGAGAAACGACCGAGTGGCCGAGCCTGCCTCCCATGGTGAGGGCAAGCCGGAACGGACGCCTCATGTCCACGTTCCGCCAGCCTCCGCATCGTCGACCGCGTCCCAGGAGGATCCGGGCGCGGATGCTGATCTGCTCCTCGCCGCCACCAGCATTTCGAAGGCCTTTGCCGGCGTTCCGGCGCTGATCGACGGCCGCATTCGTCTGCGGCGCGGCAGCGTTCATGCGCTCTGCGGCGGCAACGGCGCCGGCAAGTCGACCTTCCTCGGCATCCTGATGGGGCTGCAGCGCGCCGACGCCGGCACGATCGTGGTCAAGGGCAAGGTCGCGCACTACGCCTCGGCCGCCGAAGCGCTCGCCGACGGCATCGCCATCATCACCCAGGAACTGAGCCCGGTCCTCGACATGACCGTGGCGGAGAACATCTATCTCGGCCGCGAACCGCGAAAGCTCGGCTGGATCGCCGACAGGGCGAAGATGGAGTCCGACGCGACGGCGCTGTTCGCACGCCTCGGCTTCGACATCGACGCCCGCGTCCCCATGCGTTCGCTGTCGGTCGCCAAGATCCAGTTGGTCGAGATCGCCAAGGCGATCAGCCGCGAGAGCGACATCCTGATCATGGACGAGCCCACTTCCGCCATCGGCGAGAAGGAGGCGGCGACGCTCTTCAAGGCGATCCAGTCGCTCGCCGACCAGGGCGTCGGCATCATCTATGTCTCGCACCGCCTGACCGACATCTTCCAGATCGCCGACAGCTACACGGTGTTTCGCGATGGCCGCTTCATCGAGACGGGCGACCTTGCCGACATCGATCGCCAGCGGCTGATCTCGCTGATCGTCGGCCGCGACCTGCGGGAGCAGGAGGCTCGCCAGAGCACCAGTACCGGCGCGCCGATGATCGAGGTCTCCGGCTTCAGCCGCGCCGGGCATTTCGAGGACATCGCGCTGACGGTTGCCAAGGGCGAGATCCTCGGCCTCTACGGCCTGATGGGCGCCGGCCGCAGCGAGTTCGCCAATGCGCTCTACGGCAACGATCCGAAGGACAGCGGCTCGGTCCGCATCGAGGGCCAGCCGGTCGCGATCCGTTCGCCCGCCGACGCGCTCGCGAACGGCATCGCCATCGTCACCGAGGATCGCAAGCAGACCGGCCTGGTCCTTACGTCGAGCGTTTCCGAGAACATCGTTATCGCCGCGCTCGACCAGTTCTCGCGCCTCGGCTTCGTCGACGGCAAGAAGGTCGCCGGCAATGTCGACGAGCAGATCCAGCGGTTCCGTATCCGGACGGCCTCGCGCGATCTCGCGGTGCAGAGCCTTTCGGGCGGCAACCAGCAGAAAGTCGTGCTGGCGCGCTGCGTCGAGACCAACCCGAAGATCCTGATCTGCGACGAGCCGACCCGCGGCATCGACGAGGGCGCCAAGCGGGAGGTCTATGCCTTCCTCTCCGCCTTCGCGGCGGCCGGCAACGCCGTGCTGATGATCTCTTCCGAAATTCCCGAAATTCTCGCCAATGCGGACCGGATCCTAGTGTTCCGGCGCGGGCGGATCGCGGGTGAACTCGCGGGCGCCGAGGCGACCCAAGAGGCGCTCGTGCATCTGGCGAGCTGAGCGACCGAGGCGCCACCATGTCGACCGAACTCACCACCAACGCCACCGCCACAGCCGGCGCGAGAAGTCAGGCGCTCGGGCGCTTCCTGTCGCGCTACGGCATCCTGCTGTCGTTCATCATCCTGTTCGTGATCCTCTCCTTCGCGCATCCGAACTTCCTGTCGACCGCCAACCTGATGAACGTGCTGCGGCAGGTGTCGATCAACGGCATCCTCGCCATCGGCATGACCTTCGTCATCCTGACCGGCGGCATCGACCTGTCGATCGGCTCCGTTTTGGCGCTGACCGGCGTCGTCGCCGGCAGCCTGGTGACGGGGGCGGATCCCTACAATCCGGCGATCGCCTTCCTGGCGGCGGTCGGCGTCGGCGCGCTGTTCGGCGCTGCCAACGGCACGCTGATCGCGCGCTTCTTGGTGCCGGCCTTCGTCGTCACGCTCGGCATGCTGTCGATGGCGCGCGGCGCGACGCTGCTCTATTCGAACGGCCGGCCGATCCCGAACCTGTCGCCGGAATTCCGCTGGCTCGGCCAGGGCTTCGTGCTCGGCATTCCGGTGCCGGTGATCGTCTTCGCGATCGTCTTCTTCGCCGCCTGGATCACGCTGCGCTACACAGTCTACGGCCGCTGGATCTACGCCGTAGGCGGCAATGTGAAGAGTGCCAAGACGAGCGGCATCCCGACCCGCACCGTCATCTTCTCGGCCTATCTGCTGATGGGGGCGCTCGCCGGCCTCGCCGGCCTGATCCTGACGGCGCGCACCACCTCGGCGCTGCCGCAGGCCGGCCTTGGCTACGAGCTGGACGCCATCGCGGCGGTCGTCATCGGCGGCACGTCGCTGACCGGAGGCGTCGGCTCGGTCGTCTACACGCTGATCGGCGCGCTGATCATCGGCGTGATCTCGAACGGCCTCGATCTGATGGGCGTGTCGTCCTACTACCAGCAGATCATCAAGGGCGCGATCATCGTCGTCGCCGTCCTGATCGACCGCTCCAGGAACATGAATGCTTGAAGGCATCCGCGCGCCCGCGTGCGGTGAGTGATGAACCATGACTGAGGGAGGAAACTGAAATGACAATCAACACCTGGACCCGGCGCGGTCTCGGCATGCTGGCGGGCGTCGGTCTCGCGGCGCTCGCGGTCGGCCAGGCAGCCGCCGCCGATCCCGTCCGCATCGCGGCGATCGTGCAGAGCCTCGACACCGAGTTCAACGTGCTCTGGGCCAACGCCGCCAACAACCATCCGCTGGTCAAGGACGGCACGGTCAAGCTGACCGTCCTCGACGGCCGCATGGACGCGCTGACCCAGTCGAACCAGTTCGATACGGCGATCAGCGAGAAGTACGACGCGATCGTCTTCGTGCCGGTCGACATCGACGCCGGCAACGATCCCGTCCAGCGCGCCAAGGATGCCGGCGTCACGGTGATCGGCTCGAACACGCTGATCTCGAACACCGACCTCTACAACGCCTATATCGCGTCGAACGACGTCGAGGCCGGCAAGCTGCTCGCCAAGTCCGTCTTCGACAAGATGGGCGGCAAGGGCAATGTCGTCATCGGCGAGGGCATGATCGGCCAGTCGGCGCAGGTGCAGCGCCTGCAGGGCATCGAGGAGACGCTCAAGGATTATCCGGAGATCAAGGTTCTCGAGCAGAAGACCGCCAACTGGTCGCGCGCCGAGGCCCTGTCGCTGATGGAGAACTGGCTGACGGCGCATGCCGGCCAGATCAACGGCGTCATCGGCGAGAACGACGAGATCGCCATCGGCGCGCTGGAGGCGATCAAGGCGCACGGCCTCGATCCGAAGACCATCCCGGTCGCCGGCGTCGACGGCGTTACCGACGCGCTGCTCGCGGTCAAGCGCGGCGAGATGATGTCGACGTTGCAGGATGCCGACGCGCAGGCCCAGGGCGCCATCGACCTCGCCATCGCCGCCAAGCAGGACGGCTATGTGCCCAAGGCCGCGGCGTGGGATGTCAATGGCGGCAAGCTCGCCTGGGAAGGCGGCAAGCAGCAGCACTATTCCGTGCCGTGGATCCCGGTCACGCTCGAGAACGTCGACGGCCTTCTCGAAATGCGCAAGACGCAGTAAGCAAGCACTGCATCCCCTGGATGCAGCCAGCATCAAGGGAGGCGGTCATCGCCGCCTCCCGGCTTCCATCGGATGGGCACGACCTGACCGATGGCAGCATCCGAGTCGTATCAGAACGAGTTCCCGATCTTGGCAACGCCGCAGTCCGTCCGCTACCTGAACGAAATCCGGGCGCTGAACGCGCTGTTTCGAAGCGGCGGCATGAGCCGGGCGGATCTGGCGCGCATGCTCGGCCTGAACCGTTCGACGACCGGCAACATCATCGCCAATCTGATGGCCGACGCGCTGGTCGTCGAGCGCCCGAATGGCGGGCGCGGCGAGGGCGCCGCGAAGACCGGAAGGCCCGGCATCAACATCGAGATCGACCCCGCCGGCGCCACCTTCCTCGGCGCCGAGATCGGCGTCGATCGCCTGACGGTGGTCGCGATCGACCTCGCGGCGCATGAGTTCCGCCGCGTCTCGACGCCGTTTCCCGTCTTCGACCAGCCCCTCGACGAAGCGCTCGACCGCATCGTCGCGATGCTCGCGGAGGTGATCGACAGCCTCTCCGACGTCGCGCGGCTCCGCGGTCTCTGCGTGACGCTGCCGGCGCTGCTCGACGCCGACGGCAAGGTGATCAACGCGCTGATCATCGGCTGGCGCGACGTCGACCTGAAGACGCTGATCAGCGGCCGCCTGGCGGCGCGCTTCCCCGGCCTCGAGCTGCCGATCTCGGTCGAGAACGACGCCAACGCCTTCGCCATAGCCGAGACCTATCGCGACAGCTCGCACAGCGCCGAGACGGTCGCCTTCCTGCTGATCGAGAACGGCGCCGGCGGCGGCATTGTCATTGGCGGCCGGCTGTTCCGGGGTTCGACCGGCTTCGCCGGCGAGTTCGGCCAGATCGTTCTCGGCAGCGAAGGCTTCTATGGCGGCCGGCACAAGCCCGGCCACCTCGAGAGCTATATCGGCAAGGATGCGGTGCTGGCGCGCTATCGCGCCAATGGCGCCGATCCGAACGCCGATCTCGACCAGCTCCTCGCCGCGCTGGAGGCGGGCGACGCGATTGCGGTCCGCACGGCGCGGGAATGGGGCGGCGGCCTCGCGATCGGCCTGATCCAGCTCTCCAGCGTGCTCAACCCGGGCGTGATCATTCTCGGCGGCACGGTCGCGCCGCTGTTCCGCTTCGTCGCGGAGGAGGTCGAGGCCGCCATGCGACGCGAATTCCTCGAGGGCTTTCCCATGCCGAAGATCGAGATATCGGCGCTCGGCCTCGAGGGGCCGGCGCTCGGCGGCGCGCTGATCATGCACCAGCGCATGTTCTCGATCGACGAAAGCGCGATCTATGCGAGCGCGCAGCCGATCAACCTCTTTCAGATCTGACGGCCCGCGCCGTCGCAACCATGTCGTCGGCGTCCACGGTCCGGACGCGCCGGGAGGGAACTACGGATGATTGAAGGCAAGATCGTCACCATCGGCGAGATCCTCGTCGAGATCATGGCGACCACGCTCGGCCACGGCTTTCTTGAGGCGCAGACGCTGATCGGTCCGTTCCCGAGCGGCGCGCCGGCGATCTTCATCGACCAGGTCGGCAAGCTCGGCCATCCCGCCGCGATCGTCTCCGCCGTCGGCGACGACGATTTCGGCACGGTCAATCTCGAGCGGCTGAAGCGCGACGGCGTCGACATCTCGGCCGTTGCGATCCATCCCGGCGCCGCGACCGGCAGCGCATTCGTGCGCTATCGGCCGGATGGCGGCCGCGACTTCGTCTTCAACATGCGCGACAGCGCCGCCGGTCGTATCGCCGCGACGCCGGAGGCCCAGGCGGTGCTCGCCGAGGCGGGCCACCTGCACGTGATGGGTTCGGGCCTGCCGGTGCCGGCCGTCCATGCCATGGTCAGCGCCTCCATCCCGGCGCTGAAGGCGCGCGGCGGCACGGTGTCTTTCGATCCCAACATCCGCGTCGAGATGCTGCGCGACCCGGCCGGCAAGGCGGCTTTCGAGGCGGTACTCGCGGCGACCGATCTGTTCCTGCCGTCCGGCGAGGAACTGGCGCTGTTCTCCGGCGAGGCCGACGAGGGTCGGGCGGTCGCCGCCCTGCTCGACGCCGGCGTGCAGGAGATCGTCCTGAAGCGCGGCAAGGCCGGCGCCAGCCATTTCGACCGCAACGGCGTCACTCATGTTCCAGGCTTCGTCGTCGAGGAGATCGACCCGACCGGCGCCGGCGACAGTTTTGGCGCGACCTATCTGGTCGCCCGGCGCCTCGGCAAGTCGGTCGAGCAGTCGCTCCGCTACGCCAACGCGGCCGGCGCGCGCACCGTCACCGTCAAGGGCCCGATGGAAGGCACCTCGAGCTTCGCCGAGCTCGACGCCTTCATCGGCACGACCCCGGTGGGAGACGCCCGATGAGCCTTCTTTCCCAGCTCGCGCACGACTACCAGGCCGGCCGCGTGCACGGCATCACCTCCGTCTGTTCCGCCCATCCCGCCGTCATCCGCGCGACGCTGCGCGAGGGCGTGCGGACCGGCGCGACCGTGCTCATCGAGGCGACCTGCAATCAGGTCAACCACGAGGGCGGCTACACCGGCATGAAGCCGGCCGACTTCCGCCGCTTCGTCGAGGGCATCGCGGCGGAGGTTGGCTTCGACACGGCAAAGCTCATTCTCGGCGGCGATCATCTCGGCCCCAACCCCTGGCGTTCGCGCCCGGCCGAGGAAGCGCTCGCCAAGGCCGAGATCATGGTGGCGGCCTATGTCGCCGCCGGCTTCAACAAGATCCATCTCGACGCGTCGATGGGCTGCGCCGGCGAGCCGGAAGGGCTCGACGACGAGACGACGGCGCATCGCGCGGCGCGGCTGGCCAAGGTGGCCGAGAGGGCGGCGCGCGAGGCCGGCGTTCCCATGCCGCTCTACATCATCGGCACCGAGGTGCCGACACCGGGTGGGGCGCTGCACGAGCTCGACGACGTGCCGCCGACCGCCGCGGCCGCCGCCAAGAAGACGATCGCCACGCACCGCCGCGTCTTTGCCGAACAGGGGCTTTCGGACGCCTTCGACCGCGTCATCGGCCTTGTCGTGCAGCCGGGCGTCGAGTTCGGCCATGAGAGCGTCGTCGTCTACCGGCCGGAGCGGGCCCGCGAACTGATCGCGGTCCTCAAGGACGAGCCGCAATTCGTGTTCGAGGCGCATTCGACCGACTATCAGCCCGAGGCGGCGCTGGCGGCACTTGTGCAGGACGGCTTCCCGATCCTGAAGGTCGGCCCCGGCCTGACCTTCGCGCTGCGCCAGACGCTCTACGGGCTCGATCTGATCGCCTCCGAGCTGGACGCGTCCTATGGCGGGCGGGCGCTCGCCGGCGCGATGGAAGAACTGATGCTGGCGGAGCCGGGCAACTGGCAGCGCTACTATCCCGGCACGCCGGACGAGCAGCATGTGCTGCGCCATTACAGCTACAGCGACCGCATCCGCTATTACTGGCCGCACGAGCAGGCCGAGCAGGCCGTCGCACGGCTCATGCAGACGCTGGACGGACGCACGATCCCGCTGCCGCTGATCGCGCAGTTCCTGCCGGAGGAGTTGGAGGCGGTGACCAGCGGGGCATGCGAGGCCACGGCGGCCGCGCTCGTCGAGCGTGGCGTCGAACGGGTCATCGCGGTCTATGCACGCGCCTGCGCGGCCGGCCGATAGGGCAGGCCTCAGGGGCAGATCACGTTGGTGGTGCCGGCGGCTCCCGTCGACACACAGGATGTGAGGCCTTCGGGCGTATCCTGCGTGGTCTGGCAAGCCGTCAGGCAGACCGCGCAGACCATCAGTGTCATGAAGAGCTTCATCGTCACCTCCCTGCAACCGCTGGTGAGGATAACTCGGCTCTGCCGGTGCCGCGTCAAGGGGCACCAGCCAGGTTCCGCGAAGGGCGAGGCAGGGAGGGCCGCCTGCCGCCTCAGCCGAAGCGCTTGCGGAGTTCGTCCGCCTGTTCCGGCGTCAGGGGACGGGTCGCCTCGCCGCGCAGCATCAGGAAGAGCTTGGCGGTCTCCTCCAGTTCCTCCGTCGCGTACATCGCGTCCTCGAGGCTCTTGCCGGCGACGACCGGGCCATGATTGGCGAGCAGCACGGCGTGGTGCTTCTCGGCGAGCTTCTCGACCGCGAGGGCGAGGCTCTCGTCGCCCGGCGGGTGGTAGGGCACCAGCGGCAGCCGGCCGACGCGCATCACGTAGTAGGCGGTCAGCGGCGGCAGGCAGTCATGCTCGTCGATGCGGTGCAGGCAGGATACCGCGACCGAATGGGTCGAATGCAGGTGCACGACGGCCTCGCAGGTCGGGCGCTGGCGGTACATCACCTGGTGCAGGAAGGCTTCCTTGGTCGGCTTGTCGCCGCCGACATGGTTGCCGTTGGCGTCGATCTTCGACAGCCGGGCTGGGTCGAGGTCGCCGAGCGAGGCATTGGTCGGCGTCATCAGCCAGCCGCCATCGGGCAGCGCGACGGAGATGTTGCCGGTCGAGCCGAAGGTGAGGCCGCGCTGGAACAGCGAGGCGCCACACTTGCAGATGCGCTCGCGAAGCGCGGATTCGGTCGTCGAGGGGGCGATCACTGCAGGGAACTCCAGGCCTTGAGGAAGAAGTCGGGCGAGCCGAAATTGCCGGATTTGAGCGCCAGCGCAACGTCCGGGCCGGAACGGCTGCGCGTCCACGGCACGCCGGGATCGATTTCGGGCCCGATCGAGAGCGCCTTGACGCCGAGCGCGTTGACGACGGCGCCCGAGGTCTCGCCGCCCGCGACGAGCAGGCGGGTGAAACCCTTTTCGGGCAAAGCGGCGGCGACGCTCGCGAGCAGATCCTCTACGAGCGCGCCGGCCTTGTCGCGGCCGAGCTTTTCCTGCACGGCGCGGACGCTGTCCGGATCATCGCTCGAATAGACGAGCGGGGTCGCGTCCGCCGGCTGCGCCACCAGCCAGTCGATCACGGACTCCGGCGTGAGGTCGCCGGCCGCGATCGCGAGCGGGTCGACGCGGAAGGTCGGCACGCCCGCCTTGCTGGCGGTCTCCACCTGTCCGCGTGTCGCGGTCGAGCACGAGCCGGCGAGGATGGCGCCGCGTCCGGCCGGCGCGGCGATCGAGGTGGCGGGCGGGGTCAGCGCATCGATCAGCCCGGCGTCGCGATAGGCGGCGGGCAGGCCGATGGCGATGCCCGAGCCGCCGGTGACCAGCTCCAGGTCGACCAGTGCCTTGCCGATCTCGCGGAGGTGCGAATCCCTCAGCGCGTCGACGATGGCGATGCGTTTTCCCGCCGCCTTTTCACGCGCGAAGGCGGCGGTGATGGCGGGCGCGCCGGTCTCGACATCGGCATAGGCGACGAGGCCGACCGGCAGTTCCGTCTGTCGCTGCAGCACGCGGCGAAGATCGGAATCGCGCATCGGCGTCAGCGGGTGGTCGCGCATCGAGCTCTCGTCGAGCGGCACGCCGTTGACGAAGAGGTGGCCCTGATAGATCGAGCGGCCGGTCGCCGGGAAGGCGGGGCAGGCGATGGTGAAATCCGCGCCGAGACGCTTCAGCAACGCCTCGGCCACCGGGCCGATATTGCCCTCGTCGGTGGAATCGAAGGTCGAGCAATATTTGAAGAACAGCCGTTTCGCGCCGTTGGCGAGCAGCCATTCGGCCGCGGCGAGCGACTGGGCGACCGCGTCGGCGGCGGGAATAGTGCGCGACTTCAGCGCGATCACCAGCGCGTCGACCTCGGCGAGATCGAGATCGCCTTCCGGCAGGCCGGTGCTCTGCACGGTCCGCAGGCCCTCGCGCGAAAGCATCAGGGAGAGGTCGGTCGCCCCGGTAAGGTCGTCGGCGATGCATCCAAGCAGCATGCGGTAGGTCCTTGCGGTGTTTCGGCGGCGGGCACGCCCGGCGATGACAGTCTCAGGATCGACGCGATTGGATCGGCGCGTCAATCCGGAAGGGGAAGCGAGGCCCGGCCGGTGTGGCAAGGCACTATTTCCGCCTCCGAGGCTTGACGACGACCCGGCCGCGTCGGGATACTTGCTATTGTTAGCGCTGTCATGCGGATTTCGCAATCGCCATGACAGCGCTAACATCGCGACGGTGAGGTTCAGGGCGGTCGCGGTTTGTCAAAAGCGGGAGGCGTCATGGCCGGCGCGGGAAGCGTTGCCGGCGCGGGCGCCGACGGGAACCGTGGAAGGATGGCAGGGTGACGTCGCAGGATGGAGCCGGAAGGCGGGTCTCGGTCATCGGGCTCGGCTCGATGGGATATGGCATGGCGCGGTCGCTCGCGAAGGCGGGCTTCGCCGTCACGGGCTACGATGCGCGCCCCGACGTGGTCGCGCGTTTCGCGGCCGAGCACGGCTCCGGCGCGGCGTCGCTTTCCGAGGCGGCTTCCACGGCCGACGTGATTGTCATCGTCGTCGTCAATGCCGACCAGACGCATCAGGTGCTGCTGGGCGAGGGCGGCCTGCTCGCCTCGGCGAAACCCGACGCTGTCATCGTCTCCTGCGCGACCATGGCGCCGGAGCGGGCGCGGGCGCTTGGTGACGCGGTGACGGCGAGCGGGCGGCACTATGTCGACGCGCCGATTTCCGGCGGCGCGGCGCGGGCGGCCGAGGGCGCGCTCACCATGCTGGTCTCCGGCCCGCCCTCCGCGATCGAGCGGTCGCGCGCGGTGCTCGACGCACTTTCCGCCAAGCTATACCTGCTCGGCGACGAGGTCGGGATTGGTGCATCCTTCAAGATCGTCAACCAGTTGCTGGCGGGGGTTCACATCGCCGCCGCCTCCGAGGCGATTGTCTTCGCCAAGCGGCTCGGCCTCGATATCGACCGGGTCTATGAGGTGATCACCGCCTCGGCCGGCAATTCCTGGATGTTCGAGAACCGCATGCCGCATGTTCTGGAGGGCGACTACGCGCCCCGGAGCGCGGTCGAGATCTTCACCAAGGATCTCGGCATCATCGCCGACATCTCCCGCTCCGAACAGTTCGCGACGCCGATCGCCGCCTCGGCGCTGCAGATGTTTCTGATGACGGCGGCGGCGGGAATGGGCAAGGATGACGACGCCTCCGTCGCCCGACTCTATGCCCGGATCGCCGGGATTGACCTGCCCGGCGCCCCCGCCAAGACAACCAACCCCAAGGATTGATCCGCAAATGCCGCGTTTCGCCGCCAACCTCTCGATGATGTTCAACGAGTGGTCGTTTCTCGACCGCTTCGCCGCCGCCGCGGATGCGGGCTTCAAGGCCGTCGAATTCCTGTTTCCCTATGATTTCTCGCCCGAGGACGTCGCCAGGAGGCTGGAGGCGGCCGGGCTGACGCAGGCGCTGTTCAACCTGCCGCCGGGCGACTGGGCGGCGGGCGAGCGCGGCATCGCGGCGCTCCCGGGCCGGCATGACGAATTCAGCGCCTCGGTCCTGAAGGCGCTCGACTATGCGCTGGCGACCGGCGTCAAGCGGCTGCACATGATGTCGGGTCTGGCGCCGAGCCATTCCGCCGAGGCGGGTGAGGCCTATCGCAACGCGGTTCGCATGGCCTGCGCGACGATGGAGCCGCACGGCATCGACATCGTGCTCGAGCCGATCAACCGGCGCGACATGCCGGGCTATTTCCTGAATGATTTCGGCATGGCGGCGGCGATCATCGACGAACTCGGCCTGCCCAACCTGAAGCTGCAATACGACATCTATCACCGCCAGATCCTGCATGGCGACGTCAGCAAGAGCCTGGAAGAGTTGATGCCGATCATCGGCCATGTGCAGATCGCCTCGGTGCCGCTTCGCAACGAGCCGGGCACGGGCGAACTCGACGATTTCCGCATCTTCGCGCTGCTCGACACGCTCGGCTATGACGGCTTCGTCGGCTGCGAATACCGCCCCGCCGGCGCGACGCTGGACGGTCTCGGCTGGATGCAGAAGACGACGCTGCGCTGAGTGGCGCTACCTGACGATGAAGCAGGCCGGGGCAGGCGACTGCCCCGGCCTTTTTTGCGCGACGGCGAGGTGACGCCCGCTGCGCTGCGAGGCGTGACGCCAGATGGAGGGCAGTGAGCGGGGCGAGCCCACTCTTGCCCCCCCATGCAACCCTACCTTCGCCGTCATCCCGGGCTTGACCCAGGATCCATGCGGCCGAAGCGGTGGCCGCGCGAGGCTCCCGAAACCCCGGCTGAATGGATCCCGGATCTCCGCTTCGCCGCGTCCGGGATGATGGCGAGGGTGGGGCGTCGCGCGGCGCATGCTGGCTAGGGTTGCCTGGCAACGTCATGGCGTCGGCTCGACACACGAAACGACATGTGCGCCAGCCGGGGCAAGGCGAGGGCGGACGATGCGATGATCAGGCTGCGCCTGCTGAAGATGTTCATTGGGTTCCTCCCCGCTGTTCTGGTTTCTGCGTCGTTTTCATGCGGCCGAATGGCGTGCGGGCCAAGGACACCGAGTGCCGCCGGGCGCAGGCGCGAAAAGGACCGTCAGTCTATCATGTCGGCACAGGCCAACATCTTGCGACATGGCAACCGGGCTACGGTCGAAAAAGCGCAAGGGCCGTCCGCCGATTCTGACGATTCATACGGGTGGACGAGCGAAAATATTCGCTGAGGCAAGTATAGTTTTGCAGGAGATCCTGCGGCTTTCGTCGTTCTCCAGCTTTCGTGCCGGATTGACGTAGCGCCTTGCCCCGGATGGGTGATCCTCTACGCGATAGAGCTCAGGCTATTGTGCGATGAATATCGTCGTCAAGCGGAATTGGAGGGAATTTCATTTCGTTTTATGGCGCGTTGACTAATCGGATAGCGCTGTCATAGTCGAATGCAAGCTCGCGATCTGACGAGCCGCTAGGGGAGGGAAGACATGTCTGAAGACAAGCATTCGCAGTCCCGTCGTGATTTCATGCGCGTGGCGAGCCTGTCGGCCGCCGGCGGCGCCGCCGCCATGCTGGGCGGCCTCGGCATCAGCCCGGCCATGGCCCAGGAAATGGCCGCCGCGGTCGGCCGTTCCGACAAGCCGCTCAAGGCCGCTTTCTCGAACGCCGGCCTGCAGGCCACCTGGTGCGCGCAGGGCAAGCAGGCGGCCGAACACTGGGGCAAGCTGTTCAACGTCGAGGTCACCTGGTTCGACGGCCAGCTCGACGCGGTCAAGCAGCGCGCCGCGATCGACAACATGGCGTCGCAGAAGTGGGACTTCGTCGCGATCCAGGCCTTCGGCATCGGCACGCTGATCCAGCCGGTGCAGAAGATGATCGACGCCGGCATCCCGGTGATCGACATGGACACGCTGATCGCCCCGCTCGACAAGATCAACGTCCACACCTTCCTGGCCCCGAACAACGAGTTCATGGGCGCCGCGGTGACCCAGGCCCTCGTCTCGAAGCTCGGCGGCAAGGGCAAGATCATCATGACCCAGGGCGCCCTTGGCCATACCGGCGCGCAGGGACGCGCCGCCGGCTTCAAGTCCGTGATCGCCAACAACCCCGGCATGGAAGTGCTCGACGACCAGCCGGCCGACTGGGACGTCACCAAGGCCTCGCGCCTGTGGGACACCTATCTGACGAAGTATCCGCAGATCGACGCGGCCTTCTTCCACAATGACGACATGGCGCTCGCCGCCTACAACGTCATGAAGTCGCGCGGCCGCACCGACATCCTGATCGGCGGCGTCGACGCCATGCCGCCGGCGATCGCAGCGGTCGCCGATGGCCGCATGTACGCGACCGTCCGCAATCCGTCCTCGCGCATCCATGGTGGCGCCATCGTCGCCGGCGTGGCGGCCGTGGTCGGCGGCGAGAAGAGCGGCGAGGGCATTCCGAAGAGTGTCGTCACCGACGGTCCGGTCGTCACCAAGGACAATGCGGCCGGCATGCAGTGGATGCAGAACCACTTCCTGATCTGATCCGCCCATACGCCCGGCGACCGCGCGAGCTCCGGCTCACGCGATCGTCGCGGCGGCCCCGCAGGCTGCCTTGTCGGCCGGTCGAACCCGGCCGGCGCGGTGACGCGTGCGCGGCGTTCCGAGACACCGAATGCGGTGACATTGATGACGTCTGAAACGACCGTCCCGTCTGGCGACACGCCCCGCCTGCAGATGCTCGGCATCTCCAAATCCTTCGGCGGCGTGACGGCGCTGCGCGACGTGGACTTCACGCTGCGGGCCGGCGAGATCCATGGCCTGGTCGGCGAGAACGGCGCCGGCAAGTCGACGATGATGAAGATCATCGCGGGCGTGCATACGGGCTATGAAGGCAAGATGCTGATCGACGGGCAGGAGGTGCATTTCCGCTCCGCCCGTGACGCGCTCGCCGCCGGCATCGGCATGGTGCATCAGGAACTGAGCATCATGCCCGACCTCTCCGTCGGCGAGAACGTGTTCCTCGGCAAGCAGCCGCTGACCGCCGCCGGCACGGTCGACTGGCGCGGCATGATGAGCGCCGCGCACGAGCAGCTGAAGAGCCTCGGCATCGATGTCGATCCGAAGACACGGATGGGCGACCTGCCGATCGGCCTGCAGCAACTGATCGAGCTGGCGCGCGTGATCTTCTCCGGCGCGCGGATCATCATTCTCGACGAGCCGACCTCGGCCTTGTCGCCGCCGGAGGTGCAGGTTCTCTTCGACGTGCTGAAGGGGGTGCGCGCCAGCGGCCGCAGCATCGTCTTCATCTCGCATTTCCTCGACGACATCCTGTCGATCTCCGACACGGTCACGGTGTTCCGCAATGGCCGTCTCGTCGTCACGCACGGCGTCGAGGGCATCGACAAGGGCTGGCTGATCGAGAAGATGATCGGCACCGGCCACCAGGACCTCGAAGAGAGCTACACGGGCAACATCGCGCTCGCCTCGCGGCCGGATGCGCCGGTGGTCCTCGCGGCGGAAGGGCTCAGCTATGGGCGCGCCTATTCCGATGTCAGCTTCGACGTCAGGGCGGGCGAGATCCTCGGCATCTACGGCTTCATGGGCTGCGGGCAGATCGAGCTGGCGCGGACCCTCTTCGGCAAGCTGAAGGCCGACAGGGGAACGCTCTCGATCGGCGGGCGGATGCGTCGGCTGCGCAACACCACGCAGGCCCGCGAGGCGGGCATCGCCTTCGTGCCGGAGAACCGCCGCTCGATGCTGTTCTACGAGCAGCCCGTCTACAAGAACGTGTCGATCAGCATTCTCGGCCGCATTTCGCGGCTCTGGCTGAAGCCGAAGATCGAGCGCTCGATCGCCCGCAAGCATGTCGAGAGCCTGCATATCCGGCCGCCACGCGCCGAGGTGCAGCTGGGAGCGCTTTCCGGCGGTAACCAGCAGAAGGTGGCGCTGGCGAAATGGCTCACCCACCGACCGAAGGTGCTGGTGTTGAGCGAACCGACCCGCGGCATGGATGTCGGCGCCAAGGATGACGTGGTCAAGATCGTGCGCCAGCTGCGCGACGAGGGGCTCGCCGTGATCGTCGTCTCGGCCGAGCCGGAGACGGTGCTGTCACTCGCCGACCGCGTGCTGGTGATGAAGAAGGGGCGGATCGTGCGCGAATTCGCCAATGAGACGATCAGCAAGGACCGGCTGCTCGAAGCCGCCTGAGAAGGATTTGACATGACGGTTCAGCAAAGCAGTTCGGCCCACGGGGCGTCGCGGTCCGGCAACTTCCTGCGCAACCAGATGCGCAACATCGCGCCTTTCGCGACCCTGATCCTGCTGATGATCTTCTTCAGCATCGCCAGCCCGTCCTTCGCGACGATCGACAATGCGTCCAACATCCTGACGCAGATCTCGGTGACCGGCATCATGGCCGTTGGCCTGACCTTCGTCATCCTCTGCGGCGAGATCGATCTCTCCGTCGCCTCGATCGCCAATGCCACCGGCATCGTCGTCGCGTTCTTCACCCTGCAGGAAGCCTATGTGAACATCGCCAACGTGCCGCTGCCCGGCTGGCTGGCGATCGTCTTCGCGCTCGCAGCCTGCGTCGCGCTCGGCCTGGTCAACGCCGTCGGTACGACCGTCATCGGCATTCCGTCCTTCATCATGACGCTCGCCATGATGCAGATCGGCGCCGGCATCTGCGCGCTGCTGGTGCGCGGCCAGATCGCTTACAATGTGCCGGACCTCGTGATGACGCTCGGCTCCGGCCGGGTCTTCGGCTTCCCCGCCATCGCGCTGGTGCTGATCGCCTTCCTGATCGTCGGCCACCTGACGCTGAGCTACACGCGCTTCGGCCGCTACATCTACATGGTCGGCGGCAATCGCGAGGCGGCCGAATATTCCGGCGTCAACGTCAAGCTGGTGCTCGGCGCCGCGCTCGTCATCTGCGCGGTCTGCTCCGGCATCGCCGGCATGCTCGGCGTCGCCCATTTCGGCAGCGCCCAGCAGAACGAGTTCGATGGCTACCTGCTCGACGCGATCGCGGCGGTCGTCGTCGGCGGCACCAGCCTGTTCGGCGGCCGCGGCGGCATCGGCAACACCATCGTCGGCCTCTGCGTGCTGGGCGTGCTCAATAACGGCCTCGATCACATCCAGATCGACAGTTTCCTGAAGATCCTGATCCGTGGCCTGATCCTGCTCGCCGCCCTGATCGTCAACGTCTACGTGCAGAACATCCGCACGGTCGAGCGGGCGGAGGGTGCATGATCCGACAGGCATCGGCACCCAACACGGACCTCATGAAAAGGCTGCAAGCGTGACGACGGAAGCAACCCATCAGCCGCGCCACGGCGCCCTCTATCCGAGCCTTGCCGGCAGCACGGTGCTGGTCACCGGCGGCGGCAGCGGGATCGGCGAGGAAATCGTCCGCCAGTTCGCGCGCCAGGGCTCGAAGGTCGGCTTCATCGACATCATCGAGGAGCCCTCCAAGGCGCTGGTCGCAGAACTCGAGGCCGAGGGGCGCGTGGTCCGTTTCGAGCGGGCGGACCTGACCGACATCGACGCGACGCGCGCCGCGATCGAGCGGATCCGGGAGGCGCTCGGCCCGGTCGAGATGCTGATCAACAACGCCGCGCATGACCAGCGCGCGACGATCGACGAGATCACCCCGGAATTCTGGGACTCGCGCCAGGCCGTGAACCTGAAGCACCAGTTCTTCTGCGCCCAGGCCGTCTACAAGGACATGGTGGCCAAGGGCGGCGGCTCGATCGTCAATGTCGGTTCCTTCGCCTATGTCGCCGGCGTGGAGGGGCTGACGCCCTATCTCGCCGCGAAATCCGGCGTCATCGGCCTGACGCGCGGCCTGGCGCGCGAACTCGGCGTGCACGGCATCCGGGTCAATTGCGTGATGCCGGGCTGGATCATGACGCAGCGCCAGCTCGATCTCTGGGTGACGCCCGAGGTGGAACAGGCGATCTATGCGCGGCAATGCCTGAAGCGGAAGATCTATCCGGCCGACATCGCGCGGGTGATCCTGTTCTTCGCTTCCGATGAATCCGGCGCCTGCACCAATCAGAGCTATGTCGCCGATGGCGGCTGGACCTGAGCGCGGCGCCGATCGCGGGACATGCGGACGCGGCGATCCATGCTATTGAGCCGGGTCCGCAATCGACGGGCGGGTTCAAGGCTGGAAGCGTCGCATTCATGATCGTGAAGAGCACCTACACGCTGGCGGATGTCGCCAGCCGTGCCCAAGTCAGCGAGATCACCGTTTCACGCGTCCTGCGCAACAAGGCGTCGGTGGCCGAAAAGACGCGCGAGCGCGTGCTCGCCGTTGTCCGGGAGATGGGCTACGTGCCGAATCGGATCGCCGGCACGCTGGCTTCCTCCGGGTCAAACCTGATCGGCGTGGTGCTGCCTTCGCTGTCCAATGTGGTGTTTCCGGACGTGCTCCGGGGCATCCACGAGTCGCTCGCGACCTCCGGCTACCAGCCCGTCATCGGCGTTACCGACTATGACCTCGACGCGGAGGAGCGGCTCGTCGCGTCGCTGCTTTCCTGGCAGCCGGCGGCGATGATTCTGTCGGGGCTGCACCACACCGACTACACCGTCGAAATGCTCAAGCGGTCCGGCGTGCGGATCGCCGAGGTCATGGACATCGACTCGCCGCCGCTCGACATCGCCATCGGCATGTCGCACCGGCAGGCCGGCGTCGACACGGCGCGGCATCTTTATCAGCGCGGCTATCGCCGGTTCGGCTATGTCGGCCATGGCCGGCAGCGCGATCTGCGCGCGGCCCGGCGCCATGAGGGCTTCCGGCAGGGCCTGATCGAGTTCGGGCTGTCGCTGGTCGGCGAAGTCTTCTCGGATGGGCCAAGCTCGACCCTTGCGGGGCGCGAGCTGCTGGAGCGGCTGCTGCGCGAGCATCCGGATCTCGACGCGGTCGTGTTCTCCAACGACGACATGGCGGTGGGCGGCATTTTTCACTGCTTCGCGGCGGGGATCCGGCCGCGCGAGGACCTGGCCCTGTTCGGCTTCAACGGCCTCGACATCGGCCAGGCGCTGCCGCAGCCGCTGTCGACCATCCGGTCGCACCGCTTCCTGATCGGCAAGCTGGCGGCGGAGATGATCCTGGAACCGCCTTCCCATCCCGGAAGCCCCACCATCCGCGATACCGGCTACGAGATCATCGAGGGCGCGACGGCCTGAGCGCCGCCCTCACTGCTTGACGATCGACGTGATCTTGTCGTCCGCCCCAAGCACGATGTCATACTGGACATAGCGGGTGCCGTCGTCGCAGGTGACGCGGACGACCCGGCGCTCGGGCGTCGAGACCTTGGTGTTGACGGCCATGTGGCTGACGCGGTCGCACCAATGGCCGGCGTTGCGGATGGCGCGGCCTGCCTGGCGCTCCAGCATGGTGGCGCTGGCCGAAAGGGGAACCATCACGACGGCGAGTGCCGACAGCGCTATGATCTTCATGGATCTGGTTCCTCGGCTTCCGGCCTCGCGGATCGCGCGTCTTACGCAAAGGGAAGAATAGCACGCCGTGGCTCGTCGGCCAGTCGCATCGCGTGCATCTGGGTGCAAGGGGCCCGCGCGATCTGGAACTTCGAGCAACTTAATGGTGTGGTTGCCTTGGTAATGATCCGATTGGCGATTCGCCGGGGGTGGGGTGGACATCTCGAAGCTCATGCACGTCGACCGTGCGATCTGGCTTTCCGGACTGCGAACCGCCGCGGCCGGCGGCCTGACCATGATCGTCGCCGAGGCGCTGGCCCTGCCGCAGGGCTACTGGGCCGTCATCTCGGCTGTCATCATCATCCAGAACCGGATCGGCGCCTCGTTGCAGGCCGCGGCGAGCCGCGTCGCGGGGACGCTGGCGGGTGGCGTGGTCGGCTTCGCCGTTGCCATGGTGACGCCCTCGACCCCCCTGGGCTCGCTGGCCGGGCTGGTCGTCGCTGTCGGCGTGCTCGGCATGATGGCGGCCCGCTATCCCAGCCTGCGCGTCGCGCCGGTCACGGCGGCTATCCTGCTGGTCAGCGCGCCGTCGCATGTGGATGTCACGATCTCGGCGGCGCATCGCATGATCGAGATCCTGATCGGCTGCGGCATCGGCGTGCTCGTCTCCCTGACGGTCGCGCCGGTGCGTTCCGACACCTGGATGCGCACCCAGGCGGCGGAGATCCTGTCCGGCCTCGCGACATTGTTCGGATTCAGCTACAGCGGCAAGGACGATGGCCGGGATGCCGATATCGCCGCGGTGAATGCGACGCTCGACGAGAACTTCCGCTCGTTCAGCTCGCTGACGCAGGAAATCGCGGAGGAGCGGGCGAGCCATATTTCGCATGGCGGCGTCGATCCGGAGCGGCTGCGGCATGATCTGCGCGGCCTGCGGACTTCGTCGACGCTTGTCTTTCGTCTTGCGCGCCTGACGCCGCCGCCTGTCATCGCCGATGCGCTGGCGCAGCCGGTCGCCGACATGCGCGACGCGGTGCGCGCGGCCCTGCTCGGCTTGGGCGCCAGCCTGACCGCGCGCGAGGCTCCGCCCGCGGGAGGCGCGCTCGAACAGGCCTTCAATGCGTTCGCCGCCGCCGCGCAGGGCGTCGAGGCCCGTGGCGTGACGCTGGATGCGTCGGTGATCGCCTATCTGAACAATCTGTCCTTCGCGCTGGAGCAACTCCAGCATTCAATCGCGCGTCTCGCCGACTGCGTATCCGACATGGCGGATACGGACGTTGGCGCGACGCGCCGTTTCTAGCCTGAACACGGGAGAGGTGGGATGCAGCCATTGGATGTCATGTGGGTGGGCCTCGGGGGGGGCGCGGGGTCGTTGCTGCGCTGGTGGATCGGGCGCGTCGTCGGCGAGCGCTACCACGGCTCGTTTCCGCTGGGGACGTTCCTGATCAACATCACCGGCGCGTTCGTCATCGGCTATCTGTCCATCCTCTTCGGGGTGGATTGGCGGGATCGCTATGGGACCGTGCTGAACGCCGGTGTCCTGACCGGCATCCTCGGCGGCTACACGACCTTCAGCAGCATGCAGCTCGACGCCGCGAAGCTCGCCGGCGCCAATCGTCCCGGCCTGGCCGCAGGCTATCTGCTGGCATCCACCGTGGCCGGCCTGATCGCGGCCGCGCTCGGCGCCGGCCTCGCCTATCTGCAGCACTAAGAGGACAACGACATGATCAACCTCGTCATCCTCGTTTTCGTCGGCGGCGCGATTGGCGCCATGGCCCGCGAATTCCTCATGCTCAGCGTTCCGAATCTCGCGGACGGGTTTCCGATGCCGATCCTGGTCGCGAACGTCGTGGCGTCGTTCCTGCTGGGACTGGTCACGGGGCTACACAATCGCCGGGCCGTCAGCGACGACGTCAACACGATGGTCGGAACCGGCATCATGGGCGGCCTCTCGACTTTCTCGAGCTTCGCCTATGGCGCCTGGGTGCTGATGAACGGAGCGCCGGCCGGCGCGGCCGTCGCCATCCTCTATGTGCTGATCAGCCTGGTTTTGGGCTACTGCGCCGTCTTCGCCGGCCTGAAGCTGGGCGCGCGCGGCACCGCCTGAGATCCATCGACCGGCGTCCAGACATGCAAAAGGCGGCGGCGCTTTCGCGCCGCCGCCTTTCTTGTCTCGGATCGATAGGCGGTTGGCCGCCTGTGCGTCAGTTCGCGAAATACTTCTGCGTGCCGTGTGCCTCGATCGCGCCGGCGAGACGCGACAGGGCGTGCACATAGGCGGCGCTGCGGACCGTGATGCCACGCTCCTTGGCGATCGACCAGATCGCGCGGCCTTCGCGGTCCATCGTGTCCTGCAGGCGCGAGCGCACCTCCTCGGCCGACCAGTAGTAGCCCTGGCGGTTCTGCACCCACTCGAAGTAGGAGACCGTGACGCCGCCGGCATTGGCCAGGATGTCCGGAAGGACGGTGACGCCCTTCTTCTCGAGGATGGCGTCGGCCTCGGGGGTGATCGGGCCGTTGGCGAGCTCAAGCACGACGCGCGCCTTGATGTCGGCGGCGTTGTTCTTGTGGATCAGGTCCTCGAGGGCGGCCGGAACCAGGATCTCGCAATCGACCGCGGTGATCGCGCTGGCGTCGATCGCCTTGATGCCGTCGCTGCCGGCGAGGCCGACGACCGAGCCGATCTTCTTCGAGGCGAGCAGTTTGGCGACGTCGAGGCCGGCGTCGCAGTGGATCGCGCCCTTCGAGTCGGAGACGGCGACGATCTTGTAGCCGTCGGCGCCGAGCAGGCTGGCGATGTGCTGGCCGGCATTGCCGAAGCCCTGGATCGCGACGCGCGCGCCCGGCGTCAGGCCGAGCTCGGCGGCGAGGTTCTTGACCAGGTAGTAGCCGCCGCGCGCCGTGGCGTCGTCGCGGCCGAGCGAGCCGCCGAGCGCGATCGGCTTGCCGGTGATCACGGCCGGGGTCGATTCACCGACGATCGACGAGTACTCGTCGGCCATCCAGCCCATGATCATCGAATTGGTGTAGACGTCAGGCGCCGGGATGTCGCGATCCGGGCCGACGATCTTCGAGAAGGCCTGCATGTAGGCGCGCGACAGGCGCTCCAGCTCTGCCTTCGACAGCGCATGCGGGTCGACGCGGACCGCGCCCTTGCCGCCGCCATAGGGCAGGTTCATCACGGCGCACTTCATCGTCATCCAGAAGGCGAGGGTCTCGACTTCCTCGATGGTCGAATCCGGATGGAAACGGATACCGCCCTTGGTCGGGCCGCGCGTGTCGTCGTAGCGGCAGCGCCAGGCCATGAAGGACTTCCGCGAGCCGTCGTCCATGCGGATCATCAGCCGCACCTTGGTGGTCTCTCGGGGGTATTTGAGTTTCTCGAGGACGTCGCCATCCATGTGCAGATGCGCTGCAGCCTCGTCGAGGCGCGTCAGGGCCTGGTCGAGCATGGTGACGTCGGACATCCTTGCTTCACTCCGGTATGTTGGTTTCATGATTTTGCCCCCGGGACGGGTTGGTAGCCGGTTTATACGCCTCCTTTGGAATAGGGCAACAATGCTGACGAAATTTTTGGCATGATTGCCAAGGAAATGTTCAATATTCTGCCCAATGTGCGGTCATTGTGTTCGCATGATGTGCGTTTGAGGCCGCTAGGGCAGTTCCAAGCCCAATTCTTGTGCCATGTCGTCGCGCGGAACGAATCCGATGAGGTCGCGGGCGCGGGACAGGTCCCAGGCGCTGCCGCGATTGCCTGAAACGGCGTTGACCACGATTCCGGGAGACGGCCAGGTGGTCGCGGCGGCGCGCAGCGCCGCTTCGACGACCCCGAGAAGGTCGCGGTTCGACAGCCACATGCCGCGGAACCAGGCCAGGTCGTGCCGCGCCGCCGCGTCGAGCGTGTCGAGGCGACTGTTGGGCGTGCCGGAGGCGGAGATGCTCGACGGGTGGTTCTCGCCCGGCTGGCACCAGCCGATGCGCAGGCTGACCGCGGTCATGCCGTCCCGGGTCGCGAGGCTGCAGCAGAGCCGCTCGCCCATCAGCTTGGCGACCGCGTAGGGCGTGCTGTCGTTGCTGCCGGAATCGTTGCGCCAGCGCGTGCCGGGCAGCGGCGGCAGGGACTCGTTGAGCGAGCCCGGCGTCGTCGCGATATCCGTGTCCTTGTAGCCGCCCATGACGTGGTTCGAGGTGGCGAAGACGAAGCGGCGAACGCCCGACTGCGCCGCGGCCCGGAAGAGCAGGGCGGTCATGTCGAAGGAGGCGGCCGAGTCGGTCCAGTCCGCCTCGGGGTAGGGGTTCTGCGCCGCGAGGTGGATGACCGCGTCGACCGATCCGATTGCGTCCAGCCAGCGGCGATCGTCCGCCTGACGCAGGTCTGCCTCGACGCAGGCGAGGCTCGCATGCCCAGGCGCCGGGATCGGTTCGAAGCGGCGGTCCAGCGCCACGAGCGCGTCGCACCAGGGCTCGGCGCCGAGGCCGGCGATCAGCTTGCGGGCGAGGTTTCCGTTGCCGCCGGTGATGGCAATGCGCATGGGAACTGTCCGATTTTCTGGAGAATGGGGAGAGGCGCTACATCCGTCCGCCATCGCGCGCGAGATTGGAGGCGATGCGGTCGCGAATGACGAAGATATGCGCCGTGACCGCCTTCTCGGCGGCGGCGAGATCGCCCTGCCGGATGGCGTCGATGATGGCGCGATGATCGGAATTGACCTGCAGCGCCGCTTCCAGCTCGCGGAAATAGTGCACTCGCATGATGTGCAGGTGGACGTGCAGGTTGCGGTAGAGCTCGAGCAGGCGCTGATTGCCGCCCGCGCCGACGATGGCGAGGTGGAAGGCGCGGTCCCACTCCACGAAATTGTCGTAGTCCGTGTAGACGTCGCCCGATGTGCAGCGCTCCATCTCGGCATAGGCGTGTTCGAGCGTGTCGGCGAGCGCGCCGTTGCGGCCCTCGCGGATCGCCTGGCGGATGCTGTAGAGCTCCGTCGCCTCGCGGATCTCGAAGATCTCGCGCATGTCGGCCATCGTTAGTTCGCGCACGAAGCAGCCGCGTCGCGCCCGGATCTCGACCAAGCCCTCGCTGGCGAGCCGCTTCATCGCGTCGATCACCGGCGTGCGGCTGACGCCGAGCTCGGCCGCGACCGTATCGATTGGAATCTGCTGCCCCGTCTCGAGCTCGCGCCGCAGGATGCGCTTGCGAATGGCCTCGTAGGTCTGCTCGGCCAGGTCGGAATGCTTTAGCGGCTCGAAGCCGGCAGAAGCCGACGCGCCGCGCGGAGAGCTGGATCTATCCCTGGACACGTGGAGCCTGCATCACTGTTTGGAACATCTCTTGACATGTAACATGTGAAATTTTACCGATCAACAAACATGGTCGTCGCCGTTCGCCAGCGGGGCCAGGCAAGTGGAGGAAGGGCGGGAGGACATGCATGCTGGCCCTTACGGCTGAGGATCGGGGCGCCTTGCTGCGCAAGGCCGTGGTGGTGCTGGTACCGCTGGTGGTGGCGCTCGCGCTGCTCGCCGTCATGCAGTGGCAGGCACCCAACTTCTTCCGTCCCAACAATCTGATCAACATCCTCGTGCAGACGTCGTCGCTCGGCGTGATGGCGATCGGCATGTGCATCGTCATGATCGGCGGCGGCATCGACCTGTCGATCCCGGCCAACATGGCGTTCTCTGCCGTGATCGGTGCGCTCGCCATGCGCTGGGGCGTTCCCGTCGGAATCGCCGTGATGCTGCTGACAGGGGCGGGGATTGGCCTCTTCAACGGCGTCGCCGTGGCGATCTTCGGCATGACGCCCTTCGTCGTCACGCTCGCCACCATGACCGTCGTCGGCGGCGCCACGGTCTGGATCACCAATTCGCAGAGCATTTCGGATTTTCCGGAGATCTTCTTCGACATCATGCTGGCGCGGCCTGGCGGTATTCCGGTCTCGGTCATCATCCTGCTCGTCGTCGCGGTCATCGCCTCGATGGTGATGTCGTCGACCGTGTTCGGGCGCTGGCTCTACGCGGTCGGGCTCAACCCGAAGGCGGCCCGGGTGGCGCGGGTGCCGCTCGAGCGCGTGCTGCTGCTCACCTATGTGATCTCCGGCCTGCTCGCCGGCCTCGCCGCCGCCATGCTGACGGCGCGTCTTGGCTCGGCTTCCGCCAATCTTGGCAATGACGGCGTCGTGCTCGATATCGTCAGCGCCTGCGTCGTCGGCGGCATTTCGATCTATGGCGGCTCCGGCCGGCCGATCGGCGCCGTACTTGGCGCGCTGTTCATCATCCTGATCGGCAACAGCCTGAACCAGCTCGGCGTCTCCTATTTCATGAACCTCGTCGTCAAGGGCGTGGCGATCGTCGCCTTCATCTGCCTCGACCGGATCACCGCGGGGCGTGCACGATGAGCATGGACAAGCCCGTTCTCGAATTGGTCGACATCCACAAGCGCTTCGGCAGCGCGGTCGCGCTGGCGGGCGCCAGCCTGACGCTCCGGGCCGGCGAGGCGCATGCGCTGATGGGCGCGAACGGCGCCGGCAAGTCGACCTTGATGAACATTCTCGGCGGCATCCTGCAGCGTTCCGAGGGCCAGATCCGCCTCGGCGGCACGGCGATCGAGATCGCCAGCCCGCGCGACGCGCGCCGGCACGGCATCAGCTTCGTGCACCAGGAGCTGAACATGCTGCCGTCGATGACGGTGGCGGAGAACGTTCTGATCGACGAGTTGCCGACCCAGGGCGGCTTCGTCTCGCGGAAGCGGATGCGCGAGCGCGTCGCCGCCATCCTGGAGCGGCTCGGCTGCCGCTTCTCGCCGGATGACACCGTCGAGACGCTCGGCATGGGCGACCGCCAGATGGTCGAAGTGGCGCGTGCGCTTGCTTCCGATCCGCGCATCCTGATCTTCGACGAGCCGACATCCTCGCTCTCCGAGCGCGAGAAGCGGCGGCTTTTCGAGGTGATCGGCCGGCTCAAGGCGGCCGGCACGGCTGTTGTCTACATCACGCATTTCCTCGACGAGATCTTCGAGACCTGCGAGCGCGTCACGGTCATGCGCAATGGCCAGACAGTGACGAGCGGACCGCTCGCCGACTATCGGCCGCACGACATCGTCACCCACATGCTGGGCGATGTGAAGCTGGAGGAGCGTCTGCGGCCGCCGCGCGCGCCGGAGGGCGAGCCGGTCCTCGAGGTCGACCGCATCTCGCGCCAGGGCGCGCTCGATGGCGTCTCGTTCAGGCTCCATCCCGGCGAGATCGTCGGCCTCTGGGGGCTGCTCGGCTCCGGCCGAACGGAAATCCTGCGGGCGCTCGTCGGTCTCGACGGGCTGGACGAGGGGGCGATCCGGCTGCGCAAGGACGGCCGGCTCCAGCCGGTGGCGCCCGGCGACCTGCATGCCGAAGTCGGCTTCGTCACGGAGGACCGGCGCGGCGAGGGCCTGCTGCTGCCGCTTCCCGTCGCGAGCAACATCTCGTTCGCCAATTTCGACAAGGTTCTGGGCCCTCTCGGCCTGATCGACCGCAAGCGCGAGCGCCGCTTCGGCGAGGCGTTCGCCGAGCGCCTCAAGATCAAGCTGCACGCGATCAGCCAGCCGGTGCGCACGCTCTCCGGCGGCAACCAGCAGAAGGTGGTGTTCGCCCGCTGGCTCGGCACGGCGCCGCGCCTGTTCTTCCTCGACGAGCCGACGCGCGGCCTCGACGTCGGCGCCAAGGGCGAAATCCTGAAGCTGACGGCGGCGCTCGCCGAGGGCGGCGCGTCGGTTCTGCTCGCCTCGTCCGAACTCGAGGAAATGATGAGCCTCTGCGACCGCTACCTGATCGTGCAGCGCGGCCGGATCGTCGGCGAGCTGCCGGGAACCGCCGACAAGGAAACGCTGATGCAGGCCCTGTCCGGTCCTGGAACGGGAGCCTGACCATGCGTGACAACCAGTCCACGAGCTTCGGCCAGTTGGCGCGGCGGCACGGCTTCCTCATCGTGCTCGTGGCGATCTTCGCCGTGTTCACGCTGGCGACGGATCATTTCGCCACCTTCGGCAATTTCATCGCCATGCTGCACGCGATGGCGCCCGTCGTCGTCATGTCCTGCGGCATGGCTCTCGTGGTGCTCGCTGGCAAGCTCGACATCTCGATTGGCTCGGTGGCGTTCCTGTCGTCGACCTTCGCCGTGCTGCTGATGAACAATCACGGCGTGCCTCCGGTCGTGGCCTTCGCGGTGACGCTCGCCGCCGGTGCGGCGCTCGGCGCGCTGAACGGCTTCATCGTCGTCGGGCTCGGCATCAATCCGCTGATCGCGACGCTCGGCACGATGATCGCGCTGCGCGGCGTCGCGCTGCAATTGACCAACGCCGTACTGATCCCGCTGCCGGAATCGGTGCGCTCGCTCGGCAATCTGTCGATCGGCCCGATCTTCGTCGACATTCTCGTCGCGGCGGTGGTGGTGATTGCCGCCGACCAGCTGCACCGCCGCACCGTCTTCGGTCGCCAGCTTAACGCGATCGGCAATGGCGAGGAGGTCGCCGCCAAGATCGGCATTCCGGTCGGACGGCGCGTCTTTGTCGCCTTCGTCCTTTCCGGCCTCTTCGCCTCGATCGGCGGGATCATGTCGCTGATCCAGGTCGGCTCGATCAGCGCCTATCTCGGCCGCGGCATGGAGTTCACGGCCGTTGCCGTGGTGGTCGTCGGCGGCATCAGCCTGTTCGGCGGGCGCGGCACCATCCTGCCCGGCGTCGTCCTCGGCGCGCTGACCTTCGAGATGATCGCCAACGGCCTCAACCAGATGAGCGCCAACCCCTACGCCTACAGGCTGGTCACGGGCGCGATCATCTTCGTCGCCATGTATGTCGACGCCATGAAGTCGGGCCGGATCCGGTCTCGGCGCAAGAAGCTTGCGGTCCGGGACGAACCCGGACGCTCCACGGGAACCATCGCAGAGACGACGTCCCGTCCATGAATGGGCGGGCGCAACAAGGGAGGCTAGAAATGCGCGTGTTGAACAAGGCCCTGTTCGCGGCCGGATGCATGATCGCGGCGACGCTGCCGGCGCATGCCAAGGATTTCACCGTCGGTCTGTCCTGGAACGCCATGGACAACCAGCTGCCGGTGAAGTGGCAGGAATACCTGCAGTCGGAAGGCGCCAAGCAGGGCGCCGCCGCCGACGTCAACTTCAAGTGGGTAATCAACGTCGCCGACGCCGATCCGACGCGCCAGGCGGCCAACATCGAGGACCTGATCAACCAGGGCGTCGACCTGATCATCGCGCGTGCCGAGGACGCAGCGGCGATCGGCGCCTCGATCCGCGCCGCCAAGGAGGCCGGCATCCCGTTTATGACCTTCGACCGGGAATCCTCGACTACCAAGCCGACTGTGCATGTCGGCGGCGACAGCTTCGACCAGGGCAAGACCACGGCGGAAGCTTTCGTCGCGCTGCTGAAGGATAGGGGCGTCACCGGCAAGTGCATCGAGCTTCAGGGCTCGCTGACCGACGTCAACGCCATGAACCGCTCGAAGGCCTGGCATGAGGTCACCGACAATTCCGGCGTCGTCACGACGCTCGTCTCGGTGCCGACCGAGTGGAACCCGGACCTGTTCCGCTCGGGCACGGTGAATGCGCTGCGGGCCAATCCGGACGCGAACTGCATGTTCCTCGCCAGCGATTTCGCACTGTCGGCGGTGCAGTCGGCGCTCGAGGGTGCGGATCGCTGGGCGCCGCGCGGCGACGCCAAGCATGTCTGGATCGCCACGCAGGACGTGTTCCCCGAGGCAGTGACGGCGATGCAGGGCGGCTTCATCGACGTCGGCACGACCTATGACGCCTACGCCCATGCGCAGGAGGCGATCCGCGTCGCGATCGAGCTCGCCAAGGGCGAGGACGCGAACTGCCCGGACGGCGTCTGCCTCGCCAAGGGCCGCCTCGCCACGCAGGAAAATATCGGGACGCTGGAGAATCTCTGGTCGCGTCCCGCGAACTGATCCACGATCCGCACCGGCCGCGCCCGCGCGGCCGGTGCTCATGAGGAGGCTATCGCATCTTGAAACAGGCACTTGTCACGGGCGGTGCGAGGGGCATCGGCTTCGGCGTCGCCGAGGCACTGCTCGCCGCCGGCTATGCCGTCACCGTCACCGGGCTGAGCGAGGCCGAGGCGGCCGCCGTACCGGCGCGCGATCATCTCGCCGCCGTCGTGCTCGACGTCACGGATCAGGCCTCGGTCGACGCGGTCCTGTCGGGCTTCGAGAAACTGGATGCGCTCGTCAACTGCGCCGGCGTGCTCTTTCGGGGGCGGGAATACGACATCGACGTGTTCCAGAAGGTCATCGACGTCAACCTGACCGGCACGATGCGGATGTGCGTCGGCGCCCGGCCGCTGCTGGCGAAGCAGGGCGGCGCGATCGTCAACACGGCCTCGATGCTTTCGATTTTCGGTGGCCCGCTGGTTCCGGCCTATACCGCCTCGAAGGGCGGCGTGGCTCAACTGACCAAGGCGCTCGGCGTCGCCTGGGCTGAGGAAGGCATCCGCGTCAACGCGGTCGCGCCCGGCTGGGTGGCGACCGAAGTGACCCGCGGCATCGTCGAGGATCCGGTTCGTTCGGCCGGTATCCTCGGTCGCACCCCCATGAAGCGCTGGGGCGACCCGCGCGACATCGGCGACGTCGTCGCCTTCCTGTGCTCGGACGCAGCCCGCTTCATGACCGGCACGGTCGTGCCGGTCGACGGCGGCTACGCATCGGTTTGAAAGAGAGAGATACGATGAGCGAAAACACCACGGCCAACCGCACCAGCCTCGAGACCGATGCCGACGCGAAGCGTGTTCCCTACCGGCACCCGCAGCCGAAGGAATCCTTTCCAGAGATCGTGATTCCCAACGCCATCCCAACGGATGAGCGCCTCTGGGTGCCGCAGCAGGAGAATGTCTGGTTTCGTCCGCTCTGCCTGTCGGCGAGCCGTGGCTACTGGATGAACCTGCTCCGCGTTCGGAAGTCGGGCGTGCTGTCGCGCCATCGCCATCCGCAGCCGGTGCATGGCTGGGTGCTCAAGGGCAGCTGGCACTATCTCGAGCACGACTGGACGGCGGAGGAGGGCTCCTATGTCTACGAGGCGCCCGGCGAGACCCACACGCTCGTCGTCGAGCCGCACGTGACCGAGATGATCACCCTGTTCCAGGTCAACGGCGCGATGATCTATGTCGATCCCGACGGCGCCGTGCAGGGCTATGAGGACGTCTTCACCAAGATCGACCTCTGCCGCAAGCACTACACCGATATCGGCCTCGGCGAGGGCTATATCGACCAGTTCATCCGCTGATCGCGGTCGCGTTCAAATGAAAGGGCCGGCATCCGAGGATGCCGGCCCTTTTCTGTTTCGGGTGCCGCGCCTAGCGGATCGGCGGGGCGTACTGGATTCCGCCGAGCGACCAGAGCTGGTTCATGCCGCGCGGGATGCCGAGCTTGGAGCCGACGCCGAGATTGCGCTCGTAGCTCTCGCCGTAATTGCCGACCGTCTTGACGATGTTGATCGCCCAGTCGTTGTTGAGTCCGAGCTTCTCGCCGAAGCCGCCATCCGTGCCGACGAGCCGCATGACGTCGGGCTTCTTCGACGCCTTGGCCTCGTCGACGCGCTCGGACGAGACGCCCAGCTCCTCGGCGTTCAGCATGGCGTTGTGCACCCAGGTGACGAGCGCGCGCCACTTGGCGTCGTCCTGGCGCACCACCGGGCCGAGCGGCTCCTTCGAGATCACGTCCGGCAGGATGAGGTGATCGCCGGCATCCGCCAGCGTCGCGCGTTCCGAATAGAGCTGCGATACGTCGGTGGTGATGACGTTGCACTTGCCGGACTTGTAGTTCTCCAGCGACTGCTCGGGGCTGTCGGCAGCAACCTTGGTGAACTTCATCGTGTTGGTGTCGAAATAGTCGACGAAGTTCTGCTCGCTGGTGGTGCCGCTCTGGACGCAGACGGTCGCTCCATCCAGCTCGAGGGCCGAGACCTTGCCGCTGTCGCGCTTCACCATGAAGCCCTGGCCGTCGTAATAGGTGACGCCGGCGAAGGCGAGCGGGAGATCCGTCTCGCGGGACATCGTCCAGGTCGAGTTGCGCGACAGGAGATCGACCTTGCCGTCCTTCAGCGCGTCGAAGCGCTCGGCGGCGGAGAGGGGGACATAGGTCACCTTCTCCGGATCGCCAAAGACGGCGGTCGCGACGGCGCGGCAGAAGTCGACGTCGAAGCCGCTCCACTTGCCGGCGTCGTCCTTGGACGAGAAGCCGAGCAGGCCTTGGCTGACGCCGCAGATCAGGTTGCCGCGCTGCTTCACCGTATCGAGCGTGCCCGCATTGGCGGCGGCGACGCCGCCGAGCGTGACCGCCAGGGCAAGGGCCGCCGCGCGGCCGGAAATTACCTTCGCAGGAAACATGGTCGCCTTCCCGTTGATTGCTCGCTGAGGCAGCCCCGGTCGGGGATGCCGGAGAATGCCTGCTAGAGCTTCGCCTGCTGGCGCACGATGACCTTGGTGCCGACCGGGACACGGTCGAAAAGGTCGATCACATCGTTGTTCACCATGCGGAAGCAGCCGGACGAGAGCGCGTGGCCGATCGTCTGCGGCTGGTTGGTGCCGTGGATGCGGTAGACCGTGTCACCGAGATAGAGCGCGCGGGCGCCCATGGGGTTGCCTTCGCCGCCCGCCATGAAGCGCGGCAGGTAGGGCTGGCGCTGGATCATCTCCGGCGGCGGACGCCAATCGGGCCATTCCGCCTTGCGCGAGATCTTCAACAGGCCGGACCACTGGAAGCCGTCGCGGCCGACACCGACGCCGTAGCGGATGGCGCGGTTGTCGGGCTGGACGAGATAGAGGAAGCGCTCATCGGTGTTGATGATGATCGTGCCCGGCTTCTCGTTGCTGCGGAAATAGACCGGCTGCGGACGGAACTCCGGCGGCAGGATCGAATCCTGCTTCGACGGCACGAATCCGGGCTGCTCGTTGATCTGCATCGTTTCACGGGGCGCGGCCTCGGCTGGCGCGAGCGGCGCCAGGGTCGCGACGGCGACGCCGGCCAGCGCGATGGAGAGAGGGCGCCGGAGCATCTGGCGGATCAATTTCACCGCTTTGTCACGCATGGGAACCTCAGGATTTGAACTGTGACGAAATTGGGCCCGGCCTGGCCGGGCCGTCCAATCAACCGGTCGACGCCGCGGGGGCGGCCGCAGGCTGACCGCAGCGCACGAACACCATGGTGCCGTAGCGGGCGGTCACGCTCGGATCGACCCAGGGCGCCACCATGACGCCGTCCTGGAAGGACGTGATCTGGCGATCCTTGGGCGTGCCGGCCGGGCCGGGCGGCCCGAGATAGACGCGGCCGCCGGCCGTCTTCAGCACCAGCTCGCTGGGCTTCGACTGATCGGCGAGATACATCATCACGCCGTTGTTCGGACCGCGCGTGATCACATAGGGATTGCTGCAGTAGCGCCGCGCCTCGTTGATCGTGCGCGGCAGGTCGGCTTCCTCGCGGAACGAGCCGAGGCCCCAATTGCCGATCAGTTCATCCGTGGTGACATGGACGGTCGGAGCCGGCTGGACCGAGGGGCCGGCGCGTTCGGTGACCGAAGCGCAGCCCGCGATCGCGAGCAGCGCGGTGGCGCCGACCAGCCACCTGGCAGCCCTGCCGCCGGGCGTTCCGGGCGGACTGGCACTCTCCGATGCGATTGCGGCTTGTTCCATACTCTCCCCCTTCTGCGGCCAAAGGCGGGAGGCTCCCGGTTGCCGCAGTGCGTTCACCATCAGGCAGCACACGATTCTGCGCAGCATGATGGCGGGGATGCGGCGAAAATTGCAACTAGGCGAGGTGGCGGCGCTCGCTACTCGGCGGGCTGGCGAGCCTGCTGGGCGAGCATCGGTGCGCGGCGGAGCGGATCGACCTTCTTGATCGGCCCGGCCTTGGGCGCGCCTGGCTGGGTGCGCCAGTTGACGCCGGCGATCGTCACGATACGGCTGCCGCGGAAGTCGACCTCGTTGCGGATGTGGCCATGCTCGGACATGTAGGTCAGAAGCCAGCGGCCGCGCGATGGCGACCGGCTGCCATAGGCATTGGCCAGCGCCTCGTCGGTCGGGCAGGGCGCCTCCTCGCGTGCCGCGCGGGCCAGCAGCAGGAATACGCCCTGCATCTCCTCCGGCAGGCTCTCGGCGACGGTGAGGACCTGCTCCCAGGCTTCGTCACCCCTGTCGGAGGCGACGCCGGCGCGCGCCAGCGCCAGGCGCTTGCGGAAGCTCGGCATGTCCTGGCCGAAGGTTCCGAGCTTCTTGATCCGGCAGTGGAACAGGAAGTCCTGGTAGATCAGCGGCGCCGGGCGGAAGGCGGTGTCGGGGTCGGACATGATCTCGGCATAGACGGCGTCGAGCAGTTCCTGCTTCTCCGCCTCGGTGCGCGTGTCGGCCTCGGCTTCGGGCGTGGTGTCGAGCGGGCCGGAGGTCTCGATCTGGCGAATGAGCTCGGCCGTGCCGCGGGCGCGCGAGACGCTCGGCGCCGGCATCGGCAGGAGGTCGTCCTCGCCGCCCTCGAAGATCAGGTCCTGCATGTCGGCCTGCGCCATGTCGGGCAGCGGCATGAGAACCGGGCGGCCGCTGCGGCCGGCGGTATCGACCGCGCCGATTCGAATCGGAATCGGGCGGCGCGACAGGGCCGGGCCGAGCGCCACGAACTGGCCGGGCTCGAGATCGCGGAATCCCTCCGCCTGGCGGCGGTCCATGCCGAGCAGGTCGGCGGCGCGCGCCATGTCGATGTCGAGGAAAGTTCGCCCCATCAGGAAGTTCGAGGCCTCGGCGGCGACGTTCTTGGCCAGCTTGGCGAGACGCTGTGTCGCCACGATGCCGGCGAGGCCGCGCTTGCGGCCGCGGCACATCAGATTGGTCATCGCGCCGAGCGAGAGACGGCGGGCTTCGTCCGATACTTCGCCGGCTACGGCGGGGGCGAAGATCTGCGCCTCGTCGACGGTAATCAGCATCGGATACCAGACGCTGCGGTCGGCATCGAACAGGCCGTTCAGGAAGGCGGCGGCGCAGCGCATCTGCTCTTCGGCGTCGAGGCCTTCGAGATTGAGCACGACGGAGGCGCGATGCTGGCGGATGCGCAGCGCGATGCGCTGCAGCTCGTTCGGGCTGCGCTCGGCGTCGACGACGGTGTGGCCGAAGCGCTCCGAGAAGGAGACGAAATCGCCCTCGGGATCGATGATCGCCTGCTGCACCATGCCGGCGCTCTGCTCCAGCAGGCGGCGCAGCAGGTGCGATTTTCCGGATCCGGAATTGCCCTGCACGAGAAGGCGCGTCGAAAGCAGCTCCTCGAGGTCGAGCGTGGCCGGTTGCCCCGTCGAGTTGGTCCCGAGTTCGATTCCTGCCTTCATGGTGCTCCATCGCCTTGCGCGCTCGGCTGGACCCTATCACGGCCGGCCGGGGCGTCGGGATGCCCCTCGCGAACTCCACAGGAGATCGGCCGCGCGAATCCGCGCACCGCCGGTGGCGGGCAGGCGACGGCATGGTCGCTTGCGGGATTTGATCCAGGTTCGGTCAGAGGGGAATGGCGCGCCCTAGGGGAATCGAACCCCTCTCTCCACCGTGAAAGGGTGGCGTCCTGACCGATAGACGAAGGGCGCGGCGAGGCGGTTTATAGAGGCGAAGCCCCGGAGTGACAAGACCGTTCGCGCATCGTGTTTTCGGTCTGTGGATAGATGTGCCGCCTCAGGGCTGAGGCGGCACGGAATTGCTGGCTTTTACCACTTGCCGGTGTTCGGCATCGAGGCCCAGGGCTCCTGCGGCGGCAGCGGATCGCCGGCCTGAATCAGCTCGACCGAGATGTTGTCGGGCGAGCGGATGAAGGCCATGTGGCCGTCGCGCGGCGGGCGGTTGATGGTGACGCCGCCCTTCTGCAGCTTGTCGCAGAGCGCGTAGATGTCATCGACGCGATAGGCGAGGTGACCGAAATTGCGGCCTTCGCCATAGACCTCGGGATCCCAGTTGAAGGTCAGCTCGACCTGGGCGTCCTCGTCGCCGGGCGCCGCGAGGAAGATCAGCGTGAAGCGACCCTTCTCGTTCTCGATGCGGCGCACTTCCCTGAGGCCAAGGAGATTGTAGAACGCGATCGACTTGTCGACGTCGGTGACCCGGACCATCGTGTGAAGATACTTCATGGGGCGTTTTCCCTTTCCCAAAATGGCATGGTCGGTTTCCTCGGGCGGCGGGGCTGACCCGCGCCGATGAATGGCCCCACCACCATAGCGATGGCATCGGAAAACGGGAACCCGGATCGGGCCGCGCGGGCCGTGACGGAAATCCACGGTTGTGGCCAGGAAGTCACTGGTCACGGCTACGTCCGATGTTATTGTTCTCTTAAGAATCGACGGCGATCGAGTTCCTGCAACGGCGCCACGCAGTCGACATAGGTGCATTCGGCCTGAGTAAGGGCCTATCCGGGGGCCGGCGATATGGGTTCCAAGAACAGCGCTGAACCATCCTCGGCCGCAAGGCCGGAGGAAGAGGGCGGGCTGGATCTGTTCGAGGTGGTCGGTTCGATCAAGTGGTTCGACGCTTCGAAGGGGTATGGCTTCATCCTGCCCGACGATGGTTCGCCGGATATCCTTTTGCACGTGACCTGCCTGCGCCGTGACGGATTCCAGACCGCTTACGAAGGCTCCCGTATCGTTTGCGAGGTCGTGAAGGGCCAGCGCGGGCTGCAGGCTTTCCGGGTCATCAGCATGGATGATTCGACGGCTATCCATCCCGCCCAGGCCGGTCCGCCGCGTACCCATACGGTCATCGTGCCGACAAGCGGGCTCGAGCGCTGCATCGTCAAATGGTTCAACCGCGTGAAGGGCTACGGCTTCGTGACCCGCGGCGAGGGGACCGAGGACATCTTCGTTCACATGGAGACGCTGCGCCGCTACGGGCTGACGGAGCTGCGGCCCGGCCAGACGGTGCTCGTCCGCTTCGGCGATGGCGACAAGGGCCTGATGGCCGCCGAGATCCGCCCGGATGGCGGATCGCCCGGCACGTCGTCGCACTGACCGTGACGGCGCCGTCCCGACTGCGCGGTTCCCTCTGGTTCGGTCTGCTTTCGATCGCTTGGCTGGTCCTTGCGACGGGCGTTGCCGTCCGGGCGGCCGACCGGCCGACCGTGTCGGTGGCGACACGATCCGGTACCCACACGCTCACCATCGAATGGGCCAGGACCCCGTCCGAGCGGGCGCAGGGCCTGATGGGGCGCGAGCGCATGGCGGACGGGCACGGCATGCTGTTCGATTTCGGCAGCGAGCAGCCGGTCTATTTCTGGATGAAGGACACGCCGCTGTCCCTCGACATGATCTTCATCAAGGCGGATGGCCGGACGACGCGCATCGCGCATGGGACGACCCCGTTTTCGGAAGATGTCATCCCGGGCGGCGAGCCGGTCCGCTATGTTCTGGAACTCGTCGCGGGCGGCGCGAAGCGCATCGGCCTGCGTCCCGGCGACCGGTTTCGGATTCCGCCGCCCTGAACCCGCCGGGGCCGGCCGGTGTTCCGCTGTTGAGGTCCCGATTTGTCGCTGCTCTACGCCTTGAAGACGTGGGGCCGAACGTGTAATCCACCCATGTCGCGAATGTCGGGGCATAGCGCAGCCTGGTAGCGCATCTGGTTTGGGACCAGAGGGTCGCAAGTTCGAATCTTGCTGCCCCGACCACTCGCACGACGGATGTTTTGATTGGAGGCGATCCGACGATGGTTGCGCGTATCTTCCGGCCAAGCCGCAATGCCATGCAGTCCGGCAAGGCCAAGACCGAGCGTTGGATGCTGACCTACGAGCCGGAGGTTCCGGTCTCGGTCGAGCCGCTCATGGGCTATACGTCCTCGACGGATATGAAGCGCCAGATCAAGCTCTACTTCGATACGCAGGAAGAGGCGATCGCCTACGCCGAGAAGTACGGGATCCCGTACCAGCTCTTCACGGCGCAGGACGACACGCGCAAGAAGATCTCCTATTCGGACAATTTCCGCTTCGGTCGCGCGCAGGCCTGGACGCACTAGTCGTCGCTCTCGCGCCCCTGCGACCGTCGCGGCGTGTTGACGGTTTGGCCCCGTAGCTCAGCTGGATAGAGCAGCCGCCTTCTAAGCGGCAGGTCGCAGGTTCGAGCCCTGCCGGGGTCGCCAATCATCAATCTAAGATATTGAAATCATTGGTCTAAAATTCCCAAACTTTATTGGGGTTGGGAATCTTTGGCCCCGAAATGTTCTTCGACGAGCGTCACGGCGGCGCTCGAAAGCCGCTTTTGCGCGGCCATTCGGGTGTAGCGCTCAACCTCATCCATAGACGAGTGGCCGGTTATCGACATGATCTGATTCGCCGAGCAGCCAGCCTCGGCCATCCGGCGCGCCGCTGCTTTCCTGAGACCATGAAGCACGCACCGATCCGGCAGCCCTGCGCCTTCGATGGAATCGGCCATATAGTTGCCATAGCCGGCCACCGCGAAGGGCTTCCCGAACGAGGTGGTCAGGATCATTACGTGAGTTCTGGGCCATGCATCCAACGCGGCTCGCAGCGAACGATGCACTGGGATGGAGAGCTTGGCCCCGGTCTTCTCCTGGATGACGTCGATTCGGCCTGTCGCCGGCTCATAGTCCCTCCACGTCATAGAGCAGACATCGTGGCGCCTCTGGCCAGTGAAGAGGTGCAGCGCGAAGGCGGTCCGCTCGCGAGACCCTAGCGGCCATCGCGTCTCGAACTGCGCAATCTCTTCCTCTGTCCAGGTGTGATAGGTGCCCTCGGCGAACTTCTTGATGCCGCTTGTGGGGTCGTCTGGCCGCCAACCGTTCGCAATCGAGAAGCGGATCAGCATCCGGACTATCTTGAGCAGGTTGTTCGCGCCCGCCGGGGTGGCCGCTTTCCTGCCCACGATCATCGTGACATGTTGGCGGGTCATCTGCTTGACGAGGCGGTGGCCGTGTTCCTCGCAGAACCGGTCGATCAGTCCTCGGTTCTTGGCGCGCGTTGACGGCTTCAATGCGAGGAAGTCGGTCGAGACGTAATAGTCATGCGCCAGCCGGGCAAAGGTGCCTTCCTCTCCGCGATTCTTTGCGGGCTTCGCCTTCGGGGCTGCCGCTGCTGCGGCCTTGGCGTAGGCGTCCAGAAAATCCGGCGCCCCGATGTCGGGCAGCGGGATGCGCTGGCATCCTGGCGCACGGTAGTAGTAGCGCATCCGGCCGTGCCGATCCTTGAAGCGGTCGATGTGCTTCAAGTCCATGGTCACTGGATGTCGGCCCATGTGTCGACCTCTACCTCTTCCTTGTGAGGCAGAGATTTGAACGCCGCCCGCAGTTCGTCAATGTCATAGACGAATCGGCTTTGGATGCGTCTCGGCTGGGGCATGACGCGCGACTGGACGAGGGCTCGGAAAGTCGTCGCCGACACACCGATTGCGGCTGCGGCTTCTGTCTCGCCAAGACCGAGCACGACCGGGAGCCCGGCAAGGATGCTCTTGCGGCTAGTGCTCATCACATCTCCCTGACTTCAATGCCGGCCGCCTTGGCCCGCCGCACCATGTCGGCAGTGCCTCGGCCTCCGGGGAAGGCGATGACCAGATCCGGCCTGCCCTCATCGATCATGCGCTGATTGCGGATAGGGCCGGCGGCGCGGCCGTGAGCTTTCCAGTCGGCCGGGAACTTGCGCAGCGGAAATCCGAAGCGCTCCGCCCATTCGGCCGCGAGGGTATCGGCGCCGGTCGCCATGCCGCTGATGACTTCGCTAACCTCTGGCGGCCCGAGGCTGTCGAGCATCCACCACAGGCGGGCCTTGTCCGAATAGTCACGACCGCCGCATACTAGGACTATCATGTATTTCTGCCTCGGCAAGAAAGCACGCTGACAGGTTCGTCAACACCTTGAACGCAGCCGAAGCTGGTATTACTTAAGCTTTGCGCAATGATGCGCAAAGGATCGGTCATGTTAGTAATTGACAAAGACAACATCGACGGCGGCTTGGTTAAGTCGTCTTGGGTCGACGGTAACACGCGGGTCGTCCGTGCAAGTGAGCTAATCGCCGAGGCGAAGCGCAAGGCAGACAAGGAGGCCCAGCTCGGCAAATAGGCCATGCTCATCTCTCCTCCTCCCTTGCCACAGCCGGCGGGGCGGGGAGGGGCGGGATTCGGATGCCCTGATACCGTCCTTCGATGTTCGCGGGGATGCAAATGCCACGGGCTTCGCTTACCCAGTAGTTGCGGTATGCGTCCCACTTGTAGACCGCAGGCTCAAACCACCTTGTCTTGAAGCCCGGAAGCGGCAGGGAGTGGGTAGTGGCCAAGATCTGGCCTTCCTTCTCGATTTGGTCGACGCTCTGCCACTCGCTCATGACGGCTCCCTCATCTGCTCGATGTGGGCGCGGAGGCGCTTAGCGATTTCGATTGCTGCGTCTGACCGGCCGATGTTGAAGTGCTGATTGGCTTTGGAATGAGCGGCGATGCCCGCAGCGATGGCGGCATGGTTCTGTTCGTCGGCGATCTGGGCAAACTCCTCCGCCAGGATCGGGAAGGCGGCGCGTAGGGTCCGCTCCGCACTCTCCCGAGCAAAACGCTCGGCGACTTCTCTCCGGTGCGGGATGCCGACGAAGTTCTCGGCGTCGAACGCTGCAGGTGATCCAGCCCGCGCCCCGGCCTCCACGGCCTTCTCCCAAGCCTCATTCCCCATGGCGGGGCTCATCGGCGAGAGAGCGGATGGCGGTAGACAGGTGCCGCGCCTCTTTGGCTCGACCGCTGCAAAAATGGCGAGCGGGGCTGTCGAAGACCTGTGACGCAACAACGCTCTCCGTCTCCTTGGCGCTCTCGTCCGCGATCCGCGCCGCCGCCTCGATCCCCTCCTCATAGCTCCGGGTTGCGGGAGGCGGAGGCGCGGCGGCGAGCATGGCCATAAACTCGTCGGCAACCTTGATGCGGATCTTAGCTTCGAGCGACGCGCCGACATCCTGAAGCGCATTGGCTTCGCGTTCGATGCGCAGACCCTTGTCCTTCACACGCTGAACGATTGCGGCGAAAGCTTCCCGCCACCCCTCCGGCACCGCCACGGCTGGCGCGGGCGGGGAGGCGATACTATCAAGGGCGCGGACGATGTCACCGGCCCGGATGTTCCCAACTATTCGCGCTTCCGGCACCCAATGCAGGGCGCAGTGACGTAGCGCCCCGAGCACCTTCAGGTAAGGCGCATCGTCGGTATTGTCACAAACATTGTCGCTCCAATTGACCACTTCTGTCGGCGGCGCGGAGGCGTATAGGGGCGTCACTTTCACGTTAGGCCCGGGCGCGGGAATATATGCTGGTGGCCGGATAAGCGTCGGTTCAGCATACTTTTGCTCACACCAGTACCCGAACGGCTCGTCGGCGAGGCGCAGCGCGGCGGCGAGGGCGAGCGGCACAGTGTAGAAGTCAGTCGGCTCTGGCGATGCCCATGCGATACCTTCGCCCAATCCATCCTGATATGCGCGAATATGATCAGCGTTCATCCACGCCACGGGCACCGCCACGGCTGGCGCGGGCTCGACCAGAGCTAGAGCCTCTTCGAGCACGCGACGGAAGTCCGTAGGCGAGCCGCTTAAGCCAAAGTCTTTGGCCTTGTTCCACGCCGCATTGACCATCTCCGTTGAGACGATCGGCTTGACCGCCACGGCTGGCGCGGGCGGGGAGGCGTAGAGGGGACGCTCTTCAAATTGCAGTCCGTCGTCGCCGGCAAGGCCTGGGCTGCCGAACTTGCCTTCGCGCCACTCCGTCCAGTCCGTCCATTCGAACGGCACCTGCTGCTTTCCACCGTCCATCCGCGACACGCGGATATGATGCTGCCACTCGACCGGCTCAGCGGCCGGGGAGGCGCGGCGGTCCATGGCGAGGATCGCGGCGCGGGCCATTGCCTCGCGCTTGCGAGCCCCGACGTGCTCATAGAGGTCGTCGGTGTTGTCGAACTCGATGGCGGCCTCGCCATCGTAGACCAGCTCGTAGGTGTAGATGCCGTCGACCAGACGGATCAGCGTCATTCGGTAGCCGACATCAGCATCGTTGATGGCGTTCGCCACCCGCTCGACTTCCTCGGCTGTCGGCTCAAGCTTCACTTCGCTGGTCATGTCATTGCTCCGGGGAGAGGGAGGGGCAGTCATTCGCACGCTCCGATTTCAGAGCAAGAGGCGCCGGCCTCGAAGCGGGCCATGAGGTCGTATTGACGGCCGCCGTGGGCGGTCATCGCCCATTGCATCTTGGATCGAATGCCGTGCTGGCCGCGCTCGACCTTTGTGCCGTGCTCGTAGAGAGGATCGTCTGTCACGCAGAAGAACGTAGCTTCGCCGCGTTTCGAGACATCGCCGGCGATAGTTTCCCATTCCTCGACGCGCTCGATCACGGCGGGGTCGATCCGGCCTATCAGCCGCAGCTCGTCCTTCTTGGCGAAGATGCAGGGCCAGCAACCGACGCGATCCGCGCCCTGTGCATAGAGGGGGTTCGGCGCAATACCATGCCGGTCATGCATGGCGAATACGTCATCGCGCTTCCAGGCGTGGATGGGGCGATAGGCATAGGCGCGCCAACCCTGCGCCTGATCGCGCTCTCCTTTGCGCAGTGAATAGGGGGCAGGGTTCATGCGCTGCCAGCGCGACAGGTCGCGTCGAGCAAGGCTCTCCTCGCCTCGAACGCCCATCCACGACACAAGGGTCCGCCCGGCGGCGAGGATGGGCTTCTGGACGCCGTACCACATTGGAACGATCTTCAGCTCGTCGGTGCAAAAGCGAGACTTGGCGCCGGGGAACCGACCCTTGACCATAACCAGATCGAGGAAGGGAATACCGGTTGGCACCATGAGCGCCGCCGCGCGCTCGACGCGCTCCATGGGAACGCCAGCCGCCGGCCATTTCCCCAGGATGAACGCTCGCTTGCGCGCCATCGCCTCGGTGAAATCGGCCTTCACGCGCAGGATCGGTGGGCCGCCGGCGAGATCCGCCAGGCGGTCAACATATTCATAGGTTGCTGGGTGCTCATGTCCGGTGTCGGCGAACACGGCCGTGAACGGCATCCCGCGCTCAATGGCGAGCAGGTACAGCGCTGTGCTGTCCTTTCCGCCGGAGATCGAAACGACATGCTCCCACGGCTGGGGATGGTTGCGACCGATCGGCAGGCGGCGAGCGTGCCGATACTGGGGATTGGGGTGATATTCCGCCATCACCCGCTCTCCTGTTCGAGAGCGGCGCGGCCTTCTGCCGGCATCCTGGCTGCGCGGGCTTTTGCTTCAGCTGCCGTCGCAGTAGCGAAGGCATGCGCGACCGTGGTGTTCTTAATCGCCTCGGGCGCGATAACCATTGCGAGAGCGGCCTGACACTCGTCCAGCGCCTCATCCTTCCGGGCGACCTCCGCGCGCAGGCGGGTGATCTCGGCGGCTTGCGCGATGGCGATATCCAGGAGCTGGGGCGCTGCTGCAATCAGGCGAGCGTCGGGGCAATCGATCCCGCGCACGTCATAGCGGTAGACGCTGCTATCGGCCTTTGCCTGTTCGACGCCGCGCACCGCCCGGTCGCCGACCTCGAACTCTAGCAGCCGGGAGGCGTCGACCAGCCCGCCGCGCGCCGGTTGGAACTCCGGTTGCGCGCCGCGCATCCCCCATCGCCTGAAGCTCATCACATAGCGACGGCCGCTGTGCCTCGTGGCGAGATAGAGCGAATAGCTGTTGGCATTGCCAAACCAACCCCACGGGCCCGGCGTATGCCCGCCATTGGCAAGCTGCTCCACCAGCCCATCGCGCTCTTCACTCGGTGTCGGGGTCATGGCGACAACTCCCGTCCCATGAAGTCGGCAAGCGCCAGGGCGGCTAGGAACACAAGCGCAGCCGGAAGCTCAGGAAGGTACGAACGGAGGGAGGGGAGGCTCATGACGAGCCTCCCGTGGCCTTGGCGATAGCGGCGCGTGCGGCGATCACCTCGCGCACCTTCTCCGCATCCCAGAACCCAGCGTCCCCGCTCTCCACGAGTTCGACGTACATGTCGATCATGCCCGTGAGCGCCGCCAGCAACTCCGGTGCTGCCGCGATCAGGCGAGCGTTGGCTTCGATCCTTGAAGCCACAGCTCGACGGCTGATGACGATTGCCAGTGGGTAGCCGTCGTTGAGGCCAACCCCCATACTTTCCATGTAGTGGGCGTCAGAGGAGATGGAGTGGTCACCAAGGTCCACGACTCTCCAGACGCCCGGCGTGTGCTTATGCTCACTCATGTGCCTCTCCCCCAGTCTGGGCGCCCCTCTGGCGGGCGGAGAGCATGGCGTCGGCGATGCGATACGAGTGGACCGCGAAGTTCTCGATCGACGCGGCGTTCGGCATGTGCTTGTCGAACGAGGCGATGACGGCCCCTACCACCTGAGCCGCTAGGTAGTCCCGAAGCGTGATTCCGGAGTTCCGGTCATGGCCATACGGGATAGGGTGCACCGGCCCGCCGTCTTCGATGCGCTGGCTCATGCTGATCTCCGTTTGAACGGGCGGCTGGGGATGCGCGACTTCTTCTCGCGCGGCATGCCGGGCTCCTTGGCTAGAAGCAGAGCCCGAAACTCGGCCTGCGCGGCTGAGAGCCGGCGCGCCTTGCCGATCTTGTGCTGATCGCCGTCCGCGACGCTCGCGCGTCTCTCACCGCCGGCGCCTGACGTCTTCTGCCGATGGCAGGTGCGGTGAAGCGCTTGGATGTTCTCGGGAGTGTCGGCGCCTCCGAGAGCGAGCGGGGTGGAATGGTCCCAGTCCAGGCCCTTCAATTGCCCAAGCTTTTCATGGCAGCGGGGGCACCGAGCCTGGCGGGCCATGATCTCGAGTTTCTCAGTGACGGTCAGCCGCCTGCGCTCGCCGCTCATCGGCAAGCCTCCCGGCAGAGGCGCGCGCATTCCTCGATCGTGATCTCGGCATTCACCCGCTTGCGATGAGCGTCGGTGATGGCGCCGGCCGCGATGGCGATGGCCGAGCCCTTCTCGACGGCCTTGCCCTTCCAGAAGCGGATCCGGACTTCCTCGATCGCGAAGTCGGCGCGCTCGGCGTCCAGTTCCTCGACATAGAAGCGCAGCAGTTCTCGATCATCGGAAGAGAGGCCGACCCGGGGGGATTGGGCCGGCCCCTCTTCCACGCCGGCCGAGCTCTCAAGGGGCACCAGGGGGAGCTCGGCGGGTTCGGATTGATGTTCGGCCTCCGTCGTCGCGGGCGGGACCGTGTGTTCGGTCGTGGTGGCGGTGGCGATCTCGGCCTCGACGTTCGCGGACGAGAACCCGGTCTCAGCCTGGCGCGCGCCGCCGAGCCGGTCGGCCATGGAAGAGCGCGGCGTCACGTCGAACATCCGCTCGTATTCGTCCGGCTCCATGATGCCGGAGAAGCCGAAGGCATATCGGGCGCACTGGATCGCCGCCTTATGGCGCAGCATCCGGTTGGGCCACTTCTTCCAGGGATCGGTCTGGCGCGAGCACTCGCTCATGTATTCGATGACCGAGACCGGGCGGGCACGGTCCTTGCGGAACATGCGGCACTCGACCGAGTAGAGCTTGCCGTCGTCGCCGTGCGTGTCGGCGAACTCCATCCCATCGAATTGCGGGTGCGAGTTGATGAGGTTCATCCAGCCGTCGATGGAGACGATCGGCGTGATGCCGCCGCGGTCCGGGAAGGCGTAGATCTCCTTCGTCAGCGGATTGAGGTCGTATTCCTTGGCGACCATCAGAAAGGCCGCGAACTGTTCGTTGGAGCAGTCGCCCTTGATCACGGTGGCCTTGATGGCGCTCACGAAGGCGGCCGGCTCCATGTCGTACTTTGCGGCCATGGAATCGACGAGGGAGCGCTTGGGAAGCGTTGAGACGTTGCTCACTTCGCACCTCCCGTCGGTAGGCTTTGGAACCAGGCTTCAGCGTCTCGGACGGGGATCAGCGTCCGCCGCCCGGCCTTCCTCGCCCCGAGGCGCCCCGAGGCGATCTCTTCGTAGGCCAGACTCTTGCCGAGGCCGTACGCGTGGCAGAACTCGGCGACCGTGAGGGCTACCTTGTCGATCCTCTGCTCAGAGCTGGTCATGCTGCGATTTCCTGCTGGATGAAGGCGCGGCGGTCGGCGGCGCGGCGGCGGGCGAAGTCGGAAAGGCCGATTGGGGCGAGGTCGGACATCGATCCGCCCGGGCCCGGCCAGGTGTTGGTCTTCAGGCACTTGGCAAACAGGCGGAGCGCGGCACGAAGGTCGCCCTCAGCCTCCTCAATGTGATCCTGGCGGATGACGCGGACCTCGACGCAGTGTGGCGGCGCCTTCTCGACGAAGACGAGCGCGAAGTCGTTCATGTCGATGCCGAGGACCGCCTTGGCGCCCCACTTCACGAGGGCTGCCTGCATGTCGAGCCGGCCGTCGGATACGGCGCGCGATAGGTCTTCCGGCGCCACGCTCGCGGCGGTCTTGAGGTCGGCGAAATCGCCGGAGGCCGTTGGGATCGCGTCCGGCCGAGCCTTGAGCCAGATTCCGGTTTCCTCGTCCTGCCAGATCATGCTGTGCTCGATCGCACCATCCAGGATGCCGCCGGCGATCAGGGGATGAGCCTGGAGCGAGGAGCGCATGCCTCGGATCGCTTCGATCTGACCGGACGTGAGCACGGTCAGTCCAGCTTCTGCCTGGTCAGCGAGCCATGCCCGGCAAGACGCGTTGTTGCCGTTCCAATCCCTACCATCTGGAGCTTTGGCAGGGCGCACAAGGAACAGGCGCCCGAAGTCGCGCTCTCCCAAGAGAAGGTGGTGGGCTGCTTTGCCGAGGATCATGGGCTCGGTCGGCACATAGGGTATGCGGTTGGGATTGATGGCCGACGACTTCCAGTAGTGCGCCGGGCTATCGATGAAGATCGTCCGCAGGCCGCTCGAGCTGATGCTCGGCCCGTTGGTGCACTGGCCGTGGTAGCGCTCGATGTCGAGGTCGACATAGCAGCCGGGAGACGTGATGACGCCGTCCGGCGCCGGGATCGCTTGTTCCAGCATGATTGCCTCGCGTGAAGCGGTCAGCGCCGCTCGTCGTCGCGCCAGTGCGCGGTGAATTCGGAAGGGCCTTCGTCGGTCCGCCGGTCGGTGAGCATGGCGAAGACGAAGCCCGTCAGGACGGTGAAGAGGCCGAGGCCGACGATCAGGTAGATCGCGATGTCGCCCTTGGAGAACGTCATGCGGTGGCGCGCCTTCCTTCGACGATGTCCTGGCCGAGCAGTTCGAGGCTGTCGCCGCGGAGTTCAGCGAGCCAAGCCTGCAGGCGGCCGAGCGAGAGGGAGCTGGTCCGCTGGGCGGGCAGGTCGACCACTCCGCGCTTGCCCTGCTCCTGCAGCCTGTCGATCCAGTCCTCCTGGATCTCGATTGCTCGCTGGACGAACCGGACCTGCTTGGCGCGATCGCCGGCCTGACCCTCCATGACGCAAATCATCGCGAAGATGCCGGCGAGGTAGGCGTCTGCGCTCTCGTCTCCGGTGGTGCCGACGGGCGGCTTGGTCCTGGTGCGCAGAACCTCGTGCGAAACGCCGGCGTCGCGGGTGAGAGCGGCGAGAATGGTGTGTGTGCCGGGCAGAGGGCTCATCGCGATTCCTCCACCGGGGCGCCGACGGTGAGGCCGAGCTCAACCAATCGCCGAATCGCCTCGGCCCTCGTCGCAACGCGCGACTTAAACCGCCAGTCATCGATTGCCTGCACTTCGGCTTCAGTCATCATCACCGGAACACGATGATCCTTGGGAATGACTGCCATCACGCGGCCTTTCGATCAGAGGCGATGCGCCGGTTGCGTCGGGTGTTCCGGGCGGTCCAGCGGGCGTCGGCAACCTGTTTGGACACCACCTCGGAAAGCTGCTCGTCGGTGAGCCAGTCCGGGCCGTGCCGGCGGATCATCGCGGCAACGGCGTCGGTCAGCGCGCTATCGCCGAACGAACGCATGAACTCGACTTGGCGCTTGCGGGAGGCGGCCATCACGCGGCCACCTGCGTGCACTCGGCGCCATACGGGCGGGTCCAATCGCCGGCGACGTCATCCGGCACCCAGCGGTCGCCGTCGAGCGTCACGCCGAGCGCGGTCTCGACGAAGGCGATCGCCGCCTCGTGGTCCTCGCGCTCGTCTCGCAGATACCGCCCGATCAGCGTCTGGATGTGCTCTGCGACCTCGCGGGTGACGTCGAGCGTGGTGCGGTCCGACAAGTCGACCCGCCACACTTCGACAACGCGGTCGGCGTTGTAGAGACCGCGAACGATCACCTCGGCCGCGCGCCGGGCCGACGTCATTCCATCCTGTTCGGAACCCTCGACCGACCGGCCGGCGCAGAGCCGAAGCGTCTCGTCGTTCTCGCAGATCAGCATGTAGAGCGTGTTGCTCATGGTGGGTGCCCTCACCGTGCTTCGATGAGAGAAGATTGCGACAATCGCAAATTGCTGTCAATCGGAAAATTGCGATTGACGCAAATTTAGATTTGCGCGAGACATAGCCCATCCGCCGCCCTGGCCGTGTCGAGGAATCGACGAGGCTCACTCAGCGAGGGCGGATCGCGCGGGGGTCGAAAGTCCTACGGTGCGGCTGAGGAAACTGAGGACGGGCAGGCCGAGAGGCTGTCCTGCCGTATGCGACCGACCGACGTGACGGTTCTTGTCGCCGGCATCGATTCCCTCCCGCGTGGCTTCGGTCACGGGGGTAGGGGGTCTTTGCCTGCTCCCTCCCTTAGATCGGGTTCTTGAAATTCAATCCAACACTTAGATCTGGCTCTGTCTCAGCAGGATATGCACCGCGAGCGCGAGCCGTGTTTTGTCGGCGCGGGGCTTCTGTCCACGTCGGCTGTATCTAGCTGGAACTGGCTGAAGATAGCTGGAATTGGTTGAAAATCGCTGTGTTTCGATTATGTTTACTTCGAGCAGGCAGGCGCCGGAACCACTCCGAGTTGCCCTACGGGGCGGCAGCACCCTTTGCGGTGTGAATCAGGAGCCGGGGGCCTGCCCATTCGTTTTCAGCGATGCTCATCGAAAAATGCGTACTGTCTGTCGTCAGCAGCGCATTTCTGCATACTAGGGACCGGCGTTACGCCGCAGTCTAGTATGATGCCATTTCGCTTCAGCAGCTTCTCACGAAGAAGCCTCCCGTAGGCCGGCTCGTAGTTGCCGTAGAGATTTGGCTCGACTGCAGAAAAGAAGGCGCTGGTGACGCAATCGGCAATTTGCAGACCTGCCCACTTGCTGTGATTCTCGACTGCAATGTTGTCGATATCAAGCACATTCCAGACGATGGATCTGACGGGCCGCATTACCTCGCGACCGTCCCTCATCAATTGCAGATAGTCGATCATGCTTTGGTAATTTGTTCCGCCGCGCCGGGAGAAAATAACGCGAAGCGAGCATCCGTCTGGGGATGCTTTGTGACAGGCTTGAGTGACTCTCTCAAGAAGCCACCTAATCAGATAGTTGTATAAATATCCCTTCTTTTTGAACGTATCCTCATACTTGGTGCCCGCAATTGTAACCTTGTGCGATAGCGTGACGCATACTCCTACAAGGAGTTTCGCGATTTCTTGGCATACAACGACCTTTTGGTCGTGCTTGAGTTCACGGAAATGCAGGTCTCTGGACTTCTTGGCGGGAAAGCGCCCGACAATTGCGTCTTTCCAGCCCGCCATGAGGACGTCGTTCTCTGCCGAGACGATGCAGGCGCCGAGTACCAGCCAGCGAGATTGTCCTCCCACTGCTCCGGAAGCGAGTTTGCCGAAACCTTCGTCTCCTGCCTCGTCAATGTACGCAATGTACCTGCTCACGCTCAGAGGCGCTCCTAGTGTTTATGAATGTGGCCCGCGGTAGATCTTGCTTCACCGTCCCCAGTACGGCGCGCGCCAGCCAGCCTTGATCGCCTCGCCCTCGTCGCAGAACCACCGTTCGCCGTTTTCGACGCTGACCTTGGTCCGGCTGTACCAAGGCGACCACGGCGCATGGTAGATCCGCTCGCCCTTGCGGTTGATGTTGCCCTTGATCGGGCAGCCTTCCGGGGCCTGCTGAGCAGCGACGTCCCAGCGGTTCTGACGGAACTCCCAGGGCGCCTCGGTCTCCTGCTCCCATACACCGACCGCCGCGGCGCGCGCCTCGTCCTCGGCGTCGACATAGTCCTCGGAATAGCGGCGGAAGGCCCAGGCCATTCCCTCCTTGACCATCAGGCGGCCGAGATCGAGGCCGGCGACTTTGCAGATCGCGAGAGTGCGGCCGTAGACGTCGAGCCCTCGATCGTCGCAGGTGACATCGCCCTCGGCGACGGCTTTCTCCATCTGGCGGATCGCCGCCTGGCCGCACTGCCAAGTTCCGCCGCCGGGCTTGCGGCAACTTTGGCCGGCCTCGGGCGCATCGATGCCGAATATGCGGATAGTCTTGCCGTCGACCTTCAGCGTGTCGCCGTCGATGACGTGCACTTCGGCCGCAAGGGCGGCGCCGGCGGTGATGACGCATGCGGCGAGCGCCGCGGCGATGGATCTGAGCATTCCTGAGGTCCCCCCGACCCTTCGCCTGTGACGCGTCAGCCCCCGGCGTCGCCCGTCTCGTCGAACCAATCCGGGATCGTCCCCAGTCGCACCAGAATGACCGGCTCGCCATAGTCGCCGGTGTCCGGATCGAGCGTCCGCGACCAGGCAATTGCGCCGGCGTGGCTGGTGGCCAGCATCTTCGCACGCTGCGTCGCCTGCGCGGCCGTCGGCATCTGCTGCGGCGGCTCGGCGGCGATCGTGTCCTCGTCATCGTCGAGGCGCTTGAAGACGACGACGACGTGGATAGTGGCTGGTGGTGTCATCAGTTTAACCGAAAGCTCAGGCCCAGCATCAGCGAGCCTTGGGGTTGGATCTCGGCGGAGACGGAATTCAGGAGAGTGGTCGCATCAGGCCGCGTCCCCGCGTATTGGAACTCGCCGCCCTTCTGGATGTAGTTGTCCGCCGACCATCTCGCGATCTCCGAGCCTGAGATGCTTCCGTTCTGCATCGCGATCTGGCCTCGAAGGGAGACCAGGAAACGTTCGCCGAACTTCCGTTCGATTGAGGTGAAAATCAGCGGCGACACTCGGACCGAATCTATGCTCACCTCTGAGCGCGCATCGCTGCCGTAGGCTTCCATGCCGCGTACATTCGATTGGTAGATATGAAAAATGCTGCCTCGGCTGTCTATGACGGAGGAAAGCTCGTACCGATCAACTGAAACGCCGCCGCCCAAGACAACGTTATAGTCCCCGGCCTTGACGCCATAGTGGACATCGAACTGGCCGAGGGGCTGATGCGAGAAACTCTGTGATCGGAAGTTGTCCAAGCCAACGCCGTCTGGAAGCGGCTCTCTGACCGTCAGGCTCGGCCAAGAGAACGATTGGTCTGAAGATTGTTCGCCGAATCTGGCGGCGATACTGGCCCCGATAAAGTGTGAGCCGAAATCGTTTCGGATTGTCGCTCCTACGCTTCCTGTCGCTATGGTGCCCAAGCGCTCCCATTCTTCGAAGTAGTGATGTTGCGCTTCTGGCGATGTCGCCACTCCGACGGCCCCGTCCAAATAGAGCTTGATCTCGCCGCTATGGCTCGCCAGTGGCTGCACCGCGAGCCCCACGGCGAGGGCTATTGCCCATCTGCGCATCATTCCATCCCCCCGGATGTGACCTTGTTGCGGTCAGATTGTGATGCCTTTGTTCCAGCACGACTGCTGAACGAGGAACGTTGCGGACTCTTGCCCGCCGACGCCGCCGAAGGTGAACGCTCCTGGCGCGCCTGACACGAGGTATGGTTGGTCGCCGATATAGGCCCCGAAGCTGTTCTTCCCATTCACGTAGCCGCAGACGTGCATCACGCCGCTACTGTCACGGACCGCGAACATGTTGCCGAAAACGGCCGAATACGGGTCTTTCATATGCAGGCGCACGCTGGCCTCGACAGCGGCCTTGTCCGCATCGGATAGCGTGATCGGCGTGCCGGCGTTTTGGTTGCTGGCGGACTGGCACCCTACCAAGAGAGCCGCGGCGACTGCCGCGGGCACGATACGAAGCATTCTTCTCCCCCCAGAGAATGCGGCACATGGGCCGCCGGTCTAGTCGACGGTGAATCTAGCGACATAGGCGCCGATGATGAAAACGTCGTCGGCCAGCACTTCGTAGGTGGTGTAATCCTTGTTGGCCGGGATCAGGCGGAGCTTCGGCGGCACCGAGCCTTGGACGTACTCGACCTGCTTGATCGTCTGGCCGTCCCCCTCCCAGAGGGCGAAGACGCCCGGCATTCTCGGGTTGCGCTTGGAGCGGTCGACGAGCACCACGTCGCCGTTGTTGATCAGCGGGTACATCGAGTTGCCCTCGCACTCGACGAAGTGCAACTGCTCGATCGGCGTGCTGACGCGCCGGCGAAGGACGGTCGTCGGGACTCGCCAGGTGTCGCTTACTGGAACGCCGATGACGCTGCTGCCGCCACCGATATCGATTTGGATCTGCTCGCCAGCGTCTCGAAGCCCCAGTCCAAGTGTCTCCGCCTGCGGAATCTCGTCAGGCGCGATGCCGACACGGCGGCCGTCCGATACTGCCCGCTGAACCGGCTCGAACTCTGGGTCTGGATCAAACTCGTGTCCGAGGGGCACGCGCTTCAGTTCGCCGGCGTGCTCATCAGGCGGCGACAGTAGCGGCGGGAACTCTCCGAAGAACTCCGCCATCTTAAGCAACTCGGCGGCCGTGATCTCCCGAGACTCCTTGCCGGGATCCGTGCTGGTCATCCGCGTAATGGCGGACGAGCCGACGCCTAGGCATTCGGCGAGCTTCTTCCGGGCGCCGTGCCCCTTCTTTTCGATCTGGCCTTCGAGCCAAGTTCTGAGGATTTCGCGAGAGTCCATATCGGCATTGTTGCGATGGCCGCAAAAACCGCTATCGCGAAGATCGCAAATTTCTCTTGACGGTAAATTGCGATTGTCGCAAATATAGTCGTCATGGAAAAGCATCTCGACCCAGCCCGTTCCGTCATCGCCAAGCTCGGCGGCCCTGAGGTCGTCCGAGGGATCACCGGCAAGAGCCTTACCCGCATCTATCGCTGGATGTACCCGGCGAGCAGGGGGGGCACCGAGGGTGTCATTCCGCATCTCGACGCTCGGAAGCTGCTGCAGTTCGCCCAGGCAAATGGCATCGAACTTGAGCCGCGCGACTTCTTCCCGGTTCTGACGGCAAAACGGTTTGACGAGGTGTGGGGCGAAGGCGGCCGGAGGCGAGACTCATGAAGCGCCTTTACACGGTCACCCGGCCGCCGCCGGAATGCCGCCGCCGCAACTGGCGGATCGCGACATCGATCGGATGCCCGGATGTCTCCGACGCGTCCTCGATCAGGCGCTCGACGGTCTCGGCATGTTCCCGGCCATCGAACTCGCAGCGCAGCCGGTCGAACACCGTCTCGCGCTCGACTGGCGGCATCCGCGCCAGCAGCTCCGCAATCGCTCGGTCCAGCACGTCGATCCGCGCGTCGATTTCAGCGTCGGTCATCCCAGCCTCCTGATCCGTCCTTGCACGGAACCTGCGCCCGGCAAGGCCGAGCGTCCATGAAAAGAACCGGGCCAGACTTTCATGACCATTGCTCGCATCTTCTCGAACCAGACCTATGAGCGCCTGAAGGGGGCAGCCCGTGATCTGATCGGTGCCGCTGGCGGACCACGCCGCTGCCAGGGCATCACCCGCGGCACGGAATCGCTCCTGTCCCGGTATGGCGCCCGGCAGGAAGAGGTCTTCGCGCCGATCGACGTCATCGCCGACCTTGAGAAGGACGCCGGCGAGCCGATCGTGACGCGGCTCCTCGCTGAGCTCTCTGGGCATCTCCTCGTCCCCATGCCCGTAGCGCAGAACACGACGCACTGGTTCGGCCATCTCTCCAGCGTGCTCACTGGCGGGTCGCAGGTCGAGGTCGCGCTCTCCGACGCGCTGGCCGACGGCCGGATCGACGTCGCCGAGGCCAAGGCGCTTCGAGCCAAGGTGCTCGAGGCGATGACGCAGATGGCCTCTCTCGGAACAGCACTCGACCACGCCATTGATGGAGCGAAGCGATGATGCACCGCTGCCCCTGCTGCCAGCATGAGTTCTCCGACCCGGAGCCGCCGGCCGGCCTGACGCGCGTCCAGGCGAAGGTTCTGAAGGCGATCGAAGCGCTCATCGCAAAGCGCGGCTTCTCGCCCTCCTACGACGACATCGCCTCGGCGACGGGCCTCCGATCGCGCGGCAGCGTCAACCGCGTGATCGTCGCTCTCCGTGAGCGCGGCTTCATCACCTTCCACCCCGGCCGTTCCCGGTCGATCGCCATCGTCCAGCAGAGGAGCGTGGCATGAGCAAGCCCTGGACGGAAGAGATGATCGATCGGCTGCGGGTGCTGGCGGCCAAGGGCGAGACGGCCTCGGCAATCGGGATGATCATGAGCCGCGAGTTCGGAACGAAGCTCACGCGCAACTCGATCATCGGCAAGATGCAACGGGCCGAGATCAGCTCGGCGAACTCTCGCAAGCCCAATCTAGAATGGACCCCGGCTCGCCTCGACAGGCTCCGCGTTCTGGCCAGCAAGGGCCTGTCGGTCGCGGAGCTCTCTGCCAAGCTGAGGTTCTGGTCGGCCAAGGCGATCCGCGAGAAGTGCCGGGCCGAGCGGATCAAGCTCAAGGCCCACAAGAAGCAGCTTCGGCCGAAGGTCGCCGCGCCGCCGATGGTGACGGACGAGGTACCGTTCCTGCCGCCGGCCGAGCTCGTGGTCGAGTATGTGCCGACGGGCGGGGCGCCGAAGTCCTTCCTCGAGGCTGGCCAGTTCGAGTGCCAGTACATCCTCCCCGGTCAGGGCGATAAGCCGGCGCCGGAGCGCTTGGTTTGCGCCAACCCGGTGAATTTCGGCTCCCGCTTCAGGTTCTGCGCTGCGTGCGGTGAACGTCTGACGACCCGGGCCACCGTCGTGCGGATCAGGGAGCCCAAGCCGAACGGAGCGCGGCCCGGTCGGAAGCGTTCGGTGCTGTCGGGGGCGCTGCTGTGAGCGAACCCATCCAGAAGGACGCCCACATCTGGGCCCGTCATCCCGAGGACTGGTACGTCGAGCCGGAATGGTGCTCGCGCCGACTATTCGAGGTCGAGCACTTCGAGGGTGCGATCTACGATCCAGCTTGTGGATGCGGCCGCATTGTCCGTTCAGCGATCGAGGCCGGGTATATGGCCAAGGGCAACGACATCGTCGCCCGCGCCGGCGGCGCCGACCCGCGACATCTCGCAGACTTCCGGGGCAACAACTCCCGGAGCGACAACATCGTCAGCAATCCGCCGTTCGGTATCGCCGACGCGTTCGCTGCCCGCGCGCTGGACTTGGCTATCGGGAAGGTCGCGCTGCTCCTGCCGACGAAGTGGATGAACGCCGCCGGCCGCGGCGCCTGGCTCGAGAAGACGCCGCTCGCTCGCGTTCACCTGCTGAGCCCGCGCCCGTCGATGCCGCCGGGCCCGGTAATCGAAGCGGGCATCAAGCCCGGCAATGGCACTACCGACTTCGCATGGTTCGTCTGGGAGCGCGGTTATCTCGGCCGGCCGGAGATCCGCTTCCTGAGGCGCGACCGGGAGAGCCCCTGATGCTCAACCGCGCCGAAGCCTACTTCCGCGACCGCCGTCGCATCAAAACCCGCCTCTTAGCCATCCACGAAAGGACGACCCCGATGTCTGCCGTCTCGACCCCGAAAGAGCACAACCAGGTTCCGCCCGAGGCGATCGTCGCCGTCCAGCTTTCCCAGATCCGGCGCGCTCAGGAGGAAGCCGCCTCGGCGCAGGGCACGGCGCGCGCGGCACTCTCCAAGGCCGAAGGGAAGGGGATCAACCTCGCCGCTGCCAAGCGCGCGCTGAAGATCCTCAAGTCGGGCAAGGCCGAGGAATTCACGGCCGAGATGCAGGAGCTGCTCCGCTACCTCAACATCCTCGGCGTCGGCATCCAGAAGTCGCAGCTCGACCTGTTCGAGACGGCAACCACGCTGGCGCCGATCGACGAGAAGGCGTTCGAGGATGGCCTGCGCGCCGGGCGCCTCGGTGAAGCGCCGGACAATCCGCACGACCTTTCCACGGCGGCCGGCCAACAGTGGCTCACTGGTCATCACAAGGGCTCCGAAGAGCGCCGGCTCGTGCTCGCCATGCAGGCGGAGGAGGAGAGCGAGACCGAAGTGCTCGACGCCGATGATGTCGACGACGATCAGGCCGATCTCGAAGATGACGCGCCGTTCGGCGAGGACCTGCCCGAAGCCGGCTTGGCTTCCTGACCATGACGCGCGCCCTGTCCACCTATGGGTCGGAAGAGCGCGATGCTGTCGCGCAAGAGCTCAGCAAGGCCGGCTATCCGTTTGAGCTCGTCATCACGGGCAAGCATCCGCGATTCGTCGCTGACTTCGACGGTGTCGAGAAGACGTTCATCGTTGCGGGAAGCAGCGGCGATCGGCGGTCCTGGCTCAATGCCCGGGCCTACGTGCGGCGGGTGATCCGCCGCCACAAGGAAGAGCAAGCCGAGGCGGTCGCAAGTTTGGCGACCGAGACCGCCCCGGCCTCATCCCGAAACCAACATGGAAACGAGACGATGACGGGTAACACGCAAGGTGGCTCGGTGCGAGTGGTGGAGTTCCGCGGCTCGAAGATCGAGACGGTGGAGGTCGAAGGGAAACCGCACGCGGCGTTGAAGCCGATTGTCGAGGGGATGGGGCTGGACTGGAACGGACAGCTTCAGCGGATCAAGCGTGATGCGGTTCTCGGCGCAACCATGTGCGTGACACACATGGTTGCCACTGACGGAAAGAGCCGAGAGACGACTACTCTCCCGCTCAAGATGCTCAACGGCTTCCTCTTCGGCATCGACGCCAGCCGCGTGCGAACCGATATCCGCGATGCGGTCATCGCCTACCAGCGGGAATGCTACGACGCCTTGGCCGCCTATTGGACCGACGGCGTCGCGGTACGCGGTGAACATGGCGTTCTCGAACTCGACGACGCTTCCCGCGCCGCGATCGGCGGCATCGTGAAGAAGGTTTTCATCAAGCAGACCGAGGACCTTCGAGCGGGCATGGAGCTCGTGATGGAGGAGGCTTCGGCACTTCGCCGCGATGTCGAGCAGCTCCGCGTCGTCCGCCCTGTCGCCTCGTGGGATCTCGCGGGCACCGTCACTGCCAGGGATATCATGGACTTGGCAGGCATCCCGAAGGATGGTCGGGTTCGTGGCACCACCGGCGGCGTCATCACCCGCGCCATGAAAGACTTCTGCCTTCGACACGGCTATCTCGCGGACCGGACGCCCGAGAACATCGATGCCGATCGCCGCTGGCGGTTCCCGCGCGAGGCAGCGATGGCTTGGCTGAACGGTCCCACACTCGGCAGCGAGATCATCCGCAACCATATCCAGCGGCAGCGCGCCAAACGCGGAACCGTGAAGGGGCAAGCCATTCTAGTCCTCGTTCCTGAATCGAGCGGAGCGCCAGCATGAACTTCCTCGGTCTCGATCTCTCCTCCGCCAATACCGGTTGGACGCTCATCGAAGAGATGGGCGAGGGGCGGACGCCGCGGATCACCTGCGGCTCGTTCCCGTGCCGAGGGGACGACTACGACGACAACGTCCGCGCGCTGTCCGATCACCTCTATGAGCTCCTGATGAGCTTCCGTGAACGAGGCGTCCGGGTTGACCTCGCCGGGGTCGAAGAACCCCTCCGGGCCCTGCCGAAGCGGAAGAAGGTCGTCAGCGACGGTCTGTTCGCCAGCCGCACCGTCGAGGAGCTCGCGTCCAACCCTCACACCATGCTTGTGCTGCCGGCGATGTCCGGCGGCGCCTTGGTGATGCTGCACCGGTTCAAGATCCGCGCGATGCTGGTGAACGTTGCGAAATGGCGGATGCTCTGCATCGGCCGAGCCTATGCACCACGCGGCACGCCGGAGAAGGAGAAGAACGGCTGGGCCAAGCGCGAGGTCCGGAAATGGGCTGCGGACCTCGGCCTCCGCTACGGCTTCGTCGTCAAGAACAGCGACCAGTCCGATTCCGTTGGCATCGCCGTCTACACGGCCGTCGAGGGCAACTCGATGGACGTTCGGAAGATGCTCGCCAGCCGGAGGGTCGCGGCGTGAGCCTTCCGCAGAACCTCGAGGCCGAGCAGCACGTCCTCGGCTCGATCCTCGCTAACAACGCCTGCTTCGATCGGGTGTCGTCGATCCTCGCGCCCGATGACTTCTTCGAACCGGTGCACCGCCATCTCTACCAGACGATGGCCGACATGATCGGCGCCGGCTCGGTTGCCAGCCCCGTCACCATGAAGGGGGCGGTTTCTGACGATCACCGGGTCGGCGAGCTTTCGGGCATGCGCTATGTCGTCCGGCTCTTCGCCGAGTTCGCGATGCCCTACGCCATCGTCGATCTTGCCACAGCGGTGAAGGACGCCGCAGTCCGGCGAGAGCTTGTTCTGGCGGCCGAGCGGATCCACGAATGGGCATCGCTCTTCCAGCCGGGCGCCAAGACCGAGGATCTGGTCGCCGAGTGCGAGAAGCTGTTCTCCGACGCGATCGGCAAGGGCAGGGCGGCCGACGACGGCGATGCGGCCGTCGGTGCGATCGAGGAGATCAGTCTCGCGCATCAGCGCCAGAAGAGCGCGGCCGTGCCGTGGTTCATCGGCGAGGCGCAGCAGGTGCTCGGCGACGATCTCGAGTTCGGTTGGCTGGTCGGCCTGCTCGCCGATTCCGGCGGCGGCAAGACGAGCTTCGCGCTGCAACAGGCCTATCACGCGATGGAGGCCGGCTATCCCGTCCTGTTCCTCTCCGGGGATCAGAAGCCGACTGAGGTCTACAAGCAGATCGCCTCGCAGCGCGCATCGGTGCAGTCGAACGATCTCCGCAAGGGCAGGGCGAGCGATGCCGAGCTCGAATCCGTGATCAACCTGCTCAACCAGATGCGGGACAAGCCCTTCGAGGTCCGCAAGATGGGCCGGCCGACGACGGCCGAGATCTCCATGTGGGTCCGTGCCTTCAATCGGAAGTTCGGCAAGGGGCTGGTCATCATCGATCATGCCAAGCGCGTCAGCTTCACAGATCGCCGGACCATGCTGGCCGAGGGCGTCAACCAGGTCTACGGCGACCTCAAGGCCCTCATGCAGGAGACCGAGAACGCGGGCATCCTGCTGATGCAGCGGAACAGCGACGGGCAGGGCAGGGACAATCCGCGTCCGGTTCGGGGGGACGCATACGGCGGCGCCGGCGCGCTGGAGAACCTGGACGGCCTGATCGCCCTCTACGTCGAAGAGCAGTGGATCGACCACATGCTGTCGACAGCGCGCACCGACAAGCGCAAGTCCGACGTCGAGGCCCGGCGAGAGTTCGTCGCCGGCAAGGCCGAGCTCGTCGGGCTCAAGGCCCGCTTCGCCGAGGGCGGCATTCGAAAGGTGATCAAGCGCGAGGCCCGGTTCACCCGCTTCTCCTCGCTGGTCGAGGACTGGCGCGATCAGGGGACGATGCTGTGAAGGTCGTGACCAGCCCCGAGACGATCCACGCCGCCATGGATGCCGCCAGGAAGCAGGCGATCGCCGACTGCGCCCGGATCGCGCGGGACTATGCCGACAGCCGGAACCGTGCCGGCGTGGTCGACCGCGCAGCCGCCGCCAAGCTCAAGGCCGCCATCGACATCGCCCACAAGATCGAGAAGCTGGGGGCGCGCTGACTTGTCGAAGATCGATCGTCTCTGCGATCAACTCGGCATCAAGATCGTCCCGTACAGGAAGCGGCGGCGGCCTCGGCAGACCCATGCCCGCCAGGTGATGCGCCGAATCGTCCTGAAGCACGGTGAGAGCCATCTCATCTTCGTGCTGCGCGCCATCCTCTGGTCGCGGAACAACACCGCCGAACTCTGGTCCGAAACGATCCTGGCGGTCTCTGACATCGTTCTCGACTTCCCCGAATGGGCAGACGCGCGCGCCGGCGACTTCATGGGCGCCTTCGACACCATCGAACTCGCGGAGATCCGCCGCCAAGCCCTGACCGGCCGCCGGTTCTCCAAGCGGAGCCGGATCTACACCCTCCTCGTCATGGCTCTCCGCGATGCCCTGACCCCAGAGCAGCAAGGGAGCCTCCTATGACCTGGACCGCATTGCTCGTCCGAGAACGCCTCGTCGAGGCAGCCGACACCATGCTGCACCTGCAGGTCGAGCGTGTGGGCCCGAGCCAGCCCCGCGGCCTGTGGCCGGTCTACGCCAGGGAGCACAAGGACGCCTATGGCTACGGTCAGGTGCAGGTGCGCTACATCCCGGACGCCGCGGCCATCTCCCGGGCCGACGAGGCCCGGGCATGGATCAACGCGCTCGTCGACGAGGACAAGGCCCGCCAGATCATCTGGGCCCGGGCATCATGCGAGGCGGGGAAGCGCTCATTCGCTGGCTGGTGCCGCAAAAGCCGCGTTGCTCGCAGGTCGGCCTACCGCCTGACCGACCTTATCCACGAGAGGGTTGCGCTAAGTCTCTGTAAGGCCTCAATAAACTTGCGCTACCCCGACTATGGACGGGTGGCACAACATGAGGGCATAGGAGGGGGGCAAATCGATAGCCTGTCGATTTCTGCGTCGCCACGCTCCTTCATGGAGGATGACGCCAGGCCGATCGATGTTCCCGAGGCCCGGGATATGAGCTGGGCCGAGCAGCAAGCAGAGCGGCGCCGCAAAATCCTCGCTCGGTATGAGCAGTCTGCGACGTGATCGCGTGGAGCGTACGAATTGATTGGGGCCGGCCTCCGCTAAGGCCGGCTCCAATATCAATCACCATGACCGGATGGTCAGCAGCTTAGTCAATTCCGACAGGCCGAGTTCACGCCCGATGAGTTTGGCCCGCATGGGCTCAAATTCAGCGATCATGTTCCGGTAGAGGGAGATACGGGGCATATGTGAGTTCAAGCTCCGCCCCTTGAAGCGCTCGAAGCGGTTCAGTTTTTCAATCAGGAACCTGGCGATACTCAGCATCTCGGCTTCGTTGTTGCCATCGAAGCCGATGAACGATGGGGGGTGGCCGATATCCGGGAGAGACGTCAGCTTAGCCTTTTCGGTCTCGCTCAGGGATTCGTATCCCTCCTCGATGAAAGACCACATGTCCAAGGTGTCGACCACCAGGTTCAGTGCCGCTTGGCTATCAGTGTGGCGGTGGAGAACCCCGGACATCTCCCAGGGCAGTGCCCAGAAGTGGCCGCCCAAGATGGCGCCCTGGATAAGGTCGACGTCGTGCTTGTCGTGACCTTTCTGGAGCTTCAGGATCTCAGAGAGCATCCAGAGTTGGAGCCGCTCAGGTGGGGTCGGGTCGAATTCGTAAGTCTTGCTGCTGCCGACCCCAACTTGGTCGAGCGACTGTTCGATCAAGCGGCGGATCGCCTCGGAACGCGAGGGGACGTCCTCTCGTGATGAACGCCAAAGATCCACCCGCTCCAATATGTCTTCGCTCAGTCTCATCTCAAAACGCTCTGTCTTAGCCATAAGGGCTCCTTTTGTCGCCAATCATCCGTATCGTACGGGTGATGTACGTATATGTCGTGTCTGTTACGGCGAAGTCAAGGCATGTCGGTTCGCTTGAATGGCCCCTATCAAAAACCAGAGGCATGAGACTTTTGCTCAGGCACTTGCTCGGGGGCTAACGGCCGACGAGGCCTACGCTCACGCCGGCTACTCGCCAAATCGTGGCAATGCCACGCGCTTGAAAGCAAATGACAGCGTCAGGAAGCGGGTGTCTGAGCTGCAGGGCAGGGTGGCCGAAAAGGCAGCGTGGAGCGCCTCCGAGCGCATGAAGAGCCTGCAGGCCATCCATGACGCCCAGGTCGAGAAAGACCCGCGTACGGCCATCGCTGCCATCGCGGAAGCCAACAAAATGGACGGGTCGTACAAGCCGACCAAGCTGCTGCACTCCGGTGCCATCGGCTCCTACGACCTAACCAAGGTGACGGATGACGATCTCGACCGCCTCGAGGCCATCCTCGGCCCGCTTGCCGACACTGGCGGAGATCCGGGCGGAGCGGAGGCGTAGGGAAGCAGAGCGAGAGCGGGATCGGGTCAAGCGGGACGCCGAGGCCATCCGGGCCCGGTGCCAGACGCTGGCCGGGTTCATCCGCGAGGCATGGCACGTCGTCGAGCCCAGCTCGGACTATGTCCACGGCTGGCACCTGGACGCCATCTGCGATCATCTGCAGGCGGTCACCGACGGCCGGATCAATCGTCTGCTGATCAACGTGCCGCCCGGCACCATGAAATCGCTGCTGACATCGGTTCTGTGGCCGGCGTGGGAATGGGGGCCGATGGGGCGCCCGTCGCTCCGCTACCTGACCAGCAGCTACACGGAAAAGTACGTCAAGCGCGACAGCCGCCGGATGCGCGACCTGGTGCAGTCTGAGTGGTATCGGTCGCTGTGGCCCGAGGTTGAACTCGTCAGGGCAGGCGAGGCGTCATTCGCCAACACCAAGACCGGGTTTCGCGAGGGCGTGCCGTTCGCGTCCCTCACCGGCGGCCGCGGCGATCGGGTCATCATCGATGATCCCCATTCGACCGAGACAGCGGAGAGCGAGGCCGAGCGGCTGAATACGACCCGGATCTTCCGGGAATCGGTGCCGACCCGCCTGAACGACCCAAAGACCTCGGCCATCATCGTCATCATGCAGCGTCTGCACGAGGACGATGTCTCCGGCCAGATCGCCAAGCTCGGCCTCGGCTATGAGCACCTGATGCTGCCGATGGAGTTCGAGCCGGAGTGCCGGTGCCGGACGTCGATCGGGTTCGTGGATCCGCGCGCCTATGAAGGCGAGCTACTGTTTCCCGAGCGCTTCCCCCGCGAGGTGGTCGAGCGCGACAAGATCCCGATGGGCTCCTATGCCGTCGCTGGACAATTCCAGCAGCGCCCGATGCCGCGCGAGGGTGGCCTGTTCAAGCGGTCCTGGTTCGCCGGGAAGATGATCCGCCAGGCGCCGACGGGCACGAAGTGGGTTCGGCATTGGGATCTGGCCGCGACCTCCGCCAAGCGGAAGGTCAAGGGTCAGGCAGCAACCGCCGGCGTCAAGCTCGGCCGCGCGCCCGATGGCTCATTCATCGTCGGTCACGTCGTCCGGGTTCTCGAGGAGGGCGCCGACGTTCGTCGGACGATCAAGGCTACGGCCGAGGCGGACGGCAAAGGCGTCTCGATCAGCCTGCCTCAAGACCCCGGCCAGGCCGGCAAGGTGCAGGCCAAGGACATGGTGCTCATGCTGGCCGGTTGGACCGTTCACGCTGAGCCGGAGAGCGGCGACAAGATCACCCGAGCCGAACCGTTCTCCGCCCAGTGCGAGGCAGGCAATGTCTTCCTGGTCGAGGGCGATTGGAATGAGGCCTACCTCGACGAGCTCTGCCTGTTTCCAAGCGGCAGCGCCAAAGACCAGGTCGACGCCTCCTCAGGCGCCTTCGGCCGCCTCGTTACAGCAAGGTCCAGCACCGCCGCGGTGGTCGAGACAGGGTTCTATTGATGGCATTCGACCCGACGACCAAGCATCCACTCTATGAGGCGTTCGCACCATCGTGGCGGCTCCTCCGCGACGCGATGGATGGCGAGGACGCGATAAAGGCGCGCGGCGAGGCCTATCTGCCGGAGAAATCGGGCACGCGGGCAATCGCGGATCCTGTCCTGCGGAAGGTGGCCTATGACGCGTACAAGCTGCGTGCTGAATTCCCGGAGCTCGTTGCGCCGACGGTGCGGGGGGCTGTCGGGGTGATGCTGGACCAGCCGGCCGCGATCGAGCTGCCAGCCGTGCTGGAGCCTCTCCGTGAGAAGGCCACCCGCGACGGACTGACGCTCGAGGGGCTGCACCGGCGCATCGCAATCGAACTCATTACCGTCGGCCGCTATGGCGTACTGCCGGGTGTCTCCGATGCGGGCGCGCCCTATCTCGCCGGTTATGTCGCGGAATCGATTCTCAACTGGGACGCGACCAACGACGAGACGGACTTCCTCGTTCTCGACGAGACCGGCCTGGTCCGAAATCGCGAGACCGGGGCGTGGGAGACGGCCGAGGTCTATCTCGAATGCTTCCTGCAGGACGGCGCTTACACGGCTCGCCGCTGGACGAAGAGCTCGTCGGGTTGGGTGGCTGCGGAAGAGGTCGTCGCGCAGGATCGCAAACGCCGGGCTCTCGACAGCCTGCCGTTCGTTTTCATCGGCGCCAATGACCTGACGGCCGCGCCGGACGATGTCCCGCTGTACGGGCTCGCCAAGCTCGCGGTGAGGGTCTATCGGCTCGATGCCGACTACACCTTCGCACTGCACATGACGTCGGAGCCAACACCAGTCGCGATCGGGTTTGACGATCCGGTGGAGGCGGCCAACAGTGGGAAGGCCCCGACGACGCTCGGAAGCTCCAAGCTCTGGCTCCTCCCGGTCGGCGGCGACGCTAAGTATCTCGAGTTCTCGGGCCCGGGGCTCGATGCGCAGTCAAAGGCCATCCAGGATGCGCTGAGCCGGGCCGTGGTCTTCGGTGCGCAGATCCTCTCCGACACCCAGCGGACGGCCGAGAGTGGCGAGGCCATCCGCCTCCGCCTGGGCAACCAGACATCGACGCTGAAGACGATCGCGCTCAACAGCGCGGCCGGCCTCGAAAAGGCGTTGAAAAACCTCGCAGTATGGATGGGCGCGAACCCGGATGACGTGAAGGTCACGCCGGTGACCGACTTCTTCGATCATGCCATTTCGGCCCAGGACATCACCGCGCTCGTCGCCGGCTGGCAGGCTGGGGCTTATTCTTGGCGCACGATGTTCGACCGCTTCCAGCGCGGCGAGCTTATCCCGGTCGATCGAACTGCCGAAGACGAACTTGGTCTCATTGACCAGGACGATTTGGAGCGCGCCCCCAGCGCCGATGATGCCGCGGCACTGACGCCGCCAACCGCCAAGTAGGCGGAACCCAGCCCGCGAGCCGGGCGTCCCACCTAGGAGAGCTGCCCGATGGGCCTCAAGAGCGTCTACGCGTCCGTGGATGACATCCCGGACGGCCAGAAGGATTTCTACAAGGAGGAGGGCGACAAGTTCATCCTCGACGTCGAGGGCATCGACGATCACCCCAAGGTTCGCGGTGTCATTACGGCAAATCGCGCCAACGTCGCCAAGCGCGACGAGTTCAAGGCGAAGGTGGCTGAGCTGGAGGCCAAGCTCGCCGAGATCCCCGACGGCTTCGATGCGGAGGAGTACCTAGCTCTCAAGGCAGCGGCCGGCGATCCCGACGATCCGAACAAGAAGAAGATCGCCGACGAGCACATCCAGTCCCAGAAGGCCCTCTACGAGCAGCGTATCGCCAACCTGACCAAAAAGCACGAATCCGATCTTGCCGATCGTGACGCCGCAATCGCCGAGCGTGACGGCTACATCGACCGATCGCTTGTCGAGGCCGGGCTTAAGGATTCCCTCCTGGAAGTCGGCGTCGACCCCGACCTGCTCGACGGCGCCTTGGCCTATCTCAAGCCGTCGGTGAAGGTTCAGCGAGCCGATGACGGCAACCGCAAGGCCATCGTCGAGACCGACCTCGGCGAGATCGACGTGAAGTCCTTCGTGAAGGACTGGTCGCAGTCCAAGGGCAAGGCATTCCTCGGCAAGCCGACCGGGCCGGATGCGCAGGGCAACAACCGAGGCGGCCGCGGGACGAAGCTCCCGCCGGGTGATTTCGGCGGCTCGAAAGAGGACCGACAGAAGGCCATTACGTCTAGGTTCCCGGAACTGGCTCAGGGCTAGTTCCGACAAGGCTGCCCTCGATGGGGTGCAGCACGGCGCGAGGCGCCAAGACCGCCGTTAGCGGCACCCCAATTCTCACAATCCACACATCACGAGGTTAGCCATGTCCCTGTCTCAGATGCAGGTCTTCAACAAGTACTTCATGCCGGCCACGATCGAGACGCTGGCGCAGATGGTCGACAAGTTCAACGCGGCCTCCGGCGGCGCTATCCGCCTGACGACCGAGGGTTTCGAAGGCGACTTCCTCCAGGAGTCGTTCTATGCGGCCATTCATTCGGCGCAGCGTCGCGTCGATCGCTACGCCGCGCAGGCGGCGGCCCCGCCGACCGACCTGACCCAGCTCAAGCATTCGACCGTTAAGGTCGCCGGCGGCTTCGGCCCCGTTCGGTTCGAGCCGTCGCAGATGACCTGGCTGAACAAGCCGACGGCCGAGGGCATCGAGGTCGCGTCCCGCAACTTCGCCGAGGCGCTGCTCCGCGATCAGCTCAACACGGCCATCGCAGCGCTCGTCGCCGCCATCTCCAACCAGGGCGCGGCCACCACCGTCGATGTGTCGGCCACGAAGAAGATCGACTATGCGACGGTCAACGACAGTCATGCGCTGTTCGGCGATCATTCGCCCAATCTGGCGGCTCAGGTCATGGACGGCGTCAGCTACCATGCTTTCGTCGGCGCCAATTTGGCGAACACGGAAAACCTGTTCCAGTCGGGCAACGTCCGTGTCGTGGACATCCTCAGTCGGACAGTGGTGGTGACCGATGCGCCGGCCCTCTACAGCGCGGCGGTGGCCGACCCGGTGACGCCGGCCAAGCGCCGGGTACTCTCGCTCGTCCCGAACGCCGCGACCGTCTCCGACAGCCGCGACATCATCTCGAACATCGAGACCAGCAACGGTCAGACCCGGATCGAGACGACCCTCCAGATCGACTACACGTTCGGTCTGGGGCTCAAGGGGTACACCTGGGATGAGGGCAACGGCGGCAAGTCGCCGACCGATGTCGAACTCGGCACGGGTTCCAACTGGGACAAGATCGCGTCCAGCATCAAGCACACCGCCGGCGTTCTCGCCATCGGCCAGGCCTGATCGAGAGGGGCGGGGAAACCTCGCCCCTTCCCATCCTCCCGGAGAGAACCATGTCGAAAAAGCCGAAGATCATCTACGAGCCGCATCCGGTGACGCCCGAGCGGAAGGCCGAACTGCGCGGGCAGGGTTACACGATCGTCGATGCTGTGTTCGCGCCGGCGGGAGCGAAGATCGTCGACACGGAGCAATTGCGTGACGATGGCCCGACTGTGGCTGAGTATGTGGCTGCCGGCTATCCGGCCGCGACCTATCCGCCGAAGGGATACGCTTCGCGCAGCACACCCGAGGAAATTGCACAGGCTGTGGCCGCACAGGCTGGCGCTGGCAATTCTGGCGCCTCCGACGCCGAGTTGACGGACGACGAGCTTCGCGCCGCGATCGAGGCTGCGTCCGGCAAGGCGCCCCATCACAAGGCTGGCCGCGCCAAGCTGCTCGAGCTGTATGCGGCGCTGGCCGGAGCTAGCGCCTGATCATGGCCAACTACGGCGACCTCCCGGCCGCGCTCGCCTATCACACGGCTCGGCTCAATGCCGCCTGGTCGGCAACGGGCGTCACGGATGATCAGCGCGCCGCAGCCCTTGTCCGCGCCAGTGCCGTACTCGATGGCCGCTATGGCATCCGCTACCCTGGCCGGAAGGCTGGGGGCAGGAGGCAAGCGCTCGGGTGGCCGCGCATCGAGGCGGAAGACACAGCCGGCGAGGCAATCGCCGCTGACGAGATTCCGACTGAGATCCTGAATGCCGCTTTCGAAATGGCGCTCGCCGAACTGACGTCGCCGGGCTCGCTGTCGCCTTCGGTCACGCCCGGTCAGGTCAAGGTTCGGGCGCGTGTTGAGGGCGCCGTCGACGTCACCTATGCGGGCGGCGGTAGCGTGGCCTCACAGCGGCCGACGCTGACGATCGTGGACGATATCCTAACCGGCCTGCTTTCTCGGTCCAGCGGCGCCTCTGTCGATCTGCTGAGGGTCTGATCGTGGGCTTCTACGACGAGATGCAGGCCGTCGCCTCTGGCCTTCTGGCCGAGTTCAAGCAGGGTGCCGTGACGCTGATCCGGGTCGTGCCGGGCGTGCCTGATCCTGCAACACCCTGGCTCCCGGGCGCGCCGACGGAAACGACCTACGTGCTCGATGCCACGGTCGCCCGGGTGGCCGAGAAGTATTTCGACGGTGCCCTGATCCTCTCCACGGACAACCAGGTGATCTTCGCTGCGCCAGCCATCGAACCTGAGCTTTCTGATCGGCTGGTGATCGACGGGACGGTGCACACCATGAAGGACATCCGCCCGATCCCGGCCGCCGGAACGCCGGTCGCCTATATCGCCTTCGTGGCAGGGTGAGCCGTGGCTCGACGCACTGATCGGGAGATCATCGAGGCGCTGCTCGAAACGCACGAGGCCGTCGTCAAGAAGGCGTTTCTCGACGCCATCGCCGACATCGTGAACGCGGTCGTTCTCCGCACCGTTGTCGAGCGCTTGGAGAACGGCGACATCGACGGCGCGCTTGCGGCGCTGCAACTGGACGCGGTGGCCTTCGCAAGGCTCGAGCTGGCCTTATCGGACGCCTACAACGGCGGCGGCCTGGCCACCGTCGGGACCATGCCGAAGGTCACCGACCCGCAAGGGCACCGCGTCGTCTTCCGCTTCTCGGTCCGCAATCCGGCCGCTGAGGCTTGGCTGCGCGACCATTCTTCGGAGCTGGTGACACGGGTCGTCGAGGATCAGCGCGTCGCGATCCGCTTGGCGCTCTCGGAGGGACTGGAACGGGGGCAGAACCCTCGCGCGACTGCCCTTGAGGTCGTGGGGCGCGTCAACCGGGCTACAGGGCAGCGCGAGGGCGGGACCATAGGCCTGACGGCTGCTCAGGAGCGCTACGTCGCTCGGGCCCGTCAGGAGCTTCTTTCCGGCGATCCCACGCAGCTTCGGGCCTACCTCGATCGCGAGCGGCGCGACAAGCGCTTCGACCGGACGGTGCTCGCCGCCATCCGGTCGGGCAAGCCGCTGCCCGCCGATGCGGTCGCCCGGATGCTCGCGCGCTATGCTGATCGCCTGCTCGACCTGCGCGGAGAAATGCTGGCGCGGACGGAGACGATGATCGCGCTCGGCAAGAGCCGTGATGATGCCATCCGGCAGCAGATCGAGGCCGGCAAGATCCGGGAGGAGGACGTCACAAAAATCTGGCGCTCCGCCGGCGACAATCGCGTCCGGCACACGCACCGCAGCCTGAACGGAAAGAGCGTGCCGCTCGATGGCGCCTTTCATTCGGTGTCGGGCGCGGTGCTGCGGTTCCCCGGTGACCCGCAGGCGCCGATCGCCGAAATCTCCGGCTGCCGCTGCCGGGTCGAGTATAAGATCGACTATTTCGCGGAGTTGGTTGAGCGCCTCCGGGAGACCGCCTGATGGCGAACCTCTCATTCGCGGCGCAGGTCGCGGACTGGGTTCGGAAGGTCGAAGGGGCGGAGGAGCGCGTCTTCAAGGAGGCTTCGCAGGAGCTCGCCAGCCGCGCGCAAACAACGCGCGCTGAGGGCGGCCGCATGCGTGTCGACACGGGCTTCCTGCGGGCGTCGCTGATGGCCTCGACCGCCTCCATGCCGCCGATCCGCGCAACCGCAAAGCCTGTCGCGGGCCAGACCTACGCTTACGATGCTGGCGCGATCGAGGCTGTCATCGCCGGCGCCGATCTCGGAGACACGATCTATCTGGGATACACGGCCGCCTATGCGGCTCATCGCGAGTACGGCGCGCGCGGGCAGGGCCCGGATGCGTTCGTTCGAACTGCCGCACAGCAGTGGTCGCAGATCGTCGACGAGAAGGCCGCGGAGCTTAAGGGACGTCTAGCCCTCTGATGCCCTCGACCTGGTCCTCGCCCTTCTCGGATGCGACCAGAAGGGCCAGCGCCAGGCCGGAAAGGGCCTGCCGAGCGGCCTTCAGGGCTGTGTCAGCCCGAACCGATCCGCCGGGTGCGTTGCCGAGGGCTCGGCGCGCCTCCGTCAGAAGATCATGGGCCTGATTGTCGCTGAGCGGCTTCATCAGACAAGGAATATCGCGGAATGCCGAGCACGGAAAGCACGATCGAGACCGCGCTGTTCTCGCGCGTGGCTGGCTTGGCGATGACGCGCGCGCTGCCGGTCGCGTGGCCGAACGTCGGATTTGCGAAGCCGGCCGGCGGGTATCTGCGGGCGACGCACATCCCGAACGCCAGCCGCCGGCTGTTTCTCGCGTCGAACGCGCCGCATCAGCGGCTCGGCCTGGTGCAGGTTGATGTCTTCGTGCCGAAGAACCAGGGCGCATCCGGCGCGACGGAGATCGCAGGACAGGTCGCGCAACACTTCCCGGCCGACCTGCCTATGCGCGCGGATGGGCTCACCGTGAGGGTCACCAAGGCGCCGGATATCGGTCCCGCGCTCGCCGACGACACGCACTGGCAAGTGCCGGTGACCATTCGATACGAGGCATTCGCCTGATCTTCCCGGCTTGACCGGGCAATTCGCCCTCGCCACGGCGGGGCTTTTCTCTCTGCCATGAAAGGAGAACCGACGTGGCGAACACGAACAAGGGCCGCAAGGTCTATTTCTGCACCACGCCGCAGCCGGCCAATCTCGACCAGAGCCAGTTCGAGGCCCTGACCTGGACCGAAGTCGGCAACGTCGGCTCCGTCGGAGAGTCCGGCATGAACACCAACGTCGTCAGCTATGACGAGCTCGCGACCGAGGTCACGCAGAAGCAGAAGGGCATCTCCAACGCGGGCGATCCGACGATCGAGTGCGCGCGCAATCCGACCGATGCCGGTCAAATAGCACTGCGCGCGGCGGCGGCCACCAAGTTCTTCTACGCTGTCAAGTTCGAAGACCTCGACGCCCCGGACGCAAACCACACGAACACGGTCTACTACAACCGCGGCCTGGTCGCTGGTCCGACCCGACCCAACGGCCGGAACGAAGACTTCATCCTCGAAGTGTTCACCCTCGGTCTGATCCAGCGCGAAATCGTGGTGAACCCGCAGTCGCTCGTCGCACCGCTCAACACGCTGCTCCCCTCGATCGCCGGCGTTCTCACTCAGGGCTCGACCCTCACCGCGATTCCCGGCCGGTGGTTGGGCGAGCCGTCATTCACCTATCAGTGGAAGCGTGACGGCGCGAACATCTCGGGCGCCACCGGCGCCACCTACACGCTGGCCGCCGCCGACGCCACGGAGTCGATCTCGGTTGCGGTCACGGGCACCAACAGCGCCGGCAACGCCACGGCGACCTCGGCCGCGACCGCCGCGGTGACCTAAGCGGGCCCGCGTTGCCCGTCATCCCCTCCAATCGGAACACCATCCATGGACATTCTGGCTATCCAGCCGACCACGATCACCGTCGACATCAAGCACCCGGCGACCGGGGCGTCGATCGGCCTGCAGATCGAGTGCGTCAGCCTCGAGGATGACCGGGTGAAGGCCGTCGAGCGCGCGATCAAGAACAAGGCGCTCCGCGGTGGCCGCAACGTGATGACCGCTGAGCGCATCGAGGACAACACGGTCGACCTGCTCACGGCGGCGATCGTTGGCTGGACCTGGGCCGACGGCCTGTCGCTGGGCGACCTCAAGAGCCCGCCGCTCAACAAGGTGAATGTCGGCAAGGCGCTGGCGCTGCCTTGGCTGGCCAAGCAGGTCGACACCGCGCTCGGAGACGAGGCCGGTTTTTTCTCGAGCTAGGCCGGCAGCTGGCGGCCCACATCGGCGCGGTGGTCCGGCAGAACTTCGTCGATGAGAACGGCGAGACCCGGCGGCAGCGGTTGGAACGGTTTGGCCTCCCTGTCGCCGAGATCGAGCTGCTTCCTGACGAGGTCCGCTATCTGCCGGAGTGGTTCTGGGATCTCAATTCCTGCAGAGCCTCTGGGCTGAATGGGCCGCAGCCTCTTTCAATGACGGAGCTCTCCAACTGGATCGTCCTCACGGGGACGCTCGTCCGGCGGGAGGAGATCGCCGTCATCCGTGAAATGGACGCCGCCTATCTCGCCGCCGTGGCGCGCGAGCAGGAAGAGATGGCCGATCGAACGCGGCCGCGAAAGGGATCATGACATGGCCGACATCGCGACGCTCGGCCTGGCCGTGGACAGTTCCGGCGTCCAGAAGGGCGCCAAGGATCTCAATGATCTCACAAACTCGGCGAAAAAGGCCGAGGGTGCGTCCGGTGTGCTCAAGGCTGCGTTCGCGCGTCTCGAAGCCGCTCTCGCGTCCATTGAGCACGCTGTCCGAGGGGTTGAGACGGCGGTACTTGGAATGGGACGCGGTGTGTCGACCGCCGAGAGGAAGGTGGTGACCCTTTCTACGTCCTCCGGGGCGGCCAGCGCGCGGTTCCAGGAATTGGGTGTCACAGGAGCGAAGGTCTCCGTCACCTTCGGCGAAATTGGCCGCCAGGCTGCGCAAGCTGCCGTCGCCATCGACCGGCACGAGACGGCAGCAATCGGTGCGGCGGGTGCTTCGCGAAACCTCGCGGGCGCATTGAACACCGAGGCTGCTGCTGCGACGAAAGCGACAGCGGCCGTTCGGGCCCACGCGGCGGCCGCTAACGACAATGTCGCCATGGCCGGCAAGTTCAACACGGCCAACATCGCTGCCCAGTTCCAGGACATCGCCGTTTCGGCGCAGATGGGTATGGGCGCCATGCAGATCGGCCTGCAGCAGGGCACGCAGCTTGCTGCGGTCATCTCCACGATGGACAAGCCGTTGCACGGTCTGGCGGCGGCCTTCGCCTCGGTGTTCTCGCCCGTAGGTTTGCTGGTGATCAGCCTGACCGCGCTGGCGGCCGCTGGACTGCAGATGGTGGACTGGGCGCAACTCGGCGCGTCCCTGCTGCGTGTGCTGGCAGGCGCTATCCAGCCGATCGCGCCCTATGCAACGACCGCAGCGGCTGGACTGGCGCTGCTCTATGCGCCCTCGATCGTGAGTGGGATCGTGTCGCTCATCGGACTGATGGCGCGCCTGGCGGTCACAGCTGTGACGGCGGCCGCGGCGATGGCAGCCGCCAACCCGGGCGCCGCAATCGTCCTCGGCATCGTCGCGGCGGTCGCCGCCGCCAACATCTTCCGCGACGAGCTTACTCGGATCTTCGGCGTCGATATCGTCGGCATCGCCAAGACGGCAGCGAACTACGTCCTGAACTCGTTCACGGCCGCCTACGAGGACCTGAAATTCATCTGGAGCAACTTCGGCGACATCATGGGCTCGGCGGTCATCGGCGGCGTCAATCTCGCGATCGATGCGATCAACGGCCTGATCTCGGGCGCGGGCGCCGGCATCGATTGGCTGATCGACAAGATCAATGCGATCCCGGGCGTCGATGTTGCGAAGATCGGGAACGGTATGCAGCTGGACCGGCTGGCGAACCCCGCAGCGGATCGGCTGGCTTCGGCCAATTCAGTGCACCGTGCCAACATCGAAGGCATCATGTCGCGGGACACGTTGGGCAACTTCGGGGCCGGTATCGCGGCGGGAGCCTCGGCGGCGACGGCTAAGCTGAAGGAACTGGCAGCAGGTCTGACGGCCGTCGACGAGAAGACCAAGAAGCGGCGCGGGAAGACGGACGGAGAGAAGTTCGAGGACATCGTCCGCGATGCCGACGCACGGATCGCGTCACTGCGGGCCGAGCAGGCGGGCCTCGGCCTGACGGCAGAAGCCGCTGCCTCACTGCGATACGAGCAGGAACTACTGAACCGGGCCACTCAGGCCGGCCTCTCGCTCGATCCGGCACAGGTCTCGATCTTGAAGGACAAGGCCGCGGCCATGGCCTCTCTCGAGGCGGAGACGAGCCGCCTCCGGGATGCCTACGATTTCACGAAGGGCACATTCCAAGGCTTCTTCCAGGACATCCGATCTGGCGTAGCTGAAGGCAAGGGCTTCTTTTTCTCGCTGGCCGATGCAGCCCTCAACGCCCTCGACCGCATCAGCCAGAAGCTCGTGGACATGGCCACGGACCAGCTGTTCAACAGCCTCTGGGGCAACCTGTCGGGCGTGATCGGCAGCGCGTTCGGCGGCGGCATGGTCGGTACTGGCGGCCTGTTCGCCAGCGGCGCGGCGTTCTCCGGCGGCAACGTGGTTCCCTTCGCCAGCGGTGGAGTCGTCAGCCGCGCCACTACCTTTCCAATGGCGAGTGGTCGGACGGGCGTGATGGGCGAGGCCGGGCCGGAAGCGATCATGCCGCTGCGCCGTCTCCCCGGCGGCCGGCTCGGCGTCGAGAGCTCTGGCTCGGGGCAGGGCGGCAACGTCATCACCTTCGCGTCGCGTACTACCATCACCGTGCAGGGCAATGCCGGCGAGGACACGCTCGCCAGGCTGAAGGCAGAGATGGACCGCCGTGACAAACAATGGGAGACCCGACTTCCCGACATGCTGATGACGGCGAAGCGCGATCGGAGGCTGGCGAATTTCTGATGCCCAGCTTCGAACTTATGAGCACTCTGGTCGTGACGGGGATAGCGTTCTCACTCGACTATGGGCAGGAGACGTCTGGCCAAGCCGGCGGACAGGTGAGGGTCAAGGATCTGCGCTCGCCAATTTGGCGGATGAAGGTTGATTGCTCGGCTCTTACCGTCGATCGGCTCCGTCGGGTGCGTGCGATTGTCGGCGGGCTCGGCGGGTCAATGGGCAGCTTCTATGCTTGGGACCCGGGCGCCCAGTTCCCGGAGGCCGATCCCGAGGGAGCTCTGCTTGGGACCGCGGATGTTCAGATCGCCGCACTAGGCCCGACTGCGGGCGGTCTCACTTTAAAGGGCTTGCCTGGGGGCTATGTGATCTCGACTGGCGACATGCTGTCGTTTGACTTCGGGATCGGTCGCCGGGCCCTTCATCAGGTCGTGGCTGGCGCAGTGGCCAGCGGAGCCGGCATGGCGTCGGAGTTGATCGTTCATCCGCCCTTACGCCAAGGCGCTACAATCAATACGTCGGTAGCTCTGAAACAGCCATCGGGCGAGTTCAGGATCTTGCCTGGTAGCTTGAACCTCAGTGCCGAAGGAATGGCAGCAAAAGTCGGGTTCGACGCCGTGCAGGTAGTCTAGGGGCGCTCTAGGCGCCCCTAGAACTAGGCGTTGTTCGGTCGGGTCAGTAGCTCCATGGCATCGTAGTAGGCGCCGAGAATTTGCAGCGCCTCATCTATAGCCTGTCGTCCAGTGACGTTTCCGCCATACAGGTTTGCGACACGGGCTGGCACGTTTCCGAGTGATGCCACGTCGGTTCGTACCTGCTCGGCTATCGGAGGCGCGTGCTGCGTTAGCATCGCCGCCCAGCTGTGAGCACCACTCGTCTTGAGGCACAGGCCCGAGTGAATGCTGTTGAATTCGCGCAGATCTTGGCCTGCGAGGACGATCAAGGAGCTGCCGGTTCTGAACGGGCGATCAAGCGGATTTAGTGGGGATATTTCGAACAATCGAATGGCCCGATCCGCATGATGGATTAGGTCAAGCGTCGTCGTCACGAGTGGTTTCAGACTGGTGCTGTTATTGCTGAAGAAGCTGGTCGTTCCTGCCGGAGGGTTCGACAGCTGCGCCACGGCAACTGCGCCCTGCAAGACCTGCGAGATGATGAGCCAAGGATCTACCTTCGCTCCTGAACGAGTTCCGACGGTCGGGTTGGAGGGGGCGATTTGCATGTTCATCGCGACGTTCCAATGGATCGTTGATGTTGCCTTTCTGTCCGGCGGACCCCGGACAACTCGCGATATGGTCACGGCTGTTAGGAGCTTCAATTGCGATATCTGGAACTCGCCGAGATCCAGGCGATCGCGGCGCGCACCGTCGTGGCCCGCGACTTCCTGCAGGTGACGGTGAAGCATCGGATAACCGGCGCGCCGATCTCGATTGGCTTCTGGTCGGACGCGGGTTTGTTCACCTGCGACATCGTCAACGGGCGTACCGGCGCCACCGAGGAATGGACCTTCAACGGCGGCGCGCTGACGTCCATCGACGACATTCCGTTGCTCTCGGACTTGTCGGTTCGCACCGTCGGCGTCGAACTGTCAGGCGTCGACGATGGCGTGCAGCAGCTCGCCCGGGACTATGACGCACGGAATGCGCCAATCCAGATCTCGCGGGGTTATTTCAGCCCGGAGACGCACGTGCTCGTCGCCCCGGCGAAGGCGCGCTTCATCGGCTTCATCGACGAAGCGCCGATCGAGACGCCGGCCGAGGGCGGTGTTTCCAAGATCGCGCTCTCCTGTGCCTCGCACACACGCGAGCTGACGCGGACCAATCCCGATGTCCGTAGCCATGAGAGCCAGATCCTGCGCAAGTCGGGCGACAATTTCTATCGATACGCCGGCGTCGTCGGCGACTGGGAGCTCTTCTGGGGACGCAAGGGCGGAAAGGCTGGTTGATGGCGCTCGAACGCAGGCCCGAGTGGCGCATTGCGCTGCATGAGGTGATCGAGGCGCACCGGCGCGTACCGTTTGCTTGGGGGCAGCACGATTGTGCGCTGTTCGCGGCCGACTGTGTCCGCGCCATGACCGGGCTCGATCTCGCGACCGGGTTCCGCGGCTCCTATTCGACGGCGGCCGGTGCGACGAAGACGCTGAAGCGGGCCGGCTTCAAGGACCTCGTCGCGCTCGTCGGCAACTATTTCGAAGAGATCCACCCGATCCGTGCCGGCGCTGGCGATCTTGCGGCGATCGACACGGCCGAAGGCTGGGCGCTCGGCGTCGTCGCCGGCGACCAGGTGACGTTCCTCGGGCCGGAAGGGCTCGGCAATCTCGACCGTCTCATGGCCGATAAGGCATTCCGGATTCCCTGATGCGCCTTCTCCAACTGATCATTGACGCCGGCTTCATCCTGCTCGGCTCGACGGCGGCTGCCGAGGCGGCGCCGGTCGTCGGCCTGTTCGGTGCCTTTGCCGGCTGGCTCGGCTCGGGCGGCATTCTCTCGGGCATCGTCGGCGGCGTGCTGAAGCTCGGCATCGGCCTCGGTGCGTCCTACCTGGCGCAATCGCTGTTGGGCCGCAAACAGTCGCAACGCGCGGCCGGCGGTTCCTCCGGCAAGATGCAGAGCGGTGGCACGGTCCCACGCTCGTTCATTCTTGGCCGTGGCATGACCGCCGGCTCGCTCGAATATGTCGACGAGTGGGGAGAGGCCGACAAGACGCCGAACGCCTTCATCACCATGGTGATCGCGCTCTCCGACCTGCCGGTGAAGGGCCTCGCCGAGGTCTGGGTGAACGGATCGAAGGTCACCTACACCCAACCAGCATCGAATGTCGGCATGGGTGTCGCCATCCCGGAATATCGGAACGGCGACAAGGATCATCTCTGGATCCGCTTTCACGACGGCAACCAGACCGAGGCCGACAGCTTCCTCGTTTCCAAGTTCGAGGGACATCCGACCCGGCCGTGGGACGGCAGCTTTGTCGGCCACGGCGTCGCCTACGCCGTCGTCACCGCTCGCGTCAGCGAGACGCTGTGGTCGGGCTATCCGCAGACGAAGTTCGTCCTCGACGGCATTCCGCTCTATGACGTGCGCGAAGACAGCAGCGCTGGCGGAGATGGTGCGCAGGCCTGGGGCGACCCGGCCGGCTGGAGCGTGGCGCCCCGTAATCCGATCGTCCAAGCCTACAACGTCGTCCGCGGCATCCGCTTCGATGGGAAGTGGGTGTTCGGCGGCCAGACCGTCGGCGGCCACCAGCTGCCGATCTCAGCCTTTTCGTCAGCGATGAACGTCTGCGACGTCGCCGTCGGCAAGATGGGCGGCGGCACGGAGCCGCAATATGAAGCCGGTGGCGAGGTGACCTTCGACACCGAGCCGGCCGATCTTCTCGAAGAGCTGATGAAGTCCTGCAACGGGCGGATGGCCGAGATCGGCGGCATCTACAAGCCGCGGGCCGGCGCGCCGGGAACGTCGATCTTCCATTTCACGGACGACGACATCCTGTCGACCGATCCGCAGACGCTGGAACCGTTCCCCTCGCTGGCGGCGGTCATAAATGCGGTGACGGCCAAGTATGTCGAGCCGCGTGAGGGCTGGGCAGTCAAGGACGCGCCGCCGCTCTATTCGCCTGCGCTTGAGCTGCAGGATGACGGCCGCCGGCAGGTTGCCGCCGTCACCTATGGCATGGTGTCGTCGGGCACGCAGACGCAGCGGCTGATGAAGTCGGCGCGGGATGAGGCGCGCCGGTTCCGCCAGCACGCCGTCCCGATGCCGCCGGATGCGTTCCTGCTCGAGCCCAACGATTTCGCGTCGTGGACGTCGAAGCGGAATGGCTATGTGACGAAGCTCTTCCGCATCGACGCGGTGCAGGATCTCGCCAACCTCAATATCGGCCTCAACCTGACCGAGGTCGATCCGTCGGACTATAGCTGGCTGCCCTCGGTCGACGAGCGGCCGATCGTTTCCGGACCTACCGTGATCGTCCGGCCGCCGCCGCAGGCCATCGTCGACTGGGCGGCTTCGCCCATGATGATCCTCGGTGACCTCGGCCGCGCCAAGGCAGGTATCCGCCTGTCTTGGGACCCTGACATCGACGACGTCAACGGCGTCCAGTTCGAGGTGCGGCTCGCGAGCGACGGCACCATGATCTACCAGGGCGAGACCGACCGCTGGGACGCGGGCGCCATCATCATCAGCCAGAACCTGACGGGCCTCACCGCCTATCAGACGCGCGGTCGCTATCGCCCCAACTCGCCGCGTCCTGTCGCCTGGTCGGGCTTGCTGGACGTCACGACGCCGGACGTGTCGGAAGGCCTTTCGGAGCAGGAGCGCTATGAGCTGGCGCTCAACACCAATGACGCGCGCGGCTCGATGCAGGAGATGCGCAACGCGCTCGACGAACTGGTCGCGCAACTGGCGCTTGCCGGCGCCGAGAGTGCCGGCGAGGCCTATGAGCAGCGTGCGGCCATCCGCGGCAATCTCACCGCCGCGATCCAACAGGTGACGAAGGCGATGATCGATGGCGATGCGGCCATCGCCTCGCAGGTGACCACGATCGCGGTCAAGGCGGACCAGGCGACCGCCGGCGGCTTCGTCAAGTTCGAGGCGACGGCCGCGCCGACGGGTGTTGATGCGCGGTTCCAGATCTATCTCGACGCCGGCGTGCCGGGAACGCCGGACTGGAAGGATGCCGGCTTCCTGCTCGACATCGTTGGCGGCGTGGCACGCTGCGTGATCTCGGTCGACAAGTTCTTCGTCACTGACGGCACCACCGGCTTCGTCATCCAGGGCGGGCTGCTGACGGCCGTCGGCGGCAAGCTGGAAATCGATCTGATGACCGGCCGCATCCTTGGCTATCGCGAGGTCTGATGGCGCTCGAAGTCGCATGGCTGCTTGGCAATGACGATCTCGGCGTCTCTGCCTTCAAGGCAACGAAGCCGGGTGCCGACGCGCGCACGGTCGCGGCCGACGATGTCGGCAAGCTCTATTTCCATTCGAGCTGGGACCGGATCGAGCGGATCCACCAGGCCGCAACCGTCAGCATGACCTTCACGCCGGCCAACCAGGCGGGTCGGCGAACCCGCATCATGTTCCCGACGCTGCCCTACCGTCCCATCATCACGGTGCGCCGTCGGTCAGGCGTGTCGATTCTGGCGGATGAGTGGTGGACCGTCGCGAGCTTTGGCGACGACCCGTATTCGTCCTTGTTTCTCATTGCGTCCGAGTTCAGCTGGTTCGCTATCTTGCCCAACGCGGATCGCAATTTCGACAAGGCGAGCAACAACCCGTTGTTCTCCGGCACGCACAGCTTCGACTACATCGTCTGGAAGATCCCGGGGGATCGGCTGCCGTGACGCTGGAGCCTGCTTTCGTCCTCGACCTCTCCGTCGAGCCGATCGTCTTCCGCGTCTCGCCGCCGGGCGTCAATGCGCTGGCCGGTGCCGAGGAGGACATGCTGCTCGCGGTCGGCAATCGGCCGGCGCAGATCATCCAGGCGGGGTTGATCAGCGTCCCTGCAACGGGCAGCGTCAGCATCCTCTGGCCGTTCCCGTTGCTCGATCGGCCTATGGTCGAGTTCCAGTCCAGTTCTACGGCCGGCGAGCTCCGCCTGCCGTACCACTACAATCATGGTGCCCGGACGACGATCACCTGCACGGTATCGCTGACCGGCGCCACCTTCGTCTCTTCCGGCATCGCGCGCGACGTCAGCTATGTCGCGGTGGCAAGGGTTCTGCCCTGATGGCGCGCCAGCTCGCGGCCCAGTTCGGCATTCTCGATGGTCAGCCGCGCTTCCGCATGGTGGCAGCGGGCGGGAACATGGAAGCCCCGACCTTTGCCGACCTGATCTATGACAGCAATCTCTCGACGGTGAAGGTGCGGACCTCCGGCGTCCTGGCCTTCACGATCGGCACCGGCTGCTACGGCCAGCAGCACGTCGTCACCTGGCCAGACTTCGGGTTCATTCCATTTGTCCTTTTGGCGATATGCCACCCCTCCTATCTCTGGACCTATGGTCCGCGCACCAATGGCAGCCTGCCGATCGAGATCGGCGCGAATACCGGGCTTGGCTACAACGCGACAGATAACAACAGCTATCCCGTGCGATGCGCGATGCCGAACATGTTCTACGACCAGTCGAACCTGCAGGGCGGCTCAATCAGCAATCCCGGCGGCACGGGCCCGACGCCGGGCGGCCGCTACGAGAAGTGGGTGTTCAACGCCCTCGTGAAGCGGGACCGCATGACGGTCACCAACTGGCTGGCCTACCAGCCCGGGGCGACCGAACCCTATCGCGTCTTCTACTACGTCCTCGACCTCCCGATCGGGTGAAGCATGATCATCGAATATGAAGGTGGCGGCCCGACTCCGGGCCGGATTTGGCATGTCCTCGGCACCTATGGAGAGGGGCACTTTAAGATGCTCGCCGAACAGGGGCATCCCTATCTGCTGCTGATCCTCGGTGACGCATCCGAGGATCAACGGGCGTCGCTCTCCACTGCCGGCATTCCGTTCGTCGTGCTGCCGGAGCGGCCGGCCTTCGACCTGACGAGCCACGGCTATGTCGAGGCCGGCACGTTGCGCGAGCGCCTGCCGATGCCGGTCATGCTCGACCGCGGCGAGATCGCCGCCGACGCCGTCGACGAGGCCGTGCTTTCCGGCATTCCAGCCAGCGCCATCGTGACGGTCGACGGCGAGCCGGTCGCGCATGATGGCGCGCTCGAGATCTCGTCGGCCATGCCGGCGACTTATCACGTCCATGTCGAGTGCTGGCCGCATCTGCCCTTCGCGGCCGACATCACCGCCAGCTGACGGATCTCCCTTGAAACTTCAGATCACGAAGAACCTGGACGCGCTCCGGGCTGACGCCCTGCTGCGCCTCGACCAGACGGCGAACGCCCGCATCTATGACCTCGCTGCATCGCCGGTGGCGATTGTCCGGGCGCGCAAGGCGGCCGAGGCCGAGCACTGGGCGGCAGGCGGTGGCGCCGGCCCGTTGCTTCGCGCCGAGGCGGGAACGACCGGGATCGACGTCGCCAGCCTGGTCGACGCCGTGCTCGTCAAGGCCGCCAACGCCGCCGAGGCGATCGCCACGGTCGAGGCCCGGCGCCAGGCGGCGCAGGCCGCGATCCGCGCCGCCACGCATCCTGCGGCCATCGCCGCGGCCCTCGAGGAGTTCGCCCATGGCTGACAGCACCTATGCCGCCGGCACGATTTCGCTCGCGGCCGGCGGCCTGGCCGTTGCTGGCGCGCTGACGGCGTTCCTGAGCCAGGTGAAGCCCGGCGACACGCTGATCCAAGGCGCGACCTGGGCCGTCATCGCGACCGTCGAGAGCAACACAGGCCTGACGCTGGAAAAGCCGTGGCCGGGACCGATGCTCACCGGTGAGGCCGGCTATCAGATCCTGCGTACCGGCGTTGGATGGCATTCCGCGGTCGAGATCAACGCACGGCTGACCGCGATCATCGCCGCGATCGAGGCGGGCAGGGGCGTCCAGCCCGACGCCACCGGCACGCTCGCCGATCGCGCGCTGAATGACGCCGCGCCGAAGGGCTTCATCTTCTGGCGGACGGATGTCACGCCGTTCGAGCTCTACGTGAAGGCGAGCGCGGCTTCCGGCGACTGGGCCGGGCCGACCAGCCTGCAGGGGCCGGCCGGTGACGACGGCACGCCCGGCGCCACGGTCGCCGACGTCCTCGCCGGCCTCGGCCTTACCAGCATCACCATCAGCACCAGCAACCCCTCCGGCCCGGCGCCTGACAACGCGCTCTGGCTGAAAGTTCCCGCTTGAGCAAGGAGCCCATCATGGAAGTCACGCGGATCAACGAAGACCTGATCGACATCGGCGGCAAGGTGCGCGTCGAGCGCGGCCCGGCCAGAAAGACCGGCAAGGCGACCGAAGCGCTGTTGGATGACGAGAAGACGGCGTCGCACTACCAGCTCGGCAAATTCGATGCCGACGGCAAGGTGATCGAGGCCGGCAAGACCATGACCTATCTCGACTGGCTCGGTCCGAAGGGCTGGTACGTCTACGCCCTAGGGGAGGTTGGTCCGGTCGAGGACAGCTTCCACGACGACGAGGCGGCGGCCGTGGCGCGCGGCACCACGCTCGCGTCGGCTTGATCTTCCAACCCCAGCGCGAGGCCTTCCCATGCCCTATTTCAACGACCGCATTCTCGACAATGGCCTGCAGGTGCTCGACACCGAGGCCAATCAGATCAACATCTGCTCGGCCGAGCCGGCGACCTACACCGCCGCGACGGCGGCGAACTCGCTCGGCAGCAAGGCCTTCTCTGCCGGCGCCGCCTTCGGCTCGCCTTCCGCGCGCTCGCCGAGCGGCCGCAAGGTGACCTCGGCCGCGATCACCGATGGCTCGGTCAACTCGACCGGCACGGTCACGCACTGGGCCGTCGTAGACACGGTGAACAGCCGCTTGCTCGCAGCCGGCTCGGTCAACAACAGCCAGGTCGTCACCGCGCCGAACCCGTTCACCCTCGCGGCGTTCGATATCGGCCTTCCCGGCATCGCCTGACCGAAAGCTGATCCATGTTCGGCTCGTCTCCCTTCGGTTCCGTACCGTTCGGCCGTCAGCGGCCGGGCGGTGCCTTCGTGCTGGTGGCCGACGCTCTGTCGGGCGCGGCGCCGGTCGTGGGCACGCCGGCCGTCGGCCAGCGGCACGGGCTGGTGGCGAGCGGAATCACCGGAGGCGCGCCGAGCGTCGGCAGCCCGGCTGTCGGCCAACGCCATGACCTGATCGCCACCGGCATCGCCGGCGGCGCCCCCGTCATCGGCACGCCCTCTGTCGGCCAGCGTCACGCCCTGGTCGCAGATGGCATTGCCGGTACGACGCCGACGGTCGGCAGCCCGACCATCGCGCAGGTCCACGCGTTGATCGCCGACCCGCCCGTCGCTGGCGCTCCGGATCTCGGCGCGCCTACGCTGGCGCAGACCCACATCCTGATGGCCGATGCCCTCACGGCTGCCGGCCCTGACATCGGCGCGCCCGCGGTCGGGCTGCTGCACCATCTCGTCGCCGTCGGAATCGACGGGCAGGCTCCGAGCGCGGGCGTCGCCGACCTCGGCCAGATCCATCTCCTCGAGGCGGTCGGGATCACCGGCGCGGCGCTGACGATGGGGACGCCGATCGTCGGCGAGGCCGGCTATGGCTTGACGGCGGATGGCCTGACCGGCCTGCCGCCCGCGATCGGCACGCCCGCCCTCGGTCAGACCCATGCTCTGATTGCCGAGTCGGTCACGACTACGTCGGCCGAGATCGGCACGCCCGACTTCGGCCAGGTGCATGCCCTGCTGGTTGACGGCATTGTCGGTGGCCGGCCAGATCTCGGCGTGCCGGAGTTCGGATTCGTGTTCGAGTTCGAAGCCGATGACCTTGTCGGCGCGGCGCCCGACATCGGCATGCCTCTGGTCGGCCAGGTGCACGTTCTTACCGTCGTGCCGCTGGATGGCGGCGCCCCGCAGATCGGCGTCGTCGATTTAGGGCAGGTTCACATGCTTGAGGCGACCGCCCTCATTGGCGGCGCCCCTGATCTCGGCTCGCCTGCGATCAGCCAGGGGCACGACCTTGAGGCGATGGGGATCACCGGCGGGGCTCCCGATCTCGGCTCCCCAGACCTCGGCCAGGTTCATGCTCTCGTGGCGATAGGGATCGTGGGCGCAGCGCCGGTCGTCGGCCAGCCCATGCTGGGGCAGCTGTACCAGCTTATTGCGACCTCGCCGATCGCGGCGGCTCCGGTCCTCGGGCAGCCGGCCTTCGGGCAGGTGCATGTGCTCATGGCCGACGAGCTGGTCGGCGCGCCTCCGGTCATCGGCGAGCCAAAGCTCGGCGGGGTCGGCGGGCTGTATGTGCGGCGCTCCGGCGAGTGGGAGGCGTCCGATATCTTCGCCCATCACGGCGGTACCTGGAAGCCGGTCTCGCTCGGCTGGATCGGTCGCGACGGCGTCTGGAAAGAGTTCTACAACTAGGGATACATCATGGCTTTTGTCGTGAAGGACCGGGTGCGGGTGAAGACCGCCACCACCGGAACGGGGACGATTGCGCTCGGCGCAGCCGTGACCGACGTGATCCGGGGCTATTATCAAACCTTCGGCGCGGCCGGCGTGGCGAACGGTGATGTCGTCCCGTACCTGATCGAGGACGGCGCCAGCTGGGAGATCGGCATCGGCACCTATGTGGCGTCAGGCACTCAGCTGCAGCGCACGACAGTTCTTTCGAACAGTGCAGGCGCGACGTCGGCCATCAGCCTGTCCGGTGCCGCCGAGGTGGCGATCGCCCTGATCGAGGGTATGGTCGGGCTTTCGGCGGCCGTCTATCGCGCCATGACCTCGGGCAAGCTGATCACGACGGACGCGGTCGTCGCCGGCATGGAAGAGGTGCCGCTCTCGATCAGCGGCGGCAACGTCGCCTGGGATATGAGGGACGGCACGAACTTCCTCATTCCGCTGACCGCGAACGCCGTGCTGCTCGATCCATCGTTCTATGTGCCGAACAAGACCGGACGGTTCCGGATCGCTCAGAGCGGAGCGTTCACGCTCGGTGTCGGCTCGGGCTTTAAGACGCCGGGCGGCAAGGGGCTGGAAGTGACGTCGGGCGCCGGTGCCGAGGACTACGGCTTCTATGACTGCGTCGCCGCCAACAAGGTGGTGATCACCCTGCTCAAGGACGTGAAGTAATGCTGCCGGGCTTCTCAGGCCACATGCTGATGGCCAGCGGCCCTAGCGGGCCCAGTGATCCGTTCTTCGATAGCGTCAGTTGTCTCCTGCACTTTGACGGTCCGAACAATGGCACGGTGTTCACGGACAGCTCGAACAACGCTCTTCCGATCACCCTCGCGGGCAACGCGAAGATCGATACGTCGCAGTCGATGTTTGGTGGGGCGTCGGCCACCTTCGACGGAACGGGTGACTACGCATATTCGGATCACGCAACCGCGTTTGATCTGACCGGGGACTATACGGTTGAGTTCTTCCTTCGCCGCCGGGCCCTCATCTCGGGGAACTGGGGCTTCGTTTCCATGAACGCCTCGGGCAAGAATGCTGCGCCGGATTTCGGAATACAGTCCGACAAAGTCCTCGTGTACCTGGCTGGGGCCCAGCGCCTGGCGACATCCTCGAGCCTGGCCTTGAACACCTGGTACCATCTGGCTCTGACCCGAGCAGGGGCGGTCAATCGTCTATTCTTGAATGGCGCCCTGCAACAGTCCTATTCGCTGGCAACGTCGTGGACGGATGGCGGGCTCACATTGGGGGCGCTTTCCTCGGCCCGGACCACGAACGCCACCAACAAGCTGAATGGCTGGCTCGATGAGTTCCGCGTGACGCAAGGCGTCGCGCGGTACACGGCCAGCTTCACCGTTCCGACTGAGGCTTTTCCCGATCAATGACCGACAGTTTCATTGATAGCCCTCCGAAGTGGGTGCGCTCTTGACTGATTTATTCTCGCGAAATCTCATCCGCTGGGACCCGTCGCAGCGCATTAACGGCATCCGTTACGGGCGGGACATCGCCCGCTGGCCGGATGAAGATCTTGCCGCCATTGGCCTCTACAGGGCGAAGCCGCCGGACGTGATCCCCGAGGGCATGCAGCCAGGCGCTGGCGTCGAATGGGACGGATCGAGTGTGCGATACGTGCTCGAGGAGATCCCGCCCGCGCCACGCCGCCGCGTTGAAAAGTGGCTGATCATCGAGCGGGTGAACGCGGCAGGGAAAGCCGCCGCCGCCGATGCGTTGCTCAATCTGCCTGGCAACGAGTTCGCCAAGTTCCGTTGGCTGGCGCCGGTCGAGTCCGTCTTCTTCGACGACCCGGACACCGTCGCCATGGTGGAGGCGCTCGAGCTCGATCCCGATGTGATCATGGCTGTGGGATAGAAAACCCGCCGGGCGCGGCAGCGCCGGCGGGCCAGTTCGGTTAGACGCAGTTGCTTATGGGGCTACACGCCGGTGTCGCCGCGATCTGCTGCAGCAGCGAGCTCTTGTCGAGCGTCGGCTTGGCATAGGTCTTCTTCATTCTCAGTCCTCCCGTTTTAGTTGCGCGCTTAGCCTGACACCCCCTGGTGCGGGTGTCCATGCCGTTGCGGCAACATTCCTTCAGAATGGACCAGGCAAAAAAAGCCCACCTCGAGGGAGGCGGGCAAGTCTCTTGGGCTCGGATCACGTGGCGCCTCTGCCCTGGCAGCGAGCGTTGCCACGCATCCCCAACGGTACGTCCGGACGCGTGTTCCCTGCGGCCTATTCAGCTAGCGGTGATTTCAAGAGGAACGCGCGGGCGCTGCCAGCTGGCCAGAGCGGGACTGCATTCGGCCCATATGGATAATGAAGCCCACCGAGTGGCCAATATATGCCGTCGGCGGGCTTCACCGAGTGGCCCAGCGACGAACCACCCATGGCAACCACTCAAACGGATCGAGATGCCAGCGTGACGTCGCTGGGCTAGAGCGGGCCGGCCGAGGCCACTAGCAAAGGGATACGGAGAACTGGGACCGCCGCCGCTGCGGTTCGTTCTGACTTGGCTCGGCGCCTTGGATAATCTGCAGCTCGATGGCGTCGCCTTGCACGAGATCCCGGCGTATCGCGGCGATCACTCCCTCGAAGGCCGCTTCCTTGCTGAGATAGGTCTGGCTCACTTCATGTGGCCCGTCGAACGCCCAACCTTTGCCATCCCTCATAAGGGCATAGCGCCGCGTCTCCATAGGTTTTCCGATCTTGGCATCCACGGCGCACGATAGCGCCGGGCATTCATACAGAGATGGTGGGCACTGCCTGCCGGCGCAATCCGCAATCTTGCTGGAGACATCACATGCTCGTGTCCAACTGGCGCGCGGTGCTTTGCCGTGCGTGGTCGATCCGTCTGCTTCTGCTTGCCGGCGTGCTGTCCGGCGTCGAGGTCGCGCTTCCCCTGATCGGGGTCGAGGCCATTCCGCCCCGTGTGTTCGCGACTCTGTCCGGCATCGTTGCCGCGGCCGCTTTCGTCGCTCGTCTCCTCGCACAGAAAGGGATCACAGATGCCTAAGCTCGCTCCGAGCAAGCGCGGCAAAGCAGCGATCGCGGCTGTTCTCGCCGTCGCCGTCGGCGGACTTGTCACGATGTCCGGCGAGCGCGTGCCGGACGACGTCGCGCTCGCCGCGCAGTTCCTCGTCAAGCCCTGGGAGGGGCGGGAGCTCCGCGCCTATCCGGATCCGGCCACCGGCGGCGCGCCCTGGACGATCTGCGATGGCGACACCAAGGGCGTGAAACCGGGAATGCAGGAAACCCCGGCCGGCTGCGACCGGCGGCTGGTTCGGCGTATGGGTGAGTTCCGCGGCCAGCTCGTCGCTTGCGTCCCCGGCTTTGCCGGCAAGCCGCTCTCCTGGCGCGCGATGATGAACTCGCTCGCCTACAACATCGGCACCGGCGCCGCCTGCCGGTCCACCGCCGCGAGGCTCGGCGCAGCGGGTCGCTTTGTCGATAGCTGCAACGCCGCGACCGCGTTCAACAAGGCCAGTGGCCGTGTCTTCATCGGCCTCGTGAATCGCCGCGAGATGGGCGACGCCCGTCGGATCGGCGAGGGCGAGCTCTGCGTATCGGGGCTGAAATGATCCCCGCCGTCTTCGGCCTGAAGGGCATTGCCGTCGCCGCGGCGATCGGCTGCGCCGTCGGCGCCTATGCCGGATACCGCGTCACAGACGCCTTCGGAGAGGCCAAGGCGCTCCGCCTCGAGCGGGCGCAGCTGCGCGCTGACCTCGACGCCGCCAAGGAAACCATTGACCGCAATGCCCGCCTGACGGCGGGCGTCCACGCAATCGCGATCGGCGTCAACCGAGCCATCGCTTCTCTGAGGGAGGCCGCCGGCGATGAAGCTCTCATCCGGGATGATCCTGTCTGTCGCTATAGCGATGACGAGTTTGGCCGGCTGCGCGAGCGGATCGACCGGGCGGCCGCCGCCGGCGGTCTTCGTTCCTCCTCTGGCCCCTGAGATCCGCGAGCCCTGCGCGCCGCCGGCGCCGAGCCGCAATCCGCAGGTGATGGCCAACCGGGCGATCGACGCCTTCGGCGTCTGCAATGTCAAGCATGCCGGCGCGGTCGGGGCTTATGACCAAGTGATGATCGAGCTGTGGAAGGGGCGGCGATGAAGCAGCCGGAATACGAGCCCGCCGCCGAGCGCTACGGCGACCTGCCCGAGGAGACGCGCCGCATGCTGGAGGCGTTGCAGCCGGACGAGGTCGAGTTCCTGCAGAAGCTCATCCGCGTGATGATCAGCTTCGGAACGGTCGGCAAGGTCGTCGGCATCGTCGGCGGGGCGATCATCGGCCTTTTGATCGGGCTGCCGCTGCTGATCGACGCGCTCATGCGGATCTGGAGCTGGTTCCCGCATAGGGGGCCGTGACGCGGCTTATTTTGCGCCGCGTCCGAAAATGAAGGCTAGAGCCGCGGCGCCAAACGAAAGCGCGCGCTCTGCCTGTTTGGACCAGAACTCTGCCTGCTCTGGCGCAACAGGAGACGCGGGTGTTCCGGTGGCCTGAAGCCAGCAATAGGCAGTGCCACCTAGTCCTATCACCATAGCCAGGAAGGCAATATACGTTGGCGCCGACTGTTCTCCGCCGAAAGCTCTGCCGAGCCAACCAATGTTGGCGAGGTGCATTTTTTCCGCATGACGGTTCTCCTCTTGGGTCAGCTTGAGTTGAAGATCATGCCCCGAGGAGATCGCCGCGTTTAATTCCGGGTCGTCCTTGCTCTTGTCCTGAATGGCGTCCTTAGCCGCCGAGCGGTCAGATGCCATATTCGAACGCGAGCCTATTCTTGATGACGGGCACCGAGACGGCGAATAGCCGCGACAGGCCCTCTAGCGGCATCGAATTCCAGTATCTGTCCAGCATGAAGCGAGGAACGAGCAGATTGGCCGCGAAGGCGTTCGCCTCTTTCTCGTGTGGCTCGTTGCCAGTGTAGTCACCATCTCTCATAAGCATTCGATACTCAGCCGAACGAGCCCACTCTGCATGCAGGACGCTGTGACCTAGCTCGTGCGCAACAGTGAAGGTCTGTCGAAGTGGGTATTCGTCCTGATTGACGTAGATGGAGTTGTCCTCGCAATCGAAAAAGCCCGACACGTTCTCAAATCCTTTGTTGAACGTGACGAATACGACTTCGATGCCCATCTGCCGCGCAATGTCGACAGGGTTTACAGGCGGGTTCTGAATTCCAAATCGTTCGAGTATCGCGCGGGCCTCGGACTTTACCTTTCGGTAGTCTGGGCGTCTTTCGGTGGTGGTCACAGCATAGGTTCCTGACCCATCTGGAGAATACATGTTGACAATAGCTTTATCACGTTGAGGTTGCGATTCGCATCCCTTGATTGGGGGGGCTACGTCCGCGCCCGCTGGGGCGGCACGTCGAACATCACGCTGATCTGGCGGCAGCCGCAGGCGGGGCATTTCAGCCGCTGCGACGGCATTGAGATCGGGAAGTCCCGCCCGCGCATCCAGACCAGCACGTCCCGCATCTTCGTTTCGACTGTTCATTTCTCGTTCAGGTTGAACATGCGAGCTTCCTCTCGTTAACGTCAACTGTTAAGCGCCTGCTCGATGGCAGGCCTTCTGGGGGAATATATATGAGCAGGTTCATTCGTACGGCTGTTGCGACCGTTTCGCTGACGATGATGTCAACGGCGGCCTTCGCGCAGTGCATGATCTACTCGCAGCCAAACTACCAGGGCGCAGCAGGGGTCATCCAGCCCAATGATGTGGTATTTTTTCATAACAACGGAACGTCTGGCCTTGAAAAGGAATACCGCGCGTTCAACGACCCGAGCTGGCTCAATAATCTAAAATCGAGCAAGATTGCAGGCTCGTGCAAGTTGATCATCTATGAGGAGGCCAAATTCCCGAGCTACAGAAGCGATTATCGGGGCGATACGCCAAAGCATAAATATGACGGGGCCGGCACAGCAGTCTGCGACTGCAAGTAATTTCGAATGAACTGGCTCGGCTCTGTCCTCGGACGGGCCGGGCTATTTCGTGGTCGGATTTCTGAGCTCGATCACCACCCTTCGATCTCGGATTGCCCCGAAGGAGGATGTTGAATGCTACTCGTGCCCAAGTTCCCGCGCTGCCTCGCGACCGTTCTCGCCAGTCTACCCTTCGTCTTGGGGACCGGAAATCACCCGGTTCGGGCATCGAGCTCTGATGCTTGGGAGGAGTTACAGCAGGACGTCGAGAAGGCATGTCTGCGCGCTTCCGATGGAGTGCTTGAGGTTAGAAGGATCCAGGTGGATCCGTATGGCTCCGAATCCTACAGCTTTGCGGTGCTGTTTGGAGTTGAGGCTGGGACGTCGACTGATCGTCTCATTGCCTGTGCCTATGACAAAGCATCCGAGACTGCTGAGATCAGTGGAGCCTTCGAGCGCTGAGATCCCGACAAGCTGCAGGTCGAGGTACGAGAGGCCCTGCTCAAGTCGAGTTCCAGAACCCGGCCGATGTTCGGCTGCGCGGAGCGCGGTGGTAGCTCGAGGCCGCGATCAAGGCACTGAAGCTCTAGATCGAGGTGCGGGGCGTGAAGGATGATGGGTAGCAAGGCTTGGCGGAGGGCTATCCAGCGTGCGCTCGTCTGGACGGCGCTGATCGCGCTGAGCGTCTATCTCTGGGGGGTGATCGGCCGGGCGTTTCTCGCAGCCGGGCTACTGCCGGTGCCCGGCGCACTTTGAAGTCGCCGTGAGGGCGGGCTACTTATCGGGATGCATACCGAGTTACCAATTGTGGACCTATACGGGAATATTTGTTTGTTTCCGGTTCTGACGGGGAGGTTGCGTTCGGATCGTCGGAATTGAGTTATGGCTTCGATCGGGACTTGCGGGTTGCTTTGGCAGCTTCAGGATACGCTGCTTGATAGGCCAATCTCTGCGCACGAAGACGCTCTGTTTTAGCTGCGGTCAACGCCTGATAGCGCTCAATAATCTCATGAGCTGCCAGCGTCGTTGAGTCGGCTTTCTGTTGGCGCTAGGGGGGGCTTCATCAGTTGCGTTTTCACGGGGGCTCCTGAAATAAAAAAAAGGCCGGGCAAAGCCCGACCTTCTCTAGCGAACGAGCGTGGTGCCAGTACATCCGTGGTCACCGCTCAAGTTCGCTTAGTTAGGCGGCCTGAAGATTTTCAGCCGAGAACTTACCGTTGCGCTTGTCGGGGACGGAGTCGTAGCTGACCTTCTGGCCCTCACGAAGCGTCGACATCCCAGATCGTTCGACGGCCGAGATATGGACGAAGATGTCGGTGCTGCCATTATCCGGCTGGATAAAGCCGAAACCTTTGGTTTCGTTGAAGAACTTGACTGTTCCAATAGACATACGATTTCCCTTTCAGGATCGAGTGTATAACAGGTCGCCCCGCGGAGCGGTGCGCCACAAATACCGAAGATGTGAGGAAAAATCGTTGTGGCTTTATCAGCCAGAACAGAGCTCTGCGCATGTTCGATTTTGCAAACCTAAGGGTGGAATGTGTCTGAAGCAAGGTAATTCTGAATTTTTGCGATGGATCGCGGATCTTTAGTGATGCTCCTCGAATTGGCTGGTGCCCAGCAACGCCCCGATCCTTCACCAACCTCACCGCCTCAAGCTTGAACTCGCGGCTGAACTTCCTTCGTTGCATTCACACTCTCCAGTTCCGTCAAACACCTTATCTCGGTGTCCACGAAACCGGCAGCAGGCCAACGTCCGGCCGTTACCTCTGGATCCTGACGCGTGCTGCCAAGCCATCCGCGGAGGTTCGAGGAATGCCGCAGGCCAAGGTGAAGCCCCTTGGATATGACGTCGGGCTGCTGCGCTGGACCCTGCACTGAGCCAAGCGGCGCTTCGACTGTGACCGGCTTCCTGGATGTCGGCGGGTATTCGCTCGCGGGGTCTCGGGGAGCGTAAGTAGGAATTGGCAACCTTCTACGCACCCGGAAAGGGCCCGTTTACAGGACCTGCCTGGTCATCTGCCGATAGGAGGCATGCGATACAGGCCTAAAAATGGCTGGCGCTGTTCGAATGCCAATTTGGCCAAAAGCAAGCGAGCCAACCATTCAGCTGCGAGCTCGACATCGGTAATGTTGCCGATCTTGCCACTCCCATCCCGGACCGCGGCGGGCTTGAAGTCTTGAATCATATCGGGCGATCCCACTGAACTGACGGCGGTCCAATCCTCAATCGGGCGGAGGGGGCCGAGCTTAACCTGTCTGCCTGGCTGGTCGCCGAAGATCCGAGGTTTGGGCCGGGCCTAGCAGCCGCCATTCAGGCGCCCGCGACGTCCAGTCGCTCCGACGTGCACCCTGGCGGCGAGCGGTTGCTCAACTCAACATCTTCGCGAAACCAGTTGGCCGCTCCTCTCGTAGAAGGCACTGCGAGACAAACTGCGCAACTTGGAGGACATTTGACTATGAAGTTGTTCAAAGCGGCCGTGTTTTCGATCGCCCTTGCGATGTCGGGGGCTGCCTACGCGTCCAATCCGATGGTGGGCGGCGCGCCGATGTACGCCAGCAAGAACATCGTGGAGAACGCGGTCAATTCGAAGGACCACACGACCCTCGTCGCTGCGGTGAAGGCGGCCGATCTCGTGAAGACGCTTGAAGGCCCTGGCCCCTTCACTGTGTTCGCACCGACCAACAAGGCCTTCGACAAGTTGCCGAAGGGAACCGTCGAGACGCTTCTGAAGCCGGAGAACAAGGACCAGCTGACGAAGATCCTGACTGCGCATGTCGTGGCCGGGAAAGTCACCGCCGAGGACTTGGTGCGCAAGATCAAGAAGAACGGCGGAAAGTATAATATGAATACGGTGAGCGGCGATGCGCTTACGGCCGAGCTGAAAGGCAAGCGTGTCTACATAATCGATGAGTCAGGTGGGGCCGCGCAGGTTACTGTTCCAGACGTCGAGCAGTCGAACGGTGTCATCCACGTCGTTAACGCCGTTCTCCTCCCGAAGTAGGCTTAACGTGTCGTGGGCGGCGGCCAAGTGGTTCGGGCGCCGCCCATTTTTGTATTGCAGCGAAATGGTCCAGATCGAACGTAGAGATTGATCCAGAGATTCGCTCTCTGACCCGAGATGTTGGATAATTTTGGCTGTATATGAAAGCGGTCGAAAGTAATAATGGTGGCTTAAAGTCACATGGCTGTCGTCAATTATATAGTAATGAATTGCGTTTCCAGGTGATCGTCGGCTGTATTGTCCACGGGTCCTTTAGCATACACCGGCATGAAGCCATTCGTCGCGACATCGAATTCTGCAACAGAGTGAGGTAAAATTACAATTCTGATTCGACCTGCTACTGGAGTCCACCTTCCGTCAGCGTATGAGTCGCCGGGTAATCGCGAAAATCAGGGGAGCCGGCAAGAGGGCAAGCAGTTTCAGCAAGAGCACCATCCGGCGAGGAAAGGCTATCTCGAAGCGCCTTGACTGCAGTCCCGCCATAATTCGATCGACAGCTTCCTCGGTGGAGATCAAGAAAGGCATGGGAAAATCGTTCTTTTGCGTCAACGGCGTATCCACGAACCCCGGATTGATGACGCTTAGATAGACGTGGCTGGCTGCCAGTTGCGGGTAGAGCGCCTCGCACATGTTCATGAGGGCCGACTTCGTCGCGCCATAGGCGGCAGCGCCCGGCAAGCCGATGTATCCGGCGACCGAAGAGACCACGGCTATCTGACCCTCCTGACGCTCCAGCATCCGCGGCAGGAGGGGAGCCAGACAGTTGACAGTCCCCATGAGGTTGACGTCGACAATGGCACGAAACGCGGCAGCGTCGAACTCAGCGGCTCCGTCGCGGCGATAGGTGCCAGCATTCAGGACGACCAAGTCTAGTCGCCCAAGCTGCGCCTCAATCCGGTCGACGGTATTTGCAGCCGCTCCGGCGTCCGTCACGTCGAGTGGAAATGGATGAATCCGATTTCTATTCTCGGCAGCGAGAGACTCCAGATGCCGAACCGTTCGTGCGCTGACAGCGACATACCAGCCCTCGCTGGCCAGGCGACGCGCCAGCGCGCGACCGATTCCGGTCCCGGCTCCGGTTACCCAAGCCAACCGCTCGCCCCGCTCCTGAAGACCAGCAGTCCATTCAGCGCTCCGCATGACGTTCCTTCCGAACTCGCGCTTCAGCGATGGGTCTTTCCAACCATTCGTGTGGTCGCGACATGCGTTCCAATAGCCTCGCAAGTGTCGAGCATCGGAACTCGCGAGCTTCGGCCGCACTCTCAACTATTTTCAACCTGTGCGCTCTAGCCGTCCGATAGAAATGGATTTTCTTCTCCAATTTCACCGACTAGCCCGGACGTTGAAGGAGAAACTGCCCAACGTCGATCTTACCGGCGCGAAAGCCGATGGCGCAGTATTGCAGGTAGTAGTGCCACATGCGCCGGAACCGCGCGTCGAAGCCATGCGCCTGGATGCGATGCCAAGCTGCCGAGAAGGTTGTGTCCCAGATCTGAAGCGTCTTCTCGTAGTCGCGGCCGAAGAATTGCGAACTGACAAGGTGGAGCTTTTGCGCCGAGGCCGCCGCCGCAAAGGCCGTGCGGGAGGGCAGCATACCGCCCGGGAAGATGTAGGTCTGAATGAAATCGGCCTTGCGGCGGTATTCCTCGAAGCTGGCCTCGGCGATGGTGATGACCTGCAGCAGGGCGCGGCCGCCCGGCCTCAGCAGCGTGCGCAGGGCCGTGAAATAGGTCGGCCAGTTCTCCTCTCCGACCGCCTCGAACATCTCGATCGAGACGATCTTGTCGAACTGGCCCGCGCAGTCACGATAGTCCTCGAGCCGGATCTCGACCCGCTCGGCGAGGCCTGCCGCCGCGATCCGATCCCTAGCAAATCTCGCTTGCTCGCGCGACAGAGTCAGGCAGGTGATCCGGCATCCGGTTTCGCGCGCCGCGAACTCTGCGAACCCGCCCCAGCCGCAGCCGATCTCCAGAACGTGGTCGTCGGCGCCAAGGCCAAGTTCCCGTACGACGCGGGCGTATTTCTCGAGCTGCGCCTCTGCGAGCGACTGCTCGGGATGAGCAAAGATCGCCGACGAATAGGTCATCGTCTCATCGAGCCATTCACGGTAGAAATCATTGCCGAGGTCATAGTGGAAGGCGATGTTGCGCTTGCTGCCGGCGCGGGTGTTGGCGCGGCGGCGATGCCGGAGATAGGCCAGCAGCCGGCCAAGGCCCGGCGCATCGAGCAGCGAATGCAGCGCTTGCTCGTTAACCAGCCCGAGTTCCAGCAGCGCGCTGAGATCAGTCGTGTCCCAGTCGCCCTCAATGTAGCCTCGCGCCAGGCCAAGACTGCCACCGCCGGCCATACGCCATAGCAGTCTGCCGTTGCGCAGATTCAGATTGGCGCAGGGGCCGGGCAGGGGGCCGCGAACGACATGGCTGGTGCCGTCGGGAAACTGGATCGTCAGCTGTCCCGCGACGATCCGGTCGGCCCAACCGCGAAAGACATGCGACCAGAGCGGGGTGAGAAAGGCTCCGGCCGGGACCGCTTTCTCTTCAACGTGGCTCATGGGTTCCCGCATCCTTTAATCCGGTCGTGACGATGGTGATGGCAACAGGGCTCGTGGCGGCCTGATGCCGATGGACGGGAACGCCCTTGCGCCAGATGCGCAGTGCCTCCCAGTGAATTCCCGCCGTGACCTTAAGCGTCATCAGCGGATGGCGCAGCCAGGCGCGGAGCAGGTTTCGGTCCGTCATCGGCTGGCGCTTGCCGGTGAAGGAGGCGACGAGCACGGGCCCTTCGGCATCCGATTCGTCGATCCGCACCCGGATGGCCTCGCCGGGGGGCTCGATATCGAAGCGATAGAAGCAGGCCATCGGCAGGAAGGGCGAGACGTAGAGTTCCTTGGCGCAGCCATGGCGAACCGAGCGTGTCGCGTCATTGGCGACGGCGATGACATAGGTGTGGCGCTCGCCGAAGGTGTTGCAGACCTCGTAGAGGATGGCGCGCAACGCGCCGCCCGGCGCGTAGCAGAAATAAACGGTGAGCGGATTGAAGGCGTAGCCGAAAATGCGTGGATAGCAGAGCACGCGGAGGCTCATGCCGGCCTCGTGGCACCCGGCCTCGATCAACCGGGCCTCAATCCAGGCGCGCAGCGAGCCGGCGGTACCATCGCCATGGTCCTTGTCCCAGAAGCTGAGCAACGCGCGGCGATTGTGGCCGAACAGGCGCGAGCTAGCGCTGATTGCCGGCAGTTCGTCGAGGTCGAGCAGCAGCGAGAAGACGCGATAGTGCAGCTTGTGACGGCGCGGCCTGAGCCGGGCATGCATGACGTCGCCGAGGAAAAGGGCGGATTGACCGCTCATTCGGCTGCCTCGCGGAGCGGCGCCAGCGTGATGCGGCCGGATTCATCGCCGACCTTCCAGGGGCGGCGGACATCGGCGAGATCTTCTGCCGCCGCCAGACCGGACTGCAGTCCGTCTTCGTGGAATCCGTAGCCGAAATAGGCGCCGCAGAACCAGGTGTTTCGCCGGCCCTGCAGCCGCCAGAGCTGCTTCTGCGCGTCGAGCGCCGGCTGGTCGAACAGCGGATGGGTATACCGGAAGCTTTCGATCCTCTTGGCCGGGTCGATGTCGCGCGTCGGATTGAGCGTCACGAACAGCGGATGCCGGTGGTCGAGATTCTGCAGGCGGTTCATCCAGTAGGTGACGCAGAGCGGCTGCGACCCGTCGTTCTGGCGCTCGCCGATATAGTTCCAGCTCGACCAGACGCGCTTCCGCCTCGGCATCAAGCGGTCGTCGGAATGCAGCACAGCCAAGTTGTCAGTATAGCGGAAGGCGCCGAGGACGGACCGTTCCTGCCCGTCCGCATCGCCCAGAAGGCGAAGCGCCTGGTCGGCATGGGTGGCGATCACGACATCGGTGAAGCGGTCTGCATGGCCCGAAGCATCGGTGATGACGACGCCGCCGTCCTCGCGCGCAATCCGGGCGACCGGGGTCTTGAGGCGGACGCCCTCCGTGAAGCTGGCGCTGAGGCGCCGGACATATTCGCGGCTGCCGCCCTGCACGGTCCGCCAGATCGGCCGGTCGACGAGGTTGAGCAGGCCGTGGCTCGCAAAGAAGCGGACGAAGGCCTGCAGCGGATAGTTGCTCATCTCGCGCGCCGTCATGGACCAGATAGCGGCCCCCATCGGCAGAAGATGGTCTTCGACGAAGGCCGCCGCATAGCGGTTCCTGTCGAGATACTCGCCTAGCGTCATCCCTTCGAGATCGCTGCGCCGAAGGAGATCGGGCGCCTCGCGGTAGAAGCGCAAGATATCGCGGATCATCCGCCAGAAACGCGGCCGCACGACATTGCCGCGCTGGCCCATCAGCCCGTTCAGGCCGGAGCCGGAATATTCGAGCTTGCCGCCGTCGAGCGAGGCCGCGAACGACATTTCCGATGTCGACGTCTGGACTCCGATCTCCTCGAACAGAGCCACGAGGTTCGGGTAGTTGCGCTCATTGTAGACGATGAAGCCGGTGTCAACGGCGATCGGGCCTCTGGCGGTCGGCGCCTCTACGGTATTGGAGTGGCCGCCAAGCCGCGCTTCACTCTCATAGAGCGTAACGCGCATCGTCTGGCTCAGCAGCCATGCGGCGGACAGGCCGGATATTCCCGAACCGACCACGGCGACGCTGCGCCCAGCTGATCGGTGGCCCTTGGCTTCAACTCGCACGTTCTGCCTTTCCGCGCCTATTTGCTTGATGGTGGTGATACGGAAGGAAACGCGCCCCGGATCCATCGGCAGCGAAAAAACTGGCGACGATGATCCGCCTGCTGCCGGGCAGCGTATATCCAGCATGAACACGCACATTCCAATCGCCGCACCCGCGTGGCAAAAGAAATTCGTGGCAGCGGCGCCGCTGCGGCGAGCCGGGCCTCCGCATCGCGGGTGGGGAAGGGTTGAAATGCGCCGTACGACAGAGAACGAGGCAAAGCCGGATCTGGCAGCGCTGCTGGTCGCGGTCGGCGAGCGGCGCGATCTCGAGGCGTTCGAGGTGCTGTTTCGGTACTTCGCCCCGCGCGTGAGGGCTTTCATGGCGCGGCAGGCCGGCGACAGCCATTCGGCCGAGGAACTGATGCAGGAAACCATGATCGCCGTCTGGAACAAGGCGGACCGCTTCGATCCGGCCAAGGGCGCGGCCTCGACATGGATCTTCACCATCGCCCGCAATTTGCGCATCGACGCGTTCCGGCGCGACAAGCGCCCAGAATTCGATCCGAATGATCCTGCCTTCGTGCCGGACGATGTCGCGCCGGCCGATGAGATGTTCGAGGCGCAGGAAGTATCCGTCCAGTTGCATCAGGCGATGGCGACCCTGCCGGAAGAGCAGGTGGCGCTACTGAGGCTCGCCTTCTTCGAGGACAATTCGCACAGTGCCATCGCAGCCCGCCTCAACATGCCGCTCGGTACCGTCAAGTCGCGACTGCGCCTTGCCTTCAGCAAGCTGCGCGCCGCGCTCGATCGGAAGGGAGAAACGTCGTGACGATCCGCCATCATCTGAGCGACGATCTGCTGGTCAGCTACGCCGCCGGCAGCCTAGCCGAAGGCTGGAGCCTGGCCGTGGCGACGCATCTGGCGCTTTGCCCCGCCTGCCGGCAGCGCCTGGCGTTCGCCGAGGGCATAGGCGGAGAACTGCTCGAAAGTTCCGACGCCGCCGCGCCCGGGACGGATGCGTCCTGGGAGGCCGTGCGCCGCCGCATCGCAAAGTCGTCTCCGACGCCGCCGTCGGCGGCGCCCGCTGCGCCGGCCGCCCGGCGCGCCGGCGGACTGCCGGAGCCGCTTCGATCCTATCTCGGCCGCGACGTCGAGACGCTGCGCTGGCGCTCGCTCGGCCGTGGCGCCTCGCAGATCCGAATTCCGACCGCCGACAACGAGACTCAGGTGCGCCTGCTGCGGATCCCGGCCGGCAAGCCGGTGCCCGAGCACGGCCATGGCGGGCGCGAACTGACGCTCGTGCTTTCCGGCAGCTTCGCCGATGGCAACGATTTGTTCGCCCGCGGCGATATCGAGGATGCCGATGCCAGCCTGACGCACCAGCCGGTCGCGACGCCGGGCGAGGACTGCATCTGCCTCGCCGTCACCGACGCGCCGCTGCGCTTCCGCAGCTGGATCTTGCGGGCCATCCAGCCTCTTCTCGGAATTTGAGGGAGCGGCGCGCGCCAAGCGATGCAGAGATCGATGATGTTCCAGACCTACGCCGTCCCCTACCTCGCCACCGCCATCGTCTTCTTCGGAGTCGATTTCATCTGGCTCTCGACGATGACGTCGCGCTTCTATCGCAGCCGGATGGGCGAGATACTGCTCGACCAGCCGAACTCTGTCGCGGCGGGGCTGTTTTATCTCGTCTATGTCGCCGGCGTGGTCTATCTCGCCGTCCTGCCCGCCGTGAGCGGCGGCAGCGTCGTCACCGCGCTCGTCGGAGGGGCCGTGCTTGGGCTTGTCGCCTACGGCACCTATGACATGACCAATCTGGCGACGCTGAAGAACTGGTCGCTGTCGCTCAGCCTCGTGGACATCGCCTGGGGCACCTTCCTGACTAGCCTCGCCGCCACCTCCGGCTATTTCGTCACGACATGGATCGCGGCCCGAAGCGGCGGCTGATCAGGCGGCGCCCGGCTTCCGGGCGGCCTGCTCGATGCGGCCGCGCAGCGCGACCTGCGCCTCCTGGCCGAGCGGGAAGTTCCACATGATGGCGATCGCCGCGAGCTTCGGCAGGATCGGCAGCCACGCATAGAGCATCGCCAGCGTATCGAGCGCGAATTCCGGCACGGCGTCCTCGCTTCCCGGCACGAAGCCCGACCAGGCGAGCACGGGAAAGACGAGGCCGACGCCCAGCGCCAGCGACAGCTTGGTGGCGAGGCCCCAGGCGGCGAAATAGACGCCGGTGCGCTGTTCGCCGGAGAGCGCCGTGTCGCAATCGATGACATCGGCCTGGATCGCCGGCGGAAGCGCGAGATCGAAGCCGAGCAGCACGCCGGTCAGCGCGCAGATGACGGCGAAGGCGGCAACGTCGCCGGAGCCGAGGAGGCCGGAAAAGAAGAAGACGACGCAAGCAAGGATCATCGCCCCGCACCAGCTGCGATGCTTGCCGGCCCTGGCGGAGACCCAGACGGCGATCGGGACGCCCAGGATGCCGCAGAGAAAATAGAGGAAGAGCAGCGGCCCGCGCAGCGCTTCCGCCGCCAGCCGCTCGGACACGAAATAGAGGAACAGCGTCGCGGGTATCGCATTGGCGAAGCCGTTCAGGAGAAAGGCGGCGACCAAGCGGATAAAGGGCCTGTTGCGGACGAGATGGCGCAGGCTGTCGAAAAGCGAGAGCCGCGATATCGAGCGGTTGGCCGGCTCCGGCACGGCGCAGGCCGCCACCAGCCCGAAGGCGGGAACGGCGACGAGAACGAGCCCGGCGACCGCCGCCAATCCGTGAAAGCCGTCGATCCGGTCCATGCCGACGGCGAAAGGCAGGACGATCGCGATCAGTGTGCCGACCAGCGTCGCGCCCTCGCGATAGGCCGAGACGATCGAACGGCCGCGATAGTCGGTCGAAAGCTCGGCGCCCCAGGCGGTATAGGGCAGCAGCGTCGCCGTATAGCCGATCGAGAGCAGGATGCCCCAGAAGGCGAGGTAGCCGGTTCCGGCCGTGCCCGGCGGCCAGAACACCATGAAGGCCGACAGGGCCGTGAGCGGCAGCGACAGGAGAAAAACGGTCCGCCTTCGCCCAGCCTTCGGTGACACCCGATCCGACAGCCAGCCGATCACGGGATCGCTGGCGGCGTCGACCAGGCGGATCATGAGCAGCACCGTGCCGATCGCCTCGAGCGGGATCCCGAGATGGTCGGCGTAGAAGGTCGGCACGATTACATAGAGCGGCAGCGCGATCGCCGCCAGCGGCACCGCCGGCAAGGCATAGGCGAGAAGCGCCGCCCGTCCGGGCCGTCCCGGATCCGATGCCTCGTCGCGCGCCACTAGGGCCCGATCCGGGCGGTGCCGGAAGCGCCGTCGTCGCGCAGCCAGGTGATTTTGCTGCCGCCCAGCGAGGTTACCTTGAAGCAAAACTGGCGGCCATCATACCAGGTCGGCCATTTCTGGCAGAGCGAATTTCCGGCGATCCACCACCGTCCCTTTTCGCTGGGCGCCAGCATGCGCGCCGCCGAGAAGCCGGAGACATCGCCGAGGACCACGCCATCCTTGCGATATTCGAGCGGCAGCGCGATGCCGAACGGCGTGCTTAGGCGAACCTTTTCGCCCCCGATCAGCGCCTTGATTTCGGGCCCACTGAGTTCCGCTGCGCTTGCCGCCGCCGGAAACCCAGCCGCAAAGGCGGCAATCGACAGTAGCTTTTCGAGATAGGCCGTCATGATCCTCTCCCACATTCGTTGGCGATGGCCGACGGGGTCGTCCGGGCGGCCGCGTTGCTTCAACGGCTGAACTCGACCCGGGTCTTGGCGACGGGAATGCCAAACTTGGTGATCGTGGCGTTGTTGATCAGCCGGCCGCTGTCCTGCAGCGTCATCGTGTCGTGGAAGCGGACGCGATTGCGCTTTCGTGCCGCGTCGAGGTCGACGAGATAGGTGAAGCGCGCCGTGTTGCCGGTGATGGTCACCAGCGTGTCGCCGACGACATCCTCGCGGGTGCCGCGATACTGGTTCGGAGCGACCTTACGGAAGCGCCAAGTCTTGTGGTCTCGCTCACCATCCGAATAGACGAAGTCCTCGACCAGTATCAGCGTGTGGCCGTTCCACGTGCCGTGAAGATCGACGGTGAAGTCGCGTTTTACGCCGTTGATGGCGCTGAAGCTGCCAATCGCCGATGTCTTGCCGGCGAAGTAGCGCTCCAGGGAAAACTGGCCGGCCGACGCAGGCATTATGGACGACAGAGTCAGTATCACGAAAACCACCAGTCTCAGCTTGCTGCTGTACATCGCCTCACTCCAGTCAGACGCTGTGATGCCAACTAGTACGCAGGAACGTAGCGGTTGGATCAGCCTATCTGAGCCCGCAAGACTGCAACTGGACGGAGATTGACTCGGGCATCGGGAGAAAACTCGATTCAGAGAAGATGGTTCAGATAATCGAGGTGCGGGGCGCAAGCCGAAAACCTCAATGCATTGAATGGAGGCGTTTTCTCCGCACTTTTTCTAAGGTATTGAAACTGCTTATATCACAAGTCCCCTTCCGGGGCGGGATCGCCTGCAAATCACTCCTCGGAGGTCATTGACTTCCCCATCGACGTCATGATCAAGAACGATGGTGGCCTTGGCGCCGTCCTCGACAAGGTGAGCGCTCTCACCCAGATCCGCTTTCGCTTCGGCCGTTCCGGAGGCTTCTCGATTGCGCCCGCCTAGATGCCAGCCTCCTCGGCGGCGACCCGACGCCTCTCTCGCGGCCGCGACGTCTGCCTTCCCGTCTGTGAACGCCTCCGGCCAGAAGAACAACAGCCATTCTGCCGCGGCACGGACGCTGCCGATGGCGGGACGGCTTCCCGGCCTCTCCCAGATCCAAACAGGCTCGAAGTGTTGCACGGCCGCCATTGAGTGTCGCCTGACCTAACGTCATCATCACGAAGTGACTTGGGGCACAATGGGGCTACGGCAATGTCACATCGTGTTGGGACCGCCATTGTGCGGGGATCCGTCTATGTCGGGCTGATCGCAACGTCGATCGGGTTGTGGTGGCTGATGGCCTACCTGCTCTTTGAGGCGCCATTCAGATAGCTGGGGTCAACCCAGCCATTTCCCAGACCCGGCGTCCATTTCGCGGGCTCCGGCATCCAATGGTGCGGCCCGGCTAGTATCCTCTCGAACGTCGCCCTGAAGCCGCTCATGGCTTCCTCGCGCGTATCCGCCGAGCCGCCGGTGTAGGTAGGAGGGGTGGGCAACATGGCCGTTACCGACCACGTCCAATAGCTCCGGCCGCCGACTTCCTGTCCGGTGATGGACCCGACGCGCTTCTCGCCGAGCCATACTCGATAGATGTGCTCGGACTCACGGCGCAGGGTTAGTTGCTCGGTGGTCAAACGTTCCCCTCAGGCTCGATATCCTCGAGCTCGATCTCTTCGCGTATGCCCACGAGCACGCGCAGCGTTTCAATCGTCGTGATCGCTTCGCGCAAAAGCGCTTCCAGCTCGGCCGGATCCACGTCTTCGGTGTCCAGCGCCGCAAGAGCCAGTCGGATCGTGATGTCTTCCTTGCGCTCTTCGGCCATGTCGCATCCTCCAGTCCTCCCACCATAGCAGGGATTCACACGCGAATCGGCATGGGGTAGAATCGAGGGCGACGCGGCGGCGCTGAAGGAAGCGCGCAGTTGGGGGCGGCCACGGTGCCCCCACCCCATGAGCAGCCCCGCCGAGAGAGGGCAATGTGGCACCAGCCGGTATCAAGCCCGGCCCGCGTCGATCCTATCGCTCACGCTCCGGTGTGAGCCTGTTGCTAGATCGGGATGGCACTAACAGGGCCCCGAGAAACGCTAGCAACCTTAAGCGGCTCCGAGATCCAACCCTCGGGGCCGTTTCTTTCTCCAGAAATTTCCGGGCCGATTTCTTTCTGGCTCACCACCACCCCATCCAATGACCGCCATACGCAACGGCCACGCCTATCGCTAGGGCGAGGCCCTTTATGATGGTGCGGATCTCGGCGGGGGAGGGTGACATGGGAGCGACTATAGGTTTGGGAAAACGACGCCGAAAGCCTTGATTCCCCTCGGGTCTGCAATTCCGGTTTGGGAAGGGCAGCGGCTTGAAATCACTGAACAATCGCAATCCTGCCGGGGTCGCCAATCATCTCGGATCTCCGGCGCCGCGCTTGCCGCGCCGATCCGCTCCATTTCATGTCCCGCCTTGCCTGACACCGCAGGCTTCACCGCGACCTCGCATGGGATCGCGGCGAAGCCGTTCGGCTGGCAACGCCGTTGGATCCCGGGCCACCCGTTTGGCTACGGGTTCGGCTTGTGCGACTGCTGGAAGCCGGCCACGTCGTATTGCGACACGCTCTTCGGATTGTTCGAGTTCTGGGGTTGCGTGCCTGCGTAGTGGGTTCCTGCGGTGCCATCCGGGTTGAACGCAGAGCCGGGGGCGCTGGCGGACTGGCCCGGCGTGACGCTGCCAGTCTGGGCCGATCCGATCGTCTGATTCGGCTGACCCGTCGTACCCGTCGTCGTGTGGACATTGGCGGCGAGCGCCAGGCCGGCTGAGGTTGCCAGCAGCGACACGCCGAGGATCGTCGGCGCGATGAACTGTTTCATGGCTTGTCTCCCAGGAAAGCAGTGCTTCGGATTGGCTCGGATATTGCCGGAACCCGGCCAAATGGGAATTTTCCCACCGCGCATTGTTGGATTCCAGCACCCCTGGCGAGCATGTCGGAATTGTAATGTTGCGCGATTCCGGACGTCGGGCGCGGGCGGCCCGGCCGCGTCGTCGCCATGCGCGCTCAATCGTTCCACGACGGCCGCCGTCGCGGTGTCCATCGCCGATGAGATCGCGCGCCTGGGCGCAGGCGCAGTATGGGAGGTGGGGTCCCCAGCAGCGGCCCGTTCGGGGGCGGCTCTAGTAGAAACGGAAGAGGGTGGGCAGCATCCCGCTCGACTGGATATGCTCGAGCGCTTCCATGGCCGGGAAGATGGCGAGGAAGAGCAGGCCGTCGAGGAAGGTTCGGCGAAGGGCGTCCGGCGAAAAAGCCATCTCGGCCGAGTCGCGGTAGAGCAACGGGTTCGGCCAGAAGATCGGCGTCCGCTCGGCATAGGCGGCATAGCGTTCGCCGAACAGGACACGTAGATGGTCGGCTTCCTTGCGGGCCGTGAGCAGGAAGGCGGCATAGCTGAGCGCGCCCAGCAGCAGCGCGACGACGAGGGAACCGTAGATCAGCCCGACGCCGACCGCCCCGATCGTCGAGAACAGGTAGAGCGGATTGCGCGTCATCGAATAGGGGCCGAGCGTCGTCAGGTCGCGGTTCTTGCGCGCGCCGATATAGAGGATGCTCCACATCCGGCCAGCCACGCAGATGAGGACGAGCGCGAAGCCCACCATCTCGAGCAACTCGTGCGTCCGGCCGCTGAGGACGGGGCGGGCGACCAGAAGCGCGGCCGCGATGAACAGGGCGCCCGTCTGGATCAGGTGGATGCGCAAACGCTGGTTGAGCGGCTGCTGTCTCATGATGCGAATTCCGTGCCGATGTTTTCGCCTTGCTCTGCCGCAATTGCGTCCGTTCCGAGGCGGAACCGCTCCCGGACCGCCGTCAGGACGCGAGCGCGTGGAGCACGGGGCGCTGCTGGAGCCAGAGGCTCGTTTGCTCCGCGGAAACGGGGCGGCCGAAGAGATAGCCCTGGCCGATGTCGCAGCCGAGCTCCCGCAGCGTCGACAGGATCTCGGGCGCCTCGATTCCCTCGGCCGTGGTGGCGAGGTTGAACGCGCCGGCAAGCTGCACGATGGCGCGAATCAGCCGCCAGTCTTCCTCGTTGCGCTGCGCGCTCGCGACGAAGTCGCGATCGATCTTCAGCCGGTCGACCGGCAGGTCGCTCAGGTGGCGCAGGCTGGAGTAGCCGGTTCCGAAATCGTCGAGGGCGACGGACACGCCGGCACCGCGCAGTGTGTTGAGAATGTCGCGCGCCGAGGAGACCTCGTTGACCAGCGAGCTCTCGGTGATCTCCAGCTCCAGGCGCGACGGCGGGAAATTGGCCTGGGCGAGGATCGCGAGGATGCGCGCCGCCATGTACCGTTCGGCGAACTGGATTGGCGAGATGTTGACGGAGAGCCGCAGGTCCGACGGCCAGTTCCGGGCATCGGCGCAAGCGCGCGCGAGCAGCATCTCGAACATCTCGCCGATGCGGCCGGATTCCTCGGCCAGGGGGATGAACGACGCCGGCGGGATGATGCCATGCTTCGGGTGCTGCCAGCGCGCGAGAACCTCGAAGCCGATGAGGCGATCACCATTGAGGGCGATCAGCGGCTGGTAGTAGGGCACGATCTCGCCGGTCGCTATGGCGCGGCGCAGGTCGAGCTCCAGAACCCGTCGGTCTTCCAGGGCCTGGTCGACGCCGGCCTCGAAGGCGCGCACCGTGCCGCGCGCATGGCGCTTGGCCTCGCGCAACGCCACGTCGGCGGCGCGCAGGAGCGTCTCCGCCGTATCGGCGCCTTCGTTCGAGGTGGCCAGCCCGACCGTCGCCCCGAGGCGGACGAAGCCGGTCGCGATGGGCACCGGCGCCGCGAGGCATTCGAGCAGCCGGCGCGCGATGCGCTCGGCCATCACGTCGCCATCGTTCTCTAGCAGCAGGGCGAACTCGTCGTCGCCGAGCCTTGCGAGGGTAGTGTTCGCTTCCTTGAAGGCGCCGAGCCGGCGCGCGGTCTCAAGCAGCACGTCGTCGCCGGCCGAATGCCCATAGGTGTCGTTGACGGACTTGAAGCGGTCCAGATTGATCAGGACGACGGTTGCCGACTGGCCAACCTGGAGCGACCGCGCGAGCGCCTTTTCAAGCGCCCGCATGAACGCCGTGCGATTGGGCAGGCCGGTGAGCGCGTCGGTCCGCGTGCTGGCGTTGAGCTGGCGCTGCTTCCGATAGGAGCGCCCGAGCGCGCGCTTGAGGCGAAGTTGCCCCCTGAAGAGCACGAAGCCAAGGGTGAGGGACAGGGCCAGGCTGATGAGCAGGAAAAGCGAATAGGGCGCGAGGCTATGGACCAGGTCGCTCGTCAGAATGCCGGCCACAGCGAAGAAGAGCGCGCCCACTCCCAGAACGAAGATGCTGATCATCATGTCATTGCCCACCGCGCCCCAAGGCGCCCGCGACGCGCGCCGAATGGCTCGACGATGCGCGCAGGACCCCCCAGTCCGACCCACAACCAAATTCACGGATAACGGGCAATGAAGTCAATAGAAGAGTTGAACTATATCTTGTGCAGTCCAGTCGTCGCCGCCGCGATCTAACATCTCAGTCCGGATGTTCTGGCCTGTTCCAGTTCGAGGGTTCCGCCGAGGGCAATGTCGGAAGACGGGCTGGCACTCCGGCCGGATCCGCGGCGCCGGCCGACGTGGCGGAACCTTTGTGCCTGCCGGTATTTTTTCGGGACGGCGTGTCCGCAAAAAAGAAATGGCGCCGGAAGAGGCTCCGGCGCCATTGACTAGTTCTTGTTTCCGCTCTGGCGGATGGTCGCGGCCGGATCAGTCCTTGGCGCGCTCGACGTAGGAGCCGTCCTCGGTCAGCACGACGATTCGCGTGCCGGGGCCGATATGCGGGGGAACCGAGGTGCGGACGCCGTTCGACAGCACTGCCGGCTTGTAGGACGACGAGGCCGTCTGGCCCTTGGTGGTCGGCTCGGTCTCGACGACCTCGAGCGTCACGCGCTGCGGCAGGACGATGCCGACGGCCTGGTCCTCGAAGATCGACAGGCGGACGACCATGCCTTCCTGCAGGTAGGGAGCGGCGTCGCCGACCACGTCCGGGGAGACCACGAGCTGCTCGTAGTTCTCGGTGTTCATGAAGGTGAAGCCTTCGCCGTCCTGGTACAGGTAGGAGAAGTCACGGTCTTCGACGAAGGCGCGCTCGACCTGCTCGGTCGTCTTGTAGCGGTTCGAGATCTTCACGCCGTCCGACAGGCGGCGCATGTCGATCTGCGTCGTCGGGGTGCCCTTGCCGGGGTGGAAGCTCTCGGCGATGAGCACGGAATAGAGCTTGCCCTCGATTTCGAGGATGTTGCCCTTGCGGACCTGGCTGGCGATAACCTTCACGAATTAATCCTCAGATTGGCGTCGGCGCCGTACAAAGGCGCGATAATGGCGCGCACCATAGCGATTCCGCTCGTTCGCGCCAGTCGAAATTGATTGGCGCCGGCGGACAGACCCCGCCCGGACGACAGGAGAACTGTGAGAATGACCAGCGCGTCCCCCTGGTGGTCGCCGCATGTGCATGCGGATCGTCGCCCGCTGCTGCTGCAGCGCGGGCGGATAAAGGCGGCGATGCGTGGCTGGTTTCGATCGCAGGATTTCCTCGAGGTCGAGTGCGGCATCCTGCAGGTTTCGCCCGGAAACGAGGCGCATCTGCACGCCTTCGCCACCGAGCGGATCTTTCCGGATGGCACCCGCCAACCGCTCTATCTCCACACCTCTCCGGAATTCGCGGCCAAGAAGCTGCTGGCGGCGGGCGAGGAGCGGATCTATTCGCTCGGTCCCGTGTTCCGGAACCGCGAACTGGGACCGCGACACGCCTGTGAATTCGTGATGCTCGAATGGTATCGCGCCCGGGCGCCCTACGAGGCGCTGATGGCGGATTGCGCCGAGTTGCTCGCCAGGGCCGCCGAGGCGGCAGGCAGCCACCGCTTCGCGCATCGCGGCGCCGAGTCGGACCCATTCGCGGAACCCGAGCGGGTCACGGTCGCCGAGGCTTTCCTCGAGTTTGCCGGCATCGACCTGCTCGCGACGATCGCCGCCGATGGGGCGGCCGATCGCGACGCGCTGGCGGCGCAGGCGAGCGCGACCGGAATCCGGATCGTCTTCGACGACAGCTGGAGCGACATTTTCAGCCGGATCATTTCGGAGAAAGTGGAGCCGAAGCTGGGGCAGGGGCGGCCGACGATCCTGTGCGAATATCCCGTTGTCGAGGCGGCGCTGGCACGGCCGAAGCCGGACGATCCGCGCGTCGCGGAGCGTTTCGAGCTCTATTGCTGTGGCGTCGAGCTTGCGAACGGCTTTGGCGAACTCACCGATCCCGTCGAGCAGCGCCGTCGATTCAACGCGGACATGGACGAGAAGGAGCGGCTCTACGGCGAGCGCTATCCGCTCGACGAGGATTTCCTCGCCGCGCTCGCCATCATGCCGCCGGCCTCCGGCATCGCGCTCGGCTTCGATCGGCTTGTCATGCTGGCCACGGGGGCGCCCCGGATCGATTCGGTGATCTGGACACCGGCCTCCGAATGATCGAAAGAGTGCGGCCATGCCGCATTCACCCGTCGTTCCGTTCGAGAAATCGCTGACGCTCCGTTCGCCCGCAGCCCTGGTCGAAGCCGGGCTCGTACCGGATTCCGCGCGCGTTGGGCTGGAGCAGGTCGCCGAGCGCTATGCCGTCGCGGTGACGCCGGCGGTCGCGGAGCTGATCGATCCGGCCGATCCGGCCGATCCGATCGCCGCGCAGTTCGTGCCGACGACGGCCGAACTGACGACGCTGCCCGAGGAACGGGCTGACCCGATCGGCGACGACGCGCACAGCCCGGTACCAGGGCTTGTGCACCGCTATCCCGACCGCGTGCTCCTGAAGCTGGTGCATGTCTGCGCGGTCTATTGTCGGTTCTGCTTCCGCCGCGAGACGGTGGGCCCGGGCGGACCGACCATGCTCGGCGCGGCGGAGCTGGAGCAGGCGCTGGCCTATGTTCAGGCGCGGCCGGAGATCTGGGAAGTGGTTTTCACCGGCGGCGACCCGCTGGTGATCACCCCGCGCCGGCTCGCCGAGCTGCTGGAGCGCTTCCGCGCCATCGATCACGTGAAGATCCTGCGCTTCCACACGCGCGTGCCGGTCGTCGATCCCGCCCGCATCACGCCGGAGCTCGTGGCGGCGCTGCGCAATGCCGGCAAGACCGTCTACGTCGCGATCCACGCCAACCACCCGCGCGAGCTGACGGCGGAGGCGCGGGCGGCGCTGGCGCGCCTCGCCGACGCTGGCATCGCGCTCGTCAGCCAGACGGTCCTTCTCAAGGGCATCAACGACGATCCGGAGACGATGGCGGCGCTCATGCGCGGTTTCGTCGAGAACCGCGTGAAGCCCTATTACTTGCATCACGGCGACCTCGCGCCAGGCACCAGCCATTTCCGCACCTCGATCGCGGAGGGGCAGGCATTGATGCGCGCTCTGCGCGGCCGCCTGTCCGGCCTAGCCCAGCCGACCTATGTGCTCGACATCCCCGGCGGATACGGCAAGGTGCCGGTCGGCCCGAGCTATGTGAACGAGGACGGCACGGTGATCGACCCGAACGACGGCGCGCACGAGTATCGTTTCAACGACGCGGTCTGAGTGGTCCTTGCCGACGGCGGGGCGCGGGTGGCAGGATCGCTGGCTGATACCGCGAGGATCCGCCTTGTACCAGCCGCCCCATTTCCGGGAAGACCGGATCGATGTGATGCACGCGCTGATGCGCGCCCATCCGCTCGCGATGCTGGTGACGAGCGGCGAGGGCGGGCTGATGGCCAATCTGGTGCCGTTTTTGGTCGATCCCGGCTCGGGAGAGAGGGGCATGTTGCGCGCCCATCTCGCCAAAGCGAATGACCAGCTGGCGGCCTTGCGCGCCGGATCCGAGGCCATGGTGCTATTTCAGGGCCCGAACGCCTATGTGACGCCGAGCTGGTACGCCTCGAAGGCCGAGAATCACAAGGTGGTGCCGACCTGGAACTATGCGACCGTGCATGCCTGGGGCACGCCGCGCGTGATCGACGATCCGGATTGGCTGCGCCGGCAGGTCGGCGACCTCACGGATGCGAGCGAGCGCGACCGGCAGGTGCCCTGGCGCGTCGATGATGCGCCCGCCCCCTTCGTCGCCGGCCAGCTGAAGGGGATCGTCGGGCTGGAGATTCCGATCGCCCGCATCGAGGGCAAGTGGAAGGTGAGCCAGAACCGGACTCTTCTCGACCGGCACGGCGTCGTCGAGGGGCTGACGCGGGACCGGGGGGACGCGGCTGACATGGCGGCGCTCGTCCGGGAGCGCATTCCGGGTCACGACGAGCCGGCCTGAGGGCTGGTGACCTACGCGGTCGTCTCCTGCGGTTTCGTCTGGCCATCAGCGCCGGCAGCAACGGCCCGACGCTGGCGCGCGGTCCGTTTCGGCGCCCGCTCCGCCAACAGGCGGCGGAGGACCGCGACCGCCACGACCGCGACAACGATACCGCCGATGATCCAGGCCGGGCGGATGCCGGCGGCCGGATTGAAATTCGTCGGCAGCACGCGGCCGAATGCGACGCCGATCTTCGAATAGTAATAGAGAGCCTCGCCGAAGGCGGTTGCGATGGTGATGGCAATGCCGAGGCCGAGCGTGGCGGGAAGCGTCGCGATTCGCGCCTCGCCGAGCCAGGCGGCGAGCAGACGCCAGGAAAGCAGCCACACCGCGACGGCCGCGACGACGATCGGTTCGGTGACGCCGAGCTTGGACTGCAGGAAGAAGTGCAGCGCGGCGAGCCCGATGATCGGATAGACGAGCCGATGCAGGCGGCGCCAGTTGATGCCGCCGAGGCGCTTCATCATGCCGTTGGTCGAGGTCGCGGCGAGCGGCACCAGCAGGATCAGCACCATCAGGCCGATGGTCAGGTAGACGCGGGCGAAGAGCTCCGAGATCACCTTCGGAATGTCCCAGCCGAGATCGCCGGCATAGGCGACGAGGTGGATCAGCACATAGGCGAAAGCGGCGTTGCCGAGCGTCCGGCGCACGAAGACCAGCTCGGGCCAGCGCCAGACATGTCGGAGCGGTGTCACGGCTAGCGTCAGCAGCAGGAAACGGATCGCCCAGAGGCCTGCCTGGTGGTTGATCTCGATCATCTGGCGCGGGCCGAGCGTGCCCATCGCCGCGCGGGCGATCAGCCAGAGGCCGGGCAGGAACACGCCGGCGAAGACGATCGCCTTCAGCGGCGAAAAGATCCCCTTGCGGTCCTGCCAGGGATAGAGGCGCTGCGCCGGAGCGGCGGGGCTGTTCATCGGGACCTCGTGCGATTGCTCATGATCCCCTCATACGCGCCGTCACGGCAAAAGGCTTCGCCCGGTGCTTCAGCTTTGCGTGACCGGAGCCAGGGCGGCCAGCCGCTCGAAGGCGGTTGGTTCGGTACGCCGTTTGTCGAGCGTCCGCCGGATCCGCCCTGCACATGCCTCGGGGCTGAGCACCGACGTATCTACCTCGAGGTCGTAGATTCCGGGCTTGTGCACCTCGCTCTGCCAGAGCCGCACCGGCGCGGGGATCGGCTCGTCGGGAGTTCCGGTCGCATAGAGCCCCGCGCGGCCAACCTGTCCGTGATTGCGGCGTTCCATGATGATCTCGATTGGGCAGCGGACGCCGACGAACAGAACCGGCAGGCCGGTGAGGCGGCGCGCGCAGTCCGGCAGGATGCCGAGCGGCTGCGAATAGCTGTCGTGATGGCCGACATCGACAACCAGATCGAGGCCGAGCCGGCTATGCGCGGCGACCGATTCGTAGAGGGCTGCGTAGAGGCGCGGGATCAGCCCTTCGAGGTCGGGGCGCTCGCCGCCGGGCCTCAGCCCGATGCCGGGCCGATAGCGCTCCGGCGTGACGGGGTCGACATAGGCGTCGACGCCGAGGTTCATCCAGGGGCCATCGAACCGGTTCTGGATGGCGGTCGCGATGCTGGATTTCCCGGATCGCGGCGCGCCGTTCAGGATGACGATCTGGCCCGGTCGTCTCGGCACGGCTTCCCCTTCGCATGCTGGAGCGGAAGCCATCGTCGTCGGTTCAGGCGGCGATTTCGTGGCGCCAGGGCGGATTGGCGCCGGCCCTTGAACAGGTGATCGAGGCGACGCGATTGGCGAAATCGAGTGCGTCCTTGAGGGCTGCGTGGTCGATGTTGCGCACGCCGGAGATGCTGAGGAGGCCCTTTTCGGAGAGCCGCGCCAGCAGGCCGCCGGTGAAGCTGTCGCCGGCACCGACCGTGTCGGCGATTGTGACCGGGACAATCGGGCTGAACACCGTGCCGGTCGGCGTATAGGCGGTGACGCCATTGCCGCCGCGTGTGACGACAACGAGGCCGGTCCCGGCGGCGAGCCAGCCGGCGGCGACCTTCTCCGCATCGATACCCGGATAGAGCCATTCGAGGTCCGCGCCGGAGATCTTCACGATGTCCGCGCCCTTCGCGAAGGCTTCGACGCGGGCGGTGAAGGCGTCGCGGTCGTGGATCAGCGTCGGGCGGACGTTCGGGTCGTAGCAGATCACGCGCTTGCCGCGGTTGGCGTCCATGACGGCGGCGAGGCGATCGACGATCGGCTCGGGAATGAGCGAAATGGAGCCGAAATGCAGCGCCTCGACCTCGTCGCCGATCGGCTCGTGCGCCGCTGGGTCATGCAGACGGCCGGCCGAGTTCTCGTCGAAGAAGGCGTATTGCGGCTCGTCATGCGCCAGGCTGACGAAGGCGAGCGTGGTCGGGCGCGCCGAGCGGCCGGCATATGTCAGGCTGACCTGGCTGCGCTCCAGTTCCTCCGTCAGCATCTCGCCGAAGAAGTCCGTCGAAATGCCGCCGAGAAAGCCGGTCGGGATGCCGAGGCGGCCGGTCGTGAGCGCCACATTGTAGGGCGAGCCTCCCACCTTGGGCTGGTAGGAATCATTACCGTTCACATCCTTGACCGGCAGAAAGTCGATCAGGGCCTCGCCACAACTCACGATCATTCGGCTCTTCCTTCCATGGCCGCCTGCGGGGCACAGGCGCCTATGCCCATTACCGGAAGCGCGGCGTGCCGCCAAGCGCGGCCGTGGCGGGATTGCAACGAGAGGCGCCTGCGTCGAAAGGGCCGAGCGGGCAGCGCGTGTCTCGTCCCGGACTTTGCCGTATAACGGCCCGACGTGAATGGCGCGAGGCCGTTCGTCGATCGATTTCTGCGAGAACGACCGAGAGGCCATGTCGTCAGACGTCACACTCTGGGGCGCCCTGTTCGCCGGGCTGCTGTCCTTCATTTCGCCCTGCGTGCTGCCGCTGGTGCCGCCCTATCTCTGCTATGTGACCGGGCTCAGTCTCGACGAGGTGACGACGAGCCGCTCCGACGGCCGCGTTCACGGCATGGTGCTGCGGGCCTCCCTGGCGTTCGTACTGGGCTTCACGACGGTATTCGTCCTGCTCGGCGCGACGGCGTCGGTGCTCGGCCGCATGGTGGCGCGGCAGCAGGAGATCCTGTCTGTCGCCGCGGGCCTGATCATCATCGTCATGGGCCTGCACTTCCTCGGCGTGTTCCGGCTGGGCTTCCTGCAACGCGAGGCGCGTGTCCAGGTCGCCAACCAGCCTGCCGGCCTTGCCGGCGCCTATGTGCTTGGCCTCGCCTTCGCCTTCGGCTGGACGCCGTGCATCGGGCCGGTGCTGGCGGCGATCCTCGCCGTGGCCGGATCGACGGAGACGGTGGGAAGTGGGGCGGGCCTGCTCGCCATCTATTCGCTCGGTCTCGGCATTCCGTTCATGATCGCGGCCGGTTTCGCCGAGCACTTCATTGGCGGTCTCCGGCGCTTCCGCCGCTACATGCCGATGGTCGAGAAGGTGATGGGCGTCTTCCTGATCATCGCCGGCATCCTGTTCCTGACCGGGCAGATGACGGCCATGTCGTTCTGGCTTCTCGAAACCTTCCCGGCGCTGTCCAAAATCGGCTGATCGTCGCTTGACCGGCGCGGGCGCGATCGCGCAAAGCTTGCGCCCATCGTGCCACAGCCGCCGCTCCTTCGGAGGAACCATGCCGGATCGCTCTTCGCTCGCCATCATCCTCGCCGCCGGCGAGGGCACGCGGATGCGATCGACGCTGCCCAAGGTGATGCACGCCGTCGCCGGCCTGCCGATGATCGGCCATGTGCTCAAGACCGCGACCGGCGCCGGAATCGGGCACTTCGCCGTGGTCGTCGGCAAGGGCTCCGAGGCGGTCGGCGCCTTTGCAGCCAAGCTGGCGCCGTCGGCGGCCGTTTTCGAGCAGGTCGAGCGCCTCGGCACCGCCCACGCCGTGCTGGCGGCGCGTGAGGCGATGTCCCGGCCGGTCGAGGATGTCCTCGTGCTCTATGGCGATACGCCTTTGGTCCGGCCGGAGACGCTGGCGCGGATGCGTGCCGAACTCGCCAAGGGAGCGGCCGTCGTCGTGCTCGGCTTCCGGACCGACGCGCCGACCGGCTATGGCCGATTGATCGAGCGCGACGGCCAACTGGTCGCCATCCGCGAGGAGCGCGACGCCACCGAGGATGAGCGCGGCATCGGTTTCTGCAATGCCGGGCTGATGGGGTTCCGGGGCGAGACGGTGCTGTCGCTGCTGGACGCCATCGACAACCGCAATGCCAAGCACGAATACTATCTGACCGACGCGGTCGAAGTCGCGAACCAGCGCGGCCTGAAGGTCGTGGCCATCGAGGCGGATGTCGCCGAGGTTGGCGGCGTCAACACCCGCGCCGAGCTCGCCGGCGTCGAGCGCATCTGGCAGGACCGCGCCCGGCAGGCGGCGCTGCTCGCCGGCATCACGATGATCGCGCCTGAGACCGTTTTCCTCTCGCATGACACGGTTCTCGGCCGTGACGTGACGATCGAGCCCAATGTCTTCTTCGGCCCCGGGGTGACGGTGGATGAAGGCGTGACGATCCACGCCTATTCGCACCTGACGGGCGCGCATCTGGAGCCGGGCGCGGAGATCGGTCCGTTCGCCCGGTTGCGCCCCGGCACGCGGCTCGGCCCGAAGAGCAAGGTCGGCAATTTCGTTGAGGTGAAGAACGCCGAAGTCGGCGCCGGCGCCAAGATCAGCCACCTGACCTATGTCGGCGACGCCAAGGTCGGCGCCGAGGCGAATCTCGGCGCGGGCACGGTCACCGGCAATTATGACGGCTACGACAAGGCGCTGACGGTGATCGGCGAGGGCGCATTCATCGGTTCGAACAGCGTGCTGGTCGCGCCGGTGACGATCGGCGACGGCGGCTACGTTGCCTCGGGCAGCGTGATCACCGAGGACGTCGCGCCGGACGCGCTGGCGATCGCGCGCGGCCGCCAGGTCGAGAAGCCGGGCTGGGCGGCCCGCTTCCGCGAGATGAAGGCCAAGACCAAGCGAGTGCGGGTTTGACGGATTCGGTAAAGGCCCGAAACAGGATTTGATTTCGGTCACTTGGCCGAAGACGCTAAGAGGCCTCATGAATTGATGGATGTGCCGGCCCCATCGGGAATCGGCCAACGAGGAACTGCTGCATGTGCGGAATTATCGGTATTCTGGGGCGGACTCCGGTCGCTCCGCTGCTCGTCGACGCGCTGAAGCGGCTCGAATATCGCGGCTATGATTCCGCCGGCATCGCGACGCTCGAGGACGGGCATCTGGTTCGCCTGCGCGCCGAGGGCAAGCTGCGCAATCTCGACGCCAAGCTCGGCGCCGCGCCGCGCGCCGGCCTGTCCGGCATCGGCCACACGCGCTGGGCGACGCATGGCGCGCCGACCGAGCGCAACGCGCATCCGCACGCGACCGAACGGCTCGCCGTCGTCCACAATGGCATCATCGAGAATTTCCGCGAGCTGCGGTTGGAGATGGAGGCGGCCGGGCGCCGCTTCGAGTCGGACACCGACACGGAGGTGATCGCCCATCTCGTCACGGTCAACCTCGCCGCCGGCATGACGCCGAAGGACGCCGTCCGGCAGGTGCTGGCCCGGCTCACCGGCGCCTTCTCGCTCGCCTTCCTGTTCGAGGGCGAGCAGGACCTTCTGATCGGCGCGCGGCGCGGCAGCCCGCTCGCCGTCGGCTGGGGAACGGGCGAGATGTTCCTGGGATCCGATGCCATCGCGCTCGGTCCGTTCACCGACGAGGTGACCTATCTGAATGACGGCGACTGGGTGGTGCTGACCCGCGGCGGCGCGACCATCTATGACGAGGCCGGCAATGAGGTGAGCCGTCCGCTGATCCATCTGCAGGGCACGACGCATGTCGTCGACAAGGGCAATCATCGTCATTTCATGGTCAAGGAAGTGCACGAGCAGCCGGAGGTGGTCGGCCATACGCTGGCGCGCTATCTCGATCTCGTCAGCGGCAGCGCCCGGGTTCCCGAGGGCATCGATTTCGCCACCGTCGACAGGTTGTCGATTACCGCCTGCGGCACGGCCTTCTATGCCGGCTTCGTCGCGAAATACTGGTTCGAGCGCTTCGCGCGCCTGCCGGTCGACATCGATATCGCCTCGGAGTTCCGCTATCGCGAGCCGCCGCTCTCGAAGGACGGGCTGTCGATCGTGATTTCGCAGTCCGGCGAGACCGCCGACACGCTCGCCTCGCTGCGCTATGCCAAGAGCCAGGGCCAGAAGATCGGCGCCGTGGTCAATGTCCGCGAATCGACGATCGCCCGCGAGGCGGATGTCGTGCTGCCGACGCTGGCGGGACCGGAGATCGGCGTCGCCTCGACCAAGGCATTCACCGCGCAGCTCTCCGTGCTGGCGGCCACCGCCGTCGCGGCCGGCCGCGCGCGCGGCGTTCTCTCCGCCGCAGAGGAGCAGGCGCTCGTCCGCGCGCTCAGCGAGGTGCCGCGCCTGATGCACGAGGCGCTGAAGCTCGAGGACCAGATCGAGGCGCTGGCGCGCGATCTCGCCAAGGTCAAGCACTGCCTCTATCTCGGTCGTGGCACGAGCTATCCGATCGCCCTCGAGGGCGCGCTCAAGCTCAAGGAAATCTCCTATATTCACGCCGAGGGCTATGCCGCCGGCGAGCTGAAGCATGGCCCGATCGCGCTGATCGACGAGGAGATGCCGGTCGTCGTGATCGCGCCCTACGACCACATCTTCGAGAAGACCGTTTCCAACATGCAGGAGGTCGCGGCGCGCGGCGGGCGGATCATCCTGATCACCGACGCCAAGGGCCGCGACGCGGCGGCGATGGATACGATGGCGACGATCGTGCTGCCGGAGATGCCGGCGAGCGTCACGCCGCTGGTCTACACGATCCCCGTCCAGTTGCTCGCCTATCACACGGCCGTCTTCATGGGCACGGACGTCGACCAGCCGCGCAACCTCGCCAAGTCGGTGACCGTCGAGTAGCGGCGCGGGCGCTCGATCGAGCCGGCAGCCGGAGATTCGGCTGCCGGGGCTGTGCGGCGCAGTAGGATCTGGCTATCGACCGGCCAGCCGTCATAATGGCGCTTGGCATGCATTGAATCGGACGCATGGGCGGCACATGAGCTTTCAGGACCCCGAGCTTCCCCCTATCGTCGAAACGGGCGGCAGCCGGCTGATCACGCGGTTGCGGAACTATTTCCTGACCGGCCTCGTCATCGCCGCGCCGATCTCGATCACGATCTACCTGACCTGGTCGCTGATCAAATGGATCGATGGCTGGGTGAAGCCGGTCATTCCGCTCGAATACAGCCCGGACGCCTATCTGCCGTTCTCGGTGCCGGGCTTCGGCGTCTTTGTCGCCGTCGTCGCGCTGACGCTGCTCGGCTTCCTGACGGCGAACTTCGTCGGCCGCTCGCTGGTCCGCTTCGGCGAGCAACTGCTCAACCACACGCCGCTCGTGCGCAATCTCTACAGCGCGCTGAAGCAGCTGTTCGAGACGGTGCTGTCCGGCAAGGGCGGCAAGTCGTTCCAGAAGGCAGCGCTGATCGAGTTCCCGCGCAAGGGCGTCTGGTCGATCGTCTTCATCGCCACCGAGACGAAGGGCGAGATCCGGCAGAAGATCGGCAAGGATGGCGAGGAGTGGGTGACCGTCTTCCTGCCGCCGACGCCGGCGCCGACCGCCGGCTTCATGATGTTCGTGCGCCGCTCCGAGCTGATCGAACTCGACATGACCGTCGAGGAGGCGGCGAAGCTGGTGATTTCCGCCGGCCTGGTGGCGCCCGAATACAGCGACGCCGTCGAGAAGCCGGCCGTGTCGCCGGCCGCGCCGGTTCTGACACGCCGCGCCGGTTCCTGAGCCTCCAAGAGAAAAGCCCGGTCTCGCGACCGGGCTTCTTGTTCCTGTCGTCTCGCCTCGATCAGAAGCGGTGGTTCAGACCGGCGCGCACGATGCTGGCGCTGACGTCGCCGCGGCTGGTCGCCGTGTTGTCGAAGTCGAAGGTCTTCTTGCCGAAGTTTTTCAGCTCTCGCCGGCAAGGTTGCGGCGGGCCTTGTCGAGCTCCTCGGCATAGCGGCGGAAGAGGTGCGCCTCGGTGAGAAGTCCGACGACCTGGCGCGTCGACGAGCCGTCGACCACGACGAGTTCCTCGCTTTCGGCCATCTCGAAGACCTTCGCGGCCGCCTGGGCGCTCATGCTGGGATAGAGCATCTTGTCCGCATGCCGGCAGAAGGGCTGGATCGTCTCGTCCTCGGACGAGGCCGGGGCGGAATGGATCTCCGCCACCAGGACAATGCCGGCGTAGCGGCCGTCCGCGTCGGTGACGACGACGCGCTGCGTCGAGCCGAGGGGGAAGAGGCTGCGGAAGGCGTCGGCCGGCATGGTGGCGAGCACCGTTCGCACATCCGTTCGCATCATCCGTCCCACCGTCAGGCCGCGCAGCCAGCCGACATCGATGGCGCTGCGGATCGTCTCGCCGCGCAGATGCAGGCGCCAGGTCGAGAACGAATAGCCGAAGAGCTCGCGCACGGTGATCGCGGACAGGAGCGACGCCGCCAGCACGATGCCGGTGATGGCGAGGTCGCCAGTCGCCTCCAGGGCCAGGAAGGTCATGGTCAGCGGGCCGCCGACAATGCCGACGCCGAGCGCGCTCATGGCGACGATGGCCGCGGCGGCGGGGTCGATGCTGCTGGTCGGGACGATGGCCGTGACCCCCATCGCGAACAGCTTGCCGAACAGCGCGCCGAGGAACAGCGACGCGAAGAACATGCCGCCACGAAAGCCGGAGCCGAGCGACACCGCGACGCTGGCGATCTTCATTACCAGAACCGTCAACAGCAGGCCGACGGGAACCGCCTGGACGAGGTTCAGGTGCATGGCGCCATGCCCCGCCGCGAGCACCTGCGGCGTATAGAGCGCCATGGCGCCGATGAGGAGCCCGCCGACCGTGGGGCGGATGGCGCGGGGCAGGCGGCTCTTCTGGAAGGCGATGTCGGCGAGCGTGACCAGCCGCATGATGGCGATCGCGGCCAGCCCTGCCAGGATGCCGAGGATCAGATAGGGCGGATAGTCCACGGCCTGCAGGGTCAGCGAGTCCGGCACCTCGATGGTGTAGGCGGCCGCCCCGAGGCCCTGGGCGACGAGAAAGCCGGAGATCGCCGCGGTCATCACCGGCGCGATGTTGGCGACGCTGTAGACGCCGATGATCAGCTCGAAGCTGTAGAAGGCGCCCGTCAGGGGGGCGCTGAAGGCGGCGGCGATGGCGCCGGCCGCGCCGCAGCCGACGGCCGTCCGCAGGTCGGCGCGGCGCAGGTGCAGGCGCTGGCCGATCCGCGAAGCCATGGCGCCGCCGAGCTGCGTATAGCCGGCCTCGAGGCCGACCGAGGCGCCGGAACCGTTCGAGACGACGGCTTCGAACGCGACGCGCAGGCTGTCGCGCAGCGACATGCGGCCGCCATGCAGTGCGTTGGCCTCGATCGGGTCGACGATCTGCTGGGAGCGCCGGAAGAGCAGATAGACGGCCCCGAGCAGCAGCCCGCCTCCGGCGGTCGCCAGAACCCGCCAGGACGGCGTGATCGTCGTTGTGGCGCTCAGGAAGTCGTCACGGCCGATCGCGAACAGGACGACGTGCAGCCATTGCGCCAGTCGGCTCATCACCGTGACGGCCACGCCGGCGAGACAGCCGATCACCGCCGCCACGACGAGCAGGGCGGGTTCACCGGTGCGGACGAGCACGCGGCCCCGGCTCAAGGCTCGATCGAGGAGGGAGGCAAGTCTCATGTCAGGGATGCTGCTTCGACGTCAGTGGCACCTCAATAGCCTCGATGGACCATGAAATCACGACGTCATCATGTATCACCCTGCCCTGAGCAGCTTGATCGCCTCGTCGCGGCCGAACAGATAGAGCAGCAGGCGCAAGGCCTCGCCGCGCGGCGAGGTGAGGGCGGGGTCCTTCTCGACGATCAGGCGGGCATCGTCGCGAGCGACGTCCAGCAGCGCGCCGTGATGCTCGAAGCGGGCGACCTTGAAACCCGGCGTGCCGGACTGCCGCGTGCCGAGCAACTCGCCCTCGCCGCGCAGGCGAAGGTCCTCTTCGGCGATGCGGAAGCCGTCCTCGGTGTCGCGCATGATGGCGAGCCGGTCATGCGCCACCTCGCCGAGCGGGCCCTTGTAGAGCAGCAGGCAGGTCGATGCCTTGGAGCCGCGCCCGACGCGGCCGCGCAGCTGGTGCAGCTGCGCAAGGCCGAAGCGCTCGGCATGCTCGATGACCATGATCGTCGCGTCGGGCACGTCGACGCCGACCTCGATCACGGTGGTGGCGACCAGCACGCGGGTTTCACCGCGCTGGAAGCGACGCATCGCCTCGTCCTTCTCGGCAGCCTTCATGCGGCCATGCACGAGGCCGACGACCGGTCCAAGCACCCGCTCCAGATCGACGAAGCGGTCCTGCGCCGCGGCGGCGTCGACCTCTTCGGATTCCTCGACCAGCGGGCAGACCCAATAGGCCTTGGCGCCCTCGGCGATCGCGGCGCGGATGCGCGCCACGACCTGGTCGAGCCGCTCGAGCGGTACGGTTCGCGTCTCGACCGGTTGGCGGCCTGCCGGCTTGTCGGGGAGTTTCGAGACGTCCATGTCGCCGAAGGCGGTCAGCACCAGCGTGCGCGGGATCGGCGTCGCCGTCATGACGAGGATGTCGGTTGCCGCGCCCTTGGCCGAGAGCGCCAATCGCTGGTGCACGCCGAAACGGTGTTGCTCGTCGACGATGGCGAGTGCGAGATCGCGGAATTCCACGCCCGCCTGGAACACGGCATGCGTGCCGACGACGAGGTCGATCGACCCGTCGTCGAGGCCTGCGAGGATCTCGGCCCGTTCGCGGCCCTTCTCGCGGCCGGTCAGGATCGCCATGCGGATGCCGGCTGCTTCGGCGAGCGGCTGCAGCGTCTTGGCGTGCTGGCGCGCCAGCAGCTCGGTCGGCGCCATCAGCGCCGCCTGGCTGCCGGCTTCGATCACGGTCGCCGCCGCCATCAGGCCGACCATGGTCTTGCCCGAGCCGACATCGCCCTGCAGCAGGCGCAGCATCCGCTCGTTCGAGGCGAGATCCTGCTCGATCTCGGCGATCGCCGCCTGCTGGCTGCCGGTCAGCGTGAAGGGAAGGGCGGCGAGGATGGCGCGGCGCATACGCCCGTCGCCGATCCGCGCGCGGCCGGTTGCCTTGCGGAGATTGGCGCGCGTCAGCATCAGCGCCAGCTGGTTTGCAAGGAACTCGTCATAGGCGAGGCGGCTGATCGACGGCCCCTCCGGCGCGAGGTCGGCCGGCGTCGTCGGCGCGTGCACCGTCTCCAGCGCATCCTTGAAGCTCGGCCAGCGCCGGCGGGCCATCAGCGGCGGATCATTCCATTCCGGCAGGTCCGGCAGGCTGTCGAGGGCGGAGCGGATGGCGCGGCCGAGCGTCTTGCGAGCGAGGCCCGCCGTCATCGGATAGACGGGCTCGACCATCGGCAGGCTCTCGAAGGCCTCGCGGTCGACGATGTGGTCGGGATGGACCATCTGCGGCCGGCCGTTGAACCACTCGACCTTGCCGCTGATGAAGCGCGTCTCGCCGACGGGCATGGCACGTTCGAGAAAAGCCTGGTCGCCGCGGAAGAAGACCAGGCCGATCTCTCCCGTCTCGTCATGCGCCATGACGCGATAGGGAACGCGCCGGTTGCCGCGCGGCGGCGGCATGTGGCGGTCGATCCGGACTTCCAGCGTGACGATGGCGCCTTCGGGCGAAAGCGCGATGCCGGGCTGGTTGCGGCGGTCGATCAGCCCGACCGGAATATGCAGCAGGAGATCCGTGACGCGCGGCGGGTCGCCGGCCTCGCCCGTGCCGAGCAGCCGGCCCATCGCCTCGCCGATCTTCGGGCCGACGCCGGTTAGGCTCGTCACGGGACGGAACAGCGGGTTCAGGATTTCCGGTCGCATGGGGGCATGATTCTCCTCGGGCCGAGATTAGAACGGCGAGCCAACCTTTCACCATGGCGGCAGGCAGGCTAGGAACAGCACAAAATGTGCACGAGAGTTCGATGACCGAAGAATCGACCACAGGCGTCTATGGCGCGCCGCCGCAGGAACTGGCCGATGTGCCGCGCGGCGCCATCCAGTTCTCGCCGCTCGTCCCGGGCAGCGCGGCGCTGGAGCGCCGTCCCGATGCCTCGCTCGACGCCATGGTGATGCTGGCGCCTCCGGGCACGATCGAGCGCCGCTTCGAGATCGCCCAGGCCCTGCGCGCGCTGAAGCCTGGCGCGTCGTTTACCGTGATGGCGCCGAAGGACAAGGGCGGCTCGCGGCTCGCCAAGGAGCTGCGCGGTTTCGGCTGCGAGATCCACGAGACGCCGCTCCGCCACCACCGCGTCTGCGTCGCCACCCGTCCCGACGAACTCGTTGGCCTGGCCGAGGCTCTGGAGGCCGGCGCGCAGCAATTCGTGCCGGAGACCGGGCTCTGGTCGCAGCCCGGCGTGTTCTCGTGGAACCGCATCGATCCCGGCAGCGCGCTGCTCCTGAAACATCTGCCGGTGCTTTCGGGCCGGGGCGCCGATTTCGGCTGCGGCCTAGGCTATCTGGCGCGCGCCGTGCTCGCGGGGGATACGGTCACGTCGCTCCTGATGCTCGATATCGATCGCCGCGCCACCGAAGCGGCGGCGCGCAACGTCGTCGATCCGCGTGCCGACATCCGCTGGGTGGACCTGCGTAGCGCGCGCGACCTGCCTGCCGATCTCGACTTCGTCGTCATGAACCCGCCCTTCCACGATGGCGGCGCCGAGGATCGGGCTCTCGGCCAGACCTTCATCCGTCGCGCCGCGGAATCGCTCGCCAAGGGCGGTCGCTGCTGGCTGACGGCCAATCGTCATCTTCCCTACGAAGAGCCCCTGAAGGCGCTGTTCGCCCGGTCGACGCTGGTTGCCGAGGCGGATGGCTTCAAGATCTACGAGGCGCGCAAATGAGCAAATCCATTCCCTCGGCGCGGCTCGACAGGCTGCTTGCCAATCTCGGCTATGGCACCCGCCGCGAGGTGCAGGGGCTGATCCATTCCGGCCGCGTCATCCTCGACGGCGAGGCCGAGACCGATCCGGCCCAGCATGTCTATGTGAAGGCCGATCTCGCGACCCGCATGACCGTCTCCGGCGAGCCGCTCGATCCGCCGCCGGGCCTGGCGCTGATGATCCACAAGCCCCTCGGCGTCACCTGCTCGCACAAGGAGACCGGCGCGCTGATTTATTCGCTGCTGCCCGAGCGTTGGCGCCGCCGCGATCCGGTGATTTCGACGGTCGGCCGGCTCGACAAGGAAACGTCCGGTTTGCTGCTGATGACCGATGACGGAGCGCTGCTCCATCGCATCATCTCGCCCCGCCATCACGTGCCGAAGCGCTACCAGGTGACGCTCGACCGGCCCTTGAACGGCGACGAGGCGGCGATCTTCGCGGCGGGCGGCTTGATGCTCGAAGGCGAGGAAAAGCCGCTTTTGCCGGCCGAGATGGAAGTCGTCGGGCCGAAGCAGGCGACGCTGACGCTGCATGAGGGGCGCTATCACCAGGTGCGCCGGATGTTCGCGGCGGTCGGCAACCACGTCACGGCTCTGCATCGCGACCGGATCGGCCTGTTGGACCTTCCCGCCGATCTCGAGCCCGGCGCCTACCGGCTGCTGACGGCCGCCGACATCGAGCAGGTGTTCGGAGCGTCGGCGTGACGGCATCTCCTTCGAACTTCTTCGACGTCGTCGTGATCGGCGCCGGCGCAGCCGGTATGATGTGCGCGATCGAGGCGGGCAAGCGTGGGCGCAGGGTCGCGGTCATCGATCATTCGTCGTCGGCCGGCGACAAGATTCGCATTTCTGGCGGCGGTCGCTGCAACTTCACCAATGTGAACGCCGCACCGAAGAACTTCATCTCGCAGAACCCGCGCTTCTGCATCTCTGCGCTCTCGCGCTACACGCAGCGCGATTTCATCGGCCTCGTCGAGCGGCATGGCATCACCTATCACGAGAAGACCCTGGGCCAGCTCTTCTGCGACGGCTCGTCGAAGCAGATCATCGAGATGCTGGTCGCGGAGATGCAGCGCGCCGGCGTCGAGCTCCGGCTTGGCACGGCGGTGAAGCGGGTCGAGCATCGCGTCGATGGCGGGTTTCGCGTCGCGACCGCGTCTGGCGACGTCGTCTGCAAGTCGCTGGTGATCGCGAGCGGCGGCAAGTCGATCCCCAAGATGGGCGCGACCGGGTTCGGCTACGAGATCGCCAGCCAGTTCGGGCTGAAGCTCGTCGAGACCCGCCCGGGCCTCGTACCGCTGACCTTCGATGGCGCGATGCTGGAACGGCTGACGCCGCTCGCCGGCGTTGCTGTCGATGCGATCGCGAAACACGGCAAGACGAGCTTCACCGAGGCGATGCTGTTCACGCATCGCGGCCTCTCGGGTCCGGCGATCCTGCAAATCTCCTCCTATTGGCGCGAGGGCGACGAGATCACGCTCGCGATGCTGCCGGGAACCGATCTGTTCGCGGAGCTGAAGGCGGCCAAGGCCGATCGCGGCAAGCAGGCGCTCGGCACGGTGCTCGCGACGCTGCTGCCGAAGCGGTTGGCGCAGCTGATCGCCGACGAGGCGGGGGGGAAGGGCAATCTCGCCGATCTGTCCGACAAAGTGCTCCGACGCGTCGAGGCGTCGATCAACGCCTGGCGGGTGAAGCCGCTGGGCTCGGAAGGCTACCGGACGGCCGAGGTCACGCTTGGCGGCGTCGACACCAGTGACCTCGATTCGAAGACGATGGAGGCGCGCGATGTACCCGGCCTCTATTTCATCGGCGAGGTGGTCGACGTGACCGGCTGGCTCGGCGGCTATAATTTCCAGTGGGCCTGGTCGTCCGGCTGGGTGGCGGGGCAGGCGGTCTAGGGACCTGCCTGCCGACCTTCACTCCTTCAGCACGCCGGATTTCTTCGCCGCGAAGATCGCCAAGGCGTCCATCAGCGTCGGCGACAGGCAGTCATAGGGTTCGAGGCCGAGCTCGTGGAAGCGGGCGCGGATGCCGGCCATCTTGTCCGGCTTGACGCCGCCCTCGATCAGCGACGAGACGAAGGCGCCGAACTGCGGCGCCTGCCAGCCATCCTCGCGCGACAGTTCCGGATGCACGAAGGTGAGCCCCTTGAAGGCGTGGTCCTTCTCGACCGGGCCATGCATGTGCACGCCGCAGACCTTGCAGGCGTGGCGCCGGATCGTGGCGTCCGGATTGACCAGCTTCAGCTTGTCGCCGTTGGCGCTCACCGTGACGTTCTCGGTCGGCACGACGGCGACGATCGAGACGATCGCGCCCTCCGGCTTCCAGCACTGGGTGCAGCCGCAGGCGTGGTTATGGGCGACCTGTCCCTTGACGGTCACCTTCACCGGATTATCGAGGCAATGGCAGAGTAGCGTCCCGCCGGCGAAATTCTCGGCGCCCGGGCGAATGCCCTTGTCTATGACGGGATGAAGAAGGACGGTGCCTGGCATGTCGTGCTCCCTCCGTTCATGCCGCCTCATTGGGGCGGCTAAACTCAGGGTAGCGCCGACGCTGCGTCAAGGAAACGGCCGGCGAGGCCGGCCGTCGAACAAATGCGCGGGAGCGGCGACGGGATCCGGCTCTCCGGAGAGGTCCCGTCGCGGCGCGGATGTTCAGTTGAGGCCGCTGGCCTCGTCGAGTCCGAGAACCAGATTGAGGTTCTGGACCGCGGCGCCGGAGGCGCCCTTGCCGAGATTGTCGAGCAGGGCGACGAGGCGGACCTGGCCGGCGCCCTCGGTGCCGAAGGTGAAGAGCTTCATCCGGTTGGTGCCGTTCAGGCCCTCGGGATCGAGGCCGGTCATGGCGCCGCTCTCGGCGAGATCCGCGACCGTCACGAAGCGCTCGCCGGCATAGTGCGCGGCGAGCGCCGCGTTGACGGCGGCGAGGCTCGGCGCGCCCGGGATCTGGCCGAGATGCAGCGGGATTTCGACGATCATGCCCTGCGCATAGCGGCCAACGGCCGGCGCGAAGATCGGGCGCAGGTCGAGCTTGCCGTGCTTCTGGATCTCCGGCACGTGCTTGTGCTGCAGGGGCAACGCATAGATGCGGTAATTCTCATGGCTGTAGTTCGCGGCATTCGGATCCTCGAACTCGGCGATCATCGCCTTGCCGCCGCCGGAATAGCCGGAGACGGCGTTGATCGTCACCGGCCAGGAGGCGGGCAGCAGGCCGGCCGAAACCAGCGGCCGGAGCAGGGCGATCGCGCCGGTCGCGTAGCAGCCGGGGTTGGAAATCCGCGTCGCGGCGGCGATCGCCGCCCGCTGCGACTTGTCCAGCTCGGCGAAGCCATAGGTCCAGTCGGCCGCGGTCCGATGCGCCGTCGAGGCGTCGACCACCTTGACCTTCGGATTGTCGATCAGGCTGACGGCTTCCTTGGAGGCGGCGTCCGGCAGGCAGAGCACGACGGCGTCGGCGCTGTTCAGAAGCTCGGCCCGCGCGACGGTCTCCTTGCGCCGTTCGGGCGCGATCGACAGCAGGCGGATATCGCTGCGGCCCTCGAGCCGCTGGCGGATCTGCAGACCCGTCGTGCCGGCTTCGCCGTCGATGAAGACCGTGGATACCATGGCTCGCCTCCGTTCAGGCTCAGAAGATGGTGACGCGCGCGCCGCCTGCAAGCATGCCGGCCGACGTGACGTCGCGATGACACAAAGCATAGAAAAAGGGCGCTGCGGTTGCCCGAAGCGCCCCTTCGAAAACGTCGTGTGGACGCCGATTAGCGCTTCGAGAACTGGAAGCTGCGGCGGGCCTTGGCGTGGCCGTACTTCTTGCGCTCGACGACGCGGCTGTCGCGGGTCAGGAAGCCGCCCTTCTTGAGGACGCTGCGCAGCTCGGGCTCGTAGTAGGTCAGCGCCTTCGAGATGCCGTGACGCAGCGCGCCGGCCTGGCCCGACAGACCGCCGCCGGAAACCGTGGCGTTGATGTCGTACTGGTCGCTGCGAGCGGCGACGCCGATCGGCTGCTGAACGAGCATCTGCAGGACGGGGCGCGCGAAGTAGCCCTTGAACTCCTTGCCGTTCACGATGATCTTGCCGGTGCCCGGCTTGATCCAGACGCGGGCAATGGCGTTCTTGCGCTTGCCGGTCGCGTAGGCGCGGCCCTGGGCGTCGAGCTTCTGCACATGGACAGGAGCCGCATTCTCGGACGAGATGACGGCGAGGTCCTGGAGGGACTGGAGATCAGCCATGTTCAGGCAATCCTCTTGTTCTTGGCATTCAGGGCGCCGACGTCGAGCACTTCCGGCTGCTGGGCCTCATGCGGATGCGACGAGCCGCCATAGACGCGGAGGTTCTTGAGCTGGCGACGGCCGAGCGGACCCTCGGGGATCATGCGCTCGACGGCCTTCTCCAGGACGCGCTCCGGGAACTTGCCCTCGATGATCTGGCGCGGGCTGCGCTCCTTGATGCCGCCGACGTAACCGGTGTGCCAGTAGTACCGCTTGTCGGTGTACTTGGCGCCGGTGAAGACGACCTTGTCGGCATTGATGACGATGACGTTGTCGCCATCGTCGACGTGCGGCGTGAAGCTGGCCTTGTGCTTGCCGCGAAGGCGGTTCGCGACGATCACGGCGAGGCGGCCAACGACCAGCCCTTCAGCGTCGATCAGAATCCACTTCTTCTCGACATCCGCCGGCTTGGTGGAAATGGTGCTCATTGATGAACTCGTTTTCTCGTGCCCTTGCGGGCAGGATTAGCGGCAACAGGACACGGGGTCCCGTCGATCGTGGGGGTGTGTATCCTGCGTGCCAGATTCCGTCAAGCGCATGCCAGAAGTGGCGGCTAAAAATAGCGACGTAAATTCAAAGACTTATATGTGCGGTATTATTTTACCGTCGACGAAATGCGTTTTGCCGGCGTTCGGGCGATCGACAAGGTGGGCCGGCTTGTCGATCAAGGATGTCGGCAAACTGGATTAGTGGGGGCGCGGCCCTTGCCGGTTGTCCCGCGGCCTGCCAAGCATGGCGAGGCTGCGCCTAGTGGCGCTTTCGGGTTTGCAGGTTTCAATCGGATCTTGGGGTAGGGCATATGTGGGCTGTGTGGAAGCATCCGTTGTTTCGGTTGGCGGTTTTCGTCGTGCTGCTTGGCGCGGCGCTCGCTTTCGCCTTCCTGATCGGTGCCGAGTAGCCTCTTGGGGCTCCCCGTTCGGCGGGGCCGTTTTATCACACCATCCGTCTCCAATGCGGGCTTTCGTGGATCGAGCCTGCTGGGCGCTGTACCCGGCGGGGCGATCGGTTATGCTGCCCGCCCAATCGTGACGGGGAAGACCACATGACGAATACAGGCCTCGCACCGCGGCTCAGCATTGTGACGCTCGGCGTTGCCAACGTCCCGAAGGCGCGTGCCTTCTATGAGGCGCTCGGATGGCAGGCGTCCTCGGCCAGCCAGGAGGCGATCACCTTTTTCCAGCTTTCCGGCGTCGTGCTGGCGCTGTTCGATCGCAACGCGCTCGCCGACGACGCCAATGTGGCGCCGGCTGGCGACGGCTTCCGGGCCGTGACGCTCGCGCATAACGTGACGAGCGAGGCGGAGGTCGACGCGGCGCTCGCCCACGCCGTCAATTGCGGCGCCCGCCTCGTGAAGGAAGCGACCAAGGTCTTCTGGGGCGGCTATTCCGGCTATTTTGCCGATCTCGATGGCCATCTCTGGGAAGTGGCCTACAATCCCTTCCTGCCACTCGACGATGCGGGGCGCCCCGTCCTTCCGGGATCGCAGCCATGAAGCCGTTTGTTCTCGCCTCCGCCGCCTGTGCGGCCCTTCTGCTCTCCGGCCCGTCCGCGCGCGCTGCCGACGAGCAGCCGAAGCCGTATGAGCCCATGGTCGTCACATACGACACCTCGGGCACCGACGATCCGGAGCTCAAGGCGTTCGTCGAGACCCTCAGGAAGGCGATCATGTCCGGCGACGTCGGCACGCTCAAGGCGAGCGCGGCGCCGGAGGTCAAGATCTATTCCGTGATGATCGGGTTCCCCGAGGCCACACCGCCGGAGCCCTTGTCGGACCCGGAAAAGCGGCCGGGCGACCAGCGTCTGGACGACGCCGCGGCGCTGACGACGAGCGGGGATGTCGACTATAGCCGCGAGGATCTCGACGGCTTGGTCGTCGACCTGTTCGGCAATGCGCTGGACGAGGAGACGATCGGTCACTCGAAGACGGCGAAGGGGGCGATCTGTTCGCCGGCGGAACCGATTTTCGACCGCGACAGGGCGCTCGCCATCGCCGACGCGGCGGGCGTGCCTTCCGGCAATCTCTGGATCCTGACCGAGGACACCGAGTTCCGCGAGAAGCCGAGTACCGATGCCCCGGTCCTGACGAAGCTCGCCGCCGGCACGATCGTCCCGTTCCAGGAAGGTTCGGTCGAGGGCGAGGATGGCGACGGCGACTGGTATTCGGTCGTTCTGCCGTCCGCGAAGGTCGGCTACGCGCTCAACGACATCTCGCGCGGCTTCCAGGCGACCAGCGTCTGCTACGGCAAGGTCGACGGCAAGTGGGCGGTGACCGCGGTGATCGTTCCGGGGCTGTGAGCGCATGAATCATGATCGCTATGACGACGCGTATCTCCGCGCGATCCTGACGGAGACGCGGACGATCGCGCTGATCGGCGCCAGCCCGAAGGCCATCCGGCCGAGCCATGGCGTGCTCGGCTACCTGACGGCTTCGGGCTACGAGACCTACCCGATCAATCCGGGCATCGCGGGCAGCCAGCTGTTCGGCCGCACCGTCTATGCCCGTCTGGCCGATGTTCCGGCCGCGATCGACATGGTCGACGTGTTCCGCAACGCGGATGCGATCGGCGTCGTCGTCGACGAGGTTCTCGCGCTGCCGGCGCTGCCCAAGGTCGTGTGGATGCAGCTCGGCGTCCGCAACGATGCCGAGGCGGCGCGCCTGGAGGCGCGCGGCATCCAGGTCGTGATGGATCGTTGTCCGGCGATCGAGCGGCCGCGTCTCGTCGGCTGAGGGGTGCCGCGCGCGTCGAGCGCGTGCGGCATGGATTCAGTTTCTACCCGACCGTGTCTTTTGGCGAAGAAGTTGCTGCCAAGCCGGGACGTCTCCGGCTATCGATGATGACACGCACAACCAGAATTCCCTGAGGAGGAGATCAGAATGGCCGAAGACAGACTGCCGGGGTTCGCCACGCTCGCCGTGCATGCCGGCGCGCAGCCCGATCCGACGACCGGCGCTCGGATCACGCCGATCTACCAGACCAGCTCGTTCGTCTTCAACGACGTCGACCACGCTGCGTCGCTGTTCGGCCTGCAGGCCTTCGGCAACATCTATACGCGCATCACCAATCCGACCACTGCCGTGCTCGAGGAGCGGGTCGCGGCGCTCGAGGGCGGCACGGCCGCCGTCGCGGTGGCCTCGGGCCACGCGGCGCAGCTGCTGGTGTTCCACACGCTGCTGCAGCCCGGTGACGAGTTCGTCGCCTCGAGCAAGCTCTATGGCGGCTCGATCAACCAGTTCAACCATTCGTTCAAGAGCTTCGGCTGGAACGTGGTCTGGGCGGACCCCGACGATATCGGCTCATTCGAGCGGGCGATCACGCCGAAGACCAAGGCGATCTTCATCGAATCGATCGCCAATCCCGGCGGCATCGTCGTTGACATCGCCGCGATCGCGGCCGTCGCCAAGCGGGCAGGGGTTCCGCTGATCGTCGACAACACGCTCGCCACGCCCTACCTGTGCCGGCCGTTCGAGCATGGCGCCGACATCGTCGTCCATTCGCTCACCAAGTTCCTGGGTGGTCACGGCAATTCGATGGGCGGCATCATCGTCGATGGCGGCCGCTTCAACTGGACGCGCGAGGAGCGCTATCCGAAGCTGTCGCAGCCGCTGCCGGAATATAACGGGCTCGTGCTCGCCGAGACCTTCGGCAACTTCGCCTTCGCCATCGCGACGCGCGTCCTCGGCCTGCGCGACCTTGGTCCGGCGATCTCGCCGCAGAACTCGTTCCTGATCCTGACCGGCATCGAGACGCTGCCGCTTCGCATGCAGCGCCATTCCGACAATGCGCGGGCCGTCGCGGAGTATCTCGCCGATCATCCGGCCGTCAGCTGGGTCAGCTATGCAGGCCTGCCGGGCGACCGCTATCACAACCTCGCCCGCCGTTACGTCCCGCGTGGCGCCGGCGCGGTGCTGACGTTTGGCCTCAAGGGCGGCTATGACGCGGGCGTCGAGGTGGTGTCGTCGGTCAAGCTGTTCTCGCATCTCGCCAATATCGGCGATACGCGCTCGCTGATCATCCATCCCGCCTCGACCACGCATCGCCAGTTGAGCGACGCCCAGAAGACCAAGGCCGGGGCCGGCCCCGACGTCGTCCGCCTGTCGGTCGGCATCGAGGACAAGGAAGACATCATCGCCGATCTCGAGCAGGCGCTGGCCGGCGCCTAGGTCAGATCCACAGTTGCCTCGGGCTCCCCGCCCGAGGCTCCCCAGGGAGGGCAACGTGCGACCGAGTTCTGATTACTCCGCGGCCGAATGGTTGCGGGGCAAACCACTCCTGCACGGCTTCAAGCTCTGTCGCAATGAGCTGGTGTCCGCTGCCTTTGCAAGGAGCCGGCCTGCCGGTCTCGACCGCTTTCTTGCCGACAACGCCGATCGTGCCCGGGACCGCGTCACGGTCGCGATCGCGTTCAACACACCGTGGGTGATCGACCTGCTCCTTCGCACCACCCGATTGCACTTGCGCGGGACGCTGGTCGTTGTTGACAATTCAAACAAACCAGATGCCCGTCGAGCTATTGAGCGGATCTGTCGGGATGAAGACATTCCCTACATCGGGCTTCCGCGCAACCCGGAGAGACACCCGTGCAGATCGCACGGCATTTCGATGAACTGGGCCCATGCCAATCTCTTATCAGCCTGGAAGCCCGATATTTTCGGCTATATCGACCATGACCTGTTTCCGCTCGACGCGCTCGACCCAGCGAAACGGCTAGCCGGCAGGGCCGTCTATGGTCAGCAGAATAGGTCGCCATGGGGCTGGAATCTTTGGGCCGGCTACTGCTTTTTCGATGGCCGAAAGATCGAGTGCTTCCGCCCCGACTTCAATCACGACGTTCCGCGACATCTGGATACGGGTGGCCGCAACTGGGTGCGTATTTACCAGCATCTCGCGGAAGGTCAGTATGGCTTTGCCGATGCCGAGCATATTCCCTTGGACGCGGTTCAAGACGGAGAGAGGCTTCATATCCCATCCGTGGACCGGTGCATCCATGTTGGGGGCGCCTCGTTCGGACCGGCGCGCCGCATTGTCAAGGATGCTGGCGTCATCAAACGGCTTGTCGAGCGCATTGAGGCCGGCGAGGTGTTTGACGATATCGTTCGATACGATCCGGCGGGCGGGCGCGCCATCGGGGCGTGACCATTTCTACGCCGTCACCTTCACATAGCTGCCCGGCGCGTCCTCGATCGGCTTGATATTGCGCCCGCCAACCGCGCGCGCCTTGACGCGACGATCGTCCTGCGCCGCGATCCAGTCCTGCCAGTGCGGCCACCAGGAGCCCGGATGTTCCTCGGCCTGCGCCAGCCAGGCGTCGAAATCGTCGCCACGCGGCGCCGGGCCCGTCCAGTATTGGTACTTGCCGCGTGCGGGTGGGTTGATGACGCCGGCGATGTGGCCTGATCCGGAGAGCACGAAGGTTACCGGACCGCCGAAGAAGGACGAGCCGAAATAGACCGAGCGCGCCGGAGCGATGTGATCCTCGCGCGTGGCGAGGTTGTAGACCGGGATGGTGATGTCGCCGAGCGATAGGGCGTGCCCGTCGACGCTGAGTTCGCCTTCGGCCAGTTTGTTATCGAGATAGCAGTTGCGCAGATAGAACGAATGGTTCGCCGCCGGCATGCGGGTAGCGTCGGCGTTCCAGTAGAGAAGATCGAACGGAATGGGCTCCTTGCCGCGGAAATAATTGTTCACGACATAGGACCAGATCAGTTCGTTCGAGCGCAGCATGTTGAAGGAGGCGGTCATGTTCTTCCCCTCCAGATAGCCGCGCACGCCCATCTTCTTTTCGACCGCCTCGATCTGCTCCTCGTCGATGAAGACCTTCAGGTCGCCGGCATGGGTGAAGTCGACCTGGGTGGCGAACAGTGTCGCCGAGGCGACGCGGGTGTCGCCGACAGCCGCCATGTAGGCGAGGGTGTAGGAGAGCAGGGTGCCGCCGACGCAATAGCCGATCGCGTTCACCTCTTTCTCGCCGGTGATGGTCTGGATGGTGTCGAGCGATTCGAGGATGCCCTCGCGCATGTAGTGCTCGAAGCTCTTCGCCGCCTGCTCCTCATTGGGGTTGATCCAGGAGATGACGAAGACGGTGTGACCCTGCTCGACCGCCCATTTGACGAAGGATTTCTCGGGGTTGAGGTCGAGGATGTAGAACTTGTTGATCCAGGGCGGGACGATCAGAAGGGGACGCTTCAGGGCCTCCTTCGTCGTCGCCTTGTACTGGATCAGCTGGCAGACATCGTTCTGCAGGATGACCTTGCCGGGCGTCAGCGCCAGGTTCTTGCCGATGGCGAAATGCGCCGTGTCGGTCTGGCGGATGCGCAGCTCGCCATCGCCTGCCGCGATGTCCTCGGCCAGCATGTCCATGCCGCGCGCCAGGTTCTCGGCGCTCGAATCGAGCGTGTCGCGCAGGATCTCCGGGTTGGTGAACAGGAAATTCGACGGCGAGATCGCATTGGCGATCTGGCGGACATAGAAGGCCGCCTTGAGGCGGATATGCGGGTCGAGATCGGCGGCGCCCTCGACCATCTCCTCGGCCCAGCGCGCCGTGATCAGGTAGAACTGCTTCACGAAGTCGAAGAACTGGTTCTCGGTCCACTGCGGGTCCTTGAACCGCTTGTCGCGCGGGCCAGGCTCGATGACCGGCGCGGCCGGCATCCCCGACATGCGCTGCATCATGCTCGTCCACAGCGCGAAGTAATTCGCGTAAAGCTTTGATTGCGCTTGTACGCTTCGGCCTGGTTCGGCGGTCCAGTACTCCACCACCTTGGCCAGGGTTCGGATCACCTCGGCGATGTCGTCCGTCGTTTCGGCGGAGAGGCGGCCGTCCTCGCGTGACTTGAGATAGGTGTTTGCGGCGCGCGTCAGCCCCTCGATCATGCGGGCGATATTCTGTGCGAACTTTTCGGGATCCTTGACGACGAGGTTGATGGAACTGCCGCTGACGCTGCCTTGATCGTTGCCGGATTTATCGTTGGCCATCGCTTCCCCGAACGCAGTATGTCGTCCGACAAGCTGCGCTGCTTCCCCGGACGCGCAGAGTGTAATAACTTCACGCGCCGAGCGAAACGTTCCGCTCTCCGTCAGCGCGCTTACCAGATGAGTTCACGATGAAGCCGACCGGAATCCCGCGCTACCGCCCCGCGTCGTTCGTCCTTGCGCTGGCGCTCGCGGCCGCGCTTGCCGGCTGCTCGCAGCAGCTGTCCAAGACGTTCGACAACACGCCGGACCCGGAGCTCGACCGGCCGGGTGCGTTTCCCAACATCAACGTGGCCGGCAGCCAGCCGCCCGGCAAGCTGATGACGCCGGCCGAGCTCGAAAAGGCCACCGGCAGCCTGAAGTCCCGCGCTGGCCAGAACGACCCGCGCACGGCGGACGCGGCCCGCAAGGCCAGCGAAGCGTCGAACGCTGCGCTCGAGAAGACCGCCGCCACCCATGCCAAGCAGACTTTGAAGGATATTCAGAGCCGTTGCGGCGAACCGGGCGCGGACGCCACGAAATGCCCGCAATAAGGGTGCTTTCATAGTCCGCGGTTCGGTGTAGAACCACCCTGCGCCAGGTGAGGCGCAATTTTACTATCCAGGAAAGATGGATCCGGAGCCATGAGCGAGTTCCACAGCGTGCGGCGTCTGCCGCAATACGTCTTTGAGCAGGTCAACCGGCTTAAGGCGAGCGCTCGAGCCGCAGGCGCCGACATCATCGACCTGGGGATGGGCAATCCCGACCTGCCGACGCCGCAGCACATCGTGCAGAAGCTGGCCGAGACGGCGGGTCGTCCCGACGTGCACGGCTATTCGGCTTCGCGCGGCATCAATGGTCTGCGCAAGGCGCAGGCCGCCTATTACGATCGTCGTTTCGGCGTGAAGCTCGACCCCAACACGCAGATCGTCGCGACGATCGGCTCGAAGGAAGGCTTCGCCAACATGGCGCAGGCAATCACGGCGCCGGGCGACGTGATTCTGGTGCCGAATCCGAGCTACCCGATTCATGCCTTCGGCTTCCTGATGGCCGGCGGCGTGATCCGTTCCGTGCCGGTCGAGCCGGGCCCCGAGTTCTTCCACGCGATGGAACGTGCCGTGATGCACTCCATCCCGAAGCCGCTCGCGGTCGTGCTGTGCTATCCGTCCAACCCGACGGCGCATGTCGCGGATCTGGATTTCTATCGCGACGTCGTCGCCTTCGCTCGCAAGCACGATCTCTTCGTGCTGTCGGACCTCGCCTATGCCGAGATCTATTTCGACGACGTGCCGCCGCCTTCGATCCTGCAGGTTCCGGGCGCCTTCGACGTCGCCGTCGAGTTCACCTCGATGTCGAAAACCTACTCCATGGCCGGCTGGCGCATGGGCTTCGCGGTCGGCAACGAGCGCCTGATCGCGGCGCTGTCGCGGGTGAAGTCCTATCTGGACTACGGCGCCTACACGCCGATCCAGGTCGCGGCCACGGCGGCGCTGAACGGCCCGCAGGACTGCATCGAGGAGATGCGCCAAGTCTACAAGCATCGCCGCGACGTGCTGGTCGACAGCTTCGGCCGCGCCGGCTGGCAGATCCCGGCGCCGCGCGCCAGCATGTTCGCCTGGGTGCCGATTCCGGACGCCTACAAGTCGCTGGGCAGCCTCGAATTCGCGAAGCTGCTGATCGAGAAGGCGGATGTCGCGGTCGCTCCGGGCGTCGGCTTCGGCGAGCATGGCGACGAATATGTCCGCATCGCACTGGTGGAGAACGAGCAGCGGATCCGCCAGGCCGCGCGGAATGTCCGTCGCTTCCTTGAAACGGCCGACAAAACATTGCACAACGTCGTCCCGATCAGCAGCGCCCGGCGATAAGCTGGGCCCCTCTGGGGCGAATTTATGAACAATGCTCTTCGCTTGGGCGTGGCCGGCCTCGGTACGGTCGGCGCGTCCCTGCTGCGGCTCACGCAGCGCCATGCCGATGAACTGGCGCTGCGTTGCGGCCGCCCGGTCGTTGTCACCGCCGTGTCGGCGCGTGACCGCAATCGCGACCGCGGCGTCGACCTCTCCAGCGTCACCTGGTTCAAGGACCCGGTGGCGCTCGCCACCTCGGGCGAGATCGACGTCTTCGTCGAGCTGATGGGCGGCGCCGATGGCGTGGCCGCCGATTCGGTCCGCGCCGCGATCAATGCCGGCAAGCACGTCGTGACCGCCAACAAGGCGCTGCTGGCCAAGCACGGCACCGAGCTTGCGCGCCGTGCCGAGGAGAAGGGCGTTTCGCTCAACTTCGAGGCCGCCGCTGCCGGCGGCATCCCGATCATCAAGACGCTGCGCGAGGCGCTGGCTGGCAACACGGTCGGGCGCGTCTATGGCATCCTGAACGGCACCTGCAACTACATCCTGACGCGGATGGAGCGCGAAGGCCTCGCCTTCGACGCCTGCCTCGCCGAGGCGCAGCGGCTCGGTTATGCCGAGGCGGATCCGACCTTCGACGTCGACGGATTCGATACCGCGCACAAGCTGTCGCTGCTGACGGCGATCGCCTTCGGCACCGAGATCAGCGCCGACGCCATCTATGTCGAGGGCATCCGCTCGATCTCCACCGCCGATATCGAGGCGGCCGACGAGCTCGGCTACCGGATCAAGCTGCTTGGCGTCGCCACCCGCACGGATACGGGAATCGAGCAGCGCGTGCATCCGACCATGGTGCCGAAGTCCTCGCCGATCGCCCGCGTCGACGGCGTCACCAACGCGGTCGCGGTCGAGGCCGACTTCGTCGGTCGCCTGGTGCTGGCGGGACCCGGCGCCGGTGGAGACGCGACGGCCTCGGCCGTCATGAGCGACATCGCCGATCTGGCGCGCGGCGACGTGGTCGGCACGTTCGGCCGGCCGGCCCATACGCTGAAGCCCTACCAGCGGGCGGCGATGCGGGCGCATGCCGGCGGCTACTACATCCGCCTTTCGGTCTTCGATCGTCCGGGTGCCTTCGCCTCCATCGCCAAGCGCATGGCAGAGAACGACATTTCGCTGGAATCGATCGTCCAGCGCCGCCGCGCGCCGAAGGCCGATGCGCCCGAGCATCCGCGGCCGCAGGAGCCCCAGCCGGTCATGCTGATCACCTATGACACGACCGAGGCCCAGGTGAAGGAAGCGCTCGACCGGATCATGGCGGACGGTCATATCGCGGAGCGACCGCAGATGATACGAATCGAACAACTGGCCTGAAAGCGGAGCACCCCCCATGGCGATGACAGGTAATGCGAAGGCAGCGGGTCTCGACCGCATCCTGACGCTCGAGCTCGTGCGCGTGACCGAGCGCGCCGCTGTCGCGGCCGCCCGCTGGCGCGGCCGGGGCGACGAGATGGCGGCCGACCAGGCCGCCGTCGACGCGATGCGCCGGGAACTCAATCGTCTGCCGATCGAAGGTACCGTCGTGATCGGCGAGGGTGAGCGCGACGAGGCGCCGATGCTCTATATCGGCGAGAAGGTCGGCAAGGGCTCCGGCCCGCTGGTCGACATTGCGCTCGATCCGCTCGAGGGCACGACGATCTGCGCCAAGAACCAGCCGAATTCGCTGGCCGTGATCGCGATCGCGGAAGGCGGCAGCCTGCTCTACGCGCCGGATGTCTACATGCAGAAGATCGCGATCGGCCCGGGCTACGCCAAGGGCATCGTCGATCTCGACGCGACGCCGATGGAGAACATCCAGGCGCTGGCCGCCGCCAAGGGCGTGCCGGTCAACGAGATCACTGCCTGCATTCTCGATCGTCCGCGCCACGCCAAGCTGATCGAGGACGTCCGCGCCACCGGCGCCGCGCTTCGCCTGATCGGTGACGGCGACGTCGCCGGCGTCATCCACACCACCAATCCGGACGAGACCGGCATCGACATCTATCTCGGCATCGGCGGCGCTCCCGAGGGTGTGCTGGCCGCGGCGGCGCTCCGCTGCATCGGCGGCCAGATGCAGGGTCGCCTCGTCACCCAGTCCGACAGCCAGCGTGAGCGGGCCGCCAAGATGGGCGTGAAGGACTTCGACAAGAAGTTCACGCATGACGAGATGGCCAAGGGCGACGTGCTGTTCGCCGCCACCGGCGTCACCGACGGCAACCTGCTCTCCGGCGTGCGCTTCGCCCGTAATGGCGAGATCACCACCGATACGGTCGTGATGCGTTCCTCCTCGGGCACGGTTCGCTGGATCAAGGCGACGCACCGCGACCTCGAGAAGTTCGAGAACGAGGGCTGATCCAGTCCCCATGACGACGATGTCCAGCGACGCACGGCGCGCCTTTCTCGGCGTAGAGGGATCCGTGACGGGGCGCCGCTGGACGGAGCGCGCCGACCCCGCCGCGAGCCTCGCTGCGACGGCCATGGCGCAGCGCCACGAGATCCCCGAGTTGGTCGCCCGCGTGCTCGCGGGGCGGGGTGTCGCAATCGACGACGCGGCCGATTTCCTCGATCCGAGCCTGCGCCGGCTGATGCCGGATCCCTCCGTTCTCACCGACATGGACTCAGCCGCGGCACGCATCGCTGACGCGGTTGTCGCCGGCGAGCATGTCGCGATCTTCGGCGACTACGACGTCGACGGCGCGACCTCGTCGGCGCTGCTGGCCCGCTTTCTCCGCCACCAGGGCGTCGAGACGCGGATCTACATCCCCGATCGCATCTTCGAAGGCTACGGCCCCAATCCGGACGCCATCCGCACGCTGGTCGAGGAGGGCGCCGACCTCATCGTCACCGTCGACTGCGGGTCGACCAGCCATGAGGCGCTCGGCGTCGCGCGCGATCTCGGGCGGCTGGCTGTGGTGCTCGATCATCACCAGATGGGCGCCGAGCTGCCGCCGGCGCTCGCCGTCGTCAATCCGAACCGCCAGGACGATCTCTCGGGTCTCGGCCATCTTGCTGCAGTGGGCGTCACATTCCTGGCGATCGTCGCGACGAACCGGGAGCTTCGGAAGCGCGGCTGGTACGGGCCGACGCGGCCGGAGCCGGACCTGCTGCAATGGCTCGACCTGGTGGCGCTCGGCACCGTCTGCGACGTCGTTCCGCTGATCGGGCTTAACCGTGCTTTCGTGACCAAGGGGCTGCTGGCGGTGCGCCGGCGGGCCAATCCCGGTCTGGCCGCGCTGTCGCTGGCCGCCCGCATCGACGTGCCGGTGGCGCCCTATCATCTCGGCTTCCTGCTCGGGCCGCGCATCAATGCCGGCGGCCGAATCGGCGATGCCGCGCTCGGGGCGCGGCTGCTGTCGCTGGACGATACCGCCGAGGCCGAACGCATCGCTGTCGAGCTCGACGATCTCAACAAGCAGCGCCAAGCCATTGAAACCTCGATGCTCGAGGAGGCGGTGGCCGAGGCGGAGGCCGAGATCGGCGCGGGCGAGGGGCCTGCCGTCATCGTCACGGCCAGCGATCGCTGGCACCCTGGCATCGTCGGCCTGATCGCCGCGCGGCTCAAGGAGCGCTTCCGCCGGCCGGCCTTCGCCATCGCCCTGCAGCCGAACGGCCTCGGTACCGGCTCGGGCCGCTCCGTATCGGGCGTCGACCTCGGCGCGCTCGTCCGGGGCGCCGTCGAGGGAGGACTTCTCGTCAAGGGCGGCGGCCACGCCATGGCGGCCGGCCTGACGATCGAGCCCGCGAAATTCGCGGAATTCCGCGCTTTCCTGGAGGCCCGCGCCGCCGAGGCGTCGCGCCAGGCGCGGCAGGCGGACCAGCTTCTGATCGACGGCGCGCTGACGGCGCGCGCCGCGACTCCCGATTTCATCGAGCGGGTGGAACGGGCAGGGCCGTTCGGGGCCGGCCATGCCGAGCCGGTCTTCGCGCTGCCGGCGCATATCGTCAACTACGCCGACATCGTCGGCAACGGTCATGTCCGGGTCACGCTTTCCGGCGGTGACCAGAACCTGAAGGCGATCGCCTTCCGCGCCGCCGAGTCGGACCTCGGCCGCACCCTGCTCGGCTCGCGCGGCCGGCCGCTGCATGTCGCCGGTTCGCTCAGCATCGACCATTGGCAGGGCCGCAAGCAGGCGAGCTTCCGCATCCTGGACGTGGCGCAGCCGCAGCCGTTGCGCTGATCGGGCGGGTTAACGCGTCAACCCTCCGGTAGCGGGGCGTTAGCGCCCCGTCAGTCCAGCCTCGGCCGCGTCCCTGCCGTCCCAGGCGGACGACTCGATTGCGTCGGATCAAGGCGCGATCTCCCCGAGCATGGCAGGAAGATGGCGGCGCCGGCAAAGGAACTTGCCTTACAATTTTAGCTATGGTGAAATATTCGGATCGTCGCAATCGGCGACGGGAGGACGCATGGACAACGATCCGCTCAAGGTCGGGCACAAGATCCGGGAGGCGCGCAAGCGGCGCCGGATGACGCTGCAGCGTGTCGCCGAGACCTCGGGCCTGTCGATCGGGTTCCTCAGCCAGGTCGAGCGCGACATCACGGCGCCGTCCTTGTCGTCGCTGGTGACGATCGCCAAGGTTCTGGATCTGCCGGTCAGCGCGTTCCTGGAGCAGCCCGAGATCCCGAGCGCGGTCTCGCGCCGCGAGGGCAGGGGCGCCTATGCCATCAATCCGGGCTGGATTTCCTACGAGCGGCTGTCGACCACTTTTCCCGGCCAGGCGCTGAGCGCGGTCAAGATGAACGTGCCGCCGCGCTATCTCTCGGAGACGGCGGCGCATGAGGGCGAGGAGATCGTCTATGTGCTGAGCGGCACGATCCGCTACGTGGTGGACGGTGTCGACCATGACCTCCAGATGGGCGACGTCCTGCATTTCTCGGCGCAGCGACCGCATCGCGTGCACAACCCGACCGACCAGGTCGCCGAGGTCCTCTCGGTCGGGACACAGCAATTATTCGCAGATTCCGCGCGTCAGGGCGGCCCATCCACGGCTGGCGACAAAGTCCAGCCGGGAAAAGGCAAGGCTGCCGCGCGCGCGAAGACAGAGGGTGAAGAAGAGGTAATCTGATGAAGAGCTTCCGCACGACGCTGCTGATGGCGGCGCTTTCCACGACCGTGCTGGCGACGGCCCCGGCCTATGCCGAGACGGTGCTGCGCCTTGACGAGGTGCCGGTCGGCGAACTCGACCCGGCCAAGGCGTCGGACTATGCCGACTCGATTCTGATGTTCAACGTCTACGACACGCTGGTGCAGCCTTCCGCTGGCAAGCCCGGCATGGAGCCGATGCTGGCCGCGAGCTGGACGGTCGACGGCAACGTCTACACCTTCACGCTGCGCGACGACGTCAAGTTCCACTCCGGCAACCCGCTCACCGCCGAGGACGTGGTCTATTCCTACGACCGCATGATCGCGCTGGGGCAGGGATTCTCGCATCTGTTCGCCGAGAGCGTCGACAAGGTCGAGGCAACGGACCCGAAGACGGTCAAGTTCACGCTGAAGGGGCCGTTCTCGCCCTTCCTGGCCTCGCTCGTCCGCCTGCCGGTCATCGATTCCAAGCTCGCCCGGTCGCATCAGGCCGAGGGCAAGTACGGCGCGTTCGGCGATTATTCGGAAGCTTGGCTGTCGGCCAACGACGCCGGCTCGGGCGCCTATGTCGTCGAGAGCCAGAACCCGCAGGCCGAGACGGCACTCGCCAAGTTCCCCGGCTATTTCCAGGGCGCGACGCCGAAGTCGCCCGACAAGGTCAAGTTCCGCTACGGCCTCGAGGCCTCGACCGTCCGCGCCTTGCTGTCCAAGGGCGAGCATGACATCGCCTCGCAGTGGCTGCCGCCCGAGGTCGCCAAGGCGCTCGCCGCCGAAGAGACCATGCAGCTCCTGACCGAGACCGGCACCAACGTGTTCTACATCAAGCTGAACACGGCGAAGGCGCCGCTCGACGACGTGCACTGCCGTCGCGCGCTGACCTATGCCTTCGACTACGCGACCGCGCACAAGATGATCGCCGTGACCGACAAGGTCTCGCTCGGCAATCCGGCCAACGGCCCGATCCCGAAGGGCATGCTCGGCTCCTCCACCACCGTGCCTGACTTTGCGCAGGACATGGAGAAGGCCAAGGCCGAGCTGGCGCAGTGCAAGTACAAGCCGGCCGAGACGCCCCTGGAGATCTCCTGGATCGCCGAAGTGCCGCTCGAAGAGCGCTTCGCGCTGCTGATGCAGGCGAACTTCTCGCAGCTCGGCTTCAAGCCCGAGGTCAAGCGCGTGCCGTGGGCGCTGTTCACCGAGATGGTGACCAAGCCCGAGACGACGCCGAACATCTCGCAGATCTCCAACAGCGCCACGACGCCGGATCCGGACTCGCTGCTGTTCAACACCTACCACTCGTCGGCCAAGGGCACCTGGCAGTCGCCGGAGTATCTCGAGGACGCCGAGGTCGACAAGCTGCTCGAGGCCGGCCGCGCCGAGACGGACCAGGCGAAGCGCCAGGCGATCTACGAGCAGCTGAGCCAGCGCCTGCGCGACCTCGCTCCGACGATCTATGCCTATGACCAGGTCGCGGTGTTCCCGGCGCGCAAGGCGGTCACCGTTCCGGCTCTGTCGGACGACGCCCACCGCTACGCGCTGTCTGGCTTCAGCTTCAATTTCCGCAACATGGAAATGGCGCAGTAGTCGCAGGCTTGATCCAGACTTTCCGTGGGCGCGTTTTTATGGAACGCGCCCACGGCTGAACTTCTTCTTTCACCTCTCCCTGAGGGAGAGGTCGACGGCCGTAGGCCGGCGGGTGAGGGTTTACGGCCTCACCGGATGGTTCCCTAAACCCTCACCCGGAGCTTCGCTCCGACCTCTCCCTCAGGGAGAGGTGAAGCGCAGGACTCCAGCGAGCGGCTAGCAATGTCGAACATCCTCAGATCCTTCCTGTACCGGCTCGGCGCCGCCCTGATCGTGATGATCGGCATCTCGATGCTGATCTTCGCGATCGCGCGCGTCATGCCGGGCGATCCGGCGCGCATCGCGCTCGGCCCCAACGCCACCGCCGAACAGGTCGCGGCGCTGCGGCTCGAACGCCATCTCGATGCGCCCTTGCCGGTGCAGTACTGGGAGTTCGTCAAGTCGGTGGCGACGGGCGACCTCGGCAAGTCGCTCTATACCAACCGCCCGGTGACGACCGACATCGCGCAGTTCCTGCCGGCGACGCTGGAGCTGGTCTTCGTCTCCGGCATCCTGATGATCCTGATCGGCCTGCCGATCGGTATTCTCTCGGCGCATTATCGTGGTCGCTTTCCCGATCACGTCGGGCGGCTGATCTCGCTGCTCGGCGTCTGCACGCCGGCCTTCGTCTGGGGCGTGATCCTGCAGCTGGTGCTCGGCTATTTCTGGGGCTGGTTCCCGATCGAGGGCCAGCTCAGCCAGTCGGTCACGGCGCCGCCGGCCGTCACCGGTTTCATGCTGATCGACATGGCGCTCGCCGGCAACGGCGCGGGCTTCCTCGACGCGCTGCATCACCTGATCCTGCCGGCGCTGGCGCTGGCCATGTCGGGCCTCGGCCAGACGGCGCGGCTGACGCGCTCGAACATGAACGAGGTCTATGAGCGGCCCTATGTCGAGATGGCGCGTGCCTACGGCTTTCCCGGCCGCCGCATCGCCATGCGCTACGGCTTCCGCCCGGCCCTGATCCCGACGCTGACCATCCTCGGGCTCGAATTCGCGGCCATGCTCGGCAATGCCTTCCTGGTCGAGAAGGTGTTCGGCTGGCCCGGCCTGTCGCGCTATGGCGTCGAGGTGATCCTGCGCAAGGACCTGGATGCCATCGTCGGCACCGTGCTGGTGATCGCCGCCGCCTTCCTGATCGTCAACATCATCGTCGACATCCTGGTCAACATCATCAACCCGCGCATCCGTCTCGCGGCGGGGAGGGCCTGAGTCATGTCGGAACCCGATAGCCCCGTCATCGCGTCGCGGACGCGCACCCGCTCCAAGGCCTGGGCCGCGTTCAGCGCCGACCCGCTCTCGCTGGCGGGCCTGGTCCTCGTCGCCGCGATCGTCCTGCTCGCGATCTTCGCGCCCTTCGTCACGCCCTATCCCGACCATGTCGGCCCGACCGGCGACTTCACGGCGATGACGGCGGCGCCGAGCGGCGCGTTCTGGTTCGGCACCGACATGATCGGCCGCGACCTCTTCACCCGCATCATCTTCGGCTACCGCCTGTCGCTGATCATGGCGATCGTCGTGCTCGCCATCGCGGTGCCGATCGGCGTCATCGTCGGGCTCGTCGCCGGCTACAAGGGCGGCTGGACCGACTACATCCTGATGCGGATCACCGACGTGTTCCTGGCGATCCCGCCACTCGTGCTCGCCATGGCGATCATGGGTTTCCTGGAGCCGACGCTGCTGAACGGCATGCTCGCCATCACCGCCATGTGGTGGCCCTGGTATGCGCGGCTGATCTACAACGTCACCCGCGCCGAGGCGCAGGAGGGCTATGTGCTGGCCGCCGAGACGGTGGGCGCCTCGACCGCGCACATCCTGTTCCGCGAGATCCTGCCGAACTGCTGGCCGTCGATCCTGACCAAGATGACGCTCGATGTCGGCTTTGTCATCCTAATGGCCTCGTCGCTCTCCTTCCTCGGCCTCGGCGTGCAGCCGCCGACCCCGGACCTCGGTTCGATGGTCGCCGATGGCGCCAAGTACATGCCCGACGCTTGGTGGCTGACGGTTTTCCCGGCGATCGCGATCCTGCTCGTCGTGCTCGGCTTCAACCTGGTCGGCGACGGCCTGCGCGAAGCCTTCGAGGCGGAGGGCTGAGATGCCGGACAACACGCAGAAGCCCGTCCTCGCCATCCGCGACCTCCGCGTCGCCTTCGGCGACCGCCGGCATGCGACGGAGGTGCTGCACGGCATCTCCATGCATATCCGCGCCGGCGAGAAGGTAGCGCTCGTCGGCGAGAGCGGCTCCGGCAAGTCGGTGACCGTGCGCCTCGCCATGGGTCTGCTGCAGGACCAGAAGCGCACCCATGTCGCGGGGCATATCTGGTTCGACGGCATCGACGCGGCGAAGGGCGGTCCTGAAGTCGCCAGGCGGCGGGGCAATCGCGTCGCCATGATCTTCCAGGACCCGACCTCGGCGCTCAACCCGACCTTCAAGATCCGCGGCCAGTTCCGCGACGTGCTCCGCTCCGGCGACCGCTCGATCTCTAAGGCGGATGCCGACCGGCGCGCGGAGGCGGCGCTCGCCGAGGTGTCGATCCCCGATCCGAAGCGGGCGCTCGATTCCTACGCGTTCCAGCTTTCCGGCGGCATGAACCAGCGCGTCATGATCGCCATGGCGCTGGCCAACCGGCCGCAGCTCCTGATCGCCGACGAGCCGGGCACGGCGCTCGACGTGACTGTGCAGGCGCAGACGCTGAAGCTGATGCACGAGATGACCGAGCGGACGGGCACGTCGGTGCTGCTGATCTCGCACAATCTCGGCGTGGTGCGTGAATTCGCCGACCGCGTCTATGTCATCTATCGCGGCCGCATCGTCGAGCACGGCACGACGGCGCAGCTGTTCCACGATCCGCGCCATCCCTATACGCGGGCGCTGCTCGCCGCGATCCCGAAGATCTCGGGCGGCGGCCTGCCGGACCTGCCGGAGCGCAGTCCCGATTTCGAGAATCCGCTCATCGTGCACGAGGGTTGCGGCGAGCCGACGGAGGCCTTCGCATGACCCGCGACATGAGCGCGCCGATCCTCGAACTCGACCATCTCGGCAAGGTGTTCGCCGCCGATGGCCACAGCGTCACGGCGCTCGATGATGTCTCGATCGCCTTCGAGCGCGGCGAATGCCACGCCATCGTCGGCGAGAGCGGCTCGGGCAAGACGACGCTCGCCAATATGGTGCTGGGCCTCCTCGGCGCGACGTCGGGCGAGATCCGCTTCAACGGCAAGCCGCTCGGCCGCAGCCGCACGCGCGACCAGAAGCGCGCGATCCAGCTGGTGCAGCAGAACCCGCTCTCGGCGTTGAACCCGCGCCGCAGCGTCGGCGCCTCGATCCGCCTGCCGCTCGACGTGCATGGCCTCGGCCGCGCCTCCGAGCGCAACGGGCGGGTCGCCTCGCTGCTGGAGGAAGTCGGGCTCGAGGCGGCGCATGCCCGCCGCTCGCCGCGCGGCCTTTCCGGCGGCCAGCGCCAGCGGATCGCGATCGCCCGCGCGCTCGCCTGCGAGCCGGAGCTGCTGGTGCTCGACGAGCCGACCTCTGCGCTCGACGTGCTGGTGCAGGCGCGGGTGCTCCAGCTGCTGCAGCGCCTGCGCGAAGAGCGCGGACTGACTTACCTCTTCATCACGCATGACCTCGCGGTCGTGCGCGCCATCGCCGACCGGGTGAGCGTGTTCCAGAAGGGACGCCTCGTCGAGACGGGCCCGGTCGAGGCCATCTTCTCCGATCCGAAGAGCGCCTATACGCGCGAACTGATCGGAGCCATTCCCGTCGTCACGGAGGCCGAGGCCGCACTGCGCGCCGAAATCCGAGCCGGAACGGATGTTCCCGCCGGGGCCGAATAGGAAGGAACTACCATGACTCTCGCACAGCAGCCCGATCCCGTGGCGGATCGCCAGGCCTGGGACGAACTCATCGCGGCCCTCGGCGCCGGCGACCAGCCGACCGCGACGCTCGCCAAGGTCGAGGAGCTCTACCAGCGCGAAGTCGGCGCGATCATCTTCACCGTGATGAACGCCGATATCGCCTCGGGCATGTCGCGCCGCCTCTACTCGAACCATCCGGTGGAATATCCGACCTCCGGCTACAAGCAGTCGGCCGCCGGCAAGTGGAACGACCTCGTGATCGGCGAGAAGAAGCCCTATGTCGCCAACACGATCGAGGAGATCGCGACGGTCTTCCATGACTATGAGCTGATCGAGCAGCTCGGCTGCGGCTCCTGCATCAACGTGCCCGTCGTGTTCGGCGGCGAGGTGATCGGCACCATCAACATCCTCGACAAGACCGGCGCCTACACGCCCGACAAGGTCGAGCGCGCCATGGCGCTGCGCCCGTTCGCGGCGATCGGCATCCTGGCCGCCACCGTCACCGAGCAGGCATCGCAGATGCGCGAGGGAAAGAACTGAGATGAGCGACAAGACGATCCGCGTCGCCACCGACGTCGGCGGCACCTTCACCGACCTCGTCTATTTCGAGACCGACAACGCGACCGGCCAGCAGACCGTCCGCACGGCGAAATCCGACACGACGCCGCCGAATTTCGAACAGGGCGTTCTCAACGTGCTCGCCAAGGCCGATGTCGATCCCGCCGACATTGCCTTCTTCGCGCATGGCACCACCGTCGTCATCAACGCGCTGACCGAGCGCAAGGGCGCCAAGACGGCGCTGATCACGACCGAAGGCTTTCGTGACGTGCTGGAGATCGCGCGCGGCAACCGGCCCGATTTCTTCAACCTGCAATATGTGAAGCCGCAGTCCTTCGTGCCGCGCTATCTCTGCCGCGAGGTGCCCGGCCGCATCGCCTATACGGGCGAGGAGCGGACGCCGCTCGACCTTTCCGGCCTGCCGGCGATCCTGGAGGATTTCCGCGCCGAGGGCGTCGACGCGATCGCGATCTGCCTGCTGCACGCCTATGCCGATCCCCGGCACGAGCAGGCGGTCGCCGCCGAGATCCGCAAGCTCTGGCCGGAGGTCTCGGTCGTCGCCTCGCACCAGATCACCCGCGAATGGCGCGAATATGAGCGCGCCTCGACGACGGTGTTGTCGGCCTATGTGCAGCCGGTCGCCAGCCGCTATCTCGGCCGGCTCGAGGACGGGCTCGCCTCGAAGGATTTCGGCGGCCAGCTCTACGTCATGCAGTCGAACTGCGGCGTCGACACGCTGTCGGCGACGCGCGAGATCCCGATCACCATGGTCGAGAGCGGCCCGGCCTCCGGCTTCTGGGGCGCAGCCGAGCTCGGCCGTATCATCGGCGAGAAGAACGTGCTGGCGCTCGACATCGGCGGCACCACGGCGAAGTGCTCGCTGATCGAGAACGGCCATGTGAAGATCATGACCGACTACTGGATCGAGCGCGACCGCACCGCGTCAGGCTATCCGATCATGGTGCCGGTGGTCGACCTGGTCGAGATCGGCAATGGCGGCGGCTCGATCGCCTGGGTCGATGATTTCGGCAAGCTGCATGTCGGCCCGCAATCGGCCGGCGCTCTGCCGGGTCCGGCGGCCTATGCGCGCGGCGGCACGCAGGCGACGACGACCGACGCGAACCTGGCGCTCGGCCGCATCGACAAGGACTATTTCTGCGGCGGCACGATCACGGCCGACATGGCCGCGGTCGAAGGCGCGCTGAATGCGCTCGCGGAAAAGCTCGGGCTTTCGCCGATCGAGGCGGCGCGCGGCATCCTGCGCATCGCCAACAACAACATGATCAACGCGCTGAAGCTGGTGTCGCTCAACCGCGGCCACGATCCACGCGACTTCACGCTGGTCGCCTTCGGCGGCGGCGGCGCCATGCATGCGGTGGCGCTCGCCACCGAGCTCGGCATGAAGAAGGTGGTCATCCCGCGCGGCGCCTCGGTGTTCTCCGCCTGGGGCATGATGATGTCCGATCTCCGCCGCGACTTCTTCGTGTCGCGCCTGATCGAGGCGGGGGCCGGCCGTGCCGCGGCGCTGGAAGCGCTGCTGCACGAGACGAAGGAACGCGCCGTCTCGCAGTTCGTCGCCGAGGGCGTCGATGCCGGCAAGGTGAAGCTGGTGGCCTTCGTCAAGTGCCGCTACCAGAACCAGGAGCACGCGGTCGAGGTCGAGTTCCAGGGCGGTCGCGTCGACGCGGCGTCGATCGCTGCGATGATCGACACGTTCCACACGGCCTATGAGCGCGAATACACCTATCGCCTCGACGCGCCGGTGGAGATCGTCGGCCTGCATCTCGTCGCTTCGGCCGAGGTCGGCAAGCTCGAGATGAACGCGCTCCCGACGACGGGCGCGACGCTCGACCAGGCGGTGAAGAGCCGCCGCGACGTCGACTACGCGCTCGAAGGCGTGCACGAGGCGACGATCTACGACCTCGCCAAGCTGGAGCCCGGCATGCGCTTCGATGGCCCTGCCATCCTGGAGGATTCCGGCACCACCGTGGTGATCCACCCGGGCAACCGCGTGTCCATCGACGCCTATGGCAACACCCACATCGAACTGGGGGCCTGACCTATGAGCAGTGCAGCAACACAGAGCCCGTCGCACGATCCCGTCACCTTCGACATCATCCAGAACTCGCTGCAGGCGATTTCGGATGAAATGTTCGCGGCGATGCGCAAGACGGCGATGAGCGCCATCATCTACGAGGTGCTCGACATGGGCACCGGCATCTGCGCCGCCGACGGCGAGATCGCGTCGTCGGGCGCCGGCATCCCGTCCTTCATCGGCGTGCTCGACAAGGCGGCGAAGGCGATCCTGCGCAAGCATCCGCTCGCCACGATCCACGCCGGCGACGTCTTCGTCACCAACGATCCGTTCTATGGCGGCGTCACCCATCTGAACGATGTCGTGCTGGTCATGCCGGTGTTCGCCGAGGGCGAGATCGTCGCCTGGACGGCCAACATCGCGCACTGGAACGACGTCGGCGGCATGGTGCCGGGCTCGATGTCGACCGACGCCAAGGAGATCTACCAGGAAGGTCTCCGCATCCCGGCGATCAAGATCATCGAGAAGGGCGTGTCGAACCAGTCCGTCATGGACCTGATGACGGTCAATTCGCGCCTGCCCGAGTTCCTGAAGGGCGACATGTGGGCGGCCATCGCGGCGGTCCGCATCGGCGAGAAGCGCATCCTCGACCTCGTCAACAAGTACGGCAAGTCGACCTTCATCGCCGCCATGAAGCACTTCATGGACTATGGCGAGCAGGTCACGCTGAAGGCGCTCAAGGAGCTGCCCAAAGGCAAGTTCTCCTTCGCCGAAGAGCAGGACAACGGCCAGACCTACAAGGTGACGGTCGAGATCACCGACGATGAATTCATCGTCGACCTGACCGACAATCCCGACCAGACGCTGACCCCGAGCAACGCCAGCCGCGACGGCGTCGTCGTCTCGTGCCAGATGGCGATCAAGGCGATCACCGACGTCAGCGCGCCGGCGAATGGCGGCTCGTTCCGCCCGCTCGTCGTCAAGACGCGACCCGGCTCGATCTTCGACGCGCAGGAGCCGGCGGCGCACGGCTTCTACTACGAGGTCGAGATCCGCGTGTTCGACCTGATCCTGCGCTGCCTGGCGCAGCACCTGCCGGAGAAGCTCTCGGCCGGCAGCTTCGCCTCGATCTGCGGCACCGTGCTCGGCGGTCCGCATCCGGATACCGGCCGGCACTTCACCATCGTCGAGCCGGAGCTCGGCGGATGGGGCGCGATGCCCGGCCGCGACGGCAACAACGCGATCTTCTCCGGCTTCCACGGCGAGACGTTCAACTGCCCGGCCGAGATCGCCGAGGCGCGCTACGGCCTCTATGTCGACCAGCTGGCGTTGAACCCGGAGGAAGGCGGCGAGGGCCAGTGGCGCGGCGGCAAGGGCATCCGCATGGATTACCGCGTCCGCGCCGACGGCAACTTCCTGACCTGCGGATACACCCGTTCGAAGGTCATGCCCTGGGGCATGGAAGGCGGCCATGACGGCACTGGCAACCATGTCGACGTGATCAAGACGGATGGCAGCCGCAAGCGCTACTCCTTCGCCACCGGCGTCGAGCTCAACAAGGGCGACATCGTCCGCGTCGTCACCGGCAATGGCGGCGGCTACGGCGATCCGAAGAAGCGCTCCCGCGCCGCCGTGCTCGACGACATCAAGAACGGCTATCTCAGCGCCGAGCGCGCCAAGGCCATCTACGGCGTCGATCTCTGACGTCTGGCAGCGATCCGGACGTCCCGCGCGATGTTGGCTGCGGGACGCCCGGGTTGCGTCTGGCCGGTCCAGGGCGAGCGATCGGCTCGCCGCGTTGATTTCCTCAGGATGCATTTCCGAACGCGAGCCTCGTCCTGAGGCGCCCGGCGAAGCCGGGCCTCCAGGGAACGCCTGACGTCGCGCGCGGGATGCCCTTGATCCGCCGCTTACGGCACCATGCTTGGCCCTCCTTCGGGGCTTCGCTGTCGCGAAACACCTCACGATGATGGTCGAGCGAGCCGATCGGGGGCATCGTTCGCAACTGTTCAATGCTTCGGCGGAATGGATCCCGGATCTCCGCTTCGCTTCGTTCGGGATGACGGCGAAGGTGGGGAGGCGGGGGAAGGCGGGGAACTGGGCGAGGGCGTCGCGGTCGCCGCTTCTCAGGCTGACAAGCCCGGACGAGAGGGCTATATCACGGCCCATCGGACATGAGCGGCGGAGTTGAGATATGAGCGGCACGACCTTGTCGAGCGAGGGGCTGGACGTTCGCCGCCGGCGCACCCATTTCCGCTGCTGGCATCGCGGCATGCGCGAGATGGACCTGATCCTCGGCCGCTTCGCCGATGCCCATATCGCGGATCTCTCCGACGACGAGCTCGACATTCTCGAGGCTCTGATGGAGGAGCAGGACCGCGATCTCCTGATCTGGCTGACGGGCGAGGCCCCGACGCCGGACGACGTCAACACAGAGTTCTTCCAGAAGCTCGCCGCGTTCACCGGCGCCAGCCCTCGTTAGGCCCCGATGGTCCAGTTCAAATACATCCTCGGCCGTCCCTCGACGGTCCTTTCCGGCGTTCCGGACGGCTTCGACGGCAAGGTCGTTGCCGACATCGCGGCGCTCGCCGCACGCGAGGAACTGCCCCACGTCCTGGTCATCGCCCGCGACGGCAACCGCATGGCCGATCTCGAGCAGGCGATGCGTTTCTTCTCGCCCGGCACCGAGGTGGTCGCCGTCCCGGCCTGGGACTGCATGCCCTATGACCGCGTGTCGCCGAACACGGCGGTCGTGGCGCGGCGCATGGCGGCGCTCTCCTATCTCGCCCACTACCAGCCGGTGAAGGGCCGGGCGCTCGTCGTTCTGACCACCGTGAACGCCGCCGTGCAGCGCGTGCCGCGGCGCGAGCAGGTGGCGCGCCAGAGCCTGTCGATCGCCAGCGGCAACCAGCTTTCGATGGACAAGCTGATCGGCTGGCTCGAGGACAACGGATTCCTGCGCACCTCGACCGTGCGCGAGGCGGGCGAATACGCCGTGCGCGGCGGCATCATCGACCTCTTCGCCGCCGGACAGGAGGAGCCGATCCGCGTCGACTTCTTCGGCGACACCATCGATTCGATCCGCTCCTTCGACGTCGAGAGCCAGCGCACCATCGCGCAGAAGAAGCGGCTCGACCTCGTGCCGATGAGCGAGCTGGTGCTCTCGCCGGAATCGATCGCGCGCTTCCGCGAACGCTATGTCGCGACGTTCGGCGCCACCGACCGCGAGGACCTGCTCTACCAGTCGGTCAGCGAGGGCCGCCGCTACAACGGCGTCGAGCACTGGCTACCGTTCTTCGTCGACGGCCTCGACACGCTGTTCGACTATCTGCCGGGCGCGCCGGTGGTGCTCGACCACCTGGCCGAGGAGGCCGTCGCCGAGCGCTTCGACGACATCATCGACCATTATGACGCCCGCAAGAGCGCCATGGGGCAGGGGCAGGGCGGGGTGCCCTATCGCCCGGTGCCGCCGGATCAGCTCTACCTGACGCAGGACGAGTGGAAGGGCCGCGAGAAGCTGGCGCCGCTGCTGCGCATGACGCCCTTCGCCGAACCCGACGACACCATGGTGGTCGATCTCGGCGGCCGGCATGGGCGCACCTTCGCGGCCGAGCGCACCGCCGGCGACGTCAACGTCTTCGACGCCGTCATCGACCACATCGCCGGCCTGCGCGAGAAGAAGCGCGTCATCGTCGCCTCCTGGAGCGACGGCGCGCGCGATCGCCTGGCGCAGGTGTTGGACGACCACGGGCTGAAGCGGGTCGAGCGGATCGACGACTGGGCGGGCGCCGAGAAGCTCGACAAGGGCGTCGTCGGCCTCGGCGTGCTCGGCCTCGAGGCGGGCTTCGAGACGCCCGACATGGTGATCGTCGGCGAGCAGGACATCCTCGGCGACCGCCTCGTCCGGCCGCGCAAGCGCGCCAAGCGCGCCTCCGACTTCCTGAGCGAGGTGACGGGCCTTTCCGAGGGCGACATCGTCGTCCACGTCGATCACGGCATCGGCCGCTTCAGCGGGCTGAAGACGATCACGGCGGCCGGTGCGCCGCATGATTGCCTGGAGATCCTCTATCACGGCGGCGACCGGCTCTATCTTCCGGTCGAGAACATCGAGCTTTTGTCGCGCTACGGCTCCGAGGATGCCGAGGCCGTGCTCGACAAGCTCGGCGGCGTCGCCTGGCAGGCGCGCAAGGCCAAGCTGAAGCAGCGCATCCGCGACATGGCGGGGCAGCTGATCAAGGTCGCGGCGGCGCGCGCCATGCGCCATGCCGAGCCGCTGGCGCCCGCCGACGGGCTTTATGACGAGTTCGCGGCCCGCTTCCCCTATGAGGAGACGGAAGACCAGCTCGCGGCGATCGAGGCGGTCATCGCCGATCTCGGCGCCGGCACGCCGATGGACCGCCTGATCTGCGGCGACGTCGGCTTCGGCAAGACGGAAGTGGCGCTGCGCGCCGCCTTCGTCGCCGTGATGAGCGGCAAGCAGGTGGCGGTCGTCGTGCCGACGACGCTGCTGTCGCGCCAGCATTTCAAGACCTTCTTGACCCGCTTCGCCGGTTTCCCGGTTCGCGTCGAGCAGGCGTCCCGGCTCGTCTCGACGAAGGATCTGGCCGAGACCAAGAAGGGCATCAAGGAAGGCCAGGTCGACATCGTCGTCGGTACCCACGCGCTGCTCGGCAAGGGCATCGAGTTCCGGGATCTCGGCCTGCTGATCATCGACGAGGAGCAGCATTTCGGCGTCAAGCACAAGGAGCGGCTCAAGGAGCTCCGCGCCGACGTGCATGTGCTGACCCTCTCGGCGACGCCGATCCCGCGCACGCTGCAACTCGCCCTGACGGGCGTGCGCGAGCTGTCGCTGATCACCACGCCGCCGGTCGACCGCATGGCCGTCCGCACCTTCATCTCGCCCTTCGATGCGCTCGTCGTGCGCGAGGCGCTGCTGCGCGAGCGCTATCGCGGCGGCCAGAGCTTCTATGTCTGTCCGCGTCTTTCCGATCTCGCGGACCGGAAGGAATTCCTCGAAAAATTCGTCCCGGAAGTGAAGGTCGCGATCGCGCATGGCCAGATGCCGCCGACCGAGCTCGAGGACATCATGACGGCCTTCTACGAGGGCGCCTATGACGTGCTGCTCTCGACGACGATCGTCGAATCCGGCCTCGACATCCCGACCGCCAACACGCTGATCGTGCACCGCGCCGACATGTTCGGCCTGGCGCAGCTCTACCAGCTGCGCGGACGCGTCGGCCGCTCGAAGACGCGCGCCTATGCGCTCTTCACCGTGCCGGCCGAGAAGCGGCTGACGCCGATGGCGGATCGCCGCCTCAAGGTGCTGCAGTCGCTCGACACGCTCGGCGCGGGTTTCCAGCTCGCGAGCCACGATCTCGACATCCGCGGCGCCGGCAATCTGCTCGGCGAGGAGCAGTCGGGTCACATCAAGGAAGTCGGTTACGAGCTCTACCAGCAGATGCTGGAGGAGGCGGTGGCGCAGCTGCGCGACGGCGGCGCCGACGAGCACGAGGCGGATGGCCGCTGGTCGCCGCAGATCACGGTCGGCACGCCGGTCATGCTGCCGGAGACCTATGTGCCGGATCTGCAGCTTCGCCTCTCGCTCTATCGCCGCCTCGGCGACCTGGAGGAGCCGGAGCAGATCGACGGCTTTGGCGCGGAGCTGATCGACCGCTTCGGACCGCTGCCGGACGAGGTCGAGCATCTGCTCAAGATCGTCTACATCAAGGCGCTCTGCCGCAAGGCGAATGTCGAGAAGGTCGACGCCGGCCCGAAGGGCGTCGTCATCGGCTTCCGCAACTCGACCTTCGCCAATCCGGCCGGCCTGATCCGCTACATCGGCGAGCAGGGCAGCCTGGCCAAGGTGCGCCCCGACCAGAAGATCGTGCTGATCCGCGACTGGGAGAAGCCCGAGCAGCGCCTGAAGGGCACGGCGGTGATCCTGACCCAGCTGGCGCGCATGGCCGAGGAAGCCAACAAGAAGGCGGCTTGAGGGGGCGTGATTTGACGGGGCGGTGCGTGCGTTCCACGCGCCGCCGTCATCCCGGCGAAGCCCGGGATCCATGTTTCCGCGCGCTCGTTGCTATGGCTCGGCGCCAATTCGCTTCAGCTGCACTATGCCGGCGCGCCTGGCTGCCAGCCGCCTCAGGCGGCGGCCGAATGGATCCCGGATCTCCGCTTCGCTGCGTCCGGGATGACGGCGAGTGGGTGGCGAACCGGGAGCGTGCGCCAACGCGGCTCTTCCGCACGCTTGCCGGAGGGTTGGGCGGGAACTTCGCGCAGTCTAGAGGCGCAAAGACCGACACACCCTCCGCCGTCATCCCTGCGCAAGCAGGGATCCATGCCTCCGCGCGTCCGGGATGACGGCGAGCGGCGTTGCCGCCGCTCCCGCCGTTCCGCTACTTCGCCGGTGTCGCGTACCAGGTCGGGTAGGTGTAGCCGCTGACCGACTGCTTTTCCGGATGGTCGACGCGCGTCCAGCGGGCGACCCATTGCTCGGGCAGGAAATAGAGCGGCACGACATAGTGCTGCGAGATCAGCACGCGGTCGAGCGCGCGCACCGTCTCGATGAAGTCCTCGCGCGACTCGGCCGCGAGGATGTCCTTCAGCAGCGCATCGATCGCCGGGTTCCTGGCGCCGACATAGTTGTAGGAGCCGGGCACCTCGGCCTGGGCGCTCGACCAGCGATAGTTCTGCTCGTTGCCGGGCGAGAGCGAGGCGACCCACGACGTCATGATCATGTCGAAGTCGAATTCCTGCACGCGCCGCTCGTATTGGGCCGAATCGACCGTACGGACGGTCGCCTTGATGCCGACGCGCGCCAGCGTGCGGGCGAAGGCGAGGCCGACACGTTCCTGCTCGCGGTCCTTCAGCAGCAGCTCGAAGGTGAGCGGCTGGCCCGTCTTGGTGTTGACCAGCGCGTTGCCCTTGAGCTCGTAGCCGGCCTCGTTGAGCAGGCCGAGGGCGGCGCGCAGAAGCTTGCGGTCGCCGCCCGAGCCGTCGCTCACGGCGGGGCGATAGCTGCCGTCGAGCACGGCCGGCTCGACCGCGTCCGGGAATTCCGCCAGCAGCGCCTTCTCCTTGTCGGAGGCCGGGATGCCGATCGAGGAGAGCTCCGAGCCCTCGAAATAGCTGGCATTGCGGTCGTAGACGCCGAAGAACAGGTTCTTGTCGAGCCACTCGAAATCGAGCAGCGAGGCGAGCGCCTTGCGGACGCGGACGTCCTCGAAGGTCGGCCGGCGCGTGTTCATGGCGAAGCCGAGCATGCCCTTCGGCAGGCCGGTCACGACGCTCTCCTTGACGACGCGTCCGTCCTTCACCGCCGGGAAGTCGTAGCCGCTGCGCCAGGTCGCGGGATCCGATTCGGCGTTGACGTCGTAGAGGCCCTTCTTGAACGCCTCGAACATCGAGCTGCGGTTGCGGTAGTAGTCGATGCGGATCTCGTCGAAATTGTCGAAGCCGCGCTTGATCGGCAGGTCCTTGCCCCAGTAGTTCGGATCGCGCTTCAGCGTGAAGCGCTCGCCGGGCTTTACCTCGCCCATCAGATAGGGGCCGCTGCCGATCAGTGGCTTCAGCGTCGAGCGGTCGAAATTCTCGATGTCGGTGGCATGCTTCGGCAGGATCGGCATCAGGCCGAGCAAGAGCGGCAGCTCGCGGTCGGCGCCGTCGGCGAACACCATGCGCACGCCGTTGTCGCCGACCTTCTCCATGGACTTCACCTTGGAGTACCAGGAGCGGTAGTTCGGGCGGCCCTTCTCGCGCAGGATCTCGACCGTGAACATCACGTCCTCGGGGGTCACCGGCTTTCCGTCCGAGAAACGCGCCTTGGGGTTGAGATTGAAGGTGATCGAGCTGCGGTCGTCCGGGACGTCGACGCTTTCCGCCAGCAGTCCGTAGAGGGTGAAGGCCTCGTCGCGATTGCGCGCCAGAAGGGCCTCGAACACGTTGTTGCCGAGCGACACGTCCCAGATGCCGCGCGCCGTCGTCTCGGCGCCCTTCACGATGAACGGGTTCAGGCTGTCATAGCTGCCAACGAAGGCGTAGGTGATTCTGCCGCCCTTGGGCGCGTCGGGGTCGGCGTAGGGCAGGTGGGTGAAACCGGCCGGCAGGGCCGGCTCGCCGTGCATCGCGAGGCCGTGGCGGGGTTCGGCGCCGGCGGGGACGGCGAAGGGAAGGGTGGCGAAGACGGCCAGCGCCATGAGGGCGGCCGATGACCGGAGGGGGCCGATTGGCATGTGTACTCCTGCCGAAGGGGGGCTCGGGCGACGAATCGTTCAAAAAAAACGTAGCACGGCCACTGGGGCAATCTTGTGCCAGCTAGAAATCGCAGCTTCGTCCGGCTATTGATGCGCCCGAGCTTCTCCGTCACCGTGTCGCCTCAATTGCTGGTCATCCAGCCTCGGCGCGCGGCAAGTCTGCCAACCCGCAGGCGAATGTCGGTCTCCGAAGCGCAGGGTTTGAGATAAACGCAAGGACACGCTCGATGTCGCATCGTTGGAATTCTGGTCTGGTTCGGGTGCCGCATCTGGCTGCTGCCGCGCTTGTCATGGCGCTGTCCGCGCCGCTGGCGCACGCCCAGGATGCTGCTCCGGCCGCTCCCGCCGCGAAGGCCCCCGCAGCGGCCGCCAATGCTGCCCCGCCGGTTTCGCCCTGGGTCAAGGAATGCGGCCAGGACCCGCAGTCCAAGAAGAAGCTCTGCATCACCTCGCAGGAGCTCCGCGCCGAGACCAACCAGTTCATCTCGTCGCTGCAGATCCGCCAGCTCGAAGGCGAGTCGAAGATGGCGCTCACCGCCATCGTCCTGACCGGCCAGCTGATCCAGCCGGGCCTGCGCGTTCAGGTCGACCAGAACAAGCCGGCCGAGCTCAAGTACGTCGTCTGCGAGCCGAGCGTCTGCTACGCCCAGGCCGAGGTCGACGCCGCCTTCATCGCTTCGATGAAGAAGGGCAACAAGGTCACCGCCATCTCGCTGAACCCGCAGGGCAAGCCGATGGTGTTCCCGTTCTCGCTCGCCGGCTTCACCAAGGTGATCGACGGTGAGGGCCTCGACCGCGCCGCCGGCCAGGCGCGCCGCAACCAGCTGCAGGACCAGCTGCAGAAGAACGCCGAAGAGAACCGCAAGAAGCTCATCGAGCAGCAGAACAAGGAGCGCGGCGCCGAGTAATCGGCCGGCCACATCCGGAATGAAGGAGGGCGCGTCCGCAGGGACGCGCCCTTTTTGTTTGGCCAGTGGCCGCGCCCGGCGGGAGGCCGCGATCGGGCCCTTGGCAGCCATTCATACGAAGTATATACGTTTCATATATTCTTCGTAGGAAGGGAATCCCGATGGGCATCGTGAACATCGACGACGACCTGCATGAGCAGCTGCGCCGGGCGAGCAAGGTCTCGTGCCGGTCGATCAACGCGCAGGCGGCTTTCTGGATCAAGGTCGGCATGCTGTGCGAGACCAATCCGACCATGAGCTTCACCGAGATCATGGAACGCGAACTGAGCGCCGCCGGCGTCTCGGCCCAGCCGCTGGTGGCGGGCCACGCATGACCAAGTCGCCGCAGGAGCTGGCTCTGCTGGCCGAATCCGGACGGTTGCTGGCATCCGTCTTCGAGATGCTGGACCGGACCGCGCTCGCGGGCCTGTCGACGCTGGAGGTCAACGACAGGGTCGAGCGTTTCATCGTGCACGATCTCCAGTCCCGACCCGCGAGCAAGGGCCAGTATGGCTATGGCTTCGTGCTGAACTCCTCGGTGAACGAGGTGGTCTGCCACGGCGTGCCGTCGCCGGAGGTCGTGCTTCGGGACGGCGATATCGTGAACCTCGACATCACCCTCGAGAAGAACGGCTACATCGCCGATTCCAGCAAGACCTACCTGGTGGGCGAGGTCGATCTCGCCGCCAGGAGGCTGGTGGAGACGACCTACGAGGCAATGTGGATGGGCATTCGCGCGGTGCGGCCGGGCGCCCGGCTCGGCGATATCGGCTGGGCGATCGAGCGGCACGCCAAGCGCAACGGCTATTCGGTCGTGCACGAATATTGCGGCCACGGCATCGGCCGGAAGATGCACGAGGATCCGCAGATCCTGCACTATGGAAAGCCGGGAACGGGCCTCGCCCTGCGCGAGGGCATGGTCTTCACCATAGAGCCGATGCTCAATCAGGGCCGGCGCAACGTGAGGACCGAGGCCGACGGCTGGACCGTGGTGACGAAGGACGGATCGCTTTCCGCGCAGTTCGAGCACACGGTCGCGGTCACGTCGTCCGGCGTGTCGGTGCTGACGCTGCGTGCCGACGAGAAGAGCGCGCGACGGGCCCGGCGGCGCGCGGCGACGGTGTCCGCCTGAGCCGACGCGCGGGCGGCGGCCCGGACGGGCTCAGTTCAGGTGCCCGCCCTTCGCGACATAGAGCTGGCCGCGCCGCTCCTTGAAGTGCTCGTGCAGCTTCGGATGACGCAGCGGCTCCTCGCTGTCGTCGGCGAGCAGGTTCTGCTCCGAGACATAGGCGACGTATTCGGTCTCCGCGTTCTCGGCGAGCAGGTGGTAGAAGGGCTGGTCCTTCGACGGCCGGGCATCGGCCGGGATCGCGTCCCACCATTCGTCGGTGTTGTCGAAGACCGGATCGACGTCGAAGATCACGCCGCGGAACGGATGCGTCCGGTGGCGGACGATCTGCCCGATCTGGAACTTGGCGATGCGCGGCTGAACCATTTTCTGTGCCCCTCTTTACGGGACGGTCTAAAGCCATGCTGACCCGTCCGCGTCAACCCATTGCGCAGCGGAACCTTGAGCCGGCTTTCTGTCAAAGCCGTGGCGCCAGCCCCTGGTGCATGATGGCGCGCTTCAGTATCGGCACGCGATCGATGGCATAGAGGCCGATGCCGCGGAGCGCCTGGATCGGCAGGAAATCCGTCAGCAGGGTCCGGTTGAGCGCGTCGACGGCGGTGGTGCGCGAGAGGATGTCGCCGACGCGTGCGCGGTCATAGGCTTCGAGCGCGGCGGCGCTGCCGGGATCGGCGCGGTGGTCGCGCACGACCGCTCCGAAAGCGGCGGCGTCGCGCAGGCCGAGATTGAGGCCCTGCGCGCCGATCGGCGGGAAGACATGCGCCGCCTCGCCGATCAGCGCGATGCGCCGCGCCGCGAAATGCCGGGCCGTCTGGCCGGAGAGCGGGAACACCTGCCGCTGACCGTTCAGGCGGATCTTGCCGATGATCGAGCGGCTGCGCGTCTCGAACTCGGCCGCGAGGGCGTCGTCGTCGAGCTTCGAGAGACGCTCGGCCTCGGCCGGGCCGACGACGCAGACGATGGCGGAGTTGAGCCCCGGCATCGGCACGATGGTGAAGGGGCCGGTCTCGGTGTGGAACTCGGTCGAGACGTCGTCATGCGGTAGGCTGTGGCTGATGTTCACGACCAGCGCCGCCTGCGGATAGGACCAGCTGCGCACGGCGAGGCCGGCGGCATCGCGGGCGCGCGAGCGGCGTCCGTCTGCGGCGCCGATCAGCCGGGCGCGGACCGATCCGGCGTCGGCGGTCGTGACCGTCACGGCGTCGTCGGCCGGTTCGACGGATTCGGCGAAGCCGGAAACCCGCTCGATGCCGGCCGCGTCGACGGCGGCGTCGAGCGCGGCGACGAGATGGACGTTCGGGATGTTGTAGCCGAACGCCTCGCGGCCGATCTCGTGGGCGTGGAACTCGACCAGCGGCGCCCGGATCAGCCGGCGCGTGCCGTCGACGATTCGCATGGTGCGCAGCGGCGCCGACTTGTCGGCGAGGGCGGGCCAGACGCCGGCCTGTTCGAGGATCTCGACCGACTGGCCCAGCATCGCCACCGTGCGCTCGTCGCGCGGCGGCGCCTTCGGCGCGACCAGCACGACGGAGGCGCCGTGCTGGCGCGCCAGCAGCGCGGCGACGAGGCCCGCCGGTCCGGCGCCTACGACGGCAACGTCGCGAATCTCTTCAGTCATGATTGGGCCTGCGTCTTGTCGTCATTGCGGGCGCCGGCGCGGCGCACCATTCGTACGCCGCCCCAGCCTGCCGCCATGGCGACGAGAAAGATCAGAATTTCGGGCAGCGCGAAAGCGATATTGGCGATCGCCGGGCCGGGGCAGAGGCCGGCGAGACCCCAGCCGACGCCGAACAGCAGCGAGCCGATGACGAGCTGCGAATCGATCGGGCCAGCCTCGGGATTGGCGAAGGTGGGCGCGGCGACGGGATGGCGGTGGCGATGGGCGATGCGCAGCGCCGCCATGCTGACCATGACGGCGGCGGCGAAGACGAAGGCGAGGCTCGGGTCCCAGCCGCCGCTCGGAATGGCGCCGATATCGAGGAACGCCTTGACCTTCGCCGGATCGATCATGCCGGAGATCGCCAGACCCAGGCCGAACAGCAGGCCCGAGGCGAGAGCGGCGCAATTGGCAAGCGCGGGGCGATCCGTCACGGGCCGTGCCTCATGATGTAGACGGTCAGGATGGCCGCGGCCATGAAAGCCAGCACCGCGACGATCGAGCGGCCGGAGATCCGCGCCAGGCCGCAGACGCCATGGCCCGAGGTGCAGCCGCGCGCCAGCCCGGTCCCCGCGCCGACCAGCAGGCCCGCCGCGCCGAGGCCGAGCGGCCCCAGCTCGAGATCGGGAAGGTTGTGCGGCGCGTCCTGGATCCAGCCGGGCGAGAGCAGGAAGCCGACCGCCGCGCCGACCGGCAGGCCGATCAGGAACAGCAGCCGCCACGGTTCGGCGCGCAGCCGCCCGAACAGCGTCATGCCGAAGATCGACGACACGCCGGCGACGCGGCCATTCACAATCCACAGCAGACCGGCGGCCGCGCCGATCAGGGCGCCGCCGATCGTGGCGGATAGGGGTGAGAAGCCTAGCATGGGTTACTCCTGCGACCCGTTCATGGTGGGGTCGCCCCGCCAGGCGGGCAATCCTGTCAGATGTCGCAGGACAGGACGCCGCAGAGCCTATTGCATGCCCGCCTGCGAGCACGTATCGACTGTAGTTCACCCAGCCAAGGGCGCTGGATGCGGCCGCACGACGCGTGCCTGGCCGATGCAGCAGGGGAGCCTCATGCCGAAGACGAAGACCTGGGCCGTTCATCTCCTTACGGCGAGCGGCGCCGGCTTCGCGCTCCTGGCGGCGCTGGCCGTCATGCGCAGCGCCTGGGTCGAGACCTTCGTCTGGCTCGGCGCCGCCCTGTTCGTCGACGGCGTCGACGGTCCGCTGGCGCGCAACGTGCGCGTCGGCGAGCGCGTGCCGTGGTTCGACGGCGCCATCCTCGACATGGTGATCGACTATACGACCTATGTCTTCATCCCGGCGATGATCCTCGCCCATGCGGGGTTGATGCCGCAGGCGCTGGCGACTCCGGCCGCCATTCTCGTCGCCGTCATCGGCGCGCTCTATTTCGCCGACACGCGGATGAAGACGCGCGAATACGGCTTCCGCGGCTTTCCGGCCGTTTGGAACATGGTCGTCTTCGTTCTGATGGTGTTCGCGCCGCCGCCGGCCGTGTCGGTCGTCGTCATCGTCGCGCTCGCCCTCCTGACCTTCGCGCCGGTGGAGTTCGTGCATCCCGTCCGCGTCCAGCGCCTGCGGCCGCTGACCTTGCTGATGACGCTCGGCTGGGCGATCTTCTCGCTGCTCGCGGTGATTGCGGAACTTCGGCCGAATCAGCTCGTTCTCGCAGGACTGGGACTGACCACGATCTATCTGACGTTTGTCGGCGCGGCCCTGCAGGCCACGCGGCTTCGGCTGAAACATTAACGCAGAGGCGAGGCATAGCGGCTCATGAACTTCGAACTATTTCTTGAGCCGGCCGCCTGGGTCAGCTTCCTCACGCTCTCCGCCATGGAGATCGTGCTCGGCATCGACAACGTCGTGTTCATCTCGGTGCTCGTCTCCCGCCTGCCGGCGGAGCAGGCGAAGCGCGCCCGCCAGATCGGCCTGTCGCTGGCGCTGATCTTCCGCATCCTGCTCCTGATGGTGCTGTCGTTCCTGATCGGCCTGACGGCGCCGGTCTTCACCCTGTTCGAGCATCCCTTCTCCTGGCGCGACATCATCCTGCTCGCCGGCGGCCTGTTCCTGGTGTTCAAGGCGACGCACGAGATCCACAAGGGCGTCGAGGGCCATGACGAGGGCGCCAAGGGCGCGGTGATGGCCGGCTTCTCGGCGATCGTCGCGCAGATCATCGTCATCGACATCGTGTTCTCGGTCGATTCGATCGTCACCGCGATCGGCATGGCCGAGCATATCGAGATCATGGTCGCCGCCGTCGTCGTCGCGATGATCGTCATGTATGTCGCCTCGGGCCCGATCTCGGCCTTCATCGAGAAGCATCCGACCACCAAGATGCTGGCGCTGGCCTTCCTGCTGATGATCGGCGCGGCGCTGATCGCCGACGGCGTCGGCTTCCATATCCCGCGCAGCTATCTCTATGCCGCGATGGCGTTCTCGGCGCTCGTCGAGATGCTCAACGTGGCGGCGAAGCGCAACGCCAAGGCGCATTGACGCCCTGGCGGCCGCCGGGGCGCGAGCGGGCGGCTTGAATCGGTTCTAGAACCGGTTGCAAGCCCCCGGAGCCGCCTCTACTAATGATGGGATGATCCGAACGCCCTCCGATGAACGGGGGGCGTTTTCTTGCGGCCGAGGCCGCGCCCACCACCCCAACCGTCCGAGTCGAGATGGGCCTTTCCTTCGCGTCCGCACGCCTCATCATGGCGTTGTTCTTCTTTTATTCCACCTCGATGTCGAACTGGCTGATCCGCATTCCGGACGTCCAGCACAAGCTTGGGATGGAGCCGGCGACGCTGGCGCTCTGCCTGCTCGGCGTGCCGCTCGGCCTCGTCACCTCGATGGCGTTTTCCGGCGCCGTGGTCGAGTGGCTCGGGCCGCGCCGCGCAATCAAGATCGGCTTTCCGCTGTTGCTCGCGCCGTTGCTGCTGCCGGGTTTCGCCACCACGCCGACGCTGCTCTTCCTCGCGCTCGTGCTCGTCGGCCTCGGCATGGGGCCGCTCGAGGTTGCCTTGAACGTGACCGCCGACCGCATCGGTCGCGCCATCGGCCGCACCGTGATGTCGCGCTGTCATGCGTTCTGGAGCTTCGGCCTGATGGGCGGCAGCGTCACCGGATCGCTCGCCGCCACCTACGGCCTTTCGACCGGCGTGCACATGATCATCGTCGTGATCGTCGTGCTGGTGATCGGTGAAATCCTGGCCTCGCGCCTGCCGCCGACCCAGACGGTCGCGGACGAGGCGCCCAAGGAAAAGACGCCGCATTTCGTCCTGCCGTCGCCCAAGATCGTGCTGCTCTGCCTGTTCGCCTTCGGAATGCTGCTGGTCGAGGGCGGCATCATCGACTGGAGCGCCATCTACCTGCGCGACGTGTTCGGTGCCCAGCCGCCGACGACCGGCTATGCGCTGACCGCGTTCAGCCTCGTCATGGCGTTTGGCCGCCTGGTCGGTGATTGGTTGTCGATGCGCTATGGCGCGGTGAAGATGGCGAGGGTCTGCTGCACGGTGGCGCTCGCCGGCCTGCTGGTCATGGTGCTCGCGGTCGATCCGTTCATGGTGATCGTCGGCGCGGCCGCCACTGGCTTCGGCGTCTCGATCGTCTTCCCGCTCGCCGTCACCGCGGCCGCCTCGCGCGAGGGCCCGCCCGCCGTCAACGTCGCGGCGCTGTCGCTGCTCTCCTTCTCGGGCTTCCTGCTCGGACCGCCGATGGTCGGCTTCGTCGCCCAGTTCGGAGGATATCGCATGGGCATGGCGACGCTGCTGCTGGCCGCCGTGATGAGCCTGGTGCTGTCCGGCGAGGTGCGTCCGCGCAAGCCGGCGAGCACGGTGGTGCCGGCCAAGGACGCGGTGCGCGGGGCGGCCTAGTATCTTTGGAATCGTGACCGGGACGGAACGAAGCCCGTTCTGTCCCGTTCGGTCGGAGCAAGGCGCCGGCGGGCGCGGAAGGTGGGAGGCAGGAATGGCAGAGGCGGTCAGCGCGCACGCGGTCCGGGTCCAGGCGCATGGCGGAGCCGAGGTGCTCTCCTTCGATACGGTCGAGGTCGCGGCCCCGGCCGCCGGGCAGGTGCGCCTGCGGCAGACGGCCATCGGGCTCAACTTCGTCGACACCTATTTCCGGACCGGCCTCTATCCCGCGCCGGGCTCGTTCCCGTTCATCCCGGGCAGCGAGGGCGTCGGCATCGTCGAGGCGGTGGGCGAGGGCGTCAGCAACGTTCGGGTCGGCGACCGGGTCGGCTATGGCGACGCCATGGGTTCCTATGCCGATATCCGCCTGGCGCCGGCCGCGCGGATGATCCCGATCCCGGAGGGGATCAGCGACACGATCGCCGCCTCGGTGCTGCTGAAGGGCATGACCGCTCGCTACCTGCTGCGCGAGACCTTCAAGGTCGGGCCCGGCCACACGATCCTGTTCCACGCGGCGGCCGGCGGCGTCGGCCAGATCGCGACCCAATGGGCCAAGGCGCTCGGCGCCACGGTGATCGGCACGGTCGGCTCGCCCGAGAAGGCCGCGATCGCGCGCCGGCTCGGCTGCGACCATGTCATCGATTATCGCAGCGAGAACTTCGTCGACCGCGTGCTGGAGATCACCGGCGGCGCCAAGCTCGACGTCGTCTATGATTCCGTCGGCAAGGACACGTTCCCGGCCTCGCTCGACTGCCTCAAGCGGCGCGGGCTCTGGGTCTCGTTCGGCCAGTCTTCCGGCCCGGTGCCGCCCTTCAACATCGGCATCCTGAACCAGAAGGGCTCGCTGTTCGCGACGCGCCCGTCGCTCGCGGGCTATATCAGCGACCCGTCCGAACTGGCCGAGACGGCCAAGGACCTCTTCGACGTGCTGGCGTCGGGCAAAGTGATCGTGGCCGAGCCGCAGACCTTCCGCCTCGCCGACGCGACAGAGGCGCACCGGGCGCTGGAAGGCCGGAAGACGTCGGGATCGGTGGTCCTGATCCCGTAGGCGGGGCCACGCCCAACGGGTCGAGGATGCTTGGCTGGGCTTGCCCTACCTCTCCCTGAGGAGACCTTCGCGTAACTTCAAACAGCCGTCATGCAGCGTGCTGTCTGCAACATCCTGAGGAGGCTTGCGAAGCGAGCCGTCTCGAAGGACGCCCTGTCGAGGGGCCGTTCATCGATTGCAGGGACCACACTGCGTGCTTCGAGACGCCCCTCCGGGGCTCCTCAGCATGTCGAGGACGGCGTTGTGCCAAGCTGTCCGATGGGAGAGGTGGGGTCCTGGGGCTAGCGCAGCTCGTCCGAGCCGTCGAAATGGCGACTCGCCAGGTTGAAGAAGGCGGCCGGCGCATAGCGCAGGTCGCCGCCCGCGCGGATGATCATGCCGAAGCGGTTGAGCGCCAGTCCCTTGTCGGCGATCGGCCGGAACACGACCTCGCCCGAGGCGAGCGCCTCCTCGATGCCGAGCGGCGTCATGAAGGCGAGATAGCGGCCCGTCCGCGCCAGTTCGAACAGCAGGCGGATCGAGTTGACCTCGACGAAAGAGCGCTGGCCGCGCGCGCCCTGATCGAGGAACGGATCAATCACCTCGCGGATCGACAGGCCGCGCCTGGGCACGGCGAAGGGATGGCCGAAGCAGGTGGCGAAGGTGAGCCGCGTCTCGCCGGCGAGCGGATGGTCGGCGCGCATGACGGCGCCGACCGGCAGGTCGCGGCGGATGGCGATCTCGATCTCGCGGCGCGGCCGGGCGATGAAGCCGAAGCCGATATCGACCTCCGCCGCGATCACCATGTCGATCACGTCCGAAGCCGATGCCATGCGGATGTCGACATGCAGGCCCGGATGGCGGGCGCCGAATTCCGCGACCAGGCCCGGCAGGATGGTCAGGCCGACGCTTTCCACCGTGGCGATCCTGACCGTTCCCGTCTTCATCCCGGCGAGCAGGCTGAGCTCGGAGATGGCCGCCTCGAGCGGGCCGGTCATCTGGCGGGCGTGGCGGAGCAGGATTTCGCCGGCCGGCGTCAGCCGCAGCCGGCGCGCCTCGCGCGTGAACAGCGGCATGCCCAGCGTCTGCTCGAGATGGCCGATCTGCCGCGCGACGGCCGACGACGCGATGTTCAGCCGGCGCGCCGTCTCGCGCATCGAGAGCGTTTCCGCGACCATGACGAAATAGATCAGCGACGGCGTCTGGAACAGCCGCGCCAGGCTGGCGGGGGACAGGGCCGGCTTCATCTGCATGGGCGTTCCTCCCCATTGTCGGATGTCGCGACGATTGATGCCTTTTCGGCAGCAGTCCGCGCTTCAACATGCACTATCATGGACACCGCTGCCGGCCTAGCATGATGGCAGGGGATGGCGTCAGGTTTGCGTTGCGACGCGGACTTGCCGCGATAAGGTGCAGGGATCGATCGAAGAATCCGTTGATCACGCCTTGGGCAGTTCCCTATGGTTCGTCCAAGGTCGGACGCCGGTACGCACTGGAATGGAACGGAAATGGGCCGCCTCACCACGCATGTTCTCGACACCGCCGCGGGCCGACCGGCGGCCGGACTGAAGATCGAGCTCTACCGTCTCGGGAGCTCGCCCGAGTTGGTGAAAACGGTCACGACCAACGCCGACGGCCGGGTCGACGGACCTCTCCTCGAAGGCGAGGCGCTGACGGCCGGTCGATATGAGCTGGTGTTTCATGCCGGCGACTATCTCCGCCGGTCGGGCGCCAGCCTGCCGGACACGCTCTTCCTCGACACCATCCCGATCCGCTTCGGCATCGCCGCGCCGGGCGAGCACTATCACGTGCCGCTTTTGATCTCGCCCTACGGCTATTCCACCTATCGGGGCAGCTGAGATGCGCGAGACCATCCGCTTCGTGCGCCGGGGCCAGATCGTCGAGACGGGCGCCGTCGAGCCGATGACGACCCTGCTCGACTATCTCCGCCTGACCGAGGGCACGACCGGCACCAAGGAAGGCTGCGGCGAGGGCGACTGCGGCGCCTGCACGGTGGCGATCGGGCGCTCGCGCGGGGGGCGTGTGGTCTATGAGCCCGTCAACGCCTGCATCCAGCTGCTCGGCATGGTCGATGGCTGCGAGGTCGTCACGGTCGAGGACCTGGCCGAGGGCGGGACGCTGCATCCGATCCAGCAGGCCATGGTCGAGAAACACGCCTCGCAATGTGGCTTCTGCACGCCGGGCTTCGTCATGAGCCTGTTCACGCTCTATCAGGGCACCGAGAGCGCGGTCGGGCGCGACACGATCAACGACACCATCGCCGGCAATCTCTGCCGCTGCACCGGCTACCGGCCCATCGTCGAAGCCGGAATGGCGGTCTGCGCCGGCCCGCGTGACGACCGCTTCCGCAAGGCCGGCGAGGACACCGCCGGCGTGCTCGATTTCATCGCCGACCATCGCGACATCTTCATCGGCGACGAGGACCATTTCTTCGCCGCGCCCGCCTCGATCGACGGGCTCGCCGCGCTCTACGAGCGTCATCCGAACGCCGTGCTCGTCGCCGGCGCCACCGATGTCGGCCTCTGGATCACCAAGCAGCTGCGCGACATCCCGAAGATCATCCATCTCGGCCGCGTCCGTGGCCTGGACGGCATCGAGGATACGGGCCGCGAGATCCTGATCGGCGCGGCGGCGACCTATGCGAGCGTCGAGCCCCATGCGCAGGCGCTCGACCCCGACCTTGGCGAGCTGTTCCGCCGCATTGGCTCCAAGCAGGTGCGCGCCCGCGGCACGGTCGTCGGCAATGTCGCCAACGGCTCGCCGATCGGCGACACGCCGCCGGCGCTGATCGTGCTCGGGGCGACGATGGAGCTCCGGCGCGGCGATCGCGCCCGGGTCATGGCGGTCGAGGATTTCTACATCGACTACGGCAAGCAGAACCGCGCCGCCGGCGAGTTCGTCACCGGGCTGCTCATTCCGAAGTTGCGCGAGGACCAGATCTTCCGCTGCTACAAGGTGACGAAGCGCTTCGACCAGGACATTTCCTCGGTCATGGGCGCCTTTCGCTTCACGCTCGACGAGCAGGGCCTGATCCGCGAGGCGCGCATCGCCTATGGCGGCATGGCGGGCATTCCGAAGCGCGCCAAGGGCGCCGAGGCGGCGCTGCAGGGGGCGGGCATCCGCGATGCCGCCGCGTGGTCGAAGGCGTTCGTCGCGTTGCGCGACGACTTCGCGCCGATGGACGATCACCGGGCGAGCGCCGCCTACCGCGCCGAAACCGCGCATGCGCTGCTCGGCAAGGCGTTGCTCGAGGCGGCGGGGACGCCGACCGAGCGTACGCGGCTGGTCGGCCGGCGGGAGGGCTTCGTCCATGCTGCTGAATAAGCCGCCCATCGTCGCCGATGCCGACCTGGCCGTGGTCCGCAAGCCGCTGCCGCATGACAGCGCCGAGCGCCATGTGACGGGCACCGCCGCCTATATCGACGACATTCGCGAGCCGGCGGGCACGCTGCATATCGCGCCCGGCTACGCGCCGATCGCCGCAGGGACGATCACGAGCCTCGATCTCGACGCGGTGCGTTCTTCGCCCGGCGTCGTCGCCGTCCTGACGGCGGCCGACATTCCCGGCGCCAACGATGTCAGCCCGAAGCTGATCGGCGACGACCCGGCGCTCGCCGTGGACCGCGTCCGTTTCTACGGCCAGGTCGTGTTCATCGTCGTCGCGACGACGCGCGACCAGGCGCGCCGCGCGGCGAAGCTGGCCAAGTTCACCACCGAGGCCGAAGCCCCGGTGATCACGGTCGCCGACGCGACCGAGACGGTGCTGCCCGAATATTCGTTCGGCCGCGGCGACGTCGAGATGGGGCTCGCGGCAGCGCCGCTGAAGCTCCAGGGCCAGTTCACGATCGGCGGGCAGGAGCATTTCTATCTCGAAGGCCAGATCGCCATGGCCGTGCCGGGCGAGGCGGGCGAGATGCATGTCTACTCGTCGACCCAGCATCCGAGCGAGGTGCAGCACCTCGTCGCCCATGCGCTGCATGTGCCGTCGAGCGCGGTGACGGTCGAGATCCGCCGCATGGGCGGCGGCTTCGGCGGCAAGGAGAGCCAGGCGTCGCAATGGGCGGTGCTCGCGGCGCTCGCGGCGGTGAAGACCGGGCGGCCCTGCAAGTTCCGCCTCGACCGCGACGACGACATGATCATGACCGGCAAGCGGCATGATTTCGAGGTCGCCTACCGGGTCGGCGCGACAGCCGATGGCATCCTGCGCAGCGTCGACGTCGCGCTCAATGCCCGCTGCGGCCATTCCGAGGACCTGTCGATGGGCGTCGTCGACCGGACGATGTTCCATTCCGACAATTCCTATTTCTATCCGACCTGCCGCATCCTGACCCGGCGCTACCGCACCAACACGGTCTCCAACACGGCGTTTCGCGGCTTCGGCGGCCCGCAGGGCATGCTGTTCGCCGAGCGGATGATGGATCATGTCGCCTACACGCTGAAGAAGGATCCGCTCGACGTCCGCAAGGAGAATTTCTACCGGAGTGGCCGCGACCACACGCCCTACGGCATGCAGGTCACCGACAATCTGCTGCACGATCTCGTCGGCCAGCTGGAGCGGACCAGCGACTACCGCGCCCGCCGCGAGGAGATTACCGCCTGGAACGCCAGGAGCCGCATCCTGAAGCGCGGCCTGGCGCTGACGCCGGTCAAGTTCGGCATCTCCTTCACGCTGATGATGCTGAACCAGGCCGGCGCGCTCGTGCATCTCTACCGCGACGGCTCGATCCACCTGAACCATGGCGGCACCGAGATGGGGCAGGGCCTGTTCCAGAAGGTGGCGCAGGTGGTGGCCGAGGCATTCGGCGTCGATCCCGGCAAGGTGGCGATCACCGCGACGCGCACCGACAAGGTGCCGAACACCTCGCCGACAGCGGCGTCGTCCGGCACCGATCTGAACGCCATGGCGGCGCTCAACGCCTGCAACATCATCAAGGACCGGCTCTTCGCCTTCATCGAGGAGAAGTGGCACGTCCGCCGCACCCAGGTGTCGTTCCGGGGCGGCCAGGTGATCTTCGGCAATCACGTGATGAGCCTCGCGGAGATCGCCAACGCCGCCTATGTCGAGCGCGTGCAGCTCTCCGCCGCGGGCTTCTACAAGACGCCGAAGATCGCGTGGAACCGCGACAAGGCCGAGGGCCGTCCCTTCTTCTACTTCGCCTATGGCGCGGCCTGCTCCGAGGTCACGATCGACACCATGACCGGCGAGATGAAGGTCGACCGGGTCGATATCCTGCACGACGTCGGCAAGTCGCTGAACCCGGCGCTCGACATCGGCCAGATCGAGGGCGGATTCGTCCAGGGCATGGGCTGGCTGACGACGGAGGAGCTGGTCTGGGACGACAAGGGCCGGCTGCGCACCCATGCGCCGTCGACCTACAAGATCCCGGCCGCATCCGACATTCCGGCGCATTTCAAGACCGAGCTTTTCCAGTCGGAAGGGCCGCGCGAAGACACTATCTTTAAGTCGAAGGCCGTGGGTGAGCCGCCGCTGATGCTCGGCATTTCGGTCTTCTGCGCGATCGCCAACGCGATCGCCAGCCTGAAACCGGGTGTAATGCCCGCCCTCGACGCGCCGGCGACGCCGGAGGCGATCATGCGGGCGGTTCGAGGGATGACGACGACGGAATAGGATCATGCTGGTCTGGCAGCGTCTGCTCGAAGCGATCGATCGTCATGGCAAGGCTGCCATGGCGACGGTGGTGGAGACGCGCGGCTCCGCTCCGCGCGAGGCGGGCGCCCGGATCGTGGTTCTCCCGGATGCCTCCTTTTTCGGCACGATCGGCGGCGGCACGCTCGAATGGCGGGCAATCGCCGAAATGCAGGCGGCGCTGGCGCGGCCGCAGCCGCATTACTACGAGAGCCGGCGCGTCGCGCTCGGGCCGGAGCTCGGCCAGTGCTGCGGCGGGCGGGTCGACCTGGCGCTCGAAGTGTTCGACCGCTCGCGCCGGCAGGAGGTCGAGATTCTGGCGGCCGCCGAGCAGGCCGCGCCGTTCCGCACGCGCGGCGAGCAGATGTCGGACGGCAAGCTGCACCGGACCCTCGATCCCGCGAGCATGGTGGCGATCGGCGCGGCGCGGATCGACCACGGCATCGTCGAAGAGGGATTTGGCGACGACCGGCGGGTTCTCTACCTGTTCGGGGCGGGGCATGTCGGACGGGCGCTCGTGCTGGCGCTCGCGCCCTTGCCGTTCCGCGTCGTCTGGATCGATCCGCGTCCCGACGCCTTTCCACAGCATGTTCCCGCCAATGTCCGCTGCGTCCAGCCGGACGACACACCCTCGACCCTCGACGGCGCGCCGTCGGGAAGCTTCGTGCTGGTGATGTCGCACAGCCACGCGCTCGACCTCGCCATCGTGGCTCGGGCGCTGAAAGGGCAGGATTTCGCCTATGTCGGGCTGATCGGCAGCGAAACCAAGCGGGCCCGGTTCTCGAGCCAGCTGACTGGCGCGGGACTTGCGAGGGCGGAAATCGAGCGCCTGGTGTCGCCGATCGGCGTCGCCGGGATTCGCTCGAAACTGCCCGCGGCTATTGCAGCGTCGGTGGCTGCCGATCTACTGGTGCGGGACGAGGCGATGCGCGGGGCGCTCGCGGACGGGGCGCGGGATGCCGAGGCGACGCGGGCTTTGAGGGGACGGTGACGTGGAGCTGATCAGGGGCGGGGCAGGCCAGGGCGGGCAGGGGCGACAGCGCCCCGACAGCGCGCCGCTGTTACAGGCGACCGGAGTCACGAAGCTGTTCGGGTCGTTCAAGGCGAATGACGGCATCGACCTCGCGATCCGCCCCGGCGAGATCCACGCGCTTCTCGGCGAGAACGGCGCCGGCAAGTCGACCCTGGTCAAGATCCTCTACGGCTCGCTGCAGCCGACGGAGGGGGCGATCGCCTGGAAGGGCCAGACCGTCACCATCGCCAGCCCCTCGGCCGCGCGAAAGCTCGGCATCGGCATGGTGTTCCAGCATTTCTCACTGTTCGAGGCGCTGACCGTCGTCGAGAACATCGCGCTCGCGCTGTCGGACCGGAAGAGCCGTGCCGCGCTCGCTCGCGAGATCGAGCAGATCTCGGCCGAATACGGCCTGCCGCTCAATCCGAACTCGGTGATCGCCGACCTCTCCGTCGGTGAGCGGCAGCGCGTCGAGATCGTGCGCTGCCTGCTGCAGAGCCCCGAACTCATCATCATGGACGAGCCGACCTCGGTGCTGACGCCGCAGGAGGCCGACGACCTCTTCGTCACGCTCGACAAGCTGACCGAGCGCGGCTGCGCGGTGCTCTACATCAGCCACCGGCTCGAGGAGGTGAAGCGGATCTGCCACCACGCCACCATCCTGCGCCATGGCAAGGTGGTCGCCGAGTGCGATCCGCAGAAGGAGACGGCCGCCCGGCTCGCCACCATGATGGTTGGCGCCGAGGTGCGCAGCCTCTCCGCCGATATTCCCGCGCCGCAGAACAGCAAGACCCGGCTCGCCGTGCGCGATTTGTCGATGCCGCAGCCGCATCCCTTCGCCGTCGCGCTCGATTCCATCTCCTTCGAGGTGAAGGCGGGCGAGGTGATGGCGATTGCCGGGATCGCCGGCAACGGCCAGGGCGAGCTGTTCGACGCGCTCTCCGGCGAGCGGCCGGCCGCCGATGCCGGCGCGGTGACGATCGACGGCAAGGCGTGCGGCGCGCTCGGCGTGACGGCGCGTCGGCGGCTCGGCGCCGCCTTCGTGCCGGAGGAGCGCCTCGGCCATGGCGCGGTGCCGCGGATGAAGCTCTCGGACAATGTGCTGCTGACGCGCCATGCGACCGGCGACGGGCTGCAGAGCGGCGGCGTCATCCATCCGGATGCAGCGCGGCAGCTTGCCGAGCGCATCAGCCGCGCCTTCGACGTGCGCAAGGGCACGCCTGATCCCGAGGCCGGCTCGCTTTCCGGCGGCAATTTGCAGAAATTCGTCGTCGGCCGCGAGATCGACCGCCAGCCGGGCGTGCTCGTCGTCAGCCAGCCGACCTGGGGCGTCGATGCCGGCGCGGCGGCCATCATCCGCCAGGCGCTGATCGATCTCGCGCGGTCGGGCTCGGCGATCCTCGTGATCAGCCAGGATCTCGACGAGGTGCTGGAGATCGCCGACCACGTCGCGGTGATCTCGAAGGGCCATCTTTCGCCGTCGCGTCCGACCGCCGGGTTGACGCGCGAGGAGATCGGGCTGTTGATGGGCGGTGTCGGCGAGCCGACGACGAGCGGCCGGGGGGCTGTCCATGCGCATTGAACTGGTCCGCCGTGGCGAGCGATCCGCCGCCATGGCCTATCTGTCGCCTCTTCTGGCGCTGCTGCTGACGCTGATCGGCGGCGCTCTGATCGTCGTCGTCTGGCGTGTCGTTGCGGCCGATCTGTCTTCGCCGGATTCCGGCGGTCTGGCCGGGGCGCTCGGCAAGGGGTGCTCCGACTACGGCAAGTTCCTCTACGTGTTCTTCATCGAGCCGCTGACGGCGATGTGGTCGCTCGAGGACCTCGTCGCCAAGGCGACGCCGATCATCCTCGTCGCGATCGGCCTGTCTCTCTGCTACCTCTCCAATACCTGGAACATCGGCGCCGAGGGGCAGATCGCGGTCGGCGCGATCGCCGGCTCCTTCCTGCCGATCTTCTTTCCCGAGGCGCAGGGCCCCTTCATCCTGCCGGCGATGCTGATCCTCGGCATGCTGGGCGGCATGGCCTATGCGGCGATCCCGGCGCTCCTGAAGATCCGCTTCGGCACCAACGAGATCCTGACCAGCCTGATGCTGGTCTATGTGGCGCAGCTTTTCCTCGACTGGCTGGCGCGCGGCCCCTGGCGCAACCCGGCCGGCCACAATTTCCCGGACAGCCGCCCCTTCGACGGCGACCAGCTGCTGCCGACTTTGTTCGGCACCAACATCCGCATCAGCATCCTGTTCGTGCTGGTCGCCGCCTTCGCGGCCTGGTTCCTGATGCGCTGGACCCGCACCGGCTTCCAGATCCGCGTGCTCGGCCAGGCGCCGCGGGCAGGGGCCTTCGCCGGCTTCAGCCAGAACAAGATGGTGCTCCTGACCTTCCTGATCTCCGGCGCGCTCGCCGGCCTCGCCGGCATCTCCGAGGTGGCCGGCCCGATCGGCCAGCTCCGCACCACGGTGTCGCCCGGCTATGGCTTCACGGCGATCATCGTCGCCTTTCTCGGCCGGCTGAACCCGATCGGCGCCATCTTCGCGGGCTTCCTGCTGGCGCTCTCCTATCTCGGCGGCGAGGGCGCGCAGATCGCGCTCGGCATGTCCGACCAGACGACGCGCGTGTTCCAGGGCATGTTGCTGTTCTTCGTGCTTGCCTGCGACAGCTTCATCTTCTACCGGCTGCAGATCGTGCGCCGTCCCGTCACCCAGACCCAGGCGGTGGCGTCATGACCGCGCTCATGCTCGAAGGCATCCTGCTCACCATCATCACCGCCGCGACGCCGCTTCTGTTCGCGGCGATCGGCGAACTCGTCACCGAGCGCTCCGGCGTTCTCAATCTCGGCGTCGAGGGCATGATGGCGATGGGCGCCGTGATCGGCTTCGCGGTGGCGCACACCACCGGCAGCTTCGGCCTCGGCATCCTCGGCGCCATCGTCGCCGGGATGACGATGGCGGCGCTGTTCGGCGTCGTGACGCTGATCTTCGTCGCCAACCAGGTGGCGTCCGGCCTCGCGCTGACATTGTTCGGCCTCGGGCTCTCGGGCCTGATCGGCGATGCCTTCGTCGGCGTGCCCGGGGCGGGCCTCGCCCGCATCTCCATCCCGGTGCTCAGCGACCTTCCGGTGGTCGGCCTGCTGTTCCGGCTCGATCCGCTGACCTATCTCGCCATTGCCATCACCATCGCGGTTTCCTGGTTCATGTTCCGCATGCGCGGCGGCCTGGTCCTGCGCGCCGTCGGCGACAGCCATTCGTCCGCCCACGCGCTCGGCTACAACGTCATCCGCGTCCGTTTCATGGCGGTGCTGTTCGGCGGCGCCTGCTCGGGCCTCGCGGGCGCCTATCTCTCGCTCGTCTACACGCCGCAATGGACGCAGGCGATGACGGCCGGTCGCGGCTGGATCGCGCTGGCGCTCGTCGTTTTCGCCACCTGGCTGCCTCGTCGTGTTCTGGTGGGCGCGCTGCTCTTTGGCGGCGTCAGCATCCTGCAGCTCCACGCCCAGGCGCTCGGCGTCGGCGTGCCGTCGCAGTTCCTGTCGGCGCTGCCCTACCTGACGACCATCGTCGTGCTGGTGATCATTTCGCGCAATCGCGCGCTCGTCCGGGCCAATACGCCGGCGGCGCTCGGCCAATCCTTCGTTCCCGATCGCTAGTCGGGAGCTTCTTGCCAGGACGTGCCGCAGCGATCCGCGGCGATCTCCTGAACGAGTGGATCGCACTGGAAGACGGATAGAGGGGAACAGGCCTTGAAACACATTCTGACCGCCGCAACCGCGGTGATTGCACTGGCCATCGGCGTCGGTTCCGCCAACGCGGCCGACAAGCTGAAGGCATGCTGGATGTATGTCGGTCCGCACAATGACGGCGGCTACAGCGAAGGCCACGACGTCGGCCGCCAGATGGTCGAGAAGGAACTCGGCGACAAGGTCGAGACCTCCTATGTCGAGAGCATCGCCGAGGGACCGGACGCCGAGCGCGCCCTGGAACGCCTCGCCCGCTCCGGCTGCCAGATCATCTTCTCGACCTCGTTCGGCTTCATGGACCCGACCATCAAGGTCGCCGCGAAGTTCCCGGACGTGAAGTTCGAGCACGCCACCGGCTTCAAGACGGCGCCGAATGTCGGCACCTACAACGCGCGCTTCTATGAAGGCCGCTACATCGCCGGCCAGATCGCCGCGAAGCAGTCGAAGTCCGGCGTCGCCGGCTACATCGTCTCCTTCCCGATCCCCGAAGTCGTGATGGGCATCAACTCCTTCATGCTCGGCGCGCAGTCGATCAACCCCGACTTCAAGATCAAGGTCGTCTGGGTCAATTCCTGGTTCGATCCCGCCAAGGAGGCCGACGCCGCCAAGGCGCTGTTCGACCAGGGCGCCGACATCATCACCCAGCACACCGACTCGCCGGCGCCGCTGCAGATCGCGCAGGAGCGCGGCCTGCATGGTTTCGGCCAAGCCCACAACATGTATGAGTTCGCGCCGAAGGCCCAGTACACGGCCATCGTCGACACCTGGGGCCCCTACTACGTCAAGCGCGTCAACGCCGTGCTCGACGGCACCTGGAAGGCCGAGCAGATCTGGGACGGCCTGAAGGATGGCATCCTCGAGATGGCCGAGTACCACAACCTGCCGGACGATGTCGTCGCCGCGGCCAAGAAGACCCAGGCCGACATCGAGGCCGGCACGCTGCATCCGTTCAAGGGCCCGATCTTCAAGCAGGACGGCACCGAGGTGATCGGCGAGGGCAAGAACCTCGACGACGGCACGCTCCTCAGCATGAACTGGTACGTCAAGGGCATCGACGACCAGCTGCCGAAGTAAGCGACAGGCTCGATCGCCCGGAACCGCCTCCGCGTTTCCGGGCGATCCTCCACGGAGAAGGCCTAGCGCCGCTCCGTTCCCGACGTGATGCGCCGGGACGGAGGAGGCGGGGTCTTCACCGATCTTTCGGAACCGGCACCACAACGAGACCGAAGCCCACCAGATGTCCGCATTCTACGTCGACTGGTTGAACCTGCTGATCCGCTGGGCCCACATGATCGTGGGCATAGGCTGGATCGGAACCTCGTTCTATTTCATCGCGCTCGACCTCTCGCTGAAGAAGCGCGAGCAGATGAAGGAGGGCGTCTACGGCACCGCCTGGGAAGTGCATGGCGGCGGCTTCTATCACGTCGAGAAATACCTGGTCGCGCCGCCGGCGCTGCCCTCGGACCTCATCTGGTACAAGTGGGAAGCCTATCTCACCTGGGTCACCGGCTTCCTGCTGCTGATCGTCCAGTACTACTGGAACGCCAATACCTATCTGATCGACAAGTCGATCCTGCCGATGCTGCCGTCGCAGGCAATCGTCATCTCGATGCTGTCGCTCGTTGGCGGCTGGGTGATCTACGACCAGCTCTGCAAGTCGGTCATCGGCCGCAGCACGCCGCTTCTCGCCATCTGCGTCTTCGCGCTGATCGTCGGCGCCGCCTACATGTTCACCCATGTCTATTCGGGGCGTGGCGCGCTGATCCATGTCGGCGCCTTCATCGGCACGATCATGGCGGTCAACGTGTTCGGCGTGATCATACCGAACCAGAAGAAGATCGTCGCCTCGCTCCTGAAGCACGAGAAGCCGGATCCGCGCCTCGGCGCGATCGGCAAGCAGCGCTCGGTGCACAACAACTACCTGACGCTGCCCGTGCTGCTGATGATGGTCTCGAACCATTATCCGATGCTGACCAGCCACCCGCAGAGCTGGCTCATCGTCGCCTTCATCCTGCTCCTCGGCGGCTCGATCCGGCATTTCCTCAACCGGCACGACGCGCATGACCCGTTCCGCAAGTTCGCCTGGACCATTCCCGCGGCGGCGGTGGCGTTCGGCGTGTTGCTGGTCATGACGGCGCCCCGTCCGATCGAGATCGACCCCAGTCTTGCCGTCTCGGATGCGGACGTGCTGACGCTGACGGCCAAGCATTGCGCGGCCTGCCACGCCACCAAGCCGACCCATGACGGCTTCGATGCGCCGCCGAAGGGTGTCGTTCTTACCTCCACGGATCAGCTCGCCGCGCACAAGCAGCAGATCATGGCGCAGGCCGTGAACGGCACGGCCATGCCGCTCGGCAACGAGCAGGGCATGACCGAGGACGATCGCAAGAGGCTTGGCGCGTGGCTGCAAAGCCATTAGACAGACCGGATTAGGGTCTGCAACCGGGATGAAATGTCGACGCAGCCGCTGACGCTCGCCGCGGTCAACCGCATGGATGAGGAAGCCTTCGTGACGAGTTTCGGCGATATCGCCGAACATTCGCCATGGGTGGCGGAGCTGGCGGGGAGGGTACGGCCCTATCCCGACCGGGATGCGATGGTGGCGGCCTTCGCCACCGCCGTCCGGCAAGCCGGCGTCGAGGCGCAGCGCGCCCTGCTGCTCGCCCATCCCGACCTCGCTGGCCGGGCCGCGATTGCCAACGAACTGGCGCCCGAATCCCGCAACGAACAGGCCAGCGCCGGCCTCGACCGCATGACGGCGGACGAGTATGCGCGGTTCTCCGACATGAACGCGCGTTACCGCGCCCGCCACGGCATTCCCTTCATCCTCGCGGTCAAGGGCGCCACCAAGCAGCAGATCCTCGATGCCTTTGAGGCGCGGGTCGACAACGATCCGGCCGAGGAGTTCGCCACGGCGCTTTCGCAGGTCGAACGGATCATCCGTTTCCGCCTCGAGGATCGGGTCGCGTCATGAGCGATGCCACGGCAATCCGCGCAGCCGGCACGCGCGCGCAGGAAATGATCGACGCGCTCGCCGCGATCTCGGCCGACAGCGACCGGCTGACACGGCTTTATCTCACGCCCGAGCACAAGCGCGCCGCCGAGCTGGCCGGCACGTGGATGGAACAGGCGGGGCTCTCCGTCCGCATGGACGCCGCCGGCACGATGCGCGGCTCCCTGCCGCCCGGCCGGCCGGGACCGAGCGGCAACAAGAGCCTTCTGATCGGCTCGCATATCGACACGGTGATCGATGGCGGCCGCTATGACGGCAATCTCGGCGTCGTCGTCGGCCTGCTCGCCATCGAGGCGCTGAAGGCGCGCGGCGAGGCGCTGCCCTTCGGCATCGAGCTTCTCGCCTTCGGCGACGAGGAGGGCGTGCGCTATCCGATCACGCTGACCTCGTCGGCGGTCGCGGCGGGCGTGTTCGACCCGGCCGCGCTCGACCAGAGCGACCGCTCCGGCGTCACGATGCGCGAGGCGCTGACGGCGTTCGGCGGCAAGCCGGAGGCGCTGGCCGGAGAGGCGTATCAGGCGGATTCCGTGCTCGGCTATCTCGAGGTCCATATCGAGCAGGGGCCCGTGCTGGAACGCACCGGCGCACCGCTCGGCGTCGTCACGGCGATCGCCAGCCAGAGCCGGCACCGGATCCGTATCAAGGGCGAGGCGGGCCATGCCGGCACCGTGCCGATGCCGATGCGTCGCGACGCGCTCGTGGCTGCGTCGGAGCTGATCGTCGGCATCGAGGCGATCGCGCGGAAGGACCGCAAGAATTCGCTGGTGGCGACGGTGGGCGAGATCGAGGCGCTGCCCGGCGCCTCGAACGTCATCCCGGCCGAAGTGCGCCTGTCGCTCGACGTGCGCGCGGCGACCGACGAAGCACGGCGCGACGCCGTGGCGACGATCCTCTCCTTCGCCCGCAAGACCGAGGCCGTGCGCCAGGTCGCGCTCACCTTCGAGACGGTGCTGGAGAAGCCGGTCGCCACCTGCGGCCCGCGCATGATGGCGGCGATCCAGGAAGGCGCGTCCCGCGTCATGGGCAAGCCGGCGCAGCAGCTCCTCTCCGGCGCCGGCCATGACGGGCTGTCGATGGCGCATCTCGCCGAGTATGGCATGATGTTCGTGCGCTGCCGGGGCGGCATCAGCCACAACCCGGCCGAGTTCGTCACGGTCGACGACATGGGCGCGGCCGTCGAGGGGCTGGTCGAGGCAATCCTGGCGCTGGCACGCCAGGAGGCGGCCCGATGATCCGCGACGCCGTCGCGGCCAACTGGGAGCGCGAGGTCGCCTTTCTCAAGGCGATGATCCGGATCCCAAGCGACAATCCGCCCGGCCATTGCGCGCCCCATGCCGAAGCGACGGCCGTGGCGCTGGAGGCGCTCGGCTTCACGGTCGAGCAATATCCCGTGCCCGAGCCCTATGTCCGCCAGCATGGGATGAAGAGCGTCACCAACCTGATCGTGCGCCAGACCTTCGGCGACGGCGAGGGACCGGTGATCGCCTTGAACGCGCATGGCGACGTGGTGCCGCCGGGCCTCGGCTGGACCACCGATCCCTATGGCGCGGAGGAGCGCGACGGCGCGCTCTACGGGCGCGGCGCGGCCGTTTCGAAGTCCGATTTCGCCACCTATGCCTTCGCGCTGCTGGCGCTCCGCCAGTCGCCCAAGCGTCTTTCGGGCGGCGTCGAGCTGCATCTCACCTATGACGAGGAGACGGGCGGCTTCGTTGGCCCGCAATGGCTGCTGGCGCACCAGCTGTCGAAGGCCGACTACGCCATCTCGGCCGGCTTCTCCTATGCGATCACGACGGCGCACAATGGCGCGCTGCATCTCGAAGTGGTCGTGCGCGGCCGCCAGGCGCATGCCGCCATGCCGTCCTCCGGCGTCGACGCGCTGGAGGCGGCGACGCCGATCCTGACCGCGATCTATGCCGAGCGGCGGCGGCTCGCCGAGCGCGTCTCGACGGAGCGGGGCATCGGTTCGCCGCAGATCACGGTCGGGCTGATCTCGGGCGGCATCAACACCAATGTCGTTCCCGACCGGATCGCCTTCCGGATCGACCGGCGCCTGATCCCGGAAGAGCAGGGCGAGGCGGTCGAGGCGGAGCTGATCGCCCTGATCGAGGCGGCGGCGCCCGGTACCGACGGCGTCGAGGTGGAATGCCGGCGCATCATGCTGGCGGAGCCGCTCCGGCCGCTGCCGGGCGTCGAGCGCCTCGTGGAGGCCGTGCAGGGACCGGCCAAGGCCGTGCTCGGCTTCCCGATCGAGCCGACCGGGGCGCCGCTCTACACCGATGCACGGCACTATTCGGCGGCGGGCATCCCGACCATCCTCTACGGCGCCGGCCCGCGCTCCATCGTCGAGGCCAACGCCCATTCGGCCGATGAGCATGTTCAGTTGTCGGACCTGCGGGCCGCGACCGAGATCGTCGCGCTGGCGCTGGAGGATCTGCTCACCGCGTGAGCCGCCGTAGCGCACTTGCTGGAACTGTCTTCTCACCTCTTCCTGCGGGAGAGGTCGGCTCGAAGAGCCGGGTGAGGGGTTAGGGAACTATCCGGTTAGGCTGTAAACCCTCACCCGCCGGCCTGTGGCCGTCGACCTCTCCCTCAGGGAGAGGTGAAGGGGCGGCGTTTTTCATGGCAGTTGCGACCGGGCCTCTCCGTGCCCTCAGCGCCCGGTTCTCGATCTGGATCCGGTAGGCCAGCATGGCGAGGTTCAGGATGCCGAACACCAGCGCCGGCACCGGCAGGTTGAGCACCAGCGCCAGGAGGGGGATCTCCAGCGCGACGACGACGTAGTTCGGATGCCGCAGATAGCGGTACGGGCCGGTCGCCCGCAACGGCGCGCCGTCTAGCGTGATGATGCGGGTGGTCCAGTACGGACCGAGGGTCGCCAACACCCAGAGTCGCAGTCCCTGCAGCAGCGCGAAGGCCGCGATCAGGATCCAGTTCACCGGCGGGCTGGGCGCGGTCCATGCCGCGAGCGTGACCAGCCAGGCGGCATGCAGCAGCACGATGACGGGATAGTGCTCCGCGCCGACCTCCCTTGCGCCGCGCGCCAGAAGGTTGCGCGTGTTGCGACGGGCATAGGCGAGTTCGACGACGCGTTGCAGCGTCACGGCGAGGAGAAGCCAGTAGGCCCAGCCGATACTCATCAGCCTTCCACCCGCACCATCTGGAAGGCCGCGGTGAATCCCGGGCCGAGCGACGACGCCAGCAGGTTGCCCTTCACGCCCGTGCGGATCAGCTCGTCGAGCACGAACAGAACCGTCGGCGCCGACATGTTGCCATAGCCCGCCAGCACGCGCCGTTCGGCGTCGAGGCCGAACTTCGAATAGCCGAAGACGATTTCCAGCTCGTCCATCACCTTGGCGCCGCCCGGATGGCAGCACGGCCGGTCGATCGCGTCGCGGGACAGGCCGTGGCGGTCGAGGAACCCGGCCAGGGCGGCCGGGTAGTCGCCGGCGATGATCTGGGGGATGCTCTGCTGGAAGATGACGTCGAAGCCCTGCGCGTCGATGTTCCAGCCCATCACGTCGAGCGTGTCGGGCCAGCAATGTTCGCCGCCGAGGCCGAGCGCGGCGATGGCCGCTTCGTCGTTACCGCTGGTGACCACCGCGGCTGCGGCGCCGTCGCCGAACAGCGCGCTGGCTACCAGGTTGCTCTTGGTCAGCCGGTCAAAGCGGAAGGCGAGGCTGGAGAGCTCGACGACGATCATCAGACAGCGGAGGCCTGGCTCGGAACGGGCCATCTGCGCCGTGCGCGTCAGCCCGAGGACGCCGCCGGCGCAACCGAGCCCGAACACCGGCAGCCGCATCACGTCGCTGCGAAAGGGAATGAGGTTCATCAGCCGCGCGTCGATGCTCGGCGTCGATATGCCGGTCGACGAGACGAAGACGATGGCGTCGATGTCCTGCGGGCGGAGTTCGGCCCTGGCGAGCGCGCTGTTGGCGGCCTCGAAGGCGAGGGCGGTCGCGTGTTGCTGGTAGAGACGCGTCTTCTCCTCGAAATCCGCCGGTCCGAGGAACCATTCGACCGGCCGACAGCTGTAGCGGCCGTCGATCGCGGCATTGTCGAAGACCTGCTCCAGCTGGTCGAAGAACGGCATCCGGGTGCCGAACACCTCGCGTGCGCGTTCCTTGGCGACGGTCTGGGAAATCCGATAGGGCGGCACGGCGGTCACCAGCGAGCGCAGCGCCGCCGTTTTCGCCGGACTGCCGGCATCCGCCGTCATGACGGCGCCTGGGAGCTGGATCAGGTTCATGCCCACTCTCTCCGCTCGAAGGTGTTATTCCCCGGGGCCGCTCGGTCCCGTCCCGCGCCTGGTGCCGGTCCCAGCGTGGCGGGGACCGGCCGTCCATCGGCGCTCAAGGTCGCCGCCGAAAGCCCGTGATCCGGTCTATTGGCCGCCCGGCAAGGCCCGGTCGTAGTCGAATGTGTTGGCTGCCCAGCTCGGCCCGCGTGGCCAGGCGGGTTGATCCGGCGGACCATGCGCGCTGAAGGACAGGCAGCGTTGGTACTGGGTGTCCCAGACCTGCTCGTTGCCGCAGGGCGGCCAACGCGCATGGCTGGTCCTTCCATGGCCGCAGGCCCCAAAGCCGGGCGCCGCGGCGGCAAGGCTGCTCCACCCGATCAGGGCTGTCGCCAACAGGACGCGGACTGTTGCCGGGGTCATCGAAATGTCTCCCTCAGCCAACTGCCGAAAGGCTAGCCCTTGCCGGCGTAGGTTTCGATCTCCAAATCCCGGCGCCGGGGTCACGAAGTGGTGACGGCCGGGCCGGCGGCGCGCCCGAATGGACGTCGCCGGCTGGTTTCGGAATTGCCGTTACTCAGTTGGCTTGCCGGCGATCGCCGCGGCGAGATCCTCGTACTGCTCGCATTCCCTGCCGCCGCACAGTCTCTCGATGATGCCGAGCTCGGCCTTGGCGAGTTCCAGCTTCCCGGCGCTGGCATAGCCTTCGCCGAGATATTCGCGCGTGTTGAGGTTGTTGGGATCGATGGCGAGCGCCTGCTTGTAGAAGCCAATGCCGACGTCGGTGTCGCCCCTCTTGCGGTGGCTGTAGCCGATATAGGTCAGCACCATCGCGTCCTGCTTGTTCTGCACGGCGTCGAGCACGACCAGCGCGTCGTCATAATAGCCCGCCAGCGCCAGGGCCCGGCCCTGCTCGAGCAGTTCCTTGTCCGGCAGGTTGCTCGACTGGGCGCGGACGCAGCGCTGCAGCTTCTTGTCCCAGACGAGCCCCTGGCGGCATTGCGGCGGCGCGCTGCCCGAACCCGATGAACCGCCGCCGCCACCACCGCCGCCACTGGCGGCGAGGGCCGGCATCGCGCCGCCGAAGCCCATCATGCCCACGAAGATCGCGGCGAGCGCCGCCCGTGTCACGTCGTCGAAATGCGGTTTCATCATCGTCGTCACCCTCTTGCGGTTGCAGACGCTGAAACATCCATAGGTGGCGCCCTATTCGATGCCGGCAGGACGGCTACCGATCACGAAATGGTGAGGTGCCGGGTTCGCGCGCGACGGGGGCGGCGGCCCGCGCCACGGGCCGCTGCCCCCGAGAACCCGCCGAAGGGCGGGCATGCCGCCTGGATCCCTATTCGGCCGGATTGCCGCCGACCGCGGCGGCCAGATCCTCGTATTGCTCGCATTCGGTGTTGCCGCACAGCTTCTGCACGATCGCGAGCTCGGCCTTGGCGAGCTCGATCCGCCCGGCGCTGGCATAGCCTTCGCCGAGATACTCATGCGTATTGAGGTTGTTCGGGTCGAGCGCGAGCGCCTGCTTGTAGAAGTCGATGCCGACGTCGGTATCGCCCTTCTTGCGGTGGCTGTAGCCGATATAGGTCAGCACCATGGCGTCCTGCTTGTTCTGGACTGCATCCAACACCTCGAGCGCGTTGTCGTGGTAGCCGGCCAGGGCGAGTTGCCGGCCTTGCTGGAACAGTTCCTGGTCCGTCAGGCCGCTCGACTTCGCCTTCACGCAGCGATGCACCTTCTGGCTGAAGACGAAGCCAAGACGGCAGACCTGGTCGGCGGGCATGAAGTGGCTGCTGCCACTGCTGCCGCTGCTCGCGCCACCGCCGCCGCCGCCCATGCCACCCCCGCCGCCACCGCTGCTTCCGCCGCCGCCGCCACTGCTGCCACCGCCGCCACTGCTGCCACCGCTATGGGCGAGCGCCGCGCCGGTCGAGGCGAGCAGGCCAATGAATGCGATCGTGATGATCGATCGCGTCGTCTTTTCGAACATGGTTGTCATCGGAGCCTCCGACTGGTTTCCTCTCGCCGCGAAGTCGAGAGTCGCGGCAAGAACAGCAGGGGCGGGAGCCCTATTCGTTCGCCCATGTCGAGCAGCGGTCACGATCCGGTGAAGGACGGCCTGGCGCTTCATCTCGAGGCGCTGTGGCGCTATGGCCTTGTGCTGTCGCGCAACCGCGACACGGCGGAGGATCTCGTGCAGGCAACCTGCGTCCGGGCGCTGGAGCGCGCCGAGCAGTTCGCCCCGGGCACCCGGCTGGATCGCTGGCTGTTCGCGATACTGCGCTCGATCTGGCTCAACGAGCTGCGCGCCCGGCGCGTGCGGCAGGGCAGCGGGGTCGTCGACGCCGAAGTCGCGCTGGTCTTCGAGGGAAGCGAGGCGATCGAGACGAATATTCTCGCGGCTCAGGTGTTAAGCGAGATCGGACGGATGGCCGAAGCTCAGCGGGAAACCGTCCTGCTGGTCTACGGCGAAGGTTTCTCGTATCGGGAGGCGGCCGACCTTCTCGGAGTACCCATTGGAACGATCATGAGCCGATTGGCCGCCATTCGTGAAAAACTCAGTCCCCTGGCGGACATGTCCAGGCAGCCGGCGCCGCGCGGCAAGCGAGGCGACGATGTCTGAGCAATCTCATCCCGACGACCCCACCATCGTCGCCTATCTCGACGGCGAGCTGGATCCGGCCGAGCGCGCGGCGTTCGTCGCGCGGCTGGAGGCCGAGCCGGACTTGCTCCAGCGGCTTGAGGAGCTCGACCGCGGCGGCGCCGGCATCGCCGACGCGATGGCGGAACTGAAGGCGCGCGCGCCGAAGCCTCGGCTGGACGACATCCTCGCCCAGGCTGTCGCGCAGCACGCGGCGGAGGGAGACACGGTCGTGCCCTTCCGGCGCTCGCCCTTCGCGAACCTCAGCCCGCGCCAGTTAATCGCCGCGTCGGTCGCGCTGTTCCTGCTCGGCGGCATCGCCAACGACTTCCTGCGCGGGCAGCAGGCGCCGAGGCAGGAGCCGCAGCGAGCGGAGGAGGCGGAGACCACCCGGCGCGAGGACTGGCGGCAGGCCGTCGCCGAATACTGGTCGCTGACGACGCCGGAGACGCTGGCGCTGGCGCCGACGCCGGAGCGCGCCGCGGCGGAGCTGCGGCTCGCCTCGAGCAAGCTCGGCGTCGATCTGGCTGGCGTGCCCGGGCAGTTGCCGGGACTGTCCTTCCGGGGCGCGCAATTGTTCGATTTCCACGGCAAGCCGCTGGTGCAGATGGCGTTCCTCGATCCGGAGCACGGACCGATCGCCTATTGCGTGATCGATGATCCGCAGAAGGCGGAGATCGCCCGGACGACCGAGACGCTCGACGACTTCACCATCGTGCACTGGTCATCGGGCGGCCAGGCGCGGCTGCTGATCGGCCGGGCGCCGGCCGGGCGGCTCGAGGCGCTGGCGGAGAAGGTTGCTGGCTGAGGCCGGCGAGGCGGGCAGGGCGGCCTCTCACCTCTCCAGGAGGGAGAGGCGACGGGCCCGCCAGCTACCGACCAACGATCCTCAGACGACCGTGCCGTGCAGGTCGTAGGCGTCGGCGGCCTCGACCTTCGCCGTATAGATCTCGCCGACGCGCATCGGCCGGCGCGAGGTCAGGTGGATCGAACCGTCGATCTCCGGCGCGTCCCAGACGGTGCGGCCCTTGGCGGTGAGGCCGTTCGACTCGTCGATGATGACAGGGATGCGGCGACCGACCTTCTTGGCGAGGCGCTTGGCGCTGATCTCCTGCTGACGCTTCATGAAGCGGTGCCAGCGGATTTCCTTGACCTCTTCCGGAACCGGATTGGCCAGCTCGTTCGCCGGCGCGCCCTCGACCGGCTCGAACTTGAAGCAACCGACGCGATCGAGCTTCACCTCGTCGATCCACTCGAGCAGGAATTCGAAATCCTCGTCCGTCTCGCCGGGGAAGCCGACGATGAAGGTCGAGCGCACGGCGAGATCCGGGCAGATCTCGCGCCATTTGTGGATGCGGTCGGCCGTCTTCACCTGGTTGCCAGGGCGGCGCATCGCCTTCAGGACGCTGGGGCTCGCGTGCTGGAACGGGATGTCGATATAGGGAAGGATCTTGCCCTCGGCCATCAGCTCGACGACCTGGTCGACATGCGGGTAGGGGTAGACATAGTGCATCCGCACCCAGGCGCCGAGCTCGCCGAGCGCCTGCGAGAGGTCGAGGAACTTGGCGCGGACCTCGCGGTCGCGCCACTTGCTGGCCTCGTATTTCAGGTCGACGCCATAGGCGCTCGTATCCTGCGAGATGACGAGCAGCTCCTTGACGCCGGCCTTCACCAGACGCTCCGCCTCGCGCAGCACGTCGCCGGCCGGGCGGCTGACGAGGTCGCCGCGCAGTTTCGGGATGATGCAGAAGGAGCAGCGGTTGTTGCAGCCTTCCGAGATCTTCAGATAGGCGTAGTGGCGCGGGGTGAGCTTGATGCCCTGCGGCGGCACCAGGTCGACGAACGGATCATGCGCCGGCGGCACGGCGGTGTGCACCGCCCCGAGCACGCTCTCATATTGCTGCGGGCCGGTGATCGCCAGCACGTTCGGGAACGCCTCGCGGATCTGCTCGGGCTCGGCGCCCATGCAGCCGGTGACGATGACCTTGCCGTTCTCCTTCATCGCCGTGCCGATGGCTTCCAGCGATTCCGCCTTGGCGCTGTCGAGGAAGCCGCAGGTGTTGACGATGACGACGTCGGCGCCGTCATGATGGCGCGAGAGCTCGTAGCCCTCGGCGCGCAGATGGGTGAGGATCCGCTCGGAATCGACCAGGGCCTTGGGGCAGCCGAGGCTGACAAAGGAAATGCGCGGCGCTTCGCTGTTCATGCGGGCAAGTCTCGGTATGGGTTGGTCGGTGGCTGGTCCGGTACGACGGGCGTCAGGCGCGCCGCGCCAGCGGGCGCGGACAGGTCGACGGGACGGGCTACCTTTTCATTGTTCTATTTCTGGTCGCCTAGATGTCGGAGCGGCTTCTGTCTGTCAATTGAAACCTTGGCCCCGCTTGCGGCGCCTCGTCACGCGGGCTTGTTCGGCGGCGCGCGGACGCCTAGCTGTGAGGCGACCCAGCGCAGCGGAGATGATCATGGCGGGCGAGACCAGCGGATTCGGACACGGCATCCCCGGCGTGGACGAGGCGTCGATCAAGACCCTGGTTCACACCTTCTACGACCGTGTCCGTCGCGATCCGCTGATCGGGCCCGTCTTCGAGGCCCAGGTCGACGACTGGCCCGACCATCTCGACAGGCTCTGTGCCTTCTGGTCGAACGTCGTGCTCAGGACCGGCCGCTACCAGGGCCGGCCGATGCAGAAGCATCTGCGCCTGCCGATCGAGGCCGAGCATTTCGACCGCTGGCTGGCGCTGTTCCGCGCTACTGCCGCCGAAATCATGCCGGCCGACGGCGCCGCCATCTTCATCGACCGCGCCAATCGCATCGCCGACAGCTTCGAGCTTGGCATCGGCACGGTTCGCGGGGAGGTCCGGCGCCCCCGCCATTCCGTGTGAGGCGATCGCCGGCCGCGACGCCTCCTCGCTATCCTTGCGTGCATTATTATTCGTGATACAACCTTATGGTTGTTGGCGGTGCGCTTCGGCTTCCCCCCGGCCGGTGCGCGGATGATCGTGCATTGACGGGGAGGGCGCATGGACACCATCTCGGCAATCTGCCTCGACGCGCTGGTGATCCTGCTGGTGACGCCGGTTCCATGGATCGCGGTCACCCTCCGTTTCCGGCGCCATTGCGCCGAGAGTCGAGACCTGGAGGCGCGGCTCAACCTCGCCCTGGCCGAGGTCGAGACGGTGGCCTCGAAGCTCCGTCGCGAAGGGCGGGGCGGGGAGGGGCGTGGCCCTGCCCGCCGATCCGCACGGGCGCCCGCGCTCGCCGAAGTCACACGCTCCGGCTATGTCTACGTTGTCTCGAATATCGGCTCCTTCGGCAGCCGCGACGTCGTGAAGATCGGGCTCACCCGTCGCCTCGATCCGGCCGATCGCGTCCGCGAACTCGGCGACGCCAGCGTGCCGTTCGCCTTCGAGCTGCATGCGGTGATCTACAGCGACGACGCGCCGGCGTTGGAGCGGGCCCTGCACAACGCCTTTGATCGGGTCCGTGTCAACACGCGGAACTGCCGCAAGGAGTTCTTTCGGGCCAGCCTGGAGGACGTGGAGCGGGCGGTCCGGCGACTCGCGCCGGGCGCCGTGTTTCTTCGCGACGTCTCGACGGTCGACTACCGCGAGGCGCGGCTGCGCCGCCAACAGACGCTGGCGCGGGTCGCGGCGGCCACCAAGGTGGCCGCGCGCTTCAAGGCGATGAAGCCGGTCGACATCCGGCTGGACAACGGTTCGAACGCGGACAGGCTCGGCGGCGCGTCCTATTGAGGGAACTCCCGCAAGATCTCGAAATGCTTCATGTCCTCGAAGCTGCAGAAGGCGGGCGGCCGAAGCTCGAGGCGGGGCGCGCGGCGGAGCAGGGCGAGGCACTCGTCGAACAGATCCTGCCACGCCTCCAGGCGTTCCTCGGGCAGCCATTCGATCACATAGGCGAGCGTCACATGGAAGACGTAGTCGTCATGGTCCGGATGGCGGTAGCCGAAGGTTTCGGCGAGCGCGTCGCGCCAGGCCTTCATCGCCCGCCGATCCGCCGCCGTCGCGCCGGCGACCGTCAGGCCGGTCGGCACGACATCGACGATCTCGACCGCGAACGGCTCCCGGGCGGCGAAGCCGGCCAGCCGGTCCAGATAATGCGTCGTCATCGCGTCGATCGACGCGTCGCGCGGCATGTCGGTCGGCCAGAACGGCGGATCCCGCCGGTCTTCGAGAATGCCCTGGAACAGCGTCATGTGCAGGCTGGAGACCGGCGTGAAGGCGAGGCGGCCTGCGTCCGGCATGGCCAGCATCCGGCGGCGCACCTCGACGATCGCGGCCTGCGACGCCGAACCCTCGACCAGGTGGCAGACGATGGTGTTGCCGGGCTCGTTGAGGAAGGTGCCGTCGCGATCGTAGCGGCGGCCGAGATGGCGCGGCGGCGCCGCGTTAGCGCTGGCGGAGAAGCGGCCGAGCGAGGCGGCGGGGCGTGTTGTCGTCATGCGGGAAAGACCGTCAGTTGGCGTCAGGAGCCGGCGCAGGCACGGCGACCGCCGTCTAGCGCGCGACCGTGAAGCGTGCGTGACAATGCCGCCGGAAGGCCGTCCGGCGGCGCGGGCAGGGCGGACGGGCGCCCTCCTCGCATTGACACCGCCCGCTCCCGCGCCAGTTGAAGTCATGGTGGCGCGGTGTTCGTCGCAGGCCGCCATCAAACGGGGTCGCATCCGGAAAGGAACATATGGTGGCCAAATCATCGGTGCCGGGCACGCGTGTCACGGTCACGAAGGACGGTCCGTATCTGGTGCGCGGGCAGGTACCACTGAGCCGACAGGCCATTGGCGCCGATGCGGCCGGCGAGTCGGTCGACTGGGTGCCGACGGAAACGATCGCCACCGCCGCCGCCTACAAGCTCTGCCGCTGCGGCCAGTCGGCGAACAAGCCATTCTGCGACGACAGCCATCGCAGGGTCGGGTTCGTCGGCGACGAGACGGCCAGCCGGCAACGCTATGCAGCCCTGGCGCAGGAGATCGACGGGCCGGCCATGGCGCTCACCGACGCCGAGTCGCTCTGCGCCTTCGCGCGCTTCTGCGATCGCGACGGCAAGGTCTGGAACAATGTCGCGCACACGAACTCGCAACCGGGTCGCGAGGCCTTCGTGCGCCAGGTCGGACAATGTCCGTCCGGCCGTCTCGTGGCGTGGGACCTCGAGACGCGGTTGCCGGTCGAGCCGGAACTGCCGCCGTCGATCGTTCTCGTCGAGGATCCGTCGCAGGGCGTGAGCGGCCCGATCTGGGTGCGCGGCGGCATCGTGGTCGAGGCGGCCGACGGCACGCCATACGAAATCCGCAACCGGATGACGCTCTGTCGTTGCGGCCAGTCCCGCAACAAACCGTTCTGCGACGGCACGCATGCCTCGATCGGCTTCAGGGATACCTGAACCGCCACATTCGATGTGGGCAGCGCAGGCGTCTCATCACGACCGGAAAAATCTCTCCCAGGCGGGCTGGGGGAGGAAGCGGCGGGCCTTGTGGTCGCCGTCGCTCCCTGCATCCTCAATTCGCATAAGATATATTATGGAACTTAACCGTATGGGCGGATCGGCGAGGATCAGTCCCGCTTCAGACCGACGCCCGAAACGGCGTTCTCGCTCCAGCGCATGATGTTGTCGACCAGCTTGCTGCTCTGCGTGACGACGGTCGCGGCGGCCGACGTCGTCGCCGACTTGGCCATGTCGCCGATCGATGTCGGACCCTCGCGTTCGATCACGCGCGGCTCGTACTGCGCCGTCAGGTCCCTCGGCGCGATGTCTTGCGGCGGAATGTTCCGTCCCATGACCGGCGGCGGCATGACATCGTCGACGGGCGCGACGCCGCCGGTCGGATACGGATCGAACGGCTGGGCTCCGGCCGGTGCCGAGGCCGGAATCGGCGCCGCGCGTCCCTGGCCGGCCGGTCCGTTCGCCAGCGCCTTGTCCACGATCGATTCCCACGACTCGCACTTGGCGCCGTCGCAGTTGCGCGTCGCCGCCTTGACGGCGGGCTTGGCCACCGGCTTGGGCGGAATGGGCGCCGCGGCGACGGGCTGCGGCGCGGCCGCCGGCGTGCTGGCAGCCGCATCGGTGGCCGAGGAAACCACAGGCGCGGCCTCGGCCGGGTCGAGATCCGGCACCTCGTAGATCTGCGCGGTGGCTGGCGGCGTGGTGTTGGCGGCGCGCGGCTCGCCCGAACCCATCATGAAATGGCCCACGAGGCCCGCGCAGACGATCGCCGCGAGCCCTGCCGAGCCGTGAATGGCCAGTTTCGGCAAGGTCTTGAGGCGCTGCCGAGATGCGCCGTCATGGATCTTGTCCATCGCGAATCCTCTGCTTGTTCGTACGGTTGCACGCAAGACTGGCAGCAATTCCCGACGTCAATTGGGCCGCTTTCGGGCAAAGCGGCGACGGAAGCGCGATCTTCGAGGCACGTGGCGCATTGGCCACGCCTCAATTGACACCTCGAAAGCGCAATCTTATCATAATACCATTGATCCCGGATCAGCGCAGGTTGGAGGAGGGCGGGTCCCCTGCCCTTGGGCTTGCAGATCGGGTCGCTCCGGCGTCCCGAGAACGGTTCGTTGCGGCCGGGGTCTTGGCAGGATTTGGAGGAAATCCCGTGGTCTACAGTTCCCACCCGCGGCCGCAGATGGAGCGCAGCCTCTGGCAGTCGCTCGATGGCGCGTGGCAGTTCGCCTATGACGATACGGCCCAGTGGCAGCGTCCGGATCTGCCGGATTTCGCGCTGTCCATCAACGTTCCCTATGTGCCGGAGGCCCCGCGCAGCGGCCTCCACGACGAGGGATTCCATCCGGTCGTCTGGTATCGGCGGGTCGTCGAGCTGCCGGCGGAGCTGGCGATCGACGATAGCCATGACCTGATCCTGCATTTCGGTGCCATCGACTATCGGAGCGACATCTGGATCGACGGCCAGCATGCGGCTTCCCACACCGGTGGCCACACGCCGGTGCGCATCGCCCTCGCCGGCCTGGTCAAGGGCCGCATATTCGAGGTCGTCGTGCGGGCCGAGGACGATCCGGCCGACATGCACAAGCCGCGCGGCAAGCAGGACTGGCTGCCGGCGCCGCACGGCATCTGGTATCCGCGCACGACCGGCATCTGGCAGAGCGTCTGGATCGAGCGCGTCGGCCGCAGCCATGTCGACCGTCTGCATTGGACGCCGGACTATGCCCGGTTCGAGATCCGCCTCGATGCGCGCGTGGCGCAGCCGGCGGGTTGCCGCCTGCGGGTCAAGCTCTCGCTCGAGGGGCGCACGCTGGTCGAGGACGAGTATGCCGTGACCGGCAAGGATACGGGCAGGGTGATCGCCCTCCCCGACCCCGGCATCGATGATGCCCGCGCCGCCTTCGCTTGGTCGCCGGAGCATCCGCAGCTGATCGACGCCGAGGTGACGCTGCTCGACGCCAAGGGTGAGGCTGTCGACACGCTGAAGAGCTACACGGCGCTGCGGGCGGTCTCGACCGCGAATGGCCGCTTCGTCATGAACGGACGCTCCTATTTCCTGCGCCTGGTGCTCGACCAGGGCTATTGGCGCGAAGGCGTCATGACCGCGAGCGACGAGGAACTGCGTCGCGACGTGGAGCTGACCAAGCAGCTTGGCTTCAACGGCGTGCGCAAGCACCAGAAGATCGAAAACCCGCGCTTCCTCTACTGGGCGGACGTGCTCGGCCTGCTGGTCTGGGAGGAAATGCCGAGCGCCTACGCCTATTCCGTCGAGGCGATGACCCGCGTTACGGCGGAGTGGCAGGAGGCGATCGAGCGTGACTATTCGCATCCCTGCATTGTCGCCTGGGTGCCGTTCAACGAGTCCTGGGGCGTGCCCGAGCTGCCGCATGACGCGCGCCAGCGCAGCTACGTCCAGGCGCTCTATCACCTGACCAAGGCGCTCGACCCGTCCCGCCCCGTCAGCGGCAATGATGGCTGGGAACAGCTCGAGACCGATATCTTCGCCGTGCACGACTACCACCATAGCGGCGACGTGCTCGACGGGCGCTATCGCACCGAGGCGGATTTCCGCGATGCCACGGCGACCTTCCGCTCCTCCGGCCGCGCGCTGGCGCTGGACGGTCACGCGTGGAACGGCCAGCCTGTGATGCTGACGGAGTTCGGCGGCATCGCTTATTTCATGGGCCAGGAAAAGGGCTGGGGCTACAGCCAGGCCAAGGATGCCGAGGATTTCCTGACGCGCTACGCAGATGTGCTCCGTGGCGCCACCAACTCGGTGATCCTGGCGGGCTATTGCTACACCCAACTGACCGACACCTATCAGGAACAGAACGGCGTGCTCACCATGGAGCGCAAGCCGAAGGCCGACCTCGCCCGCATCCGCGCCGCCAATCTCGGCGTGCCGGTCGAGCGCCTGCCGGAGCATCCGCTCGGCTACAACGCCCGCTGGCTGGCCAGTCAGAAATAGGGGCGGCGGGTCCCCTGCTCCTCGAAACAACGAAGCCGCGGCAAACGCCGCGGCTTTCTTTTTTGGATGAGATTGTCGCCGTAAGCGATTGATACCAGATCGATCTACTCGTTGTCGCCACGCGCGAGCTGGGTCTTCTCGAAGACCAGGACGACGATCAGCGCGATGCCGAACGGGACGAGAAGATACAGCAGCCGGAAGACGATCAGCGCTGCCAGCACGTCGTTCGGATCCATCTCGTGCAGAGCCGCCAGGAAGGTCACTTCCAGCACGCCGAGACCGCCCGGAGCATGCGACAGCAGCGCCAGCGTGAATGACGCCAGGAAGATGCCGAGGATGACGAGATAGCCGGGATTATTGGTGGCCGGCAGCGCGAAATAGATGATCGCGGCGGCGGCGGCGAGCTCCAGAGGGCCGGCGATGACCTGGCGCATGACGATTGGCAGGCGCGGATACTGCACGCTGATGCGCTTGAACTGCCATGGGGGGAACTGCAGCCAGGAGCCAAGGACATAGAGGCCGACGAGGCCCAGTAGCGCAAGGCCGGTGCAGAAGGCGATCCAGACCGGGATGTCGGCGATGCGCTGCACGATCCACGGCTCGATGGTGAGCACGAAGCCGCCCATCAGCACGGTGCCGAGCGCGAAGGTGAAGGAGCAGAAGACGATCAGCAGGCCGATTTCGTGGGGCGTCAGGCCGCGCGTCGAATAGGCCCTGTAGCGCACCACCGCGCCGGAGATCACGGAGGCGCCAATATTGTGCGACAGCGCGTAGGTGGTGAAGGAGCAGAGCGAGATGAAGAGCCAGGAGACCTTCTTGCCCAGATGCAGGATGGCGATCCGGTCGTACCAGGCGAGCGCGGCATAGGCGCAGAGGGTGGCCACGATGGCGAGGGCCCAGTTGCCGAACGTGATCGCTGCCAGGCTATCGGCAACTTCGGCGAAGGAGATCCGGCGGAACTCGCGATAGAGAATGAAGACGGAGACAGCGACCGCGCCGATCCCGAAGATGGACCAGGCAGCGTTTCGGAGCTTCATCAGGCAGCATCTCCTTATTCAATGGCGTTGAACGAGATACCGCCGCATCCCGAATTCAAGATTGACACACTCCTGGCCCCGGCCACCAGACAAAGATCCGAATTCCGTTTGATTAATCGCGATCAGAGGCCGAGGTTGACGACCATGCCGTCATGGGCCGGTTCGACGTCGCCGGGCACGCGGGCGACGAGCGTGGCGTAGTCGAGATCGCCGTGCATGTGGGTCAGGATCGTCCGGCGCGGCCGCAGGCGCTCGTGCCAGCCGAGCGTGTCGTCGACGCTGAAATGGCTCGGATGCGGCCGCCAGCGCAGCGCATCGACCATCCAGAGCGACAGATTGGCGAGATGCGGCAGTGTCTCGTCCGGAATGGCGCTGATATCGCTCGAATAGACGAAATCGCCAATCCGGAAGCCGAGGCTGTCGATGTCGCCGTGGATCTGTCTGAGCGGCAGGATGTCGACCCGGCCGCCGGGGCCGTCGACGGCGAAACCCTGCCCCGCCACGATCCGCGTCCGGCCGAGGATCGGCGGATAGCTGCCGCCGGCGGGCGTGCGGAAGCAATAGCCGAAGGCTTCCTCCAGCCGCTCCTGGGTGAAGTCGTCCGAATAGACCGGCACCAGCTGGTGCGTGTCGAGCCAGAACGAGCGCAGATCGTCGATGCCGTGCGTGTGGTCGGCATGCGGATGGGTGAACAGCACGGCGTCGAGCCGGTCGACGCGGGCGTCGAGCATCTGGTTGCGGAGGTCGGGGCCGGCGTCGACGAGGATGCGCGTCGGATAGGGGTGATCGCCGCGGAAGCCGTCGATCAGGATCGAGGAGCGCGTGCGGCGGTTCTTCGGTTCGGACGGGTCGCAGGCGCCCCAGTCATTGCCGATGCGCGGCACGCCGGGCGACGCGCCGCAGCCGAGCACGGTGATGCGAAGCCGGTCGGCCCTCGGGATCCCCGCCGCGCCGTCAGCCATGATGCGCCAGCGCTCCGGCGGCGGCGATCGCGTCGCGCGGCACCTTGGTGAAGAGGCGCATGAAGTTGGCGGTCGTCGCCTCGGCCATGGCGTCGAGCGACACGCCCTTCACTTCGGCCAGCACGGCGGCGGTGTCGCGTACATAGGCGGGCTCGTTGCGCTGGCCGCGATGCGGCACCGGCGCCAGATAGGGGGCGTCGGTCTCGACCAGAAGCCGGTCCAGCGGCACGTCGCGGGCGACGGCGCGCAGCGCCTCCGCGCTCTTGAAGGTCAGGATGCCGGAGAACGAGACGTAGAGGCCGAGTTCCAGCCCGACCTTCGCCAGTTCAGGGCCGGACGAGAAGCAGTGCAGGATGGCCGGGAAGGCCCCCTTCCCCATCTCGTCGCGCAGGATCTCGATCATGTCGGCGTCGGCGTCGCGGGCATGGATCACCAGCGGCAGCTGGGTGATCCGGGCGGCCGCGATGTGGCGGCGCAGGCCCTGAGCCTGCAGCACCTTGTGCTCGGCGCCGTAGAAGTAGTCGAGACCCGCCTCGCCGATCGCCACCACCTTCGGATGCTTCGACAGCGCCACGATCTCGTCCGTGGTGATATCCGGTTCCTCATGGGCGCTGTTCGGATGCGTGCCGATCGAGCAATAGACCTCGGGGTGTGCCTCCGCGATCGCGCGGATGCGGTCGAACTGGCGGACCCGCGTCGAGATCGTCACCATCAGCCCGACGCCCGCAGCGCGCGCGCGTTCGATCAGGGCCGCGCGGTCGGCGTCGAAATCCGCGAAATCCAGATGGCAGTGGCTGTCGACCAGCATTCTCTTCGACCGTTCGGGGGCTAGCATAGGGCGCAATATGGGGTGGTTCGGACGCAGTCACTAGCGGCTAAGCGCCACGCTGTCGACCGTTATGGACAGCCGAGAGATCGCACCACTAAACTACCGGCTGTGACAGCACGCTGCCGGGGATTCGTAGGTGCATTTCAGCCAGCGTACCCTCTATCGACTTCTCCCGCGGCGCTTCAAGGAAGAGGCCCTTGTGCGGAAGCTGGCGGCTGAGCTTCCGGCCATTTCCGGCGCTCCGGCCTCCATCGTGCTCAACCAGGCCAGCGAGCCGGGCCGGCACCGCTTCCAGATCGATTTCCAGCGAATCGGCAATCAGCTGCACGTCAATCTCGACCGCGACCTGATGGCCCAGGATCCGCATCATTTCGAGGTCATGTGGCGGCGCCTGCCGCCCTTCGTCCGCATCATGAGCCGCACCGCGGCCGGGGTGACGTCGGCGATCGCGAACGTCTCGGACGGCGGCGACAACATCCCGAACGAGCTCGCCTATGCGAGCAACGAGATCCAGTCGATCCTGGTGCCGGATCCCGGCTTCATGATCCCGAAATATTACGAGCCCTATCGCACGCTGGCCGAGAACCGGCCCGGCCAGTGGTCGGCCCGGCACGACACGCTGCTCTGGCGCGGCGACATCTCGGGCCATGGCGACACCACGGCCGACCAGATGGACATCGACGACCCGAACCTGAAGCAGCGGGTGCGGATGTGCCTGGCGCTGCGCGGGCTGGACGATGTCGACGTCAAGCTGCTGGTGCCGGACCGCGACCGCGAGCAACACGCGACCCGCGAGGCGATGGAGGCGCATGGCATCCTTGGCCATCACCTGCCGCCGGCGCGCTGGATCGACGTGAAATTCGCGCTCGACATCGACGGTTCCAGCACCAGCTGGGGCAATCTCTACACGCGCCTGCTGCTCGGCTGCTGCGTGCTCAAGGTCGCCTCGCCGGTCGGCTTCCGCCAGTGGTTCTACGACGAGTTCGTGCCCTGGACGCACTATGTGCCGGTCGCCGCCGATCTCTCGGACATCATCGAGAAGGTCGAGTGGTGCCGGGCGCACGACCAGGCCTGCCGCGAGATTGCGGCGGCCGGTCAAGAATTCGCGCTGCGCCGGACGCGGGAATCCGAAACCGTCGCCGTGGTGCAGCGGATCAACGAGATGCTGGGGCCGGGCTAGAGCGGATCTTCGAGGCACTTTCGGTGATCGAAGGATGTGGGTTTATCCATGGCGACAACGCGTGTCGCGCTTCCCCCGCCCGCCAGCCGCTGCAGCATGAGGCAAGTCATCGCGCGGCCGCCGAGCTAGCGACGGATTGCTGCTTCCTCGGCGAGCAGTTGTGCAAGTCTGAGGGCGGGACGTAACTAGTTTGGCTAGGGGGTATCTGATGAGGGCAACCGGGATAGCGGCAGCATTGGTGCTGGCGAGCACGATTGCTAGCGGGGCGGAGCAAGTTGCGCCCCTTAAGGTGAGAAGGCTGTTCGACGAAGGTCTGGCTCAGGTCGACTTCTTTGACCCAAGATGCAGCATCGAAGAGTCAATCGAATGCGTAGTGTTCAGTTTGGCGTGCGATGGTCAGCAGCTTCGCGTGTCCATGCCGGGACTTATGGAAAGCGCCCTAGAGTTCACCCGAGAGGAAAAGGGACATATCGCGATTGACGGCGAAAAGACCAAGCTATTTGCATTGGAAGCTGCGGCCGACAGTTTGAACGGTGGGTGGGTTCTGACCGCTTACTCGCACGACATTAGCCCTATCGCGAAAATTGCGGTCGCCAAACAGTTGGAGGTCGATTTCGGCGTCCCAGTTAAGACCCTTCTCTCGAAGGAGGCAAAGTCTGTCGCTGGTGCCCTGTCCACACTCTGCGCCAAACAATCAAGCTAGTTCAGGCTATGAGAAATCTGGGCCGGTATCGCGGATACCGGTCCAGGCTATTCTCAGGCGCTCGCGCCCTCTTCCTTCTCGACATAGCGCGGGAACACGCCGGACGGCGCCGGCAGCGTCGAGCCGGGCGCCAGGCGGCCGGCGGCCCCGAGCGCCGCGAAGGCGCGGTCGGCTTCCGGGATCGCCAGCAGGTCGAGCAGCTTGGCGGCCGAAGCCGGCATGACCGGCTGGGCCAGGATCGCGATCTGACGCACGACCTCGGCCGTGACGTAGAGCACGGTCGCCATGCGGGCCGGATCGGTCTTCTTCAGCTCCCACGGTGCCTGGCCGGCGATGTAGCGGTTCGCCTCGGCCACGACGCCCCAGATCGCGTTCAGCGCCTGGTGGATCTGCTGCATCTCCATCGCCGTGCGGCAGATCGGCAGCAGGCCGTCGGCCGCCTTCAGGATCGCCTCGTCGGCCTCCGTGAACGCGCCGGGCTCCGGCACGACTCCGCCGAGGTTCTTGCCGATCATCGACAGCGAGCGCTGCGCCAGATTGCCGAAGTCGTTGGCGAGATCGGCGTTGATCCGGGTGACGATCGCGTCGTGGCTGTAGTTGCCGTCCTGGCCGAACGGCACCTCGCGCAGGAAGAAGAACCGGACCGGGTCGACGCCGTACTGCTCGATCAGCGACAGCGGGTCGATGACGTTGCCGAGCGACTTCGACATCTTCTCGCCGCGGTTGAACAGGAAGCCGTGCGCGAAGACGCGCTTCGGCAGCGGCAGGCCGGCGGAGAGCAGGAAGGCCGGCCAGTAGACCGAATGGAAGCGGACGATGTCCTTGCCGATGACATGCACGTCGGCCGGCCAGTAGCGCTTGTAGCTCTCGCTCTCGGTATCCGGGAAGCCGACGCCGGTCAGGTAGTTGGTCAGCGCGTCGACCCAGACATACATCACGTGCTTCGGATCGCCGGGAACGGGAATGCCCCAGTCGAACGTGGTCCGCGAGATTGAAAGGTCCTTGAGGCCGCCCTTGACGAAGCTCATCACCTCGTTGCGGCGCTCGTCCGGACCGATGAAGTCGCGATTGGTCTCGTAGAGCTCGAGCAGGCGATCCTGATAGGACGACAGGCGGAAGAAGTAGCTCTCCTCCTCGACCCAGTCGACCGGCGTGCCCTGCGGGCCGTAGCGGACGCCATCGGGGCGTACTTCGGTCTCTGATTCCGCGTAATAGGCTTCGTCGCGCACGGAGTACCAACCGGCATAGGCGTCCTTGTAGACGTCGCCATTGGCTTCCATGCGGCGCCAGATTTCCTGCGAGGCTTCGTAGTGGCGCGGTTCCGTCGTGCGGATGAAGTCGTCATGCGAGCAGTTGAGCGCCGCGGCGACCTTCTGGAACAGCTGCACGTTACGGTCGGCCAGCTCGCGCGGCGTGATGCCCTCGCGCGCGGCGGTCTGCACCATCTTGATGCCGTGCTCGTCCGTGCCGGTCAGGAAGAAGACGTCATAGCCGTCCAGCCGCTTGAAGCGCGCCAGGGCGTCCGTCGCCAGGACCTCATAGGCATGACCAATATGCGGCGCTCCGTTCGGATAGGAAATCGCCGTCGTGATATAGAATTTGGGCGCTGTCACCGCTGCCTCGCTGTTCGTTGAACCCGTACAAACCGTCCCACAACCAGCAAACGCCGGTTCCTTGAGAACTTCACATTCGGGTCGCGCGAGCGAGGAGGTTCATGGTCGTGAGCACAAACTGTTTGCGGTCGAGATTGAGCGCTTCGACCTCGGCCGAAGACTGACGCAGCTTTTCCCATACATCCGCCCAGGTCGCAAGGGGCGTGGCGGCCACGCTTGGGGGTATCGGCGCACCGTCCGGCTCGGCCTCGCCGCGCGCCCGGCGGCTCAGCCAGGCGAAGACGAGATCGACGAAATTGCCGAAGGCCTCGTCGGCGCCGCGCTGGGCGACGAGGTCGCCGAGGCTGTGCGCGGCCTGGCCGTCGAACTCGGGAAAACGCGCGACGACGCGGCCGAAAGCACGGCTGATCGCAGCCGCATCCTCGTCGAGAAAGCCGATGGCGCGGCGCAGGCTCCCCTGCCCGGCCTCGGCCGCGAAGCGCCGGATCTCCGTCGGGCTGTCGGTATGGGTTTCCAGCGCCGCCTCAATGGCTGCCGGAGTCAGCGGCGCGAGATCCAGGCGCCGGCAGCGCGACCGGATCGTCGGCAACAGCCGCCCCGGCGCATGCGAGATGACGAAGAACATCGAGCGGCGCGGCGGCTCCTCGAGGATCTTCAGGAGTGCGTTGGCCGCATTGGCGTTCATGTCGTCGGCGGAATCGACGATGGCGATGCGCCAGCCAGCCTCGCCCGCCGTCGAGCCGAAGAACGGGATCGTGCGGCGGATCTCGTCGATGGTCAGGCTCGCCTTGAAGCGCTTGCCCTGCTCGTCCCAGGGACGGGACAACGTCAGGATGTTGGGGTGCGAGCGCGCCGCGATCTTGGCGGCGGCTGGCGACGTCGCGGGCACGTCGAGCGTCGCCGCGTCGGGGGCGCGGGCCGGATCGGGATAGGTCAGCGCGAAGCGGGCGAAGCGATAGGCAAGCGTCGCCTTGCCGATGCCGCGCGGTCCGCCGATCAGCCAGCCATGATGCATGCGGCCGCCGCGATAGGCTTCGACCAGCAGCCGTTCGACGGCCGGATCGCCATACCATTCGGTCTGCTCTTCCGGCAGGGGCCAGCCCTCGATCGCATCGGGGCGGGTGACGTCGGGGCCTGCCATGCTCAGCTCACAGTCTCGGTCAGTCGTTGGCGGACGGTCTGCCAGATCGCATCGGCGACCGCGTCGGGGTCGTGATTGGCGTCGATTACCACGCAGCGCTCCGGCTCGCGCGCCGCGATGGCGAGGAACAGGTCGCGTCGTCGCTGGTGGCGCTCGACGGTTTCGCGCTCGAAGCGGTCGGCGTCGCCGGCGGCAGTGCCGCGCCGGCGATGGGCGCGTTCCAGGCCGATCTCGACGGGCAGGTCGAGGATCAGCGTAAGCTCGGGCCGGACCGGGCCGACGGCGATCTTTTCCAGGCTGTCGAGCAGCTCCGAGCCGACGCCATCCGAGCCCTGGTAGGCGCGGGTCGAGTCGATGAACCGGTCGCACAGCACCCAGTCGCCCCGGCCGAGCGCCGGACGGATCACGCGGTCGACGTGATCGGCGCGGGCCGCCGCGAACAGCATGGTCTCCGCCTCCGGGCCCAGCGTCTCGGCCGAGCCGGAGAGGATGAATTCGCGGATCGCCTCGGCGAGGTCGGTGCCGCCCGGTTCGCGCGTGACGACGACCGTGCGGCCCTCGGTGGCGAGCCGATCGGCCAGCCGGCGGATCTGGGTCGACTTGCCCGCCCCCTCCCCGCCTTCGAATGTGATGAAGTGTCCGGCCAATTCCGTCGTCAGTTCCATTGGGGCAGCCAGCCGATCAGCAATTGCTGCACGGCATCGAGCGCGCGCTGGTTCATCGTGCCCTGGCCAACATCGGCCATCGTGTAGACCGGCTTCTCGAGCACCTGCGTGTCGCCCACCCAGACGCGCACCGTTCCGACCTCGCGGCCGGCGGCGACGGGCGCCAGCAGCGGCCCGTCATAGGTCACGCGGGCACGGATTCGCTCGCGATTTCCTCGAAGCAGCAGGATATCCAGCGGTTCTTCGGTCACGAGGCCGACCGAGCCCGCCGCCCCCCCGTAGACGCGGGCCTGCGCGACGGCCTCTCCACGGTTGAAGAAACGGAGCCGCTCGAACGCGGTGTTCCCCCATTCGAACAGCTTGCGCGCCTCGTCGGCGCGGTCCTTGTCGGTCGTCAGGCCGCTGACGACGAGGATCATGCGGTGCCCGTCGCGCATGGCGGAGGCGGTCAGGCCGAATCCCGATTCCTTCGTGAAGCCTGTCGACAGGCCGTCGGCGCCGATGCCGGCGGAGAGCAGCGGATTGCGGTTGCGCTGGTAGATCTTGTTCCAGGTGAAATCCGGCTCGGCGTAGATCTTGTAGAGTTCGGGATAGGTCCGGATCAGGTGATCGGCGAGCGTGTGCAGGTCGGCGGCCGTCACCTTCTGCTCGGGATCCGGCAGCCCCGAGACATTGGTGAAATGCGAGCCCTTGAGGCCCAGCTCGCGCGCCTTGCGGTTCATGATGTCGACGAAACCGCCTTCCGAGCCGGCGATGCCTTCGGCCAGGATGATGCAGGCGTCGTTGCCGGCCTGGACGATGGCGCCGCGCAGGAGATCGGAGACGGGAATGTGCGATTTCAGCGCCGCGAACATCGTGGCGCTGCCCGATGGCGCGCCGCCGGTACGCCAGGCATGCTCGCTGACGGGGAAGCTGTCGGTGAGCTTGATCTTGCCGCTCTCGATCGCCTCGAACACGACGGCCATGGTCATCATCTTGGCCATGGCGGCGGGCTGGAACGCGGCGTCCTCGGCCTTGCTGTAGAGGATCGTGCCGGAATCGACGTCGACCAGGATGGCGCTGCTCGCCTTGCTGTCATAGGGCGCGGCCCGCGGCGCCGCCGGCGCCGCCAGCGTCAGGGCGACGGCCGGCACGATCAGCGAGCGCAGAGGAAGCCAGCGAGGGATCATGACATCATGCCGGGCGCCAGAACCAGTTCGGGGATGGCCGATCGCCACCCCGTTCTGGTTAACAGGCCGGACGCCCTGCGATCAATGCCGCCCCGCTCAGCGGGTGACGAGATAGGCGCCGGCAAGTCCGGCCGCCCGTACGGCAGCCACGGCGTCGCTGCCGGTGGCAACCTGGTCCGCGACGACGAGGCGCACCGACTGCATCGGCTTGCCGCCGACGGTGATCGGAGTTGCCGTGACGCGGCCGAGGCCGGCGAATTTCGCTGCGAGCGCATCGGCATTGGCCGCGCTCGCGAACACGCCGAGCTGGACGATCGCCGCGTCGGCGCCGCGATCGGCGGCGGCACGGGCCACGGCCGCATCGAGCGCGCCCTGCAGCTCGCCGCGACCCGACGCCATCTCCGCGGCGGCGCGCTGCGCGGGCGAAGCCGACGCCTCGGCGGCATAGGAGGAACGGTTGGAGCGCGGCAGAGGCGCGTAATACTCGTCCGCCGGAGCGACCTCCGGGGGCATGCCCTGGTCGGAGTAACCGATCGGCTCGGCGTAGGTGATGGTGCCGAGCGAGCGCTCGCCGTAATTGCTGCCGGCCGGGACCGGGGCCGGACCGGCGTCGGCGACGACATGGCGCTGCGGCTGCGCGTCATAGGTGGCGAGCGCCGGGTCATAGGCGTTGCCGCCATAGTAAATTTCAGGACGGGCGCGCGGAATCGGCGCGAGCGATGCCATCATGACCGTCGGGCTCGCCGTCGGCGCGCGCAGCGCCGGGGCCTTGAGCGCCAGCATGGTGCTGCCCGAAACGCTGCTGCCGGGGCCCTGATAGGTCGCCATCAGCATCTTCTGGTCATGCCCTTCCATGCGGGCCGGGCCGACATACTCGACCTTCACCTTCGACGTGCCGTGATGCTTCATGTCCAGCACCTCGGCCGTCTTGGACGACAGGTCGATGACGCGGTCATGCGCATAGGGACCGCGATCATTGACGCGGACGACGACGGAGCGGCCGTTCCTGGTGTTGGTGACGCGGGCATAGCTCGGCAGCGGCATCGTCGGATGCGCGGCCGAAAGCCCGTCCATGTCGTAGACTTCGCCATTGGCGGTGTAGCGGCCATGGAAGGCGGAGCCGTACCAGGAAGCGAGGCCAACGGCCGCGTAGCGCGGGTTCTCGCGCGGCGTGTAGACCCTGCCCTTCACCGTATAGGGCTTGCCGACCATGTAGCGGCCGCCGCCCTGCGGCACCGGCTGGCCGTATTTCACGACGCGCGGGCTGGCTTTGACGCCATATTCCTTCTCGGAAAAGTATTCCTTGCTGCGCTTCGAAGGTTTGGAGGGGGCGCTGGCGCAGGAAGCAAGGATAGCGGCGGCGGCGACAACGGTCGCGGCCTTGAGCAAGATCCTGCCCTGCGGCGCTTCCGAACGCTTCGCGCCCGGAATCTGTTTCTTGGACATCCCCATCTCGCCTGACTTCATACCAGCAGCTCCGCGGATTGTCGATCGCCCCCGCTTTGGCGCGTCCGGTCCATTCCGTTTCCGAAGGGTGCACGCCTGCGCGCCACGCCCATCCGATATCAGGCTGCATTCAGCCCCTGGAGCCTTTCCGGGCCGTTAATGAAACGTGGCCGAAATGCGTCAAATCCACGGAACCTCGGAGACATGGTTACCGGCGGGCCCCTTCGCGGCCGGCTCATCCACATGCCGGTCGAACGTTCCCCTTGCATTCGACGCCCCGCTTCAGCATTGATCGCCCATCGAGCCGGATGGGTGGCCGAGTGGTTTAAGGCAGCGGTCTTGAAAACCGCCGTGGGTGCAAGCCCACCGTGGGTTCGAATCCCACCCCATCCGCCATTCACCGCATTCTGGGCCCTGGCAGCGTCGTCCTGAGATTTGGGAAGTGATCGGCCGCGAGGTTCAAGGGGCTCACGCCGCCTGTCGGATGCAGTCGCGCCCTTCCGCCTTCGCCTGATAGAGCGCGCGATCGGCCCGATCGATCAGCGCCAGCAGACCCTCGCCCTTGCGCGCAGCGGCGATCCCGAAGCTTGCCGTCGGGCGGAACTCGTTCGAGACGACACCGGACGCCGCCTCCTTGAACTCGGTCCTGGCAAGCTCGGCGAAGTGATGCGCGGCAGCCACCTGCCCCGGCGGCAGAAGCACGGCGAACTCCTCGCCGCCAAGGCGGGCGATGATCGCGTCGCGCGGGGCCTTGTCCCGCAGGACCTCGGAGAAGGTTCGGATGATCCGGTCGCCATGGCCGTGTCCAAAGCGATCGTTGATCGACTTGAAGTCGTCGAGGTCGCTCAGGATGACGGCGACCTGGGCGTTCGCCGTCTGGCGCGCGAGCGCATCCTGCGCGCGCGCTTCAAAGCCGCGGCGATTGAACAATCCCGACAACAGGTCGGTCTGTGCTTCCGACTTGAAGCTCTCCATGACATCGGCGGCAATGATCGCGAAGATCGCGACCGCCAGCGTCGCGCAGATGAGGGCATCGGAGATCGCGACGATCAGCCAATAGGCGGCTTCGACCTGGTCGGACAGGATGCCGGGAACCCGGAAGATCACGGGTCGAACCAGGAATGCCAGACAGGCCAGCGCCACTAGCCCGAAGAACAGCTGCTCGACCGGGGAACGGCGCGGGAGCCTTGCGACGTCGACCAGCATCAAGGCGCAGACGGCGGCGAGCGCCAGATTGATGACGGCCGCCCGCGCCAGCAGGCTCGGCTCCACATATTGGTAGAAATGGAGGGCCGTCAGCGTCACCACGCCGATGGCCAGCATGACGCCGTATTGCGGCCTGGACCCAAGCCGCCTGGACAGGGCTATCGCCAACAGGGCCGTCGCCAGCAGGACGAGGCCATTGGCCAGAATGCGGAGCGACGAATATTCCTGGGTGATGGCAAAGGTCAGGATGACAAAACACAGGGTTCGTATCGCGTAGGAAGCCGCGAAGATCGCAATGTAGGTCCGCTGACGCTGATGGAGCCAAAGTGTGAGCAAAGACACGCAGAATATGGCCGACATTGCCGGGTTCAGCAGTGCGACGACGCTCTCATGGCTCATGCGCGAACAACCAAGCTTGCCGGCTCCCGGTCTTTGTCGAGCCGCGATGGTGCAGCGATTAGGCACCCTCCGAGTGAATTTCGTCACTCAGTACCATAGGTTGTTCTCGAACAAAACAGCGCCCGGCCGGGACGGGTGCGCATCCCTCGCAGGTGTTGGCGGCGATGAAGACGGCCCCGAGCGGATCGCTCAGGCGAGCGGGATATAGGTCAGCCGGATCACCTCCGGGCCGACCCGGTCGCTCGCGACCAAGTGGAGCGGCGGTCGGGGGCCGGCGAAGAAGGGCGTGCCGCGCCCCAGCACGCTGGGGTGGAAGTAGAGGCGGTACTCGTCGATGAGCCCGGCATCGGTCAGGCTTCGCGCCAGGTCCGGCCCTGAAACGGCGATCTCTCCATCGAGCCGGGTCTTCAGGTCGCGGATCGCCGTCGCGAGGTCGCCTTCGACCAGGCTGGCATTGGGGCCGACGGAGTTCAGAGTCCGCGACACGACCCATTTCGGCTGGTTGCGCCAGGCCGCGGCGAAGTCATGGTGATCGGGTTCCCATTCGGGATGGTCCTCGTCCCAATAGCGCATGATCTCGTACATGCGGCGGCCATACACGCTGCCGGTCAGGCCATGGACGTGCTCGGTCCAGTGACGAAAGAGCTCGGGATCCGGTTCGAATGCGTCATGGTCGACATAGCCGTCCAGCGACAGGTTCATTCCGAACACGATCCTCGCCATGACGCCAGATCTCCGTTCCGGGTGACGCAGCGAAAGTTATGCGACCGACGCCGGAGGGAGTCCACCCCGCCCGCCCCCCCTCATCTTCCGCGTGTCTTTCGACCAGAGCGGCGATGCAGCCGCCAAGCTGCATCTCCTGCTGGCCGTCGCCGAGGGTGCGGTCGAGAACGTCGAGCACCACGGCGGCGGCATCTCGCGTCGCGTCGACCAGCGCCTTGCCCCGCGCCAGATTGGCGGTGAGCAAGCCGGTGAAGAGATCGCCCGTGCCGACCGGAACGATGGGCAGCCGGGGCGACCGGAGGCGGGTCGGTACCGCCCCGTCGAAGACGATGTTTTCAAGCGAGCCGTCCGGCGTATCGGTCAGGACGCATCCGGTGACGACCATGCGGGGGCCGCGTCGCTCCCTTATGGCGGCGGCGGCCGCTGCCAACTCCTCCAAGCTTCGCGGCTGGCTCCGGGTAATCAGCCCGACCTCGAACTGGTTGGGCGTCAGCAGGTCGGCCAGCGGCACCAGCTGCTCGAGCAGGACCGCGACCACCGGATCGGCGACAAAGACGCCGAGCTCGGTGTCGCCCATGACGGGATCGCAGACATAGAGGATGTCCGGGTTGATCTGCCGGGCTCGCTTGACGAAGGTGGCCACCACTTCGCCATTGGCGCGGGAGCCGAGATAGCCGGAGACGATGTAGCGGCTGGTCTCGATCAGGCCGCGCTCCTCGACGCCGCGCAGCAGGTCGCCGACGAGTTCGGATTCGAGCACCCGCCCGCGCATGGTGGCATAGCCGGGATGATTGGAGAGCAAGGTGGTCGGCACCGCCGCGACGTTGAGCCCGCGCGCCTGCATGGCCAGGACGGCGGCGCTGTTGCCGACATGGCCGTGAACGACCTGGCTCTGGATCGAAATGATGGAGGTCGTCATTCCCGTTACTCCGCCGCACTGCTGTCGATTGCCGGGCCAGCCGCGCGCCGTCGGTCGGGCAACCTGCCGTTCAGGACGAAGTGGGCGATCAGGCCGATCACCAGCCCCCAGAACGCGCCGCCGATTCCGAGCATCTGGATGTTGGCGGCCGCGGCCAGGAAGGTGATCAGCGATGCCTCGCGCGATTTCGGATTGGCCATGGCCCCGGCCAGGCTTCCGCCGATCGTGCTGAGCAGTGCCAGGCCGGCCAGCGTCGTGATGAAGGTCGCGGGCAAGGTCATGAAGACGCCGGCGAGGGTCACACCGAACACGCCGACCAGCACATAGCAGACACCCGCTGCGACACCGGCGACCCAGCGCTTCGAGGGATCCTCATGCGCTTCCTTACCCGTGGCGATGGCGGCCGTGATGGCGGCGAGGTTGAAGCCGTGCGAGCCGAACGGCGCCATCAGTAGGGAGCCAAGGCCCGTTACGGTGATGATCGGATTGGCGCTGGTCCGGAAGCCGTCATTGCGCAGCACGATCATGCCGGGCATGTACTGGCCCGTCAGCGTGACGAGGAACAGCGGCAGCGCGACGCTCAGCAGCGCATTCCACGAAAATGCCGGCATGGTGAAGACCGGTGCGGCCAGCCGCAGCTCGATCCCGGCGAAATCGACGGCTCCCTGCGCGGACAGGAAGGCGAGCCCGAGGACGAGGATGCCGACGACGGCATAGCGGGCGGAGAAGCGCTTCAGCACGACATAGGCGACGCTCAGCAGCCCGACCAGCAGCGGCTCGACGCTCGCGCCGCTGAAGGCGCCGATGCCGAACTGGAGCAGGATGCCCGCGAGCAGACCCGAGGCGATGCCAGGCGGGATCAGCCGGATCAGCCTGTCGAAGCAGCCCGACAGGCCGAGAATGACGAAGGCCAATGCCGAGACGATGTACGCTCCAACGGCCTCGGCATAGGGCGTCGTCGCCAGCGCGGTGACGAGAAAGGCCGCCGCCGGCGTCGACCAGGCGGTGATGATCGGGGCGCGATAGCGCCAGCTCAGAAACAGTCCCGTCACGCCGACGCCGATCGATACCGACCAGACCCAGGACGTCGTCTCTGCCGGGCTCAGGCCGGCGACCTTCGCCGCCTGAAAGACCAGGATGAAGGTGCCGCCATAGTTGACGATCACGGAGATCAGTCCCGCGACGGCGGGGTGGAGTACGTCGCTCAGGCGGAAGGGGGTAGGCGTCGAACCGGGCGGCATGTCTGGCGAAACTCTTGGAGCTGAAAGGCGAAGGCCGAGGAAGGCCTTGACATCTAGCCGTCCAATGGCCGGATTATCCCCGCCACTCTCCCCGATGGAGCCAGACCATTTGTTCAAGCATTCCGAACTGGAGTCGGTGAAGGCCTGGCTTGCCCGTCCCGAGCATGCAGCGCTGCCCCTGCACGCGCGCATCCAGCGGGCGATCCGCCAGCTGATCCTCGACGGCGCGCTCGGCCCGGGGAAGCCCCTGCCCGCCTCGCGCGCGCTCGCCAAGTCGATCGGCGTGTCGCGCGACACGATCGAGGCGGCCTATGGCCAGCTCCATGCCGAAGGCTTCATCGAGCGGCGCGTCGGCAGCGGCAGCTTCGTCGCTGAGGTGACGGAGTTCGCGCCGGGGCGCCGGGTGCACCAGCGCGACGCGCTCCTGCGCAATCAGGCCCCCAACCTGAGCCAGCGCGGGCAAGCCATGTTCGAGAGCGGCGGCGTTCGGGAAATGCTGGCACCACGGCCCTTCGCGCATGGCGTTCCCGAGACCCGCAGCTTTCCGCTGCCGCTCTGGGAGCGCCTGGAACGGCAGGTGCTGAAGGAAGCCGGCACGGCGGCACTGCTGCATGGCGATCCGCAAGGGGCGGAGCCGCTCAGGCGGGCCATTGCCGACTATGTGAATCTCGAACGCGGGGCCCGCGCTACCGCCGATCGTGTGCTGGTCCTGACGAGTTCGCAGCAGGCGATGACGCTGTGCGCCAACATGCTTCTCGATCCGGGTGACCGGATCTTCATCGAGGATCCCGCCTATTACGGCGCCCGCAAGGCGTTCGATGCCGCGGGGCTCGAATGCGTCCCCGTCCCCGTTGATCGGCAGGGCATCCAGGTCGAGGGGATCGTCGCCGAGCCGCGGCCGGTCAAGGCTGTCTTCCTGACGCCGTCGCACCAGTTCCCGACCGGCGTGACCCTGACGCTGGATCGCCGGCTGGCCTTGATCGACTGGGCGGCGCGGCATCAGGCGTGGATCATCGAGGACGACTATGACAGCGAGTTTCGCTACGCCGGCAAGCCGACGGCCTGCGTGCAGGGGCTCGATCCGCATGACCGGACGATCTATATCGGCACCTTCACCAAGTCGCTCTTCCCGGGCCTGCGGATCGGTTACGTCATCCTGCCGCCGCACCTGGTCAAGCCGATGACCGTGGCCCGCACGCTCCTCGACGGCCATACGGCCTCGATGGCGCAGCTGACGCTGGCGCGATTCATGGAAGGCGGGCATTTCGGCGCGCATGTCCGCACGATGCGCGGAATCTATGCCGACCGGCTCGACGTCCTGGTGAAGCTCGTCGGCAAGCACCTGCACGATTTCGTCGAGCCGCGCGTTCCCATCGGCGGATTGCAGATGCCCTGTCTGCTGACCGGTGGGCTTCAGGAGCGGGCCGCCATCGACGCGGCGCGGCGCGTCGGCATCGAGCTCCTCGGCCTGTCGGGGCTGCATGCGAGCGGCGATGGCAGGGCGGGTTTCCTGATGGGCTTCGCGGCCTATACGCCGACCGAGCTCGAAGCGGCGGTGCTCCGCCTGGCGCAGGCTTTTCGGACCTTGAAGCGCAGCTAGCGGCTTCCCTGTCCACTATCGGGGTGGCTGTCTGCTGCTGCTTGCCGCGACATGACTCGACGCTGGAAGCACCCTGCTAGACAATCTGGAACGGATCATGAACAAGCTCAACCCAACCCGATGGGAGATTCCATGCTGAAGGTCATCGCCGAAGACTTCATTCGCCCCGAGGCGGTCGACATCGTGGCGCCGCTCTATCGCGAGCTTGTGGCGCTGACGCGCCAGGAGGCGCGCTGCCTGACCTATGATCTGTTCGTCGATCAGAGCGACCCCGGGCACTTCATTTTCATGGAGACGTGGCCGGACCGGGCCGCCCTCGACTTCCACTGCGCAACGGAGCACTTCCGACGCCTGGTGCCGCTCATCAATGCGCACCAGAGGCAGGAGGGTACGTTCATCCTGATGGACGCGTTCGCTCTGATGGCTTGAGGCGGCATGTCCGGGGCTGTCGCCATGGATGGGATCCACGCAAATGGTCTGGTCATCACCGGATAAGTGGAAGGAGTTGGCAGACCACAGCCATGTTAGGTGCTGACAACGATCGCCGCGCCTGTCCGGGCGGCCATTTTCAACGTGTCAGTGCTTTCAAGGAGTTCCGCGATGGACTTGTCGGTCGCGCCGCTAGGGTCGCAGAGGGTGGGTCGCGCGGGCGTGAGTGCCGCCGGCCTGGATATTGCCGACGAGGCGGTAGCCCGCGCGATCGGCCTCGAGCGGGTCCGCCAGCGCGACTCCATCGAACTGATCGCCTCGGAGAATTTCGCCAGCCAGGCCGTGCTCGATGCGCAGGGCTCGGTGCTTACCAACAAATATGCCGAGGGCTATCCGCATCGCCGCTACTATGGCGGATGCGCCTATGTCGATGTCGTCGAGGATTTGGCGATCGAGCGCGTGAAGCAGCTGTTCGGCAGCGCCCATGCCAATGTCCAGCCGCATTCCGGCAGCCAAGCCAACCAGGCGGCCTTCCTGGCGCTGCTCCAGCCGGGCGACACGATTCTCGGCCTCGACCTCCGGGCCGGCGGACATCTGACCCATGGCGCGCCCGTCAATCTCTCCGGGCGCTGGTTCAACGTCGTCAGCTACGGCGTTGATCCGCATACCCATCGGATCGACATGGACGAGGTGGCGCAGCAGGCGCGGCGGCATCGGCCGAAGCTTCTGATCGCCGGTGGCTCCGCCTATCCGCGCACGCTCGATTTTGCCCGTTTCCGGGAGATCGCCGATGAAGTGGGCGCCATCCTGATGGTCGACATGGCCCATTTCGCCGGGCTCGTCGCCGGCGGCGTCTACCCGTCGCCCGTGCCGTTCGCCGACGTGGTCACCTCGACGACGCACAAGACCTTGCGCGGGCCGCGCGGCGGCTTCGTGCTGACCAACGACGCCGCCGTGGCGAAGAAGATCAATTCGGCGACCTTTCCCGGGCTTCAGGGCGGTCCGCTCATGCATGTCATCGCCGCGAAGGCGGTCGCGTTCGGCGAAGCGCTGCAGCCGTCGTTCGCGGTCTATGCGCGGGCTGTCGTCGAGAACTGCCGCGTCCTCGCGCAGGCCCTCGCCGGGGGCGGCCTGAAGATCACGTCGGATGGCACGGATTGCCATCTGGCGGTGGTGGATCTTCGCCCCTTCGGCATCACGGGGAATGTCGCGGAGAAGGCGCTGGAAACGGTGGGGATCACGCTGAACAAGAACGCGATCCCGAACGACCCCGAGCCGCCCATGATGACGTCGGGAATTCGCGTCGGGTCCGCGGCCGGGACATCGCGCGGCTTCGGGGCCGCCGAATATCGCGAGATCGCCCGGCTGATGCTGGAGACATTGGGCTCCGTCCGTGGCGGCACGCTCGAGGCGGAGCGGCCGCAGATCAATGCGCGGGTGCGGCAGTTGGTGGCGCGCTTCCCGCTACCCTATTGAACCAAAGCCTGAGGCGGATTCGACATGAGCCAATCCTTGACGACGGAGCTTTCGGCGGCGGATGTCGCGCGGTTTGGCGAAGATCCGGCGACGGCCTTCGCCGCTAACCTGAGGGGTGTTCACGAGCGTATCGCAGAGGCCTGCAGGCGCTCGGGGCGGACGCTCGATGACGTCCGCCTGATGCCCGTCACCAAGACGGTTCCGGCCCATATCCTGCGGCTCGCCTATGCCGCCGGTATCTCCGATTTCGGGGAGAACAAGCTCCAGGAGGCGCGCGACAAGCGGGCCGTCCTGGAGGACCTGGAGATCCACTGGTGCATCATCGGTCACCTGCAGACGAACAAGGTGAAGTATCTCGTCCGCTTCGCCCGTGAGTTTCACGCCTTGGACAGCTTCCGGCTGGCCGAGGAGCTGAACCGCCGGCTCGAGACGGAGGGGCGCGATCTCGACGTCTTCGTCCAGGTGAACACCTCCGCCGAGGAGAGCAAATATGGCCTGCAGCCCGACGAGCTCCTGCCGTTCGTCGAGCGGCTGTCCGAATACCCGCGGCTCAAGCCGCGCGGTCTCATGACGCTCGCGATCTTCAGCAGCGACATGGAACGCGTGCGTGCCTGCTTCCGGCTCCTGCGCGACCTGCGGGATCGCGCGGTCGCCGTTCATCCCGGCCTGACGCAGTTGTCGATGGGCATGTCGGGCGATTTCGAGGTCGCGATCGAGGAGGGCGCGAACGTCGTCCGAGTCGGCCAGGCCATCTTCGGCGCCCGGCCGACCGGCGACGCCTTCTACTGGCCCGGTTTCGCACCCACCTCCTGATCGGCCGCGCATCTCTGTCGCTCGCACCGGCACCGTGCCAACGACTTGAAATGCCCATGGAAACATCGGAGAGATCGTCGGCCCCTAGTCCGCCGTCGGCGCCGTGGGCATCGCGTTGGTTGCCGGAGCGGCGGTGATCCCAGACCTCGGACCGTCGCCCTCATGCCTCCTGCCCTGCCCCTCGCTTCGGTCCGTCCCTTTGTCCTTCTGGAGGACCGCCTCGACGCGCAGGGTGAGGCGCTGCTTTATGTCGATCCCGTCGAGATCGTGCGTTGCGAGCGTGCCGAGGACGTGGCGGCCGCTCTAGCGAGGATCGAGGCCGGGCTGGCGCGTGGCCTGCACGCGGCCGGATTCGCGAGCTATGAACTCGGCTATGCTCTGAATGAACGGCTGGTTGGACTGCTGCCCGCGGGGCGCGCCCTGCCCCTCCTGTGGTTCGGCCTGTTCCCCGCGCCCGAACGGATCGACGCGGCGACGCTCGACGCCTATTTCGGCGCGCTGGCGCCGCCCGCACCGCTCGAAGCCGTCAGGCCGGCGCTCGACGCTACGGAGCATGGAAGGCATGTCGAGCGCGTCCTCGATTATCTGCGCGACGGGGACGCCTACCAGATCAACCTGACCTTCCCGGTAGATTTCCAGTATCGCGGCGACCCGCTTTCGCTCTACGCGGCGCTGCGCGCGGGGCAGCCCGTCGCGCATGGCGGTGTCGTCGATTTCGGCGATGCGACGATCCTTTCCGTTTCGCCCGAGCTCTTCCTGGAGATCTCCGACGGCGTCGTCACAACGCGCCCCATGAAGGGCACGGTGATGCGTGGCGAGACGGCCGAGGCCGATCGTGCGGCCATGGCGGAGCTGACGGCGGATCCGAAACAGCGCGCCGAAAACCTGATGATCGTCGATCTCCTGCGCAATGATCTCTCTCGCATCAGTGAGGTCGGGTCCGTCCGGGTTCCCGAGCTTTTCAAGGTCGAGACCTATCCGACCCTGCACACCCTCACCTCGACGGTCACGTCCCGTCTTGTTCCGGGCACGTCGCTCGCTCAGCTGCTCGGCGCGGTGTTTCCGTGCGGATCGATCACCGGCGCGCCGAAGCTTCGCGCCATGGAGATCATCCGCGAGTTGGAGGCTCTGCCGCGCGACGTCTACACCGGCGCCATCGGCGCGATACGCCCGAATGGCGACCTCCGCTTCAACGTCGCGATCCGCACCGCGACGCTGTTTCCGGACGGAACGGGCCGCTACGGTGTCGGCGGCGGCATCGTGGCGGATTCGAAGCCGGCCGCCGAATATGACGAATGTCTGCTGAAGGCGCGCGTGTTGACGGATCTCGCTGAGGACTACGGACTGATCGAGACGCTGCTCTGGTCGCCCGAGATGGGTTTCGCGCGGCTGGAACTGCATCTCGATCGCCTGGCCCGCTCCGCGCTGGCGCTCGGTTTCGCTTTCGACCGCGACGCGGCGGCGGCGCGCCTCGAAGCCCTTGGGGCGACACTGGATGACGGCGCTCCGCACCGGGTGCGTCTGGAATTGCGCCGCGACGGCAGCCTTGAGATCGTCGCGCCGCGCCTTGCCGCCGAGCCGGACCGGCCGGTGGTCGTTACCGTGGCCAGCCTCCGGGCGGATGCCGGCGATCCGTTCCTTCGCCACAAGACGACGCGGCGGGCGCTGTACGAGACCGCCTTCACCGAGGCGACGGGACACGGCGCCGACGAGGCGATCCTGCTCAACCGCGACGGCCATGTCACCGAGGCGACGCGCAGCAACGTGTTCGTCGAGCGCGACGGCATTCTGCTGACGCCGCCGATCAGCGACGGCCTGCTCCCCGGCATCCTGCGGCAGAGCCTGATCGCCAGCGGCGCGGCGATCGAGCAGCAGCTGACGCTCGCGGATCTGAGCGCCGCCGAGCGCTGGTATGTCGGCAACAGCCTGCGCGGGCTTCGGCCTGCTCGGCTGATGGACGAGCCCCTGGCACAAGCCTGAAAATACGCCGTAAAGCGGCCGGAACCTCCCGTCGCGACATCGGTTGTCTCGCCGTGCGGAAGCGGCTTGACCTTGCCATCATGGCAACCCCTACCGTTGGCGCTCGACTCGCAATGGAGGCGGAACATGATCGCGGATTCTAGGGTTCATGAGCAACCGGGCGGCGCTGGCGCGGCCTCGGGCCATGGCGGCCATCAGCACGAGCACGCCGGCCACGTCCACGGCCATGGTGATCATCCCCAGCAGGGCAAGGTGAAGGATCCCGTCTGCGGCATGATGGTCGATCCGACCACGGCCAGCCAGCGCGTGCATTATCACGGCGCCGATTACGTGTTCTGCTCGGAGGGGTGCCGCACCAAGTTCCAGGCCGATCCCGAACGCTATGTCGCCGATGGCGGCAAGCCGCTTGCCACGAGCGAGCCGGAAGGCACGATCTACACCTGCCCGATGCATCCGCAGATCCGCCAGGTCGGGCCGGGAAGCTGCCCCATCTGCGGCATGGCGCTGGAGCCGGTGGTGGCGACGGCAGACCAGGGGCCGAGCGAGGAGCTGCGCGACATGACGCGCCGGTTCTGGGTCGGCCTGGCGCTCGCCGTTCCCGTCTTCCTGCTCGAGATGGGCGGACACATCTTCAATATCGGCCATCTCATCGGCAGCCAGGCCTCGAACTGGATCCAACTGCTGCTTGCGACACCGGTCGTGCTCTGGGCGGGCTGGCCCTTCTTCGTTCGCGGATGGCAGTCGCTCGTCAATCGTTCGCTGAACATGTTCACGCTGATCGCGATGGGCACCGGGATCGCTTGGCTCTACAGCATCGTCGCGACCCTGATGCCGAGCGTATTTCCAGCCGATTTCCGGGGCCATGACGGCTCGGTCGCCGTCTATTTCGAGGCCGCCGCGGTCATCACAGTGCTGGTCCTGCTCGGCCAGGTGCTGGAGCTCAGGGCCCGCGAGCAGACCTCCGGCGCGATCCGGGCGCTGCTCGAACTCGCGCCCGCCACCGCGCGGCGGATCGAGGAGGACGGCCAGGAGGCCGATGTCGAACTCGACGCGGTCAAGGTTGGCGACAAACTGCGCGTTCGCCCTGGCGACAAGGTTCCGCTCGACGGTGAGGTTCTGGAAGGCCGCTCGAATGTCGATGAATCGATGGTGACCGGCGAACCGCTGGCCGTCGCCAAGGTTGCCGGCGCCAAGGTGATCGGCGGCACGCTGAACGGCCAGGGTTCCTTCATCATGCGGGCCGAGAAGATCGGCGCCGATTCGATGCTGGCCCAGATCGTCGCGATGGTGGCCGAGGCGCAGCGCTCGCGGGCGCCGATCCAGCGCCTCGTCGACCAGGTGTCGGCCTGGTTCGTGCCGCTGGTCGTGCTCGTCGCGGTCGCGGCCTTCATCGCCTGGGCGGTATGGGGCCCCTCACCCGCCATGGCCTATGGCCTGATCGCGGCGGTGAGCGTGCTGATCATCGCCTGTCCCTGTGCGCTCGGCCTTGCGACGCCGATGTCGATCATGGTGGGCGTCGGCCGCGCCGCGCGCACCGGCATCCTGATCAAGAATGCCGAGGCGCTCGAGCGCATGGAGAAGATGGACGTGCTCGTCGTCGACAAGACCGGCACCCTCACAGAGGGCAAGCCGCGCGTCACGGCGATCCAGCCGGTCAACGGATTCGGCGCGGACGAGTTGCTGCGTCTTTCCGCCAGCCTGGAACAGGCGAGCGAGCATCCGCTGGCCGATGCCATCGTCGACGCGGCCGCCGAGCGCGGACTGAAGCTCGCCACCGTCGAGGACTTCGATTCGCCGACCGGCAAGGGCGTCATCGGCCGGATCGACGGGCGTGACGTCGCGCTGGGCAATGCGCGCTACCTTTCGGAGCTCGGCATCGACATGGCGGCGATCGAGGCCGAGGCGGACCGCCTGCGCGGCGATGGCGCGACGGCCATTCTGGTGGCCATCGATCGGCGGGCGGCAGGCATTCTGGCGATCGCCGACCCGATCAAGGCGACGACGCCGGACGCGATCCGCGCCCTGCACGAGGCGGGCATCCGCATCGTCATGCTGACGGGCGACAATCGCACCACCGCCGAGGCCGTGGCGCGCAAGCTTGGCATTGACGAGGTCAAGGCCGACGTGCTGCCGGAGGACAAGGGCAAGATCGTCGCCGCCTTCCGCGCCGATGGAAAGGTCGTCGGCATGGCTGGCGACGGCGTCAACGACGCGCCGGCCCTGGCCGCCGCCGATGTCGGCATCGCCATGGGAACCGGAACCGATGTCGCCATGGAGAGCGCCGGCGTGACGCTGCTGCGCGGAGACCTGACCGGAATCGCCCAGGCGCGCGCCCTCAGCCACGCCACCATGGGCAACATCCGCCAGAACCTGTTCTTCGCCTTCGTCTATAACGCCGCCGGCATACCGGTCGCCGCCGGCGTGCTCTACCCGGCGACGGGCCTGCTGCTCTCGCCGGTGATCGCCGCCGCCGCGATGGCGCTGTCGTCGTTCAGCGTCATCGTCAATGCGCTGCGGCTGCGGATGGTCAAGCTCTAGACGGCCCGCTTCGGCTGGTCGCGGAGCGCTGTCTCCTCGCCAGCCGGATAGGTCGCAGCACCCGGCGGCGACGGTTCCGCGATGCGGGGCGTTGCCGCCGGCGGCGCGGCGATCGCCGTGGGCGCCTCCGCGCGCGGCGGTTCTTCGCCCTCGATGTCGCGGATCCATTCGCGCCAGATGGCCACGATCAGTGCCATCAGCACCGGGCCGATGAACAGGCCGAGGAAGCCGAGCGTCTTCACGCCGCCGACGAGGCCGAAGATGGTCGGCAGGAAGGGTAGCTTGATCGGGCCGCCGACAAGCTTCGGCCGCAGCGTCTTGTCGACGATGAACAGCTCGACCGTGCCCCAGATGAAGAGCGCGACACCGGCGAAGATCGAGCCGCTGGCAACGAGATAGAGCGAGACGAGCGTCATCGACAGAGGCGCGCCGCCGGGAATGAGCGCCATCATGCCGGTGAGCACGCCGAGCGTCACCGGAGACGGTGCGCCGGCGATCCAGTAGGCCACGCCGAGGACGATGCCCTCGCCGATCGCGATCAGCGTCATGCCCGTGACGGTGGAACTGATGGTGGCGGGCACCACGCGCGAAATGCGTTCCCAGCGCATCGGCACGATGCGCTCGCCGATCAGGTCGACCTTGGCGACGAAATTCTCGCCGTCGCGGAAGACGAAGAACAGCGTGATCAGCATGAAGACCAGCGTCAGCAGCAGCCCGAACAGGCCGCCGCCGGCGGCGAGCACGGCGCGATAGATGTTGCCGATATTGGCGCCGGAGACGGCATAGATCATCTCGCCGATCGCCCCGGGACGACCGACATATTCGGCCCAGCGGCTCGACACCCATTCGCCGATGCCCGGCAGGGCTGCCATCCAGGCAGGCACGTCCGCGCCGAAGCGATTGGTCTGGATCGCCCACCCGAGCAGCTGCCGAATCTCATCGAAGGCATAGGTCGCGGCGATGGCGATCGGCGCGATCAGGAAGAGGGTGAACAGCACCAGCGCCAGCGTCGCCGCGGCCGTGCGGTTGCCGCCGACGAAATCGACGATTCGCCGGTAGATCGGCCAGCCGGCGAAGGCGATCACCAGCGCCGCGAGAACCGGCACCAGGAAGCTGTGAAAGAAGTAGACGCCCGCGACCGCGATCAGGATCAGAAGCCAGCGCGCCGCCGAAAGCGGGGCGATTATCCCCGAGCGCGACGATCCCGAAATTCCGAGCAACCGAGGCTCCCTTGCGGGCACCGGCCCCTCAGGTGGGATGTTCGATTCTGACAAGACAACTCCTCCGCTTTGGTCGAGTATCGATCAAGTCGCGTCAAATCTGTATAGGGCAACGTCGAATTCTGCGTGAACCTGTGGGGCGTTCCCGTCGATCACCGTGTCGCCGTGGGCGCGCCGGAACCGATCGCTTCCAGCACCGCCTCGAGCTCGTAGCGGGCGCCGCGGACCCAGACGCCGGCTGGCTGGGTCGATTGCACGACCTGCACGAAGGTGCGGTTGATCTTGGCGCGGATCGCTCTTTCGACATCCTCGCGGTGCTGCCCCTCGAGGAAGAAGCAATAGGATGTCCAGCCGCGCGCCTCTGGCGGGTTCTCGCGGGCATCCCATTCGGTCTTCTCGACGATCTGATCCTTGAATTCGATGAACGTGCGCTTGACGATTTCGGCCACGGCCCGGCGGTTCCCTCTGTTGCGGCGAAATCGTAGAGGATCGGTCCTGCCAGAAGAATGCGGTGCGTCAGCGCGCCGGCGCGACCCACAGCGTTTTCTCCGCAGGGCATCGGAAGACGGTTCACAGCGCGGCGCGGGGCGCTAATCTCCTCGGCCGGAGGGCGCGATCATCGCGCCGGGGGATTTCGACATGATATCTGAGATTGCGAAAATCACGCTGCTGCCGGAGCATTTCACGCGGGCTGAGACGGTGCTTGCGTCCTATGCCGGCCTGACGGCATCGACGTTTCGCTACAGCACCGGCGTGGCCGGCCTGCGCATCGACAACGGCGTGGGAAGCGTGGAGCTCCTGCCGTTCCAAGGACAGCAGATCTGGGACGCCACCTTCCATGGCCGGCGGCTGACGATGCGCTCCATGTTCGACGAGCCGGAGCCGACGCAGTCCTATCTCGGCACCTATGGCGGCTTCTTTCTGCATTGTGGCGCGACGGCGATGGGCAATCCGAGCCCTGCCGACACCCACCCGCCGCATGGCGAGCTGCCCAATGCCACCTATCACAGCGCCGAACTGCTGATCGGTGAGGACGAGAACGGCCCGTTCATGGGGCTGTCCGGCCGCTATCGGCACGCAGTCGCCTTCACCCACAACTACGTGGCCACCCCGACCGTCCGTCTGCATGACGGCAGCACGCGCATCCACCTGGAGATGGAGATCCGGAACCTCATGGGGGCGCCGATGGATCTCATGTACCTCGCCCATGTGAACTTCCGCTACGTGCCGGATGGCCGGATCGTCGATACCGTCGCCGACGAGGCAAACGGATATCGGATCCGTTCGCTGCTGCCGCCCGAGGAGACGCTCACGGAGGAGTACAAGCGGCTGCGCAAGGCGGCGCTCGCCGATCCCGGCCTGCACAAGCGCCTCGATGGCGCCCAGCAGGTCGAGCCCGAGCTCGTCATGGCCATGGACGTCGCCGCGGATCCCGCCGGCTGGTCGCACGCCCTGCAGGTTCTGCAGGACGGATCGGCGGATTTCATCAGCTACCGGCCCGACGAACTCGGCCACGCCATCCGCTGGATGGTCCGGAACGCCGACCAGGAGGCCTTCGGCCTCGTCCTGCCGGCGACGGCCGAAGCGGATGGCTATCTCGCGGAAAAGGCGAAGGGCAATGTCCTGCGCCTGGCGACGGGCGAGACCTTCCGCTGCCATCTGGTGTTCGGTGCGCTTTCGCCCGAGGAAGTGCCGGCGTTCGAGCGCGTGATCGACGCGGCGCGGGCGACCGGCGTCTGACGCCTCCAATCCGGGGCGGCGCGCCTTCGCGGCGCGTCGTCACGCCCTGGTCGTCCTCTATTCCCTGCGCCGCGTTTCGACGTTGGTCGGGCCGAGATACCAGTCGCGCGCGTTGACCTCCTCGAACACCACCCAGACGTCTTCGTCGCTTAGTCCTGTCGCCTCCTTGATCGCGTCGGTGACCTTGGCGGCGATCCCGGCCTTCTTGCCTTCCGGGTCGCTTGCGATGACTTCCTTGACGATGCGGATGTTGACGAACGGCATGGTGGCTTCTCCCCTGTCGGCGGATATCAACACGCGCCCACTCGGCGCCGCACTTCCCCTTGCGTCAACTCTGCAAGTCTTTGCACAAGGGCGCCAGTCGGGTGCTTCGCGGCTCGACGGATTTCTCGCTTCCGCCAAAAGGCGACGACGACGACACGATCGGCTTAGGCTCGGCTTGAGACCCGCCAGTTTTACTGAATCATACCACCTCGCACTCGCGCTCTATCGTTCGGCAACCGCGAAACCCGCCCGATCCCATGCCCCTCGCGGTCACCCAGCGACCCGAGAAGCGGGGACCGAACCATGCCGATCGACATGCCGGCACTTGCCGTCGCCTTTCTGCTTTCCGTGGCCATGGTGGAGGCACTTCGGCGCCTCGCCCCGGCTCTCGGCCTCGTCGACCAGCCGACGGCGCGCAAGGTGCACAGGGGCCTGGTGCCGGTCAGCGGTGGCCTGGCCATGTTTCTGGTCTATTCGACCATGCTCGCCGGCTGGGCCAGCCATGCGTCCTGGGCGATCGCCGAGGCAGGGTGGCTGATCGCGGCGCTCTGCCTGCTGGTTGGCGTCGGCGTTCTCGACGATCGCTATGACCTGCGCCCCTGGACGAAGCTGCTGGCGCAGGCGCTGGTGGCGCTCGCCCTCTGCTATGGCTGGGCGGAGGAAGATGGGGGGCCGATGCTGGCCACATTCGGTGCCGTCTTCGCCATGCCCGACTGGTTCGTCCTGCCGCTCACGCTCCTGTTCGTGATGGGCTGCATCAATGCGTTCAACATGGCGGATGGGCTCGACGGGTTGGCCGGCGGCATGGCGGCCGTGGCGCTCGCCGGCATCGCCATCGTCGCGATGCTGCTCGAGCATCACTTCGTGCTGCAGGCGAGCCTCTTGCTGCTCGCTGTCGTGTTCGGGTTTCTCGTCTTCAACATGCGCAGTCCGTGGCGGCGGCGCGCGTCGGTGTTCATGGGCGATGCCGGCAGCATGATGCTGGGTTGCGTGATCGCGGGCCTCATCCTCAGCCTGTCGTCGGCCAGCGCGGGGGAGGTCGCCCCGCCGTCGGCGGAGCTCTTTGCCGCCCTGCTCTGGCTCGTGGCGATTCCGATCGTCGATACGCTGAGCCTCATGGTGCGTCGGCCGCTGGCGGGTCGCAGCCCGATGGCGGCGGATCGCAGCCATCTGCATCACCTCCTGATCGATCGGGGCTATTCGCCGATGGGCGCCGTGCTCCTGCTGGTCGCATTGGCGGCGCTGCTTGGTGGCATCGGCCTTGTCGGCGCGCTGGCCGATATGCCGGCCGGGATCATGATCGCGGGACTGCTCGGTCCAATCGGGGCGCATGCCACCTTCGTCCGGGCCGGCTTCGCACGCCGAGCGCGAAAAGAACCTCAGTCGTTCGACGCATCGCCGGAAGTCGCCGAATAGGGCACCCTGTCGTTCTGTTGTGAAGGGGCCCCTGCCCGGCTCGCCAGCGTCCCCAGGAGCTCGACCCACCTGTCGATGGCCGGCGCGCGCCGGTGTCGTATCTCGAAGGCGCGACGCGCCTTGGTGCCCATCTCCCTCCGTCGGGAGGCGTCATCGCGCAGGACGAGGATGCGCGCCGCCAGTTCCACGCCGGCGCCGATGGGGACGGTCTCGCCGCAACCATGCTCGCGCAGTGCCGTCGCCACTTCGCCTTTCGCGGCTCCGATGAAGATCGCCGGCCGCCCCGCCGCCATGATGCCGTAGAGCTTGCTCGGGACGACATAGGGCTCGAGCTGAGGCAACAGCGAAATCAGATGCAGGTCGGGCACGGACAGGCTTTCGGCCAGTCTCTCTCGCGGTTGCAGCGGCCGGAAGGTGACGTTTTGCAGTCCCCGTCTCGTGACTTCCGCCTCAAGGCGGGCCCGTCCGAAACCGTTGCCGACCAGCAGGAATCGGATATCGCTGGCGGCGCGCAGGTGCGTCGCGGCATCGATCAGCGTGTTGAATTCGTGCGCGCGACCGAAATTGCCGGAATAGCCGACGACGAAGGCGTCCCGCAGGCCCCACTCCGTCCGCAATGGATTGTCGGCGGACGAAACAGGCTCGATCCCATCTTCCGACCAATAGGGGATCGTCAGCGCGGCGTGGGACTGCAGTCCGGACTGGGAGAGCCCCGCCGCCATGCCCGCTGTGGGCGCGATGTTGATCTCGGCGCGGCGCAGCGACCAGTTCCGAAGCGCCCGCGTGATGCGGGCGGCGTAGCCATCGCGCGGCAGCACGCCCAGCTCGACCGCGACCTCGGGAAAGACATCGTGCAGCCAGTTGACGAGCCGGCCGCCCCGGATCGCGATGGCCGCGGCCATGCTGACGGACAGGAGCGGCGGATCGGTGCAGGCGACGACGATGTCGTCGCGGCGGAGATGGGCGAGACACCAGAGCATGGCGGCGGCCTGGAAGCTGGCATAGTCCGCCGCCCTCCCCGCGAGGCTGGTGCGACCAAACCTGGTCGCTGGCAGGCGGCGGATGCGAACGCCGTGGAGACGCTCGTCCCGACGCAGCCCTGGCGCGGGGGCGTCGTGCTTCCGCTGGCTGGCGAGGATTTCCACTGCCATGCCCCGCTCGGCCAGCCCGAAGGCCAGGCTCGACACCATGCGGCTGGTCGCGGACTCATCCGGATGGAAGTAGCGGTTTACGAGGATGATGCGCATGAATTCCCTCCGTGCGAGCCAGGCGAGCCTTCCGTGGCTGTCCATGCGCGGCAAGGCGCAAAAGCGGCCAGCCCCTTCCCCTGATCGAGGGGGGGGCCTGTGCTGGCGGAGAAAAGCGGGAGTCCAGTGCCTCAAATGGTCGATCGCGCGAGGGGGAGAAGCAGGCGGCCCCCTCGGATGAACTAGTCTTCGACCGCATCATCGATCCTTTTGCCAGGACGGCGCCTCACCCTGCTCGCGCTAGAACAGACGGCAGGCTGATCAGAGCGATGGGTGAAGCATGGCGAGGAAGCGAGCGCTGATTGTCGGCGTCACCGGCCAGGACGGGGCCTATCTCGCCGAACTCCTGCTGGACAAGGACTATGAGGTCCATGGCGTGAAGCGGCGGTCCTCCTCCTTCAATACCCAGCGGATCGACCACCTCTACGAGGATCCGCACGGCGCCGAGCCGCGGCTGCATCTCCATTTCGGCGAACTGACCGACGCCACCAATCTCTGCCGCATCATTCATCAGGTGCGGCCGGACGAGATCTACAATCTCGGGGCGCAGAGCCATGTCCAGGTCAGCTTCGAGACCCCCGAATACACGGCGAACGCCGACGCGCTGGGCGCGCTGCGCCTGCTCGAGGCCGTTCGCATCGCCGGGCTGGAGGAGCGTTGCCGGTTCTACCAGGCCTCGACCTCGGAACTCTTCGGCGGCAGCGGCGATCGGTTGCAGAGCGAGCGGACGCCCTTTTCGCCGCGCAGCCCCTACGCGGCGGCCAAGCTCTACGCCTACTGGATCACGGTGAACTATCGGCAGGCGTATGGGATGCACGCCTCGAATGGCATTCTCTTCAACCACGAGAGCCCACTGCGCGGCGAGACCTTCGTCACCCGCAAGATCACGCGGGGCGTGGCGGCGATCGAGCTCGGCCTGCAGCAGACGATCCATCTCGGCAATCTCGAGGCGCGACGGGACTGGGGCCATGCGCGCGACTACGTCGAGGGCATGTGGCGCATCGTGCAGCATGCGGAAGCCGATGACTTCGTGCTCGCGACGGGCGAGACGCACACGGTCCGGGAGTTCGTCGAGCGGGCCTTCGGAGAAGTCGGGCGGGGGATCGAATGGTCCGGCCGGGGGGCGGAGGAAGTGGGATGGGACGCGCGATCGGGCGCGCGGCTGATCGCCATCGATCCGCGCTACTACCGCCCGACCGATGTCGAACGCCTGCATGGCGATCCGACGAAGGCCAGGGCCCAGCTCGGATGGCGCCATCGCGTCACCTTTGCGGAGCTGGTCGCCGAGATGGTCCAGTCGGACCTTCGGACCGTCTTGCGTGAGGTTGGCCGAAATGACCGCAGCGCCTGAGGACGATACGTTTCCACTGGCCGGCAAGCGGATCTGGGTGGCCGGGCATCGCGGCATGGTGGGATCCGCGATCGTGCGGCGGCTGCAGCGCGAGCCCTGCGACGTGCTGACCGTCACGCGCGACGAACTCGACCTCCGGAGACAGGCGCCGACCGAGGCGTGGATCGATGCGATGGAACCGGACGCCATCGTCGTCGCGGCGGCGCGGGTCGGCGGCATCCAGGCGAATGCCTCGCATCCGGCCGGCTTTCTCTACGACAATCTGGCGATTGCGACGAACATCATCGAGGGCGCCCGCCGCGCCGGCGTGGCGAAGTTGCTCTTCCTGGGATCAAGCTGCATGTATCCCCGCGCGGCGGCGCAGCCGATTGCCGAAGCAGCCCTATTGGCGGGGCCGCTCGAGCCGACGAACGAGCCCTATGCGGTCGCCAAGATCGCCGGGCTGAAGCTGGCCGAGAGCTATCATCGCGAGCATGGCTGCCGGTTCATCTCGGCCGTTCCCCCCAATCTCTACGGGCCCGGCGACAATTACGACCCGGAATCCGCCCATGTGCTGGCGGCGCTGGTCCGCCGGTTTCACCTGGCGAAGGAGGACAGGCTCGACCGCGTGGCCATCTGGGGCTCCGGCACCCCGACGCGGGAGTTCCTGCATGTCGACGATCTCGCCGATGCCTGCGTGCTGCTGCTCCGCCGCTATGAGGCGGCGCCCTTCATCAATGTCGGCAGCGGCAGGGAGATCTCGATCCGCGCTCTGGCCGAGCTTGTCGCGGAGTTGACGGGGTATCGCGGCGCCATTGATCTGGATCCTTCGCGGCCGGACGGCACGCCGCGAAAGGTGATGGACATCAGTCGGATCCTCACCATGGGTTGGCGACCGCGGATCGGCCTGCGGGAGGGTATCGCTGCTACCTATCGCGACTGGCTGGCGCGGGCCGGGGCAACGCCTGACCGGACCCCGGCATTGGGGCGGCCTTGGGCGCATTGAGGCCAGAGGCCGGCTGGCGAGGCGGTCAGGTCATCGGCGTGGCCTGCCGCAGTCCCCGGATCAGCCCAAGATAGAAACGCCCCTGCCCCAGCACCAGGAACATCATCCCCCCATAGACCAGAAGCATGACGCCGCCGCCTTGGACCAGCTCCCCGATGGGGCCCGGACGGGCGCCCGCCAGGCGCTCCACCAGCAGCGTTGCGGCAAGCGCGGCGCCGGACGCGGCGAGCGGCCGGAGGATGGCCGGCACGATGTCGCGCGGCGTGACGGGACCGCCATGGGCGCTCCAGACGATATGGGGCAGGAACCACAGCATCATGGCGGCCGAATAGGCGGCGGCGACGCCACGCGGACCATGGGGCAGACCGGCGATGCAGGCGCCGACGACCAGACCGGCCATGACGAGCGCGATCCTGAAGGATCGGTTCTGACGTCCGGTCGCGAGCAACAGCCAGCCGAACGGATTGGTCAGGCTGAAGACGAGCAAGGTGGGCGTCAGGATTTGGAAGATGACCGCTGCCTCCCGCCATTTCGGTCCGAACAGGACGAGGAAGATCGGCTCGGCGAAGAGGCCGAGAAACAGCGTCAATGGCAGCGACAGGGAGACCAGAAGCGCATAGCCCTTGAGGAAATAGGCGCGCAGTCGCTCGGGGTCATCCTGTAACCGCGAAAGGGCAGAGAACGCCACGCTGCCGACGGCGTTGCTGAGATTGTCGATCGGCACCGAGATCAGCTGATAGGCGCGGCCATAGTGGCCGAGCGCCTCGGCGCCCCAGACGCGGCCGATCAGGATCTTCTCGAGGTTGAATCCGAGATAGGTGACGATGGTGTTGAGCGTGTTGGTGCCACCGACGCGCAGGAACGGGATCACCTCGCGCCAGGCGAAGCGCCATCGGGGCAGCCAGCCGGTTGCCATCCAGAGGCCGATGGCGGTCCCGAGCTGGAGGAAGAGGTTTGCCCCCACCAGGGCCCAGTAGCGATAGCCGGCCAGGGCCAGGACCACGCCGGCGAGAAGGCCGAGCAGCTGCCCGACGAACTCGATGATCGTCAACGCGCCATAGCGCATGGAGCGTTGCAGGATGGCCAGCTGCTGCACGCTCGCGGCACTCAGCAGGAAGCCGGGCGCGAGCAGGATGGTCAGCCAGAACAGGCGCGGCTCGCCGTAGAAGGAAACGAGGATGGGAGCCAGGACGCCGCAGGCTGCCGCGAGCCATGCGCCGATCAGAATGTTGATCCAGAACAACGTCGACAATTGCGTGTCGGAGATGCTCCGCGCCTGGACCACCGCGGTCGACAGCCCCGCGGACGCGAGCATCGCCATCATGCCCGTGACGGCCGTGGCCATGGCGACGAGGCCGAACTCGCTCGGATCGAGCAGTCGTGCGAGGACCGCCATGAAGGCGAGCCGAGCGATGACGCTCAGCCCCTGGCCGAGGAGCTTGGCAAGGCCGCCGCGGAGTGTCCTCCGCCGCAGGTCGTCCATGGTGACTTTCTCCGTTGGGCTGACAAATGAGTTTACGCAACCTGGGAGTGTATCCTCGGTGTGGTTCCTGGTTGGTTCCGTCATGCGGCTGAGTGACTACGCCTAATGGATCGCGGTCCGCCGAGATCGAGCTGGTTCGCTTCGCGTCTGCGCAATAAGCATGAGCCGATTCGCCAAATAGTCAGGCTGCCTTGGCAAGGCGACGATCCTAGCCTCAGTCGCACTCGCCCTGCCCTCGTGAAGTCCGCCGCGCCTCTGGGTCGGCGCCGGACGCGCGGGTCGGGCGCGACGAGGATCGCCATGAAGGTGCTTGTTACGGGGCATCGCGGCTATATCGGCACGGTGATGGTGCCGATGCTGCTGGCGGCGGGTCATGCTGTGACCGGCTGCGACACCGATTTCTACAGCGACTGCTCCTTCGCGCCCGGCGGGACGATCGCCCCGGTTCCGGAAATCCGGAGGGACGTCCGGGACCTTGGCGTGGACGATCTGCGCGGCTTCGACGCGGTGATCCATCTCGCGGCCCTTTCGAATGATCCGCTGGGCGATCTGAGCGAGGACTTGACCTACGAGATCAACCATCTCGCCAGCGTCCGTCTCGCGACGCTGGCCAAGATGGCGGGCGTGCGTCGCTTTCTGTTCGCCTCCTCTTGCAGCAATTATGGTCGTTCCGGCGACGACCTTGTCTCCGAGGCGGAGGTGCTCAACCCCTTGACCGCCTATGGCCGCTCCAAGGCGAGGGCGGAGCGCGACATCGGCCGGCTCGCGGACCTCCGCTTCTGTCCGGTCTTCTTTCGGCCGGCGACGGCCTATGGCGTCTCCCCTCGCCTGCGTACCGATGTCGTGCTCAACAACCTCGTCGCCGGCGCGGTCACTCGCGGGGTGTGCCGGCTTCAGTCCGACGGATCGCCCTGGCGGCCGCTGGTGCATGTGCAGGATATTGCCCGAGCGTTCCTGGCCGGGCTCGTTGCCGACGAGGCGCGACTTCGCGGCCAGGCCTTCAATGTCGGTCAAACCATGGAGAACTACCGCGTCCGGGACCTGGCGGAGATCGTGACCGCGGTCGTGCCCGGATGCCGCCTCGAGCTCGTGGACGGCGCGGGGCCCGACAAGCGGTCCTACCGCGTCTCGTTCGAGAAGATCCGGCAGATTCTGCCCGAATTCGTGCCGCAATGGGACGCGCGGCGCGGCGCGGCGGAGCTCCAGGCAGCCTATCGTTCGTCCGGACACGATCCGATGGCGGTGGACGGCCCGCGCTACCAGCGCATCGCCCAGATCCGCCTGCTGCTGGCGGCGGGCGTCGTGGGCGGGGACCTGCGCCGCCGGGCGCCGGTCTCGCCGGCCTCGGTCGTGGCGGCATCCTGATGGATACGGTTGTCGCCAGCTTCGGGTCGACCGAGTCGACGGCTTTGGTCGAGGCGGTGCCGGCGGCGATCGGCGATGACATCCACGCGCTGGTGCGCGACCTGTTTCCGATCTGCCGTAGCCTCGCCGGCGACGGGCTGAGGGAAAGCTTGCAGGTGCTGCGCCGAAGGATCGATCTGACGGTGCACGAGGTGCCGACAGGCACGCAGGTGTTCGACTGGGTGATCCCGAAAGAATGGAAGATCCGCGACGCCTATATCCGCAACGCGGCCGGCGAGCGGGTGGTCGACTTTCGGGTGAACAATCTGCATGTGATGAACTACAGCGTGCCGGTCCGCGCCAACATGGATCTGGCGGCGCTTCGTGGGCACATCTTCACCCTGCCCGACCAGCCGGACGTCATTCCCTACAGGAAGAGCTATTTCGAGGAAGGATGGGGCTTCTGCATGGCGCATCGCGCGCTGATGGCACTGCCCGACGGGCGCTACGACGTGGTGATCGATTCAAGCCACGACGATGGTAGCCTGAGCTATGGCGAATATCTGCATCGCGGCGACTCCGAGTCCGAGGTGCTCCTCTCCAGCCATATCTGCCACCCCTCCCTCGCCAACGACAATTGCTCGGGACCGGCGCTGCTGGCGATTCTGGCCGCCCAGCTGGCGCAGCGGCGCACGCGGTACAGCTACCGCTTCCTGTGGGCGCCGGGGACGCTCGGCGCGATCGCCTGGCTGGCGCGCAACCAGGCGCGGGTTGACCGCATCCGGCACGGTCTCGTGGTCGCCTGCGTCGGCGACGGCGGCGGGCCGACCTACAAACGAAGCCGGAGGGGCGATGCGTTGGTCGATCGGGCTGCGGCGCATGTGCTGCGCCATGCGGCGGCCACGTCATCCGTGCTTCCGTTCTCGCCGGTCGGTTATGACGAGCGGCAATATGGCTCGCCCGGCTTCAATCTGCCGGTCGGGCTCTTCCAGCGCAGCCTGTTCGGAACGTTTCCCGAATACCACACCTCGGCCGACGACCTCGATTTCGTAAGGCCGGAGCATCTCGCCAGCTCCTACCGGATGATCTGCGGCATCCTCGACGTGCTCGAGCAGGACCATCGTCCCGTCAGTCTCGTCCGGCATGGCGAGCCGATGCTTTCCCGGCACGGATTGTTTGCGCGCGCCACGCAGGGAGGCGCCGGCGCGCCCAGCAATCTGACCCTGCTCTGGACACTCAACCTGGCCGATGGCACCCACTCGCTGCTCGATATCGCGGAGCGGGCCGATCTTTCGTTTGCGGCCATTGCCTCGGCGGCGCGCAGCCTGCGGGATCATGGGCTGCTGGCTCCTGTCGCCACGGAGCGCGACTTGCCCGATGCCGAGGCCTCCCGATCCTAGACCCAACGCGCCGGAAGGAGCCGCCGTATCGCGCCGCTGACAATGTCGTCCTGTCCGGTCGCGATCCGCCTGTTCGGGAGATAGTCGAAGGGCGGCAGCATGGTCGCCGACCAGGAGCGCGCGGCGACATAGCCGAACAGGCCGGCGGCGTTGCGGAGGTCGCCGCGACAGAGGTGGCTCAGGCCGGACCAGTAGGCTCGCCCGAGCAGGCCGCGAGCGGCCAGGCTGGCAAGTCGCTGGGCTTGAGGGTGAGCTGCGCCCTCATGGCTGAAGAACCACTCGAAGGCGGCCTCGTAGGCGAGGATCTGTAGTCGCCGCTCGCGGCGCACCACGGCCGAACGCTCCCCCTCGTGGTCGCGCATGAACAGTTGCGGCAGACGGGTTCGGGCAACGAGGCCGCCCTGCAGCGTTAGCCGCATGATCAGCTCGAAATCGTCCGACTGATCGAGGGCCGTGCAGTAGTGGCCGGCGCGCTTTTGGGCTTCGGTACGCACGACCGCGGAACAGCTGCGGACGAGAAACAACCCGCTGCGGCAGCAATGCTCCAGAAGTTCAGTCGCCGGCATGAACTGCCAGTTCGCTTCGGCGGTACCGGATCTGCCCGTTCCTGGCGCGGGCTGGCCCGGCGCCAGTTCGCCGAAGGCGAATGTGACGGCGGGCTCGTGCTGCAGCACGGACAGGGCCCGCGCCAACGAACCTTCCGTCAGCAGATCATCGGCGCACAGGATCATGAACGCGTCGGAAGCGGCCCAATCGATCGCCTCGTTGAACGAGGCGTGGTGCCCCAGGTTGCTGGGATGGCGGATCAGGGCGACGCGAGAGTCTTCCGCCACTAGCTGCTGGGCAACCTCGCAGCTGTCGTCGGTGGACGCGTTGTCGATGATGAGGACCCGCAACGCCCGGACGTCCTGGCGCAGCACGCTCTCGATGCATGCCCGCAGGTATCGACCATAATTGTAGTTCGGAATGGCGACGTCGATGCTGGTCATTTCGGGCTCGCGCCGTGTTTCTGCCGATGGTCGGAAAAGTCAGCGCCACCCTGCGGCGATCCGCAACTAGCCCGATCGCTCCCGGAAAGCCGAGTTCGGGTCGGCAACTCCTTCGAAAGAGGGAGGCTGGGTTGGAGGCCCAGTCCAAAGTATGGCGGGGTACAACCTTGTTCTCTCTATGTTCCGAGTGCGGGTTGCATAGGATCGCCCTTGGCAAACGGACGGGAGCCTCGGGGATGACCTATCATGGCGGAACAGGTAGTCGCGGCAAGCTAGCCTCGATCGATCGATGCCGGCTGTGCGGGGCGGCGCTCGACCACGTCTTCGTCGATCTCGGCATGTCGCCCCTGTGCGAAAGCTTCGTGGAGCCGGAGGGCCTCGATCAGGGTGAGGTTCACTATCCCCTGCGCGTCATGGCCTGCGAGTTTTGCTTCCTGGTCCAGCTCAAGGCCTATGTCGCCCCGGACGAGATCTTCCGCGAATACGCCTATTTCTCCTCCTATTCGTCGAGCTGGGTTGCCCATGCGCAGCGCTATTGCGAGGCGACCGTGGCGCGTCTCGAACTCGGACCCGAGAGCCAGGTCGTCGAGATTGCCAGCAACGACGGATATCTGCTGCAGCATTTCCTGCCGTTCGGCGTGCCGGTGCTCGGGGTCGAGCCCGCGGCGAATGTGGCTGAGGTGGCGATCGACAGGGGCATCGAGACCCGCGTCGAGTTCTTCGGCGTCGGCCTGGCGCGACGACTGGTGGCGGAAGGCAGGCGAGCCGACCTGATCATCGGCAACAACGTCCTGGCGCAGGTCCCCGATCTCAACGATTTCGTCGCCGGCCTGGTCATCCTGCTCAAGCCGAATGGCGAGATCACGCTCGAGTTTCCCCATCTCGCGCGGCTGATCGGCGAAGGTCAGTTCGACACGATCTATCACGAGCACTTCTCCTATTTCTCGCTGCTCGCGATCGAGCAGATCGCGGCGCGGCATTGTCTGCGTCTCGTCGACGTTGAAGAGCTTGCGACCCATGGCGGATCCCTCCGGGTGCATCTGGTGCATGCGGCGTCGCCACGGTCGCGGCAACCGGCGGTTGCGGCTCTTCTGGCGGCCGAGCGCTCGATCGGGCTGGATCGGGTCGAGACCTTCGCCAGCTTCGGTGAACAGGTCCGGGCGACGAAGCGGGCGCTGTTGTCGCTGCTGATCGCGCTCAAGGACCAGCGAAGCAGCCTCTGCGGCTACGGGGCCCCGGGCAAGGGCAACACGCTGCTCAACTATTGCGGTATCGGCAGGGACTTCCTCGATTTCACGGTCGACCGTAACCCGCGCAAGCACGGCCGCTACACGCCGGGAATGCACATCCCGATCCTGCCGCCGGAGGCGCTCGATCAGGCGCGGCCGGACTATGTCCTGATCCTGCCGTGGAACCTCAAGGACGAAATCATGGAGCAAATGGGCCACATCGCGGACTGGGGGGGCCGCTTCATCGTCCCGATCCCCCGGCCGCAAATCGTGGATCCGAGCGACTTCGCGCGGCCGCGGGAGGTGGCGTCATGAAGGTGGTGTTGTTCTGCGGCGGGCTCGGAACCCGAATACGCGAATATCCGGAAAGCGTGCCCAAGCCGATGATCCCGATCGGGCACCAGCCGATCCTCTGGCACCTGATGAACTACTATAGCCAGTACGGGCACACGGACTTCGTGCTTTGCACGGGCTACAAGGCCAATGTGATCAAGGAGTTCTTCCTGAACTATCGGCCCCAGACCTATGCCGACTGCATCGTCTCCGACTTCGGGACGAAGGTCGAGATCCTCGGCGCGCCGGAGCAGGATTGGCGGGTCGCCCTGATCGACACGGGCATCTGGCGCAATATCGGCGAGCGTCTTCTGGCGGTCCGGGAGCATGTGCGCGACGAAGAGATGTTCCTTGCCAACTATAGCGATGGACTGAGCGACGTCGATCTCGGCGACATGATCGCGCGGTTCCGGGCCAGCGATCGGCTCGGCTGCTTCCTGGCGGTGCGGCCGCCCCTCAGTTTCCACTTCGCGGAGATCGCCGAGAACGGCGTGGTGCGGGGCATCCACACCTCCGACCGTCCCGATCTCTGGATCAATGGCGGCTTCTTTCTGTTCCGGCCGGAGATCTTCGATTTCATCCAGGCGGGCGAGGAGCTGGTCCTCCAGCCGTTCTCGCGCCTGATCGCCGCCGGCGCCCTGATGGCCTATCGGCACGAGGGGTTCTGGCGCGCCATGGACACGCTGAAGGATCGCCAGATGCTGGAGGACATGGTCGAGCAGGGGCGGATGCCCTGGCGCCTCGGCGATGCCAGGCCGGCCCCCTCGCTCTCGCTATCTGTCCCGTGAAGCCGTTCTCGCTCATTCGGCCCGGCGAACGGTTGTCGCTGCTGTGCCTTGGCGCCCATTCGGACGATATCGAGATCGGCGCCGGCGGGGCCCTGCTCAGCTGGCTGGCGAGCGGTGCCATCCTCGATATCTGCTGGCGGGTCCTGAGTGCGCCGGGGGAGCGCGCTCAGGAGGCGCGCCGATCCGCGGCCGGCTATCTCGCCGGCGCCGCCACGGCCGACATCGGCACCGCGGATTTCCAGGACGGCCTGTTTCCCGAGCAGGGCGCGGCGATCAAGGCTTGGATGGAGGCGTTGAAGCGTAGTCAATCGCCGGATCTCATCCTGACCCATCGCCGCGACGACGCGCACCAGGATCACCGCCTGGTTTCCCGCCTGACCTGGAACACTTTTCGCGATCCGTTGATCCTCGAATACGAGATCCCGAAATGGGACGGCGATCTCGGTCGGCCGAACCTCTATGTCCCCTATGGCGATGCGGCGATGGATCGGAAAATCGCGTTGCTGACCGAACATTTCGCTTCGCAGCGGTCGAAGGACTGGTTCGATGCCGAGACGTTTCGTGGCTTGGCGCGACTGCGCGGCATGGAGTGCAGGTCGCCCGGCCGCTACGCGGAGGCATTCGTCCTTCGCAAGGCGGTCCTTGCCTGACTGCCGAGACGGCGGGCGCGCCCAGGCGGGGCCGCCGGATGGCTGATGGAAAGCTCAGAATGGCTGGCTGTCGCCGCGGAGCCCTTCGCCATAGCCTAGCCCTGGATATGTCCCGCGGACGAAGAAGCGGAGGAGCCGTCGTGAGGTTCGCGTTCTTTGCCTATCCGCATCGCGGCGGCACCTACTCCGTCTTCCGGCATTTGCGCGCGGGCCTCGCGGCGCAAGGCATCGAGGTCCGCTGGCTCGGCATAGGTCCCCTGGCGCACGACGCCATCGCGGATCCGGACTGGCACGCCGAGCGCGCCAGCGGGGCCGCCTGCGGTTCGCGCGACGATGATGCGAGAGCCCAGGCGCGCTCCCTTCTGGAGGCTCTCGCGACCGGCGGTTTCGAGGGGGTCTTTCTCAACGCGCACGCCGATCCGGTGCAGACCAATCTGGCGCGCTACCTGCCCCGCTCGCTGTTGCGCATCCTGATCGTCCACAACATCACGCCCGGCACCTATGCCGCCGCCGTCGCGATACGCGACCATGTGCATGCCGTCGTCTGCGTGTCGCCGCGGATCGAGCAGGATCTGGTAGCCCGGCACGGATTTGCCCCCTCGCGGATCTACACGATTCCGAACGCGACGGACGTGCCCGTGGCGCCCGCGCGATGCCTGCCGGACCGGGAAGCGCCGCTGCGGATCGTGTCGCTCGGGCGGATCGAGGACCAGGCCAAGGGCGTGTTGTGGCTGCCCGAGATCCTGCGCCGCCTGCCGCGAAGCTTCACCCTGGCCATCGCCGGGGACGGGCCCGATCTCGCGCGGCTCCGGCAGCGGTCATCCGATCTCGGGGAGCGCATCCGTTTCCTTGGCGCCGTCTCGCCTGACCATGTGGCGGAGCGGCTGGCGGACCATGACGTGCTGCTTGCGCCCTCCCGCTTCGAAGGGTTCATGATCACGGCGGTCGAGGCCATGGCGGCCGGTTGCGTGCCGGTGGTCTCGCGCATCCGCGGGGTAACGGACACGGTGGTCGACGCGGGCGGCAGCGGCCTGCTCTTTCCAGTCGGCGATCTCGAATCCGCCGCCCGCGCCCTCCGCCAGCTCGACGCGGACAGGCGGCTGTGGCTGCGCCTGTCGCAGGGCGGGCAGGAGCAGGTGCGCAGGCGGTTCGGCGTCGATCGCCTCGGCAGGGATTATGGCAACCTGATCGCCCGTCTGCGTCGCGCTCCGCCCGAGGTCGCTCGGCCGCTTGATCTCGAGCACTGGCGTTTGCCGTCCGGCTTGCGGGCGGGGCTTCGCACCTATCTGCCGACCTCGGTGAAGAATTTTCTCCGGACCATCCGGGAGCGCGTCGCGTGAAACCACTGCCGCCCCGGGCGAGAACGACATCATGACGGCGGCGCTGATCTGGATCCTGGGCCTCGCCTCCGCCGGCGTCGTCCTCGTCGGCCTTCGCCGCCCGGAGGGGGCCTATCACTATCCGTTCCTGGCGGGAGCGACTTTCCTCGGCTTCATCGTCCCGCAGCTTCCGGCCTTCGCGGAGGACCCCTTTTTTCCCGCCGGCGCCGTCGCGCGAACGGCGGCATTCGCCAGTCTCTGCGTCGCCGCATGCGCGCTCGGATGGCACATGCCGCGCGGCAGCGTGCGGGAGAGGAAGCCCTGGCGCTTCGACGAGGGGAAGCTGCTCGCCGTGGCGGCCGGCCTCTCCCTGATCGGCGGCTTCTTCTGGATGAAGATCTCCGCCCTGCCCTACGAGATCAAGTACTCAGTCTATACGGGCCTTCCCGTGGTCTATGTCTTCTTCGCGCGCCTGGTGCCCTATGGTTTCGCCATTGCGCTGCTCTGCTGCGCGCGCCGGGTCAGTCTTCCGGCGATCGCCATCCTTGCCTTCGACCTCTTCTTCTACGCGGATCGGATCCTGGTGCATGGCCGGCGCGCGGAGGCGGCCGATTTCGTCCTCCTGATCGGGCTGGCGGTCTGGTTTCAGCGCCGCCGCGCCGCGCCTCGCCTGCTTTCCCTTGTCTTCATCCTCGGCGCGGCCTTCGCTCTGACCAGCATCGGCGACTACCGCTCCGTCACCACGGCGCGGGATCCATCGCCGTGGTCCGCCCTGCTCAAGATTGACGTCGCCGCCAATTTCGACGTTCTGATCGCGGAAGGCGGCAACGAGGTCCGCAATGCGGTTGTCCGCATGGAGGCGGTCCAGCGCTCGGAGGCCTTCGATTTCGGTCTCAGCCACTGGAACATGACGGTCTTCAACTATGTCCCAGCTCAGCTGCTTGGGGCCGCCTTCAAGGAGGGGCTGACCGTGCCGCTGGACGGACAGACCCCACGTGACTACGCCCCGCATCCCGGCACGACCGAGACCGGGCTCAGCGATGCCTTCGCTTCGTTCTCCTACCTCGGCGCGCTCAAATTCTTCCTGCTCGCCTATCTCATGCGGGGGCTCTATGACGCGGCCATGGCCGGTAGCACGCTCTGTCAGATCTTGTATGCACTGTCGCTCGCGCCAGCGATGCATGCCGTGACGCACCACACGCAATGGCCTGTCTCCGCGTGGATTCACATGGCGATGTTCCTGGTTCCGGCTTTGGCGCTGGCCCGGATTCGCGACCGGGGCGTTGACGGCGCGCTCGAAGCGGCTCGCGGGGCGCCGCCATGACGGAGACCCTGCCCCGCCAGGACGGCGTCGCGGCGGCGAGCCATCCGCGGGTTGCCATCCTCTTCCAGCGTTTCGGCCCCTATCATGTCGCGCGCTTGCGCGCGGCCGCGCAGAAGATGCCCGTCATCGGCATCGAAATGAGCGCGACCGATCGCACCTATGCCTGGGCGGCCGAGCCCTGCGAGGACCTTGCTCGGCTGGTCGTCTCCCCCGATATCGACGCCGAACCCATGCCGCGCCTGTTTTCCAAGGTCGCGCAGGCGCTGGACCGCGCCCATCCCGACGCCGTGGCCATCGCCGGCTGGTCGCATCCTGCGGCACTCGCGGCGCTGTTCTGGTGTGGCTTGCGCGGGATCCCGGCAATTCTGATGTGCGACAGCGCCGAGGCCGACGCGGTCCGGCGGGGGTGGCGCGAGCGCATTAAGCGCCGGGTCGTCTCGTTGTTCGCCTCCGCGCTGGTCGGGGGCAAGCCGCACCGCCGCTACCTCTCAAGACTGGGGATGTCGCAGGATGCGGTGTTCGACGGCTACGACGTTGTCGCCAACGATCACTTTGCCGCCGGTGCGGAACGGGCGCGCGCGGATGCCGGCGCCACGCGGGCGCGCCATGCCCTACCCCGCCGGCCCTTCTTCCTGATGTCGAGCCGGATGATCGCCAAGAAGAACCTGTTCGTGGTGCTCGACGCCTATCGGGTCTATCGGGCCAAGGCGGGACCGGAGGCCTGGGATCTGCTCATCTTGGGCGATGGTCGCCTGATGCCGGCGCTTCGGGAAGCGGTCTGTCGCGCCGGCTTGACTGGACAGGTTCACCTGCCAGGCTTTCGTCAATATGCGGAGCTGCCGGACTTCTACGGCCTTGCGGGAGCGTTCATTCTGGCGAGCGCCGTCGAGCAATGGGGGCTCGTCGTCAACGAGGCGATGGCCGCGGGCCTGCCGGTGATCGTGTCGAACCGGTGCGGATGCCGGGAGGATCTGGTTCAGTCGGGGGGGAATGGTTTTGCCTTCGAGCCGGGCGACCCGGCGCAGCTCGCCCGCTTCATGCAGATCGTCGCCGGGGATCCTGTCCTGGCCGGGGCGATGGCCTCTGCCGGACAACGCCTCATCGCGGAGTGGGGCCCCGGCCGTTTCGCGGCCAATCTCCATGCCGCGGTCGAGCATGCGATGGCGGCGCGGCGGCGTCCCGGACTGCTGGCGCTCGCGATGACGGGGCTCCTGATGTTACGGCGAGAGCCGCCGGACGACTGATCGATTATGCCCCGCCGGTCAGAGCTGGCGCTCAAGAAGGGCGCGCCAAGCGGCGCCATATTGCGAAATGGTCATGGTTTCGGCCCGCTGGCGCCCGGCCCATCCCATTCGGGCCCGGAGATCGCCATCGCCCACCAGGCGCGCGAGCGAGCGCGCCATACCGTCGAGATCCTCGCAACCATGCACGAAGCCTTCGATTCCATTGCGGGCGTGCGTTCCGCTCTCGGGCGTCGTGACGATCGGCAATCCCATTGCCATCGCTTCCAGGACGGCCCCTGCCGAGCCCTCGCAGGTCGAGGGAAAGAAGAACACGTCGAACCGTTCCAGCCAAGCGGGAATGGCCGCCGCCGGCACGGCGCCTGCGAGCCTGACGTCCCCCTTTTCACGCTCCAGGGTTCCTGGTTCGAGCAGGCTGGGACCGACCATGATGAACTCCGCGACCTTCGGGTCGAAGGCGTGGGCGATCTTCAGGAAGGCGGGCGCGCCCTTGCGCAGCGATACGGTGCCGACGAAACCGATACGAACGGGTCCGGCGCGGCGGCTGCGGTCACGATGTGTGAACAGGCGGGTGTCGATCGGATAAGGCAGGACCGAGACGCGCTCGGGATCCGATCCCTCCAGGATCAGGCCGTCGCGAACATAGTCGGATGCGCAGGTGATGTGATCGGCGGCGGCCCAGCTCCGCCGCTCGATTTCGCGCATCAGAAGTGGACCGACGGGATCGATCGCTTTCTCCCATCCCGGCCACAGCGCAGCCTGTCGATTGGAGGCGCGCGTCTCCACCTCGATCGGGGCGATCATCTGGTCGAGAATGACCGTGATCTTGCGCGAGCGGGCCCATTCGCACAGCAGCGGATCGATGTTGCGGACGAAGCCGGCGAGGCCGTCGACATTCTCCAGGCCATGCCGCAGCACGTGGCGCGCCAGGGATCGGGATCGTCCGACATATCGTTCCTCGCTGCGCGTGGCGCGGCTCTCGCAGAGCCGTTCCACCAGGGTGGTCCAGGAGGGAGCCGAAACCTTGTCGTCGTCGAGTTCCGGGCATCGACGCCCGGCCAGGCGCTGACCCGCCCCCCGCGGAAGGCTGGCCAGGATTGCGGCGAGCGCCGCCTGCGGAGAGCCGCGACGCACGTAGAAGTCGGTGTGCATCCTGGCCAGGATGCCGGCGGACTGCAGGGCCAGCGGCAGGGCATAGCGCAGGCGCGACCCGTCCTGAATCACGACGATCCGAGGTGGCGCCGGCTCCTTCCGCCGGCATGGGGCACTACCCCGCATCGTCGCGGCTTCCGTGCTCATGCGAGATGGACCGTGCGGGGGCGTTCCCCGACGCCGAGTACCCAGCGATAGACGGCCTCCATCTCGTCGGCCGCGCCGGCCCAGCTGTAGCGGTCCGCCACGAACCGGCGCGCGAGTTCGCCGACCTGGCGGCGGCCCTGCGGCGGCATGGCGAACAGGCGCCTCAGCCCCGCCTCGACGCCATCGGCGTCCGCCTCGATGCGGATCGCGCCCGCCTCGGCGAACCCCTCCTGCAGGTTGCATTGCGGCGTCATCAGCACGGGCAGGCCCGCAGCCCAGGCCTCGAGCACGGCGATCGGCAGTCCCTCGCTCAGGGACGGCAGGACGAACGCGTCGGCGGCGGCCAGGGTCCGCAGCTTCTGTTCTCCGAACTGCGGCCCGACGAAATGAACGATGTCGCCGAGCCCGAGCGATGCGCCGAGGCGCTCCAGCTGGGAGCGATAGGTGGCCTCGCCCCAGCCGGCGACGACCAGGTGCCAGGGGGCGAGCGAGATGGCCTGCCGCGCTCGCGCCAGACCGTGCAACAGGTTCGGGATGCCCTTTTGCGGGGCGAGGCGACCCAGAAACAGCAGGATCGTCGCCTCCGCCGCGACCTGCGGACGCCAGAGCGGCGGCTGGCCCCGGTCATGTTCCTGCAGATCCACTCCGTTCGGAACGACGCAGACCGGATTGGTGAGCCCGGCGGCGCGGATCGACGCAAGCTCCGCCGGGCAGAGCGCGTGCAGGCAGGCCGCATGCTGCAGGTGGCGACGCTCATAGGCGAGGCTGGCCAGGCGCTTCTTCCAGCCCCGATGGGCCAGCGCCCAGCGGTCGAGCTGGCCGTGCGGGCTCACGATGTAGGGGCGATGTCGGGCAACCGCCCAGCGCGGCGCGACGACCGATGGATACATCCAGAGCCCATGCACATGCAGAAGGTCGGCCGGGCTCGATCGGAGCGCGCGAGCCAGGGCTGGCGCATAGCCGAACGAACGCGGGCCGTGGCTTGGATAGGCGTGGACGGGGACACCGCGTGCCTGCAGGACGCCCGCCGAAGCGAGCGGATCGTCGAGGCCGTAGACGCCGACCCGCTGCCCCGGTCGGGCAGCCACGGCGGGGGCAAGCCCGGACACCGCCTCGAAGATGCCGCCGGAGGATCGCGAAATGCGGCCCATGACCATGGCGATGTCGAGGCCCCTGTCCGCGCCCGCCCGGATGGGCGGTTCGCGGATCTCGTCTTCGTTGGAAATCGGGTTCATCGGCGTGACCTCCCTCTGAGAGGGCCTTTCAGCGAGCTTGCGGCGGGGGAATGGCGTCGAGCTTGCGATCGACCTCGAGAATGTCGCCGGGCTGCAGTCGGGCATGTTCATGGACCGGGAATTGCTGCGTGCCCGAGGGCGTCCGGCGGACGATGGTGAAGCTCGTCGCGGGCAGCTGGCGTAGGTCGCTGGCCTCCAGTTCCTCGCTGGCGGCGCCGATGCTGGCCGCGAGCGAGGCCAGTTTCTGATCCGTCCGGACGATGGCGAGCTCGAGCGCCCGGAGGGCGAGCGCGTCCTCCGCCGCCCGGACGGCGCGCAGGGCCGACATCCGCTGGTCGATGTCGATGCGGTTGTGGCGCGCCCGCGCCAGAAAGCTCTGCACCTCGAGCTTGTCCCGCTTCAGTCCAGACTGCTGCCTCTGGCTTTCGCGCAGGCGGGATTGCGCCGTCAGCCCCTGGTCCGCGAGCTGTCGCGTCGCCGCCACGTCCTGTGCGATCAGCGCGAGTTCCTCGTCATGCAGGCGGAGGCTGGCCTCGAGGCTGGTTATCTCCTCGTCGAGCGCCTTCCCCTGCGCTACCAGCGCCGCGATCTGGCCGGCGAGACCTTCCCGGCGCCGTCCGAGGACAGCGCCCTCGGCGGCAACGAGGGAGACCGGCGCGCCGGACTGTATCAGGCCGTCGGCATCGAAGGCGCGATCCGCCATCTCGGCCTGAAGGCGCGCGAGCTCGACGCGTTGCGCCCAGCGGAACAGCTTCTGGTCGGCCAGTTCCTGTCGCAGCGTGAGAAGCTGAAGCGCCGCGTTGCTGTTGAGCGTTGGCGGCCGGCGGACGCCACCGCCCAGAGCGACCAGCTCGAGCACGATCATGTCCGGCCGGAACTCGTAGCGGCCGGGCGACTGGACGTCCCCGGTGACGAAGACCGGGGCGTGGCCGATGACATCGACGCTGACGGTGTGACCGGCCGGGATCCGGCCGGCGAGCCCGGCCATGAGCCGCCCCGCCGCCTCCTCGGCCGACATGCCCTGGAGCGTTACCCGGCCGAGGCGTGGATAGCCGATGGCCCCGTCAGCTCCGATCGTGAACTTGCCGCCGAGATCGGGTTCGCCGAAGACGGAGACCTGCAAGGTGTCGCCAGCGCCAAGCCGATAGGCCACGGGCGCGGCGGCGCCGGCCATCGGCAGGACGGCGATGAGGATGGCGGCGGTGCGGAGCCACAGGCCCGTCCGGACCAGGATGGCGACGGCGCGCGCCATCGTCATATCGCCGCCTCCCATCTTCGCGCTGGCGCGGCGTCTGTCCCTCCCCTCGGCCGGCCAGCGCCGAAGCCGCCGGACGCGGCAGGCGATGCCGATGGCGGCTCGAAGCGGCGATGCGCCTGCGGCGGGACCTGGTTGAGCAGGGCAGCCCCGACCGGCAGGCCACAGAAGGCGAGGCGCTGGACGGAAGCGGACGCGACATGGCGGGTGGTGTGGCCCCAGCGCGCGACGAAGAGGATGGCGTCGGCTTCTGTGGCGATCTGCAGGGTTCTCGACCCGGCGGCAAGCGTTGGCGCATCCAGGATCACGAAGCTGAAGCGCTCCCGAAGGGCGGCCACGAGCGCGCTGAACTGCAATGGGTCCGTCAGCGCGGCTGGGCACGGCCCGGCAAGCGGTGGCCCGATGATCCGGGCCGGCGAGAGGCTGTCGGCGACCGGACGGACGCCGGACGGCCACCGGCTCCGGCCATCCGCCGCGCCCCCGTCGTCGTCCTCGTCGGCCCGCGCCGCGCGGGCTCGTCGGGGGGCGACGTCTGGTCCCGCCTCGAATGTGACCAATACGACCGACCGGCCCGTTGTCGCGATGGATCGCGCCAGAGAGAGGGCCAGCGTCGTCTTGCCATCGCCCGATTCCGCCGATGTCAGCATCAGAACTGACGCGCGACGGAACGATGGCGACAGCTGCAGCATCCATTGCAGCGTCGAGATGGCCTCTCGGAAGGGGGAGTCGGGCGCTTGCACGATCGCGTCGGCCGGACGTCGCCGGTGCCTGCCGCGCTGGACCGGGATCGAGCCCAGGACGTGAAGGTTCGTCGCGATCTCCAGGTCCTGGCTCGAACGCACGCGCTGATCGAAGTGGCCCAGCATCAGGGCCAGGCCGACGCCGCCGGTCGCGCCGCCCATCAGACCCAGCAGCAGCGCCGGAAGCAGGCGCGGGCTGGCAGCGTGCAACGGCACCGCCGCCTTCGAGATCAGGCGTACTCCCGGATCGGTCAGCTCCTTGCGGTCGCCGATCTGCTTCGCGCGTCCAAGCAGGCTTTCGAAGACCGCGCGGTCGGCGTTGGCCTCGCGGACGAGCCCCTCCAGCTTCACCCGCGCGGTGTCGGATCCGCCATAGTCGGCTTCGGCGGCGGCCAGCTGGACCTCGAGCGTGGTCACGCGACGGTGCGCGGTATCGATCTCGTTGCGCAGGCTGACGAGAATCTTGTCGACCTCGCGAGCGATCTGCTGGCGAACCGTGTTGAGCTCGGAAGTGAGGACCGGGACCTCGGCGCTTCGCGACGCGCCGGTGTCGGTCAGGACCTGCAGCTTGCGCTCGAGCTCGGACTGGCTGACCAGAAGTTGCTGGACGATCGGCGACCCCAGCACGTCGCTGAAGCCGTCGAGGCCGTCCGGCTTCGATGCCAGCCGAGTCGCCGTCCGCTCCCGCGCCTCGGCGGTCGCATAGGCCGCCCGGGCCGCCATCAGCTCGGTGCTGAGCGCATTGACGCGTTGCGCGGCGATGGTGCCTCCCTCGATCTCGAACAGGCCGGACGCCGAGCGGAACTTCTCGACGCTCTGCTCCGCCTGCTGCAGCTTGGCTCCGAGGGTGGCCAGCCTTTCCTCCAGCCAATCGCTGACGCGGCGCGTCGCCTCGATCTGGAGATCGTCCTGATAGTCGAGATAGGCTAGCGCATAGGCATTGGCGACCCGCGCGGCGACCTCCGGATCCGAGGCGCCATAGGCGATGTAGATCGTGTAGGACCGACCGTCGTTGAGCACGGCCAGATTGTTGCGCAGCGCGCCCTCGATCAGGGAGTGGGGGTCGACAGGCGTTGCCGGCGGGCGGCCGAGCAGCCGGCCGATCTGGGCGCTGACGCCTCCCCGCAGCGTCTGGACAAGGGTTGCCCGCGGGATGAGACGCTGCAGGTCGAAGGGAGGCTCGCCAACGGCCGCGGCCGTCTTGTCGGAGAGCATGGCGATGACCCGCTGCGCCATGTCGCGCGACGTGATCATGTCGAGCTCCGTCCGCACCACCGGGTTCTCCTGCGGCAGCGGCGCAACGACCTGATCGATCGGCATGGCCTGGATGCGCCGCACGTCGAGCGCGACCACGGCCTCGGCGACGAAGCGCGGCGGCTGCGTGGCATAGGCGACGATGCCGATCGCAAGCCCGATGGCTGAAGCGAGGACGATCAGCCGGGCGCGCACCCGCAGGGCTGCGAGCCCGTGCAGGCCGGCGTCCTGCTGTCGCCCGGCAGGCGACGCAGATTGGATCACGGACAGGCTCCGAAACGCGACGGATCAGGTGCAGGCGATCAACGGCATCGTGGCGACGCGACCCTGCGCGGCGGGCTGCGGATGAGCCGTGGCAAGCGAAGCGTCGGCGTCCTCGGGCTCCAGCGGCATCGCCGGCTCGGGCGCGGCATCCCGCCATCGACCCGGCCTCGATGCGGCCTGGATCAACTGGTTGAGCTTGTAGGCGACCTCGGTGCGGTTGTGGGCGCCGAGCTTCTGCATGATGCAGCGGATATGCACCTTGATCGTGCTTTCGCGCAGGTCGAGCTCATAGGCGATGATCTTGTTGGCCTTGCCCCGGAGGATGGCCTCGGCGACGGCGGCCTGACGGGGCGACAGCAGTTCCGCCAGCGGGTCGGCCGGAGGCCCGGCGGCTTCGAGCGCCAGGATGTCCTCGCGCGAGGCCATCAGGCTGCTGGCCGGGATGAAGAGGCCGCCCGCCCGGGCCAGGTTGACGGCCTCTGCCGCGACCTGCAGCCCCACGCTCGTCGGGATATAGCCGCGCGCGCCACGATCGAGGGCCAGGACCACGTTCAGGGCTTGATCGCTGTCGGCGAGAATCACGGTCGGGATCGAGGGAAAGTCACGCGTCAGGACGTGCAGCGCCGCCTCGACGGAGGCCTCGTCCGGGCGCTGCCCGCCGATGCTGAGCAGGATGATCGACACGTCATCGTGAAACGCCTTGGCGGCGCGCCAGGCCTCGGCGCTGCTGAAGGGCAGGATGTCGAGATCGGCCCTGCAGGCCTGCAGGCCGCGCGCCAGGCACTCGCGATCCAGGACGCGGCGGTCGATCAGCGCGACCGACAGGCGCTCGGAGCGTCCGGAGACCGGTTGAGTTTCAAAGGTCTTTGCATCGGCATTCCACATGTCCGGCTCCCATCGGTGACCAGATGATCCTTGGATTGGCATGCTCATGCGTGTATAATATGGCTACACAACCGATGCGGTTATTGTCTACAACTGTAGGTTGTATTTTACACTTCTACTTCTTTTGTTGGATCTCTTCCGCCTTTCGAGCGGTTGTCGCGTCATTGGCGGACATGCCTTGTCGCCGCGACGAGCCCGCGGCCGCCGCTCGCCTATCGCGGATGGGCGGCGCGCCATTCGGAAGGCGGCGTGAAGCGGCCGCGCCATATCCCTTCCTTGTTGCGCCGCGCCGCGTCTTCCTCGGCTGCGTAGTCGCCTGGGCCACGTCCGCCATAGTTGACCGCGAGCCCGTCGCGGACCATGGCCGCCCCCAGATCGCCGACTCCGTCGATCCGGCAGGTGGCGACGACGCGGCCGAAACGATCGTTCGTATGGGGCGAGCAGCGCAGATCGCCCTGCGCCACGAGCGAGTGCAGCGCCCGCCGCGCCGCCTCGCCGCATGGCCATTTGGCACCGTCGGCTGCCTCGCAGTCCTGGCGCAGCTCCGGAGCGTCGATCCCCGCCAGACGGAAGTCGACGCCGTCGATGGCAAGCGAATCTCCATCGCGGACCACGATGCGGGACCCTTCCGAGGTCCGGATTTCACGAAGCTGCTGGTCCAGGTAGCCGATCAGCAACAGGCCCGCGACGAGCAGCAGCAGGAAGATCAGTGAGGACGGCTTGCGGCGCCGGGAGCGGGGTCGAATCATGCCAGCCAGTGTAGCGGCGATGCCGCGATTGGGCAGGCGGGCGGCCCGCGCGACGGATCCTCGCGCTCGAATGCCGCACGCCAGCATCGCTGGATGCCCTGCCCTTGCCCGGCGCGGCATCGCCTGCGATGAAGGGCCCGCGCCGCCGCATCGGTCGGCGGCAACGAGACGAGGACCGAGGCATGCAGCCGTCCCGAGACATTGAGCGCCTGATCGAGATCATGGCCGCGCTCCGCGATCCGGAGACCGGTTGCTCCTGGGACAAGGTCCAGGACTTCCAGTCCATCGCGCCCTACACGATCGAGGAAGCCTTCGAAGTCGCCGACGCCATCGAGCGCGGCGATCTGGTCGATCTCGAGGAGGAGCTGGGCGATCTGCTGCTGCAGGTCGTCTATCACGCCCGCATGGCGGAGGAGATCGGCGCCTTTGCGTTCGGCGACGTCGTCATGGCGATCACGGCAAAGATGATCCGCCGGCATCCGCATGTCTTCGGCAGCGAGGAGGCCCGCAGCGCCGGCGCCGCCAAGGGTTTTTGGGAAAAGATCAAGGCCGAGGAGAAGCGCATCCGCGCCGAGAAGCGCCGCGCCGCCGGTCAGGCGGGCGACCGCCCTGCCGGGCTGCTCGACGACGTGCCGGCCGGGATGACCGCGCTGGCGCGGGCCGTCAAGCTGCAGCAGAAGGCGAGCACGGTCGGATTCGACTGGAACGATCCGCGCGCCGTCCTCGCCAAGATCAAGGAAGAGATCGGCGAGATTGAGCAGGAACTCGACGCCGATGACGTCTCGCCGGCCCGGGTTCGCGACGAGATCGGTGATCTCCTTTTCGCGGTCGCCAATCTGGCGCGGCACGTCGACATCGATCCGGACGCCGCGCTGCGCGGGACGAACGAGAAGGTCATCCGGCGCTTCCGCCATATCGAGACGCGTCTCGCCGAGGCTGGCCGTTCGCCGGCTGATGCGAGCCTCGACGAGATGGAAGCACTCTGGGTTGAAGCCAAGACGGTGCCCGGCAAGTCGACGTAGGACGACGGATCCACCTCGGAGGAAGGACCGACGGCGCGCCGTCAGTCCTTGTCCATCGGATCCCAGGCCTTCTTGCTCTCCGTCGCCGCCGCCTTCTGGCCCGATGGCAACAGCTTCGCCCGCGGAAACTCGCGGTGGAAGGCGCTCTCGTGCTTGTCGGGCACGCGGATGTTGGCGATCGTCGTGCCGTCCTCCGCGTCGACGCGGGAGAGTACCTCGCCGAGCTCGTAGAGGCGGTGCAGCCGAGCCAGGGCATCGCCGGCGAGCGAGACGGTGTAGACCGGGCGCCCCTCGCTCAGCCGCTGCTCGACGAGGTCGAGCAGGGCCGGAATCCCCTCGCCCGTCAGCGCCGAAATCGGCACGATCGCCGGCTTGCCCTTGTCGGGGCTCGGCCGCATCGCGGGGCGGGCGTCTTCCGGCATCAGGTCGATCTTGTTCCAGACCTCGATCAGCCGGTCGGTCTTGGTCGTCTCGACGCCGAGCTGCTCGAGCACGTTCATGACGTCGCGGGCCTGCGCCTCGCTATCCTCATGCGCGATATCGCGGACATGCAGGATCAGCGTCGCCTCGATCACCTCTTCCAGCGTGGCGCGGAAGGCGGCGACGAGGTGGGTCGGCAGGTCGGAGATGAAGCCCACCGTATCCGACAGGATGACCTCGGTTCCATGCGGCAGCTTGAGCCGGCGCAGCGTCGGGTCGAGCGTCGCGAACAGGAGGTCCTTGGCGAAGATGTCCGAGCTGGTCAGCGTGTTGAACAGCGTCGACTTGCCGGCATTGGTGTAGCCGACAAGCGCCACGATTGGGTGCGGCACCTTGCGCCGGCTCTCGCGCTGCAGCCGGCGGGTTCGGACGACGGTCTCGAGCTCGTGCTCGATGCGGGTGATCCGCTCCTGCAGGGCGCGCCGGTCCGCCTCGATCTGCGTCTCGCCGGGGCCGCCGAGGAAGCCGAAGCCGCCGCGCTGACGCTCCAGATGGGTCCAGCTGCGCACCAGCCGGCTCTTCTGGTAGTTGAGATGCGCCAGCTCGACCTGCAGCGTGCCTTCGCGGGTCTGCGCCCGCTCGCCGAAGATCTCGAGGATCAGGCCCGTCCGGTCGATGACCTTGGTGCCCCATTCCTTCTCGAGGTTCTGCTGCTGGACCGGCGTTAGCGCGTGGTCGACGATGGCGAGCTCGATCTCGTCGGCCTTGATGCGCGCCGCCAGCTCCTGAACCTTGCCGCTGCCGAACAGGGTCGCCGGCTTGTACATCGGCAAGGGAACGGGAATGCCCTCGACGACGTCGAGTTCGATGGCGCGCGCCAGCCCGATCGCCTCCTCGACCCGCGCCGTCGAACTCCGGTCGGCGCCGCGCGGATCGCCTTCGGCGCGGCGGGTCCGCGCCGGGCGAATGGGAACGAGCACGAGCGCCCGAACGGGCGCACGCTTGGTTTCGATATAGCTATCGGATGCCTCGGACCCCTCGGGCCCTTCCGGCAGATCAGGAAACTCGGACAATCAGGCTCCTGGCCGATCGCCCTCTTCGCCCGGCTCGAAGAGCTGAACGGGAGCGCCCGGCATGATGGTGGAGATGGCGTGCTTGTAGACGAGCTGCGAATGGCCGTCCCGCCGCAACAACACGCAGAAATTGTCGAACCAGGTGACGATGCCCTGGAGCTTGACGCCGTTTACCAGGAAGATCGTCAGCGGGATCTTGCTCTTGCGAACGTGGTTGAGAAACGTGTCTTGGAGGTTTTGGGCGCGTTCTGCCATTCTTGTCTCTCACGCTTGACCTTGTTGGGGACGTGGGTCCCGAGGGCCGACTGACCTGCCGACCTCACCCCTACATTGCCCGCAGAATCGCCGCGCGTCATCAACAAATACGTCGCCATGCAACGACTTGATGATCGGCGGCCCATCATCCACGCACGCGGAGCGGCGCTTCCGACGCAAATTCGTGGAAGCGGCGCCGGAGTTCGGCGGCGATCGTTCCCGGCGCGCCATTGGCGATTGGCTTGCCGTCGATCTCTACGACCGGCATGACGACGGCCGTCGCGGCCGTGAAGAAGGCCTCGCGCGCAGCGTGTACCTCGTCGAGGCTGAAAGCGCGTTCCTCGATCCGGTATCCGGCGGCCTTGGCGACCTCGAAGAGGACGGTGCGCGTGATGCCACGCAGGATTCCGTGTTCCGCCGGCCGCGTGACGAGCACGCCGTCGGCGGTGACGATCCAGGCATTGGTCGACGAGCCCTCCGTCACCATGCCGTTGGCATCGACGAACCAGGCCTCGTAGGCGCCGGCATCCCGGGCCGCCTGCTTGGCGAGCACGTTCGGCAGCAGCGAGACGGTCTTGATGTCGACGCGCTCCCAGCGATTGTCGGGAACGCTGATCACCGAAACACCCTTCTCGGCCTTGCGGTCGCCGGCGCTGCTCGGCGCCGACTTGGCGGTGACGACGATCGAGGGCGGCGTGCCTTCGGCTGGGAACAGGTGGTTGCGCGGGGCGACGCCGCGCGTGATCTGGAGATAGACCAGCCCCTCGCGCACGCGGTTGCGACGGATGACTTCCCGCATGACGATGCCGAGGGCGGTGAGGCTCATCGGCTGCGCGATGCGCAATTCCTTCAGCGATCGCTCCAGCCGCGCCATGTGCAGCTTCTCGTCGATCATCCGGCCGTTGCGGATCTCGCAGACCTCGTAGACGCCGTCGGCGAACTGATAGCCGCGATCCTCGACATGGACGACCGCCTCGGCATGGCGAAGATAGAGGCCGTTCACATAGGCAAAGCGCGACATGGTGTTCCTGCGGGGCGATGGGAATCAGGCGGGCGCCGCGTATCGCGGCGTCCCGCATCGGACAATGCCGCGAGGCCGGCCGTCAACCGACGCCGAGTGATTTCAGCTTGCGATGCAGGGCCGAGCGCTCCATGCCGACGAATTCCGCCGTGCGCGAGATGTTGCCGCCGAAGCGGTTGACCTGCGCCGTCAGATATTCGCGCTCGAAGATCTCGCGCGCGTCGCGCAGCGGCAGTGACATCAGGTGCTCGCCGCCGCGGTTCGGCGTCGTCGGCAGCATCTCGCCGATTTCCGGCGGCAGCATGTCGGCCGAGATCGCCTGGCTCTCGTCGCCGCGCGCCAGGATCAGCAGGCGCTCGATGTTGTTGCGCAGCTGGCGGATGTTGCCCGGCCAGTCATGCGCCTGCAGCACGGCCATGGCGTCCGACCCCACGGTCCGGACCGGCAGGCCCGTGGTGCGCGAGATCTGCTCGATGAAGTGGTTGACCAGCTCCGGCACGTCGTCGCGGCGCTCGGCGAGCGCCGGAACGCGCAGCGGCACGACCGACAGGCGATGGAACAGGTCCTCGCGGAAGCCGCCATCCTGGATCTCGTGCTCCAGGTCGCGCGCCGTCGACGAGATGATGCGTACGTCGACCTTGACCTTGGTGGTGCCGTTGACGCGCTGGAAGCTCTGCTCGATCAGGACGCGCAGGATCTTGCCCTGCGTCTCCTTCGGCATGTCCGCGACCTCGTCGAGATAGAGCGTGCCGCCATGCGCCTCCTCGAGCGCGCCGACGACGCGAGCCGATCCGGTGCCGTTCTCGACGCCGAAGAGCTCCTGCTCCATCCGGTCGGGCGTGATCGCGGCGGCGTTGAGGACGACGAACGGGCCGTCCATCCGCAGCGAGGATTCGTGGATCGCGCGGGCGACCAGTTCCTTGCCGGAGCCGGACGGGCCGGAAATCATGATGCGGCTGTTGGTCGGCGCGACGCGCTCGATGGTCTGCTTCAGATGACTGATGGCGATCGACGAGCCGACGAGGCGGCCGGCATCACCGGCGCGCTCGCGCAGGTCGCGCACTTCACGGCGCAGCTTCGACGCCTCCAGCGCGCGCTCGGCGATCAGCAGCAGGCGGTCCGCCTTGAACGGCTTCTCGATATAGTCATAGGCGCCGCGCCGGATGGCGGAGACCGCCGTCTCGATGTTGCCGTGGCCGGAGATCATCACCACCGGCAGGTCGGGATGCTGTGCCTTGATGATGTCGAGCAGCGCCAGGCCGTCGATGCGACTGCCGGTCAGCCAGATGTCGAGGAAGATGAGCGTCGGTCGACGCTTCTCGATCTCGGCGAGGGCGGTGTCGGTATCGCCGGCGGTACGGGTGCCGTGGCCCTCGTCCTCGAGAATTCCGGCGACGAGCCCGCGGATGTCAGCTTCATCATCGATGATCAAAATATCGGACGGCATGATCTCTATCTTCGTCAGGCGTCTACGGGATTGGTTTGATGGTCGCTGCCGGATCCTGCCCCACCATGCGGCGTCGGACGCGGCAGGATGATTCGGACCATGGCGCCCCGCCCCCCAGCGGCCACGGCGGGCGAGTCGAGCAGGTCGAGCTGTCCGCCATGTTCTTCGATAATCTTGGAGACGATCGCGAGGCCGAGCCCGGTGCCCTTCTCGCGCGTCGTCATGTAGGGCTCGAGCAGGCGATGCCGGTTCTCCTGCGGCAGGCCGATGCCCGTGTCGATGATCTCGACGATGTTGCGGTCGCCTTCGATCCTCGCCTGCACCGTGATCTTCGGAACGATCGGATCTCCCGGTGGCACGGCCGCGATTGCCTCGGTCGCGTTCTTCACCAGATTGGTGAAGGCCTGCGAAATCAGGCGCGGGTCATAGCGACCGACGAGCGGCTCCTGCGGCAGCTCGGTCTCGAAGGTGATCTCGGGATTGGCCACCTCCATCAGGAAGACCGCCTCGCGCACCGCCTCGCCAAGGTCCCGCTCCTCGAAGGTCGGCTTCGGCATGCGCGCGAAGGAGGAGAACTCATCGACCATGCGGCCGATGTCGCCGACCTGGCGGATGATCGTGTCGGTGCACTGGTCGAAGACCTCGCGCCCCTCGACGATGCCCTTGCCGAAGCGGCGCTTCAGCCGCTCGGCCGAAAGCTGGATCGGCGTCAGCGGGTTCTTGATCTCGTGCGCGATGCGGCGCGCGATGTCGGCCCAGGCGGCGCTGCGCTGCGCGGTGACGAGGTCGGTGATGTCGTCGAGCGTGATGACGTAGCCATGCGCCGCGGTATCGGATTCCTCGGTCGTGACGCGGACATTGATCGTCCGTTCGCGGCCGGCGCGGACCACCGAGACCTGGTCGCGATGCTCGGTCCGGTTGGTCTCGCCGAGCGCGGCGGTGACGACGTTTTCCAGCTCCGGCACGATCTCGACCACCGGACGGCCCAGCGTGTCTTCCTGGTCGAGGCCGAGAAGCCGGAGCGCGCCGCGATTGGCGATGGTCACGACGCCATTCGCGTCCGTGCCGACCACGCCGGCGCTGACGCCGGCGAGCACCGCCTCGGTGAAGCGGCGGCGGCTGTCGATCTGCTCGCTCGCGGCCACCAGCTCGTGGCGCTGGCTGCGCAGCTCGGAGGCCATGGTGTTGAAGGTGGCGCCGAGCGCGCCGAGATCGCCGTCCGAGCTCCGGAACGGCACGCGCACTTCGAGATTGCCGCGGCCGATCTCATCGGCGGCATCGATCAGGCGACGGATTGGCGAGACCAGGCGGTTGGCGAAGCCGATGCCGAGCCAGATGGCGGAGAGCAGCACGACGAGCGCGAGGCCGAGATACAGCAGGCCGAAGGCGATCTGCACGCCAAGGCGGGTGGCCTCCAGGCTCTTGTACTCGTTCACGCTCGCCGTGGTCTCGGCGATGTAGCGGATGACCTTGGGGTCGATCTCGCGCGTGATGTAGAGATAGACGTCGGAATAGTTCTCCAGCCGCGCCAGGGCGCCGACGACATTGGTCGCGCCGGGGGCGATCAGGATCGGCTCGGATCCGGGCTTGGCCGCGCGCGACAGGGCGTCGGGCGGCGGCGGCAGGTAATTGGTCGAGAACTGGAAGTTCGCCTGCGCGATCAGTCCGCCATCCGGCTTCACGAGAAAGACGCCGGGAATGCCGCGCAGCGCGGCGATCGAGTTCATGAAGGCCTGGAAGCGGTCTGGATTCTGCTCGAGCAGCGTCTGCGCGCGCTCGAAATCCGACTTCAGGCCGAGAATGTCGACCTTCAGCGTCTTGGCATGCTCCTCGGCATAGGCCTGCGCGATCGAAAGCGAGGTGTCGACGATCGCCCGCGTGCGCTCGGAGAACCAGTGGTCGAGGCCGCGGTTCAGCGTGATGCTGGCCACCACGGCGATCAGGATGGCGGGAACGACGGCGACGATGCTGAACAGGCCGACGATGCGGATATGCAGCCGGGCGGCGGCGCGTCCGCGCCGACGGGCGCGGATCAGCATGGCGACTTCGAGCGCCAGCTCCAGCACCAGCAGTCCGGTCAGGAGGCCGTTCACGGCCAGCGCCCAGAAGACGACCTGCTCCGTCGGCTGGATTGGCGTCAGCCCCATCAGCAGGAAGAAGCTGAAGCAGGCGCAGGTCAGCGCGAGGATGACGGTGATGTAGCCGGCCGTACGCACGGTGAAGCGTAGCCGGCGGCTGTCGCCGTCGGAACGCGACGCGTCGGAGATGGTTTCCGTGGCAGCGATCATGTCGCCAGCCCCTCGGAATCGGCTTCACGCCAGAATCGCGGGTGGTCTTCAGTAGCCCTCATGCGCGGACCCTGGGACCGAATTGCAACAGCAATGTGGCGAACCGGCAACAGGCGCCGGTTCGTCCTACGTCGCGTCAGCGCGGGTTGCGCATGACCTGAACGTCAAGGTCACGGATCTTTTTCCGCAGCGTGTTGCGGTTCACGCCGAGCAGCTCGGCCGCCTTGATCTGGTTGCCGCGCGTCGCGGCGAGCGCCGTGCTGATCAGCGGATATTCGACGTCGCGCAGGATGCGATGGTAGAGGCCGGGCGGCGGCAGGCCCTCGCCGAAACCGTGGAAATAGGTCGAGAGATGCCGCTCGACCGAGCTCATCAGCGTGTCCTCCATCTCGCCCCCCTCGGAAGCGAGCGGCGCCGCCGGCTGTTCGAGTTCGGCCTCGATGATGTTCTCGGTGATCGTGTCCTGCGGATAGAGCGCCGCCAGCCGCCGGATCAGGTTTTCGAGTTCGCGCACATTGCCCGGCCAGCGATAGCGCTTCAGCCGCTCGAGCGCCGCCACCTCGATCTGCTTCACCGGCAGGCCGTCGCGCTCGCCGAGCGCGAAGAAATGGCGGACGAGGTCCGGAATATCCTCGGAGCGCTCGCGCAGCGCCGGCAGGCGGATCGGCACGACGTTCAGGCGGAAGAACAGGTCCTCGCGGAACAGGCCCTGGTTGATCAGGATGCGGAGATCCTTGTTGGTGGCCGCGACGATGCGGACATCCGTCTTGATCGGCGTGCGGCCGCCAACGGTGGTGTACTCGCCCTGTTGCAGCACGCGCAGCAGCCGGGTCTGCGCCTCCATCGGCATGTCGCCGATCTCGTCGAGGAACAGCGTGCCGCCCTCGGCCTGCTCGAACCGGCCTGCCGAGCGCGCCTGCGCGCCGGTGAACGCCCCCTTCTCGTGGCCGAACAACTCGCTCTCGATCAGGTCGCGCGGGATCGCGGCCATGTTGATGGCGACGAAAGGCCCGGTGCGGCGCTTGCCATAGTCATGCAGCGCGCGGGCGACGAGTTCCTTGCCGGTGCCGGATTCGCCGGCGATCATCACCGTCAGGTCGGTCTGCATCAACCGCGCCAGCACGCGATAAATGTCCTGCATGGCGGGCGAGCGGCCGACGAGCGGAATGTTCTCGCCGCCATCATCGAGCGGATCGTCCTTGGCGCGCTGCTTCGGTTCGGCCAGCGCCCGGCCGACGATCGAGATCAGCTCCTTCAGGTCGAAAGGCTTCGGCAGATATTCGTAGGCGCCCCGCTCGGAAGCGCGGATCGCCGTCATGAACGTGTTCTGCGCGCTCATCACGATGACCGGCAGCTCGGGCCGCAACCGCTTGATCCGCGGCAGCAGGTCGAAGGCGTTCTCGTCCGGCATCACGACGTCGGTGATGACGAGATCCCCCTCGCCCTGGCTCACCCAGCGCCAGAGCGTCGCGGCGTTCGAGGTCAGGCGCACCTCGTAGCCGGAACGCGAAAGGGCCTGGTTCAGGACAGTCCGGATGGCCGCGTCGTCGTCCGCTACGAGAATGGTGCCGGTCGCCATGTCAGTGCTCCTTGTCTGCAGGTGCGTCACCCGGGAATGCCGGCATCAACACGCGGAAGGTCGTGCGATTGTGCTGGGAATCGCACTCGATGACACCCCCATGATCCCCAATGATCTTGGCCACGAGCGCCAGACCGAGGCCCGAGCCATTGATCTTGGTGGTGACGAAGGGGTCGAAGAGGTGGGGCAACATGTCCGCCGGCACGCCGGCGCCGTTGTCGCGGACAGTGAATTCGAGCGGCAGGGTCACCCGGTTGTTGGAGCCGGGCACCGACAGGCGAATGCCGGGCTTGAAGGCCGTCGAGAGCAGGATCTCGCCATTGTCGTCATTGCCGATCGCCTCGGCGGCGTTCTTGACGAGGTTCAGGAACACCTGCACCAGCTGGTCGCGGTTGGCATAGACCGGCGGCAGCGACGGGTCATACTCCTCGATGATGCGGATGTTGCGGGCGAAACCCGACTGCGCCAGCCGCTTCACATGCTCCAGAACGACATGGATGTTGACCGGCGCGCGCTCGACGGGGCGCTCGTCCGAGAACACTTCCATCCGGTCGACCAGCTTCACGATCCGGTCCGTCTCGTCGCAGATCAGGCGGGTCAGCGCCCGGTCATCGTCTTCGACGGAGGATTCGAGCAGTTGCGCCGCGCCACGGATGCCGGAGAGCGGGTTCTTGATCTCGTGCGCCAGCATGGCGGCGAGGCCCGTCACCGAGCGCGCCGCGCCGCGATGCGTCAGCTGGCGGTCGATCTTCTCGGCCATCGTCTTTTCCTGGAGCAGGACGACGACGGAATCGGGCCGTTCCGGCACGGGCGAGGCATAGATGTCGACGATGCGGTCGGCGCCGTTGCGCGGCGTGCCGACATCGACGCGATATTCGTTGACGGCCGCGCCGCGGCTGCGGACCTGCTCGATCAGCGCCAGAAGCGGGCTGCCGAACGGAACGAAATGAGCGATCGGCTGGCGTCGCAGCACGGCAATCGAGGCCTGGAAGAAATCCTGCGCGGCGCTGTTGGCGTCGCTGACATGCCCCGCCCCGTCGATCATGATGATCGGATGCGGCAGCGCGTCGAGCAGAATCGAAGCCGACCCGCCGCTCCCCGCCGCGATGGCTTCGTTCTGGACGAGCGTCCGGTTCACGCGGCTCTCCTCATTTCAGCCTCTCCAAGGTGCTGCCGCAGAAGCAGGATCACCCGAGCGGGATCTTGTTCGGTCATGATGGCGAGGCGGTCCTCGGCCGGCATGGCGTCGGGGCCGAGCGCCTCGATCGTCCAGCTCAGATGTTTTCGCGCGTTGCGCACGCCGAGGATCGGCCCGTAGAGCTCGATCATTTCCTCGAAATGCCCGACGACCAGATCGATCAGGGCGTCGCCGCGCGGTGCCTCGGGCATCGTCCCGGTCGCGGCGAAGCTGGCGAGATGGCCGGGCAGCCAGGGTTGGCCATAGGCGCCCCGCCCGACCATGACGCCGTCGGCGCCCGAGGCCGCAAGCATCGGCGCGAGGCTGTCGACGCTGACGCAGTCGCCGTTGGCAATGAGCGGGATCGAGATCGCCTGCTTGACGGCGGCGATGGCGGCCCAGTCGGCCGTGCCCTTGTAGAACTGGCAGCGCGTGCGGCCATGCACGGTGATCATCGAAACGCCGGCCGCTTCGGCGCGGCGCGCCAGCTCGGGCGCATTGATCGTCTTGTCGTCCCAGCCGAGCCGCATCTTCAATGTCACCGGAACCGGGCTCGCCGCGACGGTCGCGTCGACGAGCGTCAGCGCGTGGTCGAGGTCGCGCATCAGCGCCGAGCCGGAATAGCCCGTCGTCACGCGCTTGGCGGGGCAACCCATGTTGATGTCGATGATGTCGGCGCCGGAATCGGCGGCGGCCTTGGCGCCTTCCGACATCCAATGCGCCTCGCGGCCGGCCAACTGCACGACATGCAGACCGTTGCCGGTTGCTTCGGCGCGCATTGCGGTCTCGGCGTTACCGCCGGCCAGTTCCTCGCTCGCAACCATCTCCGAAATGACGAGCCCGGCGCCGAACGAAGCCGCGACACGGCGGAACGGCCGATCGGACACTCCGGACATCGGCGCGAGCAGAACCCGGTTGGCAATCGTCACGCCGCCGATGTCGAGAGGGGCAGCGAGGCGGGCAACGGGATTTGGAGCTTCAGACAATATGACTACCGAATAGGCATTGATTTTGATGCCCACATATTAGTCACGAATGGGCGTGCGGCAAGAGACTTGTTGCGTTGCAGTGTGAAATCTCCGATCCATGCGACCGTATGACGACGGCACGCTCAGGCCGTACCAGCCGGATTTCCTCACCCATGAATACCAGTGTGCAGTCCAACCATGTCGCCGCCCTCATCGTGGCAGCCGGCCGCGGGGTGCGCGCCGGCGGCGAGGTGCCGAAGCAGTATCGCGAGGTGGGAGGTCAGGCCATTCTCCGGCGCACGGCGGCGCTGTTCCTCGATCATGCCGGGATCGATCGGGTGCTGGTGGTGATCCATCCGGACGATGCCGAACTCTATCGATCGGCGGTCGGCGATCTCGCGCCCCGGCTCGATGTCGTCGCGGGCGGCGCGACGCGACAGGTTTCGGTGCGCAACGGATTGGAGGCGCTGGCGGAGCGCGGCGTGACACATGTGTTGATCCACGATGCCGTGCGCCCCTTCGCGTCGGCGGCGCTACTCGACCGGGTCATCGACGCGCTTGGCGAGAACGACGCGGTGCTGGCCGCCTCGCCGGTCACCGACACACTGAAGCGCGCGGATGCGTCGGGCCGCGTCGACGACACGGTTTCTCGCGAAAACCTCTTCGCCGCCGAGACGCCGCAGGCGTTCCGCCTTTCCACGATTCTGGCCGCGCATCGCAGCGCTGCCGACAAGGGCACGGCGTTCACCGACGACGCCGGCATCGCCGAGTGGGCCGACATTCCCGTCCATATCGTTCTCGGCGAGCGCGCCAACATCAAGCTGACCATGCCGGAGGATATCGAGATGGCCGATCGACGGCTGCGCCAGGAAGCCCTTCTCCGCGCCGGAGAGACCCGCGTCGGCACCGGCTATGACGTGCACTCCTTCACGGACGGCGACCATGTCTGGCTGGGCGGCGTCGCGATCCCGCACGACCGCAAGCTGTCCGGCCATTCCGACGCCGACGTCGGACTGCATGCGCTGACCGACGCCGTCCTCGGCGCCATTGCGGATGGAGATATCGGCGATCACTTCCCGCCCTCCGACCCGCAATGGCGCGGCGCCTCGTCGGACCGCTTCCTCGCCTTCGCGGTCGAGCGGGTCAAGGCGCGGGGCGGCGTAATCGTCAATCTCGACCTCGCGATCATCGCCGAGGCGCCGAAGATCGGGCCGCATCGCGATGCCATGCGCGCGCGCATCGCCGAGATCGCCGGCATCGGCGCCGACCGGGTCGGCGTCAAGGCGACGACGAACGAGAAGATGGGCTTCGTCGGCCGTGGCGAAGGCATCGCGGCCATCGCGTCCGCTACGGTGCGCCTGCCATTCGAGGAGGAAGCATGACCGATCTCGGACCGCTCGAAGGCCAGGCGCGCGCGCTGATCGCGCTCTGCATCGAGAAGAGGCTGACGATCGCCACGGCTGAATCCTGCACAGGCGGCCTGATCGCCGGGACGCTGACCGAAATCGCCGGCTCCTCGGCCGTCGTCGATCGCGGCTTCGTCACCTATTCGAACGAAGCCAAGACCGAGATGATCGGCGTGCCGGCGGATCTCATCAAGCGTGTCGGCGCGGTCAGCCAGGAAGTCGCGCTCGCCATGGCCGCCGGAGCCCTGGCGAAGTCGGGCGCGGATCTCGCGATCGCGGTCACGGGCATCGCCGGCCCGGGCGGCGGCAGCGCGGAAAAGCCGGTCGGGCTCGTTCACTTCGGCCTGATGCGGCGCGGCTCCCCTGCCCGCCATGCCGCCCATGTCTTCGCCGATCGGGATCGCGCCGGAGTCCGTTTCGCCACCGTGGCCGAAGCGCTGCGCATGCTCACGGAAGCGGCGACGGAAGGCTAGGCCGATGATCGTTCGCGAGCGGCCGAACTGGTTCGGTATGATGCTGGTGTGGCGCGGATCCGTGCTGCCGGTCATCCTGCCGCAGCTTGTGCTGACCGCCGCCTTCGCGACGCTCGTGACCCTGCTGCACGGAGAACTCTTCTCCTTCAAGGTCACGCTGACCTTCGTGCCCTTCTCGCTGATCGGCATTGCGATCGCGATCTTCCTCGGCTTCCGCAACAGCGCCAGCTACGACCGCTTCTGGGAAGCTCGCAAGCAATGGGGCGCGCTGCTGATCCATGCGCGCTCGCTCGCCCGCCAGGCGTTGACGCTGCAGGACGATTCCGTTGCGGCGCGCGAGATCATCCATGCGACGATCGCCTTCGCCCATGCGCTACGCCATCAGCTGCGCGACACCGATGCCCTGCCCGACCTGCGGAAAACCCTGCCGGCCGATTTCGTCGACGGCACGCTTGCCGCCGCACGGTTCCGGCCGGCTCTCATCCTGCTGCATATCGGCGAGCAGATCGCGGAGCTTCGTCGCTCGGGAAGGATCGACCCGATCCTGGTCACGGCGATGGAGCGGCACCTCGACGCCCTCTCGGACGTTCTCGGCGCCTGCGAGCGGCTGGCGGGCACGCCGCTGCCCTTCACCTATTCGGTGATCCTGCACAGGACCATCTATCTCTACTGCTTCCTGTTGCCGTTCGGGCTGGTCGATTCGATCGGCGTGCTGACGCCGCTGATCGTCGCCTTCCTCGCCTACACCTTCTACGCGCTGGAGGCGCTCAGCGACCAGCTCGAGGAGCCGTTCGGCACCGAGGCGAACGATCTCGCGCTCGATGCCATGGCGACGACGATCGAGACGACGCTCCGGGAAATGCTGGGCGAGACCGACCTGCCCGAGCAGCCCGAGGCGAAGGCCTATCTGCTGACCTGAGCCGAGTCAGCCGGCGAGGAAGCCGACCAGCCGGTGGTGACGGTAAGCCGGCGCTACAGCAGCGCCGCCATGGCCCATGGTCGCCAGCCGCGCTAGATCCGTGCGCAAAAAAAAGACGCCCGCGACGAGCCCGTTTCGCGCCATCCCTAGGCGGGCGGCAGCACCACCGTGCCGTAGATCGCGTCGGCGCGCTTTTCGAAGGCGTCGGAGAACTTGCGGAACGCCTTGTCGAATACGGTGCCCATCAGGGCCGACAGCGTGCGCGAGCGGAACTCGTAGTCGATCGAGAAGCCGATGAGGCTGTGCTTTGCGTCAATCGGCTTGAAGGTCCAGAGATTGTCGAGGTGCTTGAACGGGCCGTCGAGATATTCCGCCCGGATGGTGCCCGCCGCCCGGTCGAGCACGACCTTGGTGGTGAAGGTCTCGCGCACGATCTTGTAGGCGACCGTCATGTCGGCGATTAGGATCTCGCGGCCGCCGTCCGGCTTGCGGCCGCGGATCACCAGCCGTTCGCACAGCGGCACGAACTGCGGATACTTCTCCACGTCGGCGACGAGATCGAACATCTCCGCGGCCGAATGACCGACCTCGTGCTCGGTCGAGAAACTCGGCATCGCGATCAGACCTGGTGCTGCGCCTGGCGCGCCGCGCGCAACCGTGCAAAGTCCTCGCCAGCATGGTGCGACGAGCGCGTCAGCGGGCTCGACGAGACCATCAGGAAGCCCTTGGCATAGGCGATCGTCTCGAACGACTTGAACTCGTCCGGGGTGACGAAGCGGATCACCGGATGGTGCTTGCGGCTCGGCTGCAGGTACTGGCCGATGGTCATGAAATCGACCTCGGCGACGCGCAGGTCGTCCATCAGCTGCAGGATCTCGTTCCGCTCCTCGCCGAGGCCGACCATGATGCCGGACTTGGTGAACATGTTGGGATCGAGCTCCTTCACCCGCTGCAGCAGGCGGAGCGAATGGAAGTAGCGGGCGCCGGGACGGACCTTCAGGTACTTGGACGGCACCGTCTCGAGATTGTGGTTGAACACGTCGGGGCGCGCCTCGACGACCACCTCGAGCGCGCCGGGCTTGCGCAGGAAATCGGGCGTCAGGATCTCGATCGTCGTGCCGGGCGCGGCGCGGCGGATCGCATAGATCACGTCGGCGAAGTGCTGCGCGCCGCCATCGGCGAGATCGTCACGATCGACCGAGGTGATCACGACATGCTCGAGGCCGAGCTTGGCGACGGCCTCCGCGACCTTCTCCGGCTCGGCGCGATCGAGCGCCTCCGGCATGCCGGTGCGGACGTTGCAGAAGGCACAGGCGCGCGTGCAGGTGTCGCCCATGATCATGAACGTCGCGTGCTTCTTCGACCAGCACTCGCCGATGTTCGGGCAACCGGCCTCCTCGCACACGGTGACGAGGCCGTTCTTCTTCACGATGTCCTGGGTCTCGCGATAGACCGGCGAGCCCGGCGCGCGAACGCGGATCCACTCCGGCTTGCGCAGCAGCGGCGTCTCCGGGCGGTTCGCCTTTTCAGGGTGACGCGGGCGGAGATCCTTGCCGGGACGCGTGTCGAGAACGACGACCATGATGACTCCGATCTATCCTACGAACGGCGCAGGAGACTGAGCAGGAACAGCAGGACGATCGCACCGACGGTGGAGACGACCAGGCTGCCGACGAAGCCTGCAAAGTGAATGTTGAAGGCGGCGGCGAGCGCCGCGCCGACCCAGGCGCCGACCAGGCCGACAATCAGGTTGATGATCAATCCGTGCCGTCGTTCCATGACGCGGGAGGCGATCCAGCCCGCCAGAATGCCGATGATGATCGTCGCGAGAATGCCGACACCGTTCATGATGAGCCCCGATCAGCCTTGTTGAAGCAACATATGGGCGAAGACCGCGCGCAACACCAGCTTTGTGTCGCGCATGGCCGTCATGCGATCACGCGGGCCAGGCAGACGACGATGACCGCGCCTGCGGCGGCGATGACCACCTGGTTCAGGAAATCGTAGCCGAGATCGACCGGAATATTGAAGTAGCTGACCAGGAAGCCGCCGACGACGGCGCCAACGAGGCCGGTGATGATGTTGCGGATCAGCCCGCCACCACCGACGACGATGCTGGCGAGCCAACCGGCGACCAGGCCGATGGCGACCCAGATGAGGATCGCTTGCGTTTCCATGCCGAGCACTTGTCTTCCGAGTCCTGATCTCTCTGTGGCGCGCTCGGCTCATGCCCAACGCTGCATTCTATCAACCAGCTCGCCCGTCACCCCGGCGAAGGCCGGGGTCCATGGCAGGACATCTCCGCCGGTGTTTATGGATCCCGGCCTTCGCCGGGATGACGGCGGCGCATGTCGTCATTCCATCGTCAAACTATAGAGATCGGACCAGTCGGGGTTACTTTCCTCGATGAGGCGGATCTTCCAGTCCCGCCTCCATTCCTTGAGCTGCTTCTCTCGAAGAATGGCGGCTTCCATCGTGTCGTGCGTCTCGAAGAACACCAGGGTCTTGGTGCCGTAGCGCTTCGAGAAACCCTCGACCAATCCATCCCGATGCTGCTGCGCCCTCGCCGCGATGTTGCTGGTCACGCCAATATAGAGCGTACCGTGCCTGCGGCTTGCGACGATGTAGACACATGGTCGCAAGCTTCGCGGCATCGAGCCTCAGATATGGATGGCGCGGCCGTAGGCCGAGAGCACGCTCTCGTGCATCGTCTCCGACAGGGTCGGATGCGGGAACACGGCGTTGATCAGCTCTTCTTCTGTCGTCTCGAGGTTCATGGCGATGACGAAGCCCTGGATCAGCTCGGTGACTTCCGCGCCGACGAGATGGGCGCCGAGCAGCTGGCCGGTCTTCTTGTCGAACACGGTCTTGACCAGACCCTCCGGCTCGCCAAGCGCGATCGCCTTGCCGTTGCCGATGAAGGGGAACTTGCCGACGCGCACGTCGTAGCCGGCTTCCTTCGCCTTCTTCTCGGTCAAACCGACCGAGGCGATCTGCGGGTTGCAGTAGGTGCAGCCCGGGATCTTGGCCTTGTCCATCAGGTGCGGATGCTGGCCGGCGATCGCCTCGACGGCGATGACGCCCTCGTGCTCTGCCTTGTGCGCCAGCATCGGCGGGCCGGCGACGTCGCCGATCGCCCAGATGCCGGGAACATTGGTCTTGCCGATGCCGTCGATGACGACGCAGCCGCGATCCGTCTTGACGCCGAGCTTCTCGAGGCCGAGGCCCTCGATGTTGCCGACGACGCCGACCGCCGAGATCAGCTTCTCGGTGGTGATCTCCTGCGTCTTGCCGTCGGCCGTCTCGATCGTCGCCGTGACCGAATTGGCCGCCTTGACGACCTTGGTCACCTTGGCGCCGGTCAGGATCTTGATGCCCTGCTTCTCGAAGCGCTTGCGGGCATGCGCCGCGATTTCCTCGTCCTCGACGGGCAGGATCTGCGGCAGAACCTCGACCACCGTCACCTCGGAACCCATGGTGCGGTAGAAGGAGGCGAATTCGATTCCGATGGCGCCGGAGCCCATGACGAGCAGCGACTTCGGCAGGCTGTCGGGCACCATGGCCTCGAAATAGGTCCAGATCTGCTTCTTGTCCGGCTCGATGCCGGGCAGCGCGCGCGGCCGGGCGCCGGTCGCGACGATAATGTTCTTGGCTTCGTAGTCGCCGCCGCCGAGCGCGCCCTTGGGCGGGTTCTCGGAAGCCTTGACGGTGAGCTTGCCGGGGGCCGTGATCTCGGCTGAACCCCAGATCACATCGACCTTGTTCTTCTTCAAGAGGCCGCCGACACCCTGGTTCAGCTGGGCAGAAACGCCGCGCGAACGCTTGGTGATGGCCGCCATGTCGAAGCCGATCTTCTCGGCGGACAGGCCGTAGTCCTTGGCGTGCTCGAAATAGTGGTAGACCTCGGCCGAGCGCAGCAGCGCCTTGGTCGGGATGCAGCCCCAGTTCAGGCAGATGCCGCCGAGATGACTCTTCTCGACCACGGCGGTCTTGAGGCCGAGCTGGGCGGCGCGGATGGCGGCGACATAGCCGCCCGGGCCGGAGCCGATGATGATGACGTCGTAGGGTGCGGCCATGTTCGTCTCGCTGCGCTTTGATGGTCTTGCGGCCCCCGCCTCGCGAAGAGACGGGAGCCGGAACGACGGTGTTGGCTAGACCAGCATCGCCATGGGCTTCTCGATGTAGCCCTTGAAGGCCTGCAGGAGCTCGGCCCCGAGCGCGCCGTCGACGACGCGGTGGTCGGTCGAGAGCGTGACCGACATGATGGTCGCGATCTTGATCTCGCCGTTGCGGACGACCGGCTGCTGGATGCCGGCGCCGACGGCCAGGATCGTCGCATGCGGCGGGTTGATGATCGCCGCGAAGTCCTTGACGCCGAACATGCCGAGGTTCGACACGGAGGTCGTGCCGCCCTGGTATTCCTCCGGCTTCAGCTTGCGCTCGCGCGCCCGCTTGGCGAGGTCCTTCATCTCGTTCGAGATGGCCGAGAGCGACTTGGTCTCGGCGTTGCGGACGACCGGCGTGATCAGGCCACCCGGGATCGAGACGGCGACGCCGACATCGACCACCTTGTGGACGAGCATGCCGCCATCGGTCCAGGACGCATTGGCGCCCGGCACCTTCTTCAGCGCCAGGGCCATCGCCTTGATGACCATGTCGTTGACCGAGACCTTGTAGCCCGGCTTGCCCTCGGCATCCTTCGGCGCGGCGCCGTTGATCTGCTCACGCAGCGCCAGCAGCGCGTCGAGCTCGCAATCGACGGTGACGTAGAAGTGCGGGACGTTCTGCTTCGATTCCGTCAGGCGGCGCGCGATCGTCTTGCGCATGTTGTCATGCGGCACGAGATCGTAGGAGCCTTCGGCGAACAGCTTGAGCGTCTGCGCGTCGGTCGGGCCGGCATGAACCGGAGCGGACGGCGCGGCCGCGGGTGCTGCTGCCGGAGCAGCCTTGGCGACGCCGCCCTTCTTGGCAGCCTCGATGTCGGCCTGCACGATGCGGCCATGCGGGCCGGAACCGGCCACCTTGGCGATGTCGATGCCGGCGTCCTTGGCGAGACGACGCGCGAGCGGCGACGCGAAGACGCGGTCGCCGGAGGCGGCGGCGGCCGGTGCAGCCGCCGGAGCCTGGGCTGCGGGAGCCTGGGCGGGCGCTGCCGGCGCGGGGGCCGCAGCGGCAGCGGCCGGAGCCGGCTTCGCCTCGGGCGCGGCAGCCGCCGCGGGAGCCGGTGCGGCGGCCTCGGTCGAACCGATCGCGCTCTTGTCCTCGCCCTCGGCGAGCAGCACGGCGATCAGCGCGTTGACCTTGACGCCCTGCGATCCCTCGGGAACCACGATCTTGCCGACCGTGCCCTCATCGATGGATTCGACTTCCATCGTCGCCTTGTCGGTCTCGATCTCGGCGATCACGTCGCCAGCCTTGACCTTGTCGCCCTCTTTCACGTTCCACTTGGCGAGGTTGCCCTCTTCCATGGTCGGCGAAAGTGCGGGCATCAGGATATTGATCGGCATAAAGCACCTATTGGCGTGATTCTGGCGTGCCCGGATCGTTCGGACGGTCCCATTCGGCGTCGAACATGGACTTGATCGCGTCCAGCGCCTGCTCTTCCGAGCAGACGCCGTCCGTTTCGAATCCACGCGCAACCTGACGTGCGATGTCGGCGAGCAGGATACCCCAGGTCGCAGGATCATCGAACGCCGTCCGGAAGCTGACGTCCAGCCCCCGGTCTACGATCCAGGCGCGGAACACCTCCGCGGCATCATCCGAGGCGAGAGCGCCCGGCGGAATTTCAAGCTCGCGTTTGTGTCCGGCCATGGCGTCACCGATACGTTACGGCTTTGACGGCCGCGACCACTTCGCCGACGTTCGGCAGAGCGAGCTTCTCGAGGTTCGCGGCGTACGGCATCGGCACGTCCTTGCCCGTCACCTTGAGAACCGGCGCGTCGAGATAGTCGAACGCCTTTTCCATCAGCTCGGACGCGATGTGCGAACCGATCGAGTTCTGCGGCCAGCCCTCTTCGACGGTGACGCAGCGGCCGGTCTTCTTGACCGACTCGATGACCGTGTCGATGTCGAGCGGACGCAGCGTGCGCAGGTCGATCAGCTCGGCGTCGATGCCCTGCTCGGCCAGCTCCGCGACGGCCTTGGTCGCATAGGTCATGCCGATGCCGAACGAGACGATCGTCACGTCCTTGCCCGGCTTGTGGATGCGGGCCTTGCCGATCGGGAGCACGAAATCATCGAGCTGCGGCACATCGAAATGCTGGCCGTAGAGGATCTCGTTCTCGAGGAAGATCACCGGGTTCGGATCGCGGATCGCGGCCTTGAGCAGGCCCTTGGCGTCGGCCGCCGTGTAGGGAACGACGACCTTGAGGCCCGGGATGTGGCTGTACCAGGACGAGAAGTCCTGGCTGTGCTGGGCCGCGACGCGGGCTGCCGCGCCGTTCGGGCCACGGAACACCATCGGAGCGCCGAGCTGGCCACCGGACATGTAGAGCGTCTTGGCGGCGGAGTTGATGATCTGGTCGATCGCCTGCATGGCGAAGTTGAACGTCATGAACTCGACAATCGGCTTCAGGCCGGCGAGCGCGGCGCCCGTGGCGAGGCCGGCAAAGCCGTGCTCGGTGATCGGGGTGTCGATCACGCGATCGGCGCCGAACTCCTGCAGCAGACCCTGCGTGACCTTGTAGGCGCCCTGGTACTCGGCAACTTCCTCGCCCATGACGAAGACGTCGCCGTCGCGGCGCATTTCCTCGGCCATTGCGTCGCGCAGTGCTTCGCGGACCGTGGTTGACACGAAGGTCGTGCCGGCCGGAATGTCGGGATCGGCGGCGACCTGGACGGCGATCGGCGCGGCGGCGACCGGAGCGGGCGCGGCCTCCGCGGGCTTCTCGGCAGCGGCCGGCGCGTCAGCCTTGGGAGCCTCCGCCTTCGGGGCCTCGGCCGGGGCGCTCGACACGGCCGACGCGTCCTCGCCTTCGGCAGCGAGCACGGCGATCTTGGTGTTCACCTTCACGTTCTCGGTGCCTTCCGGCACGAGAAGCTTGGCGATCGTGCCCTCGTCGACGGCTTCGACTTCCATCGTCGCCTTGTCGGTCTCGATCTCGGCGATCACGTCACCGGACTTGACCTGGTCGCCTTCTTTCTTGAGCCATTTGGAGAGCGTGCCCTCCTCCATGGTCGGCGAGAGGGCCGGCATCAGAATATCGATCGGCATCGTGGTCTCCCGCCTTACTTCACAATGTCCGTCCAGAGCTCGGACACATCCGGCTCGGGATCGTTCTGGGCGAATTCCGCCGCATTGTTCACGACTTCGCGCACCTCGGCGTCGATCTTCTTGAGATCGTCCTCGGTGGCCCAGCCCTTCTCCATCAGACGGGCGCGGACCTGCTCGATCGGATCGTGCTCGGTGCGCATCTTCTGGACTTCGTCCTTCGACCGGTACTTGGCCGGGTCGGACATGGAGTGGCCGCGATAGCGGTAGGTTTCCATCTCGAGGATGTAGGGACCCTTGCCGGCGCGGCACCAGGCGACAGCCTTGTCGCCGGCGGCCTTCACGGCGCGGATATCCATGCCGTCGACCTTCTCACCGGGAATGCCGAAGGACAGGCCGCGACGCGAGAAGTCGGTCTGCGCGGAGGAGCGCGACACGGACGTGCCCATGGCGTAGCGGTTGTTCTCGATGATGTAGACCACGGGCAGCTTCCAGAGCTGCGCCATGTTGAAGCTCTCGTAGACCTGGCCCTGGTTGGCCGCGCCGTCGCCGAAATAGGTCAGGCAGACATTGTCGTTCTTGCGGTAGCGGTTGGCGAAGGCGAGGCCGGTGCCGAGCGAGACCTGGCCGCCGACGATGCCGTGGCCGCCGAAGAACTGCTTCTCGCGGGAGAACATGTGCATCGAGCCGCCCTTGCCGCGGGAATACCCGCCGCGACGACCCGTGAGTTCCGCCATCACGCCATTTGCATCCATGCCCGCGACGAGCATGTGGCCGTGATCGCGATAGCCGGTGATGGTCTGGTCTTCACCGGTGCGGATCGCCATCTGCATGCCGACGACGACCGCTTCCTGTCCGATATAGAGGTGGCAGAAGCCGCCGATCAGGCCCATGCCATACATCTGGCCGGCCTTTTCCTCGAAGCGGCGGATCAGGAGCATCTCGCGATAGCCGTAGAGTTCCTGTTCCTTGGAGAAATTCTCCGCGGCGGTCGGCTTGGCCGATTTCACCGCTGCAGTCTTTCGTCCGGCGGCCGGCGCGGATTTGCTGCCGACTTTCGCTTTGGCTACAGCCATGCCTTGTTCTCCGGGGCGTTTCCCAAACTGATGCGCGGGACGTTATCCGAAGCCGAGAGGCATTCCAAGATGCGCGGGGAGCATCGGAGCCATGCGCCAACTACATGACTTGACTACCAAAAACCACGATGAACCAGAATCCGGTTCATCGCGATTTTCTTCGGCTCTCAATGCTGGAGGGTCTGTTGCACCGCAGCAACGGAGATGACCAATTCATCCGAGAGCGCGAGGTTGAGCTTGTCGCGCGCCCGCTCGTCGATCATGTCCGGATCGAGACTTTCGGGCCGTAGCAGCTGGGCGCGGGCCGCCAAGGCCTGTCGCTCGCCCTTCAATCTCGCCAGTTCCTTCTCGAGCGTGATCGCCTCGCGCTCCATCCGCTCGCGCGACCAGATACCGTAATCGCCATTGAAGGAATGATAGGCGAAGTACCCCATCACGGCGAGCGAGCCGAGCGGGAGGATAAGCCACCGAAGTTTGGAATGCTTGCGCTGACGTGTGGTCATGAGGGACTTTGAACGCGGTGCAACATGATGAACAAATCATCGCCCAAGACGATTAACGCGGGGTTTCCAGACCGCCCTCCAAGACCCCGCGCCGTGTTGATCACAGCTTTGTGGCCAGGCCGATCGCCTGACGACGGTGCCGCCGGAGGCCGTTTTGGCCATATCACCTCTGTGCGACGGCATGGACCATAGAGAATCCTTGGCTATCGCTCGCGTCCGGGGTATGGGAGACACAACTCGCATTCCGCATGAACCATTCACCGCTCGCGATCTACCCGTTCGCGACCCGGAGTGCTTCTCCAGTTTCAGGCTTCGCCCCTCCATGGCATCACTCGTCCAGAATCCCGCCCTCGCCCGCGCCATCGCGGACAAGGGCTATGACTCGCTCACCCCCGTCCAGGCCGCCGTCGTCGCTCCCGAGGTCGGCGAGCGTGACCTGCTCGTCTCGGCCCAGACCGGCTCCGGCAAGACCGTCGCTTACGGCCTCGCCTTCTCGACCACGCTTCTCGGCATGGAAGAGCAGTTCGGCCCGGCGACCGAGCCGCTGGCGCTCGTCATCGCGCCGACCCGCGAACTGGCTCTCCAGGTCCAGCGCGAGCTCACCTGGCTCTACGGTCCGACCGGCGTGAAGATCGCGTCCTGCGTCGGCGGCATGGACGTGCGCCGCGAGGCGCGCGCGCTCGACATGGGCGCCCATATCGTTGTCGGCACGCCCGGCCGCCTGCGCGATCACCTCGAGCGTGGCCGCCTCGACATCTCCAAGCTCAAGGTCGTCGTGCTCGACGAGGCCGACGAGATGCTCGACCTCGGTTTCCGCGAGGATCTCGAGCTCATCCTCGACGCCGCCCCGCAGGAGCGCCGCACGCTGCTGTTCTCGGCAACGCTGCCGCGCGAGATCGTCCGCCTGGCCAAGCAGTATCAGCGCGATGCCATGCGCATCGACACGATCGACCAGAGCCAGCCGCATGGCGACATCGAGTACCGTGCGTTCCGCGTCGCGCCGAACGAGATCGACCTCGCCGTCGTCAACGTGCTGCGCTTCTATGACCAGCCGGCGGCGCTCGTCTTCTGCTCGACGCGCGAATCGGTGAAGCGCGTCCATGCCGGCCTGCAGGAGCGTGGCTTCCAGGTGGTGGCGCTTTCCGGCGAACTCAGCCAGACCGAGCGCATGCATGCGCTGCAGGCGCTGCGTGACGGCCGTGCCCGCGTCTGCGTCGCCACCGACGTCGCCGCCCGCGGCCTCGACCTGCCCGACCTCGGCCTCGTCATCCACGCCGAGCTGCCGACCGGCCCCGCCGTGCTGCTGCACCGTTCCGGCCGTACGGGCCGCGCCGGCCGCAAGGGCGTCTCGGCCATGCTCGTGCCCTACACGAATCGCGCCAAGGCGCTTCGCCTGATCAACGCCGCCGGCGTCGACGCCTATTGGACCGCAGCCCCGTCCGCCGACGAGGTTCGCGCCAAGGACCAGGAGCGGCTCCTCGAGGCGCTGCTGCGCGTCGAGCCCGCATCCGAGGAAGATGCTGTGCTGGTCCGCGAGCTGGTTGGCCAGCGCTCCGCCGAGGAGATCGCGGCGGCGCTGATCCGGATGCATCGCGCCCGCCTGCCCTCGCCCGAGGATCTGTTCGATCCCGGCCCGCAGCAGGACCGCCGCGCGCCGCGTGACGGCAAGCCCAGCCGCCATGAGCGCGGCGAGCGCAATGATCGTTACGGCGACGCGCCGCGGGAGCGCGGCCCCCGCGCCCCGCGCGATCGCGACGGCCAGTGGCCGGAGGGCGGTCCGGGCGACCGTCCCGAGCGGCCGCAGCAGGACATGGTCTGGTTCCGCATGAGCGTCGGGCACTCGAAGAATGCCGACCCGAAATGGCTGCTGCCGCTGATCTGCCGGCGCGGCCATGTCACCAAGAACGAGATCGGCGCGATCAAGATCTTCGAGCGCGACACCCGCTTCGAGATCGCCGCCGACGCGGCAGAGCGATTCACGGTGGCGCTGCGCCGCGGCGGCGAGGAAGAGATCCGCATCGAGCCGGCCGATGGCGCGCCGGCCGGTGGCGGCGGCAAGCGTGGTCCGCGTCCGGAAGGCGCCGGCAAGAAGCCGTTCCGCCCCGGCTTCAAGCCAGGCGGCAAGCCCGGTTTCAAGGGCGGCAAGCCCGGCTTCAAGAAGCGCGACCGCTCGGAAGGCTGAGCCTTTCCCAATCAGCGAGAATCAAAAGGCCCGCGACACTGTCGCGGGCCTTTTTCGTTTGCCTTCGATCCCAGGCCTTCTTCACCTCTCGGGCGCGGTCAGACCTCCGGAGAGCTTAGGGACCTCTCAGAATAAGGCCGTCGCCCCGGCGAAGGCCGGGGCCCATAAACATAGGCCAAGAAAGCTTAGTCCACCCAATCGACCGAGGGCCTGTGCGTCTGGTTTCCGGCCTTCGCCGGGATGACGGCGGAGGCCGGCACGGCCTGATCAGCATATCCTCGCAGCATCTGAACATCGTGGGATTGGCACTTTGCAAGGGTCTCCTCGGGGAGAGGTGTAGGAGACACCCTCTTCCTCTTACGCTTGATGACGTGGCCCAATAAACAAAAGGGCCCGCGACGATGTCGCGGGCCCTCCTCAATCCAGCCGTCGGAAAAGACGTGCCTCAGTCCTTCAGGCGCTCGAGCGCGGCCTTGATCTTGCTCGTCAGCTCCTGCGCCTCGGCAAGACGCTCGCGCTGCTCCTCGATGACCTCTTCCGGCGCGCGAGAGACGAAGTTCTCGTTGCCGAGCTTGGCCTCGATCTTGCCGATTTCCTTCGCCGCCTTGTCGAGCTCCTTGCCAAGGCGGGCGCGCTCGGCATCGAGGTCGATGACGCCGGCGAGCGGCAGGGCAATCGTCGCCTCGCCGAGCACCGTCTGCACGGCGCCCTTCGGCGGCGCGTCGGCGCTCGTGATCTCGGAAGCACGCGCGAGGCGCTTGATCAGCGTGTCATGCGTCGCGAGCCGCGCCGAGGTCTCGGCCGAGGCGCCGACGATGACGAGCGGCACCATGGCGCCGGGCGGCACGTTGATCTCCGAGCGCACCGACCGAACTGACGAGATCAGGTCGACGAGCCAGTTGATCTCGGCGGCCGCGGCCTCGTCCTCGAAATCGAGCACCGGCCAGTCGGTCAGGACCAGCAGGCTGTCGCGGCTCGATCCCTCGTCGGCGGTGCGGTCCCACAGCTCTTCGGTGATGAAGGGCATGAAGGGGTGCAGCAGCGTGACGATGCGGTCGAGCGTCCAGCCGATCGTGGCGCGGGTCTCGGCCTTGGCGGCCTCGTCCTCGCCGTTCAGAACCGGCTTCACGAGCTCGAGATACCAGTCGCAGAACGAGTTCCAGACGAACCTGTAGAGCGCGTTGGCGGCATCGTTGAAGCGATAGGCCTCCAGCGCCTCCGTCACGGCGCGCGCCGTGCGCGTCGTCTCGGTGACGATCCAGCGGTTGAGCCGCTCCTTGGCCGTCGTCGGGTCGAAATCCCCGTTGCGCGTGGCGCCGTTCATCTCGGCGAAGCGCGAGGCGTTCCAGAGCTTGGTCGCGAAGTTGCGATAGCCCTCGACGCGGCTCGTCGCCAGCTTGATGTCGCGGCCCTGCGCGGCCATGGCCGTCAGCGTGAAACGCAGCGCGTCGGCGCCGTACTCGTCGATGAGGCTGAGCGGATCGATGACGTTGCCCTTCGACTTCGACATCTTGGCGCCCTTCTCGTCACGGACGAGGGCGTGGATGTAGACGTCCTTGAAGGGCTCGACCGGCGTGCCGTTCTCGTCCTTCATGAAATAGAGGCCCATCATCATCATCCGGGCGACCCAGAAGAAGATGATGTCGAAACCGGTGATCAGCACGCTGGTCGGATAGTAGCGCGCGAGCTCGTTGGTGCGGTCGGGCCAGCCGAGCGTCGAGAACGGCCACAGCGCCGACGAGAACCACGTGTCGAGCACGTCCTCGTCGCGCGTCAGCTTCGTCGCCGCGCCATAATGCTCCGCCGCGAGCTGCTCGGCCTCGTCCTCGTCATAGGCGACGAACACCTTGCCGTCCGGGCCGTACCAGGCCGGGATCTGATGACCCCACCACAGCTGGCGCGAGATGCACCAGGGCTGGATGTTCTCCATCCACTCGAAATAGGTCTTTTCCCAGTTCTTCGGGACGAAGTCGGTCCGACCTTCGCGCACCGAGGCGATCGCCGGCTGCGCCAGCGTATGCGCGTCGACATACCACTGTTCGGTCAGGAACGGCTCGATCGGCACGCCGCCGCGATCGCCATGCGGCACGGTGTGGCCGTGATCCTCGATCTCGGCGAGATAGCCCTGCTCCTCCAGCATCGCGACGACGGCGTTGCGGGCGGCGAAGCGATCGAGGCCGTCGAGCGCGGTGATGGTGTCGGAGAGCGCGGCGGTCGTCGCCAGCCCCTCGAGGAACTCGGCATTGCCGGCGATGGTGATGTTGGCCTGGCGGTCGAGCACCGAGATCATCGGCAACGTGTGCCGCTTGCCGACCTCGAAATCGTTGAAGTCGTGCGCCGGCGTGATCTTGACCGCGCCGGAACCCTTCTCGGGATCGGAGTATTCGTCGGCGACGATCGGGATGCGCCGGCCGACGAGCGGCAGGATCGCATGCGCCCCCGCGGCGACGAAGGCCTGGTAGCGCTCATCTTCCGGATGGACCGCGACGGCCGTGTCGCCCAGCATCGTCTCCGGTCGCGTCGTCGCGACGGTGATGTAGGTCGTCGCGTCGTCCGGATCGAAGGTCTTGCCCTCGATCGGATAGCGGAAGTGATACAGCTTGCCCTTGGTCTCGACCTGCAGAACCTCGAGGTCCGAGATCGCGGTCTCGAGCTTCGGGTCCCAGTTGACGAGGCGCTTGTCCTTGTAGATCAGGCCGCCGCGATAGAGCTCGACGAACACCTTGAGGACGGCCTTCGACAGGCCCTCGTCCATGGTGAAGCGCTCGCGCGACCAGTCGGCCGAGGCGCCGAGGCGCTTCAGCTGACCGATGATCGTGCCACCGGATTCGCCCTTCCACTTCCAGACCTTCTCGACGAAGGCGTCGCGGCCGATATCGCGGCGGTTCGGCTCCTGGCGCTCGGCCATCTGCCGCTCGACCACCATCTGCGTCGCGATGCCGGCATGGTCGAGACCGACCTGCCAGAGAACGTCCTTGCCGCGCATGCGCTCGAAGCGGACGAGAACGTCCTGCAGCGTGTTGTTGAGCGCGTGGCCCATATGCAGCGAGCCGGTCACGTTCGGCGGCGGAATCACGATCGAGAATGGCGCCGCGCCGGGCTTCGCGCCAGCGCCGGCCTTGAAGGCACCCTTGCCTTCCCAAGTTTCATAGATGCGCGGCTCGACCGCGGCCGCGTCGTAATTCTTGTCGAGCATGACCGTTTCCGGATGAGGAATGTGAACTGCTGTAAATCGGATGGCCGGGAATGAGTCAACCGCGCCACCTGACACAGTGGCCCAGGTCGGCGCGGCATCGTCGCGATTGTCGGCCGAGATATGGCGTCGCGCGGCGGCGATTGCCAGCCGAGCGATCAGCGGCGGCGCGAGAGCCGTTCGATTTCCTCGCGCACCAGACGCTCCACCAGCGGCGGCAGGTTGGTGTCGAGCCAAGTCTTCAGCATCGGCCGCAACATCTCGCGGACGAGATCGTCGATGGTGCGCGCGTTGTTGGAGAGAACCGTGTTGGCGAGATCGCCGAAGGCCGCGCTCACCACGGCGTCCGTCGCGGCCGAAACCAGCGGTGCGGCAGGCGCAGCATCTTCAACGCTGCGCTGCGGCGCAGGCTTCTCGACCGGGGACGTCGCGCGGCGCGGTTCGGGGATCGGCGGCAGCGAAGCCCGCAGCATGCGCGGCTCCGCCAGGGCCGGAGCGGCTGGCGGCGGCGCTACCTCCGAACGCGCAGGCTCGATGCGGGGCTGTTCGCTGCGTACCGGCTCGGGCCGCACCGGCTCGATCACCGGCGGGGGCGCCTGCACCTTCGGCTCCAGGGCGGAAATTTCCTGGACGCGGGCGCTGAACAGCGCGTCGATGTCGGCGGCGGAAACGGAAACGCTCGGCAGCTTGGCGGCCGGCGCTTCGGGCTCCACGGGCTTGATCGGCGTGATGCCGGCCTCATCCTCGGAGATGATTCGGCGAATCGAGGCGAGAATCTCTTCCATCGAAGGCTCTTGCGCCGCACTGACCTTGGCCATCGCCACCCCACACCCCGCAGACATTACCGAATCGCCTTGATACGCATGCGATTTCGGCGGTCAGGCTAGCGAAATCGGCGACCGGCCGGAACAAGGTCGGTCGCTTTTCCCCCGGCGGGTGCTCGCTTACCGACCGTCCGGCGTGCGCAGGCCGATCCACTTGTCGCGGACCGCCTGGTAGTGCTGCTTCGGCTCGTAGCGCTGGACGGCCAGGCCAAGATTCTCGGCCGAGAGGCCGCCGGCCGTCGCCAGCAGCGTGAAGGAGGCGAACACCTGCGCGCGCTGGGCGAGCAGCAGCGTCTCGCGCGCCTGCAGCAGCGACTGCTGCTGGTTCAGCACGTCGAGCGTCGTGCGCTGGCCGACCTTCTGCTCCTCGATGACGCCTTCGAGCGCGAGCTGCGAGGCGCGGATCTGCTCCTGGGCCGAGGTAATCGACGCGCGCGCCGCCTCGAGCTGGCCATAGGCGGACACCGCGGCGGCGCGCACCTGGTCACGGGCCGAATCGAGTTCGATGCGGCGCTGGCCGAGCGTTTCCTTGGCCTGGCGGGTCTGCGAGTAGACGACGCCACCCTCGTAGATCGGGACGCTCAGATTGGCGACGATCGAGGCGGAGTTGCCCCAGGATCCGGTCACCGACGAATCGTCTTGATGCGCAAGGTTGCCCTGCAGCGACACGGTCGGCAGCAGCTGGCCCTCGATCACCTTCACGTTGAAGGCGGCGGTATCGACATTGTAGCTCGCCGCGCGGATCGCGGGATGGCGCGACTGGCCGGCCGAAACGGCCGCCTGCGGCGACTTCGGCAGCAGGCGCACATTGACCGGCGGCGACGACAGGTTCTTCGGCGCGACGCCGATGATCTGGAGATAGGTCGCCTTGGCGGAGTTCAGGTCCGCGACCGCGACGTCATAGGCCGTCTGGCCCTGGCTCAGCGCCGCCTCGGTCTGGGCGAGGTCGGTGCGCGTGCCCTCGCCGACCTTCAGCCGGTCGGCCGCCGCGCGCTGTTGTTCCTGCAGGAAGGCGATGTTCTGCTGGCGCAGACTGACGATGCCCATCTGCTCGATGACGTTGGTATAGGCCGCGACCGCGTCGAGCAGCACGTCCTGTTCCGTCGAGCGCAGGAGCTCGCGGCCGGCCAGAACCGACGATTCCGCCTGCTTCACCGCGTTCTGCGTGCGAAAGCCGCGGAACAGCGGCTGTTCGATGGTGAGGCCGACGCCGCGTCCCCATGTCGTCGACGATGCGACCGGCGACAGGGGCGATGTGCGTCCACGGGTATAGGACGGCCCGATGAACGCGTTCGCCGTCAGCACCGGACGGTAGCCCGACAGGGCCTGCGGCACGTTTTCGTCGGTAGCGCGCAGCTGGGCGCGCATCGCGTTCAGCGTCGGATTGTTGTTGTAGGTCTGCGACAGCGCAGACGTCAGGGTATCAGCCTGGACTGAGGGGGCAGCTACGATAACCGCAGCCAGAGCTACGGTTGCCAGATAGACCCGGGAAAACACCACGTTCAAGACCTCGGCGTTGCGAGGCGACGCCCCCCTACCGGACGTCCACCGTCGGACAATTCATCGTCAATCTACGCCAGGCGGGGTGACCGTCAAATGGCGCCGCCGCCAATCGAGGTCATTAAGGCGTCCCGTGCGACCGGAAAGTCACAGGGGACGTTGCGGGCGGATTGACGAGCGTTTCCTCTAATTCCTTGAAATCAAAGGAAAATCAGAAAACGAAGGTCTTGGGCCGGCTGAAGCCGGGCAGCGGACGGACATGGGTGTTGAAGGCCGGCCGGCCGCTGACGGAACCGCCGGAACGCGTGTAGACGGTCGCCCGATCGGACAGGCCGTGAGCGCCCATGACGGCAATGATTCGACCGCCCTCGCCGATCTGCGCCAGCAGCGCCTCCGGAATCACCTCGACGGCGCCCTGGATGAGAATGACGTCGAAGGGCGCCTTGGCGGGGCATCCTTCGGTCAGCGGGCCGACGACGACCTCGACATTGTCGATGCCGAGCCCGGCGAGGTTGGCCTTGGCGGCCGCGGCCAGCGCCTCGTCCGATTCGAGCGCGACAACCGATCCGGCGAGGCGGGCGAGCAGCGCCGACGAATAGCCCGTGGCGGCGCCGATATCGAGAACGCGGTCGGTCGCGGTCACTTCGGCGAGCTGGATCAGCTTGGCCAGCGGGCCCGCTTCCATCACGTAGCGCGCCGCGGCGCCATCGGCGGAAACCAGGATGTCTTCATCGATATAGGCGAGCGGCTTCAGATGCTCGGGCACGAAGGCCTCGCGCGGCACCGCGCCGAACGCGTCGAGCACGTCGTACTCGGTCACGTCGATGGTGCGAATCTGGCAGTCCACCATCGTGGTTCGCGCCTTGGCGTAATCGACCATGATCCGGGACCCTTCATCATCATGTGGCAATGAGCCATCCAATACCGGGGGTTCGTTGAGGTGACAAGCCGTCCCGGCGGGGCGCGGCGCCGCAGGAGGCCAGGGGCGGCGCGGCATCTTGGCAGCGGCTGTGCTTAAGTCGTGGATGCGGAGGAATAGCGCTTGCCTAACCCCCGCCCTTACCGCTACATCCCCAACCCGAGGGCCTCGTGGCGGAATGGTTACGCAGAGGACTGCAAATCCTTGCATCCCGGTTCGATTCCGGGCGAGGCCTCCACTCTTCTTAGTCCGGCGCATGGCGCCTCCTGGTCACAAATCAGGATTGATCGATCGGAATCAAGGACTTGAATGGTGTTCTTCAACACCTCCCCCCAGCACAATGCGGAACGTCCCGGGCCTTCGGCCGCGGGCGCTGATGGCTGTTGATTGCATCCCGGGGCGGGTGGCCCGATAAGACAGACATGTTGGATGATCCGATCCTCTTTCCCCGTCACGGTGGCGCGCTTGCGGCAGCGTCGGAGCGCCATGGAGTGGCGGTCGGCGGCTGGCTCGATCTCTCCACCGGCATCAACTCGCATCCCTATCCCGTCCTCGACGGTCTGGAGACCGAGCTTCACCGCCTGCCGGACCCCGCCGAGCTGGCGACCCTGACCGAGGTGGCGCGCGACGCCTATGGCGCGCAGCGGAACGTGGCCGTCACGGCGGTGCCGGGCACCGATCTGGCGCTCCGCCTGCTTCCCCTGCTGGCTCCACCAGGCCCCGTCACCATCCTCGGCCCCACCTATTCGGGTCATGCCGAGGCGTGGCGCGACGGCGGCCGCGATGTCCGCGTCGCGAAAGCGCTGGACGCCATTTCGGCCGATAGCCGGGTCGTCGTCGTCGTCAATCCGAACAATCCGGACGGCCGGCGCCTTACGCCGGGCGCGCTGCTCGCGATGGCCGCGCGGCTCGCGACCGTGGGCGGCCTGCTCGTCGTCGACGAGGCCTTCGCCGATCTCGAGCCCGAGGGGAGCGTCCTTCCCCATCTCGCGGGCGAGCCGATCGTCGTGCTGCGCTCGTTCGGCAAGTTCTACGGACTGGCCGGGCTCCGCCTCGGGTTTGCCCTCGGCGACGCGGACGTCATCGCGCGGCTTGGGCGACTGGTTGGCGACTGGCCTGTCTCGGGAACGGCGATCCGTCTCGGTCGCCGGGCCCTGGCGGACACCGACTGGCAGGCAACCGCTCGCGCGCGGCTCCGCAGCGGGCGCGAGCGGCTGGTCGGGATTCTCACGGCGGCGGGGCTCGGGATCGCGGGCGGCACCGATCTGTTCCAGCTCGCCGTCGCCCCCGATGCCGTCAGCCTGCATGAATCCCTGGCGCGGCAGGGCGTCTGGACCCGAATCTTCGACGACCAGCCGGGCCGCATCCGCTTCGGCCTACCGGCGGACGACCAGTTCGATCGCCTCGCGGCCGCGCTCCCGGAAGCGCGCTAGTTCGCGCCCAGCGGCGTGACCACCAGATGACCGTCGCGTGCCTCGATCTCGGCGTGGATGCCGAAGGTCGCGGCGAGGTTCTCGTGCGTGATGACGGCGGTCGGCGCGCCTTCGGCCACGATGCGGCCGTCATCGACCAGCAGGACGCGGTCGGCATAGCGCGCCGCGAGCGAAAGATCGTGCAGCACGGCGATGACGGCGGCGCCCGCCCTCGCCCGCTCGCGCAAAAGGTCGAGGACGACGAACTGGTAACGGACGTCGAGCGCCGCGACCGGCTCGTCGGCCAGGATCAGGTCCGGCGCACCGGCCAGAACGCGCGCCAGCGCGACGCGGGCCCGCTCGCCGCCAGAAAGCGTCGTGACGGTGCGTTCGGCGAGCGGCAGGGTTCCGGTCGCTTCCAAGGCTTGCAGCACCGCCTCGCGGTCGCTCTCGCCGAGCTCCGAGGCGCCGCTCGCATGCGGGATGCGGCCGAGCGCCACGACGTCGGCGACGGCGAGCGGCCAGTGAAAGACATGGCCCTGCGGCAGGTAGCCGACGCGCTTGGCGCGGAGACGCGGTGCAATCGTCTCGACTCGGTGTTCGTCGAGATAGATCGCGCCGGCGCCGTCCAGCAGGCCAGCGAGGCGCCGCACCAGCGTCGTCTTGCCGGCGCCATTCGGACCGATCACCACGACCAGCTCGCCAGCCGCGACGGCGAGATCGACGCCCTCCAGGATGGTGCGACGGCCGAGCGTCGCGCCGACCTTTTCCGCGCGAAGGAGCGGCGCCATCAGCCCACCTCCCCGGTCAGGCCGCGGCGGTGGCGGAACACCAGCACGATGAAGAGCGGCGCACCGATCAGCGCCGTGACGACGCCGACCTTGATCTCGTTCTGCGCCGGGATGATGCGGACGAGGATATCTGCCGCCGTGAGCAGCGCCGCGCCAGCCAGCGCCGCAGGCCACATCAGCCGGGCCGGATCGTGCCGCACGAAGGGCCGCACCAGATGCGGCGCCACCAGGCCGACGAAGCCGATCGTGCCAGCGACCGCGACGCCGCCGCCGACCGCGAGCGCCACGCCGAGGACGACGCGCAGGCGCACTCGGTTCAGGCGGATGCCGAGGCTCGCGGCGGCGTCCTCGCCGAGCGTCAGCGCCCGGAAGGCGGCGCCGTCGACGAAGAGTAGCACCGAGCCGGCGACGATGAACGGCAGCGCGATCATCACGTGCTGCATGCTGCGGTCTTCCAGCGAGCCGAGCAGCCAGAAGGCGATCTCCAGCGCTGCGAAGGGATTTGGCGCGAGGTTGAGGGCCAGAGAGGTTGCGGCGCCAGCAAGGCTCGAAATGGCGAGGCCGGCAAGAATGATCACCAGCAAGCTGGCGCGCGGCCCGGCGATGAGCAGTAGCAACCCTACTGAGAGCAGCGCCCCGAGCATGGCGGCGATCGGCAGGAAATAGGACAGCGCATCGAACACGCCGAAGGCGATGACGAGCACGGCGCCGAAGGCGGCGGCCGACGGCGCGCCGAACAGCGAGGGCGACGCGAGCGGATTGCGCAGCAGCCCCTGCAGCGACGCGCCGGCGAGCCCGAGCGAGAAGCCGATTGCCACCGCCAGGATGGCGCGCGGCAGCCGGATCTCGCGAACGATGAGCCGCGCCGCCTCGTCGCCGGTGCCGAACAAGCCATCGATGACGGCTCGGAGCGGCAGCACGACGGGGCCGACGCCGAGCGACAGCAGGAACAGGACGACGACGAGCGCAGCGAGGCCGGGCACGAGGAGGCGGCTCGCCGCCCCTCGCTTCAACAAGTCCGGCCGTGCTGCGGTCAATGCGTCCATCTCAATCCGGCATAGGCGGAAAGGCCCGCATTGTTGTAGCCGAAGGCGTCCTCATAGACGACGTCGGTCAGGTTTTCGATCCGGCCGTAGAGCGTCGTCTGCGGATTGAGCCGGTAGGACGCGTTCAGGTCGATCTTGGTGTAGCCCTCGAGCGGCGTGCCGGCCGCGGCCGTCTTGGCGTCGTTGAAACGCTCGCCGACAAAGAGCGCCGTTACGCCGAACTCGAAGTTCTCGATGCCCGTATAGGTCAGCGTGGCCGAGCCGCTGTTCTCCGGCCGCCGCGCGAGCGGAAGGTCGGTTTCGAGATTGGTCGCGTCGAGATAGGTGTAGGTGACCGTCGCCCTCAGCACCGAGGGCACGAGCACCGCCTCGGCGGAGAATTCCAGGCCGCTCGTCTCGGCGCTGGAGACGTTGAAGTATTTCGAGAACGCCAGCGAATAATCGATCAGATTGGTGAAGCGGTTGTAGAAACCGGTGGCCGAGAAGATCAGCCGGCCGTCCAACAGTTCCTGATCGATGCCGATATCGCCGCCCCAGCTCTCTTCGTCGACGAGATCCGGATTGCCGTATTGCGCGTCGAAGAGCTGGAACATGGTCGGCCGCTTGGCGGCGTTGCCGAAGCTGCCGCGCAGCTTGGTGCCGGTCTGGTCGATCAGGTAGGCGGCCGTCGCCCGCCCGGTCAGGAAGCCCTGCCCGTCGACGTCCTCGTCATAGCGGCCGCCGAAGGAGAGGTTCAGCCGGTCGAACAGGGTGAACTGCTGCAGCGCGAACAGGGCCAGCAGCGTGCGCTCGTCGTCGAAGCTCGTCTTGTCGGTGGTGGCGGTGTGGACGCTCTGGACACCCGCCTCCTTCTCGGCGCGCGCACCCCAGATCAGCGTGCCCGCCTGGTCCATGTCGAGCGTGCTCTGATACTCGACGCCGTAGTTCGTGCCACGGGAATCCGTCGTGCGCGGCAGCGCCTCCATATAGGCGCTCGTCGTCTCCGCGCCGAAGAAGTTGATCTGGTTGGCGAGCTTGCCGTCGAACGCCTCGAAGTCGAAGCGGCCGAAGCCGGAGACGACGTCGCGGTCCCGCTCGTAGCCGGGCAGGTCGTCGGTCGGCTTGGAGCCCTTGTCGACCTCCGATTCCTGGCGATAGGCGGTGACGCCGAAGCTGAAGCCCTGCCCTTCGCCGGATTCATAGCTGCCGCGCGCGGTGCCGGCGAATTTCCGCGTCGAATCGGCCTCGCCATGGTCGCGGTCGCCGACGCGCGAAAAGCCGTCGGAATGGAAGGCCGTGCCGCTGACCGAGAGGCTGACGGGGCCGACGCTGCCACCTGCCGCGGCGTTGCCGGCCACCGTGCCGTAGCTGCCGGCCTCGGCGCCGACGGTCGCGGAAAAGGTTCCGGTCCGCTTGCGGGTGATGATGTTGACAACGCCGCCCATCGCGTCGGAACCGTAGAGCGCGCTCTGCGGGCCGCGCAGCACCTCGATGCGCTCGATATCAGTCGGCGAGAAGACGGCGAAATCGAAGATGTTGCGGGAGCTGGCGGGATCGTTGACCCGGACGCCGTCGATCAGCACCAGCGTGTGACCGGCTTCGGCGCCGCGAATGCTGACCTCGGTGGTGCCGCCGGGTCCGCCGGACTGGACCACCGTCAGGCCCGGCACCTGGCGCAGCACATCGGCCAGCGACCCCGGCGAGGCGTTGTTGATCTTGTCACCCGGGATGACCGTGATCGCGCTGCCGGATTTCTCGATGTCGGTCGCGCCGCGATAGGCCGTGACGACGATGTCGTCGAGCTGCTCCGCGCGCGGCGCGGTTGCGCTCAAAATGACGGGAAAGGACGCGAGGAGGGAAAGAGCGGCGCGCCCCCGGCGCCGTCCGGAAAACTTCATCAGGCAGACCTCGTTTGGATCGATCTGGTCATCGCACCCGTCACCTTTGTGTACCGGGTCCCGCGAGGCGGCTTTGCCGTTCGCTTCAGAAGCGGTAGACGAGACCTCTGGTCTCCGCAAGCGGGAGCGCGGGAATGCGCACATGGGTCAACAGGTTGGGAGCTTTTCTGGCGGCGGCGACGCTGGCCGGGCCCATGATGCTGGCGACCTTTGCCCCGCTTTCCGCCGAGGATTCGGCTCCGCCGCAGCGGATCGTCTCGATCAACGCCTGCGCGGATCAGCTGCTGCTCGCGCTCGCCGATCCCGGCCAGATCGCGGCGCTCTCGGTCTACGCCACCGATCCCGCCTATTCCTACCTGGCCGAGCGGGCGAAGGCCTATCCGCATGACGCCGGCCCGGCCGAGACCGTCCTCCGCCGACAGCCCGACCTCGTCTTCGCCGGCCGTTTCACCAAGCGCGAGACGCGCTCGCTGCTGAAACGGCTCGGCTACAAGGTGGTCGAGCTAGACACGGTGAAGACGATCGACGATTCGATCGCCCAGATTCGCGACGTCGCCGCCCTGCTCGGCCATCCCGAACGCGGCGCGGACCTGATCGCGCAGATCGAGGCGGCCCGCGGCCGTGCTGCCAGTGCGGCCCCTGCCGACCGGCCGACGGCCGCCGTCTATCAGCGGCGCGGCTATGTCACCGGCCAGAACACGCTGACCGCCGAACTGATGCGCCTCGTCGGCTTCGACGACATGGGTGGCCGGCTCGCCGGCAAGACTGGCGGGTTCGTGCCGCTGGAAAAACTCGTCACCGGCCGTCCGGACTATCTGGTCATGGCGGACCCGCAGGTCGTCGCGGCCGACCAGGGCAGCGCCCTGCTCGCCCACCCAGCGCTCAACGCGCTCTATCCCGCCGACCGCCGCATCACGCTACCCGGACGCCTGACGATCTGCGCCGGGCCGTCGCTTCCCGAGGCGATCGACACGCTGGCGGCCGAGCGCGCCCGCCTCGGGCAATCATGACCGCCATCGCCGCATGACCGAATTTCCCTTCGACATCCGCCTGCTCCTGCTCATCGCCGCGATCGGCATCGACGCACTCGTCGGCGACCCCGACTGGATTTGGCGCCGCCTGCCGCATCCGGTGACGTGGTTCGGCGCGCTGATCGGGTTTCTGGATCGCACGCTCAATCGAGACACGGCCGGCGCCGCCCTGCGTCGGCTGGCCGGCGTCGGCGTGGTGGTCGCCATCGTTGCCATCGCCTGGTTCGCGGGCGTGCTGATCGAACGGCTGCTCGCCCGGATCCCCTACGGGATCGTGCTGATCCCCGTCATTGCGTCGGTGTTCCTCGCCAGCCGCAGCCTCTACCAGCATGTGGCGCGCGTGCGAGACGCCTTCCACGGCGAGGACCTGACGGCCCCGCGCCAAGCGGTTTCGATGATCGTCGGCCGCGATCCGGAGAGCCTCGATCGTGCTGGGATCACCCGCGCCGCGATCGAATCGACGGCCGAGAATTTTTCGGACGGCGTCGTGGCGCCGGCGTTCTGGTTCGCCGTGCTCGGCCTGCCTGGCCTCTTCGCCTACAAGATGCTCAACACGGCGGATTCGATGATCGGCCACCGCTCGGCCCGGCACGAGGCGTTCGGCTGGGCGGCGGCGCGGCTCGACGATCTCGTCAATCTGCCGGCCAGCCGGCTCGCCGGGTTCCTCGTCGCCATGGCGGCGCCCTTCGTCGACGGCACGATCAAGCAATCCTTCATGGTGATGCTGGACGACGCGCGAAAGCATCGCTCGCCTAATGCCGGTTGGCCGGAAGCCGCCATGGCAGGCGCGCTCGGCATCGCGCTCGCCGGGCCGCGCCGCTATGGCGAGCGCGTCGTCGACGATCCCTATCTGAACGACGCCGGACGGCACGAGGCAGGCCCGGGCGACATCGGGCGCGCCCTCAAGATCCTCAAGGTCGCGACGGCAGGCGGCGCCATCCTGACGCTTATCGTCTGGCTATACCTGCATACCTGAGGATCGCCTCGGTCTCGACATGCGCCTCGAGGTGATCGGCGAGCCGGTCGAGCGTACGGTCGACTTCCGATTCGTATTGCAGGTCAGAGGGTTGCGCGCCGATCTTCGTCAGGAATGAGCGGCGGAATCCGTCGTCCGAGAAGAGGCCGTGCACATAGCTGCCGCGCACGCGGCCATCCGTTGAAATGGCGCCCTCGCCGGCGCCGTCGCGCTCCAGCCAGGGACGCGCGCGATCCGGCCCGTCGGTACGGCCGAGATGGATTTCGTAGCCCGAGACGGCGAGGCCCGTCTCCACGTCGCGGCCGGAGAAAGGCGCGGTCGTCTTGTCGGGGGCGAGCAACGTCTCGACATCGAGCAGGCCGAGGCCCGGCACGCTGCCCGGCGGGCCTTCGAGCCCCTCGGGATCCGCGATGATCCGCCCCAGCATCTGGTAGCCGCCGCAGAGGCCGATGACCCTGCCTCCGCGCCGCCGGTGCGCCAGAATGTCTATGTCCCAGCCCTGCTCGCGCACGAAGGCGAGGTCGGCGATGGTCGATTTCGAGCCCGGGATCAGCACCACGTCCGAGACGGGGATAGGCTCGCCCGGGCGGACGAGGACGACCGAGACGCCGGGCTCCTGCGTCAGCGGGTCGAGGTCGTCGAAATTGGCCATGCGCGGCAGCACCGGCACGGCGATGGTCAGCGTGCCGGGCTTTGCCGCGTCGCCGGCGAGATCGAGGATGTCCTCTGCCGGCAGGCGGTGCGCCTCAGCGAACCACGGCACGACGCCCAGCGACGGCCAGCCGGTCGCGGCGCGGATCGCGGCGACGCCGGCGTCGAACAGGCTCGCATCGCCGCGCATCTTGTTGACGAGGAAGGCCTTGATCCGCTCCCGGTCGGCCTGCGGCAGCACGGCGCGCGTTCCGACGAGGCTGGCGATGACGCCGCCGCGGTCGATGTCGCCGATCAGGATCACCGGCAAATCGGCGGCCTCGGCGAAGCCCATATTGGCGATGTCGCCAGCGCGCAGGTTGATCTCGGCCGGGCTGCCGGCCCCTTCGACGAGGATCAGGTCAGCTTCGCGCTTCAGCCGCTCGAAACTGTCGAGGATGCTCGGCAGCAGCTCGCCCTTGCGCTTGCCATATTCGCGCGCCCGCATGGTGCCGAAACGGCGGCCCTGCAGGATGATCTGCGCACCGGTGTCGCTCTCGGGCTTCAACAGCACCGGGTTCATGTGCACGCTCGGCGCGAGGCCGGCGGCGCGCGCCTGCAGCGCCTGGGCGCGGCCGATCTCGCCGCCATCCACCGTGACGGCGGCGTTGTTCGACATGTTCTGCGGCTTGAACGGCGCGACGCGGATGCCGCGCCGGGCGTAGAGTCGCGCCAGTCCGGCGACGAGCACCGACTTGCCGACATTCGAGCCGGTGCCCTGGAACATGATGGCGGCGGTCATGGCGCCTTATCCCGCTGCGCGGCTCGCAAGCCTCAGAACTCGATGCCCTGCTGCGCCTTCACGCCGGAGCGGAACGGGTGCTTGATCAGCTCCATCTCGGTGACGAGATCGGCGATCTCGATCAACGCCTCGGGCGCGTTGCGGCCGGTGATGACCACATGCACGTCGGCCGGCTTCTCCGTCGTCAGGAACTGGACCACCTCGTCGACCGGCAGATAGTCGTAGCGCAGCACGATGTTGAGCTCGTCGAGCAGCACCAGGTGATAGGCGCCGCTCTTGATCAGCTCCTTCGCCGTATCCCAGGCATGGCGGGCGGCGGCGATGTCGCGCTGGCGGTCCTGCGTCTCCCAGGTGAAGCCCTCGCCGAGCCGGTTGATCGAGACGAGGTCGCCGAAGCGCTCCAGCGCCATGCGCTCGCCCGTGTCGATCGCCCCCTTGACGAACTGGACGACGCCGACCGGCAGGCCGTGGCCGAGCGAGCGAAACGCCATGCCGAAGGCGGCGGTCGACTTGCCCTTGCCCTTGCCCGTATGGACGATGACGAGCCCCTTCTCGACGTTCTTCGAGGCGAGGATCTTGTCGCGCACGACCTTCTTCTTGCGCATCTTCTCCGCGTGACGGGCGTTCAGTTCGTCTTCGGTCATCTCGGCGGTCATGCGAATTCCTTTCGGGCGTCGCGGCGGGCGGCGAGCGCTGCCAGCCGTTCATAGGCGCTGTTGGCACGCGGCGACCAGAGGCCGCGCTCCATGGCTTCGAGAAAACGGTCCGCCATCTCGGCAAGCGCCGGGGCGTTCACGTCGGCGATGAAGTCGCGAACCTCGTCATCGACCATATAGGCGTCGTAGAGGGCGTCGAAATGGTGGTCGCCGACGGCGTGGGTCGTCGCGGCGAAGGCAAAGAGATAGTCGAGCGTCGCCGCCATCTCGAAGGCGCCCTTGTAGCCGTGCCGCATGCAGCCGGCGATCCATTTCGGGTTGATGGCGCGTCCGCGCACGACGCGGCCGATCTCCTCCGCCAGCGGCCGCACGACGGGCGTCTCGGGTCGGGAATGATCGCCGTGATAGAGGCGGGGCGCCGTGCCCTTCAGCGTCTCGATCGTCGCCGCCAAGCCGCCCTGGAACTGGTAGTAGTCGTCGCTGTCGAGGATGTCGTGCTCGCGATTGTCCTGGTTGTGCAGGACGGCGTCGGCAGAAGCGAGCCGTTCGCGTAGGCGATCGCCCGCCGCCTCGCCCTCGGCGCCGCCGCCATAGGCGAAGCTCGACCAGGCGAGGAAGGACTCTGCAAGATCGCCGCGCGTGTCCCAGACTCTCTCGTCGATCATCGCCTGCAGGCCGGCGCCATAGGAACCGGGCTTCGAGCCGAAGATGCGGGCGAGGTCCTGGCCCGCGCCATGGGCGGCCGCGATCGGGTTGGCATCGGCCGGCTCTTCGCGTGCGGCGACGGCGCGGATGGCGGAATCGATCAGGTCGATCTGTTCCGGGAAGGCGTCGCGGAACATGCCGGAGATGCGCAAAGTGACGTCGACGCGCGGCCGCTTCAGCTCGGAGAGGGTCAGGATGCGAAAGCCGGTGACGCGGCCGGTGCCGGCCTCCCAGACCGGTTCGGCGCCGATCAGCGCCAGCACCTGCGCGATGTCGTCGCCGCCGGTGCGCATGTTGGCCGTGCCCCAGGCGGATATCGCCACGGAGCGCGGCCACTCTCCCTCGTCCTGCATGTAGCGCAGCACGAGCGCCTCGGCGGCCACCTTGCCGATCCGCCAGGCGGAGGCGGTCGGCACGGCGCGGGTGTCGACCGAATAGAAGTTCCGGCCCGTCGGCAGCACGTCCGGCCGGCCGCGCGACGGCGCGCCGGAGGGGCCGGGCGCGACAAATCGGCCATCGAGCGCCGTCAGCACGGCGGCGATCTCTTCCGTCCCGCAGCGGTCGAGCGCCGGCGCGAGTTCGCGGGCGATCCAGTCGAGGACGGGCGCGGCGGCAGGGCCGGGCTCAAGCGGAGCTCTCTCCCCCCTTGTGGGGGAGAGTTGGAGTGGGGGGAGCCCATCCGAATGGAGCGCCTTGTCGAGCGGAAGTCCCAGGCCCGGCGCTCCCCCTCCCCAGCCCTCCCCACAAGGGGGAGGGAGAAGGACAATCCCGACCGAACGCTTCGCCAGCATTTCGATCCGCTCGACCGTGTCGCCATTCGTGCGCCAGGGCGCGTCGGTCAGGCTGGCGAGCGCGCCGGGGCGAACGCCCTCCCAGTCGGCGGAGAGATCGCAGGCGAGCGGGTCAAAGCTGTCGAGACCGAGATCGGCAGCGAGCGCGCGATGCAGCGACGCATCTTCGGCGCGGCCGCCGGAGCGCGGCACGCGGGCGATAGCGACGAGCGTGTCGAGGCGGTGCCCGTCCACCGGGCTGCTGCCGAAGATGTGCAGCCCGTCGCGGATCTGCAGTTCCTTGATCTCGCAGAGATGCGCGTCGATGGCGCGCAGCGCGCTGCCAGAATCGGCGTCGCGGCCGATACCAAGGTCGCGGTCGATGCCGTGGCGCACCGCCTGGTCGAAGATCTCGCGTTCGAGATGGTCGCGCCGGCGCGGATCGGCGCCGAGCGCCAGATGGTATTCGTCGATCAGCGTCTCGATCTCGGCGAAGGCGCCATGCGCCTCGGCGCGTGACAGCGCCGGCATGAGATGGTCGACGACGACTGCCGAGGCGCGGCGCTTCGCCTGCGCGCCCTCGCCGGGATCGTTGACGATGAAGGGATAGATCAGCGGCGTCGGCCCGAGCACGACTTCCGGCCAACAGGAATCCGACAGGCCGAGCGCCTTGCCGGGAAGCCATTCGAGATTGCCGTGCTTGCCGACATGCACGATGGCATCGACGTAGAATTGCGTCCTGAGCCACGCATGAAACGCGAGATAGTGGTGCGGCGGCACGAGGTCGGGATCGTGATAGGTCGCCTTGGGATCGATGCCGTAGCCGCGCGCCGGCTGGATGCCGACGACGACGTTGCCGAAGCGATGAATGGCGAGCCGGAAGGCGCCCTCGGCGAAGAACGGATCGGCCTCCGGCGCGCCCCAGCGTTCGGCGAGCCCGTCGCGCACGGATGACGGCAGCCCATCGTGAAAAGCGCGGTAATCGGCGAGGGAAAGGGAGGCGCCTTCGATGCTCTGGCTCCCCGCTGGGGAGCCAGCCGCCCCTTCACCTCTCCCTGAGGGAGAGGTCGACGGCGCAGCCGGCGGGTGAGGGTTTAGGGAAGGATCCGGAGAGGGCCACATCCCCTCGCCGGTCGCCACACCCGATGTCGCGTTCGAGCCCTCTTCGGATAGTTCGTAAACCCTCACCCGGCCCTTCGGGCCGACCTCTCCCTCAGGGAGAGGTGAAGGAAGAAAGCCCTCGCCCGCTTGCGGGAGAGGGTTGGGTGAGGGTTCTTGCTTCAGCTCCGCCCGCTTCGCCAGCGCGTTGGTCGGGCCGGCGAGCAGAAGTTCCATCAGCGCCCTGCCCGTCTCCGGGAAGCCGGAGAGACTATAGCCGGCCGACTTCATGGCGGCCGCGATCCGCGCCGCGCTTTCCGGCGTGTCGAGGCCGACGCCATTGGCGAGACGGCCGTCGCGGTCGGGATAATTGGAAAGGACGAGCGCGATGTTGCGGTCGGCGGGCTCCTTCGCCGCGAGCCGCACCCAGTTCGCCGCCTGCGCCGCGACGAAAGCGACGCGTTCACAGTCGGCGCGATAGACGAGGATGCGGCTGTCGGCGGGGCCGCCGCCTGCGAGCTCTTCCTTGAAGGAAACGGCGCGCGTGAGAATTCGGCCGTCCACCTCGGGGAGGACGACGTTCATGATCAGGTCGCGCGGCCCGAGGCCCCGGCTCGATTCCAGCCACGCCTCGCGGCTGGTGCCGGCGAAGACGAGTTGCAGAACCGGCCTGCCGGCGCGGTCGAGCACGGTCGGCTCGTGCGGACGGCCGGGACGCGAGATGGCGAAGGCGGTGGCGTTGAGGACGATGGCGGGCCGAAGGTCTTCGAAAGCCTGCTCGATGAACGATGCCGCTGCCTCGTTCTTGAGGCTGGAGGCGAAGATCGCGACGGTCGAAATCCCCTCCCGGTCGAGCGCCTCGACCATGGCGTCGATCGGCTCGGTCGAGCCGCCGGGAATGACTGAACGGTAGAAGGTGAGCAACGCGACGGGCCGATCGGCGTCCTCGGGCCGCAGCGCCTCCGTGACGACGCCCTCGCCCGGCCGGTAGAAGCCGACCTCGGGCAGCACCTGCGGCTCCGGCGGCGCGTCGCCGGCGCCGATGACATGCCGGAGATAGGCCAGCGCCCGACCGACATTGATCGCGCCGCCCTCGGCGCAATAGCGCCAGAGTTTTTGGGCGATCTCGGGGGCGACGGTCGTGTAGGCCTCGAGCGCCGGATCCCAGCGATCCTCGCCGGGCACCACGACGATCTCGGGTCCGCCGGCGCGAGAAAGCGCGCGGATCGCCTCCAGCCCGTACGGCCAGTAGCCGACGCCGCCCATCATGCGGATGAAGACGAGCTTCGCCTGCCCGACCGTCTTCTCGAGATAGAGATCGACCGAATAGGGGTGCGTCAGCTGCATCAGATTGGCGAGGCGCAGCGACGGTCCCTCCGGCGCGGAAGCATACGCCGCCGCGAAGGCGGCGAGCTCCGTGTCGGCGGCCGAGAGGATGATGACGTCGCCGGGCGACTGGTCGAGATCGACGGCGCTGCCGCCGTCGTCGATCCGCTCCATTTCGCCGGCGACGAGATGCATGGCGTCAGTCCGCGAAGTGCGCGGCGATGGCGGCGCGGTCGAGCCCGCGCTCGCCGATCACGACGAGACGACCGGCGCTGCCGCCGGGCGCGAAATAGGTGTCGACGCGCGGGCCGACAGCCTGCACGACGGCCGGGGCCGCCTTGCCGGCGACCGCCGCCCTGCCCTTGATGCGCAGCACGCCGGCTTCCGCCATCGCGGCGCGCACGCGCTTCGCCAGCGCGTCGATCGACGCCTGCTCGGACGCCTCGACGACGAACGAGTCGAAATCGTCGTGGTCGTGCTCCTCGCCCTCGAGGTCGTGATGGCTCTTGCGCTCGAAGGCATCTTCCTCGGCCGCAGCGCCGACGCCGAGCAGGATGCCGGCCGGCAGGCCGGCGACCGTCGCATGGACGATCCGGGCTTCCTTGCGGGCGTCGCGGGCGACGATCTCGGCTACCTGCTCGAGCTGGGCGGCATCGACGAGATCCGTCTTGGAGAAGACGATGAGATCGGCGCAGGAAAGCTGGTCCTCGAACAGTTCCTCGATCGGGTCTTCGTGATCGAGCGAGTCGTCTGCGGCGCGCTGGGCGGCGACGGCGTCTTCGTCATGCGCGAAACGGCCGGCGGCGACCGCCTCGGCGTCGACCACGGTGACGACGCCGTCGATGGTGACGCGGTGGCGGACCGAGGGCCAGGTGAAGGCGCGCAGCAGCGGCTGCGGCAGTGCCAAGCCCGAGGTCTCGATGACGATGTGGTCCGGCGGGTTGTCGCGCGCCAGCAGCGCCTCGATGGTCGGCAGGAAGTCGTCGGCGACCGTGCAGCAGATGCAGCCATTGGTGAGCTCGACGATGCTGTCGGGCTGGCAGTCGTCGATGCCGCAATCGGACAGCAGCGAGCCGTCGAAGCCCATGTCGCCGAACTCGTTGACGATCAGCGCGATGCGGCGGCCTTCGGCGCCGGCGATCAGGTTGCGGATCAGCGTCGTCTTGCCGGCGCCGAGGAAGCCGGTGACGATGGTGGCGGGAATGCGAGCGCTCACAGGGCGAACTCCGTGTCGGGATTGGGTTTCAGCCGCAGCGGCAGGCCGGCGGCGACGAGAAAGACGGTTTCGACCGCGGCGGCGATCGTCTGGTTGAGGCGGCCCTGTTCGTCGGCGAAACGGCGGGCGAGCGCGTTCATCGGCACGATGCCGGAGCCGACCTCGTTGGAGACCAGGACGACCGGCCCGCGCGCTTCGGCGAGGACGGCGGCGAGGCGCGCCGCCTCCAGCCCGACGTCACGCTCCGCCTCCATCAGGTTGGAGAGCCAGAGCGTCAGGCAGTCGACGAGGACGACCTGGCCGGGCTCGGCGAGCGTCAGCAGCCGGTCCGGCAGTGCCAGCGGCTCCTCCACCGTCGTCCAGTCCGGTCCACGCCGATCGCGATGGCGGGCGATGCGCTCCGCCATCTCGTCATCACGGATCTCGGCCGTGGCGATGTAGACCGCCGGCAGTCCCGTCCTGGCGACGATGGCCTCGGCGAAGCGGCTCTTGCCCGAGCGGGCGCCGCCGAGGATCAGCGCCGTGCGGGGCGCGGGCGCGGTCACGGTCTCAGGCCGCCCGCGACAGGCGCTGATAGAGCCAGCCGGCGGCGACGCCCGATCCGGCCCAGAGCAGCGCGCTGACGACGAGCGAGGCGGTGGCGAACTCGGCCGCCAGCACGGCCGGATAGGCCGCTTCCAGGGATGGCGGCACCGGCGCGCCAACTAGATGCGGCAGGACGCCGATGACGAGGCCGGCGACCTTGAGCAGCCAGGACTGGCTGAAGACGATCAGCGCGATGCCGATGGCCGAAGCCGCCGCCGTCGCGAGCCACCAGAGCTGCCGCGCCTCCAGTTCGGCCGCCGGCGTGCCGGGAAGCTCCGGCGTCAGTCCGAGGGAGGGCAGCAGGGCCGCGGCGAAGAAGCCGGCGACGCCCCAGAGCACGCCGGTGCGCCCGTTGATGGCGCCACCGCGCAGGGTCATCATGCCGAGCAGGATCGCCGAGACGGCGACGCCCATCAGAAGATTGGCGAGGAAGGTGTAGGCCGTGCGCTCGAAACCGTCGGCCGGGCTCCACTCGTCCGGATCGTGCTCATGGGCGGGTGCAGCGGCGGCCTCGGCCGGCGCGGCGTCGTGCGCATGCGCCTCGCCATTAGCGTGCTCGTGCGGCGCGGCGGCAGGGGCCGGGGCCTCTGCGCCCTCGAAGGTCTCGGCGTGGAAGAGCAGCGGCTCGGTGGTGACGGACTGCACGACGGAGAGCGTCGCAGCCACGACCAGGCCCGCGCCGAAGGCGCTGACGATGATGGTCTTGAACATGTTGGATCCTACGGCGTCAGTGACAGGGCAGACCGAGCGAATGCCGGGTGTCGTGCGTCGCGTTGTGGATCAGGCTCGGCGCGGCGAAGCCGGTGCCGATGAACAGGAACAGTCCGAAGCCGATGGCGAACAGCGCCGGAACGAGGCGCGCCTGGGCGCTGGCCTGGGTGTTGCCGGCTGAAATGGATGTCGTGGCAGAGCGAGTCATAGCGTCTCCTTGGCCGTCCCACCGACGGCTGACTGGTATGAGGCGCTGGCTGGTCTCCTGGCTCGCGGGTCGCTGCTTCCTCGTCGCCTTCCCGGTTTCCCAGTGGCCTTCGCGAGGTCGCTCGCCGCTTACAGTTGCGGGGGCAGCTTCGGACTTGGAATCCCGTGAAGGGTCATTCCGTACCGAATTCCCATTTCATCCCCCTGGACCTTGGGCCCAAAGCGGGGGAACCGACGCGGGCACACGCTAGAGTGAATGGGTCGGAAGCGCAAGCACGGCTCACTCGGCCGGGGCGGCCGCCTTGCCGCGGAACCGGGCCCAGCGGCGCAGAACCGCCACTTCCGACTGCCGGCGCAGGCGCCGCACGCGGGGGAAATCGTGGGAAAGGACGATCAGGCCGATCGGCACCATCCAGAAACCGAGCACGGGCAGGAAGCCGAGCGTGCCGCCGAGCAGGAATCCACCGCCGACGGCGACCCGCGCGGCGCGGTTCCGCGGCAGCGAGATCGATTTCTTGCCGAAGCGGATGGATGGCATGCGCTCAGTCGTCTCCCATGGTCCGGGCCGGTGGCCCCTCCCCCTTATTTGGACGGATCGCCGGCGATTGCAACCACGGGCGGGGCTGGCAGCCGGGCGACAGGCCACAAAGAAAAATCCCCGGCGGAGGGACCGCCGGGGATCGGATCTGGTCGGGCCGGAGCCGTTCAGGCGATGGCCTGGGTCTTCCTGCCCCGGCGCAGCACCAGCATCAGTACCGGCAGGAGCCAGATCAGGATGGTCAGGGCACCCAGCCCGCCTGCGATCGGCCGCTCGAAGAAGTGGAGGAAGTTGCCGTCGCCCTTGATCATCGAGGTGATGAAATTCTGCTCCAGCATCGGCCCCAGCACCATGCCGAGAATGGCGGGCGCGATCGGGATGTCGTTCTCCTCCATGAAGAAGCCGATGATGCCGAAGATCAGCATCATGACGATGCCGGCCATCGAGTTGTTGATGGCGAAGGCGCCGACGATGCAGAAGATCAGGATCATCGGCATCAGCGTCGAGGGCGGGATCGACAGCAGTGGCCGCGCGCCGCGGATAGCGAGCCAGCCAAGCGGCAGCATGATCAGGTTGGCGAGGATGAACACCATGAAGATGGCGTAGATCGACTGCGGGTCGTTGATGAAGATCGTCGGACCGGGGTTGATGCCCTTGATGTAGAGCACGCCGATGACGATCGCGGTGATCGAATCGCCGGGAATGCCGAACACGAGCGCCGGGATCCAGGCCCCGCTGACGGCCGAATTGTTCGACGCGCCGGCCTCGACCAGTCCCTCGACATGGCCCTTGCCGAACTTGTCCTTCTGCTTGGAGAAGCGCTTGGAGATGGCGTAGGAGATCCACGCCGCGATGTCGGCGCCGGCGCCGGGCAGGATGCCGAGTGCGGTTCCGGTGATGCTGCCTCGCGCGGTCTGGACGGGGTATTTCTTCAGGTTCTGCCACTGCGTCTTGAAGATGCCGTGCCCGTCGGAACGCGGGATCTTCTGGCGCGGGATCGTGGCCGTGACGGTGCGCAGCACCTCGGAGACCGCGAACAGGCCGATCATCGCCGGGATGAACTGCACGCCCGCCAAGAGCTCCAGATTGCCGAAGGAGAAGCGCGCCTCGCCGGCCGGGTTCTCGATGCCGATGGTCGCCACGAACAGGCCGATCAGGAGCGAGATGAGCCCGCGCGTCGGCGAACCCGGCGTGACGAACACGGCGCAGGAGAGCCCGAGCACGACCAGCCAGAAATACTCCTCCGAGCTGAACTTGAGCGCGACCTCGGCGAGCGCCGGGGCCAGCGTCATCAGGACGAAGGAGCCGAAGAGGCCGCCGATCGCCGAGAAGACGAGGGCCGCGCCCAGCGCCTCGTCGCTGCGGCCGGACTGCGTCATCCGGTAGGCGTCCTCGACATAGGCGGCGTTGGCCGGCGTTCCTGGCATGCGCAGCAGCGCGGCCGGAATGTCGCCGGCGAAGATCGCCATGGCCGTGGCCGTGACGATGGAGGCGATCGCCGGCACCGGATCCATGAAGAAGGTCATCGGCACCAGCAGCGCCGTCGCCATGGTCGCGGTCAGGCCGGGAATGGCGCCGACCAGCATGCCGAACGCGGCTGACGCCAGGATGACGCCGAGGACATAGGGTTGAAAGACGAGGGCCGCAGCCTGTTCAAGGATCAGCATGCGTCACCCCAGGAATGAGAGGAACTCGCTGCGCGGCAGCGGCACCATGAGCAGGCGGGAAAAGCCGTAGTAGACGACGAGCGTGCTCACGGCGCTGGCGAACAGCGCGGTCAGCGGCCGGGTGCGCAGCACGAGCATCAGAACGAACAGGCTGACGAAGCTGACCGGGATGAAGCCGAGCCAGTCGGCGAAGACGATGTAGGAGACGATCGTCGCGATGACGGCGAGCGCCGCCAGCGCCAGCCGCGGCTTGTAGACCCAGTCGGACAGATGCGGCTTCAGCATGTCAGGCAGGTGCCGGAGGCTGGTCGCGACCATGAAGGCGCCGAGGAGGATGGCGCTCCAGCCGATCAGCCGGGGCATGGTGCCGGCCCCATAGGCCTGGCCGGGCATCGGCACGAAATGCGCCGAGGCGAGAAGGAGGGCAATGCCGCCAAGGGCGGTCAGGACCCCGAGATGAAGTTCACTGAGCTTGATCATGGCCGTTCCGTGCAAGACCGGGAGGCGCGGCCCTGGGGACAAGCCCGAGGGCCGCGCCGCTAGCATGAGATCGGAGGCTGGTCGACCGCCTACTTGGCGAGGCCGGCTTCCTTCATGATCTTGCCGAGCGTGGCGTCGTCCTCGGAAACGATCCGGGTCGTCTCCACGGCGTCCGCCCAGCGCATGCCGTAGCCGCGCTCATTCATGAACTTCTTGTACTCTTCGCTGTTGTAGGCCTTCTCGAGCGCCGCGCCGAGCTTGGTGGCGACGTCCTCGGGAATGCCCTTCGGCGCCGCGACCGTGCGCCAGACCGCCAGCGTCCAGTCCGATTCGACGGCTTCCTTGAGCGTCGGAACGTCCGGGAACAGCTCCTGCCGCTCCGGCGACATCGAGCCGAGCGGCAGGACCCGCTTGGCGTCGATCATCGAGCGGCCCTCGGCCAGCGAGGTCGGCACGAGGTCGACGCCGCCGGCGACCATGTCGGTGATGCCGGGCGCCGCGCCCTGGCTCGGCACCCAGGTCACCTGGTCCGGCTTCAGGCCGTGCGACATCATCCATCCGGCGAGGCCGAGATGCCAGATGCCGCCCTGCCCGGTGCCCGACGCCTTGAGGCTGCCGGCGGGCTTCTCCTTGATGGCGGTCAGCAGCTCGGGCAGCGTCTTGAACGGCGAATCCACCGAAACCATCACGCCGCCCGGATCGGCGTTGACCATGGCGAGGAAGTCGAAGTCCTTGTAGGTCAGGTCCGTCAGGCCCTGCCAGTGCATCATGTCGATCTCGATCGTCACGACGCCGATCGTGTAGCCGTCCGGCTTGGCCGTCGCGATCGCGCTGTGGCCGACGACGCCGGAGCCACCGGTGCGGTTGACGACGTTCACCGGAACGCCGAGTTCCTGCTGCAACAGCGTGCCGATGATGCGGGCGACCGCATCCGTGCCGCCGCCGGCGCCCCACGGCACGATCATCTGGATCGGGCGGTTGGGATAGTCCGACTGCGCCAGGACAGGCGTGGCGACCGCGACGGCGGCCAGCGACAGTGCGGAACAAAGAAGCGTGCGTCTCAGCATGGATCCTCCCAGAAAGCTGATGTGCCCGCCAGCGGGCCGGACCTCCCCGTCCGAGCCGCCGGCTCATTCGATCCCGATGAGGGATTACCTCAACTATTTCGGCCACTAGAATGTATGTCAACGCAAACATCATATGACTACGCGTAAGGCTCCCGCATTTCCCCCTGATGCTTGGCGAGAGGACATCGCACTGCTGTAATTCATATTATGTTCGCGTCGTGCGGGCCGAACCTCCGATAAGGCAGGCTGATCATTGGCGACGGATCGCTCGCAGGACGCGAAAATGGAAGGCGGGGTGTCTTGGCGGCTTCGCCGGGATTCGAGGCCTGAAAGCAATCAAGGGGCCGGATGCGACATCCGACCCCTTGATCAAAATCTGGCTCCGCGAGTTGGACTCGAACCAACGACCCGGTGATTAACAGTCACCTGCTCTACCAACTGAGCTATCGCGGAACAGCGTGCGCGGTTCCTTCCGTCACCCCACCCTCGAGGCTCGGAAACAATCAAGGGGCCAGACGGCTATCCATCTAACCCCTTGATCGAATTTGGCTCCGCGAGTTGGACTCGAACCAACGACCCGGTGATTAACAGTCACCTGCTCTACCAACTGAGCTATCGCGGAACAGCGTCGCCGCTGCTGTGAGCGAGGCTATAGCAAAGCCTGTGTCGGCTTGCAAAGTCCTAAAACGCGAGTTTTCCGCCCCGATGCGCCCGCAGCCCCCAAAATGCAGCGTTCCTGCCGGTTTGGCGTGGGGATAACTCGCGCCGGATGCTCAGCCGGGAAAACGGCGGATGCGGGCTTCGGGCACCGGCCCACGCGGTGGCGGATAGTCGTTCATGTTCCTGAAACACGGGTGTTCGCCATCTCATCCTCGCCGTCGTCCCGGGCTTGATCCGGGGTCCATTCAGCCGGATTCCTCGGGGTGTCCACGCCAGCCAAGCATGGGCAGGCGGAAGGCGAGACAGGGCGACTGCCGACGCTGCGGAACTGGATCCCGGATCTCCGCTCCGCTGCGTCCGGGAGGACGGCGAGTCTGGCTCGGAGAATGGCGACTGCGACCTCGATGACGAGCTGGCTCATGCGCCCGCGCCCCTCCGCCGTCATTCCTGCGAAAGCAGGAGTCCATGTCGACACAGGCACGAGCGCAGCGGACGGCTCGGTCGGCCTATCGCGCCGCCGTCGTCGCGCGAAGGCTTTCGACGGCCTGGCGGACGAGCGGGTCGAGGTCGGCGCCGCCGGATTCGAGATGGGCGAGGATGCCGGCGCGCATCCTCGGATCCCAGAACTTGCGGAGGTGCTCGGCGATCGCGGCCGGCGCCTGGTCGGCGCCCTGGCTGGCGAAGAACTTGCCGATCTGGTTCGCCATGTAGACGAGCTTTTCGGAAGTGGCGGATCCCTCAGACGACATGGGCGACCGTATCCTGCGTGACGCGATGGGGATGGGTGAAGATCTCGAAGCTGTCGCCGCGCGCAATCGCGACGAGCGTGATTCCGGCCGCCTCGGCGGTGCGGACGGCGAGCGCGGTCGGCGCCGAGACGGCGACGATCAGCGGCGCGCCGAGCTGCGCCGTCTTCTGCACCATCTCGACGGAGACGCGGCTGGTCAAAAGCACCATGCCGGTGGAAGCCTCGGCGCCGGCTCGCGCCAGCGCTCCGCGGAGCTTGTCGAGCGCATTGTGGCGACCGACATCCTCGCGCAGCGCGACGACGCCCGCGCCCGGCACGGCGAAGGCGGCGGCGTGTATGGCCCGCGTCTCGCGGTTCATCGTCTGCAGGGGCGGCAAGCCGTCGAGCGCAGCACGGATGTCCGCCTCTGAGAAGGTGACACCCCCGGCAACCATCGGAACACCGCGCATGGCTTCCGTCAGGCTCTCGATGCCGCAGAGGCCGCAGCCGGTAGGGCCGGCGAGATGGCGGCGGCGGCTTGCCAGCGCGTCGGCGCGCGACGTCGCCAGCCACATGCGCAGCTCGACGCCGATCTCGGCCTCGACGATCTCCAGCCGCTCGATCTCGGACGGATCCGCGACGATGCCCTCCGACAGGCTGAAGCCGATGGCAAAGTCCTCGAGGTCGGCCGGCGTCGCCATCATCACGGCCTGGGTGCCGCCGTCATAGGTCAGCGCGACCGCGACCTCCTCGGGAATGGCGCGCTCGCCCCCGGAGACGCCGTCCGCGCGCCAGAGCGTCCTCGGCACGCGAAGGAAGGGCGGTTGCATCGCCCTACTCCGCCGCCTCGACATGTGGCGCGATCCGCCGGCTGTGGCGCGCCTGTTCGTCATAGTCCTTCTGCCAGGCCGTTGGGCCGTTCGACGCCGAGACCTGCACGGCCGTCACCTTGTATTCCGGGCAGTTGGTGGCCCAGTCGGAATAGTCCGTCGTGACGACGTTGGCCTGGGTGCCGGGATGGTGGAAGGTCGTGTAGACAACGCCGGGCGCGAGGCGCTCGGTGATCAGCGCGCGCAGGCTCGTTTCGCCGGAGCGGCTGGCGAGCTTCACCCACTGGCCGTCATGGATGCCGCGCTGCTCGGCATCGTGCGGATGCATCTCGAGCCGGTCTTCCTCGTGCCAGACGACGTTCTCGGTGCGCCGCGTCTGCGCGCCGACATTGTACTGCGACAGGATGCGGCCGGTGGTGAGGAGGAGCGGGAAGCGCGGGCCGGTGCGCTCGTCGGTCGCCACATATTCCGTCACCATGAAGCGGCCCTTGCCGCGCACGAAGCCGTCGACATGCATGACGGGCGTGCCATGCGGCGCCTTCTCGTTGCAGGGCCACTGCACCGAGCCCTCGGCCTCGAGCTTGGCATAGGAGACGCCGGTGAAGGTCGGCGTCAGTTGCGCGATCTCGTCCATGATCTCGGACGGGTGCGCGTAGTTCATCGGAAACCCGAGCGCGTTGGCGAGGTCGATGGTGATCTCCCAGTCCGCCTTGCCCGAGCGCGACGGCATCACCTTGCGCACGCGCTGGATGCGGCGCTCGGCATTGGTGAAGGTGCCGTCCTTCTCCAGGAAGGTCGAGCCCGGCAGAAAGACATGCGCGTAGTTCGCCGTCTCGTTCAGGAACAGGTCCTGCACGACGACGCATTCCATCGCGGCAAGGCCGGCCGCGACGTGGCGGGTGTCGGGGTCGGACTGCAATATGTCCTCGCCCTGCACGTAGAGGCCCTTGAACTGGCCATCGACGGCGGCGTCGAGCATGTTGGGGATGCGCAGGCCCGGCTCGCTGTCCAGCGGCACGCCCCAGAGCGCCTCGAACAGCGCCCGCGTCTCGTCGCCCGAGACGTGGCGATAGCCCGAGAACTCGTGCGGGAACGAGCCCATGTCGCAGGAGCCCTGCACGTTGTTCTGGCCGCGGAGCGGGTTCACGCCGACGCCGGGGCGGCCGATATTGCCCGTCGCCATGGCGAGGTTGGCGATCGCCATCACAGTGGTCGAGCCCTGGCTGTGCTCGGTGACTCCGAGGCCGTAATAGATCGCGCCGTTGCCGCCCGTGGCGTAGAGGCGCGCGGCGGCGCGGAGCTCGGCCGCCGGCACGCCGGTGACCGCCTCGATCGCCTCCGGGCTGTGGCGCGGATCGGCGACGAACGTCGCCCAGTCCTGGAACTCGTCCCAGTCGCAGCGCTCGCGCACGAAGGCCTCGTCGGCGAGCCCCTCGGTGACGACGACATGCGCCATCGCGGTCAGCACGGCGACATTGGTGCCGGGGCGAAGCGGCAGGTGATGCGCCGCCTCGACATGCGGGGTGCGCACGAGGTCGATGCGGCGCGGGTCGACGACGATCAGCTTCGCGCCCTCGCGCAGCCGCTTCTTCATGCGCGAGCCGAAGACCGGATGCGCGTCGGTCGGGTTGGCGCCGATCAGCAGGATTACGTCGGAATGCTCGACGGAATCAAAATCCTGCGTGCCGGCCGAGGTGCCGTAGGTCTGGCTCAGGCCATAGCCGGTCGGCGAATGGCAGACGCGGGCGCAGGTATCGACATTGTTGTTGCCGAAGCCGCCGCGGATCAGCTTCTGGACGAGGAAGGTCTCCTCGTTGGTGCAGCGCGACGACGTGATGCCGCCGACCGCGAGGCGGCCGTATTTCGCCTGGATCCGCTTGAACTCGGACGCCGTGTGGGCGATCGCCTCTTCCCACGTCACCTCGCGCCACGGCTCGGAAATGCTGGCGCGGATCATCGGGTTGAGGATGCGCTCCTTGTGGCTGGCATAGCCCCAGGCGAAGCGGCCCTTGACGCAGGAATGGCCGCGGTTCGCCTTGCCATCCTTCCACGGCACCATGCGCACCAGCTCGTTGCCGCGCATCTCGGCCTTGAACGTGCAGCCGACGCCGCAATAGGCGCAGGTGGTGACGACGGAATGCTCCGGCTGGCCGATAGAGATCACGGACTTCTCGGTCAGCGTCGCCGTCGGGCAGGCCTGTACGCAGGCGCCGCAGGAGACGCATTCGGAGCCGAGGAAGCTCTCTTCCATGCCGGGCGAGACGACACTGTCGAAGCCGCGGCCGGCGATCGTCAGCGCGAACGTGCCCTGCACTTCCTCGCAGGCGCGCACGCAGCGCGAGCAGACGATGCATTTCGACGGGTCGTAGGTGAAATAGGGGTTCGACTCGTCGAGGCCGGGGTTCGGGTGGTTCTGCCCCTCATGGCCGTAGCGAACGTCGCGCAGGCCGACCGCGCCGGCCATGTCCTGCAGCTCGCAATCGCCATTCGCCGCGCAGGTCAGGCAGTCGAGCGGATGGTCGGAGATATAAAGCTCCATCACGCCCTTGCGCAGGCGCTTCAGCCGCTCGGTCTGCGTCTTCACCACCATGCCCGGCATCACCGGCGTCGTGCAGGAGGCGGGCGTTCCCGCCCTGCCCTCGATCTCGACCAGGCAGAGCCGGCACGAGCCATAGGCGTCGACCATGTCGGTGGCGCAGAGCTTCGGGATCTCGGTCCCCATCTCCATCGCGGCGCGCATGACCGAGGTGCCCTCGGGCACGGTCAGCGTCTCGCCGTCGATGGTGAGGGTCACCATCGTTTCCGATGTCGAGCGCGGCGTGCCGTAGTCGATCTCGTGGATGAGCGACATGGCCGTCTCCTAGCGTGCGTCTTCGCGGACCGGCGCGGCAGCGCCAAAGTCCTCGGGGAAATGGTTGAGCGCACTCAAGACAGGATAGGGCGTAAAGCCACCGAGTGCACAGAGCGATCCGAATTTCATCGTGTGGCAGAGGTCTTCCAGCACGACGAGGTTCTTCGCGCGGTCCTCGTTCTGGATGATCTTGTCGACCGTCTCGACGCCTCGCGTGGACCCGATGCGGCAGGGCGTGCACTTGCCGCAGGATTCGAGCGCGCAGAACTCCATGGCGAAACGCGCCTGCTTCGCCATGTCGACCGTGTCGTCGAAGACGACGAGGCCGCCATGGCCGATCAGGCCATCCTTCGCGGCGAAGGCCTCGTAGTCGAACGGCGTATCGAACAGCGCGCGCGGGAAATAGGCCCCGAGCGGTCCGCCGACCTGCACCGCGCGCACCGGCCGGCCGCTCGCCGTGCCGCCGCCGATGTCATCCACCAGTTCGCCGAGCGTGATGCCGAACGCCGTCTCGTAGAGGCCGCCATGCTTCACATTGCCGGCGATCTGGATCGGCATCGTGCCGCGCGACCGGCCCATGCCGAAATCGCGATAGGCCGCCGCGCCCTCGGCCAGGATCCATGGCACGGTGGCGAGCGAGATCGCGTTGTTGACGACGGTCGGCTTGCCGAACAGGCCCTTGTGCGCCGGCAACGGCGGTTTCGCGCGCACGATGCCGCGACGGCCTTCCAGGCTTTCGAGCAGCGCCGTTTCCTCGCCGCAGACATAGGCGCCGGCGCCGACCCGGACCTCGAGGTCGAAGCCGTAGCCGGACCCAGCGATGGCCTCGCCGAGATAGCCGCGCAGGCGGGCGGTCCGGATCGCCTCTTCCATCATGGCGACGGCATGCGGATATTCGGAGCGGATATAGAGATAGCCGCGCGTCGCGCCGACGGCGATGCCTGCGATCGCCATGCCCTCGATCATGGCGAAGGGGTCGCCCTCCAGGATCATCCGATCCGCGAAGGTTCCGCTGTCACCCTCGTCGGCGTTGCAGACGATGTATTTCTGCTCCGCCCCCGTCGCGGCGACGGTGCGCCACTTGATGCCGGTCGGGAAGCCGGCGCCGCCGCGCCCGCGCAGGCCCGACTGCACCACTTCCTCGATCACAGCCTCCGGCCCGATCGCCAGCGCCCGTTCCAGCCCCTTGAAGCCGCCGTGGGCGCGATAGTCGTCGAGCGAACGTGGATCGACGATGCCGCAGCGCGCGAAGGTCAGCCGCGTCTGCCGCTTCAGCCACGGGATCTCTTCCGTTGGACCGAGCGACAGGGCGTGCGCATCGCCCGCGAGCATCGCGTCGAGCAGAGCCGGCACGTCGCCTTCCGCGACGGGGCCATAGGCCACGCGCCCCTCAGCCGTTTCGACCTCCACCATTGGTTCCAGCCAGAACAGGCCGCGCGAACCGTTGCGCACGATGTCGAACTTCAGGCCCTTCGACCGCGCCACCTTCTCGAAGTCGGCTGCGACGTCGTCCGCGCCAACCGCGATGGCCGCGGCGTCGCCGGGAATGTAGAGGCGCGTGCTCATCGCTGCGTCTCCGCCAGCAGCTGGTCGAGGCGGGCCGCGTTCAGGCGTCCGGCCAGCTTGCCGTCGAGCATCGCCGACGGCGCCGTGGCGCAGAGGCCGAGGCAATAGGTCGGCTCCAGCGTCACGCGCCCATCGGCCGTGGTCTCGCCCATCGCGATGCCGAGCGCCGCCTCGGCGCGGGCCGCGAGCGCGTCGCCGCCCATCGACTGGCAGGCCTCGGCCCGGCAGAGCTTCAGCACATGGCAGCCGCCCGGCTTGCGGCGGAAATCATGGTAGAAGGTCACGACACCGTGGACCTCGGCGCGCGAAAGGTTCAGCGCGTCGGCGATCATGGGCACGGCAGCCTCCGGCACGAAGCCGAACGCCTCCTGGATCGCATGCAGGATCGGCAAGGTAGGGCCTTCGCGGCCGGCATGGGCGGCGATGATCTCGGAAGCGCGCGTCGCGCTCCATGGCTCATAGGACGTCACTGCTGCGATCACTCAAAAATTAGAATCGTCGCAAGGTGCCGCTTATCCGACGCGCAATCAACCGATGGATGGGATCGCTCCCCGCATCGTGCTGCGTGCTTGGCAGCGGGCGGGAAATTCTGTCGGATATCAATACCCGACCGTCCACGCGCGCACCGGTGGCTGGATGGATCCCGGATCTCCGCTTCGCTGCGTCCGGAATGACGGCGAGGGTGAGGCCCTGATGACGGGCAGGCGGATGCCCTTTTCACGCCCTCCGCCGTCATTCCTGCGAAAGCAGGAATCCAGGTCGACGCAGGTACGGCGGATACCGCCCCGTCGAGGCACCGCGCCGCGTTCCGCACCGCCTCTTCCCACCCTCGCCGTCATCCCGGCCTCCGAGCCGGGATCCGTTTCCGCAGGTTGTCGGGAGGCCCGGCAATCGGCGGTCCCTCGACTTCAGGTGCGAACCGCTCATGCCTGAGCGCACGGATAGATGGATCCCGGATCTCCGCTTCGCTGCGTCCGGGATGACGGCGAGGGTGACACGACGGCGAGTGTGGGACAGCGGGCGGAAAACCATTGTCGAGCGGCAAACACCAATTGCCACGCCTCGACGAACGCTCCCCTCACCCGCAGACGACCACCTGCACGCCGGCGTTCTCCAGCGCCTCGGCGAGATCGGGCGGCGGCGGGGCGTCGGTGACGAGGCACTGGATGGCGTCGAGACGCGCGACGCCGGCGAAGGCGGTGACGCCGAACTTGGACCGGTCGGCGACGACGATCGTTCGCGCTGCGACCTCGATCATGCCGGCGGTGTGCGCCGCCTCGTCCATCTTGGTCATCGAGATGCCGGAGGCCGAGACGCCGGTGCAGCCGATCACGGCCGTGTCGGCATGGATGCCGGCCACCGCCGCGAAGCCGACCGGGCCAATCGTCACCTGGAAGTTCGGCCAGTAGGCGCCGCCGAGGATGTGGATCGACTGCACGCTCGTCTCGGGGAGTACGGCCGGGACACGCAGGTTGTTGGTGACGATGGTCAGGCTGCGACGGGCCCCGAGGGCCGCCGCGAAGAAGGCTATGGTCGAGCCACCGTTCAGGATCAGCGTTTCGTCGTCACGGATCAGCTCCGCCGCCGCCTGCCCGATCCGGCGCTTGGCATCGACGTGCTCGTCCATGCGCAGACCCATGGTGGTGTCGACGCGTACCAACCGATCCTTCGTCACCGCTCCGCCATGGGTGCGGACCAGCAATCCGCGCGCCTCCAGCAGCACGAGATCGCGCCGGATGGTGTCGCGAGACACCTCGAGCAGTGTCACCAGCTCGGCAACCGTCGCCTGGCCGCGCTCCTGCAGGAACTGCAGCAGGCGATTGTGCCGGAGCGCCGGCAGGGCGCTGGCGGCGTCGGCTTCAGGGGGAAAGTCGTCGATGCTCATGGCGGGTCCTAGAGCACGAGGCTCGCCGCGCCGACGAGCCCGGCATGGCTGCCGAGGGTGGCGGCGACGACGGGCACGTCGCGGAATGGCGGCATGGCGCGCTCGCGGATCGTCTGGGCGATCGTGCCCTGCATCAGCGGCAGCAGGCTGCCGACGCCGCCGCCGAGGATCAGCCGCTCCGGCGAATAGACATGAAGCAGATTGGTGAGCCCGACCCCGAGCCAACGCGCCTCGTCATCGAGCAGGGCGAGCGCATCGGCGTCGCCGGCGCGCGCCGCCTCGCCGACATGGCGCGCCGTCACCGGGGCATCGCCGGCGAGCGCCGCGAGGGCTGGAGCCGTCCCCGACCGCACCCGCTCCGCCGCCTCGCGCGCCAGCGCCGTGCCGGAGGCGAGCGCCTCGAAGCAGCCCGTGCTGCCGCAGGCGCAGCGCACGGGGCGATCCGAAATCGCCATGTGGCCGATCTCGCCGGCGAGGCCGCGCCGGCCATGCAGCAGACGGCCGTCGACGATGACGCCGCCGCCAATGCCGGTGGAGACGGTGACGAACACCATCGACGCGGTGCCCCTCCCCGCTCCAAACCGCCATTCGCCGAGCGCCGCCGCGTTGGCGTCGTTCTCCAGCTTCACCGTGAGGCCCAGGCGTTGCTGGAGGAGCGCGACCAGCGGCACGTTCCGCCAGCCGGATAGCGTCGGCGCATCGACGACGATGCCCGCTTCCGGATCGAGCGGGCCCGGCGCACCGACGCCGAGGCCGCGCGGCCGCGCCTCGGGCACGGCGCTGCGTACCTTTTCCACCAGCCCGATCATCTGCGCGATGACCGCCTCCGGGCCGCCACGCGCATCGGTCGGGGTGGCGGCGAAGCCGGCGACCTCGCCCCTTTCGGTCACGAGCGCCGCGCGCAGCTCGGTGCCGCCGAGGTCGATCGCGAGCGCGGTCTTCGTCATGCCGCGAGGTCCGGCGCCGGGAGGTTGTGCAGCCATTCCATGCGGGCGGCGAGGTCGGGATCGCCGAAAGCGAGCGAGCCGAGCACGACCGTCTCGGCGCCGGCGGCGCGAAGGCGCGGCACCGTGTTGTCGCGGATGCCGCCATCGGCGGCGAGCCGCACGGCGTCCTCGCGGCCGGCCTCGCGCAGCAGGGCGCGGACGGCCAGCAGGCGCGGGCAGGCGTCGTCGGAGAGGCCCTGCCCCTTCACGCCGATCGCCGTGCCGAGCAGGGTGACGAAATCGACCTGGCCGAGCCACGGGCGCAGGATCTCGACTGGCGTCTCGAGCCGCAGCACGAGGCCGGCGGCGACGCCGAGCCCACGAATCAGAGCCAGCGCCTCCTTGACGACCGGACCGTTCTCCGGATGGATCGAGATCAGGTCGGCGCCGGCTTCCGCGAACTGGCGGATCTGCGACAGCACGATGTCACCCTCGACCATCAGGTGCACATGCAGCGGACGATCGGTGATGGCGCGGATGCGGGCGACCTGATCCGGGAAGAACAGGAAGCTCGGCGCGAAGCGGCCGTCGGCGACGTCGATATGGTAGAGATCGACATGCGGCGCCGTGCGCGCGATGTCGCGCTCCATGTTGCAGAGATCGGCGGACCAGAGCGAGAATTCGCCGAGCATGCGATCGCGGGGCAAGGCTGCGAGCCAATCGCGGGCGGGCCGGTTCGGGGTAGTCATGGGTTGGTCTCCCGGGTCGGAAGGATAGCGCGCAGGAAGCTCTCCAGCGCGGAGCGGAATTCGGTGATGTGGCGCGGCTTGTCGGTCGCCTTCGGCGCGATCTCGACGAGGCGCGCGCCCGGAAGGGTCGCGGCGAGGCGCTGTGCAAAGCCAAGCGGATGGGCGTGGTCGACGCCGTGGCCGATGACGAGGGTCGGCACAGACAGCGCCGCCGCCTCCGCCTCGGTGACGCCCGGCCCGTCTGCGGCGATGGCGCCGAGCAGGTCGGCGGTGACGGCAAGATCCGGCCGGTCGAAGAATTTCAGCAGCGAGGCGAGATTGTCGGGCGCGTCGCGACGGAGCGTTTCAGCCGTCGGGGATTGGGAAAAGGCTTCGCGGGCCTCTTCGCGCGGCAGCTCGCGCATCAGGGTGGCTACTTCGCCATAGGGCCGCATGTTGCCCGGGCCCGCGTCGAACAGCCAGGCTGGCCGCGCCAGCACCAGCCCGGCGACCCGTTCGGGATGGCGCGCGGCGATGCGCAGCGCGATCGCCGCGCCCATCGAGATGCCGCCGACGATAAAGCGGTCGATGCCGCGCGCGTCGCAGGCGGCGAGGACGTCGTCGGCGAACATCGCGATCGAGAACGGTCGGATGCTGCCCGGCGTCGAACGTCCCTGGGCGCGGCACTCGACGGTGAGGCGGCGAAACGCCGGATCATCCGGAAAGTTCTCCGCGACCTGCCCGCCATCGCCGCCGAGGCCGTGCTGGAACACGACCGGAAAACCGGTGCCACTATCGAAAACATGGAGTTCGGCATCATCCCGGCGGAGGGTCAACTCCGTCATGGCGCGAGCAATCCGGCGAGATAGCGGGCGACGCCGGGCGCCTCCTCGGCGGAGAGGCCGTGCGTCACCACCGGGCCGTCGAAGCCCGCCTGGCGCAGGCGCTCGAAGAAATCCGGGAAATCGACGACGCCGGTGCCGGCGGTGGCGAAGCTGCCATCGGCCTTGCGGTCCTTGGCATGCGCCATGGCGATGCGGCCAGCGAGCCGTTCGACCGCATCGGCGACGACCCTGCGCGCCGTGTCGCGGTCGGTGATCTCGAACAGGTTGGCGGGATCGAGCACGAAGCGGATCCGCTCCGAGCCGATCGCCGCCACCAGCCGCCTGCCATCCTCGGCCGAGGTGACGACATTCGCCTGCTCGGGCTCGATGCCGAGATCGACGCCGGCCTTATCCGCCAGCGCGACGGCCTTCTCCATCTCGGTGAGGAGGTCCGCCCAGGCCTCCGGCGTCGCATTGTCGGGATGGTGCGCCCACTGGTCGACGGGATCGCGCGTACCCGTGCAGAGCGTGACCAGCGGCACGTCGAGCGCCCGCGCCGCCTCAAGCATGACGCCGAGCCGCCTGAGGCCCGTCTCCCGGACGGCCTTGTCGGGATGGATCATGTTGTAGGTGCCCGACAGCGCCGTGATCGCGACGTCGGTTTCGGCGACCGCCGCGCGGATCGCCGCGAGGGTGTCGGCCGGGATTTCATCCGGCATGGCCGGCAATCCGGCGCAGGCCATGTTGAACTGCGCCACGCCATAGCCGGCGGCCTTCACCGCGCTCAAAACGGTTAACGGAACGCTACCAGGAAACGTCTTGGCGAAGATGCCGAGCTGCATCAGACCGCTCCCGTCATGTCGGGCACGCTGATCGTCTCGCCGGTCCGCGCCGACTCGGCGATCGCCGCCATGGCTCGCACCGAGGCGAGGCCGTCATGAATGTCGGCGCCCCGCTGCGGCGCGCCGGTGAGGATCGTGTCGGCGAAGCCTTCCAACTGACGACGGAAGAAGTGACCGTCGGCACCGAGCGGCCGACGATAGCTCGCATCCTTCTCGGAGAAGATCTCGACGTCGCTCGATTTGAAGTACCAGGGGTTATAGGTTTTCGCGATCACGCTGCCGTTCTCGCCATAGAGCTGGAATCCCTCGAACCAGTCCATGCGCACCGCGACGGTGAGGTCCAGATGGCCGAGCGTGCCGTTGGCGAAGCTCGTCTCGACGAACCAGCTATAGGCGCCGAAGCGCTCGGAAAGGCGCGCCCGCACCGCGGTGATCTCGCCGCAGAGGAAGCGCGCGGTATCGACGAGATGGCTGCCGTGGGCGAGCATGAAATAGCGCCGGAGATCCGCCTTCGGATCGCCGCTCGGCTTCATGGCCAGCTTGCTCGTGATCGGCAGCGGCTGCACGGCGTCGGTCATGGTGTAGCGGTGGGTGCTGTCGCAATACCAGGCCTTGAGCGCCAGCAACTCGCCGATCTCGTCGCGGACGAAGTCGCGCGCCGCCTCGATGCCGGGATCGAAGCGCTTCATGTGGCCGACCTGAAGCGTCAGCCCGGTCAGTTCGACCACCTGCTTCAGCGCCTCGACCTCCTCGACCGAGGTGCCGAGCGGCTTCTCGCAGAGCACGTGCTTGCCCGCCTCCAGCGCGCGGATCGCCATCGAGACATGGAAGCTGTCGGAGATCGCGACGATCACCGCCTCGACCTCGGGGTCGTCCAGCATCGCCTGGTAATCGCTGTAGGCCTTGCTCGGCTCGTAAGTCGCCGCCATGCGGGCGAGCAGGTCCGGCGCGGCGTCGCAGATCGCATAGAGATCGGCGTTGCGCGCCTTCACGCAGGATTCGAGATGCGCAAACTGGGCAATCGGGCCGGCGCCCAGAACCCCGACCCGCAGCCTGCGTGCGTCCTTCTTGATCATCGGATGTCCTCTTGTGGTTTCAGGCGACGAGCGCCCGGAGCGTTTCCCGGTTGGCCCGGACGGCGGCGGCCGGGTCGGCGGCGGCCTCCTCGGACTCCTCCTCGAGCACCAGCCAGCCGTTGAAATTCGGGCTCGCCGCGACGACGTCCACCACGGCGCGGACGTCACACACGCCCTCGTCCAGCATGCGCCAGCGGCCATTCGCGTCGACATCCTTCAGATGCAGGTAGCGGATGCGGTCGCGATAGGTCCGGATCGTATCGAGGATGTCCATGCCGCCGCGCAGGATGTGCCCCGTATCGGGCACCCAACGGACGAGGTCGGGATCGAGCCGGGAAAACAGCGCGTCATAGTCGGCGCGATCGAAGAGCAGCGTGCCGTGATGCGAGCTCGGATGCACGGCGACAGGAACACCGGCCCTGCGGCCGAGCTCGCCGGCGGCGTTGTAGAGATCCGCGGCCGCGTCGAATTTCACTTCACGCGGTCCGGGCGACATGACAGTCGCGCTGCCGAGCGACAGCGTGGCGCCGGGAAAGGCCGCGACGAAATCAAGCGTGCGGTCGATCATGGCGAGATCGGACGCCCTGCGGCCGGGCTCGGTGTAGCCGCTGTCGCTGGCGCAGGCGAACGCCACCAGCTCCAGGCCATGCGATGCGAGGAGCGTCCCGAATTCCGCAGGCCGTCCCGCATAGCCGCCGATCATGTGATCGGTGATCTCGATACCGGCATAGCCGGCCGCCGCGATTGCCGCGACCAGATCGTCGGGAGTGCCGAACCAGTCATCGCCGAGCATTTCCCAGGTGTAGGTCTGGCAGCCGATCTGCGGCATGATGCGCTGTTCCGAAGCGATTGGTCCGAGGCGAAACACTCGTCGACGCGAAATTCCTCAAAGAGCCTTGCCGCTTTGCCGGGGATCGTCAAGCATGTCGATGCATAAATATGCACAAATGCGCGCAACGAGGGGATTGGAATGGCGAAGCTCGGAATCGGCGTCATCGGCTGCGGCAACATCGCGGGCACCTATCTGCGTAACGCCGAACTGTTTCCCGGCGTCGAGATCCGCGCCTGTGCCGACATTTCCATCGAGGCAGCCGAACGGCGCGCCGAGGAGTTCGGGATCCGAGCGACCTCCATCAATGCGCTGCTCGCTGCCGACGACATAGATCTCGTCCTGAACCTCACGGTCCCCAACGCGCATTTCGACGTCTCGATGGCGGCGCTTTCGGCCGGCAAGCATGTCTTCACCGAGAAGCCGCTGGCGGCAACCGCGGCGCTCGGCCGGCAGCTGGTCGAGGAAGCAGACCGGCGCGGCCTATCAATCGGCTCGGCGCCCGACACCTTTCTCGGCGCGGCGGGCCGCCTGGCTCGGCGGCTGATGGACGAAGGCGCGATCGGCAAGGTCGTCACCGGCACCGCCTTCATGATGACGCGCGGCATGGAGCACTGGCACCCGAGCCCGCAATTCTACTACCAGCCCGGCGGCGGCCCGGTGCTGGACATGGGCCCCTACTACATCACCATGCTGGTCAACCTGCTCGGCCCCGCCCGGCGCGTCATGGCGATGAACGTCACCGGTGAGCCGGAACGCCTGATCACCGCGCCGGGACCGTCTTGTGGCACGCGGTTTTCCGTCGGCACGCCGACCACCGTCACGGCGCTCCTCGAATTCGCCTCCGGCGCGACCGTCGTCGCCGTCATGAGCTGGGATGTTTTCCGGCATGGCAACCATCCGATCGAGTTGCACGGCACGGAGGGATCGCTGCGCCTGCCCGACCCCGACACGTTTGGCGGCTCGGTCTCACTCAGTCGCAGTGGCGCGCCGTGGCAGGAGCAGTCGACGGCTGCCGACTTGCATGGCCGGCTTAACTGGCCCTACGACGCGCCGGATCGAGCCAACTACCGCATGCTGGGCGTCGCGGAACTGGCCCGGGCGCTGGCGGAGGGCCGGCCGGCGCGGGCCTCGGGAGCCCTCGCGCTGCATGTGCTCGAAGTCCTCGAGGGCATGCTCGAATCCTCGGTCTCGGGTGTCGCTGTCGATCTCCTCGAGCGCAACGTGCGTCCCGCGCCGCTCGCCGAAGCGGAGGCCGCCACGCTGGGCGGTTGAGTAACCATGTTCACGGGTTTGCCGGCCCTGCGACAGGGAAGCGCCGTCTGGCCGGCATCGCCGCGATGCAATGCGGACGGCGACGGTCTATAGTCGCTGCAACCGCAGCGCGGCATTGACGACAGGAGAGCATGATGAAGCGCAGTCTGATGATCGTTCTGGCCGGACTTGGCCTCATGGCCAGTGCGTCCATCGCCGTCGCCCAGTCGGAGCGCATCGATCCCGTCGATTCCGGCCAGTTCCGCAAGCTCTCCTGCGACGAGATCGCCTCGCGCATCCAGGCGCTCAACGTCCCGATCTCCAGCAGCAACAACAGCTGGGACGAACTGCGTCGCAACCCGACGCTGCAGTTCATCCTGCTCGGCATCCGGACGCCCAATCCCTCCTACGACGATTTCATGGCCCGCGTTCGCGGCGAGCGCATCGCGCTGATCGAAGTCGCCGTCGCGAAGAACTGCGCGGCGCAGCGCGGCCTCAACTAATCCGGCATGAGCACGGCGCGCGGGAATCTCTCGCGCGCCCCGAGAATGAGACTGCTGCGCCCGCCGGCGCAGGATCGGACACGACGGGACTGGAACGGGAGACGATGGCCGGGAGCGCGCGCATCGACTGGGTCGACTACGCCAAGGGCTTCTGCATCATCATGGTGGTGATGATGCATTCGACCTTGGGCGTCGAAAAGGCGGCCGGCGCGGAGAGCTGGATGGGTTATCTCGTCGCCTTCGCCAAGCCGTTCCGGATGCCCGACTTCTTCCTCATTTCCGGCCTGTTCCTGTCGCGCGTCATCGATCGCGACTGGCGCAGCTATGCCGACAAGAAGATCGTCCACTTCGCCTATTTCTACGTGCTCTGGCTCGTCATCCAGTTCGTCTTCAAGGCGCCCGGCATGGCGGCGGAAATGGGCGTCGGCGGCGCGCTCGGCCAGTTCCTGCTCGCCTTCGTCGAACCGTTCGGAACGCTCTGGTTCATCTATCTGCTGCCGATCTTCTTCGCCGTGGCCAAGCTGCTGCGTCGCGTCCCCGCCTGGATCGTCCTGCTCGTCGGGGCGGCGCTGGAGATCGCGCCGATCCACACGGGTTGGGTGATCCCGGACGAGTTCGCCGCGCGCTTCGTCTATTTCTATGCGGGCTATGCACTCGCGCCGCAGATCTTCCGTCTGGCGGCCGCCGTGATCGCCCGTCCGCTCCCGGCCGCGCTCGGGCTGCTCGCCTGGGCCCTCGTCAACGGGCTCGCCGTCTTCCACGGCTATTCCGAACTGCCCTTCATCGGGCTTGGCCTCGGCATTCTCGGCGCCTGCGCCGTCATCGCCTTCTCGGCCCTGCTCTCCAAGGCGGACCTGATGGCGCCGCTGCGCTATTGCGGCGAGCACTCGATCGCCATCTACCTCGCCTTCTTCCTGCCCATGGCGGCGACCCGCGCAGTATTGCTGAAGACCGGCCTGATTTCGGATCTCGGTACGATCGCGCTGATCGTCACCGCCGCCGGCGTCATCGCGCCGCTGGTGCTGGAATGGCTCGTGCGTGGGACACGCTTCCGATTCCTGTTCGAGCGCCCGGCCTGGGCGCGCATCGTGCCGGCGCGGGCACGCCTCGCCCCGGCCGAATAAGCGCTCATGGCGCCGAAACCGGCCCTCGTCTGGCTTCGCGACGACCTGCGCCTCGCCGACAATCCTGCCCTTGTCGCAGGTTGCCGCGACGCGGCCGAGCGCAGGGCTCCGCTCGTCATCGTCTATACGCTCGACCAGATCAGCGAGGGCATCCGGCCGCTCGGCGGCGCGGCAAGATGGTGGCTGCACCATTCGCTCGCGGCCCTGTCGCAATCGCTTGCCGACAAGGGACAGGTTCTGATCCTACGCCATGGCCCGGCCGAGGACGTGATCCCCGCGCTTGTCGCGGAAACCGGCGCGGAAAGCCTCTTCTGGAACCGGCGCTACGGCGGCGGCGAGCGCGCCGTCGACGCCGCGCTCAAGGCCCGCCTCAAGGCGGCTGACGTTCGCGTCGAAAGCTTCCAGGCCAACCTGCTGTTCGAACCCTGGATCGTGCGGACCAAGGCCGGCGATCCGTTCCGCGTCTACACGCCGTTCTGGAAGGCCTGCCGAGAGCTCGGCCCGCCGCGTGCGCCGCTCAATGCGCCGTCGGACATGCCGCCGCCGATAGACGGCCTCGCCTCGGACGCGCTCGACGACTGGTCGCTGCTGCCGACCAAGCCGGACTGGGCGGCGGGACTGCGTGACACCTGGCACCCCGGCGAAGCCAGCGCTCACGAAAGGCTCGCGACGTTCGTCACTTCCCGTCTCCAGCGCTATGCCGCCGAGCGCGACCAGCCCGCCGCGGAAGCCTCGTCGCGCCTGTCGCCGCATCTGCGCTTCGGCGAAGTGAGCCCGTTCCAGCTCTGGCAGCGCGTCGCGCCCGAGCTCCCGGGGATCGACCTCGCCGACATCGACAAGTTCCGCTCGGAGATCGGCTGGCGCGAATTCTCGTGGCACCTGCTGTTCCACCAGCCCGACCTTGCGACCCGCAATTTCCAGCCGCGCTTCGACGCTTTTCCCTGGCCGCCGGTCGACGACGTGGCGCTTTCGGCGTGGCAGCAGGGCCGTACCGGCATTCCGATCATCGACGCCGGCATGCGCGAACTCTGGCAGACCGGATGGATGCACAACCGCGTCCGGATGATCGTGGCGTCGTTCCTCGTCAAGAACCTGCTGGTCGACTGGCGGATTGGGGAAGCTTGGTTCTGGGATACGCTGGTCGATGCCGACCCAGCGAACAATCCGGCCAGCTGGCAGTGGGTCGCGGGTTCCGGCGCCGACGCCGCGCCCTATTTCCGCATCTTCAATCCGGTGCTGCAGGGAGAGAAGTTCGATCCGGACGGTCGCTATGTCCGTCGCCATGTGCCCGAGCTGGCCTCGCTTCCGGACAAGCTGATCCATGCGCCCTGGAAGGCCGGAGGCGCGCCGGGCTACCCCGCCCCGGTCGTCGACCTCGCCGCCACGCGCGAACGCGCGCTCGCAGCCTTCGGGCACATGCGGGCAGACGATCTGGACTGATTTTGCAGGGAACGTGACTTCGAGGAAATTCTATTCCGCTCCACATGGGAGCGACGTGGAACGGTGCTTTGCGAAGCGAGTGCCTTGAAGCCAGTCTCTGGGCCAGCTAGCCTCCTCTTCACACATCCCAGAAAGCAATCATGGCCGTCTTTCCCTCCGTCGTCGAAGCCATCGGCAATACGCCGCTGATCCGCCTGCGCCGCGCCTCCGAGGAAACGGGCTGCGAGATTCTGGGCAAGGCCGAATTCATGAATCCGGGCCAGTCGGTCAAGGATCGCGCCGCCCTGTTCATCATCCAGGACGCGATCGCCAAGGGGCAGCTGCGACCCGGCGGCACGATCGTCGAGGGCACCGCGGGCAACACCGGCATCGGCCTCGCGCTTGTCGCCAGCGCGCTAGGCTTCAAGACGGTCATCGTCATTCCCGAGACGCAGTCGCAGGAGAAGAAGGATGCTTTGCGCCTTGCCGGCGCGACGCTGATCGAGGTTCCGGCCGTCCCGTATCGGGATCCGAACAACTACGTGAAGCTCTCCGGTCGCCTCGCCGCGCAGCTGGCGAAGACCGAACCGAACGGCGCGATCTGGGCCAACCAGTTCGACAATGTCGCCAATCGCCAGGCCCATATCGACACGACGGGCCCGGAGATCTGGTCACAGACGGACGGCAAGGTCGACGGTTTCGTCTCCGCCGTCGGCTCTGGCGGCACGCTCGCCGGCGTGGGGATCGCGCTGAAGGAGCGCAATCCCGATATCCAGATAGCGCTCGCCGATCCGCTCGGCGCCGCGCTCTTCAGCTACTACACGACCGGCGTGCTCAAGGCGGAGGGCTCCTCCATCACCGAGGGCATCGGCCAGGGCCGGATCACGGCCAATCTCGAGGGCGCGCCCGTCGATCGGGCCTATCAGATCACCGATGCCGAGGCGCTCGAGGTCGTCTTCGAACTCGCCGAACACGAGGGGCTCTGCCTCGGTGGCTCGTCGGGCATCAACATCGCCGGAGCGATCCATCTCGCCAGGGAGCTGGGCCCCGGCCATACGATCGTGACGATCCTTTGCGATTACGGCACGCGCTATCAATCGAAGCTGTTCAATCCGGCGTTCCTGCGCGACAAAGGACTTCCGGTGCCTGGCTGGCTGGAACGCCGGACCGAGATCGAGATCCCTTACGAAAAGGCGTGACCATGGCCGAGACGACCTTGCTCTTCCGCGACGATCCCTATCTTTCGACCGCTGAAGCCAAGGTCGTCGGCATCAACGAGCGGGGCGGCATCCTCCTCGACCGCACCGTGTTTTATGCGACGGGCGGCGGCCAGCCCGGCGACATCGGTACGATCGAGCGCTCGGACGGCTCGATGATCAAGATCGCGACTACCGTCTATGGCGACCGCAAGAGCGAGATCGTGCATGTGCCGGCCGAAGGATCGGCGCTGCCGGTTCCCGGCGAAACGGTCATCCAGCATCTCGACTGGGCGACGCGCCATCGCCACATGCGCATCCATACCGGGCTTCATCTGCTGACAGTGGCCCTGCCCTTCCCCGTCTCCGGCGGTCGCATCGGCGCCGAGGAGGGCCATCTCGACTTTGACATCGACGGCACCGTGCCCGCCAAGGAGGCGATCGAGGAGAGGCTGAATGCGCTTGCCGTCGCGGACCATGCCGTTTCGACGGAGTGGATCTCCGATGAGGAGCTCCTGGCCAATCCCGGTCTCGTCAAGACGATGAGCGTCATGCCGCCGATGGGCAGCGGCCGCGTCCGTCTCGTCCGCATCGGCAACATCGATTTGCAGCCCTGCGGCGGCACGCATGTGCAGTCGACGGCCGAGATCGGGCCGCTGGTCGTCGCCAAGATCGAGAACAAGGGCAAGCAGAATCGCCGCGTGCGCATCCGCTTCGCCTGAAACCAAATCCCGCATTCAGCATACGCATACCGGAGACGGACATGACCGACCGTTCCACCACCTTCGTTTCGACCGATTGGCTCGCCGTCCATCTGGATGATCCGGCCGTCGCCATCATCGACGGGTCGTGGTACCTGCCGACGGAGAACCGCGACGCCGAGGCGGAATACCGCAAGGCGCACATCCCCGGCGCGGTCTTCTTCAATCTCGACAAGGTCGCCGATACCAGCTCCGGCCTGCCGCACATGCTGCCGGCACCGGAAGAGTTCGCCCGCGCGGTCGGCGCCCTCGGCATCTCGGACAAGCAAACGATTGTCGTCTATGACGGCGCCGGCCTGTTCTCCGCGCCGCGCGTCCGCTGGACGTTCCGCACCATGGGCGCACCCGACGTCCGCATCCTGGAGGGCGGTTTCCCGCAATGGATCGCCGACGGTCGGCCGGTCGAATCCGGTGAGCCGAAGCCCGCGCCGAAGATGTTTGCGGCGAAGCTCAATGCCGCCGCCGTGCGATCGATCGCCGAGGTCAGGAACATCGTCGCCACCGGCAGCGCGACCGTCGTCGATGCCCGGTCCGGCGAGCGTTTCCGTGGCGAGGCGCCGGAGCCACGGCCGGGCCTGCGCTCGGGCCATATGCCCGGCAGTCGCAACGTCCCGTCGGGTACGCTCGTCGCCGATGGCCGACTTCGGAGCGATGCCGAGATAGAGGCAGCGTTCGCGGCCGCTGGCGTGGATCCGAACAAGCCCATCGTCACCAGTTGCGGCTCCGGCGTGACCGCCGCGATTCTGGCATTGGGCCTGGAGACCATCGGCGCACGCAATGTCGCGCTCTATGACGGCTCCTGGGCCGAATGGGGTGGCGCGCAGGATGCACCGGTCGCGACGGGACCAGCGGAGTAGCCGGAGCCGCCGCGCCAGCGGGCCGCCGTGCTGGTACTCCCGAGCCGATCCCAAGTAGATGTCTCGCTCGGCCGGCGGCACCGTCCGTCGACAGAGTACGCCTTGTGGGCTGGAGCCTGAACAGCGCATTCAGCCGCCGTTCAGCGGCCTTCAAGGCATATGTCCCTCACGGATGCCGCATTTGATCGGCATGCAACAGGCGCATTCGGACGCCTACCGGATCCGTCACGGACAATGGCCTGCTGAGGCCCAGCTGCAGGAAGACCATGAAGCTCACCCAGCTCCTTCTGCTTTCATCGGTTGCCATCCCGACCCTGTTCGGAAGCGCCCACGTGGCGCTCGCCGAGGCGCGACAGCCCGAGGCTCGGATCGTCGTGGCGCAGGCAGCGGAGGACCGTGTCCAGCGGGCCCGTGAACTGCTCGAACAGGCGCAGCAGTCGCTGCAACAGGCCGAGGAAACCGGCGGCGACGTCCGCGCGGCTCGCCGTGGTGTCTCGGAGGCCATGCAGAACCTTCGCGCGGCGGAGGACAATTCCGGTGCTCCGCCAGCCCAGTCCGCCAAGCCTGCTGCGCCTACCGCGCCGAAGGCCGGCCCGACCGACAGCCGCCCTGCCCGGTCGCCGGCCGAGGATGGTGTTCAACCGAAGCCGTATCAGCCGCCCGCCGGCGCCAAGAAGCCGGACGACGCGAAGCCCACGCCGGAGCGCAAGCCCAGCCCGAGCGAGGCTCCGAAGGCGCAGCCGGCGAAGCCCCAGCCGCCCAAGTCTGAGGCTCCGAAGACGGAACCCGCCAAGCCGCAGCCTCCCAAGGCACAGCCGGCTCCGGAGCGCCGCCCAGCCGAAACGGGGGCACGCCCGCCGCGTGGCGAGCAGGCCCGGCCGGACGGATCGCGGCCGCGTCCCGATGCCCGTCCGCCGCGCCCCGACAATCCCGATGGCCGCTACCGTGACTACCGCGACGCTCCCCCGCAGCGCGACATCTACATCGAGGGCCCGGGCTTCGGCGATCGTGAAGTTCCGCCGCCGCCGGGCTATCGCGATGGCCGTCCATACCGGCCAAACGGCCGCTTCATCGACGGCGGCCGCGCGACCGAGCGGCAGATCGAGGATACGTTCCGCGCGGCGCCGGTGCAGCGGATCGACCGTGGGTACTCGATGAACGAGATCCGCCGCGATCCGCGGGTTCGCGACATGGTGCGTCGTGTCGACATCGACACCATCACTTTCGAGTTCGGCTCGGCCCGCGTCCCCGACGACCAGGTTCGTAAGCTCCGGGCCATCGGCCGGGCGATCGGTCGCGTCGTCGACAGGGATCCCTATGCCGTGTTCCTGATCGAGGGCCATACGGACGCGGTCGGAACCGACCTCGCCAATCTGGAACTCTCCGACCGGCGCGCCGCCGCGGTCGCGGGCATCCTCGCGGACTATTTCGACATTCCGCGCGACGCGCTCGTCAGCCAGGGCTATGGCGAGCGCTACCTGAAGATCCCGACCGAAGCGCCGGAACGGCAGAACCGCCGCGTGACGATCCGCAACATCGGCCCGCTCCTGCAGGGTCGCTGATAGAAACGACAAAGCCCGGCAGTCACCTGCCGGGCTCTTCTTATGCCGGGATGAAAGCCGCTCAGTGCAGGATCTGGCTCAGGAAGAGCTTCGTCCGCTCATGCTGCGGATTGGTGAAGAAGCTGACCGGGTCGTTCTGCTCGATGATCTGGCCGCCATCCATGAAGATCACCCGGTTGGCGACCTGGCGCGCGAAGCCCATTTCGTGCGTCACGCAGATCATGGTCATACCCTCCATGGCCAGGCCGACCATGACGTCGAGCACTTCCTTGATCATCTCCGGATCGAGCGCCGAGGTCGGTTCGTCGAAGAGCATCACGCGCGGGTTCATGCAGAGCGAGCGGGCGATCGCCACGCGCTGCTGCTGGCCGCCGGAAAGCTGGCCCGGATATTTGTTCGCCTGCTCCGGGATCTTCACCCGGCTCAGATAGTGCATCGCGATTTCCTCGGCCTCGCGCTTCGGCATCTTGCGGACGTTGATCGGCGCCAGCGTGCAGTTCTCGAGGATCGTCAGGTGCGGGAACAGATTGAAGTGCTGGAACACCATGCCGACCTCGCGGCGTACTTCATCGATCTTGCGCAGATCGTTGGTGAGTTCCTTGCCGTCGACGACGATCTTGCCCTTCTGGTGCTCCTCCAGCCGATTGATGCAGCGGATCAGGGTCGACTTCCCGGAACCAGACGGGCCGCAGATGACGATCCGCTCGCCGCGCATGACGGTCAGGTTGATGTCGCGGAGGACGTGAAACTCGCCGTACCACTTGTTGACGTCGACCATCTGCACGGCGACATCGGTCGACGACACGGTGAGGCTTGTTGGCGGGACGTGCGGCGCCTCGATGGTCGCGACGGAGGGATCCGACATGTGTTTTCCCCTTGAATTCTATCTGCGGCCCCTGTCGAGCCGTCGTTCGGTGAAGGCAGCATAGCGCGACATCGCGAAGCAGAATGCCCAAAACACCATAGCTGCGAAAATATAGCCCGTCAGTCCGGTGACGGGCGATGCCCATTTCGCATCGTTGGCGGATGCCTGGATCTGGCCGAGGAAGTCATAGAGGCCGATGATGATCACCAGCGTCGTGTCCTTGAACAGCGAGATGAAGGATCCGACGATGCCGGGGATCGAGATCCGCAGGGCCTGCGGCAGGACGATCTGGCGCATCATCTGCCAGTAGCCGAGACCGAGCGCCATCGCCCCTTCATACTGGCCGCGGGGGATCGCCTGCAGGCCGCCGCGGATCGTCTCCGCCATGTAGGCGGCCTGGAACAGCGCGACGCCGATGAGGGCCCGCAACAACTTGTCGAACGTGACACCGTCCGGCAGGAAGAGCGGCAGCATCACCGAAGCCATGAACAGCACGGTGATCAGCGGCACGCCGCGCCAGACCTCGATGAAGATCGTCGAAGCGAGTTTGACGACCGGCATGTTGGAGCGGCGCCCGAGGGCGAGCAGGATGCCGAGCGGCAGCGCCGCGACCATGCCCGTAATCGCGACGACGAGGGTCACGAGGAGGCCGCCCCAATTGGCGGTCTCGACCGGCACGAGCCCGAAATCGAGACTGACCAGGAACAGGACCACCGCGATATATCCAAGGATGATCGACGCGGTCGTGCCGGAGCCCTTCACCGGCCGTTCGGCCAGCTTCGCGAACAGCGCGAGCCCGCCGATGATCAGCGCGGCGATGATGGCGTACTGCACGGCGAAGCGCAGCGGCGACGGCGCCATCAGGCTGGAGGGGATCAGGTTTCCCGCCAGCCGGACATGGCCGCCCGTCAGCAGGATGAACGCGACGATGGGAAAGACGCCGATCAGGAACAGCGCGTTCAGCCGCTTGTACGGCACGCGCGGGATCAGCATCGGGACGAGCCCGACGACCAGCAGCAGGAACACGATGTCCACCCGCCAGCGCTCGGCGGCCGGATACCGGCCGTAGACGAACTGCGGCAGATAGGCCTTCACATAGGCCCAGCATGCCCCCGTCGCGGTGGCGCAGGCGCTGCGATCGGCTCCCTCCCAGACGGCGTTGACGAGCGTGAAGCGGATGAACGGCGTCACCATCCAGACGATGAACGCCAGGATCAGGACCGTCATGACGCCGTTGAGCGGCGACGAGAACAGGTTTTGCCGCATCCATCCGGTGATGCCGACCGTGTTGCGGGGCGCCGCCTGCGGTTCGATCAAGGCGTTGCGGACGAAGCTGTTGGCTGGTGCGTTCATGGCCCCTCCTCACCGCTCGATCAGCGCAGCGCGCTTGTTGAAATAGCCCATGACGGCAGACGTCAGGACGCTGAGGCCCAGGTAGAACAGCATCCAGATGCTGACGATCTCCACCGCCTGACCGGTCTGGTTCAGCACCGTCCCGCCGACCGCCACGAGATCCGGATAGGCGATCGCGACGGCGAGCGACGAGTTCTTGGTGAGGTTCAGATACTGGTTGGTCAGCGGGGGAATGATGATGCGCATCGCCTGCGGCAGCACGACCAGGCGCAGGGTCGGACCGGCACGCAGCCCGAGCGAATGCGCCGCCTCGGTCTGGCCCTTGCTGACGGCTTGGATGCCGGAGCGGACCACCTCCGCGATGTAGGTCGCGGTATAGAGCGAAAGCGCCAGCAGCAGGCCGATGAACTCGGGGATGATCGTCAGGCCGGTTCCGGCCTGGAAGCCGCGCCGCAGCAGCGGCCCCGTCTCGTTGAAGACGGGGAAGTCGACGCCGAGCGGCCGGCCTGCGATGAAGAACGCGACGACCGGCAGGCCGATGATCAGCGCGAGGTTGATCGTGCCGATGGGAGGACGATCTCCCGTCCGGTCCTGGCGTTCGTGGCCCCAGTTCGTCACGAAAGCAGTGGCTGCGATCGCCGCCGGTATGGCGGCCGCGACGAGCCAGAGCCCTTCGCCGGGCACAAGCCTCGGCACGTGCAACCCGCCGATGTTGAGGTCGATGCCGTGGATCAGCGTCATCCGCTCGCGCATGCCGGGTAGATTGCGCAGGACGACGAAGTACCAGAAGAACAGCTGCAGCAGCAGCGGGATGTTGCGCAGGATCTCGACGAAGGCCGTCGCCGTCCGCGAGATGAGCCAGTTGGAGGAAAGCCGCGCGACGCCGACGATGAAGCCCAGAATTGTGGCGAAGACGATGCCGAGCCCGGCCACGACCAGCGTGTTCAGCAGGCCGACCAGAAGCGCGCGTCCATAGGACGAGGCCTCGGTGTAGTCGATCATCCGCTGGATGATGCCGAATCCGGCCGTGCGATCGAGAAATCCGTAGCCCGCCGCGATGTTGGCCTTCTGAAGATTGCGGGCGGTGTTGTCGATAATGTCCCAGACCAGCCATCCGAGGACGAGAACAAAGACAATCTGAAATGCGATGCCCCGGACCGTCGGATTGTTGAGGAGGGATGCCATGCGTCCCCCTGCGGACGCCGCGCCTCTGTCGGTCAAACGATTTTCCCCTTGATCGGCCGGGCCTTGGCATTGCCGGCCAGCTTCCCCTCACCGCCTGCGTTCCGGATCTTGGCGTCCGTCAAACGCGGCGATGCCACGGGCGGCCGGGCCGCCCGTGGTTGGATGCCATGAAATCAGCGGATCGGCGGCGCGTACTGGATGCCGCCCTTCGACCAGAGATTGTTCAGGCCGCGGGCGATGCCGAGCTGGGTCGAGGGGCCGATATTGGCGTCGAAGATCTCGCCATAATTGCCCATCTGCTTGATCACGTTGTAGGCCCAGTCGCTCGACAGGCCGATCGCCTGGCCGAAGTCGCCCTCGATGCCGAGGAAGCGCTTGATCTCGGGATTGTCCGAGGTCTTCTTCTCGTCGATGTTCGCCTTGGTCAGGCCGAGCTCCTCGGCGTTCAGCAGCGCGAACAGCGTCCACTTCACCAGCGTGAACCACTTGTCGTCGCCCTGGCGCACGGCCGGGCCAAGCGGCTCCTTCGAGATGATCTCCGGCAGGATCATATGATCGTCCGGCGCGGTCAGCTTCAGGCGCTCGGCATAGAGGCCGGAAGCATCGGTCGTGTAGGCGTCGCAGCGGCCGGCCTCGTAGGCCTGCAGCACTTCCTCGTTCTTCTCGTAGGCCACGACCTCGTAAGGCATGTTGTGGGAGCGGAAGAAGTCGGCGAGGTTCAGCTCGGTGGTGGTGCCGGTCTGGGTGCAGACCTTGGCGCCCGAGAGTTCGAGCGCCGACGACACGCCGAGCGACTTGCGGACCATGAAGCCCTGGCCGTCATAATAGGTGACGCCGACGAACTGGAGTCCGAGCGAGCTGTCGCGCGACATGGTCCAGGTGGTGTTGCGCGAGAGCACGTCGACTTCGCCGGATTGCAGCGCCGTGAAGCGCTCCTTGGCGTTGAGCGGCGTGAACTTGACCTTGGTCGGGTCATTGAAGATGGCTGCGGCGATGGCACGACAGAAGTCGACGTCGATGCCCGTCCATGCGCCATTCTCGTCAGTGGCGCCAAATCCGATCAGATTGCCGCCATTGGCGCCGCACTGAACAAAGCCCTTGGCTTTGACGTCTTCGAGCGTCCCGGCCCCGGCGCTTGCAAAGCTCGTCACGGCCATGGCAGCGCCGGCCAGTATAGATGCGATCGTCCTGTACATCGTGCAGCCTTTTTTCCCCTGGAATGTCCGTCGTATCAGCCTGTGGCAGCATCGTCTCTTTTCGAGATCTTCGCGAACTCCACTCGACCGAGTTGGATAGCGCGTTCACTGTCCTCTCGTCTTGGGTCGGCCGCCGGCCATCATGGCCGTGCTGGCGCTTCGCTGGTCCCAGCCTGAATTGACCCATGCATCACATGGCATTATGCCAAGCGGGTCAAGGGGGCGCTGTTCCAGTGACAGACCCTTGTTCCGGCAAAGGTTTCGGCTTGGTGCGCCTGCACGGAACGCTGTTCCGGGCCCCCGTCAACTTTGCCCGCTTCGGAGTTCCCATGTCTCGGAATGACAATGCCCACGCCGGTGAAAAGCCCCTGACGCGCCTGGTGCGCAGCGGCCGCGACCACGCCATCACCGGCCCGTTCGTCAATCCGCCCGTCGTGCATGCGTCGACCGTGCTGTTTGAAACCTCGGACGACCTCCTGAGCGGCCAGCAGCGCTACACCTATGGCCGGCGCGGAACGCCGACCATCGAGGCGCTCGAGGCGACGATGTCGGAGATGGAGGGTGCCGAAGGCAGCGTCCTCTGCCCATCGGGCCTCTCGGCCGTCTCGACCGCGCTCCTGTCGGTCCTGCGGTCCGGTGACCACCTGCTGATGGCCGACAACGTCTACGACCCGGCCCGCCAGGTGGCGAACACCGTTCTGAAGCGCATGGGTATCGAGACGACGTTCTTCGCCCCGGATATCGGCGCCGACATTGCCAAGCTGTTCCAGCCGAACACCCGCGCGGTCTATCTCGAAAGCCCGGGCTCGCTGACCTTCGAGGTGTCCGACATTCCGGCGATCGCCAAGGTCGCCCACGCGCGCGACGCCTTGGTGCTCGCCGACAACACCTGGGCCACGCCCTACTTCTTCAAGCCGCTTGAACACGGCGTCGACCTCGCCATCATCGCCGGCACCAAATATCTCTGCGGCCATTCCGACGTCATGATTGGGACCATCGCTGCCAATGCGCGCGCCTGGCCGATGCTGATTGAGACGCACGGCACGCTCGGCATCTGCGTTGGCCCCGACGACATCTACCTGACGCTTCGCGGCATCCGCACCATGGGCGTGCGCCTCGACAAGCAAATGCAGTCCGGCCTTGAGATCGCAAGCTGGCTGGAGGCGCGGGCCGAGGTGAAGCGCGTCATGCACCCGGGGCTTGCTTCCGATCCGAGCCATGCGATCTGGAAGCGCGACATGACCGGATCGAGCGGTCTCTTCGGCGTCATTCCGGACGGCTGGAGCCTCGACAAGGTCAAGGCATTCCTCGACGGCCTGCGCCTGTTTGGCCTTGGCTATTCATGGGGCGGCTTCGAGAGCCTCGCCATCATCGGCCGCCCGCGCCGCACGGCAGCCCCCTGGCCGGCAGAGGATCACATCATCCGCCTGCAGATCGGCCTGGAGGATTCCGCCGACCTGATCGCGGACCTCGAAGCGAGCTTCGCGCGCGTCAGCAATCTCAGCTGACGGCGCCGTTCTCCCGGGCCTCTTTCCGCTCGCGCAGGATGAACCACGCATTGCGGAAATAGATGAACAGGCCTGCCGCCTGCCCGGCGATGAAGACCGGGTCCTTGCGGTAGATCGCATAGACCAGCAGCAGTCCGCCGCCGAGGATCGAGAAGGTCCAGAACGCGGCGGGCACGACGCTGCGCTTGGCGCGCTCGCTGGCGATCCACTGCACGACGAAGCGCATGGTGAACATGGCCTGCGCCACGAAGCCAAGCAGGATCCAGACGTCGAACTGCTCCACGAAGACGTGGTGCAGCCAGTCGCCGATGGCGCCCAAGAGATTACCGGCCATCGATATTCACCTCCGTCGGCGCCGGGATGTTCTTCCGCCGCCTGATAAGCCACCAGACACCGAACAGATCCAACGCACCGACGAGCGCGCGATCCATGATGCCGTATTTCGAAGTTCCGTGACGGCGGTTGCGGTCGACCACGTCGACATGCGCGACCTTGTAGCCCTCGCGGATCGCGAGCGCCGGCAGATAGCGGTGCCAGCCGTCGAAATAGGGAAAGAGCAGAAAGACGTGCCGCCGCACGGCCTTGAGGCCGCAGCCGGAATCCCGCGTGCCGTCCTTCAGGATCGAGCCGCGCAGGCGATTGGCGAAACGTGAGGCCAGGCGCTTGGCGCCGGAATCCGTGCGTTTCAGGCGCTGGCCGGCCACGAGGGCCGTATCGGGACCACTCTTCTGGAGCGCGTCCAGCATCGCCGGCATGAACTCGGGATTGTTCTGGCCGTCGCCGTCGATCGTCAGCACGACGTCGCCACGCGCCGCCAGCAGGCCGGTGCGAACGGCGGCGCTCTGCCCGCTCGATCGCGTGTCCCGCAGCAGCCGAAGCCACGGACGGGTCTGCATCAGCTTCTGCACGACGGAGGGCGTCGTATCGGTCGAACCGTCATCGACCACGATGATCTCGAAGTCGCGCCCGTCGAGCGCGGCCGCGATCTCAGCGATCAGTTCGGGCAGGTTCTCGGCCTCGTTCTTGCACGGGATGACGACGGACACGTCGCGCCGGGCAGGCACGCGAGGGCCCGCGTCAGGAACTGCCACGACGGTCTCGCTGGAAGCGGGCATCGTCATCTGAACCGTCTCCGATGGATTTTAGCGCTGCGATCCAGATGCGCCGTCCCGCCAGTGCATCCAGCAGTCCGGCGAAGAGGATCGCGATGCGGGCGGGCGTCTCGGTGGCCGCCTCGATCGCCGCAGTGCGTGCCCTTATAGAGCCGGTCGAGCCGCGTGCAAAGGCCCAGCCGGAGGCGGCAAATCGTCCGGCCAACCAGAGGCTGAAGGCATAGCCGAAGATCAGCCCGGCCAGAACGTCGCTCGGATAGTGGGCGGCGACGACGACACGGCTGCCGGCCATGAACAGGCCGAACAGCAAAAAGACGAGGCGCCAGCGCGGAAACACGAGGAAGCCGATCGCGATCACAGCGCCGGCCGTCGTCGCGTGGCCGGATGGAAAACTCTGGAAGCGATGGACGAACTCGAAGGGATGCAGCACGAACGCGCCATACTCGTCAAAGGTCGGCGGCCGGCCGCGGCCGATGATCTGCTTCACGATGTTGACCAGGATGCCCGAGCCGGCGATCGCCCAGAAGATGTAGAAGGCGAGCGCTCCGACTTCCGCCCACGCGGTGCGCACTCGCGCCGGCACGATCGACCAACGGCCACAGATCAGCAGGAGCACGACCACGCCTGCTGGAACCAGCTCGAACTGCGACTTGCCGAAATAGGACAGCCAGTCGCCGATGACATGGATGAAGCGCGGCAGCGCGCGGGCCTTCTCGACGGAGACCGCGTCGAAGGCGAAGCCGACAATGAGGATCAGCGCGACGCTGATGACCAGCAGCGCGACCAGATCCGAGACCTGGAAGACGGGCGCATGCGTGGTCGGACGCTGCCGCACGCGCCGCGCCCGCTCGGCGATCGCCGCGCAGTTCTCGCGCGGCCAGGACAGGCGGCGCTTCAGGCGAAACATCCGGACGCTCATGGTGCCTCACCGCGCGGTACCAGAACCTGGAATTCGACGAGGCGGCCGCCATTGATGGCGTAGCCGCGCACGGTTCCGGCGCTTCTTGCGCTCAGGCCCAGGTCCTCGGCGCGTTCGGCGAATCGCTGCAATTGACGCTTCTCGACGAAGGCGGCGCGGCAGGAGCCCGTCGCGAGAAAGTCGGCGGCCCCTGCCCCATCCGTAAGGACCGTGTCGGTGCCGGCAAGCAGCACCAGGCTCGGCTCGCCATAGCCGGCGCTGGCGAAGCGCGGATCGGGACAATCGAGCGCCGCGCGACCGGTCAAGGCGAGGTTCTCACTGATCCTGACGTGTTGGAGGCTGGACAGCACGAAACCGAAGATGCCGAGATAGGTGATCATCGCCGCCAGGATCGCCACGACGGCGCTGGCGATCGGCGAATGCGCGAAGAGCCGGCCCGAGACGACGCCGATCCCGGCCGCGACGACCAGGATGAGTATGCCGGCGACAGACGGGCTTTCGCCGAGCAGGATCGCGATGACGATAGCCGCGACCGCCAGCGCCGCCGGCATCAGCGCCGCGCCGGAGGCGGCGAAGCGCGCGAACCAGCCATCCCGGCGGATGCCGCCGCCATCGAGCGCCGCGGCCGTCGCAATGGCGAGCAGCGGATAGAGCGGAAGAACATAGTGCGGCAATTTGGTCGGCGTCGCCTCGATGACCAGCCAGAACGGCACGACCGAAACGAAGGCATAGAGGATCATCGGCTGCTTCAGCCGGTCCATGATCCAGGTGATGCCGGTGCTGAGATAGGCGGCGGCCGGCCAGAAGGTGAAGAACAGCAGCAGGAAATAGGCGCCGGGCGGCGCTCCGTGCGATTCCTGCACGCTCACTACCTTGCCGATCAGGTCCTTGCCGACGGCCTCTGCGAAGAACGCGCCCTTGCTGGCGATGCCGATCGCAACGAACCAGGGCGCGACGATCAGGAGCATCCAGATCACGCCCGGCAGCGGCGCCAGCCGCCGGATCCAGCCGAAGGACCCGCCAATGATGGAGAGCAGGATCATCGGACAGGCAATGACCGCGAGGCCGAGCGGCCCCTTGATCAGGATCGAGGCGCCGAGCGCCGTCCAGAAGATCACGGCGAGCCAGGTCTCGCGCCCGGTGGATGTCGAAAGCCAGGCCCGCGCCAGCGCGCCATGCGCGGCGAGGATCGTGGCGAGCAGCATCGCATCTGTCTTGGCGAGGCGCGCCTCGATTCCGAGCAGCAGCGCCGCCGCCATTAGCAGACCCGACAGCAGCGCGACGCGCGGCCGTCCGAAGGCGATCGCGACCCACCAGGTCAGGCAGGCCGCCAGAATGGCGCCGAGGATCGACGGCAGGCGATAGACGCCGATCGGCGCATCCGGACCGGTCCCGGTGAGCCAGACGCCGAGCGACTGCAGCCAGTAGATGCCGATCGGCTTCTTGTAGCGCGTCTCTTCCTGCAGGCGGATGTCGAGATAGTTGCCCGTCTCGACCATCTGGTGCGTCGCCTGCGCGAAACGTGGCTCGTCGCGATCGACCGGCGGCAAGGTCGAAAGACCCGGCGCGAAGGAAAGAAGCGCGACGACGGCAATCAGCGCGAGGCTCGCGGCCGAAGACCGCGAGATTCGGTCGACCGCGTTTTCGATCGTCGCCGCGAGGCGCGTCCAGATCGTTCCTGCCTCGCCTGCCGTCGCTTCGGCTCTGCTCACGCGCTCACCGTCCCGTTGATGTTCTGCTCAAGGGCTGCGGGATATAGCTAAGTCGCGGCTGCGGCAACTGCGCGAGACGTCCCAGGGCCGGACGAGCCTTGGTCGACGGCGGCCCCGATGCGAATTCCATCACAGCGCACAACTCATGCACGTGTTAACAGAGTCGCATGGACGGATTGATCGCATTCGGGATTCTCGCCCTCATCGCCCTGCCCATCCTGGCGATTTCGGCCTTCATCATGGGGCTCGGCGCGCGGCGGCGCATCCGGGGGCTCGAATCGCGCCTGCATGCGCTGGAGCTGCGTTCCCTGCGCGCCGTGGCGCCTCCGCCGGTCGATTCGGCCGCGCTCGCGGCGGAGCAGCCCGAGATCGGCGTCGAACCGGAAGTCCCGGAATCCGTGGCGCCACCGGAAGTCTTCGTCCCCGCAGAGCCGGAAGAGGTCGCGGTTCCCCCTGAACCAGAGGCGATTGTCGTCCCGCCAACGCAGCCGGCCCGTCCGCGCGAATCTCTCGAGCAGCGACTGGGCGCCCGCTGGGCCGTCTGGGTCGGCGGCCTGGCCCTCGCGCTCGGGGCGATCTTCCTCGTCCGCTTCTCGATCGAAGCCGGCCTGCTCGGCCCTGGCGTTCGGATTGCGCTCGGCGCCCTGTTCTCGGTAGCGCTGCTGGGCGCGGGCGAATGGCTGCGCCGCTCCGATCGCGTCACCGCCTTCTCGCGCATCCCGGCCGCCAACATCCCCGGAGTCCTCACCGCGGCCGGCACGGTCGGCCTGTTCGCGACCGTGTACGCTGCCTATGCCCTGTTCGGCATGATTGGTTCGACAGCCGCCTTCGTGCTGCTTGGGCTGATCGGCATGGCGACGATGGTGGCCGCGGGGCTGCATGGCGCCTGGCTCGCCGGTCTCGGCATGGTCGGCGCCTATGCGACGCCGCTGCTGATCGAATCGAACACGCCCAACATTCCGGCGCTGATGCTCTACCTCGTCATCGTGACCGGGTTCTCCTATGCTCTCGCCCGGCTACGCCTCTGGCGCTGGCTGGCGATCGCGGCCAGCGTCGCGGCGATCCTCTGGGGCGTCGTCATGCTGCCGACCGACGCCGGCGCGATCGGGAACGGCCTCTACGCGATCGTCATCCTGATCCTTGCCGCGCTGTTCCTGGTGGTCGATGTCCAGCGTGGGGACCAGAGCGATCGCCCCGATGGCTTCGCCGTGGCCGTCCTGGCCGGCCTTGCCGCTCTGTTCGTGCTCGGAACGCTCGCAGAAAACTACGCGACGACCAGCATCGCGGCGGCGCTCGCCGGTGGCGCGGTCCTGCTTCTGCTCGCCCGGCGCTATGATGCCGTGGCGCTCGCGGCCCCGATAGCCGCGATCGAACTGGTCGTGCTGCTGTTCTTCTGGCCGGCGGCCCAACAGGCGGCGCTCGAACCGACGACCTATGTCACGACCGCGTTCGCGACCTATTTTCCGACGCCCGACGCCGTGCGAACCTTCGGCAGTGCCGCCCTGCTCGGCGCGGCGGCGCTGATCGCGACGGCACTCGGCCGATTGGAAGCGCGTTCGGAGCCCGGTCCCTTCACGATCGCCGCCCACGCCGCGGCAGCATCCGCTGGCCCCGTGGCGGCGATGATCGTCGCCTATCTCCGGATTGCCGGCTTCGTCTCGAATCTCGGCTTCGCGGCCATCGCCGTGGCGCTGGCCGCACTCTATGCCTTCCTCACCGAGCGCTACGCGAAGCGCGAACGGCCGGGCTCCGTGCTCGACACGATTCCGACCGGCGTCTTCGCCGCCGGAGCCGTCGCCTCCGTGGCCTGCGCCCTCACCATGGCGCTCGAGGGTGGCATGCTGACGACGGCGCTGGCGCTCGCCGGCCTCGGCGCAGCCTGGGTGCAGATCCGGCGCCCCATCGCCGTGCTGCGCTACGCCGTCGCCGCGCTGGCGCTGCTCGTGCTCGGCCGGATCGCCTGGGATCCGTACATCTTCAGCGTGCGGACCGGTTCCGGCGTGTATCTCTCCATCCTGCTCGGCTACGGCATCCCGGCCGCCGCATTCGCGCTGGCGTCGATGCTGCTTCGCCGCGTCCGGGTCGATCGGGCGGTCTACGCGGCGGAGGCGCTGTCGGTGATCCTGTCCGCGCTCCTCGTCGTCTTCGAGATCCGCGCGATCGTCTTTGGCGGCGACCTGCTGACGCCGGCGACGGCGCTCAGCGAGCAGGGCCTGACCACGGCCGCCGCCTTCGCCTTCGCGCTCGGGCTCACCCGGCTGGCGCGGAGCCGGCCGAGTCCTGTGTTCCGCATCGGCGGAATGCTGGCTCGCCTCATCGGCCTCGCCAACGCCGTGATCGGCCTCGGCGTCGTCGCCAACCCGCTCTTCACGGGCGACGCGGTCGCCGGTGGTCCGATCTTCAACGAGATCATCCTCGCCTATGGGCTCTCGGCGGTGCTGGGCGGACTGGTCGCGTGGACGATGCCGATCGCCCGGCCGCGCTGGCTGCAACTGGTGACAGGGTCGGTGGCGCTGGCGCTCGCTTTCGCCGCGGTGACTTTGGAAATCCGCTTCCTGTTCGCCACCTCCCCCGATCTCTCGTGGGATCCCGTGGGTTCTGCCGAATCTTATGCCTATTCGGCGGCCTGGCTGGTGCTCGGCATCCTGCTGCTCGCTTTCGGCATCGTCTTCCGGCAGCGCGCCGCGCGGCTTGCGTCCGCCCTGCTGATCGTCGTGACCGTCCTCAAGGTCTTTCTGTTCGACATGTCGAACCTCGAGGGCGTGTGGCGGGCCCTCTCTTTCATGGGCCTCGGCGCCGTGCTGATCGGCATCGGGCTCGTCTACCAACGACTGCTTTTCGGAGGACGCCACATCGCGGACGATCCTCCGGAAGGCCCGGCCGAACCGAATACGTCCCACGGCACCTGAAGCCGGAACTCCTTTCCGCCGCATCCCGTTGGATCGGTGAAAGGAGTTCCCATGTCCCAACCGGAAGCATCGTCTCCCGGGCCCGACGTGCCCGATCCAGGCCAGCCGCCGCACCCCAGGCCACCCGGGCCGGCCCGGCCCGTCCACGACCCGCAGCCACGGCCCGATCCACCGCCCACGCCCCCGGACATTCCTCCGGTCCCGCCGCAGGAGTTGCCGGACAACCCGGACATCCCCGATCCAGATTCGCCGCAACCGCGGCCCGACATCCAGCCGGTACCGCAGGAACTTCCAGGCAACGCGCCGCAGGAGTTCCCCGTCACCGAGCCTCGCGGCTGATGTCGCTTGACGGCCGTCCTGCCCGGGGCCATGAAGGCCCCGAGCCACCACATGCGCACCACCGATCCAACCTCGCCCATTCTCCTCGTCGGCCCCTCCTGGGTCGGCGACATGGTCATGGCCGCAAGCCTGGTCGCGGCGCTGCGCCGGCGCTGGCCGGGCAGGCCGGTCGACGTGCTGGCACCGCCTGCCTCGCTGCCGATCGCCAGCCTGATCGAAGGCGTCCGCAATACCATCCCTCTCGGCTTCGGCCATGGCGAATTCGGCCTCTCCGGCCGTTGGAAGGTCGGACGCTCGCTCAAATCCGCTGGCTACGGTTCGGCCGTCATCCTCCCGCGCGCCTTCAAGGCCGCCATTCCTTCGTTCGCGGCGCGCATTCCCGAGCGCATCGGCTACGCGGCCGAGGGACGGAGCATCCTGCTCACGGACGCGCGGCCCGATTCCAATCGCAAGTCGGCGCGCACCATCGATCGGTTCGTCGCGCTCGCCGGCTCCGCCGGATCGCCGCCCGCGTCGCCGCGCCCGCTACTGCAGAAGCCGGATCTCGATCTCGGCGCGCTGGCGGCGAAGTTCGGGCTTGCGACTGACCGCCCAGTCCTCGGCCTCTGCCCGGGCGCCGAGTATGGTCCCGCGAAGCAATGGCCCGCTGCCAAATTCGCGGCCCTCGCCCGCCTGGCGTCCGAGGCCGGCTATGCCGTCCGCCTTTTCGGCGGCCCCAAAGACAAGGCAATCTCCGCCGAGATCGCCCGGCTGGCCGGCGTGCCGGTCGAGGATATCTCAGGCCGGACGAGCCTGATCGAGGCTGCAGCGCTGCTCGCCGCCTGTGCCGCCGTCGTCTCCAACGATTCGGGCCTGATGCATGTCGCTGGCGCGCTCGACCGCCCGCTCGTCGTGATCTACGGATCGAGTTCGGAAAAGATGACGCCGCCGACGGCCCCGAACGCCGAGATCGTCTCGATCGAGCTCTCCTGCCGGCCTTGCTTCAAGCGCGAGTGCCCGCTCGGCACACTCGCCTGCCTCGAGGGGATCGACGCCCAGCGCGTCTTCGGCGCCGTCGAGCGTGTCATGGCCGTGGCGCGAGCCGAGGCCGGCTGATCGTCGCTTCCGCGCGGACGGTTTCATCATCTCCTGACTTGGGCTATCCAACCGACCAAAGCGCGAGATCGCGCAGAGCTGTTCAGGACCGCGCCGACGCGGCATCGAGGAAGCACGGATGAGCGTATTGGGCAGAGACGGCCGCGACACGATCCTGGTGACCGGCGGCGCCGGCTTCATCGGCTCCAACATGGCGCGGGCGCTCGCCAGCGACGGCTGGCGGGTCGTCGTCGCCGACTGGTTCGGCGCCGGCCGCAAATGGCTCAACCTCGCCGATGTGTTGCTCGACGACGTCATTCGTCCCGAGGCGACGCTCGGTTGGCTCGAACAGCACCACCGCCGCGTCGAGGCGATCGTCCACATGGGCGCGATCTCGGCCACGACCGAGCAGGACGTCGACCTGATCGTCGAGCGAAACATCCGCGCGACGCTGGATCTCTTCGCACTGTCGACGGCACGGGAGATCCGCCTCATCTACGCATCGTCGGCCGCGACCTATGGCGACGGCAAGGACGGCTTCGTCGACAGCGAGGATCCGGATCATCTCGCGAGCCTGCGCCCGCTCAACGCCTATGGCTGGAGCAAGCTCGCCGTCGACCGCCGCATCATCGCCGACGTCCGCGCCGAGCGCCCGACTCCGCCGCAATGGGCCGGACTGAAGTTCTTCAACGTCTACGGGCCGTTCGAAGCGCACAAGGACGACATGCGCTCGGTGATCCACAAGATCTACCCGACCGCCGCCGCCGGTGAGGCGGTGACGCTCTTCCGCTCGCACGACCCGAACTACGAGGATGGCGGCCAGCTGCGCGACTTCGTCCATGTCGCCGACTGCGTCGACGTCATGCGCTGGCTGATCGCGAGCCCCGGCGTCAGCGGCATCTTCAATGTCGGAACCGGCAAGGCACGCAGCTTCGCCGATCTCGCCCGGGCCGTCTTCGCCGCGGCCGGCCAGGAGGCGCGGATCGACTATGTCGACATGCCTGAACGGATCCGCAACGCCTACCAGTACTTCACCGAGGCGGACGTCTCGAAGCTGCGCCGGGCCGGCTACAACGCCGATTTCCGTTCGTTGGAGACCGGCATCGGCAGCTATGTTGGCGACTACCTCGCCAAGGGCATCGCACTTTGAACCGAATCCTGCGTCCGGCCGCGTTCCTCGATCGCGATGGCGTCATCAACATCGACCACGGCTATACCCACAGGCCCCAGGATCTCGAGTTCGTGTCCGGCGCGCCGGCTGCCATCCGCCGTCTGAACGAGGCCGGCTACATGGTGGTCGTCGTCACCAACCAATCCGGCGTGGCGCGCGGCTACTATGGCGAGGATGACGTGGCGCGCTTCCATGCCCACATGCAGCGGGAACTCAGGCGCGTGACCGCTCGCATCGATGCCTTCTACAGCTGTCCCTACCACGCCGAGGGCATCGTACCGGCCTATCGGGTCGATCATCCCGACCGGAAGCCGGGACCGGGCATGATCCTGCGGGCGCTGCGGCAATTGCCGATCGATGCCGGCCGTTCGTTCATGATCGGCGACCTGCCGAGCGACATGGCGGCGGCCGCCGGTGCTGGTGTCGCCGGCCACCGCTTTCCCGGCGGGGATCTTGACGATTTCGTCGCGGGGGTGCTCCTACAGGCGAGCGCCGCCAACAGGCCGACATAGGAACTCTCATGCTCGACGAACTGCACTCCGGACGCGTCGCGGTGATCGGCGACCTGATGGTCGACCGCTACATCACCGGATCGGTCAGCCGGATTTCGCCGGAAGCGCCCGTGCCCGTCCTGCTGCACGGCAATGTGCGCATCGTCGCGGGCGGCGCTGCCAACGTCGCGGCCAACGTGGCGGGCCTCGGCGCCGATGTCACGCTGGTCGGCTATGTCGGCGCCGACGTCGAGGCCGGTGAGCTGCGCAGCGCGCTTGCCGCCCATCCGCGCGTCGACCTCGACAAGCTCGTCGTCGATGCGACACGCCCGACGGTCACCAAGACGCGCGTGATGAGCGGCCGTCAGCAGATTGTTCGCATCGATGCAGAGGATCCCGCGGCGCCTGGCGCCGAAGCCGAAGGGGCGCTGATCACGGCCGGCAAGCGGGCTATTGCCGAGGCCGATGTCGTCGTGCTTTCGGACTACGCCAAGGGCGTCCTGTCCGATGCTGTCATCAGCGCCCTCATCTCCGAGGCGAACGCGCGCAGCATTCCGGTCATCGTCGACCCGAAGCGCCGCACCTTCGAGGTCTATCGAGGCGCGACTTTGGTCACTCCGAACCGCAAGGAGCTGTTCGAGGCCACCGGCATCGCCGGGAACGATGACGCCGAGACCGTCCGCGCCGCCGCCGAGGCGAGCCGCCAGTTCGGCGGCGACGTCCTGGTCACGCGCGCCGAGAAGGGCATGACGCTCTGGCGTCAGAACGGCGAGATCACCCATGTCGCGGCCGAGGCGCGCGAAGTCTTCGACGTCTCCGGCGCCGGCGATACCGTCGTCGCGGCGCTGGCCGTGGCGCTCGCCAACCGCCAGTCGCTCGAGACCAGCATTGTCATCGCGAATACGGCGGCCGCGATCGCCGTCAGCAAGCTGGGCACAGCGGTCGTCACCCGCGCCGAGTTGGTAGCGGCACTCGACCAGGCCAGCCACGCCGAGGATCGCGCCGGCGTGTTGGTATCGCGAGAGGAGGCGGCGAGGATCGTCGCCCGCTGGCAGGCGCGCGGTTCGCGCGTCGTCTTCACCAATGGCTGCTTCGACCTGCTGCATCCCGGCCATATCGCCCTGATCGAGGCGGCCGCGCGCGAAGGCGACCGCCTCGTCGTCGCCCTCAACACCGACGCCTCGGTGCAGCGCCTGAAGGGGCCGGCCCGCCCGCTTCAGGACGAGCAGGCCCGCGCCCGCGTGATGGGCGCGCTCCGCGCCGTCGATCTCGTCATCCTGTTCGACGAAGATACCCCGCTGGAGGCGATCCAGGCGCTGAAGCCGGACGTGCTCGTCAAGGGCGCCGACTATCGCGAGGACCAAGTCGTCGGAGCGGACTTCGTCAAGGCCAATGGCGGCCGGCTGGTGCTTGCCAATATCGTCCCCGGCCGCTCGACAAGCGCCCTCGTCGCGGCAGCACGCTCGTGAAAAGCTTCGCGTTTGCAAGAGCCTGGGCGCAGGACCTCGCCCTGCCCCTCTGGTGCAGCAACGGCTTCGACGAGCGCCGCGGCCTGTTTCACGAGCGGCTCGACTTCGACCGCCATCCGATTGAGCTCTCCGCCTCGCGCCTGATGGTGCAGGCCCGCCAGATCGCTACCTATTCCCGTGCCAGCCTCGCCGGCTGGCATTCCGGCGCTGACGACAAGGTCGCCTCCTGCCTCGCCCACGTGGAGCGCCTCTATCATCGTGCCGACGGGCATCCCGGCTGGATCTTCTCGATCGATCCGGATGGCAAGCCCGCGAACCGCGTCCGCGATCTCTACGCGCATGCGTTCATCATCTACGCGCTCGCCTGGAGCCACCGCCTGACCGGCGACCCGCACGCGATCCGCCTCGCCGACGAGACGCTGGCCGAGATCGACGTCGTGCTTGCCGCGCCCCATGGCGGCCATTTCGACGCGGCGCCGACCGATGACCCGACCCGGCGTCAGAACCCGCACATGCATCTGGTCGAGGCCGTTCTGGCGCTCTACGAGGCGACGGGCCGCGAACGCGACCTCGCGCGGGCAACCGCGCTGATCGAGTTGGCCCTCGCGCGCTTCATCGACCGCGAGAACGGCGCGTTGCTGGAGGATTTCACGCTCGATTGGCAGCCTCTTAACCCACGCGGCAAGAACCGGGTCGAGCCCGGCCATCTGTTCGAATGGGTCTGGCTGCTCGGCGAATATCGACGCTTGGGCGGTTCGGTCCCGGAGGCCGTCACGGACAAGCTGCTGTTCTTCGGACTGGAGCATGGCCTCAACGCGGAAACGGGCCTGATCGTCGACGCGGTGACCGAAGACGGTAGCGTCATGATCCCGAGCTACCGCGCCTGGCCGCACGCCGAAGGCGTCAAGGCACTCGTCACAGCGGCGCAGGCCGGCCAACCCGACGCGGCAAAGATGGCGGATCACCTGCTCGCCAGCCTGATCACCTTCGCGCCGGAAACCTATGAGGGCGGCTGGCTCGACCGCTTCGACGTCGACGGCACGCCGCTGGTCGACCATATGCCGGCCTCGACGCTCTATCACGTCATGGGCGCGCTGTTCGAAGCCGAGAAACTGGATCGGTCAGAGGGCGGCGCCTGACGGAAGTCGCAGCCGGCTGGCCAGCGCCTGCCAGACACGCCCTGGCGTCTGATCGGCCAGACAGGGCGGCCCTTCGCCAAAATCCGGCTTGATGCGGCACGTCGCCTTTTCGCAGGGCGCGCAGTCGCGCGTCGCCACGAACTCCTCGACATCCGGTCCGACCAGTCCGGTCAGGCCCGGATTGGTCGGGCCGTAGAGGCCGATGGTCGGAATGCCGAAGGCCGCCGCGAGGTGGCCGAGACCCGTGTCCACCGTAACGACGCCGGCGGCGTTGGCGATCACCGGAATGATGCTGTCGAGCCCGCCCGCCGGTACGCGCTCGACATTGGCGAGGCCCTCCGCGATCCGGGCGGCTCGCTCGGTCTCCGTCGCGCCATGGGCGAACAGCTTGGCCTTGAGGCCGGCCGTCCCGCAACGCTCCGCCACGCCGCGCCAGCCTTCGACCGTCCAGGTCTTGGTGGCCCAACTGGTGCCGTGGATCAGGACGACGCCGTCTCCCGTACGCGTGCGGATGCCTTGGTTCGCGAAATCCGGAACGAGACCTGCATCCGGCGCCGTCTCCGGCATCGGATAGCCCAGCGACGCGGCGAACAGCTTTCGGATTCGCGTCACCATGTGCTCGGTCTCGGGAATCTCATGCCCGACCTGATAGAACCAGGTCGCCATGCTCTCCCTTGCACTGCCACGGGCAAATCCGTGCCGCGGCTTGACGCCCGAGAACACACCGACAAGCGCGCTCTTCATCAGGCCCTGCGCGTCGATGAGCAGATCATAGCCGCCGCCACGCAACGCCGAGACCGCCTCCTTCATCTCGGCCATCGTCTCGCGCGGCTGCTTCTTCATCCGCCGGATCGGCAGGGCGATCACGTTGCGAACGGCCGGGTGCAGGCGCGCCAGCGGCGCGAAGGCCTCATCCGCGACCCAGTCGATTTCGAGGCCCGGCACGACCCGCGCCGCGTCGGTCAGCGCCGGATAGGTGTGCACCAGATCGCCCAGCGACGAGAGTTTGATCAGGAGGACGCGCATGAAGGGCCTGTGGCGTGATCGGCAATGGCTTGGGAATGCAGCAATTGTCCCTCGTCCGCAAGACGTCTCCGCCGGCTTCGTGGTTGACCGCCCCGCCGCTTGTTTTTACCAATAGTGAAATTCTTACAGGAGGCTTTCATGACGCGGCTAGCGACCCTTCAATCCATGCTTCGGCAGAACGGCGTGGACGCCGTCGCGCTCGGACCAGGCCCGCACATGGCCTACATCGCCGACGTGCACCCGCATGCCGACGAGCGCCCCTGCCTGCTGATCGCGACGCCGACTGGCGCCGCCGTCCTGATGCCGGAGCTGAACGCCGACGAGATGCGGCGCCAGACCGACCTGCCGTTCTTCACCTGGTCGGACGCAACGGGCCCCCAGGCCGCGCTCGCCGAGCTCCTCAAGTCGCTCGGAATCGAAAAGGGCACCAAGCTCGTCCAGGTCGACGAGACGATGCGGGCCGATTTCGCGCTGCTCGTCATCGAGGCGATGGGATCGCCGAAGGCAGCCTTCGCGGCCGAGAGCGTCGGTCGCATGCGTCTCTCGAAGGACGAGGCCGAGAAGGCCGAGATCCTGCGCAACGCCGAGATCGACGACCGCGCAATGGAGGCGGCCTTCGCCGCCATTCGCCCCGGCGTGACGGAACGCGAAATCGCCGACGCGGTGCGCGCGGTGTTCGAGGAAGCCGGCGCCACGACCCTGTTCGCGATCGTCGGCGCCGGTGGCAATGGCGCCTTCCCGCACTATGCGACCGGCGACCAGCCGGTGGCGGAAGGTGACGCCATCGTCATCGACATCGGCGCTCGCTCCGGCGCCTTCTCCAGCGACCTGACCCGCATGGCCTATGTCGGGACACCGAGCGAGGAATACAGGAAGGTCCACGCCGTCGTCGAGGCGGCCGTGCAGGCAGCTTGCGCCGCGGCCAAGCCCGGCGTGGCGGCCAAGGATGTCGACGCGGCAGCGCGCGGCGTCATCACCGCGGCCGGCTATGGCCCCTACTTCACGCACCGCACGGGTCACGGACTGGGGCTGGAGGGGCATGAACCGCCCTACCTGACCTCGACCAGCGAGACCATCCTCGAGGAGGGCATGGTGTTCTCGATCGAGCCGGGCATCTACCTGCCCGGCAAGTTCGGTATCCGGCTGGAGGAGATCGTCATCCTCGAGGCGGACGGCCCGCGCATCGTCAGCCGCCTGCCGCGCGGCGTCTACGTCGCACCGCTGGAGGACTGATCCAGCCGCATGGTGGCCGCCCGAGAAATCAGGCGGTCACCGGCGTCGGCGGGTTGAGCGCCCGCCGATGCGATACCGCGGCCCAGAGCACGACCGCCGCGCCGAACTGGTGCAGCAGGGCGAGGTCGAGCGGGACGACGGCGATGAGCGTGGCGATGCCGATTCCGGCCTGGGCCAGGACCAGTACAGCGAGATGACGGGCCCGTCGGGCCGCATGCGATCCCGGAACCAGCTTCCAGGCCTGGAAGGCGTGGACCAGGGCAGCGATGACGAGAAGATAGGCGACGATGCGGTGGTCGAACTGGACCGTCATCACGTCCTCGAACACGCTGAGCCAGGCCGGGTCATAGTCGTAGACACCGGCCGGAATGAAGCTGCCGTCCATGAGCGGCCAGGTGTTGTAGGTCATGCCCGCCTTCAGGCCGGCGACAAGGCCTCCGAGGAAGATCTGTACCAGCACGATGGCGACGATGAAGCTCGCCATGCCCTTGAGCGGAACGGACGCGGCGCGGTCCTCACCCTTGTCCGGATCGAGCCCACGGCTGATCCAGACGGCGACGGCGAGGATCAGGCAGGCGATGGTGAGGTGGGTCGCCAACCGGTACTGGCTGACGCTGATGCGGTCTGCAAGGCCGCTCGTCACCATCCACCAGCCGATGCCGCCCTGCAGGCCTCCGAGCGCGAAGAGACCGAGCAGGCGCGGGATCAGCGGCCGCTCGATGCGCCCCGTCATCCACAGTAGGACGAAGGGCACGAAGAACACCACGCCGATCATGCGGCCCAGCAGACGATGCCCCCATTCCCACCAGAAGATGTTCTTGAACTCGTCGAGGGTCATGCCCTTGTTGACGATCTCGTACTGGGGGATCTGCTTGTACTTGTCGAATTCCTCGTGCCACTCAACGTCGCCGATCGGCGGGATCACGCCATGAATGGGCTTCCATTCGGTGATCGAGAGGCCGGACCCGGTGAGGCGCGTCGCGCCGCCGACGACGATCATGCCAATGACCAGAAGGATCACGGCCCCCAGCCAGAGACGGATCAACGAGCGATCGCGCGTCCGGTCGCGCGGCGGCGCCCCGCGCAGCTGGCCAGTCGTCACCACACCATCCGTCGTCATTTTGCACCTCAAGATCGTCCAGCGGACCGATTAGCGGCTCGCGCGGGCACGGACAACAGACCCCGTCGCCCTCACGCCAATCGGCCGCGCGACATCCGGTCGCGCAACGTCAGGCCCTTGTCGCGGCCCGCCATAGGACATTGCCGCCGGTCTGGCTTTGAAGTCACTCGCCGAACGCGCTATGCCAGCGCGAAGACAATCACGAAAGGCACGACATGCCCATCCGGCTCCGCAAATTCATCGGCATGATCGCGCTCGTCGCGTTGGTGGTCGTATACTCCTTCATCGCCATGGTGATCGCGCAGCTGAAGCTGGTCGACGCGTCCAAGCTGGTGCAGATGATCTACTACGTGGTGGTCGGTCTCGCCTGGGTGTTCCCGGCCGGCGTCATCATCAAGTGGATGCAGAAGCCCGAGTCCCCGAAGGGCTGAGGGAGCCGCGCAACAGGCGCCGCAATGGCCCCTCCAGAGCCAGCGGCACGCCGGAGAGCAGCAGGTCGACATAGCGCGCATGCTGGAAATGCCCGTTCATGGAGATGCGTGGCAAGGCCAGTATCCGGCTGTCCGGTGTGAGCACGCCGCGACGGGTCGTCACCGCCGTGGTGAAACCGAGCTCCGCCGCGAGCGCGAACTCGCGCTCCGACGCTGAACGCTGCGAGCCATAGGGATAAGCGAGATGGCGCGGTCGGCTGCCCGTCATCTCGGCAATCCGGTCCCGGCTTTCCGCCATTTCGCGGCGCGCTCGAGCCGCATCGAGGCGGGCCAGCGCATAGTGTCCCACGGTATGGGCCCCGATGGTGACGAGCGGATCCTGTGCCAGGGTGCGGACTTCACCCCAGCCCATCATCTCGCGCGCGACCAGTTCGACCGGATCGATGCCATGTGCCCGCGCCACGGATTCAATGGCCCGGCGCTGCTCATCCTCGTCGACCCGGCACAGCGCTGTCGCTGCTATGCGGCAGGCCGCGCGCTTCTGTCCCAATGACCGCGAAGGCAGCTCGATCGCCTGATCGCCGACCTGCATGCTGAGCTGCGAAACGTGCCGGACGAGGGCGACCAGAAGATCCCACCACGGAACGGCGGTCCGATCGGCAAAGCCGCTCGCCAGATAGACGGTGAAGGGCGCACCGAGTTCCCGCAGCAAGGGATAGGCTTCCGTGAGATTGTTCCGATAGCCGTCGTCGAAGGTCAGGACGACGAAACGCCCGCCATCGTCGGGACCGGCCATGCGCCGAGCGGCCTCGTCCAGGTCGACGATCTCCATCCCGGCGGCGCGCACGCGCCGGACGACGACGTCCAGGAACTGCGGCGTCACTTCGAGATGCGCGTTCGGATGGAAGCGCCCCGGCGGACGAGCCCGCACCTGATGAAACATCAGGATGGCGCCCCGGCCCTGGGTTCTTGGCGAGACATAGCGATGCGCGCCGCTCAGGTAGAGAGCGTTCAGTCCCGCCTTGTAGCCGGCAATCTTGAGACCCTGCATCCGCGACCCAGACATTCCAAGGCGAGCAACCGCAACACGCTCATACGAACCCGATATTTACGATAGGTTGATAGCCACGCCGGAAGCAGGCTCAAGGTCACAGGCTCACCCTCGATGGACGGATCAACGCCAGAACTACACCGGCAGGACCTTTCGGCTTCCCAGCTTCAACTGGAGGTCTCGGCCTCCGCCGCCACGCTGGAAACCGATTGGCGACGTCTGGAAAAGTGCGCGGCCGCATCCGTCTACCAGAGCTTCGACTGGATCGATTGCTGGGTCGCGAGGGCCACGGGCCCGCAGAAGATCCGTCCAGCCATCGTTTCGGTGCGATACGCCGATGGCACGCTGGTGGCCATCCTGCCGCTCGGCGTCGAGCGCCTCGGTCCTTTCCGGATCGCGCGTTTCCTCGGCGGCGAACATGCCAACATCCGGATGGGACTGCTCGATCCCGAATTCGCGGCCTGGCTGACCCCGGCGCGAACCACCGCACTGCTCGACCGCGTTGGCAAGGCGATCGGGCACGTCGACCTCTTTGACCTTGATGCCCAACCCGTCCGCTTCCATGGCGAGATCAATCCGCTTGCCGCGGTGCCAATGGCCTCCCAGGCCCGGTGCGATGTCGGGATGATGCGGCTCGCGCCGGATTTTTCGACCGTGCTGGCCGCCCATCGCGGCGCCAAGAAGAGCAAGAAGCGGCGCTGGCAGGCCAATACGCTTGCCCCGGTCGGTGGTTCGCGCCTGATCCGAGCCGGAGCGCAGGCCGAGGCGGAAGCCATTCTCGAGGCGTATTTTGCCCAGAAGGCGGAATGGTTCCGCGGCAATGGCATCGCGGACAGCTTCGCCGAACCGGGCGTCGCCGACTTCTTCCGCGCCCTGGTCGCGCGCCGCTGGACCGGGACAGGCTCGACGGTGCTCGATCTCGACGCGGTCGAAATCGACGGAAAGGTGCGCGCCATCCTCGGCAGCGGCACCCATGCGGGAAGGCTGAGCGGCTATTTCATGTCGGTCGCCAACGACGAATGGCGTCGCGTCAGCCCCGGCGAACTCATGCTCTTCGAAGTGATCTCCGCGAGCTGCGAACGCGGCCTCACATCTCTCGACCTGGGTCGCGGCGACGAGCGCTACAAGGCATCCTGGCTCGACGAGATCGAACCGCATGTTCGCGCGATCATTCCGGTGACCCTGATGGGAACCCTCGCGGCGGCATTGTTCCGCGCCTCCGACCGTATCGAACGCGCTGCGCGCGACAATCCGAAGCTCTGGCAGGCCCTGAAGCGACTGCGTCGCTGGCGCCGCCGCGCCGAGAACGGACCGCCGGCCGACGCCGACTGATCAGGCGAGCTCCGCCGCCTGATGGTGCTCCGTTGCCGAAAGCGGAGCCTCGGCGATGAGCAGCATCACCTTGGCGGAGGTTGCAGCCTGCATCGCCTCGAACGCCCGAAGCGTGTGGGGATCGCTCTCGCTGCCATCGGACACCAGGATCACGGCGCTGGCCTTGGGGGCGAGCTGCAGCGCCAGATCCCCGTCGGCATCGAGCAGGATTTGGTCGTAGGTCTGGTCGAGTGCGTCGAGGATGGTGACGAACTGCTCGCCCTGCGCCGCCGCCGGAGCGAATTCGAGCAGCCCGTGCGAAATGAGATGAGCGCGCGACCGGCGGTCCCTGAAGATGACTTCCGTGAACGATGCATGTCCGGCGAAGAGATCCGTCAGCCCGGGAGCGCTGCCTTCCACGGCCATGGCTCGACTATCGGCGCCATCGGCGTGGAGATCGAGCAGCAGCACGCGGTTGCCGCGACGCGAAAGCGCCCGGGCGAGCGAGACGGCGGCGAGTGGACGACCGGCTTGGTCGCCAGTATCGGCCATTGCAATCAGGACCCGGCGTACCCCGCCCTCGACGATCTGGTCGACGATCGTGTTGAGCGAATCCTGCACCTCGGCCGACAGCCCGCGCGAAAGCGGCGGAAGGGCCGGCTGCAGCGGTGGCAGGGTCGTCGGCTCCTCGTCCCAGCGCATCCGCCCCTCCACGGGCACGGCGGATGCAGCCGGCGGCGGCGCCTGCAGCGTGATGCGGCGCAGGGCCCTGCCAGAGGTCAGCTCGCGGATCGTGATGATGGCAATCGCCAGCAGCAAAAGCGCGACCGTCGCGGCCGCCGTGAGCGGCAACTTCTTCGGGAAGATCGGCTCCAGCGGCACGGCGGCGCGAGAGATGATGCGGGCGTCGGCTGGCAAGTAGTTGCCGTCCTGCCGCGACGTCGCCTCGCGATAGCGCCGCAGATAGCTCTCGAGCAGGTCGCGCTGCGCCGTCGCCTCGCGCTCCAGCGCCCGGAGCTGGACCTCGGCGTCATTGGTCTCGCCCGTGGCCGCCCTGGCGCGGGTGATGTCCTGGCCGATGTCGGATTCCTGGGCGCGGGCGGTGGCCGCCTCATCCTCGATGCTGCGCAAGATGCGTGTGATCTCGCGCCGCACCTGCACGTCGAGGTCTGCCAGCTGCGCGTTCTGCTCCTTGATGCGAGGGTGGCCCGAAAGCAGCGACGCCGAGAGTTGAGCGACCTGCGCGCGAAGCGCCACCTGCTGCTCCCGGAGGCGCTGGATCAGCTGCGAATCCCGCACGTCGACGACGTCGGGCGTCTCGCCCTTGGCCAGGCTTTTGCGGACGAACGCGGCCCTCGCCTCCGCGGCGGAGCGCGCGGCCACGAGGCGCGCCAGCTCGGCGTTCAGATCGTTCAGCTTCTGCTGCGCAAGCGAGCTGTTGTTCTGACCGCCGGAGAACAGGCCATGCTCGGTCCGGAACGCCTCGACCTTGGCCTCAGCATCGGTGACCCTGGTGCGCAGTCCGGCGATCTGCGCCTCCAGCCAGCGCGTCGCTTCGGCATCGTTCGAGCGCCGCGCCGCCCGCTCAAGCGCTAGATACTCGTCGGCGACCGCGTTCGCGACCTGGGCGGCGATTTCGGGATTGGTCGAGGTGAAATTGACCGCGATGACCCGCGACTTGTCGATCTCGAACACATCGAGACGCTCCGCGAAACGCTGCAACACGCGGCTTTCCGGTGTCGGCTGCGGCGCCGGCCGACCAAGGCCGATGCCCACGAGCATCTGGTCAAGGGTCGGCATCAGACGGGGCTTGTTGAGCTCGCGGAGCGACGAAAGGCCCAGGTCGTTGATGACGGTGGTCGCCAGGTCGCGGGAGCCGATCAGTTGCACCTGGCTGGCGATCGCCTCGGAGTCGAGCAGCGTCCGCGCTTCCTGGCCATTGGCCCCGGCGCGGGTGATCTCCGATTCGCCGTTCTCGATCAGGATCTTCGTCTCCGCCTGATAGCGTGGCGTCACGAAGTTCAGGCCGACATAGAGAGCACTGGCGAACAGCACACCAAACAGGACAAGCCACGGCGAAGCCCGCAGCAGCGCGCCAAACAGCGCGCGCATGTCGAGTTCGACATCATCGATTTGCCCGAAACGCCCGTCCGCCATGGTAACGCATGATTCCTTCAGTCGATGCCGGATCATGTGAATTCAGGGTAACCACGGCGTTAACTTCCCGCCGATCGGATCCCTGGGCATCGACGCCTGGAGGCTGTCATCAGGGAGGCAGAATTTACGTCGCATTAACCATGGCGGGCGACAGTCCGACCTAGAGATTCTTCAGCGATCCGGACGCCTGCCCATGCGATTCCCCACCCTCGTCGCAGCCTTGATCGGCGCCAGCCTGCTTGCCGGCTGCGCGACGTCGTATCCGCCGCCGGATCCGGAAACCTACAAGGCCCTCGTCGCGCCCTATCGCCTGGACAGCGGCGACCGACTGCGCGTCGTGGTCTTCGGCCAGTCGGATCTCAGCAACACCTACACGATCGATCAGGCCGGCTATATCTCGTTGCCGCTGGTTGGCGGTGTCGCCGCGCGCGGCCGCACCCCGCAGGAGATGGAAGCCGAGATCGCCGCCAAGCTGCGCAAGGGTTTCGTTCGCAATCCCGACGTTTCGGTGGAGGTCGATCGCTATCGCCCCTTCTTCATCATGGGCGAGGTCACGAGCGCCGGGCAGTATCCCTATGTGAACGGCATGACGGCGCAGACTGCCGTGGCGATCGCCGGCGGCTTCACGCCGCGCGCCCAGCGCACCGACGTCGACGTTACGCGGCAGGTCAACGGAAAGGTCACCACGGTCCGGCTGCTGCCGACCCAGCCGATCTTCCCGGGCGACACGGTCAACGTACGCGAGCGCTTCTTCTGACACGATGATCGATCGGAGTGCCCCTCATGCGCCGGCCCACGGCAGGCTCAGGATCGTTCACTGCTTTCGATCGCCGGTCGGAGGGATCTTTCGGCATGTGCGCGACCTCGCCGCGGCGCAGGCCGCCGAGGGCCACAGCGTTGGAATCGTCTGTGATTCCTCGACGGGCGGCGCGCGCGAAGAGGAATTGTTTGACGAACTGAGGCCGCATCTGGCGCTTGGGCTGCATCGGACCCCGATGCAACGTCAGGTCTCGCCCTCCGACATCTTCGCCTTCCTGCGGCTCTTCCGCCGCATCCGGGCACTCAATCCCGATGTCCTCCATACCCATGGCGCCAAAGGCGGCGTGTATGGCCGGATCATCGGCACGCTCTTGCGGGTCTTTGGTTCCAGCGTGGCTCGCATCTACTGTCCGCACGGCGGCAGCCTGCACTACGATCCCGCGACGCGCTCGGGGCGGATATTCTTCCGCATCGAGCGCTTCATGGAGCGGCTGACGGACGCGCTGGTGTTCGTGAGCCGCTACGAGGCGGAGACCTATACGCGCAAGGTAGGGCCGCCACGCAAGCCCTGGCGCGTCGTGCCGAACGGCCTCCGCGACGACGAGTTCGCGCCGGTAGAGACGCGCGCCGATGCTGCCGATTTTCTCTTCATCGGCATGCTGCGCGACCTGAAGGGCACGGATGTTTTCATCAACGCTCTGGCGCGCATTCGGGAATTGCGCGGCGTGGCGCCGTCGGCGCACATCGTCGGCGACGGGCCCTCGAAGGCGCTCTACGAGGCCCATGTCCGGGCCCTCGACCTCGATGCGACGACGCAGTTCCATGCCGCCATGGCGACACGGACGGCATTTGGCATGGCCCGGATCGTCGTGGTGCCGTCGCGCGCGGAATCCATGCCCTATGTTGTGCTCGAGGCTGCCGCGGCCCGGCGCCCCCTGGTCTGCACGAAGGTCGGCGGCATTCCCGAGATCTTCGGTCCGGAGAGTGGTCGGCTGGTGGTGCCCGGCGACGTTGACGCCCTTGCGGATGCCATGGCCGTGCAGCATGACGACCCAACCGCCGCCGTGCTCTCGGCGGAACGACTGCTTGCCGTCGTGCGCCCGCATTTCTCCGTCGAGCACATGACCGAGGTCGTCGGCGCGGTCTATCGCGATTGCCTGGCCGACCACCCCGCCCCTCGCCGTCGCGGCGAACCGCTGCTCTAGCGCCGCTCCGACTTCCAAGCGGCAAAGGTTTGTTAGCCTGCCGGGGCTAGCATGCCGCAATCAAAGCAGCATTCCGGCAGGCCATGACGATCGATACCTCCGCAAGCATTGATACCGCCTCGAGCCGTCCCGTCCTCAACGAGCACGCGCGCCGCGTCGCCGAGTCGCTCTCGAACGACGCGATGTCATCGCGCTTCCTCGCAACGGCAGTGCAGGCGGTGGAGGCCGCCGCGCTGGCGCTGATCGGCCTCATCCTCTCTTTCGTCGTGGCCCATACGCCCGGCGGCGCCTATGGCTGGAGCCAGGCGGTTCTTATCGTCGTGGCGCCTCTCCTGGTCATCATCTCGATCCGCTCCCTTGGCGGCTACAAGCTGACGGCCTTGCGCGACTACCTGTCGACCCTGCCGCGAATCCTCATCTGCTGGATCTTGACCATCGCCATTGTCGCGGCTGGCAGCTTCTTCCTGGAAGTCGAGACCGGCGGCAAGCGCGGCTGGCTGGTCGCCATGTTCCTCTTCGGAGCTGCGTTCTTCATCATCGAACGCGCCATCCTGACCTCGCTGATCCGGCGCTGGACCCGCGCGGGCCGTCTCGAGCGCCGCGCGGTGATCGTCGGTGGCGGCGAATATGCGGCCCAGCTGCTGGAGGCATTCGGCGATCCGACCAAGACGGACGTTCGTGTCTACGGCATCTTCGACGATCGCGGCCGCGATCGCTCGCCCGACGAGGTCGCCGGCGTGCCGAAGCTCGGCACGGTCGCGGAACTGGTCGAGTTCGCCCGTCTTGCCCATATCGACCTGCTGATCGTCGCCCTGCCGCTCACGGCAGAGAACCGCGTGCTCCAGCTCCTCAAGAAGCTCTGGGTGCTGCCCGTCGACATCCGCATCTCGGCGCTCAACAGCAAGCTCCGCTTCACGCCGCGCTCCTATTCCTATATCGGGCCGGTTCCGCTGCTGGACCTGTTCGACCGGCCGATCGCCGGCTGGGATTCGATCATGAAGCGGATCTTCGACGTCGTGATCGCCAGCATCGCGCTGATCCTGCTGTCGCCCGTCTTCCTTGCCACGGCGATCGCGATCCGGCTCGACAGCCCCGGACCGATCTTCTTCCGGCAGAAGCGCTATGGCTTCAACAACGAGGTCATCGACGTCTTCAAGTTCCGCTCGATGTACCACCATCTGAGCGACCCTAGCGCCAAGGTCGTGGTCACGAAGGGCGATCCGCGCGTCACCCGCGTCGGCCGGTTCATCCGCAAGAGCTCGATCGACGAACTGCCGCAGCTGGTGAACGTCCTGCGCGGCGAGCTGTCCCTGGTCGGCCCGCGTCCGCACGCCGTCAACGCCCACACCGAAAACCAGCTCTGGGACGACGTGGTCGACGGCTATTTCGCCCGCCACAAGGTCAAGCCGGGCGTCACCGGCTGGGCCCAGATCAACGGCTGGCGCGGCGAGGTCGACACGCCTGAGAAGATCCATCGCCGCGTCGAGTACGACCTCGACTATATCGAGCGTTGGTCTCCCCTGTTCGATCTGTACATCCTCGTGATGACGCCGTTCTGCCTGATCAACAGCGAGAATGCCTATTGATCCGGATCGTGACGAGGCCGCAGGCAATCCCAGCACGCATGATCGGCAACGCGGTCATCGGCGTGCTGGTCTTCCTCAGCGGCTTCGTGCTGTTCGAGCCGGCACCGTCGGACCTGCTGCTCTGCGTCGTCGTCGCGTTCTGGTCCTTCGCCGGCCTCTCGCTCAGCCGGCCAATGCTGCCGATGATCGTGTTGATGCTGCTCTACATGGTAGGCGGCCTGCTGTCGTTCTCGCAGCTCGACGCCTTCACCAGGCCTGCCATCTACATGGCAACGACGGCCTTCCTCATCATCTCGTCGATCTTCTTCGCGGCCGTCATCCAGACGGATACGGAACGACGTTTCAAGGTGATCGAGCGGAGCTACATCGCCTCGGCGATCGTCTGCGCCCTGCTCGGCATCCTCGGCTATTTCGGCGCCATTCCCTATGGCGAGATCTTCACGCTCTATGATCGCGCCAAGGGCGCCTTCAAGGACCCCAACGTCTTCGGGCCTTTCCTCGTCCTGCCCCTGGTCGTGATGACCCGCGCGGTGCTGACCGACCGGCTGCTGAACTCGGGCTGGCGCCTGGTCGGCATCGCTGTGCTGCTGGCCGGCGTTTTCCTCTCCTTCTCGCGTGCAGCCTGGGGCATGGCGATTGTCGCGCTCCTGATCGTCACGCTGCTCGCCTTCGTTTCCGAACCGCGCCAGAGCCGGCGGCTGCGCATGGTCGCCTATATCGCGGGCGGGCTCCTGGCGGTCGCCTTCCTCCTCGCCATCCTGTTGTCCATTCCGGAGGTGCAGGAGCTGTTCGCCCAGCGCTTCAAGCTGGTGCAGTCCTATGATGGCGGACGCCTCGGCCGGTTCGAACGGCACATCATCGGCTTCTTCATGATCCAGGAGCTTCCGTTCGGCCTCGGACCGTTCGAGTTCGGCAAGATGATGGGCGAGGACGAGCACAACATGTGGCTCAAGGGCTTCACCGCCTATGGCTGGATCGGCGGTTTCTCCTATATCGCACTCGTCGCGTGGACGCTCGTGATCGCCGTGCCCCTGCTGTTCAGGGCGCGCCCCTGGACGCCGTTCGTCCAGTGTCTTTTTGCCGTCTATATCGGCCATCTCGTCGTGCACAACGTGATCGACAACGACCACTGGCGGCATCTCTTCCTGATCTACGGCCTGATTTGGGGAGCCCATGCGCTCGAATGGAAGGCACGCCGACCCGTCATCGCGGCGCCGCTGCCTGCACCGCTCGTCTTCGGTCCCGTCGCGCTGCCGCGCGCCCGGTACCGGACGGTCATTCGAAGCTGTACAGCCGCATGAGATCGCTCGGCGCGACAAAGAGCTCGCGGATGCGGTCAAATCCGGCCTCGTGGCCGAGACGCGCCCAAGTCGACGGGGTCTCCGGATAGTCGGCCCGCGAAATATGCTCCCAGACGACCTTCCATTCGGCGTCGTCATAGGCGCTCCAGAAAGGACGCTGGGCTTCCAGGCGCCGCATCCATCCGTCCCGATCCTCGCCGTCCGGGCTGGAGTTCTCGTAGATCAGGAAGCGGCCGCCCTCGCCCAGCAGCAGACGAACCGCCTGCATGAGCCGAAGCTTTTCGCGTGTCTGGAAGTGATGCAGCGACAAGCCGATCCAGACCACATCGAGCGGGTCGCGCCGCGTCGGCAGCAATTCGGCGAAATCGCCTTCGTTGAGCACATAGGGCGTGCCGAGCGCCGGCAGCAGCTGGTCCGCCATGTCGAGCGCCACGCGGGAGAGGTCGATGCCCTCGTAGCGCGCAACCGCCGTCCCTCGCAAAGCCGAGATGCTGGCGCTGGCGTCGCCACAGGCAATGTCGAGAAACGAAAAGGGATGATCGATCTCGCTTGCGAGAACCTGATGCAGGCATGCATAGGCCTCGCGATGGAAGAGATAGTTGTTGTCGATCATCTTGCGGTAGATCTGCCAGTCACGCTGGAAGATCTGCTGCGTGGGCAGGCCGGCGCGACCGGACGGCGCCGCGGATCGGGCAGACAGCACCATGATCGGCCTCCGGCTGGAGCCCGATGCGGCGCAGGATATTCGGCGCTGCGAACACATTGCACCGGGACGACAGCGGCAGGAAGCCTAGCATGTCCGGCCGGCGCGTTCGTCGGGAGAGCGGCCGCCGGGTCCGGCGGCCGCTCCGATTGTCTCGCTAGAGCGTGACCACCTGCTGGGTGTGGATCGACTTGTCGGCCGCCAGCACGATCTGAAGGCTCTTCACGCCGTCGTTCATGTGATCGGTGAGGTCGAGGTCCTCCTCGATCGCCTTCAGGAGATAAAGCTGCTCGCGCTCGCACAAGGCATTGTGATCCGGCTCGTCCGAAACGTCGATCCGCTCGTCCGGCTTGCTCATGTCGGCATAGTGGCGAAGGATCTGGCTCGTCTTGGTGTGCGCGTTGATGTCGTCGGATTTCACGCCGGCGTTGTTCTCGGCCATGACGATCGAGGCCGAGCCCTTGGGACCGAAGACGTCCTTCACGAAGAAGGCCTGTTCCGACACCATCGGGCCCCAACCGGCTTCGTACCAGCCGACCGAGCCATCCTCGAACATGACCTGAAGCTGGCCGTAATTGTTGATCGGCACCTCATCGGTCAGCCGCGCGCCGATGGCGTGGACGCGCACCGGCTTGGCCGAGGTCATCTGGCACATGACGTCGACATAGTGGACGCCGCAATCAACGATGGGCGGGAAGCTCTGCATCAGGCGCTTGTGCCATTCCCAGGTTTCGCCATTCGACTGCTGGTTCAGGTTCATGCGGAAGACAAGCGGGGTGCCGAGTTCGCGCGCGATCTCGATGAACTTCACCCAGCTCGGATGCTGGCGCAGGATGTAGCCGATGACGAGCTTGCGCTTGGTCCGCTTGGCAAGCTCGACGACCCGTTCGGCATCCTCCACCGTCAGCGCCATCGGCTTCTCGACGAAGACATGCGCGCCCGCTTCCATCGCCTTGATCGCGAAGTCGGCGTGGGTGTCCGGCATCGTATTGATCGAGACCACATCGGGCTTCAACTCTGCCAGCGCCGTCTCGAAATTGTTGAACTTCGCGACGCCCTCCAGCTCCGGCGGCAGCTTCACCTTGTCGATGTTGCGCGTGCACAGACCGACCAGCTCGTATCCTTCGATCTTCGCATAGGCGAGCGCATGGCTCATTCCCATGTTGCCGAGGCCGACGACGAGAACCCTTTGCTTGGCCATAAGCGTGCTCCCTATCCAATCCTGATGACATTGCCCGTGCGGGCGGATTCCTCGGCTGCCAGCGTCGCCTCAAGCGCCGCCGCGGCATCCGTGGGCACGCCCATCTTCGGCGTCTCGCCGGCGAGCGCGCAGTTCGCGAAATAGGAGAACTCGTCCCGGAGCGCCCCGCCGCGCACGCCGTTGAACTCCGGCCAATAGGTCGTGTCCGGGCTGTGCAGCTTGTCGTCCGAGACGATCCCGAGATTCGGGAAGGTGTCCTGGACGTGGATGATGCCCTCCGTGCCGATGATCGACATCCGCTCGTCGATGTCGAACGGCGTCTTCTCCGGCATGCACCATACCGTCTCGAGCGTCGCCGTGGCGCCGCTGGCGAAGCGGTACATGGTCTGGCCGATATCGGGATGCTTCAGGTTGCGGACCGAAATCGTCTGCGCATAGGCGGAGACGATCTTCTCGCCGGTGAACCAGAGCATCACGTCGGTATCGTGGATGGCATCGCCGACGATCGGACCGATCTTGTTGAGGATGGTCGGGGTCCAGGCCGCCGGAATGTTGCGGCGCGACGAGAGCGCGACGATCTTGCCAATCTTGCCGGCGTCGATCGCCTGCTTGGCCATGCGATAGCGCGGGTTGAAGCGGACGATGTGGCCGACGAACAGGATGCCCTTGGATCCCTTCGAGGCCTCGACGATGGTCCGCGCATCCTCGACCGTCGAAGCGATCGGCTTTTCGAGGAAGACATGCTTGCCTGCCTTGAGCGCGGCGACGGCCGGGCCGACATGCTGGTCCCACATGGTGCAGATCGACACCGCGTCGATGTCGGGGTCGGCGAGCATGTCGTTGTAGTCGGTATAGGTCTTGGCGACGCCGAACTTGGCCCCCATCGCCGCCAGCCGATCCGGTTGCCGCGTGCAGAGCGCCGCGAGCTCGAGATTCGGAACCCCGATGATCGTCTCGCAGTGGATCTCGCCGAACCAGCCGAGGCCGATCACCCCGATGCGCAGTCTGTCCATTCTTCCCCCCTCTAGAACGGCTCGAGCGTCAGCTCGCGTGACATGACAATGTTTCCGGCCGTCAGCCCGCAATCGACCGGCAGGGCCACGCCGGTGACGGCGCTGGCGGCATCCGACGCGAGGAACAGCACGACGCGGGCCACCTCGATCGGATCGACGATGCGGCCGAGCGGATACCAGCGCTGCAAGGTTTCCAGCACCTTCGGGTCCTTCGCCGCACGCTGCTCCCAGAGCGGCGTGCGAACCGTGCCCGGGAGGACGATGTTGGCGCGGATGCCATAGCGGCCATATTCCATGGCGATCGCCTTGGTCATGGCGATCATGCCGGCCTTGGCGGCGCTGTAGGCGGGATCGCCCAAGGCATGGAGCGCATTGACCGAGCCGACATTGACGATCGAGCCGGAGCGGCGGGCGACCATGCCCGGCAGGACGGCATGGGCGCAGGCATAGGCGCCGCCCAGATTACCCTGCATGTCCGACTGCCAGCCGGCCGGGTCGGTCGCGGCGAGCGTCGGATGAAATGAATAGCCTGCGTTGTTGACGAGGACGTCCACCTCGCCGAGCAGTTCGAACGCCTTGGCGACGGCCTCCGCCTGGCTGATGTCCACGCGGGCCGCCTCGGCGGGAATGCCGGATGCCGTCAGTTCGTCGACGAAGGCATGGACCTTGTCGCTCTTGTCGAGCGCCAGGATCGTCGCGCCTTCCTCACCGAAGACACGGCCCAGCATCCGCCCGATGCCGCCGGCGGCGCCGGTGATGGCAACCTTCTTGCCGGAGAATCCTCCAGTCATCTGAAACCCCATCCTTGAAAGCTACGGATCCGCCCGGGAGGCAGGACTGGCCGCGACGATCGCGCGGCACCCATGATCGGCGGGAGATGGAAGCGCGGCCGTCCGCGCCGCGGGCCGGCTCAATCGTCGAACCAGCCATCCTTCAGATAGCGCATGTATTCGAACACCATGCCGTGCTTGAGCACGAAGACGACCTCGAGAAAATCTCCGACCACGAAGGGCGGGATCAGGATCTCGACATCCTTCAGGTGTGGCTCGAACTCCTTGACGCGATAGGCGACATGCGGGTTCGCCTTGATAATCTCCGGCACGGCGCTGTCCGCTTCGTAGCGAAGGAACTCGATATGCTCGGGATGATGGCGCGGATTGGTGACCCAGAGCCGGCTCTGCTCGACCCAGTTCTCGTCCGGCTGCTTCTCCGTCGTCGTGATCCCAACATGGTCGAAGACGAACATCTGTTTCTCCTGTCAGAGTCGAACGCAGAGGCGGTGCCACTTGGCATCGCCTCCGCTGGTTCACTCAGAGAACGGCCTCGATCGCGGCGACATCGACCGCCTTGTAGTCGTCCGAAAGCTGGAACGCGTCTGCATCGGCCTTGACCTTGGCATGGTCGAAATCGTTCGCAGCCGGGATCAGCTGGTTGGACGTGACGTCCTCCGCCTTGAACACCTTCGACACCTGGCCGATCTCGGCGATGGCATCGAAATAGTTCTGCCAGCTCTCCGGGTCGTGGAAGCCCCAGGCCTTGCGATTGTCCCAGTTGGCCCGCATCAACGCCGTCTGCTGCATCAGCGATTCCGTCGCCACCGTCGGGTTCATCTGGCTGGCGAGACCCGGGAACTGCTCCATGGTGATCTGCGTCGCGGCGCGCGGGTTCTGCCATGCGAATTCGAGGCCCATGGCCCAACCGCGCAGATACTTCTCATACGCCGCGACCTTGGCCGGATCGGCGAGATCGGCCTTGCGGATGATGAAGGAATTGGCCGGGAATTTGGAGACGTTCTTGCCGAGCAGGTAGTCGAAGTCGAGTCCCTGCCCGCGCCACTGGGCGCGGAGACCCTCCCAGGAGAGCGCCGCGTCGGCCTGTCCCTGCGCCAGAGCCTGGCCCCAGGCGCTGACCTCGACATACTTGACCTTGCTGGTGTCGACGCCGGCGGCGGCCAGCATCGGATTGGTGATCGCCTGCCAGCCGGCCGAGCCGAGCGCGATGGTCTTGCCTTCGAGGCCCTTTAGGTCCGCCGGCGCCTTGCCCTTCGGGAAGGCGAAGTCGAACACGTCGCCGGCCATCACGTGATAGATCGAGACCAGATCCATGCCCTGCTCGAGGCCGAGCGACAGGATGCCCGGCGACGGATAGCCGAAGTCGGACTGGTTCTGGTCGACGAGCTTGACTGTCGCGGTGCCGTCCTGCGGGCCGGCTTCGATCGTCGTCTGCAGATCGCCGAAATAGCCGTACTTCTTGGCCACCCAGTAGGCGAAGTCGTCGACGACCTCGAGCGTGCCGCGCGGCGACACCCAGCGCACCGTGATCTCCTCCTCGGCGAGCGCCGAGCCGGCGGCGCCGATGCCGAGCGCCGAGACCGAGATACCGGCCGCCGTAACCTGGAGCAGACGGCGACGATTGATCATCATGTTGCAAAGTTTCGTCATTGCAGTTCCCTCGTTTTCTGTCAGGCAACGGCCGGTGTCAGGCTTCCCAATTGGCCCATTTCTTTCCGACCCAGAAGAAGAAGACGTAGATCGAGATGCCAATGATCGCGAGCAGGGTGATGACCGCGAAGAATTGCGGCATGCGGATCATCGACGAGTAGTAGTTGAGGCGGTTCCCAAGCCCCTCCGCGCCGCCGACCATCTCGGCGCCCACCGTCGTCAGCAGGCCGAAGATCGAGCCGACCATGAGGCCGACGATGATCATCGGCATGGCCATCGGAATGCGGATCTTGGTGAAGATCTGGAAGGTCGACGCGCCGAAGGAGCGGGCCAGCGCGAGCTTGGCGAGGTCGACGCGCCGGAATCCGGTCGCCGAATTGATCATCACCATCGGTCCTGACGCGAGCGCCACGGCGATGATGCGCGGCTCCCAGCCGAAGCCGAAGCGCAGCACCAGGAGCGGCACGAGCGCCAGCATCGGAGTCGTCACGAGCAGCAGGATGTAGGGCGTGACGATCTTCTCGACGAAGGGGAACTGGGTGATCACCGCGGCAAGGACGAAGCCAATCGAGGCGCCGATCGAGAAGCCGATCAAGAGCTCGCAAATGGTGACGATCAGATGCGGCCAGATGAACGGCCACTCCGTGATCAGCGCCATGCCGATCTGACTCGGCTTGGGCATGATGTATTGCGGCACGTTGAAGATGCCGAGCAGGATCTCGGCGCCGCCGATAATGACGACGGCAACGAGTATGATGACGAAGGTCTCGAAGGCGCTGCGGCCACCGCCCGAGGCAAGGGCGGAGAAACCGCCGGTCAGGCCGGACGCGCCCCCGCTCTCCTGCTTGGCGCCGAACGTCGGAATCTGGTCGCGAAGTTGACTGTCCACGTGAGCTATCCTTGAACTTGGTCGCGACCGTCAGGGCCTGCGGTGATCGATCATCGCCTTGATGGCATTCACGCGTTCGATGAACTCGGGCGTCGACTGCAGATCGACGCCTCGCGGGCGCGGCAGGTCGACGTCGACGATCTCCTGGATGCGCCCCGGCCGGGCCGACATCACGACGATCCGGTCGGCGAGGAACAGCGCCTCGACGATCGAATGGGTGATGAAGATGATCGTCTTCTTCGTCTCCATCCAGATTTCCTGGATGAGCAGGTTCATCTCGTCGCGCGTGAAGGCGTCGAGCGCGCCGAACGGCTCGTCCATCAGCAGCACCGAAGGATTGACGGCGAGACTGCGCACGATAGATGCGCGTTGCTGCATGCCACCGGAGAGCTCGCGCGGCATCTTGGTCTCGAACCCCTTGAGGCCGACCCGCTCCAACAGGGACCTGATCCGCGCCGTGTCGGGCGGAACCTTCTTCAGCTCGAAGGGAAGCGCGATGTTCTTTTCGAGATTGCGCCAGGGCAGCAGGTTGGCCTCCTGGAAGATCATCGCGATCTCCGGATGCGGCTTGAGGATCGGTTCCTGACCGAGGCGGATGCGCCCGCCGCTCAACCCATGCAGGCCCGCCATCGACCACAGCAAGGTCGACTTGCCGCATCCCGACGGCCCGAGGATGCAGAGGAACTCGCCCTCGCGTACCTCCAGCGACACGTTGTCGAGTGCATGCACGACGCCACTGCGAGCCTGGTAGAACTTGCTCGCCCCCTCGACGACCATCTTGGTCGCCATCTTCGATGCATCGCCGCGCGATGAATCGAGAGCCCCGTTAGCGTTCACGCCAGCGCCCTCCATCTTCCCCGATGCCACGCCGGCCCTTGAGGCGCATCCGCAGCTTGTTCCCCAACCGCCTTTAGCGACGGCTCATTCCTGAAAGCATGTTACACAATCGAACCTGACGCAAGGGCAAAACAGCATCCGGCCGGGAAATTACCGAACTCTTCTAACCACCTGTTTTAAAATACATAAATTTCATTCGTATGAGGAATTTCGGCTGACGATCTTCTATTTTCGGCGCCGCAACGACCGCCTGTTCGCTTGCCGGAGTCTGAGATTCGTGTAATTCACTTACGTCAACAGCCGCAACAATCCGCGTTCGGGATCATCGCGAGCCTCGCAGACCGGGCCAGGAACTTGAACGAGATGACCAAGCGCAACCCCACGCAGTCAAATGCCGCCATCGACATCGTCTCCCGCATCGAGCGGGTCGAGGGAGAACTCTCCCCCGCGGAGCGCCGGGTGGCCGAGGTCGTCCGCCAGGATTTCGAGGCTGCCACCCGACTGACGATTTCGGAACTTTCGACCAAGGCTGGCGTGAGCCAGCCGACCGTGACGCGGTTCTGCCGTTCGGTGGGCTGCTCGTCGTTCAACGATTTCAAGCTGGGGCTGGCGACGACGCTCACGGTCGCCGCCGTCTATCTTCGGTCGGATCGCGTCTTCAGCGACGACGTCGGCCAGCTGGCGCAGACGATCATGATGCGGGCGGCGACGACGGTGCGCGAGACGCTGGACCAACTGGACACAGTCGCGGTCGGGACGGCGATCGACGCCTTCGCCAAGGCGCGCCGCATCGACATCTATGGGCAGGGCGGCGGCTCCGCCGCGCTCGCCGACGACGCCAGGCTTCGCCTGTTCCGGCTCGGAATTCCCGTCTCCGCCTATGCCGACAGCCACCAGATGCGGATGTCGGCTGCCACGCTGCAGCCGGGTGACGCCGTCTTCGCGATTTCCAACAGCGGCCGGTCCCGCGCCGTCACCGAAGCCGTCGAGATCGCCGGTTCCTTCGGAGCGATCACCGTCGCCCTCACCCGACCCGATACGCCGCTGGCGGAGGCCGCGCAAATCCTGATTCCGAGCGTGATCGCCGAGGACGAGAATGTTCTGCTGCCGACGCCGTCGCGCTACGCCCACATGGCCGTGATCGACACGATCGCCGCAGGCGTTGCGGTGAAGCTCGGCAGCAAGGGCCGGGAGGCCCTGCGGCGCGTCCGCTATACGGTTGCCAGCATCGGCATCGCCATCCCCACCCCCTCGACGGATCCGGGCCCATTGGCCCGGACCGCCAAGCAGCGGGAATAGCAGTCCCTTCGAACCGGCTTCCGGTCGGCGGCGAGGCGCGGGCGATCAGCCGAGGAGCTGAGGCTCGGCCTGAACCTGACGCAGCAGATCGCCCAGACCCACATCGGAAACGAGTTCGATCGCCTCAGGCAGGCCGCACCAACGGCGCTTGCGCACGTCGCGTTCGCGCCACTGCAGCAGCGTGCCACGAACCCGCAGCCCGAACATCGTGACACGGCAATCGATCGTCGACTGGTCGCGCAGGATCTTGTCGTAGCTGTACGAGCCAAACGGGTCGGCGCTGACGTCGCCAAAAACGCCAGCCTCCTCGAAGGCCTCCTGCGCGGCGCTATCCGCGGCCGTCCGGCCTTCGACGATCCAGCCCTTGGGGCACAGCCAACGGCCGCGCTCCCGCGAGGTGACGAGCAGAATGCGGACCTCTCCACTACGATTCCGCCGCCACGGCAGGGCGCCATACTGCTGATAGGTGTCGCTCGCCTCGACAAAGCGGTGGCGCGACGGACGCTCCAGGATCAACTCATCCATAGGCACGCTCCTTCGCCCGCCACAAATGGCGCGCGATCCCGCGTGCGGGCGCGGCCCGCCCTTGCCCTGACGAAACGAAAGAGGCCCTCGGCAATTGAGGTTCTCGAGATCCCGGCGTTGAGAAGGAAAATGCAACAAACATCGAAAGCTCCGGTGACGTGTCAGTACCCGACACGACCAACTGCCTGCAAATCGAGGATCGAGGGAGCCGGAGTGGAAAGAACTGTGCAGACCTCAGTTCACATTTAATCCACCTCCGGAAAAAACGCGCGTTTTTCCGGAGCGCCTTGAGCCCGAGGGATAAGTCATTCTAGCCATGCTCGACTTCATAGCGCATGATTCTGACTGAATTAAGGTGGATTGTAGGGAACTGTGAAGACCGTCACAAGCTCTCATGACTTGAGTTTCGGAGCGACAAGGAAGTCCATCACCAGCCAATCCGGGACAACAAGAAGAACGCAAGGTCTTTGGAAGCCATGAGAGCATCGGCCAAGGTAATCATCGATTGCCAAGCTGGCTGGACCGAGCTGCGCCGGCCACGTGCCCGCCCAAGCACCGTAAGAGTAGAACGATCCTGCCGCCCGACGATGCCAGCAGCGCCCCATCAAGGCGCGAGGCGGTCATCGCGCCCACGGTCACGTCAAAGGAAACGAATCCGGCGCACAGCACCGCTGCGCTGGATGGAACCATCAAGGCTGGAATTAGAATGAGTGGTCGGAACGGCAGGATTTGAACCTGCGACCCCTTGTCCCCCAGACAAGTGCGCTACCAGGCTGCGCTACGCTCCGTCACCAGCGGAAAATCCGCATTTCTTCCCAGAGACTTGGCTCTGGCGTGGCCTTTGCCACGCGGTGCCGATGGGGGTCGGCAACCGATGCGCCGCTGTTAGCATGGTTCGATCGCGCTTGTCACCGGCATTTTGCCGTTCGCGGCGAACCGCGCGCGCATTTCGGTGGATTGCTCAGAACACGCTAGCGCACATTGTCCAGGATGCGCTTGCACTCGAGCAGTTCCATCAAGGTGGCGCGGAGCTGCTCGCGGTCGGAGCCCGACAGCACCTGCCCTCCCCGCTCGTGCGGAGACGGTCTTCCCGGGTCCGCCGGCTGGCGCGGCTGCGCCGCGGGAGCGAATCCTGACGGACCGCCTTCCGGTTCGACGTCGTGTTGGAAATGCGGCGTGGCGGCGGGCGGCTGCCATGACCGCGCGGGAGCGGCCTCCGACCTCGGACGATAGTCCTCGGCCGATGTCTCGAGGTCAGGCGGCGCGACCGGAATGCGCGACGGTCCGTTCGGCGGATCGACGCGACCGTCCGGATAATGGCGGGGCTGACGCTCGACAGCGGCGCGAACGGAGGCTTCAAGGCCGTCATCGGATAGATCCGCAGGAACGCTGAAGCTGGGCTCGCGCCGACCACCCATGCCGATCTCGCCATGCGGCGGTTCGTCGAAATCCTCGCCCGTATCCGGCGGATCGTAGCCCGGATCCTGAAGGATATCGTCGCCGTAGTCCTCGAGCTCGTCGCCTTCGGGCGCCGGATCCAGTCCGATGCCCTGGCCCGCGCCGATGACGTGACGCGCGCCCTGCTCCTTCAGGATGCGCTGGACGCCCTTGATCGTGTAGCCTTCACCATAGAGGAGACGCCGGATGCCCCGCAGCAGGTCGACATCGTCGGGCCGGTAGTAACGCCGACCGCCGCCGCGCTTCATCGGCTTGATCTGCGTGAACCGCGTTTCCCAGAACCGCAGGACGTGCTGTGGCAGGTCGAGTTCCTCGGCCACCTCACTGATCGTCCGGAAGGCATCAGGACCCTTGGACATCAACTCTCACGCTTTGACGCTCGCCTCGGTCGGCTGTGGCGGTCACTCGTCCTCGGATGTATCGTGACCGTTGGGAACGAGCGAGCCATTGATCCTCTGCTTGAGGACATTGCTGGGCTTGAAAACCATCACGCGACGCGGCGCGATGGGAACCTCTTCACCCGTCTTGGGATTGCGCCCTACCCGCTCGCCCTTGGAGCGGACCAGAAACGATCCGAACGACGACAGTTTGACAGATTCGCCCCGGACAATGCACGCACTGATCTCGTCGAGAACCAGTTCGACCAGATCCGCGGACTCCGTCCGCGAAAGACCGACCTTTTGATAAACCGCCTCACAAAGGTCGGCACGCGTCACCGTCTTGCCTGACATGGTCTCGTTTCCCGATGTTCTGCTTGGCGACCAACGACATTTCCCCGCCGGCAAGCCTATTGCCAGAGCGGTGACCGGTCAACGTCCTTGATCCTAAGATGCGGGTATCTCTGGTTTATTCCTACCAGCGCAGCAGAACGGAGCCCCAGGTGAAGCCGCCGCCCATGGCTTCGAGCAACACCAGATCGCCGCGCTTGATGCGCCCGTCGTCGCGCGCGACGGAAAGCGCCAGCGGAATCGACGCCGCGGAAGTGTTGCCATGCGCCGACACGGTGCGAACCACCTTGTCGCTCTCGATGCCGAGCTTCTTGGCGCTGCCATCGATGATGCGAAGGTTCGCCTGGTGCGGCACGAACCAGTCGACGTCAGCGGCCTCGTAGCCCGTGGCGCGGAACGCATCCTCGATCACGTCGGTGATCATGCCCACCGCATGCTTGAAGACCTCGCGGCCCTCCATGCGCAGATGGCCGACCGTGCCCGTCGAGGACGGGCCGCCGTCGACATAGAGTTTGTCGCGATGCCGGCCGTCTGACCGGAGGTGCGTCGTCAGCACGCCGCGGTCCTCGCGCGTGCCATCCTGCACCGAGGCGCCGAGAATGACCGCGCCGGCACCGTCGCCAAAGAGCACGCAGGTGGTGCGGTCGGTCCAGTCGAGGATGCGGGAGAAGGTCTCGGCGCCGATGACCAGGATGCGCTTCGCCTGGCTCGCCCGGATGAAGGCATCGGCCGTCGACAGCGCGAAGACGAAACCCGAGCAGACGGCCTGCATGTCGAAGGCGGCGCCATGCTCCATGCCGAGCTTGCGCTGCACCGTGACGGCGGTCGCCGGGAAGGTATCGTCCGGCGTCGCGGTGGCGACGATGATCATGTCGATCTCGCCGATGCTCAGGCCCGCGTCGGCGAGCGCGACCTTCGCCGCGGCGGTCGCCAGATCGGACGTCAGCTCACCCTCGGCCGCGATATGGCGCTCCCGAATGCCCGTCCGCTGGACGATCCAGTCGTCCGAGGTCTCGACCATCTCCGCGAGCTGGGCATTGGTGAGGGTCTTCTCGGGCAGATAGCTGCCGCAGCCAAGGACGACCGAACGGATGAAACTCACATCACACCTTCATCGACGATCTCGGCGACGCCCCGCGCGAAGCCGGCGCGGTGATAGTCGGCGAGATCCTGATTGATCTTCGACAGGAAGTCGTTCTTGGCCATGCTGTAGCCGACTTCGATGGCATTGGCGAAGCCGACGCCATCGGTTCCGCCATGGCTCTTGATCACAATGCCGTTGAGCCCGAGCAGAACGGCGCCATTGGACGCGCGCGGATCGAGCTTCTGACGGAGCTGCTGGAAGGCGCCTTTGGCGAACAGGTAGCCGATCTTGCCCATCAGCGTCCGGCTCATCGCGTCGCGCAGATGCGCGGCGATCTGGCGCGCCGTGCCCTCTGCCGTCTTCAGCGCGATGTTGCCGGCGAACGCCTCGGTGACCACCACGTCGACCGTGCCCTTGCCGATATCGTCGCCCTCGACGAAGCCCATGTAGCGCAGCCGCTTGAGATCGGCCTCGCGCAGGAGCTGGCCCGCGACGCGGACCTCCTCGAGACCCTTCATCTCCTCGACGCCGATATTGAGCAGGCCGACGGTCGGCTTCTCGATGTCCAGGATGGCGCGCGCCATGGCGCCGCCCATCATGGCGAAATCGATCAGTTGCTGCGCATCCGCGTTGATGGTGGCGCCGACGTCGAGAACGATGCTCTCACCGCGCAAGGTCGGCCAGATCGCCGCAAGAGCCGGGCGCTCAATTCCGGCCATGGTGCGCAGGCAGAACTTGGACATCGCCATCAGCGCGCCGGTATTGCCGGCCGAGAGCGCGGCGTCCGCCTCACCCTTCTTGACCGCCTCGAGGGCGCGCCACATCGACGATTTCCAGCGGCCCTTGCGCAGGGCTTGGCTGGGCTTGTCGTCCATCTGGACGGTCACGTCGCAATGCGTGAACGTCGAGACAGCCTTGACCCTGGGATACGATTCGAGGAGCGGCAGAACCGCCTTCTCCTCGCCAAAAAGCTGGTAGCGCAGCTCAGGACGACGGACGAGGGCAATGTCCGCCCCCGCGAGCACTGTCGCGGGGCCATTGTCGCCGCCCATCGCGTCGATCGCTATCTTTATCGCTTGAACCATTCCGCCCCTGTTCGACGCGGCCGCTCAGAGCGAAGGCCCGGCGACGACGGCGCTGGAAAATAACTATACCGGCCGGTGAGGCAACACTCTTTCAATGCCCATGTGGCCGATTCATGGCCCTTCGCTATCATTTGTCGCGCAGTTTAGAAAGCGCGGCAAATGGCGAGGTCGGTTTATCAACGTCCTCTTCGGCCAATCCGTCGAGGGTGGCGCCCGGCGCCCGCGGATAGGGATCGAGCGCCAGGGCGAACTGTTCCGTCAGGATGGCGCCGAGGTCGATGACGCCGCCCTCGAGCGGCTCCGGCGGGTCCTCTTCGTCGTAGACGACGATGACTTCGGCCTCGGCCACGGTCTTCGGATCCGCCGCGATGACATCGGCCGGCAGGAAGCTCAGCGAGAAACGCTGGTCCATGTGCGACGGCACCGGCTGGAGCGTGACGACGCAGGCCTGCGCGAGATCGGCCTTCAACCGGCCATCGACCTTGACGCCGTGCTGCCCCCAGGGTTCGATGGTGAGATCGGCCTCGAAGCTCGTCAGATCCAGAAGGTCGAATGCCTTCTTGAGTGCCTGCAACTCGGCGGCGTCGGCCGTGACATGCCGGGTCTGTGCGGTGCTGCCGAGATGTGAGACATCGAAGCTGCGGGTGAAGGTTTCTTGGGTCATCATGCTGCCGCGGGCGAGGAGGGAAGTTTCGAATAAGCGAGTTCGGCGGAGAGGATCTCGTCGAGCGACTGCGCGGCGAGCGATGCAACGGATGATTCGGCATAGAGCGCGAGTTGCTCCGCCGCCCCTTCCGGCGCACCCTCGGGAAACACGTTGCGCTCGATCGCCGCGACGAGCGCCGCGTGATCGCCGGCCGTCAGCGCCTCGTCATAGGCACGGACACGACCGAAGAACACCTCGGCCATCTTCTTCAGCTTTTTCGGGACCGTGAGGTCGCCGACGCCCATCTCGCGCAGCGTGCCGTCCATGTCCTTCAGGAAGATGTCGAACACCTCCTGGCCGATCGCGCGATTCTGTTCCGTCTCCGTCTTCAGGCGATGGAAAAGCAGGAATCCGTGCAGCACCACCATGTCGTAGCGGCCATCAAGCGTGTCGGAAACACCGAACTCCGTGTAGAGCGCGGGTTGCCTCGCCTGTGCCACGATGGCGCCGTAAAGCGAATATGCTATGGCCTCGTTCCTGCGGTTTCGATTGAACAGGCGGCGGAACATTCGACCGGTCTCCAGATAAGGTTGGTCAGCGCGAACACGCAGGCAGCAGTGCTCCTGCCTGAAATGGTGCCGCTTGCTGTCCATGCAAGGACGATTGCCACGAGCCCTAGCGCAGGCTAGGGAGATTGCCAACCCAGTGACTGGGCGAGGAGAATGGAATGGAGTTCGGCATGAGAGATCGGCGCTTGGCATGCAGCCCAATCGTTCGGCGCGCCAGTGTCGGCATGCTGGCCGCGCTCGCAATTGTTTCGATGGCAGGTTGCAGCAAGGTCACCGGCGATGGCGGGCTGGGCGGCCTGAACGAGACCTATAATTCCGGCTATGTCCCTCCGCCCAACGCCGTCGAGCAGGTTCCCATCGGCGCCAGCCGCGACCAGGTGCAGATCGTGCTCGGCTCGCCGTCGACGACCGCCGAGTATGATGGCGAGGTCTATTACTACATCAGCCAGACGCGGAAGCGGCCGGTCGCCTTCATGAACCGCAAGGTCGTCGACCAGAAGATCCTGGCCATCTATTTCAACAAGAAGAACGAAGTCGACAAGGTTGCCAACTACGGCATCCAGGACGGCAAGATCTTCGACTATGTCTCGCAGACAACGCCGACGGGCGGCAAGGATCAGGGCTTCCTCGAGCAGGTCCTGACCGGCACGGTCGGCATGGGCACCAATCCGTTCGGCTCCTGAGTCGGCAGCCGATAGCGTGAATCAGAAGGCCCTCCCGGCGGCATGCCGGGAGGGCCTTCTTCTTTGGGCTCGTTAGGCTCGCGCCTACTGAGCCAGCACCGCGAGCAGCAGCAGCGCGACGATGTTGGTGATCTTGATCGCCGGATTGACGGCCGGACCGGCCGTATCCTTGTAGGGGTCGCCGACGGTGTCGCCGGTCACCGATGCCTTGTGCGCGTCGGAGCCCTTGTGATGGGTCTGGCCGCTGGCGTCGGTGAACCCGTCCTCGAACGACTTCTTGGCGTTGTCCCAGGCGCCGCCGCCCGAGGTCATCGAAATCGCCACGAAGAGGCCGGTGACGATGACGCCAAGCAGCATGGCGCCAACGGCCGAGAAGGCCTCGCTCTTGCCCGCGATCCAGTAGATCAGGAAATAGACGACGATCGGCGCCAGCACCGGCAGCAGCGACGGAACCACCATCTCCTTGATCGCCGCCTTCGTCAGGATGTCGACGGCCCGGCCATAGTCCGGCTTGTCGGTGCCCTGCATGATTCCTGGCTTCTCGCGGAACTGCCGCCGCACCTCCTCGACGATCGAGCCTGCCGCCCGTCCGACGGCGGTCATGGTGATGCCGCCGAAGAGGTAGGGAATGAGGCCGCCGAGCAGAAGTCCGACCACGACATAGGGATTGGAGAGGGTGAAATCGGGTACGACGCCCTTGAAGTACTGGAATGCCGTCGCCCCTTCCTTGTTCGCCTCCGCGATGAAGTGGGTGAGGTCATAGTTGTAGGCAGCGAACAGGACGAGCGCGCCGAGGCCGGCCGAACCGATCGCATAGCCCTTGGTGACCGCCTTGGTCGTGTTGCCGACTGCGTCCAGCGCGTCGGTCGACTTGCGGACTTCCTTGGGCAGGCCCGCCATCTCGGCAATGCCGCCGGCGTTGTCCGTCACCGGGCCGAAGGCGTCGAGCGCCACCACCATGCCGGCGAGGCCGAGCATCGTCGAAACCGCCACCGCCGTGCCGAACAGGCCGGCGAGCGCGTAGGTCGAGATAATGCCCACCACGATGACGAGGGTCGGCAGGGCGGTCGCCTCGAGCGAGACGGCCAAGCCCTGGATCACGTTGGTACCGTGGCCGGTGACTGAAGCCTGGGAAATCGACCGGACGGGCCGATAGCCGATGCCGGTGTAGTACTCGGTGATCCAGACGATCAGCCCGGTCACGACGAGGCCGATGACGCCGCAGAAGAAGAGGCTCGTCCCGGTGATCGCGGTGCCGGCCACGGTTCCGATCTCACCCCAGCCAATCAGCAGCTGCGTCGCGACCGCGAGGCCCACCACCGACAGGACCGCCGAGGCGATGAAGCCCTTGTAGAGGGCCCCCATGATCGACTGGTTGGCGCCGAGCTTGACGAAGAACGTGCCGGCGATCGAGGTCAGGATGCAGGCCGCGCCGATGCCGAGCGGATAGAGCATGATGCTGCCGAAGGCCGGCGACGCCGCGAAGAAGATCGCCGCCAGCACCATGGTCGCCACCACGGTCACGACATAGGTTTCGAACAGGTCGGCCGCCATGCCGGCGCAATCGCCGACATTGTCGCCGACGTTGTCGGCGATGGTGGCCGGGTTGCGCGGGTCATCCTCGGGAATGCCCGCCTCGACCTTGCCGACCAGGTCGCCGCCGACGTCGGCGCCCTTGGTGAAGATGCCGCCGCCGAGACGCGCGAAGATCGAGATCAGCGACGCGCCGAAGCCAAGCGCCACGAGCGCGTTGACGACGACGCGATCCTCCGGCGAGAAGCCGACGAAATGCGTCAGGATCAGGTAGTAGCCGGCGACGCCGAGCAGGGCGAGGCCCGCCACGAGCATGCCGGTGATGGCACCCGACTTGAACGCGATCTCGAGGCCCTCCCCCAGGCTCTTGGTCGCCGCCTGCGCGGTGCGCACATTGGCGCGGACCGACACGTTCATGCCGATGAAGCCGGCGAGCCCCGAAAGGATGGCACCGATGGCAAAGCCGATCGCGACCGCGAGCGACAGGAGCCAGGCGACGATGACGAAGATGACCACGCCGACGATGGCGATGGTGGTGTATTGCCGCTTGAGATAGGCACTAGCGCCCTCTCGTACCGCCGCGGCGATTTCCTGCATGCGCGCGGTGCCCGCATCGGCCGCGAGGACCGACCGCGTCGCCCATACGCCATAGGCGAGCGCAAGCAACGCACATAGAATTATGAGATAGATCACGTCCACATTCCTCCTCTGGCCGGCCTTGTGTTACGGCCGCCCGAGGACGCCGCGCCGGCTGAACCGTGCGGCGGGAAAGAGCAACGTTCCTCCCAGCAATTCCCCCCCGTCAGGACGAGTTGAGAACGGCTTTACGCGCGGGTCAAGCCTCCTCCCCGCGCGGGCTCCGGCGCATCAGGAAGGCCCATGCGAGCGCCAGCAGGGCGACGATGACGACGGGGAAGACGATCATGTTGATGAACGCCCAGCCGGGCCCGCCGATCAGCTTGCCGGAGAGCAGGGACGCGACAGCCGCCGCCCCTAAGACGAGGAAATCATTGAGACCCTGCACCCTGCCCCGCTCCTCGGGACGATAGGTGTCGCCCAGCATGGCGGTGGCGCCGATGAAGGCCAGGTTCCAGCCGAGGCCGAGCAGGATCAGCGTGATCCAGAAATGCGCCAGCGAAAGACCGGAGAGCCCGACAAGCGCGCAACCCGTCAGCAGAGCCAGACCCGCGATGACGATTCGTTCCTTGCCGAATCGAACAATCAGCCGCCCTGTGAAGAAGCTCGGTCCGAACATCGCCAGCACGTGCCACTGGATGCCGAGCGCGGCGTCGCTCTGGCTGAGCCCGCATCCGACCATGGCGAGCGGCGCCGCCGTCATCACGAGCGTCATCATCGCATAGGCGGCGATGCCGCAGATCACCGCCGCGATGAAGCGGGGCTGGCGCGCGATGACGCCGAGCGGCCGCCCCTTCGCCGCCTGCTGATCCGTCTCGACCGGACGGGGCGGCGCGACGTCGCGCACGAGGCTGGCGATCACAAGCCCGAGGCAGCCGAGCCCGGCGGCCGCCAGGAAGGTGCCCGCGAAGGCGATCGGGCTCAGCCAGCCATTCGTCAGGATGACCGTCTGCGGACCGATGATGGCCGAGAAGATTCCGCCTGCCATGACGAGCGACATCGCCTTGGTGCGCACCGGCAGGCTGCCGGCGTCGATCGCGGCAAAGCGATATTGCTGGTTGAAGGCGCCGGACATGCCGATGAGGAACAGCGAGACGGCGAACAGCCAGAACAGCCCCTGCATGAGCGCGAAGGCGGCCAGAAGGCCGCCCGCAATCGCCGGCGCCGCGCCGACAACGAAACCCTTTCGGCGACCGATACGGCTCATCAGGATCGCCGCGGGGATCGTGGTCAGCGCCGATCCGACCGTCGACGCGGTCACCGGCAGCGTCGCAAGCGACTTGTCGGGACCAAGCAGGTAGGCGCCCGCCAGGCCGCCCAGCGTCACGGCGATCGGCAGGATCGAGCCGTTGATCGCGTTGGCCGACATCAGCACGACGGCGTTGCGCCGTACCTGCCGGTCGAGTTCGAACGAGTTCTCGCTGTCCAAGATCATCCTCCTGCGGCCGGCCAGACTCGGCGATCCGCATGCAGAGGCATGGTTAGCAGAAAAATTTGCTCCGATCAGAAGTGATCGTGGGAAGCACGACCCAGCGCGACCGGTTTCCCGTCGAGGCCCAGCACCACTGGCGCTCCCTCCCCCGCCACGATGCGACCAATGACCGTCACCGGTATGCCGGCCTCGCGCGCGGCCGCCTCGTAGCCATCCAGGGCTTCGGGCGGCAGCGTCACCAGGATCTCGTAGTCGTCGCCGCCGGTCAGGACGGTCGCGAGAGCCGCCGGATCGGTTTCGAGGACGGAACGGGCAGCGCTCGAAAGCGGGAGCCGGGCCGCCTCGACGATGGCCGAGACACCCGACGTGCGCGTGACGTGGCCAAGATCGCCGACGAGACCATCGGAAATGTCGAGCGAGGCATGCGCGAAGTCCCGCACCGCTTCGGCGAGGCCGAGTCGCGGCCGGGGATGCAGATAGCGGTCGAGCAGATGCTCCGCCTCTCCGCCTGCGGCCTCGGCGGCGAGCGTTCCCAGGCGAAGGCGCAGGCCGAGCGCCGCGTCGCCGATCGTGCCCGAGACGACGATGAGGTCGCCTGCCCGCGCCCCTGCGCGTCGCACGATGGTCCCGCTCGGCACCTGTCCGATTGCCGTCACCGACAGCATCAGTCCATCCGGCGACTTGACGGTATCGCCGCCAAGCAGCGGAATGCCGTAGCGCTTCTGATCCTCGGCCAGTCCGGCCGAGAACTCGGCCATCCAGTCCTCGGTCCAGTCGGCCGGCAGCGCCAGCCCCAGCAGATAGCCGACAGGCGTGGCGCCCTTGGCCGCCAAGTCGGAGAGGTTGACGCGCAGCGCCTTCCGCGCGATCGAGGCCGGCGGATCCTGCGCGAAGAAATGAACCCCGGCCGCGACCATGTCCTTGGTGAAGACGAGGTCGAAGCCCGGCTCGGGGCTCAGCGACGCGGCATCGTCCGTGAGACCGAACGCACCGGGATCATCCGCCAATGGCCGCAGATAGCGGGCGATCATCCCGAACTCGCCGGGCCGTTCACGCCGCTCCGCCATGTCAGTCCTTATCGCCGGTCGGCGCCGAGCCGAACTCCTCGCTGCGCAGCCTGCGGGCGATCGTGTCCAGCACGCCGTTGACGACGCGCGGCTCGTCACCGCCGGAGAAGAAGGCGCTGGCGATATCGACATACTCCGTGATGACGACCTTGGCCGGAACGTCGCGACGCCCCATCAGCTCGTAGGCGCCACAACGCAGGATCGCGCGCAGGGTCACGTCGATGCGCTTCAGCGGCCAGTCGGCCGCCAGCGAGACGTGAATCGCCGGATCGAGATTGCGCTGCTCGCGCACCACGCCGGCGATGATGTCGCGGAAGAAAGCCGCGTCGGCGTCGCGATACTGCTCGCCATCGAGTTCCTTGCCGAGGCGGAAATTCTCGAACTCGGCGACGACTTCGGTCAGCGAGGCACCGCCGACGTCGAGCTGGTAGAGGGCCTGCACGGCCGCGAGGCGGGCCGCTCCGCGCTGGTTGGCGGGACGGAACGTTCGCGCTGACGGAGGCGCTTTGTCGGTAGCGGCCATCTCAGAGACCGAACTTGTTGCGAAGCGCGATCATGGCGAGCGCGGCCTCCGCGGCGGCGCCGCCCTTGTTCTTCTCGCTGACGCGAGCGCGCGCATAAGCCTGCGCGTCGTTCTCGACGGTGAGGATGCCGTTGCCGATCGCCAACGATTCGATGACGGCCATGTCCATGATCGCGCGCGCCGACTCGTTCGCGACGATGTCGTAATGCGAGGTCTCGCCGCGGATCACGCAGCCGAGCACGACGAAGCCGTCATAGTTGACCTCGTCCTCGTCCATCGCCGCGAGCGCCATGGAGAGCGCGGCGGGAATCTCCAGCACGCCCGGCACCGAGATCCGCTCGTAGGTCGCGCCGGCGGCCTCGATGGCGCCCTTGGCGCCGTTGAAGAGCTCGTCCGAGATGTCCTCGTAGAAGCGTGCGTCGATGACGAGAAGATGGGGCGCCGTGTCGGACATGGTGAAGCTCTCTCTTTGACCGGTCACCCGATCGGATTGGGCGGCAGGTGAACCATGCGGCCCAGGTGGTGTAAAGGGAAAAGAACGCCGCAGCTTACGCGGCTTCGGTCAGCCGTGCCACATAGCGCGCCATCTGGTCGACTTCGAGGTGGATACGGTCTCCCACCTTGCGCGCGCCCCAGGTCGTGATGCCCTCAGCCAGGGTGTGCGGGATCAGCAGGACCGAAAACCGGTCGCCTTCGACCCAGTTCACCGTCAGCGACGTGCCGTCGAGCGCGACCGAGCCCTTGGTGGCGATGAACCGCGAGAGGCTTTTCGGCGCCTCGAACACGAAGCGGGTCGTCTCGCCGAGGTCCTCGCGACTGACGACCGTCGCGAGACCATCGACATGACCGGACACCATGTGCCCTCCGAGCTCGTCGCCGATCTTGAGGGCGCGCTCGAGGTTGATTGCCGTGCCGGCCTGCCAGTTGCCGACTTCCGTGAGAGCCAGCGTCTCGGGCGCCGCCTCGACGTCGAAGCGCGTGCGGCCGTCGGGCTGCGGATCGAGCGCGATGACCGTCAGGCAGACGCCGGCGCAGGCGATCGATGCGCCGATGGCGATCGTTTCGGCGTCATAGCGGCTGTCGATCGTGATCTTGTTGACGTCGTTGCGACGCTCCACCGCCGTGACCTTGCCGACGTCGGTGATGATGCCCGTGAACATGCTCAGACTGACCTTTCGTAACGAACCATGCGGTCCTCGCCGAGGCGCGCTTCCTCGACGCGACGGAATCGCGGACTGCGCTCGATCGCGGACAGGGCCCCGCCGGCGAGTGCCCGCACGCCGTCCGGCCCGACCACGACCGGCGCGTGAAACAGAACCACCTCGTCAAGCAGGCCGCGATGCAGCAGCGACGCGGCGACCTTGGCGCCGCCCTCGACGAGAAGGCGTGTCACGCCCCGTTCCGCCAGGACGCGCAGCGCCGCCTCGATGTCGACGCCGCCCGAACCCGTCCCGACTGTCAGGACGTCGACACCGCAGGCGAGAAGCTTCTCGCGGTTGACGAGGGGCGCTTCCGTCGCGGAGACCACCCAGAGCGCGGTGTCTCCGGCGCCCTTGACCAAGGAAGATGCTGGCGACAGACGCGCTTGCGTATCCAGCACGATGCGAATGGGTGAATGCGCCCGAAGCCCGGGAACCCGGACGGTGAGGCTTGGGTCGTCGACGAGCGCGGTGCCGATGCCGATCAGGGTCGCGTCGGCCTCGATGCGCATGGTCTGCAGGCGCGCGAAGGCCTCGCGCCCCGAAACCAGCATCCGCTCGCCCGTCACCCGGCCGATCATGCCATCGGCCGAAACGGCGAGTTTCAGCGTCACATGCGGCCGTCCCTTCGCCAGGACGGTGACATGGCCCGCGTGCTGGCGTCGCGCCTCGTCGCCCAGCACGCCGTTCGTAACGGTGATGCCCGCGTCGCGCAGCAGGGCGTGTCCCCGCCCCTGCAGGCGCGGATCCGGATTGTCCATGGCGCTCACGACACGCGCAACGCCGGCTGCGATCAGCGCCAGGGCCGATTCCGGCGAGGGCTCCATCGTGGTGAACACGGTCGCGCTGCGGGCTTCGTCCTTCGCCGACTGGAGGGCGACCAACTCCGCATGCGGCGAACCGCCCACGGCCGTCACGCCCCGTCCGAGGACGATCGGCCCGTCGACGGTGTCGCGAACGACGAGCGTTCCGACGGAGGGAGCCGGCGCGGTCGAGCCGAGATTGCGTCGACCATAGCGCAGGGCGACCGCCATCAGACGACGGTCCATCTCCGAATCGACGCTCGCAGTCGGTGCTGTCGCCATCCGAACCCCCGCAGATCCGGTGACGCGGCGCGGAAACGCCGCGTCACGACTTCAATCGCGTGTGTCGACCTCGGCCACGTCCTGAGCCGAAAGCTCATCGAGCACGGTCGAGAAGTCCTTGGCCTCGCGGAAGTTTCGATAGACGGAAGCAAAGCGGACATAGGCCACGTCATCGAGCCCCTTCAGGGCCTCCATGACGTACACGCCGATCTGCTCGGCGTTGATCTCGCTCTCGCCGCTGCTTTCGAGCTGGCGCACGACCCCGTTGACCATCCGCTCGACGCGGTCGGGATCGACCGGGCGCTTGCGCAGCGCGACCTGGACCGACCGCATCAGCTTGTCCCGATCGAAGGGAACCCGCCGTCCGCTCTTCTTCACGACGGTCAACTCGCGCAACTGGATGCGCTCGAAAGTCGTGAACCGACCGCCACAATCCGCACAGACCCGACGCCGCCGGATGGACGTATTGTCCTCCGACGGGCGGGAGTCCTTCACCTGCGTATCATCGCTGCCGCAATAGGGACAACGCATGGCCTGTTCCGATCAGGAATAAATCGGGAAGCGCGCGGTCAGCGCGTGGACGCGTTCCTTGACCGAGGCCTCGACGAGCGGGGCCGAGCCGTCTTCCGACTGCGAAACCGCGCTCAGGACCTCGGCGATCAGGCGGCCGACCTCCTGGAACTCCGCGACACCGAAACCGCGCGTCGTGGCGGCCGGCGTACCGAGGCGGATGCCGGACGTGACGAAGGGCTTCTCCGGATCATACGGAATGCCGTTCTTGTTGCAGGTCAGGCCGGCGCGGACGAGCGCCTTCTCCGACACGTTGCCCTTCACCTGCTTGGGACGCAGGTCGACGAGCATCAGGTGGTTGTCGGTGCCGCCAGAAACGATGTCGAAGCCGGTGCTCTTGAGGGTTTCCGCAAGCGCGCGAGCATTTTCGACGACGTTATTCGCGTACAGCTTGAAGTCGGGGCGCAGCGCCTCGGCAAAGGCAACCGCCTTGGCCGCGATCACGTGCATCAGCGGACCGCCCTGCAGGCCGGGGAACACGGCCGAGTTGATCTTCTTGGCGATCGCCTCGTCATTGGTCAGGATCATGCCGCCGCGCGGGCCGCGCAGCGACTTGTGCGTCGTCGTCGTGACGACATGCGCATGCGGCAGCGGTGACGGATGCGCGCCACCGGCGACGAGACCGGCGAAGTGCGCCATGTCGACCATCAGGTAGGCGCCGACCGAATCCGCGATCTCGCGGAAACGCTTGAAATCCCAGATGCGGGAATAGGCGGTGCCGCCGGCGATGATCAGCTTCGGCTTCTTCTCCTCGGCGATGCGCTGGATCTCTTCATAGTCGAGGAGCTGGTCCTCGCGACGCACGCCATACGGCGCCACGTTGAACCACTTGCCCGACATGTTGACCTGCGAGCCGTGGGTCAGGTGACCGCCCGCGGCGAGGTCGAGGCCCATGAAGGTGTCGCCCGGCTGCAGCAGCGCGAGGAAGACGGCCTGGTTCATCTGGCTGCCGGAATTCGGCTGGACGTTGACGAACTCGCAGCCGAACAGCTTCTTGGCGCGCTCGATGGCGAGCGTCTCGACGATGTCGACGAACTCGCAGCCGCCGTAATAGCGCTTGCCCGGATAGCCCTCCGCATACTTGTTCGTCAGCACCGAACCCTGCGCCTCGAGCACAGCGCGCGAAACGATGTTCTCCGATGCGATCAATTCGATTTCATGCTGCTGGCGACCGAGCTCCTTGCCGATGGCATCGGCGATTTCCGGATCGGCCTCGGCGAGGGTCCGGTTGAAGAAGGCGGAAGTCGAGGAAAGGCTGTCGGCGCGATCCGTCAGAGACATGGGGCGGTCCATCCTGTTGTCGGCACCGGATCGAGCCAGAGAGTCGGCGCGTCCGGAACTCGGGCCACGTACCATATGTGGGGGTAGAGGCCAAGAAAAAGGGCCTCATCGGCCCTTCGATCACGGGGCCGTCCGGGAAAACTGCCCCCGAACGGCCATTTTCAAACCGGCCGCCGCCTATTGCAGCGCCAGCTGGCCGATCCCGTCGCGATTGTAGATGTCATCGCGGAAATGGGTAACGCCGTCGTCCATCGCCCAGGCGCTGATATATTGCAGGTAGAGCGGCACTTCGGGCTTCGGGTTCACATGAACCTGCTCGCCCGACTTGAAGATCTGGTCGATCCGCTCGCGCGGGAAGTCGGGATTGTCGCGCAGCAGCCAGCCAATGACCTGGCGGATGTTCTGCACGCGGATGCAACCGGAGGAGTCAAACCGCTCGACGCGACCGAAGATGTCCTTCTGCGGCGTGTCGTGCATGTAGACCTGCTCGTCGTTGTGGAACGAGATGCGCACGCTGCCGAGCGAATTGAAATCGCCCGGATCCTGCCGGAACAGATAGCCCTTGGTCGCCTGGTCGGTGTTCCAGTCGATCGACTCGGGTGGCACCTCGACGCCGGCCGAATCGTAGATGCGAATCTGCTTCTTGGTCAGATAGTCGGGCGACTTCTGCATCAGCGGGATGAGGTCCTTGCGGATGATCGACGCAGGAACCGTCCAATAGGGGTTGAAGCTGACGCGATAGATCTTGGTCGCCAGGATCGGCGTCGGACGATCGACCTTGCCGACGACGGCGGTGTGGCGCGAGATGACCCGGCCGCCCTCCACCACCTCGATCGCGGCGGCTGGAATGTTGATCATCACGTAGCGATCGCCGAGGAAGCCCGACATCGAGCGCAGGCGAACCAGGTTGGTCTGCAGCTGCGCGAGACGGACCGCCGCCGGCACGTTCATCATGTTGATGGTCGAGGGACCCGCGACGCCATCGGCCGGCAGGCCGTGGCGAGCCTGGAAACGACGCAGCGCCGCATCGACATAGGAATCGAATGTCTGCGAATTGCCAGCGCCGGCCGCCAGGTCACCCGTCACCGTCAGGCGCTGGCGCAGGATAACAACGTTCGGATCCTTGTTGCCGAGGCTGAGCTTCTTGTCGCCGGGAACCACGGGCCAGCCGCCGCGCGCGACGATGTCCGTGTAGTTCTGGATGGCGTATTCGGTCGTGGTCGCCGTGTCCGGCGACAGGATCGGGGCAGAGGTCCGAACCGAAGCCGCGCCGCTCGAGGCGGCGTCGAAACCGTCGGACCAGTCGTTGCTCCGATTCTGCAGAACCTGGTTGATCGGATCCGCATCCTGGGCGAGCGCCGAAAGCGGCAGCGCGACCGAAGCGGCCATGGCGCCGGCGATCGAACGCAGGGCGCCGCGACGGGTCATCGCCGGTGCCGGGAGGAGGAAAGTCTTCTTTGATCCGCTCATGACACTACTTCTGGAAGCTCGCTGTAGATGGGCACAACGAAACCGTCGCCGCCCGGATTGTCCCTGCGGCTGGCACGCGCCGCGAACCCGTAATCGAACTGCTGGCAGGCCCGGCCCGCGACATCGGCAACCGCACGACGTAACGGACACGCAACTCCGGCGCGTGGAAAACACAAACGTCCCCGACTGGCAACATAGCTGAGCCGGCATGTTTCGTTTCCACGCCAGTATGGCGCTTTGATGTCGCACCCCTGCGCAGCACTCGTCGCAAGATTGAGGCCATCATGGTTACCGGACTCTTTCTCCAGCATGACGGCAAACAAAAACCCCGGCCTCGGGCCGGGGTTTTTCAGAGAACCGTTACCACCGATCAGAGGCGGTAGAGGATCTGGTCGGTCCAGAAGCGATCGAGCCGCTGCATGGCGCGGTTGAGCATCTGGAAGTCGTCGGCGGCGATACCGCCCACCTGCTCGATGGACTTCATGTGGCGCTCGTAGACGCCCGCCACGATGCTGGCGATTTCCTGGCCCTGCTCGGTCAGGCTGACCCGCACCGAGCGCCGGTCCATCCGCGAACGCTGGTGATGGATGAAGCCCATCTCGACCAGCTTCTTGAGATTGTAGGAGACGTTCGAACCCAGATAGTAGCCGCGGCTGCGAAGCTCGCCGGCGGTCAGCTCGGCGTCGCCGATGTTGAACAGAAGCAGCGCCTGGACGCTGTTGACGTCGGACCGGCCGGAGCGCTCGAACTCGTCCTTGATGACATCGAGCAGGCGGCGATGCAGCCTTTCCACCAGCGTCAGCGCTTCCATGTAAAGCGGCTTCAGATCCGGCGTATTGTTCTGCTGGATGACTGGTTCAACTGCTCGCGACGCGCTGATCATCTTTCCGGCCTCTCTGTTGCGTGGCAAGTATTCCTCTCGCCTGATGAGACCGGACCTTAGAGCGACCATTTGAATATGATCTTAAATATCACGCTTAACGCAGGCTTACCCGGGTCGACCTGCCGCAAACCGGCGCTTATCGTTAAAAAAGCTGCTACGCCGCCGGGAAGCGGCGCGCAGACGACCGTCAAGCCGAGGCGGCTTCGTGCCGCTTGCTCATGACCAGGAGCGCGACGAAGACGAGCAGCGTTATGATGTGGAAGGCGACGATGAGCAGGTCCAGGCCAAAGGTCTCGGCAAACACCGTGTGCATGGCGATTTCGAACAGCGCCACGTAGATCCAGATCACATTGCCCCAGGCGACGCGCATCCAGAGCCCGACGGCCGCGACGAGGTCGACGACCGCGAGCTGAATAGTCACCGCCCGCCAGGGCGTCGACATCGTCTCGAAGCTCCAGCCCGGATCCTGGAAGACGCCGGCGATATAGAGCCAGTGCCGCAGCCCCAGCAGCAGAAGCATCGCCGCAACGCCGCGAAGATAGATCGTCAGCGCCAGATCGTAGGGATTGTCGGGCTCGCTCGGGAGCTGGGTGACTTCATTGTCGATCATGGTAGCGGCAGATCTCCTTCGGGCGGCACCACGAAGTGCCTATCGACGGCCTCGGGGTCAACATCCGCGAGTGTCGCCGGTTTCCAGACCGGCGCCTGATCCTTGTCGATCAGCACCGCGCGCACGCCTTCATAAAAGTCATGCCCGTCCAGAATTGCACAGGCAATCCGCCAGTCCAGCCGGATGCAGTCCTCGAAGGAAAGCGCCCGCGCGGCGCGAATCTGCCGCAGGGCGACGCGCAGGCTGGTCGGCGACTTCGCCCGGATGGCCTCCGCGATCCGCCGCGCCCATTCGGCATTCGCTCCCGCCAGCGCCTCAAGGCGAGTGACGATCGATTCGACGGAACCGGTCGCGAAGAGGGCGTCGATGTCGCCTCGCAGACCGGGCAACGTCTCCGGCTCCACGACCTCGGCATGCTCCGCCAGCACGGCGTCGACATCGCTCGTCTCGGCGAGATGCGCGACGATAGCGTCGAAGCGCGCCGCCGGAACGGCGTGGGTCGCGATGCCCGACAAGATCGCATCACCGCGGCGAAGCCGCGCCGCCGCGAGCGCGCAATAGACGCCGGTTTCGCCCGGCATGCGCGCGAGGAAGAAGCTCGATCCGACATCGGGAAAGAAGCCGATGCCCGTCTCGGGCATGGCGAACACGGCGTTCTCGGCGAAGGCGCGATGCGAGCCGTGAACCGCAATCCCCGCGCCTCCCCCCATGATGTAGCCGTCGACCAGGGCGACATAGGGTTTCGGAAACGCCTTGATGGCGGCGTTGAGTCGATACTCGTCGTGAAAGAAGGCCTTCTGTTCCGGAGCCCCCCTGCCCGCCTCGCAGACGGCGCGGATATCGCCGCCGGCACAGAAGGCCCGCCCCTCGCCCCGAACGATCACGACACGGATCGCCGGGTCGTCGTGCCACTCCGCGAGCGTCGTCGCCAATGCGGACACCATCCCATGCGACAGGGCGTTCAGCGCGCCCGGACGACTGAGGGTGGCAATGCCCGCATGTCCCTGACGCTCGAAACGGATCTCGGGCTCGGCCATAATCGTCTCCGCCATGATGCCGCCGACAGTAAGCGGTGGCCGCGGCGCGACAAGCGCGATCGGCCGTCGTCCCCACCTGATTGCCTGCCGGAAGGAACCATCATCTCTCCGCTGGCGGGAACCCGCCGGCTTCGGTATGATCGCCCGCATGTCGACAGCAGCAGCGAAGCAGCATTCCGGGGCAGGGCCGCGTGGCCGTGCCTGCCGGCTTCATTTACGTGGCCGGTCCGTCATGATGCCTCCCCCGATGATCGCCACCCGCTAGACGATCCATGCCCTGGCAAGACATCCTGATCATCGCTGTGTTGATCATGTTCAACGGCTTCTTCGCGCTGTCGGAGATTGCCGTTGTCTCCTCGCGCCCGGCCCGGTTGCAACTGTTGGCCAGCGAAGGCGCCCGCGGCGCGACCGCCGCCCTGCGGCTTGCCGAGGACCCGACCGGATTCCTCTCCGCCGTCCAGATCGGCATCACCCTGGTCGCCATTCTCTCCGGCGCCTATGGCGAAGCGGCGTTGGCCACCCCGCTAAACGACTTCCTGCTCGGGCAGTTTCCCAGCCTCGGCAACAAGGCCTCGACGATCTCCACGGTCGTCGTGGTGGTCGGGCTCGCCTATTGCTCGCTCATCATGGGCGAACTCGTGCCGAAGCGCCTCGCGCTGACCAATCCCGAGCGTCTCGCCTGCTTCGTCGCCGGCCCCGTGGGAGTTCTCGCCCGCGTCGCCTTGCCGATCGTCTGGTTCCTGCGTCTTTCCACTGAGACCGTCCTGCGCGTGCTCGGCCAGAAGGACAAGGACGACCGGTCGGTGACCGAGGAGGAGGTCAAGACGATGATCGCCGAGGGCACCGAGGCCGGTGTGTTCCATCAGGCCGAGCGGGAGATGATCGAGGCGGTGATCCGCGTCGCCGATCGTTCGGTCCGCTCGATCATGGTGGCGCGGCCGGATGTGGTGTGGCTCGACATAGAGGACCCGCCAGCCGATATCCGCGACGCCGTCATCCATTCCGGCCATTCGCGCTTCCCGGTCAGCCGCGACGAGATCGACGCCGTGATCGGCATCGTCCACGCCAAGGATCTGCTGGAGCAGATCTACAGCGGCCAGACGGTCGACCTCGCTCCGGTCATCCGCGAACCGCTCTATGTCGACGAGCGCATGCCGATCCTCAAGGTGCTCGACCGCTTCAAGTCGTCGAACGTGCACATGGCCATCGTGCTGGACGAATATGGGAGCTTCCAGGGCGTGGTCACACCGATGGATATCCTGATCGCCATCGCCGGCGACATGCCGGAACATGAAGGCGATGAACTTCCGGAGGCCGTCCAGCGCGCCGATGGGTCCTGGCTGATCGACGGCAGCGCCGCCATCGACACGGTGGAACGGACGCTGGCGCTGAAGGCGCTGGGCAGCGATGGCGACTTCGCTACCCTCGCCGGCTTCATGCTGCACCACCTCGGCCACATCCCGGTGCCCGGCGAGTTCTTCCACCACGAGGGCTGGATCTTCGAAGTGGTTGACCTCGACGGCCGCCGGATCGACAAGGTTCTCGCCCGCAAGGGCGACTCCTAGCCCGCTCGCCTACCCGAAGGCGCGACAGCGCTGCGCTTGCCGCTGGAACTTCTGGTGGTAACGTCCGGCCGTCACGCCGCTCAAGGAACCGAAGATGACTCGCCAGCTTCCCACCCCGCCCGACATGAATGCGATCCTGGGCGGCCGCCGCCTGCGTCGCAACCGCAAGGCGGACTGGTCGCGACGGCTGGTGCGCGAGACCGTGCTGACGGTCAGTGACCTGATCTGGCCGATCTTCCTGATCGAGGGCACGAACGTCCGCCAGGATGTTGCCTCGATGCCGGGCGTCCAGCGTCTTTCGGTCGATCAGGCCGTCGTCGAGGCGGAAAAGGCCGCCGCGCTCGGGATCCCGGCGATCGCTCTCTTCCCCTTCACCGATCCCGCGCTCCGCGATCCGGTCGGCAGCGAATCCGTCAATCCCCAGAACCTGGTCTGCCGGGCGCTGCGCGCCATCAAGGCGGCGGTTCCGGAGGTTGGCCTGATCGCCGACGTGGCGCTCGACCCCTATACCAGCCACGGCCATGACGGCGTCATGGACGGCGACCGCATTCTGAACGACGAAAGCGTCGCACTGCTCGTCCGGCAGGCGCTCGCCCAGGCCGAGGCCGGCGCCGACGTCATCGCGCCGTCGGACATGATGGACGGCCGCGTCGCCGCCATTCGCGAGGTCCTCGACGAGGCCGGCTTCCTGGACGTGCAGATCATGGCCTACTCGGCCAAGTACGCGTCGGCCTTCTATGGCCCGTTCCGCGACGCGATCGGCACCTCGAAGACCCTGGTCGGCGACAAGCGCACCTACCAGATGGACTTCGCCAACACCGACGAGGCGCTGCGCGAGGTGGAGCTCGACATCCAGGAGGGCGCCGACATGATCATGGTCAAGCCCGGCCTGCCCTATCTCGACGTGGTGCAGCGGGTGAAGGAGACCTTCGCCATGCCGACCTTCGCCTACCAGGTGTCGGGTGAATACGCGATGCTGCAGGCGGCCGCGCGCAATGGCTGGATCGACGGCGACCGCGCCTTCCTCGAGAGCCTCTGGGCCTTCAAGCGAGCCGGCGCGGACGGCATCCTCACCTACTTCGCGCCGCTCGTCGCGCCGCTCCTCCCCCGTTGATCGGAGCGCGCCGATGATGGGGGCCGCGAGACCGGCCGCAATCATGGCGCTCCTCTTCTGCGTGGCCACGCTGCTGGCCGCGTGCAGTTCCGTCGACCGCCAGCAGGCGCGTGTCTGCGTGGCGGTCGCCACCGCCGTCGCCCCGGCCGGCCAGAAGGTTTCCGTCCAGTCGGTGATCCCGCTCGAGGGCGTGAGCCACGCCGTCCGCGTGAACTACACTGTTCCGGACATGCACCTGCCCCTCTATGTGGACTGCGCCTTCAGCGGCGGTCCGCTCGAGATGGGGCGAAGCGAGGTGATCGGGGTGCGGGGCTATTCCGGCGCCCTCTCCGAGCGCGAGCTTCTGACGCTGCACCGCTGGTTCCTTGGCCAGGACGACGCCGTCTCGCGCGCCATCGCGGAGACCGACTGGAGGTCGCCCAGCATCGAGGTTTCCTCGATCTCCCTCCCGAAGCCGATCGGCTTCGCGCTGCAGCAGATCCTCAATATTCTCAATCTGGCGGCTCTCTATGCGCCGCTGGCCCTCGCCTTCGCCCTCATCTATGGCCTGATCCGGCGGATCCACATGGCGTTCGGCCAAATCGCCATCATCGGCGGCTATGGCGCGATCATCGGCCTGGTCATCGTCGCCAGCATGCCCTCCCTCGGGCTAGCGGCCTCGGTCGGCATCGTGCTCGCCCTGGCCGGGGGGCTCGCCGCGCTCTGGGGCTGGCTCGTCGGTCGGACCGTCGTCCAGCCGCTGTCGTCGGGGCCCGACCGCGCCTTCATCATCGCCACCATCGGCCTCGGCATCGCCCTCTCCGAAATGCTGCGGCTGACGCAAGGGGCGCGGGAAATCTGGGTGCAGCCGATTCTGGACACGCCGATCATCCTGACGCAGGGGCCATTTCCGGTCGTGATCACCGAGATGCGCCTGCTGGTCATCGTCGCCGCCCTGGTGATCATCCCCGCCGTTCTCGCGCTAATGCGCCATTCCGCCTTCGGGCGCGCCTGGCGGGCCGTCGCGGACGACGGCGTGATGGCGCGCCTGAACGGCATCGACCCAGCCGCCATCACGGGCCTGACGCTTCTGCTCGCCTCGGCGCTCGCCGCCGGCGGCGGCGCCGTCCTCGCGCTCAGCTACGGCACCATCAGCTACTCCATGGGATTGATGGTCGGCCTGAAGGCGCTTCTCGCCAGCCTCATCGGCGGCGCCGGCTCGCTGCTCGGCGCGGCACTCGGTGGCCTCCTGATTGCGATGGTCGAAATCCTCTGGACGGCCTATTTCGATTCCAGTTCGCGTGACATCGTCGTGCTCGTCCTTTTGACCTTGCTCTTCCTGTTGCGTCCGAACGGGCTTATCGGTCGTGGCAGCGCGATCGAGGAAGGGCGGGCCGTCCGCCTGTTCTAGACACCGGAGCCGCCATGCCCGATCCCAAGCTTCCGTCCATCCCGACCCTGCAGGACATTCGCGACGCGGCGAGCCAGATCGACGGCGTCCTGATCCGCACGCCGTTTCTGCCGGCGCCGCGTCTCTCCCGCCTGACCGGCGCCGAGGTCCACGTCAAATACGAGAACCTGCAGGTGACCTCGTCCTTCAAGGAACGCGGAGCGCTGGTGAAGCTGCTGTCGCTGTCGCCGGAGGAGCGCCGGCGCGGCGTCGTGGCGATGTCGGCCGGAAACCACGCGCAGGCCGTCGCCTATCATGCGCAGCGCCTCGGCATTCCGGCCACCATCGTCATGCCGAAGACGACGCCGTTCGTGAAGGTCGAGGCCACGCGGGACTTCGGGGCGCGCGTCGTCGTCGAGGGCGAGACGCTGGCCATCTGCCAGGCGCTGGCAGGCGCCATCGCCGACGAGACGGGCGCGGTATGGGTCCATCCCTATGACGACCCGCATGTGATCCGCGGACAGGGCACGGTCGCGCTCGAGATGTTCGAGGACGGCCCGCCGCTGGACTGCCTGCTCGTGCCGGTCGGCGGCGGCGGCCTCATCGGCGGCATAGCCATCGCCACCAAGGCGCTCGCCCCCCAGACCGAGATCATCGGCGTGGAGACGGAACTCTACCCGTCCATGCGCGCGGCGCTCGATGGCGTCGAGGGCGTCTGCGGGGGCAACTCGCTCGCCGAGGGCATCGCGGTCAAGAATGTCGGCACCCTGACGCTGGAAATTGCGCGTCGCTTCGTCGACGACGTCGTGCTGGTGCCGGAAGCGGCGATCGAGCGCGCCGTCAATGCCTACCTGACCCTGCAGAAGACCATGGCGGAAGGGGCTGGCGCGGCGGGCCTGGCGGCCATGCTCGATAATCCCAGGCACTTCCGCGGCCGGCGCGTCGGGCTCGTGCTCTGCGGCGGGAACATCGATCCAAGGCTCGCGGCCTCGATCATGGTCCGCGACCTGGCGCGTTCCGAGCGGATCATCGCCGTGCGCGTCATCATCCCCGACCAGCCCGGTGTCCTCGCCGACATCGCCGCGACCATCGGGACGTGTGGCGGCAACATCCTGGAGGTGTTCCACCATCGGAACCTGCTCACCGTTCCGGCCAAGGGCGCCAGCGTCGACGTGACGATCGAGACCCACGGGCCGGAGCATGCCGGCGAGATCGTCACGGCACTCGCGACGCGCGGCTATACCGTCGAACGGATGGCGCCGCCCTGACCAGGCAGGCATGGATCCCGCATTCTTGTAGGATCGGGAATCCTTTCCCATCTGATTCACAAGTCACTCAACCAGGAACTTCCATGACGCACTATGATGACGCCTATCGTGCCGCCGGTCAGGTATTCGACCCGGTGCGGGAGCCCGAGCTCTTCGACGGCGTGCTGACGAAGCGTTTCTTCGCGTTCATCGTCGACGCGATCCTGATCGGCTTCTTCCTGCTGCTGGCGTCGGTCGTCATCCTGGCGATGGGCGTGGTCACGCTCGGCGTCGCCTGGTTCCTGTTCGCGCTGCCGCTCTTCGCGATCGTCGCCCTGCTCTATGTCGCCCTGACGCTGGGCGGCCCCAAGGCGGCGACGCCAGGGATGCGGCTTGCCGGCGTCACCATTCGCTCGACGGATGGCGAGCGCATTGGCGCCATCATCGCCTCGGCGCATGCGCTGCTCTTCTGGTTCTCCGTCTCGATCCTGACGCCGCTCGTGCTTCTGGTCGGGCTGTTCTCGAACCGCAAGCGCCTGCTGCACGACATGCTGCTCGGCACCGTGATCATGAATGTCGACCCGCTGGCCCGCACCCGGCGCTGATCGCGCGCATTTCATACTTGGCTTCGACGGACAACGTATTATCGTCCGTCGAAGCATATCGTCCGGGCCCTTCGCGCCATGACCCAGCACTCCACTGAAACGCCGCAGTTCTTCCTGACGGCGCCATCTCCCTGCCCCTACCTCCCCGGTCAGATGGAACGGAAGGTGTTCACGCACCTGGTTGGCGAGAAGGCTTCCGCGCTCAACGAGATCCTGACCCAGGGCGGCTTCCGGCGCAGCCAAAACATCGCCTACCGGCCGGCCTGCGAGGCCTGCAAGGCGTGCGTGTCCGTGCGCGTTCCCGTGGAGGGCTTCGCCATGACGAAGAGCTTCCGGCGCGTCCTCGACAAGAACCAGGACCTGGTCGGCACCCGGGTCGACGCCGCTCCCACCTCGGAACAGTACTCGCTGTTCCGCGCCTATCTCGACGCTCGCCATGCCCAGGGCGGCATGGCCGACATGACCGTGCTCGACTACGCGATGATGGTCGAGGACACGCATGTCGACACGATGCTGGTCGAGTATCGCTTCCGCGGACCGGACACGGCGCTGACCGGCCAGGGCGAGGGTCCGCTCATCGCCACGGCGCTGACCGACCTGCTCTCCGACGGCCTGTCGATGGTCTATTCGTTCTACGAGCCGGACTACACCGACCGCTCGCTCGGTACGCTGATGATCCTCGACCACATCCGCCGCGCGCGGCGGATGGGGCTGCCCTACGTCTATCTCGGCTACTGGGTCGAGGGATCGCGCAAGATGGCCTACAAGGCCCGATTCAAGCCGCAGGAGCATCTCGGGCCGCGCGGCTGGGAACCGGCGGCCCAAGAGTAATCTGTCAGCGCAGCTGCGGCGTGCCGAAGCTGTTGGTCTTCGGGAACTTGTCGGGCGGCAGTCGGCCTGCTTGGCCACGCTCGGCGACCCAGGGCTTCAGCTCCTCGGCCGTCCGCGTATAGCTCCGCCCGGAAGAATCCATCCAGGTCAGCCCCTCCGCCGCCGAGAAGGTCCTGACGTCGGACGGTCCGCCATCCTTGTAGCGCTGCAGGCGAACGCCCTTGCCGCGCGTCATCTCCGGCAGCTGCTCGGCCGGGAAGATCAGGAACTTGCGGTTCTGGCCGATGATGGCGACGAAATCGCCACCCGCCTCGACGCAGATCCGCGCCTCCTCGGTGCCGTCGACGTTCAGCACCTGCTTGCCCTTGCGGGTATTGGCGATGACCTCGGTTTCCGGCACGACGAAGCCGCGCCCGTCCGTCGAGGCCAGCAGCAGCTTGCGGCCGGGCTTGTGCACGAACACGGTGACGATGTCCTGCGCGTTGTCCATGTCGACCATGAGCCGTATCGGCTCGCCATGGCCGCGGCCCCCCGGCAGCTTGTCGGCGCCGAGCGTGTAGAACTTGCCGCCGGTCGAGAAGACCAGCAACTTGTCCGTCGTCTCGGCATGCAGCGCGAGCTTCAGCGAGTCGTCGGTCTTGAAGGTCAGCGTCGAGGTATCCGTGACGTGCCCCTTGAGCGCCCGGATCCAGCCCTTCTCGGAAACCACCACCGTGATCGGCTCGCGCTCGATCATCGACTGCTGGATATCCTCGACATCGTGCTCCGGCGCGTCAGCGAAGCCGGTGCGGCGCTTGCCGAGCGGCGTGTCGGGACCGAAGGTCTTGCGGACCTCCTTCACCTGCCAGGCCACCGTCTGCCACTGCTTTTCCTCAGAGCCGAGCAGCGCCTCGATCTGCTCCATCTCGGCGCTCAGCGAATCGTGCTCCTTGCGGATCTCGAATTCCTCGAGCTTGCGCAGCGAACGCAACCGCATGTTCAGGATCGAGTCGGCCTGCAGCTCGGTGAGCGAGAAGGTCCGCATCAGTTCCTGCTTCGGCTCATCCTCATAGCGGATGATCCGGATCACCTCGTCGAGGTTCAGATAGGCGACGAGATAGCCGTCCAGCACTTCCAGGCGGTGCTTGATCTGCGCCAGCCGGTAGGCGGAGCGCCGCACCAACACCTCGCGGCGATGCTCCAGCCACTCCTTCAGCACCTCGGCGAGGTTCATCACCTTCGGCACGACGCCCTTGGAGAGGACGTTCATGTTGAGCGAGATGCGGCTCTCGAGCTCCGTCAGCTTGAAGAGCGACTCCATCAGGAGCGCGGCGTCGACGGTGCGCGCCCGCGGTTCGAGCACGACGCGGATGTCCTCGGCCGACTCGTCGCGCACGTCCGCCAGCAGCGGCACCTTCCGCGTCTGGATCAGCTCGGCGATCTTCTCGATCAGGCGCGACTTCTGCACCTGATAGGGGATCTCGGTGACGACGATCTGGTACGTGCCGCGGCCCTGGTCCTCGACATGCCACCGCGCGCGGACGCGGAAGCCGCCCTTGCCGGTCCGGTAAGCCTCGGTGATCTGGGCGCGGTTGTCGACGATGATGCCGCCCGTCGGCAGGTCCGGTCCCTGGACGTGCTGCACGAGCTCCTCGACCGGAGCGTCGGGGTTCTTGATCAGCACGAGCGCGGCGTCGCACAGTTCCGCGATGTTGTGCGGGGGCACCGACGTCGCCATGCCGACCGCGATGCCCGAGGTACCGTTGGCGAGCAGGTTCGGAATGCTCGCCGGCAAGACCACCGGCTCCTTGAGGTCACCGGAATAGTTCTCGCGGAAATCGATCGCGTCTTCGTCGATGCCTTCGAGCAGCATCTGCGCGACTTCGGTCATGCGCGCTTCGGTATAGCGGTAGGCCGCCGCACCGTCGCCGTCGATGTTGCCGAAATTGCCCTGACCGTCGACGAGCGGATAGCGCGACGAGAAATCCTGGGCGAGGCGCACGAGCGCGTCGTAGATCGACTGGTCGCCATGCGGATGGAACGAGCCCATCACGTCGCCGACGATCTTGGCCGACTTCTTGAAGGCGGAGTTCGGATCGAGGCGCAGCAGGTGCATGCCGTAGAGGATGCGGCGGTGGACCGGCTTCAGCCCGTCCCGCGCGTCCGGCAGCGCTCGCCCCATGATCGTGGAGAGAGCATAGGCGAGATAGCGCTCTTCAAGCGCCTCGCGGAGATTGATGCTTTCGACATGGCCGCCCGTCGGCGGAATCAGCGCTTTTCCCATGCTTGATGGGAGTATCCGCTGCGCATCTCCGATTCAAGGAAAAGCGGCGGACTGCCGCCATTTCACGCAGGCCTGTGGTGGGCGTGCCAGTGCCAGGCGATGTCGATACGACGCGGGATCCAGACCTTCTCCTTGGCCAGCACGTAGTCGACGAAGCGCGCCAGCGCCGCGGCGCGGCCAGGCCGGCCGACGAGGCGGCAATGCAGCCCGACGCTCATCATCTTCGGCGAACCCTGCTCGCCCTCCTCGTAGAGCACGTCGAAAGTGTCCTTCAGATAGGTGAAGAATTGGTCGCCGGCGTTGAAACCCTGCGGCGTCGCAAACCGCATGTCGTTGGTCTCGAGCGTGTAGGGAATGATCAGGTGCGGGCCGTTCGGACCCTTGATCCAGTATGGCAGGTCGTCGGCGTAACTGTCTGACGTATAGAGGAAACCTCCCTCCTCCATCAGGATCTTGAGTGTATTGTCGGACGGCTTGCCCTGGTAGAAGCCGAGCGGCCGGGAGCCCGCGACCTCGGTGTGCAGGCGGATCGCCTCGTGGATGTGGCGCCGCTCCTCCTCCTCGGAGAAGTCCTTGTATTCGAGCCAGCGCAGGCCGTGGCTGGCCAGTTCCCAGTCCGCCTCCTTCATGGCGGCGACGGCTTCCGGATTACGCGCCATCGCCAGCGTGACGCCATAGCAAGTGACCGGCACGCGGCGGCTGGTGAACATCCGCCAGAGCCGCCAGAAGCCGGCGCGGGAGCCATACTCGTAGATCGATTCCATGTTGAGGTTGCGCTGGCCGACCCAGGGCTGGGCGCCGACGATCTCCGAGAGTAGCGATTCCGACGCCTTGTCGCCATCGAGGATGTTGCTCTCGCCGCCCTCCTCGTAGTTGACGACGAACTGCACCGCGGCATTGGCGCCGCCCGGCCACTTCGGATCGGGCGGGTTGCGGCCATAACCGATCAGGTCACGCGGATAGGATGTCGTCATGCTGGTCCCGCCCCTTGGCGAATGGTTATCGCCCGCGAAGCGGCGACGGCGGCTCGTGGCTGGAAAACTGGATTCACAGCGTTAACGCGCCCCGCCGATTCACGCGGCGTTAACCTACATGGCCCAGAATCTAAACAATTGGTAGCGACGCCTGCTGCCGCCCGTCCGAAGGAGGACCGAATGCAGATCGCGCACCCGCAGTTCCAGGCCACCAGCCTCCCCGCCGACGACCCGCGCTTCATGGCGGCCCTCGACCTGCAGATCGCGCAGATGCGCCGCGTTCTCGAACTGATGGCTCCGAACGCTGCCGACGCCATCGATGGCGCCTTCGCCCACGTTCCCTATGACGAGCGCATGCAGGCCGTCGCCAGCCACGGCTGACGCCAACCCTTTCCCAATTGAAGAAGCCGGTGGGCGGGCCCACCGGCTTTTCTTTTGCTAGATGCTGTCGCCGATTTCGGTCTCGGTCGATCCGGCAGCCGCCGCCTGATCCTCGCGTCGATGCTTCTTCCAGGCGCGCCAGCCGATCGGCAAGGCCGCCAGATAGATGAAGGCGCCCGCCGCCAGCAGATGCCACGGGTAGCTCAACAGAGAAGCGGCCAGAACCACCACCAGCACGAAAAGCGGCAGGACGGCCTCGCGCGGCACGCGGGCGCCGAACTTCTTGCCAGACCAGGTCGGCAGCCGGCTGACCATCAGCAGCCCGACCGCGATGGTGTAGACGAGCACCAGCGGAGCCGTGAAGCTGTTGTGCGGCAGGTCGAGATATTCGAGATAGACCGGAAGCAGGACGATCAAGGCACCCGCCGGCGCCGGCACGCCGACGAAGAAATTCGCCTGCCAGTCCGGTTTGTTCGGGTTGTCGATCGAGACATTGAACCGCGCCAGGCGCAACGCAGCGCAGATGGCGAAGACGAGCGCCGCGATCCAGCCGAGCGAACGCACCTCGTCCAGCGTCCAGACATAGAGCAGGATCGCCGGCGCGACGCCGAAATTGACGAAATCCGTCAGCGAATCGAGCTCCGCCCCGAAGCGCGACGTCGAGCGCAGCAGACGCGCCACCCGCCCGTCGATGCCGTCGAGCACCGCCGCGATGACGATCATCGAGATCGCCTCGCCATAGCGCGCCTCGATCGCCATGCGGATCGCGGTCAGTCCGGCGCAGAGCGCCAGGAGCGTCACGAGGTTGGGCAGGATCATCCGGATCGGAATCTGCCGCACCTGGCGCAGGCGTGGACGATGACCGCCCTCGTCGTCCGGATCGAAGGGCGGAAAGATCGTCTCCATGTCAGTCGACCCGGACGCCACTGATCGCACCACCCTGGCCAAAGCGGGCCAGCACCGTCTCGCCGGCGACGGCGGTCTGCCCCTCGGCCACGAGCGGCACCGCGCCTTCGGGCAGGTAGACGTCGAGACGCGAGCCGAAGCGGATCAGGCCGAAGCGCTCGCCGGCGGCCAGTTCGGCCCCCTCGCGGGTAAAGCAGACGATGCGGCGCGCCACTAGGCCGGCGATCTGCACGACGCCCAGCTTGCCATGGACGCCGTCGATGACGAGGCCGTTGCGCTCATTGTCCTCGCTCGCCTTGTCCAGTTCAGCATTCAGGAACTTGCCGGGCTTGTAGGCGATGCGACGGACACTGCCGGCGACCGGCGCGCGGTTCACGTGGCAGTTGAAGACGTTCATGAAGACGGAGATCCGCACGCGCGGCGCCGTTCCCAGCTCGAGCTCCGGCGGCGGCACGACGGGGCCGACAGCCGAGACCCGGCCGTCGGCGGGGCTGATCACCAGATCCGGATCGATGGGCGTCACCCGCGACGGATCGCGGAAGAAATAGGTGCACCATGCGGTCAGGACCAGGCCGAGCCAGAACAGCGGCCCCCACAGCCAACCCAGGAACAACGTGACGAAGGCGAAGATCGCAATGAAGGGATAGCCCTCGCGGTGGATCGGCACGAGGTTCGCCCGGATCGATTTCAGCACAGAATCCATGCCTTGCCCTGTCTCCCAGAATAAGCAGCGGTTCGGTAAATCACGGATAGGCCGAAGTGTGAAGCCGGACTATCCAACCGTCTCCAATCCCGCCTTCGGTCCGCGCAGCACGACACCCATCGTATCGGTCTCCTGAACCTGCCGCAGCCGCTCGGCCGCCTCGTCGGCTTCACGCTGGCGATCCCACATGGAGGCATAGAGTCCGCCGAGGCGCATCAGCGTGTCGTGGTTGCCGCGCTCCAGGATCTGGCCGGCTTCGAGCACGATGATTTCGTCGGCTGTCACAACTGTGGAAAGACGATGCGCGATGACGAGCGTGGTGCGTCCCGACGACACCCGGTCGAGTGCGCCCTGGATTTCCCGCTCGGTATGCGTGTCGAGCGCCGAGGTCGCCTCGTCCAGCACGAGGATCGGCGGCGCCTTCAGAATCGTGCGGGCGATCGCCACGCGCTGCTTCTCGCCGCCCGAGAGCTTCAGGCCGCGCTCGCCGACTTCCGAATCATAGCCATCCGGCAGTGCCTCGATGAAGTTGGCGATCTGCGCCATCCGCGCCGCCTCGTAGACTTCCTCCATGCTGGCGCTCGGCCGGCCATAGCGAATGTTGTAGGCGATCGTGTCGTTGAACAGCACCGTATCCTGCGGAACCATGCCGATCACGGCCCGCACGCTCGCCTGCTGGACGTCGCGGATGTCGACGCCGTCGATGGTGATGCGACCGGCGGAGACATCGTAGAAGCGGAACAGCAGGCGCGAGATCGTCGACTTGCCGGCGCCCGAGGGGCCGACGATGGCGACCGTCTTGCCGGCCGGAACCTCGAAGCTGACGCCCTTCAGGATCTCGCGCGCCGGATCGTAGTGGAACGAAACGTTCTCGAAGCGGACCGTGCCCTCCGAGACGGCGAGCGCCGGCGCGCCCGGCTTGTCCTGCACCTCTTCCGGCATGTCGAGCAGGCGGAACATGGCCTCGACGTCGGCCAGACCCTGCTTCAGCTCGCGATAGACGGTGCCGATGAAGTTCAACGGGAAGGACAGCTGGATGAGCAGCGCGTTGATCATGACGAAATCGCCGATCGTCTGCTCGCCGCGCATGATCGCCATGCCGCTGAGCGCCATGCAGATCGTCATGCCCGTCGTGAAGATCACCGTCTGGCCGAAGTTCAGCCAGGCGAGCGACGTCCAGGTCTTGATCGAGGCGGCCTCGTAGCGCGCCAGCGACTTGTCGTAGCGCGCCGCCTCCATCGCCTCGTTGCCGAAATACTTCACCGTCTCGTAGTTGAGCAGCGAGTCCACCGCCTTCGAGTTGGCCTCTGTGTCGGAGGCGTTCATCTCGCGACGAATGGCGATGCGCCAGTTGGAGGCGACCACCGTGAACCAGACATAGGCGACAATGGTCAGCGAGATGACGACGACATAGGAGAAATTGAACTGCCAGGCGATGACGACCGCCGCCAGCAGGAACTCGAGCAGGGTCGGGAACGTGTTCAGGATGATGTGGTCGACGATCGAGTCGATGCCCTTCATCCCGTGGTCCATGGTCCGCGACAGGCCGCCGGTGCGGCGCTGCAGATGGAAGCGCAGCGACAGGCGGTGCATGTGCACGAAGGCGCGGTGGCCCAGCTTGCGGATCGCGTTCTCGCTGACGCGCGCAAACAGCGCATCGCGGAGCTGGTTGAAGGCGTTGAGCAGGATGCGGCCGACGCCATAGGCGATGACCAGCATGATCGGCGCGGCGATAATCAGGGAGAGGCCCGACTTGTCGCCGGCGGCATTCGCGGGTGAGACGAGTGCGTCCGTCGCCCATTTGTAGAGGAAGGGGATGCAGACGGTCAGAACCTTGGCAAGCACCAGGATGACCAGGGCGCCAGCAACACGAATCTTGAGGTCGGCACGGTCCTTCGGCCAGATATAGGGCCAAAGGGCGGCGATGGTGGAGAACGCGGTGGCGTCTCGCTCCTCGACCGGCGGGTTCTTGCCCGCCTTCGGCTCGGCGCTGTTGGTCGCGCTCATTGGACGTCTCTCCAGATTGACTGCGGTCGCGCATCCGCGCAACGTCAAATCCGCGCCGGGAGGCTTTCCCGGGCGCGGATTTCACGGGACGTGCGGCGACACGTCCCGACACATGTGGTGGCGGTGGTTCAGTTCGTCCAGTTGGCGTCCCCGGCCGGCAGGACGAAGGTCTGGCCCGGGTAGATCAGATGCGGGCTGCGGATCTGATCGTGATTGGCTTCATAGATCGTGGAATAGCGGATGCCGCGGCCGTAGAGCCGGCGCGAGATCGTCCAGAGATTGTCGCCACGACGGATGATGACGCTCTGCGGCGCAGGGACGTTGCCATCCGCCGACGCGCCGCTGCCGCCGCCGCCCGTCGCCACGACCGGCGCCAGCATCGCGACGTCCTCGGTCCGCTCGAACGGAACCTCGGCGCGCTCGACGACCTTGCCGGACCCGTCGGCCTCGACCTGGTCGGCGCGAACGATACGACGGCCAGGCTCGACCGTGCGCTTGGTCTCCAGCAGCCAGCGGCCGTTCTCTTCCGGCTTCGCCTCGCCAACCAGCTTGTCGTCCATGTAGACGCGCACCGGCGCCTTGGACTTGGCCGATCCGGCGACGAAGAGCTTGCCGTCCTCGACCTCGACCGCGTCGACGGTGACCTTCGGCTCGGCAGCCGCCTTGGAGGCGTCGGCCGTCGCGCTGGCGCCGTCCTTGCCCTCCGGGGCGGCGATCGTCTTTTCGGTCGCGCCTGCAGCCGGCTCACCTGCCGCCGGGCCGGCATCGGCCTGCTGCTGCGGCGCTTCGCCAGCCTTCGGCGCGGCCGCGTCCACGGTCGCGCTGCCTGCCGGCTGCGAGGCATCGGGCTGCGCCGCCGCGGCGGCGGGCGCCTCCGCTGCCGGAGCGGTCCCGGCCGCGCTTGCATCGCCGTTCGACCCGGCCTTGGGCGGCTCGGATGCGGATGGCTGCTGCGTCGCTGAGGCCACCTGCTGCTCGGCCGACGCGACCGGCTTCTGCAGCACCTTGCTTGCCGAATCCGGCGTGTTCAACACCACTAGCGCCTCACCCTTGCCGGGCTCCTGCACCTGCACAGCCACGCTCTGCTCGGAGAGAGTCTCGACCTTCTTGTCGGGCGACGTCGTGCGGATCGAGAGGTCGTGCGTGCCGGGCGCCAGCGGCTTCTCGATCGCGACGGCCCACTCGCCCCGCTCATTCGCCTCGGCGGTGGCGACCGTCGATGAGCCATCGAGCAACTCAACCTTGGACTTCGGCGCGGCCAGGCCGGCGACTACCGTCTCTCCGGTCGGCTCGACGCGGACGATATCAAAGCTCGGAACCGCGCCCTCGGCCGGCACCTCGGCCTTCTGCTCCGTACCGGCGCCGGACTTGGCAGCGGCGCCCTCGCCTTCCGAGGTCTTGCCGGCCTCGGCGGCCTTCGCGGGCTCCGGCGCCTTCTCGGCGTTCGCGGCCGGCGCCTTGGCATCGGCCGGAGGCGCGCTGGCCTCCTGCTCGGGCGTGCGCGTCTTCTCGGCCGTCGGTTTGGCGATCAGGCCATAATACCCCCCGACCAGGATCGCGGCGACGGCGACGATGCCGGCGACGCGACCAGATGTCTTGGGTCCGGGAGGTGTCTGTTCAGCCATGAATGCTCAAACCTGTCGCTCAAAACGGAACGTCGTTGCGCGTTCCGCGCCCGCGGGCCTGTTTCCCCTGCCGGTTGCCGACTCCTCGGTATTCCCGGCCTATTCTCCGCCTTGTTATACCCGCTTTCAAGGACGCCACAAGGCGAGGAAACCGCAGTTTCCAAGGCACTGCGGCAGATTGGCCGCAGCTTGACGGTCGCCCGCCCCGGATGCGAGGAAGGCGTCATGACCGAGCTTTCTTCGATTTGCGTCTATTGTGGCTCTTCCGCAGGCGACGATCCGATCTACGCGGCGTCCGCCGAGCAACTTGGCACGGCAATGGGCGAGGCCGGCATCGGTCTCGTCTATGGCGGCGGCGCCATCGGACTGATGGGCATCACCGCCCGCTCGGTCATGGCGGCAGGCGGCCACGTCACCGGAATCATCCCGCAGTTCCTGAAGGAACGCGAAGTGATGCTGGAAACGGCGCATGAGCTCGTCGTCACCAACGATATGCACGAGCGCAAGCGGCTGATGTTCGAGCAGTCCGACGCGTTCGTCGCCCTGCCCGGCGGCATCGGCACGCTCGAGGAACTGGTCGAGATGATGACCTGGGCGCAGCTCGGCCGGCACCGGAAGCCGGTCCTGATCGCCAACATCAACGGCTTCTGGGACCCGCTGATCGCCCTGCTTCGCCACATGGCATCGGCCGGCTTCATCCGCAGCGGCTTCGAGGTCAATTATCTCGTCGCCGACAGCGCCACCGACATCCTGCCGAAGCTACGCAAGGCCACCACGGAACGCGTCACCCGGGCGCTCGAAGTCGAGCCAATGCCGATCGCCGATCTCTGAGGCTGGACACCGGGCGGGTCGACTTTCCGCCTCCGCCCGGCGTGAGCCTTCCTGTCAGCCGTGCGCCGGCTTGGCGCCCGACTTGATCAGCTTGTAGATGATCGAGTCGTGCAGCGCCTCGAACGAGGCGTCGACCACGTTTTCCGATACGCCGATCGTCATCCAGCTCTCGCCGGCGCCGTCGCGCGTCTCGATCAGGACGCGGGTGACCGCCTCGGTACCGCCGTTCAGGATGCGGACCTTGTAGTCGATCAGCTCGAGGTCCGAGATGATGTCCTGGTAGACACCGAGGTCCTTGCGCAGCGCGCGGTCGAGCGCGTTGACGGGGCCATTGCCCTCCTCGACCGTCAAAAGCCGCGCGCCGCCGACGATCAGCTTCACCACGGCCTCCGAGACCGAGATCTGCTTGCCGACCGCGTTGAAGCGGCGCTCGACAGTCACATGGAAGCTCTCGACGGTGAAATAGTCCGGAACGCTGCCGAGCGTGCGGCGAGCCAGGAGCTCGAAGGACGCGTCGGCGCCCTCGTAGGAATAGCCGACCGCCTCACGCTCCTTGACCTCGGCCAGCAGCGCGTCGAGGCGACGATCGGCCTTGTCGACCGTGATGCCGAGGCGCGACAGCTCCGCCAGCAGGTTGGAACGGCCGGCCTGGTCGGAGACGAGCACGCGGCGGTGATTGCCGACCAGCTCCGGCTTCACATGCTCGTAGGTGCTGGGATCCTTGACGATCGCCGAAGCATGGATGCCGGCCTTGGTCGCGAAGGCGGAGGCGCCGACATAGGGCGCCTGCCGGTTGGGGGCGCGATTGACGATCTCGTCGAAGCGATGCGACAGCGCGGTGAGCCCCTTCAGGCCCTCGGCCGTCACGCCGATCTCGAAGCGGTCGGCATAGGCCGGCTTCAGCCTCAGCGTCGGGATGATCGAGGTCAGGTTGGCGTTGCCGCAGCGCTCGCCGATACCGTTCAGCGTGCCCTGGATCTGGCGCGCGCCGCCCCGGATCGCGGCCAGCGAATTGGCAACCGCCTGCTCGGTGTCGTTGTGCGCATGCACGCCGAGATGATCGCCAGGGATCGTCTTCGCGACCTCGCGGACGATCGCCTCGACTTCCTCCGGCAGCGTGCCGCCATTGGTCTCGCAGAGCACGACCCAGCGCGCGCCGGCGTCATAGGCGGCCTTGGCGCAGGCCAGCGCATAGGTCGGGTTGGCCTTGTAGCCGTCGAAGAAGTGCTCGCAATCGACGAGCGCTTCCTTGCCCGCCTTCACGGCGGCCTCGACCGATTGGCGGATGCCCTCGAGGTTTTCCTCCTCGGTCGCCCCGAGCGCCACCTTGACCTGGTAGTCCCAGCTCTTGGCGACGAAGCAGATCGCGTCCGAAGCCGAGGCGAGCAGCGTGTTGATGCCGGGATCGTTGGAGAGGCTGACCCCTGCCCGCTTGGTCATGCCGAAGGCGGTGAACTTCGCCCGGCTCGTCCGCTTCTCGGTGAAGAAGCGGGTGTCGGTCGGATTGGCGCCGGGATAGCCGCCCTCGACATAGTCGACACCGAGCTGGTCGAGCAGCCCGGCAATCAGCACCTTGTCCTCGACCGAGAAGTCGACGCCGTTGGTCTGCGCCCCGTCGCGCAGGGTCGTGTCGAAGAGGTAAAGTCGCTCTTTCGTCATTCTGCGTCTTCTTCCGGTGCGGCCTTGCGATCCCAGGTCGTCCAGAACTCGCCGGTGACCTCGTCCTTGCCGTCGATGATGACCAGCCCCATCGCGTCGAGCTGCTTGCGGATCGCGTCGGCCTTGGCGAAGTCCTTGGCCTCGCGCGCGGCGATGCGGTCGGCGATCAACTGTTCGATCAGGTCTTCGTCGAGCGGAATGCTGGTCATCGTGGTGTCTTTCTGTTGGCAGCGCGCTTCAACGCGCGCGTGAACTCTGGCGCGGGGCAGTGGGGCGGTCGCGACGAACACCCCCGGTCGTCATCCCGGCGAAGGCCGGGATCCATTCAGCTGGAGCCTTGGGTATTGAAGTCAGTACCTTGCCAACCTCGACGAACCCGGCGGCATGGATCCCTGCTTTCGCAGGGATGACGGCGAGCGTGGTGCCTGCGCCGGAGCCAACCGCAACGGCGTCGGAAAAGGCAGAGACGATGACCGCCCTCACCGCTTCACTTCCCATGTCGTGACGATCTCGCCGGTCGCCGGGTCCTTGGCGTCCTTGAGCGCGATGCCCATGCCGTCGAGCTCGGCGCGGATGCGGTCGGCCTCGGCGAAGTTCTTGGCGCGACGCGCCTCGAGGCGGGCGGCGATCTTTTGCTTGATCACTATCTCAGGGTCACCCGACGCTGGCACAATGAGCAACCGAGATCCGGGACCAATCTCAAGCCGAAATCCCGGGGCCTCAAGCATCGACGTCAATTGGCTGATAGCAGTCTGTGGGGCTGTGTTGGCAATCGCGGCACGAAGTTTGTTCGCTGTTTCAACGGCCTCTACGACGCCGTAGCTCTCGGCGTTCAACGACGAGAGCTCCCGTCTGAACAAGCCAGGCTGATCCAGCTTTCTGAAGCCTATTAGCTTCAACGAAGCAGCCAATAGCGCGCGACTCTCTAACGATCCACCTTTCGCGCTCTTGTAGTACGCCCGGAGCTCAGCCAATGCCGCGGGAGTATTAATGTCCTCGGACAACGCCCGAATAAGCGCAGAATCATGCGGGAAGTCGGGTTCCTCGCCCATCAAGGCGAACTCAGCGCCAATCAGCGAGGACCATTCATACAATTCGGCCGACGCAGCAATGCACTTTGAGTACGTCCAATCGATAGGCTCCCGGTAGTGCGTTTGGAGCATGACCATCCGCAGCACATCGCCCGGCCATTCGTCCAGCAACTCGCGGATGGTGACGAAGTTGCCGAGGCTCTTCGACATCTTCTCGCCTTCGACCTGCAGGAAGCCGTTGTGCATCCAGATGTTGGCCATGCGCGACGAACCGAAGGCGCAGCAGGACTGCGCGATCTCGTTCTCGTGGTGCGGGAAGACCAAGTCGATGCCGCCGCCATGGATGTCGAACGTATTCTTCTGCGGATCGTCGCAGGAAAGCCCGCCGCCGAACGGCTCCAGCAGCTTCGCCATCGACATGGCCGAGCACTCGATGTGCCAGCCCGGACGGCCGCGGCCTTCGATGCCGGCCGGCGACGGCCAGCCCGGCTCGTTGTCGGCCGACGGCTTCCAGAGCACGAAGTCCATCGGCTCTTTCTTGTAAGGCGCTACGTCAACTCGTGCCCCGGCCAGCATCTCGTCGAGCGAGCGGCGCGCCAGCGCGCCATAGCGCGGCAGCTTGCCGTTCAGCGCGTCCATCGCGGATGGCGAGAAGAGCACATGGCCCTCGGCGACATAGGCGACGCCGCGAGCGACGAGGCGCTCGATCATCGCCTTCATGCCGTCGATATGTTCGGTGGCCCGCGGCTGTTCGGTCGGCGGCAGGCAGCCGAGCGCTGCCACATCCGCCTGGAACTGGGCATCGGTCTTCTCCGTGACGAGGCGGATCGCCTCGTTCAGCGGCAGATCGGGATGGTCGACGGCGGCGCGCGCGTTGATCTTGTCGTCGACGTCCGTGATGTTGCGGACATAGGTGACGTGGTCCGGCCCGTAGACATGGCGCAGCAGGCGATAGAGCACGTCGAAGGCGATGACGGGCCGCGCATTGCCGATATGGGCGAAGTCGTAGACCGTCGGCCCGCAGACATACATGCGGACATGCGGCTTGCCCGTCGCAGGATCGTGGAAGAGCGGGTTGAGCTCGTCCTTTTCCTTCGTCAGCGTATTGTAGAGGCGCAGCGTCATTGATCGATCCCGATGAACAAAACCCCGCCGGCCGGGGCGTTCGTCTCTATCGGAATGGAACAGAGGAACGGCCTCAGCCAGCGCGTGCTAGCCGGTAATAATCCCGCAGCAGTAAATGCCGTTGAAATGCGGAAAAGCCGTCATGCGAGCGTGATGACGGAATTCGGCCGTAGCGTCAAGGCGGGAAGATGGCGGCGGCGCGCCGATACGGTGACCAAACCGCTAAGATCGGGACAATTTTAATCAATTCGCAAGAATTCCGAACGATATCTGAACGCAGGTTTCAGGTCGGGTTCAGCTGTGGGGGCGCAGGATCCCGCCGTCGATTTGGGCCTTTTGGAGTACCGCGTCATGGCCACTCGTTCGTTCTTCGCCGTCACCTTCTTTGCCACACTCGTCGGCATCGGCCTCGCCGAACTCGTCCAGCGCCCGTCCCATTCGGAAATCCGCGACGCCCGCGCATCCGCCGTCAGCCTGTGCATGACCAAGGGCATCGCCTGCGGTGCGACACGTTCGGGCTACGCCGCTTTCTGATACCGCTTCGCTCGCGTCGCCTGCTCTGATCGGTTAGGACGGTTCACGGCAGCGGAAGCAGCCGTCAACTCGAATAATCCGCAGGCAGGGTCATGACCGAAAACAGCACGGTGGGCGCCGATCTCGACGAGAGCGCGCTTTTCTTTCATCGCTTCCCGCAGCCGGGAAAGCTGGAGATCCGGGCGACCAAGCCGCTCGGCAATCAGCGCGATCTGGCGCTCGCCTATTCTCCGGGCGTTGCCGCCCCCTGCCTCGCCATTGAAGCCGACCCCGCCAAGGCCTTCGACTACACGTCGCGCGGCAATCTGGTCGCCGTCATCTCGAACGGAACCGCCGTGCTCGGCCTCGGTGCCATCGGCGCCCTCGCCTCGAAGCCGGTGATGGAAGGCAAGGCCGTCCTCTTCAAGAAATTCGCCGGCATCGACGTCTTCGACATCGAGGTGGACGAGCGCGACATCGACAAGTTCGTCGATGTGGTGGCCGCGCTGGAGCCGACCTTCGGCGGCATCAACCTCGAGGACATCAAGGCGCCCGAGTGCTTCGAGATCGAACGCAAGCTGCGCGAGCGGATGGCGATCCCGGTCTTTCATGACGACCAGCACGGCACCGCGATCATCGTCGGCGCCGCCGTCGTCAACGGGCTGAAGCTCAAGGACAAGCCGATCGCCGAGGCAAAGATCGTCTGTTCGGGCGCCGGCGCGGCGGCGCTCGCCTGCCTCAACCAGATGGTCGCCCTCGGCGCCAAGCGCGAGAATATCTGGGTCGCCGACATCGAAGGCGTCGTCTATGAGGGCCGCGAGGCGCTGATGGACCAGTGGAAGTCCGTCTTCGCCCAGAAGACCGACAAGCGCACGCTGGGCGACATCATCGATGGCGCCGACGTGTTCCTCGGCCTTTCCGCCGCCGGCGTGCTGAAGCCCGACATGGTCGCCCGCATGGCCGCGCGCCCACTCATCCTGGCGCTCGCCAACCCGAAGCCGGAGATCATGCCGGAGGCGGCGCGCGCCGTGCGCGACGACGTGATGATCTGCACCGGCCGGTCGGATTTCCCCAATCAGGTCAATAACGTCCTCTGCTTTCCTCACATCTTCCGCGGCGCCCTCGACGTTGGCGCCACGACGATCAACGAGGAAATGAAGCAGGCGGCGGTGCATGCGATCGCGGCCCTCGCGCAGGAGGAGCCGTCCGATATCGCCGCGCAGGCCTATGGCGGCGTGCAGCTGACCTTCGGCCCCGACTACCTGATCCCCTCGCCGTTTGATCAGCGCCTGATCCTGCGGATCGCGCCGGCCGTCGCCAGGGCGGCGATGGAATCCGGCGTCGCCACGCGGCCGATCGCCGATTTCGACGCCTATATGGACCGGCTGACCCGCTTCGTCTTCAAGTCCGGCCTGATCATGAAGCCGATGGTCGCGGCGGCGAAGACCGACGTGAAGCGCGTGATCTACGCCGATGGCGAGGATGAGCGCGTCCTCCGGGCCGCCCAGGTGGCGCTCGAGGACGGCCTCGCCCAGCCGATCCTGATCGGCCGCCCCTCCGTGATCGAGACCCGCATCAAGCGCTTCGGCCTGCGCTTCAATCCGGGCGTCGATTGCGAGATCATCAACCCCGAGGACGACAAGCGCTATCGCGACTACGTCGAGCTCTATCTCGACAAGATGGGCCGCCACGGCATCACGCCGGAAGCGGCGCGGACGATCGTCCGCACCAACACCACGGTCATCGGCGCGCTGGCGCTGATCCGCAACGACGCCGACGCCCTGCTCTGCGGTCTCGAAGGCCAGTTCCGCACCAATTTCCGCGTCATTCGCGACGTCATCGGCCTGCGCCCCGAAAGCCACGCGTATTCCGCGATGAGCCTTCTCATCAGCTCCGGCGCGACGACGTTCCTGACCGACACCTATGTCAACGAGAACCCGACGGCCGAGGAAATCGCGGAAGTGACCCGGCTCGCCGCCGACCACATCCGCCGTTTCGGCATCACGCCGAAGGCGGCGCTGCTGTCGCACTCCAACTTCGGCTCGCGCGACAACGTCTCGAGCGCCAAGATGCGCCGCGCGACGGAAATCCTCTGGGCGACCGCGCCCGATCTCGAGGTCGACGGCGAAATGCACGGCGATTCCGCGCTTTCGGAAACGCTGCGCGCCCGCGTCATGCCGAAGTCGAAGCTGACCGGCGAGGCCAATCTTCTGGTGTTCCCGAACCTAGATTCCGCCAACATCACGATGAACGTCGTCAAGGTGATGACCGACGCGCTGCATGTCGGCCCGATCCTGCTCGGCGCCGCCAAGCCCGCGCATATCCTGACGCCGTCGGTGACCTCGCGCGGCATCGTCAACATGACGGCGCTGGCCGCCGTCGAGGCACAGAACGGCTGACGCCTCGAAGCTGGCACGCGGGCATTGTTTCCTCGCGTTCCCACACGTTAAGAGAAGTGGCCGGTCCGGCATGGCCCGGCCATTTCTCATTCGCGGACACGCACAGCCGATGACCAGCCAAGCCGACGAGACGGTCGACCTCCACCTCAGCGACATGCACAACATGTTCCAGACGCCGGAGGTGGATCCGTTCCTCGACGAGAACATCGAGGCGTCCGGGATCGACCAGCTGATCGACACGATGAACGCCCGCCCGGGCAACCAGAAGCCGATCTCGGCCATCGCCATCCACCTGCCGCCGGCGATGATCGAACCCGGGCTCCCGGCCCGGATGAAGATGGCGATCGGCAATTACTGCAACGCCCAGATCCGCCTGGCGGCGCAGAAGAAGCGCGAGATCTGGCTCGAGGGCCGCAAGGCGCTCCGCATCGGCCTCGTGTTCTGGGCGATTTGCCTGGCGCTTTCGCTGCTGTTCGAAGAGCTGGTCTTCAGGAGCAACGTGCTCGGACGCCTGTTCGGCGAAGGCTTCATCATCGCCGGCTGGGTTGGTCTGTGGCGGCCGGCGGAGCTGCTTCTCTACGACTGGCGCCCCTATTCGCGCGAGATCCGCCGCTATGAGGAGATCAAGCGGATGACGGTCTCGATCGTCCCGCGCAAGCGTGCGGCGGCGCAGCCCGACGTCACCGTGATCTGAGGCGGCCGCGACCGCTACTCCGGCGGCGCGGTCGACGTCCAGCTCGTGGCATTGATGAGCGGCGACAGGCTGAGCTCACCGACCAGCCGCTCCACCAGGCGGTCTTCCTGCTTCGTGCTGTAGACCATCGCCTCGACCTCGACGCTGCCGCTGTCGGCCATGGCGCGGCTCTCCAGGCCGTGCAGGCGCAGGTTCTGCACCCTCACGGCCTGCAGCATCCGCGCGCGCGTCCAGGCCTCGTCTCCGGCCGCGCAGCGCAGCTTGATGACATAGAAGCGCTCGACCAGCTCCTGCTCCGGTGTGAACCGCTCGACCAGACGACTGAGCCGCGGCAGCGCCATGTTGATGAGGATCACGAAGCCTGTCGCCGTGACCGCTTCGGCCAGGAATCCGTAGCCCGCCAGCGTCCCCACCGCGCCTGTCGCCCAGATCGTCGCCGCGCCGCGCAGGCCGCGAACGCTCAGCCCGTCGCGCATGATCAGGCCGGCGCCAAGGAAACCGATGCCGCTGACGACCTGCGCGCCCATGCGGATGTCGACATCGCCGCCATACAGGCCCGCCAGGGACGTGAAGGTGGCCGCGCCGAGCGCCACGAGCGCATGGGTGGTGAGACCGGTGTGCCGCTGCAGCCAATGCCGCTCCAGCCCGATGAGCATGCCACAGACGAGAGCGACGGCGAGATTGATGGAAATGGACAATAGGCTCGAACGACCTTTCCCGGCCTGGAGGCCGCCTAGGGGTTGTTTTTTGAGGGGCCGGATGCTTCGGCCCAAGGGAGTTGCCGTGGGCGCCTGCACAGGCCAGCCGTGCGGCCCGGTTCATGGCGACGAGGTTGACACTTCTGGACGGCGGCCAGCCCGACGACCTCGCGGCCTCACCCTGGCGGCACGACGAGCCAGATGACCGGCCCTGCACGGAGCCGCTGACGTTGCCATTCAGAGGGAACCTCCGGCGCCAGGGCCCGGCGAGGCGTCGCGCCCGCAGAACTGAGCCTGCCCCGCGACGCTGCCGGCATCACGCGCGCACGCGGCTCTAGCCTTGAAGCGAACACCGGGGCCAGTTCGGCGACAGGAAGCGCTGGAGGCCGGTACAGACAAACCCTCCGCCAGCGTCCAGCGAACATGCCGCTGCCAGGATGAAGCAAATGCAGCTTCCGCGCCAATCTAAGTCGCGCCGCCAGTCCGGCGAATGACGGTCAATCACCAGACTGCAACTGTTTATATAGTATAATTTGCACCGATAGCAAGACTTACCAATTCCGCAAGACCAATCGCCCCCCGCGAAAGCAATTATCTGACTTCTATAAGCATATATGGGTAATATAGCTATCCGTATCGGCGGCCTGGCAGGAGATATGAGATAGATCAACCAGATGACGACACACGATCGGAAAACAGTCGACGCCGATACATCTTGGCGAGCGACAGCGCGTATGGCGGACCGTCAGGCTGCCGTCCCGAGGCGCAGATCGCCGAAGAAAAGGGGAGCTCAAAAGCAAAAAGCCCCGCCACAAGGGCGGGGCTTCCGTCGCATCGATGACGCGTGATCGTCGAAGATCAGAACTTGTAGTTCACACCGAGCTTGACCGTGCTGAACGACGTGTCGAAGTTGCGCTCGGTGCTGCCGGGCCAGTTCGGGTCGAAGAGCGAGACGGTCTCCTTGCCGAGATCGGTGTAGAGATACTCGCCCTTCACCGTCCAGTTGTTGGTGAGCGCGTATTCGACACCCGCGCCGACAACCCAACCGACCGAGGTCGACGAGTCAGAGGTATCAAACTGCGCTCCACCGGAGCCGCTGTTCATCACGCCGCAGCCATTGGTACCGCCGATGGCGCTCGCCGGGCTGCAGCCGAGCGAATGATCCTGCTTGGCCCAGGCCAGACCACCGGTCAGGTAAGGCAGGAAGCGGTCAACCGCATAGCCGACACGGGCGCGGACCGTACCGAAGGCCTCGATCTTGTCTTCGCCATAGTAGGGGTCGTGAACCTTCGTGCTGTCCCAGCTCTCGCCGATATTGCCAAAGGCGACATCGGCCTCGAGGCCGAGAACGACATTGTTCTGGAGCTGCCAGTTATAGCCGACCTGCGCACCGCCGAACCAGCCGTCGATGTCCTGCCCGGCCGCACTCGAGTTGTTCACGTCGCGCGTGTCACCCCAGCCATAGCCACCATGGACACCCGCATAAAAGCCGGTCCAGTTGAACACCTCCGGCGCCGCCACAACCGGAGCGGGCTCGTAGGTCAGATCCGCCGCGAGAGCGGTCGACCCACTCAGGACCAGCGCGACAGCGGCAAGGCGAAGTTTCATTGAAAAGCTCCCCAATCAATCAATCTGCCCGATTTCGTAGCACAACCTTTGCGTTAAATGCCATTGCGAAAATACAACATGATTGAGTCTAAAAGGCTTTTTCGCAGTAACCGTTCGCCACCCGTACGGCCAAAAGAAGCCAAAATCGCTTGGAATCCCTAGAGATTCCCGGTTGTATTCAAGAAAATCAAACAAGAGAAATCCGATCAAAAAATCGAAAATACGTTAGACTGGCACCGCATAATTCGATGCAACCATATAATCGCATTGATTGAGACGGTATTTCTTGGCATCCAGCAGGACGGAACGCAAAGATTACAACCGAGAGCAACCGGCCGGGAATCTGCCAACGCGCAAAGCGGCGCGGGTCCGATTCGACCTCGACGCAGCGACACCAAGCTCGCCTCGCGATAGCGCCACGATGCAGTGGGCATGCGGCGAACCACCGCGCCCGCTGGGGTGCTAACGATGACGATGATGATGAAAGGAAAATGGTGGGCGGTACTGGGATTGAACCAGTGACCCTTCGCGTGTGAAGCGAATGCTCTCCCGCTGAGCTAACCGCCCGTCCGGCCGAAGCGAGGCGCTCCGGAGAAGGTGGCCGGGATATAGAGTGCCGCGACCGACCAAGTCAAGCGGAGGCGACCGGTTATGCCACGCTATTGTGAATTGTCACGATCGGTCCTATCGGTGAGATAGGACGCTCACCTTACGAAATGCCCCCGATGCCAAGCGATACCGTTCTCGGCGCAGGCTCTCCTTCGTCTGTCCCTGCCCCCTCTTCCTACCGCATCACCGCCCTGATCGTGGCCAGCGCGCTGTTCATGGAGCAGCTCGATTCGACCATCCTGGCGACGGCGCTGCCGACGATGGCGAGGAGCTTCGGCGTTTCGCCGCTCGACATGAGCGTCGCGCTCACCGGCTATCTGCTCAGTCTCGCCGTGTTCATCCCGATGAGCGGCTGGATCGCCGACCGCTTCGGCGCCCGAAACGTGTTCTGCGCCGCGATCGCCATCTTCATGGCCGGCTCGCTCCTGTGCGCGCAGGCGCCAAGCCTCACTGTCCTCGTCATCGCCCGCATCCTGCAAGGGCTGGGCGGCGCCATGATGGTGCCGGTCGGGCGGCTGGTCATCCTCAAGACCGTGCCACGGGCGCAGTTCGTCTCGGCGATGGCCTGGGTCATGGTTCCGGCCCTGATCGGCCCGGTGCTCGGCCCGATGGTCGGCGGCTTCATCGTCACCTATTTCGACTGGCGCTGGATCTTCTACATCAACATTCCGCTCGGCATCGTCGGCATCCTGCTGGCGAGCCGGCATATCGAGAACGTGCGCGAGGAGACGCGCCGCCCATTCGACATGCTCGGCCTTCTCTATTCCGGCGTCGCGCTCGGGTCGCTGCTGTTCGCCTTCGAGGCCGGCGGTCGCGGCGAGGCGCCACCCGCCGTCACGCTCACCCTGCTGGTCGTCGGCATCGTGTCGGGTTGGCTCTACATCCGCCACGCCCGGCACCATGCCGCCCCGATCCTCGACCTGACGCTGATGCGGCTGCTGACCTTCCGCCTCTCGGTCGTGGCCGGCGGCCTCGCCCGCATCAGCGCCGGCGCCATGCCGTTCCTGCTGCCGCTGATGATGCAGCTCGGTTTCGGCATGTCGGCCGTGCATAGCGGCCTTGTCACCTTCGCCTCCGCCGCCGGCGCGATGGCGATGAAAGCCTCGGCCGGCCCGATCCTGCGCCGCTTCGGCTTCCGCAACACGCTGATCTGGAACAGCGTCTTCACCAGCTGCTTCCTGGCGATCTACGCCGCCTTCCGCCCCGACTGGCCACTGCTCGCCATCTACGCGCTGCTGCTCATCGGCGGCTTCTCGCAGTCACTGCAGTTCACCGCCTACAACACGATCGCCTATGCCGATGTCGAGCGCGAGCGGATGAGCGCGGCGACCAGCTTCTACACGACGATGCAGCAGATGATGCTGTCGCTCGGCATCTGCGTCTCGGCGGCCGTGCTGCAGGTTTCCGTCGCCGTCTCCGGCCGCGAGACCCCGGTGATGGCGGATTTCTCCGCCGCCTTCCTGACGGTGACCAGCATCGCGCTGCTCGCCGCCTTCCTGTGCGCCCGCCTGCCGCGCGACGCCGGCGACGACCTCGCCGGTCGCGCAGCCCCGCGGGACGCCGCGCACTAAGGACTGCCCCGCCCCTGCGACAAGCACGTCATTCAGGGGATATTGCGTGATCGGAGATGCACGATAGAGTGTGCCGGGCTACCATCCAAAGCGCTTTGAACGAGGGCTGGTCACGCGCCCGTCGCATTCGTCGAGCACTGAACCCACCGAACTCCGCGCCCGCGCGGAACTGCCATCTGTGATCAGGAAACGTCTAGGGAGACCATGGTCATGACGATCCGCGTTGTTGTCTGGGGCGAAAACGTCCACGAGCAGGAGAACGAAGTCGTCCGGAAGATCTATCCGGAAGGCATGCACACTACGATCGCCAAGGGCCTTGCCGAGGATCCGGTCATCAAGGTCTCCACTGCCACGCTGCAGGAGCCCGAGCACGGCCTGACAGAGGAGCGCCTGGCCGAGACCGACGTCCTGTTCTGGTGGGGCCACAAGGCGCATGGCGAGGTCTCCGATGCCGTCGTCGAGCGCGTCGCCAAGCGCGTCTGGGAAGGCATGGGCCTGATCGTCCTGCATTCCGGCCACTTCTCGAAGATCTTCAAGCGCCTGATGGGCACCCCCTGCTCGCTCAAGTGGCGCGAGGCCGGCGAGCTCGAGCGCGTCTGGGTGATCAACCGCAATCACCAGATCGCCCAGGGCCTGTCCGACTATTTCGAGATCGAGCAGACCGAGATGTATGGCGAGCCCTTCACCGTTCCGGAGCCGCAGGAGACGGTCTTCGTCACCTGGTACGAGGGCGGCGAGGTGTTCCGCTCGGGCCTGACCTGGCAGCGCGGCGGCGGCAAGATCTTCTATTTCTCGCCCGGCCACGAGACCTACCCGATCTACTACAACACCGACGTCAAGCAGGTGCTGAAGAACGCCGCCAAGTGGGCCTACAACCCCGCTCCGGCCTGGGCCGGCATCGAGAAGGCGCCGAACACGCCGGCCGACAAGGCCCCGAACGGCCCGCTGACGATCAAGGGCGAGACCCTGCACAAGCGCGGCGAGGAAGGCTTCCACTGATCGCCTGACGGCGCCGCCGTCCTGATCCCGTCCGCGCGGGCGCCCTGGCGTCCGCGCGGTTCCTGCCCCCGCCTCCCCCACAACCGCCTTCCGGGACGACGTCCCGCCAGCCAAGAGCGTTCACAATGGTCAAGCTTCTCATCCTCGGGACCGGCAACATGGCCAACAGCCATGCGACCGCCTTCAAGGCCATTCCGGGCGTCACCCTCGTCGCCGCCGTCGAGATCGACCCCGCCCGCCGCGCCGCCTTCGGCAAGGAACACGGCATCACCAACCTGTTCGGCAGCCTCGAAGAGGCGATCGCCTGGGGCCAGTTCGACGCCGCCGCCAACGTCACGCCCGATGCCGTCCACTACGACACGACGATGAAGCTGCTCGCCGCCGGCAAGCACGTCTTCTGCGAGAAGCCGCTGGCGACCGACTACCCGCACGCCCTCGAGATGGCCGAGACGGCCGAGGCGAAGGGCGTCATCAACATGGTCAACCTGACCTATCGCAACTCGCCCGCGCTGCAGAAGGCGCGCGAATTGGTCAGCGCCGGCAAGATCGGCGCGATCCGCCACGTCGAGGCCTCCTATCTGCAGAGCTGGCTGGTCGGCAAGCAGTGGGGCGACTGGCGCACCGAGTCGCGCTGGCTGTGGCGCCTGTCGGAGGAGCATGGCTCGAAGGGCGTGCTCGGCGACGTCGGCGTCCACATCGTCGACTTCGCGAGCTTCGGCGCCGACAGCGCCATCCAGACCGTAGAGAGCCGGCTGAAGACCTTCCACAAGGCAAAGGACGACCAGATCGGCGAGTACAAGCTCGACGCCAACGACTCGGTGGTGATGATGACCGAGTTCGCCAATGGCGCGCTCGGCGTGATCACCGCGACGCGCTTCGCCACCGGCCACGCCAATGATCTGTCGCTGACGCTCTACGGCACCGAGGGCGCGCTCGAGGTCAAGACCGACGGCAAGGCGTCGTCGCTGAAGATCTGCGCCGGCGCCGACATCGACACGCAGACCTGGAAGACGGTCGACTGCCCGCCCGTGCCGACGACCTATGAGCGCTTCATCAAGGCCTGCAACTCCGGCATCAACGGCGACCCGAGCTTCCGCCGCGCCGCCGAAATCCAGCGCATCCTAGATCTCTGCTTCGACCAGGACGTCGCCCGGGGCAAGAAGATCGGCTGATCCGCTTCAGCCCGAACATCCAGCATCGGCCCGGCCTTCGCCCGGGCCGATTGCATTTCCGGCCCACCGCAACATTCTGTTGCATGGCGGCCACATCGAGGCCCGAGCAGCGCCAAACGCCATCGGCACCTTGGCAGCTCACGCAGAGGCAGCTATAAGGCTTCCTCCTTCAACTCCGAACGCGGGGAGATCAACATGGCATCATTGCACGTCGAAATCGCCCCGGCCGCACCGTTCCCGGGCTTTCCCCGAGCGTAGTTCGGACGTTTAGCGGGCAGCCTCGCTCCGGTTCACAACCGCGGCCCTCCAGCACCCGCAGACCCGATACTTCAAATCTTCATCCGTGAGCGCTCGCGCCATCCGTGCGTCGCTCGCAGCCTTCATCTCTTTTTCAGGACCGGATCCGCGTTCGACACGCGTCCGGACAGCCATCATGACTCGATTCAGATTCCCGCGCTTTCGCATCCGATGGCGCACCGGCGCCTTCGCCGACGTTCTGGGCTTCACCTTCGCGCATTGGCGGCGCCAGCCGCTGCTGATCTTCGGCATGACCACCACCGTCCTGGTCTCGACGCTGGCGGATGTGCTGCTGCCGCTCTATGCCGGCCGCCTGGTCGACGCGATCGCCAACGGCAATGTCGACCGCGACGCGGCGCTTTCGGCCGCCCTCGCCGCCTTCGGCATGCTGATGGCGCTCGGCATCGGCATGATGGCGCTACGGCACGTCGCCTTCCTCGGCATCATCCGGCTGACGCTGAACATGATGACGGACATCGCGGGCGACGCCTTCCATCGCGTGCAGCGCTTCTCCACCAACTGGCACGCCAACGCATTCGCCGGCTCGACCGTGCGCAAGATCACGCGCGGCATGTGGGCGCTCGACCTCCTGAACGACACGCTGCTGCTGGCGCTGCTGCCCTCGCTCGTCATGCTGGTCGGCACGACCATCCTGCTCGGCTCGTACTGGCCGGTGATGGGGTTGATCGTGGCGATCGGTTCGGTGCTCTACATCGCCATGACGGTGGCGCTGTCGCTCGGCTATGTCGCGCCGGCGGCGAGCCTCGCCAACCAGTGGGACACCAAGCTTGGCGGCGCGCTCGCCGACGCGGTTTCCTGCAACGCCGTCGTCAAGGCGTTCGGCGCCGAGGAGCGCGAGGACGCGCGGCTCTCCCGCGTCGTCGCCAAATGGCGCTCGCGCACGTCGCGCACCTGGGTCCGCGGCACCAACAACGGCACGGCGCAGGGCATCCTGCTCGTGCTGCTGCGCGGCGCCATCATCGGCACGGTTCTGATCCTCTGGTGGCATGGACAGGCCACGGCGGGCGACGTCACCTTCGTGCTGACCTCCTACTTCCTGCTGCAGGGCTATCTGCGCGACGTCGGCGTGCATATCCGCAACCTGCAGCGCTCGGTGAACGACATGGAGGAGCTGGTTGCCCTGCACGCGCAGCCGCTCGGCATCGAGGATCGCCCCGACGCCAGGCCGATGCGCATCGGCGCCGGCGAGATCCGCTTCGACGACGTCACGTTCCATTATGCCGGCCATGAGAAGCCGCTCTACAAGGACTTCGACGTCACGATTCAAGCGGGCGAGAAGATCGGCCTGGTCGGCCATTCCGGCTCCGGCAAGACGACCTTCGTCAAGCTGATCCAGCGGCTCTACGACGTCACGGACGGGCGCATCGTCATCGACGGGCAGGACATCGCCCATGTCACGCAGTCGTCGCTCCGGGGCGAGATCGCGATCGTGCAGCAGGAGCCGATCCTGTTCCACCGCTCGCTGGCGGAGAACATCGCCTATGCCCGGCCTGGCGCGTCGATGGCCGACATCATCGCGTCGGCAAAGCTCGCCAACGCGCATGATTTCATCGAGCGGCTGCCGCAGGGTTACCAGACGCTGGTCGGCGAGCGCGGCGTCAAGCTCTCGGGCGGTGAGCGCCAACGCGTGGCGCTCGCCCGGGCCTTCCTGGCCGACGCGCCGATCCTGATCCTCGACGAGGCGACGTCGAGCCTCGATTCGGAATCGGAGGCGCTGATCCAGGAGGCGATGGAGCGACTGATGGTCGGCCGCACGGCGATCGTCATCGCCCACCGACTGTCGACGGTGCGGTCGCTCGACCGGCTGCTGGTCTTCGATCGCGGCCGGATCGCCGAGGAAGGCACGCACGAGCAGCTCGTGCGCGTCGACAACGGCATCTACCGCAGATTGTTCGAGCGGCAGGCGCTCGACCTCGCCAAGGGCCTCGCCGCCTGAGGCCGAAAGCATGGGCGGGCCGATAAGAAACGGCCCGCCTGCCATCCCGGCTATTCCGGAGCGGCCGGCTCCGTCTCCGGCCCCTCGGGCCGCGTCACGATCCAGAGCGCGCAGGCGAGCATCGCGAGCGCGACGACCACGGCGAGCAGCACCGACGGCGCCGCCGAGACCCAGAACAGGACATAGCCGAGCAGAATGCCGATGCAGGCCATCCACTTGGCCCGGCGCGGGATGGCGCCATGCGCCCGCCAGGCGCGTAACACGCCGCCGAATTTCGGATGATCGAGCATCCAGGCCTCGAGCCCGGGCGACGAGCGACCGAAACTCCACGCTGCCAGGATCAGGAAGATCGTCGTCGGCATGACCGGCAAGAAGGCGCCGATGAAGCCGAGCGCGAGAAAGATGAAGCCGAGCACGATGTAGCCGGCGCGCCGCCCAACATGGAGAGCGGAGCGGTAGCGGGCTCCGTCACGTTGTTGCGGCATCATCGACGAGCCTCCGGCGATCGACCCCGCCGGTATCGGGCCGGCCAACTCCCGCGCGGCCGATGACGGCGGCGCGCCTCCGCGGGTCAGCGCAGGAGGCCTGTCCAGATAGAATGCCCGGAGAGGATCCACAAGCGACTCCGGGACGCGCCGACACGCGCTAGCCAGGCGTCGTCCCCGCGCGTGGGCGGCTGACGAACTCCGCCGCGGACCGGTTGGCCCGCTCGAGCGCCTCGCGCAAGGTCGCGCCGCGCGCGAGGCTGGCCGCCAGCATGCCGATGAAGGCGTCGCCCGCGCCGTGGGTGCTGACGAGCTTCACGGGGATCGCTTCGATCCGGCTGAGTTCGCCGGAGGCGGTCGCACAGGCGACGCCGGCACCACCCGCCGTGACGATGGCTGCAGGATAGGTCTGCGCCAGGATGCGCGCGGCCGCGAGCGCCCCGTCCAGCCCCTCCACGACGGGAACCCCGGCCAGAAGCTCCGCCTCGATCGCGTTGACGACGAGGACGTCGACCTTCGCCGCCAGTTCGGGCGACGGAATGCGGGCCGGCGCGGCGTTCAGGATCACCCGGCCGCCGGCAGCGCGCATGGCGGAAGCGGCGGCTGCGTTGGCGGCGTCGGGCACCTCGTTCTGCAGCACCAGCACGCGCGACACGGCGAAGAGATCCGCGGCGGCGGCGATGTCGTCGGCGTCGAGCGTCAGATTGGCGCCGGAGACGATCACCGCGCCATAATCGCCATCGCCGTCGAACAGCGCGACGCTCATGCCCGTGCCGCGTCCAGGGGCGACGCGGACATGGCGGCGGTCGACGGCATTCGCGTCGAGATTGGCGAGCAGGGTCCGGCCGAAATCGTCATCCGCGACGGCACCGATCATCGCGCTCAGGACGCCGGCCTCCGCGACCGCGACGGCCTGATTGCCGCCCTTGCCGCCGCATTTCGGCCACCAGGCCTTGCCCGTAACCGTCTCGCCCTTGCGCGGGCGCGCCGCGTCCTCGACGACGATGTCGTAGTGCAGGCTGCCGAAGACGATGACGGTGGGCGAGGCTTCGCTCATGGGGATCTGTCCTTCCGCTTCGCCGCGACGGCGTGCATCGTCTTTTCGAGGTTCCGTTCGGCGCGGGCATAGTCGCGCTGCGCCACCGCGACGAAGATGGCATCGAGGATGTTGAGCTGGGCGATGCGCGCCGCCGCGTTCTCGCCCATCAGGGGCGATCCCTGCGCCGTCGAGCAGAGGACGATCTCGGCCTGCCGCGCCAGCGGCGATCGGCCGTAATTGGTGATCGCCAGCGTCCGGGCGCCGTTGCGGCCCGCACGCTCGATCGCCTCGACCACCGCCGTCGTGTTGCCGGAATGCGAGAAGCCGATCGCGACGTCTCCCGGCCCGAGAAGCGACGCCGACATCAGCATCATGTGCGCATCGTCGAACACGCTGGCGCGCACGCCGATGCGCAGGAACTTGTGGCCGACGTCGCGCGCGATCTGGGCCGAACCGCCGACGCCGTAGAGGTCCCTCTGGCGCGCGCCGTGGATGGCGTCGACCGCCCGGTCGAAGGCGGCGAGATCGAGGATCGCCAGCGTCTCCTCCAAGGCGTGGATCGACGTGCGAAACACCTTCTGGACGATGTCGCGAGAGGTGTCGTCGGGCGAGAGATCCTGATGCATGCCGGCGGCCGGCAGGCGGTTATATTCGGCAAGCGCCGCGCGAAAGCCGCGATAGCCGTCGAAGCCGAGCTTCTTGGTGATCTTGACGACCATGGCCTCGGAGACGTCCGTCGCCTCGGCGATCGTCTTCAGCGGCGTCGATGCATCGAAATCATGCATGCCGAGGATGGCCTCGACGACATGGGCCTCGCGCGGGGTCAGCAGCGGCATCATCATGCGGATGCGCGGGCCGACCGAGCGCGGATCGGAATCGTCCGGATGCATGGCGGTCGCCCCCCCTCAAGCGCCCGGTGCGAGCATGGCTTCCTGCAGGATCGCCTGCGCCGCGACTGCGTCCTGGCGCTCAATCGCGCCGCCGAGGCGGTTGTCGCGATCGAGCCGGTCGACGACGTCGAGCATGCGCTTCACGGTGCGGATGTTGACCTCGCATTCCTGCACGGGGTCGAGGCCGGTCATGTCCGGGAAGGTGTCGAAATAGATGGCGCCGTCATAGCCGTCGCGCCGGATCTGGCGCAGCAGCTCGATTGTCTGCACCGAATGCACCGCGCCGACCATCAATCCGTCGTCGCGCTTGGCATAGCCGTCGTTCAAATGCACCCCGAGCAGGCGGCTGTGGCGGGCGATCAGCGCCGCCGCGAAGGCCGGCTGCTCGTCGGCGTAGAGCACATGGGCGAAATCCAGCGTGACGCCGAGATTGGGCGCGCCAGCCTCCTTGATGGCGAGCAGCGTCGTGGCGCAATCCGGCATCAGGCTGAACGCGCGGGGCTCGTTGGGCTTGTATTCGATGCTGATCAAACAATCGGGGTCATGCGCGCAAACTTCACGGATCCCGGAAACTTCATGATCCCAGAGGCGGTCATAGTCCGCCTGGAATGCGTAATCGAAACCGTCCTGGCCGAGCCAGATGGTCATCAGATTCGAGCCGGCGGCGCGGGCGGCGTCGATGCCGCGCTTGGTCAGATCGATCGCCTCGCGGCGCACGGCTTCGTCCGGATGGGTAAAGGCCCCCAGCTTGAATGCCGGATTGGTGTAGTAGCGCATGGCGAAGCCATTGATCGAAAGCCCAAGGTCGCCGAGCTTCCGCGCCAGTTCGCGCGGATCCTCGCCGACGTGATCGGGATAGTTGAGATCGAGGTCGGTCAGGCCATCCACCCGCGCAGCGCGCGCCGCCATCTGCAGCACGCTCGGCTTGCCCTTCTGCCCCGGCCATTCGGCCTCGGCGCGCGAGGCAAACGAGTTCAGGCGAGTGGCGAAGCGCAAATGGGACACGGCGGCGGCCTTCTTCATGAGATCGCCTAACTTCACACGATTATAAGAATTTGTAAAGTTTCGGAGCCACACGCGCGGATCTCGCGCTCGATCGAGCGCGATCCGCGACCGGGCGGTCGACACGGAACGGTCAGTTGCTATCATCCTTTCCATGGTGACCGATCATCCTGCCACATCCAGCAGAGAGGCCTCCCATGACCCGCCTGACCGCCAAGGACTTCCCGCAGGAGCTGCTCGAGCTCTACGACTATTACGCGCATGGCAAGATCACGAAACGTGAGTTCCTCGACCGCGCCGCGAAATTCGCCATCGGCGGCGTCACCGCCGCCGCGATCCTGTCGAGCATGAGCCCCGATTATGCGCTGGCCAACCAGGTCGCGACCGACGATCACGACATCGTCGCCGAATACATCACCTACCCTTCGCCCGACGGACACGGCGAAGTACGCGCCTATTATGTCCGTCCCGCCAAGGCAGAGGGCAAGCTGCCGGCCGTCGTCGTCGTGCACGAGAACCGTGGGCTCAACCCCTATATCGAGGATGTCGCGCGCCGGGTCGCCAAGGCCGGCTTCATCGCGCTGGCCCCGGACGGCCTCACCTCGAAGGGCGGCTATCCGGGCAATGACGACAAGGGCCGCGAACTGCAGCAGCAGGTCGATCCCGAGAAGCTGATGAACGACTTCTTCGCCGCGGTCGAATTCCTGATGAAGAGCGACGCCACCACCGGCAGGGTCGGCATTGTCGGCTTCTGCTATGGCGGCGGCGTCGCCAACGCGGCCGCCGTCGCCTTTCCGGATCTCGGCGCCGCGGTGTCGTTCTACGGCCGCCAGGCCAGGATCGAGGACGTGCCGAAGATCCAGGCGCCGATCCTGCTCCACTATGGCGAGCTCGACACCCGCATCAACGAGGGCTGGCCGGCCTTTGAGGCGGCGTTGAAGGCGAACGGCAAGATCTACGAGGCCTATATCTATCCGGGCGCCAATCACGGCTTCCACAACGACACGACGCCCCGATACGACAAGGCTGCGGCCGAACTCGCGTGGCGACGCACGATCGACTGGTTCAACAAATATCTCGCCTGACGCGCACGTCGCCATCCGAGCCGGACGCGGCGCGCAAGCTCGCTTGTCGGGCCCTATTGCTGCGTCCGCGCCAACTGGGTCCTGGCCCGCGCCTGGTCGGCAGCCCCGAGCTGGGTGGGGCCGAGCTTGAAGGTGATGCTGTCCAGCTTGCCGGTGAAGGCGAATGGCAGCTGGTAGTCGCTGTCGTCGACGCCACTGCGCGTGTCGACGCCGACGTCGAAGGTCTCGTCGATCGTCATCAGGAAGGGCGTCGAGTGCGGGATCACCTGCCGGGCGACCTCCTTGTCATCGACCTTCAGCACGCCCGTGCCACCCTTGCCGGGCCCGGGACCGTTATAGGTGAAGTCGAAGACGACCGTGTGCTTGCCGGGCGCGAGGGCGTCTTCACCGGCCCAGCGGAAGCGCTCGAGCGCCAGCAGATTGTAGAGGAAGACCGGCTTGCCCTTCACCAGATAGAGGCCATAGCCGCCGAAGCGTCCTCCCATCGTCGCCAGCATGCCCTCGGCGCCGCCCTGCGGTATTTCGACCTCGGCCGAGATGGTGTAGGACTTGGCCAGCAGATCCGGCGCGGCGCTGGCCGGTGTGCCGGCAACCCGACCGGAATAGCTGAAGCTGTTCCGGCCGGCAGTGGCACTCGGGCGCGGAGCCACCGCGCGCTGGATAATCGAGTTGTCGAGCGGGAAGACGTTGTACTTGGCCGCCTCGACCAGGAACAGTTCCTTCATCTGCCGCAGCTTCTCGGGGTTCTTCGCGGCGACGTCGTTGTTCTGCGAAAAATCATCGGCGAGGTTGTAGAGTTCCCATTGATAGCCGTCGATCACATCCGGCATCTGGGCGAGCCCGACCAGCCAGGGCGGCTGGGGCGGCGTCGTCGAGGCGATCCAGCCGTCGTGATAGATCGCCCGGTTGCCGAACATCTCGAAATACTGGGTGGTGCGGGCCGAAGGCGCGTCCTTGCTGGCCTTGCCCCAGGTGTAGCTCATGCTGACGCCCTCGATCGGGCGCTGGGCGATGCCGTTGACGGCGACCGGCGCCGGGATCCCGGTCGCCTCCAGGATCGTCGGCACGATGTCGATCATGTGATGGAACTGGCTGCGGACGCCGCCGGCGTCGCGGATGCGGGCGGGCCAGGCCATCGCCATGCCCTGCCGCGTCCCGCCGAAATGCGAGGCGACCTGCTTGGTCCACTTGAACGGCGTATCGAAGGCCCAGGACCAGGCGACCGACATGTGCGGCGACGTCTGGTCGGAACCCCACGCGTCATAGAACTTCAGCTGTTCCTTGACCGGAACCTCGATGCCCTGCAGGGCGGCGAGGTCGAACGGGGTGCCGAGCGTCGTCCCCTCGGCACTCGTGCCGTTGTCGCCCTCGATATAGATGATCAGCGTGTTGTCGAGCTTGCCCTGATCCTCGACCTCCTGGATCACCCGACCGATCTCGTGGTCCGTATACGCGACATAGCCGGCATAGACCTCCGCCTGCCGAGCGAACATCTTCTTCTCGTCGGCGGACAGCGTCTCCCATTTCGGCAGGTCGTCCGGCCACGGCGTCAGGGCGGTGTTCGCCGGAATGACGCCGAGCCGCTTCTGGTTGGCGAAGATCTCGTCGCGCATGGCGTTCCAGCCGCCGTCGAACTTGCCCTTGAACTTCGCAATCCATTCCGGCGTCGGCTGATGTGGCGCATGCGTGCCGCCGGGAACGAAATACAGGAAGAACGGCTTGTCCGGCGCCGCGGCGTTGGTCTGCCGGAGATAGTCGATCGCGTTGTCGGCGAGATCCGTCGTCAGATTATAGCCAGGCTTGCCGATCCAGGGGAAAACCTGGGTCGTGTTCTGGAACAGATAGGGCGTCCACTGGTTGGTCTCGCCGCCCATGAAGCCATAGAAATACTCGAAACCCATGCCGACTGGCCATTGGTCGAAGGGCCCGGACAGGCTGTACTGGAAGCTCGGTGTGTTGTGCTCCTTGCCGAACCACGAGGTCTTGTAGCCGTTCTCCTTCAGGATCTCCCCGATCGTCGCGTTTTCCGGCCCGATGACGGAATCATAGCCGGGAAAGCCGGTCGACTGCTCGGTGACGACGCCGAAGCCGACCGAATGGTGGTTGCGGCCGGTGATCAGGGCGGCGCGGGTCGGCGAACAGAGCGCGGTCGAATGGAACTGCGTGTAGCGGAGCCCCGCCTGGGCGACCCGGTCGAGCGCGGGTGTCGGGATGACACCGCCAAAGGTGCCGGAGACGCCGTAACCGGCATCATCCGTCATGATCAGCAGGATGTTGGGCGCGCCCGCCGGCGGGACGATCGTCGGAGGCCAGAACGGTTTCGAACTCGCGGCGTCGAGATTGATGACGCCGCCGAAGGGCAGAGGCGGCGCCGGGATGTAACGCCCGTCGATCGTTTGCGTCGCAGTCGGCGATCCCGGCGTGCCGGTAATCGTCTGCGCATTGGCGCCCGTGATACAGAGCCCGGAGGACAACATCAAAAGGGAAAGGTATCGCGCCGATATCATCACAAATCTCCAAAAAGATCAGATGCTTCCGAAGCGGTATTTCTTTCACTGGGTCGACAGGTCAGCTCCCAGAAACCAAGGCGGGGAGTATACGGCCGCCGATATGCAAAGAGGGCAACATACAGACGCCAGGCAGAACGCTCAAATGCCGCCTCGACACGGATTGACACGAATCCGTTACACGACAGAGCTTGCTCGGCCCGGCCCGTCTCCACATGGCAGCGCGTGGCAATCAAGGACCGTCACGGATGGCGGGGCGGTTCCGAAAGGGGCCCGGCAGACCTCGTCGTCCACGCAGGAACCGAGGCCTCGGAAGGAAGCCGGCGGTGGCCCTAGTCCCGCGAGACGTCGCGCGCCCGAAAGAAGGCCTGCATCGCCTCGCTCGCCCGGCCATGATGCCGCGCGAGCGTCGCGACGGCGCGTTCGACGTCGCCGATCCGGCAGGCCGCCAGCATCTCGCGATGCTCGTCCTGCCCCATGTCGCCGCCGACGGCGGCGAGATGGAAGCGCAGATAGCGATCGGCGGAGGCAAGATGCTGCTCCGTCAGCGCGATCAGCCGTGGCAGGCCCGCTTGCGCGTAGAGCGTCATGTGGAAGCGGCGGTTGAGCTCCCCCATACGGCCGGGATCCTGCTCATGGTCGATCTCGGCGATCAGGTCCTCGGCGATCTCGAAATCCTCAGCCGTGAGGTTGGGGATCGACAGACGCAGCGCCTGCGGCTCCAGCGCCGCGCGGATCGCGTAGTTGTCCATCGCGTCGAGCAGGGTGATCTGGACGACCACGGCGCCGCGATGCGGCTCGAAATCGACGAGCGCCTGCGCCTCGAGCTGACGCAAGGCCTCGCGGATCGGCATGCGGCTCACCTTGAAGCTTGTCGCCAGTTCTTCCTGCCGCAATGGCGTGCCTGGCGCGATGGCGCCGGAAAGGATCGCCTCGCGCAACGTCGCCTCGACGAACTCGGTCGCTGTCCGGTAGCGCGTCCCGGCCGACTGGATCACGTCCAAGAGTCCTGACATGGCCTTCCCTCCGCCGCCCAGATCGCGACAGGCCCGCCGCAATCCTGCCTTGCCTGTCGATTGGATCCAATCTAACAATCTCGAAAGCGATTGCAATCAGGGCCAGTGCGATGGACATGCGAACGGCGCCGCGCGCGAGCGACTACGACACGGACGGACAGCCCGGGCGCTCCGTCGGGCTGACACAACCGATCATCGCCGGCATCGTCGCGGCGTTCGTGGGCTTCGCCGGCGTCTTCACGGTCGTGCTGCAGGGCTTCATCGCCGTCGGCGCGACGCCGACGCAGGCAGCCTCCGGCCTGCTCGCCATCTGCTTCGGCCAGGGGCTGTTGTCCCTTCTGCTCAGCTGGCGCTACCGCATTCCCATCGCCATCGCCTGGTCGACGCCGGGCTCCGTGCTCTTCGCCGCCACCGGCATAATCGAGGGCGGCTTCCCGGCCGCGGTCGGCGCCTTCGCGATGGCCGGCGCGCTAATCATCGCGGCCGGCCTGTTCAAGCCGTTCGGCCGCCTGGTCTCGGCCATCCCGCCCGTGCTGGCGAGCGCCATGCTCGCCGGCATCCTGCTCGGCCTCTGCCTCGCCCCGGCCAAGGCGGTCGCCCTCGAGCCGACGCTCGCGATCCCCGTCATCCTCGCCTGGGCCATCGTCGGCCGCATCCAGAAGATCTGGGCCGTGCCGGCGGCCGTCGTGACCGCCGTCGCGATGATCATCTGGACGGCGCCGGCCACCGGATGGTCGATCGACCACATGACGCCAGACATCACCTTCGTCTGGCCTGTGTTCACGCTGCAGGGCCTCGTGTCGCTGGCGATCCCGCTGTTCATCGTCACCATGGCGTCGCAGAACCTGCCCGGCATCGCCGTCATGAAGGCGAACGGCTACGAGCCGCCGGTAGCGACCGTGTTCGTCTCGACCGGGATCGGCAGCATCCTCGTCGCGCCCTTCGGCGGCCACACGCTCAACTTCGCCGCGATCACCGCCGCGATGTGCGCCGGACCGGACGCCCATCCCGACCCGTCGCGGCGCTGGATCGCGTCGTTCACGACCGGGCCGGCCTATTTCGTGCTCGGCCTCGGCGCCACCCTCGCCGCCGCGCTCATCGCCGTTGCCCCGCCGGTCCTGATCCAGGCGGCGACGGGGCTGGCCCTGCTCGGCGCCTTCGGCGGCGCGCTGGCCGGCGCCACCGCCGTGCCCGCCCATCGGGATGCGGCCATGGTGACCTTCGTGACCGCCGCTTCCGGACTTTCCTTCCTGGGCATCGGTGCGGCATTCTGGGGCCTGATCGCGGGCGGAGCCTTCATGCTCCTCAACCGGAAATGGAGCCGATGAGCGTCGCAGGTGTCATTCTGGCGGGAGGCAATTCGCTCCGCATGGGCCGAGAAAAGGCCTTCGCGCGACTGGGCGAGAAGCCGTTGATCGAACATGTGATCGAGCGCTTCGCACCGCAGGTAGCGCCGCTTGCCATCAATGCCAATGGCGATCCCGCCCGCTTCGCGCCCTACGCCCTCCCCGTGCTCGCCGACGACGAGCCGGACACCGGCCCCCTCGGCGGTATCCTGGCCGGCATGCGCTGGGCCGCGACGCTTCCGGACCAACCCGCCTTTGTCGCCACCGTTCCGATCGATTCGCCCTTCCTGCCGCGCGATCTGGTGGCGCGCCTCGAAGCCGGCCGAGCCGGACAGCCGCTGATCGCCATCGCGGCGTCAGGCGATCGCGACCACCCCGTATTCGGCCTATGGCCGGTGACCCTTGCCGATACGCTGGCCGAGTGGCGCCGGACCGCGAAGAGCCAGGGCGTGCGCGCCTTCCTGGCGGCGAGCGGCTACGCCGTGGTCGGTTTCGACTTCGCGCCCGATCGCCCGGACCCGTTCCTCAACGCCAATACGCCGGCCGAACTCGAGCGGGCCGCCCGCTGGCTGTCGCCGGCCTAGGGCGGAACTGCCGGGAGTTGCGGCCCGCCCTCAAATGGTGGGATATACCCTGAGGACGGACGCTCGCCTCTGGCGGGCAAACCGGACGCAGTAGAAAAGCGTACCTCAGAGGGAATGCACATGCGCATCGTCAAGCAGGCTGCCATCGCAGCCCTGGCCCTGATGGCCGTCACCGGCGCCGTTCAGGCCAAGGAATGGAAGAACATCCGCGTCGCCGTCGAAGGCGCCTTCCCGCCGTTCAACTTCGTCGGCGCCGACAACCAGCTCGGCGGCTTCGACGTCGATATCGCCAAGGCGATCTGCGAGAAGATGAAGGCGGAATGCACCTTCGCCGTGCAGGACTGGGACGGGCTGATCCCGGCGCTTCAGGCGGGCAAGTTCGATACCATCATCTCGTCCATGTCGATCACGGACGAACGCAAGAAGGTCATCGACTTCTCGCGCCCCTACTACCAGTCGCCCTCCTCCTTCATCGCGCCGAAGAGCGCCGGCATCAAGGACACGTCGCCCGAGGCCCTGAAGGGCAAGACGATCGGCGCGCAGTCCTCGACCGTCCAGGCGGCCGAGCTCGAGCAGAAGTACAAGGATTCCGACATCAAGCTCTATCCGACCCAGGATGAGGTCAATCTCGACCTGGTCGCCGGCCGAATCGACATGCTCTTCGTCGACAAGCTGCCCGGCCTCGACTGGCTGAAGACGGCGGACGGCGGCAATTTCGAGTTCGTCGGCACCGACCTGCCGACCGATGGCGTCGGCGCCGGCGTGCGCCAGTCCGACACCGACCTGCGCGACCAGATCTCGGAAGCGATCGTCGCGATCAAGGCCGACGGCACCTACGACAAGATCAACGCCAAGTACTTCCCCTTCTCGATCTGGAAGGATTGAACCATACGCCCCGCCGGGCCTCGTTGAGGCCCGGCGGCGGCGCACCTTTCGCTGCACCCTTGGGGGACGGGCCGCGTGCACCTGCTAGAGTTGCTTAGTTTCGGGCCCAATGGTTGGGGCAACCAGCTGCTTGCCGGCACGTGGCTCACCATCCGCCTCGCCCTCGCGACGCTGCCCTTCGGACTGTTGCTCGGCCTGCTGATGGCACTCGCCAAGCGCAGCCGGAATCGTTGGTGGCGCGCCTTCGGCAATGCCTACACGACGATCTTTCGCGGCCTGCCCGAGCTCCTGACCATCTTCATCGTCTATTTCGGCGGCCAGATCGTCCTGCAGAAGTTCGTCAGCCTGTTCAGCGACGCGCCGGTCGAGATCAACGGCTTCGTCGCCGGCATGGTGGCGCTCGGCGTCGTGTTTTCCGCCTATGCGTCGGAGGTCTTCCTCGGCGCCTTCAACAACATCACCCGCGGCCAGTACGAAGCCGCCTATGCGCTCGGGCTGCGGCCATGGGCAACGCTGCGCCTCGTCATCGTGCCGCAGCTCGTGCGCCTCGCCCTGCCCGGCCTCGCCAATCTCTGGCTGATCCTGCTGAAGGACACGGCGCTCGTTTCGGTGATCGCGCTCGAGGACCTCCTGCGCAAGACGCAGATCGCCGTCCGCGTCACCAAGGAGCCGTTCCTGTTCTTCGGCGTCGCCTGCCTGATCTACCTCGTGCTGTCGATGGTGTCGTCGATCGGCATCGTGGCGATCGAGCGCTGGGCCAATCGCGGCGTCAGGAGAGCGTCATGAACTGGGACGCGCTCGCCACCTACGGCCCGCGCATGCTGCAGGGGCTCGTCGTCACGCTGCAGCTGGTCGTCATCTCGATCACGCTCGGCGCGCTTTTGGCCTGGCCCGTCGCGCTGGCGCGGATGAGCCGCAGCCGCATCCTGCGCGGCATCTCGTTCGGCTACATGTATTTCTTCCGCGGCACGCCGCTGCTGGCGCAGACCTTCCTGGTCTACTACGGCGCCGGCCAGTTCCGGCCGCAGCTGGAAGCGGTCGGGCTCTGGTGGCTGTTTCGCGACGCCTTCTTCTGCTGCGTGCTCACCTTCACGTTGAACACCGCCGCCTATCAGGCTGAAATCCTTCGCGGGGCCATCCGCGCCGTGCCGATCGGCCAGAGCGAGGCGGCGATGTCGCTGGGCCTCAATTCGCGGCAGATCTTCCGCAAGATCATCGTGCCGCAGGCGTTGCTCATCGCGCTGCGCCCGCTCGGCAACGAGGTCATCCTGATGATCAAGGGCTCGTCGGTCGCGGCCATCGTGACGGTGTTCGACCTGATGGGCGTCACCCGCCTCGCCTATTCGCGCACCTTCGACTTCCAGGTCTATCTGTGGGCCGCCGTGCTCTACCTGATCGTCGTCGAGACGATCCGGCGGGTCTGGGACAAGCTCGAGCACTACCTGACGCGCCATCTCCGGCACGCCTGAAAGCTAAACACCCGGCGCAAGGCCGGGTGTTCTCATCTCTCGGGATCGCGGGACGAAGGCCTCAGGCCATGCCCTTGTCCTTTTCCAGCGGGATGTAGTTGAGCGGCAGCGCCGTCGCGTACTTGATCTGCTCCATCGCGAAGGCCGACGACACGTCGGCGATGTCGATGCGCGAGATCAGCCGCTTGTAGAACAGGTCATAGGCCTCGATATCCGGCACCACGACACGCAGCAGGTAATCGACCTGCCCGCTCATGCGGTAGAACTCGACCACTTCCGGCACATCCCGGATCACCTCGGCGAAGCGCTTCAGCCATTCCTCATTGTGCTGGCTGGTGGTGATCGAGACGAACACCGTCACCTTGGCGTTGACCTTCTTCGGGTCGAGCACAGCGACGCGCTTGGTGATGACGCCGTCTTCCTCGAGCTTCTGGATGCGCCGCCAGCACGGCGTCGTCGACAGGCCGACTCGCCGCCCGATCTCGGCGACGGGGATGGTGGCGTCTTCCTGCAGGATCTGCAGAATTTTTCGGTCGAGCCGGTCGATCATTCGGGAAACCTCTACTTTGGAACCCATCCGCCTGGGGCATCATTTTCCAACGACGACATCAGGAGACACTCGATTGAGAAAATTATTCTGAAGATGAATGATCAACTCGGGTCGTTTTGTCAATCGGACCGGCCAATTCGGCCGCCACGCGCGCCCGCAGCACTGGCAGCAGCTCCGCCTCGAACCACGGAGTGCGCTTGAGCCAACCGGAGTTCCGCCACGACGGATGCGGCAACGGGATGACGGCGGGCGTGTTGCCGCCGTCGAGGATCGCGCGCCAGTTCGAAACTGTCTCCGTCAGCCCCGATCGGGCTTTCCCGCCGAGATGCCAGTTCTGCGCATAGAGACCGACCGCCAGGACCAGGCGCACCGCCGGCAATTCGGCCATCACCCGCGCCCGCCATAGAGGCGCGCATTCGCGGCGCGGCGGCAGGTCGCCGCCCTTGGCATCGAGACCCGGAAAGCAGAACCCCATCGGCACGATCGCGATCCGCGCCTCGTCATAGAACGTATCCTCGTCGATCCCCATCCAACTCCGAAGGCGATCGCCGGAAGGGTCGGTGAAGGGCTTGCCGGATGCATGCACACGCGTGCCCGGCGCCTGGCCGGCAATGAGGATCCGTGCGGTCGCGGCGCCACGGATCACCGGACGCGGCGCATGGGGAAGCGGCTTGCCGATAGGGCGGTCGACGCAGACCCGGCAATCCCGGATCTCCGCGAACAGAGCGTCGAGGCCGTCTTCCGGCAGATTTAGCTGCGACTTAACCATATCGCTCAAGTCGGCATTAAGCATTCGAACCGCAAGTTTCCCGGGAACTCCTGTACTTCCTCACGGAAGCCGCGACATGCAGAGCCTAGACGTCCCGGTGGGCGACGACCAGTCGAGAGCGATGTCCGATGCCGGCGCCGAGCAGCGCCCTGCGGCAGCCGATGGCGTTCGCGGCCTCAAGGCACTGACGGCGACGTCGGGAAGCGCCGCACTCGAAGCGGCACTCCTCCAGGACTATGCCCGCACCCGGCTGCGCGGCATCGCCGTCACGGTGGCCATGCTGCTCTCGGCCGGCATCGCCGCGACGTTCGTCATGCCGCCGCTGCTGGTCGCCCTCTGGATCGCGCCTGCCCTTCTCCTGCATGGCGGCCTCGCCGCCCTCTGCGCAATGGCCGCCACATCCACCGCTTCGGCGCCGCCGGCGCGGATCGGGCTCGTCGCGCTGGAGGCCGCCTGCGGGCTGGCCTGGGCCATCCTGCTGGGGCTCCTCGCCACTCGCGCCAATGTCGATCCCGCGATCCCCCTGCTCGCCATCGCGCTGGTCGCCGCCGCCTATGGCACCTCCCGCGCCGCGAGCCTGCCTGCGGCGTCGTTCGCCGCCGGAGCGCCGATCACCCTGACGGCGGTCACGCTGTTCGCCATGCGCGGCGCGCCCGTCGACCTGGCGCTCGCCGCGCTTTGTCTTGCCAGCGGCATCGGCTGCCTCGCCCACGCCTCGCGCCTTCACGCCACCCGACGCGCGCTGCTTTCGTCCGACCGGACCAACGACCGGCTGACGACCGATCTCGACGCCGCCCGGGCGAAGACGACGAAGGCGTTGCGCGCGGCGGAAGAGGCCAACCTCGCCCGCTCCCGCTTCCTGGCGACGATGAACCACGAGCTCCGCACGCCGCTCAACGCCATCCTCGGCTTCTCCGAGGTGATGAAGGACGAAGTGCTCGGCCCGATGGGCAACCGCACCTATCGCGACTATGCCAGCGACATCCATGCGAGCGGCGGCCACCTGCTGTCACTCGTCACCGAAATCCTGGAGCTGTCGGGCTTCGAGGCGGGGCGATACGAGCTGCGCGAGGAGCCGGTGCAGCTGACCCGGCTGGCGCAGGATTGCGAGGCCTTTGTCCGCTCCCGTGCCGAGAGCCGTGCCTTGCAGCTGACCCTCGCCGCCGAACCCGACCTGCCGCCGCTGTTGGCCGACGCGCGCGCGACACGCCAGGCGGTGATCAACCTGCTCTCCAACGCCATCAAGTTCACCCAGCCGGGTGGCGAGGTCGAGATCCTCGTCGGCTGGACGGCGGGCGGCGGTCAGTATGTCTCGGTGCGCGACAGCGGCCGGGGCATCCCAGCCGACGAATTGCGCGGCCTGATCTCCGCCTTCGAGGCGAACGAAAGCAGCATCCGCCGGGCGGAACAGGGCAGCGGCATGGGTCTCGCCATCGTCAAGGCCATTGCCCGGCTGCACGCCGCCGCCTTTGAACTGTGCTCGACCGTGGGGCGCGGCACCGAGGCGACGCTGTGCTTCCCGCGCGAGCGGGTGATGGAGCCGCGCGCCGTCGCTTTGCCGCGCGCGGATATCCGCATCGTGAGCCCGATCATCGCCGAGCCGGCTGCCACGTCGGGCGCGGAGGTCGTGCCGCTGCGCTCGACGGGCTGAACGACGCGTTAGGCGTCCTTCGTCGCGACGCCGGCCTGGGCGAAAGTCGCCATGCCGGTGTGGATCTCCGCCGCCGCCTTGATCAAACCTGCCGCCATCGCCGCACCGGTGCCCTCGCCGAGACGCATGCCGAGATCGAGCAGCGGCTTCTTGCCCATGGCCTCGAGCAGGCGCGCATGCGGTGGCTCGGCCGAGACATGGCCAAACTGACAATGGTCGAGTGCGCCCGGATCGATCTTGTAGAGAACCGCCGCCGCCGCCGTCGCGACATAGCCGTCGACGATCACGGGAATGCGGCTCATGCGGGCCGCGAGGATCGCGCCGGCCATCGCGGCCAGTTCGCGACCGCCGAGGCGACGCAGCACTTCGAGCGGATCCTGGAGATGGGCGGCGTGCAGCGCCAGCGCCGCGTCGATCGCCTCGGCCTTGCGCGCCAGCCCGGCTTCGTCGACGCCGGTGCCCGGGCCGACCCAGTCGCGCCCCGTGCCGCCGAACAGTCCGGCCGCGACTGCGCCGGCGATCGTCGTGTTGGCGATGCCCATCTCGCCGATCGCGAGCAGGTCGATGCCGCCGGCGGTCGCCTCCATGCCGAAGGCCATGGTGGCGGCGCAACCGGCCTCGTCGAGCGCCGGTTCGACCGTGATATCGCCGGTCGGGATGTCGAGCGCGAGGTCGAACACCTTGAGGCCGAGGTCATAGGTGATGCAGATCTGGTTGATCGCCGCGCCGCCGGCGGCGAAATTCTCGACCATCTGCTGCGTCACGCTGGCCGGATAGGCGGAAACGCCGCGCGCGGCGACGCCGTGATTGCCGGCGAAGATCGCGACCAGCGGTCGGGTGATGGCGGGCCGGGCCCGGCCCTGCCAGGCGCCGAGCCATTCCGCCAGTTCCTCGAGGCGGCCGAGCGAACCGGCCGGCTTGGTCAGCTCCGCGTCGCGCGCCCGGATCGCCAGGACCGCCGCTTCGTCGTGCGCCGGCAACTGCTCGAAGAGGGCGCGAATGTCGTCGAAGGGAAGTCCGGTAGCGGAGCGGGCCATGGGGTATCTCGGATTGCTGCGGGGTGGGTGGACGCGCCGCGCTTTGCGGCCGGGGCGCGGCGATCTATAACCCTCCTGCCGCCCCACCGCAAAGCACGGATGACGGTGAGTCGGTGCGGCGTTCCGCCGAACGGGGCGATTCACATGACTGACGAGCAGGTCCGTACCATGTTCCGCACATCCGCATCCGAGCTGGCCGCGTCGACGGCGTTCCTGACGCGCCTGCCCGCCGCCTGGCTCGGCGTCGATCCCCGGCACCGCCCGGATTTTCGAGTGGCGGCGCGCACTTTCCCGCTGGTCGGGCTGCTCGTCGGAATCGTCGGCGCCATCGTCGCGCTGATCGCCTCCGGGCTGAACCTGCCGCCGCTCGCGGCCGCCATCCTGTCGCTCACGGCGACGATCGCGCTGACCGGCGCCCTGCACGAGGACGGCCTGGCCGATACCGCTGACGGCTTCGGCGGCGGCGCGACGGCGACCCGCAAGCTCGAAATCATGCGCGACAGCCGGATCGGCACGTTCGGCGGCATCGCGCTGATCCTGTCGCTGCTGCTCCGCGCCAGCCTGATCGCCGCCCTGCTGCCCTATGGCGCCATGCCGGTCGCCATGGCGCTGATCGCCGCCGAGATCGTCAGCCGCGCGGCGATGGTGCAGCTCTGGACGGCGCTGCCGCCGGCGCGCTTCGAGGGTCTCGCCAGCGAGACCGGCCGCCCCAGCAGCGAGACGCGCTGGACGGCGATCGGCATCGCCGTCATCGCGGCGCTGATCGCGGGCAGCCTCGGAACCGGCTTCTTCGATGCCGTGGTCGCGCTGATCGTGGCAGGGCTCGCGAGCTATGCCTTCCAGCTCGCCTGCGCCTGGCAGATCGCCGGCCAGACCGGCGATACGCTCGGCGCCGCGCAGCAGATCGCGCTCGTCACCTTCCTGATGGCGATCGTCGCCTCGGCATGATCACGCCCTGCATCAGCATCTGCGTGATCGATGCCGAAACGGAGCTCTGCGAGGGCTGCGGCCGGACGCTGGACGAGATCAGCAACTGGTCGCGCATGACGGCGGACGAGCGCAGCGCCGTCATGGCCGAGCTGAAGGCGCGCCGCCAGGAGCGCGACGCCGCCCTCGCCTGAGCCCGGCTAGCGGCCCTCCGCCACGGCGCGCCGGCCCTCGCGATTGGCGATGACACTGACGATCACCAGCTGGAAGAAGTGGTAGAGCATGATCGGCGCGATGATCAGGCCGAGCGCCGGCGACGCGCCGAACATCAGCTTCGCGAGCGGCACGCCGGTCGCCAGCGACTTCTTCGAGGCGCAGAACAGGCAGGCGATGGTATCGGCGCGGTTCAGCCCCATCAGCCGGCACGGGATCATCATCAGCCAGTAGATGATGAAGAACAGCACGATGGTGCCGACGACGATCGAGACGATGATGCTGACATCGTGCCCGGCCCAGACTCCTTCCATGATGGAATCGGCGAAGGAGTTGTAGACGATCGCCAGGATGATGGCGCGATCGGCGAGGCGGATCGCCCTGATGTGGCGCGCGGCCCAGGCATAGAGCCAGTGGCGCGCGATCTGGCCGACGATGATCGGCAGCAGAACCAGGAGCACGATCTTGCCGATCACCGGCAGCAGCGGCATGCCGACGCCGGAGGATGACAGGAACCAGGCCATCAGCAGCGGCGTCGCGAACACGCCGATCAGGCTCGACAGCGTGGCGTTGAAGATCGCGACCGGCACGTTGCCATGGGCGAGCGACGTCATCGCCACCGACGACGAGACCGTCGAGGGCAGAGCCGCGAGATAGAAGAAGCCGATCCAGACCTCGCTCGGGATGAAGCTCTTGAACGGCGTTCCGAGCACCAGCACGACGATCGGGAACAGCACGAAGGTGCAGAGCTGCACGGCGACGTGGACCCGCCAGTGGCGGATGCCGGCATGCATGCGTTCCGGCGCCAGCGTCAGGCCGTAGAGGAAGAAGATCACCGCCACGCCATAGGTGGCGATGGCGTCCATGTGCAGGATGCCCCCGGTGGCGCCGGGGCCCGGCAGGGCGATCGCGGCGAGGACCACGAGAACGAGCGCAATCAGGAAGCCGTCGATCGTGAAACCGCGGATCGTCATGTCAGGGGAACTCTCATTGCAGGCGGGCGGTCGGCCAGCGACGCTGGAGCCTTATCCATAGCGATGCGGCCGGCGCCGATAAAGGCGCAGACCGACAAAGGACCTTTGCGCCTCAGGCGGCGGCGACCGACGCCGCGATCTCCTCGACGCTGGCGAGCGCCCGGTGGAAGACCTCGATACCCGCGCCGCGCGCCGCACCCTCCACCGTGAGGATCTGGCGGAAGCGCCGCGCCCCGGGGCGACCGTGATAGAGGCCGAGCATGTGGCGGGCGATGTGGTTGAGCGGCGTTCCCGCCGCCAGCTGCGCCTCGATATAGGGCAGCATGGCCTCGATGATCTCGCGCGGCTCCCGCTCGGGTGCGGCGACGCCATAGACGCGCCGGTCGACGGCGGCGAGCATCTCCGGCTCCTGATAGGCGGCGCGGCCGATCATGACGCCGTCGACTTGGGCGAGGTGCGCTTCCGCCTCGTCGAGCGACTTGATGCCGCCATTGATGCCGATGAAGAGATCCGGCAGCCGCGCCTTCAGCCGGTAGACCCGGTCATAGTCGAGCGGCGGGATATCGCGGTTCTCCTTCGGCGACAGGCCCTGCAGCCAGGCCTTGCGCGCATGCACCCAGAGCGCGTCGACGCCGGCTGCGACGACCGCGTCGGCCAGTTCGTCGAGCGCGATTTCGGGATCCTGGTCATCGACGCCGATGCGGCACTTCACCGTGACCGGGATCGACACCGCGTCCTTCATCGCGGCGACGCAGTCCGCGACGCGCTGCGGCTCGCGCATCAGGCAGGCGCCGAAGGTGCCGGACTGCACGCGGTCCGAGGGACAGCCGACATTCAGGTTGATCTCGTCATAGCCGAACTCGGCGCCAGCCCGCGCGGCGATCGCCACCTTGGCCGGATCGGAGCCGCCGATCTGCAGCGCCACCGGCTGCTCGAACGGATCGAAGCCGAGCAGGCGCTGCCGGTCGCCATGGATCACCGCCTCGGCGACGACCATCTCGCTATAGAGCAAGGCGTGCCGGCTCAGCTCCCGATGGAAGGTCCGACAATGCCGATCCGTCCAGTCGAGCATCGGCGCAACGGCCAGGACCGGAGCCTTGAAATAGGTCGATTTTCCCTGGCTTTCGGGCCCTTGCACCGTTCGGCTCTCCGATTTCTAGCTGCGCACCCGTCCCCGCTCCGCGCGGCGATGGCCGCGGTCGGGCAGAGGATCGTCCCGCTCCATACCGAGCACGCCGGAAGAGTTCAAGAACGCGCGTCGCCGCAAGGGCCGCGCGGCCGATGCGGCGCCGGGACGCGCCGACGCGAAGAATCAATGACGGATCGTCGTTCAGCCGCGCCGGGCCTTCTCGATCGCGGCAACGTCGATCTTCTGCATCGTCATCATTGCATCGAAGGCGCGTTTCGCCTCGTCACCGCCGGCCGCCATCGCGTCCGTCAGCGCGCGCGGGGTGATCTGCCAGGAGACGCCCCATTTATCCTTGCACCAGCCGCACATGCTCTCCTGCCCGCCATTGCCGACAATGGCGTTCCAGTAGCGGTCGGTCTCTTCCTGGTCGTCAGTGGCGATCTGGAACGAGAAGGCTTCGCTCTGCTGGAACACGGGCCCGCCGTTCAGACCGATGCAGGGAATGCCGGCGACGACGAAATCGACCGTCAGCACGTCGCCCTGCTTGCCGGACGGATAGTCGCTCGGCGCGCGGTGGACCGCGTTCACGGCGCTGTCAGGAAAGGTCTCCGCATAGAAGCGGGCCGCCGCTTCGGCGTCCTTTTCGTACCATACGCAGATCGTGTTCTTGGCAATCGCCATCGCTGAGCCCTCTCGGTTCGGAACTGAACGACATCCCGCAACGTAAGGCGCATCACCTCCGCCGTCCAACCGGGCTGCCACGCTGGGAGAATGCATTGCCTCCCCCGACGTTCCCCTACCGGTTCCAGGCGGTGACCAGGCGAACCTTCGCCTGCCACCGCCCCGATCGGCGATCAGACGGCTTCGAGCGCGGGCTTCGCTGCCTCCGCCCGCTCGCGCAGCGCCAGTTCCCAGGCGAGCGCGTCGGCGACGATGAGATCGAGGTCGTCGCGCTCCGGCCGGAAGCCGAGACGATCGCGGATCTGTCCGGTCGCCGCCACCAGCGACGGCGGATCGCCGGCGCGGCGCGGCGCGACACGCACGTCGAAGTCGACGCCCGAGACGCGCTTCACCGCCTCGATCACCTCCAGTACCGAGAAACCGCGGCCATAGCCGCAGTTCATGGTCAGGCTCTCGCCGCCCCGCTCCAGATGGTCGAGCGCGAGGACATGCGCCCGCGCCAGGTCGCTGACGTGGATGTAGTCGCGCACGCAGGTGCCGTCCGGCGTCGGATAGTCCTGCCCGAAGACATCGAGATGTGAACGCTGGCCGAGCGCCGCTTGGCAGGCGAGCTTGATCAGATGCGTCGCGCGCGGGAAGGACTGGCCGGAGCGGCCGGCCGGATCGGCGCCGGCGACGTTGAAGTAGCGCAGCACGACGGCGTTGATGTCATGCGCCGCCACCGTGTCACGCAGCATCCATTCGGTCATTAGCTTGGACGAGCCATAAGGCGAAATCGGCTGCATCGCCGCCGTCTCGGCAATCGGGCTCTGCTCCGGCTCGCCATAGACCGCGGCGGTCGAGGAGAAGATGAAGTTGCGCACGCCACCGGCCACGGCCGCCGCGATCAGCGCGCGCGATTTCACCGTGTTGTCGAAGTAGTAGCCGAGCGGATCCCTGACCGAATCCGGCACCACGATCGAACCGGCGAAATGCACGATCGAGGTGATGCCGAACTCGCGGATCAACCGCGCCACCAGCGCCTGGTCGCCGCAATCGCCCTTGACCAGCGGCACACCGGCCGGAACCTGTCCGACAAAGCCGGTCGAGAGATCGTCGAGCACGACGACCTCGCGCCGCGCATCGGAGAGCGCCAGCACCATGTGGCTGCCGATATAGCCTGCCCCACCCGTGACGAGAACGGTCATTCCGTGTTCCTGCTTTCTGGTTTCAGGGAGATCGCCGGGGCGATCCTCAGTAGAAGCTCATATGCTCCGGGCCGAGTTCGGCGAGCGTCACGTTCTCGATCAGGAAGCCGCTGCCGAAGCCGAAATCGACGCGGATGCCGTCCGGCGTGTCGACGGCATGCGCCAGGAAGCCCTCATAGTTGGCGAAGGCGCGGCCCGAGACCGGCTGGAAATAGAGATGGTCGCCCTCGTCGACGTTGAAGTCGGTGATGCGGTCGAAGCCTTCATTGTACTGACCGTCGAAGATGAAGGTGTCGGCGCCGGCACCGCCGGTCAGCGTGTCGTCGCCGCGCGAGCCGCGCAGGCGGTCGTCGCCGTCTTCGCCGAGCAGCGTGTCATTGGCCTTGCCGCCGAAGATCGTGTCGTTGCCCGTGCCGCCGCGCGCGTTCACCACGCCGCCGGTGTTCAACAGCTGGATGTAGTCGTCGCCGCTCGCGCCGACGACGTCGAAATCGACCGGCTGGTACACGCCGCCCGTCCCGATCAGCGGCCCGAACAGCGTCAGCTTCTCGATGTTCTGGAACAGGCCTCCGGTGGACGACGTTCCTGCCTCCATGTCGATCCGGAACGAGCCGCTCGACGTCGCCTGGATCTGCAGCGTGTCGATGCCGTCGCCGCCATCGATCCAGTCCGGGTCGAAATTGCTCATGAAGATCGTGTCGTTGCCGGCGCCGGCATTGATGCGGTCGAAGCCGCCACCGCCATTGATCCTGTCGTCGCCGGCGCCGCCATGAATGACGTTGCTGAGCGCATCGCCGATGAGGACGTCGTTGTGGCTGGAGCCCCAGATGTCCTCGATCGAGGTCAGCGTATCTCCCTGGGCGAAGCCGCCGACTTGCGTGCCGCGGGTCAGGTTGACGTCGACGCCGGCGATGGAGCCGGCATAGTCGACCCGGTCGCGGCCCGTCCCGCCGTCGATGCGGTCGGCGCCGGCGCCGCCATCGAGCACGTCGTCGCCATCGAGCCCCATCAGCCAGTCATTGCCCTTGCCGCCATGGATGACGTCGTTGCCGCCATAGCCGCGGAAGGTGTCGTCCCCATTGCCGCCGAGCAGCAGGTCGTTGCCCGACGCGCCGGCGACCTGGAAGCTCTCGACATTGACGATCTTGCTGCCGATCGCGCCCCAGGGGCGGATATCGATCGTCACGTCGCCGTCGGAATCCACCGCATCGATTGACACGGTGTCGAAGCCGTCGCCGCCGTCGATCCAGCCGAAGTCGCCCCGCGCCGAGAACGTATCGTCGCCGGCGCCGCCCAGCATCACCACGTCCGGATTGGCCGGCGGTGAGGTGTTGTTGGTCAGCTCCTGCCAGAGATGATCGTCGCCATCGCCGCCATCCATCCAGTCCGCCCCGCCGAAGCCGCCGAGATCGTCGTTGCCGGCGCCGCCATACAGGATGTCGTCGCCGCTGGTGCCGAAGCCGATATCGTTGTGCTCCGAGCCATGGAATTCGAGCCGCTCGAAGCCCGTCGCCAGCTTGCCATGCGGCGACAGGTAGTCGCCGTCATCGATCAGCGACAGGTCGCCGTTCGGCTGATGCCAGACAAAGAAGCCGGTGCCCCCCGTCTCGCCGGCGCGGAAACCGCTGACGTCGACGACCAGCGTGTCGGTGCCCGTGCCGCCTTCGAGGATCGAGACGCTCGACACCTCGACCCGGTCGTCGCCGGCGCCGCCATTGATGCGGTCGAGACCGCCGCGGCCGATCAAGACGTCGTCGCCGGCGTCTCCCTTCATGATCTCATTGCCCGCCGTGCCGGCGATCCAGTCGTCGAAGCGCGAGCCCCAGATGCTTTCGATCGAGAGCAGCGTGTCGCCCTCCGCATCGCCGCCGAGCTGGGTCGCCCGCGTCAGGTCGATGTCGATCGCCTGGGCGCTGTCGATGTAGTTGACCAGATCGACGCCGTCGCCCCCTTCGACGAGGTCCGCGCCGAGATAGGGGCGGATGCTGTCATCCCCCGCCCCGCCATAGAGATTGTCGGCCCCGGGTGTGCCATAGAGCGTGTCGTTCCCAGGCGTCCCATTCACGTCGACCATTATCGCGCGTCTCCCCAGCGACTGGTTCAGGCCACTTGCAGCATGTCGGCCCGCCTGGTCTCGCCAGAGCGCGCGACAAGCCGGGTATCCACGTTGTTCTCGAGAAGGAAGGCGCGGGTTTCGTCATAGACGCCGCGCCAGGCCGCGTTGAAGGCATCGAAGCGGCCCTGGTCCCAGTAGTCCTCCAGCACGAAGGCGGCATCGCCGAACAGGTCGTAGCTGGGGATGCGGTAGGTCTCGGCGAACTCCGCCGTGCGGCTGTCATAGGTGACGTAGATCGACGGCACGCCATTCGCGAGCGCCATCAGGTTGCCGTGCAGGCGATAGCCGAGCACGAGGTCCATGCGCCGCACCAGCGCCTCGTAATCGGCGACGACGTCGGAATAGAACAGCCGCTCGCGGTAGAGCGCTTCCATGGCGTCGTCGAAATACCACTGCGCGGCCCAGCCATTGGCGCGCAGCGCCGCGATCGCCTCCTCCTTCTGCGCGTCGGTGCCGAGGACGATCTTCTTCTCCTCCACCTCGCCCTGCGCCATCAGCGTGGTGTCGAAGCGGTTGGCGAGCGTCTTCACGAAATCGCGGTGGAAGGTCAGGTAGCGCTGGATGTCCTGCGCATAGGTTGGCGACACCTCGCGCCGGATCGTCAGCCCGACCTTCTCGACGTCGGCGAGCGGTGGCAGCGTGATCCGGAGGTCGGGATCGAGTTTCCGGAACGCGGTCGGGCAACCGATGATCCGCACATTGTCGATGCCGAGATCGGAAAGCACCTGCGCCGAGAAGGCGCCGCGCACGCCGATCGACGTGCTGAGATCGGCCATCGTACGCAGCACCTCGACGGTCTGATCGGAGAGTTCGAGCTTCCCGCGCACCGGCGCCTGCGCGCCGATGCCGAAGGCGAGCACCGGCAGGCCCAGCTTCCGGAGCACCGCGGCCGTGTCGTGCCACTGCATCTCGCCATGCACGTAGTTGGAGCCGCGCAGCATGACGTAGTCGTATTCCTCGCGCAGGCGATCGAGCGAATCCCAGTCGGGATTGTTGATCTCGAGGACGCCGATCTTCTCGAAGTTCAGCAACTTCAACGAGGAATCGAAGACGAACGCGTCGCCGATATTGTGGTAGTTGCCGATCGAGCGCTGGATGTTCTGGTACTGGTACCAGCGTACGCAATCGTGATCGTAGATTTCGCCTGACGGAATCATCACCAGCAAACGTGCCATACCGGTCTCCTTCTCCCCCCAGGGATGCGCCCCTTTGCGGGCTGCTTGCGCGCTTGTCGTCACGCGAGTTCGTGCCGTGAGGCGGGGCTTTCGCCCCGCGGCTGGTGGCCGTCGAGAATGGCGCGGTAAAGCGCGAGATGTTGCTCGGCACTGTCGACATGGCCGATGGGCCGGCGCATGGTCTGGCGCAGTCCCTCCCACATGGAGCCGTCCGACAGCACGTCGACGAAGCGGTCGGCGAGATCCTCTGGACTGCCGACGCGGAAGTGCAGCCCGTCCTGGCCGTTGCGCACCTTCTCCGCCATGCCGCCGATATTGCTGCAGAGCAGCGGCCGCCCGTGGAACAGCGCCTCCTCGATCACGACCGGCGAGTTCTCCCACCAGATCGAGGGCACGACGACCCAGTCGACCGTCTGCATGAGCTCGGGCATCTCCGCGTTCTGGTAGGAACCGTAGAAGCGGACGCGACTGCCGGCGTCCTCGATCAGCCGCCGCATCCGCGCCTGGAATTCGGGCGGCTGGAATTCGAGGTTGGCGCCGAAGATCATCAGCCTGGAATCCTCGCCCCAGATCCTCTCCGGCACGCGCGCCACCGCGTCGATCAGCACATCGACACCCTTGAAGGGCGTCATCTGGCCGAAATAGGCGAAGCGGCTGCGGCGCTGCTCGCTGCCCGGAAGCGTGCGCGGCGGCGCCGGCTGGTCCACCGCCAGCCCGTTCTCGATGACGAACAGGCGGTCGGGCGACAGTCCCCAATCGGCATAGCGCTGCGCCAGGAAGGCGCTCGGCGAGACGTAGGCGTCGGCCAGCTCCAGCATCGCGCGCACGAAGCGCTCGCGCTTCAGGAAGCGCGACGGAGCGATGTCGGGGAAGCAGGCGTGGCAATCCGTCGGCGAGGCGCGGCGGCAGAGCTGCGATCCCTTCGTCTTCACCATCTGGCCGTGATGGTGGCAGACCGACAGGAACTCGTGGAAGGTGACCACCAGCGCCGCGTCCGGTAGCGCCTCGCGCACGGCATAGAGCGCCTCCAGCCCGAGCCCCAGCACATGATGGAAATGCACCACATGCGGCCGGAGATCGCGAACGAAGCGCACGAGATCGCGCTGGATGTCGTCGGTGTTCCGGTTCGACAGGAAGAAGTGATCGTAGTCGTCGCTGTGGAACAGGATGTCGGACGCGCTCTGGCGCAGGCTCATCAGCGCAGTGCCGGCGTGGCGGGGCGTCGGCGAGCCCACCCGCGCCAGATAGACCGAGCGAGTGCCGGCCAGCGCGTTCAGCCCCTTGTGCAGATTGTGCGAGGCGATCTCGGCCCCGCCGAGCGAGAGGCTCGGATGACCGTGGCTGACGACGAGGACGCGCAATTCCTCGCTCATGCCGCCACCGCCCGGACCATGGTCGCGATCGTCTCGGACCAGCGTGTCTCGAAGACGGCCCGGTCGATGGTGCGGGCATGCACGTCCCAGGCGTCGCGGTCGGCCTGCCCTTCGGCGCCGAGCATGCGGACGGCCGGCAGCCAGTAGGCGCGAGTGCCGACCTTGGAGAGGCGGAGCGCCAGGTCCATGCCCTTGGCGCGATTGCCGAGATAACCCTGCCCGCCCTGCGTCAGGGGCACGATCGCTGATTTCGCCAGCACGCAGCACTCCAGATTGGCCATCGGCGTCACGGCCGGCGCGACGTCGTCGAGCGTCGCGACCGGATAGCCGACATAATTCTCGGAAAGGCCGCCGCCCTCGCCGCCCAGCCGGTAGCCGGCCCAGCGGATCGAGTCGTCCTCGTAGAGCAGCGCTGGCGAGATGATGACGGAGGAGTCCGTCTCGCGATGCGCGGCGCAGAGCTGGCCGAACCAGCCCTTGCCGGCCGGCACCAGCGCGCCCGACAGCAGCACGACGCGATCCGTGCGCGCGGCGCCCGCTCCGACGGTCAAGGCGTCGAAGACGTCGTTGCAGCCGCCGACGGCGACGAGATGGAGCGACAGGCCATAGAAATCCGCGAGCCGCCGCGCCTCGCCGCGCAGGCCGGCGATCGCCACCTCCGGCCCCGCCAGAATCACCGGCGCGGCACGAACTTCCGGGTCGAGCGCGAGAAGCGCCAGGAGTTGCCCGACATCGGCGGCGTGCTCGTCGACCCCGATCACCAGCGTCGTGTCACCCGAAGCGACGGAGGCGCCGCCGACATGCTCGAGCTTCTCGACGCCGGCTGGCCGGGTGGCCGCGGCCGCCACCATCGGGATCAGGTGCCGCTCGACGATCTCGGACGCCGCGGCAGCGCGGGCGCTGATCGAGCGCAGCTGGCGCGACACCGCCTCGCGATAGGTGACGCGCTTCGGCACGATCGGCAGATAGGCCGGCGGCGCATGCGGAATGGACAGCTCGACATAGATCGGCGCGCTGCCGTCCGCGTCGAAATCCGGGATGAAGACGGTGAAGCCGTGACCATGATGGGCGTGGTCGAAGCGAGCCTGGAAGGGCGGCTTGCCGTCGAACGCCGCCGACACATCCGGCCGGTCGACCCGGCTCCAGACTTCCGACAACTCGATCGCCACCTGGCGACGCTTGAGCTTGATGCCCTCGACGCGCCGGTCGGGGTCGAGGAACCAGCCGGAGAGGAGGAGCCCGCCCTGCTCGACGCGAAGCGCATGGTCGATCGCCATGCGGACCGGCAGAGCCAGCCCGGAGACCGTGTCGAGACCCTCATAGCGGTAGGCAGCGTCGCGCAGCCGGCCCACCACCTCGGCCGAACCGCGGATCTTGGGCAGGATGGCGCGAGCGAAGCCCGGCGTATCGCGCGGCGGCGCCAGCAGGCGCTGCTCGTAGACATCGGAATAGCGCCAGCCGTCGCGGCCACGAAAATAGACCCGCTGCATGCCGAAGGGGTCGATCGGCTCCGGGGCCACCAGCAGCGCGGCGAAGCCCTTGCCCTTGCTGTTCAGATCCTGCCGGTCGAAGGCGGCGCCCGTGCATTCGGCGATCTGCGCGGTCGCACCTGAGATCAGGACGCGGCTGACCCCGGCGCGAACGTCGGAGGACCAGCCCTGGACATAGACGTCGCCGTCCTCGAACGCGCCGATGATCTCGATGAAGCCGTCCGGCTTGGCGCTCGCCTCGACGAAGGTCGTCATCGCAGCAAGCTTGCGACGGCTCATCGGGCCCTGGCTCAGCATCGCCACGATGGCATCGATCACCGCCGGCAGGTGCGCGCCGGCCAGGCTCGCCAAGGTCGTAGCTAAGGCGGCGGGACGCATGAACTCCGGCGCGACGCGATAGGATGCGCCCCTGCCCTGCGCCCGGAACGCCAGGGCGCTGAGCCGCTCGCCCTTGAGCGGGCCGGCAAAAACCAGAGCGACGAAACCGTGCGAGCCCCGGCCCTTGGCATCGCCAAGCGGCCAGCTGACCACAGGCGCCTTGCCGGGCAACGCCGGATCGCCGTTCAGCATTATCGCCTGGGTGCCGCTCATCGGCGCACCGGCGCCCAGCACCAGGACGAAGCTTTCGTTGATCGGACAGGCGATCAGGCCCTCGGTGACGGACACAGCAGCGCCGCCATCCGACCGCGACGGTGGCCTGGGCGTGCGCCCCGCCTTCGTCTCGTGCCCCGTCTCACCGTCCTGGAACATACCGTCTCGCTCCGGTCAGTTCAGAAAGGCGGCGAGCGTCGCGCCCGCGCCGACGACGATGCCGACCAGGGTCGCCATCACCAGCATCAGCGGCTTCAGCTCGCCGCGCCCGCGCTTGGAGAGCGCGTCGATGCGGCCCTCCAGGCCCGCCACGATGCCGTCGAAGCGCATCAGGAAGATTTCGAGTTCCGACAGGCGATTGACGATCTCGGACTGGGTCGTCTCGATCTGGTCGATCTGGGCCGGCGAGGCATCGGCCCCGCGCGGTGCGCCATCGCCGTCAGTCGCGGCGCGCTGCACGCCGCGCTGGTTCAGTTGCAGCTGGCGCTGCGCCGCCATCAGGATCTCGAGCTTTTCCAGCACGCGGGTCAGCGGCGCCGCGATCAGCGCCTCGGCGGCCTGTTCGTCCAGCGTCGGCGCGTAGAGGATGCGCTCCTCGCCGGTCGGCGAGACAGCGACGATCGACAGGTCGCGCTGGCGCGCCGCCACGCTCTCCGGCAGCGGGATGTCGAAGGCGTGCTGGCCGTCCCCGACGCCGTTGCGGCGGAGATCCGAGCGCAGCTTGTCGGCCGTCACCTCGGCGATCTTCTGTGCCCCAAGCGAAACGATGACCTGCATGCGGGCGTTCGGGTGGCTGCGGTCGAAGGCCCAGCCATAGAGGCGGCCATCGTCGATCGCGTCGACACGGCCGGTCACGCCGAGCGGCGCGTCTCCGGCGTCGGGCTTCTGCGGCAGGGGAATGGCTTCGGCGGCTGACATGGCAACCTCCCTCAGGCTTGGACGGGTTGACGCGCGAGCGCTTCGAAGAGCGCCAGATAGTCTCCGGCAACGTCGTCGATCGTCGGCGGAGGTCGCGCCGCCTCGGCCAGGCGCTGCCAGAGTTCGGGATCGCCGGCGGCCTGGCGCATGGCGCGGGCGAGATCGATCGGATCGTCGGGCGCGACCGTCAGGCCGTTGACGCCGTGCTCGACCATTTCGGCCATGCCGCCGATGCCCGAGACGATGACAGGCCGACCCTGCTGCTGCGCTTCCTGGATGACCAGCGGCGCGTTCTCCCACCAGATCGACGGTACGACGACCCAGTCGACCGCCGCCATCAGGCGCGGCACGTCCTCGCGCCGATAGGCGCCGCGCCGAACCACATGCGAATTGGTGCGCTGGAAACGTTCGTCGAGCTCGGTCTTGAAGGCATCGGCCTGGAACGGCGTCCCGCCATGCACCCGCAGCTCGAAATCGACGCAGGATTCGATCAGGCGCTCCGCCGCGTCGAGCAGAACGGTGCCGCCCTTCCACGGGTTCAGATTGCCGAAATAGCCGAAGACGTTGCGCGGTCCGTCGGCTCCGCGCGGCCGCGAAGGGATCGCGCCCGGCGCGGGCTGGCCATTGGCGATGACGTCGATCCGGTCCGCGTCGAGGCCCCAGGCGATGAAGCGATCCCTCAGGAACTGGCTCGGCGATACGAAGCGGTCGACGGTCGAGAGCAGCGTCTTCAGATAGCGCTCGCGCAGCAGGAACTGGTCGGCGCCGACCTCGGGAAAGCAGCCGTGGCAGCGATCCGGCGAGGCGCCATGACAGCGCTCGCGGCCGCTGGTGCGCATCATCAGGCCGTCATGGGCGCAAATGAGATAGTAGTCGTGCAGCGTCATCACGATGCGCGCCTTGGGCAGCACGCGCCGCACCAGAGCCGGGAATTCCGCGCCGATCAAAAGCAGGTGGTGGATGTGCACGACATCCGGCCGGAACTCGGTCAGCAGTTCCTCGAGGTCCGGGATGACGCCGTAGAGATCGACCTGGCTCATGAAGAAGCGGTCGAAATGGCCGGCCCAGAGCAGGATCTCGTCGTGGCCGTTGCCGATGCCCTGGAAGCTGGTGCCGGGTTTCTCGTCGCGGTGCAGACGGTTGGTGGCGCCGAGGAACAGCGCCTCTGCGCCACGCCGCTGATAGGCACGGAACAGGTCGTGCGCGAAGATCTCGGTACCACCGGGGTGGAGGTCGGGATGGTTGTGCGCGACGACGAGGATGCGTTCGGCCATGCTCACCCCGCCTTCTCGGCGACCAGGATGTCCTGGTAGTGCGCCGCCGGCTGGCCGCGCCAGTGGCCAAGGCTTTTCAGGGAGAGCGACAGGCCGAAGCCCTGGATCAGGCGCTCGAAGAAGCCGTCGTCGTAACCGACCGCGCCGAGCGGCGCGGTGCGGTCGACGAGCCAGGCCGGCCCCTCGCCCTCGCGCTTGAACTGCAGGCGCGGATCGCGCTGCGGCAGCGCGCGCTGCGCCGCCTCGTCGAGCACGAAGGCGGTGATGAACAGCCTGCCGCCCGGCGCCAGCAAACGGCGCGCCTCGCGCACATAGGCGGCGATCTCGCGCGGCGGCAGATGCGTCGCCACCGAGACCATGAAGATGAAGTCGAAGCTCTCCGGCTCGAACGCCAGCCGCAACGCCTCGCCCTTGATCGTGCCCTTCGGATTGTAGATGTGATGGGCGACGTCGATCGCGTCAAAGCGGAAATTGTCGTAGGCCGGGGTGATGTGCTCCCGACACCACGCCACACCCTGCGCCACGGGATCGACACCCCAATAGGCGCCGGCCGGCGTCAGATACTGCGTCAGCGGCACCGCGATGCGGCCGATGCCGCTGCCGATGTCGAGCACGCGGTCATCCGGCAGGATGCCGCCCAGCCGCACCAGATGGCCGAGAAACTCGGCCCCGATCGCGCGATAGTCGCCGTCACCGACAAAGATGCTGTCGATCGTCGGCTCGGGCAGGAAGCGATTGGCCTGCACGCTCTGCTGTAGCCAGGCGAGCCGCGCCTCGTCGAAATCCGGTCGCGCCGGCGTCTCCGCCACGGCCTTCAGCGCCACAGCCGCCGTCATGCCGCGTTCCTCCGGCGGCCGGCGGCCTCCTCGACGGGAGGCTCGGGATCGCGGACCGGCGGCGCCTCCTCGCCCATCAGCGCGGCGATGTCGGCATCCCAGCGCCGGGTGTGCAGCCAGGAATTGTAGCGCGACGCGATTCCACGCATGTAGTCGCCATTGCGACGCATCGAGCGGCGCTCGAGATGATAGAGCGCAACGGACGGTTCATAGGCGATCTCCTGCCCGACCGACCGGATCTTCAGGCAGATGTCGCTATCCTCGTAATCGCCGATCACATAATCCTCCGAGAAGCCGCCGACGTCGCGGAACGTGTCGCGCATCATCACCAGGCAGGCGCCCGTCACCGCCGGCACCAGCCGCGCGGCATTGGCCGGCCGATGGCCGCCCGGCATGCCCTTGTGGAAATGATGGTTGAGCCAGGTCCCGCGCGCGTCGCGCTGGAAATAGAGCCCCGCATGCTGCAGCGAACCGTCCTCGAACAGGAGCTTCGGCCCGATCGCGCCGATCCGCTCGCCGCCGCCCAGCCGGTCGGCGAGGCGCGACAGCCAGTCCGTCGAGGTCGGGATCACGTCCGAATTCAGGAGATTGACCACCAGGCCGCGCGCCAGCGTCACGCCGGCATTGTTGGCCCGCGCGTAGCCGCCATTGGAGCTCATCACGGCGAGCATCATCGGCATGCGATAGAGGCGGTAGAGCCCGCCCAGCATATGGCTGACGTCGTCGGCCTGCTCGGGTGAATCCAGGACGAAGATGATCTCGGTCACGTCGCGCAGGCCGGGATCGGTGGCGAAGGCCGCCACCTGGAAGCGGAGGAAATCGAGCACCCGGTAGAGCGGCACGATGATCGAGAACAGCGGCTCGGTCGGAGGCGTCCCAAACTGTTCCGTCCGCGCCACGGAAACCTGATCGACGAGGCGTCTCTGGATCTCGGCCAACGCTGGCCCGAGCGTGGTGGCGAGCAATTCGCCGCTTGCATGGTGCATCGGCACGGAGCGCAGCGCGCCCGCCCGCATCGTCGCCGCGTCGACCGGCTGGGGCTTCGGGACGAGCGGAATCTCGCCGCCGGTCTTCAGGCGCAGGCGAAAACGCGGCTGAAGAAGCGGCCCCGTCGGCCGATCCTGCGGCAGATAGGCGATGAAGCCCGTGGCGTCGTCGGGCGCATGGCCTTCCGCCGTCGCGACGCGGCCGGGAAAGCGATGCCAGACGGCATCGAGGGCGCGGGCGCCGTCGCCGCCAACATGATCGATGCCGGCGACGAGGCGCTGCGGATCGCGAAACCAGCCGCCGGCCAGCAAGCCTCCGTCGAGCGACAGGGCGAGGTCGACCTCGGCGCCGGGCTGGAACGGGGCCAGTTCGGCCACGCGGGCCGGGACGGCGGCGCGCGCCTGCATGTCGATCACGGCGAGGCGCGCCTCTTCCGACTTGGCCGACAGGGCGCGCACGAGGAACTCGGTCAGCGCACCGTCATTGCGGCGGGCGCCCCACCAGCGCAGGAAGCCCGGCTGCGGCTTCCTGGCGGGCGTCAGCGCGCGGATCGCGGTGCCATGCTCGCCGATCAGGACGAGCGTGCCGGCGCCCAGCGCCGCGAGGTCGCCATCGGCCAGCAGGATCAACCCGCGCCGCCCCTGGCGATCGGCCTTGCGGCGGTGAATTTCGAGGGTCAGGCGGCGAACGCCCTGCGCCGTGACCAGATGGGCGGAGGCGACGTCGCCAAGATCCGCGCTCGTCACGAACTCGATCAGCGTGGTTTCGCGCGTCGGCTGGCAGGCGATGGCGGCCTGGGCGTCGCCCGGCTGCAGTTCCCGCGCCAGGGCCCGGATCGCCTCGGCATAGGCGGAGGAGCGCGCCAGGCGGAAGGCGCCGCACCAGGAAGTGAGCAGCGCCGTCAGCAGGGAGACGCGGCCGCGGCCGTCGAGATCCTCGACCAGGGACGCGATCTCGGAAGCGATGAAGGGATCGCCGGGATCGACCTCGACGACGTCGGAGGGCCCGAGCGTGCCGGCCGATACCGACAGCCGGACCGGCTTGCGGGGGCGCATCGCCCAGAGAACGCGCGTGCCGCCTTCCACGAGGCCAAGCCGCAGGCTCGCCAGCGGCGCCAGCCCTTCGCCGTCCAGCCGTTCGCAACGCGGCGGCACCGACAGACTGCCTGGAACATCCCAGGCGACCACCGACACATCCGCAGCCAGCTTCAGGCTTCGTATCGCCTCGGCGCGCCCGTCGGCGGGCGAGAGCGGGACGATTTCCAGCATGCCGGCACCTCGATGTCGCTTACTCGGAGAACATCTGCGGCGCCCGATGGGAGGGGCCGGGCGCCGCAGGTCATCAGCTGACGGGGGATCAGCCGATCACGAAATAGCTGTTGGGATTGTTGTGGACGTCTTCGGCGTTGACGTTCACCAAGGTGATCGAGTCACCATGGCCAAGATCAATCACAGTGCTGGTGCCGACCTGCGTCGCGCGCGCGGCAAGATCATCGGCCGACGTGATGTCGGAGCCGTTGATGTTCTTGGCGATCTGCAGCAGATCCTCGCCCGCCTGGAAGTCGAGCACGACGTCGTTGCCGCCGCCGCCGGAGAAGACGAAGACATCATTGCCGGCGCCGCCAGTCAGGATGTCGTTGCCCTTGCCGCCGTCGAGGATGTCGTTGCCGGCGCCGCCATTCAGGATGTCGCTGCCATGGCCGCCAAAGAGAACGTCATCGCCGAGGCCGCCGAGCAGGATGTCGTTGCCGTTGCCGCCATCGAGGATGTCGTTGCCGTTGCCGCCGTCGAGGACGTCATCGCCGTTCTCGCCGAAGAGCTGGTCGTTGCCGTCGCCGCCGAACAGGAAGTCGGTCCCGTTGCCGCCGAACAGCGCGTCGTCGCCAATTCCGCCGAACAGCTGATCGTTGCCGTTCTCGCCGAAGAGGGTGTCGTTGCCCGCGCCACCGAAGATCGAATCGTCGCCGTTGCCGCCGAACACCGTGTCGGCGCCACCATGGGCGAAAATGATGTCGCTGAATCGCGAGCCGAAGAGGACGTCGTCGTACGCCCCGCCTTCTAGTGTGGCCATTGAAGTCTCCTATGACAGTCGCTTCTCGCCACCCAGATCGAAGATCCCGGCGGCCGCTACGCCCTGCCCCACCCCAAGGGGCACCCGGCAAGGCATGACGCACTGCACTATAGTCGACCGGTCGATTACTTCAACGAATTTATCTACGCCTCGATCAATTATAACTTCCGAAAACTGTCACAATTATTGGATTAATTCGATGAATTACATATCAATACGCACATCGATGAAACTAAATTGCCGCGAAATATGAAATAGTTTCGATATGAAATTGCTGCAATGCAGCATGAGCCGACCACGCGACAACGCCGGAAGCCTCCGGCCGCGCCATGCGACCGGAGGCCCCGAACAGGCGATCCGTAGCGCGATTATTCTTCGTGGAAGGCGGCGTTGAGGCTGTCGGTGATCGGCGACAGCAGGTAGTCGATCGCCAGCCGCGGCTTGTTGATGATCAACACGTCGGCCGGCATGCCGGGATAGAGCTTGATGCCCGGCGCCGCCGCGAGCGACTCCGGCAGCACCTCGGCGCGGACGACGAAATAGGTCTGGTTGGTGCGCTCGTCGACGACGTGGTCGGCGGCGACATAGGTCAGCCTGCCCTCGAGCGGCGCGTGGCGGCGCTGGTTGTAGGCGGTAAGGCGGACCCGCACCGGCGAGCCGACCCGGATGCTGTCGATGTCGGTCGGACTGACATGCGCCTCGATCACCAGGGGCTCGTCCTCGGGAACGATGTCCATCAGCGGCGCGCCGGCCGAGATGGCGCCGCCGACCGTGCGGACCTGAGCATTGACGATGACGCCCGCCTGCGGCGAGCGAACCTCGAGCCGCTGCAGCACGTCGCGCGCCGCGACGATGCGCTCGTCGACATCGGCGAGTTCGCTCTGCGCGATGGCGATGTCGCCGGCCACCTGCTGCTGCCAGTCCTGGGTCAGCGCCAGCAGTTCCAGCTTCGCGCCCGCCTTGGCCTGCTCGGCCTTGGCGCGGTTGGCGGTGAACTCGCCGGAATCGCCCTGCAGCTCGCTGAGCTTCGAGTCGATCTCCAGCAGCTGCGAGCGCCGCGCGAACCCCTTCTCGACCAGGCCGGCGATGGCGCCGCGCTGCTCCTGCAGCAGCGCGATCTGGCGCTGCGTCGCCTCGGCCTGCGCGGAAAGCGCCTGCGCCTCCGCCTCGTGCTGCTCGATGGACTTGCGCTGCACGTCGAGGCGCCCGCCCTTGGCGGCCAGCCGGCTGGTGAAGAATTTCGTTTCCGCCGCGATAGCGTCGCGGGCCGCCTGCTCTGTCGCCTCGAGCAGCTCGGCTGGAAAAGTGATCGCGGCCGCTTCTGCCTGCTCGCTGCGGAGCCGCGCCAGCTTCGCCGTCAAGGCGAAGCGCCGGGCGGTCAATTGCTGCAGCTCGGAGCGGGCGCGCGTGTCGTCGAGCAGGATCAGCGGCTGGCCCGGTTGGACGACGTCGCCTTCCCGGACGAGCAGGCGCTTCAGGATGCCGCCCTCGAAATGGCTGACGGTCTTGCGCTTGGTATCGGCGACGACCGAGCCGCTGGCGACCGCCGCGCTGTCGAGATTGGCGGAGAACGCCCAGCTCATGAAACCGCCGAAGCCGACGACGATGGCCACCAGCCCCGCGATCACCGGCACCTTGAGGCTCGGCTCGCGGTCGATGACGTCGTTGCGGCTGCCTCGGATGGCCGTCGCGTAGACGACCGCCGGCACGGCTTCGCGCCGGACCTTGTCGATGTCGGCCCGGGACTGCCTGGTCAGATCGTTCATCGGCGGTCTCCGGCCTTGGCGATCGCCGGCGTGGGCTTGGCTGGCGACCGGTCGCCATGCATCGGCGAGACGATGTCGGTCCGCGGACCGAACTGGGACACCCGGCCGTTTTCGAGCACGAGCAGCTTGTCGGCGACCTCCATGATCGCCGGCCGATGCGCGATGATCACGACGATCGCGCCGTCGGCCTTGGCGGCCCGGATGGCGCGGATCAGCGCCGCCTCTCCGGTTGCATCGAGATTGGCATTGGGCTCGTCGAGCACGATCAGGCGCGGGTGGCCGTAGAGGCAGCGCGCGAGTGCGACACGCTGTCGCTGGCCACCGGAGAGTGTCAGCCGCGCGTCGCCGACCGGCGTGTCGTAGCCGAGCGGCAGCCGGCCGATCATCTCGTGCACATCCGCCATGCGCGCCGCCTCGATGACGGCGCGCGGGTCGCCATCGTCCATGCGGGCGATGTTGTCGCGGATGGTGCCGTCGAGCAGCGAAACCGATTGCGGCAGGTAGCCGACGAACTGGCCGAAGGAGCCGCGCTCCCAGAGATAGACGCTGTTGCCATCCAGATAGACGCCGCCGGCCGTCGGCTTGATGATGCCGACGAGGAGCCGAGCGAGGGTCGACTTGCCGGCCGCGGAGGGACCGATCACGCCGAGCACCTCGCCTGGCGACAGGCTGAACGAGACGCCCTTGATGATCGGAACGTCCTGCCCGGCCGCCGCATAGATCAGCCGGTCGACGACGAGATCGCCCTCGCAGACGGCGGTCGGCATGGTCTGCCGGTCCGATCCCTCGGATTCGATCAGCTCGCGCACCCGCTTCCAGGCGCCTGATGCCGCCACCCACTGGCGGCCGTTTTCCACGACGCTGTCGAAGGGCATCAGCAGCCGGCCCATGACGATGGTCGAGGCGATCATCGCGCCGCTGGAGATTTCCTGGCGGATCGCCAGGATGCAGCCGAGCGCCAGCACGAAGAGCTGCATGCCGTACCGGATGGTGCGCGTGACGGTCGCGATGATCTTGCCGCGGCGATTGCCGGCCTCGAGCATTTCCAGCGCGCTGAACTGGGCGAGGCGCCAGCGCGCCGCGAGCGCGGGCAGCATGCCCATGCTCTCGATCACCTCGGCATGGCGGACATGGCCGGCCACCCCGCCGATCGCTTCGATATTGGCCTTGTTGGCTTCGGACAGAAGGCCTCGGGTCGAGATGTCCAGCGCGATGCTTGATATGATCAGGATGAGGATGGAGACGATTCCGACGATGCCGAAACCGGGATGCAGCAGGAACAGCACGGCCAGGAAGATCGGGCTCCACACCGCCTCGAGCGGAGCGCTGACGGCATGACTGGTGAGAAACGACCTGAGTTCGGCGAGATCGCGCAGGGCCTGCGCCGCGCGGCTGGTTCCCTCGCGCGCCGAGGCGCGGATCGAGGCGGTCAGGACCGGGCCGTTCAGCTTGCGCACAAGCCGGCCGCCCATCACCTGGAAAATCTGGGAGCGGATAAACTCAAGAATGCCGTAGAGCGCGAGCGCGCCTGCTGCCAATATAGACAGCATGGCAAGCGTATCCATGCTGCGGCTGTTCAGCACCCGATCGTGCACCTGAAGCATATAGAGGGGAGTCGTGAGCTGCAGGACATTGATGAACGCACTCAACATGGCGGCATAGCCGAGACCACCGAGGAAGGAGCGACGAGCCTCGATGATGACAGCCTGGGGAACATCGACGTCTCCCCGCGTCTTCGCACCTGCAACATGCGACGACGTTATTTCAATTTTCGGCATAATATTGGATTGCCTTGAAATTGTCATTTCTGAACTTTATCGTTCATCTTCAAGGGTGTCCAGAAGATACATTTAATCGAATTTTCTGGCAATCCTAACTAATGCTTGATTCTAAGACGTCTATAGGTTGAAGCATTACCGAATTTAGACGACTACTTATAACAATGCTTCAAAAGTTGAACTAACTTAGCAATGCGGGGCCAAAATGACACGAGAACTTCTGCAAGCGGCGGTAGAAGTCGAAGAGTCGAATATCAAGACTGCGGCTGGTAGCAATCTCGCAAATGCGAGCATTCCCACGGCGGCAATCGACAATGACGGGGGACATGTCACTCATTTCGAGCTGGCCAGGACCATCGAGCGCGTCAATCGGCGCTTCACCGACCTGCTCCGAATCGAGATGGGCAAGCTCGGCGTCGGCGATATCGGCCCGGCCCAGGTGATGGTGTTGTTCACCATCGGCAATGGCGACCTCTCGGTCCGCGACCTCCTGGACAAGGGCCACTATCTCGGCTCGAACGTCTCCTACTACCTGAAGCAGCTGGTCGATCTCGGCTATATCGACCGCGTCGCCTCGCAGCGCGACCGTCGCTCGGCCCGGATCAGCCTGTCGCAGAAGGGGCATGACCTCTGCCAGGCGCTGCGCGCCACCGACGACACCTATCACCGCCTGCTGGTGCGGGACGAAGGGGAATCGCGCGAGCTCGACAACGCCTATCGCCTGCTCCAGAAGCTGGAGCTGGTTTGGACCAATGCAACGCGCTACGGCGCGTAACGGACGGCAGCCCCGCCATTGCCGGGGCGCCCTGACCGCATGAAGGTCCTCTTCATCCACAGACGCGGCGTTGGCCAGTTCGAGCACCTGGCCGCCAATCTCGCTGCCGCCGGCGGCGAGGTGACGCTGATCACCGAAAGCGTGGATCGCCGCCTTCCGGGCGTGCGCATCCTCCGCCACAGGGCCGAGCCCCCGGCGCAGCCACACGCCATTCGCAGCAGCCCGCTCGCCACCACCGAGCATCATGTCCGCCTCGGCCTGCGCGTGGCCGAGACGCTCGACGCGCTGGTGAGGAACGAAGGGCCACCCGACATCGTGCTCGGCCATATCGGCTGGGGCAGCATGATGTTCGTGAAGGATGTCGTGCCGAAGGTGCCTGCCCTCGGCTATTGCGAGTTCTACTACCACGCCGAAGGCGCCGATGTCGGTTTCGACCCGGCCGACGTGATCAATCTCGGCGTCCGCCAGCGCCTGCGTCTGCGCAACGCCGCCCAGCTGGTGACGCTCGACGCGATCGAGGCCGGCATCAGCCCGACCGGATGGCAGCGCAGCCGCTATCCCGAAGGCGCCCGCCGGCGGATCGCCACCTGCCACGACGGCATCGACGTCAGGCGGTTCCGCCCCGATCGCAGCCGTGGCCTTACCCTGCCAGACGGCCGGGTCATCCGCGCCGGCGATCCGGTCGTGACCTTCGCGGCGCGCGATCTCGAACCCTATCGCGGCTTTCCACAGGCGGTGAAGGCGGCGGCGCGCGTCCTCGAGCGCAACCCGAACGCGGTCTTCGTCTTCGTTGGCGGTGATTCAAACAGCTATGGCGCGGCGCGCAGCGACGGACGCTCCTGGAAGGAGGCAATCCTCGAAGAGACGCCGCTCGATCCGGCGCGCGCCTTCTTCCCCGGCCAGGTGCCGCATGAGACGCTGACGCGGCTTTTCCAGATCTCGGCCGCCCACGTCTATCTCACCTACCCGTTCGTGCTGTCCTGGTCGGTGCTGGAGGCGATGTCCTGCGGCGCGCTGGTGATCGGCTCGGCCACGGCGCCGGTCGAGGAAGTCATCAGCCACGGGCAGAACGGGCTTCTGGTGCCATTCTTCGAGCCGGACGCCCTCGCCGACACCATCCTCGACGTTCTCGCGCGCCCGCAATCCTTCGTCGACATGCGCATTCAGGCGCGCCAGACGATCATCGAGCGCTACGCGCTCGACCGCTGCCTGGCGCGCCAGCGCGCGATCATGGCTCAGATGCTGGGGGCTGCCGCAACCCGCTCGACGCTCGCCGCCACCGGCTGAGGCCTGTCTCTCTCGACCGCCTCGGCGACGCAGGATTTCAACGTTCCCGTATAGAGCATGCCGAGCAACGGCAGCGCGGTCTGCGCGGCCGGGTCCCATGCGCCATGCGTGACATTATCCTTCGGCAAGTGCCGGTTGGGACGCGGCGCGCCGCGCGCGACCTCGATCGTGCAGGCGAGGCTCGCGGGCTCCTGCAGCAGCGCGGGGCCGGGATAGAGGAATTCGCAGCTCAGCATCGAGAGCAGGAACTTGAAATTTCCGTCGCGCACGCCGCCCTTCAGCATCGCCGCCTCGACCGTCTCGCCCCCCATCGTCACCTGCAGCGCGCCGATCTCGGGCGAGCAGACATAGGAGAAGGCGAGCGGCCTGCCCTTCTCGAACTGGAGCTTCAGCCGGTGGCCGCCGAGATCGGCGGTCGTGGCGGCGAAGCGGCGGTTCTTGTATTCGCGCGCCGGCAGGCCGCAGGTCTCGACCAGCGTCTTCGCGTCGATGATGCTGGCGCCGGCGAAATGATGCGGATCGACCGCCACCGGCAGGGCGCGCGGCCGTACCGGCAGGCTCAGAACCCGCTCCAGCTCATCCGCCACGATGTCGGAAACGATGGAGGTGGCGATCGGGCGCGCATAGTGGCCCTGGTCGGAATAGAAGGCGGGATCGGTCACGACCTCGCGTCCGAAGCGGCGCATCAGGCTGCGCGAGACGTTGATCACCGACGTCTCGTACCAATCGGAGATGTAGTGCATGCCGGCGTCGATCGACGGCACCGCGCTGACATAGGTGCCGCCGCGGGCGCCGAACACGAGCGAGACGACGCGCAGCGACGGGTTCAGCTCCAGCGCATGGCGGATGATGCCCTCGTAGAAGCGGGCCCAGTGGCGAAACGGCCGCCGCTCGTCGCCATAGACGAAGGCGTCGTTCAGCGCGTACTCGATGATCAGCAGGTCGGCCTCGGCGAGGCCCGGATGCGACTTCAGCTGGAACAGGCCGAAGCCCGACGTCGTGCCGCCGACCGAGAGATCGGCGACGACGTCGAGCGCGTGCCCGCGCCGCGCCATGCTGGTCAGGAGGCTCGGCCAGTAGCCCGGCTGCATGACCGTGTTCGAGCCGCCGATGACGATAGTGCGGAGCGCCATATGCGCCGTCCTCCCTGAAGGTTATGCCGGGGACCGGGACATCAGTCGGCCATCGGCCGGATGGCGGCGCGGCCGGCCGAAGACAGGCTGCCGCAGCGCCAGACGCTGTAGGGCGTCTCGCTGTCCCAATCGAAATAGTAGGCGGCCTCGACGCGGCCGGCGGCGATATCGGCGTCGATGATCGCGCGCACCTGCTCCACCTGCGCGGCGCGGACCTTGTCGTCGATGGGGCAACGCGGCGAGGTGTTGGCGACGCCCCATTCCGTGATCCAGCACGGCTTGCCCGCGCCGTCCGGCCCGCAGAACGACAACGCCTCGCGAACGAGGCCGTCGCGGCGGGCGCGCGTGCCGGTGCTGCCGGGATAGACATGGATGCCGTAGGCATCGACCAGCGCATCGAGCCCGAGCGCCTGCATGCGGGCGGTCCAGTCCGGCGCCGGCACGATCTCCAGCCCGATGCGGCGCGAGAACGGCACCGGCATGTCGGAAAGGCCGGCCGAGATCAGCTTGGCATTCTTGTTCAGTCGGCTCGCCGCCATCTCCTCGCGCGTCACCCGCACGATGTCGACATAGCGCGCAAGCCCTTCCACCACCTTGGCCGGATCACTCTTGGTCGGATCACTCTTGGTCGGCGCCGCCTTGGCATCCGCGCTGACCGCGAGGTCGCCATTGTAGCCGGCCCAGTTGATCTCGTTGCCGGGTTCGATGCCGACCAGTTCGACGCCGAGGCGGTCCAGCTCTGCCAATGTCTGGCGCAGCACGGTGCGATAGCGCTCGGGATCGAGGTCGGAGAGGCGGTAGACGTCGAAACTCTTGCCCTTGGCCGAGCGCCGCGAGGTGCCGTCGGGATAGAAGGCGCGGTTGTTGAGCGAGATTTCCAGCAGCACGCGCAAGCCGGCCGCATGCGCGGCGCGGACGGCGTCGAGGCTCGGTTCGACCGGCGCGCTCAGCGACAGCCGCACGGAGGCGACGCCGCTCCGCTTCATCGCGTCGATGACGTCCTGCCGCTCGTCCGGCTTCTTCCAGCCGAGATTGACCCGGTTGAAGCCGAGCTCGGCGGCAGAGGCGCCGGAGCCCGCCGTCAGCAGGACCATCGCCCCGGCGACGAGCGCCGGGGCGATGCGCGCGCGCGTCCGGCTACGCAGGCTCATGCGCCCGTGCCGCGGCTGCGAGGGTCGGCGCCGGCGGCGCGACCTTCGCCGGCTGCGCGAGCGCGGCCTGCTTGATGCCGATGTCGTTCAGCGCGGTGCGGAAATTCAACTCGCAGGCATTGTAGCGGTCGAGCGACGCCTGCGCGTCGATCGTCGACAGGAACTCCTTGAGATACGCCTTCTTCTGCGTCTCGCGGTTCCAGACGCCGGCCTCGAGATGCGGGAAGCCGATGAATTCCAGCATTTCACGCATGCGGTCGTCGACGGCGATCATCAGCGAGGGAATTCCGGCCTGCATGGTGATGATGCAGCCGTGGAAGCGGCGGCCGAAGGACAGATCCAGCTGCGAGGCCCAAGTGCGCCAGCGATTGGTGTCGAAGAAGACGTGCAGTTCGTTCTTGCGCTGCCACTTCTCCTGGTGCTTGTACTCCATCGGCGCGATCAGGCGGCCGGACGGCGGGTCGTAGGCGAGCGTCTGGTCGTCGCCGACGATGTTCATGTTGTAGACGGTCACCTCGTCCTGGATGACGTAGTGCGCGGTGCTGTCGGGCTTCAGCAGCACATGCGCGTCGACGATCGTGTCGGCGACGCTGCCGAGATAGCCACCGAAGGCGATCTTCTGCGCTTCCACCAGCTCGGGATTGGCGATCTTGGTCAGCGCCTGGCGCATGCCGTTCGGGTTGAAATAGAGCGACGGGCAGCCGGTCGGCCGCACGAACTTCATCCCCTGCTCCTTGAGGAACTCCGAGGTGAAGTAGCCGCGCGTCAGGAAATAGCTCTCCTTGGCGCGCAGCACGTCGAGGAATTTCTGCGTGCCGGCCGGCAAGTCGTCGCGGAGGTTCGCCTTTTTCTGGATGCCGATGCCCATTACGACGACCGGCAGATTCAGCTTCTCGAACACCTGCGCCTCGAGATCGGCCGAGAGGCCCGGCCGCAGCAGGTTCGCCGAGGCGAAGACGCAGATGTCGAAGGTCCGCGCCAGCTCGTCATAGACGTCCTGCGACGACAGGCTGTTGGCGAGATGCCAGAACGGCACATAGGTGACGTCGTGGCCCTGCAAGGCATGGCCGGCGCCCTCGCCGATCAAGTAATTGCCAGTATTGGCGATCTTCTTGACCTGATCGATGACGTTCTTCTTGGTCAGGATGTCGTCGAAATAGGGCCGATGACGGACCGCGGCGCCGGAAACGCCGGAGACGGTGCGCTGGAGATAGGAAGGGATGCCGGTCAGCAAGATGCGCATGACGCTCGTCCTCTGAATGCGGGGAAGGCCAGGGGCTGAGAACGGCCCTGCCCGCTCCGGTCTGTCGGAACGGGCGGGCGTGAAAGGCTAGTTCAGGCCGATGTCGCGCAAGGTCGCGCGGAAATTGCTCTCGCGATCGTTGTACTTCTCGACCACCTGCGGAACGTTGAGGTCGGCGAGATGGTCGGCGACGAACTCGGCCCGGTCATTGGCCGCCTCGAGCGCCGAGGCTTCGACCGACGGCAGGCCGGTGAAGCGCAACATCTCGCGCATGCGGTCATCGACGGCCACCATCAGGCCGGGCACGCCCGACTGCAGGGCGATGATGTTGCCGTGGAAGCGGCGGCCGATGGAGAAATCCATCGACGAGGTCCATGCGCGCCACTGGTTGGTGTCGAAGAAGGTGTGCAGCTTCAGCTTCCGCTGCAGCTGGTCCTGCGCCTTGTATTTGAGATCGCCGATCATCTGGCCCGAGGTGGAATCGAACACCCGGCCGTCCTGGTTCGGCTCGACCTTCATGTCGAAATGCAGGAACTCGTCCTGCACGACGTAGAAGGATTCGCTCTCCGGCTTGCTCAGCATATTGACGTCGCGGACTGCTTCCTCGGTCGCGCCCAGATAGCCCGAGAACACCGTCCGGCCGCTGCCGACCTTGACCTCCGGAAGGCGCTTCAGCGCCGCGCGCATGTTGTCGGGTAGGAAATAGACCGAAGGACAGCCCGTCGGGCGCACGAAGGAGAAGCCGCGCGACTTCAGGAACTCGGCCGTCTCGTGGCCGCGGGTGAGGAAATAGTGTTCCTTGCCCTTCAGCACGTCGAGCAGCTTCTGCGTGCCCTCGGGCAGCCCTTCCTCGAGGTCGGCGCGGTTCTGGATGCCGATGCCGAGCATGACGATCGGCATGTTGAGGTTCTTCAGCACGAGCGCCTCGGCATCCGCCGAGAGGCCCTTGCGCAGCAGGTTGGCGCACGTGAAGACGCAGATGTCGAAATTGGAATTGATCTCGTCGAGGCCGGTGCCGTTGGTGCAGGCATTGTGCAGGTGCCAGAACGGCACCTGGGTGGCGTTCGACGGCATGGCGCGCAGCGCGCCCTCGCCGATCAGGTAGTTGCCGGTATTGCTGATGTTGGTCAGCTCGCGCAGGAAGGCTTCCTTGCTCTCCGGCTGCAGCTGCTGCTCGCCATAGTGCACCGTCGCGCCCTTGGCGCTCCGAACGAGCCTCGTGTAGTGGCCGGGAATGCCCGTGACCAGGATCCGCGAACGCATATAGACGCACCTCTCCTCTTGTCCCGGCGTCGTCAGGCGACGGCCGAAACCTCAATCTCGTTGTTGGTTGTCTGCGCCGCCCGGCGCGGTGCGCGGGCGACGATCCGCGGGGTGGGTGTCACCGCCTGGTCGCACCATTCGACAAAGGCGCCGAACGATGCCGCCCAGGAACGACCCGACGCCGTGAACAGGCCGCCGTCGCGCAGACGACCGAGCAGGCCGCGATCGCGGGCGAGCGCCTCGACCGCTGCGGCGAGGTCGGCGACGATCTTCAGATCCGCCTCCCCCTCGATCAGGATGCCGTCGCGGCCGTCCGTGACGAGCTCGTCCACGGCGCCCACGGCGGTCGCGACCGGCACGCAGCCGACCAGCTGCGCCTCCGCGATCATCAGCGGCGCGCCTTCCCAGCGCGACGGCATGATCAGGATGTCGCCCCAGGCGAGCACGCTGGCGATTTCGCGCCCGCCGAAAACGGGCGGACGGACGGCGACGCCGATTTCCTTGAGCTTGCCGGTCCAGGAGCTCGGCTGCTCGGCCAGGATCTCGCCGCCGACCGCGAGCGCCTCGAACGGCACGCCGCGGGCGCGCAGGTCCTGCAGCGCTGCATGGATGCGGTCGATGCCCTTCTGCGGCTCGAAGCGGCCCATATAGAGGACTTTCAGCGGCGCGTCGGGCGCCCGCTGCTGCCGGTGCTCGGCGATCTCCGCCATCATCTTCGGTTTCACCGAGATGCTGGGCGCGTTGGCGACCGCGAAGATCTTCTCCAGCGGCACGCCATAGCTGTGCAGATAGACCTTGAGCTGCTCCGAGCAGGCCAGGAACGCGTCGTAGCAATGCTCGTGCGCGATCGCCGCGAAGGGCTGGCCGGCCGGGCGCCGCAGCGGCGTCTCGTCGACGACGTGCAGGTAGCAGGCGGTCCTTGCCCCCTCGGATCGCAACCGCGCCATCAGCGGATGCACCGCCATGACGTGGTTGTTGATGATGAGGTCGAAGCCGGAAAGCAGACCCTTCAGCGCGTTCCAGTCGATGTCGTGATGCTCGGCGATGAAGTCCTGGCCGAGGAAGCGGTTGGAGCCACCCCAGGCCGGGATGCCCGCCTTCCAGAAATGGATGTGGTCGAACGCGCCGTCGAACTCGTCGAGCACGTCCATGCGGGCCGAGCCGAGCACGAAGAGATGGGTCTCGTATCCCTCCGCCTTGAGTTCGCGCGCCGCCGCGAAGGCGACCTTCTCGGCGCCGCCGAACGAGGCGTTCGGCACCAGCAGCGCCAGCGTGCGCTTGCCGTCGCGGGCCTGGCCGAGCGGCAGCACGGGCGCGCCACCGACCTCGGTGCGCAACTGCTTGTAGAGCTCGGACAAGGCCGGCAGCCGCGCGCCGCGCCAGGTCCAGCGCCGATCCGCCATCGACTTCAGCGGGCTGGTGGCGATCGTCTGCACGAGGTTAATCAGCGACTGCTCCGGCGTCGCGGAGGAACGCTTGGGGGCTGCGCCGGGGAAGGGAAAGCGGACCTTCACCACGGCGACGGTCGGCCAGATCTGGTCCGAGGCGATCGAGCCGAGCCAGCCCAGCGCGTCGTTCTGGATCGCGTCGCGCACGATCGTCGACGACACGAAGACCAGGTCGGCCCGTCCCTTGCGGACATAGCCGGAAGGCTGCACCTCGATGTCGATGCCGCGCTCGGCGGTCGCGTTGCCGATCTGCACGAAGACGACATTCGCCGCCTCCGTCGCGCGCTCGAGATGCATGAGCAGGTTCGGCCAGAGCCGCGACTGCTTCAGAAGCTTCAGCGTCTCGCCGCTCGCCGCCGCCAGGAAGGGCGGGAAATGGACGTTGTCCGGCTCGGCGGCGCTGCCCCAGAAAGCCCGGATCGCCTCGTCAAAGTCGAGTTCGGACGCCGGCTTGGTCGGATCGGTGAAGCAGCCGATGGCGCCGTCGCCGGTCCTCAGGAAAGCATAGCGCGGGCATTCCTCGTGCTCGAAGTCGACGAGGGTCGACCGGCGGAACAGCGCCTTGTGCCGACGGCGCAGGAAGCTGACCGAGGCGGCGCGGTCGCGGTTCGCCTCCTTGAAGCGGCTCTCGGCCCGGAGGCGGTATTCGAACGCCGTATCGTGGCAAGGCGCGCCGACGAAGCCCGCCTCGATGCAGGAAAGCCAGAACTCCCAGTCCTCGAAGCCGTTCTGGCGATCGGCGTCGAAGCGCACGCCGGCGCGAAAGACGTCGATCGAGATCATCGAGCCGGTGTCGCAAATATTGTCGGAGACGCAATGCGTCAGCCGCGAGTAACGGTCGCCGTAATGCGCGCCCCAGCGCACCGAGAACGTGTCGATGTTGGTGTAGACCCAGCCGCACTGCGCCTCGACAAGGCGCTGATACAGCGTCTCGATCGTGGTCGGCAGCACGCGGTTGTCGGCATCGAGGAAATAGACGGCCTTCGCATCCGGCAGGTTCCCGACGATGAAGTCGATCGCCCGGTTGCGAGCACCGCCGGGACCGGCATTCGGCCCGAAGATGACATGCAGCTCCGGCCGCGTCGCCGCGTAGAGCGTCAGCGCGTCGAAGACCTCGCGACGCGGATCGCCATCGACGGAGACGACGACTTCGATCCGGCAGCTCGTCTGCGAGGCGAAGGCGGTTTCGAGCGCCTCGATCGCCAGCGCCGCATGGCCATAGAGGGGCATGGCGATGACGACGAGATCCGCCGCTTCGCCGCCGACGAGATCGGTGCCCTCGCGATCCAGGACCACGCTATGCATGGACCGCCTCCCCGCGCGCCTCGACGTCGAAGTGGCGGACCAGGCGGAAGTCGAACACCTTGAGCCAGGAGAAATCGACCGAATCCTCCTTGGCGCGGCTCAGCACGACGAGGTTCATCGTCCGCTGGATCGGGCTGTCGAGCATGATGTTGATGCTGGCCGATTCACCGGCCACCACGTCGCGCCAGCCGCTGAAATAGGCGGAGCGGCGCGCGGCGCCCTCGCGCTCCAGCACGGCGATCTCGGAACGCAGATTGGCGGCGCTCGGCGCCAGCAGGAAGCCGACCCGCGCCGGCTTGCCATCGGGATGGTCGATCGTGGCGCGCGCCGCGAAGCGCACCGTGCCGGGCGCGACGACATTGGCGATGGCGCCGGCCGAGATTCCGGCCGGCAGCGGGTGGCAGACGATCGCATCCTCGTGCTCGAGGAAACGGATGGTCTGGAAATCGGGCACGATCGGGCTGACCGAGACGTCGGCGACGGCGCGCAGCGCGTCGAGCGGCAGGCGGTAATCCTCGATCCGTCGCCCGCTCATCAGCGCGCTCGGCGCGATCGAGTTCGGCAGCGCCGTCGGCCGTACGCCGGGCACGCCGGCATAGATCTTCATCGCCAGCGGCCGGTGATCGAGATCGCCGTGCAGCGAGCGCGAGCGCGCGGCATAGCGATGGCTGGCGATCGGATGGCCGAGCGACGGCGATGGCGGCTCGGCGCCATTGGCCGAGACGCGCAGCCGCAGCGTGCGCGGGCTGCCGTCGCAGGCCTTGGGCAGCGAGAAGAAGTTCCAACCGGCGGAGAGATCGGAGAAGGGCACCAGCCATTCGGCGACGCCCTCGCCGCTCTCGACATAGTCGAGCGTGACGATGACCTCGCCGGCCCCCTTGGCGACATCACGGAAATGCAGCGCGAAGCCGGAGACGCCGAAGCTCGAGACGGGAAGAAGCTGCTCCACCCAGCTTTCGCGCATCAGGCGGCCGATGCCCTCGTCCTTCGGATCGACGAAGGCGTCATGCGCGAAGATCTCGCTGGCCGGCTCCCAGTTGCGGGCCCGGAAGGCGTCCTCCAGCACGCGGAAATTCTCGAACAGGGTCTCGCGCTCGCGCCGGAGCATGACGAGCTCGGCCGCCATCGTGCGCGCATGGTTCGAGATCCGTCCGAGCCCGGATTGGAGCACCGTCTGGATGAGCGCGGCAATGCCGTCCTGGTCGCGCTCGATGCGGATCACCGGCGGCGCGGGAATCGTCGCGAACTTCGCCAGCGCGGCGATCGCCGCCTCGACTTCGGCATTGGCCGCGGCGGAGGCCGCGACAGCGATCACGGGATAGACGTCGCGGATCGTGCCATCGCTGCAGAACAGCTCGTCGGTGAAGGTGACGAGATGCGCCAGCGGCCCGGCAGCAAGAACGGCGCGATCGCTGGCGCCACCCAGCACCATTCGGAGTGTCGCTTTGGTTTGCGTGGGAAAAACCGGCTCGAGCTGGCTCTTGATAGGTTTGTTCACGTCGCAGCGTCCGTTCATGCACAGCAATCCAGTCATAACCGCACCCAATACGATCAGACGAATTCGCTTTCTCTTCAGCTTCGACAATTACTAACGCTGCCTTTTGCAGCGCACAACAAGTATTTACTCAAATATTAATTGCCAATATTCGAGTTCATTGTTTCAAAATTGAAAACGAAATAGACTTGTTGCCATAGGCAAAGACTTGCTAGTTTGCCCAAATGATCATCAGAGACGAAACCACAGCCGACTATGCCGCGATCAAAGCCCTGGTTGACGCCGCGTTCCTCGGCCATCCGCACAGCAATCAGGGCGAGGCAAGGCTGGTCGGCGCCCTGCGCGACGCCGGAGCGCTGACGCTCTCGCTGGTAGCGGAGGCAGACGGCAAGCTGGTGGGCCACATCGCCTTCTCCCCCGTCGAGGTCGATGGCAAGGAGCAAGGCTGGTACGGGCTGGGGCCGGTCGCGGTGCAGCCGGGGCTGCAGGGACGCGGCATCGGGCGCGCCCTGATCGAGGCGGGCCTGGCACGGCTGGCGGCGCTCGGTGCAGGCGGCTGCGTGCTGGTCGGAGATCCGGCGTTCTACGGGCGCTTCGGCTTCCGCGCCGATCCGCGCCTGACCTATGCGGGCGTGCCGCCGGAATATTTCATGGCGCTAGCGCTGGCACCGCAGGACGGCAAAACGCCCGCGATTCCCGCGGGCGCGGTCCAGTATCATCCCGCCTTCGACGACGCCTGAGGCGCCGAAGCGGGCTCAGGAGTGGCGCGGCAGGCTGGCGCGGATGTTGTCGCGGCTCATGATGCCGGCGAGGATGGCGCCGAGCAGCGCGCAGATCACCAGGCCGATGCCGGCCCAGAACATGACGAAATAGGCGCAGTCGCCGCCGCTGCAACCGACATTGACGATGCGCTGCAGCAGCATGCCGATTCCGACGCCGGTACCGACGCCGACAATGCCGCCGAAGATCAGACCGAAGAACGCCGCGAAAGCGATACGCATGGTTTTATCCTGAGAATGGAATCAAATCGCCGGGGAGCCATAGCACCGATGCGTTGCCGCGCCTGTGTCCTCGGTCACGCAGTCTTGGTATAGCTGACGTTCATTTCCGATTGGTTGACGCGGCCTTACCACGCAGTGGGAGAATGTAAATGCCGGACCTCCAGATCGACGTCGTGACCGACATCGTGTGCCCCTGGTGCTTCATCGGCGTCGCCCGGCTGGAGAAGGTGCTCGCCAGGACCGGCGCCGCCGCCCGCATCGTCCACCACCCGTTCTTCCTCGACCCCGACGTGCCGCCGGAAGGCATCGACGTCGCCGAGAAGCTCAGCAAGCGCTTCGGCGGCGATCCCTCCGCCATGTTCGCGCGCGTCGAGGCCGAGGCGCGCAAGACCGGCATCGCGCTCGACCTCTCGAAGCAGCCGCGCCAGCGCCCGACGGCGGCGGCGCACACGCTGATCCGCCACGCGCTCGAGAAGGGCACTCAGGAGGCGCTCGCCATGGCGCTGTTCCGGGCGCATTTCATGGACGCGCGGAACGTCGCCGACCCCGAGATTCTCGCCGCCATCGCCGCCCGGCACGGCTTCACCACCGAGGAAGCGCGCCAGCTCGCGACCGACGCCGAGGAACTGGCGATCACCCGCCAGCTGGCGCTCGACGCGGCGCAGGGCGGCATCAGCGGCGTGCCGTTCTTCGTGTTCAACCGGCGCTCCGCCCTCTCCGGCTGCCAGCCGGAGGATGTCTTCGAGCAGGCTCTCGCCCAGGCGGCCGCCCCCCAGATCCGCGCCTAAGCAGGAGGCTGAAATTTCGGCATGGTCCATTCTTCCCACATCTTCCCGGTGCTGCGTTATCGCGATCCGCGCGCGGCAATCGGCTTTCTCGTCAAGGCTTTCGGTTTCGAGCTGACGACGATGCACGAGCTGCCGGACGGCGAGCTCCTGCATGCCGAGCTCCGTTTCGGCGTCGACATGGTGATGGTCGGCGGCTTCAGCCCGGAGATCGTGGCGAGCGGCCGCACGGCGAGCGGCGGCGCCGGCGGCCTCTATCTCTCCGTCCGTTTCGTCGATGGCCATCACGACAAGGCGATTGCCGGCGGCGCCAAGGTGACGCGCCCGCTGGAGGATACGGACTATGGATCGCGGCAATATTCCTGCCGCGACCTCGAGGGCTATGAATGGACCTTCGGCACCTACGACCCGCTCGGCGAGGACGGCAAGGTGGCCGACGCCTAGGTCCACCTGCGCGCCCTGTCATCCCGCTGAGACGGAGCCGGCCTAGGATCCGCGCCATGAGAGGCGCGATGAAACGGCAGCGAAATTTTCAGGCTCGAAACGCAAGGAGCTCGGCGGGACCGATGCCGGAGCGGACGGCGGTCGCCGAGCCGCGCATGGCCATGCTCGCCTTCGCCCCGCGCGACGCCTCGAGGGCGCTGATGGCGAGGCTCTTGGGCCGCGCCTGGCGCCCGACCTAGGACCGCTCCTGTTCACCTCTCCCCGAGGGTGAGATCGACGGCCGGAGGCCGGCGGGTGAGGGGCAAAATCCTCTCCGGCGGGTTCCCTGCCCCTCACCCGGAGCTTCGTTCCGACCTCCCCATGGGAGAGGTGAAGAGGGAGCCACGATGTCGTCGTGCACGGCTTTCACGGCACCCGGCGGAACAGCCCGTCATAGAGCGTCACCAGCCCGCTCTCCTCCGTCTCGATCTCGGCGCGGAACGTGCCGTCGACCGCCTCGTAGAGATAGCGGCGGCCCGCCTCGAGGCAGGTGTAGCGCTGATGGTCGAGCCCGATCTCGAGATCGGGGAAGCGCACATAGACGGCGGTGATCTCGCGCGCCTCGCCCTCCTCCAGGCGCAGCCTTCGGATGGTCAGCGCGTTGGTGACGGGGCTGGCCGAGAGATCGACGTCGAGCGCGCCGACCAGCGCCGGCACGCGCTTGCCCTCGCTGTTGCGCCAGAGCCCGTCGCCGTCCGATTGCAGGGAGATCGACGGCCCGCCGACGACGGCGACGCGCGCCTGAGCCACCAACCCGTTCGGATGACAGGTCAGTTCGTAGCGGGCGGCGAAACGTGCGTCGCCGCCCGAAATCAGCGCGCCCTCGGCGACCGCGCCGGTCGGCCGGTCGCTGAACACCATGTGCTCGAGGCCCTCGCCATCCCAGCTCTGCCAGCGGACCGCTTTCGACATGGCGGCTACCGATCGAGGCCGGCGACGAGAAGATATTTCTTCTCGACGAATTCATCGATGCCGTGATGCGAGCCTTCGCGGCCGTTGCCGCTCTCCTTGACGCCGCCGAACGGCGCCAGCTCGGTCGAGATCACGCCGGAATTGATGCCGACGATGCCGTATTCGAGCCCCTCGCCGACCCGAAAGATGCGGCCGATGTCGCGCGAATAGAAATAGGCGGCAAGGCCGAACTCGGTATCGTTGGCCGCCTTCACGACTTCCTCCTCCGTCTCGAACCTGAACACCGCCGCGATCGGCCCAAACGTCTCCTCGCGCGCGATCTGCATGTCGCGCGTCGCCCCGGTCAGAACGGTCGGCTCGAAGAAAGTGCCGCCCCGCTCGTGGCGATGGCCGCCAACCGCGATCGTCGCCCCCTTGGCGGTCGCGTCCTTGAGGTGTTCCTCGACCTTGGCCACCGCCTTGTCGTTGATCAGCGGCCCCTGCGTGATATCCGGCTCCGCGCCATTGCCGACCCGGAGCTTCTCGACGGCCGCCGTCAGCTTCGCGACGAAGGCGTCATGGATGCCGGCCTGGGCATAGATGCGGTTGGCGCAGACGCAGGTCTGGCCCATGTTGCGGAACTTGGAGATCATCGCGCCCTCGACAGCGGCATCGAGATCCGCGTCGTCGAAGACGATGAACGGCGCATTGCCGCCGAGCTCCAGCGCGACCTTCTTCACCGTCGTCGACGCCTGCCGCATCAGGAGCTTGCCGATCTCGGTCGAGCCCGTGAAGTTGACGAGGCGGATCGCCGGATGCGACGTCAGCACGCCGCCGATCTGGCTGGCGCTGCCGGTGACGACGTTGAAGACGCCAGGCGGAATGCCGGCCCGGTCTGCGAGCTCGGCCAGCGCCAGGGCGGTCAGCGGCGTCTCGCCCGCCGGCTTCAGCACCACCGTGCAGCCCGCCGCCAACGCCGGCGCCACCTTGCGGGTGATCATCGCGGCCGGAAAGTTCCAGGGCGTGATCGCCGCGACCACGCCGGTCGGCTGGCGCAGCACCAGAATGCGAGCATCGGCGCGATGGCTCGGCAGCGTCTCGCCGGCGATCCGCTTCGCCTCCTCGGCGTAGAACTCGACGTAAGCCGCGGCGTAGTCGATCTCGCCCTTCGCCTCGGCGAGCGGCTTGCCCTGCTCCGACGTCACGATCATGGCGAGGTCGTCGTGATGGGCGCGGATCCGCTCGAACCACTGGCGGACCAGCTTCGAACGCTCCTTCGCCGTCTTGGCGGACCAGCTCTTGAAGGCCGCGGCGGCGGCCTCGACCGCCTTCGTCGTCTCGTCAGCGCCGAAATTCGGCACCATGCCGATGACATCGCCCGTCGCGGGGTTGGTGACGGGGATCGATCCCTCGCCCACCCAGGCGCCGTCGACATAGCATTGGCCCTTCACCAGACTCGGATCGATGAGCCTCAGGGTCTTGACGGTCGACGTGTCCATGGCGCTACTCCCTTGCATTCCAGCCAACGGCGGAGCCGAGGCGCCGTTCCCTTCGATCGAGGATAGCGCGGGCGGCGCGCCGCCGCCATGGACGGCTGCCAGGCAACGACGGACGGATCGGCGCACCCTGCCGGTGTCCAATACCGGGAGGGGAGCATGATGGGCCTGTTGGGACGCCTCTTCACGATGGTCGCCTGTGTCGGCCTGCTGGCCGGGTTCGCTCCCGTCAGCGCGAGGGCCGAAACGCCGGCGGCCACGCTCGAGCATTTGCTGAAGACGGATCAACCGGCTCCGGACCGCTTCACGTCGAGCTTCCTCGCCGCCGTGCCGGCCGCAGAAGTGGGGCGCCTGATCGCCGGGCTGCGCGCGCAATACGGCGCCCTCCAGGCGATCGAGCCGAAAGCCGATGGCGGCTTCCGGATCCGCCTGGAGCGCGCCGCCATCCCCGCCAGCATCACGCTCGACGGCACGGGCCGCATCGCCGGCCTCTGGTTCGGCGCGCCGGAGATCGCGGGCGAGATCAACGACCATGCCGCGACCATCCGTGCGCTACCGGGAGAGACGGCGCTGCTGGTCCTGAGCGATGGCCGCGAGGTCATCGCCCGCAATGCCGACACGCCGTTCGCCGTCGGGTCCGCGGCCAAGCTCGCGATCCTCGCCGCGCTGGACGAGGCCATTTCGGCGGGCCGGCTCGCCTGGGACACCGTCGTGCCGCTCGACGCGGCATGGAAATCGCTGCCGACCGGACAGTTGCAGGACTGGCCGGCCGGAACGCCCGTCACCGTCGCGACGCTCGCCAATCTGATGATCTCGATCAGCGACAACACCGCGACGGACGCGCTGATCGCGCTGGTCGGCCGCGACGCGGTCGAAGACGTGACAGCCACCGACGCGCCGTTCCTGACGACGCGCGAGTTCTTCACGCTGAAGACCGAAACGAATGCAAAGTTGCGGGAGACTTGGAAGACGGCCGACACCGAGGCCCGGCGCGCGACCGTGAAGCAGATTGCCGGCGCGCTGCTGCCGACCGCGATCAGCCCGAACGCGACCCACTCAGTGGAGTGGTTCCTGACCGCCCGCGAGCTTTGCGCCCTGCTCGACCGAACGGCGGCGCTGCCGGCGGTCTCGATCAATCCCGGCGTGGCGGATGCCCCGCGCTGTCGGCGCGTCGCCTACAAGGGCGGATCCGAGATCGGGGTGTTGAACCTCTCCACCCGACTGGTCGGGCACGACGGTCGCGTGCACTGCGTGGTGGCGAGCTGGAACGACGACGATGCGCTCGACGACGAGCGCCTGATGACGCCCTATCGGGCCATCCTCCAGCGCCTCGCCGAGCCGGACGAGGGCTGACCGGAAGCGTTCAGGCCGGCGCAGCCGGAAAAGACATCGCCGCCCTGCTGCCCCCTTCGGGAGCCAACGGGCGGCGATGCTTCGATCAGAAGTAGGCTCAGGCCGCGGCCGTCAGGGCTGCGCTGGCGTCCGTCACGGCCGGCGCGAGCTTGGCCATCGGCTTCGTCTGGAAGGCAGTCACGGAACCGAGCGCCTGCAGGTCGAAGCAGGCATAGTTCATGCCGCCGCTGTCGCGGATGTAGAAGCGACGGCGTTCCAGGTCGGTCAGGCTGGTCCAGCTGGTCGATTCCGTCGGGATCGTGGTGATCTCGTGGCCCTCGACATGGAGGTGGCCGCTGCCCTGATTGGGCGGATCGATCGTGATGCCGCGCGGACGATCGAAATTGTTCATGATGTGCGCGACCATCTGAACGGCCTTGTCGGCATCGGTCTGCTTCTCGGCGAACTGCGCGTAGTAGGCGGCACGGATGAAGCGATCGACCGACGTGTCCGTGCCGGGCAGGCCCGCCTTGGCGATGCCCGAGCCGGGCTGCGCCACGTCAAAGCCGTTGAACTGGCCCGTCGAGTGATCGACGTTGTTCAGGAAGGCGTAGTTGTTGAGATTGGTCAGGTGCCACGAGAACTGCGGCGCGTTGGTCATCACGCCGACGGGGTTGTCGTAGACGGTGCGGACGCCCTCGTGGAATTCGATCACCAGGCTGGCGCCGGTCGTGTCATGGACCGAATAGTGGAAGGGCATCGGGATGTTGCCGAGGATCGGCACCGGCGCGAGCAGCACAGCCTGCTTGTCGAGCGCTGCCTTCACTTCGGCGACGGTGGCGAACTGGCCGAGCACCCAGGCGCCGAGATCCTCCGCCGCCAGAGCGGCCTCGCTCGCGTCGACCGGCGCCTGCGGACCGGCGGCCTTCGGATAGGACTGGACCGAGAAGGTCAGGCCGGCGTCATTGAGACCCTCGATGACCTTGAGGTCGCCGGGGGCGAAGCCCTTGCCCGGAGCCGGCGGCACCGACGGCATGGTGACGGCCACGACGGCGTGGCGCATTGTCCACTCGAGCGCGGGATGGCCCTCGACGGTCGACGACAAGGCGAAATCGCGCGGGAACAGCGAGATCAGGTAGGGCAGCTCGATGCTGAGTTCCAGCGTGCGGCCCAGATAGGCGCGATCGGCTGCGTCACGATAGAGAAGCGATGTGCACAAAGCGATAATCCCCCGCCCCTGACGGAGCTTTCTTCCAATGGCCCCTGGGACGGGCCGACGAAACTTGTGCGCTGAGAGTAGCCTCGCGCATTCGACAGGCGCCAGCATTATCTCGCAACCCATGCAACTGTGACGCAGGGTGGTAAATCCATGGTTGTACGCCGCCTCAACGCCGGCCGCGCGGCTCGGCGGGCGCAACGCCAGGGTCCGGGCCATGGCCGACTTGACGATCGGCGGTGGATCGCGCCCTATCGGATCGTCCTCATTCGCCTCACCGCCCCGGAGAAGGATCGATCATGCGCCAGGTCACCGTCGCCGCGACGCAGATGGAATGCGACTGGGATCGCCGCGGCAACATCGCCCGCGCCGAAAGGCTCGTCCGGCGGGCCGCCGCCGATGGCGCCAACATCATCCTGGTCCAGGAACTGTTCGAGACCCCCTATTTCTGCCAGGACCAGTTCCACGACCATTTCAACCTGGCGCTGCCCTTCGACGGCAACCCGCTGATCGCCCATTTCGCCGGGCTGGCGGCCGAGCTCGGCGTCGTGCTGCCGGTCAGCTATTTCGAGCGCGCCGGCCAGACCGCCTATAACAGCATCGCCATCGTCGACGCCGATGGCGGCGTGCTCGGCAATTATCGCAAGAGCCACATTCCGGACGGGCCGGGCTATACGGAGAAATTCTATTTCTCCCCCGGCGACACCGGCTTCCGGGTCTGGCCGACGCGCTTCGGCAACATCGGCGTCGGCATCTGCTGGGACCAGTGGTTCCCGGAAAGCGCGCGGGCGATGGCGCTCGCCGGCGCCGAGATCCTCTTCTACCCGACCGCGATCGGCTCGGAGCCGCAGGACGCCTCGCTCGATTCGGCGGCGCACTGGCAGCGCGTCATGCAAGGCCACGCCGGCGCCAATTTGATGCCGCTGGTCGCCTCCAACCGGATCGGCACCGAACGCGGCCTCAGCGGCACCGAGATCACCTTCTACGGCTCCTCCTTCATCGCCGATCCGACCGGCGCCAAGGTCGCGGAGGCGGATCGCAGCAGCGAGACGGTGCTCACCGCCACCTTCGACCTCGACGCGATCGCCCATCAGCGCCGCTCCTGGGGCGTGTTCCGCGACCGCAGGCCGGAGCTCTATGGTGCCCTCACGACCCTGGACGGCCGCCACCGGCACGCGTCGATCGGCTAGTTGATCGCCTTGAGAAGATCCGGCAAGTAGCTGATATCGCTGATGACATGATCGGCGTGAGGGCCCAGCGAATCCGCCGACAGCAGTCCGCTCTCGACCGCGATGCCCATGACGCCGGCGGCGCGCGCCGCATGCATGTCGTGCAGCGTGTCGCCGATCAGGACGGTCTCCTCCGGCTTGTGGCCGAAGCGCTCCATATAGGCGACGATCTGGCCCGCCTCCGGCTTGCGGCCATGGCCGGAATCATAGCCGATGATCGCCTCGAACCAGTGCGCGAGGCCGAGGCGCTCGCATTGCGCGCGGGCGCCGGTCTCGGAATCATTGGTGATGACGCCGAGCTCGTAGCCCTCCGCCTTCAGGCTCTCGAAGATCAGGCCGGGCGCGCCGATCGGCGCCGCCGCGTGCAGCGTCGCCTCGTGCAACAGCCCGCGCAGACGCGCGTCGAACCCGGCATCCTCGGCCGGCAGTCCGAGCGCCACGGCCCAGAGCGGGCTGAGGTCCGCGACCGAGCTGCCGACGAAGGGCGAAGTCGGGATCAGCGATCCGGCGTCGAGGTCGTAGCCGACGATCTCGGCAAGCCGTCCGGCGACGATGGAATCGCCTTCGGCCAGCGTCGCGATCACCGCGCCGGTCGCGGTGTTCCAGGTCTTGGCGAAGTCGAGAAACGTCCCGTCCTTGTCGAACAGGAGGGCGCGCAGCGGCATGGCTTGATCCGTCGAAGGTCCTTGGTAGCGTGGGTGTAGCACAGCCGCGTCGGCGAGGCATTCCCGCCCTGCCGCGGGCCCACGAGGTTAACAAGACGCTACCATGGCATTGACGCTGACGACCCTGCCCCGCGACGACGGATTCCGCATGCCGGCCGAGTGGGAGCCGCATGCCGAAACCTGGATGATCTGGCCGGAGCGGCCCGACAATTGGCGCCTCGGCGCCAAGCCGGCGCAGGCCGCCTTCGCCGCCGTCGCGTCCGCGATCGCCGAGGCCGAGCCGGTGACCATGCTGGTTTCGGCCGGCCAGTGGGAGAACGCCCGCCAGCGGCTGCCCGCGACCGTCCGCCTGGTCGAGGCCACCACCAACGACGCCTGGTGCCGCGACACCGGCCCGAGCTTCGTCGTCGACGCCGATGGCCGGCTACGTGGCAATGACTGGCGCTTCAACGCCTGGGGCGGGTTCGAGGGCGGGCTCTATTCGCCCTGGGACCAGGACGACCGCGTCGCCGCCAAGATCCTGGAGATCGAGCGGACACCACGCTACCGCGCGCCATTCATCCTCGAAGGCGGCGCCATCCATGTCGACGGCGAAGGCACGCTGCTGACGACTGAAGAATGCCTGCTCAACCCGAACCGCAATCCCGGCCTGTCGCGATCCGAGATCGAGGCCGAACTCGGGGCACGACTCGGCGTCGAGAAGACGATCTGGCTGAGCTCCGGCCTGTTCAACGACGAGACGGACGGACATATCGACAATCTCGCCTGCTTCGCCCGGCCCGGCGTCGTGGCGCTGACCTGGTGCGATGACCCGAGCGATCCGCAATACAAGATCTCGCGCGATGCCCATGCGCGCCTCACGGCGACGACGGATGCGCGTGGCCGGCCGCTCGATATCGTCAGACTCCCGATGCCGGGGCCGCTCTTCATGACCGATGAGGAAGCGAGCGGCATCGACGCCGTCGAGGGCAGCGCCGAGCGGCGGGGCGGCGGCCGGCTCGCGGCGTCCTACGCCAACTACTACATTGCCAACGGACTCGTCGTGATGCCGCTGCTCGACCCGAGGACGGATGGCGAGGCCCTTGAAATCCTTGGCCGGCTGCATCCGGATCGCGGCGTCGTCGGCATCGCCGCCCGCGAGATCCTGCTCGGCGGCGGCAACATCCACTGCATCACGCAGCAGCAGCCGGCGGGCCGGCCGGCATAGGGCGAGGCACCCGCAAAGAAAAGGCCTCCGGCGCGGGACGTGCGCCGGAGGCCTGAATGGAGCCCGCCTGCGCACGCGGCGCAGGCGGGGATCCGCCTCAGCCCTTGAGGATGCTGCGGCCGGCGTATTCCGCCTGCGTGCCGAGCTGCTCCTCGATACGGATCAGCTGGTTGTACTTGGCGGTCCGGTCCGAGCGGGCGAGCGAGCCGGTCTTGATCTGACCGCAGTTCGTCGCGACGGCGAGATCGGCGATGGTCGAGTCCTCGGTCTCGCCCGAACGATGCGACATGACGGCGGTGTAGCCGGCGCGGTGCGCCATCGAGACCGCATCGAGCGTCTCGGTCAGCGAGCCGATCTGGTTGACCTTGACCAGGATCGAGTTGGCGGTGCCGCTCTTGATACCCTGCGACAGGCGCTTGGTGTTGGTGACGAAGAGATCGTCGCCAACCAGTTGCACCTTGTTGCCGATCTTGTCGGTCAGGCCCTTCCAGCCGGCCCAGTCGTCCTCGCTCATGCCATCCTCGATCGAGATGATCGGGAACTTCGAGGCGAGATCGGCGAGATAGTCGATCTGCTGCTCGATGGTGCGGACGACGCCCTCGCCCTCGTAGTGGTACTTGCCGTCCTTGAAGAACTCCGTCGCGGCGCAATCGAGGCCCAGATAGATGTCCTCGCCGAGGCGGAAACCGGCCTTCTCGATCGACTTGGCGACGAAATCGAGCGCGGCCGTCGCCGACGGCAGGTTCGGGGCGAAGCCGCCTTCGTCGCCGACATTGGTGTTGTGGCCAGCGTCCTTCAGTGCCTTCTTCAGCGTGTGGAACACTTCCGAGCCCCAGCGCACGGCCTCGGCCAGCGTCGGCGCGCCGACCGGCAGGATCATGAACTCCTGGAAATCGATCGGGTTGTCGGCATGGGCGCCGCCATTGATGATGTTCATCATCGGCACCGGCAGGACCTTGGCATTGACGCCGCCGACATAGCGGTAGAGCGGCTGGCCGGCGGCTTCGGCCGCGGCCTTGGACAGCGCCAGCGAGACGCCGAGAATGGCATTGGCGCCGAGGCGCGCCTTGTTCGGCGTGCCGTCGAGATCGATCATCGTGCCGTCGATCATCGCCTGATCCTCGGCTTCCATGCCGCCGATCGCGTCGAAGATCTCGCCATTGACGGCCTCGACCGCCTTCAGCACGCCCTTGCCCTGATAGCGGGACTTGTCGCCGTCGCGCAGTTCCACCGCCTCATGCGCGCCGGTCGAGGCGCCCGACGGAACCGCGGCGCGGCCGAGCGAACCATCCTCCAGCAGGACGTCGACCTCGACCGTCGGATTGCCGCGGCTGTCGAGGATCTGGCGGGCGGTGATATCGATGATGGCGGTCATGCGGAAATCCTTGTTTTCGGACGGTTCGGCTCAACTCTGGCAGCTTCTAGCCTGCCGCGCGGCAAGGCGGAAGGGGATGCGCGAGAAACTCTGGGCAATGGCGGAGACGGCGGCCCCGTGCGGCCCGCGACGGCGAGACGCCTGTTGCGTTCCGTCTCGCATCGGAAGATGAAGACGGCATGACGACACTCCTCATCACCAACGGCGACCAGACCGCCGACCTGCTTGCCGCCGCGGGCAGCCGCGCCATCATCCTGCCGTGGCGTGACGTGCTGCATGACGGTCCGCTGCCGGCGCTCGATACGCTCGAGGCGGTGTCGGCCGTGCGGGCCGCGCATCTCGCCGCGCAGTTCCAGTTCGATCAGGACACGATCGCGGCCACCTTCGCCGAGCGGGACGCCGTGATGCGCCGCCACGCAGAGTTCGACCGCATCGAGCTCTGGTTCGAGCACGATCTCTACGATCAGCTGCAACTCGTTCAGGTGCTTGACTTCTTTGCCCGCGAGGAGCGCAGCAAGGGCATCGTCCTCGTGCAGGCGGACAGCTTCTTCGAGCAGGAGCGCCCGGATACGGTGATGCGCTTCGCCATCGACGGCGTGCGCGTGAGCCCGGCCCTGCTCCAGACCGCCTCGACGATCTGGAGCGAGCTGACCGCCCCGACGCCCGAGCCGATCGCCCGCCGCGCCGCCAAGCCGATCAAGGGGTTCCCGTTCCTGCAGGACGCCCTCGCCCGGTTCCTGGAGGAGCTGCCGCAACCCGGCACGGGACTGAACCGCACCGAGATGCGGCTGCTCGACGCCGTCGGCATGGACGAGCTGTCGCCGGCGGCGCTGTTCCGCCAGGCGCGCGAGGCCGAGGACGCGCCCTTCATGGGCACCTGGCCGTTCTATGCCATCATCGATTCGCTCGCGTTCTGCGACTTCCCGCTGGTCAGCGGCCTGCATGCACGCTACTCGCACGCCGATTCCGAAGTTCATGCAGAATATGTGATGGCGCCGCTCAGCCTCACCGACATGGGCGAGGACATCCTGTCCGGCGCGCAGGACCACGTCGCCACCAACGGCATCGACCGCTGGTGGGGCGGCACGGAACTGAAAGGCTTTGCCAGCTGGCGGTTCGACAGAAGGAGCCAGACGCTGCTCGAACCCCGCTGAAGGAGGTCAGCCATGACCGACGACACGCTGCAACTGGGCCGTGACGTGAAGGTCGCGGAGAGCCCCGACCAGGCCGTCCTGGATCGCGTGCCCAATCCGCATCCCGACACGCTCTATGTCGCGCGCTTCACGGCGCCGGAGTTCACGTCGCTCTGTCCCGTCACCGGGCAGCCGGATTTCGCGCATCTGGTGATCGACTACGTGCCGCGCGACTGGCTGGTCGAATCCAAGTCGCTGAAGCTCTACCTGCAGTCGTTCCGCAACCACGGTGCCTTCCATGAAGGCTGCACGATCGACATCGCCAAGCGGCTCACCGCGCTGCTGGACCCGCACTGGCTGAGAATCGGCGGCTACTGGTATCCGCGCGGCGGCATCCCGATCGACGTGTTCTGGCAGACCGGTCCGGTTCCGGAGCATGTCTGGCTGCCGGACCAGGGCGTCGCGCCCTATCGCGGCCGCGGCTGAAAGCGGCTACCGGCAGGAAGCGCCCGCGAGCGCCTCGTCGATCGCCGGCGTCGCACCGCTCAGCGACACGGTGCCCGTCGGCGAATCGTTGACCGAGATCTCGATCTCCTTGCCGGCGCGCAGCGTCTCGATGTTGTCGGGCGCCAGCCGGATGCCCCAGCTGTGCTGCGTCAGCGCCAGGAAATCGCCGGCGAAGCCCTCGTTGCGGTCCGTCTTGACCTGGATCCTCTGGCGCTGGACGCCGTCGAGCTGCCCGCGCTCCGCGAGCTCGCGCCGCAACGTGTCCGGATCCGCGCCGAACGCGACACGGAACACCATCAGCTCCGGCGTGTCGCAATAGAGCGAAACCAGAAGCGGCGAACTCTTGTCCTGCGCGACCGCCATCACCGGCGCGCCGTCAGGGTCGGCGTCGAAGCCGGAGAGCGGCTCGACGCGCCAGGCCGACGCGCCGTTCAGGATAGCGACCTTGACGTCGGTGACGCGCGGCACGCCCGGCTCGGCGGGGGCGGGCGCGAAGGCAGAGGCCTCCGGCGCCGGTTCTGGGTTTGCGGGCTCCGGCTGCGGGGCCGTCGTGTTGGCGGCAATTTCGGGCGCCGGCGAAGGAGCCGGCGGCGTCGCCGGATCGGGTGCCGCGCCGGCGACGGAATCCGCCTTCGGCTCCGGCTGGGCGGGCGCGCTGTCGCCGCCGACCAGTCCGCCTAGCGGCCCGCCTGGCAGCACGGCATAGGCGCCGCCGAGCAGAAGCGCGAGGACGAGAACACCGATGCCGACGGGTTTCACCCAGCGCCGCGCGGGCGCCTCCACGGAATATTCCAGCGGCGGCGGGATCTCGACCGAGGGCTCCAACGCCGGCGCCGGCGGCGGTGGGGCCGGAGCCGCGACGGCTTGAGGATGGATGTTGGTTCGGGCCGAAACCCGCGCCTGCTTCTCGATGGTGGCGATGGCCGTGCCGAGATCGCGACGGAGTTCCCGATATCGCTCGTTGTCGAGCACGCCGTCGGCCGACGTGCACGTGTTGCGAATCGTCTTCTCGACGCGCTCATAGACGCGCCGGCGGCCATCCGCCGATGGATCGGGAAGATTTGCAATCGCCCGTTCGAGAATGACGACGAGTTCGTTCGGGTCCATCGCGACGGCTGCTTCTTCTCACATGACGCAGGTTGGCATCCTGCGATTGTTTCACATCATCCCACAAGTCACTTCCGTCGCGAACGCGACCGGTCAGGCCTTTGCGAGCTTGTCGAAGGCCACCAGCTGCTCCAGAAGCGCGGGAAGCTGATCGATCTGAATCATGTTGGGACCGTCCGACGGTGCGTTGTCGGGGTCCTGATGGGTTTCGATGAAGACGCCCGCCACGCCGACGGCGACCGCCGCGCGGGCAAGGACCGAGACGAATTCGCGCTGGCCGCCGGAGGAGGTGCCCTGCCCGCCCGGCTGCTGGACGGAATGCGTTGCGTCAAAGATCACCGGCGCGCCCATGGCCGCCATGATCGGCAGCGCGCGCATGTCGGAAACCAGCGTGTTGTAGCCGAAGGAGGCGCCGCGCTCGGTCAAAAGCACGTTCGGATTGCCGCTTTCGACGAGCTTGGCCAGGACGTTCTTCATGTCCCAGGGCGCGAGGAACTGCCCCTTCTTGACGTTGATCACCCTGCCCGTCTCGGCGGCGGCGATCAGAAGATCGGTCTGGCGCGACAGGAAGGCGGGGATCTGGAGGATATCGACCACTTCGGCCACCACGGCGCACTGCTCGCGCTCATGGATGTCGGTCAGGATCGGCAGCCCGAATTCCTTCTTGATATCGGCGAAGATCGGCAGTGCCGCGTCGAGCCCCGCGCCGCGCTGGCCGGAAAGGCTGGTGCGGTTGGCCTTGTCGAAGGACGATTTGTAGACAAGTCCGATGCCGAGCGCGGCGGTCATCTCCTTGAGCCGGCCGGCCATGTCGAAGGCATGCTGCCGGCTTTCGAGCTGGCAGGGACCGGCGATGAGCGTCAGCGGCAGGTCGTTGCCGAAAGTCGCCGTTCCGGCCGTTACATGCGCATTGGGGACAGTCGTCATCTTTCACCGAAGCTAGAGGCCATGGGCGCGTCGCCAGACCCTTACAACGTCACAGGCGGCGGCGCGACCCAGGCGCGTGGGAAACCCTCACAAGCGCACTTTCCGCATGACTGAGGCGGATTGTGGACAAGCGGCCAGGAGCGCTCCGCGCGACGCGAAGCGCGCGGTCGCGCGCCTCAGACGAGGCGGGCCTTCTCGATCGCGGCGGCGATGAACGACGCGAACAGCGGATGCGGGTCCAGCGGGCGGGACTTGAGCTCGGGGTGATACTGCACGCCGATGAACCAGGGGTGGTCCTTGAGCTCGACCGTCTCCGGCAGGACGCCGTCGGGCGACATGCCAGCGAAGATCAGGCCGCAATTCTCCAGCCGCTCGCGATAGTCGATGTTGACCTCGTAGCGGTGGCGATGGCGCTCGGAAATCGTCGTCGAGCCATAGATCTCGGCGATCTTCGAACCGGGGGCGAGATGGCCCTCATAGGCGCCGAGCCGCATGGTGCCGCCGAGATCGCCGGCCGAATGCCGCTTCTCGAGCATGTTGCCCTTCAGCCATTCGGTCATGATGCCGACGACGGGCTCCTCGGTCGGGCCGAACTCGGTCGAGCTCGCCTTCTCGATGCCGGCGAGGCTGCGCGCCGCCTCGATCACCGCCATCTGCATACCGAAGCAAATGCCGAAATAGGGCACGTTGTGGCGACGCGCGAAACCGGCCGCCTTGATCTTGCCTTCCGAGCCACGCTCGCCGAAGCCGCCCGGCACGAGGATGCCGTTGACGCGCTCCAGATACGGCGCCGGATCTTCCTTCTCGAAGATCTCGCTCTCGATCCAGTCGATGTTGACCTTGACCGTGTTGGCGATGCCGCCGTGCTGCAGCGCCTCGATCAGCGACTTGTAGGCGTCCTTGAGGCCCGTGTACTTGCCGACGACGGCGATCGTGACCTCGCCCTCGGGGCTGCGCAGCTTGTTGGTCAGCGCCTTCCACTTGTCGAGGACGGGCGGCGCCGAGTCGGTGATTCCGAATGCCGCCAGCACCTCGTCGTCGAGGCCCTCGGCATGATAGCTCGTCGGAACGTCGTAGATATGCGCGACGTCGAGCGCCTGGATCACGGCCGTTTCGTGGACATTGCAGAAAAGCGACAGCTTGCGGCGCTCCTCCTTCGGGATCGGACGGTCGCTGCGGCAGAGCAGGATGTCGGGCTGAATGCCGATCGAACGCAGCTCCTTGACCGAGTGCTGGGTCGGCTTGGTCTTCAGCTCACCCGCGCTCGGGATATAGGGCAGCAGCGTCAGGTGAATGTAGACCACCTGGCCGCGCGGCAGGTCGTTGCCGATCTGGCGGATCGCCTCGAGGAACGGCATCGCCTCGATATCGCCGACGGTGCCGCCGATCTCGCAGAGCACGAAATCGACGTCGTCATTGCCGGAAAGCACGAACGCCTTGATGGCGTCGGTCACATGCGGGATCACCTGCACCGTGCCGCCGAGATAATCGCCGCGACGCTCCTTGGCGATGATCTCCTGGTAGATCCGGCCGGTGGTGACCGAATCGGCCTTCGAAGCCGGGCGCCCGGTGAAGCGCTCATAGTGACCGAGGTCCAGATCCGTCTCGGCGCCGTCGTCGGTGACGAACACCTCGCCGTGCTGATACGGGCTCATCGTGCCCGGATCGACGTTCAGATAGGGATCGAGCTTCCTCAGACGGACCTTGTAGCCTCGCGACTGGAGCATTGCTCCGAGCGCCGCCGAGGCGATGCCCTTGCCAAGCGAGGAAACCACACCGCCGGTGATGAAAATGTACCGCGCCATGGGCCTCTACCTCAGTTTCCGATCGACCGATTCGTTACGACAAGATCAAGCCGCCGCACAGACTGACGACTCGACCACCATTCAGCAATTTGCCTTCCTCCAAATAAAACGTCGCCGCACGGAACCGCGCGGCGACGCGTAAGGAGAAAGGCTTGACGCGGCTACTGCGAGCTGGGAACCGCGGGCGCCGCCGGCTCGGCGGGCGCGGGCGTCGCGGCCGGAGCGGCCTCGCCAGCGGGCGCAGCCTGACCTGCCGGAGCCGGCTCACCTGCGGCGGGAGCCGCGGGCGCCTGACGAGCAGGAAGCTGGTCCAGGATACCCTGACCCGAGCCACCCGCAGCGCCCGGCGCGGGCGACTGGCTCTGGATCTGATCGAGGATCGAGGACGGCCGCTCGCCGTAGCGGGTGAGCAGGGTGAGGCCCAGCGACGTCAGGAAAAAGATGGTCGCCAGGATCGCCGTCGTCCGCGTCAGCACGTTGGCCGAGCCGCGCGCCGACATGAACCCGCCGCCGCCACCAATTCCAAGCGCGCCGCCCTCGGACCGCTGCAGCAACACAACGGCGACGAGCGCGACGACCACCATCAGGTGGATCACGATGATGACTGTCTGCATCGATGTCTCTGATCAGAATTCATAAAAGCTGGCGGCCTTGTACACGATCGGTTTCACCGTTTCCAGTGCCGTGGGCCTGATATGGCGAGCGCCGACCGCATGACAAGACGGCCGCGACGTTCAGGCATAGGCCTTCGCGATGCCGAGAAAGTCCACGGCCTTCAGGCTGGCGCCGCCGACGAGCGCGCCGTCGACATCGGCGATCTGAAGAATTTCGCCGGCATTGGAAGGCTTGACCGAGCCGCCATAGAGAATGCGCATCCCCTCACCCGGCTTGCCGAAGCGCGCGACGAGTCGCTGGCGGATGTGGGCATGGACTTCCGCGATATCGGCGTTGGACGGCGTCAGGCCCGTGCCGATGGCCCAGACGGGCTCGTAGGCGATGACGAGATTATCGGCCGTCGCCGCGTCGGGCACCGATCCGGCCAGCTGCTTATCCACCACCGAGAGCGTCGTGCCGCCGCGGCGCTCCGCCTCCGTCTCGCCGATGCAGAGAATCGCCACCAGCCCGGCCCGCCACGCCGCCTCGGCCTTGGCGCGGACCATCGCGTCGGTTTCAGCATGGTCGGTCCGGCGCTCGGAGTGGCCGACGATCACATGCGTCGCGCCGGTGTCGGCAATCATCTCGGCCGAGAGATCGCCCGTATGGGCGCCACTTGCCTTGGCGTGGCAATCCTGCCCGCCGATCGCCACGCGGCTGCCCAGCGCCACGACCGCGAACGGGATCAGCTGCGTCGCCGGCGGGCAGATCGCGAGATCGACCTTGTCGCGCAGGTCCGCGCCGTAGCCGGCGATGATCTGGCCCAGCTCGGCAGCCGAGACCTTCAGGCCGTTCATCTTCCAGTTGCCGGCGACGAGCGGCTTGGGGCGCGACGTGTGAGTGCTGGACATGGGCTTCCTGACATCGGGTTGCGGAGAATCTCGTAGCCCCTTTGCACCGGCCCGGCGGCGACAAGTCAAGCGGCCGAGCCGGTCGGCCGGCCGTTTGGCGCTTCGGAAACAGCATACTTGCCGTGCGCCTTGCCCCAGCGAAGGGTCCTTTCTATGATCGCGCGCCCGATGCGGGGCCGGAGAAGCCCCCGCGCGTTAGAGGACGTCGATGCTCAATACGATGCGCAAATACGCCACCGGCTGGGTGGCGCAGATTCTACTCGGACTGCTCGTGTTGAGCTTCGCCGTCTGGGGCATCGCCGATGTCTTCACCGGAGTCGGCAACCATTCCGTCGCGCGCGTCGGCAACACCGATATTTCCTCGGTCAGTTTCGATCGCGCCTATCGCCGCGAATTGCAGGCGATGAGCCAGCGCGTCGGCCAGCAGATCACCCCCGACCAGGCCCGCATGCTCGGCATCCCGAACCAGGTCTTGGGCCGGCTGGTCACCGAGGCGGCCCTCGACGACCAGGCGAAGAACCTCCACATCGGCGTGTCGAAGGACATGCTGATCCGCGAGATCGCCGAGGATCCGGCCTTCAAGGGCCCCGGCGGCACCTTCGACCGCAACTATTTCGTCTCGCTGCTGCGCAACAACGGCATGTCCGAGGACGCCTATGTCGTCGAGCGCCGCGCCCAGGAGAAGCGCCAGCAGATCGCCGAATCGATCTCCGGCGGCGCCACCGCGCCGGACGCGTTCTCCAAGGCGCTGCACGAGTACCAGACCGAGCAGCGCGACATCCGCTACATCGTGTTGCCGGCCTCGGTGGTCGGCGAGATCGCCGCGCCGAACGCCGACGAGCTCACCGCCTACTACAATGACAACAAGGCCGATTGGCGCGCGCCGGAAGCCCGCACGATCGCGCTGGTGAAGGTCGGCCCCGAAGAGGTCGCCCGCCCCGAGGACGTCAGCGACGAGGACGCGCAGAAGGCGTATGACGCCGACAAGGCCCGTTTCACGACGCCCGAGACGCGCCACGTCTTCCAGATCGTCTTCGCCGACGAGAGCTCGGCCCAGGCGGCGTCCGATCGCCTGAAGGCCGGAGAGGCCTTCGAGACGGTGCTGGAAGGCGCCGGCAAGAAGCTGTCCGACGTCGACCTCGGCGTCGTCACGCGCGACAAGCTGATCGACCCCGCCGTCGCGGAGGCCGCCTTCGCCCTCGCGCCGAACAGCGCTAGCGACGTGGTCAAGGGCAGCTTCGGCCCGGTCATCGTCCGCGTCACCGACGTCGTGCCGGAGGCCGTCAAGCCGTTCGCCGACGTCAAGGACGAGTTGAAGAAGACGATCGCCCTCGGCAACGCCCGGGCCGACATCAACGTGCTGCGCGATTCGATCGAGGACGCCCGCGCCGGTGGCGCCACGCTCGACGAGATCGCGACCAAGAACAAGCTGAGCGTCAAGAAGGTCGTCGTCGACCAGCAGGGCAAGGATGCCGAGGGCAACGCCGTCGCCGGCATTCCGGCGCAGGCCCAGCTGCTCAAGGACGCCTTCGAGAGCGACGTCGGCATCGACAATGCCGCGATCCCGACCGAGGACGGCGGCTATGTCTGGTACTCGATCGTCGACATCAACCCGGCGCATGACCGGCCGCTCGACGAGGTGAAGGACAAGGTCGTCGAGGCCTGGAAGAAGCAGACCGCGGACGACAAGCTGGTCGCCAAGGCGAACGAGGCCAAGGACCGGCTCGGCAAGGGCGAAACGCTCGACGACGTCGCCGCTTCGCTGGGCCTGACCGTGCAGTCGCGCACCCAGCAGACCCGCTCGTCGCAGCCTGGCGACGGCCTGTCGACCGAGGCCCTGAAGGCGGCCTTCGCCGGCCCGAAGGGCTCCGCGGCGGTCGCCCCCGGCGCGCAGGATGGCGAGCAGGTCGTGCTGCAGGTGGCGGAGGTCGTCGAGGCCCCGTACACTGCGAGCTCGGACAGCAATCCGCTCACCCAGCAGCTGGCCGATTCCATGCAGAACGATCTTCTGCAGCAATATGTCTCCGAGCTGCAGCGCCAGCTCGGCGCCACGGTCAACCAGACCGCGATGCAGCAGATCATCGGCGCTATCTGAGGGTTGGTTGGAAGTCATGTCGCCACGCCATACACCCGATCCGCGAGAGGGCTCGTCGCGCACCAAGCGCGTCGGCCTCGTCGCCTTCGACGGCACGCCGGCCCCGCGTGGGGCCGGTTGGTGGCCGTCCACGGGAAATGGGCAGCGGGCGGCATGCTGGCGGCGCACACAGACCTGGCGATGGCGTTGACCATCGCATCCGGCCCTGCCGGGAAGACGATGGACACGCCATAGCCGCGACTGCGTCGCGCCACCATATCGAGGCTCCGGGAGCCTCCCCAACCTGATGGACTGAACCATGCTGATCGAGCCGTCGCTGGAGACGATTGCGCCTGCTTATGATGAGGGCCGCGCGCAGGTCGTCTGGACACGAATGGTCGCAGATCTGGAGACGCCAGTCTCCGCCATGCTGAAGCTCTCGGCCGGACGCGCCAAGACCTTCCTGCTCGAATCCGTCGAAGGCGGCGCCGTGCGCGGCCGCTATTCGATGATCGGAATCGAGCCCGACCTGATCTTCCGCGCCTTCGGCGATCGCGCCGAAATCAACGAGACCCCTGCCCGCGATCCCGATGCCTTCACGCCGCTCGAGGGCCGCTCGCTCGACGCGCTGCGTCAGGTGATCGCCGCCTCGCATATCGACCTGCCCGAGGGCCTGCCGCCGATGTCGGCCGGCATCTTCGGCTATCTCGGCTACGATATGGTGCGGCAGATGGAGGAATTGGGCGCACCCAACCCGGATGCGCTCGGCCTGCCGGACGCCATCATGATGCGCCCGACCGTCATGGTCATCTTCGATTCGATCAAGGACGAGATCACGCTGGTGACGCCGATCCGCCCGGCCACGGGCGTCACGGCGGCCCAGGCCTACAACCGCGCCGTCGAGCGGCTGACGGCGGCGGTCGACTGCCTGGAAGGCCCCCTCCACCGGAGCGCCAATCCCGACGACATCGACCTCTCGGTGCCGGTCGTCTCCAACACGACGCATGACCGCTATCTGGAGATGGTCGGCAAGGCGAAGGAATACATCGCCGCCGGCGACATCTTCCAGGTCGTGCTGTCGCAGCGCTTCGAGGCGCCGTTCAGCCTGCCACCCTTCGCGCTCTACCGCGCGCTGCGGCGCACCAACCCGTCGCCGTTCCTGTATTTCCTCGATTTCGGCGACTTCGCGGTCGCCGGCTCGAGCCCGGAAATCCTGGTCCGCGTCCGCGATGGCGAGGTGACCATCCGGCCGATCGCCGGCACCCGTCGCCGGGGCGCCACGCCGGAAGAGGACAAGAAGCTCGCCGCCGAGCTGCTCGCCGATCCGAAGGAGCTGGCCGAGCACCTGATGCTGCTCGACCTCGGCCGCAATGATGTCGGCCGCGTCGCCGAGATCGGCACGGTCAAGGTCACCGACAAGTTCTTCCTCGAGTACTACAGCCAGGTGATGCACATCGTCTCGAACGTGATCGGCCGGCTCTCGTCCGACTACGACATGCTCGATGCGCTCGCCGCCGGCTTCCCGGCCGGCACCGTCTCGGGCGCCCCGAAGGTGCGCGCGATGCAGATCATCGACGAGCTGGAAGGCGAGAAGCGCGGCATCTATGCCGGCTGCGTCGGCTATTTTTCCGCCGACGGCGCGATGGACACCTGCATCGTGCTCCGTACCTCGATCGTCAAGGACGGCAAGATGTATGCGCAGGCCGGCGCCGGCATCGTCGCCGACTCGGTCCCCGAGAGCGAACATCAGGAGTGCATCGCCAAGGCCCGTGCGCTCTTCCGTGCAGCCGAGGAAGCGGTAAAGTTCGCTTCTCAGGCTGGACGCGGGCAGTAGACGAAGCGGAGGGACGCAGCATCATGACTTTTCTCGTCATCGATAACTACGACAGCTTCACCTACAATCTCGTCCATTATCTGGGGGAGCTTGGTGCCAAGCTGATCATCAAGCGCAACGACAAGATCAGCGTGGAAGAGGTGGTTTCACTCGATCCCGAGGGCATCGTGCTGTCGCCGGGACCGTGCACGCCGAATGAAGCCGGCGTCTGCCTGGACCTGATCGAGCGCGTCGGCGCGACCATCCCGATCTTCGGCGTCTGCCTCGGCCACCAGGCCATCGGCCAGGCCATGGGCGGCGACGTGATTCGGGCGCCGAGCCAGATGCACGGCAAGATCTCGACCATCCACCATACCGGCAAGAGCGTGTTCCGGGGCATCAACGGCCCGTTCAAGGCAACGCGCTACCACTCGCTGACCGTGAAGCGCGAGACCATGCCGGCCACGCTCGAGATCACCGCTGAATCTGAGGATGGCGTGGTCATGGGCGCCATGCACAAGACCTATCCGATGCACGGCGTGCAGTTCCATCCCGAGAGCATCGCCTCGGAGCATGGCCATCTCATGCTGAAGAACTTCCTCGATCTCGCGGCCGAGTGGAACGCGGCCAACCGCGTTCCCCGTTCGGTCGCATGAGGCAAGCAGCATGAACGACCTGAAATTCCACATCGCCAAGGTCGCCTCCGGCAAGGCACTGAACCGCGCCGAAGCGGAGGCCGCCTTCGACGTGATCATGTCCGGGTCGGCGACGCCGGCCCAGATCGGCGGCTTCCTGATGGGCCTGCGCGTCCGCGGTGAGACCGTCGACGAGATCGCCGGCGCCGTGGCGACGATGCGCGCGAAGATGACGCCGGTCGACGCTCCGGCCGACGCCATCGACATCGTCGGCACCGGCGGCGACGGTGCGCATACCTACAATATCTCGACCGCCTCGGCCTTCGTCGTGGCCGGCGCGGGCGTGCCCGTCGCCAAGCACGGCAACCGAGCCGTGTCGTCGAAATCGGGCGCCGCCGACGTGCTGATGGCGCTCGGCGTCAACGTCGATATTCCGCCGGAGACCATCGGCCGCGCCATCCGCGAGGCTGGCATCGGCTTCATGTTCGCGCCGGCCCACCACTCGGCGATGAAGCATGTCGGCCCGGCACGAGTCGAACTGGGCACGCGCACGATCTTCAATATCCTCGGCCCGCTTGCCAATCCCGGCGGCGTCAAGCGCCAGCTGATCGGCGTCTATTCGGAAGAATGGCTCGAGCCCCTGGCGCATGTGCTGGCGACGCTCGGTTCCGAGCAAGCCTGGATCGTGCACGGCGCCGGCGGCGTCGACGAGATCACCACGGCCGGCCCGACCAAGGTGGCGGCGCTGAAGAATGGCACTGTCGAGACCTTCACCATCGAGCCCGGCTCGGTCGGCGTGCCGATCTCGCCGGTCGAGGCAATCCGCGGCGGCGACGCCGAATTCAACGCCAATGCGCTCCGCGCCCTGCTCGAGGGCGCCGAGGGCGCCTATCGCGATACCGTGCTGCTCAATGCCGGCGCGGCGCTGATCGTCGCCGGCAAGGCGGCGTCGCTCGTGGAAGGCGTCGCGCTCGCCGCCGCCTCGATCGACGAGGGCCGCGCGCATGAACGGCTCGATCGCCTCGTCGCGATCACGAACGGGTAGACCGATGACCGATATCCTGAAGAAGATCGAAGCGACCAAGCGCGAGGAGATCGCCGCCGCCAAGATCCACGTGCCACCGGCCGAAATCATGGCCCGCGCGCGCGACGCGGCGCCCGCGCGTGGCTTCGCGGATGCGATCCGCCGCAAGCTGGCCGCCGGCGAACCGGCGCTCATCGCCGAAATCAAGAAGGCCAGCCCCTCCAAGGGCCTGATCCGTCCGGATTTCGATCCGCCGGCGCTCGCCCGCGCCTACAAGGCCGGCGGCGCCGCCTGCCTCTCCGTCTTGACGGACACGCCCTATTTCCAGGGCTCGCCCGACTACCTGGTCGCCGCCCGCGAGGCCGTCGATCTGCCGGCGCTGCGCAAGGACTTCCTCTATGAGGACTACCAGGTCTACGAGGCGCGCGCCTGGGGCGCCGACTGTATCCTGATCATCATGGCCGGCGTCTCGGACGAGGTCGCGGTGTCGCTTGAGGGTGTCGCGCTCGAGCTGGGCATGGACGTCCTGATCGAGGTGCATGACGAGGCAGAGCTGGAGCGCGCGCTGAAGCTCAAGTCCCCGCTCGTCGGCATCAACAACCGTAACCTGCGCACCTTCGAGGTCTCGCTGGAAACGTCCGAACGCCTGGCTCCGATGGTGCCGGCGGATCGCATTCTGGTGGGAGAGAGCGGCATCTTCACGCCGGCCGACATCGCTCGCCTGCGCGACGTTCGGATCGACACTTATCTTGTCGGCGAGAGCCTGATGCGGCAGGAAGACGTCGCGGCCGCGACCGCGCATCTTCTGGGTCGCGTCGTCGCCTGACCATGGAGGTCGGGATTCGATTCGTACGACCGGATGAAGCCGAACAGCTACGCGCCGTCGAGCGTGACGCCGGCGAACGCTTTCGCTCGGTCGGGCTCGCGGAGATCGCCGACAACGAACCGACCAGCGAGGCCTTCCTTGCCGCGATCTCCAAGCATGGCATCGCGCTCTGCGCGGTCGACGAAGCGGATCGTCCGGTCGGTTTCCTGCTGGCCGGCAGGCTGGACGAGGCCTTCCATGTCTACGAGCTGTCGGTTGCCACCGCCTGGGGCGGACGCGGCATCGGCAAACGGTTGATTGCGGCGATCGCCGAGGAAGCGCGCGAACGGGGAGCGCCATCCCTGACGCTCGCGACTTTCCGCGATGTCCCGTGGAATCGGCCCTATTATGAGAGGCTCGGCTTCGTCGAGGTCTTGCCCGACGACTGGACGCCGGCCTTTCATCTGCTGCATGCGGCCGAGCGGCTCTCGGGCCTTCCGGTCGAACGGCGCGTGTTCATGCGCAAGGAGATTTCCTGATGTCCCCTCGCCTCACCCATCTCGACGAGACCGGCTCCGCGCACATGGTCGATGTCTCCGCAAAGGACATCACCACGCGGACGGCCGTCGCCGAGGGCACCGTGACCATGAAGGCGGCGACGCTCGAGCTGATCCGGACGGGCAGCGCCGCCAAGGGCGACGTCGTGGCGACCGCGCGCATCGCCGGCATCATGGCAGCCAAGAAGACGCATGAGCTGATCCCGCTCTGCCATCCGATCATGCTGTCCAAAGTGACCATCGACATCGAATTCGACACCGCCCTGCCGGGCCTGCGGATCCGCGCGACCACCAAGGTGGCGGAACGCACCGGCGTCGAGATGGAAGCGCTGACGGCCGTCTCGGTCGCCTGCCTGACCATCTACGACATGGCAAAGGCCGTCGATCGCGGCATGACGATCGGCGATATCCGCCTCCTCGAAAAGACCGGCGGCCGCTCCGGCGACTGGAAGGTCGACTGATGGCGGACACGCTGCTCCCGGTCGGGGACGCCATCCGTCGCATCGTCGAGGACGTGCGACCGACCACCTCGGAAATGGTGCTGCTGGCGGGCGCCCTGAACCGCGTGCTGGCGGCGCCACTCGCCGCGCTGCGCACGCAGCCGCCTTTCGACGTCTCGGCGATGGACGGCTACGCGGTCCGCGCCGCCGACGTGGCGCGCCTGCCGGCCCGCCTGAAGCAGATCGGCGCCGTGCCGGCCGGCCATGCCTTCGAAGGCTCGGTCGGCGCCGGCGAGACGGTGCGCATCTTTACCGGCGCGCCACTGCCGGAGGGCACGGATTCCGTCCTGCTGCAGGAGGATGCGCGTGTCGAGCCGGATGGCCTGATCGCCGCCACGGAGGCGGTGAAGCCGGGCCAGCATGTGCGGCTGCGCGGGCTGGATTTCGTCGAGGGGCAGGCACTCCTGGCCGCCGGCATGACTCTCGGCATGCGGCAGCTCTCGCTCGCCGCGGCGTTGAACCATGCCTCGGTCCCGGTGCGGGCGCGGCCGCGCGTCGCCATCATCGCGACCGGTGACGAACTGGTCCCGCCCGGGTCCGCGCTCGGCCCCAACCAGATCGTCGCATCGAACAGCTTTGGCGTCGCCGCGCTGGTCGAGCAGCTGGGCGGCCAGGCCATCGATCTCGGCATCGTGCCAGACGCCCGCGACGCGCTCGCCGCCGCGATCGATCGCGCCGTCGCGGCGGAGGTCGACGTGCTGGTGACGCTCGGCGGCGCCTCGGTCGGAGAGCACGACATCGCGCGCGAGGTTCTGATCTCCCGCGGCATGGCGCTGGATTTCTGGAAGATCGCCATGCGGCCCGGAAAGCCCCTGATGTTCGGCCGCATCGGCGCGATGCGAGTGCTCGGCCTGCCGGGCAATCCGGTGTCGAGCCTCGTCTGTGCCCTGCTCTTCCTGAAGCCGCTACTCCGTTCCCTGCTCGGGCTGGAGCTGGTCGACGAGACCGAAGCGGCGGAACTGGGCGGGCCCCTGCGCGAGAACGACCGCCGCCAGGACTATGTCCGCGCCAGCCTCGTCGATCTCCCCAATGGGCGGCGGATCGCGACGCCGCTGCCGCGCCAGGACAGCTCGATGCTGTCGACCTTCGCGCAGGCGATCTGCCTGATCGTGCGGCCGCCGCATGCCGAAGCCGCGCCCGCAGGCGCGGCCTGCCGGATCCTGCGTCTGCCCTGAGGATGATTCGGGGATCGAAATAGAAAATTCTCGATCCGAATCAAGAGTTGATTCTTCACAAGATCGAAATCTGATTTAAGATGCGGCCGTCAAGGTCCTCGGCTAAGGAACTGCGCCCGGTAACCCCTGTTACTCCAGAGCGCATCGAGCCGCGGGGAGGTGTTCCAATGGGTAAGTCGGTTGCCAAGCCGTCCCTCGGCACGCGCACGCTCGATTTCGGGTCGAGCTTTGCGGCGGGAGCGATGATGCTCTCGCGCATGAATCGATCCGAACTTTCGCGCTTCGACGACCTCGTCGCCGATCTCTGCTGCCTGCGCGTGTCGGGCCTCCGGAGCGAGGATGCCGTCGAGTCGCAGCTGGCGGCCCGCCGGCGGTGGCTGCGCCAGAGCGCCCGCAGGGACAACAGCAAGGGTTAACGGCGCGCCGGCGCGTTAGCCATTTGTCAACATGCCGGTATCCCTCGCCCCGACGCGTTCCGTCTTGTGGGCGCCCGTCGCCGCGTGCGCGCCGAAATCGAGGTCGACAACCAGCGGCAGATGGTCGGAGGCGACGCGGGCGAGCGGCGTCCGGACCACCTCGACATTGTGGATCCGCGCCTGGCCCCGCAGCCAGACATGGTCGATCCGCAGCGCCGGCAGACGGCCCGGGAAGGTCGGCTTGGCCTTGCGCTCGCCCCAGGCCTTCTGCACATCGACGAATTCGGAGGCGAGCCGGCGATAGGGCGCCAGTCCCGGCGGCGCGTTGAAGTCGCCGAGGAAGACAACCGGATCACGGCAGTCGGGATGGCCGAGCCAGTCGGGCCCCAGCAGCGTCGAGAGCTGCAGCATCTGCTCGTGCGGCCAGACGCCGAGATGGGTGTTGACCACCTGCACGGCGACGCCGCCTCCGACATCGACCGAGGCCCAGAGCGCGCCCCGCGGCTCCACCTTGATGCGGTCGTGGAAGCCCGGCAGCACCCCCGTCTTGCGCATCGAGTAGGGCAGCGCCGTCAGGATGGCGTCGCCATAATGCTCGTCCGGACCGATCCGGGTCGACGGGTGGAAATGCACGTCCATGCCGAGCAGGTCGGCCAGCATGCGCGCCTGGTCGATGCGGCCGCTGCGCGGGCGGCCGACGTCGATTTCCTGCAACGCGACAATGTCCGGCTCGCAGCGTTCAATCACATTGGCGATGCGCTCTGGCGACATCTGCTTGTCGATGCCGACGCAGGCGTGGACGTTGTAGGAGAGGATGCGGACGCTCTTCATGATTCCCACAGTAGCGGGGAAGCGGGCCAAGGCAATTCACCCTTTGCCCAATGTGCAGATATTCCGAGAGTTCCCGAGCCCCTGCCCTCAGCTGCGGCGACGGTGAATCGCCGTGCCGAGCGCCGCGACCCAGGTGCGCGCCGGCTTGAAGTCGGGTTCCGCCTTGCCCGCCTCCAGCTCGGCGATGAGCACGTCGAGCTTGGCGGCGATCACCTCCAGCGTCTCGCGATCATACTTGTCCATGGCGGGGTCGACCTCGACCTCGCGGCGGATGACGGCGAAGGTTTCGCGCCAGGTTTCCGTGTCGCCGGCCGTCGCGCCCGGCTGCAGGGCGTTGTGCAGCCCGCCGAGAAGTTCCAGAACGTCCATCTTGTCCCTACCTGCTGATGCTTGGGCCTCCTTATCCCCCCTGCGCCCCTTGCCTTCAAGGGCACAAGCTCGCGATCAGCCGGCCGGAACCGCCTCCGCCTCGCTCGGCCGCGCGGAGCCGGGGTCGCGCGAGGCCGGCTCTCGGATGCGGAAGCAGGCGACATAGAGCGCCGGCAGGAACAGAAGCGTCAGCAGCGTCGCGCCGGCCAGGCCGCCGACGATGGCATAGGCCATCGGCCCCCAGAACACGTCGCTCATGATCGGGATCATGCCGAGGATCGCCGCCGAGGCGGTCAGCATGATCGGCCGGAAGCGGTGCTGCGCCGCCTCGATCACCGCCTCCCAGGCGTCCTCGCCCCCCTTGCGCGTGTGCTCGATCTGGTCGATCAGGATCACCGAGTTGCGGATGATCATGCCGGCCAGCGCGATGATGCCGAGCGTCGCGACGAAGCCCATCGGCGTGTCAGTGAGCAGCAGCGCCGCCACCACGCCGATCAGGCCGAGCGGCGCGACGCTGATCACCATCAGCAGCCGCGACACGCTCTGGAGCTGCACCATCAGCACGATCAGCATCATGCCGACCATGATCGGCACCTGCGCCATCAGCGCGGCGTTGCTCTGCGCGCTCTTCTCGACCGTGCCGCCATCGACGATCGCCGCGCCGAACGGAAGCGAACCGCGGATCTTGTCGACTTCCGGCTGCAGCCGCTGATACACGGTCGCCGCCTGCAATCCGGGCATCATGTTGGCCTGCACGGTCATGGTCGGCACGCCGTCGCGTAGGCCGACATAGCCCTCGTCGAGCACATAGTCGATCGAGGCGACCTCGCGCAGCGGCACGGAATGACCGCTGGGCAGGCTGATCTGCAGGTTGCGCACGCCGTCGAGCGAGGCGCGGGTGCCGTCATCGGCGCGCGCCACCACGTCGATCAGGTAGATCGAGTCGCGGAGCTGCGTGATGGTGGTGCCGGAGAGGACCGTCTGCAGCGCCTGCGACATGGTCTTGGAGCTCAGCCCGACCCGCCGGGCGGCGTCCTGGTCAACAACGATCCGCAGCGTCTTGTTCTTGACGCTCCAGTCGAAGTTGATGTCGCGCGCCAGGCCGGACGCGTTCATCACGGCGACGAGCTCGTCCGCGAACTTGCGCGCCTCGTCCGGCGTGCGGCCGGTGACGCGGTACTGGATCGGCCAGCCGACCGGCGGTCCAAGCTCCAGGTCCTGCACGAAGGTGGTCGCCTCCGGCGCCGTCGTCGGCAAGGCCGCCACCAGCTTCGCCTTGACCCGCTCGCGCTCCTCCAGCCCCTTGTTGACAATGACGAACTGGCCGACGAAGGGATTGTCGCTCAGCACGGCGAGCGGCAGATAGAAGCGGATCGCGCCGCCACCGATGTAGTTCGAGTAGCGCTCGACGTCGGGGTCGCCGTCAAGCAGGGTCTGGATGCGGGTGATGACGGCCTCGGTGGCGAAGATCGAGGATGATGTCGGCATGTTGACCGTCACGAGCAGCTCCGGCCGGTCGGACGACGGGAAGAACTGCCGCTGCACGAATTGCTGGCCATAGAGCGCCAGCACCAGCAGGCCGACCGCAACGGCGATGGTGACGTATCGCAGCCGCATGCAGGCCAGCAGCAGATGCTTGTAGATCGTGGTCACCCAGCCATATTCGCGGGCGCCTTCCTTGTGCTTCTTGACGATCTTGTCGGGCAGCACCGCGACGCCGATGACCGGGGCGAAGACGACGGCCACGAACCAGGACGAGGTCAGCGCCATCGCGATGACGGCGAACAGCGAGAAGCAGTACTGGCCGGTATTGCTCTCGGCGAAGCCGATCGGGAAGAAGCCGAGGATCGTGACCAGCGTGCCGGTCAGCATCGGAAACGCCGTCGTGACATAGGCGAAGGTCGCCGCCTTCGCCTTCGCGTAGCCTTCCTCGATCTTCGAGATCATCATCTCGATGGTGATCATGGCGTCATCGACCAGAAGCCCGAGCGCGATGATCAGCGCGCCGAGCGAGATGCGCTGCAGGCTGATCCCGGCAAGCTCCATGCCGATGAAGACGATCGAGAGAACGAGCGGGATCGACAGGGCGACGACGAGGCCGGCGCGCAGGCCGAGGCTGAGGAAGCTGACCGCGAGCACGATGATCAGCGCCTCGAGCAGCGCATCGGTGAAGCCGGCGATGGAATGCTTGACGACCTGGGGCTGATCCGAGACGAGCACCACGTCGATGCCGATCGGAAATTCCTGCTGCAGTTGCGCCGCGATCCTGGCCAGTCCCTCGCCGAATTCCAGGTTGTTGCCGCCAGATTTCATCGACATGCCGAGCCCGATCGCCGGCTTGCCGTTGACGCGGAACATCTTGGTCGGCGGATCGACATAGCCCTCCTCGACCGTCGCGATCGTCGTCAGCTTGAAGAAGCGGTCGTTGATGAAGAGATTGACCGCTTCCAGGCTCTCCTTGGTGAGAAAGCCGCCGGTGACGTTGACGAGGATGTTTTCGTCCTGCGTGTTAACCACGCCGGACGGCACCAGCGCGTTCTGGTCGGCGACGGATTCCAGAACGCTGTTCAGGCTGAGGCCGAGGGCGGCGAGCTTCTGCGGCGCGAAGGACAGGTAGAATGTCTGGTCCTGCTGGCCGAACATCGTCACCTTGGCGACGTCGCTGCCGTTCTGGAAGGCCACCTTCGCCTGCTCGGCGAAATCGCGCACCTGGCGTTGCGTGAAGCCGTCATAGGTGAGGCCGTAGACCACGCCGAAGACGTCGCCGAACTCGTCGTTGAAGAACGGCCCCTGGATGCCCTGCGGGAAGTTCTGCCGGATGTCGTAGACCTTCTTGCGCACCTCGTACCAGATGAACGGGATCTGTTCCGGCGGGGTCGACTGCAGCAGATTCACATAGATGACCGCCTGGCCGGGCGTCGTATAGGAATTGATGTAGTCGATGTTCGGCGTCTCGCGCAGCTTCTTCTCGAGCCGCTCGGTGATCTGGGCGATCGTGTCTTCGGTCGTCGCGCCGGGCCAGTTGACCTGCACCAGCATGGTCTGGACGGCGAAGTCGGGATCCTCCTCGCGTCCGAGGCTCATGTAGGACTTCACGCCCGCCAGCAGGCAGAGCACCATGAAGAAGGTGACGAGCGTCTTGTGGTTGATCGCCCATTCCGAGAGATTGACGCCACCCATCACTTCGCCCCGGCCTGCTCGATGGCGACCTTCTGACCTTCGGCGAGCGAATTGACCCCCGCGACGACGACCCGTTCCCCGGTCTCGAGGCCGCCCTTCACCGTCACGGTCTTGGCGTCATACTGGCCGATCGTCACCGGCACCTTCTTGACCGTGCTGTCGGGCTCGGAAACGATCCACACCGCCGGACTGTCGCCGGTCTGCAGGATGGCGGTCGCCGGCAGAGTGACGACGATGTCGCCCTGGAAATTGACCTCGCCGACCACGACCGCGCCGATGAACATTTCCGGCGGCGGATTGTCCAGCGTCACCTTCACCGTGTAGGTGCCGGTGATCGGATCCGCGTTCGGCGCGATCTCGCGCACCTGGCCGGTGGTCTGGACGTCAGGCTTCGCCTGCAGCCAGACCTTGACGTTCATGCCCACCCTGGCGAGCGCGATGTTGAGGACCGAGATGGAGAAGACGCCGTCGCGCGCGTCGAAGCTCGACAGCTGCACGACCATCTCGCCCGCCTGAACAACCTGACCGACATTGGCGCCAACCTGGGTGACCACGCCGTCCGTGGGGGCGTTCAGCGTCGTGTAGGCCAGCTGATCCTTGGCCAGCTTCAGGTCGGCCTGCGCCCCCATCAGGCCTGCCCGCGCCGCCTGCAGGTCCTTCAGCGCCTGGTCGTAGCGCGCCTGCGAGGTGAACCCGTTCGCGAGCAGCTGCTTGAAGCGGCTTTCCTCGCCGCTCGCCTGGTCGAGCGCGGCCTGCGCGTTGTTCACGCCGGACTGGGCCGAAGTCAGCTTCGATTCGTAGTCGACCGGATCGATGGTGGCGAGGATGTCGCCTTCCTTCACCGAATTGCCGATGTCGACATTGCGGCTCAGCAGCCGCCCGCTGACCAGGAAGCCGATATTGTTGATATAGCGCGCCTCGACCGTGCCGCTGCCCTGCCCTTCGAGCTTCAGCGGCTTGGGGTCGACCACGACCGTGTGCACGACCCGCGGAGGCAGCGGCGCCGGCTTTTCCTCGGAGCAGCCGGCGAGCGGCAGGCCAAAGCCCCCGGCAAGCAAAACCGCAGCCAGAACCTTCGCACCCCGACCAGACAGCATTGGCATTCCACCCCGATTCCATCCAGAAACCGGGGTTATCATGCAAATTCCCCTACGGAATCACCAGTACTTCTCGAAGGGAACCGTCAAGAAGTCCAGTGATCCCGTTGCGGGATACAGCGGTTACTCTGCGGCGACATCCAGCTGGAACGAGCCGTCATCGCCCGGCCGACCGACGCTCACATAGCGGAATCCCTCGCGCACCACGTCGTCGCGACGATAGATGTTGCGCAGGTCGACCAGCAGCGGCGTCCGCATCACACCATGCAGCCGCTTCAGGTCGAGCGCGCGGAAGGTATTCCACTCCGTCACGATGACGAGCGCGTCGGCGTCGGTCGCCGCGTCATAGGCGTCGGTGGCGTAGGTGACGTCGCTGAGCAGCTGGCGCGCGGGCTCCATGCCCTCGGGGTCATAGGCCGCGATGGTCGCGCCGGCGTCCTGCAGCGCCTGGATGATCGACAGCGACGGCGCCTCGCGCATGTCGTCGGTGTTCGGCTTGAAGGTCAGGCCCAGCACCGCGACCTTCTTGCCGCGGATGTCGCCGTCGCTCGCCTGGATCACCTTGCGCGCCATGGCGCGCTTGCGCTGGTCGTTGATAGAGACGGTCGTCTCGATCAGCCGCAGCGGCGTGCCGTGGTCCTGCGCCGTCTTGACGAGGGCGAGCGTATCCTTCGGGAAGCAGGAGCCTCCATAGCCGGGACCGGCGTGCAGGAATTTCGGGCCGATGCGGTTGTCGAGGCCGATGCCGCGCGACACCGCCTGCACGTCGGCGCCGACGCTCTCGCACAGATCCGCCATCTCGTTGATGAAGGTGATCTTCATGGCGAGGAAGGCGTTGGCGGCGTATTTGATCAGCTCCGAGGAACGGCGCGACGTGAACAGGATCGGCGCCTGGTTCAGGTAGAGCGGCCGGTAGACCTCCGCCATCTCCGCCCTGCCGCGCTCGCCCTCGAGGCCGACGACGATGCGGTCGGGTCGCTTGAAGTCGTCGATCGCAGCGCCCTCGCGCAGGAACTCCGGATTGGAGACGACGGCGACGTCGGCGTCCGGATTGGCCTCTCGGATGACGCGCTCGACCTCGTCGCCGGTGCCGACCGGCACGGTCGACTTGGTGACCACGACGGTGAAGCCGCGCGCCGCCTGGGCGATTTCGCGCGCCGCGGCATAGACATAGGAGAGATCGGCATGGCCATCGCCGCGCCGCGACGGTGTGCCGACGGCGATGAACACGACGTCGGCGGCGGCGACCGGCTCGGCCAGCTCGGTGGTAAAGGAAAGGCGCCCGGCGCGGACGTTGCTCGCGACCAGCTCCTCGAGGCCAGGCTCGTAGATCGGGATCTGGTTGCGCTTCAGCGCGTCGATCTTCGCCGCATCCTTGTCGATGCAGGTGACGTCATGGCCGAAATCAGCGAGACAAGCGCCGGACACGAGCCCGACATAACCAGAACCGATCATCGCGATGCGCATGTTGACGCCTTCGTTTTCTTCTTGGATGGGAACATCGGCCGATACTAGCCGAGGATTGTGGCCGCGTCATAACCCCAATCGGGATCGGTTTCTCGCAGGAATCGGTCCATGAGGGGCTCCGGCCGGATAAAACCGTGGACCATTCTCCGGACGGGTCGCGCCAACGTCTTGACCCGCCCCCGCGCGGCGACTAGGTTCCGCCCCAATTCGAGGCGACGCCTCGACGAGCCCGTAGCTCAGCCGGTAGAGCACGTGACTTTTAATCATGGGGTCTCGGGTTCGAATCCCGACGGGCTCACCACTCCCCTGATGTTCCGACCTTCGCGGCGCGCCGGCAGCGCTCCTGCGACGGAACCCGCTTCATGACCACGATCGCCCTCTACGTCGCCGCCGCGCTGGCCGAGATCGCCGGCTGCTTCGCCTTCTGGGCCTGGCTGCGGCTCGGCCGCTCGGCTTGGTGGCTGCTGCCGGGCACGCTGTCGCTGGTGCTGTTCGCGGCCCTTTTGACGCTGGTGCCGACCGCGGCGGCCGGACGCGCCTATGCCGCCTATGGCGGCATCTACATCATGCTGTCGCTGGTCTGGCTCTGGCTCGCCGAGGGCGTCCGGCCCGACCGCTTCGATGTCGCCGGTGCCCTCGTCTGCCTGGGCGGCGCGGCGATCATCCTGTTCGCGCCGCGCGGCTGATTCCCGCCTCGCTGACTACTGCGCCCTGGGCGGCTTGCCGTTCGACTTGAACCAGCCGGTGAAGGTGCCCTGCGCGGTCTCGGCGCTGCAGGTGACGACGGACGGCTTGCCCGAATAGGGATCGCTGAACTTGCAGAGGCCGTCCTTCACCTGAATGACCTTCGGCTCCTTGCCCGGCGCGCGGACGCTGACTTCCGTCACCGGCACGCCGGCAACGCCGGTCTTCTTGTCGCCCGCCATCTTGGTCACGTCACCGGTGAAGCCGACGAGCTGCTTGCCCTGGGTGAAGATGAACATCACCACGCCGCCCGGCAGCGGCGCGCTCGCCACCTCGTTCTTGCACTGCTTGGTGACGTCCTTGCCGGAGACGACCAGCTTGGAGCACTTGCCGGCGCTCACCATCACGGGCGGCGGCGGCGGGGTCTTGCCCTGGGCGTGGCCGGCGGCCGGCAGGGCCAGCGTCAGGGCGGTCGCGATCAGGCTCAGCTTCTTCATCATGTCGTCTCGCTGCGAATCCGGTCTGTTGATGGGGCGAGCATCCGGAGAATTGTGGCATCCCGAGGGAGTTTCGGCTCCCTAGGGCGACGATGGCGCGGCGCGCAACGGCCGCGTGTTCTTGAGCAGGAAGACGAGCGGCATGATCAGGATGGTGATGTACATCATCAGCAGGAAATTGTCGGCATAGGCGATGGTCGTCGCCTGCACGTCGATCAGCTCGTTGACGCTCGCCTTGCCGCCCAGCGTGTCGAGCGCCAGCACCGGCCCCAGCTCCTGCACGGCGCGGCTATAGGGCGAGACATGCGCGGCGAGATCGGCATGCATGGTCGCCGTGTTGCGCGTCAGCAGGAAGGTGGTGACCGAGATGCCGACGCTGGAGCCGACATTGCGGATCAGGCTGTAGAAGCCGGTTCCCTGCGTGCGGAGCGAGGCGTCCAGCGTCGCGAAGGTAACGGTGCTCAGCGGCACGAAGACGAAGCCGAGGCCGAAGCCCTGGATCAGGCCGGTCTTGATGATCGTCGCCTCCGAGATGTCCGGCGTGAACTGGCTCATCTGGTAGAGCGCCACCGCCGTCAGGCCGAGGCCGACCCAAAGCAGGTATTTCGTGTCGACGACGCTCATCAGCCGCCCGACCAGCAGCATCGCCGCCATGGTGCCGATGCCGCGCGGCGCCAGCACGAGGCCCGCCGTCAACACGGGATAGCCCATCAGTCGCTCGAGATAGGGCGAGAGCAGCGACAAAGTCGCCAGCAGCACGGCGCCGACGACGAAGATCAGCACCTGGCCCATGACGAAGTTGCGGTCGGCGAAAAGCCGCCCGTCGAGGAAGGGCTGGCGCGCCGTCATGGTGTGGACGACGAAGAGATAGAGGCCGAGGACCGCCAGCGCGAACTCGACCTGGATCTCGGTCGACTGGAACCAGTTCAGCTGCTCGCCGCGATCGAGGAACAACTGCAGCGCCGCGATGGCGAGGCCGAGCGTGGCGAAGCCGAACCAGTCGAGCCGCGCCTTGACCGAGCCCGTCCGCCCTTCGAGGAAGCCGAAGGCGAGCACCAGCGTCAGGATGCCGAGCGGCACGTTGACGTAGAACACCCAGCGCCAGTCGTAATACTGCGTCAGCCAGCCGCCGAGGGTGGGGCCGAGGATCGGCCCGAGCATCACGCCGAGGCCGAAGATCGCCATCGCCTGGCCGCGCTGGCGCAGCGGATAGCTGTCGAGCAGGACGGCCTGCGACAGCGGCACCACCGGCGCGCCGAAGGCGCCCTGGATCAGCCGATAGATCACCATCTGCTCGATGCTGGTCGCCGTGCCGCACAGCATCGACGCGACGACGAAGCCGGTGACGCAGACGATGAAGAGCTGGCGCCGGCCAAAGCGCGCCTCGAGCCAGCCGGTCGCCGGCGTCAGGATCGCCGCGGCGACGATATAGGAGGTCAGCACCCAGTTGACCTGCGTGCTGGTCGTCGCGAGGCTGCCCTGCATGTAGGGCAGCGCCACGTTGGCGATGGTCGAATCCAGCGCCTGCATCAGCGTCGCGATCATGACGCAGGCCGTGACGGCAGCGCGCCTCGAACCGCTCACCGGCGTCGCGGCGATGTCCGACATCAGTCGATCCCCACCATGCCCTTGAGATCGCTCCAGAGCGTCTCGAGCGTGCGGTGATAGCCGGTGTTGATGGAAACGGTCGCGCTGGCGCCGTCGCGCATGACGACCTCAGGCTCCGGATTGGAGATCCGCAGCCGCACCGGCATGCGCTGCACCACCTTGACCCAGTTGCCGGAAGCATTCTGGGCCGGCAGGAGGGCGAAGACCGAGCCGCTGGCCGGCGAGATGCTCTGGACCACCGCGTGCAGCGTCACGTCAGGATAGGAATCGAGCACGACCGTCGCGGGATCGCCGATCTTGATGTGCGTGAGATCGGTTTCCTTGATGTTGGCGTCGACCCAGCTGTCGGCGCCGATCAGGCTGAAGGCCGTCTGGCCGGTCGACAGGAAGCTGCCGGGCTGGACGTTCTCGACCTGCGTGACGGTGCCGGCGAACGGTGCCAGGATCCGCGTCAGGCGGACATTGCGCTCGGCCAGCTCGACCTGGGCCTTGGCGGCGAGATAGACGGCGTGCTGCTCCAGCGGCTTGTCGATGTTGCCGCCGAGTTCGGCGAGCGTCGCGGCGGCGCCGGATTCGGCCGCCAGCTTCGCCTGCTGGGCGACGCGCAGGTTCTTCTGCGCCTGATCGAAGGCGGCGCGCGTCTCGACGCTATCCTTCACCAGCGCGTTGACGCGATCGAATTCCTGCTGCGCGAAGGTGAGGTCGGCGGTCGCCTGGACGACGCTCGCCTGCTGCTGGCGATAGGTCAGCACCAGGCCCTGCAGCTTCTCGGTCGCCTGCTCGAGCTCGGCGCGCGCCTGATCGAGCGCGATCTGGAACGGCTGGGGATCGATCTCGAACAGGAGATCGCCCTCGTTGACGATCTGGTTCGGCATCACGCCGACCTTGATCACCTGGCCCGTCACCTGCGGCGTGATCGCGACATTCGACGTGCCGACATACGAATCGTCCTCGGAGACGAACTGACCGCCGGAGAGATAGAGCCAGAGGCCGATTCCGATGGCGGCGACCGGTCCGGCGATCAGCAGCGTGCGCCGCAAGGCCGGATGCTTCGGGGTCTGCACGACGGGTTCCGCAGCATTCGAGGTCGAGTCCACCAGCAATCTCCACGTCTCGGCACTTTCGGCGTGCAAGCCGCCGGATACTTCATCTCTCGGTGGCAAACCCGTCATGATCAAGCGGGCGGGCCGCCGATTCACGGGGATTGCCTCACTGCCGCGCAAGCGACGATAGATCAACCGGCCCTTGCGATAGAAATGGTACAGCGGGCGACTAGAAGGCCCGGAAGGTCATGATCGTACGGGTGTCGCGAATGCCGTCGAAGCGCTGCACCGATTCGGTGACGAAATGGCCGGGATCGGCATCGTCCGGCAGGTAGAACTTGACGAGCAGGTCGAACTCGCCGGCGGTCGAATAGATCTCCGAGGCGATCTCGGCATCCGCGATGGCGTTGGCCACCTCATAGGCGCGGCCGAGATGGCATTTGATCTGGACGAAAAGAGCTCGCATCGGGGGCCTCCGGCAGGGCGTGACGTGAGCCCGGGATAACAGGTCTGATCCCCTCCCCGCAATGTGGGGCCGCGCCGGCGCGGCCGATCCGCCATCGCGTCGCGAAACCTTGCCGCGCGGGCCGGCGTAGCTAGTTGGAACCGAAAGGGCCGTCGCTCACGGCCCGGAGAGGAGTTCCGCCATGATCCGCTTCATCCTCGCGACCGGCCTGCTGCTCGCGGCCCTCTTCCCCGGCATGGCGCCCGCCGCCGAGCCGAGCGCCGCCGAGCGGGGCGCGCTCAAGCAGATCGTGCAGGGCCAGCTCGACGCCTTCCAGCGCGACGACGGCGTCGCAGCCTATGGCTATGCCGCGCCCGGCATCCAGCGCCTGTTCCCGTCGCCCGACATCTTCCTCGGCATGGTGCGCCAGGCCTATCCGCCGATCTACCGGCCGCGCAGCGTCGCCTATGGCGAGATCGCCGACAGCCCGATCGGCCTGTTGCAGAAGGTCTATGTCACCGGTCCGGACGGCAGCAACTGGATCGCCGTCTACCGCTTCGAGCAGCAACCCGACGGCAGCTGGAAGATCGCCGGCTGCACGCTGATCAAGGACACCGCTCCAACGATCTAGGCATCGCCTCGCCGCCGCCCTGCCCCTCGGCCAAGCGCGCGCTTTTGCGCCCAATCGCGGGCGAGGATCCGCTTGACCTACCCCGAGGCGATGGAAAGGATGCAACGCAACTCATTCGATGGCACGGGGGCCGGGGCACATGGATTTCGCGTTCGCGATCAAGATCTTCTCTGCGTTGTTCGCGATCATGAATCCGATCGCCAACCTGCCGATCTTCCTCTCGCTGACCACCGGGATGACCGAGGGCGAGCAGCGGCGCACGGCGATCCTCGTCACCATCACGGTCGCCATCGGCAGCCTGATCTCCGCCGTCGCCGGGACCGCCATCCTCGGCTTCTTCGGCCTCGACGTGAACCATTTCCGTCTCGCCGGCGGCCTGATCGTGCTGCTCATCGCGCTCAACATGCTGAACGGCGCGGACAGCCCGTCCCATGCCGGATCGCCCGAGGAGCAGAAGAGCTTCAAGAGCGCCAGCAACGTCGCCTTCTATCCGCTGAGCATCCCGATCCTGCTCGGCCCGGGCACCATCTCGGCCCTCGTCGTCTATGCGCATGAGGCGAAGGCGGGCGGCGACGTCGTCGCCTTCTCGGCCGGCGTCATCGCCTTCGTCGCCTTGCTCGGCGCCGTGCTGATCAGCGGCCCCTTCATCGGTCGCGTCGTCTCGCCGACGATCATGACCGTGACCAAGCGGCTGATGGGCATGATCCTCGCGGCGATCGCCATGGAGATGCTGGTCGCGAGCCTGACCGCGCTGTTCCCGGGCTGGGCGAGCTGAGGCACGCCGCGCCTCGCCTATGTAGGCTCAGCCTCTCACCACCCGCGCCGTCATCCCTGCGCAAGCAGGGATCCACGCAGCGACGAGGCTCGGGCACAGCGGAGCAAGCACCACCGGATCCGTCCGCGCCCAGCGCGAGGGAAAGGTGAATCCCTGCTTGCGCAGGGATGACGGCGGAGATTTTCTGCGAATTCGGCGCGCGACCCACCGTCGTCAACATGCTGAGGGGCCCCGAAGGGCCGTCTCGAAGCACGCAGAGCCCCCGTACCATCGATAGGTCGACTGCCCTCACGCCGTGCGTCCTTCGAGACGCCTTGCTTCGCAAGGCTCCTCAGGATGTTGAGATCGAACCCTGCACGCACGCCGTGAAGGATGAGGCTCCGCGCCGACGGACGCCGGGCCTCGGCTCCTACAGCGCCGGGATGTCGCCCCTCGCCCAGCCTTCCTTGGTGGCGAGGCGGAAGGCTTCGAAGCGCTGCTCGTCGATCGAGGCGCGGATGCCGGCCATGAGCGTCTGGTAATAGGCGAGGTTGTTCCAGGTCAGGAGCATCGCCGCCAGCGTCTCGTTCGCCTTGAACAGGTGATGCAGGTAGGCGCGGGAATAGTCGCGGCTCGCCGGACAGTCGGACGCCTCGTCGAGAGGACGGTGATCCTCGGCGTGGCGGGCGTTCTTCAGGTTCACCTTGCCGAAGCGCGTGAAGGCGAGGCCGTGCCGGCCGGCGCGGGTCGGCATCACGCAGTCGAACATGTCGACGCCGCGCGCGACGGATTCGAGGATGTCGTCCGGCGTGCCGACGCCCATCAGGTAGCGCGGCTTCTCCTCGGGCAGCTCCGGCGTCGTCACCATCAGCATCTCGAGCATGACATGCTGCGGCTCGCCGACGGCGAGACCGCCGATCGAATAGCCCTTGAAATCCATCGCCTTCAGCGCCTGGGCGCTCTCGACGCGCAGGCGCGGGCTGTCGCCACCCTGGACGATGCCGAAGATCGCCTTGCCGGGCTGGTCGCCAAAGGCGGCCTTGGAGCGCTCGGCCCAGCGCAGCGACAGGTTCATCGCGCGCTCGATTTCCTTCTCGGTCGTCGGCAGGCCGACGCACTCGTCGAGCTGCATCTGGATATCGCTGTCGAGCAGGCCCTGGATCTCGACGGAGCGCTCCGGCGTCAGCTCGTAGCGGCGGCCGTCGATGTGGCTCTGGAAGGTGACGCCGTGCTCATTGAGCTTGCGGAGCTGCGCCAGCGACATGACCTGGAAGCCGCCGGAATCCGTCAGGATCGGATGCGGCCAGTTGGCGAAGGTGTGCAGGCCGCCGAGCTTGGCGACCCGCTCGGCGCCCGGCCGCAGCATCAGGTGATAGGTGTTGCCGAGGATGATGTCGGCGCCGAGCTCGCGCACCTGGCCCGGATACATCGCCTTCACCGTGCCGGCCGTGCCGACCGGCATGAAGGCGGGCGTGCGGATCGTTCCGCGCGGCATCGAGATCTCGCCGCGACGCGCCATGCCGTCCTTGGCGAGCAGGGTGAAGGTGAAGCGCTCGGTCATCAGGTCTCGCTCGGGAAAAGCAGCGACGCGTCGCCGTAGGAATAGAAGCGGTAGCCGGTCTCGATCGCGTGGGCATAGGCCGCCTGCATCGTCTCCAGTCCGGCGAAGGCGGAAACGAGCATGAACAGCGTCGAGCGCGGCAGGTGGAAATTGGTCATCAAGAGGTCGATCGCGCGGAAGCGATAGCCGGGCGTGATGAAGATCGAGGTCGGGCCGTTGAACGGCCGGATGACCTTGTCCTCGCCGGCCGCGCTCTCGAGCAGGCGGAGCGACGTGGTGCCGACGGCGATGACGCGGTTGCCACGTGCCCGCACCGCGTTCAGCGCGTCGGCGGTCGCGGCGGAAACCTCGCCGCGCTCGGCATGCATCTTGTGCTCGGCCGTATCGTCGGCCTTCACGGGCAGGAAGGTGCCGGCGCCGACATGCAGCGTCACGAAATGCCGCTCGACCCCGAGCGCATCAAGGCGCGCGAAAAGATCGGGCGTGAAATGCAGGCCGGCGGTCGGCGCCGCGACGGCGCCCTCCTCGCGGGCATAGATGGTCTGGTAGTCGCGCCGGTCCTCGTCGTCCTCATGGCGCTTGGAGGCGATGTAGGGCGGCAGCGGGATGTGGCCGACCGAGGCGATCGCTTCGTCGAGGATCGGACCCGAGAGGTCGAAGGCGAGCACGACTTCGCCGGCGTCGCCCTTCTCGGCCACGGTGGCGGCGAGGCCGGCGATCAGGCAGGCGCGATCTTCCGTCTCGCCGAACTGGATGCGGTCGCCGAGCTGCAGCTTCTTCGCCGGGCGCACGAAGGCGCGCCAGCGGTCGCCCGCCTCGCGCATGTGCAGCGTCACGGCGATGCGGGCCGAAACGCCGTCGCGCACGCGCTCGCCGAAGAGCTGGGCCGGGATCACCTTGGTGTCGTTGAAGACGAGCGCGTCGCCGGGCCGCAGCAGGTCCGGCAGCTCGCGCACGATGCGGTCCTCGAGGGGCTCGCCCTGCCGGACGACGAGCAGGCGCGCGCTATCGCGCGGCCGGGCCGGACGCAGGGCGATGTTCTCCTCGGGGAGATCGAAATCGAAAAGGTCGACGCGCATGATGCTCAAACAAAGAGGGACGCCGTCATGGACGGCGTCCCTCTCCTAATCAGCCGGGCCCGGCATTGCAAACGGCTTGGCGCCGCAGCCTGCCGGACGGGTCGTCACGCCGCGTCGGCGGCGACCTTCATCGAGACGATCTTGTCCGGGTTCTGGACCGGCTCGCCGCGCTTGATCTTGTCGATGTTGTCCATGCCCTCGATGACCTGGCCCCAGACGGTGTACTGGCCGTCGAGGAAGCGGGCGTCGCCGAAGCAGAGGAAGAACTGGCTGTCGCCCGAATCCGGGTTCTGGGCGCGGGCCATCGACGCGGTGCCGCGGACGTGCGGCTCGCGCGAGAACTCGGCCTTCAGCTTCTTGCCCGAACCGCCCATGCCGGTGCCGGTCGGATCGCCCGTCTGGGCCATGAAGCCGTCGATCACGCGATGGAAGACGATGCCGTCATAAAAGCCCTCTCGGGCCAGTTCCTTGATGCGCGCGACGTGGTTCGGCGCGAGGTCCGGACGCAGCGCGATGATCGCCGTGCCCTGGGTGGTCTCGAGGATGAGGGTGTTCTCCGGGTCCTTGATGTCGGCCACGGGTCGTCTCCTTCTGAGGAGCCGCGCCTTGGGGCGGCGCGGCAAAGTGCCGACGGCGCTGCGTCGGCGGCGATGATCGCGCCGGCGCCTACTTGGCGTCGGCGGCGACCTGCATCTTCACGATCTTGTCGGGGTTCGCCGGCGGCTCGCCCTTGGCGATCTTGTCGACGAACTGCATGCCGTCGACGACCTCGCCCCAGGCGGTGTACTGGCCGTCGAGGAAGCCGCCATCGGCGAACATGATGAAGAACTGCGAATTGGCGGAATCGGGGTTCTGCGAGCGCGCCATGCCGAGCGTGCCGCGGGCGAAATGCGCCTTCGAGAACTCGGCCTTCAGGTCGGACTCCTTCGAGCCGCCCATGCCGGTGCCGGTCGGATCGCCCGTCTGGGCCATGAAGCCGTCGATCACGCGGTGGAAGACGATGCCGTCATAGAAGCCCTCGCGCGTCAGCTTCTTGATCTGGGCGACGTGCTTCGGCGCGAGGTCGGGGCGCAGCTTGATCACCACGCGACCATCCTTGAGGTCGAGATAGATCGTGTTCTCGGGATCGAGCTTCTCGCTCGCGGCCTGGGCGGGCGCGGCGATGAACAGGAAGGCGGCGACAAGAGCCGCCATCAGGCCAAGGAAACGGGTCACGAGGTTCTCCGGTGTGGGAACGCTGCCGCCGGTCGCGGCGGCATCAGGAACTGAATTTTTGTGTCAGCTTTCGGGCAACGCAAGGTGGTACGAACGGCGCGACATCGCCACCCATTTTCGCGATCTGCCGCACCAATGTCGCGGTGATGTGACGGGTTGCGGGCGTGGCGGGAAGGAAAACCGTCCGGATCGCCGGCGCCATCGCGCCGTTCATGCCGGTGAGTTGCATCTCGTAGTCGAGATCGGTGCCGTCGCGCAGGCCGCGGATCATCAGCGACGCGCCGGCGTCGCGCGCCGCGTCGACCGTCAGCCCGTCAAAGGCGATGACCTCGACCCGACCCGCGTCCTCGCCGATTTCGCCGACGATCTCGCGGATCAGCGCGACCCGCTCGTCGAAGGAGAACAGCGGTGTCTTGCCCGGATGGACGCCGATCGCGACCACCAGCCGGTCGGCCAGCGCGAGGCCGGCCTCCAGCATGTCGCGATGGCCGTTGGTCGGCGGGTCGAACGACCCCGGATAGAAGGCTATGCGCGCCATGATCACAACTTGCTCCCGGACCGGTCTCGGATTCTCACGCAAGGTTTACAAAAGGGAAGCGAACAAGTTCGGGGAACCAACTTCCCAAACCGGCATTGCCTCCCCAGATGAACAGCAAATGAACCGCGCCTTGTGATGCCGTTCATAGGCAGTAGGGCATGTTGCGTTCAAGTTCCGGCGCAACAAGACAGAGGGAGCCGATCCATGACGACGTGGTTCCACACCACCATTCTCGCGACCTGCGCCGCTGCCACCATCGCGGTCGGCTTCGCCAGCGCCGCCGTCTACACGGACAGGGATATCCCGGCTGCGAAGAAGACAGACCGCCTGGTCACGGCGCCGGCGACCCCGGATGCCCGCACCATCACTGTCGTCGACAGCCAGCAGGGCATGTCCGTCATCACCCGCGTTCCCGTCTCGGACGCGAACTGAGGGTTTCCCCTCACCCCTGACCTTCCAAACCCTTCTCGTGAAAACGCCGGCCTTTACCCCGAGGCCGGCGTTCTCGTTTTCCGTGCTCAGGCCGCCGGCGGCGCCTCTTCCTCGTCTTCCTCGACATCGGACAGGCGATCGACCGAGACGACCTTCTCGCTCTCGTTCGTGTTGAACACGATGACGCCCTGCGAGCCGCGGCCGACGATGCGGATCGGCTTGTCGCCGCCGACCGGCATGCGGATCATCTGGCCACCATCGGTCACCAGCATGATCTGGTCGCTGTCCTCGACCGGGAACGAGGCGATCAGCTTGCCGTTGCGCTCGTTCACCGCCATGGCGACGATTCCCTTACCGCCGCGGCCGGTGATGCGGTACTCGAAGGACGACGTCCGCTTGCCATAGCCGTTCTCGGAAATGGTGAGGACGAACTGCTCGGCCGCGCTCATTTCGGCGTAGCGCGTCTGCGGCAGCGTATCGCTGCCAACGACTTCGTCCGCATCGTGCTCGATGACCGTCGCATCCTCGACCTCGCCGCGCACCGCGCGGCTCATCTTCAGATAGGCGGCGCGCTCGTCGCCATTGGCGTCGAAGTGATGCAGGATCGCCATCGAGATGATGCGGTCGCCCTCGGCCAGCGCGATGCCGCGCACGCCGGTCGAGTCACGGCCCTTGAAGACGCGGACGTCGGTGACCGCGAAGCGGATGCACTGGCCGTCGGCGGTCGTCAGCAGCACGTCGTCATGCTCGGAGCAGAGCTGGACATCGACGATCGCATCGTCCTCGTCGTCGAACTTCATGGCGATCTTGCCATTGCGGTTCACCTGGACGAAGTCGGACAGCTTGTTGCGGCGAACCGTGCCGCGCGTCGTCGCGAACATGACGTCGAGCGTCGACCAGCTCTCCTCGTCCTCCGGCAAAAGCAGGATCGAGGTGATGCGCTCGCCGTCCTGCAGCGGCAGGAGGTTGTTCAGGAACTTGCCGCGAGCCTGCGGAGCGGCCAGCGGCAGGCGCCAGACCTTCATCTTGTAGGCGATGCCGCGCGACGAGAAGAACACCACCGGCGTGTGGGTATTGGTCACGAACAGGCGGGTGACGAAATCCTCGTCCTTGGTCGCCATGCCCGAACGGCCCTTGCCGCCGCGATGCTGGGCCCGGTAGGTCACCAGCGGCACGCGCTTGATGTAGCCCTCGTGGCTGACCGTGACGACCATGTCCTCGCGCTGGATGAGGTCCTCGTCCTCGAAATCGGCGCCACCCTCGACGATCTCGGTCTTGCGCGGCGTGGCGAATTCGTCGCGGACCGCGATGAGCTCGTCGCGGACGATGCCGATGATGCGGGCGCGCGAACGCAGGATGTCGAGGTAGTCGGCGATCTCGGCGCCGAGCTTGGCCAGCTCGTCGGCGATCTCGTCGCGGCCGAGCGCGGTCAGGCGCTGCAGGCGCAGATCGAGGATGGCGCGGGCCTGCGCCTCGGACAGCTGGTAGGTGCCGTCCTCGGACAGGTTGTAGCGCGGGTCGGCGATCAGCGCGATCAGCGGCGCGATATCGCCCGCCGGCCAGTGGCGCGCCATCAACTGCTCGCGCGCCGTCGACGGATCGGGCGCGGTGCGGATCAGGTGGATGACTTCGTCGATATTGGCGACGGCGATGCCGAGGCCGAGCAAGATGTGCGCCCGGTCACGCGCCTTGGCGAGCAGGAAGCGCGTGCGGCGAGTGACGACCTCTTCGCGGAACGACACGAAGGCCTGGATCAGGTCCTTCAGGTTCATCAACTGCGGCTTGCCGCCGGTCAGCGCCACCATGTTGACGCCGAACGACGTCTGCAGCGGCGAATAGCGATAGACCTGGTTCAGCACGACGTCGGCGACGGCGTCACGCTTCAGCTCGATCACCACCCGCATACCCAGGCGGTCGGACTCGTCACGGATGTCGGAGATGCCCTCGATGCGCTTGTCGCGCACGAGCTCGGCGATCTTCTCGATCATCGACGCCTTGTTCACCTGGTACGGGATCTCGTGGATGACGAGAGCCTCGCGCTCCTTGCGAACCGTCTCGGTGGTCACGCGGCCGCGCATCAGGATCGAGCCACGGCCCTCGTGATAGGCGGCGCGGATGCCGGCGCGGCCCATGATCAGGCCGGCGGTGGGGAAATCCGGACCCGGCATGATCTCCATCATCTCGTCGATGGTGATGGCCGGGTTCTCGAGATAGGCGATGCAGGTGTCGATCACCTCGCCGAGATTGTGCGAGGGGATGTTGGTCGCCATGCCGACGGCGATGCCGCCGGCGCCGTTGACGAGCAGGTTCGGGAAGCGCGCCGGCAGGACGACGGGCTCGCGCTCCGAATTATCGTAGTTGTCCTGGAAGTCGACCGTGTCCTTGTCGAGATCCTCGAGCAGGGAATGGGCCGGCTTGGCGAGGCGGACCTCGGTGTAACGCATGGCCGCCGGGCTATCGCCGTCGACCGAGCCGAAATTGCCCTGACCGTCGGCCAGCATGACGCGCATGGAGAAATCCTGCGCCATGCGGACCAGCGCCATGTAGACCGACTGGTCGCCATGCGGATGGTACTTACCGATCACGTCACCGACGACGCGGGCCGACTTGCGGTACGACTTGTTCCAGTCGTAGCCGTTCTCGTTCATCGAATAGAGGATGCGGCGGTGCACCGGCTTCAGGCCGTCACGCGCGTCCGGAAGCGCGCGGCTCACGATCACGCTCATCGCGTAATCGAGATAGCTCCGCTTCATCTCATCGGTGATCGAGATCGTTTCAAAGTCGGAAGGCCGGCCATCACCCGGCTCGTCGGGGCGCGGCGGCTCATTGATATCGGACAAGTTATTTTCCGGAATCAGTTTCGATTGCCGACATCATAGAGCCCGCGTGTGGCGGCATCAAGGAATCGCGCCGAAATGCCGGATTCCCCTGCATTTCGACGCAGCCTCGATCCGTTACCCGGCAACGGTTCCAATCTGACGCGCGGAACGGACCGGCGGCGCCGGCTAGAACTTCACCGAAGCGCCGAGCACGGGCCCGTGCTGAGTGACGTCCCAGGCGAAGCCGCCCGAGCTGTAGTCCTGGTAGAGCGCCCGGTAGCCGAGGCGAAGAATGGTCTCGTGGCCGAGGAAATGGGTCCGGTAGCCGAGATAGGCCTGGCCGTTCAGGGCGATCTTGGAACCGACGTCGAAGCCGCCGACGTCACCCTCGATCAAGAGATTCCAGCGCGACGAGAGGTCGATGTCGGCGCGCGCGCCGACGAACGGGTCGAGCCACTCCTGGCTGTCGGAAACGTTGCGGCTCATATTGCCGTCCGTTGCCTTCAGATCGCCCTCGAGCCGGGTCCAGCGCACACCGGCCAGGGGCGAGATGCTGAAGACGCGCGGCGCGCCAAAGGCGGTATCGCCGCCGAGCGCGGTCTCAAAGACCTTGTAGTAGGCGCCGGCGCCGATGATCGTCGTCGTCATGCTGGCGCCGACCGTCACCTCTCCCACCGAGGGGTGCTGGAGCTGCAGCACGTCGCTGTTGGAGACATCGACATATTCCGCGTTGAAGAAGGCGCCGAACGTGCCGTTGGTGATCTCGACGGCGCCCATCAGGCCGAGGTCGAGATCCTTGACGATGTCGCTGAACGGCGCCTCGACATTGACCGAACGGCCGCGCAGCGCGCCCTCGCCGCTGAGCGACGCCGCCCAGAGATACGGGCTGACGATGACCGACCACTCGCTCCGGGCGGGCTCCGGCGGGGATTCGGCTGGTGGCGCGCCGAGATCGGCGGCGACGGCGGGAGCGGCGGTCGCCGCGGAAAGCACGAAGGCCGCGGCCGCGGCCACGCCCCGAACGCCAGGCGCCTTGATCCTGCGCGACTGCTGCATCGCTCGATTCCCCCGAATGGTGCCGATTTCGTACAAGCTGCTCTCGACTGGAACCGGCGTCAACGCCGGGGCCTCGCCGGGACACAGAAGATGCCCCGGCGAACCAGCTCTGCCTCAGGGCTTCGGGAACTCCAGCGCCGGCGGCGTGACGGGCGCATGCATGGGCGCCGCCATGATCGTCTTCGCGTCGAGGTCGAAATCCCCAAGGCTGACGGAGCGCAGCGTCGGATCCTCATAGGTCTTGACGTAGTACTGGCCGTTCCCGAGGTCGGCGATGGTGCTCCACTGGGTATAGTCCAGCATGTCCGGCCGACCCTTGTCCTCCTCGCGGATATAGCCCTTCGGCAGGTCGAAATTGTTGAGGATATGCTCGGCCAGGCGGACGCTCTCGATGCCGTCCGCCACGGGGGCGGCCGACTTCAGATAGGCGAAGGCGCGGACGAAGCGCGAGGGCGCCGTCGGGTCACCCGGAACGCCGAGCATGCCGGCGCCCACTCCGGCGGGCGGCTTGATCGTCATGCCGCGCACCTTCAGCGGATCCGGCTCATGCACGGACAGCTTCACATAGTTGCGCAAATTGGTCAGGTGCCAGTCGAACGGCGGCGAGTTGGTCATCACCGTGGTCGGATTGTCGTAGACCTTGAGCACGCCGTCGATCGGTTCGATGACGATCGACGCGCCGGTGGCATCGTGCAGCGTGTAGTGCACCGGCGGGGTGATCTTCATCTGCTCCTGCACGAGGTCGATGACGACGACATCGCCGAGCGCCGCCTTGACCTCCTCGACCGTCGCGAAGCTGGTCAGCGCCCAGGTCAGGAAGTCCCACGGCGCCAGCGCCTTCGCCGGATCCGCCTTGGCCGGATCGGCATAGGCGGCGTTCTCCGGGAAATAGAGGATGCCGCCGGCGAGGCCCTTCTCGTTCAGCCCGTCGATCAGCACGCCGATGCCCAGCGCATTCATGCCGACGGCGGCATATTTGCTGTTCCACGTCTTGCCGGGCTTGTTGTCGGGCCCGCTCGCCGCCAGCGCGAAGTTGCGCGGAATGACGATCGCCTGGGATTCGAGATCGAAGGCGAACTCCATCGTGCGGCCATAGACGCTGCCGCCATCCTTCGTCGGCAGCAGGAAGCTCGTGCAGGCCTCCGCCACGTGCGGCGCGACGAGCGTCGTCGTCACCAGCAGGGCGAGCGTGGCCCGCGTCAGCGCGCGCCAGGACGGCTTGGCCACGGATGGAATGCGTCTCATCGGTTCGTGCCTTCTCTGAAAGTTGGCTTCACTCAGGAAAACGGCGGCACACTGACACCTCGCCCCTGGCAAGACAAGCCAGGTTGAAACCGGCCACCCGTGCAATCATGGGGATGGCAAACCGGGTACGGACCACCGCCCGAGATGACAACGACCCGTGCGCGCTGCTATGACCGGCTGGATCCACCGGATGGGACGACGTGCTCGACTATTTCCTCAACGCCCTGGTCACGCTCTTCGTCACGATCGACCCGCTCGGTCTCGCGCCGATCTTCGTCGGCCTGACGCGTGGCCTGTCGCGCGCGCAGCGCCGCCAGACGGCGCTCCGCGCCACGATCACGGCCGCGATCATCCTCTACGCCTTCGCGCTGGTCGGCGAGGGCCTGCTCGGCTTCCTCGGCATCTCGCTCGCCGCCTTCCGCATCGCCGGCGGCCTGATGCTGTTCTGGATCGGCTTCGAGATGGTGTTCGAGCGGCGCGACCAGCGCAAGCTCGCGAGCGCCACCAAGGCGATCGAGGAAGATCGCACGCACGATCCCGCCGACATCCACCACCTCGCCATCTTTCCGCTCGCCATCCCGCTGATGGCCGGGCCGGGCGCCATTTCCGCGACCATCCTGATCGCCGCCTCGGCGCCGAGCACGCTGGGCATGATCGGCCTCTTGATCATCATCGCCGCGCTGCTCGGATCCTGCCTGGCGGTGTTCCTGCTCGCCGACCCGCTCGACCGGATGCTCGGCAATACCGGCCGCATCGTGCTGACGCGACTGCTCGGCGTGCTGCTCGCCGCCCTCGCCGTCCAGTTCGTGGCCGACGGCATCACCGAAATCGTCCGCGGCATCGGGTGAGGCCCCTCGTCCGCGCCGCACGCCGCCCGGCGCAATCCGCCGCGCCGGATGTATAATGCCCGCCTCGTATGCCGCCGCTTGAGGGACCGACATGCTAGACCAGAGCCCATCCCGCACCCCGATGCCCCTCGCGACCCACCCGTCCACCGACGCGGCGATCCTCGCGCTCCTGTCCGCCAGCCAGACCGAGCTGGTCGCGACCGTCCGCGCCACGCTCGACCGGCCGGGGCCGGACGAGATCCACGCGCTCCGCGTCACCCTGCGCCGGCTGCGGACGGCGCTCGATCTCTGCCGCGACTGGAGCGGCAGCGACTGCTTCGGCACCGCCGAGGCGGATGCCCGCGAGCTGGCCGACACGCTCGGCGAGGCGCGCAACTGGGACGTGTTCGTCGCCGAGACGCTGCCGCGCCACGCGGAGACCCTCGCCGGCCTCGTCGATCTTTCGCCGCTGGCGGAGGCGGCGCAGTCGGCTCGCGACGCGCAGGGCCGGCAGATGCTGGCGCGGCTCGACGGGCCGCTGCCGCAGAAGCTGCTGCTCGGCCTGGCGCTGCTGGTCTCGGACACGCCCTGGCGTGGCCCGCACGGCGACCTGCGCAAGCGCCTCGCGGGTCCCGTCAAACCGCGCGCGGCCAAGGCGCTCGCCCGCATGCAGCGGCGGCAGCTGCGGCGCGGCAAGCGCCTGCTCCAGCTTTCCGATCGCGAACGCCACCGGCTGCGCATCAGCGTCAAGCGCCACAGCTACGCGATGGACATGCTGGCGCCGCTCTGGAGCAAGCCCCGCAAGCAGACCCTGTACCGCGGCAGGGTGAAGGCGCTGCAACAGGCACTCGGCGCCCTGAACGACATCGAGACCACCCGCGCCCTGCTGGAACGGTTCAGCTCGATGCCCGCGCCCGGCCTGCAGCGGGCGATCGGCGCGGTGCTGGGCGCGGCGGCGCATGAAAAGCGCGAGCAACTCGCCGCCCTCGCGCCGATCTGGCGCGAGGTCCGCTCCGCCAAGCCGTTCTGGTAACACGCGCCCGGCCGGCTGCCACCAAGACGTGAAGTCCGCGCGGGCCGGCCCATGCTAGGATTTTGCCCAGGGCGCCGCACCCCGGACGGGAGGGTTTCCGGCGTCCGGGAGAACAGGCCATGTTCATCGCACGCTGGCAGATCGACGCGCGTTTCGGGCACAAGCAGGCTGCCCTCGACCTGATGCGGGAATGGGAGAAGGAGATCGGCCGGAAAGCCGGGCTGGACCCGAGCCGGACGTCGATCCTCACCGGCTCGATCGGCCTCAAGGAGGCGACGATCGAGAACAACATGACGGTCGACAGCCTCGCCGAGCTCGAACGCTTCTTCGAGACCATCGCCACCATCCCGGAGCACATGGCCTGGGGCAAGAAGCTCGAGCCCTTCGTCGTCTCCGGGACTTCGCGCTGGAGCATCCTGCGCGTCGTGCCGATGGAATAGCGGGCCCGGCCGCGCGCGGCGCCCCTAGCCTTCCAGCTTCAATCCGTCGCCGACGCGAATGCCGCCGCCTTCGATCACGTCGGCATAGATGCCGCAATCCATGTGGTCGAGCTCGCGCAGCAGCGTCTTCGGAATGTCGAGGTCGCGGGTCGCCGTGGCGAGATCGACATTGGTCGCCGCGCAGCGCTGAATGCGCTTGGTGAAGCGGACCCGCGCACTCCCGATCCGCGCCTCGCGGCCGACGAGCTCCAGCTCCCGCCAGGCCTCCAGGCCCGAAAGGTTGATGTTGCCGCGAAAGCGCAGGGGATCGATCGACTTGCCGACCATGCCGCCGATCGCCTCGACGGAGGCGAGATTGATGAACGACACATAGGGCTTGCCGACATCAGTGAAGGCATGCCCCGGCGCCGACAGCACCTTGAGCGGCCCGCGCCGCTCCTCGCCCATGAAGTCGGCAAGAAACTCGGCCGTCGCGGCGCGGCCGGCCGGATCCGACAGATCGGCGGAGAAGCGGTCGCCATGGCCGTCGATCGTCCAGACATGGGTGGCATGGTCGAAACGGGTATCCAGCGCGGCGAGACGCTCGTTCTTCATCAGGCAGAGGAACTTCGCCTTGGGCAGATAGCCCGGCGCATCCGGATCGAAGCCCGAGGGACCGTTCTCGATCGCATAGACGCGGTCGCCGTCGAAACGGTGAAAGGGACGCAGCTCCGCCGCGTCCAGCGCCTCTGGCGAAAAGCCCTTCACGGGGTAGCGGTAGAGCGAAGCGATCTCGGGCATCCGGCCTCCTGTCCCGGCCGCGTCACCGGCGGCTCATCGGTTCCTTGATCGAACAGACGAGGCCGTCTTGTCCAGCTATCCCGATAGCGCGCGCGCAAGATCCCGCCACGGCTCGATCGACCAGTGCGGTCCCGCCTGGCCGGAGGGCGAGGTCAGGACATGGATGCGCGTCGGGCCGATCGACACGTCCTGCGGTCCGTAGGGAATCGCGGCCGTTGGGTGGTCGAGATAGAGGCTCGCCGCCCGCTTCGAGGTGAAGGCCAGGATGGCGGGGCGATGGAGCGCAATCTTGGCGCCGAGCGCGCCCGCGTCGACGAGCGCGAGATCGATCACCGTATCCTGGCCGACATGCTCCTTGGCGACGTCCGTCAGGCCGATGCCGTGATCGAGGACCTGGCGGAAATCCGCCGGCGCGATGCGATGAGGGGTCAGGCCGATGGCGTGAAGGGTCGGCCAGAACTTGTTGCCGGGATTGGCATAATAAGCGCCGGCCCGTGCCGAGTAGGTGCCCGCGCCGGTGCCGCAGAACACGACGCGCAGGCCCGGCTGCAGGACATCCGGCAGGATCGGCATCGATCGAATATCCCTCTCGTTCCGCCACGACGACAGCTTCGGCCCGTCGCGGGGAATCGCTAATGCACAGAGCCGGCAAAAACCATCTGTCGCTCGCCGGCCAGACCTGCCACTCTCCCGCCCGGCCACCGGCCCGCGCGACCATACGGGAAGAGAGACGGATGAGTACGATAAACTACCTGACGCAGATCGAGTTCGGAGCCGGCGTCGTTTCGGAACTGCCGAACGCCCTCGCCGCGCTCGGCGTGACGAAGCCGCTCATCGTCAGCGATCGCGGGCTGCAGGCTTCCGGGCTGCTCGGCCGCGTCGCCGCCCTTATTCCCGCCGGCGCACCGGTGTTTCTCGAGATCCCGACCAATCCGACCGAGGCGGCCGTCCTCGCGGCGCTGGAGATCTACAAGGCCGAAGGCTGCGACGGCGTCGTCGCGGTCGGCGGCGGCTCGCCGATCGACCTCGCCAAGGGCGTCGCCCTGCTCGCCACCCATGAGGGGCCGCTGGAGCCCTATGCGGCGATCTTCGGCGGCGTCGCCCGCATCAGCGCCAAGGTGGCGCCGATCCTCGCCGTGCCGACCACCGCCGGCACCGGCGCCGAGGTCGGCCGCGCCGCGCTGCTGACGCTGAACGACGGCCGCAAGCTCGGCTTCATCAGCCCGCATCTGATCCCGAAGCGCGCCATCTGCGACCCCGAGCTGACGCTCGGCCTGCCGCGCGGGCTCACCGCCGCGACCGGCCTCGACGGTCTGTCGCACTGCATCGAGACCTTCCTGTCGCCCCGCGTGAATCCGGTCGCCGACGCCATCGGCCTCGACGGCGCGCGGCGGATCTGGGACCACCTCGAGCGCGCCTTCAACGACGGCAGCGATCTCGAGGCGCGCAGCGAGATGATGATGGGCGCACTGCAGGGCGGCCTCGCCTTCCAGAAGGGCCTCGGCGCCGTGCATGCTCTCAGCCACGCGCTCGGCGGCTTGAAGAGCCCGAGCCTGCATCACGGCACGCTGAACGCCATCCTGATGCCTCCGATCCTGCGCTTCAACCAGGAGACCGTTCCGGACAAGATCCGCCGGCTCTCGGCCGCCATGGGCCTTCCCGAGACGGCCGACCTCGCCGACGAGCTTGACGCGCTCAACCGCCGGCTCGGCATCCCCGCCGGCCTGCGGACGCTCGGCGTCACCGACGACCAGCTGCCCTGGGTGGTGGAGCGGGCGCTCGCAGACCACTCCTACGCCACCAACCCGCGCGCCGCGACGGCGGAGGAGTTCCGCGCCATCCTCGACGGCGTGATGGTCTGACAGCAGAACTCTCGAGCTCGGCCATCATCCCGAGTTGCCCGGCGACGCCGGGCCTAGAAGGAGGGTCCAGGGAACACCCTTTCCGGATCGCGGGCCTGGGTACCTGCTGGATCCTCCTTCGAGGCTTCGCTGACGCGAAGCACCTCAGGATGATGGCGGAGTGGGTCGATGGGCCTGAAAGGGTGGTCATCGCGGAACAAACGACAAACGAAAACCCGGGAAGCGGCCGCTTCCCGGGTCTTTCCATGTTCCATGCGAGGGGTCTTGCGAGCGGGCTTCCTCATCTCTCCCGAGGGAGGCGAAGGATACCCTGCCTCGCGCCCGATCCTAGAACGGGATGTCGTCGTCGAGATCCGCCGCGTAGGACGAGGACGCGGCCGGCTGGCGCGACTGGCCGCCGCCGCGCGGCGCCTCGAGCGGGCTGGAGCGGCCGAAGTCGCTGCCGCCGCCCTGGTAATCCGACTGCTCGCCGCCGCCCGAACGACCGTCGAGCAGCGTCAGCTCGCCGCGGAAACGCTGCAGCACGATCTCGGTGGTGAACTTCTCGGCGCCCTGCTGGTCGGTCCACTTGCGGGTCTGCAACTGACCCTCGACATAGACCTTCGAGCCCTTCTTCAGGTACTGCTCGGCGATCTTGGCGAGGTTCTCGTTGAAGATCACCACGCGATGCCACTCGGTCTTTTCCTTGCGCTCGCCGCTCTGCTTGTCGCGCCAGCTCTCCGACGTCGCGATGTTCAGATTGACGACCGACTCGCCCGAATTCATCCGCCGCACCTCGGGGTCGCGCCCGAGATTGCCGACCAGAATGACCTTGTTGACGCTACCGGCCATGATCCGTTCCTTCTTGTCTCATTGCTGGCCCCAAACTATCCCGAAATGACACGGCCCGCCCGCGACAATCGGGCCTTGTCCACATCAGACCGGCCTGTTCTCTTTTTGTTCTAGACAATTCCGGCCGAGCTGGCAAGATCTCGTCAGGTGAATCACCCTGATGCCGCGACAATCCGGCCCCGATCCTTGTATGGAAAGGCCGAAAGCCTAAATTTGGGCCTTGGTGCTCCGCACCCGCCCCTCCACTTGGACAGACGACACATGGCTCAGCATGCTGACGCGCGGTCATCCGGCGCGACCTCCGGCAAGTTTATTTCCGTCCGCGGGGCGCGCGAGCACAACCTCAAGAACATCGACATCGACATCCCGCGCGACAAGCTGGTGGTGCTGACCGGCCTCTCCGGCTCGGGCAAGTCGTCGCTCGCCTTCGACACCATCTATGCCGAGGGCCAGCGCCGCTATGTCGAGAGCCTCTCGGCCTATGCGCGCCAGTTCCTGGAGATGATGCAGAAGCCGGACGTCGACCAGATCGACGGCCTGTCGCCCGCCATCTCGATCGAGCAGAAGACGACCTCGAAGAACCCGCGCTCGACGGTCGGCACCGTCACCGAGATCTACGACTACATGCGCCTCTTGTTCGCGCGCGTCGGCATTCCCTATTCGCCGGCGACCGGGCTGCCGATCGAGAGCCAGACGGTCAGCCAGATGGTCGACCGCGTCATGGCGCTGCCCGAGGGCACCCGCCTCTATTTGCTGGCGCCGATGATCCGCGGCCGCAAGGGCGAGTACAAGAAGGAGCTGGCGGAGCTGCAGAAGAAGGGCTTCCAGCGCATCAAGCTGGACGGCGTCTTCTTCGAGATCGACGAGGCGCCGGTCCTCGACAAGAAGCTGAAGCACGACATCGACGTCGTGATCGACCGCATCGTCGTGCGCGGCGACATCACGGCACGGCTGGCGGATTCGTTCCAGACCGCGCTGGAGCTCGCCGACGGCATCGCGGTCGCCGAATTCGCCGACGAGAAGGACGACAAGGGCAATGAGCGCCGCGTCATCTTCTCGGAGAAGTTCGCCTGCCCCGTCTCCGGCTTCACCATCGCCGAGATCGAGCCACGGCTGTTCTCGTTCAACAATCCGTTCGGCGCCTGCCCGGAATGCGACGGCCTCGGCTCGGAGAAGAAGATCGACCCGGACCTGGTCGTCCCGGACGGCTCGCTGTCGCTGAAACAGGGTGCGGTGGCGCCGTGGGCGAAATCCTCCTCGCCCTATTACGCGCAGACGCTGGAGGCGATCGCCCGCCACTACGATTTCGCCATGACGAAGCCGTGGGACGAGATCCCCGAGGCGGCGCAGAACGCCATCCTGTTCGGCACCGGCAAGGGCGAGATCGAGTTCATCTACAATGACGGCACCCGCGCCTACCGCACGCAAAAGAGTTTTGAGGGCGTCGTCACCAATCTCGAGCGGCGCTGGCGCGAGACGGAATCGAACTGGGCGCGCGAGGAGATCGAGCGCTACCAGGGCTCGACGCCGTGCAAGGCCTGCAATGGCGCGCGGCTGAAGCCCGAGGCGCTGGCGGTGAAGATCGCCGGCCGCAACATCTCCCAGGTCACGGAGCTTTCGATCCGCAACGCCGCGCGCTGGTTCGAGGCGCTGCCGGCCGAGCTCAACGAGAAGCAGAACGAGATCGCGGTCCGGATCCTGAAGGAGATCCGCGAGCGCCTCTCCTTCCTCGTCGATGTCGGCCTCGACTACCTGATGCTGTCGCGCAATTCCGGCACGCTGTCGGGCGGCGAGAGCCAGCGCATCCGCCTCGCCTCGCAGATCGGCTCCGGCCTGACCGGCGTGCTCTACGTGCTCGACGAGCCGTCGATCGGCCTGCATCAGCGCGACAATGACCGGCTGCTGGAGACGCTCAGGCACCTGCGCGACATCGGCAACACCGTGCTCGTCGTCGAGCATGACGAGGACGCCATCATGACGGCGGACTACGTCGTCGACGTCGGCCCGGAGGCGGGCGTGCATGGCGGCCAGATCATCGCCAAGGGCACGCCGGCCGAGATCATGGCCAATCCAAACTCGCTGACCGGCAAGTATCTCTCCGGCGAGCTCTCCGTCGAGGTGCCGGAAAAGCGGCGCGCCATCGACAAGAAGCGCAAGATCAGCGTCGTCGGCGCGCGCGGCAACAATCTGAAGAACGTCTCGGCCGACATCCCGCTTGGCACGTTCACCTGCGTCACCGGCGTCTCGGGCGGCGGCAAGTCGACCTTCCTGATCGACACGCTCTACGCCGCGGTGGCCAGGCGACTGAACGGCGCGCACATCCATCCGGCGCCGCATGACCGCATCGACGGGCTGGAGCTGATCGACAAGATCATCGACATCGACCAGTCGCCGATCGGCCGCACGCCGCGCTCCAACCCGGCGACCTATACCGGCGCCTTCACGCCGATCCGCGAATGGTTCGCCGGCCTGCCGGAAGCCAAGGTGCGAGGCTACGGCCCGGGCCGCTTCTCGTTCAACGTCAAGGGCGGCCGCTGCGAGGCCTGCCAGGGCGACGGCGTCATCAAGATCGAGATGCACTTCCTGCCCGACGTCTACGTCACCTGCGAAGTCTGCAAGGGCAAGCGCTACAGCCGCGAAACGCTGGACGTGAAGTTCAAGAACAAGTCGATCTCGGACGTGCTCGACATGACGGTCGAGGAGGCGCGCGAGTTCTTCCAGGCCGTGCCCGGCATTCGCGACAAGATGGCGACGCTGGAGGAGGTCGGGCTCGGTTACGTCAAGGTCGGCCAGCCGGCGACGACGCTCTCCGGCGGCGAGGCGCAGCGCGTCAAGCTGGCCAAGGAGCTGTCGCGCCGCGCCACCGGCAAGACGCTCTACATCCTCGACGAGCCGACGACGGGCCTGCATTTCCACGACGTCGCCAAGCTGATGGAAGTGCTGCATTCGCTGGTCGACCAGGGCAACACGGTGGTGGTCATCGAGCACAATCTCGAGGTCATCAAGACCGCCGACTGGATCATCGACCTCGGCCCCGAGGGCGGCGACGGCGGCGGCGAGATCGTCGCGGTCGGCCGGCCGGAGGATATCGTCAAGGAAGAGCGCAGCTATACCGGCCGCTTCCTGAAGCCGGTGCTCGACAAGGCCAAGCTCGCGGCCCGCAAGCGCAAGGCGGTGGCGGCGGAATAGGCGGACACGCCGCCCCGGCATTCGCGAGATGCGCCCCTCCCTCGGGCCCGGCGAAACCGGGCCTCGAGGGTGGGTTCAGGACAAACCCACGGCGGATCGCGCCGCGGGCGGGGAGACTGGCAGGCCAGTCCCCTCGGCGCTCCTACACGCAGCGCCAGGTCACGCGACCATAGGCATCGACCACCCGAACGCAGCCGGCGCGCGGCGCTGCCACATAGGGAGCCGCGACATAGGGCGCCGCGTAGGCGCCATAGTCCCGGCGCGTCGTCCGGCGGGCGACGCCGGCATAGCTCAACGGCGTCAGAGGACGGCCGATGATGGCCTCGGCCCGGCTGACCAGGCTCGGCCATGCCGGGCCCTGCGTCGGCGCGTCGGACACGAACAGGGCGGCCAGACCGATCCCGATGGCGACCAGGCGCAGCCCGTGACGAGCCCGCAGACGGAATGTGAAGCGGTTCATGGCCTATCTCCCTGGCCTTGCGCGGGCGCTTCCCCCTGCGACCTGTCCCGCATCATCCGCATGCCGCCGGGTCCCATGCGACGCGCCCCCATGCCATCGGAGTCCATGCCACCGGAGTCCATGCCGCCGGGGGACATCATCTCCGGCGACATCATCTCGGGCGACATCATGTTAGGCATCATCATGTTGGGCGACATCATCATCATGCCGGGCGGCATCCGTCCGCCATGCATCGGACCGCCCGGCATCTGGTCGGACGGCGTGGCGCTGCTCGCCGGAACCTCGTCCAGGCCGGCCAGACCGGCGAAATCGACCTTCCGCGCCCCGCGCGGCGGAACGAAGGTGAAGGCGTCCGGCGCAAAGGCGACGCCATCCTCCCAGTCATGGAACTCCAGCGTGTATTGCGGGGCCATGCCGACGGTCTTGCTGGTGATCACCATCCGGCACGGAACGGGCTGATCGCCGACCCGGACCCAGAGCTGCCAGTCGGTATCGTGATTGCGGAAGGCGAGATGGTCGCATTCGACGCCGCCGACGACGCCGCGGCCGATATGCTTGGCCTCGATGACTCCGTCCATCAGCGCGGCGAAGGCGTCGCCGCCCAGCAGGTCGGCGGCGGGAATGTCGAGCTGGAACTCGTTGCGCAGCCGATCGACCACCACCTCGAGCGACCCGCGCGCCTCGGCCTGCCCGTAAAGCTGCAGGTTCTTGCCATAGACGGTGAGGTTGCTGCCGTCCGCGAGCAGTTCGACATCGGAATAGCCGCCGGTGCGCGTGACGCGGAACTTGTCGGGCCGGCTGATCGACGCCGTGCCGGAACTGGTGAACTGCACCTTCTCCATGTCCGGGGTGACGATCTCGATATCGCTGTCATAGGCGAAGCGGATGTTCTGCTGCTGGCCCACATAGTCCGCCATCTCGCGGACGATCGCGACCGCGTCATGGGCCGAGTCGGGCGGCATGACGAACCGCATGCCGCGCGGCATCGGCTGGCCGGCTCCGGGAGGAAGCGGGCCAGCTCCGGCGTCCGGGCGCGGCGTCGCATCCTGCCCCGGCGGCGGGGCATCCCCCGTTCCGTCCTGCGCCCGGGCGGCGCCCGCGCCGAACCCGGCGACGAGCACGGCGGCTACCAGCACCGCGCGAGCGGAGCGGCGCGAGACGCCGGCCCTTCCTCCTGCATGCCTGGACATCGCTACCTCCTCTATGACGACAACCGGCCTTCCCCCTGCTCCGGCGCGATCCCTGGATCGGCCGAGGCCGCACGCTATCACGCCCGTTCGCAACCCGACGTTCGCGATGCCGTGAGCGGAGCGTCATCGGCCAGGACGGCGCCCCAAACGAAAATGGCCGCGCAAGGCGCGGCCATTTCCAAGGCGGAAGCGACGGTCTCGTCAGGCCTTGCGGCGACGCGACTTGGCGAAGGTGTCGAAGGCGACCGCCAGCACGATGATCACGCCGATGATGATCTGCTGGATGTAGGACGACACGTTCATCAGCACGAGGCCGTTCAGCAGCACGCCGATCAGGATCGAGCCGATCACCGTGCCGAAGATCGTGCCGACGCCGCCAAACAGCGACGTGCCGCCGATGACGACCGAGGCGATCACGGTCAGCTCATAGCCCGTGCCGGCGACGGCCTCGGCCGAGTTCAGGCGGGCCGACAGCACGAAGGCGCCGAGCCCCGCGAAGAAGCCCATGATCACGTAGACGCTGCAGATCACCCAGTTGACGTTGAGGCCGGACAATCGCGCCGCCTCCGGATTGCCGCCGACCGCGTAGACCTGCCTCCCGTAGCGCATGTAGCGGAGCGCGATATGGGCGAGCAGCGCCGCGACCAGGAAGATGATGACCGGAACCGGCACCGGGCCGATCTTGCCCTGGCCCCACCAGGTGAAATCGGGCTGGAAGCCGGAGATCGGGCCGCCGGCGGCGAACAGCAGCGCCGCGCCGCGGAAGACCGACATGCCGCCCAGCGTCACCACGAAGGGCGGAACCTTCAGGCGGGTGATGGCGAGGCCCTGCAGCAGGCCGCCGCAGACGCCGACCGCGATGGCGGCGAGCGCCGCCAGTTCCCAGCCCCAGCCGACGACGCCCTCGCCCACCGTGAAGCGGTCCTGCATGCCGCCCTTGGCGACGGCGGCGGCGACGAGGCCGGCGAAGGCCAGCAGCGAGCCGATCGACAGATCGATGCCGGCGGTCAGGATGACGAAGGTCATGCCGATCGCCAGCAGACCGGTGATCGACACCTGCCGCATCACGTTGAACAGGTTGATCGACGACATGAAGCGCGGCTCGAGCACCGCGAAAATGATCATCAGCGCGATCAGGAAGATCAGCGGCGCGAACCGCGCCAGCACTCCGAACAGATCGAAGCCCGCGCTTTCCGCCGTTTCTCGTTTGACGTCCGTCATTCCCGTATTCCTTGTCTTGTCACGCAGCTCGGCCGGCGGCGCTGAGCGTCATCATGGTCATCAGCTTTTCTTGGGTCGCGTCGGCGCGCATGACCTCGCCCGTCACGCGCCCCTCGCGCATGGTGACGATCCGGTCGGACACCGCGAGAACCTCGGGGAGTTCGGAGGAGATGGCGATCACGGCGATGCCCTTGCGCGCCATCTCGAAGAGAAGATTGTGCACCTCGACCTTGGCGCCGATATCGATGCCGCGGGTCGGCTCGTCGACGATCAGCACCTTCGGCCGCAGCGCCAGCCAGCGCGCCAGCACGACCTTCTGCTGGTTGCCGCCGGAGAGATTGCCGACGGCCTGGTCCGGGCTCGCCATGCGGATGTTGAGCAGCTTGCGGTATTCCTCGACCAGGTCGCGCTCCTTGCGCTCGTCGACGAAGACGCCGAAGCGGTCGATCCGGTCGAGCGCGGCGATGGAGAGGTTGGTGCGGATCGCCTGGCTCAGGAACAGCGCCTGCTGCTTGCGATCCTCCGGCACCAGGCCGACGCCATGCTTGATCGCGTCGCGCGGCGAGCGGATGTCGACGGGCTGGCCGTCGATCAGAACGCGGCCGGAATCGAAGGGGTCGGCGCCGAAGATCGCCCGCGCCGTCTCGGTGCGGCCGGCGCCGACGAGACCGGCGATTCCGAGGATCTCGCCGCGCCGCACGCTGAGCGACACGTCCTGCAGCTCGGTCGCGTGCGGGTCGTGCGCGCTGCGGCGGCGGGTCAGCCCCTCGACCGCCAGCGCCACTTCGCCGGCGCCGCTATCCTCGCGATGGGCGAAAAGCGCGTTGACCTCGCGCCCGACCATCAGGCGGATGATGCCCTCGATCGTGGTCTCGCTGACCTTGCCGGCGCCGACATTGCGGCCGTCGCGCAGCACCGTGTAGCGATCGCAGATCTCCATCACCTCCTCCAGGCGGTGCGTCACGAAGATGATCGCGATGCCCTCGGACTTGAGCTGGCGGACGATGCGGAACAGCTTTTCCACCTCGGCCAGGCTGAGCGCGGAGGTCGGCTCGTCCATGATGATGACGCGCGACTGCATCGACAGCGCCCGGGCGATCTCGACCATCTGCTGCTCGGCGACGGAAAGGTCGCGCACCAGCGTCATCGGACTGCGCTCGAGGCCGATGCGGCGCGTCAGCTTCTGCGTCTCGGCCGCCATCTTCGCCCAGTTCATGAAGAAGCGGTTGCCCGGCTCGCGGCCGATGAAGACGTTCTCGGCGATCGTCATGTCGGGCGCGAGAGTGAATTCCTGGTAGATCGTGACGATGCCGAGCTTCTGCGCGTCCTGCGGGTTCGACAGCACCACGTTCTGGCCGTCGAAGGCGATGGTGCCGCGATCGGGCGATTGCGCGCCGGCGAGGATCTTCAGGAGCGTCGACTTGCCGGCGCCGTTTTCGCCGAGCAGGGCGTGGATCTCGGCCGGCGCGACCTCGAGGTCGACGCCATCGAGCGCCTTGACGCCGGGAAAGCTCTTGGCGATGCCGGTCATCTTCAGAAGGGGTTGCGGATCGGTCATCGGACTTCGCTTACGATGGAGCACGGGGGCGCCCTGCCGCGCCGCTGGCGGCGGGGCGAGACGACAATTCATATCAAGTTGGGAACCGGCGACGCATCTGGCCCGGTCGGCACGGTTCGATCCTGCGGGCGTCGCAACGCCAGACGGGCGAGCCCGCCCGCCGGAGACGGCAGGGGCGTCCCGCGCCGCGCGCGAAACGCCCCCTTGCTCCGTATGGACTTACTTCAGCTCGCCGAGACGTTCGGCGATGTTGAGGTTGTCCTTGGTGATCGCGACCGGCGTCAGCAGGGTCACGGCCTCGGCCGGCTTCTTGCCGTCCTTGATGAAGGCGACCAGCGTGTCGACGCCCATCGCGCTCTGCTTGCCCGGGAACTGCTCGATCGTGGCGGTCAGGCCGCCGTCACGAACCTGGCCGAGGGCCTCCGGCAGCGCGTCGAAGCCGATGATGGCGATGCCCGACAGGTTGCGGGCCTTGACCGCTTCCATCGCGCCGAGCGCCATGTCGTCATTGGCGGCGACGATGACCTTGGGCGCTTCCGGCAGGGCGGCGAGCGCCGCTTCCGTGACCGACAGGCCCTTGGCGCGGTCGAAGCCGGCCGTCTGCTCGAACACGATCTTGTACTTGTCGGCGGCCTTGTCGAGGACGTTGTGCAGGCCCTTGTTGCGGTCGATCGCCGGCGAGGCGCCCGACTGGCCCTGCAGGTTCACGATGGTGGCGCCATCGGGATAGAGCTTCATGATCAGCTCGGCCTGAGCCTCGCCGCCCTTGACGTTGTCGGCGCCGATATGGGCGAGGATGCCCTCGACCTGGGCGACGCGACGGTCAACGGTGACGACCGGGATGCCGGCCTCGACGGCCTGGGCCAGCGCCGGCGCCATGGCGTCGACTTCGTTCGGGCTGATGACGATGCCCTTCACGCCGCGGGCGATCGCCGCCTCGACGTCGGCCGTCTGCTTCGGCGAGGAAACCTGGCCGTCGCTCTCGATCGCGGTGACGCCCTGCTTCTCGGCCTCGGCCTTGAAGGCGTTCATCATGTGCACGAAGAACGGAAAGGTCAGGCCGGGAACCGAGGTCAGGATCTCGATCTTGTCCTGGGCGACGGCAGGCGCCGGCGCCGTCGACATGGCCGCGAGCGCGATCGCGCCGGCAGCAAGGACCGACCTTGCAATATTCGACATTTTACTTCCTCCCATGCCCTCTCTTATCCGGGGCTGAAGAAGAGAATGCCGCAGGTCGAGCCATCATTCAAACGGAATTCTGAACTTTGCACGCGCTGTGCAAAATCAGGGCAGAAACATCTCGCACTGCACAAGTAAACGCCGCTCCACCCGCCGGCTCACCCTGCCCGGCCACTCGGGCGCCTCTACGGCAGATGCGAGCCGGCATTGGGTCGAAGCGGCGCATCCGTCCCCGTCGGTGATGGGCGGCGTGTCAGTGGATCTTCCATCTCGCCCTTGCTATGCACGCAGGGCCATGAACGCCTTCGTCGAACGCGCTCTCACCCATCTCCGCCAGTTCTCCGCACCGGCGCGGGACGGCGCGGCGCATCCGATCACGCTGAACTTCCACCCGGACATCGGCGTTGCAGGCAGCACGGTCATCCAGCTGCTCGCCCGGCATGGCACCTATCGCTCCCAGTTCGAGACCGGCACCAGCAGCGGCGGCCTGACAGCCTATCGGGGCGGCGATCGCTGGAATTGGGAGAGCCGGATCTTCGGAGGCGCCTATGACGACGGCGATCCCTCGCTGCGACCGAAATATGGCGCGCTGAACTATCGGGACGACCCTGTCGGCGGATCACGCCGCTTCGGCTCTTCCCACTTTCGCCTCGCGTCACACGTCCGTTCCCGCGCGTCGTTCTGCTATCCGGACAGCCATTGGCAGCCGAGCGATTTCGCCGTCGGCGATGCCGGCCCGCTCATCGCCATGGCCAAGGCGAATAGCAGAGACCTCGACCCGTGGCTCGACAACTACATCGAGGCCCACGTCCACGGCCCCCTGCATATCGGCGAGGATGTCGACGCTCTCGTCCTCGATCCCTCGTTTCGCGGAACGATGATCGAGGACGTCGCGAGTTCGCTCGGCTGCCGGGTGGAATGGCATGACGGCTTCCGCCTGCCGCTCGAGCGGGTCGATGACTGCGAACAGTTTCGGGGACCGGACGCCGCCAGCGCCATCGCGCGGATCGCAGAGAACGAGATCGTGACGCCGGAGATCCTATGGCGCGCCCGCGATCGCCGGCTCGACTACCAGACGGCGAAATGGGTCTGGCATTGCATGGCGCGATACGGGCATCCCTGAACCGCGCAACCGTTCTGTGCGTTCATCGGTCCAGCTCCGCCTGCGCCAGCGCGCCGACGGCAAGCGTGAGCGCCGGATCGCCGCCATCCTCGACGTGCCAGGCAGCCGACAGGCCGGCATAGGCCACGATCCATTGCAGCAATCGGCGCGGCTCGAGGTTGGCCGCTTCGCTCACGACGCGGAGCTGGCGGGCGAGGCGGCCGGGCGCCAGCGCCACGCCGGCATCGGGGTTGCAGAAGAGGTTGGCGAAGTCGAAACCGCGCTCGCCATGGAGCCGCTTCGGATCGATCGCCAGGAACCCGCGCGGGCCGGCGTCGAGAACGTTGCCGTGGTGCAGATCGCCATGCAGCACGCGCACGTCGCGTGGATCGTCGAGCAGGATTCTCGCCAGCGCGGCGGCATCGGCGAAATGGCCGCCCTGCCCCGCCGCGACGATGAGCGATCGGAACCGGCGCTCCAGCGGGATGAGCTCGGGCGGCGGCGTGGCGCGCGGCGCATGCAGCCGGGCCGCGACCTCGCAGAGGATGCGGCTTGCCGTATCGTCCGCGCCGCTCCGCGCCATCCCGGCCAGCGAGCGCGGCCCTTCGGCGCGCTCCATCAGCAGCGCGTCGCCATCATGGTCGATGACCCGCACGGCGCCGTCGCCATCCCACCAGACGAGCAGCAGGCCGCCGAAGCGCTCCTCCTCGGCATGGGAGAGCTTCAGCATCATGGCCTCGCCGTCGCGCCGCACCGGCAACAGGCGACTCCATAGGTGTCAATCGGCGCGCCGTCAGGCACGAGCCGCCAGCGTCGCAGATAGGGTTCGAATGGCTGACCGACCTGCGGCATGCGGTCCCTTTCCTGGCTCCCGGGCTGCATCGGCGCCTCCCGCGCTATCTCGCGCGGAACCGGCGCGGCATACTCCAAGAACGATTCATGATGCGAAAATGAGATGACTGAAAACAAACCCAATACACCCCAGATGGATTCGCCATCCTACCGCCTGCCGGCGCTCGACGCCGACTTCCTGCTCGGCGACTCGATGCGCGGCGTGCGCTTCCTGCTCGAATACGCCAAGGCCGAGGAGATCCTGCGCCGCTGGGGCGTGCGCTCGACCATCGTCGTGTTCGGCAGCGCCCGCATCCACGAGGACGGCGTCGGCCAGCACGCCCGCTGGTACGAGGAGGCGCGCGCCGTCGGCCGCATCGTCTCGGAACGCGGCGGCGCGCTCGTCTCGAACGGCACGTTCCGCGACAACGTCATCGCCACGGGCGGCGGCCCGGGCATCATGGCGGCCGCCAATCGCGGCGCGGCCGACGCCGGCGCGCCTTCGATCGGCTTCAACATCACGCTGCCGCACGAGCAGGCGCCGAACTCCTTCTCGACGCCGGAGCTCACCTTCCGCTTCCACTATTTCGCGATGCGCAAGATGCATCTCGCCATGCGCGCCAACGCGCTGGTCGTGTTTCCCGGCGGCTTCGGCACGTTCGACGAGCTGTTCGAGCTGCTGACGCTGCGCCAGACCGGCAAGGCGCCGGCGATCCCGATCGTGCTGTTCGATCGCGCCTACTGGACCAAGGTCGTCAATTTCGACGCCCTGGTCGAGGAAGGCATGATCGCCCGGAAGGATCTCGAGCTGTTCGACTTCGCCGAGACGGCGGAGGAAGTCTGGCAAAAGCTCTCGGCGGCCGGCATCGGCCTGCACGAGGGCGAGCAGGCCGGCGACGCCTGACCGCCGCCGCTAGCCGCAGCCTCGCGCCGCGGCTAGCTTCTTGAAACCGCCGTCCGCGCCGCCCGAGGCCCCTGATGATATCAACGATCACGCCCTTCGCCGCGCTCCTCGCCATCCTGGGAGCGCTGCTGATCGGCGCGATCAGCCCCGGCCCCAGCTTCGTCTTCGTCGTCCGCACCGCCGTGGCGCAATCGCGCGCCGAGGGCATCGCCTCGGCGTTCGGCATGGGCGTCGGCGCCATGATCTTCGGCCTGCTCGCTCTGCTCGGCCTGCGCACGCTGATGACCGAGGCCGCCGGCCTCTACATGGTCCTGAAGATCGTCGGCGGGCTCTACCTGGTCTATCTCGCGATCCGGATCTGGCGCGGCGCCAGGGAGCCGATCTCGGTCGCGCAGGGCGGCGCGACCGGCGTGTCCAGCCTCGGCCGCGCCTTCGGGATGGCGCTCGCCACCCAGATGAGCAATCCCAAGATCATCGCCGTGTTCGGCGCCGTCTTCGCCGCCCTGCTGCCGGCCTCGCGCCCGCTCTGGCTCGACCTGTCGCTGCCGGCGCTGATCTTCGTGCAGGAGACGGCCTGGTACGCGCTGGTGGCGCTCGCCTTCTCGGCGACGCGTCCCCGCGCGCTCTATCTCGGCGCCAAGACCTGGCTCGACCGCACGGCGGGCGCCGTGATCGGCGCGCTCGGCATCCGCCTCATCCTCGAAGCACGCGGATGACAAGGGCGCCGGAAACCCTCACCCGGCGCGCCCTGAACCGGGCCCTGCTGGCGCGCCAGATGCTGCTTCGGCGGACATCGCTGGATGCCGAGCAGGCCGTCGAGCACCTGCTCGGGCTTCAGTCGCAGATCCCCGACAATCCCTATGTCGCGCTCTGGTCGCGGCTGGACGGCTTCGACCCGCACGCGCTTTCGGCCCTGACCGAACAGAGAAAGCTCGTCCGGATCGCGCTGATGCGCGGCACGCTGCATCTCGTCAGCGTGCGGGACGCGGTAGCGCTGCGCCCCGTGATGCAGAAGGTGTTCGAGCGCAACATGACGGCGGGCAGCGTCTACGGGAAGGCACTGACCGACATCGACATGGAGGCGCTGATACGCGCCGGACGACAGGCGATTGAAGAAAAACCGCGATCCAACAAGGCGTTGGAAGCGATCCTTGAACCCATGTTTCCGGATCGCGACGGCCATGCGCTGTCGCAGGCGGTGCGCGCCGCGCTGCCGCTCGTCCAGGTCACGCCGCGCGGGCTCTGGCGACGCGGCGGCCTCGCCATCTCGACCACGCTGGAAAGCTGGACCGGCGTAGGGCTCGCGGAAAACGACACGCCGGACGCGACGCTGCTGCGCTATCTCGCGGCGTTCGGCCCCGCCTCGGTCGCCGACATGCAGGCCTGGTCGGGGCTGACGCGGCTCGCCGGCGCCGTCGCTCGCCTGCGGCCGCAGCTGGTCGAGTTCCGCGACGAGGACGGCCACGTGCTCTACGACCTACCGGATGCGCCGCGGCCCGACGCGGAGACCGCGGCGCCGCCACGCTTCCTGCCGGACTACGACAACGCGCTGCTCGGACATGATGATCGCCGCCGCGTCATCGACGACGCACACCGGCTGCATTTCAAGAAGGTGAATGGCCTGCTGCCGGCCTTCCTGGTCGACGGCAGGGTCGCAGGCTGCTGGCTGCTCGATCGCGACAAGAGCGGCGCGCGGCTCGCGATCACGCCGCTGGTCGCGCTTCAGCGGCGCGAGCGCGAGGCGCTGGCGGAGGAAGCGGAGGCCCTCCTCGCCTTCCACGAGCCGGACGCGCCAGCACGCGACATCCATTTCGTCGACGCGCGCTAGGCGCGTCGACGTTCATGTCTTCCCGAGGGGCTGGATCAGTAGCCGGCCATGCGGCGATATTCGGCCGCGCGGGCGGCCGCCTGCGACGCCGGCACCAGCGCGTAGCCGCGCTGGCCCATGCAGGCCTCGGCGGCGCGCAGCGCGGCGTTGTCGCCCGGCGCCTGGACGCAGGTGGCGCGGTCGGCCGCGAACTGGTCGGCGAGGGCCGGATTGGCGCGGCCGCTCTGGCCGTCCTTGCGTACCCAGGTGAGGGCCTCGGAAACCGGCGCGACATTGGACGGCGCAACCGGAGCCGGGCGCGACGAAACGCAGCCAGCCAAGGTGATGGCAGCGAGCACTGCGACCACTGCGGAGTTCAAATGATTCATCGGGGAGATTTCTCTGTTCAAGACGTTTCGTTCGGGGGCACGCACCGGACGCGACGGATACACGGACGCAATAGCGTAACAGAGTTGTGACGGGTTTGCGACCGATTGGCGCGGCCCTTCCGGGTTCCCCCGCTGCCTCAATGACTTGGCGCCGCGGCCGTTCCGTCCTTGTCGTGCGTGCCGAAGCGCTCGACCATGGTGGCGCTCGCCGCGTTGAGGCCGACCACCTCCACCGTCAGGCCGCGGGCCCGCGCCTTCAGCACCACCTTGTCGAGCGCGGCGATCGCCGAAATGTCCCAGAAATGCGCCGCGCCGACGTCGAAGACGACGCGCTCGACCGGCTCCTGCAGGTCGACGGACTCCGACAGCGTTCCGGCGGAGGCGAAGAAGACCTGGCCCTCGACGCGATAGGTCCGGGTCTTGCCGTCCGCCGACAGCACCGAGGTCACGCGGCTCAGGCGCGCCACCTTGCCGGCAAAGAACACGCCCGAGAGGAGGACACCGACCAGAACGCCCTTGGCGAGGTCGTGCGTCGCGACCACCGTGCCGACCGTCGCCAGCATGACGATGGAGCTGGGCACCGGGTTGCTGCGGAGCCGCGCGATCGAGCGCCACTGGAAGGTGTTGATCGAGACCATGACCATCACCGCCGTCAGGGCGGCGACGGGCACCACCGCCAGCAGATCCTGCAACGCCACCAGCAGCACCAGCAGGAAGACGCCGGCGGTCAGCGTCGAGAGCCGCCCACGCGCGCCGGAGGAGACGTTGATCACCGACTGACCAATCATGGCGCAGCCGCCCATGCCACCGAACAGCGCCGAGGCGATGTTGGCGGCGCCCTGCCCCGCGCATTCGCGGTTCTTGTTGCTCGGCGTGTCGGTCATGTCGTCGAGGATCTGCGCGGTCAGGAGCGACTCGAGCAGGCCGACGGCGGCGAGCGTCAGCGCGACCGGCGCGATGATGCGCAGCGTGTCGAGATTGAACGGCACGTCCGGCAGCGCGAAGCTCGGCAGCGCCGAGGGAAGTTCGCCGAGATGGGCGACAGTGCGGACGTCGAGGCCGAGCGAGACGGCGACGATCGTGACGACGATGATCGCCACCAGCGGCGACGGCACGGCACGGGTGAAGCGCGGCAGGCCGTAGATAATGGCGAGGCCGAGCGCGATCAGCCCGTAGGTGGCCGGCGGCACGTTCACCAGTTCCGGCAGTTGCGCCATGAAGATCAGGATGGCCAGCGCATTGACGAAGCCGGTCATCACCGACTGCGAGACGAAGCGCATCAGCCGCCCGAGTTTCAGCAGCGCCGCGACGATCTGGAACACGCCCATCAGGATGGTCGCGGCGAAGAGATACTGGATGCCGTGGTCGCGGACGAGACCGCTCATCAGCACGGCGGTCGCGGCGGTGGCGGCCGAGATCATCGCCGGACGGCCACCGGTGAAGGCGATGACGATGGCGATCACCACCGAGGCATAGAGGCCGATCTTGGGATCGACGCCGGCGATGACCGAGAAGCCGATCGCCTCGGGGATGAGCGCGAGGGCGACGACGAGGCCGGCGAGGAAATCGCGGCGCATGTTGGAAAACCAGTCGCGCTGGACGGTGGCAAGCCTGTTCATGGGATTTCTGACTGAGCAGCAGACGGGACATGTCGACACGGCCTTTGCGGCGGTGCGGAGTTCCATCGCTGTCATCTGCGTGGTCCGGCGGATCGGCGGCCGGAAGAGCCACCCGGATTCGCACCGGGTCCTGTCGAATAAGCTTCCATAGACTTACCAAGCGGCAGGATGCAACAGCCGCAAGGCCACCGGTCGTCCTTCGATCGTTCTACTCTCGCGATACCACCGCCGCGCCATCTCGTGTATGAAGATATTCCCTAGCGGAAGGAGGCCGGAATGACCGAGGATGCAAGCCGTTTCGTCTGGTACGAGCTCATGACCACCAGCACCGACGCCGCCCGCCAGTTCTACGGCTCGGTCGTCGGCTGGGGCACGCGCGACGCCTCCCAGCCGGGAATGGCCTATACGCTGTTCACCGTCGGCGACGTTCCGGTCGCCGGGCTGATGGACCTGCCGGAGCAGGCCCGGCAGATGGGCGCGCCGCCGAGCTGGATCGGCTATGTGTCGGTGCCGGACGTCGACGCCGCGACGGCCAAGGTGGCAAGCCTCGGTGGCGCCACGCATGTCCCGCCGACCGACATTCCCGATGTCGGCCGCTTCGCCGTCGTCTCGGATCCGCAGAAGGCGGCGTTCATCCTGTTCAAGCCGCTGCCGATGCAGGGCGTGCAGCCGGACCGGCCGCCGATGGGCACGCCGGGCCATATCGGCTGGCACGAACTCTATGCCGACGACTGGGAGAAGGCCCTCGCCTTCTATGGCGCGATGTTCGGCTGGCAGAAGGCCGACGCGATCGACATGGGCGAGATGGGCACCTACCAGCTGTTCTCCACCGCCGGCGGCGGCGATCCGATCGGCGGCATGTTCAACCGTCCGGCCGAGGTACCCGTCACCTTCTGGCTCTACTATTTCAACGTCGACGACATCGACGCCGCGGTGCGGCGGGTCGAGGCCGGCGGCGGCAAGGTGCTGAACGGGCCGATGGAGGTGCCGGGCGGCGCCTGGATCGTGCAGGGCCAGGATCCGCAGGGCGCCATGTTCGCGCTGGTCGGGCCCAGGGCCTGAACGGCCGACCCGCCCGCCTCAGCCGGTCGCGCCCTCGCCGCGGCCGGCATTGGCGATCTCCACGAGATTGCCGTCGGGATCCCGGAGATAGACCGAGAGCAGCGGCCCCTCGGCGCCGATGCGCGGCACCGGGCCGAGCTCGACGGGGACGCCCTGCGCGGCGAGATGGGCCGCAACGGCCTCGACGGGCGTCGCCGTGACGAAGCAGAAATCGGCGGAACCCGCGACGGCGAACCGCGCCCTCGGCTCGAACTCCTGCCCGACCTTGTGCAGGTTGATCTTCTGTCGGCCGAAACGCAGCGCCACCCTGTCCTCGGCGAAGGCCTCGACGCTCATGCCAAGGGCCCGCGAGTAGAAGTCGCAGGTCCTCTCGATGCTGGCGACGGTCAGAACCAGATGATCCAGATGGTCGATCGCGATCATGCTGCACTCCCTCCCACGATGACCGGCAATCTAGATCAACCCGACGTTTCAGGCACGGGGGTCGCACGCTGGAGATGCGACAGCAGATCGGTCGGCAGCGGAAAGACGATGGTGGAGCTGCGTTCGCCGGCAATGTCATGCAGCGCGGCGAAGTAACGAAGCTGCATCGCCTGCGGTTCCAGCGCCAGGATTCGCCCCGCCTCGACCAGCTTCTCCGCCGCCTGGTGCTCGCCCTCGGCGTTGATCACCTTGGCGCGGCGCAGGCGCTCCGCCTCCGCCTGCTTGGCGATGGCGCGCACCATGTTGTCGTTCAGGTCGATGTCCTTGATCTCGATATTGGCGACCTTGATGCCCCAGGTGTCGGTCTGCCGGTCGAGGATCGACTGGATGTCCGCGTTGAGCCGGTCGCGCTCGACCAGCATCTCGTCGAGCTCATGCTTGCCCAGCACGGAGCGCAGCGTCGTCTGCGCCAGCTGGCTGGTGGCGGCCATGAAGTCCTCGACGCGGATGATCGCGCGCTCGGCGTCGACGACGCGGAAATAGAGCACCGCATTGACCCGGACCGGCACGTTGTCGCGCGAGATGACGTCCTGCGGCGGCACGTTGTGGACGATGACGCGGAGATCGACGCGCACCATCTGCTGCGCGAACGGGATGAGCAGGATCAGCCCCGGCCCCTTCACACCGGTGAATCGGCCGAGCGTGAAGACGACGCCACGCTCGTATTCCCGCAGGATCCGGATGGCCGCCAGCAGGACGATGACCAGCAGCACCAGGACGAAGAGATAAGGGACGAAGATCAGCGTCATGGTCGTTCTCCATCGCGTTCGGCCCGGAGTCCGGCCCTGCGCCGGACCGACAGGCCCAGGCCGTCGACCGCCACCACCTCGACCAGCTCGCCGGGAGCGAGCGCGTCCGCTCCCTGCGCGCGCCAGCGCTCGCCCTGGGCGAAAACATGTCCTTCCGCCCCGCGCCAGTCGATCACCTCCGCCGTCGTGCCCGGCATCGCCTCGCCACCGACCAGCGCCGGGCGGGCGCGGATGCGCCAGAGCACGCGGGCGATCAGGAACGACAGGCCGAAGACGAGGATGGCGACGACGGCGAGGATCGGGCGCGACAGGGTGAAGCCCGGCGCGTCGACGCGGAGCAGCATCGCCGTCCCGAGCAGGAAGGCGATCAGCCCGCCGAGCCCCAGCACGACGGTCGGGTTGAAGACCTCGATGGCGAGGAACAGCAGGCCGAGCAGCATCAGGGCGAGGCCGGCATAGTCGATCGGCAGCAGGTTGAGCCCGTAGAAGCCGAGCAGAAGGCAGGTCGCGCCGACGACGCCCGGCGCCAGCACGCCGGGGCTCATCAGCTCGAAGAGCAGGCCGTAGACGCCGGCCAGCATGAGCAGGATCGCGATGTTGGGATCGGTGATGATGGAAAGCAGACGGATCAGCCAGCCGGGATCATAGGCTTCGACCGCGACGTCTCGGGTCGCGAGCGTGCGATGTCCCCCGCCGGCGACCTCGACCGTCCGGCCGTCAATCCGGGCCAGCAGCTCCGCCTCGTCCCGCGCCACGAGATCGATCGCGCCCGCGGCGAGCGCGGCATTGGCGGAGAGGCTGGCCGCCTCGCGCACGGCCTTCTCGCCCCAGTCGGCGTTGCGCCCGCGCAGCTCCGCCAGGCTGCGGATGAGCGCGACGGCGTCGTTCGTCGCCTTGGCCGCGTGGACATCGGCCTCGGTCTTCGCGCCGGCCTGCTTCTGCCCGTCCCCCGCTCCGTCGCCCGGCAGGCCCGGAACCGGCGCGCCGAGCTCGACCGGCGTCGCGGCGCCGATATTGGTGCCGGGCGCCATCGCCGCGACATGGGTGCCGTAGAGGATATAGGTGCCGGCGCTGGCGGCATGCGCCCCCGATGGCGCGACATAGCCGATGACGGGAACCGGCGACGCCATCAGGTCGGCAAGGATCTCGCGCATGCTGGACTCGAGTCCGCCGGGCGTATCGAGGCGGAGGATCACCACCTCGTCCCGCCGCGCCGCCGCCGTCGCCAGCCCTTCCTTGACCGCCCGCGCGGCCGCCGGGCCGATGGCGCCGTCGATGTCGATCCGCAACGCGGTGCGAGCCGCCGCGCCCGCATCCGGCGACCATCCAGCCAGAAGCGGGACCAGGAAGGCGGCGATGAGCGCCGCGAGCAAGGCGACTCGCACGGGTTTCACGCTCGGAACTCCTGCACATCATATGGGTGGTGACGGCGGATCCTTCCACTTTCACGTCACGCCGAAGCGCCGGCCGGGCCGGCTCGGGTCGGCGCCGAAAATCGTGATCGCATCCCGGCCGCATCCGCGCTAATCTGTCGCATATCGGGGATACGGCACGGCCGGCCCATCGGCGCGTCCGGGCCTGCACCGAAGTTCGCTCAACTGGGGGGCACATCAGGAGAGCACGCTCATGGCCGCGCATATGAGTGAGTCTTTCACCCATTCGCACCTGATCACCGGGTCGGTCTCGCCAGACACCATGCCGGTGGTGCGAAAGATAACGGTTGCCGACATCAAGGACGCGCTGCGCGAAGGCTGGGACGATTTCTCCGCCTTCCCGACCCACGCGATCTTCCTCGTCGTGATCTATCCGATCGTCGGCTTGCTGATCGGCCGGGCAGTGCTCGGCTCCGACATCCTGCCGCTGCTCTTCCCGCTGATGGCGGGCTTCGCCCTGCTCGGCCCGTTCGCGGCGCTCGGCCTCTACGAATTGTCGCGGCGGCGCGAACAGGGGCTCGACGTGTCGCTGCCCAAGATCCTCGAGGCGCGGCATTCGCCCTCGATGGGCGCGATCCTGATGCTCGGCATCGGGCTGATGGTGATCTTCTTCGTCTGGATCGCCATCGCGCAGGCGATCTATGTCGCCAATTTCGGCTACGCGCCGGCGGCCTCGATCCCCGACTTCCTCGGCAAGGTGCTGACCACCCCGGCCGGATGGGCGCTGATCCTCGTCGGCAACGGCGTCGGCTTCCTGTTCGCCCTGCTGGTGCTGACGATCAGCGTCGTATCGTTCCCGCTGCTGCTCGACCGCGATGTCGGCCTCGCCCCCGCGATCCTGACCTCGATCCGCGCCGTGCTGGCCAATCCCGGACCGATGGCGCTCTGGGGCCTGATCGTCGCCGTCAGCCTGGTGCTCGGCACGATCCCGTTGTTCTTCGGCCTCGCCGTCGTCCTGCCGGTGCTCGGCCACGCGACCTGGCATCTGTACCGCAAGGTCGTCGTCTAGCGGCTTCTTCGGACGCGGCCCGACAATCCAGGGCGGACCGGCGCGCTACCCGCGCCGGCCGCCTTCGCGCTTCCAGACATCGAGCGGCTTGATATCGGGCGGCTGGGCATTGGCGCGCACCCAGCTGTCGACCACCCAGCGCTTGCCGCCCGCCTTCTCGATGATGGTGGCGGTGTTGTGCGGATAGCGGCCGTCGAGAAGGATGCCGCGGCTGGCCGAGGGGCCGACCGTGTGGTGGCTCAGCCAGCCCTCGCGCGCGATCAGCTTCAATAGCGTCGTCGTGTTGGTCATCTCGTCGATGCAGTCGAGCTGCGACAGCGGCGTGTAGATCCCGAACTCCCCTTTGGCGCCGTCGCCCGTGGTTCCCGTCTGCGCGCCGGCCTTGCGCTCGTACCACTGGCTGGCGCGCGAGATGGCGGCGCGCTCCGCGGCGGGGCTGGCACGTCCGCCATCCATGATCCGCTTCAGCGCCATCAGGTCGCCGACGGAGAAGGTCACCGGCGACTTCATGCGGCAGCCATAGCCATGGCAGTAGCGGATCTTGACCGGCGACAGCGCCATCGCGGCGTCGAGCCCGGCCGACGCCAGGAGCAGCCCGGTGGCGGCGAGACCGCCGAGCCTGTGCTTCTTCAGCATTCCGATTTCCCCGTGCGGATCGTTGCGGATCAACCTGACCGCGAAGGCCCGATCGCCTCTGCATCCTGACGGCATGCTGCCCGATTGGGCAATATTGCAGTGCAACAATTATGCAGAATCGATTGCTGCTCTGCATCATATGCAAGCCAGCCATGCGCTTTCTCGCAGTGCTCGTTTTCGGCGGCTTCCCCTATATTCGGATCAACAAGGACGGCGCCACCCAAACAGATCGCCGTCGATGACGCAGTAGTCCGATTGTCCGAAGGGAAAAGAAAAATGGCCATGAACGTCCTCGCCTCCTACAAGACCTGGCGCAAGTATCGCGAGACCTACGGTGAGTTGATGCGCTTGACCAATCGCGAGCTGAATGATCTCGGCATCAACCGCGCCGACATCTCGCAGATCGCCAAGCAGACCGCCGGTTACTGATCCAGAACGGAATTCGCACGGGACGAACCTCCTCCCTCGTCCCCGCGATACGGCGCCAGCGAACCTCCTCCCTCGCGAAGCGCCACCCAAAGAGAACGCCCGTCGACCTCCTCCCCGACGGGCGTTTTTCTTTTGTCCGCTCGGCTTCGCCTTTTGCGCGGTTGTCGGAACGGCTGCGGCGCAATAATCTCCGCGCCATGAAAACAGACCCCATTCACATCATCGGCGGCGGTCTCGCCGGATCCGAAGCCGCCTGGCAGATCGTCAATCGCGGCATTCCCGTCGTCCTGCACGAGATGCGCCCCGTCCGCGGCACGGACGCGCACAAGACGGACGGCCTGGCCGAGCTCGTCTGCTCCAACTCGTTCCGTTCGGACGATGCCGAGACCAATGCCGTCGGCCTGCTGCACGCCGAACTGCGCATGGCGAATTCGCTGATCATGCGCATGGGCGACAGCAACCAGGTGCCCGCCGGCGGCGCGCTCGCCGTCGACCGCGAGGGCTTCTCGCAGGCCGTCACCAAGGCGCTCGAGGATCACCCGCTCGTCACCATCGACCGTCGCGAGATCGACGGCCTGCCGCCGGCCGAGTGGGACAACGTCATCATCGCAACCGGCCCCCTCACCTCGCCCGGCCTTTCCGAGGCGATCCGCGGCCTGACCGGCGCCGATTCGCTCGCCTTCTTCGACGCCATTGCGCCGATCATCTATTTCGACTCTATCAACATGGACGTCGCCTGGTTCCAGTCGCGCTACGACAAGGTCGGCCCCGGCGGCAACGGCGCCGACTACATCAACTGCCCGATGGACGAGGCGCAGTACAACGCCTTCCTCGACGCGCTGATCGCCGGCGACAAGACCGATTTCAAGGACTGGGAAGCCTCGACGCCCTATTTCGACGGCTGCCTGCCGATCGAGATCATGGCCGAGCGCGGCCGCGAGACGCTGCGCTTCGGCCCGATGAAGCCCGTCGGCCTGACCAATCCGCGCAATCCGACCGTCAAGCCGCACGCCATCGTCCAGCTCCGCCAGGACAATGCGCTCGGCACGCTCTACAACATGGTCGGCTTCCAGACGAAGCTGAAATACGGCGCCCAGACCGACGTGCTCCGCATGATTCCGGGCCTGGAGAACGCCCAGTTCGCCCGCCTCGGCGGCCTGCACCGCAACACCTTCCTCAATTCACCGAAGCTGCTCGACCCGCTGCTCCGCCTGAAGGCGGAGTCGCGCCTGCGCTTCGCCGGCCAGATCACCGGCTGCGAGGGCTATGTCGAGTCGGCCTCGATCGGCTTGCTCGCCGGCCGCTTCGCCGCCGCCGAGCGCCTCGGCGAGGTGCCGGTGCCGCCGCCGGCCACGACCGCCTTCGGCGCCCTGCTCGGCCACATCACCGGCGGCCATCTCGTCGACGAGGAAGCCGGCAGCCGTTCGTTCCAGCCAATGAACGTCAATTTCGGCCTGTTCCCGCCGGTCGAGATCCCGAAGGAGCCGGGCGTCAAGCTGCGCGGCAACGACAAGGCGATCGCCAAGAAGAAGGCGCTCACCGCCCGCGCCCGCGCCGACGCTGCCGCCTGGCTGAACGGCCCGGCCTCGGTAGCGGCCGAATAGGCCCTCAACCGGCAGGCGGCGCACGGCATTGCCGAACGCGCCGCCACTCCGTAAGGTAAGGCACATCCCGCATTCGGGGTTTCGCATGTGCCATGCCCGCAGGGGGAAGCCGCCATGCCGTCCGCAGAGCATCCGGAGCGCCGCCCATGACGCGGCGCTTCCTTCTCGTCCTGATCAAGCCGTCCCACTATGACGACGACGGCTATGTGATCCGCTGGCGCCGATCCATGATCCCGTCCAACTCGCTCGCCAGCCTCTACGGCCTGGCGGCGGATTGCGACGCGCGCAATGTGCTCGGCGCCGACGTCACCCTCGACATCCGCGCCATCGACGAGACCAATACGCGCGTCCGCGTCGGCGAGATCATCGAGGAATTCCGGCAGAACGGCCAGTTCGGGCTGGTCGGACTGGTCGGTGTACAGTCGAACCAGTATCCCCGCGCCCTCGACCTCGCCCGGCCGCTGCGCGCCGCAGGCGTCCCCGTCGCGATGGGCGGCTTCCACGTCTCCGGCTGCCTCGCCATGCTGCCCGACCTGCAGGTCGACCTGCAGCTGGCGCTCGATCTCGGCATCAGCCTATTCGCCGGCGAGGCGGAGGAGCGACTCGACCGCGTCTTGCAGGACGCCGCCGCCGGAACGCTGCAGCCGCTCTACAACTACATGAACGAACTACCGAGCGTCGAAGGCACGCCGCCGCCCTTCCTGCCGGCCGGCTACGTCGCCCGCACGCTCGGCGGCAACACCTCTTTCGACGCTGGCCGCGGCTGTCCCTTCCAGTGCTCGTTCTGCACCATCATCAACGTGCAGGGCCGCAAGTCGCGCCGCCGCTCGCCGGACGATGTCGAGAAGCTGATCCGCGAAAACCTGGCGCAGGGGATCCACAACTACTTCATCACCGACGACAATTTCGCTCGCAACAAGGACTGGGAGGTCATCCTCGACCGGATCATCGCATTGCGGGAACGCGAAGGCTTGAAGATCGGCCTGATGATCCAGGTCGACACGCTCTGCCACAAGATCCCGAACTTCATTGCGAAGTGCAAGCGGGCCGGCGTCAGCCGCGTTTTCATCGGGCTTGAGAACATCAATCCCGACAACCTGATGGCCGCGAAGAAGCGGCAGAACAAGATCACCGAGTACCGCAAGATGCTGCTCGACTGGAAGCACGAGGGCATCATCACCTATGCCGGCTACATCCTCGGCTTCCCGAACGACACGCCGGAGAGCATCCGCCGCGACATCGGCATCATCCAACGCGAGCTGCCGCTCGACATCCTCGAATTCTTCTTCCTGACGCCGCTGCCGGGCTCCGAGGACCACCAGACCCTGCATCGCAAGGGCATCGCGATGGATGGCGACCTCAACAAGTACGACCTGGAACACGCCGTCACCGCGCACTCGCGCATGAGCCAGGCCGAGTGGGAAGGCATCTATCGCGAAGCGTGGCGGCTGTTCTATTCGCCCGAGCACATGGTGACGATCCTGCGCCGCGCGGCGGCCACCGGCGTGAAGACCACCAGCATCATGAAGCTCCTGATGTGGTTCTCGACTTCCGTCGACGTCGAGCACGTGCACCCGCTGCAGGGCGGCGTCATCCGCTTCAAGGATCGCCTCGACCGCCGCCCGGGGCTGCCGATCGAGCCGGCCTGGCGCTTCTATCCCCGCCACGCCGCCGAGACGGTGGCGAAGAGCGCGAAGCTGCTCTGGCTGCTCGGCAAGCTTGAGTGGCAGCGCCGCCGCATCGAGAAGGACCCGGCCAGGAAGGCGTATATGGACGCGGCGCTGATGCCGGTAGCCGGCGACGAGACGGAGACGCTGGAGATCTTCAACCAGAGCGAAGCGGCGCGCGGCGCCGTCCGCCACGCCCAGCACATCGACGTGCTGACGCACGGCACGGCGTGAGGTCGGCGCTCTCGCCACCCGCTCGCCGCCGGAGGCATGGATCCCTGCTTCCGCAGGGATGACGGCGGTGGCTGTGGCAGCCTATTGAGCCTCGACAAGCGCCCTATTCACTTTTCGCTCCGGGAGGATCCGGTGGGCCACCTCATGAGGCACTGCCTCCTCGCCATCCGCTCGCCGTCATCCCGGACGCAGCGAAGCGGAGATCCGGGATCCACCCATCCGCAGCGCGGGACGGTCGTGAGCTGACGCGGTGTCGAGCACCGATGGACGCGGAATTGGCACGCAGCAACGGACGCCCGGCTCCTGAGGCGCGGAGGCATGGATCCCTGCTTTCGCAGGGATGACGGCGGAGGGTGTGGTAGCCGCGGAGCTGCGCGCGGAGCCTAAAACGCGCCCTTTCGCGCGGCGCGCCACAGCCACCATTGCCGCTTCCATTGTGGCGGGTCGACCGGGGTCTTGAAGGGGTCGTAGTCGGGACGGTCCATGAGGGCCAGCACCGGCTCGACGAGCGCGACCGGCAGGAACGCCGGCAGGACGGCGCGATCGGCGCCCGCGAGCGCCGCGCGAGCGGCCCCGAGATGGCGGCGCGCGGTGGCGCGAAGATCCGCCAGCATGCGCAGCAGTTCGGGCGTCGTGCGGCCGGCGAAGATGTCCTCGGCGCGGACGCCGTGGCGCTCCATCAGGTCGGCCGGCATGAAGAGCTGCTGGCGGCTGGCATGCTGCGGCAGTGCGCGCATGAGCCCGGTCAGGGCCTGCGCGACGCCGGCATGGCCGGCCGCATCGGCCGTGCCGGGATCCTTTCCTTCCGAAAGGATGAGCGCCGCGAGTTGCAGCAACGCCGAAGCCGTCTCGCCGGCATAGCCTTCGAGGTCGGTCAGGCTCGGCATCGGATCGTTGTAGAGGTCGAAGATGCGCGCGGCGATGAGATTGTCGAAGGCGGCGCGCGGCAGGTCGTGCAGGCCGATGGTCTCGAGCAGCGCCGCGGCGACCGGGTGGCCCGCCACCTCGCCCCGCGCCTCGCCCGAGAGCACGTCGCGCCACCACTGCAGGCGGATCTCGCCCGGCATGGGTCCGCTGATCGCCTCGCGCACCCGCGCGATCTCGATGTTGAAGGCGTGCAGCGCGAACAGATAGCGCCGCTTGGCCTCCGGCGCGAAGAGATCGGCCAGAAAGCGATCGCGGTCATGCGCGCGCACTTCATCGGCGCAAAGGGCGAACACATCCATGACAGAGCCGATCAGAGAACGATGAGCGCCGCCGCCACCGGGCGGCCCTCGGACAGAAGGATATTGTAGGTCCGGACCGCCGGTCCGGTCGCCATCACCTCGAGCGCGATGCCGACCTCGCGGAGACGCTCGCGCAGCCCCTTCGGCACGGCCGCGATATCGCGGCCGCAACCGAGCACCAGGATGTCGATGTCGGCCGCCTCGGCGAAGACCTCGGCGAGCAGATCCTCGGTGATCTCCGAGACCTGGGTCACAGGCCAGCCATAGACGCCGCTCGGCACGCAGAGCAGCGAGCCATCATGCGACATCTCCGCGAAGCGGAAGACCCCGTCGCCATAGACGTCGATCGGGGCCTGGCCGGGAAAGTGCTGCGGCCGCAGCGACTTCGAGGGCCGCGTGAAAAGCGCCATGCCGCTCAGGCCTTTCCGGCCGCCTCCGTTTGCGGCTTCTTGGTCAGGCTGTCCGGACGCAGGCCGAAATAGATCAGGATCGGCGCCGCGACGCAGACCGATGAGAAGATCGCCGCCAGCACGCCGAAGATCATGGCCGCCGTGAACGACTGGATGACCTCGCCGCCGAAGAAGTAGAGCGAGAACAGCGCGATCAGGGTCGTCACCGTGGTGATCACAGTACGGCCGAGCATGTCGTTGATGGCGCGGTCGATCAGGTCGCCGATCGCGATCTTCTTGTACTTGCGGAGCGTCTCTCGAATACGGTCATAGACCACGACCGTGTCGTTCAGAGAGTAGCCGATGGTGGTCAGCACCGCGGCGAGCGAGGTCAGGTTGAACTCGTGCTGCGTGACCACGTAGAAGCCGAAGGTCATCACCACGACGTTCGCGGCCGAGATGAACGATCCGACGGCGAACTGCCACTCGAAGCGGAACCACACATAGACGGCGATCGCCGCGAATGTCGCGAGCAGCGCCATGGAGCCGTTGAAGGCGAGCTCGCCCGAGACGCGCGGGCCGACGATCTCGGTGCGCCGGAACTCGGCCTCGTCGGCGAGCGCCGTGCGGATCTTGCCGATCGCCGCCTGCTGCGCCTCTTCGCCACCGTCCTGCTGGCCGATGCGGATGAGGATCGAGTCTTCGGCGCCGATGGTCTGCACCTGCACGTCGCCAAGGCCGAGGCCGTTCAGCTTCGAGCGCAGGGCCCCCATGTCGGGATGCTCTTCCTTGGTCTGGATCTCGATGACGGTGCCACCGAGGAAGTCGATGCCGTAGTTCGGGCCGACCGCGAAGAACAGCACCACCGACATGATCGACAGGAACGCGGCGAGCGGGAACGTCCACTTCCGCATCCGCATGAACGGGATGTTGGTCTGGTCCGGGACGATACGAAAATGTGCCATGGGATTCGTCCTCAGAGCGTGATCTTGGTCGGACGCTGCCAGCGCACCCACAGCGCAACCATCAGGCGCGTGAAGGTGAACGCCGTGAAGATGGTCGTCGCGACGCCGATGGCGTGGGTAACGGCGAAGCCGCGGATCGGGCCGGAGCCGAGATAGAACAGCACAAGTGCCGCGATCAGGGTCGTCACGTTCGCGTCAAGAATGGTGCCGAGCGCCTTCTGGAAGCCGGCATCGATCGACGCGATCGCCGATCTCCCCGCCTTGAACTCCTCGCGTATGCGCTCGTAGATCAGCACGTTGGCGTCCACCGCCGTGCCCACCGTGATGATGACGCCCGCGATGCCGGGCAGAGACAGGGTCGCCCCGAGCAGCGTCATGACCGCGAAGATCAGGACGATGTTCACGATCACCGCGATGTTGGCGATCCATCCCAGGAAGCCATAGGTCAGCACCATGAAGGCGCAGACGGCGACGGTGGCGATGATCGAGGCGAGCTTGCCGGCGGCGATCGAGTCGGCGCCGAGGCCGGGACCGATATTGCGCTCCTCGACGATGGTCAGCTTCGCCGGCAGCGAGCCGGCGCGCAGCAGGATCGCAAGGTCGTTGGCGGACTGGATCGAGAAATTGCCGCTGATCTGGCCGGAACCGCCGAGAATGGGCTCGCGGATGACCGGCGCGGAGATCACCTTGTCGTCGAGGACGATGGCGAAGGGCCGGTTGACGTTCTTCTGCGTGACCTCGCCGAAGATGCGGGCGCCGGTGCTCGACAGGCGGAACGAGACGACGGGCTCGTTGGTACGCGAGTCGAAGGTCGCCTGCGCGTCGGCCAGGTCCTCGCCCGTCAGAAGCGGCGCTTCCTCGAGCACATAGGGGACCGGCGGCGTGTCGGTCGAATTGAGCACGACGGTGCCGGGCTTGCGGGCGCCTTCGGGCGAGGCGCCCGTGTCGACGAGGTGGAAGGTCAGCTGGGCGGTCTGGCCGACCAGGGACTTCAGCCGCTCGGGATCGCCGAGGCCCGGGGCCTCGACGAGGATGCGGTCGGAGCCCTGGCGCTGGATCGACGGCTCGACCGTGCCGAGCTGGTCGATACGACGGCCGATGACCTCGATCGACTGGTCGACGATCTGGCGCACGCGCTGGTCGAGGCCGGCCTCGGAATAGCTCATCCGCACCACGCCGTCGCTGCCGACGTCGAGGTTGAATTCGTTGACGCCCGGGCCGCCCAGCGCCGAGGTGCCGAGCGGATTCTGGAGCGGTTCAAGCCGCTTCCGGACCTCCGGCAGCTGCGACAGGTCGCGGACGCGGAACTGCACGCCCTGACCCTGCACGCCGAGACCCGAATAGCCGATGCGCGGCTCGTCGAGCATCGCCTTGCGGATATCGCCGACAAGCGTGCGCAGGCGCTTCTGCACATAGTCCTGCTTGTCGACCTGGTAGAGCAGATAGGCGCCCCCCTGAAGGTCGAGGCCGAGCACCAGCTGCCGCTTCGGCACCCAGCTCGGCCAGGATTCGACGGTTTCCTTGGAGAACAGATTGGGAAGAGCGATCAGGAACCCGACGATGACTACCGTCAGGATCGAAATCATCTTCCAGCGTGTGAAATGCAGCATGGAAACCGTTCCAGTCGAGTGCGGCCCTCAGGCGAGCCGTTACATCAGGGGAGCGCGGAAGGCTTACTCGCCGTCCTTGGCCGGCTCGCCCTTGGCGCGCACGTCGGCGATCGCGGCGCGCGAAACGCGGACGCGGACGCCCTCGGCGATCTCCAGCAGGATTTCGGAGTCATCCACCACCTTGTTGATCTTGCCGATCAGACCGCCCGACAGAACGACGGTATCGCCCCGGCGCGCGTTCTTGATCATCTCCTGGTGCGCCTTCTGCTTCTGCCGCTGCGGGCGAATCATCAGGAACCACATGATCGCGAAGACGAAGATGAACGGGACGAACTGGATCAGCAGATCGGCGCCACCGGGCGCGGCACCGGCTGCCTGGGCGAAGGCGGGGGTGATGAACATGAAAAAGGATTCTCCCTTTGGGCTTTGGCGGGTCCGCTGATGGCCCGTCAGGTCTGGATGCGTCGTTTGCTCCGACCATCACTTAGGGAGGGACAGCGGTTCGCGAAACGGCGCGGAATATAACGACGCGGCAAGCCTTTGCAAATGGCCGCGCCCGCATGATAGTGGCGAATGTCGCCCGAAGCCTCCGCCCGAGGGCAGGAAGCGATCATCCGGACGGCCGAACGGGGCCCTTGCCATCGTTCGTACGCTTCCACCCCAAGCTGCCGGCGCCGCCCGCAGGCCTCGCGACCCGCGTGAGGTAAGGTGCGGCGCGAGGAAATGCACTGTGACAGAAGATCCCTTGAAGTCCGTCGCCGATCGTCTCGACCGGCTCATCGCGCTGATCGAGCGGGCCGTGCCGCCGGCACGCCCGAAATTCGATCCCGACACCGCCGACGCCTTCGTCTGGCAGGCCTCGACCGGCACGCTGCAGCCGGTGCCGAGGGTCAACCGCGTCGAGATGGTGCTGCTGAAGGGCGTCGACCGCGTTCGCGACATCCTGGTCGACAACACCGACCGCTTCGCGCGCGGCCTGCCGGCCAACAACGTCCTGCTCTGGGGCGCCCGCGGCATGGGCAAGAGCTCGCTGGTCAAGGCGGCCCACGCCACGATCAACAGCGACCTCGCCAAGCTGCCCGGCGGCCACCCGATGAAGCTGATCGAGATCCATCGCGAGGATATCGACAGCCTGCCCGAGCTGATGACGCTGGTGCGCGGCCTCGATCGCCGTTTCATCCTGTTCTGCGACGACCTTTCCTTCGACAATGACGACACGTCCTACAAGTCGCTCAAGGCGGCGCTGGACGGCGGCGTCGAGGGTCGCCCTGAGAACGTCGTGTTCTACGCGACGTCGAACCGCCGCCACCTGCTGCCGCGCGACATGATGGAGAATGAGCGCTCGACGGCGATCAATCCCGGCGAGGCGGTCGAGGAGAAGGTGTCGCTGTCGGATCGGTTCGGCCTGTGGCTCGGCTTCCACAAGTGCAGCCAGGACGACTATCTCGCCATGGTCAACGGCTATGCCGAGCACTACGGGCTGAAGGTGGAGCCGGAGGTCCTGCGCGCCGAGGCGCTGGAGTGGGCGACGACGCGCGGGGCGCGTTCCGGTCGCGTGGCCTGGCAGTATGTGCAGGATCTGGCGGGGCGACTTGGGGTCGCTCTGAAGGGCTGAAGCCGCCCCACCAGCTTAGTGACCGACCGACCCTCACGAGACGAGGTCGGTCGGCCAAGGATCAGTCGGTCAGCTCTGGAGGTAATCCAGCGGGTTGACCGGCTTCGAGCCGCGGCGAAGCTCGAAATGCAGCTGCGGCGCATTGACCGAGCCCGACGAGCCGGCCTGCGAGATGATCTGGCCGCGACGCACGGTATCGCCGCGCTTGACCAGGATCTTGCTGTTGTGGGCGTAGGCGGAGACCCAGCCGTCGGCATGGCGCACCAGCACCAGGTTGCCGTAGCCTTCCAGTTCGCTGCCGGCATAGATCACGGTGCCGGCCTCGGCCGCCTTGACCGACGTTCCTTCCGGCACGGCGAGATTGATGCCGTCGTTCTTCTCGCCCGTCGCCGAGGCACCGAAGCCCGTGATGATCCGCCCGCGCACCGGCCAGCGGAAGGTCGTGCCATTGGCCGAGCCCGGATCCAGGCTCGCATTGGTGGCGTCGGCCTTGTCGGACGACGGCGGCGCATAGGCGACCGGCGCGTTCGCGGCCGGCTTGGTGATCGAGGCCGCCTCGGCGAGACCCGAGTCGGGCTTGGCGACAGCGGCCGTCGTCGCCGGATCGACCGCCTTCTGCGGCGCGTTGGCGGCAACCGGCTTGGCGTTCGGATCGTCGCCGCGCGGCTTCTCCTCGCGACGGGCCGGATCGGAACGCAGCGCCACCGCCTGCGGATTCTCGCCCTTGCCCGGAATGCGGAGCGTCTGGCCCGACCTGAGCTGGTTGGTCGAGGTCAGGTTGTTGGCGCTCGCGATATCCTTGGCGCTGATGCCGTAGAGCCGCGCGATCGAGGACAGCGTCTGGCCCGGCGAAACCGTGTGCAGGCCATTGAGCGAGCCGCTCTCGGGCGAGACGGCGGGCTTGCGCTCGGCCGCCGGGGCGCTGGCGACGAGCTGGGCGTTCTGCGCTGCCGGCGCCGGAGCGGCGCCACCCGCCAAGCCGTAAGTCGGAATGGTCAGGCGCGTGCCCGCCCCGACCTGCGAGGGATTGGCGATGTTGTTGACGCGGGCGAGTTCCTTGATCGGAACGCCATAGCGGCGCGACACCGACGACATCGTCTCGCCGGGGCCGAGCGTCACCACGGTAGCGTTTTCCGTCGACCAGCCGGCGCTGCTGCGCGGCGGCTGGGCGGCGGAGGCGACCTGGGTGGGCGCGACGGACTGGGCCGGCGGCGTATAGGCGCCCGGCTGGCCGTAGGTCTGCGGCGCGCCATAGGACGGCGCGGCGGCGACGGGCGCCTGCTGCACGCCCGGGAGCATCGGCGGCAGATCGGAACGCGCCACCGAGCGCGACGGTGCCGGCGCCGTGACGACGTCGTTGCTGTAGCTGTAGTCGACCGGCGCGGGCATCGGCTGATTGCCGCCGATGATCTGCTTCTGGTTGGCCGTGCTGCCGGTGAAGATCGAACCGTAGCGCGAGCCGTCTGAGCTACAGGCCGCCGTCAGGCCAGCGAGCAGCGCGACGAACGCAACCTGGGAGAGAGTCCGAGACCGAAAAGAGGAGACATTTCTGCACATCGAGCCTACTCGCAACGCCACACCACACATGACGCCACTAAACGCCGGTAACGTTTATAAAGGCTTAAACACGAAACCGAATTTGATCCGCCGGCGACGCAACCCGTGCCGCGTCGCCGCAATTCCGGCCGTTTTCAGGAAATCGCCACGACGGAACGCGCGCCGATACGGTTAAGGCAGGCCCTCTCACGGCCGGCCATGAGAGACCGACGCGACCCGACGCCGAATCACGCCACCTTCGACAGGCTGGGGGATGATCAGAGGGCAGCCGCCCTGCCCCGGATCAGCGGCACCATGCGCACCGGGCAGATCGGCGTCGCCACCAGCTGGCGATCGACCCGCATGAAGCGGGTCATGGTCTGGATGCCGTCGTCGGGGCCGATCGGCATCACCAGTGTGCCGCTGGTCGTCAGCGATTCGATGAAGGCCTGCGGCACCGCTGGCGCCGAGGCCGAGCAGATGATCCGGTCGAACGGCCCCTTGTCCGGCCAGCCGATCAGGCCATCGCCGAAGCTGGAGCTGATATTGCCGATCCGGAGCATCTCGAACCGGTTCTGCGCCGCCGCCACCAGGGTGCGGAAACGGTCGATCGTGTAGACCCGGCGCGACAGGCGCGAGAGCACCGCCGTCAGGTAGCCGGTTCCCGTCCCGATCTCGAACACGCGGCAACGCGTCGTCGGCGCCAGCGCCTCGATCATGCGGGCGGCGACAATGGGCGGGGTGTTGAGCTGGCCGCAATCGATCGGCTGCGGTCGCTCGGCGAAGAGCGGCGCTCGCCTGCCATCGGACGACATGAACTGCTCGCGCGGGACCGACTCGAACGCGTCGACCATTCGGCGATCCATGATGCCGAACTGCCGCATGCGCAAAAGAAAGGCCGCGATCGGGACGAACCCGTCGTCGACCGCTTCCTCGTCCACAGCATGGAACTGAACCGCCCCGAGTGCCATACGCTACGCGCCCTCGCCTACTTGACGCTAGTCATGCGGCAGAGGTGGTAAACGCCGTCTTATTGCAGCTCGAGCGATCGTCGATTTCGCGCGTTCAGTCGAACAGGGCGTTCAGCTCGTGCGCCTGGTCATAGGCCGTCATGTCGAGCCGGAGCGGCGTGACGGAAATGACGCCGCGCCGGAGCGCGTCGACGTCGGTGCCGGCGGCATGCTCCTCGTCGATGCGGCGATGCTTCAGCCAGAAATACGGATTGCCGCGGCCGTCATTGCGCTCGTCGACTGTGAGGCCGTGCGAGACGACGCCCTGCGAAGTTACCTCGACGCCGGCGATCAGGCCCGGCGCGCGGTTGGGGAAGTTCAGGTTGTAGAGCACGCCGCGCGGGCAGCCATGCGCGATCAGCTTCTTCAGGATGCGCGGCGCATGCGCCTCGACGGTCTCCCACGGAATCACCCGACGCCCATCGGCGAAATCGTAGGCCTGACTGAGCGCGATCGACGGAATGCCGAGCAGCGTGCCCTCGATGGCGCCGGCGACCGTGCCCGAATAGGTCACGTCGTCGGCGGCATTCTGCCCGGAATTGACGCCGGAGAGGACGAGGTCGGGCGCGCGGTCCATGACCTTGCGCACGGCCATGATCACGCAGTCCGTCGGCGTGCCGCGCACCGCGTAGGTCTGCTCGGAGACCTGACGCAGGCGCAACGGATCGTTCAGCGTCAGCGAATGCGCCAGGCCCGACTGGTCGGTTTCCGGCGCGACCACCCAGACATCGTCCGACAGCGTCCGCGCGATGCGCTCCAGGACCGCAAGGCCGGGAGCATGGATGCCGTCGTCATTGGTGATCAGGATGCGCATGTCGGATCCGCTTTCGCTTTTCGTCGGGTCGATATGTGGAATGGTCGCTGGGCCGGAACCGTCAGGACGCGGCGAGAGTCTCCAGCCCGCCCATATAGGGCTTGAGCGCTGACGGGACCGTGACGCTGCCGTCCTCGTTCTGATAGGTCTCCATCACGGCGATCAGCGCGCGGCCGACGGCCGTGCCCGAGCCGTTCAGCGTGTGCACGAAGCGCGTGCCCTTCTCGCCGCCCTGGCGATAGCGAGCATTCATCCGGCGCGCCTGGAAATCGTCGCAGACCGACACGGACGAGATCTCGCGATAGGTGTTCTGCCCTGGAAGCCAGACCTCGATGTCGTAGGTCTTGCGCGAGCCGAAGCCCATATCGCCGGTGCAGAGCGTCACGACGCGATAGTGCAGGTCGAGCTTCTTCAGCACGGCCTCGGCGCAGGCGAGCATGCGCTCGTGCTCGTCGATCGACGTCTCGGGCGTGGTGATCGAGACCAGCTCGACCTTGTTGAACTGATGCTGGCGCAGCATGCCGCGCGTATCGCGGCCGGCGGAACCCGCCTCCGAGCGGAAGCAGGGCGTCAGCGCCGTGAAGCGGAGCGGCAGCTCCTTCTCGTCGAGAATGCTCTCGCGCACCAGGTTGGTCAGCGGCACCTCGGCGGTCGGGATCAGCCAATGCTGCTCGCCGGCCTTGAACAGGTCCTCGGCGAATTTCGGCAGCTGGGCCGTGCCATAAAGCGCGTCATCCTTGACCAGCAGCGGCGGCTGCACCTCGGTATAGCCGTGCTCGGTCGTGTGCAGATCGAGCATGAACTGGCCGATGGCGCGCTCCAGCCGGGCCAGTTGGCCCTTCAGCACGACGAAGCGACTGCCCGAGATTCGCGCCGCGGCCTCGAAATCCATCTGGCCGAGCGCCTCGCCGATATCGAAATGCTCTTTCGATTCAAAGCTGTGCACGCGCTTCTTCGGGCGAGCGGCGGCGGCCTGCTCTTCGGTCAGGTTGCGACCGAAATACGGGACGTTGTCGGCCTCGTCCTTGCCGAGAGGCACATCCTCGAGCGGCGCGTTCGGGATCACCGCCAGCGCGTCGTCGAGCTCCTTGTTGAGGCGTCGCTCCTCGTCCTCGGCATGGGCCAGGAATTCCTTCAGCGTCGCCACCTCGGCCATCAGCCGCTGGGCCGTCTCTTCGTCCTTGGCGCCCTTCGCCTTGCCGATCTCCTTGGAGGCAGCGTTGCGGCGCTCCTGCGCGGCCTGGACCTTGACGATGTGGGCGCGGCGCGCCTCATCCAGGGCGATCAGCGTCGACGAGATCGGCTCGGCCCCACGACTGGCAAGCGCGCGGTCCAGCGCCTCGGGGTTTTCGCGGATCCATTTGATATCGAGCATGATCAAGCCTCGAGCAGAAGGCGGCCGTCATCCCGGCCGCAGAAGAGCGAAGATATCGCCGCATGACGGATAGTGTGAGTGGCGCGGCGGATCAACCCGGGAGCGAGGCGCGGGAGCCAGAAAGCGCCGCCGCCACACGCCGCGCAGCAAAAAGCCGCGCCGCCCGGGGCGACGCGGCTTCGAGATGGGTCCAGTCAGGCGACGGCTCAGGCGCCGGCGCTTTCCTCGTCCGTGTCCTCCGACGCGGCCTCGGAACGCTTCCGCTCGACCATGCGCACGGAGAAGATCGACGCCTCGTAGAGCAGCATGGCGGGGATCGCCAGCGAGATCTGGCTGATGATGTCCGGCGGCGTCAGGACCGCGGCGACGACGAAGGCGATGACGATCGCGTAGCGGCGCTTGTCCCGGAGCATCTGGCTCGAGACGACGCCGGCCCTACCCAGCAGCGTCAGCACCACCGGCAGCTGGAACACGATGCCGAAGGCCAGCGTCAGCGTCATGATTAGGCCGAGATACTCGTTGACCTTGAACAGCGCCTCGATCTGCGCCTTATGCTCGCCGCCGGTCTGCTGGAACGACAGGAAGAAGTGCAGCGCCATCGGCAGGACGAGGAAATAGACGAGCGCCGCGCCGATGATGAACAGCACCGGCGTCGCGATGAGATAGGGCACGAAGGCCTGCTTCTCATGCTTGTAGAGGCCGGGCGCCGCGAACTTGTAGATCTGCATGGCGATCACCGGGAAGGCGATGAACACCGCCCCGTACAGCGCCAGCTTCATCTGCGTCAGGAAATACTCCTGCGGCGCCGTGTAGATCAGCTTGACGTCCTGCGCCGGCCCCACCGCCCACTCATAGGGAAGCACGAGGATGTTGTAGATCGTGCCGGCGAAATAGAAGCAGACCAGAAAGGCGAGCAGCACCGCCACCAGCGTCTTGATCAGCCGCGAGCGCAGCTCGATCAGATGCTCCATCAGCGGCATGCGGCTCGCTTCAATCTCGTCTTCTTCGGTCGTCGGTTTGTCGCTCATGTCTTGGACTCTTCGGTCGCGGGCACGGCGACCGACTGCGCAGGCGCCACGGCCGGCGAGGCGTCTGCCTCAGCGGACTTCGTCGACTTGCGCGGCTTGCGGGCCGGCGCGGCCTCGCCTTCGGCGGCCTTGGTGCGCGGTGCCCGCGGCTTGGCCGGTGCGTCGCCATCCGTTGCCGCCGACGTGCGCGGCGGCGCCCGTGGCTTCGACGCCGGCTTATCGGCCGGTTCCGGAGCGGCCGCGACCGGCGCTGCTGCCACTGCGGCGGGACTCGGTGCCGCCGCAGACGGCTCGATATCGGCGGCCGTCGCGGGTTGTAGTGGCTGGTCGATCGGCGGCGGCACCGGGGCCGGAGCCGGCTTCGCGACAGGGCCCGAAAGCGGGTTCAGGCTGTCCTTGATGTCGTTGATGGGGTTCAGGCCACGCAACTCGTCGAACGACTTCTTGACGTCGTCGAGCTCCGCCTCCTTGAGCGCCTCGTTGAACTGCCCCTGAAACTCACCCGCCATCTTACGCATCTTCGAGAGCGTGCGCCCCAGCGCACGCATCATTGGTGGCAGATCCTTCGGACCCACCACGACGATCGCAACGACAGCGATGACGAGCAGTTCGCTCCAGCCGATATCCAGCATAGTCTCACACCGACCGGCCTACCTGGACCCGCACAGAGCGCGGATCCGGACGAGCGTCGCGGCCCTTCTTCAGGCCTTAGCTGGCGCGGGTCTTCTCGTCGGACTTCGGCGAGACGACGTCGGCGGGCTTATGGTCGATCGTCGGCTTCTCGGCGCTGTCGTCGTCATCGGCGAGCCCCTTCTTGAAGCTCTTGACGCCCTTCGCCATGTCACCCATCACATCCGAAATCTTCCCCTTGCCGAACAGCAGGAGAACGATCACCAGCACGATCAGCCAGTGCCAGATGCTGAAAGAACCCATCAACTCATCTCCACAAAAAGAACGCAGCGCGCGTATGGTGCGCGACTATCGCAGACGGACCCAGCGGCCGCAACCAACCTCTTGACCCGCATGTAGGGTTATTCCGACTCTTTGGCAAACACGAGAACGTCACGCGGATCCGCGGTCAGCCATACCGTGCTGCCAACCGTGAACGGCATGATGTTTTCCCGCGTCCGGATCCGGACCGGCCGGTCGGTGCCGTCAATCGCCACGCTGAGGAGATCGACCTCACCGAGGAATTGGTGGCCGACGATCCGGCCGGGCACGCCGTCGCCGGCGATGGCGAAGCCGACGCCCTGCGGACGGACGCCCACCACGACGGCGGCGCCGTCGGCATGGCCATGCGCGCTGAACGTGCCCATCGCGGTCTCGGCGCGACCGTTCTTCACCGTCGCCTCGAACTCGTTGAGCTCGGAGAAGAAGCGCGCCGCGTAGAGATCGACAGGCTTTTCGTAGAGCTGCCGCGCCGTGCCGACCTGAAGCAGCCTTCCATGCCGCATCAGCGCGATGCGGTCGCCCATCCGCATCGCCTCCTCCGGATCATGGGTGACGATGATGCAGGTGGCGCGCGTCTCGCGGATGATCGCCATGGTCTCTTCCCGCACATGATCGCGCAGGCGTTTGTCGAGACCCGAGAAGGGCTCGTCCATCAGCAGCATGGAGGGACGCGGCGCTATGGCGCGCGCCAGCGCCACGCGCTGCTGCTCGCCGCCCGAAAGCGCATGCGGATGCGCCGCGGCATAGCCGTCGAGGCCGACGCGCTGGAGCACCAGGCGCCCCTGTCGCTCAGCCTCGGCGCGCGGCAAGTCGTCGAGGCCGTAGGTGACGTTCTTCAGGATCGTCATGTGCGGAAACAGCGCGTAGTCCTGGAACATCAGGCCGACGCCACGCTTTTCCGGCGGCACGAAGGTCGTGGGTCCGGCCATCTCTCGACCGTTCACCGTGATGCGCCCGCCCGACGGGCGCTCGAGCCCGGCGGTGACGCGCAACAGGGTCGTCTTGCCGCAGCCCGACCGGCCGAGCAGGCAGATCACCTCGCCCGGCTCGATGTCCAGCTTGATGCCGCGCAACGACGGCGCGTCGCCGTAGTGATGCGTGACGCCGTCAAAGCCGAGCTTGGCGGCGATGGCGACACCGGCGGTGCCGCGACGTCCCCAGGCGGTGCGTTCAATCCATTGGGTGCTTGCGCTCATGCCTGCGGTTTAGCGGGTGAACGCGCCGCCGTCGAGTTTGTCATCGCGCCGGGGGGCCATGCCGCGTCGTGGAGGCGGCAGAGCCTAGTCGTGATCGGTCAGGCCGGCGGCCAGAAGATCGGCCGGATCGAGCGGGTCCTCGTCGTCGGTCAGGGCGTCGCCGTCGCGCGGCTCCGGCACGGTGAACCCGGGCGGGATACGCCCGTCGAGCAGCCCTGCCCCCTTGAGCTCGTCGAGGCCCGGCAGGTCGCCGATCGCCTCGAGGCCGAAATGCACGAGGAAGGCCTCCGTGGTGCCATAGGTGACCGGGCGGCCCGGCGAGCGCCGGCGGCCGCGCATACGGATCCAACCCGCCTCCATCAGCACGTCGATCGTGCCCTTGGAGATGGAAACGCCGCGGATCTCCTCGATCTCGGCACGCGTGACCGGCTGGTGATAGGCGATGATCGCCAGCGTCTCCAGCGCCGCGCGCGACAGCTTCTTCTGCTCGTGCGCGTCGCGCTGCAGCAGGAAGGCGAGATCGCTCGCCGTGCGGAACATGTACTTGCCGGCCACCTTCACGAGGTTCACGCCGCGCCCCGAATAGGCGTGCTCGATCTCGCGCAGCAACGCGTCGACGTCGCTACCCTCCGGCAGACGTGCCGCAAGCTCCGCCTTCGACAGGGGCTGGGCACTGGCGAACAGCATGGCCTCGACCATGCGCAGCGCCATGCGCTGCTCGGCCGACGCGAGCAGCGTCAGGTTTCCGGCCTCGGTGTTCAATCGGTCAGTCATGATCGGTCTCCGCGCGGCCGCCATCGCGATCGCGCATGTAGAGCGAGGCGAACGGCGCCGTCTGGCGCAGCTCCACCCTGCCCTCGCGCACCAGCTCGAGGCTGGCGCTGAACGAACTCGCCAGCACCGTCGCCCGCATTTCCGGCGTCAGCACATAGGGCGACAGGAAGACGTCGACCGGCGTCCAGTCCGCGATGCTGCCGATCATCCGCGTCAGCACCTCGCGCGCCTCCGCCAGCGACCACACCTGCCGGCGGCGCACATGTACGACCGAGACCATCTGGCGCTGCCGCTGGCCGGCATAGGCGCTCAGCAGGTCGTAGAGCGTGGCGCCATAGACGCTGTGGTCGATGACCTCGATCGGTTCCGGCATGCCGCGGGCGAACACCTCGCGGCCCAGCCTGTCGCGATTGACGAGCTTGGCCGACGCGTCACGCATCGCCTCGAGGCGCCGCAGCCGGAAGGCCAGCGCAGCGGCCATCTCCTCGCCGCTCGGCTCCTCGTCCGGGGCCGGCGCCGGCAGCAGCAGGCGCGATTTCAGATAGGCGAGCCACGCCGCCATGACGAGATAGTCCGCCGCGAGCTCCAGCCGCAGCTGCCGCAGATGCTCGATATAGGCGAGATACTGCTCGGCCAGCGCCAGGATCGAGACCTTGGCGAGATCGACCTTCTGGGTGCGCGCGAGGGCCAGCAGCAGGTCGAGCGGGCCTTCGAAGCCGTCGACATCGACGACAAGCGCCGCCCCGGCCTCGGCGCGGTCGCCGCGCCCCTCCATCTCCCAGAGATCGCTCTGGCCGTTCTGGTCACTGGTCCCGGCCATTCCCGTCACGTCCGCTCAGGCTACCGCCGGCGGCCAGCCGGCACGCTCGGCGAGGGTGGCATATTCGGCCTCCGCCGCCTCGCGGTCGAGCGTGTGCGGCGGCTTGCGCGCGGCGCGGGCCGCCTCCGCTCGCTCCGCCGCTCTGCCGGACAGTTCGGGCACGGCGCGGGCAACGTCCCGCATCTCGTCCATCACGCCGTTGCAGTGCAGGACCATGTCGCAACCGGCCCCGAGCACCGCGGCGGCGCGGCTGGCGAAATCGCCGCCCAGCGCGTTCATCGACAGATCGTCGCTCATCAGGAGACCGTCGAAACCGATCGCGCCGCGAATGACCTCCTCGACGACGACGGGCGAGGTCGTCGCCGGCCGGTCCGGATCGACGGCGGTGAAGACGATATGCGCCGTCATCGCCATTGGCAGATCGTTGAGCGCCCGGAACGGCACGAAATCCGACGCCTTCAGCGTAGACAGGCTGGCGTCCACGACCGGCAGGCTCAAATGGCTGTCGACGGTGGCCCTGCCATGGCCGGGCATGTGCTTCATCACCGGCAGCACGCCACCAGCGGCGAGGCCTTCCGTGGTCGCCCGACCGAGGACTGAAACCACGTCCGCAGCCTCCGCATAGGCGCGATTGCCGATCGCCGCATGCGTCTGCGGCGTGCCGACGTCGAGCACGGGAAGGCAATCGACGGTGATGCCGAGATCGATCAGGTCGGAGGCGATCAGCCGGCCATGCAGCCAGGCCATCCGGCGACCGGCGGCCTGATCCTCGGCATAGAGATCGCCGGCGAAGCGGGCCGCCGGGCGATTGCGCCAATGTGGCGGCGCGATGCGCTGGACGCGCCCCCCCTCCTGGTCGATCAGAACCGGGCGGTCCGGATCGCCGAGGACATCGCGGAAGGTCGCGACGAGGTCGCAGACTTCTTCCGGCGAGCCGATGTTGCGCTTGAACAGGATCAGCGCCCAGGGCCGCTCGTCGCGGAAGAACGCGATCTCGTCGTCGGTGAGGCTGCGACCGGCGCAGCCCGAAATGAATGCTTTGGCGGTCATTCTTCGGCCTTAGCCGCTTGCCGTCAGGACCGCAAGCGGCGGCGATCCCGCCGCCTGCGTTCCGTCGCGGTCAGTTCTTCTGGACGATGCAGTCACCGCCGGCGGCACGCAGGCTTTCGCAGAGCGACACGGCTTGGTCGCGCGTCGCCATCGGCCCCACGCGAGTTCGGTAGTAGACGCCCTTGGCGCCGAGATCGGCGCGCACGATGTTGGGCTCCTGGCCACCGAGGATGCCGGGGAACTTGCGCTGCATGGCGCGATAGGCGGCCACGGCCTGCTCTTCCGAGCGCTGCGACGACACCTGGACGACGAAACCATCGGATGCCGGCGCGCTGGCGCGCGGCGCCGCCGCGGCGGGCTCGGGAGCCGATGCGGTCTGCTGCGGACGCGGCTTGGCAGGCGCCGGGGCAGGTTCCGGGGCGCGAGCGACCGGCGGGGCCTCCGGCTCCGGCGCTGCGGCGACGGGGTCCGGCTGGGCCGGTGCGCTGGCGGCGGGAGCGGCCGGCTGCGACGGCGCGTTGTCGGCGGACGCCGCGCCACCGCGCGGCTGCGCCTCGCTGGAAATGATCGTCCCGTCCGGCTTCACCACCACGGTGCGGACCTTGCGCGGACCCGAATCGAGATCGGTGGCCGGCGCGGCCGGAGCCGAACCGGCGAGATCGTCGATCGACTGCGGCGTGCCGCCCTCGCCCGGCGCGCCGGGGAGAATGATGCGCGAGATCTCGCGGCTCGCTTCGGATTCGCTGCTCGCGGGGCGCTCGTCGATCGGACCATCGTCGGGCAGCACGAGCTGTTCGTCGCCGGCAAGCTCCGGGCTGGCGCGGTCATAGATGAGCTTGTTCTGCGCCACCTCGGTCTCGGCCGGCTGGGCCGCCGGCTGGACCTTGGTCGGGCCCTCCTCGGCCGCGATCACGCGCGGCGCGCCGCTGTCGGTAGTGTCGCCGCCGCCCTTCAACGCCAGGGCGCCAAGGCCTCCGGCGAGGATGACCGCCAGGGCGCCTGCCGCGATCACCAGTCCCTTGCGGGAGCGGCGCGGCTCGTCATAGTCGCCGCCGCGGCCATAGACCTGCTGGTCGTCATAGCCGTCATCGTCGTAGCCGACGTTCGGATCGTCGCCATACGCGTCGCCATATCCGGTCGAACGATCGTCGGCGCCGTTTTCCTGCCCGGAATAGTAGCTGTCGGCATATTGGGGCTGCTGCCCCCCGCGTCCCTGGTCCGGCGCGGCCGCATAGGCGGTTCCGGCATAGGGATCCTCGTCCTCATAGGCAGGCTGAGCGAAGGCTGCCTGCTGCGGGCGGGCCGCCGCCGGCTGGCGCGGCTCGGACTGATATCGGGGCTCCGCCTGCCGTGGCGGCTGCACCGGCTGCCATTGCGGCGGCGTGACGGGACCGCCGGGACGCAGCCCGATATGATCGAAGCCGGAATCCCGCGGCGGCACGGCGCGCGGCGGCTGCGGCTCGACCTGGGCCGGCCGCCCGGACGACGCCCGGACCGACGGATCAAACGACGACTGCAGGTCGTTCATCAACTCGGACTCGAGATCGAACGACATATCGCCGGCATGGCCGGCCTGGCTCGGCCGCACGGTCGGCGCGGCCATGGGGGCGCGGCTGCCGACGATGTCATCAAAACTCGACTTGCCCGACACGATCCGCGCCAACTCGACCAGGGGGTCGTCTTCCGCGGCGGACGACTGCTCGTTGCGTCGCCCCGTATTCCCGTCGGCGGGGGCCCGACTCGAGAACGAGTTATCGTAGCGATCTGCCATCGCGCTCCACTTTCCGTCTTACCCGATGCGGTTCGTCTTTCGGATGCCAAGCTCCGAGAGAGCCGTCACCGCATCTCTTCGGGCGCATTCACGCCGAGAACCAGCAAACCGGATGACAGCACCAGCTTTGTGGCGTGAACAAGGGCAAGCCGAGCCGCAGTCAACTGTGGTTCTTCAGAGTTAATAAAGCGTAATTGCGGCAGATCCTTACCCCGGTTCCACTGTTGATGGAACTCTGCTGCAAGTTCATGGAGGTAGAAGGCGATGCGATGCGGTTCGTGCGCATCCGCCGCCGATTCGATGATTCGCGGGAACTCCGCCAGGCGCCGCTGCAGGCCCAATTCACCCTGATCCTCGAGCAGCGTCAGGTCCGCGGCGGCCAGCGCCGAGGCCGACAGATCGAGCGCGGGCAGCTCCTGCGCGGCATTGCGCAGGATCGAAGCCGCGCGGGCGTGGCCGTACTGGACGTAGAAGACCGGGTTGTCCTTCGACTGCTCCGTCACCTTCTGGAAATCGAAGTCGAGCGGCGCATCGCTCTTGCGATAGAGCATCATGAAGCGGACGGCGTCGCGACCGACTTCCTCGACCACTTCGCGCAGGGTGATGAAGTCACCAGAGCGCTTCGACATGCGGACCGGCTCGCCGGCGCGGAACAGCTTCACCAGCTGGCAGAGCAGGACATCGACCGAAGCCGTGCCGCCCGAGATCGCGCGACCGACCGCCTGGAGGCGCTTCACATAGCCACCATGGTCCGCGCCCAGCACGTAGATCATCTGCTGGAAGCCGCGGTCGAACTTGTCCTTGAAGTAGGCGACGTCGCCGGCGAAGTAGGTGTAGCTGCCATCCGACTTCATCAGCGGCCGATCGATGTCGTCGCCGACATCGGTGGCGCGGAACAGCAGCTGCTCGCGATCTTCCCAATCCTCGGGAAGCTGGCCCTTCGGCGGCGGCAGCGTGCCGCGATAGACGAAGCCCTTCCTTTCCATGTCGGCGATCGTCGCGGCGATCTTGTCGCCATCCGGCCCGTTCAGCGAGCGCTCGGAGAAGAAGACGTCGTGATGCACGTTGAGCAGCGCCAGGTCGTCGCGGATCATCACCATCATGGCGCTGATCGCGGCGTCGCGGACGATCGGCAGCCACTCCGACTCCGGCATGTCGAGAAGCTTGCGACCATGCACGTCGGCCAGCGCGGCGCCGACCGGCATCAAGTAGTCGCCGGGATAGAGCCCTTCCGGGATCGCGCCGATCGTCTCCCCGAGCGCCTCGCGATAGCGCAGGAAGGCGGAACGGGCGAGGACGTCGACCTGACCGCCGGCATCGTTGATGTAGTATTCCTTGGTGACGGAATAGCCGGCCCAGTCGAGCAGGTTGGCGAGCGCGTCGCCGACCACGGCGCCACGGCAATGGCCGACATGCATCGGGCCGGTCGGATTGGCCGAAACATACTCGACATTGACCTTGCGGCCGCCGCCGTGCCGGCTGCGGCCATAATCCTGGCCCGCTTCCACCAGCGCCTTCAGCGCGTGGGCGCGATAGGGCGCGGCGAGCGTGAGATTGATGAAGCCGGGACCGGCGACGTCCACCGAGGCGACGTCCTCGTCGTCGCGCAGCCGGCCGGCAATCGCCTCGGCGAGATCGCGCGGCTTCAGGCCGAGCGGCTTGGCGAGGACCATGGCGGCGTTGGTGGCGAGATCGCCGTGGGTGGCGTCGCGCGGGGGCTCGACGACGATGCGCGAGAGATCGACCGGGGCGCTCTCGCGCGCGGCCAGGATGACCTCGACGGCGGATGTGACGCGTGCGGTGAAGTCGCGGAAAATATTCATGACGGGATGGCGCCCTTCGGGCTGATTAGAAAACTCTTGTGCGCGCCTAACCCAAATCGGGCGAAGCGTCAAACAGGCGGCGGTGCTCGCGCAGTGCATAGCGGTCCGTCATCCCCGCCAGAAAATCGGCGATGCGACGGGCCCGGCGGTGGGAATCGGAGAAATCGAGCCCACGCCGCCATTCCGTAGGCAGCGCGTCGGGATCCCGCCAGTATCGTTCGAACAGGCGCTCCACCACACCCTCGGCCGCCGTCATCACCTGCATCACGCGGGGATGCCTGTAGACGTTGTACCAGAGATGCGTCTTGATCGCCTTGTCGGCGACGGCGAGTTCCTCGGAAAAGGCGATCATCGGCTCGCCGGCATGACGGAGCGCGTCGGCCGAAGCGGGCCGCGCGGCGTCGAGCCGCCTCAGAGCCTCGCCGATGACGTCCTCGATCATCCGCGTGATCACGCGCCGGACCACCTCGTTGACGAGGCGCGGCTTTTCCAGGCCCGGATGGCGCGCGTCGATCTCGTCGATGATCTCCTTCAGGAAATCAACCTCGCGCAGGCCGTCGACATGCAGCAGCCCGGCCCGCAGGCCGTCGTCGATGTCGTGCGCGTCATAGGCGATATCGTCGGCAATCGCGGCCGCCTGGGCCTCGGCCGAGGCGTATGTCGCGAGTTGCAGGTCCTGCTCCGCGACATAGTCGAGGATCGCAGCCGGCAATGTCTTGCCCGCATAGGAACCGACGCCCCTGCCCTCGTCGTTGAGCAGCGGTCCATTGTGCTTGACCAGACCTTCCAGCGCTTCCCAGGAGAGATTGAGACCATCGAACTGCGGATAGCGCCGCTCGAGCTTGGTAACGACCCGCAGGCTCTGCGCGTTGTGGTCGAAACCGCCATGGTCGCGCATGACACGGTCGAGCGCCCTCTCGCCGGCATGGCCGAAGGGCGTGTGGCCGAGATCGTGCGAGAGCGCGATCGCTTCGGCGAGGTCCTCGTCGAGACGGAGGGCGCGCGCCAGGGCGCGGGCGATCTGCGCCACCTCGATCGTGTGGGTCAGGCGGGTGCGGTAGTGGTCGCCCTCGTCGAACAGGAAGACCTGCGTCTTGTCCTTCAGCCTGCGAAAAGCCGTCGAATGGACGATGCGGTCGCGGTCTCGCTGATAGGGCGTGCGGGTCGGGCTTTCCGGCTCTGGATAGAGCCGTCCGCGGCTCGTCGCAGGATCGACCGCGAAGACGGCATGCGGCCCGATTCCGAACCCGATCTCGCCCTTCATGCGCCGCTCCCCCACTCACCCGCCTCGCCGCGGCGATTGACACCGCCGATCGCATTCCTAACTATCGGTAGCGGCCGTCCGCAAGGCGCCCTTCTTACCGAAAGCTGCCCATGACCACCGAGACCCTCCAAGTAACCCTGTCCGACCGCGCCGCCAAGCGCATCGCCCGCATCCTGTCCAAGGAGCCGAGCGGCACGGCGCTGCGCGTCAGCGTTTCGGGCGGCGGCTGCTCGGGCTTCCAGTACGGCTTCGATCTCGATGCGACCCGCGCCGAGGACGACCTCGTGATCCAGAAGGACGGGGCGCTCGTGCTGATCGACCAGATCTCCCTGCCCTACATGGACGGTTCCGAGATCGACTTCGTCGACGACCTGATCGGCCAGTCGTTCCAGATCCGGAACCCGCACGCCACCGCGTCCTGCGGCTGCGGCACCAGCTTCGCGATGTAGCCGACGCGGCTTCCACACGGAAGCCGCCTGCGCCAACCGATCCGCCTTTACTGGAACGCGGTTTCCGTGAAGCTCCTGAGCTTGCGGGAATGCAGGCGCTCGGGCGCCATGTCGCGCAGCATCTCCATCGCGCGGATGCCGATCTCGAGATGCTGGCCAACCTGGCGGCGGTAGAAGTCCGAGGCCATGCCAGGCAGCTTCAGTTCGCCGTGCAGCGGCTTGTCGGAGACGCAGAGCAGCGTTCCATAGGGCACGCGGAAGCGGAAGCCGTTGGCGGCGATCGTCGCCGATTCCATGTCGAGCGCGATGGCACGCGACTGCGAGAAGCGCTGCACCGGCTCGCGGTGGTCGCGCAGCTCCCAGTTGCGGTTGTCGATCGTCGCCACCGTGCCCGTGCGCATGATCCGCTTCAGGTCATAGCCTTCGAGGCCGGTGACGGCCTCGACGGCGTCCTCGAGCGCCACCTGCACCTCGGCGAGCGGCGGGATCGGGATCCAGCTCGGCAGGTCGGCGTCGAGCACGTGGTCCTCGCGGACATAGCCATGCGCCAGCACATAGTCGCCGAGCGCCTGCGTGTTGCGCAGGCCGGCGCAGTGGCCGAGCATCAGCCAGGCATGCGGCCGCAGCACGGCGATGTGGTCGGTGATCGTCTTGGCGTTGGACGGGCCGACGCCGATATTGACCATCGTCAGGCCGGCATTGCCGGCGAATTTCAGGTGATAGGCCGGCATCTGCGGCAGGCGCGGCGGCGCTGTGCCCGCGACCGGCTCGGTGGCGCCCGCCGGAGTGATGACATTGCCGGGCTCGACGAACGCCTCGTAGCCACCGCCGCCCTCGGCCATCAGCTTGCGGGCGCGGACGCAGAACTCGTCGATGTAGAATTGGTAGTTGGTGAACAGCACGAAATTCTGGAAGTGCTCGGCATGCGTCGCCGTGTAATGCGCCAGGCGGAACAGCGAATAATCGATGCGCGGCGCCGTGAAGGGCGCCAGCGGCAGCGGCACGTCGGGCTGCGGCTCGTAGGTGCCGTTGACGATCGCGTCGTCGGTGACAGCCAGGTCCGGCACGTCGAACATGTCGCGCAGCGGCCGCTCGATCCGCTCGGCCAGCTGCCCCTCGACATGGACGCCGTTCGGAAAGGCGAAATGCAGCGGGATCGGCAGGTTCGACGGCCCCACCGTGACCGGCAGGCCGTGATTGCGAACGAGCAGCTTGATCTGTTCCTTCAGATAATTCCGGAACAGGCCCGGCTGCGTCACCGTCGTCGCGTAGACGCCGGGGCCCGATACATGACCATAGGCCAGGCGCGAATCGATCTTCGCGTAGCTCGTGGTGGTGAAGCGGATCTCGGGATAGGTGGCGCGGACGCGGCCGACGGGCGGATGGCCCTTCAGGAGCGCGTCGAAGCGTTCGCGCAGATGCGCCGTGTGGAGGTCATAGATCTCCTCGAGCCGCGCGATCGCCAGATCGGGATCGGTGAACGTCTCGCTGGCAATGGGCTTCGGGAGGTCGAACGGAACGGCATCGATCGGCATGGCACCCCACTTTCGGGCGCGACTGTCGACCAGCCGGCGCATGCGGTCAAGCCGTGCGCCGGCCGATTGCGAAGCGGTCTCGGTGCGATCAGACGAGCTTGGCCTCGAGCGCGATCGGAACGGCCTTCAGCGCCTTGGAGACGGGGCAGCCTTCCTTGGTGGCGGCGGCGATCTTGTCGAAGGTCGCTTTGTCGATGCCGGGCACCTTCGCCTCGGTAATGAGATCGATCTTCGTGATCCCGAAACCACCCTCGACGGGCTCGACCTTGACCTTGGCGGTGGTCGAGACGGATTCGACCGTGAAGCCGGCGCCAGAGAGACTTCCGGACAGCGCCATGGAGTAGCAGGCGGCGTGCGCCGCGGCGATCAGCTCCTCCGGATTGGTGCCCTTGCCCTCCTCGAAGCGCGACGAGAAATTGTATTGCCCTTCCCAGACTCCGTTGCCGACGTGAAGGGTTCCCTTGCCGCTCTTGAGATCCCCTTCCCACTTCGCGTCCGATGTCCTGACCGGCATTCGAGCCTCCTTGTAAGGGTTGATGCTCCGGCGGCGCCGGAGACCCTAGAGTTAGGCCGCGCAGGGTCGATCTCCAAGGGGCAGCGGGCGCCGCACGCGCCGTGTGACCGAAGTCGCGCACCAGATGTGCAAGACGCTCGCGCGCCGAGCCTTGGCGCTGGCAACGCGATGCGGATCGGCTAGTCTGCTCCGCATGAAGATCGCGACCTGGAACATCAACGGCGTCAAAGCCCGCATCGACACCGCCCTCGCCTGGCTCAAGGAAGCCTCGCCCGACATCGCCTGCCTGCAGGAGATCAAGTCGGTCGACGAGGGCTTCCCGACCTCGGCCTTCGAGGATCTCGGCTACAACGTCGCCACCCATGGACAGAAGGGCTTCAACGGCGTCGCCCTGCTCTCCAAGCTGCCGTTCGACGAGGTCAATCGCGGCCTGCCCGGCGACGACAACGACGCCCACGCCCGCTTCATCGAGGGCGTGTTCTCGGTGCCGAGCGGCGTGCTGCGCGTGGTGTCGCTCTACCTGCCGAACGGCAACCCGATCGGCACGGAGAAATTCTCCTACAAGCTGGCCTGGATGGAGCGGCTTCGGAACTGGGCTTCCGAACGGCTGACCTATGAAGAGCCGCTCGTGCTCGCCGGCGACTACAACGTCATCGCCGAGCCGCGCGACGCCAGGAACCCGTCGCTCTGGGTGGAGGACGCGCTGTTCCAGCCGGAGACGCGCCGCGCCTTCCGCGCCATCGAAACGCTCGGCCTGACCGACGCGGTGCGGGCCAGCAGCGACGACGACGACCTCTACACCTTCTGGGATTATCAGGCCGGCGCCTTCCAGAAGAACAACGGCATCCGCATCGACCACCTGCTGCTGTCGCCGCAGGCGGCCGACCGGCTCGTCTCCGCCGGCATCGACAAGCATGTCCGGGGCTGGGACAAGCCTTCGGATCACGTGCCGGTCCATGTGGAGCTTTCGATTTGAGCCAGGTGATGAGCGCGGCGCCGATCACGGGCGGATGCCTGTGCGGCCGCATCCACTACACGATCGACCGGCCGCCGCAGATCGTCTGCCACTGCCATTGCCGGCTATGCCAGCTGGCGAGCGGCGCGCTGTTCCTGACATGGGCGACCTTCGACGCGGCCGCGTTCACCCTGACCGCGGGCACGCCGACGATCCACGAATCCTCGGCGACCGGCCGGCGGCACTTCTGCGCCGATTGCGGCACACCACTGATGATGACGACCACGGACGAGCCGCAGAAGATCGACGTGACGCTGGCCTCGCTCGACGAGCCCGACCGCTTTGCCGTCCAGCACAACATCTGGGTCGGCAGTCGCCGTGCCGCGAGCAAGGGCTTCGACGCCACGCTGCCCTCGCATCTGGACGAACCGACCGGCTGAGGATCGCGGCATGACCGGGATGAGCGCCACGCTTCTGAATGCGTTCCGGTTCCAGGCCACCGCGTGCCGCGAACTCGGCTCGCCGTTCACGGCCGAAGTCTGCGCGATCCTCGCCGAACGGCTCGACGGCACGAGCCGCTTCGGCCGTCGCATTCTCGACTGGCCGGGCGATCCCTTCGCCGACGCGCTGGCGCTTCGCGCCGCCTCCGGGTTCCACGCCCTGAAACGCGCCGGCCGCGTGCCGGCCCTGCTCGCCGTCTATCCGCCCGTCTCGAACGACACCGACGCGCTCGGCGACGCCATCGCAGCAGCCATCGCGGCCGAAGATGATTTCCTGCACGACTGGCTCGACAGCCCGCCCCAGACGAATGAGGTCGCCCGCTCGTCGGTGATGCTCGGCGGCGCGCTGCGGCTCGGCGAGCAGTTCGGGCTACCCTTGGACTGGCACGAGATCGGCGCCAGCATGGGCCTCAATCTCGGCTTCGATCGCTATCGCTACGATCTCGGCGCCGGCCGCTGGGGCGATCCGAACTCCAGCGTCCCGATCCGCTCGGAATGGCACGGCAAAGGCCCGAACCTCGCCGCGCCGGTCCAGGTCGACCGCCGCGCCGGATGCGACATCACCCCGCTCGATCCGGGCTCGCGGGACGACCGGGAACGCCTGCTCGCCTATATCTGGGCCGATCAAAGCGAGCGCCTCGCCCGGGCCGAGGCGGCCCTCGACATGGCGGCGGCCGCGACCTGGCGGGTGGAGCGGGCGGATGCCGCCGCCTGGACCGCGCTGCACCTGACGGCGCCACCGCAAACCGGCCGAACCCGCGTCCTCGCCCATTCCGTGATGTGGCAGTATCTGCCCGAGCCGACGCGTGGCGCCATCCGCGCCAACATCGACTGTGCCGCGAAACAGGCGACGCCAGACGCGCCCTCCGCGTGGCTGCGCATGGAAGCCGACGGCCAGCGCGGCAGCGCCAGCGTCCGCCTCACGACGTGGCCGGGCGGCGACGAACGCGAGATCGGCCGCGCCGATTTCCATGGCCGCTTCGTTGACTGGACGATCGGCTGAGGCGAACCGAACATATCAAGAACAATTCTGTCAGGATCCTGCATCCAACTGACACAACGCTGTCAGTAGGCTAGGACTAGATTGTCAGCATGAAATCTGTTCGCGAGGGTCGCGTCATGAACGGCAACGTGCTCGAAATCAGCTCCTATCAGCTCGTCCCCGGCATCGATGAGCGCGCCTTCGTCAGGGCCGCCGACGAAGCCATGGGCGCCATGCGCCGGCAGCGCGGCTTCCTGGCCCGCAGCATCGCCAAGGCCGAGGACGGCCGCTTCACGGAAATCGTACACTGGCTAGACCGGGCATCGGCCCAGACCGCCAAGGCGCGGCTGGCAGCAAGCCCGGACGCGGCCGCCTTCTCCGCGCTGATCGACCCGCCGTCGCTGCGGCGGGACTATTATCCCGTCGCCTATTCCGGCTAGAAGATGCGGCGCGCCGACCGCCTGTTCGACATCGTCCAGATCCTGCGTGGCGCCCGCCTCAGGACGGCGCAGGAGATCGCCGATCGGCTGGAGGTCTCCGTCCGGACGGTCTATCGCGATATCGACGCGCTGGTGGCGACCGGCGTGCCGATCGAGGGCGAACGCGGCGTCGGCTATGTGCTGCGCGGCACCCTGTTGCTGCCGCCGCTCGCCTTCTCGCAGGCGGAGCTCGAGGGGCTGGCGCTCGGCGCGCGCTTCGTCGAGGCGTGGGCCGATCCGGAGCTGGCGGCGGCGGCGCGCGAGGCGCTGGTCAAGATCGACGCCGTCCTGCCCGATGCGCATCGCGGCGAAATCTGGCGCGACTCGGTCCAGGTTAATTCGCCCAGGCTGATCGCCGCGGCGAACGCGCAGCTCGCGCTGTTCCGAAAGGCGATCCGCCAGCGCCGCAAGATGCGGCTCAGCTATCGCAGCGCCGCCGAGGCCGAGACGGAGCGAACAATCCGGCCGCTGGCCATCGAAGCCTGGGGCCACGCCTGGACGGCGACGGCCTGGTGCGAACTCCGGGAGGACTTCCGCATGTTCCGGCTCGATCGCGTGATCGGGGCGGCACTTCTGGACGAGATCTTCCGGCCGGAAAAGGGCCGGACACTGGCCGACTACATGCGGCGTCTCCGGGAGGAGCGCGCCGCTCAGCGGCCCGCGCCATGACCGATCGCCCGATCCGGCAATTGCCCGGCATCGGCCCGAAGATGGCCGACTGGCTCGAGGCGGTCGACATCCGGCGGGAGGGCACGCTCCGCGAACTCGGGGCGGTCGATGCCTATTGGCGGCTCAAGCACCGCGATCCGCGCAGCATCAGCCTCAACGCGCTCTGGTGCCTCCATGCCGCGCTGCAAGGCATCCCGATGCGGGCCGTGGACGCGACGGTCAAGGGCCGCCTGCGCGCTGCGCTGACGGCCGAAGGTGGTACTAGCGCGGGAACTCGATCCCCATCTCGCGGTAGCGTTCGGGATCGTCGCCCCAGTTCTCGCGAACCTTGACGAACAGGAACAGGTGCACCGGCCGCTCGGCCATCTCCTGGATCTCGGTACGCGCCGCCATCGAGATCGCCTTGATGGTCTCGCCGCGATGGCCGATGACGATCTTCTTCTGCCCCTCGCGCTCGACATAGATGGTCTGCTCGATGCGGGTCGACCCGTCCGGCAGATCCTTCCAGAGCTCGGTCTCGACCGTCGACTGGTAGGGCAGTTCGTCGTGCAGGCGCAGGAACATCTTCTCGCGCGTGATCTCGGCGGCGAGGTTGCGCATCGGCAGATCCGAGATCTGGTCCTCGGGATAGAGCCACGGCCCTTCCGGAATGCGCTTCGCCAGATAGGACATCAGATCGGCGCAGCCATGACCCCGGAGCGCCGAGATCATGAAAGTCTGCTCGAACTTAACGGTCTGGTTGGCCTTGGCCGCCATTTCCAGCAGCGCCGTGTGCGGCACCGTGTCGATCTTGTTGATAACAAGGATCTTCGGCTGACCGACGGCCGCCACCTTGTCGAGGATCTGCGCCGTCTCGCTCTTCTGGAAGCGCTCGGCGTCGATCAGGACGCAAACGAGATCGGCATCCTTGGCGCCGCCCCAGGCCGTCTCGACCATCGCGCGGTCCAACCGGCGCTTCGGCTGGAAGATGCCCGGCGTGTCGACGAAAATGATCTGCGACGACCCTTCGAGCGCGATGCCGCGCATGATGGCGCGCGTCGTCTGCACCTTGTGCGTGACGATCGAGATCTTCGTCCCGACGAGCTGGTTGAGCAGCGTCGACTTGCCGGCATTCGGCGCGCCGATCAGCGCCACGAAACCGCAGCGGGTGGGCCCCTCCACGGCGGGCTCGATGTCGGACGGCGACTCGGGCGGCAACTCAGACGACATTCGTTTCTTCTCTCCATACGCCCTGGGCGCGCAGCACGGCAGTCGCCGCCTTCTGCTCCGCCTCGCGCCGCGAACGGCCCGTACCGAGGACTGCGGGCATGCCCTCGATCTTCACTTCAACGGTAAAATGCGGCGCGTGGTCAGGCCCGCTCCGCTCGGCAATCTCGTATTTCGGGGTAGCGAGACCCCTGCCCTGGACCCATTCCTGCAGCGTCGTCTTGGCATCGCGCAGCGGGCCGGTCCAGTTCAGCATGCGCTTGCGCCAGTTACGGTCGATGAAGGCGCGCGCGGCGTCCAGGCCGCCATCGACGAAAATGGCGCCGATCACCGCCTCGCAGACGTCGCCGAGGATCGCCGCCTTGCGGCGTCCGCCGGACTGCACCTCGCCGCCGCCGAGACGGATCCAGCTACCGAGATCGATGTCGGTCGCGACCTCGGCGCAGCTCTCGTTGCGAACGAGGCCGGTCAATCGACGCGCCAGTTCGCCCTCGTCGGCCTTCGGGAAGGCCTCGAGCAGCATGTCGGCGATGACGAGCGCCAGCACACGGTCGCCGAGAAACTCCAGGCGCTGATAGCTCTCGCCCTGCGCCATATGGCTCTCGGCCACGGCGCTCGCATGGGTGAGCGCACGCACCAGATGACCGCGACTCGAAAACCGATGTCCGATCCTCTCCTCGAGACGCTGCAGAGGTTCCTCGGAAGCCAAGCTCATATCACCTTGAAAAGTCGGTCGAAGCGAACGGTCCACGGCCATGTCCAGAACTGCCAGGCCTTCGCGCCCTCCTCGATCGAGAAGAACACCATGCCGGCGCGGCCAACGAAATTCTCGAAGGGCACATAGCCCACCGCACCGAGAACGCGGCTATCGGTGGAATTGTCCCGGTTGTCGCCCATCATAAAATAGTGATCGGCGGGCACCTCGTAGACCGGCGTGTCGTCGGAGAAGCTGCGCGGATCGAGATCGAGCACCGTATAGCTGACGCCGTTCGGCAGCGTCTCGCGATAACGCGGCACATGCGTCTGGGTGCCGAACTCGTCGGTCGTAACGTAGTCGTCGATCTTTTCCTTCGGCACGGCCGTGCCGTTGATGTGCAGCACGCCGCCGATCATCTGGATCTTGTCGCCCGGCAGCCCGATCACCCGCTTGATGTAGTCGACCGACGGGTCGCGCGGCAGCTTGAACACGGCGACGTCGCCGCGCTCGGGCGGCGTCGCCCAGATGCGGCCCGAGAACAGGTCCGGTGCGAAGGGGATCGAATATTTGCTGTAGCCGTAGGCGTATTTCGAGACGAACAGATAGTCGCCGACCAAGAGGGTCGACTTCATCGACCCGGACGGAATGTTGAAGGGCTGGAACAGGAAGGTCCGGACGATCAGCGCCAGAATGAGCGCATTGATGACGATCTTGACGGTCTCGCCCATGCCGCCGCGCTCGGCCTTGTATTTCTCGCCCGCCACGCTCATGCGTCCTTCCGATCCGTCCTTCATGGGCCCCGCCATACGGCGAAGGTTGGTTCATATCGACTCGCCGGGTCCCGCGCAACGCCGGCCGGTCTACACTGGAAACAGCCGTGACCGCCGACACAGCCAGGCGACGATGGCGGCGGAACATCCGATCAGGCCGGATCCGGCAACGCCTCGATGATCACGAAGGCCTGCGCCAGCGGATAGTCGTCTGTGATCGTCAAATGGATGGCAGCATGATGGTTCGGCGGCAGCATCTTCGCAAGCCAATCCGCCGCCCCGCCGGTCAGCGCCATGGTCGGTTTGCCGCTCGGCAGGTTGACCACGCCCATGTCCCGCCAGAACACGCCATGATTGAGGCCCGTGCCAAGCGCCTTGGCACAGGCCTCCTTGGCGGCGAAGCGCTTGGCATAGGAGGCGGCGCGCTCAGCGCGGCGGTCGGACTTCTTCTGCTCGATCTCGGTGAACACGCGCTCGGTGAAGCGGCTGCCGAAGCGCTCCAGCGTCTTCTCGACGCGGCGGATATCGATCAGGTCGCTGCCGAGGCCGAGGATCATGCCAGCGCTTCCGTCGCCGCCCGCGCCTCGTCCATCAACCGGCGCATGGTGCGGATCGATTGCTCGAGCCCGACGAAGATCGCCTCGCCGACGAGGAAATGGCCGATGTTGAGCTCGCGGATCTGCGGCAGCGCCGCGATCGGCTTCACGGTATCGAAGGTGAGGCCGTGGCCGGCATGGATCTCGAGCCCCAGGCCCGCGCCATAGCGAGCGGCATCCTCGATGCGGGCACGCTCGCGCTCGAACGCCTCCGGCCCCTCGTCGATCGCCTCGCAATAGGTGCCGGTGTGCAGCTCGACCACAGGCGCGCCGAGCGCGGCGGCCGCGTCGAGCTGGGCCCGGTCGGCGGCAATGAACAGCGAGACGCGGATGCCCGCCGCACCCAGCTCCGCCACCATCGGACGGAGGTGCTCCATCTGTCCGGCGGCGTCGAGGCCGCCCTCCGTGGTGCGCTCCTCGCGCCGCTCCGGCACGATGCAGGCCGCATGCGGCCGATGCCGGAGCGCGATCTCCACCATCTCGCGCGTCGCGGCCATCTCGAAATTGAGCGGCAGCGCGATCTCGGCGCGCAGGCGCTCGATGTCGCTGTCGATGATGTGGCGGCGATCCTCGCGCAGATGCGCCGTGATCCCGTCGGCGCCGGCGACAGCCGCGAGGTGAGCGGCGCGGACCGGATCCGGGTGGAAGCCGCCGCGCGCATTCCGCACGGTCGCGACGTGGTCGACATTGACACCGAGACGGAGTTCGTTGCGGACAATCACGACGTGATCCTTTCCCTCAATTCTGGCTGCGATCGTGCAGCGCGCCGCGGCGCGAGGCGAATCGCTGCCGCCGCGACGTCTGGAAACCCTGCGCCGCGATATAGACCAGAACATAGGAGATCGCACCCAGCAGCAGGGCGATCGGAACGGCGCCGACCAGCATTGGCTCGAGGATCGGCCAGATCTCGCGCCAGGACTCGGTCAGCAGCTTGTGCGCGAGGTGATCGAGATCGATCGGATCGGGACGTCGCCCGAACCAGCCGAGAATGAGGCTCCCGGTTTCGAACGTGCCCAGCCAGATGAACGGGAAGGTGAGCGGGTTGCCCAGAGAGGTGCCGAGCACGGCCGCCAGCACGTTGCCGCGCACGAGGAATGCGACGACGAAGCAGAGCAGGTAGTGGAAACCGAGGAACGGCGTCATCGCCAGCGCGACGCCCGCCGAGAAGCCCGCCGCGATCGAGTGCGGCGAGCCCGAAAGCCGCATCAGCCGCTTCTGGTAGTAGCGCGACGTTCGCGCCCACCCTCCCCTTGGCCAGACCAACTGGACCAGCTTCTGGTGCGGCTTCAGGGGACGGCGGCGACGAAAAAGCATGTCCGCTTGCGACGGCGCTCGGGGCGCGGTTCCCTCAGAGGCTGCGGCTGCCCGGCTTGACGGGGGGAATGGCGGCCAGCTCGGGCGGCAGCTGGTCGGCCGGATAGGCCGGCACCTTGTAGCGCGTGAGCGAGATCAGCGGAACGCCGACCTCGGCCTCGCCGTCGGAGCGGTCGATCAGGCAGGCGGCGGCCACGACATTGCCGCCGATGCCGCGGATCGCGCTGATCGTCTCGCGGATCGACAGGCCCGTGCTGACGATGTCCTCGACGACGATGATGCGGGCGTTCTGCGGCAGCTCGAAGCGGCGCAGGCGGAACTCACCCTGCTCGCGCTCGACCCACATGGCGGGAACGCCGAGATGGCGGGCCGTCTCGTAGCCGGGGATCAGGCCGCCCAGAGCCGGCGACACGATCAGGTCGAACTCGATGCCCTCGGCACGGATGCGCTCGGCGAGCGCCTTGCACAGCCGCTCGGTCCGCTCCGGATACATGAAGACGCGCGCCTTCTGCAGGAAGATCGGGCTGCGCAGGCCGGAACTCAGGATGAAATGCCCCTCGAGAAGAGCGCCGGACGCGCGGAAGACGTCGAGGATTTCGGCTTGGTTCATTCTCTGTCCTGTCCAGATCTTGCCGTCGCGGCCCTCAGGCGTTGACGCGGTTGGCGGCGCTGACGACGTGGCGTTCGCGCAGGTCGCTCAGAAGGCGGTTGAGGTGCTTCAGGTCCCAGACCTCGAGATCGATCAGCAGCTCCGAGAAATCGGGCGCGCTCTTGACGATCCGGAGATTGGAGATGTTGCCGTCATTGTCGGCGATGATCTGGGCGATCTGCGCCAAAGTGCCGGGCTCGTTGATCGCAGTCACCTCGATGCGGGCGGGGAACCGCTCGCGGTTGGCGGCGTCGATGTCCCAGCGCACGTCGAGCCAGCGATCCGGCTCGTCGTCGAATTCCTTCAGCGCCGGCGACTGGATCGGGTAGATCGTGATCCCCTCGCCCGGGGTCATGATACCGACGATGCGGTCGCCCGGCACCGCACCCGCCTCGGGCGCGAAGCGGACGGGCATGTCTCCATGCAGGCCGCGGATCGGGATCGACGGCAACTCCGCCTGCGTCTCGCCGTTCGGAACCCGGAACACCATGCCCGAGCCCTTCTTGAGCCCGAACCAGCCGGGCTCGCCGCCCGTGCCGTTGCCGCCCTTCGGCACGGCCGCGCGCTCTTCCTTGTGATCCGGGTAGACAGCCTTCAGGACATTCACCGACGGGATCTCGCCGCGTCCGACCGAGGCCAGCATGTCCTCGATGTTCTGCTGCGCCAGGCGCGGCAGCGCTGCCTTGAGGCGATCGTCCGAGAAGTCGCGACCGGCCCGCTCGAACGCGCGCTCGATGATCTTGCGGCCGAGGCCGGCATATTGCTTGCGGATCGCCGTACGGGCGGCGCGGCGGATCGAGGCGCGCGCCTTGCCGGTGATGGCGATCGATTCCCAGGCCGGCGGCGGCACCTGCGCCTTGGAGCAGATGATCTCGACCTCGTCACCATTGTGCAGCTCGGTGGTCAGCGGCATCATCCGGCCGTTGATCTTGCAGCCGACGCAGGTGTCGCCGATGTCGGTGTGCACCGCATAGGCGAAATCGATCGGCGTCGCGCCGCGCGGCAGCGCGATCAGACGGCCCTTCGGCGTGAAGCAGAACACCTGGTCGTGGAACAGCTCGAGCTTGGTATTTTCGAGGAACTCTTCCGGCGTGTCGCCCTCGGCCAGCATCTCGACCGTACGCCGCAGCCAGGTATAGGCGCGACTCTCGTCGGAGAGATTGCCGTTGCCCTTGTCCTTGTAGAGGGCGTGCGCGGCGATGCCGTATTCGGCGACGTCGTTCATCTCGCGGGTGCGGATCTGCAGCTCGACGCGCTGCCGGCCGGGGCCGACCACGGTGGTGTGGATCGAGCGGTAGTCGTTCTGCTTCGGCGTCGAGATATAGTCCTTGAAGCGGCCCGGCACGGTCGGCCAGGTCGTATGCACGATGCCGAGCGCGGCATAGCACTCGGCCGTCGAACCGACGATGACGCGGAAACCGATGATGTCGGAGAGCTGCTCGAACGAGACGGCCTTCCGCTCCATCTTGCGGAAGATCGAATAGGGCCGCTTGGTCCGGCCGAAGACCTTGGCCTGCATGCCGTGCTTTTCGAGCTTCTCGCGCAGGTCCTTCTCGATTTCCTCGATCAGAGTCTCGTTGCGGCTGCGCACTTCGGCCAGACGGTTGGTGACCGCGAGATGCGCCTCGGGATTGACGACCGCGAAGGCCAGCTCTTCGAGCTCCTCGCGCATGTCGTGCATGCCCATGCGGCCGGCCAGCGGCGCATAGATCTCCAGCGTCTCCTCGGCGATGCGGCCGCGCTTTTCCTCCGGCATGAAATGCAGCGTGCGCATGTTGTGAAGCCGGTCGGCCAGCTTCACCAAGAGCACGCGCACATCCTCGGAGATGGCGAGCAGGAGCTTGCGGAAATTCTCCGCCTGCGCGGCCTTCTTCGTCACCAGGTCGAGGCGCTTGATCTTGGTCAGACCCTCGACCAGGCGGCCGATATCCTCGCCGAACATGCCGTCGATTTCCGAACGCGTCGCGTCCGTGTCCTCGATGGTGTCATGCAGCAAAGCCACCGCGATGGTGGCGTCGTCGAGCTTCAGGTCGGTGAGGATGCCCGCGACTTCGAGCGGATGCGAGAAATACGGATCGCCGTTGGCGCGCCGCTGCGCACCATGCTTCTGCATGGCATACACATAGGCCTTGTTCAAAAGCCCCTCATCGGCCTGCGGATTGTACCGCTGGACACGCTCGAGGAGTTCGTACTGGCGCATCATGGCGCAATTTCCGAAGACACACGAATAGGCCGGGCAAGACCCGGCCAAAAGGCTATCCTTTCATATAGGATAGCGAATGTGGCCAAACGACAAGCCGCTCGGCCCTAAAGCGTCGAGACGCCTCAGAAATCGTCCTGCTTGTCCGGCGGGACCATGTTCTCGAGGCCGCGCAGCAGGTCCTCCTCGGACATGCGATCGAAGGCGACGCCGTTGTCCTCGTCGGCCGAATCGTCCGCCAGCAGCGGCAGATCCTGCTCCGGCTCGTCGACCTCGACATATTTCTGCAGCGAATGGATCAGATCCTCCTTGAGATCGTCCGGATGGACGGTCTCGTCGGCGATCTCGCGCAGGGCGACGACGGGGTTCTTGTCGTTGTCGCGATCGATCGTCAGCGGCGAACCGCTCGCGATCATGCGGGCACGGTGGCCGGCAAGGAGCACCAGCTCGAAGCGGTTCTCGACCTTGTCGACGCAATCTTCCACGGTGACGCGCGCCATGTCAGGTCTCCTGTTCGGGAAAATCCGGGGTTCAAGCGCGCATGAATAAGTGCGCGGCCGTTGAATTGCAAGAGTTTATCGGCTGCGGCCACCGTGTCGCAGCGACGCCAGCCAGCCGGATCTACCCACAAATCGGGCGCACACGCCGTTTGCCGGGATCGTCCGCACGCTATATTGATGGAGCATTGATTATTCGAGTCGGAGGAGCCCCTCGCCGGCTCCTGCAATTCATACTGCCCTATTCATAGTTCCGGTTCCTGGGTCCCGACATGTTCGATTCACGCGAGAAGATCGCCCTCTTTATCGACGGCGCCAACCTCTACGCGGCCGCCAAGGCCCTCGCCTTCGATATCGACTACAAGAAGCTTTTGGCCGAATTCCAGTCCAAGGGCTACCTGATGCGCGCGTATTATTACACGGCGCTGTCCGAGGACCAGGAATACTCGTCGATCCGACCGCTGATCGACTGGCTCGACTACAACGGCTACACGGTCGTGACCAAGCCGACGAAGGAATTCTTCGACGCCGCCGGACGCCGCAAGGTGAAGGGCAACATGGACATCGAGCTCGCCGTCCACGTCATGGAAGTGGCCGAGTATGTCGACCATGTCGTGCTGTTCTCCGGCGATGGTGACTTCCGCTCGCTGGTCGAGGCCGTGCAGCGCAAGGGCCGCAAAGTCTCCGTCGTCTCAACGCTCGCGACCCAGCCGCCGATGATCGCCGACGAGCTTCGCCGCCAGGCCGACCACTTCATCGACCTGACCAGCCTGCAGGGCCGCATCGGCCGCGACCCGTCCGAGCGCCTTCACCGCAGCGCCGAGCGCCAGCACGCGGCCACCAGCTTCGAAGACGATTTCGACGAAGAGATCTGAGACCGAGCGCCGGTGACCTTGTCCTCCTCGGATCCGGGCCGCGACTGCCCGCTCTGCCCCCGGCTCGTCGCCTTCCGCGAGGAATGGCGCGGCAAGCAGCCGGACTGGAGCAACGCGCCCGTCCCCTCCTTCGGCGCGGATGACGGTCGCCTGCTGATCGTCGGGCTCGCGCCGGGACTGCGCGGCGCCAACCGGACCGGACGCCCGTTCACCGGCGACTATGCCGGCGACCTGCTCTACCAGTCGATGATCGATTTCGGGTTCGCCCGCGGCGTGTTCGAGGCGAGGCCCGACGACAGCCTGACGCCGATCGACACGGCCGTCACCAATGCGGTGCGCTGCGTGCCGCCGGAGAACAAGCCGACCACCGACGAGATCCGGACCTGCCGCCCCTTCCTCGCCGCCACGCTCGCCGGCATGCCGCGGCTTGCCGCCGTCATCGCGCTCGGCAAGATCGCCCATGACAGCGTCATTGTCGCGCTCGGAGAAAAGATGGCGCGTCACAAATTCGGCCATGGTGCGCAGCATAAGATCGGCGCACTTACCGTCTTCGACAGCTACCACTGCTCTCGCTACAACACGAATACCGGCGTCCTGACGCCGGAAATGTTCCGCACCGTGTTCGCGAGCGTCCGCGCCCATCTCGACGCATCGTCCGGCTGAGCGACGCCCCACCAGGCGCGCCCCACACGGAACGGCGAACGCCGCGTCCGCATCCACCATATGCAGCAGAGCGCCATTCCGGCCGAGTTCCGTCGCACCACGCGCGCCTCGCCGGACCGCCGCCGGACCCGCAAACCCGCGCAAATCCAGCCACGCCGCCGCATTCGCGCCCGATCCGCGCCCCGGGGCGCACTCCAAATCGGGCGGTGCTGCAAATTAGCAACTAAAGCTTACAATCACCCATACATATCGGAAGCCAAGCTGTTTTTGAGTTACGTGAATCACCTTCCCGGCTAAGTTCACCTGACTTTCGACGAGTGATTTGGAGAAAGTCCTGTCCGGGGCCCATGGGGGGTTTCGGACAGCTCATTGGCTGGGGGACGTGTCCGAGGCCGCCGTTGCGAACCGCGCTCTTGCGCGGAAAGCGACTGGCACCGGGGCAGCTTTCTGATCCCCTGACAACCAGAGGTCAGGTTATGAACTTTAAGACTCTTCTGCTCGGCTCGGCCGCAGCAATCGTGCTCGCAGGCGGCGCCCAGGCTGCCGATCTCACGGTCGCCGAGCCGGTTGACTACGTGAAGGTCTGCGACGCCTTCGGCGCCGGATTCTTCTACTCCCCCGGCACCGACACCTGCATCAAGGTCGGCGGCTACGTCGAGTTCGGCACCTCGTTCGGCGGCGGCGACTTCGGCGGCCTGAACAGCTCGAACAACAACTGGGGCAACTTCTACACGGAAGTTTCGATCCAGCTGACGGCTTCGTCGGTCACCGAGTATGGTAACCTGACCGGCTTCATCGACATGCGCGCCAAGACCGGCAACAAGGCCGGCACCGGCAGCGATCTGGCCGACTACATCAACGAGTCGACCAACTCCGCCTACGTCGACAGCGCCTACCTCGAGCTCGGCCCGCTCAAGGCCGGTTACTTCACCTCGCTGTTCGACTTCGGCCGCGGCTATGACGACACCGGCATGTTCGGCTCGGATTCGACCACCGATCACATCCAGCTGACCTACGCCGTCAACGGCTTCGGTCTCGCCCTGTCGATCGAAGACCAGCGCGATCGCGGTTCGTTCGGCTACATCGACGACGTCCGCGGCAATGATAACGTTCCGGACATCATCGGCGCCGTCACCTACTCGTCGGGCATCTTCGCTGCGAAGGTCGCCGCCGCCTACACCAACTCGGCCGTCGACTACGACACGTACGAGGGCAAGGACGGCTGGGCCATCGGTGGCGGCCTCGAGATCGCTCTCGACAACTTCTCGGCCGGCGACCGCTTCTTCGTGTCGGCTGCCTATGGCGACAACGCCAACTCGTTCACCGGCATCTCGGGCGGCACGTCGGTCGTCGGCGCGCTCGGCATCGACGATCAGCTGTTCTCGGCTGCGTCGGGCTCGAGCTGGAGCGCGCTCGCTTCGTACAAGCACGTCTGGACCCCGCAGATCTGGTCGTCGCTCTCGGGTGGCTATGCCAGCTTCGACGGCTCGGACAGCCTGGACGGCATGAAGATCGACGCCTGGCGCGTTGGCTTCAACACCGCCTATGCTCCGGTCAACGGCCTCGAGCTCGTCGCGGACGTCTTCTACACCGACCTCGACGTCAAGGACTCCCCGTTCAATGACGTCCTGGCCACCGGTTCCAGCGACTCCTGGACCGCCAACCTCTTCCTGAAGCGCTCCTGGTAATCCAGGTCGCCTCGGCGATATCGCATCCGGTGGGTCGCTTCACCGGATGCTTGGTACAGAGCACCCCGCCGGTTTCCGGCGGGGTGTTTTGCTTTTGGGCCCCACCGCCTCAAGTCTCTCCCGTCCACCTGGCAGACACGCAAAAAAGGCCCGGATGCAGCGAGCATCCGGACCTTTCAGCTTTACATAGGTCAGCGCGGGAGCCTCAGCCCTTGTCGCGCAGCAGCCGACCCTTCTCGCGGTTCCAGTCACGCGCCTTCTCGGTCTGGCGCTTGTCATGCAACTTCTTGCCGCGCGCCAGCGCGATCTCGACCTTCGCCCGGCCGCGGTCGTTGAAGTAGATTTTCAGCGGCACGATGGTCATACCCTCGCGCTGCACCGCCTGGGACAGGCGGGCAATCTCCTTCTTGTGCAGCAGCAGCTTTCGCGGCCGGCGCGTCTCGTGGTTGAAGCGGTTCGCCTCGAGATATTCCGGGATATAGGCGTTGAACAGCCAGACCTCGCCGCCCTTCTCGGCGGCGTAGGAATCTCCGATCGTGCTGCGCCCGCCACGGAGCGACTTGATCTCCGTGCCGGTCAGCATGATGCCGGCCTCGTAGGTCTGGCCGATCTCGTAGTCAAAGCGGGCGCGACGGTTGTCGGCGGCAAGCCGATAACGCGGATCGCCGGTGCCGCTGCTCATGAGTGTATCGCCTTCAGTTGATCAGGCCGGCATGCGCGAGGGCGCCGCGGATGGCCGTCTTGGTGGTGTCGGTGATGCCGACCAGCGGCAGGCGGACGCGATCCTCCATCCGGCCGAGCAGCGACAGCGCGTACTTCACGCCCGTCGGGTTCGGCTCGATGAAGATCGCGTGATGCAGCGGCATCAGCCGATCCTGATAGGTCAGCGCGTGGGCGAAATCGCCGGCCATGCAGGCTTCCTGGAACTCGGCGCAGAGACGCGGCGCGACATTCGACGCGACCGAGATGCAGCCATGACCGCCATGCGCCATGAAGCCGAGCGCCGTGCCATCCTCGCCCGAAAGCTGCAGGAACTCCGGTCCCATGGCGTGACGCTGCAGGCTGACGCGATCGAGCTTCGCCGTCGCATCCTTGACGCCGATGATGTTGTTCAGCTCGAAGAGCCGCGCCATCGTCTCCACCGACATGTCGATGATCGAGCGCGGCGGGATGTTATAGATGATGATCGGAATGCCGATGGCGTCGTTGATCGCCTTATAGTGCTGGTAGAGCCCTTCCTGGTTGGGCTTGTTGTAGTAGGGCGTCACCACCAGAACGGCATCGGCGCCGGCCTTCTCGGCATGGCGCGCGAGATCGATCGCCTCGGCGGTGTTGTTCGAGCCGGCGCCGGCGATCACCGGCACGCGGCCGCCCGCGACCTCGATCGTGATCTCGACGACGCGCTTGTGCTCGGCATGCGACAGGGTCGGGCTCTCGCCGGTCGTGCCGACGGGGACGAGGCCGTGGGTACCCTCGGCGATCTGCCAGTCGATGAAGGAACGCAGCGCGTCTTCGTCGACCGAATCCTCTCGCATCGGGGTGACCATGGCCGTGATCGAACCCTTGAACATCGCGCGCTTCCACCTTTTGCCGTGAATTGGCCGAATTCCGCCCGGATCTTGACCGAAGGCGGATCGGTCCAACATGCTGAATTTTTGTGCCCAATCTTGGGCGGCGAACATAGTCGCTGCCCCTTGGCAGGGCAACACCTCCGCATTGGAAGACCGCCTCCGTCAAGCCTTTGTTCACCATGGCGGCTTAGGATTGGGACGACTGGTACGAGTTGATCGAGTACTGCGCCGCGCGCACCGCGCACGGAAGGTTTCCGTGTCGCCCTGCGCGACGGAGGCGGCGAGGAACGGAGAGGGGATGTCATGGTCGTGAAAGCGGATCGCAACGGGCGGCGGCGCGGGTGGATGCTGACGCAGGCGGCGGGTTGCGCGCTGATCAGCCTGGCTGTTCTTGGCGAAGCCGTCGCGTCCGACGCGCCGCGCCCCCGCGCCAATCCGAGTCGTGACTCCGGCGAGATCGTCACGTCCGGCATCACGCCCGTCGCGAAACCGGCGCGGCCCGCCCGCGCCGACGCCGCCTCGCAGGCCAACGATCTGGTCGAGCGCCTGTCACCGAGCCAGCTCGGGCTGGATGCGGCGCTGAAGCTCATCGAGAGCGGCCAGGTCGGCAAGGCCCAGGCGCTTGGCCGCATGATGCCCGACAAGACCAATCGCGACATCATCGCCTGGCTGGTCGCCCAGAGCGGCAGCCCGGACGTCAGCGTTCAGCAGATCACCCAGGTCACCCAGGAACTGCCGGACTGGCCCAACCAGGCGCTGCTGCGCCGGCGCGCCGAGCAGGCCCTGACCCGCATGAAGGCCGATCCGGCGACCGTCATCAACGCCTTTGGCGGCACGGCGCCGGGCTCCGACGAGGGCACACTGCTGCTGCTGCGCGCCTATGCCAGCGCGGGCCGGACGAAGGACGCGGCCGCGCTGCTGCGGCCGAAGTGGCGCAAGGACTCGTTCTCGCAGGCCACGGAAGCGGCGATCCTCAAGGAGTTCGGATCGCTGTTGACCACCGCCGATCACAAGGCGCGGATGGACCGGTTCTTCTACGACAATGACGCGGCCGAAGGCGTCGCCATGAGCAAGCTGCTCGGTGGCGACTATGTGCACCTGGCCGCGGCGCGCGCCGCCGTCATCCGCAAGGACAAGAATGCCGGCGCCCTGCTCAACAAGGTCCCGGCGCGACTGCGCAAGGATCCCGGCTACATCTATTCGAAAGTCCAGTTCCTGCGTCGTGGCGAGAACTATCGCGACGCCGCCGCGCTGATGCTGACGGCACCGCGCGACGGCGCCGCCCTGGTCGACCCGGACGCCTGGTGGATCGAGCGCCGCGTGCTGTCGCGCGAACTGCTCGACCTCGGCCACCCGAAGCTCGCCTACAAGCTGGTCGCCGAGCATGCGGCGGAATCGAGCTCGAACCAGGCGGACGCCGAGTTCCACGCCGGCTGGTACGCGCTTCGCTTCCTGAAAGATCCGGCGACCGCACGGCGCCATTTCCAGGCGATCCAGTCCGTCTCCAGCATGCCGCTCAGCCAGTCGCGCGCCGAGTACTGGCTCGGCCGCGCGGCCGAGGCGATGGGCGACAAGGCCGAGGCGACGGCACAGTACCGCCTGGCCGCCGCCTATCCGACGACGTTCTACGGCCAGCTCGCGGCCGGCAAGCTGGGCGTCAAGCAATTGAAGCTGTCCGCGCCGCCGGCGGCCGACAGCGCCGTGCAGAAGCGCTTCAACAGCCGCCCGATGGTTCAGGCCGCGCAGCGCTTCGCCGCCGCCGGCTACAATGATCGCTCCCGTGCGTTCTATATCCGCCTTTCGGAGACGCTGACCAACCCGGCCGAGATGGCGCTGCTCGCCCAGCTGGCGGAGAAGCGCGGCCAGCACCAGCTCGCGCTGCAGATCGGCAAGAAGGCCTATACGCGCGGCCTGCCGGTCGAGACGCTCGCCTTCCCGACGGCGGCCATCCCGCGCTCGGTCAAGACCACGGCCATCGAGAAGTCGATCGTCTACGCGATCGCGCGGCAGGAAAGCGCCTTCAATCCCGGCGCCGTCAGCCATGCCGGCGCGCGCGGCCTGTTGCAGCTGATGCCGGCGACGGCAAAGGTAGTCGCCAAGTCGGCCGGCCTGCCCTATTCGCTCGACCGGTTGACCAGCGACGCCAGCTACAACGCCACGCTCGGCGCGGCGCACCTGGCCAAGCTCGTCGACGGCTTCAACGGCTCGTACATCATGTCGTTCGCCGCCTACAACGCTGGCCGCAGCCGCGTGATGAGCTGGGTGGAGCAGTATGGCGACCCGCGGGATCCGAACGTCGACGCCATCGACTGGATCGAGCGGATCCCGTTCAGCGAGACGCGCAACTACGTGATGCGCTGCATGGAAAACCTGCAGGTCTATCGCGCGCGCCTCGGCGAGCCGGCCCTGGTCATCAACCGCGACCTCAACCGCGGCGGCCGCAGCTAGTACGCGCGTCGTTCCACAGGGCGGGGCCCCATCCCGCTCCCGCGATGCGGATCATCGCGCCGCCGCCGGCGTTGCGACCTCACGACGGCGTGCCGTCGCGATGATGCGCTTCAGTCCTCGGCAGGCGTCGTGGGCTGACCGACAGGGCCTGGCCCGGACGGCGCTCCGGCGGCGACAGACGTGTCGCTCCCTACGTCCATGCCCGACGGCTTTGCCTGCCGGGCAGTTGCCGCCCGCTTCGGAGCCGAACCTTTCGAGACGGCCGACCGCTTTCGCTTGGCCGGCTTCGCCTCCACGGAATCTGCCGAAGCGCTCCCCTCCGCCTCGACCGCGCCGCTGACCGACGCGGCCTTTGCCGGGGCTTCTTTTCCAGCCTTCCCTGCCGTCGCCACGCGCTTCGGCTTCGCCTTGGGTTTCGACTTTGGCGTCGACTTGGGCCCTGACTTGGGCCCTGGTTTGGGCTTGGGTTCCGGCTCCAGGACTGGCTCGTCGGAACTGGCGAAATGCATCGCCTGCCCGACCCAGTCCTTGTCGACAATGGCGTCTCCGGCCTTGAGATAGACCGCGACCCACGCCACCTCCTGCGGGGTCCAGGATGCGATCTGGCTGAAGTGGAAGATGCCGACCCTGGCGAGCCGGCCCGCATGCCGCTTCGTCAGACCATGGATGAGATGCAGGGGATCCGCGCTGCCGTTACGCGGTGCCGGCAACGGCAGCGGCTGGAAGCCAAGCGCGGGATCCGCGCCCCCCGCCCCATCGCTGTGTGCAGGCGGGACGCTCCCCGCTGCGGCAGGCGAAGCCTGTGCGGTTTCGGCTGAATCCGCAACGACGGTCGGCAACGCGTCCCAATGTCGTGCCGGCTCCACCGGCGGGATGACCTCCGGAATGTCCGCGACAGGCCGAAAGTCCGGCGGCGGGATGGGAACGGTCTGCGGCAGGGTCGCCGGCACCGAGCCGCGCCAGGGCATCAGAATGCGCTCGAGCGATCGTACGACGCCATCGAGGGCCTGGATGACGTTCGCTTGTGCCCGCCGAGCCCCCGTCAGGGCCACGGTCCGATGAAACAGGGACCCGACCAGGGCCCCGAAGATGAAGCAGACCGCCAGCGCAGCCCAGACTTCCGCCGCATGCCAGATCATCGGCCCGCATCCTCCCCCGCCGCATCGGCCGCAGGCAGACCGCGACGCGATCCCGTCGCCCACCATCCGACGAGGACACCCAGGCCCGCCGCGACAGCCAGGAACGGCCAGTAGTTCACGATCACATAGGCCATGCCGCCCCCTACTGCCCCACGATCCCGAACTCGATGCGCCGGTTCTGCGCCCGTCCGGCGGCCTTGGAATTCGACGCTATCGGCCGGCTGCTGCCGTAGCCCACCGGCTTGAGGCGCTCGCGACGCAAGCCATCGGCGACGAGATGATCGACGACGGCATTGGCGCGATCGACGCTGAGGGCCTGGTTCTTGCGCGTGCCGCCCTGCGAATCCGTATGGCTGCCGATTTCAACCGTCGCGATCGGGCAGCGCTGGACGATGGCGGCGACCCGATCAAGCAGGCCGAAGCTCGCCGGCAGGATGCGCGCGGTCGAGCCGTCGAACTGCACCTTCTCGCGCTCGGTCTCGTTCCGCAGGGCAAGCTGGCACTGCGGACCGGTCAGCGGATCGCCTCCGACCGCGACCATCAGGGACGCCGTCAGCTCGAAATTCTCCGGCAGATCGGCCTTCAACGCGGCCTCGATCGCCTGCCGCGCGCCCTCGGAAACCGCGACGCCGGACAGCGACAACCGCGTATCAACGAGATCAAAGCGTCCGCCATGCAGCCGGCTGACGGCCTGGAGGGCGACGTCGACGGCATCGACGAATCCATCGGGAACCCCGCCGGCGAGGAGAAGCCGCAGTTCGATGCGGTCGGAACCGAACTTCGGTCGCGCCGAGGCGACGATCTTCTGCACGACCTCGTCGGTCGGCACATAGCCGCTCAGCGTCAGCGCATCGGGACTTCTCGCCGCCGCGAAGACGAAGGGCGACACCGCGCCTGGCGACACCGCCGACCGGCGCAGCTCCATGCTGGCGGGAAGCGTCTTCTTCAACGCCTCGGTCAGGCTCGAATAGGCGGCCGAGGACGCGGCCTCGCCGACGATGTCGTATTTGCGCCCGGTGAGCGAAACCGAGCCCTTCTCCAGCAGCACCAGTTGATCGAGGGCGTATTTGAGCGCGCCGATCCAGTCCATCTTCGGATCGCCATCCGCGACGCGGACATGGTCGCTGATCGAATGCTCAGGGAACAGGCGCCGCGCCGTCGCCACGACCTCGTCATGCGCGACGATCGACGGCACATAGCCCGTGAGGACGACGGAGTCGCCGGCATGGTCGGCGCGCCAGACATAGGGATCGACGGCGGCGGGCAGCAGGTCGATGGTGCCGACGCCGACGCCGGCGACGCGCTTGCTCTTGCGCGCCTCGATCTCGGCGAGCGCCATTTCATAATCAGCAACCGTCTTCGCCTTGCCCTCGACCGAGAGCGACGCGCCATCGATGCGGATCTCGCCAGTGCTGAGGCGCGCCATCTGGTAGGCGGCGAAGACCGACGCGAAGGCGAATCCGTCCGGCACGCCGGAGGCAAGCTGGGTCGTGTCCTCCACCGGCGTGCCGGGAAGCGACGTCGCCAGCGCGTCAATGATGTCGCGGCGGACGGCGACGGACGGAACGAAGCCCGACATGCTGATGGTCTTGCCGTCATAGGCGAGACGCCAGGCGAACTGTTCGCTGCGCGGCGGCAGGACGCGCACGTTCCGCAGCTGCCCGCCCCCGGGGGGGCCCGTCGACAAGGCCTGCGCCGCCTCGGTGAAGCGCGTCTCGTCGAGCGCGGTGCCGTCGACCGAGAGCGCCGCCCCCACCAGCGACACGCTGCCCTCGGCGAGCTCCGCCAGCCGCTGCATCGCAAAATCGGTCAGCACGAGGAAGCCGATCGGCTGCCCCCGCGCCAGTTCCAGCGTCTCGGTGATCGGGGCCGTCGGCCAATTCCGCTTGGCGGAAGCCAGTATCGCGAGCCGCGCTTCGTCCGAGGGCGCATAGCCCTCGATGACGATGCCGTCGCCGTCCCGCTTGGCGGACCATCGATAGGGAGACTGGAGGGGGATCACGCCGCTGCCGTCGACGACGCGCGAAACGCCCCAGACCCGCTCGGCCGATTCGACCGCCAGCCGCTGCGCGAGAAGGGTCGGCGACGTTCCCATCACGGTCACCGAGCGGCCGCTGACATTGGCCGTAGCCCAGGGCTGACCATCGATCGCGAGTTGCGCGTCGACCCGTTCGCCGATGTCACGCCCGATCCGACCCGACGTCATGCCAAGCGCGACGACCGTCAGGAGCGTGATGACGACGAGTCCGGGGACAAGACAGCGACGCCATGCGTTCATCGCGGCACGGCTCCGGGTGGCAGGCACTCACCGGCATGACGCAGCCTCGACAACCAGCCCTGTACGGCCCGTTGAATCGAGCAGCTCTTCATATCGCCTCCCTCCCGATCTCCGGAACGGAACGGCCCAAAGGGCTCCGAGTCCGGCAGACGAGTGACAGGGGCAATCCTCGCCGAATTGGTCGAAGCGCCGCAAGCGCGCGCAGGCCGTCATCCCCGGCAAGCTTGCCCGGAACATCATGCAATCGAAAGGTGTTGCGCGAATGTCAGGCGCGACGCGCGCCTATTGGACGCTTTGCGGATTCTTGCCGATCCAGTCGTCGGCCATGGCGAGCGCCGTGCGCCGTTCCGTCTCGGTGGCGACCGAGAAGGCCTGCTCCTGCAGCTTCTGGATCCAGGCGTCCTCGGCCCGGGCGCGGTCCCGCGCGATGGTCAGGAACATCAGTCCGACGACGGGCTGGCGAGTGACGCCGTCGCCCTCGAACAGCATGTGCCCGAGCAGGGCCTGGGCGCCGACATTGCCCTTGTCGGCGGAGAGCTTGGCCCAGCGCGCCGCCTGGCGCGGATCGCGATCGCCGCCCTCGCCATCATAATACATGCGGGCCAGGCTGAGCTGCGCGTCCGAGTCGCCGAAATAGGAGGCGGCATAGGAGAACATCTGCCGGGCGCGACTGAAGTCGGGACGGATGTTGCTGTTCGGAATCCCGTCGCGATAATAGGAGCCGAGCGCGACGAAGGCATTGGAAACGAAGCGGGCGGAAGGCGCGTCCGGATTGTCGTCGGCATGGGCGTCGGCGATCTCGCTGAACAGCTCGAACGCCTTCATGTCGTCCTTGGTGAGGCCGTCGCCTTCGGCATACATGCGGCCGAGCTTCCACTGCGCCACCGCGTGCCCCTTGTCGGCCGCGTAGGTCAGCGCCTCCACCGCTGTGGACTTGTCACCCTGCTTGTAGGCGTTGAAGCCGAACCGGAAAGCCTCGCCCGGTGTGGCGTTGCGGTCCAGCGTTCGGGCGTCGAGCGCCAGGACCGGGCCCGACCATGCGCCGAGGCTGGCCAGAACGGTGATGCCATAAAGGGCGACGCCGCCGAACGCGTTACAGAATCGCATTGCACGCCATACCATTCTTGCCGCTCGCGCCCGCCGTCGGCCGGATGGCCTTCAGGGTCGCCGTTGCGGGGATCTCTAACAGGTCCGCGAAAGCGCGGAATTCAGGGTTGTTCAGAAGATGGCCTTCGTTTCGGGCGAATCCGAGGCGGTTGCAGGCGCGAACTACTACGCGCGCCATCACAGCTCCGTGTACCCTTGAAGACCAACGAAATTTTCTGCCGACAATACGCAAGGTTTGTCCTATCCGCCCCCGGATGAAAGCGACGGTCGTTCCACTTTATGGCTGAAAGGCGGCAAATGAGGCCGCCCCTGGAGCCTGCCGGCGAGTTGCAATTGTAGTGTTGCCCCACCGCAACATGGAATCGTAGCGCCTCCCCTTCGGCATTCAAGCAACCCCTTCGACGCCGGTTCGCGCGACGATGGACGGGCGGCGTCGACAAACCGGAACAAAAATGGAACACACTCGCGCCAGTCCCGCAGGCGTGGCAAAATTCCGTCTTGATTCGCCGCATCAGCCACGCCATTGCACAGACCACACAAAAACGGATGACCATGGCAGAGATCGACGATCTATTCGGAGCCGGTGGAACCGCGCGTGCAGTCAAGCCGGCGGAGCCCCCCCGCGAGGACACGGCCCGGCGGCCAACCGCCGCCGCTTCGGCCGAGGGAAGCTACTCGGCCGCCGACATCGAAGTCCTCGAGGGACTCGAGCCGGTGCGCCGTCGGCCCGGCATGTATATCGGCGGCACCGACGAGAAGGCGCTGCACCACCTCTTCGCGGAGGTGATCGACAACTCGATGGACGAGGCCGTCGCCGGCCACGCCACCTTCATCGATGTCGAGCTCTCGGCCGATGGCTGCGTGACCGTCACCGACAATGGCCGCGGCATTCCGGTCGATCCGCATCCCCGCTTCCAGGACAAGTCGGCCCTCGAAGTCATCATGACGACGCTACACTCGGGCGGTAAGTTCGACTCGAAGGTTTACGAGACCTCGGGCGGCCTGCACGGCGTCGGCGTCTCGGTCGTCAACGCGCTGTCGGAGCTGCTGGAGGTCGAGGTGGCGCGCGGCAAGCGCCTCTATCGCCAGACCTTCTCGCGCGGCCTGCCGACCTCGACGCTCGAAACCGTCGGCGAGGTCCACAATCGGCGCGGCACGCGGACGAAGTTCCGGCCCGACCCGCAGATCTTCGGTGTCGGTGCCCATTTCAAGCCGGCGCGCCTCTTCGCCATGACGCGCTCGAAGGCGTATCTGTTCGGCGGCGTCGAGATTCGCTGGAACTGCGCGCCGGAACTGCTCGAGCCCGATGCGGCGACGCCGCCTTCGGCCGTGTTCCATTTTCCGTCCGGCCTCAAGGACTTCCTCGCGGCCGAGCTCGACAACGAGAAGCTGGTCACGTCGCAGATCTTCGCGGGACGCACCGAAAAGGCGAGCGGCCACGGCGCGGCCGAATGGGCCATCGCCTGGTATCCCGGCGACGGCTTCGTCCGCTCCTACTGCAACACCATCCCGACGGCCGAGGGCGGCACGCACGAACAGGGCCTGCGCATGGCGCTGCTGCGTGGCCTCAAGTCCTATGCCGAGCTCTCCGGCAACAAGCGCGCCTCGGCGATCACCGCCGAGGACGTGATGACGTCCTGCGCCGCGATGCTTTCGGTCTTCGTGCGCGAGCCGGAGTTCGTCGGCCAGACCAAGGACAAGCTCTCCACGACCGAGGCGACCCGCATCGTCGAGAAGGCGATCGGCGATCCCTTCGATCACTGGCTCGCCGCCGCCCCGCAGGAGGCTTCCCGCCTGCTCGACTGGGTGATCGAGCGTGCCGAGGAGCGCCTTCGCCGGCGCCAGGAGAAGGAAGTCAACCGCAAGACAGCCGTGCGCAAGCTGCGCCTGCCGGGCAAGCTGGCGGATTGCAGCCAGAGCGCGGCGCAGGGGAGCGAGATCTTCATCGTCGAGGGCGATTCGGCAGGCGGCTCCGCCAAGCAGGCCCGCAACCGCGCCAACCAGGCCGTGCTGCCGCTGCGCGGCAAGATCCTCAACGTCGCCAATGCCGGCCGCGAGAAGATGGCGCAGAACCAGCAGCTCGCCGACCTGATGCAGGCGCTGGGCGTCGGTGCGCGCAGCCATTATCGCGAGGACGATCTGCGCTACGACAAGGTCATCATCATGACCGACGCCGACGTCGACGGCGCGCATATCGCGTCGTTGCTGATCACCTTCTTCTATCGCGAGATGCCTATGCTCATCGACAAGGGGCATCTCTACCTGGCCGTGCCGCCGCTCTACCGCCTCAGCCAGGGCGGCAAGACGCTCTACGCGCGCGACGACGCGCACAAGGAAGAGCTGCTTTCGACGGAGTTCAAGGGCAAGGCGAAGGTCGAGATCGGTCGCTTCAAGGGCCTTGGCGAGATGCTGCCAGGACAGCTGAAGGAAACGACGATGGATCCCGACAAGCGCACGCTGCTGCGCATCGGCATCGTTGACGGCGAGGTATCGCTCACTCAGGATGTCGTCGAGCAGTTGATGGGCAACAAGCCCGAGGAGCGTTTCCGCTTCATTCAGGATCGGGCCGAATTCGTCGGCGCGCTCGACATCTGATCGTCGCACAAGCGGCACGGACTGCCCATTTGGCCGGGCCTCGGGCGGTTCGCGCTTCCGCGATGCGGGCGCTTCGTCGTCCGAGCTCCAGGAGGATATGAAATGATCGTTCGCGCAGCCTTGACGGCTTGCCTCCTGACCGTCGCCACGGTCGCTCCCCTGCGCGCCGATGCCATTTCGGACGGCGTCGCGGCGCTTTCCGGCACGGTGCAGGATGTCCGCACCGTCGGCACCTGGGAGAAGGACGACAAGAAGGGCCTCTATCGCGTCGTCATCGTGCGCAGCGGCCCCGAGCCGACCGCGCGGCTGTTCATCCAGTGGCTGGCCGTCGCCGAGGATGGCACGATCACCATCGACCGCACGGTCGACATCAAGGAAATGGTCGAGCTCAAGCGCAATATCGGCGACGTCGTGATCGAGACGGACGAAGACGGGCTCAGCCTGTTTTTCGAAGTGATCGATCCGGCCACCGATGGCGCCAAGGATAGCTACGAGCTGTTCATTGGTGACGACGAGGCCTATCGTTTCGGCCCGGCCAGCAACTAGCCGCACCCCGCCGGCGGCTACGCAAATCGCCGCGATTCACCGAAACATTTGACAAGGCGACGCAAAACCTCGTATTTGCGTGCATCTTTCATCGATGGCGACGTGAGGTTTGCCGTCCCATCGGGCTTTGGGCCCCTTTTCAAAACATGACCTTCTCCACGCTCGGACTGAGCCCCAAAGTGTTGTCTGCCGTCGAGGCAAGCGGATATACGACGCCGACGCCGATTCAGGCCGAGGCCATTCCGCATGTGCTCTCGCGGCGCGATGTCCTTGGCATCGCCCAGACCGGCACGGGCAAGACCGCCTCGTTCACTCTTCCGATGATCACGCTGCTCGAGCAGGGCCGCGCCCGCGCGCGCATGCCGCGCACGCTGATCCTGGAGCCGACCCGCGAACTGGCGGCTCAGGTCGAGGAGAACTTCCAGAAATACGGCCAGAACCACAAGCTCAACGTTGCCCTGCTGATCGGCGGCGTCTCCTTCGCCGACCAGGAGAAGAAGCTGGATCGTGGCGTCGACGTCCTGATCGCCACGCCGGGCCGCCTGCTCGACCATTGCGAACGCGGCAAACTACTGATGACCGGCGTCGAGATCCTCGTCATCGACGAGGCCGACCGCATGCTCGACATGGGCTTCATCCCCGATATCGAGCGCATCGCCAAGCTCATTCCGTTCACCCGCCAGACGCTCTTCTTCTCGGCCACCATGCCGGCCGAGATCCAGCGCCTCGCCGACACCTTCCTGTCGAATCCCGTCCGCATCGAGGTCGCGAAGCCCGCCACCACCGCGAAGACGGTGACGCAGCTCTTCGTCCATACCGGCCGGGAGGCCTTCGACAAGCGCGAGTCCCTGCGCGAGCTGATCCGCGGCGCGACGGACCTGAAGAACGCGATCATCTTCTGCAACCGCAAGCGTGACGTCGCCATCCTTGCCCGCTCGCTGGAGAAGCACGGCTTCTCGGTCGGCGCCCTGCATGGCGACATGGATCAGCGCGCCCGCATGGCGACACTCGACGCGTTCAAGAACAATCGCCTGACGCTGCTCGTCGCGAGCGATGTCGCCGCGCGCGGCCTCGACATCCCGGATGTCAGCCACGTCTTCAACTTCGACATCCCGACCCATGCGGACGACTATGTCCATCGCATCGGCCGCACCGGCCGCGCCGGTCGCTCCGGCACGGCCGTCACGCTCGTCGCGCCGGCCGACCAGAAGTACCTGGCCGCGATCGAGAAGCTGACAGGTGACAACGTCACCTGGACGAATGACGTGAAGGACGTCGTCTCGTCCGACGAGGGCGCGTCCTCCAGCCGCGGTCGTGGTCGCAAAAGCGACGAGCGTGGCGAGCGCGAGCGCAAGCCGCGTTCCGGCCGTTCGTCGTCGCGCAGCACCGAGAAGGCGAAGGTAGAAGTGCCGGCCGAGGTCATCGATGCTCCGAAGGCGGCGGAGACAGCCCCGCAGCCGCGCAAGGCCGAGCCCGCGCCGCGCCCGCAGGAGGCTCCGCGCCGTGATCGCGACCAGCATCGCGAGCGCCCTGCCCGCTCGGACCGTCGCGACCGCAATGGCGACAACGACGAGAAGGTGATCGGCCTCGGCGATCACGTGCCGCAGTTCCTGCTGCGCCCGGTTCGCCCGCCTTCCTCGTGACCTGACGGGGTGCCGCGCCTGCGGCGTCCCGAACTGCCGATATCGACGATGTCCTGCCTGTCCCGCCTCGCGCGGGATTGGTTTTTTATGGACATCGGCCAACGCACCGGACGGCTGGCCCAAGTCGCTCAATCGCTCAAATTTCGAAGACAATCGGCCAGACGTTGCAGCCCCCGGGGGCATGTGTGCGTCCGTGCCTATTTGGCGCTTGCTCAGCGATCAGGGAGCGCGCCGCCCTCCGGCGCGCCCACACCGCATTCTCGCCCGGATCGCTGTCCGCGTGGCCTTGAAGGCGCCTAGAGCCGCGGGACCGCCCAGGTCACGAGCTGCTGCAGCACCTCGTCCAGCGCCGCGTTGAGGCCGTTGACGGCCGCCGGCGCCGTATCCTCGGCAACCGGTACGGATGCCTGGAAGAGCTTCGCCTCCACCACCTTGCCGTTCCGGTCGTTCATGATCTGCGCGAAGATCTCGATCTCGGCGAAGCGCCCCGAGGGCGTGACGTTGAAGGCGAAGCTGCGGATGTTGGTCAGGAGCTGGTAGTCGATCGACAACCCCTCGCCCGGCCGACCGATCGCGCGCACGCCCTTCGACTTCTCGAAGGCCTGGATGATCCGGCTCTGAACCACGCGGGGCAGCGTGTCGGGATATTGCGCGTTCGGGTAATAGGCGACGAGCGCGCCACGCGTGACGACGATGCGCTGGCTCGCCAGCGTCTGCAGGGCAAACGGCTCCGGGACGAGAACCTGCGACGACGCCCGCCCCTTCACGGCCGGCGCCGACTGCACGCCGGTGAGATCGTAGGTCGCCGGCGGCGGACTGGTCAGCAGCTTGCTGACGCAGCCGGAAAGCAGCACCGCGCAGAGCGCGGTCGAAAGCACCCCGACGGACTTCGCTCGGTTCAGGAAATGCATGGTTGGCCGTGCCCCGGTCTGCGTCATTTCCGGTTGTAGTCCTGTACCGTGGGATTTCCAAAGATCAGGCGCTGTGGATTGCTCTGGATGGAGTTCAGCGTCCGATCGAACTGCGTCGTCGTGCGCCGCAGCTGATCAACCAAGCCGTCGACGTTGCGCAGGCCCTGGCCGGTGAAGTTCGCGAGGTTATCGGCGATCTGGCTGGCCCGGCCCTGGAACGCCTCCGCCACCTTGCGGATCGACGCGGCGGCGGCCGTCGCCTCGGCGAAGAAGTTCTTGCCGTTCGGATCAGTCACGAGGTCTTGAACTTTGCCGAGAATGCCGTCGATACGGGTCGAGGCGGCGTTCAGCTTCTGGACCATGTCGCGGGTGTTATCGACGATCAGGTTGATGTCCGCCTGCTTGTTCTTCACGTTGGCGACGAAATCCTTCGCGTCGGCAACTGTCTTGCCGGCGTCGGAGACGATCTTGTTGACATCGACCGTGGCATCCTGAACCCGGCGCGCGATCGTGGCGATGTCGTTGATCGTGCTCTTCACCTTCTCGACCTGGATGGCGGTGATGATCTGCTGGGCGCCCTGGAGCGCCGTCTCCAGCTGCTCGGAAATCTGCTTCACATTGGCGATGATTTCCGGGAAGGCGTCGGACGAGTCGGACAGCCGCTTCGTGACCTTGCCGACATTGTCGATCGTCTCGGCGACCTTGGACGGATCGACGGCGGAGATGATCTTGTCGGCCTTGGCGACGGCCCCGCCCAGACTCTCGGAAAGCGACCCGAGCTTGGTCGAGAGGTCGCCGAAATTGCTCATGAACTCCTTCACGCCCGCCGAATTCTCGGCCAACGCGTCGGTGAAGGTCTGGACGTTCTTGATCGAGGTCGTCAGCGACGGTTCGGCGGTGTCGATGAAGCCGTTGACCCGGTCGACGGCCGTGTTGACCTTGGTGACCAGCTCCTGGGCGCTGGCGATCAGGTCCTGCAGGCCGGAGCCCTGGGCCTCGAGCGTCGGGATGCCGGGCTGGTCGAGCAGGTTCGGCAGCTTGCCGGAGCCGCCCTTCAGTTCGATGAAGGCGATGCCGGTCAGGCCCTGAATGCCGAGGGTCGCCCTGGTATCGGCCTTGATCGGCTGGTTCGGATCCACGCCGACCATGGCCTCGACCTCGTTCGGATCGGCCGGATTGATCCGGAGCGTGCGGACTTCGCCGACACGAATGCCGTTGAACAGGACCTGACTGCCCGGCGCGAGCCCGGTGACGGAACCCGGAATGAGGATGCGCATCGGTTTGCGGATGCCGCTCTCGTCATAGCGGGCAAGCCAGTAGACAAACACGAAACACGCGACGATCACGCCAATCGTGAACAGGCCGATGGTCGCATAATTGGCGCGTGTTTCCATTAAACTGAACTCTCCAGGCGACGCGCGCGCGCGCCGCGGAAATATCTCTGGACCCAGGGATGATCGAAAGCGAGAAGCTCGTGAATCGTCCCCTCGATCAGAACATGGCGGTCACCCAATACCGCGATTCGGTCGCAGACCGTGTACAGGCTGTCGAGGTCATGCGTTACCATGAACACCGTCAGCCCCAAAGTATCGCGCAGGGTCGCGATCAGCTCGTCGAACTCGGCCGCGCCGATCGGATCGAGCCCGGAGGTCGGCTCGTCGAGAAAGACGATGTCGGGATCGAGCGCCAGGGCGCGCGCGAGGCTCGCGCGCTTGATCATGCCCCCCGACAGCTCCGACGGCATCCGGTCGGCCGCCTCGGGCGCCAGCCCCACCAGCTCGATCTTGAGGCGCGCCAGTTCGTCCATCAGGCGCGGCGAGAGATCGAGATGCTCCCGCATGGGAAACTGGATGTTCTGCAGCACGGTCAAGGACGAGAACAGCGCGCCCTGCTGGAACAGGACGCCAAGCCGGCGGTCGATGGCGGAGCGCGTTTCCGGATCGGCGTCGTCATAGGGCGTTCCGAAGATCTCGACCGATCCGGCCCGCTTCGCCTGCAACCCCAGGATCGTCCGCAGCAGCACGGACTTGCCCGTGCCGGACGCGCCGACGACGCCGAGGATCTCGCCGCGATAGACGTCGATGTCGAGGTTCTCGAGGATCAGGCGTTCGCCGAATCCGACCGTGATCCCCGTGCCGCGGATCACCACCTCCTTCTCGTTGCCATGCGGATCGGATTGCTGAGCCATCAATAGTTCACCGCGGCGAAATACATCGCGAAGAGGCCGTCGACGACGATGACCATGAAGATCGCCTTGACGACGGCGGCCGTGGTCTGCTGGCCGAGCGAGGCGGCGCTGCCGCGCGTGTTCAGGCCTTCCGACGCTGCGACGATGCCGATGATCAGCGCCATGAAGGGCGCCTTGATCAGCCCGACAAACAGCGTGTTGAGCGCAACGGCGTCGCGCAGCCGGTCGATGAACGCCTCGGGCGGCAGGCCGATATAGACCCAGCTCACGAGACCCGCTCCGACCAGCGCCATGATGTCGGCGATGAAGGCGAGCATCGGCAGGGCGATGATCAGCCCCAGGATCCGGGGCAGGATCAGCACTTCGACAGGGTCGAGGCCGATGACGCTCAGGGCGTCGACCTCCTCGCGCATCTTCATCGCGCCGATCTCGGCCGTGATCGCGCTTCCGGATCGGCCGGCGATCATGATCGCGGTCAGCAGCACGCCGATCTCGCGCAGCACCAGAATGCCGACCAGGTCGACGACGAAAATGGAGGCGCCGAAGGCCCGCAGCTGGAAGGCTCCCTGCTGCGCGATGATCGCGCCGATCAGGAGCGACATCAGCGCGATGATCGGCACGGCGCGCAGGCCCATGCGGTCGACATGCGCAACGATCGAGGTCACGCGAAAGCGTGCCGGGTGGCGGATCGCCTTGACGAAGCCGCGCGTCACGCCGCCGAGGATGGTGAGACCGGAACGAAGATCCTTCCACGACAGATAGATAGCCCGGCCGATGCTCTCGATCAGCTCCTGCGCCACGCCGATCTGGACGGGAGACGGAGGAATCTCGCGTTCGGCGGGATCCAGCGCGTCGAGCAGGCGCTGGGTGTTGCTCGAGGCGCCCTCGACGGTGATGTCCGCATGCTTCGCCCGCAGGCCCCGCTCCAGCCGCGTGATCAGCCAGGCGCCCGCGGTATCGATCTGCTCGATGCCGGAGAGATCGAGCTGCGTCGCGCCGGTGATCGAAGCGACGGCGGCATCGATTTCCGGCTCCAGCCCGCCGGCGCTCCGAACCGTCCAGGGACCGACGGCACGCAGGCGAACCTGCCCGGCCTGTTCCGAGCGTTCGAGTTGCGGTGCTGTTGTTGTCGCCGTCGCCACGTCTGCTCCGCGTTCGACGCCTCGATCCGGGCGGCCACGGGGGCTCGTGGCCCTTGTGACGCCGAGGAGCGCCTCCTAAGCTTCCACGTCCTGTTGGTGATCGCACGAGCACGGAAGTCCGGGCAAGCCCTTGGCGGGAAAGGAAGTCGGGATGGAGATCGCAACACCATACCTGTTGTTTTTGGGTGACGTTCCGGACCCGCTGGCGGCCAAGACCGCGCTGGGGATCGTCGACTGGCGACCGGAATGGTGCGTCGGGCAGTTGCGATTCGAAGGCTGCGGCGCCGATGCCGGCCTTCCCGACATGACGCTGCAGGAAGGCAGGGCGGCCGGGGCGAAAACACTGATCGTCGGCGCCGTCAATGCCGGCGGCGTCCTGCCCGGCCACTGGGTCGACACGATCGTCGCGGCGCTCGATGCCGGCTATGACGTCGCCTCGGGCCTGCATTCGCGGCTCGGCGACCATCCGGCCATCCGCGCCGCCGCCGCCCGCTGGGGCCGGCGCCTCTACGACGTCCGGCACGCCACCCAGCGTTTCGACACCGGCAAGGGCACGAAGCGGTCAGGCCTGCGCCTGCTGACCGTCGGGACGGATTGCTCGGTGGGCAAGAAATACACGGCGCTGGCGCTGGAGCGCGGCATGCGCGCGGCGGGCCTCGACGCCGACTTCCGGGCGACGGGGCAAACCGGCGTGTTCATATCGGGACGCGGCGTCGCCATCGACGCGGTGGTCGCCGACTTCATTTCAGGCGCGGTCGAATGGCTCTCGCCCGACGCCGAGCCCAGCCACTGGGACCTGATCGAGGGACAGGGCTCGCTCTACCATCCCTCCTTCGCCGGCGTGTCGCTCGGACTTCTGCATGGCGCGCAGCCCGACGCCTTCGTCGTCTGTCACGAGCCAACCCGCAGGACCATGCGCGGCGTCCGTCATGCGCTGCCGACGATCCGCCAGGTGATCGATCTGACGCGCATCTGCGGCAGCCTCACCAACCCGGCGATCCGCTGCGTCGGCATCGCCATCAACACGCAGGCGCTGGACGAGGACGACGCGCTTCGGCTGCTGGACGAAACGACGACCGCGCATGATATTCCGGCCGTCGATCCGATCCGCACCGGAGTCGGGCCGATCGTCGACCGCATCCTGCAGGAATTCCCCGCTCCATGACCCTTTCGCTTACCGTCGCCGTCGAACGCTGGCCGATCGCCGGCAGCTTCGTCATCTCGCGCGGGTCCCGCACCGAGGCGACCGTCGTCACCGTGGCGGTGACGGATGGCCGGTTCGTCGGGCGTGGTGAATGCGTGCCCTACGCCCGCTATGGCGAGACCGTCGAAGGCGTCGTGGCGGCGATCGACGCCGTCGGCGTCCGGCCGGGCGGCGTGCCCGATCGCGCCAACCTGCAATCGGCCATGCTGCCCGGAGCGGCGCGCAACGCGATCGACTGCGCGCTCTGGGACCTCGAAGCGAAGGCGAGCGGCCGGCCGGTCGCGCAGCGCCTCGGCCTCGAAGCACCGCACGCGCTGCTGACCGCCTATACGCTGAGCCTCGGAACGCCGGAGCGCATGGAGGAAGCCGCACGCAATGCGGCGCACCGGTCATTGCTCAAGGTCAAGCTCGGCGGCGCGGGTGACGCCGATCGCATCGCGGCGGTGCGACGGGGCGCACCGCAGAGCCGCCTCATCGTCGATGCCAACGAGGCCTGGTCGGCAGCGGATTTCGACGCCAACATGCGGGCCTGCGTGGAAGCGGCCGTCGAGCTGATCGAACAGCCCCTGCCCGCCGACAACGACGCGTTGCTGGCGGACGTCGAACGCCTCGTGCCGGTTTGCGCCGACGAGAGCCTGCATGTCTCCGGCGACCTCGGCCATCTGGCCGGGCGCTATGACGCGGTCAACATCAAGCTGGACAAGACCGGCGGCCTCACCGAGGCGCTCCGGCTCGCCGAGGCGGCGCGCGCACGGGACTTCGCCATCATGGTCGGCTGCATGGTCGGCACCTCGCTCGCCATGGCGCCCGCCGTGCTGCTGGCGCAGCAGGCCGATTTCGTCGATCTCGACGGCCCGCTGCTGCTGGCGCGCGACCGCGAGCCCGGCCTCGCCTATGAGGGCAGCCTTGTCAGCCCTCCGCCTCCGGCGCTGTGGGGCTGATACCGCCGCGCGGCAACAGCAGGACGATCACGGCGAGAACGCCGCCGACCGCCATGGTCGGGAAAGCCATCGCGCCAAGATGGCCATAGAGCGGCCCCGACAGGATGGTCGTCAGGGCGAGGACCACGCCCGCCGCCGTCTGGGAAATGCCCTGGGCCGAAGCCATCATCCGCTCCGGCACGTCGCGCGCGATGGCGAGCTGCATGCCGGCATAGGCGGCCGCGAAGGTCAGCGCATGCAGCAGCTGCAGGGCCAGCGACGTCGCGAGCCCGGTAGCGAACGGAAACAGCAGCCAGCGGACGATCGAGGCGATCGCGCCGATCAGGATCAGACGCTCGGCCGACATGCGGCGCAAAGCCCGTCCCGACAGCGCGAACATACCGATCTCGGCCACGACGCCGATGGCCCATAGCAGGCCGATCTCGCTGCCGCTGAACCCCAGCTCCTCCCAGTAGATCGTCCCGAAGGAATAGAGGACCGCGTGGCTCGCATTGATGAGCGACGTGGCACCGACGACGATCAGGAACGGGCGGCGGGTCAGGATCGCGCGGGCCGATTCCTCGGGAGGCTTCGCCGCGTCATCAGCGGCGCGGATGTCTGGCGGCGTGACCGGCAGCAGGAAGGCCGACGCGACCGCGATCGCATAGCCGCCGATCAGCATCAACGACAGCGCCGATCCGCCGAACTGGCCAAAGACGAGCCCGCCCCCCAGGCTGACGACGATGAAGCTGATCGAGCCCCAGACGCGCATCTTGCCGTAGTCGAGCGCGAAGCGGCGCACCCCGGTCAGCGCCAGCGCGTCGATCGCCGGCATGGCCAGGCCGAAAATGGCGGTGGCGACACCCGTCAGCAGCAGGATCGGCCAGTATCCCTCGACGAGCGTTGCCGGAACGAAGCTCAGCAGCGCCAGGATGGTGAACAGCACGATGGCGAAGCGCCGGTTGGGGGCGCGGTCGACGAAGGCGCTCGCGGCCGGCATGATCAAAAGCCGGAGCGCCAGCGGAAAGGCGAGGCAGACGCCGATCTGCTCCGGCGTCAGCCCGCGCAGCTTGAGCCAGGCCGGGAAGAACGGCGTCATCAGCCCGCCGACGACGAAGAAGCCGATATAGAAGAGCGAAATGCGAGGGCCGAAGTGGCGCGGCGCGGCGACCATGGAAATCCTGCCGATCTGAAAATGCCGGCGCGGATCCGCGGCGGAAGGGGGGCACCGCGCTTTTCGATCGGAGCCGCGCGGCGTGACCTGCAAGATAGCCGGACGCGCACGCAAACGGGAGGCTCGAAATTCAGGCGGCGAGCGCGCGTCCCAGGATATCCGGATCCATATTGCCGCCGGACAGAACGATGACGGTGGTGCGGTCCCTGGCGTCGACGCGCCGGCTGAGCAGGCTCGCCAAAGCGACGGCCCCACCCGGCTCGACGACCAGCTTCAGCGTCCGGAAGGCGAAGGCCACAGCTGCGAGCGCCTCGGCATCCGACACGGTCACGCCTCGCGCACCAGTCTCGCGATTGACGGCGAAGCCGAGCGCGCCGGGCTGCGGCGCGAGCAACGCATCGCAGACGGAGCCGCCGGTGCGGGCATTGCGCTCGATCGCCCCGGACGCCAGCGAGCGGCCATAGTCATCGAACCCTTCCGGCTCGGCGAGATAGACCTGCGTGCCCGGGCTCGTCGCCGCGAGGGCGACCCCCACGCCGGCAGACAAGCCGCCACCGCCGCACGGAACGATGACGACGTCGGCCCGCTCGCCGCGCGCCGCGAGTTCGTCGGATATCTCCAGGCCGATCGTCCCCTGCCCCGCGATGACGCGGCGATCATTGTAGGCGTGGATCAGTTCGGCGCCCCGCTCCGCCACAATCCCTGCCGTGATGGCATCCCGGTCGTCTCTGGCGCGGTCGTAGGCGACGATCGTCGCACCGCGCCGCGCCGTGCCTTCGCGCTTCGAGGCCGGCGCATCGGCCGGCATGACGATGGTAGCGGAGGCGCCGAACAGCCGCGCGGCCTCGGCGATGCCCTGCGCGTGATTGCCGGACGAGGAAGCGACGATGCCCCGGGCGCGCACGTCGTCGCCGAGCGAGGCGATCGCGTTGTAGGCGCCGCGGAACTTGAACGACCCGGTGCGCTGCAGATTTTCGCACTTCAGGTAGACGCGGCCGCCCACCAGCTGGTCGAGGGCGGCGTTGGAAAGCAGTGGCGTGCGAACGGCCTCAGCCGCGATACGCCGGGCCGCGATGCGAATGTCTTCGATGTCGGGGGTCATCAGCCTGTCCGGGTCAGCCTGCGCGAGGGCCCGAGCTTACACCAAGACGGGCGTCGCGCAGCCCTTTTGCGCGGCGACGACATTGTCGAGAAACTGCCGCGTCGCCGCCTGCCAGGAATGGCGCAGCGCGACCGCCCGACAGTGCTCGCGCGAAATCGCGAGCGCGGCCTCGACGGCGCGACCGAGATCCTCGTCCAGCACCCCGGCGCCGGTATCGCCGACGACATCGCGCGGTCCCGCGACCGGATAGGCCGCAACGGGCACGCCCGAGGCCATCGCCTCCAGCATGACGACGCCGAACGTGTCGGTGCGGCTCGGAAACACGAAGCAATCGGAGGTCGCATAGATATCGGCCAGCGCCTCGCCGACCCGGGCGCCGAGAAACGTCACCTCGGGATGCGCGCGCCGAAGCGCCTCGAGCGCCGGACCATCGCCGACGACGACCTTGCTGCCCGGAAGCTTCAGGTCGAGGAAGGCGCCGATATTCTTCTCCACGGCGACCCGGCCGACATAGAGATGGATCGGGCGCGGCAGGTCCGCGATTTCGGCCGAGTGGCGATCCGGCCGGAAGAGATCCGCGTCGACTCCGCGCGACCAGCGCATCAGGTGCCGGAAGCCTCGGCTCGCGAGTTCGGCCTCGAGCGAGGCGGTCGCGACCATGCAGCCGGCGCCGGCATTATGGAAGCGTCGCAGGACCGCATAGGTCCAGTCGACCGGCACTGGCAGCCTTGCGGCCAGATATTCCGGAAAGCGGGTGTGGTAGCTGGTCGTGAAGATGCGCCGGCGCTTCAGGCACCAGCGACGGACGGCATGGCCGATCGGCCCCTCGGTAGCGATATGGACGTGGTCGGGCGCGATCGCATCGAGACGCCGGCCGATCGCACCCGGCGGGGCGATGGTGAGGCGGATCTCCGGATAGGTCGGGCACGGAACCGTCCGGTAGCCCTCGGGCGTCAGGAGGATCGGCGTCGCGCCGAATTCCGGCAGCTGCCGGGCCAATCGCTCCAGCGTCCGCACGACACCGTTGATCTGCGGATGCCAGGCGTCGCTCGCGATCAGGATGCGGCTCATGCGGCGACCTTGTCGATCTCCGGTTCATCCTGCCGCGCGCCGGCATAGAGCGGCGCAAGGTCGGCCCAGCGCACCATCTCGATCCGGCCGTCATGGTGCTCGACGATCGCCGTGCAGCTCTCGACCCAGTCGCCCGTGTTGATGTAGCGGATGTCGCGATCATCGCGGATGGCGGCGTGATGGATGTGGCCGCAGACGACGCCATCGGCGCCGACGCGCCGCGCCTCGGTCAAGAGCGCCTGCTCGAAGGCGCCGATGAAGCTGACGGCATTCTTGACCTTGAGCTTGGCCCAGGCGGAGAGCGACCAGTATTCGAAGCCGAGCTTGCGCCGGACCTTGCCGACCACGGTGTTGAGCGCCAGGGCGAGGTTGTAGGCATGGTCGCCGAGGAAGGCGAGCCATTTGGCATGCCGCACCACGACGTCGAACTGGTCGCCGTGGATCACCAGCAGGCGCTTGCCGTCCGCCGTCTCGTGGATGGCGCGGTCAACGAGCTCGACGCCGCCGAGATGCGTGCCGAGATAGTCGCGCAGGAACTCGTCGTGATTGCCAGGGATGTAGACCAGCCGCGCGCCCTTGCGCGCCTTGCGCAGCAACTTCTGGACGACGTCATTGTGGGGCTGCGGCCAGTACCAGCCCTTCTTCAGTCTCCAGCCGTCGATGATGTCGCCGACGAGATAGATCGTCTCGGCGTCATGCCATTTCAGGAAGTCGAGCAATAGATCAGCCTGGCTTCCCCGAGTTCCGAGATGGATATCGGACAGGAAAAGCGTGCGCATGTGGCGGGGCGCGGCACGGCTCGGCATGGTCTTGATTCGTCCTCGTCCAAGAAACCGTTGCCGATTGCTTAGCCGACACGAACCACAGATTTGTGACAGCGGTCAGAAGAGCGTCGGCACCATCGACAAGACGAGCAGAATGGCCATCGCGCCGTTGAAGATCGCGACACGCCGGTCATTGTCGAGGAAACGGGCGATCGCCGTCCCGAACAGGCACCAGGTCGCGGCCGAGGGCAGCGACGTCAGCGCGAAGATGGCCGCGAGCAGCAACACGGCCGGCAGCATGGCGCTGCCCGCCGGCACGAACAGGGCCATGGCGCTGATCGCCATGATCCAGGCCTTCGGATTGATCCACTGGAACAGGGCGGCGGCGAGAAAGCTCATTGGACGCCCCTGCCGCGCGCCGCTCGCATCGTGCCGACCGGCCCGCGCCAGCTTCCAGGCGAGATAGACGAGATAGAGGAAGGAGCCGTATTTCAGGATGTCGTGGAGGAGCGGATAGGCCTCGAATACGCCACCGAGGCCCATGCCGACGGCGAATACCATGACGGGAAAGCCGAAGGTGATCCCGAGCATGTGCGGAACGCTGGGGACCATGCCCCAGTTGGCGCCGGAAATCATCAGCATGGTGTTGTTCGGCCCCGGCGTGAACGCCGTCACCAGGGCAAAACCCAGAATTGCCAGAACCTGATCCACGATGTTTCCCCCGCGTGTCCCACTCGTGGCACACCGGGTCTAATAGGTCAATATTGCTGACGTTTATAGCCCGGCCCGGCCGACGTCGCAGCTGTTCCCTGTGGGCCAAACTGCATTGCTCCAGTCATCAGACATCTGGGCTTGCATGCCAGCGTCCCCTCGACCATGATCCGGCCCGCCAACACGGAGAAATTACCAATGAAACTCCTTCGCTTCGGTGCCGCTGGCGCGGAGAAGCCCGGCCTCCTCGCCAAGGACGGCACGATTCGCGACCTGTCGGGCGTCATCTCCGACATCACCCCCGAGACGCTCAAGAACGGCGCCATCGCCGAGATCGCCAAGGTCGACCCGGCTTCGCTGCCGGTCGTGCCGGCCGGCACGCGCCTTGGCCCGGTTGTCAACGGAACGCGCAACTTCATCGCCGTCGGCCTGAACTATGTCGACCACGCGCATGAAACCAACATGCCGATCCCGGCCGAGCCGATCCTGTTCAACAAGGCCCCGAACTGCATCGTCGGCCCGAACGACAACGTCACGATCCCCAAGGGTTCGGAAAAGACCGACTGGGAAGTCGAGCTGGCGATCGTCATCGGCAAGACCGCGAGCTATGTGTCGGAAGCCGACGCGATCAACTACGTCGCCGGCTACGCCGTCTGCCACGACGTCTCGGAGCGCGCGTTCCAGACCGAGCGCGGCGGCCAGTGGATGAAGGGCAAGGGTTCGCCGACCTTCGGTCCGCTCGGCCCCTACCTGGTCACGCCGGACGAGGTCGCCGACATCCAGAACCTCGACATGTATCTCGACCTCAATGGCGAGCGCGTGCAGACCGGCAACACCAAGACGATGATCTTCGGCGTTGCGCATCTGGTCAGCTACATCAGTCAGTTCCTGCAACTCGATCCCGGCGACGTCATCACGACGGGTACCCCGCCGGGCGTCGGCATGGGCATGAAGCCGCCGCGCTTCCTGAAGGCCGGCGACAAGGTCCGCCTCGGCATCCAGGGCCTGGGCGACCAGGAGCAGGAATTCGTCGCCTACAAGGGCTGATCGAAGCTGCTGAGAATACGAACGGCCGGCGCCCAGCGCCGGCCGTTTTCGTTTGCGCATGGCCATCCGGTGTTGACGGGCGCGATCGCCTTCGTCACTTTCGGCGCGCCGCGACATGCGGCTTCGTGGCGTCCAGCCATCCGCTCCGGGCCGCGACCTCGCCCTGCCCCCGCCGGGCGCCTGACGGCGCGGGCTTCCCGTCCCGACCGGGACCGACACCCTGGCGCCCTGGCCGCCTCTCCACCCCGCGAGGAGTTCCGTTGAGCAGCATCGAACAGTACCTGACGCAGCATCACTGGCTGAACATCCTGCTGACGCTGGCCGCTCTTGCCGTCGCCGCGCTCTTCGCGAACTACGTCGTCAAGGCGCTGCTCCTGAAGCTGCTCAACCGGGCGCTCGGCTGGACGAGCTTCGGTCGCGACGAGGAGCTCAGGCGCCACGCCGCCATCGAGCGGTTCGCCAACATCATGCCGGCTCTGGTAATCTCCGCGGGCATCGACCTGGTGCCGGAGCTGCCGCCGGTGCTGGTCACGGTCATCAAGAACGTCGCCAACGCCTTCATCATCCTGTCGTTGGCGATGTCGATCAGCGCCGCGCTCAACATCGTCGACACGCTCTACCATCGCAGGCCGTCGGCGCGGCTCAAGCCGATCAAGGGCTATGTGCAGGTGGTGAAGATCGCCGTCTATGTGATCGCGGCGCTCTTGATCATCGCGACACTGATCGACCGCTCGCCCGTCATCTTGCTCTCCGGTCTCGGCGCCATGGCCGCCGTGCTGATCCTCGTCTTCCAGGACACGCTGCTGTCGCTGGTCGCCGGCATCCAGATCTCTTCGACCGACATGGTCCGCGTCGGCGACTGGATCGAGATGCCCGGCCAGAACGCCGATGGCGACGTCATCGAGATCGCGCTGCATACGGTGAAGGTGCAGAACTGGGACAAGACGATCACCACCGTGCCGATCCGCAAGCTCGTCACCGAGCCGTTCAAGAACTGGCGCGGCATGCAGGAGAGCGGCGGGCGACGGATCAAGCGCTCGCTCTATCTCGACCAGACCAGCATCCGCTTCCTGACCGATGAGGATTTCGGCCGGCTGGCGCAGTTCGGACATCTGGAAGCCTATCTGGCCAAAAAGCGGACCGAACTGGAGGATTGGAACGGCAAGCTCGGCGAGCGGGCGAAGTTCGCCGCCAACCGGCGGCGCTCCACCAATATCGGCACCTTCCGCGCCTATGTGGAAAGCTACCTCAGGAACCATCCAGACCTGCGCCAGGACATGACGATCCTCGTGCGCCAGATGCCGCCCGGTCCGGACGGCCTGCCGATCGAGATCTACGCCTTCACCAACACGATCGTCTGGGCACGCTACGAAGGCATCCAGTCGGATATCTTCGATCACCTCTATGCCATCCTGCCGGAGTTCGACCTGCGCGTGTTCCAGAATCCAAGCGGACAGGACCTGAAGTCGCTCGCACCCCCCCTCCGGCGGAGCCCCCGCCCCTTGGCGACCGCCGACGCCTGACGCGCCACGGCGAGCGGCCAATCCGCGAGGGATCTACCGACCGCCGCGCTCATGGCTACGCCGCCAGGTCAGCCGCCTGGCAGGCGAAGCAGATCGCCTGCACATGCCGGAAGTCGGTGCCGCAGCAGCCGCCGAGCACATTCAGGCCCGGGCATGCCCGCCGAAGCGCCGCGAACTGGCGGCCGAGCTCGGCCGGGTCGCCATCGTCGAGATCCGGCGCATTGTCGAGTTCGGCATGACTGCGCTTCGAGGCGTTGGCCCGGATCCCCTTGATCCGCTTGGTCCAGGCCTCGCCCGTCCCGAACAGGCGCTCGAAATGGGTCGGGTGCGCGCAGTTGATCATGAAGTAGACCGGTGCGACGCTTGCCGTCCCCTCGACCGTCTCGATCGCATCGCGGAGCTCCTGCCCGCTCGGCAACCGCCCGTCTGTCTCGACCGTGAAGGAGATGACGATCGGCATCTCGGCGTCCGCGGCGGCGCGGACGAGCCCGATCGCCTCCTCGACATAGTTGATCGTCATCGCGCTGACGAAATCCGCTTCGGTGGCGGCGAAGGTGCGGATCTGCTCGCCGTGATAGTCGGCCGCCTCGTCCGCGCTCATCTTCTGGCCGATCTGGTAGCCGTCGCCGCGCGGGCCAATGTCGCCGCTGATCACCATCGGCGTTTCGGGGCCGTCGTAGCGATCGCGGAATTCGCACATCAGCTCGATCGCAGCGCGGTTGCTGGACGCGAGGGCGGCCGCGTCATAGCCGATCTGCGCGCCCCAATCGCGGTTGGCCCGCCATGTCGGGCTCTCCAAGATGAAGCCGAGCCGGCGGGCATGGGCGAGCGCGGCATAGCGGTCGTAGTAGGCCCGCAGGCGGGCGAGCCCGTCCGGCCGCCAGAAAAGGTCGAAAGCGGCGAAGGCGGGCAGCTCGATCCCCTGGTGAAAGATCAGGGTCGTCTCCAGGCCACCATCTGTGGTGAACAGTCGATCATCCGTCAGCTGCGGCAGGGCATTTCGGTAGCGGGCCATCTCGTCCATCCCTCCTTGGGGTTTCGGATGGCGACGGACTCTATCCCTCCCCCGTCCCACGGCTAGAAAGCGCGTGGTCCAGTCCGCCCGGAATGCGCAAAGACTATATTTGTCAGATGGATAGGAAGAAGACTTTCGAACTCGATTCAATCGGGCGATGGAGGAGAGGAAGCCGGACTTGACCTATGGTAAAGTAAGGCATGTCGAACGCCGCGCCTCACCCTCGGACCGACACGCGCGAAAGGCTACTGAGCCTCGCGGAACAGCGTGTGCTGGCCAAGGGCTTCTCGGCGACCTCGATCGACGAGCTGATCGCCGGCGTCGGCATCACCAAGAGCGGCTTCTTCTATCATTTCCGCGACAAGAACGAGCTCGCCCGCGCGCTGCTGCTCCGCTACCTCGAGCAGGATCGCGCCGTGCTGGAGGATATCTTCCGGCGCGGCGACGAGCTTCACGACGACCCGCTGCACGGCTTCCTCGTCGGCCTGAAGTTGTTCGCTGAGATGCTGGCCGACCTGCCGGAGCAGCATCCGGGCTGCATCGCGGCGTCCTACTGTTACCAGGACCAGCTGTTCGACCGGGAAATCCGCGAGTTGAACGCAGCCGGCATGCTGGCCTGGCGCAGCCGGTTCGAAGAGCGGCTGCGCCTGATCGCGACCCGCTACCCGCCTCGCCATGAAGTCGACGTCGAGGCATTGGCCGACATGATCTCGACGCTGGTGGAAGGCGGCCTGATCCTCGGCCGCGCGCTGCACGACGGCACGATCCTGCCCCGGCAGATCCTGCTCTACCGGGACCTGGTCCGGTCGATCTTCCTCAGCAACTAGCTGCGCTTACCACCAGGCGCAGAAATGATGCACAGGCCCGTGGCCGCGCCCGATCTCGAGCGTGTCGGCATGACCGATCGCCTCGGTGATGTAGCGCTTGGCCGCGTCGATCGCGGCGTCCATGCCGAGCCCCTTGGCGAGACCGGCGGCAATGGCCGAGGAAAGCGTGCAGCCCGTGCCATGCGTGTTCTCGGTGGCGATGCGCGGCGCGGTGAACCAGCGTCGCTCCGACGGCGACAGGAGGAGATCGTCGCTCTCCGGCCCGGTGCCGTGGCCGCCCTTCAGCAGGACGGCGCGCGCGCCGAGTCGCAGCAGCGCCTCTGCCTGCGCCTCCATCTCGGCCCGCCCGGTTGCGACATCCGTACCGATCAGGCGCGCCGCCTCGCGCAGGTTCGGCGTGATCAGCGCCGCGCGCGGCAGGAGATCCTCGATGAGGACCGCGACGGCCTCGTCGCGCAGCAGCATGTCGCCGCTCGTCGCCACCATGACGGGATCCAGCACGACATGGGACTGCCGGTACCGGTCGAGGCCCGCCGCCACGGCGCGGATGACGGAAGGCTGCGACAGCATGCCGATCTTCACCGCGTCGACCTTGAGGTCTGAGAAGACGGCATCGATCTGCGCGGTCACGAAATCGGCGGGCACGTCGTGAATCGCCGTGACGCCCAGCGTGTTCTGCGCCGTCAGCGCCGCGATCACCGAGGCGCCATAGACTCCGAGGGCGGAGAACGTCTTCAGATCGGCCTGGATCCCGGCGCCGCCGCCCGAATCCGAGCCGGCAATGGTCACTGCGATCGCGGTCATACCCAACAGTCCTTTATGGTCACGTCCCCGGCCCCGCCGGAGTCTTCGCCGCGCGTTCGCGGCTTCGCTTGAGGCCCAGTCGATGCTCGCGATAGATCACGAACAGGCCAGATGCAACGACGATGGCGGATCCGACCAGCATGGTGGTGCTCGGGGTCGAATTGAACAGCAGGTAGCCGACGATGATCGCCCACAGCATCGAGATATATTCGAACGGCGCGATCAGCGACGCCTCGCCATAGCGGTAGCTCTGCGTCAGCAACACCTGACCGATGCCGCCGAAGATGCCGCAGCCGATCAGATAGGGAAGATGCTCCAGCCGCGGCATCGCCCAGCCGAACGGCGCGGTCAGCAGCATGAACAGCGCCGTGAACAGCGAGAAATAGACGACGATGGTTCCGGGCGTCTCGAACCAGGTGAGGCGGCGGGTCTGCGTCGCCGCGAGCGCACCGAAGAAGGCAGCGAGGATGGAGAACATGGCGCCGAGCGCGCTGCGGTCGGGGCCTTTGTCCGGGCCGACATAGTCGGAGAGGATCACCAGCACGCCGATCAGGCCGATCACCACCGCCGTCCAGCGATAGACGCGGATCACCTCCTTGAGCAGCACGGCGGCGAGCACCACCGTCAGCAGCGGCGAGGCATAGCCGATGGCGGTGGCGTCCTGAAGCGGCAGGCGGGCCAGCGCCGAGAAGCCGAAGAACATCGACGTCGCTCCGGCGACCGAGCGCAGGACGTGACCACCGATGCGTGGCGTGATGAAGACGGTCGGCAGGCCGCCATTCCACGCCACCCAGATCAGCACCGGGACGAGGGCGAAGGCCGACCGGAAGAAGGCGACCTCGCCGGGCGGGTAGCTGTCCGAAATATACTTGATCAGCGTCGCCATCGCCGTGAAGGCGATAGTCGAGATGACCTTGAGCAGCACGCCGAGCAGCGGCTGCCCCTTCTCAGGCGTTTCCATGATCCCGTCGGACCGGGGGGCGGTCCGTTTCTTCATGGGTCGCGGAGGACGCGACCCGGCTTCGTTTCTGGCTCAGTCCTCGAAAGCCGGCCGTCGTCGCGGTGCCGCCCGGCTAGCTCGCATGCAGCGCCTCCCAGACCCGCGCGGGCGTCGCCGGCATGTCGATATGAGTGATGCCCTTGGCCCGCGCGAGGGCATCGACCACGGCGTTCATCACGGCCGGGGTCGCGCCGATCGTTCCCGCCTCACCCGCGCCCTTGATGCCCATCGCATTGGTCGTGGACGGCACGTTGTGCGTGGCGAAACGCAGGCTCGGCAAGTGGTCGGCCTTGGGCAGGCAGTAGTCGAGCAGGCTGGCGGTGAGGAGTTGGCCGTCCTCGTCATAGACCGTGCGCTCGTAAAGAGCCTGGCCGATGCCCTGCACGACGCCGCCATGCACCTGGCCGGCCAGCAGGATCGGATTCACCGTGACGCCGAAATCGTCGCAGATCGAGAAATCGACGACCTGGGTGACGCCGGTCTCCGGGTCGATCTCGACCTCGGCGATGTGGGTGCCGTTCGGATAGGTGCACTCGTCCTGCACGAACTCGCCGACCGCCGTCAGCAGCGCCGGATTTTTCGCGCGCTTGGCGAGGTCGGCAAGGGCGATCGCCTGGTCCGTGCCGGCGACGCGGACGGTGCCATCCGCCAGCTCGAGATCCTCGACGCCGGCCTCGAGCTCGTCCGAGGCGATCTCCTTCAGCTGCTTCACCAGCGTGACGGAGGCACGATCGACGGAGACGGCGCCAAGCGGGATCGAGCGCGAGCCGCCCGTGCCCTCGCCGGTCGGCACCTTGTCCGTATCGCCCTGGATCACCTCGATCTTGTCGAGCCCGACGCCGAGATGCTGCGCGATGAACTGCGAATAGGCGGTCGCGTGGCCCTGCCCATTGGTCTGGGTGCCGATCAGCAGCGTCAGCGTGCCGTCGGCGTTCAGCGTCACCGTCGCCGGCTCGGAGCCCGGGAAGGCGCAGGCCTCGACATAGGTGGCGATGCCGAAGCCGCGCAGCTTGCCGTTTCGCTTCGAGGCCGCGGCGCGCGCCTCGAAGCCGGCAAAGTCCATGATCGCGAGGTTGCGGTCGAGGTGGCCGGTGAAATCGCCGGTGTCGTATTTGCGGCCGCCCTGGGTCAAATAGGGAAGCTGGTCGGGGCGGATGAAGTTGCGCTTGCGGATCTCGATCGGGCCGAGGCCGGTCTCGCGGCCGCAGAGGTCGACGAGCCGCTCGATCAGATAGGCGGCCTCGGGACGGCCGGCGCCACGATAGGCATCCGTCGGCGTCGTCGTGGTGAGGATGCCGCGCACGGTCACGTCCATGGCCGGAATATCGTAGAGCCCGGTCGACATGGTGATGCCGCCGCAGGCGATGTCTGCGCCGTACTGCGAGACATAGGCGCCGAGATTGGAGAGCAGGTCGACGCGCAGCGCCAGGAAGCGGCCATCGGCGTCGAGCGCGATTTCCGCCGTCGTGAGGTTGTCGCGGCCGTGGGCGTCGATCTGGAAGTGGTCGCCCCGATCCTGGATCCACTTCACCGGCCGGCCTGTCGCCTTCGATGCCAGCGCCGCCAGCGGGTATTCGTGATAGACGAACGACTTCGTGCCGAAGCCACCGCCGACATCCGGGGTGATGACCCGGATCTTCTTCGGGTCGATGCCGAGGATGTCGCGGGCGATGATATCGCGCAGCTTGTGGCCGCCCTGGGTGCCGAGCGTCAGCGTAAAGCGATCCGCGCCGCCGTCATATTCCGCGACGACGCCGCGCGCCTCCATGTAGTTGGCGACGAGGCGCTGGTTGACGACGTCGATCTTGACGACGCGCGCAGCCCTGGCGAAGGCCGCGTCGGTGGCGCTCTTGCTGCCGCGATGATGCGTATAGGCGACGTTGGTGCCGAATTCCGGATAGACGAGCGCCGCATCGGCGGCGAGCGCGGCGCGGGCGTCCGTCACGGTGGGCAGCGGGTCATAGTCGATGTCGATCAGTTCGGCGGCGGCCTGCGCCGCCTCGATCGTGTCGGCCACGACGAAGGCGACGGGATCGCCGACATGCCGGACCACATCCGCCGCGAGCAGCGGCCGGCGTGGAAAATGCCTCTCCGTCCCGGCGACGATGGCCGGAAATTCCTTGGCCGGCGGTCCGCTGAACTGGGCGACGTCGGCGCCCGTCAGGACAAGATGGACGCCCGGCGCCTCGCGCGCCGCATCCAGCCCGTTCAGCACGATGCGGGCATGCGCCATCGCCGAACGCAACACAAAGGCGCGCAGCGTCCCTTCCGGCGTGTAGTCGTCGGTATAGCGCCCGCGTCCGACGATCAGAGCCGGATCTTCCTTGCGCCTGACGGCCGCACCCATGCCGAACTTGCGGGGCGCCGCATCGCCAACGGGGGACGCTTCGTTCATGCCGATCCGACCCTTGCCGGGCCGCCTCCTCGATCGATCATCGCCAGAAGATGCCGCCGCCCTGACGGGCGGCCCACACGGACCCGGCCATCGGGCCGTGGTTCCATGGATCATAGGACCCCGCCATCGCGCGGCGCAACCGCTAACGCCGCCCGCAAGCGCCAAATCGGGCCGCCATCACCATCCGGTGCGCCGATCGGCGGCAAGCCGGCCAGCCGTCCAGCGCCGGACGCCTTTTCCCCGCCGGAATCGCATGTTAAGCAGCCGGTTGAAGGTGCAGAGTCATCATCGGAAACCCATGACACGTTTCATCTCCCGGCGCCGCGGCCCCGCACTCGTCGCAGCAGCCCTCGCCTCTCTCCTCGCCGGCACGTCGGCCCACGCGGAACGGATCACCAATCCGGTCGCCGAATTCGCCGGGCTGGACAAGATCACCGGCCGGATCATCACCTTCGACGTCTACATGGACGAGACGGTGCAGTTCGGCGCCCTTCAGGTGACGCCGCGCGCCTGCTATTCGCGCCCGGCCACGGAGCAGCCGCAGACCGACGCCTTCGTCGAGGTCGACGAGATCACGCTCAACCGCAAGGTGCGGCGCATCTTCTCGGGCTGGATGTTCGCCGACAGCCCGGGCCTGCACGCCGTCGACCACGCCGTCTATGACGTCTGGCTCGCCAACTGCAAGACCTCGTCCACGGTGGCGCAGCCGTCCAAGCCGTAGAAGTCGCCTTCGCCCTGGAGGGCGATCTCCAGGCGCGCATGATACTCGTCGCGGTCGACCTCGATCGCGCCGAACTGCGACAGGTGCTCGGTGGTGAATTGCGCGTCGAGCAGGCTGAAGCCGCCGGCCTTCAATCGCGCGACCAGATAGACGAGCGCGATTTTCGAGGCGTCGCGGGCATGGCTGAACATGCTCTCGCCGAAAAACGCCCCGCGCAGCCGAACCCCGTAAAGCCCGCCCACGAGCTTGCCGTCCTGCCACGCCTCGACGGTGTGGCAATGCCCGAGCGTGAAAAGCTCATGGTAGAGCGACCGGATCCTCGCATTGATCCAGGTCTTGTCGCGATAAGCGGAAGTCGCGTTGCCGGCGCAGCCGGCGATCACGCCGTCGAAGTCCGAATCGATCCGGATCTCATAGGGCTGGTGCCGCATCGTGCGGGCCAGGCGGCGCGGCACATGGAAAGCGTCGAGCGGGAAGATGCCCCGGCTTTCGGGCTCGATCCAGTAGAGGCCGGGATCCTCGGCCGAATCGGACATCGGAAAGATGCCGCAGGCATACGCCTTGAGGAGAACCTGAGGCGTTATTTCCGGCATGTGATCAGACTGGCGGGCCATGGGATCACGCGACACAGAGACCGAAAGCCAAGCGAGCCGGACCGAAATGGTCCCCGACGGCAATGACTAATCGAATCCCGTGCATTGTGCACCCCTCCCCCGAAGCGCACGAGAACATTGTCATGTTCCCGTGGCTCCCGGAAGACGGATCGGGCCGACGCCTCAGCGTTCCACAGCCAGCTTCTTTTCCAGCCAGTGGATGTCGTAGTTGCCGTCGGCGATGTCATGGTCGTCGACCAGCTGACGGAACAGCGGGATCGTCGTGGAGACACCGTCGACGACGAACTCGTCGAGCGCGCGGCGCAGGCGCATCATGCATTCGACGCGGTTGCGGCCGTGCACGATGAGCTTGCCGATCAGGCTGTCGTAGTAGGGCGGGATCTTGTAGCCCTGATAGACGCCGGAATCGACGCGCACGCCGAGGCCGCCCGGCGGGTGGTAGTAGGTGATCTTGCCGGGCGACGGCGCGAAGGTGCGCGGGTCCTCGGCATTGATGCGGCATTCGATGGCATGGCCCTCGAAGGTCACGTCCTCCTGGCGGAAGGACAGGCCGCTGCCGGCGGCGATGCGGATCTGTTCGTTCACCAGATCGATGCCGGTGACCGCCTCCGTCACGGGATGCTCCACCTGCAGGCGGGTATTCATCTCGATGAAGTAGAACTCGCCGTTCTCGTACAGGAACTCGATCGTGCCGGCGCCCGAATAGCCGAGATCGGCCACGGCCTTGGCGCAGATGGCGCCGATCTTGTCGCGCTCGTCGGCGTTCAGCGCCGGCGAACCCGCCTCTTCCCAGACCTTCTGGTGGCGGCGCTGCAGCGAGCAGTCACGCTCGCCGAGATGCACGGCATAGCCCTTGCCGTCGCCGAGGATCTGGATCTCGATGTGACGCGGCTTCTCGAGGTACTTTTCCATGTAGACGGCGTCGTCGCCGAAGGCCGCCTTCGCCTCGGAACGGGCCGTCGCGAACGCAATGGCGACCTCGTCGGCCGAGCGCGCGACCTTCATGCCGCGACCACCGCCGCCGGCCGAAGCCTTGATCAGGACCGGATAGCCGATCTCATGGCCGGTGCGGATGGCGTCCGCCTCGTCCTTGAGCGCGCCCTCGGAGCCGGGAACGACCGGAATGCCAAGGCGCTTCGCCGTGCGCTTCGCCTCGATCTTGTCGCCCATCACACGAATGTGCTCGGACTTCGGACCGATGAAGGTGAGGTTGTGCGCCTCGAGGATCTCGGCGAAGCGGGCATTTTCCGACAGGAAGCCGTAGCCGGGATGGATCGCGTCGGCGCCGGTGATCTCGCAGGCGGCGAGCAGCGACGGGATGTTGAGGTAGCTGTCGCGGGCGGGCGGCGGGCCGATGCAGACACTCTCGTCGGCGAGCCGGACATGCATCGCATCCGCGTCGGCCGTCGAATGCGCGGCGACCGTCTGAATCCCCAGTTCCTTGCAGGCCCGGAGAATCCGGAGGGCGATTTCGCCGCGATTGGCGATCAGGATCTTGTTGAACATCGGCGCCACGCCGCTCATTCGATGATCAGCAACGGTTCGCCATACTCAACAGGCTGACCGTCATCGACCATGATCGCCTTCACCACGCCGGCGCGCGGGGCGGGAATCTGGTTCATCGTCTTCATGGCCTCGACGATGAGGAGCGTCTGGCCCTCGCGGACCGAATCGCCGATCTCGACGAACGACTTGGCGCCCGGCTCCGGCGAACGGTAGGCGGTGCCGACCATCGGCGACGGCACGACGCCCGGATGGCTGGCCAGATTGGCTTCGGCCGGCGCGGCGGCGGCGGCCACGGGGGCCGGAGCGGCGGCCGCCACGGGCGCTGCCACCTGATAGGCGGCGGGGGCGACCGTCACGTTGCGCGCCACGCGGATCCGCAGATCCTCGTGCTCGACCTCGATCTCGGAGAGGTCGGTCTCGGTCAGGAGCAGCGCCAGCTGGCGGATCAGATCCTGGTCGATCGTCGAATTTTTGCTCGTCATGCCTTCTTGTTCTTTCGTTGAGCCCGCTCTCACGCGCCTACTCGACCAGCGGCTGCAGCGCCTGAAGCGCCAGGCCATAGCCGGCGGCTCCAAAACCACAGATCACGCCGGCGGCGACGGGAGAGACATAGGAATGATGCCGGAAGTCTTCACGCGCGAAGACATTGGAAAGATGCAGCTCGATCGTGGGGAGGCCGACCGCGCGGATGGCGTCGTGCAGGGCGATCGAAGTATGCGTATAGGCGCCGGGATTGATCACGATGCCCCGGAAGCGCCCGAGCGCCTCATGGATCCAGTCGACGAGGGTGCCCTCGTGATTCGACTGCCGGAAGTCCACGGCCATGCCGAGACGCTCGCCCGCGGCCTTCGTCTCAGCCTCGATCTCGCCCAGGGTCTTCGCCCCGTAGACACCAGGCTCGCGCTTGCCGAGCATGTTGAGGTTGGGGCCGTTGAGAACCAGGATTGAGACTGTCATCGATGATTTTCTACCAATGGCGGCGCAAGGACTGGCCCTTGCGGCGAGGTTGGCCGGTTATAGGGGGTCGCGGAATAAAGGAAAAGCCCCGGGGCCCTCGCTCCGGGGGTAGTGCCGCATGAATCTCCTCCGCGCGATCAGCAGCTCGTCGAGCCGCATTCGCGCACGGACTTGATCTTTTCCTTCAGCGTGTCGTAGCCGACGGCCCCGACGACGACGTCGTTCTGCAGAACATAGGACGGCGTGCCGTTGATGCCGAGCGCCTGGGCGAGCGCGTACGACTCATTGATGGTCGCGCCCACCTCCGGGTCCTTCAGCTGCGCCTGGATTGCGGCCTTGTCGAGACCGAGACCGGCCGCGACCGCCAGCGCGCGGGCGCCATCGACGGCCCCGCGGCTCATCAGCAGCTCGTCGAAGAAGGCGCGGAACTTGTCCGGCGCGATCTTGCTGACGACGACGGCGACCTGGGCCGCCTCTTCCGAGCCCTGGCCGAGAACCGGGAACTCCTTGAGGATGACCCGCAGCCCCTTGTCCTCCTCGAGCAGGCGCTCCATGTCGGCATGGGCGCGCTTGCAGTAGCCGCAATTGTAGTCGAAGAACTCGACCAGCGTGACGTCGCCCTCGGGATTGCCGAGCACGACGTGGCGCTTCGAATTGAACAGCTGGTCGGCGTATTTGGCGACGCCGTCACGGCGCGCCTCCGCTTCCGCGACCTCCTGCTTACGCTGGAGCTCCTGCATCGCATCGCGGATCACCTCCGGATGCTGCATCAGATATTCCTTCACGACCGCTCCGATTTCGGAGCGCTGGCTGTCGGAAAACTCGGCCGCCTGGGCGGGCGCCGTCGTCATCAAAGCCAGGGCGGCAATCCCCGCAGCGTGGAAAAATCTCGGCATTGCAATCACCTGTCTGGACCCTTTGACGGTTCGCACGAACAGCAACTTGGCGAGTCGCTCATCGGCTCTTCGGTGGCGGTGTATAGGATACGATGTCGTCGGCGCGAAGCCATGCCGGCGACCCCGTCTTGAACTGGCTCTGCGCGCGCTTGGCGCGCGACTTGGCCGAGGCGAACTTGCCCTCGGCGAACTCGCCCTGCGCGGTGGCGAGATCGGCCATCGCGACGTCGCCGCGCAGCGCATAGGCGCGCGCCAGGCTGCGGTAGCCGATCGGCATGTCCGGGTCGGACTGCAGGCCGATCGTCAGGTTCTTGACCGCCTCGTCGATCGACTTCTTGTCGCCGACCTCGACCAGCGCCTGGCCCAGCATGATGCGAAGCAGGCCCGATTTCGGCGCGGCCGCGACGGCCTTGCGCAGCGGCGCGACGGCCTCCTTGGCGCGGCCGCTCTCGAGCAGCACCTGCCCCTGGAGCTCATGGAAATAGGGATAGTTCGGGCGCGAGCGAACCAACGCCGCGGTCTGGTCGAGCGCATTGCGGGAGTTGCCCGTCCGGTAGGCGAGGATGGCGCGCGCATAGCGAGCCGGCATCGACGTATCGCTCGGCGGATAGCGCCGCATCACCAGCATGGGATCCTCGGAGAAGGCCGAGAGCTTGGCGCGCACCATGTCGTGCCGCGCCTGCAGCTCCGCCGAATCCTTGGCGTTGTAGAACTTGCTCTTCCTCGCGTCGCGCTGGATCAGATCGATGCGCTCGGTAGGAAGCGGGTGGCTGCGGAGATAGGGATTGGAGCCGCGGCTGGAGAACAGCGTGTTGTCCGCGAAGCGCTCGAAGGTGGTGATCATGCCCTTCGCCGACTGGCCCGTCTTGTCCAGATAGGTCAGCGCCGAGCGGTCGGCCGCCATCTCCTCGGACCGCTGGTAGGCGAGCAGGCCGCGACGGACGAGTTCGCCCGAGCCCATGGCGATGCCGCCACCGGCGCGCGCCGCGTCGCCCGATCCGCTGGCGGCGCCGGCGATCGCGGCGCCCATGCCGACGACGCTACCGATCATGGCCATGGTGCGCGCGGTCTCGAGCTGCTGGCGCAGCTGGATCTGGTGATTGCCGGCGAGATGCCCCGTCTCATGCGCCAGCACGCCGATCAGCTCGTTCGGCGTCTTCGAATCGATGATCGCGCCGGTGTTGACGAAGATCTTCTCGCCCGAGGCGACGAAGGCGTTGAAGTCCGGGCTGTTGACCAGATAGAGCTCCACCGAGGAAGCGCGCAGGCCCGCCGCCTTGAAGATCGGGCGCAGATAATCCTGGATCAGCGCCTCGGTCTCGGCATCGCGGACCAGCGACGGGCGCGACTGCGCGACGGCCGGCGCGCCGCCTGAGCTCGCCAAGAGCGCGGCCGCCACGACGCCGCCGAGAAGACCACGCATCACCCGCTGCGCTGAAATGAACACCCGTCCCCTCCTGCTCTGGCCTTTCGCTCGCGGCCGACGAATTGTATGAAGCCGCTCGCCGTGTCGCCAACCGCCCCCTCCTTGGACGGATGCGCAGAAATTGGGGCGATAGCAAGACTTTTCCCGCCAGGATGGAACCCCTCGCCATGACAGCCCAAGATCGTCCGCCGTCGCGCCGCAGCGCTGTCGCGCCGTTCATCGCCATGGACGTCATGTCGGCCGCCTTCGACCGGATCGCCAAGGGCGAGCGGATCATCCGCATGGAAATCGGCGAGCCGGGCGCCACGGCGCCGAAGGCGGTGCTCGACGCCGCCCGCGCCGCGCTCGACGAGGGCCGGATCGGCTACACGGAGGCACTCGGCTCGCGGGCGCTCCGGCAGCGCATCGCGCAATACTATGCCGATACGCACGGCGTCGACGTCCCGCCGTCGCGGATCGCGATCACCACGGGCTCGTCGGCCGGCTTCAACCTCGCCTTCCTGGCGGCGTTCGACCCCGGCGAGCGGGTCGCCATCGCCTCGCCCGGCTACCCGGCCTATCGCAACATCCTCGGCGCGCTCGGTCTGGAAGTCGTCGAGATCGAGACCAGCGCCGACACCCGCCACGCCATCACGCCGGCGATGCTCGAGAAGGTCCACGCCGAAAAGCCGCTCGCCGGCATCCTGATCGCGAGCCCCGGCAATCCGACCGGCACGATGATGACGCCGGAAGCGCTCGCCGCGCTCGTCCGCGCCGCCGACGATCTCGGCATCCGCTTCATCTCGGACGAGATCTATCACGGCCTCGTCTATGAGGGCGTGGCGGAGACGGCCCTGAAGACCAGCGACCGCGCCATCGTCATCAACTCGTTCTCGAAATATTACTGCATGACCGGCTGGCGCATCGGCTGGATGGTGCTGCCGGAGATCCTCGTGCGTCCGGTCGAACGGATTGCGCAGAGCCTCTACATCTCCGCGCCCGACCTGTCGCAGCGCGCCGCGATCGCCGCCTTCGACGCGACCGAGGCGCTGGAGATCATCAAGGCCGGCTATGCGGCGAATCGCCGGCTGCTGCTCGATACGCTGCCGAAGATCGGCTTCGACGACTATTTCCCGGTCGACGGCGCCTTCTACATCTACGCCTCGGTGCGCCGCTTCTCGAACGATTCGGCCGAGTTCGCGCAGAAGATGCTCGCCGAGGCCGGCATCTCGGCGACGCCGGGCGCGGACTTCGACCGCATCCACGGCCACAGCCATATCCGCTTCTCCTTCGCCGGCGCGACCGGAGAGATGGCGGAAGCGGCGGAGCGCATGCAGCGCTGGCTCGGCTGAGCCGGCGTCAGGCCTTGACGCCGAGCCGCGGCTCGACCTTGGCGACCGGCTTCGGCAGCATCACCGGCTCGTGGTCGGAGCTTGCGAAGATCTCGCGATCGAGACGCTGCATGGCACCGGCCAGGATGCCGACGTCGACGAGGTCGTCCTCGGCCGAGAACACCTCGATCTCGGTCATGCGGGCCAGTTCGCTCACCAGGCCCTCTTCGAGGCCGGCCCTGAAGCCGGCTTCCATCAGGTCGAAGGCCGCGACGCCGCGCCCGGTGATGGCGACACGCTGCGGATTGATCAGCGCGATCAGGCGCGACAGGCCGAAGCCGAGCGCCAGCCCGGCCTGGTGATAGGCCATGCGCACGCGATCCTCGCCGGCCCTGCCCCGCTCCTCGAGCGCGTGCATCGTCTCGGCGTCCGGATCGATCTCGGTCGGCGGTTCGTCCGGCGGCAGGTTCTCTACGGCGCGATAGATGGCGTAGTCGGCGACATAGGCCTCGACGCAGCCACGCCGGCCACAGCGGCAGAGCGCGCCGCCGGGCATGTGATTGGCGTGGCCGAACTCGGCGCCGGAACCGAAGGCGCCGGTGAACAGCTTGCCGTTGATGTAGAGCCCCATGCCGACGCCATAGGCCATGAAGATCGCGGCGAAGGTGCCGCCGAAGCGAACCGGATCGCGCGAATTCAGCGCCTGCGCCATCATGTTCACGTCGTTGGTCATCGAGGTGCGGATGCCGAGCGCGTCGCCGACGGGCCCCGGGATCGGGCCGACATCGACGGAAACGGTCGGGCTCCAGAGCAGCGTGCCGGTCGTCTCGTCCGTGGTGCCGGGGATCGCGATCGAAATCTCGGAAACCCGCGACGTCTCGATGCCACGATCGGCGAAATAGCCACGGATGATCTCGATCAGCTGCGGTACGAAGGCTGCGGAATCCCGCCCCATGGTGGCGATCGCGTAGCGACTGCGGTCGCGCAGGTGCCCGGCATAGTCGCTAAGCAGCAACGTCACCGTGTTGAGCGAGATCTTGACGCCCAGGACGAAGGCGGCCTCGGCGTTCAGCGTCAGCGCGACGCGCGGGCGGCCCCGTCCGAGCGGCCGTTCGCTGCGCTCGTCGATATTGGCCGTCACCAGGATATGCTCGGCGAGCAGGTCTCCCGTGATCGCTGAAATCGTCGCCGGACTCAGTCCCGTCTCTCGACCGAGTTCGACTCTGGCCAACGGCCCGGCGCGCCGTACGGCACTGAGAACGAGGCCGCGATTCTGGCGACGCACGAGTTCTGTGTCGGCTTTGCTCTGCACGATTCCCTCTCCGCGCCGCAGGATGCGGTATCGATAATTGATTTCCAAGGACTATTCGACGGCGGGACGACCGGTCAAATCTAGTATAGTACCGAAAGGTGGCGGGGCCATGTTTTCGTTACCACCATCGACGCCCCGCGACCGGCCTTGCCGCGACGGCGACGGCATCGTATGTCCTCACGGCCCCGTAGGCTCATCGCTTCGAAGGACGTCCATCCATGACCGTCGCCCGAACCGCCGCTACGGCGGCTGCCATCACCAGCGCATTCTCGACGCTTCGCGGTCACCGCGACCGGGTCGAGGCCCAGACGATGCGCGAGATGTTCGCGGCCGATCCGGCGCGATTCAGCCGCCTTTCGCTCTCCGTCGACGGCCTGCTGCTCGACTATTCGAAGAACCGCCTGGACGCGGCCGCGATCGTCGGCCTGCTCGACCTGGCGCGCATCGCCGGTGTCCAGGAGCGTCGCGACGCGATGTTCGCCGGCGAGAAGATCAACGTCACCGAGAACCGCGCCGTGCTGCATGTCGCGCTGCGCGCCGAGGCCGGCGAGACCTATCTGGTCGACGGCAAGAACGTCGTCGAGGATGTCCACGCCGTGCTCGACGCCATGACGGCCTTCGCCGAGGGCGTGCGCAACGGCTCGATCGCCGGTGTCGGCGGTCGCTTCACCGACGTCGTCAATATCGGAATCGGCGGCTCGGACCTCGGCCCCGCCATGGTGACGCGCGCGCTCAGCCCCTATCATGACGGCCCGCGCCTGCACTTCGTCTCCAACGTCGACGGCGCCCACATCCACGACACGCTGACCGGCCTCAACCCGGCGACGACGCTGTTCCTAGTCGCGTCGAAGACCTTCACCACGATCGAGACCATGACCAACGCCGGCACCGCCCGCCGTTGGATCGTCGAGGCGCTCGGCGAAGCGGCCGTCGGCGCGCATTTCGCCGCCATGTCGACGGCGCTCGACAAGGTCAACGCCTTCGGCATCGACACGGCCCGCGCCTTCGGCTTCTGGGACTGGGTCGGCGGTCGCTATTCCGTCTGGTCGGCGATCGGCCTGCCGGTGATGATCGCCATCGGCTCGAAGAATTTCCGCGACTTCCTGGCCGGCGCCCATGCGATGGACCAGCATTTCCGGACCGCGCCGCTCGACCGCAACCTGCCGGTCATCCTGGCGCTGGTGGGCATCTGGAACCGCAACGTGCTCGGCTTCCCGGCCAAGGCGGTGCTGCCCTATGACCAGCGCCTTGAGCGCTTCGCCGCCTATCTGCAGCAGCTCGACATGGAATCGAACGGCAAGCGCGTCACCCTCGAGGGCGCTCCGGTTACGCTCGCGACCGGGCCGCTCGTCTGGGGCGAGCCGGGCACCAACGGCCAGCACGCCTTCTACCAGCTGATCCACCAGGGCACGGACGTCATCCCCTGCGATTTCCTGATCGCGGCGAAGGCGCACGAGACCGATGGCGTCCACCATGCGCTGCTGCTCGCCAACTGCTTCGCGCAGACCGAGGCGCTGATGCGCGGCCGCACCACCGACGAGGCCCGTGCCGAGCTGGCATCCGAGGGCAAGGTGCCGACCGAGGTCGAGCGGCTGGCGCCGCACAAGACCTTCCCAGGCAACCGTCCGTCGAACACCCTCCTCTACAAGACGCTGGATCCCTACACACTCGGCCGCCTGATCGCGCTCTACGAGCACCAGGTCTTCGTCCAAGGCGCGATCTGGGGTATCGATTCCTACGACCAGTGGGGCGTCGAGCTCGGCAAGCAGCTCGCGCTGCAGCTGATGCCGATGGTGGAAGGCAAGGCCTCCGCCGACAGCCGCGACTCGTCGACCGCGGGCCTGATCAAGGCAGCCGCGCAGCTGAAGTAACACGCAATGAAGAGCCGGCCCCGCGCCGGCTCGATACCCGGGAGAACCGGTGCGGCCTGCCTCAGGTTTCCCGCGCCGACCGATGCACCACGATCCGGTGGCCATCCACGGACAGGCGGCGCTCCTTCACCAGAGCGCGGATCTGCTTGTTCACGGCCTCGCGGCTGGCACCCAGCATCTGCGCCAGCGTGCCCTGCGTCAGGTCGAGCTCGACCACGGCGACATCGCGCTCGATGCGGCCATGGATGAGGGCGAGCTGACGCAACAGCACCAGCAGACGATGACGCAGGTCGGAGAAGACGGCGCGATTGACCTGTTCATTGGTGTGCCGCAGCCGTTCGCAGAGACTGAGGATGATCTGACGCTGCAGCCGGCTCGAATTGTCGAGCAGGGTCAGGAACGACTGGCGCGGAATGAAGATCAGGCGGGCGTCCGTCAGCGTCGCGGCGCCGGCGCTGCGCGGCAGGCCGTCGATCAGCGCGATCTCGCCGATGACCTCGCCTTCCTCGAAGAGCTGGATGGTGAGCTCACGGCTGTCGTCGGCCGTCAGGAAGATGCGGACGATGCCGTCGACGACCGAGTAGAGCCCGTCCGACTCGTCGCCCTGCGAGAACAGCAGCGTTTCGGCCGGGACGGTCGACACGCGGGCGATCTGCGCCAGTCGCGTGATGTCGTCATTGTCCAGGCCGTTAAAAAAGCTCGTGCGACCGAGCCAGGTCACGATTTCCGAGATCTGCACCCTGCCCTCCGTCGGCCACGCGCTGTCCCTGCGCCCTGCAACCGATAGCATTCAAATGGCTTCATGACGAGCGAGGGGCTTGCCCGCCGCGCTTCAGGAGCTCGCGGAACACCGACCGGCGCCAGGATTGCAGCGCCCGCTCCTCCGTCTCCATCGCCATCACGACGCGGCCGTCGATCAGGAGCCGCGCGGCGCGCCGGAAACGGACGGGCGAAAGCGCGTCGGCGATGCTGCGGCATCGCGCGTCGTCATAGAGCCTGTCCGCCAGGTCGAGCGCCGCGACCAGCGCGAGGCGGATGCCAGAACGGTTGACCAGATCGTCGAGCGCCTGCTCCTCGGCGGCGCCGTCGAGCCGCCGCGCCGCCTGCAGGACGTCGACGACCAGACGCAGCAGCTCGAAATGATGAGAACTGGCGGCATGGACGCCGGCGATGGCGAGGCGCGCCGACGGACGTGCCGCTGAGGCGGGATCGCCATCCGGGCAGAGTTCGTCGAAGCCGAGCGACAGGACCGACCGCAAGCCGGGCGCATGCACCAGATTGCCCTGGATTTCCAGCATCAGCATGGGATGGCGGACATGGATCCACTTGCGTTCTAGCTGCTCGTCATCGCGTTGGCTCGGATGCAGCGCGAAATCCGACCGCGCCGCGACAGCCTCGACCTCGTCCAGCCGATCGAGGGGGACGATGATGTCGATGTCACTGGTCGGCCGGAGCACGGGATCGGGATAAAGGTTCTCGGCGAAATCCTGCCCCTTGATCAGCAGGGCCGGCGCGCCGGCCGCTACGAGCGCCGCCTGGAGCTGCTTCGCCTGCGCCCGAAGCTGCATGTTGAAGGCGACGCCAGCCTGGTAGCGCATGGCGAAATGATCGCGAATCGGCACCAGGTCCGGCGTGGACAGCCCGGGCCGCACCTTCCTGAGGACGGCCGGGAGCACGCCGTGCCGCTCGGCCTGCGACAGCAGCCGCTGCGCGCGCGCGGCGGCAAGCGGCGGCGGCGCCATGCTGCCCTCGGGGTCGGCGAGCGCGATGAGCAGGCGCGAATCGGCGCCCGAAAGCCGACGCGGCGTCTCGGAGGCTGAAGGGATCGTGCCGTCGGTCTCGCTGGCGGACATGGGGCTACTCTGGCTGGAAGTCTCGATGCTGGGTGAAGCGACGCACAATGTTCACCGAGTCGGGCGCCCTGTCATGAGGCTCAAATGCAAGAAGCGGAGCCGCATCGCTGCAGCTCCGCCAACAAACCGGCCTATGCCAAAGGCAGGGATCAGCGCGGCAGATACGGCCCGCCCGACATCGACGCGACGATCATGGCCACACGCTCGCGCTTCAGAAGCGCGGGCTGCTCGTAAGTCTTCTTCATTGTCAGCTCACAAATCAACAGGATGACATTCACCTGCCCCAGCGGAATACAACCGAATCCGCCCCCCGGGTCAACGCCTCCGGTCGCCGGCGGGCGCCCCGCGCGGACTGGCAAGTGAACCGCGTCACAGTCCGCGTCGATGGCCCCTTCCGCCTGACGCCGCGTTCCGCTATCGAAGGCGGATTGCCCGTGGGGGAACATGATATGCCGAGCATCGAAACGGGCACCATCTGGGCCCTGCATGAGAACACCAGCTTTCAGCCGCTCGGCGATGGCGAGGGCGGCGTGTTGCTGGACACCAATTCCGGCCAGCTCTTCACCTGCAACGACACGACGGCGGCCTTCCTCTCGGCGGTCGACGGCGCGCGCGACTTCGCCGGCATCCTCGGCGAGCTCGAGAAGGTGTTCGACGTCGAGGCGTCGATCCTCCGGGACGACATGACCGAGCTTGCGAGCCAACTGGCCGCCGAAGGCCTGATCATTCGCGTCGAGCCGTGACGCCGGACCTGCTCCTGCGGCTTAAATTCCGGGCCGAGATGTGGTTCTGGGCCAAGACCCTGCCGCTCCGCTGCCGGAAGTCGCGGGACTTCGCCGACATCCTGCACATCGCCGATGCCGGCGCGAGCCGCCGCTATGCCGGTCTCGCGGCCGCCTATGTCGCCAGGCGCGCCAAGAAGGCGGGCCGCCGACCCTGGGTGATGCGCGACCGCCGCTGCCTGCGCGAGGGCATCCTCGCCTATCGCTTCCTCACGCTCGCCGGCGTACCGGCGACGATCCATTTCGGCGTCGACCGCACCAGCATCGGCAAGGCGAAGCTCGCCGCCCATTGCTGGGTCTCGGCCGACGACATGCCGGTCCTCAACCCGCCCGAGCCCACCATGGTGACCATCTTCACCGAGAAGAACCGCGTCGGAACCGCCTGATGCTGCGCAAGCGATACGTCATTCCGGGCCTTGCCTTTCGCCTCACCGCCGAGCCGGGCACGCATGGGGAGACGGCGCTGCCGCAACTCGCGCAGTTCGAGGGCGACGAGACACATCCGGTCGACCACGAGATCCTCGTGACGACCGCGCCCGGCGACGACGCGGCGACGATCGGTTCCCTCATATGGAGCGGTGCGCTGATCGACGGCACCTACGCCGAGGTCAGCCGCGACGGCGACCACCAGCAGTTCCGCATCCCCGGCCAGATCTCGATCGTCGAGACGCGTGGCGAGCCCGTGACGTGGGTCGAAGTGGCGGCCGGTACGGATAGACCGTTCCGCGGCATGGCGGCAGCCGTCCTGCTGGACACGGTGATCCGCGACCATGGCCTGTTGACCATCCATGCCGGCTCTCTGATGCCGCCGGGGCGCGACGACCTCGTGCTGCTCTTCGCGCCGAGCGGCTTTGGCAAGACGACGACCTCGCTGGCCCTGGCGCTCTCCGGCTATGCCCATCTCGGCGACGACATGGTGGTACTGCGCAAGGAAGCGGAGGGCATCCTCGCCTGGGGCATGCCGCGCACGCTGAAGGTGCAGCGCCGCACGGCCGCGATGTTTCCCGAGATCCTGCCGCATCTCGGCGCGTTCGGCGGCGACGAGGACGAGGCGCCGCTGACGCGGGACGCGCTTGCCGCGATGATGCCCCTGCCCGATCCGGCAAAGAGCTACCAGACGGCGGCCATCGTGGTCGTCGGCCCGCGCTCCGAGGGCCCTGCCCGCGTGCGCCCGATCAGCAAGGCCGAAGCGCTTTCCGTCATCCTGACCGACAATATCGGCGTCTTCTCCGACGGCGTGCCGCGGGCGCAGCGGGAACTGTTCCGCCTGCTGACGACGCTGGTCTCGACCACCCCGACCTTCCAGCTCGATGCCGGCAGCGATCCCCATAGGATCGCAGCCGCCTTCGATGAGGCGCTCGGCATCGTTAGCGCCGCGTCCACCATCGAGGCCTGAGGCGACTCAGCCTCCCAGCATCCGCGCCACGAGAAGATGACCGAGGCGGCGCGGCTCCGCCTCGACGACCAGCGCCAGCTTGCTCGAGACGGCCAGCGTCGAGATGCCGTGCAGCCCCGCCCACATGGTCGCCGTCGTCGCCCGCCGCTCGTCACTGGCGAGGTCCGGCATCAGCGGCGCCAGCGCCTCGGCGACCAGCGCGATCAGCGCCGCGAGCTTCGGGCGGTACCAATCCGGCAGGTCGACTCCCTCGGGCAGGCGATGCTCGAAGAGCAGGCTCCAGAGCATCGGCCAGCGCTCGACGAAATCGAAATAGGCATCGACTAGTTGCGCAGCGCGCGTCTCGACCGGAGCGTCCGCCGCTGCCCGCAAGGCATCCGCCAGCGCGTCCAGGGTCATGCCGTTGAGATGGACGATCAGGTCGTCGAGATTGGCGAACAGATTGTAGATCGTGCCGGGGGCATAGCCGATCCGCTCGGCGACGCGGCGCACCGTGATCCCGCGCAGCCCCTCTTCCGCCGCGATCGCGCGCGCGGCGTCGAGCGCCAGGCGCTTCAATTCCTCCGGGGCGTGATCGCTGCGCCGTGCCATTCCATTCCTCGTTGCCGCCTGCCATGCAGACTAGCTCCTAGCATGTATTGAACATCGTTCAAAACGCTGATATCAAATTGAACAACGTTCAATTAAAGCGGCTTGCGAGACGCCGCGAACAGGCTGAGGTTTGACGCCATGGATGCATCTCCCCAGACTTCAACCGCGCCTGTCACGGCCGCCGACGCGCCAGGAACCGGCGCGCCGCCGCTCCTGAAAACGCCCGGCTTCCTGCCGCTCTTCGTCGTGCAGTGGTTTGGTGCCTTCGCCGACAACGCGCTGAAGAGCGCGTTCGGCTTCATGGTCGCCTATGGCGGCGCCGATCTGTTCGGTCTGTCGCCGCAGGTGGCGGTCACGCTGGGCGGCGCGGTGTTCATGCTGCCCTTCTTCCTGTTCTCGGGCGTCTCCGGCCGGCTCTCCGACACGGTCGACAAGAATCTGGTCGTGCGCTGGACGCGGCTGGCCGAGGTCGGGCTCGCCCTCCTCTCCGCCTACGCCATCATGATCCATTCGGCGCCGCTCGCCCTGCTCGGCATGTTCTTCTACGCCGTGCAGTCGACGATCTTCGGACCGGCCAAATACTCGATGCTGCCACAGCTCGTCAGTCGCGAGCGCCTCGTCGCGGCCAACGCGCTGTTCGAGGGCTCGACCTTCGTCGCCATCCTGCTCGGCACGCTGTTCGGCGGATTGACCGTCGGCCTCGGCGGAAAGTGGATCGCGATCGTCGGCCTCGTCTCCGTCGCGCTCGTCGGCGCGGTCGCCGCCTTCTTCGTGCCGTCCGCGCCGCCGGCGCCGGATGCCGGGCGCTTCCGCTTCTCGCTGATCGGGGCGAGCCGCGCCTCCTTCGCCGCCATCCGCCGCAAGCGCACCCTCTTCCTGGCCGTCTCCGGCATCTCGTGGTTCTGGATGATCGGCCTGATCGTGATGTCGGTCTTCCCCGATTTCGCGAAGTCGACGCTGAAGGTCGACGAGATCGTCGCCAACCTCCTGGTCGCCGCCTTCGTCGTCGGCATCGCGCTCGGCTCGGCCGCGACGTCAAAACTGCTCGCCGGCCGCATTTCGGCCCGGCATACGCCGATCGGCGCCCTGATCATGGCCGCCTTCATGGTCGACCTTTCCCATGCCGCGACGGCGCTCGGCGCGGTCGGCGCCGGCGGCGCGCTCGATCTCGGCGCCTTCATCACTTCCTGGCCCGGCATCCGGGTTCTGGTCGATCTCGTCGGCGTCGCCTTTGGCGGCGGCCTCTTCACCGTTCCGCTCTACGCGCTGCTGCAGTCGCGCGCGGACGAGCGCGAACGTTCGGCCGCGATCGCCGGCAACAACATCATGAACGCGGCGCTGATGGTGATCGGCACCGGCCTCGCCGCCGGCCTGCTCGCGGCCGGCGTCACCACGCTGCAGCTCCTGTTCTGGCTCGGCCTCGCCAATGTCGTGGCCGCCGGCATCTGCCTCAAGTTCGTGCCGGACGAACTGATCAAGGCGATCGGCCTCCGCCTGATGCAGATCCTGTTCCGCGCCCGCGTGAAGGGGCTGGAGCACTATGGCGAGGGCCGCGACGCGGCCGTCGTAGTCGTCAACCACACCTCGTTCATCGACGCGGTGCTGATCGGCTGCATGCTGCCGGGCAAGCCCGTCTTCGCGATCAACAAATACATCGCCACCCGCTGGTGGGTGAAACCGGCCTTCCTGTTCTTCGACCTCGTGCCGGTCGATCCGACCAGCCCCTTCACCGTCCGCAAGATGGTGAACCTGGTGAAGGAAGGTCGCCGGCTGGTGATCTTCCCGGAGGGCCGCATCACCGTCACCGGCGCGCTGATGAAGGTCTATGACGGCCCGGCGATGATCGCCGCCCTTTCCGACGTACCGATCATCCCCGTCCGCATCGACGGCGCCCAGTACACGATCTTCTCGCGACTGAAGGGCAAGGTGCGGCGACGCCTGTTCCCCGAAATCGCGATGACGGTGCTGCCGCCGCGCCGGATCGAGCTGACGCCGGGCCTGGTCGGCCGCAAGCGCCGGCACGAGGCCGGCCACCACCTGCAGGCGATCATGACCGACATGGTCTACGAGACCAGCCCCGCCGCCGAGACGCTTTTCGACGGACTGCTGCGCGCCCGCCACATCAACGGCCAGCGGGCGCTGATCGAGGACGTCACGCGGAACCCCGTAGGCTACACCGACATCCTCCGCGGCGCCTTCGCGCTCGGCAAAACCTTCGCCGCGATGAGCGTGCCCGGCGAGCGGGTCGGCGTGCTGCTCCCGAACACGACCGCCGCCGTCGTCACCTTCTTCGCGCTGCAGGTCATCGGCCGCATCCCGGCCATGCTCAACTTCTCCGCCGGGCCGGCCTCGGTCGAGGCAGCCTGCCGCACGGCGGAAGTGAAACTCGTGCTGACCTCGCGCCAGTTCATCGAGAAGGGTCGCCTGCAGCCGCTCGTCGACGCGCTCGGCGCGCGCGCCCGCATCGTCTACCTGGAGGATCTCCGCGACGAGATCGGTCTCGGCCGCAAGCTGTTTGCGATGGTCGGCGGTGTCGCGCCGCGCTTCCTGAGCCGCGTCGCCTTCCAGCGCCCGACGGATCCGGAAGCGGAAGCCGTCGTGCTCTTCACCTCGGGCTCCGAGGGCACGCCGAAGGGGGTCTCGCTCAGCCACCGCGCCATTCAGGCGAATCGCCAGCAGATTGCGAGCGTGATCGACTTTTCCGGCGAGGACATCGTCCTGAACGCGCTGCCGCTGTTCCATGCCTTCGGCCTGACGGCGGGCTGCCTGCTGCCACTCTTCTCCGGCGTCCGGCAGATGCTCTACCCCTCGCCGCTGCATTACCGGATCGTTCCGGAGATGGCCTATGACGTGAACGCCACGATCCTGTTCGGCACCGACACCTTCCTCGCCGGCTATGCCCGCATGGCTCACCCTTATGACTTCTATTCGATCCGCTATGTCTTCGCCGGCGCCGAGCGGGTGAAGCCGGAGACCCGCCGCGTCTGGTCGGAGAAGTTCGGCATCCGCCTGCTCGAAGGCTACGGCACGACGGAGACCGCGCCGGTTATCGCGATCAACACGCCGATGGCGAACCGCCCCGGTTCGGTCGGGCGGGCGCTGCCCGGCATCGAGACGAAGCTGGAGCCGGTCGCCGGCATCGAGGAAGGCGGCAGGCTGCTGGTGCGCGGCGCCAATGTCATGCGCGGCTACTATCGCGCCGAGGCGCCCGGCGTGCTGGAACCGCCGGTCGACGGCTGGTACGACACGGGCGACATCGTCACCATCGACGATGGTTTCATCACGATATCCGGCCGCGCCAAGCGCTTCGCCAAGGTCGGCGGCGAGATGGTCTCGCTCGCGTCGATCGAGGCTCTGGCCGGCGAATTCTGGCCGCATCACGCGACGGCGGCGGCCGCCGTTCCGCATGAGCGCAAGGGCGAGGAGATCGTTCTGGTGACGGAACGTCCCGACGCCAACCTGGCTGAGTTCCAGCGCTTCATCCGGGGCCGGGGCCTGTCGGAGATCATGCTGCCGCGGGCCGTGCTCTTCGTCGAGAAGCTGCCGCTGCTCGGCTCCGGCAAGGTCGACAACGCGGCCGTGACGCAGTTGGCGCTGCAGGCGAGACCCGCTGCCCCGGCCGCGCCTGCGCAGGCGGCGAGCGGGATCCGGGCGGGCGTCGGCGACTAGCGGCCGATCCGGCCTGGAGGCGGCGAACCAACGGCAAGGCCCTCTCCCGCCCGCGCCGGAGAGAGCCTTATTTCCTCTTTTTCAAGGGCTTGGCGGCGTTGGCACGGACGGCGACCTCGATCGCCGCCAGCGCCCAATCGCGCAGTTCGTCGGTGTCGTCGAGCAGGCGCTCGGGCAGACGATAGTAGCCGAGCGACGTCTCGCGACCGTTCTTCGAACCGTAGACGAAGGGCGTGCAGCCCTCCGTCTCGAAGGCGGGACGCGTCGCGTCATCCGCCTTCAGGTAGATCGTCCCATCCTGCCAGATGCCGAACATCAGCCCGTCCCGAAAGAAGCCGAGACCGCCGAACATCCGCCGGATGGATACCCGGCCGACCGGCTCGAACAACTCGGAGAGATAGTCGAGATCGGCCGTCATGGGCGTCCTCAGTCGGCGATGGTGAGCCCCATCTGCCAGAAATCGGCCTCCAGCCGCGTGGCCTGGCGGAAGATTTCGAGCAGGCGCGGATAGCGGGCCTCGGTCAGCGACAATGCCGCGAGACGATCGATCTGTTCAAGGCTCGCGCGGGCGACCGATTGAAAGCCCTCGCCTTCATATTCGCGGATCCAGGCGGTGTAGGGATTCTCGCCATCGAGCCCCGTGCCGGAGGCGGCCAGCGCCGTGCCGATCTCGGCATAGCCGACGACACAGGGCGACAGCGCAACCACGAGATCGAGCATGTCGCCGCGCAGCCCCGCCTCCTGGACGAAGCGCGTATAGGCCACAGTGGCGCGCGCTTCCTTCGTCTTTTCAACGGCTTCGCGCGAAAGGCCCCACTCGGCGCAGAGCTTCAGATGCAGATTGGTCTCGTTCAGGATGGAGTGCATCCCTTCCGAGGCCTTGCGCATCTCTTGCGGGTTCGGCGCCTTGTAAACGCCGATCGCATAGGCGCGGGCAAACTCGATCAGGAACAGATAGTCCTGCACCAGATAGTGCTGAAAGCTCGCCTTCGGCAGCGTGCCGTCGCCGAGGCCGAGGACGAAGGGATGGCGGACATAGGCCTGCCAATCGGCGGCGGCATCGGACTTCAGACGCTCGAAGAGGCTCGACAAACCAATCTCCATATTGGACGCGGGGAAAATCGGCGCGACCGGAATCGGGCGGTTAACAGCGCACCGCCTGTTAGCGTTCCGGTAGCGGAATGGTAGCGCTCAGCCGGCCGTGGCCGACGCGTCGGCGGGATCGGCTGGCTTCAGCATGACGGACTCGCCGCAACCGCAGGCCGAGACCTCGTTCGGGTTCTTGAACACGAAGCCGGAGCGGAGCTTGGTCGTCTCGAAATCCATGACGCTGCCGAGCAGGTAGAGCACAGCGGCCGGATCGACGAACACGGTCGCGCCATGCGCCTCGATGCGCTCGTCCTTGGGGTCGGGATCCGCGACCGCCTTCATGGTGTATTCCATGCCGGCGCAGCCACCCTTCTTGACGCCGATGCGCAGGCCCTGCACGGGCTCGTCGGAATCCTCGACGATCTCGCGGATCCGCTCGGCGGCGGCTTCGGTCAGGGTCATCACGGCGAAGCGTGAACGGACGCCCATGGCAATTCTCCAGTTCGCGGCGCGAAGCGCCTCTTCCGGCCCTTAAGATCGGCCCTTAGATCCCGTTCTGCAAGGCGCCGGCCGGCAGTTCGGAATCGTTCGACCATATGCCCGGCGTGGCGAGCTCGACCACATGGCCGTCGGGATCGTTGAAATAGAGGCTCTCGCCGCCGGCCGGCCACGCCATCTCGGCGGTGATGGCGACGCCCTTCGCCTTCAGGTGCTCGCGCCAGGGCGCGAGAGCCGCCTTCGGAATGCGGAGCGCGAAGTGATACGGCCCCGAGCCGTCATGCGCGGGTATCGTGCCGCCGGGCAGGACGACGTCCTTCAGCGTGGCGCCGCGCCGGAACAGGAGCAGCACGCTCGCCGGCCCCGCGTCGAAGGCGACCAGCCGGTCGTCCTCGATCAGGGCGCGCAGGCCGAGGATGTCGCGGTAGAAGGCCGCGGCGCGCGCGATGTCGTCGACATAGATCGCCGTCTCCAGCACCCCGGTGATCGGCGGCGCCTTGCCCATGGCGAGGCCTCAGTACCAGTCGAGCGCGACGCGCGCCTCGTCCGACATGCGGTCCTGCGACCACGGCGGATCGAAGGTCATGGTGACGTCGACGCGGCCGACGCCGGGGACGGCGCCGACGGCGTTCTCGACCCAGCCCGGCATCTCGCCCGCCACCGGGCAGCCCGGCGCGGTCAGCGTCATCTCGATCGCGACATTGCGGTCGTCGTCGATGTCGATCTTGTAGATAAGGCCGAGCTCGTAGATGTCGGCCGGGATCTCCGGGTCGTAGACCGTCTTCAGCGCCGCGACGATGTCGCCGGAAAGGCGCTCCAGCTCGTCGGCCGGAATGGCGGACGCCGGCGCGGCCGCGCTCTCCGCGACCGCCTCGGTCTTCTCTTCGCTGATCAGCGTGGCGTCGTCCATTTCAGGTCCTCATGCGAAGAAAGCATGCGCCTTGATCAGCGCATCGGCAAGGCGGTCGACCTCTTCGGTGGTGTTGTAGAGACCGAAGGACGCCCGACATGTGGAGGTGACGCCGAAGCGCTGCAAGAGCGGCTGGGCGCAGTGGGTTCCGGCGCGGACGGCGACGCCCTCGCGGTCGATGATGGTCGAGACGTCATGCGCGTGCGCGCCCGCCATCTCGAACGAGACGATCGCGCCCTTGTCCTTCGTGGTGCCGAAGATCTTCAGGCTGTTGATCGCCGAGAGCCGCTCATGCGCATAGTCGCGCAGCCGCTCCTCATGGGCGAGGATGCGATCGCGACCGATCCGCTCCATGTAGTCGAGCGACGCGCCGAGGCCGATCGCCTGGACGATCGGCGGCGTGCCCGCCTCGAAGCGATGCGGCGGCACGCCATAGGTAACATTGTCCTCGGTGACGTCGCGGATCATCTCGCCGCCGCCGAGGAAGGGCGGCATCACCTCGAGCAGCGCCTTCTTGCCATAGAGCACGCCGATGCCGGTCGGGCCGTAGAGCTTGTGGCCGGTGACGCAGTAGAAATCGACGTCGAGATCGCGGACGTCGACCGGCAGGTGCACGGCGCCCTGGCTGCCGTCGACCAGCACCTTGACGCCGTGGGCGTGGGCGATGCGGATCACATCCTTGATCGGGACGATCGTCCCGGTGACGTTCGACATGTGGGTGATCGCGACGATCTTGGTCCTCGGCGTGATCAGCTTCTCGAACTCGTCGAGCAGGAAGGTGCCGTCGTCGGCGATCGGCGCCCACTTGATCACCGCGCCCTTGCGCTCGCGGAGGAAGTGCCAGGGCACGATGTTGGAGTGGTGCTCGAGAATGGAGAGGATGATCTCGTCACCCTCGCCGATCTCCATCGCGCCGAACGAGGAGGCGACCAGGTTGATCGCCTCCGTCGACGAGCGCGTGAAGAGGATCTCGTCCACCGAGCCCGCGTTCAGGAAGCGGCGCACGGTTTCGCGCGACGCCTCATAGGCGTCGGTCGCGACATTGGACAGGTAATGCAGGCCACGATGGACGTTGGCGTAGTCTTCCGAATACGCCTTGGTCACCGCGTCCAGCATCGCCTGCGGCTTCTGCGCGGAGGCGCCATTGTCGAGATAGACGAGCGGCTTGCCATAGACCGTCCTCGAAAGGATCGGAAAATCGCGCCGTATCGCCTGAACGTCATAGGCACCCAGTTCGCTCATTTTGCCTCTTGCCCACGGTTCGCGAGCCAATCACGGGCGATCGCCTCGAAGGCGTCGCCGATGGCCTCGTCGCCCAGCCCCTCGATCGCCTCGGCCAGGAACGCCGTCACGAGCAGCGTCTCGGCCTCGGGTCGCGAGATGCCGCGCGACAGCAGGTAGAACAGGATGTCCTCGTCGATCTCGCCGCTGGTGGCGCCATGCGCGCACTGGACGTCGTCGGCGAAGATCTCGAGCTCCGGCTTGACGAAGAACGAGGCGTCCTCCGACAGCAGGAGGCCCTGCGTCATCATCCGGCCATCGGTCTTCTGCGCGGCGGGACGCACGTTGATGCGACCCTGGAAGACGCCTTCCGAACGCTCGTCCATGACCGCCTTGAACAGCTCGCGGCTGGCGCAGTTCGGCACGGCGTGGTCGACGGTGAGCGCGATGTCGGCGTGCTGCTTACCGCGCACCATGGTGGCGCCGAAGAGCCCCGCGCGCGCATTCTCGCCGGCAAACGCCAGGAAGGTCTGCGAACGCGAGATCGAGGCACCGGTCATCAGCGTCAGATGATCGAACTCGGTCTCCTCGCCGATCGACACCGAGAAGGTGCCGAGATGCACGGCGGCGGCGCCCTCGAGCTGCAGCTTGGCCCAGATCACCTTGGCGCGGTCGCCGACGGTCGCCTCGGTGACGATGTTCGCCTGGTAGGCGCTGTCGGCCGGGCCGACATGCGTCTCGAGGATACGCGCCGAGGCATCGGCGCCGATCGTCACGAGGTTGCGGGTGTGGGTCTGCAGCAGGCCGGTGGTGACATGCGCGATCTCGATGGCGCGCGCGATCTTCGCGCCCGCCGGAACATCGATCGCGACGCCACCGGTCATCAGCGCCGCGTTGAGCGACACCACGGCGTCGTCGAGCGTGGCGATCTCTCGGCCGATCCGTTCGTCGCCCTCGCGCAGCAGCTCGGCGAGCGGCCGGACCGTCACGCCGTCGATGCCCGAAAGGTCCGAAAGCTCCGGCCGGTAGGCGCCGTCGACGACGACGAGGCGGGCGCGGTCGAGGCCGGCCAGCGGATCGACGATGGCGGGCAGCTCGGCGCGCTCGCTGACGAGCGGCGGCACGGTCCGAAGCAGGGCGCGCAGGTCGGTGTAGCGCCAGGGCTCGGTGCGGCGATGCGGCAGGCCGGCCTTCTGGAAATCGGCGAAGGCGACCTCGCGCGCGGCGGCGACCGACGGCGAGCCCGGCAGGCGGGTCCGGGCCGCGGCGAATTCGAGCGCCAGCGTGTCTTCAGCCTGGGTGCGCAGGATGCGCGGTTCGGCGTTCATGAATAACCCTCCCCGCTCAGGCCGGCTCGCCGGCGTAGTCGGCGTAACCCTTGGCTTCCAGTTCGAGCGCCAGCTCCGGACCACCGGTGCGGACGATGCGGCCGGCCGACATCACATGCACCTTGTCGGGCACGATGTGGTCGAGCAGGCGCTGATAATGGGTGATGACCAGCATCGAGCGATCCGGCGAACGGAGCGCGTTGACGCCCTCGGAGACGACGCGCAGCGCGTCGATGTCGAGGCCGGAATCGGTTTCGTCGAGGATCGCCAGCTTCGGCTCGAGCAGCGCCATCTGCAGGATCTCGTTCCGCTTCTTCTCGCCGCCGGAGAAGCCGACATTGAGCGGACGACGGAGCATTTCCTGAGTCACGTTCAGCTTTTCCGAGGCGGCCTTCACGCGGCGCATGAAGTCCGGCGTCGTCAGCTCGTCCTCGCCGCGCGCCTTGCGCTGCGCGTTGAGAGCGGCCTTCAGGAAGGTCATGGTGGCGACGCCGGGGATCTCCAGCGGATACTGGAAGGCGAGGAAGACGCCCGCCGAGGCGCGCTCTTCCGGCGCCGTCTCGACGATGTTCTCGCCGTCGAAGATGATCTCGCCGTCGGTGACGTCATAGCCATCGCGGCCGGCCAGCACGTAGGAAAGCGTCGACTTGCCGGAGCCGTTCGGCCCCATGATCGCGTGGACCTCGCCGGTCGGGACGACCAGATCGACGCCGCGCAGGATCTCCTTGCCGTCGATGGAAGCGTGCAGGTTCTTGATCTCGAGCATAGTTTTGTTCCGTTCAATTCGTGTTTCCGAACCGCCGCCAGGGCGATCGGGACGCGCGCATTTCCGGGTGATGGTCCAAGCAGCGGACGGGCCGCGACCGGCCGGAAACGCCTGTGGCATCCCGACCCTCCCCGCTCCCGGGGAGGGTTCGACAAGACTGGGGCGTTAGCCGACCGACCCTTCGAGGCTGATCGAGATCAGCTTCTGGGCCTCGACCGCGAATTCCATCGGCAGCTGCTGGATGACGTCCTTGACGAAGCCGTTGACGATCAGCGCCACGGCCTCCTCGGACGAAAGTCCGCGCTGGAGGCAATAGAACAGCTGGTCGTCGGCGATCTTCGACGTCGTCGCCTCATGCTCGAACACCGCGCTGGCGTTCTTCGACTCGATGTAGGGCACGGTGTGCGCGCCGCACTGGTCGCCGATCAGCAAGCTGTCGCAATTGGTGAAATTGCGCGCGCCCGACGCCTTGCGGTGCGCCGAGACGAGGCCGCGATAGGTGTTGTCGGAGCGGCCGGCGGCGATGCCCTTCGAGATGATCCGGCTCTTCGTGTTCTTGCCGAGATGCAGCATCTTGGTGCCGCTGTCGACCTGCTGGTAGCCGTTCGAAACCGCGATCGAATAGAACTCGCCCTGGCTGTCGTCGCCGCGCAGGATGCAGGACGGATACTTCCAGGTGATCGCCGAGCCGGTCTCGACCTGCGTCCACGAGATCTTCGAGCGGTCGCCACGGCAATCGCCGCGCTTGGTCACGAAGTTGTAGATGCCGCCCTTGCCTTCCTTGTCGCCCGGATACCAGTTCTGGACGGTGGAGTACTTGATCTCGGCATCGTCCAGCGCGATCAGCTCGACCACCGCCGCATGCAGCTGGTTCTCGTCGCGCATCGGCGCCGTGCAGCCCTCGAGATAGGAGACGTAGGCCCCCTTCTCGGCGATGATCAGCGTACGCTCGAACTGGCCCGTATTCCGCTCGTTGATGCGGAAATAGGTCGACAGCTCCATCGGGCAGCGGACGCCCTCCGGCACGTAGACGAACGATCCGTCCGAGAAGACGGCCGAATTCAGCGTCGCGTAGAAATTGTCGGTCACCGGCACGACGGAGCCGAGATACTTCTTCACGATCTCCGGATATTCGCGGATCGCCTCGGAGATCGAACAGAAGATGACGCCGGCCTTCTTCAGCTCGTCCTTGAAGGTCGTGACGACCGAGACGGAGTCGAACACCGCGTCGACGGCGACGCGCGAACCCGCGCCCTCGACGCCGGCCAGGATCTCGCGCTCGCGCAGCGGGATGCCCAGCTTCTCATAGGTGGCGAGCAGCTCGGGATCGACTTCGTCGAGCGACTTCGGACCGGCGGTGCTCTTCGGCGCCGCGTAATAATGCAGGTCCTCGAAATCGATCTTCGGGTAGTGGACGCGCGACCAGGTCGGCTCCGTCATGGTCAGCCAGCGCCGATAGGCGTCGAGCCGCCATTCGAGCATCCATTCCGGCTCGTTCTTCTTGGCCGAAATGAAGCGGACGATATCCTCCGACAGGCCCTTGGGGGCGAGCTCGGTCTCGATATCGGTGACGAAGCCGTACTTGTACTGATCGACGTCGATCTGGCGGACCTGATCGACGGTCTCCTGAACTGCAACCATTCCCTACTCCATCCACAGCGGTTTCAAGGACCGCGGGTTGAGTGCGTTGTCATGCGGCGCGTGTCACGCCCGGCGCGAGCCGTCTCATGACACGTCCCCAGACCTCCGTAAATCTACGTATGTCGGCTTCGGTGGTTTCCCATCCGAAACTGACGCGGATCGCGGCCTTCGCCTGCGATTCGGGCACGTTCATGGCCCGCATCACATGCGAAACACCGACTTTTCCCGAAGAACACGCCGAACCGGCCGAAACCGCGACACCTTCGAGATCGAGCGCGATCACCAGCGTTTCCGCAGCGAGACCGTCGACGCTGAGCGACAGCGTCTGGGGGAGCCGCTCGGCCTCCCCGCTCAAGAGCACGGCCGGACCGGCCGCTTCGGCGATCTGGTCACGCCAGCCCGCCCATTCCTGCCGCCGGCCGAGATCGGCGCGGGCGAGTTCCGCCGCCACGCCGAAGCCGGTGATCGCCGCCACGTTCTCCGTGCCGGCGCGGCTGTATTTTTCCTGTCCGCCGCCGACGACCAGCGGCCGGGGCGACACAAGGTCGCCACCCAGCACCAGCGCGCCGGCGCCCTGCGGCCCGCCCAGCTTGTGCGCCGACAGCGTCAGGAGATCGACGCCGAGCGCCGCGACATCGACCGGGATGCGGCCCGCCGCCTGGATCGCGTCGGTATGGACCAGCGCGCCGAAGCGCCGCGCCAGCGCCGCGACCGCCGCCACCGGCTGGATCGTACCGGTCTCGTTGTTCGCCAGCATGACGGAGACCAGCGCGCGCTTGCCCTCACCGGCCAGCGCCGCGAGCTTCGCCTCGAGGTCGATGAGGTCGAGCCGGCCGGCGCCGTCGACGGCGACCTTCTGCACGCGATCGGCGCCGAAGCGGCCACCGGCGAGCACGGAAGGATGTTCCGTCGCGCCGACCAGCAGCGCATCGATCGCAATCTCGGCCGCGCCGACCCGCATCAGCGGCGAGAGCGCCGTGACGTTCGCCTCCGTGCCGCCCGAGGTGAAGATCACCCGCGTCGGATCCGCGCCGACCAGCGCCGCCACCTGACGCCGTGCCCGCTCGATGCGGGCGCGGGCCGCGCGGCCCTCGCCATGCACGGACGAGGCATTGCCGGTCGCGCCGAGCGCCTCGATCATCGCCACGCGCACCTCGGCACGAAGCGGGGCTCCGGCGTTGTAATCGAGGTAGAGGCGCGGCGCGGCCACGGCTGGCAGTCTCCCTTCACACCCCGGATGTCGCATTATGCTTGAAATCCGGACCCTGCCTCATGCTACAAGGCCCGCTACAAGGCAGGATCGACATCCAGCGCCAATTTCGAAGAATTCTAATGTGTTCTAGAAACCCTGAGCCTCAGAGTCAAGTTAGCATTTGGCTCTGATATAGGTCGCTCGTGGGGTTCTGAACAGATCGAAAGGTCCGAGGCCAAAATGCCCGAGGTTATTTTCACCGGCCCCGCAGGCCGCATCGAAGGCCGTTTCCAGCCGTCGAAGGAAAAGAACGGCCCGATCGCCATCATCCTGCACCCGCACCCGCAGTTCGGCGGCACGATGAACAACGCGATCACCTACCAGCTGTTCTACATGTTCGCGAAGCGCGGCTTCGCGGTGCTGCGCTTCAATTTCCGCGGCGTCGGCCGCAGCCAGGGCGATTTCGACCATGGCGAGGGCGAACTGTCGGATGCCGCGTCGGCGCTCGACTGGGTGCAGACCATCCATCCCGACGCGCGCGCCTGCTGGGTCGCCGGCTTCTCGTTCGGCGCCTGGATCGGCATGCAGCTCCTGATGCGCCGCCCGGAGATCGAGGGCTTCATCTCGATCGCGCCGCAGGCGAACCTCTACGATTTCTCGTTCCTGGCGCCCTGCCCCTCCTCCGGCCTGATCGTGCATGGCGACCAGGACAAGGTGGCGCCGCCGAAGGACGTGCAGACGCTGGTCGACAAGCTCAAGACCCAGAAGGGCATCGTCGTCGAGCAGCAGATCATGCCGGGCGCGAACCACTTCTTCGAGGGCCAGGTCGAGCCGCTGATCGATATCTGCGGCAATTACGTCGACAAGCGCCTGGCGGCGATCCAGGCCGGCTGATGCCGGCGCTCGACCGCGACGCCCGATAGCGCCGCATCGAGCCCGGCCGACCGAACGAAAGACGGCCCGGTCGCGCTCGCGCCCGGGCCGTTTCCTTTTCCAACCGACCTGGAAGCTCCCCGCCGCCATGCCGCGGACGCACCCCAACGCCGGCCGACCCGCGCAGCGGAGGGCACCCGCGCCGGCGGACCTGCGCCACCCGGCAAGCAGGCACGAAGACAAGACACGCAGACAAAAAAGGGCCCCGCCGAAGCGGAGCCCTTTCCCCCGTCTCCATTCAGCCCCGCGCGGCGCGACCCGGCAGCCGCGTCGAAGGCGCGCCCCGCGCCCCGTCGTCAGAACTTGTAGCTCAGACCGACCGTGACGGCGGTCTGGTCCCAGCTCGAATCCACCGGACCTTCCCAGAGCTCATAGGTCTTGCTGCCGAAATCGGTGTAGCGGATCTCGGCGCGGGCGATCCAGTTCGGCGTGAAGGCGTATTCGGCGCCGATGCCGATCGTCCAGCCGACATGCGTGTTACTGTCGTCGGAGCTGTAGGATCCTTCCCAATCACCGACACCGCTCGACGTCATCTTGGCGTCGGCAAAGGCGACACCGCCGGTGGCGTACATCAGGAAGTTGTCGACGGCATAGCCGGCGCGCAGCCGCAGCGACGCCTGCCAGTTGCTTTCGAGCTCCAGAGAGCCCACGAGGTAGTCGTCCAGGCCCGGCACGTAACCAGCTTAGCCTTCGCTGCCGGAGATGTTGGTGTAGTCGATGTCGCCCTCGATGCCGAAGACGAACTGGTCCATCTGCCAGTTGTAGCCGCCATGTACGCCGCCGATGAAGCCGTCCATGTTGAAGCTGTCGCCCGGCGTACACTCGAAGCTACCTTCGCAATCGAACAGATTGCTCTGGTTGTCGTCCTGATTGCCCCAGGCGTAGCCGGCATGGACACCGGCATAGAAGCCGGTCCAGCTGAAGGGTGGCGGTGCCTCGATCACCGGCACGGGCGCCAGGTCGGCGGCATTCGCCGCACCGAGGCCCAGGGCCAGCACGGAAGCGGCGGTCATGGTCGCGAATGCGTATTTCATCATCGGCCCCTCGTCACGACGGTGCACTTGAGAATGCGAATTCCCATCCATCGCTGGTACTGTATCAGCATAGATCCAAACAAACTGTTGCAGACTCATCGCACAGAAAGCAAAAAGACATAGATCTCCAAGCGGAAGCCACAACTCCGACCAGATCAAATTTCTAAGGTGATCATATTATATATCGTCTCATGCAGATGAGGCCGCAGCCCTCGCGACGGCCTGCGCGCGGCGGACGGCCCCACCACATCGGGAGCCACCCTTCCCGACAAGAGAGGCCGCAAGCGGACGCCTCGGACGATTGCCCGATCCGCGGCGACGATCAGAACTTGTAGTTCAGGCCCGCCTTGAGGGTGTGGAAGGCCGCATCGACGCCGGTATGCCCATTCTGCTCGGGCAGGACATTGTAGCCATCATGCTCGAGACTACCGAGATCGACATAGAGATACTCGGCCTTCAGCGTGATGTTCTTTGTCACGCCATATTCAACACCAGCGCCGGCCGTCCAGCCCCCAGCGCGTATCCGAGATCGAGTGGCCATTGTCGGGCTCACCGGATTTGTAGACGCTCGCCTTGACGTCGCCATAGGCCGCGCCGCCGGTGCCATAGACAAGCAGATTGTCGAAGGCATAGCCGAGGCGGCCGCGCAGCGTTCCGAACCAGTCGATCTTGGCCTCGAGGCCATAGCTGAAGTCGCCCTGGCGCTCCTCGAAGCTCGCCTTGATGCCGGAGGCCGCGAGGTCGGCCTCGGCGCCGACCACCCAGTTCGGCGCGAACTGCCAGTTGTAGCCGACCTGCGCGCCACCGAAGCCGCCAAAGGCATTGTCACTCCAGTCGACCGCGTAGTCGCCGGCATCATTGACGAAGCTGGTGTCGAAATCGCCACCGCCGATGCCGCCATGGACGCCGACATAGAAGCCGGTCCAGTTGAACGCCGCAGGAGCCTCCACCACGGGCGCCGGCTCGTAGGTGAGGTCGGCGGCCCGCGCGCCCCCCACGCCGAGCACCAGGACGGAAGCCATCGTCGCACCGCGCAGCATCGATCGGGTCATGGGAGCCTCTCAGGGACAGGGGTAGGCCAGATGCAATCGCGGACAACGGATCACGCCAGCCGGTCGACGGAGACCGGAATGCGCGAGACACCTCGGCACGCGAAGCTCGCAGGTCGTGGTGGGAAGTCCGCGTCCCCGCCGGCAAATCCGCATGTGAAAAGGGGCTTCGCGCCGCGAAGCCCCTCTCCCGTTCGGGATCAGAACTTGTAGTTCAGGCCGACCTTGAGGGTATGGAAGGCGACATCCGTGTCGAACTGACCATAGTCATCCTCGGCGGCGTTGTAGGCATTCTGGTGAATGCTGCCGAGGTCGACATAGAGATATTCGGTCTTGAGCGTGATGTTCTGCGTGATGCCATATTCGACACCGGCGCCGATCGTCCAGCCCCAGCGCGTATCAGAGAAGGAAGAGCCATAGGATTCGTTGGGATCGGAATAGTTGGTCGAGACTTCCACGTCGCCATAGGCCGCGCCACCCGTGCCGTAGACGAGCAGATTGTCCCATGCATAGCCGATACGGCCGCGCAATGTGCCGAACCAGTCGACATTCGTGCTGATGTTGTAGGAAGAGCCGCCCGCATAGTTCCAGTCGAAGTTCGACTCGATGCCGGAATAGGCGATGTCGGCCTCGACGCCGGCGACCCAGTTGGGCGAGAACTGCCAGTTATAGCCGATCTGGGCACCACCGAAGGCGCCGAAGGCATTGTCGTTGTAGTCGACGCTGTAGTCGTCGAACTCTTCGGTGAAGGTCGTATCGAATTCGCCACCGCCGATGCCGCCATGGACGCCGACATAGAAGCCGGTCCAGTTGAAGGCGACGGGCGCCGCCACGGGGGCGGGCTCATAGGTCAAGTCAGCGGCCTGCGCGCCGGCGACACCAAGCGCCAGGACGGAAGCCATTGTCGCAGTACGGAGAATGAACGCCATCATATGCCCCTTCGCGGATGATCGGGCACCCGATGGGGAGATCCGGGGGATCGGGCGCCTCAGGGCATCACGATAGCGCGGCGGAGCGGAATTGAGTGTTGCCGAATCGCACCACGAAAACCAAAGATGACGCTGGGGAAGGAAACGCTTCGTAAGTACGAAGAATGACCTCGCCTATCAATTCCCAGCCAAACACTTCTCCAGAAACATGGATTCGGCGCTGATCCGACAGAAACGGCGCCAGCGCCCCCCAAATTTCGGCGGGCGATTATTTTGCATCGCCACATATCGACACCGGATTCCGCCACGCAGCACACCAATCCTCGGATGCACCGACCGCCGCACTCACACCCAGGAGTAGGCAATCCGCCGCAGGGCCACCGGAATCTTGCGGGATGATTCAAACATCCCGGTTTCGCCCTCGCCCGTTTCCAGGGGAGAGGAAAAGCTAAAAGGCGACGCGGCGCCCGGACCGACCGAGCGCCGCGCCAAATGCGATCAGAACTTGTAATTCAGGCCGACCTTGAGCGTATGGAAGGCGGTGTCGACACTCACATCGCCGTTGTCGTAGTCCCAGTTGAAATCGGCGTTGTTCGCCGTCACACTTCCCAGATCGACGTAGAGATATTCGGTCTTCAGCGTGATGTTCTTGGTGATGCCGTATTCGACACCGGCGCCAATCGTCCAACCCCATTTGGTATCGGACTCAGAGAAGCTGCCCCAAGTGTCGTCGTCATTGTAACCATACGATCCCGACAGCTTGACCTTGCCATAGGCCGCACCGCCGGTGCCGTAGAACAGGACGTTGTCCCACGCATAGCCGAGGCGTCCACGCAGGGTTCCGAACCAATCGATCTTCGCCTCGTTGTTCTCGAACCAACCATCGGAATAGGTCTCATTGTGCTCGGCCTTGATGCCGGACGCCGCGATGTCCGCCTCGGCACCGACCACCCAATTGGTCGCGAACTGATAGTTATAGCCAATCTGCGCGCCGCCGAAGGCGCCAAAGGCATTGTCACTGAAGTCGTAGCCATATCCGGAGAACGCGAAATCAGCGGGGCCCTCTTCATATTCGTATTCACGGAAGCTCGTATCGAAGTTGCCGCCGCCGATGCCAGCATGGACGCCGACATAGAAGCCGGTCCAGTTGAAGACCTCCGGCGCGGCGGGAACCGGTTCGTAGGTCAGGTCGGCAGCCTGGGCCGTCGCGGCGCCGAGCGCGATGACAGACGCCATGGTTGCAGTGCGAAGCAGATGGTTCATGAGGGGGCCCTTTGCATCCAGTTGAACGGACCGGGCGACGAATTCCAGCTTGCCGAAACGGCACGTCACCCGCCTAGATTGCAAGGATAGCCAGCGTTTCAACGGATTGTCTGTGACGAAAATGTTACACACAGCCGCGAGTTGACGCAGCGGAATCAGTAAATTCATAAGGCATATCAATGACTAACCTTATGGATTTCCGGTCAAGCCCTTGAGATGGATCGAAATCCGACCCGCAATTGCAGGTAGTCTCACCCCTGCGGCTGGCGCGCCCCCGCTCGCGACATCCCGCGACAATTCTTGCGCCAAGCCTCGGGATCACGCCCTTCCGAAGGCGCCCCTTCCCCTGGGACATCCGTCAGCCGTCGCTCGACCGAATCATCCCACCCAGACGGGCCGCCGAGCCCGGCCGGGAACGGAAAGATCCGCCTCCGCGCGAAGCGAACGGATCGCCGACCGCCGAAAACAAAACATCCGGGGCGCGTTTTCCGCGCCCCGGATGGGAGAACCGGCCAAGGACAGGCGAGGAGACGAGCCGGGCTCGCCCCACGCTCCGACGATCAGAACTTGTAGTTCAGGCCGGCCTTGATCGTGTGGAAGTTGGTATCGACGTCGGCGGAACTCGCCTCGATATAGCGCCAACCGGTGTCACGAATCACCGTTTCGCCCGCGACGTCGGAGCTACCGAGATCGACATAGAGGTACTCGGCCTTCAGCGTGATATTCTTGGTGATGCCATACTCAAAACCGGCACCCGCCGCCCAGCCCCAGCGAGTGTCAGAGCTTGAGCCGCTGAGCACATTGCTCCCATCGTCGTAGTTGATATTATACGATGTCTTCACGTTGCCGTAGGCCGCGCCACCCGTGCCGTAGAACAGCAAGTTGTCCGCCGTGAAGCCGAGGCGACCACGGATGGTGCCGAACCAATCCACTTTGGTCTCGACGCCGATGTCGAGCGGTCGAGTACTATTGCCCCAACTCGGAAGATCGAAATGCGAGGATGAATCGCTCTTGATGCTCGCCGCTGCGATGTCCGCCTCTACGCCGACCAGGAAGTTCGGGCCAAACTGGTAGTTGTAGCCAACCTGCACGCCGCCAAAACCGCCATTGGCGTTCTCGTCACTGCTGCTAGCGAAGTCCGTGTACTGCCAGCCGTTGCCAGCCCACCGGTCCTAAAATCCACTCAGCGAGTAGTCGTTCTTGCCGGCGGCCAGACCGCCATGGACGCCGACATAGAAGCCGGTCCAGTTGAACATTTCCGGCGCCACCACGACGGGCGCCTCGACCAAGTCCGCCGCCTGGGCGCCCGCGGCACCCAGGGCAAGAACCGAAACCATCGTCATTCCACGCAGGATTGCCTTCATGCTCAGCCCCATCGGTCAAAGATACTCCGGGCGATCCATTACAACCCAAGATCGCTCTGATTGCTGGAAGCTAGCGAATCGACACACGGAGCGCTGTTGCCAAAATGCACCAGCCATGCGCAATTGACGTAGGGTTTCCGGACTCTTTCAGTATATACCGGGAAGCACCCCGCCCGGCGCGAGCACAACCTATTGATGCCATTGGCAATATTTCCGATTGTAGTTCTAAAATCGAAGCAATTCGGCTCGGATCGAGCCAGGGCGCGCCGCGATCCATTCCAGCGCCGGAATGACGACGGACGGGCACGATCGACGCAGCCACCGGAACGCGCGGCCCAGTTTCGGGCTGCTGGCCGCCACACCGGACGCGAATCAGCTGCGCGCCAAGCCGGCTGTACAAACGAAAACGGCCCCGCCAGGCGGAGCCGTTCGAGGATGCCGGTAGCAGCGCCAGCCCGTCGGGAGGGCTAGGGGCGCCGCTGGCGGGACCGCAGCCGGGCGCAGTCATGACCGCCCAGCCGCCCGCCTCAGGAAGGGAAGCCGCGGCGTGGGCGGAGCCGCGGAACGCGACAGCCCGCCTCAGGCGTCCGGCTTGCCGCCCTTGCCCTGCGGCTTCGGCCTGGCGCCGACGAGGCGGGCGATGTCCGTCACGACCTGCTGATGCAGGACGCGGTTCTTTTCGATGTCGAAATGGGACAGCTGCGCCTTGATGTCGTCGCGCTTGCGCACGTCGGAATTGACGACGCGCTTGCCGGCGCCGGGCGGCACTTCGAGCGCCGAGCTCCAGCCATTGTTCGACTGATAGAGGTTCAGGTAGCGCCGCACGCCGGGGCCGACCGGACCGGAAGTCGTCGGATCGAAGGTGACGACGAGATCGACGGGAACGCCGTTGCGCACCAGCTGCTGGCTCATGACCAGGACGGCATTGGCGCCGAGCGAATGGCCGACGAGGACGACCGGCCGGGTCTGCTTCGGATTGGCCTTGTACTTCGCCGTGATGTCGGCGGCGACCCGCGGCCAGTTGGCGTGGTTGAGAACCTTGTTGGGAATGCCGCGCGAGGCCAGCTCCTTCGACATGTCGTCCATGCCGAGGGAGAACACGTTGGCGAGGCCACGGAACAGGTAGACCTGCGGATCGCGCGCCGCCTTGGCGGGCTTGGCTTTCTTCGCCACCCGCGCCGGCTTGGCGGGCTCCGGCTTGGCCGGGTCCGACTGCGCCGGCGGCGACTGGGCCGGCGCCGCCACAGTGGCGGAGGCGAGCGGCGCGGCCAGGAGGGCGCCGACCATCAGCATGAAACAGAACTTCTTCAGGCGGCTCGGCATGCGCATCTCCCCAGTCATCAGGCGGCCGCCTTGCTTGCCGCAGGCGACACGATTCGTCCAATCCGGCGGCCAGAGCCGCCCGTTCGCAGTTCAGGCCACCGGCGCCGCCGGCTCGGCCAGGATGCCACCCGGCATCGGGTACGGCACCCCCGTCGTCTCCGGCAGGCTCAGCGGCAATCCGGCGACGCTGCGCGCCGCGAGATAGGCGAAGGCCTGCGCCTCGAGGAAATCGCCGGACCAGCCGAGCGCGTCGGCGGTCCGCACGCGCGCGCCGCTGGCCTCGGCGAGAAGCTTGAGGATGGCCGGGTTATGCGCGCCGCCGCCGCAGACGATGATCTGCCCGGCGCCGCCGGCGAGCGACACGGCGCGGGCAATCGTCTCGGCCGTGAAGGCGGCGAGCGTCGCCGCGGCGTCGGCGGTCGAAAGCCGCGCCACAGGCGCCCGCGAAAACGCGTCGCGGTCGAGCGATTTCGGCGGCGGCAGGTCGAACCAGGGATCGTCCATCAGCTCGGCCAGCGATTGCAGCTGCACCGTGCCGGCCGACGACAGCACGCCGCCGGCATCCATGGACGCGCCGGTGCGCTCACGCACCAGATCGTCGATCAGCGCATTGCCGGGGCCGGTGTCGAAGGCGACGATCGAGTCGTCGGCGCCGATACGGGTGACGTTGCCGACGCCGCCGATATTCACCACCGCGACATCGCCCGAAAGCCTGGCGGCGCGCACCAGCGCGGCGTGGAAGACCGGTACCAGCGGCGCCCCCTGCCCGCCCGCCGCCACGTCGGCGGCGCGGAAATCATAGACGACCGGCAGGCCGAGCCGGCGCGACAGCGCGGCGCCGTCGCCGATCTGGACCGTCAGCCGCCGGTCCGGCGCGTGAAACACGGTCTGGCCGTGGAAGCCGACGAGGGTGACGCGGGGCGCGTCGACGTCGTCGCGCGCAAGCAGCGCCTCGACCGCCTCGGCATGCGCCTCGGTGACGATGCGCTCGGCCTCGGCCAGCACGCCGGGGCGCGCGTCACGCCGGTCCAGCCGCGTGGCGGCCGCAAGCGCCGCGCGCAGAACGGCGCGCTCGTCCGGCGAATAGGGCCGGAAATGGGTGGGGCCGAACGCCTCGACCTCCTCGCCGTCCGTTGCGATCAGGGCCGCGTCGACGCCGTCCATGGATGTACCGCTCATGAGGCCGACAACGACGGTTCTGCGCATGGGTTCCCCCCGGAATGGTTCCAGAATCCGGGATACCCCCGGAAAGGACAGAGGCAAAGAGCAGATCGGCAACAGTCGGATCCTTTCGCACAAACATGCGGCCGGCCACGTGACAAATCGAATTGGCTGATCTATAGGGGCTGTCATGACTTTCGCCGCCACCACCTATGCTTGGTACTTTAGCTATCCGCTCGCCATGGCGGAGGTAGGGGTGCGCGCGGTCTAAAAACCGCAGAATGTCCCGAAGCCGCCAGACACCTGGCGGCTTTTTTTATGCCGCCGCCGGGTGCTTCCAATCCCAAGGAGCCACACCGTGCTGATGACCGACGACCTCCGTATTCGCGACCTGAAAGAGCTGAGCACGCCCGAGCAGGTGATGCGGGAGTTCCCGCGCACCGAGACGGCGTCCGAGACCGTGACCGCCGCGCGCCGCGCCGTGCACAACATCCTGAAGGGCGAGGACGACCGCCTGGTCGTCGTGATCGGCCCCTGCTCGATCCATGACCCGGTCGCCGCCATGGACTACGCCAAGCGCCTGGCGGAGATCCGGCCCTACCTCGCGGACCGGCTCGAGATCATCATGCGCGTCTACTTCGAGAAGCCGCGCACCACGGTCGGCTGGAAGGGCCTGATCAACGATCCCGACCTCGACGGCAGCTTCGAGATCGACAAGGGCCTGCGCATCGCCCGCAACCTGCTGGTCGACATCAACGACCTCGGCCTGGCCGCCGGCTCCGAATTCCTCGACATGACGACGCCGCAGTACTTCGCCGACCTGGTCAGCTGGGGCGCGATCGGCGCGCGCACGACCGAGAGCCAGGTGCATCGCGAACTCGCCTCCGGCCTCTCCTGCGCGGTCGGCTTCAAGAACGGCACCGACGGCAACGTCAAGATCGCGCTCGACGCGGTGCTGTCCGCCTCGCAGCCGCATCATTTCCTGGCCGTCACCAAGACCGGCCGCTCGGCGATCGCCACCACGGCGGGCAACGAGGACTGCCACATCATCCTGCGCGGCGGCAAGACGACGAACTATGACGCGGCCAGCGTCGACGACGCCGCCAAGGCCTCGGAGAAGGCCGGCATCACGCCGCGCATCATGATCGACGCCAGCCACGCCAACTCGTCGAAGAAGCCGGAGAACCAGCCGCTCGTCGTCGAGGACATCGCCCGCCAGCTCGAGCATGGCGACAACCGCATCATGGGCGTGATGGTGGAGAGCAACCTCGTCGCCGGCCGGCAGGACCTGGTCGAAGGTCAGCCCCTCGTCTACGGCCAGAGCATCACCGATGGCTGCATCGACTGGGACACCACCGTCGACGTGCTGGAGCGCCTCGCCGCCGCCGTCGAAACCCGCCGCACGGCCAACCGCCGCGCCGCCTGAGCCCGCGCTCGCTTCGCCGTTTCCGCGGAGACGGCGAAGCGTTCCCGATCCCGACAACAACCCGCTTCGCGCGAAAACGCGCGAGCATCGGGAAATTTCGCCGCCAACGGTGAAATTTCCCGCCCCGGCTGCTAGAAAGCGGCCCAACTCCTGAAACAAAGTCCAAAGGTCCGGCCGTCATGAGCGCCTTCAAGTCCGAGTTGATGCAGATCCTGACCGAGCGTGGCTTCGTCCACCAATGCTCGGATAGCGAGGGGCTCGACAGCCACTTCGCGGCGGGACCCGTCACCGGCTATATCGGCTTCGACGCCACGGCCTCCAGCCTGCATGTCGGCCATCTCGTCTCGATCATGATGCTGCACTGGATGCAGAAGACCGGCCATCGCCCCGTCGCGCTGATGGGCGGCGGCACGACGCGCATCGGCGACCCCTCGTTCAAGGACGAGGCGCGCAAGCTCCTGACCGACGAGATCATCGCCGAGAACCTCGCCGGCATCCGCGGCACGTTCGAGAAATACTTGGACTTCGACCGCGCCGAGAAGCCGGCGATCATGGCCAACAACGCCGACTGGCTGAACGGCCTGCACTACATCGACTTCCTGCGCGACGTCGGCCGCCATTTCTCGGTCAACCGCATGCTGTCCTTCGACTCGGTCAAGCTGCGCCTCGACCGCGAGCAGTCGCTGTCCTTCCTCGAATTCAACTACATGATCCTGCAGGCCTACGACTTCGTGGAGCTCAACCAGCGCCACGGCGTCACCCTGCAGATGGGCGGCTCCGACCAGTGGGGCAACATCGTCAACGGCATCGAGCTCGGCCACCGCATGCTCGACAAGCAATTCTACGCGCTGACGACGCCGCTGCTGACGACTTCCTCCGGCGCCAAGATGGGCAAGACGGCGAGCGGCGCGGTCTGGCTCAACGCCGACCTCCTGAGCCCCTACGAGTTCTGGCAGTTCTGGCGCAACACCGAGGATGGCGACGTCGAGCGCTTCCTGAAGCTGTTCACCGTGCTGCCGCTCGACGAGGTCCGCCGCATCGCCGCGCTCGCCGGCTCGGAGATCAACGAGGCCAAGAAGATCCTCGCCACCGAGGTGACGGCGCTGGCGCATGGCCGCGCCCAGGCCGAGCGGGCGGCCGAGACGGCGCGCCGCACCTTCGAGGAAGGCGCGCTGGCCGAGAATCTGCCGACGATCGAGGTCGGCGCCTCCGACTTCGCCGCCGGTCTCGGCGTGCTGTCGCTGTTCGTCCAGGCCGGCCTCGTCGCCTCCAACGGCGAGGCGCGCCGCCAGATCAAGGGCGGCGGCCTGCGCGTCAACGACCAGGCCATCACCGACGAGAAGGTGCTGGTCGGCCCCGACGCGCTGACGGCGGAGGGCGTGGTCAAGCTCTCGCTCGGCCGCAAGAAGCACATCCTGGTGCGCCCGGTCTGATCCGGCCGGCATCGTCGGAATCAACGAAGCGGCGCAGGCACCTGCGCCGCTTTTTTCGTATCTGGATTCAGGTCGCCGAGACGCCACGGGACGACGCCGCCTCGGGGATCCCCAGGCCCCTCCCTCGAGGCCCGGCTTCGCCGGGCAACTCTGGATGAGGGGCGGGCCTGCTCCTCCGTCCTGATCCGGATGCGCTTCGCGCGGCGAAGCCTCGAAGGAGGCGCCAGCGGAGCAGGCCTACGCGGAGGCAGGGCCGTCCTTCGAGGCACGACGACACTCGTCCTCGTTCCCGCGTCAGTTGATCGGAAACTCGAAGATCTTGCGGAAGATTCCGGGGGTGATGGCCGAGAGCGGATTGATCATCAGGCTCGGGCCGCTCATCGGGCCGTCGACCTTGAAGGTGACGCCGATCAGGCCGCCCTTGCTGCCGCCGCCGAGCGCCAGGCCGATGATGGGAAGCTTGCCGAACAGATTGTTGAAGGCATAGGCCGGCAGATAGGTGCCGGCCAGCGAGATCGTCTGCTTGGCGAGGTCGAGCGTGCCGTTGAAGGTGGCGCCGACGGAGGCGCCGCGCAGGATGGCGTCGTCGATGACCACCACCGAACCGCGCTTGGTGTAGTCGAGCCGCATGCGGTCGAACGGGACGTTGCCGGGGTCGACGCCGGTGCGGGTCGCCTGCGGGCCGGTGCCCGTCGTCGCCGAGACCAGGCGCGCCATGGACGGCTCGCCGACGATGCGGAAGTCCAGCACGTCGAAGATGCCGGAGAACGGCGCCCTGGCGCCGGCGCGCCGGCCCGTCACGGTCAGGCGGCCGCCGGCGATGCGGTTGTAGAGATCGACGAAGCGGAAGACGCTGCCGGCGTCGCCGGAATTGATCCGCAGTTCCGCCTGCTCGCCACCATCGGCGTAGGAGAGCGAGATGCCGCCGGTGTCGAGCACGCCTTCCAGCGTCGCCTTGCCGATCGTGCCGCCGCGCGACTGCACGCCGACCGACGCGTCGGAAAGCGTCGCCTGGTTGAAGCCGATCAGCGTCTTCACCTTGGCGTCGACGGTCAGGTCGGCCGCGTCCTCGCTGGGGCCGGTGGCGGACGACTTGTACTGCGCGATCAGGCCGCGCACATCGAAGGAACTGCCGCGCGCGACAATCGAATAGCCATTGCCCTTGCGGCGGAGATCGACGGAGATCTGGTCGCCCTTGCGCAGCGCCAGATTGTCGAGATCGGCGGAGACGAGGCCGAACTTCGAATCGAGCACGGCGCGGCCGCGGAAGCCGAAGCCGTCGCCCGTCGCGACCATGTTGTCGACGTTGAAGCCGTTCTTGCCGGGCCGCAGGTCGAAGCTGAGCTTGGCCGGGACGCCGATGCCCTTCGACCAGCCGACCGCCTGCAGAACGAGGCGCGCCTGCTTCAGGTCGAGCTCGTAGTGCTGGCCCTTGGAGCCGTCGCCGAGATCGGAGACGGTGGCACCGACCGTGCCGCCGATGACGTTGTCGAGGCCGATGCCGAGCTTCTTGCGCGCCTTCTCGTCGAGGCTGAGCGTGATCTTGCGCCGGCCTTCCTCCGTGTCGCCGTCGCCATCCGCGTCGCCGAGCGGCTGCGCCAGGTCGATCGCCGCCGTCACGCCGTTGATCGCCGCCTTGCCGTGGATCGAGACCTCGGCCGGCGTCACCGTCATGGTCAGCGCGCCATCCTTGATGCTGCGCCCGTCGATCGGATCGGCGCTGGCGAAGCCGGTCGTCTTCAGCCCGACGCGCCAGTCCACCTCGCTCGGCGTCAGGCCCGGCTTCAGCGGCAGCTTGATGGAGAGCGTGGCCCGGCCCTCGCCCGACAGGCTGGCGGGATTGATGTTGCGGCGCTGCATGGCGCGGATCGGCTCGCTGTCCGCGATCTCGGCCAGGGCGCCGACATCGCCCTCGATCTGCACCTCGACCTGGCCGTCGGGGAAGCGTTGCGCCGTGTTGGAGATGGCGAAGGCGCCCGCCGTCACGTCGACCGTCTTGCCGGACGGCGTGCTGATGCGGCCCTTCTCCATGTCGACGCCGAAGGTCGAGCCGGCCAGGACGGCATTGCCGCTGGCGCCGGAGATCGCCGGAACGTCGCCGAAGGTGGTGAAGGTGACGTCCTCGAGCCGCATGTCGAGACGCATGGCGTCCTCGGGCAGGACCACGCGCTCGCCGGTCCACAGCATGCCGGCGGGCACCGACGCCTCGAACCGACCCGCCTCCAGCGTGCCGCCGCGGATGTGCTGGAACACCCAGCGCCGCGCCGCGCCGGCGAGCACCGGCGGCCACATCTGCTTCAACGTCGAGATCGCCATCGGGGTGAAGGAGGCCGCCATGGCGAGCGAGGGCGTCGGCCCGTCAAAGCCGAGCGAGCCGGCGGCGGCGATCGAGCCGCCCGACGTGGTGATGACGGCGTCGGTGAAATCGACCCGCTTGGCCGGAACGTCGACGGTGCCGACGACAGCCATCCGGTCGGCGACGATCGGCGGCGCGTTGGCGTCCGGCGAATACAGCATCGCGTTGCGGCTCTCGAGCTGGAAGCCGTAGCGGCCATCCGCCGTGTCGGAGAGCGGCTTGACCTCGCCGGCGACGACGGCGCGCGTGTCGCCGAAGAAGAACGAGGACGGCTCGACGACGATGGTGCGGCGGGGCACGTCCCAGCGCAGCCGCACCGTCGCCTCGTCGAGCTGGATCTGGTCCTTGCCGAGGCCGGAGACGATGGTGCCGGCGCCGAGATCGAGGCGGACACTGGCGGCCTCGACCTCGCCCTTGCCGTTGAGGCGCACCGTGGCGCGGCCGAACAGCGGCACGTCGGATTGCAGCAGGCTTTCCGGCCGGCCGAGATCCGGATTGAGATCGGCCAGCGCGAGCTGGGAGAAGATCAGCGACAGCACGCGGTCGCCCGACTCCGCCTCGACCGAGCGCTCGGCGATGATGCCCCAGCGCCCGGCATAGCCGGAGGTATCGAAGTTGGCCTTCACCGTGCCGGTGTCGGAATCGACGGTGAGGGCGATGTCGGTGTGGCCGAAGGTGCGCTGCTGCAGGCGGCGCGCATCCCAGACCTGGATGGTGGAGGCGTCGATCGACAGGCGCTCGAAGCCGCGGTCGAGCGCGAACTCGATCGACGGATCGAGCGCGCTGTTCACGGTGCGGAGCGCCGTCAGGATGTCGGGGAAGCCGCCGTCGATCTCGCCGGCCGGCTCGACCTGGCTGGCCGGCGGCGTGGATGGCGGCGCTTCCGGCTGGCCCATGGCCGGGTTCACGGGCTCCGCCCGGTGGAGCGTGTTGGAGGTGCCGAGATAGACCCGGCCGGATTGGCTACGCACGACGGAGACGTCGGCATCCGAGACCTCGACGGTGCGGACATCCATGCGCAGGCGCAGCAGCGACAGCGGATCGAGCGCCAGCCGGGTCGAGGGAACCTGGGCGACGACGGCCTCGTCGCGGTCGCGCACCGTGATCTCGTCGATCGCCACCACCAGGCCGAGCACCGGATCGACATCGACCGTCGCGCGGCCGACCTTGACGCCGTAGTCGGGCCCGAGCCGCTGCGACAGCGTGGCGATGACGCGGTCGCGCACCATGTCGAGCTCGAGCGGCCCGACCACGATGATGGCCGCGAGCATGCCGACGATGATCATGACGGCGAGCAGGAAGGCCCCGAGCAGCCGCAGCAGCAGCCGCGGCCAGCCGCCTCGCCGCCTGGGCGGACGTTGACGACGGGGCCGATGCGCACGTGCCGATGGAAACTCGTCGAGGCGAAGTGTCAGCCGTCCAACCCCTTGTCATTCGCCGCCGATCCGGAAGCGTCGTCCAGCCCGCCGATCGGCACCATCGCGTCGGCCGGGCATCCGACGGGGATCACAACCGGATTTGCGAACAGAGCCAAGCCCCTCTTGCAAAATCCCCGTCAATTCTGCTTGTCACGCCAGAGAAGTGCGACGAAAGGAAGGCATATGCCCGCCCTGACCCCAGGCTCCCCCGCCCCCGATTTCGACCTGCCGACCGATGGTGGCGGCAGAATCAGCCTCGCCGATCTCCGGGGCCGCAAGCTCGTCCTCTATTTCTACCCGAAGGACAATACGGCTGGATGTACATTGGAAGCGATCGACTTCTCGGCCCAGGCCGCGGCCTTCGAGGCCGCCGGCGCGACCGTGATCGGCGTTTCGGCGGATTCGGTGAAGTCGCATGACCGCTTCAAGAAGAAGCACGATCTCGCGATCCGCCTCGCCTCGGACGAGGACAAGACCATGCTGGAGGCCTATGGCGTCTGGGCCGAGAAGCAGATGTATGGCCGCAGCTTCATGGGCATCGTCCGCACCACCTACCTGATCGACACGGCCGGCAAGGCCGCGCGGGTCTGGGAGAAGGTAAAGGTGCCGGGCCATGTCGAGGAAGTCCTCGCCGCCGCGCGGGACCTCTGAGCGCGCCGATGTCGATGGAACCTCGCAGCCTCGCCGCCGCCGCGGCCCGCATCGTCGCGACCGCCGACCTCGACGAGAAGGTGGAACTCGCCTTCGCCACCGCCAAGGCCTGGTTCGGCCGGCGCCTGTCGCTCTCCGCCGGCGCGCTCGACGGCCCCATGCCGGACCGGCCCGGGCGTCCCGCCAACCTCGTCCTGGTGCCGCCGCGCGACCTGCCGAAGCGCTCGGTCGTCTCGCCGACGGGCCGCATCGCCATGATCCACTCGCTCGCCCATATCGAGCTGAACGCGGTCGACTTGACCTGGGACCTGGTCGGTCGCTTCGTGCGCGTGCCGCTGCCGCGCTCCTTCTTCGACAACTGGGTGCAGGTGGGCCTGGAAGAGGCCAAGCACTACGCCCTCCTCGCCGACCGGCTCAAGGATCTCGGCGCCGCCTATGGCGACCTGCCGGCGCATGACGGGCTGTGGCAGGCGACGCAGGAGACCGGCCACGACCTGACCGCCCGGCTCGCCATCCTGCCGCTGGTGCTCGAGGCGCGCGGCCTCGACGTGACGCCGCCTCTGATCGACAAGATGAACGAGGTCGGCGACGCCGCCAGCGCCAACATCCTGTCGATCATCTACCGCGACGAAAAGCGCCATGTCGCCTTCGGCGCCAAGTGGTTCCGCTTCATGTGCGACCGCCACCGTCTGGCGCCCGAACCGACCTTCCGCCAGCTGGTAATCAAGCATTTCCGCGGCCCGCTGAAGCCGCCTTTCAACGATTCCGCCCGCGCCGAGGCCGGCATGACGCCGGGCTTCTACCGCCCGCTTGCACCACGCGCGGACGCCTGACGCCGCACCGTCAACCAAGCCTTAACCCTAACCGATTTTAATCGTGGCGAAGCGGTCGTGTCCTCGGCCATCAGACAACCGTCGCCATGGTTGGAACGTCAATGCCGAGTGCTTACCCGGAATCCCATCACCCTCTTCGCGTGGACCTCGTCCACCTGCTGCCCGAGCCGCCGCTGCCCGAACCCGCCCCGGTTCGGCAGTCGCGCCGGAAGCAGGCGAAGGCGGATAAGACCGCGCGCTCCGTCGCCGCGGCCGCTCCGCACGCGCCCCACAAGACCATCCATCTGCGGCCCCGCACCATCCTCCTGGGTGGCGTCGGCCTGTTCCTGCTCTCGACCGCCTATTTCGGCGCGACCGCCTATCTCGTCTATCGCGACGACCTGCTGAGCGCGGCGGCGGCGCAGCAGCAGGCGATCCTCGACACCCAGAATGTCCGCGAGGCCCGCGAGCTCGAGGCCAGCGCCATCTATGAAGGCCAGATCGCCGCGCTGAAGGACAAGATCGGCAGCCTGACCAGCGAGATCGACGAGCTCAACCACGCGCGCACGCAGGAGCAGTCGACCACCGACCAGAAGGTCCGCAACCTGCTCGATCGCCAGAAGGAGCTCGAGGCCCGGCAGAAGGCGCTCAACAAGCTGACCGAGGCAGCCCGCCGCGCCGGCATCGACGTGCCCGCGCCGGGATCGACCAAGGCCCGCAACGGCAAGAACCGCTCCTCCAAGCTCGACCTCGATTCGACCGTCACCGGCTCGATCAGCCCGACCGTCGCCAAGCCGGTCGCGCGCTTCGCCGACATGGGGCTTCGCGCCCGCGGCAAGGGCCAGGCCGCCGAGATCGTCCCGATGCCGCCCGATCCGCGCCTCGCGCCGATCGAGAAGCAGATCGCGACGATGAAGGCGGACCAGGACGCCGTGGTAATGGCGATGTCCGGCAAGATCACGACCCGGTCGCGCAAGATCGAAACCGTGCTGAAGGGCCTCGGCCAGCGCGTGCCGAAGGGTCGCAACCAGGATGTCGGCGGCCCCTTCGTGCCGGCGACGGCCGAGGATCTCGACTTCAAGAGCGAGGTCGCCTCGCTGACTCAGGAATTCGACCGATTCGCCAAGCTGCGCTCGATCGCGCAGGGCCTGCCGCTGAAGCGCCCGATCGGCAACGCGGACATCTCGAGCCGCTTCGGCGCCCGCAAGGACCCGTTCCTCGGCCGCGCCGCCATGCATACCGGCATCGACTTCCGCGCCCCGACCGGCCTGCCCGCCAAGTCGGTCGCCGACGGCACGGTGATCGCCGCCGGCTACAATGGCGGCTACGGCAACATGGTCGACGTCGACCACGGCAACGGCGTGGTGACGCGCTATGGCCATCTCAGCAAGATCGCCGTCAAGGTCGGCGAGAAGGTCGTCGCCGGCCGCCGCGTCGGCAATGTCGGCTCGACCGGACGCTCGACCGGCCCGCATCTCCACTACGAGATCCGCATCAACGGCAAGGCCATCGACCCGATGAACTATCTGCGCGCCGGCCAGGAAATCAGCGCCTGGCTCTGACGAAGGGGGAAGGTGGCGCCTACCGCCATTCTCCCCGCCGAATTGATACCGGTCCCGGCCCGAACCTCCTGTAGAGTGGCGACGCAATGTCACCGACGCTCGGAGGTTCGGAATGCCCGTCTTCGACAGGCCGCTCGCCTCATTGCCCGGGCAGGAGCGCATCGTCCGGAATTCGCATGGCGGGCAGGTCTTCATCCACGCCACCGCCGCCGAGACAGCCGGCGCGCTCGGCATGTGGGAAACGTTCTCCGCCCCGGGCACCGGCCCGCACTGGCACACCCACACGCGGGAGACGGAAGCTTTTCGCGTGATCGCCGGTCGCTACCGGTTCTGGTGTGGCGACGCGGTGCTGGAGGCCGGCCCCGGCGCCACGATCACCCTGCCGCCGCATGTGCCGCATCGCTGGCAGAACATCAGCGACGCGCCCGGCCGGATGCTCGCCATCGTCACGCCCGGTGGCTTCGAGCAGATGTTCATCGAGCTCGAACGCACCGGCGCGCGGACGAATGCCGAAGTGCTGGCGATCGAGACAGCGCTCGGGATCGTCGACAGCGGCCTGGCGGAGCCTACCGGCTGATCCCGGCAGCGCCAGCCGCGCCCGCGCGGACCGACTGGCGCTCGCCCCGCGAAATGGGGCATCACTCCTGTCGGGATTCGGACGGGCCCGCCGGCGGCATGCGGGCGACAACCCGGGATCGGTGCCATTCAGGACGGTGCGACAGGGACGCTGATGTTCACCCTCAAGGGAATCGAGAGCCACGCGCAGGAGATCAAGAAGAGCCGGTTCCAGGCCGTTGCCGGACCGGTGTCGGACGAGGCGGCCGCGAAGGCCTTCATCGCCGCCCATTCCGACCCGGCGGCGAACCACAATTGCTGGGCCTGGCGCATCGGCCAGCACTATCGCTTCCAGGACGATGGCGAACCGAGCGGCACCGCCGGCAAGCCGATCCTGCAGGCGATCGACGGACAACAGCTGGACGGCGTCGCCGTCGTCGTCACCCGCTGGTTCGGCGGCATCCTGCTCGGCAGCGGCGGGCTGGTGCGCGCCTATGGCGGGACGGCGGCCGCCTGCCTGCGCGCGGCGGAAGCCCTACCGCTGATCGCGACCGAGGAGGCGACCATCACCGTCCCGTTCGGCGATCTGGCGCTCGTCCAGGCCCGCCTCGCGACGCTGCCCTCGACGCAGATCCTCGCCCAGCGCTATGGCGAAACCGGCAGCGACATCGTGGTCGCGATCCACAGGACGGAGGTCGACGCGGTCGAGGCGCTGGTCGCCGACCTCACCAGCGGCCGCGCGGTCATGGCGCGTCCGAAGACGGCCTGATACTTCGCCCGAAGACGCGCTAGAGACCGAGGCGGCGGGCCGAGTTCGAGAGATGCTCGCGCATCGCGGCGGCGGCGGCTGCCGGGTCCTGAGCGCGGATCGCCGCGTAGATCTTCTGGTGCTCGCCATGCGCCTTCGCCTGCGCGCTGGCGAAATCGAGCGAGCGCAGAGCGACCAGGATGCTCTCCTGCAGCTTCACGTCGACGAAGGCGATGAACATCGACACGAACGGGTTCTTGGTCGCGCCGGCGACCGCGCGGTGGAAGCTGATGTCGGTCTCGACATAGGGGCTGTGCAGGTCCCGCACCGCCGCCATGTTGTCCATGCAGCGGACCATCTCGGCGAGGTCGTCCTCGGTCCGGTTGAGGGCCGCCAGCTCGGCCGCCCCGGTCTCCAGCATCAGCCGCAGCTCGTAGAGATGCCGGTAGTCCTCCGGCACGGCGAGGCTGTTCGGCTCCAGCATCAGCGAGTTCGCCGCCTCGGGCGAGGCGACGAAGGCGCCGATGCCCTGGCGCGACACGACCAGCCCCTCGTGCCGAAGCTTGGCGATCGCCTCGCGGATCACCGCGCGGCTGACACCGTGCTGCGTCGCGAATTCCTGCTCGGTCGGCAGCTTGTCGCCGGGCTTGAGGGTCCCGCGCAGGATCTCGAAGCGCACAAAGGCGGCGACCTGGGACGGGAGCCCCTGCCGGCTGACCTTGTTCGGGTTGATTTCCATCGCGGCGAGCTTCCTCTCAACGGGGATTGCGAATGGCGGGTTGCGCGCCCTCTTCCTCCACTGGCCTCATACGACGAGTTGCGCCTTCAGGCCACCACCGCCGACAGGATCGCACCGGGGCGACGGGCGCGATCGGAGGCCCGCGGCGGCCGGGCCCATAAATCGGAAAAGGGCGGAGCCGGGCTCCGCCCTTTCGTCGGACGCGGACGCTTGTCGCCAAGCGGGCGCCTGTCGCGTCAGTCGATGTCCTGGACGTCGACGGACGGGCCGCCGAGGCGCTGCGCCAGCGCCGCTTCCATGAACTCGTTCAGGTCGCCGTTCAGCACGTCCTGCGGGCTGGTGCTCTCGACACCCGTGCGCAGGTCCTTCACCAGCTGGTACGGCTGCATGACGTAGGAGCGGATCTGGTGCCCCCAGCCGATGTCCGTCTTGCTGGCCTCGGTGGCGTTGGCGGCGGCCTCGCGGCGCTCCAGCTCGGCCTCGTAGAGGCGCGAACGCAGCATGTCCCAGGCGGCGGCCCGGTTCTTGTGCTGCGAGCGTTCGCTCTGGCACTGCACGACGATGCCCGACGGGATGTGCGTGATGCGCACGGCCGAGTCGGTCGTGTTGATGTGCTGGCCGCCGGCGCCCTGGGCGCGGTAGGTGTCGATGCGGCAGTCGCTCTCGTTGATCTCGATCTCGATCGAATCGTCGACGACCGGATAGACCCAGACCGACGCGAAGCTCGTATGGCGGCGCGCGGCGCTGTCATAGGGCGAGATGCGCACGAGGCGGTGCACGCCCGATTCGGTCTTCAGCCAGCCATAGGACTGCTCGCCCTTGACGAGGATCGTGGCCGACTTGATGCCCGCCTCTTCGCCGTCATGGACTTCCATCACCTCGACCTTGCGGCCGCTCTTCTCCGACCAGCGCGTGTACATGCGCAGCAGGATGTTGGCCCAGTCCTGGCTCTCCGTGCCGCCGGCGCCGGCATGGATTTCGACATAGGTGTCGTTGCCGTCGGCCTCGCCGGACAGCATCGAATTGACCTGGCGCTTGCGGACGTCGCCCTTCAGCGCGAAGATCGCGGCCTCGGCGTCGGCGATGATCGAGGCATCGCCCTCCATCTCGCCGAGTTCGATCAGCTCGATATTGTCGGCAAGCTCGCGCTCGCTGGTCAGAACGGCGTTGATGCCGTCCTCGAGACCCTGGCGCTCGCGCATCAGCTTCTGCGCCTTCTGGGGATCGTCCCAGAAGTTCTGCGTCTCGGAGAGGGCGTTCAGTTCAAGCAGGCGTCTCTGGGCACGATCCCAGTCAAAGATGCCTCCTCAGCAGGGTGATGCCCTGCTTGATTTCGTCGACGACCGTCTGGATCTCGGCTCTCATATGCTAGGTGTCCGTCAAATCAGGCGCGACGGCCGAAGCCGTCAGGGTGGCGCACCATAGTGTCGCCCTCCCCCTCTGTAAACCGAACAGGGACCATGCTGGATACCCTCATGAAGCGGAAACTGACCGTCGTCGCGCTGCTCGCGACCGCCGTCCTCTCCCTTTCCGACGCGACCGCCCTGGCCAGCGGCACGCTGGCGGCGCGCACGCTGACCCGGGCCGACCGCGCCCGCCTCGCGCAATATGACTCCGTTTCGAAGGCGGCGATTCTCGCCGCCCGCGACCATGGCGCCGCCGGCGACCTCCGCGAGGCGAATCGGGCGCTCGCCGGCGCGCCGCGCAGGATCCTCGGCGACGACCTGCTCGGGCTCTATCGCTGCCGCACCATCAAGATGGGCGGCAGCCTGCCGCTCACCGTCTATGGCTGGTTCTCCTGCAAGATCGACCTCGACGAGCGGGGCTACCGCCTGGTCAAGACCACGGGCTCGCAGCGCTTCACCGGCCATTTCATCGACGAGAGCGAGACGCGGCTGATCTATTACGGCGCCACGCACACGATCAGCGAACGGCCGGTTTCCTACGGCTATGACGCGGATCGCGACCAGGTCGGCTACTTCTTCAAGACCGGCCCGAGGAGCTACCGGCTGGAACTCCCGCTGCCGCGCTTCGAATCGAAGTTCGACGTGATAGAGCTGGAGCGGAAGTGAGGCCGGGTCGCCGGGCGCCAGAGGCGCCCTGTCCGGCGACGACGCATCCAGAACGCGCACGACGCTGCGCCGGCTCAGACGAAATCACGACATGCACGACATACTGGACTGGCTGCTGATCAACCCCGCCCGCATCATGGTCGCCCTCTCCATCGCCTTCACGATCTTCATCGGGCTGAGCGAGGCCGGCGGGAAGACGACCGGCGGCTCCGGATGGCTGACCCTGTTCCGCGTCGGGACCGGCGCCCTCTTCACGCTGCCGACCGCCGTGGTCGCCGGCATCTTCGGCGGCATCGGGGCCTTCTTCGGTTATCTGCTCCTGCAGATCCTAGTGTGCATCATCATCCCCATGGTCTGGGTGGACAAGGCGTAGGCACGCCGATCGCCTCGTCCCGCCGCCAATCGGGATCCAGCGGGATCGAGCCAGAGCCTTTCGACGCCTCAGTCCTCGAGGCTGTCCAGCGCCGCTGTGATCTTTGCGAGCGATCCGAGATAGGCCTCCTGCTCGCCGGGACTGAGCGCGGAAAGGGCGGCCGCATTGACGCTTGCGATCACTTCACGCACCTCCTGCGCCTTCTCCAACGCGACAGGCGTCAGCGAAATCAGCGAGCTGCGCCGGTCATCCGGATCCGGGCTCTTCTCGATCAGGCCGTCGCGCTCCATGCGGGACAGGGTCGCCGCCATCGTCGGCTGCTCGATCGCCGCCAGCTCCGCCAGCGCCTTCTGCGACAGCGCCGCGCCACCGCCAAGGGCAAAGAATACTGGCAGCTGCCCAGACGAAATGCCGAGCGGCTTCAGGCGGCGATCGATGGCACGGGCGAAGAGGCGCGCTGCCCAATTGGTCATGTAGCCGGCCGACCGGCTGCGCTGCAGCGTCACTTGCATAGCTTGCTATCCAAATACATCGTATGCTATCTATCTCGCGACAGCCTCCCCACTGCAAGCGGGAATGACGCCATGAAACGCAGAATCGCCTTTCGTACCCTGCACGCGGTCGCCGGATCGATCGCCCTTCTCACCATCCTTCTGTTCCAGACGGCTACGATCACCAGCGAGCTCCTCGGCGACCACACCCTGATCGCCAGCGTGAAATTCGCGATCGCTACCGGTCTCCTGGTTCTGGTCCCTGCCCTCGCGGCGACGGGTGGGAGCGGCATCAAGCTCTCGGGACCGCGTCCCAAGGGGCTGGCCGTGACGAAGCTCGGTCGCATGAAGATCGTCGCGGCCAACGGCCTTCTGATCCTCGTTCCGGCGGCGCTGTTCCTGAACTGGAAGGCCCAGCACGGCGCGTTCGATCCAACCTTCTGGGCCGTGCAGGTCGCCGAAATCGCAGCGGGCGTGGTCAACCTCGCGCTGCTCGGCCTCAACATGCGCGGCGGCCTCCGCATGACCGGGCGCCTCGGCCGTGGCAAGCCACGTCCGGTCGCGCGCCCGGTCTAGCGGTCAGGCGGACTACAGCAGCGTGCCGCTCAGGATGACCAGGGCGACGCTGAAATAGATCACTAGGCCCGTCACGTCGACGAGCGTGGCGACGAAGGGCGCCGAGGCGCTGGCCGGATCGAACTTCAGCCGCTGCAGGATGAAGGGCAGCATCGAGCCCGCCATCGAGCCGAAGGTGACGATGCCGAGCAGGCCGGCGCCGACCGTCGCCGCCACCAGCATCCAGTGCTCGCCATAGTCATAGAAGCCGAGCAGCTGCCAGACGCTGATGCGGATGATGCCGAGCGTGCCAAGGATCGCGCCAAGCGTCAGGCCGCTCGGCATCTCGCGCAGCGCGACGCGCCACCAGTCCCGGAGCTTGATCTGGCCGAGCGCCAGCGCGCGGATGATCAGCGAGGTCGCCTGCGAGCCGGAATTGCCGCCGGAGCTCATGATCAGCGGAATGAACAGGGTGAGCACGATGGCGCGCTCCAGCTCATGCTCGAAATGCTGCATGGCGGTCGCCGTCAGCATCTCGCCGATGAACAGCGCGCAGAGCCAGCCGGCCCGCTTCCGCATCATCTTCGTGAAGCTGATGTCCATGTAGGGCTCGTCGAGCGCCTCCATGCCGCCGAATTTCTGCACGTCCTCCGTGCTTTCCGCGAAGATCGTATCGATGACGTCGTCAACCGTGACGATCCCGACGACATGGAAACGCTCATCCACCACCGGGACGGCCAGAAGGTCGTATTTCGAGAAGAGCTGCGCCACCTCCTCCCGGTCGGTGCGCGGCTCGACGGTGATCGGCCGGCGATGGCGTCCCGCCGACAGCACGTTGGCGTCGAGCTCGGCGGCGATCAGCCGGCGCAGCGATACCGCCTGCACGAGCGCATGCGTCGCCGGATCGAGCACGCAGATCGTGTAGATCGTCTCGCGGCTTTTCTCGACGGCACGGATGTGCCGAAGCGTCTGCGCCACCGTCCAGTCGGACGGCACGCTGACGAACTCGGTCGTCATGATGCTGCCGGCGCTGCCCTCGGGATAAGCGGCGAGGCGCGAGACGGCGCTGCGGGTCTCCGGGTCGAGGCGGGCGATCAGCTGCGAGCGCAGCGGCTCGTCGATCTCGGCGAGAAGGTCGGTCGCCCGGTCGGCCGACATGCCGGCGATGATGCGCGCGACGCGTTCCCGCGGCAGGTTGGCGATGACCTCGCCCGAATCCTCGAACTCGGGCAGGTCGAGGATCTCGACCACGCGCTCGTCCGACAGCCCGGCGAGAAGCGCCGCGTTGGTCTCGGGATCATGCTGGTTGAGGCGTTCGACGACGTCGGCGACGTGCTCGTGATCGAGGCGCGATGCCTCGGCGCGCAGGGTCGCCTCGTCCTGGCGGACGATATCTTCCATGGCTCTACTCCGATCGGCCGCCGGCAGACCGAGTGAGCCGATCGAGCGATCAGTTCATCGTGGCCCTGGGCGGCGCCTTTATTCGACTGCTACTGTCGCTCGACATGAAGCGGGGGTTCCAAGTGGGGGCCGGTCCGCATGCGGACGCCGGCTTGACGCTTGTCAGGTGCGCCAATGCCGGCGCTGCGTCAACCCCCAATCGATGAAGTTTCATGCCGCACGCCGAAAAAGGCCGCGATCGGAGGGCCGGATGCCCTCCATCCGGCGAGAATGACCTCAGGAAGCCGACGAAAGAGATCCGCCACCCATCCAGCGTCAGGCGCGCATGGCCACCAGAACCGCCCCGGAGGCGATCAGAAGCACGCCGAACCAGTTGCGCCAGGAGAGAGTCTCGCCGAGGAAGGCGACGCCGAAAAGGGCGACCAGGACGACGCTGAGCTTGTCGACCGGGGCGACGCGGGCGGCGTCGCCGAGATGCAGGGCGCGGAAATAGCAGAGCCAGGAAGCGCCCGTCGCGAGCCCCGAGAGGACGAGGAAGGCATAGCTCTTCGACGACACCGAGCCGAAGGGCTGCCACTGGCCCGTCACCGTCAGGATGAAGGCGATGGTGACCAGGATGACGATGGTGCGGATGAAGGTGGCGAAGTCCGAACCGACGCCTGTGATGCCGATCTTGGCGAAGATCGCGGTCAGCGCCGCGAAGACGGCCGAGAGCACCGCCCAGAATTGCCAGCTTGCCAACATGGTCCTCACCGCGCCTTTCGCCGCCCGCCCTGACAGGACCGTCGCAGAACCCGGTCCGGGGCGCAACGGCGCGCGGCGGCCACGCTCAGCCGCGATAGCGCAGCGCCTCGACCAGCAGCGTGAAGGCCGGAGAAGGCTGCCGGCGGCTCGGATAATAGAGGTGGTAGCCGGGGAATGGCGGGCACCAGTCCTCGAGCAGGCGGACGAGGCGGCCGTCGGCGAGATAGTCCCGCGCCGCATCCTCGAGCATGAAGGCGAGCCCCATGCCGGCCGCCGCCGCCTTGAGCACGTTGGACGGCGTGTTGAAGGTCAGCTGCCCCTCGACGCGGACGCGCAGCTCCTGCCCGTCCTTCTCGAACTCCCAGGCATAGAGGCCGCCATAGGTCGGCAGGCGGAGATTGATGCAATTGTGCGCCGTCACGTCGCGCGGCGCCTCGGGCGGCCTGTGCTTCGCCAGATAGGACGGCGCAGCGAGCAGCACCATGCGCATGTCGGGGCTGATGCGCACGGCGATCATGTCCTTCTCGAGCGACTCACCGAGCCGCACGCCGGCATCGAAGCGCTCACTGACGATGTCGGTCAGCGCGGCGTCGATGGAGAGCTCGACCTTGATGTCGGGATAGTCGGGTAGCAATCGCTCGAGCACCGGCCAGAGGATGGTGTCGACGGCGTGCTGGCCGGCGGTGATGCGGAAGCTGCCGGCCGGCCTGTCGCGGAGCGCGCCGAGCGCCAGCAGCTCGGCGTCGATGTCCTCGAAGGCCGGCGCGTCGGCGCGCAGCAGCCGCTCTCCCGCCTCGGTCAGCCCGACGCTCCGCGTCGTGCGGGCGAGCAGGCGCATGCCAAGCCGGGTCTCCAGCCCTCGCATCGCGTGGCTGAGCGCCGATTGCGACACGCCGAGCCTGGCCGCGGCCCTGGTGAAGCTGCGTTCGCGCGCCACTTCGAGAAAGGCGACGAGGTCATTGGCGTTCTCACGCAGCATTCATGAACCTTCCTCATAGGGACATGCTCATTATGCCAACTTATCGCGCCGGCATGAAGGCGCTAGCGTGCCTGTCCGGCCGCATCGACAGGAAGGGACATCGCATGGACATCAAGCGAAACGGCTCGCAGCCCTCCGCCCGGGGGTCCGCGGACTATTTCACCGGGACGGTGCGCATCGATGCACCGTTCAGCACGACCGCGCCCGCCCGCGTCGGTGGCGCCACCGTGACCTTCGATCCCGGCGCCCGCACGGCCTGGCACACCCACCCGCTCGGCCAGACGCTGATCGTCGTCTCCGGCCGGGGCTGGGCGCAGCGCGAGGGCGGTCCCGTCGAGGCGATCGCGCCGGGCGACATCGTCTGGTTCCCGCCCGGCGAGAAGCACTGGCACGGCGCCACCGCGTCCACCGCGATGACGCATATCGCGATCGCCGAGGCGCTCGACGGCAAGTCCGTCGACTGGCTCGAACAGGTCCGCGACGAGGACTATCCCGACTGAATCCCCACGCCCGCCGCCGACGCGGCGCGGGCACATCCCGAAAGGAAGCCAACAATGCAGAAGCGCAAGCTCGGAGGTGGCGGCCTCGAGGTCTCCGCCATCGGCCTCGGCTGCATGGGCATCAGCATGTCCTACGGCGAGCCGCTTCCCACCGCCGACGGCGTCCGCCTGATCCGCGCCGCCTTCGACCATGGCGTCACCTTCTTCGATACCGCCGAAGTCTATGGCCCGTATAAGAACGAGGAGGTCGTCGGCGAGGCGCTGGCGCCGATCCGCGACCAGGTCGTCATCGCCACCAAGTTCGGCATCGACATCGACGGCAGTGGCACGAGCGGCATGGACAGCCGGCCGGAACATATCCGCGCCGTCGCCGAGGCCTCGCTGAAGCGGCTCCGGACCGACCGGATCGACCTGTTCTACCAGCACCGGGTCGATCCGAACGTGCCGATGGAAGACGTCGCAGGCACGGTCAAGGAACTGATCCGCGAGGGCAAGGTGAAACATTTCGGCCTGTCGGAGGCCGGGGTGAAGAACATCCGCCGCGCCCATGCGGTGCAGCCGGTCGCCGCGCTGCAGAGCGAATATTCGCTATGGTGGCGGGAGCCGGAAGAGGCGATCTTGCCGACGCTCGAGGAGCTCGGCATCGGCTTCGTGCCGTTCAGCCCGCTCGGCAAGGGCTTTCTCACCGGCGCCATCGACGCCAGCACCACCTTCGTCGGCACGGACTTCCGCAACACCGTGCCGCGCTTCTCGACCGAGGCGCGCAAGGCCAATCAGGCAATCGTCGACGAACTCGTCCGCATCGCTACGGCCAGGAAGGCGACGCCGGCCCAGATCGCGCTCGCCTGGCTACTGGCGCGGAAGCCCTGGATCGTGCCGATCCCCGGCACCACCAAGCTGCACCGTCTCGACGAGAACCTCGGCGCGGCGGCCATCGAACTAAGCGAGGCAGATTTGCAGGCGATCGAGGCGGCCATCGCGCCGATCGACATCCAGGGCGAGCGCTATTCGCCGGCGCAGGCCGCGCGCATCGACCGCTAGGCCGACATACCAGCCGCGTCCCCTCTCCCGCGAGAGACCTGGGCGCGATCCAGCTGCCTCCGCCGTCATCCCGGCGGAGGCCGGGATCCAGACACTCCAGCCCGCGACCAGATGGCTGAGCCACCGCCTGACGGGCCGGTGCTTATGGGCCCCGGCCTCCGCCGGGGCGACGCCATTCACGGATTTTGGACGCCAAGGGAGCGGCGACAACGAAGCAGCCGGTCTGGCTAGCCGAGTGGCCGCACCATGTAGCGCGCGTTCTCGTCATAGCTGCGCAGCTTCTCGGCCAGGGTCGGCACGTCGACGGGCCGGAAGCCGTGCCGGCCCCAGAACCCGACCGAGTCGTTGACGGCGACGAGCGAGATCTCGGGACAGCCGGCCCGACGCGCGATGTCGAGCAGGCGTCCGACGACGGCCGAACCGGCGCCCTGCCCGCGCGTCTCGGGCAGCAGGGCGAGATCGTGGATGTAGTAGGTCGTCGGCGGCTGCGGCAGCGCGCCGAGCTGAGCGTTCAGCGCCGGCGGCGCGAAGGCGCGGCCGGGATGGCTCAGCACATAGGCGATCGGAACGCCGTCGCGCTCGTAGATCAGGCAGCCCTCGGGCCAGAGGCGGAGTCGTTCGGCGAACACCGCCGGATCCTCGGGATAGGCCTCGTGCACGCGGTCCGCGATCGCCTCGACCGCCGCCAGATCGTCCGGCCGCATCGGCCGCCAGCCACTCGTCATCTCACTCAACACTCACTGCAAAAGAGAGCGGGCCGCGGAGGGAAGCCGCGGCCCGTTTTGATCAGTACAATCCGCCTGTGCCGGACATCGCCGCTCCGGCGTCGGGCGGGGCCGGATCGCCATAGGAGTCGCTCTGGCCGATGATCGAATAGGTGTCCGGCGGACCGGTGCCCGGCTTGAAGGCCTCGAGGATCGTGCCCGGCGCGCCGGCATTGGCGCGCATGCCCGTCTTGCGGTCGATCGGGATCAGCGTCAGCCCTTCCGGAACGCGGAACGGCACGGCGGCCTTGTCGGCGAGCGCCAGCTTGAAGAAATCGCCGGCGATCGGCGCGGCCATCTCGCCGCCCGTCATGCCGCGGCCCATCGGGCGCGGGTTGTCGTAGCCGATGAAGACGCCGACGACGAGATCGGGCGAATAGCCGATGAACCAGGCGTCCTTGTAGTCGTTCGAGGTGCCGGTCTTGCCGGCGAGCGGCTTGCCGACCTGCTTCAGGACGGTCGCCGTGCCGCGCTGCACCACGCCCTCGAGCATCGAGGTGACCTGGTAGGCGGTCATCGGGTCGAGCACCTGCTCACGATTATCCTCGATGACCGGCTCGTCCTGGTGGGTCCACTGGTCGGCGGCGCAGGTCTCGCAGACGCGTTCCTCATGCTTGAAGATCGTCTTGCCGAAGCGGTCCTGGATGCGGTCGATCAGCGTCGGCTTCACCTGGCGTCCGCCATTGGCGAACACGGCATAGCCCGAGACCATCCTCAGGACCGTCGTCTCGGCGGCGCCGAGCGAGTTCGGCAGATACGGGCCGAGCTTGTCATAGACGCCGAAGCGCTTGGCATACTCGGCCACGAGCGGCATGCCCATGTCCTGCGCCAGACGCACGGTCATGACGTTACGCGACTGCTCGATGCCGACCCGCAGCGTCGACGGGCCATAGAACTTCTGGGCGTAGTTTTCCGGCCGCCAGATCGGCTGACCATAGCCCGGATCGATCTCGATCGGCGCGTCGAGCACGACCGAGGACGGCGTGTAGCCATTGTCGAGCGCCGCCGCATAGACGAAGGGCTTGAACGAGGAGCCCGGCTGGCGCTGGGCCTGGGTGGCGCGGTTGAACTGGCTCTCCGCATAGGAGAAGCCGCCGTCGAGCGCCAGCACGCGGCCGGTATGCGGATCCATCACGACCATGGCGCCGCCGATCGCCGGCACCTGGCGCAGCCGGTAGGCGTTGGGCTTGCCGTCGGCGGGCTCGACATAGACCACGTCGCCAACGGCGAGCGCGTCGCTCGCGCCGGTCAGCTTCTTGCCGGCGGGCTTGGCCCACTTCATCTCGGCGAACGGGATGACGCCGGTCTCGCGGTCGGCGAGCAGCTTGCCCGAGCCGTCGCGGCCGGGCTGCAGGCCGATCTGTGCCTCGTCCTTGTCGACGGCGGTGACGATCGCGAGGCGCCATTCGATGATGTCGCTCAGAGCTGGAACCGCGCCCACCGCGACGCCCCAGTCGCCCTCGATCGCGACGTTCTTCACCGGGCCGCGCCAGCCGCGCTGCTCGTCGAAGGCGACGAGGCCGTTCATCAGCGCCTGGCGCGCCATGACCTGGAGGCCGGGATCGAGCGAGGTGCGGACCGAGAGGCCGCCGTCATAGAGCGCCTTCTCGCCATACATCTGCATCAGCTGCCGGCGCACTTCCTCGACATAGTAGTCGGCGGCGAAGATGTGCGGGCTGGTGACGCGCGTCTTGACGCCGAGCGGCTGCGCCTTGGCGGCCTCGGCCTCGTCGGCGGTGGCGAAGCCATTGTCGACCATGCGCTCGAGCACCCAGTTGCGGCGCTCGATGGCCCGGTCGGCATAGCGGAACGGGTTGTAGTTGTTCGGGCCCTTGGGCAGCGCCGCCAGATAGGCCGCCTCGGCGAGCGTCAGCTCGTGCACCGACTTGTCGAAATAGGCGAGCGAGGCGGCGGCGACGCCATAGGAGCCGAGGCCGAGGAAGATCTCGTTCAGGTAGAGCTCGAGGATCTTGTCCTTGGAGTTCGCCTGCTCGATGCGGAGCGACAGGATCGCTTCCTTGATCTTGCGGTCGAGCGAGCGCTCGTTGGTCAGAAGGAAGTTCTTGGCGACCTGCTGGGTGATCGTCGACGCGCCGATCAGGCGGCGGTCGGACGACAGCGCCGAGACGTTCTGCAGCGCGGCGCGGGCGATGCCGTAATAGTCGATGCCGGAATGCTGGTAGAAATTCTTGTCCTCGGCCGAGATGAAGGCGGCCTTCACCCGGTCCGGAATCGCCTGGATCGGCAGGTAGAGGCGACGCTCGCGGGCATATTCGCCGACCAGCTGGCCGTCCGACGCATGGATGCGCGTCATCACCGGCGGCTCGTACTTCGCCAGCACCTCGACCGACGGCAGACCGCCCGTCAAGCCGGAGACGTACCAAGCCACACCCGCAGCAACAGCCAAGAAAAACACGGCGCCAATCCCGAATAAATAGCCGATCAGTCGCAGAAACATATCGCTCGCGTTCCCCGATGGATCGCCTTGCCGGCGACAAGCTCAGGCCGACGAGACGAACCCCGGTTCGAAATTGGTTGACCCGTCCGACATCCGTCGCCTCGCGGGCCCCGAATGTCGCACCACGCCGCTCGCGCTTCTCGCGCGGCCGACGACGGGCTCCGGACACAACCGACCGTTGACCCTGGGCGAAATGCCGGTTCGTCTGGCTTCGATAGACCCAACAAGTCGTTTCTTCCAGTCGATTTGTGGAGAAACTTGGGCGCTCTCACCGTTTGCGCACCGCCGGACCGCCCCGTGCTCTTCGGGCAACAGTCGCATCACGGCTCTCCGACCTGGGGCGTCACCGGCCCCGAAGCGGCCATGTCTGCAACCCTGGACCGAAAAAATTCGTCGATGGCCCGACTGATCGCCACCGCCGTCTTGTCGCGCCATTCGGCCGAGGTCAGCAGCTTCTCATCGTCCGGATTCGACAGATAGCCGAGCTCGACGAGGGCGGACGGCACGTCCGGCGCCTTCAGCACCATGAAGCCGGCCTGCTGGTGCGGCCGCTTGAACAGGCGCACGTCGGGCTTCAGTTCCTTGATCACGTTGCGGGCGAAGACGACGGCGAAATTCTTGGTCTCGCGCCGCGCCAGGTCGATCAGGATGTCGGAGACCTCGTCGGTATCCTCCGGCACGTCGACGCCGGCGAGGATGTCGGACTTGTTCTCGGATTCGGCGATCGATGCCGCCATCCGGTCGGAGGCGCGCTCCGACAGCGTGTAGACCGTGGCGCCGCGAATATCGGCGCCGGAGAACGAATCGGCGTGGATCGAGACGAACAGGTCGGCGTGCTTCTGACGCGCGAATTGTACCCGGCCGCGCAGCGGCATGAAGCTGTCGTCCGTCCGCGTCATGGTCACTTCATAGCGCGGATTGGCGGCGAGCTTCTCCTTCAGCTGGTTGGCGAAGGCGAGAACGATGTGCTTCTCGAGCGTGCCGGACTTGGCGATGGCGCCGGAATCGATGCCGCCATGGCCGGGGTCGAGCACGATGCGCAGCTTGCCGTCATTCGGCGCCGGGCCCGGCAGGGCCTCCGCCTTCTGCGCCTCGTTCATCCGGTCGCGCGACACGCGCAGCGTCTCGAGGAAGGCGGTGCGCGTGCTGCGCACCAGGTCGACGACGACCCGCGCCGGCTGGCCCTTCTCGGCCGGCAGCACGAACGCCTTGTCGACCGCGACCGGCCCCGTGGCATCGAGCACGATGCGCGACTTGCCGGCGGAGATCAGGCCGTAGCGAAAGGCGGAGACGAGCCCCTTGCCGCTCTTGCCGGTCTCGGCCGGCAGCTCGAAGTGCATTTCCGGCAGGTCGACGACGACGCGATAGGGCTCGTCGAGCATGAAGACAGAGACGGCGGCCGGCCCCGAAAGGTCCATGATGAAGCGGGTGCGCGCGCCGTCGCCGACGACCCGCGCCTCGCGGGCGACGATCGGGCCGGCGACGGCCGGGGCGCCCTCCCCCGCCTCAGGCGCGATGCCCTCCTTAAGCGAGACATCGCCGGAAAGCGCCGAGCCCTCGGCGGCGGCGACGCCGACCTCGGCGACATCCTCGTTCAGGGCGAGCCGCGGCGACGGCGACTGCGCCGACGCCGGCCAGGCGATAGACAGCAAGACAATTCCCGTGGCGAGCAGCCTGCCGGCTCCCAGCCCCATCCCACGCCTGATCCTGCGATCGACGGCTACGCTTCTTGCTGCCTGCATCTGCTCGTGTCGTCCGGTGCCAGCCCCACCTCGCCCCGATATCCGGTTCTCTAGACGATTAGGATGCAATGGTTAAGGGGCGATAACCAGAACGGATCGAATGCCGCTCGTCCACAATGCGAGGCCACCCCGGCCTCGCCGCGACATGGCCGGCCGAGGGCGGGGCCCGCCCAATATCCTTGCCAAGAATCGCCGCCTTCCATAAAAGGAGACTACGGAATTCATCCTCCGGCCGGTTTGCCGCCTTACGTTGCGTGATCGGCACGTACCGAGGAGCACGCGGAGTTGACCGGCCACGTTATCTGGCCGCGCCGATCGAGGGTGTTCTGGTCACTTTGGTGCACGGCCAGGGGATGGGGACAGGGATCCGGTTCGTGCAGCTCTTCTCTTCATCAGAGCGCACGATGCAGGAGCCTGCGGTCCGGCGGCGGTGGCGCGGAAGCGTTCGCGGCCGAGTTCCCGTCGGGGTTCGCCCCGGCGGTCAGTTCTTCAAGAGGCTCAAAGCGCGTACCCATGTTTCTGCCGACCCCCGACCGTCACGCCAAACCAGGACCGGCCCTCGCCGGCCGCGTGGTGTCGACGGTGCTGGCGCTGGCACGCGCAGGTTCATTTTCCCCCATTACGGTTCGCTCGCGATCATCACGGCATCGGCGCCTTGCGCCGGCCGGAGTCTTGCGCGGGCGGGCCATGGAGACTTTCCAATATGGCCAACAAGATGCTCATCGATGCCACCCACCCGGAGGAGACCCGGGTCGTGGTGGTGCGCGGCAGCCGGGTCGAGGAGTTCGACTTCGAGTCCGCCAGCCGCAAGCAGCTGCGCGGTAACATCTACCTCGCCAAGGTCACCCGCGTCGAACCTTCGCTGCAGGCGGCCTTCGTCGAATATGGTGGCAACCGCCACGGCTTCCTCGCCTTCTCCGAAATCCACCCCGATTACTACCAGATTCCGGTCGCCGACCGTCAGGCGCTGATCGAGGCCGAGGAGCAGGAAGAGCGCGAGGCCGAGGAGCGCGCCGCCGCCAAGGCGAAGAACGGACGCCGGCGCAGCCGCTCCGCCGCCGCCAAGGCGGCCGACGAGATGCGCTCGGGCGAGGTCCAGGCCGACGGCGAGACCGCAGAGGCGCACGACGGCGAGCATCACGACGACGGCGAAGCGCATCACGACGATCACCATGACGTCGAGGCGCAGGATGCCGGCTCGCATGGCGACGATCACCACGACGACCATGCCGTCGAGGCGTCGCACGACGACGCCGCGCATGGCGAGGACAACGCCCCGGCCGAGGCTTCCGCTTCGGACGCCGAGGCCGTGTCGGACGAGCATCACGACGACCACCACTCCGAGCTGGACGCGCCCGCTTCCGACCACAGCGTCGAGGAGATCGGCGGCGACGAAGAGCATGACGAGGACGCCGTCGACACGGTCGGCGCCGAGGACGCGCTCGAGGAGCTGCCGGAACGGCGCCGTGCCCGCGCCCGCCAGTACAAGATCCAGGAAGTGATCAAGCGCCGCCAGGTGCTGCTCGTCCAGGTCGTCAAGGAAGAGCGTGGCAACAAGGGCGCCGCGCTCACCACCTATCTGTCGCTCGCCGGCCGCTACTCGGTCCTGATGCCGAACACGGCGCGGGGCGGCGGCATCTCGCGCAAGATCACCAACACCGCCGACCGCAAGCGCCTGAAGGAGGTAGCCGCCGACCTCGAGGTGCCGGAAGGCATGGGCGTCATCCTCCGCACCGCCGGCGCCAGCCGCACCAAGGCCGAGGTGAAGCGCGACTTCGAATATCTGCTGCGCCTCTGGGAGAACGTCCGCGAGCTGACCCTGCGCTCGGCCGCACCGACGCTCGTCTACGAGGAAGGCAGCCTGATCAAGCGGTCGATCCGCGATCTCTACAACAAGGACATCGACGAGGTTCTCGTCGCCGGCGACGAAGGCTATCGCGAGGCCAAGGACTTCATGCGCATGCTCATGCCGAGCCATGCCAAGAACGTCCAGCCCTACCGCGAGAGCCAGCCGATCTTTGCCCGCACCGGCATCGAGGCGCAGCTCGACGCGATGTTCTCGCCGCAGGTGACGCTGAAGTCCGGCGGCTACATCGTCATCAACCAGACCGAGGCGCTCGTCGCGATCGACGTCAACTCGGGCCGCTCGACGCGCGAGCACAACATCGAGGACACCGCCTACCAGACGAACCTGGAGGCCGCCGAGGAGGTGGCGCGCCAGCTCCGCCTGCGCGACCTCGCCGGCCTGATCGTCGTCGACTTCATCGACATGGAGGAGAAGCGCAACAACCGGGCGGTCGAGCGCAAGCTCAAGGACGCGCTGAAGAACGACCGCGCCCGCATCCAGGTCGGCCGGATCTCGCATTTCGGCCTGCTCGAGATGTCGCGCCAGCGCCTGCGCACCGGCGTCGTCGAGAGCTCGGTCGAGACCTGCCCGCACTGCCACGGCACCGGCTATGTCCGCGCGCCGGCTTCGGTGGCGCTGCATGTGCTGCGTTCGCTCGAGGACAACCTCCTCAAGAGCGCCACGCACAACCTGACGATCCGCACCAAGACCGTCGTCGCGCTCTACATCCTGAACCAGAAGCGCAACCACCTGGCCGAGATCGAGGCGCGCTTCGGCATCGCCATCACCGTGCTCGCCGACGAGAACGTCAACTCCGCCCAGCACTATGTGCTCGAGCGGGGCGAGGCCGTCGCGCCGCGCGATAGCGCGCCGGCTGCCCTGCCCTCGCCGATCGTCCATCCCGACACGGTCCATCCGGTCGAGGAAGAGATCGAGGAGATCGCCGCCGACGAGACCGAGGTCGAGGCAGCTGGTGAGGAAGAGGCCGCGCGCGCCGATGAAGGCGGTCGCCGCAAGCGCCGTCGCCGTCGCCGCCGTCGCGGCGGCGAGGCTGGCTCGAGCCAGGATGCCTCGGCCGGCGAAGCGGGCGACGAGGATGAGGATGGCGAGTCGGCGGACACCGCCGGTGACGAATCCGCTCACGAAGCTTCCGACGAAGGCGCCGAAGCCGATGGCGACGGTGAAGGCCAGGATCACGACGAGAACGGCGAGCCCCGCCGTCGCCGTCGTCGCGGCCGCCGCGGTGGTCGTCGCGGTCGTCGTGGTGCCGAGGGTGAAGGCGAGAGCGCCGAGGGCGAGGGTGAAGGCGCGGCCGAAGGCCATGCGCTGGAGCTCGACGAAACCGGCGAGGTCATCTCCGAGGGCTTCGTCGAGGTCGAGGAGCACGGCATTCGCGATGTCGAGCCGGAAGATGCCGGCGAGCGCCTGATCGCCGCCGACATCCCGGTCGCCGACATCGGCGACATGAGCCAGCCTTTCCTGGACGAGATCGGCGACGAGCCGGCGCTCGACATGCCGGAGCTCGGCGACAACGAGGACGACGCCCCGGCCGACGAGCGGCCCGACCTGACGGTCGTCTCGGAAGAGGCGATCGCCGCCGAGGACACCGGCGTGGCCGAAGAGGCCGCGACGGCGGAACCCGTCGAGGCGGCGCCGGCGCCCGCTCCGGTCGTCGAGTCCCAGCCCGAGGACGACCGCCCGAAGCGTGGCGGCTGGTGGCAGCGCCGCTCGTTCTTCTGAGAACGCGCACGGCGATCACGAGACAAGAAGAGGCCCGGCACCTGCCGGGCCTTTTCCGTTGGCGCCCCAGCCGCCGTTTCGCCGCCGGAGGCCTCGGCGCAGCCGCGACGGATGCGCGCAAGAAGGGTGCGAAGCCCCCGCGAAATCCGCCGTAGCCTTTGACTTGCCGGCGCCGCGGCTGCATAAGCAGGGCAACGAATTGTCGAGATGAGGGTCACAAATGGGCTGGTTCCTGACCGAGCTGTTCACCTGGTGGAACGGCCAGACCATGGGCACGCGCTGGTTCACCCGCCGCAAGGGCGAGAAGGTCGGCACGGACGAACTCGGCAACACCTATTACCGCACGCCGGACAAGGCCTGCACCGCCGGCGGTTTCCCCGAGCGGCGCTGGGTCGTCTACCACGGCTATGCCGAGGCGTCGGCGATCCCCCCCGGCTGGCACGGCTGGATGCATCACCGCGTCGAGAACCCGCCGACCAAGACCAGCTACACGCCCCGCGCCTGGCAGAAGCCGCATGTCGCCAACCTGACCGGCTCGGCCGCCGCCTACCGCCCCAAGGGATCGATCGTCGGCGCCGACCAGCGTCCGCGCTCGACCGGCGACTACGAGGCCTGGACGCCGCAATAGCGCGCCCGCCCCGCCAACCGGCGCAGCATCACGTTTTCGAGAGCCCTCCCCGCGGAGGGCTTTCTGCTTTTCAGGCCACAGGGACATCCCGGCGCGGCGATTCGCGGCGCGGCGCTCCGCCCGCCGCGACCCGTTCCCGCCCCTCTTCCGCGCCATCTTGGCCGGTTCCTGCGGTTTCCGATTTTCAAGATCGCGCCGGCCACAGTCGACGCGATTCGCTCGGTCTGTGGAGATTGAGGATAAGGCGCGGGGCGCCCAGGCGGCCCCTCGGGGTGGTCGAGCGGCCACACCCATCGAGTAAGGCTTTGTTAATCCTGCAACTCCCGCTCCAGCGCCGACGACGGGGCCCCGGCGATGCCGATCGGCGGCGCGATGTCCAGATCTAGCCAGCAAACTATCCACCGCCACTATTCCTTGACGCTTTTGTCGGACTCGGACTAATTTCCGCCTAGAGTTGGAATGCGCCCTGGGCCGCTCGGCCCGGATTTCCAGAAACATCGATAGCGGCTTCGGCAAACGGCGGACGGGTAGACTCCCTTCGCCGTGCCGGCGCCCTATTGTGTTGCGGATCGGGCGTTCGCGGCGACGTGACATTCCGTGTGTAGACACTATATTTAGAGCTTCAGCGTATCTTGAGCACAAGATGATGGACGGCTAGAACCTCCATCCGCGTGGAATGCGTTGAACAAGGGACAGAGCCGGGCTTGAGGTCCGGCCGGCGGCGCGACTGGGTGCGCCGCTTGCACACAAGGGGCTTGAGACGATGCGGATCGAACGGCGCTACACGACAGCGGGCCAGTCTGCCTATGCCGGGATCGAGTTCCGAACCACCAAGAGCGAGATCCGCAATCCCGACGGCTCGATCGTCTTCAGCCTCGAGAACATCGCCGTGCCGGCCACCTGGAGCCAGGTCGCGAGCGACATCATCGCCCAGAAATATTTCCGCAAGGCCGGTGTGCCGGCGCGCCTGAAACGCGTCGAGGAGAACGACGTCCCGTCCTTCATCTGGCGCTCGGTCGCCGACGAGAAGGCGCTCGCGGCGCTGCCCGAGAAGGAACGCTTCAGCGGCGAGACCGATTCGCGCCAGGTGTTCGATCGTCTCGCCGGCACCTGGACCTATTGGGGCTGGAAGGGCGGCTATTTCGACACGGAGGAGGACGCCCAGGCCTTCTTCGACGAGCACCGCTACATGCTGGCGACCCAGAAGGTGGCGCCGAACTCCCCGCAGTGGTTCAACACCGGCCTGCACTGGGCCTATGGCATCGACGGTCCGAGCCAGGGCCATTTCTACGTCGACTTCAAGACCGGCAAGCTGGTCAAGTCGAAGACCGCCTATGAGCATCCGCAGCCACATGCCTGCTTCATCCAGTCCGTCTCCGACGACCTGGTGAACGAGGGCGGCATCATGGACCTCTGGGTCCGCGAGGCGCGCCTGTTCAAGTACGGTTCCGGCACCGGCTCCAACTTCTCCGCCCTGCGCGGCGAGGGCGAAAAGCTTTCCGGCGGCGGCAAGTCGTCCGGCCTGATGAGCTTCCTGAAGATCGGCGACCGCGCGGCGGGCGCCATCAAGTCGGGCGGCACGACGCGCCGCGCCGCCAAGATGGTCGTCGTCGACGCCGACCATCCCGACATCGAGAAGTACATCAACTGGAAGGTGCACGAGGAGCAGAAGGTCGCCGCCCTCGTCACCGGCTCGAAGATCAACGCGCAGCACCTCAAGGCCATCATGAAGGCCTGCGTGAACTGCGAGGGCTCGGGCGACGATTGCTACGACCCGGCCAAGAATCCGGCGCTGAAGCGCGAGATCCGCGCCGCCAAGAAGGCGCTGGTGCCGCAGAACTACGTCCTGCGCGTCATCCAGTTCGCCAAGCAGGGCTACACCGACATCGAGTTCCCGACCTACAACACCGACTGGGATTCGGAAGCCTACCTGACCGTCTCCGGCCAGAACTCGAACAACTCCGTCTCGATCTCGGACGACTTCCTCCGCGCGGTCGAGAATGACGGCGACTGGAAGCTGATCCGCCGCACCGACGGCAAGATCGCCAAGACGCTGAAGGCGCGCGACCTCTGGGAGCAGATCGGCCACGCCGCCTGGGCTTCCGCCGATCCGGGCCTGCACTTCAACACCACGATGAACGAGTGGCACACCAGCCCGGCATCCGGTCGCATCAACGCGTCCAATCCGTGCTCGGAGTACATGTTCCTCGATGACACCGCCTGCAACCTCGCCTCGCTGAACCTTCTGCAGTTCCGCAACGAGGACAAGAGCTTCGACGTCGACCGCTACGAGCATGCCTGCCGGCTCTGGACGGTGGTGCTCGAGATCTCCGTGCTGATGGCGCAGTTCCCGTCCAAGGAGATCGCCGAACTCTCCTACGAGTTCCGCACGCTCGGCCTCGGCTACGCCAATATCGGCGGCCTGCTGATGACCGCCGGCATTCCGTATGACTCGGCCGAGGGCCGCGCCATCTGCGGCGCGCTGACCGCGATCATGACCGGCACCGCCTACGCCACCTCGGCCGAGATGGCCAAGGAGCTCGGCCCCTTCCCCGGCTTCGCCAAGAACCGCGAGCCGATGCTCCGCGTCATCCGCAACCATCGCCGCGCGGCGTATGCCGAGGCCACGGGCTATGAGGGCCTGTCGGTCCTGCCAGTGCCGCTCGACCACGCCTCGTTGAAGGATGCCCGCCTCGGCGAGCACGCCAAGGCGGCCTGGGACAAGGCGCTGGCGCTCGGCGAGCAGCACGGCTACCGCAATGCGCAGGCGACCGTGATCGCGCCGACCGGCACGATCGGCCTCGTCATGGATTGCGACACGACGGGCATCGAGCCGGACTTCGCGCTGGTGAAGTTCAAGAAGCTCGCCGGCGGCGGCTACTTCAAGATCATCAACCGCGCCGTGCCGGAAGCGCTCCAGACGCTCGGCTATGCCGAGCACCAGATCGCCGAGATCGAGGCCTATGCGGTCGGCCACGCGTCGCTCCGCCAGGCGCCGGGCGTCAACCACACCTCGCTCAAGGCCAAGGGCTTCACCGACGAGGTTCTGGAGAAGCTCGAAGGCTCGCTCGCCTCGGCCTTCGACATCAAGTTCGTCTTCAACAAGTGGTCGCTCGGCGAGGACTTCCTGAAGGGGCTCGGCTTCACCGACGCACAGCTGAACGACCCGGCCTTCGAGCTGCTGCCGGCGCTCGGCTTCGCCAAGAAGGACATCGAGGCCGCCAACATCCATGTCTGCGGCGCGATGACCCTCGAGGGCGCTCCGCACCTGAAGACCGAGCACTACGCCGTGTTCGATTGCGCCAACCCCTGCGGCAAGCTCGGCAAGCGCTATCTCTCGGTCGAGAGCCACATCCGCATGATGGCGGCGGCGCAGCCCTTCATCTCGGGCGCCATCTCCAAGACGATCAACATGCCGAACGACGCGACCGTCGAGGACGCGAAGAACGCCTACATGCTGTCGTGGAAGCTGGCGCTGAAGGCGAACGCGCTCTATCGCGACGGCTCGAAGCTGTCGCAGCCGCTCAATTCGCAGCTCCTCGCCGATGACGAGGACGACGCCGAGGACGCGGTCGAGGCTCTGGTGGCGAAGCCCGCCGCGGCGCGCGCCGAACAGATCGCCGAGCGCATCGTCGAGCGGATCATCGAGCGCGAGGTCCGCAAGCGCGAGCGCATGCCCGACCGTCGCACCGGCTACACCCAGAAGGCGAATGTCGGCGGCCACAAGGTCTATATCCATACCGGCGAATATCGCGACGGTCGCCTCGGCGAGATCTTCATCGACATGCACAAGGAAGGCGCCGCCTTCCGCGCGATGATGAACAACTTCGCCATCGCCATCTCGCTCGGCCTGCAATACGGCGTGCCGCTGGAAGAGTATGTCGAGGCCTTCGTGTTCACCCGCTTCGAGCCGGCCGGCATGGTCACCGGCAACGAGGCGATCAAGAACGCCACCTCGATCCTCGACTACGTGTTCCGCGAGCTCGCCGTGTCCTATCTCGGCCGCAACGACCTCGCCCACGTTCTGCCCGAGGACAACAATGCGACGACGCTCGGCGGCGGCGACCAGCCGACGTCGAAGCCGGCCCCGGTCAGCCATGGCCTCGTCCGCGGCAAGACCGAGCGCTTCAAGCTCGTCGACCGCATGGGGGAATCGAAGGGCGCCGCAACGGCCCCGGCGACCACCGGCTCGACCGTGACGACGCTGCGCACCACCTCGATCGGCGGCGCGGCCGCCACCGCCTTCAAGCGCGACGTGGCGAGCGAGACGGAGCTTTCCGTCGGCCAGGCCGAGCCGGTCGCGACGCCGGCCGCCGCCCAGCCGAAGCCGAAGGCGGCCGAGCAGGTCGCGATCGCGCGGATGAAGGGCTATGAGGGCGAAAGCTGCACCGAATGCGGTAACTTCACGATGGTGCGCAACGGCACCTGCCTGAAGTGCGACACGTGTGGAAATACGAGCGGGTGTAGCTAAGGGGTAACGATTGGGAGCTTCGCTAGCTGTTCATGAGCCGAAGTCGAGTATTCTCGACTTCGGACTGATTGAAAGCGGCATTCGCGAGCGAGAAGGCGACTATGTATCTCGCGGATTGGCCTTTGTACGCCTTGTAACAGAGACGGTGTTTCAAATCACCGCCTCAGAAGTTTCTGATCATATCGTCGACGGCGGTGCTGACCGTGGGATTGATATCGTCTTCATCGACATTGATAATAGAATTATCCATCTCGGATCATGCAAAACGGTTCAGTCCTATAAGAATTCTCGAAAATCATTTCCCGGGGAAGAGATCGACAAGATCATCTCGTTTGTCGATGATCTCATGTACCATCGAGAGGAGATTTTCAGAGACGTAAATGGGCGGCTGTCCGCAAAGATACGTCAGATCTGGGAAATTCTCTCAGAGGAAATATTCCGTATTCAGGTTCACCTATTCTCAAATCAGGCAACACTTTCTAAAGCTGAACGAGAGAGGTTGAGAGATAGCTTAGCCCGCCACAATATCGATTTGATGGAGCATGGGCTATATGAATTGGCACACGGGGTTGTTAGGGCCGCCAAGCCGCGATTTCGCAAAAAGCTTTTGCCTATCGCGGGCGCACTTTCTATCGACGAGAATGGCCATCACGGCCTGTTGATACGCGCAAATTTGAAGGACATAACTACCTTCCTGACCGCACCTGAGACTGAGCAGTTTGACGAGCGCCTTGTATGGCAGAATGTCCGCCTATTCCTGGGCCTGGACAATGACGTAAACAGAGAGATCAAAGCGACTCTCTTGTCAGAATCAGCCGGGGATTTCTGGTTCCTGAATTCTGGCCTGACTATTGTTTGCGATCAGATCATCACTATCCAAAACGGCCATCACCCGATAACGTTGGTAAACCCTCAAATTGTCAACGGTTGCCAGACAGCATCCGTCTTGCATGACGTAAACAAAAACGCCTTACTTACTAATCTTGATGGCTCTCTCTCCGTCAAGATTATTGAAACAACCGACAACCAATTTATCGAGCGGATAGCGCTTGCCAGCAACACTCAGAGCCGGATCTTTGCGCGAGACCTACGCGCTAACGATCCGATACAGCTGCGACTAGCTCAGAGCATTCAAGCAATCGGATACTTCTATCGACGAAAAAGGGGCGAAGCCGAGCCTCCTTCTTCGAAAGGTATTATTGATTCAGCGAGAGCCGGGCAACTTCTACTCTCCTACTGGTGTGGAGAGCCGACAAAAAGCAAGACAGAGTCGAATGAGATATTTGGAAACTTATACACGGATGCATTCAATCCTCATGCAGTCACTGCCGAACTGATTATTTCAGCGTTCAAATGCTACGAGCAGATTGAACAGAGGCGGCAAATTGCACTGGCATGGCAGAGCTCAGTGGCGAAGAACTCCTTTGAGGAGACGTGGATAATTGAGGGCCACTTTCACGTACTTTTCGCTGTGGGAGAACTACTAAGGAGACGAGGAGCGTCACTGACAGACACCGCATCAGCGATTGGCCTGGTTCCGGAAGCTATGTCGGTAGTGCAGCAATTTGTTTCAGCTAATCCTAGAACTGCCTCATATCGACTGTTCCGATTGGCCTCTTCTCGAGAAGAAGTCATGAAAATCATAGATGGAAGAGGCAAACCGTCGCTTGCTCAACCTATACAGCTCCCGCTCCAGTTCTAGATCCCACCCTTGCCACCCTGGCCACATGCACCTATCTTACGGGCATATCGCCAGAGAGCGACGGAGGTCGTGATGAGCCATACCCATGCACTCGACATCGTCGGCGGCGCGGCGCTCGGGATCCCGATGCGCAGCGGCCGGGACCTGATCGCCGCCGTGCGCGGCGGGCTGCCGGTGAAGGCGGTCGAGCACGTGATCGCCACGGGTCGGATGACGCTCTCGGAGATCGACCTGGTCGTGCTGCCGCGCAAGACGCTGTCGCACCGGAAGAAGATCGGCACGCTGACATCAGAGCAATCCGACCGGTTGATGCGCGCCGCCCGCGTCATCGCGGCGGCGGAGGAGACCTTCGGCAGCCAGCAGAAGGCGGCTACCTGGCTGCGCCGGCCGACTGCCGCGCTCGACGGCGAGACGCCCTTGTCGCTGCTCGACACGTCGGAAGGCGCGCTGCAGGTCGAGACGCTGCTCGGCCGCATCGGCCACGGCATCGCCGCCTGAGCGGCCCCGGCATGATCGCCTGGCGGATCAGCCGCGCCCCTTTCGCCGACCTCTCCGGCACGGGCGCCCGCCTCTATGGCGGTCGCTGGAATTCACCCGGCCGGGCGATGGTCTACGCGGCCGAGACGGCGGCGCTCGCCGTGCTCGAGGTGCGCGTGCATCTCGACCTGACGCCGGACCTGCTGCCGGACGACTACGTGCTTTCGGCGATCGAATGCGGCGACCTCGCCATCGAGACGCTCGCCGCCCTGCCCGACGACCCGCAGGCCCTGGGCGATGACTGGCTCGCCGCGGCGCGCACGCCGATCCTGAGCGTGCCGTCCATCATCGTGCCGGAAAGCCGCAACCTGCTGCTGAACCCGGCTCATCCCGACGCGGCGACGCTCGCCATCGCCAGTACGCGGCCGTTCCGCTTCGACGAGCGGCTCTGGCAAGCCGGCGATCACTGAACGCCGCCATCGACCCGTCGGTTGACAGAAGAGAGCAATCTGCACTTCTATCGGCGCGTTAGCGATAGTGGGCTAACAACTTCGATCTCGCCTGCAATGACAAGAATACCGACAGCTGGGCAGACCATTTTCTGTTCGAGCGGTAGAGGCGCATTTGCAAATGGGGAGGCTGAACCATGTCACGGACAATCTGGTTAATTGCCGTCTTCGTTCTCGGCCTGTTGTCGTCAACGGCGCCGAGCCTCGCGGAGGGGGTAACGTCTGTTCCAGCCGGAAACATCTTTGCCAACCAGCAAGCCCAGAACGTCTGCCCAAAGGTTTGCGGCGGCGCGGGTGGGAAATGGGACGGGAACTGGCGGACCAATCCAGGTCGCGGCTCCGAATGTGACTGCCTGGGCGTGAGTCGCCGCGGCGGATCGCGCGGATCAGATTCGAACGATGGTTCCCTGGTCGAAGTGCGTTGGGCGTTTCGCAACTCATCGCCCTCCCAGGCATGCTTCATGACCTGCAGCCCGCGGAGTTGGACGAACGAATATCGGCCAGCCCGAAATGGCAGACCGGCGGCATGTGGTTGCCGTTAGTTCACACTCGCGCCGGATCGACATGCACCAACGCCCCTCCCGCCTCGCGGGAGGCGCTCCTCGTTGCCCGCCGTGCGCCCCGGTTGACGTCTGTTTCCACCGGGACAGGCAGAACTCAGCCTCTCGACCTGATCCAGAGAAGAACACCAAGTCTTTGATCAGCAAGAGGACTTCGTTCGCCGCGGGGACCGCCGACCGGAGTCGTCAGGTGACGGCGCGGATCGCCTCGATCCTGTCCATGCCGCCGACTGTATCGGCGACCTCCTGCCAGACGCCGCGCGCGCCCGCTACCCAGGCGTCGCGGTCTTCCGGCTGCACGACATGGCCGCCATTCTCCGCCGCGATCTCCATCGAGGCGGCCTCGTCGGCGATGATCAGCGCGTCGAAATAGGCGGCTCCCGCCGCTGCCGCAGCCTGGAACACGGACTTTTCATCGTCGCTAAGCGGATTCCAGAACGGCGCCGCGAACATCACCACACCCGAGGCCCAGATATGTCCCGTCTCGGTCAGCCAGGGCACCACCTCGTAGAGCTTGAAGCCGGCATAGGCCGACTTGGTCAGGTCCATCGCGTCGACGACGCCGGTCGAGAGCGCATTGTAGGTCTCGGGGATCGGGATCGCCGTCGGATTGGCGCCGAAGGCGGACCACAGCTTGGTGTGCAGCGGGCTCTGGATGACGCGGATGCGCTTGCCGGCGAGCTCGTCCGGCGTGGTGATCTCCTCCTTGGCGAGGAGATGGCGGGCGCCGTAGTTGATGTAGTCGGCGACGATGAACTGCTCGGCGGCGAATTTCCGCTTCAGCTCGGCGCCGAGATCGCCGTCGAGCACCTTGCGCAGATGCGCGCCGTCGCGGAACACGAAGGGCAGGTCCAGGATCTGCGCCTCCGGCACCCAGCCGGACAGCGCCGAGACGGTCGAGAGCGACGCCTGGATCGAGCCGAGCCGCAGCCCCTCGGCCACCTCCTTCTCGCCGCCCAGCGCCGCGTTCTGGACGATGTTGAAGCGGAACCGGCCCGGCAACGCCTGCTCGACGCGATCGCGGATGTTCTGCCAGATCAGCGTCTCCGGCTTGTCGGGGCCGAGCAGCGAGGCGACGGTGAGCGTGCGCGCCGCCTCGGCGCGGCCGATCAGCGCCGGCGCTGCAAGCGCCACGGCGCCGAGCGCGGTCGCGGAGCGGAGGAACTGGCGGCGGCCGAGACGGAACATGGCGGAATCTCCTAGTGGGGGGCGAGGAGCGTGCTGGCGATCGCGCCGGCGGAAAGCACGGCGAGCGCGACCAGGAGCGCGGCGAGATAGGGCAGGACGGCGCGGAACAGCGCGGTGGCGGGCAGCCGCGTGACGCCGCTGACGACATAGATCAGCATGCCGACCGGCGGCGTCAGGCCGCCGATCATCAGGTTGACGACGAGGATGACGCCGAAATGGATCGGGTCGATGCCGGCGGCGACGGCGATCGGCATCAGGAGCGGCCCGAAAAGCAGGATGGCGGCACCGATGTCGAGCACCAGCCCCGCGACGATCAGGAGCAGATTGGCGAAGAGCAGGACGGCGAGCGGGCCGTTGCCGAAAGCCGCGGCGAGGTTCGCCACCAGGCCGGAAATGTCGTCGACGGCGAGCAGGAAGGCGAAGGGGGCGGCCGTGCCGATCAGCAGGCCGATCGCCGCCGCCTCGGTGCCGGCCTGGCGGAAGGCCTCGTAGAGGCTTGCCGCGCCAAGTCGGCCGAACAGGCCCAGCCCCAGGGTGTAGAGCGCCGCCAGCGCGGCGGCCTCGGTGGTCGTGACGATGCCGAAGCGGATGCCGACGACAACGATGACGCCCAGGCCGAAGGCCGGGATGGCGCCGGCGGCGGCGCGCCAGCGTTCGCGCGCGGTCGCGGGCGCCGCAAGTCCCTCGGCTCGCGCCGTCAGGTGGATCGCGACCGCGAGCGCCACGGCCATGACGGCGCCGGCGACGAAACCGCCGACCAGAAGCTTGCCGACCGACAGATTGGTCGCCGCCGCCAGGATCAGGAAGGCGATCGAGGGCGGAATGACATTGTCGAGCACCGATGTGGCGGCGACGATCGCACTGGCCTGGGCCGGCGGATAGCCGCGTTTGGCGAGTTCGGGCTGGAAGGTGGTGGCGCCGAAGGCGGCATTAGCGACCGAGGAGCCCGACGCGCCGGAGAACAGCACGCTGGTGAGCAATGTCGTCTGTGCCAGCCCGCCACGCCGGTGGCCGACCATCGCGGCGGCGAAGCGGACGAAGCGCCCGGCGACGCCGGACGTGGTCAGCAGGCTTCCGGCGAGAAGGAAAAAGGGAATGGCGAGAAGCAGGTATTTCGACATGCCCGAAACGACGGAGGCGACCATGGCCGGCTCCGGCATCGAGCTGCCGAAGGGAATGGCGAGATAGGCGGCCGCCAGGAAGGCATGCGGCAACGGCGCCGCCACGACGAGGCCGAGAAACGCGATCAGGCCGAGGACGAGGCTCGGCGGCAGCGCCGAGGCGAATTGCAGTTCCGCCGCCACGGCATGGACGAGGACCGCGACAGCGAGCGAGACGACGAGCCCCGGGCCGCGCCGCTCCGCGAGCCGCTGCAGCCCGAGCGTGACGAGCGTCAGTCCGCCGCCGGCGCCGAGAAGGGCGAAGCGGATCCACTCCGGCAGGCCGAGCATCGGCGAGACGCCGCCGAGCCGCGCGCCGATCTCGACGCCGCCGAGCACGAGGACCAGGCCGGCGACCAGCACGAAAGCGTCCGCCAGCATCGCCGCGACGCCCTGCCCCCAGACCGGCAGCCGCCGCGTGAAGACGTCGAGCCGCATCGCCAGCGCGCTGTTGACGGCGAGCGGCGCGCCGGCCGCGACCAGCGCCACGTTCAGCCAGACCGCCAGCTCATCCGAGCCGAGGAAGCCGCCGCCCAGGCCGTAGCGGAGAACGACCGAGACGCTCACCACGCCGAGCAGGGCGACGAGCAGCAGGACGCAGAGCGCGCCGAGAACCGTCTCGAGCCGGCGCAACAGGCGCGCGGCCACGGCCGGCCCGAAAGCGGGCGCCCGTTCCGGGAGGGCTTCGCTCTGCGGCAAGGCGCGTATCCCTAGCGCAGCGGCGAGAAGGCGGTCGGCCGCAGGATGCGGCTGCGCATGCTCTGGACGAAGCCCGAGGTCTTGGCGCGGAACTTCTGCCATTCGGGATCGGCCTCCATCGCCGCGCGACGGCGCTCGCGATCGCCAAGCCCCTCATAACCCCACATGTGCACGACCTCGTTCACCGTGCCGACATCGGTGGTGAACCAGCCGATCAGGTTGCCGAGATGGCTGACCTGCAGCTCCATGCCTTCCCGCACATAGAGATCGAGATATTCCCGCACATGCGCCGGGTGAATGGCGTAGGTCCGCTCGTCGACGATCATCGGTGGCTCCATCCTGCGCGTTCCGCCGGCCCGCTGCACGATCGGTGGCAGAACAGGCCAGAACATCCTGATCGGCTTGGAGAAAACTCTCGCTCGCTAACCGCCGACCGCCTCCCGCTTAGGGGAAAACGGCGCGCTTGGCGACCGCATTTCCCCGCCGCGAAAGGATATTCCCGCGCCGCCGGGCCGATTGGAAAAGCGACCCGCATGGCGGAAGACCGACCGCGACGGTAAAATGATGTTCCAGCCAGCGAGGTCCGATTCCATGCCCAAATCCCCGCGCCTGATCGAGAACCTGGTCGCCACCGACAGTCGGCTGACGAAACTTCTGGACGGCGCGACGCAACTTGCCGGCGCGCGCTTCGTCAATTGCCGCCTGATCGATTGCGACCTCGCCGGCCTCAATCTCTCGGAGGCCGTGTTCGAGCATTGCGACCTCGGCGGCAGCGACTTCCGCGGCACCGACGCCAGCAATTCCCGGTGGTCCAACACCCGCGGCCTGAAGGCCAATCTGTCCGGGGCCGAACTGTCGGAGGCGCGCTTCACCCACTGCAATTTCAGCAATGCCGAGTTTTCGCGGGCGCGCCTGACCAACACCGCCTTCGAGGACTGCAAGCTGACTGGAGGCGATTTCCAGGGCGCGGCGCTAATCGGCATTTCGTTTCGGCGCTCGCGCCTCAACGGTGCGATGCTGCGCAACGTCTCCTTCCGCAAGGAAACGATCGACGGCGTGGATTTTGCCGACGCGGATCTCGCGGGGTCGGATTTCCGCCATGCGATCTTCGTCGATTCGTCGATCCGCTCCGCCAATCTGCGGGCAACGAAGTTCGAAAGCGCCGACCTGCGCGGCTGCGACCTCGGGGCGATCACGCTTGCCGATGCCAGCCTTTTCCGCAAGGCGATCATCTCGAAATCGCAGGCGACGGAGCTCCTGAAGGGCATCGGCCTGATCGTGATGTAGCACTCGTACCGGGGGGCACCGCCGATTGCTCGAAGCGCTACCCTCACGGCAGCCGCGTGCGCTATATTGGCGACATCGGCGTCCTCGCCGGAGGAGAAGATCCATGCGCGCTTTCCTGGCCATTCTTGCGATCAGTACCTCGCTCGCCGGCCTCGCCGGCTGCACGAGCAACCCGAATGCTCCCGGCATCCAGGCGATGGAACCGGTCAACGCCTGCGGACCGGGCGGCAGCTCCGACGCCGAAGACTGCCCGAGCAGCCGTCGCTGACACGACGAGGCGGTCGAGGGCATCGATCCGGATCGGGGCCCTGCCAAACAGAACCGCGCGCCACGACACGGATCCGGGAGATCCGCCGATACGGACGGCCAGGCTGGCCGTGCGGAGCTTGCGCGCTATCTGATGTCGGACAACAAGCGATCGGATCATCATGCGCTATCTGGCAGTCCTCCTCTTGCTCGGCAGTGTGCTTGCCCCCGCCGGCTGCACGAGCGATCCGAACTCGCCGGCCATCCGCGCGATGGAGCCGGTCAACGCCTGCGGCCCGGGCGGCACGAAGGACATCAACGCCTGCTCCAGCAGCCGGCGCTGAAACCACCTTGGGTTGGCCTCGCCGCTGTCAGCGGCCGGACGGGCGCGCCGGATTCGCACGCCTGCAATCGGCCTATTCGCCGCGCGTGAACACGGTCACAGAGGCCGTTGGCGTTCTTGCTCTCGCCATGAACTCCGTCCAGAATAATTCCCGGTCATAGCCTGGCTGAGCTGCCGGGCACATTCGATTCGTTCCTTGGAGGACATAATGAACCTGTCGGTTTCCGGCTTCGCGGTGCGCAGCCTCACGCTTACCTCGGCGCTGATGCTGTCGACGGCGGCCTTCGCCGCCCCCGATGCCCAGAAGATCGCCGACGCCTTCGTCGCCGCGGCGCAGACCCGCGACGAGGCCAAGGTCACGTTCGAGGCCGCCAAGGCCGACGGCGACAACGTCACGTTGTCGAACGTGCTGATCAAGGCGAAGGACGGTGGCGACGTGACGATCCCGCTGGTCGTCATCGAGAGCCCGCTGGAGCGCACCGCCGGCGGCTTCACCGCGGCGAGCATCAGCTTCGATTCGGGCAAGATCGCCGACGAAGAGACGACCATCACCTGGGCCAAGGGCCTGGTGAAGGACGCCGTCGTTCCGGCGCCGAAGGAGATCAACTCCCAGGCCAAGATCACGCCGTTCTCCAACCTCGAAGTGTCGACGATCAGCGTCACCGCGACCGAGACGCCCGCGCCGATCGCCATCGACAGCTTCACCGTCGCGCTCGGCAACGTCATCGAGGGCGCGCCGAACGACGGCCAGCTCAACATCAAGGGCATCAACGTGCCCGGCGAAGTGCTGAAGTCGGACGAGCAGACCAAGGACTGGGTCGAGCAGCTCGGCTACGACAAGCTGAACTTCGACGTCGCGGTCGACGGCGGCTATGACGGCGCCAACAAGACCTTCACCTTCCGCTCGATCAGCTTCGACGGCCAGGACGTCGGCAAGCTGGCGATCACCGGCACCTTCGGCGGCCTGCCGCGCGAGAAGCTGCAGGATCCGGACAAGCTCTCGGAGCTCGCCGCCACCGCCACCGTCGACGCCGCCACCATCCGCTTCGACAATGCCGGCATCGTCCAGCGCATCATCGACATGCAGGCCAAGGCCATGGGCGCGACGCCGGACCAGTTCGTCGAGCAGATCTCCGGCGCGCTGCCGCTGCTGCTCTCGGTGGTCGGCAACCAGGGCTTCCAGGATCGCATCGCCACCGCCGCGACCGCCTTCCTGAAGGACCCGAAGTCGCTGACGATCACCGCCGCGCCGGGCAACCCGGTCCCGGTCATGCAGATCTTCGGCGCCGCCTCGACCGCGCCGCAGACGCTGCCGGACGTGCTCGCCGTCGACATCCAGGCGAACAACTGATCCGAGGCGTCACGCCTCGCGCCTGCGCCCGAAGCGCAACGATATGGATCCGGGCGGTGCAGACCGCCCGGTTTTTCTTTCCCGCGTGGGACGAATGCCTCCCGCGCGGCGCAATTTCCAGGGCCGACCGCACCGTTTGCCCGACTGTCATGGAGCCATCGATGAGCCGCCCCTCGCTACGCCTCCGACTTCTCGCCGCCGGCACCAGCGCCCTCGCCATGGCTGCCGCGCTGCCCGCCCATGCCGAGGAGCCGGTCGAGACGGCGATCCGTGGCTGGGTCGCCGCTCTCGACGCCTCGCCGAACTGGGTCGCCGGCTTCGCCGAGCTCAGCTATGACGAGAGTCGTCGCGCCGCGACCCTCCGCAACCTGACCATCCGCAGCGAGACGCTTTCGACCAAGGTCGAGATCAGCTTCGGCACGCTCGGCGTCATTGGCTACGCCGAGACCGCCAATGGCGGCTTCAAGGCGCTCGAACTCAGCGCCGACGACGGCAAATTCGTCATCGGCGACCTTGGCGACGTGACGATGCGCGACATCCGCGTCGACAATCTCGCCGTGCCGAGCTTCGCCAATTTCATATTCGACCCGAACCGCGCCTTCACCTCCGGCGTGAAGGCGCTGGCGATCGCCGCCAAGACCTCGATCGACGGCATCCGCATCGGCAACATCCAGTCGACCCAGACCGCCGAGGGCCAAACGTCGCGGGCCGACTATGGCAGCTACGAACTGAAGGGCATGGCGGATGGCAGGATCGACCAGATCGCGGTTGGCCCCGTCAAGCAGGAGATGCCCTCGCCCGACGGGCTGCTGACCTTCGGCATCGACCGGATCGAGGCGCGCAAATACGACCTCGACGCGGTGATCGCCGTGTTCGACCCGGACCGCTATGTCGGCGGCGTCGGCGACGGCAAGTGGCGCGACGTGCTGGCGCTCGAGGTCTACAAGAACTTCACGATCAACATGCCCGGCGCCGTGGTCCGGATCGGCTCGTTCGAGGTCGAGAACCTGCGCATGCGCCAGCCGAAGCGCAATGTCAGCGACTTCCTCGACACGCTCATCGCCAGGCCGGACATGCCGGAAGAGGAAATGGCGCGGCTCGTCGGCGACAATCTCGCCGGCCTGTTCGGTTTCGCCGGCGTCGGCGCCATGCGCCTGAATGATCTCGACGTCACGGCGCCCGAGATCGAGCGCTTCCATCTGGGCGACTTCCACATCAACGACCTGTCGAGCGACGGCATCGGCGAGATCGGCGTCAACGACCTCGACGCCGCCGCGCAGGACAAGTCGTCGCTGGGCGCCGAGCGACTGGCGATCGGCGACATCCGCTTCGGGGATCTCGAGCATCTGGCCAGGGCGATGCAGGCGAGCGAGACCGACACCGATTTCGATCCGCTGCCTCTGATGCCGACCCTGGGCTTCGCCGAGGCGGTCAATCTCGACGTCGTCCAGGCCGGCAAGAGGCTCGGCGCCGTCGATCGCGCTCGGCTCGACCTCGGCGCCTATATCGGCCCGGTGCCGACCAAGATCGCCACCGACATCCGCGGCCTGGATCTCGACCTGTCGCAGGTGAGCGACCGCCGCGCGCGCGAGATGCTGAAGGAGCTCGGCTATGATCGGCTGGCAGCGGATTACGGCTTTGCGGTCACCTGGCGGGAAGCGGACGAGAGCGTGAAGGTCGACGGCTTCCGCCTGGCGGTGAAGGACCTCGCCACGCTGACCATGGACGCGACGCTGGTCGGGCTGACGCGCCAGGCGATCGAGGCGCCGGAGCAGCTGGAATCGGCGCTCGCCGCGCTGCGCTTCACCGCGGGCCAGATCGCGATCGAGGACAAGTCCATCGTCGAGCGCGCCGTCGGCATGCAGGCGAAGAAGATGAAGGTCGAGCCGGACAAGTTCCGCCAGCAGATCGCCGGCGCGCTGCCGCTGTTCCTGATGGCGCTGAAGAACCCGGGCTTCCAGGCGAAGCTGGCCCCGGCCCTGCAGGCCTTCATCAAGGCGCCGGGCACGATGACCATCACCGCCGCCCCGGCGACGCCGGTGCCGGTGCTGGAGCTGATCGACACGGCGGAGACGGCGCCGCAGAAGCTGCCCGACCTGCTGCAGGTCGAGGTCAAGACGACCACCCCCTGAAAACGGAAACGGCCGGATCGCGAGATCCGGCCGTGCCTCTATCCGGCGTGGGCCCGAGATCAGGCGGCGACCGCCTCGGACACGACGGCGCGCACCGCCTCGGCCGCCTGCTGCTCGGCCGAGGCCAGCGCCTTCGCCGCCTGCTCCGGCCCGATGTTCACGCCCTCGACCGTGACCACCTCGACATCGGTCAGGCCGAGGAAGGCCAGCATGTAGCGCAGATAGGGCAGCTGGAAGTCGCTCGGCTTCATCGGCCCTTCCGAGTAAATGCCGCCCTTCGACTCGACCAGCACGACCCGCTTGCCGGTCAGCAGGCCCACCGGCTTGCCATCGACATAGGCGAAGGTCCGTCCTGCCCGCGCGACATAATCGAGCCAGGACTTCAGCGTCGAGGTGATGGTGAAGTTGATCATCGCCGAGGCGACGACGATGATGTCGGCGGCCACCAGCTCATCGACCAGCGTGTCGGACAGCGCCACCATGGCCTTCTGCGCGTCGGTGCGCGCTTCCGGCGGCGTGAACATCGCACCGAGATAGGCCTCGTCGACATGCGGCAGCGGGTTGGCGGCCAGATCGCGGCGCACCACGGTGGCGTCCTGATGGCTGGCGACGAGATCGGCCAGCACGCGCTCGGCCACCTTGCTCGAATGCGACGCGCCACCGCGCGGGCTGGAGGTCACGAAAAGGATGTTGGTCATCGGTCTTCCCTTCACTATGTTACGGAAACCGGCCCAAATCCGGGAGGAATGCGTCGATACCGTAGAGTAACATTATTAAATGTTACTACTGGGTAACATCGAGTCAAACGGGATGGATGCGAAAAGCGCTGAACAGTCTGTTCACCGGAACGCAAGCGAGCGCGGCCTGCCGCCGCGCGAGCGCATCCTGCTGGCCGCCCGCGCCCTGTTCGCCCGCCATGGCGTGCATGGCATCGGCGTCGACGCGATCGCCGAAGCGGCCGGCACCAACAAGATGACGCTCTACCGCCATTTCGAATCGAAAGACCTGCTGGTCGCGGAATATCTGCGCGGCCTGACCGTCGAGACCTCGGCGATCTGGTGCGAGCTCGAGACGGCGCATCCCGATGATCCGCTGGCCCAGATCAACGCCTGGCTCTGCCGCATCGCCCACCATGCCGAGCATGGCAACGAAAGCGGCTGCGCGCTCGCCAGCGCCTCGATGCAGATCACCGATCCCGCCCATCCCGGCCGCAAGGTGATCGAGGCGCATACGCGCCAGCATCGCGACAAGCTGATCCAGCTCTGCCGCGCCTCCGGCCTCGCGGAGCCCGAGCAACTCGCCGATCAGCTCTTCCTGCTCGTCGAAGGCTCCCGCGCCACCTGGCAGACGGTCGGCGACGACCACCCCGGCGCCGCGCTGGCTACGCTCGCCGCCGGCATCATCGCCTCGCACCGGCGCTGATCAGCCGTTCCGGCGCAACGCCCCGTTCTCGAGCCGGTAGACCGTGTCGACAGCCCCTTCCGGCAGGGCGGCGTGGGTCGCGAGGACGACCGTACGCCCGGCCGTCACCGCCAGCAGATCGGCGAGGAAGGCCGCCTCGGTCGGCCGGTCGAGACCGGCGGTCGGCTCGTCGAGCAGCACCACTTTCGCCGGCGAGAGCAGCGTCCGCGCCAGGCAGAGGCGGCGCGCCTGGCCAGCGGAAAGCGTCTGTCCCGATTCCCCGAGCCACGTGCCGAGCCCCTGCGGCAACCCGCGCACGAACTCCGCCAGACGGGCCCGCTCGAGCGCCTGAAACAGCGCCGCATCGTCGGCGGCCGGATCGGCGATCCTGAGATTGTCCCGGATCGTGCCGATGAAGACCGGCGCGTCCTGCGACAGCAGCGCGACATGGGCGTGCAGATCGGCCTGGCGGACATCGCGGATGTCGACGCCGCCGATCCGGATCCGGCCCTGGTCGGCATCCGCGAGCCGCAGCAGCAGGGCGAGCAGGGTCGACTTGCCGCTGCCGCTCTCGCCGATGATGGCGATGCGCTCGCCAAAGCCGATGTCGAGATCGAGGCCCGCGAGGATCGAGCGATCGCGCCCATAGGAGAAGCCGATATTCTCGAAGCGGACCGGCCCCGTCGCCGGCAGCGCCACGGGATCGGCGCGGTCCCGGATCGTCGGCTCGGTGTCGACCAGCGCCTGCACGCGCCGCGCCGCCGCGCTCGTCGCGCCGAGCCGGCCGGCGCCGCGCAGGATCGATCCCGCCACCTCGAAGATCGCGGTCACGGCCAGCAGCGCCGCCACCAGCAGCGGCCCGCTGACACCGCCGGCTTCCAGCGTGCCGAGCCCGGCCCAGAGGGTCGCGATCAGGGTCGCTCCGGCGCCGAGCACGACGAAGGCCGGGCCGCAGGCGATGCGCCAGGACTGGCGCAGCCGCGCCGTGCGCACCGAAGCCGTGGCGCGATCGATCGCCTCGATGGCCTCCCGCGTCGCGCCGAGCGTGACGAGATCCGCGTGGCCGTCGATGCCGTCCAGGACGGCGACGCGCAACTCCGCCGCCGTCCGCACGGTCTCCGCGCCGCTGCGACGGCCCGCAAGCACGATGAGAATCGGCAGCAGCAACGCGGTCAGCGCGAAGCCGACCAGCGCCGCCACGAGCGCGTCCGGCAGCACGAAGCCGAGGAACAGGCCGAGGCCGACCGCGCCGAGGATCGCGGTCGCGACCGGCGCCACCAGCTGCAGGAACATCATGTCCAGCGCCTCGACATCCGCGGTCAGGCGGGCGACGAAATCGCCGGTGCGGTGGGCCGCCGCCTTGAACGGCACGAGCGGGATCAGCCGCGAGAAGACCCGGACGCGGATATCCGACAGGATCTTGAACGTCGTGGCGTGGCCGGCGAGGCGCTCGCCATAGCGCGAGGCGATGCGCAGGAACGAGAAGCCGCGCACCATCGCCGAGGGCGCGAACAGGTCGAAGCTCATGGCCGAGACGGCCAGCGCCGCGCCGGTCAGGAACCAGCCCGAGACGCCGAACAGCGCGACGCCGGCGACGAGCGTGAGGCAGGAGAGCGCCAGCGCCAGCAGGAGGCCGGCGGCGCGGGCGCGGTAAAGGCTGAACAGCAGACGCATCACGCTGCTCCGTCGAGTTCGAGCGCGGCGGCCGCCTCAAAGGGCACGATCTGGCCTGCACCATCGATGACGCAGATCCGTCCCATCTGCTCGGCCACGGCCATGGAATGAGTCGCCACCAGCAGCGAGCGGCCCCAGGCGAAGGCAAGGATCGCCTGCACGACACGCGCCTCGGTTTCGGCATCGAGATGGGCCGTCGGCTCGTCGAGCAGGATCAGGCCGGGATCCCGCAGGAAGATGCGGGCGAGCGCGACGCGCTGGGCCTCGCCGCCCGATAGGCCACTGCCCCGCTCGCCGACGGGCGTGTCCAGTCCCTCCGGCAGGCGGTCGGCGAAATCGAGCACGCAGGCGCGCTCCGCCGCCTCGCGCACTTCCCGGTCGCTCGCATGCGGGCGGCCGAGCCGGATGTTGCTCGCGATCGTGCCGTGGAACAGGCGCGGTCGCTGGCCGAGGACGGCGACCTTGCGGCGCAGCGCGCCCTCCTCGATCGCATCGAGCGCGATGCCGTCGATCTCGACCCGGCCGGAATGGCCGCGCAGTCGGGCCAGAACCTCGATCAGCGTCGATTTGCCAATGCCGCTCGGCCCGAGCAGCGCGACGGTCTCGCCGGCGCCGATCTCGAAGGTCGCGCTGGAGAGAATCGTGCCGCGTTCCGGCGTCTCGACCGTCAGATCGACCGCCGCCACGGCGAGTGCGCGACGGCCCGCCAGCCGCGCGCCGACTGGCGCGGAGGTCGCGGGGGACGGCGCGGCCTCTGGCAGCGCGCCGAAGGCGGCCTCGATGTTGGCGACGGCCGCCTTGGCGTTGGCGCGGTCGTGATAGTGGGCGGCGAGCGTCCGCAGCGGCAGATAAACCTCGGGCGCCATCAGCAGGCAGAACAGGCCCGCCTGCAAGCCGAGCGCGCTGCCCCGGAGATCGATCATGTCGAGATAGGTGAGACCGACATAGAGCGCGACGCCGGCGACGCCGAGGGCGGCGAAGAACTCCAGCACCGCCGACGAGAGGAAGGCGATGCGCAGCACGGCCAGGGTGCGGACGGCGAACTCGTCGCTGGCGCCGCGCACGCGGGCGATCTCGTCCTCGGCCCGGCCGAACAGTTTCAGGACGACGAGGCCGCGAATCCGGTCCGCGAACAGGCCGGACAGCCGCGCCAGCGCCGTCAGGTGCTGGCGGCTCGCCGCCTCGGCGCCCCACCCAGCCAGCGCCATGAAGACGGGAATGAGCGGCGCGGTGAGAAGCAGCAGCAGGCCGACCACCAGATCGACCGGCATCAGCACGACGGCGAAGGCGACCGGCACCAGCCCGGCGGCGATCATCGCCGGCACGAAACGCGCGAAATAGCCGTCCAGCGCCTCGACCTGGTCCAGGATCTGGCTCGCGAGCTCGCCGGAGGCGCGCTGGCGCATCCAGTCCGGCCCTCGGCGCATCAGGTCGGCGAAGAGCTGGCGCCGCACCGCCTGCTTGACATCCTCGGCCGCCCGGATTCCCGCCGCCTCGCCGATCCAGGCCAGGACGGCGCGCGCGAGAATCATGCCGCCGAGCGCGGTGATGGCGGGGACCTGGCTCGCGGCCGGCACCTGATCGACGATCGCCCGGTGCAGGATCATCGCCAGCCAATAGGCCTGCGTGACGGTCAGACAGGCGCTGACGAGCGGGACCATCACGGCCAGCCCAAGCGCGCCGCGCCCGACGCGCCCCTGACGCCTCAGCCACTTGATCTCGCGTGACGGCGCAGCCTTGGGCGCCGCCGGCGTGGAATCGATGATGCTCATGAGGTGGAATTTACCGTGTCGGAAGCAATTTGAGGGCCTCCTGTGCCAATCAACCGCACGTGTAATCTCGATGCATTGATTTCGCTCAATGATGAGAGCCTACTGCCACCCTAGCTGTGAAAGCCTGGCGACTCAGAAGGTATAGGCCATGATTGATATCGATGTCGTTACGCTGTCGAGGCTGCAATTCGCAGCCACGGCTATGTATCATTTCCTCTTCGTCCCCCTGACGCTCGGGCTCTCCTTCCTGATGGCGATCATGGAGAGCGTCTATGTTATGACCGGGCGCGAGATCTGGCGCCGCATGACGCTCTTCTGGGGCACCTGCTTCGGCATCAATTTTGCCATGGGCGTGGCCACCGGCGTGGTCATGGAGTTCCAGTTCGGCATGAACTGGTCGTATTACAGCCATTACGTCGGCGACATCTTCGGCGCGCCGCTGGCCATCGAAGGCCTGATGGCGTTCTTCCTCGAAGCCTCTTTCATCGGCCTGTTCTTCTTCGGCTGGGACCGCATGTCCAAGGTCGGGCATCTCTGCGTCACCTGGCTGGTCGCCTTCGGCGCCAACTTCTCGGCGCTCTGGATCCTGGTCGCGAATGGCTGGATGCAGCATCCTGTCGGCGCCGTCTTCAATCCCGACACGATGCGCATGGAGATCACCGACTTCATGTCGGTGGTGTTCAACCCGGTCGCGCAGGCGAAGTTCGTGCACACGGTCAGCGCCGGCTACGTCACGGGCGCGATGTTCGTGATGTCGGTCAGCGCCTGGTACCTGCTCCGGGGCCGCCACACCGAGTTCGCCAAGCGCTCCATGGCGGTCGCGGCGAGCTTCGGCCTCGCCGCCGCGCTGTCCGTCGTCGTGCTGGGTGACGAAAGCGGCTATGTGACGACCGAGAACCAGAAGATGAAGGTCGCCGCGATGGAAGCGATGTGGCACACGGAGCCCGCTCCGGCCGCGCTCAACGTCATCGCCTTCCCGAACATGGAGAAGCAGGAGAACAGCTTCGCCATCAGCGTCCCCTACCTGCTCGGCATCATCGGCACGCGGTCGCTGACCACCGAACTGCCCGGCATCGTCAACCTGGTCCAGTCCGCCGAGACCCGCGTCCGTGACGGCATCGAGGCCTACAAGGCGCTGCAGGTCGTCCGGGCCAATCCCGGCGACACGGCGGCTCGCGAAGTGTTCAGCGAGAAGTGGCCCAATCTCGGCTACGGCCTGCTGGTCAAGCAGATCCGTCCCGACATCCAGAACGCGACCGAGGCCGAGATCACCCAGGCCGCGAAATCGACCATTCCGAACGTACCGGTGATCTTCTGGAGCTTCCGACTGATGGTCGGCCTCGGCTTCTACTTCATCGGCTTCTTCGCCGCCGCCTTCTGGGTCGCCTCGCGGCACAAGCTCGGCGAGCAGCGCTGGACGCTGTGGCTGGCGCTGTTCAGCCTGCCGCTGCCCTGGGTCGCGATCGAGGCAGGATGGCTTCTGGCCGAGTATGGCCGCCAGCCCTGGGCCATCGAAGGCGTGCTGCCGACCTTCTATGCGGCGTCGGGACTGACCTTCGTCGACCTCATCATCAGCCTGACGATCTTCCTCGTGATCTACAGCGTGCTGGCGGTGATCGAGGTGATCCTGATGGTCAAGACGATCAAGAAGGGTCCGCCGGAGCACGATCCGCTCCAGCAGGCCGAAGCAGGCTCCGCTGTGCTGCCGGCCACGGCGGCCGCCGGTCCCAAGCTCTGATCCGCGGGGGTTCAAATGGGTGACATTGTACCAGTCGACTACGAAACGCTCCGCCTGATCTGGTGGCTGCTTCTCGGCGTGCTGCTTATCGGCTTCGCCATCATGGACGGCTTCGATCTCGGCATCGGCGCGCTCCTGCCCTTCGTCGCCAAGACGGATGAGGAACGCCGCGTCGTGATCAACGTCGTCGGCCCGGTCTGGGAAGGAAACCAGGTCTGGCTGATCCTCGGCGGCGGCGCCATCTTCGCCGCCTTCCCGATGCTCTACGCCGTGTCGTTCTCCGGGCTCTATCTGGCGATGATGGTGATCCTCATCGCCCTGATCCTGCGCCCTGTCGGCTTCAAGTACCGCTCGAAGATCGGCGATCCCGGCTGGCGCTCCACCTGGGACATCGTGCTCTGCATCGCCGGCCTGGTGCCGGCCCTGATCCTCGGCGTCGCCGTCGGCAACGTGCTGCTCGGCCTGCCGTTCGAGCTCGACGACACGCTCCGGACGTTCTACCGCGGCAACTTCTTCCAGCTGCTGACGCCCTATGCGCTGCTGGCCGGCCTGGTCAGCCTCGCCATGCTGGTCATGCACGGCGCCGCCGTCCTGATGTGGAAGACCGACGGCGTCATCGCCGAGCGTGCCCGTGGCTTCGGACGACAGGCCGCGATCGCCACCCTCGTCCTGTTCGCCGTCGCCGGCGCCTGGACCGCCTACGGCATCGAGGGCCACGTGCTGACCAGCGCGGTCAACACGACCGGTCCGTCCAACCCGCTCGGCAAGACGGTGACGCTCGCCACCGGCGCCTGGCTCAACAACTACCAGACCTACCCCTGGATGATGGCGGCCCCGATCCTCGGCTTCGCGGGCGCGCTGCTGGCGCTGGTCGGCTTCGTCATCCGCCGGCCGGCCTTCACCTTCCTCGCCTCGGCGGTGGCCATCTTCGGCATCATCTCCACCGCCGGCGTGTCGCTGTTCCCGTTCCTGCTGCCGTCCTCGATCAATCCGGGAACCGGCCTGACGCTCTGGGACGCGTCCTCGTCGAAGCTGACGCTGTGGGTGATGCTGCTGGCGACCTGCTTCTTCCTGCCCATCGTCCTGGCCTACACGGCGTTCATCTACCGCGTGATGCGCGGCAAGGTGACGACGGTGAGCATGGACAAGAACCCGAACGCCTATTGAGCGGAGGAACTCGCGATGTGGTATTTCTCCTGGATCCTCGGCCTCAGCCTCGCCTGCGCCTTCGGCATCCTCAACGCCATGTGGTACGAGCTGCGTGACGACCGGCTGAAGGGCCGGACGGGGATCACCCCCGCCAAGGATCGCTGATCCCGGCACCGCGCCCCGGCGCCAAGACCAGAACGACCGCCCGACGAATCCGTCCGGGCGGTCGTTTCATTTTGGGCGACCGTCAGTCGAAGAAGCCGAGTCGGCGCAGCAGGAGCAGGGTCGCGCCGGACGCGGCCCCGCCGATCACGGTGGCGCCGATCCAGCCATGCACGCCCTCGAGAAAGGGCAGGCCGCCCGTGTTCATGCCGAAGAAGCCGGTGACCAGCGTCGGCGGCATCAGCAGCGCCGTCATGATCGACAGCACATAGAGATGGCGGTTGCTGATGTTGGCGAGCTTGGCGGCGATCTCGTCCTGCAGGAAGCGCGCCCGGTCCTGCACTTCCTGAACCTCCTGGTCGAGCGTCTCGATGCGGCGCAGCAGCCGCTCGGCAGCGGCGCAGGACGCCGCATGGGCGCTGTCGGCCGCGTCGTCGTCATCCTCCGGGAACTCACGCAGGATGCTGCGAAAGCCGGCCAGCTGGCGGTGCAGCTTCACCGCCGTGCGCCGCAGCGGGCCGAGCCGCCGCGCCTCGTCGCTGAGCCTTTCGTCGAGCACGCGGTCCTCGATCGAATCCGCCTCCGTCCGGAGCGCCCGCAGCGTCTCGGCGATCGCCCGCAACACCTGCTCGATCATCAGTTCGAACAGCGCGACCGGAGTTCCGACGCCCTGCCCCGCCTCGATGCGGCTGCGCACCAGCGCGGCGGCGCGGACGGGATGGCGGCGGCCCGAGACGAGATAGCCGGGACCGAAGGCGAAGCGCATCGGCACCATCCGGTCGGTATCCTCGCCGGGATGATCCTGCAGCGTGTCGGAAAAACGGCCCCAGACCGCCGTGGCGTCGAAATCGAGCGTCGGGTAGTCGTCGGCGGAGAGAAGAAGGCGGCGCGCCTCGCCGCAAAGCCATGGCAGGCCGGCCACCCAGTCGCGCGCGAGGCGATCGACGAAGTCGATATGCACCCAGACGAAGCCGGCGCCGGGCGGGTTGGGAACGAGCGGCGCGTCGAGCGCGATGGCCTCGGGTCGGCTGCCATCCCCGAAGCGATAGGCCCAGATCAGGCCCGAGGCCGGCCTCGCCGGCGGCCCCCATTCAGACTGCATGGCCGGATCGATCCCCATCAGCTGCCGGTCGAGACGACCTTCCACATGCCGGCACGCGGCCCGATCACTTGCGACACAGCACATGACAGAACGATGACACCGCAGCGACGAGCCTCCGCGGACGACGAAATCCATTGTCGGAAACGCCCTTCCCGGCCATGATCGCAGCCGCCCTCGACATGACCGGACACAAGATCCGGCACGCGGGGCAGAGGTGGACAGGACATGCAGAACGACCCGCGATCGCACGGGCTCTGGGAGCGGACGGCGCCGTCCGCGCCGCCGACGCAACCCTTGGCCGGCGACATCAAGGCCGACGTCGTCGTGATCGGCGGCGGCTTCACCGGACTCTCGACCGCGCTGCACGCAGCCCGCGACGGCATGAACGTCGCCGTGCTCGAGGGCGTCGAGATCGGCTTCGGCGGCTCGGGCCGCAATGTCGGGCTGGTCAATGCCGGCATGTGGGTCATGCCAGACGCCGTGCCCGCGGCGCTCGGCGCCGATTATGGCGAGCGATTGCTAGCGCTCCTCGGCGAGGCGCCGCGCGCGGTGTTCGAGCTCGTCCGGGAACACGCGATCGCCTGCGAGCCGGAGACCCAGGGCACGCTGCATTGCGCGGTCGGCGCGGCCGGCCTCGACGAGATCGCGCGGCGGGCGGCGCAGTGGCAGGCGCGCGGCGCCGATGTCCACCTGCTCGACGCCGAGGAGACCGCCGCGAAGGTCGGAAGCCGCGCCTATGCCGGCGCCCTGCTCGACCGCCGCGCCGGCACCATCCAGCCGCTCGCCTATGTCCGCGGCCTCGCACAGGCCGCGCTCCGCCACGGCGCCCGCATCCACACGCGGAGCCCTGCTCTGGCGACCGAACGAGCCGGCGCCGGCTGGCGCGTCGCGACGGCGGGCGGCGCCGTGACCGCCGACTGGGTCGTGGTCTCGACCGACGCCTATGGCAGCACGCCCTGGCCGGAGATCCGGGCGGAGCAGGTTCACCTGCCCTACTTCAATTTCGCCACCGCGCCGCTCGGCGACGACCTCCGGCGCTCCATCCTGCCGGAGCGCCAGGGTGCCTGGGACACGCGCGAGATCCTGAGTTCGTTCCGCTTCGACCGGGCCGGGCGGCTCGTCTTCGGCAGCGTCGGCGCGCTGCGCGGCACCGGCGCGCCGATCCATCGCGCCTGGGCGCGCCGGGCGCTGGCGCGGATCTTCCCGGAGATCGGCGACGTCGCCTTCGAGGCCGAATGGTATGGCCAAATCGGCATGACCGACGACAGCCTGCCGCGCTTCCACAAGCTGGCGCCGAACGTCATCGCCTTCTCCGGCTACAATGGGCGCGGCATCGCGCCGGGCACCGTGTTCGGCCGCCAGCTCGCGGCGCATGTCGCCGGAAGGATCCGAGAGGCCGACCTGCCGTTGCCGCTGACGCCGCCGGTCGAGGCCCGCTTGCGCCGGCTCAAGGAGGCCTATTACGAATGGGGCGCGCAGTTCGCCCACTTCGCCGATGCGCGGCTCTGACGGGCCGCAGCCAAGCCGGGTTCATTGAGGACAGATGTCATGACGATCGCCATCAAGAGCAGCCTCGCCGCCGAGGTCGACACCCTTCTCGCCGGAATGGGCGTGCCCGCGGCGGCCCGGACCGGCGGCACGCTCGCCGTCCATTCGCCGATCACCGGCGAGGAACTGGCGCGTCTCGTCGAGGCGGACGAAGCCGGTGCCAAACGCACGGTCGAAGCCGCGCATGAGGCGTTTCTCGCCTGGCGCAACGTGCCGGCGCCGAAGCGAGGCGAGCTGATCCGGCTGCTCGGCGAGGAATTGCGCGCCAACAAGAATGCGCTGGGCCGCCTCGTCTCGATCGAGGCGGGCAAGATCGTCTCCGAGGGCCTCGGCGAGGTGCAGGAGATGATCGACATCTGCGACTTCGCCGTCGGCCTGTCGCGCCAGCTCTATGGCCTGACCATCGCCACCGAGCGCGGCGATCACCGCATGATGGAGAGCTGGCACCCGCTCGGCGTCACCGGCGTGATCTCGGCTTTCAACTTCCCCGTCGCGGTGTGGTCGTGGAACGCCGCTCTGGCGCTCGTCTGCGGCAACAGCGTGGTGTGGAAACCGTCGGAGAAGACGCCGCTGACAGCCCTGGCGACCGCGGCCCTGTTCGACCGCGCCGCTGCGCGCTTCGCCGCCGCCGGCGGTGCGCTGCCGGCCCATCTCGCCACCGTGCTGATCGGCGGCCGCGCCATCGGCGAGGTGCTCGTCGACCATCCGCGCGTGCCGCTGGTCTCGGCGACCGGCTCGACCGCCATGGGTCGAGCCGTCGGCCCTCGCCTCGCCGGCCGCTTCGCCCGGGCGATCCTGGAGCTCGGCGGCAACAACGCCGCGATCGTATGTCCCTCGGCCGATCTCGACCTGACGCTCCGGGGCGTCGCCTTCGCCGCCATGGGCACGGCCGGCCAGCGCTGCACCTCGCTGCGCCGCCTGTTCGTGCATGACAGCGTCTACGACACCCTGGTGCCCCGCCTGAAGCAGGCCTATGGCTCGGTGACGATCGGCAATCCGCTCGAGAGCGGCACGCTGGTCGGGCCGCTGATCGACGCCCGCGCCTATGACGGCATGCAGAAGGCGCTCGCCAGCGCCAAGGCGGCCGGCGGCACGGTGACGGGCGGCGAGCGCGTCGAGACGGCCGCGAGCGCCGCCTACTACGTCCGCCCGGCCATCGTCGAGATGCCGGAGCAGAACGGCCCGGTCGAGCAGGAAACCTTCGCGCCGATCCTCTACATCATGCGCTACAGCGATTTCGACGAGGCCATCCGCCTGCACAACGCCGTGCCGCAGGGGCTTTCCTCCTCGATCTTCACCAACGACCTGCGCGAGGCGGAAACTTTCCTGTCGGCGCGCGGCTCGGATTGCGGCATCGCCAACGTCAATATCGGCCCGTCCGGCGCCGAGATCGGCGGCGCGTTCGGCGGCGAGAAGGAAACCGGCGGCGGCCGGGAATCCGGCTCCGACTCCTGGAAGGCCTATATGCGCCGCGCGACCAACACCATCAATTACGGCAAGACCCTGCCGCTGGCCCAGGGCGTCAAGTTCGACGTCGCCTGACGGCGCTGGCAAGGCGACATTCAGGCCAGGACGCAGCCGGACTCGACCGGCTGCGTCCTGGGTCGCACTGCCTTGATGCTCCCCTCGGCTCCGACGCCAAGACCGCATCCTCGACTGTAGATACATTCTACAAGCCGTTGATATTGTACGTCTCTTCATGCTGGATCGACACGATGCAACGCGCCTGCTTCCGCGCTCCAAGGCGCTGAAGATCCTCGCTATATTTCCCTTGCTAGAACATCCTAAAAATAGCACCATAGTATCAATGCGTCAGGCCGCGAACTGAGCGAAGACGAAGCGCGTCCTGTTCCAACGACGATGAAGAGCGCCATCCACGACCGCCTCCGGTCGCACGGCGTCGTCGTGGGCACGCAGATACTTGCGGCCCATCCAGACCAGAGGAGAACGATGCCGATGAGCAAGATTTCGATCCCGACGCTGGCCGTGGCGCTACTCATGGCGACCACCGGCCTTTCGACCGCCGACACGATCAAGATCGGCGTGAACCAGCCCCTGACGGGCCCGTTCGCCGCTTCGGGCACCTATATCGTCGACGGCGCCAAGATCGCGGCCGAGCAGATCAACGCCGCCGGCGGCGTGCTCGGCAACCAGATCGAGCTGGTGATCGAGGACAACAAGAGCAATCCGACCGAAGCCGCTGCCGTCGCCGAAAAGCTGATCGAGCGCGACAAGGTGCCGGTGATGATGGGCGCCTGGGGCTCGAGCCTGACGCTCGCCGCGATGCCGAAGCTGATGCAGTACGAGGTGCCGATGCTGGTCGAGACCTCCTCGTCGAGCAAGATCACCAAGCAGGGCAACCCCTACATCTTCCGCATCTCGCCGCCCTCCTTCGTCGAGGCAGCGCTGTTCAAGACGCTGCTGCCGGATCTCGGCATCAAGAAGGTCGACTTCCTGGCGATCAACAACGACTGGGGCCGTGGCACGATCACCGACTTCACCGCCATGTTCAAGGAGAACGGCGTCGAGGTCGGACTGTCGGAGATCATGGACCAGGCGGCGCAGGACATGAGCGCCCAGCTCGCCAAGATCAAGGCGTCCGATTCCGACACGATCATCGTCACCACCGCCGTCGAGCAGCTGACGCTGGTGCTGAAGCAGGCGGCGGCCCTCGGCATCAACAAGCGCATCATCACGACGGGCGGCTCGCAGAATCCGGACCAGCTGATCGAGCAGGCCGGCTCCGCCGCCAACAACACCATGCACATGGTGTTCTTCGCGCCGTGGGAACCGGAAAAGACGCCGCATCCGGACCAGGCCAAGGCCTTCATCGACGCCTGGGCGAAGGAAGGCCATGGCAGCGCCGGCCTGACGGAGAGCTATCGCGGCTATGACGGCATCTACGTCATCAAGGCAGCGATCGAGAAGGCCGGCGTCGCCGAGCCGAAGGCGATCCGCGACGCGTTCTGGCAGATTTCCGTGCCGACGCTGAACGGCACCGTCACCTTCGTCAAGGACGGCCCGGAAGGCCGCGAGAGCGGCCAATACATGGCCAACGGCACGCTGATCAAGATCGTCGACGGCAAGGTCACGCTGGCGCACTGACCGATCGGATCGGAAGATGGAAAGCCCCGGACAAGCTCCGGGGCTTTTCTCATGCCGGGCGCCCGGTCCCGGTCGGAACCGCTAGGCCTGCCTTGATCCGGTCCATGACGACCAGCGTGCGGAACCGCTTCACATTGTGGTTCTGGAAGAACAGGCGGCGGGTCAGCGCCTCATACTCGCCCATGCTCGCGACCGTGATGATCAGGACGAAATCCGCGTCGCCGGTGACGTAGTAGCACTGCTGCACCTCGGGCGCCTCCGCGAAGGCCTTCTTCGCGTCGTCGAGCAGCCCCATGCGCTCGCTCTCGACATGCACCTCCACCACGATCGTGATCGGCCGGCCGACCCGCGCCGGGTCGACGCTGGCGATGTTGGCCGCGATGACGCCATCGGCCTCCATGCGGCGAATGCGGCGATGCACGGCCGCGGCGGAGAGGTGCACCTGCTCGCCGATCAGTCGCTGCGGCGTCGTGTTGTCCTTCTGCAGGATCTCGAGGATGGCGCGGTCGAAGCGGTCGAGGCCGGAATGGCCGTCGGTGGACTCTTCGTACAAGGTCCAACTCCCCCGGGATTCTTTCAGGCAATGGTGAGATTAGATCGCAGAACCCGCCGCATCTGCAACGATATTGCGTCAGGGCAGGCGAATGGCCCCGCACAATCGGCTCGCGCTGCAGAAACTTTCGCGAGGCGGCGCCACGAGATGTACCGCGAGGCGCCGCGCCGGCCCGTCGACGATGGAACGACGCCTAGGCGCCGCCACCCCGGTGCGGGCCGCTGCGCTCGAGGAGGTCGATCCGGAGCGCGAAACAGCTCTTGTGGTAGTGGATGTCGGCCACGTAGATCGCGACGTCCTTGTCGTCGACCAGCACGAGCCGGCAATCCGCCGTCGGTTCGCCGAGGCCGATTCCGAGCAGATCGGCGGTCTCCGGGCTGGCGACGCCGATCGTCAGCGTCTGATGCGCGTGATTGATGGTCACGTCCGGCATCTCGACGATCCTGGGCAGGGCCGCCGCATGCATGAACTTCTTGCCGCCCTTGTCGAAGATGTGCCGGGCCAGGTGCAGGTTGACGACGGAGAACGGCTCGCCGCCATTGTACTGCACGCTGCGCAGGAACACGTAGCCCTCGGCCGGACTGCCCTCGCCTTCGCTAAGATCCGGGCTCGGCGCGTCTTCCTCGATGTGGACGCGCTTTAGCACGTTGTCCTTGATCGAGGAGACCATCGCATCGAAGTCGTTGGCGAGGTTCAGCCAGCGATTGTGCTTGGGCTTGCCGGACACGAAGGTGCCGCGACCCTGCTGTGCGTTGAGAAGCCCTTCCTCGCGCAGAAGCTCGATCGCCTGGCGAATGGTCACGCGGGCGACGGCGAACTCCTGCTCCAGTTCCTCCAGCGTCGAGATCTTGTCGCCTTCGACCCAATGGCCCGAATCGATGCGCTGGCGCATGACGGAGGCCACCTGGATGTAGAGCGGAACACGGCTGCGGTCGTAGATGGATGTCAGTTTATTCATAATACCAACATACAGCAGATGAGCCCAATTTACCAGCATGCGCGCCTGCCCCCCGGAACGGACGACGTCCGCACCGAGGAACTGCCGGTTCGCACTTTGACGCGAACCGGGGCGCATCTGCAACTCGCTGCAGCAAGCCCACCGCTGCGGCAACCCGCCCGACCAGCGGTCCGACGGGCTTCCAGCCGCCTAGCGGCGGCCGAACAATGCCGCAAAGAAGCGCTTGATACGCCCGAACACTACGGAGGAAACCAGCGACCCGGCATCGAGTTCCGTAACCACCGGCGGCGCCGAGGCTCCCGGCTCCCCCCCGCCGGCCTGGTGCGCCAGCTTCGCTTCCAGATTCTGGACGAAGGCCGCGATCAAGCGCCCGGCGACATCCTGCACCAGGCCCGAGCGGCCGAACTGCGCGAGAACGCCGGTCAGCGTATAGCCGATGCTGACGTCAACTCGCGTCTCGCCCGGCTTGTCGCCCGGCTTCACGGCATAGCCGATCAGGCCGCGTGTCGCGGAGTTGCTGCGTTTGTCCTTGCCGGCCCCGTTGATGGTGCCGGTCTTGGTCGCGTCGTCACGGCTGACGTCGGCGACGCCCTGGAACTCGGCCGAGATCGGGCCGACCTTGATGCGGATCTGGCCCTCGACATGGCCGTCGACGGGTTCGCCGGCGAGCGAGGCACCGGGCAAGCAGGACGCGACCTCGCCGATGCGGTCGAAGAACGCCCAGACTTCATCGACCGGATGGCCGACCGTGAAGCTTTCGGTGAAGGTGGTCTGCGGCTTCCAGTCGGCATCCTGCCGCGCCGGCGCGGCCGCCTTCGCGTCCGGCCTTGAGTCGGATTTCGCGACCGTCAGGGTCGGCTTCCTGGCGCCCGACGAGGCGGTGCCAAACTGCGTCGCCGCGACGGCATGGCCGGAACCCGCCGGCCCCAGCGCGGTGCGGTGCTCGCCGCCCGGAATCGCCGCGATGCCGCGGGCGCGGCGGGCCGCGATGACGCCCTGGATGGCGCGGACGATGCCGACATAGCCGGTGCAGCGGCAGAGATTGCCGCTCATCGCGACGCGGATCTCATGCTCGGACGGGTCGTCCATGCGCAGCACGACGTCGCGCGCCGAGACGATCATGCCCGGCGTGCAATAGCCGCATTGCAGCCCGTGCTCGCTGGTGAAGGCGGCGCGGAGCTCCGTCGCGACTTCGTCGTTGTCGAGCCCTTCGACGGTGGTGACGTCGGCCTGCTCGCAGGCGACCGCGAAGGTGATGCAGGAGCGCGTCGGCACGCCGTCCACGAGAATGGTGCAGGCGCCGCAGACGCCGTGCTCGCAGCCGATATGCGTGCCGGTGAGGTTCTGGGTATCGCGCAGGAAGTCCGCGAGATGCGTGCGCGGCTCGATGTCGGCGCGCGCCGGCTTGCCGTTTACCGTGAGCGTGACCGTATTCATGCTGAGTGGGCTCGTTCGATGGCGCGACGGAGCGCGACGACATGGGTCTGGCGGTCGAGCGGGTCTTCCATGCCGGCGGCGGCGACGATTTCGTCGGCGGCGGCGCTGTCAAAGACCTGTTCGAGCCTGGCGGCGGTGCCGTCGCCGAGAAGCCGGCTTGCGTCGGCCACGACGATGGGCCGGCTTTCCGTGGCGCCGATGACGACACGACAGACGCCCCGGTCGGGATCGGCCAGGAAGGCGCCGATCGCATGGGCGAACTCTCCCGTCTTGCGGCAGCTCTTGTAGTAGCCCCAGCGCGCCGAGCGCCCGAGCTTCGGGACCGTCGCCGAGACCAGCATCTCGCCGGGCCGGAGGTCGGCCTCCAACGCGCCGAGCATGTAGTCCTCGACGGCGATGGTGCGCTCGCCGGACGGGCCGCGCAGCGTGACGCGGGCGCCGACCGCCGAGAGCATCGAGATCCAGTCGGCGGAAGGATCCGCATGGGTCAGGCTGCCGCCGACCGTGCCGCGATTGCGCACGGCACGATAGGCGATGCCGTTGGCGACGCGGGGCAGCGCGCCGTGCGTCACGTCGGGCACGCGCCTGTCCTCGATATCGGCGTGCGTGATGCAGGCGCCGAAGACGATCGCGTCGCCCTTGTCGGTGACCTGCTTCAATTCGTCGATCGCCGCGATGTCGACGAGGAGGTCCGGCTGCACCAGCCGCATGTTGAGCATCGGGCCGAGCGACTGGCCGCCCGCCATCAGCTTCACGCTCGGCCCGTCCTCGGCCAGAAGCGCGAGCACCGCGCCGACATCGGCCGGCCGCGCATAGTCGAAATTGACCGGCTTCACGCGAATTCCCCCTGCTTGACCTGGCTCGCCGCACTGGCCGTCTTCGCCGCCTGGATCGCCTCGAGCACGCGGCGCGGCGTCATCGGCGAATGCAGCAGTTCGGCACCGAACCGGCGGAGCGCGTCATTGACGGCGTTGCCGATCGCGGCCGGCGGCGCGATCGCGCCGCCCTCGCCGATGCCCTTGACGCCGAACTCGGTATAGGGCGCGAGCGTCTCCATGTGATCGACCCGCGGCGCCGGCACCTCGGTCGGCCCCGGCAACAGATAGTCGGCGAAGGTCGAGGCGAGCGGCTGGCCGGAGGCGTCGAAATTCATCTCCTCGTAGAGCGCCGTGCCGATGCCCTGCGCCAAGCCGCCATAGATCTGGCCGTCGACGACCATCGGGTTGATCAGCTTGCCGCCGTCCTCGACGATGACGTAGTCGAGGATCTCGATGTCGCCCATCTCGGGATCGACGGCGACGACCACGGCATGCGCGGCATAGCTGAACGTGCCGGAATCGCGCACCGGCTTGTAGCCGATGGTCGATTCGAGCCCGCGGGGATCGACCGAGGCCGGAAGATCCTGCGGACGGCGATACCAGGTGAAGGCCACCGTCTCGAGGCTGACGCTGCCATGGGGACCGACGACGTGGCCGTCGACCAGCTTCACGTCGGCGACGTCGGCCTGCAACAGATGCGCGCCGATGCCCTTGGCGAGGCCGGCGACCTCGCGGGCGGCGGTCGCGACCGCGCCGCCGGCCATCACCGCGCAACGCGAGCCCCAGCTTCCCGTCGAGTACGGCGTGTATTCGGTGTCGCCATGCACGAGCTTGATCTTGGCGGTGTCAATGCCGAGGATCTCGTTCGCGACCTGCGGCAGCGTCGTCTCCATGCTCTGGCCGTGCGAATGCACGCCGACGCGGATCTCGAGGCCGCCGTCCGGCGTCATCCGCGCCGTCGCCTGCTCGTGGCCCGGCACCATGGGGATGCCCCAGCCGGCATAGACCGAGGTTCCGTGCGCGCCCTGCTCGCAATAGATCGAGTGGCCGATGCCGATCAGGCGACCGTCCGGCTCACCCTGCTGCTGGCGCGCGCGGATGCCGGCGAGGTCGATCGCCGCCATGGCGCGATGCAGCGCCTCGGGATAGTCGCCGGAGTCGAAATGCTTGCGGGTGATGTTGTCGAACGGCATCTGCTCGGGCTGGACGAGGTTCTTCAGCCGCACCTCGTGCGGCTCTATCCCCGCCTCGCGGGCAATGGCGTCGAGCACCAGTTCGAGCGCGTAGCAGACGCCCGTCCGCGCCACGCCGCGATAGGGCAGGATCGGGCATTTGTTGGTCGAGACCGACCAGGTCCGGCAGCGATAGGACGGGAAATCATAGGGCCCCGGCAGGATGCTGGCGATCTGCGCCGCCTCCAGGCACGCCGAGAACGGATAGGAGGAGTAGGCGCCGGAATCGACGGTCGCCTCGCACTCGATGCCGCGCAGCTTGCCGTCGCGATCGGCATAGCCGGTGATGATGTAGTGGTGCTCGCGGCAGTTCGCGCCGGCCGTCAGATGCTCGCGGCGATCCTCGATCCAGCGCACGGGATGGTCGAGCTTCATGGCGAGGAAGGCGAGGCAAATGTCCTCGGGCAGCAGGATGCCCTTGTAGCCGAAGCCGCCGCCGACATCCGGCGAGACGATGCGGACCTGCTCCTGGCCAAGGCCGAGGCATTCGGCGAGGCCGGTGCGGACGATGTGCGGCATCTGGCTGCCGGTATGGAGCACCAGCTGCTCAAGCCGCTTGTCCCAATAGGCGACGGTGCCGCGCCCTTCCATCGGCGCCATCGACTGGCGAGCGGTCGAGATCTCGCGCGTCACCTTGATCGGGGCGTCGTAGGCCGCCTCCATGTTGACGTCGACGAAGGTCTCGAGAAAGACGTTGTCGCCCCAGTGCTCATGCACCAGCGCGGCGCCCGGCTTCCGGGCCTCGATCATGTCGTGCAGGGCCGGCAGTTCGTCGAGGTCGAGTTCGACGGTCGCGGCAATATCCTCCGCCTCGGCCCGGCTGGTGCCGACACAGACGGCGATCAGCTCGCCGACCTGGCGCACCTTCTCGAAGGCGAGGACGGGCTGCTCGGAAACCTTGAAACCGGCGAGGCCTGACACGGCGACGATCGGCTTCACGCCCTTGAGGTCGCCCGCGACATAGACCCGGTCGCGCATCTCGTCCGGGATGCGGACGCCCGCGATACGGGCATGAGCGAGCGGCGAGCGGACGAAGGCGACGTCCTTCATTCCCGGCAGCCGAAGGTCGGCGACATACTGGCCGCGCCCGCGGAGGAAACGGTCGTCCTCCTTGCGGAGCATGGACGCGCCGACACCCTGATTCTTCATCTCGATCCTCCCGATGCAGGGACTTTCGGCACCGGCGGTTCCCTCTTCCGCCGAAACGCCTCCCTGCAGCCTTCTGCAATCGCTAGATCATCTTATTTTTGGAATGATAGCAAGAATATTGTGCCCACACCGGTCGACCGGCATCCCCGGCAACCCAGGCATGGGAAGCCCCGGCGCGGTCGGGCCGCGCCGGGGCGACGCATCAGGCGAGCTTGACCTCGGCCCCGAGCTGCATCAGCGACTGCTTCGCATCACCGAACAGCATAGACGTCTTCGGCGCAACGAAGAGATCATTCTCGACGCCGGAGAAGCCGGCGCCCTTGCCGCGCTTCAGCACAATGACGCTGGTCGCCTCGGAGACGTTCAGGATCGGCATGCCGTAGATCGGCGAGCTCTTGTTGGTGCGCGCCGCCGGATTGACGACGTCGTTGGCGCCGACGACGAGCGCGACATCGGTGCCGGCGAAGCGCTCGTTGATGTCCTCCATGTCGATCAGCTTGTCGTAGGAAATGCCCGCCTCGGCCAGCAGCACGTTCATGTGCCCCGGCATGCGGCCGGCGACCGGGTGGATGGCGAAGCGGACATCGACGCCGCGCTTCTCCAGGAGATCCACCAGCTCGCGCGCCTGATGCTGGGCCTGCGCGACGGCGAGGCCGTAGCCCGGCACGATGATGACGCGGTTGGCGAAGGCGAGGCGCAGCGCCGCGTCATCGACCTGGATCGCCGTCATCTCGCCAGAGGCTCCGGAAGCCGCCGCCTCGTCGGCGCCGCCTGCCGAACCAAAGGCGCCGAACAGCACGTTGGCGAAGGAGCGGTTCATCGCCTTGCTCATGGCGACCGAGAGGATGAAGCCGCTGGCGCCGTCCAGCGCGCCGACGACGATCAGCACGTTGTTGTCGAGGGCGAAGCCCGTCGCCACGGCGGCGAGGCCGGCATAGGCGTTGAGCAGCGACACCACCACCGGCATGTCGGCGCCGCCGATCGGCATGACGATCAGGATGCCGACGAGAAGACCGATGACGCAGATGAGGCCGAAGACCCAGACGTCATAGGGGAAGAGCACGACCCAGATGAGACCGGCAACGCCGAGCCCGAACAGAGCCAGGTTGAAGAAATTCTGGAAGGGGAAGGTGATCGGCCGGCCGGGCAGCAGCTCCTGCAGCTTGCCGAAGGCCATCAGACTTCCCGTCACGGTCAGCGCGCCGAGCAGCACCTCGAAGCCGAGCGCCGTCATGACGCCGCGGGTCAGGCTCTGCTCGTGGTAGAGATGCGCGTATTCGCCGATGCCGACGAGGGTCGCGGCCAGAGCGCCGAAGGCATGACTGAAGGCGATGCGCTGCGGCATCGCGGTCATCGGCACCCACATGCCGAGCGGATAGCCGATCAGCGCGCCGACGGCGGCACCGATCAGGATCCACTCATAGGTGACGATGCGGGTGTGGAGCAGGGTCGCCGCGACGGCGATCAACATGCCGAAGGCGGCAAGCTGCATGCCGCGCCGCGCCGTATCGGGACGGCTCAGCGAGCGCAGCGCGAAGATGAAGAGGACCGAGGCCAGCAGATAGGCCAGCTGGATGAAGATGTCGATCAATGGACCTTAGCGCTCGCGCGCTCCTCCTGCTTGGCGGCCTTGGCCTTGTCGAACATGGCGAGCATGCGATCGGTGATCAGGAAGCCGCCGACGACGTTGGCCATGGCGCAGCCGACAGCGATGGTGCCGAGCACCGTGCTGAGCACGCTCTGGTTGGCGCCGGCGAGCACGATCGAGGCGACGAGCGAGATGCCGGAAATGGCATTGGTCGCGGCCATCAGCGGCGTGTGCAGCAGCGGCGGCACGCGGGTGATGGCCTGGAAGCCGACAAAGCCGGCCAGGACGAAAACGAAAAGCTGGATGACGGCCGTGGACGTCATGATGATCCTCCGGAGAGACGGCTCGCCGTCGGCGACAGCGGCGCAAGGGCAGGCATTCCCCCGCGGCGAACCGCGAGGGTTGCGCCGGGCGATGACGCCCGGAGCGGGATGAAGAAAGATCGGCTAGATGACAGCGCCGCGCGGCGCGTCAGCTCGCCAGCGCGTTGGCGAAGGCCGGATGAACGATCTGCCCTCCCCGCGTCAGGTTGGTGCTCTTGATCAGGTCGTCTTCCCAGTTGACCGCGAGATCGGCGGTACGCTGGTCAACCAGCGTCGAGACGAACGAATAGAGGTTTCGCGCATAGAGGTTGGACGCGGTGGCCGCGACCTTCAGGACGCTGGAATTGCCGAGGATCTTGACGCCGTTCGCCGTGGTGACGACCTCGCCCGCCCTGGCGCCCTCGACATTGCCGCCGCGCTCGACGGCGAGATCGACGATCACCGATCCGGCGCGCATGGGCTCGATCATCGCCGAGGTGATCAGGATCGGCGCGGTGCGGCCGGGGATCAGCGCCGTGGTGATGACGATGTCCTGGCGACGCAGATGCTCGCTGACGAGCTCCGCCTGCTTGGCCTGGTAGGCCTTCGACATCTCCTTGGCGTAGCCGCCCGCGGCCTCCGCCTTCTTGAACTCCTCGTCCTCGACGGCGATGAACTTGGCGCCGAGCGACTCGACCTGCTCGCGCGCGGCCGGACGGACGTCGGTCGCCGTGACCACGGCGCCGAGACGGCGCGCCGTCGCGATCGCCTGAAGACCGGCGACGCCGGCGCCCATGACGAAGATCTGCGCGGCCGGGACGGTGCCCGCCGCCGTCATCATCATCGGCAGCGATCGCGTATAGGCGGCCGAGGCGTCGATCACGGCGCGGTAGCCGGCGAGATTGGCCTGGCTCGACAGCACATCCATGCTCTGCGCGCGGGTGATGCGCGGCATCAGCTCCATGGCGAAGGCGGAGACGCCGGCGCTCGCCATGATGTCGAGCGAATCGGCCGGACGATGCGGATCCATGGTGGCGATGACGATGGCGCCCGGCTTGCAGGCGCGGATCACCTCGGCCGAAGGCCGGTTGACCGACAGCACGATGTCGGCGTGACGGACCGTCGTGGCGGCGTCGGGCGCGACGCGGGCGCCAGCGCGCTCAAACTCCTGGTCGGAGAAGCCGGCGCCGTCCCCGGCGCCGCCCTGGACCAGGACCTTTCCGCCCAGAGTCTCGTATTTCTTGACCGTCTCCGGGGTGGCTGCCACCCGCGTGTCGGTCATCGTGTCGGACAGAACCGCAATATGCATGACCACATCTCCTGAAAGCGATGGACCGCAAGGCCAGTGGCTCCCCCCTGTGGTCGCCCGCCCTGACGTCGCGTTCACATTGCGCCCAAGGCGTCGCTAAATCAACCTATTTATAGTAAGATAGAAACTATTGAGGGTGAATTAAATCGCCGATTTCTGCGGAAAACCGGGTCTGGCGCAGCCTCGCGAAAAGCAGACATGAAAAAAGGGAGGCATCGCGGGCGATGCCTCCCTCCCCTCCGTCCGGCCGCTTGCGGCCACGGCCGGATGTTTCTGTCGACCGGGCCTAGCTCTTGGCGATCGGCTCGGCGTTGCACCAGTCGTAGATGCTGAGCGCCATCACCTTGATCGAGGTCATGTAGTCGTCGATCGAGACATACTCGTCATTGGCGTGCATGACGGCGGTCGAGCCCGGTCCGAAGATCACGGTCGGGGTATGGCCGTATTCGTTCAGGAAGCGCGTGTCCGCCGCGCCCTGGCGGCCGCTGATCACCGGCGTCTTGCCCGTAATCTCGGTATAGGTCCGGCACACCGTCTCGACGATGCCGTGGTCGCGCGGGATCTCGGACGCCTGCGCGTCGTAGCCGACGAAGCGCACGACCGGCGGATGATCCTTCATCCAGGGGTCGTTCTTCGCCATCTCGGCGATCTTGTCGACCAGGCTCTGCTTGACGCCCTCGTGGTCCTCGCCCGGCACGGTGCCGATGCTGCCCTTCAGAACGGCGCTCGCCGGGAAGGCGCTCGGATAATTGCCGGCCTGGAAGGAGCCGATGATGCAGGGGAGCGAGTCGAGCGCGTTCGGATAGAGCGGATGCTTGACCGTCGCGACGCGGTGGTCCTCCAGCTCCTGCACGGCCTTGACGACCTTGTTGCCGAGCTCGATGGCGCTGATGCCCATGTAGCGCTGCTGGATGCCGGCCGGCTTCCCCTGCACGTCGATCTGGAACCAGATGCGGCCGATGCAGGCCGGCTGCACGGCGAGATCGCTGGTCTCGCCCGAGATGCCGGCGTCGGCGGTGTAGCCGCGGATCACCGTGTCGAGCGTGCCGTGGCCGGAGACCTCCTCGTCGATGACGACGTTGATGTAGACGTCGCCCTTCAGGTCGATGCCGGCTTCCTTGAGGTACTGCACCGCAAGGATGTGGCTGGCGACGCCGCTCTTCATGTCGCAGGAGCCGCGGCCATAGATGCGGCCGTCCTTGATCGCCGCCGACCACGGATTGTCGCTCCAGCCCTCGCCATTACCGACCGGGATGACGTCCGTGTGACCATTCAGGAGCAGCGAACGGCCGCCGCCGGAACCCTTGCGGGTGGCGACGATGTTCGGCCGGCCCTCATAGCCGCGATCGACGGGACGATAGCCCGGATGCTTCTTCAGCTCCTCCCAGTCCGTCTCCCACATGTCGACGTCCAGGCCGATGCCGGTCATGTAGCCGGAAACGAATTCCTGGATCGCGGCCTCGTCGCCGGTGACGCTCGGAATGGCGACCATGTCCTGCAGGAAGCGGATCGCCTGGTCGCGGTTGGCGTCGATCGCATCGATGATTTTCTGGCGGTTGGGATCGGTCATGAGACGTTCCGGATTGCTTCTGGATGGTGTTTTGGCGGCGAGAGGCCGCGCCGCCTCCCCCTCCGGGAGACGGCGCGGCCCAGGCTCAGTGGCTCAGAGCGCCTTCAGACGGGGGATGATCTCGCGAGCGATCGTCTCGATCTGATCCGTCTGGTACTTGTAGGGAACGAAGATGATCTTCTGGACGCCGGCGTCGATGTGCTCGCGCAGCTGCTCGACGCACTCGTCGACCGAGCCCATGATGGCGCTTTCGCGGGTGCAGTCGCTATGCTCCGGGAAGTCCCATTCCTTGTTGAGCCAGTCCATCATGTCGTCGCGCACCGCGTCCTTGGACGGGCCGACCATGATCGGCAGCTGCGAGGCGTTCATGACCTTCGACGGGTCCTTGCCGGCTTCCTTGGCGAAACCGAGCACCTTGTCCCACGACTTCTTGAAGTCCTCGGCGCGGTAGAAATAGGTCAGCCAGCCATCGCCGGTGGTGCCGGCGCGCTTCAGCGCCGCGTCGGCATAGCCGCCGATCAGGATCGGAAGCTGCGGCTGCGCCGGCTTCGGATACATCACCGCCTTCGACAGCTTGTAGTTCAGCTGCACGCCGGTGGCCTCGTCGTCGATCTTGTAGTCGCCGGTGACGAGATCCTCGGTCCACAGGCGGCGCATGATCTCGAGGTTCTGATCCATGATCTTGCCGCGCTTGGTGAACGGCAGGCTCATGGCGTCGAACTCGCGCTTGTACCAGCCGGCGGCCATGCCCATGACCATGCGGCCGTTCGACAGCTGGTCCATCGACGAGAGCTGCTTGGCGAGCGCCACCGGGTTGCGCAGCGGCAGCACCAGGATGCCGGTGCCCATCTTGATGCGGGTCGTGCGGGCGGCGATGCCGGTCAGCGCGGTCAGCGAGTCGATGATCGGGAAGTTCGGGTCGACGCCGAGCAGCATGTGGTCCCAGACCCACACCGAGTCGTAGCCGAGCTCCTCGACGCGGACGCCATAGTCAACCAGAGCGCGGGCATCGGGCATATTCGGATACGCGACGAAGTTGCGCGCGGCGATGCCGAACGTCTTGGACAGCATAGTCATAGAATTCCTCCCAATGAAAAATCAGATGAACATCCGCTCAGGGTCGATGGACCGGAGCGTTTCCAGTTCATGCTCGGTCGGCGGCTCGGTGATCGCGATCTGCTCGTCGAAGACGAGGTCGAAGCCGGTATTGTCCTGCACGTTCTCGCGGCTGACGCCGGGATTGAGCGCCAGCACCTTCATGCGGCGGGTCTTCTCGTCGAAGCCGAAGATGGCAAGCTCGGTGATGACCCGGAACATGCCGCCGGCCGGCAGGCCGCTCTCGGCGCGGCTGGTGCCGCCCCGGATGAAGCCCGGGCTGGTGATGAAGTCGACCTTCTCGACGAAGCGGCGCTTCTCGTGCTTCATCGCCACGATCATGTTGGTGAGGCTCGAGATGTCGTTGCCGCCGCCGGTTCCCGGGAGGCGCGTCTTCGGCGCGGCCGGATCGCCGATGAAGGACGAGTTCAGGTTGCCGAACTGGTCGATCTGGGCGCCGCCCATGAAGCCGATGTCGACATAGCCGCGCTGCAGGAGCAGCAGCACGTCGGCGCTGCCGAGCACCATGTTGGCGCGCTTGGTGCAGCGCTGGTCGTTGGTCGAGGGCGGCAGCTTGCCCGGCTCGACGAAGGCGCCGACGACGCCGCCCTCGAACAGGATGGTGAGACCCGGGCAGCGCAGGCGCTGGGCCAGCGTCGCGGCGAGCAGCGGCGTGCCGACGCCGGCGAAGACGACCTGCCCGTCCTTCAGCTGCCGGGCACTGAGGATCGCCAGGATCTCGGCGGCGGTGTAGCGCGTCGTGTCAGTCATTGTAGATGCTCCGCCCCTTCTGGCTCGCGTCCAGAACTTCCTCCATGCCGATCAGGGCGAGGTATTCGTTCCAGGATTTCGGCTCGTAGAAGTAGCGCTCGAGATATTCGCGCATGCCCTCGACCGGGTCCGAATTGACCTTGGCGACATAGGCTTCCATGTGGTTCAGCATCGGCTCGTAGATGCCGAAGCACTCATGCGGCGCGGAGCCGTAGGGAACCTCGACGACCGCATCGACACAGAAGAACGGGATCTTGGTCTGGTCGGGCGCGCGGCGGATCTGGTCGTTGGAGACGATCCGCTCCGTCGTCAGGATCACGCGGTTGGCGGCGAGCGCCAGGTCGATGTCCATGAACTGCAGGCCGTCGATCTGGGCGTTGCCATAGGCATCGCAGCGCTGGACGTGGATCAGCGCAACGTCGGGGTTCAGGGCCGGCACCAGCAGCAGCTTCTCGCCCGTGAACGGGCAATCGATCTGCTTGGCCTCCGGCCGCTGGTCCATGACGTCAGAGCCGAGCATCGAGCGGATCGGCAGGAACGGTACGCCCATGCCACCGGCGCGGAAGCGCATGCCGACCGCCATGTGGCTCCATTCCTCGTAGCGGGCGAGGCCCTGCTCGACGTGGCGGCGCATGACCTTCGACAGGCCCCAGAGGATCCCCTGCGCGAACCAGCTGGTGATGATGTGGTCGGAGACGCCGGATCCGAACAGGATGTCGCCATCCGTCGAGGTGATGGCCCGCGAGCAGGACAGGTTCTTGCGGCGCTGGCGCACCAGCTCCCAGATCATCGCCATCGGCGTGCGCGACATGGTGGAGCCGCCGATGCCGACCTTCATGCCGTCCTGCACGAAGGAGGCGGCCTCCTCCAAGGTCATGACCTTCTCGCGCAGACTGCGGTCGCGCTGGGACAGATTCTCCCTGAGCCTCTGATAGGGCTCTACCTGGGCGTTCAGCACACGCTCCTCCTTAGGCTGGCGGCAAACGCCGCTTCTGCTAGTTCAGGCCGACTTCGGCGTTGAATTCGGTGATGAGCCGGTCCCAGGCGGGCACGGACGCGGCGATGTCCTTCCAGAAGGACTGGCTCCGGCGGCTGTCGAAATCCTCGACCGAGACGCCCTGCTGCTCGACCCAGGTGTAGTAGCCGAGGTTGAAAACGCGCCGCCGCCCCGGCTGGCCGAGCTCAAGGACGTTCTCATCCGAGAGTTCGGTGAGGCAGGATGCGAAGATCCCGCCCGCATCCGCCGTCGAAAAGCCGGCGGGGTAGAACTTGCGCTCGGCGCCGCCGAGTTCGGTGCCGTAGAGCCGCGCGCTGTCGGTCGCGATCGTCATGACGACGTCGTCGGGGCCGTAATCCATGTAGCGCGCCAGCTTGATCGAGGCGGCGATGTTGGCGAGGCCGGAGATGCCGATCTCGGCGAAGGCGGCGACGAGATCGCCGTCGAGGTCCGGCCGCGACGCCAGATAGGCCTGGCCCGCCTCGGTGTTGAACAGCAGGTTGAGCTTGTCGCTGACCCGGTCGGAGACGGCGATGACGAAATCCGAGTTCATCACGTTGTGGATCAGCGGGATGTGCTTGTCGCCGATGCCCTGGATGTTGTGCTCGCCATAGCCGTTCTCGAGCATGGTCGGGCATTCGAGCGCCTCGACGGCGGCGATCCGGGTGCCGAAGACTTCCTTCAGATGGTCGCCGGCCGCGATGGTGCCGGCCGAGCCGGTCGCCGAAACGAAGGCCGCAAGCCGCGCGTCGCCGCGCTTCGCCTGCACGTCGGCGAAGACGCGCTCGCAGGCGATGCCGGTGCAGGCGTAGTGCGCCATGTAGTTCGAGAAGGCCGAGAACTGGTTGAGGATGACGTTCTCATCCTTCGCCGCCAGTTCGTGGCACTTGTCATAGATTTCCTTGACGTTGCTCTCGGTGCCGGGTGTGCGGATGATGTGCGTGGGATCGGCGACCCAGCGCTCCAGCCAGTCATAGCGCTCGCGGCTCATACCCTCCGGCAGCACGGCGATGCCGTCGCAGCCGAGGATGCGCGAGACGGCGACGCCGCCGCGGCAATAATTGCCGGTCGAGGGCCAGACGGCGCGGTTGCGGTCGGGATCGAACTGGCCCGTCACGAGGCGCGTCACCAGCCCGGCATAGGCCGGCAGCACCTTGTGCGCGCCGATCATCGGGAAGCGCGAGCCGAGCAGCACGACAATCGGCGCCGCGACGCCGGTCAGCGCCGGCGGCAGAACGACATGGGCCGGCACCTCGACGCGGCCACGACGGTCGGCCGCGTTGTACCAGTGCACGCGCCAGAGATTTTCGGCCTCGGGCGCGTCGGGATCGATCTCGGCGAGGCGCGCCTCGATATGGGCGGGAATCGGTTCCTGACCGGAGAGCTGGGCGAAGGTCGGCAGCACGATGCCCCGGCTGCGCGCCCGCTCGATGGCGGCGCGGCGCCCTTCCCCATCCGCGATTTCTGGCCTGGCGACGAGACCCGTCACGACATCCGCCATTTCCGAAAGCTCCCGTCCCCGTTTCACCGTCATGCCCGACGGTTAAAAGAGGCTATCATACTAATGTTAGTACTACTATCCCATGACGTGAATATTCCACCGCGCGGGAAGCGCGGTGGAATGGCGGCGTTTCAGCCGGCGTAGGCGGGCTGCGGAGCGTCCTGGGCCGGCTGGCAGGCGGCGAAAGAGCGTTCCAGCAATGTCGCCGGCGCGTTGCCGTAGAGGGTCGTGCGCTGGCGCGGCAGGCGCCCGGCGGCGCGGATGATCTCTTCCATCCGCTGCGGCGTCATCTCCTGGCCATGGCTGGCGCCGGCCGAGCGCGAGATGCTCTCGTCCATCAGCGTGCCGCCGAGGTCGTTGACGCCGGCGTTGAGGACATGGCGCGCCCCCTCCGGACCCAGCTTCACCCAGGAGGTCTGGATGTTGGTGATGTGGGGATGCAGCGCGAGCCGGGCGACGGCGTGCATCAGCACGGTCTCGCGGAAGGTCGGTCCCGGCCGGGACTTGCCCTTCAGGTAGATCGGCGCCTCCATGTGGACGAAGGGCAGCGGCACGAACTCGGTGAAACCACCGGTCTCGGCCTGCAGGTCGCGGACGCGGATTAGGTGGCGGGCCCAATGCTCGTAGCGCTCGATGTGGCCGAACATGATCGTCGCGGTCGAGCGGAAGCCGAGGCCGTGCGCGGTGCGCATGACGTCGAGCCACTCGTCGGTCTTGACCTTGTCGGCGCAGAGCAGCGCCCGCACCTCGTCGTCGAGGATCTCGGCGGCCGTGCCCGGCAGCGTGTTGAGACCCGCCTCCTTCAGCCGCTGCAGGAACTCGCCGACCGGGACGCCGAGCGTCTTGGCGCCCTGCGAAACCTCGAGCGGCGAGAAGGCGTGCATGTGCATGTTCGGCACGGCTGATTTCACGGTGGCGCAGAGATCGAGATATTTCTGGCCCGTATAGGACGGGTGGATGCCGCCCTGCATGCAGACCTCGGAGGCGCCGCGTTCGGCCGCCTCACGCACCCGCTGCGCCACTTCCGCCATCTCCAGATCATAGGGGCGTCCGCGCAGGTTCTCGCTCATCTTCCCCTTCGAGAAGGCGCAGAACTGGCACTTGTAGTAGCAGACATTGGTGTAGTTGATGTTGCGCGTGACGACATAGCTGACGATGTCGCCGTTGACGCGACGGCGGAGATCGTCGGCCGCCTGGCAGACCGCCGTGAAGGCGTCGCCCCGCGCCCGGAACAGCCGCACGATCTCGCTTTCCGACAGTCTCTGCGCGGCCATCGCCTTGTCGAGGATGATCTCGAGGCCGACATCGATCCGCGCCGGAGCGCCCGCGGTGAGCAGAGAAACGTCGCGAGCCGGCAGCGGATCGGCGCGACCGGGGCACCAGCTGTCGGCACGCGGCCAGCCGTCGCCATCGACCAGATTGAACAGCGCGGTGCGGAGCGCCGGATCGACCCAGCGATAGGGATTGCGGGCGTGCGCCGGATAGATGGCGAGGCGCTCGGTCAGCTCCTTGCCGGCTTCGGCGGTTGCAGCGGCGAGCTCGCGCACATGCGGCCAGGGTGCCTCGGGATTGACGTGATCCGGCGTCACCGGCGACACGCCGCCCCAGTCGTTGATGCCGGCGGCGACCAGCTGTGTCAGCGCGCCGGGGCTCAGATTGGGCGGCGCCTGGATGTTCATCTCCGGCTCGAACAGCAGCCGGGCGATGGCGATGGTCCAGAGATGGTCTTCCTCAGACGGCGCCTCGATATCCGCCATCTTGGTGCCGGGCTTCGGCCGGAAGTTCTGGACGATGATCTCCTGGATATGGCCGTGCGCATCGTTCAGCTCGCGCAGCGCCAGCAGCGAGTCGATCCGTTCCTCGCGCGTCTCGCCGATGCCGATCAGGATGCCCGACGTAAACGGCACGGCACGCTCGCCGGCGCGGCGGATGGTGTCGAGGCGGGCCGCCGGCAGCTTGTCCGGCGAACCGTAATGCGCGCCGCCCTTGGCGCAGAGCCGCTCCGACGTGCTCTCGACCATGATGCCCTGCGAGATCGAGACCCCACGCAGGGCGTCGAGATCGGCGTCGGTCAGCAGGCCGGGATTGGCGTGCGGCAGCAGGCCGGTCTCCTTCAGCACCATTGCCGCCATTTCGACAAGATAGGAAATCGTCGTCTCGTGGCCGAGCGCCGCCAGTTCATCGCGGGCCGCCTTGTAGCGAAGCTCCGGCTTGTCGCCGAGGGTGAACAGCGCCTCCTTGCAGCCCGCCTTCTTGCCGGCCTCGGCGATCGCCAGAACCTCCTCGCGCGTCAGGAAGGCGCGCTCCCCCTTCCGGGGCGGATGGGCGAAGGTGCAGTAGTGGCAGACGTCGCGGCAGAGCTGCGTCAGCGGAATGAAGACTTTTCGCGAATACGAGACCTGGTCGCCATGCGCGAAGTCGCGCCGCGCCGAGGCGGCGCCAAGCAGCGGCGACAGGTCGTCCATATCGACGAGGCCGAGGGCCTCGGCGCGCGTCAGCCGGCGGTCATGGGCAAAGTCGGCGAGAAGCGTCTGGATGCTCATGGTGAAACTGCCTCCTTGAAGGAACCGGCGACGGCGGGAACGGGGGAGCCGCGAAGCTGACGGATGAGCGCGCGCGTGCATGGCGCGGCGTTGCTTCCGGCATCGATGAACAGATCGGCCGCAACGTCGATGTCGTGGCCGGCGCCCTCGAGCCGCAGGATCTGCGGCGTGATGCCGAGCGCATGCGCGGCGGCGACGTGGCGCGCGAAGCTGTCGGGCCCGAAGGCCGGCGGCATCAGCAGCGGCGGCGCGACCGCCAGCATGTTGGTGCCGCCGTCGCGCGTCGCGGGGACCACGACGATCGGGCTGCGGCGGGTCGCGTCGAGCACGGCCTCGAATTCCGGCACGGTGACGAAGGGAATGTCGCCGGGGACCACGACGGCGCCCGCATGATAGCGGTCGTCGAGCCAATGCATGCCGTGCAGCACGGCTTCGTTGAAGCCGGTCTCCGGCGGGTCGGCCAGCACAGCGGCCTCGAACTCGGTCGCGAGCGCGGCGACCTCGACGTCGCTGGTGACGACGAGGATACCCCCGAGGCCTTCGACACGGGACAATGTCCCGAGCACGTCGGACAGCATAGCCTTGGCCAGCTGCTGGCGATCGGCCGGATCGAGAACATCGGCCAGGCGCGACTTGGCACGATCGAGCCGCTTGACGGGAACCAGCGCCCAGATATCCGGACCAGCCAGGATCGGTGTCATCGCGCTGCCACCCGGGCTGGAGCAGCGATTGTGCGCGCGAGCGTGTCAGCGAAGGCGAGCACCGCGGCGGCGAGATGCTCGCGGTCGGCGTCGCTCTTCATCAGCGTCGGGGTGACATGGACCGGCAGGCCGATCTCGTCGCGCTCGCCGGCGTCGACCGTGTCGATGACGAGGCCGTCGAGCAGGCCGTCATAATGCTGCGCGATGGCGCGCGACGTGGCGGGAACGCCGAGCTCGGCCATGATCTTCGCCGTCGGCCCCTTCACCGCTTTCCCGCCGATGATCGGCGACACTGCGACAACCGGCGCCTTGGCCTGCTCCAGAAGCGTGCGGATACCCGGCGCCGCGAGGATCGGATCGATGCTGAGGAAAGGATTGGAGGGGCAGATGACGATGGCGCGCAGGTCCGGATCGGAGAGCGCGGCGGCAACCGGCCCCGACGGACGCGCGCTGGCGGCGCCCTCGAAGGCGATGCCGAATACCTCAGGCGCGCAGCGGCGCTCGACGAAATAGCGCTGGAACGGCAGCTGGCCCTCGGAGGTGGCGAGCGTCGTGCGGATCGGATCGTCCGACATCGGCAGGAGCGTTGCCTCGATGCCGTGCGACCGCGCCGCCTTGGCCATGAAATCCGTCAGGGACTGGCCGGCGCGAAGCTGGTGCGTGCGCTCGACATGCAGAGCGAGGTCCCGGTCACCGAGCTGGAACCAGGCCTCGCCGCCGAGATGGCCGAGCGCCTGCATGAAGTTCCAGCTCTCGTCGGCGCGCCCCCAGCCAAGCTCCTTGTTGGCGATGCCGCCGAGCGTATAGAGGACGGTATCGAGATCCGGCGAGATGGCGAGGCCGAGATGCTCGAAATCGTCGCCCGTATTCACGACGAGCGTCAGGTCGGAACCGACCTGACGGGCAAGGCCCAGCGCCAGCTTGGCGCCGCCGACACCGCCGCAGAGCGCGACGACACGGCCGCTGCCCGATCCTGAAGACTGGCCACTCATCGGAACATATCCCTCTCGCGACTGCGGATCAGAGACTTGGCCGGCGTTTCCGGCGCCGGCGAACGGACGCCGCGGACGAGCACGGCGGGGATGCCTTCGTCGCCCTGCCCCATCAGCAGTGAGGCGGCGGAGGCCAGTTCGTCGGCCATGGCGATCTCGGTGACCTTCAGCTTGCGGCCGAACAGATCGGAGCCGCCGACGCGATCGACCAGCGATGAGACACCGGCCGCGCCGATCGCGACGCCGACGACGCCGTTGCGCCAGGGTCGGCCGAAGCTGTCGTTGATGACGACGCCGACCTTCGCGCCGAAGGCCGTGTCGAGGCGCTGCTTCAAGAGCGCCGCCGAACCGTCGGGATCGCGCGGCAGGAGCAGCACGCGGCTGCCCCTGTCATGGCTGATGTTCGACTCGTCGATGCCCGAATTGGCCATGACAAAGCCGAGGCGATGCGCGGTGACGATCACATGCGGACCGACCTTGACGATCTCGTCCGATTCCCGGAGCACCACTTCGACATGACGCGGGTCCTTGCCGACCTTTTCCGCCAGCGCCCGCGCCTCGTCCGAGGGCTCGACGCTGTCGAGATCGACATAGAGGCCGTCCGCCTTCGAGACGATCTTCTGGGCGACGACGAGGATGTCGCCGTCGACCAGCTCGAGGCCGTTGTCGCGGAGCACCCCGATCAGGATCTCCGCCAGATCGTCGCCCGGCTCGACGAGCGGAACGCCCGCGAGCGGATGAAGGGAAACGGACGCCGCGCACATGGGGATCAGGCCCGGACGGCGTCTTCGAGACCGGTGATGGCGATGCCGGCGCCCGGCACCTTGTAGGTGCGGTTGATGAAGATGAGCACCGAGGTCAGCGCCTCGGCCGCCGCGGAATTCGCGAGCACGCCGCCGCCGACACCACGATTGGCGACCGCGCCGGCCAGCTCGATCACGGCGTTGCGGGCTTCCTTGTCGTCGCTGAACACCAGCACGTCGCAGTCGATCTTGCCGCCGGCATGCAGCTTGGTGGCGCCGACATTGTGGAAGGCAGAGACGACGCGGACGTTCTCGCCGAGGATCTTCTGCGCGATCTGGGCAGCCGAACCTTCGGCCGGCAGCTGCACGGTCGACACCTTGGGCGGCACCAGCGGCACGGCGGCGTCGACGACGATCTTGCCCTGCACGACGTCGCGGATCTCGTTCAGCGTGGCGTCATGGCTGGCGAACGGCACGGCGAGGATGACGATATCGGCCTCGCGCGCGGCGCCGACATTGTCCTGGCCCTCGACGCCGGCGCCGAGTTCGGGCGCCATCGCCACGGCCTTGTCGCGCGAGCGCGAACCGATCAGCACCCGATAGCCGGCGGTGGCCCAGCACTTGGCCAGCCCCGAACCGAGGTCGCCGGTTCCCCCGATGATGCCAATGACCGGCTTCGACGTATCGGACATGTGATCCCTGCCTGAATTGCTCGTGTTGAGGCTGCCTGCGGAGTCTGACCGGCTCGCTCACGAGCCCCTCACCCACCCCCGTTTGGCTTTCACCATGAGAGAGTCATACTATCAATAGAAAGATAAGACAATATCATTCGCGCGCGCCCGCAGCCGGGCAAAAGTGCCAGCCGAAGCCGAAAACGACGAAGCCGGCCGCGCTAGGCGCGACCGGCTTCGGGATTAAGCAAAACGGCAAGCGGCCGCGCGTCAGGCGTGAGCAAGGCCCGCGCCGAGATAGGCCTCGCGCACATGCGGATCGTTGATCAGCTTCTCGCCCGGCCCTTCCAGCGCCATCGTGCCGGCCTCGAGCAGATAGGCGTAGTTGCACATGTCGAGCGCGGCATAGGCGTTCTGCTCCACCATCAGCACGGTGGTGCCGGATTCGCGGATGCCCTGGATGATGTCGAAGGTCTGCGCGACGATGTTCGGCGCGAGGCCGAGCGACGGTTCGTCGAACATGATCAGCTTCGGCCTCGACATCATGGCACGGCCAATGGCCAGCATCTGCTGCTCGCCGCCCGACAGCGTGCCCGCGACCTGCCGGCGCCGCTCCGCCAGACGTGGAAACAGGCTGAAGATGTGGTCGAGGTCGGAGGCGATCCCCTTGCTGTCGGAGCGCAGGTAGCAGCCCATCTCGAGGTTTTCGAGCACGGTCATCTGGCTGAAGACGCGCCGCCCCTCGGGACAGTGGGCGATGCCAAGCGAGAGGATGCGCCCCGCCGACATGCCAGTGATGTCCTCGCCGTCGAAGGTGATCTTGCCGCTCGCCGCCGGCACGAGGCCGGAGATCGCGCGCAGGGTCGTGCTCTTGCCGGCGCCGTTCGCACCGACCAGCACCACCAACTGCTTGGCCGGAACCTTCAGCGAAATGCCCTTGAGCGCGGTGACCTTGCCGTATCGGCAGACCAGGTTCGAGATCTCAAGCATGCTTCACTCCCTGCCCCAGATAAGCCTGGATGACGTCCGGATCGTTCTGGATCTCCTTCGGCGTGCCGTTGGCGATGATGCGGCCGTAGTTCAGCACCACGATGCGATCGGAGATGCCCATCACCATCGGCATGTCGTGCTCGACGAGCAGGATCGTCTTGCCGTTGGCCCGCAGCTTGTTGAGCAGGGCGACGAAGCGCCCCGTCTCGGACGCGTTCATGCCCGAAACCGGCTCGTCCAGGAGCAGAGCCGATGGATTGGCGGCAAGCGCCAGCGCCACGCCGAGCAGGCGCTGGTCACCATAGGGCAGGCTGCCGCCGAGCTCGTCGGCCTGGTGCTCGATGCCGACGAGGCGCAGGATTTCCCAGGCCTCCTCGCGCAGCGCCTTCTCCTGCCTGCGCTCGCGCGGCAGGCCGAAGATCGTACCGAAGAGGCTGGCGCTGGTGCGCCGATGCAGGCCGATCAGCACGTTGTCGAAGACCGAGATCTTCTCGAACACGCTGGTGCGCTGGAAGGTGCGGACCAGGCCGAGCGAGGTGACCTCGTGCGGCTTCAGCCCATTCAGCGACTGCCCCTTGAAGGTCACCTGCCCCTTTGTCGGCTTCAGGAAGCCGGTGATGACGTTGAACGCCGTGGTCTTGCCGGCGCCGTTCGGCCCGATGAGGCTGACCAGCTCGCCCTCGTTGACGACGAAGTTCATGTCGGAGATGGCGATCAGGCCGCCGAAATGCACCGCGACGTGCTCGATGGCGAGGATCGGCCGCGGCGCCCCCGTTGCAGCGACGGTCATGAACGCGCTCCCTTGCTCGATTCGAGGACGAGGCCGGCCGGCTTGCTGGCCGAGGCGCTGCCGCCCTTGCGGGTGAACCAGCGCTCGATCGCCGGAACGATGCCCTGCGGCAGGACGAAGACGATCAGGATCATCAGGAGGCCGTAGAGGATCCACTGCACCTCGGGACCGACATAGGAGCGCAGGACCACCGGCGCGATGCCGAAGATCAGGCCGCCGACCAGCGGTCCGGCGAGCGTGCCCTTGCCGCCGGTGATGACCATGATCACCATCGTGACGGTGTTCAGGAACATGAAGATCATCGGGTCGATGATCTGGATGTAGTGGGCATAGAGGCCGCCCGCGACACCTGCCATGGCGCCCGACAGAACGGCGGCCAGCACCAGATACTTGGTCACGCTGATGCCGACCGAGACGGCGAGCGTCTCGTTCTCGCGCAGCGCGATCATCGCCCGGCCATAGGGCGAATTGACCAGCCGCTTGATCAGGATGTAGGCGAGCACGATCGTCGCCAGCACGACATAGTAGTTCTGCGCCTTGCCCCAGAGGGTGGCATAGCCGGTCCACTCGAAGCCGAGCGTCAGCGGCGGGATGCCGGGCAGAGCCAGCGGGCCGTTGGTGAGCTCGACCCAGTTCAGCGAGACGAGACGCACCACCTCGGCGAACGAGATCGTGACGATCACGAAATAGGCGCCGCGGACGCGGAAGGCGAGCTTGCCGATCACATAGCCACAGAGGCCGGCCACGATCGTTCCGAACAGGACGCCGATCACCGCCGGCCAGGGCTCATGCGTGATCTGGAGACCGAAGATCTCGACGCTGAAGCCAAGCGAGGTCAGCGCGCTGACATAGGCGCCGATGCCGAAGAAGGCGACATGGCCGAGGCTGAGCTGCCCGGTATAGCCGAGCAGCAGGTTGAGGCTCATGGCGGCGATCACGAAGATGCCGGTCACGACCAGGGTGTGCAGGAAATACTGGTCCTGCAGCCAAAGCGGCACCGAGGCAAAGAACGCAACGGCGATGTAGGGAAGCAGTCGTTTCATCCGATGCGCTCCGAACGTGCGAACAGGCCCGTGGGCTTGAAGAGAAGAACGATGATGATGATCAGGAAGCCCATGGCGTCGCGGTAGCCCGACGAGATGTAGCCAGCACCGATCTCCTCCGCGACGGCGAGCATGAAGCCACCGATCGCCGCGCCCGTGATGTTGCCGAGACCGCCGAGGATGACGATCGCGAAGGCCTTCAGCGAGGCGAGATCGCCCATCGTCGGCGTGACGACGAACACCGGTCCGAGCAGTGCGCCGGCCGCGGCGCCGAGGCCGGAACCGAGCGCGAAGGTGGTGGTGTAGATGGCGTTGACGTTGACGCCCATCAGCGCGGCGGTGCCGCCGTCCTGGAAGGTCGCCCGCATCGCCTTGCCGAGCTTGGTGCGGTTGATGAGGAAGTAGGTAGCGGCGATCAGCACGACGGAGACGACGAGCACCATCACGCGCAGCCAGGAGATCGAGACCGGCCCGATGACGAGCGGCGCCTCCGGCAGCGGCGAGGGAATGGATTTGGCGATGCCGCCCCAGATCAGGTGCTCGGCATTCTGCATCACGATCCAGGCGCCGATCATCAGCAGCATGGTCGTGTCGATGTCGGCGCCGCGCTTCGGCCTGAGCAGGGTGAATTCGATCACCGAGCCCATGGCCATGCCGGCCACGATCGCGAAGGCGATCGCGACGAAGAAGTTCAACCCGAGCACGGTCGCGAAGAAATACATCATGTACGCGCCAAGCGCATACAACTCGCCATGCGTGAAATTGACGATCCGCATGATGCCGAAGATCAGGGTCAGCCCTATGCCCAACAAGGCATAGGTGCCACCCATGATGAGCGCATTGACGAGATGCTGAAATAGCTGATCCAAGACTGGTCCTCACCCTAATGGCAATCAGATCATGGCTTCCGATGCGGGCCCGCCGGCGCCCTCGCCAGGAGGATCGACAAGACAACACAACGGGTTCCCGGCCCGCGCATCGCGCACCGGGTTGAAATGACGATCTAGCCGCGCCGTCTCGGCGCCATCGCCCTACGTAAAGTCAGCCATTACCATCGCCCTCCACTGCTGCCTGGCAGCACACCTGGACGACGCCCTGAAGCCGTTCCCCAACGCTTCCCGGCGACATCTTGAGATTGGAAGGAAGCCCCACGCTCTCCCTGCGATCGGCAACTCTTCCTATCATCTCATTATTAGTATGACATTGAGGCTGGCCTCAGTCTAGCGGCCGTTTCGACAGCGGATGCTGCGCCGCCACGCTCGCCCATCGCCGCAATCAGGCAACGAATAGGCCCGACGAAGGCTTGCCCCCGCCCCGCTCGCCTGCCAGCTCGACCACAACGGCCTCGATGACGCCCGGCCCCGAAACGCCGAGCTTTTTCAAGCCGAAAGCGCTCGTCCGCCTTTCCGAGGGAGCAGGCCCGACCGGCATGGAGAGCGCCCGCCGAAACAGATCTTCAGCACCGATGCCACCCCGCGCCCCGACTGGGTCGCAACAAGGAATCGTTGCATCCACACCTGACCAGATGAAACAAAATTGCATCGACAGGCGCAAGATCGCGGAATTAACTCGGCCCCAATAAGATATTCTCAATCTCGAGCTTGAGATTTCATCATGCCTTCAGCTTCGGGAGTAACCCTTGCTCATTCTGAACGCGCATCCCGACTACAAGAAGCCGCTCGATCCCGTCGACGCGGAGACGCTGGGCGTCCCCGCAGCCCGGGAAGTCGAGCGCTACCTCTCCTTCCGCGATGGCCATCGGCCGACGCCGCTGGTGGGCCTGCCGGCCCTGGCGCGCGAACTCGGGGTCGGCGCCATCCACATCAAGGATGAGGGGCACCGGCTCGGCCTCGGCAGCTTCAAGGCCCTCGGCGGCTCCTATGCCGTGATCCGGCTCGTGCTGGAGGAAGCGTCGCGCCGCCTGGGCCGGACCGTCGATGTCGCCGAACTGCAGAGCCCCGAGGTTCGCGCGGTTACCGCGACCATGACGGTCGCCTGCGCCACGGATGGCAATCACGGCCGCTCCGTTGCCCAGGGCGCGCAGCTGGTCGGCGCCAAGGCGGCGATCTTCGTGCATGCCGGGGTGAGCGACGAGCGCATCGCGGCCATCGCGCGTTTCGGCGCCGAGATGATCCGGGTCGACGGCAATTACGACGACTCGGTCGCCGAGGCGACCCGCACGGCGGAGCGGAACGGCTGGACCGTCGTCTCCGACACGTCGTGGCCAGGCTACGAGCGCATCCCCGGCCTCGTCATGCAGGGCTATACCGCGCTGTTCCGCGAGGCGCTGCGGGAACTGCCGGAGCCGCCAACCCACGTCTTCATCCAGGCCGGAGTCGGCGGCATCGCGGCTGCGATCGCCGGCTATTTCGCGGCGGAGCTCGGCGCGGAACGCCCGTTCATCACGGTAGTTGACCCTGCCCGCGCCGCCTGCCTGTTCGAAAGCGCGCGCGCCGGCCACATCGTCAAGGTCGCGCATGATGAGCCGACCGTGATGGCGATGCTGGAGTGCTACGAGCCGTCCATGGTCGCCTGGCGCATCCTGTCGCGCCTCGGCGATGCCTTCATGACCGTTTCGGAAGACGAAGCCATATCCGTCATGAACCGCCTCGCGAGACCGGCCGGCGACGATCCCGCCATCGTCGCGGGCGAGAGCGGCGGCGCCGGCCTCGCGGGCCTGATCAGCGCTGCGTCCGACCCGGATGTCCGCGCCAAGATCGCTCTCGGGCCCGACGCGCGCGTGTTCCTCATCAACACCGAGGGTGCGACCGATCCGGCGCTTTACGAGAAACTCGTCGGCCTTGCGCCGCGGCAGGTGGCCGAGCGCAACGCCGTTCCGGCTTGAACCCCATCTCCGTGCAAACAGAAACAGCCCCGGCATTGCCGGGGCTGTTTTGCATCAGGGCCAGATGAAGCTAGGCCTTGTCGACGATATTCTTCACGGCATCCTTGGCCTTGCCGACCGCCTGCTGCGCTTCGCCCTTGATTTCCTGGGCCTTTCCTTCGGCACGAAGGCGATCATTGTCCGTCGCCTTGCCGATGCCCTGCTTGACGTTGCCGATGGCCTCGTTGGCGACACCCTTGATCTTGTCGGTCGTGCTGCTCATCGTATTTTCCTTCCTGTTGAACTCGCACGGATCAACTGGCGAACCCGCTGATGGTTCCGATCCAGCGCCATGAAACGCAGCCACCCAATCATCCTGCGTCCGAACGTCAAAGTTGACAGCAAGGGGCCGCCCACTACCTAGTGGGGATCACGACTTGCCTTTTCGCATCGCCAGCCCGATCGTCAGAGAGGCTCCATGCCGACAGCGAACCCCTTCCGCCTCGATGGCGATGTCGCCATCGTGACAGGCGCCGCCGCCGGCATCGGCCGCGGCATCGCCGAGACTTTCGCCAAAGCGGGCGCCTCGGTCGTCGTCACCGATCTGAAGCAGGCCGGCGCCGACGAAGTCGCGCGTGGCATCGCGGCCTCCGGCGGCAAGGCGATCGGGCTCGAGTGCAATGTCACGGATGAGAAGCACCGCGAGGCGGTGATCGACGCGGCGCTCAAGTCGTTCGGCAGGATCACCATCCTGGTCAACAATGCCGGCGGCGGCGGACCCAAGCCCTTCGACATGCCGATGCGCGACTTCGAATGGGCCTTCGACCTCAACGTTTTCGCCCTGTTCCGCCTGACGCAGCTCGCCGCGCCGCACATGCGGGACGCCGGCGGCGGCGCCGTTCTGAACATCTCGTCGATGGCCGGCGAGAACAAGAATGTCCGCATGGCGTCCTATGGCTCGTCGAAGGCGGCGGTCAATCACCTCACCCGCAACATCGCCTTCGACCTCGGTCCGATGGGCATTCGCGTCAATGCCATCGCGCCGGGAGCCACCAAGACCGACGCCCTGATGAAGGTCCTGACGCCCGATATCGAGAAGACCATGCTGAAGCACACCCCGCTCGGCCGTCTGGGCGAAGTCCAGGACATTGCCAACGCCGCGCTGTTTCTCTGCTCGCCGGCAGCCGCCTGGGTCAGCGGCCAGATCCTGACCGTGTCCGGCGGCGGCGTTCAGGAACTCGACTAGCGGCAGGACCCGGCCCACGGCGCGAGAGGCCCCCAACGCGCCGACGATCGCCCGCTCGAAGACGGGAAACCGCTTTCGCCCCAGAGTTGCCACTCCGGCATGGACAACCGAACGAGCCTGCCCCTAGGATTGTCGCGGCAGACGCAGATCGTGAATTGGACGCGCCGGAGCTCCCACTCCGCCCCTGCCCGTTTCGGTCGACATCCAGCCGCGTGGCTGGGGGCTCGGGTGGTGCAAGATCATTCTGGCAGCATCGATCTGATCTATGAGGCGGCGTTCGTTCCGGAGAACTGGAGCAAGGTCCTCGACCCGATGGCCCGGGACATCGGCGCCGAAGGCACCGTGCTCTTCAATTCGAGGGCCGCCTCCACGCGCTGGCTGGCATCGGACGGTATCATGGATCTGATCGACCGCATCGTCGCGGAAGACTGGACCAGTCGCAATCCACGGGCTGCGCGCCTGCTGGCTACGCAGCACCATGGCTTCCAGGACGAGGCCGAGGAGTTCAGCGACGAGGAATACAACAGCCTCCCGATCTATACGGAGCTGATGCAGCCCTGCGGCTATGGATTTGGCGCGGCGACCGCGATCCTGGCGCCAAGCGGCGACAATCTCGTTTTCTCGGTCGAGAAGAAGCGAGCGAGGGGGCCCGTCGGCCGGGCTGATCGCCGGACTGTTTCGACCTGTCTCCCGCCGAAGCGCGGATTGCCCGCGCCCTCGCCGCCGGCGCGACCATCGCGGGAGTCGCCACGCGGCTGGGACTGAGCCCGGAGACGGTGCGCGCCCAGATCAAGGCGGTCTTCGCCAAGACGGGCCTGTCACGACAGGCCGATCTGCTCGCCCTGTTCGCCCGCGCCCCCTCGCTCCCCTAGCACAGACGGAGTGGCGTGCCGTCGGCCTTGGCCTCAGAGCGCCACGAGCGCCTCTGCCACCTCCGAATCGCTCTCATATCGACGAGCCGCCACCTGCGCCGCCATGGCGATTTCGACGAGTGTGTCGATGTGGCTCGCCGTGTGCTGAGCCATCACCTGCAGCCGCCAGCGGCAGCTGTTCCGCGAGACGGCGGGATACTCGACCAGGTTCACGATGGCGCCGTTTTCGAGTGCGTAGCGGGTGGCGAGGCGGGAGACGGGGCTGCCGCCGAGCACCACCGGCACGATCGCGCTCGGCTGCCCGAGCACCTGGAAGCCATTCGCATCGAGCCCGGCCCGCAGCCGCAGAACGTTGTTCATCAATCGGGCTCGGAGCGCGGCCCCTTCCTCGCCATCCACGATGTCCAGCGCCGCCAGCACGATCGCCGCCTGTACGGGCGAAAGGGCATTGGTGAAGGTCAACGGCCCGCAATTGTAACGCAATGCCGGCTTGAGAGCGGGCTCGTTGGTCGCCACGAATCCCCCATTCGACGCGAAGGCCTTGGAGAAGCTCCCCATGACGAGGTCGACCTTGCCGGCCATGTCCTGCAACTCGAGCACGCCCCGCCCCGTCGCCCCCAGCGCGCCGAGATCATGCGCAACATCGACCATCAGCGTCGCATCGTGACGCCGGCAGATCGCCTGCAGCTCGGCGAGATCGGGCACGTCGCTATCCATCGAGAAGACGCCCTCGGTGACGACGAGGATGCCGCAGCGGGCGTCGCCGGCGCGAATGCGCTCCAACCGACGCTCCACCGCGATGTTGGAACAGTGCGGGACACTGTGCACGTTGAGCGTCGCATTGCGCGCCCCTTCCTGCAGGCAGGCATGGGCCAGCACGTCGATCACGACATGATCGCCGCGACGCACCAGCGTCTTGACCACGCCGTAGCCGGCGCCCCAGCCAGTCGGGAAAACCGTGCAGTCGCGATAGCCCAGAAATGTCGCGAGGCGGCCTTCGAGCGCAATCGAAAGCTCCGTGCTGCCCATCAGCGCCACTGAGCCGGCGCTATGCACCCCATAGGCGTCGATCGCCTCCTTGGCGGCGGCATGCACCGAGGGATGCGCCGACAGATTGAGGTAGTCCTGTGAGGCGAAGTTGACGCCGGAGTAGCTAGCTCCGTTGCGAAGAAGCGTTCTGGCATCCGGACTGATCCGTCCGACGGTCGCTCGCCCATAGGATTCGACATTGTTCGCGAGGCGACGCTCAGTCCAGCCGTAGTGTTGCCCCCACCGCGCGAGAAGGTCCGGACCACCTTCGACGAAATCGGCCGTGATGCCGTCGAGGCTGCTTCTGTCTATGGAATCCGCTGCGAAATAGCTGGCTTTCATGGGCTCGTTCCGGATTGGCGGGCCGATGGAACAGACGTGGCAGCACAGGCGCGGCTACACGTCCACACCTAGGCTCGCCCAAACCTGGAGCCAGAACTTACCCATGCAGCGACACGCCACATCACCCGAACGGGTGATGCGCGCCGCGGCTCGACGCGCCGCGCGGACGGATCAACGGGCCAGCACATCCTCCAAACCGGCAGGCGGCGCTTGACCTCGATCGCGTTCTCACTGTCGGGATCGGAAGACCCAAACGAAAAGAGCCCGCTCGAAAGCGGGCTCTTCGTCGATTGGTTGCGGGGACCAGATTTGAACTGATGACCTTCAGGTTATGAGCCTGACGAGCTACCGGGCTGCTCCACCCCGCGTCAAGCGCGATGGCCATCGCCGTCGCGCAGTGGTCATATAGGAGGTCTCTCCGCCGTTTGGAACCCCACCCGGCGAATTAAATGCGGGTTATGCACCGCCCTCGCCGAAGACTCCGCGGCCGCATCCCACCACGCGCAGCGCGCAGCCCCCTCCCGCCACCCCCGTGCTAGGATCGACGAGAACGCCATTGCATCAGGGAGCCTCATGACCAGACCTTTCACCCTGCTCGCCCTGCTTATGCTGGCGACGACGCTGCTATTCCCGCCGACCGCATTCGGACAGACCATGACCGACACTCCCCTGCATCAGGCAGCCGCCAAGGGCGACGCCGCCGCCATCAAGGCTCTCCTCGCCGAGGGCGCCCCGATCGACGCCCGTGACGCGAAGGGGCAAACGGCGCTGCTGGTCGCGACCCATGCCGACCATGTCGCGGCCGCGCGCGCCCTGATCGAGGCTGGCGCGGATGTCAACGCCAAGGACCGGATCAACGACAGCCCCTATCTCTATGCCGGCGCGCGCGGCCATCTCGAGATCCTGAAGATGACGCTGGCGCATGGCGCCGATCTGAAGAGCACCAACCGCTTCGGCGGCACGGCGCTCATTCCGGCCGCCGAGCGGGGCCATGTCGAGACGGTCAAGACGCTGATCGCGGCCGGCGTCGACGTCGACCATGTCAATGATCTCGGCTGGACCGCGCTGATCGAGGCCGTCATCCTCGGTGACGGTGGCGAGCGGCACCAGCGCATTGTCCAGATCCTCGTCGACGCCGGGGCGGACACAGACCTGGCCGATCGCGACGGCGTCACGCCGCTCCAGCATGCACGCAAGCGCGGCTACACGGAGATCGAGACGATCCTGACGCGAGCCGGCGCGAAGTAGGAGGCAGACCATGGACGATACCGAGCGCTACCTCGGCGAGGCCGTTGCCCTCGCCCGCGCCAATATGGAACAGGGCGGCCGCCCCTTCGGCGCCGTCGTCGTCAAGGACGGCACCGTGATCGCCACGGGCGTCAACGAGATCCTCGCCAGCAACGACCCGACGGCCCATGCCGAGCTCACGGCGCTTCGTGTCGCGAGCCAGAAGCTCGCCTCTCCCAATCTCGCCGGCTGCGTCGTCTATGCGAGCGGCCACCCCTGCCCCATGTGCCTGGCCGCGATGCGGCTCGCCGGCGTCAGCCAGGTGTTCTACGCCCAGTCCAACGAGGATGGGGAACCCTACGGCCTCTCCACGGCCGCACTCTATGCGGAGCTGGCAAAGCCGCTGGCGGAACAGTCGATGCCGATCCGGCACGTCCGGCTCGCCACGACCGGACCGGGCCTCTATTCCGAATGGAAGCAACGGCAGTCGCGATCCGGCGCCTGAACCGCGCACACGGCGAGACCTGTAGCGGCTTGGCGCAGAACCCTTGGCCGCCGCTCGCGCCCCGCCCCCCTCTAAGCCCCTGCGGGAGGCAAATCCGAGGCGCCGCCCGTCCAGCGCCGGACGAATCACGCCCACCCAATGCAGCCTCTTTTAACAGCAGCCGGATTGACCGCAGACCGACCTCCCGATGCGGACTGGGCCGACCCAGTACGTCAAGCGGAGCGGAAAAGTCATATGATGAGCAACGATATTTCGGCGCCACCTGACGACACTCCGCTTGTGTCATCCGGCTGATTTTTCCCTTCGGACTCCTAATTTTAGTCAGCCTGACTGTTGGTTAGGCACAATCCACGGCACACTGTTCTCAAAATGTATTGACTGTTTGTAGACATATGAAATTATCCGCTCAGCTTTGCCGGGTCCAAATTGGCCAAGGCGTATAAAAAGTGAGGGGAACATGACGAAACGCGACAACAACAAAATCCTCGGCGGCCGCCTGAGCCGTCGTAGCTTCCTGGCTGGCTCCGCGGCGCTGACGCTGCCGCTGGGAATGCCGAGCCTGGCGCGTGCCCAGGCCGAGCCGTTCAAGCTTGGCGTGCTGCTGCCCTTCTCGGGCGGCCTCGAGCTCTTCGCCCAGCAGGGCATCCAGGGCGTGAAGATGGCCGTCGACGAGGCCAATGCCGCCGGCGGCGTGCTCGGTCGCCAGATCGAGATCGTCCAGGCCGACGACAAGACCGATCCGCGCACCGCCGTGGAACGCGCGACCCAGCTGATCCGCCGCGATGCCGTCAACGCGATCGTCGGTCCCGTCACCAGCGCCAACCGCGATGCGATCAAGTCGACTATCGAGCGCGGCAAGACCCCGCTGCTCTACGCCACCGACTATGAAGGCGGCGTCTGCAGCCCGTGGATGGCCTGCTACAGCCCGGTTCCGGCGCATTTCGTCGAGCCGCTGATCCCGTTCCTCGCAGGCCGCGGCGCCAAGAGCTTCTACCTGTTCGGCGCCGACTACACCTGGCCGCAGAAGATGAATGCCGCCATCCGCGCCAAGGCCGAGGCTAGCGGCGCCAAGATCGCCGGCGAGGAATACACGCCGTTCGGCATGAAGGACTTCGCGCCGACGCTGCGCAAGATCGAGGAATCCGGCGCCGACTTCGTCATCCTGACGCTGCCGGGCGCCGACGGTGTCACCTTCGTCAAGCAGTTCGCCGCCTCCGGCCTCAAGGGCAAGGTCGGCATCTCGTTCCTCGGCTTCAACGAGAACTACCTGCCGGGCTTCAGCGGCGAAGAGGCCGAAGGCATCATCGCCCCCCTGCCGTTCATGCAGTCGCTCGACCGGCCCGAGGCCAAGGACTTCGTCGCGCGCCAGCGCAAGATGTTCGGCGACGACGCCGTCGTGACCTACTACGCCGACTCCCACTACGGGCTGACTAAGTTCTATATCAACGCGGTCCGCAAGGCCGACACGGACGACAAGGCCGCCATCATGGCCGCCCTGCCCAACCAGTCGATCCTGTCCGGAAACGGAGAAGTCACGCTCCGCCCGTCCGATCGTCACGTCGACCTGAACATCCTGATCGCTTCGGTCAAGGGTGGCCAGCTCGCCATGGAAGAGTACATCGGCAAGGTCAACGCACCGGATCAGTGCAGCCTCTGATGGTTTCGTCCGTGACCGCCGACTTCCTGAAAATTGACGATATACGCAAGAGCTTTGGCGGCATCCATGCCCTGCGAGGGGTGAGCTTTTCGCTCGATGCCGCCGGGATCAAGTGCATCGTCGGGCCGAACGGTTGCGGAAAGAGCACCCTGTTCAACATCCTCACGGGCGTCCTGCCCCCGAGCGCCGGCACGGCGACTCTGGCAGGACGCCGGATCTCCGGGCTCGCCGCCCACAAGGTCAGCCGCATGGGCGTCGGGCGCAAGTTCCAGGTGCCCGGCGTGCTCTCGGACCTCACGGTCATGGAGCACATGGAGATCGCCCTTGCCGCCCGCGCCACGGGCGGCAAGGTCCTGAAGACGTTGCTCTGGCGCGGCAATCGCGCCGAAGCGATCCGCATGCTTGAGGAGGCCGGTCTCGCCGAATATGGCGACAAGGTCGCCTCGCAGCTGCCACACGGCATCAAGCAGCGCCTCGAGATCCTGATGCTGGTCGCGCGCGGCATGAAGCTGCTGCTGCTCGACGAGCCGACGGCCGGCATGACCGCGACCGAGACGCAGGCCACCATCGAGCTGATCCGCCGGATCAACGAGACGACCGACACGGCCATCCTCGTGATCGAACACGACATGACCTTCGTCCGCGACCTCGCCTGCCCGCTGATCGTGATGATGCGCGGCGAAGTGCTGCGCGAGGGAAGCTACGACGAAGTGCGCGCCGACCCGCAGGTCCGGGCCGCCTATCTCGGAGACCGCCATGCTTGAGATCAAAGCGCTCCGGTCCGGCTATGCCCGCGGCGCCGACGTGCTCAAAGGCATCGACCTCAAGGTTTCGGCCGGCGAACGCCTCGCGATCATGGGCCGCAACGGCATGGGCAAGACCCTGCTGGCGAAGACCCTGATCGGCCTTATCAAGCCCTCCGCCGGCGAGATCCGGCTGGAAGGCAAGCCGATCGGCGGCCTGCCCGCGCACCGGATCAGCAATCTGGGCGTCGCCTATGTCCCGCAGGGACGCGAGATCTTCGGTGATTTCACCATCCTCGAGAACCTGCGCATGGGCGTGATCGGCAAGCCGGGGCTCGGGATGGAGCGTCTCGACCAGATCTACGACTGGTTCCCGATCCTGCGCGAACGCCACGCCCAACGCGCCGGCACACTGTCGGGCGGCCAGATGCAGCAGCTCGCCATCGCGCGCGCCCTGATCGGCCGGCCGAAGCTCTTGCTGCTCGACGAGCCGTCCGAGGGCATCCAGCCCAACATCGTGCACGAGATCGCCGAGAAACTCGCCGCGATCAGCGCCACCGAGGGGCTGACCGTGATCGTCATCGAGCAGAACTTCGAAATGGTCGAGATCCTCGCCGAGCGCGTGGCCTTCCTCGAGAACGGCCTGATCACCGGCGAGAGCCCGACGGCACGGCTGATCGCCGAGCCCGAGCTCATCACGCAGAACATGGGACTTTGAGGCGATGGTGTCCTTCTTCGGACTGGCCCTGGATGCCCTGAACTACACCTCCGTCCTGCTGCTGGTATGCGTGGGACTGGTCGTCATCTTCGGCCTGATGCAGGTCATCAACCTCGCCCATGGCGAGTTCTTCCTGCTCGGCGCCTATACGGTACTGGTTGCGCAGGGTGTCGGCGTGCCGTTCTGGCTCTGCGTGCCGCTCGCCTTCGTCACGGTCGGCCTGGTCGGCCTCCTCTGCGACGCGGCGATCCTGCGCTTCATCTATGACAGGCCGGTCGACACGATCCTCGCCACCTGGGGCCTGTCGCTCGCCATCCGGCAGGCGATCGTCATCGTCTTCGGCCCGCAGTCGCAGCAGGTCGCCGCGCCGTTGACGGAGCCGGTGCAGCTGTTTGGCGTCGCCTATTCGTCCTATCGCCTGGTCGTGATCCTGATCGCCATCCTGGTGGCGCTCGCGGTCTTCCTGGTGCTCTACCGCACCTCCATCGGCCTTGCGGCCCGCGCCGCGATGGCCAACCGCCAGATGGCGCAGTGCCTCGGCATCAACATGCGCCGGCTCGACCGCTCCACCTTCAGCGTCGGCGCCGGCCTCGCCGGCCTCTCCGGCGCGGTGATGGCGCCGCTGATGAGCGTCGATCCGCAGATGGGCATGGGCTTCGTCCTGCCCGCCTTCCTGTCGATCCTGGTCGGCGGCGTCGGCAGCCCGGCCGGCGCCATCTGGGGCTCCGTCGTCATCGGCAGCTCGACCACGCTGGTCTCCGCCTGGTGGACGCCCGTGATCGCGCAGATCGTCGTGTTCCTGCTAGCGATCGTGACCATCCGCTTCCTTCCTTCCGGCCTGTCGGGACTGCGCAGCAAATGACCCTTCGTCTTCTTCCGACCCTGGCGGTCTGGGCCGTTCTCGCCGTCCTGCCGATGCTGCTCGGCCCGTGGGAACTGGCCATGTTCGGCCAGCTGCTGATCTACGGCATCGCCGCGATGAGCCTGGCTTTCATCTGGGGCCAGGGCGGCCTCGTCAGCTTCGGCCAGGCGCTGTTCTTCGGTGCCGGCGCCTATGCGATGTCGCTGACCTCCAAAGGCATGCTGCCGGGCATCCCGGATTCGCCCTGGCTCGGCCTGCTGCTCGCGGTCGTCGCCGGCGCCGTGTTCGGCGGGCTCATCGGCGCGGCGCTGTTCTTCGGCAAGGGACTGCGCACCGCCTATTTCGGCATCATCACCATCGCCGCCGCCGTCATCGCCGAACGCGTGACGACCAACTGGCGCTATATCGGCGGCTTCAACGGCCTTCTCGACGTGCCGCCGCTGCCGCTGCCCGGCGGCCTCGACAGCGCCGATCCTTTCGCCGGCTACCTGCTGGTGCTCGGCTTCGCGCTCCTCGCCTTCCTGTTCCTGCTCGCCGTGGAGCGGTCGCCCTACGGCACCGTGCTGCGCGGGATCCGCTGCGACGAACGCCGCATCATGAGCCTCGGCTTCTTCGTCCCGCTCTGGAAAGTGCTGGCGCTCGCCATCTCGGGCGGCGTCGCCGGTCTCGCCGGCGGCCTGTTCGCGACCCAATTCAGCTTCGTCTCGCCGGCCGTGATCGGCCTGGCGCTCTCGACCGAGATCCTGATCTGGGCGGCGGTGGGCGGCAAGGCCGTGCTGCTGGCGGCCTTCGTCGGCGCCATCATCGTCAAGTACATGGAAAGCTACCTGTCGGAGACGATCGGCAATTACTGGCTGCTGGTGACGGGCATCGCCTTCATCGCCGTCGTCGTCCTGTTCCCGCAGGGCCTGCTCGGCCGCTTCTTCGCCCTGCCGCAGCCGCGTCGCCTGCGCCGCGACTGAAAACCACCCGATCCGGCACGCCTGCCGCGCCTAGATGGCGGTTCCAAGCGGCAGGATGCGCTCGAGCGCCGCGCGAATGGCCGGCGTGCCGGCGAGGACCGCATTGCCGCTGAGGATGCCGCCTCCGGCGGCGAAGTCGCTCACCCATCCCCCCGCCTCCTCGACCAGCAGCAGGCCGGCGAGCACATCCCAGCTGTGCAGGAAGAGCTCGCAATAGCCGTCGATCCGGCCGCAGGCGACATGGGCGAGCCCGATCGCGGCAGAGCCGTTCTGAACGAAGGCGAAATCGCTGTCGAGCAGCCGGCCGACCAATGCGACATAGTCGGCGACCGGGCGCTTCAACGAATAGCCGGCGTCGACGACCGCGTCGGTCGCGCCTCGGGTCGGCCGCACCCGGATCGGTTGCCCATTGCAGGTGGCGCCGAAACCGCGCCGGGCGGCGAACATCTCGTCGCGAACCGGATTGTAGACGACGCCGCTTTCGGTGCGCCCCTTGGCGTGGAAAGCGATCGAGATGGCGAAATGCGGGATCCGGCGCGCGAAGTTCGTCGTCCCGTCGATCGGATCGATCACCCAGAGACTGTCCGCGCCATCGCCGCCGGACTCTTCGGTCAGGATGCCGTCGTCCGGAAAGGCTTGTCGCAACCGCTCGACGAGGAAGCGGTCGATTTCGAGATCGGCCTGCGTGACCAGATCGTGCGTGCCCTTCTCCATGGCGCGGATGCTGTCGCCGGCATCGAAGTAGCGCCGCGCGATCGCGCCAGCCTCGCGGGCGCCGGCTCGATCGCCCGGCGCAGCTCGAACAGGGAGCGCGCCTCTTCGGCGGTCGTCCGCGCGCCGAAGCGCCAGAGCAGCACGTCGGGGTCGGGGAAGTTCCACTCCTTCACCGCCGCGCGCGCGTGTCGGTGCGCGGACGCCCGCCCTCCCCGCCGGCGGCCAGCCGCTGGCGGGGCCCTGCGGCGCCACGACAAAGAAAAAGCCCCGGATCTTGCGATCCGGGGCTTTTTCCATGCTGGTTGCGGGGACCAGATTTGAACTGATGACCTTCAGGTTATGAGCCTGACGAGCTACCGGGCTGCTCCACCCCGCGTCAAGCGCGTCGCCTGTCGACGTCGCGCAGTGGTGATATAGACGGTACCCCTCGCGATGAGAAGCCCGGCTAAGCACTTTCCGCCCGTCGTCCACAGCCATCGGCCGGGACCGGACGCACGCCTCAGTTCGGCAGGTTGAGGCGGATGTGCAGTTCGCGCAGCGCCTTCGGCGTCGGATCACTCGGCGCGCCCATCAGCAGGTCTTCCGCCTGCTGGTTCATCGGGAACAGCGTGATCTCGCGCAGGTTCTGCGCCCCGCAGAGCAGCATGACGACGCGGTCGATGCCGGCCGCCATGCCGCCATGCGGCGGCGCGCCATACTGGAAGGCGCGATAGAGACCGCCGAAATCGCGCTCGACGTCCTCCTTCGACCGGCCGACCAGCTCGAACGCCTTGACCATGGTCTCCGGCAGCTGGTTGCGGATCGAACCGGACGCGATCTCGAAGCCGTTGCAGACGGCGTCATACTGATACGCCTTGATCGTCAGCGGATCCTGATGGCTGAGCGCATGGATGCCGCCCTGCGGCATCGAGAAGGGGTTGTGCGCGAAGTCGAGCGTCTTCGTCTCGTCGTCCCATTCGTAGAACGGGAAGTCGACGATCCAGCAGAGCTCGAAGCGGTCCTTGTCGATGAGGTTCAGGTCGGTGCCGACGCGCGTGCGCGCCTCGCCGGCGAACTTGTAGAACTTCGACGGCTCGCCGGCGACGAAGAAGACGGCGTCGCCATCTTCCAGGCCGAGCTGGACGCGGATCGCCTCGGTACGCTCCGGGCCGATGTTCTTGGCGACCGGGCCGGCCCCCTCGAGCACATCGTTCTCGGTGCGCCAGAAGATGTAGCCGAGGCCAGGCTGGCCCTGCTGCTGGGCCCAGGAGTTCATGCGGTCGCAGAAGGCACGGCTACCACCGGTCCTGGCCGGGATCGCCCAGACCTCGGCCTTCGGATCGGCCTCGATCATGCGCGCGAACACCTTGAAGCCGGAGCCGGCGAAATGCTCAGTGACGGCCTGGATCTCGATCGGGTTACGCAGGTCCGGCTTGTCGGAGCCATAGGTGCGGATCGCCGTATCATAGGGGATGCGGCGGAACTTCTGCGTCACCGGCTTGCCATCGGCGAACTCTTCGAAAATGCCGCGCAGCACCGGCTCCATCGTGTCCCAGATCTCTTCCTGGGTAACGAAGCTCATCTCCAGGTCGAGCTGGTAGAACTCGCCCGGCAGGCGGTCGGCGCGCGGATCCTCGTCGCGGAAGCAGGGCGCGATCTGGAAGTAGCGGTCAAAGCCGGCCATCATCAGGAGCTGCTTGAACTGCTGCGGCGCCTGCGGCAGCGCGTAGAACTTGCCGGGATGAATGCGCGACGGCACGAGGAAGTCGCGCGCGCCCTCGGGCGACGAAGCCGTCAGGATCGGCGTCGTATACTCGTTGAAACCGATCTCGGTCATGCGCTGGCGCATGGAGGCGATGATCTTGGTGCGCTTCACGATGTTGGCGTGCAGCGTCTCGCGGCGCAGGTCGAGGAAGCGGTACTTGAGGCGCGTGTCTTCCGGATAGTCCGGCTCGCCGAACACCGGCAGCGGCAGTTCCTTGGCCGCGCCCAGAACCTCGATGCCCTCCACGAACACCTCGACCGCGCCGGTCGGCAGGTTCGGGTTGACCGTCTCGGGGGTGCGCTTCTTCACGAAGCCGTCGATCTTGATGCACCACTCCGAACGCACGGTCTCGGCGGTCTTGAAGGCGGGCGAATCGGGATCGGCCACGACCTGGGTCAGGCCGTAATGGTCACGCAGGTCGATGAACAGGACGCCGCCATGATCTCGCACGCGATTGACCCAGCCCGAGAGACGGACTGTCTCGCCCGCATGGGTCTCGCGGAGCTGTCCGCAGGTATGGGTGCGATAGCGATGCATGGTGCTGGATCCGGATTAGGTCTGGCGTCAACTGGACGAACGAACAGGTCCCCGCACGGGCAAGGACATGATCTACGCGCGCGGAAGAGCGCATGGGGGTCCATCTTTGTCAAGGACGAGGCCGAATGGCGAGGCCTTGAAATGGCAAGATTGGTCCCTATCTAGGGTTCATCCCAGCCATTCCATACGGACGGCGCGCCGAAAGGCGCAGCGGTTCGAACGATCGGGTCAGGACGGATGTACTCCGGCCCGTTCGGATGGTGGGCGACTGACTAGTCGTCGCGCACCACTGGCGGGACCATCGGATTGCCCAGGCCCGCAGTCGACACATGAGGCGCTATTCTCCTGGCGCCCGGCGTCGCCGGAGCCTGGGCTTCCTTTATTTTGCCGGGCCAGCGCCGCCGCACTCCCCCGCGACAAGCCGCGCCGCCTGCGCTATTAGAAGCTTCATGACCGATATCATTACGACAACTGAAGACCTCGCCGCCGCCTGCGATCGCCTCTCCCGGTTCGAATTCGTCACTGTCGACACCGAGTTCATGCGCGAAACCACCTATTGGCCGAAGCTCTGCATCATCCAGGTCGCGAGCACGGACGAAGCGGTGATCATCGACGCCGAGGTCCCCGGGCTCGATCTCGCTCCCTTCTTCGCGCTGATGGCGAACGAGAAGGTCGTGAAGGTCTTCCACGCAGCCCGCCAGGACATCGAGATCGTCTGGCATCTCGGTGGCATCATCCCCCATCCGATCTTCGATACCCAGGTCGCGGCCATGGTCTGCGGCTTCGGCGAATCGATCAGCTATGACCAGCTGGTGGGACGCATCACCGGCCACTCGATCGACAAGTCGTCGCGCTTCACCGACTGGAGCCGCCGGCCGCTGACGCCGCAGCAGGTCGACTATGCGATCGCCGACGTCACGCATCTGCGTGACGTCTACAAGGCGCTGAAGCAGAAGCTCGACAAGGGCAATCGGCATGAGTGGGTCGCCGAGGAGATGAGCGTGCTCACCTCGGTCGATACCTACCAGATCGATCCGGCGAATGTCTGGAAGCGGCTCAAGATGCGGATCAAGAAGCCGCTGCAGCTCGCCGTCCTGATGGAAATCGCCGCCTGGCGCGAGCGCGAGGCGCAGGCCCGCGACGTGCCGCGCGGCCGCATCCTGAAGGATGACGCGATCTACGAGATCGCCGAACAGCATCCCACGACCGCCGAGGCGCTCGCCCGGCTGCGTACCATTCCGCGCGGTTTCGAGCGCTCGCGCACGGCCGAGGACATCCTCGCCGCCGTCAAGCGCGCGGTCGACCTGCCGAAGGACAAGCTGCCCAAGGTGCCGAAGGTGAAGCCCGCCTCCGATGGCAACGGCGCCGCCGTCGACCTGCTCAAGGTCCTGCTGAAGATGACCAGCGAGGAGCATGGCGTCGCCGCCCGCGTGATCGCGACGGTCGACGACCTCGAGGCGATCGCAGGCGACAGCAATGCCGACGTCCCGCCGCTGCATGGCTGGCGGCGCGACCTGTTCGGCGAGCAGGCACTGAAGCTGAAGAGCGGCGACATCTCGCTGCGGCTCGACGGCCGGCGCGTCACGATCGTCGACAACGCACCGAAGCCAGCCATCGAAGCGGCCTGATCGGTTCGCGATCGGATTGGAAGTCGAGGCGCCGGCCTGAGGCCGGCGCTTTTTTTGTGCCTCAGTCGATGTCTTCGACGACGATCGCCGGCCTGAACCCGCCGAGCTTGGCGAGCTGCGCGACGCGCCGCTGCAGGCGGCTGCCGGCCAGCATGCCGCGATCCGGCGGCAGGACCAGCGTCAGCTGGTCGCCGCGCGCCTCGATCCGCGTGCGCGGAATGACCCCAGCCATGGATCCGGAGACGAGATAGGCGACCCGCAGCGCCGCCCCCAGAGCGCGGGAGCGCTCGATCAGACGGGTCGTCACCAACTCGCGAATGCGCGACGACAAATGCTCGTCGACCAGTCCCTCGTGGCGATAGTAGTTGGCGAGCGCGAGATAGGCGCGGCCGGGATGATCGATGCCGACGAAGGAGCCATGCGCAATCAGGTTGAGGCTCTGCTCGCCGCGATAGTCCGGATGCGCGCGCCAGCCGACATCGGCCAGCAGGCAGGCGGCCGTGCGCAGGCGGGCCTCTTCCGGCGTCTCGTCGATGCCGATCGCGGCCAGCGCCTGCCCGGTCCAGGGTCCGAGCTCGCGCACATGGCCCGGCGAGCGCGAGCGCAGCACCGCCAGTTCGTCGGCGGCGGCGATCAGCGGATCGAGCGCCTGGGTCTCGGGATCGAGCAGGTCGTAGAGCAAGCCCTCGCGCACGCCGAGCGCCGAGAGGATGATCACAGACGGCTTCATGGCGCGGATGACCTGCTCCAACACGATGGCGCCATAGGGGAGCAGGAGACGCCGGCTCTTCGACACCGCCTCGATCGAATCGAGCGATTCCGCGTCGCGCCGCGCCACCATGCGGCAGAAGTCGAGCGCTTCGTCCGCCGGTATCGCATATTCATGCATGATGTGGAGCGGATAGCCCTTCTGGCGCATGTGCAGGCGCGCCAGGGACCGCCAGGTGCCGCCGATGGCGTAGAAGGGTTTGCCCTGCCCCTTGGCGAGAACCGCCGACCGGGAAAGCGCGTCGGCGGCGATCTTCTCGGCCTTCTTCAGCGTCTTGTCCGAGGTTTCCTCGAGACGCAGGCCGCCGAGCGGAAACGTTTCGCCGGTGCCGATCTCGCGGCCCCGGATATCGACGACCTCGAGGCTGCCGCCGCCCAGGTCGCCGGAAATGCCGTCCGGCTCATGGATGCCCGAGATCACGCCCATGGCGGACAGGCGCGCCTCTTCCGGACCGCTCAGAAGCGAAACCTCGACGCCGGTGATCTCCTCGACCTCGGACAGGAAGTCGGCCCCGTTCGAGGCTTCACGCGCCGCGGCGGTAGCCAGCACGTGCACGGAGCGGACCTGCATCTGCTGGCAGAGCCCCATGAAGCGGCGGATCGCGGCGAGGGACGCCTCCACGGCCTGTTCGTTGAGCCGCCCGGTTCCGGCGATGCCGCGCCCGAGCCCGGCCAGCTCCTTCTCGTTGAACAGCGCCATCGGCGACCGGCTCAGGCGCTCATAGACCACGAGGCGCACCGAGTTGGAGCCGATGTCGATGATCGCGACGGGACCGACGCCGCTCAGCCGTCCCGGCGCATACTCATGCGTCTCTCCATCCTCCGCAAGGCATGCTTCGGCCTCAATGCTTGGCAGGTCGATTCCCGATCGATCGGGGCGAGCTGTTCTTGAGCGATTTTCCACGGCCAGAGAGACTCGGGTTTGTCATGAAATAGGACTGGGCGTTGAAGATCTCTTCGCCCTTCCGCGGCACGATCCTTTGCGACGATCCATCCGGCTGGATCTCCCAGCTCTGCTGGTTGTCCTTCAGGTTGGCAACCATGATCTGATCGAGCACCTGCTCGTGCACGGTCGGATTCAGCATCGGGATCATCGCTTCCACGCGACGATCGAGGTTACGAGGCATCATGTCGGCTGACCCGATATAAACGATCGCTTCCGGCGAGGGCAACCCGTGGCCATTGCCGAAGCAGAGAATCCGGGCATGCTCCAGGAAGCGGCCGACGATCGACCGGGCGCGGATGCGGTCCGAAAGACCCGGCACGCCCGGCCGCAGGCAGCAGATGCCGCGGATCACCAGCTCGACATCGACGCCAGCACGGCTGGCGTCGTAGAGCGCGTCGATGATCTGTGGATCGACGAGCGAGTTCATCTTCATCCAGATCGCGCCCGGCTTGCCGGCCTTCACATGGTCGATCTCGGCGTAGATCAGGTCGAGGATGCGCTTGCGCAGGAAATGCGGCGAGGTCGACAGGCGCTCGATCTCGACCGGCTCCGTGTAGCCGGTGATGTAGTTGAAGATGCGGGCGACGTCGCGGGCGATCGCCGGATCGTCCGAGAAATAGGACAGGTCCGTGTAAACGCGCGCCGTGATCGGATGATAGTTGCCCGTCCCGATATGGACGTAGCTGACGAGCTGGCCATTCTCGCGGCGCACGACCAGCGACAGCTTGGCGTGGGTCTTCAGCTCGATGAAGCCGTAGACCACCTGCACGCCGGCGCGCTCGAGATCGCGCGCCCACTTGATGTTCGCCTCCTCGTCGAAGCGCGCCTTCAGCTCGACCAGCGCGGTCACGGACTTGCCGGCCTCGGCGGCCTCGGTCAGCGCCTTGACGATCGGGCTGTCCTTCGAGGTACGGTAGAGGGTCTGTTTGATGGCGACGACATCCGGATCGAGCGCCGCCTGGCGCAGATACTGCACCACGACGTCGAACGACTCGTAGGGGTGATGGACGATGAGGTCCTTGGCCCGGATCGCGGCGAAGCAGTCGCCGCCATTCTCGCGGATCCGCTCCGGGAACCGTGCCTGGTAGGGCGGGAACTTCAGGTTCGGGCGATCGATGCCGACGAGCTGCGACAGGTCGTTCAGCGCCAGCATGCCGTCGACCAGGAATATCTCGTCCGGCAGCACGGCAAGCGCGCCGGCGACGAAGTTGCGCAGCGCGTCGGGCGTCGCCGACTCGATCTCCAGGCGGATCACCGAACCGCGTCGCCGGCGCTTCAGCGCTGATTCGAAGAAGCGAACGAGATCCTCGGCCTCTTCCTCGACCTCGATGTCGGAGTCACGGATGATGCGGAAGGCGCCGACGCCCTCGATCGCGTAGCTCGGGAACAGGCGCTGCGTGAACAGCGACACCGCGTTCTCGAGGCTGATGTAGCGGTCGACGCCGGGCTCGGTGGACGGCAGCTTGATGAAGCGATCGAGTGTCATCGGCACGCGCAGCAGCGCCGTCATCCGGCTGCCCGTCGCCGGACGGACCAGTTGCATGACCAGCGAGAAGCCGAGATTGGGGATGAACGGGAACGGATGCGCGGGATCGATGGCGAGCGGCGTCAGGACCGGAAAGACCGAATCCATGAAATAGCCCTCGAGCCAGGACCGCTCGCCCTCCTTCAGTTCGGTCGGATCGGTGAGGATGATGCCGGCGATGGCCAGTTCGCTGCGCAGCTCGGCCCAGCGGGTCTGCTGGTCGGAGGCGAGCGTCGAGACGGCCTCGGCGATCTTGGCGAGCTGCTCGCTCGGCGTCAGGCCGTCATCGCTCGTCATGCTGACGCCTTCGCGCTGCTGGCCCCTCAGGCCGGCGACGCGCACCATGAAGAACTCGTCGAGATTATTGGCCGAAATCGACAGGAAGCGCAGCCGCTCGAGCAGCGGGTGATGGGCGTTGCCGGCCTCCTCGAGCACCCGGCGATTGAACTCCAGCCAGGACAGCTCGCGATTGATGAAGCGCTCCGGACTGTGGCGCAGGCGATCCACGGCCTCGGCGTCGATCTTGATCGCGGCCAGCGCCGCCTTCGCATCGGGGTTCTTCTGGTCCATGACTCTAATCCACTCGCGTTCCGCCCGAGGATACACGCGAATTGTGACAATTGCGTCATGGATGACGCCCGTCCCGATCTTTAGTCGTCGAAGGGTAGCTCCGGCTCGTCGCCGGCCTCGCGCGCCAGGACCGTCGCCGCCAGATGGCGGGAAATCGGCCGCCCGGCGGCCAGGGCCTCGCGATCGAGCAGCTCGACCAGCCGGTTGGCCGCGCCGAGCGAGCGCTCCATGCGCTGACTGATGAAGTCAACCACCGCCGGATCGACGGCGAGCTGGCGGTCGGCGAACAGCTTGAAGATGACGCGGGCGAGCAGATCATCCTCCGGCTCGCTCAATTCCGCCGGCACGGCGGCGCGCAGGCGCGAGGCCAGGTCCGGCAAGTCGAACTGGAGCGCCGAGACGGGAACGCGGCTGGTCAGGAGCGCCGAGACACGGCGCTCCCGGATCAGGTTGAGCAGATGAAACAGCGCCGGCTGCGAAACGCCATCCTCATGCAGGTCCTCGACCAGGACGGGGCGGTCGCCGACGACGCCGTCGAGCGACGCCGTGGCGAGGTCGCGCGCCGCGATCTCGCCGGCGCCAGCGGCGACCTTCCAGATCTGGCCGAGATGCGTCTTGCCCGAACCGACGGGCCCGACGAGGACGGCGACGGGATTGGGCCAGTCCGGATGACGGTCGACCAGCGCGACCGCCGAATCATTGGCCCTGCCGACGACGAAGTCCGCCCGAGTCATGGCGGCGCTGTGCGGCAGGGAGAGCGGCAGCTGCCGCAGCGGATCACTCATGATACTCAACGCTCGAACGATGGCCGATCAGGAACGCGCGGATGGCTCGTCCCCACCGGTCCGCCCGCGATAGATCGGGCTGGTCAGATAGCGCGACAGCGCGAAGCGCATCAAGACCGCGACCGCCGCGGCAGCCGGCACCGCGATCAGCAATCCCACGAAACCGAACAGGGCGCCGAAGGCGAACAACGCGAACATCAGCCAGACCGGATGCAGGCCGACGGCGCCGCCGACCAGGCGCGGCTGCAGGATGTTGCCCTCGACGAACTGGCCCACGGCGAAGACCAGGACCGTCGCGCCGATCCACTGCCATTCCGGCCAGAACTGCACGATGGCGACGCCGACGCCGACGACGAAACCGACGGTCGTGCCGACATAGGGAATGAAGGAGAGGATGCCCGCGCCGATGCCGATCAGCAGGCCGAAATTCACGCCGACCAGCATCAGGCCGAAGGCATAGATGCAGCCGAGCAGGATGCAGACCAGCCCCTGCCCCCGAACGAAACCGGCAATGGCATGGTCGATGTCGCGGGCGATGCCACGGACCGTCTCGACATAGTCGCGCGGCACCCAGCTGTCGATGCGGGCGACCATGCGGTCCCAGTCGATCAGCATGTAGAAGGCGACCACCGGCGTGACCACGAACAGGGCGGCGATATCCATCAGCGCCGCGCCGCCGCTCCAGATCGACTTGAGCAGAGTCGAAAGCCAGCCGGCCGCCTCGCTCATCAGCGTGCCCATGGAGCTCTTCAGCTGATCGGCGTCGATCTGCAGCATCTGGCCGGCTCGCGTCCGCAGCATCGCCTCGATCAGCGCCTGCAATTGCTGCGCGTAGATCGGGATCTTCTCGATGAATCCGGCGAGTTGGTTCGCCAGCAGCGGCACCAGCAGCAGCACAAGCAGCACGAGCAGGACGACGAAACCGACCAGGATCACCAGGGAGGCCGACAACCGGCTCAGGCCGCGCCGCTCAAGCCAGTCGGCGATCGGATCGAGCCCATAGGCCACGGCCATGCCCGCCACGAAGGGCAGCAGCACATTGCTGAAGACGACCAGGAAGGCGACAAAGACCAGGAACAGGCCCAGCCAGAACAAGATCTGACGCTGCAGATTCACGGCGGTGCCGCCCCCTCTTCCTCGATCAGTCGGACCACCTGGCACGACCCGACAGGCTCCAGATAGGGCCTGCATCAATTCAGGGTCAAGGATAGCGCGGCGCGGTTGTGTCAGACACCACAGACAAGCGCGGTGCCCTGTGGCAGTGTCGGCCCATGTTCGCGCATGTTCCAGCCTCGGCCCGCGTCGTCGACGCGCGCACCGGAGAGACCTTCGACCGCGCCGCCCTCGCCGCCGCGATTCATGATCGTGCCGTGGCGCTGCGCGGCGGCGGCGCGACCAGGGGCGACCGCGTTGCCGTGGCGCACGGATCGCCGGCCGGCATGCTTATCGACCTGTTCGCGATCTGGCGCATCGGCGCCGCGGCGGTACTGCTTTCCAAGAACATCACCGCCAGCGAACGGGCCAACGTGATCGCGACGGTGCGCCCCGCGCTCTGGGTCGGCCCCGTGGAAGACGGCCACCTCCCCCATCTGCCGCCGGCGGAGCCCGCTTCCGGAGCCAGCCTCGCCAGCGCCGCCGACGAGCTCGACGACGCGACGCTGGACGCGCCGGCGCTGATCCTGATGACGTCGGGCACGACGGCGACGCCGAAGGGCGTCGTGCACAGCCGCCGCTCGCTCGCCGCGCGGATCGCGCTCAACATCGCCCATATCCCGCCAGACGCGCTGGCGGAGACGCTGTCGCTGCTGCCGATGCATTTCGGGCATGGCCTGATCGGCAATTGCCTGACGCCGCTCCTCGCCGGCACGCGCCTGCACCTGATGCCCGATCCCGGCCCGATCGGACTGGCGCGCCTGGGTCCGCTGATCGACGCGCAGGGCATATCTTTCCTAAGCTCGGTGCCGTCGCTCTGGCGCGTCGCCATGAAGACAAGCCCGAAACCGGAGCGCGGATCGCTGCAGCGCGTGCATGTCGGCTCGGCCCCGCTCTCCGTCGAGCTCTGGCGCGCCATCATGGACTGGGCGGGCACGGAGCACGTCGTCAACATGTACGGCATCACCGAGACCGCGAACTGGATCGGAGGCCACGACGCTGCCGAGGCCCCGCCGGCCGATGGCCTGGTGGGACGGGCCTGGGGCGGCGCGATCCGCGTCATCGGCGAGGACGGCGCGCTGCGCGATCGCGGTCGTGGCGAGGTCGTCGTGGCGACGCCAGGGCTGATGCAGGGCTATCTCGACCAGCCGACGCTCACGGATGTGGCGATAAGGGGCGGCTGGTTCCTGACCGGCGACACCGGCGAGATCGACGCCGATGGGCGGCTCAGCATCGTCGGGCGCCTGAAGCACGAGATCAACCGGGGCGGCATCAAGATCCCGGCCGAGGAGATCGACCTCCTGCTCGAGCGCCACCCCGACGTCGTCGAGGCATGCGCCTTCGCCCATCCCGACCCGATCAGCGGCGAGACGATCGCCGTCGCGGTCGTGCTCCGCGCCGAAGCGAGCGCGGACGAGGCCGCGCTCCGGCAATGGTGCCGTACCCAGATCCGCGCCGAGGCCGTGCCCGAATACATCCGCGTCGTCGAGGCGCTGCCGCGTAACGAGCGGGGCAAGCTCGACCGGCGCCGCACGGCGGAACTCTTCCAGACGAGACGGAGCATGCCGGCGGAATGAACGCGCTCGACCAGGCCCGCCGCATCATCGCCGAAGCGCTGGCTCTGCCCACGGATCTCGCGCCTATGGACGGATCCATGGAAACCCTGCCCGAATGGGACAGCATCGGCCATGTCCGGATCGTCCTAGCCGTCGAAGCGGCGATCGGGCGCCCGCTGCCGCCCGACGCGATGCTCGGCGCGATCGACGTCCCGTCCGTCGCCGCCTTGCTAGACTGAGCCCAGCCCGCCCGCTCCCCGGTGATGCCATGTTCAAGTCGCTGCTGAGACGCCTGAAGCCTCTTCCCCGGGTCGTGATCGAGACCGAGCGCTTCACCCTGCGCGGCGTGTCGCGCGAATGGCTCGGCCGCCACAGCTTCCGCTGGGCCGAGAACGAAGCGTTCCTGGATGGCCTTGGCTGGCCGCCAGGGCCCTATACGCGGCGCAAATGGACACGCCGCTTCACCCGCTCGGACAATCGCAAGGTCTTCCATTTCGCCATTTTTCCGCGCGGCAGCGACCATCTGATCGGCTCGCATGGTGTCTTCTTCACCGAACCCGGAAGCGCCCTGCTCTACGTCGCCATCGGCGATCTCGAATGGTGGGGCAAGGGCGTCGTGCAGGAGGTCCGCGCCGCGCTGCTGGACTTCGTCTTCGACAAGGCCGGCGGTCATCGCGCCTATGGCCAGGTGCACGGACGCAACGCCGCCTCGATGTACAACTACCAACGCCTCGGCTTCCGCCACGAGGGCACGATGCGGCAGCAGCGGCTGCTGCCGCGTTCCAACGAACGCGTCGACCTGGTGATGTTCGGCCTGCTCAAGGAGGAATGGCTGGCGCGCCGAAGCGTGCGTGAAATGCGCCCCGATCCGCCATCGACCCGGAATACGGGTTGACGACGACGGCGTGGATGTGGTCCTCCCTGCCCAAAGCAACCGGGATCCTTCGATGACCGAAAAGTCCAGCGTCAAAAACGCCCTCAGCTATGCCGACGCTGGTGTCGATATCGACGCCGGCAACCGTCTCGTCGACATGATCAAGCCGTTCGTGAAGGCGACCCGCCGCCCCGGCGCGGATGCCGATATCGGCGGTTTTGGGGGAATCTTCGACCCGAAGGCGGCCGGCTACACCGATCCGCTGCTGGTCGCCGCCAATGACGGCGTCGGCACGAAGCTGAAGGTCGCGATCGACACCGGCATCCACGACACGGTCGGCATCGACCTTGTCGCCATGTGCGTCAACGACCTAGTCGTCCAGGGCGCCGAGCCGCTGTTCTTCCTCGACTACTTCGCCACCGGAAAACTGGATCCGAACGAGGCCGCGACGGTCGTCGCCGGCATCGCCGAGGGCTGCCGCATCGCCGGCGCCGCGCTGATCGGCGGCGAGACGGCCGAGATGCCGGGTCTCTACAAGGCCGGCGACTACGACCTCGCCGGCTTCGCGGTGGGCGCCGTCGAGCGCACCGGCCTGCTGCCGCGTCCGGATGTCGCCGACGGCGACGTGCTGCTCGGCCTCGCCTCCTCCGGCGTGCACTCGAACGGCTTCTCGCTCGTCCGCAAGATCGTCGAGCTGTCCGGTCTCGGCTTCGATGCGCCGGCGCCGTTCGCGCCAGAATTCACGCTCGGCCGCGCGTTGCTGGCACCGACGCGGATCTATGTGAAGCCACTGCTCGCAGCGATCCGCGCGACCGGCGGGATCAAGGCGATGGCCCACATCACCGGCGGCGGTTTCGTCGACAACATTCCGCGCGTCCTGCCGGATGCGCTCGCCGCCTCCGTCGACCTCGACGCCGTCGCCGTGCCGCCGGTCTTCGGCTGGCTCGCCCGCACCGGCGGGGTCGCCGAGCGCGAGATGCTGCGCACCTTCAACTGCGGCGTCGGCATGATCGTCGTCGTCGCTCCCGAGGCGGCGGATGCAGTCACGGCAGCGCTTGCCGCGGAGGGCGAGACGGTGATGCGCCTCGGCACGCTGGTGCCGCGCGACGGCGAAGGCGTTGAATTCTCCGGCGCCCTGGCGCTCTGATCATGGCGAGAAAACGCGTCGCGATCCTGATCTCGGGCCGCGGCTCGAACATGACGGCCCTGATCGAGGCCGCCGCCGATCCGGACTTCCCGGCCGAGATCGCGCTCGTCCTGTCGAACCGCGCCGACGCGGGCGGCCTCGCGCGCGCGGCCGAAGCCGGCATCGCCACGGCGGTGATCCCGCACAAGCAGTTCCCCGATCGCGCCGCCTTCGACGCGGCGATGGACGAACGACTGCGCGCCGAGAAGATCGATCTCGTCTGCCTCGCCGGCTTCATGCGGCTGCTGACCGCCGGCTTCGTCGAAGCCTGGCGCGACCGGATGATCAACATCCATCCGTCGCTGCTGCCGCTCTTCCCCGGCCTTGACACCCATGCCCGCGCCATCGATGCCGGCATGCGGCTGGCGGGCTGCACCGTGCATTTCGTCCGCGCCGAGATGGATTCCGGCCCGATCATCGGCCAAGCGGCGGTTCCCGTCGCGCTCGACGACACGCCGGAAACGCTGGCGAAGCGCGTGCTGACGGCCGAGCACGAGCTCTATCCACTGGCGCTCGCGCTCGTCGCCAGCGGCATCGCGACCGTCGAGAATGAGCGGCTGAAGCTTCGCGCCGACATGCCGGCGGACCTTGGCGGCATGCTGACGGCGCCCGCCTTCGGGCAATAGCTCCCGACACAAGCGGCACGGCACAGCGCGGATAGGGGCGACAAGCGCCCCTGCCGCGCGATGCGTCAGCCCACCAGGGTCCAGCTCAGCCAGAACACGAGCGTTCCGACCAGGAGCGTGGCGGCGGAGACCAAAGCGAAGCGCCAGCCATACCGGCGGCTGCCCGCCCCGACGGCGTAGATCGCCTTGGCGACGGTGTTGGTTCCAACGGCCGCCGCGATCGCCGATGCCCCGATTCCGACCTCCAGCTTCGGCAGACCCGCCACCGTCACCGTGACGGCGTCGACGTCGCCGATGCCCGCCAACGCCGATGCCAGCACGATGCCGGCAGATCCGAAGGCGGCAGAGGCCGCACGGACCACGAAGCCGACGGCGCCCAAAAACAACGCCATCTTGATCACGCCGGCGAGGTCGAACGGATTGCCCATGGTTCCGGCCTCATGCGTCGCGCCGTCCCTCCCCCGCACCAGCCAGGCGGCGCCGGCCGCCATGACGAGCGCGCCGACGATGAACGACGGCAGCAGGAGCCAGCCGAGTGACGGCGCCAGTCCGAGCACCAGCGCCCCGGTCCGCAGATAGGACGAACTGCCCGCGACCGCGGCGCCCGCCGCAAGCCCGTCGGCGTCGCCTCCAGCCGCGGCGCGGCGTGCATTCTCGAGCGTCACGGCCGTCGACGAGACCAATCCACCCGCCGCACCAGCCGCCATCTCACCGCGCCCGGAACCGAGCAGGCGAACGGCGACGTAGCCAACGAAGGATATGGCGGCCAGCAGGATGGCGAGCGTCCAGACGGCGCGCAGCGAGATTCCGCCGAAGGGCCCATAGGGCGTGTTCGGCAGAAGCGGCAGGATCACGAAGGTCATCGCCAGCAGGATGATGGCCGAACGCAGCTCGACCCAGCTCAACCGCTCGATGAACTGATGCAGCGGCCCCCGGCTTGCCAGGATCGCGGTCAGCGCGACGCCTCCCGCCGCGGCGAGCCGCAGATCGCTGAGCACGGCGAGCACGCCGAACAGAAACGTCGCCATAGCCGCGACCACGGTCGTGACGCTGAAGTCGCCCTCGACGACGGCCTCGCGCAGCTTGTACCAGGCAAAGACCGCCGAGAACGCCAGGAAGATGATACCGGTCAGGATCCCGACCTGGCTGCCGGCCGGCAGCGCCTTTTCGATCAGGCCGGTGCAGCCGCCCAGCATGCCGATCAGCGCGAATGTCCGGATCCCCGCCGTTCGCAGTCCCGGCGCGGCCTCACGCTCGCGCCAATGACGCTCGACGCCGACCAGAAGGCCGATCGCAACGGCCAGGGCCAATCGGTAATAGGGCTCGAACTCGCTCACTCAGGCCTCCTGCCAGGAATCGGCCTCCCATCTTAGCCGCAGCGCGCGGCCGCGGCATGCGCGACGTATCCGCCACAGGGCTTTGACACCGTGGTGGCCGAGCGCGCATGATCCGGGCAGTCAGAGAGCCGAGGCACGATCATGATCGCCGAAGACATCGCCACCGCCTTCGTCCGCGAGGGAGGATGCCGCTGCGGGGCGGTCCGTCTCCGGATCCGGGCGCGACCGCTCCTGACCATGGCCTGCCACTGCACGGGCTGCCAGAATATGTCGTCCAGCGCCTATTCGCTTTCGGCCGCGATCCCGAGCGATGCCTTCGAGATCACCCGGGGCGAGCCGGTCGTCGGCGGCCTGCATGGCGCGTCGAAGCACTATTTCTGCGGCCACTGCATGACGTGGATGTTCACCCGGCCCGACGGCATCGACTTCTTCGTCAATCTCCGCCCGACCATGCTCGACGATGCGGACTGGTTCGTGCCCTACATGGAGACGTGGACGAGCGAGAAGCTCCCCTGGGCGACCACGCCCGCCGCCCGCAGCTTCGCGGCCCTGCCGCCCGAGGACGCCTATCCCGCGATGATCCAGGCCTACGCCGCGACGTGGGACGAAAGCCCGGTTCGCGACTGATCCGTCCTTGGTGCGGGCTTGCCTCCGGACCACACGCAAAGCTGATCAGGACGCGGCGATTTTGTTTCCGGCGCGCAGCCGCGCGATCCATAATGGGGGAACTTCGCGCCCTGCGGCGCGTAGAGCGGGTATGCCGCGCCCGACAGCCGTGGCACAACGCCCTTGGCAGGAGAGCCCCATGCCCGACTTTCAAATCCGCCACAATGCCCTGATCCTTGTCGGCGACGGCCAGAAGGCGCTCTTCCTTCGCAATCGCGGCACGCCGCAGACGCTCGACCTCGCCGTCGAGGACATCCTCGATGGCGGCGCCAACCCGCCGACGCGCGAACAGGGAACGGACCGGCCGGGGCGCACTGTGCAGAGCGTCGGCTTCGCGCGCAGCGCCGTCGAGCAGACGGACTGGCACATGCTCGAGGAGCAGAAGTTCGCCACGACCATCGCCGAGGCGCTCTATCGCGCCGCCCTCGAGGACAGCTTCCGCGAATTGGTGATCGTGGCGCCTCCCAAGATTCTCGGCATCCTGCGCCAGAACCTGCACAAGCTCGTCGCCGACCGCGTCGCGGGCGAACTGCCAAAGACCCTGACGGGTTCCCCGGTCGACCAGATCGAGCGGCTGCTGGCGGCCTGACGAGGGCCGCTACCTGTCGGGTAGCGCGTCGACATCCGCCAGCTCCAGATCCGACGGCGCCCCCATGGCGACGGTTCTCGCCGCCGGGCGACCGGACAGGAGGCCCTCGGTCACGGGCTGCCAGCGGGCGACACTGCCAGGCGACGCCGCGCCGGCGAGCGCGTGACCGTCGCGCCCGGCGCGCTTCACCACATAGAGCGCCTGGTCGGCCGCCTCTCTCAGCTCATCAATCGGAAGACGCCGATCGGGCGTGCTGGCAGCGACGCCGATGCTCACCGTGAGCGGAATCCGAACATCACCATGAACGAGCGAATGGGCGCGGAACGCCGCGACCAGAGCCGCCGCGATGCGCTCGGCTGTCGGCGCATCGGTATCCGGCAATAGCGCGCCGAACTCATCCCCGCCCAGCCTGGCCAGAAGGTCACGCTGGCGCAGGCATGACTTTGCCGTAGCCACGACATGGCGCAGGCATTCATCGCCGGCCGCGTGCCCATGCCGGTCGTTGATCGCCTTGAAGTTGTCGAGGTCGATCAGGAGCAGGGAGAACGGCTTGCCCTCTCGGCCGGCGCGCTTCTCGACCGCCGCCAGGCGCGCCTGCATCAGCCGCCGGTTCGCGGCGCCGGTAAGTTCGTCGCGATAGGTCAACACGGCGAGCTCGCCACGCAGATGGTCGATCGCCATGACGATCATGCCGAAGTTCCACACCACGCCGCTGAAGATGACCAGAAGCAGAACGATCGTCTCGACCATGTCGTAGTGAAGCGGCGCCAGAACGGCGACGCTCCGGGCCAGGTTCGCAGTCGTCTCAACGGCGTGCACGAGCACCGCTATGCCCATGGCCGAGGCCGCCAGCAGACTGCCCGGCGAGCGCCGCCCCTTGCGCGTCAGATCGTAGACCGCGAGCAACAACGGCACGGACTGGCCCGCGGCATAGACGACGTTGCGCGCCGCGCTGCTCGGGTAGATCGTCGCGAACAGCAGCAGGACGAGCATCGCGCCGCCAGTGATGGCAAAGCTGGCGCGCCAGGGCTTGGGTTCGCCGTAGAACTCCCGCACGCCGACCCAATAGAGGCAGAAGCCGAAGAAGACGAAGCCATTGCCGGCGACGTTGGTCGCAACGTGGGCAACCCCCTCCATCGACAGCACTAACCCGCCCAAGGCCGTGACCAGGCAGGCAGCCATCCAGGTCCGCGCCGCGCCGAAACCGCGATAGGACCACCAGATGAGCGACCAGATGATCGCCATCGTGAGGGCGTTCAGCAGGATCACGATGTAGAGGGTGAGGAAGTCGAGAACCATGGGGGGATGGATCCGGAACTGCAGGACTCGTCGTGGGGCCATCGGCCCTGGACGCCAAAGCCAAGATGACGCAAGGGAATGACGGCAGATCTTCTGGCAGTCAATGCATCAAATGGCGCGCCATGCCTAGTCTGAAAAATTTCAAAAGTTGAAATATTCAAGGCCACACGCGACATGGTGGGCGTGTCGGCACGAAGCCCCTTGCGCCGGCCGCGCTTCGATGCGACCACCGCGACATGAACTATCGTCACGCCTATCACGCCGGAAATTTCGCGGATGTCGTCAAGCACGCCATCCTCGCGATCCTCATCGAGCATCTGAAGCTCAAGGACAAGCCGTTCCGGGTCATCGACACCCATGCCGGCATCGGCCTCTACGACCTGACGGCCGTCGAGGCGGGCAAGACCAATGAGTGGCAGGGCGGCATCGGCAAGTTGCTCGACGAGGCTGGCAAGCCGGCTGCGGGCCTGACGCGCAAGCTGTCGGAAGCGCTCGCGCCCTATCTCGCCGCCGTCGCGGCCGCCAATCCCGAAGGTGGGCTGAAGCACTATCCCGGCTCGCCCTGGCTGATCCGCCATCTGCTGCGCAAGACCGACCGGATGACGGCGGTGGAGCTGCACCCGGAAGATCATGCGACGCTGGCCGGGCTGTTCGCCGGCGACTTCCAGGTCAAGGCGATCGAGCTCGACGGCTGGCTGGCGCTCGGCTCCTTCGTGCCACCCAAGGAGCGGCGCGGCCTCGTCCTGATCGACCCGCCCTACGAGCAGCCGGATGAGTTCAAGACCCTGTTCGACCGCTTCGAGAAGGCCTATCAGCGCTGGCCGACGGGCGTCTACGCGCTCTGGTATCCGATCAAGGACATCGGCGCGGTGACCAACTTCCACAAGCGCCTGGCGGAAAGCGGCATCACCAAGTTGCTCGGCGCCGAACTCTGGGTGCGCGAACGGGCGACGCCCGACACCTTCAACGGCACCGGCCTCGTCATCTGCAACCCGCCCTGGCAGATCGACCGCACGCTGGACGGTCTGCTGACGGGTCTGGCGCCGATCCTCGGCGAGACGGAGAAGGCCGGCCGGCGCGTCTGGTGGATCCGCGGCGAGACCTGATCTGGCCGCGCACCCCGCGGCCTTCAGGCCGCGAAGGCGCGATCCGGACGCGCGTCAAAGTCGATGATCGGCCCGAGCGGCACGACGCCGGTCGGATTGATCGTCTTGTGGCTCTCGTAATAGTGCCGCTTGATGTGGTCGAAATCGACCGTCTCGCGGATGCCTGCCGTCTGGTAGAGCTCGCGCGTGTAGGACCACAGCGCCGGATAGTCGACCAGGCGACGCAGATTGCACTTGAAGTGGCCGACATAGACCGGATCGAAGCGCAACAGCGTCGTGAAGAGCCGCCAGTCGGCCTCGGTCAGGCGATCTCCGGTCAGGTAGCGCTGCTCCGACAGCAGGCCCTCCAGCCAGTCGAGGCTGGCGAAGAGCGGGTGGAGTGCCTCCTCATAGGCGGCCTGCGACGTCGCGAAGCCGGCCTTGTAGACGCCGTTGTTGATCGTGTCGTAGATGCGCGTGTTGAGCGCGTCGATCTCGGTGCGCAGGGGCTCCGGATAATAGTCCCCGGCCTTGGCGCCGACGCCGTCGAAGGCGGAATTGAACATCCGGATGATCTCGGATGATTCATTGCTGACGATCGTCCCGGTCTGCTTGTCCCAGAGTACCGGCACCGTGACGCGCCCCGAATAGTTCGGATCGGCCTTGGTATAGACTTGGTGCAGGAACTCGAAACCATTGACCTTGTCTTCCGTCACGCCCGGGCCGGGCGCGAAGGTCCAGCCGTTCTCGGCCATCAGCCAGTTGACAACCGAATAGTCGATCATGTCCTCGAGGCCCTTCAAGGCACGGAAGATCATGACCCGATGCGCCCAGGGACAGGCCCGGGCGATGTAAAGATGATAGCGGCCGGGCTCGGCCTTGAAGCCGCCCTCGCCGGTCGGTCCGGGGCTGCCGTCGGGCGTGATCCAATTGCGGAAGCCGGCCGTGCTGCGCTGGAAACGACCGCCCGTATTGCGCGTGTCGTACCACTGATCCTGCCAGACGCCGTCGACGAGAAGTCCCATGTCCGTGCTCCAATTCTTTGCTGAACGGCATATTGGCCCGATCTAGAGCTGTTGCCAGCCGCCCACACGGCGACGAACTGTTCACCGCAACACCCGTTCGCTCCCCCGCGACGCTTGACCGTCGCGGCGGCTGGACGCATCGTCGTCGAAAGCTAGCTCTGGGGAATCGCTGTCATGATCCGCTCCCTCCTCGCCGCCGTCGCCCTCGCGACGCTCGCCGGCACTGCCGCTCAGGCCGCCGACTATTCGGGCAGCTACGGCTATGAGCCCGAGATGCGCCGGGGCTGGGACCGCGGTACCGTGCCGCCCTGCGACGCACCGGCCGTCCTCTCCAACATGGCGGAGCGCTACCACTGGGCCAACACCCATACCTGGGGCAACAACCTCGCCTTCCGCGAAGTCGCGGCCGTCAGCGAATCCCAGTTCATTCCGGGCGATCCCGGCCTGATCGATCGTCGCTTTTGCAAGGCCGACGTCTTCATCGCCGACAACATCCGCCCGACCGCCGTCTACTACCTGATCGAGGAGCGCATGGGCTTCGCGTCGATCGGCTGGTACGTCGATTTCTGCGTATCGGGCCAGGATCCCTGGCGCGTCCATGACGGCCATTGCCGGACGGTCCGTCCCAACCGGTACGGATGGTGACGCTCAGGGCAGTCCTTCGGGGCTTGGTCGTCGCTGCCGGCTTGCTTGCCGGGCTCCCGCTGCCCACCGCTCCGGCCATCGCCGATACGCCCGGCGACTTCGACTTCTACGTGCTGTCGCTATCCTGGTCGCCGACCTATTGCCAGGATCGCGGCCGTTCCGACCGCATCCAGTGCGGCGGCCCCCGTCCCTTCGCCTTCGTCGTGCATGGTCTCTGGCCGCAATATGAGCGCGGTTCGCCGCGCAACTGCGATGCCGGACCACGCAGCGGCCTGCCTCGCAAGCTGGTCGACGGCATGCTCGACATCATGCCGAGCCCATCCCTCGTGCGGCATCAATGGCGGGCGCACGGTTCCTGCTCCGGGCTCGATGCCGCCGACTTCTTCGCGCTGACCCGGGCCGCGAACGACACCGTGCGCATCCCCGATCGGTTCATCGACGTGCCGGACTATCTGACGGTGTCGCCGAGCGAGGTCGAGGCAGCCTTCATCGCCGCCAATCCCGGCCTGCGGCGCGATGGTATCGCCGTCAGCTGCGATTCCCGCCGCGTGAAGGAAGTCCGCATCTGCATGACGCGCGACCTCCGCTTCCGCGCCTGCGCGGAGGTCGATCGCAAGGCCTGCCGCACCAACCGGCTGACCATGCCTCCGGTCCGATAACTCCCGCCAAGGATCCCGTCTTGCTCGTCCTGCGCAGTTCCCCCGCCTCGCCGTTCGGGCGAAAGGTCAAGATCGTCGCCGAAATACTTGATCTCACGAACGAGATCGAGGACGTCACCGCCGACACGACCGACCCGACCGAGGTGCTTCGCGAGCAAAATCCGCTCGGCAAGATCCCGGCGCTGATCCTCGAGGACGGGTTCGTGATCTACGATTCCCGCGTCATCGTCGATTATCTTGACCATCGTGCCGGCGGGGGTGGCGTCATCCCGGCGGATCCCGCGAAACGCTATCCCGCCCTTGTCATGCAGGCGCTCGCCGACGGCATCGCGGACGCCGCCCTGCTCCGGGTTTATGAGGGGCGCTGGCGTACGCCGGAGTTGCGAAGCGCGAAATGGGAGGCGCATCAGCAGGGCAAGGTCGATCGCGGCCTCGCGGCCGCGCGGGCCATCGACCTCGACGGCCCCATCCATATCGGCCATATCGCGCTCGCCTGCGCGCTCGGCTATCTCGACCTGCGTTTCGCCGGCGAGTGGCGCGCCACAAACGCCCGGCTCGTCGCCTTCCTCGACGATTTCGCCGCCCGCGTCCCTTCGTTCGAAAAGACCCGCGTCACCGCCTGACGCCTGCCTGGAGACCGAAATGAGCTTTACCACCGCCGATGCCCGCACCGTCGCGGCGATCTTGCGCGAGGCCGCCGATCAGGAGATCCTGCCGCGCTTCCGCCGTCTCACATCCGGTGCCGTGCGCCAGAAGACATCGGCGGACGATTTGGTCACCGATGCCGACGAAGCGGCGGAAAAGGTGATCGCGGCCAAGCTCGTGCAGGCCTTTCCGGGCGCCGTGGTGATCGGCGAGGAAGCCGTCTCCGCCGACGAGGCCCTGCTCGATCGCCTCGACGGCGCCGATCTCGCCTTTGTCGTCGATCCCGTCGACGGCACCAAGAATTTCGCCTCCGGGCTGACCCTGTTCGGCGTCATGGCCGGCGTGGTGGTGCGCGGCGAGACGGTCGGCGGCGTCATCCTCGACCCGATCGGCGGCGACTGGACGATCGCCGTGCGCGGCGAAGGCGCCTGGACGGAGAACGCGGACGGTTATCGCAACGACCTCAGGGTCGCGAAGGCGAAGCCGGTCGACGAGATGTCGGGCACGGCTTCCTGGGCGCTGCTGCCGGAGCCTCTGCGCTCGCAGCTCTGCGCCAACCTGCCGGCGACGCGGTCGGCCGCGAGCTATCGCTGCGCCGCGCACGAATACCGGATGCTGGCCGGCGGCCACAGCCATTTCGCGCTCTATGCCAAGCTGACGGCCTGGGACCATGTCGCCGGCTGGCTGATCCATCAGGAGGCCGGCGGCCATTCGGCCCGCTTCGACGGCAGCCCCTATCTGGCGGCGCATCGCGACGGGGGGATTCTGCTCGCGCCGGACGCCGATAGCTGGCAGGCGCTGCACGCCGCCCTCTTCGCCGGCACCGAATACGCGCGCCGCTGACGGGCGTCGCACGCGTTTCATTGCTGCGCGGTCGATCAACGAAAAACGCCGGCGGGTTGCCCCACCGGCGTTTCTCAATTCAGCCGGATGGCTGGATCAGAACTTGACGCCGACGCCGGCGCGGATCGTGTTGGTGCTGAAGTCGACGTCCGTGCCGCCGTTCGGAGCAATGTTGTAGTGCTCCTTGCCGTAGTCGGCATACTGGTACTCGAGACGGGCCGTCACGTTGTTCCAGACCTGGGCCTCGACGCCGGCGCCGATGGTCCAGCCCATGTGAGTCTTGGACTCCGTGCCGCCCCAGTAGCTATTGGCGCTGGCGCCGGAGATGGCCGCACCACCCGTGCCGTAGGCGAGGTAGCGGTCGAAGGCGTAGCCGACGCGGGCGCGGGCCGTCGAGTCCCAACGCTGGCGAACAGTGCCGCGGGCGTTCGAGCCGCTGACGTCATCGAGGTTGGCGTCGATTTCCGCGCCGATCACCCACTGGTTGCCCAGGTCGAAATTGTAACCGGCGTAGAGGCCGCCCTTGAAGCCGTCGCCGTTGATGCTGCCGAAGGCCAGCGAGTTCGACGCGTCGTTCGACGACCAGCCGTAGCCGACCATGGCGCCGACATACGGGCCGGTCCAGCTGAAGCCCTGGACCGAGGTCTCGACCGGAGCCGGGGCCGGCTCGTAGGTGAGGTCCGCAGCCAGAACCGGAGCGGCCGACAGGGCGAGCGCCATGGCGCTCAGGGAGAGGGTGCGGATACGCAGCATCGTGGTCTCCATGCGTACTAAACTGAAACTCAAAAACTTGATCCGGAGCCCTGAACGCTGCCCCGATCCGATGGTCTGAATTAAGCCCTCGAATGCGGCGGAACCGGACAGGAAATAAGGCATGTTCGCGGCATTCACGTTGCGTTGCAAAAAGCCCACAACCCCTCTCTAAGAAATTGAATTTATTCAAATTTTATCGATCGACGCGAAGCGGTTCCGGTTCTCGCGTCATATTGCAAACGCAGGTGTTGACCACATTTAACCAAGCCTAACGAAGGCTTACCGAAATCGCCGCGTCGGCCTATCTTCGCGGCGACATGGAATCGACGGGAATGGCGGTGTGATGACAGGAGAAATGGGCGTTGCGCTGGTGACTGGCGGCGCGCGGCGAATCGGACGCGCGATCGTCGAGGATCTCGCCGCGCATGGCTTCGCGGTCGCCATCCATTGTCGCCATTCGGTGGGCGACGCCGACGAACTCGCCGCCCACATCAATGCGCAGGGCGGCCGCGCCTCGGTCGTCACCGCCGATCTCGCTGACCTCGACGCCGCCCGCGCCCTGCCCGGCATGGCGGCTGCCGCGCTCGGCCCGCTGACGCTCCTCGTCAACAACGCCTCGATCTTCGAGGCCGATGGGATTGGCGACCTCGACGCGGAACGCTTCCAGCGGCAACTGGCCGTCAACCTCGCCGCGCCCGTCATCCTGGCCGACGCCTTTGCCGCGCAGCTTCCGCCCGACCGCGAGGGCCTGATCGTCAACATGGTTGACCAGCGCGCCTGGAAAACCACGCCGCATTTCCTATCTTACCAATTGTCGAAGTCGGGCCTGCTGACGGCGACCCGGACGCTTGCCCAAGCGCTTGCGCCACGCATCCGGGTCAATGCGATCGGACCCGGCCCGACGCTCCCCTCGCCGCGCCAGGATCCGGCGGAGTTCCAGAAGCAGGCGGAAGCGGTCCTCCTGAAGCATGGACCGGAGCTCGGCGAGTTCGGCCGTACGATCCGCTATCTCCATGAGACGCGCTCGATCACCGGCCAGATGATCGCGCTCGATGGCGGTCAGCATCTTGCGTGGGAAACGCCCGACGTCGTAGGCATCAACGAGTGAGCACCACCCCAATTTCCGACAACGGCACGCCCGAGACGACTGCGGCCGGCGAAGCAGCGGACGAGATCGTGGCCGAGGCCGAAACCGCCTTCGAGGCCGGTGGCGAGCTCGTGCCGCGCGGCCAGGGCGCCCAGGTCATTGCCGATTTCGTCAAGCGCCTGCCGAACGCGCCGGGCGTCTACCGCATGTTCGACCGCAACGGCAACGTGCTCTATGTCGGCAAGGCGCGGAACCTGAAGAAGCGCGTCACCAGCTATACGCGCATCGGCCTGCAGTCGAACCGCATCATCCGGATGATCCAGCAGACGGCGACGATGGAGTTCGTCACGACGCGGACCGAGACGGAAGCGCTGCTGCTGGAAGCGAATCTGATCAAGCGCTTGCGACCGCGCTTCAATGTGCTGCTTCGGGACGACAAGTCGTTCCCCTACATCCTGATCACCGACCACGAGGCGCCGCAGCTGGTGAAGCATCGGGGCGCGCGTAGCCGCAAGGGCGACTATTATGGCCCCTTCGCCTCGGCCGGCGCCGTCGGCAGCACGATGAACGCGATGCAGCGCGCCTTTCTGATCCGCACCTGCACCGACAGCGTCTATGAGAGCCGCACGCGGCCCTGCCTCTTGTTCCAGATCAAGCGCTGCGCCGCCCCCTGCACCGGCGAGATCGCGCTCGACGACTATGCCGAGCTCGTGCGCGAGGCAAAGGGCTTCCTGACCGGCAAGTCGTCAGCGATCAAGAAGGACCTCGCACGCGCCATGGAGGCGGCCAGCGCGGATCTCGATTTCGAGCGCGCCGCCATCTATCGCGATCGCATCGCCGCGCTCTCGCATGTCCAGTCGCACCAGGGCATCAATCCGCAATCCGTCGACGAGGCCGACGTGCTCGCCGTCCACCAGGAGGGCGGCCAGAGCTGCGTGCAGGTGTTCTTCTTCCGCACCGGCCAGAACTGGGGCAACCACGCCTTCTATCCGCGCGCCGACAAGAGCCTCGACGCCGCCGAGGTGCTGGGCGCCTTCCTGGCGCAGTTCTACGAGGACAAGCCCTGCCCGCGCCTGATCCTGCTCAGCCACGAGGTGGAGGAGATGGATCTGATCGCCGAGGCGCTCACAGAGCATGCCGGACACAGGGTCGAGATCGCCGTGCCGAAGCGCGGCGAGAAGAAGGACCTGGTCGACCACGCGCTGCTCAACGCGCGCGAGGCGCTCGGCCGCAACCTCGCCGAGACCGCGAGCCAGGCGCGCCTGCTCGACGGCGTCGGCGAGACCTTCGGGCTCGAGGGGCCGCCGCGCCGGATCGAGGTCTACGACAACAGCCACATCATGGGCACCAACGCCGTCGGCGGCATGATCGTCGCCGGGCCGAACGGCTTCGTGAAGAACCAGTACCGCAAGTTCAACATCCGTTCGGAAGAGATCACGCCGGGCGACGATTTCGGCATGATGAAGGAAGTGCTGACGCGGCGCTTCTCGCGGCTGGTCAAGGAACACGGCTCGCGCGCCGAAGCGCCGCGCGACGAGGAGGGCTTCGGCCCCTGGCCGGACCTCGTCTTCATCGACGGCGGCCAGGGCCAGCTCTCGGCAGCACGCGAGATCATCGACGGGCTGGGGCTGACCGACCAGGTGCCGCTGGTCGGCATCGCCAAGGGGCCCGACCGCGACGCCGGCCGCGAGAAGTTCTTCATTCCCGGCCGCGAGGGCTTCATGCTGCAGCCGCGCGACCCGGTGCTCTATTTCGTCCAGCGCCTGCGCGACGAGGCGCACCGCTTCGCCATCGGCACCCACCGCGCCAAGCGCAAGGCGGCGCTGACCAAGAGCCCGCTCGACGAGATCGACGGCATCGGCCCGACGCGCAAGCGCGCCCTGCTCGCCCATTTCGGCACGGCCAAGGCGGTCGGCCGGGCGAGCGTGCCGGACTTGATGGGCGTGCCCGGCATCTCCGAGCAGACAGCGCGCACGATCTACGATTTCTTCCATGAGATCGGCGACTGAGGCGAGCGGCCGGCCTTGACGGGTGTGGCGGAGCAAACTACCGAACCGCGCGGCGCCAATAGGACAACGCCACGGGGCCGAAGCGATCGCCGGCTTCGGCATGCAGCGCCTCGAGCGCCGCCAGAAAGGCGTGGGCCTCGTCCTTCAGACCGAGGAGCGTCAGGGCGCGCAGGATGCGGCTGATGCGCAGCAGGTTGTGATTGCCGGGCCGGAGCCAGTTCCGTGCTTTCTGTGAGAACTCAGCCGTGCGGACGATCTCCAGGCGCCCCTCGTTCCTCCGCTCGGCGAAGCCATAGAAGGCCAGCAACCGCGTGAAGGCGGCATGCAGCGAGGCATGGAGCTCGGCGCGCTGCCGGAAGGCCGCGATGTCCGCTGGCGTCAGGACCGGCGCATCGGGATTGAAGGCGCTGCGCTCCGGGAGCGGGAACAGCCACTGGATATAGTCGTGCACCCGCTCGAGATCGGCGTCGTCCCAACCAAGGATGTCGCCGATCCGGCGGCCGTCGCTGTCGGTCGCCACCCCGGAATGGAACCGGACCAGCGCGGAATCGTCGGCGCTCATGGGCCACCTCCCGGCCCTGCCGGTGCCCGCAGCGTGTTTCCCATTCAGATCCCCTGCCCCGTGCCGCCCTCCGCCTCGACGGCGCGGGCAGTCTTTTCGCCATACTTCATGCCTTCGAGCTTCAGCCCGTCCGGATCCAGGAAGAACACCGCATAGTAGTCGTCGTAATACTCGTCGGCGGGATCGACGATCTCGACGCCCTCCCGCTTCAGGAACGCCTCCAGATCATCGACATCCTTCCGGCTTCGCAGCTCGAAGGCATAGTGATGAAAGCCGATGTCGCCGATGCGGTATTTGTGCTTCTTCCCCTCCGCGTCGGCCTCGCCGATCCAGAAGCGCGTCTTTCCGTTGGTCCAGCCGATCGCGTCGCCATAGTCACCCAGAACCTCGAAACCGAGGAAGGTGAAGAGCCGATCATAGAAGGCCTTCGACCGCTGCAGATCGCCGACACGAATAACGAGATGGTCGATCCCGACGACGCGCACCATGGCATGAAGCTCCTCTCAGCTGCTGGAGAGCATCCAGGAACAATTCGTTCGCCTCCGGCTCGTTCCTCCGGCCCGATCGAAATCGCAACGGCTCTCTCCTGCCATATACCTCCAAACGTCGAACTAATACGGATCCAGTAACATATTTTCTCCTTATCTCTAGCGATTTCCCCATGAACAGGCGAAAGACAAGATCGCGTTCAAACCTAATTTACTCGACGGCATGTTGCCGAACGACATAGTTACAACCTGCAGAAAACCTCACCCATGGGCCGCCGATGGCGGAGAAAGCAGGCCAGGCTGATGCGTACTCATTGGATCGCTGCGAGTTTGGGGGTTGCGCTGGCAGCCGCGGCTTCGCTCCCGTCCCAAGCAGAAACGCCCCTGACGAAGGAGCAGGCGCACGCCATCGGCGTCAGCGCCTATCTCTATTTCTATCCCCTGCTGACCATGGACGTGACCCGGCAGCAGAGCACGAATATCGAGGCTGGCAAGGAACTCGGCCGCGGCCCGACGAACATGTTCATCAACATTCCGGAATTCCCGCCAGCCGACTTCAAGGGCGTGGTCCGGCCGAACTTCGACACGCTCTATTCGAGCGGCTGGCTCGACATGACCAAGGAACCGGTGGTCGTCTCCAGCCCCGACACGAAGGGGCGCTATTTCCTGCTGCCCATGCTCGACATGTGGACAGACGTGTTCGCCTCGCCGGGCTGGCGCACGACCGGGACGGCGGCGGCCCACTACCTGATCACGCCGCCCGGCTGGCGCCCGGACCTCCGGGATCGCTGGCGCGAGGCGTTCAAGCTGCCCGAGGGCACAAGCCGGATCGAGGCGCCGACTCCCTATGTCTGGATCATTGGCCGCACCAAGACCGACGGCCCCACCGACTATGACGCCGTGCACAAGGTGCAAGCCGGCTACAAGATCGTCCCGCTCTCCGAATGGGGCAAGAACGCCAAGCCGCCGGCCGCGAAGATCGATCCGTCGATCGACATGAAGACGCCACCCAAGACAATCGTCGACACCATGCCGGCGGACACCTATTTCGCCAAGGCGGCCGAACTGCTGAAGCTGCATCCGCCGCACATCACCGACCAGCCGATGATCGCCGACCTCGCCAAGATCGGCATCGTTCCCGGCCGCGACTTCGACTTCGCCAAGCAGCCGCCGGAGGTTCGGGCGGGACTGAAGGACGCCGCCGTCGACGCGCAGAAGCTGATGGCCTGGAAGGTGAAAACGCTGGCCGACGTCGTGAATGGCTGGTCGATGAACACCAGCACGATGGGGGTCTACGGCAACTATTATCTGAAGCGCGCCATGGTCGCCCAGCTCGGTCTCGGCGCCAACCTGCCGGAGGACGCCATCTACCCGCTCAATCTGGGCGATTCGGAAGGACGTCCGCTCGACGGAGCCAATGACTATGTCCTGCATTTCGACGCCAACCAGCTGCCACCGGTCGACGCCTTCTGGTCGATCACGCTGTACGATCCGCAGGGCTTCCAGGTCGCCAACCCGCTCAACCGCTTCGCGGTGTCGAGCTGGATGCCCTTCGCCAAGAACGCCGATGGCTCGCTGGACCTCTATTTCCAGAACGCGAGCCCCGGCGCCGACAAGGAGGCGAACTGGCTGCCGGCCCCCAAGGGACCGTTCAACCTGACCATGCGCCTCTACGCGCCGCAGAGCGCCGCCCTGACGGGCCGCTGGGGCCCGCCCGCCGTCACCCGCGCGGAAATGCCGGCGACGCTGCCGCAATAGCCAGGCTTGGCACGGAGGCGCGCCTTCCGGGGCGCCTCCCTGCTGCCCTATCCGAGCTTGCCGAGCAGCGGCAGCAATTCGCCGAGATGCGGCAGCTCGCGAAAGCGCGGGGCCCCGACCGGCGCCTCGGCATGCTCGAACGACCAAGTCAGGTCGTGCGGCACGTAGACGGCCCAACTGCCGGCTTCGATCGCCGGCACGATGTCCGACTTCAGCGAGTTGCCGACCATCATGCTGTGGGCCGGTCCGTCGGCGTGACGGCTGAAGATCCGCTGGTAGGTGGCGGCATTCTTGTCGCTGACGATCTCGACCGCGTCGAAGAGATCACCGAGCCCGGAGGCCGCGAGCTTGCGTTCCTGGTCGAAGAGATCGCCCTTGGTGATCATGATCAGGCGGAAATTGCCGGCAAGCTGCTCCAGCGTCTCGCGCACATGCGGCAGTGTCTCGACCGGATGCACCAGCATATCGCGGCCGGCGGCGAGGATCTCGTTGATGGCGGAGGACGGGATGCGCCCCTCGGTCAGCTCGATCGCCGTCTCGACCATCGACAGGGTGAAGCCCTTGATGCCGAAGCCGTAGAGCTTGAGGTTCCGTCGCTCGGCCTCGTTCAGCCGGCTGGCGATCAGCGCGCGATCGGCGTGCTCCGCCAGGAGGTCGATGAAACGCTGCTCGGTCAGCCGATAGAACTGCTCGTTCTGCCAGAGCGTATCGTCGGCGTCGAAGCCGATGGCGGTGAGGTTTGAGCTCAAAAACGACATGGATCGACCCATTGGCAACCCGTCAAAAGAAAATGGCGGGCCCGGAGACTAACCGGACCCGCCACACATTTCCACGCGATCGCAAGAGCGATCAGGATTCGATCAGATCTCCTGGATCGCGGAGAGCTTCCAGAGACCGCCATCCTTGCGGGCGAAGGTCCACAGTTCTGTCGTCTCGGTCAGCGCATCGGCATCGCCCGAGAGAACCGCGCCGCTCGCCCGGTCGCGCATCACGTCGCGGCTCTCATAGCGCATGGCGACGGTAGCATAGTCCGTGTCGCCCTCGTTCCAGGCCTCGGCGAGATCGCCCTGCAGCAGCGTCACGTCGGTGACGTCGTTGCGCTGGCCCTGGGTGGCGTTCTGGCTCAGTTCCTCGGAGAGATACGACATGATCTCCGGCGTCGTGCGCTCGCGCAGCGCCGAATAATCTTCGCGGCCGAAGGCGCCCTGAACCTCGGTGAGCAGACGCTGGAAGCTGTCGAGATCGTCCCCGGTGATGCCGACCTCGTCATTGGCGTTCATCGCATTGGCGGGGCGCGCCTTCGCGGCGCCGCCACCGAAGCCGCCGAGGCCAGCGCCCAAGCCGCCCAGATTGCCGAGACCACTGCGCGGTGCCGCCTGCGGCGGAGCCTGGGACGGCGCATCCGGGGTCATGCCGCGCGGCATGCCGGCCGGACCGGCGCCAGCCGTCTGCGGCCGATTGCGGTTGGCGAAGAACCGGAAGAGGAACATCGCCGCGATCGCCAGCAGCGCGATCTGCAGGATGAAGCCGAGCGCGCCGGCCATGCCGCCGAGGCCGTTGCCCATGAGCATGCCGATCAAGCCGCCCATCATCAGGCCTCCAAGCATCGCGCCGCCGAAGCCACCGAGGAAGCCCGGACGCTTGGCCTGCGCGGCGGCCGGGGCCGCGGCATTGGTCGCCTGGCCCGGCTGCGTCATCGAGCGCTGCATGGGCTGCGCCGCGGACGGCGCCGTCGGTGTGGTCGGAGCGGACTGGAACGTCCGGCTGCCGCGGCTGCCGAAGCTGCCACCGCGCCGGGCATCGGCATCGTCGATCACAGCGAAGCTCATCGCCGTGGCGATTCCCAGGATCGCCAAGAATGCCGGTGTGCGCTTGCCGAGTGCCATAGTCCGTCCGTCTCCCTGCATGAATCGGGTCCCTACGACCCGCGTCTGGCCGATATAGGAATCGTTCCGAGGAATTTGGAGGGGGCCCGCCGCATTTTCTCGAAGATTTGCGGCGGCGATCCGCCGTGCTATTGGCTCGCCGCATGACATACAAGGTTGCCGCCCTCTACCAGTTCGCCGCCCTGCCCGATTACGAGGCCCTGCGCGCTCCGCTCTTCGAGATCTGCGAAGCGCTGGGGATCCGCGGCACGCTGCTGCTCGCGCCGGAAGGCATCAACGGCACCGTCGCCGGAACCGACGAGGCGATCGACGCGCTGATCGAGGCGCTCACCACCGGCCCGCTCTTCGACGGCCGGCTCGGTGATCTCGAACTCAAGTTCTCCACCGCCGTCGAAATGCCGTTCAAACGGCTCAAGGTGCGGCCGAAGAAGGAGATCGTCACCCTCGCCCAGCCTCAGGTCGACCCGACCCGGCAGGTCGGCACCTATGTCGCGGCGGAAGACTGGAACGCGCTGATCCGCGATCCCGACGTCATCGTCGTGGACACGCGCAACCGCTTCGAGGTGAAAATGGGGACGTTCGAGGGCGCGCTCGATCCCGAGACGCGGAAATTCTCGCAGTTCCCCGATTTCGTCAGCCGCTCGCTCGATCCCGCGACCAACAAGAAGGTCGCCATGTTCTGCACCGGCGGCATACGCTGCGAAAAGGCGAGTTCCTACCTGCTGTCGCAGGGCTTCGCCGAGGTATTCCACCTGAAGGGCGGCATTCTCAAATATCTCGAGACGATCCCGCCCGAGGAAAGCCTGTGGCAGGGCGAATGCTTCGTCTTCGACGAGCGCGTCGCGCTCGGCCACGGTCTCGAGGAACGGGCCAAGACGACGAAGCGATCGGAGGACGACGCGGCCTGAGGCCGCGCCGCCTTGCGACTACTCGGCGTCCTTGACGTCGTGCAGATAGGGCTCGACGACGCCCTTCAGCTTGATCGTCAGCGGATTGCCGAAGCGGTCGCGCGCCTTGCCGGCCGCGACGCGGACCCAGCCCTCGCTGACGCAATATTCCTCGACATTCGTCTTCTCGATGCCGTTGAAGCGGATGCCGATGCCGCGCTCCAGCAGGGCCTCGTCATGGAAAGGGCTCTTCGGGTCGTTGGAAAGGCGATCGGGCAGCGTGTCGGTCATGGGTCGAACCTTCAGATCGGGTGCATTCGCCGGCACACATAGCGGGACGATCCCATCCTGCCAAGCGGCGCCCGTGCCGGTCACGAGCCGAGCAGGCTCGCCACCGTCAGCATCAGCACATAGAGCCCCGTCGCGATCAGCATGAACATCACGGCGGCCGAGCCGAGGTCCTTGGCCCGGCGCCCGAACTCCGACCGCTCCGGCGAAACCCGATTGACGATCTCCTCGACCGCCGTGTTCAGCGCCTCGACCGACAGCGTCGCGAAGGCGAGCATGAGGAAAACGCCGATCTCGGCCAGCGAACGGCCGAGAAAGAGAATCCAGGCGAGGGCGACGAGACCGGCGGCGAGCTCCATCCGGGCCGCCATCTCGCCCTTGAACAGGATCGCGACGCCCGAGGCCGACCAACGGCAGGCGCCGATGAAATGTTCGATCCAACCCCGCATCTTCCCCCCCAAGCGCATGACCTTGGCGCAACCGGCCGCATACCATGGCGCAACCCCGTTTAGAATGGCTATCATGCCGTCGATTCCCGCGATGCCGGCCCGGCCTCGCAACGTCTTGTCATTTTCTCAAGCGAGTATGGTCGCACGCCTCGCCATGCCTTGGCAGGAACGGACCTGAATGCAATATGAGGGGTGAGGGTTCTAGGACTGATATGAGCGAACTTCGCACCTTCGGCGTCAGACGGCCACAGCGGGCGCTTTTGCTGTCGCTCCCGAACATCCTGACTTACGGGCGCATTCTCGCCGTCCCGCTCGTCGTCTTTTGCGTCGTCGGCGGCAAGGACACCTGGCGATGGATCGCGCTGGCGCTGTTCATCGTCGCCAGCATCACCGACTATCTCGACGGCTATCTGGCGCGGATCTGGAAGCAGCAATCCTCGCTGGGTCGAATGCTCGACCCGATCGCCGACAAGCTGCTCGTTTCCGCCTGCCTGCTGGCACTCGTTTTCGAGCGCACCATCGACGGGCTGTCGCTCTGGGCGGCGCTGATCATCCTGTCGCGCGAGATCCTCGTCTCGGGCCTGCGCGAATACCTGGCGGAGCTGCGCGTCAGCGTGCCGGTGTCGCGCCTCGCCAAGTGGAAGACGGCGCTGCAGATGGTGGCGATCAGCTTCCTGCTGGCCGGCCCCGCCGGCGACGTCTACTTCCCCTACACGACCCTGATTGGCCTCGTCCTGCTCTGGGCCTCGGCGCTCGTCACGCTCTATACGGGCTATGACTACTTCCGCGCCGGGCTCAGCCACATCCTGGAGGAAGAGCCGTGAAGCTCGTCTATTTCGCCTGGGTGCGCGAGCGGATCGGCACGGCCGAGGAAGTCGTCGAGCCGCCTAGGGGTGTCGACACGGTGACCGACCTGCTCGGCTGGCTGCGGACGCGCGGCGAGGCCTATGATCACGCCTTGTCCGAGCCCGCCGCGATCCGTGTCGCGCTCGACCACGACCACGCCGACCACGACACGCCGATCGCCGGCGTCCGCGAAGTCGCCCTGTTTCCCCCCATGACCGGAGGCTAGGTCGCCATGCCCCAGATCCGCGTTGCCATCGTTTCCGAGCCGCTCGACATCACGGCCGAGATCGAGCGGGTGACGGCGGGCCGGGGCGATATCGGCGCCGTGGTCACCTTCACGGGTCTCTGCCGCGACGAGGACGGCCGGCTCGAGGCGCTGGAACTCGAGCACTACCCCGGCATGGCCGAGACCGAGGTCAGGCGCATCGCCGAACAGGCGGCCAAGCGCTGGGAAATCTCCGACGTCACCGTGCTGCACCGGCACGGCAAGGTGAAGCCGGGCGAAACCATCGTGCTGGTCGTTACCGCCTCGAAGCATCGCCACGCCGCGTTCGAATCCGCCGAGTTCATCATGGATTTCCTGAAGACCCATGCGCCCTTCTGGAAGAAGGAGCACACGGCCGCCGGCGCGGTGGCCTGGGTCGGCGCCAAGGCCTCCGACGATGAGGCCGAAGAGCGCTGGAACAACGCCGATTGACCGACCCGACATGACGACCGACCGCCCGGCCTTCGCGCCGCACGAAGCGCTGGCCGCTGAGCTCCTTCCACATGCGACGGAAGGGGATGACGGCTCGCACGACATCGCCCACCTGCAGCGCGTCTGGAACAACGCCGCAGCGATCCAGGCTAGCGAAGGCGGCGACAGCGCGATCCTCGCCGCTTCCGTGCTGCTGCATGACTGCGTGACGGTCGAGAAGAACGATCCGCTCCGGCCGCAGGCGTCGCGCCTCGCCGCCCGCAAGGCGTCGGACGTGCTCGCGGTTCTCGACTGGCCGGCCGACCGGATCGCCGCCGTCGCCCATGCGATCGAGGCGCACAGTTTTTCCGCCGGTATAGCGCCCGAGACGCTGGAGGCGCGCATCCTGCAGGATGCCGACCGGCTCGACGCGATCGGCATGATCGGCGTCGCGCGCTGCTTCTACGTCGCCGGCCGGCTCGGCAGTGCGCTCTACGACCCCGCCGATCCTGCGGCGGAGGCGCGACCGCTGGCCGATGCGCGCTTCGCGCTCGACCATTTCGACAACAAGCTGTTCAAGCTCGCCGACGGATTCCAGACCGCAACCGGCGCCCGCCTGGCCGCGACGCGACAGCAGCGCCTGCGCCGCTTCTACGACGAATTCCTCGACGAGATCTGACACCGGCGCGACGGCGGAACCGGCGCGCGCAAGGAGACTGCGATGCTGACCATCTGGGGCCGCCACAACTCGAACAACGTGAAGAAGGTGCTCTGGTGCGCCGAGGAGATCGGCCTCGCCTACGAGTCGATCCCGGCCGGCGGCGCCTTCGGCGTCACCGGCGATCCCGCCTATCGCGCCATGAACCCGAACGGCCTGGTGCCAACGATCCGCGACGGCGACTTCGTGCTCTGGGAATCGAACGCCATCGTCCGCTATCTCGCCGCGCGCTATACGGAGGGCACGCTGTGGTCGCCCGACGTCGCGGAGCGCGCCAGCGCCGACCGCTGGATGGACTGGACGACGTCGAGCTTCGCCGCGCCCTTCCGCGAGGTGTTCTGGGGCATGGTGCGGACGGCACCCGAGGCGCGCGACATGGCGGCGATCGAGGCCGGCCGCGAGAAATGCGGCGCGCTTCTCGCAACGGTCGACCGGGCGCTGGCCGAGCGCCCCTATCTCTCCGGCGACGCGTTCGGCATGGGCGACATCCCGCTCGGCTGCTTCGCCCATTCCTGGTTCGCGATGCCGATCGAGCGGCCCGACCTGCCCCATCTCGCCGCCTGGTATGAGCGGCTCAAGGCCCGGCCCGCCTATGCCAAGGTCGTTGCCACGCCGCTGAGCTGAGGCTGCACTCCCCCTCGCCTCGAGGAGAGCTTCGCATCCAACTGACCGTCATGCAGCGCTGAGGCTTCCATCATCCTGAGGGGCTTGCGTAGCAAGCCGTCTCGAACGACGCAGGGCGGAGATGCACGCGTCGAGACATCGATAGACTGGGCGCGGTGCGTGCTTCGAGACGGCCCTTCGGGCCCCTCAGCATGTTGAGGACGATGTCCTGCTCGTCCAAGGGCAGAGGCGAGCCAAAACAAAAATGGCCGGGACGAGCCCGGCCATTTCGAAATTCAAATCGTTCAGCCGATTAGCCGACGATCTCGACGCCCGAGAACCAGTACGCGATCTCCTGGGCGGCGGTCTCCGGGGCATCCGAACCGTGCACCGAGTTCTCGCCGATCGACAGCGCGAATTCCTTGCGGATGGTGCCGGCATCGGCGTTGGCCGGGTTGGTGGCGCCCATGACTTCGCGGTTCTTCAGGATGGCGTTCTCGCCTTCCAGGACCTGCACGATGGTCGGGCCAGCCGTCATCGTCTCGACCAGCTCGCCGAAGAAGGGACGCTCCTTGTGGACGGCGTAGAAGCCCTCGGCCTGGGCGCGGGACATCCAGACGCGCTTCGAGGCGACGACGCGCAGGCCGGCGTCTTCCAGCTTGGCGGTGATCTTGCCGGTCAGGTTGCGCTTGGTGGCGTCGGGCTTGATCATCGAAAAGGTGCGTTCAATCGCCATTTCTCGGTCCTGTTCTGTCGTTTCGGTTTGGATAATTGGGTGGCGCTGTATAGCCTCGCTGCCCCGGACGGGCAAGGGCGCCGGCCCTTCGGCGAGCCTGCTCTCGTCCAAAAATGTCAGCTATACTGACCCGACGATCACGACAGTTCCGCGACGGATCAGGGAGCCGCGCCATGAAGCAGCATTTCGCGATGTTCGCCGCCTATAATCGCTGGGCCAATGCGCGCCTCTACGCCGCAGCCGGCGCCCTGCCTCCGGAGCAGTTTCGCGCCGATCGCGGCGCCTTCTTCGGCTCGCTCTGCGGCACGCTCAACCATCTCCTCGTCACCGACCGCATCTGGCTGCGCCGCCTCGCCGGCGACGGACCGGTTCACACCGAGCTGAACGAGATCGTCGCGGAAGATCTGCAGGCGCTCGCGACATTGCGCGGCGAACAGGACGATCGCCTGGTCGCCTTCGTCGACGGCCTCGACGAGGCGGCGATCGCCGGCAATTTCATCTATCGGCCGATCACCAATCCGCGCGACATCACCCAGCCGCGCGCGGCCGCCCTCGCCCATCTCTTCAACCACCAGACCCATCATCGCGGCCAGGCCTCCGCGATCCTCACCGGCCTCGCCGGACGCGACGCCTGCCCCAGCCTCGACCTGATCCTGTTCCAGCGCGAAAGCGGCCTGGGGCTTAGCTAGCGCACGCCAGGAACGCGCCGGGCCGGGCATCGCAACCGGTCACATAAATATATCGGCGATGTGTGATTGCCGTCGCTTGATTCAACCGGACCGGAGGCGCACGTTTCGGCACGAATGGTTTCAGTTTCTGCGAGTCTCCATGTTGCTGCGTCCCCTTCTTGTCTCTCTTGCGCTCTCCACCTCGGTCGCGCACGCAGCAACCCCGACGATCGAGGCTGAGCCGCCGCAGGACATCTCGGATGCGCATCTCGCCGAGGTGGTCGACTTCGTCGTCGGCAATGCCGTCTACGCGCTCTACCACCAAGCCGGACACATGATGATGCAGCGCTACGGCGTGCGCATGGACGGCGGCGAGCAGGCGGCGGACGATTTCGCCGTGCTGACGCTGCTCGAGCCGCGCACCGGCGCCGGTGACCAGACCCTGGTCGACGCCATCGACAGCTGGATGCTCTCGAATCATCTGACCGCCTCGGCACAGCCGGAGGCGATCGGCCTCTCCGACCGGCACGCCCTCGACGCCGAACGCACCAACAACATCGTCTGCGATATGGTCGGCGCGAACAGCAAGGATTTCGCGGATGTCGCCGAGGCGGCGTCGCTGACCCCGGCGGCTCGCACGGCCTGCGCCACGAGCTACCAGCAGAAGCGGGCGCTCTGGACCGAAGCGCTGAAGCCGCTCGCCCGTGCGCCGGGAACGCCTGCCACCACGATTGCCGTCAGCTATGACGAGCCGACGGGCGGCGAGATCGCGGAAGTGACGATCCTGCACGACAACCGCGTGCTGGAAGAGGTCGCGGCCCGCCTCGCCAACGACTTTGCCCTGTCGCCGGCGCCGACCATCCGCGCGATGAGCTGCGGATCCGCGACCTCCAACTATGACGCGGCGAAGAACGAACTGGTCTTCTGCTACGAGCTCGCGAGCTACCACGCCGAGCTGATTTTGCGCGACATCGCCGGTCGCTGAGCGACTGTGGCAGCGCCGCGCTTGCGTCTGGCGGCGCGGCACGGCACATAGCCCGTCATGCTGCACGTCAACGAAGTCACCTATCGCATCGCCGGTCGCACGCTCCTCGAAGGGGCGACCATTGCCCTGCCCGACGGGGTCAAGGCCGGCTTCGTCGGCCGCAACGGTACCGGCAAGACCACCCTCTTCAAGCTGGTCACCGGCGAGATCGCGCCGGAGAGCGGCTCGATCGGCCTGCCGCGCGGCGTCCGCATCGGCCAGGTGGCCCAGGAAGCGCCCGGCACCGAACAGTCGTTGATCGAATTCGTGCTGGCTGCCGACAAGGAGCGCGCCGCCCTGCTCAGCGAGGCCGAGCACGCAACCGACCCGCACCGCATCGCCGAGATCCAGATCCGCCTGACCGACATCGGCGCGCATGCCGCCGAGGCGCGGGCCGGCACCATCCTCGCCGGCCTCGGCTTCGACGCCGAGGCGCAGCTTCGCCCCTGCTCCGCCTTCTCCGGCGGCTGGCGCATGCGCGTTGCGCTCGCCGCCGTCCTGTTCGCCGAGCCGGACCTGCTGCTCCTCGACGAGCCGACCAACTATCTCGACCTCGAAGGCACGATGTGGCTCGAGAACTACGTGGCGCGCTATCCGCACACCGTGTTCCTGATCAGCCACGACCGCGACCTGCTCAATCGCGCCGTCGACATGATCGTGCATCTCGACCAAGGCAAGCTCACCGCCTATCGCGGCGGCTATGACAGCTTCGACCGCCAGCGCCGCGAGAAGCAGGCGCTGCAGCTGAAGCTAAAGAAGAAGCAGGACGACCAACGCAAGCACCTGCAGGCCTTCGTCGACCGCTTCCGGGCCAAGGCCACCAAGGCCCGCCAGGCGCAGTCGCGCATGAAGGCGCTGGAGAAGATGCAACCGATCGCCGGCATCGTCGACGAGCACGTCACGCCGTTCTCCTTCCCGCCACCGGCCAAGATCCTGGCGCCGCCGATCATCGCGCTCGACAACGCCTCGGTCGGCTACGAGGAAGGCAAGCCGATCCTGTGCAAGCTCGATATCCGCATCGATGTCGAGGACCGCATCGGCCTGCTCGGCGCCAACGGCAACGGCAAGTCGACCTTCGCCAAGCTGCTGGCCGGACGGCTCGCCGCAGCCGGCGGCGCCATGCGCCGCGCCGACAAGCTCGACATCGCCTTCTTCGCCCAGCACCAGCTCGACGATTTGCGGCCGGCCGAGACCGCCGTGCAGCATGTGCGCCCGCTGATGCCGGATGCGACCGAGGCGCAGCTGCGCGCCCGCGTCGGCGCCATGGGCTTCCCGACCGCGAAGATGGACACGCCGGCGCGCGAGCTCTCGGGCGGCGAGCGGGCGCGCCTGCTGCTCGGCCTAGCGACCTTCCGCGGCGCCAACCTGCTGATCCTCGACGAGCCGACCAACCATCTCGACATCGACAGCCGCGAAGCGCTCGTCCAGGCGCTGAACGACTATCCCGGCGCCGTCATCCTGATCAGCCACGACCGACACCTGATCGAGGCGTCCGTGGACCGGCTGCTGCTGGTTGCCAACGGCACCGTGTCGCCCTTCGACGGCGACATGGACGATTATCGCAAGCTGATCGTGAAGGGACCGGAGACCACCTCGGCCAAATCCGACGACGACGCGGCCAGCAAGACCTCGGCGCAGGACCGCCGGCGCGAGTCCGCCGCGCGGCGCAGCGAGCTCGCGCCGCTGCGGAAAAAGATCAGGGAAACCGAATCCTTGATGGAGAAGCTTCAGAAAGAGATTCAGAAGCTCGACACCGCGCTCGCCGACCCCGCCCTCTACACCAAGGACCCGGCCAAGGCCTCCACCTACGCCAAGCAGCGCTCCGACGCCGTCAAGGCGCTGGGCGAGCGGGAAGAGGCCTGGCTGGAGATGTCGGCGGAATACGAAGAGGCCGTCGGGGCGGACTGACGCCTCCTCGGCCTAGGAAGAGCCAAGCTCCGCCGTTCGCCAACCCTCCGCCGTCATCCCTGCGAAAGCAGGGATCCATGCATCCATCCAAAGGCTCGTGAGGTTCGCGAGTCAGCCAACCCGGCTGAATGGATCCCGGCTCGGAGGCCGGGATGACGGCGAGCGTGTTGCTGACGACAGCGCGCCAATGACGACGGCTACTTCCGCCCGGAAATCGTTCACGCCCGCCCCCTCACGCCTTCTTCTGCCAGCGGCCCTGTTCGGATTGCTGCCAGTAGGTCGCGTCGTGGCCGGCGGCCTTGACCCGCTTCCACGAGGCGCGGGCGGCGTCGAGCGCTTCCGGGTCGTTGCCGTCGAACATCAGGACGGCGCGCAGATAGCCGTCGAGTTCGCCGGCCGGCGCGCCATCGACGAGAAAGCGGACATTGGCGCCGTTCGGATTGTCGGCCTCGGGCGTCAGCAGGACGGGATGCTGCGCGGCGTCGGCGTCCCGCCACAGGCCGTGCGGCAGGAAGCTCTCGTCGTTGTAAGTCCACAGCAGCGCGTCGAGCGCCTCGCAGCGCTCGACCGAGCGCGCCTCGACGACGACGCGCCAGTCACGCTCCAGGCACTTTTCCAGGAGCCCGGGCAGCACCGCCTCGAGCGGCTGGTTCTGCAGATGGTAGAACAGGACCTCGGTCATCGCGCCTTCTCACCCGACCAGACCGCCCCGAGACATTCGGGACGATCGAGGTCGCGTGCCTTGTAGCAGATCAGCCTTCGTAATTGTCGGCGACGAGGCGGTCCAGGATGCGCACCCCCCAGCCCGAGGCCCAGGAGCGGTTCACTTCCGTCTGCGGCGACCCCATGGCGGTGCCGGCGATGTCGAGATGGGCCCAGGCGACGCCGTCGTCGACGAAGCGCTTCAGGAACTGCGCCGCGGTGATCGAGCCGCCATAGCGGCCGCCGGTGTTCTTGATGTCGGCGAACTTCGATTCGATCATCTTGTCGTAGGCCGGGCCGAGCGGCATGCGCCAGACCTTCTCGCCGGTCGCCTCGCCCGCCTTCGACAGCGCGCCGGCCAGCGCGTCGTCGGTGGCGAACATGCCGGCATAGTCGCTGCCGAGCGCAACCATGATCGCGCCGGTCAGCGTCGCGAGATCGACGATCACCTTCGGCTCATAGGTCTTCTGCGCGTACCAGAGCGCGTCGGCCAGCACGAGGCGGCCCTCCGCGTCGGTATTGATGATCTCGATGGTGACGCCCGAAGCGGCAGCCACGATGTCGCCGGGACGCTGCGCGTTGCCGTCCGGCATGTTCTCGACGAGGCCGATGATGCCGACGACGTTCGCCTTCGCCTTGCGCGCGGCGAGCGCGTGCATCAGGCCGACCACGGCGGCGGCGCCGCCCATGTCGCCCTTCATGTCCTCCATGCCGCCAGCGGGCTTGATCGAGATGCCGCCGGTATCGAACACGACGCCCTTGCCGACGAAGGCGACGGGCTTTTCCTTGGCCTTGCTGCCGTTCCAGTGCATGGCAACGAGGCGCGGCGGCCGGCTCGAACCCTGGGCCACGCCGAGCAGCGCGCGCATGCCGAGCTTCTTCATCTGCTTCTCGGTCAGCGTCTCGATCGTCACGCCGAGCTTCTCGAGCTCCGCCGCCTTCTCGGCGAACTCGACCGGGCCGAGCACGTTCGCCGGCTCGTTGACCAGCTCGCGCGCCAGGATGGCGCCGTCGGCGACGGCGGAGCGGCCTGCCCACGCCTTCTTCGCCTTGCCGGCCTCGGCGGCGACGATGTCGAGCGTCACCGGCGGCTTGGGCGCCTTGTCCTCGTCCTTGCCCTTTTTGCCCTTGCTCTTGTAGCGATCGAACGAATAGGCGCGCAGCACCGCGCCGAGGCCGATATCGGCCAGCTGTTCGCCCGCGATCGCGATGCCGTCCGGCCGTTCCGAATGCAAGGTCGCCGCCTCGGCCTTGCGCAGCGCGCCCATGATGGCGCCGCCGAGCCGCGACCAGTCGCCTTCCACAAGTTCCTGCGCCTTGCCGAGGCCCACGACGACGAGCCGGTCGAAGGTCAGGCCGGCCGGCGCGAGAATGTCGAGAATCGCCAGGCTCTTGCCCTTGTAGTCGGAGGTCGCCGCGGCCTTCTGGACCAGGTCGGCGACGCCGAGCGCCTGCGCGGCCGGACCGAGCGCGAGCGTTTCGTCCGTCAGGACAACAAGCGTCCCCGTCTCGTTCGTGGTCGTCTTGTGGAAGGAAACGACAGGATTGCTGGTCATTTGGGCTCGCGGGACAAGAGCTGAGGGCGACGCCGGGCGGCGCCGTCTGGGTCGGGAAGTGCGTGCGTTCGGCCACACCTTGCAGGGGATCAGTGTGTCCCGTGACGGTCGTCTCTGGCAAGTGCTGGGGCTTCACGGTAGATATTCACCCTTCATTAACACTGTTCATTCGCGTTTGATTCACCCAAATGGTCCACCCATGGACCACCCCGATCACCGGGACGCCGAGGAGGTTCGATCCGCCATATTGATGCAGCCAGGGGCACGGCTGTCTTTGACACGGGGGGTGTACAGAGTTCGAGGATCGACGACGTCAAGATGAAGCTCATCGAGCGCTACATCTTCAACCGCATGCTGGCAGCCTTCCTGCTCAGCCTTTGCGGCCTGTCCGGAACGGTTTGGCTCAGCCAGGCCTTGCGCGAACTCGACCTGATCACGAGCAAGGGCCAGAACTTCGGCACGTTCTTTCACGTGTCGAGCCTCATCTTCCCCGGCCTGCTCCTGATCGTCTGCCCTGTCGCCCTGCTGATCGGCGCGATCTACACCTTCAACCAGCTGAACGCCGATTCGGAGCTGGTCGTCATCAACGCCAGCGGCGCCTCGCAGACGCGGCTACTGAAGCCCGCGCTCGTCATGGGCCTGATCACCGCGATCATCGTCGGCTCCATGTCGCTCTATCTGGTGCCGCGCTCGCTGCAGGCGTTCCGCGGCCTTCTGACCGGCATCAACGCCGACCTCATCACCAGCTTCGTCAAGGAAGGCCAGTTCATGGAACTCGGCAACCGGCTGGTGTTCCATGTCCGCGACCGCAAGCCCGACGGCACGCTTGAAGGCATCTTCATCCAGGACGGCCGCCAGGCCGACCAGACCTCGGTCTACATCGCCAATCGCGGCGTCGTGCTGAAGAACCCGCTCGGCACCTTCCTGATCATGCAGAACGGCACGATCCAGCAGAAGTCCGAGACCAATGCCTCGATGTCGATCATCGAGTTCGAATCCTACGCGTTCGACCTGTCGACCTTCGGCAGCAAGACCACCCTGCCCGCCTACACGGCAGCCGAGCGCAGCACGACCTTCCTGATGTCGCCCGACCCGAACGATCCGGAATATCAGAAGCGTCCCGGCAGCTTCCTGTCCGAACTGCACGATCGCTTCTCGGCGCCGCTCTACGCCATCTTCTTCGCGATCCTGCCCGTCGCGGCGCTGGGCCAGGCGCAGACGACCCGCCAGGGGCGCAGCCTGGTCGTGCTCGGCACGATCGCGCTCGCGACCAGCGTGCGCATCGGCGGGCTCATCCTCGCCAGCCTCGCGGCCAACGACTCGCGCCTGATCCCCGCGCTCTACGCGCTGCCGATCGGCTTCATCGTGTTGTCGCTCGTCGCCGTCTACAGCTCCTTCCGCCTGACCGCTTCCGACAGCATCGCCGGAGCGGTGTCGGATTTCGTGCAGCGCATCGCCAGCCGGCTGCGGATCGGCCCGCGCCCCTCCACCGGGGGGCGCATGTAGGCCATGTTCCGCAGCCCGACGCTCAGCCTCTATTTCGGCCGCCGCTTCCTGAAGACCGCGTTGATCATCTTCACGGTCGTTTTCGTGCTGATGGCCTTCATCGACTATCTGGAACTCGCCCGCCGCGCCGCGCGGCGCGAAGGGTTCGACGCGTTCCTGTATCTGCTGGTCTCGCTAGCGCGCGTGCCGAACGTCATCGAGCGCGCCCTGCCCTTCACGATCCTGTTCGCCTCGATGGCGAGCTTCGTCATGGCGAATCGACAACTGGAGCTTGTGGTGGCGCGGGCCGCCGGCGTCTCGGCCTGGCAGTTCCTGCTGCCGGCCGGCCTGGTCGCGGTCATGATCGGCGTCTTCGCCACCACGGTGTTCAATCCGATCTCGACCGAACTCAAGGAACGCTCGATCCTGCTGGGCAATCAGCTGGCCCAGGAGCGCACCCGCATCGAGAGCGCCAAGGCTGCGGCGAACGAGCCGGCCGCGCCGCCCGCTCCGTCGGGCACCGAGATCATCGCTTCGGCGGAGGGGTCGGACTGGCCGATCTGGATGCGGCAGACGGGCGGCGAAGGCCCTTCGATCATCGGCGCCCGCGAGAGCCTGAAACAGGGTCTGTCGCTCGTCGACGTCTCGGCGTTCGTGTTCAAGCCGAACGGCACGCTCGACCGTCGAATCGATGCGCCCACGGCCGACTTCGAAGACGGCGACTGGGTGTTTCGCGATGCCACCGTGATCCAGGCCGGCAGTCGGCCGACACCGCAGCCGGAAGTTCGGCTGCCGACGGATCTTAACGCCGACCAGGTCAGCCAGAGGCTGGCCGACCCGGAGACCGTTTCCTTCTGGTCTCTGCCGCAACTTGTTGAAATATCAAAAAAGTCTGCTGTTCCGAGTGATGCGTACGAAATGCAGTTCCAATCCCTGCTGGCGCAGCCGTTGCTGTTCCTCGCCATGGTCTTCGTGGCGGCGACGGTGTCGCTCCGGTTCTCCCGCTCTCGCGATCTCGGGCAGGTGATTTTGTCTGGTGTCGCAGTGGGCTTCGTGCTTTATGTTGTCACGGAATTGGCGAGGGGGTTGGGGAGGAGCGGCGTCGTGTCACCGATGATTGCCGCGTGGACTCCCGCTGTCATTGCCATCCTGTTGAGTGTCACAGTGCTTCTTCACCGGGAGGACGGATGATGGCTGTTTCCGTTCTCCGGAAAAGACGAGGCGGCGGCTCGCTGGCCGCGCTGCGCCTGAGCTTGCTGGCGCTTGCCGGCGTCGTCGGATTCGGCGTGGCGATCCCGGGCGAGGCCCTCGCCCAGGCGAAGCCGGGCACGCTCGGTTTCGGCATCGATTCGATGCCGCGCCCTGCCGACAACGCGCAGATGGTGCTGGAGTCCGACCAGCTGGTCTATGACTACGACAAGGCCGCCGTGTCGGCGGTCGGCGCGGTCAAAATCTACTATGACGGCTACACGCTCGAGGCGGACCGCGTCTCCTACGACCAGAAGAACAAGAAGATGCGCGCCGAAGGGCGCGTGAAGATCGTCGACCGCACCGGCGCCGTCGTGACCGCCGACACGATCGACATCACCGACGACTTCGCCACCGGCTTCGTCGAGGCGCTGCGCCTCGACACGCCGACGCAGACCCATTTCGCCGCCGAAAAGGCGCTGCGCGACCAGGGCAAGACCACCACCTTCTATCGCGGCGTCTACACCGCCTGCGAACCCTGCCGCGAGAAGCCCGAAAAGGCGCCGATCTGGCAGGTGAAGGCGGCACGCATCATCGTCGACCACAACGAGCACATGGTCTATTTCAAGCGCGCGCAGCTTGAATTCCTGGGCATGCCGGTCGCCTATTTCCCGGCCTTCTCGGCGCCGGACCCGACGGTCAAGCGCAAGAGCGGCTTCCTGTTCCCGTCGGCCGGCTACAAGAAGACGCTGGGCGCCTTCCTGCAGACGCCGTATTTCTGGGCGCTCGCGCCCAATTACGACCTGACGCTGGCGCCGGCCGTCTACACCAATCAGGGCTTCCTGATGGATGTCGAATGGCGCCATCGGCTGGAGTACGGCCAGTACTCGCTGCGCATGGCCGGCATCAACCAGCTGAACCCGGACGATTTCTACGATTCGGGCACCCGCAATTCCGGCGTGCGCGACTGGCGCGGCGGCATCAAGACCCAGGGCGAGTTCTACCTGAACCGCTACTGGACCTTCGGCTGGGACGCGACGCTTCTGAGCGATCGCACCTTCAGCCGCGACTACAATTTGCTGTCGGAAGATACCGACATCAACGTCTCGAAGGTTCACCTGACGGGCATCAGCGACCGCAACTATTTCAATGCGAGCGCGCTCTATTTCCAGGTGCTGACCAACGACGAGGACATCAAGTACGACCAAGGTCGCCAGGCGATCGTCCATCCGGTCATCGACCACAGCTACATCTTCGATGACTCGATCCTCGGCGGCCAGCTCTCGATCAAGTCGAACCTGACCAGCCTGTCGCGCGACGAAACCGACATCGTCAACGATCAAGGCCAAGGCATCGAGGTCTCGCAGGGCGTCGTCGGCGGCGAGTTGGTCGACGACGCCCACATTCTCGGCCTCGCCGGCAACTACAACCGGCTGAGCAGCCAGGCGACGTGGCAGCGCAGCATGATTGGCCCGATTGGCATGGTCTTCAAGCCGTTCGGCTATCTGCGCGGCGACGCGATCTATGCCAACCAGGACGAGATCATCAACGGTCTCGACGACAATGGTTCGTTCTTCCGCGGCATGCCGGCGGTCGGCCTCGAATGGCGCTGGCCGATCATGGCGGCCGGCCTCTCCTCGAGCTTCCTGTTCGAGCCGGTCGCTCAGATGATCGTGCGCCCCGACGAGCCGAAGGCCGGCAAGCTGCCGAACGAAGACGCGCAGAGCCTCGTCTTCGACGATTCGAGCCTGTTCGACTGGGACAAGTTCTCCGGCTACGACCGGATCGAGGGCGGCACACGCGTCAATCTCGGCTTCCGCTATCTCGCCAATGTCGGCTCCGTCGCGACCATCCAGGGCGTCGTCGGCCAGTCCTACCAGGTCGCGGGGCTGAACTCCTTCGCCGTCGAGGACCTGAGCGCCACCGGCGCCGTCTCCGGCCTCGAGACCGACGTCTCCGACGTCGTCGCCGGCGTCACGCTCGACACCGGCTATGGCTACTTCCTGGCGGCCCGCGGCCGCTTCGACGAGGCCAATCTCGACGTCAACCGCGCCGAAGTCACCGCGACGGGCAAGTTCGGCGACGTCACCGCCTCGGCGTCGTACCTGTTCATGCGCGAGCAGCCGGCGATCGGCAATGACGAGCGGACCGACACGATCAGCGCCCGCGCCTCGTGGCAGATGACCGACACCTGGCGCGTGTTCGGCTCGGTCGCCTGGGACATCGAGGGCGACCAGATGGCCTCGAGCGGCCTCGGCATCGCCTATGACGACGAGTGCACGACGTTCTCGATCGCCTATAGCGAGATCCGCGACGACTACACGGATCTGCAGACCTCGAAGCAGCTGATGGTCCGGCTCGAGCTGAGGACCCTCGGTGGCACCAAGCTGCGCAGCGATGTCGGCGAGCTGACGAGCAACAATTGATCTTCATGGTTTCGCCGGATTTGCAGGGTTTACCCTTTCGTAATACTCGCCGTCGTGGTGGACGGCCGGTTCGGCACGCCGAAGCCCGGCCCCACCGCATCTGACAGGGTTCGGATCACGCCATGCGTTTGAAGTCTCTCTTCCTCCCCGCGCTCGCCCTCGGCATCAGCCTGGGCAGCCTCGGCCTTCCGGCCGGGGCCTTCGCCCAGTCGAAGGTGCGCGCCACCGTGAACGACCAGGCGATCACGTCCTATGACGTCAATCAGCGCGTCAAGCTGATGACGCTGTTCCGCCAGCCGACGGGCGACAAGAAGGCGCTCGACGAACTCATCGACGAGACGCTGCTCGACCAGGTCGCGAAGCGGCGCGGCATGAACGTGTCCGACGCGATGGTCGACGAGCGCTTCAACGGCATCGCCAAGCAGGTCAAGCTGCCGCCGGCGCAGTTCGTCAAGGCGCTCGGCTCGCAGGGCGTGCAGGCCGATTCCCTGCGCCGCTTCCTGCGCGCGCAGATGACGGGCGCGATGGTGATCAAGGCGCGCGCCCGCAGCGTCAAGGTCAGCGAGGCCGACGTTCAGGCGCAGATCCAGAAGGAAGGCATCTCGACCGAGAACGCCACGATCAAGGAGTTCAAGCTCCAGCAGATCGTCTTCGTCGTTCCCAAGGGCTCGTCGCCCGGCTATGTCGGCCAGCGCCAGCGCGAGGCCGAGGCCTTCCGCAAGCGCTTCGGCGGCTGCGACGCCAGCCTCGCCCAGGCCAAGGCGCTGAAGGGCGTCGTCGTGCTCAACATGGGCCGCCGCGACAGCACCCAGATCCAGGGCCCGGCTGGCGACGCGCTGAAGTCGACCCCGGTCGGAGGCACGCTGAAGCCGGACGTGACCGAGCGCGGCGTCGAGGTGATCGCCGTCTGCGACGTCAAGGAAATCCGTAGCACGGCCGGCGTTCGCGCCGAGATCGAGGAAAAGCTCGCCACCGAGCAGAACAAGAATCTCGGCAAGGAATTCGTCGCGGAGCTGCGCGAGAACGCCAAGATCTCGTACAAGTGACGCATGATGGCTGAGCGCGATCTCTCCCGGCCGCTGGCACTGACGATGGGCGAGCCGGCCGGGATCGGGCCGGACGTCACGCTCGCCGTATGGGCCGAGCGCCGCGAGCGTCGGCTGCCGCCCTTCTATGTCCTGGCCGATGCGGAGACCCTGCGCAGTCGCGCCGCCCTGCTCGGCCTCAACATCCCGATCGAGACGATGAGCGCATCCGAGGCCGTCGGCGCCTTTGATCGCGTTCTGCCGGTGGTACCGCTCGAATCGGCGGCCTTCGCCGCGCCGGGTCGACCCGATCCGGCCGCCGCGCGTGGCGTCATCGAGGCGATCGCCCGCGGCGTCGGCGACGTGCGGGCGGGGCTCGCCTCGGCCCTCGTCACCAACCCGATCAACAAGAAGGCGCTGTTCGACGCCGGCTTCCAGCATCCCGGCCACACCGAGTTCCTCGGCATGCTGTCGGCCGCCTGGAGCGGGTCGCCCGCCCATCCCGTGATGATGCTCGCCGGCCCCGGCCTTCGCGCCGTCCCGGCCACCATCCACGTGCCGATCTCCGTCGTGCCGGGCCTGCTCACCGAAGAGATGCTGATCCGCACCGCCCGCACCATCGACCACGACATGCGGCGCCGGTTCGGCCTTCCCAATCCGCGCATCGCCGTCGCGGGGCTCAATCCGCATGCCGGCGAAGGCGGCGTCATGGGCACCGAGGACGACGCCGTCATCCGTCCGGCGGTCGCGGCGCTCCGCGCCGAGGGCATCGACGCGTTCGGCCCGCTGCCGCCCGACACGATGTTCCATGCCGAGGCGCGCGCCCGCTACGACGTCGCGCTCTGCATGTATCACGACCAGGCGCTGATCCCGACCAAGACGGTGGCCTTCGCCGAGACGGTCAACGTCACCCTCGGTCTGCCCTTCGTGCGGACCTCGCCGGACCACGGCACCGCGTTCGACATCGCAGGCACCGGCAAGGCCGATATTTCGAGCCTCGCCGCCGCGCTTCGCCTCGCCGACGAACTGGCGCGCCACGAGGCCGAATATCGCCAGCACGAAACGGCGGGCGCCGCCTCGTGACCCTGGCACAGGACGGGCTGCCTCCCCTTCGCGAGGTGATCGCCGCCCATGGCCTGCAGGCCATGAAGGCGCTTGGCCAGAACTTCCTGCTCGATCTGAACCTGACGGGCCGGATCGCGCGCGCCGCCGGCCCGCTCGAAGGCGTGACCGTGATCGAGGTAGGCCCCGGCCCCGGCGGTCTGACGCGGGCATTGCTCGCCGAGGGCGCCGAGAAGGTGATCGCGATCGAGCGCGACCGCCGCTGCCTCGACGCGCTGGCCGAGATCGCCGCTCATTATCCCGGCCGCCTCGAGGTGATCGAGGGCGACGCGATGCAGGTCGACATGGCGAAGCTCGCCACCGGACGCGTGCGCATCGCCGCCAACCTGCCCTACAACATCGCGACGCCGCTTCTGATCGGCTGGCTGCAGAGCGAGCCATGGCCGCCCTTCTACGAGAAAATGACGCTGATGTTCCAGCGCGAGGTGGCCGAGCGGATCGTGGCGACGCCCGACGACGACGCCTATGGCCGGCTGGGCGTGATCAGCGGCTGGCGCGCAGAGGCGCGCATTCTGTTCGACATCTCGCCCAAGGCGTTCACGCCGCCTCCCAAGGTCGTGTCGTCGGTGGTGGAACTGGTCCCGCGCCAGGCGCCGCTCGCCTGCGACCGCGCCAAGCTGGAGCGCGTCACGGCGGCGGCCTTCGGCCAGCGCCGCAAGATGCTGCGCCAGAGCCTGAAGAGCCTCGGCACCGATCCGCTGCCGCTGCTGGCGGCCGCCGGCATCGTCGAGACGGCGCGCGCGGAAGAGATCGACGTGGCTGGCTTCGTCCGGCTGGCGAACGCGCTCCCCTGACCACGCTCGAGGAAGCCGGGAACCGTGCGTACGGCCCCGGCCTGTCCCGGTCAGTCGCTGGTGGCGCAGTTCGTGGTCTTTTCGGCAATGGTCAGCATCGCGCCCGTGCCCTTGATCCAGAACTCGATGTCGTCCTTCACATAACGCCCGCCGTCGGCGGAGACGGCCTGCGTCAGCGTGACCTTGTCGCCATCGGCGAACACGATTTCGGCCGAGCCCTGCGCCGCCTCCGGCGGGCTGAAGCTCGCCGTCAGCCGCGTGCCATCCTCGCACTGATAGGCGAAGGTCTTGGCGGTCGCGTCGGCGGGCGCCTCGACGGCGGCCGGTTCGATATCGGCGGCCAGGGCCACGGAAACCGCGAGCGGCATCGGCGCGAAAGCGAGGGCCAGGGCGAGGCAACGGTGGCGAAGCATCATCGAGCGTCTCCAGTCAGAACAGGACTCGGCCCGATCCTCGCAGGGTCTCGCGCCGGGGGCAATCGATACCCCGACGCAACGCCCCCCTCAGGACTGCTGCAGCAGATCCGCCACGAAGCCTTCCAGCCAGGTGGTGCGGGCGCGGCGCATGCGCTCGGCGTAGAGAATCGCCTGCGCCTTCTCGAGCGAGGTCTGCAGGTCCTTGTTGATCAGGACGTAGTCGTAGTCGCGCCAGTGCTGGATCTCGGCGCGGGCATTGGCGAGGCGCTTGGCGATGACGTCCGGCGCGTCCTCGGCGCGTCGCACGAGGCGCGACGCCAGCTCCGCCATGGTCGGCGGCAGCACGAAGATGCGGACGAGATCCTCCGGCATCGCCTTGGCGACCTGGTCGGCGCCCTGCCAGTCGATGTCGAAGAGCACGTCCTTACCGGAAGTCAGCCAGGCCTCGACCGGCGCGCGCGGCGTGCCGTAGCAATTGCCGTGGACCTCGGCCCATTCGAGCAGATCGCCCTTGTCACGCAGCTGGTTGAAGGTCGGCTGGTCGATGAAGTGATAGTGCACGCCGTCGATCTCGCTGGGACGGCGCGCGCGCGTCGTCACCGAGACGGAGAGGACGATGTCCTTGTCCTCGGCCATCAGGTGCCGGGCGATGGTCGACTTGCCCGCGCCGGACGGCGAGGACAGCACCAGCATCAGGCCGCGCCGCGAGGGTGAATTTCCGGCAACCGACATTCAAACGTTCCTATTCGAGATTCTGGACCTGCTCGCGCAGCTGGTCGACGGCCGCCTTCAGATCGAGGCCGATCGCCGTCAACGAGCGATCATTCGCCTTGGCGCAGAGCGTATTGGTTTCGCGATTGAATTCCTGGGCGAGGAAATCGAGCTTGCGGCCGACCGGGCCGCCTTCGATGAGCAGCGCGCGCGCCGCCGTGACATGGGCGGTCAGCCGGTCGAGCTCCTCGCGGATGTCCGCCTTGGTCGCCAGCAGCACCGCCTCCTGGTGCAGGCGCGCGGGATCGAGCGTCGACGAGGCCTCCAGCAGCGCGGCGACCTGCTCGGCCAGGCGCTTCTTGATCGCCTCGGTCGTGCGCGCCGGCGCATGTTCGGCCGCGTTCTTGAGCCGCTCGATCTCGTCCATGCGCGCGAGCAGCACGGCGCCGATGGCGGCGCCCTCGCGCATGCGCACCTCAACCAGCTCGGCCAGCGCCGCATCGAGCGAGGCCAGAAGGTCGGCCGCCAGCGCGACCGCCATGTCCGGATCGTCCTCGGCCTCGACGGTCTCGAGAATGCCGCGGATGGACAGGATGCCGTCGAGCGTCGGCGGCGCGGCGTCGATCTGCCCGCCGACCCGGCGCACGAGATCGAGTACCTGGCCGAGCAGTTCCTCGTTGACGCGCAGCGCCGAGACGCTGGTCTCGCGCTGCAGGTTCAGGCCGATCTGGATGCTGCCGCGCTGGGCGGCCTTGCCGACGCGCTCGCGCACCGGCTGGTCGAGATGATCGAAGCCGGGCGGCAGGCGCAGGCGGATGTCGAGGCCCTTGCCGTTGACGCTGCGCACTTCCCAGGTCCAGCGATAGCCGTGGCCGGAGCCGGCGGCCCGCGCGAATCCGGTCATGCTCGTCAACGCCATGAAATATCTCCCGGTCTCGCCCGCGCTTCGGAGCGGCGACAGTAATGCGCGCGCCGGTAGCGCTCAAGGGCATCGGCCGCTCTATCCGGCGGTCGCTCCGGCCGAATTGTCGCGATCGGCCGAGATGGCTGGCGGCGGCGGGATCGATTTGCTCTAGTGCCGGCCGAAGCGACCCAATGAGAGCGACGAAGGAGTCCCCCTTGCAATCGATCCTGAAGTTCTCGTTGATCTCCCGCTACAGCGCCTTCGCGCTCTGCATCGTCGCCGCGCTGCTGCTGCCCTTCCTGCAGATCGACCGGCCGCTCAACCTCATCCTCTTCGCCATCTTCGCCGGCCTGAGCGGGCTCGGCGTGTTCGACCTGATCCAGAGCCGGCACGCGATCACGCGCAACTATCCCGTCATCGGCCACCTGCGCTTCCTATTCGAGGCGGTGCGGCCGGAACTGCGCCAGTATCTGTTCGAATCGGATTCCGATCGCCTGCCCTTCTCCCGGGCCGAGCGGTCGCTCGTCTATCAGCGCGCCAAGAACGAGCCCGATCAGCGTCCGTTCGGCACGATCGTCGACACCTATGCCAATGGTTACGAGTTCATCGGCCACTCGGTTCGTCCAGCTCCGATTCAGGATCCCCGGAGTTTCCGCATCACGATCGGCAACGACCAGTGCGGCAAGCCCTACTCCGCCTCCGTGCTGAACATCTCGGCCATGAGCTTCGGCGCGTTGAGCGGCAACGCGATCATGGCCTTGAACAAGGGCGCCAAGCTCGGCGGCTTCGACCAGGACACCGGCGAAGGCTCGATCAGCCCCTATCACCGTCGCCATGGCGGCGACCTCGTCTGGCAGGTGGCATCGGGCTATTTCGGCTGCCGCAATTCAGATGGCACCTTCTCGGCCGAGAAATTCGCCGCCCAGGCCGCGGACGATCAGGTCAAGATGATCGAGCTGAAGCTGAGCCAGGGTGCGAAGCCCGGCCATGGCGGCATCCTGCCCGCCAACAAGGTGAGCCCCGAGATCGCCGAGACGCGCGGCGTCCCCGTCGGGCGCGAATGCATATCGCCCGCCGCCCATTCGGCCTTCTCGACGCCGGTCGAGATGATGCGCTTCATCGCCCGCCTGCGCGAACTTTCGGCCGGCAAGCCGGTCGGCTTCAAGCTCGCCATCGGCCAGCCCTGGGAGTTCATGGCCATCGTCAAGGCCATGCTCGAGACCGGCATCGTGCCCGACTTCGTCGTCGTCGACGGCTCGGAGGGCGGCACCGGCGCCGCGCCGGTGGAATTGAGCGACCATGTCGGCGTGCCGATGCGCGAGGCGCTGCTGCTGGTGCACAACACGCTGGTCGGCGCGGGGCTGCGCCATCGCATCCGGATCGGCGTCGCCGGCAAGATCGTCTCGGCCTTCGACATCGCCGCCGTGCTGGCGATCGGCGCCGACTGGGTGAATTCGGCCCGCGGCTTCATGTTCGCCATCGGCTGCATCCAGTCGCGCAGCTGCCACACCAACAGGTGCCCGACCGGCGTCGCGACGCAGGACGCGCTGCGCCAGCGCGCCCTCGTCGTCGAGGACAAGGGCGAGCGCGTCGCGAGCTTTCACCGCAACTCGCTGCATGCGCTCGCGGAGCTGCTCGCGGCGGCGGGTCTCGAACACCCGTCCGACCTCCGCCCGCACCATCTCGCCCGCCGGGTCAGCGCCAACGAGATCCGCCTCTATTCTCAGCTCTTCCCCTATCTCGCCGAGGGCGAGTTGCTGCGCGACGACAACTCCCACCCCTTCTATCGCCAGGCCTGGACGCTCGCCTCTGCGGAAAGCTTCTCGATCCAGGGCGAACTGCGCAGGGCGAGCTGAGGAGTTTTGCGACCGGAACGGGGCAGCCTTCCCTTGACGGAAGGCTGCGCATGCGGCCTATGAAGCGCGATTGAGCATGCGTCGGGGAACGGCGGCGGGGCCCGCCCGAGGCACATAGGCGCCCCCTCGGGAACCGATCCATGAACACGCCTCCGGAACGGAGCCACACTGGCTCCTGCCTCTGCGGTGCGGTCCGCTACACCGTCGAAGGTGATTTCCAGAGCTTCTTCCTGTGCCACTGCGCCCGCTGTCGCAAGGACACGGGCTCGGCGCATGCCGCCAACCTGTTCTCGACGACGGCGCGGCTCGCCTGGCTGTCCGGCGAGGACAGGATCAGGACGTTCCGCCTGCCCGGTTCACGGCACCAGCGGAGCTTCCGCGCGGAGTGCGGCTCCGCGCTGCCCGGACTGCAGATGGATGGCGCGCTGCTCGTGGTTACGGCCGGCAGCCTCGACGGCCCGACCGGGATCCGGCCGAATGCGCATATCTTCGTCGCAAGCCGCACCGACTGGGACGATCATCTGGAAACCGTGCCGCGCTGCGACGGCCTGCCCGGTTGAGTCACCCGCCGCCCAACATCTCCGCCTGACGAGAGCTTCGCGCAGAAGAGGGAGCCCTCCGGCGTCATCCCGACGGAGGCCGCGATCCAGACGCGCCGATCGATGACGAGAAATCAGGACCGGGGTCGGCTGGATCGGGGTCTATGGGCCCCGGCCTCCGCCGGGCCGACACCTCTGCCCTACCCCCTCGCCCGGAGCTTCGCTCCGACCTCCCCCGATGGGAGAGGTGAAGACAGGCCGTCTGCAGGTTCTAAGGCTTCGGAGCGGGAACCGGGGCGGCAGCGGCCTCGTCGGCGGGCGCGTCCGGCTCTTCCTCGGCGTCACCCGGTCCAGCGCTCTGCCCGGCGGCCGAGGTGTCGCCCTTCGCCTTCTGTTCGGCCAGCCACTTGCGATAACGCGCCACGTTCTTGCGATGGTCGGCGTAGTTCTCGGCGAAGGCATGGCCGCCCGTGCCGTCGGCGACGAAGTACAGGTCCTTGGTGCGCGACGGATTGGCGGCGGCGGAAAGCGCCGCCTTGCCGGGATTGGCGATCGGGCCCTTGGGCAGACCGTTGATCTTGTAGGTGTTGTAGTCGTTGACCGCGTCGAGATCGGAGCGGCGAATCGGCGTGCCGGACGGCAGGCCCGAACCGCCATAGATGCCGTAGATCACCGTCGGATCGGACTGCAGGCGCATGTTCTTCTGCAGCCGGTTGATGAACACGGCGGCAACCCGGCTGCGCTCGTCGGCGATGCCCGTTTCCTTCTCGACGATCGAGGCGAGCGTGATCAGATCGCCCTGCGTCTCGATCGGCAGGTCCTTGTCGCGGCTGTTCCAGACGGCGGTCATCACCCGCGCATGCTCGCGCAGCATGCGGTCGATGATGTTCTGCCGGCTGTCGCCGCGCGAATAGCGGTAGGTGTCGGGAAGAAGCGTCCCCTCCTCGGGGATCTCTTTGATCTCGCCGACGAGAACCGGATCGGCATTGAGCCGGTCGACGATCTGCCGGCTGGTCAGGCCCTCGGGGATCGACACCGTGTAGAGGATCGCCTTGCCCTCGACGAGGGTGTTCATGATCTCGCGCATGCTCGAATGCGCCGCGATCAGGTAGTCGCCGGATTTGAGGTCGTCCTGCAGGCGATAGGCCCGCACGCCGGCGATGAAGATCCACTTGGAGGAAATCAGGCCGCGCTCATGCAGCTCCTCCGCGATCGCGCGAAGGCCGGTGCCGCGTTCGATCGAGACGGAGCGGGGCTGGTCGAAATGGCTCGCCTGCTCGAAGCGGAGCTTGCCGAAGAAGAACAGGCCGACGGCGCCGAGGACGCCAACGACGAGGATCGTCATGGCGAAATTCATCACGATGACGATCGGATGGCGCGCCTGCTGCGAGCGCGGCGGCGGCGGCGGCACGCGCTCCGGGCGGAGGGCGTCGCCGGGGCTGCGGGGATTGATGCGATTGCCGAATTCGGTCGACCGGACATCGCCGGGTTCGCCAGTCTGTTTGTCCTTGGCGCCCGGTTGGTTCGTGTCGTTCATCGCACCCTACTTCTTACCGTGACGACAGCGGGACACATCCCGCTGTCGAGAGGCGAACTGTATGGAGGATTATGGCGAAAGCGCGAAGCCGCGCTCTCAATCGGCATGCCGCCGGAAGACCAGGGAGGCGTTGGTGCCGCCGAAACCGAAGGAATTCGACAGGGCGACGTCGATCTTGCGCTTGCGCGCGACCTTGGGGACAAGGTCGATCGGCGTTTCGACGGACGGATTGTCGAGGTTGATCGTCGGCGGAGCGACATTGTCGCGAATCGCCAGCAGCGAATAGATCGCCTCGACGGCGCCGGCCGCGCCGAGCAGATGGCCGGTGGCCGACTTGGTCGAGGACATCGAGATCGACGACGCCGCGTCGCCGACGACGCGCTCGACGGCCTTCAGCTCGATGCCATCCGCCATGGTCGACGTGCCATGCGCGTTGACGTAGTCGATGTCGGACGGCGTCAGTCCGGCGCGCTTCAGCGCCGCGACCATGCAGCGATAGGCGCCGTCGCCGTCTTCCGACGGGGCGGTGATGTGATAGGCGTCGCCGGACATGCCGTAGCCGATCACTTCGCCATAGATCTTGGCGCCGCGACGAATCGCATGCTCGCGCTCCTCGAGCACGACGATGCCCGAGCCCTCGCCCATGACGAAGCCGTCGCGGTCACGGTCATACGGACGCGAAGCCTCTTCCGGGCGGTCGTTGAAACTGGTGGCCAGCGCCTTGCAGGCGGCGAAGCCCGCGAGCGCGATGCGGGAAACCGAACCCTCGGTGCCGCCGGCGATCATGACGTCGGCATCATCGAGCGCGATGATACGCGCCGCGTCGCCGATCGCATGCGATCCGGTCGAGCAGGCCGTGACGACGGAGTGATTCGGGCCCTTGAAGCCGTAGCGGATCGAGACCTGGCCGGAGGCGAGGTTGATCAGACGGCCGGGAATGAAGAACGGGCTGATGCGACGCGGGCCCTTGTCGCGCAGCGTGAAGCCGGCCTCGACGATGCCCTGGATGCCGCCAATGCCGGAGCCGATCAGCACGCCAGTGCGGATCTGGTCCTCATAGGCGGTCGGCTGCCAGCCCGAATCACGGACGGCCTGGTCGGCAGCGGCCATGGCGAAGACGATGAAATCATCGACCTTGCGCTGGTCCTTCGGGTCCATCCAGTCGTCAGGATTGTACTTGCCGTCGGCCTTGTCGCCGTGCGGAATCAGGCAGGCGATCTGAGCCGGCAGGTCATCGACCTGGAAGCTCGTGACCTTCTGGGCACCGCTCTTGCTGGCAAGAATGTTGGCCCAGTTGGCATCGACGCCGCAACCGAGCGGCGTCACCATCCCCATCCCGGTTACAACGACACGTCTCATACCATTCCCCCGATCCGGACCCATATGGGCCCGGCCGTTTTAGTTGCGCTTACTGGATCGAACGAACGGCTATCAGCCGGCGTTCTTCTCGAGGAAGCTGACGGCGTCGCCGACGGTCAGGATCGTCTCGGCCGCATCGTCGGGGATCTCGACGCCGAACTCTTCTTCGAACGCCATGACCAGCTCGACCGTGTCCAGGCTGTCAGCGCCCAGATCGTCGATGAAGCTGGCGCCCTCGGTCACCTTGTCGGCCTCAACGCCGAGATGCTCGATGACGATCTTCTTAACCCGCTCAGCGATGTCGCTCATGTCTCAAAACCTCGATTGTTCTCTGTCTACTATTTCCGCGACTTCTCGCGCGCTGGAAACCCGGACGTATCGGCAATCCCCCGAAAACGCACCGCGATATCGTCACTAGTCTTCGGCGATCGTCAATCCACACTCACGCCACCGCAAAAAGCGGCAAAGACGCGGCCCTGATATTGCGCGGTCCTAACATAGTTTAAGAACCTTGACCAGACGCCGCGAAGGGGCGTGACACCCCATTCCAAGAGGTTTGCGCGAACGCAAATTCCTCAATTAGATCATAGCCATACCGCCGTTCACGTGCAGGGTTTGTCCCGTCACGTAGGAAGCCTCGTCAGAGGCAAGGTAGACGACGGCGGCGGCAATGTCGTCGGCCGAGCCGAGACGCTTCGCCGGAACGCGCTCAAGCAGAGCCGCCCGAATCTTTTCGTTCAACGCGTCGGTCATCGCGGTTTCGATGAAACCGGGCGCGACGCAGTTGACGGTGATGTTGCGGCTGGCGACTTCCTGCGCCAGCGACTTCGACATCGCGATCAGCGCGGCCTTCGACGCCGTGTAGTTGCCCTGCCCGGCATTGCCGGTGACGGCGACGATCGAGGTCATCGAGATGATGCGGCCGGTGCGGCGGCGCATCATGCCGCGCAGCGCGGCGCGGGTCAGCCGGAAGGCCGAGGTCAGGTTGACGTCGAGCACTTCCTGCCACGCCTCGTCGGAGAGGCGGGCGAACAGCATGTCGCGCGTGATGCCGGCATTGTTGACCAGGATGTCGAGCTCGCCCATCGCCTCTTCGGCGCGCGGGATCAGCGTCTCGACCTCTTCGGCCTTGGACAGGTTGCACGGCAGCACATGCACATTGGTGCCGAGCTCGGTCGCCAGCGCGTCGAGCGCGTCGCGGCGCGTGCCGGAGATCGCGACGGTGGCGCCCTGCTTGTGGAAAGCCTGGGCGATCGCCCGGCCGATGCCACCGCTCGCGCCCGTCACCAGCGCGCGCTTGCCGGTCAAATCGAACATGACGACTTCCTTCTGGTTACCCGGTTCGGGAGCGCTCAGACGAGGCGCTCGATAGCGGCGGCGACGTCGTCCGACGTGCCGACATTCAGCGTCTGTGCCTCGGGTGCGATACGCTTGGCAAGCCCCGAAAGCACCTTACCGGCGCCGATTTCCGCAAAAAGATCGACGCCGTTCGCCGCCAGCCAGCCGATCGACTCGCGCCAGCGCACCATGCCGGTGACCTGCTCGACCAGGCGGTTGCGGATTTCGGCGGGATCGGTGACCGGCGCCGCGAGGACGTTGGCGACAACGGGCACCACCGGCGCGTTGATCGTCACCTTGGCGAGCGCATCGGCCATCACGTCGGCGGCGGGCTGCATCAGGCGGCAATGGAACGGCGCGCTGACGGGAAGCAGCAGCGCGCGCTTGGCGCCCTTGGCCTTGGCGATCTCGAGCGCCCGCTCGACGGCGGCCTTGGCGCCGGAGATGACGACCTGGCCGGGGCCGTTGTCGTTCGCGGCCTCGCAGACCTCGCCCTGGGCCGCTTCATCCGCGACCGCCTTTGCCGTGTCGAAATCGAGGCCGAGCAGCGCCGCCATGGCGCCCTCGCCCACCGGCACGGCGGCCTGCATGGCGGTGCCGCGGATCCGGAGCAGCCGCGCCGCATCGGCGATCGACAGGCTGCCGGCGGCGGCGAGCGCCGAATATTCACCGAGCGAATGGCCCGCGACATAGGCCGCCTTCGAGACCTGGAAGCCCTGCGCCTCGAGCACGCGCAGCGCGGCGAGGCTCACGGCCATCAGGGCCGGCTGGGCATTCGCGGTCAGCGTCAGCGTCTCGATCGGGCCGTCCCACATGACGGCCGAGAGCTTCTCGCCGAGCGCCGCGTCGACCTCGTCGAACACGGCCCGCGCCTCGGCGAAATTCTCGGCGAGCGACTTGCCCATGCCGACGGCCTGGCTGCCCTGTCCGGGAAATGTGAGAGCGATCGTCATGGCTGGCCCCGCACGAAATGTGATGCGCCGATCGGCGCGGGTTTGGCGGCGGCTAATCCTCCGGAACGGCGGCCGAGTCAAGCCTCGCGCTGCGGAAGCCGCTCGGGATCGGTGCTGAGAACGGGCCTCGAGCGGCCCGTTTTGCTTTGCCGCCTCACGCGCCGGGCCCCACCCGCCTCCCCCGCCACACCCGGGCGGAAACGTCGCGGCGGCCTGTCGTTTCGCCCTTAGGAAACGAAACGGGCGCCCACCGTCCTCGGCGCGCGCCCGCTTATCCACCAGCAATCCGTTCGTCAGGCGGGTTTCGGCTTCCGGATGTTCGGCAGGAATGCCGTCAGCAGGCCCAGGACGGGCAGGAAGGCGCAGATCTGGAACACGAAGGTGATCGACGTCCAGTCGGCCAGCTCGCCCAGCGCGGCGGCGCCGATGCCGCCCATGCCGAAGGCGAAGCCGAAGAACAGGCCGGAGACAAGACCAACCTTTCCGGGAACCAGTTCCTGCGCATAGACGATGATCGCCGGGAAGGCGGACGACAGGATGAAGCCGATCACCACCGACAGCGCCGCCGTCCAGAACAGGTTGGCGTGCGGCAGCAGCAGCGTGAACGGCAACACGCCGAGGATCGAGAACCACATCACGAACTTGCGCCCGAAGCGGTCGCCGATCGGTCCACCCGCGATGGTGCCTGCCGCGACGGCGGCGAGGAAGACGAACAGGTAGAGCTGCGAATCCTTCACCGAAACGTCGAAGGTCTCGATCAGGTAGAAGGTGTAGTAGCTCGTCAGCGCCGCCATGTAGAAGAACTTGGAGAAGATCAGCACGCCCAGGATCACCACCGAGCGCACGACGACGTTGTGCGGCAGGGTCTGGATGACGGGGGGCGCCGCCTTCTTGGCCCGCTCGCGCTGATGATCGCGATACCAGAAGCCGACCCGCGTCAGGATCAGCATGCCGGCCAGCGCGACGAGCGAGAACCAGGCGACGCTCGCCTGCCCGCGCGCCAGAACAATGACGGCGGCCAGCAGCGGGCCGATCGCCGAGCCGAAATTGCCGCCGACCTGGAACAGCGACTGGGCGAAGCCATGCCGCCCGCCGGAGGCCATGCGGGCGACGCGCGAGGCCTCGGGATGGAAGATGGACGACCCCATGCCGATCAGCGCCACGGCGAGCAGCAGCATCGGATAGGACGAGGCCATCGACACCATCAGCAGGCCGCAGAGCGTCACGCCCATGCCGATCGCCAGCGAGAAGGGCTGCGGGCGCTTGTCGGTATAGATTCCGACCACGGGCTGCAGGATCGAGGCCGTCAGCTGGAAGGCCAGCTGGATCAGGCCGATCTGGCCGAAGCTCAGCGCGAACTCGTCCTTGAGGATCGGATAGATCGCCGGGATGACCGACTGCATGAGGTCGTTCAGCATGTGCGAGACGCTGATGGCGACCAGGATGCCGAGCGATGTCCGCTCGACGATTCCGCGTCCGGGTGACGCGGGCAAGGCTTGCGCGCTCTCGCTCACTTCCAGAAGTCCTTGAATGAGATTGACCTGGGGAAGGGCAAGCCGAGACAGCAGCGGTTCCGGAGGTCCGATGGAACGTGGCCACTATGACGCCGACCTTCCCGGAAGGGAAGGACAGAATTATTGATAATTCAGTTCACCAAGGCTGATGGATCCTGGGAAAGGACGCAGTCCGCGCCCCGAGATCTGCACCCGAACGCGCGCAACCCCGTCCGCTCGTGACCTTCCCAGCTTGACCCGCGCCGGCCGCTACGGAAAACATGGCCACATCCACTCGCCGGAGACCTTCGCCGATGCAGATGGAACCCGACACCGGACGTGACCCAACGCCGCGAATCGATCCCACCTTCCGCGGCGGGTCGCTGACCGCGATCAGCATCATCCTCGGCTTTTCGCTCGGCTTCACGGCGCAATGGGCGACCGACGATTCGCCATGGCATCTCTCGGACTATGTCGCCGCCGGCGCGCTCGCCATCGGCATCATCCTGCAGATCAAGGCGATGGCCGAGATGCTGGAGCCCAATTCGCTCGAGCTGCCGGTCTATGTCCGCGCCAAGAATCGCTTCCTGGCCGGGCTGCTGGTGACAGCCGTCAGCATCGCCATGGTGATCCTCGTCAACGCCGTCCCCGCCTGAGTCTCCGCTCAGGCCCGGAGCCCGGCGGCCGGCGGCTGGCGATAGGCCAGCAAGGCCGGCAGCGCCGCCAGGAGCGCGGACACGGCCAGCAGCCCGACAAGCAGGCTGAGATCTCCGCGCACGAACTCGACCGGCAGCACGACGCCGCTCTCGCGGGTAAAGAGCCCCGAGAGAACCCGCGCGGCACCATAGCCGAGGCCGATGCCAATGAGGATGCCGCCGCCGACCAGCAGGAACAGTTCCGTCCAGACGATGCCGAACAGCGCCAGCCGCGGCGCGCCGAGCGCCCGCAGCGCGCCGATCTGGCGCCGCCTCTGGCTGACATGCACGACGGTCACCAGCAGGATCGCGGCCGCCACCAGCGCCTGCGCGCCGATCGCGACAGCGCCGAGCACCGCCTTGGCGTCGCCGAGGGTCGCATAGAGCGCGGTCAGCACCTCGCCCGGGAAGACGGCGAGCGTCGCGCCCGAACGATATTCGCCGCGCAGCTTGTAGGCGTCGGCGAAGGTCTTCGGCTTGACCAGGATGGCGGGCACGCCGGGAGCCTCTGCGCTCCACGGCCCGCCCAGCGCGGCAGCTGCGAGATCTTCGGCGTGGTCGTGGTCATGCGCAGGGTCGCGCCCGTCATGCGCCCCCTCGCCTCCGGCCGAGTGATCCTGATCCGCATGCGCGCCCATGCCGTGCACGCCCCACACCGCCTCGATCGGCACCAGGATGGCGCGGTCCCAGGGCGTGCCGGTCGGTGCCATGCGGCCCACCACGCGGTAGGCGATCTCGTCATGGGTGTGGCCGCCCTCCCCCGCGAGGCCGTGCATCGGCTTCAATTCGTGGTCGAGGCGGAACGGCACCGCCGATCCGACGACGGCCTCGGCCCGGGTGGCGAAGGCGCGGCCCTCGGCCAGCCCGCCGCCGGCGCCGTCGATCAGCGCGGCGGTGGTGCCGACGAGCGGATAGCCGTCGACATTGTCGCCGAAGCCGACCGGCGCCGCCCAGGCGACGCGCGGATCCCTGGCGAGATCATGCAGCACCTTGCCCGGCACGAGCGGCAGCGGCGACGGCTGCAGGAAGATCGACGACAGCACCAGCTGCGTCTCGCTGCCGGCCGCGCCGACGACGAGATCGAACCTGTCTGCGGCGCGCGCGCTGCCGAGCCGGAGCGCCCGCTCCTGCAGCGTGACGGCGACGCCGAGCGCGGTGGCGAGCGCGACGAGCAGGACGACGACCAGCGAGCCGGCCCAGAGGCGGCGGAGATCGGCGAGGACGAAACGGATCATGCGGCGAGGTCTCCGGCGGCCGGCTCTACGGCGATGCGGCCGGCGACCAGGCGAATGCGGCGATCGAGACGGTCGACCAACGCCGCGTCATGCGAGACGACGACGAGCGTGGCGCCCTCGTCGCGCGCGAGTTCGAGCAGCAGCGCCGCGACGCCGGCGCCGCTCTCGGGATCGAGGCTCGCGGTTGGCTCGTCGGCAATGAGGATGCCGGGCTTCCGGAGCAGCGCGCGGGCGACGGCGACGCGCTGCATCTCGCCGCGCGACATGGTGGCGACAGACTGGTCCGGCCGGCCGAGGCCGACGCGCTCCAGGAGTTCAAGGGCGCGCGCGCGATGCGCAGCGGCGCCCCGGCCACGCAACCGCACCGGCAGCAGCACGTTGTCCAGCGCCGAGAGGCCCGGGAAGAGATGGAAGTCCTGCATGACGAGCCCGACATTCTCGGCCCGCCACGCATCGCGGGCGCCTTCCGAGAGCCGCGCGATATCGACGTCGCCCCAGCGCACCGCGCCCTTCGCGGCGCGCTCCAGCCCGGTGACGATATTGACCAGCGTGCTCTTGCCCGAGCCGGACGGGCCCGTGACGGCGACCCGTTCGCCGGGCGCGATCTCGAGCCGGGGCAGCGACAGGACCGGCACCGGGAGGCCCGGAAACGAAACCTCTACGCCGGCGAGACGAAGGCCAAGCATGACGCCTCCTAGACGGCGCTGAAGCGGGCGCCGCGCAGGCGCAGCAGGCTGACGAAGCCGGTCTCCGGATCGGTCCAGGGGCCGTACTCCAGTGTACCGCTTACCTCGATCACGGTGTTCGGCTGCACGAAGGTCTGCTTTGCGTCGAGATAGACGACGACGATGTTGTCCGGCCAGTCGGAATCAGACGAGCAGAACGGACAGATCGACATCGGGATTTCGGTGAGGACGAAGAAGGCCGCCTCGGCCTTCAATGGCGGCGCCATGAAGCCGCGCATCGTCACTTCCTGCCCGGCCAGTTGCTTGACCTTGTCGGAGAAGGCCAGGCCGAGCACGCCGACCGATCCGTAGAGATCGTCGAAGGTCAGCATCGGCGCGGCCAGGGCGGGCGGTGCGAGAAATGCGGGCGCGGCCAGTGCGGCGAGACTTCCGACCAGCGCGTCGCGCCGCGAAATCCGTATGAGCGTCATCGCTCTCTCCTATCGAAGGCTGGCCTGCCCTTCACCTCTCCCTGAGGGAGAGGTCGACGGCCAAAGGCCGGCGGGTGAGGGTTTACGGCTTTACCGGCCAGACGCCGGAGCAGCGGTCCCTCGAGTTCCATCCGGATGGTTCCCTAAACCCTCGCCCGGCTCTGCGAGCCGACCTCTCCCTCAGGGAGAGGTGAAGGCAAGAACTGCGCGGACCGAGCCAATCTAGAGATAGCTTCGGGCGCGGACGCCCGAAGCCTGTTTTCAGGATATGGCGGATGCCGTCGGATCAGGGCTTGGCGGGGGCGAGCGCCAGCGCGTCGACGATGACGCGGTAGACGTCGCTCTGCTCCATGTAGCCCTTGAAGCCCTCGGAGCCGGGGCCGCCGGCCTGCAGCACGACATCGTCGACCGAGTGCACGCCCGAATCGCCGTCCCTGGGGATGTTGCCGGTCACGAGCACGGCGCCGGGAACGTCCTTGTAGGCTTCGTTCGCGACATATTCCTTCTTCTCGTTCTGCACGGCCGGCACGAACGGGCCGTCGAGCTTCGGGCGGAAGGTCTCGTAGTGGTCCGGGCCGTTGTTGCCGGCGAGGAACAGGCGGCGCGACACGTCGATCTTGTCCGGGTAGCCGTCGCCGTCGGCGTCGGCATAGTTCGGGAAGCCGGCGTCGGCATAGGTGCCGACCTTGGCGCGCATCTCGTCGCCTTCCTTCTCGTCATCGACGGTGCCGATGATGGAGACGCCATGCGTGTGGTCACCGGTGACGACGATCAGCGTGTCGGGGTTCTTCTCGGCGAAGGCGCGCGCCGCGGCGACCGCCTTGTCGAATTCGATCGTGTCGACCACGGCGCGGTCCCAGTCGAGCGGATGGGACATCTTGTCGATGTTCGCCGCCTCGACCATCAGGAAGAAGCCTTCCGGATTCTTCGAGAGCTCGCCGAGCGCCAGCTCGGTCATCTCGACCAGGCCCGGCTGGTTCGGGAACTTCTCGACGGTGCCCTTCTTCAGGAACTTGCGGTCGAGGGCGGTGTCCATGTTGCCGGTGTGGAACAGGCCGAGGATCTTGCCGGTATTGGTGCCGGCCGCCTTGACGAGCTCGTCCTTGTCGGTCGCGAGCGTGTAGCCCGCATCCTGGAACGCCTTGATGTAGTCCTTGTCGTCCTTGCGCTTGGAGCCCGGCGTGTCCTTGCCGAGGAAGTAGGCCGAGCCGCCGCCGAGCACGACTTCCGGCTGCACGTCGAGCATCATGCCGGTAATCTGGGCCTTGTCGGCGCGCTTGCGGGTATGGGCGACGACCGCGGCCGGCGTCGCATCCTGGATCTCCGAGGTCGCGACGATGCCGATCGACTTCTTGGTCTGGCGGCGCAGCGCCTCGGCCAGCGTCTCGACCTTCGGGTCGTCGAGCGTGTCCGGCGTGCGGTCGGCATAGACGCCGAGCGCGTTCACCGCCGTCTTGTGGCCGGTCATGTAGGCCGACATCGTGTTGGCGCTGTCGGTGGCGACGGCCTCGGTCGAGGCGGTGCCGATGAAGGCCATGCGGTCGAGATCGTCCATGGCGAGGCGGCCATTGGCCTTGCCCTCGGTCATGCCCTTGGACATGATCCGCGCCGCGGTGCGGTGCGCGACGGAGAGGCCGTCGCCGATCAGGAAGATGACATTCTTGGCCTTGGCCTGGTCGGCCGTGCCATAGACCGTCCAGGTGACGGCCTTCTTCTCCGGCCCGGCCACGGCCTCGATCGTGTAGTCGCCCGGCGTCGCCAGCACGAGGTCGCGCAGGATCAGGGCCGAACCGAGCACCTTGTCGTCCTTGCCCTTCTCTTCCGCCACGAAGCTGGCCTCGGAGCCGAACACCGCCTTGTAGTCCTGGCCGTTGACCGTGACCTTGACGTCCTCCGGCTTCACGGAGGCGTCGAACTCGACCTTGAAGTCGAAGGGCGAGCCGGCCAGGATCGTGGCGCGATCGAGCGGATAGACGGTCGCGGCCTGGGCCGCGCCGGCAAGCATCGTCGTCGCCGCCAGGGCGAGCAGCACTTTGCGCATCGGAAACCTCATGCATTGGAGTGACCGCCAGGCGGTCGACATCCCCGGGGCTAAGACCTACCCATGACGTCGATGTGAAAGCTTGACGACGTTTCGATGACCCGGCGCGGCGGCCGTGAAGCCGGCTTCGGGCTTGCTTTCCGGACGGCATGCGTATATGCACCGCCCGTCGTAACGACACCCGGCCGGGGGTTGAACGGAAGGCGGCGCGAGCCGCAGGGATCGCAGATCCCGTCTTCCCGTGTCTCCGCTCTCGAAGTTGTACCGATCGGCCTTTCTCGAAGGCTTCGGTGAGGCTTGGCGCCGGGATCAAAATAAGGAAGGGCAATCATGCCGCTTTATGAGCACGTATTTCTGTCGCGACAGGACGTGTCCGCACAGCAGGTCGAGGCGCTCACCGAGCAGTTCAAGGGTCTCATCGAGGCCAATGGCGGTTCGGTCGGCAAGATCGAGCAGTGGGGCCTGAAGTCGGTTGCGTTCCGCATTCGCAAGAATCGCAAGGCGCACTACACGCTGATGAACATCGACGCCCCGGCGGCCGCAGTGGCCGAGCTGGAGCGCCAGCAGCGCATGAACGAGGACATCCTCCGCATCCTGACCCTCAAGGTCGAGGAGCACGAGGAAGGCCAGTCGGCCATGCTGCAGAAGCGCGACCGTGACGACGACCGCGGCGGCCGCTTCGGCGACCGTGGTGACCGTCCGCGTGGCGGCTTCGGCGGTGGCGCCGGCGGCGGTTTCCGTGGCGAGCGTCGTCCGCGCTCGGAAGAATCTGAAGGAGCGGCTGAATAATGGCTGAGATCGGCACCACCAGCACGTCCAGCGGCGGCCAGCGCCGTCCGTTCTTCCGCCGTCGCAAGACCTGCCCGTTCTCGGGCCCGAACGCGCCGAAGATCGACTACAAGGACATCCGTCTCCTGCAGCGCTACATTTCCGAGCGCGGCAAGATCGTTCCGTCCCGCATCACGGCCGTTTCGGCCAAGAAGCAGCGCGAGCTCGCCCAGGCGATCAAGCGCGCCCGCTTCCTCGGCCTGATCCCCTACGTGATCAAGTAAGACCACGGTCGCCGGGACTTCGGTTCCAAGATGCGACCGTCCGAATTCGTCGGGCCGACCTCGCGCCGGCCCGACACGCCCTCCGGGGCACGATTTTCGATCGCCTATGGCGAAAACTTGGTTGGGGTCGGCCGGATCATCCGTGACCTGCCTCTAACCGCTCTCGAAGCGGGACAGCGAGATGAGCATGCGGAACATCCTGATCGGCCTCGGCGCCGGCATGGCCACGGCGCTTCTGTTCGCCGGCCTCATCAGCGGCACCGCGCTCGCCTTCCCGCTCTTCCTGATTTCGCCGCTGCCGATCGCCATCGCCGGCCTCGCTTTCGGCACATTGTCTGGCGTCGCCGCCGCCATCACCGCCTCGGCGCTGATCGGCTTCACGATCGGGCCGATCGCCGCCGGCCTCTATTTCGTCCTGTTCGCCGCGCCCGTCGCCTGGGCCGCGCATCTGGTCGGCCTGTCGCGGCCTGACGAGGCGGCGCCCGCCGGCCGGCAGTGGTTCCCGCTCGACATCGTGCTATCCCGCGCCGCGCTCGCCGCCGGCATCGCCGTGGTGATCGCCGGTTTCGCGCTCGGCTATGATCCCGAGGCGCTGATCGCCGAGACGGTCAAGGTGCTGCAGGCCTGGCTGGCGCAGTCTCCCTCCGGCGGCGGCGCGCCGACCGAGGCCGAGATCGAGCCGCTGGTGCGCTTCAACATCGCGCTGATGCCGTTCACCTCGGCCGCCATGGTCGTCGGCATCCTGATCCTCGCCCTCTGGCTCGGCGCCCGCATCGCCCGCATGTCGGGTCTGCTGCAGCGGGAATGGACGCCGCTCTGGACCGTCGTGCTGCCGCAGCCGGCGGCGCTGATCTTCGGCATCGCCTTCGTCGCCAGCCTGATTCCGGGCGTGCCCGGCCAGATCGCCGGCGCCATCGCCGGCGCAACCGGCTTCGCCTTCGCGCTGACCGGCTTCGGCCTGCTGCACGCCGTGCTGCTCGGCAAGGCGGCGCGGCCGTTCCTGCTCTTCCTCGTCTATGCGGTCAGCTTCGTCATCCTGCTGCCGCTCGGCATCATGGCCGTGGTCGGACTGGCCGACACGGCGCTGCAATACCGGGCCCGTCGCTTCGCGGCGCGACCCGGACTCTCGTAAGTCCCGATACAGTTCAAACTTCGAAGGAGTAACCCCAATGGACGTCATTCTTCTGGAACGCGTCGCCAAGCTCGGCCAGATGGGCGAGATCGTCCGCGTCAAGGACGGCTATGCGCGCAACTTCCTGCTGCCGCAGGGCAAGGCGCTCCGCGCCAACGAGGCCAACAAGAAGCGCTTCGAGGCCGAGAAGGTCCAGCTCGAAGCTCGCAACCTCGAGCGCAAGTCCGAGGCGGAGAAGATCGCCGAGGCCCTGAACGGCCAGTCCTTCATCGTCGTCCGCCAGGCCGGCGAGACCGGCCAGCTCTACGGTTCGGTTTCCAGCCGCGACGTCGCCGAGCTGGTCAGCCAGAACGGCTTCTCGGTCGGCCGCAGCCAGGTCGTGCTCGAGGTTCCGATCAAGTCGATCGGCCTGCATGACATCGTCGTCGCGCTGCACCCGGAAGTCGAGGCCACGATCCAGATCAACGTCGCGCGTTCGGTCGACGAGGCCGCCCGCCAGTCGCAGGGCGAAGACCTGTCGGCGGTCCAGGACGACTTCGAGCTCGAGCCGCTGCCCGAGGGCGAAGGCTTCGCCGGCGTCGACGAAGAGATCTGATCGACTTTAAGACCCCAAGGGGGCCTTATTTTCTGGAAGGGCGTCGCGCACCGCGCGGCGCCCTTTTTCTTTGACTGTCGCACCAGCGTCACTTGGTCGCGTACTAGCTTGATAACGCGACGATATCGGAGTTAGCTTGGTTCGACGGCCGGGGGGACCGACCGCCAATGTCGCAACCTGCCTTGGTCAACCAAGCCATTCAGGAGGGGGCAGCGGATCACGATGAACCGGTTGCTCGTCAACTATCTCGCCAGCATACTGAAACACGGATCTCTCGAAATCATCGACGCGAAGGGCAGGCTGCACCGCTTCGGCGACGGCAGCGGCACTCCCGTCAGGGCCCGCTTCACCTCGGCCGCCGCGGAGCGCGCGGTGATGATGAACCCCGAGCTCAAGCTCGGCGAGACCTTCATGGACGGCGGCTTCGTCGTCGAACAGGGCTCGATCTACGACCTCCTCGCCGTGGTGCTGCAGAACACCGGCGGCGGCGGCCGCTCCTGGTGGATGCGCGCGCTCTATCGCCTGCGCGTGCTGACCCGCCGCTTCCGCCAGTGGAACACGCCGTTCCGCGCCCGTCAGAACGTCGCCCATCACTATGATCTCGACGGCCGGCTCTACTCGCTGTTCCTCGACAGCGACCAGCAATATTCCTGCGCCTATTTCGAGACGCCGGACACGACGCTCGAAGAAGCGCAGGTCGCCAAGAAGCGCCATCTCGCGGCGAAGCTCGCGCTGGCGCCCGGGCAGAAGGTACTCGACATCGGCTCCGGCTGGGGCGGGCTCGGGCTCTACATCGCCAACCACGCCGATGTCGACGTCACCGGCGTGACGCTGTCGGAAGAGCAGCACAAGGTTTCGAACGCCCGCGCCGCGACGCAGAACCTCGCGGATCGCGCGCGCTTCCTGCTTCAGGACTACCGCTCGCTCAAGACCCGCTTCGACCGCATCGTCTCGGTCGGCATGTTCGAGCATGTCGGCATCGCCTACTATGACGAATACTTTCAAAAGTCGCGGGAACTGCTGGCCGACGACGGCGTGATGGTGCTGCATGCCATCGGCCGCTTCGACATGCCCGGCGAGACGAACTCCTGGATCCAGAAATACATCTTCCCCGGCGGCTACATCCCGGCGCTGTCCGAGGTGTTCCCGGCGATCGAGAAGGCGGGCCTCAAAGTCACCGACGTCGAGATCCTGCGCCTGCACTATGCCGAGACGCTGAAGGCCTGGCGCGAGCGCTTCATGGCCCGGCGCGACGAGGCGGTGGCGCTCTATGACGAGGCATTCTGCCGGATGTGGGAGTTCTATCTCGCCGCCTCCGAAACGGCGTTCCGCTTCCAGGACATGATGATCTTCCAGATCCAGATCGTCCGCGACCAGAACGCCCTGCCGCTGGCGCGCGACTACATCTGGCGGGCCGAGGACGCGCTGCGTCTGCGCGACCAGGCCGGACATCGTCCGTCACTGAAGATCGCGGGCGGGTGAACGGAGCGTCTCCGTCTCATCCGCCTCGCCCGCCTCTGCCCCATCCTGCAACCACTCAAGGTCGAATCGTGCGATGCTTTCTCGCCTGTCGCAGAAACGCTGCGCGCAAGCGAGAAAGTTAACGCCGAGCCGTGCCATTGGATAACGGGCACGACTCGAGTGAACATTTGGCTCCCGACCCAGGCTGCGCCTAACTGGAGCCTTCCGCGACCGAGAGCACGTTTGACCATGAATCTTCCAGCGCGAGCCGTTGAGCCGCAGGCAGCCGAATTCTACCGGCAGCCGCCGCACAACATCGAGGCGGAGCAGGCGCTGCTCGGCGCCATTCTCGTCAACAACGAGGCTTTCTACCGCGTCTCGGACTTCCTGGAGCCCGGCCATTTCTTCGAGCCGGTGCACAAGCAGATCTACGAGATCATCGCGCAGATCATCCGCCAGAATAAAATCGCCAATCCGGTCACGCTGAAGAACTTCCTGCCGGCGGACCTCGCCATCGGCGAGCTCAATCCGGCGCAGTACCTGGCGCGCCTCGCCGCCGAGGCGACGACGATCATCAACGCCGAGGACTATGGCCGTTCGGTCTATGACCTGGCGCTCCGGCGTGCCCTGATCGGCATCGGCGAGGACGTCGTCAACATCGCCTTCGACGCGCCGATCGACATGCCGCCGAAGGCACAGATAGAGGACGCGGAGCGCCGCCTGTTCGCGCTTGCCGAAACCGGCCGCTACGACGGCGGCTTCCATTCGTTCGAGGAAGCGCTGAAGGCCGCCATCGACATGGCGAGCGCCGCCTATCAGCGCGACGGCCATCTCTCCGGCATCTCGACGGGCCTCGACGACCTCGACCACAAGATGGGCGGCCTGCAGCCCTCCGACTTGATCGTGCTCGCCGGCCGCCCCGCCATGGGCAAGACCTCGCTCGTCACCAACATCGCCTTCAACATCGCCAAGGCCTACAAGGGCGAATTGCAGCCCGACGGCTCGACCAAGGCCGTGAACGGCGGCATCGTCGGCTTCTTCTCGCTCGAAATGTCGGCCGAGCAGCTCGCGACGCGTATCGTCGCCGAGCAGTCCGGCGTCTCGTCCTCGCATATCCGCCGCGGCTCGCTCGACGAGCGCCAGTTCGCCAAGGTCGTCGAGGCCTCGCGCGAGATGGCGCGCATCCCGCTCTATATCGACCAGACCGGTGGTCTCTCGATCGCCCAGCTGACCGCCCGCGCGCGCCGCCTGAAGCGCCAGCGCGGCCTCGATCTGCTGATCATCGACTACCTCCAGCTGCTGCAGGGCTCCGGCAAGGGCCAGGCCAACCGCGTGCAGGAAATCACCGAGATCACCACCGGCCTGAAGGCGCTCGCCAAGGAGCTCGCCGTGCCGGTGATCGCGCTGTCGCAGCTGTCGCGTCAGGTCGAGGCGCGCGACGACAAGCGGCCGCAGCTGGCCGACCTGCGTGAATCCGGCTCGATCGAGCAGGACGCCGACGTCGTGATGTTCGTGTATCGCGACGAATACTACCTAAAGGGCAAGATGCCGAAGGAAGGCACCGAGGACTTCTTCAAGTGGCAGGCCGAGATGGAACAGGTCGCCGGCGTCGCCGAGGTGATCATCGGCAAGCAGCGTCACGGTCCGACCGGCACCGTCGCGCTGCAGTTCGAGGCGGAGATCACCCGCTTCTCCAACCTCGCCAAGCGCGACCACCTGCCCGAATCGTTCGAGTAGCCGCCGGCTCAGCCGCGCGGCTCGAGCAGGTCCCAGCGGTTGCCATAGAGGTCTTCGAACACCGCGACGCGGCCATAGGGCTCGTCGCGCGGCGCCTCCATGAAATGAACGCCGCGCCCGCGAAAGGCCTCGTGGTCGCGCGCGAAATCGTCGGTGTGGAGGAACAGGAAGACGCGCCCGCCCGACTGGCGCCCGATCGCCGCCATCTGATCCGGGTTGACGGCTCGCGCCAGCAGAATGCGGGTCTCGCTCGCCGGCGACGGCGAGACCAGCACCCAGCGCTTGCCGTCAGCGAGCGGCTTGTCCTCGACCAGGACGAAGCCGAGCGATCGCGTGTACCAGTCGATCGCCTCGTCATAGTCGCGCACCACCACCGCGATGCAGCCGAGATATCGCCCTGCCGACGTCGTCATTCCCCGCTCCCGCCGTTTCGTAATCACCGACAGGCCTAGCCGTTCCCGGCCCCGCCGGCCAGCCTCGGCCGCGATCATCCCTTTGGCCTTGAGATCGCCGCGAAAATCGGGGACACCGGAAGCAGCACGGTCCCGCCCATGCCCCGCCGCGCGGCAGCAACAGAATCGCGTACCCTCCCCCGATGGAACAGTCCGCCTCCACTCCCGTCGAGAACCCGATCACGGCCGGCAACCGGCTGACGATCGACCTGTCCGCCCTGGCCCGCAACTGGCAGGCGATGGCACGGATCGCCGCCGGCGCCGAGACGGCCGCCGCCGTCAAGGGCAATGGCTATGGCATCGGCCTGGAGCCGGCGGTCGCCGCGCTCGCCGCGACGGGATGCCGGACCTTCTTCGTCGCCCTCCCGGCCGAGGGACTTCGCGCCCGCGCCGTCGCGACCGACGCGACGGTCTACGTGCTGAACGGTCTCGCGCGCGACCAGGCGCCCGGGCTCGCCGCCGGCAATCTCCGGCCGGTCATCGGCTCGACGGAGGAACTGGCCGACTGGGCCACCTATCGCGCGCAGGGCGGCACGGGCCGCGCGGCGTTGCATGTCGATACCGGCATGAACCGGCTCGGGCTGACCTTCGCAGAGGCGCGCGAACTCGCCGCCGATCCGGAGGCGGCCGAACGCCTCGGCCTGTCGCTGGTGATGAGCCATCTCGCCTGCGCCGACACCCCGGCGCACCCCTTGAGCGCCCGTCAGCTCGCGACCATGCGCGACGTCAAGGCGCTCTTCCCCGGACTCGCCGTCTCGCTCGCCAACACCGCCGGCATCGCGCTCGACCCGGCCTATCATTTCGATCTCGTCCGGCCGGGCATCGGCCTCTATGGCGGCCCCTTCATCGCCGGCCGCCCGCCGCTCGAGACCGTCGTCACGGCCGAGGCCCGCATCATCCAGGTCCGCGACGTGCCGGCCGGCGAGACGGTCGGCTACGGCGCCGCCGCGACAACGCGCCGGCCGAGCCGGATCGCCATCCTGTCGACCGGCTATGCCGACGGATATCACCGCGCGGCCAGCTCCACCGATCAGCGCCCTGGCGCCGAAGTCGTGCTGCACGGCCGCCGCGCGCCGCTCTTCGGGCGCGTCTCGATGGACCTCGCGGCGATCGACGTCACCGACCTGCCGCAGGCGGCGCGTGGCGACTGGGTCGAGCTGTTCGGGCCGAACATGCCTGTCGCCGAGGTCGCGGAAGCGGCCGGCACCATCAGCTACGAGTTCCTGACCAGCCTCGGCGGCCGCTATCACCGGCGCTACGTCGGAGGCGCGTGATGGCGCGGGCGAAGATCCAGTTCGTCTGCCAGAACTGCGGCGCCACCAGCCCGCGCTGGCAGGGACGCTGCGAGGCCTGCGGCGAGTGGAACACGCTGGTCGAGGAAAGCGCCACTGGCGGCATCGGCGGCGGCCCCGCGAAGGCTACCGGCGGCAAGCGCGGCCGCATCGTCGAGCTGCAGCCGCTCTCCGGCGGTAGCGACGAGGCGCCCCGCATCCCGACCGGCATCGCGGAACTCGACCGCGTCACCGGCGGCGGCTTCGTGCGCGGCTCGGCGCTGCTGGTCGGCGGCGATCCCGGCATCGGCAAGTCGACGCTTCTGCTCCAGGCTTCCGCCGCGCTGGCGGCGCGGGGCGAACGCGTCGTCTACATCTCGGGCGAAGAAGCCGTGGCGCAGGTGCGGCTGCGCGCCGAGCGCATGGGCGTCGCCAACAAGCCGGTCGCGCTCGCCGCCGAGACCAGCGTCGAGGACATCCTCGCCACGCTGCAGGCGGGGCCCGTGCCGGCGCTCGTCATCATCGACTCGATCCAGACGCTGTGGACGGAGTTGGCGGAATCCGCGCCCGGCACCGTGTCGCAGGTGCGCGCCTCGGCGCAGGCGATGATCCGCTACGCCAAGCATTCCGGCGCGACCGTGGTCCTCGTCGGCCACGTCACCAAGGACGGCCAGATCGCCGGCCCGCGCGTCGTCGAGCACATGGTCGACGCGGTGCTCTATTTCGAGGGCGAAGGCGGCCAGCACTTCCGTATCCTGCGCGCGGTGAAGAACCGCTTCGGCGCCACAGACGAGATCGGCGTCTTCGAGATGACCGGCAGCGGCCTGCGCGAGGTGCCGAACCCGTCCGAGTTGTTCCTGGGCGAACGCAACGCCGCCTCGCCCGGCGCCGCCGTCTTCGCCGGCATGGAGGGAACCCGTCCCGTGCTGGTCGAGATCCAGGCGCTCGTCGCCCCCTCGCCGCTCGGCACCCCGCGCCGCGCCGTGGTCGGCTGGGACTCCGGCCGCCTCTCCATGGTGATCGCCGTGCTCGAATCGCATTGCGGCGTGAAGCTCGGTCCGAACGACGTCTATCTCGCCGTCGCCGGCGGGCTGAAAATTACCGAGCCGGCTGCGGATCTCGCAGTCGCCGCGGCGCTCGTCTCCTCGCTCTCCGGTATTGCCCTGCCGGCCGATTGCGTCTATTTCGGCGAAGTCAGTCTTTCCGGGGCGGTGCGGCCGGTTTCCCAGGCGTCGCAGCGGCTGAAAGAGGCGCAAAAGCTTGGTTTCGCGCGGGCCGTCATGCCCGCCACCTCGATCGACAAGGATGCCGGCGGCGGTTCCGGACTGCAGGGGATCGACCAGTTGACCGCCCTGGTCGCGACGATCGCCGCCTCCGGCACGAGGCCCGAGCGTCGCGCCGTGCCCGACCCGGCCGAAAGACGCCGCCAGACTGTGGCCGATGAGGCATTGGATTCGTGAGCGCGACGGGCTAAACCGCAGGCTTGGGGCAGCGCTGAAGGGGTCATCATAGGAATGCCGGTCACGATTCTCGACGGTGTTGTGTTTGTGGTCGTGCTGATCTCGGCCATGCTGGCCATGGTGCGCGGCTTCGTCCGTGAAGTCCTGTCGGTGGCATCCTGGGTTCTGGCGGCCGGGGCCGCCTTCTTCTTATACAAGCCGCTGCTGCCCTTCGTTGAGCCTTACATCGCCAACAAGAACGTGGCGATCATCGCCGCCGCCGCCGGCATCTTCTTCGTCGCGCTGATCATCGCCTCCTACATCGCGATGAAGATCTCGGATTTCGTGATCGACAGCCGCGTCGGCCTGCTCGACCGCATCCTCGGCTTCCTCTTCGGCCTCGCGCGCGGCGTGCTGCTGGTCGTGATCGCTTTCGCCTTCCTGTCCTGGATCCTCTCCGATCGCCAGCCGGCCTGGGTTGCGGATGCGCAAAGCGCTCCTATGTTGAAGTCTCTGGCCGACAGGCTGGTCGCGGCCTTGCCTGAGGACATCGAGAAGACCATACAGGACCGGCTGCACGGTGGCAGCGAGGACGCGGCCGCCCCGACCGAGGCACCGGCCGATGACGCGCCAGAGGCCGGAGCCCCGGCTGCCCAGCAGCCCGGCGCGCCGCAGCAGGCAACGCCGAGCTACGGGTCCGAGGAACGCAAGGGCCTCGACAACCTGTTCGACAATAGCGGCGAAGCGCCGGCCGATGGACCGGAGCAATAGCCAGGCGCCGGAATGACCGGGGGAACCACCAATCCCTGAGGCGCTCCCGCAGGGGCGCCTTTCAGGGTTATGAGGACCGGAAATGGATGATTTTTCGATGCTGCCAATGACTGCCGACGAGGATCACCTCCACGAGGAGTGCGGCGTCTTCGGCGTTTTCGGGCATGACGACGCCGCGGCGCTGACGGCGCTCGGCCTGCACGCGCTCCAGCATCGCGGCCAGGAGGCCGCCGGCATCGCCGCCCATGACGGCCGCCAGTTCTCGATCGAGCGCCACATGGGCCTCGTCGGCGACAACTTCACCCGCAAGGCCGTGATCGACCGGCTGCCGGGCCGGCGCGCCATCGGCCACAACCGCTATTCGACGACCGGCGGCGCCGGCCTGCGCAACGTCCAGCCGATGTTCGCCGAATTCGCCGGCGGCGGCTTCGCCGTCGCGCATAACGGCAACCTGACCAACGCGATGACGCTGAAGCGCGACCTGCAGCGCCGCGGCTCGCTGTTCCAGTCGACCTCCGACACCGAGACGATCATCCACCTGATCGCCACCTCGATCCACGGCCGCCTGCTCGACCGCTTCATCGACGCGATCCGCCGCATCGAGGGCGCCTATTCGCTGGTGGCGCTGTCCGAAAAGAAGATGATGGGCTGCCGCGACCCGCTCGGCGTGCGCCCGCTGGTGCTGGGCTCGCTCGACGGCGCCCATATCCTCGCCTCCGAGACCTGCGCGCTCGACATCATCGGCGCCCGCTATGTGCGCGACATCGAGCCGGGCGAAGTCGTCGTCATCACCGACGAGGGGATCGACAGCTTCTTCCCGTTCGAGCGCCAGCGCTCGCGCTTCTGCATCTTCGAATATGTCTACTTCGCCCGTCCGGATTCGGCCGTCGACGGCCGCGGCGTCTACGAGGTGCGCAAGAAGATCGGCGCCGAACTCGCGCGCGAGAGCGGCATCGCCGCCGACGTCATCGTACCGGTGCCGGATTCCGGCGTGCCGGCCGCGATCGGCTACGCGGAGGCCGCCGGGATTCCGTTCGACCTCGGCATCATCCGCAACCACTATGTCGGCCGCACCTTCATCGAGCCGACCGACGCGATCCGCCACATGGGCGTGAAGCTGAAGCACAACGCCAATACCGGCGTGCTGGCCGGCAAGCGCGTCGTGCTGGTCGACGATTCGATCGTCCGCGGCACCACCTCGATGAAGATCGTCCAGATGGTGCGCGAAGCCGGCGCCGCCGAGGTGCACATGCGCATCGCCAGCCCGCCGACGAAGGATTCCTGCTTCTACGGCGTCGACACGCCGGAGAAATCCAAGCTGATCGCCTCGCACATGTCGGTGCAGGAGATGGCCGACTACATCAAGGCCGACAGCCTCGCCTTCCTGTCGATCGACGGTCTCTACCGCGCCGTCGGCGAAGCGAAGCGCGATGGCAGCGCGCCGCAGTTCTGCGATGCCTGCTTCACCGGCGAATACCCGACCCGCCTCGCCGATTTCGAGGATCGCGGCCAGGTGCAGGCCCTGGCGCGGCTCGCCGAGGCGAGCTGAGCCACGCCCCCTCTCCCAACGCCCCGTCCGGCGCCCAGGCGCCGGACCGCTAGCCCCGACCGGGCTCCCTCCCGAAGCTTGAATGGACTGACCCTGTGACCACTCCCGATCTCTCCGGCCGCATCGTCGTCGTCACCGGTGTCTCGCGCGGCATCGGCTGGAACGCGGCGCTCGCCATCGCCGAGGCTGGCGCGCATGTCGTCGCCATCGCCCGCACGGTCGGCGCGCTGGAGGAGCTGGACGACGCTATCCAGGCCAAGGGCGGCTCGGCCACGCTGGTGCCGCTCGACCTGAAGGATCTCGAGGCGATCGACCGGCTCGGCTACTCGATCTACGAGCGCTGGGGCAAGCTCGACGGCCTCGTCGGCAATGCCGGCCAGCTCGGCCTGATCACCCCGGTCTCTCACCTCGACCAGAAGGAGTGGGACACGGTGATGACGGTCAATGTGACCGCCAACTACCGCCTGATCCGCTCGCTCGATCCACTGCTGCGCCAGTCGGATGCCGGCCGCGCGCTGTTCCTGAGCTCGGGCGCCGCCGTCACCTGCCGGCCCTACTGGGGCGTCTACTCCGCCTCGAAGGCCGCCCTGGAAGCGCTCGTGCGCACCTATGCGGCGGAAATCGACTCCAGCACCGTCCGCGCCAACCTGTTCGATCCCGGCCCGTTGCGCACCCAGATGCGCGCCAAGGCACGCCCCGGCGAGGATCCGGAGACGCTCGAGCATCCGCGCGTCGTGGCGGCCGACATCGTCCGCATGATCGCGCCCGGTTTCACCGACAACGGCACGCGCTTCGAGTTTCCGACGCGCAACGTCACGCGGTTCCTGGCGTAGCGCGTGCGAATAGACGCCTCCGCCGTCATCCTGAGGTGCTTCGCTTCAGCGAAGCCTCGAAGGAGGGTCCAGCGGAGCGCTTCGACTGGCTGCGGCGGTCAGGTGAGCCCCATGAAAGGCGCTCCCTGGATCCTCCTTCGAGGCCCGGCTTTGCCGGGCGCCTCAGGATGACGGGCTGGGCTTTGCGAAGGGCTTAGCAACGAACGTGCGTGCCGGGAGACGGCGCCACGGATGCCGCGCAGGCGGTTCCCGTCGAACCGCCGTCCGCTCAGACGATCGAGACGCCCTGCAGACGCGGCAGCACCGCGCGGTTGACCAGCGGTCGACGAGGATCTCGCGCCGGGTGAACCAGTTCAGCACGTTCTCCGCCCCCATCACCGCGATGCGCTCCATCGTTGCCGCCGTCTCGGCGGCGATATGCGGGGTGATGATCGTGTTCGGCGCGGTGAGCAGCGGATTGCCGGGTTCCGGCGGCTCCTTCGCCAGCGTATCAAGCGCGGCGCCGCCGAGGCGTCCCGAGGCGAGCGCCTCGGCGACATCGGCCTCGTTCAGGAGCCCGCCGCGCGCCGTGTTGACGAGCAGCGCCCCCGGCTTCATCCGCGCGATGGTCTCGCGATCGAAGAAGCCGCGATTGGCTGTATTCATCGGGCAGTGCAGGCTGACGATATCGCTCTCGGCGAGGAGCCGTTCCAACGGCACGATGGCGAAGCCGGCCTGGGGTAAGACCGCCGCGCCGGGCCTGCCGGAGGCGATGACGCGCATCCCGAGCGCGCGGGCGATCTCGCCGACCCGACGGCCGATGCGCCCGAGCCCGACAATGCCGAGCGTCTGGCCGCGCAGCTCGGTCGCGACATAGCGGCCGCGATCCCAGATGCCCGCCTTCAGCCGACCGTCGAGGCGCACGACGTCGCGCCGGATCGCCAGGATCAGCGCGATCGCCATCTCCGCCGTCGCGTCGGCATTGGCGTCGCCAGCCGTCATCACCGGGATGTTCCGCGTCGTGGCGCCGGCGAGGTCGACGCTGTCGACCCCTGCCCCCATCTTCGAGATCATAGCGAGGCCCGGCGCGGCCTCGATCACGCCCGCGTCGAGCGGCGGGTTCGCCCGCACCAGGATGGCGTCGAACCGGCGCGCCGAAAGCGTCGCGACCATGCGGGCCCGGTCGATCGGGCCGCTCATCGTCTCGATCGTCGCGCCGATCGGCCGGAGGATCCGGGATGCCGGCTCCAGCAGATCATCGCCCGTCATCAGGACATGGATGGGCGGGCGCATGGCGTCGTTTCCTGATCTGTCGGCTGGACCGCCGGTCGAGTGCCCGGTCGGGTCGTGGGCCTACCGCTTCTTGGCCTTGTTCTCGAACGGGTTCTCGCCCTTGCGCAGCTGCAGGCGGAGCGGCACGGCGGTCAGCTTGAACGTCTCGCGAATGCCGTTCAGCAGATAGCGCGTGTACGCGTCCGGCAATGCCTCGGGGCGCGAGCAGAAGGCGACGAAGGTCGGCGGCCGCGCCTTGGGCTGCGTCATGTAGCGGAGCTTGACGCGGCGGCCCGACACGGCCGGCGGCGGATGGTGCTCGAGCACGCTCGCCAGCCAGCGGTTCAGCGCCGCCGTCGGGATGCGCCGGTTCCAGGCCTCGTAGACCTTGAGCAGGTCGCCCATCAGCTTGTCGATGCCGGAGCCGGTGAGGCCGGAGAGCGGCACCAGCGGCACGCCACGCACCTGCGGCAGCAGGCGCTCGGCCATCTCGCGCAGCTCCGCCATCTTGGCCTGGCGATCCTCGACCAGGTCCCACTTGTTGAGGCCGATCACCAGTGCCCTGCCCTCGCGGGCGACGAGATCGGCGATCTGCAGGTCCTGCTTCTCGAACGGGATGGTGACGTCGAGCATCAGCACGACAACCTCGGCGAAACGGATGGCGCGCAGCGTGTCGCCGACCGAGAGCTTCTCGAGCTTGGTCTCGACGCGCGCCTTCTTGCGCATGCCGGCCGTGTCGAACAGCTTGATCTGGCGGTCGCGCCAGGTCCAGTCGACCGAGATCGAATCGCGCGTGATGCCGGCCTCCGGGCCGACCAACAGGCGGTCCTCGCCCAGCATGGTGTTGATCAGGGTCGACTTGCCGGCGTTCGGCCGTCCGACGATGGCGACACGGATCGGACGCTTGATGTCGAGCGGAACCTCGACCTCCTCGCCGGTCTCCGGATCGACCCGGAGCGTCACGGGCGCGTCGTCGACATCGTCGAACAGGTCGTCCTCGTCACGCTCGAACGGCAGCAGCGCCGCGAAGAGATCCGCCATGCCCTCGCCGTGCTCGGCGGAGAGCGCGATCGGCTCGCCGAGGCCGAGGCCGTAGGCCTCCAGGACGCCGTTCTCGCCGAGCTTGCCCTCGGCCTTGTTGGCGACCAGCACCACCGGCTTGCCGACGCGGCGCAGCAGCTCGGCGAAATGCTCGTCGACCGGCGTGACGCCGACGCGGGCGTCGATCAGGAACAGCGAGACGTCGGCGTCCTCGATCGCCAGCTCGGTCTGGGCGCGCATGCGGCCCTCGAGGCTCTCGGGATCGGCGTCTTCGAGACCGGCGGTGTCGATGATCGTGAAGCGGAGATCGCCGATCCGGCCCTCGCCGGGCCGGCGGTCGCGCGTAACGCCCGGCGTGTCGTCGACGATCGCGATCTTCTGGCCGACGAGGCGGTTGAAGAGGGTCGACTTGCCGACATTGGGACGGCCAATGATGGCGACGGTGAAGGTCATGACAGGTTCGGCCCCAAATGACGTCGGGAAGCCGCGGCGTCCGCGACTTCCCGAAATTCTGCCACGTCCAGGTTCCGGCTAATACGCCCCGCGTGGCCCCGGAACGACGAAACGGTGAGGATCCGCTCTAGCTCGATCAGCTCTTGGCCGGTGCGGCCGGCGCGCCGATCTTGGAACGGATCAGGTCCAGCATCAGCTGGGTACGGCTCTGCATCGACTGCGGCGTCTCGGGATCGTCCGCGATCGACTGGAAATAGCCGCGCGCCGCCTCCAGGTCGCCGGTGCGCCAGGCCGTCAGGCCGAGCAGCTCGCGGGCGCTGTGGCGCCACGGATTGCCGGTCTCGGCGAGATCGCCGATGCGGCTCTTCATCTGGGCGAGATCGGCGGTGTCGACGACGAGCAGCGCGGCGCGGAGGCGCGCCATCTGCTGCAGCAGCGCCGGCGTGCCGGGCTTGGCGGCGATCGCATCGAAGGCCTTCACGGCCTCGTCGGTCTTCTTGGTGGCGGCGAGCTCGGAAGCCGCGCGGAAGCTGGCGAGCACCGGATAGCCGCCGCCGCCGGTCGTGGCGATCTCGTTCAGCGCCGTGATCGCCTCGTCATGCTTGTTCTCGCTGGCGAGCTTCAGCGCCGCGACGAAGCGGTCGCCCTCGGCCGCCGCCTGCTGCTCACGCCAATATTCCCAGCCGCGCCAGCCGCCGACGCCGACCACGATCAGCACCGCGACCAGAAGGACGTAGGGTCCGAAGCGCGCCCAAAGACGCTTCGCCTTCTCGCGGCGAAGGTCGTCTTCGACTTCGTGGAAAATATCGGTCATGCTTTTCTTTCCGGCTCCGGTCAGCGGCGCGCACCATAACGAAGCGCCCCTCGGCTGGCAAATCGATGCTCGCCGGCGCGGACGAGATTATCCACGCCGCGCGGCAGGGCGGAAAGTCCTTCCTTTTCCGTCCCCCGTCGATCGTGCCGACACGGATAGGCCGAGGCGCGAAAACCCGCGTTCCGACGCGCGTTCGTGGAGGTCGAAGCCGCTCCTAGACCTTCTTGGTGTAGGTGTTCTCGGGGGCCGGGAAGGCGCGCGTCTTCACCGCATCGGCATAGGCGGCGACCGATTCCTCGATCATCGCGCCGAGATTGCCGAACTTCTTCACGAATTTGGGCACGCGCGGCGACAGGCCCAGCATGTCCTCGAGGACGAGGATCTGGCCGTCGCAATCCGCCGACGCGCCGATGCCGATCGTCGGCACGGCGACCCTCTGCGTGATCTCGCGCGCCAGCGTGTCGATCACGCCCTCGACCACGATCGCGAAGGCGCCCGCCTCGGCGATCGCCTGGGCGTCGGCCATCACCGCGGCCGCGCTCTCGTCGTTCTTGCCCTGAACCTTGAAGCCGCCCATCGTGTTGATCGACTGCGGCGTCAGGCCGACATGGCCCATCACCGGAATGCCGCGCCGGGTCAGGAAGCGGACGGTCTCGGCCATGTGGACGCCGCCCTCCATCTTGATGGCGCCGCAGCCGGTTTCCTTCATGATCCGCGCGGCGGAGCGGAACGCCGCCTGCGGGCTCTCCTCGTAGGAGCCGAACGGCATGTCGACGACGACGAGGGCGCGCTTGGAGCCGCGCATCACCGCCTGGCCCTGCAGGATCATCATGTCGAGCGTCACGGGAACCGTGGTCTCGAGGCCGTGCATGACCATGCCGAGCGAATCGCCGACCAGCATGAAATCGACGTGCTGGTCCATGATCGAGGCGGTGTGGGCATGATAGGCGGTCAGCGAGACGATCGGCGTGCCACCCTTGCGGCTTCCGATATCGATCGCCGTCAGGCGACGGGTCTGGGCCACGACGGACATGAATGCTCTCCTCTCAAGGCAGGCGCCGCGGCCGGCTCCGGACACGACGGGCGGACGTCGCCCCCCTCTCGCCCGCGCGAGCCTTCCCGGGGCCACCCGACCGCGGCTTGCTAGCATGGTTCGCCCCGCCATTCGACCGAAACCCGACTTCCAATGCCTGCGCCGGCCGCAACCCTGCCCCTGCAACCACGCATGGGCAGGGCGGGTGTGATCCGCATTACCGGTTGTTCAGGATTATCTGCTAACCTTGCGGCAGGGTGATGGATCGTCTTCCGGAGTTCTCGCTCATGCGCCGCCCGCTCGCCGTGCCCGGACTGTCCCTGGCCGCCCTTGTCCTGGCGGCGATGCTCGGCCTCGCGCCGATCTCGGCCGAAGCCGCGCAGGTCGTCGCGCGGGTCGACCTCTCGTCGCAGCAGATGATCGTCTATGTCGACGGCCAGCCGCGCTACGACTGGCTCGTCTCGACCGCCCGGAAGGGCTATCGCACACCGGTCGGATCCTATCGGCCGAGCCGGATGCACAAGATGTGGTATTCGCGCAAATACGACCTGGCGCCGATGCCGAACGCCATCTTCTTCCGCGGCGGCTACGCGATCCACGGCACGCCGCATGTCCGCTCGCTCGGCCGCCCCGCCTCGCATGGCTGCATCCGCCTCGCTCCGGCCCATGCCCGCACGCTCTACCAGCTGGTCGGCCAGCGCGGCATGGCCAACACGCGCATCGTGATCACACGTTGAGAAAATCGTAGGGGCGCCCCCGGCATCCGTGACGAAGGTCACTGACTTCAACCCGGCCGCGCGCTAAGAAGAGCCTCAGGCTGCGCCGCCATCCCGCGCCGCGCCGATCCCAGCATCCTCCGGCCGCGCCTTTCCCGGCGCCGGCCCGCCGTCCGGAAGCCTCGCCATGTCCGTCCGCCTGTTCGGCCGCCTCGTCGCCCCCCTCGCCGTCGCCGCCGCGCTCGTCGCGCCGCCGGCCGCCAGCCAGGCCGGCTCGCTGTTCCCCGCCCCGGCCGGCGTCCGCGCCACGATCAGCCTCGCCAGGCAGCAGATGGACGTCGTGATCAACCGGGGCAACGGGGTCCGCGAAACCTACAGCTGGAAGGTGTCGACCGGTCGCAAGGGCTTCGAGACGCCGCCCGGCCAGTTCCGTCCCGACTACCTCGACGAGATGCACTATTCGTCGAAATACGAGAATGCGCCGATGCCCTATTCGGTGTTCTTCAACGACGGCATCGCCGTGCACGCGACCAGCGAGATCCGGCATCTAGGCCGGCCCGCCTCGCATGGCTGCGTCCGCCTCGACAAGGCGAACGCGGAGACGTTCTTCCGCGCCGTGGCCGAGGTCGGCATGATGCGCACGGCGATCTACGTCGAAAAATAGGCCGGCGCCCAAGTCTCGCGCCGACCCGCGACCCGGCCAACGTTCAATGCTTGGTCGGCGGCGTCACGAAGAGATAGGGCCGCGCCTCCGCCAGCTTCCAGCCAGCACCCTGCTTGCGCGCGAGCAGCACGACATGCACCTCGAGGGTGCCGGCGGCGCCGGCCTGCCCGCCGGAGATCTCGTGCGTCGCATCCACGAACGCCATGTCGCCGAGCGGCCGGACGCTGTCGATGGTGAAGTGGCTGTGCGATGCCTTCAGGATGGTCTGCATATCCGCGGCGATCACCCGCTGCACGCCAGCGGCTCCCGTTCCGATCATGCCGGACGGGCTGATGAGATTGCTGTCCTCGGCGAAGAGCGCCGCCGCCCCGCGGGCGTCGCCACGGTCCATGCAGGCGGCGAGCGTGTCGAGCAGCGGCTGAAGCTCGTCGGCGAGTTTTCGCACCGTCGGGGTCATCGCGGCATGCGGATGTGAAGTTTGATGCGTGGCCATGATCGGCCTCCCTGGCTGGCCGGGCGGTTCCGCCCGAACTTGCCAGCATAGGACGCCACCGCGTCCGCGACCGCGCACATCTGCGCGATCGGGCCGGCTCAAGCCGAGCCCCTTGTCGCCACACGGAAACAATGAAGAGCGCCAAGCCTCTGTTCCGCCGCGCTTTTCTCGTCGCGAACCGGTATCGGGCCCGCTCGCAAGGCCCTAGGAAACCCGGATGCCCTCGCGCCAGACGCTGCGCACCACCGGCACCCCGTCCCCGGCGCGCACGCGCACCAGGTCGGCGCGCAGCCCCGGCCGGATCGCGCCGCGATCCTCGAGCCCGACCGCCTCGGCCGGCGCGCGCGACACCAGCCGCACCGCTTGCGGCAGGCTGATCGCCGGCACCAGCTCTGGCAGGGCAAACACCGCGACCATCAGGCTGAACGGCACATAGTCCGACGACAGGATGTCGAGCTGACCAGCCTCGGCCAGCACGACGGCCGAGACATTGCCGGAATGCGAACCGCCCCGCACGAGATTGGGCGCGCCCATCAGCACGCGGATATCGGCGTCGCGCGACGCAGCCGCCGCCTCGATCGTGGTCGGGAACTCGGCGATCGAGACGCCATCGGCAGCCGCCTCGGCGACATGGGCCGATGTCGCGTCGTCGTGGCTCGCAACCGCGATCCCGCGCGGATGGCAGAGATCGACGATCTCGCGGCGATGCCGGGCCGAATATTGCTCTGCCTGGGCGATACGCTTCGACGCGAAGGCTTCATAGGCCGCGTCCGACATGCCCATCTTGCCCTGGTAGAAGGCGCGATAGCTGTCGAGGCTGGCGAACTGGCGCTGGCCCGGCGAATGGTCCATCAGCGAAACGAGCCGGACCGGCAGCACGTCGAGGAAGCCGGCGAGCCCGTCGAGCACGTCCGGCGCCGAGACCTCGCAGCGCAGGTGCAGCAGATGCTCGGCGCGCAGCCGCTCCTCGCGCTTGGCGACCTCGATCGCGCCGGCGAGCTGCTGCATTTCGGCCGTCGAGGTGCGGGCATCCTCGTCCATGCCGACCCGCAGCGCGTCGAACACGGTGGTGATGCCGGCGCCGGCGACCTGCGCATCATGCGACTGCACGGCCGCGATCGCGTTCCAGCGCACGCCGGGGCGCGGCGCGTAGTGGTTTTCGAGATGGTCGGTGTGAAGCTCGACGAAGCCGGGCACCAGGTGGTCGCCGCCGAAATCCTCGCCATGGCGGCTCGCGCCGCTGTCGAAATCCGCGATGAGCCCGTCACGCACGGCGAGGCTGCCCTCGATCACCTCGTCGTCGAGGACGATGCGGGCATTGGTGAAGATCTGCTCGCCCATCAGCCGGCGCCTCCCTGCATCATGGCCACGTGGCGGACAAGGAACGGCGCGCCACGCTCCGGCTCGACGAAAATCGCCAGCCGGTCCAGCACATAGGGCTTTCCGTCGAACTCGGCGAAATGCCGCTTCAGTTCCGCCTCCATCGCCTCGGCGTCCTCCTTCGGCACGCGGCCGGTCAGGGACATGTGGTAGCGGAACGCGTCGAACACGTAGGGATAGCCCCAGCGGATCAGATTGGTCTCCTCGTCCAGCGTCAGCCCGGCGGCGCGGCGGCGCGCGATGTCGGCCTCCGACAGCGGCGCGCGGAAGGGCTCGAAATCGGCGACGAGGCGGCCGGCGAGCGCATCAAGCGCATCGACGCGCTCGTTCGGCACAAGCGCGAAGAAGCGCCCGAGGCGGCGGATGACGAGCTCCGGCACCGTCACCGGCCCGGCGGTCGCCGCGACGGCCTCGAGGCTCTCGATCAGCGCGGCCTCGGTCTGGCCCTCGGCGAGGGTGAACGGCGCCTTCAGGGTGCCGTGGAAGCCATAGCGGGCGGGATCGGCGAGATAGGCCTCGATCGCCCCGCCGGAGAAGCCGTTGACCACCGGCAGCGGATGATCCGCGCCGGTGAACGCGTCGCGGCCGAGCCAGCGCGCCGCGGCGTCGGTCAGGGGATGGTCAGCGGAGGGCGTGGCGTAAATGGCGTAGCGCAAGGATGATCTCGACTATTGGCGTCCGAATCGCGGGCCGCCAGTCTAACCCGGCCCAGATGGCGGAACGGAGACAATGCCGCGGCCCCGCGATCACGAATTGTCGCGCGAAAGCAACGTTTCGGAAGCCATGGCATTGGAAAATTGCAACCGGAGAACGATATCCGGTCTATATACGCATCATCCAGCCGTTCGCTCGCATGAGGTTTCAAGATGAGCCTGACCAAGACCGCCTTCGGTTTCGTCGCCCTGGCGCTACTCGCCGCCCCGGCGGTGTTCTCGGCCTCGCCCGCGGCAGCCGTCAGCGCCAACGACTTCTCGACCAGCGGCATCGACTCCGGCCCGATCCCCGACTGGAAGGTGTTTGGCTTCGACCTTTCCAGCGTGCCGGACGATACCGCCTCGCTCGCCGCCTTCAAGGCATCGCTCTCGCCCTGGACCCAGCAGGCGATCTACAACCGCTGCCGCCAGGACATCGCGCTGAACCCGTTCCGCTATTCGCCCAAGGTTCGCGATTTCTGCTGGGCGCGCTGAGCCCGCGATTCGACCTTGTCGAGACGGAAAACGGCCCGGCGCGATGCGCCGGGCCGTTTCGCTTTCAGGTGACCGACAAGCGGCCGAGCCTCGCCGCCATCAGCACCGTCAGGACCGGCGCGACGGCGAACACGCCGGCGAGCCAAAGCGCCGCGCGCGACGCGCCGGCAATGCCGCCGGGATCGACGATGCCGGCGAAATTCGCCACCATGCCGGCGCCGGCCGTGCCGAAGGCGATGGCGAAGAGCTGCACCGTCGTCATGCCGCCGGTAGCGAGATCCTGTTCGGTCGGCGGCGCGAAGCGGTAGACCCGCGTCACCAGGCTCGGCCACGCCACGCCGATGCCGAAGCCGACGAGAACCAGCCCGACGCAGAGCGCGGCCAGAAGGCGGAGATCGCCAGCGCCGTGCACCGGCATGAAGAGCGCGAACAGCACCAGGCCGACCAGCACCATCAGCGGCCCGGCGACCAGCAGGCGCCCGCCATGCGCCTCCTGCCAGCGCGCGCTCGAAAGCGACCCGGCCGTCCAGCCGATCGACATCAGCGCCGCCAGCGCGCCGGCGAAGAGCGGCGACTGGCCATGCAGGACCTGCAGCAGGTACGGCACGAAGACTTCCGGCTGCATGCCGAGCATCAGGAAGGCGATCGTCAGATAGACCGCGCCAAGCGGCGTCGCCAGGCTGAACGATCCCGCCGGCAGCAGGCGGGCGCTCGCCCGCGCCTCGACGAGCGCGATCAGCCCGATCAACACGAGCGCAGCGGCGAGGCCGGCGAGATTCCAGGCCAGGCTCGTCGCGAGGCTGCCGGCCGAAACGGCCAGCACGGCGGCCGTCAGCAACACCAGCTGCGGCAGCGCGATCGCCGATCGCTCGTCACGATCCGGGCTGCGGCGCGGCAGCATGGCGAGTGCGATCGCCGCGAACAGCAGCGCCACCGGCACCAGCGACCAGAAGGCGGCGCGCCAGGCGCCATATTCGGCAAAGAGACCGCCGATGGCCGGACCGATCAGCGCTGCGATGCCGAACATCGCCGAGACCAGTCCGATGGCACGGCCCCAGAGCCGCGCCGGCAGCACCAGCCGCGTCAGGCCATAGGCCAGCGCATAGAGAAACCCGCCGCCGAGCCCCTGCACGCTGCGCCCGACCAGCATCACCGGCATGGAGGGCGCAAACGCGCAGACCAGCGTACCGCCCGCGAAGATCAGCGTCGCCGCCACATAGGCGCCGCGCGGCCCGGCCGATTGCAGCAGGCGGGCCGTCAGCGCGGCACCGAGGATCGACGCCACGACGAACAGCGTCGTCGTCCAGGCATAGAAATCGAGACCGCCGATTTCGGCCACCACGGTCGGCATCACCGTCGTCGCGATATAGATGTTGACGGCATGCAGCGTGACGCCGCCGGCCAACGCCAGCGCATAGACGCCATTGCGGCCGCCGAGCAGCTCGCCCCATCCGGCCGGAGCGGCCGCCGGCGCCGGCGCCACCACCACGAGCGCGGTTCCCGCCGCCTCGAACAGGCGCGGATCTTCCAGGTCTTCCTTCATATCGGCACTCCATCAGGCGATCGAATGTCGCCAGCCGACTCGGCTTATAGAACCTAAAGCATGGTTTAGGTCAAGCGCCCTGCCCCGGTCACCTCGGAAGCTCCGGCGACGCGGATCCCGATCAGGGTCGCGGCACCAGCCGGCGCGGTCCCGGTCCGTCCGCGCCCAGCGCATCGTCCGGATTGCGCAGGGGACATTCTTCCAGCGACAGGCAGCCGCAGCCGATGCAGCTCGAGATCTGGTCGCGCAATTGCATCAGCGCGAGGATGCGCGCTTCCAGCATGTCTCGCCAGGTTTCCGTGAAATGTCGCCAGTCGCGCGCGTTCGGCACGTGGTCATCCGGCAGGTCGGCCAGCGCCTCGCGGATGGCGACGAGCGGGATGCCGGCGCGCTGGGCGATGCGGATGATGGCGATGCGACGCAGCACGGCACGATGATAGCGACGCTGGTTGCCGGCCGTGCGCCAGCCAGCAATGAGGCCCTTCGCCTCGTAGAAATGCACGGTCGAGACCGCGACGCCACTGCGCCGCGCCACGTCGCCGACCGTCAGGACGTCGTTCTGAGCGCTCATCGAAACCTCGATCAATATCGAGGATAGTCTCGACCGGATCCACGAAATGAGCAAGCGGCCGGACCTTCCCCTGCTCCGCCATGCGGCCGCGATCTGGGAGACCGAGTGCCATCTCGCAGGGACGATGAAGATGGAGCACGCCGGATGGGCGCGCGGCCCTTACGCCGTCAGTGTGGCCAAACGATCGATCTGGCCGATGAATTCGCGGCGCGCGACCGGCTCGGCGAGGCCGCGCGGACGATAGACATGACGCGCGAGAAAATGCCCGGTCAGGCGGAACGCATCGCGCAGCTCCTCCGGGCCGCCATTCGAGGGGCCGCCGGTCAGGAACGGCGCGAGCGGCAGCAGGCGATCCTCGTAGCCGACCGCTCCCGCCCGACTGACGGCACGGCCGGATTTCGGCGAGACATAGGCGAGTTCGTCACGCGCGCCCGTCGCGGCGCAGGCGGACAATTCGAGGCCATAGCCGAGCTCCTCGAGCAACACGAGCTCGAAGCGGGCGATGAAGGCGGCTAGATCGAGGAGTTGCGGATGTTCGGTCGCGGCGACGAGATCGAGGACGGATTCCACGGCCGAATGCAGCGCCGGATGCGGCTCTCGCTCGGCCAGCAGGCGGAGATGACCGGTCAGCGTCTGCAAGGCGAAGATCGTGCCGGGATCGCCGATCAGTCGGGCGGCCCGACTGACCAGCGGCTCCACGGTGAAGAGCCCGAGATGTTCGTCGAGCCGGGCGCGCCAAGTGACGGCGACGCTGTTGCCCGGTTGCAGCACGGGCGCAAGCCGGCGCGACCGGCCGCCGCGCACGAGGCCGAGATGCCGCCCGCGCGCGGGCGTCATCAGCTCGAGCACGACACTCGTCTCGCCATGCAGGCGCACGCCCAGCACCAGGCCCTGATCGGTCCATTCCATCGGCGCATTCTAGCGGGTGCGAAGGGAAGATTCACGCATGGCGATGGGGCGACGGCCTTCCTGAGTATCTGGCTCATAACTTCCGGGACACCCTTCCTTCACCGCTCCCTGAGGCAGAGGTCGACGGCCGCTGGCCGGCGGGTGAGGGTTTACAGCCTCACCGGATGGTTCCCTAAACCCTCACCCGGAGCTTCGCTCCGACCTCTCCCTCAGGGAGAGGTGAAGGAACCTGCCACCGCGCGGCCAATCCGAAGCCAAAAGCGCATGCCTGAAAACGAAAAGGCCCGGCGGATTTCTCCGCCGGGCCTCGTGTCACTCAATCGAGCCTGGGATTACCAGGAGCGCTTCAGGAACAGGTTGAACGTCCAGCCATTGCCGTCGGCGTTGTTGTCGGAGTCGAAATCGTCCGTGAGGTCGATGTCCGTGTAGAAGACGTCGCCGACGATGTCGAGGCCCTTGACCGGGGTGTAGGCGGTGGTGAAGCCAACGCGCCAGGCGTCGAGGGTGGTCCCGTCCATGAAGTCCGAGCCATCATAGCTGGCATAGCCGCCCGAGAGCGACGACCACAGCTGCGGGGTCCAAACATGCTTGTACGAAGCCAGGGCCGACCAGCTCGAACCCGGAAGAGCGCTTGCAACAGCGTTCAGACCGACGCCAGCGAAGCCCGCCACAGAGGTACCGCCGGCGATGCCGGTGTACGAGTTGGCGTCGTCGCCATAGGCAGCCGACACGAAGAAGCGGTCGCCGGCCGAGAAGCTGTCGAGAGCGATCTCGAGACCACCGCCGACTGCCCAGCCGGAGTCGCCATCGAGAATGCCGTTGGCGTAGTCAGCCGTAACCGCCTGGTTGGTGTAGGCGGCAGCGACCTTGGCCGAGAAGATGCCCGAAGCGTAGGTGACAGCACCGACGACGTCCGGAACGTTGTCCGTCTCGAGGTCGTAGCCGACAAAACCAAAGTCCGGGTCATTGACGACGCCGTTGGCGAACTGGCCACGGTCACGGCTGTCTTCGACCGAGATCGCCAGACCGAAGCCGTTGACGGCGTAGGTCAGCTGGATGTGGTCGACGGTCGAGTCCGAACCGAACATGCCGGTGTCGTTATAGCCACGGCCGAAGTCGAACAGCGACGTGAAGTAACCAGCCTTGAGCGGACCGAGCTCGAGGTAGGCGCTGTCGACGTAAGCCGACTTCGTCGTGTTGTTCAGGTACTGATCGATCGTCTGGCCGCTGTTGCCCGGCGAATTGCTGGTGGCAGCGCGGAAGTCGAGGAAGCCGGTCAGGTTACCGTATTCGGTGACCGACGAAGCCGTCAGCTGGACCGAGGCTTCCGTGTAGAAGTTGCCCCAGTTGCTGTCCGGATAGGCGCCGTTGAAGCGGATCGGGTCGCCATTGCGCTTGTAGAGGTCCGAACGGTCGCCGAACGACGTGCCGAACTTGACGTAGCCGCCGACCTTGATGCAGGTGTCGGTGCCGGGGGAGTAGAAGAAGCCCGTGCCGAAAGCGTCGCAGACCTTCACGTAGTCGACCGGCTCGGCGACCGTGAGATCCGCCGCCTGAGCGCTGCCAGCCACGAGCATGGCGGCCGCAGAGCCGAGGAGAAGGGTCTTAAAGTTCATATCCTGACCTCCAAAAAGGTAAAACCAGGAGAGTATTCCATTCTTCTCGTCGCTATCGAGTAGACCCTTTCGGATCACCCCTTCTCGCTAGCTCGTATGAAGTCCGTCCTAATCCCCGTTTCAGCCCCATCTACTTTTTATTGACCCCCACCCCAGGGTGGCCGGCAGATGTGGCCGGAATCTCTTCTCGTGATTCCGTGAGTTGGATCATAGCGAAAGCGTGATCGGGCGCTATGACAGAAATGCCACACAGCATGGCTTCCGTGTGACGCCTGTGGTTAAGGCCTCGTTAAGAACTGAGCCGACAGCCCCCGGCTAGAGACTTGTTTTCATTCGACTATCGGGGCAATCGATCGGACCGCCGAGGATCCCCGCATTTGCTGGGGCGCGCGCCGCGCCAGCCCGTTGCGCTGATATCCCGGCCTTCGCAGCGCCGGATTCGCGCCTGATTCCACGCTCGAAATGTGACGCACCGCCCCGACCGCGCAGGGCGCTTCGCGATCGGATGCGCAGCCTTGCGGCCCCGCCTCCCGGCTTCCGGCCCAGTAGTCTTGCGCCACTCCTCTTGCGCCGGGATTCGACGGCCAACCGGACCTGGGCGAGCGACCGGTCCGCGCTTCGGCGCGAAACCGGTGCGCCGGCGCGCCGGCTGTGCTTTAAGGGCGGGCGCCACCACAAGAAGAAGGACACGCCGCCATGACCGCCCTCGACCAAGAGAGGATCCTCGCCAGCCTCCGCGCCGTCGCCGGCCCGGACGGCACGGGCGACATCGTCGGCCTCGGGCTCGTCTCCGACATCCTGATCAATGGCGGCAAGGTGATGTTCTCGATCACCGTCGACGCGGCGCGCGCGCATGAGATGGAGCCATTGCGGGCGAAGGCAGCCGCCGCCGTGAACGCGATCGACGGCGTCGAGAGCACGCTCGTCATCCTGACCGCCGAGCGCAGGGGAAACAGCATGGCGACCTCGGCGCCGCCGCCCCGGCCGGCGCCGGCTCGCGCCCACGCCCATTCCTCACCCGCCGCCCATCCGCCGCGCCCGGCGCCGCAGCCGGGCTCGTCGGCCAAGCCCGGCATTCCCGGCGTCGGCGCGATCATCGCCGTCGCTTCCGGCAAGGGCGGCGTCGGCAAGTCGACCACGGCGGTCAACCTGGCGCTCGGCCTTCTCGCCAACGGGCTGAAGGTCGGCCTGCTCGACGCCGATATCTATGGCCCGTCGGTGCCGCGCCTGCTCGGCCTTTCCGGCCGGCCCGAGGCGATCGAGGGCCGGACGCTGAAGCCGATGGAGGCCTATGGGCTGAAGGCGATGTCGATGGGCTTCCTCGTCGAGGAGGAGACGCCGATGATCTGGCGCGGGCCGATGGTGATGTCGGCTCTGACGCAGATGCTGCGCGAGGTCGCCTGGGCGCCGCTCGACGTGCTCATCGTCGACATGCCGCCCGGCACGGGCGACGCGCAGCTCACCATGGCGCAGCAGGTGCCGCTCGCCGGCGCCGTCATCGTCTCGACGCCGCAGGACCTGGCGCTGATCGATGCGCGCAAGGGCCTCGCCATGTTCAGGAAGGTCGACGTGCCCGTCCTCGGCATCGTCGAGAACATGAGCTATTTCATCGCCCCGGATACGGGCAAGCGCTACGACATCTTCGGCCATGGCGGCGCGGAGCGCGAGGCGGCCCGGCTTGGTGTGCCGTTCCTCGGCGCCGTGCCGATCGAAATGGTGATCCGCGAGACGTCGGATGCCGGCAAGCCGGTCGTGGCGACCGATCCGGACGGCCCGCATGCGGCGATCTACAAGGCGATCGCCACCAAGGTCTGGGAAAACGCGAAGGGCGGCGCCCGCCCGGCGCCGGCGATCGTCATCGAATAGGGCGGCGGCCCCTTATAGGCAGTTCAGGCCGTCCGGATCGCTCCGGACGGCCTTTTCTTTCTTGTCAGACGCCGACGGTGAAGCGCTGGCGGACATGGCGGCGCTGCTCCACCTCGTCGACGATCGCGACCGCGAGGTCGGCGAGCGCGACATGCGAGGTTCCGGTGGCCGGGTCGACGACGGGGTTGTCGGCGCCAAGCCGGTAGCGGCCGGTGCGCGGTGCCTCCGGCTCGATGATCGCGGCCGGCGACAGGAAGGTCCAGTCGAGCACCGTCTCCTTGCGGATCGCGTTCAAGCCGTCGCGCGCCGCCTTCGCGCCCGCGCGCCACGCTTCCGGGAATTCCGGCAGGTCGACCGCCTGCACGCCGGGCGAAACCTCGAGGCTGCCGGCGCCGCCGACGACGAGCAGCGACACGCCGGCCTGCTTCGCGCCCGCGACGATCGCCGCCGCGCCCTTCACATAGTCCTTGTAGATATCGGGATTGGTCCAGCCGGGGTTGTAGGCGCTGACGACATAGTCATATCCCGCGACAAGCTTCGCCACGGCATCGGCGTCGCGCACGTCGCCGGCGATGCGGGCGAGGCCCGGGGCGTCTGCGAGCTTTTCCGGATGGCGGGCGATGGCGCCGACCTGATGGCCACGCGCCAAGGCCTCGGCGACGACGGCCTGTCCCACGAAACCGGTCGCGCCGATCACTGCAATCTTCATGGTCTCGAACCTTTTCGTTGCCGGCTCGTCTTGCGGCCGGATTCGGCTTTGAGGCGGTTACGAACGAGAACTAGGCACTTGAACTGCATGCGTGAAGAGCGCATCTGTGGCGTACCTAGGCACAGCGCGGGAACCGCCCCGGCGCCACCCGATGGAGCCGAACATGCCGAAAACAGCGGAAAAGCTTGATTTTGGGGGCACCGGCCCCTTGCCGCCGCGCACGAGCGGTACGGCGCCGGTGAACGGTCCGTTCGCTGGAATCGACCTGTTGCCGGCGGAGCAGTGCCCGGTCCGCAACGTGCTCGACCGTCTCGGCGACGCGTGGAGCTATCTCGTCGTGCTGCAGCTGACCGGCGGGGCGATGCGCTTCAACGCGCTGAAGCGGGCCGTCGACGGCATCTCGCAGCGCATGCTGACCGTGACCCTGCGCAACCTAGAGCGCGACGGCCTGGTCCAGCGCACCGTCTTCCCGACGACACCGCCGCAAGTGGAATACAGGCTGACCGAACTCGGCCATTCGCTGGCCGAGCCGATGGCCGTGCTGACGCGCTGGGCGAGTTCGCATCACGACGCAATCCGCGCCTCCCGCCGGAGCTATGACGCCGCCGGCAAGCCTTGAATGAAGGCCGATACGTTGGAACGTTCTCCTTTCACCTCTCCCTGAGGGAGAGGTCGACGCACGGAGTGCGGCGGGTGAGGGTTTACGGCCTCTCCGGATGGTTCCCTAAACCCTCACCCGGAGCTTCGCTTCGACCTCTCCCTGAGGGAGAGGCAAGGGGCGACACCAGCGGCGGTGTCAGACTCGCGCGTCGCATGACGGGCCAGAGCGCGAGGCCAGAAGGCGGCGCTCACGCCCTGAGCAGCCCCTTCAGCGCGGCGTGCTGGATCAGCATGATCGTCTTGGCGTCGCAAATGCGGCCGTCGTCGATCATGGCGAGCGCCTCGTCGAAGGGAAGTTCCAGCACCTCGATATCCTCGCCCTCGTGCTCGTGACCGCCGCCGTCGCCGGTGCGGTCGCCGGGGCTGTAGCGCGCGACGAAGAAGTGCACCTGCTCGACGACGCTGCCCGGCGACATGAACGAGACCATGACGCGGCGCGGCGCCTCGAGCGTGACGCCCAGTTCCTCCTCCGCCTCCTTCTTGATGCAGGTGACGGGGTCGTCGGCGTCGAGCAGTCCGGCGCAGGCTTCGATCAGCGGCTCCGCATGGCCGCGGACAAAGGCCGGATAGCGGAACTGCCGGATCAGCAGGATGGTGCCGCGATCGGGATCGTAGGGCAGCACGGTGGCGCCGTCGCCGCGATCATAGGTTTCGCGGACCTGCTCCTGCCAGGTGCCATCGGAGCGGCGATAGTCGAAGACGTTCCTGTGCAGCCGGCCCCAATTGTCCGAAAGCAGCGTGCGCTCCTTCTCGCGGACCCGGTCCTTCCAATCGGTCATGTGATCTTCTTCCTGACAGTCGGCCCGACGCGGTCCCAGCCGCGCCTCACGCCACCAGACGCCTTATAAGTTCCGCCAGCGCCGCTTCATAGGCGGGGCGATCGCCGCCGGCGTCGATGGCCAGCGCCGCACGATCGAAGGCGGCCGAGACCAGGTCGCCGAGCGCATCGGCCCCGGCGCCGGCCAGGCCGGCGTCGGAAAGTCCCTCGCGCAGGGTGCGCACCGCATGCGCCTCGTCGAGCGCGCGCGTCTCGGCGAGGCCGAGCACGGAAGGCGCCTCGATCAGCAACAGCCGGGTCCGGCCGGGCGCGGCCATGGCGTCGAGATAGGCGCGGCTTCCCGCCAGCAGCGCGTCGACCGGCAGATCGGCAGCGGGCGCCGCGGCGGTCTCGATCTCCATTGCCACCTGTCGCGCCTCCCCTTCCGCCACGGCGCGGAAGAGATCGCGCTTGTCGCGAAAATGGTGATAGAGCGCGCCGCGCGTGATGCCGGCCGCCGCGACGATCTCGGGCGTCGCCGTCTCGGCATAGCCCTTCTCCACGAACAGCGCCCGCGCCGCCGCGATCAGCGCGGCGCGGGTCTTCTCGGTGCGATCCTGATTGCTGCGCGACGATTGCATACATACAGCCTGTATGTTAATGAAGAGAAACATGCAGACTGTATGTCAATTCAGGGAGCCCGCAAAGCCATGGAGACCCCGATGAAGATCACCAGCTACTATCCCGTCATCATGACGCGCGACGTCGCCGGCACGGCGTCCTTCTACCAGGCGCATTTCGGCTTCGTGCCGCTGTTCGAAAGCGACTGGTACGTGCACCTGCAATCGGCGGCCGACCCGGCCATCAATCTCGCCGTCCTCGACGGATCGCACGAGACGATCCCGCCGGTCGGGCGCGGCACGGCCACGGGCCTGCTGCTCAATTTCGAGGTCGAGGACGTCGACGCCGAGCATGCGCGCCTCAAGGCGGCCGGGCTGCCCATGCTGCTGGAGCTTCGCGACGAGGCGTTCGGCCAGCGCCATTTCATCACCGCCGATCCGAACGGCGTGCTGATCGACGTGATCAAGCCGATCCCGCCGAACGCCGAATTCGCAGCAGCCTATGCGGAAAGCGCCCTGCCCGGCCCAGGCTGAGGCGGCCCGCCGGACGACAGCGCCATCTCGCGCATCAGCCAGTCATGGAAGAGCCGCACCTTGCGGCTCCTCCTTTTCGCCTCCGTGGTCATGAACCAGTAGGCGAGATCGGTCTTCGCCTCCGCCGCGAAGGGCCGCACCAGGCGACCGGCGTCAAGCGCGTCCTGCACCACCATCGGCCAGGCCAGCATCACCCCCTGCCCCGACAGCGCCGCCTCGAGCGCCAGGATCGGATCGGTGAAGGACGGCCCGGCGAGCTTCGGCATCGGCGCGTTCGCGGCGCGGAACCACGCCGCCCAGTCGACCATCGTGCCCTCGTCGATGACGACAGGGACACGACCGAGATCGGCCGGCGTCCTCAGCGCGTCGCGCCAGTCCGGCGCGCAGACCGGAAAGAAGGGCTGCGGCAGCAGCTTTTCCGCCACGACGCCGGTCCAGCCGCCCGGGCCGAGCCGGATCGCGCAGTCGACGTCACTGCGCGCCAGATCGACCAACTGCGCCGTGGCGACGAAACGGATCTCGATATCCGGGTTCTCGCGCGTGAAACGGCCGAGGCGCTGCACCAGCCAGCGCGCCGCGAAGGTCGGCGCCGTGGTGATGGTCAGCATGCCGCGCCGGTCGCCCTCGATCACCGAAACCGCTTCGGCGACCTGTCGGAACCCGGCCGAGAGCAGCGGCAGCGCCGCCTCGAGCGCCGGCGTCGGCGTCAGGCCGCGCGGCGTGCGCTCGAACAGCACGACGCCCAGTCGCGCCTCGGCGCGGCGGATGTGCTGGCTGACCGCGCCCGGCGTCACGCCGAGCTCGGCGGCAGCGGCCGAAAGCGTGCCGCCGCGCGCGACGATTTCTATAGCCCGCAATGCGTTCAGCGGCACCTTAAAGGGATCAGCCATGCAGATTTTCTAAAGTGTGACCGAGATCATGTCGATACCGCTGCGATCGGTTTAGGACCATGCTGCCTCGACGTCAGCCGAGGAGACGAACCATGACGATCCAAGGGCTTCTCAAGGCCATCATCGACTGGGCGGTCGAACCGGTCCCGGCCGCCGACAACGAGAATGATTCGCCGGAGTCCACACTCTGGACACGAAGCCTGCGTGAACTGGCGGACCTGCCGATCGGCCCCGAGCCGAGCGGCGTCGAGCCGGACGAGGAACCGGAACGACGGAGCCGCTGCGCCTGAGCGCGGCGGCCGTAGAGGAGAAATGACGATGTCCAGCCGAGCCAAGACCCCGCGCCCCAGCGCCGCGGCGCTGCGCGAGGAGGCACTGCGCAGCCAGTACAAGGCACTCAACCGCTGGCTCGCCGCCGCCGTGCTGCACGCCCGGCCGACACCGCAGTCGCAGATGACGATGTCGACGACGTCGTCCCGCGACGCGGAAATGGAATAGCTGGGCTTCGGTCCTCCCGTCATCCCCGCGAAGTCAGGGACCCACCTGCGGCGCACCGTCGTGTCAATCGGGGGCGCCCCCTGGACCCTCCTTCGAGGCCCGGCTTCGCCGGGCACCTCAGAATCCGGCCCATAATTCAACATCGGGCTTGGCTGAGGCGCCTGACGAGGAGTTTGATGCAGGCGATCATCAGCCAAGCGTGGGCGCTGGCGATGGTCGCCTCATAGTCTTTCGCCAGCCTGCGGTTGCGTCCCAGCCAGGCGAAGGTGCGCTCCACGACCCAGCGTCGTGGCAGCAGTTGAAAGCCTTTCGTGCCGGCCGGCCGCTGCACGATCTCGATGTTCCAGGGGCCGCAATCGGCGACCGCGCCGAGCAGCTTCGGGCCCCGATAGACCCGGTCCGCCAAGATGTGTCGCAGCGGGCTTTCGGCGGCCAGCGCCTGCAGCAGCGAGACGGCGCCG
>NZ_AUHO01000007.1 GCF_000423225.1 Kaistia adipata DSM 17808
GGCCGGCGCGCGCAGCGAAGGTCAGGGGCGGCCATCGGCCGGCGCTTGCGCCTTGCCCTTGACCGCAGCGAGCACGCTGGCAGGCTGGCGGCGAAGCGGAGACAGGCCGGCATGGCATTATGCCGTCCTGCTGCTGGCGGGGGCGCTTTCCGTCTGCATCGGATCGGGCGTCGCTGTCGCGCAATCCGCGTCGGTCGAGCGCCCGGCCGCCGCCCATCCCTATGCGGCGCACATCGCCGAGGCGTCGCAGCGTTTCGGCATCCCCGAGCACTGGATTCGCGCGGTGCTGCGCGCCGAGAGCGCGGGCGACGTGCGCGCGATTTCGTCGGCCGGGGCCATGGGATTGATGCAGGTGATGCCCGACACATGGGCGGGCCTGCGCGTCCGCCATGGCCTCGGCCGTGATCCCTACGACCCGCGCGACAACATCATGGCAGGCACGGCCTATCTGCGCGAGATGTTCGACCGCTACGGCAATGTCGGCGCGATGCTTGCGGCCTACAATGCCGGTCCCGGCCGCTACGACGAGCACCACGCGACGGGCCGACCGCTTCCCGCCGAGACACGCGCCTATGTCGCCGCGCTCGCCCCGATCCTTGGCGGCGCGGCTCCATCGGATGCGCCGTTGCAACCACCGGCACCGCCGCCCGATTGGCGCGAGGCACCGCTATTCGTCATGCGCCCGGCCGACACGCGGGGTGCCGCCGCGCCGCCGTCCGAGGCGCAATCCAGCGACGGCCGCGCTGCCGTTCCGGCGCGCGACCCCGCCCGTGCGGAGCCGCAGGACGGCAGCATTTTCGTGGCGAGCGCCAGCGACGGGGGAACGCCATGAGGGCGGCGTTCCCGCGCTCGGCGGCGCTGGTTTCGGCATCCGGTCGGGCAGGTTTGCGCCCGGCAGGATTCCCGGCAGGAGGGGCAGAAAAGACAGAAAGGGCGGAGGGCAAGATTAAAGAAGACGGCACCATATCGGGCCGCTTCTGGAAATTGTTGTTGTCTGCACACTGGTTAGGTGGCCGGTTCCGGCACCATGGTTTTGAGGGGTCGCGTGCCGCGATTTCGCACAAAGCCTTGGCTTTGCTGGGTTTCGAGCGGCACCATAGGCCCATATCAGCCGTTTTTCGGTGGTTTTATCAGGAGTCGCGCCCATGAGCGCCGACGATGAAAACCGCTTCCGTCCGAAGCCGGGCCGTATCCGATCCGACACACCGAAGGCCGGCAAGACCAAGAGCTTTTTCACGCAGGTCAAGAAGATCACCCGGCAGCATCAGGCAGCAGCCTCCCGCGATCCTTCCATGCCGTCATCCGCTCGCCCGTCATCGCCGGGGCGGTCCCGTGCCGTGGTCGCCAGCGGCAAGGGCGTGAAGCGCGGCCGGGGCGCGAGCTTCGTGCGCGCTCGGAACATCTCCGGCCAATGGCATCATCGCCAGCCCGGCAGCCGCCGCGTGATCGTCAAGCAGCGCAGCGTTCGGGCCGCGTGGAAGGGCGCACGCGCCCGCGCGCATCTGCGCTATGTCCAGCGCGACGGCACGTCACGCGACGGCGAGCGGGGCCGGCTCTATTCGGCGACCGAGGACCGCGCCGATGGCGACGCCTTCCTTGATCGCGGCAAGGACGACCGCCACCAGTTCAGATTCATCGTCTCGCCCGAGGATGGCGCGGAGCTATCGGACCTCACGGCCTACACCCGCGATTTCATGAAGCAGGTGGAAGCCGACCTCGGCACGAAACTCGATTGGGTCGCCGTCAACCACTACAACACCGGCCATCCCCATGTGCATGTCATCGTCAACGGCCGCGACGAGATGGGCGAGGATCTAATCATCAATGGCGACTACCTCGCCAACGGCCTACGGGAGCGCGCCAGCGAGCTTGCCAGTCTGGAACTCGGCCCCGTCACCGAAATCGAGCAGACCCGCAAGCTGTCGGCCGAGATAGACCAGGACCGTTTCACCCGGATTGACCGCGCCATGGCCGAGGAAGCCGATGCCCGGTTCCTCGACCTGCGCCATGAACCGGCCGCACCGCGCCGCCAGTTCGAGCGCACCTTACGCCTGCGCCGTCTCGCCAAGCTGGAGAAGATGGGACTGGCGACCGAGCACGCGCCCGGCGTTTGGGAGTTGAGCAAGGACATGGAGCCGGCCCTGCGCGAGTTGGGCGAGCGCGGCGACATTATCCGCACCATGCAGAAGGCGCTCGGCCCGCAGGGAGGCGAACGCGATCCCATGAGCTTTCAAATCCATGACGGAGCGCCAGAGACACCCATCGTCGGCCGCGTCGTGGACAAGCACCTGTCGGACGAGCTGGGCGAGAACCTGACCATTGTGGTGGACGGGATCGACGGCAGGACGCACCACATCGCAGGCATCGCGCCCGAGCGGCTGGAGGACGCCCGCGTTTGCAGCGTCGTCCAGATCGGCCCGGCCGAGGCGACCGCCCGACCGTCCGAACGCGCCATTGCCGCCATCACCGAGGACGGCATCTATCGTCCGAGCCGCCATCTGGAGCAGGCGAAGTTCGAGGGCCGCGTTCCGGGCGGCGATTATGAGGGCTATGTCGATGCCCATGTCCGGCGACTGGAGGCATTGCGCCGCGCCGGGATCGTCGAGAGGATCGACGCCGACCAATGGCGCATCCCCGATGATCTGGTCAGCCGCGCCGCCGCCTATGACGCCGGCCGTGACCGGCAGGCCAGCGTTCGCATCCTTTCCCCGGTCGATCTAGGCAAGCAGATCGGATCGGACGGCACGACATGGCTGGACCGGCGATTGGTCCATGGCGAAACGGCCGACCTTGCGCCGGCCGGCTTCGGCCAGCAGGTGCGTGAGGCGATGGACCAGCGGCGCGAGCATCACATCGAACAGGGCGATGCCACCCGAGCACGGAACGGCCGCATCTTCTACCGGCGCAGCCTTCTCGCCACCTTGCGCGAGCGGGAGGTTGCCCGCATTGGCGCGGAGATGGCCGAGGGCAAGGGGTTGCCGTTCCGTGCCGCCACGGACGGCGAGAACGTCAGCGGCAAGTTCACCGGGACCGTTCAGCTATCGAGCGGCAAGTTCGCCGTGGTGGAAAAGAGCCATGAGTTCACGCTTGTCCCGTGGCGGCCGGTGATCGACCGCCAGCTCGGCCGCGAGATCACTGGCGTCGTGCAGGGCGGATCGGTGTCGTGGCAGTTGGGGCGAAGGCATGACCTTGGCCTTTAGCACATACGCGTGTTTCATCCGGTATCTATCATGCCCCGTGTATCTCACGCTGGATGCCGGCTATTGTAGGGGCCATCATTCAAGCGAGCAGTAGAAAAGAAGATATGCCGAGACCGAAACTTCATAGCGATGAGTTCATTCTAGATACCGCGCTAGGCATCCTTCTTCAGAAAGGTCCATCGGCCTTCACCCTCTCCGATGTTGCGGAAGCGGTCGGCATCTCGCGGGCTGCACTGATCCAGCGGTTCAAAGACAAGGCGACGCTGCATCTAAAGGTCATGGAGCGCAACACGCAGGAGGTGCGCGACTATTTCGCGGGTGCGAGTCCCGAAAAGGGCCTCGATCCGCTGTGGGCGATGCTCAAGGACCTCATCGCCGGTATGGGTGACGGTGCCGGAACGGAAGGCTACCTTCTTCTATTGTGGGGAGACGTTCAGGAGCCGTCGCTTCGCGCCCTTGCGGCGGAGCGGAACAGACTGGTCCTGAAAGCTATCGAGGCACGACTGCCCGCCGGGCCGCGCCCACCCGAGCATACCGCCGGCTTGATTCAGACGGTCATTCAGGGGTCTTGCATGCAATGGCTCGTTGAGCCGGAAGGCGAGCTAGCGGCTTTCATGACCAAGCGCACCCACATGCTTCTGTCCGTCCTCTATCCCGACCATGTGTTCGGGTAACACCATCTGGAGGGTTGTTTATAACAGTCGTGTCGGTTATTTATAAGGCGTGCGCCACGGTATCGCCGGGCACGGAAACCCGGAACGACTATCATGCCTATACAAGAACCCAGCCCGTTGGGGGGCGAACGACAAAAAGCACTGCCTGCGCCAACCTTGGCGCTGAACCTCATGGCCGACGAGTTCGATGCGTTGAACGCGAGCAGCGGGCCGCAAATCGCTTATCGCGACCTGTTCTGCCCACACATGGACCTGCCGCGCGCCTTGCGGAACTGGTCAGAGGCTCGGGGCGTCCAGTTGCGGAGCCTTCGCAAAATCACGCATGAGCGCGGCGGTCGGTCGCAGAAGGTGCTTTTCGGCCTTCATGACGGTTATGCCGTTGAAAGCGTTCTGATCCGTCGTCACGACGGACACACCGCCTGTATTTCGTCACAGGTTGGATGTGCCTTCGCCTGCCAGTTCTGCGCTTCCGGCCAAGCCGGCCTCAAGCGCAACCTTTCGGCGGGCGAGATTGTCGAACAGGTCGTTCAACTCGGGCCGAAGGTCAACCGGATCGTGTTCATGGGCATCGGCGAGCCTTTGAACAACTACGAGCAGGTGATGAAGGCGATTCGTATCCTGCGCGACCGGCGAGGGATGAATTTTCCCACCACGGGAATCACGCTTTCGACCATCGGCATACCGAAGGCTCTAGCGCAATTGCGAGAAGAGCATCTGGCGATCAATCTGACTATATCGCTGCATGCGACGACGCAGGAAGTTCGCGACCGTCTCATCCCCGGATCGCGTAAGCACGACATCAAGGAAGTCATCGCGCGCGCTTCGTCATGGGCGGAACGGCACAACCGGATCGTCACCTTTGTCTATCTGGTCCTCCCCGGCATCAACGACACGCTTGCTGATGCGAAACGGCTTGCCGGTCTCATGAACAAGCGAAGGGCGCGTGTGAACCTTATGCGCTGGAATCCTGTCGATGGCATCGCGCTTGATCGAACCGGCGACCGCAGCCTCGGACTTTTCCGTGAAGTGCTGGATCGCGCCGGTGTGCCGGTCGTGGTGCGGGATACACAGGGGCGGGATATTTCGGCGGCATGCGGTCAGCTCTGGTTGCGCGATCTGCGCGGAATCCCGGTCGAAAAACGCGGAGCCACAAAAAAGGCCGCCTAGCGGGAGCTTAGGATGCGGCGTTCGAAAAGACATGCGAACGATGCCTTCCGATCAAGTGAAACGCTGCTCGGGTCGCGCATACCTCTCTTGTCGCTGATCCAGACGCTTGCGGTCGCTGAATATCTCAACTTCCGCCACGCAGCGAACGCACTCGGGGTTGCACAATCCAGCGTCAGCGCCCGCGTGAAGGCGCTGGAAGAAGACCTTGGCATCCTCCTGTTCGAGCGTCGTGCGCGTGGCGTTCGGTTGACCGAAGCCGGACGCCACTTCGTCGAGCGGATCGCAGCCGGCGTCGATCAACTCGACCATGCGGTGAAGACCGCAGGCATGGCGGCGACGGGGGAATGGGGCCGCCTGCGCATCGGCGTCCATGCCTTGATTCCGCGCAGCTTCCTCGCCGATCTGATCGGGCAGTATCGGGAAAACCATCCCGGCATCGAGGTCGAAATCACCGAAGGCACGGCCCGCGATGCGGTCATGCAGCTTCGTGCCGACCGGCTGGACGTGGCGTTCGTCGCTGGCACACCAGAGCTGCCCGACTGCCATACACGGCCGGTCTGGACTGAATCGCTGGTAGCGGTGCTACCGGATAGGCATCGTCTTGCCGGGCAGCCGGCAATCACTTGGGCCGATCTGGTCGGCGAAACCTTCCTTGTCCGCTATGGTGGCACTGGCCCGCAGGTTCATGACCATATCGTGCTGCGCCTTGCCGGGCGCTGGCCCGCGCCTTCGATACTGCGCTTCGACGTAGGACGTGGCACGCTACTATCCATGGTCGGACAGGGATTCGGCATTACCATCGTCGGGGCAGCGACGGCACTGCTGCCGACTGCCGGCATCACCTTCCTGCCTTTCGCCGATGAGCCAGAGCCGGTTGCCTTTACCGCCGTCTGGTCGCCGTTCAATCGAAGCGCCGCGCTCCGTGATCTGCTCTCTCTCGCAAAAGAAATGGGTCGGCTGATCCGCGTCGACTGAACCTCTGCCCGTTCCAGCCAACCGCCAAAGCAAGGCATAGGGGTTTCATACGGCCAAGAATGACGGGAACGTCAACAGCGGGGGATTGGGTGGCTACGAGCCAGCGATACGGCATTGCGAGGCAACAGCTGATCGTATAAGTGATAGCTAGTCAAATTTGTGATCGTGGAGTGGTCAGCATGGGAAATCCAAAGTCAGCAGACAAGTAAGCCGCAACAGCAAAATTGTTGTTGCGGCGCTCTGTGAGACCAATCCCATGTGATTGCTGATGTGCAGACGCCGCCCGAGATTTCTTAATCGAGCGGTTGACTTATCATGACCATCACACGCCCTGCATGGGCCTATACGCTGCCGGCAGCCCTACTGCTGATGGCTCCCTTCGACATCCTCGCTTCACTGGCGATGGATATTTATCTCCCCGTCGTTCCAGCGATGCCCGGCATCCTGAACACGACGCCCGCCATGATCCAACTCACGTTGAGCCTCTATATTGTGATGCTCGGTGTGGGCCAGGTGATTTTTGGTCCGCTCTCAGACCGCATCGGGCGACGGCCAATTCTACTTGCGGGCGCAACGGCTTTCGTCATTGCGTCTCTGGGAGCAGCTTGGTCTTCAACTGCACCAGCCTTTGTCGCTTTCCGTCTGCTTCAAGCAGTCGGCGCGTCGGCCATGCTGGTGGCGACGTTCGCGACGGTTCGCGACGTTTATGCCAGTCGTCCTGAGGGTGTCGTCATCTACGGCCTTTTCAGTTCGATGCTGGCGTTCGTACCTGCGCTCGGCCCTATCGCCGGAGCGTTGATCGGCGAGTTCTTGGGATGGCAGGCGATATTCATTGCTTTGGCTATACTGGCGATGCTCGCACTCCTAAATGCGGGTTTCAGGTGGCACGAAACCCGCCCTCTGGATCAAGCGAAGACGCGCCGATCTGTTTTGCCGATCTTCGCGAGTCCGGCTTTTTGGGTTTACACCATCGGCTTTAGCGCCGGTATGGGCACCTTCTTCGTCTTCTTCTCGACGGCTCCCCGTGTGCTCATAGGCCAAGCGGAATATTCCGAGATCGGATTCAGCTTTGCCTTCGCCACTGTCGCGCTTGTAATGATCGTGACAACTCGTTTCGCGAAGTCCTTTGTCACCAGATGGGGCATCGCGGGATGCGTAGCGCGTGGAATGGCGTTGCTCGTTTTCGGGGCGGTCCTGTTGGGGATCGGCGAACTCTTCGGTTCGCCGTCATTCCTCACCTTCATCGTGCCGATGTGGGTCATGGCGGTCGCCATTGTCTTCACTGTGTCCGTTACCGCGAACGGCGCTTTGGCAGAGTTCGACGACATCGCAGGATCAGCGGTCGCGTTCTACTTCTGCGTTCAAAGCCTGATAGTCAGCATTGTCGGGACATTGGCGGTGACGCTGTTAAACGGTGACACAGCGTGGCCGGTGATCTGTTACGCCACGGCGATGGCAGTGCTGGTGTCGTTGGGGCTGGCGCTCCTTCGGCTCCGTGGGACTGCCACCGAGAAGTCGCCAGTCGTCTAACCGACGACTGGTGGCAGGCCCGCTCCGATGCGGCGCACTAACCATCGAAACCTCGTGAATGGCGGTATCCTGTCTGGCAGGATACCGCTCATTTCCCTTGTTCAGTTCATCGCCGTCGCCGAGCATCTGAATTTTCGGCATGCGGCCAAGGCACTCGGCGTCAGCCAGTCGAGCGTCAGCGCGCGTGTGAAAGCGCTGGAGGATAACCTTGGTATCCTGCTGTTTGAGCGCCATGCGCGGGGCGTTCGGCTAACAGACGCAGGCAGGCACTTCATGGAGCGTGTCACGGCGGGTGTCGATCAACTCGATCACGCGGTGAAGACCGCCGGCATGACAGCTCAAGGAGAATGTGGCCGGCTTCGCATCGGCATCCATGCCTTGATCCCACGCAGCTTTCTCACGGAGCTGATCCGTCATTATCGGGAAGCCCATACCGGCATTGAGGTCGAGATAACCGAAGGCACGGCCCGCGATGCGGTGATGCAGCTTCGTGCTGACCAGCTCGACGTGGCGTTCGTCGCGGGCAAGCCCGAGATGCCCGACTGCCATACCCGACCGATCTGGACCGAACCGCTGGTGGTGGTGCTATCGGATGGGCATCGCCTCGCCGGGCAGTCCGCAATCACTTGGTCCGATCTGGTCGGCGAGACTTTCATTGTTCGCTATGGTGGCACCGGCCCGCAGGTCCATGACCATATCGTGCTGCGCCTTGCCGGGCGTTGGCCCGCACCGTCGATCCTGCGCTTTGATGTGGGGCGCGGCACGCTGCTATCTATGGTCGGACAAGGCTTCGGCATCACTATCGTCGGCGAGGCCACGTCATTATTGCCGACGACCGGCATCGTCTTCCTGCCCTTCCTCGATGAACCGGAGCCGGTTGCCTTTACAGCCGTCTGGTCGCCGTTCAATCGCAGCTCCGCACTGAAAAATCTACTCAACCTCGCAGGCAAAATGAAGCGTGACGGCGATTCGCCCAATCGTTTCCTCGATGGCACTCGACCGGCACGATAACGGCAAAGGCGACCCGTCCTATTTGCCGCCGATAGTATCCAGCAGCCCTCCGGCATCCTCTTTCCTGTTGCCCGTCCCGATTTTGCCTACTCTCTGATCGGCTCCGTCTTTTTTTGCCGACTGGAGCCTGTATGCGCGGAGGCCGAATCCTTTGGGGGCAGATTGGTGCCGTCTTCACCATCGTTCTGGTGATGGTGTGGGCAGCGACGCAATGGACGGCGTTCCGCCTCGGCTTCCAGCCGCAGCTTGGAGCACCATGGTTCGAGCTGGCGGGCCTGCCGGTCTATTATCCGCCCGCCTTCTTCTGGTGGTGGTTTTCGTTCGACGCCTACGCGCCCGCGATCTTCGTCGAGGGCGGCATCATCGCGGTATCGGGCGGCTTCCTCGCCATCGCCGCCGCCATCTTCATGTCGATCATCCGGGCGCGGGAGGCGCGCAACGTCGCCACCTACGGATCGGCGCGATGGGCTGAGGACCGGGAAATCCGTGCGGCCGGATTGCTCGGCCCCGATGGCGTCTTGCTCGGCCGATACGACCGGGACTATCTGCGCCATGACGGTCCCGAGCATGTCCTATGCTTTGCCCCGACGCGTAGCGGCAAAGGCGTCGGGCTGGTGGTGCCGACGCTGCTGACATGGCCGGCATCCGCCATCGTTCACGACATAAAAGGCGAGAACTGGACGCTGACAGCGGGCTTCCGCGCGAAGCATGGCCGCGTGCTGCTGTTCGATCCGACCAACGCCAGATCGTCGGCCTACAACCCGCTGCTGGAGGTCCGGCAAGGGGAATGGGAAGTCCGCGACGTGCAGAATATCGCGGATATTCTGGTCGATCCCGAAGGCAGTCTCGACAAGCGCAACCATTGGGAAAAGACCAGCCATAGCTTGCTGGTCGGCGCGATCCTGCATGTTCTCTATGCGGAGAAGGACAAGACCTTGGCGGGCGTCGCCAACTTCCTGTCCGATCCCCGCCGCCCGGTCGAGGCAACCTTGCGCGCGATGATGGACACGCCGCATCTCGGCGAAGCAGGCGCTCATCCCGTCATCGCGTCGTCCGCCCGCGAACTGTTGAACAAATCCGAGAACGAGCGGTCGGGCGTGCTCTCCACCGCCATGTCGTTTCTCGGCCTCTACCGCGATCCCGTGGTGGCGCGGGTGACGGCGCGGTGCGACTGGCGCATTGCCGACCTGGTCGGCAGCCGCCAGCCCGTCACGCTCTATCTGGTCGTGCCGCCATCCGACATAAACCGCACCAAGCCGCTCATTCGCCTGATCCTCAACCAGATCGGCAGGCGGTTGACCGAGGAACTGACCACCTCCGGCAAGCGCCATCGGCTGCTGTTGATGCTGGACGAGTTTCCGGCGCTCGGCCGGCTCGACTTCTTTGAATCGGCGCTCGCCTTCATGGCGGGGTATGGAATCAAAGGCTTCCTGATCGCGCAGAGCCTCAACCAGATCGAGCGCGCCTATGGCCCGAACAACGCGATCCTCGACAACTGCCATGTGCGCGTCAGCTTCGCCACGAACGACGAAAGGACGGCCAAGCGGGTGAGCGACGCACTCGGCACCGCGACCGAACTGCGCGACTCCACCAACTACGCCGGGCACAGATTGGCCCCGTGGCTTGGGCATCTCATGGTTTCACGGCAGGAGACGGCCCGCCCGCTACTCACGCCGGGCGAAATCATGCAGCTTCCGCCCACCGATGAAATCGTGATGGTCGCGGGCACACCGCCGATCCGCGCGACCAAGGCCCGCTATTTCGAGGACGCGCGGTTGCAGGAACGCATCCTGACCCCGCCCGATCTGGTCGCCGCTCCGCTGGCGCCCAGTCCATCCGCCGATGATTGGTCCGGCCGTGTGGTCGCGGCGGAAAGCCATTCCGCGACCGACGCCGCACACGGGGCCGAGGGCGATCCGGCCAATGCTGGCATCCGCCGCGAGCCGGAGCTGCCTGAGCATGAGGAAATCGTCGCCCCGCCGCCATCACCCGAACAGGAGTTCGAGTTTGTGGACGACGAGCCGGACGTTGACGCGGCCAAGGCCCGCGCCATGCGCCAACGTATGAGGATGGTCGCGCGGCAGGTCGCATTGAACCCCGATGACGGAATCGACCTTTGAGGACACGACCATGGCAACCAGAACCCGCCTGAATCTCTATTTCGACCCCGCGCTCATTCCGCAGATCGAAGCGATGGCGCTGCGCCGCTCGGTGGCGCTGCGCCGTAATGTCTCAAAATCCGCCATCGTGGAGGCGGCGGTCATATCTTACCTGTCCGGCGATGCCGACGACCAGCTTGAAGCCGCCATGTCGCGCCGCATGGACAAGCTCGGCCGCCAGATCGACACGCTCGACCTGGATCTCGCCGTCCTCGGCGAGACGGTCGCGCAGTTCATCCATTTCTGGATGACCATCACACCGCCGCTTACGGGAGCCGCACAATCCGCTGCCCGAGCGAAAGGCGCGGAGCGGTTCGAGGGCTTCATGCAAAATCTCGGCCGGCGTCTGGCGACGGGCGACAGGTTCCTCAAGGAGCTGTCGCGTGACCTCGACTCACTTCCCGACGATCAGTTGCCGGACGAGTCCGAGAGCAACGGCGATCAAGAATGAGTATTCGGACCCATCCTATTTACCGCCGTTCGCCGCCGATCACCGCCGCCTCATAGATACTTGTTGAACCGGCCGCATTTCGGTCTCTCTTAATCGACCCCGATCTGGGGATTGCCTGTCGCGCCCCATGAAGAAACGGGGCCGACATGACCACCAACCACCAAAAACCGGAATCCATCGCGCGCGGCGCGCGCATGTTGCGCACCGCGCTCGGCCCCGCCATTGCCCGGCTGCTCGAAGACCCGGCCGTCGTCGAGGTGATGCTGAACCCGGATGGTCGCCTTTGGGTGGACCGGCTATCCGAAGGGCTTTCCGACACGGGCGAGCGACTGTCCGCCGCCGATGGCGAACGCATCGTTCGGCTAGTCGCGCATCATGTCGGCGCGGAGGTTCATGCCCGCAGCCCCCGCGTCTCGGCCGAACTGCCCGAGAGCGGGGAGCGGTTTGAAGGGCTATTGCCGCCCGTGGTCGCTGCCCCGACCTTCGCCATCCGCAAGCCCGCCGTCGCGGTGTTCACGCTCGACGACTATGTGGCGGCGGGCATCATGTCCACCGATCAGGCGGAAACGCTGCGCGAAGCCGTCGCATCCCGCGCCAATATCTTGGTAGCGGGCGGCACCAGCACCGGCAAAACCACGCTGACCAATGCGCTGCTCGCCGAGGTGGCGAAGACGGCGGATCGCGTCGTCATCATCGAGGACACGCGCGAGCTGCAATGCGCCGCGCCCAACCTTGTCGCCATGCGGACGAAAGACGGCGTGGCGACGCTTTCCGATCTGGTCCGGTCCTCGCTGCGCCTGCGCCCCGACCGCATCCCTATCGGCGAGGTGCGCGGATCGGAAGCCCTCGACCTGCTCAAAGCATGGGGCACGGGCCATCCGGGCGGGATCGGCACCATTCATGCAGGCACCGGCATCGGCGCGCTGCGCCGCCTTGAACAGCTCATCCAAGAGGCTGTCGTCACCGTCCCGCGCGCCCTGATCGCCGAGACAATCGACCTCGTTGCCGTCCTTTCCGGGCGCGGTTCCGCGCGCCGGCTGGCCGAACTCGCCCGCGTCGAAGGGCTGGGACCGGACGGCGACTACCGCATCACGCATCCCATCCCTTTGGCAATCCCCACCAGCACAGGAGAATCTTCATGATCCGCACGATTTCGCGCGGCTATCGCTTCGCCGCGACCGCCGCATCCACCCTTGTCATCAGCTTCATGCTCGCCCCGGCCGCCCATGCGTCCGGTTCGTCGATGCCGTGGGAAGCACCGCTCCAAAGCATCCTCCAGTCCATCGAAGGGCCGGTCGCCAAGATCATCGCCGTCATCATCATCATCGTGACCGGCCTGACTTTGGCCTTCGGCGATACGGGCGGCGGCTTTCGCAAGCTGATCCAGATCGTGTTCGGCCTGTCCATCGCCTTCGCGGCGTCGAGCTTCTTCCTGTCGTTCTTCTCGTTCGGCGGCGGGGCGCTCATCTGATGGCGGGCGGCCTCGAACAGCTCGACGCGGTGCCGGGGTTCACGGTCCCGGTCCATCGGGCGCTGACCGAGCATATTTTGCTCGGCGGCGCACCGCGCTCCATCGCGATTCTGAACGGCACGCTGGCCGGGGCCGTGGGCCTCGGCCTGCGCCTCTGGCTGGTCGGCATCGCCATCTGGGCCATCGGTCATTTCGCGGCCGTGTGGGCGGCAAAGCGCGATCCCCTCTTTGTCGAGGTCGGGCGGCGGCATCTGCGCATCCCCGGCCATCTGGCGGTGTGAGGGAGGCGCGTCGATGATGAACCTTGCCGAATACCGCAGCACCGCCACCCGACTCGCCGACTATCTGCCATGGGCGGCACTGGTCGGCTCCGGCGTCGTCTTGAACAAGGATGGGAGTTTTCAGAGGACCGCGAAGTTTCGCGGCCCCGATCTGGATTCCGCCGTCGCGGCCGAGCTGGTCGCCGTCGCCGGCCGCATCAACAACGCCGTGCGCCGTCTCGGCTCCGGCTGGAGCATCTTCGTCGAGGCACAGCGCAGCGAGGCGGCGACCTATCCCGATAGTCGCTTTCCCGATGCCGCGTCGGCGCTGGTCGATGCGGAACGGAAGGCTGGTTTCGAGGAAGCGGACGCGCATTTCGTGTCCGGCTACTTCCTCACCTTCCTCTGGCTGCCCCCGGCCGAGGAAGCCGCCCGCACTGAGGCATGGCTCTATGAGGGCCGCGAGAAAACCGGCGTGGACCCGTGGGAGCTGATGCGCGGCTTCATCGACCGCACCGACCGCGTGCTGGCGCTGCTCGACGGCTTCATGCCCGAGTGCCGTTGGATGGATGACGGCGCAACGCTGACCTACCTCCATTCCACCATCTCAACCAACCGCCATCGCGTGCGCGTGCCCGAGGTGCCGATGCACCTCGACGCGCTGCTCGCCGACCAGCCGTTGACTGGCGGGCTGGAGCCGCGCCTTGGCGACACACATCTGCGCGTCCTGACCATCGTGGGATTCCCGACCGCAACGATGCCGGGCCTGCTCGACGAGATGAACCGGCTGCCGTTCCCCTACAGGTGGGGCACGCGCGCGATCCTGCTCGACAAGACCGATGCGACCCGGTTGCTGACCCGCATCCGTCGCCAATGGTTCGCTAAGCGCAAGAGCATCGCGGCGATCTTGAAAGAGGTGATGACCAACGAGGCGTCCGCCCTTGTGGACACCGACGCGGCGAACAAGGCGCTCGACGCCGACATGGCGTTGCAGGAGCTTGGGGCAGACGTGGCGGGCATGGCCTACGTCACGGCGACCGTCACCGTATGGGATGCCGACCCGCGCGTGGCGCAAGAGAAGCTGCGCCTGGTCGAGAAGATCGTTCAGGGCCGTGACTTCACCGTCATGCCCGAGAGCGTCAACGCGGTTGACGCATGGCTCGGCAGTCTGCCCGGACACGCCTACGCCAATGTCCGCCAGCCGCCCATCAGCACTTTGAATCTCGCCCACATGATCCCGCTTTCAGCGGTGTGGGCGGGGCCGGAACGGGACGAGCATTTCGGTGCACCCCCTTTGCTCTTTGGAAAGACTGAAGGCTCAACCCCGTTCCGGCTAAGTCTCCATGTCGGCGACGTAGGACACACCCTTGTCGTTGGCCCGACCGGCGCGGGCAAATCCGTGCTGCTGGCGCTCATGGCCTTGCAGTTCCGGCGCTATGCGGGATCGCAGGTTTTCGCCTTCGACTTCGGCGGCAGCATCCGCGCCGCCGCGCTCGCCATGGGCGGGGATTGGCACGATTTGGGCGGTGGCCTCACGGAAGGAGATGAGGCGTCCGTTTCGCTCCAGCCACTTGCCCGCATCCACGACACCTATGAACGCGCATGGGCGGCGGACTGGATTGCGGCCATCCTCATGCGCGAGGGGCTGGCGATCACGCCCGAGGTCAAGGAACACCTTTGGACGGCGCTGACTTCGCTCGCTTCCGCGCCGGTCGAGGAACGGACCATCACCGGCCTTGCGGTGCTGTTGCAATCCAACGATCTGAAACAGGCGCTCCGTCCGTTCTGCGTCGGCGGTGCCTATGGCCGGCTGCTCGACGCCGAGACAGAGCATTTGGGATCGGCGGACGTGCAAGCCTTCGAGATCGAGGGCCTTGTCGGGACCGGCGCGGCCCCTGCCGTGCTTGCTTATCTGTTCCATCGTATCGGCGACCGGCTCGATGGCCGCCCCACGCTGCTCATCATAGATGAAGGCTGGCTTGCGCTGGACGACGAGGGTTTCGCCGGCCAGCTCCGTGAGTGGCTGAAAACGCTGCGCAAGAAGAACGCCAGCGTCATCTTCGCCACACAAAGCCTGTCCGACATTGACGGCAGCAACATCGCGCCCGCGATTATCGAGAGCTGCCCGACGCGACTCTTGCTGCCGAACGAGCGCGCCATCGAGCCGCAGATCACGGCCATCTATCGCCGCTTCGGCCTCAATGACAGGCAGATCGAAATCCTCGCACGGGCCACGCCCAAGCGGGATTATTACTGCCAGTCACGGCGCGGCAATCGCCTGTTCGAGCTTGGCCTGTCCGAAGTCGGCCTCGCCCTCTGCGCCGCATCCGCCAAATCCGACCAGACCCTCATTGCGCAGATCGTCGCCGAACGCGGCCGCGACGGCTTCCTCGCCGCATGGCTGCGCGAGCGCGGCGTCGATTGGGCGGCCGACCTGATCCCGAACCTCACCAATCTTGCCGACCGGCCGGAATCCGCCGCGCCGGCCCCGCTCGATAGCCACCCCACACAGGAGATTCTTCCATGACCTATCCCAAGATCGTTGGGGCCTCGGCCCTCGCGCTGGCGCTCGCCATGCCCGTCGCGCTTTCGCCCATGCTGGCAAGCCCGGCCCATGCACAATTCGGCTTCGGCCGGATCGTCTATGACCCGACCAACTATGCGCAAAACCTGCTTACCGCCGCGCGCACGCTGGAGCAGATCAACAACCAGATTCAGAGCCTCCAGAACGAGGCGCAGATGCTCATCAATCAGGCCCGCAATCTGGCGAGCCTGCCATATTCCTCGCTCCAGCAGCTCCAGCAGAGCGTCCAGCGCACGCAGCAGCTTCTCGGGCAGGCACAGAACATCGCCTTCGAGGTCGGCCAGATCGACCAAGCGTTCCAGAAGCAATATGGCAATGTCTCGCTTTCGGCGACCGACGCCCAGCTTGTCGCCGATGCGCGCAGCCGGTGGGAGAACACGGTCGGCAGCTTGCAGGACGCCATGCGCGTGCAGGCGGGAGCGGTCGGCAATATCGACAGCAACCGCGCCGAAATGGCCGCGCTGGTCGGCCAGAGCCAAGGCGCGACCGGCGCGCTGCAAGCCACGCAGGCCGGCAACCAGCTTCTCGCCCTCCAGTCGCAGCAGCTTTCCGACCTGATCGCGGTCATCTCGGCCAATGGCCGGGCCGACGCGCTGACCGAGGCCGAGCGCGCGACCGCTGCTGAACAGGGCCGCATCCAGCGCGAGCGGTTCCTGACACCCGGCACCGGCTACCTGCCGGGCAACGCGCAGATGTTCAACAACGGCAACAACTGACCGGGAGGCTCGCCATGGACGGCAAGATGCTGGCCCGGCTCGGGGCCGTGGTGTTCGTTGCGATTGCCTTGACAGTGACCGCAATCGACATGGCGCGGAAGGATGAACCTTCCGCGCCGCTCCCGGCCTCGGCCCTCCAGCCGCCGCCCGATCCCCTGCGCGCCAGCCTGCGCCGTTGCCAGCAGCTCGGCGAGGCCGCCGCAAGCGATGCCGACTGCCTCGCCGCTTGGGCTGAATCCCGCGACCGCTTCCTCGGCCGTGACCGCAGCGAGGCGCGCTGACCATGGGCAACACGGGCGTCATCGACAATTTCCTCGGAGTCTTCACCTCCTACATCGACAGTGGTTTTGGGCTGCTCGGCGGCGAGGTCGCCTTCATCGCCACAACGCTGATCGTCATCGACGTGACGCTCGCCGCGCTCTTTTGGGCATGGGGCGCGGATGACGACATTATCGCGCGGCTGGTCAAAAAGACGCTGTTCATCGGCGTCTTCGCCTACATCATCGGCAATTGGAACAACCTCGCCCGCATCGTCTTCGAGAGTTTCGCCGGCCTCGGCCTCATGGCCTCGGGCACCGGCTTTTCCGTCACCGATCTGATGCGGCCGGGCCGCGTGGCGCAGACCGGCCTCGACGCCGGCCGTCCGCTTCTCGATTCCATTTCCGACCTGATGGGCTGGATCAGCTTCTTCGAGAACTTCATCCAGATCGCGTGCCTGCTGTTTGCATGGGCGCTGGTGGTGCTGGCCTTCTTCATCCTCGCCATCCAGCTTTTCGTGACGCTGATCGAGTTCAAGCTGACCACGCTCGCCGGCTTCGTCCTGATCCCCTTCGGCCTGTTCGGCAAGACCGCCTTCATGGCCGAGAAGGTCTTGGGCAATGTGGTGTCGTCCGGCATCAAGGTCTTGGTGCTCGCCGTCATCATCGGCATCGGCAGCACCTTATTTTCGCAATTCACGGCCGGTTTCGGCGGGGCAACCCCGACCATCGACGACGCCATGGCGATTGTGCTGGCAGCCCTGTCGCTGCTCGGCCTCGGCATCTTCGGCCCCGGCATCGCCAACGGCATCGTCTCTGGCGGCCCGCAGCTCGGCGCGGGCGCGGCCGTGGGAACCGGCCTTGCGGTCGCAGGTGCAGGTGTCGCCGCTGGCGGCGGGGCTATGCTTGCGGCCAAGGGCGGTGCTGCCGCCCTCTCCGGTGGGGCCGCGGCCGTCCGCGGCGGTGCGACCGCCGCGGGCGCGGCAACCGCAGCCTATAGCGTCGGCGCGCTCGGCCAGTCCGGCGCGGTCGGTGTTGCTTCCGGCCTTGGTGGTGTTGCCCGCGCCGCAGGCTCGGCCGCCGTCTCTCCCTTGAAGCGCGCCGTCTCGAAAGCCACCGAGAGCGTCAAGTCCAGCTTTTCCGGTGGCGCACGCGCCGCCTTCGGTGTGACCGGCGGCTCATCCACCGCAGGCACGGTCGGCGGCGCGAGCGCCGATCCCACCGCAGCAGCATCCGGCCCGGCCGGCAGCCCGCCCGCATGGGCGCAACGGATGCGGCGCTCGCAGGCCATGAACCACGGCACGACCATGGCCGCCCATGCGGTGCGCTCCGGCGACAGCCACGGCTCCGGTTCCTCCATCAACCTTTCCGAAAGTGACCGCTCATGAGCATCTTCAAACGACCAGCAACCCACTACGGCAAATCGCCGGAACCCGAGACGCCCTATCAGAAGGCCGCGCAGGCATGGGACGAGCGTATCGGCTCGGCCCGCGTGCAGGCGAGGAACTGGCGTTATATGGCCTTCGGTTCCCTGATCCTGTCGGCCGGCTTCGCCTCGGCGCTGGTCTGGCAATCCGCGCGCGGGACCGTGGTGCCGTGGGTGGTGCAGGTGGACAATCTTGGACAGGCGCAGACCGTCGCGCCGGCCGCCGCCGATTATCGCCCGACCGACCCGCAGATCGCTTTCCATCTCGGCCGATTCATCGAGCAGGTCCGCGCGATCCCGGCCGACGCGATCATTGTCCGCCAGAACTGGCTTCGCGCCTACGAATGGACCACGGATCGCGGGGCGGCGGCGCTCAACGACTACGCCCGCGCCAATGATCCTTTCGCCAAGGTCGGCCGTCAACAGGTCGCCGTCGAGGTGTCTAGCGTCATCCGGGCGTCCCCCAACAGCTTCCGCGTCGCGTGGACCGAACGCCATTTCGAGAACGGCCAGCTTTCCAGCACGGAACGATGGACCGCGATCCTGACCATCGCCATCCAGCCGCCGCGCGATGCCGAACGGCTGCGCGCCAATCCGCTCGGCATCTACGTCAACGCAATTTCGTGGTCGCGGGAGATGAGCCAATGAGGACGATCACCCGCACCCCCACAATCGCGGCCGTGCTGCTTTCTGCCACCATGCTCGCAGGCTGCGCCACCAACCGGACGCCGCAATTCAGCTATGACGCCAGCGTACCCCCGCTGCCAACCGTGCAGGCGGCGGCAACCGATAACACGCCCCGGCCTTTGCGTGTGCCCCCTGCATGGACCGTCGCGCGTGGAGGAACCGCCGCAGGGACGCCGGCCGGCCGCGTCGAGAACGCCAATGCAGCCGCCCGCGTCGAGCCGCGCCGGGAAGGCTACTACAATGCAATCCAGATTTATCCGTGGTCGGAAGGCGCGCTCTATCAGGTCTATGCCGCAGTCGGGCAGATCACGACCATTGCGCTGGAGCCGGGCGAGAGCCTGACAGGCGCGGGGCCGATTGCGGCCGGCGACACCGCCCGCTGGATCATAGGCGACACCGAGAGCGGCAGCGGTGCGAACCGCCGCGTCCATATCCTCGTGAAACCGACGCGACCTGACATTTCCACCAACCTTGTCGTCACCACCGACCGGCGCACCTACATGATCGAGTTGCGCGCGCGGGAATCACTCTACATGCCGGCCGTCGCATGGGCCTATCCCGCACCGCCTGCCGGCCAGCGTCACACCGTTCCAGCCGCACCGATCATCCCGGCCGAGGCTGCGCGGAACTACCGCTATGCATTGCACGTGCAGGGCGACAACCCGCCATGGCGGCCGGCTTCCGTGTTCGACGATGGCCGGCGCGTCTATGTCGTCTTCCCGGCCGGGATCGTGCAGGGCGAAATGCCGCCGATTTTCGTGCTCGGCACGAATGGCGAACCGCAGATCGTCAACAGCCGAGTCCACCAGAACGTCCTGATCGTGGACCGCCTGTTCGGCGCGGCCGAGCTGCGCCTTGGCAACGGCAACCGCCAGCAGGTCGTCAGGATCGTTCGCATCAACCCGACGCAGGCCGCTGCCGCACAGCCCGCCAGCGCGACCGGAGGCTCCCCGTCATGACCGACAACACCATCAGCGACACCATCGCGCCCATGCGCCTGCGCGCCGAACCGCCGCGCGTCACCCGCCTGTCTCGCAAGATGCTGGCAGGCGTCGGCGCGGTCGCCTTGCTCGGCATCGGCGGCGCACTGATCTACGCGCTCCAGATCCGCGATGCAGGGCCGGGAGGCGAAGAACTCTATTCGACCGAGAACCGCCCAACGGCGGACGGCCTGTCCGGCTTGCCGCGCGACTATACGGGGCCGGTGCTCGGCCCGGCGCTGCCCGGCGACCTCGGCCGTCCGATCCTCGACGCGCAGAACAGGGGACAGCCGGTCGCGCCGCCCGTCATGACGACGCCCGCCGTCGATCCCGAAGAAGAACGCCGCCGCGCCGAGGAAGAAGCCGCGCGCTTGAGCAACGTGTTTTTCCAGTCCGGCCCACGCACGGGAGCGCCGGCAGGAACGTCCATGCCCGGCCTTGCAGGACTCGGCCTCGGCGGACAGCCCGCGACGCAAGACCGGCACGCGGCTTTCCTCAACGGACCCGTGGACCGGCAGACCATCGCGCCGGATCGCGTCGCGCCGCCGGCATCGCCCTACATCCTTCAGGCCGGGGCCGTGATCCCCGCCGCGCTCATCACCGGCATCCGCTCGGACCTGCCGGGCCAGATCACGGCGCAAGTGACCGAGAACGTCTATGACAGCCCGACCGGCAGCCTGCTCCTGATCCCGCAAGGGACGCGCATCATCGGTCAATACGATGACGGCGTGACCTTCGGCCAGCGCAGGGTGCTCTTGGTGTGGAATCGCCTGATCCTGCCCGGTGGCCGTTCCATCGTCCTTGAGCGCCTGCCGGGCGCGGACGCCAGCGGCTATGCCGGGCTGGAAGACGGGGTTGATTACCATTGGTGGGATCTGATGAAGGCCGCAGGGCTGTCCACGCTGCTCGCAGTCGGCACGGAGCTGGCGACCAGCGACGAGGACCGGCTTGTTCGAGCTATCCGCGACGGGGCGCAGGATACCGTCAATCAGGCGGGCCAGCAGATCGTGCAGCGCCAGTTGCAGGTTGCGCCGACTCTCACCATCCGGCCCGGCTTCCCGGTCAGGATCATCGTCACCCGCGACCTTGTATTTGAGCCGGCAGGAGGTTGACCATGACCAAGCTGAAACTCGGCCCGCTTCCCGACGACAAGCCCGTGAAGGTGACGGTGGAGCTACCCGCGCCGCTTCACCGCGATCTGACCGCCTATGCCGAGGTGCTGGCCCGCGAGAGCGGCCAGCCCGTCGCCGATCCCGTCAGGCTCATCGTGCCCATGCTGGAGCGGTTCATCGCCACGGATCGCGGCTTCGCCAAGGCACGGCGAGCCGCCAACTGAGTCCCATCCCGGCAGGGGTGCCGCCAGCGCATAGACGCAAATGCGGCACGCTACAGCCCGCCGACTGCCCTCCATGGTTCGCCCAATTCCGGGGCCTACAGCGCCCCGGAATCCACCAGAACCAAGGAGGATTCCATGTGTGCAGAGCGCCGTCGCGCCCGCAAAGGGCGACCGCGACAGCCGGTCCCCGAGACACTTCCCGACGATCTTTTCGACTATGCCGACGAACCTACGCCGGACGGCCGGGAGCGCCGCAGGTCGCCGCTTCGCATCGTCGATGTGGTGTCGTTGCCTGTCTTCGACGACTGGCCCGAGAAGGTGCCGATCACCGAGGAAGAACTGCAAATCTTCGAGCGGTATTTCGGTGACGTGCTCGACCGACTGTTCGGCCCAATCGACGATCCTGGCAATCAGGACTTGCAACGGTTATCCTCCGATGATAACACTAAGCCATGAGCGAGGATCGTGACCCGAGCCTCGACACGCTTCTGGACCTCGACGGACAGGTGCTCGTTGTCGATCCCGAGGGCGGCCATTGGGTGAAGTTCGTCGTCACCCGCGTTCCGGCCTCGCCGGAAAAGCCGCACGGCCTCGATTATTCGCTCACGCTTCACGGGCCTTCGGGCGAACGGTTGGTCGGATTCGATAACGCCCATCCGGTCGGCCGAGGAAGGCGGGGCGAGCCGATGGACCACCGGCATCGCCTCCAGACCGTGAAGCCCTACGCCTACGAGGATGCGGCCACGCTGCTGGCCGACTTCTGGCAGGCGGCGGACGCGGTGTTGAAGGAACGAGGCGTAACATGACCACATTGAAAGTCGGGATTGCCGACTACGACGAGATGAAGGCGCGCACCATGCGGATCGCCAAAGGCGAGGAAAAGCCCGCACCCGACGATCCGAAGGTGTGGTTCACATCCATGGAATCCTTCGCGCAGCTCCTTTCGAGCGGGAACCGCGAGTTGCTGCGCGTCATCGACGAGCAGTCACCCGGTTCGCTGGAGGAACTGTCGCGGATCACGGGACGGGCGAAGCCTAACCTGTCCCGAACCCTCAAGAAGATGGCGAGCTACGGCCTGATCCGTATGGACCCCGGCGAGGGCCAGAAGCTCGTCCCTAAGGTGCTGCATGACCGCGTGGAGCTGGAATTGCCGCTGATAGAACGTCGCACGGCGGAAGGAGTCCGGTCATGAATATGCAAAGTCCCCATGTTGCGCTGCGCGCCGCGCTCTACCTGCGCGTTTCCACCACGCGGCAGGCCGAGCATGACGTGTCGATCCCCGACCAGCGCAAGCAGGGCGAGGCTTATTGTGTCTCGCGCGGCTACCAGCTTGTCGAAACCTTCGTGGAAGCCGGCGCTTCGGCCACCAATGACCGCCGCCCCGAGTTCCAACGGATGATCGAGGCCGGCACGTCCAAGCCCGCGCCCTTCGATGTCGTCGTGGTCCATTCGTTCAGCCGGTTCTTCCGCGATCACTTCGAGCTGGAGTTCAACGTCAGGAAGCTCGCCAAGAACGGCGTCAAGCTGGTGTCCATCACGCAGGAGATGGGCGACGACCCCATGCACGTCATGATGCGGCAGATCATGGCGCTGTTCGACGAATACCAGTCGAAGGAGAACGGCAAGCACGTCATGCGCGCCTTGAAGGAGAACGCCCGGCAAGGCTTCTGGAACGGCTCCCTGCCGCCCATCGGCTACCGTGTCGTCGATGCCGAGCAGCGCGGCGCGAAGATGAAGAAGAAGCTGGAGATCGACCCGCTCCATGCCGACACCGTGCGGCTGATTTTCCGCCTTGCATCGGAAGGCGACGGCACGTCCGGCCCCATGGGCGTCAAGAACATCGTCAATCACCTGAACAAGCACCGCATGTTTACCCGCAACGGCGGGCGTTGGGGCATCGGCCAGCTTCACCGTGTCCTGACCCGGCGCACCTATATCGGCGAGCATCGCTTCAATCGCCGCTCCAATAAGGGCGTGGTGAAGCCGGAGGAGGAAATCGTCACCGTCGCCGTGCCGCCGCTGATCGACCTTGAGATATTCGAGGCCGTGCAGAATCGCTTGAAGGTCAACAATCCGAAGGTGACGCCGCCGCGCGTCGTCAGCGGCCCGAACCTGCTGACCGGCATCTGCCATTGCGGCAATTGCGGAGGCGCAATGACGCTGCGCACCGGCAAGAACGGCCGGTATCGCTACTATGCTTGCTCGATTCGGGCACGGCAGGGCGACACAGGCTGCAAGGGCCGCGCGATCCCGATGGATAAGCTCGACCGCATGGTGGTGACGCATATCGAGGAAAGGCTTCTCGACCCCGAGCGGATCGAAGACGTTCTCGCCTCGCTTCTGGATCGCCGGCAGGAAGGCGTCGAGCGGCGCAGCCAGCATATTGCCGAGTTGAACCATCGCGCGGCCGAGGCCGACAACCGCCTCAAGCGCCTCTACGATGCCATTGAAGCCGGTTCGCTCGACCCGGCCGAGTCTTCCCTTGGCGAGCGCATCGCGGGCCTCACGGCGCTTCGGGATCAGGCGCGGGCCGATGCCACGCGGATCGAAGCCATGCTCGCAAGCTCTACCCACCAGCGCCTCACCGGGGCAGCCGTGCGGGAACTGGCGAGCGAAGCACGCACCCGACTGCGGCTTGGAAAGGGCGGCTATCGGCGGGAACACGTCCGGGCCTTCGCCCAACACGTCGAGGTCGCAGACGACGCGATCTACATCAAAGGAAGCAAAAACGTCCTGTTGAGGACGCTGGTAGCCGCCAAGGGAGGGAAATCGGCGGGAATCGGCGTTCCCGGTTTTGTTCCGAAGTGGCGGAGGGAGCGGGATTCGAACCCGCGATACGGTTGCCCGTATACACACTTTCCAGGCGTGCGCCTTCAACCACTCGGCCACCCCTCCGTACCGGCACGCATCGCGTCCGGTTCCTTTGACAGCGTCGGAATTCGGCTTGTCGCCACGCGCTGCTCAGGACAGGCCGTGCGGTATCACGAAGCGATGGCCGGCCGCAAGGCTTCCGTCGCAATCGGGCGGAGATGGCGGTGGATCACGGGGCGTGTCGCTGCGGCACGCCGCATTGCCGAATGCGCGCCGAGCCACTATCTCTTGGCCAGTCGCGCCCCGACGGCAACCCGGCCGGGCGGCGCGCGGCGAGGGATCCTCGCATGTTCACGCTCTTCGTCCGCCTTCTCGGCCTCTTCGCCCTTGCCGGCGCCGTGGTCGGGCTCGTCGTCGACGGCACGAAGACGATCGCCGCCTCGTCGCTGACGGTCACCCCGCTCGGCCAGGCGTGGTTCTCCTTCGATCCCGGCAGCCTGACCGCGTTCCAGGGCTTCGTCGCCAGCCATGTCGAGGCCTATGTCGGCCCGTGGGTGTGGTCGCCGGTCGTCGAGTTCCTGCTGACGCTGCCGATCTGGTTCGTCCTGGGCGGGCTCGGCGCCTTCCTGCTTCTGGTCGGTCGCCGTCGTCGCTACCGCTCCATCGCCGCCTGACATCCCCTCAGACAAAGGAGACAAGCCATGAATCTCCTCGACCTCTTCGCGCGCAAGGCGCGCATGCCGGAGCCGGGCGAGGCGCTCCCCGGCCGCGCCCAGCCGATCACGACGCCGGGCGAGCATTTCGTCAACGGCCATCCGATTGCCGGGCCCTATCCGGAAGGAATCCGCACCGCCCTGTTCGGCCTCGGCTGCTTCTGGGGCGCCGAGCGCAAGTTCTGGCAGACCAAGGGCGTCTTCGCGACCGCGGTCGGCTATGCCGCCGGCACGACGCCGAACCCGACCTATGGCGAGGTCTGCACCGGCATGACCGGCCACAACGAGGTGGTGCTCGTCGCCTACGACCCGGCCGTCGTCTCCTATGACGACCTGCTCAGGGTCTTCTTCGAGAGCCACGATCCGACCCAGGGCATGCGCCAGGGCAACGACGTCGGCACGCAATACCGGTCCGGCATCTATGTCGCCGACGCCGCCGAGCGCCGCCAGGCCGAGGCGGCCCGTGATGCCTATCAGCAGGCGCTCGCGGCGCGCGGCTATGGCGCGATCACGACCGAGATCGTCGATCGGCCGCCCTTCTATTTCGCCGAAAAGGATCACCAGCAATACCTCGCCAAGAACCCGGGAGGCTATTGCGGTCTCGGGGGGACGGGCGTTTCCTGCCCGATTGGAACCGGAGTGACTGCCCAGTGACGGAAGTGTTGGTGGAGACCGATGATTTCGACAGTTCCGCCAGCGACGCGTTGATCGCGTCGCTGGCGGACAATGGTTATGCCGTCGTCGACAATATGTTCGACCCGGCGCTCATCAAGGCTCTCGCCGCCGATCTCGGTGCGATGGAGAGCTTTGGTGCGATGACGATGGCGGCCGTCGGCCGCGAGGCCGGCCGGCGCCAGGATGCCGATATCCGGCGCGCCGCGATCCGCTGGTTCGATGGCGGCACGGAGGCCGAGCGCCGCTTCCTGGCGGTGGCGGAGCTTCTGCGCATCGCGATCAACCGGCGGCTGTTTCTCGGCCTGTTCGACTTCGAGTGCAATTTCATCGCCTATCCGACCGGCGGCTTCTATGGCCGCCACCTCGACAGCCTGGCCGGCGCGAAGAACCGGGTCGTTTCCCTCGTCGTCTATCTCGATGAAGGCTGGCAGGCGGACTATGGTGGGGCGCTCCGGATCTGGTCCGGGCTGGAGGAGCATGGCGAGCCGGTGGCGGAAATCGTGCCGCAGGCCGGCCGCGTGGTCCTGATGATGTCGGAGGAGATCCCGCACGAGGTTCTGCCCACGCATCGCCCGCGCAAGGCCATCGCCGGCTGGTGGCGGGTCAACGCCTCGTCGGCCGGTCGCCTCGACACGGCGCGCTGAAGACCGGCGAGCGGCGCCAGCCGCTCCCGCACCCCACCAGCCGGACCTCGCCCGCCGTGGCGGACGGTCCTTCCCGCCACTGTAATGGAATGATCGATGTCCTCCGCGCTCTTCACGCCCATTCGGTTGGGTGAATTCACGATTCCGAACCGCATCGCCGTCGCGCCGATGTGCATGTATTCCGCCGATGACGGCTCGGCGACCGACTGGCATGTCCAGCACTGGATGTCGCTCGCCATGTCGGGCGCCGGCATGATTACCTTCGAGGCGACGGGCGTGGAGCGGCGCGGCCGCATCTCGATGAACTGCACCGGCCTCTATTCCGACGCCAACGAGGCCGCCATGGCGCGGGCGCTGGCGCCGGCCCGCCGGGTCGCCGCGCCGGGCGCCGTCTTCGGCGTCCAGCTCGGCCATGCCGGCCGCAAGGCCTCGACGCAATTGCCCTGGCTCGGCGGCGGGCCGCTGACGCCCGAACAGGATGCCTGGCAGACGGTCGGTCCCTCGGCCGTGCCCTTCGCGCCGGATTGGCCGGTGCCGGAGGCGCTCGACGAGGCCGGCATCGAGCGGGTCGTCGCCGCCTTCGTCCAGGCGGCGGAACGCGCGCATCGCATCGGCCTCGATTTCGTCGAGTTGCATGGCGCGCATGGCTATCTGCTGCACGAATTCCTGTCGCCGATCTCGAACAAGCGGAGCGATCGCTGGGGCGGCAGCCTCGAAAACCGCATGCGCCTGATCGTGACGGTGGCGCGCGCCGTGCGGGCGGCGCTGCCGGAGTCCATGTTCGTGGGCGCGCGGCTCTCGTCGACCGATTGGGTCGAGGGCGGCTTCACCGTCGAGGAGGCGATCGAGGTCGCGTCGGCGCTGAAGGCGGAGGGCGTCGTCTATATCTGCGCCTCGAGCGGCGGTAACGCGCATGACCAGAAGATCCCGCTCGGCCCGCTCTACCAGGTCGATTTCGCGACCCGGATCCGCGAGGGTGCCGGCATTCCGACCCGCGCCGTCGGGCTGATCACGACGCCGGCCGAGGCAGAGGCCCTGCTGCGCGAGGGCAGGGCCGACATGGTGGCGCTGGCCCGCGCCATCCTCGCCGATCCGCGCTGGCCGTGGCGCGCCGCCTATGAACTCGGCGGCGAGCCCTATGCGCCGCCGCAATATCTGCGCTCGCTGACCACGGTGAAGCACTGGGTGGTCGAGGAAGACGACGACTGAGGCGCGCGACGACGCCTCAGCCGGTGATCGCGAGATAGAGCGACAGGGTGGCCACCGACAGGACGGTGGTCGCCAGCACGACGCGGCTGGTGCGCACCGCCTCGCGTTCGTAGAACTCGGCCAGCATGAAGGGGCCTGTGCCGGTCGGCAGCGCCGCGAGCAGCACGGCCGTGTGCGCGGCGGCCGAGGGCAGGCCCAGCAGCGGCACCGCGACTAGCCAGGTGACGGCGGGCTGCGCCAGCAGCTTGAGGGCGACGAGCGCGGTCTCGACGCGGGCGCTGGCGGGGCGATGCCGCTGCGCGCCGTTGCCGGCCAGGAACAGGCCGAGGGCGATCAGCGCGCAGGGCGAGGCGGCGCCGCCGAGGAGCTGCAGGAAGCGGTCGAGCGGGCCCGGGAGCGCCCAGCCCGAGGCCATGAACAGCGCGCCGGCGACCGGCGCCACCAGCAGCGGGTTCTTCGCCAGCGCGACCAAGGTCCGGAAGGCGATGTCGCGCCGGCTCGATCCCGACCGGAGGCTGCTCTCGATCAGGATGATGGCGACGGCGAAGAGCACGCAGACGGTCAGGATCGTCGCCACCAGCGTCGGGCCCATGCCGGACCCGCCGACGACCGCCAGCACCAGCGGAAAGCCCATGAAGCCGGTATTGGCATAGCTGGCGTTGAGCGCGTCGATGGCCGCGTCGGCCAGCGGCGATCCCTGCCGCGTTCGGACCCACAGCGTCAGCGCGAAGATGACGGCGCTGCCGGACGCGAAGGCGAGGATGAAGCCCGGCTGCCAGATCTCGGCCCAGCTTGCCTTGGCCATGATGTCGAACAGGAGCGCGGGCAGCGCCAGGTAGACCACCAGCCGGTTCACCTCGCGCGTGGCGTGGGGGCCGAGCGCGTTGCTGCGTCGTGCGATCCAGCCGGCCAGGATCAACCCGAAGATCGGCAGGACGATGAGGAGATTGGAGAGCATGGCGGCCTCGATGGCGGATGGCCGCTTTCCTTATGCCGCTCGGGCGATACAATCCAATCCAACCATGACATCCGATCAATGCGATTGAGGTATCGATGGATACGCGGCAGATGCGTTATTTCGTGGCCCTGGCCGAGACGCTGCATTTCGGCCATGCCGCGGCGCGCATGAACATGACCCAGCCGCCGTTCAGCCGGCAGATCGCCAATCTGGAGCGCGAGCTCGGTGTCCGGCTGGTCGAGCGCAATTCGCGGCATGTGGCGCTGACCCAGGCCGGCGAGCGCTTTCTCGCCGATTCCCGCGCCGTGCTGGCCCAGTTCGACAATGCCTGCCGCGACGCCCAGCTGGTCGCGGCGGGGCAGAAGGGCGAGCTGCGCCTCGGCTTCATGATGAACGCGGCGCATCGCGTCGTGCCGCGCATCGTCAGCGCCTATGCGGAGCGCTGGCCGGATGTCCGGATCGTGCTCGCCGAAACCACGCCGGCGGATATCGAGCGGCGGCTGCTCTTTGGCGAACTCGACGCGGCCGTCACCTTTGCCGGCCGCAATTTTCCGCAGCTGGAAAGCGTGCCGATCTTCACCGACCGGCTGTGCCTGATCGTGCCGCCCTCGCATCGCCTCGCCAGGCGGGCGTCGGTGACGCCGCAGGACCTTGCGGAGGAAAGTCTGATCGCAGCGCCCGCCGCCGTCGCGGCGCCGCTGCGCGCGGCGATCACGGCCTATTTCGAGGCGGCCGGGATCGTGCCGCGCGTCCGGTTCGAGCCGCTGCTGCAGCACACCGTGATGCGCCTCGTCGCGTCGGAGCTCGGCGTGGCGCTGGTGCCGGCGTCGATCTGCGACGAGCGGATGCCCGACCTTGTCGCCCGGCCGCTCGCCGACGCGCCGACGCTCGACGTCGTCCTTGTCGTGCCGCGCCACACGATCAACCCGGCGGTCGCCTCGCTCGTCGCGCAGGTCCGGCCTGAGGTCGGGATGTCGCCCCGCTGGGAGCGCTAGGCGGCAGCGCAAGAAAGAGGGCGCCGCGGCAGGAACCGGGCGCCCTCGTTCTGGATCCCTCGATCTCAGTGCAGCGAGCCGGTCACCGGCTGGTCGACCGGCGCCTCGATGTCGGCCGGCGGCGCGCCGTCATAGGACATCGCCTGGCTCGGCTCCGGCTCGGGCGTGATGCCGGCGGGCGCGCCGATCAGCACCTGGCGGCAGGCGGGCGGCAGGTCGGCCAGCACCATCGGCCGCGGCTTCACGGCCGGCTTGGTCGGCTTGGTGGGCTTGGTCGGCTTCGGCGGCTGCAGCCAGGCCGTCAGTTCCTCGCCGCAGCCGTCGCCGGGCGGCGTCGCCTTCTGCGGCAAGCAGCTCGCCATGCCGGGCGGGCAGTCGAGCCGGACGTGGAAATGATAGGTATGGCCCCACCACGGGCGGACCTTGTTGAGCCAGGCCCGGTCGGCCCCGGCGCCGTCGCAGAGCGCCTTCTTGATCGCCGGGTTGACGAAGATGCGGGCGACGCGCGGATCGAGCGCGGCGCGGCGGATCAGCTTGTGCTGGCCCATGGTCCAGACGGAGCTGTCGATCTTGCGGGCCTTCTCGTTGACCATCGAGACGGCCGACATGTTCTCGCGCTCGTCGCGGGAAAGCCTGCGGTTCGGCATCGGCGTCAGCCAGAGGTCGACGTCGAGGCCGATCTGGTGGCTGGCGTGCCCGGTACGGGCCGGGCCGCCGCGCGGCTGGCCCATGTCGCCGACCAGCAGGCCCGGCCAGCCGTCCTTGGCCTTGGCGTCATGGGCGAGCTTCTCGGTGAAGGCGATCAGCTCCGGCGTACCCCAGTTGCGGTTGCGCGACAGGCGCATCGCCTGCCATTGCGGGCCGTTGACCGGCAGCGCCACGGCGCCGGCGAGGCAGCCCTTGGCGTAGGAACCGATGGCGCGCGCCTCGAGCGGGATCGGCGTCTTGACGTCGCCGAACAGGATCTTGGCCGGGGTCGTGTCGATCGATTCCGCCGCGGCCGGGACTACGGCGAGAAGCGGCAGCAGCATGGAGAGCGCCAGCGCGCGGATCGGGCTTTTCAGCATGTTGACACCTTCGGGTTCAGCGCTTCCACGCCGGGATTATCGGTCATCAAGATTGACGATTTATCAACCATGCGCCGGCTGTTCCTGGATCTACTCGCGGGATCAATTTTCCAGAACGGCGGGGTGTGCGTATCGGGATTGAAAAATGGTTCTGATTTCAGGGCATTTCTTGGTCGACTGGGCCTGGCTTCGGCTGGATTCCGCAATTGACCCGGGTGCCAGTCATGCGATACTCGCGCCAGAAATCTCGGCGGAGCCAAGCGCTCCGCGTTCAACACGCTGAGGGAATACGGAAAATGGCACTCAATCTGGGGGACGTCGTTCCCGATTTCACCGCCGACACGACCGAAGGAAAGATCTCCTTCCACGAGTGGCTCGGCGACAGCTGGGGCGTCCTGTTCTCGCATCCGAAGAACTTCACGCCCGTCTGCACCACCGAACTCGGCGCCGTCGCCAAGCTGAAGCCGGAATTCGACAAGCGCGGCGTCAAGGTGCTGGGCCTCTCGGTCGACAAGCTCGCCAACCATGACCAGTGGATCGGCGACATCCGCGACGCGACGGGCGCGACGCTGAATTTCCCGCTCATCGCCGACGAGGACAAGACGGTCTCGAATCTCTACGGCATGATCCATCCGAATGCCTCCGACACGATGACCGTCCGCTCGGTCTACGTCATCGGCCCCGACAAGAAGCTGAAGCTGACGCTGACCTATCCTGCCTCGACGGGGCGGAATTTTGACGAGATCATCCGCGTCATCGACAGCCTGCAGCTGACCGCCAAGTTCTCGGTCGCGACGCCGGTCGACTGGAAGCATGGCGAGGACGTGATCATCGTGCCGTCGGTTTCCGACGAGGCGGCCAAGGAGAAGTTCCCCGGCGGCTGGAAGGCGCTGAAGCCCTATCTGCGCTTCGTGCCGCAGCCGGGCGTCACCAAGGCGAACTGATCGCGGCGATTTCGACAGACATGACGAGGGCGTCGGCTTCGGCCGGCGCCCTTTTCGATTCGGGATGGCCTCAGGCGATGGCGACGATCTCGGCGTCGTGGCCGGCGACCGTGATCTCGTCGCCGACCTGGCGGCCGAGCAGCGCAATCGCCAGCGGCGCGACATGCGAGATCGTGCCGTGCTTCGGGTCGGCCTCGTCCTCGCCGACGATGCGATAGGTCTGGCGGCGACCGTCGTCGCGCAGGATCGTCACCGTCGCGCCGAACTGGACGGTGTTGCGGTCGACCGGCGGGGCCATCAGCTCCGCGCTGGCGCGGCGGCGCTGGAAATAGCGCAGGTCGCGACCGAGCGCGGCGATGGCGAGGGCGTCGTCCCGGCGGCGCGCGTCGGAGAGCGCCTCGCCGAGCCGCGCGATCTCCGCCTCGATCGCCGCGAGGCCTTCCGGCGTCACGAGGTTCGGATGGGGCGAGACGGGGCGTTCGGGCAGCTCGTCGCCCGCGTCGTCGTCTTCCTTGACAAAGGCCCTGCTCATGCGGGGAGGGTAGGGCCCCGCCGCCGCGCCGTCCACCGGGGAACGGACGCCGCGAGGCTGCATTCAAGAAAATGGCGCTCCGAGGGGGATCGGAACGGCCATGTCGGGTTCGAGACGGAGCGGCGGAGCCTGGCTCAATCGTCCATCTTCAGCGCGGCGATGAAGGCTTCCTGCGGGATGTCGACCTTGCCGAACTGCCGCATCTTGCGCTTGCCTTCCTTCTGCTTGTCCAGAAGCTTGCGCTTGCGGGTGATGTCGCCGCCATAGCACTTCGCCGTCACGTCCTTGCGCATGGCGCGCACGGTCTCGCGGGCGATGATCTTGCCGCCGATCGCGGCCTGGATCGGGATGACGAAGAGGTGCTGCGGGATCAGGTCCTTCAGCTTCTCGCACATGGCGCGGCCGCGCCGTTCCGCCTGGGTACGGTGCACCAGCATGGAGAGCGCGTCGACCGGCTCGCCATTGACGAGGATCTGCAGCTTGACCAGGTCGCCGGGACGATGGTCGGTCAGGTGGTAGTCGAAGGACGCGTAGCCCTTCGAGATCGACTTCAGGCGATCGTAGAAGTCGAACACCACCTCATTGAGCGGCAGGTCGTAGGTGACCATGGCGCGGGTGCCGACATAGGACAGGTCGGACTGCACGCCGCGTCGCTCCTGGCAAAGCTTCAGGATCGCGCCGAGATATTCGTCCGGCGTCATGATCGTGGCGCGGATCCAGGGCTCGGCGATCTCCTCGATCTTCATCACGTCCGGCATGTCGGCCGGGTTGTGCAGGTCGATCTCGCTGCCGTCGGTCATCTGGATCTTGTAGATGACCGAGGGGGCCGTCGCGATCAGGTCGAGGTTGAACTCGCGCTCCAGGCGTTCCTGGATGATCTCCAGATGCAGCAGGCCGAGGAAGCCGCAGCGGAAGCCGAAGCCGAGCGCGGCCGAGGATTCCATCTCGAACGAGAACGACGCGTCGTTCAGGCGGAGGCGGCCCATCGCGGCGCGCAGTTCCTCGAAATCGGCGGCGTCGACCGGGAACAGGCCGCAGAACACCACAGGCTGCGCCGGCTTGAAGCCCGGCAGCGCTTCCGCCGTCGGCTTCTTGTCGTCGGTGATGGTGTCGCCGACGCGCGTATCCGCGACTTCCTTGATTGAGGCGGTCAGGAAGCCGATCTCGCCGGGGCCGAGGCTCTCGACGGGCACCAGCTTCGGCGTGAAGTAGCCGACGCGCTCGACGTCGTAGACGGCGTCGGCGCCCATCATGCGGATGCGCATGCCCTTCTTGAGCTGGCCGTCGATGACGCGCACCAGCACGATGACGCCGAGATAGGCGTCGTACCAGCTGTCGACGAGCATCGCCTTCAGCGGCGCGGCGCTGTCGCCCTTGGGCGGCGGCAGGCGGGTGACGATCGCCTCCAGCACGTCCGGGATGCCGATGCCGGTCTTGGCCGAGATGAGCACGGCGTCGGAAGCATCGATGCCGATCACTTCCTCGATCTGCGCCTTGATCCGGTCGGGCTCGGCCGCCGGCAGGTCGATCTTGTTGAGGACCGGCAGGATCTCGAGGTCGTTGTCGATCGCCTGGTAGACGTTGGCGAGCGTCTGCGCCTCGACGCCCTGCGAGGCGTCGACGACGAGCAGCGCGCCCTCGCAGGCGGCGAGCGACCGCGACACCTCATAGGCGAAGTCGACGTGGCCGGGCGTGTCCATCAGGTTCAGGATGTAGCTCTTGCCATCCTTCGCCTTGTAGTCGAGCCGGACGGTCTGCGCCTTGATGGTGATGCCGCGCTCGCGCTCGATATCCATCGAATCGAGCACCTGCTCCTTCATCTCGCGATCGGACAGGCCACCGGTCGCCTGGATCAACCGGTCGGCAAGTGTCGACTTGCCATGGTCGATATGGGCGACGATGGAGAAATTGCGGATGTTGTCTTGCGCCGTGGTGCTCATGGCGCGCTCAATAGCATCAAGGTTGTTGGCCGCAAAGCGCTGAAAATTGCCTTTTTAACGCCGATCCGCATGGAGCACGCCAAGTTCGCCGGCACGGCGCACGATTCGGTCGGCGAGCTCGGCTACGAGCGGTCGTGAAAGCGTGTCCTGGGCGCCTGCGACGAGGGCTGAATCGCGCCAGATCGGCGGCATGTCGATCGGCGCGAGATCGACCAGTTCGCCGCGCGCGAGTTCGTCGGCGATCCCGGCCTCCAACAGGTGGCCGATGGCTTCGCCGCGCGCGATCAGCGCCCGGCCGGAGCCGAACAGCACCTGCGATGCGGCGCGGGCGCGGTGGCGCAGCGAGGTGATGGCGTCCGGCGTCACTTGCCACCAGTAGAAGGAGAGGAAATGCGGCGCGACGGCGAAGACGCGGTCGAGCGTCGGCGCCGGCCCGATCTCGCGGGCGAGCGCCGGCGAGGCGGCCAGAACCGCCTTCTCGCGGATGATCGCGATCGGCTCGAGCGCCTCGAGCAGCGGATCGAAATTCGGCCAGCCGATGAGGGCGAGGTCGATGCGGCGATCATGCAGCCATTCGGCGATGTCGCGATGACGGCCTTCCTCGAACAGCAGCTCGACGCGGGGATGCGCGCGCATGAAGTCGAGCACGGTCGGCGTCGCCAGCGGGTCGACCAGGCTGCGCAGCGAGGCGAGCGCGATGCGGCCGCGGTCGACATTGCGCAGCGCATCCTCGCTTTCGAGCAGGGTGGCGAGCACGCGCCTCGCGTAGGGCAGGAACGTCGCGCCGCGTTCCGTCAGCTCGACCTTGCGGCCACGGGTGAACAAGGTTCCGCCGACATGGCTCTCCAGCGTGCGGATGCGGGTGGAGATCGTCGCCTGGGTGACGTTGAGCCGGGCCGCCGCCTTGGTGAAGCTGCCGTCGCGCACGATCCGGTCGAAGCTGCGGAGCTGATCGATATCCATCGAGATTTTCTATGACGTCGTTCGAGAATAGCTATCGAACGAGTTTATCATTGACAAATTTTATCATGAAGCCCGATTTTCGGACATCGGCGCCAGGGAGACGACATGGCCACGACCACCATCCGCGAGTTGGATGCCCCCGCGGCGCGCGCCGCCGTTCCGGAGCTCGCCGTCATCCTCGTCGATGCGGTCGCGCATGGCGCTTCGGTGAACTTCCTGGCCGGGCTGTCGGAGGCGGAGGCAGCCACCTTCTGGCAGGGCCAGATGGAGGCGATCGAGGCGGGCGGCCGCGTGCTGCTTGTCGCCGAGGCGGACGGCCGGATCGTTGGCACCGTCGTCGTCACCTTCGCGCCGCAGCCGAACGGTCCGCACCGGGCCGAGATCGGCAAGATGCTGGTGCATTCCAGCGTCCGCCGTCGGGGCGTCGGCCGGCAACTTCTCGCGGCGGCGGAAGAGGTGGCGCGGCGCGCCGGCAAGACGCTATTGCATCTCGATACGCAGACCGGCTCGGCCGGCGAGGCGCTCTACCGCGCCACCGGCTGGATCGAGTTCGGCGTGATGCCGGGGCACTCGCTCACGCCCGACGGGCGGCTCGAAGCCGCGACTTTCTTCTACAAGACAATCTGATCGGCCTGAACCATGACCCTGATCCGCCCGGCCACCGAGGCCGATATTCCCGCCATCCTGGCGATCTACAACGATGCCGTCTTGAATACCGCGGCGATCTGGAACGACGACGTCGTCGACCTCGACAACCGTCTTGCCTGGTTCGCGGCGCGGCAGGGCCAGGGCTATCCCGTGCTGGTCGCGGTGGAGGGCGGGGACGTCCTCGGCTATGCGAGCTACGGCGATTTCCGTGCCTTCCAGGGCTATCGCTTCACCGTCGAAAACTCGATCTATGTGGCGAGCGCCGCGCGCGGCAAGGGCGCCGGCACGGCGCTGCTCGGCGCGCTGGTCGAGCACGCGGCGGCGAACGGCAAGCATGTCATGGTCGCCGGCATCGAGGCGGGCAACGAGGTGTCGATCCGCCTGCATGCCCGCCACGGCTTCGTCGAGACCGCCCGCATGCCGGAACTCGGCTTCAAGTTCGGCCGCTATCTCGATCTCGTCTTCCTGCAGAAGACGCTCGGCTGACGATCTACATCGCCAGCGCGCGGGCCCGCATGGCGAGGGCCGCGCCGTCGGCCACGGCGGCATAGGCGACGGCCTTCTTGCGGAACAGGATGAAGGCGGGGTGCACCTCCTTCGCCATCGGGCTCGATTCCCCGATCTCGGCAAGGACGTCGGCCGAAGTCTTGGCGAGCGCCTCGATCACGGTGTCGGGGAAGGCTTTCACCACCGTGCCGCGCTCGACCAGCATCGGCAGGGCGATGATGTTGTTGGCGGTGAAGTCGGCGGAGGTCGCACTGGCGGTTGCCTGCGCGGCGGCGCGGACGATCGCCTTGAGATCGTCCGGCAGGGCGTCGAAGGCGGCCTGGTTGACGGTCAGCTCGAGCGCCGTCGCCAGCTCGTGGAAGGCCGGCATGTAGCAGAAGGGCGCGGCGCGCGGCAGATTGAGCGCCAGGTCGTTCCAGGGGCCGACCCATTCGGCCGCGTCGATCGTTCCCGCTTCGAGCGCGGCGGCGATGTCGCCCTGCGGCAGCAGCACCGGATTGGCGCCGAGCCGCTTCAGGACCTCGGCGCCGAGCCCGGTGATCCGGATGGCGAGGCCCTTGAAGTCTTCCGGCTTCTGGATCTCGCGCTTGAACCAGCCGGCGGCCTGCGGACCGGTCGACCCCGCATAGAAGGGCAGCACGCCGAACGGCTCATAGGCACGCTCCCACAATGCCTGGCCGCCGCCCGTCGCGAGCCAGGCGGCATGCTCGCCGGCCGTCAGGCCGAAGGGGACGCCGGAGAAATAGTGGAACGCCGGATCCTTCGCCGCCCAGAAGAAGGGCGAGCCGTGGCCCATTTCGGCCTTGCCGGTCGAGACCGCGTCGAACACCTGGTTGGGCGCGACCAGGTCGCCGGCCGGGAATACCTGCACCGTCATGCGCCCGGCGGATAGCGCGGCGATGGTGTCGGCGAGGCGCTGCGCATTGGCGGCAACGCCCGGCGCATCCTTCTGCCAGCAGGTCGCCATCTTCCAGACGACGCTGTCGGCGGCGCGGGCGATGGCCGGCATGCCGAGGCTCGCTCCGAGCCCGGCTGCGCCGAAGCCGATCACGCGGCGCCGATCCACCATCTTCCGTTCCGACATGCAACCCTCTCGAAAAAGTCGATTACAGCCTATCAGTGCTGAATGACGGCTGAATACATATCAGGCGTGCGTGAACAGAAAACTCGCGTCCTTGACGCAGCCGGATCGGAACGCCAGTTTCTGTCCCGTGCATATCGTCAGGCGGCTTGCCGTCCTCATCCTGATCGCGATCAACCTGCTCCTGCCGGGCGGCGTAGCGCCTGCCCAGGCGATGCCGGTGCACGCGACGGCGGACTGTCCGCATGCGATGGCGCCGCAGCCAGGTCCGGATCGACACGGGCATGCGGGACTGCCGGTCATGGCGCAGTGCTGCTACGCGCTGCCGATGATGGCCGAGGTGGTCGGCGCCCCGCCGCTTCTGCCGGCGATGCCCGAGGCGATTCTGCGTCCGGGCTCCGATACCATGCCGGTGTCGATCGCGCTGGGACCGGATCTGCCACCGCCGCGCGCCTGATCGTTCGCGCGCATTCATCCTTCGCCGGCGCTCGCGGGTCCGCGACGGCGACAGCAGGGGACCCGCCTCATCACCATAAGAGAAACGATCATGAAATCCGTTCTGACCATCGCGGCGATCGCCGCTTCCCTTGCCTTCACAGCGCTGCCGGCCTCGGCGCAGGAGATGGACCACAGCAAGATGGACCATGGCGCCATGTCGGCGCCGAAGGCGGGCGACACCGCCTCGACCAAGGCGTTCCGCGCGGCCGACAAGGCCATGATGGAGGGCATGGCGATCGACTATTCCGGCAATGCCGATGTCGATTTCATCCGCGCCATGATCCCGCATCACGAGGGCGCGGTCGCCATGGCCGAGATCGAGCTGAAATATGGCAAGGATCCGGAGGCGCGGAAGCTGGCCGAGGCCATCATCAAGGCCCAGAAAGAAGAGATCGCCTTCATGAAGGACTGGCTCGCCAAGAACGCCGGCAAGAACAGCCAGTAGCAGGCTAACCAGATGCAAGCTCACGGCCGCCGGTTTGGCGGCCGTGATGCTTTGCGACGACTTCGCCGATATTTACCCTGAACCATGCGCGGCGATTGACACGCGCTCCGGCTGGATGTTCCTTCGCCTCTGGGGGCAAGGTTCGACGACCTGCCGCCTCGTCAGGCCCGTTGCCGTTTGGCGGCATCGAAGGAGATCGGCACTATGAAGATGCAAGCAAGGCTTCTCTTGGTCGGCGCGAGCATGGCCCTCGGCCTGTTTGCCGCGACCTTGCCCGCGGCAGCGCAGTCGACGGCCATGCAGTCCTGCAGCGACGACTGGGCCAAGATGAAGGCCGCCGGCACGGTTCCCGATGGCCAGACCTGGCCGAAATTCTGGAGCCAGTGCGCCAAGGATTACGACGCCGCCCATCCGTCCGAGGATGCGGCTCCGGCCGCCAAGTCGACGAACAGCAAGTCGACGAACAGCAAGGCGACCGACACCAAGGCGGCCAAGGCCAAGCCGGCCGAGAAGGCGGCGGAGCCGGCTGCCGCGGCTGGCGGCAAGTCGACGGCCATGGCCTCGTGCAGCGCCGAATGGGCCAAGATGAAGGAGGCCGGCAGCATTCCGGCCGGCCAGACCTGGCCGAAGTTCTGGAGCCAGTGTTCCAAGGATTACGCCGCCGCCAATCCGGCGGATGATGCCGCGCCGGCGAAGGCCGCCAAGGGCAAGGCCGCCAAGGCCGCCGACAACGCGATCGAGGCGGACGAAGGCATTGCGCTGCCCGATCCGGAGCAGGCCGCCAAGATGAACACGGCGGCGAAGACCGCCGGCAAGCGTCCGCTCACCCCCGGCCAGCAGGCGGCGATCGTGCGCATTCGCGCCTGCGGCGCCGAGTGGCAGGAGCGCAAGGCGGCCGGCAAGCTGCCGCAGGGCGCCAAGTGGCCGCAATACTGGAGCGACTGCAACAAGCGCCTGAAGGCCAAGGGCCAGTAAGGCAGGCGGGGTCGACCGAACCGAATTCCGCTTCGGGGGGCGATGAACGGCGTTCCGTTTTGAAGGAGAACCATCATGGGTATCTTTGACGGTATTGTCGGCAATGTCCTCGGCGCGCTTCAGGGCAAGAGCGGCGAGGGCGTCCAGCTGGACGCCCTTGGTCAGGCCCTGAACGGGGCGCTCGCGAACACGCAGTTCGGCAGTCTCGACGGCGTGCTGAACCAGTTGCAGAGTTCGGGCCTCGGGGCGCAGGTCGCCTCCTGGCTCGGCCAGGGCAGCAACCTGCCGATCAGCGCCGATGATCTTCGTTCGGCGCTCGGCAATGAGCAGTTGCAGACGATCGGCACCCAGCTCGGCATTCCGATGGATCAGGTCGGCGAGCTCCTGGCCAAGGTGCTGCCGCCCACGGTCGACAAGCTGAGCCCGGACGGCACGCTGACGCCGCCTCCGGTCTGAGGCACGGATCGATGACGTGATGCGTGGCCGGGGCTCGTCTCCGGCCATGTTCGTTTCTGGAGCCGCTGTTTCGCTCGGGTCCCGCCGGTGCCGTCGTCCGGTGGCTTATTGCACAGACTGGGACTGGAGATCGCAGGCGCGGGTGGTGCGCGCGGCGCGCTGACCTGATAGGACGGGGGCGAAACGATTTCTTAACCATGAGCCCGCCGTGACCATCGAATCCAGCCCCGCCGATCAGCTCGTCACGATCCGCGACTTCCTCCGCTATGCGATCAGCCGCTTCAACCAGGCGGGTCTGGCCTTCGGCCATGGCGCCTCGACGGCGTTCGACGACGCCGCCTATCTGGTGCTCGAGGGGCTGAAGCTGCCGATCGACACGCTCGAGCCGTTCCTCGATGCGCGCCTGATGCCGGACGAGCGCAAGCGTCTCGCCGACCTGATCGAGGCGCGCGTGACGACGCGCAAGCCGACCCCCTATCTGCTCAAGCGCGCCTATATCCAGGGCGTGCCCTTCTATGTCGACGAGCGGGTGATCGTGCCGCGCTCCTTCATCGGCGAGCTGCTCTACTCCGAGTTCTTCGGCGGCGACGAGTTCACGCTGGTCGAGGACCTGTCGTCGATCGAGACCGTGCTCGACCTCTGCACCGGCTCGGCCTCGCTGGCGATCCTCGCCGCGGACGTGTTCGGCAATGCCGAGATCGATGCCGTCGACCTGTCGCCGGATGCGCTCGAGGTCGCCAAGATCAACGTCGCCGAGCATGGCCTCGGCAACCGGATCGAGCTCTACGAGGGCGACCTGTTCGCGCCGCTCGGCGACAAGCGCTACGACCTGATCCTAACCAACCCGCCCTATGTCGACGAGATCGCCATGGAAGAGCTGCCGGAAGAGTACCGGCACGAGCCGGAGATGGCGCTGGCCTCCGGCCTCGACGGTCTGGACATCGTGCGGCGAATCCTCGAGGCGGCGCCTGCCCATCTCAATCCGGGCGGCGGCATCCTGTGCGAGATCGGCGCCGGCCGCGAGATCATCGAAGCGGAGTATCCGCATCTCGACTTCTTCTGGCTCGATACCGACGAGAGCGAGGGCGAGGTGTTCTGGCTCTCGGCCCAGAGCCTCGGCGTCGCCGATCTCGATACCGAGGACTTCGAGGACGAGACGCCCGCCGACGATTGATTGTCACGCCGGCAATCGAATTGGCCCTCTCCCGCGTCGCGGGGGAGGGCCTTTCTCATGCGCCGGTCAGGCGCCGATCTCCAGCATGATCGGCTCGGCCGCCGGCTTCGGCCGGCGCGCGCGCAACGTGACCAGCGTCACCAGCGCGGCGGCGAAGGTGATCGCGGCGCAGACGAGCATGGTGGCGCGGAAGGCGTCGCCATAGGCGTCGGCGGCGGCCATGCGAGCGATCGACGGGGCCAGCGCCGCGGCGGCATCGAGGTCGCCGCCGGCGATCGCATTGGCTGCGCCGGCGGGCATGCCGCCGAACCCGTTCGACACGAACACCGTCATCAGCGCGCCGACCAGCGCGATCGCGACCGTCTCGCCGGCGACCCGCATCGTGCCGAAGATGCCGGTCGCCATGCCGGCGCGTTCCGTCGGCACGACGCTGATGGCAAGATCGTCCATCAGGCCCCAGGGCAGCGCAGCGCCGGCGCCGATCAGGACGAGCGGCAGGATGAAGGCCGTGCCGGGGCTTCCGACGGGAACCAGCGCCAGCAGCAGCACGCCCACGCCGGCGACGACGAGCCCGAGCCCGGCCAGGATGCCGGACGGAATCCAGCGCGTGAGGTTGGCGGCGATGAACGGGATCGTCGCGATCGGCAGGCTGAGCGGCAGCAGCATCAGCCCGACTTCCAGCTCGCTCATGCCCTCGATCCGGATGAAGCGCGCCGGCAGCAGGATGAACGGCACGATGAAGGAGTAGGCGACCGCGACCGGCAATGCCTGCACCGAGACGAAGCGGGCATAGCGGAAGAGCGACAGGTCGAGCATCGGCCGCTTCTGCATGAGCTCGATGGCGATGAAGCCGGCCAGCAGGATCGCCGCGCCGGCGAGCAGCGCCACGACGAGTGGGTGGGCCCAGCCATGGTCGGGGCCCAGCATGATGCCGAAGATCAGGGCGACCAGCATGGCGGTGAAGCTCGCCGCGCCCCAGTGGTCGATGCCGGTCGCGCCGGGATCGCGCGTCTCGCGCATGCGCGGCACGCCGGCGACGAGGATGACGATGCCGGCCAGGGCGGTGGCGAAGAACAGGGCCCGCCAGCCGAGGCTTTCGATCAGCGCGCCGGCGATGATCGGGCCGAAGGCGATGCCGATGCCAAAGCCGGTGCCGAGCAGGCCGAGCGCGCGGGTGCGGGCCGGGCCCTCATAATCCTGCGCCACGGCGGCGAAACCGGCCGAGATGGTCAGCGCCGCGGCGATGCCCTGCAGCGCGCGCAGCAGGTCGAGGATCAGCACGTTCGGGGCGAGGCCGACGGCGAAGGAGGCGAGGGTGAAGCCGATCGCGCCGATCCGGAACATGCGCTTGCGGCCGAACTGGTCGGCGAGCGCGCCGCCGAGCATGATCGTGCTGCCGAAGGCGAGCATGAAGCCGTTGACGATCCAGACCAGCTGCGAGAGCTCGCCGGCGAAGTCGCGGCCGATCGCCGGCGTCGCGACGGCGGGGCCGGTGAAGGACAGCGGCATTATGACGGCAACGAGGAAAACGGCGGCGAGGACGAGATGTCGCCCCGCGGCCGCCTGGTGAGAGGCGTCGGTCATGATGGTCTCGAATCTGTTGGGCAGGGGCGGTCGTTGGCGGCCGCCCGTCGCAAAGGGTGAAGCGCGCGGCGGGAGAGGCGCCGCGCGCTCTGGTCACCACCGGCACAATTTATGTGTCGGTCGATACATAAACCATAATCGCTTGCTTCCCGCCGTCAAGCGCTTTATTTGTTGATCGATACAAAAAGAAAAGGGCTGCTGCACGCCATGAATGCACGCGGACGTCCCCGGAGCTTCGACCGAGCCGTGGCCCTCGAGCGGGCGATGGAAGTGTTCTGGGCTCGCGGCTACGCCGGCACCTCGATCTCGGAGCTGACCGAGGCGATGGGCATCAATTCGCCGTCGCTCTACGCCGCCTTCGGCTCGAAGGAGGGGCTTTTTCGCGAGGCGGTCGCGCTTTATGTGGCGACCGACGATTCCTGCACGCTGAAGATGCTCGAGGGCGATCTGACGACGCGGGATTCGATCGCCGCCATGCTGATCGCCAGCGCCCGCTCCTGCGCGCAGCCCGACAAGCCGACCGGCTGTTTCCTGATGCTGGGCGCCACCAATGGCGGTCCCGACACGGATTCGGCGCAGCAGTTCCTCTGCGACCAGCGCAAGGACATGGCGCAGCGCATCCGCGCCCGGCTGGAGCGCGGCGTCGCCGACGGCGAACTGCCGCCCGGCCTCGACCTCGCCCGCATCGCCGCCTATTTCGGCACGATCATCAAGGGCATGTCGATCGAGGCGCGCGACGGCGCCGATGCGGAGACGCTGATCTCCGTGGCGCATAGCGCCATGCGCGGCTGGGATGCGCTGACCTCGACGCAGGGTTGATGACCACGGCCGTGCCAGCCTAGGCTAGCGCCATGTCCGAACCTCGCCTTTTCATCATCACCGGCGCCATGGCGGCGGGAAAATCCACGGTCGCCCAGGCTGTCGCCGAGGCGCTGCCGAAAGCCGTGCATCTCAGAGGCGACGTGTTTCGCCGGATGATCGTCAGCGGGGCGGCCACCATGGGCCCGATCCTCGACGACGAGGCGCAGGCGCAGCTGAAGCTGCGCCACGATCTCGCCTGCGACGCGGCCCGGCGCTATCACGCGGCTGGGTTCTCCGTGGTCTATCAGGACATCCTGATCGGTCCCTATCTGCTCGCGGTGGCGGAACGCCTCGCCGATCTCGATCCGCGCATCGTGGTGCTGGCGCCGGACGCCGCGACGCTGGCGCGCCGCGACCGGGAAAGGCCCAAGACGGGCTACAGCGACGCTTTCCCGCCCGAGATCCTCGCCGAGGCGCTGGTCCGCGAGGCGCCGCGGATCGGGCTTTGGATCGACAGCTCGGCGATGAGCGTCGGCGAGGTCGTGGCCGCCATTCTGGCGGATGCGGCCGTCTGACACGGGCGTTCAACGAGCGTCGGCGACGGCCGATCGCGGCTGCCCCTTGCCGGGCGCGGGGCGGCGTCTCATTTGAAGCATTCCTGAATTCCGCCGAATTGTGATATGAGGCCGGCAACCAAGATGATTGATGGCCCTGATGCGCGCCTTTCGCGCCGGCCGCTCACCCGGAACCCGACAAGATGACCGCACCGCTCGCCGTGGCACCCGCTCCTGCTTCGTCCCCGCTTTCCGAGACGCCGTCGCTCGTCGGCCTGTCGCGGCCCGAGATCGGCGAGAAGCTCGCCGGCATCGGCATCGAGCCGAAGCAGATCCGCATGCGCACGGCGCAGATCTGGAACTGGATCTATGCGCGCGGCGTCACCGACTTCAACGACATGCTCAATGTCTCGAAGGACCTGCGGGCGACGCTCGCCGCCAACTTCACGCTGAAGCGGCCCGAGATCGTCACGGAGCAGATCTCCCAGGACGGCACGCGCAAGTGGCTGCTGCGCTTCCCGGCGCGCGGCGCCGGCCGGCCGGTCGAGATCGAGACCGTCTACATTCCCGAGATCGGCCGCGGCACGCTCTGCGTCTCCTCGCAGGTCGGCTGCACGCTGACCTGCTCGTTCTGCCACACCGGCACGCAGAAGATGGTGCGTAACCTGACGGCCGAGGAGATCGTCGGCCAGATCCTCGTCGCCCGCGACCGGCTGGGCGATTTCCCGGACAAGACGACGCCGGTCGGCGCCGCCGTGCCGTCCGAGGGCCGCCTCGTCTCCAACATCGTCATGATGGGCATGGGCGAGCCGCTCTACAATTTCGACAACGTCAAGCAGGCGCTCCTGATCGCCTCGGACGGCGAGGGCCTGTCGCTGTCGAAGCGCCGCATCACGCTGTCGACCTCCGGCGTCGTGCCGATGATCCCGCGCACCGGCGAGGAGATCGGCTCGATGCTGGCGATCTCGCTGCACGCCGTCCGCGACGACCTGCGCGACATGCTGGTGCCGCTCAACAAGAAATACCCGATCGCCGAGCTGCTCGAGGCCTGCCGCAACTATCCCGGCCTCTCCAATGCCCGCCGCATCACCTTCGAATATGTGATGCTGAAGGACGTCAACGACTCGGCCGCCGACGCGCGCGAGCTGGTGCGGCTGCTGCGCGGCATCCCGGCCAAGATCAACCTGATCCCGTTCAACCCGTGGCCGGGCGTCAACTACCAGTGCTCGGAGTGGGAGACGATCGAGGCCTTCTCCGACATCGTCAACCGCGCCGGCTACGCTTCGCCGATCCGCACGCCGCGCGGCCGCGACATCCTCGCCGCCTGCGGCCAGCTGAAGAGCGAGAGCGAGCGCATGCGCGTCCGCGAGCGCCTGGCGCTCGAGGCAATGGTCACCAGCGACGAGGACTGATGCGCGCCTTCCTCCGGATCGTTTTCCTCATTCCAATTGGGCTGATCGTGGCGATCCTTGCCGCCGCCGCGATCTATCTCGGCTCGTTCGGCTTCTTCGAGACGGAGAGCTGGGTCGGTCCGGACGGCGACATCACCGCGATCTTCGGCCCTGTCGTCATCGTGTTCTACGACATCACCCGCTTCGCGCTGCTGCCGTTCCTGGGCGGGATCTTGGTGGCCGAGATGCTCGGCATTCGGTCGATGATCCTGTGGACGCTGTTCGGCGGCGCCATCGGCCTTGCCATGCACCTCTCCGCCTATGGCACCGACTATTCGCCCTTGCCGCCGGTCGCCGCCGGGCTGGTCGCCGGCTTCGCCTACTGGCTGATCGCCGGTCGCCTCGCGGGCACCGGCTTCCGCGCCGCGCCTACTTCCCCTGCGCCAGAATAAGGCGGACGGCGAAGCCGCCCATCACGCTGGCGAACAGCCAGTCGACGACGCGGGTCGCCCGCGGCGAACGTTTCAGGAAAGTGGCGAGCGAGCCGGCGAACCAGATCATGGCGATGCTGATCGGCGTCGCCACGACGACGAACATCAGCCCGAGGAAGATCAGCTTGCCGCTCGCATGCGGGTCGGACGGCATGACGAACTGCGGCAGGAAGGTCACGAAGAAGACGATGATCTTCGGGTTCAGCAGGTTGACCATCAGGCCCTTCAGATAGACCTTGCTGATCGCGTCGCTCGAGCCCTTGCCGCCGACCGACAGCGCCGATCCGTGCCGGATCGCCTGCACGGCAAGATAGACCAGGTAGGCGGCGCCGACGACCTTCAGGATCAGGAAGGCGGTGGGCGAGGCGGCGAGCAGCGCCGACAGGCCGATCGCCACCGCGATCGTGTGCACCACCAGCCCCGTCGAGGCGCCGGCAAAGGCGGCGACGCCGGCCATGCGCGACTGGCCGATCGCCTTGCCCAGGAACAGCGTCATGTCGGGGCCCGGCGTTAGCGTCAGCGCGATGACGGCGGCGAGATAGGCGAGGAAGACGGACAGCGACGGCAGGAAGGTGAGCATGGCGGAGGCTCCGTTGGAGCCCGAGCTATAACACGAGGATTCGTCCGGCTCCTACGGTCTGTTTTCGCCCCGGAACCCGCGAGCCGGGGCGCCGTTGCGCCGTTGTCCCGGTGCCGGCTAGGCCGGGCCGGGGATAGTGACGAAACACACCGCGGTCGGCGTGCCGACGGCGATGTCCTGGCCGAGATGGCTGAGTCCGCCATCGTCGGGATCGACGGCGAACAGCGCGATGCGGTCGCTGTCCTGGTTCGCGACGGCGAGCGTGCGGCCGTCCGGCGCGAAGGCGAAGTGGCGCGGCGTCCGGCCGCCGCTCGCCACCGTGCTGCGCAGCCGGGCGATGCCGTCGTCGCCGATTGTGAAGATCGACAGGCTGTCATGGCCGCGATTGGCGACATAGAGGAAGCGGCCGTCCGGTCCGAGCCGGATCTCCGAGCAATGATTGCCGGAGCGCGCGCTTTCGGCGACGGTCGGGGTCACGTCGAGCACGGTGAAGCTGCCGGTCTCCGCGTCGAAGGCGAGCGAGGCGACGGTCGAGCCGAGTTCGTTGACGACATAGGCGAACGGCTTCGACGGATGGAAGACGAAATGACGGGGGCCGGAGCCCGGCGGCAGCGCGGTCTCGCCCGCCTTCTCCAGCGTCCCGGCCACGGAGTCGAGGCGATAGGTGACGAGACGGTCGATGCCGAGGTCGCTGACGACGACGTGGCGATTGTCGGGCGTCGCCAGCACGCAATGCGCATGCGACCGGTCCTGCCGGGCCGGATCGTGTCCCTTGCCGGGATGGGCGGCCGAGGCCGAGGCCGGCGCCAGGCCGCCATCGGCGCGGATCGGGAAGACGGCGACCGACTGGTTGGGCAGCTCGGTCTCGGGCAGCATCATGTAGTTGGCGAGCAGCAGGTTGCGGCCGGAGCGGTCGAGGCTCGCATGCGCCGTGATGCCGCCGAGCGCCGACTGGCGGTTGATATAGGCGAGCTTGCCGCTGGCCGGATTGATCCGGTAGGCGCTGATCAGGCCCTCGTTCCACTCCATCACCTCGCTCGTCGCATAGAGCGTGGCGCCGTCGGCGGCCGCGGCGAGGAAGGTCGGGTTCTCGATGCCGGCCTGGGTGGCGACGAGCGTCGCGGTCGCCGTTTCCGTATCGAAGGCGAAGACGGAAATGCCGCGCGCATTGGCCGAGGCAAAATAGGGCGTCGGGCGGCTGCAGCCTCCGACATAGACGAATACCTTCTGCTCAGCCAAGTCGATGCTCCCCCCGAATGCGGCCGATGTCGCCGTCCCGGTCGGTACGATAGCCATTTTCGGCCGGCCTCGTCACGGAGCATTCGCAATATTCACGGTTGCGATCCCTGGCAAACGCACTTCCGCGTTCCGCATGCTGCGACGGCGCGTCTGGCGCAATTTCGCCATCTGAGCCGGCTTAAGCTTCTGCCTCCATACGAAATGTTGGCGGGAGACCAACTTGTCCGGATGGCGCGAGCGAAAACGGCGGAAACGCTGGGCAGCTCGTTCCCTTAGCCGGCGATCCATGCTCTAGATCGCCGCGCCTGCCGCCGGGCAGGGCGCCGACACAGGCTGGTCGACGATCAGGAGGTTTTGTTCGTGATCCTTCCATTCGGGCAGCGCATCGCCATGCCCGCGCAATATGGGCTGACCTGCCTGTTCGTGCTGCCCTGCTTCGCGCTCCGCCTGCAATGGCCCTGGCACAGCTTCTCCTTCTTCCTGTTCGCGCCGGCCGTCCTGCTGGGAGCTGCCCTGTTCGGGCGGGGCCCCGCCATTCTCGCTACGGCGCTGACCTCGCTGCTCGCCGTCTTCTTCTGGCTGGAGCCGATCTACACGTTCCGCATGTCGTCGCAGCAGGTGCCGCCGCTGGTGCTCTACGCGCTGGTCTGCGCCGGCATCGTCGCGCTCTGCGAATGGTCGCGCGCGGCGCTTAATCGGGATCGCCGCGCGGCGCTCGCCGAGCAGCGCGCCGCGGCCGGCGCGCGCTTCGACGGCATCGATTTCTGGCGCGGCCTCATCCTCTGCACCATCTTCGTCAACCACGTCCCCGGCAACATCGTCGAGGCGATCACGCATCGCAATTTTGGCGCCTCGGATTCAGCCGAGGCCTTCGTCTTCCTGTCCGGCATGTCGCTGGCGCTCGCCTATGGCCATCGCCTCCAGCCCGGCGCGCAGACCGGCGTTCTCCTGGCGCTGCTGCGGCGCGTCCTGAAGCTCTATGGCGTCCATGTCGCGCTCTCCTTCGCGGCGATCGCCATCTTCTCGGCCGGCGCGCTCTACTGGCGCGATCCGTCGCTCCTGAAGGGGCTCGGCCTGCAGCTCTACGTCGCCGACGCCTGGACCTGCCTGATCGGCATCCTGACGCTTGGCCACCAGCTCGGCTATTTCAACATCCTGCCGCTCTATCTGGTGCTGATCCTCGCCGTACCGGCCCAGCTCTGGCTGGCGCGGATCGACATCGGGCTGATGCTGGTCGCCTCGGCGCTGCTTTATGCCGTGGCACGCGGCTTCGGCTGGAACCTGCCCAACTGGCCGGGGCAGGGCGGCTGGTTCCTTAACCCCCTCACCTGGCAGTTCGTGATGGCGATCGGCGTCGCCGCCGGGCTGACCTTGCGCCGGACGGGCACGGTCCCGATTCAGCCGGCGCTGGTCGCCGTCGCCGCCGCCGTCGTGGCCATCGGGTTCCTGATCTCGCCGAGCGGGCCGGGCGCCGTCCGCAACTGGATCGGCGTGCATGGTCATCTCGACGTCAACAAGTCGGCGCTGGGGCTGACGCGGCTGACGCATTTCCTGGCGCTCGCCTACGTCATCCATGCCTCCGGGCTGACGAAGCTCTGCCGCCGCCTGCCCGTGTTCGCGCCGCTCGCCGCGATCGGCCGGCACGGCCTTTTGATGTTCGCGCTGCTCTCGCTGCTGTCGGCCGTGGGCCAGGTACTGGTGAGCCATGTGCGCGCCGGCGCGCTGTTCGACATCGTCTTCCTGGGCGGCGGGCTGGTCCTGCTCTGGGTCGCCGCGCGGCTTGCCGATGCGGCGCGGCCGCTGCGGCCGCGCGTGGCGGCCGGCATGGCCCCGGCGCCGGCGGGCTGATCGAAGGCCGCCGCGGCGGCATGGCGCGGGCGGAAGCCGGCCCGGCACGCGATGTTGCCGTCGGTTGGCCGCCGAGCGACGTGCCGGGCGACCGGTTGCATGGTAGCCGGGAGCCTCGCGATCGGGTCGGCGGCCGGGCGATCGGACGGCGTTCGCGGCGGAGGAGAATTCCGAGGTTGCGAACTCTTCGTTGAAAGCTTGGCTTTCGGCATTGCTGCCGGCCGGTGCTTCGGTTATGTAGTCCGGCACGCGGCCCTGCCGCCTCCGGCCTGCACCCGTAGCTCAGCTGGATAGAGCGCTGCCCTCCGAAGGCAGAGGTCACACGTTCGAATCGTGTCGGGTGCGCCATTTCAGAACAGAACTATGAACGCCGAACGCCGCCGTTTCTACGCTTGAAGCGGCGACCAGCGTTCGCAGCAGTTCCGACTTCGATCCCATGATGCGAACCTCGTCGTCGGCAACCTCGACACGCTGCGCCAGCGCGCGTAGATGGTCGCGGCGGTAGCCGCCATCGTTGAGCCTGATCCGTTCACGGGCTTTGCGGGCAAACCCCTTGAGCATATCGGGGGTGACGCCCTGATTGCCTGAACTATCGAGCGCGAGCTGCGTGCGCTCCGCGTCGGCGGCGGCTTGATCCCGCAATGCCTTGAGGCTCACCATGCGTTCCTTTGCCATGGCGTCGTCCTTGTCCACCATGCCGGCTTCGATGGCGTCAAAGAGACGGCCGAGCCGCTGGTCGGCTTCCGTGATTCGCCTTTGAAGCTCGGCAAGATGCTCGCGGCGGCGCTCGGTGCGTTCCTGTCGGCGGTCGATGACGCTGGCAAGGACGGTTTCCAACCGCTTGGGCAGGAGCAGGCGGTCCCCGATATAATCGGCGACCGTATGGTCCAGCTTGTCCATGGGGATCGTGCGACCCTTGCAGCCGGTCTTGCCCTGCCGGGCCTTGGTCGAGCAGGTATAGTAGCGGTATGTCGCGCCCGTGCTGCCTTGGCCGGTGCGAAGCGTCATCGCTCCCCCGCACTTGGCGCAGAAGCAAATGCCGGTCAGGAGCGTCGGGCCGCTGGAGACACGTGCAGGCGTCACCATGGGATTGCGGGACTTGAGGCGGGCTTGCACCGCGTCGAACGTCTCGCGCTCGATTAGGGGCGGCACCGCCATGATGGCGACCTCGCTCTCCGGCTTCTTCTCCCGATCCTTGTGCGAGCGGGTGTTGAACCTGTGCTCGCCGATATAGGTGGTGCGGGTCAGGATGGCGTGGATTTGCGCCAATCCCCAACGCCCTCCGTCGCGGGTGAAGAAGCGGCGCTCGTTGAGATAGGTGGCGATGGCCTTGACGCCCATCGCGCCGGACGTGCCGTCTCCTTCGAGGAACAGGCGATAGATCAGCCGCACGGTGTCGGCGTGCAGCGGGTCGATCTCCAGCTTCTTCTTGATCTTCGATCCGCGCTGCTCGGCCGCGACGATGCGATAGCCGATGGGCGGCCGTGCGCCGTTCCAGAAACCCTGCCGGGCATTCTCGTTCATGGCGCGCAGGACGTGCTTGGCGTTCTCCTTGGACTGGTATTCGTCGAACAGCGCCATGATCTGCCGCATCATCTGGTGCATGGGATCGTCGCCCATTTCCTGCGTGATGGACACGAGCTTGACGCCGTTCTTCGCCAGCTTGCGAACGTAGAACTCCATCTCGAAGTGATCGCGGAAGAAGCGCGAGAAGCTATGCACCACGACAATGTCGAAGGGCGCGGGCTTCGACGTGCCCGCCTCGATCATGCGCTGGAATTCGGGGCGCTTGTCGTTGGTGGCGGTTGCGCCCGGTTCCACATAAGTCTCAACGAGCTGATAGCCGCGCTGCTCGCAATAGGCTTCGCCCTGCCGCTTCTGGTCGGGAATGGAAATATCATGCTCCGCCTGCCGGGCAGTCGAAACGCGCAGGTAGAGCGCGGCGCGGGCGGTAGTGGTTGGGCTGTGAATGTTCATGGTCGGCCTCCCATAGCTTTCTTCATCTTGGGGTGGTCGATCAGGGGCAACGCCAGCTCCACGCGGTCATGCACCACCTTGGGCGCGAGCTTACGCCCATGCCCCGGTTCGAGTCGCACAAGACCGTAGTTCTCCATGGTTTTCAGGGTGCGTGACAGATTGGAGCCGGCCCGGCCGGTGATTTCCGCCAGTTCCTCCAGCGATGCCGGGGCTTTCTCGGCGATGATGCGCAGCAGTTCGCGGTTGCCGGCCGACAGCACCTTGGCAAAGGATTCGGTCGAGGTGAACCACACCTTCGGATCGCTGGGCGCAGGTTTTTCCTCGCCGCGCGCGATCCGCATGGTGCGGGCCTTCATTTCTTCATAGTCGGCAATCCCGACTTTCAATGTGGTCATAGGGCACCTCGTTCCTTCAATACCGCGTCCACGGCCTGCCAGAAGTCGGCCAGCAGCGTGGCCGCATCCTCGTAGGCGTAAGGCTTCACGGTCTGAAAGCGGTGCCGATGGTCCATCGGCGCGCCGCGCCTGCCTCGGCCGACCGGATGGGCATTGTCGAAGCCGACCAGCCGTTCGCCCGAAGGCTCGTGAAGCGTGAGCGAATAATCGAGGCCGTGCGGCTTTTCCGGCGAGGCCGGAACGCGGGTGACGACGAACTTCACCCAATGGCCGCCCTCGGGATCGACAAAGAGCATCTGTCCGTCGAGGTCCAGAAGCGTGTCGAGGCTTGGATCACGATCCACGCTCACGTCTTTTTCCTATCAGTTTGTGATAGGTATTGCAAGCTGTCATTCGGCTTTCTCGGGTTCAAGAGTTCGTCGAACACATCGCCGAACCAACGCTCGAACACGTCAATCTCGGCTTCGGTGACGGGAATGTCTTCGGGCCAGTCGTCGGTGACACGCATCCTCTGCCCATCCGGGCCGAGAAGTGGCATGTTGCCGGCTCGCGTCCGGCCGTCGGGCGTAGGATCGTCGGCGTAGTCGAAAAGATCGTCGGGAAGTGGTTCGGGGATCGACTGTCGCGGTCGCCCTCTCCGGGCGCGGCGGCGCTCTGCGCACATGGAATCCTCCTTGGTTCTGTTGGAATCCGAGGCGCTCAAGGCCCCGGAATTAGGCGAACCATGGAGGGCAGTCGGCGGCCTGTAGCGTGCCGCATTTGCGCCTATGCGCTGGCGGCACCCCTGCCGGGATGGGACTCAGTTGGCGGCTCGCCGTGCCTTGGCGAAGCCGCGATCCGTTGCGATGAACCGCTCCAGCATCGGCACGATGAGCCTGACGGGATCGGCGGCGGGCTGGCCGCTCTCGCGGGCCAGCACCTCGGCATAGGCGACCAGATCGCGGTGAAGTGGCGCAGGCAGCTCCACGGTGATCTTCACGGGCTTGTCGTCGGGCAGCGGGCCGAGTTTCAGCTTGGTCATGGTCAACCTCCTGCCGGTTCGAATACAAGGTCGCGGGTGACGATGATCCTGACCGGGAAGCCGGGCCGGATGGTCAGCGTCGGTGCGACCTGCAACTGGCGCTGGACGATCTGCTGCCCCGCCTGATTGACGGTATCCTGCGCCCCGTCGAGGATGGCCCGGATAAGCCGGTCCTCGTCGCTGGTCGCCAGTTCCGTGCCGACTGCGAGCAGCGTGGACAGCCCTGCGGCCTTCATCAGATCCCACCAGTGGTAATCCACGCCATCCTCAAGCCCGGCGTAACCGGAAGCGTCCGCACCCGGCAGACGCTCAAGGACGATGGAACGGCCGCCCGGCAGGATCAGGCGGTTCCACACCAAGAGCACCCTTCGCTGGCCGAAGGTCACGCCGTCATCGTATTGGCCGATGATGCGCGTTCCCTGCGGGATCAGCAGCAGCGACCCGGTCGGGCTGTCATAGACGTTCTCGGTCACTTGAGCCGTGATCTGGCCCGGCAGGTCCGAACGGATGCCGGTGATGAGCGCGGCCGGAATCACGGCCCCGGCCTGAAGGATGTAGGGCGATGCCGGCGGCGCGACACGATCCGGCGCGACAGTCTGCCGGTCCACGGGTCCATTGAGGAAAGCCGCGTGCCGGTCCTGCGTCGCGGGCTGTCCGCCGAGGCCAAGACCGGCAAGGCTGGGCATGGCCGTCCCTGCCGGCGATCCCGTGCGCGGGCCGGACTGGAAGAACACATTGCTTAAGCGCGCGGCTTCTTCCTCGGCGCGGCGGCGTTCCTCGGCGGGATCGACGGCGGGCGTCGCCATCGTAGGCGGTGCGACGGGCTGCCCTCGGTTCTGCGCGTCGAGGATCGGACGGCCCAAATCTCCGGGCAGCGCGGGGCCGAGCACCGGCCCGCTATAGTCGCTTGGCAGACCGGCGAGGCCGTCCGCCGTGGGCCGGTTCTCGGTCGAGTAGAGTTCGCCGCCGTCCGGCCCTCCGTCGCGGGTCTGGAGCGCATAGATGAGTGCGCCGCCGATGCCGAGCAACGCAACCGCGCCGACGCCCGCCAGCATCTTGCGGGACAGGCGGGTGACGCGCGGCGGCTCGGCGCGCAGCCGCATGGGGGCTGCGGTTTCGGTGATGGTGTTGTCGGTCATGACGGGGAGCCTCCGGTCGCGCTGGCGGGCTGCGCGTCGGCGGCCTGCGTCGGGTTGGTGCGGACGATCCTGACGACCTGCTGGCGGCTGCCAGAGCCAAGGCGCAGCTCGGCCGCGCCGAACAGGCGGTCCACGATCAGGACGTTCTGGTGGACTCGGCTGTTGACGATCTGCGGCTCGCCGTTCGCGCCAAGCACGAAGATGGGCGGCATCTCGCCCTGCACGATCCCGGCCGGGAAGACGACATAGACGCGGCGGCCATCGTCGAAGACGGAGACGGGCCGCCATGGCGGGCTATCGCCCTGCACCTGCAAGGCGTAGCGATAGTTCCGCGCCGCCTCGGCGGGGATGATCGGGGCTGTCGGAACGGTGCGGCGCTGGCCGGGCGTCGCGGGATAGGCCCAGGCGACGGCGGGCATGTAGAGCGATTCCCGGGCGCGCAGCTCGATCATGTAGGTGCGCCGGTCGGTGGTGACGACAAGGTTGGTGGCGATGTCGGGTCGCGTCGGCTTCACGAGGATATGGACGCGGCGGTTCGCGCCCGAACCGGATTCCGTGTCGCCGATGATCCAGCGGGCGGTGTCGCCCGCCGCGATTGGCCCCGCGCCGGTCAGGCTCTCGCCCGGCTCCAGCGCGATCGTCGTGATCTGCCCGACTGCGGCATAGACCTGATAGAGCGCGCCTTCCGACCACGGATATATCTGGATGGCGTTGTAGTAGCCTTCGCGGCGCGGCTCGACGCGGGCGGCTGCATTGGCGTTCTCGACGCGGCCGGTCGGCGTGCCGGCAGCCGTACCGCCCCGCGCCACGGTCCATGCCGGGGGCACATGCAGCGGCCGGGGCGTGTTGTCGACTGCTGCCGCCTGCACGGTCGGCAGCGGCGGAACGCTGGCGTCATAGCTGAATTGCGGCATCCGATTGGTGGCGCAGCCGGTCAAAGCGATTGCCACGACCGTCACAAAAATAGCATACGATAGCGGCTTTAGGATTAGTAGTGAGGAACTGACAGGATGGATACTGTCCCGACGATTGTTGCCCGGTATATCGACGCCTACAACACGATGAATGTTCAGGCGATGCTCGACTGCCTGTCGGGCGACGTTCGGTTTATCAACAGATCGAACGGAGAAGTGACGAACGAGACGCATGGGATTGAGGCATTTCGCGCGTTGGCGGAACAGGGTGTTGAATTGTTTGCGGAAAGAGAACAGACAATTCTCGACTGCATCGCCATTGAGGACCGTGCAGCGGTGCGCATCGGCTATCGCGCCAAGGTCAAGGCCGACCTGCCCAACGGCTGGAAGGCTGGGCAGAAGATCGAGATAGCGGGCACCTCGTTCTTCATGATCTCCAAGGGAAAGATCAGCGAGGTGATTGATGCAAGCTGACGTTGTCATTGGCTCATCTCCCGCGACCACGAAATTGCATTGACGTAGATTCCCAGCGGATTGGCGCGCAGGCGCTCGGCGTCGCGCGGCGGCTGGATGACGATAGTGAGGATGGCCGTCCATCGTTCCGTGGTGGAAAGCTGGCCGTTCTCGAAATGCCTTTCCGTCCACGCGACGCGGAAGCTGTTGGGCGAGGCCCGGATGACGCTGGACACCTCGACGGCGACCTGTTGGCGGCCGACCTTGGTGAAAGGGTCATTGGCGCGGGCGTAATCGTTCAATGCCGCCGCGCCGCGATCCGTGGTCCATTCATAGGCGCGAAACCAGTTCTGGCGGACGATGATCGCGTCGGCCGGGATCGCGCGGACCTGTTCGATGAAGCGGCCGAGATGGAAAGCAATCTGCGGATCGGTCGGGCGATAGTCGGCATTGGCTGGCGCGACGGTCTGCGCCTGACCGAGATTGTCCACCTGCACGACCCAAGGCACCACGGTCCCACGCGCGGACTGCCAGACCAGCGCAGAGGCGAAGCCGGCCGAGAGGATCAGCGAGCCGAAGGCCATGAGCCGCCAGTTCCGCGCCTGCACGCGGGCCGAGCCGATACGCTCGTCCCACACTTGCGCGGCGCGCTGATAAGGCGTCTCGGGTTCCGGCGTCTTGCCGTAATGAGTTGCTGGTCGTTTGAAGATGCTCATGAGCGGTCACTTTCGGAAAGATTGATGGAGGAACCGGAGCCGTGGCTGTCGCCGGAGCGCACCGCATGGGCGGCCATGGTCGTGCCGTGGTTGAGGGCTTGCGAACGCTGCATGCGCTGCGCCCAGGCCGGAGGACCGGCGGATGGTGCCGGCGATGCGGGCGCAGCATCGCTCCCGCCGACCGTTCCCATGGTGGAGCTGCCGCCGCTTGCGCCGAATCCGGCCTTCGAACCTTCGGAGAAGCTGGATTTGACGGATTCGCTGGCCCGCGCGGCGGCGCGTTTGAGGGGTGAGATGGCGGCCGAACCTGCTGCGCGGCCGACGCCGCCGAGACCGGAGGCGACGCCTGCCGCGCCGGACTGGCCAAGCGATCCGACGCTATAGGCGGCGGTCGCCGCGCCCGCGGTGGCCGCGCCGCCGCGGACGGCCGCGGCCCCGCCGGACAGGGCAGCGGCACCACCTTTGGCGGCGAGCATGGCCCCGCCGCCAGCGGCGACGGCTGCACCTGCGACCGCAAGCCCGGTTCCCACGGCAGCACCCGCGCCGAGCTGCGGGCCGCCCGAAACGATGCCGTTTGCTATGCCGGGGCCGAAGATGCCGAGGCCGAGCAGCGACAGAGCTGCCAGCACAATCGCCATGGCGTCGTCGATGGTCGGGGTCGCCCCGCCGAAACCGGCCGTGAATTGCGAAAACAAGGTGCTGCCGATACCGATGATGACGGCGAGCACCAGAACCTTGATGCCGGAGGACACCACGTTGCCCAAGACCTTCTCGGCCATGAAGGCGGTCTTGCCGAACAGGCCGAAGGGGATGAGGACGAAGCCGGCAAGCGTGGTCAGCTTGAACTCGATGAGGGTCACGAAAAGCTGGATGGCGAGGATGAAGAAGGCCAACACCACGAGCGCCCATGCGAACAGCAGGCACGCGATCTGGATGAAGTTCTCGAAGAAGGCGATCCAGCCCATCAGGTCGGAAATGGAGTCGAGCAGCGGGCGGCCGGCGTCGAGGCCGGTCTGCGCTACGCGGCCCGGCCGCGTCAGACCGGTGACAGAAAAGCCGGTGCCCGACGCCATGAGACCGAGGCCGGCGAAGCTCTCGAAGACGATCCGGGCGAGGTTGTTCCAATTGCCGATGATGTAGGCGAAGACGCCCACGAAAAGGGTCTTCTTCACCAGCCGAGCGATGATGTCGTCATCTGCGCCCCATGCCCAAAAGAGCGCGGCAAGCGTCACGTCGATGACGATCAGGGTGGTAGCGATGAAGGCGACTTCGCCAGACAACAGCCCGAACCCGCTGTCGATGTAGCGCGTGAATACGCCGAGGAAATTGTCGATGACGCCCGTGTTTCCCATGGTCAGCGCGCCCCGCTGCGGTCACGGCCGAGGAAGCGGTCGCGGGATTCAGCCCATGCGGCGAGGCAGTCGGTGTCGCTCGCCGCCGCCTCGCCGAGTTGCTGGCAACGGCGCAGGGTTTCGCGCAGGGGATCGGCCGGGGGCTGGAGGGCCGATGCCGGCCGTGACGCGGAAGGCTCGTCCTTCCGCGTCATGTCGATTGCGGTCACTGTCAAGGCAATCGCAACGAACACCACGGCCCCGAGCCGGACCAGCATCTTGCCGTCCATGGCGAGCCTCCCGGTCAGTTGTTGCCGTTGTTGAACATCTGCGCGTTACCCGGCTGATAGCCGCTGCCGGGCGTCAGGAAACGCTCGCGCTGGATGCGGCCCTGTTCGGCGGCGGTCGCGCGCTCGGCTTCGGTCAGCGCGTCGGCGCGGCCGTTCGCCGAGATGACCGCGATCAGATCGGAAAGCTGCTGTGACTGGAGCGCGAGAAGCTGGTTGCCGGCCTGCGTGGCTTGCAGCGCGCCGGTCGCGCCTTGGCTCTGGCCGACAAGCGCGGCCATCTCGGCGCGGTTGCTGTCGATGTTGCCGACCGCACCCGCCTGCACGCGCATTGCGTCCTGCAAGCCGCCGACCGTGTTCTCCCACCGGCTGCGCGCATCGGCGACAAGCTGGGCGTCGGTCGTCGAAAGCGAGACGTTGCCGTATTGCTGTTGAAACGCTTGGTCGATCTGCCCGACCTCGAACGCGATGTTCTGCGCTTGGCTAAGAAGCTGCTGCGTCCGGCTCACGTTCTGCTGGAGCTGCTGGAGCGACGAATACGGCAGGCTCGCCAGATTGCGGGCCTGATTGATGAGCATCTGCGCCTCGTTCTGGAGGCTGGTGATCTGGTTGTTGATCTGCTCCAGCGTGCGCGCTGCCGTGAGCAGGTTTTGCGCGTAGTTGCTCGGGTCATAGACGATCCGGCCGAAACCGAATTGCGCATGGGCCGGGCTTGCCAGCATGGGCGACAGCGCGACGGGCACTGCGAGCGCCAGCGCGAGGGCCGAAGCCCCGACAAACTTGGGATAGGTCATGGAAGAATCTCCTGTGTGGGGTGGGTATCGAGCCGGGCCGGCGCGGCGGATTCCGGCCGGTCGGCAAGATTGGTGAGGTTGGGGATCAGCTCGGCCGCCCACTCGACGCCGCGCGCGCGTAGCCATGCGGCGAGGAAGCCGTCGCGGCCGTGTTCGGCGACGATCTGTGCAATGAGCGTCTGGTCGGATTTGGCGGATGCGGCGCAGAGCGCGAGGCCGATTTCGGACAGGCCAAGCTCGAACAGGCGATTGCCGCGCCTCGACTGGCAGTAGTAGTCGCGCTTGGGCGTGGCCCGTGCGAGGATTTCGATCTGCCGGTCATTCAACCCGAAACGCCGGTAAATCTCGGTAATCTGCGGCTCGATGGCGCGCTCGTTCGGCAGCAGAAGCCGCGTCGGGCAGCTCTCGATGATCGCGGGCGCGATGTTGCTGCCGTCAATGTCGGACAGGCTTTGCGTGGCGAAGATGACGCTGGCGTTCTTTTTGCGGAGCGTTTTCAGCCATTCGCGGAGCTGGCCGGCGAAACCCTCGTCGTCCAGCGCAAGCCAGCCTTCATCTATGATGAGAAGCGTCGGCCGCCCGTCGAGCCGGTCGCCGATGCGGTGGAACAGGTAGGACAGCACGGCCGGGGCCGCTCCAGTCCCGACAAGGCCCTCGATCTCGAACGCCTGCACATCCGCCGAGCCGAGATGTTCGGCTTCGGCGTCGAGCAGCCGGCCATAGGCACCGCCGACGCAGAACGGCCGGAGCGCCTGTTTCAGATCGTTGGATTGCAGCAGCACCGCAAGGCCGGTGATGGTGCGTTCCTCGACCGGGGCCGAGGCCAGCGAAGTCAGCGCCGTCCAAAGATACTCTTTGACCTCGGGCGTGATGGCGATGCCTTCCCGCATGAGGATGGCGGCGATCCAGTCCGCCGCCCATGCGCGTTCATAGGTGTCGTGGATGCGGGCGAGCGGCTGGAGCGAGACGGACGCCTCGGCCCCTTCTGTCAGCCCGCCACCAAGGTCGTGCCAGTCGCCGCCCATGGCGAGCGCGGCGGCGCGGATGCTGCCGCCGAAGTCGAAGGCGAAGACCTGCGATCCGGCGTAGCGCCGGAACTGCAAGGCCATAAGGGCGAGCAGCACGCTCTTGCCCGCGCCCGTGGGGCCGACGACAAGGGTGTGCCCTACGTCGCCGACATGCAAAGACAACCGGAACGGGGTTGAGCCTTCGGTCTTTCCAAAGAGCAGAGGGGGCGCACCGAAATGCTCGTCCCGTTCCGGCCCCGCCCACACCGCCGACAGCGGGATCATGTGGGCGAGATTCAATGTGCTGATGGGCGGCTGGCGGACATTGGCGTAGGCGTGTCCGGGCAGGCTGCCGAGCCATGCGTCAACCGCGTTGACGCTCTCGGGCATGGCGGTGAAGTCGCGCCCCTGAACGATCTTCTCGACCAGGCGCAGCTTCTCGTCGGCTAGGCGCGGGTCGGCATCCCATACGGTGACGGTGGCCGTGACATAGGCCATGCCCGCCACGTCCGCGCCGAGTTCCTGCAAGGCCATGTCGGCGTCGAGCGCCTTGTTGGCCGCGTCGGTGTCCACCAGCGCGGACGCCTCGTTGGTCATCACCTCTTTCAAGATCGCGGCGATGCTCTTGCGCTTCGCAAACCATTGGCGGCGGATGCGGGTCAGCAGCCGCGTCGCGTCGGTCTTGTCGAGCAGGATCGCGCGCGTGCTCCACCTGTAGGGGAACGGCAGGCGGTTCATTTCGTCGAGCAGGCCCGGCGTCGTCGCGGTCGGGAATCCCACGATGGTCAGCACGCGCAGATGCTTGGTCCCAAGGCGCGGCTCCAGCCCGCCGGTCAAGGGCTGGTCGGCGAGCAGCGCATCGAGGTGCATGGGCACCTCGGGCACGCGCACGCGATGCCGGTTGGTCGAGATGGTGGAGTGGAGATAGGTCAGCGTCGCGCCATCATCCATCCAACGGCACTCGGGCATGAAGCCGTCGAGCAAAGCCAGCACGCGGTCGGTGCGGTCGATGAAGCCGCGCAGCAGCTCCCACGGGTCCACGCCGGTTTTCTCGCGGCCCTCGTAGAGCCATGTTTCGGCGCGGGCGGCTTCCTCGGCCGGGGGCAGCCAGAGGAAGGTCAGGAAATAGCCCGACACGAAATGCGTGCCTGCTTCCTCGAACCCGGCTTTGCGCTCGGCATCGACCAGCGCCGATGCCGCATCGGGAAAGGTGCTGTCGGGATAGGTCGCGGCCTCGCTGCGCTGCGCCTCAACAAAGATGCTCCAGCCGGAGCCGAGGCGGCGCACGGCGTTATTGATGCGGCCGGCGACGGCGACCAGCTCGGCCGCGACGGCGGAATCCAGATCGGGACCGCGAAACTTCGCGGTCCTCTGAAAACTGCCGTCCTTGTTCAAGACGACGCCGGAGCCGAGCAATGCGGCCCATGGCAAATAGTCGGCGAGCCGGGCGGCGGTGCGGCGATATTCGGAAAGGTTCATCATGGCCGCGCCCTCACACCGCCAGATGGCCGGGGACGCGCAGATGCCTACGCCCGACCTCGACGAATTGGGGATCGCGCTTCGCCGCCCATACGGCTGCGAAATGGCCGATTGCCCAAATGGCGATGCCGACCAGCCAGAGGCGCAAACCGAGGCCCACGGCTCCGGCCAGCGTTCCGTTCATGATGGCGATGGAGCGCGGTGCGCCGCCGAGCAAAATATGCTCGGTCAGCGCCCGGTGGACCGGGACCGTGAAGCCCGGCACCGCGTCGAGCAGTTCGAGGCCGCCCGCCATCAAACGAGCGCCCCGCCGCCGAACGAGAAGAAAGACAGGAAGAAGCTCGATGCGGCGAACGCGATGGACAGGCCGAAAACGATCTGGATCAGGCGACGGAAGCCGCCGCTGGTATCGCCGAACGCGAGGGTCAGGCCCGTCACGATGATGATGATGACGGCGATGATCTTGGCGACCGGCCCCTCGATGGACTGGAGGATTTGCTGCAAGGGCTGTTCCCATGGCATCGACGAACCGGACGCATGGGCGGCCGGGGCAAGCATGAGGCTGATGGCAAGGGCAGATGCGGCGGTCGTGGCGAAGCGATAGCCGCGCGTAAGGGTGCGGATCATGAAGATTCTCCTGTGCTGGTGGGGATTGCCGAAGGGATGGGATGCGTGATGCGGTAGTCGCCGTCCGGCCCCAGCCCCTCGACGCGGGCAAGCTCGGCCAGCCGGCGCGCGGAACCGCGCCCGGAAAGGACGGCAACAAGGTCGATAGTCTCGGCGATCAGCGCACGCGGGACCGTGACGACAGCCTCTTGGATGAGCTGTTCAAGGCGACGAAGCGCGCCGATGCCGGTGCCGGCGTGAATGGTGCCGATCCCGCCGGGATGGCCCGTGCCCCATGCTTTGAGCAGGTCGAGGGCTTCCGATCCGCGCACCTCCCCAATCGGGATGCGGTCGGGGCGCAGGCGCAGCGAGGACCGCACAAGGTCCGACAGGCTGGCGACGCCATCCTTGGTGCGCAGCGCCACCAGATTGGGCGCGGCACATTGCAGCTCGCGGGTGTCTTCGATGATGACGACACGATCCGCGCCCTTGGCGACCTCCGCCAAAAGGGCATTGGTGAGCGTGGTCTTGCCGGTGGAAGTGCCGCCCGCCACCAAGATATTGGCGCGGGCTGCGACGGCTTCGCGCAGCGTTTCCGCCTGATCGGCAGACATGATGCCGGCGGCCACATAGTCGTCGAGCGTGAACACCGCGACGGCAGGTTTACGGATGGCGAAGGCCGGCGCGGCGACCACGGGCGGCAAAAGGCCCTCGAACCGTTCCCCGCTCTCGGGCAGCTCTGCCGAGACGCGGGGGCTGCGGGCATGAACCTCTGCGCCGACATGATGCGCGACCAGCCGCACGATGCGTTCGCCATCGGCGGCGGACAGGCGTTCGCCCGTGTCGGAAAGCCCTTCGGACAGCCGGTCCACCCAAAGGCGACCGTCCGGGTTCAACATTACCTCGACCACGGCCGGGTCTTCGAGCAGCCGGGCAATGGCGGGGCCGAGCGCGGTGCGCAACATGCGCGCGCCGCGCTGGATCGCTTCCTGTCTGTGGTGGTTGGTGGTCATGTCGGCCCCGGCTTCTGGCGGGGCGCAACAGGCGGTCCCCGGATCGGGGTCGATTAAGAAAGCCCGGAATTGGGCCGGTTCAACAAGTATCTAAGCGGCGGCGGCAATCGGCGGCCATCGGCGGTAAATAGGACGGGTCCGAATACTTATTCTTGATCGCCGTTGCTCTCGGATTCGTCCGGCAACGGATCGTCGGGAAGTGAGTCGAGGTCGCGCGACAGCTCTTTGAGGAACCTGTCGCCGGTCGCCAGACGCCGGCCGAGATTCTGCTGCCTTTCCACCTCTCCTTTTTGCTACCGAAGTTGCGATCAGGCTTGTCGCACGTTATTGATGGTCATGCCCTATGTTAAAAATGACGACGTTCTCGTGAGGTATGAGACGTTTGGTGATGAAACGAACCTGCCTCTTGTCCTGATCTTTGGCATCAGCATGACCTGTGAGGACTGGTTAGAACTTGGCTACATCTCAGGATTGGCTAAGGAATTTCATGTCGTATGTGTCGAACCTCGCGGGCACGGGCTAAGCACATGCCCCACGAATTCGTCCTCTTACGCATTGCCCAAAATGGCTTCTGACATTGAAACGGTAATCAACACCCTAGATCTAGTAAATCCATTAGTCTGGGGATACTCGCTCGGCGCAAAAATAGCGCTCGCTGCCGCCGTTCAAAATCCAGAGGCTTATCGAGGATTGATTCTTGGGGGGTTCGAGCTTCACTCTGAAGTCGATTTGGCGACAGATATGGTTGCCGAAACATTTTCCAGTGGAGCACAAGCTTGGCTTGCTGTTTGGATGCAAATGTTCGATGTGCCGGACGGCATGGCCACCCGTCTTGCTCGCGTCAACACCAACGCACTTCATGCATTACGCACCGCTGAAGCTGAATGGCCGCCCTTGGGTGCGGCTTCTGAGTCGTTCACTGCGCCAGTTTTACTTTATGCAGGCGAAAAGTGCTTTTTTCGGAATGCAACAGCCGCCGCCGTCGCACATTTCCCATCAGCACGGTATCTCGAACGCCCTGGGCGAAATCACTTTGATCTGATGCCTGATAGCGCGTGGATAACCGGAGAGGTAGTTCAGCAATTCGGAAGCTCTAGATAACATTGATGCGTTGACGGAGAGAAGTAGGCGAACCTAGCGCCGCGCATAGCGACTATAGTCGGTGCAATAATCTTCATCAGCGCTCCTGCGTTGGATGATTGTTCAACCCCGGAAGACCTTCTTCAGGCCCAACATCTCTCGTAATCTCCTTCAAGAACCTGTCGCCCGTCGCCAGACGCCGGCCGAGATTCTGCATGAATCCTTCAAACCGTTCCGCACCTTTCGCGCGGGCAGCAGATTGCGCGGCTCCTGAAAGCGGCGGCGTGATGGTCATCCAGAAATGGATGAACTGCGCGACCGTCTCGCCGAGGACGGCGAGATCTAGGTCGAGCGTGTCGATCTGGCGGCCGAGTTTATCCAAGCGGCGAGACATGGCGGCTTCAAGCTGGTCGTCGGCATCGCCGGACAGGTAGGACATGACCGCCGCCTCCACGATGGCGGATTTCGAGACATTGCGGCGCAGCGCCGCCGAGCGGCGCAGCGCCATCGCCTCGATCTGCGGGATGAGCGCTGGGTCGAAATAGAGATTCAGGCGGGTGCGTGTGGTCATAGGCGTGTCCTCAAAGCTCGATTCCATCATCGGGGTTCATCGCCACCTGCCGCGCCACCATCCTCATGCGCTGGCGGATAGTGCGGGCCTTGGCCGCGTCAACATCCGGCTCGTCGTCCAGAATGTCGAACTCCTGTTCGGGGGATGGCGGCGGGGTGACGATTTCCTCATGCTCGGGCAATTCCGGCTCGCGGCGGATGCCGGCGTTGGCCGGATCGCCCTCGGTCGCATCTGCGGCGACCGTTGCGGAACGGCTTCCCGCCGCGACCACGCGGCCGGACCAGTCATCGGCGGATGGGCTGGGCGCCAGCGGAGCGGCGACCAGATCGGGCGGGGTCAGGATGCGTTCCTGAAACCGCGCATCCTCGAAATAGCGGGCCTTGGTTGCGCGGATCGGCGGCGTGCCCGCGACCATGACGATTTCGTCGGTTGGCGGAAGCTGCATGATCTCGCCCGGCGTGAGCAGCGGCCGAGCCGTCTCCTGCCGTGAAACCATCAAGTGACCTAACCACGGTGCAAGGCGATGGCCGGCGTAGTTGGTGGAATCGCGCAACTCGGTCGCGGTGCCAAGCGCGTCGCTCACCCGCTTGGCCGTCCGCTCGTCATTCGTGGCGAAGCTGACGCGGACGTGGCAGTTGTCGAGGATGGCGTTGTTCGGCCCATAGGCGCGCTCGATCTGGTTGAGGCTCTGCGCGATCAGGAAGCCTTTGATTCCATACCCCGCCATGAAGGCGAGCGCCGATTCAAAGAAGTCGAGCCGGCCGAGCGCCGGAAACTCGTCCAGCATCAACAGCAGGCGATGGCGCTTGCCGGAGGTGGTCAGTTCCTCGGTCAACCGCCTGCCGATCTGGTTGAGGATCAGGCGGATAAGCGGCTTGGTGCGGTTTATGTCGGACGGCGGCACGACCAGATAGAGCGTGACGGGCCGGCGGCTGCCGACCAGATCGGCAATGCGCCAGTCGCATCGTGCCGTCACCTGCGCCACCACGGGATCGCGGTAGAGGCCGAGAAATGACATGGCTGTGGAAAGGACGCCGCTGCGCTCGTTCTCGCTCTTGTTCAGCAGCTCGCGGGCCGACGACGCGATGACGGGATGAACGCCAGCCTCGCCGAGATGCGGCGTATCCATCATGGCGCGCAAGGTCGCCTCGACCGGGCGACGCGGATCGGACAGGAAGTTGGCAACGCCCGCCAAGGTCTTGTCCTTCTCCGCATAGAGGACATGCAGGATCGCGCCGACCAGCAGCGAATGACTGGTCTTTTCCCAATGGTTCCTTTTGTCCAAGCTGCCTTCGGGATCGACCAGAATATCCGCGATGTTCTGCACGTCGCGGACTTCCCATTCCCCTTGCCGGACCTCCAGCAGCGGGTTGTAGGCCGACGATCTGGCGTTGGTTGGATCGAACAGCAGCACGCGGCCATGCTTCGCGCGGAAGCCCGCTGTCAGCGTCCAGTTTTCGCCTTTTATGTCGTGGACGATGGCGGATGCGGACCATGTCAGCAGCGTCGGCACCACCAGCCCGACACCTTTGCCGCTGCGCGTCGGGGCGAAGCATAGGACATGCTCCGGGCCATCATGGCGCAGGTAGTCCCGGTTGTATCGGCCGAGCAGGACGCCATCGGGACCGAGCAGGCCGGCGGTGCGGATTTCCCTATCCTCTGCCCATCGCGCCGAACCATAGGTGGCGACGTTGCGCGCCTCCCGTGCCCGGATGATCGACATGAGGATGGCGGCGGCGATGGCGAGGAAACCGCCCGATACGGCGATGATGCCGCCCTCGACGAAGATCGCGGGCGCGTAGGCGTCGAACGAAAACCACCACCAAAAGAAGGCCGGCGGATAATAGACCGGCAGGCCAACCAGCTCGAACCACGGATTGCCAAGCTGGGGCTGGAAGCCGAGACGAAACGCTACCCATTGCGTCGCCGCCCACGTCATCACCAAGACGATGGTGAAGACTACGGCGATCTGACCCCAAAGGATTCGGCCTCCGCGCAATGCAGGCTCCAGTCGGCAAAAGAGACGGAGCCGATCAGAGAGTAGGCAAAATCGGGACAGGCAACAGGAAAGCGGATGCGAGAGGGCTGCCGGATACTATCGGCGGCAAATAGGACGGGTTGCATTCACCGCCATCCGGCCGGGTGATCGCCGCTGCTCAACTGGTCGGGCGAATCGCCGCAATGGATGCCTCGGATAGCCCTCGCGTCATGTCGCCGCTGTCACATATGTAACTTGCATAATGGAAGTAACGCCATTATGGATGTGCCATGCAACGAACAAGCTTTCTATCATCCGAATGTCCCGCAGCCCGAGCGCTGGAAAGCGTCGGTGACTGGTGGAGCATCCTGATCCTGCGGGACGCCTTCCAAGGGTTGAGCAAATTCGATGAATTCGAGAAGAATCTCGGTATTTCCACGAACATTTTGGCGAGGCGATTGAAACATCTCACAGCCGAAGGGTTGTTTGAAAGGCAACGATACAATGATCATCCGCCTCGATTTGAATACGTCCTTACCGACAAGGGGCGAGATTTCTATCCGGTAGCAATCGCCCTGTTCGCATGGGGAAACCGGAATCTTGCGCCCAATGAAATAGCCATGCGCCTTGGCGACAGGGAAACCGGTAGGGAACGAAACGCCATCATAGTCGATGCGGATACTGGAGAAAAAATCACTCCTGAAAACACGGTTCTTCTAGCAGGCCCAGCGGCGACGGAAGAAACGATGCGCGTCATAAACCGTGTGAAGCGGGTAAACTCAGAAAAAGCGGAATAATCAAATGCGTCGAATTGTTATAACCGGCATGGGTCTGGTGGGCCCTCTTGGTTCCGGGACCGAAACAAGCTGGAAAAGGCTCTTGGAAGGAAAATCAGGAATTAGGAGTTTGCCCGATGAAATCTCCAGCGACCTGCCGGTGAAAATCGGAGGACTCGTTCCCAGCCTGATTGAAGATTCCGAAGCCGGTTTCGATCCCGATGTGATCGTTGACACAAAGGATCAACGAAAAATGGATCGCTTCATTCTGTTCGCACTAGCGGCCGCGATGGAGGCTCTTGAAACGGCGGGATGGCATCCTACGTGCGACTACGAACGTGAGCGCACGGCGACAATTATTGCCTCTGGTATAGGCGGATTTCCTGCAATTGCTTCAGCAGTTCGTATAACGGATACACGGGGAGCACGGAGGCTATCACCCTTTACCGTGCCATCGTTTCTGGCCAATCTCGCGGCAGGACATGTTACCATCAGGCATGGATTTACAGGTCCTATTGGCACGCCTGTAACCGCCTGCGCTGCCAGCGTTCAAGCCATCGGCGACGCCGCGCGGCTGATACGCTCTAACGAGGCCGACATCGCTCTGTGCGGCGGGGCAGAAGCATGCATTGATAAGGTTAGTCTTGGGGCATTTGCTGCCGCGCGAGCACTATCCACCGGCTACAATACTACCCCGGAACTGGCGTCGAGGCCGTTCGACACCGGGCGCGATGGTTTCGTAATGTCTGAAGGGGCGGGTCTGATCGTCATAGAGGAATTAGAACATGCCCTCGCTCGGGGTGCCAAGCCCATAGCGGAATTGGTGGGATACGGCACAAGCGCCGATGCACATCATATGACTGCCGGTCCAGATGACGGCCGAGGCGCGGCCCGTGCGATGGGAATTGCACTCCACAGTGCTGGGTTGAAACCAATCGATATTCAACATTTGAACGCACATTCCACCTCCACCCCCGTAGGAGATCGAGGAGAAATTGCCGCGATACAATCCGTGTTCGGCAATCATGATGTGGTCGTAAGCGCCACGAAATCGGCTACGGGGCACCTACTTGGTGCCGCAGGCGGTATTGAGGCAATCTTCACGGTGCTCGCTTTGCGCGATCAAATTGCTCCCCCAACGAGAAACTTAGAAACCCCCGATCCTGTTGCCGCTGGTATCGACCTCGTTCGCCAATCTGCGCGGCCCATTCTCATGGAACATGCCATTTCCAACGGATTCGGCTTTGGCGGTGTTAATGCAAGTGTCGCTTTCCGGCGATGGCAGTAACAGTCCCGGACTGTGCTTCCGCAAACACTTCGGTTCGCTACGCAACGATGGTCAGATAACGCTTTTGAGAGGAAGGTCGAATAGAGCATTGATCCTATAGCGCCGGTCCTATCTGCCCGCGCAGACCTCGCTGCTGAGCTGGCGGTTGATGACCGGCCGCCACGGGACAAGGGTGCATTTATGGCTCTTTTCAACCACAGCGAACTGGCTGCTGGATAATTGTACGGTGCCGGTGGACTTGTCGCTCACGCCTTCGCTATCCGTGGTAGTATCGAACGGTAGTCCGTGCAGACCTTCCGGCCCATGTCGTTGGCGAGGCTGAGCAGGTTGCGAAGCGCCGCGCTGCGATTGGACGGCGACCAGACAGCCGAGAAGGCGACCGGCTCCGGCTCGTCGGTGAAGGGCAAAAAGACAATGCCGTTTGTCGGCAACAGCGCCGTGGCCGCGCCGACGATGGTGATGCCAAAGCCCTGTCCGACCAAAGACAAAAGGGTGCCACGCCCCACGTCGAAGCGCAGGATCGACGGCGCAGGCCAGCGCTCGGCATGGCGTAGCACGATATGGCTATGAACCTGCGGTCCAGTGCCGCCATGCCGGACAAGGAACGTCTCGCCTGCCAAATCGGGCCATGTGGCGGCTGACCGCTTGGCGAGCGGATGCCGTTCCGGTAGCACCGCCAAGAGCGGTTCGGTCCATGTGCGACGGGAATGGCAGTCGGGTGGTTGGGGCGTGCCCGCGACGAACGCCACGTCCAACCTGCCGGCGCGAAGCTGCACCACCGCTTCACGGGCCGGGCCTTCGGCGATCTCGACTTCAACATCGGGGTAATCCTTGCGGTATTGGCCGATCAGCTTTGCGAGGAAGCTATGCGGAATCAGGGCATGGATACCGATACGAAGCCGGCCGCTTTCTCCGGCTGCCGCCATGCCGGCGGTTTTCACCGCATGGTCGAGTTGGTCAATACCTACGGCTATCCGCTCGACGAAATGGCGTCCGGCCTCGGTCAGCCGAACGCCGCGCGCATGACGCTCGAACAAGAGGATGCCGAGGTCTTCTTCCAGTGCCTTCACGCGGGCGCTGACGCTGGACTGTGCAACGCCGAGCGCGTTGGCGGCGTGACGGAAGTTGAGATATTCGGCGACAGCGAGAGTGTGAACTAAGGTCATCATTGGCACTCGCCCCGAAAGGAGATGATTGCTCAACAGATTTAATCCGTCATTTCTCCTAAGTCTACGCATGCCAAATCGCCATGACTAAATCACAATGAAGTTGCGAATGGTCTGCGTAGTATTGGCAGACATATTAAATAGAGGATCGCGCCGACAATCCAAACCCAACCGTTCCATGCCCCGGCGGTGGCAGAATAGAGTGCTGTGAAGCCAAGCGGTCCTGCGATAGAGCTTAGATTGGTGAGGCTCGTTAGCGTTCCTTGCAAAGCCCCTTGCTTGTTACTGCTGACATTGTTTGAGAGCATTGCCTGCAAGGCCGGCATGCCAACACCCCCGGCGGCAAGCAGCAACAGAATCGGGAACACCATCCATCCCTGCGTGGCAAAAGCCAGAAGAACGAAGCCAGTCGCATCCGCAGCCATGCCAAACAGCAGCGTGCGCCGCTCTCCAAGCCGGCTTGAAAGCGGGCCGGTAACAAACGCTTGGAAGATCGCATGTGTTGCCCCAAACGCCGCGAGCGACAAACCAACGGTCGCGGTGTTCCACTGAAAACGGTCCTCGCCATATATGACCCATAGGGCTGCAGGCACTTGGCCGATCAGTTGAATAATGAAGAAAACTGCGAAAAGCGCACCTAGCCCGCGCAATGCATCATCCAGCCGTAACAGAACGAATGGTTTGATGCGAACCGGCTTTCCGGTCCCGCCATGGCTGTGATGAGTCTCCTTGAGGAAAATGCAGGCAAGCAGGAACGCGAACCCGTTGAGAAGGGCGGCGGCGATAAACGGGGCATGAGCAGAGATACCACCGAGCATGCCACCAAGTGCTGGCCCGGCAATCATGCCCGCCCCATAACAGGCCCCCATGTAGCCGAACCAGCGTGCGCGAGAACCTTCCCCCGTCGAATCGGCAATGGTTGAGGCTGCTACAGCTCCGGTTGCGCCCGTGACGCCGGACACGAGTCGGCCGATATAGAGCACCCATAAGACCGGCGCTGATGCCATAATCGTGTAATCGACTGCGGCTCCTGCAAGAGAAGCCAGAAGTACCGGACGCCGACCGTAAGAATCCGAAAGCTGTCCAAGCATGGGCGCGAAGACGACCTGCATCAATGCATAGAGCGACAGCAAGGCACCATAGTGTCCAGCGACCTGCTCTGCTGGCACAAGCTCACGCAGAAGCGTCGGAAGGACGGGCATGATGAGGCCGAGACCCATGGCGTCAAGACCCACGATCAGCAGGGCAATGATGGCAGAGCTGCGCACCTGAAACTCCAGCGCCGCTCAATGGAGCGACTTTATCAACGATAAGGAGATGGACATAGAACTTATCGGTGATAAATTGTCAAGCACTGGCGAAGGAACGTGAATGACCAAACTGGACAAGGGCACCGTGATCGCGGCGGCGCTAGAGCTGTTGAACGAGGTTGGCATGGACAGCCTGACGACGCGGAAGCTCGCTGAACGCCTCAAGGTTCAGCAGCCTGCGCTTTACTGGCATTTCCAGAACAAGCGAGCGCTGCTTGATGCGCTCGCCGAGGCGATGCTGGCGGAACGCCATACCCGCTCGCTACCCGAAGAGAATGAGGACTGGCGGGTGTTCCTGAAAGAGAATGCCCTGAGCTTCAGAACGGCGTTGCTCTCTTATCGCGACGGCGCGCGTATCCATGCCGGCACTCGACCGACAGAACCGAATTTTGGCACCGCCGAGACGCAAATACGCTTTCTCTGCGCGGAGGGCTTTTGTCCGAAGCGCGCCGTTTGGGCGCTCCGGGCGGTCAGTCACTATGTGGTCGGTTCCGTTCTCGAGCAGCAGGCATCTGATGCCGATGAGAGAGTTCCGGACAGGCCAGATGTGTCCGAGCAAGCACCGTCGTCCTTCCTGCACGATCTGTTTCACGAGTTGGAAACAGACGGCATGGATGCTGCGTTCAACTTCGGACTCGACAGCCTCATCGCTGGTTTCGAGCGGCTGCGTTCATCTACAACAGATTAGAGGCTTATGCCCCTTTGCCGCCCCAACTGCCACGACACCGATCCGCTTTGCACGATGCCCATGACCTCACGGCCGAGCTGGCGGTCGATGACCGGCCGCCACGGGACAAGGGAAATGAGCGGTATCTTGCCAGACAGGATACCGCCATTCACGAGGTTTCGAAGATTATTGCGCCGCATCGGAGCGGGCTTGCTTCCAGTCGTCGGCTAGACGACTGGCGACTTCTCGGTGGCAGCATCACGGGATCGAAGGAGCGCCAGCCCCAACGACACCAGCACTGCCATTGCCGTGGCGTAACAAATCACGGGCCACGCTGTATCGCCGTTTAACAGCGTCACCGCCAATGTCCCGACGATACTGACTATCAGGCTTTGGATGCAGAAGTAGAACGCAACCGCTGATCCAGCGATGTCGTCGAACTGCGCAAGTGCGCCGTTGGCGGTAACGGACACCGTGAAGACAATGCCGACCGCGACAACCCACATCGGCAGGATGAAGCTGAAAAATGACGGCGATCCGAAAAGTTGGCCGATCCCCAACAGGATCGCGCCGGAAACGAGCAACGCCATCCCGCGCGCTACGCATCCCGCGATACCCCATTTGGCAACGAAGGACTTTGCGAAGCGGGTTGTCGTGACCATGACCAGCGCGACAGTCGCGAAGGCCAAGCTAAATCCGATCTCGGAATAGCCGGCTTGGCCTATGAGAACACGGGGGGCTGTCGAGAAGAAAACGAAGAATGTGCCCATGCCGGCACTAAATCCGACCGTGTAAACCCAAAAGGCCGGACTCGCGAAGATCGGCAAAACAGATCGTTGCGTTCTGGCCTGATCCAACGGTCGGGTTTCATGCCACCTGAAACTGGCGTTTAAGAGTGCGAGCGAAGCCAGTGCAGCCAGTGTGATGAAGATCGCCTGCCATCCCCAAAACTCGCCGATCAGCGCACCGGCTATAGGGCCGAGCGCAGGCACGAACGCCAGCATCGAACTGAAAAGGCCGTAGATGACGGCACCTTCGGGACGATTGGCATATACGTCGCGCACGGTCGCGAAGGTGGCCACCAGCATGGCCGATGCTCCAACAGCCTGAACCAGACGAAACGCAACAAAGGCTAATGCAGTTGAAGAACAAGCCGCTCCCAGAGACGCAGCAACGAAAGCCGTTGCGCCTACAAGCAGGATCGGCCGTCGCCCGACGCGATCGGAGAGTGGCCCAAAGATCACTTGGCCCACACCGAGCATCACCATGTAGAGGCTCAACGTGAGTTGGATTATGGATGGAGTCGTGTTCAGGACGCCCGGCATCGCCGGAACGACTGGAAGATAAATATCCATCGCCAGCGAGGCGAGGATGTCGAAGGGAGCCATAAGCAGCAAGGCTGCCGGCAGCGTATAGGCCCACGCGGGGCGTGTGGTGGTCATGACGAATCAACCGCTCGATTAAGGATACCGGGCAGCGTCTGCTCGTCAGCAATCAGATGGGATTGGTCTTACAGAGCGCCGCAACAACAATTCTGATGTTGCGGCTTACTTGTCTGCTGACTTGGAATTTCCCATGCTGATGGCTCCACGATTACGAAATTGAATAGCAGCTCTTATCGAATTAGTTGTTGCGTTGCAATGCGGTATCGTTGGCTCCTATAGCCCCAACCCCCGCTGCCGCCCTAACTGCCACGACACCGAACCGCCCTGCATGATACCCGCGACCTCGCGGCCGAGCTGGCGGTCGATGATCGGCCGCCACGGGACAAGGGTGAACTCGTGGCTCTTTTCCACGATGGCGAACTTGCCGCTCGTTAGCTGGACAGTCCCGGTGAACTTGCCGCTGACACTCTCACCATCCTTGGCGGCGCGGAACGGCAGCGCCTTGCCCTCGGCCATCTCCGCACCGGCGCGCGCAACTTCCCGCTCGCGCAGGGTGGCGAGAAGATTGCGCCGGTAGAAGATTCGGCCGTCCCTGTTGCGCGTGGCGTCGCGCTGTTCGATATGATGCTCGCGGCGCTGGTCCATGGCTTCGCGGACCTGTTGCCCGAAGCCGGTCGGCGCAAGGTCGGCCGTTTCGCCATGGACCAATCGCCGGTCCAGCCATGTCGCGCAGTCCGAACGTATCTGCCTTTGCAGATCAACCGGGGAAAGCACGCGAACGCTGGCCTGCCGGTCGCGGCCGGTATCGTAATCAGCCGCGCGGCTGACCAGATCATCTGGGATGCGCCATTGGTCGGCGTCGATGCGCTCGACGATGCCGGCCCGGCGCAGCGCCTCCAGCCGCCGGACATGGGCATCGATATAGCCCTCATCGTCGCCGCCGGGAACGCGGCCCTCGAATTTCGCCTGCTCCAGATGGCGGCTCGGCCGATAGATGCCGTCCTCGGCGATGGCGGTGATGGTGCGGTCGGACGGCCGGGGTGCCACCTCGGCCGGGCCGATCTGGATGACGCTGCCAATGCGGGCGTCCTCCAGCCGCTCGGGCGTGATGCCGGCGATGTGGTGCGTCCTACCGTCGATCCCGTCCACCACGATTGTCAGGTTCTCGCCCAACTCGTCGGACAGGTGCTTGTCCACGACGCGGCCGACGATAGGCGTCTCGGGCGCTCCGTCATGGATTTGGAAGCTCATGGGATCGCGTTCGCCTGCCTGCGGGCCGAGCGCCTTCTGCATGGTGCGGATAATGTCGCCACGCTCGCCTAGCTCGCGCAGGGCCGGTTCCATGTCCTTGCTCAATTCCCAAACGGCGGGCGCGTGCTCGGTCGCCAGCCCCATCTTCTCCAGCTTGGTAAGGCGGCGCAGGCGCAAGGTGCGCTCGAACTGCCGCCTCGGCTCTGCCAGTTCATGGCGCAGGTCGAGGAAACGGGCATCGGCTTCCTCGACCATGGCGCGGTCGATCCGGGTGAAACGGTCTTGGTCGATCTCGGCGGATAGCTTGCGGGCCTGCTCGATCTCGGTCACGGGGCCGAGTTCGAGACTGGCAAGCTCGCTGGCGCGTTCGCGCAGGCCGGCGGAAAGGTAGTCGCCGTTGATGACTAGATCCCCGCCCATATCGTCGCGGCCGTTGACGACGATATGCACATGGGGATGGCCGGTGTTGTAGTGATTGACGGCAACCCAATCGAGTTTGGTGCCAAGGTCAGCTTCCACCTGTTTCATGAAATCGCGGGTGTAGGCCGTGAGGTCCGACAGCTCCGCCCCCTCCTCGGGCGAGACGATGAATCTGAATTGGTGGCGGTCGTCCTTGCCGCGATCAAGGAAGGCGTCGCCATCGGCGCGGTCCTCGGTCGCCGAATAGAGCCGGCCCCGCTCGCCGTCGCGTGAGGTTCCGTCACGCTGGACATAGCGCAGATGTGCACGGGCACGGCCGCCCTTCAATGCGGCCCTGACGCTGCGCTGCTTGACGATGACGCGGCGGCTGCCCGGCTGGCGATGATGCCAGTTGCCCGAGATATTGCGGGCACGCACGAAGCTCGCGCCCCGGCCGCGCTTCACGCCCTTGCCGCTGGCGACCACGGCACGGGACCGGCCCGACGATGACGGGCGGGCGGATGACGGCATGGAAGGGTCGCGGGAGGCTGCCGCCTGATGCTGCCGGGTGATCTTCCTGACCTGCGTGAAAAAGCTCTTGGTCTTGCCAGCCTTCGGCGTGTCGGATCGGATGCGGCCGGGCTTCGGTCGGAAGCGGTTTTCGTCGTCGGCGCTCAAGGGCGCGACTCCAGCCCAAACCGCCGGAAAACCGCCGATCTGCGCCTATGGTGCCGCTTGAAACCCTGCAAAGCCAAGGCTTTGCGCAAAATCGCGGCACGCGGCCCCTCAAAACCATGGTGCCGGAACCGGCCACCTAACCAGTGTGCAGACAACAACAATTTCCAGAAGCGGCCCGACATGGTGCCGTCTTCTTTAATCTTGCCCTCCGCCCTTTCTGCCTTTTCCACCCCTCCTGCCGGGAAGTCAGCCGGGCAAGAACCTGCCTGACTGGACACCGGAATGAGCGCCGCCGAGTGCGGGAACGCCGCCCTCATGGCGTTCCCCCGCCGCTCGCGTCGGCGACAAAAATGCTGCCGTACTGCGGCTCCGCACGGGCAGGGTCGCGCGCCGGAACGGCAGCGCGGCCGTCGCCTGATTGCACCTCGGACGGCGGCGCGGCGGTAGCTCGCGTGTCGGCCGGGCGCATGACGAATAGTGGTGCCTCGCGCCAGTCGGGCGGCGGTGCCGGTGGTTGCAACGGCGCATCCGATGGAGCCGCGCCGCCAAGGATCGGGGCGAGTGCGGCGACATAGGCGCGCGTCTCGGCGGGAAGCGGGCGGCCCGTCGCACGGTGCTCGTCATAGCGGCCGGGGCCGGCGTTATAAGCCGCGAGCATCGCGCCGACATTGCCGTAGAGGTCGAACATCTCGCGCAGATAGGCCGTGCCTGCAAGGATGTTGTCGCGCGGGACGTAGGGATCGCGGCCGAGGCCATGGCGGACGCGCAAGCCCGCCCATGTGTCGGGCATCACCTGCATCAATCCCATCGCCCCAGCCGACGATACGGCGCGCACGTCGCCCGCGCTCTCGGCGCGCAGCACGGCGCGAATCCAGTGCTCGGGGATGCCAAAACGCTGTGACGCCTCGGCGATGTGGATCGCATACGGATGGGCGGCGACCGGGCGCTCGACCGACGTGGATTGCGCGACAGCGACGCCCGATCCGATGCAGACGGAAATCGCCCCCGCCAGCAGCAGGACAGCATAATGCCATGCCGGCCTGCTTCCGGTTCGCCGCCAGCCTGCCAGCGTGCTCGCTGCGGTCAAGGGCAAGGCGCAAGCGCCGGCCGATGGCCGCCCCTGACCTTCGCTGCGCGCGCCGGCCGTCTGGCCGCCGAGCGGGACGAAGGGATGAGACGGCTTTTCCGCGAACAAAGGGATGACGATCTTGGACCGGATGGCGGGCCGTACGCGCGCGGCCGTCATTCCTCGTCCTCGACTTTCCGGGGGTGCTTCCAACGCAGCGTCCAGACCGAAGGATCGTCGTTGGACTGGAACAGCTTGGCGCGGATCGGGGACGGAAAGATCGGTCCCTCCAGCCTCATCGACACGAAGTCGCCGGCATTTTCGCTTGCGTCCTTCCATGCCGGGCCGGCGTCCGGCCCGTCCTCACTATCGAGGCGCAGGCGATAGTCGGGCGCGTTCTTCATATCGCTCGGCTTGGCCGGAACGATGAACAGCTTTTCGTGGAGGCCGAACGAATGAAGCTCCCCGGCATAGCCGGTTTCGGTGCGGGTGAAGGTGCCTATTTCTGCCATGGAAAATCTCCTGTGATTGGCTTTCGGGGATCGTTTCAGTGCGTCGGCGTGCGCCACTCGTAGCGGCCGACGCCTTCCTCATCGGTCCAGAGCGGGACCGCTCGACCGATGACGGAAGCTGCGGGGATGGGTCCGAAATAGCGGCCGTCGAGGCTGTCGCGGACTTCCCAGTTCATGAGGAAAAGCTGGTCGTCGCCGATGACGCGGCAGCCCTGCCAGACGGGCAGATCGCGGCCGAGGTTATCGCGCTCCAGCGCCTCGCCCATCTCGATCCCGTTCACCGTGATCGTGGATCGCAAGCGGCAAACCCGCTGCCCCGGCAGGCCGACGACGCGCTTCAACAGCGGGACGCCGCGCGCGATATAACCGCGCTCGACCATGAAGGCGGCGAGCGGTTCGGGCGGCATGACGGCGACCAGCTCGGGCACATCAAGCGCGTCGGCCGGCTCGACGGTGTAGAACCCGACCGGCGCGCTGGCGGTGGCGTTCCATATGAGTTTCGTCGGTGTCTCGACCGCGCTTGCGGCGGCGATGCCGATGACGGCGAGCGCCGTCACCGTGAGGGTGCGGCTGCGCGTCATGGGGCGATCCTTCGGCAGTGAAGCCAAGCGGCGTGTCGCTCGGGGGTGTAGGCGTGCGGCTCCAGATTGGCGGTTAAACGGTTGTGGACGTGCCGCCAGTGATCCGGCGAGGCATCGGCCGGATCGAGGCCGAGCGCATCCACGGCGTCGATAGCTACAAGCGCACGCTGCACCTTGGGCCAGCTATCGAGGCGCAACAGGATTTCGCCGCCGGGGCGCACGAACGGCAATGTCTGGAACGGCTCGCCCCGGCCGATGGCGCGCACGATGTCGATGCGGGAAACGACAGTGCCGTGCTCGCCCTTCGCCCATCGCACGAAGGCAAAGACGCTGCTCGGCGCGAAACCGACGACGCTGCGGCGACGGTCGATGATCTGCTCGTAGGTCTTGCGGCCGAAGCGTATCCAGTGCTCGACCTTGCGTTTCTCGAAGGTCAGCTCGACCAATGTGGTGAAGGGCGCAGGCCCGTCCGGCAGCGGACGGCCGTGCGCGCTGCGGTGGGCGCGACGGGTCATTGTTCGTCTCCGGGGATGTGCTGGGGGCTGCGCGGGCACAGCGCGTCGAGCGCGGCCCTCATGGCTCGCCCCTTCGGGCAGAACCGGCACCACGCTTCGCCTGCGCGCGCGTCAAACAAAGAGAGTTAGATTCTCTGTTAGATAAGTTAGCGGTCGGATTCCGCGTTTCAGGCCAAAGCGTTAGCTGCGGTTCGTGCGCCTGATCTGCCGATAGTCGTGCGCCTGATGTGCCGATACCCCGTGCGCCTGATCTGCCGATGGCATTAACAGGGTTATCAACAGTGCCTGTGGACAAGCTTTCGGGGCGGATGCGCAGCAACTCGCGGCCGTCTTCCCGCTCGATCTGGAGCAGGTAGCCGGGAAGTTGCTGGCGGGCCGCGATCCGGCGCAGGTCGAGCGCGAAGTCGGACGGCCGGGCGAGGCTGCCGGATTTCTGGTGAAGGTGCGCGACCTCGAAAACCCAGCCGTGGCGCTGGTGCCCGGCGTGCTTTCGGGCGACGCGGTAAAGCCATCGCTCGATGCCGCCAGTCAGCCGGAAATAGGCCGGGTCGATGGTCAGGACCAGCGAACGGTCGATGACGCTGTTGTAGAACCATTCGGGCAGGACGAACTCCATGCCCTCGACGCGGCCGGCGCGCGTCGTCATTTCCTCCCACTCGTTGATCCATGAGAATTGCCGGCGACGCCAATGCGGGCCGTTGCGGATGGTGGTGGCGATGACGGTCGATTGCAGCCGCGCCAGCGCGGCTTTCAGAAGCCGGTATTGATGATTGCCGGTCGGCCGCCCGATGGCGCGCAACAGATGGTAAGGCGTAAACCGGACAAAGCGCGAAGTGGTGAGGCCGTTGTTCTCGGCCGCAACGATCTGCGAGGCCGCCCATATCAGCACATCGGCGTCCCATATGGTCGCCATGCCGTGCTCGGGCATCCCGAACACCTGCACCTCTATGTCGGCGGCCTTGTAAAGAATCGGCTTGGTGCGCGGGGTCTTCGCCAGCGAGAAGAACGGCCGTTCCATCAAGTCGCGCTGGTCGCGCGGCGGCGCGTCGCCGGTTGCGACCACGAAGGGGTCTAGGCGGCTACGCTCGCTGTCCTCGGTCGGCTGTGCGGGATCGTGGTCGTCCTCGCGCAGCATCTAGCAGTCGCCCCGTTCTTCGGGCGTAAGCGGACGCGCGGGAAAGACGGTGCCGGCGGTCTTGTCGCGGGTGGATTTGCGCTCGCCCGCCGCGCTCCAGTCTTCCAGATCGCGGACGGTATAGAGGACGCGCCCGCCGACCTTGCGATAGGTCGGGCCGGTGCCATAGGTGCGATGCTTCTCAAGGGTGCGGATGGATATCCCGAGGAAGCGGGCGGCTTCCTTGGTGCGCAGCAGGCGCGGCGGCAGGCCCGCAAGCGGGTTGGGCATGGATCACCTCCAGTCGGGATTGGGCTGCCGGGGGCGGCAGCGGACTGTGGCGAACCATGGCGGGGGATCGGCGGCGCGTAGCGTGCCGCATTTGCGCCTATGCGCTAACGGCACCCCCCTTCGGGGCGGCGCGCGTCCAATATGATGAGGGATTTCAGCGGCTCAACGCCTGCCATGCCGAATAGGCAAAGACATTTGCGCACGGTTCGGCTAGGAATGTAGGCGGAGCAGACGCGCTGCTCTGGGGCGTCGAAACCCCTCACGAATGGCTGGTGCTGGCCAGAACGGCACCAACTCCTTGACCTATGGTCGGGGAGCCTGTGGCGTATACAACAGGCTTTCCGAGCTAAAGGCCATGGGGCCGTTTCGTGACGGTTTCGAACTCCCCGATCACCAAGAGTCAGAGAGAATCGTTTGCGGGGGCGCACCGCAGACAAAAATCTCTCGGATACGGGGAATGACTATGCGGGTTCCCGTCGAACTCGATCCCGATGTGGACGACATCGCGCCGACAGGCGACAGCATAACCGTCTATGACGAACGGCATTTCGTGACGTATCTGCGCCTTCTCGATGCGAAGGCCGAAGATGCGGACTGGAAGGAGGTCGCGCGGATCGTGCTGCACCGCGATCCCGTCGCCGAGGAACTTCGGTCGCGCCGATGCTGGCAAAGTCATCTGGAGCGCGCGCAATGGCTGTCGCGTGAAGGCTATCGGAAGATTCTGGAGCAGGCGGTAGCCAACAAGGTATGAAGATCGGAGACAATTTCAGCTTGTTTCTTGTCGCAGATTTCGGGATTGTTGCGACAACTACCCGCAAGTAGATTTACGCAAGCTATGGATGAATATAGGCAAGCTATGGATGAATATAGGGAAGTAAACTGCGTGGCGATGCCAGTGCCGGCGGGTTTATCGGAAGAGGTGAAGGGATATTCGTGGGCGCGGAATAATGTCGGTGAGTCCGGGGGAGTGGTATATCGGCTCTACGGCAAGGCAGGTGCACCCGATCTCTTCCTGAAGCATGGTCGCGATACCGTTGCCAATGATCTCGTGGATGAGATGGTTAGACTGCGTTGGATGGCCAACCACATCGCGGTTCCCACCGTCACGCATTTCGTCAGCACTACCGACGAAGCCTGGCTCCTTATGACGGCCTTGGCAGGTGAAACCGCATATCAGGCTCTGGAAGCGCGTCCAGAGGAGAGAACGACCATTGTTGATGCGCTGGCGGACTTCCTTCGGACGCTACATGCAATTCCGATCAGCGAATGTCCATTTACCAGCGATCATAGCTATCGACTCGGACTGGCGCGCAAACGGATCGACGCCGGCTTGGTCGAAGAAGACGATTTCGATGAGGAACGCGAAGGCTGGACAGCAGAACAGGTTTGGCAGGAAATGCATCGACACCTGCCTTTCATGGCCGATCAGGTTGTCACACATGGGGACTTCTCGCTCGATAACCTTCTTATGGTGGATGGTGTGGTAATCGGCTGTATCGACGCAGGCCGTGTCGGTATTGCCGACCGCTACCAAGATTTGGCGATACTCTGGAACTGTCTCGGAGAGTTCGATGAGGCGTTACAGGACAGGTTTTTCGCCCGGTACGGCGTTCCTAAGCCAGATCCAAGCAAGCTGCTATTCCACCTGATGTTGGACGAGCTTTTTTGATATTAGACGACAGCTACCACGGCAAATGAAACACAGGCTGGCAGTGGCAGAACCACCAAACTCCGTCATTCTCGAAATTGCATCCCTTGCGAGATAGGGGGCGAGAAGCGTAAGTGCTATTTTTAACGGCCCCTATCGATCTGACCGGCAAATACCATCACCGTCACGCAATTTCTAAAATTCTCTAACAGATCGGCCGGTCTCGGAGAAGCAAGGGGTTTCCGTGTTGCATGTCATTGTCGTAAGTGGCACAAATTTGCGACACGATTTTCGACAGATAGGGCTCGCAGACGATTAACGCTTGCAGGGTTTGATCGGGTAATGAAGCAACAGGCGATAGCCGCCGCGCATCATCTTGATGCCATGCGCAACTAGGCGGCGGGCCTTGTTCTTGCGCGGGTCGTTCTCAAAATCCTCCTTCCTGCCGCGAAAGCCGAGCAGGACTTTGGCGATGGTGCGGTAGCTTTCGCCGCGGAACCGTGCGTCGAGCGCACGCAGGGACAGGATGTGCCATTGCCGGAGCTGGGCGGGGATCGCCCGGAAGTCGGGACCGGGCGCGCGGCCATTGAGGGACCGCCAGAATCGACGGACAGCGTGAGCGCGCAGCTCCAGAAAGGCGTCCATCGGTAGCGTGACGGCGTAAAATGCGGCGGTGTCCGGCACGGCCACGGGTAGCCAGAATTGATGCGCAACGCCGTCCGCCTGCCAGATGCCGTGCCAGCCATCGGCAGCGCGGCGCATATCGAGGCCGTCGAGATGCGCCAACGTCAGTACCGGTTCGGTGTCGTCGTCCTTGTGATTGACTGGCGACAACATCACGGCTTGCGGTTGAAGGCGCGGACTCCAGATCGGCGATTGCCGATCATGCGGCGCGTCGGGATCGCACGGGAAATCGCAAACCCCAGCGATGCGCGAACTCTTCGAGGTCGCGGGCAGCCGCCCCTGCGGTCAATGCGATGGTCCGGCAGTCCCGACGATATTCGTCGTTGCGGCGCAGGTATTCCCAAGCGAAACCAGCGGCAGGGATGTGCTTTGTGTGCCCGTATGCCGCCGGTGATCGCCAATCGATGTTGAGCATGGCGTCACCTCCCCGAGCCGGGATGCTGGGCAGCGCCCGGCAAGAAGAGGTTCAATCATCACTGGAAATATAGAAGCCGCTCAAAGCAGATACCTTGAGCGGCTAACCCGATCATTTTTGGTATTTTTGGCGACAGCCCGGCGACTCCGCGACGCCTGCCCGTATGAGGACGGACAGGCAGTCATGTTTTCACCTGTTGGAAAACACATGGACCTCGCCGTGCGCGGTCTCGATAGTGAACAGGTCGCCGCCCATCTCGGCGTCGCGCGCCATCCTCTCCCAATCGACATAGTAGCGCAGCGCTTCGGGGATCGTGACGCTCTCGGTGGTCAATTCCTCCATGTAGTCGGCGAGGCTGGCGAACTGACCATGATAGCAATCCTCCAACGTGGATTCGGCTTGGTCCATGTCGCCGCTGAACTGCTCCAGCAGGCCCGCGCCAAGTGCGCCATGCTCTGCGATGAAACTGGCCATCCGCGCCACGATGTCGATGCCGGCATATTCCGAGATGCTGACGCCCTCGAAGCCCTCGTAATCGTGAATGGCGTATTCCTCCGCGTCCTCGACAGGGGAACGGGCAAGCATCGCGGCAATCGCGCCCCTAATCTGGTCCGCGTCCTGATCCGCGTCGATCCAAGCGCCATGCAGATAGCCGTTGTTGTAGGCGGCAAGGCAAGCGACATAGATGCGGGGGGTACTGTCGGATACGTTGGTCATGTCTCTGATCCTCGGGTCTGAAGGTCAGCGAAGCGGAACGCCGCGCCTGACCTTCTGGCCGTCGCCGAGACTGGGGTAGCAACGAGCAAGGGCGGCCGGGGTGGAGGGGGATCACCCGGTCTGCACAAGCGAAGCGCGGAAGGCCGGGGATACCGCCCCGGACGGTTCCACTTACCTTGCTGGCGCGAGGGCAACGCCCTTAGTGACTATCTTGAAGTAGACGAGGCAAGCAGCCAGTTCGGCCAGAGCAAAGTCGAGATCGAGCGCGTTAACTGGATCAGGATGTAGCAACGCGCAGGACTGGAGACACTGGCATCCGGACCGCCGTTCCTTGTGGAATGATCTCTCTTGCGGATGTGTATCCATTGGGTACACTTCCCACATGACCAAAAAAGATGTCGGGTTGCGCATCAGGTTGGACCGGGATCTGCGGGACGAATTCGTCGCGGCGTGCCAAGTCCATGATCGCCCAGCGGCACAAGTGCTTCGAGAGTTCATGCGCGAGTACGTCCGCGAATGCATAGCGTCTTCCGCCGCCAGAGCTTCGCAGCGAGAAACGAGAGGGAAAGAAGAATGACATCGGCGAGCCTGTCCAGAGAAGGGCAAGACTTTAGCTCGACGGATGCGAGGGAGCTGGCATGAGCAATGTCAACGTCAGGCGGTTGGTCGAGAATATCCGTTCTGGCACCAATGTTTACACGCCGCTGGTGGAGTTAGTGGTAAACGCCATTCAGGCAATCGACCAAAAGGGCGTCAAGAATGGCCTGATCCAGATCGAAATCCTTCGAAGCGGACAGGCAGACATCATTGACCGTCTTGAGGATATCGACGGGTTTATCGTCAAGGACAACGGGGTCGGCTTTACAAAGAGCAACCGGGATTCATTTGATACCCTCTATACTGAACAGAAGATCGCCGATGGCGGTAAGGGGTTCGGCCGTTTCACCTGCCTCAAGTATTTCAACCATGTGAAGGTGACGAGCACCTTCGCCGTTGGCGATGCGTTTCACCATCGATCCTTCAGGATGGGCCTCGACAAGGATATCATCGTTGACGAGCAAACGTCCGCTTCAGAAAAGCGGGAGACCGGTACTGCCGTTGAGATTTCCGGCATTAAGTCGGTCAGATTCCCGGACAAGCGCCTTGAGACCGTCAGTCGTGTGATCGTCGAACGGCTGCTGCCGTATTTCGTGGATAAAGAGCGGGTGTGTCCGCGTATCGTGATCAGGGAGGCGAAGGAGCCGGCTGGCGGCGTCTCGCTCAACGATTATTTGGGTAAGGGGGACAGCCAGATCGTCGAGATGAGTGTCGAGCACGGCACCTTCACGCTCACGAGCAACGAAGAGGCCAAAGAGTTCCAGGTCCGCGTTTTCAAACTCTATGCTCCGAGGTCGGCCAAGAGCAAAGTCAGCCTAGTCGCGCACCGGCGCGAAGTGACTGACAACCCGCTTCAAACCTATATCCCTGAGTTTGCCGAAGAGTTCTATGACACCGGTCCCGAACAAGACCTGTCCAAAGGGCGCAACTTTGTCGTCAAGTCCTATGTCTTTAGCGACTACCTGAATGACAACGTATCTCTCGAAAGAGGCGAGTTCCGCTTTCAGACCGATAACGATCTGCTCAACGGCATTTCCCAAAGCGAGATAGAGCAGAGGGCCGCAGAAATCGCTCAGTCGGCAGTCGGTTCGGAAATTACCGAGCGGAAGAGGCGCAAGCAGGCGCGTATCGCCGACTATGTTTCGGCCGATGCACCCTGGCATCGGACGCTCGCGAATGAGGTCGATTTCGACGCCTTACCCATGCGGCCGTCCAATCAGGATATCGAGCTTCATCTTCAAAAAAAGAAATACGAAAAGGAAATCCGGACGCGGTCACAGGTCGCCGCACTGCTGAAATCGGAAAACTTCGATGAGCTAGGTGAAAAGATTAATCAGCTCATGGATAGCATTTCCGACACCAGCAAGAATGATCTCATCCACTACGTTTCCATGAGAAAGTGTGTTCTCGACCTATTCTCCAAGTCTCTGGAAATCGATGCCGGTGGAAAACACAAATCGGAAGGCGACGTGCATGACATCATCATGCGGCGCAAGAAGGACTCAGAAGACCTCGACTACGATGCGCATAATCTTTGGATGCTGGATGAACGACTGAATTTCTCGTCCTACGTTTCTTCCGACAAGCCGCTAAACAGAGCCAATGGCGACAGAACAGATATCACCATCTACAATCGGCGCGTGGCTTTTCGGGGGCAGAACGAGGCCAGCAATCCCATCACGATTTTCGAGTTCAAGAAGCCGCAGCGCGACAATTTTGCTGACCCTTCATCAAAGGAAGATCCGATTCAGCAGATCGTTCGCTATGTGAACCAAATTCGAGAGGGAAAGTTCAAGACTCCTACAGGACGAGACATTGTCGTCAACGGTACGACGCCATTCTACGGATACGTAGTTTGCGACCTCACCGCCAAGGTCAGAAAATGGCTTGAGTTCGAAAAAGATTTCACACCTATGCCTGACGGGCTTGGATGGTTTCGATGGTTCGGCAACAACAGTCTTTATATGGAGGTTTTAAGCTGGACTAAGCTTCTTCGGGACGCAGAGATGAGAAACAAGATATTCTTCAATAAGCTTGGAATAGACTGAACAAATTCGTACAAAAATTCGAAGGGGGGCTTATGGGAACGGCGAGCGACAGGGAAATCAAGGGCGCGTGGGTAATTCACCATGGTCGCAAGCTCGTTCTGGATGTGAACGGACCAGCGGAGTTTCCCGCTATCAACGAAGCAGCGAAAGCCGCTACCCTCCTTACGAAACTTGGCCAGACAAACCAAGCTACTGTCACCAAGGTTGAAGCCCGCGCCATCGCTGTGGCCTCGGGCCTCGATCCCCGCTTGGAGCTGAACGGGCTTCTCCAAGTTCTTGAGCGTAAGCGCTTGATCGATCAGTCCAAGGAGGACATCTCTATTCTGGGCGTCACGACGCGCGGTTCGCTTGGGCACGCCACTGACATCTACAACGAGGCTGAGCCGAGCACCTACGAAGAAGCGTCAATCACCTTGGCGGAAGTCGCTTCGGAAGCGCCCATCCGGCGCGCCGATGTCTCTCAACGGATTGGCGATACGCACAAGCTCACGAATGCCCAGGTCGACGATTTTCTCGATCGCGCTGAGGGCATTGGGTTCGTCGATAAGGAGGGCGATGGCAACGACCGGTTGCTGTTCAACGGCAACCTTTTCCGCCGGTCGTCCGTCGCAAAAACCCAAAAGGTACTGACCTCGCTCGACGATGCCGAACAGCGTCTAATTAGCGAAATCTCCGAACAACTGTCGAAGAGCGGATGCTTGAGCGTACAGCACGTTGAGCACGTTCTGTCGAAGCCGCTCTTTGAAAAGCTGGTTGCGGCAGCCGTCTATGATCTCAACGAGGTCACGAACGAGCAGGGCAGCCATGTATACGTCACTGCACCAGCCGCCTTTCATAAGTTTGTCGATCCGATGGTGGATGATTGCTTCGACATGGCTAAATCGCTTGTGGCAGCGCTCACCTACGGCATGATTTCTCGACCATCCTCCCAAGGCAGGATCACGCAGCTTCCTGCACTTGTGAGCAAGCTGATATCCGGCCGTGAGGTTGGACCGACAACTTCTATCGGGCAAGACTATCGGGTTCTTGAGGTCAACGGCGTCGTTAAGCTCCGGCGAGACGCGAGTTATTCTAATCGCTACTATCTGCGGCTACTTAAGAGGGAGGTAGGCGAGCTTGCGTTGCAGGTACTCACGCAGGGTAATGCCTATGCCCAATCTCTAGCCGATCTGCCGAGCGCGCCCATGGCAGGATACGTCGGTCCCGAGGAAAGCCGAACATCAATTCGTAAGAACCAATCCCCGTTGAGCAAGCGAGCGACGCGGGACGTGCTTGAGGCCGTTCGCGGCGGGCGGGTGCTGTGATGAACGATAAAGTACAAACACCCAAAGGGGCCGTCTTGGAGGAGGTTCTGCGCGCCTACTTCTTGCGTGCTGGGTTCTTCGTCATTCGCGGGGTTCCGTTTCGTTTTGCGGATGAAGACCTCACTGACGTTGACCTTTGGTTATACGAGCGTCCAACCGGCACATCTCGCCGGGTGCAGATTTGCGACATCAAATACAAGCAACGTCCAAAGGCAGTTGAGCGCATTTTCTGGACAAGCGGACTGGCCGATGCGCTCGACGTTGATGGTGCATATGTTGCAACGACCGATAAGCGTAAAAATCTACGGTCCGTGGCAGAGAAGCTGGACCTTCAACTAATCGATGGCACAGACATTCAACGCATTCAGAACAGTCAGGCTGTTCTCTATCCGGAGCGAATGGGTGATGAGCAACTGATCGCCGAATTGCAGGCCGTGGATAAGAGCTTCCGAAACAAGAACCTTCAGGAGGCACGGTTTGATATACTGTCGTCTCTATCGGAGGGGTTTGGCGCTCCGTCCGCAGTCAGAGCTTTGGAAGGCTTCTCTCGGTTGGCCGCGGCCGCCGTTGCTTATCATCCGGATTCACAGGCTGCTCGCTCGGCTGGCCGCTTGGCCTACCTTGCTGGGGCCATCGCTTGCCAGAGCCTCGATTACGTAAGCGTCGGTGCGGCATTTCGGACAATAGACGAGAGGCGGGACTTGATCCTGAGGGCTGTGCGGCTGGGTGCATTGGGCAATGACGATGGGCAGCAGACGCTTCGCTTGGCTATGGCACTGGTCGAAAAATACGCGCCCGGTGGCAGGGGAACCGCTATGGCGGTAGAAGCCGGTTTAAAGCGGGATCTGGATCAAATCCCAGCCGAAATCGTCGCGGATCAAGCGGTACGGCTCCTCAAATCGGACCAGCTTTTCGTGACCGGGCGCGAGCTTGAAATGGCGAGCTACCACATCGCGCTGCCGACGTTTGATGGTCTCAGCGTCCAAACAAAATCGATGCTCGGAGCACTTCTCGACTATGCAAATGTCGATCGTCAACGATTCGCGAATGCATGGAAATCAACCTCTGGCGCAACTATCGCATCTGCCCAGGCGATGACTGAACAGGTCGAGAAGGATGCCTTGGAGCAACCCAACCTCTTCGGAAACGACGTGCGTCCACCGGGGACCTGAGACCAAGCCCAGGACGTTGATATAATAGTTGAACGACGGGGTCGGGGACACATGGGTAATCCACAAAATTTCAGCATCGACGTTCCTCGCAGATGCCAGATACTTCTTGAACAGCTTTGGCCTTTAGTCTCGAACAAATCCGATGGACGGATTCTTCCGTTGAACGCATCATTCCTCTTGGCGCTCTCAACGCCAATGGTGAATTTGCCCATCGAGAGGATATGGAAGCCGCAAAAGGGCAGAGCGGTCGGCCATCTCAATGATGCCGTTCTCGACGCCACATTAGCAAGAGCGGTAAAGGCGGATATCGGTGAGAGCGCTGTCGCCAAGGCACCATTCTATAACGTAGGCGCGTGGCGATATCATTATTTGCCAAAGGACGCGGCACTACCAGATCTTTCCAAGCAAGGTCTGCCGATGGACATTCAACAAGCTCTTGCCGCAGACCTCGCGCTAACCGCCGCCGGCGCGTTAGCCACGGAAACATTCTGCAGCATTCTGCGTAACGGGTTGGCGCACGGAGGCGTCCTATACCTCGATAGCCAAGGCCAAACGACGGAAGGGGCGCCAGTTACGAGGTTCTGCTTTGTTAGTACAAAGCAGAAAGATCGTGCCGTCGTGGGCCTCCATTTTCTTCAGATCACGATGAAAGATTATCGCGCTTTCCTCGGAAATTGGGTCGACTGGCTTCATGGAGCTGCTGCCAAGCCTATTCCGGCGAAGGCAAAATAATGGTGGCGTACTATTTGGCGAGGTTCGCGATTTTTCTAATATCTATTGAATAAATTCAGATCATGATGCGATAAAAGGAATCAATCAGCAGTATAGCTGAAGAAGGGGGAATTATGGCCGACGACGCGCCAGCACCGCGTGACATTCATCTGCTGACAATCGACGCCCTGCTCGCCGATCTGGTCGGTGGGCGTGCCGTGGCTCTCGGCGGTGGCGATGAACTCGCGATGGCTTCGGATGACGCGCGGGCGGTCCTCGACTGGTATCGGCAAAATCATGGCAGATGGCAGGCAAATCTGTCGGCCGGAGATACCGAGGCGATCATAGACATGATCGGCACGCCTCCGCCGACGATCGAAGCATCGGCCGAGGACGGTGGTAGCCGCGCCATCAAGACTTTGCGTCTGGTGAAGGTCGAGGCGCACCGCTTCGCGGGGTTACACGCCTATGGCCGACCAAGCGCCCCGCCGGCATCTTTCGTATTTGAACCGGGAAAGCCCGTGACGCTGCTGGAAGGCGTGAACGGTTCGGGCAAGACCTCGATCGCCAATGCGATTGTCTGGTGCCTGACCAGCCACCTGATCCGGTCGCAGCGGCCGCCAGAAGAGGGGCCGCTGGATTTTGCATGTGAGATTTTGCGTGACGATGGCGCGACCACGACGCACCCTATGTCGGCGATCACCCCGTTGCCGCCCAAATCGGCCGAGCTTCCCGCGGATGGCCAGCCGATCCCCGCAGATAGCTGGGTCGAACTGACATTTTTGGATTCGACTGGCACCCCATTGCCACCGCTACGTCGTTCACAAATCCGCACGACTCGCGGCAAGATTAACGAAACGCCTCCTGATCTGGGCGCTACGGGCATCGATCCTATCGCATGGCGGATCGCTACGATCATGCCCGCATTGCTGCCGTTCCTTTCGGTCGGTTCGACATCTCAGCTGGGCGAAGCGGTGGCACGACTGACTGGTCTGGCTGACCTCGTGGACCTCGCGCGGCACGCCGAAAAGATGGCCGGTCGTCTTGCCAAGACCGCGACGCCCGAGCTTGAAAAGCAGAGAGTGGAGATCGCGGGCCGCTATCAGCAAGCGGCCGACGACCTCGCCGCAATCCTCACCGAAACACCGAGTATCGCATTTGAAGGAGACCGGCCGACGGTAGATGCCGAAGGCGCACAAGAACGAATCGCTGAAATCGCGAAGCATTTCGTCGAACTCAAAGCCAAGGCATTGAGCGAAGCGCAAGAGGTGCTCGGTACAGGGTTTGACGCGGAGAACAAGCAGGCCCGCGACGATCTTGAAGCCAGCATTCGCCCGGCAATCGAAGGGCTAAAGGTCATCGGCGAATTGCCGTCGATTACCCGCCTTTCCGCGCTGAAGGTGGACGCTGCCGAGACCGCCAAAGTCGTTGAATTGCTGGCGCAGGTGGAGGCTGAAGCCGCGACGCTGTCGACGTTGGCTGCCGATCCCGATCGGGCGCGTCGTGCCCAACTCTATGCCAAGGTATCGGCGTGGATGCACGATCATGACCATATCGACGACGGCACTTGCCCCGTTTGCGTCGGTCAACTTCACGGCGCGTGCGATCCGGTGACAGGGGTGCCCGTAACCGATCATCTCGTCGAGGCAGCACGCGACCGGGAGGTGATTGCGCGGACGATCGCCGAATGGTCGGCGCATTGGTGCGGGCGCCTCCTTCAGGAACTGCCGCCGGCGATAAGTGGCGAAGTGCGCCATGACCTGCCCACCTCTCCTGCCGCGCTGCTTCGGGCTGGTTTGGCTGACGATCTTTTTGCAACGGAACCGTTCCGCGGCACCTTGGGGACGTTACGCACTGATGCCGTTGCGTTGATCGACGCACGGCTTGCCGCACTTCCAGAATTTCAGGAACCGGCTGGTCGATCGCTGCCCGCCGCTTTGCAGGCAGGCTCTGCCCGGCTGCAACAGATGATCGATCGCATCGTGCGTGCATTGGCTTTCGCTGAATGGCGGGAGCAGAACGGGATGGCGCTGACAGCCTTTGTGCACACGGTGCGACGCGGCGGCGATGGGGATGCAGACGCAGATCGGGCGATCGGCAGGCGCTTGACCTCGCTTCTTCGGATCGTGGAAGGCGTCGCCCCGCTCAATTCAGCGAGCGAACAGGTGCGCCGAATGGAAGCCGCGCGCAAAGACTGTGACGCCAAAAAAGACCGTATCGCGGCTTGCGCGCGGGCGGTCACGGCGCTCAACCTTCTCGTTCCGCTCGGCGGTTTGGCGCAGACGCAGGTCGACACGCTGCGCCGCAAACTCCACAATCGGTCTGAATACTGGCGCCGCGCGATCTATCGCAATGCCACGACCTTTGCGCCCGACCTCATCGGTACGGACATGAATGCGCGAGGTGTGCTGGACCTCAAGGTCGGCCGCGAGGGCGTCACCGCGCCAGCGCAGCACATTTCCAACGCCTCCGCTCTGCGCGGTGCACTGTTCGGCTTCTTTCTCGCTTTCCGGGAGCATGTGCTTGCAACGCGTGGCGGGCTTTCGCTGCTCATTCTCGACGATCCGCAGGAATTGCTCGATCACGACAACCGTCAGAGACTGGCGCATGGGCTTGCCGCAGTTGCCGAGGCAGGCGCCCAACTGCTCATCACCACCCACGATCGCCGTTTCGCCCGTTCAGTCGTTGCGGAGAATCGTATGGCCGATCGTGTCCAGCATCTCTCTGTTCACGCTGTCAACAGCGTCCATCCGACCCTGAGCTTGTCGCCGACCATCGAGGAGGTCGACCGGCTCCGGCAGGCATTCATCAACAATCCGGATTCAGCGGTCGCGGCACAGGATTATGCATCTAACCTGCGCGTCTTTATCGAAGCACGTCTAGGCGATCTGTTCGATGATTTGGCGGAGCCGGCCCACGCGACATCGACGCAGGCGCTCACCCTCTTCCCTCTGCTTGATCGACTGCGCGCGCTGATAACCAATGGCGGCGGCGAGTTGTTCTCCAATCCGGTCCTGCGGCGTTTCGTCGGTGACCCTGGGCTAGTCGATGGGGCGGATCCACGACGCGTCCTCAACAAGGCCCATCACAGCGAACGGGCATCCATCACGTATGTCGATGTGAAAGACGTCGAACCGGCATTCGTTCGACTGCGGACCGGGATCGAGAAGGTGCACGAGCAGTTCCGATTGCATCGTTGGCGTGAACCGCTGGCGCCGACCGATGCCTCGGAGACCAACGTCGTGTCTCTGCCAACGATGGCGCGACCTACATTTTCGGTGCCGATCTGCCCCGACATTGCAGCCTTCTCCCGCTCGGTACCGGCCGGCGGCTCCCAGGACATGGCCACCGAACAACTCAACGGCGAATGGTTCGACGGAAAGGCTTTGTTCTACGTTCGAGGCGAGACACTGGGCTTCGCAGTTCCATCCGGCGCGGTCGCAATCGTCGAGGCGGAAGCCTATCCCGGCCGCGACCGAAACCTCGTGATTGCTCGGCATCAGGGTAACGTGCTGGCGCGGCGGCTGCTCAAGGCACCCGGCTCACTTGGTATTTCACTCGCGACGCAAACGCCTGATCCCCGAATCCCGCGCCCGACGATGACCTATGACGAGAGTAAGGTTCGACTGTTTCGCATCGTTGGCGCGATTTTCACCGATATGGCTCCGCCATCCGGTGGTGGCGAAGCGACGGCAATCGACATGGTGCAGGAACTCGGTCGGATCGAGGTCGCTTACCGGATCCGCGAAGACAGCGCCGTGCCCCTTGCATTACCCGGCCAGATCATTCTGGGCGGTGCGGAACTGACCCCAAGCGAACTCGACGCATGGGAAGGGAAACTCGCCGCCGTTACGCTCGACGACGGGACAAGCATCTTTAAGCGCGTTGGCGCAAGCCTTTCTGGCAGCCTCGCTCACCTCCGCCAGTTCGAGACGATCGGCGGCCTTGGGTCGTCGATGGTGGTTGCCACCGAGGTATTGGACGGTGCCGCCAGCGCGCCGGCGATGGTTTCTGCGCGCCGGGTTTTGGGCGTGCTCTATGACCAGACTTGAAAGCTGATATCTTCTGGTACTTCCTTTGATTTTCAATGCCTTATGTCAAGAGTGAAAGCGTCTGAATACCCGCGCAATGTCCGGGGTGCATTTAGAGAGCTATAGCGTAGACATAGTTCTCATCATCACCCGGCGGGGCGCACCATTTTCCGCTTAATATCGTGATAGTATTGCGTTCGCCGAACGCCGACGTTCGCGCGCGAACTCGACCTCGCCGAACGGTGCTGGACGGCGCTCCGGCGGGGCTGACCCGTCCGATGCCGCGCCAGTCATGGTGCTCCAGCAAGGAGACGCGAGCTTGAACACGACCTGTCCCGCTCTCACGCCTGCGGAACGACGCCATGCGGAAATACAGGAGCGGGTGGAGCAGGCCATGATGGCCGCGATCGAGACCGCGATCCGGGCCGCCAGTGAACGGGCGGCCGAGGCGTTGCGCTGCGCCGGCTTCGACGAGCCGTCGCCGGCTTACGAATATTTCGTCGCCCACGCGCATCAGCAGCTGTTCCTGCGCCTGTGCGGCGCCGACACCGAGACCTTCGAGGGCGGCGATCCCGAGATCGCCACCTTCGTGATCCGCAATGCCCGGAACATTCGCGACCACTATTGGGCCAAGGACCGGCCCGCGACACCCGAGGACGCCGAGGCCTGAGCCATTGCCGCGCGGGGCTCAGTCGGCCGGAAGCTCGAACCGGTGCATCTCGTCGTCGAGGCCGCGATAGGTCCAGGCGAGTGCCTTGAAGAAGGCGTGGCCGGCGTCGTTCTCCCGATCGACGAAGGCGAGCCAGCCCGTGTTCCTGGCAAATTCGTGGGAACTTTCAGTTGGCTGGCTCAGGCGCGAGCGCAAATTTGACGCCTTGGGTCTGAAGATAATCAAGTATTGCATAAATCATGATCAGGATGCCGGCCAATTCCAGCGTCTCTTCGATCGTTGAGGCGAATAGATAGGACGCGTTGAAGAAGGTTTCGTCGGCCAGGAATGCGCCGATCCCTTCGAAGAGCAGCGCGCCAGTCACGAATACCGTGCCTGCAATGAAGAATAGTACTGCTGTGCGTCGAGGCAGCGCGACTAGCCAGCGAACATAAATCACGCCAACAATACCCACGACAAAAGCCGCAGGTATGATCCACGAGAAAAAGGGATGGCTGGTGCCGGGGATAACGTAGCCCTCAGCCCGCCACAGGCCATGCATGTCCGTTGCCTCGTCAAGCGACATGTAGAAGAACATCGCTGCCAGACCCCACCATGCGACAGAGGGGAGCGATTTTAAGCGCTGTACCCATGCAGCAACAGCCAGAGTACAGGCCGTCGCGAATAGTTGAACGATAGAAAACCAGGTTGGAATGTTCATCTCACGATTGAGGTCGAACAGATGTCCGGCGCGATCTATTGGCAGCATCGCAATACCGCAGGCTCTCGTGTACCAGCACATCATGATGAGAGAGTGCATGGTCACTAGAAATGCGATTGTGATTGTCAAAGCCAACGCAATGGACGATGGGCTGATACTGAAGTGCCGGTGTGCCGGTGCCTGTTTCATGGTGCCCCCGAAGGCATTTAGCGGCCTGGTTTTGTTGCAACGACAGGTTCGCTTCAACGAATTGGCTGCTACCGTTGCTTGTTTTTTCTCTGCCGTCAATTTCCGAGGCGTCCCGTTGAAGCTAGACTTCCAGGTATTGGTCGTCGAGTTCGGGCGCGGTCTGCATGGGCAGGCGCAGGCGCATGGCGTCGGGCTTCAATCCTTCGCCACTACTTGGCCGGGAACTCGCGACCTCTGGAACCAGTGTCGGCGTCCGGCGTTGATGGTCTCGAACGCAGCCGCCCGAGGCTTCTCGCATCGGCGGCGTTTGCGTTAGAAGCTGGTTCGCGAAAAATGCGGAGAAGGCAACGGGTTGGGGCCGTCCGGTGTTGCTGGAATGGTCGAACGCTCTGGTTCTTGAGCCGAGGGTAGATCATGGCGCCACGGTCGTTTTGGAAGGGTTATCTGAAGCTCTCGCTCGTGACCTGTCCGGTGGCGATGGTGCCGGCGACGACCGACAATGAGAAGGTGCGCTTCCACACGCTGAACCGCGCCACCGGAAATCGCGTCGTCAGCCAGTATGTCGACGGCGAGACCGGCGACGTCGTCGAGGACGACGACCAGGCCAAGGGATACGAGCGCGGCGAGGACGACTATCTCCTGCTCGAGGATGACGAGATCGCCTCCGTCGCGCTGGAGAGCACCCGGACCATCGACATCGAGAGCTTCGTTCCGCGCGAGGACGTCGACTGGATCTGGTACGACAAGCCGCACTACCTCGTGCCCGACGATCCTGTCGGTGAGGAGGCGTTCGCGGTCATTCGCGACGCCATGGGCTCGACCGGGACGGTCGGCATTTCGCGGCTGGTGCTCTACCGGCGCGAGCGCGCCGTGATGCTGAAGCCGCGCGACAAGGGCATCGAGCTCTGGACCCTGCATTTCGGCGACGAGATCCGCGAATCCGGCGCCTATTTCGAGGCGATCGGCGGCGCCGAGGGCGATCCCAAGCTGATGGAGATGATGCAGGCGCTGATCGAGGCGCGGACCATCGAATGGTCGCCGTCCCTCGTCAGCGACCCCGTCCAGGAGAAGCTGCTCGAGATCATCGCCGCCAAGAAGAAGGGCAAGAAGCCCGCGCTCGCCAAGCCGAGGCCGAAGAGCGAGGACAATGTCGTCAGCATCTTCGACGCGCTGAAGCGCAGCCTCTCGGCCGAAACGAAGCCGAAGAAGGGTTGAGCGCCCGCTGCCTTCGTCAACCCGATCCGCCGGCGCTCACTTGCCGTCCTTGCCGGGGGCACGCGCCCTGGCCGTGCGCGCGGTTTCCAGCGGCGCCGCCGCCTTGCGGAAATCGGCCCAGGGATCCTGCTTCAGGGCCGTCAGCCGTGTCGGCAGGTTGAGCACGGTGAAATGGGCCGGGCCGATGCCGGGGGCGAGTTCGTCCCAGGCGAGCGGCGCCGAGACAGGGGCGCCGGGGCGGGCGCGGGTGGAGTAGGGCGCGACGGCGGTCTGGCCGCGCTGGTTGCGCAGATAGTCGATCAGGATCCTGCCGGTGCGCTTCGCCTTGGTGATGGTCGCGACATAGGCGTCGGGGCTGTCGGCCGCCATCGCGTCGGCCAGCGCCTTGGTGAACGCCTTGGCCGCCGGCCAGTCCGCCCTTGGCTTCAGTGGCGCGACGACGTGCAGGCCCTTGCCGCCGGAGGTCTTCACGAACGCTGCCAAGCCGGCGTCGTCGAGGCGCTGGCGCACCTCCTCGGCCGCCGCGATCACCGCCGTCCATTCAACGCGCTCGCCGGGGTCGAGATCCAGGATGATCATGTCCGGCCGCTCCCAGTCGGCGACCGTCGAGCCCCAGGGATGGATTTCGAGCACGGCGGACTGCACGAGCGCGATCAGCCCGTCGAGGTCGTCGATGCTGATCAGCTGTTCGATTTCGGGCGTGGCCGGGTCGTCGACCAACCGGATCGCCGGGTAGATGCCCTTCCACGCATTCTTCTGGAAGAAATTCTCGCCCTCGATCCCGCTCGGGCAGCGCAGAAGCGAGAGCGGCCGGCCGGTCACGAAGGGCGCGATGCGCGGCCACACCTCGGCGTAGTAGTCGGCCAGTCCTTCCTTGGTGACGCCGACGTCGGGCCAATAGATGCGGTCGGGATGGGTGAGCTTGATGCCGTGCTGGATCACCTCTGCTCTAGGCTTCGCCTTCGAAATCGTCTTGCCGGTCTCCGTCATTCCGGGCACCTCCCGCGTGATCTCGTCCGCCGCCTTGTCTTCGCGCAAGCCGCGAAACGCAGCATGGCGGAGATGCCCGTCGGCGGTCCAGGCCCGGAACTCGACCTCGGCGACCAGCTCGGGACGGACGAAGCGCACCTGTCGGGCTTCCTCGGCCGTCAGCGGGCGACCAAACGGGTTGGTCGTCGTTCGCATCCGCTCCAGACGCGCATAGAGCTCCTCGGCGAGGCGGGCGCTGAAGCCGGTGCCGACGCGGCCGACGGGGATCAGCGCGCCATTGTCATGGATGCCGAGGACCAGCGAACCGATCGCGCGCCGCGAGGTCGAGGAGGGGACATAGCCGCCGATGACGAATTCCTGCCGGCCCGAGCATTTCGCCTTGAGCCAGCTCTTGCTTCGCCCGGAACGGTAGGGCGCGTCGGAGCGCTTGGAAACGATGCCCTCGAGGCCGAGGCGGCAGGCGTGCTCGAAGACGCGTGCGCCGGCGTCGACGAAATGCTGGCTGAAGCGGATGATTGGCCCGCCGGCGGCGATCACCGCCTGAAGCGTCGCCTTGCGGGTTTCGAGCGCCACCTCGCGAAGGTCGTAGCCGTCGAGGTGGAGCAGGTCGAAGGCGTAGAAGACGAAGCGGTCGCTGCGGCCTTCGCTGAGATCGGCCTGCAGGGCGGAGAAATCCGAGACGCCGGCCGAGGTCTCGACGACCAGCTCGCCGTCGATCAGTGCGGTGCCGACAGGCAGCGCCTGCAGCGCCGCCGCGATCTCCTTGCCGAACTTCTTCGTCCAGTCGAGGCCGCTCCGGGTCGAGAGCTTGACGCGACCGGCGCTCACATGGGCCTGCAGACGATAACCGTCAAACTTGATCTCGTGCAGCCAGCGTTCGCCGGCCGGCGGGCTGGTCGCGAGCGTCGCCAGCGCCGGTTCGACGAAGGCCGGCATCGTCGCCTTCTTCGCCCCTTCGATCGTGGCGGGGTCGGGCAGGGCAGGGAGGGCGGCGTCAGGGGCTGAACTGTCCTCTCCCTTCGCCCCGCGGGACCGGGACGCAGCCTTCTTCTTCGCCGACTTCTCGATCTTGCCCGTCTTCGACGACCAGCCCGGCTCCTCGCCCTCGACATCGGCGATGGCGCGGCCGGTCTTCGCCGAATCCGGCTGCTCCTCCAGGATGTCGGGCGCGCCGGGCGGCCGGGCCGCGTCGTCCTCGGCCTTGATCAGCAGCCAGTTCTCGCGCTTTTCGCGCGGCTTTCCCTGCATTTTCACGAGATGCCAGCGGCCATGCAGCTTCTCGCCATGGAGCTCGAATTCGAGGTGGCCCTTGGCATAGCCCTTGTGCGGGTCGCCGACCGGCTCCCAGGTGCCGCGATCCCAGATCAGCACGGTGCCGCCGCCATACTCGCCCTTCGGGATCGTGCCCTCGAAGCCGCCATAGTCGAGCGGATGGTCCTCGACATGCACGGCGAGGCGCTTCTCGGCCGGATCGAGGCTCGGCCCCCGCGTGACGGCCCAGCTTTTCAGCACGCCGTCCATCTCGAGGCGGAAATCATAGTGCAGGCGGGTGGCGTCGTGCTTCTGGATGACGAAGCTGTGCCCGGCCTTCGCCCTGGCGCGCCTGCGGCCGGACGGCTCCGGCGTCGTCTTGAAGTCGCGCTTGCTGCGGTAGGTCTCGAGCGTGGCCACCATGCCCCCCTTTCATCCTGGCCGTTCGGAAGGGTCAGCTCGCCTTGCGCCGCGGCGTCGTCGGCTTTGGCGCCGGCTTGGCGCGCGCGGCGGTCTTGGCGCGGGCGCTGGTCCGCTGTTTTGCCGGCGCAGCTTCGGCCTTCGCCGGAACCGCTCCCTTGCCGACGCCGGCGCTTTCGCGCAGCGCCGCCATCAGGTCGACGACTTTGGCGGTCTTCGGCGGGGTGGGCGCGGTGAAGCTCCGGCCTTCCAGCTTCGCCTTGACCAACTCGGCAAGCGCTTCCTCGTAGCGGTCGTGGAAGACGGCCGGATCGAAATGGCCGCGCTTGGTGGCGATGATGTGCTCGGCGAGTTCCAGCATCTCGCCCTTGATGGTGAGGTCGGGGAGGCTGTCGAACACCTCGCGCGCCGGTCGGACAGCGTAGTCGAAGCTGAGCGTCGTCGCGGCCATTCCGTCCTCGTCGGCGCGGATCAGCACGCTGCGCATCTTGCGGAACAGCACGGCGCGGGCGATCGCGGCGGCGCCGCTCCTACGCATGCCGTCGCGGATCAGCGCATAGACCTCCTGCGCCGTCTTGTCGGCGGGGGTGAGGTAGTAGGGCCGATCGAAATAGATGTCGTCGACGGCGTCGAGGGCGATGAAATTGTCGACGGCGAGCGTCTTGTCGCTCTCCGGCTGCACCGAGGCGATCTCCTCGGCGTCGATCTCGATATATTCGCCGGGGCTGATCTCATAGCCCTTCACCTGGTCTTCCGTCGCCACCGGCTTGCCGGTCTCCTGGTCGACATATTGCCGCCGGATGCGGTTGCCGGTGTTGCGGTTGATGGTGTGGAAGGCGATGCGCTCGGAGGTGGAGGCGGCCGTGTGGAGCGCGACGGGACAGAGGATCTCGGCGACCTTCAGGTAGCCCTTCCAGACTGCACGGGGAGCCATCGGCATACTCCTACGCCACGCTTCGCCGCCCGGCGGCAAGGACCCTCTGAAAACGAGTCCAATGACGCAGCCGCCGATTCAGTTCCCGATTGTGTGCGGTCGTGGGAAGGAAGTGGCGGGCCGGTGGTCCGGCCCGCCGCCATCGTCCTAGGCGAAGGGCGTCTCGTCGAGGAAGCGCTCGAGCACGTTCCAGGTGATGCGCGAGACGTTGTTGTCATAGTCGTTGTGCAGCAGCGAGCCGCACCAGGCGATCGACGAGGTGGCGAAGATCGCGCCGCCCGACGGCGTCTCGCCGAAGGCGAGGTCGGCGTGGACGCGCTCGTTCTGGTCGCCGCCGAGATTGGGCGGCACGACGCCGAACTCCTCGTTGACCAGCATCATCATGCCGCTGTGGCCGTCCGAGGAGGCGAGGCGCAGCATGTTGGGCGGGCCGCCGAGATTGGGCGTGATGCAGTCGAGCTCGATGCCGGCGGCGCCGCCGCCGACCAGGCCGAAATCGCCGATGATCTCGTCCGGCACGTCCTTGAAGATGAAGGCCGCGCGCGGATTGTCCGCGTCGGGCGCGCGACGGTAATAGGTCGAGATGTCGAAGCCCTGGGCGATGAAGCCGACGCCGGCCATGACGTTGGGCGCGCGGCCGATGCGGCGCCAGAGGCCGCCGAACTCGCCGTTGAACGACTGGTAGTATTCGCCGGGCTCCGCCGCCCAGGTGCGGATGCCGTCCTCGGCGCGGCGCACCTCGATGACACCGGGCTCCGTCTTGTGGAAGCCGATGCGCCAGTACCAGCCATTGCCGCCCATATACATGAGCCGGCCGCCGCGATCGATCCACGCCTTCATGCCGTCCCACATCGCCGTCGAATGGTATTCGGGATGCGTGCCGGTGATCACGACGCGGTAGTCGGCGAGGAGGTCGTAGCCTTCCTCGTGCAAATCCTCGTCGGTGATCAGGTCGTAGTCGACGCCCTTGTGGTCGAGCCAGTCGAACAGGTGCGTGTCGGCATTGTACTGGTAGAGCGCCGAGCCGGGGCCGCCGAGCCAGGAATGATAGCGCGGCGAGAAGTTGAGGTTGGGCCGCAGCCGGCTCGAATAGCAGACGCCCGAGCCGTCGGCATGGGTGTCATATTGCGAGCCGCCGAGTTCCGGGTGGTCGTACATGTAGAGGTCGGCATGGCCGAAGGTCAGCAGCCGGCCCATCTGCCGCTCCGCGCCGCGCGCCGTGATGTGTTCGGCGTGGTTGCAGTAGGAGAGATAGGACATGGTCGGCGCCAGCACGACGACGGACGGGCGCTTGCCGCGCTTCGCCTTGTCGCGCGGCGGGCGCACGAAGAACGGGATGTAGGTCTCGCGCGTCGCCGTCTCGTCGCTGTCGCCGGCGCGGGCATGCAGCGCATAGGCGCCGCTCTTCAGGTCCTCGGGGATCGTCAGCGTGACCGAGGTCTCCCACTGGGCATCGTAGATGTCGTCATGGTGGAAGTGCACGGCGCCGTAATGCTCGGGCTTGCGCGGCCAGGCGTGCTCCTCGCCGGTCCAGTTGTGGCCCTTCATGCCGCGCGCCGGCATCTGCATCAGCCGGCCGTGCCGTCCGAACGGGCCGACGTCGATGGCCCGCACGCTCTCGATCTCGCGGGAGAAATCCCAGTGCGCGATCACCGCGGTGCGCAGGTCGCGCGGCGCGACGCCGGCCAGCAGCGCGTCATGATCGGCATGGGAGCGCAGGCCGGTGAGCAGCATCGGGCCGTCGATCTTGCCGTCGAAATGATGGCCGACGGTGCCGTCGGCCTCGGGTCGGCCGGCGAGGTAGAAGGGGGATTTGACGGCCGGAACCGAGAGCCGAACACGGCCGCGGAACTGGCCGTGGTCGCGGATCACCGCATAGGCGGCAAGCGGGCGCTGGTCGAGCGTGACGGCGCCGCTGGCCGGATCGAAGGTGACGGCCAGCTGGTACCACTGCCGTTCCAGCATCGGATGGTCGACGCGCACGGTCTCCGTGCCGCCCGCGCCGTCGCCGACGGTGAGCGACAACCGGCCCTCGTCGCCGATGCCGACCGAGATTCCGGCGTTGGTGGCCGCGTCCCACTTTGCCGCGATTACCTGCTCGCCACGCGTCGGCAGGGTCGGCCAGACGAAGGCCAGGAAGGTGAAGGGGTGGGCCGAAATCGCCGGGACGCCGTCGGCGATCATGTAGGAGCCGGCGTCGATGCGCTGCGGCTTGCCGGCATGGGTGCCGTCGATCTTGGTCGGCACATGCGGGAATTTCAGGCCGGGGCCGGCCGGGTTGCAGTCTCCGTTCACCACCCGGACGAGCCGGGCCTCGAATTGTTCGCCTTCCTCGAGCGAGATCTTGAAGGCGATGTCCTCGCCCGGCGCTACGCTGTAGCGGTCCGGGTAGCCGACGATCTTGAGCATGGAATGTTCCAGATTGGCGCGTGAAAACGGGATCGCCGGAGGGCGATCGGCTGGTCTGGCCTGGGACTAGTCGCGGAGCGGACGGTTGATGCTCTCGCCGGTCAGGAGGCGCCAGCGGCGGCGGAAGACTTCCCACTCCGCCTCCTCGATGTCGGTGAAGACGAGGTTTTCCTCGACCGCGATCGGCTCGCGGCGATCCGCCGGCATCATGCCGAGCACCCATTCCTCGAACGGGCGGCGGCAGATCAGCACCACCTGGCGGCCGGACGGATCATGGCGCATGAGGTTGAGCAGGCGCTGCAGGCCCGGGCTGTGCGCACCGATCGGCTTCTGGCGAAATTCCTCGATGTAGTGTCGATCGATCTCGGGATCGATTTTGTAGACCATGAAGCACTCCCCCTTGCGCATGCGATTCTACAGTGGGAACTGAAGCAGCTCCGACAAGACAAGGCCAGCCGCGCCGAGCAAGGCGGCGCGGTCCTCCGTTTCCCCGATGGCGAAGCTGATCTCCCCCCCGCTTCGCGATGGTACGAGGGCGCGGACATGTCCGGCAATCGCCTCGGCCATGAATTCCCCACCGCCGACGACGTCGCCGTGCAGGATGTAGAAGTTCGGCGCCACCGTCTGCTGCAGATTGGCGATGCCGACCGCGACGTTGCGGGCATAGAGATCGAGCAGCGCCGCCGCCCCGGAAGAGCCAGCCTTGGTCAGGGCGACGAGACGGCCCGAATCGATCGCATCCGGATCGTCGATGCCGATGGCGCGCGCCTGTCGGCGCAGCCAGCCGAGCGTCGCGATCGTCTCCCAGCAGCCGCGCCGGCCGCAGGAGCAGAGGTCGCCGTCGACCTGCACGAAGGTGTGGCCGAGCTCGCCGCCGGCGCCGCTCTGGCCGCGATAGAGATGGCCGCCGAGATAGAGCGCGCCGCCCAGCACCTCGCCCGTATAGACGGCGGCGAAGGTCTGCTGCCCGCGTCCCTTGCCGAACCAGCGATCGCCAACGAGCAGCGCGCGCGGATGGTGGTCGAGCAGGGCAGGGAGGCCGAAGCGCTTCGTCAGCATGTCGCCCAGCTCGAAGTCGTTGAGCACGGGGGCGAGGTTGACGGCGATGACCGCGCGGCGGTCGGTGTCGACCATGCCGCCGACGGCGACGCCGATGCCGAGTGGTTCGCGCCGCGCGGAGGCCAGCGTCCGTGTCGTGCAGCGCTCGATCGCCGATCGGACATCCGCGATCTGCGGCCGCTCCTCCGGAAAACGCTCGCTCTCCAGCGCCGAGATCGAGCCCTCGAGCGTGACCAGGCAGGTGTGGACGGCATCCGGCATCAGCAGCATGCCGCAGATCGGTCGTGCGTCGGGTGAAAACCACAGCGGCCGCGCCGGCTTGCCGCCGGCCTCGCTCGGCCGGATGGGACGGCCCTCGACGAGCACCTGCTGGTCGAGCAGCGGCTGGACGATGCCGGAAATGGTGGTGCGGTTGACGCCCGCCAGGCGCGCGAGCTCGGCCCGGCTGGTCGGGCCCAGGTCGAACAGCGCCTGCAGCACGCGGCCGCGATTGGCCGATCCGACCATCGAGGACGAGAGCAGCGACCGCCCGAGCCGCGCCGGCTTGCTGTCGCCGGGCGCGTCCTCTTCCTCGGTCGGCCAGAGCTGCGCCGGATGTTCGCGCTCCATCGGTCCTCGTCATGCGGCTTGCAGGGAAACGTGGGCCAGCTCTTAGCAGGAATCCGCGCTTCTTCGCCTGCGGGTCATCGACTTCCGAAATAATTCTTAGCCCAGGCTCGGGGCGTTGACGAGATAAAATGTTTGTGCGAGCCTCAAACTAACAAGATGATCCAAGCGTCGTGGCAGCCTTCGTCGGGAACCGGAGCTGCGAATTTCGCGGCGCTCAAGATTGGTCATGAAGAACGGGCGTCGGGCACGGATCCGGCGTCAATAAACTTCCAGGAAGGAGAGTGGGGACATGAACGACTTCAATATTTCTCGCCGCAATCTTCTGAAGAGCGGCGTGGCGCTCGCCGGAACAGCTGCGATCGGCGGTGCCTGGCGGCCGCGCCGGGCGATGGCTGCCGATAAGACATTGCGCGTGCTGCTCGCCGGCGACCCTTTCTACTATGCGATCGAGGGGTTGAAGGACCAGTTCGAGCAGGAGACGGGCGTCAAGGTCCAGATCGAGGCGATCTCGCTCGAAGCCCTGCAGGCCCGCTTGACCTCGTCCTTCGTCAGCAACGAGCCCGACGCCGACGTCATCTCCGTCGACCAGATGTGGCTCGGCCAGTATCTCGAGAGCAAGTGGATCACCCCGCTCAACGAGATGATTAAGGCCGACAGCGACGTCAACATCGAGGACTTCATTCCGGAAGTGATCTACTCGATGAACACCTGGCGTGGCGAGGTCGGCACGCTGCCCGTCGCCGCCTATGGCCAGATGGTGCTCTATCGCAAGGATTTCGCCGAGAAGGCCGGCGTCGCCGTGCCGGAGGATGGCAGCTGGACGTGGGAGCAGTATCTCGCCGCGATCCAGAAGATGAACGGTCAGGATTTCGACGGCCACAAGATGAGCGGCACCGTGCTGGCCGGTCAGCAGCCGGCGCCGGTCGTGCACATGTACACCCAGCTCGCCGCCAGCATGGGCACGCGCTGGTTCAAGAACTTCCCGGCCGGCACGCCCTGGGATTTCCAGCCGACGATCAACAGCCCCGAGAATCTCGCGGCGCTCAAGATCTTCGCCGAGCTGTACAAGAACGCCCCGGCGGAATCGGTCGGCTACAACTGGTTCGACGCTGGCATGCGCTTCGCCAAGGGCGATGTCGGCATGTTCTACTGGTGGACGCCCTATGCCTACCTTTGCAAGAAGGACGGCTATATGAGCGGCAAGGACTCAGTCGTCGCCGACAAGCTCGGCATGGCCCGCCTGCCCAAGGGCCCGAACACCGAGCAGGTCGTCTCGCTCGGCGGCCATAGCCTCGGCATCACGGCGAACACCGCCAACCGCGACGCGGCCTGGCAGTTCGTGAAGTGGGCGACCTCGGCCAAGACGCAGAAGGCGATGGGCCTCTACGACAAGTATGGCCACCAGTTCTCCGACTTCGCCCGCAAGTCGCTCTATTCGGACGCGGAACTGCTGAAGATCTACCCGCATCTGACCGCCCAGCTCGGTGATCTCGAGCGCGGCAACGGCAAGATCGTCCGTCCGCCTTGCCCGGTCTACACGACGCTCGAGGGCATCTACGGGCTCAACCTGAACAAGGTGCTGACCGGGCAGCTGACGCCGGAAGCCTGCCTGTCCGAGACCTCGACCTTCTTCGAGACCATCCTCAAGGGCAACTTCCTGATCCCGTACCAGCAGCCCTCCTTCGATGACACGCTGGCTGCGACCAAGAGCCTGGTGAAGTCCCTGGCCTGACGTCGGAAGGCCGGGGTTCCGCGACAGGGACCCCGGTTCGACTAAGGGCGGAGGAGGCGATCCTCCCGGCCTCCTCCGTCCTCTTTTCGAATGGAGCGTCCATGTCCGCTGTTACCCTCGCCGCGCCGCCCAAGGCGCGACGGCGACTGCCCGACTATACCCCGTGGCTGCTGATCAGCCCGTCGATCCTGCTGCTTCTCGCGCTGATCGCCTTCCCCCTGCTCTTCGCGCTGAAGAACAGCTTCTATTTCTGGAACCTGCAGATGGGGCCCGCGCCGATGGGCTTCATCGGCTTCGACAACTACAAGATGGCGTTGTCGAACGGCATGTTCCTGGGCTCGCTCTGGACCACGCTGCAGATGACGCTGGTCGGGACGGCGGTCGAGTTCTGCCTCGGCCTCGCGATCGCGCTGCTGCTGCTGCGCCGGCTGCCGGGCATCAAGCTCACCCGCGTGCTGCTGATCATGCCGACCACGATCGCGCCAATCGTCGTCGGCTTCCTGTTCCGCTACATGTACGACCCGAATGGCGGACTGATCCCCTGGCTGCTGACGTCGGCGGGCATTCCGCTGCCGGCGGCCGGCCTGCTCGGCTCGCCGTCGACGGCGCTCTGGGCCGTGCTCTTCGCCGACATCTGGCAGTGGACGCCGTTCTTCGCCATCGTGCTCTATGCGGCGCTGCTCGCCGTGCCCGGCGAGATCGTCGAGGCGGCGCGGGTCGACGGCGTCTCGCCCTGGAAGCAGTTGCTGCACGTCAAGCTGCCGCTGATCCGCAAGACCGCGCTGATCATCGTCATGCTGCGCTTCATGCAGATCTTCAACACGTTCGACCTGGTCGTCGTGCTGACCAAGGGCGGGCCGGGAACCGCCAGCCGCACCCTCGGCTACAGCCTCTATCAAGCCGGCATGGTCGATTTCAACATCGGCCTCTCCAGCGCCATGACCTGGATGATGGTGATCATCGTCAACGCGATCATCGGCCTGTTCGTCTTCTTCGCGTTCAAGGATTGGGACTGACATGGAAGGCACGGAAAGCACGACCGGCCGCCTGCTCGGCCTCGCAGCGATGGTGCTGCTGCTGCTCGTCTTCATCGGCCCGATCCTCTGGTTCGTGCTGCTCGCGATCCGCCCGGCCGAGACCTATTTCGCCATGCCGCCGGTGCTGTCGTTCACGCCGAACTGGGAATCGATCCGCTACACCTTCTTCGATCCCGGCAATAACGCGCCGCAACTCGGCAACAGCCTGATCGTCGCGATCGGCGCGGTGGCGCTCAACCTGCCGTTCTCGTTCCCGGCCGCCTATGCGCTGTCGCGCTACAAGATCCGCGGCCGCAAGCACATCATGCTCTGGTATCTCGGTCTCCTGATGGCGCCGCCGGTCGCCTTCCTGATCCCCTATTCGATCCTCGCCAGCATGGCGGGGGTGAAGGGCACCTATTTCTCGATGATCCTGATCTCGCAGACCCTGACCATTCCGTTCTCGGTCTGGCTGATGCGCTCCTTCATCGACGAGGTGCCGATCGAGATCGAGGAGGCGGCCCGCATCGACGGCGCCGGCACGACGACGATCCTCTTGAAGTTCATCCTGCCGATGGTGATGCCCGGCCTCATCGTCACCTCGATGTTCGCCTTCGTGTTCTCGTGGAACAACGCGGCCTTCCCGCTGGTGCTCGCCAACCGCAGCACGACGACTCTGCCCATCGGCACGCTGCAGTATTTCGGCACCGCCGGCGTCACCTGGGGCTTCATCGCCTCGGCCGCCGTCGCCGCCATGATCCCGCCCATGCTGATCTTCCTCGTGCTCGACCGCTATGTCGTCCGAGGCCTGACTTTTGGTTCCGTGAAAGGATGATACGGAAATGACGTCATCGCGTAGAATTCGTTTCGGCGTGGTGGGGGCGGGCCTCTGGGGCTCGTTCCATTGCAGGACGCTGAGCTCGATCGCCGGCGCCGAGCTGGTCGCGGTCTGCGACCTGAACCCCGAGCGCGTCGCCGAGATGCAGACGCAGTTTGGGGCGGCGAAGACCTATACCGACTATCGCGAGCTGATCGCCGACCCTGACATCGACGCCGTGACGGTGGCGACGCCCGATTTCGCCCATGGCGACATCGTGCTGGCGGCGATTAAGGCCGGCAAGCATGTGATGAGCGAGAAGCCGCTGGCGACGACCTTGGCCGAGGCCGAGGCGATCGCGGACGCGGCCGAACTGAGCGGCCGCAAGGTCATGGTCGACTTCCACAATCGCGTCAGCCCGGCGATCGTCGCGCTGCGCGACACGATCGCGGCCGGCGACATCGGCCTGCCGCTGCACGGCGCCGCGCGCCTCTCCAACACGCTGTTCGTGCCGTTCGAGCTGCTCTCCTGGGCCGGCAAGTCCTCGGCGCTCTGGTTCCTCGGCAGCCATTCGGTCGATGCGCTCCGCTTCGTCATGGGCTCCGAGGTCAAGCGCGTCCAGGCCATGGTGCGGCGCGGCTTCCTGGCCGGGCAGGGCGTCGACACGGCCGACGTGCATGTCGCGCTGCTGGAGTTCGAGAACGGCGCCGTCATCTCGCTGGAGAACAGCTGGGTGCTGCCGAACGACATGCCGAACATCGTCGATTTCCGGATCGAGATCGTCGGCGAGAAGGGCCTGCTCCAGGCCGAGCCCACCCAGGCAGGGCCCTTCCGAAAATTCACGGGACCCGGTCTCCGGACCGCCGATCTGTTCGGCGTCACTCCGGCGGCTGGTGGCCGCATCGGTGGCTTCGTCATGGAAGCGATCGCCCGCTTCATCGATGCCGTCGCCACCGATGCGCCTGTCATTGCCGATGCGCGCGACGGCCTGCAGGTGACCCGCGTGCTCGCGGCGATCGAGAAGGCCGCCGCGACCGGCGCCACGGTCACCCTCGCCGACGGCGTCTGACGGGCGCGGCGACCGCGCAGCAATAAAAAAAGGGCGGCGGTGCGGGTTTTCCGCACTGCCGCCCTTCCTGTTTCCGAGGGCGTCTACTTGACCGCGCCGGCGGTCAGGCCCTTGACGATGTAGCGCTCGAGGAAGATGCCGACGATGGCGAGCGGGGCGATCGCCGCTGTCGACAGCGCCGCCATCGACCACCAGTTGATGCCCTGCGAGCCGGTCTGGCTCGCCACCATCACCGGCAGCGTGTTGGCGTTGGTCGCGGTCAAAAGCGCGGCGAAGAAGTACTCGTTCCAGCACAGGACGACCGACAGGATGAAGGCCGCGACCATTCCCGGCAGCGAGATCGGCAGCACGATCCGGAGAAACGCGCCCCAGGTCGAGCAGCCGTCGACGAGGGCCGCCTGCTCGAGCTCGACCGGGATGCCGCGGAACTGGTCGCGCATGATCCAGATCACGATCGGCAGCACCATCAGCGTGTAGACGACGATCAGGCCGATGTGGGTGTCGAGCAGCGCCAGCTCCTTGTAGAGAACGAGGAACGGCATGGCGAGGACGACCGGCGGCAGGATCAGCTGCGACAGGAAGAAGAACGAGATGTCGCGGTTGCGCCAGATCGCGAACTTGTAGTCGAAGCGGACCAGGCCATAGGCGGCGAGCGAGCCGAGGATGACGGCCAGCAGCGACGCGCCGATCGACATGATCGCCGAGTTCAGGAAGCGCTTCATGAACTCTTCGCGCACCGTCGAGGTATTGAAGATCGTGTCCGGCGACAGGCCGATCGAGCGCCAGCCGCGCCAGTCGGGCCAGAAATCGACGAACGGGATCAGGTGGCCCTGGGTGACGTCGACCGCGACCTTGAACGAGGTGGTGACCGTCCAGTAGATCGGGAACAGCGCGATGAAGGTCCACAGCAGCAGCAGCGTGTAGATCGCGACCCTGCCGGCGATGCGCTTCGAATTGCTGGCGAACTCGCTCGGCGGTTCGCGATAGGCGTAGGGCTTGCTGCGGGTGGCCATTCCGGTTTGTGCTTTCGTGCTCATGGCCATCACCCGGTTACCCGCTTCATCCAGCGGCTCGAACCCCAGAGCAGCAGCGCGATGAAGATGGCGATCAGGATGAAGTAGAACTCGGCCACCATGGTGCCGTAGCCGACGTTCGAGCGGTCACGATATTCGCGGAAGATGAAGCTCGACACCGTATCGGTGGCGCCGCCGGGGCCGCCGGAGGTGACGGTGATGACGATGTCCGCCAGCTTCAGCTGGAAGATGACGCGGATGATGATCGCGGTGATCGAGACCGGCAGCATCAGCGGGAAGATGATCTGCCAGAATGAGCGCCAGGGGCTGGCGCCGTCGACCTTGGCCGCCTCGAGGATCTCCTTCGGCAGCGCCTGCAGGCCGGCGAGCAGCAGGATCATCACGAACGGGATCCAGACCCAAGCGTCCATCGCCATGATCGAGAAACGGGCGATCCAGGGCGAGGCGAAGAAGGCCGGGTTCTCCCAGCCGAGCAGGCGGGCGAGCGTCGCGGCGGGACCGAAGCGGTACTCCATCAGCGACTTGCCGACCATCCAGCCGACGGCGACCGGGCTCAGCATGAACGGCATCAGGAAGGCGACGCGGAAGAATTTTCGCGCCCGGATTTCGGCGTTCAGCAGCATGGCGAGGCCGAAAGCGATGGCGTACTGCACCAGCACGGCCAGCACGTAATAGACCATGTTGCCGAGCGCGTTCCAGAAATAGGCATCGTTCATCAGCGCCCAGAAATTGGCGAGGCCGTTGAACGAGCGCCCTTCGAACGAGGCGAGGTTCCAGTCGGTGAAGGCGATGTAGAGGCCGGCGACGGTCGGGAAGATCACCACCGCCACGGTGAACAGGATGGCCGGCAGCACGAAGAGCGCGCGCTTGCCGCCTTCGCCGCGGATCATGACCTGGCCGACGCCGAGCGCGACGCCCCAGGCGAGATAGGCATAGAGCACCGGTCGCCAGTTGGCGAAACCATAGGTGGTCTGGCCGGCGGCGTAGAGGCTCTGGAGGAGCGCGAAGGCGGCGAGCGTGATCGTGGCCAGGATGATCAGCCATCGACCGGCCGCGCGGCGACCCTCGGGAATGTCGTAAGCTGCGCCCGTGTCGTGCGGCGCGGCCGTAGTGGACGTCTGCATGGGTGTTCGCTTCGTCAATGAGCGCCGCGAACGGCACTCCCAGAAAAAACCGGCTGGCGACGCGTTCGCGCCGCCAGCCCTTGATGATCAGCAGGCGTGACCCGCTCGCTCAGAGTCCGAGCGAAGCCTTGTAGAGCTCGATCTGCTTCTCGCGACCGATCTGGTCCGTCAGCTTCTCCCAGGCGGCGGCGATCTTGTCGGCGCCTTCCTGGGCGGTGTTCTGGCCGGCGAAGGTCTTGGCCAGTTCGTCCTCGGCGATCGAGTAGTACTGGAAGATGCCCGGGATACGCGGCTCGATCGCCGCGTTCGGGTGGTTGTAGCTGTCCCTGTTGGCGCCGAGATAGGCGGTGATGAACGCCTCGTCATAGCCGGCGGCGACCCATTCCGGGATGTTGAACTGGCTGTTCCGGTAGGGCTGGAAGCCCGACGGATAGGCCGACATCCAGAGGCCGATGTCCTTGCCGCCGAGATGGGCGGCGGCGGACCAGGCAGCCTTCTTCTTCTTCTCGTCCGCGTCGACGCGCGACATCACGTAGACGCCCCAGCCGAGGAAGGCCATGTTCGGCGCGTAGTTCGGGCCGCTCGCGAGCTTGTCCCACTGGCCGGTCTTGGCGTTGTAGACGTCGTCGGAGCCCGGCAGGATCGAGAAGCCGGTGACGTCGCCCACCACCGAGGTGTCGCTGGTCTTGGCGTTGGAGCCGACGTCGCCCCACCACGAGACCATCGAGCCGGTGCCGCCCAGGAACTGCTGGAAGGCGGTGGTGTTCGGATCGGCGTTGATCTGGTCGGCCGGCTCGGACGGCAGCGCGTCGATCACGTCCTGGATGGCGCGCACCCAGGCCGGATTGTTGACGCGCGGCTTCATCGTGTCGGCGTCGAACAGCCAGGCCTTGTCGTCGGGGTGCTTGGCATAGGCGGTGGCGCGGCTGCCGAGGAAGTAGAAGCCGAAGCCGCCCCACGCCTTCGGGGCGTCGAGATAGCCATAGGCGTCCTGGCCGTTGATCTTCTTGCCCTTGAGGAACTTGGTCGCGGCCTGCACCTGCTGCCAGGTCTTCGGCGTGCCCCATTCGCCCGCGTTGCCTTCTTCCTTCCACGCCTTGGCGAGGTCGGCATCGGCGAACACGTCGGTGCGATAGTTGAAGGTGTGGCAATCGCCGTCGATCGAGACGCGGTAGGTCTTGCCGTTCCAGGTGCCGACCGGCGCCTTGAGGTAGCCGACATAGTCGTCCATGTCGATCTGGGCCTTGACCCAGTCCGGCATCTCGGAGGCGAGACCCTTGCCGCAGACGTCGCCCTCGAAGGGCGCGCCCATCTCGAGGATGTCGAAATCGACGGTGCCGGTGGCGATCGACTGCTGCAGGCGGGCGTTATAGTCGGCCTGGGCCAAGTCGATCCAGTTGATCTTGGCGCCGGTATAGGCCTCCCACGGCTTCAGGAAGCCGCGGAACAGCATGTTGTGCAGGTTCTGGTTGTTGAGCCCCATGAAGGTCAGCTCGACACCGGCGAACTCGCCTTCCTTGACGTTCTTCTTGGTGGCGTCCAGCACCATCTCGCCGACCTTCTGCCAGTCGGCATCGGTGGGCGAGCCGGCGCCGACGCCTGGCACCGCCAGCAGCTGGGCGCGAAGGTCGCCGGCCTGCGCGGCGGCCGGCTGCGTCATCGCGCCGAGCACGGTCGAGCCGAGCGCGCCGGTGGCGGCCAGCGCGCCGAAACCGGCGGCGCCCTTCAGGATGCCGCGGCGGCTGGCCTGCCAGCTCAGATAGCGATCGTAATCCTGTGTCTTCATATAACGTCCTCCCAAATGATGTGCGGTGGCTTCCGCTGCGCGCCTCCGTGCCGTGTTCCGGCCGCCGGCGCGCTCGCAGATCCCCCGCTTGCGAAAGCGCAACGCGGCGCCTCCGCTCGTCCCCCTCAGCGCCGCCCTCCAGCGGCGCTATCCATCGCAGTGAAGATGGCAGCAAGAATGCCCCGGATTCACTGGGCGACAACAAGAGCCATAAATCTGCGACACGTCAATCCGGAACATCGACGTGTCACCATGCGTGTGCATGACCGTTGATTTTGCTGATGAAACAGTAAGGCTGAACTATGTTCAAGCCATGGGCATGCAACGCCCGACTTATAGTCGGACGTTGCCTGTTTCTTGCGCCGAAAGCCGGCTTTTCCCTAGAGGTCGGCCGTCGCCAGGAGGGCTTCCACTTCGGCCAGGCGCGGCATGGACGGAGCCGTGCCGTGGCGGGTGACCGAGATGCCGGCGACCGCGCAGCCGAAGCGGGCCGCCGCGATCGGATCGGCGCCGCGGGCGAGCGCCGCCGCGAAGCCGCCATTGAAGGCGTCGCCGGCGCCGGCCGTCTCGACGACCGGCCCCGACGCCATGGCCGGAACATGCGTCGAGCCGCTGCGGGAATGCAGCAGAACGCCCGCCTCGCCGAGCGTGATCAGCGCCGTGCCGACACCCCTGGCGAGGAAGGCGTCGCCCGCCGCCCGCGCGCTGGCGAGATCGGTCACGGCGATGCCGGTGAGCAGCGAGGCCTCGCTCTCATTCGGCGTCACATAGTCGCAGAGCGCGTAGATCGCGTCGTCGACCGGCTCGGCCGGGGCGGGGTTGAAGATCGTGACGACGCCGGTGGCGCGCGCGATCTCGAGGCCGCGCCGGGCCGCCGCCACGGGCTGCTCGAGCTGGGTGATGAAGACGGCGGCGCCGCGGATCGCGTCCGCCGCCGCCTCGACGTCGGCGGCGCCGATGGTCGCCGCCGCGCCGGGCACGACGATGATGGCGTTCTCGCCGCTCGCCTCGTTCACATAGATGAAGGCGGCGCCGGTCGGCTGGTCGTCGAGCTCCGCGACGCGCGCGGTGATGCCCTCGGCCCGCCAGGTGTCGAGCGCGATCGCGCCGAAGGCGTCGCGTCCGACTTTCGAGATGAAGGTCACCGGGGCGCCGGCGCGGGCCGCCGCGACGGCCTGATTGGAGCCCTTGCCGCCCGGGCCCATCTTGAAGCCCGAGCCGGCGATGGTTTCGCCGATGCCCGGCATGCGGCCCGCCCGGAAGGCGAGGTCGGCCACGAAGATGCCGAGAATGGCAACGCCCTGTCGCGTGTCAGCCATGCTGCGTCTCCGGCTCAGCGCGCGTCAGGCGGGATCACGCCCTTCTTCAGGACGAAGCAGCCATAGAAGCGGCGCTCGCCGGTCTGGATGACGCAATAGGCGTTCTTGGCGCGCTCGTAGAAGGCGAAGCGCTCGATCGAGCCCATCGGCCAGGAGCGGCCCTCGGCGGCGTCGATCTCGGCCTGGACCTCGGTCTGCACGGGCGGAAGCGTCGCTCCGTCGCCGACGATCTCCATGCGCAGCGCCGGCTGGTCGACGAAGCTGTCGAGTGGCATGACCGAGAGGATGGCGCGCGCCGCCTCGGCGGCCGTGACGTTGTCGATGCGCAGCAGCTTGCCGAGCACGGTCTGCCGGGCGACGGAATCGGCCGGGAAATTGGTGTCGCAGATGATGAGGTCGTCGCCGTGGCCCATCGCCCTCAGGGCGTGGAGAACATCCGCGTTGAGGAGCGGGTCGATCGATTTCAGCATGAATTCCTCCGTTGATCATGCGTCCGCTTGGTGCGGATCTTGGCATGGCGCCCGATCAGCATTCCGACGCGGGCGGCAGTCTAGCGTGACAATCGTCGCGGCGTGAATGGGGCGCGCGTCGGTGGCGTGATTTCGTCCTCAGGCGCGTTCGTCGATGCGCTGATAGCGCGACGCGGCGAGCTGGTCCGAGATCTGGGTCGTCGCCTCGCGCAGGCTGGCGATCAGGCGCGGCCGGATCTCGTCGGTGACCCGCCGCTCCGGCGCGGAGACGCTGATCGCGGCGACCGGATAGCCGGTCTCGTCGAGGATGGCGGCGCCGATGCACATTGTGCCTTCCTCGTTCTCGCCGATCTCGATCGCGACACCGTTCGCCACGGCGTCGGCGAGTTGTCTTTCGATCGTCTTCAGCTGGGTGATGGTGCGCAGCGTGCGCTGCGGCAGCGCATCCGACAGCAACTGCGTCCGTTCGTCGGCCGGCAGCCGCGCCAGGATCGCCTTGCCGAGCGCGGTCGAATGGACGGGATCGCGGCTGCCGATCCGCGCCTGCATGCGCAGCGCGCGGGTCGATTCGATGATGTCGATATAGACGACGTGGTTGTCGGCCAGCACGGCGAGATTGGTCGTCTCGTTGAACTCGCGATTGATCTCGGTGAGCGCGGGCAGCGCGCAGTCGCGCAGGCGCTGGATGCTCTTGTCGGCGGTGGCGAGCGCCCGGAAGCGGATGCCGACGCTGTAGCGGTCGGTGCCGGCGTCATAGGTCAGGAAGCCCGCCGCGCTCAGCGTGCGCAGATAGCGGAACACGCTCGTCTTCGGCAGGTCCAGCTCGCTGGCGATCGTCGTCAGCGAGGCGGGATGTCCCTTCTGCGCGATGGCGTCGAGCACCTTCAGCGCCTTCAGCACCGGTCCGACGATGTAGCGGTCGTCCGCGGTCGTGGCCATTCGCGACTTCCTCCTGCTTTGCTCGCGGGAAACTAGCTTTTTTCCGCCGGACGAAACAAGCATCCGTTTACATGAAACGGGGCTTCTGGCTTGGTTTGGGGAAAGCCAAGCAGAGGAGTTCGCGTTGAGCATCCACAATCCGGCGACGGCCGGCCAGTCGTCCAAGTCGTTGACCTTCGATCGTTCCGTCGAGGAGATCCGCCGCAATTCCCAGTGGATCGCGGGCGGCGTCAACAGCAACTTCCGTCTCAACATCTCGCCGACGCCGCTCGTCTTCGAGAAGGCCGAGGGACCCTATCTGTTCGACGTCGATGGCAACCGGCTGATCGACTACTATCTCGGCATGGGGCCGATGATCCTCGGCCACAATCCGAAGGCCCTGACCGACGCCGTCACCGAGCAGATGAAACACGGCATCCTGTTCGGCGGCCAGTCGAAGGTCGAGACCGAGGCGGCCCGCCTCGTCTGCGAGATGGTGCCCTGCGCCGAGCGGATCCGGTTCGCCTCGTCCGGCTCCGAGGCCGACCAGGCCGCGCTGCGCCTCGCCCGCGCCGCCACCGGCCGCCAGGTCATCATCAAGTTCGAGGGCCATTATCACGGCTGGTTCGACAACGTGCTATGGTCGACGGCGCCTGCGCTCGACGCGGCCGGTCCCGCCGACAAGCCCGTGCCGGTCGCCGGCAGCAAGGGCCAGCTGCCGCAGTCGGCGGAGGGCCTCGAGGTCCTGCCGTGGAACAACCTGGCACTTCTCCAGGCCCGTCTCGCCAAGGGTGACGTCGCCGGCGTGATCATGGAAGCGACCATGTGCAACGCGGGCGCGATCCATCCGGCGCCCGGCTATCTCGAAGGCGTCCGCGAGGCCTGCACCAAGGCCGGCACCATCCTGATCTTCGATGAGGTGATCACCGGCTTCCGCCTCGGCGCCGGCGGCGCGCAGGCGCATTTCGGCGTCACGCCCGACCTCGCGACCTTCGGCAAGGCGATCGCCAACGGCTTCCCGGTGGCGGCACTCGCCGGTCGCGCCGACCTGCTCGACATGTTCGTTTCGGGCGGCGTCGTGCATGGCGGCACCTACAATTCGCAGCCGCTCTCGATGGCCGCGACCGTCGCCTCGCTGAAGTCGCTGACGCCGGAGCTCTACGCCACGATCGGCGTGAACGGCACACGTCTGATGGACGGCATGCGCGCCATCTTCGACAAGGCCGGCGTCAAGGCGGTCGTCACCGGCTATCCGCAGATCTTCCACGTCGCCTTCGGCCTCGATGCGCCGGCGGTCGACTATCGCGACCTCGCCCGTTCCGACAAGAAGGCCTATGTCGCCTTCACGACGGCGCTGCTGCGGCGGGGCGTCCGGGCGCTCGAGCGCGGCGCCTGGTTCATGTCGATCACGCATGACGAGGCGGTCGTCGACGCCACGCTGGCGGCGGTCGAGGGCGCCGTCGGCGAGCTCAAGGCTGGCGGCATTCTGTAGTTCGCAATTATAAATAATTCCGTGCAGTGAAGCGCGCCCGACTTGCCAGGATCGACATGGCGAGAGACGGTGTGTGCAACGCGAACAGATCCGCCGCGCCGATTACCGGAAAAAAAGCCGGAACGGCGCGGCGCGAAGCCAGGGAACAGAGCCGTTGCCGTCGCATTGCGCGGCGTGCGGCCTGAGCACGGACGGTGGATTTCATCGTCGAGAAGAGGGGAAGACCATGCGCGCTACCGCATTGAAATTCGCAGCCGGCCTCGGCGCCGTGACGCTCGCCATGTCGATGGCGCAGCCGGCCTTCGCCGGCAAGCTCCAGGACGTGCTGAGCCGGGGCAAGCTGATCGTCGGCACGGGCAGCACCAATCCGCCGTGGCATTTCCGCGATGAATCGGGCGAGCTCGTCGGCTTCGACATCGACGTCGCCAAGATCATCGCCAAGGGCCTGTTCGACGACGAGACCAAGATCGAGTTCGTCAACCAGGCGTCGGACGCCCGCATCCCGAACATCGTCACCGACAAGGTTGACATCACCTGCCAGTTCGTCACCGTGACGGCGGCGCGCGCCCAGCAGGTTGCCTTCACCGTCCCGTATTATCGCGAGGGCGTCAGCCTGATGATGCCGGCCGGCGGCAAGTATGCCGACTATGCGGCGCTGAAGGCGGCCGGCGGCGACGTGACCGTCTCCGTGCTCCAGAACGTCTTCGCCGAGGGCATGGTCAAGGCGGCGCTTCCCGACGCCAAGGTCGACCAGTTCGAGAGCGTCGACCTGATGTACCAGGCGCTGAACTCGGGCCGCGCCGACGCGGCCGCGACCGACTCGTCCTCGCTGCGCTACTACATGAAGCAGAACGAGGGCCGCTATGTGGACTCGGGCTACAGCTGGAACCCGCAGACCTATGCCTGCATCGTCAAGCAGGGCGATCCGGACTGGCTGAACTTCGTCAACGTCGCGCTGCGCGAGTCGATGACCGGCACGATGTTCCCGACCTACAAGGCGGCCTATGAGCGCTGGTTCGGTGAATCGCCGAGCGAGCCGAAGATCGGGTTCCCGGCCGAATTCCGCTAACAGCCGGCGAACGCCAACGTGAACTATACGCTGCATTTCGGTGCCGTATGGGCGAGCTTCGATCAGCTTCTGATCGGGCTCGCCATCGGCCTCGGGCTGGCGGTCGCCGCCGTGGCGATCGGAACCCTGATCGGCCTGCTGTCGGCCTTCGCCAGCGTGTCGCATTCACGCATCCTGCGCGGCATCAGCTGGATCTACGTCCTGCTGATCCGCAACATCCCGCTGCTCGTCCTGGTGCTGCTCGCCTATTTTGCGCTGCCCCAGGTCGGCATCCGGCTCGACAAATATGAGAGCTTCATCGCCTCGCTGGCGCTCTATGCCGGCGCCTATCTGACCGAGGTGTTCCGGGCCGGCCTGCTGTCGGTGCCGAAGGGCATCGTCGAGGCGGCGCGGGCGATCGGCCTGACGCGGCTGCAGACCAATCTCTTCGTGGTCGCGCCGGTGATGCTGCGCAATGCGCTGCCCTCGCTCGGCAACACCTTCATCGGCATGTTCAAGGACAGCTCGATCGCGGCCGCCATCGCGGTGCCGGAGCTGACCTTCGAGGCGCGCAAGATCAACGTCGACACGTTCCGCGTGGTCGAGACATGGACGGTCGCCAGCGGCCTCTATATCGCGACCTGCTTCACGATCGCCGCGTTGCTGCGCCGGCTCGAACGCCGCTTCCCCAAGTTCTGATCGGGCATGGTCATGGATGCATTCCTCGCCCAGCTCTGGATCGCACGGTGGCCGCTCTTCGACGGCTTCCTGATGACCATCGGCATCTCGGTCGGCGCGATCGTGTTCGGCACGATCCTCGGCTGCATCGTCGGGATCCAGCTCGTCTTCGGCTCGTTCCTGGTCAAGCTTCCCTTCCGCCTCTATGTCGACGTGATGCGCGGCACGCCGCTGCTCGTGCTGATCCTGGCGGCGTTCTACATCCCCGCGGTGATGGGGCTGTCGCTCAGCGCCTCGCAGGCGGGCACGCTGGCGCTTGGCCTCTTCGCCGGCGCCCATATCGGCGAGCTGGTGCGCGGTTCGCTGCAGGCGATCCCGCCCGGGCAGATCGAGGCGGGGCGCGCCATCGGGCTGCGGTTTCCGCAGATCCTGGCCAATGTGCTGCTGCCGCAGGCGCTCCGTTCGGCGCTACCGCCCTGGATCAACACCGGGGTCGAGCTGATCAAGGGCTCGAGCCTGCTCTCGATGATCGGCGTCGGCGAACTGCTCCTGAAGACCCAGGAGGTGATCGGCCGGACCTTCATGACCATTGAATTCTACGTGTTCGCCGGCATTCTCTACCTGATCGTCAACATCACCCTGGACGTGCTCGGCAAGTCGCTGGAACGCCGCCTCGGAGCCCGCCTATGATCCCAGACGAAAACGCGCGCCCGCTGCTGGAAATCCGCGACCTCCGCAAGAATTTCGGCGCGGTGGAGATCCTGAAGGGCGTCGATCTCTCGCTCCGGCCGAAGGAGGTCGTGTCGATCATCGGCTCGAGCGGCTCCGGCAAGACGACGCTGTTGCGTTGCGTCAACCTGCTGGAGGAGTTCCAGGGCGGCGACATCGTGCTCGACGGCGAGACGATCGGCTACAGGACGTCGGGCGGCAAGCGCGTCCGGCTCCGCGACGCGGAGCTGTCGCGCCAGCGTGCCATGACCGGCATGGTGTTCCAGAGCTTCAACCTGTTTCCGCACCTGACGGCCGCCGGCAACGTCATGCTTGGCCTGCGCAAGGTGAAGAAGCTCGGCAAGGAAGAGGCCTTCGCCATCGCCGAGAAGTGGCTCGGCCGGGTCGGCCTCGGCACCCGCCTCAACCATTATCCGAGCCAGCTTTCCGGCGGCCAGCAGCAGCGCGTCGCGATCGCCCGCGCGCTTGCCATGAACCCGAAGCTGGTGCTGCTCGACGAGGTGACCTCGGCGCTCGATCCGGAGCTGGTGCAGGAGGTGCTGACCACCGTCAAGGGCATCGCTGACGACGGCGCCACGCTCCTGATCGTCACGCACGAGATGCGGTTCGCCCGCGAAGTGTCCGACCGCATCGTGTTCATGGAGCAGGGCCGCATCGCCGAGCAGGGCACGCCGGAGGAGATCTTCGGCGAGGGCCGCAGCGAGCGCCTGAACGCCTTCCTGAAGAGTTCGCGGCACTGAGCCCTTGTCCGGCGCCGTGCGCGCCGGTCATGATCCGATTGGAAGCGAGGTTCGGGAACGAGCCTCGCTTTTCGTTCGTCTGGCCGAAGCGGCGCGGGGTGCCTCGCGGCGGATCGCGTGCTAGGCCTTTTCGACGCGCCGCGAACCGGCGCCGCATGGTGGACTTTGACGGAGATCGAGATGACGAAGGTAGCGTTCCTGGGCCTCGGCGTGATGGGCTATCCGATGGCGCGGCATCTGCAGGCTGGCGGTCACGAGGTGACCGTCTACAACCGCAACGCTGCCAAGTCCGCGAAATGGGTGGCCGAGTTCGGCGGCCGCAGCGCCGCGACGCCGAAGGAAGCGGCCGTCGGCCAGGACATCGTCTTCGCCTGCGTCGGCAATGACGACGACCTGCGCTCGGTCACGATCGGCCCGGACGGCGCCTTTGCCGGCATGGCGAAGGGGGCCGTGTTCGTCGATCACACCACGGCTTCGGCTGAGGTCGCGCGCGAGCTCCATGCCGAGGCGGCCAAGCTTGGCTTCGACTTCGTCGACGCCCCGGTCTCGGGCGGCCAGGCCGGCGCCGAGAACGGCGTGCTGACGGTGATGTGCGGCGGCGACGCGGCGGCCTTCGCCAAGGCCGAGCCGGTGATCCAGAGCTATGCCCGCGCCTGCCGGCTGCTTGGTCCGGTCGGTTCCGGCCAGCTCGCCAAGATGATGAACCAGATCTGCATCGCCGGCATCGTCCAGGGCCTGGCCGAGGCGCTGCATTTCGGCAAGCGCGCCGGCCTCGACGTCGAGGCGGTGGTCGACGTGATCTCCAAGGGCGCGGCGCAATCCTGGCAGATGGAGAACCGCTACAAGTCGATGAATTCAGGCAATTTCGAGTTCGGCTTCGCCGTCGACTGGATGCGCAAGGACCTCGGCATCTGCCTCGACGAGGCGCGCAACAACGGCGCCCGGCTGCCGCTGACCGCGCTGGTCGACCAGTTCTATGGCGACGTCCAGCAGATGGGCGGCAATCGCTGGGACACGTCGAGCCTGATCGCCCGGCTGGAGAAGTAAGCCCGGAACGACGGGTTAACGCGCCTCCGGCGCGTTAACCTCCCGTTAGCCATCCGTCGTCCCGGGACGCGCCCGGGGCGACGGCGAGCACGCCGCGCCTCAGACGCGGGCGTAGATGTCCTCGATGCGGACGATGTCGTCCTCGCCGAGATAGGAGCCGGTCTGCACCTCGATCAGCTCGAGCGGGATCTTGCCGGGGTTGGAGACGCGGTGGATGGCGCCGAGCGGCAGGTAGATCGACTCGTTCTCGTTCACCGTCCGGATCGTGTCGTTCAGCGTCACCTCGGCGGTGCCGCGGACCACGACCCAGTGCTCGGCGCGGTGGTGGTGCTTCTGCAGCGACAGCTTGGCGCCCGGCTCGACGACGATCTTCTTCACATGGAAGCGGTCGCCCCGGCAGATCGTCTGGTAGGTGCCCCAGGGTCGGTGGATCTTGATGTGCTCGTTGGCCTCGTTGCGCTTCTCCGCCTTCAGGCTGGCGACGAGGTTCTTGACGTCCTGGCTGCGGTCGGACGGCATGATCAGGATCGCGTCCTCGGAGGCGACGACGGTCAGGTTGTCGAGGCCGATGCCGGTGACGAGCGGGCCTTCGGAATGGACGAAGGCGTTGTGGCTGTCGATCAGCGCCACCGGTCCGGTGGTGACGTTGCCGTGCTCGCCCGGCGTGCGGCTGTCGCGCACCGCGTCCCAGCTGCCGATGTCGGACCACGAGAAGCGGCCCTCCATGACGGCGGCGCGGTCGGTCCGCTCCAGCACGGCATAGTCGATCGACTTCGCCGGGATCGCCGAGAAGCTCTGATCGTCGAGGCGGAGGAAGCCGAGGTCCTCATGCGCGCCCTTGATGGCGGCCTCGGCGCCGGCGACGATCTCGGGCTCGTATTTGGCGGCTTCCGACAGCATCAGCGCGGCCGGGAAGATGAAGTTGCCGGAGTTCCAGAGGAAGCCCTCGGCGACATAGCGCTCGGCGGTCTCGCGGTCGGGCTTCTCGACGAAGGAGGTCACCGCGAAGGCGCCCGGCGTCGTCAGCGGCTTGCCCGGCTTGATGTAGCCATAGCTGGTGCGCGGCTCGGTCGGCGTGATGCCGAAGGTGACGATGTGGCCTTCCTCGGCCGCGGCGGCGGCGGCGAGGCAGGCGTCCTGGAACAGCTTGACGTCGGGCACGAGATGGTCGGCGGCGAGCGCCAGCACCAGGCAGTCGTCGCCGTAGAGCTTCTGCGCATAGCGCGCCGCGACGATCAGCGCGGCGGCGGAATCGCGCCGCGCCGGCTCGAGGATGATGGTCGCGTTCATGCCGATCTCGGCCGCCTGGCGGCGGGCGAAGAAGCGGAAGGCGTCCGCCGTGATGACGATCGGATCGGTGCCGCCGGCGCTCTTCGACGGCAGGCGCATCAGCGTGTCCTGGTAGAAGGTGCGCTCGGAGCCGAGCGCCAGGAACTGCTTCGGCATGCTGTCGCGCGAAATCGGCCAGAGGCGCGTTCCAGATCCGCCCGCCAGGATTACCGGAACAATCTTCGAACCTGCCATAGTCATAGCCTCACATGCGCTTCTTCGCTCGGATGGATCGCTCGGCGACTGATGTCGCATGGCGAAGGTTACCAATTCAACGCGGAGCGCGGTTAACAGTTCGCGCCGGCCGGAAAACTGGGATGCGGCGGTCGTCTATTGCGGGGCGCCGTCGCCCTGAGCCGTCGTTTTGGCGCCGGATTGGCCACGCGGGCGCCGGTCCGGCCGGACGGGGCGGGCGCCTGCCGCCGGCGGCGCGGGCGCGGCCGGGCCCGGCGCGGGCGCGGCCGGATCGCGCCGGCGGCGCGCCCGGCGCGGCACGGCGCCCGCGACGCGGTTGAGCGCCAGCCAGAGATGCGCCGTGCCCCGGCCGTTGCGGGCGAGCGCCTTGAAGGCGGCGCCGACGTCACGCGCCGGCGTGGCGCTGTCGACGACCATCAGGACGTCGTCGGCATGCGGGATCAGAAGCAGCGTGTCGACCGCCGCCAGCACCGGCGGGCTGTCGATCACGACATGGTCGAAATTCCGCCTGGCGTCGTGCAGCAGCTGGTCGAGCCGGTTCGATTGCAGCAGCGTGTCGAGGTTGAGGCGGGGGTCGGCCGGGCCGGAGGCGATGGCGAGGTTGGGCGCGACGTCGTCGATCGTCAGCCCGGCGCCGCCGATGCCGCGTCCGGCGAGATAGTCGGCGACGCTGTGGCGGGGCGAGAGGCCGAGCTCGGTATGGATCGAGGGACGGCGCAGGTCGCCGTCGATCAGCAGCGTGCGGCGGCCGGAGACGCCGAGCGAGCGGGCGAGCGCGATCGCGGTCAGCGTCGCGCCTTCGCCTGGCGTCGCCGCGGTGACCAGCAGCACGCGCCCGGGGCGGGTGCCGCGCGCGCCGCGCTCGAGGCCGAGCTTCAGGCGCCGGATGGCCTCGCCATAGGGACCGTGCGGATGGGCGAGCGTCTCGGTCGCCGGCCCGTCGCCGGGCCGGTCGGCGCGGACGGGGATCGTCGGCAGCGCCGCGAGGACGGGAACGCCGGTGAACTGTTCCAGCGCCGCCTCGTCGGCGAAGCCGCCGGTGGCACCGTCGCGCAGGGCCGCCGCGCCGATGCCGAGCGCCAGCGCCAACAGGCCGGCGAGCGTCAGGATCAGCGGCTTGTTGGGCGAGGCGGGCGTGGCGGGGACGAGCGCGGCCGAGACGATGCGGCTGTCCGGCAGCTGCAGGTCGATCTCGGCCATGGCGGTGGTCGAGCTCGACGTCAGCTTGTCGACGACCTGGCGCAGCGCGGCGGCGTCGCCCTCGGCCTCGCGGAAATGCAGCACGATGTCGGCCGGCACGTCGCTGCCGGCCAGCCGCCGGCTCAGCCGGGCGCGCAGCTCCGTCTCGCTTTCGCGCGCCAGCACGGCCTCGGCGGCGATCCGGTCGATGACCGCCTGCGCTTCCTTGTCGATCTGGCGGTCGAGCTGGGTGAGCTTGGCCATCGTCGCCGTACCGGCGCCGTCCCCGTTGGTGCCGAGCTGCCGGCGGATCGCCGCGTGCTCGGCATTGAGGCGGACGAGGCGGTCCGAGTTCAGTTCGGCGATCAGCGCGTCCCATTCGCGCTTGCGGGCCCGCTCGCGCGACCGGCCGGCGAGCGCGTCGTAGCGCAGTCGCGTCGTCGCCTGCTCGGTGATGGCGGCGCGCAACTCGCCGAGCTCGGCCCGGAGCTCCGGATCCTGGATCGAGACGATGCTGTCGTCGAGGAAGCTGTCAAGCTTGCGCTCCATCTCGCGCAGCCCGACGCGCGTCGTCTCGAGCTGCTGCGCCAGGCGCTGCTGGACACTGGCGGCGAAGGCGACCTTGGCCTCGATCTGCGCGTCGATATAGGCGGCGGCGGTGGCGTTGGCGATCTCGGCCGCCTTCGCCGGATCGGCGGAGCGCGCCGTCACCGCGATGACATGGGTGGCGCCGCGGCGGGCGACGGTGATGGCTTGCTCGAGCCGCTTCAGCGTCGCCTGTTCGGCCTCGGTCTTGCCGAGCGGCGCCGGGGCCAGGCCGATCCAGGCGCCGAGCCGCGCCGGCAGGGACGGCCGCGCCGCGAATTCCGGGTCGTCGCCCAGGCCGAGCTTGGTCTGCACGGCGAGCAGCACGGCCGGCGAGCGCAGGATCTCGACCTCGCTCTCGATGCGGGCGCCGTCGGTCGGGCGGGGGGCGTCGTCCGCGTCCGTATCGAGCATGCTGCGCTGCCAGGGATCGACGATCACCAGCGCGGAGGTCTTGTAGATCGGCGTCAGCTGGCCGAGCAGCAGCAGGGTCAGCAGCATCACGGCGGCGACGACCGCGACGACCGTCCAGGCCTGGCGGCGGATCAGCCGGAACAGGCGCCAGGGATCGAGGGTGGGGGGGGGCGGGCGCAGCCGGTCCGCCGCGTTGCGATCCTGCGGGGCGCCGTGGCCATTGGCGTGCCGGTCGGCGCGCGAGGAGCCGGAAGGCCCGGCGATGTCGCCATCGTCATCGGCGGCGAGACGAATGCTTCTTCCGTCCAACATCCTGGCTCCCCCCCGGTTGCCGATCCGCTTCATGACGGTCGCGAGCGCTTGCGGGCGCCTTGGCGAGGGTGACGCAAGGGCAGGGGCGAGTCAACGCGGGCGGCCGCTGCGACACCCATCCGCGTTGCGAACAAAACGGGAAACATGCTCCAATCCGGGACGCTCCCGCTTTGATTCGACGGACGAACGATCCTCCATGACGGCTGCCCATCTCGCCCGGCTCAACACCGACCAGCGCCGCGCCGTCGAATTCGGCATCACCACGCCCGAGCGCGGGCCGCTGCTCGTCATCGCCGGCGCCGGTTCCGGCAAGACCAACACGCTGGCGCACCGCGTCGCGCACCTGATCCTGAACGGCGCCGATCCGCGCCGCATCCTGCTGATGACCTTCTCGCGCCGCGCGGCGAGCGAGATGGCGCGCCGCGTCGAACGGATCGCGGCCGCCGCGCTCGGCGACAAGGCGGGGATCATGGCCGACGCGCTCGCCTGGTCCGGCACTTTCCACGGCGTCGGCGCCAAGATCCTGCGCGAACACGCGCAGTGGATCGGCCTCGATCCGGCCTTCACCATTCACGACCGCGAGGATTCGGCCGACCTGATGAACCTAGTCCGCCACGAGCGCGGCCTGTCGAAGAAGGAAAGCCGCTTCCCCGCCAAGGGAACCTGCCTCGCCATCTATTCGCGCGTCGTCAACGCCGAGACGACGCTGGACGAGGTGCTGGTCCGGGTGTTCCCGTGGTGCGCCATGTGGAAGGACGAGCTGAAGGCGCTGTTCGCCGCCTATGTCGAGGCGAAGCAGACGCAGAACGTGCTCGATTACGACGACCTGCTGCTCTACTGGGCGCATCTGATGGCGGAGCCGTCGATCGCAGGCGAGATCGCCGAGCGCTTCGACCATGTGCTGGTTGACGAATACCAGGACACCAACCGCCTGCAGGCCTCCGTCCTGCTCGGGCTGAAGCCGAAGGGGGAGGGGCTGACGGTCGTCGGCGACGACGCGCAGTCGATCTATTCCTTCCGCGCCGCGACGGTGCGCAACATCCTCGATTTTCCCGCCCACTTCACGCCGCCGGCCGAGATCGTCACGCTGGAGCGCAATTACCGCTCGACCCAGCCGATTCTCGCCGCCGCCAACGGCGTCATCGGGCTGGCGACGGAACGCTTCACCAAGAACCTCTGGACCGAGCGCGACAGCGGCGCCAAACCGCAGCTCGTCACCGTGCGCGGCGAGGCCGAGCAGGCGCGCTATGTCGTCGAGACGGTGCTGGAGGCGCGCGAGCGCGGCGTGGCGCTGAAGGAACAGGCGGTGATGTTCCGCGCCGCGCATCATTCCGGCCCGCTCGAATTCGAGCTGACCCGGCGCAACATCCCCTTCGTCAAGTTCGGCGGCCTGAAGTTCCTCGACGCGGCGCATGTGAAGGATCTGCTCGCGGTCCTGCGCTTCGTCGAGAACCCGCGCGACCGCGTCGCCGGCTTTCGCGTCGCGCAATTGCTGCCCGGCGTCGGGCCGGGCACGGCCGGCAAGATGCTGGATGCGATGGCCGGCGCCGTCGATCCGGTCGCCGCGCTTTCCGACTTCAAGCCGCCGCAAAAGACGGCGGCCGACTGGCCGCCCTTCGTCGAGCTGATCGACGCGCTGAGGGGCCGCGGCATGGGCTGGCCGGCCGAGATCGAGGCGGTTCGGAACTGGTACGAGCCGCATCTGGAGCGCATCCACGAGGACGCGACGGTGCGGCTCGCCGATCTCGTGCAGCTGGAGCAGATCGCCGGCGGCTATGCCTCGCGCGAGCGCTTCCTTACCGAGCTGACGCTCGACCCGCCCGACGCGACGAGCGGCGAGGCCGGCGTGCCGCTGCTCGACGAGGATTATTTGATCCTCTCCACGGTGCATTCCGCCAAGGGGCAGGAATGGAAATCGGCCTTCGTCCTGAACGTCGTCGACGGCTGCATGCCGATCGATCTCTCGACCGGCACGGCGGAAGAAATCGAGGAGGAGCGGCGGCTGCTCTATGTCGCGATGACGCGGGCGAAGGACGAGCTGCATCTCGTCATGCCGCAGCGCTTCTTCGTCACCCAGCAGACGCGCGGCGGCGACCGCCATGTCTATGCGACCCGCACCCGCTTCATCCCGTCGTCGATCCTCTCGCTGTTCGAGCAGGTGATCTGGCCGCCCGTGGCGGCGGAAGCGCCGGGCGCCCCGGCCCAGCCGCGCGTGCCCGTCGACATCGCCGCCCGGATGCGCGGGATGTGGAAGTAGGGCCTACGCTCATGCTGGTGCAAGCTGCCCGTCCCGCATCATCCTGAGTGTCTGGCCCCCCCCCTCGCCACGCCGCCTTCCCTTCACCTCTCCCTGAGGGAGAGGTCGGAGCGAAGCTCCGGGTGAGGGTTTAGGAAACCATCCGGTGAGGCCGTAAACCCTCACCCGCCGGCCTTCGGCCGTCGACCTCTCCCTCAGGGAGAGGTGAAAGTAGAGTGTCCCCTGCATTTCGGGCCAGACACTGAGGAGGCCCGAAGGGCCGTCTCGAAGGACGCAGAGCGGCAGCGCCACGACCTCTTCACCTCTCTCATGGGGAGAGGTCGGAGCGAAGCTCCGGGTGAGGGGCTAGGGAACTCGCCGATGAGGCCTCACCCCCACCCGCCGGGCTTCGGCCGTCGACCCAGAGCCGACCGGCGCCGTCGGCTCCCTCTCCCGCGCGCGGGAGAGGGCCGGGGGAGGGTCTACGCCGCCTCCTCGGCCAGGAAGCCGCCCGACTGGCGCCGCCAGAGCGAGGCGTAGTGGCCGTCGAGCGCCAAGAGCTCCTCATGCGTGCCGCTCTCGATGATGCGGCCATGATCGAGAATGATCAGCCGGTCCATGCGGGCGATGGTCGAGAGCCGGTGGGCGATCGCGATCACCGTCTTGTCGGCCATCAGGCTTTCGAACTGCTCCTGGATCGCCGCCTCGACCTCGGAATCGAGCGCCGAGGTCGCCTCGTCGAGGATCAGGATCGGCGCGTTCTTCAGGATGACGCGGGCGATCGCGATGCGCTGGCGCTGGCCGCCGGAGAGCTTGATGCCGCGCTCGCCGACATGCGCCTCGTAGCCGGTGCGGCCGCGCCAGTCCTCGAGATTGCCGATGAACTCGTGCGCATGCGCCCGCCGCGCCGCCTCCTCGACGCCGTTCAGCGTCACATGCGACTGGCCGTAGCGGATGTTGTCGAGGATCGAGCGATGCAGCAGCGAGGTGTCCTGGGTGACGACCGAGATCTGCTCGCGCAGGCTTTCCTGCGTCACGGTGGCGATGTCCTGGCCGTCGATCAGGATGCGGCCGCCCTCGAGGTCGAAGAAGCGCAGCAGGAGGTTGACCAGCGTCGACTTGCCGGCGCCGGAACGGCCGACCAGGCCGATCTTCTCGCCCGGCTTGATGGTCAGCGACAGGTCCTCGATGATGCCGCCGGAGCGGCCATAGTTGAAGTTGATGTTGTCGAAGACGATGCCGCCCCTGGCGACCTTGAGCTCCTCCGCGCCGGGGCGGTCGGTCAGCCGCAGCGGCTTGGCGATCGACATCATGCCTTCCTGAACGGCGCCGATATTCTCGAAGATCGCGGTGACCTGCTGGGCGACGAAGCCGGCGATGTTGGCGATCTGCCAGGTCAAGGGCAGCACCATGGCGACGACGCCGACCTCGACCAGGCCGAGCGACCAGAGCCTGACCGCGATGGCACCGGTCGAGACGACGAGGACGGCGTTGTTGAGCGCCAGCGCCAGGCCGAACAGGGTGATCAGGCGCAATTGCCCGCGGAAGACGCTGGTGTGATAGTCGACCGCCTCGCGGACATAGTCGTCTTCCTCGCGGGCGCGGCCGAACAGCTTCACCGTGATGATGTTGGTGTAGCTGTCGACGATGCGGCCGGTGATCAGCGAGCGCGCCTCCGACATCTCGACCGAGCGGCCCTTCAGCCGAGGCACGAACACGCGCAGCAGCGTCGCGTAGCAGACGAACCAGACCAGTGTCGGCAGCATCAGCCATAGGTCGTTGTGGCCGAGCAGGACCAGCGCGCTGGTGCCGTAGACGGCGATGTACCAGACGGCGTTGATCGACGAGACGGCGCTGTCGCGCACCGACACGCCGGTCTGCATGACGCGGGTGGCGATGCGGCCGGCGAAATCATGCTGGAAGAACGACCAGCTTTGCCGCACCACGTGCCAGTGGCTCTGCCAGCGGATCAGGTTGGTGAAGCCCGAGGCGATGATCTGGTTGGTGATCAGGTTCTGCGCGAAGATCGCGGCCGGCCGCACCATCAGCATGAACAGCGCCATGCCGGCGAGGATGTGCCAGTGGTCGCTGAGCAGCGCCTGCGGCGAGACCTCGCTCAGAAGCGTGACGAGCTTGCCGATGAAGAAGGGAATCGCCGCATCGAGCAGCGCCACCGTCAGCCCGGCGACGAGCAGGGCGGCGAAATACCAGCGCACCTGGCGGATGAAAAACCAGTAGAAGGCGGCGAGCGTATCGGGCGGTTCGCCGGGCATGCCACGGGTGGTGGCCGGAATCCGTTCTTCGAAATAGCGGAACATGATGATCTCGACGGCAGGCGGGTGAGCGCGAAGGGAAGCGAACGTCGCGCCGCGGGGAGCGGGCGATGAACGCGTCCGGGCCGGAGAGCGCCCGGGCGTCGTCGAGAAGCCATGCTAGCCCGCTTTGTGGTGATTCTTAAGCGGATTTGCGGGATTTTTGGCGCGCTGGTGGCAAAATCAACTGTTGACGTTAGGTTATGGTGCATTAAGGTGTGTGTGCAACTTTAAGTTGCAAAAGTGGAGCTGTTTTCGCCCTGATGAGGTAGCTGATGGCTGCAATCTTTGATGTGCTCGGTTATGCGCGCCGCCTTATGGAGCACGGTGTCGGGCGCCGGCGGGCGATCCACCATGTGATTGCCGCACAGGCGTTGCTGGCTATGGTTGGCGTGGCCCAAAAGAGAGATCTGGATCGTCATCTGGTGGCGGTCCGCGCCGATATGGATCGGTTGCGGGCTGAAATTGACGCGAAGATCGAGAGGTCGAGCTTGCGGACACTGGTTCAGCTTGGTCTCGGAATGGTTGCCTGCTTCACGGTCATGACCGGCCTTCTGGCGCTCGTCCTGAAGTAGGGACGGGCTGATCGTTGGCTGTGTCCCTGTTCCTTGGCAAGGGCATCGCCGGCAGCGGTCTGGGCAAAGCTCTCCGTCCTCATTGACTCTTGTCCGGTTTGGAGTCGTATTAGAACAAATAGAGAACAAAGGCATGGATCGGATAGCGACGGACGGCGATGAGCACGGCGAAGGCGACCCTTTCCGCATTGCGGCAGCGCATTGCGGCGATCGAGGCGACGGCGGAGGGGGCCGGCGACGGCCTGGCCGTGGCCGGACCGGGCCGCATCGCGCTCGACCGTGATCAAGTCGACGCGGCGCTCGGCGGCGGGCTGGTGCGCGGCGCGCTGCACGAGATCCACGCCGCGACCGGCGCCGACAACATCGCCGCGAGCGGCTTCTCGCTGGCCCTGGCGCTCGCCGCCGCTCCCGCCGGGCGGCCGATCGTCTGGGTAAGGCAGGATTATGCCGCGCAGGAGGGCGGCGGGCTCCATGGCGATGGCCTCGCCGCGCTAGGGCTCGACCCGGCTGCGCTGATCCTGGTCAAGCTGCGCGATCCGCTCGCGGTGCTCCGCGCCGGCGGCGAGGCGGCCCGCTGCGGCGCGCTTGGCGCCGTCATCGTCGAGCCCTGGGGCGAGCCGAAGGCGCTCGACCTGACGGTACAGCGCCGTTTCCAGCTCGCCGCCGAGGCGTCGGGCGTGACGGTCTTCCTGCTTCGGCCCGGCGCGCGGCCGAAGCCCGACGGGGCGGAAACGCGCTGGCAGGTCGCTTCCGGCCCGGCCGCGCCGCTTGCGATGAACGCGCCCGGCCACCCGACCTTCGACCTGACCTTGTTGCGCCATCGCCACGGCCCCCCCGGCGGCCCGTGGCGGGTGGAGTGGAACCGCGATGCAAAGCTCTTCAAACCCCCGGCGCTATTGCGCGATCCGGCTGCCGTTCCTCGCCTCGAACCGGCTGCGCCGCCGGCCGAACGCGCCCTATTCCGGCTTGCCGGCTGAGCAGCCGCTCGTCATCGTCGAGAAGGCGAAGGGCGCGCTGGTGATCGCCGCGCCCGATGCGGCGGCGATCGACTTGGGCCTCGCCCCCGGCCTGTCGCTGGCCGAGGCGCGGGCGCGGCTCTCCGATCTCGTCGTCGCCGAGCACGACCCCGCCGCCGACGACGCGCTGGTCGAGGCGATCGCCGACTGGTGCGATCGCTACACGCCGCTCGTCGCCCGCCATGGCGCGCGCGGCCTGATGCTCGACATCACCGGCGTCGCCCATCTCTTCAAGGGCGAGGCGGCGCTGCTCGACGATCTCCTGACCCGCCTCGACGGGCTCGGCCTGACCGCCTTCGGGGCGATCGCCGGCGCCCCGGCGACGGCCCGCGCGCTCGCCCGCTCGCCGCGCCGCACCGTGGTCGAGCCGGGTCGCGAGGCCTCGGCCGTGCGGCCGCTGCCGATCACCGCGCTCGGGCTCGATCCGGCCCGGCTGCAGGCGCTGGCGCGCGCCGGGCTGAAGACGGTCGGCGACCTGATCGACCGGCCGCGCGCGCCGCTCGCCGCCCGCTTCGGCGCCGATTGCGTCGAACGACTGGAGCGGCTCGCGGGAATTTCCGAGCATCCGATCTCGCCGCGCCGGCCGGTGCCGGTGGCGCTCGCCGAGCGCATCTTCTTCCAGCCGATCGCGCTCGCCTCCGACATCGAGGCGACGCTCGCCCGCCTCGCCGCCGATGTCGCCTCGCTGCTCGAGACGCGCGGTGAGGGCGGCCGCTCCTTCGAGGCGAGTTTCTACCGCGTCGACGGCGACGTCCGCCGCATCACGGTCGCCACCGCCCGCCCGAACCGTGCGCCCAAGGCCATCGCGCGGCTGTTTCACGAGAAACTGGACGCGCTTTCCGATCCGCTCGAGGCCGGTTTCGGCTTCGATTTGATCCGGCTCGGCGCCTTCCGCACCGAGCCCTTCGTCGCCGCGCAGGCGAGCCTCGACGGCCACGCGCTCGACGACGAGGCGGTCGCCGACCTGGTCGATAGGCTCGGCGCCCGCTTCGGGCCGGAGCGCGTGCTCGGCTTCGTGCCCGAGGACACGCATATCCCCGAGCGGCGGACGCGTATGGTTCCCGTCTTCACGCTCGGTGGGGAGGGGCGCGCCAGTTGGGACGAGCTGCCGGCGGCCGGCGAGCCGCCGCTCCGGCCCCTGAGCCTGTTCGATCCGCCCGAGCCGGTCGAGGCGCTCGGCGAGGTGCCGGACGGGCCGCCGCTCTCCTTCCGCTGGCGCCGCGTGCTGCACCAGGTGGCCCGCGCCGAGGGGCCGGAACGGATCGCGCCGGAATGGTGGCGCGACGGCGCCGGCGGCCTCGACCGCGACTATTTCCGCGTCGAGGACCGCAAGGGCTGCCGCTTCTGGCTCTATCGCGAAGGCTTCTACGCCGCCGACCGGCCGCAGCCGCGCTGGTTCCTGCATGGGCTGTTCGCATGAGGATTTGGGTCCGGAAGGCGCGCTCCTATCCCCTCTCCCTGAGGGAGAGGTCGGCGGCCGCAGGCCGGCGGGTGAGGGTTTACGGCCTCGCGGACAAGTTTTCTCCGTCGTCCCGCCCGCTCGCCGTCATCCCGGGCAAGCGTAGCGCGACCCGGGATCCATTTCAGCCGCCGGCGGCAGACGGATGGATGGATCCCGGCTTTCGCCGGGATGACGGCGGAGGGGGCGTGTGCCGAGGATAGAAGCCAAATGAGCGCCTATGCCGAGCTCGCCGCTATGTCGAATTTCTCCTTCCTGGAGGGCGGCTCGCACGCGGCCGAGCTGATCGTCGAGGCGCATGCGCTGGGGCTGAAGGGGCTCGGGATCGCCGACCGCAACACCTTCGCCGGCATCGTCCGCGCGCATGATGCCTGGAGCAGCGAGGACTATGGCAACGCGTGCGCCGGCGGCTTCCGCCTCGTCGTCGGGGTCCGGCTCGTGTTTCGCGATCGGACCCCGGATATCCTCGCCTATCCGGCCGATCTTGCCGCCTATGGCCGGCTCTGCCAGTTGCTCAGCCTCGGCAAGCGGCGGGCGCCGAAGGGCGAATGCCACATCGATTTTTCCGACCTCGCGGCGCATGCCGAGGGCTCGCTCTTCATCCTGATGCCGCCGGCGCGGCTCGCCTCGGACAAGGGGGAGCTCGCCGCCGCGCTCGGCCGGCTCGCCGCGCTGGCGCCGGGGCGGACCTGGCTCGCCGCCGTGCTCTATCGCCGGGGCGACGACCGGCGCCGGCTCGCGAGCCTCTCGGCGCTCGCCTGGGATCACCGCGTCCGGATGCTCGCCGTCAACGACGTGCTCTACCACGCGGCCGAGCGACGGCCGCTGCAGGATGTTTTGACCTGCATTCGCGCGAAGACGACGATCGAGCAGGCGGGACGGATTCTGGCGATGAACGCCGAGCGGCACCTGAAGCCGGGCGTCGAGATGGAGCGCCTGTTCCGCGATTTTCCCGGCGCCGTGGCGGAGACGGCGCGCTTCCTCGCTGAGATCCGCTTCACCCTCGACGAGATCCAATACGAATACCCGCACGAGACCGTGCCGGACGGGATGACGCCGCAGGCGCATCTGGAGGCGCTGGCGCGGGCCGGAGCGGTGAAGCGCTATCCGGGCGGCGTGCCGGCGTCGGTCACGGCGACGCTCGACAAGGAACTCGCCATGATCGGGGCGCTCGGCTACGCGCCCTATTTCCTGACCGTGCACGACATCGTGGCCTTCGCCACCGGGCGCGGCATCCTCTGCCAGGGCCGCGGTTCCGCCGCCAATTCCGCCGTCTGCTATTGTTTGGGCGTCACCTCGGTCGATCCGAACGAGTACCAGCTGCTGTTCGAGCGCTTCCTCTCGCCCGAGCGCAGGGAGCCGCCCGACATCGACGTCGATTTCGAGCATGAGCGGCGTGAGGAGGTGATCCAGTACATCTACGAGCGCTATGGCCGCGACCGCGCCGCCATCTGCGGCACGGTGATCGCCTACCGGACGAAGAGCGCGATCCGCGAGGTCGGCAAGGCGATGGGCCTGTCGGAGGACGTCATTTTGGCGCTCGGCGGCACGGTCTGGGGCGGCGGCTGGGGCTCGGCCATGCAGGACAAGCATATTCGCGACGCGGGCCTCGACCCGCGCAATCCGATGATCGAGCGCGTGGTCCGCCTCGCGATGGCGCTGCGCGGCTTCCCGCGCCACCTTTCGCAGCATGTCGGCGGCTTCGTGCTGACCGAAAAGCTGTTGAACGACCTCGTGCCGAGCGGCCCGGCGGTGATGAAGGACCGAAGCTTCATCGAATGGGACAAGGACGACATCGACACGGTGAAGATGATGAAGGTCGATATCCTGGCGCTCGGCATGCTGACCTGCATCCGCAAGGCGTTCGACCTGATCGAGGAAGCGGGTGGCGCGCGCCACGCGCTGCACACCATCCCCTGGGAGGATCCGGCCGTCTACGACATGCTCTGCACGGGCGACTCGATCGGCGTGTTCCAGGTCGAGAGCCGGGCGCAGATGAACATGCTGCCGCGCCTCAGGCCGCGCGAGTTCTACGACCTCGTCATCCAGGTGGCGATCGTCCGGCCCGGGCCGATCCAGGGCGACATGGTGCATCCCTATCTGCGCCGCCGGCAGGGGATCGAGGACGTCACCTTCCCGTCGCCATCGCCGGAGCATGGCCCGGCCGACGAACTGAAGCAGGTGCTCGGGCGGACGCTCGGCGTGCCGCTGTTCCAGGAGCAGGCGATGAGCCTCGCCATGGTGGCGGCGCGCTTCTCGCCGGCCGACGCCAACGGGCTGCGCCGCGCCATGGCGACGTTCCGCCATCTCGGCACCATGCACAAATATGAGAGCATGATGGTCGAGGGCATGGTGCGGCGCGGCTATGAGCGCGATTTCGCCGAGCGCTGCTTCAACCAGATCAAGGGTTTTGGTGAGTACGGCTTCCCGGAGAGCCACGCCGCGAGCTTCGCCCGCCTCGTCTATGTCTCGGCCTGGATCAAGTGCCACCACCCGGCCGCCTTCGCCGCGGCACTCCTGAACTCGCAGCCGATGGGTTTCTATGCGCCGGCGCAGATCGTGCGCGATGCCGCCGATCACGGCGTGCCGATCCGGCCCGTCGATATCAATGCGAGCGAATGGGACAACACGCTGGAGCCGACGGAAAAGGGGCTGGCGCTGCGGCTCGGCTTCCGCCAGATCGACGGCTTTCGCGAGGATTGGGCGGTGCGGATCGCGGCAAGGCGCGGCGCCGGCTTCGCGGCGATGGACGATCTCGTCCGCTACACGGGGCTCGAACGGCGCGCCTATGAAAAACTCGCCGATGCCGATGCGCTGCGTTCGCTCGGGCTCGACCGGCGGCAGGGGCTCTGGGAGGTGCGCCGGCTGCCGGGTTCCGACGCGCTGCCGCTCTTCGCCGCCGCCGACGCGGCCGAGCTCGGCCGCGAGCAGGACGCGCCGCTGCCCGCCATGCCGCTCTCCGAGCATGTCGTCGCCGACTACCAGACGCTCCGCCTCTCCCTGAAGGCGCATCCGATGAGCTTTTTGCGCACGCGCTATGGCGGGGCGGGCATCCTCTCGGCCGCCGAGATCGGCGCGCTTTCCGACGGTGCCTTCGCGAAAACGGCCGGCGTCGTGCTGGTGCGGCAGCGGCCGGGCAAGGGCAATGTCGTGTTCATGACGCTCGAGGACGAGACCGGCATCGTCAACGTCGTCGTCTGGACGCGCCTGTTCGACACCTTCCGCCGCACCATCATCGGCGCCAAGCTGGTGCTGGTCGAGGGCAACATCCAGAGGAGCCCCGAGGGGATCATCCATCTCGTGGCGCGAAAGCTGGTCGACAGGACGGCCGACCTCGACCATCTGGCCGAGGACCGCCGGCCGAAACTCGACCCCGCCCGCGCCGACGAATTCGCCCACCCGAGCCGCCCGAGCCATCCCGGCAGCCACCCGCGCAACGTCCGCATCATCCCGAAATCGCGCGATTTTCACTGAGGGGGGAGGCTTCACTTCTCCCTCCCCCCTGTGGGGAGGGCCGGGGTGGGGGTACCGGCGCGGACTGGGGCTGGAACGCTCTGAGCGACGTGGATACCGGCTCGCGTGTAGAAAACGCGAGCCAACAAAGGGTGGCAGGCGGACCATCCTGAAGCAGCGAGGCGGTACCCCTCCCTGACCCTCCCCGCAAGGGGGAGGGGATGCACTTCATCCGGCAAGGTTCATGGACATTGAGGGAGAATACGCCTGCCTCAATGCTCCAGGTCGTAGACGAAAATGCCGTCCGTGCCGCCTTGTGCCGCGGCGACGATGGCGGCGCCGACCTTGGCGTGCTCGTCGTCGGCGAGGTAGCGGTCGCGCGCCGCGCCGTCGCGGAAGGTGACGATGAAGCCTTCCGAAAAGCCCTTGTCGAGGCCCTCGGGGCTCGTGTTGTTGCCGACCATGATGTTGATCAGCCCGTCGATGCGGGGCCTGAGCGCGAGCAGACCGTCGAGGATCGCCAGCTTCGCCTGGGGCGTGGTGTCGTCGCGGTAATTGATGAAGACGCAGTGGGTGATCATGATTCTGGAAAACCTCCGGCTCGCCGCAGCATAGGTGGGGCCGGCGCCGGCCGCCACCCGGCCGGGCAAGAGGCGAAGCAAGACCCTCTCCCGCGTGCGGGAGAGGGTTGGGGTGAGGGCCGGGACCCGGAGCTATTCCGCCGCGATGCGCATCTCGGAGGGGAGCGCCGCCGCGGGCGGGCCTTGCCGCTTGTCGTCGGGATGGTCCTCGTCGACCTCGTTGGGGGCGAAGAGGCGGTGGAACAGGCGGCCGACCAGGTGCGAGAGGTCGTCCATGATCGTGTAGACCGACGGGATGAAGACGAGCGACAGCAGCGTCGACAGGAACAGCCCGCCCATCACCGCGATCGCCATCGGCGCGCGGAACTCGCCGCCCTCGCCGAAGGCCAGCGCCGCCGGCAGCATGCCGGCGCCCATGGCGATGGTCGTCATGACGATCGGCCGCGCCCGCTTGCGGCCGGCGTCGATGATCGCCTCCTTGCGGTCCATGCCGTGCTTGACCTGCTCGACGGCGAAATCGACCAGCATGATCGAGTTCTTGGTGACGATGCCCATCAGCATCAGTAAGCCGATGATGACCGGCATCGAGAACGCGTTGTTGGTCAAAAGCAGCGCCGCCACCACGCCGCCAATCGAGAGCGGCAGCGAGGCGAGGATGGTCAGCGGCTGGAACACGCTGTTGAACAGCACGATCAGCACGACGAAGACGAGCAGGATGCCGGAGCCCATGGCGACGCCGAAGGCGGAGAACACCTCGGCCTGGGCCTCGGCATCGCCCGTCTCCTGCAGGCGCACGCCGGCGGGGAAGTTCTTGACGACATCCATCGTCTTGATCCGCTCGGTGCCCTGGCCCGACGTGTAGCCATGCGCCATGTCGGTGCCGACTTTGACCAGGCGCTCCCGGTCGTAGCGCTCGATCGTCGCCGGCCCCTGGCCGAAGCCGACATCGGCGACGGTCGAAAGCGGCACGGATCCGCCGGCCGCCAGCGGCACGCGCAGCGCCGACAGGATGGAGAGGTCCGAGCGGGCGATCCGGTCGAGCTCGACGCGGATCGGCACCTGGCGGCCGTCGACCGTGAACTTGGCGAGATTGGCGTCGGCGTCGCCCGTCGTGGCGACCCGGATGGTCTCCGAGATGCGGTCCGGCGCGATGCCGAGCGCCGAGGCTTCGTCGAGCTTCGGCACGATCCGGATCTCGGGTCGCGCGAAGGAGGAGAGGGCGACCGGATTCAGGAACATCGGGTCGGCCTTCATCGCCGCTTCGAGGTCGCCTGACGCCTTGGCCACGGCGTCGCCGTCGGGGCCGGTGACGGCGATCGTGGTGGCGCGGTCGCCGCGCTCGTTGACGACGTAGAAGCGAATGTCGGGAATGCCGGCAAGCGCTTCGGCGACGAGTGGCTTCATGTCCGTCTGGCTGACCGTGCGGTCGGCCTTCGGCACAAGCTCGAGGATGACGGCGGCGCGCCGCGTCTCCAGCGTGCCGGTCGGCGAGGTGCCGCCCATGACGAAGACGCTGCGGACCTGCGGCAGCGTCCGGAGCGCCGCCGTAATCTTGTCGGTGGTCGCGCCGGTCTGGTCGAGGCCCGTTCCGGGCGGCAGTTCGACCGAGATGGCGAGACGACTCTCGTCGCCCTCGGGGATGAATTCCGACGGCAGGAAGCCCATGGCCCAGATCGAGATGGCGAAGGTGGCGATGCCGGCGGCGAGCGTCACCCAGCGCATGCCACGGGCGAGCGTGCCCTTGAGCAACCCGGTATAGAGCCGCATGATCAGGCCGTCGTGCTCCTCCGCCGGGTGCGGCTGGCCGAGCCAGGCGCGCACGAGCGCGAAGCCGACCGCGACCGCCAGCGCGCCGAGCGCGATCTTGGTCCAGCCGATCGCCGCGACCCGTTCCGACAGCGTGCCGAGCAGCGGCACGCCGACGAGCGCCTCGGCCGTGATCTGCAGCACGAGCGCGCCGAGGCCGATCACCACCGCGAGCGGGATCAGCGCGCGGATGCGGCGGCCGAGATCGTTCAGGAAGCCGGCATAGACGGGCTGGCCGTCCGTGCCGTCGCCGAGATAGGGCGCGCGCATGAAATAGGCGGCCATCATCGGCGTGATCAGGCGCGCGACGAGCAGCGAGAAGAACACAGCGATCGCCACCGTCAGGCCGAACTGCTTGAAATACTGGCCGGCGATGCCGCCCATGAACGAGACAGGCGCGAAGATCGCCATGATCGTCGTCGAGATGGCGATGACGGCGAGGCCGATCTCGTCGGCCGCCTCCAGCGCCGCGCGGTAGGGCTTCTTGCCCATCCGGGTATGGCGGACGATGTTCTCGATCTCGACGATGGCGTCGTCGACGAGGATGCCCGTCACCAGCGTGATGCCGAGCAGGCTGACGAGGTTGAGCGAGAAGCCCAGCATCGACAGCGCCCAGAAGGTCGGGATCGCCGAGAGCGGCAGCGCGACCGCCGCGACCAGCGTCGCGCGCCAGTCGCGCAGGAACAGCAGCACCACGAGGATGGCGAGGATCGCGCCCTCGTAGAGCGTGTCCATCGCGCTCTCGTAGTTGCCGTAGGTGTAGTGGACGGTGTTGTCGATGATCGAGAAGGAGACGTCCGGGTTGGCGGCGTCGATCTCGGCGATCTTGGCGTTGACGACGTCGGCGACGGAGGCGTCGCTGGCGCCCTTGGCGCGGTAGACGGCGAGCGCCACGACGGGCTTGCCGTCGAGGCGGGCGAAGGATCTCGGCTCCTCCCAGTGATCCTCGATGGTGCCGAGATTGCCGAGCCGGACCTCGCGGCCGCCGGAGATCGCGATCCGCGCATTGGCGAGGTCGTCGATCGACTTGGCGCCGGCGAGCGTGCGGATGGTCTGTTCCTGGTTACCGACCTCGCTCTTGCCGCCGGCGAGATCGACATTGGTGATCTGGAGCTGGCGGTTGACGTCGGCCGCCGTGACGCCGAGCGCCATCAGCCGGTCGGGATCGAGGCGGATCTGGATTTCGCGCGTGACGCCGCCCATGCGCTCGACCCGGCCGACGCCCTTCAGCGCCTGCAGGTCGCGGATGACCTGGTCGTCGATGAACCAGGAGAGCTGCTCCGGCGAGAGCGTCGGCGCCAGCGCGCCATAGGTCATGATCGACTGCGCCTCGACGTCGATGCGCTGGATGATCGGCTCGTCGACGGTGCGCGGCAGGTCGCCCCGGACCTTGGCGATGGCGTCCTTGACGTCGTTGAGCGCGCGGTCGGTGTTGACCTCGAGGCGGAATTCGATCGCGGTCGAGGACTGGCCGTCCGTGATCGTCGAGCTGACATGCTTGACGCCGGTGATCGAGGCGACGGCGTCCTCGACCTTCTTGGTGACCTGCGTCTCCAGTTCGGCCGGCGCCGTGCCGGCGTCGGTGACGGTGACCGAGATCAGCGGCACGTCGATGTTCGGGAACCGCGTGATCGGCAGGTTCATGAACGAGACGATGCCGAAAGCGCACAGCACGACGAACAGCAGGATGGGCGGAACCGGGTTGCGGATCGCCCAGGCGGAGAAGTTCCAGCTCATCCCTTCGCTCCCTCGCTCTCGGCGCCGCGACCGGATCCGCTCTTTGCCTCGTCCTTGGCCTGGTCCTTGCCGTGATCCTTGGCTTCGGTTTGGGGCTCGACGGCGGTGACGGCGTCGCCGTCGCGCACGAAGGTGCCGGCGCGCAGCACCACGGCTTCGCCGGGGGCGATGCCGTCCAGGATCTCGACCAGGCCGCGGCCGGAAATGCCGGTCTGGATCGGGCGGGTCTGGATCCTGCCGTCGACGACCACCTGGGCCGTCACCTCGTCGCCGCTGGTCACGACGGCGGAGACCGGAATGCTCAGGCTTTCGCGCCGCGCGAGCTCGACCGTGCCGCGCGCGAAGGCGCCGGCGCTGACCTTGACGCCGGCGGGAAGCGCCACGCGCAGGCGGCCGAGGCGGCTCGCATCGTCGATCTTCGGCGCCACCAGGCGGACCGTGCCCGGAATTCCCTCGGGAACGCCCTGGACGGTGACCTTGACCGGCTGGCCGACGGCGATCTGCGCCAGCTCCGCCTCCGGCACCTGGGCCTCCAGCTCGATCGCGCCATCGGCGGCCAGGCGGAACAGCGGCTCGCCGCCGCCCGAGACGATGGCGCCGATGCGGGCTGAGCGCGACAGCACCAGGCCATCGGCTGGCGCCTTGATCTCGGTCTTGGCGACGCGCAGCAGCATTTCGCGGCGTAGCGCCTCGGTCAGTGCCTTGTCGGCCTCGGCCAGCGCCAGGCCCTGCTCGGCGGCGGCGCGGCGCGCGGCCGCGGTCTTGGCGGTCGAGTCGCGGACGTCGAGCGCGTCCTGGGCCACGATACCCTTTTGCTTCAGCGACAGGCCGCGATCGAGCGCGGCATTGGCCTGCGCCTCGATCGCCGAGGCCTCGGCGATCTGGCTCTTCGCCTGGGCGATCGCCGCGTCGTTGCGGGCGAGCGACGAGGCGTTCTGCGCCAGCTGCACGTCGAGCATGTCGGTCGAGAGCCGGGCGAGGACCTGGTCCTTCCTCACTCGGTCGCCTTCCTCTGCCAGGAGCTCCGTCAGCCGGTAGCCGTCGAGATCGACGCCGACGAGCACCTCCTCGCGCGGCACCAGCGAGCCGACGACGATCGCCGACTGGACGATCTCGCGGCTGGCGGCGGGAATGACGGTGATGGCCGGCGGCTTCGGCGCCGCGGCGGCCGGCGCCGGCTCCTCGGCCACGGCCGAGAACATCGAATCCGGCAGCGCGAGGGCGCCGGCGGCGATGGCGGCGACGAAAGCGGCCGAGGCCGCGAAACGGGTCATGCGCTTCATTGTTGTTTCGGCCGCGGGGGCGGCCGCCTCTGGTCGGTTGGGCCGGGGCGGTCTCTCGCCACCCTCGGGCCGTTCAGGCTTTCATTCCGAGCACGCCGGCGACGAGCCGCCGCAGCAGCGGCTCGACGCGGGCGAGGGTCAGGTCGGGGTCGTTGATCTGGCGCAGCGCGATGCCGTCGACGGCCGCCTGCAGCATGCTGATCGTCGCGTCGAGATCGGCGATCGGCGGCATCTCTCCCGCCTGGATCGCTGCCTCGAACACCTCGCGCATGATGTCGCGCACGCTGTCGTCGATCGCGGCGAAACGCTTGCCGATCTCGGAATTGCGCAGGCTCTCGGCGCTGATCTCGGCCATCAGCTCGCAGGCGCCGGGATCGCGCATATAGCCGAAATAACCCATGGCGCAGCCGACCAGCCGGTCGAGCAGCGGGCCGGGGCCGCGCATGGCGTGGACGATCTCGGCCGCGCCGCAGCGCTCTTCCTGCGCGATCGCCTCGATGATGGATTCCTTGGAGGGAAAATAGCGGTAGAGCCCGCCGGGGCTCATCCGCGCTTCGGCGCAGATCTCCTGCATCGAGGCGCCGCGAAATCCCGATCGCGCGAAGCAGGTGCGCGCGGCGTCTAGGATCTGCTGCCGGCGCGCGTCCTGCGCGCTCTCCCGCGTGGCGGAATCGGTCGGAACGGGGTGGACGATGCTGGCCATGGGCACCCGGTTTGCGATGCGAATGAATGTTCGCTCGCAGCAGATGCGGATGGGGTGCCGCTAAGTCAATCCGGAGATGGGGAGGGCTTCCGGATTTTTCCGCCCGTCGCTGTCGATTTTTCCGGAAGGACGGCCGATTGCGGCAAATGCGCAACAGGCGATGGGGTCCGCTGTTCCAGAATCCGGGTGGCCGGCTGTGCTTTCGCGATGCATTCCGGGCTCAAATGACCTAGACAGGAGCCCGTTCCGGCCGCCCTGGCCGGCCGGAGCGGGGGAGTGGGAGCCCGGGGAGGCACGAATGGATACGATCGACCGCGAGCTGGCGGCGTGGCTGGTGCATGCCGGTCTTGTGGAGGAGGGCGCGGCCATCCGGGCGGAGCCGCTGACCGGGGGCGTCGCCTCCGACATCTGGCGGGTCGAGGCCGGTGGCCGCCGCTTCGCCGTGAAGCGGGCGCTGGCGAAGCTGAAGGTGGCGCGCGACTGGCGCGCCCCGGTTTCGCGCAACGGCAACGAGGTCGAGTGGCTGCTCGAAGCCGGGCGGATCGTGCCCGACGCCGTGCCGCGCGTCCTGGCGCATGACGCCGCCGTCGGCGCCTTCGCCATGGATTTCCTGCGCCCGGAGGATCATCCGGTCTGGAAGAACGAGCTCAGGGCGGGCCGCGCCGATCCGGCCTTCGCCGCCGCCGTCGGCCGGGCGATTGCCGCCATCCATGGCGCGACCGCGCATTCCGCCACCCTCGCGGCGCGCTTCGATACCGACGCGATCTTCCATTCGATCCGCCTCGAGCCCTATCTCGAGGCGACGGCCGAGGCGCATCCCGATCTCGCGGACAAGCTGATGGCGCTGTCGCGCGACACGCTCGCGACGAAGATCGCGCTGGTGCATGGCGACGTCAGCCCGAAGAACATCCTGGTCGGGCCGAAGGGGCCGGTCTTCCTCGACGCCGAATGCGCCTGGTATGGCGATCCGGCCTTCGACCTCGCCTTCTGCCTGAACCACATGCTCCTGAAGTGCCTCTGGGTTCCGGAGGCCCGCGCCGCCTATCTCGCGTCGTTCGACGCGCTCGCGACGGCCTATCTCGAGGCCGTCGACTGGGAGCCGCGGGAAAAAATCGAGGCCCGTGTCGCGCGCCTGCTGCCGGGCCTGTTCCTGGCCCGCGTCGACGGCAAGTCGCCGGCCGAATACATCACCACCGACGCCGACCGGGACCGCGTCCGCCGGGTCGCGCGCCCGCTCATCGCCACCCCGCCGACGACGCTCGCCGCCATTCGCGACGCCTGGGAAGAGGAACTTTCGCAGTGAACGACACGACAATCACCAAGGTCATCGGACGTCGCATCTGGGATTCGCGCGGCCGGCCCACCGTCGAGACGGAAATCCAGCTCGCCTCCGGCGCGGTCGGCCGCGCCATCGCGCCGGCCGGCGCCTCGACCGGCACCGGCGAGGCGGTTGACCTGCGCGACGGCGGCGACCGCTTCGGCGGTCACGACGTCACCCGCGCCGTTGCCTCGGTGCAGGGCGAGATCGCCACGAAGCTGAAGGGCATGGACGCGGCCGACCAGGCCGGCATCGACGCGGCGCTGATCGCCCTCGACGGCAGCGAGAACAAGGGCCGCCTCGGCGGCAATGCGCTGATCGCGACCTCGATGGCGGTGCTGCACGCGGCGGCCGCCGGTGCCGGCCAGCCGCTCTGGCGCTATCTCGCCGGCGGCAGCAAGGTCCGCATCCCGGTGCCCGAGATCCAGATCTTCGGCGGCGGCGCGCATGCGGCGCGGCGCGTCGACGTGCAGGACTTCATGCTGATGTGCCCGGGCGCCTCTTCCTTCGCCGAGGCGCTCGACTGGACCGCCGAGGTCTATCGCGCCGCGGGCTTGCGCATGAAGAAGGCCGGCAAGCTGCAGGGCGTCGCCGACGAGGGCGGCTTCTGGCCGGCCTTCAACTCGAATGAAGAGGCGCTGGACGAACTGGTCGGCGCCATCGCCGATGCTGGCTTCACGCCGGGCGCGGATGTCGGCATCTCGCTCGACATCGCCGCTTCCGAGTTCGGCCGCAACGGCCGCTACAAGCTGGCGCTCGACGACAGCGAGCTCGACACCGGTGGCATGATCGACCTGCTCGGCCGCTGGCTCGACGCCTATCCGATCCTGTCGATCGAGGATCCGGTCGCCGAGGACGACGAGGCCGGTTTCATCGCCTTCACCGAGCGCTATGGCGACCGCTGCCAGGTGATCGGCGACGATTTCCTCGTTACCAACGCGGCGCGCGTCGCGGATGCGGCGGCGAAGGGAGCGGCGACCGCCGTGCTGGTCAAGCCGAACCAGGCCGGCACCGTCAGCGAGACGAAGGCGGCGCTCGAGGCGGGCAAGAAGGCCGGCTTCGGCACCATCGTCTCGGCCCGCTCCGGCGAGACCGAGGACGTCACCATCGTGCATCTCGCCGTCGGCTGGGATGCCGGCCAGTTCAAGGTCGGCTCGTTCTCGCGCTCCGAGCGCATGGCGAAGTGGAACGAGATGCTGCGTGTCGAGGAAGCGCTCGGCGCCGACGCGGTCTATGCCGGTCCCTCGGCGCTCGGCCTGCGCAAGGCCTGAGGCCAAAAAGAAAGCCTCCGGCCGCGTCGAGTGGCCGGAGGCTTCTGGATGCTAAGTCGATCAGTAGGTGGCGCGGCCGCCCGAGAGATCGAACACGGCGCCGGTGGTGAACGAGCATTCCTCGCTGGCGAGCCAGGTCAGGATCGAGGCGGCTTCCTCGACCTTGCCGAAGCGGCCCATCGGGATCTTCGACAGCATGTAGTCGATATGCGCCTGGCTGACCTGCTTCAGGATCGGCGTGTCGATCGTCGCCGGCGTGATCGCGTTGACCGTGATGTTGTCCTTGGCGAGTTCCTTGCCGAGCGACTTGGTGAAGCCGATCACGGCCGCCTTCGAGGCGGAATAGGCCGAGGCGGTCGGGTTGCCTTCCTTGCCGGCGATCGAGGCGACGTTGACGATGCGGCCATAGCCGTTCTTCTGCATCAGCGGCGCGACGAAGCGGTTGCAGTAGAACAGGCCGTGCACGTTGATCTCGAAGACGCGCTGCCATTCATCGATGGGATAGTTGACGACCATCTCGTTCTTGCCGGCGACGCCGGCCGAGCAGATCAGGATGTCGATCTTGCCGAGATGGCCTTCCGCGGCCTTGGCGGCGGCCTCGACCTGGTCGGGCTTGGCGATGTCGAGCTGGATGCCGTGCGCCTTCGGGCCGAGCGCGGCCTTGGCGGCTTCGATCCGCTCGGCGTCCACGTCCCAGAGACAAACCGTTCCGCCCTCGGAAACAATGCGCTCGGCCGTCTTGAAGCCGATGCCCGAGGCACCGCCGGTCACGATCGCGCCACGACCGGAGAAACGCTTGATATCTGCCATTCGTCCACTCTTCCCTCTTCGCGCGGCCCAGCCACGCACCTTCGCGGTGGCGATACTGGTAAGGCCCATACGGTCATCAGACAACCCGTCTTGCGCGCTTCCGCAGTGGCGCTCCCGGGTTGTTCGCTTATAAGGACAGGATCTTTCCCGCTTACGGACATGGTTCATGGCCCTCAACACGATTGAAGAAGCCGTAGCGGCGATCGCCGCGGGTGAACTGGTGGTCGTCGTCGATGACACGGATCGCGAGAACGAGGGCGATCTGATCATGGCCGCGTCGAAGGCGACGCCGGACAAGGTCGCCTTCATGATCCGCCATACCAGCGGCATCATCTGCGTGCCGGTGCTGGCCGACCGCGCCGAGGCGCTGCACCTGCCGCCGATGGTCGCCAACAACCGCGATCCGATGCGCACCGCCTTCACCGTGACGGTCGACTACAAGGTCGGCCTCACCACCGGCATCTCGGCCGAGGAGCGCGCCAACACCATCCAGGCGCTCGCCAACGACAATTGCACCGCGTCGGATTTCCTCCGCCCCGGCCACATCTTCCCGCTGATCGCCCGCGAGGGCGGCGTGCTGATCCGTTCCGGCCACACCGAGGCGGCGACCGATCTCGCCCGCCTCGCCGGGCTGGAGCCTGCCGGCGTGCTGGCCGAGGTGGTGAACGACGACGGCACGGTGAAACGCCTGCCCGAGCTGATCGAGTTCGCCAGGGAGCACGGGCTGAAGATCGTCTCGATCGAGGACCTGATCGCCTATCGCGCCCGCACCGAGAGCTTCGTCCGCGTCGTCGACAGCTTCCAGGTTCCGGTCGGCGGCCGCACCGCCACCACCTTCGTCTACGAGACGCCGTTCGATCCGCTGCAGCATCTCGCCATCGTCTTCGGCGACGTCGCCGAGCAGCCCGACGTGCTGGTGCGCATCCACCGCGCCAACCCGATCTCCGACCTGATCTCGCGCGGGCCGGATTCGAAGGGCTGGCTGGAGACGACGCTGCGCAAGGTCGGCGCCGCCGATCGCGGCGTCTTCGTGCTGATCCGCGACCCGATGGTGGTGCGGCCCGACGGCTCGGCCGCCGGCGACGGCGAGGAGCGCCACATGTCGGCGCGGCAGCGCAAGGAGCGCTGGCGCGAGATCGGCGTCGGCGCGCAGATCCTGCGGGATCTCAAGGTGCGCTCGATCCGCCTCCTGTCGTCGCAGGAGCGGCAATATGTCGGCCTGCAGGGCTTCGGCATCGAGATCACCGGCTGGGAGCCCGCCGCCGGATAGGACTTCGGCCGCATCGCGGAACTCCACCCAGCGTTGTCGCATTGAATGGGGGAGCGACCTTCGGGCCGCAAATCCATGGAGGGACTACGATGCTGAATTGGGCGATCTTCTTTCTCGTCGTTGCGCTGGTGGCCGCCATTCTGGGTTTTGGCGGTATTGCCGGAACGGCGATCGGCATAGCGAAGATCATCTTCGTGGTCGCGATCATCCTGTTCCTGATCTCCGGCGTGATGCACCTGATGCGCCGCGCCTGATCTTCCCGGCGCGAAGAAAAAAGGCCCCGCGATCTCGCGGGGCCTTTTTCATGGCAGGGGGACAGGGGCAGGGGGACAGGGGCAGGAGGACAGCGGCAGGGATCAGCCGGAGCGGGCCGCCAAGGCGCGCTCGATTTCCCGGGCCGAGCGCTGCGCGGTCTCGACCGGGGGCAGGGGCACGCCGCCGCTCATCACTTCCTCGAGGCGGGCGCGGGCGCGCGAGACGCGGCTCTTCACCGTCCCGACCCGCACCTGGCAGATCTCCGCCGCTTCCTCGTAGGAGAAGCCGCTGGCGCCGATCAGCACGAGCGCCTCGCGCTGCTCGTCGGGCAGGAGCTGCATGGCGCGCAGGAAGTCGTCGAGCTCGAGATGGCTCTGCTGGGCGCCGAGATCGGCCAGCCGCGCCGCATGGACGCCCTCGGCATCCTCGACCTCGCGCCGCCGCTTGCGGCCTTCCGAATAATACTGGTTGCGCAGGATCGTCACGAGCCAGGCATGCAGGTTGGTTCCCGGCTGGAACTTGTCGCGATTGGCGAGCGCCCGCATCACCGTTTCCTGCACGAGATCGTCGGCGCGGTCGCGATTGCCGCTCAGGGAGCGGGCAAAGGCGCGCAGCATGGGAAGGGCTTCGACCAGTTCATTCTTCATGACGCTCTTCCTGGCAATGCCTGTCTTCGGCGCAATGCAATGGGCTTGGCATCAGTCGTCGGCCGGCTTGCCCCCAGGGCGGGGCCGCGGCCGCAAGGTTCATCCACGCCGCTTGGCGCTGTCGGAAGCCGCGGGAACCGGCGCGTCGTCGAGACGATCCAGCAACGACATGATGTCGTCGGGAAGCGGCTCGCTGAGGGCGCTGTCGAAGACGCGGCGCAATTGCCGGCCGATCCAGTCTTCCTTGTCGCCCTGCGTGCTCGGTTCCGATGGGGAAACCGAGCGCATCTCGGCATCCTTCAACATGTTCGTCTTGTCCATCTTTTTTCCCTGAGTGCCCAAGGGCCCCGTCCTTCCGATACCGTGCAGTGCGCCTGCCGGATTGCCAATGCGGAAAGGCCGGGAATGGTTCCAGATTTTTTTGGGAACCGAATGCAACTTGCCACGTTCTGACCGGTATCGAGTTCAACGAGGGGGAAGCTATGCCCGAAAGTCTGTCGCAGGCCCTGGCGCCGCATCTGCCACTGCTGCGGCGCTATGCTCGCGCCCTGACGGGAGGGCAAATCAGCGGCGACGCCTATGTGCGGGCCTGCCTGCAGGCGATCGTCGACGACCCCAGCGTTCTCGCCCGCGACATCCATCCCAAGGTCGCGCTCTACCGGCTGTTCCATGCCATCTGGTCCGGCACCCAGCTCGGCCCCGACGCCGAGATCGCGGGACTGAGCCGGCAGGAATCGACGGCGCAGCAGCGGCTCGCCACCCTGACGTCCGAAAGCCGGCAGACGCTGCTGCTGACCACGATGGAAGGCTTCTCCGACGCGGACGCGGCGGCGGTGATGGGCATCGACGTCAGCCGCATTCATCCGCTCTTGGAGGATGCGCTGGCCGAGATCGACCGCCAGACGCGCACGCGCGTGCTGATCATCGAGGACGAGCCGCTGATCTCGATGGACCTTTCCGGCATCGTGCAGGAGCTCGGCCATGACGTCGCCGCCGTCGCGCGGACGCGCGACGACGCGGTCGAGGCGGCGGTGCGCGAGCAGCCCGGGCTGGTGCTCGCCGACATCCAGCTCGCCGACGGCTCTTCGGGCATCGACGCGGTCAAGGACATCCTGTCCGGCTTCAGCGTTCCGGTGATCTTCATCACCGCCTTCCCACAGCGCCTTCTGACCGGCGAGCGCCCCGAGCCCACCTTCCTGCTGACCAAGCCGTTCGACCCCCGCACCGTGAAGGCGGCGATCAGCCAGGCGCTGTTCTTCAACTCCACGGCGTCGATGGCGGCCTGATCCGGATCGGCCTGCTCCGTCCTGCCCGCCGGCGGGGAGCGGGCCGCTTGGCTGGTCAGGCAGGGGCGCGGCCGCCCCGCCAGGCGCCCGGTCTCCGTGGGGCCGCCCCGCGCCCGCCCGTTGCGACGGGGATCCTCGCCCGAACGTCTTCGATCCGGAAGGACAATCGATGGATTGGTTGATGCCCCTTGTGCCGGGCGGGCTGGTCGGCCAGGAAGAAATCCTGCTGCGCGCGATCCCGCGCGCCCTGATCGCCGCCAGCACGCTCGCCATCGCGATCGCGGCCATCGTCTTCCTCGTCCGGCGACGCGACCTGCCGGGCGTCTACAAGCGCGTGGCGCTCGCCTTCGTGCTGCTGCTGCTCTGCATCACGCTGGTCTATGGCGTGGCGACCTATGCGCTGTGGTGGCCGTCGCCGAGTTTCCAGCCCGTGTTCGACAGCGTCGCCGCGGTGATCGCGCTGGTCGCCGTGTTCCTGATCCGCTTCGCGCTGCCGGTGTTGCTGGCGCTGCCATCGCCGCGCCAGCTCGAGCGCAACAACCAGCACCTCAAATCGGAGATCGACGCGCATATCGACACGATGCGCGAGCTGACCGAGATCCGCAGCGATCTCGAGGAGAAGGTGCGCGACCGGACGCGCGAGCTGAAGGAGATCAACCAGCGCTTCGAGGCGGCGCTGTCCGGCTCCGACATCGCCGTCTTCACGCAGGATCGCGACCTGGTCTTCACCTGGGCCTACAACAATCCGCGCTTCGAGATCGGATCGGACCAGGTCGTCGGCAAGACGGATGCCGACCTGTTCTCGGACGAGGTCGCCGGCCAGGTCGTGGCGGCCAAGCGCGCGGTGCTGGCGAGCGGGCAGCGCGCGACGCTCAACGTCGTCGTCGAGACAGCCGACGGTGGCTCCCAATATCTCCGGCTGTCGATCGAGCCGCTGCGCGACGGCGCCGGCGACACGATCGGGCTGACCTCGGCCGTCGTCGACCTGACCGAGCGGCACGATTATGAGACTCGCCTGCACGCGCTGACCACCAGCCTCGCGCAGGCCAATGCGCGCTTCGACCTGGCGCTGCGCGGTTCGGCGATCATGGTGTTCACCCATGACGCGGACCTGCGCTACAACTGGATCTACAATCCCGCGACAGGCCTCGTTCCCGAAGACATGCTCGGCCGAACCGACGCCGCGATCTGGCCGCCCGATGTCGGCAGGCCGATCATCGCCATGAAGCGCGAGGCGGTGGCCACCGGGCAGCCGCAGCATGGCGAGATCGTCATGCCGCTGGCCGGGGCCGACCGTCATTTCCAGGTTCGCATCGAGCCGATCCTCGCCGGCGACCACGCGATCGTGGGCCTGGCCGGCGTCGTCGTCGACGTCACCGAGACCCATCTGCAAGAGGCGCATCTGCGCCTCGTCATGCGCGAGCTGACGCATCGCTCGAAGAACCTGCTCGCCGTGATCCAGGCGATGGCGCGGCAGACGGCGGCGCGCTCGGACGATCCGCACACCTTCGTCGCCCGCTTTTCGGCGCGGCTGCGCTCGATGGCCGCGTCGCATGATCTCCTCGTCGCGCAGGAGTGGCATGGCGCGATCCTGCACGATCTCGTCGACGTCCAGATTGGCCAGGCGATCGATCCGGGCTCGGAGCAGCTCAAGGTCGAGGGGCCCTTCATCAGCCTCCGGCCCGACGCGGCGCAGAACATCGGCCTCGCCCTGCACGAGCTGACGACGAACGCGTCGAAATATGGCGCGCTCTCGGTGCCGGGCGGCCGCATCACGCTGCGCTGGTCGATCCGCGACGGCAACCGCTTCCACCTGCGCTGGGAGGAGACGAACGGCCCCGTCGTCGTGCCGCCGGAGAAGACCGGCTTCGGCGTGACGCTGCTGGAGCGCACCGTCGGCCAGGCGCTCGACGGCGGGGTGAAACTCGCCTTCGCGCCCGGCGGCGTGGTGTGCGACATCGACATCCCGGCGAGCCACGTCCTCGCCTGAGGCGGGAAGCCGGCAAAAAGAAAGGGAGCCGGAGGCTCCCTGTCGCGTCGTCGGCGGTCCGGGCCTATCGCTTGCGCGAGAGGCCGCCGAGCAGGCCCATGGCGAAGGCGAGCGCGACGCTGGTCGTGCCGACCTCCTGGACCTGGCGGCGGTTGCTGCGCCAGTTGGCCACCAGCAGCACGATCAGGCCGAGGATCAGGAAGGCGCCGCCGACCACGAGCTTCGCCACCAGCGAGCCATAGGAGAGCGTCAGCGCCTGATAGCCGGCCGCGACGCCGAAGCAGAGGCCGATGATGATGAACACGCCGGCGACGGCGAGAAGGCCGGCCCGCTTCAGCGTTCGCATCGTGGCCTGCGTGGCGGCGGCGGCCGCCACGCTCGTCAGGGCCTGGAACAGGCCGCTCATCGCCGGCCTATCAGCGCGCCGATGAAGAGGCCGATGCCCGCCGCGATCAGCACGGCCGGGACGGGGTTCTTGGTGATGTGGCTTTCGATGTCCTCGGCCGCCTGATGGCCCCGCCGGCGCGCTTCCTCGGCCGAGGCGCGGAAGGTCTCGCCCGCCCGGCCGGCCGCGTCATGCAGGGCTTCCGCCCCGGCGCTGGCCTGCTGCGAACCGAACTTGCGGATGGTCTCGGTGAGCGAGGCCAGTTCGGCCTGGATGGCCTTGACCTGGTCGGAGAGGTCGGAACCGTCAGTCTTGGTCACCATTTCGGCACTCCTGTACGTTGTTCAAGACTCGTTGGACTTGTCGAGCGGCTTATCCAACATATGAGGCTTGCCCGGCGATAAGTCGATATGCGTCAGCGCCGTGGCGAGCTCTATGGTTAGGTTTCGGTAAGCCTCGCGCTCGGCCTCCGGCACGAGGCGGGCGAGGCGTTGTACCGCACGCTTCCAGTGCAGCAGGGTCTCCGTCTTCTGGTCGTCCGTCAGTACATTGTCCGACACGATGTCGCGCGGTCGCTGGAAGCCGGCATAGCCGAGATACGCACTCATACGCTTTCTTCCCCTGGATGATCCAAGCGACCCGCACTGAAAACGGGTGCTTCGGCCAATGGTTCCCGAGGGCGTTGCAGCGTTTCGTCATGACGCGCGGCTGTTGCCGAAATGCACGCGCCGCGCCGGAGGGCCGGCGCGGCGCGGTCAGGCCAGGGCGCGGCCGGCGTCGGAGCCATGCCGGCGCCGGCGATGCTGCACGATCAGCATGACGAGGATGGCCGTCGCGATCACGGCGAAGGAGACGGCCGTGGTGACGGTGCCGAGCGCATAGATCACCGGTGTCGTGACGGTGGTGGTGAGGCCGCGCAGCGTCAGCGGCAGCGTGTTGACGGCGCCCACCGTCTGCGACGAGCGGGCGATCTCGTCGAAGGAGAGCGTGAAGCCGAACAGCGCGACGCCGATCAGCGACGGCGCGATCATCGGCAGCACGACATGGCGGAAGGTCTGCCAGGACGAGGCGCCGAGATCGCGCGCGGCCTCCTCATAGGCCGGGTTGAAGCGGTTGAAGACGGCGAACATGATCAGGAGGCCGAAGGGCAGCGTCCAGGTCAGATGCGCGCCGAAGCCGGAGGTGAACAGGCCCATCAGGGTCTGGAAATTGTCCTGGATGGCGATGCCGAGATTGCCGAGGAGATTGGTCCAGGCGGTGGCGTTGTCGATATCGACGTAGCTGTCGACGAGGTGGTCGCCGAGGCCGGAGATGCCCTGGTTGAACAGCTGGAACTCGAGCGCGATGCCGAGCGAGACGACGATCGACGGCAGGATGAGGCTGGCGATCGCCGTGAAGAACAGCAGGTTCGCCCCCTTGAAGGGGCGGCGGAAGGCGTAGCCCGCCATCACCGAGATCACCACCGTCGCCAGCGTGACGGCGAGGCCGAGCTTCAGCGAGTTCTTGAGCGCGTCGACGACGTTGGGCACGCCGATGCCGGCCCACAGATTGTGGAACCAGTGCAGCGACACCCCGTTCATCGGGAAGGTCATGCCGCCGTTCGGGCCCTGGAACGACAGCACCAGGATGGTGAGGGTCGGGCCGTAGAGGAACAGCGTGTAGAGGGCGAAGACCGCCGACAGGAGATAGAAGGCGCGGGAGCGTCCCTCGGTCATTTCAGAGCTCCTTGCGGATGTCGACGAAGCGCAACAGCGTCCAGATGATCATCAGGACGATCACCAGCAGCACGACGGCGTTGGCGGCGGCGATCGGGAATTGCAGCGCGTTGATCTGGGCCTCGATCACCTTGCCGGCCGAGGCGATCTGCTGGCCGCCCATGATGCCGATCGAGATGAAGTCGCCCATCACCACCGTGATGACGAAGATCGAGCCGATGGCGATGCCGGTCTTGGAGAGCGGGATGATGACGTTCCAGAGCGTCTGCCAGCCGCTCGCGCCGGTGTCGTAGGCGGCCTCGACCAGCGATTTGTCGATGCGCGACATCGAGTTCAGGATCGGCACGATCATGAACACCGTGTTGAGGTGGACGAGGGCCAGCACGACGGAGAAATCGGAATAGAGCAGCCAGTCGATCGGCTCGGCGATGATGCCGGCCGACATCAGCGACTGGTTGACCAGGCCGTTGCGGCCGAGCAGCGGGATCCACGAGATCATGCGGATGACGTTCGAGGTCCAGAACGGGATCGTCGTGATCAGCGCCAGGATCAGCCGCGCATTGTTCGACTTGACCTCGAAGACGAGGAAATAGGCGATGGTGAAGCCGAGGACGAGCGTGATCAGCCAGACCATCAGGCAGAATTTCAGCGTCGACAGATAGGTTCGGAAGGTGGTGCAGAGCTCGGGCAGCGACGAGAAACACTTGTCGAAGGCGGTGGCGTAGTTGTCGCCGACGAAGGCTGGCTCGATCGAATAGCCCGTATAGGTCCAGAAGCTGACCGCGACCGTCACCAGGAGCGGCAGGACGAAGAAGATCAGGAACACGATCGCGAGCGGCGCGGCCTGCCAGTAGGGTGCCCAGCGCGATTTCATTTCCAGCATGTCGGGGCAGGCTCCGTTGTGGGGCGCATGAGGAGGGGGCTTGGGCCGGACCGGCGAATGCCGGCCCGGCAGCGGCTACCCGCGGAAAGGCGGTCGGCGTCTCCCGCGGGCGAGGCCGTGAAAGCCGCTCAGGCGGCGATGAACTCGTTCCACTTCTGGATCATGTAGGCGTTCTCATCCATGATCGAGTTCCAGCAGGCGACGGCGCCCATGCGGGTGTTGTAGGAGCCGCCGTCGCGGACCGTGCCGGCCTTTTCGAGCAGGCCGCCATCCGGACCGAGGATGTCCTTCTCGGCCGGCTTGCCTTCCATCCAGAACGCCCACTCATAGGGCTCCATGCTCTGCTGCGCGGTATCGAGCACGGCGGCGTAGTAGCCCTGCCGGTTCAGATGCGCGCCAGCCCAGCCGTCGAGGAACCAGTTGATGAACTCGTAGGCGGCGTCGAGCTTCTTGCCCTTCAGCGTCCGCGGCAGGCCGAAGCCGGAGGCCCAGGCGCGGTAGCCTTCCTTGAGCGGCTGGAAGGTGCAGGGGATGCCCTTGAGGCGGACGGCGGTGACGGCCGGCGACCACATCGACTGCACGACGGTCTCGCCCGAGGCCATCAGGTTGACGCTCTCGTTGAAGTCGGACCAGAAGGCGCGGAACTGGCCGGCCTTCTTGGCCTCGATCAGGGTGGCGATCGTCTTGTCGATCTCCTCCTTGGTCATGTTGCCCTTGTCGCCATACTTCACGACGCCCATCGCCTCGTTGACCATGGCGGCGTCCATGATGCCGATCGAGGGGATGTTGAGGATCGAGGCCTTGCCCTTGAACTCGGGATTGAGCAGCTCCGACCAGCTTTCGATCGGACGCTTGATCAGGTCGGGGCGGATGCCGAGCGTGTCGGCGTTGTAGGTGGTCGGGATCAGGGTGATCCACTCGGTCTGTTCCTTGGCGAACTCCTTGCCGCGCTGCTTCTCGAGATACAGGACCTTGTGCGGCGCCGTGCCCTGGTCGCCGATCTTCTTGCCGTCGATCTCGCCCTTGGTGATGGCGGTCGCCAGCTTGTCGACCAGCTTCACCTTGTTGGCGTCGATCGCCTGGAAATTGCCGGACGGGATCAGGTTGCGCAGCGCGAAATACTCGGTATCGACCAGGTCGAACGAATCCGGCTGGGTGATGATGCGCTTGGTGACGTCGTCCGTGGTGACGGTGACGTATTCGATGTTGATGCCGGTGACTTCCTTCGCCTTGGCGGCGATCGCCGGCGACTGGTTGGTCGCGGTCGAGAGATAGCGGAGCGTGATCGGTTCGTCGGCATGCACCGCCGGGAAGCCGGTCACCGCGGTGGTGCCGAGGAAGCCGGCCGTGATGGCGGAGCCCTTCAGCAGCGTGCGGCGCGAGATGCCGCCCTTGGTGTTGTTCTTGTCGTCCATTCCCTTGGTCTCCTCTGGTTTTGTCGCAGGAAACCGCGCGCTCAGGCGGCGGCGGAAAGTTCGTGGATGTCGGCGGGGTCCCAGTGTACCGTGACGGTGTCGCCGGCTTCGAAGGGGCGCTGGTAGAAGGCGCGCTCGGGCACGATTGCGGTTAGGTCGAGGCCGGTATCGGTGGCGAGGCTGATGTAGACGACGGTGCCCTGGTACTCGACGTCGCGCACCGAGGCGGCAAGGCCGTCGCCGCCCTCGGCCGAGACGCTCATCCGGTCGGCGCGGACGCTGACGGTGCGGCCGTCGATCGGCAGGACGTTGTGGCCGCCGATGAAGCGGGCGACGAATTCGGTCGCCGGGGCGTTGAAGATCTCGCGCGGGGTTCCGGCCTGCTCGATCTTGCCGTTGTTCATGATGACGATCAGGTCGGCGAGCGCCATCGCCTCTTCCTGGCTGTGCGTCACATGGATGAACGAGATGCCGAGCTCGCGCTGGAAGCGTTTCAGCTCGGTGCGGACCTTGATCTTGAGGAAGGGGTCGAGGGCGGAGAGCGGCTCGTCGAGCAGCAGGATCTGCGGGTCGGTGACGAGGGCGCGGGCGAGCGCGACGCGCTGCTGCTGGCCACCGGAGAGCTGGCTCGGCAATCGCTCGGCATAGCGCTCCATGTCGACGAGCTTCAGCGCCTCGGTCGCCTTGATCGAGCGGTCGACCTTGCCGACGCCCTTCATCTTCAGCGAGAAGGCGACGTTGTCGCGCACCGAGAGATGCGGGAACAGCGCGTAGGATTGGAACATCATCGCCGTTCCGCGCTTGGCGGGCGGCAGGGCGTTGACCACGTCGTGGCCGAGCGCGATGTCGCCGTCCGAGACGCTTTCGTGGCCGGCGATCATCCGGAGCGTCGAGGACTTGCCGCAGCCCGATGGCCCGAGCAGGCAGCAATAGGTTCCGGCCTTGATCTTGAGGTTGATCGCGTCGACGGCGACCGTGTCGCCGTAGCGTTTGGTGACCGAGGCCAGTTCAAGATCCGCGGGGCGTGCCATCTCTGTCTCCGATTGATCCTGCGGAGAAGGATGGCAAGTCGCGTGCCAGCGGCGGGAATCCGCCATTTCCCCGTTTCTCCGGTGGTCGCGGACGGGCATCGGCGCTTGGATCGAATGATCAAAAAAAGAACTTGCCTAGAAAATGAGCTGCGTCCGGGAGCGTTGCCCGGACGCTGCCTGGCGCCCGATGAGTCGGGTTGCGAATTTTCGATGCGGAATCAGCCGCGCGCGGTTGCCCGTCGGCCCTCCGGCTGGCGCGAAGTTGAGCAAAGGCGCAGTTTGGAAGGGCTCAAATCGAGCCTTGACGGTCTCCGGAAAATTTGTCCAGATGATCAAGACTTCGAGGGCGGCTCCGAACAAAAATAACGAGGGGCGGACCGCATCGTCGGATCGATGCCGGACGGCATGGCGCCGGCCGGAATGGGACCCAGGGCCGCGCGCGGCCGACAGGGAGGGACGCATATGCCCACGCATGTGCCGGACGTTGCATCGGGCCGTCTGTCGCCCGACGAGTACATCAGCAATTTTCTCGACATCCACCCGCCGCTCGATCGCCACCAGGCGCTGGTCGAGTCCGACCGCTGCTATTTCTGCTATGACGCGCCCTGCGTGCAGGCGTGTCCGACCTCGATCGACATCCCGCTCTTCATCCGCCAGATCCTGACCGACAATCCGGAAGGCTCGGCGGAGACGATCCTGTCGCAGAACATCCTCGGCGGCATGTGCGCCCGCGTCTGTCCGACCGAGACGCTCTGCGAGGAGGCCTGCGTCCGCGAGGCGGCCGAGGGCAAGCCGGTCAAGATCGGCCTGCTGCAGCGCTACGCCACCGACGTGCTGATGGAAGCGCGCGATGGCGAGCAGCCCTTCGCGCGCGCCGAGCCGACCGGCAAGCGCGTCGCCGTCGTCGGTGCCGGGCCGGCCGGCCTTTCCGCCGCGCACCGGCTCGCCATGCATGGCCACGACGTCGTCATCTATGACGCGCGCGAAAAGGCCGGCGGCCTCAACGAATACGGCATCGCCGCCTACAAGACGCCGGACGATTTCGCCCAGAAGGAGGTTGATTTCATCCTGTCGATCGGCGGCATCACCATCGAGCACGGCAAGGCGATCGGCCGCGACATCAGCCTGTCGGAATTGCGCGCCAACTATGACGCCGTGTTCCTCGGCATGGGGCTCGCCGGCGTCAACGCGCTCGGGCTCGCCGGCGAGGAATTGGAAGGCGTCGCCGACGCGGTCGACTACATCGCGGATCTGCGCCAGGCCGAGGATCTCGGCACGCTTCCCGTCGGCGCCCGCGTCGTCGTGGTCGGCGGCGGCATGACGGCGATCGACGTCGCCGTGCAGTCGAAGCGCCTCGGCGCCCGGGAGGTCACCGTCGTCTACCGGCGCGGACAGGCCAAGATGGGCGCGTCGGAATATGAACAGGATCTCGCCCAGACCGACGGCGTGCTGATCCGCCACAATGCGAAGCCAAGCCGGCTGGTCACCGAGGCCGGCCGGGTCACGGGCATCGAGTTCGAGGAGACTCGCGAGGAGGGCGGCAGGCTGGTCGGCACCGGCGTCGTCTTCACGCTTCCCGCCGACACCGTCTTCAAGGCGATCGGCCAGACCCTCGTTCCCGCGGCCTTGAACGGATCGGCCGAGACGATCGCGCTGGAAAATGGCAAGATCCGTGTCGACGAGGAGCGGCGCACGACGCTTCCAGGCGTCTGGGCCGGCGGCGATTGCGCCGCGACCGGAGAGGATCTGACGGTAGCCGCCGTCGCGGACGGCCGCATCGCCGCCGAATCGATCCATCTCGCGCTCTCGACCCCTTCCGCTGCGGCCTAGGAGGAACCCATGGCCAATCTCACGTCGACCTTCGCCGGCATCAAGTCGCCCAACCCGTTCTGGCTCGCCTCCGCGCCGCCGACCGACAAGGCCTACAACGTCGTCCGCGCCTTCAAGGATGGCTGGGGCGGCGTCGTCTGGAAGACGCTCGGTACCGATCCGCCGGTCGTCAACGTCTCCGGCCCGCGCTACGGCGCGATCCATTCGAACGATCGTCGCCTGATCGGTTTGAACAACATCGAGCTGATCACGGACCGGCCGCTCGAGGTCAATCTGCGCGAGATCAAGCAGGTCAAGCGCGATTGGCCGGACCGCGCGCTTGTCGTCTCCCTGATGGTTCCCTGCGAGGAGCATTACTGGAAGGACATCCTCGCCAAGGTCGAGGAGACCGAGGCGGACGGCGTTGAGCTGAATTTCGGCTGCCCTCACGGCATGAGCGAGCGCGGCATGGGCTCCTCGGTCGGCCAGGTGCCGGAATACATCGAGATGGTGACGCGCTGGTGCAAGCAGCATTCGCGCATGCCGGTCATCGTCAAGCTGACGCCGAACATCACCGACATCCGCTATCCCGCCCGCGCCGCCCAGGCCGGCGGCGCCGACGCCGTGTCGCTGATCAACACCATCTCGTCGATCATCGGCGTCGACATCGACAGCTTCGCGCCGATCCCGACCATCGACGGCAAGGGCAGCCATGGCGGCTATTGCGGTCCGGCGGTGAAGCCGATCGCGCTCAACATGACGGCCGAGATCGCCCGCGACGCGCAGACGCGCAACCTGCCGATCTCCGGTATCGGCGGCATCACCACCTGGCGCGACGCGGTCGAGTTCATGGCGCTCGGCGCCGGCAACGTGCAGGTCTGCACCGCCGCCATGACCTATGGCTTCCGCATCGTGCAGGAGATGATCTCGGGCCTGTCCGACTACATGGACAAGCACGATTTCGAGACGATTGACGACATCGTCGGCCGCGCCGTCGGTAACGTCACCGACTGGCAGTACCTGAACCTGAACTACGTCGCCAAGGCGAAGATCGACCAGGATCTCTGCATCAAGTGCGGCCGCTGCCACATCGCCTGCGAGGACACCTCGCACCAGGCGATTACGTCGATGGTCGACGGCATCAGGCATTTCGAGGTGATCGACGCCGAATGCGTCGGCTGCAATCTCTGCGTCAATGTCTGCCCGGTCGATAATTGCATCACCATGGAGCAGATGGTCGAGGGCGTCGATCCGCGCACCGGCTTTGCGATCACCGATCAGTACGCCAACTGGACGACGCACAAGAACAACCCGATGTCGAAGACCTTCGTCCCGGCCGAGCCGGCGGAGTAGCCATCCGAATGCGGATCGGCCGCGCTTCGGGCGCGGCCGATCTTCGAAGCGCAGGTCAGGCCGAGACCTTGCGGCCCTCGCGCGCCAGATACTGGTGCACGAAGGCGATCGCCATGCTGCCCTCGCCGACGGCGGCGGCGACGCGCTTGACCGGGCTCAGCCGGACGTCGCCGCAGGCGAAGACGCCGGGAATGCTCGTCTCGAGCAGATAGGGATCGCGGTCGCGCGGTCCCTGGCCCGTCTTCCTGAGATCGTCGCCGGTGAGCACGAAGCCGCGCGCGTCGCGGGCGATCTCGCGCGGCAGCCATTCGGTCTCGGCGTCGGCGCCGATGAAGCTGAAGACGCCGCCGCAATCATGCCGGCCGGTTTCGCCGCTCTGGCTGTTCTGGATATCGATTGCCGTCAGGCTGGTCTCGCCATGGACGGCGACGATTTCGGAATGCAGCAGCGTTGCGATGTTCGACTTGGCGCGGATCTGGTCGATCAGATATTGCGACATGCTCTTTTCCAGCGAGTCGCCGCGCACTACGAGCGTCACCGTGTTGGCGTGGTTGGCGAAATAGAGCGCCGCCTGGCCGGCCGAATTGCCGGCGCCGACGAGGTGGATGTTGAGGCCGTGCGTGGCGCTGACCTCGCTGCGCGCCGCGCCGTAATAGATGCCCTTGCCGATGAAGCGGTCGAAGCCCTCGATGGCGAGCCGGCGCCAGCTGACGCCCGTCGCCAGGATCAGGGTGCGCGCCTGCACGATCTCGCCACCGTCGAGGGTGATGCGGTGCGCCGCCGGCTCGATCTTCTCGACCGCCCGCGTCACCAGGATCTCGGCGCCGAGGCGGCGCGCCTGCTGCAGCGCGCGGTTCGCCAGTTCGTCGCCGGAGACGCCGCTCGGAAAGCCGAGATAGTTCTCGATCCGCGACGATGTGCCGGCCTGGCCGCCCGGGGCCTCGCGCTCGATGACGATGGTGCGCAGCCCCTCCGACGCGCCATAGACCGCCGCCGCGAGCCCCGCCGGCCCGCCGCCGACGATCGCGACGTCGTATTCGGCGACGCGCGGCCGCGTCTGCAGCCCGAGGCGGTCGGCGAGTTCGCGCACGCTCGGGCGGAACACCGTGTCGCCGTTGGCGAAGCGCAGCGCCGGGCATTCGCTGTCGGACGGGCAGGGGCCGGACCACTGCGCCGCCAGGTCGGGGGCATCCGGCGTGACCCAGCTGAAGGAAATCTGGTTGCGGGCGAGGAAGCGGCGGAGCTGGCCGCCCTCGGTGTCGAAGCGCTGGCAGATAAGGGTCACGCGCGGCTTCTGCGGCTCGGCGTTCAGGCTCTGCAGCCCGCCGAGACGCTCGCGCGCCAGTGCGCTGACCTTCTGCGCGACTTCCGGAGCGACGGCGGCGATCGCGTGATAGTTCTGCAGCTCGATCCGGATCACCCGCGACGGCTCGGCGGCGCGGTAGCTGCCGGGAAAGGGCGAGCCGAGGGCGATCGGCACTTCGCCGAAGATCTGGCCGGGGTTGCGCCAGCCGAGCGTGCGCTCGACGCCGTCGAAGCTCTTCACCACCTCGAACTTGCCGGAAAGCACGGCATAGAGCGCCGGCTCCTCGCCGGCGTGGACGGCGAATTCGCCGGCCGCGAGCCGGATGTCGGCCGCGGTCCGGGCCAGCCGGTCCAGTTGTTCGAGCGCGAGGGAGGAGAAAAGCGGAACGTTTGCTACGTCGTCGATCGTCAGCATGGTTGGCGCCCGAAACCCGGCGTGACCCTACGTCACGTCGGCCGCCCTTGATTAGCAGCGCGATGGCAGATGCGCCAGTTGCAAACCACGCGCGGCGCTGGGTTTCGGCCGGGTCGGGCGCGCCGCCGCTATTTCGGCAGCAGGCCGTTCAGGACGATCGCTTCCAGCGTCCGCGTCGCGGTGTCGAAATGGCGGTTGCCCTCGGCCGCCTCGCCCAGCGTGGCGCGGACCTGGACGTCGAAATCGGCGTAGTGCTGGGTCGTCGCCCAGATCAGGAAGATCAGGTGATACGGGTCGATCGGGGCGAGCCGGCCCTCGGCGATCCAGCGCCGGATCACCTCGGCCTTGGCGTCGACCAGCGTCTTCAGCCGCGTCTCCAGCGCCGCGCCGATGATCGGCGCGCCCTGCAGGATCTCCATCGCGTAGAGCCGCGACGCCTTCGGGTTGTCGCGCGACATCTCCAGCTTGCGGTCGATATAGGCGCGGATCTCGGCGATCGGATCGTCGCTTTCGCCGAGCGATTCCAGCGGCTGCAGCCAGAGTTCCAGCGTCCGCCGCAGGATGGCGAGGTAGATGTCGTCCTTGCGGCGGAAATAATAGAGCAGGTTCGGCTTGGTCATGCCGGCGCGCTCGGCGATCTGGTCGACGGTGGCGCCGCGGAAGCCGTAGCTCGAAAACACCTCGAGCGCGGCGTCGAGGATGCGGCCCTCGTTCTCTTCCTGGATGCGCGTCCGCTTCTTGGTCTGGCGCGCGCGGGCGGTGTTGGCAGGCGTCAGGGCGGCGCGTGTCATGACGGTTCGGACTTTCCCGTTCGATCTTCGCGGCGCGCCAGTCATCCGGCACGTCGTGGCCTGCGCGCGGCCACCGGGCGGTGCCGTCAGCGCTGCTGCGCGAGTTTCGGCCGATTCCGCTCCGATATCAACGGCTTCGCGCCGCGCTTGCGGCTAGAAGCTCGGCGGGGTGCAGGCGGAGACCAGTTCCAGATCCTCCTCACCGGCGTTGCGGAAGGCGTGCGGTTTGCGGCTGTCGAAGAAATAGGCGTCGCCGGGGCCGAGCTCGTAGCGCGCGCCGTCGACCTCGAGCAGCATGCGGCCACGGATGATGAGGCCCGCTTCCTCGCCCTGGTGCGACAGCATCGCCTTGCCCGAGACGGCGCCCGGCTTGTAGCGCTCGTGCAGCATCTGCAGCGAGCGGCCCTCGAGATTGGCGCCGACCTGGCGATAGGAGATCTTGCCGCCGCCGATCTCCTTCAGTTCCGCCGCGCGGAACACCACCTGCTCGGCCGGCGGATGTGTCTCGGCGAAGAACTCCGACAGGCTGTAGGGGATGCCGGAGAGGATCTGGCGCAGGCCCGAGACGGACGGGCTGATCCGGTTCGCCTCGACCATCGACACGGTGGCGTTGGAGACGCCGGCGCGCTTCGCCAGCGCGCGTTGCGACAGGCCGTGCCGGATCCGCAATTCGCGCAGCCGGGCGCCGACGTCGATGTCGAAATGGGAGGCGTTCATGTGTTCAGGATATAGAACGTTCTTAACGGCGGCAACCGTTTGACCGGCATTGACCCTACGGCTACGTTCGAGAAAGTGACCGGCCGCGCTCGAAAATCGGCCGTAGAGGGATATCCAGCATCATGAACACGGCGCCTATTCCGAACAATCTCGAAGCCTTCTGGATGCCGTTCACGGCGAACCGGCAATTCAAGCAGAATCCGCGCATGCTGGTCGGCGCCAAGGACATGCACTACACCTCGGCCGATGGCCGTCAGATCTTGGACGGCACCGCCGGCCTCTGGTGCGTCAATGCCGGCCATGGCCGTCCCAGGATTGTCGAGGCGGTGTCGAAGCAGGTCGCCGAGCTCGACTATGCGCCGGCCTTCCAGATGGGCCACCCCAAGGCGTTCGAGCTGGCCGCGCGCCTCTCCGCCATGATGCCCAAGCCGCTCGACCATGTGTTCTTCACCAATTCCGGCTCGGAATCGGTCGATACCGCGCTGAAGATCGCGCTCGCCTATCACCGCGCCAAGGGCAACGGCACCAAGTTCCGCCTGCTCGGCCGCGAGCGCGGCTATCACGGCGTCGGCTTCGGCGGCATCTCGGTCGGTGGCATCTCCGGCAACCGCAAGACCTTCGGCACCATGCTGACCGGTGTCGACCACATCCGCCACACGCATGATCCCGCCCGCAACGCCTTCACCCGCGGCGAGCCGGAATTTGGCGTCGAGTTCGCCGACGACCTGGAAAAGGTCATCGCGCTGCACGACGCCTCCAACATCGCGGCGCTGATCGTCGAGCCGGTGGCGTGTTCGACCGGCGTGCTGATCCCGCCCAAGGGCTATCTGAAGCGCCTGCGCGAGATCTGCGACAAGCACGACATCCTGCTGATCTTCGATGAGGTCATCACCGGCTTCGGCCGTCTCGGCACGCCCTTCGCGGTCGATTATTTCGACGTCATTCCCGATCTTGTGACCACCGCCAAGGGGCTGACCAGCGGCGTCGTGCCGATGGGCGCGGTGTTCGCCTCGAAGAAGATCTATGATGCGTTCATGAACGCGCCGGAAAACACCATTGAGCTGTTCCACGGCTATACCTATTCGGCGCATCCCGTGGCCTGCGCCGCCGCGCTCGCCACCCTCGACGTCTACGAGGAAGAGGGGCTGCTGACCCGCGTCGCCAGCATCAGCCAGTACTGGGAGGACGCGCTGCACAGCCTGAAGGGCCTGCCGCATGTCATCGACATCCGCAATATCGGCCTGATCGGCGCGATCGAGCTGGAGCCGATCGCCGGCAGCCCGACCAAGCGGGCGTTCCAGGCCTTCCTGAAGGCCTATGAAAGCAATCTGATGATCCGCACGACGGGCGACATCATCGCGCTGTCGCCGCCGCTGATCATCGATGAGAGCCATATCGATCAGATCGTCGAGACGCTGTCGAGCGTGCTCAAGCAGATCGACTGAGGGCTCGGGAGGACGACATGGACACGATTGCGTTGAGCACCATCACCAACCTGGTCGACGGCAAGCCGTCGCCTTCGACGTCGACGCGCAGCCAGCCCGTCTACAATCCCGCCACCGGCGAGGCGGCGGCGACGCTGCCGCTGTCGACGGCGGCGGAACTCGATGCCGCCGTCGCCTCGGCCAAGGCGGCGTTCCCGGCCTGGGCCGACACGCCGCCGATGAAGCGCGCGCGGATCATGTTCAAGTTCAAGGACCTGCTCGAGCAGAACGCCGATCGCATCGCCCGCGCCATCTCGGCCGAGCACGGCAAGACGCATGACGACGCGCTCGGCGAAGTGCAGCGCGGCCTTGAGGTGGTCGAGTTCGCCTGCGGCATCCCGCATCTGCTGAAGGGCGAGTATTCGAAGAATGTCGGCCCGGCGATCGACACCTATTCCGACCGCCAGGCGCTCGGCGTCGTCGCCGGCATCACGCCGTTCAACTTCCCCTGCATGGTGCCGCTCTGGATGTATCCGGTGGCGATCGCCTGCGGCAACACCTTCATCCTGAAGCCGTCGGAGCGCGATCCTGGCGCCGCCATGGTGGTGGCCGAGCTGCTTTACGAGGCGGGCCTGCCGCCGGGCGTGCTCAACGTCGTGCATGGCGACAAGGAGGTCGTCGACGCGATCCTGCATCATCCCGACATCAAGGCGGTGTCCTTCGTCGGCTCGACGCCGATCGCCGAATATGTCTACGCCACCGGCACCAAGGCCGGGAAGCGGGTGCAGGCGCTGGGCGGCGCCAAGAACCACATGGTGGTGATGCCCGACGCCGACATGGACAAGGTCGCCGACGCGCTGATGGGCGCCGGCTACGGTTCGGCAGGCGAGCGCTGCATGGCGGTCTCGGTCGCCGTGCCGGTCGGCCAGAGGACCGCCGACGCGCTGGTCGAGACGCTGGCGCCGCGCGTGCGCGCGCTGAAGATCGGCCCGGCGACGGATCGCGACGCCGAGATGGGCCCGCTGGTCACCAAGCAGCACATGGACAAGGTGCTCGGCTATATCGACAAGGGCGTCGCCGAGGGCGCGAAGCTCGTCGTCGACGGCCGCGGCTTCAAGCTGCAGGGCTACGAGAACGGCTATTTCGTCGGTGGCACGCTTTTTGATCATGTGAAGAAGGACATGACGATCTACCGCGAGGAGATCTTCGGTCCTGTGCTCGCGGTCCTGCGGGCCGGTTCCTATTCCGAGGCACTCGAGCTGATCAATGCCCATGAATTCGGCAACGGCACCGCGATCTTCACCCGCGACGGCGATGCCGCGCGCTCCTTCGCCGACAAGGTGGAAGCGGGCATGGTCGGCATCAACGTGCCGATCCCGGTCCCCGTCGCCTATCATTCCTTCGGCGGCTGGAAGCGCTCGCTGTTCGGCGACCACGCCATCTACGGGCCGGAGGGCGTCCACTTCTATACCCGCCTGAAGACGGTGACGACGCGCTGGCCGGATGGAATCAAGTCCGGCGCGGTCTTCAACTTCCCGACGATGTGACTAAGGTGTCGTCAGGAAAGCTCTCTGAGTCCCGCATCGCCGTGACCACGGCAGTGCTTTCGGCCGCGACGCCTCAGGGCGTCGCGGATGCGTGCGAGTTATCTCCTGCTCCGGCCGGAAGACACGGCCTGGGGCGCTAACGACGAAAGCGAACTGCATGACGGCCCCGACCGACAATCTCCGCATCAATGGCGACCGCCTTTGGGACAGCTTGATGGAGATGGCCAAGGTCGGGCCGGGCATCGCGGGCGGCAACAACCGCCAGACGCTGACCGATGCCGACGCCGAGGGGCGCGATCTCTTCAAGTCGTGGTGCGAGGCGGCGGGGCTGACGCTCGGCGTCGACCAGATGGGCACCATGTTCGCCACCCGTCCGGGCACGGATCCCAACGCGCTGCCGGTCTATGTCGGCAGCCATCTCGACACCCAGCCGACCGGCGGCAAGTATGACGGCGTGCTCGGCGTGCTCTCTGGCCTCGAGGTCGTTCGCTCGATGAACGATCTCGGCATTCGCACCAGGCATCCTGTCGTCGTCACCAACTGGACCAACGAGGAAGGCGCGCGCTTCGCCCCGGCCATGCTGGCTTCGGGAGTCTTTGCCGGCGCGCTGACGCTCGACTACGCCTATGAGCGCCGGGATCTCGAGGGCAAGAGCTTCGGCGACGAACTGAAGCGCATCGGCTGGGTCGGCGACGAGGCGGTCGGCGCCCGCAAGATGCACGCCTATATCGAGTACCACATCGAGCAGGGCCCGATCCTCGAGGCAGAGAAGAAGCAGATCGGCGTCGTCACCCATTGCCAGGGCCTGTGGTGGCTCGAGGTGACGCTGACCGGGCGCGAGGCGCATACCGGCTCGACACCGATGAACCTCCGCGTCAATGCCGGCCTCGCCATGGCGCGCATCTTCGAGATGGTGCAGCGGGTGGCGATGGAGAACCAGCCGGGCGCCGTCGGCGGCGTCGGCCAAGTCAGCTTCACGCCCAATTCGCGCAACGTGCTGCCGGGCAAGGTCGTGTTCACGATCGACATCCGCAGCCCCGACCAGGCCAAGCTCGACGGCATGCGCGCGCGCATCGAGACCGAGGCGGCCGAGATCGCGGCGGCGCTCGGCGTCGGCTGCTCGATCGAGGCGGTCGGCCATTTCGATCCCGTCACTTTCGATCCGACGCTGGTTTCGCGCGTGCGGAGCGCCGCCGAGCGGCTCGGCTACAGCCACATGAACATCATCTCGGGCGCCGGCCATGACGCGTGCTGGGCCGCCAAGGTGGCGCCGACGACGATGATCATGTGCCCTTGCGTCGGCGGTTTGTCGCATAATGAGGCCGAGGAGATCAGCCCGGAATGGGCGGCCGCGGGCGCGGACGTGCTGCTGCACGCGGTTCTGGAGACTGCCGAAATCGCCGGCTGAGGCCGGTTCAAGAACAACGAGCCGCAAAGTCGGCCGGGAACATCAGAGGGAAATGACATGTCGACGGTTATCAAGGGCGGAACGATCGTGGCGGCGGATCGCAGCTACGCGGCCGACATCCTGATCGAAGGCGAGACCATCCAGACGATCGGTCCGGATCTGTCCGGCGACACCGTCGTCGACGCCACGGACGCCTTCATCATCCCCGGCGGCATCGATCCGCATACGCATCTCGAAATGCCCTTCATGGGCACCACGGCGGCCGAGACCTGGGAGAGCGGCACCTTCGCCGCGCTCTCCGGCGGCACCACCACGGTGGTCGACTTCGTCATCCCGGGCGAGCCCGGCATGCTGGCGGCGCTGGAGGAATGGGAAGGCCGCGCCACGCGTCAGGCCTCGTCCGACTATTCCTACCACATGTGCGTCACCGGCTGGTCGGAGAAGCATTTCGACGACATGGCCAAGGTGGTCGAGCGCGGCATCAACACCTTCAAACACTTCATGGCCTACAAGGGCGCGCTGATGGTGAACGACGACGAGATGTTCGCGTCGTTCCAGCGCTGCGCCGCGCTCGGCGCGCTGCCGCTGGTGCATGCCGAGAACGGCGACATCGTCGCCGCCTTGCAGCAGAAATATCTGGCCGAGGGCACCACCGGACCGGAGGGCCACGCCTTCTCGCGGCCGCCCGAGGTCGAGGGCGAGGCGACCAACCGCGCCATCATGATCGCCGATGCCGCCGGCGTGCCGGTCTATATCGTGCACGTCTCCTGCGAGCAGAGCCACGAGGCGATCCGCCGGGCCCGCCAGAAGGGCATGCGCGTCTATGGCGAGCCGCTGATCCAGCACCTGACGCTGGACGAGAGCGAATATTTCAACCGCGACTGGGACTATGCGGCGCGCCGCGTGATGTCGCCGCCCTTCCGCAACAAGATCCACCAGGACAGCCTCTGGGCCGGCCTCGCGGCGGGCTCGCTGCAGGTGGTCGCGACCGACCATTGCGCCTTCACCACCGAGCAGAAGCGTGTCGGCCTCGGCAATTTCGCCAAGATCCCGAACGGCACCGGCGGCGTCGAGGACCGGCTCTCCGTGCTCTGGACCAAGGGTGTCGAGACCGGCCGGCTGACGCCGAACGAGTTCGTCGCCGCGACCTCGACCAACATCGCCCAGATCCTCAACATCTACCCGCAGAAGGGCGCGATCCTGCCGGGCTCCGACGCCGATCTCGTCGTCTGGGATCCGAAGCTTTCCAAGACCATCTCGGCGGCGAACCAGAAGTCGATCATCGACTACAATGTGTTCGAGGGCGTCGAGGTGCGCGGCCTGCCGCGTTACACGATCTCGCGCGGCGAGGTCGTCTGGGCCGACGGCCAGAACTCGCAGCCGCAGCCCGGCCGCGGCAAGTTCATCCGGCGCCGGCCGTTCCCGGCCGTGAACGCAGCGCTTTCGAAGTGGAAGGAAGTCACCGCGCCGCGGGCGGTGAACCGTTCGCCCGAGCATATGCCGATCGGCGTCTGAGGTAGGGCATGAGCGCCGTGTTCCAGCCTTTCGAGGAGAGAGCCGACGGTCTGCCCCAAGCCGGAAACGCCGCATCCGTCATCGATATCCGTGGGCTTTCGCTCACCTTCGAGACGAATGATGGCCCGGTCCAGGCGCTCTCGAACATCGATCTCGACATCAAGCGGGGCGAATTCGTCTCGTTCATCGGCCCGTCCGGCTGTGGCAAGACCACGCTGCTCCGGGTCATCGCCGATCTCGAGCGGCCGACCGGCGGCTCGATCACGGTCAACGGGGTTTCGCCCGAGGAGGCGCGGCTCGCCCGCGCCTATGGCTATGTCTTCCAGGCGGCGGCGCTCTATCCCTGGCGCACCATCGCCAAGAACGTCGCGCTGCCGCTCGAGATCATGGGACTGCCCCGTGCCGAGCGCGAGCGGCGGATCGCCGACAATCTCGCGCTGGTCAATCTCGCCGGCTTCGAGAAGAAATATCCCTGGCAGCTCTCCGGCGGCATGCAGCAGCGCGCCTCGATCGCCCGCGCGTTGGCAGTCGAGCCGGAGCTGCTGCTCATGGACGAGCCCTTCGGCGCGCTGGACGAGATCGTCCGCGACCATCTGAACGAACAGCTGCTGAAGCTGTGGGCCAAGACGCAGAAGACGGTCGTCTTCGTCACCCACTCGATCCCGGAAGCCGTGTTCCTCTCGACCAAGATCGTGGTGATGTCGCCGCGTCCCGGCCGCGTCACCGACGTGATCGACTGCGGTTTCCCGCGCGACCGGACGCTCGACATCCGCGAGACGCCCGCGTTCCTCGAAGTGGCGGCCCGCGTCCGCGACGGCCTGAGGGCGGGGCACTCCTATGAGGATTGACGCGCCCTTTGCCCGGCCTTTTTCAGCGCGGCACCAGGCCCTCCAGCTCCGGCAGCAGGACGACGCTCTCCTGCTCGTTCGGATCGGTGCGGGCGATGATGGCGACGCAGGGCTCGGTGCCCCGGTTCACGGCGAGATGCGGCATGTCGGCGGGGATGTAGAACATCTCGCCGGCCTTGACGACGACGTGGCTCTCCAGCCGCTCGCCGAACCAGGTCTCCGCCTCGCCGGCGAGGATGTAGATCGCCGTCTCGTGGTGCTCGTGCTTGTGCGCGCTGGCGCGGCCGCCGGGCGGGATGGTGAGCAGCATCATGCAGAGGCCGCTCGCCCCCACCGACTCGGTCGAGATGCCCTCGACATAGGTGAAGCCCTGTTTGCCCAGATAGCTGCCGCTGGGACGGATCACCCGGCAGGTCCGTTCGATGGTCGCGCTCATGTCGCCTCCACGCTGCAAGCTACCGGAAGATATGGGACGGAGGGCGCCGCATGACCACGCTCGCCTCGCCCGTTTCCTCGCCCGCCGCCGCCCGGCCGCGCTCGCTGAAGAAGCCCGGCCATGTTTTCCCGGTCACCGTCGTCGTGATCGCGATCGTCGCGATCTGGTATGTCGGCGCCTTCTTCCTCAACGGGCAGCTCGCCCGCGACGCCTTCGCACGCCAGAAGGTGGAGCCGACGATCAGCCAGCTCGCCGAGGCGACCTTCTCGATGGAGCGGCCGCTCCTGCCGGCGCCGCACCAGGTCGCGACTGAGCTCTGGAAGAGCACGACCGGCTACGCCATCAACTCCAAGCGCAGCCTCGTCTATCACGGCTGGGTGACGCTCTCGGCGACGCTCGCCGGCTTCGTCATCGGAACGGCGCTCGGGCTGCTGCTCGCCATCGGCATCGTGCATGTGGCGAGCCTCGACAAGAGCCTGATGCCCTGGGTCGTCGCCTCACAGACGATCCCGATCGTCGCCATCGCGCCGATGATCGTCGTCGTTGGCTATAATCTGATGAATGGCCAGCTCGGGCTTTCGACCGATACGTCGCGCTTCCTCGCCAAGGCGATGATCTCGACCTATCTCTCCTTCTTCCCGGTCACGGTCGGCATGGTGAAGGGGCTGCGCTCGCCGGATCCGATGCATCTCGACCTGATGCGCACCTATTCGGCGACCAGCTGGCAGGCGTTCTGGAAGCTGCGCTTCCCGGCCTCGCTCCCCTATCTCTTCACCTCGATGCAGATCGCCATCGCGATCAGCCTGGTCGGCGCTATCGTCGGCGAACTGCCGACCGGCGCTTCGGCCGGTCTCGGCGCGCGGCTGCTCGCTGGCTCCTATTACGGCCAGACGGTGCAGATCTGGGCGGCGCTCTTGGCCGCCTCGATCCTCGCCGCCGTGCTGGTGGCGATCGTCGGCTTCGCCAACCGCATCGTCCTGAAGCGCATGGGGATGGCACGATGAGCGACTTCATCCATGCGTCGGGCCTTCTCCCTCCCCCCTGTGGGGAGGGCCGGGGAGGCGGGGCCACCTCGAGGGCGGGAATTGGTCTCTGTTCGCGCCGATATCATTCAATGCGGAGGGACCGAGCCGGTACCCCCTCCCTAACCCTCCCCGCAAGGGGGAGGGGATCTATGGCGGAGGGGATGGCACGATGAGCTCGCGCGGACATTTGCAGCCCTGGATCGCCTTCTTCGGCCTGTTCGCGGCGGTCGCGCTGCCGCTCGACGCCGCCGACCCGGCAAGCCTGCTGCCGCGCCAGGGGCTCGCCGGCTGGAGCGTCATCCTGCTTTTCGCCGCGGCGATTTACCAGTCGATCCGCGCCGAGCGGAGCACGTTCACGGCGATCCTGCTGGCGGTGGCGGCGCATGCCGGCGCCTGGCTGGCGCTCGACAGGCTGCCCGGCCTCGCCGGTCATGCCGGCCCCGGCTTCTGGGCGCTGCTCTTCACCTCGTGGCTGCTCGCCTGGCGGCTGGTGTCGCAGCTTGCCGCGATCCGGCCGCGCGGCGGGCTCGGCGGCTTCCTGCTGAAGCTGGTGGTGCCGCTGATCTTCGGCATCTGGATCCTGATCTTCTGGGAGGTCATCGTCGTCGCCTTCGAGGTGCCGCGCGTGCTGATCCCGCCGCCCTCGGCGATCTGGGCCAAGCTCATCTCGTCGATCCCGATCCTCGCCGCCGATTTCCGCCAGACCTTCCTGAAGGCGGTGATCGCCGGCTATGTCATCGGCTGCGGTTCCGGCTTCCTGGTCGCCATCCTGGTCGACCGCATCCCGTTCCTGCAGCGCGGCCTGCTGCCGGTCGGCAATCTCGTCTCGGCGCTGCCGATCATCGGCATCGCGCCGATCATGGTGATGTGGTTCGGCTTCGATTGGCCGTCCAAGGCGGCGGTGGTCGTGGTGGCGACCTTCTTCCCGATGCTGGTCAACACCGTCACCGGCCTCGCCGCGGCGCAGCCGATGCAGCGCGACCTGATGCGCACCTATGCGGCGAGCTACTGGCAGTCGCTCTTCAAGCTGCGGCTTCCCGAGGCGCTGCCCTTCATATTCAATGCCCTCAAGATCAATTCGACACTGGCCCTGATCGCGGCCATCGTCGCCGAATTCTTCGGCACGCCGATCGTGGGCATGGGATTCCGTATCTCCACCGAAGTCGGGCGCATGAACATCGACATGGTGTGGGCGGAAATCGCGGTGGCGGCGCTGGCCGGCTCCGCGTTCTACGGGGTGATCGCGCTCATCGAGCGCGCCTCGACCTTCTGGCATCCGTCCTTTCGCACCTGAGGGCGGGTTCCGGGAAAGGCTACAAGAACCGAACCTGGAGGGGTCAATGAAGAAGCTTATGATTGGGGCGCTCGCGGTTGCCGCGACGCTCATGACCAGCGTCTCGGCCCAGGCGGCCGACGCGCTGACGCTGCAGCTGAAATGGGTCACGCAGGCCCAGTTCGCCGGCTATTACGTCGCCAAGGAGAAGGGCTTCTACGAGGAGGAGGGCCTCGACGTCACGATCAAGCCGGGCGGCCCCGACATCGCCCCCGAGCAGGTGATCGCCGGCGGCGGCGCCGACGTCATCACCACCTGGATGCCGGCGGCGCTGGCTTCGCGTGAAAAAGGCGTGCCGCTCGTCAACATCGCCCAGCCCTACAAGAAATCGGGCATGATGCTGACCTGCCGCAAGGATACGGGCATCACCTCGCCGGACGATTTCAAGGGCAAGACGCTCGGCGTCTGGTTTTTCGGCAACGAATATCCCTTCCTCGCCTGGATGGCGAAGCTCGGCCTTCCGACCGAGGGCGGCCCGAACGGCGTCACCGTGCTGAAGCAGGGCTTCAACGTCGACCCGCTGATCCAGAAGCAGGCCGACTGCATCTCGACCATGACCTATAACGAGTTCGGCCAGGTCCTCGACGCGGGCATCCCGGAGAGCGAGTTGATCGTCTTCAAGTATGAGGACCAGGGCGTCGCGACCCTCGAGGACGGCCTCTATGTCATGGAGGACAAGCTCAAGGACCCGGCCTTCGTCGACAAGATGGCGAAGTTCGTCCGTGCCTCGATGAAGGGCTGGGCCTATGCCCGCGACAACACCGAGGAAGCCGCCAAGATCGTCCTCGACAATGACGAGACCGGCGCGCAGACCGAGGCGCACCAGAAGTTCATGATGGGCGAGGTCAACAAGCTCACCGAAGGCACCAACGGCAAGCTCGACGAGGCGGACTACAAGCGCACCGTGCAGACGCTGCTGTCGGCCGGCGGCGAGGCGCCCGTCATCACCAAGGAGCCGACCGGCGCCTGGACGCATGCCGTCACCGACGCGGCCGGGCTGAAGTAATTCCTGCCGCGCGACATCCGATAAGCGAACGGGCGCCCTCGAGGCGCCCGTTTTTCATTCTGGTCAGCTTCCACTTCTGCCCCTGACGCGAAGGGCCTCAGGATGATGGTGGAGCGGATCGCAAGCCTGGGGGAATCCGTTGCGATCGCGCGATCAAGTTGCGCAGGCGCCGAGCGCCTCCGGCAACAGCGCGGGGTCACGAGCGATCATCGTCAGCGTTTGCTCGCCGAAGCGGAAGCGGCAGACGATGGCGTCCGCCGTGAGCGCGGCCGGCAGCGGCTTGTGGGAGGCGGTCAGCAGGACGGCGAGCGGGCGCCCGGCCGCCCTGTCCCAGAGCCTCTCCATCGGCTCGCGCATCGGGTCGATGGCGTCGTAGCGGATGCCGTCCGTGGCGGCGACATAGTGGCGGAGCGCCTTCTCGGCCTGCGGCGCGTCGGTGAGGATCTCGGTGTCGGCGACGCCGTGCGCGCGCAGGAAGGCCGCGACTGGGCGCCAGTCATATTTCCGCTCCGTGACCAGCATGTCGGCCGCCTGCAGGCCCAGCCCGCAGAAGAAGAGGGTGAGGAGGGCCCCCGCCGCGACGCGGGATGCGCCGCGCCGGGCCGGGAGCGCCGCGACGCCCGCCGCCGCGAGCAGGATCGCCGCCGGCAGCATGCCGATCAGGTAGCGCCCGGCGCTGGCGGAGAAGAGGCCGAGGCCGAGGAAGACGAGCGGCGTGCCGAAGGCGGTGACGGCCAGCATGCGGAAGGCCGGGTTCCGGCGATGGGCGAGGAAGCCGGCCAGCATCAGGGCGAGGAAGCCGGCGGCGATCCAGCCGTTCCAGCCGGCGGCGAGGAATCGGTCGGCGTCGCGTGGCACGGCGAAGCCATAGGTCTCGCCGAAGGCCTCGACGACGCGCTGGCCGAAGGTGTCGCGGGTCTGCCACTTCATCAGCCCGACCGGCTTCGCCGCCTGCGCCAGCACGGCCGGGATCAGGAAGGCGGCGGCGCAGAGGATGCCGGCCCAGGTGACGAGGATGTGCCGCCACCAGAGCCGCTTCTCGGCCGGCGGGAAATCCCGGAAGCCGCAGAGCGGCAGCGCGAGGTGCTGCAGCGCGACCGGCACGATTGCGGCCGGCATGACGAACGCGGCGCCGAGCGTGCCGATCGTCGCGAGCACGGCCTGGCGCCCGGGATTGGCCCGCCCCGACAGCAGGCCTACCTGTCCGGTAATGGCGAGCGCGACGAAGGCGAGCATCAGCGCGTAGGGGCGCGCCTCCTGGCCGTACTGGATGAGGGCCGGGTAGAAGGCGTAGAGCAGCAGCGCCGCGATCGCCCCGGTGCGTCCCGACAGGCGGAGCGCGACGACGGCGACGAGCGCGGCTGCGAGGCTGTCGAAGAGGGCCGAGGGCAGGCGAAGCGCGAACTCCGATCCGCCGGCGAGGCCGAACGCCTTCAACGCCGCGAAATAGGTCGGGAAATGGCCGTTGCCGAGGCGGTCGGCGACGAGCGCCGGCCAGGGCGCGGCGGCGATGTCGGCGGTGATCACCTCGTCGAACCAGAGCGCCAGATGGCCGAGCGTCGACAGGCGGAGCAGGAGCGCGAGCAGGAAGGCGAGGGCGGCCCAACCGAGGCCCGCAGGCACGCGGACAGCCGGACGGGCTGCCGCGCTGACCGCCGCGAGTCGTCCGCCATCCGCCTCTGCCATGCAACCTCCCGCCTGATGCCCCTGCGTTGCCGCGTTTCGGGCCGGCCGTCAATGGCGGCTTGCGATGCGGGCCGGAGCGGGCTACCGGAGACGCGTCGCTCCTGTTGTCGTAGGGGCGGCCGCCATTTCCAGCCCCTTTCTCCCGGAGAACCGCCCCGTGCCGAGCCTGAATGCCGCCGACGATGCGCTGTACGAGGCCCTGATCGAGACGACGATCGCCGCCGGCCGCGTCGTGATGGAGGTCTATGATGGCGGCTTCGCGGTCGAGCAGAAGGGCGACGCCTCGCCGGTGACGGAGGCCGACCGGCGTGCCGAAATCGTCATCCTGGAGGCGCTGCGCCGGCTGGTGCCGACCATCCCCGTCGTCGCCGAGGAGGCGTGCTCGGTCGGGCTGATCCCGACCGTCGGCGGCGCGTTCTTCCTGGTCGATCCGGTCGACGGCACGCGCGAGTTCATCAGCCGCAACGGTGATTTCACCGTCAATATCGGCCTGGTCGAGAACGGCGCGCCCGTCCTTGGCATCGTCTATGCGCCGGCGCGCGGTGATCTCTATGCCGGCCGCTCCGGCCTGGGCGCCGAGCAGATGGCGGTCGCCGGCGGCGCGATCACGGCGCGCCGGGCGATCCGCGTCACCGATCCCGCCGCGATGCCGCCGCGCATTCTGGCCAGCCGCTCGCACCGGACGCCGGAGACGGATGCGTTCATCGCCCGCTATCCCGGCGCCGCGCTGGTCGCGGCCGGCTCGTCGCTGAAGTTCTGCCTGATGGCGGCGGGCGAGGCGGATCTCTATCCGCGCATGGGGCCGACGATGCAATGGGACACGGCGGCGGGCGACGCGGTGCTGCGCGCGGCCGGCGGCCGCGTCGAAACCGTCGACGGCGCGCCGCTCGCCTATGGGCCCGGCGCGGCCGATGGGGTCGCCGCCTATGCCAATCCGTGGTTCGTCGCGCGCGGCGGCGCGACGGCCGCGGACTGATTAATCCCGACTATTTCTATCGAATTTACTGAAATGACTTTTCGGAAACCGCTGCCGTCGCGCCAATCTTCCCGCTATGGATGGAGATATACGGCACGGCCGTGCTTGAGAATGCTTGCCTGCCAAGACTAGGTTTTCGCTCCCTTTCGGAGTTTCGCATGTCTCTATCCGCGCTGCCGCATCTTCGCCGCCTCGAGGCCGAGGCGATCTTCATCATGCGGGAGGTCGTGGCGAGCTTCGACAATCCCGTGATGCTCTATTCGATCGGCAAGGATTCGTCGGTCATGCTGCATCTGGCGATGAAGGCGTTCTATCCGGCCCGGCCGCCCTTCGCGCTGCTGCATGTCGACACGACGTGGAAGTTCCGCGAGATGATCGCGTTTCGGGACCAGACGGTGCGGCGGCTCGGCCTCGATCTTCGCGTCCACACCAATCCGGAAGGCAGGGCGGCCGGCATCAATCCGTTCGATCACGGCTCCTCCAACTACACCCAGGTGATGAAGACCGAGGCGCTGAAGCAGGCGCTCGACGCCGGCGGCTATGACGCGGCCTTCGGCGGGGCGCGCCGCGACGAGGAGAAGAGCCGCGCCAAGGAGCGCATCTTCTCGTTCCGCTCCGCCAATCACGGCTGGGACCCGAAGAACCAGCGGCCCGAGCTCTGGTCGCTCTACAACACCCGCATCAAGCCCGGCGAGAGCATCCGAGTCTTTCCGCTGTCGAACTGGACCGAGCTCGACATCTGGCAATACATCCTCGCCGAGAACATCCCGATCGTGCCGCTCTATTTCTCGGCCGAGCGCCCGGTCGTGCAGCGAAATGGCCAGTGGATCATGGCCGACGACGCGCGCATGCGCCTGCTGCCGGGCGAGGTGCCGCAGCCGCGCCGGGTCCGCTTCCGCACCCTCGGCTGCTACCCGCTGACGGCGGCCGTCGAATCCGACGCCGAAACGCTGGAGGACATCGTCCGCGAGATGTTCCTCGCCACCACCTCCGAGCGGCAGGGCCGCCTCATCGACCACGACGAATCCGGCTCGATGGAGAAGAAGAAGCGCGAGGGCTATTTCTGATGACCGAGTTGTTCAACCCGTCCCGCCCGGTCCTCGCCGAGCAGCCCGCCGCCGCGCTCTTCGGCGAGCTGGAGGACAAGGGCATCCTGCGCTTCCTGACCTGCGGCAGCGTCGATGACGGCAAGTCGACCCTGATCGGCCGCCTGCTCTACGACACCAAGCGGCTGTTCGAGGACCAGCTCGCGACGCTGGAGAAGGACTCGCGTAGGTTCGGAACGGTCGGCGACGACATCGATCTCGCCCTCCTGGTCGACGGCCTCGAGGCCGAGCGCGAGCAGGGCATCACCATCGACGTCGCCTATCGCTTCTTCGCCACCGAGAAGCGGAAGTTCATCGTCGCCGATACGCCCGGCCACGAGCAGTACACGCGCAACATGGCGACCGGCGCCTCGACGGCCGATCTCGCCGTGCTCCTGATCGACGCGCGCAAGGGCATCCTGACCCAGACGCGGCGACACGCCACCATCGCCGCGCTGCTCGGCATCCGCCATGTCGTGCTCGCCATCAACAAGATCGACCTCGTCGGCTATGACGAGGAGACCTATGCCCGCATCGTCGCGCAGTTCGATGCTGATGCCGACCACTATGGCTTCGCCACGCGCGTCGCGATCCCGCTCTCGGCCCGCTTCGGCGACAACGTCACCGCGCCGAGCCCGAGCATGGCCTGGTATCGCGGCCCGACCCTGCTGCAGCATCTCGAGACGCTCGAACTGGCGCCGGCCGCCGAGCGGCCGTTCCGCTTCCCGGTGCAATGGGTCAACCGTCCCGACCTCACCTTCCGCGGCTATGCCGGAACGATCGCGAGCGGCGCCGTCCGGCCGGGCGACGACGTGGTGGTCGCACGCACCGGCCAGCCGGCGCGGGTCGAGCGCATCGTCACGCATGACGGCGACCTCGCCGTCGCGGGGGCCGATCTCGCCGTGACGCTGACCCTCGACCGCGAGATCGACGTTTCGCGCGGCGACGTGCTGGTGCCGGCCGATGCGCGGCCCGAGGTTTCCGACCAGGTCGCGGCGCATCTGATCTGGATGGCCGAGGCGCCGATGCTGCCCGGGCGACCCTATCTGATGAAGATCGGCACCCGCGTCGTCGGCGCCGCGGTGACGGAGCTGAAGCACCTCGTCGAGGTCGAGACCTTCAAGCCGCTGGCGGCCAAGACGCTCGGGCTGAACGACATCGGCTTCGCCAATCTGTCGCTGGCCGAGCCGATCGCCTTCGATCCCTATGAGGCGAACCGCGCCACCGGCGCCTTCATCCTGATCGACCGCTTCACCAACCAGACGGTGGCGGCCGGCATGATCCGCTTCGGCCTGCGTCGCGCCACCAACATCCACCGTCAGGCGCTCGACATCGACAAGCAGGCGCGCGCCGGCGCCAAGGGCCAGCGCCCCGGCATCCTCTGGTTCACGGGCCTCTCCGGCGCCGGCAAGTCGACCATCGCCAACCTCGTCGAGAAGAGGCTCCACCTGATGGGGCGGCACACCTACCTGCTCGACGGCGACAATGTCCGCCATGGCCTGAACCGCGATCTCGGCTTCACCGACGCCGACCGGGTCGAGAACATCCGCCGCGTCGCCGAGACGGCGAAGCTCTTCGTCGATGCCGGGCTGATCGTCCTGGTGTCGTTCATCTCGCCGTTCCGCTCCGAGCGGCAGATGGCGCGCGACCTCGTCGAGGCGGGCGAGTTCATCGAGATCTTCGTCGACACGCCGCTTGCCGTCGCCGAGGAGCGCGACGTGAAGGGGCTCTACAAGAAGGCGCGCGAGGGCCAGATCAAGAACTTCACCGGCATCGACAGCCCCTATGAGGCGCCGGTCACGCCCGACATCCACCTCGACACGACCGCGCATGACAGCGAGGCGCTGGCCGACCAGATCGTCGACTACCTGACCGGCAACGGTTACCTGCCGGGGTAAGGGGGGCTCTTCCCCTCTTCCTGAGTGTCTGGCCCGAAATGCAGGGGACACTCTACTTTCACCTCTCCCTCAGGGAGGGGTGAAGGGAAGGCGGCGTGGCGGGCCTTGTCCAATTACGGGCCAGACACTCAGGAGACCTATGCCAGACACCACGCTCATCATGCTGAGGGGCCCGCAGGGCCGTCTCGAAGCACGCAGAGCCGACGTGCAATCGATGGCTTGCACCGAGATTGTGTGTCCTTCGAGGCCCGAGCTGCTCTCGGGCACCTCAGGATGATGGGGATCCAGCACCGCATGACCGCCGGGGGTGAAGGCGAACCTCCCGCCTGCGACCGGCGCTGCCCCTATTGCAGGATCTCGATCCGCACCGAGCTCACGTCGGCGGCCGTGCCGTCGCCGGGGATGCCGGGCTCGATCATGATCGCGTCGGTCTCGGGGCCGCCGCGTTCCTTCGGAACCTGCCAGGTCAGCGACAGCGGCGCATAGTCGGTGCCGAGCGCGCCGTCGAACCAGGGGCTGAGGCTGCGGCCGTTCTGGTAGGAGAAGCGGAGCGACGAGGCCGGGTCCGTCGCCGCCGCGCGCGCCACGACGACGACGCGCACGGTGCGGCCCTCGAGGCGCTCGAAGACGCCGCGCCCGACCGTGATCCGCGATCCCGAGCCGTTCGGCGAGGAGGAAATACGGGCGAAACCGCCCAGCGTGTCGCCCTCGAAGCGGATGGGATTGCCCGGCGACGACTGGAACACGCTCGGGTCGCGGCCGTCGAACAGGCTGAGCGTCTCGAGCGCCAGGCCGCCATTCGGGATCGCAGCGGGAGGCGGCGCTTCGGCGGGTGGTGTCGCGGGTTCGGTCGGCGTCGCGGTCGGCGGTGCCGGCTCCCCGGCCGATGCCGCCGGCGGCGCGGGCTGTTCGGGGGCCGCCGCCGTCAGTTGCGGCGTGTCCGGCCTGCTCATGAAATAGGTGGTGCCGAGCAGGATGCCGGCGAGTCCGACCACGCCCGCGGCGGCGGCCGCGATCATCGTGCCGTTGAGGCCGCCGGCGATCTCGCTCAGCCTCTCGCGCAAGGTCGGCCGGTCGCGCAGGTCATCGTCTTCGTCGGCGGCGGCGTCATCATCATCGTCGCGGTCGCCGGCGACGTCGTCATCGTCCTCGACGAGATGCCTCGGCATCGCGCGGGCGCGCGGATCGGCCGGCAGCTCGTCTTCGTCGGTGTCGTCGTCCGTGTCCCGTTCGTCGTCGGTGTCGTCGTCGTCCCGCCCGTCGTCCTCGTCCAACTCCTCGTCCGTCGCGTCGTCCGAATCGGCCTCGCGGTCGTCTTCTTCCTCGTCGTCGGCGCGATCGTCCGCCTCGACGGCGTCGGCTGCGTCGTCGTCCTCGAACAGGTCCGCGTCGTTTTCTGCGTCGTCCTCCGGGGCGTCGTCCGTCGCGACGGCCTCGTCCGCTTCATCCTCGAGCGGTTCGTCGAGCGCGTCGCGATCGTCGTCCGGCTCCGCCGTTTCTTCCGGGATGGGCGCCAGCTTGCCGTTGAGACGGGCGAGGGCCTGATCGACGGCCAGCTTTGCCAGCAGCGCGCCCTCGGTGGGCGGCTTGGCGGCGAGAGCGGCGGAGGTATCGGACTTTCCGGCCAGGGCTCCCGGCGTCGGCGACCCGATCTGCGGCATCGGCTCGAAGCGGGCCGGCCGGCGCAGCAGCGCCAGCGCCTCGGCCCGGCGCTCCGACATGACGGGGGCGTCCGCCGGCGGGCGGGACGGCGTGGTCAGCGGCGCCGGCGCCGCTACGGGCACTTCCGCGTCGTCCGGCGAGCCGCCCTCGTCCTCGTCCCAGGCGGGCTCGGTTTCGTTGCGTTCGGCCTCGTCCGGTTCGGTCTCGGCCGCCTCGGCCTCCGCTTCCGTCTCGTCCGTCCTCTCGCCGAGGATGATCGCGACGATGTCGTCGAATTCGTCGATCTTGCTGTCGATCTCGCTCGGCGAGAGCGGCGGGTCGTAGGACCACAGCAGCCGGATCATCGCTTCGCGCGCATTGACGAACACACGTTCCCGACCGTCGTGATCCGACGGGTCGAGATGCGCTACGGAGCGACGCAGGACCGATTGAAGCTGACTCATGTTCCTCGGGATGACCGGAAAAGGGTGAACGAACGGTTGATAGGACAGGCCGAAGGCAAAACTTCGGCAGCCTTGCGGCTGTCCATCGACCGCTGCGGGTCGTTTCCTAACCCTTCTTCAGGAACTTGAGGCCATGGCCGAGGATCAGCGGATCCGGCTCGCGCACCACCGACTTGTCGCGGCCCGGATAGTCGATCTGGCCAAGCACGTGGCGGATGATGTTGAGGCGGGCGCGGCGCTTGTCGTTGGCGAGCACCACCGTCCAGGGCGTGATGTCGTTGTGGCAGGCGTCGAGCATCGTGTCGCGCGCCTTGGAATAATCCTTCCACTTGCCGAGCGCGGCATAGTCCATCGGCGACAATTTCCAGATCTTGAGCGGATTGTGCCGCCGCTCGTGGAAGCGCTTCAGCTGCATTTCCTGGCCGATGTCGAGCCAGAACTTGAACAGGATGGTGCCGGACTGCACCTGGGCGGCCTCGAAATAGGGCACCTGCTTCAGGAAAATCGCGTGTTCCTCGGGCGTGCAGAAGCCCATGACGATCTCGACGCCGGCGCGGTTGTACCAGGAGCGGTCGAAGGTGACGATCTCGCCGGCAGTCGGCAGCTGCGCGACATAGCGCTGGAAATACCACTGGCCGCGCTCGGTCTCGGTCGGCTTCGGCAGGGCGACGTCGCGCGCGGTGCGCGGGTTCATGTACTGGCGCAGCGCGAAGATGGCGCCGCCCTTGCCGGCGGCGTCGCGGCCCTCGAACACCAGAACCACCTTGAGGCCCTTGTCGATGACGTGGTGCTGCAGCTTGACCAGTTCGATCTGCAGCGCCGTCAGGTCTTCCTCGTATTTCTCCGACTTGAGCGTCTTGTCATAGGGATAGCCGCCCGACTTGAGCGCGGCGTCCGCCACCCATTCCGGCAGGACGGGATCGTCGAGGTCGAAGGAACCGAGCCGGGTCTCGATCGGCGGGGCGTCGATGGTCGGCTCCAGCTGCTCCGGCAGGGGGGCGGCCGCCTGGCCATTGTCCTTGCCGCCGTTCTTGCCGTTCTGCTTGCCGCCGTTCCTTCCCTTGTCGCCATTCTTGGCCGTGTCGTTCGGCTTGTCGCCGTCCGTCTTGTCGTCCGATTTCGCCATCGTCCTTGCCGATGCCTCCTTGCCTGCTCCGCCATTCCGGGTCGATTGGCGACGGGACCGCCGATCGCCTAAGTATGGCTCGCGGCACACTGCCACGATGTCATCGGCTTGTCCTGTTCGACATGCAATGATGAGCCGGCAGTGGATCGGCACGGATATGGACATACGGAATGAACAATGACGACGGCGCGGCGGCGGGGCCGGACGGGATCGGTGAGGGGAAGGGCGGCGTGCTCGCCAGGCTGGCCGAGGCGCGCGCCTTCTTCCTGACGCTGGCGGCGCTCCTGCTGCTGCTCGTGCTGCTCGACCAGATCAGCGCGGTCGCGGCGGGGCTGCTGCTGGCGGCGAGCGTCGGCCTGTTCGCGGTGTTCGTGCGCGGCCGCGAGGCGGCGCCGGTGCGCCTGAAGAGCCGACAGCCGCCGTCGATCTGGCCGGAGACCGGCGTCAAGCGCATGGCCGACGCGCTGCCCGATCCCTGCGTCATCCTCGATCGCCGGGGCGTCGTGCGTTACGCCAACAGCCGCGCCGAGGCGAGCTTTCCGATCCGGCCGGGCGATCCGCTCACCTTCCGCCTGCGCGCGCCGGATTTCGTCGGCGCCTTCGACCGGGTCGCCGCCGGCGGCCCGGCGGAAAAGGTGGAGTTCCTCGAGCGCGGCCTGACGGAGCGCTGGTACGAGGCCTGGTTCGCGCCCCTGGAGCCGGCTCCGAACGGCGCCGGCGAGCGCAGCAGCTTCATCGTGCTGATCTTCACCGACCTGACCGAGCAGCGCGTCAGCGAGAAGATCCGCGTCGATTTCGTCGCCAATGCCAGCCACGAGCTGCGCACGCCGCTCGCCTCGCTTTCGGGCTTCATCGAGACCATGCAGGGGCCGGCGCGCGACGACGCGGTGGCGCGCGCGCGCTTTCTCGGCATCATGCACGACCAGGCGACCCGCATGAGCCGCCTGATCGACGATCTCCTGTCGCTGTCGCGCATCGAGATGAAGGCGCATATGCGGCCCGAGACGCCCGTCGACGTGGTGCGCGTCATCCGTGGCGTCGTCGACGCGCTGGAGCCGCAGGCGCGCGAACTTGGCGTGACCATCGAGACGGACCTGCCCGACGCGCCCCTCGTCGTGCCGGCCGACCGCGACGAACTCGTGCAGGTTTTCCAGAACCTGGTCGAGAATGGCTGCAAGTACGGGCAGTCCGGCAAGCGGGTGCTGGTGACGGCGCGGGCGGCCGTCGACGGGCGCGGCGGGCCGGTCGTCTCGGTGCGCGATTTCGGCGCCGGCATCCCGGCCGAGCACCTGCCGCGGCTGACCGAGCGCTTCTATCGCGCCGACATCCAGGCGAGCCACGCGCAGCGCGGCACGGGGCTGGGCCTGGCCATCGTCAAGCACATCCTGAACCGCCATCGCGCCCGCCTGCTGATCGAAAGCAAGGCCGGCGAAGGGGCGACCTTCACCGTCGCATTCACCACCACGCTCAGCCTTCCCGATTCGTCATCTGTCGGAAAAGTGAATTGATTTCAAAGGTTTGCACTGTCACAAAACAGTAATGATATCGTCATAGAACGATTACCTGCCGGCTCTAGGGTCCCCTCGCGTCCCGGTCGACAGCGGCGGGGACAGGCAACCGCAAGTCCCGGAACCTTCGTCAGGGAGACGTCAGGTGAAATTCAAGAACATCGCACTCGCCGCCGGCTTTTTCGCCGCCACGATCGGCTTCGGCTCGGCCCAGGCCGCCGATATCTCCGGCGCCGGCGCGACCTTCCCCTATCCGGTTTACGCCAAGTGGGCTGACGCCTATAAGAAGGAAACCGGCACCGGTATGAATTACCAGTCGATCGGTTCCGGCGGCGGCATCAAGCAGATCAAGGCGAAGACGGTCACCTTCGGTGCCTCCGACGCCCCGCTGAAGCCGGAAGAGCTCGAGAAGGCCGGCCTGGTCCAGTTCCCGACGGTCATCGGCGGCGTCGTGCCGATCATCAACGTGCCGGGCCTGAAGCCGGGCGAGCTCGTCCTCGACGGCCAGACGCTCGCCGACATCTTCCAGGGCAAGATCGCCAAGTGGAACGACGAGGCGATCAAGAAGCTCAACCCGTCGCTCGAGCTGCCGGACATGGCGATCGCCGTCGTGCGCCGCTCGGACGGTTCGGGCACCAGCTTCGTGTTCACCACCTACCTGTCGCAGGTCTCGAAGGCCTGGGCCGACGAAGTCGGCGCCGCCTCGGCCGTCGAGTGGCCGGTCGGCATCGGCGCCAAGGGCAATGAGGGCATCGCCGCCAATGTCGGCCAGACCCAGGGCTCGATCGGCTATGTCGAGTACGCCTTCGCCGCCCAGAACGGCATGTCCTACGCCAAGCTGATCAACAAGGACGGCAAGACCGTCGCTCCGGACGCGGCCAACTTCGCCGCCGCCGCCGCGAATGTCGACTGGGCCAACGCGCCTGGCTACTACGTCACCATGACGAACGAGCCGGGCGAGGCTTCCTGGCCGATTACCGCCACCACCTTCATCCTCGTCTATGCCAAGCCGGACAAGCCGGCCGACGTCGCCGAAGCCCTCAAGTTCTTCGACTGGGCCTACGCCAAGGGCGACGCGATGGCCGAGGAACTGCACTACATCCCGCTGCCGGACAGCGTCGTCGCCAACATCAAGGCAACGTGGACGAAGAGCATCGTCGACGCCGACGGCAAGCCGGTCTTCGCGGCTAACTAAGTCGAAACAAAGCGGAAGAGGGGCGTTCGGCCCCTCTTCCCACTTTCAGCAAATGGGTCCGTATGCGGAGCCGGGAAAACAACATGGTCGATGCAGCGATGACAGGCGTGACCAGCGCCGGCATGGATAGCGCCAGGCTCAAACGCATGCGGCGGTTCAGGACCGGCGACGCCACCTTCAGGGGGCTGACCTTCGGCGCCGCGCTGACGGTCCTGCTGCTCCTCGGCGGCGTGATCCTGTCGCTGGTCCATGGATCCCTCCCGGCGCTGTCGGAATTCGGCTTCGGCTTCCTGACTTCGCAGTCCTGGAATCCCGTCACCGAGAAGTTCGGCGCGCTGTCGCCGATCTACGGCACGATCGTCACCTCCTTCATCGCGCTGCTGATCGCCGTTCCCGTCGGCATCGGCATCGCCATCTTCCTGACCGAGCTTTGCCCGCCCTGGCTGAAGCGCCCGATCGGCGTCGCCGTCGAGCTGCTCGCCGGCATCCCGTCGATCATCTACGGCATCTGGGGCCTGTTCGTCTTCGCGCCCTTCTTCCAGACCAACGTCCAGCCCTTCCTGATCTCGCTGTTCGCGCCGATCCCGGTGCTGAACAACCTGTTCGCCGGCCCGCCCTACGGCATCGGCATCCTCACCGCCGGCTTCATCCTGGCGATCATGGTCCTGCCCTTCATCACCTCGATCACCCGCGACGTGTTCGACACCGTCCCGCCCGTACTGAAGGAGGCCACCTACGGCCTCGGCTGCACGACCTCGGAGGTCGTCACCAAGGTGGTGCTGCCCTACACCCGGGTCGGCGTCATCGGCGGCGTCATGCTCGGCCTTGGCCGCGCCCTCGGCGAGACCATGGCGGTCACCTTCGTCATCGGCAACGCGCACAAGATCTCGGCCTCGATCATGGCGCCCGGCACGACGATCTCGGCCTCGATCGCCAACGAGTTCACCGAGGCGGTCGGCGACCTCTACACCTCGTCGCTGATCGCGCTCGGCCTGATCCTCTTCATCATCACCTTCATCGTTCTCGCCGGGGCACGCCTGCTGCTGCTGCGCATGAACGTCAAGGCCGGCAACTGAGGCGCGCGATCATGGCAAACACTCTCGGCACCTCCGCCTCCGCCGGCTTCTCGGCCGCCTCCACGCCCGAGGCCCAGGCGCTCTATCGCCGCCGCCGGCGCGGCAATGGGATCCTCCTGTCGCTTTCCGTCGTCGCCACGCTGTTCGGCCTGCTCTGGCTCGTGCTGATCCTGGCGGCGCTGCTCTACAAGGGCGTCAGCGGCCTCTCGGTCGCGGTCTTCACGGAAATGACCCCGCCGCCCGGTTCCGCCGGCGGCCTGCTCAACGCCATCTGGGGCAGCCTGCTGATGACCGTCGGCGGCGTGCTCATCGGTACGCCGATCGGCATCCTCGCCGGCACCTACATGTCGGAGTATGGCCGCGGCAGGAAGCTCACCACCGTGGTCCGCTTCATCAACGACATCCTGCTCGCGGCGCCGTCGATCGTCATCGGCCTGTTCGTCTACGAGGTGATGGTCGTGCAGATGGGCCACTTCTCGGCCTGGGCCGGCTGCGTGGCGCTCGCCATCCTGGTCATCCCGGTCGTCGTCCGCACCACCGAGGACATGCTCAACCTGGTGCCGAACCAGCTGCGCGAGGCGGCCGCCGCGCTCGGCCTGCCGCGCTCGATCATGATCCGGCATGTCGCCTACAAGGCGGCGATGTCGGGCATCGTCACCGGCGTGCTGCTCGCCATCGCCCGCGTCAGCGGCGAGACGGCGCCGCTGCTCTTCACCGCTCTGAACAACCAGTTCTGGAGCTCCGACATGAACTCGCCGATGTCGTCGCTGCCGGTGACGATCTTCCAGTTCGCGCTCTCGCCCTATCAGGACTGGCAGTCGCTGGCCTGGACCGGCGCCCTGCTCATCACCTTCACCGTGCTTGCGCTCAACATCGTTGCGCGCGCCTTCCTCAGCCCCAAGGCTCAAAAATGAACCAGCTCGCGATGAACACCACCGGCTTGGCCGAGAAGGTCTCGATCCGCAACCTGAAGTTCTTCTATGGCGACACCCAGGCGCTGAAGACGATCAACCTGCCGCTCTTCGAGAAAAAGGTCACCGCCTTCATCGGCCCGTCGGGCTGCGGAAAGTCGACCCTGCTGCGCGTGCTGAACCGCATGTACGACCTCTACCCGCGCCAGCGCGCCGAGGGCGAGGTGCTGTTCGACGGCAAGAACGTGCTGGACCCCGACCAGGACCGCAACATGCTGCGCGCCCGCATCGGCATGGTGTTCCAGAAGCCGACGCCGTTCCCGATGTCGATCTACGACAACATCGCCTTCGGCATCCGTCTCTATGAAAGCCTCTCGCGCTCGGAGATGGACGGTCGCGTCGAGGCGGCGCTGACCCGCGCCGCGCTCTGGAACGAGGTCAAGGACAAGCTCAATTCCAGCGGCCTCAGCCTGTCGGGCGGTCAGCAGCAGCGCCTCTGCATCGCCCGCACCATCGCGGTGCGGCCGGAAGTGGTGCTGTTCGACGAGCCCTGTTCGGCGCTCGATCCGATCTCGACCGCTAAGATCGAGGAACTGATCGACGAGCTGACGACCGACTACACGATCGCCATCGTCACCCACAACATGCAGCAGGCGGCGCGCGTCTCCGACTACACCGCCTTCATGTATCTCGGCGAGCTGATCGAGTTCGACGAGACGGCGAAGATCTTCACCTCGCCCAGCGACAAGCGCACCCAGGATTACATCACCGGACGCTTCGGCTGAGGCCGGGCCGGGGGGTAGGAGCACGACATGTCCGAGCATATTGTTTCCCGTTACGATGATGAACTGAACGACGTCGCCCGCCGCATCGCCGAGATGGGCGGCATGGCGGAGCGCCTGGTGGATGTGGCCGTCGGCGCGCTGATGCGGGTCGATACCGAGACCGCCAAGCAGGTGATCGCCGACGACAAGAAGCTCGACGCGCTGCAGCGCGAATGCGAGGAGCGGGCTGTCATGATCATCGCCCGGCGCCAGCCCATGGCGCTGGACCTGCGCGAGGTCATCGGCGTGCAGCGCATCTCGAGCGATCTCGAGCGCATCGGCGACCTGGCCAAGAACATCGCCAAGCGCGTCATGGCGCTGGACGGCCAGTTCCAGTCGAAGCGCTTCAACACCGGCGTCGAGCACATGGCGCAGCTGTCGCTGGCCCAGCTCAAGGACGTGCTGGACGCCTATGCGACCCGCGATGTCGACCAGGCCTACCAGGTCTGGAAGCGCGACGAAGAGATCGACGCCATGTACACGTCGCTCTTCCGCGAGCTCCTCACCTACATGATGGAAGATCCGCGCAACATCACCTTCTGCACGCATCTCCTGTTCTGCGCCAAGAACATCGAGCGCATCGGCGACCACGCCACCAACATCGCCGAGACGATCTACTACGTCGTCAATGGCCGCGTGCTCGAGGAAGACCGTCCGAAGCAGGACGAGTCGAGCACGACCGCCGTCGCGTACGAGCAGAACTGAACCGCGCGCCGAGAGATCCGGATATTTCTTCATGACCCCCCGCGTGATGATCGTCGAGGACGAGGAGGCGCTGAGCCTCCTCCTCCGTTACAATCTTGAAGCCGAGGGCTATGCCGTCGAAGTGGTGCCGCGTGGCGACGATGCCGAGATGCGGCTGCTGGAGACGGTTCCCGACCTGCTGCTGCTCGACTGGATGCTGCCCGGCATCTCCGGCATCGAGCTTTGCCGGCGCCTGCGGGCGCGCGACGCCACCCGCACCCTGCCGGTGATCATGCTGACCGCCCGCGGCGAGGAGCAGGAGCGCATCCGCGGCCTCGCCACCGGCGCCGACGACTATGTGGTGAAGCCGTTCTCTGTGCCGGAGCTGATGGCCCGCGTCCGCGCCATCCTGCGCCGCTCGCGGCCCGAGGTGATCGCGACGCTGCTCAAGGCCGGCGACATCGAGCTCGATCGCGAGACGCACCGCGTCCGTCGTTCCGGCCGCGAGCTGCATCTCGGCCCGACCGAGTTCCGCCTGCTCGAATATCTGATGAAGAGCCCCGGCCGCGTGTTCTCGCGCGAGCAGCTCCTGGACGGGGTCTGGGGGCGCGACGTCTATGTCGACGAGCGCACCGTCGACGTGCATATCGGCCGCCTGCGCAAGGCCGTCAATCGCGGCCGGGTCAAGGATCCGATCCGCACGGTGCGCGGCTCCGGCTATTCCTTCGACGACCAGTTCGCGGCGGCCTAGCCGTCCGCCGGAGCCTTTCGCCTTTCGGGGCGGTTCGCTTCAATCCAAGCCGCGCGGGAACTCCCGGCGCGGCTTTTTGCTGTCCGCGCGACGGACGGCAGTCCCTGGAAACAATTCGGCCGCGCGTCTCCGGGGAGGCGCGCGGCCGAATCGTGTCGCGCCGGGAGGGGGGAGGACCGGCGCGTGGAGAGGATCAGCCTCGGCTCAGGCGCCGACGGCCTTCTTCTGGCGGCGGTCATGCACCGGCTGGTAGGCGACGCGCGAATGATATTCGCAGTACGGGATGCCGGAGTTGGAGCGCTGGCCGCAGAAGTGGAAATCCTCGGAGCTCGGATCGCCGATCGGCCACTTGCAGGTCTGCTCGGTCAGCGTGAGGATCGTGGCGTGCAGGCTGATCGGCACGACCACGTCGTCGGTGCTGGCGGCGCGGACGACGCGGCGCGGCTCCGGCGCCAGCTGGCCGAGCGGCTTCAGCGCCGTGTTGCCGGCGACCATCGGCCTGACCGGATTGGGCCGTCCGGTTGTCGCCGAGCGGCCGCTGCTGGTCGCGGCGGGCTTGCGGGCGCGGGCGACCGGCGTCGAGGCCGGCTTGGCGCGACCGGAGAGGCTCAGCCGATGTACCTTGCCGATGACCGCATTACGCGTTACGCCGCCCAATTCGGAAGCAATCTGGCTCGCACTCAGGCCGTCGGTCCAGAGCTTCTTAAGCAACTCAACCCGTTCGTCCGTCCAAGTCATTAGCGTGTCCTTGTCGGTCGGAGCGATACCCGGAATCCTGTCACGGTCGGCGGCGGGGGATGCACGACGACTGTGAACGCCTTACAAGGGTCAGGGAGAGGTACCTGCTCGATATTTCGTATCTTAACAATTGGTAAAGTACTATATGGCCGGACTCGGTGACAAGAGTCGGCGGGAATCCTAGGTGTGGATCAGCGCGTTTTCCCCAACTTGCGGCCGCATGCCGGAACCGTGAGTCGCGTCAAGCGCTTAGCTGGCGATGGGGCGTCGTCGTCCCCGTTTCGATTGACACAAATCGTCACGACCGTGATATAAGGGCAACGCAAAAAGGTGCTGCCTGCGCTTCGGCCTCGGCGGCACTTTTGATTTTTGGCACCCGTTTCCGTGGTTTTATTCAAGGAGGGGACATGAACGCCCCCGATAGCAACGCAACGAAGACCTCGACCAGCCTGTACAACACCTTTGCGCGCGCGCCGCTCGAGTTCGAGCGAGGTGAAGGGGCCTGGGTCTTCACGCGAGGCGGGGACGCTTATCTCGACTTCTCGGCCGGCATCGCCGTGAATACCCTCGGACACGCCAATCCGGTGCTCGTGCAGGCGCTGACCGAACAGGCCGGCAAGCTCTGGCACACTTCCAACCTGTTCCGCATTCCGGGCCAGGAGCGGCTTGCCGACACGCTCGTCGCCAACACCTTCGCCGACCGGGTGTTCTTCGCGAACTCCGGCGCCGAGGCCAACGAGGCCGCGATCAAGACGGCGCGGCGCTACCACTATGTCAACGGCCAGCCCGAGCGCTTCCGCATCCTGACCGTGGAAGGCGCCTTCCACGGCCGTACGCTCGCGACGCTCGCCGCCGGCGGCCAGCAGAAATATCTCGACGGCTTCGGTCCGAAGGCCGAGGGCTTCGACCAGGTGCCGTTCGGCGACATCGAGCTGGTCAAGGCGGCGGTGACGCCCGAGACCGCCGCGATCATGATCGAGCCGATCCAGGGCGAGGGCGGCGTGCGCGCCTTCCCGAACGCCTTCCTGCGCGAGCTCCGGGCGCTTTGCGACGCCACCGGCATGCTGCTGATCATGGACGAAGTCCAGACCGGCATCGGCCGCACGGGCAAGCTGTTCGCCTATGAGTGGACCGGCATCGCCCCGGACATCCTGACCGCGGCCAAGGGTCTCGGCGGCGGCTTCCCGCTCGGCGCCTGCCTCGCCACCGAGGCGGCCGCCGCAGGCATGACCCCCGGCACGCACGGCACCACCTTCGGCGGCAATCCGCTCGCCATGGCGGTCGGCAACGCCGTGCTCGACGCCGTGCTGGCGGACGGCTTCCTGGAGCATGTGCGCGAGACGGCACGCTATCTGTCGCAGCGCCTCGGCGCGCTCAGGGACAGCCATCCGGACGTCATCGACGACATCCGCGGCGAGGGGCTGCTGGTCGGCCTGCATGCCGTGAAGCCGGTCGCCGACGTGGTGGCGGCGCTGCGCGACCAGCACATGCTGGCTGCCGGTGCAGGCGACAACGTCCTGCGCCTGCTGCCGCCGCTCAACATCGGCAAGGCCGAGGTCGACGCGGCGATCGACAAGCTCGAGGCTGCCTTTACCGCTCTCGAAGCCGGCGCCGCCACGGCGCAGCAGCCGGCGTAAGGGGCGAGGATTTCATCATGGTTCGGCATTTTCTCGACCTGACGGATTTCGACTCCGCCACGCTGCGGCTCATCATGGACGGCGCCAAGCGCATCAAGGCGTCGCGCGCCGGCGCCCTTGATGGCGTCGGTCCGCTCGCCGGCAAGGTGCTGGCGCTCGTGTTCGAGCAGCCCTCGACGCGTACCCGCGTCTCCTTCGATGTCGGCATGCGCGAGCTGGGCGGCCAGACGCTGATGCTGACCGGGGCCGAGATGCAGCTCGGCCGTGGCGAGACCATCGCCGACACGGCGCGCGTCATGTCGCGCTACGTCGACGGCATCATGATCCGCATCCTCGACCATGACTCGCTGATCGAGCTGGCGCAGAACGCGACTGTGCCGGTCATCAACGGTCTGACGCGTCGTTCGCATCCCTGCCAGGTCATGGCCGACATCCTGACCTATGAGGAGCATCGCGGCCCGATCACCGGCAAGACCGTCGCCTGGGTCGGCGACAGCAACAACGTCATGGCCTCGTGGGTGCATGCCTCCGCCCGCTTCGGGTTCCGGATGAAGATCGCGACGCCGGAGGAGTTCGCTCCGGCGCACAGCCTGCTCGACTGGGCGCGCACCAATGGCGGGGAGGTGATCGTCGGCGAGGACGCGCACGAGGCGGCGGCCGATGCCGACTGCATCGTCACCGACACTTGGGTGTCGATGGGTGACAGCGAGGCCGAGCGGCGGCACAATCTGTTGAAGCCCTATCAGGTCAATGCCCGCCTGATGGCGCGCGCCAAGCCGGACGCGCTGTTCATGCACTGCCTGCCCGCCCATCGCGGCGAGGAGGTGACGGCCGAGGTGATGGACGGTCCGCAATCGGTCGTCTTCGACGAGGCCGAGAACCGGCTGCACGCGCAGAAGGGCATCCTGGCCTGGTGCCTGGGCGGTCCGGAGGCTCTTTGATGGAACAGGCTCAACCCACGGACGCCGGCGCGATCAGCGTGGCCGGCGATGACGCCGTGCTGCCCTTCGCCGTCGAGGGGCTCGACGTGCGCGGCCGCGCCATCCAGATGGGGCCGGCGCTGTCGGCCCTTCTCGCCCGTCACGACTATCCGCTGCCGGTCTCCAAGCTGCTCGGCGAGGCGGTCGTGCTGGCCGTGCTTCTCGGCTCGTCGCTGAAGTTCCAGGGCCAGTTCCTGCTGCAGACGCAGACCGACGGTCCCGTCGACATGCTGGTCGTCGATTTTCGCACGCCGGGCGACATCCGCGCCTATGCCCGTTTCGACAAGGAGCGGGTGGCGGCGATGCAGGAGGAGGGCACGCTGAAGCCCGAGCTGCTGCTCGGCAACGGCATCCTCGCCATGACCATCGACCAGGGCGCCCATACCAGCCGCTACCAGGGCATCGTCAAGCTCGACGGCGCCAGCCTCGAGGACGTGGCGCACGCCTATTTCGCCCAGTCCGAGCAGATCCCGACCATCGTCCGCCTGGCGGTAGCCGAGATGATGACGCGCGAGGATGGCGGCCCGGCGCATAGCTGGCGCGCCGGCGGCATGCTGGTGCAGTTCCTGCCCCAGTCGGGCGCCAAGCACCGGGACCTGCCCGCCGGCGACGTGCCCGGCGGCCATCTGGCGGAAGCGGAGAACGACGCCTGGGCCGAGGCGACCTCGCTGGTCCAGACGGTGCAGGACCACGAGCTGATCGACCCCGAGGTGCCGGTCGAACGGCTGCTCTACCGCCTGTTCCACGAGCGCGGCGTGCGTGTGTTCGAGCCGTCGGCCGTGCGCGATCAGTGCTCCTGCTCGCGCGATCGCATCGAGGGCGTGCTGCGCGGCTTCTCCGCCGAGGAGATCACCGACAGCATCGAGGACGGCGAGATTTCCGTCACCTGCGAATTCTGCAGCGCCAAATACAGCTTCGAGCCGCAGGAATTCCTGGGCTGATGTCGGTGCCCTGATCGCCCCGCGTCCGGCTCAGTGCAGGACGCGGGCGGCGTTCGGGATGTCGAGCGAGAAGGCGGGAATGTCGACGGAGAACATCTCGCCGTCGTCGGTCTGCATCTGGTAGGTGCCGACCATGATGCCGGACGGCGTCGAGAGCGGGCAGCCGCTCGTGTATTCGAAGCTTTCCCCCGGCTTCAGCGAGGGCTCCTTGCCGACCACGCCGATGCCGCGCACTTCCTCGGTGCGGCCGCGACCATCGGTGATCTTCCAGCAGCGCGACCGCAGGCGGACGTTCTCGAGCCCGAGATTCAGGATCTCGATCGTGTAGGCCCAGACATAGCGACCCTCGCTCGGCGCGGAATCATCCTCGACGAAACGGGGCTGCACGGTCACCTGGATCGATCGCGTGACGCTGCGGTACATGGTCTTTCTCGGCAATGGTCCGTGGCTCTTACCCCCGGCCGAGCCGGCGCGTCAATCGCGCCCGGCGCCGCAGCCCTGTGCGTTTCGCTTTCGCCAGTATTGATACGGCAGCCGTACACGTTTCACGCGTCCGGAGCCTGCGCTATAGTTCCGCGCGTGGTGAATCGAGCTAGCACAGCGAGCTGGGCAAAAGGAAGACGTGCATGCTGAAGGAATTCAAGGAGTTTGCTCTCAAGGGCAACGTGGTCGATCTGGCCATCGGTATCATCATCGGCGCCGCCTTCAGCGGCCTCGTCAATTCGATCGTCAACGACATCATCATGCCGATCATCGGTGTGATCACCGGCGGCATCGACTACACCAACAAGTTCATCCAGCTCGCCGGCGAGAAGCAGACCACGCTTGACGCGGCGCGCAAGGCCGGCGCCACCGTCGCCTATGGCAACTTCCTGACGCTGCTCATCAATTTCATCATCGTCGCCTGGATCCTGTTCCTGATCGTCAAGGGCATGAACCGGATGAAGCGCGAGAAGGCGGCCGAGCCGGCGCCGCCGCCGGCGACGCCCGAGGACGTGGCGCTGCTGCGCGACATCCGCGACCTGCTGGCCAAGCAGAAGGCCGGTTGATCCTCCGCGCCATTCGACGCGACGAGACGGCGGCCTCTGGCCGCCGTTTTGTCTTGGTTGCGTGCTAGACGGCACGATCATCCCATGGCGCTGCGGCGTGGGGCCCGCGCCATCAGCCATTTGGAACAACGCGTGACACTCCATCCCGTACTGAAGACACTGCGTCCGGAAGCGAGCGAGGCGCCGGAGAGCGGCATCGTCGAGGTCTTCAACTACGGCCGCGACCGCGCCGGCCTGATCCCGCTCTGGGTCGGCGAGGGCGACCTGCCGACGCCCGCCTTCATCAGCGAGGCGGCGCAGGCGGCCCTCTCGGCCGGCGAGACCTTCTACACGCACCAGCGCGGCATTCCGGAGCTGCGCCAGGCGCTGGCCGACTATCACGCCCGCGTCTATGGCCGCCCGTTCGACGTCGATCGCTTCTTCGTCACGTCGGGCGGCATGCCGGCGATCCAGATCGCGCTGCGCATGGTCGCCGGGCAGGGCGACGAGGTCGTCGTGCCGACGCCGGCCTGGCCGAACTTCGCCGCCGCCGCCGAGGTGGGTGGAGCCACGGTCGTCGAGGTGCCGCTCACCTATGGCAATGCCGGCTGGACGCTCGACCTCGACCGCTATTTCGACGCGGTGACGCCGCGCACCAAGGCGCTGTTCCTCAATTCGCCCTGCAACCCGACCGGCTGGACGGCGACGCGCGAGGAGCTTCAGGCGATCCTCGACTTCGCGCGGGCGCGCGGTCTCTGGATCGTGTCGGACGAGGTCTATACGCGGTTCTTCTACGAGGGGAATCGCGCGCCGTCCTTCTACGACATCATGGAAGCCGACGACCGCATCCTCTTCGTCAACACCATGTCGAAGAACTGGGCGATGACCGGCTGGCGGGTCGGCTGGATCGCGGCGCCGCCGGCGCTCGGCCAGGTGATCGAGAACCTCGTCCAGTATTCGAGCTCGGGCACGCCGAAATTCCTGCAGCGCGGCGCCGTCGCGGCGCTGGAGCAGGGCGACGCCTTCATCGACTTTCAGCGCAAGCGGGCGACTGAGGCCCGCGAGATCGTCTGTTCCGGCCTCGAGCGCACAGGCCGGGTGCGACTGGTCCGGCCGGCCGGCGCCTTCTACGCCTTCTTCGCCGTCGACGGCGAGCCCGACACCCGGGCGCTGGCCTTGCGCCTCGTCGACGAGGCCGGTGTCGGCCTGGCGCCGGGCGGGGCTTTCGGCGCCGGCGGCGACGGCTTCATGCGGCTTTGCTATTTGCGCGATCTCGACCAGATCCGCGAAGCGACGCGGCGCCTGGCCGATTGGCTGGCGAGATAGGCGCAGGCTGACCCCCGCCGTCCCTTGGACATGCAGAGGCCCGTCGATCCGTCGGCGGGCCTTTTCTCATGGCGCCTTAGGCTCGCGCGTCGCTGGCGGCGGCTCGATGCCGAGGGTGGCGCGCAGATGCGCCCAGGTCGCGCGCTCGAACCGCTCGGGCCAATCGACGCCGAGGCGTGCCGCCATCCGCCGCGCCCGCGGCAGGTAGAGCGCCGCATAGGCGAGATACGCGGCGATGAGCGCGTCGCGCTCGGCCACCAGCGGGGGCAGGGCGGCGAGCGCCTGCTTCTGCTCGGCCGTGATCAGCCGGTTCAGATGCAGCGCGCCGCCGCGATGCGGCGCGGCCGTTTCCTCGACCAGGAGATCGACGATCAGCGTTCGCAGGTGCAGCAGGCCGGTGACCGAGTTGAAGTATTCGGCCCGCCCCATCGCCAGCGGCAGCAGGCCAAGGATGCGGAGGAACTCCTCGATCTGCCAGAGCAGGCGCTCCGGGCTCGGCCCCGGCTTTGCGGCGGCTTCCGGCAACGCGCCGAAGAGCAGGTCGTGGTCGAAGAGGATCTTGAGCCCGTCGCGCGTCCGCCGGGTGATTTCCGGCGGGGTCGCGAAGTCGGCGTCGATCCGGAGCCACTCCGCCGTGATGGCGTTGACGAGGCTCGGCTTGACCTGCCGGTCGCGCCACAGGACGATTTCGCCGACCGCTGCCACCGCGCCGCGCCAAAGTGCCACGACGGTATCCGTCGCGCCGTCGTCGGCGACGACGAGGAAGTCGAGATCGCTATAGGCGTCCTCGAGGCCGGCGCCATAGCTGCCGCTGAGCGCCAGCGCGCGGATGCGCGGCTCCGCCACGAGCGCATCGGCGATGACACGAATGGCGGTGGTCGCGGTTTCCGGCGCGGGCGTTCGATCGGTCATGCGGCAGGCACTCCGTCTCGGCTGCGGCCCAGGGGTGCGCGGGCACCAGGGGGCGCCGGCGAGCCTAGCAGCCGGCCGGAATTGTGCAATCAGCCCCCGGGTTGACGCGCCAACGACCGGCCCGCAGACTTCTTGCCATGACCGATGCGTCCCCAGTCCTGACCGATGCGGAGATCGAAGGCTTCGTCGCCAACGGCTTCGTGCGCCTCGATGCGGCCTTCCCGTCGGAGACGGCGCTGGCCGCGAGGGCCATCCTCTGGCGCGATACCGGCTGCAATCCGGGTGATCCGTCGAGCTGGACGCGACCGGTGGTGCGGCTCGGCGAATATGGCGCGCCGCCTTTTGCCGAGGCGGCCAACGCGCCCCGCCTGCGCGCGGCGTTCGACCAACTCGTGGGCGAAGGCCGGTGGCTCCCGCGCAGGACGCTCGGCAGCTTTCCGATCCGCTTCCCGAGCGAACAGGATCCGGGCGATGCCGGCTGGCACGTCGACGCGAGCTTCCCCGGCAGCGATCCCGTCAACTATCTCGCCTGGTGCATCAATGCGCAGTCGAAAGGGCGGGCCCTGCTGATGCTCTTCCTGTTCTCGGATGTGAGCGAAGCCGATGCGCCGACACGCATCCGCGTCGGCTCGCATCGCGACGTCGCCCGCGTCCTGGCGCCGGAAGGCGAGGCGGGTCTCGACTTCATGGAGCTCGCCGGGAGGCTCGCCGTCACGGAGGGGCGGGGAGAGACGCTGGCGACTGGTCCGGCGGGAACCGTCTATCTCTGCCATCCGCTCCTGGCCCACGCGGCACAGCCACATCGCGGCCATGTGCCCCGCTTCATGGCCCAGCCGCCCCTGCTGCCGCGCGGACCGCTCGATCCGTGGCGCGCGGACGGCGCCGCCTCGCCGGTCGAGCGCGCCATTCGCCTGGCACTCGAAGCGGGTGCCTAGCGTCCCGCTTCGTGCTTGCCAAGCGCCCCTTGCTCGGCTAGAGCTTCCGCTTACATCAAGAGTTGGGCCGACGCCCGACGCCAACCTGCCTTTCCGGGCAAGGTGGCACTCCCGCAAGGGAGGATGTGGCCGATCCGGCAATCATACGGACCCAGTCACGCGTCGGCCTCCAGGAAGAAGGCTGATGCGAAATGCCGATCAAGATCCCTGACGACCTGCCTGCGCGCCGCAAGCTCGAAGCGGAAGGCGTCGTGGTCATGCGCGCGGCGGATGCCGTGCGGCAGGACATCCGTCCGCTGAAGATCGGCCTTCTCAACCTGATGCCGAACAAGATCACGACCGAGACGCAGATCGCGCGCCTGCTCGGCGCGACGCCGCTGCAGATCGAGCTGTCGCTGGTCCAGATCACCGACCATGCGCCGCGCAACACGCCGGCCGAGCACATGCTCTCCTTCTATCGTCCGTGGGAGGAGGTGAAGAACGAGCGCTTCGACGGCTTCATCATCACCGGCGCGCCGGTTGAGCGCATGCCGTTCGAGCAGGTCACCTACTGGGGCGAGCTGCAGCGCATCTTCGACTGGACCCAGACGCACGTCCATCGCGGCCTCAATATCTGCTGGGCGGCGCAGGCGGCGGTGCATCATTTCCACGGCATGCAGAAATACGACCTGCCGGCCAAGGCGTTCGGCATCTATCGCCACCAGGTGCCGGCGGCGAGCGCGCCGTCGCCCTATCTGCGCGGCTTCGCCGACGAGTTCGCCGTGCCGGTGTCGCGCTGGTCCGAGGTGCGCAAGGAAGAGATTCCGGCCGACAGCGGCATCATCGTGCTGGCCGAGAGCCCCGAGACGGGGCTGTGCTTGCTCGATGACACGCGCCATCGCGCGCTGAACATCTTCAACCATCTCGAATATGACAGCCAGTCGCTGGGCGACGAGTATTTCCGCGACGTCAATGCCGGCCTCGGCGTGCCGCTGCCGGTCGATTATTTCCGCAACGACGATCCGGAGCAGCCGCCGGTCAACAGCTGGCGCGGCAGCGCGCATCTGCTGTTCGGCAACTGGATCAACGAGATCTACCAGACGGTGCCGTTCGACATCGACCAGATCGGCCGCACGACCGAGGACGTCGCCGCCTGAAGCACGGTCCTTGGGCCGCCCCGGGCAAACCCTCTCCCGCACGCGCGGGGGAGGGTTTTTTTATGCGCCGCTGCCGCGCGGCGAATTCGAGCGCAGGAAGCGGATCGCACGATGCCGGCGGGCCTGACACCGTGCCCTGGAGCCGGCCCCGAGCGGCCGGACACCATGGGAAGCAGGAACAGGACGTCATGGAGCTCGAAAACAAGTCGATCATCATCACCGGCGCGAGCAGCGGCATCGGCAGGGCGGCGGCGCTGCTGTTCGCGGCCGAGGGCGGCAACGTGGTTCTCGGCGCGCGCCGGTCGGCGGAGCTCGAAGCCCTTGCGGCGACGATCAACCGCGGCATCGGCAGGGCCGTATACCTGGCCGGCGACGTGCGGGACGAGGGCTATGCCGGCGCCCTGGTCGATCTCGCCACGCAGGCATTCGGCGGTCTGGATGCCGCGTTCAACAATGCCGGCATCGTCGGCGAGATGGGGCCGGTCGCCGACATGGAACTCGGCACCTGGAACGATGTCCTCTCCGTCAACCTGACGGCCGCCTTCCTCGCCGCGAGGGCGCAGATCCCTGCGATGCGGGAGCGGGGCGGCGGCTCGATCGTCTTCACCTCATCCTTCGTGGGCTTCAGCAATGGCGGCCTGCCGGGAATGGGGGCTTATGCCGCGTCCAAGGCCGGACTGATCGGCCTGTCGCAGTCGCTGGCGTCCGATCATGCTGCGGAAGGCATTCGCGTCAACGCGCTCCTGCCCGGCGGAACGGTCACGCCCGTCGGCGGCGAACTGAAGCCGGACGTCATGGAGTTCATCGCGAAACTGCATCCGATGAAGCGGATGGCGGAAGCCAGGGAAATCGCCCAGGCGGCGTTGTTCCTGCTGTCCGATCGGTCGAGTTTCATGACGGGAAGCCCGATGATCGCGGATGGCGGGATATCCGTCCGGCTGGTCTGACCGGTATCCAGGAGAACCGGCATTCACGATCCCGAAAGCAAAAGGCCCGCCGGGACGACCGGCGGGCCTTTCGAATTCGGAAGAACGGTCATTCAGCCGCCGGCCGGCGGGAACAGCTCGAAGCCGGTGGCGCCGCCGACCGCGACGCGGGTATTGGCGGGGGCGGTGCGGCCCATCGGCAGCCACAGGCGCTGCCAGACGTCGATCAGCGCGTCGCGCAGCGCCAGGATCAGCGTCTCGTCGTGGCAGGGCGTCGGCGTGATGCGCAGCCGCTCGGTGCCGCGCGGCACGGTCGGGTAGTTGATCGGCTGGATGTAGATGCCGTGCTCCTCGAGCAGCATGTCCGAGGCCTTCTTGCAGAGGTCCGGATTGCCGACGAAGAGCGGCACGATATGCGTCTCGGACGGCATCACCGGCAGGCCGGCGGCGATCAGCACTTCCTTCGTGCGCTGCGCGTGATGCTGCTGCAGGTCGCGCTCGATCTGCGAGGTCTTGAGGTGGCGGATCGACGCGGTGGTCGCGGCGGCGATCGACGGCGGCAGCGCCGTCGTGAAGATGAAGCCCGGCGCATAGGAGCGCACGGCGTCGATCACGGCGCGGCTGCCGGTGATGTAGCCGCCGAAGGTGCCGAACGCCTTGGCGAGGGTGCCCTCGATGATGTCGATGCGGTGCATCAGGCCCTCGCGCTCGGCGATGCCGGCGCCGCGCGGGCCATACATGCCGACCGCATGCACTTCGTCGATATAGGTCATCGCGCCGTATTTCTCGGCGAGATCGCAGATGCCGGCGATGGGGGCGACGTCGCCGTCCATCGAATAGACGCTCTCGAAGGCGATCAGCTTGGCGCGGCCGGGGGCGGCTTCCTTCAGCAGCTGCTCGAGATGCTCGAGGTCGTTGTGGCGGAAGATGCGCTTCTGCGCGCCGGAGCGGCGGATGCCCTCGATCATCGAGGCGTGGTTCAGCTCGTCCGACAGGATCAGGCAGTCGGGCAGAAGCTTGCCGAGCGTCGACAGCGACGCGTCGTTGGAGACAAAGCCCGACGAGAAGACGAGGCCGGCTTCCTTGCCGTGCAGGTCGGCGAGTTCGGCCTCGAGCTCGACCAGCGGATGATTGTTGCCGGAGATGTTGCGGGTGCCGCCGGCGCCGGTGCCGAGGCCCTGCGCCGTCTCAACCATGGCGCGGACGACGTCCGGATGCTGGCCCATGCCGAGGTAATCGTTCGAGCACCAGACGGTGATTTCGCGGGCGCCGCGCTCGGAACGCCAGATCGCGTGCGGGAAGCGCCCGACGATGCGTTCGAGGTCGGCGAAAACGCGATAACGCTTCTCCGAATGGAGAGCGGCGATCGCGTCCACGAAAAACGATTGATAGTCCATCAGCAGCGCCCGCTTCTTGGATGGGTTCCAAACTAGCCGAGGAAACCTAGTGAGTCCAACGGTGTTTGGCTTTGCGGCAAATCAATGTTGCGTCAGTAATCACGACAACCACGCGATCGCCATTGCGCAATTTAGCGCATCTCCAGCCTATGCTGTCGCAGGGGCCGCCGGACCGGCGCGCGGCGGCAGCGCGAAACCGCCGGAACGTCCCGTTCCGGCGGATCCAGCGGCGTCTGTGGCGTCGCGGCCGTCAGGCCTTGTCGAGCGCCTGCGTCAGGTCCTCGATCAGGTCGTCGACGTCCTCGAGGCCGATCGAGAGGCGCAGCATGCCCGGCGTGATGCCGAAGCCGAGCCGGGCTTCCTCGCTCAGGCGCTGGTGAGTCGTCGTCGAGGGATGGGTGATCAGGCTCTTCGCGTCGCCGAGATTGTTGGAGATCGTCACGACCTCGGTGGCGCTGGCGACGCGGAACGCCGCTTCCTTGCCGCCCTCGACCTCGAAGGCGATCAGCGTCGAGCCGGCGCCCATCTGCTTCTTGACGACATCGGCCTGCGGGTGGTCGGCGCGGCCGGGATAGATCAGCTTCGCGACCTTCGGGTGCTTGGCCATCGCATCGGCGACCTTCGCCGCGCTCTCGGTCTGGCGGCGGACGCGAATGTCCAGCGTCTCCAACCCCTTCAGCAGCACCCAGGCGTTGAAGGCCGACAGCGTCGGGCCGGTCTGGCGCAGGAAGTTGTGCAGGTGGTCGTTCACATAGGCCTCGTCGGCGGCGAGGATGATGCCGCCGAGCACCCGGCCCTGGCCGTCGATGTGCTTGGTGCCGGAATAGACGACGACGTCGGCGCCGAGCTTGATCGGCTGCTGCCAGATCGGCGTCGCGAAGACGTTGTCGACGATCAGCAGCGCGCCGGCCTCATGCGCGATCTTGGCGACCTCGGCGATGTCGATCACCTCGAGCGTCGGATTGGTCGGGCTCTCCAGGAAGAAGGCCTTGGTGTTGGGGCGAACGGCATCGCGCCACTGGTTCAGGTCGGTGCCGTCGACCAGCGTCGACTGCACGCCGTAACGCGGCAGCAGGTCCTCGACGACATAGAGACAGGACGAGAACAGAGCCTTGGCGGCGACGACGTGATCGCCCGCCTTCAGCATGCACATCAGCGCGGCGGTGACGGCGGCCATGCCGCTGGCGGTCGAGCGCGCGGCGGCGGCGCCTTCCAGCAGGCGCATGCGCTCCTCGAACATGAAGGTCGTCGGGTTGGAGAAGCGCGAATAGATGAAGCCGGGATCCTCGCCCTTGAAGCGGGCTTCCGCCGCCTCGGCGGTGTCATAGGCGAAGCCCTGGGTCAGGAACATCGCCTCGGAAATCTCGCCGAACTGCGAGCGGAGGGTTCCGCCATGCACGAGCTCGGTGGCGGGGCGGCGGGGGGGCTTGGCCTTGTCTTCGGACATTCGTTCAGATCCCGATACGAAAAACCCGACGCGAGGTCGGGCCAAAAATCGGATGTCGGATCGCCGGCAACCGACCTTTTAGCGACGTTGTTTAACGTGGCGGCAAGCCGGTCGGCTCAAATTGACCACGGTGTATGTTTTTTTGATATGCCTCCGGCGGCTTGGCGTCAACGAAGAGTTCGGAGAACGCGCGGCTTGCCGCATCAGTCCGGCTCGCCTATGCAGTGGCATGAGTTACGGAGCGGGCATGTCAAGCGAAGCAGCAATCGGAATTCTCTCGGCCGAACAGATCCGGGCGAGCCTCGCTGCCGGCGCGATCCGGATCGAGCGGCCGCTCGACGTCGACCAGGTCCAGCCGGCGAGCCTTGACCTCCGCCTCGGCAGCGTCGCCTACCGCGTGCGCGCCAGCTTCCTGCCCGGCCCGAACGTGCTGGTGAAGGACCGCCTCGCCGAGCTCACGCTGCACGAGATCGACCTGACGCACGGCTCGGTGCTCGAGACCGGCTGCGTCTACATCGTGCCGCTGCAGGAGAGCCTGGCGCTGCCGGCCGACGTGCAGGCCTCGGCCAATCCGAAATCCTCGACCGGCCGGCTCGACATCTTCACCCGCGTCATCACCGACCGGGCGCAGTCCTTCGACACCATTCCGGCCGGCTATGAGGGTCCGCTCTATCTGGAAGTTTCCCCGCGTACCTTCCCGATCGTCGCGCGCGCCGGCTCGCGCCTGTCGCAGATCCGCTTCCGCCGCGGCGACACGCGCCTGAACGACGCGGCGCTCGCCGCGCTTCATGCGCGCGAGCCGCTGGTCGACGGCGCGTTCCACGCCTCGTCCGGCCTGCTGCTCTCGATCGACCTCGAGGGCTCCGACGGCATCATCGGCTATCGCGCCAAGCGGCACACCGGCGTCATCGACGTCGACAAGCGCGCCGCCTGCGACGTGCTCGACTACTGGGAGCCGATCCCGGTGCGCGGCAAGGCGGAGCTGATCCTCGACCCGGACCAGTTCTACATCCTCGTCTCGCGCGAGGCGGTGCATGTGCCGCCGGACTACGCCGCCGAGATGGTCGCCTTCGATCCGCTGGTCGGCGAGTTCCGCGTCCACTATGCCGGCTTCTTCGATCCGGGTTTCGGCCACCAGGCCGCCGGCGGCGCCGGCAGCCGCGCGGTGCTGGAGGTGCGCAGCCACGAGGTGCCGTTCATCCTCGAGCATGGCCAGACGGTCGGCCGGCTCGTCTACGAGAAGATGGCCGAGCGGCCATCGGTTCTCTATGGCAGCGGCCTCGGCTCCAACTACCAGGCGCAGGGCCTGAAGCTTTCGAAGCATTTTCGGTAGGGACCTGCCGCGGTAGCCCGCTCGCGATCGACAACACGGCTCCCAACATGCTGAGGAGGCCCGAAGGGCCGTCTCGAAGCACGCAGGGCCGCCGGGCAGGCGATCTCCCGCCCTTGGGCGGTGCGTCCTTCGAGACGGCTTTCTGCGAAAGCCTCCTCAGGATGTTGAAGGACGGTGTGCTGCAGATCCGGGTGAGGTGAAGGAAGGGCCAGCATTGCCGGCGCCTACTCCGAAACAGTCATCGTCACTGAACCAAGCCCCGTGATCTCGATCTCGACGGCGTCGCCGGGCTTCAGCCAGCGCGTCTCGACCAGGCTGCCGGTCAGCACGATCTCGCCGGCCCTGAGGCGGGAACCCCGCCCGGCCAGGCTGTTGGCGAGCCAGGCGAGGGCGTTGAACGGATGGCCGAGCACGTCGGCGCCGCGGCCGCGCGCGACCTCGGCGCCATTGATCCGCGTCACGCCAGTGAGCGTCGCGAGATCCGGGACGTCGTCGAGCGAATGCGGCGCGCCCAGTACCGAGCCGGCGGCGAAGAAATCGTCGGCGATCAGCGTCGGCGTGTCGGTCTTGCGCCAGTCGGCATAGCGGTCGTCGACCAGCTCGATCGCCGCCATGACGCTCTCGACCGCTCCGGCCATGTCCTCGGCGCGGAAGGGCGCGGCGCCCGGCTCCAGGTCGCGGCCGAGGCGGACGGCGATCTCGCATTCGATGCCGAGCTGAATGAAACCGGCGGCCGAAACGGTCGCGCCGGAGCGGTGCGTCGTGCCCTCGAACAGGCCGGCGCCGCAGGGGTTCGGAATGCCGAGATAGGTCTGCATCACCGGCGTGGTGCAGCCGATCTTCCAGCCAATGCGGCGCCCGTAGCGGTCTTCTGCCAGCCGCTCGTGCACACGGGCCTGCACGGCATAGGCCGTCGCTTCATCGGCGGGGCGGAGCGCATCGGGAAGGAGCGCCAACGGGGTGCGGGCGAGGCGCGCGTCGGCGATCAGGGCGGCGGCGTCTTCGATCTTCGTGGGCATTTCCGGATCCGGCGGGCAGGAAGGGGCGAGGGCAAGGCAAGGGCAGGCGCGGGCGGATCGCGCGCGAGTTGCACGCTTGCGACCAGCCCGGCTAGGATCGCGCGCGGCTCGTGTCCCGTTCCGTGCCGGCCCAGCGTGCCGCGCCGTTCCGTCCGGGACAAGCCCATACAACCAATTCGGCTGATGAACAGCGAATGAAGCAGGAACGGGGACGATGGAAGCGCGGGTAGACGGCAGGATTCTTCTGGTGACGGGCGGCACACAGGGCATCGGGCGCGCGGTGGCGCTGGAGGCGGCCCGCTCGGGCGCCGAGGGCGTCATGCTGGTCGGGCGCAATCCGGAGCGTGGCGCCGCCGTCTCGGCCGAACTGGAGGCGCTCGGCGTCGAGGCCGGCTTCGTCTCGGTCGACCTCGCCGATTCCGACGCGGCCGACATCGTCATCGACGCGACGCTCGATCGCTTCGACCGCGTCGACGGCCTGGTCAACGCCGCCGCCAATACCGATCGCGGCTCGATCGCCGACGCCGACATCGACTTCTTCGACCATGTCTTCGCGATCAATGTGCGCACGCCGATGTTCTTGATGCAGGGCGTGATCCGCCACCTGCGCGAGCGCGGCGCGCCGGGCTCGATCGTCAACGTCCTCTCGGTCAACGCCTATGGCGGCACGCCCGAGCTCGGCGTCTACGCCTCGTCCAAGGCGGCGCTGTCTATCCTGACCAAGAATGCAGCTCATTCGCACCGCTTCGACCGCATCAGCGTCAACGGCATCAATCTCGGCTGGGCCGACACGCCGGGCGAGCGCGAGATGCAGGCCGTGAAGCTCGGCAAGGGCGAGAGCTGGCTCGCGGCCGCCGAAGCCTCGATGCCGTGGGGCCGGCTGATCAAGCCGGACGACGTCGCCCGCCTCGCCATCTTCCTGATGAGCGACGTCGCGATCCCGATGACGGGCTCGATCGTCGACCAGATCCAGGACTATGTCGTCGGCGTGCGCGACTGAGGGGCGGGTGGCTTCCCGCATGAGGCTTCCGCTTCGCCGGATCCGGGGCGCCGCCGTCGTTGCGACGGCGCTGCTCGCCTCCGGCGCGCAGGCGGGAGAGGCGGGCGCCGGGTCGGCGCCTGCTTCGGCGGATTTCCGCGATGCCGAAACCGGGCTCGCCTTCACGGTGCCGCCATCGCTCGTCCTCGGCAAGCGGCGCGGCCATCGCGGGCATGATTTCGTCGTCCAGGTCGACAGCACGATGTTGCCGCGCGCCGGCACGTCGAAGAGCCTGTGCGGCGTCGGGCTGAAGAGACAGCCGGACGAGGTGCAGGCCCTGGACCAGGCGACGCTGTCGTCGTCGGACATGGTCGAGGAGACGCTCGAGTCGATGCGCCTGACCCTCGGCATGCTGGGCCGCGTCGACGCCATCGGCGCGGTCGATTTCGGTGGCGGTCTGCGCGGCGTGGCGGCGGTGACGACGCCGAGCTTCGGACCGGACCACGACGGCATCCGGCAGTACATCGCGATCGCCGAGACGCCGGCCTATCGAATCAGCCTTTCCTGTGCGACCACCGCTGCGGCGCTCGACGAGGCCCGGCCTCTGTTCGAGGCGCTTCTCGGATCGCTGCGGATCGAGGCCGTGCCGGAGGGGCGCTGATCGCGGGGGCTCCGGCCCGCACAGTCTGACAGGCAGGGGACATGACGCTCGACATCCATTCGCCCGATGAAGACATCCTTCGCGCGCTCTTCGACGCCGCGCTCGCCGCCGCGCTGCCGGACGGCCGTTTCGACGGGCTGCTGCCCGAGCCGCCGAAGGGACGCACGATCGTGCTCGGCGCCGGCAAGGGCGCAGCCCGCATGGTGCGCGCGTTCGAGGATGCCTGGGAGGCCGCCGGCAACCCGCCGCCGGAGGGCCTCGCCGTCACGCGCTATGGCCATGGCACGCCGACCCGCTTCGTCGAGGTGGTCGAGGCGTCGCATCCGGTGCCCGACGCCGCCGGCATGGATGCCGCCCAGCGCATCCTCGACATCGCTGGATCGGCAGGGCCGGACGATCTCGTCGTCTTCCTGATGTCGGGCGGCGCCTCGTCGCTGCTGGCGCTGCCGGCGCCGGGCCTGACGCTCGAGGACAAGCAGGCGCTGAACCGCGCGCTCCTGAAGAGCGGCGCGCCGATCGGCGCCATGAACCGCGTCCGCAAGGCGCTCTCCGCCATCAAGGGCGGCCGCCTCGCCGCGGCCGCTGCCCCGGCCCGCATGGTGACCTTCCTGATCTCGGACGTGCCGGGCGACGATCCCGGCGCGATCGGCTCGGGCCCCACCATTCCCGAGGCATCGGATCCCGAGGGCGCGCTGGCGATCCTCGCCGAATACGGCATCGCCGTGGAGCCGCGCATCGAGCAGGCGATCCGCGCCAACGCGGTCGAGGCCGGCGCGGGCGGCGCGGTCGAGATGCTGGCGACGCCGAAGATGGCGCTCGATGCGGCGGCAGAAAAGGCGCGCGCCATCGGGCTGACGCCGCTGGTGCTGGGCGACGCGCTGGAGGGCGAGGCGCGCGACGTGGCGCGCGTGCTGGCGGCGATCGGCACCTATGCGGCGGCGCATGACGAGCCGGCGACGAAGCCCTGCGTGATCCTGTCGGGCGGCGAGACCACGGTCACCGTCCGTGGCAAGGGCCGGGGCGGCCGTAACGCCGAATTCCTGCTGGCGCTCGCCGTGGCGCTCGGCGGCGAGAAGGGCATCGCCGCGATCGCCTGCGACACGGACGGCATCGACGGCTCGGAGGACAATGCCGGCGCCTGGATCGACGCCGGCATCCTCGCGGCGGCGAAGGCACAGGGGCTCGACCCGGTCGCGCGCCTCGCCGACAATGACGGCTACAGCTTCTTCCAGGCGCTGGACCGGCTCGTCGTCACCGGCCCGACGTTGACCAACGTCAACGATTTCCGCGCGATCCTGGTGCGGTGAAGCCGGAACGACTGTTGCCGACTTGCCGCAGCGGCCGCCTCGATTCGGAGCGCGGCCGCCCGTTGCCTTGACGGATGCCGCATCCGTACCGATCTGGGTCGTGATCGCGCCTTGTTTTGGCGCTATGGTGGCCTTGCTGGTGGGCTCCATGCGTATGCGTGCGGGTTCGAGAGGTACGGGATGAAGCGATTTCTTCTTGCAGGCGTGGCGTGGCTGGCGGTGTCCGGCGCGGCGACGGCTGCCGATATCGCCGTCAACGAACCGATCCCCGCGCCGGCGGAGCCTTCGGGCTTCGACTGGAACGGCTTCTACGCCGGCGTGCATGGCGGCTTCGGTTGGGGTAGCGGCACCAAGGACGCGGATTTCCTCGACAGCGTGACCGGCGGCCTGTTCGGCGCGCAGGTCGGCTACAACTACCAGGTCAGCGATCCCTGGCTCGTCGGCTTCGAGACGGACATCGCCTATAGCGGCCTCAGCGACAATGTCGGGGACGCCGCGATCGACCTGAACTGGCTCGGTTCGACGACGGCCCGCATCGGCTTCACCTATGACAAGTGGCTGTTCTACGGCAAGGGCGGCGTCGCCTATGGCGATGTCGAGGCCAAGCAGGCGGGCTTCGGCTCCGACAGCAAGTGGGCCGTCGGCTGGACCGCCGGCGCCGGCGTCGAATATGGCTTCACGCCCAACCTGACCGGCCGCCTTGAATATGACTATGTCGATCTCGGCAGCAAGACGATGCTCGAGGGCACGCCCGCCCAGACCGACGTCGGCGTCACCTCCAACGCGGTCAAGGCGGGCCTGAACTACAAGTTCTAGGGTTCAAGCCTCCGCCGATGGAAAAGAAAAGGCCCGGTCATGCCGGGCCTTTTGCGTTTCTCGTGCCCGCGTTCAGTCCGCGATATAGGGCTGCAGGAAGGCGAGGTCGGCCGGGCCGAGGCGGTCCTTGGCCGTCGCCGCCTGGTGCCAGTAGGGGTAGTTCAGCGGCTGCTGGCTGACCTTGTCGAGGCGGGCGCGCTCTTCCTCGGAGAGCTTGAGCTCGGCGGCGGCGAGATTGTCCTGGAACTGCGCGTCAGTGCGGCCGCCGATGATGGCGGAGGTCACGCCCGGCCGGCCGAGCAGCCAGGCAAGCGCCACCTGCGCTCCGGACACCCCGCGCGCGCCGGCGATCGCGACGAGCTCGTCGACGATGTCCCAGAGGCGGTTCCAGTCATGGATCGGCGGTTCGGTCCAGCCCTTGGCGAGGCGGCTGTCCTGTGGCGTCTCCTTGTCGCGGCGATGCTTGCCGGAGAGCAGGCCGCCGGCGATCGGGCTCCAGATCAGGATGCCGAGCCCCTGATCGAGCGAGATCGGCACCAGCTCCTGCTCGGCCTCGCGCGCCTGCAGCGTGTAGTGGATCTGCTGCGACACGAAGGGAACGCGATGATCGCGGCGGGCGATCTCCATCGCCTTCATGAGGTGCCAGCCGGAGAAGTTGGAGCAGCCGATATAGCGGACCTTGCCCTGCCGGACGAGCGTGTCGAGCGCTTCCAGCGTCTCTTCCAGCGGCGTCTGGCCGTCCCACTGGTGCACCTGGTAGAGGTCGATGACATCGGTCTTCAGGCGCTTGAGGCTGGCCTCGCATTCGCGGATCAGGTGGTAGCGCGACAGGCCGCGATCGTTCGGGCCGTCGCCCATCGGGAAGCGCGCCTTGGTGGCGATCAGCACGCCGCCCTTGCGCTTGCCGCCGAGCGCGTCGCCGATGATCTCCTCGCAGGTGCCGCCCGAATAGGCGTTGGCGGTGTCGAGCAGGTTGACGCCGGCGTCGATCACCATGTCGATCTGGCGCTGCGCGTCCTTGACCTCGGTGATGTCGCCGACCTTCGAGAAGCCGCCCTTCATGCCGAAGGTCATCGTGCCCATGGTGAGCACCGATACCTTCAGGCCGGAATTGCCGAGTTGCCGATATTCCATTGTCCGCTCCCGTGATCGCCGCGGTGTTGCCCGCTGAACTTTGACAGCACCGTCCTGCATTCGGACAGCGCTGTCAAAGCGGCAATCGACGGAGGGGAGGGGAAATCAGACCTCGATGATGGCCTTGATCAGGCCGCGCTTGTCATGGCTCCAGACCGGCATGTCGGTGGTGAGCTGATCGAGCGTCGTGCGGTGGGTGGCGAGCGCGTCGAGCGGCACCTTGCCGGCCTTGATCGAGGCGACGACATGGTCGAAATCGACCTTGGTGGCGTTGCGGCTGCCGATCAGCATCATCTCGCGCTTGTGGAACTCGGGGTCCGAGAACGAGATGTTGTCCTTGACGATCGACACCAGCACATAGGCGCCCCCATGCGCGACCAGCGCGAAGCCGGCCTCGATCGCCTTGGCGTTGCCGGTGGCGTCGAACACGACGTCGAAGCCCTCGCCGCCGGTCTCTGCCATCAGCGTCTTCTGCGCATCCGGCCCGGTTAGCGCCGACTTCTCGAAGCCGAGCGTGTCGCGCGCGAAGGCGAGGCGCTCCTCGCTGGCGTCGAGCAGCGTCACCTCGAGGCCGGCGATGCGGGCGAAGATCGCGACGCCGAGGCCGATCGGGCCGATGCCGACGACGAGCGCGCGGCCGCCTTCCGGCTGCGCGCGGCGCACCGCATGGGCGCCGATCGCCAGGAACTCGACCATGGCGGCGTCGCGCAGCGACAGGCCTTCGGCCGGATAGAGGTTGCCGGCCGGCATGACGATCTTCTCGGCCATGCCGCCATCGGTGTGGACGCCGAGCACGCGTACCGCCGTGCAGCAGTTCGGCTTGTTCTTGCGGCAGGCAACGCAATGGCCGCAGGCGATGTAGGGGTTGATGACGACCGGTGTGCCGACCGTGAGCGCGACGCCTTCGCCGACCGCGGACACGACGCCGGACAGCTCATGGCCCATGATGCGCGGATATTCCAGGAACGGGTGCTTGCCCTCGAAGATGTGATAGTCGGTGCCGCAGATGCCGACATGCTTGATGTCGACGGTGGCGAAGCCGGCGGCGGGTGCGTCCGGCTCGGGGCGCTCGACGAATTCCAGCTTGCCCGGCTCCACGCAGATCACAGTTTTCATGAGGTCCTCATCGACATCGTCCCAGCGCGCCGGTCCTAGCGCAGGCGCGGCGGATCTGCCAGCGGTGAAATGGCGATGGAGCGAAATGCCGGTTCGGGCGTTGGGGTTGTAAACGCGGGGGAAATCCTCTCCGGCGCGTACGCACGCGTGACGCGAACCTTGTTGTTCCGCACGCGTTGTTGAATACTTGACCAGTCGCTTCAACAAAAAGGAGATGGCGATGCCGCCCCGGAAGACTGCAATCGATCTCAAGTCCAACACCAAGACCGCTGCGATCGAGCTGCTCAACGCGGTTCTGGCCGACAGCATCGATCTGGCCTTGGTCACCAAGCAGGCACACTGGAACCTGAAGGGCCTGCAGTTCATCGCCGTTCACGAGATGCTGGACACCTTCCGCACCGATATCGACGGCCATGCCGACACGGTGGCGGAGCGGGCCGTGCAGCTGGGCGGCTTCGCACTCGGCACGACGCAGGCGGTGGCCTCCGGCACCAAGCTGGCGCCGTACCCGACCGAGATCTCGAAGATCAAGGATCATCTGGCGGAACTGATCGAGCGCTACGCCTATGTCGCCAACGAGGTGCGCAAGGGCATCGACAAGGCCGACGACATCGGCGATGCCGACACGGCCGACATCCTGACGGCCTATTCGCGCACCCTCGACAAGGCGCTGTGGTTCCTCGAGTCGCATCTCGAGTAGGGGGGCGTCGCCCGGCAGGTCGAGGCTCGCCATCGGCGGGCCTCACGCCGCGGACGGCTGAAGACGACAAGGCCCGCCGGAGCGGGCCTTGTGACAATTGCTCGGGAGCGCCGTCCTAGCCGTAGGGCGAGGTGCACTGGCGGCGCGGGCCGTTGTTCGGCTGGAACGTGTTGTCGGACGCCCGGTACGAACGATAGCGGTTCTCGCACCACTGGTAATGGGCCGCGCTGTAGCCGCCATAGCCGTTGTAGTTGTAGGACGGCTGCGTGACCATGGAACCGACAGCGGCGCCGACGCCGAACGCGGCCAGCGGATACCACCAGCCATCATAATAGCGATAGCCCGGCCGGGCATACTGGTAGCCGTGATAGCCGTTCCAGTATCCGGGACGGTAGCCCGGAGGACGGTAGCCGGGCCGGTGACCGCCATTCCAGTTGGGCGGGCGATGGCCGCCGTTCCAGTTCGGCGGACGATGGCCGGGCCGGTTGCCGGCATGGCCGGGGGGACGATTGCCGCGCCGGATCTCCTTGTGCGAACCGCCGTGGCGGACGTCGATGACGTTCGAATTCGCGCTGGCGGCGAGGTCGGGGACGATGAGCGGCAGGGCCATCGTCGGGGCAGGCGCCGCTGCCAGGAAGGTGACGGCGAGCACGCTACCGCATAGCTTGGTGAGAATACGGGTCAAGGCGATCCCTTCCCTTTGAAAATGTCCAGCCATTTAGGGTTGCTGGTCCTGGGATCAAGTCACGGGAACCGTTTTCGTTCCAAGGCCCGGTTTGGCAATCTGAGATTGGTGGTTGCCCCGGAGATCAGGCCGCCGGTCCCGGTGTCGACGTCAGGTGGGGCCCGGCGCGGTGGCCGCCCGGCGTCGTCCCTGCCATGGCCGGGTCGAGCCAGCCCGCAGGGCCGGGACGCATGGCCCGTTGAACCCCGGCGCGAGGAGGCATATCCATGAGCCGGATCGGGCGGCCTTCGATGGCGACGCCACGCCATGGAACGGGAAGGGACGACGAACCGATGACAAGACCGCATGCGGGCGCGGCGTTTCATCCAGCCAGCGAACCCGAGTGGCGCCAGTTGGCGGTGAAGGCGCTGAAGGGCGCCGATTTCGAGGCGAAGCTCGTCTCGCGCTCGGCCGATGGCCTGCGTATCGAGCCGCTCTATGCCAAGGCTGCCGGAGGGCATCCGCGTCCCGTGCGTGCCGGTTCCGGTCCGTGGCGCGTCGTGCAGCGCATCGATCTTGCCGATCCCGAAGCGGCGCGGCGCCAGGCGCTCGAGGATCTCGAGAACGGCGCATCGGGCCTCGTGCTGGTCTTCGCCGATGCGCCAACGGCGCGCGGTTTCGGACTGGCCGATGCGGGGGCGGCCGCGATAGCCCGCGCGCTGGACGGCGTGATGATCGATCTCGTCGCGCTGCGGCTCGAGGCCGGCCGGGCTGCGCCCGAGGCGGCCCAAGCCCTGGTCGACCTCGCCAGGAGCCAGAACCTGCCGCTTGACGCGCTCGATTTGGACCTGGGGCTCGATCCCCATGCGTTGCTTGCGCTCGATCCCGCCGGTGGTGACGCGACCGCGGCTCTGCTGGATGCGGCGGTCGAACTGGCGAGTGCCTTCGGCGCCGAGGCGAAGAGCCGCTTCCTGCGGGTCGACGGGCGTGTCTGGCACGAGGCGGGCGCATCGGAAGCGCAGGAACTGGCGCTTGCGCTCGCCGCCGGCGTCGACCATCTGCGCGGGTTGGAGGCGCGCGGGATCGCGCCCGAGCGCGGCCGCCGCATGATCGCCTTCCTGCTCGCGGCGGACGCCGACGAATTCCTCGGCATCGCCAAGTTCCGGGCGCTGCGCCGGCTCTGGGCCTGCGTCGAGGCGGCCTGCGGCCTCGCGCCCATGCCGATCCGGCTCGACGCGGAGACGAGCTTCCGCATGCTGACGCGCCGCGATCCGCACGTGAATTTGCTGCGCAGCACGACCGCAGCATTTTCCGCCGGTCTCGGCGGCGCCGACAGCGTCACGGTGCTGCCGTTCACGCAGGCGCTGGGGCTTCCCGATGCCTCGGCGCGCCGCATCGCCCGCAACACGCAGATCATCCTGATCGAGGAATCCGGCCTCGGCCATGTGGCCGACCCGGCCGGCGGCGCCGGCGGTTTCGAGGCGCTGACCGACGAGCTTTGCGCCGCGGCCTGGGCGCTGTTCCAGCGCATCGAGGCGGCCGGCGGCATCGCCGCGGCGCTCGGAAGTGGACTCGTCGCCGGCGAGATCGCGGCTGTCGCGGAAAAACGCGAGCGCGACGTGCGGCGCCGCAAGCTGCCGATCACCGGCACGAGCGCCTATCCGCATCTTGACGAGGCGACGGTCGCCGTCCTCGCGCCGCTGCCGGCGCCGGCTGGCGCCGCTGATGTGTCGCCTTTCGCGCCGCATCGCACGGCGGAGCCTTTCGAGCGCCTGCGCGATCGCGCCGAGGCGATCGCCGCGCGGCGCGGGCGCGGACCGTCGGTCTTCCTCGCCAATCTCGGCACACCCGCCGCCTTCTCCGCCCGCGCCGGTTTCGCCAGGGACCTGTTCGAGGCGTCCGGCATCGCCGCGCCGATGAACGACGGTTTTTCGACGGTCGACGCGCTGGTGGCGGCGGCGGTCGCGTCGGGCGCCGATGCGGTCTGCCTCTGTTCGTCCGACGAGGTCTATGAGCGCGAGACGGGCCATGCGACCTATGAGGGCGAGACGCTGGTGGAGGAGGTCGCGCGCCGCCTCAAGGCCGCCGGCATCGCGCATGTGGCGCTGGCCGGAAGGCCGGGCGAGCGCGAGACGGCCTATCGCCATGCCGGCGTCGAGGCCTTCCTCTTTGTCGGCTGCGACGCTCTGGACTATCCGGGCCTGGTTCTCGACCGGCTCGACGAGGCTCTGAAATGACCCGTATTCCCGATTTTTCGACCCTCGGCTTTGTCGACGCGCCGATCGCGCTTCCGGCCGCTGGCCCCGACTGGGCGACACCCGAGGGCATCGCGGTCAAGCCGCTCTATGCCGCCGGGGATCGCGACCATCTGGAGGCGGTCGACAGCTATCCGGGCGTCGCGCCGTTCCTGCGCGGTCCCTATCCGACCATGTATGTGAACCAGCCCTGGACGATCCGCCAATATGCGGGCTTCTCCACGGCCGAGGATTCCAACGCCTTCTACCGGCGCAATCTCGCCGCTGGCCAGAAGGGCCTGTCGGTCGCCTTCGATCTCGCCACCCATCGCGGCTATGACAGCGACCATCCGCGCGTCGCCGGCGATGTCGGCATGGCCGGCGTGGCGATCGACTCGATCTACGACATGCGCACGCTGTTCTCCGGCATCCCGCTCGACAAGATGAGCGTGTCGATGACGATGAACGGCGCGGTGCTGCCGATCCTGGCGCTTTATATCGTCGCGGCCGAGGAGCAGGGCGTCAGCCCGGACAAGCTGTCGGGGACCATCCAGAACGACATCCTCAAGGAGTTCATGGTCCGCAACACCTATATCTACCCGCCGGGGCCGTCGATGCGGATCATCTCCGACATCTTCGCCTATACCTCCGAGCATATGCCGAAGTTCAACTCGATCTCGATCTCCGGCTATCACATGCAGGAAGCGGGGGCGACGCAGGATCTCGAGCTCGCCTATACGCTGGCCGACGGCGTCGAATATATCCGCGCCGGGTTGAAGGCGGGTCTCGATATCGACCAGTTCGCGCCGCGTCTTTCCTTTTTCTGGGCGATCGGCATGAACTTCTTCATGGAAGTCGCCAAGATGCGGGCCGCGCGCCTGATCTGGGCGAAGCTGGTCAAGGAATTCCAGCCGAAGAACGAGAAGTCGCTGGCGCTCAGGACGCATTGCCAGACCTCCGGCTGGTCGCTCGCGGCGCAGGACGTTTACAACAACGTCGTCCGCACGACGGTCGAGGCGATGGCGGCGACGCAGGGCCATACCCAGTCGCTGCACACCAACGCGCTCGACGAGGCGCTGGCGCTGCCGACCGACTTCTCCGCCCGCATCGCCCGCAACACGCAGATCTTCCTGCAGCAGGAAAGCGGCACGACGCGGATCATCGATCCCTGGGGCGGCTCCTATTATGTCGAGGCGCTGACGGCCGAACTCGCCGCCCGCGCCATGGCGCATATCGACGAGGTCGAGAAGCTCGGCGGCATGGCCAAGGCGATCGAGGCCGGAATCCCGAAGCTTCGCATCGAGGAAGCGGCGGCGAAGACGCAGGCCCGCATCGACAGTGGCCAGCAGACCGTCGTCGGCGTCAACAAGTACCGCCTCGCCGACGAACCGGCGATCGACGTCTTGAAGGTCGACAATTCCGCCGTGCGGGCTCAGCAGATCGAGAAGCTCGCCCGGCTCCGGGCGGAGCGCGACGGGGAAGCCGTCGCGGCGAGCCTCGAAGCGCTCGCGGTGGCGGCGCGTTCGGGCACGGGCAATCTGCTGGCGCTCGCGGTGAAGGCCGCCCGCGCCAAGGCGACGGTGGGCGAGATCTCGTCGGCGCTGGAGCGGGCCTGGCAGCGCCACAAGGCCGAGATCAAGGTCAACAGCGGCGTCTATCGCGAGGGTTTTGGCGGCAACGACGGCGCGCCGATCGAGCGGCTGACGACCCTCGTCTCGGAATTCACCCATGACGAGGGCCGGCGCCCACGCATCCTCGTCGCCAAGATGGGGCAGGACGGGCACGACCGCGGCCAGAAGGTGATCGCCACCGCCTTCGCCGATATCGGCTTCGAGGTCGTCATTGGCCCGCTCTTCGCCACGCCCGAGGAGGTCGCGGCGCACGCGATCGCGGAACAGGTGCATGTCGTCGGCGTCTCGTCGCTGGCGGCCGGCCATCTCACGCTCGTGCCGGAGCTGAAGGCCGAGCTGGCGCGGCAGGGCCGTCCCGACATCATGATCGTCGTCGGCGGCGTGATTCCGCCGCAGGATTTCGAGGCGCTGATGGCGGCGGGCGCCGCCGCGATCTTTCCGCCGGGCACGCCCGTTACCGAGGCGGCGGCGGATCTCCTGGAAAAGCTGCGCGGCCATCTCGGCTTCGCGCAGAAGCATCCCTCCGCCTATGTCTGAGCCGGCGGGGAGGGCGGTTCGATGACGTTCCGCCTTTCCCGCCGCATTGCCGGGTTCGCGCTTCTGCTGCTGGCGGGCGTCGCGACGGCGCCGGCCGCCGGCGCTGCCGAGGAGACGACCGTGCAGACGATCTGCCGGCTGATCGACGGTGCCGCCGACGCGCATGACCTGCCGCGCGACTACTTCACCCGGCTAATCTGGCGGGAGTCGAGCTTCCGTCCGCATGTGACGAGCCCAGCCGGGGCGCAGGGCATCGCGCAGTTCATGCCGGGCACGGCGGACGAACAGGGGCTCGACGATCCGTTCGACCCGGAACTGGCGATTCCTGCCTCCGCCAAATATCTGAAAAGTCTTCGGAATCGGTTCGGGAACTTCGGCCTCGCTGCCGCCGCCTACAACGCCGGCCCGACGCGACTGGCGAAATGGCTCGACAGCGGCGGCTACCTGCCGCTGGAAACGGAGGACTATGTCCTCTTCATCACCGGCCGCAGCGTCACTGACTGGTCTGGAAAGGTCGAGGTGTTGCTACCGGCCGATGAGAAGGCTGCCGAGGTCCCGATTGCCGATCCGAAATCGGCGGCCCTCGTGAAGCCGAAGGCGGCGGGCCCGACAAAGAAGGACTGCGAGACGCTGGTCGCGTCGATCCGCAGCTATGCGCCGTCGGTGATCGAGGGCGCCTATGCGCCGTTCGGCGTGCAGCTCTCGGGCAATTTCTCCAAGAGCCGGGCGATCGCTTCCTATCACCGCCAGGTGGCGCGCTTTCCGTCGATCCTGGAGGGCAAGCCGACGCTGATCCTCGGCAAGCGCGGCGCCGGGCGCGGAAGGCGGGCCTTCTATAGGGTTCGCCTGCCGGCTGAAACGCTGCGCGAGGCGACGCGGCTGTGCCAGTCGCTGCGAAATAAGGGCGGCGCCTGTGTGGTGCTGCGGAACTGACGGCCAGTACCGCTCCCTCGGGGAGAGGTAAAGGGCAGCCTCGAAGCACGCACGGCGTTGGGGCCGGACAGGGCCAAAACGAATAATCCGGGCGGCTCGCGCCGCCCGGATCCGGTTCGTTCAGGCTGGGATCAGCCCTTGTTGGGCTCGACCTTGGCGGCGATGAACTTGAAGTTCGACCACCACCACCACGGGCCCTCATAGTAGTTGTCGGCGCTCGGGTAGTTCTTCCAGTAGGTCTCGTTCACCGGAACGAACTTCGAGGTGCCGAACATCTCGATCGAGGGCAGGCCCTTGACCAGGTCCTTCAGCATCTCGGTGCCGAGCGGCACGATCTGCGGGTCGTCGGCCGGGATCGAGCGCAGCGTGTCGATCTTGGCGGAGAGCACCTCGTCGACATAGCGGCCCTGGTTCGAGGACGCGGCGGTGCCGTTCGGGCGGACATAGTCCTTGTGCCAGCCTTCGAGGCGGACGAACGGATCCGGCACGATGCCGCACGAGGCGCCCCAGTAGGAGCCGACCTCATAGTTGCCGGTGTTCTCGGCCGTGAAGAACGGGCCGTCCTGCATCTGCTGCACGTTGGTTTCGATGCCGAAGGCGTTCCACTCATTGGCCGCGGCGAAGGCGAGGCGCTGCGACTGCACCTCGAAATCGGCCGGCGCCAGGATGTTGATCGTCCAGGGCTTGCCGTCCGGCAGCATCCACTTGCCGCCTTCCTTCTTGAAGCCCTGGGCCTCGAGCATCTTGGTGGCCTGGTCCGGATCGAACTTCCACCAGCCGACGCCGAGCAACTCGCGGAGCTGGTCGGGATCGGTCGGGATCGCCTCGACGCCTTCCGCGCGCAGCTGTTCGCCGATCTTGATCGCGTAGTCCGGATCGAACGGCTTGTAGCCGTCGGCGAGCGCGAACTCCTTCAGCCAGGGCACCATCGGCTTGTGATAGGTGTCCATCAGCACCTTCGTCGGCGGCAGGGCGAGCGGCGAGGCGCGCAGCATGCCCGAGAAGGTGGCGATCGAGGCCTGCGGCAGGTTCATGGCGAGCGCCAGCGCCCACCGGGTCTCGGCCTTGTCGTAGGGCGCCTTCGAGGTGTTGAAGTGGATGCCGCGCTCGCACGGATCGTCGAGGTTGGCATAGGGGAAGCCGCCGAACCACGCCTTCACCTTCGGATTCTGCTTCTGCAGGATGTCGAGGCTTTCCGGCGAGATGTCGGTCAGGATGTCCATCTGGTTCTGCGCCATGGCGAGGACGCGCTTTTCCTCGGTCCCATAGGAGCGGAACAGCACGTATTGCGCCTTGGGCTCGCCGACGATCTGGCCGACATCGGAGTTTTTCCAGTCGTCGCGCTTCTCCCACAGGAACCACGAGCCGTTCGGATCGGAGCTCTTGTACTTGTAGGCGCTGATCGTGACCGGCGGGAAGTTGGTGAAGGTGGCCGGGTCTTCCTTCTCCCAGATGTGCTTCGGCACGACGTGGAAGGGATTGCCGTAGATCAGCGAGCCGAGCACGAGGGAGAGGCGCGGCGTCGGCTTGGTCGTCTCGATCTCGATCGTGTGGTCGTCGACCTTGGTGAAGCCCTTGATCGCGGCGTTGAAGGCGGCGCTGTAGGCGATCGCGTCGTTCTTGGAGATCATGTCGGCCGTGAACACGACGTCATCGGCGGTGAACGGCTTGCCGTCGCTCCAGGTCAGGCCCTCGCGCAGCTTGACGCGGAACTTGGTGTAGGTGTCGTTGAGCGGCTCCGGCATCGCGGCGGCGAGATCGGGGATCTGCTTACCCGACGCCGTGTCGATGTCCCACATCAGGGCCGAGGCCATCTGGTGGAAGCCGTGATTGATGGTGACGCCCTGCTGGTAGGGGTTCATCGTGCCCGGATTGGAGACGCGGGCGTTCAGCATGTCGACGATCAGCGTCTGATCGCGCGGCGTGCCGACATCGGTCATCTCCTGGCTGAAGGCGGGCGCCGCCGTCAGCATGGTGCTCGCCATGAAAAGGGCGGCGCCCAGAATGGCGATGCCGCCGCCGCGTGATTTGCGGATGGACTTGGTCATGCGTTCCTCCTCGATGATGTGGTGCAGTCCGGCAGTCTGACGTCGGGTTCTGGGGCGAGGCTCTCTCCGCTTGGCGCTCCGGCCTTTTTCACGCTCTTCGAACCCGGCGTCGGTAGTCCCCCCCTCTCAGGCCATGGCGCGGCGCGGCGCGCGCGTTCCGTCGCCTCGGCCTTGATCGCCTCGATCTCGGGCCAGCGCTCGCCGAGCCGCGGAATGGCGGCCATCAGCTCGCGCGTATAGTCCTCGCGCGGATTGGCCAGGATTTCCTGCGGCGCACCGGCATCGACGATGCGGCCCTTGTTCATGATCACGACGCTGTCCGACAGGTAGTAAGCCGTCGAAAGATCGTGGGTGATGTAGACGAACGAGACGCCCTTCTCCTCCTTGATCGTCTTGAACAGGTTGACGATGTTCATCCGGAGTGAGGCGTCGACCATCGAAACCGGCTCGTCGGCGACGATCAGCTTCGGGTTGGGGATCAGCGCGCGCGCGATCGAGATGCGCTGCAGCTCGCCGCCGGAGAACTGGCGGATATACTTGCCGCGGATGCGCTCCAGCGAGAGGCCGACCGAGCGCAGCGCCCCTTCGGTGATCTCCGCCGCGTCGCGATCATTGCCGGCGACCTTCAGATTGCGCGCGGTGGCGAACAGGTAGCTGTCGAGCGGCAGATAGGCGCTGAACGCCTCGAACGGGTTCTGGAAGATCGGCTGCACCAGGCGGCGGAACTCGAAATCGTCGATCCGGTCGCGGTCCTTGCCGGTGAGCGGCCGGCCGCCGAGGCGGATGGTGCCGCTGGTCGGCTCGACCAGACGCAGGATCATCCGCGCCAGCGTGGTCTTGCCGGAGCCGGATTCGCCGACGATCGAGAACACCTGCGGCTTCGGGTCGAGCGTCAGGCTGACGCCGTCGACGGCGGCGATCTGCTTGCCGCTGAACAGGCCGCCGGCACGATAGTTCTTGTGGAGGCCGGCGATTTCGAGAACGGGCTTTTCGGACATGCGCGGGCCCTCAGCGGAAATGGCAGGCGGAGGCGTGGTTCGGCGCCTTCTCGGCGAGCGGCGGCGACGCCTGGCGGCAGATCGCCTGCGCCTGCGGGCAGCGGGGCGCGAAACGGCAGCCGTCCGGCGGCGAGGCGAGGCTGGGCGGGCGGCCCTCGAGGCCGACGCGCTCGCCCTTCTGGCCGACGCGCGGCAGCGCGCCGATCAGCGCCTCCGTATAGGGATGGCGCGGGTTCTCGAACACCTCCGCCGTCGGGCCGACCTCGACGATCTTGCCGGCATAGGCGATCGCGATCCGGTCGGTCATCTGGTAGTGCACGCCCAGATCATGCGAGACGAGCACCAGCGTGTTCTTCAGCCGCCGCTGGATCTCGACCAGCATCAGCAGGATGCGCTTCTGCACGACGACGTCGAGCGCCGTCGTCGGCTCGTCGGCGAGGATCAGGCGCGGCCGCACGAAGGCGGCGATCGCCACCAGCACGCGCTGGCGCATGCCGCCCGAGAGCTGGTGCGGGTAGCTGTCGAGCACCGTCTCCGGCAGGCCGAAGCCGGCGAGGAACTCGATGATGCGCTGGCGGAGCTCCGCCTTGCCGCCCTTCTTCTCGCGCTTCGGCAGCGCGTCGACGATCTGCTTCTCGATCTTCATGATCGGGTTCAGCACGCTCATCGAGCCCTGCGGTACGTAGGACATCACGTCCCACCACAGGTCCTGGAAGCGAGCGGCGTCGCTTTCCGTGGTGCGGCCCGTTTCGGGATCGGTGAAGCGCCCGGTGACCTTGCCGCCGGCCATCTTCAGCCCGCCGGAGAAGTCACCATAGAGGGTGCGCATCAGCGTGGACTTGCCGCAGCCGGATTCCCCGGCGATGCCGAGGATCTCGTTGTCGTTGACGGTCAGCGTGACGTCGTCGACGGCCGCGACGAAGGCGTCGGGCGTGCCATAGCCGGCGCGGACATTCTTCAGTTCGATCATCAGCCGATCCTCTTGGCTGCCGAGCGGATCGCGAGACCCGACGAAATCAGGAACAGCGAGATGAACATCAGCACGATGCAGAGCACGGGCGCGCCGACCCAGAGGTAACGCTGCGCCAGCAACGCCTGATACTTGAGCGCCCAGTAGATCATCGTGCCGATCGTCGCCTGCTGCGCGCTCGACAGGCCGATGACGGCGAGGCTCGTCTCGGTGGCGATGCCGACCAGCACCGTGTTGATGAAGTTGGCCGCCGACCAGCCGGCGATATAGGGGAAGATGTGGCGGCCGAGGATCTTGTAGCGCGGCTCGCCGGAGAACCAGGCGACGTTGATGAACTCGCGCTCGCGCATGGTCAGCGCCACGGCGCGCACCTGGCGGCCGGGATAGGGCCAGTTGAACAGGATCAGCGCGAGGCCGACGATCGGCAGCGACAATTGTCCGCCGAACAGGGCCGCGAGCAGGATCAGGATCGGCAGGCTCGGGATGCAGAGCAGCGCGTCCATGAAGAAGGACAGCACGCGGTCGAGCCAGCCGCCGGAATAGCCGGCGGCGAGGCCGGCGAAAACGCCGATCAACGTCGAGAAGAAGGCGACGACGAGGCCGAGGATCAGCGAATTGTGCAACGCCCAGGTCAAGAGCCAGAAGATGTCCTGGCCGAGATTGGTGGTGCCGAGCAGGTGCGAGAAGCTGGCGCCCTGGTTGCGAGGCGCCTTGTACCAGGTGAGCGGATTGGTCGGCGCGAACCAGGGCAGGATCAGGCCGAGGACGACGAAGATGGCGAGCAGGGTGAGGCCGAGGCCGAGCCGGAAGGAGCCGATCTTGGGAAGCTTGAAGGCGCGCATGATCACCTCGCCCGGATGCGTGGATCGAGGAGCGGGTAGATCAGGTCGATGATCATCGTGGCGGTGGCGACGGCGATGATCGACAGGCTGATCGTGCCCATGAGCAGGTTATAGTCACCCTGGATCACGGCCATGTAGATCAGGTGGCCGAGGCCCGGATACTCGAACAGGATCTCGGTGACGATCGAGCCGTTGAACATCAGGCCGATCTGCAGAGCCAGGAAGGTGATCTGCGGCAGGATGGCGTTCGGCAGAATGTAGCGGGTCAGGATGCGCCGGTCGGGCAGGCCCTTGAGACGGGCATAGCGGGAGAACTCTTCCTCGGCGAGCTGGGTCGTCTGCGCCTTGACGCTGATCACCCACCAGCCGAACACCACCAGCACGATCGACAGCGCCGGCAGGATCGAGTTCCACACCACGCTCTTGATGAAGGCGAAGGTCCAGGGCGCGCCATGCACGGACGCGGTCAGCGGGAAGATCGGCCAGATGTAGGAAAACAGGATCGAGAGCACGAGGGCGAGGATGTAGTAGGGGATCGGGTAGACGATGATCGCCAGCCCTTCCATGATCCGCGACGAGACGCGGTTCGGGCGCCATCCCGCCAGCAGGCCGACGAAATTGCCGAGCACCCAGGCGATCAGCGTCGAGGTCAGCAGCAGGCCGAAGGTCCAGGGCAGCGCCTGCGCGATCAGTTGGCTGACCGGCGTCGGATACATGGCCAGCGACGGACCGAAATCGCCGGTCAGCACGATGCGCTTGACGAAGTTCCAGTATTGCGTGAGCAGCGATCCCTGCAATCCGAAGGCGTCGGTGAGCGAGGCGCGCAGCGCGTCCGACTGGGCGGCGTCCATGTAGGCGCCCTGCGAACTCACCTTGGCGAGCATCGCCTCGACGGGATCGTTGGGAGCGAAGCGGGGTACGAAGAAGACCACGGTCAAGCCGAAGGCGATCACCAGTACGTAGGAGATCAATCGGGTCGCGATCTGGCCAAGAAGTCTCATGGGCGGCGGTCCCGTCCTGTTGCATCGGGCTCGAGAGGCGGGTCCGTGCCGGGATGTCGGCGGGGCCGCCTGGCGCTCCCGGGATGTGGCGTCCCGGAAGCGCTTGCTTGATGCGGCTCTGGCGAGCCGGGACGGCGATCCGCGTGGCGACCGCCGACCGTGGGATCGGGCCGAAGCCTCAGATGATCTCGAGATAGTCGCTGTCGGGCAGCGGCGGGAACGGCGCCGCGGGAAGCGTCTGGTACCAGAACGCGACCGAGGCGATGTCGTCCTGCAGCGGCAGGTAGCGGCGGCGATCCCTGCGGTCGGTCCGCCAGCCGATCGCCTGTATCGTCACCTTGAGATCGCTCTCGAAGCGGACCGGATCGGTGATGTGCCAGCGATACATGCCGAAGCGGGTCTGCGAGCGATAGGTGCCGTCCGGCCGGATCACCTGCGGCAGGCCGGCATAGGCGGTGGTGAACTCGCGGTATTCGCTGGTCATGGTCTCGTCGACGACGCCGCCGTCGAAATTGTAGGCGCCGCAGAAATAGTCTTCCGTGCCGGTGCCGCAGATGGTCGGGAAGTCCTTGTCGCCATCCATGAAGAACTTGATCTCGCCTTCACCCCACCAGCCGGCATTGTTGACGCCCCAGGCCATGTAGGTGCCGACATACTGGCCCTGGCCCTTGACGCCGTCGAGGATGGTGTAGTCCTCGCCATAGGGCAGCGGATTGGTGCGGCGGAACTGGGCGTGGAAATAGGCGGCGTCGGCCGGAACCTCGGTCAGTGTGTAGTTGATCTGGTAGTAGATGATCGCATGGTCGTCCGGATCGCGGTTTTCCAGCGTGATCCGGCAATGCTTCCGGAACGGCATTTCCCAGTAGCAGTTGAAGGCGCGGCCGGGATTGACGCAGACGGCGAGCGAGGAGACCTGCGCATACTGGTTCCAGCCGGCGCAGAAGAAGTCGCCGAGCGGGCTTTCGACCGAGGGATGCTCCTGGCCGTCCCAATAGATGCGGAGGATCAGGTTGCGCCAGCGCACATTGGCGGGGGTCATCCAGATCTGCTGGATCGCACCGGGGCCTTCGATATCGGCGATGACGCGGGTTTCGCCGGCTTCCATGCGGATCGACGGCGACACTTTCCAGCCGAGGCCGCTGCCATCCTTGCCGAGGCCGCGGGCGCAGCTGGCGCCCGTGCCTTCCAGCGCCATGCCGCCCTTGCCCTTCTCGCCGGTGAAGTTTTCCGGGCTGATCGAGCGGGTCTTCGCCTTGGACAGAAGCGAGAGATTGCCGAGATTCATCCCGAGTCCGGAAAAGCCCTCTGACATTTTTCCTCCATGTCAGTGCATGCGACGTCGATCCGTGGCGATCAGCATATCGCCATCGGTTGGGTGATCGTTGAAGTGTCGATTTTCGATATTTCGAGACAATAGCCATCCTGCCGCAGAGTTTAATACTGCGACTTGATCACTATGATCAATTTTAGTCTGCTGCCTGGTGATTTAACCTTGGCGTTGTGTTTCCATCCGGGAGAATTTTATTATTTTTATTTCGACGCTTTGATCGAAACTAGGTTGTTCGACGCGTCTTATTGATGTGAGATGCTAGGATCCTAGTTTGGAGGTGTCAATGGCCATCGCGATGTCGCGGAGAAAATCTCCGCCCGGCTCCGAGCATCAGCCCGGCGACAATCCGTTTCCCGCCGAGGCGGCCATCGACCGGTCGCGGCCGATCGGCGAGCAGGTCTATGCGCTGCTCCGGCGGGCGATCGCGCATTGGCATCTGCTGCCCGGCGATCCGATCCCCGAGGCGCTGGTCACCCGCCGCTTCGACATTTCGCGTTCGCCACTGCGTGAGGCGTTCCGCCAGCTCGCCTCGGACGGGCTGGTGGTGATCCGGCCGCAGGCGGGAACCTATGTCTCGCCGGTCGACCGGCTGCGTTGGGAGGAGGGGCGGATCATCCGCCGCGCGCTCGAGATCGAGGGCATCCGGCGCGCCGCGCTGCATGTCTCGCAGGCCAATCTGGACGAGCTGGAGCTGTTGCTGCGCCAGCAGCGCCGCGCCGCCGAGGCCGAGGATTTCGAGGAGCTGATCGATCTCGACGACCGCTTCCATGCCGCGATCTGCAACCTGAGCGGCTTTCCCCGGCTCTGGCGGATGATCGACGGCGCCAAGGCGCAGATCGATCGCACGCGCTTCATGGCATTGCCGGAAATGGGGCGCGCCGACGCGACCTTGGCCGAGCATCAGGGCATCGTCGATGCGCTCGCCGCCCGGGACCCGGAGCTATCCGTCCAGCTGCTCGTGCGCCACCTCGACCGCTCCGACGAGGCGATGGCCCGGCTGTTTGCCGGCGGGGATTTCTATTCTGGCTTGCCGCCTGCGGGCTGAGGCGCCGGCAAAAAAGAAGCCCGCCGGTTGGCGGGCTTCCCGATCGCCGCGATGCGGCTCAGTTGAAGGGCGAGAAGCACTGCTGGCGCGGCCCCTGATAGGGCTGGAACGTGTTGTCCGAGGCGCGGTAGGAGCGGTAGCGGTCCTCGCACCAACGCAGGTGGCTGGTGGAGAGGTGCGGCGGCGCGACCTCGCGCGGCTGGCTGGCGATGGCGCCGCCGATCAGCGCGCCGACACCGAAGGCTGCCATCGGGTACCACCAGCCGTCGCTGTGGCGGCGATAGCCCGGGCGCGGACCGCGATGGCCGTGATGACCATTCCAGTAGCCGGGGCCTGGCGGACGCGGGCGATAGCCGGGACCGCCGTGGCCTGGACCGCCATGGCCGGGGCCTCCCCAACCGGGACCGGGGCCGGGACGGTTCGGTCCGCCATGGTTGGGTCCGCCATGGTTCGGGCGGCCGGGCCGGTCGCCGGGACGGCAGCCCTGGGGCGGGCAGCGCCGGTCCTGGATCTGGATGATGTCGGAGGACGGGCTCGCGCCCGGATCGATGCGCAGCAGCGGCGCGGCCTGCACCGGCAGGGTGGCGGCAGTGACGCTGAGGGCCAGTGCCGCGGCGCAGATCTTCTTGAGATCCATGGGACTTCCTTCTGAACGGGGCGTTCGGAGCTGGCCCGGAGTGGGGGCCGCTCGTCCGTCGATCCGCGATCCGGATCGCGGGCGCCCGAATCGCAAATATCAACTGACCGTCAGGATAACTGAATAATTCAAACGGAATTGTGTCCGGGCGCCCGGTTTCGCGGAAAGGTTGCCGGGGCGTCTCGGTCCGTGGGCTGTGAGGGCGGGGACTGCCGCAGGGATGGTCGCGCATCGCGCAGACGGATTTCGCCCTGGCGGCCTCGGTCGGGAGGGCATGGAGCGGGTGAAGGGAATCGAACCCTCGTATGCAGCTTGGGAAGCTGCCGTTCTACCATTGAACTACACCCGCATTCCAAGCAATTGATATTGCTCGTCTTTTCGCTAAATTGTCCAACTAGAACGGCGAATCCGCGGAAAGTGGGACAATATGTACCTGCTTCACCCCACCTTGATCAAGGCCATCGCCTTGCCGGCCTGCTTCTTCCGATTAGCTCGTTTCGTGTAGTGCGACGCCTGCTTTGCAGAGGTCCATCCGAAGATGGCCATCAGCTGAGACTCCGTCGCCCCGTTCTCAGCGGCGATCGTCGCGCCGGCCTTACGGAGGCCGTGCGCCGAGCATTGCGGCAGCCCTGCCTCGTCGCACCAGTCGCGCATGCGGTTCGACAGGCCTTTCGCCGAATACGGCTTGTGCTGATGCGTCATCAGGAAGGTGAGATTGTCCTGCTTGCAGGCGTCGAGGACCTTCTGAAGATCCGGCAGAACAGGAACGCTCACCTCGATGCCGCTCGATCGGCTCGTCTTTGCCGGCTTAAAATCGAGCCATCCGTCATTGACATGCTGTCGGCCGAACAACCGGACGTCGGAGACGCGGGCGCCCGTATAGAGCAATAGTGCGTAGGCCAGGCGGGCCTGGGTTCCGATCGGATGGCGAGCTTCGAACTGCAGCGCCTCGGCCACCGTCCATGCGTGGTGGCCGTCTGTGGCCGCGCTGAAGAGCTCGACCTTGGCCGCCGCGCTCTCCGTGATCATCTCCTGTTCGATCGCGAACTCGAACACCTGGCGCATGATCTTGATGACGGCATTCGCCGCGGCGGGCGTCGCCAGCTTTCGGTCGCGGAGCACCCGCACGGCTTTCGGTGTCATGCGGCTGATGGGGACATCCCGGAAGCAACGGCTATCGCCCGGGGCGATGGGCTCGTCGAAGGTCGCCTCCAGTACTCGGCGATACGCGGCCCGTGTCGGCGGGGTCATCCGCAGATACGGGGCATACTCCGCAAAGTAACGCTCGCAGACCCATCGCCACGACCCGGATTCCGATCTCTTCAGGCGGCGCTCATCGTTCGGCGCCTCATCTCGCAGAGCGGCGTGATAGGCGTCCATGAACTCCGTCGACCAGGGCGTGCCGAGCAGCCTTACCTTCGGGCGACCTGGGCGACGCAGGTAGATGCGGATGTTCTTGTAGCGGTCCCTGTCCTCGACGCAGCCGGGCGGCAGGCGGCGGGGCATGGCATTCTCCATGGTCTCAGGGGGCGAAGTTCCAGTCGTCACCATCAACATCCCCTAAGCCGGAAATCGCGTCAAACGCTGCGTCGAGTGCCCGGATGTCCCAGATCACACAGCCATCTATCCGAAAGGGTCTGGGCATCTTCCCTTCAGCAACCAGCTGGTCGAATTTGCTTGAGCCGACGCCGACATAGGAGGCGGCCTCTTCGCGCCGAAGTCCGCGTCGCGGCGACGGCCGCAGCGCCGCCACCATGATGGGCTGGTGGGCATTCATTCGTTGCCTCCATGGGCGGAGCGTGACTCCGCTCTATATCCCCGCGGATGCTTCACCGCTTCGAACCTGTGCACGTCTGGGAAGGTCACGGCATTCGTCGAGTGATCAGCGATGTCGAGCGCGCGGCCGAGTGGCTGCTCGAGCGATGGCCGCCGGCGTTCAAGGATACGCCCGCTCAACTGGCCGCTCGGATGGCCTGCCTCGACGCATGGGAGGGCAAGGTGGCTGCCGGCCATGCGCGCACCGCGTTCGTCGTGGCGGCGCGTGAGGCGGGAATTCTGGTGCCGGAGGAGATCGCCGTCCGCCCGACGCGCGAGCTGTCGGCCCAGCGCTGGAAGTAGGCCGCTCGGCCGGGCCTCATTCCCCATGGCGATGCGGGGCTTGCGGCTGCTCATTCGAGCACCTCGGTCGCCATGCTGTCGGTCGGCTTGCCGCCGGCGGCGATGTGGGCGTCGAACCGGGCGCGCAGATCTTCAGGCTTGCTCGGCTCCTCGGTCTCAAGATCCACGAAGCCATCCGGCGCGTCGATCAGCACCTGATAGGTCGGCGCGCAAGCGGCGCACATCATGTCGCCACTGACGTCCGGATAGTAGTGATCGCCGGCGTGCATCCGCTTGCCGCATCCGAGGCAGGCGCCCAGGTCGTCCGTCAAGCTGGCCCGCCGTGCCAGTTCGTCTGCCACCTTCCGGCGAGCATCCTCCTCGTTGGGCTCGTCGACCTCGAATTCGTCGTCGCTGACCGCATCTTCGGCGGGCGGCAGCTGGGCGTAGTAGCGGGTCTCGACGACACCACCTCGCGAGATCGCGACGACGGTGCCCGGTTCGATGCCCTCATTGTCGAAGTATTCATGGGGGGCGCTGATACCGGCCTCGGAGCTGGTGTCCTCGGCGGGCCAGTACCAGTCGCAGGCGTCGAGGATCTTCTTCAACCGCGCGTTTTCCGCCTCGGCGGTGCGGGCGCGCTCCAGATAGCGATTGTTCGCCTCGAGCAGCTCGGCGACGCGGAGGTGGTGTCGGAGCATATCCGCTATGAGCGGATCAAGATTGAGCGTCTCCTCGGCCCGCGCCAGCATGAACGCCACATCCCAGTCATTGAAGGAGTGGGGGCCCTGGTAGCCGTTTGCCCGGGCTTCAAACCATGTCGCCAGGCTGTCGAGCATCGCTCGGTCGATCTCGCGGCGCTTGTTCATGACGGTATGGCAGCTCATGCTGCGGCTCCATTCTGGGTGAGGAAGCTGTCAACCGGCGCGATGTCGATGGCCTCGGCCTCGATGCGGCGCTCGCGGTTGCGGCGGCGGGATGCGGCGCCGCCGCGATCCCAGCGGACGGCGCCGCCATGACTCTCGCGCCAGTGCAGGAAGTCGTTCGCCTTCTGGCGCAGGGCAGGGGAAATGCGTGTGCGCATGGTCAACCTCGCATGGGCATGATGACGACGCCGCGGCTGTCGTCCTGGTCGTCGGAAAGTATGAGCGGGCTTTGCGGGTCGCTGATCGAGAGCGTGATGTCGTCCGAGGCGAAGCTGCCGAGGCCCGTCACGAGATATTGCCCGTTCACGGCGATGGTCTGAGCCGGCCCTTCGAGAATGACATTCAGGTGATCCTCGATCTCGGCCGTGGTCGTCGCGGATGCCGAGGTCAGCGTGAGGCCGTCGTCCTGTTCGCCATTAAAGGCGAGGCGGATCTGCTTGCTCTCCTTGTCGAGGATCGCGACGGCGCGGCCGCTCGCCAGTTCGAGCTGGCGGCGCGGCATCTTCACGAAGGTGACCGGGTTGGCGGGAATGACGCGGAGATAGTCCGGATAGCGGCCATCGATCAGCTTCGACAGCATGCGCCAATGGCCGAGTGCGACGCTGAGCTTGGTCTCGCTGACGGCGCAAGCGACCGGCTCGGTCGCATCTTTGTCGGCTCGCTTCGCAAGCAGGGGGAGAATTGTCGAGACCGTCTTGCGCGGAATGATGACAGCTCGCATGCCGGCGGCGGCGTCCGGCAGGTCGGTATGGGCCCAGGACAGGCGATGGCCGTCCGTGGCCGCAGCCGCGAGCTGCGCCTTGCCGTCCTCCTTCTCGCGGGTGTGCAGGTACACGCCGTTGAGCCAGAACCGCACTTCTTCGTCCGACATGGCGAACTCGGTGGCGGCCAGCAGCTTGACCAGATGCCCGACCGGGATCTGGAACTCGTGCTCCCAAGCCGCTGCCTCTGTCTTCGGGAAAATGTCGGCACCGAGCGTGAGCAGCGACGCCTTGGTGCGCCCGGCCCGGATCTCAAGGCGCAGGCCGTCGTGATCGAGCGCGATCTCGGCGCCGTCGGGGAGGCGGCGCACCAGGTCGTGCAAGTCGCCATGGTTGACGCAGAGCTCGCCGGGGCGGAGCACCTCGGCGGCAACGCGATCCGTCGTCTCGAGATCGTGGTCCGTGCCGGTGACGCTGAGTTCCGCGCCAGACGCGGAAAGGCGCACGCAGGCGAGAATCGGAATGGTGGTCCTGGCCTCGACGGTCGCCTTGCAGGTGGTCAGCGCCGCCAGGAGATTGGAGCGTTCGATGATCAGCTTCATGGCGTGAGCTTTCTTCCGGTCTCGCGCTCGAGGAGGGCGGTGATCGGGTGCAGGTCGGGGATGGCTCGGACGAGGTAGGTCAGAACGTCCGGCAGGCGCCGGGTTTCGTCGCCCATGCCCTTTGTCAGCGCGTGAATTGCGAGATCGATGTCCGGCTCACTGGCTATCGCACGGCCATCCGCATCGAAGTCGAGAGGCTCGCCACATGCGCCACAGATCATCATTTGCGTTCCTCCCCGATCCAGACTTCCAGGTTGGCGATGATGGCGTGGTCGTGCATGCCGTCCTCGATCAGGCCGAGGAGGATGAGCGTTGCCGTGGCGACCTTGGAGACGATCGCCCGGGGCGGCGTGATGCCGCCATTGCGGGCCGCCTGCAGGTCGGGTGCGGCTTCGGTCAGCAGCTGCTCGGCCTGCGCCAGGGCGGCGCGTTCGCTTCGGGTAAGCTCCGTCATCCGGGCAGCCTCCCGCAGACGAAGGCGACAAGGGCGATGCCGGCCAGGCAGGCGGCAAAGGCATTCCAGCTCGCCGCCGTGCTGTCCTGCACCGCGGCGATCATTTCGGTGATCGTGCGCATGGTTTGGTCTCGCTATGGGTGCTCTAGGCGAGCGTGCTACGTATTGGTGTGCCGGCCCGAGTCACCGGGCCGGCTTCCGCAACCCCCTCGAACTGGCTGAAGCCGAGGAGATTACGAATGGGAGAAGCAACATGGCAGGCAGTGAGGGAGCCCAAGCCTTCGGAGCCGAGGCCTCGACCGGAACCGCGGCCGACCGGGCCAGGGAACGAGACGAGGGATTCGCCGGTGGGCCCTCGGCCTCCGAGAGACGGGCGGAACTGAGTCCCGCCGAAGAGCTGCAGTTCGAGCTGATCCGGAACGCCCGGTATCACGAGGATCGCGAGCGGTTTTTCGATGGCGTGCATCGCTGGCTGATGTTCGCCGTCGTTGTTGCTGGCACAGCCGCCTTTGCCAATCTTGCGGGCCAGAACCGAACGGTTGGAATATTCGTCGCGCTGCTGACGACCATCGCAGGTCTTGCTGACCTGGTCTTCGATCTGTCCGGCAAGGCCCGGACCCATGGCTCGATGCGGCGCCTGAGCTTCGCCCTTCTCGGTGAGTTGGAGGGTGGTGCGGACCTCAGAAGCATCAAGGCCAGATTGTTGACGTCCTACGGCGACGAACCTGCCCCGAATGGGACGGCTGGCGCCTGCGCCTACAACGCGGCGATGCTTGCTATGGGGCGACCATCTGAGCATCTGTTTGCCATTGGGCCGTGGCGTCGGAGATTCCGACACTTCAGGGCCGGCGATGGCGACTTGAAGACGTATCATGAGCTCAACCTTCATCCGCCCGCCGACCTCAAGAATGCGGGATAGTGTCCGGTGAGACGCGGCTTCGGCGGGGGAAGAGGGCGGGAGGACCGAAGCCGCGCTGGCCTGACGCTTCCGCGTCAGGCGGCTGCCTGGCGAATGGAGCGACGCTGCGCTTCCTGGTTGGCTGCGCCGGCGTGCTCGGCGATCTCGGTCGCGGAGAAGCCGTAGTTGCGCAGGTCGGCTTCGGTGCAGCTGCCGCCGCCGGCGGCGAGATTGATCATCTCGGAGGCCATCAGGTCAGGCAGGCGGCCGAGGCGGCGCGCCTTGTCGAGCGCGGTCTCGCGCATGGTGCGGGAGGGGCGGGAAAAGCGGGTCTGGGTCGAAAGCATCGCGATCTCCATCGTGAACCTTGAAAGGTTCGGCGCGGGCCGCTGTTGCGATTGAATGGCCGTCGGCGTCGCGTCGATGATGGATATCAACACGACAACATGATTTATGTCAACATCGAATATGTTGATTGTGTTGGGCGGCTACAGCTTCGAGACCCTGCCAACCACCCGGCCGATGATTCTGAGGACCGAGAGCGACATCCGGTCCTCGCCGTAGGCATCCCGATTGTCTGAGATCACGCGGACCTCGTCCGTGCCCAGTACCTTCTTGAGGGACTTCACCCGGGGCTCTCCGTCGCCGTCATCGAACACGTAGATCGCGTCAGGTCCGAATACGTTCTGCCGGGTGTCGACGATCACGCGGTCGCCAGGCCAGAGCGTCGGGGCCATGGAATTGCCGATCACCGACATGAATACGCTGCCGTCTGGGTTGGCCTGCAGTTCGTGGCGATAGAAGGCATCCGGCAGTACCCACTCGGCAATCACGCGATGGCCGGTGACGCTCGAACCTGCTGAAATTGCGATACTTCTGGTGTCCCCGACCGCGCCTTCCCCAGCTCCCGGCATGACGTCGATTTCTGGTCGCGCGCCGGGCAAGCGGGGCTTGTAGTGATCGGCCGTGTAGGCTGCGACGCCATCTGCCTCGAAATCCGGATCGGGGTCGAACTCCTGGCCGAGCGGCACCCGTTTCGGGCCGTCCTCCTCGCCAGTCAGCAGCCATGCGGCGCTGACGCGGAACTTCTTCGCATAGATCTTGGCGGTCTCGGCGTCGAACTCATTCTGCCCGTTCTCGTGGGCGTTGTAGGTCGATGGCTTGAGGCCGAGGGCGAGCGCCGCCTTTGCCGCCGACGTGAACTTGGCCGCGATGCGAGCCTCTTTGAGGCGGGAGTGCATAGTTTCCATGGCGGAACTATCACACTTTATGTCAACATCAATCATGTTGACTTGCAAGCACGTTTCGTGTGAGTTCTGGCGAATGAACACGATTGGCGACCTCATCGACGCATTCGGCGGTAACACGAAGTTTGCGGCCGTGATCGGAAAGAACGTTTCGACGGCTTCCGAGATGAAGCGGCGCGACTCCATCCCGATCGACTATTGGCCGCTGATCATTCAGGCGGCGGCAGAGCGGGGCATGGCTGGCATTGATGCTGATCGGCTGATGAAGCTGCACCTCAAGGACAGCTCATGACGGTCGGCCTTGATGATCGCCTGCGCCGGTTCGAGGGCTCCGATTTCCCGGCTGTGGCCGGACCGAGAAGCGGCCGCCTGCGTGCTGCCGTGACTGCCCTCGGTCATCGCGTCCTTGGGCGTTTCCTCCCCAGACTTTGGACGGGCCGGCCCGCGCCGCGCCCGTCCGCTCTTTTCCTGGGCGACCTTCCCGACGATCGGCATCCGCGCGGCCCTCCCTGAGGCGTTCCTGACCGCTCGAAACTGACAGTTCGCCTTCGTTTTCGCACCGAAAAACCATGGGATGCTTTTTCGTGGACGCTATCGCTTTGCCTGTTGGCCTGACTTCCCTGATGAAAGAGGCGACGCGCCAGCTGGTGCTCGCCGCCGGCGGCCCCGCGAAGGTCAAGATTCTGACCGGCGTTTCGGACGGCCAGATCTCGCGCTGGCAGGGCGGCGCCTATCCCGATCTGATCCCGAGCTGGGCCGTCACGCTGATCGAATTCCATACGCAGGAACCGATCTGGGCGACCATGCTGGCGTCGCTCACCTCGCATCGCCTCGTCGCCGTCGCCGATTGCGCCGATGGCGGCGACGATCTCAATGGCGACCTCGTCGGCGACCTGGTCGGCGTCGCGCAATCAAGCGCCGAGGTGACGTCGTCGCTCGGCAGCGCGCTCGCCGATCGCGACGTGACGCCGGGCGAGGCCAAGGCCGCGCTGGCGACGATCGGCCGGCACGAGCACCGGTTGACGGCCACCAAGCGCCGCCTCTCCGTCGTCGCCGCGCGGGGCGCCTGACATGCGGCGCAGCCTCTCCGTCCCGCGCGTGCCGCGCGACACGCTCTGGCGCGCCATCGGCATCGCCATGCTCTGGCTCTCCTTCGCCAGCGTGCTGCTCCTCTCCGGGGCCAAGATCCTCTCCATCGCCATCGAATGGGTGAAGTCATGATCCTGACATGCCACGCATGCCCGCGGCAGTTCTGCGCGCGGGGGAAGCTTTCGACGGTCGCCGAGCTGGCGCGGCTCTTCGGTTGGACCCGGCGCGCCGGCGGCGACGGCTTCCTCTGCCTCGCTCATGGAGGCGCGGCATGACCTGGAAGCAAAGCCGCTCCGGCCTCGCGATCGACCTGGTGTGGCCGGATCTCTCGGCAATCGATGTTCGCGTTGATGTCGCCGTGCCGCTATCGCTGATCAACCGCTTCGACGGCCACGCCAGCTTTTCGGAATGGCACGGCTATTCCGTCGCCCAGCATTGCTGTCTGGGTGCCGACGCCATCCTGCATGAGACGGGCGGCGACACCAACGCGGCGCTCGCCTTCCTCCTGCACGACGCGCATGAGGTTTTCTCCGGCGACATCACCACGCCCGTCGCCGAGGCGCTGGACAGGATCGCCGACGACAGGAGCGTCGGCGGCATGCCTGGCCTGGTGCGTGCGGCCATCAAGGGCATGAGGCAACGGCTCGACGCCGCGCTCTACGCCCGTCTCGGGCTCGACTGGCCGCTTCCGCCGCGCATCGCTGAGATCGTCGCCGAGATGGACATCCGCATGCTCAAGGCCGAGCGCGACCAGTTCATGGCGAAGCCGCCCGCGCCCTGGCATGCCGCGGTCGAGGCGGCCGCGCCGATCCCCTCGCTGAGCTGGCTCAGCTTCGAGCCGAAGCGGCCGGGCTTCTGGGCCGACGAATGGATGGTGCGGGTCTTTGCGTGGCATCCGTCGCAGGCAATCGACGTGTTCGGCGACGTCATCACAATGGGCGTCGATGTGGTCGCGGAGGGCGCGCCATGAGCGAGGACGTCTATGACCCCTATGCCGCCGGCCGCATCCGCGCCGGCAAGACGCTGAAGCCCGACGCGCCGCCGGCCGATGACGGCGCGGTGGAGCGGATCGCCTCGCAGCAGCTTCGCTCGATCGTCGAGCGGATCGAGCGGCTGGAAGAGGAGAAGAAGGGCATCGCCGACGACATCAAGGGCGTCTACGGCGAGGCCAAAGCGAATGGCTACGACACCAAGGCGCTGCGCAAGATCGTGGCGCTCCGGAAGAAGGACGCCGGCGAGCGCGAGGAAGAGGAATCGATCCTCGAACTCTACAAGAACGCGCTGGGGATGGTGTGATGGAACAGTCAAGCGCTCCCCTCCGCATCATCGACAGGCCGCCGGCCGGAACGCCGCAGCATCCGGCCCGGCTTGCCACCGGCGCCGCACCGCAGCTGTCGTGGCTGTCGATCGATCTTCTTGTCGTCGACCCCGCCTATCAGCGCGAGATCTCGAGCAGCGGGAGAAAGAACATCCGCCGGATAGCGGATGGCTTCCGCTGGACGCGCTTCTCGCCGGTGATCGTCGCGCCCGTCGAGGGCGGCCGCTTCGCCATTCTCGATGGCCAGCACCGCACGACGGCAGCGGCGATGATCGGTATCGACAGCGTGCCCTGCCAGATTGTCTTCGCGACGCCCGGCGAGCAGGCCGAAGCCTTCACGGCGATCAACGGCGCGACGACGCGCGTGCACAATCTCGCCCTCTACAAGGCAGCGCTCGCCGCCGGCGATGCCGAAGCGGCGCGGATCGCCGAGGTTGCCGCTCGGGCCACGGTGAAGATCCTGTCGTCACCGACAACCGAGCTCAAGCAGAAGCCCGGCGAGACCATGGCGATCGGCGCGCTGAAGGAAGCCATTCGCGCCTATGGCGATGAGGCCACGATCCTGGCGCTCCGTTGCGTCCGCGAGACCCACAACAATGTGCAGGGCGGGCTGCCTGCCGCCATCATCACGGCGATGTCGCATTTCGTGGCGCGGGCGCTCTCTTTCGACCACCAGCCGACGGACATCCTCGCCTTCTTCGAGAGCGTCCTACTGATCCGCGAGCTCGACAAGGCCAAGATGACCGAACGTCCCAAGGGTACGGCGGTCTGGACTGTGCTCGTCGCCCGTCTCGACGCTGCCTGGACGAAGCACCTGGGAAGGGCTGCCTGACATGCTGCCGTTTCATCCCTATGCCGATCTCTTCCCGCTGATCGAGGGCGTCGCCTTTGACGAGCTGGTCGCGGACGTCGCAGCACGCGGCCTGCGCGAGCCGGTGGTGCTGCTCGACGGACGGATTCTCGATGGGCGCAACCGCTATCGCGCCTCGCGCGCCGCCGGCGTCATCAACAGCGAGGGCGCCGTCGATCCGGCCGACGCGCGGCACTTCGTGCGGTTCATCCCCGCCGTCGACGGCGATCCGCTCGCCTATGTGATCTCGAAGAACATGCACCGGCGGCAATTGACCGACGATCAGCGCCGCATGATCGCCGCGCGCCTCGTCACGATGTCCAAAGGCCGGCCCGATCTAAATACCGCCAATGGCGGTATTTCCCGACAGCAGGCGGCTGACCATCTTTCCGCCGACGAGGCGGGCGTCGAGCGAGCGCGGACAGTGATCAACCGCGCGGTGCCGGAAATCGTCGCCGCGGTCGACGACCGGAAGTTGAGTGTGCGGGCGGCGGCCGAGATCGCCACCTTGCCCGTTCCAGAACAGAAGGCTGTGCTTGCGCGGATTGCCGCGCAGGGGGAGACGGCGCGGGCGTTTCGCGCGGTCATCAAAGACCTGCGCGACGAGAAGACGGCCGAGAAGAAGGCGCGGCGTGCGGGGCGCGAGGCCGATCTCGCGGTGAAGCAGCGGGCGCTGCCCGACAAGCGCTATGGCGTGATCTATTCCGATTGCGAATGGCGCTTCGAGCCCTACAGCCGCGACAGCGGCATGGATCGGGCGGCCGACAATCACTATCCCACGACCTCGACCAACGACCTCGTCCTGCGCGATGTCGGCAGGATCGCGGCGAGGGACTGTGTGCTCTTCCACTGGGCGACGGCGGCGATGCTCAAGGCTGCCATCCGCGTCATGGAGGGCTGGGGCTTCGAGTACAAGTCGCATTTCATCTGGCTCAAGGACCGGACCGGCACCGGCTACTGGAACCGCAACAAGCACGAGCTGCTGCTCGTCGGCACGCGCGGCGGCATCCCGGCGCCGGCGCCGGGCGAGCAGTGGCCCTCGGTGATAGAGGCGCCCGTCGGCGCGCATTCGGCGAAGCCGGAGATCTTCGCCGAGCTGATCGAGGCCTATTTCCCGAACCTGCCCAAGATCGAGCTCAACGCCCGCCGCGCGCGGCCTGGCTGGGACGTCTGGGGGCTGGAAGCGCCGGAGGTGGCGGCATGAGTGCGCACGCCACTCCCGAAGATCTCGCGATGTCGCGCGAACAGCGCGTCGTGGCATGCCGCCGCGCGCTGGCGTTGCTCTTGATCCATCATGGCGCGAAGCCGCCGGACCGTCATGCGCGGGACGCCGTGAGACGGCTGCGCCACCAGATCGGCGGTTCGTGCCGGCTGAACGGGCCCAAGCTCTCCAAGGCGGCGCGTGCGACGGCGGCGCGGAAGGCGCGCCACAGCGCGACAGTCGACGACCTGGCGCATATGCGCGAGATATCCGCGGCCGTGATGGCCTTCTACGGTCTCACCGAAAACGAGCTGTTCTCGCATCGCCGTCATGGCGCGCTCGCCCGCGCGCGGCAGGAGATCATGTATCGCGCCGCCAAGGAAACGCGGCTCTCCCTGCCGCAGATCGGCCAGTTTCTCGACCGCGATCACACCACCGTCCTGCACGGCATCGCGCGGCATGCGGAGCGCCTCGGCCTCGCGCCGGCGCGCGGTCCGCTCGACCAGAGGAAGTCATCGGCATGACCGGGCCGCGTCTCTCCATCACGCTGGCGACTGCCTTCACGGACCCGCGCCTGAAGGGCAAGGCATTGAACGTGCTTGGCATTCTCGGCAGCCATACAGACCGGCATGGCTGGTGCACGCGCAGCCAGGTCAAGATGGCCAAGCAGCTCGGCTGTGTGCCTTCGACGATCAATGCCGCCGTGAAGCTTCTTGTCGAGCTCGGCTACATCGAGCAACGCCGTCTCGTTCGCGAGGACAATGGCGATCGCGCCAGTGAATATCGCGTGCTGCTCGATGATGTTCGTCCGGCCGAATTCATCACGGATGATGATGAATTGGAGGAGGAAGAAGATGGCGTCGACCCCCCCCCTGTCGATATACCGACACCCCCCTATCGGCTCCACCGACACCCCCGTATCGGCTCTGGGTCGATACCCATAAGAACGATCCCTTTATCTAACGATGAAGAGAGAGAGGCGCGCGGGGCGCGGGTTGGTGTGGCCGTGAAGGAGACGGCCGGCGAGAAGGCTGCACGCATTGCCAATGAAGCATGGGCCGATACGCGGTTCATCACGTCGGCGTGGCAGGTGTGGCCTGACACTGCCGCGGAGGTCATCACCCGCACCTACCCGGCCTGGCAGGCGCTCACGTCGGAGGAACAGGAAGCTGCGCTTGCGGCCATGCCAGCCGCGATTGCCTCGATGCGGGCCGGACGCAGGAAGGGCGGCAGGCGGCTGTTCAACTATCTCGAAGAGCGGGCATGGAAGAACTTCCATCTGGTCGCAGGCGGCGGAGCGGCGCTGTCGTCCGTCACGCTCGCTGCCCGCACGCTGCCATGGTTCGCGATGTTCTGGCGGCTCGTCGCGGCGGGCAGGCCGGTCAAGGTCATGTTTGAAAATATGCAGCGCGGAACCGGCTATGCCGTGCGTGTCGCCGACGTTCCGAGCGACGCCGAGACGGGCGCGCTCGTCAAGATCGGGGTGGCCGTCGATGGGCGCCCCACGGCGGAAATGGCGGCCTGGACGGCGGCGATGGCGCGGCACGGCATCAGCTTCACGCCGCTCTCGATCGGCATGCCCTTCGTCTGGGTTCCGAGCCGATGGCCTCCTGGCCACGAGCAGGCGAGGGCGGGCTGATGACGATGATCTTGGGAATGGAAATGGCGGCGGGTCTCATGAGCGAACAGGGCAAGGTCTGGCGGATCGGGGATATCGTCGAGGCGGGCCGCGCCGGGCGGTCTGCGGCAGCCGTTCGCGCGCCGGGGCGTGAAGGCTGGTACATCGTCTATGTGGCGGGCGGCGACGGGCGCGCCGTGCATGCGCTGGAGCGGCGCGGCTGGACCGTTTATCGGCCGATGACGACGCGCTATGCGATCGTGAAGAAGCGCGGTGGGCTTCGGGCCGACCGCACGCAATCGCGTAAGAAGCGTCGCGAGAAACCGACAATGCAGAGAATCACCGTGCCGCTCTATCCGCGATACCTGTTCGTCGCGGCCGATTCGCGCCTTGGCGCCTGGTGGGTGCTGCTCGATATCCCCGGCGTGGCGGCCGTCATCCGGCATGGGTCGAGCGAGGTCGTGCGCCTGGATGATGCCGTCGTTGATGGCATTCGGAACGTCGAGGCGAGCGGAGAGTACGACGAGCGCGAGCCCGTTAACATTTTGAAGCCATTGCCGAATATGCCCGTCCTCATCGTCAAAGGCCCGTTCCAGGGGTTCCCTGCCACGGTGGTTGAGGGCGGCGATCCGGACACCGTCAAGTGCGACGTCGGCGTGTTCGGTGGAACGGTGCCCGTCTTCATGCCGCTTGACCATGTTGAGGTCACCTGATAGCGAATCCGACAGGACGAGCGGACTGGAACACCATCGCACCCAGCAGGGTCATGAGCGAGGTCGGTCCCCCCGGAAGGCGGTAGCAACCGACCTTCGCCGGGGACGAAGTATGGCCCGGACGCGGACAGCGTGCCGGGCTTTCGTTTGTCTGGGGTATGTCGACCATCACCGTCAAATGGGCCGATGCTCATCTGGAACAGTTTCGTGAGCGGATAGTCGCGCTCAACACCAAGTTCCCGAAGGTGATGCCCCGCATCATCAACCAGGTCGGCAATCGCGCCAAGACGCAGGTGATCCGCAACCTGACCAAGCAAACCGGGCTGCAGCGGCGTGTGATCGTTGCGGCGGTGGAGGTGGCGAAGGCGGGGGGCAAGCGCCTTTCCTACGACATGGTAACGCGAGGCGGGAACATCCGGCTCAAATATCTCGATCCGAAGGAGACAGCGCCCGGCGTCGTCGCCAAGCCCTTCGGTAAGCGCACGCTTTATCCGCGGTCCTTCATGATGGGCGGAGCATTCCCGAGCCGCACGCCGGTCCCGCAGTGGAACGGCCACGTGTTCTTCCGCAACCGGTCGAAGGGGCGGCAATACAGCTACGCGCGGTCGGGTGTGTTCATCCCGAAGGAGATGTTGACGGGCGCGACAGCCGCCGCGTTCAAGGACGTGGCCGGCCAAGTGCTGAAGGACCGTGTCGAAAAGGCGTTGGCGAAGCTGATGCCCTAGTCAAGGAGTGAGCTTAGCGTGTCCTGTAGGCGACAATGTCCTTGATCTGTCTTCCCGTCTGGACATTGACGATCTCAAGGATCCGATCCGAACGGAACGTACGGCGATCATCTCTCTCGAAGCACCAGCAGAAATAGTACGTCACGGCTCCGCGCTTTCGCCAGCCGTCGACGTAGATCTCGCGCTCCGTCACGACCCCATCTTCATCCGCATAGGTGATGCGGAACTCCGGGTACGCCAAGCCATCAAACCGGTAGGCGTGAGGGTTGTACTCTCGCATCGAGGCTTCGGTCACAATGCGGAGATCGCCATGATCGGTGATCGTCTTGTGACTGAACTGAGTGTCCGTCGTCGGCGGCGTCGAGCATTTACTCCGCCCAAGCATGGCCAGAACGAGCAACACCACCACAAATCCAATGATCCACGCCATCATTCGAGTGCCCTCCCCAGCATCACTGTTGCCGAGCGAGGCAGGTACGGCAAGGCACCTCGATGGACGTCGATGACCAGGGCGAGGGGGTGACGCTTCTCGCAGGTGCGAGGGGCGACGGGTGGCCTTCGCAGGCGCGGCATGCCCCCCTCGGTCGGGTCCTCCCCCCGGCCTCGGCACCGAGCGGGTGAGCGCGACTGCCGGATATCGGCCTATGCAGAGTTTCGTAAGGGGATTCCCCCGCCCTTTGATCGGAATCGGAATCACGTGGCCAAAGGGTATCCATCAGAGCTTCGGCAGCAGGTTGTCGTCTTCCTGGATGAAGGACATACCGTGCGCCAGGCGGCCGAGCATTTCGGTGTCAGCCCCAGTTTTGCGGCGAAGGCGCGCAAGAAGCAGGCCGAGCAGGCGGAGGCGGAGCTCCCACTCGAGGTTGCGGCCGCGGAGGAGGCCAGCGCGCCGATCCTCGACGCCGAGATAACGGCCATGGACCTGGCCGACTTCCTCGGCGTTTCGAAGCGGGCGATCTCGGATTTCGCGGACCGTGGAATCATCGCGAAGACAGGGCGGAATCGCTTCGACCTTCGGCGGTCCGTCCAGCTGTACTGCGACCACCTGCGCGGCGTCGCCGCCGGTCGAGGTGGCGATGCCGGCGACGCCCTGTCGACGGAGCGTGCCAGGCTGGCGCGGGAGCAGGCGGACAAGGTGGCCATGGAAAATGCCGCCAGCCGCCGGGAACTGATCACTGTCACCGAGGTGCGCGGCGAATGGGTCGCCATCGCGAGGCGGATCCGCAACATGATGATGTCGGTTCCGTCGCGTTGCCGGCAGCAACTGCCGCATCTCACCACCTTCGACGTCGACCTGATCGACAGGGAAATCCGCACGGCGCTGACCGAGCTTGGTGAAAGGGACTATGACGGCGCTGGCAACACTGCGGCGCGCGGTGTGGGAAGCGATCACGCCGCCGGCGAAGCTCAAGCTCTCGGAGTGGATCGAGCAGACGGTCTATCTGCCTGACGGCGTGTCATCACTGACGGGCCGTGTCCGGCTGTGGCCGCCGCAGCGCGAGATCGCCGATGCGATCGGGGACAGCGCGATCGAGCGCGTCACGCTGGTAAAGCCGGTCCGCGTCGGTTTCACGACGTTGCTGACGAGCGCGATGGCAAGTTTCTGCTCGAATGACCCGTCGCCGATCCTGTCGCTGCTGCCGACCGAGGCCGACTGCCGCGACTACATGGTTTCCGACGTCGAGCCGATCTTCGACGCCTCGCCCGCCTTGAACGGGCTGCTGACGGGAGACGTGGACGAGGGGGGCAGGAATACGCTGCTGTCTCGTCGCTTTCCAGGTGGCTCGCTCAAGGTGATCGCGGCCAAGGCGCCGCGCAACCTTCGCCGCCACAACGTCCGCATCCTCTTCATTGACGAGGCGGACGGCATGGCCCCGACGAAGGAAGGCTCGCCGATCATCCTCGCCGAACGCCGGACGCTGTCCTTCGCCGATCGCAAGATCGTGATGGGCTCGACGCCGGTCTACGAGGAAACCAGCCATGTGCTGCAGGCATACGAGCAGTCCGATGGCAGGATCTTCGAGGTGCCGTGCGTTCGCTGCGGTGTCTTCTATGAGATCCATTGGAAGGACATCCGATGGCCCGAGGGAGATCCGCACAAAGCGGAGCTTGTTTGTCCGCAGTGCGATTCTGCGATCCATGAGCGACACAAGCTGGAAATGGTGGAGGCCGGCATCTGGAGCCGTACGCGCCCAGAAATAACGGACCACGCCGGCTTCCGCATGAATGCCCTCATCTCGCTGCTGCCGAACGCATCGTGGGGGCGCCTGGCGAAGGAGTTCGTCGGCGCGAAGAATGATCCGTCGAAGCTCCAGACCTTCGTCAACACCATCCTGGCGCAGGGCTGGAAGGAAAACGCGGACGAGCTCGATGACGTCGAGCTGTCGGGCCGGGTCGAGGATTTCGGTCTTGTCGAGGGCGGCGAGGACGGCACGTCGGGCATACCGGTCGAAGTCTTGATCATCACTGCCGGCGTTGACGTGCAGGATGATCGCCTCGAGGTGACACTGATCGGGTGGGACAAGGACGGCATCCCCTACGCGCTCGGGCATTTCGTCATCTGGGGCCGCTACGACGATCATACGACCTGGGCGGAGCTCGACGTGCTTCTGGCCACGAGCTGGGATCATCCGCTCGGCGGCAAGATCAAGGTGGATGCCACCTGCATCGACAGTTCCGATGGCGAGACCATGGAGACGGTCTATCGCTATGCCTTCCCCCGCTTCCGGCGGCGCGTCTATGCGATCAAGGGCGCGGCCGGAAACCGGCCGTGGATCGAGCGCTCCAAGTCGACCGTGCGGGGCGGCAAGCTGTTCATCGTCGGCGTCGAGGGCATCAAGAGCCATATCTTCGGGCGCCTGGCGCGCACGAAATCCATGCGGTTCTCCAAGAGCCTGCCGGCGGTGTGGTTCGAGCAGCTCGTCGGCGAGCAGATGGTCGTCCGCTATGCACGCGGCCAGCCGAGCCGGCAGTTCATCCCTGTGCCAGGGCGGCGGCATGAGGCGCTTGATTGCACGGTCTACGCCTTCGCCGCCCGGCAGATGGTCAACGCGAACTGGATGCATCGAGAGGGCGAGCTGTCGACGCCGCCCGAGATCAAGCCGGTTTCCAGAGTTCCCCAGATCGCACCTTCGGAGTGGTTATAGCCGTGGCCTCAATCGACGAGCAGATCGCTGCCCTTTCCGACGCGATCGCGCAGGGCGCGAAGCGGGTGGTCTTCCATTCCGGCGGGACACGCCGGGAGGTCGAGTATCATTCACTGAAGGATATGCGCGAGGCGCTGGCAGCCTTGCAGGCACAGAAGTCCGGTGCCTCCCGCATCATCCTGGCGGCGTTCTGATGACGAGGGCGAATTTCATCGATCGCGCCGTCGGCTGGATCGCGCCGCAGGCAGGTCTTCGCCGCATCCGGCACCGCGCCGCCATGGATGTCCTGACGAGGGATTATGCCGGCGCTGATCGCGGCCGGTTGAAGGCGTCGATCCGGGCGCCGTCGACCTCCGCCGATGCGGAGGTCTCGAAGGCCAGCCGCCTGCTGCGGGACCGCATGCGGGACCTGGTGCGCAACAACCCGCACGCCGCCAATGCGCTCTCGGTTCTCGTCACCCATGCTGTCGGCGACGGCATCGTGCCGCGGACCAAGGATCCGAAGGTCAACGCGCTATTCGCGGCGTGGTCGAAGCGCTGCGATGCGGATGGCTTGCTCGACTTCGCCGGCATCCAGTCGCTGGCCGTGCGTGGCATGTTCGAGTCGGGTGACGGCCTGGTGCGTCGTCGCCGTCGTCGTGTCGAGGATGGCCTGCCGGTTCCGCTACAGCTGCAGGTGCTGGAAACGGACCTGATCGACAGCAGCAAAGACGGCATCCAGTCCGGCGGCGGGGTCGTCATCCAGGGGATCGAGTTCGATGCGATCCGCAAGCGCCGCGCCTATTGGATGTTCGGCGCGCATCCCGGCAACTCGTTCTTCGACCCGCTCTTGTCGATCAAGTCGAACCCGGTCCCGGCCGAGGATATCGCCCACGTCTACGAGCGGCAGCGTCCGCAGGTTCGCGGAATTCCGTGGGGCTCGCCGGTGATCGCCGATCTCTATGACCTCGCCAGCTACGAGCAGGCCGAACTGGTCAGGAAAAAGCTGGAGGCCTGCCTCGTCGGCGTCGTCACGGGTGGCGATATCAACGATCCAATCGGCATGGAGATGAGCGGCGCCGATGGGCAGCCGCTACCGGCCGGTGTCTACAATGCCCGGGGAGCCCGTGTCGAAAAGTTCGAGCCGGGCATGTTCTACAATGCGGTCGGTGGCAAGGACATCAAGTTCAGCCAGCCCGCGGCGACTGGGTCCTACGACGCCTACAAGACGTCGATGCTGCATACCATCGCCGCCGGCTTCCGCGTTCCCCATGCCCTGCTGTCGGGGCGCCTCGACAAGATCAACTATTCGTCCAGCAAGGTCGGGATTGAGGTGTTCAACCGGATGATCTCGGCACTGCAGTGGCAGGTCATCATCCCCATGCTCTGCGAGCCGATCTGGCGGTGGTTCCTCGAGGCGGCGTATTTCGCCGGGCTGATCGACCACATGAACCATGAGGCCGAGTGGTCGCCGCCCAGACCCTATTCGGCGGATCCGGGCCGCGACGTGAACGCGAAGCTGGCGGAGGTGCGGGCCGGCTTCAAGTCGCTGTCCGCGGCCATCGCCGAGACGGGCTACAACCCGGATGACGTGCTCGCCCAGATCGCCGAGGACAACAAGAAGCTCGACAAGCTCGGCATCATCCTGGACAGCGATCCGCGTCGCATTTCGCAGGCCGGCCAGGTCCAGCAGCAGATCGACGACAAGGCCGATAGCGAGGACACGCCATGAGCCAACAGCAATCCCGAAGGATGCCGGAAGCCTTGCCGCTTCAGGTGCGTCAGCAGTCGATCGGTCGGGACACGATCGATATCGAAGCGCGCACTGTCACGCTGGTATTCACGACGGGCGCGACCGTGCGTCGTCGTCGCTATGCGGGCTGGGACACGGTCGTTCCCTTCGATGAGACCCTTGTGGTCAGCAGCGCGGCAATCGACCTCTCCCGCATGAATGCCGGCGCCCCGGTGCTCGACAGCCATTCGACCTACACGACCTTCTCGCAGGTCGGCGTTGTCGAGCGTGCCTGGATTGAGGGGAAGGAGGGCAAGGCAACTGTCCGCTTCCCAGCCGCCGGCCTCGACGAGCGCGCCGATCGCATGTTTGGCCTGGTCTCCGACGGCATCATCAAGAATGTCTCGGTCGGCTACTCGATCGACAAGATCCGCGTCGTCGAGCCGGAGAAGAAGGGGCAGGTCGAGCAGCACATCGTCGAGCGCTGGACGCCGAGCGAGATCTCGTTCGTCACGGTACCCGCCGATGTCGGCGCGCAGGTGAGGGCCGCTGCCCCGATCTTCCCCGTCGAGTTCGCGGATCGCGGCGGCATCGCGGCCGCGGCGCTCGCCCGCATGCGCATGCGCAGCCGGGCCTTGGGCTTTTAGCCCGGCTCCTCACTGAAATTCATCTCCTGTCGATTACCGCCAGCCTGGCGGAACGCCGTCGCCTGCCCTTCGGCAAGGCAAACCTCAAGACGAAAGGAATGTCCCGATGCGGACCCTGAAGCAGCTGCGGGCGGCGCTTGCGACGCTCAACGCGCGTGCCGCCGCCAAGCTTGGCGAGATCGATAACGGCATGGAGGCGGACGCCGTCCGCGCCATCGAACAGGATCACGAGGGCATCCTCGCCGAGATCGAGGAGGTCAAGGCCGAGATCGCCGAGCGCGAGGCCGAAGAGGGCGAGACCCGGTCCCGTCCTGGCTCCGGCTCCGCTGCCGAGGCTGCGGCGCTGGCTGTTCGCTCCGAGCGCGAGCGCGTTTCGACCATCACGGACCTTGCCCAGCGGGCCCGTGCGCCGGAGCTCGGTGCGGAGCATGTCCGCTCCGGTACTGCCGTGGATGACTTCCGCGCCGCGCTCCTCGAGCACATGGTCGCGCAGGAGGCGGCGGCGCCGACCGACAGCAACGTCCGCGCCCAGGTCGGCATGGAAGAGGCGGAGAAGCGTCGCGGCCTCATGGTCGAGGCGCTCTCCTACGGCCTTGGCGCGCCCCTTCCGCAGTCCGGGCCGAGCGAAGGTGCCCGCCAGTATATGGGCCGTGGCCTCGTCGATCTCGCCGCCGACAGCGTGAACTTCCGCGGCGGGCGCATGCTCAATGCGCGCCAGGTCGACGACATCTTCACCCGTGCCTCCCACTCGACGTCGGACTTCCCGATCATCTTCGAGGGCGCCATCAATCGCACGCTGGAGCAGCGCTACGCGCTGGCGCAGCCGACGTTCAAGCGCTTCGCCCGCAAGCGCAATTTCCGCGACTTCCGGCCCGACACGACCGTCAAGATCGGCGATTTCCCGATGCTACAGCAGGTCCTGGAGACGGGCGAGATCAAGTATGGCAGCTTCTCCGAGGGCAAGGAGCAGGTGCGGGCCTTCAGCTACGCCATCGCGCTCCGCGTCACCCGGCAGATGCTGATCAATGACGATCTCGGCGCGATCAGCGAACTGCTCTCGAGCTACGGCGCCTCGGTGGCGCTGTTCGAGGAGGTGACGTTCTACGCGACCGCCTTCAATGGCAAGCTCGCCGACAACAAGGATGTGTTCCACGCGGACCACGCCAACCTCGCCGCCGCCGGCACCGCGATCGACGTCGACAATGTCGGCAAGGCACGCGCGGCGATGTCGAAGCAGAAGAGCTCGTCGGGCAACCCGCTGCTCTCGAACTCGCCGAAGATCCTGCTGGTCGGACCCGACAAGCTGACCGAAGCGGAGAAGCTGCTGGCATCGATCACGCCGGCGACGGTTGCCAACGTCAACATCTTCTCGGGTCGCCTGGAGCCGGTGGAAAGCTCGCAACTCACTGGGAACGCCTGGTATCTGCTCGCGGACCCGGCCGCCGGCTCGAACTATCGCTGGGGCTACCTCGAGGGCTACGAGGCGCCGCGCGTCCGCATGGACGAGCCGTTCGGCCAGCAGGGCTTCGCCATGTCGGTCGAGCACGATTTTGGCTGCGGCGCGACCGATTCCCGCTTCGCCTACAAGAACCCCGGCGCCTAGCGGCTCCCCCCGCTTTGTCACCCGGCGGGGCCTAGCGCCCCGCCTCGACTTCCCGATCCCTCACCTCGATCCCAAAAGGAACCGATGCGATGAAGAACTTCATCCAGCGCGGCGATACCGTCACCGTTGCCGCTCCCGCCGATGTCGTGTCCGGCGCCGGCGTTCTGGTCGGCAAGCTGTTCGGCGTCGCCGGCTTCGACGCCAAGTCCGGCGAGCCTGTCGAAATCAGTCGCTCCGGCGTCTACGAGCTCGCCAAGACCTCCGGCCAGGCTTGGACCGTCGGCGCCGTGATCTATTTCGACGGAACGAAGGCGACCACGGCCGACAATTCCGGCGCCAATCCCAAGATCGGCTATGCGCTGGCAGCTGCGGCCAATCCGTCGGCGACCGGCGTCGTCCTTCTGTCGGCCTGACGATATGACGGGCTGGCGAGATCTTGAGGCGGCGGTCGATCGCAGGATCGGCCTCGCCTTTGGTGAGTCGGTTCGCCTGTCCTTCCTGACAGGCGGCGTCGTCGATCCCGCCCGCCCGGCCGTCGACATCGACGCCGTCCTGCATGTTGGCGGGGATGATTCCAAGCCCGTCGGCGATAACGCCGATCGCTACCGGTCCCGGCTGGCGCTCGGCCAGGCCGAGCTCTTCATCGAACGCTCGACCTATGCCGGTCCGATGCCGCGTCAGGGGGACAGTGTCCGCGCCAATGATCGCGCGGGCCGGCCCTGGTTCGAAGTGGCGGTGGTCAGCGATCGCTATTCGAACCTCATCGTTCTCACGCTCGGAGCCAAGTGATGCTGGCACGCATTGCGCTGCGGATCGCCACGATCGAGGCTTTGAAGGGCAGGACCCTGGTCGGCGGCAATGTGCTCGACAGCCAGATCGGCGCGATCGACATCGCCGCCGATGACAGCCTTCGCACCGATCAGGAGAGCCCGTTCGTCGCCGTCTATGTCGACGGCAGCAAGATCGAGGATCGGATTGATCTCCGATCGCTGCACAAGTCCGGACTGACCGAACTGACGATTGAGGCCGGCATCACGGCAGCAATGACCGAGACGGATGCCGAGACCGGTGCGAGCACGGTGATCGGGATCGGCATACCGGCCACCGATCCCGCGCTGGAGTTCTTTCTGGACTGTGTCGGTCGGGAGATCTCCGCGGCCCTCTCCGACCCCGACAATGCCTGGGCGGAGATCTGGCGCGGTCTGTCGTCCTCGGTCCTGAAGATCGAGAGGAAGCGGACCTCGGACGCCGCGAGCGGAACGCGCATCGCCGCGCACCAGCTTGTCATCACGCTCGACCTGTTGCCGGATCCGGTCTTCGCCGCGCCGATCGCCCCGACATCGGTATGGGCGGCGTTCCTCGCCAGGATGGAGGAGACCGGCCATCCCTATCTGGAGAAGCTTCGTGAGCTCCTGGGCGATCCAGCCGGTCGATCCGACGCCGACGCGGCGCGCCGCCGCTTCGGCTTGACGCTGGACGAGGCGCGCGCTCTGGCCATCCTGCCACCGCTTCCCGCCGAGGCGACGGGTCCGGATATCCTCGGCGTGACTGTCACGCAGGCGCCGTAGCGATGGGCCTCCTCGAACGGATCGTCGAGATCGAGCGCAGGCTCGCCGAGCAGGCCCGGCGGTCGCGCAATCGCCGGCGCACCGGAACGGTGACCGTTGTCGACAACGCCAAGGGGCTCGCGCGGGTCCGGATCGGCAATGGCGACAAACCCTATCTCTCGCCTTGGATTCCCTGGAAGGAGATCTCCGCCGGTGGCACGTCCACGCACATCCCGCCAACGGTCGGCCAGCAGGTGGATGTCGTTTCGGAGAGCGGCGATCTGACCGACGGCGTGATCGACTTCTCGACCCATTCGAACGCCAACCCGCGCCCGCATGACGGGCCCGAGGCCGTCATCGTCCATGGCGGAACCCGGATGACCATCGGCAACGGGAAGGTCGAGATCGTCGGCGATGTCACGATCAAGGGCGCCCTTGCCATTGAGGGGGAGGGCGTCGCGCACAACGGCACGAATATCGGTGACACGCACGTCCATAGCGGCGTCACCCCCGGCGGGTCCGACACCAAGACCCCGCACTAGATCCATGACCGCAAACGGGAGCCCCATGATGAAGGTCATCGTCAACACGTCCGGATTTTATGCCGGGACCTGGCATGCCGCCGGTCCCAAGGCCGTCGAGATGGCCGAGGCCGTGGCGCGGCCGTTCCTGCCGCCCTATGGCGATCAGCTTTCGCTGCCGAAGGCGGAGCGGGCGGCACCCGCGACCGACAAGAAGGCCGGCTGACATGGCGTCCTCCGGCTTCGGTCGCGATGCCGGAGCGGTGCTTTCCGGCTTCGATCATGTCCGGCAGTCGATCGGCGTGATCCTGACGACGCCGATCGGTTCCCGCGTCATGCGGCGCGAGTTCGGGTCCGAGCTGTTCGACCTGATCGACCGCCCGATGACGGATCAGGTCATCCTCGCGATCTATTCCGCGGCTGTGATGGCGATCGCGCGGTGGGAGCCGCGCTATGCGGTTCTCGGCTGCAAGCTGACCACGGCGTCGGCCAGCGGCGCCCTCTCTCTCGAATTGTCGGGCGTCTACTACCCGCGAGGCCATCTCGGCGATTTCACGCCTGAAGGCGGCGACGCGTCGATGATCATTCCGATTGCCGGGGGCGCGACATGACCACGATCGATCTTGCCGCCTTCCCGCCGCCGGAGGCGATCGCAACGCTCGACTTCGAGGCGCTCCTCGCCGCCGTCATGGCGGATGCGCAGGCGCGCTTCGATGCGGCCGGCATCGCCTATGACGTCGGCTCGCTGGAGACGGACCCGGTCAAGATCGTTGCCGAGGCGGCGGCCTATCGTGAACTGCTGCTGCGCGCCCGGATCAACGATGCGGTGCGGGCCAATCTGCTCGCCTTCGCGCGCGGCGCGGATCTCGATCATCTCGCCGCCTTCTATGACGCGGCGCGGTTGCCCGACGAGGGCGACGATCGCTTTCGGCTGCGGACGCAGCTCATCATCCAGGGGCGCTCGACCGGCGGCACCGAGCCGCGCTATCGCGCCGTCGCACTCGGCGCCTCGCTCCGGGTCGCCGATGCGGCGGTCTATCGCGACGGCACCTCGCCGCGGATCCAGATCGCGGTGATCGCCGCCGACAACAATGGCGTTGCCGACGCCGGCCTCCTGGCGCTCGTCGCGGCGGCCGTCAACGCGCCGGCCGTTCGCATGGTCAATGACACGATCCAGGTGATCGCCGCCGTCACGGACACGATCGACGTCGCCGCGCGGATCTGGCTGCTGCCGGACGCGTCGGCATCGCTCGTCGAGGCACTTGTCCCGGCGCTGCGGACGGACTGGGCAAACGAAGGCGGCCTCGGCTTCGACCTCACGCGCGAATGGCTGCTCTCCCGGCTGATGAAGTCCGGCGTCCAGCGCGTCGAGATCGTGACGCCGGCCGCGAACGTCATCGTGCCGCCCGGGCGTGCCGTGGCGCTTGGCGCGATCGACCTCGCGCTGATGGGGCGTGACCGGTGATATCGCCCGTCCATCTGCTGCCATCCTCCTCGACGGCGTTCGAGCGGGCGCTGTCGGAGGCGATCGACGTGACGCCGCGCGTCCACGGCGCCATCACCGGTCTGCACGGCATCAAGTTCACGCCGACGCCGACGATGCTGCCCTATCTCGTCTACGAGTACGGCCTCGGCGAGCTGACGCCCTATGTTCCGAACCTCTACGAGCTGATCCCCGAGGGCATCGCCTGGACCCGCGTCCGTGGCACGCCGGCGGCCGTCGATCGCGCGCTCGGCTGGTTGGGCTATGCCGCCGAGATCGAGGAAGCGCCAGTCCGCCGCACGCGCTGGAACCTGTTCCAGCTCCATCTCGATCGCATCCGCGACGATGAGGTCGACCTGGAGCCGATCGAGGGCGTGGCCGAGTTGTCGACGCCGCTCCGCTCGGTCTTCTGGCGCGGCTTCCACGGCTATGACGTCCGGGCGCTGGAATATGGCCGAGGCCGCTGGAGCGGTTCGCGCTACGGCTCGTCCTCTGGCGTTGCGATTCGCGACGGCGGCGCCAAGTGGTCCTTCGGCCGGCGCAACAGCTTCGATCATGCGATGACCGAGGCAGACCTGGTCGCGCTCGGTGTCTGGATCGAGCCGACCGGCGATGCCGAGCCGGCCTGGCTCGATATCGAATGGCCCGACATCGCCTGGGACGACCTCGGCGGCGATGCCCGCTCGGCCCTGATGCTGCTCGGCGTGCCGGTCGGCACCGCCTGGGCCTGCTTCCGCGACGCCGCCGGCGACGTCATCGGCTATCGCCGCTCCCGCGTGCATCGCCGCGTCGCCCAGGTCGCGAGCGGTCCCTACGAGTTCGGCGGCCTCAACTATGCGCCCGTCGCCTCCGGTGCCGAGATCGTCCTGGTCGAGGCGCTGACCGAGTTCGGCGACGGCTTCGGCAGTTCAGCTGCGTCCGTCTCCTTCATCCTTTCCGGCGTGCCGGCCGACCCGGCTCGCCCCGGCGCGCTCTGGCTCGGCCCCGGCGAACTCAACGCCAGCCTGCCCGAGATTGCTTCGACCCCGATCGACATCGAGTTCGGCCGCACCGTGCGCGAGCGCGTGCGCATTCTTCTGAGGTTCTGATGGATCACGAGCATTCTTCCGGACTGCCCGCCGCCTATGATCGCGCTCCGGCCAATCCGGGCTGGACCGGCGTCATCGTGCGCGAGGATCGCCTTGCGCAAGGCGCCGAGATCAATGAGGTCCAGACCATCCTCGGCCGCCGCGTGCAGCGGGTCGGCGACCTGGTGGCGCGGGACGGCGACCGGATCGAGGGCGCCGACGTCGTCGTCGATGTCGCCGCGGGCACCGTCATCCTGGCGCCGGGCCGCATCTATGTGCGTGGCGATATCCGCAACATCGCCGCCGCCACGCTCACGGCCGTGCCGATGGCCGGCGATGTCGCGATCGGCGTGCGGCTGCTCACGACCGTCATCACCGAGGTGGAAGATCCGTCGCTGCTCGGCCTGCATCCCGGTCCCGAGGGCGAGGGCGAGGCCGGCGCCGCGCGCTCGGTCGAAAGCGTCGCTTGGGGCTTTGCCGGCGATGGCGAGGCCGGTGACCTCTATTCGGTCTATCTGCTCTCGGATGGCGTCATCATCGACCAGACGCCGCCGCCGAGCCTTTCCGGCATCAACCAGGCGATCGCCGCCTATGATCGCGACGCCAATGGCCCCTACATCGTCGATGGCTGCCGGGTGACGGCGCTCGGCAAGGTCGGCGATGACCAGGTCTTCTCGATCTCGGAAGGCGTCGCCAATATCTGGGGTTTCAAGCGATCGCGCGGCGCCGCCATGCGGCATGCGCAGTTCGAGACCTTCGACCTTGAGCTGATCGCGTCCGAGCCGCACACATTCGACGGTAGCGGCACCATCACGCTGCCGCTCAACCATGGCCCGATCGCCTCGGTCTCGACCGTGATCGTCACCAAGGAAGTGACGGAGACCGTCACGCGCGGTACGCCGAACAACACCTCGGATCTGCTTTCCAATACCGGCGTGACGCAGATCCTCGAAGTGAAGCAGGGCGGCACGACCTATGCCGCCGGCACGGACTATGTCCGCTCCGGCGATCATATCTCCTGGGCGCCGGGCGGCGCGGAGCCGCTCGGCGGGTCCAGCTACACGGTCAAGTATCGACATCTCGCGGCAGTCACGCCGAGCCAGGTCTTCGCCGATGCGATCGAGATCGCCGGCGGCGTCACCGGCGAGGCGGTTTTCGTCTCCTATGCCTGGAAGCTGCCGCGCATCGATCTTCTCTGCCTCGACCAGAACGGCCAGGCCGTCTATCTGCCCGGCAAGTCGAACCGCTCGCATCCCGTCGCGCCGCAGGCGCCGGCCGATCTGCTGCCGCTTGCCACGATCACCAACACCTGGACGGGCAAGCCGGGCGTCGTGAATGATGGCGTCCGCGCCTATCCGTTCTGGAAGATCGATCGCATGTACAACATGCTGATCGATCAGACCGACCTGATCGCGCTGGAGCGCCTGCGTCGCGATATCGACAGCCGAGAGCCGGTGGCGAAGCATGGTGTCTTCGTTGATCCCTTCACCTCGGATCGCTACCGCGACCCCGGCGAACCGCAGACGGCCGCCGTCTTCAACGGCTCCTGCCAGCTCGCTATCGACCCGACCTTCTACGCGACGCCGCTGACCGCGCCGGCGACGCTCGCCTGGACGGAAGAGGTGATCGTCCGGCAGGAGCGCGTCACCGCCTGCATGCTCATCAACCCCTATGCGAACTTCGAGCCGCTGCCGGGCGCGATGACGATCAATCCTGCCGTCGACTTCTGGACCGAGGAGGCGACGGAATGGACGTCGCCGGTGACGCGGCAGTTCGGCTCCGGCAATTCCAGCCGGACCACCGTCGCGACCCAGCTGGTCGACGAGCGGACCGAGCTGCTCGAGTTCCTGCGGCCGATCTCGATCGCGTTCCAGGTGAAGGGGTTTGGCGTTGGCGAGATCCTGGAAAGCCTGACCTTCGACGGGCTCGACGTGACGCCCGCCGGCCCGCCGGTCGGTGACGCCAATGGCGAGATCGCCGGCAGCTTCACGATCCCCGCCAACGTCCCGGCCGGCTCCAAGTCGGTGAAGGCGACGGGCATGGCGGGCACCACGGCCGAGGCGGTCTTTGTCGGCCAGGGCACGATCGAGATCGACGTGATGCGTCGCGTCACGACGATCCAGCGCTGGCAGCAGCAGACGGTGCAGGGCACCTCCGGCGCCGATCCGCTGGCCCAGACCTTCACGCTGACCGAGGGTCGTCACCTCGCCGGTGTCGACCTGAAGTTCTGTGCCGCCGGCGACGCGGCGAAGGGCGTCCTGGTCGAGCTGGTCGAGGTCGAGAACGGCATCCCGACCACCAGCGTCATCACGTCGGCCTTCGTCGACATGGCAGCCGTCGTGCTCGGCGCCTGGACGGCGATCCGCTTCCCGATGCCGGTCTATCTGCCGGCCGACGTCGAATATGCTGTTGTCGTCAAGACCGACGACATCAGGCATTCGCTCTCGATCGCCCGGATCGGCGATCTCGACACGGCGGCGCAGCAGTTCCTCTCCGCCCAGCCCTACACGATCGGCGTGCTGCTCTCGTCCTCCAACGCCAAGACCTGGACGCCGCATCAGGCGGAAGACCTGACGTTCCGCCTGGTGGCGGCGAAGTTCGATCCGGTGACGCGGGTCGTCAGCCTCGGCACGCATGCGCTCGTTGACTGCTCCGACCTGATGGTGCGCGCCACGGCCGAGCTGCCGACCGCCGCAGCCTCGATCCGCTTCGAGATCGAGCGGCCGGGCGGCGAAGTGATCCGGCTCGACGCCGGCCAGGTGATGGAACTGACCAGCTACATCACCGAGAGCGTCGTGCTCCGTGCGATCCTCGCCGGCAGCGCCAAGGTCTCGCCGGTACTCTATCCGGGCGCCATGCTGGTCGCAGGCAAGCTGCGGCCGACCGGCACCTATGTCAGCCGCGCCATGCCGATGGGGTCGGCGATCCGCTTCGCCAATACGCTGAAGACCAAGCTGCCGGCCGGGTCGTCCCTCGTCGTCGAGATCGATGCGGCCGACGACAACTGGCAGGTGCTGGCCGCCACAGTCTCGGCCCCGCTCAACGATGGCTGGATCGAGCGCACCTATGAGCGCAACCCGCACACGGCCGTCGAGGGCCGGGTGCGCCTGACGCTGACCGGCACGCCTGCGGCGCGGCCCTCGGTGGCGGATGAACGCGCTGCGGCAACGGCGGTCTGAGGAAGAGAAGAATGGCGATCGACAACAGGACGCTGAACCGGGGCTACCGACTGCCGAATGTCGGCAATCTGATGAAGAGCGAGGATCTGCCTCGCCTCATCCTGTCGCTGGAGATGATCGACGAGGACATGGCGACGGTCGTGGCCGATGTGCTCGGCAAGGCTCCGTCCGATCACGAGCACACGATGGCGGCGATCATCGGCCTGGCCGATGCGCTCGCGGGCAAGGCGGCCTTCGTTCACAATCACAGCATCGGAAGTCTTCAGGGCGTCGATTTCTCCGGCGCCGCGACCAACCAGTTCGCGAAGTTCAACGGCTCGCTCTGGATCCCGGCCTTCATCCAGGCTGCCGACCTTGCGAACAAGATCATCACGAACGCCAAGCTGCGCGACAGCGACGCGCTGACGGTGATCGGCCGCGCGGCCGCCTCGATCGGCTCGCCGGGGGACATTTCGGCGCTGGCGAATGACACGTTCCTGCGCCGGGTTGGCGATGCGCTCGGCTTCGGCAGGCTGACCGCCGGCATGGTGCCGGACAACATCCTCACCTTCGCCATGCTGGCGTCGTCGGCGATCGCCACCAAGGCCGAGGCCGAGGCAGGTAATGCGCCAGACAAACTGCTGACGGTGGAGCGCGGCGCCGAGCAAATCGCCGCGCTGGGCGGCGGCGGCGTGAAGACTACGGTTTTCGGTATTGGCGGGACATTCGTCAAAGACCCGAAGGCGAAGAAAATACTGGTTCGGGGCGTCGGCGCTGGCGGTGGTGGCGGTGGAACCGCAAACGGAGCCAGTTGTAGAGGGGCTGGCGGGTGGGGTGCCTATGGTGGCGAGGCCCTCTTCGACGCGGCCGACGTCCCGTCTTCGGTCTCGGTTACAGTCGGAGCGGGCGGTCCCGGAGGGAGTTCCAGCGGCGGCAATGGAGGCAGTGGAGGAACCACCTCCTTTGGAGACCTCCTTGTGCTGCCCGGGGGGCCTGCGGGTAGCGGCGCGACGACCTCCGCTCAGATCCCTCCCCGGGCGGCGCCGCCCGGACCGGCGACGATCTCCGCGCTGGCCTTGTTCGGGTACGCTATGCTCGCGGTGCTCCCTGACTATCCGGACATCGACAATTCGCCGCTTCGCGGGTTGGGCTCACTTTGGGGGACTGGCGGCGCGCCGAGGGCTTCGCAGAACAACGGCATCGCTGGCACCGGGTACGGAGCAGGGGGCAGCGGAGCCTATGCGAACCTTCGAACGGGTGGGGCTGGTTCGGACGGTCTGCTTGTAGTCGAGGAGCGTTTCTGATGCGCACTTCAGTCATCAATGGCGGCATCGTCACGAATGTTGTCCTCGCGGGCGATGGTTGGGTGCCGCCCGAGGGGGCCGCTGCCGTCGCGAGCGAGACGGCCAATATCGGCGACTTCTATGCCGATGGCGTCTTTACGCCGCCGCCGGCGCCGGAGCCGCCGCTACCGCCGCCGCCGAGCGAGATCTCGCGCCGGCAGTTCTTCCAGGCGCTCGCCATGCCGGACTATGGGCTGATCACCGAGGCGGAAGCGCTCGCGGCAGTGCAGGCCGGCGCCATTCCGGCCGCCTTCGAGGCGTTCATCACAACGCTGCCGGCCGGCCAGCAGTTCGGCGCCCGCATGCTCCTCGCCGGCGCCGGCACCTTCGAGTTCGAGCATCTGATCTCGATCACCTTCGGCGGCGTCCAGGGCTGGACCGACGAACAGCGCGCGGCGCTGTGGCGGTTCGCCGCCGCGCTCTGACGGCCGGCTGGCCCGGATAGCCAGCAACCAGCACGACATCCACCCGGCCGCAGGGCCGCCTCGAAAGGAGAGCCGAATATGGCTTCTGTGTCCTTCCACCATGGCACGCGTGTATTCCAGAGCGCCGAAACGCCGGTGCTCGTCCGTACCGCGCAGACGGCCGTCATCGGCCTGATCGGCACGGCCGAGGACGCCGACGCGGTCAAGTTCCCGCTCAACAAGCCGATTCCGATCCTGCGGCCGCAGGATGCCGACGGCCTCGGCAGCGACGGAACGCTCGCCGATGCGATCGACAGCATCTTCGACCAGGTCGGCTGCCCGATTGTGATGGTGCGCGTCGAGGAAGGCGCGACGGTCGCCGATACCTGGGCCAATCTCGTCGGCAGCCAGGTCGCCTTTTCCGGCGTGCATGCCTTTCGCCGCGCGGTCTCCGATGGGCTCTACAAGCCGAAGCTGCTTCTCGCGCCAGGCTTCACCCAGACTTCGCCGGCGGATGGTATCGCGTCCATCGCCGTGACGACCGGCGGAACGGGATATGTCGACGGAACGACCGTCGTGGCGATCGCGGGAACTGGCGGCGTTGGCGCCGAGGCCAAAGCCGTCATCGAGGCCGGCGTGATCACGTCGATCCTCGTCACCAAGCCCGGCTACGGCTATACCGGGACGATCACGGTCACGATCACCGGGGCCGGCACCGGCGCCGCGGCGACGGCGACCAAGGGGGCGACCATCAATCCGGTCGTCGCCGAGCTGATGGGCGTCGCCGAAAGCCTCAAGGCGATGGCCTATGTCGACGGCCCGGACACGACCGACCAGGCGGCGGTGCAGTATCGCGGCCTGATCAACTCGGGGCGCATCTTCATCTGCGATCCGAAGGTGCTGAAGTTCGACACCGAGCTTGCCGTCAATGTGCCGCAGCCGTCGTCGCCGATCTGGGCGGCCCGCCAGGCGAAGATGGATCTCGAGCAGGGCTTCTGGTGGGCCGGCTCGAACGTCGATGTCGCCGGCATCGTCGGCATCAACCGGCCGATCGAGTATGGCGCGCAGTCGAACTATCTGAACGAGAACCGCGTCAACACCATCGTCAACATCAACAATACCGGCTTCCGTTTGTGGGGTGTGTGGACCTGCGACAGCGATCTGCTCTGGCAGTTCGTCTCGGTTCGCCGCACGGCGGATGCCGTGAACGAGGCGCTCGAGGCGGCCTATATCGAATTCGTCGATCGCCCCTTCACCAAGGCCAACCTGAAGTTCCTGATCGAGGCCGGCCGCGCCTACCTCCGCACGATGGAGCTCGAGGGCGCGATCCTGCCCGGCTCCGACGTCTGGCTTCTCGACAGCAACACCGACGAGGAGCTGGCGCAGGGAATCGTCAAGCTGGGCGTCAAGTTCGAGCCGCCGACGCCAATGGTCGATGTCCGGATCACCAGCCATCGCAACATCGCCGCCTATGAGTTGCTGCTCAACCAGGTGGCGCAGGAGATCAGCTCCGGCTCGCTGGGCAGCTGACGCCTCCCCGGGCGCCGGTTTCTGCCGGCGTCATCCTCATCCTTCCCCGCATCTGAAAGGAGGCCGCCATGGCTTCGAACTCGGACATGCCGCGCTACATCCTGCGCAACTGCACCATCTTCGCCGATCGCGTCTCCAAGATCGGCCAGGCCAGCGAGATCACCTTGCCGGTCCCGACCGTCAAGGTCGAGGAAATGCGCAATGCCGGCATGATGATGCCGATCGACGTGAACATGGGCTACGAGAAGCCGGAGAGCTCCTTCAAGCTCGTCGGTTTCGACCCGCAGACCATCGTCCTGTTCGGCCTCGCCGTTGGGGTCGAGAAGGAATACATGGCGACCGGCGCGCTGGCGCACGAGGACGGCACGATCGTCAACGCCACTGCCTATATTCGCGGGATGCTGATCAAGAATGATCACGGCTCGTGGAAGCCGGGCGAGGTCGGCGAGAACGATCACGCGATCACGCTGCGCTACTACCGACTTGAGGTCGATGGCCGCGTCCTGATCGAGATGACACCGTTCGATGTTTCGATCGGCGGCGTCTCGCAGACGAGCGCCATCCGCGATGCGCTGTTGGCGTAAGGGGCGGGATCATGACCAACGCAATCGAAGTCAAGTTCTCTCGCACCTACAAGCTGGCGGGAAAGGATGCCGACAGCCTCAGCTTCCGCGAACCGAAGCTCGCGGATCTGATCGCCATCGAGAATGTCGGCCGGGACGCGGGGCAGCATGGCGCCGCCGCCCTGCTGATGGCGCAGCTTTCCGGCGCGACCCAGCCGGAAATCGCCGAGCTGTCGCTGCCGGACTATGCGAAGTGCGACAAGGCGCTTCGCCCTTTCACAGTCATCGCCGAGGGTGGCGGCGACTGACCGCCTGGCTCTGTCGGGAGCTCAACACCCCTCTTTCCGAGATCACGGCCATGACGCCGACGGAGGCGATCCGCTGGCGTGACGAGGTCGCTGATCTGCTGACGCCGCGAAAGCCGTGACATGACGACACTCACCTCCAAGCTGATCGTTTCGCTCCAGGACATGGTGTCCGGTCCGGCCCGCGGCGTCGGCGCCGCGCTTGATCGCCTCAGTAATCGGGCGACCCGCATGAACGGCGCCCTCGTCGGGCGCACCAGTGCTTTCGGTGGCGGCATGCTGCGCGGCGCGCTGGCGATCGGCGCGGGCTATATCGGCGTCAGCAAGGCGGTGGGCGGGACGGTCGGGGCGGCGATCAAGTTCGAGGAAGCATTTGCCGATGTCCGCAAGGTCATCGACGGCACGCCAGCGCAGCTCTCGCAGATCCGCTCCGAGATCCTTGCGATGTCGAGGGTCCTGCCGAACTCGGCTGCCGGTATCGCATCGATCTACGCCGCGGCGGGGCAGTCCAACATTCCTATCAACGAGCTCGGCAAATTCTCCGAGATGGTCGCGAAGGTCGCTGTCGCCTGGGAGGTCAGCGAGGGCGAAACGTCGGAGGCCCTCGCCAAGATCAAGAACCAGCTCAACATGAATGTCGACCAGGTCGGCCTCTATGCCGATGCGATCAACCAGCTCGGCAACAACACGGCCGCCTCCGCTCCCAATCTGGTCGACTTCTCGAAGCGGGTCGCCGCGCAGGGCGAGATGTTCGGATTCACCGCAACGCAGTCTCTGGCCTTTGGCGGCGCCATGATTGCTGCCGGCGGTGAAACCGAGGTTGCCGCGACGTCGTTCCGCAACATGGGTATGGCGCTTGCGGACGCTGCCAACGCTCCGAAGCGGACGAGGGTCGCGTTCAAGGCTCTTGGCCTCGATGCGAGCAAGATGGCGAAAGCGTTCAAGAGCGACGCCGTCGGCACGATGCTTGACGTGTTCGAGCGTATCAAAAAGTTGCCCGAGCACGAGCGGCTCTCCGCGGCGATTGGCGTCTTCGGCAAGGAGGCGCGGGCGCTCATGCCGTTGATCAACGATTCCCGCGAGCTGCGTCGCCAGCTCGCGCTCGTCGCCAACGAAGCCGACTATTCGGGGTCGGCCTTCCGGGAATATCTCGTCCGCGCGGAGACGACGGGCAACGCGCTCGCGATCATCGGCAACAAGTTCAAGGCCATCGGAATCGGGATTGGCGACAGCTGGCTGCCGACAATCAAGGAGCTCGGCGCTGGCATCGGCGACGTGCTCGACACGCTGGAAAAGCGCGTCGGCGTGCTCGACCAGGTCAAGGTGGCGTTCCAGGGATTCATGGGTGGCATCGGCTATGGCGGCAGCGCCGGCCCGCGCGAACTGATGAACGATCTTGGCGATTTGCTTTTCGGCAAGGCGTTCGGCGGCAGCCTCCAGGAAGCCGATGATCGCGTTGTCGGCCTGGCTCGCCTGTCGAACCGGTTCCGCGGCATTGGCAAGGACCTGAAGTCGTTCGGGGAGAATGTGTCCGCCGGCAATGTCGGCGCCGCGTTCGCGAGCATCGGTAGCGCCATTGGCAAGCTGGGGGGCGAGTTGACGATGGGTGGGGCACTGGCGATCGGTGCGACGGGCGGTGCATTGCTCTGGCTTGCCAAGGGCGCGGCAGCGCTTGCGCTCTCGAAGACCGGGCAAATCTTCTTGATGGCGATGGCCGTCTCGACGCTGATCAACGCAGTCCAGGAGGCAAGTAGCCTGGGCGAGTTCGTCGAGAATTTGAAGGAGTTGTCGGCTCTGGAGTGGGCTGGTGTGGCGGGCGGCCTCTTCATGGCGGGCGGGCTGGTGCGGCGGCTCTGGAAGCGCCTGCCGGGCAGGGCGTCGGCAGGTGCTGGTGTTCCCGGTGCCGATGCGCCGGGTCCGGGCGAGAAGCCGCCCAAGGGAGGCGGATCTCCCAAGGGGCCCAATCGGTTCTGGGGCCCCTTGAGCCAATGGATGCTTTACCAGCTGGGCGAGTCCGCAATGAACTGGGGCTTCAACCAGCTGCCGCATCCGGAATATCCGGCGGGATATGACGTCGATGCCGAATTGAACAAGAGCACCTGGCAGCGCATCAAGGAGCTGATCGGCCGGCAGAGCGGCAGCGCCGAGCAGTCCTTCCTGTTCGGTCCCGAACCGGCGGGCGGCCCGCGCGATGTCAACCTCGTCGGTGTGCCGGAGATTTCGATCCCGGCTCCGGTGACGACGCAGCCGAGCGGGACGCAAGATGTCCGCGTGACCAACCCGCAACCGGCGCCGAACATCACCGTCAACGTGACAGCGGCGCCGGATCCGCAGGCGACCGCGATGAGGGTGCTGTCGGAGCTGTCAACGAAGTTCGGAGCGCTCTCGCGGGGCGCCTATTCCGACGGAGCGAATTGATGGCGATCCCGATGGCGCTCGGGCCATTCATGTTCCACAGCCTGCGGTTCGGATACAACGGCATCCGCCGCGATCTGTCGACACGCTGGGCCGAGATCCCCACGGTCGGCGGGCTCAATCGCCTGCAATGGACCGGCGGCGACGACGATGCCATTCAGATCGAAGGCGTGATCTTCCCGCATGAGTTCGGCGGGCTCGCCACGCTGGAAGGGGTTCGCGGCGCGGCGGCGGCCGGCGCCGTCCTGCCGCTCGTCACGCTCGCCGGCAATGTCTACGGCATGCATGTGATCGAGGGCGTGAACGAGGACCAGTTCTTCCACGATGCCCTCGGCCGGCCGCGGCGAGATGTATTCCGGCTGCGGCTCCGACGCTATACCGGCGGCGGCTTCTCGCCGCTCTCCATCCTCGCGACTTTGTTCGGGTGATCCGATGGCCATCTACATCACCCGCCAGGGCGACATGATCGACGCCATCTGCACCCGCGCCTATGGCGATGAGAGTGGCTATGTCGAGATCGTGCTCGACGCCAATCCAGGCCTCGCGGCCCTCGGCGTGCCGCTGCCGATCGGCACGGTCATCGATCTGCCCGAGATCGCCAACGCGAAGGATGTTGTGGCCGTCGTCAGCCTCTGGGACTAGCTGAGAAACCCTAGCTTTCTGAAGGCCCAGCACAGGCTGGTAAAGTGGTAGAGACATGAAAACACCCGTCGCCGAAATAGAAGTCAATGGCCGGGCCGTCGCCTCGATCTTCAACGAGCGGTTGATCTGCGTCACCATCACGGACAAGGAGGGGGTGACGTCCGACACGATTTCCTGCGAACTGAGCGACGGCAATCCATTTGCCGCGATCCCGCGGAAGGGGGACACCATCACCGCCTCGCTCGGTTATCTCGAGACCGGTCTCGCCTTCTTCGGCAGCTATACGGCCGATGATCCGGAGGTGCGGTGCCTGCCCTATGGCATGACCGTGAACGGCAAGGGGGCAAACGTCCGCGACCAGGCCAAGCAGCACCGCTCCCGCCATTGGGACAAGAAGACGGTCAAGGACATCATCTCCGAGATCGCCTCGGAAAACGGCCTTTCGGCCATCGTCGACGACGAGATCGGCGCGCATGAATATGACTGGTTCGGCCAGCAGGATGAAAGCGACCTGCATGTCGTCGAACGCTTGGCGCGCCGCCACGGCGCACTCTTCTCGATCAAGGACGGCAAGCTGATCTTCGCGGCCAAGGGCAGCGGCAAATCGGCAAGCGGCAAGGGGCTGACCGCAGTCGTCGCGTCTCCCGCCAATATCGTCGAGGGAACCTGCCGCACGAATTTCGCGCACCGGAATCGGTTCGGGAAGGTGAAGGCGCGCCACCACGACCGCGACGAGGCCGAGCTGATCGAGGTCGAGGCGGAGAGCGACGAGGGGGGGCGGCGGACTACACGCTGGCCGAGCCCTTCGCCGACGAAGAGGAGGCGAGAAGGGCGGCGGCAGCCACGGCTCGGGATCTCAAATCCGAGACCATCCGGACCTCCGTCACGCTGTTCGGCGACCCGTCCATTCGAGCCGGCGCGCCGTTCCGATACTCAGGTGTCCGGCCCGAGCTCGACGCGATCGAGTTCATCATCGAGTCGGCGACGCATGTGATTTCCAAGGCAGGCTACACGGCGCAGGTGGAGGCGAAGCTGAAGCCGGAAGCGGAGGAAGTCGGCGGCAAGGGGCAGGGGACGGGCTCCGGATCCGACAAGCCCGCCGCGCCGGCCGGCAATGCGTCACCCACGCCGACGATCCCGGATCCCGTCGCGCCGTCCGGACAGGGCGGCATCGGCAGCCGGTAGGTCGACCTCGATCCTGAAGTAATCATGGCGCCCGAATAGAAAACCCGCCGGGCGGGGCAGCTCCGGCGGGCCTGTCAGATTAGTCGCAGTTGTTGCTGCACAGCGGCACTTCTGCCGCGATCCGCTGCAGCAGCGCGCTCTTGTCGAGTATCGGCTTGGCATAGGTCTTCTTCATTCTCAGCCCTCCTTGCTTCGTTGCTCGTACAGCCTGCCGTCCTCGGCGGTCTGTGTCGATGACGTGACGGCAACAGTCTTTCGAAAGATGAACGATCCCAAGTGGGTCGCGCAGGCGCGCGGCTACCTGCGAAGGTCTTGGGCTGCAGGGTCGGGCTCGGTGCAGTCCAGGTAGTCTAGGGGCGCTTGAGGCGCCCCTATAATTACTCGATGCCTGCCTGGGTCAGCAATTCCATTGAGTCGTAATAGGCCCCTAATACTTGCAGCGCCTCGTCGATCGCCTGTCGGTTCGTGAAGCTTCCGCCATACAAGTTTGCGACCCGGGCGGGAACATTACCGAGGGATGCGACGTCGGCACTCAACTGCTCGGCCAGCTGAGGCGCGTGTTGCGCCAGCATTGTGGCCCAGCTGTGGGCGCCGCTCGTTTTGAGGCAGAGCCCTGACAGAATGCTATTGAATTCGCGAAGATCCTGCCCACCAAGCACAATGGAGCAGCTGCCCACTCTGAATGGGCGTTCCAGTGGACGCAGCGCGTCAGTTTCCAGCAAGCGGAGGGCTCGGTCCGCATGATGGATTAGGTCGAGCGTTGTCGTCACGAGCGGCTTCAGGCTGGTGCTGTTCTTGCTGAAGAAGCCGGCGGTCCCGGCGAGAGGACTAGACAGCTGTGCTACAGCAACTGCCCCCTGCAAGACCTGCGAGATGATGAGCCAAGGATCTACCTTCGCTCCTGAACGAATTCCGACGGTCGGGCCGGGGAGAGCGGTCTGCACGTTCATCGCGACATCCCAATAGATCGTTGTTGTTGCCTTTCTGTCCGGCGGACCCCGGACGCTCGCGATATGGTCACTGTTTCCTGGAGCTTCAATTGCGCGTTCTCCAACTCGCCGAGATCGAGGCAATGGCGGCGCGCACCGTGGTCGCCCGTGACTTCGTCCAGGTGGCAATGAAGCACCGGAGCGCAGGTCTTGGTCGGATGCCGGCCTTCGTCAGTCGCCGTCTGTAGCGTTTCGTCCGATGGGGGGGCGCAGCCAGGAGGGTCGACTCTGACCAGTGCTAGAGAGACTTCCTGCGGAAGGCTGCCGCACGAAAAAATGCCCGCCTCGAAGGCGGGCAAGTCTGTCGATACGCATCACCGTAGTGCAGCCGGGCCGGAGGACGCCAGCCGCCCTACGCGCCCTTAACGCCGCCGACTGGCGAGCGTTCCCACCTCCTCACATCTCCCGGAGATAAGACATGCTCGTCAACAACTGGCGCGCGGTGCTTTGCCGTGCGTGGTCCATCCGTCTGCTTCTACTCGCCGGCGTGCTGTCTGGCGTCGAGGTGGCGCTTCCCCTGATCGGGATCGAAGTCATCCCGCCTCGTCTGTTCGCGGTCTTGTCCGGCATCGTCGCCGCGGCCGCCTTTGTTGCTCGTCTCCTCGCACAGAAAGGGATCACAGATGCGTAGCAAGCGCGCGCAGGCGGCGCTGGCCTCCGGGCTCGGCGTCGTGGCACTGACGGCCGCCTATCTCACCGTGCCGTGGGAGGGCGTCGAGAACGCAGCCTACTGGGATGCCATCGGCAAGGCCTGGACGGTCTGCGCCGGAGAGACGAAGGGCGTGAAGCCGGGCGACAGCTACACCGACAAGCAGTGCATCGACATGCTGCACCGGCGCATGGAGCGGGACTATCGCCAACCGCTGCAGCGATGCATTCGCGGCTTCGACGCGGCGCCGCTGAGCGTACAGGCCTCCTTCCTCGACCTCTCCTGGAATGTCGGCGTCAGCGCCGTCTGCCGGTCGACAGCAGCCCGGCGCGCGATGGCGAAAGACTGGCCGGGCGCCTGCGAGGCGATGACCTGGTTCAACCGGGCCAGCGGCCGTGTCGTGCGTGGTCTCGATCTTCGTCGCAAGGAAGGCGACGCGCATCGGATCGGCGATCGCGAACTCTGCCTGGCGGGGCTGTGATGGGGGCGTTGTCGAAGATCCTGCGATCGACCGAGGGCGGACGTCTGATGTTTTGGTGTCCCGGATGCGATGGGGCGCATCAGGTCGGTGTCGGCGAGGGGGCCGGGCGGCGCTGGAGCTATAATGGCAATCCCGACGCTCCGACGTTCATGCCGTCCGTGCTGGTCACCTACAACGGCGCTGATGCCGATACACCCGGTGGGGTTCCGTCCGTCTGCCATTCGTTCGTGACCGACGGGCGGATCCAGTTTCTGGGTGACTGCACTCACGCGCTGGCCGGCCAGACGGTCGATATACCGGAATGGGAGGCGTCATGATTGCCTCGCCCCTCGGCCGCTGGCTCGCGGCCGGCGCGTTTGCTCTTGCGTTGATCGCGTTCGCATCCGTCACCGCCTATTTCGTCGGCCGCAGCGACGGCGCCGCCGGCTGCGAACAGCGCTGGCAGTCGAAGATGTCGGCCGAGCAGACCAGGCAGGCCTATGCCCGTGCGCAGGCGCTCGACGCGGCGGTCGCCCGCGAACTCGCCCGCGCGGCCGAGAATGAAGCTCTGGAAAAGAAGGTGTCCGACTATGAGGCTGAACTCGCACGCGAGCCGGCGCAGGCTGGCGGCTTTGATTGTCGTCTGCGCCCTGCCGATCTTGAGCGCCTTCGCCTGCTCCGACGATAGACCGGCGCTCGCGCTCGAGCTGCCGTCGATGCCGGCCGAAGTCCGCAAGCACTGCCGGCACCCCGATCTCGTGGAGATCGACTCGCGCGCGATGATCGGCCGCTATTCGCTGGCACTCGACCAGTGCGACGGCCGGCGGGCCGACGCCGTGGCGTTCGGCGATGATCTCAGGAAGGGGATGAGCCGGTGACGACTGCCGATAAAATCGCCGCAAACACCACCATTCTCGTCATGTCGCGCATCGCGATGCTGCTGACGCCGGCGCTGCTGAGCGCCATGGCGTTCCTGTTCTGGCTCTATCTCGATGGGATCTCGGCAGACGCGAGCGCGGCGGTCAGCACCGCCAACAAGCTCGAGACGCGCGTGACGGTGCTCGAGGGAAACGAGGCGATCGGACGTCAGGATCGCATCCGGTACCAGGATCAGGTGCTGGCCCAGCTGATGAAGCTCACCGACAAAGTCGACAACCAGGCCGGCCAGATCGCAGCGCTCACCGCGACGATCGAGGCGTTGAAGGGTAAGCGCTAAGCGCGCGATGCGGTCATGATCCTTTTCGCGCCCTGGCTGCCTTTTTCTCAGGCATGGGATGCGCTGCTTGGTAGGCCAATCTCTGTGCGCGAAGGCGCTCTGTCTTGGCGGCGGTCAACGCCTGTTCTCGCCCGATAATCTCAAGGGCGGCTGATGTTGTTGCATCAGCCTTCTGTTCTCGCGACGGGCCTTTGACTATTCTGGTCGGCATAGGTCCTCCTGAAACAAAAAAAAGGCCGGGCAAAGCCCGACCTTCTCCGGCAAACGAGCGGGGTGCCAGTACATCCGTGGTCACCGCTCAAGTTCGCGAATCATGCAGCCCGAAGGTTTTCGGCCGTATTCTTTCCGTTCCGCCTATCGGGCACTGCGTCGTAGCTGACCTTCTGGCCCTCTTGCAGTGTCCGCATTCCGGATCGCTCTACCGCCGAAATGTGAACGAAGATGTCGGCGTTGCCGTCCTCGGGCTGAATGAAGCCAAAACCCTTGGTTTCGTTGAAGAACTTAACTGTTCCAATAGACATACGATTTCCTTGCAAAATCGAGTGTATAAATGGCGACACCGCCAAAGCAGTTCGCCGCGAATACCGAAGATGTGGGGGAAAACGTTGTGGCTTTATCGGCCAGAACAGAGCTCTTCGCACGTTCGATTTTCAAATCATACGGGTGGATTGTGTTTTAAGCAAGGTGATTTGCGAGCGACACAATCGATCGCGAATTTCTCACTGAGGTGCGAGCGAGATGAAGCTCGAAGGTGTCATGCAAACGCGACGAGCGCATGTCCGGGCGCCAACGCAGGATGGTGAACAGGGCTCGGCCGTATAATTCGGGGGGTGGGCGTCGCGGCAGGTGACCTGGCACGAGATGTTGCGCGCCGCATCGAAGACTCAGTTCGCCCTAATCGTTCACGTCGAGACGCGGATTGAAGGTGTCCGCGATACGCTCAAAGAGACGAACGACAAGCTAGATCGTTTGCTGGGATACCCGGCGCCGAAGCGCTGGCCGTGTAGGAGCATGGCTGCGCAAGAAGTTGATCTACCAGTGCGCCAGCTCGCGTAAGGCCCATACGACGACGAGGCCCAAGACGCCCCCCCGAAGCACTACGATGCGATCCTTCAAATCGACGATCTGCACGTCACGTTTCGCAAGTTCACGCTCCAGTTCAGCGATCCGATTGCGGCTGCCGGCGACTTCATCGCGCTGGAATTCTCTATCAGCTAACGCTGTCGCAGCAGGCCTGAAGAAGACGTCGCGTTCCGACACTGTGCCTAAACCCTCGATAGTTCATGCCTGAAACTAGATTTGGCGGAATCTTGATACTTTTCAATCAGCATCCTGATTATCGGCTCCTGCCCGGCGCGGCCTTGCATCTTGAGGATGGGCGAGTCCCGGTGGATCGGCGAGCGAGCTGAGACCGAGCCTTAACGAGAGGTTAATGGCCCGGAGTCGCTCTTCATCCTCACTGTGGCATTTCTGTCATAGCGCGCGATCAGGCCTTCGGTAATAGTCAATCACAGGAATCGCGAGAAGAGATTCCGGTTGGATCTGTCGGTCACCCTGGGGTGGGGGCCAAAAAACAGAAACAGCTGAACGGGGATTAGGACGGACTTCATACGAGCTAGCGAGAAGGGGTGATCCGCAAGGGTCTACTCGGTAGCGACGAGAAGAATGGAATACTCTCCTGGTTTTACCTTTTTGGAGGTCAGGATATGAACTTTAAGACCCTTCTCCTCGGCTCTGCGGCCGCCATGCTCGTGGCTGGCAGCGCTCAGGCGGCGGATCTCACGGTCGCCGAGCCGGTCGACTACGTGAAGGTCTGCGACGCTTTCGGCACGGGCTTCTTCTACTCCCCCGGCACCGACACCTGCATCAAGATCGGCGGCTATGTGAAGTTCGGCACCTCCTTCGGTGACCGTTCGGATCTCGGCGACTTCAATAACATCTACCCGAACAGCAGCTGGGGCAACTTCTTCACGGAAGTGTCGATCCAGGCGACGGCTTCGTCGGTCACCGAATTCGGTAACCTGACCGGCTTCATCGACATGCGCGCCAAGACCGGCAACACGACCGGTTCGGACGAGACGCTGACCGACTACATCAACGCTTCGACCAACTCCGCTTACGTCGACAGCGCCTACCTCGAGCTCGGTCCGCTCAAGGCCGGTTACTTCACCTCGCTGTTCGATTTCGGCCGCGGCTACAACGACACCGGCATGTTCGGTTCGGACTCGACCGTCGACCACATCCAGCTGACCTACGCCGTCAACGGCTTCGGTCTGGCGATCTCGGTCGAAGACCAGCGTGATCGTGGTCAGCTCGGCCCGTACGTTGACCTCGTCGAGGAAGTCAACACCGACAATATCCCGGACATCGTCGGTGCCATCACCTACGCTTCGGGCATCTTCTCGGCCAAGATCGCTGCGGCCTACACCAACCAGGCCATCGAAGAGACCAACGTGCTTGACGTCTACGACGGAAAGTCGGGTTGGGCCGTCGGCGGCGGTCTCGAGGTCGCCCTCGACAGCTTCTCGGCTGGCGATCGCTTCTTCGTGTCGGCTGCCTATGGCGACAATGCCAACTCCTTCACCGGCATCGCCGGCGGCACCTCGGTGGCTGGCTTCATCGGCCCGATCCAGAGCGCCGCTATCTCGGTCCTGCCGGGCTCGAGCTGGAGCGCGCTGGCTTCGTACAAGCATGTCTGGACTCCGAACCTGTGGTCGTCGCTCTCGGGCGGCTACGCCAGCTTCGACGGTTCGAACTTCGTCGACGATTACGGCATCGACGCTTGGCGCGTTGGCTTCACGACCGCCTACACCCCGGTCAAGGGTCTCGACCTGGTCGGTGACGTCTTCTACACGGATGTCAACGTCACGCGCGACAACTTCGTCGATCCGGTCGACGGCAATGGCTGGACGTTCAACCTGTTCCTGAAGCGCTCCTGGTAATCCCAGGCTCGTTTGAGTGACACGAGGCCCGGCGGAGAAATCCGCCGGGCCTTTTCTTTTGGGTATGAAGAAGTTCGCCACCATCACCGTCGCCGGCAGATTGCTGGAGCTGGACGCGCCCGGCCTTAAGAGCCGGACGCGCAAGAACGGCTCGGTCTATGTGTATTGGGAAGCTCCGCCCTGGGCGCCGGACTTTCGGCCGCGCACGGTCGGCTTCCAGCCGGACTGGAACGAGCCGTCGGATTTTGAACGCATCGCGGCCGAGTGCCGGGCGCTGCAGCGACGCGCCGAAGAGATGGCGGGCCGCGTGGCTCTCTCCGCTGATCCGCCGGCGAGAGAAGGAACGCTCGGCCAACTCCTCAACGACTACCGATCAGCCGCCGACTCGCCCATGCGCGCCCTTCGAGGTGGCACGCGCGATACGTATGAGCGCTGGATAGGTCTGCTCGCTCCGTTTCGCGATGTCGGTTTGCGCGAGGTCGACCTTGAGGGGCTTCGCGCCTGGTTCGCCGCCATCGGCGCGCCTTCCGGTCCCGGCGCCGCGCCGAGGGGGCGCCGGGCAACGGCAGCCTTCCAGATGCTGCGCATGGTGCTTGCCTTCGGTGCCGCGCGTGGCAGGCCTTTTTGCGCCGATCTGGAGCGCCTCGCGAGGCGAAGCGAGTTTGATCCGTCCGGCGCGCGCCGTGATGCGATGAAGCCGGCGCAGGCAAACCGATTCGTACGCCACGCCCTATCGGCGGGTGAGATCCGGCTTGCGCTTTCCCAGGCCTGCCAGTTCGAACTCGGCCTGAGCCAGGCGGAGGTAATCGGGGATTGGCTGGAGGTCGAGGCGGGCTATGTGCCGCAGGCGGGAGAGATACTCTTCCAGCGTCGGCGCTGGACCGGCGGCCTTACCTTCGAGATGCTGAACGGGCATGTGCTGACCGTGCCTTCGCCAGGTGGTGATTTGGTTTTCGATCTCAGCAAGCATCAGCTCGTGCTCGCCTGCCTCGAGCGCATCCCGGATCGGGCCGGTCCCTTCATCGTGCGCAAGGATGGCCGCCCCTATGACAGATTTACCTTCGCGCGCGCTTGGAGGGCGCTCGCGGACGAGGCGGGCTTGCCGGCTGATCTGTGGAATAGCGACAGCTCGCGGCTGCGGGGATAACAGGCCCCCGGGGCCGGGCTTGGCGAGGCGGATGCGCTTCCCACGTCCCGATTCCCAGAACTTGGCTGATCTCTGGCTGCGCGGTGCAAGAGTGGCAACTCAAGGCCGCAATCCTCGCCTTCAAGCTGCAATGAGGCGATTTGGCTGTTGGACAAAGATGCAAAAAGCCAAAGGAAATCAATGCTGGACTTTTGTGTCCCACAGAGCGCTAACGCTCTGATATAATTGCAAAAATGTAGTCTACCATTGAACTACACCCGCATCGCCAGCATTGAAAAAACGCCGACCTTTTCGCGGATCGTTCGCTGGTGCGCCGAATCCGGAAATGCATGGGAATATGTAGCCGCTTCACCCGGTCGTGATCAAGGCCGCCGGACCGGGCCGGCCCGGTACCGGGTCCGCGTGCCGTTGAAAACCGGCGATGCCCTGGCCCGCAAGGGAGGATGGCGGTCGCGTCGGTTGCCGGCGAAGGCGGGAGCCGCTCAGGATTCGTCTCGCCCGATCGCCGCGGTCGGGCCGGTCCGGAGGATGTCCGGCTCGCTGCCTTCAGCCCCCTTCGCCGGCGGTGCGTCTTCCTGCGGAGCGCTTCGCGTGGGACGTGCGGCCGCAGGGCCTTCCGGATGGATTCGCGCGGGCTTCGTCTTCCCGGCGGGGCGCGCGCGGCTCGGCGCGGGGCGTCCGCGCGCGGACCTGGCCGGCCGAGGCGTCCGCGGCGCGTGCCCGGTGGAGAGGGCGGGGCCCAGCTCGTCGAAACGGTCGGCGATCCAGTGCATGTGGGACACGACCGTCGCGGAGCCTCCGCTTCGGAGCGGGGTCTCGGCGAGCTCGATCAGGTCGGATCGCAGCAGCCCCATCAGCGCCGAGATTTCCTGCAGGCTTTCCTTCAATCCGGTGCGCGCGGCCATGCTGGCGGTCCTCCTCTGCTGGCCGGGATCAACGCCGGCGCCGCGCCGGCGTTCCCGGCGGAGTTCCGGGCGAACCTGGCCCCACTGCGCCAGAGGGATCAGCAAGGGCGGTGCCCAATGTCGCCGAGGCGCCCGCGCACGAAGCCAAAGGATATACGAGCCGTCCTGGCGTCGATCGCCAGAAGCAGCGTCTCGATCACCGCGCGGGCGTCGCCCTGATGCGCCGTGACGAGGCTCTCGACCCGAGCCTGCAATGCCGCCTCGGCGCTGTCGATCCGTTCCGCTGTCTCTGCCATACGCCTTACTCCTACCAATGATGTTCCTATTTTGTTCTCATCGGGGTCGGAGTCAATCGGGTATCGCGCCGCTGTCCAGAGCGAAGTGCGCCGAAGGTGCGGAGGGCCGGCTGCGGCTGGTGTCGCTAGCTGGCCGGCCTCGACGGTCAGGCCTCGGCGGCCTGCTCGAACACCTCGGCCGCGGCCTCGGTCAGCGGCTCGGCGAACAGCGCGGCGGCGACCTTGGGCGAGAAGGTGAAGGTGTCGACGCCGAGGCGGCCAAGCCGGACGAGATCGTCGGCGGCGCGCAGGCTGGCGACGAGGATGCGCATCGGGCTGCCGGTGCCGCGCACGATCTCCTGCATGGCGGCGATCTCGGCGAAGCCGTCGCGGCCCGAATCGTTCATGCGGCCGAGATAGGGCGCGGCATAGTCGGCGCCGAGCGCCGCGGCGCTGAACGCCTGATGCGCCGTGTAGACGGCGGTCATGGTGATGCGCACGCCCTCAGCCTTGAGCGTCGCGGCGGCGAGCGCGCCATCGCGCGTGATCGGCACCTTGACGACGATGCGCGGGTCGAGCGCGGCGATCAGGCGGCCGTTGATGATCAGCGCCTCGGCGGTGCGCCCCCAGGTCTGGACCTGGAATTCCTGCATGCCGGAGGCGAAGGCGAACATGGATAGCCCCTTCAGCTCGGCCAGTGTGTTGGCGATCCCGGCATTGGCGAGGATCGTCGGGTTGGTGGTGATGCCGTGGAAAAGGCCGGTCGGCAGCCATTCGTCCCAGGCGGCTCGATCGGCGCTGTCGAGAAAGAGGCGCGGGCGCTTCATCGGGGTCTGCTCGGTCATCACTGCCTGTCGGTCATCTTCAAGGAAGTGGCAGTCTAGCAGCGTCGCCCGTGGCGGGAAGGGGGATTTCGCGTCTTGCCGCCGCCCTCCACGCCTCCGCCGCGGCGGGATGCTTGGCGGAAGCCGGCTGGTGCGGGCGGGTGCTTCCCGGGCGATGAAGATGGCGGTGCGCTGCTGTCACGAGGCGGAGGCCAGCTTGCGTGCCGCCTCGTCGACGCCGAACTCGTTCTGGATCGCCCGGCTGACGCCAGGGCGGCGGAGGCTGTCGATGCCGAGCTCGGGAAACAGCAGCTCGGCGACGCGATAGGCCTCCTCGAGATGCGGGTAGCCGGATCCGATCACCGGTGTCGATGCCGAGCGCCTGGTATTCGCCGAGCCGGGCGGCCACCTGCGCCGGCGTGCCGACGAGCGCCGTGCCGGCGCCGCCGCGCACCAGTCCGACGCCGGCCCAGAGATTGGGGCCGACGAGGAGCCTGTCGCGCCGGCCGCCATGCAGTTCCGCCATCCGGCGCTGGCCGACCGAATCCATCTCCTTGGTGAAGCGCCTGTACGCGATCTCGATCTGCTCGTCGGAGATGCGGCTGATCAGCCTGTCGGCCGCTGCCCAGGCTTCCTCCTCGGTCTCGCGCACGATGAAATGCAGCCGGATGCCGAAGCGCAGCCGCCGTCCCTTCGCGGTGGCACGGGCACGCGCCGCGGCGATCTTCTCGGCGACGGCGTCGAGCGGCTCGCCCCAGGTGAGATAGAGCTCCGTCTTCTCGGCCGCGAGCTCGATGCCGGCCTCCGACGAGCCGCCGAAATAGAGCGGCGGCGGCGTCTGCGCGGGCGGGAAATCGAGTCGGCCCTTCTCGATGCGATAGTGCTTGCCCTCGAAATCGACCCGCTCTCCAGAGACCAGGCCCTGCCAGATGGTCAGGAACTCGTTGGCCTGCTCGTAGCGCTGGTCATGCGGCAGGAACACGCCGTCGCCGGCGAGCTCGACCGGATTGCCGCCGACCACGACATTGAGCCGTAGCCGGCCGTTCGACAGGCGGTCGAGCGCCGCCGTCTGCCGCGCCGCATAGGCGGGCTGCACCACGCCGGGGCGCAGCGCGACGAGGAATTTGAGCTTCTCCGTCGCCGTCGCCAGCCCCGCTGCCGTCACCCAGCTCTCCTCGCAGGCCTGTCCCGTCGGCAGCAGCACGCCGCCATAGCCGAGGCGGTCGACGGCCTGCGCGATCTCGCGGAAATAGGCGAATTCCGGCGGCCGCTGCTGCGTCTCGGAGCCGAGATAACGGCCGTCGCCATAGGTCGGGATGAACCAGAAGAAGTCGAGCGGGGGGCGACGTGGGCCCATCGGGAAGCTCCGAGGCTCAGGCGGGTTGCAGGGAGGGATGCGGGGCGATCAGGCGCACGAGCTGGCCGGCGGCGAGGTCGATCCGGGCCGAGAGAACAGGGCCGACGGCATAGCCGTCGAAGTCCTTCTCGGTCGCGTAGAGGCCGGTCGGCACGATCTGGGTGCTGAAGAAGCTGAAGAGCGGACGCAGTTGATGCTCGATCACCAGGGCGTGGCGCTCGCTGCCGCCGGTGGCGCCGAGGATCACCGGCTTGCCGACCAGCTGCTTGGGATCGACGAGATCGAAGAGGTGCTTGAACAGGCCGAGATACGAGCCCTTGTAGACGGGCGAGGCGACGACCAGGGCATCGGCCGCCAGGATCGCCTCGAAGGCTTCGCGTGCCGACCCGCTGAGATCCTGGGCGGAATAGGCTGTGCCGAGCGCGGGCTGCAGGTCGAGAATGTCATAGACGGCGCTCTGGCCGTCCGCCTGCTGTGCTGCCCGCGCGACGGTCGTCTCGACCAGGGTGCGAGTGCGGGACGGATTGGAGATGTTGCCGGAAATGCCGACGATGAAGGGGGAGGGCGCGAAGGCCCCGGGGCTGATCGGCTGCTGGCTTTCGAGTGCTGGCACTATGCTGCGTCCCAATAACGACGATGCGCTATTGGACAAATGACGACCAATCTTATCAAGAAAACCTGGTATTGCAGTCGCGCGCTTCCTTGAAAAGGAAAACCCCGTTCGGCCGGAGCTCTAGTTCGAGCCGCCTTTCCAGCCATGCACCTCGTTCTGTGAACCCCGTCACTGACGATGACGCAGCGTCATGGTGAAACGCGGCCAGGCAGACGACGCAGGGTTCGTCGGGAAACAGGGGGCGCCGCAGCGCGGCGCGGAACGAAATGGCAGCCTTCAGCATGCGCACGATGATCAGCGTCGTCGGCTCCGCCGCCGTGCTCGCCTTCGCCATCACCGCCCATAGCAACCCGGCCGCGAGCCGCACCAGCGGCGCCGTGGATCCCACGGCCTTGTCGCTCTTCGCGAAGGCCTCCGTCGGCGGTCGCGTCGGCTGCGAGGTGCAGTCCTGGCCCTATATCGCGCCGGCCTGTCTCGTCGCCAGCGATGGGCGGGCCGCCGCCAAGGTCGCGCGTCGCATCTGAATTCGCTACGCCGCGAAGGCGGCTGCCGCGTGGTGCAGCAGCGCGTGGCGGCGAGCGATCGGTTCCACGTCGGCGCCGTAGCCGCCGCCGATGACTCCGGCCAGCGGGATGTCGCGCCCGCGCACCGCGCCGATCACCATCCGGTCGCGCGCCGCGAGGCCGGCATCGGTGAGCGACAGCCGGCCGAGCCGGTCCTCTTCATGCGGGTCGACACCGGCATTGTAGAAGACGATGTCGGGCTGCGCCCGGTCGAGCAGCGGAGTCAGGATCGCTTCGAGGGCTTCCAGATAGGCCTGATCGTCCGTGCGGTCGGCGAGGCCGATGTCGATCGTCGATTGCCGCTTTCGGACGGGATAGTTCTTCTCGGCATGCAGCGACAGCGTCAGGACGTTGGCATCGCCGGAAAAGATCTCGGCCGTGCCGTCGCCCTGGTGCACGTCGCAATCGACCACCAGCGCCGTGCCGATCAGGCCCTCCCGCATCAGCACGCGGATCGCCACCGCGACATCGTTGAAGGTGCAGAAACCGGCGCCCTGGCTCGAGCGCGCATGGTGGCTGCCGCCGGCCGTGTTGGTGGCGAGGCCATGCGCGAGCGCCAGCCGTCCGGTCAGGATGGTGCCGCCGGCGGCGGCGCAGGCGCGCCGCACCACCGTCTCGTTCATCGGCAGCCCGATCTCGCGTTCGATATTGGGCGGTACAGCGAGCGCCAGCACGGCGTCGACATAGGCGGGGTCGTGTGCCAGGGAAAGCTCGGCCGCCGTCGCCGGTTCCGGCGTCGCAAAGCCTGACGGCGCGAGGCCGTCCGCCGCCACCAGTTCGGCAAGCCGCCGGTATTTCTGCATCGGAAAGCGATGCTCGGCCGGGATGTCGGCGGTGTAGGCGGGGTGGTGGACGATGGGTGGCGGCATGGCGCGATCATAGGGACGAAGCACGGGCGCGTCGACGCGGACGCGCGAAGCAGCTATCGCTCCTCCCGCACCATCTCGACACGACGGGACCATGACCACCACCATCCGCCCCTTCGAAGTCACGCATCGCGGCATTCTCTCGATCGCCGTGCCGATGACGCTCGCCTATCTGACGACGCCGCTGCTCGGGCTGGTCGGCATGGGCGTGATCGGCCGCCTCGGTGACGCCGCGCTGCTCGGCGCCGTGGCGCTGGGCGCGGTGATCTTCGACTTCGTCTTCGCGACCTTCAATTTCCTCCGGAGCGGCACGACGGGGCTGGTGGCGCAGGCGCTCGGCGCCGACGACCGTACCGAGATCCAGGCTACCTTCTACCGCGCCCTGATCGTCGCCGTCGCGGTCGGGCTCGCGATCATCCTCCTGTCCCAGCCGATCCTGTCGGTGGCGCTCGCGGCGCTCGGCGGCAGTCCGGCCGTGCAGGCGGCGACGACGGAGTACTATTCCGTCCGCATCTTCTCGACGCCGTTCGCGCTGGCGAACTACGTCATGCTGGGCTGGCTGATCGGGCTGGGGCGCTCGACGCTCGGCCTGTTCCTGCAGACCTTTCTGAACGGCCTCAACATCCTGCTGAACATCCTGTTTGTGCTCGGCCTCGGCTGGGGCATCGCCGGCTCGGCGCTGGGAACGACGATCGGCGAGGCCGTGACCGCCATTCTCGGCCTGGCGCTGGTGGTTTCCCGCCTCGACCGGGCGCATCGCCCGTCCATGGCGCGCATTCTCGACCGCACCCAGGTCATGCGCATGATCGCCGTCAATCGCGACATCATGATCCGCTCGTTCACGCTGCTGTTCGCGTTCGGCTTCTTCGCCTCGCGTGGCGCCAAGATGGGTGACGTGGTGCTGGCGGCCAATGCCGTCTTGATGAACTTCTTCCTGGTCGGCGGCTATTTCCTCGACGGCTTCGCGGCGGCTGCCGAGCAATATGCAGGTCGTGCCATCGGCGCGCGCTATCGCCCGGCCTTCATCCGCTCGCTAAAGCTGACGCTCGGCTGGGGCTATGTGCTGGCGCTGATCGCCGCCGCCTGCTTCTGGTTCGGCGGCCCCTATCTGATCGACTGGATGACGGTGAACCAGGCCGTGCGCGACACGGCGCGGCACTATCTCGCCTGGACCGCGCTGACACCGATCGCCGGCGTGCTCGCCTTCGAGATGGACGGCGTCTTCATCGGCGCCACCTGGTCGGAGGACATGCGGAACATGATGCTGCTGTCGCTCGCGCTCTATCTCGCCGTCTGGGCGCTGGCCGAGCCGCTCTGGGGCGCGCACGGCCTCTGGCTCGCCATGCTCGTCTTCCTGTCGGCGCGCGGCTTCACGCTCGCCTGGCGCTGCCGCGCCCGGACGCAGGCGGCGTTCGCCTAAGGCGTCTCGGCCGCCCACTTCTCCGTCTCGATACCGACGGCGTCGGCGATCGAGGGCAGGCCGCGGCGGTCGAGGAGGCGCGAGAGGCCCGAGAGCATCGCCGCCGGCAGGCCGGGGCCGCCATAGACGAAGCCGGTATACATCTGCACCAGGTCCGCGCCGGCCGCGATCTTGGCGAAGGCGGTCTCGGCGGATTCGATGCCGCCGACGCCGATCAGCGGCAGGTCGGGACCGACCAGCTTGCGGAAACGGGCGAGCTGGATGGTCGAGAGGCGGAACAGCGGCCGGCCGGAAAGGCCGCCGGCCTCCTTCGCCGACGCCGCGTCGACGAGCTTCGGCCGGCTGATGGTGGTGTTCGAGACGATGACGCCGTCGATCTTCCGCGCCAGCGCCACCTCGGCGACATCGGCGAGCCCGGCCTCGTCCATGTCGGGCGCGATCTTCAGCAGCACCGGCACGCGCCGCGCCTTGCCGTCGCGCGCCGCCAGCACGCGTTCCAGCAATTCGTCGAGGGCGCCCCTGGCCTGCAGGTCGCGCAGGCCCGGCGTGTTGGGCGAGGAAACGTTGACGGTGAAATAAGAGGCGAGGTCGGCGAAGCCGACGATGCCGGCGACATAGTCGGCGACGCGGTCGGTCGCGTCCTTGTTGGCGCCGATGTTGACGCCGACGATGCCGCCCCGGGACCGGCGGGCCTCGAGCCGGCGTCGCGCCAGGGCATGGCCCTCATTGTTGAAGCCGAGGCGGTTGATCACGCCGTGGTCCTCGACCAGGCGGAACATGCGTGGCTTCGGATTGCCGGGCTGGGCGCGCGGCGTGATCGTGCCGACCTCGACGAAGCCGAAGCCGAGGGCCAGCAGCGCGTCTGGCACCTCGGCGTTCTTGTCGAGCCCGGCGGCGATGCCGAGCGGATTGGCGAAGTCGAGTCCGAACAGCTTGCGCGCCAGCCGCGGATCGCGGTCCGGCCGGGCCGACGGGTGCAGTCCCGACGACAACACCTTGATCGAGAGGCCGTGGGCGGCTTCGGGATCCATCTGGAACAGGAGCGGTCGGACGAGGCTGCGGAAGACGCTCATGCGGCGAGCTCCGGGAATACGTGGCGGCCATCATTGCCGACCGGCAGCGCCTTGGTCCAGATCACGGCGGAAAGGTCGAGCGGACCGTAGAGATGCGGGAACAGCGCGCCACCGCGCGACGGCTCCCACTTCAGGCCATCGCCCAGCTTGTCGCCATCGACCGCGACGAGCACCAGGTTGGACTGGCCGCCGAAATAGCGCTCGGCGGTCTCGCGCACCTGATCGGCGGCCGAGAAATGGATGTAGCCATCGGCGATGTCGATCGGGGCGCCTGTGAACACGCCCGCGTCGAGCGCGTCGCGCCAGAGCGTATCCGGAGCGATCTTGAAAATGACGGTCATGATGAATCCTTGACGGTTGCGCGGAACCTAGTGGCGGTGCTGTCGCCGAACAAGGGGCGGCAGCGGTCAGCGGCAAAATGCCGGTGTCGCCGCTGGACACGCGGCCGATCCGGGGATAATGCTTGCGGAAAGGGATTTATTCCTGTTTCCGGCCATGGCCGGCGGCATGAAGGCGCGGTCTGGGTCGGCCGAGGGCGCGCTGCGTGCAGGAGGAGGCTCCGCCATGTTGTCGCACGCGCGGATCTGGGCGGCGATCGATCGCCTGGCGGCCCGCCATGACTTGTCCGCCTCCGGGCTGGCCCGCAAGGCGGGCCTTGACCCGACGACGTTCAACCGATCGAAGCGCCATGCCGGCGATGGAAGGCCGCGCTGGCCGTCGACGGAGAGCATCGCCAAGATCCTCGAGGCGACGGGCGAGCGGCTCGATGCGTTCCTCGAAGTGACGGTGACGCGCGTGATCCCGCCCGCGCAGTCCGGTCCCTTCCGCCATGTTCCGCTGCTTGGCTTCGCGCAGGCGGGCGCGGGCGGCTTCTTCGATGATGGCGGTTTCCCCGTCGGACAGGGCTGGGACGAGGTGGCCATTCCCGAGACGCGATCGACCGAGGGCGTCTACGCCCTGCAGGTCTCGGGCGAATCCATGATGCCGCTCTATCGCGACGGCGACATCGTCATCGTCTCGCCGAGCGAGACCTGCCGGCGCGGCGACCGCGTCGTCGTCCGCACGCGGGACGGGGAGGTGATGGCCAAGGTCCTCGCGCGCAAGACGGCGCGCACCGTCGAGCTGCTGTCGCTCAATCCGGAGCATCCAAATCGCGAGATCGCCATGCGCGAGGTCGACTGGATCGCCCGGATCATCTGGGCGAGCCAGTGAGGACGGGGACAACCGTTGTCGGCGTCTTCGCGGTGGCCGCCGTGGCCTTCTTCGTGGTCTCGCAGTTCGGTGGCCTGGACCGGCCGGAGTTCATCGAGTTGATGAACGGCCCGAAGCCGGAGCAGGCGCGGCTCACGCCGGAGCCCGATGAAGGGACCGGCGATGATCTGCCAGGCAAGCCGGCGCCGGTCGCTCGTCCGCCCGAAGCGCCTCCGCCGGCGTCCGAGGCGCCAGAAGTCGTCGCGCCGCCGCAATCCGATCTCGTCACCTCGACGGTTCGCGGCGTGCGCAATGTCACGGCGCCGGGCATGACGCCGGCGCCGCCCGCGACCGGGCGGCTGGAGCGCGAGGCGGAGGCGAAACGGCCATCCGCGCCGTTGCGCTGGAGAGTGTTCTCGCCGGTCCGGGTGGTCGAGGCGGGGCAGCTCGACGTCGGCCCCCGCACCCTTCGCCTCGCCGGCATCGTGTCGCCGGCCGAGGACCGCCGATGCCGGCGTCCGGCGACCGATGCGGTGGTCGAGATGTCCTGCGCGCGGCTGGCCATGCTGGCGCTGCGCAGTCGCATCCGCGCCTTCGGCGTCGAATGCCAGGTCTCCGCCGATGATGGCAAGGACCTCGCCGTCGCGCCTTGCCGGATCGGCAAGACCGATCTGTCGTTCTGGCTCATCGAGCAGGGCTGGGCCGAAGCCGGGCCCAAGGCGCCGGAGGGCTATGCCGTCGCCGAGAAGGCAGCGCGCTGCGCCCGGCGCGGCATGTGGCAGGCGGATGCACCGCCGGCCGACTGCCTGCAGAACTAGCTCCCTGTCGGCCAAGCCCCCGAGCGAGCCTCGCTCGAAAACGCTCTAGGCGGCCGCCCTGCGCCAGCCGGCGGCGAGGACGCCGGCACCGACTAGCAGGCCGCCGCCAACGCGGTTGACGACGCGCTGCACGGCCGGCCTGCGGATCGTCTTGCGCGCGCCGGCCGCGATCAGCGCGTAGCTCGCGGCGTTGAGCGTCGCCAGCACCAGGAAGGTCGCTTCGAACAGGATCATCTGCGGCAGCAGCGGTTCGCTGGCGACGAGGAACTGCGGCAGGAAGGCGACGAAGAACACGATGCTCTTCGGGTTGAGCGCGGTCACGGCATAGGCGTGCAGGAAGATGCGCAAAGGCCGCGCTTCGCGCGTGTCGACGGCGCCCGGCTCGCTGATCGGAGCCCGCCAGAGCTTGATGCCCAGATAGATCAGATAGGCGCCGCCGATCCATTTCAGCGCCGTGAACAGCGCCGCCGAAGTGGCGAGCAGGGCGCCGAGCCCCAGCATCGAGGCGGTCATGGCGGTGAAGTCGCCGAGCGCGACGCCGGCGACCGTGGCGCCGGCCGACCGGCGGCCATGGCCGAGCGCGTAGGAGATGACGAGCAGCACGGTCGGTCCCGGAATGGCGAGCATCACGGCGGAGGCGGCCGCGAAGGCCAGCCAGATTTCGAAGGTCATGGCGAGTTCCCCGAAGGCAGGTTCGCCATCAATCCACCGAATGGGAAGGGTTGCAAGCCGGATGGACGGGAACGCGTCAGCTCTTGTTGAAGACGAGGTTCGAGAGCGTCGTCGCCGGCGCGTCCGGGCTCGGGCGGCTGACAACGCGGATCCGGAGCGTGCCGTGCCCGTCATTGACGATGGTCATCTGCGCCTTGGTGCTGCCATTGACCGGCTTCGGCCAGTTGATGGTGAAGTTGACGCTGTCGCCATTGCGCCGGCCGGAGATGGCGGCGGGACCGACGCGGGCGCCGATATAGGTGCCGCTATAGATGCCGGTCGCCGCGTCGTAGCGGACCTGCGCACCGATCTCGCGCGTCACCACGATGGCGCCCCGGCAATTGCCGTCGATGGCCATGCGGATGGCGGCGCGGTCGCCGGCGACCGTGCAGGTCACATTGAAGACAGGGGACTGGGCGTTGCGGCGCACCTGGCCGCTGCCCGACCAGGTGCCGTCGAAGCGGTTTATGAAGTCCTGCTCATCGGCCTGCGCAAGCGGGGTGCCGAGGCCCGACAGAAGGCAAAGCGCGGCGCAGCGGGTCCAGAAGCGGGGCATGGCTGTTCCTCCCGGCGAGAGAACAGCCAGCTTAGTCCCGAAGTTCCCGCTGTCCGGGCGGGACGTGATCACGATCCGTTCAAAAGAACCGGATCAGGATCCGCCGTCGGGGGCTTAGCCCTGGGCCGCCGCCAGCTCGCCCTTGAGCGCCTTGGCGATGCGGTCGCGCGTCTCGGGAATGCCGTAGATCGCGACGAACGAGCCGAAGCGCGGGCCTTGGTCCTGGCCGAGCAGAACCTGGTAGAGGCCGCGGAACCAGTCGAGCGAGACGCCGGGCGGGTTGCCGTCCGGGCCCTTCTTGTTCGGGTCCGGGAAATACTTGCGGCCGATGTCGAACACGACGGTCTGGATCTCGTCGGCATCCGCCGTGGCGGGCATCTCGGCCAATGCCGCGTCGAGCGCCACGAGCGCCTCGCGGATCGCGCCCTCCGGCACGACATAGTGCTTGCCGGCCTTCAGCACGTCGTTGAAGTAGCGGATCGCGTAGCCGGCGAGGCGATCGAGCTTCTCGTGCGTCGCCGCCGTCAGATGCGGCATGTAGCGCGAGATATAGGCCCAGAGCACGCCCTTGTCGGTGGCGTCCGAAACGCTGACCAGATTGAGCAGCATGGCGAACGGGATCGGCGAGCCTTCCGCCGGCGGATGGCCGGAATGGATGTGCCAGGCCGGATTGCCGAGGCGCTGCTCGATGGGCTGGCGCGGATAGGCGTCGACGAAGCCGAAATACTCGTCGACCGTGCGCGGGATCACCTCGAAGGAGAGCCGCTTCGCCGTCTTCGGCTTCTGGTACATGTAGAGGGCGAGGCTATCGTTGTCGGCGTAGGTCAGCCACTGCTCGATCGTCAGGCCGTTGCCCTTCGACTTCGAGATCTTCTCGCCGTTCTCGGCCAGGAAATGCTCGTAGGTGAAGCTCTCCGGCGGCTCGCCGCCGAGCGCGCGGCAGATCTTGGTCGAGAGCTTGACGCTGTCGATCAGGTCCTTGCCGCTCATCTCGTAGTCGACGCCGAGCGCGAACCAGCGCATCGCCCAGTCGGCCTTCCACTGGCACTTGACGGCGCCGCCGGTGACCGGGACCTCGACGCGCTCGTTGCTGTCCGGGTCGACATAGGTGACGGTGCCCTTCTCGACATTGCGGTCGACCATCGGCACCTGCAGCACGACGCCGGTCGTCGGCGAGATCGGCAGGAAGGGCGAATAGGTGGCGCGACGATCGGGCCCGAGCGTCGGCAGGATGATCTCCATCACCTCGTCATAGACCTCGAGCATGCGCTTGAGCGCCTTGTCGAAGCGGCCGGAGGTGTAATAGTCGGTCGCGCTGGCGAATTCGTATTCGAAGCCGAAACCGTCGAGGAAGGCGCGCAGGCGGGCGTTGTTGGCCGCGCCGAACGAGGGATATTCGTTCGAGAACGGGTCCGGCACGCGGGTCAGCGGCTTGCCGATATAGGCCTGCATCATCTCCTGGTTCGGCACGTTGGTCGGCACCTTGCGGAGGCCGTCCAGATCGTCCGAGAAGGAAAGCAGGCGGGTCGGGATCTTGTCCTCGGTCAGCAGGCGAAAGGCGTTGCGCACCATGGTCGTGCGGGCGACCTCGCCGAAGGTGCCGATATGCGGCAGGCCCGAGGGGCCATAGCCGGTCTCGAACAGCACCGGGCCGGCCGGCCGATTCTGCCGCTTCAACCGCTCGACGATCCGGCGCGCTTCCTCGAACGGCCATGCTTTCGAAACCTGCGCCGCCTGGACGAGCTCTGGCGCAAGATCGAGAACAGGGAGCGTGCCGGTCGACATCGAAAACCTCTTTGGGGAAGCGCGCGCGGGAATGGTTTGAAGATGCGCGCGTGGGCGCGGACCCTAGGGAGCGCTCGCGCGCGCGTCAATGGTCGCGTTGAGCGGGCTCGGCCGGTCACGCCGCGTCCCGTCGCGACAAGCCGCCCCGGTTGAACGCCGGCGCAAGAGATCTTACGCTGATCGCAGTCATCAGAGCGGGCATTTCCGCATGCAGGAGCGTATCGACATGGACAAGCCGACCGGCAGCACGGTCTCCCCGCAGGAGGCCCTGATCTATGCGATGGTGACGCTCTCCGCCGTCGATCGTCGGATGACTGACCGCGAGCTGCGCAAGATCGGCGACGTCGTCAACACGCTGCCGATCTTCGGGGGCTTCGACACCGATCGGCTGGTCGCGGTGGCGGAAGCCTGCGCCACGATCACCCGCGAGGAGGACGGCCTGCACGCGGTGCTCGCCACCATCGCCACCTCGCTGCCGAAGAAGCTGCACGAGACCGCCTATGCGCTCGCCGTCGAGGTGGCTGCGGCCGATCTGCATGTCGAGCAGGAGGAGCTGCGCTTCCTCGAGCTGCTGCGCGACGTTCTGGACGTCGACGCGCTGACGGCGGCGGCGATCGAGCGCGGCGCCCGGGCGCGTTACCGCACGCTCTGACCGACGGTTTGGCCGGGCTTTTTCAAGGCGAACGCCTCGTCCCTCCCTCGGGGAGGGGGGGGGGGGGGGGGGGGGGGCCGGGTCTGGATTCAGCCTCGACCTAGAAGTAGCCGACCGGGAAGTAGCGAAGGTAGAGCTCGGCGAAGGCCCCCTTGTCGTAGAGGCTGTCCAGCGCCCAGTTGAGCGCCAGCCGCAGGTCCTTGCGCTCGGGCGGCAGCGCGATGGCGAGGCCGGGCCCGAAGAAGCGCGGCTCGACATAGGGGCCGCCGACGAAGGCGCAGCATTGCGCGGCCGGCTCGGACTGGAGCCAGAAGGCGAGCTGCACGCCGTCGCCGAAGACGAAATCCACCGTGCCGGCCTTGAGCGCGTCGCGCGCGGCGGCGGGCGTTTCCATCGCCACGATCGTCGCCTTCGGGAAGAACGCGGCGAGATAGGCTTCGTGCGCGCTGCCCTTGGCGACGCCGATCTTGCGGCCGGTGAGGCTCTCCGCGTCGAGCCGGGCCGGCGCGCCGGCCTTGCGCGCGGCGAAGCGGGCGGCCGGGCGCAGATAGACATCCGAGAAATCGAGCTTGGCGCGGTTGTCCGGCGTGATAGCGATGCCGGCGATGGCGGCATCGACCCGGCCTGCCGCGACCGTGTCCACCAGGCCGTCCCAGGGGCGTGCCTGGATGGTGCAGGGCACGCTGAGCTCGCGGCAGATGGCGCGCGCGAGATCGACGTTGAAGCCGGTCAGCCGACCATCCGGCCCCTTGAAATTGTAGGGCGGGAAATCGTCGGTGGTGGTGAAGCGGATGCCGGTCAGCGAGGTGGTCGGCGGCTTGTCCAGCCGGCGATTGGGATCCCAGAGATTGGGGATGGTGACCGCGCCGGAGGCGGACGATGTCGTCATGTTCTGGGCGGCGGCCGGAACGGACAGCAGAGGAAGCAGCGCGACCATCATGCTCGCCATAATTGCAAACCTTGCCAAGGGCCGCCTCATGCCTGTATCTCTTTCGGTCCTGGGTGACGCTACGGAATGCCGCGCAAGGCGACGATGGACTATAGACCATTTTGCCGGGCGGGAATGATCCCGGCAGATCGGACCAGCGGGGGCTGGCATGGATGTCGGGGAAGGGGACAATCCTCGCCGTGACGACCCCGACGAGGCGCTGCGCTATGCGCGTCTCGCGGCTCGGCTGGGCGTGGAGTTCGATCCGTCGCCGCGCAAGAGCTGGGAGCGCGCCACCGCCGTCGAGGGCGGCGGGAGTACGAGCGGAATCGCCGATGCGATCCGGAATGGCGGCGCCGCGCGGATCGAGGATGGCAACACGCGCCGGTTGTTGGTCGCGCCGACGGCGGAGATGGGCGAACGGCTGGAGGCTGTGCTTCAGCGCCGCCCGGAGCTGGCCGACGGGCTGGTCGTGACCCTGCCCGCGGTGATCCGTCAGTCCCTGACCGAGACGGCGGGACCCCGGCTTGTCTGGCGCGCGGTGAACTGGCTCGACCGGAATTTTCCCGAGCTCTCGGCGCGGCGGCTGCTGACCCGCGGCCAGATGATCGCCGGCATCGTCCTGGTCCTGCTGATCGCCGTGGCAGGCTGGGCTGGAGGCTGGATGGTCCTGGCGGGCTTCAACCTCGTCGCCGGGCTGTTCTTCCTGGCGCTCGTCCTGTTGCGGCTGCTGGCGGTGAGCGTCGTGCTGGAGCGATCCCGGCGCGCGCCGCCGCCGCTCGACGTCGATCGGGAGACCTTGCCGGTCTACAGCATTCTGGTGCCGCTCTACGACGAGGCCCACATGGTGCCGGAGCTGGCGCGGGCGCTCGGCCGGCTCGATTGGCCGAAGGACCGGCTCGACATCAAGTTCATCGTCGAGGCGTGCGATCCGACGACGCGGCTCGCCATCGAGCGGCTCGGCCTCGGCCCGCCCTTCGAGATGCTGGTCGTGCCGGAGTGCATGCCGCGCACCAAGCCGAAGGCGCTCAGTTTCGCGCTCCCGCTGGCGCGCGGGCGGTTCGTCACCGTCTATGACGCCGAGGACAGGCCCGATCCCGGCCAGTTGCTCGAGGCCTATCTCGCTTTTGCGGCCGAGGACGAGCGCCTCGCCTGCGTCCAGGCGCCGCTCCTGATCGACAATGGCGACGCCAATGTGCTGACCGCCTTCTTCGCGATGGAATATTCGATGCAGTTCGACGGCGTCCTGCCCATGCTGGCGGCATTCGACATGCCGTTGCCGCTCGGCGGGACATCCAATCATTTCCGCACGCGTGCCCTGAAGGCGGTCGGCGGCTGGGATCCGCACAATGTGACCGAGGATGCCGATCTCGGCGTCCGCTTCGCGCGCTTCGGCTACCGGACGGGCACCATCACCCGGCCGACCTGTGAGGAGGCGCCGCATACGCTGAAACTCTGGTTGAAGCAGCGGACGCGCTGGCTGAAAGGCTGGATGCAGACCTCGCTGGTCCATTCGCGCCAGCCGCGCCGTCTCTGGCGCGAGCTCGGGCCACGGCGGACGCTCGGCTTTCTCCTGACTGGCTTCGGCGGCGTCCTCGCCGCGGCCCTGCATCCGCTCTATATCGGCACGACCCTCGGATTGCTGATCGATCCGTCGGCGCTTTGGCGAGCGGGGACGCCGCTCGTGTCGGCGATGATGTTTCTGAACGTGTTCAACTTCGTCGCCGCCTATGTCGCCTTCGTGGTGCTGTCGGGCGCCACGCTGCGATTGCGCCGGAGCCGGCGCCGGCCCGCGGTCCTGCTGTTGCTGCCGGCCTACTGGCTGCTGCTCTCGCTCGCCTGCTATCGCGCCTTGCTGCAGCTGATCGTCGCGCCGCATCGCTGGGAGAAGACGCGTCATCGCGGACATCGTTCGCGCCGCCCTTTCGGCGCGTCGGAACCGGTCCGCGCCGCGGCGCGGTCGCTGGCATAACACCGCCTCGGGCCGGTCCGACCCATTCGCCGGGCGCATCGCCGATCGCCCCTGAGATCCGAAGCCGCGATGGCGGATCTTGCGAACCGTCGCGCGCTCCCGCAAGGATGGAAGGACCTACACCGAAGGCGGCGCGGACCAACGGGGACCGTCCGACTTTGCGACGAGGATCGATCCGACAGGGGGCGCCCGATGCCAGCAAGGCCGATTGTCCATCATATCCCGGTCTGCCCCTTCAGCCAGCGGCTCGAGATCCTGCTGCAGCTCAAGGGGCGTCGCGATGCCGTGGAGTTTCGCGTCGTCGACATCACCCGGCCGCGCGATCCGGATCTCCTGCGGAAGACGCGCGGAACCACGGCGCTCCCGGTCCTGGAACTGGCGGATGGCCGCGTCCTGAAGGAAAGCCTGGTCATCCTGCAATATCTCGACGAGACGCTGCCGGGCGGTCCGGTGCGGCGGGCCGATCCGTTCGAGCACGCGGTCGAGCGGATGCTGATTGCCAGGGAGGGCGCCTTCACGACGGCCGGCTATGGGTTCGTGATGAACCAGGACCGAGCGGCGCGTCGGGCGCATGAGGAGAAGCTGCTCGGCCTGTTCGCCCGGATCGACGATTTCCTGCGCGAGCACAGCCCCGGCGGCGTGTTCCTGTATCCGGAGTTCGGGCTTGCCGAGACCGTCTTCACGCCCCTCTTCATGCGGTTCTGGTTCCTCGAATATTTCGAGGGCTTCGATCTGCCGGCAGAGGAAGGGTTCGCGCGCGTGCGGCGCTGGCGCGAGGCCTGCCTCGCCCATCCCGCCGCGCAGCAGGTCTCGCGCGAGGAAATCGTGAAGCTCTACTACGACTACGCGCTCGGAGCCGGCAATGGCAGCCTGCCTCCCGGCCGGACCCGGTCGAGCTTCGTCTTCGAACCGGACTTCCGGATGCGCCCCTGGCCGCCCGCCGACAAATACGGACAGCCGGCCAGCGACCGGGCGCTCGGACTCTTGGTGGACTAGCCGTTCGCTCCTTCGGGTACGTCAGCCGGGCGGCCGGATGGCGATCCAGATCACGTGCCGGGCGCCGCGCCGGCCGCGATGCGCCTTGACCCGTTCCTCGGTCGCCTCGAAGCCCGCCTTGCGCAGGCGTTGCGTGAAGGCGGCGTCGGGGCCCGACGACCAGACGGCGAGCACGCCGCCGGGACGCAGCGCCGCATAGGCGGCTCCGAGCCCGGCGAGCGTGTAGAGGCTGTCGTTGGATTCGCGCGTCAGGCCGTCGGGACCATTGTCGACATCGAGCAGGATGGCGTCGAAGCGGGCACGGCCGGCGCGGATCAGCGCTCCGACGTCGCCGACATGGATCGTCGTCCGTGGGTCGTCGAGGCAGGTGCCGAACACCTCGGCCATCGGCCCGCGCGCCCAGGCGACCACGGCGGGGACCAGCTCGGCGACGGTGATCGACGCGTCGGCGCCGAACTCGGCGAGCGCGGCGCGCAGCGTGAAGCCCATGCCGAGGCCGCCGATCAGGATCTGGGGCGTCGCGCGCCCCGTGATCCGGGCTGCGCTGAGCGAGGCGAGCGCCTCCTCCGAGCCGCTGAGGCGGCTGTTCATCAGCTCGTTCGAGCCGATCATGATCGAGAATTCGGCGCCGCGGCGCATCAGCCGCAATTCGCCGCCGCAATCGGGGATTTCTGCCGTGTCGAGCCGGACCCAGGGTATCAAGTGCATCTTCCGTGGCTGAGATCAAAAACGTCGGCACCATACACGGATCCCGCAGCGCGGGGCAGGCGCGCGAAGGGTCGCTTTCGTCGCGCGGCTAGGGAAAGGGCCGGCGGTGGATCCGGAGGCGGCAAGTGGCGAACTAGTCGCCGGCGAGGCGGTGGCTGGCGATGGCGTGGACGGTGTCGTTCAGCATGAAGGCGTGGAACGAAGGGCCGTCGAAGAGCGGGCGGAAGGCGGCGTCGAGGACGTTCAGGCCGCCGGCGAGGGCACCGAAGGCGGGCAGGACCAGCCGCCGGCCGTTTCCGACGAAGCAGCGCCGCCGTATCGAGCGGCCGCGACCGACCAGCCGGGCGGCGGGGTGGAGGTGACCGGCGATCTCACCCGGTTCCGCGTCGGGGCGGGGCTCGTGCCGGAAGGTGAGCGGTCCGACGGCGAGTTCGTGCGTCGACCAGCCGCCGAGCTCGCGCGGCGGCTCCGGGTCATGGTTGCCGGCGATCCAGATCCATTCCGTCGCGGCGGCCAGCGCCTTGAGCGCGGCCCGGTCAGCCTCGTTCAGGCGCTGGTTGCCCGTCCGGTCGTGAAAACTGTCGCCAAGCGCGATGATGCGATCCGGCGCCAGCCGCGCGACAAGCCCGCCGAGGCGCCGGAGCGTCGCCATCGTGTCGTAGGGCGGCAGCATCTGGCCCCGGCGGGCGAAGGACGAGCCCTTCTCGAGATGCAGGTCGGCGACGACGAGCGTCCGTTCGTCCGGCCACCACAGCGCGCCCTCGACCAGCGGCACTAGCGGCACGGTGGCGACCGAAAGCGCCGATGTCGCCGTGTCCGTCGTGTCGATGGCCGTGTTCGCGCGCTGCATGTCGACCGGGATCCTTGCGGAGCGGAGCGCTCCGAGGCGATTCATGCCGCCATTCTAGCAGCCACGTCCCGGCACGAAACCGCCTGCGAATGCGCGCATCGTCGCGCCACCGATTGGGCCGGAAAAGGCGTATGATCTCGCAGGAGCTGTTTCGGGTTCCCGGGAACCCTTTGGTGGCGCCTGCATCCAACGGGCGTCGATGCATCGCGCATCGCGGTTGCGGCCGGACCCAGGAGGCAGAGCATGGCCAGTCACGAACTTGCCCGGATCGAACTCGGCGAGGCCGACCTGATCCTTCGGGCGCTCCGCCACGACGAGGCGGCGGTGCGCACCATCATCCGCCAGAACAACCGGCGCCTGTTCCGCCTCGCGCGCGGCATGACCGGCAATGACGACGAGGCCGAGGATGTCGTGCAGGCCGCCTATGTGCGCGCCTTCGCACGGCTCGCCAGCTTCCGCCGCGAATCGAGCCTCGGCACCTGGCTGTCGCGCATCGTCATCAACGAGGTGCTTGGCCGCCGCCGCCGGCATCATCCGACCGTCGAGCTGACCGCCGTCATCGAAGCCGATGTCGCGGAAGCCGATATCATCCCGTTCCCGCTGGCGGCCGCCGGCCCCGACCCGGAGAGGAGCATGGCCCAGCGTGAAATCCGCCAGCTGGTCGAGGCCGCCATCGATGCGCTGCCCGAGCCGTTCCGCATCGTCCTCGTCGCCCGTCTGGTCGAGGATCTCTCGGTCGAGGAGACGGCGTTGCTGTTCGATCTGCGTCCGGAGACGGTGAAGACCCGCCTGTTCCGGGCGCGCAAGTTGCTGCGGCAATCGCTCGAGGCCAAGGTCGGCGACGTGCTGGGCGACGCCTTCCCGTTCGGTGGCGCGCGCTGCGAGCGTACCGCGGATCGCGTCGTGGCGCTTCTCGCCGCCGGCGCCGCATCGTCGCGGGAACCTTCGCCGGACGACGGCATCTAACGGAATGTCGCGGGGCAGACGCCCGCTATCGACTGGAGATGACCATGAATACGCTGAAGAGACTGGGCATCGGCCTCGCCGGGCTGATGCTGACGACGACGCTTGGCCTCGCGGCGGAGGCGACGAAGCCGACCGATCCCGAGATCGCCCATATCGCCTATACGGCCGACAACATCGACATCCAGGCAGCCGAGCATGCCGTGAAGGTGTCGAAGAACAAGGCGGTGCAGGATTTCGCCAGGGACATGATCCGCGACCATGAGGCGGTCAACAAGCAGGCGCTGGCGCTGCTCGCCAAGCTCAAGGTCGAGCCGAAGGACAATGCCACCAGCCAGGCGCTGGTGAATCAGGCCGACGCCACGCAGGCGCATCTCGCGACGTTGAAGGGGGCCGCCTTCGACAAGGCCTATGTCGACAACGAGGTCGCCTATCACCATGCCGTCAACACGGCGCTGGAAACGACGCTGATCCCGGCGGCGCAGAACGCGGAACTGAAGGACCTGCTGACGACGGGGCTGCAGATCTTCAAGGGCCACGAGGACCATGCCCGCATGGTCGCGGGAGAACTGAAGTGACGGCCGGTCGGGGGCGTCGGCGGGCGTGCGTCTTGGCGGCGCTCGCCGGCGTGGTTTTGCTGCCGGCCATGGCGGCAGCCGAAACCATCACCGTCCAGGTGACCAAGTTCAGCTTTGTTCCGGCCAGTGTCACGGCGAAGGTCGGCGACACGATCGAATGGGTGAACGCCGACTTCGTCGACCACACGGCGACGGCCGCCAACAAGGGATTCGACGTGAAGCTGCCGGCCAACAAGAGCGGTAGCGTGACCGTGAAGAAGGCCGGCACGTTCCCGTATTTCTGCCGGTTCCATCCCATGATGAAAGGGACGATCACCGTGAAGAAGTAGGAGCTTGACCTGTGGGCGCAGACGCCGGCGCCTCCTGCTGCACGGAGGTGTGGCTCCGCCGGTTGTCCACCCTCGCCGTCATCCCCGCGAAGGCGGGGAACCATGCAGCCCAAGTCTTAGCAGCCCAAGTCTTGGCGGTGCGAGTCTTGGCGGCGCGAGCCTCCGCGGAACTCGGTTGCATGGATGCTGGGTCAAGCCCGGGATGACGGCGAGTGGGGGCTGGCGAGGGTACCTGAAGATCGGAGAACCAAGACAGGGAGCCAAGACAGGGAGCCAAGACGCTATCGGCGAGCGCGGAGTCCTCAATTCACCTCGGACCTTTCCACTACCTCGCCCATCGCCTCGCGCACGAGGTCCTCGGCGTTCTCGCGCAGGATGGCCTCGTTCGCCTCGCCGCCGACCGGCTCCTTGCCGATGTCGAGCATCACCGGCACGGCGAGCGGCGAGATGCGGTCGAGCGGCTGGTGGCGGATATGGTCCTTCACCCGCGCCAGCATGTCGGAGAGGCGGCGCACGTCGAGAAGCCCTGTCGCGGCGTCGGCCCAGGTCGCCTGCAGCAGGATGTGGTCCGGCTCGTGGCTTCGGAGCACGTCGTAGATCAGATCCGTCGAAATCGTCACCTGCCGACCGGTCTTCTCCTTGCCGGGATGGCGGCGCTCGATCAGGCCGGAGATCAGCGCGCAACTGCGGAAGGTGCGCTTCAGCAGGTGGCTTTCCGCCAGCCAGGCGTCGAGATCGTCGCCCAGCATGTCCTGGTCGAACAGCTCGCCGACGGACGGCTTCCCTTTCGCGAACGCCGCGCCCATGTCGCCGAGGCCCCAGACGGCGAGCGCATAGTCCGAAGCGACGAAGCCCATCGGTTTCAATCGTGCCCGTTCGAGCCGTCGCGTCAGCAGCATGCCGAGCGTCTGGTGCGCCAGCCGCCCTTCGAACGGATAGGCGACCATGTAGAAGCGGTCGCCGCGCGGAAACGTCTCGACGAGAAGCTCGTCACGTTTCGGCAGGACGGAGGCCGATTTCTGCAAGGCGAGCCAGCCCGAGACCTGCGGCGGCAACCGGCTCCAGGCCGTCTCGTCGGCGAGGAGCCGGCGCACGCCATCCGCCAGATAGGTCGAAAGCGGAAACTTGCCGCCGAAATAGGACGGCACTTTCGGCGCCTCGTTCACCGTGCGGCTGACGATCGCCTCGTTGTCGCGAATGCCCTCGAGCCGCAGCACGAGGCCGGCGAACAGGAAGGTGTCGCCCGGCACCAGCGTCTCGAGGAAGTACTCCTCCACCTCGCCGAGCACGCGCCCGCCCATGCCGAGCGGCCCGCCGCGTCTTCGCGAGGTGAGCCGCACCTTCAGCATCGGGTCGGCGACGATGGTGCCGACATTCAGCCGGTATTGCTGCGCGACGGAGGGATGGGTAATGCGCCAGAGATCGTCCGCACCGCGCCGGATCTTGGCGAAGCGCTCATAGGTCCGGAGCGCATAGCCGCCGGTGGCGACAAAATCCACGACGCGGTCGAAGGTCTCGCGCGGCAGTTTTTTGTAAGGAGCGGCGGAGCAAACCTCTTCATACAGCGCATCGGACGAAAAGGGCGCGGCGCAGGCCATGCCCAGCACGTGCTGCGCCAGCACGTCGAGCGCGCCGCCGATCGGCCGGGGCGTGTCCTGCGCGCCGATCGTGCTCGCCTCGAGCGCCACGGTGCACTCCATCACCTCGAAGCGGTTGGCCGGCACGAGGAGCGCGCGCGACGGCTCGTCCATGCGGTGGTTGGCGCGGCCGATCCGCTGCGCCAGCCGGCTCGCGCCCTTCGGCGCGCCGACATTGACGACGAGGTCGACATTGCCCCAGTCGATGCCGAGATCGAGGGTCGAGGTGCAGACGACGCAGCGCAGGCTCCCCGCCGCCATCGCCTGCTCCACCCGCCGGCGCTGCGCGACGTCGAGCGAGCCGTGATGCAGCGCGATGGGCAGCGCGTCCTCGTTGACCTGCCAGAGTTCCTGGAACACGCGCTCGGCCTGGCTGCGCGTGTTGACGAAGACCAGCACCATGCCGTTCGCCTGGATCGCCGCGTAGATCTCGCCGATCGCGTGCACGGCCGAGTGCCCGGCCCAGGGCAGGCGCTCTTCGGTGTCGAGGATGGTGATCTCGGGCTTGGCGCCGCCGGCGACGGTGACGAGGTCCGACAGGCTGGCCGGCTCGCCGAAACGCTGCGGTATCAGCCAGGCGCGCAGATCGTCCGGCTCGGAGACGGTGGCCGACAGGCCGACGGTGCGCAAGTCCGGCGCCAGTTTTCGCAGCCGGGCGAGGCCGAGCGACAGCAGCTCGCCGCGCTTCGCCGTCACCAGCGCGTGCAGCTCGTCGAAGATGACCGTCTTCAGGTCGCCGAAGAAGCGACCGGCATCCGGATTGGAGAGAAGCAGCGCCAGCTGCTCCGGCGTCGTCAGCAGGATTTCCGGCGGTTTCAGTTTCTGGCGCTGGCGCTTGTGCGCCGGCGTGTCGCCCGTCCGCGTCTCGATCGCGATGTCGAGGCCGATCTCGGCAGCCGGCGCCTCGAGATTGCGGGCGATGTCGACGGCGAGCGCCTTCAGCGGCGAGATGTAGAGCGTATGCGGCCCGCGCCCACCTTTTCCCGCCGGCGGGCGCGTCGCGAGATCGACGAGGCTCGGCAGGAAACCGGCCAGCGTCTTGCCGGCGCCGGTCGGCGCGATCAGCAGCGCCGATCGTCCCTCGCGCGCCTTCTCCAGAAGCGCGAGCTGATGCGGCCGCGGCGCCCAGCCGCGACGGGCGAACCAGTCGAGGAAGGCAGGCGGCAGCAGCTCGGGGGAGGATCCGGTCTCGGCGCGCAGGGTCACGCGCTAGAGGTAGGGGAGGCGAACAGCGAAGTCGAGGACACGCTTCCCTTGTCCGGGCGCGCGCCTATCTTGGGGGCATGATCCGTCCCGAAGAACTCCTCTGCCCGACGCCGGAAGGTCTCTGGTGCCCGCCCGGCGGCTTCCACATCGATCCCGTGCGGCCGGTGGCGCGTGCGCTCATAACCCATGGTCATTCCGACCATGCCCGGCCCGGGCATGGCGCCGTGATGGCGACGCGCGAAACGCTCCGGATCATGGCCGAGCGCTATGGCCCCGGTTTCGCCGGTAGCGAGACGGTGGCGCGCCTCGGCGAGGCGGTGACAATCGGCGACGTGACGGTTCAATTCCATCCGGCCGGGCATGTGCTCGGCTCGGCTCAGATCGCCGTCGAGACGAAGGGGATGCGCATCGTCGCGTCCGGCGACTACAAGCGCCGGCGCGACCCGACCTGCGCGCCGTTCGAGCCGGTTCCCTGCGATGTCTTCATCACCGAGGCGACGTTCGGCCTGCCGGTGTTCCGTCATCCCGACGACATCAACGAGATCGGCAAGCTGCTGTCGTCGCTCGCCGCCTTCCCGGAACGGGCGCATCTCGTCGGCGCCTATGCGCTCGGCAAGGCGCAGCGGGTGATCAGGCGGCTGCGCGAGGAGGGCTACGACCGGCCGATCTACATCCACGGCGCGCTGGAACGGCTCTGCCGTCTCTATCAGGAAGAGGGCATCGACCTCGGGCGCCTGGAGCCGGCTACCGTGGAGGCTGGTCGCGGATCGAACGCCAGCGTCGACTTTGCCGGCGCGGTCGTGGTCGGGCCGCCCTCGGCCTTTGCCGATCTCTGGGCGCGGCGTTTTCCCGATCCCGTTTCCTGCTTCGCGTCCGGCTGGATGTCGATCCGCCAGCGCGCCAAGCAGCGCGGCGTCGAGCTGCCGCTGATCATCTCCGACCATTGCGACTGGGCCGAGCTGACCCAGACGATCGCCGAGATCGCGCCCGCCGAGGTCTGGGTCACGCATGGCCGCGAGGAGGCGCTGGTGCGCTGGTGCGAGCTGGCCGGGATCCGCGCCCGGCCGCTGCACATGGTCGGCTACGAGGACGAGGCGGAATAGGACGCCTTGGCGCTCATGCCTCTCTGGATCGCGTTTTCTTCACGCGAACCGGCACCCACTTCGCTCGAAAACGCTTCAGCGCCGGCTCTCGCGCCAGAGCAGGAACATCGACGCCCCGACGATCAGCGCCGCGCCGAGCCAGAGATGGCTGGGCGGAATCCAGCCGAACACCAGCCAGCCGGCCAGCACGTTGAGCGGCAGCTTCACGTGGTCGAAGGGCTGCACATAGGCGGCGTCGGCGCGGGCATAGGCGAGCGCCAGGAAGCCCTGCGCGGCGGCGGTCAGCACGCCGACGGCGAGGATCGCGATCCAGGCGTCGCCGGACGGCATGGAGATGCCGGAGGGGAGCGCCAGCACCAGGTTGACCGGCGCCAGCAGCAGCAACAGCCAGGCGGTGACCGCCTCGGGGCTGTCCTCGGCGAGCAGCTTCTTCTGGGTCAGCGAGACGCCGGCCCAGAGCACGGAGGCCGCCAGCGGATAAAGGCTGGCGGTCGTGAAGCTCTCCGAGAACGGATCGAGGATGATCAGGCCGCCAGCGAAGCCGACGATGACGGCGAGCCAGCGCTCCAGCGACACCTTCTCGCCGAGGAACAGCCCGGCGCCGAGCGTGACGATGAAGGGCGAGGTCATGACGAGCGCGATCGCCTGGCCGATCGGCACGGCATGGGCGAGGCCGGCGACCCAGAACTGCACGCCGACGGCGGCGAGCAGCACGCGAAAGGCCTGCAGGCCGGGCCGGCGGGTTTTCAGCGACGGCAGGCCGCGCCGCGCCGCCCAGGGCAGCACGACGACGAGCGCGATCGCATATTGCAGGAAGGCGGCCGTCGGCGCCGGCAGGTGCAGGCTGACGGTGGCGATCTGTTCGAGGGTGTTGACGCCGGCGAAGGCGACACCGGCAAGCACCATCCAGAACGCGCCGGCGATAGGCGCGCTGACCGGGGTGTTGGCGGGGGAAAGGCTGGACTGACTCATGTTGGTTCCCATCGGGTGCGACAACACGAAATCAGGGCATGAGCGAAAAAGCGCGCGCCAGCCCGCAAGGGCCGGTTCACGTTGTCTTCGCCGTTCTCTTCCATCCGGACTATGACCGTCGGCTTCGGATTCGCACCGAATCTGCTGACCCCTTCCGCTGGAACGGAAGGGCGCTCGCGGGCTTGAAGGAGAACCTTCTTACCGCCGGTGGGGAATTTCACCCCGCCCTGAGAACGAGATCCGGCCGCAGGCCGGACCGCCCACATCTAGGGCCTCCGGCGGCCGATCGCAAGAACGCGGGCTTTCGCAGTCTCGCTCCCATACCTAGATTGGCGCCATGCAGGACTTCGCCGCGTTCCTCGATCGCCTGATCCTGACGCCGTCGCGCAACACGAAGCTGCGGCTGATGGTCGACTATTTCCGCGCGACGCCGGATCCGGACCGCGGCTGGGCGCTGGCGGCGCTGACCGGCACGCTCGACGTGCCCTCGGTCAAGCCGGCCATGCTCCGGGCGCTGGTCGCCGAGCGCATCGACGAAGTGCTCTTCGCCTATTCCTACGACTATGTCGGCGATCTCGCCGAGACGATCGCCCTGGTCTGGGACGAGCGCGGTGTCGCGTCCGGTGGGATGGAGCCGGTACCCCCCACCCAACCCTCCCCCGCAAGGGGGGAGGGCTCTTCTCCCCAGCTTGTTGAGGCGTCGAGGACACCCTCAGGCGGGCCCTCTCCCCCCTCGTGGGGGAGAGTTGGAGAGAGGGGGGCGGTCGTCGCACGCGATGCCTCTCGGCAAAACCTCCCCTCGCTCTCCGCCATTGTCGAGACGCTGCTCGCGTCCTCCCGCGCCGACGGGCCGAAGCGGGTCGCCGCCTTCCTCGACGCGCTCGACGCCGACGGGCGTTGGGCGCTTTTGAAGCTCGTCACCGGCGGCCTGCGCATCGGTGTCTCGGCCCGCCTCGCCAAGCAGGCACTGGCCGATTTCGGCGGCGAAAAGGTAGAAGGGCTCCAGGTCAACGAGATCGAGGAGCTCTGGCACGGGCTGAAACCGCCTTTTCTGCCGCTCTTCGCCTGGCTGGAGGGGAGGGCGGGGAAGCCGGCCTCCTCGGCCCGCGCGCCGTTCCGCCCGGTGATGCTGGCGCAGCCGCTGGAGGAAGACGACCTCGACCGCGTGACGCCGGAAATCTACGCGGCCGAGTGGAAATGGGACGGCATCCGTGTCCAGGCTGTCTCGGACCAGGGCGTGCGCCGGCTCTATACGCGCACCGGCGAGGACATCGGCGACACCTTTCCCGACATGCTGGAGGCGCTCGATTTCGACGGCGCCATCGACGGCGAACTGCTGGTTGGCCGGCGCGCCGGCGAAGCGATCGAGCCGGGCTCGTTCTCGGAACTGCAGCAGCGTCTGAACCGCAAGACCGTGTCGGGAAAGTTGATCGCCAGCCATCCTGCCTTCATCCGCGCCTATGACTGCCTCGTCTCGGGCGGCGAGGACCTGCGCGATCTCGCCTTTCGGGAGCGGCGCGGCAGGCTGGAGGCGCTCGTCGCCGGCTCGCTCGCCCGTCGCGTCGATCTCTCGCCGCTGGTCGCATACGGGACGGCGGACGATCTGATGCTGAAGCGCGCGACGCCGCCGGCGCCTGTGATCGAGGGGCTGATGCTGAAGCGCTGGGATTCGGTCTACGAGCCGGGCCGGCCGAAGGGGCCCTGGTTCAAGTGGAAGCGCGATCCCTACACCGTCGATGCTGTGTTGATGTATGCTCAGCGCGGCCACGGCAAGCGCTCGTCCTTCTATTCCGACTACACGTTCGGCGTCTGGAAGGCGGGCGAGGCGGGCGACGAGTTGGTGCCGGTCGGCAAGGCCTATTTCGGTTTCACCGACGCCGAACTGGTCGAGATCGACCGCTTCGTCCGCCGCAACACGCTGAACCGCTTCGGCCCGGTGCGCGAGGTGGCGCACAGCGCCCAGACGGGCCTCGTCTTCGAGGTGGCGTTCGAGGGATTGAATCGCTCGACCCGGCACAAGTCGGGCGTCGCCATGCGCTTTCCCCGCATCAGCCGGTTGCGCTGGGACAAGCCGCCGGCCGAGGCGGACCGGATCGAGACGCTCGTGGCGCTGCTGGACATGCGGGGCTGATGCCGGATCCCGATCGCTTTTGCCTCGTCTCGATGCGGCGATCGGCTATCATCGCCGCGATTCGAACGCCAGGAGGCGCAGTCCGCGCCCGGCGTCACGGGAGATGACGAATGAACGGCCTTCAACGCTTCATGGGCGGCTCGCCCGCTCAGGTCCTGCTCCGCCTGGTCGTCATCTCGCTGATCGTCGGCATCGTGCTCTCGGCGCTCGGCATCTCGCCCTATGACATCATCGAAACGGCGCAGCAGTTCATCCGGCGGATCTGGAACATGGGCTTCGGCGCCATCGAATGGATCTGGCGCTACTTCCTGCTCGGCGCGGTGATCGTGGTTCCGGTCTGGCTGATCATCCGCCTGCTCAATCTCGGCAAGGGTGGCTGAGGGGCATCAGTCCCTTCGGAAGATCACTCCGGCGAGCCAGCCGGTGAAGACGGCGAGGATGACGCAGATCACGCCGTAGAGCAGGCCCTGATTCTGGGCGAGGTCGAAGGTGAACTGCTCGAAACCCATCTTGGCGATGCGGATCTCCGACTGGTCGGTGGCCAGCAGCGCGCCGTCGCGGAAGAGATAGACCATCACGACATAGCGCCCGACCGGCACGTTCGCCGGGATCTGCACGGCGGTCTGGAAGATCTCCGTGCCGGGGAAGGTGACGCCATAGGCCTGGCTGCGGAACAGTCCGTCCTCGCGCTTCAGCCGGAGGAAGGCCTGGCGGAACTCGTCGTCGGCGCCGGACGACACGGCGCCCGCGTCGGCGGAGACGGGGAAGACGAGGTCGTCGGCGCCGATCTGGAAGCGCTTCAGGATCTGCGGTGTCGTCACCTCGGACAAGGGCCGCGAAGAGTTGATCGCGTAGAAGGACGGGATGTTGACGAAGGTGCGCGAGGCGCTGTTCAGCCAGATGCCGAGGATGCGCTCCTTCTGGCGGGTGACGACCGTTTCCGGCGGCCCCTTGACCGCGACGACGACGTCGTAGAATTCGGCGCGTGACACGGTCGCGGCGTCGCGCTCGATCGCACCGAACACGGTGATGCTGGTGCCGGTGAAGTTGGACGTGATCCGCACTTCTTCCGACGACAGCGCGACGATCAGCTGCTCGGACCGGGCGGGCGCCGCGCCGAGCCAGAGCAGGGCGAGGCAGGCGAGGGCGGCGGCGCGGATCATCGCGTATCGCCTGTCAGCGTCGCCAGCGAGAACAGCTCCGCCGGCGTGTGCACGAGGTCGACCAGGAAGCGGATGCCGACGGCGAGCACCAGCAGCGCCAGCATGGCGCGGAGCTGGTCGCCGCGCACGACCGCGCCGACGCGGGTGCCGAACTGGGCGCCGATGACGCCGCCGACCATCAGGATCAGGGCGAGCACGCCGTCGACCGTGTGGTTGGTGGTCGATTGCAGCACGGTGGCGACCGCCATGGTGCCGGTCATCTGGATCAGCGACGTGCCGATGACGATGTTGGTGGGGACCCTGAGCAGGTAGATCAGCGCCGGCACCAGGATGAAGCCGCCGCCGATTCCGAGCAGCGCCCCGAGCGCGCCGATGCCGACGCCGATCGCGATGATCGGGATGACGCTGATATAGAGCTTGGAACGCGGGAAGCGCACCTTGAAGGGCAGGCCATGCGCCCAGTTGTGCTGGCCGGGCTTGCGCAAGGGCGCCGGCCGGCCGCGCCGCGCGTTGATCATGGCGCGGATCGATTCCGTCAGCATCAGCCCACCGACCAGGCCGAGGAAGGTGACGTAGCAGATGGCGATGACCAGATCGAGCTGGCCCCAGCGCCGCAGCAGGCTGAAGATGCCGACGCCGATCGAGGAGCCGACGATGCCGGAGGCCACCAGAAAGGCGGCGAGTTTCATGTCGATCAGCCGCCGCCGCCAGAAGGTGATGGCGGCCGAGGCCGAGGAGGCCACGACCTGCGCCGTCGTGCTGGCGACCGCGACGGCCGGCGAGATGCCGGAAAAGATCAAGAGTGGCGTCAGCAGGAAGCCGCCGCCGACGCCGAACAGGCCCGACAGGAAGCCGACGGCGCCACCCATGCCGAAGATGATGAACATGTTCACCGGCAGTTCGGCTATGGGAAGATAGATCTGCACGGCGACAGAACCGCTGGCATGGGGTGACGTGGAAGCGGCGGACCGCCATGAGCCGGGCCGGGCCCGTGTCGCGGCCAGCGCGAATCCTGATCAGGGCAGAGCCATGACAGTGCGATGGCCGTTGCGACCCGATAAAGCCGCTCGACCCCCGCGTGTCAATCTCCGTTCCCGCCCGCGCGCTTCCGCGCCGGCGACCGCTCGTCAGCCGCGCGGCGCCTGCACCTTGCCGGCATCGCGCATCGTCGTCTGCGCGACCGTGTTCTTCCACTCCGGCCGGAGGCGCGGCTCCGAGTTGGCGGTGGTGTCGAGCGGCTGGGCCTTGAAGGTCTGGACGACGGCGCGGGCGGCGGCGAGCGCGTCCGGCTTCATCGCCTTGCCGACCTCGTCGCGGCGCTTGCCGGCGTCACGGTCGCCCTGCTGGGCGGCCAGCGCGAACCACTTGTAGGACTGCACCAGATCGACGCCAACGCCGAGGCCGCGAGCATAGAGCACGCCGAGATTGTACTGGCTGTCGGCGACGCCGAGATTAGCGGCCTGGGTGAAATATTGGGCGGCGCGAACGTAGTCGGGATCGCCGGTCGCGCCTTCGCTCATCAGCACGGCGAGATTGTGGGTGGCGCGGGCATTGCCCTGCGCGCTCGCCTTCTCGTACCAGCCCTGGGCGGCGGCGAGGTCGCGTTGCACGCCGTCACCGCGCTCGTAGAGGCTGCCGATCCGGTACTGCGCGACGGCGAGCCCGGCTTCTGCCGATTTCAGGTACCAGTCGGCAGCGGCCGGGGCGTCCTTGGCCTGGCCGTTGCTGCCCTTGGAGAGGCGTCGGCCCATCTCGAAAGCGGCGACGGCGTCGCCCTTCGCCGCGGCGGTCTCGAGATCGAGCCCGGCGGTCGCGGCCGGCGTGCTGAAGCTGGAGGCGGAGGGCGCATCCGGCACCAGCGCCGCGAAGCGGTTGTCGGTTTCGGCCGCCGGCGCGAAGGCGAGCGCCCCGCTGCCGTCCTGGCTCGGGGCGACCATGGCGTTCGGCGCCGGCTTGGCGGCCGGGGTCGACGGCGTCGCGGGACGGGCCGGCTTCGCGGGGATCGAGCCGGTGGCGAGCGGATCGGTCGCCGGCGATTTCGCGGCCTGGCGTCCGGGCGGGTCGGTCAGCTGCATCGCGCCGAGCGCGAGCACGATCGCGGCGATCGCCAGCACCAGCGGGCGCTTGCGGGCCCGCAGCGCGTCGCCGATGCGGGTGAAGGTGTTCGGACGGTCACCGTCGGAGGCGCTGTCCGCGATCTGGCCCGCGGTTTCGGACTGCGCGGCCTGGGCGGCGCGGCGCGCCGCGGCGATGAAATCGGCCTTGCGGTCGCCGGGACGCGCGGTCTGAGGCGCGACCGGAGGCGCGCTCGCCTGCGGGGCGGGACGGCCGGAACCGGGCGCCAGCGGCCGGTGCTCCTCCGGCAAGCCGCCCTCGAGCCGCGCGGTGATCGTCATGGCCTCACGCGGCGGATGCGCGGCGGCGGCCAGTTCGTCGATCTCGAGCTGCGCGATCCGGTCCACGACCTTGGCCAGCGTGTCGTGAACGGCCTCCAGCGTGTCGTGCGTCTGCCGGTCGGAGCGCTCGGCCGCCGCCTGGAGGGCGCGCATGTCCTCGCGCAGCGCCTGGACCAGCTGGTCGTCGGCCGCCGGATGGCTGCCGGCGAACTCGCGGAAGGTCGCGCGCGCCGCCTCGCGGGCGGCCTCGATCGTGTCCTGCCGGCTGCTGCCGATCAGTGACTGCAGGCGATCGAGATTTTCCTCGACGCGGGCGAGCCCGCGCGGGTCGGGCCCGACCGAGATCTGCTTCGCCAGCGCGCCGACCTGGGCCTCGAGCTGCGCCAGCGCCTTGTTGTCGCCGGGCCGGCTCGTCTCGTCGAGCCGACGAACCAGCGCCTGCATCTGCGCTTCGATCGCATCGAGACGCACGGGCTCGCGGGCGGCGAAGTCCTGCCGCATCCGGGTGACCTCGGCGCGCAGCCCGTCGAAGGCGTCGGGCGGGGCGGGGGCGCGCAGCGTCGGCAGCTCGGCCAGCGCGTCGAAGCGCCCGGCCAGCGCGTCGAGACGATCCTCGAGGCGCGAGAGCGCGGTGGAATCGATGCCCGGCGTGCGCGGCTCGAACGTATCGAGCGCGTTGCGGATGCCGTCGATCTGCTTTTCGAGCCTGGCGAGCGCCATCGGGTCGGCGCCGCGCGAAAGGCCGTCCATGTCGCGGCGCAGCGCGTCGATCTCGCGCTCGATGCCGGAGAAGTCGATCGCCGGCGCCGGGCGGGCGGCCAGGGCGTCGATCGCCGCCTGCAGCTTGGCGATCTGGCGTTCGACCGCGGCGTCCGGTCGCGAAAGGGTGAGCGAGGCGACGGCGTTGCGGATGTCCTCGATCTCGGTTTCGAGCTCGCGTGCCGGCGTCGCGGATTCGATCGAGGCCGACAGCGCGGCGATGTCGCGCGTCAGGCGGTCGAAGCGGTCGGTCTCCGGCGCGTGGCGGACGATGTCGTCGAGCCGCTCGATGATGTGCCGATAGCCGGATTCGAGGCTGGCGAGCGTCGTTTCGCGCGCCGCCTGCGCCATGGCCTGCTTGACCTCTACAAGCTCGCGGCGAAGCTCCTCGACTGCGCCCGTCTCCGGGACGGGTCGCGTCTCGGCCAGTGCCTGGATGCGGGTCGCTAGCTCGGCCTTCAGCGACTGGCCGCTCTCGTCGCTGCGGCGGGCTTCGGCATTGATGCGGCGGCCGAGCAGCGCGATGTCGTCGCGCAGCGACGCGATGGCGTCCTCGATGGCGACGGCGTCGAAGGCGTTGGGAGGCGTGCTCCGTTCGGCGTCGATCGCGCGCTGGCGGGAGGCGATCTCGGCGATGGCCGCCTGCAGGCCGCCGAACGCATCGGCGCGCGGCCGCACCGGCGCGCCGTTCACCGGGCCGGGGGTGACCTGGGCCGCCGCGACCGGGGCGCTGGCCGGCTCCTGCGCCGGGGGGACGGATCGCGCGGCGGCGATCTGGCTCGCCAGCGTGGCGAGACGCGTCTCGATCCCGCTCAGGCGTTCCGACTGCTGATTGTCGAGCTGCCGGCCGAGCGCCTCGAAGCGATCGTCGAGGGCCGCGCGCTGGGGAGGCTGCGGCGGCTGGGCCGGGGGCTTCGGAGGCTGGCGCTGCGTGGCATCCTCCATGACGTCGATCTGTCGGGTGAGATTGTCGACGAGCGCCGACAGGGCGGCCAGACGCTGCGCGCCGTCCGGCTCGTTCCGCGACGCGAAGGCGCCCGGCGCGCGCGGCGGAAGGTCGGAGCCGGAACGGCCCGTGCCAAAGTCCAGCCTGTTGCCCGGCTTCATGTCCCAAAACCCCCGGATGCCACGCGCATGGGCATCATTCCCGTCTGCGATCGATTCACTGCCGTTTCCGGCGCGACGCCGGACCCGGACGTGGCCCGATTCATGACCCGGACCTCGGCGGGAGCTTCGCGCCGCTATGGTAAACAAGCGGTTAACCACCCCTTGCGTTCTACACACTTCGGTAAGGTGGTTTAACGAAATGCTCGCCGGAATCCGGGAAACAGGCCGCCGCGGCGCCGAAAACCGCGCCATTTAACAGTTATCGGGAAATGAAATTTCCGTTAGGTGACGCTAAAGCGCTTTACCTGACGCTGCGACACCTGCATGACGGAGAGACGCATTCCGGCAGCACCGGGCGACTCGATTACCCCGGTACAACCAAGAATAAGGATAGCTTTCTCGATGAGCATGGCCCAACTGGCGGGTATTTCCCGCGAAGATCTCGACAGCAATGGCGCCGCCGACGGCAACAAGCAGACTACGTTCACGATCGGCGATCTGTCGCGCGAGTTCGACGTCACCTTGCGTACCCTGCGGTTCTACGAGGACAAGGGTCTGCTCCATCCGCGCCGCGAGGGACTGAACCGCATCTATTCGCGCCGGGATCGCTCGCGTCTCAAGCTCGTCCTGATGGGCAAGAAGGTCGGCTTCTCGCTGACCGAGATCAAGGAAATGCTCGATCTCTACGACCTGAAGGACGGCCAGGTGCTGCAGATGCGGCTGGCGCTTCGCAAGTTCAACGAGCAGATCGAGGTGCTGGAGCGCCAGAAGGTCGACATCGAGCAGGCGCTGGACGAACTGCGCCGCACCGTCGACGTCGTGGCCGGCCTGCTCCGCCAGAAGGAAGCCGGCGCCGCCTGAGGCGTCCCTGGCTTCGCCGCGCCGACTGGATCGGTCGCGGCTGCCGAGGTCGGCACCCTATTCTCCTCCCTGGGGTGCCGACCTCTTCTTTCGCCGACGCGTTCGCGCGTCCGCATGGCCCATGCTATGGTCGCCCCAGGGGGCGCCAAGGCGTGGGACCAAAGGGAGCAAGCCGATGCCGCTGACGTTCAGATCCGGATCGCCCGATGCGCGCCGTTGGCGCGATGCTGTTCTGGCGAGCGTGCTTCTCGTCGCGTCGCTGTTCGGCGCTTCTGTCGTCGCCCGGGCCGAGAGCCCGACTCCTCCCGCCGCCGCCGTCCCTTCCGACAAGGTCCCGCCCGATGCCGGCCCGCGCGCTGGCCGCTACACCATGGTTCCGGCCGAGGGCGGTTTCGTGCGCCTCGATACCGAGACTGGCGCGGTCTCGCATTGCCGGCGCGGCGACGCCGTGTCGGGTGGCGTGTGGCAGTGCGCGGCCATCCCGGAAGCGGTGATCGCGAAGCCGCAGGCGGAAGAGAAGGGCGCCGACGACAATGCCGTGCTGCGGCGCGAGGTGGCCGATCTGCGCGCCCGAATCAAGGCGATCGAGCGGCGCACCGCCATGGCGGCCGCGCCGCCGGCGTCGGGATCGGGCGATCCCGAGCTCGACCGGGCGATGAATTTCAGCGAGGAGCTGATGCGGCGTTTCTTCGGCCTCGTGCGCGAACTCAAGCAGGACGCCGATCAGGGGCGCATCTGAGCCTCACGCGCGCCGCGTCTTGTAGCGCTCCGTGGCGGTGATCAATTCGTGGATGTTGCCAGGCTCCGACATGGCATGGCCGGCATCGGGCACGATCTTCAGTTCCGCGCCCGGCCAGACCTTCGACAGATCCCAGGCGATCGCCGCCGGCGTGCACAGGTCATAGCGGCCATGCACGATGACGCCGGGAATGCCGTCGATCCTGCCGGCATTGGCGAGCAGTTGGTCGTCGCGGTCGAAGAACCCCTTGTTGACGAAATAATGCGCTTCGATGCGGGCGAAGGCGATTGCGTAGTGCGGCGAACCGAAGGCGGAGACGCGCAACGGGTCCGGCAGAAGCGACAGTGCGTTGCCTTCCCACATGCTCCAGGCCCTGGCCGCCTCCATCCGGGCCGCGTCGTCCTCGTCGACAAGGCGCCGGTGGTAGGCGCCGATCATGTCGTGTCGTTCTTCCGGCGGGATCGGGGCCTGATAGGCCTCGAACGCTTCAGGCAGCAGCCAGGAGGCGCCTTCCTGGTAGAACCAGAGCAGTTCGCGCCGGCGCAGGGTGAAGATGCCGCGCAGCACCAGTTCCGTCACTCGCTCGGGATGGGTCTCGGCATAGGCGAGCGCCAGGCAGGAGCCCCACGAACCGCCGAGCAGCTGCCAGCGCTCGATGCCGAGCCGGGTGCGGATCGTCTCCATGTCGGCGACGAGGTCCCAGGTCGTGTTTTCGCGCAGCTCCGCATGGGGCGTGGAGCGGCCGCAGCCGCGCTGGTCGAACAGGATGATCCGGTAGGCCTCAGGGTCGTGATAGCGCCGCATGTTGGGATTGCTGCCGGCGCCGGGGCCGCCATGCACCATCAGCACCGGCTTGCCGTCCGGGTTGCCGCATTCCTCGACGTGGATCTCGTGCAGCGCCGAGACCTTGAGGCGGTGCACGGCGTAGGGCTCGATGGGCGGAAAGAGCTGCAGGCGGTTCTGCGCGAGCGAATCGGCGGGCATGGGCGGTCTCCGGTTCAGGTCCCGGTCGCGGCCGGACCGGTCGCGAGCGCGTCGTCGGGATCGGGATCGGGCTTGGAACCGGACGCCGAGGCGGGCGGGGGCGCGGACCCCCGCGTGAAGGCAGGCAGCGGCCCGAACAACGCCGCCGGCGTGGCGATCGGCGCCGAATGGGACGGCGCCTCCGGCATGGCGAGGGTCGGCGGTGGCGCGGCCTCGGCGGTGGTCGTTGCGCTGGCCGGCACCGTCTTCGGTTGCTGCGCGAGGCGGCGCTTCAGGCGGCGCGCGGCGTGGCGCAGGCGGAGCCAGATCAACGGCCAGGGCAGCCCCGGCAACAACGACAGGCCGAGCAGCGTCGCCAGCCCGCAGACCATGCCGATCGGGCCCGACAGGCCCACGGGAAGCCCGAACCATCCGGTCGGCCCGAGCACGGACGGCGTCACCGTTCCCATGCCGAGAAAGCGTCCGGCGAAGTCGGGAACGAAGCGGGCGAGCAGGACGTTGGCGACCGTTAGCCATAGGCCGACGGCGATGGCGGCGACGGCCGCGCGCGTGGTGGCGCGCCGCATCCGCCAGCCAACGAGCAGGAGCGGGGCGAGGCTCGCCGCCGCGACCGAGAGCGCGACGCCGGCCAGCATGGCGATGCTGCCGATCGCGAGCCGGCTCATGCCGAGGACCGCCGCGACCGCCAGGAGGATCGAGAGCCGGGTGATGAAGATGCGCCGGCCGGTCGGCGCCCGTCGCTCGACGACGGTGCCATAGAGGTCCTGCCCGACAGTGGTGGCGATCGTCGCGAGACCCATGGAAAGGGTGATCAGCGACGCCGAGATCAGGCCGCCGATCAGAAGCACGGCCGGCATCGCCGAGAGCCCGACGCGGGTCGGGAAGGAGACGACCAGCCCGAGCGGGTCGATCGTCGCGTCGATCCCGGCGACGCGGCCGTAAACGGCATAGCTCGGCGCCGCCAGCAGGATCACCGCCGTCCCAGCGACGCCGAGCAGGAGATGGCGGCGGGCCGCCGGTCGGCGCGCGGTCTGCCAGGCCGGAAAGGCGAGCGTCGGCATGGCGGCGACGCCGGCCACGAGCGAGATGATGAAGGCTGTGATGACGAAGGCGGGAATGCGAGCCGCCGCCGTCCGCGCCTCGGGATCGAGCAGGCCGACCCAGGGCATGGGCAACCACGTTTCTCCGATCGAGGCCGCCGTCACCGGCGCGAGATAGGCGAGGGCGACGATCGGCCCGAGCACGGCGGTGATGGCGATGGCGGCGCGCTGGCCGCCGACGACGCAGCCAAGCGCGGCAAGGCCGAGAAGGATGTCGGCGGCGAGCTGCGGCGGCAGGCCCAGCATGCGGGCCGCGACGGTGCCGGCGAGCGCCGCCTCTGCGGTCAGGAGCGGCAGCAGGGTCAGGATCACGGCCAGCGCCGCCACGGCGCGCACGGGTGCCCCGAAGCGGATGCCGAGCGCCTCGGCCAGCGTCGCCGCCGATACCGAGCGGGCCGAAGGGGCGACGACGAAGGTCGCGAGCGCCAGCCCGACGACGAAGGCACCGACGAGGATCAGGCCGCGTCCTCCGCCCAGCGCCGTTCCGACGGGGGCGGCGACCAGGACGATGGTGGAGAGCGCCGTGCCGACGACGGCCCATGCGATCGTCACGGAGCCGAGCTTGCCGCCGCGCATGATGTCGCCGAAATCGAGCGAGCGAACTCGCAGTGCGACCACGGCGGCGACGGCGAGTGGAACGATCGGGAAGAGCGCCGGCAGGACGGGCCAGGCGCCATAGCGGTCGAGCGCCTCGACGAGGCCGAGGCTCGCCAGCACGATGACGAAGGCCGCCACCGCCATTGTCCCGAGGCGCGCTTCTCCGACCAATTGACCCTCTCGGCCTGCAGATGGGAGAGCGATCGGACAGGAGCCGGCGTGGCTTGTCAACGCCGGGGCCGTCGCCCGGGGGGAGACGGCGCGATCCCCGGTTGCATCGATCCCGATTGTCGCTCATTGAAGGCAAGGGCCGCATGGCCGTGCCGCCTTGCGGCCCTTGCCTTCATTCGGGGATCCTTGCTTCATGACACGCTGGTTTCTGCGCAATCTGAAGCGCGCCGCGGTGCTGGTCGCCGTGGTCGCGGTGACCGCCCTGTCGGTCCGTGTCGTGGATGTCCTGCAGGGGCCGCCGCTGCAGCTCTGGCACAAGCACGCGCCGCACGAGCTGACGGTGAAGCAACTCGATGGCGCGACATGGGCGGACTATCTGAAGGCCGAGGACACGGTGTTCGAGGATGTCCGCACCGCCGTGACCGCCAAGCTGAAGCCGGCGCAGCGCGTGGCGTCCAATCGCTATTTCGACGGCAGCGCGCTCTATACGCCCGCCTTCCAGACCGACTGGAACCGTTCCTTCGTGCTCGCGCCGGATGGGCCGCCGGTGGGGGCGGTCGTGCTGCTGCACGGGCTGACCGATTCACCCTACAGCCTGCGCCATATCGCCAAGCTCTATCGCGATCGCGGCTTCGTCGCGATCGGCCTCCGCGTGCCCGGGCACGGCACAATCCCGGCCGGCCTGACCAACGTCAACTGGGAGCACTGGCTGGCGGCGACCCGCCTCGCGGTGCGCGAGGCGCGGCGGCTGGTCGGCGGCGAGGCGCCGCTGCACATGGTCGGCTATTCGAATGGCGGCGCGCTGGCGCTGCTCTATGCGCTGGACGCACTCGAGGATCCCGCGCTCGCCCGGCCGGACAGGCTGGTGCTGTTCTCGCCGATGGTGGGCGTCACGCGATTTGCCCGTTTCGCCGGCCTCGCAGGCCTGCCCTCGATCTTCCCGCCCTTCGCCAAGGCGGCCTGGCTCGGCATCGTGCCGGAGTTCAACCCGTTCAAGTACAACTCGTTTCCGGTGAATGCCGCGCGCCAGTCCTATGAGCTGACGGCCGTCCTGCAGGATCGGATCGCCCGGCTCGCCCGCGAGAACAAGCTTGCGGACTTGGCGCCGGTGCTGACCTTCCAGTCGATTGTCGACTTCACGGTCAGCGCGCCCGCCGTCGTGTCGATGCTCTATGCCAACCTGCCCGCGAATGGCAGCGAACTGGTGCTGTTCGACATCAACCGCAATGCCGATCTCGGTCCGCTCCTGAACGAGGCGGCCGAGACCGCGGTCGAGCGTATCCTTCCGCCGGCGCCGCGCCGCTACCGGACGACGGTGATCACCAATGTGACTCCGGATAGCGATCCGGTCGAGGCGCGCGTCCTCGAACCCGGCCAGACGGAGCCACGGGTCCAGCCGCTCGGCCTGGTCTATCCATCCGACATCTATTCGCTGTCGCATGTCGCGCTGCCATTCCCCGCCGATGACGGGCTCTACGGCACCGATCCCGATCCCGCCGACAATTTCGGGATTCGACTGGGCGACATCGCATCGCGCGGCGAACGCGGCACGCTGATCGTCGGCCTCGACACGCTGATGCGGATCTCGTCGAATCCGTTCTACCCGTATCTGGCGGAGCGGATCGAGGCGCTGATCGAGCCGGGCGCGCGCGGTGGCGCGGCGCCCTGACGGGCGATCGCCGTCGCTCAGCGCATCAGGAAGCCGATCACGACCGCATTGGCGATGTCGATGAAGAAGGCCGAGACTAGCGGCAGGATGATGAAGGCGCGCGGCGCGGCGCCATGCGCCTTGGTCACGGCCGTCATGTTGGCGATGGCGGTCGGCGTGGCGCCCAGGCTGATGCCGCTGAAGCCGGCGGAGATCACCGCCGCCTCGTAGTTTCGGCCCATGGCCGGGAAGACGACGAACAGCATGTAGAGCACGGCCGCGAGCGTCTGGATGCCCAGCACCAGGACGAGCGAGGGGCCGAGGCCGCCGATCGTCCAGAGCTGCATGCTCATCAGCGACATGGCGAGGAAGATGTTGAGCGACAGGTCGGAAACCAGCGCCAGCGCCTTGGTGCGGGTCGGCCAGTTCAGGCGCGGCAGCAGGCGCGGGATCGTGTTGGTGAGGACGATCGCCACCATCAGGCAGGAGACGAAGAGCGGCAGCCGGATGCCGAGATCATCCAGGATCTCGTCGACGGTGAAGCCGATCAGGACGGCCACGTTCATGATCAGGATGGTGCGCAGCAGGCTGACATGGCTGATCTCGTCGGCGGGCGACTCCGCCGCCGCGCTCTCGACGCCGAACACCGGCGGGACATCATGAGGGCCGCTCAGGCCGTTTCGCGCGATCAGGAGGCGGGCCACCGGACCGCCGACCAGGCTGGCGACGACCAGGCCGAGCGTCGCGGCGGCGACGCCCACCTCGACGGCATAGGGGAGGCCGAAGCGCTCGGCGATGATCGGTCCCCAGGCGATCGTGGTGCCATGGCCGCCGATCAGCGAGGCGGAGCCGAGCAGCACGGTCATGCCCTCGGGCAGGCCGAGCAGGGAGACGCTGCCGGCGGCGATCAGGTTCTGGATCACGAGGAAGGCGATGGTCAAAAGCAGCAGGATCAGCAGCGGCTTGCCGCCCGACAGCAGGTCGTCCAGCCGGGCATTGAGCCCGATGCCGGTGAAGAAGTAGAGCAGCAGCATGTCGCGCGCGGCGAGGTCGAACGTCACCGACACGTTGAAATAGCGATGGGCGCAGAGGGTCGCGAGCGCGGCGAGCAGGCCGCCCGTGACGGCCTCGGGAATGTTCCACTGGCGGAGCACCGCCACGGAGTTGTTGATGCCCGCCCCGATGAAGAACACGACGATGGCGATCGTCAGGCTGAGAAATCCTGGAACCTGAAAGGTCGTCACGGCAACCGCTACCTCATGTGGGGCGGCGAATCACCGCCGCATCGGCCAGTGCTATAGCGTGATCCGATCCGGCCGAGCTGAAAAAGGCTGCCTCCGCCACGGCGGCGCCGGGCGCTCCGAATTGATCCAAGTCATTTGTCGCGTGATACACGTCTTGGTAGAGGAGGCCCCAAAGGGTAGACTTGCCCTCGGAGGCATCAGCTTGGCATGCACGTGAATCCAAGACCGGCGAGCGACGGGCCCATCGAGCCGCTGCTGTTCAGCACGCGGGCGCTTTCGCCGCGCGACCAGTTCGACGCCTGGCGGAGCTTCATGGCGCCGGCCATCACGCTCGACGTCGATGGCATGCGGCAGGCGCCGTTCGGCGCCGATCAGACCGTGTGGGATGTCGGCAGCTTCGCCCTGACGCGCGCCGCAATGCCGAACGACGGACGCGTCCGCAACTGGACGCATCTGCGCAAGAATGCGCTGGACCATTGGTGCTTCGTCGTGGTGGACGACGATGCGTCGACGAGCCGAGGCCTGTTCTTTCGTTCGCTCGGCGAGCGATTCGAGGGCACGGCTTCTGACACCGGCGTTCTCAGCCTCTACCTGCCGCGCGAGTTGTTCGACGATGGGCTCAGCCGCATCGACGGCACCACGGCGGTGCCGGATCAGGGGATCGGCGCGTTGCTCGCCGACTATTTCGTCAGCCTCGAGCGCCGCTTGCCGGAAATTCCCCGGTCGGAACTGCCGCAGGTCGTCGAGGCGACGCGCGCGATGATCGCGGCCTGCGTGCAGCCCAGCCGCGACAGGCTCGACATGGCGCAGGGCGCGATCGTCGCGACCCTGATGGAGCGCGCGCGCGTTGTCGTCCGGCAGAATTTCGGCGCGCCGGGTTTCGGTCCCGATCAGCTGGCGCATGCGCTGGGCGTTTCCCGATCGCGGCTCTATCGTCTGTTCGAGCCGCATGGCGGCGTCGCGCGCTACGTCCATCGCCAGCGCATGCTGGCCGCCCATGCGGCGCTTTCCGATGCCGCTGACGCGCGGTCGATCGGCCGCATCGCCGAGGCATTTGGCTTTGGCGACGCCTCGGGGTTCAGCCGTGGCTTCAAGCAGCAGTTCGGCTACAGCCCCAGCGAGGCTCGCGTCGCCGGATTGGCGCGGGCGCCGGCACGGACACTTCCCCAGCGCCGGCATTCCAGCGAGACGGCGGAGTTCGCGGCCATCCTGCAGCGCCTTGCGGCCTGAGCCGCGACGCACCGTTTGGGATGGCGCGCACAAGCCTGGGATAGGCTGCTCATCACAGTGCTCGGAGGACGCCGTATATGGTCGCGGATGTCTGCGTTTCTGCGCGCATTGGCGGGTTGGTCGACGCGGCTTGACTGTGACTTGTGCTGACCGCACACAAGAAATTACGCGGCGCGAGCTGGGGCTTTTTGATTCTGGTTTGGATGGGCTCGGGTAGTATCCTGATCGCTTTCCTTCCGGTCGGGAATTTCAATTGGGGGTTTTCGTGACGAAACGGGCCGATTTCTGGACTTGTCTGCGTGGAACGCGTCGAGTCGCGGCGCTGCTCCTGGTCGTGGCGCCGGTCCTGGCTGCCTGCCAGAAAGAGGCAGAAACCGACACCGTCGAGGTGCGGCCGGTCCGCACCGTCGTCGCCGCACGCGAGAAGGCGGGCGAGACGGTCGTCCTGACCGGTCAGATCCAGCCGCGCAACGAGGCCAGCATGGCCTTCCGTATCGGCGGCCGGATGATCGGGCGCCCCGTCAATGTCGGCGACCGCGTCGAGGCGGGCCAGGTGCTGGCGACGCTCGACCCGGTCAACGAGCAGAACGCGCTGCGTTCGGCCCAGGCGGCGCTGACGGCGGCCGAAGGCCAACTCGTCCAGGCGCGCAACGCCTATGGCCGGCAGGAGCATCTGCTGCGCAACGGCTTCACCACCCGCGCCAATTACGAGCAGGCGCTCCAGGCCCTGCAGACCGCGCAGGCGCAGGTCGACAGCGCCGAGGCGCAGCTCGAGATCGCCCAGGACCGCGTCGCCTTCACCGAGCTGAAGGCCGATGTCTCGGGCACGATCACGGCGCGCGGCGCCGAGCCGGGCGAAGTGGTCCAGGCCGGGCAGATGATCGTCCAGCTGGCGCATGAGGGCGGCCGCGACGCCGTGTTCGACGTGCCGGCGCAGGTGTTGCGGGCGGCGCCCGCCGATCCGATCGTCACGGTGCGGCTGACTGACGATCCCTCCGTCACGGCTGTCGGTCGCGTCCGCGAGGTCGCGCCGCAGGCGAATGCGCTGACCCGGAACTTCCCGGTCCGCGTCGGCCTCGACAATCCGCCGGAGGCCATCCGTCTCGGTTCGACCGTCAGCGGGACGATTGACATGGACACGGCGGCGATCATCGCCATTCCGGCGACGGCGCTCACCGCCGCCGACCAGAAGCCGGCCGTCTGGATCGTCGATCCGGCGAGCTCCACCGTCTCGCTCCGCAATGTCGAGATCAGCCGACACGATCCCGCCACGGTGGTGATCGCCGACGGTCTGGAGGGCGGCGAGGTCATCGTCACCGCCGGCGTGCAGGCGCTTCATCCGGGCCAGAAGGTCCGTCTGGTCGAGGCGACGCGATGAGCGGCATCAATCTCTCCCGCTGGTCGCTCAATCACCGCTCCTTCATCTTCTACTGGATGATCGCGGTGATGGTGGCGGGCATCGCCTCCTTCATCAATCTCGGCCGCAACGAGGACCCGCCGATCACGATCAAGACCATGATCGTGCATGCGGTCTGGCCGGGCGCGACCATCGAGGACACGCTCAACCAGGTCACCGAGCGGCTCGAGCGCAAGATCCAGGAAATCCCCGAGGTCGACGACGTCCGCAGCGAGACCAGCGCGGGCAGCACGACCCTCTTCGTCAATCTGCGCCAGGAAGTGACGTCGGCCGAGGTGCCGGATGTCTGGTACCAGGTGCGGACGAACATCGCCGACATCCGCCATACGCTGCCGGCCGGCACCATCGGGCCGTTCTTCAACGACCGCTTCGGCGACACCTTCGGCATCATCTACGGCTTCACCGCCGACGGCTTCACGCATCGCGAGCTGCGCGACTATGTCGAGGCGGCCCGCTCGCGCCTGCTGCAGGTGCCCGACGTCTCGCAGGTCGAGATCATCGGCGCGCAGGACGAGAAGATCTATGTCGAGTTCTCGACCAAGCAGCTCGCCGGCATGGGCATCGACCGCGCCGCGCTCCTGAACGCGCTCCGCGCCCAGAACGTCGTCAGCCCCGCGGGCGTGCTCGAGACCGGCGAGGAGCGCATTTCGCTGCGTGTCTCCGGCGCGTTCGAGACCGAGCAGGACCTGCTCGACATCAACATCGTCTCGAACGGCCAGCTGGTGCGCCTGCGCGACATCGCAGAGGTTCGCCGCGGCTATGCCAGCCCGCCGCAGCCGCAGTTCCGCGTCAATGGCGAGCCGGCGATCGGCCTCGGCATCGCCATGCGCGACGGCGGCGACATCCTGGCGCTGGGCGAGAACGTCCGCAAGGCGATGGCCGAGGTCACGGCCGACCTGCCGCTCGGCATCCAGCCGTCGCTGGTCGCCGATCAGGCAGTCGTCGTCGACGAGGCGATCGGTGATTTCACCACCTCGCTCTGGCAGGCGATCGCCATCATCGCGGTGGTGAGCTTCGTCAGCCTCGGCATCCGCGCCGGAACCGTGGTGGCGCTGGCGATCCCGCTGTCGCTCGCCATGGTCTTCGTCGTGATGAGCATCGTCGGCATCGACCTGCAGCGCATCTCGCTCGGCGCGCTCATCATCGCGTTGAGCCTGCTCGTCGACGACGCCATGACGACGGTCGATTCGATGACGTCGAGACTTGCGGCCGGGGAGACCAAGGAAGAGGCGGCGTCGAACACCTTCTCGACGCTGGCGCTCGCCATGCTGACGGGCACGCTGGTGACGGCCTCCGGCTTCGTGCCGATCGGCTTCGCCCAGAGCTCGGCCGGCGAATACACCTTCTCGATCTTCGCCGTGGTCGGCATCGCGCTGGTGGTGTCGTGGCTCGGCGCGGTGATCTTCTCGCCGCTGATCGGCGCCCTGCTGCTGAAGGCGCCGAAGACCAGGCCCGATCCGGACAAGGTGAGCATCGTCGTGCGCATCTTCCGGTCGATCCTGCTCACGGCGATGCGGATGCGTTGGGTCACCATCGCCCTCACGCTCGCCTTCTTCGTCGGCGCGATCCTGCTCTCGCCGCATGTTCCGCGACAGTTTTTCCCGGCTTCGGACCGGACCGAGCTGATCGTCGACCTCCGCCTGCGCCAGAACGCTTCGATCTACGAGAGCGGCGACGTCTCCGCCCGCTTCGACGCGATCATGAAGGAGGATCCAGACGTCGCGCGCTGGAGCACCTATATCGGTCGCGGCGCCATCCGCTTCTACCTGCCGCTCAATGTCGAGCTGCCGAACGAGTTTATCGCCCAGGCCGTCGTCATCGCCAAGGATGTCGACGCGCGGCTGCGGCTCGAGCAGCGCCTCGAGACCAAGCTGGCGGAGCAGTTCCCGGATTCTGTCTCGCGCGTCTCTCCGCTCGAGCTCGGTCCGCCGGTCGGCTGGCCGGTGCAGTATCGTGTCAGCGGGCCCGACACCGACCAGGTGCGGGACATCTCGCTCCGCCTGGCGGAGATCGTCTCGTCCAATCCCGACACGCGGCGCGTGAACTTCGACTGGATGGAGCCGGCGCGTATGGTGCGCGTCAAGATCGACCAGGACCAGGCGCGTCTGCTCGGGCTGAGCTCCCAGGCGCTCGCCACCGCGCTGAACGCGGTGGTGACCGGCACGCCCGTCACCCAGCTGCGCGACGACATCTATCTCGTCGACGTCATCGCCCGGGCGACGGACGAGCAGCGCGTCTCGCTCAGCAGCCTGCAGACCCTGCAGGTGCCGCTGCCGAACGGACGGACGGTGCCGCTCAGCCAGGTCGCGACCTTCGACTACGGTCAGGAGTTCCCGATGATCTGGCGGCGCGACCGTGTGCCGACGCTGACGGTGCAGGCCGACGTGCGCGACGGCGGCTCGCCGGAAGCGGTCGTCGACCAGCTCGCCGACCAGGTCGAGGCGCTCCGCGCGACGCTGCCGCTCGGCTACGACATCGCGGTCGGCGGCGTCGTCGAGGAGAGCGCCCAGTCGCTCGCCTCGGTGATGGCGGTCGTGCCGGTCATGCTGTTCCTGATGGTGACGTTCCTGATGACACAGCTGCAGAGCTTCGGCCGGCTGTTCATCGTGCTCTGCGTCGTGCCCATGGGGCTGATCGGTGTCGTCGGCGCGCTGTACGTGTTCAACAGGCCGCTCGGCTTCGTCGCCATCCTCGGCATTCTGTCGCTGCTCGGCCTGATCGCCAAGAACGCGGTCATCCTGATCGAGCAGATCGAGGCGGACCGGGCGCGGGGGCTCAGCGTCTGGGATGCGGTCGTCTCGGCCACCGTGTCGCGCTTCCGGCCGATCATGCTGACGGCGATCTCGACGGTGCTCGGCATGATCCCGATCGCCGCGACGATCTTCTGGGGCCCGATGGCTTTCGCCATCATGGGCGGCCTGCTGGTCGCGACGCTGCTGACGCTCGTCTTCCTGCCGACCCTCTATGTCACGGTCTATCGTGGCAAGGAGGGCGAGGCCGCGCCGGGCGTCGCACCGACGAGCACGCCGCCGCTGGCGGCGGCGCCGAACTGATCCGGACTGGCCGGCCGCTTCCGGCCGGCAGGCGAATGCTCCAGAAAGGGCCGCGGTCTTCCGCGGCCCTTTTCCGTTGGTGCTGCTCGGGCTGTTCCTGACGGTTGCGACGACGGCCCCTCCGCCGTCATCCCGACGAAGGTCGGGATCCGGACGGCCCGTCCGGCGATCTGAAAGTCGAGCCGGATCGTCCCCGTCTGTGATCATGGGCCCCGGCCTCCGCCGGGGCGACGCGATGCTGGTTGCGCGGTCGATTGCAGGACGCCTCGACGCGCGAAGGCCTCCCATGGAAGGGACTATCCGGGCGTAGACCCTCACCCGCCGCATTTGGGGCCAGGCACGGCGGAGCCCCTCGCAGCGAGCCGTATCAGCGACGCCCGGCGCCCTCGAAAATCAGGATCGGAGCGGTCAGCACGGCGCCGGCGGCGGAGCCGAGCACCTGGCCGGCGCCGACCGTGGTGGCGCCCAGTGCGCCCGAGCCCGAGAGGCCGGAGTCGTTCACCGACTGGCCCTTGATCAACCGGTCGCCCATCAGCTGAACCATGTCGGGGCTGGTGGCGAACTTGGTGTGGTTGAGGCGATCGCCATTCTGCAGCGCCGTCAGGTCGAGAACCGTGAGGCCCTTCGCCGATTCCAGCTGCGACAGATATGGCTCTTTGGTGATGTCGATGGCGCCGAGGCGGGTCATCCGGCCGGAGATCAGCCGCGACAGCCGCAGCGCGCGGTCATTGCGCGAGACGAACAGCGTGATGTGCGGGCGCTTCGGGCCGATCTCCATCACCTGCTTGCGGAACACGTCGATGTCGAGATCGGGTGAGGCGAGGATCAGGTTGGTGACCTTGGCGGGGATCCGCCCGTCCTGCAGCGCGATCTGGCGGAGCGACTCGACCGCCAGCCAGCCGCCCATCGAATGAGCCATCACGGTGACGTCGGACACGGCCGGGCTCGCCGCCGCGGCACGGATCACCGCCGCCAGTTCGCTGCGCGAGTAATTGGCGCTCTCGCGGTCGTAATTATAGTCGAACACCTGTCCGCGCGACGGCCAGGAGAACAAGACCGGCGCCACGTTGGCGTCCGTGTCGTGCACGATCTGGGCGAAGCGGAAGACGCTGTCGGCATAGCGCGTATTGAAGCCGTGCACGAAGATCAGCACGCGACGCTGCTTGCCGGCGACGCGCTTGAACCAAGCCTTGGCCTCGTCCGGCTGCATCGCCGTCACCTGGGTTGTGACGAAGTCGCGTTCCGGATTGCCGGGCGTGCTGCTCGGCCACTGGATGGTGCCGATTTCGCGCTGCTGTGGCACCGATACGATGATGTTGTTGAGGGCGAGGCCGCTGCCGCGCTCGCCGCTGAAGAGGACGCCGGCTTCCGTCGCCGGTGCGCGCGTCGTCGCGACCAGGAGATCGACCTTGTCCGTGCCGGAGGCCGCCGCCGGTACCGGCGTCAGCACGTCGCGCGGCCGCGAGGCGCAGGCGGAAAGGGCGATCGCCAATCCGAGGATCAGCATCGTCCTTGAAAGGACGGCAACAACTGACGACACGCGTCCCCCGCAGCAAAGATCGGCGACGTCCAACACTACCCCGGCGTCGCTGACACCAGTGTTACACTGCGGCGCGGGCAGGGTGAAGCGCGGGACGTGCCGGCTCCCGTCCGCGCGGGCTCGGAGATCAACAATCTTGGCGAGCGTGGCCGCGAAGCCTCGCTGTCGCGGCGCCGAGGCGATGGCGGGGACGGCGCGCCGCCCGCCCCGCCTCCCGGATCAGGCCGGGGTCGCCAGCAGGCGGTCGATGCGACGCCCTTCCAGCGCCACCACCTCGAAGCGCCAGCCTTCCCAGGCGAAGCCCTCGCCGACCTCGGGCAGATGGCCGAGATGCTCGAGCGCGAAGCCCGCCAGCGTCGTGTAGTCGCCGTCGCCCTGCATGTCGCCGGTCTGCAGCGTGCGCTCGACGTCGTCGATCGGCATCCGCCCGTCGAGCAGCCAGGCGCCGTCCGGGCGTTGCGTGGCGTAGGGCTCTTCCTCGCCGGCCAGTTCCGGCATGTCGCCGGCGATCGCGATCAGGATGTCGGTCAGCGTCACGATGCCCTCGAAGGTGCCGTGCTCGTCGACGACGATCGCCATGTGCACGGTCGAGCCCTTGAAGCGCTCGAGCAGGGTCAGGACCGGCATCGTCTCGGTCACGTAGAGCGGCTCGCGGATCGCCGTTTCCAGTTCCAGGTCGTCCTCGTCGCGACCCACCAGGTCCTTGGCGTGGACGACGCCGAGGATCTGGTCGACATCGCCACGGCAGACCGGGAAGCGCGAGCGGCCGCTGTCGCGGATCTCCGCCAGGATCGTCTTCGGATCGTCCTCGACGTCGAGCCAGATGGCATCGACGCGCGGCACCATGATCGCGCGGACCGGCCGCCCGGCGAGCGACAGCACCTGCTCGATCATCAGGCTCTCCTCGGCGGTGAAGGCGCTGCCGCCGCCGCCCGTCGAGACGATCGCCGCGACCTCTTCCGAGGCCTGCGGCGCCGACTGCCCGCCGCGCAGCATGCGCAGCACCGCCATGGCGGTGCGGTCGCGCAGGTCGGCCGTCGTCACGCGCTTGACGACGTTGCGCCGGCCGATCTGGTTGGCCGCCTCGATCAGGATCGAGAAGCCGATCGCGGCGTAGAGATAGCCCTTCGGGATGTGGAAGCCGAGGCCCTCGACGATCAGGCTGAAACCGATCATCAGCAGGAAGCCGAGGCAGAGGATGACCACCGTCGGGTGGCGCGAGACGAAGGCCATCAGCGGCCGGCTCGCCAGCATCATGACGCCGATCGCGACGATGACGGCGATCATCATCACGGAGAGATGCGAGGCCATGCCGACGGCGGTGATGACGCTGTCGAGCGAGAACACGGCGTCGAGCACGACGATCTGCACGATCACCTGCCAGAACACGGCGTGCGCGCCGTTGCTCGACTTGGCGCCGTGGTCGCCCTCCAGCCGCTCGTGCAGCTCCATCGTGCCCTTGAACAGCAGGAAGGCGCCGCCGACGATCAGGATAACGTCGCGCCAGGAGATGTCGGAGCCGAGCACCGAGAAGATCGGATCGGTCAGCTTGACGATCCAGGAGATCGAGGCGAGCAGGGCGAGGCGCATCACCAGGGCGAGCGTCAGGCCGATGACGCGGGCGCGGTTGCGCTGATGCGGCGGCAGCTTGTCGGCGAGGATCGCGATGAAGACCAGATTGTCGATGCCGAGGACGATCTCGAGCACGATCAGGGTCGCAAGTCCGGCCCAGGCGGCCGGATCGGCCATCCATTCGAAGATCATTGAGGAATTCCCGTGACCGGACGGCGTGTCCGGTCATCCTGTTGACAAGGCGATGCGGCGGGCTTCTTGGCGGCGCGCGTCAGTCTGGCACGGGGCCACGACGTCCATGCGACAGCCCCGACCCGCCCCATCGCCCATGGCGAGGATCTGGCGGGGGGCGGAGGCTCCGGCCTGCGCCGCGCGCGGCCGGTTGCGGCGCGGCGCCGCGGCCTCGAAGGCGCGCGCGTCATCAGGCCCGCGGCGGCGCTGCGGGCGCTGGCACGGGGGCGGTCGGGGCGACTGGCGCCGCGAGGCCGGCGCTGGAGGAGGCTTGTTCCGGATCGGGCTCGCCCCCTGGCCCGGAACGGGGAGGGGGCGGTGGTACTATCGGGGTCGTCGGATGGCATCAGCTGACGGAATCCGGCAATCGGGGCATGTCTTGCGCGATCTCTCATGGAGCGGACGACATGTCCGCGGCGCGCAGTCTAGAGGCGCGCGCGCGATCGGTCCATGCCTCTTCGCGGATTCTGCCGGGAAAGGGCGTGCCTCGTCGCTAGAACCAGCCGAGCGACTTCGCCGTCTGCAGCACAGCGAGCACGACGATCAGCACGGCGAGCACGATCGCGCTGGTCGGCGGCCAGGACGGATCGGGTCGGTTCTTGCGCATCGGCCCTCCGGATGGGTCCGCGGCCGGACCCGCGGATTTCCGCCGTCACGATGCCACAGCGATCGCCCGGCGCCAATCGACGCCGGACGCGCGCTCGATCCGGCTGGGGAGAGAGTATCAGCCAGCCCGTCGCTCGGGAGGATGGGCGGGAGGCGAACGGGAGCCCCGGCGGCACCCGTTCGCGCTAGGTACCCCAGGTCAGAACTTGTAGTTCAGGCCGGCCTTGAGCGTATGGAAGGCTGTGTCGACCGTCATGCGGTCGCCCTCGATGCCGAAGCCCGTCCCCTCGAGGCTGCCGAGATCGACATAGAGATATTCGGTCTTCAGCGTGATGTTCGGGGTAATGCCGTATTCGACGCCGGCGCCGGCAGTCCAGCCCCAATTGGTTTCGGATATTTCACGGTTGGGCTCGTCGCTCGCACTGTCGGTGTATGTCACCCTGCCGTAGGCGGCGCCGCCGGTTCCGTAGAACAGGACATTGTCCCAGGCATAGCCGAGCCGTCCGCGCAGAGTGCCGAACCAGTCGATCTCGGTCGAATAGGTGCTGGTGAAATTCTCGCCGATATAGCTCTCGGTATGCTCCGCCTTGATCCCGGATGCGGCGAAATCGGCCTCGACACCGACGACCCAGTTCGGGGCGAACTGGTAGTTGTAGCCGGCCTGGGCGCCGCCGAAGGCGCCGAACGCCCGGTCGCTGACGTCGCCGCCCAATAGGCCGACTTCCGAATCGAAACGATACGAGCCGTCGAACTCGCCGCCGCCGACGCCGCCATGGACGCCGAGGTAGAATCCCGTCCAGCTGAAGGCTGGCGTTTCCACGGCGGGGACCGGCTCATAGGTGAGATCGGCGGCGTGGGTCGACGTCAGCCCCAGAGCCAGGGCGGAAACTGCGACGGCCGATCCGAGAAGGGATTTCATGGGGGGATGCCTTTGCATGGGGTGGAAGACGCCGGAGCGGGGCGGCTGGAGGCGCCGGGGTGCCCGGCTGGTGACGTGGTCGCGATCAGCCAGCGCGGGTCCGGAAGATGATCGCGGCAAACATCAGGACGCCGGCGAACACGACCAGCGACGCCACGGCGACGACGGGTTCCAGGGACGGGTTGCCGGTCAGGAGAAAGTAGAGCGCGGGCGTCATGACGAGGACGCCGGCCGTGTAGACATAGTACTGCGCCCTGGCGAGCCAGGTTGCGGCTCCGCGCGGATTGAGCGCGTGGAACGTGCCGAAGACCGCCATGGTCACCCAGCCAAGAAGATTGATGTGGGCATGTGCGCCGACGGCGGCATAGTCATGCGCGATCGACATCTTCAGGCCAACCAGAATTCCGGCAATCAGAAAACAGATGGCCGTGATGAAATACATCCTGGAGAGGGTCGGCATGCCAGCCTCGCGCGGTTCTGGACTGTCTGAAGGGAACGGCCGGTCTCGAAAGTCTGTCGGGTGACTCGCCAAACGATGTCGCGACGGTTGCATACCCCGTTTTGGATTGTCACGGGCAGTACCGTCAGATTGGGATGCGCGGTCATCAAGATGGGACGCATGGTCAGCCGGAGCGCCGCAGCCGCCGCTGCGTCGCTCGTCGGACGACAGAGGCAGCCGGTCATGTCCGGCGCGATGTCACGAGGCCGAGCGAGGCTCGTCCACTGCCGTTTCATGCGCCCGGGCCAGTGCCGCCGCGAGCCAGGCTTCCGGCGTCGACGTCTGGGCTTTGGCGTGCTTCTTCGACCAGCTCAGATACAGCATCGAGCCCCCGGAGCGCGTGACCAGGTCCAGGGCCGTGCTCGGGCTCACCGAATAGCGCTTCCGGAAGGCCCGGCTGAAATGCGCCTCGCTGCGAAACCCGTGCTGGCGGGCGAGGGCGGCCACCTTCAGGTCGCCCGCGGATCGCACGATCGTCTGCAGGCTGGTCATGAGGCGTTCGCCCAGCAGCCAGCGTTGCACGCCGCCATGCGTCTCGAACGAGCGAAAGAGCTTCGACCGGGACACGCCCAGCGCGAGCGCGAGCGCCTCGGGACCGAAGGCCGGGTCGGACAGTCTTCGCCTGGCCAGGTGATGGGCGCGATCGAGGAGGGAGGCCGCCGCGCTTCTCGTCCCGGGAGCGTCGACGGTAAGCGCGGTCGCGGCGAACCGCAGGATGCCATCGACGGCCGACTGGGCCTGGTCGACGCTGAGCTGGTCGATGAGGTCGATGAGCGATCGCATCTGGGCTGCGAGAAATCGGCCCGCACCGCTTTTCGCGGTCAGGGCCCTGCCGTGGATATGGCCCTGCAACCCCGCCGGGGCGAAAGCCCTGTCGAAGGTGATGGTGATCCCCTCATAGCCCGGCGTATGGGATTCGTAGGGCAGCGAATAGTCGACAGCGATGATGTCGCCGGGAACATGGGCGCGCTTGCGGCCGTCATAGTCGGTCACGACGCTGCCGTCCGTCACCAGGTAGAGCGACATCTGGGAGATCGGCCGGTCGTCGATGACCGCTTGCGGTCGCGACATCGACATGGCCGAACCGCCGTTGATCTGTACGAACGCCTCGGGCAGCTGCCAGGTGCGACCGTGAAAATCGAACTGGCTGGGATCCGCGTCCGCCGGAATGGCACAGTCGACCAGCCGGGAGAGCGCGGCCTTCCACGCGGCGTAGCATTCAAGGCCCGGCGGGAACGGCCAGTCGATAGCCTGTGTCGCGCCGGCGGGAGGACGGACCTCCGTCCTGGTCGTTGGAGACGAGCGGGTGACCCGGACTGGCGATGGCATCGGAGTGGGGCTGGCGGCAACGGAGGGGGCCGAGAGGGCGCGGACCGCCGCGGATGGCCGGGTCGTTCGCATCGCCACACCCCCATGCCCTGCCGCCAGGCCGCGCCCGGTCATGCGCGCCGCATCGCTGCGGCAGTTCTCGCATGGCCGCCGCGTCCTGTCATCGCCCCCCGCCACGTATTGGGACGCTCAGTCAAGGCGTTGGGACGGATGGTCGGCTCGGGATCGCCGGAAGCACGACGAGGCGGACGGACTCGCGGCGCTCGGCGCGGGGGGCATGACGCCCCTCGTTCCGAGTTTCGTCCTAGCGACGCGCGCGCAGCAGGCCAAAATAGTGCGATCGGAGGACCGGGATGGCGGCCAGGGGCGGATACAGCGCATCCGTCAGGGGGCCGAGCCGCTCGGCCACGGGCGGCAGCAGGGTCAGGGGCGCCAGCTCCGCGTCCAGCGTGGGGAACAGGTGGCGGATGCGGGACCGCGTCATCGCCCGCAGGTTGGGATTCGAGGGATTGGGGTAGCGCATGTCGTACCAGATGATCATCCCGCCATCGGTCGCCAGCACGCGCGTCATCTCGGTCGCGACCCGCTTGGCCACGAAGGGGTCGAGGATCGACGAAAAGACCGTGAAGGCCAGGGCGATGTCGAATTGTCCGGCCGCGAAGGGCAGGCGCTCGCCGCTGGCCTCGACGAAGGCCAGGTGCGGATAGGATTCGCGCGCCTTCGCGATTCGGTCCCGCTGGATGTCGACACCCGTGAGCCGGTCCGGCGAGGCACCCTGGAGATCAAGCCAGTGGGTCACGCTGCCGGTGCCACATCCAAAATCCAGGATGCGATATTCCGAAAGCGGCTTTTCAAGACGGGTTGAGAGCAATTGGGCCAACGCATCATTGCGTTCCTGCCACAGCCGCCGGAAACCACGATTGGCCAGTCTCTCGTCGAGGGATCGTCGCGAGGCATCTGCGATGTGGAGCCTGAGGGCCTCGTCGGCAGCCATGGCGTCGTTCTCCACGAAGGGGTTGCGTAGCAGAGACGATGATGCCGCGACGACCGCCTGGAATCGAAGAACGGGATTTCGCTGATCCGCAGCACCTCCGAACGCCTCTCGGACGAGAGTACAAGTCCGCGCGCCTCCGGTCCTCATTCGAACGAACGAGGCGGCGTCGGCCGCCGGGCCATCGGATCCGGATGTCGCCGGCATTGCGGCGGACGCGGAGCGTTGCCGCAGCCGAGGGGGCAGGGGCCTCGGACAAGGCCGCAGGAAGCCACAGCTCGAAGCGAGCGCGTCGGACGGGCTGTGCAGGGGAGCGAACTCTGGGGGAAGGATGGTGCTGCAAGAGGGCAACGTACTGTAATAACACGGTAATTCACGCTGTTTCATCTGCTCTCAGATGGCGCGCTGGCGCTGATTGTTCTTGTTTCGTTCGAAATCACCCCGTATCACTAGACATCACCCCATCGCGTCGCGAAAGGTGGATCGGGAGGTGGATGCAGAATGCCCCGCGGCCTGAACAAGCTCACTGCGGTTTCGGTGCGTTCCCTGCCTGCCGGAAAGTACTCCGATGGCGGAGGCCTGTGGCTGCATAAGCGGCCAGATGGGGGAGGGCAGTGGTTCTTGCGATTCACCATCCATGGGCGCCGCCGCGAGATGGGTCTTGGATCTGTTGCGGACGTCTCTTTGAAGGAAGCGCGAGGAGCGGCTGATAGTGCTCGGGCCGTCGTTCGCGCCAACCTTGATCCCATTAAGGAGAGGGATCGGCAGGCTCGCGAGGCCGCCCGCGACGTCCATATGCTTCGCGACATCGCTCTGGATGCATTTGAGAGCCGCAAGGCGGAGCTGAAGGGTGACGGCAAAGCTGGACGGTGGTTCACGCCGCTCGAACTGCACGTGCTTCCGAAGCTAGGGAGCGTGCCGGTGTCTGATATCGACCAGAAGGACATTCGCGACGTTCTTGCGCCCATCTGGCACACCAAGGCCGATACCGCCCAGAAGGCCCTTAATCGCCTCGGCATTTGCCTCAAGCACGCTGCAGCTCTCGGGTTGGACGTGGATTTGCAGGCCACCGAAAAGGCACGCGCGCTTCTCGGCAAGACCCGGCACAAGGTCCAGAATATTCCCGCTCTGGCGTGGCTCGATGTCCCAGAGTTCTATGCATCGCTGTCCGATGGATCTGTCACCCACCTGGCGTTGCGGCTTCTCATTCTGACGGGAGTGCGGTCTGGCCCCCTGCGCTTCGCTCGGGCGGATCAGATTGATGGTGATGTCTGGATCATCCCAGGCGAGGCGATGAAGGGGCGGAGGGATGCGACGCCGGATTTCCGCGTTCCGCTGTCCACGGAGGCCTTAGCCGTCATCGACGAAGCGCGCCGGCTGGCCAGGGGCGGCTACCTGTTCCCGAGCCTGCGCAAAGGCGTGATTTCAGACGCCACCATGTCTCGCTTCATGGAGCGAAGGGGCATGGACGCGCGCCCACATGGCTTTCGATCCAGCCTGCGTGATTGGCTCGCTGAGGTGACCGATGCGCCCCACGAAGTCGCGGAGACGATGCTGGGCCATGTGGTGGGGGGCTCGGTCGAACGGGCCTACAGGCGGACGGATTTCTTGGAACAACGGCGCGTCCTATTGGAGCGATGGGCCGGTCATCTGGTCGGAAAACAGGAAAGGCAGTCGGGTGTTCTTTCTGAATAATGATGTCCCCCTTACGATGGTGCGCGGTGCGATGATGGCTTTGGCGCCCAAAGCTCGGGCCAGTATGTCGCAATACAGCGAGCCTCCGCGCAATGACTGGGAAGTTATGAACAAGCTCACCTGGCAATGCTGCCGCCGGGCGGAGAAAAAGTACGTCGTGGCGGCTGGTGGCACAAAGACCTTCGTGTCCAATGAGCTATTCCATACAAACAGAGAATACAACTCTGTGAATTCACATATTAATCTGGCGGCGGGAACAATTGGTTCCGGCTGGGGTGATAATGAGTATGCCTATAATGATAGCGAGTATGATGACATAGTCGTTGGGTCGGATAGATGGAATCAGATTTACTATGGTCCGTATCTGTATTGCCATGTCATTTTTGATCGAGCCGAGTTCGATGCAATCCATCGAGACTTGTATCTGTCTATCGGCCAACCTGTTCCGGATCGCGCTGACGTCACTGAATCAATCGATGAACCTCCCCGATCTAGGGGGCGCACCAAAATTGGCGACGGACTAATTGAGCTGGCTGTTCGAAATGAATTTCTGCTGAGGATTAAGGCAGGCGACCGCCTACAGGACAAGCGGGAGGCGACAATCGCAGAAGCTATTGAGTGGGCAGAGGCGCGCTTTGAGCGCCAGATGCATCGATCGACAATTCAGAGATACTTGGCACCTGTATTTGATGCCCACAAATAGGCGCACGAATAGCGGGCGCGATTGCTGGATATTGGGCTGATATCTGTCTTCGCGCATCAGGTGGCGGATACTAGGCTCGTCTCGTATCAACCGAATACGAGGCAGAGCAATGGAACTCATCGACCCTCTCCTGACCGTCCGCGAAGGCGCAGCGGTTTTGCAGATGAGCATCCCGACTTTCTGGCGCCGTGTTGCCGATGGCACGGTGCCGAAGCCGCTCAAAATTGGCGGTATATCCCGCTGGCCGCGATCCGAAATCGTCGCAGTCATCGAGCACGCGAAGGCCGCTCGCACACAGCGCGCCGCTTAAGAAAAAGCCCCGCCAGTCGGACGGGGCTCAAGGCTATCGGTTTCGCGTATCCAGCATAGCCTCGACCGTCCTCTGGCTCCAAGCCACGAGGTCCAACATGAAACCTACAACGACGATGCGCCCCGATGTGCGGCGCGCCCCACCGCGAACGGAAAAGGCCGCGGCTGGTGACGCAGCGCACGGCCTTCCGAAAATCGATCACCTTGGCGGGCTGATCGGGTCCGAAGATATCCCCACTCCCTCGCTCCGACAAGCTGCCAGCCGCCTGCAGGCGCGCTTCGGCATGTCGTTCTCAACCGCGACGGTCACTGCCATCTGCGCCGGCCTCGCTATCCGTGAGGTCCACCAATGAGCAGTATCGTCAAACTGAAGCTCCGCGTTGGCGGTGAAGATGGCCGCATCCTGGTCCTCAAGGGTCGGGTGGCGTGGATGGTTGACCGCCTGATTAAGGCGGGGCCGCTCGGCACCACCAGTGTCGAAAGCCCAGCGCCGAGGGTCAGCCACTACATCTTCAAGGCCCGGCAGGCCGGCCTGAACATCGAAACGCTTGACGAGGCGCACGACGGAGCCTTTAGCGGCACTCACGGTCGCTACTTCCTTCGGTCGACGGTTGAGGTTCTGGAAGAGGAGCGCGCGGCATGAGCAACGTGATCCGCCTCTCCGAAGCCAAGGCAAAGCCGAGTCACGTTCTGATCGAGGCCGGCTTTGTTCCTAGCGTCCAGAGCGATGCCGTTCAGGTTCGGCGATACTTCCTCAGCGTGGTCGAACCTGACGGCGGAGTCACATGCGTCTGGGACGGTCCATCGCACAAGGATGCCATGGAGCAGGCCCGGCTCTGGGAGCTCCCCATCGTCGATGACGCGATAGAAGGAGGCGCCGCATGAGCGCCCCCAACCTGAACATTCGCGCCCAGGTCATGGACGAAATCATGACCACCATTCGGACGGCCGAAGACGCCGGCCAGGACGGCTACGCAGAGGCTCGGCGGGTTTATCCCGCCGTTCCGACCAGCGTCATCGCCGAGGCGTGGGCACGCGTCGGGCATGACCGCGACGAAGCTTGGTGGGCTTCTGTCGAACGGACGATCGAAGGGGAGATCATCCAGCGCGCCATTTCCGCGCCTTCGAAGGGAGGCGAGGCATGACGGCGACGATCCACTACCTTACGCCTCCAAGGGGCTATTCCATCTGGGGCAGTGTCGGGGTCGACGGTGACCCAGTTTGGTACGTGGCCCTCGCCGACAGCTTCGACGTCGTGCACGAACAATGGGAGTTCGGCACCCGCGAAGAGGCAGAGGCCTTCCTATCCGCGAAAAGAGGAGGCGCCCATGCAGGGCTTCCCCCTCAATGCGCGTGAAGTCGCGGCTGCCTTGGGAGGGGAAGTCACAGGAAGAAACAGCGTATCGGCACCAGGCCCCGGGCATTCCCGGGCCGACCGGTCGCTGTCGATAATGATTGATCCGAGGGCGCCCGGCGGCTTTGTCGTGACGTCCTTCGCGGGCGACGACCCGCTAGAATGCAAAGACCACGTTCGGGGACGGCTCGGCCTCGAGGAGTGGCGGCCGACGAGGAAGGACGATGCCGCGCCGATCGATTTCGTCAACCGCATGGAAGAGCGCGTCAGGAAATCCGGGGACTCAGCCACCGAGCCCGCCAGCAATCCCGATCAGGGAAACGACCGTCTATTCCCCATCGCAACGCGCATGTGGGACGAGGCCACCAGCATCAAGGATTCGCTGGCCGAGACCTACCTGAGGACGCGCGGGCTCTGGCTGCCGTCCGTGATCATTGCCGGCGGGCAACTCCGTTTCCACCCCTCTTGTACCTTCAAGCTCGGGGATGGCTCGCGGTTGAATGCGCCTGCCATGCTGGCGCTGATGACGGATGCAGAGACGGGCGAGCCCCGCGCCGTGCACCGGACGGCCCTTAGCCCGGAAGGCGGAAAGCTGGACGATCCTCGGCTGGGCAATCCAAAGAAGATGCTCGGTCGAGCCCGAGGCGCCGTCGTGCGGCTATGCCCTAACCAAGGCCCGGCACTCGGCATCGCCGAAGGCATCGAGAACGCCGTAGCGGCCGTCTGTGGCGGCCTAGGCGCGGTTTGGGCGGCGGGCATGGCGGCGAACCTTCAAAGCCTGCCAGTGCTCGCCGGCATCGAGACGTTGCGCATTCTCGCGGACGTGGGCGCTGCTGGCGAAAAGGCTGCTTCCGAATGCGGCGGCCGCTGGGTTGATGCCGGCCGACAGGTCGAAGCCCTCTACCCCAAGACCGGCGACTGGAACGATATGATGAAAGGGGTCCTATGAGCGCGACGCCCGAAACAATCGACGAAGGCCGGACCATCTTTCATCCGGAGAGCGGCAACCGCGTGCTGAAGTTCGAGCACGCCATTGGCAGGCGCCAGACCTTCACCAGAGCGCCCAGGCCGAAGACCATCAGTGCGACGCCCTTCGTGCTCCGAGATCCTGCGCTCATTCCTCAGCGAGATTGGATCTATGGCCGACATCTCGTCCGTCAGTTTCTGTCGACGACGGTGGCCCCGGGCGGTGTCGGGAAAAGCTCTCTCGTCATCACCGAAGCTCTTGCCATGGCAACGGGGCGGAACCTCCTGGGGCAGTGGTGCGCACCAGGCCTGCGCGTCTGGCTCTGGAACGGCGAAGACCCGGTTGAAGAGATGGAGCGCCGCATCGCTGCGACGGCTCTGCACTACGACATCAGACCGAGCGACCTAGCCGGCCGGCTGTTCGTCGACAGCGGGCGAGAAATGGAGATTGTCCTTGCCACGCAGGGCCGCGAGGGCACGACCATCGCCGAACCGGTCGTCGAGGCGATGATCGAGACGATCCGAGCCAACTGCATCGACGTCGTGGTGATCGATCCGTTCGTGTCCAGCCACCGCGTCACGGAAAACGACAACAATGCGATTGATCGAGTGGCGAAAACTTGGGGCCGCATCGCCAACGTCACCAACTGCGCGGTGCAGCTCGTGCACCATGTCCGAAAGACCAACGGCGCCGAAATCTCGGTCGAGGACGGCCGCGGGGCCGTCGCTCTCCTGGCTGCCGCGCGCTCGGCCCGCGTCCTCAACGTCATGAGCGAGGATGAGGCCACGAAGGCGAACGTCGAGAACCGCCGGCTCTACTTTCGGGTGACGGACGGGAAGGGGAACATGAGCCCGCCGGCCGACAAGAGCGATTGGCACAAAATGGAGCCTGTCGACCTCGGCAACGGTCACCTTGGTATGGGCGGGGATAGTGTCGGCGTCGTGACCTCGTGGGAGTGGCCTGACGCGTTCGCCGGCATCGAGACGGCCGACCTGCTCAAGGCGCAGAAGGCGATCAGCGGTGGCCAGTGGCGCGAGAACGACCAGGCCGGAGATTGGGTCGGCAAGCCAATTGCCCGTGCGCTCGATATCGACATCGGCACGGGACGGACAAGCGACCTGACCAAGGCACAGAAGGCCGCGAAGGCGAAAGTGAAAACCCTCATTCGCGTTTGGATCGGGAATGGAGCGCTCGTTCTGGTCGAGGGCAAGGATGGCAAAAGCAACATCCGGAAGTTCGTAGAGGTAGGCGAGTGGGCCGTAACCGAGACGTTCAAATAGTCGTTCCTCACCTCCACACCATGAGGTGAGGAGAGGTGTGGAAGGTGGGGGCAGATTTCCTCACCACCACCCCACACCCCCGTAGGGGGTGGGTGGTGAGGAGACCGGGGAGGGTGGGGATAGTGAGGTGGGGAAATCAGGGGTGACCATGGCCGACGAACTCGCCGTCTATGACGGCCGCGTGATGATAGGGACGACGCGGCGAAACGGGCCGCACGCCTTCGTGGCGAAGGGGCTCGACGGGAAGAGGCTCGGCACATTCCCCGACCAGGCCGCAGCGACACATGCGGTGCGCGTGGCGAGTCGGCCGGCGGGCTGGGTGAACCTCGCTTAAGATGCTGGCGCGGTTGGCGGATTGGGAGCTAACTCGTGAGCTAGCTCAGGACGACGGTCGGCCCTGGATTACACCTGTTGTAGTGGACATCGAGCGTACCCAGTCCCGCGTATCTCCGCACACCAACCCTATCAGCTCCAGTGCGTCATTGTGTTTCCTGGCCGGCCCTTTGTCGAAAATCGCACGATGATGGGCTATCCGGTTCCGCCAACGTCTTACGCCTTCGATGAGCAGCTGGATTTCCTCCCTCGTGACTGCTTTTGTCGCGCAGGGGAAAATGGGTTGAACTCCCTTTGCCCAAAGATATCGTTCAAATCGCTTGGTCGCTAAATGCTCCCAGAATCCGAAGGTGAGAGCCGAGACAATGTGATGAGCCGTCAGCCTATCCGAATGCTGCTTGGTTTCGGATGCAACAGCTTCTTGCAGGTCATCTCGGAAGCGATGGTCCAAGATTGCCAGGAAAGTGTTGTCTCGAAACCAATGGTCACCGGCCCTCGCGATCAAGGCCCTGTTGAATGCATTTCTGCAGACAATCTCAGCGTAGTGGAGCACCGGGTGAAAGCTCTCAGAGAGCTTGCAGTTCCATATGTAGTAGCTGAACGAGACATCAACTCGGTTCCCGGCGGCAGGCATATAGCGCATTAGGCGCTCGTGCTGAATGGCTGCCACGATGGTTGGGAACTTATCGGCAGCCGGGGAGTTCGGTAATTGCATCTTAAGCTCTTTGGCCCTAGGGTGCGTTCGTGAGCTGCAGATAGGTTGCGCAAGCCCCTCCTGCGGACAAGATCAGAAGGCGGGTCCCGAAAGGGACGCCGCCTTCATCTATTTTGAGCGCAACTCTGGGTTCGGGCAAGCTGCCGGACACACCCAACTTAGCCGCGTCGTCTAGTCGAGAAGGCAGCCCGCGCCACAGGTGGCGCTCCCCTGTTGAGCCCCTGTTCGCAGCCGCTGCGAAATGTAGGGGCTGACACGTATGCGCGCGCCTCACCTGAGGTTTTCTGAAGTCGCCCATGTCTTAGTGACCTTCAGTCCTATCATGGATAGCCTGCCGGTTCCGGGGAGGGGCACCATGACAAAGTCAGAGCGTATTCGAGAACTCGCGAGCCAAGGGGTACCAACAGCGGAAATCGCGCGTCGCCTCGGCATCCGCTACCAGCACGCCTACAACGTCTTAGCTGCGACTAAGCCCAGTTTCTACGCCATGCCGGCCGCGCATAAGGCTGATACGCCGAACCAAATTCCCTCAGGCCCGCGTGGCGCAGAGAAGCCATCACTCGGCGTAGACGTATTGGTTGCGGCCGGGTTTTCGTTCGCCGGGCGATGGGCTCTTTCTAGTTCCGGCGCGCTCGCCCCCGACCAGCCAATCTCAAAAGGGATGGGAGTCTATGCCTATGCCAAAGGCGGCACGGTTCTTTACGTCGGCTTGGCCACGATGGGGCTGGCGAAGCGGCTCTACTACTACGGTAAGCCCGGCCCCTCTCAGATGACCAACCTCAGGCTGAACGGAGCGATCAAGCGAGAGCTTGAGGCCGGGGATGTCATCGACATCTACACCGCCGAGCCCCCGGATAGTGAATGGAATGGCCTGCCGGTCCACGGAGCCGCGGGCCTTGAGATGGGGCTGATCAGGAAGTACGCGCTGCCCTGGAATCTTCGCAGCAGTGGGAGCGGCGTGAACTCCGCGTCTCTCGATTTGCCCGACTTGGCTGATGTCGCCCTCTAGGGCGTTGGAAAACTCAGTCGGATGTCAGGTCGCGGCGTCCTTGCAAGGGGCATCCATCAAGGGGGGTTCTCGACGAACGTTACTTGTCCGGCTTCGCTCACGCTGAACACCGATATGCCCAGCACGGCCGTTCCGGATTCTCGCTGGTTCAACATCCATGTGGGCCGACCGGGGATGCCCGCAACCTGAACATTTCTCAATAGGCCGCGCCCGACGATTTTGATTTCCTTTGATTGAATTCAAGCCGCGGCTCCTAAAAGGCCCCTACGCTTGGGCTATCCCTGCTATGATCTTCCAGCTGCGGAACGCATAGGCATATGCCACCTGCCGGCGGCTCCTTTGAGGACCGCATGGTAGGTGTCAATGACCCGGCCGATCCCTCAGAACACTCGCGGAGCAAGCCGCTGTTTGGGCTTGGAAGTTTTAGCGTTCGCTGGGGCCAGGACTGGTCACAGGAACACCGGCATTGCTCAGAATCTGCGACATCACTATTCGCCCTGGATGTTGCGAGGCAGTGCTGCCGACCACCTACGGATCGCGATTCGGCGCGCCGGTTGAACCGGCTGGAGGATACCCCATCATGCCCATGACGCTCACCCCCGAATTCAGTCCTGATGCAGACGAGGACTTGCCGGAGAGAGTACTGGCCGCGATTGAGGAAGGACTGACGCCGCTTGAGGCTGTCCGGGTCTGGAAGCAGCACACAGTTGAGCACCTGTCGGACCTATCGGGCGTAAGCCAAGCAACTATTCACGCTGTCGAACGCGGCCGCGAACTGTCACCCGACGCGCAGATCAAGCTCGCCTGCGCGCTGGGCGTGGGAGCTGATTTGATACTCGGTTAGCCCGTTCGGCATGCGCGCCGGCGCGCTCGCCCGTCTAGTCGATGTCCCACGCACCCGCATCGGGCGCCTGGCGACCGAGCAGACCGCGGTGACGTCTACGACGGATCTAGCCGTCGGGACGAACGGCGCTAGGTGGCAAGAGATCGATCGGATGGCGCTCTCGCCGGCAAGGAATGGGTATGGCTACGACAAGCTCTTCTGCGACGGTGGTTTTCAAGCATTCGTTTCGGCTCCCCGGAATGGACCGCTCCTATCCACCTGGCGCCTATGAGATTGAGACCGACCTGGAGACGCTGGATACCGTTTCGACGCTTGGTTATCACCGCGTCGCGACGCGCATCCTATTGACACGGCCGGGCGTTACCGAGGCACTGACGATTGACCCTAGAGACCTTGAAAAGGCCCTGGAGCGAGATGCGTCCGCTGATTGAGCCGCGCGAACTGACTGCCGACGGACGCCATCTGCGACAGGAGGAGCATAGGTCATCAATTTAAGTTGGGGCGACTTTGCGAGGTCGGATACCCATATTCCGTTGCGGAAGTGGCGGCGTCTGTCGCCGCAATACGACAATGTCAGGCCAACCCATGTTGTTGATGACCGAACTTCTGATCTGCGAGGTGATGATGGCTGTTGAAAACCGGGAGTCGATCGATATCGACGCTGCGGCGCAGAGATGCCGGTATCATCTGCCTCAGCACCCTGAAACCGATCAAAGGCTGAAGGATCGGCTTAACTATCTTGCGATAGAGTATGGCGCTGAGGTGGGACACGCATAGTGTCCTGTCGCCAGGGAAGTGTTGCCCCGTGGCGACAAACTTCCAGTGTCGGCTCACGAGGTGCGGCGAACAGCGCTCGCACCTCTTTCCGCACAGCTATTGCCTCGCCGGTGTAGAGCCCGTGCCGATACCGGCCGTGACGCGCGCCCTTTGGGGTGGCACCCCGCATCCGGGCTTTCGAGCGCGCCACTGACCGGGAGAGAATCTCTCCCCGCGATATGACTATGGAAAAATCTTCGCAGCTCGGACGGCCCTGCTCGTCCTCAATTTGAGGATGAACCGGTCAAGCCAGCGCCGGCAGCCTTTATGGCGTCGGAAAACTCGCGTGCCCGGACGCCTAAGGCGCTGCCACCTGTTACTTCCTGTTTATCGGCCTGTTCTCAGGACAGAACGCTGCCAGAGGGTGACACAGGCTGTGTCACCCTCCCAGCCACCACGCGCCTCTCTTTTAGGTGTCCGGATTGTCTGGATTGGACGCCTTTTTAGGTGTGCGGATTGCCGCCGGCGTGCATCTCCACCGGTCCGGATGTGGAGTCATGCCCCGACGCCGCAGAAACCCGCCATTTCGAGCCGGAAACCGTCGAAACGACTCGAGGGCAAATCGGCTCAGCCAGTTTTACGGCTTAGTCGCAAAACCCATCGCCGCCCGACTTCGAAAACCGGCCACTCCGATTTCCCATTATTATTCAACGGGTTAATGCCGATTTTCTCGCAAAAACGCTCAAACCGGCCACCGCGATGCGGGCCCTTCGGCCACACATGGGGAGAATCGCCTACGGGACTCGCAGGCGGGCTTCTCGGCCCCAAGGGCTCTAGGGGACATCGAAGCCAGGAACGCCGCCAGCGGCCTCCGCAGTGCCCGCAATCGCCTAATCCGGCCTATTTAATTGCCGGGTCGATATACGGTGTGGGGTTTGGGAGTACCTTTCACGTATAGTCCCCACTGGCCTTCGCCGGTTAGCGCCCATATGTCGGTTCGGCCACAGAGTTGATGTCTCCTGTCAGGACAGCAGCGAGGGCTTTCTAGGGCACGTTTCCAGGAAAGCTTCTGACAATAGGCTAGATCCGAGTTGCCACGGGTCTGTGTCTTCTTGGGCGCCTGCTGCCGCGGTGGCTTAGCGGCTTGTCGCCTCTGGACTTGAGCCTTCTTGGACTCCGTGCGCTCTCGGGCCTGCCGATCCGCCTCAAGCTGCCTTGCGATGGCTGCTGCTTCCTTTGCCCGGGCTCTCCCTTCCAGTCTGCGGGCGTCCACGTTGCGAGCCGCGTCACGCCTGCGCTGCTCTTCGGCCATTCTGGCCAGACCCTCTGGACCTAGGCGAGCTCGCCTCGCTGCCAGGGTTTCGGTGAATACCTTGGGATCGACGGGATTCTGGGCTTGGGCGGCGCTACATGCGCTCCCCCAACGCTTGGCTTCAGCTGTCAGCTTTGCGTTGCAGAGATAGCGGAGGTCGCCTTCATGCCTCGCGCATCCCTGCCTCAACTCACGCGTCTTCTCGCCCACGGTTCCCGAGCAAGAGCTGGTGAACGTGGTTGCGGGACCAAGGATCTTGTCGAAATCGAAATTGAAGTGGCGCGCCGCATACACCTCGTCACTGACAAGCGGCGAGGTTGGCTTCTTGAGTTCTTCCGCCTCTTCAGCTTCGAAGGGGCAGACAATACTGATCCTGCCGGTGTAGCCGCCGCATTCGCTCGTCTTGCAATGAGTGACCATCTGCTGGGTGCCGGGCATGGCATGACCGGGCACCCACGAGCCATCGCGTTTCTCCACCTCCATGGTGTAGTGGCGCGCGCAAATGTTGTCGACGTAAAACCCGGTGTACTCTTGGAATCCGAGGACAGGCCCTCCGCCGCGGACCTGAATGCAAGCGCGACCGGTCCAGTCCACTGGCCTGCATTTCTCTTGGGCAACCGCGGCTAAGCCCGACACCAGCCAAAGCACAAGTGCAGCTAGCAGTGAAATGCGCCCGTTCATAACACTCCCCTCCGCTTGCTGGATTGGAGGGTGCATCTCGCGGAAAATCAACTCCCGCGATTACTGCGGTGCAGCCAGATGGCGGGGTCTTGAGCCTGACTGCGAGGGGGGGCCATCGTTGGGCTGCAAGAGTAGAGGTCGCTGGAGATGACGTCCGCCCAATGCACGGCAAGGGCAAACGCGGCCACCAACGCAATCATTCTGCCCCCCTTGGCACACTTCCACTGTGGAGGCTATCCATCTACCCATCCGCTCGCAATGCCGCCGCAACAGCCGCGTCTCGATGAGACTTCGGGGCCACCAGCTCGACTCGTGTCACGAGCGGCGAGTTCTTGTCGCCGGCCAGGGTGAGCGGCAGCACCTTGCCGAGCAAGCCACAGAAGGCGGCAGGTTGAGTGCGGGCAATATGCGCCAGGTAGGCCACGAGGCGGTCATCGCCTTCCTCGCCATGGTCCCCGCCGGCTTCCACCGCAGCCTGAAGGATGGCGTCCTTGAGCAGGGCCGTCACCTTGTTCCGGGCGCCCTTGGGTCTGCCGCGGCCGCCGTTCGGTGCGTTCGCTTTCGGAGCCATGTCCACCTCAATGCAGGGTCGGCAGCAGGTTGCGGCCGAACACCTTCTGGCTGGTGGCGATGGCGAGGTTCCGAGCGGCCTTGGCAGCCAACTCCAAATCCTGCTCCTCGTTTGCCGCGGTGTGCACGTAGCGCGCCAGCCAGACGATGCCCTCGGGGCTGATGGGCACGATGGTGAGCATGCGGTCGCGCGCCACGCAGGCGTCAGCCCCGGCGACGTGCCAGCGCTCGCGGGCGGCTGCCAAGCCCAGCTCGTCCTGCGCTCTCACGCCACGTTCGGCGTCCTGTCGCAGGGCTTCATGCGCCGCGGCGACGAAGGCCTCGATAACCGGCGTATCTGTCACCGGGTCGCCGTCACTACCCCGGCGCATCGCCTCCGCGGCTTCGTCGATTTCTTCGTGTGAATGGGCGTAGACGGGCGCCGGCTTCCCGTCCTCCGTCGTGACGCCGATCAGCGCGCGGCAGGGTCGCCTGGCGTCATCCGGCAGAGCATCCTGCAGGCGTTCTAACTCGGCCCTGGCGGCGTCCACCTCGTCGAGCGCGGTGTTGTATTCGTCCCAGGCGACGACGAAGAGGTCTTCCGGCTCGTCAGCCTCGGGGGCGGCCTTCTGAGGATCTGGGGCGGCTCTCATCTGCGCATCCCCAACTGCTCGGCATAGCTCAGGCCGGGCGATCCGAGTTCCGACATATTCGCCGGCTGCGTCACCTCGACCTGCAGGGGCTCGGGCTCCTGCGTCCCGCCTGTGGCCGTTGCGGCACCGGAGGCGATGGACTGCCGATAGCGCTTGGCGAGGGCGACAGCCGGGCCGGTGTCCGGTTTGAACGCCCCCTTGTGCAGCAGGAGGGCCGCCCGGTCGGGATGCAGGAGGGCGTCGCGCACTAGGTCGTCGACACTGTTGATGCCGTTCTGGCGGAGTGCCATGGCGGTGCCGGCGCCGAGGACCGCAGCGAAGCCCGCGAAGCCGGTAGCAAAGCCCGCCGTAGCCGCACCTGCCGCGGTGGACAGGGCAATCTTGGTGAGGATGGTTTTGCCGCTGTCGCCAGGACCGACCGCCAGCGTATCCTGGACCGTGTTCGAGCCGCCGGGGAGCTTGACGGCGGATACAGACCGGTTCGCCCGCTGCAGGTCATCTGCGACGGCCTGCATGCGCTGCATCTCGTTCTCGCCGAAGATCCGCTTCAAGACGCTCCGGTTCTGCTTCAGGAAGCTCTGGAGCTGGTCCGCCTTGAGCAGGGTTCGACCCGAGGTGGCCGCCTCGGTGTTCGAGACATAGCGGCCGAGCATGTGGTCGACGACGGCCTTGCGGAGACCCTGCCGGGCTTCCGGGTTGGTGTTCGTCTCCTTCGCGAGGCGCGCCATGATGGCGTTCGCGTCCTGCCGGCCGAAGATGCTGCCGACCATGCGGGTGACGTCTTCGGGGTGCTCCGCGCCGATCAGCCGGCCGACAAGGCCACGCTGGTAGTCGTCGAGCTTCTGGGCGCGGCGCGTGCCGGCGTCGATAGCCGCCTGAGATGCCTTCTCGACATCAGCGAACCGGGCATTCAGGGCCGGAAAAGCCTTGAGTGCATCGGAGTGCCGGCGGCGCCAGACATCAAGGCGCTTAGGATCGATGATACCTTCCGGGGTCTCGGCCGCCTTGCGCATCTGCGCCACGGCATAGTCCTGCAGGTGGCCCATGGCCTGGTCGTCGCCGACCGCCTTGCGGAACTTGTTGATGTTCTCGGCCGACTTCCCACCGGGGAAGAACAACTTTTCGGGGACGGCCGCGTTCTGCAGCCTGTATGGGCCATCATTGCCCGAGCGTCGGAGCATCGAGCCCAGGGCGCCCTCGCCAAAGGTCTGCTTTCGTTGCTTGGTGGCCTCGGTGGCCGCAGCTAGCCGGCCTCGGGCGGCGTCGTCGAAGTTGGGGGTGAGGCCTGCATCTGGCGCCATTCCCGGATTGCTCGCAGCGTCATCAAATCCGCTTCGGCCCGGGCCTTGGCTTCGAGGTGCTGCAGAAACAGGGGCCGCTCGTGAAGTTCCAGAGGTTCCAGAACCCGAGACAACATTTCGCCCAGCTTCCCCGGCTCGACCTTCAAGCCACTCCCCTCTCTGCGCGCCCAGGACGGATTCCATCCGCGCCAGCAGCGTATCTTCTTCGCTCATCGCCCCTCGGGCGACGGCCTCGGCTTCCTGCGCTGCCTTTTGCGCAATTACGCCGTCGATATCCTGCTGGATCGCGCCGCGAAGTCGCTTGAGCCGAGCATAGGAGGGGCTTTCACCGTTGGCCAGAAGCTCCTTTCGCATCTCCGTCGTGATGCGCGAGCGCAGCGCCGACATGGAGGGGAAGCCAATCGCGCCCTTCAGGCGGCCGATGACATCGAAGATGGACGCCTCTTCGCCTTCCATGGGCTTCGCCGTCTCTGGCATCCCTTTGCGGATCTCGGCGGCGATATTGCGCAGGTTGTCGGTGCCGAGAGCGTATTTCCCCTCCGGATCGACTGCCTTCCAAAGTGCACCAGCTCGCTCGCGTTCCGCGGTGTCCGCAGCCCGCACTACCGAGCGGATCGCCTCTCCGGACGCCTCGGCCGAGTTCGTGCCACCGAGCGCCTGAGTCTTCGTGCGAGCGCTCTGCATGGCCGCCTGCACCAAGGCGTCGCCCTGCTTGTCGATGTTGTCGAACTGCGTCCGCAGAGCCCGCGTCAGCGCCTCCGGATGGCCCTCGGGCTGGATGCCGCCGAGGCTGTCGAGCCGCGCGGAATTCTGGTCGGCTCGCCGCTGGTTAAACGCGGCCGGGTCCGTCGCCGCATACTTCCGTTCGAGCGCGCCGAGGCCCATATCGCCGGTCTGCTGGAAGGTGGTGGGCGTCGAGCCGGGGACGATGACGCCGGGCTCGTCCAGTGCCATCGCAGCGGCGCGCGGGTCGTCAGCGGCAGCACGCAATATCTGGCCGGCCATGCGCTCCTGTCCGCTGCGGCGCATCGGAGCGACCCAGTCACCGGCAATCCGCGCGCCCTCGCCGGCCAACCGGGGGATACCGGATACCAGTGTGCCTACCGCGCCGCCTGCCATGCCGCCTGCGAGCCCGGAAAGCGGGTCGTAGCGGTCGGGCGTCGCCTCCATGGCGGCCACAGCACCACCACCTGCCGCACCGCCTGCGACCGCGTTTCCGGCGACTGCCGCCGTGCTACTGGGCCAGCCGAGGAGATTGTACGCAGCGGATGCGGCTTCCGGAGCAATCGCGCCGGCCTTGGCCAATCCACCGACTGTCGCCTGTGGCGCGACCGTGTAGCCGATGCCCTCGCCGACACCGCGGGCAATCCGCTCGCCGGTCGTGTTGGCTCGGACGTTCACCGGGTCGTCGACACCGATGGTTCCGAAGGCGTTGGCAATCGACTGGCTGCCGCCGATGGGGTCGCGGATCTCGGAGAGGTTAGCGCCGGTCGCGGCGTTCACGCCCTGGATGCCCTTGTTGATCAGCCAGGTCGCTCCATCGATCGGAGCGCCGGCCGTGTTGTAGAGCGCGCTGTTCAGGCCGGCCGCGGCGTTGCGCACGATACCGTCGCCCGGCCCCTTCGACTGCGCGTAGAGAGCCTGCAGGTCATCGTCGCTCATGGCCTGCAGGGAGGCGGCGCCGGCTCGTGTCTCAAGGCCCGCCTGAAGCTCAGGGCGCTGCGGCTGGGCGGAGATGTCGTCAAACACCGGACCGACGCGGCCTGTGCTGCCAGCGCCGACACTAGGTGTGTATTGTTGCGACTGCAGGAGGCCGGCGCCCGGGGCCGGCATCTGGGACTGATCCTTGAAGGAACCGGCTCCGGGGATGCGCTCGGCGTTTGAGGTGCTGGGAGCGAGATAGCCCCCGCCGCCCGTCTGGCTTTGGCTGTAGAGGTCGAGCAGCTCGTCGTCGGAAAGCGTCTGAAGATGCATTACATGAGCCCCCTGCGGCGCATCTCTGCCTCGATGTGCTGCGTCTGGAAATTGACGGCCGGGGCCTGCTGGCCGTTCGGCATCATAGAAGGGGGCGGCTCTCGGCCCGCGGTGGCGCCTGCGGCCGTTGCGTTCAGATCCGCCTCGAGGCCATTGAGCTTCGAATTGATGGTGTCGATGCTGTCGGCGACACCCGGCACGTACCGATTGACGTAGTCTTGGGCCTCAGACATCGACATGCCTTGGCCGGTCAGGTTGCGGCGTAGTGCATCGAGACCAGTCTGGATGCGGCGGTTTACCTCGCCCGCCTTGCCGAACCCGCCGCCCATGTTGAACATGGCTTCGGCGTTGTTCAGCAGCCCCTTGCCACCGAGCGTCCCCTTCTCGATTTCGGCTCGGATGGCGGGGAGATCCACGTTGACGAACTGGTTCCCCAGGCCGATGCGAGCGCCGATTTCTGCCGGGAGAGGTCGAGCACCACCGGACCCGCCGCCCTGTCCGCGCGCTCCCGCCAGATTGGAGATGACGGCCGGGTCTGCCGGGCCGCCGGGGATGAACGTAAGGCCCCCGCCTGGCGCCATCTGGTAGCCGTTCGGAATGTTGCCGGTCGGGGTTTTGCTGCCGCCGACTGGCCGGAAGCCGAGCGGGGACGACGGGTCGTAGATACCTTTCGTCTCGCGGCCCTGGTCGTCGTAGAAGGTTTCGATGCTGGGGCGGCTGGCAGCGGCATCAAGCCGGTTTGCAGTGCGCTGCTGCAGATTGAAGCCCTGCTGCCACTGGCTATCGCCAATCCGGTCGCGCTCGCTGCGGTAGTTGAAGTCCTGTTGGTCCTTGCCCTTCTCATAGGCGAACCGGTCGAGCGTGTGCGCGTAGTTGCGGTCAATCTGCGCGTTCCGCGTCTTCTCGATGCGATTGTCGCGGATCACATCGCCCGGGCCGCTGAACGCGTCGAAGAGAAACTTGCTGTAGTCCACCATCAAGCAGCCCTCCGAGCACGGGGAAGGCGGCGCCGGTCAATCTCGCGATAGCCGTCGATGCCGAGCGTGGCGACGACCGAATCCCGGAAGACGCGGGCGACGGACGAGCCCCTTCTGTCGGCTTCGGCACGCACCGCCTCGGACAGATCCGGCGGCAAGTAGATGGAGAATGTCAGCGGCATCACAGCCTCCGATGAACTGGATTTCAGTTCAAGGATTCTCGGCCCGAAATGCGGCTATTGCAAGAAATTAATTAATTGAAACAAGGTGATACGGGATGGCGTATCCGGATACTGCGTGACGCGGGTTGACTTCCAGAAGCACTTTCCGGCCTCAGCCCGCCCGGGCGGTCAGCCGCTACACGTTCTGAAAGGTGTACGGCTGACCGGTGAACAGATCAGGCTCTTCCGCCGGAAGCGGCAAGTCCGCGATCCCCACTACAGAAAATCCAAACTCGGCGCCCAGGCTCGCCATATCTCTGTCATCCGAATACAGCGTTCGGGCACCAGCCAACTTGGTAACGGCGGCAATCATGATGTCGAACTTCAGCTTCGCGCGGGCTTCAGCTCCAGCTGGCTTCCCTGAACGCAATCTAGCTGCGGTCATCGTTGCAGCCTCGACTGCTGCGCGCTTGCCGAATTCAACCAACCTAATGGGCTTGGTCTTCTCCATGACGGAGATGTAGGCGGGGCCAGCCTGTTCCGCTCGGACAAGCACCTCCGCCAGCACCGGGGTTGGAACGATGAGCGTTTCATTCGCCCTGCCCAACTCCTCTATGAGCAGTCTGACGCGCTCCTTGCACCCGGAGACTGGAGCGCCGGTTGCCTGGTCTAGAGGGGGAGGGGTGCTTTCGTTGAGCAGAAACAGCAAGACTGAGGTGTCAATCGCGACCGTCAATGAGGGCTGCTCCCGCGCTCGTCGAGGACGGTTTCAACTGGGTCGGGCAGATTTGGCCATTCATTGCCGGGTATTGCCCTGAGCCTAGCTATCGCGTCCGCTAGGGATATGTCTTCTAAAACCTCGAAGTCGCTGATGCGGAAGGACTTCAACTCCCATGCACCATCGCCCAGCCGCTCCCAGGTTCCAGTTCCGTGGAGCCGTACAGTGGGGCCAAGCATATGGGGCGCCAGTCGACGAGCAATCTCTTTGGTGGTGGCACATCCGCTGTAGACCTTGTCTCCGTCACGAAGCTGGATATGGATCGTGCTATCCTTGCCGCCTATCCGAACGACTTCCCCCTCCAACGTTCCTTCTTCTCTGAAGGGGCCATAGCTCAGCGGAATCGGGCGGGTTTTGCCGGGGAACGGGATAATCTCGGCGCCATCTCCATCCAGGAGCTGCCCAACCGCATTGTCCTGTGCCAACAGATCATCGAGCCTGTTGAGTGCCCGCATCGCTTCGTCGGGAGCTGTTCCATTGCGCACGGCAATTACGCGCCGCTGCACTGCCGGAACCGCGGGTAGGTCCACGTCTGCCCTTAGCAGGACGGACCCCTCGGCCACATCGTTGAGATGGACGTGGTCTGTCTCGCCGAGAAGCTTTGCAAGCTCGGCCATATACTCGGCTAACCGCGCCAAGGGGATGGACGCAGCGCTAAAGGATTCGGCGATACGAAGCGTGTAAGTGCTCATTCCATCCATCCATCCGCGGGAGCCTATCACAAACGAACAGAGTTGAAATATCATTGCGTTCTGCGGGCTTCGGTGGGTGTCCCCCAAATTGGGGAGACCTTCCTCCGCGCCGATGCCCAATCCGCCTCGGCGACTTTCCTGGCATGGCAACTAGCGTTAGGTCGGCGTCGAAGAGCGCATATCCTCTTGCCGCATCGGCTATGGTCCTTGTAGGCGAAAGAATTTCGATCAACGAGTATACGATCCACGCTGCGACACCCACCCAGTGCATTGGGAGCGCAATAGCCTCCGCGCAGCCAAGAGAGCCGCGTTTCAGAGCTAAAAGCGATTACATCCAGGGAAGACCCGACATGAATCTGAAGTGGATTCTCATGGCATGCGCCGCGACCGCGATGAGTGTGGGCCTAGGCTCGCATGGCGCAGTGGCAGGCACATTTGACGGCTATTTCAAGCAGCTCGAAGTCGAGACCTCAGCTGCCGTTATCTATGAGGTCTATCGCCACGCCAAGCGGTGCGATGCGATTGAGAGCCTGCCGATCAAGAGTGCATCGGTGAAGGCTGTGCTACGAAAGCTAGATGAGAGCTTGCTTACAATTGGCGTGAACCCCGACGCCGTTTGGGAACGAAGCCTTAGGGACCTCCCCCAAACTCCAGATTTGACCGAGGCCCTGAAATTCATCGCGGACAATATCGACAATTACGGGGTCCTTTCCGACGCAGACAAGACGAGAATTAGGAGCTACTGCACGCGGACGGTCCTGTTTATTCCGACTTTGGCGATGCCGCTGATCAAGATTATTTCGGCAAACGCCGCCGCGCAGCGACGTACGAGTTCGGATAAGGATTTCTGATGCAGCGCTCTGAAGCAGAGCGCTGAATGAAGCCGGATCAGGGCGCCAGGCGCGCCGCCTTTGTCGCCCCCCCGCATGAAAAGGAAGTATTAGGCGGCAGTCTCGCCCGTCATTGATCCAGGGATTGCCCGGCCGTAGGGCAAAGCTCAATATTAGGGCATCGGAGCGCTGATGCCGGGGGGATCAATTGAGATTTTTGAGAACGAGCCGGCGCGCCATCTTGGTGCTGAGCGCTCTTGCACTGGTCGCAACGCCAGCTGTTGCGAAAAAGAAAGTGAACCCAACAGATCTCGCGATGGAGATTCCATACGACGCCGGCCGCTGGGTAGGAATGGCGCTCAACGAGGCTACCGTGTGCGGCCAGGACCGAGATTGGATCTACCTCGAGCATGAGCGCTTGGTCGACGCTGTGCGCACCATCCCCGGGCTCAACGAGGGGTATATAAAGCGCAACTTCGGCCTCGGCGTCGCGGCAGCCAACAAGAGGATGGCGCACCTCCAATGCACGGACCAAGTTCGCGGCAATGTCGAGAAGCGCAAGGAGCAGGCTGAGCTTCTAAAGCGCTCGGCCCGCAGCCTCGCCCTTCAGAACCCGCTCGGGAAATAGCACTAGGATAAGCCGCGTCTTCACATGAGAGTGAAGCTCTAGGGAGGATCAGCATGGACGGACCACTAGGTGTCCCGCCCCTTGTCGTGTGGGCGGCCTCTGTTCTCGTCTTGGGAGGATCGGTCGCACTCTGCTGGTGGCTTCGTCTGGACTTTCAAACGACGCTGTTAGCGCTACTGGTTACAGGCTTCAGCTTCATAGCCGGCCTGATCTGGCTCGCCCTGAGCAGTCGCGAAGAGGTGGCAGTATATCAAGCGCATAGGGTCGTTGAGGCGCTCGAGGCTCAGCGCGATGACCTGTCCGAGATCCGCTTCAGAGTTGGTCGGATCGCCGATAAGAAGTGAGGCTGCACCAGTGTGCAAGGCGGGTCGCCTTCGCGGCCTTCCCAGGTCGATAGGGAAGCGCCAGGCCAGCAGCAACGAGATGCTGCGCCACATCCCCGGCCGAGGTCGACAAGTTCGCGAGCGTGCGCCCGTAGCGGTCCTTTCGGCCGGAGCGCTCGACATAGACCGTGGCGCCGCGAAGCAGTTGGGCAACGCGCGCCTTCGCCTGCAGCCCAACTTGACGCTCGCGGTCGCAGGTCGACCGGAACGTCTCGGGTGCGTCGATGTCGATGAACCGGATCTTCTCAGCGCATCCTCGGGCCGGCACCGCGCACGGCAGTGCCACGGTGTCGCCGTCGATGATGGCGATGCGGTCGCCATCGATGACCTCAGCGTAGGCGGGGGCCTGCGCGAGAATGGCGTATAGAACTGAGGCGAGGGCATTTAGGCCCCACGGGTGGTGCGCTTCAGGAGCCATGTTCCGATAGAGGCTCGGCTGCGGCACCATCAGTCTCGGCGGTTGTCGAATGGTCAGCGGCGACTTCGGCTTTCTTCCGTCGTTGCCGCTTCGGAACCCTTCCCTTTATCTCAGCCATTTTGGCTGCTTTCACCCGCTTCTTTGCCGGGAAAACCATTGAGGCGTGAATGAAATCTTCCAGCGCGGTCGTTAGGGCGTCGACGTCTGCCAGGCTGGGCCGCCATCCCCTATGTGCGGAGGCGCTACCGGCATCAATCAGTATTTCGATGCTGGCTTTGTCCGCTTCAACAATATGGCCTTTGTTGACGAGGCTCTCCATTTTTTCAGGGAAACTCAGGGCTGGGTCGACCCCAAGAAGCTCCGCGGCGATATCAAAAGATGTTCTAATCGCGATAGACGCCAGAACCATTAGGTCTGCGTCCAAAGCGCCATAAAGTTCTCTTAGTGATGCATTGAGAGCATTCGCATTCTTGATGTCGGTTTCGACAATTTGGTGCGAAAACCAATCGGGAATATCTCGCTTAGACCGTGCAGGCCACGTCTCGATTCGCTCGTTGTACTCGATCATTTCATCGCCTCGGCTATCGTAGCCAAGTTCATAATCTTCTGAATCTGTCGAGACTGATTGCGCAAATACGTGGTCACACCCGCGGCACGTCAAGATGTACCAGTCGGTATGCCAGCTGTGATAACCCTCGTCATCGCCGCCAGCTTGCCTGTGATGCCCGCGGACCTCACAGTTTCGGTCCCCTCCGCAGCTTGAACAGTAGGCCCGAATTATCGTTCCAAGTTCGCTTCGGTGGTCATTTACGCTAGCCTCACCCATCGTTCTCACTCGTCAGCTCTTCGGGACTCTTTCCTTCGTCGACAGCAGTCGCCCGGTCCCGCCAGCGCACGCCAGCACCGCCACCATTCTCGGGAATGAACTCGATGCCGGCGGATTCTAGAGCTTCGATGATCCTCATCACTGTCGCGAAGCTGGTGGCGGGTTCTCCGTCGCTTGCTTCGATCCGTTTGATCGTCGGGACCGACACGCCAGCGGACTTTGCCAGCGTTGCCTGATCCATCCTCACGAGGGCGCGTGCCGCTCGGATCTGACCGGCCGAAACTGACTTTGTCATTCGATTTTGATCCTTAGGTATCAAATCCGATCCATAGGTGTTGATCATATAGACCGTTACTGATACATAGGTATCAATCGCGGTCGAAAAGTTCAACCGTGGCTACCCCGGATAAATCCAGATCAGACGCCGGCAACGCTATTGCCGCGAACGGAGAAGCTATGTCCGCCTTCAACCTCTCCGCCATCATGAAGGAAGCCCATGCGCAGGCTCGGCGCTACGCCAAGCCGGGCCAGTATCGGAAGGCCCTCGTCTGGGCGCTGCGTATGGCCTGGCACGCCGCCAAGAGCGCCGCCCGCTTCGCCGCCGTGCTGATCACCCAGACGCCCGAACAGCGTCAGCGCTTCGACGCCGCCATGGCCATCGAGGCCAAGGACCGCCTTTCCCACGCCGACCGCCACCAGCTCGCCGAGCTGCGCGCCGCCTGAACCACCAGCCACAGAAGGAGAAGCCACCACCATGACTACCGTCGTCCCCGTCAGTCCTAGGCCTCGGATCATCGAGCCCGACGCCATCGAGCCGGGCTTCCGGCAGCAGCGCGTCGCCGTCGTGCTGGTCGTCGTCCTGCTGTGCATCCGCCACGAGGAGACGCCGACATGACCGCTCGCAAGCCAGCCGCCGGCCGCATGACTGACCTCAATCTCGCAGACGCCGCCAACGACCTCGGCCACTACATCCGCGCCGCCTGGATGGCCGCCGAGGCGCTGGACGAGCCGCAGGACCAGGAGGCTATTCGGATCGTTCTCTATGTCGCCGAGCACAAGCTCGCCGAGATCCAGAACGAGCTGGAACAGCGCCTGCAGACCATGCGGGGTGCAGCATGAGCACCGCGGCCCCGACCTTCGACGACATCGATGCCAAAGTGCACAACCTTGCCCAGCTCCTCGACACGACCGTCGAGAACCTGATGAACGTGAATTACCCGGCCAGCGTCGGCGACATGACGCGGATCTGCGCGCTTCTGATCATCGCCCGCGACATGAGCGTTGCGATGACGCGGGATTTCGAGGCCGCCCTTAGCGCCTGCGAGGTGAGGCCTCGCAACGTCTCGGCCGAGAGGGCTGCAGCATGACCGTCAGCAAGCTCGACATTGAAACCGCGATCCATGAAACGATGTCGGTCGTCATGGCTTTGGCCGAGCTGGTAGAAGCCAGCCTGACAGAGCCCGACCGTCGCGCGGATGGATTCCTGCACTTCGCCATGACACCCGGCCAGGTCGACGCGCGGCTTGCCATGACGGCGGTCGCCTCGGACAAGGCGGTTGCCCTGCGCGACCTGTTCCAGGCCTACATGCTCGGCGAGCGCGAGCGGAAGGTGGTGAAGGCATGAGCACCGCCCGCGCGAGAGCCGCCGCATATATCGACGCGACCACCGCCGCGGGCCACTCCATGAGCCTGCATCTGGGGTTCTGGCCGGACGGTGCGCCGGGCTTCCTAACGGCGTTCCACACCGGGCCGAAGTTCGAGCCGCCCGCGACGACTGCGGCACTCGCCGATACCTTTGACCGAGACCGGAAGGCAGACAGAAAGGCCCTGAAGGCCGAGCTGATCCGCAGGGGGATGGTGCAATGAGCCTCCTGCGCCTTCTTTGCCTCCGCATCCTTTTCCGAGTGGCGTTCAAGCTGCTCGATGCCGAAGAGCGCGCCCTTGGATTGGCGCCGATAACCAGGGAGCTACGCCGATGAGCATTCGACCTGACCATCAGAAATTCGCTCTCCCTCCCGCGCGGGGCGCCCTTGAACTGGAGGCTGAGCGGCTGGCTACCCTGCTCGCTGACACCGAGCGCGACCTGGCGCGACTGCTGGCCATCCTAGACTGGATGGACGGCGACGCCGACTGCGAGCCCGAAGAGGGCTGCGAGGATGACGACGCCGAGCCGTCACTCGGGGCGCCGGAGCGACATCCATCTTCGCGGGGACGGGCCAGGGACTGCACCTGCACGCAGATCCCTTGGGCGGCCGGCAGCGATAGCGACCGAGAGGTTGCGGTTGAGGCCTGCTAACCTTTGGCGACAATACGCTGGATCGCGGCGATTGCGCCGTCTTTCAGCGGGTCCAAATCCTCCACGCATTTGCGCGCCCACTCAAGCCACTCAGAGGCTGGCTTGCCTTCTATCGGCTTGCTTCCTTCGTGGATCCTGGCCGCCAAGTCATCGATAAAGGAGCGCACTACTTCGGCCTGGCGCCGGTTGGTGGCTGCTTCGATTAGAGCATTCCATCGAGCCATCTCGCGCTCGGTCTCGATGCGAGCGGCTTCTCGCCTTTGAGTGGCTTCCGCTATCCGATTGGCTCTGGCCTCTCGGCTTTGCTCCTCTTTTTGCTTGATGAGCCTCCCGAGCAGGAAGGCAGCCACAATTTCCGGGAAGCAGTCTTCAATTCGTATCGCGGTGGCGTCCTCCCACCTAGAGCGCGGTCCTATCCCATACGTTGTGATTTCGAATGCTAACCTCCCCGTCCGATGGAACACTTGATGCTTGGGCTGCCATAGCCGGCGATAGAGCTCGTCGGTGGGCGGAGGATTATCAACGAACTCCTGCCGAAGCCTCTCGTTCAGTCTAAAGGCAATCTGGCCGCCGTCGTAGACCGCGGCGAAGTGGCGTGTTGCTGCCAGCTTGATCTCCCAGCCGCGTTGGAGAAGCTGTTTGAACAGGGCGTCAAGAATTCGAAGTCGACGCTGATCGGTGGCAGTTAACTGCCGGACGCAGACGACTTCGGCCATTGATCCGTTGGATACCGTCCCAATGTGCTGCAGTCGAAAGTCCACATCGTCGCGCAGACGGGCGATCAACGGATGCGGCTTCCGCAATACTGAAGCGACAGAGGCTGAACTAACCTCGGAGGCAATGGCTTCCCTATGTGTGTGGGGGATAGCCTCTTCGCTTGGGCGGTTGGGGGGGAGGAATTGGACTCTCTCGACATTCTTCTTGGATGGCCCAAGCGGCGGTCGGTCGGGGACGGGTTTGCCCGCAGCAATCTTGTTCCAATATCCTAGCGGCGGCAGGGGGATGTCGGCGTTGACGCAAATCTGCTTAAGCCGGGCGCTCGTGACTCCAACACTGGCAGCGAGCCGCGTCATCGGCGACTGCCAGACTTCGAGGTATAGCTTCTCTCGGCTCCAGATCATTCGCTCGCTCGTGAACCCGCCTATGAAACCGAGCGCGCCTCATTCGGTCCGGTAGCGGCACTAAATAGGTGGACTGCGAGGTGGATTGGGTGGATGGCTGTATCAGCATCTCATTGAAAATACATGATTTTTTGAGATGTGATGGTGCTGCAAGAGAGGATTGAACTCTCGACCTCTCCCTTACCAAGGGAGTGCTCTACCACTGAGCTACTGCAGCGCCGGCGGGGGTGCGCCCCGGAATGGCGGTCTTCTGCCACAGCGATGCGGCGGGATCAAGCCGCTCGGCGAAGTTTCCCAGCCTTTCGCGTGAACGGGGATAAGTCGGCCGCGCCACGAGCGCCGGACGAGCGCTCGCCGGCTCGAAATCCGGGGCGTTTCGGACCCCGTGGAGACTCGGCCAAGAAGCCGGTGCCGACGCGCGCGGCCACAGCGGCAAGGGCGCAAGACCGGCGAGGGGGCGAGGTCTCGCCACGAAGGGGAGGCGGGGAGGCAGGGCGGCGACGCGCTAGCACGAAAGTCGTTCATCGGGATTGACGCGCGGAACGCTTCGGCCCCCGCGTCTATCCGCGTTTTCTCAACGCGAGGCATCCGTCTCTCTTGAAAGGCAAGCGGGCAGGCCGGGAGGTTCCTGGCCGCTGTGGGCGGTCGTGCTGCAGACGGAAGACGGGATGGCGGCGAGCGTCTATGCTGGCGCCGATCCGGCCCGCCTTCGCAGGGCCGCCGCGTGAACGAAAACCGTGACGACGATGACCAATCCCCCGCTGAAGCCCGACAACCCCGCCGCGTCGGCGCCCGAATCCGAGCGGCCGGGCGAAAAAAGCCAGCCGCCGGCGGACCCGCCCGGCAGCAAGGCCTCGACCCGCGCCGCCCGCGCGGCGCAGGAGGATCGGCTGGCGGCGGCGCTTCGCGCCAATCTCGCCCGTCGCAAGGCCGCGACGCGCGCGCAGCGCCAGACGGCAGGCCCGGCGGGCGATGACGACGCCGAGGCGTGAGGCCCTGCGCCGGCTTTTCCTTGTATCGGCCGCAATCCTGCATTAGAGCGACTGAAATCCGGGGTGGGGCACGCTCGTCGACGCTCGCCGCTGCTCATTACCTTCGCTTCGAAAGGCTTGGCTGCTCATGGACAGAATCCGCATCGTCGGTGGCGCGCGTCTGAACGGCACGATCCCGATCTCCGGCGCCAAGAACGCAGCCCTGCCGCTGATGATCGCGAGCCTCCTGACCGACGAGACGCTGATCCTCGCCAACCTGCCGCGTCTCGCCGACGTGGCGCAGCTGAAGCGCATCCTCGGCAATCACGGCGTCGACATGACGGTCGCCGGCAAGCGCCTCGGCGAGGCCGAGCTCTCCGGCGAGACCGTGCATCTGACGGCGCGCACCATCGTCGACACGACCGCGCCCTACGAGCTGGTCTCGGCCATGCGCGCCAGCTTCTGGGTCATCGGCCCGCTCGTCGCCCGCGAGGGCTTCGCCAAGGTGTCGCTGCCCGGCGGCTGCGCCATCGGCACGCGTCCGGTGGATCTTTTCCTCGACGCGCTGCAGGCGCTCGGCGCCGAGATCGACATCGAGGGCGGCTATGTCATCGCCCGCGCCCCGAACGGGCTGCACGGCGCCAAGATCAGATTCCCGAAGGTGTCCGTCGGCGCCACCCACGTCACGCTGATGGCGGCGACGCTCGCCAAGGGCGAGACTACAATCGAGAACGCGGCGCGCGAGCCGGAGGTCGTCGACCTCGCCGAGTGCCTGATCAAGATGGGCGCGAAGATCACCGGCGCCGGCACCTCGACCATCCGCATCGAGGGCGTCTCCCGCCTGAACGGCGCGCGCCATTCGGTCATGCCCGACCGCATCGAGGCCGGCACCTACGCCATGGCCGTGACCATGACCGGCGGCGACGTGCTGCTGGAAGGCGCGCGCGCCGACGACCTGAAGCGGCCGATCGAGATCCTGCGCGAAGTGGGCGCCGAGATCACCGAGACCAACGAGGGCCTGCGCGTCTACCGCAACGGCGCCGACCTGAAGCCGGTCAACATCACGACCGAGCCGTTCCCCGGCTTCCCGACCGATCTGCAGGCGCAGCTGATGGCGCTGGTGACGCGCGCCGAGGGCACCTCGGTGATTCGCGAGACCATCTTCGAGAACCGCTTCATGCACGTGCAGGAGCTCGCCCGCTTCGGCGCCGAGATCCATTTGGACGGCCAGAACGCCACCGTCGTCGGTGTGCCGCGCCTGAAGGGCGCGCCGGTGATGGCGACGGACCTGCGCGCCTCGGTGTCGCTCGTCATCGCCGGCCTCGTCGCCGAGGGCGAGACGATCGTCAACCGCGTCTACCACCTCGATCGCGGCTTCGAGCGCCTCGAGGACAAGCTGTCGCGCTGCGGCGCCACCATCGAGCGGATTTCCGGCTGAGGGTGGCTTTGCACACGCGGGCTGTTGCGGAGCGGCCACACAGTGACTACCTGTCGGATCAAGTAGAACAGGCCGACAGGTGCTCCCATGGATCAGCTTAGACTAGCCGCGTTCGACGCCGAGGACCTCGCCGTCGTCTCCGCGCATGTACAGGACGCGGTGCTGAAGGTTGGCGATATCGCCTTCATTCCGAAGGAAAAGCGCTTCGCCGGCGTCATCAATCGCTTCGTCTGGGAAAAGCAGCCCCAGGGCAGCGCCGCCAAGAAGAACTGGGAGCGTCGTCGTTCGGGCTTCCATTTCGACCGCGTGCTGTCCGTGCGCTCGACGGGCATCGACCGCAGCCGTCCCGACGCCGTGCTCGATCTCCTCGCCATCGCCTTCGAGGCAAAGGATGAGCCCGCCGGCACGGTCACGCTGATCTTCGCCGGCGGCGGCGCCATCGCGCTCGAGGTCGAGTGCATCGAGGCGGCCGTGCGCGACCTCGGCCCCGCCTGGGCCACCCAGTGTTGTCCCGAGCACAAGCTCGACGAGACCGCCTGACGGCGCTGGATCATCCGGAAGGCTGCCTGCGCTTCCTTGCGGCCTTTCCCCTCCGCCCGAACCGCGCTAGAGACGTCGCTCTTATCTGAGGAGCCGACGTCTTGGCCATTCGCCTGTCCCAAACCGATTCCGATTTCGAGACCCGTTTCCGCGCGCTCCTGGCGGCGAAGCGCGAGGTGTCGGAGGATGTCGACGCCACGGTGCGCGGCATCCTCGCCGATGTCCGCCATCGCGGCGACGCCGCCGTGCTCGACTACACGGCGCGGTTCGACCGGATGACGCTCGAGGCCGGGGCGCTGCGCGTCCCGGAGGCGGAGTTCGAGGCGGCGGAGAAGGCCGTCGACGAGAGGACCCGCGCCGCGCTGGTGCTGGCGCGCGATCGCATTCGTTCGCACCATGCGCGCCAGAAGCCGGCAGACGACCGCTACACCGACGCGCTCGGCGTCGAGCTCGGCTCGCGCTGGACGGCGATCGAGGCTGTGGGCCTCTATGTGCCCGGCGGCACCGCGTCCTATCCGAGCTCCGTCCTGATGAACGCGGTTCCCGCCAAGGTGGCCGGTGTCGATCGCCTTGTCATGGTGGTGCCGACGCCGGACGGCGTCATCAATCCGCTGGTGCTGGTCGCCGCGCGCCTCGCCGGCGTCGACGAGCTCTACCGCATCGGCGGCGCGCAGGCGGTGGCGGCGCTCGCCTATGGCACCGAGACGATCAAGCCGGTCTACAAGATCGTCGGCCCGGGCAACGCCTATGTCGCGGCGGCGAAACGCCAGGTCTTCGGCACGGTCGGCATCGACATGATCGCCGGCCCGTCCGAGGTGCTGGTGATCGCCGATGGCGACAATGATCCGGACTGGATCGCCGCCGATCTGCTCGCCCAGGCCGAACACGACACCGCCGCGCAGTCGATCCTGATGACCGACGATGCGAAGCTCGCCGATGCGGTCGAGCAGGCGGTCGAGCGCCAGTTGAAGACGCTCCCGCGTGGCGAAACGGCCGCGGCGAGTTGGCGCGACTACGGCGCCGTCATCGTGGTCTCGTCGCTCGACGACGCCGTGCCGCTCTCCGACCGGATCGCGCCGGAGCATCTCGAAATCGCCGTCGCCGACCCGGAGCCGCTGGTCGAAAAGGTGCGCAACGCCGGCGCCATCTTCGTCGGCCGCACCACGCCCGAGGTAATCGGCGACTATGTCGGCGGTTCCAACCACGTGCTGCCGACGGCGCGTTCGGCGCGGTTCTCGTCCGGCCTCTCGGTGCTCGATTTCATGAAGCGCACCTCGATCCTGCGCACCGGTCCGGAGCAGCTGCGCGTTCTCGGTCCGGCGGCGATCGCGCTGGCCGAGGCCGAGGGCCTCGGCGCGCATGCCCGCTCGGTGGCGATCCGTCTCAATCTGTAGCAGGATCGGCCGCCGATCGATGAAAGCGGATCCAACCATGGCCGAAGCGACGGCTCCCGAGATCGATGGCCGGCTGGTCGCCGTCGATCTCGACGGCGCGACGCTCGGCCGTGCCTCGGCCGATGTCGACCACGAGCGCAAGATCGCCATCTACGACCTGATCGAGGACAATCGCTTCACGCTGCCGGAGCATCCGGTCAGCCGCTACCGGCTGCATCTCTCCATCCGCGAGAACCGGCTGGTCTTCGACGTGCGCGACGAGGCGGACGCGCCGCTCATCCTGCATGCGCTGTCGCTGACGCCGCTCCGCAAGATCGTGCGCGACTATTTCCTGATCTGCGACAGCTACTATGCCGCGATCCGTACCGCGACGCCGAGCCAGATCGAGACGATCGACATGGGCCGGCGCGGCGTGCATGACGATGGCTCGCGCCTCTTGATGCAGCGGCTTGCCGGCAAGATCCTGGTCGATTTCGAGACGGCGCGGCGCCTGTTCACGCTGATCTGCGCCCTGCACTGGAAAGGCTGAGCTTGGCCGCCGCCGACGCTCCGGGTGTGCTTCCCTCCCGCGACGCGCGGCCACCGGGCGCCGTGCTGTTCGTCTGCGGCATGAACGCGATCCGCTCGCCGATGGCGGCGGCGCTCGCCGGCCAGCTGTTCCCGCGCCTCTATGTCGCCTCGGCCGGGGTGCGCAAGGGCGATCCGGACCCGTTCGTGCCGGTTGTCATGGAGGAGAGCGGGCTCGATCTCTCGCGCCACCGGCCGCAGACGATCGAAGACCTCGAGGACATGAATTTCGATCTCGTCGTGACGCTGTCGCCGCAGGCGCATCACCGCGCGCTCGAGCTGACGCGGACGATGGCGGTGGAGGTCGAATACTGGCCGATGCCCGATCCCACCCTCGTCTCCGGCACGCGCGAGCAGATCCTCGACGCCTATCGCGACGTGCGCGACCAGCTGCGCGCGCGGATCAAGGCGCGCTTCGGCTGGGCGCCGCTGCCGAGCGGCTAGGGCGGGCGGGGCCGGGCGGGGCGATGCCGGCGCTGTTCCCTTGAGGGGGCAATTCGGCTACGTTCCGCCGCGCGTCGCTCGCCGCAATTCCGGCGGTTCAGGCGGCGTTTCCTTCGATTCTCGACCGGACGGTAGAATGACAGGCCCCCCCAAACTCCTGCTTGCATCGGGCAGCCCGCGACGGCTGCAACTCCTCGCCCAGGCAGGACTGGAACCGGACAGCCTGTTGCCGACCTCGGTCGACGAGACGCCGCTGAAGAACGAGCTGCCGCGCAGCCTCGCCAAGCGTCTCGCCCGCAGCAAGGCGGACGCGGCGCGCGCCATGGCTGCGCGCACGCCCGATTTCGCCGACAGCTACATCCTCGCCGCCGACACCGTCGTCGCCGTCGGCCGGCGCATCCTGCCCAAGGCCGAGTTCCACGACCAGGCGGCGGACTGCATCCGCCTGCTCTCGGGGCGCTCGCACCGGGTCTACACGGCGGTTTGCCTGCTGACGCCGAAGGGCGCCGTGCGCCAGCGCCTGGTCGAGACCAAGGTGCGCTTCAAGCGGCTTGGAAGGCCGGAGATCGAGACCTATCTCGGTTCGGGAGAGTGGCGCGACAAGGCGGGCGGCTACGCCATCCAGGGCATAGCCGGCACCTTCGTCGTCAAGCTGGTCGGCTCCTACACGTCGGTGGTCGGCCTGCCGCTCTTCGAAACCATCGCGATGCTCGACGGGGAGGGCTACCCCGTCCGCAAGGGCTGGCTCGGGCCGGCCTGACGAGGAAGACCATGACCGACGAGACCAAGAGCGCCGAGATCCTGCCGCTGCGCGCGCCGAGGCGTTGCGCCAATTGCGGCAAGGAGACGGTGCGCGCCTTCTATCCGTTCTGCTCGAAGCGCTGCAAGGACATCGACCTGCACCGCTGGCTGTCGGGCGCCTATGCGATTCCCGTTGTCGAGCGCGACGCCGGCGACGACGAGGAAAGCTGAGCCGGCGCGGCCTTCCGGCGGCCCTGGCCGCCGGGTGGCCTCCCGGTTGTTCACAGGCCGCGATCTTCTGCGCGACGCCTCTGGACACGTTTCGAACGGTCGCCTATAAGGCCCTGACTTCGCGAGCGGCACCTCTTTCCGGGCCGGTTCGCTGGGCCCGGATAGCTCAGTTGGTAGAGCAGCGGATTGAAAATCCGCGTGTCGGTGGTTCGAATCCGCCTCCGGGCACCATTTGCCCAAGCTTGATACTCATAGATATTGCGTCTGGCACGGCTGTTCTTGGTCGCTGGCCGAGCTTTCTCGCTTCTCGTCGGGTTAGGCGTGCGGGTCCGTCATCGGTACCTATCGCGTGTCGCAAATGTTTGGTCAGTTCGCGAGCTGCCTTAAGATCTGGGCAGGGCTCTGAAGCAGGGGGGATGCTGGACCGGATCCGCCCTGTCCGGGTAGGTCGTCTTGACGTGAGTTCGCAGAGCCCGCGAGGTTTGTCCATGACACGCGTCTGTCGCATAGTGCTGGTGATCTATGGACTGATTGGCCTTGCTGCGCTGCTGATCATTCCGCTCAACGCTGTCGGCGCGTTCGGCATGGAGCCGGATCCGCTTTCAGCCGTCTATGCACTGATCGTTGCGGCGCCGTGGAGCTTCTTCATCCTGGACTACGCCGGAGAGAACGTCTTCTGGAACCTTGTCCTCGTCGCGATCGCCATGGCCATCAACGGCGCGATATTGGCGCTTCTGTGCCGTCACGCCGCCGTGAGGCGACGCTGAGGTCCGGTCAAGTTTTGTCTCCTGGTTCGGCTTCGGCCGAGGGCGCTATGAGTTCCACTTCTCCAGATCGGCATCCGCTTCGCGGGGGAGCGCGTCTAGCAGTCCGGGTAGAGATATCGATTGGCTTCCGACACGTCGGCCGGGCACCCCTTCGGCGAGTCATGCACCCAGCGTACGATGCGGGTGCCCGCCTTGTTGAAGGAGCACTGGAACGTCATGGGAGGCGATGTTTCGGCACTTCCATTGACGGCATGGGTCCCGTCAGTGCGTTGACCCTCATACTTGACATTGATGATGTCCGCATTGATGCGCAGATGCTTGGAGGCATAGGCACGACACGCCGTGATCATGTGGTCTTGATTGGCTGCTAGGGCGGGTGCAGGCACGGCCGCGAGCGTGGCGAACGCTACGGCCAAGACGATCATTCTCATGCGCTTTCTCCTCGTCATCAGTGTCCTAGTGCCATTGCGGCCAGTCGCATCTCGTCGATGCTGGTCTTTCAGTCTATTCCGATCTCGAGTGTGAAACGGCGGAACTTTCCTTCGCTTGCAGCGGCGCCCATCTGGTAGACTCGGATCGTATAGATGCCGCTCGATGGGAGTGTTCCGCCAAACTCGCTGCCGCCCCCCGAGCCGATGAACATCGCTTCGCCAGTGCTACCCGGCGCCAGCACGTTGAAGAACACGGTTTCGGGTTTCAGGACCACATCCATTGATTGACCAGCCCGGGCCCCGATGCGGTAATCGACATAGGAATCGCCTTTGAGGGCGCCCTTGACCGTCGTGCTGGAACTGCCCGCAGGAAAACGTATGGTGTGAGATTCCTGCGCAGCAGCGCTTCCGGCGGCGAGGGCCATAACGGTCGCTATCGCGACGGCCGATCTTCCCGATTGCTTCATGCCCGGACCCTCCGGATGCGCATGCTAACCAATGCCGAAGTCTATCCTGTACCGCTCGGTCCTGTCACCGCTGTTGATGACTTCGACGAGTTGATCGCCGCTCTGCCAGAGCTGGCCACGGTACGTCTTGTCTGGAGTCATCATGTCGAGAAGTGGCGACTGATCGGAATTCAGGATTTGGTACGAGATGTCTGGTCCGGCTAGCTCGATCCTGACGGTCAGAAACGGGCCCTTCCGCGCTCCGAGCACGCAGCACGTGCTGTTGCCTTGGGCAACTGATCCGTCATAGGTGGCGCTTGATGCGCCGCTGGCGAAACGCACCTGCCGGGTCGTCGTGCCGCCGCCGCCCTCCCGTGCAGGATTGCCTGTCATCCCGCCGCCGCCGTCATCTATCGCATTCGTCACCTTGAGTTCGCCGACCGTGCCATCGCGATATCGGATGCAGCGCCAGACGTTTCCGCCCGCATCACGCATCATGATGAAGGGGCCTGCCTCGCTCAAGTCCGTGGAGAGAACATCGATTCCGGCGCGGGCATCGGGGCCGCCCGCATTCCTGGCTTGCCTCACACAGGCGTCTACAGCTGGCTCGGCCGCCCCGGCCGCCCCGGCCGCCCCGGCCGCCCCGGCCGCCCCGGCCGTCGGCTGGAGCGAAGACGGATGCCGGTCGAATCAGGGAGCAATGTCCTAGGCTCATGTTGCACCACCGAAGTTGCCGCGCCGGAACAGGGGAAAGTCCGCGAGGAACTTCCAGTTCGGTTTACGAGGCGATGCAGATGCTCTGCTCAGCACACGCTGTTAGCGAAGTAGGCTACAATGGATGCACTGGTGTTCTGCGAACTGCCCTCTTGGCAAAAAGGCGAGGCCACTCGCGGGCGAGGGGGCTGGCTCTGGAGTCAATCGATTGGCCTCCTCGTGGCAGACAAGTTGATCCCCATCCCTTGATTGCGGCGCGAAGATCAAACCGCCCGACACAGTCGCAGCTATTGATTCGCCCTGCTGTGATTGGTGTCGCGGGCCATTCCTGAGCGTCGAAGGAAATGCACGAACTCGTTCCGAACGATATGGCGGATCGGGGCATGGTCCGTTCACGGGAAATCAAATTCCATTCAACAAAATTCGCTCTAGTCCGCTCTAGGGAATGCGGGCGCGGCTTTGCTAGTTGTGGAGATGCGCCGTGGCGCGCGTGCCGCGGGTGGGAACGGGAGGCAATCATGCGGATAGCGATCCTGGCATTGGCCGTGCTCGTCGCGGGCTGCACGACCAGCCAACGGAGCCGGATGGCCGACAGTGAAATGGAGCAGGCCCGCAGCGCCTGCCAGGCCGCCTATGACAGCGGCCGGATCACCACCCGGACGGCTCGTGCCAAATGCATCAACGACGCGGAGAACCGCTACGCGGCGAGTTCACCGGGCCTCGCCCAGCAGCAGGCGCTGCGGCTGGATCTGGCGAGGAAGGTCGATGCCGGGAAGCTGACCCAGGCCCAGGCCGACGCCCAGTATGCGAGCGGCATGCACCGGATCACCGGGCGATAGCGCTGCTGGCGCCACCGCTCTCGCATCGGAGGAGCCGGCGTCGGGATCGTCGCGCCAGCGGCACGGCGATCCCTTGCCTTTGTCCTGGCTGTTGCCCGACGCCTGACGCAGGGGCGGTTTGCGGTTGTCGCGCGCGGCGGTGGCGGGCCGGGCGGGCGGATGGCTTCCGGGGGCGAATGGTCGGGGAAATTGCCGCTTTTTCGACGCCGCGCCGCCTTACCCTGTTCATTCGGCATGCTTATCTTTGTCGGACGGATGTCTGATTGATGCACGGAATGGGGTGAAGATGGCTTCGGAAGTCTCGCGGCGCGATTTCGTCAAGGTGGGTGCGGTCGCCGGCGCGGGAATGCTCGTGGCTCATTCGACCGCCGCGACGGCCGGTCCGGCCAAGGCGAAAGCCGCCGCGCCGCCGCCCGCCTACAAGGCGCCGACCCGCGAGGGCGCGCTCCGGATCGCCAGCCTCAACGATCTCGAGGCCGAGGCCGCCAAGGTCATCCCCAAGGGTGCCTTCGCCTATATTTCGTCGGGTTCCGACAATGAGGTGACGCTGCGCAACAATCTGGCCGCGTTCGAGCGGATCCAGCTGCGGCCGCAATATCTGGTCGGCAAGGAGGCGCCGGATACCTCGATCACCCTGATGGGCGAGACGCTCGCCATGCCGGTGATCACCGCGCCGATGGGCGTGCACGGCCTCGTCCATGCCTCGGCCGAACTCGGCACGGCGCGCGGCACGGCGGCTGCCGGCACGCTGTTGACCGTGAGCACCGCCGCCAACAAGACGATCGAGGAGATCGCCGCCGCCTCCAGCGGGCCGAAGTGGTTCCAGCTCTATCTGCAGGACGACCGCGCGCTGTCGCGCGAGCTGATCAAGCGGGCGGAGACATCGGGCTACAAGGCGATCGTCTTCACCATCGACGCCTTCGCGCCCGGTTCGTCGGACGAGGCGGCCCGTCTCGGCTTCGCCTTCCCGCCGAGCCTGCCGCTCGTCAACAGCGGCACGGCGCGCTTCAAGGCGAGCCTGAGCTGGGACGATGTCGACTTCATCAAGGAAACGACCGACCTGCCGCTGATCCTGAAGGGCGTGCTGGCGCCGGACGTCGCCGAGAAGGCGATCAAGCGTGGCGTCAACGGCATCCAGGTCTCGAATCACGGTGGCCGCCAGCTCGATGGCGTGCCGGCGGCGATCGAGGCGCTGCCGGCGGTGGCGGGCGCGGTCAAGGGGCGCGTGCCGGTGATCATGGACAGCGGCATCCGCCGCGGCACCGACGTGTTCAAGGCGATCGCGCTCGGCGCCAATGTCGTCGCGCTCGGCCGGCCGGTGCTCTACGGGCTGGCGCTCGGCGGCGCGGCGGGCGTCGAAAGCGTCTACCAGCATCTCCAGGCCGAGCTGGCGCGCACCATGATGATCGCCGGCGCCGCCACGGTCGGCGAGATCAACAGCCGATTCATCGTCTAGTCGGGCACAATCTCGCTTCGGCATGTTGCGGTTGCGAGAGATCAAGGCTTCACGAACGCGGTTCGGTCACGGATACTGGCAATCGACTCTTGGTTGCGACTTGCGAGGTATCGAGTGATGCGCCCCTCCTGGCCGAAGACGGCATTGATCGCGCTCCTGGCGCTTGGCGGTGCCGAGTTGGTGTCCGGCGCGCTGGCGCCGGGCTCGTCCTGGGTGCCGGAGGCGGCGGCGCAAGGCTCGCTAAAGAATCTGATCGACAAGCTGCGCGGCAACACGCTGCCGGCCGGCATCGCCCGCTCGAACGGCCGCATCGAGGGCCAGGAGATCGACGTCTCCAGCAAGTATCCGGGCCGGCTCGTCTCGGTCGACGCGCATGAGGGCGACACGGTCGAGGCGGGGCAGGTCGTCGCCCGCATCGATGACCGCGAATATCGCGCCCAGCTGCTCGGCGCGCAGGCGCAGGTGCTGCGAGCCGAGAGCGCGCTCAGCGAGGCGGACGCCCAGATCTCGCAGCGCGACAGCGACCGCGCGCTGGCGCAGGCGAGCTTCGACCGCATCGATGCGCTGTTCAAGAAGGGCCACGCGACGGCGCAGATGCGCGACGAGGCGCAGAACAAGCTGAACGTCGCCAACGCTGCCTATCAGGCGATGGTGGCGGCCCGCGCCCAGGCCGAGAGCTCGATCAAGGCGGCCGAGGCGGACGTTTCGCGCCTCAACGCGATTATCGAGGACATGGTGCTGGTGGCGCCGCGGCGCGGCCGCGTCCAGTACGAGCTGGCGCGCGCCGGCGAGGTTGTCGGCGCCGGCACCCGCGTGCTGACGCTTCTCGACCTTTCCGACATCTCGATGTCGATCTACCTGCCGGCCAAGGATGTCGCCGGCATCGCCATCGGCGACGAGGCGCGCATCATCCTCGATCCGATCCCTGATTATGTCATCCCGGCCACCGTCACCTTCGTGTCCGGCGAGGCGCAGTTCACGCCGAAGACCGTCGAGACGAAGGATGAGCGCGACAAGCTGATGTTCCGCGTCAAGCTGCAGATCCCGCGCGCCCTGGTCCAGAAATACGAGAAGCAGGTCAAGGTGGGCGTCCGCGGCGTCGGCTTCGTGCGGACCTCGGTCGATGCCGACTGGCCCGATGGCCTCAAGGTCAATGTCCCGCAATGACGGAACCCGTCGCGCGCCTCGATGGCGTCAGTCACCGCTATGGCAAGCGGCTGGCGGTCGATGACCTGACGCTCGCCATTCCCGCCGGCTGCATGGCCGGCCTGATCGGCCCGGACGGCGTCGGCAAGTCGACGGTGCTCGGCCTGCTTGCCGGCGTGCGCAGGCTGCAGACAGGGCATGTCGAGACGCTCGGCGGCGACATGGCGGTGAAGCGCGTGCGCGAGGCGGCGTCGCCGCGCATCGCCTACATGCCGCAGGGCCTCGGCCGCAATCTCTACCCGACGCTGACCGTCTTCGAGAATCTCGATTTCTTCGCCCGCCTGTTCGGCCAGGGCGCGGCCGAGCGGCAGGAGCGCATCCGCGACCTGCTGACGGCGACCGGGCTCGACCCGTTCCCCGATCGCCCGGCCGGCAAGCTTTCAGGCGGCATGAAGCAGAAGCTCAGCCTCTGCTGCGCGCTGATCCATGATCCCGATTTCCTGATCCTCGACGAGCCGACGACCGGCGTCGACCCGCTGTCGCGGCAGCAGTTCTGGGACCTGATCGACACGATCCGCGTCCGCCGGCCGCAGATGAGCGTCATCGTCGCCACCGCCTACATGGAAGAGGCCGAGCGCTTCGACTGGCTGGCGGCGATGGATGACGGCAAGGTCATCGCCGAGGGCTCGCCCGACGAGGTCCGGGCCAAGGCCGGCAAGGACACGCTGGAGGAGGCGTTCATCGCCCTCCTGCCGGAGGAGAAGCGACTGGGCTACCAGAGCGTCGAGGTGCCGCCGCGCGTCGTCACGCCCGACGAGGTGCCGGCGATCGAGGCGGAGGGTCTCACCTGCCGCTTCGGCGACTTCACCGCCGTCGACCATGTCAGCTTCCGCATCTCCAAGGGCGAGATCTTCGGCTTCCTCGGCTCGAATGGCTGCGGCAAGTCGACGACGATGAAGATGCTGACCGGCCTGATCACGCCGACGGAGGGCTGGACGAAGCTGTTCGGCCAGTCGCTCGCCGGCAATGAACTGGAGATCAAGCAGCACGTCGGCTACATGTCGCAGTCGTTCTCGCTCTATACCGAGCTGACGGTGCGGCAGAATCTCGACCTGCACGCGCATCTCTTCTTCATCCCGGCCGACGAGATCGCGGCGCGCATCGACGAGATGCTCGATACTTATGACCTTCGCGATGTCGCCGACTCGTTTCCCGACAGCCTGCCGCTCGGCATGCGGCAGCGCCTGCAGCTCGCCGTCGCGGTGATCCACCGGCCGTCGATCCTGATCCTCGACGAGCCGACCTCCGGCGTCGACCCGGTGGCGCGCGACTCGTTCTGGCGCACGCTGATCACGCTGGCGCGCGATCACGGCGTCACGATCTTCATCTCCACCCATTTCATGAACGAGGCGGCGCGTTGCGATCGCATCTCGCTCATGCATGCCGGCAAGGTGTTCGCCGTCGGCGCGCCGCAGGAACTGGCCGAGCAGCGCGGCAAGGCGACGCTGGAGGAGGCGTTCGTCTCCTATTTGAAGGAGGCCTCTGGCATTCCCGAGGAGGCGCCGGTGGCGACGGCCGAGGAAACGGCGGCGCTGGAGGCGGCGACGAACGCAGCGCCCGCGGCGGCGGCTCGCCCCCGTCGCTTCGATCCCGGCCGTCTCTGGGCCTATGCCCGGCGCGAGACGATGGAGCTGCTGCGCGACAAGATCCGGCTCTATTTCGCGCTGCTCGGGCCGGTCCTGCTGATGATCACCTTCGGCTACGGCATCTCGTTCGACGTCGAGAACCTGACCTTCGCCGTCTATGACCAGGACAGGACGCCGGAAAGCCGGGAGCTGATGGAGAACTTCTCCGCCTCGCGCTATTTCAGCGAGCAACCGGAGATTTCCTCCGAAGGCGAGCTGCAGAACCGGCTGAAGAGCGGCGATGTCAACATCGCGATCGAGATCCCGTCCGGCTTCGGACGCGACGTGATGGCGTCGCGCCAGCCCGAGGTGGCGGTGACCGTCGACGGCAGCATGCCCTTCCGGGCCGAGACCGCGCGCGGCTATGTGACCGGCCTTGCCGCCGGCTATGCCTCGGAACTGGCCGCGCAGAGGGGGCAGGCGGTGCCCAGCGTCTCGATCGAAACCCGCTTCCGCTACAATCAGGCCTTCAAGAGCGTCAACGCGATGGTGCCCAGCGTCATCATGCTGATGCTGGTGCTGATCCCGGCGATCATGGCGGCGATCGGCATCGTGCGGGAAAAGGAAACGGGCTCGATCGCCAATTTCTACTCGACGCCGATCAGCAAGGCGGAGTTCCTGCTCGGCAAGCAGCTGCCCTATGTCGGCGTCGCGCTGTTGAGTTCGGTGATCCTGTTCCTGCTGGCGCTGTACCTGTTCCAGCTGCCGTTGAAGGGCTCGTTCGGCCTGTTCGCGGTCGGAACCTTCCTCTACATCATCTCCACGACCGGCTTCGGCCAGCTGGTGTCGACCTTCACGCGCTCCCAGGTGGCGGCGGTCGTCGCCACGGCGATCATCTCGATCATTCCGGCCGTCAACTTCTCCGGCCTGATCATTCCGGTCTCGTCGCTGACCGGCGCGGGCCGCGCCTTCGGCCTGTCGTTCCCACCGGCCTGGTACCAGCCGATCAGCGTCGGTGCCTTCACCAAGGGGCTCGGCTGGGCGGATCTGTGGCCCAACGTGCTCGCGCTCTGCGGCTTCTGCGTGCTGTTCTTCGTGGTCTCGCTGCTGCTGCTGCGCAAACAGGACGCCTGATGATGAGCAAGTTCCCCCGCTGGTCCGCCGGCCTCTTCCAGCTCTTCATCAAGGAACTCCGCAGCATCAAGGCGGATCCGATCATGCTCGTGCTGGTGCTCTACGCCTTCACGCTGGCGGTCTATTCGGTCTCGACCAGCGCCTCGACGGAACTCAGGAACCTGGCCGTCGCGGTCGTCGACGAGGACGATTCGCAATTGTCCCGGCGGCTCATCGAGGCCATACAGCCGCCGATCTTCCAGCAGGCGGCGAAGCTCTCGCCACGCGACGTGGATGTCGCGCTGAACGAGGGGCGCTATGTCTTCGTCCTCGACATCCCGCCCAATTTCGAGCGCGACGTGCTGGCCGACCGGCCGGCCGAGCTGCAGGTCGAGATCGACGCCACCGCCATGGTCTTCGCCGGCAATGGCGTGGTCGTGCTGCAGAACGTGATCGCCAACGAGATCTCGGAGTTCCGCTATGGCGGCGGCCTCGAGACGACGGCGCCGGTCAGGCTGGTGATGCGCAATGCCTTCAACCCGAACCTGAACTCGGTCTGGTTCGGCGCGCTGATGCAGGTGATGAACAACGTCACCATGCTGACGCTGATCCTGTCCGGTGCCGCGCTGATCCGCGAGCGCGAGCGCGGCACCGTCGAGCATCTCCTCGTCATGCCGGTCGGCGCCAGCCAGATCGTCCTCGCCAAGATCCTGGCCAACGGCCTGATCATCGTGGCGGCGGCGACGCTGTCGCTGGTGTTCGTGGTACAGCTTCTGCTCGGCGTGCCGATCCAGGGCTCGGTGGCGCTTTTCCTGCTCGGGACGACGATCTACACGCTGTCGATCGCCTCGATGGGCATCCTGGTCGCCACCTTCTCGACCTCGATGGCGCAGTTCGGCCTGCTGGCGATCCCGGTGCTGATCGTGCTCAACCTGCTCTCCGGCAGCGCGACGCCGATGGAGAGCATGCCGGTGTGGCTGCGCTATGTGATGCAGTCGCTGACGACGACGCCGCATTTCGTGTCGTTCACCCAGGCGGTGCTGTTCCGTGGCGGCGGCTTCCCGCTCGTCTGGCAGTATCTGCTGATCTTCCTGGCCTTCGGAGCGGCCTATTTCCTGGTGTCGCTCGCCCGCTTCCGCAGCGCGGTGCTGAGGGGGTAGGGCGGGCCTGATCATTGGGCCCGCGGCCTGGGCGAAGTCGAACTCGCCCATCATCCTGAGGTGCCCGGCGAAGCCGGGCCTCGAAGGAGGGTCCAGGGAATGCTTCTGTGCTTCGCTGGAGCCTCCTTCGAGGCTTCGCTTGCGCGAAGCGCCTCAGGATGCTGGCGGAGTTGGGAGGCTCGGCCTTGAAAGCCGGATTCCCCCCAATGAGGCTGGCGCTATCAGGGCAGGGCGGCGACGGCCGTGATCTCGATCGTGTAGGCCGGGTCGGCGAGCGGAATCTGGCCGGTCGCGCGCGCCGGCGGATTGGCCGGGTCGACCCAGGCGTCCCAGACGCTGTTCATGGCGTCGAAATCGGCGATGTCGGCGAGCCAGATCGTCACCGAGAGCAGGCGCGACTTGTCGGTGCCGGAGAGCGCGAGCACGCGGTCGATCTCGGCCAGCGCGCCGCGCGTCTGGGTGACGATGTCGGTGCCGGCCGGGCCGACCTGGCCGGCGACATGCACGACGCCGTCATGGGTGGCGGTCTCGCACCAGCGCAGGTCCGGTTCCAGTCTCGAAATCTCCACTTCGGTCTCCTTTTGCTGCTGGCGCGCGGCGGGCTCGCCGGGTCCATATCCCGCCCTGTTAGTCGAAGCCGCGCGGACGCGCTACCATTGATGATCCCGTCGCGGGAAACGCAGCGTCCAGCTGCCGAAACCAGTTGACAGGGATCCTGCTTGCTATCTGATATGAACGAGATGTCTCAAATACAAAACGCCCGGACGCGGTGCGCCCCGGGGCAGGGGCATCGCGGGGAGTGGCCATGCGGCCAGGGGAAAGGCGGGGGCGTGCGCGCGCCCCGTTCATAGGGAGAGACAGCACGATGACACTGGCACACAGGATGAAGACAGCTCTGGCGGCCGCTGCAGGCGCCGCTGCCCTGATGAGCGGCGCGGCCGTGGCCAGCGCGGCCGAGCCGCCGGCGGCCTTCAAGACGCTGCCGCCGGAAGTCCAGGCGCTCTATCTTGGCGTCGAGGAGACGATCCAGCCGTCGGCCTATGACAATTTCGCCCCCGTGGCGAAGCCGTGGAAGTGGTGCCACTCGGAGTCCTACCAGGGCAACCCGTGGCGCGTTTCGGTGACGCATGAGCTCGAGCGCCTGGTCGGTCTCTACAAGGAGAAGGGCTGGATCTCCGATTTCGAGATGTCGGATTCGAACGGCGACACCAGCCAGCAGATCGCCCAGATCCGTGCCTTCATCGACAAGAAGTGCAGCATCATCACCTCCTTCGCCGGCTCGTCGACGGCGCTGAACGAGGTGATCGAGGCGGCGTTCAAGGCCGGCATTCCGTTCGTCACCGGCTCCGGCGCCGTCACCAGCCCCTACGCCATCAACGTCGACTCGAATTTCGTGAAGTTCGGCTATGACGTCGCCAAGGGCGTCATCGACGGCATTGGCGGCAAGGGCAACGTCCTGCGCATCGAGGGTATTGCCGGCAGCCCGCTGGTGGCCCAGCAGCGCGCCGGCGCCGACAAGGCCTTCGCCGAGGCGCCGGAGGTCAAGGTCATCCGCGACGTCAACGGCAACTGGTCGCCCAACGTCACCAAGACGGTGACGCTGCAGGTGCTCGCCACCACGCCGCAGCCGATCGCCGGCGTCTGGACCTCGGGTTCGGAGTCGCGCATCGTCGCCGAGGCGTTCCAGCAGGCCGGACGGCCGATCCCGGTCGTCTCCGGCTCGATCTCGGGCGACGCGCTCGGCTTCTGGAAGGAAAATCCGGAGACGTTCCGCTTCACCGGCGGCGCGCTGATGCCGTCCTGGACGGCGCAGACGCTGTTCCGCGTCGGCGTGCGCGTGCTGGAGGGCCAGCAGCCGAAGCTCAACATCCTGATGATCCCGGTGCCGGCGGTGAAGCCGGACGAGCTCGGCAAGTGGCATCGCGAGTGCATGACCAAGGATGCGGTCTCGATCTTCCCGGTCGCGCCGCAGGACCCGATGCCGGAAGAACTGATGGACGCCTATTTCGCCAAGCCGGCGCATACGGCGCTGTTCGACTACGCGCAGACGCCGGATCCCTGCGCCAAGTAGGCGCCGCAGATTCCAGCCACTCGACCCCGGCGGCCCTGACCGGTCGCCGGGGACTTTGGTGCCAATCGGGGAACATGCATGCTGGAGATCCGGGATCTCTCGAAGCGCTACGGCGAGACGGTGGCGCTCGACGGCGCCAACGTCGCCTTCGCATCCGGCACGATCCATACCATTCTGGGCGAGAACGGCTCGGGCAAGAGCACGCTGGTCAAGCTGCTCTCCGGCATAGTCCTTCCCGATCGCGGCTCGATCACCTTCGAGGGCCGGCCGATCGTCGGCCGGGATCCCGCCGATTTCCGCGCCGCCGGCTTCGCCACCGTGTTCCAGGAAGTGCTGATCGCGCCGGACCGCAGCGTCACCGACAACATCCTGCTCGGCTATGACGGCCTGTTCCGCCGCCGCGTGCCGCGCGGCGAGCGGCGGGCGCTGGCGGAAAGCGTGCTCGCCGAATTCGCTGTCACCCGCGTGCCGCTCGACGAGCCGGCCGGTGAGGTGCCGCTCGCCGGCCAGCAATTGATCGTGCTCGCCCGCGCGCTGACCCGTAAACCCCGGGTGCTGATCCTCGACGAGGTGACGGCGGCGCTCGATTTCGCCGACCGCGAGGCGGTGTTCGCGCTGATGCGCCGGCTGGCGCGGGAGGGCTGCCTGATCCTCTTCATCACCCATCGCATGGACGAGGTGACGGGCCTTTCCGACCGCGTCACCGTGCTGCGGAGCGGCCAGGTCGTGAAGACGCTCGAGAAGGACCAGCTGGTGCCCGACGAGCTGCTCGCCCTGATGGCGCCGGAGACGGCGCGGGAGCTGCATCATGGCTGATGTTGCCGCCGTGCTTTCGGTCTCCGGCCTGTCGCTGAAGCCGGGCGCTACGCCTTTCGATCTCTCGATCCGGCGCGGCGAGATCGTTGGTCTCGCCGGCCTCGACGGCCATGGCCAGGACGCCTTTATCGAGACGCTGGCCGGCCTCCGCGCGCCCGTGACGGGCGAGGTCCGCGCGCCGCTTTCGGGCCACGCCATCACCAGCTTCCGTCGCGCCGTTGCGAGCGGCATCGCCTACCTGCCGCGCGACCGTCGCGCCACCGGCATCTTCCCGTCGATGTCGATCCTCGACAATTTCGCCATCGCGACCGTCGGCCGCGACCGCAGGCTCGGCCTGATCAGCCGGGCGGAGCGGCGCAAGCGCTACGACTATTATCGCGAGCGCCTCGCCATCGTCGCGCCGGACCCGAGCCACCCGATCACCACGCTTTCCGGCGGCAACCAGCAGAAGGTGCTGCTCGCCCGCGCCCTGGCGCACAAGCCGGACGTGCTGCTCCTGAACGACCCGACGCGCGGCGTCGACATCGCGACGCGCCGCGTCCTCTATGCCGTGTTCCGCGAGCTGGCGCAGGAGGGGATGGCTCTGGTGGTGCTGTCGACCGAGATCGAGGAGGCGCTGGTGCTCTGCGACCGCATTCTGGTCTTCCGCGAGCAGGAACTCGCCGCGCCGCTCGAGGGCGACGCGCGTTCCTCCGAGCGCATCATCGCAACCATGTTCGGACGGGCCGCATGACCGCCGCCGTGACCACTTCCCGCGCCGAGGGCGGCCGCCTGCCGGCCTTGAAGGCGCTCTGGCGCCAGACCGGCTTCGCGCCGCTGCTCTTCGTCATCCTGCTGGTGATCAACATCGCCATCAACCCGGCCCGCTTCGCGCCGGGCGCCTGGGGCACGCTGATCGGGCTCGCCGCGCCGCTGATCGGCGCGGCGATCGCCTCGGCGCCGGCGATCCTCGGCGGTCGCGGCGGCATCGACATTTCGGTCGGTCCGATCATGGGCTTCGTCAACGCCATCGTCGTGCTCGTGCTGGTGCAGAAGCTCGGCCTGACCTCGCCCTTCGTCGTCGTCGGATCGGCGATCCTGATCGGCGCGGCGGTCGGCGCGCTGAACGGCTTCCTCGCCACCATCCTGCGCATCCAGCCGATCGTCGCCACGCTCGGCACCTACCTGCTCCTCGTCGGCACGACGCTGACCATCCTGCCGGCGCCGACCGGCACCGTGCCGGTCTGGCTGAAGGCGCTCGGCGGGCCGCTTTCGATCCTGCCGCTCGGCGCCGTCTTCCTCGCCTGGTTCCTCATTCGCAGGCTGCCCTACTACGACCACCTGATGGCGGTCGGCAGCGACGACCGCGCCGCCTATACGGCCGGCATCCCGGTCACGCTGGTGCGCTTCCTGTCCTACGTGATCACCGGCGTGTTCGCCGGCGTCGCCGGGCTGATGATGACGGCGCTGATCGGCTCCGCCGACCCGGCGATCGGCCCGACCTACACGCTGATCGCGATCTCCGCCGTCGCGCTCGGCGGCGTCAGCCTGGCCGGCGGCCGCGGCGGCCTCGTCGGCGCGGCGATCGGCGCGATCGACATCTTCCTGCTGCAGAGCGCGCTGACCTTCTTCAACTTCTCGACCTTCGTGCTGCAGATCGCCTATGGCGCCATCCTCGTCATTGCCATCGTGCTGACGGCGCTGCAGGACCGCTGGCTCGGCCGCGCCAGGGAGGGCCGCTGATGTTGCGCCTCGGCTCCGACCAATCGCGCGTGCTCGGCGCGCTCCTCGTCGCCGTCCTGCTGCATCTCGCCGGCACGGCGCTGATCGAGGGCTATTCGAGCGCCTTCTCGATGCGGGCCATGCTGGTGCTCGCCTCGCTGCTCGCCATCGCCTCGATCGGCCAGACGCTGGTGGTAATCATCGGCGGCATCGACCTCTCGATCCCCTTCGTCATCGGCTTCGCCAATGTCGTGACCGCCCAGCTCTATGGCGGCGGCATGGATTTCTGGCTGGTCTGCGGGATCGTGCTGGCGCTCGCCGCCGCGATCGGCGGGCTGAACGGGCTGATCTCGTCCGGCCTCGGCCTGCATCCACTCATCGTCACGCTCGGCATCGGCACCATCGTGCAGGGCTCCGTGCTTTTGTGGACTGGTGGCTTCCCGTCCGGCTCGGCCCCGGCCTCGGTGACGGAGTTCGTGTCGATCGGCGGCTCGGTCGGCCCCGTGCCGGTGCCGTGGCTGGTGCCGTGCTTCGTGGCGCTCGCGGCGATCGTCACGGTCGCGCTCGCCCGCACGCCCTATGGCCGGCGGCTGTTCGCGCTCGGCAGCAATCCGCGCGCCGCGCCGCTGGCGCTGATCAACCCGGTTGCGATGTGGACGGCCACCTTCGCCATCTCGGCCGTCTTCGCCGCCGTCACCGGCATCCTGCTGCTCGGCTTCACCGGTTCGGCCTATGGCGAGGTCGGCCAGCCCTATCTGTTCCAGACCATCGCCGCCGTCGTCATCGGCGGCACGGCGCTGGTCGGCGGGCGGGGCTCCTATCTCGGCACGGTCGCCGGCGCGCTGGTGCTGACCGAGATCAACACGCTCCTGATCGGCCTCGGCCTGCAGCCCTCGCTGGTCCAGGCCGTGCTCGGAATCGTCATCGTCGTGCTGGTGTCGTTCTACGGCCGTGACGCCCATGTGCGGACGACCATCTGACCGCCACCGCACCCCCTCGATACCCCTTCGGAATTGGAAGAAAAATGTCCGGCGAACTCTATAGCGGGCCGATCATCGATGCCCATCACCACTTCTGGGATCTCGGGCTCGGCAAGCATGGCTGGCTCGCCGGGGGCAGCCCCAGCGACGAACTGGCGCCGATCCGCCGCAACGTGCTGCCGGCCGACTACGAGGCGCTGGCCAGGCCGGAGAACATCGTCGCCAGTGTCCACATCGAGGCGAACTGGGACCCGGCCGATCCGGCCGGCGAGAGCGCCTGGCTCGACAGCCTGCCGCGCGGCGAGGGCATTGCTGCCCGTTATGTCGCCTATGCCGCGTTGGCCGAGGCGGACGCGGCTTCGGTGCTCGCCCGGCACGCGGAGAATCCCCGTGTCGTCGGCATTCGTGAGATCCTGAGCTGGCATCCCGACCCCGCCAAGCGCCGCATGCCGGACAATGACCGCATGGACGATCCGCGCTGGCGCGCCGGCCTCGCGCGCTTCCGCGATCTCGGCTTCAGTTTCGATCTCCTGATCTCGCCGCACCAGCACGAGACGGCGCGTCGCCTCGCCGACGCGTTTCCGGATATCCGTTTCCTGGTCAATCACTGCGGCAGCCCGATGGATCGCGACGCCGAGGGCATGCGGCGCTGGCGCGAAGGGCTGGCGCTGATGGCCGGCGCGGGCAATGTGGCGATCAAGATCTCGGACCCGGTCGCCTACGACCCCGACTGGACGCCGGCGAGCCTGACCGAGGTGATCCAGGCCTGCATCGACGCCTTCGGCACGGAACGGTCGATCTTCGCCAGCGACCATCCGGTCGCCGGCCTGCATATCGGCCTCTCGGAATGGATCGCCGTGTTCAAGCAGGCGGTGCGCGGTTTTTCGCCGGACGAGCAGGCGGCGCTGTTCGCTGGCAATGCGCGGCATTGGTACTGGCTGGCGTAAAGCGGATGCAGCCCCTTCACCTCTCCCTCAGGGAGAGGTGAAGGGGCGCTCGAACCCGAGGCCGACGCCTCCTCGAGCTACCGGCTCGCCTCGGTCTGCACGTCGTCGAGCCTGACGAAGACGGTGCCCTTCTCGATCAGCCGCTGGATGCCGTCGACGACGCCCTTGCCGGCCGGGTGTCCCGGCTGGTTGATGTGGGCGATGATGACGTCGCCGGAACGGGCGGCGGCGATGCGCTTCGCCACCGTCGTCGCGGGCAGCGACGCGCCCATGTCGGCGTTCAGCGAAAAACCGGCGATCGAATAGCCAGCGGCGCGGATCGCATCGAGCGCGTCGGGGCTGTAAACGGCCGTGGCGCCGCGAAACCAGCGCGGCGCCTTGCCGGTCGCCTGCCGGACGGCCGAGGCGCCACCCTCGACCTCGTTTCGCACGGCCTCCAGCGAGCCGGCCGTCTTCAGGCCGTAGAGCCGGGCGGTGTCGGTGATCGCCGGCACATGCTGGTCGCCATGGTTCTCGATCTCGAACAGGTCGGGATGGGCGGTCAGGATCGCCATGGTCGCCTGGTTCCGCTTCAGCCAGCGATGTGTGACGAAGAGGGTCGCCGGGATGCGGTTCGTCACCAGCGTGTCCAGGATGCGGCGGTCGATCGCGCCGGAGCAGGCGTCGAAGGTGAGCGCCACCACGCGCGGTCCCGGCGGCGGCGCGGCGATGCGCAGCTTCAGTTCGACATCGTGCGACCTGGCCAGGGCCGGGGCGGAAAACGCCAGGGCCGCGCCGGTGGCGAGGAGGGCGGCGAGCGCCAGACGGGAGCGGAACATCGGAGACTCCGGAACGCGTTGGACGGGGACGGGATCCGCTGCTTCAAGAAGGATAGGCGCGCCCTTGCCATCCTGCCATGCCGCGCGTTGTCGCGTCGCGCGCGGAGGCGTGTGGACGCGCTCTGCACTTTGCGAATGCCTGACTTGACGCTAAGGTCAAGTGCCCGGACCTGTGGAGGGGCTCACAGTCGTCCGGAGCGAGGCGGAGGCGCCTCATGACCCGCGAGACGGCAAGCATACGTTGCAGGACCTGGCGACGGCAGCGCGCATTCGGGAACCGGCTGCGAGGGGCGGTGCCGGTGGCGCCGCGTCGGCGGAGGGCCGCGCCATGACAGAGCACGCGCCACTGATCCTGCTGGTCGAGGACGAAGCCATGCTGCGCATGGCCGCGGCCGACCTGCTTGAGGAAATGGGCTTTCGCGTCGAGACGGCCGGTTCGGCCCGCGAGGCGACGGCGCGTGTCGGCCATGCCGGCGCGGCCTATGACGCGGTGATCATCGATCTCGGCCTTCCGGATCGCTCGGGCGCCGATCTGGCGCGCGAGATCCGCGGCAATCGCGCCGATGTGCCGATCGTCATCGCCAGCGGCTACGACGAGACGGACCTCGACAACGTGCTGGCCGACGACGCGCGCATCGGTTTTCTCGGCAAGCCTTACGGCGCCCGCAGCATGACGCGGGTGTTCGCGGCGCTCGGCATCGCCATTGGCCATTCCGTGACCGACTGAGCCCGGTGTCGCGCGCCATGCAACCAAGGCGCGGTTCGCGCGTCGTGCCTGAGGACGGGCGCCGCGTCCGGGCGGCATTCGCAAGCGGCACCTCGAACAGGCGGATGGCGCGATCTTGGAAACCGGGCTCTATCTCGACACGTCGCTCAGGCTGGGGGCGGCCGCGCTCTGCGGTCTTCTCATCGGCATCAACCGGGACGCGCACGAGAAGCCGGCTGGCATGCGCACGCTGGCGCTGGTGGCGCTGGGCGCCGCGCTGGTGACGCTGAGCGCGCTGCGGATCCCGGAATTCACGGGCGAGCCGGACGCGCTGAGCCGCGTCCTGCAGGGCGTCATCCAGGGCGTGCTCGCCGGTATCGGCTTCATCGGTGCCGGCGCCATCCTGCGGCTCGGCCGGCGCGGCGAGAATGTTCAGGGCGTGACGACGGCGGCGACGGTCTGGGTCTCCGCGGCGCTCGGAATCGCCTGCGGCATGGGCCAATGGCCGATCGTGCTCGTCGGGATGGTCCTGGTCTTCCTCATCCTCATCGTCGCCAAGCATTTCGAGAACTGGCTGCTGCGGCAATTGCTGGCGCATGGCGAGAAGGGCCATCCCGACCGCAGCGTCCGGATGGCCGAGGAGGGCGGCGACCCGCCGCCTAGGTCAGGACGCTCGCGCCGAGGTTGATGGCCAGCGCCAGAAGCGTCGTGTTGAACACGAAGGACGCGATCGAGTGGAACATCATGACCATCCGGAAATCGGTGGTCCGGACGTTCACGTCCGAGGTCTGGAACGTCGCGCCGAGGCAGAACGAGAAATAGAAGAAATCCCAGATCGACGGCTCCGGCGTGTCCGGGAAAATCAGCCCGCCGACGTCATCCTCCTTGCCGTCCGCGTTGCTGTCGGTGCCGGCAGGCGCGTAGTAGAGGCGGGCATAGTGGAAGGCGAACAGCGTGTTGAACGCCGTCCAGCCGAGCGGAATGCTGATGATGGCGATCGCGAGATGCGCCGCTGACGTGTTGGCGCCATTCAGGATCGAGAAGATCGAATAGAACGAGAAGGCGATGGCGCCGACCGTCAGGCACATGATCAGGACGATGCCTTCGTCCTCGCTCCTCGCCCGCAGCCGCAGCTTGTCGAGATTGGCCCTCGTCGCGAGCCGCAGCTGAAAGAACAGATAGACGATGAAGAATACGTCGCCGGCGGCGATCATCGCGAATTCCGGCCGCACCAGGCGGATGACGAAATAGGCGATGATGGCGACGAGGATCGACTGGTAGAAATGCGGGTGCTGCTGCCAGTGGCGTTGGACGAAGGAAATCGGACTACTCCGCCTTGCGGGTTACTCGACGAATACGGTCACGCGATCCGACCGGCCGGCCGAATCGACCACCGATAGCGTAACAAATCCGGGTCCGTCCGGCGCCCAGCTTTCGCTGCGCGCGAAGGGCGTGCGGGCGATCGGCACGCCATTGGCGAACCAGGTGAAGGGCGGCTGGCCGTTGCGGATCTTGATCGCGAGCGGCATCGGATCGCCGGCGCGGATGCCGAGATCGACCTGGACGCCGTCGGGCGGGAAGGCGATCTCCGGCGTATCGGGCGCCTTGCTGGTGAGAACGTCGTTGCCGCGAAAGCGCTTCAGCGGCGCCGGCAGGTCGCCATTGGCGGCGATCAGCGCGCCGCGCGGGGCGGAGGGGAGCGGGGCGCGCTGGCCGCCCATCTTGTCGAACGCCTCGAACAGCAGCGGCGCGGCCGTGCCGATGCCGGAAAGGCCGGAGACGGGCGCGCCATCGGCCCGGCCGGCCCAGACGCCGATCACCGTGCGGCCGTCGAAGCCGATCGACCAGGCGTCGCGATAGCCGTAGGAGGTTCCGGTCTTGTAGGCGATGCGGCCGCGGGCGCCGATCGTCGGCGGCGGCACGTCGGCGAGGATGTTGCCGACATACCAGGCGGCGAGCGGCTCCAGCACCGGCGCGGGCTCGGCCGTCGGCGTGCGCGGCGCGGGCTCGGCATGCAGGCTGACCGGCCGGCCGCCGCGGGCGATCGCGCCATAGAGCGCGACGAGATCGCGAAGCGAGATGCCGACGCCGCCGAGACCGACGGCGAGGCCGGCGGCCGACATGTCGGGCAGGCGCGGGCTGGCCTCGGCGCGCTTCATGCGGGCGATCAGCCGCGCCGGGCCGACCGCGTCGAGCACCTGCACCGCCGGCACGTTGAGCGACTGGGTGAGGGCATCGTGAATGGTGACGGTGCCGCGATAGAAGCCGTCGAAATTGACCGGGGCGTAGCCGGCGAAGGCCGACGGCTTGTCCTCGATCAGGCTCTGCGGATGGGCGAGACCCTGCTCGAAGGCGAGGCCGTAGATCAGGGGCTTCAGCGTCGAGCCGGGCGAACGGATCGCCTCCGTCATGTCGACGAAGCCGTTGCGCGTGCCGTCCATGAAGCCGGCCGAGCCGACGGACGCGAGGATGTCGCCGGTGACGTGGTCGGCGACGAGGATGGCGACGGAGGCCTTCGGGCCGGCCTTGGCGGCGCGGGTTCCGGCGAGCGCCTCGAGCTTGGCCTGCAACCTCCCGTCGACGGTGAGCTGGATGACCGGGTCCGTCGGATGGCGCCTGCGGGCCTGGTCGCCGAGATGGGCGGCGAGCATCGGGAACGGCTTGCGCCCCGTGGGCACGCGCTCGGTCTTGGCGGCTGCCGCCGTTTCCTCGTCCAGCACGCCTGCCGTCACCAGCCGGTCGAGCACGCGGTCGCGCGCCGCCTTGGCCGCCTTCGGGTCGCGGTCGGGCCGGCGCGCCTCGGGCGATTGCGGCAGCGCGACGAGAAGCGCGGCCTCGGCGATCGTCAGCCGGCGCGGCTCCTTGCCGAAATAGGCCAGCGTCGCGGCGCGGATGCCCTCGAGATTGCCGCCATAGGGTGCGAGAGTCAGGTAGAGCGACAGGATCTGGTTCTTGTCGAGCTTCTGCTCCAGCGCGCGGGCGTGCACGATCTGCCTGAGCTTGCTCTCGGCCTGCCGCGTCGAGCCGCCCTGCACCAGCCGCGCCACCTGCATGGTGAGCGTCGAGCCGCCGGAGACGATGTGGCCGTTGCGGACGACCTGCGTCGCGGCGCGGCCGAGCGCCCACCAGTCGACGCCGTGATGCTCGTCGAAGCGCCGGTCCTCGTAGCCCTTCAGCATGGTGAGGAACATCGGGTCGACGTCGGCGAGCTTCACCGGCAGCCGCCAGCGGCCGTCGGCGATCGTATAGGGCCGGAGCAGCGCGTCGGTGCGGTCGACGACGATCTGCGAGGTCGGCACATTAGCCGGATCCGGCACCGGCGGCAGGCTCTTTTCGATCAGGCGCAGCGCATCGGACAGCCCCGCATAGCCGAAGAAGCCGGCGAGCCCGGCGACGACCGCGGTGACGGCGAGACGGCGGGGCCATTTGCGCCCTTCTCCCTCCCCCTTGTGGGGAGGGCCGGGGAGGGGGGGCGCTGGGGACGAATCGGACGTGTCCGGAGAGGGCGAGTTGGTACCCCCCTCTCCAACTCTCCCCCGCAAGGGGGGAGAGAGACCGTCGTCGCGCTCCATCGACATCGCGGCTCAGCGCCTCACTTCGTCGTCGTCGGTCCGACGATCTCGACCGAGGCCGTATCGGTGTGGGCCTGGCGCTCGGGGTCGTACATGTCCTCGACCGTCGCGGCCGGATGCACGAAGGTGCCCGGCGAGACGGCGCGGACGCCGTAGGCGACCGTGAACTCCAAGGGATCGCCGGACGAGCGGGTCAGCGCCGCCACGAAGCGGTCGGTGCGGGCCTCGGTATGGGCGAGGCTGGTGGTGCCCTGCAGCCACTCATAGGAAGAGGTGTCGCCCGAGCGCGAGATGTTGGGGTTCTCGATCTCGAAGCCGGCCGGCAGCGGATCGACCACCATCAGCCGTCCGAACCGGGCCTGGTCGGCCGCCACCTTGAGCACCACCACCAGCCGGTCGTTCTGCGCGACCGTCGACGGGTCTGCCTCGCTGCCGTCGGAGTTGAAGTAGCTGCGGGTGATCGTGAAGCCCTCGCCGCCGGCCGGCTCCGGCGAGGCCGGAATGCCGGTCAGCGTCAGCGCCGCGTCGAGCGGGATGTCGCTGGTATTGGCGACGACGAGCGGCTGGGTATCGACATCCGAGCCGAGGAGCTTGCGGTAGAGCGGCACCTCGCCCTTGTGGCCGTCGATCTCGATCGAGGCCTCTCTCAGGTCCGCCATCATCGCGGCGGCCGCCATCAGCATCCAGCCCTGCTCCTGGGTGGAGAGATAGCGGCGGCTGTCGCGGGTGGTCGCCACCTCGTTGACGAGGGTCTTCACGTCGATGCTCTTCTCGCCGCTCTCCGCGACGAGGGTGAGCACCGCCGCCTGATCGCGCAGGCCGGAGCCGTAGTCCTCGCGGCCGGCGAGCTGCTGGCCGGTGGCGCGGCGGAGATTGTCGATGGCGACGCCGAGCACCGTGCCCGAGCGTGCTTTGTCGCCATAAAGCGCCAGCGCCGCGCCGATCTGTGCCTGCGCCAGCGGCGTCGCGAAGTTGTTCAGCTTCGTCTCCGCGTAGTAGCGCAGGTCGCCGATCGCCGCCTTGCCGTTGCGGGCAAGCACGTAGAGCGAATAGGCGATCGCCTCGCCGCCCCGGTCGAAGTCGGTGGCATAGCCGACCTTGTTCGAGAGGTTGTCGAGCGCGTTGTTGAACGCGACCTCCGGAACGAGATAGCCGGCCGCCTTGGCGCGGGTCAGGAAGTCGGTGACATAGGCGTCGAGCCAGAGATCGTCATAGCCCGGCCCCCAGAGGCCGAACGAGCCGGCCGAGGACTGGTTGTCGAGCACCTTGCCGATCGAGGCCTGGATGCGCTCGCGCAGTTCGCTGTCCTGCGCGATGCCGATCGTCGCCGCCACCTGGTTCAGGTAGAGCAGCGGCATGGCCTTCGAGGTGATCTGCTCGGTGCAGCCATAGGGGTAGCGGTCGAGCGAGGCGAGGATCGCCGCGACGTCGAGCTTGGCCGTGCCGCCGACGGCGAGCGTCGCGCTCGTCGTGCCGGGCACGAACTCGGAGAAGGCGTAGCGGTCGAGGCTCAGCGTGTTGCCCGGCGCCATCGAGATCAGCGAGCGGCGCGACACCGGCTGGCCGGCGGGGCGAATGCCGAGCATGTAGGTCCGGTCGAAGGTCTGGCCATTTTCCGGGCTTGCCAGGCTGACGGTGATCTCGTGGTCGCCGATGTCGACGGCCTTGATCGGCAGCGCGACGGTCGCGCGGCCGGCCTTCTCCAGCGGGATCGCCTTGTCCGCATCGGCGGGTTCCATGGCGACGCCGGGCGCCGCGACGGTGAGCCGGTAGTCGCCCGCCGGGCCCTCGACATTGTTGATCTCGACGAGGATGCGGCTCTGGTCGTCCGGCGTCATGAAGCGCGGCAGGCTGGCCATCAGCACGACGGGATCGCGCACGATGACGTCCTGCTCGGCGTGGCCGACGCCTTCCTTCGACCAGGCCATCGCCATGACGCGGACCGTGCCGTTGAAGTCGGGCAGGTCGAAGGTGATCGTCGCCTTGCCGTCGCCGTCGACCTTCACCACGCCCGAATAATAGGCGATCAGCTTCTCGGTCGGCGGGGGGGACTTCAGCCCCGCCGCGCCGCCGTCGCCGCCGGAGCGGAGGCGGCCGGGAACGCCCTGCATGCGGTCGATCAGCAGGCCGTAGAGGTCGCGGATCTCCATGCCGAGCCGGCGCTGGCTGAAATACCAGCCATCGGGATCAGGCGTCTTGAACTGGGTCAGGTTGAGGATACCGACATCGACGGCCGCGACCGTGACATAGGCGTCCTCGCCCGCTTTCAGGTTGGCGAGCGTGACGGGGATGGTCAGGGGGCCGCGCGGCCGGATCTGCGCCTCGGCGCCGAGCTTAACGTCGATGCGGCGGTCGGCCGGATCGACCGGCACCCAGGCGAGGCCGAGCGCGCGCGACGGCATCCGCTTCGCCTGGACGTCCATCGGCCGGAACAGCGTGGCGGTGACATAGGCGCCGGGGCCCCAATTGGTCGTCACGTCGAGGTCGACGGTGGTGCCGCCCTCCGGCACATCGACTGTCTTCATGTCGATGACGCGGTCGTCGATCACCATGATCTGGGCGATGCCGGGGAAGCGCGGATCGAGGCGCAGCTTGGCGGTCTCGCCGGGCTTGTAGTTCTTCTTGTCGAGCGAGACGGTCAGCATGTCCGGCGTCTCGGACGCGGCCGAGGCATCGACATACCAGCCGGCGTCGAAGGCGTAGCTCGACGAGGTCGGTGTGTCGCCGGCGAGCGCCACCGTCAGGCGGAAGCGGCCCCAGTTGACCTTGCTTTCGACCGTCGCCGGCTTGCCGGCCGTGAGGTCGACCGTGCCGTTGGCGACGCGGGTCGCCGTGGTGATCGCCTCGTATTTCCAGGCGCCGTCGCGACGGTACCACTGGTAGTTCGTGTCGAGCTTCTCGATCGACCAGGTCGCGCCATCCGCATCGATGCGCTGGCCGTCCGGACCGATGGCGATCAGCTCGAAGGAAGCCGCGCCGCCCTCCGGCACGCTGCCATCAAAGCTCGGCTTGATGCCGATATGCGGCTTGGTGCCGTCGGCCGGCAGCGTCATCCGCCGCTCGACCGCGCGGCCATTGGTATCGGTGACGCGGACGATGATCTCGGCGTTGAAGAGTTTTGTCGTCTCCGGCAGGCCCGGCACGGTGGCGTCGAAGCTGGCGCGGCCGTCCTCGTCGGTGATGGCGCTGGCGCCGAGCGAATCCCTGATGCTCTCGACCGGATCGTCCGAAAGGCCGAACGAATAGCCGGGATAGTCCGGGCTGACGCTGGTCGGCGTCGCGATGATGTCGCCGTCGACGCCGAGGCCGATCGCGTTGGCGCCGTAGAGATATTTCGCGGTGAGCTCGATCGGGAAGGTGCCGCCCGAGGTGAGGCGCTCGGCGGTGGTCTTCAGTTCGAAGGCGACGCGTTCCGGCTCGAAATCGTCGACGAGCGCCGAGATCTCGGTCAGCGCCGCGCCGTCCGGATCGGCATAGAGCTGGAAGCGCCAGGCGCCGCGCTGGGCGCCGTCGGGAATGGCGACGTCCTGGCTGTAGCCGCCCTGACCCTCGTCATCGAGCTTGGTGCGCAGGAACTCGACGCCGTCCGGGCGGTCGACGACCAGCGTCAGCGGCAGGCCGGAAACCGCCTTGGCCTGGCTGTCACGCAGCAGCGCGGTCAGGTGCACGGTTTCGCCGGGGCGGTAGATGCCGCGCTCGGAGGTGAAGAACGTGTCGAGCGCGCCCGGTGCCGGACGGCCGTCGACGCCGCGATCGGTCAGGTCGAACGCCGTCTTCTTCATGTCGAGGAAGGCGTAGTCGCCGGCCTCCGTCTGCGCGACCAGAAGCTGGGGCGCCATGCCGCCGGTGCCGCGCGCCAGGCCCGGCTCGAAATGGACATAGCCGTCGGCGTTGGTCGTCGCCTCGCCGAGGATCTCGTCATTGGTCGCGACGAGCTTCACCTTGACGCCCGGCAGCGCCTTGGCGGTGTTGAGCGAGCGGATGACGGCATGGACGCCGTCATTGCCGGAAAGCGCCGACAGGCCGAGATCGGAGACGATGAACCACTGCGTCGCCAGGCTGTTGTAGTAGTCGTCGCTCGAGCCCTTGGTGGCGGCCTTGGCGGTGATGACGTAGACGCCGGGCTCGATCGTCTTGACCGCGTCGCCGATCGGGATCGCCGTGGTGATGCTCTCGTTCAGCTTGTTGCCGCCGACTTCGATCTGGCCCTTCCAGACCGAGGTTCCGGACTGGTTGGCGATCTGGCTGGCCGAATAGGTGTCGAGCTGGCGCAGGAAATTGCCGTCGCGCACCGCGATGGCGATGGAGCGATCGCCGATCCGGTAGACCTCGGCGTCGATCAGATCGGTGTTGATCGAGTCGATCGGGATCGAGGCGCCCTGGCCGGCCGGCAGCACATAGGCGTTGCCGGCGAAGCCGACCCACGGCGCGCGGTCGCGGATATAGCTCGAGACCTCGGCCATCTGCTGCAGCCTCTCGCCGTCGGCGGAGGGCAGGCCGGCACGGAAGCGCATCGTGTAGCGCTGACCGTGCTTCAGTCCGTCGATGCAGATCTGGTTGTCCTGCGGCTCGACCGCGAGGCCCTTGCCGCCCTCGACGACGACGAAGTCGGAGAGTGTTGGATCGGAGACGGGGAGCGGATCGGAGAAGATGACGCACATGCGTGGCGAGGCGGCGTCGGCATCGACCGTGTTGGAGACGATGCGGAAGCCGCGCTCGGCGATGAGCTTGTCATAGGCAGCGCGCAGCTGCGGATCCTGCTTGTATTCGAGGCTGAGACGATAGGCCTTGATCGCCGTCTTCCACATCTCGCGCTTTTCCAGCGCGCGGCCGAGCAGGCCGAGGGACTGCGCCTGTTCCCCGGCGCCGTCGGCGCGGAGATAGGCGTTGATCGCGGCGGCGGAGGCGGCCGTCTGGACCTGCTGGCGCTCGCTGTATTCGCTCGGGTCGCGCTCGAGCAGCGCGGCGGCGAAGGCGCGCCAGAGCGCCGGATCGTCGGGCGCGATGGCGAGCATGGCGCCGAGATCGCGCACGAGCTCCGTCGTGTTGCCGGTCTGGCGGGAGCGTTCCGCGCCCTGGCGGATCGTGTCGTAGCCGATGCCGTGCGAGGGATAGTCGCTGGCGAGCGATCCGAGCTGGCGCTTCGCCTCGTCGAAGGGCGAGGGGCCGAGGAAGGCGAGTTCCTCGATCCGCTTTTCGGTGACGCTCTTGTCGATCGCCCTGGCCGTGACGATGCGGCCGGCATTGGCGCCGGGCGAGACCGCGAGTGCGCCGAAATCGCTCTTCAGGAAGCACCACTTGGCCTTGGTATTGTAGGTGAAGGCCTTGCAGGACGGATCGTCGGCGCAGGCCGAGGCGCAGGCCTTCTGCTCGACGTCCTTCAATGTCTGGTAGTCGAAGCCGGGATAGTCGGCGTCGCGGCTGATGATGACACGTCGCGGTCCGCTCTCCTGCGCGCCGGCCGATGTCGCCAGGCCGCCGAGGGAGAGCGTCAGGCCGAGCACGAGCCCCAGAATTCCGCCGATACCGCGCATGATTGTCTCCCGCAAGCCGCCGTCTCGATAGCGCGGCAGTCTACGAGCCGCGCCGCTCGCCGTAAAGCGGCGGCCAATGCCGGTGGACAACGCTAAGTACCTTGGAATGAATGGAAATTAGCCGCGACAGCATCGCCGTGTGATGGTGATCACAGAGTTGGGATCGCGCTTCTTAGCGTTCGCCGAGCGCCGAAAGCGCTGTCACGGCGGCCGAGGCGCGGTTCTCGACGCCGAGCTTCTGGTAGACCTGCTCGAGGTGCTTGTTCACGGTGCGCGGCGACAGGCCGAGGATCTCGGCGATGTCGCGGTTCGATTTTCCGCGCGCGATCCACAGCAGCACCTCGGCCTCGCGCTGGGTGACCGTGAACTGGCGGCGCAACAGCGCCTCCTGGTCGCTGTCGTCCTCGCTCGACAGGCGGAACAGGAACTCGTCCTTGCCGGTCTTGCCGAGGAAGGCGAGCTGCAATTGCCGGCCGCCCTCGACGGGGATCGGGCCGGGCTGGCTGGTGCCGCCGCGCTCGCCGGCCGAGACGCGCAGCCAGATGCGGATGCTCTCCGGCAGGCGGATGTTGCCGTCCGAGCTTGGCAGCGTCGCTTCCAGCAGCTTCACCGCCTGCGGCGTGCACCAGCGGATCTCGCCCTCGCGGTTGGCGGCGAGCAAATAGCGCCCGGCCGTGTCGAGCGCGAGGCGCGCGCTCTGCGCCGTGCGGGCATTGGCGAGATGGACGCGGATGCGGGCGAGCAGCACGTCGAGCACGATCGGCTTGGTGACATAATCGACGCCGCCCGCCTCCAGCCCCTCCAGCACGTGCTCGGTCTCCGACAGGCCGGTCATGAAGATGACGGGCACATGCGCCAGCGCCGTGTTCGCCTTCAGCCGGCGGCAGGCCTCGAAGCCGTCCATGCCGGGCATCACCGCGTCCATCAGCACGATGTCCGGCGTGATCCGCTCGACCAGCGTCAGCGCCCGCGCGCCGGATGTCGCGACCAGCACGGTGGCGCCGGAACGCTCCAGCGCCTCGGTCAAGAAGCTCAGCGTCTCCGGCGAATCGTCGACGACCAGGACGATGTCGCGGCCATGCGTCGTTTCACTCATGGCTCGCTCACCTCCTCCAGTGTCGCCTGGTAGCCGTCGAAGTCGAAGTTCCGGAGGTGTCCGCGCAGCACCGTCACGAAAGGCTGGTTGTCCGCGTTGGCGAAAAGCGCGTCCAGCTTCGCCTCGATGCCGCGGACATAGCCGATCTGGCCGAGGTCGAGAAGCTCGCGGACATGGTCGGCGCCGGGGCTCCGGAGCGGCGCCGCTTGCGGTTCGGGCTTCGGCGCCGGCGGCTCGTCGATCCAGTCGAGCTGCAGCAGCGCCTGGATGCGGTCGAGCAATTGCCGCACATCAAACGGCTTCGGCAGCGCCGCGTCATGCGCCGCGTCCTCGGCCGGCTCCGGCTGCATCTCGCCGAGGCTCGCCGACAGCATGACGATTGGCGCGGCATGGCCGTTCTCCCGGAGCTTCCGCGCCAGCTCGAAGCCGGTCATGCCGGGCATCGAGATGTCGAGCAGGAAGAGGTCGGGCCTTATGTCGGCCGTCAGCGCCAGGCAGGCGGGGCCGTCGCCGACGGCGAGCACCGTGAAGCCGAGCGGCTCCAGGATCTGGCGCACCAGCTCGCGATGATCGGGGTCGTCGTCGGCGACGAGAATGACGCGGCGCTGGCCCTGATAGCCGAACACCCGCTTTGCCGGCGAGGGCAGCGGCGCCGGCCGGTTGACGGCCGCCAGCATGACCCGCACCTCGAAATGGCTGCCGATACCGGGTGCGCTGGCGAGCCGGATGTCGCCGCCCATCAGCTGCGCCAGCATCTTGGTGATGGTGAGCCCGAGCCCGGTGCCGGGCGCGGCCAGCGCCTGGGCGCCATTGCCGCGCTCGAACGGCTCGAAGATGCGGTCGAGGTCCTCGGTCGCGATGCCGGGGCCGGTATCCTCGACGGTGAGCGTCGCGATCTGGCTGCGATAGGCGACACGGAAGGTGACGCTGCCTCGATCCGTGAACTTGATCGCGTTGGAGAGCAAGTTGACGAGGATCTGGCGCAGCCGCTTCTCGTCGGTCGCCACCACTTCCGGTAACAGCTCCGGCCGATCGAAGCGGAAGGCGAGGCCCTTCGCCTCGGCCTGGAAGCGGAACATGTCGACCAGCTGGTCGAGGAAATCGCCAAGACGGATCTCGTCGCGCTGCAGCCGCAGCCGCCCCGTCTCGATGCGCGAGATCTCGAGCAGCCCGTCGATCAGGCCGGAGAGATGCTCGGCGCTGCGGCGGATGACGCTGATATTGCCCTGGCGCGTCGGCGGGATCGCCTCGTCGCGCTCCAGGATCTGCGCATAGCCGAAGACGGCATTGAGCGGCGTGCGCAGTTCATGGCTCAAGCCGACCAGATAGCGGCTCTTCGCCTGGTTGGCGGATTCGGCGACTTCCTTGGCGCGCTGCAGCTCGGCGTCGGTCTTCCGGTGCGCCTCGATCTCGCGCAGCAGTAGCGTCGTCTGCCGCGCCGATTCCTCCTGCGCCACGTGCCGGCTCTCGTTGGCCAGCACGAGGAACCAGGCGGCGATGCCGGAGACGATCAGCAGGATGAAGAAGGCCGCCCAGAGCGTCTGGCCGATGATGTCGCCAAAGCCGCTTTCGTGCACGTTCTGATAGGACGTCGCCTGCACGTGGATCAGCAGCAGCACCAGGCTGATCACCGCCATGAACAGCGTCAGCACGCCGGCATATTGCACGACCCGGGGCCCGACGCGGGCCGCGACCTCGCTCGGCAGCACCTTGGCAGCGGCGATGCTGACCTGGTTCTGCAGCCGTGCGTGGGGCTTGCAGAGGTCGTGGCAGCGGGCGTCGAGCGAACAGCAGAGCGAGCAGATCGGCCCGGAATAGGCCGGGCAATAGGCAGTGTCTTCGGGCTCGAAATGGTGTTCGCAGACGGTGCAGCGGATCTCCTTCATCTCGTGCCAATGCGCGCGCGGCTTTCGCGCGAGGTAGTAGCGGCCGCCCGTGCCCCAGGCGATCAGGGGCGCCGCCACAAGCGCTGCGCCGAGCGCGATGAACGGCGCGAAGGCCTGCGCCACGGCGCCGGCGAGGCCGACCGCCGCCATCAGGCCGAGCGCGGTGGCGATCGCCATGGCGCCGACGCCGACCGGGTTGATGTCGTAGAGGTGGGCGCGCTTGAACTCGATCCCCGGCGGCGACAGGCCGAGCGGCTTGTTGATGGCGAGATCGGCGACGATCGTGCCGAGCCAGGCGACGGCGACGACGGAGAACAAGCCGAGCGTCTGCTCCAGCGCCCGGTAGATGCCGAGTTCCATCAGGAGCAGCGCGATCGCGACGTTGAAGATCAGCCAGACGACGCGGCCGGGATGGCTGTGGGTTAGCCGTGAGAAGAAGTTCGACCAGGCGAGCGAACCCGCATAGGCGTTCATCACGTTGATCTTGAGCTGCGAGACGACGACGAAGGCGGCCGTCAGGAACAGGGCCGCGTCGGGCCAGGGCAGCACGTAGCCGAAGGCGACGACATACATCCGCGCCGGCTCGGCGGCATGCTCGACCGGCACGCCGTGCCGCAGCGCCAGCACGGCGAGGAAGGAACCGAACAGGAGCTTCGGCGCGCCGACGAGGATCCAGCCGGCGCCGGCGAGCAATGTCGCGATGCGGCCGCGCTTGCCCTCGAGGCCCGTCGCCGGCAGGAAGCGGAGAATGTCGACCTGCTCGCCGATCTGCGGCATCAGGCCGAGGATCACCGAGCAGGCGGCGCCGAGCGAGATCAGGCCGAAGGCCGGGTTCGCCTCCGTCGGTGCCGGGCCCTCGAAGGCGAGCCAGGCCGTGACGGCGCCGGGCTCCTGCCAGAGGATGAAGCCGACCGGCAGGATGTTGAGGATGATCCAGAGCGGCTGGGTGAAGATCTGGAAGCGGCTGATCCAGGTGATGCCGTGCGTCACCAGCGGGATCACCACCACCGCGCTCAATATGTAGCCGAGCCAGATCGGAATGCCGAAGGCGATCTCCAGCGCCGTCGTCATGATCGAGGCTTCGATCGCGAACAGGATGAAGGTGAAGGTGGCGTAGATCAGCGAGGTGACGGTCGAGCCGATGTAGCCGAAGCCGGCGCCGCGGGTCAGCAGGTCGATGTCGACGCCGTAGCGCGAGGCGTAGCGGGCGATCGGCAGGCCGGTCAGCAGCAGCACGATGCCGACGATCGCGGTGGCGTAGATGGTGGTGATGGTGCCGTGCGACAGCGTGATCGCGCCGCCGATCGCCTCCAGCGCCAGGAACGAGATGGCGCCGATCGCGGTCTGCGCGACGCGCGGCGTGGTCCAGCGCCGCGCGCTCTTGGCGGTGAAGCGGAGCGCGTAGTCCTCCAGCGTCTGGTTGGCGACCCAGCGATTGTAGTCACGGCGGACGGGGAGGATCCGCTGTCGTCCGGCCATCGCGATCTGCTCATCTTCTGGGCTTGCCTAGTAATTGAGCGAAGATGCGCGATCCCGCGCTGCGGCGCAAGAGGAACGGTGGTGATTGGAGGCGGGGCACCGGCCCATTCACCGCTCGAACGAGGCCGCCCGCCCCACACTCGCCGTCATCCCGGCCTCCGAGCCGGGATCCATCCGGCCGGGTTGCCTGTCGTCGGCGCGCAATAGCGCAGGCCCTAGGCTGAATGGATTCCTGCTTTCGCAGGAATGACGGAGGTTTCTTTTGGCGGGAGGGCGCTGTTTCGTCGCCGCGCCTTCTTGGACGACGGCAGGCGTTCGCCATTAGGCCGCGACGCCAGCCCCACGCTCGCCGTCATCCCGGCCCCCGAGCCGGGATCCATCTATCCGCGCCTCGCCGCCGGGGTCCGTGGCGCGAACCGTTCGAGGCTTCGGCTGAATGGATCCTCGCCTTCGCGAGGATGACGGAGTTCCGCAGGCGGGAAGCGGCTTCTTCACCTCTCCCATGGAGAGAGGCCGACGGCAGGCGTTTGCCGTTAGGCCGCGACGCCGGCCAAGCCCTCCGCAGTCATCCCGGCCTCCGAGCCGGGATCCATCGATCCGCGCCTCGCCGCCGGGGTTCGTGGCGCGAACCGTTCGAGGCTTCGGCTGCATGGATCCTCGCCTTCGCGAGGATGACGGTACGCCTCCGCCCTTCCGGAAGAGGACCATCCGCCCAGCCCGACCCCGTCCGATCTACGTCAATCGACGTATATGCTGCACTGCCGAAACTGCCGAGACTTGCCCCCAAGAACGCGATCGGCCCACTCCGGAAATCCCGCCGATCCCGTTCCACGATGTTCGCACAGAAACCGCCCGATCCGGCGCGCCCCGCCGGACAAAGGGCCGAACAGGGGGACTAGCAACCGATGCTGAACTATGTGAGCCGGACCATCGGCGCGCTTGCGACGGCAGCCATGATCGGCGCCGGCGTGACCGGCGCCGTCGCCGCGGAGGAGACGATCAAGGTCGGCGTCCTCCATTCGCTGTCGGGCACGATGGCGATCTCCGAAACCACGCTCAAGGACACCGTCCTCTTCCTGATCGACGAGCAGAACAAGAAGGGCGGCGTGCTGGGCAAGAAGCTCGAGGCGGTCGTCGTCGACCCGGCCTCGAACTGGCCGCTCTTCGCCGAGAAGGCGCGCGAGCTGATCAGCCAGAACAACGTCTCGGTCGTTTTCGGCTGCTGGACCTCGGTCTCCCGCAAGTCGGTACTGCCGGTGTTCAAGGAGCTGAACTCGATCCTGTTCTACCCCGTCCAGTATGAGGGCGAGGAGAGCGAGCGGAACGTCTTCTACACCGGCGCCGCGCCGAACCAGCAGGCGATCCCGGCCGTCGACTATCTGATGAGCGAGGAAGGCGGCGCCGTGAAGCGCTGGGTGCTCGAAGGCACCGACTACGTCTATCCGCGCACCACCAACAAGATCCTCGAGGCGTACCTGAAGTCGAAGGGCGTCGCCGCCGAGGACATCATGGTCAACTACACGCCGTTCGGCTTCTCCGACTGGCAGACCGAAGTCGCGGCGATCAAGAAGTTCGGCTCCGCCGGCAAGAAGACCGCCGTCGTCTCGACCGTCAACGGCGACGCCAACGTGCCGTTCTACAAGGAGCTCGGCAACCAGGGCATCAAGGCGACCGACATCCCGGTCGTGGCCTTCTCGGTCGGCGAGGAAGAGCTGGCCGGCATCGACACCAAGCCGCTCGTCGGCCATCTCGCCGCCTGGAACTACTTCCAGTCCGTCGACACGCCGGAGAACGAGGAGTTCATCAAGAAGTGGCGCGCCTTCATCGGCAACGAGAAGCGCACCACCAACGACCCGATGGAAGCGACCGTCATCGGCTTCAACGCCTGGGTGAAGGCGGTCGAGAAGGCCGGCACCACCGAGCCGGACGCGGTGATCGACGGCCTGATCGGTGTCTCCGTGCCGAACCTGACCGGCGGCTTCTCCACCATCATGCCGAACCACCACATCACCAAGCCCGTCTATATCGGCGAAATCCAGGAAGACGGCCAGCTCGACGTGGTGTGGCAGACCCCCGGCCTGGTGGTGGGCGACGAATGGTCCGACTACCTGCCGGACTCGAAGGACCTGATCGCCGATTGGCGCGCCCCGATGTCCTGCGGCAACTTCAATGTCGCGACCGGCAAGTGCGGCGGCAAGGGTTCCTGACCCCCGCCACAAGACCCGAGAAGACGGGAGGCGGCGCGTCCGCCTCCCGCATCATTCCGAAGGGACTGCCCGACGCATCCCACGACCCAGCAGGGCTCCGCGCCCGAGGACAAATCCGTGGTCGACATGATCCAACGCTTCAAGGCCCTTCTCGCCATCCTGGCTCTCGTCCTCGTCGCCGCCATGCCGGCCCGCGCGGATGATCTGAAGCCGCTGGTCGACGGGCTCGGCAAGAACGGCTATGCGGCGCTGCGCGAGGCTATCGGCGCGCTGGCGGCGACCGGCGATCCGGCCGTGGCGCCCGTGCTGCAGGCGCTCGGCGCCGGCGATCTCTATGTGCGGAAATCCGATCGCGCCGTCTTCGCCGCGACCAAGGCGGATGGCGGCTTCGCCCTCAAGGATCCGCTCACCGGCGCCGACGCCGGCACAGCCGGTTCGCGCGACGTCGAGAAGATCAGGGTCAACAACGCGGTGCGCGAGGCGGTGACATCAGCGCTTGGCTCGCTGACGCTGATGAGCGCCGATCCGGCCAAGCGCCGCGCCGCGGCGGCGGATGTGTTTAGGAACAGCGACCCCGCGCAGATCCCGCTGATCGACCAGGCGATATCAAAGGAGACCGACGCGGGCATCGCGACGACGCTGCAGATGGCGCGCGCCGCGGCCGTGCTGAAGTCGGACGCTCCCGACGCTGAGAAGGTCGCGGCGATCGCCGCGCTGCAGGCGAAAGGCGGCCGCGACGTGCTGGCGCAACTGACCGCGATCGAGGCCTCGGCGCCGGACGGCGCGGTCAAGGCGGCGGCGCAGACCGCGATCACCTCGATCCAAGGCACGCTCAAGCTCTGGGACGGCGCGCAGAACATCCTCTACGGCATCTCGCTCGGCTCGGTGCTGCTTCTGGCGGCAATCGGCCTCGCCATCACCTTCGGCGTGATGGGCGTCATCAACATGGCGCATGGCGAGATGGTCATGATCGGCGCCTACACGACCTTCGTCGTGCAGGAACTGATCCGCAACAACATGCCCTGGCTGTTCGACTGGTCGCTCGCCATCTCGCTGCCGCTCGCCTTCCTCGTCGCCGGCCTGGTCGGCGTGCTGATCGAGCGCATGGTGATCCGCTATCTCTACGGGCGCCCGCTCGAGACGCTGCTCGCCACCTGGGGCGTGTCGCTGATCCTGCAGCAGGCGGTGCGCACCTGGTTCGGTCCGAACAACCGCGAGGTCGGCAATCCGTCCTGGATGTCGGGCGCCTTCGAGCTCGGCAACCTGACCATCACCTACAACCGCATGTGGATCGTCGTCTTCGCGCTGGTCGTCTTCGCGACGCTGATGCTGGTGCTGAAGCGCACGCCCTTCGGCCTGCAGACCCGCGCCGTGACGCAGAACCGGCCGATGGCGTCCTCGATGGGCATCCGCACGCCCTGGGTCGACGCGCTCACCTTCGGCCTCGGCTCGGGCATTGCCGGCATCGCCGGCGTGGCGCTCAGCCAGATCGACAATGTCAGTCCCAATCTCGGCCAGGGCTACATCATCGACTCATTCATGGTCGTCGTGTTCGGCGGCGTCGGCAATCTCTGGGGCACGCTGGTCGGCGCCTTCACGCTCGGCATCGCCAACAAGTTCCTCGAGCCCTATGCCGGCGCGGTTCTCGGCAAGATCCTGGTCCTCGTCTTCATCATCCTGTTCATCCAGAAGCGCCCGCGCGGCCTGTTCGCGCTGAAGGGCCGGGCGGTGGAGGCATGATTGCCCGGATGATCGCCGCGGCTGCGGCAGCCGCCAAACCCTCATCCGGCTCCGCGAGCCGACCTCTCCCTCGGGGAGAAGGCAAGAAAGGGCTCCCGACATGGTGACAAACTTCCTCCTGCGCGCACTCGACCGCCGCACCGCGATCGTGCTGATCGCCATCCTCGGCGTTGGCATCCTCTTGCCGGTGCTCAACCTGGCGACGGATCCGTCGAGCCCGTTCCACGTGCCGACCTATGTGCTGACGCTGCTCGGCAAGTACCTGACCTATGCGCTGCTGGCACTCGCGGTCGATCTCGTCTGGGGCTTCTGCGGCATCCTCTCGCTCGGCCACGCCGCCTTCTTCGCGCTCGGCGGCTATGCCATGGGCATGTACCTGATGCGCCAGATCGGCGATCGCGGCACCTATGGCAATCCGCTGCTGCCGGATTTCATGGTGTTCCTGAACTGGAAGGAGCTGCCCTGGTTCTGGACCGGCTTCGACCATTTCTGGTTCGCCGCGATCCTGGTGCTCCTGGTGCCGGGCATCCTCGCCTTCGTCTTCGGCTGGTTCGCGTTCAGGAGCCGCGTCACCGGCGTCTATCTCTCGATCATCACCCAGGCGATGACCTATGCGCTGCTGCTCGCCTTCTTCCGCAACGACATGGGCTTCGGGGGTAACAACGGGTTAACGGACTTCAAGGAGATACTGGGCTTCGACATCCAGGCGGATACGACGCGCGGCGCGCTGTTCTTCGCCTCGGCGCTGGCGCTCGCCGCCGGGTTCTGGATCTGCCGCGCCGTGATCGCCTCGAAGTTCGGCAAGGTGCTGGTCGCCGTCCGCGACGCCGAGAGCCGGACCCGCTTCATCGGCTACCGGGTCGAGGGCTACAAGCTCCTCGTCTGGACGCTCTCGGCCATGATGGCCGGCGTCGCCGGCGCGCTCTACGTGCCGCAGATCGGCATCATCAATCCCGGCGAGTTCGCACCCGCCAATTCGATCGAGGCTGTGATCTGGGTGGCGGTCGGCGGCCGCGGCACGCTGATCGGCCCGATCGTCGGCGCGCTGCTCGTCAGTTTCGGCAAGACCTGGTTCACCAGCGGCATGCTCGCCGAATACTGGCTGTTCGTGCTCGGCGGCCTGTTCGTGCTCGTCACCCTGTTCCTGCCCAAGGGCGTCGTCGGCACGTTCCTGGCGCGCGACCGGAAGAAGCCGGCCGAGAAGCCGATCGAGGACGTCGTGGCGCCCGGCGCCGTCGGCCAGGCAGCGGAGTAAGGCGAATGACCAGCACGATCGAACCCGTCGCCCATGCCAAGGCCAAGGATTCGCTGCTCTATCTCGACGGCGTCAGCGTTTCCTTCGACGGCTTCAAGGCGCTGCGGGGCCTGTCGCTGGTGATCGAGCCTGGCGAGATGCGGGCGATCATCGGCCCGAACGGCGCCGGCAAGACGACGATGATGGACGTCATCACCGGCAAGACCAAGCCGGATTCGGGCGACGTCTATTTCGCCGGCGACACCGACCTGACCCGGCTCGACGAGGCGGCGATCGCCTCGCTCGGCATCGGTCGCAAGTTCCAGAAGCCGACCGTGTTCGAGAGCCACACGGTGTGGGACAATATCGACCTGGCGCTGGCCGGCGACCGCAAGCCCTTCGCCACCCTGTTCCACCGCACCTCGCAGGCCGAGATCGCGCGGGTGGAGGAAATCCTCGATACGATCCGCCTGACCGACAAGCGCGACTGGCTCGCCGCCAATCTCTCGCATGGCCAGAAGCAGTGGCTGGAGATTGGCATGCTCCTGGCGCAGGAGCCGAAGCTGCTGCTCGTCGACGAGCCGGCGGCGGGCATGACCGATGCCGAGACGGCCGAGACGGCGATCCTGCTCCAGGAGATCGCCAGGACAAAGTCGGTCGTCGTCGTCGAGCACGACATGACCTTCGTGCGCGACCTCGGGGTCAAGGTGACCGTGCTGCATGAGGGCTCCGTCCTTTCGGAGGGCTCCCTCGACGCGGCCTCCGCCGACCCCAAGGTCATCGAAGTCTATTTGGGGCGGTAGCGATGGCGCGGAAGTCCACCGGCCAACGCCCCGCTGATCTGCAGCCGGAACCGTTGCAGCGGGCTTCGCAGGATGAGCCGAAAAAATCACGGCGCGCCGCCGCCTGGAGCCTCGCTCTGGCGAGATGGGCGGAAGCGTCGGAAGAGCCGGAAGCCGGGAAGGGCTGATCATGCTGGAAGTCAGGAACGTCGATCTTCACTATGGCGCCGCGCAGGCGTTGCGCCATGTCTCGCTGACCGCCGAAATCGGCCAGGTGACCTGCCTGATGGGGCGGAACGGCGTCGGCAAGACGAGCCTGTTGCGGGCGGTCGTCGGGCAAAAGCCGATCTCGGGCGGCGAGATCCTGTGGGAGGGCAAGCCGCTCGGCCGCATGGCACCGCACGAGCGGGCCAAGGCTGGCATCGCCTATGTGCCGCAGGGGCGCGAGGTGTTCCCGTTGCTCTCGGTGAAGGAAAACCTCGAGACAGGCTATGCGCCGCTGCCGCGGCGTGAACGCCACGTTCCCGACTATGTCTTCGATCTGTTTCCGGTGCTGAAGGACATGCTGCGCCGGCGCGGCGGCGACCTGTCAGGCGGTCAGCAGCAGCAATTGGCGATCGGGCGCGCGCTGGTGACGCGGCCGCGCCTTCTCGTCCTCGATGAGCCGACGGAGGGCATCCAGCCGTCGATCATCAAGGACATAGGCCGCGCGATCGAATGGTTGCGCGCACAGGGGACCATGGCGATCCTCCTGGTCGAGCAATATTTCGATTTCGCGCATGAACTGGCCGATCGTTTCGCTGTGATGGATCGCGGCGAGATCGTCGTTTCGGGCACGCAATCCGAAATGGGCTCGGAACAAGTCCGCGCCCACCTCACCGTATGAAGCAACGCTCCATCGCCTCAAGATCGCGGGCCCGCGTGGTCCGCGGATCGGCCTTGCGCTCCAGCTTGCGATAGAGCGCGCGGATATCGTCTGAATGCACGCCGTCACTCGCCATGAGCATCGCGATGATGGGCTCGTGCAGCAGTTCGTTGAGTGACGCCTCCCGTGGGAAGCAGGCGGTGGAAACGTCCATGACGGTTTCTCCTGATCTCGCTTCTAGCCTCATACTAAACAGGTTTTTGCGTGGGTTTTATGACGCCGGTCACAAGCGGGGTTCACATTCGCTTGAGGCCGGCGGGCCGTCGCGCCTGTGAACCCTACGTGTTGGTTTGCCGAGGAAATTCAACGGCAGTCGGCAGACAAAACGCCGGGCGTGATGATCGTGCCCGCGACGGCGAAGCCTGCGCTGCCGGACTGGTCCAGCGTTGTGCCGTCCATGGTGATGTCGCTCGACGACATGATGACCATCAGGTCCATCGTCCGCTCGGCCATGGAGTCGTCGATCGTCAGGTTGCGGATCGACGCATCCTGGATGCCGACGAACTGGACCGCCTCGCGCCGCGTATTGCTGACCGAGACGTTCTCGGGGGTCAGGCCGGTCGTCGGATTGGGGGCGTATTTCTGCCAGTCGTCGTCGATATGAACTGGGCGTTGGCGAAGATGCCGTAGGTGACGTTCGAGATCTCGTGGATCGTCATGTCGGTGGCCGAAAACAGCGAGATCGCCGTACTGTGCCGGGATTTGAAGCAAAACCGCCCGGCTATCGTTGCCGGGCGGTACAGATTCGAATCAAGTTTTTGAAAACAAATATTTTTTCGAGTTGGACTGACGTGAGACTACGCAGCAGCAGCCGCCTGTGCGACGGCGAAGGCGGCCACCAGCTTGGCGGCGCGCTCGCCGATTTCGGCGGCCGTCATGCCGGGCTTGTAGATGTTCGAGCCGATGCCGAATCCGGCGCAACCGACCTTGATGAAGTCGGCGAAGTTGCCCTCGTTGGCGCCGCCGACGGCGAGCACCGGGACATGCTTCGGCAGAACCGCCTTCATCGCCTTGATGCCGGCGGTGCCGATCAGTTCGGCCGGGAAGAACTTGAGCGCGTCGGCGCCCGCGGCGAGCGCCGCGAAGGCCTCCGTCGGCGTGAATACGCCGGGATAGGAGACCATGCCGAGCGCCTTCGTTTTGCGGATGACGGCAGGGTCGGCGTTCGGGGACACAATGAGTTCGCCGCCGATGTCCTTGACCGCCTGGACCTGTTCCTCGGTCAGCACGGTACCGGCGCCGACCTTGGCGCGGCCGGCGGCGCGCTTCACCATCCGCTCGATCGAGACGAGCGGATCGGGCGAATTGAGCGGTACTTCGATCAGCGTGATGCCGGCCGCGACCAGCGCGTCGAAGGCCGCATCGGCCTCCTCCGGCTTGATGCCGCGCAGGATGGCGATGATGGGAACGTGGTTGCCGAAGAGGGGATGGGTCATGACAATCGTTTCTTGGCGGGATTTCAGATGAGGCCGTTGGCGCGGGCGATGCGGACGAGGCCGCGGCGGACCAGCGCGCCGCCGTCGCGGGTCTCGGCGGCGTGGCCGGCGACGCCGAAGGCGGCGTGATAGGAGCGCGCCAGCGTGCGCGAGCCGATGATGCGGATCGGCCGGTCGGAATCGAGCAGGCCGACCTGGCGGGCCGCCGCGATCTCGCCGCCGATGACCAGGCCGGAGAGGTAGGCGAGGTTGTCATCGCCCGAGACGCCGTCCAGCAACTGCCGGACCCGGACCGAGAAGATCGCGGCGAGGAAGGGCAGGCCCTCCAGCACGCTGCGGCGAACCGCGAGCGCGAAGTCGGCCGAGCCGGCGATATCGTCGGAATCCTCGGCCACCGAGTGCCGCAGCAGCGACTTGCGTGCCAGGAGCTCGAACACCTCGCCGGTCAGGAAGGTCTGGAACGTCGTGATCGTGCCGTTCTCGATCGCGGCCCATTTGGAATGCGTGCCGGGGAGGATGGCGATGCCGTTGAAGTCGGGCTCCTCCTCCATCAGGCCGACCAACTGGGTCTCCTCGCCGCGAATGACGTCGCCGTCGCGCGCTTCCGAGCGCAGCACCAGGCCGGGCACGATCGCCATCGGCCGATGGTCGGCGGTCTGGAACTTGAGCAGCCCGTCGGCGAGGCGGTCCGGAGAGGTCGGAACGCTGACATAGGCCGCCTCGTGCCAGCCCTGCCGGCTGCCGACCATGCCGGCCATGATCGCCGGCACCTTCGGCCAGGCGGCGACGAGCGTGTTGAACGCCTCTTCGTGGCCGACGCCGCCGAGCGCGCCGATGCCGTCCGCGCTGTCCGCCTCGGCGAGGATGGCGCCGTCCATGTCGAGCAGCATGGCGCGGCAGCGCGTGGTACCCCAGTCGACGGCGATCAGGGCGGCGTTGGCGAAGGCGGCGGGCATTCTTCTCGATCCGTTGGTTCTAGCGACGGTGGATATGGAATGGTTGTTCGATGATCGGGCGGCGCTGTCAAGGCGCGCGGCGGCGCGACAAAACGGTCCTGCACCGGGCGGACGACACGGGGAGAGGGCGATGGGGCGCGGGCTCAGTTCCGCGGCGCGGGGCCCGTCGAGGCGCGGATGACGAGATCGACCGGCCAGAGCTCGTGGATGCTCGCCGGGGCGCGGTCGCCGGCGACGAGTTCCATCAGCAGTTCCGCCACGCGCGTTCCCGCCGCCCGGATCGACGAGCGCGTCGTCGATAGCGTGGGCACCATGGCGTCGGGGTTGAGGAAGGGGATGACGTCGTCATGCGCGATCATCGATATGTCGCGGCCGAGCTCGAGCCCGGCGGCGCGGATGGCGCGCAGCGCGCCGAGCGACATCATCATCGAGGAGACGAGGAGGGCGGTCGGGCGCGGCCGCTCGGCCAGGAAGCGGGCGGTGATCCGATAGCCCGTCTCGTCGGACATGACGCCCTCGGCGACCAGGCGCTCGTCGACTTCGACGCCATGCGCGGCCAGCGCGGCGCGGAAGCCGCGATCGCGGTCGAGCGCGAAATTGTGGCGCGTTTCGCCATTGATCAGGCCGATGCGCCGGTGGCCGAGATCGAGCAGGTGCTTGGCGGCATGGCGGAAGGCGCCTTCATTGTCGATGTCGAGCCAGGCGTAGTCGAGCGGGCTGCCGGTCCGTCCGTGCACGACGAAGGGCAGACCGAGTTCCGTCAGCAGGGCGACGCGCGGATCGTCGACGGCCGGGCTCGACAGGATGACCGCGTCGACGCGCGAGCTGACCGCCATGCGGCGATAGGTGGCCATCTCGTCGCCCGAACGCGACGGCGACAGCACGATGTCGATCTCGTCCTTCATCAGCCGCTCGCCGAGGCCCGCCTGGAACTCGACATAGTGCGGATCGAGCAGCATGTTGCGGTCGGTCGGCAGGACGATGCCGATGGCGCCGGCGCGGCCGGTGGCCAGGCGCCTGGCGCTGGCATTGGGGCGGTAGTCGTAGCGGCGCGCGGCATCGAGCACGCGCTGACGCGTCTCGGCGTTCACTTCCGGGTATCCGTTCAGCGCCCGGCTTACCGTCGTTTGCGACAGACCGAGATGCGACGCCAGTTCCTTCAGCCTCATGAAACGCAGGTCCTCCCGCGGCGTATTCAAAGCGCTTTCAACCGGTCGCGCAAGCATCTCGCCGGTCGGCGCGGCGCCGGCGGCGATTCTGTTGCGATGCGGTAGGGTCTGCTTTCGCGGAATCCTCGCGCAGGGTCAAGCAAGTACCCTGATTTATCATATGATTTTCGATATCCGGTTTGTTGCGGCGCACAGCGGCGCCCGTAGTCGCGGGGTTGACAGGCGGGCGGCTTGCCGGTTTGATTGGGGCTCAAAGCGCTTTGAGGAGGTGCGGCGATTTGAAGATCGCGCCGGCGCTTGGTGAAAGCGGAGGGACCAGGGTTCGGCGTGCTGCGTCGGGCCGCGGGCCTTCCGTCGTGGACAGTGTCTCAGGGAGGTTCCAGCAATGAATCTGCGTTCCGCGCTCTTGGCCTTCGGGGCCGGGCTCGTCTTCATGGGCGGCGCCGCGAATGCCGCCAATCTTTCGATCGTCTCGGGCGATACGGGCAACGGCCTCGCCGTGCTCCGCGAGCAGCTCGACGCCTTCGAGAAGGCGACCGGCAACAAGGTCACCATCGTGCCGATGCCGTCCTCGACGAGCGACCAGTTCGGCCAGTACAAGCTCTGGCTCGCCGCCGGCAACTCGGACATCGACGTCTACCAGACCGACGTCATCTGGGCGCCGCAGCTCTCCGACCAGCTGCTCGACCTGACCGAGGCGACGAAGGACGTGATCGGCCAGCATTTCCCGTCGATCGTCGAATCGCAGACCGTGAACGGCAAGCTCGTCGCGATGCCGCTCTTCACCGACGCGCCGGCGCTCTACTACCGCAAGGACCTGCTCGAGAAGTACGGCAAGCAGCCGCCGAAGACCTGGGACGAGCTCGCGGCGACCGCGAAGGAGGTCCAGGACAAGGAGCGTGAGGCCGGCAACAAGGACATCTGGGGCTATGTCTGGCAGGGCAACTCCTATGAGGGCCTGACCTGCAACGCGCTGGAGTGGGTCAAGTCGAACGGCGGCGGCCAGATCATCGAGGCCGACGGCTCGATCTCGATCAACAACCCGAAGGCGGCCGAGGCGATCGAACGCGCCAAGGGCTGGGTCAACACCATCTCGCCGCCGGGCGTGCTCGCCTATCAGGAAGAAGAGGCGCGCGGCGTCTGGCAGACCGGCAACGCCGTGTTCATGCGCAACTGGCCGTATGCCTACGGCCTCGGCAACGGTGCCGACTCGGCCGTGAAGGACAAGTTCGACGTTGTGCCGCTGCCGGCCGGCTCGGGCGAGGGCGCCACCTCGGCGGCGACGCTCGGCGGCTGGAACCTTGCCGTCTCGAAGTACTCGAAGAGCCCGGACGAGGCGGTCGCGCTGGTGAAGTTCCTCGCTTCGCCCGAGATGCAGAAGTTCAAGGCGCTCAAGGCCTCCAACCTGCCGACGGTGCAGGCTCTCTATGACGATGCCGACATCGCCAAGGAGCAGTCGATCATCCCGCGCTGGAAGGAAGTCTTCCAGGCCGCCGTGCCGCGTCCGTCGGCTCCGGCCAAGGTCAAGTACAACGAGGTCTCGTCCAACTTCTGGACCGCGACGCACGACACGCTGAGCGGCAACGGTTCGGCTGCCGACAACCTCGAAATGCTCGAGGCCAAGCTGGACAAGCTCAAGGGCGCCAACTGGTAAGCTATGAACGGGCCGGCCGGGTCATCGTTGACCCGGCCGGCCCTTTCGCCTCGGCGTGACGGCTCCCTTCGGAGCCGCCGCGCCGTTCTTGAGTTCCGGCCAGGTGCCGGGCCCAGCAGCGAGAGACGAGAACATGGCGGTCGCAGAGACTATTGCCGCGCCGGTCGAGGGGATGCGATCGGATCTGATGCGCCAGCGGATCCGCTCGGCCTGGATCTTCCTGGCCCCGATGCTGGCCGTGCTCGCGCTCGTCGCAGGCTGGCCGCTGGTCCGAAGCATCTATTTCTCCTTCACCGACGCATCGCTGTCGAACATCGAGGCGGCGCAGTGGATCGGCTTCGAGAACTATCTGTCGGTCACCACGCTGAAGAGCGGCCGGGTGATCTATGACGGGCTTCTCGCCGACCCGATCTGGTGGCGCGCCGTCTGGAACACCGTCCGCTTCACCATCATCTCGGTGACGCTCGAGACGATCTTCGGCACCATCGTCGCGCTGGTGCTGAACGCGGAATTCCGCGGCCGAGGTATCGTCCGCGCCGCCATCCTGATCCCCTGGGCGATCCCGACCGTCGTCTCCGCCAAGATGTGGAGCTGGATGCTGAACGACCAGTTCGGCATCATCAATGACATCCTGATGAATCTCGGCATCATCTCGAGTAAGATCGCCTGGACCGCCAATCCCGATACGGCGATGGCCGCGGTTCTGCTCGTCGACGTCTGGAAGACGACGCCCTTCATGGCGCTTCTGATCCTTGCTGGCCTGCAGATGGTGCCCGGCGATATTTACGAGGCCGCCAAGATCGATGGCGTGCATCCGGTCAAGGTGTTCTTCAAGGTGACGCTGCCGCTGATCAAGCCGGCCCTGATGGTCGCCGTGATCTTCCGCATGCTCGATGCGCTCCGGATCTTCGACCTGATCTACGTCCTGACGCCGAACAATTCCCAGACCAAGACGATGTCGGTCTATGCCCGCGAGAACCTGTTCGATTTCGACAAGTTCGCCTATGGCTCGGCCGCCGCGACCTTCCTGTTCCTGATCCTGGCGGTGATCACGGTGGTCTACATCGTCGTCGGACGGGTCAATTTCGACGGAGGCCGATAATGCTCTGGAACCTCACCAAGCAGACGGCCTTCTACGCGCTGGTCCTGCTCATCGTCTTCATCTCGGTCTTTCCGTTCTACTACGCGATCCTGACCTCGTTTAAGTCGGGCACGGATCTGTTCCGGATCGACTACTGGCCGCGGTCCTTCGCGCTCGACAACTACATCGCGGTGCTGACCACAGGCAGCTTCGTCCGCAACCTCGGCAACTCGCTGCTGGTGTCGACGGTGGTGGTGGCGATCTCGCTGGTGCTGGCGGTGACCGCCTCCTTCGCGCTGGCGCGCGTCCGCTTCCGCGGCCGCTCGCTGCTGCTCTTCACCATCCTGTCGGTGTCGATGTTCCCGCAGATCGCGGTGCTCGCCGGCCTGTTCGAGATCGTCCGCTTCTTCGGCATCTTCAACACGCCCTTCGCACTGATCTTCGCCTACATGATCTTCACGCTGCCCTTCACGGTCTGGGTGCTGACGACCTTCATGCGCGATCTTCCGATCGAGATCGAGGAAGCGGCGATCGTCGACGGCGCCTCGCCCTGGGTGATCATCACCAAGGTGTTCATGCCGCTGATGTGGCCGGCGCTGGTGACGACGGGCCTGCTCGCCTTCATCGCCGCCTGGAACGAATTCCTGTTCGCGCTGACCTTCACCTCGTCCAACGCCACGCGCACGGTGCCGGTGGCGATCGCGCTGCTCTCGGGCAGCAGCCAGTACGAGATCCCGTGGGGCAACATCATGGCCGCGTCGGTGATCGTCACCGTGCCGCTCGTGGTGCTGGTGCTGATTTTCCAGCGCAAGATCATTTCCGGCCTGACGGCCGGCGGCGTAAAGGGCTGATCGATGAACGACGTGGTTTCCGGCGGCGCAATCCTCTCGCGCGCCGCCGACGCGGACTGGTGGCGCGGCGCCGTCATCTACCAGATCTATCCGCGCTCCTTCCAGGACACGGATGGCGACGGTGTCGGTGATCTGAAGGGCATCACGGCCCGGTTGGATCACATCGCCGCGCTCGGCGTCGACGCGATCTGGATCTCGCCCTTCTTCCAGTCGCCGATGAAGGATTTCGGCTACGACGTCTCCGACTACTGCGCCGTCGATCCGCTGTTCGGCACGCTGGAGGACTTCGACAGGCTGATCGCCGAGGCGCATGCGAGAAACATCAAGGTCACGATCGACCAGGTGCTGTCGCACACCTCCGACCAGCACGCCTGGTTCAAGGAAAGCCGCTCGTCGAAGACCAATCCGAAGGCGGACTGGTTCGTCTGGGCCGACGCGAAGCCGGACGGCACGCCGCCGAACAACTGGCTGTCGATCTTCGGCGGCTCGGCCTGGGAGTGGGACACGACCCGCTGCCAGTACTACCTGCACAATTTCCTGACCTCGCAGCCGGACATCAACTTCCATTGCAAGGCGGCGCAGGACGCGCTGCTCGATAGCGTCGAGTTCTGGCTGAAGCGCGGCGTCGACGGCTTCCGCCTCGACACGGTGAACTTCTACGTCCATTCGCAGGGCCTCGAGGACAATCCGCCGTCGAAGCCGGAGGACCGCAACTCGCCCGAGGCGCCGGCGGTCAATCCGTACAACTGGCAGGATCACATCCACGACAAGAGCCAGCCGGAGAACCTCGAATTCCTGAAGCGCCTGCGCGCGCTGCTCGACCGCTATCCGGGCCAAACGACGGTCGGTGAGATCGGCGACGGCCCGCGCTCGCTGAAGACGATGGCGGCCTATACTGCCGGCGGCGACAAGCTGCACATGTGCTACACCTTCGACTTCCTGAGCCCGATCTTCACGAAGGAGCACTTCGTCAACCGGATCAAGGCGTTCGAGGCGATCGTCGGCGACGGCTGGCCGTGCTGGGCCTTCTCCAACCACGACATCGTCCGCCATGTCTCGCGCTGGACGACGGACGGCGACTATGACGGCGTCGCGAAGCTCGCCGCCGGCATCCTGCTGTCGTTGCGCGGCTCGGTCTGCCTCTACCAGGGCGAGGAGCTTGGCCTGACCGAGGCCAATATCGCCTTTGAGGACCTGCAGGATCCCTACGGCATTCGCTTCTGGCCCGAATACAAGGGCCGTGACGGCTGCCGCACCCCGATGGTGTGGGAATCGAACGGCGCCCATGCCGGCTTCTCGGCGGCCAAGCCGTGGCTGCCGGTGCCGCAGGAGCATGTCGCCCGCGCCGTCAACCGCGAGACGTCGGATCGCGCGTCGGTGCTCGCCCACTATCGCCGCATGATCGCCTTCCGCAAGGCGCACCCGGCGCTGCGCGCCGGCTCGATCGCCTTCGTGGATTCGCCGGCCGGCGTGCTCGCCTTCATCCGCGAGGCCGATGGCGAAAGGATCCTCTGCGTCTTCAATCTCGCCGCCAGCGGCGCCAGCTTCGCGGTTCCCGCCGGCATGAAGGTGGCGGCGCTGGAGGGGCACGGCTTCACGGCGACGCTCGACACGGCGGGCCGCGCGGTCAGCCTCGGCGGACGCGACGCATTCTTCGGCAAGATCGCCTGACAAGACAAAGGCACGGGAAGGAAACAGACATGGCCGGCTTGCTGCTACGCGACATCAAGAAAGCCTATGGCACCGTCAAGGTCCTGCACGGCATCGATCTCGACATCAAGTCGGGCGAGTTCATCGTCTTCGTCGGACCGTCCGGCTGTGGCAAGTCCACGCTGCTGCGCCTGATCGCCGGCCTCGAGGACATCACGTCCGGCACGCTGCAGATCGACGGCAAGGTGGTGAACCAGCTGGCGCCATCGAAGCGCGGCATCGCCATGGTGTTCCAGAGCTACGCGCTCTATCCGCACATGACCGTCTACGACAACATGGCCTTCGGCATGAAGCTCGGCGGCGGCGGCAAGGCGGAGGTCGACCAGCGCGTGCGCGAGGCGGCCGAGATCCTGCAGATCACGCCCTATCTCGACCGCCTGCCGAAGCAGCTTTCCGGCGGCCAGCGCCAGCGCGTCGCCATCGGCCGCGCCATCGTGCGCGACCCCAAGGTGTTCCTGTTCGACGAGCCGCTTTCCAACCTCGACGCGGCGCTGCGCGTGCAGACGCGCATCGAGATCAACAAGCTGCATGAGCGCATGGAAGGCGTGACGATGATCTACGTCACGCACGACCAGGTCGAGGCGATGACGCTGGCCGATCGCATTGTCGTGCTGAACGCCGGCCGGGTCGAGCAGGTCGGCGCGCCGATGGAGCTCTACCACAACCCCGACAACCTCTTCGTCGCCAAGTTCCTCGGCTCGCCGTCGATGAACACCATCCCCTGCGTCGTCGAGGCGGGCGGAGCGGAGGCGCGCGTACGGCCGAACGGCTGCGAGCCGATCCGCGTCAAGGCGGCGATTCCCGAGAGCGCTGCGGGGGCCAAGGCGACCTTCGGCGTGCGGCCGGAGGATCTCGAGATCACGACCGGCGACGACGCGCTCTTCCGTGGCACGGTGGATATCGTCGAGCATCTTGGCGAAGTGACGCTGGTCTATGTCGACATCGGCACCGACGAACCGATCGTTGCCAAGCTCGACAGCGACATTCCCTTCGCCAAGGGCGAGCCGATCGCGCTGACTTCGGCGCAGAAGCACCTGCAGGTGTTCGACGAGAAGGGTGTCGCCTACCGGCGCATCTGAGGTCGGAGAGGGCAAATCGCCATCTGTCCCGCCGCCGCGATCGCACGGCGGAGGCAGAGAATGCGGCCATCGCATCCCCGAACCTTGCGCGCGGAATTCAGCGCGCGAACGGCGCCAGCGCGCTCTGGCAGCGGCTCGACAGCGACGCCGCGTTTTCCTTCAGGCAGGCGACGACGTTGCCGCCGCCGATCGGCACGCCGCGACAATGGGTGCGCACGTCGCGGGCGCAGGACTGGCGCACGAGTGCCAGTTCCTGGCGCGGGGTGAGGGCTGCGGCCGGCGCCGGAGCGGCGGGCGCGGCCTTGGTGGCCGGGGCGGCCGTGCTCTTCGTGCCATTCGCGGCCGGTTTGCCGTCCGTCGGGGCAGGCGCCGGAGCGTCAGACGGCGCCGCCGCAGCGCCTCCCACGGCCTGCACGGCACTGCGGCAGGCGTCGGAAAGCTTGGCGGCGTTCTGTTGCAGGCAGGCGAGCGAGGCCTGGCCGCCGGGAGGCACGCTGGCGCAATAGCTGCGGTAGTCGTCCGGGCAGGCGGAGCGGATCGCCGATTGCTGGGCCTTGGTCGGGGCCTGGGCGAGCGCGCCGTTCGGCAGGCCAAAGGCGACGAGGGCGGCAAGCGCGGCGGCGCCGTGAAGCGCCGCGTTGCGGAGGCGGGGCAGGCGGATGGTCGACATGCGATCTCTCCCGTCAGGAACGTGAAGAGCGCCGCGCCGGGCGGCGATCCGGCGCCACTCTACGCGAAACATGACGTTGCGTAATCTGCCTGTCGTGGCGGAGGTGTATCCGCCCATTTCGCTCCGATCGGCAGGACCGCAGGGCCTGTGCCGCTAGCCCCTGTCGACCTCGCCGGCGGGCTCGAGCAATTCCAGTCGGTTGCCGAATGGGTCGCTGGCGTAGAAGCGGTCATAGCCGGCGAGCGGCTGGTCCTCGTTGGGGGCATAGCCGTTGGCAAGCAGTCGTTCGCGCAACGCCCCGAGATCGGCGACCCGGAAGGCGGGGTGGGCTTTTCGGGCGGGACGAAACTCTGCCTCGACGCCGAGATGGAGCTGGCGCCGGCCGGCCTGGAACCAGACGCCGCCGCGCCTGGCGAGATTGGCCGGCTTGGCCAGCTCGGGCAGGTCCAGGACCGTGCCATAGAAGTGGCGGGCGTCGTCTTCGCGGCCCTCGGGCATGGCAAGCTGGACGTGATCGATGTCGACGATGCGCATGAGCCCTCGCTTGTGTGGGCGTCGCGGCGCTGTTCGCGCCGCAACGCAGGAACCGGTCGCGGTCCGGAAGCCTTAGCGATCGAGCCGGAACACGTTCTCCGCCACGCCGGGCACGTCGCTCTGGACCGCGAACAGGCCACCGGCCAGCCGCTCGAGCGGGCCGTCGCCGCCCTGTGCCGTGGTGATGAAGAGCGTCTTCAGGTCCGGGCCGCCGAAGGTGCAGTTGGTGATGTTCGAGACCGGCATGTCGAGGATGCCGGCGACCTTGCCCTCGGGCGAGACGCGGACGACGCAGCCGCCATGGTAGCGGCAGTTCCAGACATGGCCTTCGCTGTCGATCTGCGAGCCGTCCGGCGAGCCGCGGTCGAAGCCGGAGAACCAGGGACGGTCGTTCGACACGGCGCCGGTCGCGGGATCGTAGTCGAACTGCCAGATCTCGTTCTTCATCGTGTCGCCGGTGTAGAAGCGCTTGCGCGCGACGTCCCAGCACATGGTGTTGGTGATGCCGATCGCCGACTTGATCGTGGTCACGCCGCCCTTGCCGTCGACCCGATACAGAGTGCCGGCCTGGTTGTCGGTGATGTCGACGCCGGAGCCGTCCGGGGCCACGTTGTTGAACATCGTGCCGAGGACGAGGTTGCCGAACGGATCGGGCCGGCCGTCATTGGAGCGGACGCGCGGCCAGTTCGGCTCCGGCGCCGCGAAATCGGTGCGGGTGTCGCTTTCCGGCTGCCACAGGATGACCTTGGAGCCGAGTGCCGCGATCAGCGTGCCAGCGCGATCGGTCAGGCCCAGCGTCGTCACCGGCTCGTCGAAGATCCAGTGATGCGTCGCGCCGGTGCGCGGATCATAGCGATGGACCAGATAGCGGTTGATGTCGGTCCAGTAGACGGCCTGCTCGGCGGCATTCCAGAGAACGCCTTCGCCACAGCGATCGCCGGCCGGTACAACGCAAACTGGATCGGTCATGTGCATGTTTTCCTCTCGCTCCCTTCGGGGCTCGTCCCGATGGCTGATTTCGCTTAGCGTGCGTCCTTCGCGTTCACACGCGAATCTTGTCGTGCGGATTTAATTTTGATGCTCTAATTTTTTCCCTCAACTTATGACGCGGACTGGATTAGGACACAACGCAGACCAGTGGAGGTCCGGCTGACACCGGAAAGAGGGATTTCATGACCAGTCGTATCATCGCCGTCGACCCCTTTGATCTCGTCGTCTTCGGCGCCACGGGCGATCTCGCCTACCGCAAGCTCATGCCGGCGCTCTACCATCGCCATCGCGATGGTCAGATCCCCCCGGTCGCGCGCATCATCGGCGCCTCGCGCCGCCCCATGAGCGATGAGGCCTACCAGAAGCTGACCGAAGCGGCGCTGGAGAAGTTCGTACCGGCCGACGAGCGCGAACCCGAGATGGTCGCCTCCTTCCTGCAGCGCATTTCCTATGTTGCGATCGACGCCACCGCCGAGAAGGCTGGCTGGCCCGAGCTCGCCAAGGCGCTGAAGGATGGCAAGGACCGCATCCGCGCCTTCTATCTCGCCGTGGCGCCCGATCTGTTCGGCATCATCTGCGAAGGCCTCGGCGCGCATGACCTGATTACGCCGAACACCCGCGTGATCATCGAGAAGCCGATCGGCAAGAGCCTCGCCTCCGCCAACGCGCTGAACGATTCGATCGGCAAGGTGTTCAAGGAAAGCCAGATCTACCGCATCGATCATTACCTCGGTAAGGAGACGGTGCAGAACCTGATGGCGCTGCGCTTCGCCAACGCGCTGTTCGAGCCGATCTGGAACGCCAACCACATCGACAACGTGCAGATCACGGTCGCCGAAAGCCTCGGCGTCGAAGGCCGTGCCGGCTATTACGACACCGCCGGCGCGCTGCGCGACATGGTGCAGAACCACATCCTGCAGCTGCTCTGCCTGGTCGCGATGGAGCCGCCGGGCCGCTTCGACGCCGACGCGCTGCGCGACGAGAAGCTGAAGGTGCTGCGCGCGCTGAAGCCGATCGTCGACGGCGAGGTCGACAACGTCACCGTCCGCGGCCAGTACAAGGCCGGCGCCTCGGCCGGCGGCCCGGTGCCGGGCTATCTGGAGGAGCTCGGCCGCGACGACTCCACCACCGAGACCTTCGTCGCGATCAAGGCGGAGATCGAGAACTGGCGCTGGGCAGGCGTTCCCTTCTACATCCGCACCGGCAAGCGCCTTCCGACGCGCCTGTCCGAGATCGTCGTCAACTTCAAGGCGATCCCGCACTCGATCTTCGGCGACAGCGTCGGCCAGCTCGCCTCGAACCAGCTGATCATGCGGCTGCAGCCGGACGAGGGCGTGCGGCTTTGGCTGATGATCAAGGACCCGGGCCCGGGCGGCATGCGGCTGCGCCACGTGCCGCTCGATATGAGCTTCGCCCAGACCTTCAAGGTGCGCAGCCCCGAGGCGTATGAGCGGCTGATCATGGACGTGATCCGCGGCAACGCCACTCTGTTCATGCGCCGCGACGAGGTCGAGGCGGCGTGGCAGTGGATCGATCCGATCCTCGACGGCTGGGCCGCTTCGCGCGAGGCGCCCAAGACCTACACGGCCGGCACCTGGGGCCCGTCTTCCTCGATCGCCCTGATCGAGCGCGACGGTCGCACCTGGCACGAAGAGGGCGCCTGAGCGCCTCCGGCCCTGAACCCGCGGCCATGACGGCCGCCTGAGCGTCGCCCGGACCGGACCCGGCCGCGGGCGATGCTCCAAGACGGAGAGTGGCCGCGTCGAACCGATCGACGCCGACGCCGTTCTTACGAGATGACCACAGAACGGGGCACCCTCTCCCGTTCACGGGAGGGCGTGGGAGAGGGGTTTGGAGCGAGCAGGTGCCATCCTGCTTCTCGCGCAGGTTTTGGTTGCCCAGGAGACACCACGTCATGTCCATCCACCCCAAGATCCTCGAAGTCACCGACCGGATCCGGGCTCGCAGCGAAAAGACGCGCGGCCTGTACCTCGACCGACTCGCCGCCGCCCGTCATGCCGGCCCCCGCCGCGCCGCGCTCGCCTGCGGCAACCAGGCCCACGGCTTCGCCGCCTGCGGTCCTTCCGACAAGGCGGCGCTCAAGGGCGATGTCGTGCCCAATCTCGGCATCATCACCGCCTATAACGACATGCTTTCGGCGCATCAGCCCTACGAGACTTATCCGGAGGTCATCCGCCAGGCGGCGCGGGCGGTCGGCGGCGTGGCGCAGGTCGCCGGCGGCGTGCCGGCGATGTGCGACGGCGTCACCCAGGGCCAGACGGGCATGGAGCTGTCGCTGTTCTCGCGCGACGCGATCGCCATGTCGGCCGCCATCGGCCTGTCGCACAACACCTTCGACGCGGCGGTGTTCCTCGGCATCTGCGACAAGATCGTCCCGGGGCTCTTGATCGCGGCGCTGACCTTCGGCCATCTGCCGGCCGTCTTCATCCCCGCCGGCCCCATGACCTCGGGTCTGCCGAACGACGAGAAGGCGCGCGTGCGCCAGCTCTTCGCCGAGGGCAAGGCGAGCCGCGCCGACCTGCTGGAGGCCGAGAGCGCCTCCTATCACGGCCCCGGCACCTGCACCTTCTACGGCACCGCCAACACCAACCAGATGCTGATGGAGATCATGGGCCTGCACCTGCCCGGATCCTCCTTCGTCAATCCGAACACGCCGCTGCGCGAGGCTCTGACCCGCGCCGCCGCCAAGCGGGCGCTCGCCATCACGGCGCTCGGCAACGAATTCACCCCGATCGGCGAGATCATCGACGAGAAGGCGGTGGTGAACGGCGTCGTCGGCCTTAACGCCACCGGCGGCTCGACCAACCACACGCTGCACCTGATCGCCATGGCGAAGGCGGCCGGCATCCAGCTGACCTGGGACGACTTCTCGGATATTTCCGACGTCGTGCCGCTCCTGACCCGCGTCTACCCGAACGGCCTCGCCGACGTGAATCATTTCCATGCTGCCGGCGGCATGGGGTTCCTCATCCGCGAATTGCTGCAGGCCGGCCTGCTGCACGAGGACGTCTCTACCGTCTGGGGCACGGGGCTTTCCGGCTACACGGTCGAGCCGAAGCTCGGCGAGGACGGCGCCATTCACTGGCGCGAGGCGGCCCGGGCGAGCCTTGACGAGAAGGTCCTGGCGCCGGTCGAAAAGGCCTTCCAGCCGACTGGCGGCCTCAAGCTGCTCTCCGGCAATCTCGGTCGCGCCGTGATCAAGGTCTCGGCGGTGAAGGCGGAGCGCCACATCATCGAGGCGCCGGCCAAGGTCTTCCATACCCAGGACGCGCTCATCGCGGCCTTCAAGGCGGGCGAGCTGACCGAGGATTTCATCGCCGTCATCCGCTTCCAGGGGCCGCGCGCCAATGGCATGCCGGAGCTGCACAAGCTGACGCCGACGCTGGCCGTGCTGCAGGACCGAGGCCTCAAGGTGGCGCTCGTCACCGACGGTCGCATGTCGGGCGCGTCTGGCAAGGTGCCGGCGGCGATCCACGTCACGCCGGAAGCGGCGGCAGGCGGACCGATCGGCAAGGTGCGCGACGGCGACCGGGTCCGGCTCGACGCAGTCAGCGGCACGCTGGAGGTGCTGGTCGACGCCGCCACCTTCGCGGCGCGGCCGCAGGTCGAGGAAGACCTCTCCGGCAACGAGTTCGGCCTGGGGCGCGAGCTCTTCGCCATGTTCCGCGCCAGCGCCGCCCCGGCCGAACTCGGCGCCGGGGTGTTCTAACGCGTCTTGCAATAACTCTATAAATACGACAGTCTAAGTCGTGATTATGCCGTATTCCTTGACCCCGCCGCGCGGTGGGGTTCAAGGAACACGCCCCGTCGTCTGTCGATGGCGGCGGAAAAATGCATGGTCGATGCTGCGTAATACGCTGCGGTACTGCCGGCGGTGCCCGGCAGGGAATGCTTTTTCAAGCCGCTCCGTGAGTTTGGAACGCGCATCGTCGTCTTGACCCCGCCAAGTCTCTAGAAAGTCTGCAATCGTTCCAGACTTCGCGCGGTCCTCCTTTCGGATCGCGCCCGAGGAGAGACGGATGGCCACGGCCGCACGCAATGTCACGCGCAAGCTGGGTACCTTTCCCGCCTTCCACCGGGTCGGGGGTCGGCGGGTCCTGATCGTCGGCGGCGGCGGTGAGGCCGCGGCCAAGATCCGCCTGCTCGCCGAGACGAGCGCCGAACTCGTCGTCTTCGCGCCGGAGCTGGAGGGCGAAGCTCGGCGCGATCTCGAGGCCGCGGGCGCCACCCTTAACGCGCGCTTCCCGGAGGCCGCCGATCTGGCCGATGCCGCGCTCGTCTTCGCCGCGACCGGCGATCTCGATCAGGACCGCGCCGTGCGCGATCTCGCTAAGGCGGCCGGCATTCCGGTCAATGTCGTCGACCGGCCCGATCTCTGCGATTTCTTCACCCCGGCGCTCGTCAACCGCGCGCCGCTGTCGATCGCGATCTCCACGGAAGGCGCTGCGCCCGTGCTGGCGCGCCATGTCCGGGCGCGGATCGAGGCGATGTTCTCGCCGCGTCTCGGCGATCTCGCCGACCTCGCGGAACGACTGCGGGCGCGCGTCGCGGAAAAGATCGGCTCCGGCGACGCGCGCCGGCGCTTCTGGGCGCATTTCTTCACCGGCCCGACCGCCGCCAAGGTGCTGGCCGGCCAGGTCGAGGACGGCGAGGGCGAGGGCGAGGCCGCTGCCGCAATCGACCGTGCCGCCGCGCAGTCCGGAACGATCGGCCATGTCAGCCTCGTCGGCGCCGGCCCGGGCGCCGAGGACCTGCTGACGCTGCGCGCGCTGCGGCTGCTGCAGGAGGCCGACGTCATCGTCTATGACAAGTTGGTACCGGAGGCGATCGTCGCCATGGGCCGGCGCGACGCACTGCGCATCTATGTCGGCAAGGCCAAGGGTGCGCATGCCGCCAGCCAGGACGAAATCAACGCCATCCTGGTGCGCGAGGCGCAGGACGGCCGCCGCGTCGTGCGGTTGAAATCAGGCGATCCGCTGATCTTCGGCCGCGCCGGCGAGGAGATGGCGGCGCTTCGCGCGGCCGGCATCCCGTTCGACATCGTGCCTGGCATCACCGCCGCCGTCGCCGCCGCTGCCGAGAACGAGATCCCGCTGACCTTGCGCGACGTCGCCTCGACGCTCGTCGTCGCGACCGGCCACGACATGCGCGGCGACACGCTGCCCGACTGGGCCGGGCTCGCGCTCTCGGGTGCCACCGTCGCCGTCTATATGGGCCGCAGCGTTGCCACCAAGGTCGCTGCCAGGCTGATCGAAAATGGCCTTAGCGCCTCGACGCCGGTCGCCGTCATCGAGAACGCCTCGCGCGCCGATCGTCGTGCCTATGCCGGCCGGCTCGACGAACTGGCGGAAATCGCCGACCGGCCGGAGCTCGACGGTCCCGTCGTCATCATCGTCGGCCACGTCGTTGCCGAGAGCGCGCTCGGCGTCACGCCGCTGCCGCTCGTGGCTCTGGCCGCCTGACATCCCGAAGCTGGATCCAAGCATGACCGACAAGCTCATCACTGCCAATCATCTCGCCGACGGGCTCGTCGTGTTCCTGACCGCCGCCGGTGGCTGGTCGTACCGGCTGGCCGACGCCCGCGTCATCCCGGACGCCGAGCTCGATGTGGCGCTGGCGCACGCCAAGGCGCAGCACGAGGCGCAGATCGTCGTCGATCCCTACGAGATCGAGGCGACCGTCGATGCGGATGGCGTGCCGGTTCCCGTTCGCCTGCGCGAAAAAATCCGCGCCGCCGGCGGCCCCACCGTCGCCTATGGCGAGGCCGAGCTCGCCGGGCGCGCCGTCCTTCTGAATCAGGCAGGTTGAGTGATGTATCGCTACGACGAGTTCGACCATGAGTTCGTGACCGCCCGCGTCGCGCAGTTCCGCGACCAGGTCGGCCGCCGCGTGTCCGGCGAACTGACGGAAGACCAGTTCAAGCCGCTCCGCCTGATGAATGGCGTCTACCTGCAGCTGCACGCCTACATGCTGCGCGTCGCCGTGCCCTATGGCACGATGAACAGTCGGCAGCTCCGGATGCTGGCGCACATCGCGCGCAAGTATGATCGTGGCTACGGCCATTTCACCACGCGGCAGAACATCCAGTTCAACTGGCCGAAGCTCTCCGAGATCCCGGACGCGCTGGCCGATCTCGCCTCGGTCGAGATGCATGCGATCCAGACCTCGGGCAACTGCATCCGCAATGTCACGGCCGACCATTTCGCCGGCGCCGCCGCTGACGAGGTCGCCGATCCGCGCCCCTATGCCGAGATCCTGCGGCAATGGTCGTCGCTGCATCCGGAATTCGTCTTCCTGCCGCGTAAGTTCAAGGTCGCCGTCACCGGGGCCGAGCGCGACCGTGCCGCGATCCAGGTGCACGACATCGGCCTGCATCTGAAAAAGGACGAGAACGGCCGGCTCGGCTTCGCCGTCTATATCGGCGGCGGCCAGGGCCGCACACCGATGATCGCCAAGAAGATCCGCGACTTCCTGCCGGAGGAGGACCTGCTCTCCTATTCGGAGGCGATCCTGCGCGTCTACAACCTGAACGGCCGGCGCGACAACAAGTACAAGGCGCGCATCAAGATCCTCGTGCACGAGACCGGCGCCGACGAGATCTCGCGCCAGGTCGAGGAAGAGTGGGAGCGCATCCGCCACGGCGCGCTGAAGCTGCCGCAGGGCGAGGTCGAGCGAATTCGCGAGTATTTCGCCGCGCCCGCCACCTTGAAGGCGCTGCCGCCCAGCGCCGCACTGGCGGTCGAACGCGCCCGCGATCCGGAATTCGATGCCTGGGTCGAGCGCAACACCCATCCCCACCACGTCGCCGGCCATGTCTCGGTGACGATCTCGCTCAAGGCCATCGGCAGCACGCCGGGCGACGCCACGGCCGAGCAGATGGACGCGGTCGCCGACATCGCCGAACGCCTCGCCTTCGACGAGATCCGCGTCAGCCACGAGCAGAATCTCATTCTCCCGCACGTCGCCGAGGACGATCTCCGCGCGATCTATGACGGGCTCGCGGCGATCGGCCTCGCGACCGCCAATGCCGGCCTCGTAACCGACATCATCGCCTGCCCGGGCCTCGATTACTGCGCGCTCGCCAATGCCCGCTCGATCCCGGTGGCGCAGCGCATCTCGCAGCGCTTCGGCGCCATCGAGCGCCAGCGCGACATTGGCGATCTCAAGATCAAGATCTCGGGCTGCATCAATGCCTGCGGCCACCACCATGTCGGCCATATCGGCATCTTGGGCGTCGAGAAGAAGGGCGAGGAGTTCTACCAGATCTCGCTTGGCGGCTCGGGCGACGAGGATGCGGCGATCGGCGAGATCATCGGCCGCGGCTTCTCGACGGAGGAGATCGTCGATGCCGTCGAGACGCTGGTGGACACCTATATCGCGAAGCGCGAGAGCCGCGACGAGACCTTCTTGGCCGCCTATCGCCGCCTCGGGCAGGGGCCGTTCAAGGAAGCGCTCTATGGCACGCCTTGACCCGGTCGCCTTCGGTTTCGAGCAGGAGCACGGATCGGCCTTCGATCATGAAAGCGCGGGGCTGCAGGCGGCCGCCGCCCTCAATGCGCGTTTCGCCGGGCTGTCCGCGCGCGACCTGATCGAGCGGGCGCTGGTCGAGGTCTTCCCGGGCCGCATCGCGCTGGTCTCGTCCTTCGGGGCGGAATCGGCGGTGCTGCTGCATCTCGCCGCCTCTGTCGATCGCGGCATTCCGGTCGTGTTCATGGACACGCTGCGGCTTTTTCCCGAGACGCTTGCCTATCGCGACATGCTGGTGGAACGACTCGGCCTGACCAATGTCCGCACCATCATGCCGGATCCGGAGGCGCTTCAGGCGGCCGATCCGCACAAGGCACTCTGGATGATGAATGCCGACGCCTGCTGCCGCATCCGCAAGACCGAGCCGCTGGCGCGCGCCATGGCGGGCTTCGACGCCTGGTTCACAGGGCGCAAGCGCTTCCAGGCGGCGACGCGCGCCGCGATCCAGGCCTTCGAGCAGGATGGCGACCGCATCAAGGTCAATCCGCTCGCGGCCTGGACGATCGACGATCTGAAAGCCTATGTGGCCGAACACGACCTGCCGCCACATCCGCTCGTCGCCAAGGGCTATCCCTCGATCGGCTGCCTGCCCTGCACGTCGAAGGTGAAGCCTGGCGAGGATGCGCGGGCCGGCCGCTGGCGGGGTCTGGACAAGACCGAATGCGGCATCCATCTAGGTCTCGAGAACGACGGAAGCGGCATCTGACATGAGCCTCTGGAAGAATGGATCCTTCGTCGACGACGCGTTTCGGCGAGTCGCGGATGACGAGCAGTTCGCCGACGGCGAGGCGGTGATCGTCAGCCTCGCGCGGTTCCGCGCCGAGCGCGACGCGCTGCTGGTGCGGGCCGAGCCGCTTGGCGTCGTGATCGAGCCCGGCGCTGACTGGTCCGACATTGTCGCCGACCTGCCGCGTCTCGCGGTGGTGGCGGCCGACCTGCCGAAATTTGCCGATGGCCGTGCGTTCTCGATCGGCCGGCTGCTGCGCGACCGGGACGGCTTCACCGGGGAACTGCGCGCCGTCGGGGCCTTCTTCCTCGACCAGATTCCCTTCCTGAAGCGTGTCGGCTTCAATGCGTTTTCGACAGACGACCCGCTTGTGCTAAAGGGACTTCGCGAGGGCCGCTGGCCCGAAGTGACCGAGTATCTGCAACCCGTCGCCGAACGGGGCGAGGTTCCGGCCGGAACGCGGCCATGGGCGCGCCGGCCCGCGGCCGGGACGGGATAGACCAAGGATAGTGCCATGAAGATTTTCGTCACCGACCATGCCGGCCAGGAACACGAGCTGGAAGCGCTCGAGGGCTGGCGCGTGATGGAAGTCATCCGCGACTGGAACGTCGGCATCAAGGCCGAGTGCGGCGGTGCCTGCGCCTGCGCCACCTGCCACGTCTATGTCGATCCCGACTGGGTCGACCGGCTGATCCCGATGTCGGACGAGGAAGAGGAGCGCCTCGACGACGCGATGGCTGTCAAGTCGAACTCGCGGCTCTCCTGCCAGCTGCTGATGTCGGAAGAACTCGACGGGCTGCGCGTCCGCCTCGCCCCCGGCAGCGAGCCGGAAGATCTGGCGGCATAGGGGACTTCGCGAGGGGCACTTGTTGTAAACCCACGGCCATCATCCTGAGGTGCCCGGCGCAGCCGGGCCTCGAAGGAGGATCCAGGGGGTCTCCTTCGCAAGGTCCGTCTGGTCTCAAAGGGTGACGAGTTTCGCTGGACCCTCCTTCGAGGCTTCGCTGCGTAAAGAACCTCAGGATGATGGCCGAGGGGCGCTGGGGGGCGTCGTTTCACTAGCGCTGAATCCGGGAACCGGCTTCCGTTACCTTGCCTTTTCGGTCGGTCTCCTTTACCTAACCCCCTGTCGAAAAACGTCGGCCGGTTTGGTTATCCCGGCCCCCGCGAAAGCGGTTGTGTCGCTCCAAGCGATCCCACGGCGCCTTGAAACCGGAAATCCGGGTGGCGCTGTGGCACGAGGTTTTTCGTGCGTGCTCCGCCTGTCCCTCATGGAGCACCCCACTTGAAGCCCAAGACCATCGTCATCGCGCAGTTCTTCATCTCGGGCATGATGGCCTTCCTCATGTCCGGCTATGCGACGGCCCTGCATTTCGGCGTCGGCGCGGCGTGGCCGGGCGAGTGGGGCCGCGCCTTCCTACTGGCTTGGCCGGTGGCCTTCGTGCTGTCGCTCGGCGTCGGACGTCTCGGCTTCCTGATCGCGACCCGCATCACGGGCGAGGGCCGGCGGGCCTGATCTAGTCCAGTGTCCGGCGGTAGCGGAACAGCGCGATCGCGCCGGCCGCCAGCCAGAAGGCGGCGAGCGGCCACATCTCGCCGGTGAGATCCGCGGGGCCGCTGCCCTTCAGCATGATGCCACGCACCGAGCGGATGTAGTGGGTGATCGGCAGCGCGCTGCCGATCAGCTGCGCCCATTCCGGCATGCCGCGGAACGGGAACATGAAGCCCGACAGCAGGATCGACGGCAGGAACCAGAAGAAGGTCATCTGCATCGCCTGCATCTGGTTGCGGGCGATCGTCGAGAACGTGTAGCCGAGCGTCACGTTGCAGCCGATGAACAGGAACGTCACGGCGAGCAGCACCACGAACGAGCCCATCATCGGCACATGGAAGAGGATCTGCGCGCAGACGAGGATGACCGAGACCTGGACGAGACCGAAGCCGATATAGGGCACGATCTTGCCGATCATGATCTCGAACGGCGTCGCCGGCGTCGCCATCAGGTTCTCCATCGTGCCGCGCTCGATCTCGCGCGTCAGCGCCAGCGCCGTCATCAGGATGGTGGTCATGGTCAGGATGGTGCCGAGCAGGCCGGGCACGATGTTGTAGGCGGTGATCCCCTCGGGATTGTAGCGGCGCTGGATGACGAGATCGACGGCCGAGGGGACGCTAGCCTCGGCCGCGAGCGGCCCGGTCAGTTCCCGTTTCAGCGCGCTCGAGAGAATCTGGGGCAGGGCGCCGAGCGCGTTCGAGGTGGCGGCCGGATCGGTGGCGTCGGCCTCCACCAGGAGCTGCGGCCGCGACCCGCGCACCAGGTCGCGCTCGAAGCCGGGCGGCAGGGTGATGACGTAGCTGGCCGAGCCGTCGATCAGCGCCTCGTTCGCCTCGGCCTCGGTGGCGAGCCCGGGCGCCACGCTGAAATAGCCGGATGCCTCCATCGCCGCCACGATGGCGCGCGAGGCCGGGCCGCCATCGCCGGCGACGATCAGCGTCGGCAGCCGCTTCGGATCGAGGTTGATGGCATAGCCGAACAGCACCAGCTGGATGATCGGGATGCCGATGATCATCGCGAAGGTCAGCCGGTCGCGGCGCATCTGGATGAATTCCTTCACCATCAGCGCCAGCACGCGCGAGAGGGAGAAGCCGCCGCTCATGGCGATCTCTCCGTCGCCGTGGGCCGCCCGTTCGCCGGCAAGTCGCCCGCCTGCGCCGTCTGCATCAGCCGGATGAACACGTCCTCGAGGTTGGTCTGGCCGGCGGAGGCGACGGCGTCTGAACCGGTCTCGGCCAGCGCCGCGTCGACGGCCGCCCGGAGCGCGGCGGGATCGGGGCCGACGACGTGCAGGTCGTTGCCGAACGGCGCCACTTGCTCGACGCCCGGCCTGTCGCGCACGATCTTGGCGATCGTGCCGACATCGCGGCCGCTGACGATGATGGTGGAAAGGCCGGAGCTTTCGATCACCTCCTCGACGGTGCCGCCCGCGACGATCTTGCCATAGGCGATATAGATGATGCGGTGGCAGCGCTCGGCCTCGTCCATGTAGTGGGTCGAGACCAGCACAGTCAGGCCGTCTTCCGCGAGCGTGTGGATCTCGTCCCAGAATTCGCGCCGCGCCTGCGGGTCGACGCCGGCGGTCGGTTCGTCGAGCAAAAGCAGCCTTGGCTGGTGCATGACCGAGGCGGCGAGCGCCAGGCGCTGTTTCCAGCCGCCCGACAGCGAGCCGGCGAGCTGGTCGCGCCGCCCGTAGAGGCCGAGCCGCTCCAGCGTCCGCTTCACCACGGCCGCTCGGTCGGGCAGGGCGTAGATCCGCGCCACGAAATCGAGGTTCTCGCGGATCGTCAGGTCCTCATAGTAGGAGAAGCGCTGCGTCATGTATCCGACCAGCCGCTTGATCCGGTTGGCGTCCTTGCGGATGTCGAGGCCGAGGCAGGTGCCGCTGCCGGCGTCCGGGCGCAGCAGGCCGCAGATCATGCGGATCGTCGTGGTCTTGCCGGAGCCGTTCGGGCCGAGGAAGCCGACGATTTCGCCGCGGCGCACGTCGAGCGACACATCGTCGACGACGGTCTTGTCGCCAAAGCGCTTGGTCAGGCCGTGAATGTCGATGACGACGTCTTCGGACCTGTCGGGCGCCATGGCGCTACTCCGCGATCAGCCGGATGTCGACGGGCTGGCCAGGGTCGAGCTCGCGCGCCGGACCCTCCGGTCGGGCCTCGACACGATAGACCAGCTTGGCCCGGCTCTCCTTCGAGTAGATCACGGGCGGCGTGTATTCGGCGTCGGTGGCGATGCTGGCGATCGTCGCCACGAGGCCGTCGGCGCAGCCGTCGCAACCGATCGAAACACGTTGGCCTGGATGGACCGAGGCGCGCTCCGGTTCGGGCACGAAGAAGAGGATCTTGCGGGCATCTGCGGGCAGCAGCGAGACGACGGCCTGGCCGGCGGGAACGAGTTCGCCCACCTGGTAGAAGATCTCCTCGATCCGGCCCGCCTTCACCGCGTTCTGGACCCGGCGGGCTAGATCCGTCTCGGCTTCCGCCACGGCGGCATCGAGCGCGGTCACCTTCTGCTCGGCCGCCGCGATCTGGTCGGGCCGGGCCGGCAGATTGGCGACGGCGCGGTTCTCCTGCGCGGCGCGGACGCGGGCGGCGGCGGAATCGAGATCCGCCTTCGCCTGGTCGAGCGCCGCGACGGCGACGACGGAGCGTTGCGACAGGTCGCGGTTGCGGTCGTAGTTCTTCTGCGCCACCGTCAGCGACGCCTCCGCGTCGGCGAGCTGCGCGTCGAGCACGCGGATCTCCTCGGGACGCTTGCCGGTCCGGAGGTCGGCAAGGCTCGCCTTCGCCTCGGCGAGAGTCGCGCGCGCCTGGTCGAGGGCGGCGCGCTGGTCGCGGTCGTCGAGGGTGAAGAGCTGGGCGCCGGCGTCGACCGTCTGGCCGCGCGCCACCGGCAGCGCCGTCAGGCGGCCGCTCGCCTCCGCGCCGACCAGCACATAGTCGGCGTCGACATAGCCATTGAGGACGGCGCCGCGCAGGTCGCCGCCGCAGGCTGCCAGCAGCAGCGCGGCGATGACCGGAAATGCGCCGCCGGCCCGCATGTCAGTCGTCCCGCGTGAGCTTTTCGCCGACCAGCATGTCGATGTTCTCGGTGACGATGCGGCGGATCTCGGCATGGTCATGGCTTGTCAGCGCGTCGCGGCCGAGCCGCCGCAGCAGCATCGGCTCCGCGACCCGGAAGATCACGAACTGCCCGGAAATCGCGAAGGCGCGATGCGTCGCCTCGTCCGAGCGTGGATCGAGGCCGAGCAGGATGGCGATCAGGTGGGTCGTCGCCCGCTGGCCATGGCTCATGAAGTCATAGACCACGTCGAACGCCGACGAGGGCTCCATCTGCTCGCGCATGATGAAGCGTCCCCAGAGCTCGGATTCGGCCTCGCCCAGCATCGAATTGATGTTGGCGTCGATGATGTCCTGTAGCAGGCGGCGGGCGGTCGGCCGGTCGACGGTACCCTCCAGCGCCTGCGCCGCCCTGTCGATGCTGTCGCCGGTGCGCGCCGCCATCTGCCCGACGACATATTCGGCGACGGCGCGATGCAGCGCGTCCTTGCTGCCGAAATGGTAGACGATGGCGGCGAGATTGGCTTCCGCGCGCTTGGCGATGTCGCGCGTGGCGGCGCCCTCGTAGCCATAGCGGCCGAAGGCGTCGAGCGCGGCGAGCAGCAGCTTCTGCCTGGTTTCGGCGCCGCGGTCCTGGCGGGCGCGGCGATAGTGGCGCGATGCAGGCAGCGCCGGCAGATCGGCGGGCACGTCGACCGCGACGCTGTCGGGATCCGCGCGTTCAACGTTCAGGGCGTCCGCAACCATTCTGCCTTACTCCAATTCAATTCACCCCTCCCGCGAGTGAAACTATTCGATCCGGCGGTTGCGTCAATCGAATGACTGAATTTATGCAGAACTAAAAGTTTGCGTGGGCCTCTTGCAGTCCGGCCCTTGAATCCCAAGGGGAATTCGGCCCCTCCGGCTTCCGGGAGCATCGGATCCACCCGGATTCGATGCCCAAGGGAGCCTTATTGTGAGATATATCAATCATTTCATCGGGGGGCCGATAGTTATCCGGCAAAGCACCGATGCGGCGAGAGTCCTCTCGGGGCGGTCAGGGCGTGACGACGCCCTCGTTGATTAGCCAATCCACAGCATCGCGGACGCCTTCGAGCGAGTTGTAGCGCGGCTGATAGCCGAGATGGCGCTGCGCCTTCTCGATCGAGCAGCTCGGGCTGTGCGCGATGTGGTCATAGGTCTGCTCGACGATCGCGGCGCTGTGGCGCTGCTTCCATTCCTCCCAGGGCAGGTAGGCGAGCTTCGCCTCGCGGCCGAACCACGACGAGACCGCCTCGGCATAACCGCGCAGCGTGACGGCCTGCGGCGAGACGGTGTGATAGGCCTCGCCGACCGACACGCCCCAGTTGGCGATCGCCTTCATGAACATCTGCGCCACGTCGTCGGCATGGACGTGATGCACCGTCTCCAGCCCGAAATTCGGCAACAGCAGTTCCTCGCCGCGCGCGAGCGCCGAGAACACGGCGGGATCGAAATGACCGGCCGGGTTGAGCGGCGCCCAGCCGCGCCCGACGATGTGGCCGGGATGGACGATCGTCGCCGGGAAGCCGTTCCGCTGCGCCTCGGCCATCAGATAGGCCTCGATCGCCGCCTTCTGCACGCCGTAGTCGCCGAAGGGACGGCGTTTGGCGGTCTCGGGGGTCGGCACCGCGACGCTGGGGCCATGCACCCAGATCGTGCCCGTATGCAGGAAATGCCGGACCCGGCCGCGCAGCGCCTCGACGAGTTGTTGCGCGCTTGGCAGCGTGAAGCAGATCATGTCGATGACGATGTCGGGCTTCAGCGCGGCGATCCGCTGGCCGAAGGTGCCGGCCGCGTCCTCGGCTTCGCGGTCGGCGATCACCGTCTCGACCGCCGTCCAGGCCGCATGCGGCTGGTAGGGCGCGCGCTCGCCGCGCGTCACGTTCACAACCTCGAAGCCGGCCTCGACCAGCCGCGGCACCAGATAGGTGCCGACATGGCCGCTTCCGCCGATGATCACTACGCGCGTCATTTGAATCTCCCCCGCTTTGCGTGACGCGATGTTAGCGCATGTCATGGCGCTAGCCAGCCGCGATCACGCACCTTTCCTCGGACTTGTTGCCGGGGTTGGCGCCGGTGCTATGGTCGGCCGCCCAGCCCAGGAGAACCGCATGTCCGATTGGCCCGATCGCCGTATCCTCGAGCTTTTCGGGATCGAGAACCCGATCCTGCTCGCCCCGATGGCTGGCTTCGGCACGCCGGCGCTCGCGAGCGCGGTAGCGGAAGCCGGTGGCCTCGGGGCGCTCGCCTCGGCAACGATCACGCCCGAGCAGGCGCGTGCCGATATCGCCGCGTATCGCGCACTGACGGCGAAGCCGCTCAACCTGAACTTCTTCTGCCACAGGCCGCCGCAGCCGGATCCGGCCCGCGACGCCGCCTGGCGGGCGCGGCTTGCGCCATACTATCGCGACCTCGGCCTCGATCCCGACATGCCGCTCTCCGCATCGAGCCGCGAACCGTTCAACGACGCCTTTCTGGCCGTGGTCGAGGCGCTTCGGCCCGAGATCGTCAGCTTCCATTTCGGCCTGCCGGCCCGGCGTCTGCTCGATCGGGTCCGGGCAACCGGGGCGAAGGTGATCTCGTCGGCGACGACGGTGGCCGAGGCGCGCTTTCTGGAAGCGGAGGGTTGCGACGCGATCATCGCGCAGGGCGCCGAGGCGGGCGGCCATCGCGGCATGTTCCTGACGGAGGACGTCGCCAGCCAGGTCGGCACCTTCGCGCTGGTGCCGCAGGTGGTGGACGCGGTCGGCGTGCCGGTGATTGCGGCGGGAGGCATCGCGGATGCGCGCGGCGTCGTCGCCGCGCTGGCGCTCGGCGCTTCGGCCGTGCAGATCGGCACGGCCTTCCTCTTCGCGCCCGAGGCGAAGGTCGCGCCCCCGCATCGGCGCGCGCTCGATCGGACGGCGGCCGACGAGACGGCGATCACCAACGTTTTCACCGGCCGACCGGCGCGCGGCGTCGTCAATCGGCTGATGCGGGACGTCGGACCGCTTTCGGCGGACGCGCCCGCCTTTCCGCTCGCAGGCGGCGCCGTCGCGCCGCTGCGGGCGGCGACCGAGCCGCAGGGCTCCGGCGATTTCATGCCGCTCTGGTCCGGCCAGGCGGCGCGGCTGGCGAGGCCGATGCCGGCCGGAGACCTTGTCCGCATGCTCGCGGCCGAGGCGGTGGCAAGGCTGGGGTGAGAGGGCGGTCCCGCGCGGAACCGCCAAACCCTGATCGGTTGGCTGGCAGCCTGACCTCGCTACGGCCATCATCCTGAGGTGCTTCGCGAAGCGAAGCCTCGAAGGAGGATCCAGCGAAACTCCGAAAAGCTCAGACTCGGTGCCGTCGTCGCATCAAATCAGCCTCCCGGACCCTCCTTCGAGGCCCGGCTTCGCCGGGCACCTCAGGATGATGGTGGAGTTTGGCAGATCGGTCCGGGAAGTGGTCTCCCCGGAGCGCGACCTCGGATCTCGCCCGGCTTAGTGGTTGTTGACGCCGAGCGCCTGCTCCAGTTCCTCGTCGGTCATGCCGGTGATGATGCGCTCGACGTCCTCGACGCTCGTTTCCTTCGGGTTGATGTCGTCGGCGACGACGCGGCCACCGCGCATCACCACGATCCGGTCCACCACCTGGAAGACGTGGTGGATGTTGTGGGCGATGAAGATGCAGGAATGGCCGGACTTGCGGGCGTTGCGCACGAAGCGCAGCACGCCCTGGGTCTCCGCGACGCCGAGATTGTTGGTCGGCTCGTCGAGGATGATCAGGTCACTCTCGAAATACATGGCGCGCGCGATCGCCACCGCCTGGCGCTCGCCGCCGGAAAGCGACCCGACCGGCGTCGAGGGCGGGATGTTCTTGCTGATGCCGACGCGTTTCAACAGGTCGCGGGCGACCGCGTCCATGGCGGCGTGGTCGAGGCGGTTCAGGAATCGCGGTCCCTTCACCGGCTCACGGCCGAGGAACAGGTTGCGCGCGATCGAGAGCTGCGTGACCAGGGCCGAGTCCTGGTAGATCGTCTCGATGCCGTTGGCGATCGCGTCGGTGGTCGAGCGGATGCTCACCTTCTTGCCGCGCACATAGATGTCGCCGCTGGTCGAGGGCACGGCGCCGGAAAGCACCTTGATCAGCGTCGATTTGCCGGCGCCGTTGTCGCCGAGCAGGCCGACGATCTCGTTCTCGCGGACGGTGAAGTCGACGTCCTTCAGCGCCTGGATCTTGCCGTAGGCCTTGGAGACATGCTCCATGCGGATGAGGTCTGTCATCGATCAGGTCCCCGCCTGGTGCCGGCGCTCGAGGATGGAGTGCAGCGTCATCATGCCGAGGATGATCGCGCCGATGAAGATGTTGTAGGCGAGGCCGGGCACGCCGATCAGCACGATGCCGTTGCGCATGACGCGCAGGATGAACACGCCGAGCACGGTGCCGATGATTGTGCCGCGGCCGCCCATCAGCGCCGTTCCGCCGATCACCACCATGGCGATGACCTCGAGCTCGTAGCCGGCGCCGCTGTTCGGGTTGGCGGCGGAGGTGCGGATCGAGCTGATCACGCCAGCGAACGACGCCATCGTCGCCGACAGCATGAAGAGCAGCACCTTGGTCCGGTTGACGTTGACGCCGCGCGCCCGCGCCGCGCCAGGATTGCCGCCGGTCGCCTGGATCCAGTTGCCGGCCTTGGTTTGGGTCAGCACATAGCCGAGCAGCAGGGCGAAACCGATGAACCAGAACAGCGACATGTAGATGCGGAACGGGCCGACATAGAAATCGCCGACGAGCACATGGGCGAGCCAGTGCTGCCCCGCGCTCCAGGTCCGCTGCGGGAAGCCGTCGGAGATGAACAGCGCGACGCCGCGCACGACCAGCAGCATGCCGAGCGTGACGAGGAAGGACGAGATCTTGATCCGCGTCACGAACAGGCCGTTGGCAAGCCCGATCAGTGCCGCGACGGCGAGCGCGATCACGAAGGCGACCTCGAGCGAGGTGATGCCGGAGTTGAACAGCGTCCACATCAGCACCGGCGCGAAACCGAAGACCGAGCCGACCGAAAGGTCGAACTCGCCTGCCGTCATCAGGAGCGTCATGGCGAGAGCGATCAGGCCGAGCTCGACGGTGAAGGACAGCGTGTTGGAGATGTTGAGCGGCGACAGGAAGTCCGGGTTGATCGACCAGAAGACGGCGATCTCCGCGACCAGCAGGACGAGCGGGCCGAACTCCGGCTTCGAGACGAAGCGCTGGATGAGGGAACGGTTTTCCACGGGGCAGACCGAGATGTCATGAGGGCAGGCAGGTCGCCGCCGCGCGCAACGCGGTCATGCGGCCGTCGAGATGGGGCATCCGCGGCGGGGCCGCGGATGCCGTTCCAGGCGGGATTACTTGCCCGACAGGATGTTGTCGTAGACCTGCGCGGTGTCCTTCTCGTAGAGGGCGCCGGTGATGACGTTGAAACCCGGCGGAATGCCGCCCGCCGCCATGTTGGCGAGCGACAGGGCGACATAGCTGGTCGCCTGCGGGTCCTGCCACTGCGCGGCGTTGACGTAGCCGTTCAGCACTTCCTGGGTGGTGTCGAGCGAGTTGCCCCAGCCGACGACCGGGATTTCGCCCGGCTTGACGCCGACCTGGTCGAAGACGCGCTTGATCGAGCCGGTGACGAGGTCGCCGAGACCGATGATCGCGTTGACCTTGGAGCGGTTGGCGGTGAGGTAATCGACCATGCGGGTGATCACCTCGGCCTGGTCGAGCGTCGCTTCGGTGACCTCATAGTTGATGCCGAGCGGACCGAACACGCTCTTGATGCCTTCCTCTTCCTGCACGCCATAGGTGGCGCCCGGAATCTCGACCGGCATCCAGACGAAATCGCCCTTCTTCACCAGGCCCTTGTCGACGAGGTACTGCGCCCAGGCGCGGCCGAACACGACGTTGTCGCCGCCGACATAGGCGTCGAAGCTGGCCGACGGGTCAGGCGTGTTGAAGTTGATGATCGGAATCTTCGCCGCGTTCGCTTCCTTGGCCACCTCGACCAGGCTGCCCGGATCGGGGCTGGTCGTGACGATGCCGTCGGCCTTGGCGGCGATGGCGGCGCGCACCGCTTCCTGGTGCGAGGCGACGTTGCCCTGGTGGAACGAGGTGTTCACGGTGTTGCCCGTGTCCTTCGCCCATTGCTGCGCGCCGGCGAGGAAATAGGTCCAGACCGGGTCGGCCGAGGTGCCGTGCGAAATCCAGTAGAACGTCTTGGCCTGCGCAACCGCAGGCACTGCTAGCGCTAGCATCGCGCCGGCTACAAGTACCGCGAGTTTCCTGAACAATTGAATCCCTCCCATTGGATCAATGCGTTCCGCGACCACGGCTATGGCTGCCGTTCCGCCGCCTAGGAGCGGCGCGCATGCGTCCCGGCCGGAGGGTTGCCTCCTGGCCCCTGGCCGCTGCGGTCTGGTGCGAGAGTGGCACATCGATGCCGCGCGCTCAACAGGCGCTGCGACAGATAGTCGCCGATTGCTAGCGCTATCAGTCGAGCGGGACGCTGCGTCGCCCGGGTGCCGGCCGCTAGAGGCGGTCGCGCAGAGCGTACCAGCTCATGCCGGCGACGAGTGCTGGCCAGCGCAGCAGCTTGCCGCCGGGGAAGCGCGGGCAGGGAAGGGCGGCGAAGGCGTCGAGCTTCGCCGGGTCGCCGAGGATCGCCTCGGCCAGGATCTTTCCGCCGAACGGCGCGAGCGCGACGCCCTGGCCGGAATAGCCGGACGCGGCATAGACGCCGGAGCGCACCTTGCGCAGGAAGGGCAGGCGGTTGACGGTGACGGCGAGTGTGCCGCCCCAGGCATGGTCGATGCGCGCACCGCCGAGCGCCGGGTAGATCTTGGTCAGGTGGTGGCGGACGAAGGCGGCGATGTCGGCCGGGTCCGAGCGCGTATAGGTCTCGCCGCCACCGAACAGGATGCGGCCGTCCGGGGTCGGGCGCCAGTAGTAGACGACGAAGCGCGAATCCGAGACCGCCTCGCCGCCGGGGATCAGCCCGCCCGGCTGGCCGGCGCCGATCGGCGCCGTCGTCAGGATGTAGTTCTTGATCGGCATCGCCCGGGTCTCGGTCTCCTGGTCGATGCCGTCGAGCAGGCCGTTGCCGGCGAGGATGACGATCTCGGCCGTGATCCGGCCGCGCAGCGTCTCGATGACGGGCGCGCCGCCGCCCTCGACCAGCTTCTTCGCTGCCGTCTGCTCGTGGATGCGGGCGCCGGCTTTCGCCGCGGCCCTGGCCAGGCCTTGCGCGAATTTGAGGGGATGCAGGTGGCCGGCCGTGCGGTCGATCCGGCCGCCGTAATAGGCGTCGGTGCCGATCATCGGGGCCAGCTTCTCGGGTCCGATCCATTCGGCCGCGGCATAGCCGTAGTCGCGGTTCAGCTTCTCGACATAGTGCCGCTCTTCGTCGACGAGGCGTGCCTTGTGCACCGCCTCGACGAGGCCCGGCCGCCATTCGGCGTCGATGCCGTGCTTGTCGATCAGCTGGTGGACGAGCGCCTTCGCCTCCTCGGCGAGGTTCCAGAGGCGATGGGCTGCCGGCAGGCCGAGGCGCTTCTCCAGCCATTCCTGGTCGCGGCGCTGGCCGGTGTGGAGCTGGCCGCCATTGCGTCCCGACGCACCCCAGCCGACCTTTTCCGCCTCGATCAGCACGACGTCGAGGCCGGCCTCGGCGAGGTGCAGCGCCGCCGACAGCCCGGTATAGCCGCCGCCGATGATGGCGATGTCGGCGCGCGTGTCGCCGTCCAGCGGCGCGAAGGCGAGCGTCTGGTCGGCGGTCGCGGCGTACCAGGAGGGCGCGTGGGGTCGGTTCATGCGTGCATCGCCATAGGCTGGGCCGTCAGGCGGCCCCGGTTGCTGGATCTTGGATGGCGCGTCGGAGGATCCGGCGCGCCATATCATGTTCGGTCACGCTCCGTTGGCGCGAACCGGCAACCGATGCGCGGGAACGCGCTCAGACGTTCAGCAGCAGGAACTCGCGTTCCCAGGGGCTGATCACCTGCATGAAGGTCTCGTATTCGGCCCGCTTGATCGCGCCATAGGTCGCGACGAAGCGTTCGCCGAAGATCTCCGCCAGCTCTTCCTGCTCCTCGAACAGCGCCACCGCCTCGAGCAGGCCGCGTGGCAGGTCGATCTCGTCGGAGTTGGCCGAGCCGGTGACCGGGTCGCCGACCTTCAGCCCTTCCATCAGGCCGAGATAGCCGCAGGCAAGCGACGCGGCGATGGCGAGATAGGGGTTGGCGTCGGAGGAGGGCAGGCGGTTTTCCAGCCGTCGCCCTGCGGGGCCGGAATTCGGCACGCGCAGGCCCACGGTGCGGTTGTCGTAGCCCCATTGCGTGTTCACCGGCGCGGAGGACGAGCGCACCAGGCGGCGATAGGAATTCACATAGGGCGCCAGCATGCAGAGCACGGCCGGCAGGTATTTCTGCGAGCCGCCGATGAAGGCGAAGAACTTCGAGGTCGGGTTGCCGTCCTCGTCGGAGAAGATGTTCTGCCCGGTCGTCACGTCGATGACGGACTGGTGGATGTGCATGGCCGAGCCAGGCTCGCGCGACATAGGCTTCGCCATGAAGGTGGCGTACATGTCGTGCCGGAGCGCCGCCTCGCGGATCGTGCGCTTGAACAGGAAGACCTGGTCCGCGAGCGCCAGCGGGTCGCCGTGCAGCAGGTTGATCTCCATCTGCGCCGCGCCCTCCTCGTGGATGAGCGTGTCGATCTCCAGGCCCTGCTGCTCGGAGAAATCGTAGATGTCGTCGAACAGGTCGTCGAACTCGTTGATCGCGGCGATCGAATAGGACTGGCGCGCCGCCTCGGGTCGGCCAGAGCGCCCGGTCGGCGGCTCGAGCTGGTAGTCGGGATCGGTGTTCGGCTTGACGAGGTAGAATTCGAGCTCAGGCGCGACCACCGGCTGCCAGCCCTGATGGGCGTAGAGCTCGACGATCCGGCGCAGCACCTGGCGCGGCGCGGTCTCGACCGAGCGGCCGTCGCGGTGATAGGCGTCGTGGATCACCTGCGCCGTCGGGTCGGTTTCCCAGGGCACGACGCAGAGCGTCGACAGGTCCGGTTCGAACATGACGTCCTGGTCGGCGGCGTCGCTCTGGAAGCGGTCGTCGTCGTCGGGATAGTCGCCGGTGATCGTCTGGGTCAGGATCGAGCCCGGCATCGACATGGTCGGCCCGGCGAGGAATTTCTGCACGGGCATCATCTTGCCACGGGCGACGCCGGCCTGGTCGGGGACGACGCATTCGATGTCCTCGATGCCGCGCGCCTTGAGCCAGTCGCGCGCCTCGTCCAGCGTTTTGACGCCGCGGACGTTGCCGTCCACAACCTTGGCGCCCTTCTTCCGTTTACCCACGATCTCTCCTCGACTGTAACGCCTCTTTCCCCGGAGTGTCGCCAGCGCCGGAGCGAAGTCAACTTGCCCTCGTCGCGTGCGGCGTCAGGTCCTTGCGGACGGGCGCTATAATCGGTTGAGGTAGCAGGAAATCCCTTCTAACGTCTGAAACTTGGAATGGGTCAGGGGTCTTGTGCGCCCGGCTGGGCAGGGCCTCACAGAGGGGAACGTAATGGTCAAGAATGCCTTCCGCGGCGCGCTCGCCGCGGTGCTGATGGTCGGAGCCGCCAGCGGCGCAGTCGCCGCCGACAAGGAAGTCCGCATCTTCAACTGGTCCGACTATATCGATACGTCGATCATCGAGGACTTCACCAAGGAAACCGGCATCAAGGTCGTCTACGACGTCTACGACTCGATGGAGATCCTCGAGACGAAGATGCTGGCCGGCGGCTCGGGCTACGACATCGTCGTTCCGACCGATCGCAACCTGATGCGCATGATCGAAGTCGGCGTGTTCCAGAAGCTCGACAAGTCGAAGATCCCGAATCTCTCGCACATGTGGGACGAGATCACGACCCGGCTCGCCACCTACGATCCTGGCAACGAATATGCCGTGAACTACATGTGGGGCACCACCGGCACCGGCTACAACGTCGCGAAGATCAAGGAGATCATGCCGGACGCGCCGGTCGACTCCATGGACATGTTCTTCAAGCCGGAAGTCGTCTCCAAGTTCAAGGATTGCGGCGTCTACATGCTGGATTCGCCGGATGACGTGATCCCGGCCGCGCTCAGCTATCTCGGCCTGCCGCCGGATTCGAAGGATCCGGCCGAGATCGAGAAGGCGGGCGAGCTGCTGATGTCGATCCGCCCCTATATCCGCAAGTTCCATTCGTCGGAGTTCATCCAGGCGCTCGCCAATGGCGATATCTGCCTGGCCTTCGGCTATTCGGGCGACGTCATCCAGGCGCGCGACCGCGCCGCGGAAGCCGGCAACAATGTCGAGGTCGCCTATGCGATCCCGAAGGAAGGCGCGCTGCTCTGGATGGATTCGATGGCCATCCCGAAGGACGCGCCGAACCCGGAAGCCGCGCACGCCTTCATCAACTACATCCAGCGGCCCGAAGTCATCGCCAAGGCGACGAACTACGTTTCCTATGCCAACGGAAACAAGGATTCGAAGGCCTTCATCGACAAGGAGATCCTCGATGACAAGACGATCTACCCGGACGATGCGGTGATGAAGAAGCTCTACACGACGACGCCGAACGACCCCAAGGTCCAGCGTGTCGTCACCCGGCTCTGGACCAAGATCAAGAGCGGCACGTGATCCAGTAGACAAAAGGGGCCCGGTCTTGTACCGGGCCCTTTCACGATGGGTATCGAATCCGGGGGTAGAGGCCTCATGGCAGGTAAGTCGCTAACGGCGGGCAAGTCGCTGGGGCCCATCAGGCGCGCTTTCGCGCCCTGGAACGACCCCACGGCCAAGCCCTTCATCCAGTTTCAGAACGTCACCAAGACGTTCGGCGACTTCACGGCCGTGGACGATCTCTCGCTCAACATCTACGAGCGCGAGTTCTTCGCGCTGCTCGGTCCGTCCGGCTGCGGCAAGACCACGCTGATGCGGATGATCGCCGGCTTCGAGGAGCCGACCAGCGGCCAGGTCCGCCTCGACGGGCAGGACCTCGTCGGCGTGCCGCCCTACCGGCGGCCGACCAACATGATGTTCCAGTCCTACGCGCTGTTCCCCCACATGAATGTCTGGGACAACATCGCCTTCGGCCTGAAGCAGGACGGCATGCCGAAGCCCGAGATCGCGGCGCGCGTCGACGAGATGCTGGCGCTGGTGAAGCTCGAGAAATTCGCCAAGCGCAAGCCGCACCAGCTGTCGGGCGGCCAGCGGCAGCGCGTCGCGCTGGCCCGCTCGCTGGCCAAGAAGCCCAAGGTGCTGCTGCTCGACGAGCCGCTCGGCGCGCTCGACAAGAAGCTGCGCGAGGAAACCCAGTTCGAGCTGATCGACCTCCAGGTCAAGCTCGGCATGACCTTTGTCATCGTCACGCACGACCAGGAAGAGGCGATGACGGTCGCCGACCGCATCGCCGTCATGGACCACGGCAAGATCGTGCAGATCGCGACGCCTGCCGAGATCTACGAGCAGCCGAATTCGCGCTACGTCGCCGACTTCATCGGCGAGATCAACCTGATCGAGGGCACGATCAGCGCGATCGAGGGCGGCATCACGACGCTAGACTGCACCGGCACCGGCGCCAAGGTGCAGGTGACCCAGGACGGCGGCGCCAAGGTCGGCGATACGGCCTGGTTCGCGGTGCGGCCGGAGAAGGTCGCGATCTCGCTGACCCCGCCCGCCGATCCGAACGTCAACGCCGTCACCGGCGAGGTCTGGGACATCGCCTATCTTGGCGACGTCTCGATCTATCACGTCCGCCTCTCCACCGGCGCGACGGTCAAGGCGACGATCACCAATACCACACGCCTCGTCGAGCGGCCGATCACGTGGGACGACAAGGTCTGGCTGACCTGGTCGCGTGACGGCGGCGTCGTGCTGACGAGGTGACGCCATGGCGATGACGACGGATCCGGTGACGCCGGGGCACGCAGGCTGGCTCCGGTGGCTGGTCGTGGCGGTGCCCTATCTCTGGCTGATCCTGCTGTTCCTGGCACCGTTCCTGATCGTGCTGAAGATCTCGGTCTCGACCACCGCGATCGCCATGCCCCCCTATACGCCGGTGCTGGATTTCACCTCCGGTCTCGGTGCGTTGTGGGAGCAGTTCCAGGAGTTCAGCTTCGACAACTACGTTTTCCTGACGGAGGACGCGCTTTACTGGAAATCCTATCTGTCGAGCCTGCAGATCGCGCTGATCTCGACGTTCCTGATCCTCCTTGTCGGCTATCCGATCGCCTATGGCATGGCGCGCGCCAAGCGCGAATGGCGACCGACGCTCTTGATGCTGGTGATCCTGCCCTTCTGGACCTCGTTCCTGATCCGCGTCTATGCGTGGATGGGCATCCTGAAGCCGGAGGGGTTGCTGAACCAGCTGCTGCTCTGGCTCGGCGTCATCGACCAGCCGCTCAACATCATGCCGTCGACGCTCGCCGTCTATATCGGCATCGTCTACTCGTACCTGCCGTTCATGATCCTGCCGCTCTATGCGACACTGGAGAAGCTCGACGAGACGCTGCTCGAGGCGGCGGCCGATCTCGGCTGCCCGCCGATCCAGGCGTTCTGGAAGATCACCTTCCCGCTGTCGCTGCCCGGCGTCGTCGCCGGCTGCTTCCTCGTGTTCATCCCGGCGGTCGGCGAGTTCGTCATCCCGGACTTACTCGGCGGTTCCGATACGCTGATGATCGGCAAGACGCTCTGGGCCGAGTTCTTCTCGAACCGAGACTGGCCGGTTTCGTCCGCCGTCGCCGTCGTGCTCTTGGCGATCCTGGTGGTGCCGATCATGCTGTTCCAGAACGCGCAGAAGAAAGTGACGGAATAGGCTATGCGGCTGCTCCCGCTTCAGGCCGGTCGTCCGGCCGCCATTGGAGGTGGACGATGAGACGCGGTCCGTCCTGGTTCAACATCACCGCGATCACGCTCGGCTTCGCGTTCCTCTACCTGCCGATCGTGCTGCTCGTGATCTATTCGTTCAACGCCTCGAAGTTGGTGACGGTGTGGGGCGGGTTCTCGACGCACTGGTATGTCGCGCTGCTCAGCAACCAGGGCCTGCTCGACGCGGCCTGGGTGACGATCCGCGTGGCGCTGCTGTCGGCGACCTTCGCCACCATACTCGGGACGATGGCGGCGATCGCCCTCGTGCGCTACGGGCGCTTCCCGGGCGGCACACTGTTCTCCGGCATGGTATTCGCGCCGCTCGTCATGCCCGAGGTCATCACCGGCCTCGCCATGCTGCTGCTGTTCGTCGCCATCGGCTTCGCGCGCGGCTTCTGGACGCTGACGTTGGCCCACATCACCTTCTCCATGTGCTTCGTCGCCGTGGTGGTGCAGTCGCGCCTGGTCAGCTTCGACCGCAGCCTCGAGGAGGCGGCGCTCGATCTCGGCTGCCCGCCGCTCCGCACCTTCTTCACCATCACGCTGCCGCTGATCCTGCCGGCCGTGGTGGCGGGCTGGATGCTCGCCTTCACGCTGTCGTTGGACGACCTCGTGATCTCGAGCTTCACCACCGGTCCGGGCGCCACGACACTGCCGATGAAGATCTACAGCCAAGTGCGCCTCGGCGTGACGCCGGAGATCAACGCCATCTGCACGATCCTGATCGGCATCGTCACGACCGGCGTCATTATCGCCTCGATCGTCACCAAGCGGCGCGAGGTCGAGCGCCAGCGGGCCGAGCGCCTGGCCTTCCAGACGGGCTGAGCGCTTGGTCTAAAATACCCGGGTAATATTGACGATCTTGTTTTATCCGGGTAATTTGCGCATCTTGATTGAGGAGATGCGGCCATGGGCGTTGCGAAAACCATCTACTGCACGGCCTTCCAGGGCCTGACGCGGATTGCCTCCGGCGTGCTGCCGGAGGTGGCGCTGAAGAGCAAGGAGGCGCTCGAACGCGGCGGCGATCCCGTGCTGCTCTTCGACGACGAGACGAGCCGGCCGATCGAGGTCGATTTCCGCGGCACGGCGCAGGACGTGCTGGCGCGGCTGCAGCCGGCGCCGGCGGAGGAAGCCAGCAAGGAACCGGCGGAAGACGCGCCGCCGTCGCGCGGACCGGGGCGCCCGAAGCTCGGCGTGGTGTCGCGCGAGGTGACGCTGCTGCCGCGGCATTGGGAGTGGCTGAACGGCCAGCCCGGCGGCGCGTCGGTGACGCTGCGCCGGCTGGTGGACGAAGCGCGACGCGCCTCCGAGGGCGGGGAGCGGATCCGTCGCGCCCGGGAGACGACGCTTCGTTTCATGACCGCAATGGCCGGCGACCTGCCGCTCTACGAGGACGCCAGCCGCGCCCTGTTCGCCGGCGATGCGGAGGTCTTCCGGCAACGGATCGACGCCTGGCCGGTTGATGTCCGGGACCATGTCGAGAAGCTATCCCGTCCCGCCTTTGAAACGCCTCCGGCCGAATAGCCCATTCTGGCGGGCTTGCGGGACGGCGATCGCCCGAACGGGCGAGGGCTCAGCGCAGGGCGGGCAGAAGCGCGTCGGCGAGGTTGCGGAGTGCACCCTCGCCGGAAGGCGGGGCCTGCTCGCTGCGGCGCGAAAGGCCGCTGAAATCCGGCACCAGGGTCGGCTGTTCCCAGCTGCCGCCAATGAGGAAGGGCACGGTGACCGGGGTGCTCGTCGGGGCGCCGCCGCGTTCGATCGCCAGCGTGCCGCGGGCGCTGATCGTCGGCGCCTGCAGCAGCGCCTTGCCGGTCAGGTCGATCGAATAGCCGGTGCCCCTGACGGTGATCGGCGCGGCGGCGACCTGGTCCGATGAGACCTCGAAGGTGCCGTCCGCCTCGGTGAACTTCGTCGAGCCGCCGAGCAGATTGCCGCTGATCGTGCCATCGGCGGTGATCTGCTGCGACAGCGCGCCGATGTTGATGCCGTCGAAGGTGCCGTCGGTGATCTTCGCCTGGCCGCTGCCGGCAAGCGAGGCCATCAGGCTGTTCCAGCTGGTGCCATGCGCCGAGAGATTGACCGTGCCGCTGCCGGTGCCGTCGATCTGGCCGATGCCGAACAGGTCGGAGAGCGCGGCGCGCACCGGCAGGCCGTCGACGCGGCCCTGCAGCGAGGTCGAGGCCGCCTCGTCCTTGAGCGAGGCCGACAGGCTGGCCGAAAGCCGGCCGCCATAGAGCTGTGCCTCGCCGATCGAGAGCGTCAGCCGCTCGTCGCGGATCGTCGCCGAGGCGGCGGTGCGGCCGAGGCGGGCGCTGCCGAGCAGGACCTGCGAGGCGGAGACGCGGAGGTCCACGTCGCCCTCGTCCAGCGAGCCGATCGCGAAGGGCTGGTCCGGGGCCGCGCGCACCGCGGTGACCGCGCTCGCCAGCGCCTCGGCATAGGCGGAGAGGTCGAGGCTCTCGAAGGCGAGCGTGCCCTGGATCGACGGGCGGCCGGCGACGCGCTCGAGCGACAGCACGCCTTCGCCGTCATTGCCGTCGACGCTGATCTTGGCATCGGCGAAGGTCAGGATGCCGGCGGCGAGGCTCGCCTGAGATTCGATCGAGGCGCTGCCGAGCGTCGAACCCTCGCCCATCGGCATGTCGAAGAAGCCGGCGAGGCGGCGGATAGACGGGGTCGTCACCGAGAGCTGTCCCTCGCCCTCCGGGTTCGCCAGGTTGCGGATGGTGCCGTTGAACGAGGCTCGCAGCGGCGTCGAGGCGATGGCGAAGCGAAGCGCCGTGGGCTTGCCGCCGACCAGGTCGAGCGGCGTGCCGATCGAGCCGTTGAAGTCGAAATTCTCGTCCTGCCAGCGGGCGCTGCCCTTGATGCTGGCGGTCGCGCTCGGGTCGGGCCAGTTGACGTCGGCGTCGACATTGGCGAGCCGGAGTTCGGGCTGGCCGCCGACGGTATAATGCAGCGTGCCGGCATGGATGATCAGCCGGCCGAGTTCGGAATCGCCCCGGAGCGCGCGCGGCAGCGTCCAGTTGGCGGCGCCGCGCTCGTCGACGGTGAAGCGGAAGACCGGCTTTTCCAGCACCAGGGCGGACGGCCGCACATGGCCGACCAGCAGCGACATCAGGCTCAACTCGGCCTGCAGGCTCTCCATCTCGACCAGCGGCTGCGCGTCGCTGTTGGAGCCGATGCGGACCGTCTCGAAGGTGACTGTCGGGTAGGGCGTGAAGGCGACCGTCGGCGTGCCGTCGAAGGTCAGCGCGCGCCCGCTCCAGCCGGCGACCTCGCGCGTGATGGAGCGGCGGACCGCCTCGATGGTGACCAGCTTGGGCGCGATCAGCCCGAAGCCGACGCAGATGACGAGAATCGCCAGGATGGCTAGCAGGATTTTCTTCATTTGGCCCGGTGTCGACCGCCCCTCACGTTTCGGAAGGTGCTACGACCGAATGGTTTCCCGATAGGCAGAATTCCGTGATTTCGCAAGGCTTTTCTCGGTCATGGCAGCCATGTTTCGGGCGTGACTCGGGGATAGGCTGCGGATATCCATGGGCTGTCGGCGCAATCATGCCGCACTGCAACCTGTCCGGGAGCCTGACCACGTCATGACGTTCGAGACCGCCGCAATCGCCGTCCAGGAACCGCTGTGGCGGCCGTCCGAAGCCCGGATGGCGGCGCATCCGATGACGCGTTTCCGGGCCGCCGCGGCCGAGCGGGCCGGGCGGGCGCTGCCGGACCACGACGCGCTTCATGCCTGGTCGCTTGCCGATCGCGCCCGGTTCTGGGATCTGGTCTGGGACTTTGGTGGCGTCGTCGGCGATAAGGGCGAGCGCCGTCTCGTCGATGGGGATCGCATGCCGGGCGCGCGCTTCTTCCCTGACGCGACGCTGAACTTCGCCGAAAACCTCCTGAAGAAAACGGGCGCGGAAGACGCGCTGGTGTTCTGGGGCGAGGAGCGGGTGAAGCGGCGGCTGAGCTGGGACGATCTCCATGCGCTGGTATCGCGCCTGCAACAGGCGCTCGCCACCGCCGGCGTCGGGCCAGGCGACCGGGTCGCCGCGATGATGCCGAACATGCCGGAGACGATCGCCGCGATGCTGGCGACCGCCTCGATCGGCGCGGTGTGGTCGTCCTGCTCGCCGGATTTCGGCCCGCGCGGCGTGCTCGACCGCTTCGGCCAGATCGAGCCGACGGTCTTCATCGCCTGCGACGGCTATTACTATGCGGGCAAGACGATCGACATTGCCGCGAAGCTCCAAGAGATCGTGCCGGCGCTGCCCTCGCTGAAGGCCGCGGTGATCGTGCCCTATCTCGGCACGGCCTCCGCCGTCGCAGCGTCGCTTCCGAACGGCGTCGCGCTCGACGATTTCCTCGCCCCCTTCGCCGCCAAGCCGGTCGCCTTCACGCCGATGCCCTTCGGCGCGCCGCTCTATGTGATGTTCTCGTCGGGCACGACGGGCGTGCCGAAATGCATCGTCCATTCGGCCGGCGGCACGCTCCTCCAGCACATCAAGGAAATCCATCTCCATTGCGGCATCGGCGACGGCGACCGGCTGTTCTACTTCACCACCTGCGGCTGGATGATGTGGAACTGGCTCGCCTCCGGCCTCGCAACCAGCGCGACGCTGCTGCTCTATGACGGCTCGCCGTTCCATCCCGACGGCAACATCCTGTTCGACTATGCCGACGCTGAGCGGATGACGATGTTCGGCACCTCGGCCAAGTTCATCGACGCGATCCATAAGGCCGGACTGAAGCCGATCGAGACGCACGACCTCTCGACGCTCGCGATGATGACCTCGACCGGCTCGCCTCTGGCGCCGGAGAGCTTCTCCTTCGTTTATGACGGCATCAAGCGCGACATCCATCTCGCCTCGATCTCGGGCGGCACCGACATCGTCTCCTGCTTCGTGCTCGGCATTCCCGGCAAGCCGGTGTGGAAGGGCGAGATCCAGGGGCCGGGCCTCGGCCTCGCGGTCGACGTCTGGGACGAGGACGGCAGGCCGCTCGCGCAGGGCAAGGGCGAACTCGTCTGCCGGCTCGCCTTTCCCTCCATGCCGATCGGCTTCTGGAACGATCCGGACGGCAGCCGCTACCACGCCGCCTATTTCGACCGCTTCGACAATGTCTGGTGCCATGGCGACTTCGCCGAGTGGACGCCGCATGGCGGTCTGATCATCCATGGCCGCTCGGACGCGACGCTCAATCCGGGCGGTGTCCGCATCGGCACGGCCGAGATCTACAACCAGGTCGAGCAGGTGCCGGAAGTGCTGGAGGCGCTGGCGATCGGGCAGGAGTGGGACAATGACGTCCGCGTCGTGCTGTTCGTGCGGTTGCGCGACGGCGTGGCCCTCGACGCAGTGCTCGAGAAGGCGATCCGCGACCGCATCCGCACGGGCGCCTCGCCGCGCCATGTCCCGGCCCGGATCGTCGCCGTCGCCGATATCCCGCGCACCAAGTCCGGCAAGATCGTCGAGCTCGCGGTGCGCGAGGTCGTGCATGGCCGGCCGGTGAAGAACCAGGAAGCGCTGGCCAATCCGGAAGCGCTGACGCTCTATCGCGACCTGCCGGAACTGGCGGTGTGAGCGATATCTAGCCGACGATCGTCCGCTTCTCCGCCCGCGTCCCGGCGCGGGCGAGGAGGGCGACCGGCAGCATGCCGATGACGACGATGACGAGCGCGGCGATGGCGCCATCCTCATAGGTGCCGCGCGCCGCCTCGCCATAGACATAGGTGGCCAGCGTCTCGAAGTTGAACGGCCGCAGCAGGAGCGTCGCCGGCAGTTCCTTCATGCAGTCGACGAAGACGAGCAGGCCGGCGGCGGCGATGGCGGGCGAAAGCAGCGGCACGTGGATGCCGCCGAGGAGGCGGCCTGTGCCGGCGCCGAGCGCATGCGCCGCCATGTCGATCGAGGGCGAGATGCGGGTGAAGCCCGCCTCGATGCCGCCGATCGAGATCGCCAGGAAGCGCAGGCAATAGGCGAGGATCAGCGCCGCGCCTGAACTCATCAGGATCAGGCCGGGCGAGCGACCCCAGATGCCCTTGATCGCGTCGGCGATCCAGTTGTCGAGCCCGGCGATCGGCACCAGCAGGCCGACGGCCAGCACCGTGCCGGGAATGGCGTAGCCGATGCCGGAGAGGCGGATCAGGCCGTGCAGGCTCTTGCGGCGCGACATCCGCCCGGCGCTGGCAAGGAACAGTCCCACGCCGACCGTGATCAGCGCCGCGACGGCCGCGAAGAGCAGACTGTTGCCGGTCCAGACCCAGAGATCGGCCGGGATGCCGCCGAGCTGGATACGCCGCCAGGCGGAGACGACGAGATAGCTCGCCGGCACGACGAAGCCGAGCAGGATCGGCGCGGCGCATAGAAGCGTGGCGACGAGGCCGGAAAGGCCGCTCAGCGGCTGCGCCATGGCGGGCTTGTTGCCGCGTGGGCCGGAATAGTTCATGCCGCGCCGCCCGAGCCGTTCGATCAGGACGAGCGCGAAGACGATCGCGAGCATGACGAGCGCGATCTGCGCCGCACCCTCGATCGAGGAGCGCGTCACCCAGGTGGTGTAGATCGCGACGGTGAGCGTGCGTACGCCGAGGAATTCCGAGGCGCCGATATCGTTCAGCGCCTCCATCAGCGCCAGGCTGACGCCAACGGCGACAGCAGGGCGCGCCAGCGGCAGCGCCACCGTGCGGAAGGTGCGGAAGCGGTCGGCGCCGAGGGTGCGCGACGCCTCCAGCATCGACGCCGACTGCATGACGAAGAGCGCCCGCACCGGCAGGTAGACGTAGGGATAGAGGATCAGCCCGAGCAGGAAGATGGCACCGCCAAGCGAGCGGATGTCGGGAAAGGGCAGGCCGCGCGGATCGGTGATGCCGAGGAGGTTGCGCAGGCCGGTCTGCAGCGGCCCGATCGGGTGCACCACGTCGAGATAGGCATAGGCCATGACGTAGCTTGGCACGGAGAGCGGCAAGAGCAGCGCCCACTCGAGGATGCGCCGGCCGGGGAAGCGGTAGGCCGTCACCAGCCAGGCGGCGCCGATGCCGATGGCGGTGACGAGGATGCCGACGCCGAGGAGCAGCAGCGCCGTCGTGCGCGCCGCGGCCGGCAGCACGTTGGCGATCAGATGTGGCCACAGCGTGCCGGAGCCGCGGGCGGCGAAGAACACGAGGCCGAGGATCGGCGCCAGCGCCAGCAGGGCGACGAGTGCGCAGCCGACCAGCCAGAGGTGGTCGGAGCGGGTGGAGCGGGTGCCGGCCCGCGGCGCCGTCATCGCGGAATCGGTCATGCCCCGGAGGATCCGGGGCATGAGGGGACGGGCGGGACGCCGGTCGGTCGGTACATGCGGCCGATCAGTCGTCGAAGCCGACGACGTCGACCAGTTCGCTCGCCTGCTTGCGGTCGTTGGCGATCGCGGTCAGGGGCGTCGGGTCGACGGTCAGTGTGCCGAGCTCAGCGATGATCGGGTCGGCGGCGACACCGGCGCGGACCGGATATTCGAAGTTCGCCTTGGCGTAGATCTCCTGGGCTTCCTGCGAGGCGAGGAATTCCAGGAGCTTGACGGCGTTCTCCTTGTTCGGCGCGTTCTTGGCGACGGCAGCGCCCGAGACGTTCACATGCGTGCCCGCCTTGTCCTTGAAGGTCGGCAGGATGACGCGGATCGCGTTGCCCCATTCCTGCTGCTCCGGGCCGCCCTTGCCCGACCGCATCAGGCCCACATAGTAGGAATTGGCGATGCCGACGTCGCAGAGATTGGCGAGGATGTCGCGCGCCACGTCGCGGTCGCCGCCGCCGGCCTTGCGGGCGAGGTTGCCCTTGACGTCGGTCAGCCAGGTCTTGGTGGCGTCGGCGCCGTCCTTCTCGATCATCGCCGCGATCAGCGAGGTGTTGTAGGGGTGCTGGCCCGAGCGGATGCAGACCTTGCCCTTGAAGCGCGGGTCGGCGAGATCCTCATAGGTCAGCGTCTCGTCCTTGACCCGGTCCTTCGAGGCGTAGATCACGCGGGCGCGCATCGAGAGCGCGTACCACTGGCCGTCGGCGTCGCGCAGATTGGCGGGGATGGCGGCTTCGAGCGCCTCGGTCTTGACCGGCTGGGTCAGGCCGCGATCGACCAGTTCGATCAGGTTGCCGTAGTCGACGACCGAGAGCAGGTCGGCCGGCGAGTTGGCGCCCTCGGTGGCGACGCGCTCGGCGAGGCCTTCCTTGACGAAGATCACATTGGCCTTGATGCCAGTCTCTTTGGTGAAGCTGTCGAGCAGTGGCTGGATCAAACCGGGCTCGCGCGTCGTGTAGACATTGACTTCGCCATCGGCGAGCGCGGGCAGCGCGGACGTCAGCAGAACCGCGGCGGCAGCGGCGCTCTGGGCAAGGCGGGCGAGGCTAGGCATCGTCGTGATCTCCGTTCACCGAGGGGGCGGAACCCTGGTCGCCACGCTTCACGGCGACTAACGCCGGCTGCATCCCATCATCCGGAATAGACGTCAATAGAATTTCGCTTGAATATCAGCAACTTAGATCGATTCCAAAATGGAATGAATCTAAACTGCGGGCTTTCTACTTCTGGAAACGGCGGACCGGACGGTCCTATGCCTTGCCGGACGGCAAGTCATCTGAACAGGAAGGTGTAGATCGTCGATCTACCACCTTGCCGCCTAGGCTTCGACCCAGTCGCCACAGGTCGCCTGCACGAGGGCAAGCGCCGCCACCGCCGCCGTGTCGGCGCGCAGGATGCGCGGGCCGAGTGGGATCGCGGTGACGAAGGGCAGCTTATGCAGTGTCTCGCGCTCCTCGGGCGAGAAGCCGCCTTCGGGTCCGATCAGCACGGCGAGCGGGCCCTTCGGCAGGCCGCGCAGGATCGAGACGGGATCGGCGCCGGTCTCGTCCTCGTCGCAGAAGATGATGCGACGCTCGGGCTCGTCCTTCGGCCAGCGGGCGAGCAGGGCGGCGAGCTGTTCGGACGGCGCGATCTCCGGGATCGACAGCACGCCGCATTGCTCCGCCGCCTCGATCGCGTTGGCGGAGAGGCGGTCGTCGTTGAGGCGCGTCACCTGGGTGCGGCGGGTGATCACCGGCCGGATCAGCCCGGCCCCCATCTCGACCGCCTTCTGCACCATGTAGTCGAGCCGCGCCTGCTTGATCGGCGCGAACAGGTAGTGGAGCTGCGAGGGCGGCGTCTGTTCGCGCGCGCGCTCGTCCGCCGTGAGCACGGCGCCCTTGCGGCCGGCCTCGGCGAGCGTCGCCCGCCATTCGCCATCGCGGCCGTTGAAGATCAGCACCGGGTCGCCTTCGCGCATGCGCAGCACGTTGACGAGATAGTTGGTCTGGCCCTTGTCCATGACGATGCGCGCGCCCGCGTTGAGCGGCGCGTCGATGAACAGGCGTTGGGTGGTGAAATCATAGCGCGACATGCGCTTCGATAGCGCGGAGCCCGGCCGCGCCGCAAGGTGGGTGGCGAGGGCGGGGCGGAACGGCCGGGTTGACCGGAATCGGACGGGGGGGCATTCAGGGGCGACAGCCACCCGCCGCCGGTTTCCGGCGACATCAGCAAGGCCGCGACCGACTTGACCGATCCCGTCTCAAACGCCGGCGAATATTCCGTCACCGAGATCTCGATGGCGCTGAAGCGCACGGTCGAGGATGCGTTCGGCTTCGTGCGCGTGCGCGGCGAGATCTCGGGCTATCGTGGCCCGCACTCCTCGGGCCACGCCTATTTCGCGCTGAAGGACGATCGCGCCAAGATCGAGGCGGTGATCTGGAAAGGGAATTTCGGCAAGCTGCGCTTCCGGCCCGAGGAGGGCATGGAGGTCATCGCCACCGGCAAGCTGACCACCTTCCCGGGCTCGTCGAAATACCAGATCGTCATCGAGGCGCTGGAGCCGGCCGGCGTCGGCGCGCTGATGGCGCTTCTGGAAGAGCGCCGGCGCAAGCTCGCCGCCGAGGGGCTGTTCGACTCGGCCCGCAAGCGGCCAATCCCCTACCTGCCGCGCGTCATCGGCGTCGTCACCTCGCCGACTGGCGCCGTCATCCGCGACATCCTGCATCGCCTCGACGACCGCTTCCCCGTCCGCGTGCTGGTCTGGCCGGTGCGGGTGCAGGGCGAGACCTCGGCGGCGGAAGTCGCGGCTGCCATCGCCGGCTTCAATGCGCTTGCTCCCGATGGCGCGATTCCGCGCCCGGACGTTCTGATCGTGGCGCGCGGCGGCGGCAGTCTGGAAGACCTCTGGGGCTTCAACGAGGAGATCGTCGTGCGTGCGGCGGCCGCGTCGCAGATCCCGCTGATCTCCGCCGTCGGCCACGAGACGGATACGACGCTGATCGACTTCGCCGCGGATCTCCGCGCGCCGACGCCGACCGGCGCCGCCGAAATGGCGGTTCCGGTGCGTTCGGAGCTGGTCGGCACGGTGAACGACCTCGGCCGTCGGCTCGACGGTGCCATGCTGCGCCTCGTCGAGGGCCGCCGGCGGGAACTCCGCGCCGCGACCCGCGCCCTGCCACGTCTCGACGACCTGCTCGCCATCCCGCGCCGCGCCTTCGACGAACTCGCCGCCCGCATCGGCCGCGCGCTCGGCGCCAACACGCTCGCCCATCGCGGCCGGCTGGAGCGCACCGCCGGCCGTCTGCAGCCGGCCTCGCTCGACCGCCTGACGCTGCGCGCCCGCGACCGGCTCGCGGCGCTTGGCGAGCGCCAGGGCCGGGCGCTCGAGGTGCACGCCGAACGCAAGCGTGCGCTGTTTGCCCGCGTCGCCGGCCGCCTCCGCATCGAGACGGTCGCCGAACGCGTCCGGCGCGGGCAGGAGCGGCTGGCCGCCGTCTGGCGCGTGGCGGAGACGCTTTCCTACAAGAACGTGCTGGCGCGCGGCTTCGCACTGGTGACAGATGCCGAGGGTAGGACGGTGCGCATGGCGGCGAAGGTTACGAGCGGCCAGGCGTTAACCATCAGGTTCCAGGATGGCGAGATCGGCGCGATCGCCACGGGCGGCGGCGCCGAGCCGCGGCCGAAACGGGCCGCCAAGCCGAAGCCGCCGACGCAGGAAAGCCTGTTCTAGCCGCTCCTCGCCGAACTCGGAGGATGTCGCCTATTCCTTCAGCCGCTTGCCCTTGATCTCGGCGAGCGTGGCCGAGGGCGAGATTGCTTCCGGGTCGACCTTCAGATGCAGGATGGCCGGCTTGCCGCTCGCCTGGGCGCGTTCTAAGGCGGGCAGGAAATCCTCCGTCCGCTCGACCGTCTCGCCATGGCCGCCAAAGGCGCGGGCAAGCGCGGCGAAATCCGGATTGACCAGCTTCGTCGCCTCGATGCGGTCGGGATAGCTGCGCTCCTGATGCGCGCGGATCGTGCCGTACATGGCGTTGTCGACGACGATGACGAGGATCGCCGCGCCTTCCTGCGCCGCTGTGCCGAATTCCTGGCTCGTCATCTGGAAGCAGCCGTCGCCGGCAAAGGCGATGACGGTGCGCTCGGGAAAGCGCAACTTCGCGGCCACCGCCGCCGGCAGGCCGTAGCCCATCGAGCCGGAGGTCGGCGCAAGCTGGGTGCGAGGGCCGGAGAAGCGGTGATAGCGATGCACCCAGTTCGAATAATTGCCGGCGCCGTTGGTGAGGATCGCGTCCTTCGGCAGGACGTCGCGCAGCGCCCGCATCACCGCGCCCATCTCGACGCCGCCGACATTGCGCGGCTTCGGCTCCGACCAGTCGCGATAGGCGGCGTTGGCGGCGCGGGTCTCGGCGCTCCAGCGGATCGTCGCCGGCGGATGCACGGCCTCGATCTGCGCGGCGAAGCCGTTCGGCGTGGCGTTGATCGCGAGCGCCGGCCGGTAGACGCGGCCGAGTTCCTCCGAGCCGCCATGCACATGCACCAGAGTCTGTTTCGGCTCGGGGATATTGAGCAGCGTGTAGCCGGAGGAGGGCATCTCGCTCATCCGCCCGCCGACGAGGAGCAGCAGGTCCGCCTCCTTGACCCGTTTCGCCAGCGCCGGGTTGATCGCGATGCCGACCTCGCCGGCGAAGTTCGGGTGCTCGTGGTCGAACAGGCCCTGGCGCCGCAGCGAGACGCCGACCGGCAGGTCGAAGCGCTCGGCGAAGCGCTGCATCGAGCCGATCGCCTGGTCGCTCCAGCGCGAGCCGCCGAGCACGAGAAGCGGTCGCTCGGCCTTCCAGAGCAGCTTCTGCAATTGCGCCGTCTGGGTCAGGCCGGGATAGGTCTCGATCGCTTCGGCGGGGCCGGCCGCGGCGACGGCGGCCTTCTCGCGCAGCATGTCCTCGGGCAACGCCAGCACGACAGGGCCGGGGCGGCCCGACATGGCGACGTGGAAGGCGCGGGAGAGGAACTCGGGGATGCGGGCCGCCTCGTCGATCTCGGCAACCCATTTGACGACGTCGCCGAACATGCGCCGGTAGTCGATCTCCTGGAATGCCTCGCGCTCGCGCATCGAGCGGCCGACCTGGCCGATGAACAGGATCATCGGCGTCGAATCCTGCATCGCCACGTGTAGGCCAGAGGCGGCGTTGGTGGCGCCGGGGCCGCGCGTCACGAAACCGATGCCCGGCTTGCCCGTCATCTTGCCCCAGGCCTCCGCCATCATCGCCGCGCCGCCTTCATGGCGCGCGACGGTAACGGGGATGGCCGAATCATGCAGCGCGTCGAGCACCGCCAGGAAGCTCTCGCCCGGCACGCAGAACACGCGCTCGACGCCATTGGCCTCCAGTGCCTCGACAATGAGGCGGCCGCCGGTACGGGGCGAAACGACGTCGGACATGAGGCGATCCTTGCGTGTGCGGGTGTTCGGGGACGGCGCATTCGGCGGGTTGCGCCTCAGGAACGGGGATGGTGGCATCAACTTCTGTTCGGCGGAAGCCGCTGTCGCTAGACTGCCGGCACGGGGCCAAGTTTGGGAATGAAAAAGTGCGCAGCGGAAGCTTTCTCGGTAGGGCGGGCCTTGTCGGCCTGATGATGACGGCGGCGATGGCGGGGGCGCCGGGGCTGGCGGCCGCGCAGGAAGAGGCGGAGGAGGCGGCCAATCCCTATCCGACGACCGAATTCGCCGAAGGCGCCAAGGAGGCGACTGTCAGCGATTCGGGCATCACCGTGCGGGTTTTCCAGGAACGGCGCCCGGACATCGATCCCGACGATGACGTGCCGGTGTTCCAGATCACGGTGGACGGCAAGATGGTGCTGGAGCATGTCGGGTCCGCCTCCGGCATTTCGGTTCCCGGCATGAGCGCCTCGATCGCCGAGATCGATCCGACCAACGACAGCAAGGAAGTCTATCTGAGCAACTACACCGGCGGCGCGCATTGCTGCTCGGAGGTCGTGATTGCCGAGAAGACGCCGGCGGGCTGGGTGGCGGTGGAGGTCGGCGCCTTCGACGGCGACGGCGATTTCCTGCAGGACCTCACCGGCGACGGGGTGGCCGAGATCGTCACGGTCGACAACCGCTTCCTCTACACCTTCGATTGCTATGCCTGCAGCGCCGCGCCGCTGGTCATCCGCACCGTGCGCGACGGCAAGGTCGTCGACATCACGACGGAATCGCGTTTCGCCAAGGCGCACCGCGAATGGCTGAAGCAACTCGAGGAAGGCGCCGATCCCGACGAGCGCTGGAAGTCGCCCGGCTTCCTGGCCGGCTGGGTGGCGCAGAGCGTTCGCGCCGGCGAAGGACCGCAGGCCTTCGCGGCGGTCGTGAACAAGTGGGATCTGAAGACGGATGACGGCGAGGAGGTCTGCCTGACCGGCGGCGACGTCGACAGCTGCGCCAAGGGCCAGCTCAAGGTTTTGAAATTCCCCGACCGGTTGAAGCTGTTCCTCGACCAGAACGGCTATAAGTTCTGATTATTTCGTCGCCGCGAGGCGACGGAAAGGGCGCCGCTGCGCGTTAAACCTGTGCGGGTGGCAATTCGGGCGCGCAACAGCGCCCACAAGCGATGGGATGGAAACATGCTTTCTCGACGTTCCTTGTTGGCGGGTCTTCTGGCGGCTGCCGTCGCTGCCCCGCTGGCGACGATCGCCCCGGGCGAGGCCGAGGCCCAGTCCTGGGGTGGCCCGGGGCCTGGCCCGAACCGGCGGCCGCCGCCGCCGCGCCATGAGCGCCGGCCGCCGCCGCGCCGCGGCTATGTCTGGGTTCCCGGCCATTGGGAGTGGCGCCGTGGCCGCTACGTCTGGATGAGCGGCCGCTGGGTGCGCGCGCGTCCCGGCTGGCATCACCGCAATTCGCAGTGGGTCTGGCGCAACGGCCGCTGGGTTTATATTCCGGGCGGCTGGCACCGCTGATCGGCCTTCGAGGGCTCTGGAACGGCGCGGATTTCCGCGCCGTTTTCTTTTGCGTCCGCTTCAGCGATAGGTCGCGCGCAGGTGGTGGACGGTGAGGTCCGCCGCGGTCGGCAGGCGGTGGCCCGCCTCCGCCTTGAAAGCGACGCTGCGCGGTTCGCCCGGCAGCAGCAGGAAGCTCGCATCGTCGAAATGGCCGGGAATGCCCTCGGCTTCGGCGCGAACGTGGAAGGCCGGCGCGTCGGTGGAAAGCGTGAAGCGCCCGGCGCCGTCGTCGCGCACCGTGACCGTGGCGGGCCGCAGCTCGAACCGTTTCGGCACGTCGGGGAAGACGACGATCTGCCGCTCGGGCGCGGCGACGCCGTCGACGCTGGCGTCGATGACGTGGAAGCGGTCCTGCGCCGGGGCGGCCGTGATCGCCAGGACTTCGATCGCGCGGTCGGGCGGCACGCTCATGCGCGCGGCGTGCTCGTCGATCAGCGTGCCGTCGAGATCGAAGCTTCGCAGTCGCGTCTCGATCGTCACGGCGCGATGGCGGTCGTTGATCGCCCGCACGACGAGCTTGCCGTCGTCGAGACGGGCGGCGAGAGCCACCGGATCGAAGAAGCGCTTGGCGTGATAGTGCAGCGTCTTCCAGGCGAGCGAGTGGTCGATCGACGACCAGGAGACGGCGGGCCAGACGTCGTTCAGTTGCCAGTAGAGCGCGCCCATCGAGTGCGGCTTCAGGCTGCGCCAGTAGCGCACGGCCGTCTCGATCGCCAGTGCCTGCTGCAATTGCGACAGGTAGACGAAGCCCTCGAAATCGCCCGGTACGCGGAAATAGCGCGCCATGGTGTCGATGATGCGCGAATTGCCGGCGCCGTCGCGCTGGTGGAACTCCATCACCGGGGAGGTGGCGTTCCAGTTCTCCGGCTCGGCGAAGGCGCGGATGCCGGTCATGGACGGGAAGGACTGGAAGCCGAACTCGGAGCAGAAGCGCGGCTTCACCGTGTAGTAGTGCTCGAAATTCTTGTTCGAGTGCCAGACGTCCCAGAAGTGCAGGTCGCCGGAGCGGTCGTCGTGCCAGGCGTCGCCATAGTCCATGTCGCCGTTGCAGGGGCTCGACGGCCAGAAGCGCCGGTCGGGATCGGTGTCCTGCACCGCCTTGTCGATGACGCGGTTGAAGCGGTCGTAGTTGACGAGGTAGCGGTCGCGGTTGTTGCGCGAGATCTCGAACCAGTTGAGCGAGCCGATCACCTCGTTGTCGCCGCACCAGAGCGCGATCGACGGACGGCTGGAGAGGCGTTTGATCTGGTAGCGCAGCTCGGCGTCGATCTCGGCCAGGAAGTCCGGCGTCGAGGGATATTGCGAGCAGGAGAACATCATGTCCTGCCAGACCAGCAGGCCGAGCCGGTCGCAGGCGTCGTAGAAGGCGTCGAACTCGTAGAAGCCGCCGCCCCAGACGCGGATCATGTTCATGTTCGCCTCGACGGCGGCGGAGAGCAGCGCGTCGATGCGCTCATGCGTGATCGCGCCGGGCAGGGCGTCGGCGGGGATCCAGTTGGCGCCCTTGGCGAAGATGTCGATGTCGTTGACGCGGAAGAACATCGAGGCGCCGACCTCGTCCTTCTCCGTGACCACCTCCAGCGTGCGAAAACCGACGCGGCGGCGCGCGGTGTCACCGGGGATGGAGACGACGGCGTCGTAGAGCGGCTGCTTGCCGTGGCCGGCCGGCCACCAGAGATCGGGCTTGCCGATGTCGAGCGCGATCTCGACCTTGCCGCCATGTTCGGCCGAGACTTTCACCGTGGCGGTGATGCTCTTGCCGGCGAGGTCGACGGTCACCGGGACGGTGACGTCGGCCGGCGCGAAAAGCTCGATCGCGGCGATCGCGGTCACCGTGCCGTCGGCATGGTGGCGCTGGCGGATCTGCACCGCCTCGATGCGTGCCGCTTCGTAGAAGTGCAGGATCGGCGCGGCGTAGAGGCCGGCGACCATCAGGCAGGGCCCCCAGTCCCAGCCGCCATGGCATTGCGGCTTGCGGATCATGTTCAAGTCGGCGACGCGGTTGTTCGAGACGCTCCAGGGAATTGGAAAGGGCTGGCGCGCGGCGCGGGTCGCCGCCTCGGCGCCGGCGGGCGCGAAGCGGATGCGGATCTCGTTCTCTCCGGCGACGAGCGCCCCAGTCACGTCGATCCGGTGGCGGAGGAAGCAGGAACCGAGCGTCGCGATCGTTGTGCCGTTCAGCACGATCTCGGCGAAGGTATCGACGAATTCGAGCTCCAGCACGGCCCAGCGGCCGGCGAGGTCGGCGGCGGCGACGTGGAACCGACGGACGATTTCCCAGTCGGTCTCGCCGACCCACTGCATGTCGGCCTCGTTGGTGCCGACATAGGGGCTGCCGATCCGGCCGGCGGCGACGAGGGCCGAATGCACGTCGCCGGGAACCTTGAAGGGCACCGGCGCATCCAACGCCGTGTTCGAGAGCGTCCAGGAACCGGCGAGGGAATGTTTCGACATTGTCAGGACCTTTGGCTGCGTGTCGGCGGGAACGATGGCCCGTCGCGTTTCGGAGCGGAAGGCGAACCGTCGAAAAGCAGATTTACCCGTTTGTTTTCGACAGGCGAAGATAATTTCCAGCTTCCATTTGTCGGCCGGGATGCTCATATGCCAGGTACAAACGTGCGAATGCGCGGCAGTCAGATTGGAGGAGTGTCCGATGACCTCGAAACTTGATCAGCTCAAAGCCATGACCGTTGTCGTTGCCGACACCGGCGATCTCGAGGCCATCAAGACCTATCGCCCGGTCGATTGCACGACCAACCCGTCCCTCGTCCTCAAGGCGGCCGAACTGCCGGCCTATCAGGACGTCATCGAAGGCGCGATCGCCTGGGGCCGCAAGCAGGGCGGCACCAAGGACGCCGTCGCGGCGCATGTCGCCGACCGTCTCGCCGTCGCCTTCGGCGCCGAGATGTCGAAGCTGGTCCCGGGCCGCATCTCGACCGAGGTCGACGCCGACCTCTCCTTCGACACCGAGGCTTCGGTGAAGCGCGCCCGCGACATCATCGCGACCTATGAAAGCATGGGCGTGCCGCGCGAGAAGATCCTCGTCAAGCTCGCCTCGACCTGGGAGGGCATCCGCGCCGCGGCGATCCTCCAGAAGGAAGGCATCGACTGCAACCTGACGCTGCTGTTCTCGCTCGCCCAAGCGGTGGCCTGCGCCGACGCCGGCGTGTTCCTGATCTCGCCCTTCGTCGGCCGCATCCTCGACTGGCACGTCAAGGCGTCCGGCAAGACGTTCGAGCCGGAAGAGGATCCGGGCGTTCTCTCGGTCCGCCAGATCTACAGCTACTACAAGCAGCACGGCATCGAGACCGTCGTCATGGGCGCGTCGTTCCGCTCGACCGGCGAGATCGAGGCGCTGGCCGGCTGTGACCGCCTGACCATCGCTCCGGCGCTGCTCGAGAAGCTCGCCGCCGACAACGGCACGCTGGTGCGCCAGCTCGATCCGGCCAACACCGGCGAGAAGCTCGCCACCGTCGCTGCCGACGAGAAGAGCTTCCGCTGGGCGATGAACGAGGACCAGATGGCGACCGAGAAGCTCTCGGAAGGCATCCGCCTGTTCGCCAAGGACCTGCGCGCGCTGCGCACCCTGATCGCCAAGCGCCTCGAGGCCGGCGTCCCGGCCTGATCGGCACCCCGCTTTCGACTTCGAGCCGGCCGCCCGCCCCTTCGGGCGGCCGGTTTTTTTGTGCGTCGCGCATGGCCGAATCGTTGCCGCTCAAGGGGCCAGGGGCTTCAATATTTTTTGCGTGCAGTGTGTCGACAAATGATCCACAGTGCGTCGCGGGCTTGCGCAAAGGGTTTCCCAGACGTGCCGGGGAACGCGGTCCGCGCCGATCGCACGAGGAACGATCACCATGCCGGATAGCCTGACGACGACCGCGCCGCGCCGCCTGAACCCGGTGCCGCATACGCGCGTGACCTTCCATGCGGGCTTTTGGGCCGAGCGCACGCGGGTCAACCGCGAGGTCACCATCCCGACCCAGTTCCAGCGGCTGGAGGAGGAGGGCTTCATCGAGGTGCTCGACGTCGACCTGCCGCCGAAGCCGCTGGTCCGGCCGATCAACGAATACGGCCTGTCGATGCAGATGTTCTTCGATTCCGACTTCGGCAAATGGATCGAGGCGGCGAGCTACAGCCTCGCCACCCACCCTGATCCGGCGATCGAGGCGAAGATCGATTTCCTGGTCGAGAAGCTCGATCACGCCCAGCTCGCCGACGGCTATCTCAATTCCTGGTTCATCCGCCGCGATCCGGAGAAGCGCTGGACCAATCTGCGCGACTGGCACGAGATGTACTCGATGGGGCATCTCGTCGAGGGCGCCGTCGCCTATTTCCAGGCGACGGGAAAGCGCCGCTTCCTCGACGTGATGATCCGCTGCGTCGACCATATCGCCAGCCGCTTCGGTCGCGAGCCGGGCAAGCTCCGCGGCTATGACGCGCATGAGGAGATCGAGCTGGCGCTGGTGAAACTCTTCCGCGCGACGGGCGAGCCCCGTTTCCTCGATCTCGCCCGCTATTTCATCGACGAGCGCGGCACGCAGGATCCGCATTTCTTCGACGAGGAGGCGAGGATCCACCCGGGCGGCAAGCCGTTCAATTTCGGTACTTACGAATACAGTCAGTCGCACAGGCCGGTGCGCGAGCAGGACCAGGTCGTCGGCCATGCCGTGCGCGCCATGTATCTCTACAGTGCCATGGCCGACCTCGCCGCCGAGGATGGCGACACCGCGCTGAAGGCGGCGCTCGACAAGCTCTGGAAGCATCTGACCGGCCGCCAGCTCTATGTCACCGGCGGCATGGGCCCGGCGGTCGAGAACGAGGGCTTCACCCGAGCCTTCGACCTGCCGAACGAGACCGCCTATGCCGAGACCTGCGCCGCCGTCTCTCTGGTGTTCTGGGCGCATCGCATGGCGGCGATCGACCTCGACGCGCGCTATGCCGACCACATGGAACTCGCGCTCCACAATGGCGCGCTCTCCGGCGTCTCGCTGGCCGGCGATCGCTATTTCTACGAAAACCCGCTCGAGAGCCACGGCCAGCACCGGCGCTGGCTCTGGCACTATTGCCCCTGCTGCCCGACCAATCTCGCCCGCCTGGTCGCCTCGCTCGGCGGCTATATCGCGAGCCATGACGACGAGAATGTCGCGATCCACCTCTATGCCGCTTCGACGATCGACTTCGATGTCGCCGGCAGGGCGCTGCGCCTGACCCAGCAGACGGCCTATCCCTGGGATGGCGATATCCGCATCACGGTTGGTGCGCCCGAGCCGGTGCCAGCGACGCTCTGGCTCCGCATCCCCGGCTGGTGCCGTAAGGCGGCCGTGACCGTCAACGGCGAATCCGCCGATGTGGCCGGCGCGACCCGCAAGGGCTATTGCGGCATCAACCGGCGCTGGGAGGAGGGCGACGAGATCCGCCTCGCGCTCGACATGCCGGTCGAGCGGCTTCGCGCTCATCCCGATGTCGGCATGGACGCCGATCGTGTCGCGCTCCGGCGCGGGCCGGTGGTCTATTGCGTCGAGGAGACCGACAATCCCGCGCCGCCGCAGCATATGCGCCTGCTCGGGGAGGCGGCCGAGGTGCGCGATGCCCCCGACCTGCTCGGCGGCGTCGTGACGCTCGCCGTTCCCGCGACGATCGACCAGACGGCGGATTGGCGGGACACGCTCTACCGTCCCGAGCCGGCCGAGACCGTCCGGGGCACCTTGACCGCGATCCCCTATTTCGCCTGGGCCAATCGCGAGCCGGGCGCCATGCAGGTCTGGTTGCGCGCCGGGCGCTGAAGCGAGTAGTGCAGGGCCGTGCCGGTCGCGCGCTTGGCCCTGCGCAAGTCACCTCGGCCGTGCTACGCATCGGCCTGCCATCGGGAAGGCTGCGGGGGCAGTTCGGAGAAGCTGAATGCGTGTCGGAATCGTCGGGGCGGGGATCGTCGGAGTCGCGACCGCGCATGCGCTGCTGGACGAAGGGCACGAGGTCGATCTGATCGACCGCGAGGGCATCGCGGCCGGGACCTCGGCCGGCAATGCCGGCTGGATCGCCCATCTCGACATCATGCCGCTCGCTTCGCCCAAGGTCTGGCGCAACCTGCCACGCTGGGCCTTCGATCCGCTCGGGCCCCTCGCCATCCGGCCGAGCTACCTGCCGAGACTGGCGCCCTGGCTCGCCCGCTTCGTCGCGGCCAGCCAGCCTTCCCGCATCGAGGCATCCGTCCGGGCGATCACCAGCCTGAACGGCATGGCGCTCGCCGCCTGGGAGCGGCGGCTGGAAGCGCTTGGCCTCCGCCATCACCTGCGCGAGCGCGGCCTGCTGTCGGTTTGGGCGGATGAGCGCGCCTTTCGCGCGACACTCCCGATGATCGAGCGGCAGCGCGGGCTCGGCACCCCGGTCGAGACGCTCGACGCCGTGGCGCTCCGGGCGCTCGAGCCGGCGCTCGGGCCCCGCGCGGTCGCCGGCGCGCTCTATCCGACCGGCAAGCATGTCTCCGACCCGCTCGACCTGACCCGCGCCCTCGGCCTGGCGGCGCTCGATCGCGGCGCGCAATTGCGCGGCTTCGAGATCCTCGCGATCCAGGAGCGGGGAGGCGAGGTCGCGATCCGCACCTCGCTCGACACGCTGGCGCTCTATGACCGGATCGTCGTCGCCGCCGGCGCCTGGTCGAAGCCGCTGGCCGCCGCGCTCGGCGACGCCGTGCCGCTCGATACCGAGCGCGGCTACAACGTCACTTTGCCTTCGGGCCGCCTTGGGTTGACCCGGCCGATCATGTTCGAGGGCGAGGGCTTCGTCACGACGCCGCTCGACAGCGGTGACCGTGTCGGCGGCAGCGTCGAGTTCGCCGGCCTCGAGGCCGCGCCCAACTTCAAGCGGGTCGACGCGATCCTGGGTCGGCTGCGGCGTTTCCTGCCCGAGGCGGATCTATCCGGCGGCACGCGCTGGATGGGCTTCCGTCCCTCGATCCCGGATTCGTTGCCGGTCATCGGCCGCGCCAGCCGCAACCCGAACGTCGTCTACGCCTTCGGCCATGCCCATCACGGCCTGACCCAGGCGGCGGCGACGGCCGAGCTGGTCGCCGCGCTCGTCGCCGATCGCCGGCCGCCGATCGATCTCGCCCCCTATTCTCCCGAACGCTTTGGAAAGAGGCTCTGAGCATGGCGCGTCACACCTTCGTCTGCATCGACGGCCACACCTGCGGCAATCCGGTCCGCGTCGTCACCGGCGGCTCGATCCCGGTGCTGAAGGGCGCGACGATGTTCGACAAGCGCCAGCATTTCCTGGCCGAGTTCGACTGGATCCGGAAGTCGCTCTGCTTGGAGCCGCGTGGCCATGACATGATGTCGGGCTCGATCCTCTACCCGCCGTCGAGCGACGCCTATGACGTGGCGATCCTGTTCATCGAGACCTCGGGCTGCCTGCCGATGTGCGGCCACGGCACGATCGGCACGGTGACGACGATCATCGAGCACGGCCTGGTGACGCCGAAGACGCCCGGCCTCTTGCGGCTGGAGACGCCGGCCGGCCTCGTCGAGGCGCGCTATGTCCAGAACGGCCCCTATGTCGACAGCGTGACGCTGACCAACGTGCCGTCCTTCCTGCTCGGCCGCGACTACGAGGTCGAGGTCGACGGCATCGGCGCGCTCAAGGTCGATGTCGCCTATGGCGGCAATTTCTACGCGATCGTCGAGCCGCAGGAGAACTATGCGGATCTCTCGGATCTCGAGCCGTCCGACATCGTCCGCCTGTCGCCAAAACTGCGCGCCGCTTTCAACGCGCGCCATGCGATCGTCCACCCCACGAACCCGGCGCTGAACCGGCTGACCCATGTGCTGTGGACCGGAAAGCCCAAGAACGCCGGCTCCTCGGCCCGCAATGCCGTGTTCTACGGCGACAAGGCGATCGACCGCTCGCCCTGTGGCACCGGCACCTCGGCACGCGTCGCGCAGCTTCATGCGACCGGCCGGCTCCAGGAGGGCGAGGCCTTTGTGCATGAGAGCATTATCGGCTCGACCTTCACCGGCCGCGTCGCCGGCACCACGACGGTTGGCGGCCTGCCGGCGATCATCCCGACCATCGAGGGCTGGGCGCGCGTCACCGGCTACAACACCATCTTCGTCGACGACCGCGATCCGTTCTGGGCCGGCTTTCAGGTGGTCGACGGGGAGGGGTAGGACGCGACCCTGCAAAGAAGTGTGAGGTCGGCTGCATCGGGCTCGTAGCGAAGGCTGCAAGGCTCGGCTAGAACGGCTTACCCTCCGCCAATCCGGATTGCTGCCATGCGTGCTCTCGTCCTTGAAGAAAAGCTCAAGCTCTCGCTCCGCGACATTGACCTGCCGCTCGAAGTCGGCCCGCGCGATGTCCGCATCGCCATCCACACGGTCGGCGTCTGCGGCTCGGACGTGCACTATTACACCCATGGCGCGATCGGCCCATTCATCGTCAAGGCGCCGATGGTGCTCGGTCACGAGGCGTCCGGCACGGTGCTCGAGATCGGCTCCGAGGTTCGGAATCTCAAGGTAGGCGACCGCGTCTGCATGGAGCCCGGCATCCCGGATCTCAGCTCGAAGGCCTCGAAGCTCGGCATCTACAATGTCGATCCGAGCGTCACCTTCTGGGCGACGCCGCCGGTGCATGGCTGCCTGACGCCGGAAGTCGTCTTCCCCGCCGCCTTTACCTACAAGCTGCCCGACAATGTCTCCTTTGCCGAGGGCGCGATGGTCGAGCCCTTCGCCATCGGCATGCAGGCGGCGACCAAGGCGAAGATCGTCCCCGGCGATACGGCGCTGGTGATCGGTGCCGGCCCGATCGGCATCATGGTGGCGCTGGCGGCGCTCGCCGGCGGCTGCAGCCGCGTCTACATCTCCGATCTCGTCAACGAAAAGCTCGCCATCGCCGGCCGCTATGACGGTATCGTTCCGGTCAACATCCGCGAGACGGACCTGAAGGCGAAGATCGCCGAGGAGACGGAGAACTGGGGCGTCGACATCGTGTTCGAGGCATCCGGTTCCCCGCGCGCCTATGACGGCATCTTCAACTATGTCCGTCCCGGCGGCACCATCGTCTTTGTCGGCCTGCCGGTCGAGCCGATCGCCCTCGACATCGTCTCGGCCTCGGCCAAGGAAGTGAAGATGGAGACGGTGTTCCGCTACGCCAACGTGTTCGACCGCGCGCTGGCGCTGATCGCCTCCGGCAAGGTCGATCTCGCGCCGCTGATCACCGGCACCTACGATTTCGAGGATTCGATCGCCGCCTTCGAGCGCGCCGCCTCCGCCAACCCGAACGACGTCAAGCTGCAGATCACGCTCTGAACTTCACCTCTCCCATGGGAGAGGTCGGAGCGAAGCCCCGGTGAGGGGGTAGGGCATTCTTCGGCGAGGCCGTAAACCCTCACCCGCCGCACTCCGTGCGTCGACCTCTCCCTCAGGGAGAGGTGAGAGGCGGAAATAGCAAAAGGCCCCGGAGCGCTCCGGGGCCTTTTCCGTTCGGAGGGGACTGGATCACATCATCCAGTAGGGCGGCATGCCGTAATAGTCGTGCACGCGCTTCTCGTAGTCGCGGTCGCCCCAGGCCGGCTCGTCGCCCTCGTCATAGGTCGGGCCGCCTTCGAGCTGCTCCTTGGTGAGGCCGACGACATAGCCGCCCTGGGCGGTGTCATACTTCAGGGCATTCCACGGTAGCGGATGGTATTTCTCGCCGATGCCGAGGAACCCGCCGAAGGACATGATCGCATAGGCGACGCGACCGGTAATCTTGTCGATCATGACGTCATGAATATCGCCAAGACGTTCGCCGGCTGTATTGTAGATGGCGGTGCCATCGACCTTGTCGGCGCCGATCAGCGAGTTGGAAATGTGGACCTGCTGCATCGTTTTCCTCCATGCTTGCGATTGCATGGCGGGTAAACGTGATGCGTTGATCTTGGTTCCGATGCCGGGATCGGCTTTCCGATCACGCCGGCTTCTTCGCGACGAGGTAGATGTGCTCGCAGGCGAGCACCGTCTCGCCGGTCTGCTTGGTGACCGTGACGAGTTCCGAGACGATGCCGTGCGTGGCGCGCTTCGGATGGTCGCGCTTGTCGACGATCTTGGCCTCGACCGTGATGGTGTCGTTGATGAAGACGGGCTTCACGAACCGCACCTTGTCGTAGCCATAGGACATGGCGTGCGGGTTGATCGTCGTCGCCGTCATGCCGACCGCGACCGACAGGATCAGCGTGCCGTGGGCGACGCGCTGCTTGAAGTCCTGCGTCGCGCACCATTCGGCGTCCATGTGGTGCGGGAAGAAGTCGCCCGTCTGCCCGGCATGGATGACGATGTCGGCCTCCGTGATCGTCCGCCCCATCGTGTGACGGGAGAAGCCGATCTCGTAGTCCTCGAAATATTGCTCGACGATCATAGGTTTCCTCTTTCGCGGCCGGACGCCGCGCGCCACCGGGAAGGCTCCGTCGACCGGAGCGCCGGGCGGACAGCTCCGGCTGGATGGATGCCCGCCTTGGCGGGGATGACGGCGGGGGCAGGGGCCTCCGCCGGTCGGAGTTCCTCTCCCGCCACCATCGGGGCTGCGGGAGAGGGCAGGGCGTGGGCCTTAGTTGACCCAGCCGCCGTCGATGATGTGCATCTGGCCGGTCGTGTAGGTGGCCGTCGCCAGGTAGATGGCGAGGTCGGCGATCTCTTCCGGCTGGCCGATGCGGCCGATCGGCTGGCGGGCGATGAACGCCTTGCGGGCGGCCTCGTAGTCGCCCTGGTCGCGCAGGCGCTGCTGCAGCGAGGGGCTCTCGACGGTGCCGGGACAGATGCCGTTGCAGCGAATGCCCTTGGTGACGTAGTCGGCGGCGATCGACTTGGTCAGGCCGACGGTGGCCGCCTTGGTCACGGCATAGGCGAAGCGGTTCGGCACGCCCTTGATCGAGCCAGCGACGGAGCAGATGTTGACGATCGAGCCATCCTTCTGCGCCAGCATGCCCGGCAGCGCGGCCGAGATCGTGCGCCACATCGACTTGACGTTCAAATCGTAGGCGAAGTCGAGATCGGCTTCGGTGGCCTCTTCCAGCGTGCCGGCATGGACGATGCCGGCGCAGTTGAACAGCACGTCGATGGTGCCGATCTCGGCGATCAGCGCCTTGACGTCGTCATTCGACAGGACGTTGAGCTTGCGCGTGGTGATGTTCTTGACGCCGTCGAGCTCGGCGAGCTTCGCCTCGTTGACGTCGGTCGCCCAGACGATCGCGCCCTCGGCCGCCGCCTGCTCGGCGATCGCCCGTCCGATACCCTGCGCCGCCGCCGTGACCAGCGCGACCTTGCCTGCGAGCTTACCGCTCATTGTCGTCAGTCCCTTCAGTTCGTCGTCAGAACGATCAATTCTTGGTCAGGAACGTCGAGCCCTCGACCGTCTGCCGGCCGATGGCGTCGAAATCCCACGAGATGCCGAGGCCCGCCTCGGGACTCGGAACGGCATAGCCGTCCGCGATCGTCATACCCTTTGTCGTCAGGCTGTCCAATTGCGGGATGTATTCGACCCAGCGCGCATTCGGCACGGCGGCGCAGAGCGCCACGTGCAGTTCCATCAGGAAATGCGGGCAGACGACGACGTTGAAGGTCTCGGCCAGGTGCGCGACCTTGAGCCAGGGCGTGATGCCGCCGATGCGGGCGACGTCGACCTGGACGATCGAGCAGGCGCGGCGCTGCAGGTAGTCGCGGAAATGCAGGCTCGAATAGAGGCTTTCGCCGACAGCGATCGGGATCGAGGTCGATTCACAGAGCCGAATGTGGCCGTCGACGTCGTCGGCGGTCAGCGGCTCCTCGAGCCAGCCGATATCGGCCGCCTCGTAGTGGCGCGCGCGGCGGATCGCCTCGTCGACCGAGAAGGCCTGGTTGGCGTCGGTGAAGAGCTCGAAGCCGGGGCCGACGGCCTCGCGCACCGCGGTCAGGCGGGCGACGTCCTCGTGGATCGGCCGGCCGACCTTCATCTTGGCGCCGCCGAAGCCGTTTTCCTTGGCGCGCAGCGTGTCCTCGATGATCGATTCGACTGGCAAATGCAGCCAGCCGCCCTCGGTGGTGTAGAGGCGGATCTTCTCCTGCGCGCCGCCGGCGAGGATATGCACCGGCAGGTTGGCCTTGCGCGCCTTCAGGTCCCAGAGCGCCGTGTCGATGGCGGCGAGCGCCAGCGAGGTGATGGCGCCGACCGAGGTGGCGTGCGTCATGAACAGGAGGTCGCGCCAGATCTGCTCGATCATGCCGGCCTCGCGGCCGATCAGGGCCGGCGCCAGCGTCTTCTCGATCAGCGACATGATCGCCGGCCCGCCGGTGCCGATCGTGTAGCTGTAGCCGGTGCCGACGACGCCGTCGGAATCGGTGATGCGGATGATCGGCGTTTCCTGGCTGACGAAGGACTGGATCGCGTCGACCCGCTTCACCTTCGGCTTCAGGTCGACCATCAGGCCTTCGACACGAACGATCTTTGCCATTGTTTCCCCCGGGGGCTCTCGTTTTAGACCAGCACGCTCTTGCCCGATGCCTTGTCGAAGACATGCAGGCGCGAGAGGTCGAGATTGAAGGTCAGCTGCTCGCCCGGCTGGACGGGGCGCGGGTTGAGCATCTTGCCCTGAACTTCCTTGCCGCCGAGCTCGGTGTAAAGCAAGGTCTCGGTGCCGAGCGGCTCCGGCAGCGTCACGGTGCGCTCGATCGCGGCGACCTCGCTGTCGCCGGTGAGGCCGTAGCCGACCGGCGAGAACGCCTCGGCGCGGAAGCCGACGGTGATCGCCTGGCCATCCGAAACCTTGTCCGCCGCCGCTGCCGGCAGTGCCAGCGTCACGCCGTCGGCGAGCTTGGCGACCTTGCGCCCGCCCTCGGTCGCTGTGGTGGCGTCGAGCAGGTTCATCGGCGGCGAGCCGATGAAGGTGGCGACGAAGGTGTTCTTCGGCTGCTCGAACACTTCCGCCGGCGTGCCGACCTGCTCGATATGGCCATCCTTCATGATGACGATGCGGTCGGCCAGCGTCATCGCCTCGACCTGGTCGTGCGTGACGTAGACGATCGTCGTCTTCACCTTCTGGTGCAGCTTCTTGATCTCGACGCGCATCTGGCCGCGCAGCTTGGCGTCGAGGTTGGAGAGCGGCTCGTCGAACAGGAAGACATCAGGGTGGCGCACGATGGCGCGGCCCATGGCGACGCGCTGGCGCTGGCCGCCGGAGAGCTCGCCAGGCGTGCGGGCGAGCAGCGGCGTCAGGCCGAGGATCTCGGCCGCTTCCGCCACGCGCTTCTCGATCGTCGCCTCGTCCTGCTTGGCGATCTTCAAGGAGAACCCGAGGTTCTCCTTGACCGTCATGTGCGGGTAGAGCGCGTAGTTCTGGAACACCATCGAGATGTTGCGCGAACGCGGCGGCAGGTCGTTGACGACGCGGTCGCCGATCGAGATCGTGCCGCCGGAGATGTCCTCCAGGCCGGCGATCATGCGCAGCGTGGTCGACTTGCCGCAGCCGGACGGGCCGACCAGCACGACGAACTCATTGTGGGCGATCGTCAGGTCAATGCCGTGCACGACGCCGACATTGCCGTATTTCTTGACGAGCTTCTGAAGCTTGACCTCGGCCATATCAAATTATCCCTTGACGCCGCCGAAGGTGAGACCGGCGATCAGATGTTTCTGCACGATGAAGGTCAGCAGGAGCGCCGGCACGATGATGATCACGGCCATGGCGCACATGCCGGTCCAGTCGACCGTGAACTGTGCGGTGAAATCCATCAGCCCGACGGGCAGCGTCTTCGACGCGGTGGTCCGCGTGAGCTGAGAGGCGAGGGCGAACTCGTTCCACGAGGTGAGGAAGGCGAAGATGCCGGCCGACGCGATGCCCGACTTGGCGAGCGGGAACTCGATCTTCCAGAACGCCTGCCAGCGGGTGCAGCCGTCGACCTGGGCCGCTTCCGAGAGCGAGAGCGGGATCTGCCGGAAGAAGCCGTCGATCAGCCAGATCGTGAACGGGATGTTGAGCGCCAGATAGACCAGGATGACGCCGAAATCGGTGTCGATCAGGCCGACGCGGCTCCAGATCATGAAGACCGGCAGCGACAGCGAGATGCCCGGCACCGTGCGCGACAGCATCAGCCAGAGGAAGGCGACGTTCTTGCCCTTGAAGCGGTAGCGGGCGAAGGCGTAGCCGCCCATCATGCCGATCAGCAGCGCCAGGATCGTGCTCGTCACCGAGATGATCAGCGAGTTGACGAAATAGCGGACGACGGGGATGCCCTGCTGGTTCTCGGACATGCCGAGGATCGCGCGGAAATTGTCGAGCGTCCACCGCTCGGGGATCCAGACCGGGGGACGCGCCATCACCTCGACATTGTCGCGGAAGGCCGTCATCACGATCCAGAGGCCGGGCAGGCAGATGATCGTCATGACGACGAAGATGCCGAACCGGATCAGCCAGCGTTGCCAGGAACGTTCCATATCAGGCCACCCCGCCCATGGTCCGGCGCGCGGCCGCGAGTTTGCGGAAGAAATAGACGGTGAAATAGACCGACAGCAGGATCGAGGCGTAGGACATGGCGTTGGCCATGCCCATGCGGGCGTCCTGGTAGCCGGTGCGCGCGATCAGCGTCCAGAGCAGCTCCGTGCGTCCCGCCGGGCCGCCATTGGTCATGATCTTGACCATGTCGTAGGCGCGGGCGACGTCGAGCGAGCGGATCGCCATGGCGATGTAGACGAAGGGCATCAGGTAGGGCAGCGTGATGTGGCGGAACACCTGCCACGGATTGCAGCCGTCGACCTTCGCCGCCTCGATCGGATCGCGCGGCATCGCCATCAGGCCGGCCAGCAGCAGGATCGCGAAGATCGGCGTCGACATCCACACCTCGGCCATCAGGATGGCGAGGTTGGCGGTGACCGGATTGACCAGCCAGGGGATGGTGACGTCGGACCAGCCGAGCGACTGGATGGCGTTGTTCACCAGGCCGACATTGTCGTTGAAGATGTACTTGAACTGGAAGCCGACCAGGATCGGCGAGAACATCATCGGGAACATCATGATCGTCCGGATGATGCGCTGGCCGGCGGTCAGCTTGTCGATCAAGAGCGCGATGCCGAGACCGAGAACCAGTTCCAGGTTGAGCGCGATCGTCAGGAAGACCAGCGTGCGGCCGAAGGCCCACCAGAAGTCAACGTCGGTGAGCAGGCGCTGATAGTTGCGCCAGCCGACCCACTGCCAGAGCGAGGCGGGCTGCACCAGGCGATAGCCGGTGAAGCTCGTGTAGAGCGAGAACAGGAGCGGCAGCGCCACCACCAGCGCGATGATGACGAAGGCCGGCATCAAGAGCAGGATCGGAGGCGAGAGCCGGCTTCGGAAGAAACGCATGAAGATGTTCCGTGAGCCGTTGTTTGGCTTGGACCCGGGGGAGGGCCGTCGGGTCCGGTCGTCTGGGCTTCGCGCCTCTTGCGGGCGAAGCGTGCGGCGGCGCGTGTCGGGGGAAACGTGCCAACGCGAAACCCTCGCCCGCGAACGGGCGAGGGGATGGCTTGGGCGCAGGCGCCTACTGCAGGACGCCGGCGTCTTCCATGATCTGGGTCGCCTTGGCGGCGGCCGTGTCGAGGGCTTCCTTGGCGGTCTTCTGGCCGACGATCGCCGACTGGAGTTCCGGCCAGATCACGTTCGACACTTCGATCCACTGCGCGACGAGCGGCGGCGTGCGGGCCTCGTCGAGCGACTTCTCCCAGACCGTGAACATCTCGGCCATGTAGGGGGTGTCGCTCTTCTTGAACTCCTCGACGACGTCGGTGAAGGCCTGGGTGCGGGCGGGCAGGTTGCCGGCGCGGGCCTCCATCATGGCGGAGTCGTAGTCGGTCAGGAAGGTGACGAGGCTGACGGCGGCTTCCTTGTTGTCACAGGCTTCGGTGACGGAGAAGGAGTGCGAGCCGGACCAGCCGCCGCGCTTGCCGGAGGTGCCGACCGGCGCCACCGCGAAGCCGACCTTGCCGGCGACCTTGGACTTGGCCGGGTCGTTGTAGAAGGCGGCGAAGCCGGGCCAGTCGAGGTCGACGGCGAGCGTGCCGGCGGCGAAGGCCTGGCCGATGTCGTCCCAGGTGTAGTTCACCGTGCCGGCCGGAACGGCCTTGGCGTTGTAGATGTCGATGAACCACTGCAGCGCGTCGATGCCGGCCTGCGAGTTGAAGATCGGCTTCCAGTTCTCGTCGAACATGTCGCCGCCATTGGCGCGCACGATCTCCATGAACCGGCCGGTCATGCCCTCGTCCTTGCCGGCGAAGGCGGTGCCATAGAGGTTCGGCGGGCTGGCGAAGAAGATGATCTGCTGCTTCAGCTCGTCATAGGTCGCCGGCGGGGCCAGCTCGGTGCCGAACTTCTCCTTGTACTTCGCCTTGTTGTCGGCGTTCTCGTACAGGTCCTTCAGGTAGTAGAGGTTCGACACGTCGGTGACGCGCGGCAGCTGCACCAGGCGGCCGTCGACCATCGACGAGGCCAGCGTGCCCTGCACGAACTGGTCGAGCGTCGCCTGCGGGACGTGGTCCTTCAGGTCGATGTAGAGGTCGCCATACTGCGGCGCGAAGCTGGTGTGGTTGGAGCCGACGCACCAGGTGATCGTGCCGGAAGCGATGTCCTGCTTGATCTCGCGGTCGAGCTCGAAATGGTTCTTCGACGAGACGATCTCGACCTTGGCGCCGGTCGCCTTCTCCCATTCGGGCAGGCGGGTATAGAGCTTCTCGTACTGGGTGCCGCCGATCAGCTTGACCTTCAGCGTGACGCCGGGGAACTGGCCCCAGTCGGTCTGCTGGTCGGCCGCATGGGCGACGCCGGCGAGCGCGCCGAGGGCGGCGCACGAAAACAGGGCGGCGCGAATGCCGCGGAAAATGGTCATGGTCGATTCCTCACCCCGGCGCCACGCCGACCCAAACCGGTTTGGCGCCTGACATTGTCCACCATTGAATGGAATATTCGTATATAAGCGAAATTGACTGACGAGTGTCAATGTCTAACTTGTCACGGTCCGGAGGGGTGGCCGGGGGGAGAATTGCCGCATGACCGAAGACGCGAACGACCGTTACAGGGCGCCCGCCCTGGACAAGGGGCTCGACATTCTCGAGCTGCTCGCCGCCACCGACGAGAGCATGACCCAGGCGGAAATCGCCAAGGCGCTCAACCGCTCGCCGAACGAAATCTACCGTATGCTCGACCGCCTGGTGCGGCGCAGCTATGTCGCCCGCGTGCATGGCGACCGCTACGAACTGACGCTGCGCCTGTTCGCGCTGGCGCATCAGCACGCCCCCGTCCGCCGGCTCGTCAGCCAGGCCCTGCCGGTGATGCGGCAGTTCTCGCGCGAGTCCGAGCAGGCCTGCCACCTCGCCGTTTACGACCGCGGCCGGATCGTCGTCGTCGCCCAGATGGATGCGCCAAGCTATTGGAGTTATTCAATTCGTGTCGGCGCGCGTGTCAGTCTCTACAACACCGGCTCGGGTCACGTGCTGCTCGCCTTCGCGACGCCGGAGGAGCGCGCGATGATGGAGGCCGAGCGCGAGGAGCAGGCCGAGGACAAGGTGCGGCCGAGCAATCTCGACGAGCGGCTGGTGCAGATTCGCCGCCGCGGCTACGAGTCGACGCCGAGCGCCCAGTCGCAGTCGGTCTACAATCTTTCCGTGCCGGTGCTCGGCGCCAACGATACCGCGCTCGCGGCGCTGACCTGTCCCTTCCTGCCGCGCATCGACCGTCCGAACGTGCCCGACCTGCAGGAGGCGCTGGCGATCCTGATCGGGGCCAGCCGCGAGCTGTCGCATGTCGTCGGGCGCGGGATCGACGAGGAATGACCTCATTCGCGGGTGGGGAGTCGGGCTGTCCTCGCGCGCCGGAATCTCGTTTTGTTGTGAATTCTATCCTTATATATGAATGGTTGAAGACGGCACGGCCGGAGGAGAGATGTCATGCGGATGATCGATACCCATTTGCACCTGGTCTACCAGGAGCGCTTTTCCTACCCCTGGCTTGAGAGCGCGCCGGCGCTCAACCGCAACTTCACCCTCGACGACTACCTGCCGCAGGCGAAGGCCGCCGGCATCACCGACATGCTGCACATGGAGGTCGACGTCGCCGAGAAGGACATCGAGGCGGAGACCGCCTTCGTCACCGGCCTTGGCCAGGGCGTGATCGGCGCCATCGCCGCCTGCCGGCCGGAGAGCGAGGGCTTCGCGGCCCAGCTCGAGCGCCAGGCTGCCAACCCGAAGGTCCGGGGGCTCCGCCGCATCCTGCACCAGTCGCCGGACGAGCTCGGCCAGCGGCCGATCTTCGCCGAGAACATCAAGCGTCTCGCCGCGCACCAGCTGACCTATGATTTCTGCGTGCTGCCGCACCAGCTGCCGATCGCCGCCGCGATCGCCAAGGCGGCGCCCGACGTGCAGTTCGTCGTCGACCATTGCGGTGTGCCGAACGTCAAGGACAAGGCGTTCGAGCCGTGGCGCGCCAACATGTCGGCGATCGCCGAGCTGCCCAACGTCGCCGCCAAGATCTCCGGCGTCATTGCCTATGGCGACCCGGTCAACTGGACGGTGGCGGATCTCCGCCCCTTCGTCGAGCACACGATCGGCGCCTTTGGCTGGGACCGCGTCGTCTGGGGCTCGGACTGGCCGGTCTGCACGCTGACGGCCGATCTCGGCCGCTGGGTCGCCGCGACGCACGAGCTGATCCAGGGCGCCAGCGACGACGAGAAGGCGAAGCTCTGGCACCGCAACGCCGAGCGCATCTACCGGCTGGATTGATTTCAAACGCTCGGTCGTCATCCCGGGCGAAGCGAAGCTGAGACCCGGGATCCATGCAGCGGCCTGCCGCTGGAGGCTGAATGGATCCCTGCTTCCGCAGGGATGACGGCAGCGGCACTCACAAGAATGAAGCAAAGGGAGAAGACTAGATGAAGCGCATGGGATCCGTGATCGGCCTGAAGGCGGAGGCCATTCCCGAATACAAGCGCCTGCACGCGGATGTTTGGCCGGGCGTGCTGGCGAAGATCGCCGACTGCAACATCAAGAACTACTCGATCTTCCTGAAGGAGCCGGAAAACCTGCTCTTCGCCTATTTCGAGTATCACGGCACCGACTTTGCCGCCGACAGCGCCAAGATGGCCGAGGATCCGGTCACGCAGGATTGGTGGAAGATCTGCGGGCCGATGCAGGAGCCGCTCGAGACCCGCAAGGAAGGCGAGTGGTGGGCAGGCATGGAAGAGGTCTTCTACACCCCCTGAGACCTGCGGATCGGCGACGCGGCGGCCTGCTTCCCGCCGCGTCGGCCTGGCCGGATTGTCCGGTCGCGAACACCACGACGAGGTTTTCATGACGTCCTTCGATCCCGCCACGCTCACGCAGGCCTGGCCGCTTCCGACCGCGCCGCGCCCGATCGTCATCATCGGCGCCGGCGGCATCGTCAACGACGCGCATCTGCCGGCCTATGCGCTGGCCGGCTTTCCGGTCGCCGGCATCTTCGATCGTGACGTCGGCCGCGCCAAGGCGCTCGCCGAGCAGTGGAGCGTGCCGTTCTTCCGCACGCTCGACGAGGCGGTGGCGGTGCGCGACGCCGTCTTCGATCTCGCCACGCCGCCGGTGGCGCATCTGGAGATCCTGCGCCGCCTGCCCAAGGGCGCGACCGTCCTGATCCAGAAGCCGATGGGGCGCGACCTCGACGAGGCGACGGCGATCCTGCAGCTGGCGCGCGAGCGCCAGCTGACGGCGGCGGTGAATTTCCAGCTCCGCTTCTCGCCGATGATGCTGGCGGTGCGCGACGCGTTGCAGAAGGGGCTTCTCGGGCGGCTGGTCGATGTCGAGGTACATCTCAATCTTGTCACGCCCTGGCATCTGTTCCCGTTCCTGAAAGGCATGGAGCGGGTCGAAATTGCGGTGCATTCGATCCACTATCTCGACCTGATCCGCTCCGTGCTCGGCAATCCGACCGGCGTGCATGCCCGCACGCTTGGTCATGCGAGCCACGACCTGGCGCAGACCCGCACCACGGCGCTGCTCGACTTCGCGCCGGATGTCCGCTGCACGCTGTCGATCAACCACGACCATGATTTTGGCCGCCGCTTCCAGGACGCCACCTTCCGCTTCGAGGGCGACAAGGGCGCGGCTTCCGTCAAGCTCGGCCTGCTCTTGAACTATCCGGAGGGCGAACCGGACGAGCTCTGGATCACGGACAGCCGGGGGCCGCAGGCCGAGTGGCAGCAAGTGCCGCTCGCCGGCGGCTGGTTCCCGCATGCCTTCGCCGGCGTGATGTCCAACCTGCAGCGCTACGCCGCCGGCGAGGATGAAAGCCTCGTCACCTCGGTCGAGGATGCCTGGCACACCATGGCGCTGGTCGAGGCGGCGTTCCGCTCGGCAGCGGCGCCGGCAACGCCGGTTCCTGGGCTGCCGGAATAGGCGGGCCCGATCAAATCAATCAATTCATCCGCGAGCGCTTGATTTGCGGGTAAGTGAATGATTGATATATGAATTCTGTTTTCGAGGGAGGATGAGGCCATGGCAGCCCAGACCTTTGCGCCGACCGTCGGCGTGGAATCGACCCATCCGCGGGACATGCCGAAGGAGCACGCCGACCTGCCGGTCTGGAATGCGGAGAACTGGCTCTATGAGGATTGGCCGGTCGGCCAGAAGATCCGCTCGCTCCGCCGCACCATCGGCGAGGGGGAGTCCCACCTGTTCAACACGCTGGTCACCGACATCCATCCCTATGTCCAGGACCAGATGTTCGCCGAGAGCGAGGGCGTGTTCGGTCGTCGGCTCGTCGCCGGCGCGTTCGTCTTCTCGGCCGGGCTCGGCCTGGTCGCGACGAACTGCGTCAACGCCTTTTCCTACGGCTACGACAAGCTGCGCTTCATCAAGCCAGTCTTCATCGGCGACACGATCTACACCGTCCGCACCAACATCGATAAGCGTCCGAAATACGAGAAGATGGGCCTGATCCGCGCCTCCTACGAAGTCTACAAGGGCGAGGGCGAGCTGGTGCTGTATTGCGAGCACCTGCAGACCGTCGCCTACCGCGATCCCGCCGCCTTCGCCGATCAGGTCGAGAAGAAATAGGCCAAGAATGTCCCAGTCCGATCTGCCGCTCGACGGCCTGCTCGTCGTCGATCTGAGCCAGTTCCTGTCCGGCCCGTATTGCGCGCTCCGGCTGCGTGATCTCGGCGCCCGTGTCATCAAGATCGAGCGCCCGGACGGCGGCGATCTCTGCCGCCGCCTCTATCTGACCGATACCGAGATCGGCGGCGACTCGACGCTCTTCCATGCGATCAACCGCAACAAGGAGAGCTACGCCGTCGACATGAAAAACCCGGTCGAGCTGGAGAGCCTGAAGAAGCTGCTCGCCAGGGCCGATGTCGTCATGCAGAACTTCCGCCCCGGCGTGATCGACCGCCTCGGCCTCGGCTACGAGACGGTCAAGGCGATCAACCCGGACGTCGTGTACGGCTCGATCACCGGCTATGGCGACGAAGGTCCGTGGGTGACGCGGCCGGGCCAGGACCTGCTGGCGCAGGCGCGTTCCGGCGTCACCTGGCTGAACGGCGACGAGGGCCAGGGTCCGGTGCCGTTCGGCCTCGCCATCGCCGACATGCTGGCGGGCGCAGCGCTCTGCCAGGGCATCCTGGCGGCGCTGGTCAAGCGCGGCATCTCGGGCAGGGGCTCGCATGTCGAGACCAGCCTGATCGAGGCGCTGATCGACTTCCAGTTCGAGGTGCTGACGACGCATCTGAACGATGGCGGCCGCAAGCCGACGCGCGCCAGCTTCCGCAGCGCGCATGCCTATCTCTCGGCCCCCTATGGCATCTATCCGACCAAGGATGGCTTCCTCGCGGTCGCCATGATGCCGGTCTCGAAGCTCGGCGACCTGCTGGGCATGCCGGAGCTTGAGCCCTATCGCGACCAGCCGAAGAGCTGGTTCTCCGAGCGTGACACGATCAAGCAGCTGATCGCCGCGAAGCTCGCCACCGAGACGACCGACCACTGGCTGTCGATCCTCGAGCCAGCCGACGTCTGGTGCGCCAAGGTGCTTGAATGGCCGGAGCTCCTGAAGAGCGAGGGCTTCACCGCGCTCGACATGCTGCAGACGGTGGAGCGGGCCGACAACGTGCGTGTCGTCACCACGCGGTCGCCGATCCGCGTCGACGGCAAGCGCCCGACAAGCGCGGTCGCCGCGCCGCGCATCGGCGAGCACACCGACGCGATCCGGGCCGAATTCGGCCTCTGACGCTTCCGGCTTCGGCGTCGCCACGGCGCCGAAGCCTCGCGGATTTCGCAGCCATGCCGGTCCGCCGGCCGAATGTTCATTGTCAGCCATGATCCGGTCGCGTGAGGCGGGCGATCATGACCGAGGGGGAAGAGATTTTGACCAAGCCGATCACGCTCAAGGGCATGACCTGGAGCCACCCGCGCGGCTACGATCCGGTCGTCGCCTGCGCCGAGCTCTACCTGAAGGAGACGGGCGTCCAGGTCGAATGGGACAAGCGCTCGCTGCAGGATTTCGAGAGCTTCCCGGTCGAGGAACTGGCGCGCGCCTATGACCTGATCGTCATCGACCATCCGCATGTCGGCCAGATCACCAAGGAAGGCTGCCTGGCGCCGCTCGACGTCGCCGGCCGCGAGGCGGAGCGCGAGGCGCTTGCCGCCGGTTCCGTCGGTGCCTCCTACAAGAGCTACACCTGGCAGGGCCACCAGTGGGCCTTCCCGATCGACGCGGCGACGCCGGTGCTCGCCTATCGCCCGGACCTGGTCGCGGCGCCGCCGAAGACCTGGGACGAGGTGCTCGCGCTCGGGCCCGGCAAGGCTCTGGTGCCGTTTCGCGCGCCGCACTCGCTGATGAGCTTCTATTCGCTCGCCGCCAATCTCGGCCATCCCTGCACGGTGACCGGCCCCGGCGACCTGATCGATCCCGCCGTCGGCGTCCGCGTCTACGACTTCCTGGCCAAGCTCGCCGCGAACGGCATGGCCGATTTCGACAGCGACCCGATCCAGGTGTTCGAGAAGCTGGCGGCGGAAGGCTCCGACATCGCCGTCGCGCCGCTGCTCTACGGCTATGTCAGCTATGCGACGGACGGTTTCCGGCCGAACCGGCTCGCCTTCGCCGACATGCCGGTCCTCGGCACGGCTGGCCCGGTCGGCTCGGCGCTCGGCGGCACCGGCATCGCCGTCTCGGCCTATTCGAAGAACCGCGACGCGGCGATCGATCTCGCCTACTGGCTCGCCAGCGCCGATGTGCAGCGCGACCCCTATGCGTCGAATGGCGGCCAGCCCGGCCACGCCGTGGCCTGGGAAGACCCGGCCGTCAACGCACCGACGCACGGCTTCTACGAGAACACCCGCGCGACGCTGGAAGGCGCCTGGGTCCGCCCGCGCCACAATGGCTACATGGCGTTCCAGGACGCCGCCTCGAAGCGCATCAACGCGGCGCTGCAGGCCGGCGAGCCGGGCGACGCCGTGGTCGCCGAGCTGAACCGCATGTTCCGCGACAGCTTCGCCAACGCCTGAGGCGACGTCGCCTGATGATAGAGAACGGCCGGGCAATGCTCCGGCTGTTTTCGTTCGGGGTGCCCCGGTTGTCGGCCCTCGCTCTGCCGTCCTCCTCGCGAAGGCGGGGATCCATACAGCCGCGCCGCTGGCCGTTCGAAGCTCCCGATGTCTCGACTGTATGGATCCCGGCTCGGGGGGGGGGCGGGATGACGGCGAGGGTCGGGCGGCGTGGTGCGTCCCCATCGATGCCGAAGGGGCGAGGTCGAACGGAATGTCTGGCGGGCAGCGACGATCGTCAGCCCAAAAAAACAGGCTGTCGTCGTAACGAAACGCGCGATGCGATAAGGTATCCTCGCGATGAGGCGCCGCGTTGGGGCATTCCGGCCGTTCCGGAACGCCCATCCCGATCCGGCATCGTTGTTGCATGGATCAGGAGCCGGCCCGGACGACGCCGCGGGTCGGGGACGGAATAAAGCGCGCTGCCAGACGAGGCCATACCGATGCACGATACCGTCAAGACGAATCCAGCCGGGACAGTCGCGGCCGGAGAGAGCTCGCGCCCGTTCGGCGCGCCGCCGTCTCCCGCCGATGTCGAGGCGGCCCGCGATGCGATCAACGCCAAGCTGACCTACGCCGTCGGCAAGAATGCCGTCACGGCCAGCGACCGCGACTGGTTCGTCGCCACCGCGCTCGCCGTGCGCGACCGCATGGTCGATCCCTGGATCGCCTCGTCCAAGGCGACCTATGCCGAGGGCCGCAAGCGCGTCTATTACCTGTCGCTCGAGTTCCTGATCGGTCGGCTCTTGTTCGACGCGATGAACAATCTCGGCCTGACCGAGACCTTCCGCGCCGCGCTCGGCGATCTCGGCGTCGATCTCGACCGGCTGAAGACGGTCGAGCCGGACGCGGCGCTCGGCAATGGCGGCCTCGGGCGGCTCGCCGCCTGCTTCATGGATTCCATGGCTTCGCTGTCGATCCCCGCCTATGGCTATGGCATCCGCTACGATCACGGCCTGTTCCGCCAGGTGGTGAAGGGCGGCTGGCAGCAGGAATATCCCGAGACCTGGCTCTCCTTCGGCAATCCGTGGCAGTTCGAGCGGCCCGAGGTGCTCTACGACATCCAGTTCGGCGGCACGGTCGAGGCGACGATGACGCCCTCCGGCGTCGCGCGCTATGTCTGGCACCCATCCGAGACAATCGAGGCGGTGCCCTATGACACGCCGATGGCCGGCTGGCGCGGCCGCCATGTCAACACGCTCCGCCTGTGGTCTGCCCGCGCGGTCGATCCGCTCCGCCTCGACGCCTTCAACTCGGGCGACCATATCGGCGCCTTCGTCGAGCAGGTGCGGGCCGAGACGATTTCCAAGATCCTCTACCCGAGCGACGAGAGCGCGGCCGGGCAGGAGCTGCGTCTGCGGCAGGAGTATTTCTTCGTCTCCGCCTCGCTGCAGGATCTCGTGTATCGCCATATCCGCACCTATGGCGAGATCCGCTCGCTGCCCGACAAGGTGGCGATCCAGCTGAACGACACGCATCCGGCCTTCAGCGTCGCCGAGCTGATGCACATCCTCGTCGACCTGCGCGACATTCCCTGGGACGAGGCCTGGGACATCACCACGCGCACGCTCGGCTACACCAACCACACGCTGTTGCCCGAGGCGCTGGAGACTTGGCCGGTGTCGCTCCTGGAACGGCTGCTGCCGCGCCACATGCAGATCATCTACCTGATCAACGCCTACCACCTGGAGAAGGCCAAGAAGGTCGAGGGCGCGGATGGCCGCTTCCTGGCCTCGGTGTCGCTGATCGATGAGAACAATGGCCGGCGCGTGCGCATGGGCCATCTCGCCTTCATCGGCTCGCATTCGATCAACGGCGTCTCGGCGCTGCATTCCGAGCTGATCCAGAAGACGATCTTCCACGATCTCGATCAGGTCTATCCGGGCCGCATCAACAACAAGACTAACGGCATCACCTTCCGCCGCTGGTTGTATGAGGCCAATCCGGGGCTGACGCGCATCCTGGTCGACACCTGCGGTGCCGGTATCCTCGATAGCGCCGAGGCGCTGGCCAGGCTGGAGCCCCAGGTCGGCGACGCGGCGCTGCACGACGCCGTCGCGACCGTGCGGCGCGACAACAAGGTGGAGCTCGCGCGGCTGATCCGCGACCGGCTCGACATCCGCGTCAACCCGAACGCGCTGTTCGACGTGCAGATCAAGCGCATCCACGAATACAAGCGCCAGCTGCTCAACATCCTCGAGACGATCGCGCTCTACCAGGCGATGCGCGCCCAACCGCACAAGGAATGGGTGCCGCGCGTGAAGATCTTCGCCGGCAAGGCGGCGGCGAGCTACCATCAGGCCAAGCTGATCATCAAGCTCGCCAACGACGTCGCGCAGGTGGTGAACAACGATCCGACCGTGCGCGACCTGCTCAAGGTGGTGTTCCTGCCGAACTACAATGTCAGCCTGGCCGAGATGATCATTCCAGCCGCCGATCTCTCCGAGCAGATCTCGACCGCCGGCATGGAGGCGTCCGGCACCGGCAACATGAAGCTGGCGCTGAACGGCGCGCTCACCATCGGCACGCTCGACGGCGCCAATGTCGAGATCAAGGAGCGCGTCGGCGACGACAACATCTTCATCTTCGGCCTAACGGCCGACGAGGTCGCGCTGCGTCGCGGCGCCGGCATCGACGCGCAGGACACGATCGCGAGATCGCGCATGCTGTCCGACGTGCTGGAGGCGATCGAGAGCGGCCTGTTCTCGCCGGGCGAGCCCGGGCGCTTCGCCGCGCTGACCACGGCGCTGCGCCATCACGACTACTTCCTGGTGACGGCGGACTTCGATTCCTACTATGCCGCGCAGCGAGACGTTGACGCCCTGTGGCTCGACAGAGCAGCATGGTGGAAAGCGAGCCTGACGAACACGGCACGGGTCGGCTGGTTTTCCTCGGACCGCACCATTGCGGAATATGCCGGGGGGATCTGGAACGTGCCCGTCAGGCCGGCCGGATAGGCGACGCGGAAGGGGGCGCGATGACGGGTTGGCGGGCGAGCGTGTCGGATGTCGAAGCTCTTGTTGCCGCGCGCCATGGCGATCCTTTCGCGCTTCTCGGGCCGCACGAGACGGATGACGGTCTCGTCATCCGTGCCTTCGTCCCGCATGCCGAGACCCTCGCGGTCGAGGATCGGGAGGGGCGCCGGGTGGCGCCGCTGGAACGGCGTCCGGGCACGGATTTCTTCGAGGGCCTGATCCCGGGACGCGACCGGCGCTTTCGCTACCGGCTACGGGCCGAGAACCCCGGCGGCGGCTGGACCTTCCACGATCCCTATTCCTTCGTCGGCGTGCTCGGCGCCACCGACGACTATCTGCTCGTCGAGGGCACGCACCGGCAGCTCTATGAACGGCTCGGCGCCCACCTCCGCAATCACGAGGGCGTCGACGGCGTGCATTTCGCCGTCTGGGCGCCGGATGCCTCGCGCGTATCGGTGGTCGGCGATTTCAACGGCTGGGATGGTCGTTGCCACCAGATGCGCAAGCGCGTCGACAGCGGCCTCTGGGAAATCTTCGCGCCCGACCTCGGCGCCGGCGCGATCTATAAATACGAGATCGTCTCGGCCAATGGCGTGGTCCAGCCGCTGAAGGCCGATCCAGTCGGCTTCGCCGGCGAGCTGCGCCCCTCGACCGCCTCGGTCGTCGCCCGCACCGACAATTTCGCCTGGTCCGACGATGAATTCCTTCGCCAGCGCGAAACGGGCGAGGCGCGGCGCCGGCCGATGGCGATCTACGAGGTGCATCTCGGCTCGTGGCAGCGCAAGGAAGGCAACGCCTTCCTCACCTATGACGAACTGGCCGACCGGCTGATCCCCTATGCCGTCGAGATGGGCTTCACCCATCTCGAACTGCTGCCGGTCAGCGAGCACCCGCTCGACGACAGCTGGGGCTACCAGCCGATCGGCCTGTTCGCGCCGACGCGCCGGCATGGTGACCCCTCGGGCTTCGCCCGCTTCGTCGACCGCGCCCACCAGGCCGGCCTCGGCGTCATCCTCGACTGGGTGCCGGCGCATTTCCCGACCGACCGGCACGGCCTCGCCCATTTCGACGGCCAGCCGCTCTACGAGCACGCCGACCCGCGCCGCGGCTTCCATCCGGACTGGAACACGGCGATCTATGATTTCGGCCGCGCCGAGGTGGCGAACTTCCTCGCCGCGAGCGCGCTCTACTGGCTCGACCGCTTCCATGTCGACGGCCTGCGCGTCGATGCCGTCGCCTCGATGCTCTATCTCGACTATTCGCGCAAGGCGGGCGAGTGGCTGCCCAATCCGGACGGCTCGAACGACAACAAGGACGCCGTCGCCTTCCTGCGCCGGGTCAACCAGCTCTGCTACGGCGTTCATCCCGGCACGGTGACGATCGCCGAGGAATCGACCGCCTGGCCCGGCGTGTCGAAGCCGGCGCACGAGAACGGCCTCGGCTTCGGCTTCAAGTGGAACATGGGCTGGATGCACGACACGCTCGACTATATGTCGCTCGAGCCGGTGCATCGCAGCTACCACCACGACAAGCTGACCTTCGGTCTGCTCTACGCCTTCTCCGAGAACTTCGTGCTGCCGCTCAGCCATGACGAGGTCGTGCACGGCAAGCGCTCGATCCTCGGCCGCATGCCCGGCGACCCATGGCAGCAATTCGCCAACCTCCGCGCCTATTACGGCTTCATGTGGGGCCATCCCGGCAAGAAGCTCTTGTTCATGGGGCAGGAGTTCGGCCAGCGCAACGAGTGGAACTTCAACCAGGGCCTCGACTGGCACCTGATGGTCGAGCCGGCGCATTCGGGCCTCCGGGATTTCGTCCGCGACCTGAACCACGCCTATCGCGACCGCCCGGCGCTGCATGCGCGCGACTGCGAGGGCGACGGGTTCCGCTGGGTGGTGCCGGATGACAAGGCGCAGTCGGTCTTCGCCTTCCTGCGCCTCGGCGCGCCGGGCGACCGGCCGGTGCTGGTCGTCTCGAACTTCACCCCCGTTGTCCGCGACGGCTACCGCGTCGGCGTGCCGGAGACGGGGCGCTGGCGCGAGATCCTGAACTCGGACGCGGCCGCCTATGGCGGTTCCGGAGTCGGCAATTTCGGCGCGGTCGAGGCGGATGCGGAGCCGGCGCACGGCTTCCCCGCCTCGGTCCGTCTCGTTCTTCCTCCGCTCTCGACGGTCTTCTTCGAGTGGGATCCATGAGGCGACCGGCGGGACGGGGTGAGATGAGAAAAACACTGCAGGGCAACGAGCATTTCGGGAGGGACTGAGGATGGATCGGCCGCAGACCAATGCGCCGCTGGCGCGTAGTGCCATGGCCTTCGTGCTGGCGGGTGGACGCGGCAGCCGCCTGATGGAACTGACGGACCGGCGCGCCAAGCCGGCGGTCTATTTCGGCGGCAAGTCGCGCATCATCGATTTCGCGCTGTCGAATGCCGTCAATTCCGGCATCCGCAAGATCGGCGTCGCCACCCAGTACAAGGCGCACAGCCTGATCCGCCACCTGAACCGGGGCTGGAACTTCTTCCGCTCCGAGCGCAACGAGATCTTCGACGTCTTCCCGGCCAGCCAGCGCGTCTCGGAGGACCAGTGGTACCGGGGCACGGCCGACGCGGTCTATCAGAACCTCGACATCCTGAAGGACTACGACGCCAAGTATTTCGTCATCCTGGCCGGCGACCACATCTACAAGATGGACTACGAGAAGATGCTGCAGCAGCACGTCGACTCGGGCGCCGACGTGACGATCGGCTGCCTCGAGGTGCCGCGCATGGAGGCGACGGGCTTCGGCGTCATGCATGTCGACGAGACCGACCGCATCAGCGCCTTCGTCGAGAAGCCGAAGGACCCGCCGGCGATGCCAGGCAAGCCGGACAAGGCGCTGGCCTCGATGGGCATCTATGTCTTCGACACCAAGTTCCTGATCGACGAACTGGAGCGCGACGCCAACGACCCGAATTCGAGCCGCGACTTCGGCAAGGACATCATCCCGAACATCGTCAAGAACGGAAAGGCGGTCGCGCATCATTTCGAGACTTCCTGCGTCCGCTCAAGCCAGGAATCGGTCAGCTACTGGCGCGATGTCGGTACGGTCGACGCCTATTGGGAGGCGAATATCGACCTGACCAGCGTCGTGCCCGACCTCGACCTGTTCGACCGCAACTGGCCGATCTGGACCTATAGCGAGGTGACGCCGCCGGCGAAGTTCGTGCACAACGAGGACAATCGGCGCGGCTATGCGCTGTCCTCGCTGGTGTCCGGCGGCTGCATCGTCTCCGGCGCGTCGCTGGAGCGGGCGCTGCTCTTCACCGGCGTGCGCTGCAACTCCTATTCGCATGTCGAGAACGGCGTCATCCTGCCTTATGTCGAGGTCGGACGCGGCGCCCGGTTGAGCAATGTCGTCGTCGATGCCCGCGTGCAGATCCCGGAAGGGCTGATCGTCGGCGAGGACCCGGAGCTGGACGCCCAGAGGTTCCAGCGCTCGGCGAACGGCATCTGCCTGATCACCCAGCCCATGATCGACGCGTTGAACACGTGATCATGCGTTCTTCAAGACCCTTACCCCAGCCCTCTCCGGAACGTGGGAGAGGGCTGGGTGAGAGCCTGGCTTTCCTTCCAAAGGCCCATTGATGACCTTGAAAATCCTCGCCGTCGTCTCCGAGATCTATCCGCTGGTGAAGACGGGCGGGCTGGCCGACGTCGCCGGCGCGCTGCCGGGCGCGCTGGCGCCCGAGGAGGTGGCCGTGACGACGCTGGTGCCGGGCTATCCGGCGGTGATGACGGCGCTGAAGAAGGGGGAGGTCGTCCAGACCTTCGCGAACCTGTTCGGCCATCCGGCGCGGCTGCTCAAGGGCCAGGCCAAGGGGCTGGACCTGCTCGTGCTCGACGCGCCGCATCTCTACGACAGGACGGGCAATCCCTATGTCGATGCCGACGGCAAGGACTGGATCGACAATCCGCTGCGTTTCGCGGCGCTCGCCCGCGTCGCGGCGGATCTCGGCCAGGGTCTCGTGCCGGCGCTGAAGCCCGACGTGATCCACGCGCATGACTGGCAGGCCGGCTTGGTGCCGGCCTATCTCCGCTACTCCGACAGGCCCGGCGTGCCGACGGTGATGACCGTGCACAACCTCGCCTTCCAGGGCCAGTTCGGGCGCGACCTGCTACCGGCGCTCGGCCTGCCGGCGCGCGCTTACGCCATCGACGGCGTCGAGTATTACGGCACGATCGGTTTCCTGAAGGCCGGCCTGCAGCTTGCCGACCGGGTGACGACCGTTTCGCCGACCTATGCGGCCGAGATCCGCACGCCCGAGGGCGGCATGGGGCTCGACGGCCTGCTGCGCAGTCGCGGCAGCGCCGTCTCGGGCATCCTGAACGGTATCGACACCGGCGTCTGGAACCCGGCCGCCGACCCGATGATCGCCGCCCCCTATGATCTCGCCCATCTCTCGGCGCGCGCCGCCAACAAGAAGGCGCTGCAGCAGCGGCTCGGCCTCGATCCCGATCCGAACGCGCTCGTCTTCGGCGTTGTCAGCCGGCTCTCCTGGCAGAAGGGGCTCGACCTGCTGCTCGATCGGCTGCCGGCGCTGGTCGCCGGGGGCGGCCAGCTCGCCATGCTCGGCTCGGGCGAGCCGGCGCTGGCCGGCGGCTTCGCCCATGCCACCGTTGCGCATGGCGGCCGCGTCGGCGTGGTTAATGGCTATGATGAGGCGCTCGCCCATCTGATCCAGGCCGGGGCGGATGTCATCCTGGTGCCGTCGCGCTTCGAGCCCTGCGGCCTGACCCAGCTTTGCGCCCTGCGCTACGGCGCGCTGCCGCTCGTCGCCCGTGTCGGCGGGCTCGCCGACACGGTGATCGACGCCAACGAGGTGGCGATCGCTTCGGGCGCCGGCACCGGCATCCAGTTCAACCCGGTGACAGGCGACGCCTTCGAAAACGCGCTCACGCGCGCCTTCGAGCTCTGGCGCGACCGAGCGGCCTGGAAGAAGCTGCAGAAAAACGCGATGCGGACCGACGTCTCCTGGACCCGTCCTGCCGCCGCCTATGCCCGGCTCTATCGCGAACTCGCGGCCGGGCACGGCTGATGTCGACGGACGCGGTTCGCGATGGCGCGCCGGAGCCGCTCGGCGTCACGCCGACCGCGACCGGCGTCAACGTCGCCGTCCATTCCGCCGATGCCGAGGCCGTCTTCTTCTGCCTGTTCAACGCGGCCGGGGAGGTCGAGCTTCGGCGCATCCGCCTGCCGGCGCGCACCGGCGACGTCCATCACGGCCATATCGACGGGATCCGGCCGGGCGACCGCTACGGCCTGCGCGCCGAGGGGGCGTGGCGGCCGGAAGAAGGACAGCGCTTCAACCCGGCGAAGCTCCTGGTCGATCCCTATGCGCTGGCGCTCGACCGGCCGTTCGTCCTGCATGACGCACTGTTCGACGCCCGTCGGCTGGGTGCTGCGAGCGACGAGCGCGACAGCGCGCCCCATGTGCCGAAGGCGATCGTCACCCTGCCCTTCGACCGGCCGGCGCCCCGCCTCGATCCGCCGGTCGACTGGGACCGGCAGGTGATCTACGAGCTGCATGTGCGCGGTTTCTCGAAGCTCAATCCGGCCGTGCCGGAGGCGATGCGCGGCACCTTCGCCGGCCTCGGCCATCCCGCCTCGATCGCGCATCTGACAAGGCTCGGCGTGACGACGATCGAGCTGCTGCCGGTCGCCGCCTGGCTCGACGAGCGCCATCTGCCGTCGCTCGGGCTTTCGAATTACTGGGGCTACAACCCGATCGCCTGGATGGCGCCGGATCCGCGCCTGGCGCCGGGCGGCTTCGCCGAGGTGGCCGCCGCCGTCGCGGCGCTGCACGGAGCCGGCATCGCCGTCATCCTCGACGTCGTCTTCAACCATTCCGGCGAGAGCGATCACCTCGGCCCCACCGTCTCGATGCGCGGGCTCGACAATGCCGGCTACTACCGGCTCCAGCCGGACGATGCGGCGCTCTATGTCAATGACGCCGGCACCGGCAACATCCTCGCCTGTGACCGTCCGCCGGTGGTTCGCCTCGTCCTGGACGCGATGCGGGCCTGGGTCGAGCGCACGGGCATCGACGGCTTCCGTTTTGACCTCGCAACCACGCTCGGGCGCCGGGCGGACGGCTTCGACCCCACCGCGCCGCTGCTCGCCGCGATCGCGCAGGACCCGATGCTGCGCGACCGGATCCTGATCGCCGAACCCTGGGACATCGGCCCGGGCGGCTACCAACTCGGGGCGTTCCCGGCCGTCTGGGGCGAGTGGAATGACCGCTATCGCGACACGGTGCGGCGATTCTTCCGCGGCGATGCCGGCAGGATCGGCGATCTCGCCACCCGGCTCGCCGGCTCGGCCGACATCTTCGCGCCGCGCCATCGCGGCGTCGATCGCAGCATCAACTTCGTCACCGCGCATGACGGCTTCACGCTCGCCGATCTCGTCGCGCATGAGCACAAGCACAACGGCGCCAACGGCGAGCACAATCGCGACGGCACCGACGACAACAAGTCCTGGAACAACGGCGTCGAGGGGAGCGCCACCGATCCGGCCATCCTCGCCCGCCGCAGCGCCGATGTCCGGGCGCTCCTGATGACGCTGGTCTTCTCGCGCGGCACGCCGATGCTCGCGATGGGCGACGAGCTCGGCCGCAGCCAGAACGGCAACAACAACGCCTATGCGCAGGACAATCTGGCGACCTGGCTCGACTGGGCGTCGGCCGACGACGACCTGATCGCCTTCACCGCGCGTCTGTTGGCCCTGCGCGCCGCCCATCCCGCCCTGCGCGATCCGCGCCCGTTGATCGGGCGACCGCTCGGCGACGCGAGCGTTCCCGATGTCGTCTGGATCGGTCCCGGCGGCGTCGCGCTCGCGGATCGGGACTGGAACGATCCGGCGCTGCGGACGCTCGGCATGGTTCTGTCCGAGCCGGAAACGGGCGCGCGGCTCTGCCTGCTCCTCCATGGCGGTGGCGAGGATGTCGAAGTCACGCTGCCGCCCGCGCGATCCGGCCATGCCTGGGGGAAGGCGGCGGAAAGCCTCGAATTCGGGCCGCTCGCCACTGCGTTCCCGATGCCGTCGCGATCCGCGATCCTGCTGGTCGAGGCCGGGGTGGGTGACAGGTTTCTTAACTGGCAGGGACCTAGTTTCCGGCCCTAGCTCGATGCAGCCCTCGGCAGCTGGCTGACCGGGGCGATTCTTTAGCCTGATCTGTGGGGTCAGGCTGTGTTGAAGGTGTGGAATGCCCAGTGATATCGGCATCGTTGATGGCCGCCTGACTGTCTCACGCCCGATGTCTCATTCAACGGGCCGCATGGCAGATCGATCGAGAGAGGCAGAAGGTGGCAGGCGGGGCCGTTCGGCATGACTTATGCCGTCACGATAGATCGGTCGTGGGATGACGCTGCGCCGCGTTGGCGTGGGCTCCTCGCCGCGCCACTCGCGTCGCCGTTTCAGGGCGCCCGCTGGCTGTCGCGCTGGTATGAGAGCTTTTTCGGTCGTGCTGATATCGAGCCGATCATCGTTCATGTCGCGGATCGCAATGGCACCGACGTCATGGGGCTGCCGTTGATCCTGCGCCACGGCTGGTTGCGGACCATCGAGACCGCAGATCTCGGCATCACGGATTACAATGCGCCCTTGCTCGGCCCGGCCGCGCCTCTCGACGAAGCTGGCGCACGCGAGCTCTGGCAGGCGGTCCGCGCGGCGCTGCCGCCGGCGGACCTGATCGAATTCTCCAAGATGATGACGACGATCGACGGGCGTCCCAATCCGCTGGTACTGGCACTCGGAGGCGAGGCCTCCAGACTGTTCGGCAATTTCGTTCGCATTGAATCTGACTGGGACACGTGGCTCAGCAGTCTGGGCCGGCACAATCGGAAGGAACTGGCCCGCAAGTGGAGGGTCTTCACTCGGGACGAACGTGCACGCTTCGTCGTTGCCGAGGACCGGCAGCAGGCCGAGCGCTTCTATGATCTCATGTCGGCGCAGCAGCGCGAACGCATCCAGTCGCTCGGATTGCCCTATCTGCTCGATGCGCCGGACTATGATCGGTTCTATCGAGAGCTGGTATTTGACGGCCTGGAAGACGGCTCGATCGTGCTCTCGGCGCTGAAGGCGGGCGATGAGTTCGTTGCAGGCCTGCTCGGCGTGGCACATGACGATCATTTTGCCATCTTGCGCATCAGCGCAGCGAGTGATGGCCGTTGGGCCAATTGCTCGCCGGGACGGTTGGTCATTGGCCGAACCATGCAAGCCCTGCACGGCAGGGGGATTCGGACGTTCGATTTCACCATCGGCGACTACGCGCACAAGCGCACCTTCGGCGTTCAGCGCATCCCCCTGGTGGACATCATGGACGGCCGATCATGGCGCGCCTGGCCGAGGTTGGGATGGGGCCGTCTCAGAGCGTTCGTCAGGCGCCGACCGATGCTGGAGCGGCTGGCTCGAAAAGTGATGCGACGGCCTGCTTGAATCCCATTGCCAGCGAGCGGGCAGAGCAGCGGTGCTCGCCTATCAGCTTCTTCACCGGGAGAACTGAAGTGCGCTGCCGCCCTTCAAATGGGGGGAGTTCTAGGCGGAGCTTTGCACGCGCCGCCCCAGCCGGCGCTCAAGGATGCCGCGTGCTTGGCCTTGGTAGGCGATTGATATGGCTGCAGCGTAGACGATGACGCCGATCAGGATCGCAAGCACAAGTCCGGTCATGCCGGTCGGCATCGGCAGTAGCGCGAGCGAAAGGGCCATGGCTCCCGTCGCTAGAAACACCTTCGTGATATCGAGCATCGGTACAATGAAGCCCATATGGCGAACCGCGATGAACAAGCTTACACCGCCCGCCAGCGTCGAGCCGAGCGCCGTGCCGATGATTGCACCGACGGCGCCATGATAGAGCAGTCCGGCTGTCGTCAGGACGATGGTCGTGACGATCTCGATGATGTCGACCAGCGTGGCATAGCCGACGCGCTTTTCCAGGATGAAGATCTGGTCGCTGGTATGCACATGCAGAAAACGGATTGCGCCGGCGAGTGCCGAGAGACCGAGGATCGCCTTCGTCGTCTCGCGATAGGGCTCGGCGATCAGGAGGTCAGTCGCCGGCGTGCTGATCATGGCCAGGCCGACGACGATGGGCGCCATGACTCCGACGAGCAAGGCCGCATTGGTCGCGAGTTGTCGCATCGCCTCATCGCGCTTGCCCTCGTTCAGGAGGCGGGCGGCGATCGGGAAGGCCGCCGCGGTGACCAGCATGCTGCCGACCGAGGCGCAGCGCCGGCCTAGCCCCCAGCCTACCGCCATCAGGCCGAAGGCCGCGGCTCCCGAGACGTGGCTGACCACGTAGCGGAAATTGTTCTCGGCGATCCAGCCGAGGCAGTAGAGAAAGAGGATCGGCCCGCCATAGGAAGCGGCGCTTCGGAGCATGGACCGGTCGACGCGGCGAGGCAGGATGGCGATGCCGATCATCGGGGCGGCGACGAGGTTGGCGATCATCTGCGCGATGCCGTAGGCGAGCAGCAGCGCATCGCCCGTCGCCTGCCACCCGCTCACTAGGGCGAGCCCGAGGCCGAAGCCGAGGATCGGGCCGAGGATCTGCAGCATGGTGTAGGCGAGGATGTTCGACTGCGCCCGCGCCCGCTCGGAATAATGCGTGTTGATGCCGCGCGTCGCGAAGAAGAAGGCGATGATCGCGACCGTCTGCCAGGTGAGGTGGGTGACGTCGATGATCGCGATGGTGGCGAAGGCGGCGATCAGGCTGATCGGCAGCGAGACGGCGATGACGGCCGCCTCGGTATGCAGGAAGTTGCCCCGTTCCGCCTGGCCGCGCTCGAACGGCATGAAGCGCAGCGCATAGACCGAGAACCAGGAGAGCGCGATCAGATAGGCGAATTCCTGGGTGGCGGTGACGAGCATGTAGGAGCCCATCTCGGCCGGCGGCAGGAAATAGGTCCACACCACCATCGACAGCAGCTGGAACGCCGGCGTCAGCAATTGCGCCGGCAGGTAGCGGATGGTCTGGCGGATCAGCATGCTGCCGGTTTGTCCGTCTCGGCGGGAATGAAGCGGCGGTCGAGCAGGATCATGATCATCGCCATGATCAGCGCGAAGTCGATCGTCTTGTTGGCAATGCCGGTCGATGTCGAGGTAATGACGAAATAGTAGGCAAGTGGCAGCAGGGCAGCAAGGCCGACCGTACGGACGATTTCCGTGCAGAAGGCGGCGAGGCCGAGGAAGAACAGCACCGTCGTGACGACGCCGTAATAGGCGAAGAAGGCGACGACGAAGCTCTCGATGCCGATGGCGAGGTCGAGCCGACGCTGGTTGGAAGCGATATGCTCGAGGTCGGGCGCGAAGAACACGTCGCGCAGGTTCATGCCGTCGAAGATCGAGAACATGGCGACACGGGTGGCCGCGCTGCCGTAGTCGTTCTCGAAGCGGCTGAGGAAGCTGTCGAACGCGCCGGCCTGGACCAGCAGCGAGCCGGCAATGGCGATTCCGGTCAGGAAGAGGATGCCGAGCAGCGCGCCGCGCAGCCGGAACGGCCTGCCGGCGAGGATGCGCGCGATCTCGAGGCCTCCCCGCACGGCCAGCAGGCCGAGCAGCGCGACGGTGGCGGCCCGGCCGCCGAAGGCCACCATGGCGCCGAGGCTGTAGATCAGCAGCGCGGCGCGGAGCGGCATGTCGAAGCGCCGCCCGCCTGGCCCGGTCAGGATCAGCAAATAGGTTCCGGTCGCCAGCGCGTTGACGAGCGGATGGCCGAGCAAGGCCGTGGCGCGCCAGTCATAGGTAACGATCTCGCCATGCTCATAGGTGGGGGTCAGGCGGAACGGGGTGAGGTATTCGAGATAGCCGATCGTGGAGTTCAGCAGGAAGAACAGGTGCATGCCGATCAGCAGGCGCTCGGTGGCGGGCGCCCGCAGCGACGAGATCGAGACGAACAGGGCGAGCGGCAGCACGAAGGTGTCGACGATTGCTGAGATCGGCAGCTTCTGGACGACGGCCGTCTGGAACGTCAGCAGAAGGATCGCCAGCGCGAAGATCAGCGTGCCGGGACGCTGGGCCGCGAGCGCCGCCAGCAACCGGCCCGGGCCGATCGCGATCGCCCAGAGGCCGAGCGCCGCCAGCGCCAGATAGGTGGCGGGATGGAACTTGCTCAATGGCGAGCCGCCGGGCGAGCCATAACGAATGCCAGACGCCTCAAGGACGCCTGACGACACGAAGAACAGGACCAGCAGGCACAGCACGGTGAGCGCGCTGGCGAGGCCGATCGGCCAGGGGATCCGGATGGGGCGGCGGACCGGTGTCGTTGCGACGAGGCTCATGGCGTGGCCTGTTCGGCGAGCGCGCTGGCGCCGCGGCGGGCCGCGCCGCGATCGAGGCTGATGCCGAGGAAGAGCAGCGCGCTCCAGCGCCAGCGGACCAGCAGCTGGTGCAGCAGGATGGGAAGGAAGATGCCGGCCAGCAGGGCGGCGCTGAAATAGAACCCGACCGGGGCGCCGGGCGCGAGGAGGTCGAAGGCTTTCCGCAAGCCGGCCGTGAAGAAGACGTGGAACAGATAGATCGTGTAGGAGAATCCGCCGATGAAGCTCAGCGGCGTCCATTCCAGCTGGCTGAGAAACAGGGCCAGGCAGGTCGAGGCGCCGAACAGCAGCCCGAGCGCCGACTGGCGTTCGAAATCGAGCTGGTTGAACCCCTCATAGTTCGCCAGGTCAAGCCCGAACAGCACGGCGACGAACAGCCCGAACAGCAGGAGAAGCGGGATCCGGCGTTTCGGAACGGCGCGGATCCGGCGGTCGGCCGACCACACCCGCAGCAACAGCCCGATCAGGAAGAAGGGCAGCAGGTAGATGGCCGAATTGATGGCGAAGAGGTTGGGCTCGAACTGCGGTGCGGCGAGGAAGACGAGGCAGGAGAGCGGCAGCAGCACCGTCAGCAGCAGCCGGGCTCGCGGGCCGGCGAGATAGCAGCCGACGAGCAGGCCGACCATCATCAGGATCGTCGCCTGCAGGTACCAGAAATGCTCGTAGGGCAGGATGTAGATCTGCCAGATCGGCCCGGAGAACTGGCCGTAGACGAAGCCGAAGCAGAGATAGAACAGGGTCGAGACGACGACGAGCGGGATGCCGAGCCGGCGCAGCTTCTTGACGATGGCGTCGCCGAGCGCGGCGCGGTCGGCAATGAAGGCCTGGAAGACGTAGCCCGACAGGAACGAGAACAGCGGCATCCGGACATGCACGAACAGCTCGGTGAACAGCCGCCAATTGTCGTGCGCGCTGATGTGCATGCCATGCGCCGGGCCGTCGCCGATCACGTGGAAGGCGACGAGCAGGAAGCACGCCAGCCCTCGCAGGGTATCGATATGCCCGTCTCTCGCAACTGCCATGCATGGAACTCGCTGGTCCGCGCGCGACCCTGCGCGCCCGAGGATGCTATAGAGCGGTTCCGCGCAGTGTCCCGGACATTCCGCCAACAGTGTTAACCGAATCGGAATCGTCGACCGTAGCCGTTCGATTCCTCGTTCTTCTCCAGGTGTTTGTCGGTATACTTTGTATTGTCGGGGAATATATTGAGAAGAATTCGTATTTCGGTCGCCGATATCCGGAGGCTGGAGCGATGATTATCGTTTAGAAATCCTTAAGCGGACGCCATCCATAGTTGCGTTGCCGGGTGGGCGAACCGGCGAACCCTGCAGCATGCGCATCAGGCTCTCGCCCGTGGACTACGATGGCGGCCAAGGCCAATTTTTCGATCACGCGTCCCCCGGAACCGGTCGTCGAGGGTGGGACGGCGTTCGATCCGTTTTCGGACCAGATCGATCTGTCCGGGCTGTTCGCGCTGCTGTTCCGGCAATGGCTGCTGATCCTGGTCACGCTGGCGCTGTTCCTCGGCGCGGCCTTCGCCTATGTCACGACCGCCGCCAAGGTCTATCAGGCGACGACGCGCGTCCTGCTCGACCCGCGCGACAAGCAATTGGTCGGGCCCGAGGTGGTGCGGCCGACGCAGGGCGTCGACCTGTCCTGGATCGAGACACAGGTGGATCTCGTCACCGCCTCGGCGACGCTCCGCAAGGTGGTCGACAGCGAGAACCTGATCAACAGTCCCGAATTCGGCGGCGGCGGCGACGCGCCGGACCTCGACAAGGTGCTGACGACCTTCGCCAAGCATGTCCGGGCCGAACGTGCCGCCGAGACCTATGTCATCGACGTGATCGTCTCGTCGCGCTCGCCCGAGGAGGCGGCGCGGCTGTCGAACGCGGTCGCCGAGGCCTTCATCACCAGCCTGACGGAAGCGAAGCAGAACGCGGCGCGCCAGGCCAATCTCCTGATCGCCCGGCAGGTCAGCGACCTGCAGGCGAAGTCGCGCGAGGCCGATGAACGCGTCGAGGCCTACCGCAAGCAGCACGGCTTCGTGCAGGTCGACGGCCGCTCCGTCGACGAACAGACTCTGACGCAATTGAACGAGGCGAATGTCGCGGCGCGGCTGAAGGCCGACGAGGCCTCGGCCCGGCTGGCGCGGCTCGATTCGATCGCGCGCAGCAGCGACGGCGACCTTGCCTCAGCGCTTTCGACGATCGATTCGTCCGTCCTCGCCCGTCTGAAGCTCGACTACGCCGCGGCGCTGCGCCAGCAGACCGAGCTCGGCGAGACGCTGGGCGGACGGCATCCGCGCATGCAGACGGCCGCGGCCGATGTCGCCCGCTCGCGCAGCCTGATCAAGACCGAGCTCCACGCGCTAGCCGCCAAGGCGCGGGTCGAGGCCGACCTCGCCAAGTCGCAGGTCGCCAGCACGGCGGCGGCGCTGGCGGCGGCGACCAACAAGGTCAACGAGACCAGCGAGGCCAGCGTCACGCTGCGCGATCTCGAGGGCGAGGCGTCGATCCGGCGCGACGCCTATCGCGCCTTCGTGGCGCGGGCGCAGGAAACCGGCCTGCAGGAGAACCTGCAGGTTTCAGACGCGCGCATCATCGGCCCGGCCCCCATACCGCTCTATCCATCCTGGCCGAAGAAGAAGATCATCCTCGGCCTGGCTGGCATTGGCGGCCTTGGCGTCGGCATGGCGCTCGCGCTCTATCGCGGCCGCGCCCGGCTGCTGCGGCCGGCGCGCGAGGCGACGTTGGCCCTGTCCGCGCCGCCCGCTCCGACGCCGTCGATCCAGTCCCCCGAGCCCGACACCGAGGCGCGTGTCGCGGCGAGGGATCGCGGCAATGATGAGCTGGCCGAAATCGCGGTCCCGGGATCGCTGACGGCCGGGGCGTCGCTCGGCGAGGCGGCGGCCGGCGCGCTGCTCGACGGCGTCGCCCAGGACGGCGCGATCGGCTTCCGCGCGCTGGCGGAACAGCTGACCCGGCCGGCCGACACGACGGGCCCGGCCGTCCATATCCTGTTTGGCACCGTCGCCAGCGGCGCGATCGCCTCGGTCGCCTACGGCCTCGCCCGCGCGGTGGCGGAACCGGCCGTCGAGACGCTGCTGATCGACGCCAATACCGGCGCGGTTACCGCCGCCTCGGCCCTGATCGGCCAGGACGCGCATGGCATTCTCGACGTGGCGCTCAGCAATGCCGATCCGGCCGCGATCGGAACCCGGCTCGACGGCGCCTCGATCGTCCTGCTGCCGGCCGCGAGTGCGGCCCGCAGCGCCGAGATCGAGCATCATGGCGACCGGCTGGTCGAGACGGTTCGCGATGTCGCCGACGGCTTCGAGCGCGTGGTCGTCGATCTCGGCCCCTCCTGTCCACCGCCCCTGTTCAATGCCCTTCTGTCGATCGCCGACGATGCGGTGATGGTGGTCGACGCGGAGGAGGCGGGCACGCCGGTGATCGCGTCTGCCTATGCCGATCTGCGCGCGCTGGTGCCGGAGCTGCGCGGCATGGTAGTCGTGCGGACATCGTCCCCCGCCATCGAGCCGTCCGAGCCTGCCGCGACGGTTTCCTGAAAGCCTCAGCATGTCCGGTTCTCCCGTGCTCTACGTCGACGAGAGCCATCTCGGTCGTTTCGTGACCGGGCTGGAACGAATCACGCTCGAGCTGTTCTCGGCCGAGGCGCTGGCGCCGCTCCCGGTCGTGCCGGTTCACGCCAAGGGCGTGCGCGGCATGATCGCCGCCCAGACCATGCGCCTGCCGCGGCGGCTCGGCTCCAACCGGCGGTCGCTGGCGCTCTGTCCCGGCTTTCCGCCGTCGATCCCGATGACGCTTTTCGGCGACCGGGTCATCCCCTACATCCACGACACCTTCCTGCTCACGCGCCCGCAGGACCTCAACTGGCGTGCCCGCATTTACATGGTGCCGGCCTTCGCCTTCGCGCTGAAGCGGCTGCGCTGGCTGCTGGTCAATTCCGAGACGACGCGGTCGGAGCTCTCCGCCTTCGCCCGCCCCGATGCCGAGATCTCGCTCTACCGCCCGCGCGTGCGCGACGTCTTCGGCATCGCCGAGCAGGCGGCGCGGCCGCGCGGCTGGGCGCCGGGTGAGACGCTGCGGCTGATCGCCATCGGCACGATCGAGCCGCGCAAGAACCTGCGCGCCGCCGCCCGCATCGTCGCGGCGCTGCGGGAGCAGGGCATTCCGGCGCAGCTCGATCTCGTCGGCCGGCTCGGCTGGGGCGACGAGGTCGAGGCGCTGCGGCAGATGCCGGGCGTAACGCTGCACGGCTACCAGCCGCCGGAACGCGTGCGCGCCCTCATCGGCGAGGCGCATGCGCTGATCACCACCTCGCATGACGAAGGGCTGGGGCTGACCCCGCTCGAGGCCCAGCATGGCGGCCTCGCCGTCATCGCCTCCGACATCAAGGTTTTCCGCGAGGCGCTTGGGCAATCCGGCTGGATGGTCGACCCCGCCGATCCCGCCGCGAGCGCCGCCCGGATCGCCGCGAAGTTGGCCGGTCCCGACGGGCTCGCCGCCGCCTCGGCGCTCGCCAGGGCCAATCTGGCGCGCTGGAACGGCGCGGCGGAACGGGATCACGCCGCGCTGATTGAACGGCTTTCGGCGCGGCTCGCGGCGCAGGGCTAGCCCCTGCGGCGCGTCTCGAACGCCGCGAGCATCGCGTCGCGGGCCGGCTTCGGTTCGAAAGCGGCGTCGAAGGGCAGGGGGCGCGGTAGCCGGGTCGCGTCCGCATCGAGTCGCAGCATCTCGTGCACGTACCAGCTGGCGGAATCGGCCAGCTGCCAGGTGATCACCGTGGTCACCGCCGGCACGGTCAGCACCGCGGTCAGGAAATCGCGATAGCGGGCCGCCACCGCCGCGTCGCGCGCCGCGATGTCGTCGGGAAAGGCGGTGTCGTCGATATCGAGTTCGGTGATCCAGATCTCGACCTTCCGCTCGGCGAGCTGGTGCAGGAAGTCGGCGAAGCCGGCATCGTAAAAGGGCTGGCCGGGGTTCAAATGCCCCTGCAGGCCGACCGCGTCGAGACGCACGCCCGCGTCCTGCAGCGTGTCGACCAGCCGGAGCAGGCCGCTGCGTATCCTGGCGCCGTCCTCCGTCCACGCCTCCGCCAAGGCCTCGTTCAGCACCAGTCGCCCCGCCGGATCGGCCGCCTGCGCGCGCTGGAAGGCGCGGACGACGTAGTCGGGCCCGAAGGCCCGCAGCCAGGGGCCGTCGCGATAGTCACCGGCAAGGCCATGCCCCGGCCAGAACGGCTCGTTGACGACGTTCCAGGAGGGCAGGCGCCCGGCGAAATGGCCGACTGTCTCGTCGACATGGCGGTCGAGCGCCTTGCGCAGCTCGCTGGTGGAGAGCTTCATCAGCCAGTCCGGCCGGCTCTCGTTCCAGGCCAGCGCGTGGCCGTGCACGGGCGTGTGGCTCGGCGCGGCGAAGGCGAGGATCGCCTCGGCGTCGCCGGTGAGGAACTGGTCCGCCGAGGGTCGGAGATTGCCGAAAATCAGCGCCCAGTCGACGGTGAGGATGCCGGCCTCGCGCAGATAGAGCGCCGCTTGCGCCGGGGTGACGAGCGTGTCGGCCGCGATCGAGGTGCCGAAGGTGACGCCGGCGCGGGCGGCGGCCGATCCGAGGCTGTCGCGCGGTCGGGCCGTCGCGCCGAGCGGCGGCATCGCGCCGAACATGACGCCGGCCTGCAGAATTGCGCGACGGGTTGGCTTCAAGGGGGGGGGCCGATCCTCGGGTTCCAGTCTTTTTAACCTCTCAGTTCTATCGATATCGGGCAAGGCGCGGGTGCGGGCCCGGCGATGCCGGTCGCGGGCATGGGAATCGGGAATCGGGGATGGACGGGATGGCGGAACGAGGCAGCGAACGGACGGGCGCTGAGATCACGCAGGCGCAGGGGCCGGCGGATCTTGTCCGCATCAACGAGGGGCGGATCAACATCGCCACGCAGGCGGAGCTGATCCGGCGCGTCGTCGCCGATGCCAGGCTGCATCGCAGCGGTTCCGTCTTCACCCTGAACCTCGACCATCTCGTCAAGCTGCGCGAGGATGCGCGCTTCCGTACCGCCTATGACGCGGCCACCTATGTCAGCGCCGACGGCGCGCCGGTGGTGAAGATCGCGCGCCGCCAGGGGCACGCGGTCGACCGGGTGACCGGCGCCGATCTCGTCCTGCCGCTCTGCAAGGCGGCGGCCGCCGCCGGCGTCTCCATCCATCTCTTCGGCACCTCCGACGTCATCCGCGACGCCGCGGCGCGCCAACTCCTGGCCGATGTTCCCGGTCTCGTCATCGCCGGCTCGGAATCTCCGCCGCGCGGCTTCGATCCGGAGGGCGAGGCCGCTCGCGGCGCGGCCGAGCGCATCGCCGCCTCGGGCGCCGGCATCTGCTTCGTCGCGCTCGGCGCGCCCAAGCAGGAGCTCTTCGCCCACGCCGCCGTCGAGCGGTCGACGGGCGTGATGTTCATCTGCATCGGCGCCGCGCTCGATTTCATCTCGGGCCACAGCAAGCGCGCGCCGGCGATCTTCCAGCATACCGGCACCGAATGGGTCTGGCGCTTCCTGCAGGAGCCGAGCCGCCTCGGCATGCGCTATGCGCGCTCGATGGCCTATTACCTCGGCTACCTGATAAAAGGGCCGGACAAGTCCCGCGACAGGCGGGGCTGAGGGTTCCATCGCATGACGCACCGGCTGACCATGTTGCATCCGATCGATCCGCGCGGCTCCAAGGTCGGCGGCATCGAAACGCATGTGCGGCTGATGTTCGAGCGCCATCCGCCGGATTTCTCCGTGCTGCTGGTCGGGGTCGACGAGCGCGGCGACCTCGAGCTCGGCAAGGTGGTCAAGCTGCCGGTCGGCGACCACACGATCGACTTCCTGCCCGTCGTGCATATCCCGGATCGCGAGATCCACGGCGCCGCGAAAAAACTCTGGCAGTCGGTGACGCTGCGCTTCGCGCTCGGCGCGCTGCGCTATCTGCCGACGATCCGCAAACTCGGCGCCGCGCCGCAGGCGACGACGGAGCTGCAGCGCTTCGAATTCGCGCCGATCGGGCGGATGCTCGGGCGGCCCGTCGTGCAACTCGTGCATGGCGAGGGCAGCCGCAAGGACCAGATGGATTCGCTGATCAAGCGCTTCTGGTACATCAACGCCGTCAACGAGCGCATCGCACTCCGCCTCGCCAGCCGCATCGTCTGCGTCAACCAGAACATCATCGAGCGCTTCAAGAAGGTGATGCCGCAATTCGTGGCGAAGTCGGAGCTTTTGACCGTCTCGGTCGACATGGACCGCTTCGCGTTGGCGCCATTCTCGCAGGACGACGTCTTCCGCATCGTCTTCGCCGGCCGCCTCGATACCTTCAAGGACCCGCCCCTGATGTTCGAGACCATGCGCCGCCTGCATCAGGCGCGCGAGGGGCGGTTCGAATTCCACTATATCGGCACCAGCGATCCCCATCGCTTCGCCGAGTTCGCCGCGATCGAGCCGTTCACGGTGCGGCACGGCTTCCAGAATTCGGAGGGCGTGGCGGCGATCATGCGGCAGTGCCATGCCGGCGTGCTGACCTCGTTCTTCGAGGGCATGCCCTGCTATCTCCTGGAACTGCTGTCGACCGGCCGGCCGGTCGGCGCGATCCGCCTGCCGCAGTTCGACCCGCTGATCGTCCAGGGGGAGAGCGGCTTCCTGGTCGAGCGCCCCGCCGATCCCGTGGCCTCGGCGGAGCAGATGACGGCCGGCTTCCTCAGGCTCTTCGACGACATCCGCTCCGGTCGCCTCGACCCGGCGGTGATCCGCGCCAAGGCGGTTCCCTATTCGACCAAGGTGCAGATGCCGAAGCTGTTCGAGCGCCACCGCGAACTCGCGCGCGCCTAGGCCTTTTTCCGTTCAGCCCTTCCGCAGGATTCCGTCGAGCAGCGCCGCCCAGGCGGCGAAGCCCGTTTCGCTCGAAAAATGCTGCGCGCGTTCGATGCGCGGCGCCGGGTCGCCTGGATGGTCGAGGGCTTCGTCGATTGCGCCCGCCATCGCAGCCACGTCGCCGACGGGGACCAGCGTGCCGTAGCGGCCGCCGTCGAGGATCTCGCGCGGGCCGGCGCAACGCGTCGAGACGACCGGGAGGCCGGCTGCCAGCGCTTCCACCGCGACCATGCCGAAGGCCTCGGTGCGCGAGGGGATCGCGCAGAGCCGGGCGCGGGCATAGAGCGGCGCCGGATCGGTGAAGCCGGCGAAACGGACGCGGCCGGCCACGCCTTCGGCTCCGGCCAGGGCCTCGAGCGCGGCGCGCTCGGACCCCTCGCCGGCGATGGTGAGCGTCGCGTCGCGATGGGTGACCCGGGCGAAGGCGCGGATCAGGTCATCAAAGCCCTTCTCGCGCGACAGGCGGCCGACGGCGACGATCTCCGGCGGTCGCGCGGCCAGCGTGGCGGTGTCGATCACGGCCGGCAGGATCGGCACGGGATTGTAGATCCGGACCGTCTTGTCGGCCTCGGCGCCCCAGCGGTCGATCATCACCGCGCGGAGCGTGTCAGAGACGCAGACGATCCGGCTGCAGGACTTGGTCAGGATCGGCATGCCGTAATAGGCGGCGGCGCTCAGTTTTCCGGTCCGGTATTCCTCGAAGCCATGGAAGGAGACGACGAGCGGCACGGAGGAGCGGGCCCAGAGGCGCGCCAGCGCCAGCTTGGTGGCGTTGCCGGAGAGCGCGGAGAGCGCCACGTCGGGCCGGAAGCGGCGGAGGAGGGCGGCAAGCGCCGCGATCTGGGCGCGGTTGCCGGGCGGTAGGATCTCGACGTTGACGGCGGGGTCGATCGGCCCGGCCTGGTCGCCGGCGCCATCGACCGCCAGGATGACCTCGTCGCCCGTGGAGGCGAAATGCGAGGCGAGCATCGCCCAGACCCGCTCGGCGCCGCCACCGCCCGCCAGCGAGCGCGTGTAAAAGAGAAACTTACGCTTTGCCATTAGCCTCGAATCCACCCACCCGGAGCCGTTCGCCTCCGAGCCCTAATGCCTGATGCGCTCCGCGCCAAGGGAGATGAGACGATGCGGATCGATATCCGGCTCGACCCGACGAATTTGCGCGGCTGGCACCGGGAGATCGTCGCCCGACTCGCCGCGCGTCCGGATTTCAGGGTGCGGGTGGAAAAGGGGTGGATCACCGCGCCGCTGCCGCAGGGCGCGGCTACGCTCTTCCTGCTGGAGCGCACGCTTTACGGCGCCGCGCATGGCGCGCTGGAATCTGGCATCGCCTGGTCCGATCTCGGCGTGCCGGAGGCCGATGGCGTCGCGCCGGATCTGCTGGTCGATCTCTGCGGCGACGGGATCGGGCTCATGCCCGTGCTGCATCTTCGCTGCGATGGCGGGCCGGCGGAGGCGGGGGCGCTCGCCGCCGTGCTCGACGAACGGGCGCCAATGTTCGAGACGGTGCTGGTGGTCGAGGCCGGGGAGCGGATTTTGTCGGCGTGGCGACCGGCGGTCGAGAGCCCGCGCAGCGCCACGGCCGCGCTCGGCATGCTGCTCGGCCGCGCCGCGCATATGGTCGTGCACGAGGTCGAGCGTCTGACTGACGGCATCCCGGCCGGCAGCCTGCCGCCCTCGCCGGCGCCCGCCGCGCCGCATCGCTCGGCGGCCGGGTTCTTCACGGCCATGCTCGCCGCCCGCGTGAAGGGCCGGATCGAGCGCCAGCTCGGCCGTGCGCCAAACTGGTATGTCGCCTGGCGCGAACGGCCGGATCCCTCCGACGTTCTGCCGGTGATCGGTCCGAGCGGTTTCCGACGCCTACCCGACGATGGCCAGCGCTTCTATGCCGATCCGTTCCTCTGGGAACGGGACGGGCGGCGCTTCCTCTTCGTCGAGGAGTTCCCCTACGCGACCGGCAAGGGCGTCATTTCGCTCGCGGAGATCGACCAGGCCGGCAAGGTCGAGACGCCGCGCATCGTGCTGGAGACGGATTGCCATCTCTCCTATCCGTTCCTGTTCGAGCATGACGGCGCGGTCTGGATGATCCCGGAGACCTCGTCCCGCCGGACCGTCGAGCTCTACAGGGCCGATCCGTTCCCGGATCACTGGACGCTGCATTCGGTACTGCTCGACGATGTCGACCTCGGCGACGCGACCTTGCAGAAGATCGGCGACCGTTGGTGGATGTTCGCCGCTTCGCGCGAGCGCTGGACGTCGAGCTGGGATGCGCTGTCGCTCTATCACGCGCCGTCGCCCTTTGGTCCGTGGCAGGCGCATCCCGGCAATCCGGTGATGGTGGATCTCACCGCCGCGCGGCCGGCGGGCAGGATCCTCGACATCGACGGCCGGCTGGTGCGGCCGGTGCAGAACTGCGACGGCCTCTATGGCGCGGCGCTCGGTTTCGCCGAGATCCGGTCGCTGACGCCGAGCGACTATGCGCAGACGATCTCCGCGACGGCTCTGCCCTGGGGCGACAATCTCGGCCTGCATACCTTCAATCGCAGCGCCTCGCTGGAAGTGATCGACCTCTACGGCCCGCGCGGCTGAAACGCCGAGCCGCGCCCCGCGCGGGGCCTTTCTGATTGCGATGAAATTCCAGGGAAATACGGGGTATCCTGGCACGGGGACTCTCGATGACAGCGGGATGACTAAGCCGGCAAAGTCGAAAAAGCGTTACTGCACGGCTTCGTGCCATCGATTTCGCGGGTGGAAAAGACCGTCACAAAAGCTTTGCTTCGAAACTGCATGATCCGCCCAACCGGGAGATCATGACATGTTGGTACTGGACGGCGTCGCACGACATTTCAACCAGAAGGCTGCGGTCAGCGACGTCAGCTTGACGATCGGATCGGGCAGCTTCGTCGGCGTGATCGGCCGCTCCGGCGCCGGCAAGTCGACTCTGCTCCGGATGATCAACCGCCTGGTCGATCCGACCGCCGGCGCGATCCGCTTCGGCGATGTCGACGTCACCAAGTTGAAGGGTCAGCAGCTGCGCGACTGGCGCGCCCGCTGCGCCATGATCTTCCAGCAGTTCAACCTGGTCGGCCGCCTCGACGTCCTGACCAACGTGCTGATGGGCCGCCTCAACACCGTCTCGACGCCGCGCTCGCTGCTGCAGCTCTGGAAGGACGAGGACCGCGCCGTGGCGCTTTCCGCGCTCGAGCAGTTCGACATCGCCCAGCTCGCCGGCCAGCGCGCCGACAGCTTGTCCGGCGGCCAGCAGCAGCGCGTGGCGATCGCCCGCGCCCTGGTCCAGGAGCCGGAGATCATCCTCGCCGACGAGCCGATCGCCTCGCTCGATCCGCGCAACACCAAGGTCGTGATGGACGCGCTTCTGCGTATCAACCGTCACTACGGCATCACGGTGATGTGCAACCTGCACTCGCTCGATCTCGCCCGCACCTATTGCGACCGGCTGATCGGCATGTCGGCCGGCCGCGTCGTGTTCGACGGCGTCCCGGCCGAACTGACCGAGGACGTGGCCCGCGACCTCTACGGCCTCGAGGCCGAGGAGCTTCTCGATTTCGAGCCGGCGACGCTGCCGGCCGCCGTGCCGGGCGGCATCGCCGCCGCGGCCTGAAACCTGCCCGAAACATTTGAAAACGGTGCCGCGACGGCGCCGTCATTTGCTGGAGACGACCGATGTTGAACCGCCGCACCCTGATCGGCGCCGCTGTCGCAGGCCTCGCGCTTGCCGGCGTCGTTTCGCCCGCCATGGCCGACTGGAAGGCCGATTTCCCCGAGCTGACGATCGCCGTCATCCCGGCCGAGAACGCCTCGACCACCGCCGACCGCTACCAGCCGCTGGCTGACTATCTCGGCAAGCAGCTCGGCGTCCCGGTCAAGCTGGCCGTCGCCACCGACTACGCCGCCGTCATCGAGGCGCAGCGCGCCGGCAACGCCCAGATCGCCATGTATGGCCCGGCTTCCTACGCCCGCGCCGTGCTGACCGGCGTCGAGATCGACCCGGTCGTCGTGCCGCGCCATTCGAACGGCGCCACCGGATATTACTCGGTGATCTACACGCTCGCCGACGGCCCCTACAAGACGATCGACGACCTGAAGGGCAAGACGCTCGCGCTCGTCGATTCCAACTCGACCTCCGGCAACAACGCGCCGCGCTTCTTCCTGAACCGCGACGGCAAGGACGTCGACACGTTCTTCGGCAAGGCGATCTTCGCCGGCAGCCATGACAACGCCGTCCTGGCGCTGGCCCAGGGCACCGTCGACGCCGCCGCCAATTCCTGGAACTCGGAAGACGATTCCAACCTGACCCGCATGATCTCCAAGGGCATTCTCAAGAATGCCGACGGCAAGCCGATGACGAAGGAAGACTTCCGCATCGTCTTCAAGACCGACTTCCTGCCCGAGGGCCCGTATTCGGTGCTGTCGTCGCTGCCGGCCGACCTGAAGGGTCAGATCAAGCAGGCCTTCCTCGACATGCCGAAGAGCGACGCCAAGGGCTTCGCGGCGCTTTCGGACGGCAAGGACACCGAGTTCGTCGCCGTCGAGCCGGCCGCCCTGCAGCCGGTCATCGACATGGTCAAGTTCAACGACGAGCAGCGCAAGAAGGGCTCCTGAGCCTCTTCGCGCCTATTCCTGGGGCGGCCGGTCATCCGGCCGCCTTTTTCGTAACCGGCCGCATGTCGCGGTGTCCGCCCCGGGGCGGATGAAGAACGAGCGGAGACGGCCCCTTGGCAACCGCCATTGCAAAGCTTCCGGACCAGCAGGCGGCGGCGCTCCGCCGAGCCTATGCCCAGTCCGTATCGGCCAAGCGCATGAAGCTGCTGGCCGCGCTCGCCGTCCTGGCGATCCTGATCGTCATCAGCGCGCAGATGGCCGATGTCCGGCTCGGAAAGCTCGTCGCCAATATCGGCAATTTCGGCTCCTTCATCAGCCGCACCCTGCCGACGATCACCTTCGACAACTTCTTCGGCGATATCCGCGCCTGGTACTGGAATTTCGGCGGCTGGTTCCGCCTGCTGGTCGAGACCATCCTGATCGCCTATCTCGGCACGCTGCTTGGCGGCGTGATCGCGTTCTGCCTCTGCTTTTTCGCCGCCGCCAATCTGGTCCGCCACAAGACGACCCGTTTCGTCGCGCGCCGCGTCCTCGAATTCTGCCGCACGGTGCCGGACATCGTCTTCGCGCTGATCTTCGTCATCGCCTTCGGCCTCGGCCCGATGGCGGGCGTGCTGGCGCTGACGATCCACACCGCTGGCGCGCTCGGCAAGTTGTTCGCCGAGGTGGTCGAGAACATCGACATGAAGCCGGTCGAGGGGCTGGCGGCGACCGGCGCCTCCTGGCTGCAGACTGTCCGCTTCGCCGTGCTGCCGCAGGTCTCGGCCGGCTTCGCCTCCTACGGGCTGCTCCGCTTCGAGATCAATGTGCGCGGCGCCGGCGTGATGGGCTTCGTCGGGGCCGGCGGCATCGGCCAGGAGTTCTTGATCGCCATCCGCAATTTCTACTACACCGACGTCAGCGCCATCCTGCTGATGATCATCGTCACCGTGATCCTGATCGATCTCGGCACGGAGCAGATCCGCCACCGGCTGATCGGCATGGAGCGCATGCGATGACTTCCGTTTCCACCTCCCTCGACGCTGGCCGCCACGCGATCCGCGACGCCGCGATCGCCGATCTCGGCGGCCTCCGCGCCCGCCACCCCGCCGCCTTCGCGACGTCGGTCGGCAAGCGGGTTCTGACGATCGGCATTCTCGTCGCCGCCGTGCTGCTGGCGCTTGGCGCCATGGTCTGGCTCGATTTCTCGCTGGTGCGGATCTGGAACGGCCTGCATCGGCTCGGCCAGTTCGCCGTGCTGATGATCCCGCCGATGCCGGAGGGCCGCTTCGAAGCCTTCTCCATCGCGCTCGGCGAGACGCTGGCGATCGCCTTCCTTGGCACGCTGACGGCGGCGATCCTCGCCTTCCCGGTCGCCTTCCTGGCGGCCAAGAACGTCATCCCGAACATCTTCGTGCATTTCGGCATGCGCCGGACCTTCGACGTCTTCCGCTCGGTCGACACGCTGATCTGGGCGCTGATGTGGATCAACGTCGTCGGGCTCGGGCCGTTCGCCGGCGTGCTGGCCATCGCCTGCGCCGATTTCGGCGCCTTCGGCAAATTGTTCTCCGAGGCGATCGAGGCGACGGACAACAAGGCGGTCGAGGGCATCGCCGCTTCGGGCGGCGGCAAGGCGCATCAGGTCCGCTTCGGCCTGGTGCCGCAGGTCTTCCCGGTGATCGCCAGCCAGGTGCTCTATTTCTTCGAATCCAACACCCGCTCGGCCACCATCATCGGCATTGTCGGCGCCGGTGGCGTCGGTTCCTACCTGACCGAGCTGATCCGCGTGCTCGAGCTGAAGCAGGTCGCCTTCCTGATCCTGATGATCCTCGTCACGGTCGCGATCATCGATTTCGTCTCGTCGAAGCTGCGCATGGCGGTGATCGGCAAGTCGAAGATGGTGTGAGGTTTGTCTCGCTGAGACGTCGTGCGTGCTTCGAGACGCCGCTCTTCGAGCTGCTCCTCAGCAGGCTATCCTTCACCTCTCCCTCAGGGAGAGGTGAAAGCACGGCGGATCATCTCACCCGGGCAGGGAGCCTCAGCTCTCCATCACCAGCTCGACGCGGTCGACCGGGAAGGCGGCGCGGGTGAACTGGATTGGCGCGCCGTCGGCGTCGACGTTCAGGCTCTCGACCGTCAGTAGCAGGCGCCCCGGCGCGAGATCGAGCTTCAGCGCCTCCTCCGGCCCGGCGGCGCGGGCCGAGACCCGCGTCTCGTGCCGGCGATAGTCGGCGACGCCGCAGGCCTGGAGTGCCGCGGTCACCGTGCCGAGCGAGCGATAGGCCTCGATCAGGCCGGCGAAGCGGGGCAGGGGGAAATGGGCGGTGCCGAGCGAGATCGGCGTCCCGTCCGCCATGCGCACCGTGTCGAGCCGCACGACCGGCGCACCCTCGGCGATGCCGAGCTGGGCCGCGACCTGGCGGTCGGCGGTGGTCTCGAAGGCATCGAGCAGCTTGCCGCCCGCCTCGCGCCCGGCGCGGGAGACGTTCTCCGAAAAGCGCGTGCGCGTGCCGATGGGATAGGCGATCGGCCGGTCCTCGACGAAGGTGCCGCGTCCCTGCGTCGCACGCACCAGGCCGCGTGACGCCAGTTCCGCCAGGCTGCGGCGCACCGTGTGGCGGTTGACGCCGAATCGGGTGGCGAGCTGGCTCTCGGTCGGCAATTGCATGCCGGGGCCGAGCCGGCCGGCGCGGATATCGGCCTCGATCTCGTCGGCGATCTGCCGCCAGGCGGCGATGCCGCGCCCGCGGGCGATCTCCGTCACGTGGCTGTCGTCCGTGGGGCGCATTGTGTCTGTCATCAAATCGTCACTGGACCTGTTCATTGAGTTGTCTATACCATTAGACAAATCCGATGAGAAGCCTTTGATGGATCTGGTCATGCGACAACAAGCACTGGGCGCGCCGCCGGCCCAAAATCCCGAGATCGCCGCCCGGCAGGCGGTGATGGCGACCTGCACCGGCGCCACGACGACCGAGCTGGAGCAGGCGCTCGGTAGCCTCGGCCCGATTCCGGCCGCCAGCGATCTGCGCGGCACGGAGCCGGGCCTCGTCATGCTGCGCGGCCGCATGGGCGGCGACGGCAACGCCTTCAACCTCGGCGAGGCGACGGTGACCCGCGCCGCCGTGCGGCTGGAGGACGGCCGCACCGGCTTCGCCTACCAGCTCGGCCGCGACGCCGCGAAGGCACGTACCGCCGCCATCCTGGACGCGCTCTGGCAGGGCCCCGAGCGCGACGCCGTCGAGGCCGCGCTCGCCCCGGTACGCCAGCGGCTGGCCGACGAGGCCGCCGCCAAGGCGCGCCGCGTTGCCGCCACCCGCGTCAATTTCTTCACCATGGTTCGCGGAGAGGATTGATGTCCGCCCCCGTCATTACCGCCGGCTTCGCCGATCCCGTCATCGCGGCCCAGGCGCATTTCCATGCGCTCATGGACGCGCTCGCGCGTCCGGGCTCGATCCATGATTTCCCCGCCGCGCTCGACGCGCCGGCGCCGTTGACGCCGGAGCTCGCGGCAACAGCGCTGACGCTGGTCGATCACGAGGTCACGCTCTGGCTCGACGCGCCGCTCGCGGCGTCGAAGGCGGTCGTCGATTATCTGCGCTTTCACACCGGCGCCCGCATCGTCGCCGATCCGGCCGAAGCAGCCTTCGCGCTCGTCTCTGACGTCGCCGCCATGCCGGCGCTCGCCGAATTCGGGCAGGGCTCGGACGAATATCCCGACCGGTCGACGACCATCGTCGTCGCCGTCGAGGCGCTCGCCGCCGACGGTTCGCTCCAACTCGCCGGACCCGGCATCCGCGACCGTGCCCGTATCGGCATCGCGTCCTGGCCGGCCGGCCTCACCGCAGAGATCGCCGCGAATGGCGCGCAGTTCCCGCGCGGCGTCGATCTCGTCTTCACAGCAAGCGGCCAGGTCGCCGCGCTGCCGCGCACGACGCGCGTTTCGGAGGTCTGAGCATGTATGTCGCCGTCAAGGGTGGCGAGGAAGCGATCGACAACGCGCATGGGTTGCTCGCGCATGAGCGGCGCGGTCCCGTCTCGATCCCCGATCTCTCGCCCGACCAGATCGAAAACCAGCTGGCGCTCGCCGTCGACCGCGTCATGGCCGAGGGTTCGCTCTATGACCCGGCGCTCGCGGCGCTCGCCATCAAGCAGGCGCGCGGCGACCTGATCGAGGCGATCTTCCTCGTCCGTGCCTTCCGCACGACGCTGCCGCGTTTCGGTAATGCCGAGCCGGTGGAGACGGGCGCCATGGCGATCGAGCGCCGCATCTCCGCCACCTTCAAGGACCTGCCCGGCGGGCAGGTGCTGGGTCCGACCTTCGACTACACCCATCGCCTGATCGACTTCCTGCTCGCCGCCGGTGTCACACCGCCGGCGCCGGCCGAGGTCACGACCGAACAGGAAGCGTCCCCTCGGGTGACGGATCTGCTCGACGGCGAGGGGCTGATCGAGCAGGAGCTGCGCGACGACGGCGCCGAGGTCGGCGATCTGACCCGCGCGCCGCTCGATTTCCCTGCCGACCGCGATCTCCGCCTGCAGGCGCTCGCCCGTGGCGACGAGGGCTTCCTGCTGGCGCTCGGCTATTCGACCCAGCGCGGCTATGGCCGCACCCATCCCTTCGTCGGCGAGATCCGCTTCGGCGAGGTGATGGCCGAGTTCGTGCCGGAGGAGCTCGGCTTCGCCGTGCCGCTCGGGACCGTGTCGCTGACCGAGTGCCAGATGGTCAACCAGTTCCATGGTTCGGCCGAGCTGCCGCCGCAGTTCACGCGGGGCTACGGCCTCGTCTTCGGCCAGAGCGAGCGCAAGGCGATGTCGATGTCGCTGGTCGACCGGGCGCTCCGCACCCGCGAGTTCGGCGAGGACGTCGTCGCTCCGGCGCAGGACGAGGAATTCGTGCTGTCGCATTGCGACAACGTCCAGGCGACCGGCTTCGTCGAGCATCTGAAGCTGCCGCACTACGTCGATTTCCAGGCCGAGCTCGGGCTCGTCCGCCAGATGCGCGCCGAATACATGGCGCGCCAGCAAGAGCTGAAGGAGGCGGCGGAATGAGCGCCGTGGCAGCGCCGCAGGCGAGCGGCTACAACTTCGCCTATCTCGACGAGCAGACCAAGCGGATGATCCGCCGCGCGATCCTGAAGGGGATCGCCATCCCCGGCTACCAGGTGCCGTTTGCAAGTCGCGAAATGCCGATGCCCTATGGCTGGGGCACCGGCGGCGTGCAGGTGACGGCGGCGATCATCGGCCCGGACGACGTGCTGAAGGTGATCGACCAAGGCTCGGACGACACCACCAACGCCGTCTCGATCCGGAAATTCTTCGCCAAGACGGCCGGCGTCGCGACGACGACGGAGACGAAGGCGGCGACGATCATCCAGACGCGCCACCGGATCCCCGAGCGGACGCTGACCGAAAAGCAGACGATCGTCTACCAGGTGCCGATCCCGGAGCCGCTCCGCTTCCTCGAGCCGCGCGAGACCGAAACGCGGAAACTGCATGCGCTCGCCGACTACGGGCTGATGCATGTGAAGCTCTACGAGGACATTGCCCGGCACGGCCACATCGCCACCACCTACGACTATCCGGTCGAGGTCGCGGATCGCTATGTGATGAACCCGTCGCCGACGCCGAAGTTCGACAATCCGAAGATGCACATGTCGGAGGCGCTGCAATTGTTCGGCGCCGGCCGCGAGAAGCGCATCTATGCCGTGCCGCCCTTCACCAAGGTACGGAGCCTCGATTTCGAGGATCATCCTTTCGAGGTGCAGAAGTTCGACAAGCCCTGCGCGCTCTGCGCCGCGACCAATGTCTATCTCGACGAGGTCGTGCTCGATGATCGCGGCGGGCGGATGTTCGTCTGCTCGGACTCCGATCATTGCGAGGAGCGTCGTGCCGAGGGTCATCGCGGCGAGCTTTCGGGGGAGGCCGCCTGATGGACGCGCTCTCGATCCGCAAGGCGACCGAGGCGGACCTGCCAGATCTTCTCCGCCTCTACGGGCAGCCGGACTTCAACAATGGCCGCGTCACCACGCTCGACGCGGCCAGGGCGACGCTCGCCCGCATGGCGACCTATCCGGATTTCGCCGCCTATTGCGCCGAGTTCGATGGCGCGATCGTCGGCTCCTTCTCGCTGATGATCATCGACAACCTCGCCCATTGGGGCATGGCGTCGGCGCTGGTCGAGAACGTCGTCGTGGCGAGCGGCCACCAGGGCGAGGGCATTGGCCGCGCCATGATCCGGGCGGCCTTCCGGTTGGCGGAAGAGAAGGGCGCCTACAAGGTGGCGCTCTCCTCCAATGTCCGCTCGACCCGGGCGCACGAATTCTACGAGAGCCTCGGCTTCGAGAAATACGGCTTCAGCTTCCGGCTGGAGCCCGTTCCGGGCCGGAAGCCCTCCCCCCTTGTGGGGGAGGGTTGGGTGGGGGGAGCGCCTCCACCTGCCGAGGCCCCGACGGGTACATCCCGCCCGGCATCGGCGCCGGTACCCCCCTCTCCAACTCTCCCCCACAAGGGGGGAGAGGGCTCGCCCGAGTCCCCCATCGACGGACGCGCATCATGACGGCCAATCTGAACGACAAACCGCTTCTTTCCGCCCGCAACCTTGGCAAGCATTACGGCCAGCGGCTCGGTTGTCGCGATGTCAGCTTCGACCTCTATGAGGGCGAGGTGCTCGCCGTGGTCGGCGAATCCGGCTCCGGCAAGTCGACCCTGCTCAGCCTGCTCGCGACCGAGCTCGCGCCGACCGCCGGCCGCGTCGACTACCGCATGCGCGACGGCGAGACGCGCAACCTGTTCGACCTTTCCGAGGCCGAGCGTCGCTTCCTGCTCCGCACCGACTGGGGCTTTGTCCGCCAGGACGCCCGCGACGGACTGCGCATGGGCGTCTCCGCCGGTGGCAATGTCGGCGAGCGGCTGATGGCGGTCGGTGGCCGCCACTATGGCCGCATCCGCGACACGGCGAGCGACTGGCTCAACCGCGTCGAGATCGGGCCGGAGCGGATCGACGACCTGCCGAAGAGCTTCTCCGGCGGCATGCGCCAGCGCCTGCAGATCGCCCGCAACCTCGTCACCCATCCGCGCCTCGTCTTCATGGACGAGCCGACGTCGAGCCTCGACGTCTCGGTGCAGGCGCGCCTGCTCGACCTGATCCGCGGCCTCGTCACGGAACTCGGCCTCGCCGTCATCATCGTCACCCACGACCTCGCCGTCGCCCGGCTGCTGTCGCACCGGATCATGGTGATGCGGCAGGGACGGGTGATCGAGACAGGCCTCACCGACCAGGTGCTGGACGATCCGCGCGAGGCCTACACGCAGCTTCTCGTTTCCTCGGTGCTCGCAGCATGACCCACAATCTCGTCACCCTCGAAGGCGTCTCCAAGGCCTTCACCCTGCACCTGCGCGACGGACTGAAGATCAGCGTCGTCGACAACGTCTCCTTTTCGGTCGCGCCCGGCGAATGCGTCGTGCTCGGTGGCCCGTCCGGCGCGGGCAAATCCTCCATCCTCAAGATGGTCTATGGCAACTACCGCTGTGACCACGGCCGCATCCTGGTGCGCGACGGCGACGAGTTCGTCGACGTCGCCACCGCCGAGCCGCGCCGCATCCTGGCGCTGCGCGGTTCGGTGATGGGCTATGTCAGCCAGTTCCTGCGCGTGATCCCGCGCGTCTCCGCGCTCGACATCGTCGCGGGTGCCGCGACGGACAGCGGCGTCGGCCGGGCCGAGGCGTGGGCGCGGGCCGAACGGCTGCTGACGCTCCTCAATGTGCCGGAGCGGCTCTGGAGCCTGCCGCCGGCGACCTTCTCCGGCGGCGAGCAGCAGCGCGTCAACATCGCCCGCGGCCTCGCCGCTGATCGCCCGGTGCTGCTCCTCGACGAGCCGACCGCCTCGCTCGACGCCGCCAACCGCGCCGTCGTCGTCCGGCTGATCGAGGAAAAGAAGCGGGCCGGTGCCGCCATCATCGGCATCTTCCACGACGAGGACGTCCGCGACCTCGTCGCCGACCGCATCGTCGACGTCACGGAATTCGCTGCCTCGAAGGCGGCCTGAGAGCAATCGAGATCGAAATGACCGAACCGACCGAATTCCTGATCGAGAACGCCAGCCTCGTCCTGCCCGACCGGGTGATCGAGTCCGGCTGGGTCGCCGTCGCCGATGGCAAGATCGCCGAGATCGGCGAAGGCGCGGCGCCCGAGCGCGGCATCGATTTCCATGGCGACACGCTGGTGCCGGGCCTGGTCGAGCTGCATACCGACCACCTCGAGGCGCATTTCGCGCCGCGCCCGCATGTGCGCTGGCACGCGCTCTCCTCCGTGATGGCCTATGACGCGCAGATCGCGGCGGCCGGCATCACCACGGTGTTCGATTCGCTGCGCGCCGGCTCCGACGCCGATTCCGCCTCGATCGGCACCGACCTGGCGCTGCTCGCCGCGGCGATCGAGGAGGCGCGCGCGACCGGCCATCTCCGTGTCGAGCACAAGACGCATCTGCGTTGCGAGATCGCCTGCGACGACGTGCTGGAGCATGTCGAGGCCTATGCCGCGAAGTATCCGGTCCACATGATGTCGCTGATGGACCACACGCCGGGCCAGCGCCAGTTCAAGGATCTCGAGACCTGGCGCCGCTACTACATGCGCAAGAAGCCGATGACCGACGCGGAGGCGAACAGCTTCATCGCCAACCGGCTCGAGTTGCACGCCAACAATGCCGGCCCGAACCGGCTTCGCCTCGTCGAGATCGCGGCCGAGACGGGCGCGGTGCTCGCGAGCCATGACGACGCCACGGCGGCGCATGCCGCCGAAGCCGTCGGCAATGGCGTCGGCCTCGCCGAGTTCCCGACCACCATGGAAGCGGCGCTGGCGCTCAACGAAGCCGGCATCCGCGTCATGATGGGCGGCCCGAATGTCGTGCGTGGCGGCTCGCATTCCGGAAATGTCGCAGCCGAAGAGCTCGCACGCGCCGGCGTTCTGGATATTCTGTCGTCGGATTACGTGCCTGCGAGTCTCCTGATGTCCGCCTTCGAACTGCCCCGCCGGATTCCCGGCATCGACCTCGCCGCCGCCATTCGCACGGTGACGCTGACGCCTGCGCAGGCGACGGGACTCGCCGATCGCGGCGCGATCGAGACGGGCCTCAGGGCCGATCTCGTCCGCGTCCATGTCAGCGGCGCGGCGAGCGAAAGCCCGACGCCGATCGTGCGCCAGGTCTGGCGCGAGGGCAGGCGGGTTTCGTGAGGACGGCATGAACACGGGAGTCCTGGTCGCGATCGTCGGCCCGAGCGGGGTCGGCAAGGACACGCTGATCGGCCATGCCAAGGCGCAACTGGCGGAGGAGGACGGCTTCGTCTTCGTCCGCCGGCTCGTCACGCGCGGCGAGAACGCCTTCGAAGATCACGACACACTGGACGAGGCGGCCTTTACCGAGGGCGTCGCGAGCGGCCGCTTCCCTGTGTCCTGGCGCGCGCATGGCCTCGGCTATGCGCTTCCCGCCGCGACGGTCGAGGCGATCGCGGCCGGCGCCGTCGTCATCTGCAATTTTTCGCGCGGCGCCCTAGTGGCGGCGCGGGAGCGTTTTCCGGCGGTGCGGGTCGTGGCGATCTCCGCGCCGGACGCGATCCTCGCGGCCCGGCTGATCGCGCGCGGCCGCGAGACGGAAGCGGGCGTCGCCGCCCGCCTGGCGCGCGAGGCGATCTGCGCCCGCGAGATCGATCCCGATCTCACCATCGTCAACGACCGCCCGATCGAGCAGTCGGGCGGCGAGCTGGTGGCCTTTCTCCGGAGCCTGCGGGGCTGAGGGGCGGGCCCCCTACCGTCATCCCACTCGGCCATCATCCTGAGTGTCTGGCCCGTAATTGGACAAGGCCCGCCACGCCGCCTTCCCTTCACCTCTCCCTGAGGGAGAGGTCGGAGCGAAGCTCCGGGTGAGGGGGTAGGAAACCACCCGGAGAGGCCGCAAACCCTCACCCGCCGGCCTTCGGCCGTCGACCTCTCCCTCAGGGAGAGGTGAAAGTAGAGTGTCCCCTGCATTTCGGGCCAGACACTGAGGTGCCCGGCGAAGCCGGGCCTCGAAGAGGATCCAGGGAATGCCCCGGATGGTTGCGGTAGGGATTGGCCAAGGTGCTCCGCTGGATCCTCCTTCGAGGCTTCGCTCACGCGAAGCACCTCAGGATGATGGTGGAGTGGTCGATGGGCCTGGAGGGCCCAGAGGCTTGGACAGCAGCCGACCGCCATTGGAAGCATCAATCCTCGCCCGGTTCCGAGTTGGAATGACGGGGCTGGAAGGCAGATCGTTCCCTAGAACCGCCGCGCCATGGTGAGGCTGCCGGCCGGCAGTTCCTCCGAGATCACCGGGGCGAAGCCGAGCTTCTCGTAGAAGGCGATCGCCCTGGCGTTCTCCGGGTGCACGTCGAGATGCATGCCCGGCGAGCCCGCCGCGGCGAGCGCGTCCATCAGATGCCGGAAGCCGCGCTTGCCCCAGCCCTGGCCGCGCGCCTCGGCCAGGAAGTCGATATGGCCGTGCGAGGGAAAGGCGTGCAGCGCCTGCGGAAAGGGATAGGCCGGCCGGTGGATCCGGCTGCGCACCCAGTCGCTGCCCGTCCAGCGGCTCTCGTCCGCGCCCGGATCGGGGATCCGCCGCCGCAGCGATGACAGCCAGTCGCGCTCCATCCTCGCGTAGAAGTCGGGCGTGTCGAGCACGCCCATGACGTAGCCGGCGACGCCGTTCGGGCCGTCGAGCACGAAGGCGAAGCGCGGCTCGAGCACCAGATAGGGGCCGATGAACATGTGGCCGAGTGCGTCGGGGTCGTCCTCGCGCGCCGTGGCGTCCTTTCCGGCGTCTCCCGTGCGCAGGCAGACGCGGTAGACGGCCGGCATGTCGGCGAGGTCGGCCTGGCGCAGCCGGAATTCGCCCTCGGTCGGAAGGGGCATGGGTCATCCTTGACGTGGAAGGCGCCCGCCCCGGAAGCGGGCGCGGGCGCCGAAGGGAGGTTCAGGCGAGGGTGCGGCCGCCATTCACCGCGAAGGTCTGGCCGGTGATGAAGTCGGCCGCCGGCGAGGCGAGGAAGGCGACGGTGCCGGCGACGTCCTCCGGCGTGCCCTGGTGGCCGAGCGGCACCAGGCGGCGATAATCCTCCAGCTCGTCCGCCGACGTGTCGGCATGGCGTTCGACCGGGATGAACCCCGGTTCCACGAGGTTGACGGTGATGCCCTCGGGGCCGAGTTCGCGCGCCCAGGAGCGCGTCAGGCCGACCATGGCGGCCTTGGCGGCGACATAGTGGCCGAAGTTCGGGTTGCCCATGTTGACCACTTCCGAGCCGATATTGATGACCCGGCCGGCATGGCGGCTGCGCCAGTCGGGCAGCACGGCCTGCAGGATCAGCAGCGGCGCCTTCACGAAGAAGCGCAGTTGGTCGAGATGGTCGTCCCAGCTCTGCTCCTCGATCGGGATCAGCGGCTGCGGGCCGGTGGCGTTGTTGACGATCACGTCGACGGGGCCGAGCTGGCGGCTGATCTCGCTGATGCCGTGGCGGACGCTGGCCTTGTCGGTGACGTCGAACTTGAAGGCGGCGGCCTGGCCGCCCGCGCTGGTGATGGCGTCGACGACGCTGCCGGCGCCGCGATCGTCATGCGCGAAATTGACGGCGACGGACCAGCCAGCGGCGCCCAGCCCCTTGGCGATCGCCGCGCCCAGTCCACGCGAAGCACCGGTGACGAGTGCAATTCCCACGGTCATCCTCCCGAAATGACGCCCGTCTGGTGCGGGCTGTCATGATCGAAGCACAGCGGGCCGGCCTTGTCTTCCGACTTCTGCGGTCAGGCCGTGCTCGAAAGCGGACGGGCGTCCTCGACGACCACCTGGAAGGTCCGGCCGGAGACGCTGTTCCGGCCGGCGGCCTTGGCCTTGTAGAGCTCGGCGTCGGCGGCCTTCACCCAGGCCTCCGGCGTGGCGCCCGGCACGCAGGCCGCGGTGGCGACGCCGATCGAGACCGAGACGGTGGCCGCCACGTCGGAGCCGGAATGGGGGATGTTCAGCGCCTCGACGCGCTCGCGGATGCCGTGCGCGATGTCCATGGCGCGGTCGTGTTCCGTCTCCGGCAGCACGCAGGCGAACTCCTCGCCGCCATAGCGGATGGTCAGGTCGCTGGCGTGATGCACGGCCCGGTTCAGCGCCGCGGCGACCATCGTCAGGCAGCGGTCGCCGGCGGTGTGGCCGTAGAGATCGTTGAAGCGCTTGAAGAAGTCGATGTCGAGGATGATCACCGAGAGCGTGCCGCTGGTGAGCGCGAGGCGGGCCGTCTCGATGTTGAGCGCCTGTTCGAGGCGGCGGCGGTTGCCGAGGCCGGTCAGCGCGTCGGTGACCGCCAGCTTGGCGAGGTCGTCGCGCATCCGCTTCATCTCGAGATGGTTGCGCACGCGGGCGCGGACCACGACGGGCGAGATCGGCTTGGCGATGTAGTCGATGGCGCCGAGCTCGAGGCCCTTGACCTCGGCCTCCTGGTCGCCGAGCGCCGTGGTGAAGATCACCGGCACGTCGGCGAGCAGCGGGTCGCCCTTGAGGCTGGTGCAGACCTCGTAGCCGTCCGTGCCCGGCATCAGCACGTCGAGCAGGATCAGGTCGGGCAGGGCGGCGCGGGCGGTGGCGATGGCCTCGTCGCCCGAGGTGGCGAAGTAGATGTCGTGATCCTCCTCGAGCACGGCGCTGAGGATCTCGATGTTGCTGACTTCGTCATCGACGATCAGGATCGATGGCCGCTTGTTCAATTCGCAGGTTCCTTGGTGACGTCGAGGTGACGCGCGACGGCGTCGAGGCCGGCGAGGGCATTGGCGAAGTCGAGCCGCGCGATCGGGTCGCGGATCGCCTCCAGGTGCTCCGCCTCGGCGGTGGCGCCGAGCGTCGCCTCCAGCGCCTCGAACGTCTTGCGCGCCCGCATGCTGCGCGTGCCGAGCTGCTGCCGCAGCTCGGCGAGGAGGCCGAGCGCCGCGCTGCGCGCGGCCGGGTCGAGCCGTGCCGCCGGTGTCGCGACGGCGGCCGGTTCGGGCGGCGCCAGCGAGCGGGCCGCCGCCAGCGCGGGGGCCAGCGCCTGGTCGAGACGCTCGACGAGTTCGTCGATGTTCATCAGCTCGCGATGCGCCAACGCATCCTCCAGCTGTCGGGACGCTTCGGCGACCTTACGCAATTCGAGCGATCCGGCCACCCCCTTCAGCGTGTGGGCGAGGCGCCGGGCCTCGTCGGTCGCGCCGGAATCGATGTCGCTGCGCAGCGTGGCGATGGCGCCGCGATACTTGACGCCGAAATTGACGATCAGCTTGCGCAGCAGCGCCGCCTTGCCGTTGACGCGGGTGAGCGCGACGGGGATGTCGAAGGGCGGCAGCGCCTCGGGCAGCTCGCCGGGCGGCACCTCGGCCGTCTCGACCACGGGCGCGGCGACCGGCTTGGACGCGGCCGGCCGCAGCCAGCGCTCCAGCGTCCGCATCAGCCCGGCCGGGTCGACCGGCTTGGCGACATGGTCGTTCATGCCGGCCTGCAGGCAGTTCTGGCGCTCCTGCTCATAGGCGTGCGCCGTCATCGCGATGATCGGCAGCCGCTCCGAGGAGATGCGCTCGCGGATCCGCCGCGTCGCGGTCATGCCGTCCATTTCCGGCATCTGCACGTCCATCAGCACCGCGTCGTAGTGACGGCCGGAGTCGAGCACGAGTTCGCAGGCGATCCGGCCATTGGCGGCGAGCTCGACGACCAGGCCGCCATCGGTCAGGATCTCGTAGGCGACCTCGCTGTTGATCTCGTTGTCCTCGACCAGCAGCACGCGGGCGCCGCGCAGCTCCGGCGCGACCATCGGCGCCGCTGACGGCGTTGGGGCCGAGGCGACCGCGTCGTCACGCCGCTCGCCGATGAACTGCGTGATCTGCTGAAGGAGCAGGTTCGCGTCGATCGGCTTGACGAGGAAGGCGGAAATGCCGGCGGCGCGCGCGCCCGACATCGCCTCCTCGCGCGCATAGGCGCTGACCATCATGATCGTCGGCAGGCGGGTGAGCTTGTCGCTCGCCTGCATCGCCTCGACCGCCTCGATGCCGTCCATGCCGGGCATCTTCCAGTCGATCAGCATGAGGTCATAATTGGTGCCGGCGTCGTTCGCCGCCTCGAGGAAGGCGATCGCCTCGGTGCCGGAGGCGACGAGGTCGGCCTGCACCGACCAGCTCTCGAACAGGTTGTGCAGGATCTCGCGCGAGGCCGGATTGTCGTCGACGATCAGCACGCGCAGGCCGCGCAGAGCCTCGATATGGACGGCGCTGGCCAGCTTGGCGGAATCGCCGACCTGCATCCGCGCGGTGAAGGTGAAGGTGCTGCCGGCGCCGGGCGTGCTGTCGACGCGGATCGAGCCGCCCATCAGCTCGACCAGCTGCTTGCTGATGGCGAGGCCGAGCCCGGTGCCGCCGAAGCGGCGGGTCATCGAGTTGTCGGCCTGGCTGAAGGAGCGGAACAGGTTCTTCTGCTGCTCCGGCGTCATGCCGATGCCGGTGTCGCGGATGGAGAATTCGAGCGTCAGGTCGGGGTCGTTGCGGTCGATCGCGCGGACCGAGACGATGACGCCGCCGCGCTCGGTGAACTTGACCGCGTTCGAGACGAGGTTGAGCACGATCTGGTTCAGCCGCATCGCATCGCCGAGCAGCGTCGTCGGCACGTTCTCGTCGACGGTGATGCGGACGTCGACGCCCTTCTCGGCGGCCCGCACGGCGGAGATCGCGGTCGCGTTCTCGACCGTCTCGCGGATCTCGAAATGCCCGTTCTCGAGCGTCAGCATGCCGGCCTCGACCTTCGAGAAGTCGAGGATGTCGTTGATCAGGCCGAGCAGGGCGGTGCTGGCCGCCTTGATCTTGTTGACGTAGTCGGCCTGCTTCGGCGTCAGGTCGGTCTTCAGCGCCAGGTGGCTGAAGCCGAGGATCGCGTTCATCGGCGTGCGGATCTCGTGGCTCATATTGGCCAGGAACAGGCTCTTGGCGACGCTGGCGGCGTTGGCCTCGCGGGTCTTCACCTCGAGCGTGCCGTTGTAGCGGACGATCTCGTCGCTCATCGCCTTGATGCGGCGGAAGCTGGCGTCGAGCGTGAAGGAGAGCCAGACCAGGACGACCGTCTGGAACGCGACGATCGAGGCGTGCAGATAGACGCGGGGCAGATCGGCGCCGCCGGGGAAAACGGCGAACGGGAAGATGAAATTGAGCATCAGGTGATGCGCCGCGATGGTGATCGCCGCGACGACGATCGGCCGCCAGTCGCACCAGCCGATGACCAGCGCCAGCGTGGCGAAGAAGTACATGTGCATGTCCATCTGCCACGGGTGCCCCGTGAACAGATAGACCAGAAGGGCCGGCTCGCCCACCATCGCCACGGCCGAGACGTAGCGGGTGGCCGGCGCGGTGCCCCGCGTCAGCCAGGACAGCTGCAGCGCGGCGGCGAGCGCCAGCGCGATCAGCGTGGGCGTCAGGACGTCGCGTCCGATCCACGCCGCAACCAGGGCGATGAACGGCACATGGATCCAGGTCAGAACGACGAGGAACCTGCCGAAATGCTGTCGCAGCTTATCGAGCTCGGACATGAAACGATCCTTGAATAGCGGATGTGGCGACGAGGCTCAGGCTGGCAGGCAACTGCGCAGCTTGACGGCATCGAGCACCAGCCAGGCCCCCGCCTGGTAAAGAGTTGAGACGAAACCGGGATCGTCCGAGCGGGCGATGATGATGTTCGGAAGGCCGGCGGTGGCGACGAGGCTGCCGCCCGACCGCGCCACGATTCCGGCCACTTCGGCTGCGCCAGCCCAGGGCGGCGCGACCACGGCGACCTCTTTCGACTGGGCGTCGGCGGCCATCGACGCGACGAAGATCGCCACGACGCTGAAGACGAGCAAAAGCCCGGCTGGGACAAAGTCCCGCCAGCTTCCGTGCTCCGTCGGTGAATGGATGGCGCTGCCCGAAATTCCGTGCCCCCTGCGACTGTCTTGCCGCCCGAATCGCATCAAAGCCGGTTCATGGGGCGTTATCAAGCGTCGTGGGGTCGCGTCCGTAGCGGCAGGGCGATCCGCCGTTCCGGAGTGCCGCGGATCGGAGGCGAGCGCGGCGGGAGGGAGCCGGTCTGGGCGGGCCGGCTTGCCTCAGTCGAGGTGGAAGACTTCCTCCATCGCCGACCACCATTCGCCCGGCCCGGCCGAGGCGAGCGGCTGCTGGCACGGGTCGGTCTGGCCGAGCCAGGCCCGGATCGCGGGCTCGCCGTCGAGGCGCCTGGCGTCCGCCGTCCAGTCGGCGCCGTGATACTCCCAGTAGCCGAAGAGCAGATTCTCCGGCTCGCGCAGGTAGATCGAGTAGTTCCTGACGCCGCAGGCCGAGAGCAGCGCATTGACCTCGGCCGAGCCGGTGGCGTGCAGCCGCCTGTATTCGGCGATCGCCTCCGGCTTGACGCCGATCACCATGCCCATGCGCTGCATTTTCGTTACCCCTTCACCGCGCCGACGGCGATGCCGTTGACGATCTGGCGCTGGAAGATGACGTAGATGATGACGATCGGGGCGGCGGCGAGGCAGATGCCGGCGGCGAGCAGCGGCACGTTGGTGGTGTATTCGCCGCGCAGCGCCGCGATGCCGACCATCAGGGTGCGCTGGTCCTGCAGCACGAGCAGCGAGATCAGCACGTCGTTCCAGCAATAGAGCGTGTTGAGGATGCCGAGCGTCACCAGGGCCGGCTTTCCCATCGGCAGCATGATGTGCCACCAGACCCGCAGCAGATTGGCACCGTCGATCTGCGCCGCCTCGAACAGCTCGCGCGGCAGGCGGGCATAGAAGGCGGTCATCAGATAGACGCTGAACGGCAGGAAGAACGCCGTATAGGCGATGATCAGGCCGGGCCGGCTGTCGATCAGGTTCAAGCCGATCATGGTGCGGTAGAACGGCACCAGCACGACCTGCACCGGGATCATCAGCGACACCAGGATGGTGATGAAGATGATCTTGCGGCCGCGGAAGCGGAGGATGGCGAGGGCGAAGCCGGCCATCGAGGCGACGACGAGCAGCACCAGCACGGCGCCGACCGTGACGACGACCGAATTGGTGAAATATTCCGACAGGCGCGACTCGTTCCAGGCCTGGGAGAAATTGACGAAGGTCGGGTCGGTCGTCAGGCCGAAGCGGTCGAGCACATAGCCTTTTCGCGTTTTCAGCGCCGCGTTGATGGCGAAGAAGACCGGATAGACGGCCGACAGCGCCAGCAGCGCCATCGGGACCGAGATCACCCAGAGGATGCGCTTCTCGCGGGTTTTGACTTCTGCCATGGCGCCCTCAGATGTCGGCGTTGCGGGACATGATGCGGATCTGGATGGCGGCGAGGCCTGCCATCATCAGGAACAGCACCATGGAGATCGCGCTGGCATAGCCGGGGCGGTTCATCTTGCCCTGCTCGAGCCAGATCAGGAATTCCGGCAGGATGGTCGAGGTGCCGGGGCCGCCGGCGGTCAGCACGTAGATCAGGCCGAACATCGAGGTCAGCATGCCGATCGTCGTCACAACGGCGGCGAATTCGATGATCGGTCGGATCGACGGGATGACGATGTACCACCAGGTCTGGGTCAGCTTGGCGCCGTCGAGCTTGGCCGCTTCCAGCATGTCGGAGGGGACGGTCGAGAGCCCGGCGAGGAAGATCAGCAGGCTCATGCCGAAGGTCGACCAGAGTTGAACGGCGATCAGGCTGGCGAGCGCGGTCGACGAATTGCCGAGCCAGTCGACGGCCGAGAAGCCGAGCGCCTTCAGGAACAGGTTGAACGAGCCGTCATAGCGCAGCAGCACGTTGAAGATGGCGCCGACGATGACCGAGGAGAGCACGGCCGGGAAGAAATAGACGGCGCGGTAGAGCTTGCCGCCTGGCACGCCCTGGTGGATCAGGATGGCGAGCACCAGTGGCAGGCCGATCCAGATCGGCAGCGTCGCCAGCAGGATCAGCATGTTGATCAGGCTGTCGAGGAAGACCGGGTCGTGCGCGATGCCGATGTAGTTGTCGAGGCCGACGAAGCGCGGCGCCGACATGCCGTCATAGTCGGTGAACGAGTAGCCGAGGCCCCAGATCAGCGGCACGATGCGGAAGACGACGACCAGCGCCAGCGCCGGCAGCACGAACAGATAGGCGAAGCGCTCGACGCTGCGGCTGCCGGGATCGGCATGCGCGGCGGCAGTCGCCTTGCGGCGCTTCGTGGCCGTTGCGGGCAGGGTCTCGGTCATGCGGGGCCTCTGGCTCAGAATGGAGGAGTTCCGCTTCATCAAGAGGAGCGGCGGGCATCCGGATTGGGAAATGAGCGCCGCCGCAGGCGACGCTCGATGCTGAGGTGGGGGAGGGCATGCCTTACCTCGCCCTGAGGGAGAGGTCGGACCGCAGGTCCGGGTGAGGGTTTACGGCCTCTCCGGATGGTTCCCTAAACCCTCACCCGCCGGCCTCCGGCCGCTTACCTCTCCCTCAGGGAGAGGTAAGCGGCGCCGGGCAGGAAGCTTGCGCCTTACTTCTTCTTGGCCTGGGCCTGGACCTCGTCGAGGCGGGCGACGGCCTTGTCGACGGTGGTCTCGCCGGTGAACAGCATCTGGCTCTGGCGATGCCATTCCTCGGTCTCGGCCGTCGAGGTGTTGTTGTGCAGCAGCCCCGCGCCGTTCGAGAGCGAGCCGAGCACGACCTTGGCCGAGGGGCTTTCCACCTTCGACGTGTCGACGGCGGTGTCGGACGGCACCGCGCCGGCCGCCTCGAAGAAGATCTGCATCGCCGGCGTGTCGGCGAAGCTCTTGGCGAGCGCGATGGCGAGGTCCTGGTGCGGCGAGAACTTGGTGACGCCGTAGCCGATGCCGCCGGCGAGCGGCATCTTGAGCGTCTGGTTCACGCTCGCCGTCACCGGCGGCATGACGTAGACGCCGACATTCTGCGGCTCGAGGAATTCGTCGAACTCCTTCCAGTGCGCGACGTCGGAGAGCAGGCCGATCGTGTTGGCGTTCTCGGAGCGCTCGAAGCTCTGGTACTCGTCCATGAACTTGGCGGTCGAGTTGGCGCCCTCGGCGTACCAGCCGTCCTTCTGGGTATCGACCCAGGCCTGGACGATCGCCTTGATCTCCGGGCTCGACCACTTCAGGTCGCCGGCGGTCCAGGCGGCCTGCTGCTCCGGCGTCAGCGCGTTGGCGGCGGCGGACGAATAGAAGAAGTCGGCGCCGTAGCCTTCCTTGTTGCCGAGCGCGAAGCAGGTGATTTCGGTCGCCTTCAGCTTCTCGCAGACTTCCTTGAGCTCGGCCCAGGTCTTCGGCGTCTTCTCGGGGTCGAGGCCGGCCTTCTTGTAGAGTTCCTTGTTGTAGTAGACGGCGAGGCCCTGGATCGAGATCGGCACGGCATAGGGGCTGCCGTCGGGGCCGGCGAACTCGTCCCAGCCGGCGACGCGGGCCTTGATGTCGGCGACCTTGTCGGAAAGGTTGGTCAGCGCCGCGATGCGCTCCTTGGCCTGCGAGCCGCCATGCACCAGCACGACATCCGGGCCCTTGCTGGCGGCGATCGCCGTGCCGAGCAGCGTGTAGTACTGGTCATGCGGCTGCATGACGAACTTGACCGTCGTGCCGGGATGGGCGGCCTCGAAATCGGCCTTCACCTTGTCGTAATAGGCGGTCGTGGTCGGGTCGCCCGACTTCCAGTCCCAGACCGTCAGCGTGACGTCCTCGGCCGCGGCGATCGACATGGCGCCGAGCGTCGCGGTGATGGCGCCGGCCAGAATCGTGCCGGAACGCAGAACCCTGTTCATCGTCTTCATGGTTGGTTTCCTCCCTCGCAGATCATGTCCAGCCGCCGCGGCCTGGGGCGCGCGGCGGGTCTTCCGGGGCCGGCGACCGCTCAGTGCGGCAGCCGCGTGTTCACCGGCGCCGGCGGCAGGTCCTCGTTCGCCAGCACCTCGGGCACGGCCCAGTCGCGGCGCGCCGTCTCCGACAGAACCAGGCCGTGGCCGGGGCGGTCATGCGCGTAGATCCAGCCGTCGCGGATCTCGAACGGCTTCTCGATCAGGTGGTCGAAGTTCTGGAACGAGTATTCCAGCCATTCGACCTCGGGGAGGGCGATCGCCATGTTGACGCCGATCTCCAGGAACGAGTTGCCGAGGCTGACCGGAATGCCGTGCTCGGCCGCCAGCCAGCCGATGCGCATCACCTGCGACACCCAGCCATGCACGTTGATCATGTCGGTGCCGCGCGCCTCGATCAGCTGGCGCTTGCCATGCGCGTCGAAATACTCGCCGGAATTGACCAGGGTGAACGGGCAGCCCTGGCGGATCATCTTCAGGCCTTCGAAATCGTAGCGCAGGCAGGGATCCTCGATCCACAGGATGTCGAAGCCGGCATCCTTGATCTTGTTCATGTTGCGCACGGTCTGCTGCGGCGACCAGCCCTCGTTGGCGTCGATCATGATCGCCTCGGGCTTGCCGACCGTCTTCACCAGAAGCTCGAGGCGGTGCAGGTCGCGCTCGATGTCGGGATGGCCGACCTTGATCTTGAAGGCCTTGTAGCCGATCGACGCGGCGTGCTCGAACAGCGCGCAGAAATCATCGTCGGAAAGGTGGTAGTCGAGGCCGCTGGCATAGGCCTTGACGCGCGTCTTGGTGCCGCCGAGCAGCTTCCAGAGCGGCATGTCGAGCTGCTTGGCGGCGAGATCCCACAGCGCCTGGTCGAGGCCCTCGCCGAAGGGCAGCGAGTTGCCGCGGATGTTGCCGCCGCGCGGGCGGGTCAGCTTGTGGGCGAGCGCCGCCGGCGACTGCCCCTCGAGACCCGGCCAGATCTCGGCGCGGAACAGGCGCTCGATCTCGGCCTGCGACGGCAGCGAATTGAACAGCGACGGCACGAAGCCGAGACCGACCATGCCGTTGTCGGCGATCAGCTCAAGCGTCGCCATATGGGCATGCGCGATGCGGACCTGGCTGTCGCCGATGACCCGGTCGCGGGCGAACTGGAATCGGACAATTCGGAAATCCACGATGCGCATGCTATGCTCGCCTAATCGATCAAAAGTGAGAGTTGATATGTCACGTAGACGATCTGATAGATCAGATCCGATTTTACCGCAAGACGCGGCGGCGGGCGACGCGGCAGAGCGCGAGGCGGAGGGCGCGCCCGTCTCGCTCAGCGAGGTCGCCTATGAGCGCATTCTCGACCGGCTGTTCGGGCGCGAGCTGCCGGCCGGCGCCTTCCTGTCGCAGAACGATCTGGTCAAGCTGATCGGCGTGCCGGTGGCGCCGCTACGCGACGCGCTGCGCGTGCTGCAGACGGAGGGGCTGCTGACCATCCACCCGCGCTCCGGCATCCGTTTCCTGAAGGCGGATTTCGAACTGGCGCGCAACACCTATCAATTGCGTGGCATTCTCGAGCGGCCGGCGGTGCGGGCCTTCGCCGAATTCGCTTCGGACGAGCAGCTCGACGCCCTGATCGCCCGTCACGAACGCGGCATGGCGGCGCTCGAGAAGGAAGGCTTCACGCCCGAGATCGCCTCGGAAATCGTGGCGATCGACGCGGCGCTGCATTTCGAGATCATCGGCGCGCTCGGCAATCCGCTGATTGTCTCGACGCATCGCCGCGTCCACAATTACCTGCAGCTGATCCGGCTCGACCGCACGCTGACGGCGCCGATCGTCATGCGCACGCTGCGCGAGCACATGGCGCTGCTCGAGGCCTGCAAGGCGCGCGACGCCGACGCGGCCGAAGCGGCGCTGCAGACGCATTTCTCCAACGCGCTGCAGCGCACGCTCGGGATCTTCTGAGCTCTTCTCGGAGCAGGAGAGAGGCGGTGCGGGCTTCGAGACGCCCGCTTTGCGGGCTCCTCAGCATGTTGGCTTTGGGAGGTTGGGCAGGGTGTCATTGCAGGCAGCCCAGCCAAGCTCCAGGGGGCACGCCCCCCTTTCGTCCCTGAGCATTCGTCCGACCTCAACATCCTGAGGAGGGCCGAAGGCCCGTCTCGAAGGACGCACGGCCTTTCTGCCGCACGACCCTCCGAGGCGCCTTACTCAGCTCGCCTTGGTCACCCAGGCGAGCACGTTCTTCCAGAGCCGCGCGTAGCCGGGCCATTCGACGAAGCTGTTCGGCAGCCAGTGCGGGCCGATGTCGGAGGTCCAGGCGACGCTGCGGCCTTCGCCATAGCTTCCGGTGACGAGCAGCGGGTGGCCGCCCTCGGAATCCGGCAGTCGCGCCAGCAGCTCGACGTCCGGCCGGTCCTTGAGCCGGACCTCGTTGGCGCCGAGCAGCAGCGGCCATTCGCCGTCGAGGCCGGCGAGGATCGGATGCGCGCGGTCGCCGGTGATCTCGGCGCGGAACCCTTCCGGCACCTCGATGCGGTCGTCATGCGGCAGGCAGTCGACCGGCAGCGCTTCCTCGACGGCGGTGCGGGCCCAGCGGCCGCGTCCGTCGATGCCCTGGAAGGTCAGGTAGCCGCCGATCATGACGAGGCCGCCGCCCTTCCTGGTCCATTCGCGCAGCAGCTTGACGCGGTTCGGCATCGGCTTGCCATGCAGCCAGACGTCGGGATGCAGCAGGATCGAGTTGGAGCCAATGTCGGAGAGGATGATGGCGTCGTAGGCGTCGAGCCCCTCCAGCGTTAGCGGCAGTTCGGTCGGCGCCTGGTGCGCCTGCATGTAGGTCAGCTCGAACTCGCTGCCGGCGAGCGCCTTCACCAGCGGCTCGGCGCCGAGATGGAAGGTGACGCTGCCGAACTGGTCGAAGCCCTTGTAGTGCGTGGCGCTCGACATCCAGCTCTCGCCGACGAGCAGAACCTTCTTCCTGGTCATTCCTGTATCTTGCCTCTTCCCTTGGTGTCGCCGTCCTCATGCGCGGGGCGGCTTGACGGATTCACGGACGATCAGTTCGACCGGCAGGATCTCGGTCGCCGGTTCGGCATCATGGCCCTTGATCAATCCGAATACGAGCTCGACCGCACGCTTTCCCATTGCCGCCACGGGTTGGCGGATGGCGGTGAGCGGCGGGTCGAACAGTTCGAGCGGGCCGACATCGTCGAAGGCGACGACGGAGATGTCGGCGCCGACTTTGACGCCGCGCTGCTTGAAGACGGAAAGCATGCCGAGCACGATCTCGTCGCTGGCGGCGAAGACCGCGGTCGGTCTCGGATCGAGACCCAGCACATGCTCGGCCGCGAAACGGCCATGCGCCGAGGAATAGTCGCCCGGAAGCTCCGCCAGCAGCTGGACGTCGACGCCGGACGACGCGATGGCGCGGTGGAAGCCGGCGCTGCGGCTCTTGCTGCTGGAGAGACCCGCCGGGCCGCCGACATAGGCGAGGCGGCGGTGGCCGACGTCGAGGAGATGCCGGGTTGCCAGATAGCCGCCCTGTTCGCTGTCGGCCATGATCGTCGGGGCGGTCGCGCCGTCGATTTCGTCGTCGACCAGGACGACGGTCGTGGCGTTCTGCAGCGCCTCGGCGAGTACCGGGTCGTCGCCATTGTTGGTGACGAACAGCAGGCCGTCGACATGCCGGCGCGACAGGCGGCCGAGATAGTCCAGCTCGCGGTCGGTGCGGCTCAGCGTCGGGCAGAGCACGAGGCCGAGCCCGAACTCGGCTGCCGCCTGCTCGACCGCTGCGGCGAGGTGGGCGAAATAGGGATTGGCGATGTCGGGCACGACGAGCCCGATCGTCTCGGACCGGCCGAGGCTCAGGCTGCGGGCGTGCGGATTGGGCTGGTAGCGGAGCGCGGCGATCGCCTGGTCGATTCGGTCGGTCGTGGTCTTCGGCAGCTTGATCGAGTGATTGAGATAGCGCGAGACGGTCGCGATCGACAGGCCGCAGGCATCCGCCACGTCCTTCAGCGTCGCGTTCTTCCGCGTGACAGGATCCTGCTTCTCGGTCATGACAGCCATCCCCACAGGCGGCGCCACGGCGGGAGGGCCCGTCGCGGCGTCCGTCTCGCAGGATGAATTATTTCGGACCCTCAAGGCAACTGGGCGGACGGACGGGCCCGCGCCGGCGCGATGGACGATGCCGGGGGCGCGGCGCTTGCGTCGGGGGCACGGCCTTGCGCTAAACTGGCGGGGCTATCGGGGCACTACAGGAGCACAGCGTGAACTCACTCGACCGGTTCCAGCCGGATACCGCGATCGCCCTTCGTTGCGACGCCCTGATCGGGGCGATCGAACCGGCGGTCGCCGTCGAGGTGACGGCGATTCTCGCCAGTCGCCGCAACCCGCGCGACGGTCTCGTCATCCCGGCCGCGGCGGCCGCCGGACTGGTCGAGCGCCATGGCCTCGCCGATGTCCGCGAGCTGATGCTGCTGCTGGTTCCCTATGCCCGCAAGGTCGCGCGGCCGCCGATCTCGGATTTCTTCATCGGCGCCGTGGCGCTGGAGCGCGAGACCGGCGACCTCGTCCTCGGCGGCAATGTCGAGTTTCCCGGCGCCAATCTCGGCGAGGCGATCCATGGCGAGCAATTCCTGTCGGCGCGCGCCTTTTCGCGCGGCACCTCGATCGCGACCATCGCGCTCGAGGCGGCGCCGCCCTGCGGCCATTGCCGCCAGTTCCTGGCCGAGTTCCAGAGCGGGCTCGATCTCGACATCCTCACCCTCAAGGGGCACCGCGTCGTGCTGCGCGACCTGCTGCCCTGGGCGTTCTCGCCGGCCGATCTCGGCGAGGCGGGCGTGACGCCGCTGGCGCCGGGCACGATCCGGCAGGAACTGGCCGTCATGTCGTGGGATACGGGCGTGCCGCACGCCATCCAGGATCCGCTCGTCGCCGCCGGCAGGCGGGCCTATGTGCCCTATAGCCGCGCGCCGTCGGCCGTGGCGCTGGCCGCCGCCGATGGCGGCATCGTCACCGGCGCGGCGCTGGAAAACGCCGCCTTCAATCCGAGCCTCGGCCCGTTGCAGGTGGCGCTGGTCAACTGGATCGCCGCCGGCCGCGCCTATGACGAGATCGAGCTGGCCGTGCTCGGCGGCGTCGAGAGCGGCGCCGTCGACTATAGCCGCGACCTGCCGAACCTGCTGGCGACGGTGGCGCCAAAGGCGGGGTTCCAGCGGGTATCCTGGCAACTCGCCTGACCGCGTCCTCCCGAAAGAAAAAAAAGCCCCCGCCGCGTCGCGGCGAGGGCCCGTGGAAGCGCTATGCGGGCTGCCTCAGGCGGCCACGCCCTCGCCGAAGGCGGGGATGGTCGAGGCGATCTTGTCGCCGGTGAAGTTGGCGACCCAGCCATCCGGCGAGATGAACAGGCGGATGCAGGTGAAGCTCGGCTCCGGGCCCATGTCGAACCAGTGCAGCGTGCCGGCCGGCACCGAGAGCAGGTCGTCGCGGGTGCAGACGACGCGATAGACCTTGTCGCCGAGATGCAGGTAGAACGCGCCCGAGCCCTCGACGAAGAAGCGGACCTCGTCCTCGTCATGCGTGTGCTCGTCGAGGAACTTGGTGCGGATCGCCTGCTTGTTCGGGTTGTCCGGCGTGATCTTCATCACGTCGATGGTCTGGTAGCCCTCGGCGGCGGAGAGCCGGTCGACCTCGGCCTTGTAGGCGGCCAGGATGTCCTCGTGGCTGGCGTCCGGGGCGAGATCGGCGCCGGCCTTCCAGCGCTCGAACAGCACGCCGACCTTGTTCAGCTCGGCGGCGATCTCGGCCGGGTCCGAGGTGACGACGACGGGGTTGGCCGGATCCTTGTCCGGGTAGATGGTCAGCGTGGTCACGGCGTGAACCTCCTGTAGGAAAGCTCGAATTCGAACAGCGTTTCGAGCGCTTCGAGATGACGGGCGGCATCGCCTTCGGTGGCGCCCCATGCATAGACGCCGTGTCCGGCCAAGAGATAGCCGGGCGCGGGGATCGCCCCCGAGGCGGTCGTCGGCTGCGCCAGGCGCGCCTCGACCCGCTTCGAGAGGGCGGGAATGTCCTGATCATTGGCGAAGACGGGGACTTCGACAATGGCCTCGTGCGTGCGCACGCCGGCGAGCGCCTTCTGCAGCTCCCAGCCGGTCAGCGTCAGCGTGCCCGCGGCGAGCGCGAGGCGCGACAGCACGGTCGCGGCCGGGCTGTGGGCGTGGAAGATGGCGCCGAGCTCGGGCCGCTCGCGATAGAGCGCGGTGTGCAGCTCCGCCTCGGCCGAGGAGCCGGGCAGCAGCGGTTCGCCGAGCGGCTGGATCAGGATGTCGGACGCGGCGAGGTTGCCCTTGTCGACGCCCGAGCGGGTGATGGCGATGGTATCGGCGTCGATGCGGACGGAGAAATTGCCGGACGTCGCCGGCACCCAGTGCCGCTCCGCCGCGGCCCGGCCGGCGGCGATCACGCCGGCGACCGCCTTGGCCGTCGCTTCGTCGGCCGCGTCGGCGCCGCTCTTCAGGGAAATCGTCTGCGCCAACCGCGCCTCCATCCAACTTGGCGGCCCGGGGAGCTTGTCCCGGCCGCCGTCACATCAGCTAAACCGCGCGCACGCGTAGGGGGTAGATCAAATTTCCCAATCCGGTCGAAAGAAAGAGAAAATCCTTCGTTCCGCCGCCGTCGATGCCCGCGCTATCAGAATTATATTGCAGCTTCGCCGTCGAATTGCAGCGCGATTTCGGGTCGCGGCCTCTTCGGGACGGCTTTGGGGAGAGACAAGCATGAAGCGTTTCGCACTCGGTCTGGCCGGCGCGGGACTGATCGCCGGCAGCCTCATCGGCGCGCCCGCCTATGGCGAGGGCATCGCCGGAGCGCCCGCGCCCTTCGACAAGGGCGGCGTCAAGGTGGCGCTGGTCACCTTCATCTCGGCCGGCGACTTCTTCCAGTCCTACCAGGCCGGCGCCGAGAAGCAGGCGAAGGCCCTCGGCATCGACCTGCAGATCTTCCCCGGTCGCCAGGACGCCGCCCAGCAGCGCGAGCAGGTCGAACAGGCGATCAATCTCGGCGTCCAGGGCATCATCATCGACCATGGCCAGCCGGAAGCGCTGAAGGACGTCGCGCAGAAGGCGCTCGACGCCGGCATCAAGGTCGTCGCCTTCGACGTCGACCTCGCCAATCCCGCCATCCCGCAGGTCGAGCAGTCGGACCACGAGCTGGCCAAGACCGCGCTCGCGCAGGCGATCGCCGACAATGGCGAGGCGTTCAACGCCGGCTATGTCTATGTCGCCGGCTTCGCGCCGCTCGATCGCCGCAACGAGGTCTGGGACGAGACGAAGAAGGCCCATCCGGGCATCGTCGAGAAGGCCCGCTGGGGCGCGGTGAACGACACCACCGCCGCGTCGACCGCCGACCAGACCAAGGCCGCCTTCCAGGCCAATCCCGACATCACCGTCGTCTTCGCGCCCTATGACGAGTTCGCCCGCGGCGTGAAGCTCGCCACCGACGAACTCGGCATCTCCGACAAGGTGAAGATCTACTCGGCCGACGTGTCGACCGCCGACATCACCGAGATCGCCGCCGAGGGCAGCCCGTGGGTCGCCACCGTCGCCACCAATCCCGCCGTCGTCGGCGAGGTCTCCGTGCGCGCCGTCGCCAAGTTGATCGCCGGCGAGGATCCGGGCCACAATATCGTTGTGAAGCCGGTCCTGATCACGCAAAAGGATCTGCGCGACAACGGGATCAAGACGGTCGAGGATCTCAACGTGAAGCTGCCGGCCTTCGGCAAGAGCGACGCGGCGACCGCCAGCTGGATCCCCGCGACGCAGTAGTCGAGGGACGGACGACGTATGAGCATCCCGCCTCTGCGCAGCCAGATCCGGAAAGCGGCCCCTAGGGCCGCTTTCGTCGTGATGGCGGCCGCGGAGGTCGGCGATCGGCGCGCCGGTCATCCCGCCACGAGTTGAAGAGAGTTCCATGTCCCTCGCTGTTCCCGCCGGCTATCACGCCCTCGACAATCATTCGGTCCGCGACTTCTTGAACGGCCTGCCGGACATGCGCGCCAAGCTCGGCGGCAAGCCGGAGGCCTGGACGGTCGAGGAGGTCGGCGACGGCAATCTGAACCTCGTCTTCCTCGTCGACGGACCGGACGGCTCGGTCTGCGTGAAGCAGTCGCTTCCCTATGTGCGCGCCGCCGGCGAGAGCTGGCCGCTGCCGCTCGACCGCGCCTATTTCGAGCAGTCCTACTACCGGGCGGTCGGCCCGCATGTCGAAGGACTGGCGCCGCGCTTCTACCACTACGACCCGCTGCTCTACGCCTTCGTCATGGAGAAGCTGTCGCCGCATATCATCCTGCGCCGTGGCCTGATCGAGGGCCGACGCTATCCGAACGTCGCGAAACATGTCGGCGAGTTCGCCGCGCGCTCGACCTTCGCCACCTCCGATCTCGGCGCGACGATCGAGGAGAAGGCGGAGTGGACGGCGAGTTTCGCCAGGAACACCTCGCTGATCCGCATCACCGCCGAGGTCGTGTTCTCCGATCCGCTGAGCGAATCCCCGCGTAACCGCTGGACCAGCCCGGAGCTCGACGGGCTGGCGCGCGATTTTCGCGCCGATGCCGCGCTCAAGGGCGCCGTCGCCGATTTCGGCTGGCGCTTCCTGACCAGCGGCCAGGCGCTGATCCACGGCGATCTGCACACCGGCTCGGTGATGGTGACGGAGACGGACACGCGGGTCATGGATCCGGAATTCTCCTTCGTCGGGCCGATCGGCTTCGACGTCGGCGCCTTCCTGGCGAATCTGGTGATGAACTATCTGGCGCAGCCCGGCCATGCGACGGCGGCCGATGACCGCCGCGATCAGGCCGACTGGGTGCTCGACCAGGTGCCGGTGTTCTGGAACACCTTCAAGACGCGCTTCCTGTCCCTCTGGGAGACGAGCGCGCGCGGCGACGCTTATCCCGGCACGATGTTCGCCAATCCCGCCGACGCGGCGGCGCTTGTCGCCCGGCGCGAGGCCTTCCTCGACGGGATCTTCGCCGACGCGGTCGGCTATGCCGGCGTGAAGACCATCCGCCGCATCCTCGGCTTCGCCCACAATGCCGATTTCGAGAGGATCGCCGATCCCGCGCGCCGGGCACCGCTGGAGACGAAGGCGGCGCGGCTCGCCCGCACCTTCCTGCTCGAGCCGCGCAGTTTCCGCACGCCGGAAGACATCGTCGCGGCGGCTCGGGCGATCTGACGGCGTCAGGCCGATCCGGATAGTCCGGCAGCCGTGGCCTTGGTGGCGAGGGCGCGGACCTGCCGCCGGACGAAGGGGCGCCGTTCCGCCCGCCGCAGCAGTGGGCGCCAGTATTTCGGCCTGAGCGTCAGCAGGCCGAGGGCCGTCTTGCGCAGCGAGCGTGCGCTCCAGGCCCGCTCGGGCGCCGAAATTCCGGCGCCGGCTGCCCTGCCATAGGCGTCGAAGATCGCGCCCAGCAGCAGCCCGGCCCGGATCCATGGCTTGTCGGGGCCGGCAAAATGCAGGATCCGGGGATCCATCCCTTCCTTGGGCAAGGGCTTCGCCGCGAAGAAGTTGAAGCACCGGTCGAGATGGCGGATGCGGCCCTTCGCGACGATGTTGATCGCCGTCTGGTCGGCGTGCTCGAGCTCGGGATGACGCATCAGCTGGTCGACGCAGCGCGGGCCGATCCGCTCCTCTCGCCAGCGCTCCAGGTTCATCAGCAGCACGCCGGCATTGATGTACTGGCCCGCCGGCACGCCGAACTTTCCGAGCGATACCGGCCGCATTTCGGAATCGACCACGCCCGCCACCAACTCGTCGCCGAGTTCCATCCGCCAGAGCGGTTCGAGATCGGCGATCACGAGCGCGTCGCTGTCGATGTAGATCGCCCTGTCGTGCTCGGGCAGCAGGTCCGGGAGGAACAGCCGGGCATAGGTCGCCGGCGTCAGGTGTCCCGGGTTCGGCAGCCGCGCGAGCGCGTCCGCGTCGGCGCGCAGGATGCGGCAATCGATGCCGTGTCGCGCGCAGAGCGACGTCACCCTATCTGTTCCGTCGGTCCCAAGCCCCGCGTCGATGACGTGGAGGCGCGCCGTCCGGTTGTTGAGCCAGGCCGAATAGAGCAGCACCAGCAGGCCCGGCACGAAATGGTGGTCGCTCGCCGTGACGATGATCAATTGCGGAACGCCCCATGCAGCGACCGGTCCATGCCCCCGTCATTCAATACGCTTCAAGATTGCGCGCAACAAGCTCGCAACCCGCGCGGTCTTCCCGGCCGGGCGAGGCCCGCGCGGCCAGGGAGCGCTACCGCTTCTTCTTGCCCAACCCGAAGGTCAGCGCCAGCGCGCCGACGAGGACGACGCCCTTGACGAAATCCTGCGTGTAATAGGGCGCGTTCAGCATGGTGAGGCCGTTCAGCAGCACGCCGACGAAGATGGCGCCGAGCACCGTGCCGAGCACATGCGGGCGGCGTTTGTCGAGCACGGCGAAACCGATCAGCGCGGCGGCGACGGAATCGAGCAGCAGCGAATTGCCGGCCGAGACGTCGCCGCGGCCGACGCGCGAAGCGACGATCAGTCCGCCGAGCGAGGCGAGCGTGCCGGAGAGGACATAGGCCCAGAGGCGATACGCCTTGGTCGGCGCGCCGGCGAGATGCGCCGCCGTCTCATTGCCGCCGATCGCGTAGAACACGCGGCCCCAGCGCGTGCGTTCCATCAGGAACCAGGCCAGGAGGGCGACGACGGCCATGACGATGACGGGGTAGGGCACCGTGTCGAACAGCCGCCCGCGACCGAGAATGAGAAAGGCCGGGTCATAGGCGCCGGCCGCCGTGGTGCCGTTCGGCAGCATCATGCCGGCGGTGATCGAGCGGCCGCCGGTCGGGATCAGCTGCAATCCGGCGAGCAGGAACATGGTCGAGAGCGTCGCCAGAAGGTCCGGCACGCCGACGCGCACGATCAGCAGGCCGTTTACAAGGCCGATCATCGCGCCCATCAGCAGCACCAGCGCTAAGGTCTCGGCGGCGTTCATCTGCAGCACGACCATGGCGTAGCTCGCCGCCATCACCGAGGAGGCGGCGACGCTGCCGACCGAGAGGTCGAAGCCGCCGGCCGACATGGTGATCGAGACGCCGACGCCGAGGATGGCGACGACCGAGACCGCCTGCAGGATCGAGAACAGGTTGGCCGAGTTGATGAAGGCGGGCTGGGCCGACCAGAAGCCGACCAGCATCAGCGCCAGCAGGACGAAGAGCGCATATTTGCGCGCGGTTTCGGCGAAGGTCGAGGCCGGCTTCGACGGGGAGGCTGCGTGGTCGGTCATGATGCTGGTCCTGTGCCGTCGGCCCGGGTCTCGGCGCTTTCGACGCTGCCGATGACGGCGGCGAGGCCGCCCTCCTGGCTGCCGTCGGCCTCGTAGAGTGAATGGTCGCGCATGACGAGGATGCGGTCGGCAACCTCGAGCGCTTCTTCGGTGTCGCTGGTGGCGATCAGCGTCGCCGAGCCGGACTGGCTGTTGCGGATCGCGGCGATCAGATCGGCGCGGGCGCCGACATCGACGCCCTGGAACGGTTCGTCGAGCAGCAGCAGCCGGCAGGGCGCCGCCTGCCAGCGCGCCAAGACGACCTTCTGCTGGTTGCCGCCGGAAAGCTGGTCGAGCGTGTCGTCGGGCCCGCGTGCCTTGATGCCGAGCCGGCTGATCGCCTCCGAGGCAACCAGCCGCTCGCGTGTCTCGCGCAGCAGGCCGAGCGGGAACCAGCGCGGCAGATGCGGCAGCGCGATGGTGCCGGCGATCGAGGCGCCGGGGATCTCGGGTGGCAGCAGCGACGACGCCCAGCGATCCTCCGCCACCATGAACACGCCGTTCTCGATCGAGCGCGCCGGCCCGTTCGAGAGCCAGGGCTCGCCGTCGAGCGTGAACGAGCCCTCGACGAGCTGTTCCAGCCCGAACAGGGCCCGTAACAGTCGGCTCTTGCCCGAGCCGAGCGTGCCGGTGATGGCGACGACCTCGCCGGAGCGGAGATCGAGGTCGAAGGGCCGCGCGCCGGGGATCAGCCGCGCGCCGCGCACTGCGGCGAGGACGGGCGCAGTCGAGACCGTGCCGGCATGCGCGCCGGCGTCGAGCGTGCGGCCGATCATGGCGGCGATTGCGGCGGAGAAATCGATCGGCTTGGCGAAGGAGGCGACGACCTTGCCGCCGCGCAGCACGACGGCGCGGTCGGCGATCGCGGCGAGATCGCCGGTCCGGTGCGAGATGTAGAGGATGGCGATGCCGCTTTCCTTCAGCCGGCGCAGCACGGCAAAAAGCCGCTCGGCTTCCGTTGCCGAGAGGCTCGAGGTCGGCTCGTCGAGGATCAGCACCGACGCCTTCGCCGCGACGGCGCGGGCGATCGCGATCAGTTGGCGTTCGGCCGGCCGGAGATCGATGAAGTCGCGGTCGAGCGGCAAATCGAGGTCGATCAGCGCCGCGATTTCTCTCGCGCGCTTGCGGGTGGAGCGCGGCGAGACGAAGAAGCTGCCGGTGCCGCAGAGCTCGTTCAGGGTCAGGTTCTCGGCGACCGTCAGCCCCGCCGCGCCGGCCTGGTCGGTCGCCTGGTGCACGGTGGCGACGCCGGCCGCTTGGGCTTCGCTGGGCGACGAGAACGAGACGGCCTTGCCGTTCAGCAGGATGGTGCCGCTGTCGGCGGTGATCGAGCCGGAAAGGATCTTGACCAGCGTCGACTTGCCGGCGCCGTTCGCCCCCATCAGCGCCACGATCTCGCCAGCCCCAACCTCGAGATCGGCGCCGGCGAGCGCCCGCGTCGGACCGAAGGATTTTTCAATTCCCGTGACGGAGACGGCGATGGGGGCGGGGGAGGTGGACACGGTGTTATCGGGTTCCGGGCTGTTTCCTTACCTCTCCCTGAGGGAGAGGTCGGCCCGCAGGGCCGGGTGAGGGTTTACGGTGTTTCCGGAGAGGGCGTAAACCCTCACCCGCCGGCTTCGCCGTCGACCTCTCCCTCAGGGAGAGGTGAAAGACAGTACGGTATCTCGGTCAAACTCCCTCCCCGCAAGGGGGAGGGGGAGGAAGGTGCCGCGCCTAGGCTCGGCTCACCCCTCATACTCCATGATGGCGAGGCCGGCATTGTAATCGGTCGAGTAGATGATGCCGTTGGCGTCGACGAAGAGGTCTGCCGACTGGATCACGCGCGGGCGATTGCCGCGCTTGTCGACCATGCGCTCGGGCGCCGCCGGCACCAGCGCGCCGGTCTCCTTCGGCTCGAACGGGTTCGAGATGTCGAACACGCGCACGCCGGCGTTCTGGTAGGTGGCGAAGATGAGCGTGTCGGAGACGAAGCTGCCCGGCCGGTTCTCGTGCAGATTATGCGGGCCGAAATGGCCGCCCTTGGCGGTGTAGTCGGTCTCGGAAGGCGTCGGCAGCGTGGATATCGAAATCGGGTTCGCGTGATCGCGGATGTCGAAGATCCAGGTGTGCTTGCGGCCGTCTTCCTCGTGGTCGAGCACGGCCTCGTCGGCGACGACGAGGAGGTCGCGCTTCGGCAGCGGCAGGGCGGAATGCGTGCCGCCGCCGAAGGGCGGTGACCAGTTCTTGTGCGTGATCAGCTTCGGCGCCGACTTGTCGGCGATGTCGAGGATGGTGAGGCCGCCGTCGCGCCAGCAGGCATAGGCGGTGTCGCCCTCGACCAGCCCGTGATGCAGCGCGTAGCGCCGGCCTTCGCCCCATGTCGGCTGCTCGCCGCCGGCGAGATGCATGCCGGAGATCCACCAGCGGCCGGCCTCGACCGGCCTGGTCGGATCCTGGAGGTCGACGATCAGGAAGATGTAGTCGCTGTAGCCGTCGAGCAGCGCCGAGACATAGGCGTAGCGGCCGCCGACATACCAGATGCGGTGGATGCCGACGCCCTCGACCGGGAAAAAGCCGATCTGGCGCGGCGCCGTCGGGTTCGCGATGTCGTAGATCGCCATGCCGGCCGACCAGTTTCGCGACGTCTTCGCGCTGGAGGCCGTGCCGACCGTCTCGCCGACCGACTTGGTGTAGTAGACCTTCTCGTCGACGGCGAAGGCGGCGTCGGCGAAGAGATCGCGCGCATGGATGACGAGCAGCAGATCGTCATGCGTCTGCAGGTGGATCGTCCAGGTGTTCGGCGGCGCCGGCACGAAGACGGTCTCGCCGGGGTTCTTCGGATCGCGCACGTCGATGATGGAAAAACCCTGCGACCAGGGATGCGCGACATAGGCGTAACCGCGATGCACCATCACCTGCAGCGCGTCCGGCCGCCCGCCCTGGTCGGAATGGCCGATCAGGCGGATGTTCTTGGCATAGTCGGGCTTCGGCAGCGTCATGGCGTCGATGGCTTTTCTGCTTGTCGGTCATGCCGTTGCCGGGCGAGAGGCCCGGCAATTCGATATTCGTGGCTCGCCGTCGGGAGAACTCCGCACGGCACCGTCGTCAACATGCTGAGGAGGCCCGTAGGGCCGTCTCGAAGCACGCAGTGTCGTCCGACGGCTGCCCCGGGGCCTTGCGTCCTTCGAGACGGCTTGCTGTCGCAAGCCTCCTCAGGATGATGGGGCCGGGGGACTGCATTGTGGGTGTCGAGCAACCCTCTCCCACTGGCGCGGGAGAGGGAGTGAGGCCCCTTACTTCGCGGTCGGGATCCAGTCGGCCTTGGCGGCGTCGCTGTCCTTGAAGGCCGGGAACTTGTCCTGCAGTTCCTCGATCGTCTTGATGTTGTTGTCGACGAGGTCCTTCTTGGTGACGAGCGTCGGCTGGATCAGCACCGAGCGGCCGGGATCCTGGCCGGCGATCAGCTGCGCCAGCGCGCGGACCGAGACCTCGCCGACGACGGCCGGGTTGGTGGCGGCGGTGGCGACCCAGGGGCTGTTCGGCTCGAGCATGGCCTGGATGTCCGAGGTCGAGATGTCGACGCCGTAGATCTTGACCTTGTCGGCGACGCCGGCCTCGTCGATCGCGAGCTTCACGCCGCGGGCGAACTCGTCCCAGGGGGTGAAGACGACGGAGAGCGTCGGGTTGGCGGCGAGCACGGCCTTGGTCTGGTCGGCGACGGAGGCCGGGACGCTGTCGTTGACGACGCCCCAGGTCGCGACTTCCTTGATGCCCGGAAATTTCTGGCCGAATTCCTTCCAGACGGCATAGCGGCGGTCGAGCGGCGCGAAGCCGGCGACGTAGACGGCGCCGCCGTCGAAGGTCTCGCCCTGTTCCTTGACCGCCTGCTCCAGCACGAGGCGCGCCATGTCGGCGTCGGACTGCTCGATCTGCGGGATCTTGGCGTTGTCCAGGTTGACGTCATAGGCGACGACCGGGATGCCGGCGTCGAGGGCCGCCTGGGCGACGTCCTTCAGCGCTTCCGGCTGACCGTTGTTGATGACGATGCCCTTGACGCCGAGATTGACCGCCTGCTGGATCAGCTCGCGCTGGGCGTTGATGTCGTTGCGCGCCTGCGAGATGTTCGCGTCGATGCCGAGCGCCTCGGCCTGGCGCTTCACGCCGGCCTCGAAGACCTGCAGCCAGTCGCCCGCGCCGAGGAAGGAGATGACGGCGATCTTGACGCCGCCCTTGTCGAACGGCGCCGGCGCGCCGGCGATGCCCTCGGCGTAAGCGCCCGAAGCGAGCGCGGTAAGGCCGGCGGCGAGCGCCAGCGAAAGAAGCTTCTTGCCCATCATGATAGCCCCGTAGTCCCCGATGTCGTCCCGCCGCGCCCCGATCCGATGGTCCGGAGCCGGCCGCAGCAATTCGCAGCCAAGCTAGCGCCCCGCAATCCGGCATAAAGAAAACGGGTTCCAATTCAAGCGGGATCCGAGGTCGTTTGTTGCGGCTTGTCATGAATTCGTCATGGAGCGCGACGGCGGGCCGCGATCGCGCCGGGTTCGGGCGCAGGGTTCGCCGCGTGTCCCGTCGCCTGCCGTCCCTGGCGGTCGCGACGCGCTTTTGCAGCCGCGGGCGCGCCGCGTGACTTTGCCGGCGATCGCGACGAATATTCCGGGATCGATTTGGCACGTCTCGCAGGATTCGCATGACCAGGCTCACCCGCTTCTCCGTCGCGCCGCTCGCGACCATGACCCGCCGCCTCGCCGACGTCGCCTCCGGCCGCGCCGCGCCCGATCTCGTGATCAAGGGGGCGCGCGTCCTCTCGACCTATTCGGAGCGCATCCTGCCCGAGCGCGAGATCTGGATTGCGGGCGGCCGCATCGCGGCGGTAAAGCCCTCCGGCACGCACAGGGGCGGCGCCAGGGCGATCTACGACGCCAAAGGCGGGATTATCGCGCCGGGCCTCGTCGATCCGCACATCCACATCGAATCCTCGATGGTGACCGCCTGCGCCTATGCCGAGGCCGCGCTGCTGAACGGCACGACGACGATCTTCTGCGACAGCCACGAGATCGGCAACGTCATGGACGTCGCCGGCGTCGAGGCGATGCTGGAGGATGCGCGCGTCGCGCCGCTCTCGATCTTCCTCACCGTGCCGTCCACCGTGCCGGCCACCTCGCCGGAGCTCGAGACGGCCGGCGGCGACCTGACGCCGGACAAGATCGCGGCTTTGTTCGACAATTGGCCGGAGGCGGTGGCGCTCGGCGAGAAGATGGATTTCGTCCCCGTCGCCATGGGCGACGAGCGCAGCCACGCGATCCTCGCGGCGGCGCTGTCGCGTGGGCGGCCGGTCTCTGGCCATGTCTATGGTCGCGAGTTCGTCGCGGCCTATGCGGCGTCCGGCGTCACCGACACGCATGAGGCGATCGACCGCGACATCGCCGACGACATGCTGGAAGCCGGCATCTGGCTGTTCCTGCGTGGCGGCCCGCCGACGACGCCGTGGCATTCGCTTCCGCAAGCGATCAAGACGATCACCGAGCTCGGTTCGTCGCACAAGCGCGTCGCGGTCTGCACGGACGATCGCGATGCCGACGACCTCCTGCATTTCGGCCTCGACTGGGTGGTGCGCGAGGCGGTCAAGGCCGGCATGTCGCCGGAGCAGGCCTGGTCGATGGGCTCGCTGCATGGCGCCACCCGCTTCGGCCAGGAGAACGAGATCGGCGGCCTCGGCGGCGGCCGTCGCGCCGACCTCGTGCTGATGGGCGATGACCTCGACCCGCAATCGACGTGGTATGGCGGCGAGCTGGTCGTCGACGGGGCCAGGATCACGCCGCTCCTCGATGCCGCGCTCTCCGATCGCTACCAGTATCCGAAGGCGGCCTATCAGACGGTCAAGCTGCCCAAGGGCCTGAAGCTGACGCCGGAGCTTCCCTCCGGCCCCGGCACGCTGCACGCGATCCGCACCGAGCTTCCCGGCATCACGCTCGGCCACGAGCGGATCGAGATCGAGGCGGCGAACGACTGGCAGACCCTGTTCGAGCGCCATGGCCTCTGCTTCGTCACCGTCGTCGAGCGGCACGGCAAGTCTTCGGGCAACGTCGCGCATGGCGTGCTGTCGAACTTCACGCTGAAATACGGCGCGGTCGCCTCGTCGGTCGGCCATGACAGCCACAACATCATTGTCGCCGGCACTAACGAGCCGGACATGCAGCTGGCGCTGGAGACGGTCGCCGCGACCCAGGGCGGCGTCTGCGTTGTCGCCGACGGCAAGGTGCTGGCGAAGATCGACCTGCCGATCGCCGGCCTCCTCTCCGACAAGCGCGTCACCGAGGTGGCCGAGGAGACGAAGGCCTTGAAGGTCGAGTGGGAGAAGGCCGGCTGCTCGATTCCCTATATGGGCTTCAACCTGATCCCGCTCTCGGTCATCCCGGAAATCCGCATCACCGACAAGGGCTTGGTGCTGGTGCCGGAAATGGCGATCCAGACCCTGTTCGAGCCGGCCTGAGCCGCGAAACGACAAACGCCCCGGCCATGGCCGGGGCGTTCGTTAAGCGCTTGGACCGTCCGCAGGCGGCACGGCTAGCTCGCTACCCCTTCGGGCAGGGATCCGACGTCGGACAGATTGCGGCGATACGGCCGAGCGGCTCGCGCTTCGCCAGCGCCGGTTTTTCATAGATGCGCTTCATGCAGGTCCCTCCGTCTCGCGGTTACGGCGGCTAGCTCTCGCAGGATTCCGAAATTGGGCAGAGGGCCGCGATGCGGCCGAGCGGTTCGCGCTTCGCCAGTGTCGGCTTCTCATAGTCACGCTTCATGCAATTTCCCCGTCTCACAGAAGCCCCCGCGCCAAAATTGTCCCGATTTTCGGGATATGACGCAAGGGAGTGCCGGCTGGATGGCGTGCCGCAACGTCATTTGTCCGCCGGCGCTGCAATTCCGCAACAAGGGCCGTGTCGTTCCGTACGAGGTGGCCGCAGGAATACGGACAAAAGAAAACCGCCTCCCGCATGTGCAGGAGGCGGCTTCGGGATCACTGGACCACGCGGGCGCTGCCCGGCGCGAACGTCGCAGGCGGCCAGCGCTTACTTGCCGCCTGGCTGGCTGGTCGGCACCGCGGCGATGCGGTCGAGCTTCTCGCGCTTGGCGAGGGCGGGTGTCTCGTAGGTCTTCTTGGTCATTTCAGTACGCTGGTCGGTCGCCTTCGCGCAGCTTCCTGCGTCGAAGGCGACAATCTCGCGATCGCGTCTTAGCCAAAGTTCGACGTGGGCACCGCGGCGATGCGATCGAGCTTCTCGCGCTTGGCGAGCACAGGTGTCTCATAGGTCTTCTTGGTCATAAATGTCCCCCAACCCACGGAGCCGCCGCTTCAGTGCGGCCGGATGTGGTTCTCATTGCGATAGGATTTAGTGTTTGGCGAAGGTTGCTAGGCAAGCCGCCAAGCTAGCCCGGAGGCGGGCAGTTCGATCCCGCACAATCCGCGGCGATGCGGTCGAGCTTCTCGCGCTTGGCGAGGACGGGCGCCTCGTAGGTCTTCTTGGTCATGATATCCCCCAACGGATTGACGTAGCGTTCCCTCGTTCCCAGCTTCGCGGACGGGATGCAACTGCTTCCTGATTATTTGGAAGCAGTTCTGAAAAACCGTTGCGGGGATGCCGCACCCTCGCGGAACCGGCCGGGCCGCCGATTCCGCAGAGGGAGGGCGTCAGAGCACGGCGGCGAGTCGCTCCCGCGCCGCCCGGTCCTGGGCCTGGAGGGCCAGGAACAGCTCGTATTTGACGTCGTGGATCGCCGCCGTCCTGCCGCCGGCCGGCTTCTGCTCGGCGCTCAGGCGCGACATCCGGTCGATCGCCGCTCCGGCGTCCGGATAGGCGCCGGCGGCGAGCGCGCCGAGAATGGCGGCGCCGAGCAGCACGGGCTCGCCGGTTTCGGGGATCGCGATGGTCAGTCCCGTGGCGTCGGCCATGATCTGGCGGACCAGCGGGCTCTGCCCGGCGCCGCCCGAAACGACGATGGTGTCGAGCTCGGCGCCCTGTTCGGCCAGCGCCGCGACGATCTGGCGGGCGCCGTAGCCGAGGCCGCAGAGCCCGGCGAGATAGAGCCGGGCCAGGCTGTCGATGTCCTCGTCCATGTCGAGCCCGGCGATCACCGCGCGCGCGTCCGGATCGGCGTTGGGCGAGCGGTTGCCGAGGAATTCGGGCACGACCTGGATGGAAGCGGCGAGGCGGGCGAGCGCCTCCGGCGTGGCGGCGAGCGCGCCGACGCGCGCTTCCAGATAGGCGAGCAGCGACTTGCCCTCGGCCTTGGCTTTCGCCGTCGCCTCGGCATGGGCCGGGTGCAGCCTGACCAGATGGTCGATGGCGGCGCCGGCCGCCGACTGGCCGCCCTCGTTCAGCCAGAGGCCGGGCAGCATGGCAGAGAAATAGGGGCCCCAGACGCCGGGCACGAAGCGCGGCTCCACCGTCGTCGTCATGGCGCAGGCCGAGGTGCCGAAGATATAGGCCATCTGCCGCTTGGCGTCGGTCGTCCGGTTCGCCGTGTCGCGGGCGCCGATCGAGCCGACGCCGCCGGCATGCGCATCGATCAGCGCCGCGCCGACCGGGATGCCCGGCTTCAGGCCGAGTTCGTCGGCCGCCGCCTGCGTCAGCCCGCGGCCCAGCGGTGTGCCGGGATCGACGACATTGGTGCCGATGCGGGCGAAGCCCTCGTCGGCGAGGGCGCCGAGGCCGATCTGGCGGAAATAGCCCTCGTCCCAGCGCTTTTCATGCGCGAGATAGGTCCATTTGCAGGTGACGGTGCAGACCGAGCGGTCGAGGCTGCCGGTGGCGCGGTAGGTGAGCCAGTCGGAAAGATCGAAGAAGTGCTTCGCCGCGGCGAAGCTTTCGGGCAGGTTTTCCGAAAGCCAGAGCAGCTTCGGCGTTTCCATCTCGGGCGAGATGACGCCGCCGACATAGGCAAGCACCGGGTGTTTCGTCGCGTTGATCCGCCGCGTCTGCTCGGTGGCGCGATGGTCCATCCAGACGATGATGTTGCGGTTCGCGTCGCCGGAGCGGCTGACCGTGACGGGCTTGTCGTCGGCGTCGATCAGCACCAGCGAGCAGGTGGCGTCGAAGCCGATGCCGGCGACATCCGCCGGTGCGACCCTGGCGGTCGCCATCGCTTCCCGGACGGAGGCGGCAATCGCCTGCCAGATGTTCTCCGACGATTGTTCCACGACGTCGCCCGGCTCGTGCCAGAGCGTGATCTCGCGCTTGGCGGCCGCCTTCAGCACGCCGTCCGCGTCGAAGATGCCGGCGCGGGCGCTGCCCGTGCCGACATCGATGCCGATGTAGAAGCTCATATGGACTGTCCCGCTCCCGTCTCAGCCGGCGGCATCGGCGCCGTAGCCCGGCCGCAGCAGCACCTTGATCGAGTCGAGTCCATAGGCCTTGTCGATGGCCGTGGTCCAGTCCTTGAGGCCGTAGTGATGCGTGACGATGCCCTTCGAGGTGACGAGGCCGCGCTGCAGCAGGTCGATGGCGATCGGGTAGCAATAGGGGCCGAGATGGGCGCCGCGGATGTCGAGTTCCTTGCGGTCGCCGATGATCGACCAGTCGGCCGTCGTCTCGGCGCCGAAGACGGAGAACTCGACGAAGCGGCCGAGCTTGCGCACCATTTCCAGGCCCTGCGTCACGCCGGCCGGCACGCCGGTCGTCTCGATATAGACGTCGCAGCCATAGCCGTCGGTGAGGCCGCGCACGACCTCGATCGGGTCCTCCTCGCGCGGGTTGATCACCACGTCGGCGCCGAAGGATTTGGCCAGCGCCAGCCGTTCCGGAACGAGGTCGACGACGACCAGCTTCTTCGGCGTCTTCAGATGCGCGACCTGGGTCATGAACAGGCCGAGCGGGCCGGCGCCGGCGATCACCACCACGTCGTCGAGCTGGATGTCGCCGCGGTTGACGGTGTGGATCGCGCAGGAGAGCGGCTCGATGATCGCCGCGTCCTCGAGCGAGATTTCCTCCGGGATCTTGTGCAGGCGCGCCGTCTCGGGAATGCGCATGTATTCGGCCATGCCGCCATCGGCGACCTGACGCTGGAAGCCGAAGATGTTGTGCACCTCGCACATCCAGTACTGGCCGGAACGGCAGTAGCGGCACTTGTCGCAGGGCACGATCTGCTCGGCGATGACGCGGTCGCCGACCTCGACGCCGAAATGCTCCGCCGCCTCCTCGCCGATCTCCTCGACGCGGCCGAAGAATTCATGCCCCGGGATCACCGGCGGCTTCACATAGGGGTTCTGGCCACCCCAGAACATGGCGGCGCCCGACCAGCACTTGCAGTCGCTGGCGCAGATGCCGCAGGCGTCGATCTTCAGCACCAGCTCGCGCCGGCGCGGTTCCGGCTTGCCGACCGCCTCGACGCGATAGTCCTTCGGGCCGTGGCAGACGATCGCCGTCATGGAGCGAGATTGGTACATGGTGGCCTCCCAGGGCATTCCGGGGCGCTGGCGGCGCCGTATCGGTGGATCTGGCCGGCGAGGATAGGATCTGCCCGGCCGCCGCGCCAATGCTGAAACGCACCCGGACTGATACGGTTTTGACAGACGGGTGATAGAGCGAGGGCACCAGCGGGGAAGGACGCTGCCTCGAATTGGCGGAGCGCCCTCACACTTCCGGGATGTTTTCCTTGAAGATCGCCTGAAGCCGGGTCGCCGGGCCGGTCGGGTTCTCCTCGCCGCGCGCCGCGCGGGCGAGCCTATCGACCGCCTCGCGCGCCTCGACGCGCGGGTTCTGGTCGATCGCCGCGTCCATCACGCCGGAGATCAGGAAGCGGCGCGTGTGCTCGGTCAGCTCGTGGCCGATGAAGACGACGGATTTCTCCCGGCCCGCTTCCAGCAGCGCCCGCGAGATGCCGCGGTTTCCGGCGCCGATATTGTAGATGCCGGCGAGGTCGGGGTGGCGGGCGAGCAGGGCCACTGCCTCCTGGTAGGCGCGCTCGGTGTCGTCGCGGATCTCGCGCAATTCGACGATCGAGAGGCCGGGATAGTCCTCGCGCAGCATGTGGCGGAAGCCCATCTCGCGCTCCTCGTGGCCGCGATAGGAGAGCGAGCCGGCGAAGAGCGCCACCTTGCCGGTCTCCGCCTTCAGGAAGCGGCCGAGCAGGTAGCCGGCGAGGCGGCCGGCGGCGCGGTTGTCGATGCCGACATAGCCGACGCGCGGCACGTGGCTGATGTCCGAGACCAGCGTCATCACCGGCACGTCGGCGGCGGCAAGCGCGCGGATCGCCTCGCGCACCACCGGGTGGTCGAGGCCGATCAGCGCTACGCCCTGGCTCTCTCCACGCAAGGCCTCGAGCTTCTCCGCGAGCAGAACCGGCTCGAAGCCCTCGATCGAGTGGATGCGCAGATTGACGTCCGGCCGCGCCGCGGCGGTGTCCGCGAATCGGGCGGCGAGGTTGTTGATGAAGGTGTTGGTGCCGCCGGGCAGCACGATGTCGAGGTCGACGACATCGAGTGGCGGGTACGTCGCCTGCGCCGTCTCGGGCATATAGCCGAGGCTGGCGGCGGCGGCGAGCACCTGGACGCGGGTCCGCTCGCGGACGCCCTCGCGATTGTTGAGCACGCGGTCGACCGTCGCGGTCGAGACCCCTGCCTCCCTGGCGATATCAACAAGTGTCGTCCGCATTCCATGGGTCCGAGTCGTTCGGGGTCGAAGTGGCCGCACGCTATGCCGATCGGGCCGCCGGCCGGAAGGGGCGATGCGTCGCGGTGCACAGTGATGATGTAAAATGATGGATTTGAAGTCAAGTTCATCAGTTGACATCCAAACAAATCAATAACAATCATCTGGCCGTGGCGCCCGGCGAGGCGTCGAGCGCGTGTCGTCGCGGCTGCGGTTCTTCCGGGAGGAGGGGGCCGGTTGTCGCTGGCGACGGTCTGCCGGCTTCCGTTTGGCTAACGGGAGGTTAACGGCCGGCGCGCGCGAACAAGAACGAGGGAGGAACCATGGCCGACTCGAAGGGCTTCGCGCCCGATCCGGAAATCCGGGTCAACGATCTCAGGATCGGCGCCATCGGCGCCGGCATGATCATGGCCGAGTGCCATCTCGCCGCCTATCACGAGGCCGGGTTCCCGGTGGTGGCGATCGCCTCGCGCACCAAGGCGAACGCCGCCAAGGTTGCCGAGCGCTGGTCGATCCCGACCGTTCACGACACGCCCGAGGCGCTGATCGAGGATGCGAATGTCGAGATCCTCGACATCGCCTTCCCGCCGGACCAGCAGCCGGCGCTGATCCGCCACGCGCTGAAGCAGAAGCATATCAAGGGCATCCTGGCGCAGAAGCCGTTGGCGCTGACGCTCGACGAGGCGATCGCGCTGCGCGACGGGGCGAAGGCGGCCGGCAAGATCCTCTCCGTCAACCAGAACATGCGCTACGACCAGTCGATGCGCGTGCTGAAGCAGATCCTCGACCGCGGTGAGCTCGGCACGCCGGTCATCGCGACGATCGACATGCACGCGATCCCGCACTGGCAGGGCTTCCTCGAGGAATATGACCGGCTGACGCTCGCCAATATGAGCGTGCACCACCTCGACGTACTTCGCTTCCTGTTCGGCGAGGTCGACGAGATCTACACCGCCGCCCGCCCGGATCCGCGCACCCAGTTCGCGCACACAGACGGCATCACCGCCTCGACGATCAAGTTCCAGTCCGGCGTCTTCGCGGTGTCGCTGGAGGATGTCTGGTCCGGCCCGCGCGAGGAGGGCTTCGATTCGGACATCTACATCAAGTGGCGGGTCGAGGGCACGGAAGGCGTCGCCCAGGGCACGATCGGCTGGCCGACCGGCGCCGCCTCGACGCTCACCTACGCCTCGAAGCGCACGACCGGCGGCAAGTGGGTGACGCCGGAATGGGACACGATGTGGTTCCCGCACGCCTTCAAGGGCGTGATGGAGCAGCTGCAATACGCGGTGAAGACCGGCGCCGAGCCGGCCCTCACGGTCGCCGACAACGTCAGGACCGTGGCGCTGATCGAGGCCGGCTACCGCTCCATGGCCGAGGGCCGCGCCGTCAAGCTTTCCGAAATCGCCATCTGAAGTTCAGGGAGGAACTCATCATGATGCAGACCGGCATTTTCACCGGCTATTTCCCCTACGGGCTCGAGGAAACGGCGCAGAAGATCCGCGCGCTCGGCTTCAACACCGTGCAGCTTGACCTGCATTTCAAGGATATCGACCTCTCGGCCGGCCAGATCACCAAGGCCAAGGCGAAGCAGGTCAAGGATACGTTCCGCGACCACAATCTGCCAATCTGCTGCATCTCCGGCTACACCAACATCATCCATCCGGACAGGGAAGAGCGCGCCCGCCGCGTCGGCTACCTGAAGGAAATCATCCGCAACGCGCGCGATCTCGGCAGCCCCTATGTCATCTCCGAGACCGGCACCTACAACACCGAGTCCGACTGGGTCCACGATCCGAAGAACAAGACCGAGGAAGGCTTCGAGGAATGCCGCAAGGTGATCGCGGAGCTGTCGCAGGAAGCCTATGACCACGGCGCCGTCTTCCTGCTCGAGACCTATGTCAACAACGTCGTCGGCTCGGTCGAGGAGACGGTGAAGATGTTCGCGCAGGTCGACCATCCCGGCCTCGGCCTGCTGATGGACCCGACCAACTATTTCGAGACGCACAACATCGACCGGATGGACCAGATCCTGAACCAGGTCTTCGACACGCTTTCCGACAAGATCCGGATTGCGCATGCCAAGGATGTGAAGCGTTCGGGCGACGACAAGAGCGAGAAGCACGCCGACATCGGCGACAGCGACGCGCTCGAGAGCCACACCTTCCGCGGCGTCGGCGAGATCGAGCTGCCGGCGCCGGGCCTCGGTTCGCTCAACTACGACCTCTATCTGCAGCGCCTCTCGGAAAAGCATCCGAACATCCCGGTGATCATCGAGCATCTCTCCGAGGACGACGTGCCGCGCGCGAAGAAATTCCTCGACGGCAAGCTGCGCGCCAACGGCCTCTGAAGCCGGCGGAAAATCGCCTCTCCCCGCGCGGGGGAGGCTGGGCGCGGAGTCATCCGCGCCCCCAACCAGACAAGACAAGCAGGACACGACCATGGTGGAACTCTTCGGGCGGAGCTTTTCGCGGCGCGAGCTGGCGGAACATTCCGGAATGCTGTCGCAATTCGCCGGCGTCCGGCTGACGACGTTGGGCGACGGCGTCGAGCGCGGCATCCGCATGCTCGAGTTCCGCACCGGCACCGGCCTGCGCTTCACCGTGCTGGTCGACCGCGCGATGGATATCGCCGATCTCGACTATCAGGGCACCTCGATCGGCTGGCATTCGCCGGCCGGCTTCAAGAACGCCTTCCTGCACGAATATGAGGGCGAGGGCGGGCTGGCCTGGCTGCGATCGTTCTCGGGCCTGCTCGTCACCTGCGGCCTCGATCACGTGCTCTTCATGCACGAGGCCGCCGCCGACAGCTACGTCTACGGCCCGCGCGGCACGGTCAAGCATTCGCTGCATGGCCGCGTCGGCACCATCCCGGCGCGCCTGACCGGCTATGGCGAGACCTGGGACGGCGACGAGTGCACGCTCTGGGCGGAAGGCATCGTCCAGCAATCGGCCGTGTTCGGCGAGGATCTGCACCTGATCCGCCGCATCGAGGCCAAGGTCGGCTCGAACGAGATCAAGCTGATCGACCGCGTCGTCAATCACGGCTTCTACAAGACGCCGCACATGTACTGCTACCACATCAATCCGGCCGCGCCGCTGCTGGAAGAGGGCGCCCGCTATGTCGCACCGATCGAGGAAGTGGTCTGGGCGGCGCATGCCGGCGCCGACTACCGCAAGCAGGGCGTCGGCTACCGCACCATGCCGGCGCCGCAGCGGAACTTCCACGAGCAGGTCTGGCAGCACCAGATGAAGGCCGACGCGAAAGGTCTCGTGCCGGTGGCGCTGGTCAATGACCGCCTCGGTCTCGCCTTCGAGGTCGAGACGCGGCAGGACCAGTTCCCCTGCCAGTTCGAATGGCAGAACCTGCAGGCCGGCCAGTACGCGATCGGCCTGGAGCCCTCGACCAACCATGTGCTCGGGCACAAATATGCCGAGGAGCACAACGAGCTGATCTGGCTCGAGCATGGCGACGAGCGCCGCTACGACACGACCTTCCGCATTCATGCCGGCAAGGACGCGACGGCGGCGCTGGAGAAGCGCATCGCCGGTCTCGCGGCGCAGCCGACCGAGGAATACCCGACGCCGACCGGCAATCACCGGCCCATCACCGGCCGCTGACCCCGGCGCCCGCTTCGCCATCCCGGGCGATGTCCGGGGTGGCCCTCTTCCTGAGTTGGACCTAGCCCATGAGCATTGAGAACAAGACCATCCTCTACACGGGCGCGGCCGGCGGGCTCGGCCTGCCGGCGACGCTCGCGTTCCTGGAGGCCGGCGCGACGGTCGTCGCGATCGACAACGACCCGGCCAAGGGCGAGGCGCTGAAGCAGGCGGCTGCCAAGGCCGGCCTCGACAAGCTGGTGTTCAGGGCACTCGACCTCTCGGATCTCGCCGGCCTGCGCACGGCGCTCGAGGCGCTGTCGGCCGAGGTCGGCGGCTTCGACGTCGTCATCAACAACGCCGCGATCTACCCGTCGAAGCCGTTCGAGGACTACACGATCGAGGAGCACCAGGCGGTCCAGCGCGTCAATGTCGACGCCGGCATCGTCTGCGTCCAGGTGGCCTTGTCGTCGATGCGCGAAAAGGGCTTTGGCCGCATCATCAACATCGCCAGTGTCACGCTGTCCGGCGGCTGGGCCAACCTCTCGCCCTACATCCAGTCGAAGGGCGCGCTGGTCGGCCTGACCCGCGCCTGGGCGCGCGAGTTCGGCCAATACGGCATCACCGTCAACGCGATCTCTCCCGGCGCCTTCCCGACCGACGCGGAAAAGATCCATCCCGATCCCGAGGGCTACAACCGCTTCGTGCTCGACCGCCAGGCCGTCAAGCGCCGCGGCGAGGCCGCCGATATCGCCAACGCGCTGATCTTCTTTGCCTCCGACGCCTCCGGCTTCGTTACCGGCCAGACGCTCAACGTCGATGGCGGCTGGTGGATGACGTGACGCCTCGCTGCACCCTGCCTTGGCCGCATCGGCCGTCTGTTCTTTCGAATGGTCTCGCGACCATCCGGTCAAACAAGGAATCTGAATGATGGGCATTCTCTCCGGCTACCGCGTGCTGGATTGCTCGATCGCCATGGCCGGGCCGTTCGCCGCCCAGCGCCTCGGCGATCTCGGCGCCGATGTCGTCAAGGTCGAGCCGCTGAACGGCGAGTGGCAGCGCCATGTCGCCGCCGGCGGCGCCCGCGGCAACAAGGTCAACGTCTCGTTCCTGTCGCTGAACCGCAACAAGCGCTCGCTCGCCATCGACCTGAAGAATCCCGACGGCAAGGCGATGCTGCTCGAGCTGGTCAAGACGGCCGACGTCTTCCTGCAGAACTACCGCCCCGGCGTCGCGAAGCGGCTCGGCGTCGACTATGAGAGCCTGTCGAAGATCAATCCGAAGCTGATCTACGTCTCGATCTCCGGCTATGGCGAGGACGGCCCCTATCTGCACCGTCCCGGCCAGGATCTGGTGCTGCAGGGCATGTCGGGCGCAATGCTGTCGGCCGGCCGCGAAGGCGAGCCGCCGAATGCCGCCGGCCAGTATCTGGTCGACGCGATCACCGCCTATACGGCATTCGAGGGCGCGCTGGCCGCGCTGCTGCACCGCGAACGCACGGGCGAGGGCCAGCTGGTCCAGGTCAACATGCTCGATGCGATCACGACGATCCAGATGCAGGAGCTCTCGGTCTTCACCGTCGCCGGCAAGCCGCAGACCCGCTCGGCCGAGCCGCATGCGCATGTCTATATCCGCGCGCCCTACGGCGCCTTCGCGACGACCGACGGCTACATCATCGTCTCGTTCCCGAAGCTCGCGACGCTCGGTCAGGTGATCGACGAGCCAAGCTTCCTCACCATGGACGACGAGATCGACACCTGGGAGAAGCGCGACGAGATCTTCGCCAAGACGCGCGAGAAGCTCAAAACGAAGTCTTCCGCCGAATGGCTGGAACTGTTGCGGGCAGCCGATATCTGGTGCGGCCCGGTCTATGGCTATGCCGACCTCGTCGAGGACGAGCAGATCAAGCACAACGGCACCTTCGTCGAATACGACCATCCGACCGAAGGCCATGTGAAGACGCCGGGCTTCGCGATTCGGTTCTCGAAGACGCCTTCGAAGGTGGAGCGCGGCGCGCCGCTCGCCGGCGAGCATACCCGCGCTGTGCTGCGCGAGGCGGGCCTCGACGAAGTCGCGATCGACGAACTGGTCGCCAAGGGCGCGGTCATGGACGGCGCGGTGAGCGAGGCGGCGGAATGACCGACAACATCCTCTTCACCGTCGACGGCCACGTCGCCACCATCACGCTGAACCGGCCGCAGAAGCTGAACGCGGTCACGCCGGAAATGTCAAAGGCGATTGTCGCGGCCGTGCAGGAGTGCAACGACAGCGACACGATCCGCGTCGTCATCGTCACCGGTGCGGGCGAGCGCGCCTTCTGCGCCGGCTCCGACATTCGCGAGCTCGATACCTACGAGACGCCCTGGCAGTTCCGCAATCGCGCCGACTATTGCGACGCGATCCGCAAGCTGCTGAAGCCGACCATCGCGGCCGTCAACGGCTATGCCTTTGGCGGCGGGCTGGAGACGTCGATGAGCTGCGACATCCGCATCGCGTCGGAGAATGCGCAGTTCGCGGCGCCGGAAATCAAGCTCGGCTGGATCGGCGGCGGCGGCATGGCGACCTTCCTGGCGCACTCCGTCGGTCCGTCCAACGCCGCGCTGATGATCATGACCGGCGATCCGGTCCCGGCCGAGAAGGCGCTCGCCTGGGGACTGGTCTCCGAGGTGGTGCCGCAGGCCGAACTCCTCGGCCGCGCCCGCGCTATCGCCGAGGTGATCGCCAGCCGCGCGCCGATCGCCGCCGAGACCGCCAAGCTCAACCTGCACGCGGCTTTCACCATGCCGCAGGAGCAGGCGATCGACTACGAGCGCGACCTGCAGACGATCTGTTTCGCCACCGAGGACGCCGCCGAAGGCCGGGCCGCGTTCAAGGAAAAGCGCCAGCCCAACTTCAAGAGACGCTGATCCATGAATGCTGAATCCGTCGTCCGCTTCGTGCGGACGCGCCGCGAGGCGACCGTTCTCGCGATGCTCGTCCTCGTCTTCATCGGCCTGACCTTCGCCAGCGAGTTCTTCCTGACGGGGCGCAACCTGTCGAACGTCGCCCGCCAGATCTCGGTCGTCGGCATCGTCGCGCTCGGCCAGGCGCTGGTGATCATCGCCGGCGGCATCGACCTCTCCGTCGGCTCCGTCATCGGCCTGTCGGCCGTCACCGCGGCCATCGTCTCGGCGACGACCGGCATGCCGTCGCTCGGCATCGCAGGCGCCATCGGCATCGGCATGGCGATCGGTTTCGCCAACGGCGTGCTGATCACCAAGCTCCGGATCAACCCGTTCATCACGACGCTCGGCACCTTGTCGATCGCGCGCGGTGCGGCGTTGCTGATCACCAACGGCAATCCGCAGCGCTTCGACAATTGGGCGGCCTTCCTCGGCTATGGCAAGATCGGCGACATCCCCGTGCAGTTCATCCTGCTGGTGGTGTTGACGATTCTCGTCTGGCTGTTTGCCACCCGCACGCGCTGGGGCCGCAACGTCTACGCGGTCGGCGACAATGCCCGCGCCGCGCGCCTCGCCGGCATCGACGTGGCGAAGACCCGTATCCTCGTCTTCACCGTCTCCGGCAGCCTCGCCGGCCTCGGTGGCCTGCTGCTCGGCGGCATGCTGACCAATGCCAACCCCAATCTCGGCCTCGGCTACGAGCTCGACGTCATCGCCGCGGTCATCCTCGGCGGCGTCGCGCTCTCCGGTGGCCGGGGCTCGATCGGCGGCGTGGTCATCGGCGCGGCGCTGATCGGCCTGCTCCGCAACGCGTTCGTCCTGCTCAACGTCTCCGGCTACTGGCAGACCATCACCATCGGCCTCGTCGTCATCCTGGCCGTCGGCGCGGACAGCCTGAACCGGCGCAGCGAAGAAGATTGAGACGGCGACAAAGCCGTCTCCGTACTGAAAATCAACTGGAGGAAACCATGACTACATTCGATCGCCGCCGCTTCCTGATGCTCTCCGCCGCCGGCCTCGCTCTGCCGCTGATGCCGGGCCTCGCGCTCGCGGAAGAGGCGGCCCTCTCCGAAGGCGCCAAGGCCGTCGGCGGCACCATCGCCGCCCAAGGCCCGGCCCCGAAGCCGCTCCGCCTCGCCGTGATCTCGTTCCAGGGCTCTTCCTTCTGGGAAGCCGCCGACAAGGGTATCGCCGCCGCCACCGAGTATCTGAAGCCGCTCAACACCACCGTCGACTACATCCAGCTCGGCACGGGCCTGACCGCCGAGGTGATGGTTGCCGGCATTGATGGCGCGCTGACCAAGCAGTATGACGGCATCGCCGCCGTGCCGATCTTCGATGGCACCGTCGCCAAGGTGAACGAGGTGGTCGCCGAGGGCGTGCCGTTCGTCTCGTTCATCGCCGACTCGGCCGAGAAGTCGAACCGCAACGTCTCGATGGGCATGCTGGCCTATGACGCCGGCGCCAAGGCGGGCGAGTTCATGGCCAAGCAGCTCGGCGGTAAGGGCAAGATCGCCGTCATCACCGGCTATCTCGGCGCCGCCCAGCACGACGCCCGCATGAACGGCGCGCTCGACCTCTTGAAGAAGAACTACCCCGACATCACCATCGTCGGCCCGTTCGAGTGCAAGGACGACGACGCCACCGCCTATTCGCAGGCGACCGACGTCATGACCTCCAATCCCGACCTGCAGATCGTCTACGTCACGGCCGGTGGTTCCGAGGCGGCGGCCAAGGCGGTGCGTGACGCAAAGGCGACGGGCAAGGTCGGCGTCGTCGGCTATGACGACCTGCCGGAGAAGCAGCAGTACAAGGACGGCGGCGAGATCCTGGCGCTGATCGACCAGGCGCCCGGCCGCCAGGCCTTCGACAGCCTCGTCATGCTGCACAACATGCTCGGTTTCGGCGCGACCTATCCGGCCGAGATCGCCATCGATGCGCCGGTCGTGCTCGGCAAGGGCGCCAAGACCTAAGCCGCTTCCCCGCCTGAAGACCGCCCTCCGCCTATCCCCTCCGGGGTGGGCGGAGGGCGGCATGTTCCCGATCCGAGAGCTCCATGACCGACTGCCTTCTCTCCGCCCGCGGCATCGCGAAATCCTTCGACCAGAACCGCGTCCTGCACGGGGTCGATTTCGACATTTCCGCCGGCCAGGTCGTCGCGCTCCTGGGCGAGAACGGCGCCGGCAAGTCGACCTTCGTCAACATCCTGTCGGGCGCGCTGCCGCGCGACGGCGGCACCATCCGTTGGGGTGGCGAGGAAACCGTCTTCCGGGATACCCGGTCGGCGCTCGACGCCGGCATCATCCATATCCACCAGGAGCTGTCGCTGATCTCCTCGCTGTCGGTGATGGAGAACCTGTTCATCGGCGACTACATGACCGGCCGGTCCGGCCTGATCGACCGCAAGGCGCTCGCGGCCAGGGCGCGCGAGCTGCTCGCTCGCGTCGGCGCCGGCCATATCGATCCGCGCGTCGAGGCCGGTTCGCTCTCGACCGCCGAGCAGCAGATCGTCGAGATCGCCAAGGCGCTCGCCCGCAACGCCCGCCTGCTGATCCTCGACGAGCCGACCGCCTCGCTGACGCCGCACGAGGCCGAGGCGCTCTTCGCCATTGTCCGCGATCTCCGCGCGCATGGCGTCGCCATCATCTTCATCAGCCACCGCTTCGACGAGGTGTTCGCGATCTCGGACCGCGTCGTCGTGCTGCGCGACGGCCGCGTCGTCGGCGACCGCCCGGTGGCCGAGACGACGCGCGCCGGCATTATCGCCGACATGACCGGCCGCGCCTTCACCTTCGACGCGCTGGAGACGCCCGTCATCGCCGAGGACGCGCCGGTCCGGCTGAAGGCGGATGCGATCGCCGACAAGGGCCGTGTCGGCCCGGTCTCCTTCGCGCTGCGCAAGGGCGAGATCCTCGGCATCTTCGGCCTCGTCGGCGCCGGTCGAACCGAGCTGCTGGAGCTCCTGTGCGGCCTCCGGCCGCTCGCCGGCGGCACGATCACGCGGCCGGACGGCGTCGTGCCGCGCAGTTCGACGGAAGCCTGGCGGAGCGGCCTGGCGCTGCTCCCCGAGGGTCGCAAGACCAACGGCATCCTGCCGAGCCTGTCGCTCGCCGAGAACGTCGCCGTGGCCAAGCGCCAGAAGAGCGGCGGCGTGCTCGATCTCGGCGCGGAGAAATCGCTCTTCGCCCGCTTCCACGAGGCGCTCGGCATTGTCTGTTCCGGTCCCGGGCAGCCGATCCGCCGCCTGTCGGGCGGCAACCAGCAGAAGGTCATCTTCGCCCGCTGCCTCGCCTCCGAGCCGGACATCCTGTTCCTCGATGAGCCGACGCATGGCGTCGACGTCCGCACCAAGGCCGACATCTACAAGCAGATCCAGGATCTCGCGAAGAAGGGCATGAGCGTCGTCTTCGTGTCGTCCGAGCTGCCGGAGGTGCTGGCGCTCGCCTCGACCGTCATGGTGCTGTCGCGCGGTCGCCAGACGCTGCTCGCCGCCAACCGGGGGCTCACCGAAAACGACGTGCTGACGGCTGCCTTCGCCCAGGCCTGACGGGCGATTTCCGTCGCGGCGCGCGCGCTTATCACCGAACCGATATTGGATCGGACGCAGTGTTCGGCTAATCTGCGTCTCATCTGCTGAACCCGTCTTCGGGTTCGGCACGCGTTGGCATTGGAGTGATGGAGAAATCGGCGTGGACGACGTGGTCACCGCGAGACTCGCCGAGCTCTATGACGCGTCGGGTGTTCTGGTGGCGGTTTATGACGGCTTCGACCGCCTGCGCTACGCCAATCCTGCCTTCCGGCAGGCCTATTTCCTCGAGCCGGAGGAAACGCCGAGCTGGGCGGAGATCATGCGGCGCAATTTCGGCCTCGGGCGAGGCACGGTCCTGCGTACCGCCGATTTCGAGGCTTGGCTGAAATCGACCCTTTCACGTCGCGGCAAGACGGGGTTCCGCGCCTTCGAGACCGACCTTCATGACGGTCGCTGGCTCTGGATGACGGAGACCGTGCAGGCGAGCGGCTGGATGCTCTGCATCGCCAGCGACATCAGCCATATCCGCGCCGACGAGCGCGCGGTCCGCCAGGATCGCGACCTGGCGATCAAGGCCTCCTTCACGGACGATCTGACCGGCATCGCCAATCGTCGCTTCCTGACCGCTCGTATCGAGCAGATCCTCGCCGACCATCGGGCCGGCGCAGACCATGCCGGCTGCCTCGCGGTCATCGATCTCGACAATTTCAAGCTGGTCAATGATCGCTTCGGCCACCAGACCGGCGATCTCATCCTGCAGGATTTCGCCCAGCAGATTCAGGGGCGGCTGCGCCGCGCCGACTGCTTCGGCCGGATGGGCGGCGAGGAGTTCGCGCTGACCTTGCCGGACACGACGCTCGATCACGCCCGTCTGATCCTGGAGCGGATGCTTTCGGTCGTGCGCCTGTCGCGACCGCTCGTCGGCTGTCCCGATTTCTCCTACAGCTTCTCGGCCGGCGTCACGATCAGCCGGGCGGATGACAGCGTCAGCGAGTTCTACCGGCGCGCCGACGAGGCGCTCTACCGCGCCAAGGTCTCCGGCCGCAACCAGGTGCAGTCCTTCGTCGATGGTCAGGACCTGACGGCCGAGGCGCAATAGAGCCTCAGGCGGCAGCGGCGCTGTCGCGCTGCCAGTCCCATTCGCTCGAAAATGCACCGGATGCCGGCTTTTCCTGCCGCGGGCAGTCGCGACGTGGTGCTCAATCACACCGCCGGCTGTCGCTGCCGCAGCAGGTGATACGACGATGTTGGCCGCACCGTCCGCGCGGTGGCGACGGCATTACGTGGGCACTTTCCAAGCGCTGCAAAAGAAGTAACATCTGCCCTGAAGGCGTCGTACTCTTCAGCTGCGGAGGCAGGCTTTGGATTAGGACGGTTCGAATCCTTGCGGTGGGAGGAGAGGCAAAGTGCCCGCCGCCATGTTCGGCCGCCCACAGGCCGGCATCAGCAGCGTCACCCCGACTTCGACACTTGGGGGAGGGATATCGATGGACGAAAAACTTCATCCGGTTGCGATCGAGCACCTGCCGTTTTTCATCACAGCGCCGGGACAGACCGACGTTCTTTTCAACATCATGCTGGTCTTCATGCTGGCGGCCGTGCTGGTCGTCGGCAATCTGTACTTCCAGCTACATGCCTTCCCGGAGCGGATGGCGCATCGGACCAATGTGGTCCAGATGGAAATCGTCGCCGTCCTGGCGCTGATCTCGCTCTTCACCCACAACCACCTGTTCTGGATCGCCGGCCTGCTGCTGGCCCTGGTCCGCTTTCCGGATTTCTCCACGCCGATGGTGTCAATTGCCGACTCGCTGGAAAAGCTGGCCGGGCAGCGAGACGGAGCCGCGAGGCCGGTGCTGACGACCGGCGCGAGTGTCGATCCCGACGCGCTGGCCCCGCCGCCAGCGCCCGCTCCTGCGGCAGCCGGAGTGGCCGGTCCCGACCCCGGCGAACACCCGCCAACCTCGGCCCCCAAGGCCCCGGAAGAGGGGCACTGAGCCATGCTTGAACTGCTTCTCTGCTCGATGCTCACCATCGTTCCGGATTATCTCTTCCGCCGCTATGTCCAGGGCAAGCGGATCGGGCGCGAGATCACGCTCTATTCGGTCTGGTACGAGCTGCGCTGGGGCATCACCGCCTGCCTCGTGCTGACGGTTTCGCTGATTACGCTGATCTTCTACTTCCATCCCTCGACCAAAAACGTCACGGCCGTCTTCCGCACCATCTCGATCCTGCCGGAAAAGGGCGGACGCGTGGACAAGGTGTTCGTCGGCATCAACGAGCAAGTCGTGGCCGGCCAGCCGCTGTTCCAGCTCGACAGCTCCGAACAGCAAGCGGCGCTGGAGGCGGCCAAGCGGCGAATCGCCGAAATCGACGCCGAAGCGGTTGTCTCGCAGACCGAGCTCGTGTCCGCCGAGGGCACGATCAAGGCGGCCGAGGGCTCCTACCTGCAGGCGCTCAACGAACTGGAGACCAAGCAGGAACTGATGCGTCGCAACGCCAACGTCGTTGCCCCGCGCGAGATCGAACGCCTGCAGGTCGCCGCAGACGGGCGCAAGGGCGCGCTCGACGCCGCGATCGCCGCCAAGCAGACGTTGCAGACCACGATCTCGACCCTGCTGCCCGCCCAAAGGGCCAGCACCGAGGCAGCGCTCGCCCAGGCGCAGGTCGACCTTGACAAGACAATGGTGCGTGCCGGCGTGGACGGATTGCTGCAGCAGTTCACGTTGCGGCCAGGCGATGTCGTCAACCCCATGCTGCGGCCGGCAGGCATCCTCGTGCCGGCGGAAGCCGGGCGTGGCGCCCTCATCGCCGGTTTTGGCCAGATCGAGACGCAGGTGCTGAAGGTTGGCATGATCGCCGAGGCCACCTGCATTGGCAAACCCTTCACCATCCTACCGATGGTGGTAACGCAGGTGCAGGACGTCATCGCCACCGGCCAGTTCCGGTCGACGGATCTGCTGCTCGATGTGCAGAAGCTCGGCCAGCCCGGCTCGATCACCGTGTATCTCGAACCGCTCTTCGTCGGCGAGCTGGACGGCGTCCCCCCCGGCGGCAGCTGCATCGCCAATGCCTACACCAACAACCACGATGCCCTGGCCGACAAGAACATCAGTACGCTCAACTGGGTGTTCCTACACGTCGTCGACACGGTCGGCATGGTGCACGCCATGATCCTGCGCATGCAGGCGATCCTGCTGCCGGTACAAACGCTGGTCTTCGGCGGACACTGACCGCCGTCGAAACGACAAACGGCTTTTGGGGCGGCAAGTCATGGTCGGAGATCGCCACGACCTCACGCGGGTGACGCTGGCAGTGCTGTTTATCGGCAGCATCCTCGTTACCAGCATCTGGCGATTCTGCTTTCCTGCCGGCCATCGTCTGCGCAGCGACGCTCGTCATCGCTACCTGGCCGCTGATGCTGTGGGACCAGCGCCGCACCGGCGGCCGCCACAGCATCGGGGCGGTAATCAAGACACTGATCCTGGTCCCGATCCTGCTCTTGCCTTTCTGGCTGGCCGTCAGCGCTGTCGCCTCGAACACGGACGAGATCGGCGACATGATCCGCACCGTGCCGTCGCTGCGCCTGCCGGCGCCGCCGGCCTAGCTCGTCGACCTGTCGCGGGTCGGCGTGTGCGCCACCGAGATCTGGGCCAAGCTGTCGCCGGACCGGCTGGAGGCGTTGGCGGCTAAGCTCGCGCCCTATAGCGGCGCCATCACGCAGTGGGTGGCGTCGATGGCCGCCAGCCTCGGCTCGACGTTCCTGCATTCCTGCCGACGACACTGATCGCGGCCGTCATGTATACGGGTGGAGGGAAGGCCGCCGCGCAGATCATTCGCTTCGGCCGCCGCCTCGGCGGCGATCGCGGCGAATGGCGGTGCGGCTGGCCACGGAGGCGATCCGAAGCGTCGCGCTCGGCGTCATCGCTTTTGGCATGATTGGTATCTTCTTCCGGCCTACGGTGCTTGGTGTGGTCTACGCTCCTGAATGCGTGGATGGTGGAGGCTGAATGAGAGCCGGCCAATGCACCCTCCGGATCCGTTGTTCTGGGCGGTCCAACATACGTCCTTGATGGGGACTTCTTGCGGACAGATCGCTCTTGAGCTGAATGATTCAGGCAGAGGCCCGCATGACGAGCTTGCCTTCGAGGCGCACCTGCTCGGGCTTCCGGGCGTCGTCGCCATCCTCGCGCTCGACGCGATCGAGCAGGATGGTGACGGACGCCTCGGCCAGGCGTTCGAAATCCTGCGCCACCGTGGTCAGCGGTGGGCAGCCATAGCGGCTGTGTGGCTGGTCGTCATGGCCGGCGATGCGGATGTCCGATCCAGGCTCCCGGCCGATCCTGAGGCCATGCTGATAGGCGGCCGCCATCACGCCGACCGCGCAGCGGTCGTTGGCGCAGAGGATCGTGCGGGTCGGGAACCCGGGCCCTTCGAGAATCCGCCGCGCCCCTTCGAAGGCGATGTCCTCGAAGCGCCAGTCGTTGTGCGGCGTGACGTTGACCACCTCCGGCACGAGGCCGAGGCGTTCCATCGTCATCACATAGGCGCGCTTGCGCTCGGACGCATTGTGGTTGACGGCCGGCATGTCGAAATAGGTCGGCGGCTCGCCGCTGCGGCAGAGATATTCGGTGATCAGCGGCACGCTCTGGAAATTGTCCGTGCCGACGAAGGGTGTCTCCTCGTCGAGGCTCGAATCGAGAAACACCATGGGGATGCGCGCCCCGAGGCTGCGCATCAGCGCCTTGTCGGAATGCACGCCGAGCGGCGCGACGATCGCGCCGGCGATCTTCAGCGACAGCAGCGTCTCGACCGAACGCGCCTCGAGCTGCGCGTCGCCGCGCGACGACAGCACGATCGTCAGATAGCCGCTCTCGACGCAACGGTTCTCGATGCGCCGCACCAGTTCCGAGAAGAAGGTGTCGGCCGTGTCCGGCACGATGACGCCGATGATCTTCGGGCGCTTCTTGTTGAGGTTCACCGCGAACAGGTTGGGCCGGTACTCGTATTGCGCCAGCGCTTTCTCGATCTGGGCGCGCGTCGACTTGCGGACGCTGTCGGGGTCGTTGAAATATTTGGAGACGGTCGGCCGCGAGATGCCGCTCAGCGCCGAGAACTCCGCCATGTTCTTGATCGTGCGGTCCGTCATTCTGCTCTTTCAGGTCCTTTGCGGCCCGGGGGAGGCGCCGCACGGTTCGTCGCAGAGTCGTCCTGTCGCGGTCGGATCGTGTTCTTGCGGATGCGCGCGCCCGGGGGCAAGCCCCGATTTCATCAAGGCTAGCACGCTTCTTTACGCGTGAAAAATTATAAGTTGACGCGATGCGAGGCGGTGCTAGCCTTGCCGGTGGGAGAGCCAGACGTCCGGAGGAGTGCGCGCGCCGACGCGCAGCGGATCGTCAGGCAAGACGTTCATGACGGCGCCACATGGAACCCGGGGACACTTCCGGGCTGTCGGGGTCGAGGGCCGGGGAGGGTCTGCATGAGTCGTGATCTCAAGGGCAAGGTGGCGCTGGTGACCGGCGCCAGCTCCGGCATTGGTCGCGCCCTGGCGCGCATGCTGGCGGCGGAAGGCGCGAAGCTGGCGCTGGTCGGCCGTTCGGCCGAGCGCCTCGAGGCCGTGCGCGCTGAATTTCCGGATACCGAGGCGCTGGTCATCGCGGCCGATTTGACGAAGCCGGCCGAGGTCGAGCGGAGTGTCGCCGAAACGCTGGCGCGGTTTGGCCAGGTCGACATCCTGCTCGCCAATGCAGGCCTCTATCTGCCCGGCGATCTGGTCGAGACCGATCCTGACGATTTCGACACGGTGATCCGCGTCAACGTCAACGCCGTGTTCCGCGCCGTGCGGGCGGTCCTGCCCGGTATGATCGAACGCGGCAGCGGGGAGATCATCGTCACGAGCTCCATCGCTGGCCATCAGGCGCTGCATTGGGAGCCGGTCTACAGCGCCACCAAGCACGCCGTTCAGGCCTTCGTGCATGGCGTGCGCCGGCAGGCGGCGCCGCATGGCATCCGGGTCGGCGCGATCGCGCCCGGCGTCGTGCTGAACGAACTCTGGGGCTATTCCGATCCGGCCGCGATCGCCGCGAAGGCCGCGGCGCGGGAGGGACTGCTGTCGGAGGATGTCGCCGATGCGGTGCTGTTCATGCTGACCCGTCCGGCCAATGTCACCATCCGCGATCTCGTGATCCTGCCGCAGAACCAGGACATCTGATCGGTTTGTTCAGTCCATGCCGTAGAGGTGCGATAGCAAACTTGACTTGCGTAAAATATCGCATTGACCTGGGTGGGGTGCCCATCTAGGCTTCGGTCAATAAGAATGAAGGGGAGGGCTTGGCCCGGCAGGGTCGTTAGCCAGATGATCTGAATAGAGGGAGTCGTTGCCGGTAATGTCGGCAATGATCGATGGTCTATTTCCGGATCAATAGTCGACTTGCTGACGATATTGCTTGTCCGGTACTCGGCCTCATCACGATGTGAATTCCGGCGCGGATGACGCGCCGGCACCGGATCACGGTCACGGCGGCTGCTCGAGTCCGCCGGGATCGAGAGCATCCGTCAGGGCGGCCCCGGAGAAGGGCTGCGACGGGTGAACGTCGTTGCCAGGCAACACTTCCAAAGCAGAACGAGGGAACGCCATGAAGAACATCGTCAAGGTACTGGCGGCATTGGCCGTCGGAGCGACCGTCATGACCGGCGCCGTGGCGCAGGCTCAGGACAAGAAGCCCACCATCGCGCTGATCCCCGGGATCACGACGGACGGCTTCTACATCACCATGCGCAAGGGCGCCGAGGCGGCCGCCCAGGCCGTCGGCGCCGAGCTCGTCTTCCAGGGCGCGCCCGAGTTCAACTCGGTCCTGCAGGTGCCGGTTCTGGACGCCATCATCGCCCGCAAGCCGGACGCGATCCTGATCGCCCCGACCGACAAGGTGCAGCTGGTCGAGCCGCTGAAGAAGGCTCACGCAGCCGGTATCCCGGTCATCACCGTCGACACCTTCATCGGCACCGGCAACTACCAGACCGGCGCCGGCGACGCAGACTTCCCGCTCTCCTACATCGCTTCCGACAACGTTCTCGGCGGCCGCATCGCGGCGCGCGCGCTGGCCAAGTCGATCGGCGAGAAGGGCAAGGTCTATGTCTCGAACGTCAAGCCGGGCGTCTCGACAACCGACCAGCGTGAGGAAGGCTTCAAGGCCGAGATGGCCAACTACCCGAACATCGAGGTTCTCGAGACCCAGTTCAACGACAACGACTCGAACAAGGCCGCTTCCCAGCTGCAGGCCGTCTTCGCCCGCAACCCGGATCTCGCCGGCCTCTTCGGCGCCAACCTGTTCTCGGCCATCGGTGCCGCCAATGGCGTGCAGCAGGCCGGCCAGAGCGGCAAGGTCAAGGTCGTCGCCTTCGACGCACCGCCCACGATCGTCGATAACATCAAGACCGGCCTGATCGATATCGCGATTGCCCAGCATCCGGCCGAAATCGGCTATTTCGGCCTCATCTCGGCCTTTGCCCATCTGAACGGCCAGTCGATCCCGGTGGCGATCGGCACCGGCTTCACCGTCATGGACAAGGACAACATCGACAAGCCCGAGATCGCGCAGTTCATCTACAAGGATTGAGCCGCCGGCGCCGTCGGGCCAGCGGTCCGGCGGCGTCTCCCTTCAGTTCGATACCTGCTACGGAGTGGCGCATGTCCGCCCATACGTCTACGGAATCGCGCGCGGACCCCACCCAGTCCCGGTCACGTCAGCTGATCGTTCGCATTGCGGCCCTGCGCGCCTGGCTGTTCCTCGCCCTGCTCTTGATCTTCTTCGAGACCTGGTCGCGCATAAGCTACGGTCAGACCTTCCTGTTCTCGGCCTACAACGCCCAGTCGATCGCGATCTTCGCCGTCGCGCCGCTGCTGCTGGCACTCGGATCGACCTTCGTCATCATATCCGGTGGCATCGACCTCTCGGTCGGCTTCATCATGGGCCTTGCCGCGGTCATCGCGGCGCACGCCACCAATCTCGCCGGCCATTCGCTGCCGCCCTTCGCGGCGATGCTGGTCGGCATCCTGGCCGGCCTCGTGGTCGCGCTCGGGCCGGGTTACGTCAACGGCTTCCTGATCTCGAAGCTGAAGGTTCCGCCCTTCATCGGCACGCTCGGCATGTTCGGCGTGGCGCGCGGCGTCGCCTTCCTGCTCGCCGGCGGTACCACCGTCCCGGTCGCCAATGCCTGGTTCGCCTCGCTCGGCAATGGCCGCCTGTTCGGCGTGCCTGTTGTCGTGATCATCACCGTGCTCTTCGTCCTGCTGATGCACTACCTGCTGTCGCAGACGCGGTTTGGCCAGCACACCTACGCCATCGGCGCCAACGAACAGGCGGCGATCCGCTCCGGCATCAACGTGCCGCGCCATATCCGCCGGCTCTATCTGCTCTCGGCCTTCTGCGCCGGCCTCGGCGGCGTCCTCTACGCCGCGCGCTTCACGGCAGGCGCGGCGCAGGCGGGCGAGCCGCTGCTGCTCGATTCGATCGCCGCGGTGGTGATCGGCGGCGCCAGCCTGTTCGGCGGTTCCGGCACCATCCTGGGCACGGTCGCCGGCGCGCTGGTCATCGCCGTCATCCAGTACGGGCTCGTCTTCATCAATGTCGAGCCGTTCTGGCAGTTCGTCGCCGTCGGCGTCGTCATCATCATCTCGGTGCTGGTCGACCAGACGCAGCGCAAGCTCGGTGGGGATCGCTAGTGATGTCCGTGCAAGCTCAGACGCAATCCCAGCCGCACGCCGCCGAGCCGATCCTCGACGTCCGCTCCGTCTCCAAGCGCTTCGGCGGCGTCGAGGCCCTGAAGGGCGTGTCGATGTCGCTCTATCCGGGCGAGGTCGTGGCGCTTGCCGGCGACAACGGCGCCGGCAAGTCGACCCTGATCAAGACGATCTCGGGCGTGCATGGCCCGGACGGCGGCGAGATCCGCTTCGCCGGCGAGACCGTGCATTTCGCAACGCCGGAGGCGGCGCGGGCGCATGGCATCGAGACGATCTACCAGGACCTCGCGCTTGCCGATAATCTGTCGATCGGCGCCAACATCTTCCTCGGCCGCGAGCCGATGAAGCGCGTCCTCGGCTTCATCCCCGTGCTCGACCGCCCGGCGATGGCGAAGGCGGCGAAGGAGACGATGGCGCGGCTCGATTTCCACGTGAACCGGCTCGACGCGCCGGTCGGCCGCTTCTCCGGCGGCCAGCGCCAGGCCGTCGCGATCGGCCGGGCGATCTACTGGAACGCCCGCGTCCTGATCATGGACGAGCCGACGGCGGCGCTCGGCGTGCCCGAGCAGCGCAAGGTCGTCTCGCTGATCCAGAACCTGAAGGCGCAGGGGCGTGCGATCATCTTCATCTCGCACAACCTCCAGGACATCTTCGCCGTCGCCGACCGCATCGTCGTGCTACGGCGCGGCGCGCTGGCCGGCGAACGCAAGATCGCCGAGACCAACCATGACGAGATCGTCAAGCTCATGGTCGGTGGTTGATGCAGCTTCTGGAGGGTGCCTAGGCGCCCTCCAGCACCGCCTGCGCGGTGCGCACGTCGGTGACGAGCGCATTGACGAGGCCGGCGCGGATGGCGCCCCGGATGGCGGGGACCTTGCGCGTCGAAACGGCGACGCCGATGACGAGCGGCGTCGCGCGCAGCTGTTCCGGCGTGACGGCGATCAGCCGGCTTTCCCCTTCCCAGGGAACCAGCGCGCCCTCGACGTCGAAATAGTGCCGCACAACGTCGCCGGCGGCATGCGCCAGCGCCTGCTCGTGCGGCGTCGCCGACGAGGCGCCTTCGGCGGTGTGGGTGAGGCCGATGCCGACGAGGGCCGCGTCGAGCCGTTCCCAGAGCGCGACGTTCTCGTGGATGATCGGATCGCTCAGGAAGGCGTCGCGGGATTCCGGCGAGGGCAGGTAGGGCGCGTGGATGAAGCGCGGCGTGCCCCTGAGCTGCTCGGCGGCGAGGCGGACGAATTCGTTGATCTGGAAATGCGGCGCCGATTGCTGCATGCCGCCGGTCGCCGGGACCGTGATGACGCCCTCGATTTCCGGCAGGCCGGCCTCGATCACGGCGCGCACGGCCCGACCCCAGCCGATCGCCAGCACGCTGTCGCGCCGAAGCCCGGCCTCGCGCAGCATCTGGCCGACCGGGCCGGCGAGCGCGGCGAGGAGATTGGCCTCGGGCGCCTCGACCACGGCCGCATGCTTCAGGCCGAGCTTTTGCACCAGGCGCTGGTTCAGTTCCTCCGGCGTCTCGATGTCGGGGATCTCGATCCGGACGATGCCTTCCTCGCGCGCCCGGCGCAGCAGGCGCGAGATCGTCGGCGCCGAGACGTTCAGCCGGCGCGCGATCTCGACCTGCGAGAGGTCCGCCTCGTAGTGCAGCTTGGCGACCGTGTGCAGCATCGCGCGGCTCGCCGAGGCGTCCGGCGATGACGAAGGGACCGGCTTGGAGGACAGCTTGAAATTCCTTTCTGAAAGATGTTACATGCATATACGCATCAGCCTGAGGGAGCCACCGGAAACGCGCAGCTCCGCCGTACTCTCTCCGTGAATAATCCATTCCGGGAAGGGCGGTCCATGCGCGATGAGGGCGGCGCGATACGGATCCGGCGATCGGATCTGCTATGATCGCCCCCGGTAGCTCGATGATTTCGCCAAGGCCGGCTCGTCCGGCGACAGATCGGACCATTGCAGCATGACCAGAATGTCGACTTCGGAATTCCGGGGCTACCAGCAGATCTGCGGCCGTGACGGCGCCATGATGGTGATCGCCTGCGACCAGCGCGGCGGCATGCGCACCATTCTCGCCAGTGATCCGGAGGAGCAGGCGAAGATCGGCAACGACATCCTCGGCGATACCAAGGCCGACATCACCCGCTATCTCGCCAACGAGGCCTCCTGCGTCCTGCTCGATCCGGTCTGCGCAGTGCCGCATGTCATCGAGAACGGCGCCCTGGCGCGCGACACCGCGCTTCTGATCGGCCTCGACGCCTCGGGCTGGGATACCTCGCCCGAAGGCTACCGCCTCTCCAAGCTCGTGCCCGGCATCAACGCCCGCCGCGTGCGCGAGCTCGGCGGCACCGGTGGCAAGATCATGGTCTATCTGCGCGCCGACCACGCCGGCGCCAATACGGCGAACATCGAGATCCTGCGCCAGGTGATCGCGGATTTCACCCGCGAGGACCTGCTGCTCGTCGTCGAGTTCCTGACCTACCAGCTCGAGGGCGAGAGCAAGGAAGACTACAAGGCGAAGACGCCGTGGCTGATCGAGGAGGGCACGCGCATCTCGCTCGAGCTCGGCGCCAAGGTCTTGAAGCTGCCTTATCCCGGCACGGCCGAATCCTGCGCGAAGATCTCCGCCATGGCCGGCGAGGTGCCGTGGGCGGTGCTCTCCGCCGGCGTCGATCACGAGACCTTCCTCGGTCAGGTCGAGATCGCGATGCAGAACGGCGCCTCGGGCGTCATCGCCGGCCGCGCTCTGTGGAAGGATTGCATCCATCTCGACCGCGACGTGCAGCGCGAGCGGCTGACGACGATCGCCGTGCCGCGGCTGCGCCAGATCCAGGCCGTGCTGCAGCGCTATGCGGCCGGCGCGCAGAAGGCGGCCTGACCTCAACCGCGCGGGAGCCGTGCACCATGCTCGATACGTCTTCGGCCATCGGCATCGATATCGGCGGTACCAATCTCCGGGCGGCGCGGGTTTCCGGCGCCGGCGCGATCCTCGAACGCGTCTCCGAGCGCATCGACCGCGAGGCGGACGCGGCCGTGCGGCGGATCGTCGAGCTGGTGCGCCAGCTCGACCGGCCGGAGGTGACCGCGATCGGCATCGGCGTGCCCGGCCGGGTCGACGCGCGCCGCCGCGCCGTGCTCTCCGGCGGCTATCTGAACCTCGCCGGCACGGCGCTCGCCGAGCGGGTCGAGGGCGCGGTCGGCAAGCCGGTCGCCATCGACAATGATTGCAACATGGCGCTGGTCGCCGAAATCGCCGTTGGCGCCGCGCGCGGCCGCGAGAACGTCGTGATGTTCACGATCGGCACCGGCATTGGCGGCGCCATCGTCCAGGAAGGTCAGATCGTGCGCGGCCGCGGCACGGCCGGCCAGCTCGGCCACATCACCGTCGACGTCAACGGCGCCCCCTGCGTCTGCGGCCGGCGCGGCTGCGTCGAGACGACGAGCTCCGGCACCGCCTTCGCTCGCCACGTGCTGGAGGCCGGGCTGCCGTCGGGGACCACCCTCGACGAGGTGATCCGCCGCGCAGCCAAGGGCGATGAAGCCGCCGGCCGGGTGCTCGACGCCTGGATCCGGCCTTTGCGCGCCGCGATCGACAGCGCCGCCGCCGCCTTCGATCCCGATCTCGTGCTGCTCGGCGGCGGGCTCGGCAAGGCGGCGCATCGTGCGCTGCGCAAAGCGCCGGCGCTGGCGCCGTGGTATCAATGTCCGGTGATGGCGGCCGAGCTCGGCGACGATGCCGGCATGATCGGCGCCGCCGTCAGCGCGTTGATCGAGCATCGTTCGCCGATCCTGCCGCCGGTGCCGCTCGCGCTGGCGACGGAGCCCTCAGCCCTCGAAAGGCCCGCCTGATTTCATGAAGCGCGCAGTCCTCGTCAATGGCGTGCCGGCGACCGGCAAGAGCACGGTTGCGCGCGCGATCTCGGCGCGCATGGGCTGGATCACCCTGACGCTCGATTCCGTCAAGGAGCCGTTCTTCGACCAGCTCGGCCTCGGCGACCGCGAGTTCAACCGTGCCCTCGGCCGGGCGAGCTACCACGCGATCTGGTCGATCCTCCGCGACGCGCCGGACGAGACGACCGTCATCATCGACGCCTGGTTCGGCTTCCAGCCGCGCGAGGTGCTGGAGGCGCATATCGCGCGCGCCGGCGTCGGCGCGACGGCGGAGATCTGGTGCCATGCGCCGCCGGAACTCCTGGCGCAGCGCTATGGCGACCGGCTCGGCGAGCGTCATCCGGGCCATCCCGGCGCTGCCTTCATCCCGGAACTGATCGAGCTCGCCAAGCGCGGCGCACCGGTCGACTGCGGCCCGCGCTTCGACGTCGACACGACCGCGCCGCTCGACCTCGACGCGCTGATCGGCTGGCTCCGCCCGGCGCTACGGCTGGGCTGAGCCCTCAGGACACTTCTGCCCCGAATGACCGTCGCTTCCCGAGGAGGCGGCCGACGAAGAGCTGCGTGTAGATCCCAGGGCCGCTCGAATAGATGCGCCAGCCGCCATCCGCCGCGATCGAGGCATCGCGCACGCGGTTCCATTCGGCGCTCGCCTGGTAGCGATCGTGGAAGGCCGCGTCGCTGGAGCTGAAATAGGTGTTGCGCTGGCGCAGCGACGCCTGCGGCAGCAGATCGGTGACGGCGATCGGGTTGACGAAGGCGAGCGCCGCGCGGGCGCCGTCGACGTCGCCGCTGATGGCCAGCGCCTCGCAATAACGGATATGCGCGTGCACATACATGAGCCCGATCTCGCGGCCGAAGTAGGCGGCGGATTCGGCCCGGCGGAACAGGGTCTCGACGCCGCCGCGATAGGCGACGGGCCGATCCATCAGCCTCGCCCCGTCCGGGAAGAGTAGGTGCTGCTCGATCCGTTCGAGATGCCGGCGCGTCTGCTCGGGCGTGAACAGGCCGCCGATGATGGCCTGCGTCATCGGGATCAGCGAATAGGCGAGTCCCGTACGCTGGTCGCTTGGATGCAGCAGTAGCTCGACCCCGTCATGGTCCGGCGCGAACACGCCGTAGCCGGCGAGGATATCGTCGCGGATCAGGTGGCGGTTGACCTCGTCGCGCATCGCGTCGGCGAGGCCGTCCAGCCCATCGGCCTCGGCCGGCGCACCGGTCCGGCGCAGGATCGCCGCATAGCGGCGGACCTGCTCGTAGAGCAGCGCCACGGTCCAGCTCGACACCATCCAGTCGTTCAGATGCGGATCGGCTGGCTGGAGGGAATCGTTCCAGTCACCATGGCCGTAGCGGATCAAATGCGTGCCCGGTACGAAGCGGTCGCGCACGGTCTGCAGCAGCAGGTCGATATGGGCGCGGATTGGCCCGGTTTCCGCCGTCGGTTCCAGATTGTCGTACCGCCGCCAGGGTAGGGCTTCGTCGAGGATGCCGAGATCGCCCGTCGCCTCGACATAGTCGCAGAGCGCCTTCAGCGGCCAGACGACGATGTCGCCATGCGCGTCGCCGGCGCGGATGTTGGAATAGGGCGGCAGCATGAACCATTGCGGCCAGTCGCCCCGCGTCCGGTACTGCTCGGCGAAAACGGCGGTGACGATGGCACGCGCCGTCGTGTCATGGCGCAGCGCCAGCATGAATTCGAGCGGCCCCTGGCAGACGTCGCGCGTGCCCCAGGCGGCGCCGGTATATTGCTCGAGCCCGTGCGGGACGGTGAGGTGGACGATCGCGTCATGCGCCAGCCAGGGCAGGATCGCCTGCTCGGCCGTCAACTCGTCGCCTGCGCCGGGAACGCGCAGATCTCCGGTCACATGGCGCCAGTATCGGCTCGCCGGCTCCAGCATCGCCTTCTCGTCGACGCCGGCCGCGTAGAGATCGGCAAGCCGATCGGCCTCGGCCGCGTCGGTCATCGAGCCGGTGACGGCGAAGGCGAACGTCTGGGTTGGGGCCGTGCGGAACGCGGCATAGCCGCCCGTCCGCGTCGCGCCCTCCTCGAAGAGCAGCTCGTCGCCGCCGATCGCCTCGATCGCGTCGGGCGTGCTGGTCGTGAGGTGATAGACGGCGTCGGGATGCTTCTGGCCCCAGAGCCAGTCCGGGCCGGGGCGGAAGGCGATCCGTTTCGCCGTCGCGTCGACCGTGATCCGGCCGCTCTGCTCGTACTCCCGTTCGCCGAGCACGATCTGGCCGAAGACGAGGAAGCGAGCCGGCGGCCCGTCGATTTCGACGCGCCACTGCATGGCGGCGTCGGTGCCGGAGGCGGCGGCCGAGACGGTGACGATGCGGTCGGCGAGCCGGTAGATCCAGCGGCAGTCGCTCAAGCCCATGTCGAAGGCCGACGGCACGGTGAGCAGCCGCCAGCCATCGCCGGTGTCGATCAGCATGCGCAGGCCGCTCGCCCGCGTGATGTTGTAGGGATCACGCGAGACGGAAAAGAGCTTGTGGAACGAGGTGTTGCCGATGGTGAGCTGCGCCGCGAACACGCCATGCATCCAGCAGGTCGCGGCAAGCGTCGCCTCGTCCGGCATCAGGCTCTGGCCGCTCCGGAGGATCGCGCCGTGCCGGCGGGCGACCAGCAGCTCCTTCTCGGCGAGCACGACATGGCGATTGAGCGTCCCGTCGGGGACGAAGAAGGAGAGGAGCGAGGTCTCGTCCGTCTCCGCCAGCGCGCGCCGGGGATAGAGGCGGTCGAGCAGCGTCGCGTCGAGGGGGAGGATGGCAAGCGGCGGCGCGTCCTGCAGCAGGCTGCGCGCGGTCGGCTCTCCCGCCTCCATGCTGGCTTTCGGAGCTGGGGCGGTGATGTCTTCGATCACGGCGAGATCGTCGCCGCCCGAGGCTTCGCGATGATCGGCGGCGAAATGGCCGAAGAAGGTCCAGCTTGCCATGTTGCCCGGCGTGAGCGTGATCGGCTTTGATTGCAGGGTCGGGCAGGCGAGCTCTTGCTGCTGGACGCGGCTCGGCAGCGCGATGCCGAAGCCGAAATCCAGGGCCGCGGCGTCGCGATAGCTGGGACCGAAGAGCTGGATCGCATCGGTCGCGAAGGCGGCAACGCCATCGACACAGCCCTGAGCGAGCCAGGGAAAGCGCCCGCCCTGGGCGAGGTTTTGCCGGCTCATGATCACCGGTCCGAAGCGCGGATGCTGGGCGATGTGGTGGTCGAGATATTGCGAGGCATAGGCCTCGCTGCCCATCAGGAAACCGCGTCCGCCGAGTCCGAGGTCCTGCGCCAGGATGATGTCGCAGGGGACGGGTTCGGTGCCGTCCTCGAGAGCGAGTTCGATCTGCCAGAACCAGCGCGGCGCGTCGGCGCTGAGTTGCAGCGTGACGGTATGGGCGATGCCGTTTGTCGCGCCCGACCAGCGAAAGGCGGAGGCGCTGGCCGCGAAGGACACGTTGGCGCCCGGCCCGACGATCTCGGCGACGAACGGCCTTGCGCCGCCGACGCGCAGCCAGATCCGGCCGATGCCGCCGTCGACGGGCGAGCCGAGGACCTGGTTGATCAGAATCGCCCCGCCGCCCGCGTCATGGCTGATGGCGAAGAGGGCCCCGTTCGGCAGGACGGAGACGGAGAGGCCGGCCGCGTTGGTGATCGACCGCAACCCGAGCCCGGCATCGCGGGGCGTCACGAACTCGCGGCTCCTGGAATCCGACATTGTCGCCTCGCTCATGCATCGCCGGCGGTCCGGCAGGGCATCTTAGCGCCAGACGGAAGACTTTGCCGAGTGTGGCCCCCTGGAGGCGGCATTCGGGGGTGAGCACGGAAAAGTTGTATTGGCGTGCAGTTTATTAGTTTACCTGATTGAAATACCACCATATGTTGTCCGGACAATTTGGGGGAGGGGCCGGTTTCGTCTGTAGCGGCAAGGGGTTGGTTCGAATTTTGAATCATTTCTTTTGCCCTGACGAAAAGGCCTGGGTCCGCCCTCGGGCGGCATTGGGGCTGACATCATGACACTGTATTCCGTGGCCGGCGCGCGGGCGAATGGCGCGCGCCGAGTTGGCCGTGTGCTGCGTTCCGGCGCATCGCATCTTGCACTCGGCACCGGCCTGGCGCTGATCCTCGGCCAGCCGGCCATGGCGGCGAGCTACACGGCGGGCAGCGAGCAGGAGTTGCGGGACGCTGTCGAAGCTGCGAACGCCGCCGGCGATGCGACATCGACAATCACGCTGACAGGCAGCTTCACCGTTTCGACCGCGTCGCTGCCGACCGTCACGAAGAATCTGACGATCGACACGGGCAGCTACTTGCTGACTGCCAATGGGGACAGGAAACTCGCAACGGCCGCCGGTGCCTCCCTGACGATCGTCGGCAAGACCGCCGGGACTGCCGCCTACGGCACCGGGGCTGGCCGGTTGCTGGTCGACGCCGCGGGCACCGTGGTGATGAGCGGCGTTACCGGGAATTACTACGGCGGCATATCGGTCGAGGCAGGCACGCTCTTGATCAATGGTGGCAGCCAGATCGAGATGGGCAACACCGTGTTGGACGGATCCGTCCGTCTGACTAGTGATTCTTCCTCCCACCTCATCATTAGCGGCGCGGGCACGGAAGTCCTTGCGCGTGACGGAACCGGTTCCCTTTCGGGGGATGGCGCCGAAGCCACCATGACCGTCGAGCGTGGCGCGCACTATGTTCAGGGTACTGGGGGCTTCCTCATCGCTTCAGGCAGTAACAACCGCAGGGGGACGCTGAACGTCGATGGTGACGGCTCGCTGGTGACGATGGCCGGACTAAGCGTGACCCATGGCCTAGGCACCATCAACATTACCAATGGCGGCGCCCTCGAGACGACAAGGGCGGCCCTGGGCGGCTTGCTTCAACTTGCCCAGACCGGCACCGGCGTGGTCACGGTTTCGGGCGAGGGCTCGCGTTGGACCAACAGCCAAGACTTCCTGCACTATCGAGGCACGATCGACGTGCTCGACGGCGGCGAGATCAGCACGGCATCCATGCGGGTTGCTCATATCGCGAACACGGTTGCGTCGGTGCGCATCGCCGGCACGGGATCCGCGATCCGGACCACCGGCTCGGGTGACATCGATTTTGGCGCAATCGGGACCGGAACGCTGACTCTGGCCGACGGTGGACTGCTGAGCGTCCGTGACGGTGCCGGCGTGCTGAAGCTGACCGGCACCAATGCCGCCGGCAAGGCGACACTGAACATCGGCGGCGGCGTGGGCCAGGCGGCCACCCGGGCCGGTACTCTCGAGGCGGCCGGAATCACCCTCGGGACCGGTTCAAACGTCATCAACTTCAACCACACCGAGACGGGCTATGTCTTCGACATCCCGATTAACGGGTCCGGCGCGGTCAACCAGTTGGCCGGGCACACCATCTTCAACGCCGACCAGACCGATTTCGCCGGCCTGACGAGCGTCTATGGCGGCACGCTTTCCGTCAATGGCGAGCTCGGCGGCACGATGGAGGTGCGCGGTGGCCGACTGCAGGGTATCGGCACGGTCGGCGATACCGCCAACTATGCCGGCGGCGTCATCGCGCCGGGCAATTCGATCGGCATGCTGACCATCGACGGCGACTACACCGGCCATGGCGGCGTGCTCGAGATCGAGGCGGTCCTGGGCGCCGACAATTCGTCGACGGACCTGCTCTACATCACCGGCGACAGCCTGATCGGCACCGGCGCGACGCAGGTGCGGGTTGTCAATGTGGGCGGCGCGGGCGCCGAGACCACCGGTGACGGCATCAAGATCGTCGAGGTCGATGGCGTTTCGGCGGCCGATGCCTTCGTGCTCTCGGGCCCGGCGATCGGCGGCGCCTACCGCTATGATCTGTTCCAGAACGGCCTCTCTGACCTGACGAACACTGACGGCGACTGGTATCTGCGCGCCGACGGTCTGGCGCCGACGCCGCCGACCTATGAGAGCTATCCGGCCGTGATGCTCGGCCTGATCTCGCTGCCGACCTTGCAGCAGCGCGTCGGCGATCGTCGCCCCGACCGGACCAACGAGGCGGCGGACACCGCGCTCTGGACCCGCATCGAGGGCGCGCATGCCCGCGTCAAGGCCGACAGCTCGACCACCCAGGCGTCGTATGACAGCGACCTGTTCCAGCTGCAGGTCGGGCTCGACGGCGAGGTGATGGAGAGCGCCTCCGGCGCGCTCGTCGCCGGGCTGACGGCGCAGTACAGCCGCGTCCGCGCCGACGTGTCGTCGACGCTCGGCAACGGCTCCAACACCACCGAGGGCTACGGCATCGGCGCCACGCTGACATGGTATGGCGCGAACGGCGTCTATGTCGACGGCCAGGCGCAGCTCGCCTGGTTCGATACCGACCTCTCGGCCGATGGCGTCGGCAAGCTCGTCGATGGCCATGACGGCACGGGCTATGCGCTCTCGATCGAGGCTGGCCGCGAGTTCGCCGTGAAAGAGGGCTGGACGGTGACGCCGCAGGCGCAGCTTGCCTATACCTCGGCCGATTTCGACGATTTCGTCGATCCCTATGGCGCCGCCGTGTCGCTTTCGAAGGGCGAGAGCCTGGAGGGCCGGGTCGGCGTCGCGCTGGGTCGCGATGCCAGCTGGCAGGATGATTCCGGCCGCGCCGTCCGCACGCATGTCTACGGCATCACCAGCCTGACCTACGAGTTCCTCGACGGCGCGACCGTCGCTGTCTCGGGCCTCGACCTGGTGGCGGAGCCGCAGAAGTTCGGCGCCGAGTTCGGCGTCGGCGGCACCTACAACTGGGGCGCCGAGAAATATGCGCTGCATGGCGAGGCGCTCGCCTCGACCAGCTTCGACGGCTCCTACGGCTACAAGGGCACGGTCGGCCTCACTGTCGGCTTTTGAACCGAAACCGTCCCTACGAATGCGAAAATGGCCGGGGCAGTGCCCGGCCATTCTCTTTTTTCCGGATGGGGCATCAGCCCTTGAACGGCACCAGCGGCAGGCCCTTGGCGCCGACGTCGAGCGCGAACAGGCCGCCGGGGTTGCGCTGGCCGGCGAGCTGTTCCGGCGTACGGTTGTAGATCGCCGTCGTGACATAGAGCACATCGAGATCCCGGCCGCCGAACTCGCAGCAGGTCGGCAAGTCGGTCGGCATTTCGATCGTGCGCATCAGCTTACCCGCCGGATCATAGCGCAGCACCTTGCCCTTGAACGGGATCGTCGCCCAGTAGCAGCCCTCGGCATCGACGGTGGAGCCGTCGACCACGCCGCCCATTTCTGACAGGTCGAAGAAGGGGCGCTGATTCTCGACTTCGCCGGTGGCGGGATCGAAATCCCAGGCCCAGACCACCGGGCCGTGGCTGTCGGTATAGTAGAGCGTCCGGCTGTCCGGGCTCCAGGCAAGGCCGTTCGAGCAGCCGAAGCCGCCAGCGACCTTGTGCACGGAGAGATCCGTGTCCATCCGGTAGAGCGAGGCGTTCTTGACCACCGGCTTGCCCGGCGCCTCGAACATCGAGCCCGACCAGAAGCGGCCCTGGCGGTCGGTCTTGCCGTCATTGAAGCGGTTGTCGGGGAGGTCGGCCTCCGGGTCGACGATCCGTTCGAATCGACCGCTCGCCGGATCGAAGAAATGGAAGCCGCTTGCCATGGTGAGCACCAGCCCGCCCTTCTCGCGGAGCGCGATGCAGCCGAGATATTCCGGCGCGTAATAGGTGTCGGTCTGGCGTGTCGCGGGATCGAAGGCGTGGATCGCCTTGGCGTAGATGTCGATCCACCAGAGGCGCTGTCCCTGGGGGTCCCAGTAGGTGCTCTCGCCGAGCTGGGCCTTGGCGTCGACGACGCATTCGATGTCGGTCATGGGTATTCCTCTAGGCGGATGGGCTTTGCCGGCGGCGGAAGCGCGGCAGGAAGGCGGAGAGGCCGGAGACGGCGTCGCTGGCGAGCGAGACGGTGACGAGGATGACGACGCCGTAGACGATCAGCAGCGCGCCGCTCGAAAGGTTCAGCGCCGGCAGCAGTCCGGTCAGGATCGTCAGCACGAGGGCGCCGGCGATGGTGCCGATATAGTGGCCGCTGCCGCCGAGGATCGACGCGCCGCCGATCGCCACCGCGGCGATCGAGGTGAAGAGATAGGGATCGCCCATGCCGAGATAGGCCTGCGCCGTGTAGCCGGTGAGCAACATGCCGGCGAGGGCGGCCGTGAAGCCGGAAAGCGTGTAGGCGAGCACCGTCGTCAGGAAGGTCGGCACGCCGGAGAACTCGGCGACGGTGGCGCTGGTGCCGACCGCGTAGAGATAGCGGCCGAAGGCGGATTTCGACAGCAGCACGGTCGCGACGACCGCGAGCGCGATCCAGATCAGCACGACGACCGGGAAGCCCAGGATCCGCCCGACGGCGAGGAACTGGATCATCGGCGGCGCCGTCGCGGTCGGCGCGCCGCCCGTATAGACGAGGATGCCGCCCTGCAGGATGACGTTGACGGCGAGCGTCATAATGATCGGCGGCACGCCGAACAGCGCGACGCCGAGCCCGTTCACCATGCCGACCAGCGCGCCGGCGGCGAGCAGCAGCGGCACGATCCAGAGGAGCGGCGCGTCCTGGCTGCCGGCCAAGAGCGTCATCAGCACGGCGGCCGAGTTCAGCACCCAGGGCACCGAGAGGTCGATGCCGCCGCCGATGATGACGAAGGTCTGGCCGAGCGCGACGATGCCGATGAAGGCGGCGAGCACGGCCGTGCTGCGGAGATGGGTCGGCGACAGGAAGCCCGGCGCGACGACGCTGGTCAGCAGCAGCAGCACGATCATGCCGAGATAGGCGAGCAGGATGGCCCGGTGCCGGCGCAGGTTCATGTGAGGCTCCGTCGGGCGGATTTCTCGGCGATCGAGCTGGCGAGCACGGCGACCAGCAGGATGATGCCGGAGACGATCGGCTGCCAGTAGCTCGAGATCTCGAGCACGAAGACGAGATTGCCGATGATGGTGAGGATGTAGGCGCCGATGATCGTGCCGACGAGGCCGCCGCGGCCGCCGAACAGGCTGATGCCGCCGATCACTGCCGCCGCCACCGAGGGCAGGATGTAGTCCTTGCCGATGGTGGGCGAGCCGGCGCCGGTCTGGGTCGTCAGGTAGAGCGCCGCCAATGCCGCGAACAGGCCGGAGAGCGCATAGGTGGCGACATTGATGCGAAGCGGCGAGACGCCGGAGAGCAGGGCTGAGCGCTCGTTCGAGCCGGTGGCGCGGATCGAGATGCCGAGCCTTGTCCGCTTGAACCAGAACCAGAAGGCGAGGAGCAGGATCAGCAGCCAGACCGAGCTCGAGAGCCCCAGCCAGTTGGCGAAGCCGAACCGCATCCAGCCGGCCGGCAGGCTGCCGCCATCGGTCGGCAGGATGATCATCGCCGCGCCGGACAGGATCGACCAGGTGGCGAGCGTCACCAGGAAGGGCTGCAGCCGCAGCACGGTGATGAGCACGCCGTTGAGCGCGCCGACCAGGCCGCCGATGGCGACGATGCCGATTGCCCAGGCCGTGGCCTGCGCCGGATCGGTGCCGAAGCGGGTGGCGGCGAGCACGGTGCCGAGGCTGATCATGCCGCCGATCGAGAGGTCGATGCCGCCGCGCAGGAGCACGATGGTCTGGCCGGTCGCGGCGAGGATCAGCGTCATCGCCGCGGCGGTGTCGAGGTTGAGCTCGTCGATCGTGAACACGCCCTCGCGCAGTGTGCCGTAGAGCGCGAGCAGCGCGACAAGCATCACGCAGGGAATGATCAGCGACGCCCGGTCGATGAGGGCGGCGCGCAGGCCGGCCGTGGCGGCAGGGCGCGGCTGTGCGTCTGGCGCGGGATGGGAGGAGGCCGGCTTCGGCCGATCGATCGTCGTCATCGTCATGCCGCCCTCTCGATCATGGCGGCGCGCAGGATCTGCCGTTCCGAATTGTCCTCGCCCTCCAGCACCGCCCCGAGCCGGCCGTTACGCAGCACCGCGACACGGTCGGCGACATGCACCAGTTCGGCGAGGTCGCTCGAATAGAACAGGATGGCGTAGCCCTTGGCCGCCAGGTCGCGCATCAACTGGAAGATCTCGCCCTTGGTGCCGACGTCGATGCCGCGCGTCGGATCGTAGAGCAACAGGATGCGCGCTTCGGTCAGCAGCATCTTGCCGAAGATGACCTTCTGCTGGTTGCCGCCGGAGAGCGTGCCGGCGAGCTGCTCGGGCGTTCCCGCCTTGATCTTCAGCGCCGCGATCATCTCGTCGACGAGCTTCGCCTCGCGCTTCGGATCGGTGAGGCCGAAGCGGGTGAAGCGCGAGATCACCGAGAGCGTCAGGTTCTCGCGCACGCTGCGCGACAAGAGCAGGCCGTGATTGCGCCGGTCCTCGGGAACGAGGGCGAGGCCATCCCGGCCGGTCAGTGCCTGGCGCGGACCGCGGATCGTCTTGGCCTTGCCCCAGATCTCGACCGTGCCGCGCGCGCCGCCGATGCCGAACAGCGCCTGGAACAGCTCGCGCTGGCCGTGGCCCTGCATGCCGGCGACGCCGAGGACCTCGCCCTCGCGGAGGTCGAGGTCGATGTCGGCGAGGCGGTGGCCGGCGCCGAAGCCGCGCAACCGGACGGCGACCCGGTCGGTCGCCGTCGGCTTCCGTTCCGGATAGAGGCGGTCCATGCGGCGGCCGAGCATGTCGGCGATGATCGTCTCGTCGTCGACTTCCTTGGTGTCATAGGCGGCGACCGTCGCGCCGTTGCGGAAGACGGTGATGCGATCGGCGATCTGGCGCACCTCGCCGAGCCGGTGCGAGATATAGATGACCAGCGTGCCGGCCCTGGCCAGGCCCTGCGACAGCCCGAGCAGCCACTCCGTCTCGCGGGGCCCGAGCGCCGAGGTCGCCTCGTCGAGGATCAGCACCTTGGGATCGGCGGAAAGCGCCTTGGCGATCTCGACCAGCTGGCGATCGGCGAGCGTCAGCCGGCGCAGCTCCTGGTCTGGGCGGATCGCCGGGAACTGGTGCCGGGCGAACAGCGCCTCGGTCGCCTCGCGCAGCGCGCGGGCCCTGACGGTGCGGGCAAACGACAATGGCTCGCGGCGGAACCAGATGTTCTGCTCGACCGTCAGGTCGGGGATCAGCGACAATTCCTGGAACACCGGCGAGATGCCGGCGTCGCGCGCGTCCTGCGGATGGCGCGGCCGATAGGGCTGGCCGCCGAGTGTGACCGTGCCGCCGTTCGGCCGCACGGCTCCGGCGAGGATCTGGATGAAAGTGCTCTTGCCGGCGCCGTTCTCGCCGAGCAGCGCATGCACTTCGCCGGCGCGTGCCGAGAAATCCGCGCGGCTCAGCGCGACGATACCGCCATAGTTCTTGGTGACGGCGGTGGCGGTCAGAAGTTCGGTCATGCTCGGCCGAGCCCTCGACGGGAATGGAAGGCGAGACGCCGTCTGTCGGGCGGGCGTCCATGAGGGCCTCGCCCCCATGCGGGGCGAGGCGATGGCGACAGGGTGCCTGCCGGCTTCGTCAGGTGCCGGCGGCTTCCTGCGGCGTGATCTCGACCCAGTCCGGCGTGATCGGCAGCGACAGGCCCGGCGCGAGATCCGGGAAGGCGTTCTTGCCGATCTCGATCTTCTCCATCTTCACGTCCGGATAGAGCTTCGAGGGCTGCGGATCGGTGGCGAGGAAGGGGCCGTAGACGAAGACGTGCTTGTCCTTGACTTCCTTGCCGTCGAGGATGTCGACCGCGAGCTTCAGCGCCTCGGCCGAGAGATAGGCCGGGTTGGTCTCAAGGATGCACTCAGCCCCTTCGGTCTGCGCGCAGACCAGCGAGGCGGTGTTGTAGCCGCCGCCGGCGACCGGCACGAGCGGGCGGCCGGCATCCTGAAGTGCCTTGATCGCGCCGGAGCCGTAGCCCTGGGTCAGGATCGCGTCGACCTGCGGATGGGCGGCGAGCAGCGAGGCGACGCCCTCCTGCTCGGGGCCGAGCGCGTAATTGCCGTTGAAGTAGCCGACGATCTCGATGCCGGGATAGTTCTTCAGCACCTTCTCGAAGCCGGATTGCAGCTGCTCGGAGATCGGCGCGCCGGCGAGGCCGCGATCAACGAACACCTTGCCCTTGCCGCCGATCTTCTCGGCGATCCATTCCGCCTGCACGGCTGGAATGCGGTTCCAGTCAGATTCGAGCTTGTAGGCGCAGTCGGCGGTGGCCACCTGGTCGAAGGTGATGACGAGAATGCCGGCGGCGCAGGCCTTCTCGATCGTCGGGTTCAGCGCCGTCGGCGAGCCGACGTCGATCAGGATGGCGTCCGGCTTGGCGCGGATGATGTTGTTGAGCGAGTTGATCTGCGCCTGCGTCGTCGTCTCGACATTCTCGACCTTCAGGTCGACGCGGCCGGCGAGCGGCGGCTTCTTCACGGTGGTTTCGGCGATGCGCAGCATCTGCTGGCGCCAGTCATTGCCGACGAAATTGTTGGAGAGATAGATCTTGTAGGGCTTCTTTTCCTCGGCCTTGGCCCCGGGAACGAGGCTAGACGTCAGAACGATCGCCGACAGGGCGGCGAGTGCGGCGGCTGTGCGCTTCACGGTGTTTCCTCCCTCAAGGAACGCTGTCCAGCATGGGTGCGGATGCTTCTTCCGAAAGGCGGCATCCGTTTTGATAACGCTACCATCATCCGGCGACCCCGAAAGGGCCGACGATCCGCCGCATCTCCTCAATGCGGCGAATAAAGATATGCTATTATAATCTCTGTAAGTTGTCCAGCCGGTGGCGGCTCAGCCGAGATCGTTCGGCGCGTCGTAAGAAAGGCTGAACAGATCGGCGCGGTTCTTGTTGATCGTCAGCTCGACCGCTTCGCCGGTGGTCGAGAAATACAGCATCTCGATGACGAGGATCGGGCCGCCGACGGCGTAGTCGAGCGCCTTCGCCAGCGCCTCGTCGGCGATGTCGGCGCGCACCGTGATGCGGGCGTTGGAGAGCTGGATGCCGAGATGGCGCTGCAGCGCGCGGAACACCACCACGTCGTCGAAATCGGCCCGCTTCAGCCGGCTGCCGATCGCCGGCGGAAAGTAGAAGGTGGTCTGCCCGGTGGGGCCGTCCTTCTGGTGCAGCGTCGCGCGCAGGCAGTGGCAGGTCTCGTCCGCCTTCAGGCCGAACGCGGCGGCGGCCGTGGCCGAGCGTTCCTTGCGGTAGGAATGGATCTCGAGCGCGCGGCCCTTGGTCGATTCCGCGATCTGCGCGAAGCTCCGGAAGGCGAAGCTCGGCATGGCCGGGGCCGGCGGCGCCGTCACGATCGCCGGCTTGGCGGCGCGCTTCTTGATCAGGCCGTCATTCTCGAGGTCGCGCAGCGCCTGGCGCACGGTGATCAGGCTGACGCCGAAGCGCTCGGCGAGATCGGCCTCGCGCGGCAGCGATGTCCCCGGCACGAGCGTGCCATTGGCGATCGGCTCCTTCAGGATGCCGAGCAACTGTCGGTAGAGCGGGCCGTCCTCGCGCGAGAGAATGCGCGGCTGGAAGCTTTCGAGTGAGGCCGTGGCGCCGGCGGAATCGGTCGACGTCTCGCCGAACTGCTCCATCTTGCTTGATTCCACCCTGCTCATTCCTCAGAATCGCTTTTGTTCGCCAGTCAAATTAGCGAGTTTCAGCGCCTAGTTCCAACCGCTCGCAATTGCCGTCCTGTCGGTTAGATTATAGTATCATAATAGATAAAAGAAGTCCGATCGGTTCGGACCGGCATTGGGGAAGGGCAGGGCATATGCGCAGCGATCTCACGGGCAAGGTCGCCTTCGTCACGGGGGCGGCCGGCGGCATCGGGCGCGGCATCGTCGCCCGCCTGGCAGCGAACGGCGCCTCGGTGATCGTCGCCGACATCAACGAGGCCGGCGCGCGCGAGGTGGCGGACAGCCTGCCGGATGCGCTCGCCGCGACCGTCGACATCCGCGATCCCGGCTCGATCGACGCCGCCGTCGCCGCGACGATGGCGGCCTATGGCCGGCTCGACATCCTCGTCAACAATGCCGGCGTCAACACCCACGCGCACCGGGTCAATGTCGACCAGTTTCCGGACGACGAATGGGGCCGGATCGTCGGCATCGACCTCGACGGGCTGTTCCGCATGAGCCGGGGCGCGCTGGCGCCGATGCTGGCCGGCGGCCGCGGCGGGCGGGTGATCAACATCGCTTCGGTGGTCGGCCTCGCGGCGATGCGGCTGCAGAGCCCGTTCGTCGCCGCCAAGGCGGGCATCATCCACCTGACCCGCTCGATGGCGCTGGAGCTCGGGCCGCAGGGCGTGCTCACCAACGCGATCGCGCCGGGCTCGATCATGACCGAGGGCACCAAGGCGCTGTTCTATGGCGCCGAGGGTCAGTTCCAGGCCAAGACCAAGGCGTTCATGGAGCACATTCCGCTCGGCCGGCCCGGCACGCCGGAGGAGATCGCGGAGGCCGTGCTGTTCCTCGCGGCGCCGGAATCCGCCTACATCAACGGCCAGATCCTCGCCGTCGATGGGGGCTGGACGGCCGGCTACATGATGTGACGGCCTGAAACGCGAGAGGGGTTAACACGATTTCGCGTGTTAGCCCCTCTGTTAGCGTCCCGGCACCATTCCGTTAGCGCGGACGCGGCCTCAGACGAGAAGCCGCAGCGGCGCCTCGATCAGGTCGCGGAATCCGGCGAGGATCTCTGTCGCGTCGCCCTCCGGAATGACCTCCGCATCGTGCACCAGCAGCACCTCCGCCGTCGCCGCGTCGTCGCTGGCGACGACGAGGAAGCGGAGATCGGCATCGGCCGGCAGCGAGCCGGCGACCGGCCGGATGCCCTTCGTCGTCAGCCGCGACAGCACCAAAGCCTTGCCGCTTGCGCCGGCGTTCGCGTCGCCGGCCAGCAGGCGGGCGATCTCGGTCGGCGCGAGCGCCACGGCGCGCGGGATGGTCACGCCGCCGCCCTCCGGCTTGATCCAGCGAACGGCATCGGCCTTCGTCCCGGCGGCGCGGGCCGCCGCCTTGACCAGGAAGGCGTCGATTGGAAGCTCGGCGCCGGACGCGGCGACGAACTCGGCAAGCGGGCCGAGTTCGACGGTCGCGGAAAAGGCCGAGATCGACCTTGCTGGCGCCGCGGCAACGACCGGAGCCGCTGCGGGGGCGGGGGCCGCCACCTCGACAGCTGGGGCCGGGCCGGGAGCCACCGCCACGGCCGCCGTCAGCGGAACGTCGCCGGCGACGATGCGGCCGTTGGGGCCGGAGCCGGCGACGAGCGACAGCGGGATGCCGCGCTCGCGGGCGAGCCGTCGCGCATAGGGCGAGGCGAGGGTTCTCAACGGGGCGTTCATCGGATCCCCCTCAGCGCCGGACGCTGCCGATGCGGCCGCCCATCGGCACGACCGCGCCCTTTTGCTGCTCGATCGGCCCGAGAATGCCGTCGACCGGCGCCTCGATCTCGACCACCGCCTTGTCGGTTTCGATCTCGGCGACGATCTCGCCGGCCTTGACCGTGTCGCCTTCCGCCTTCAGCCAGCCGACGATCGTGCCTTCCGAGACGGTCAGGTCGCCGAACGGCATGGTGATCGGCTCGCCGTCACCGGCCGGCGCAGCCGCCGGGGCAGGGGCAGCCGCAGCCGCTGGGGCGGGCGCCGGAACGGGTGCCGCAACAGGGGCCGCCGCGACCGGTGCCGCCGCGAGCTGGCCGCCGCCGACATGGCGCCAGTGCTTCGGCACCGGCGGCTTGCCGGCCAGCACGCCCTTGGCGCCGGCGACGATCTTGTCGGTGTCGACCAGCATGGCGCGCTCGAGCGCCGGGGCGAGCGGGTGCGGCTGCGCGTCGGTGTTCAACCGGCCGACCGGCGCGTCGAGATCGTCGAAGGCGAGCTCGTTCATCGCCTGCGCCACCTCGGCGCCGACGCCGAACGCGCCCCAGCCCTCGTCGACCACCAGCAGCCGGTGCGTCTTCGAAACCGATTTCGCCACCGTGCCGACATCGAGCGGCATGATGGTGCGGAGGTCGATCACCTCGGCTGAAATGCCCTCGGCGGCGAGCTTCTCCGCCGCCTCCAGCGCACGGTGCACCAGTTGCCCGGCCGCGACGATGGTGATGTCGGCGCCCTCGCGGGCGATCCTGGCGAGGCCGAACGGCACCAGATGCTCGCCGGTCGGCACCGCGCCCTTGGTGGCGAACAGCGCCTTCGGCTCCAGCATGATCACCGGGTCGCCGGCCCGGAGCGCCGTCTTCATCAACCCCTTGGCGTCGGCCGGCGTCGAGGGCATGCAGACGATCAGGCCCGGGATGTTGGCCCAGCTCGGATGATAGGTGCCGCTGTGATGGGGGCCTGCCGAGCGCACCGCGCCGGAGCCGACGCGCACCACCATCGGCGCGTTCATCTGGCCGTTCGACATGTAGCGCAGCTTCGCCGCCTGCAAGACGATCTGGCCCGCCGCCTCGAACACGAAATCGGCGAACATAAGATCCGCGATGGTTCGGGATCCCGTCGCCGAGGCGCCGATCGCGGCGCCGGTAAAGCCCTGCTCGGAGATCGGCGTGTCGACCATCCGCTTCGGGCCGAACTCGGTCCAGAGGTTCTTGGTGTGGGCGAAGGTGCCGCCGCGCTCGCCCGTGCCCTCGCCGAGATAGAGGATGTTTCGGTCGCGGCGCATCTCCTCGGCGATGCCGTCGCGCACCGCATCGAGCCAGCTCTGCGTCTGGCTTGCCGTCGGCGCTGCCTGCACCAGCGCATCGGCCGGGTTGATCGGCTCGGCATAGACATGCAGCGCCGTCGTCGCGGCGTCCGGCTCCGGCGAATTGCGGGCGAATTCGAGCGACTTCTGCACGACGGCGTCGATCTTCGCGTCGATCGCGTCGAGCTCCGCCGCCGAGGCCGTGGCGAAATCATCGACGATGCGGGCGCGCAGCATCCGGATCGGATCGCGCTTCGCCCATTCGTCGACCTCCGCCTGGGTGCGGTAGGTGCCGGTGACCGGGTCGCCCTCGTGATGGCCGACGGTGCGGTAGGTCTTTGCCTCGATCAGCGTCGGGCCCTCGCCGGAGCGGGCGCGCGCCGTCGCCTCGGCCATCACCTGCCACACGGCGATGACGTCGTTGCCGTCGACGGCGACGCCGGGAATGCCGTAGGCCGCCGCGCGGGTGGCGATCTCCGGGTTCAGCGTCGCCGAGGCGAGCGGCGTCGCGGTCGCGTAGAGGTTGTTCTCGCAGACGAAGATCGCCGGCGCCTTCTGGATGCCGGCGAAGTTGAGCGATTCATGGAAGCCGCCATGGTTGGTGGCGCCGTCGCCGAAGAAGGCGACGCCGATGTCGTCGCGGCCCTGGGTGCGGGCCGACATGCCGGCGCCGACCGCGTGGCTGATGCCGGCGGCGACGATGCCGTTGGTGCCGAACAGGCCGACCGAGCGGTCATAGAGATGCATGGTGCCGCCGCGGCCGCCGCAGCAGCCGTCGCGCTTGCCGAACAGCTCCGCCATCAGGATGTCGGGGTCCATGCCCTTGGCGAGCGCGTGGCCATGGCCGCGATGGGTCGAGGTGATCCAGTCGGCCGGCCTGAGATGCGCGCAGACGCCGACGGCGGTCGCTTCCTCGCCGATATAGAGATGCAGGAATCCGGGCGTCTCGCCCTTGCGGCAGGCGGTCTGCGCCACGCTCTCGAATTTCCGCAGCAGCACCATCTGCTCGTAGAGATCGAGCAGCGCCTTGGCGGTCAGCCCCTCCGGCAGCGCCTTGCCCGGCGCGCTGCGGAAGACCGGGGCGTCGACCTTCGGCGCGCGGATCGTCGGTGTCATCACTTGAGCGCTCATCATTCCTCCCTTTCCCCGCTGTTGACGGGGCGATGCGGCCGCGCGTCCGGACATGGACACCGCATCTAAAATTATAATAGCATGATGTTATGTTATCGGGCGGCGAGTTGCCAAGACCCAATCGGACTCGCCAAGGCCCAATCGACGGTGCGTGCACAGCGTTTGCGGCGGGTTCCGCCGAGCCGCGCATCGACAGCCGGAGATGGATGCCGCAAACAGGACGCCTGCCGCTGGCGGCGGAAACAGGGAAGAGGGCCGGGGCAGCGCCGCGAGGCGCCCGGCGGGGGAGGAGAAGATCATGGAGATCGAGATCGCGGGCCGCGCGGCGCGCATTCTTGGCGCGCGCAACGCTGTTGCGGAAAGCGTGGCGGCGGCGCTCGCCGAAAACGGCGCTGTTGTCGCCTGGGGCGAGGCGTCCGGCGGCGCCGGCACGCCCGACATCCTCGTGCTCTCGCATGCGCTGGCGCCCGACGCGGAAGATCAGCCCGAGGCGCTTGCGGCGCGCGCCGAGGCGATCGCGGCCGCCATGGTCGCGCGCGGCTCGGGCCGCATCGTTCATCTCGTCTCGGCCGCCGGCCTCGTGCCGATGCGCCGCCATCCGGCCTGGTCGGCGGCGCATGCCGGCGCCATCGCCGCGATGCGCGGCCTCGCCATGGCGAGCGGCCCGGCCGTCCAGGTCAACGCCGTCGCCGTCGGCCGCATCGAGGCCGACGACGCCACGACCGGCGACGCCGCCATGCTCTCCCACGTCCCGCTCGGCCGCGCCGGCAGTGTCGACGACGTCGCCAACGCCGTGCTCTTTCTCGTCGACCCGCTGAACAGCTACACCACCGGCCAGTCCCTCGCCGTCGACGGCGGCTGGACCACCGGCTACGGCCGGAATTTTTGATTCTTCTTTGCCCTCGCCGGAAGGGTTCCGCTTTTTCTTTTGCCTCGCCGGAAGGGTTCCGCCGTCAGCTCACCCTCGCCGTCATTCCTGCGAAAGCAGGGATCCACGGCTTCTCCTCTCCCATGGGAGAGGTCGGCCCGAAGCGCCGGATGAGGGGACAGGGGCCGTCCGGACGGAGCACCGCCCTCCGCCGTCATCCCGGCGAAGGCCGGGATCCAGACACACCGGCGGATGACCAGAGGGCGGCCAGATTTCGTTGGCCGGTGTTCATGGGCCCCGGCCTCCGCCGGGGCGACGGCGTCCCACTGTGGGCTGTCCTCTGCAAAGGTCTTCGAAGGGAGTGGCGATGGACTGTTTCCGGCATTGCCTCCGCCGTCATCCCAATCTCGCCGTCATCGGAGGGCAGGTCTCCGGGCGACGAGGCGGGGCGCCGCTTCACCTCTCCCGCCGGGAGAGGTGAAGAATTCCCGGCATTGCCTCCGCCGTCACCCCACCCTCGCCGTCATCCCGGGCTTGACCCGGGATCCATTCAGCCGGGATGTGCGCTGCGCGAACCTCCCGGAGCCTCGGGATGCATGGATCCCCGCCTTCGCGGGGATGACGGGGAGGGGGCGGATCGGAGCGGGCCGGGAAAGAAAGTCACGGTCAAGCCGACCTGCCCGTCACCGTCCCCCAACATCCTGAGGAGGGCCGCAGGCCCGTCTCGAAGGACGCACGGCGTGGGGGCAAGGACGTCCGAAACCTCGCCGTCATCCCTGACCCATCCCGACCGCCCCCGGAAAGCGGGGACGACGCAAGCCGGCCCCTTTCGCGCGGGCGCCCGGCGGCTAACATCGAAGCCACGAACAGAACCCAAGGAAACGCCCGATGATCGAACTCGCCGCCGGAGACCTCTCCCTCGTCCTCGCGCCGGAAATCGGCGGCTCGATCGCCGCCTTCCGGAAGAACGGCGTCGATGTCATGCGGGCGCTGACGCCGGAGCGCGCCGCGAAGGGCGACGTTCTCGGCGTCGCCTCCTTCCCGATGCTGCCCTATGCCAACCGCATCGATGGCAACCAGTTCACCTTCGACGGCGTCACCTACCGCTTCGCCGCCAACAACGGCGCCGAGCGCTTCAACGTGCATGGCACGGGCTGGCATTCGGCCTGGGCCGCGAAGCAGATCTCCGACACCTCCGTTGAAATGACGCTGGAGCGCCGCGTCGCCGGCGAGCCCTACCAGTACCGCGCCACGCAGCGTTTCGAGCTTTCGCCCGAGGGGCTGGTGCTTTCGACGACGCTCGAAAATCTCGGCCCGGTCCGCATGCCGTTCGGCTTCGGCCACCATCCCTGGTTCGACCGCGACGCCGATGTCGTGATGACCTTTGCCGCCAAGCACTTCTGGCTCGAGGCGCCGGACGGCGTCGCCGGCTCGCGCATCGCCACCTCGCCCGAGCTCGATTTCTCCCGCGGCGCCGGCCTGCCAAACCACTGGCGCAACAATGATTATTCCGGCTGGGACGGAAGCGCCACGCTGCGTTTTCCCTCGCGCGGCGTGACGCTCGTCATCGAGGCCGATCCGATCTTCGAAAACCTGATGCTCTACGCCGACCCGAAGCAGAGCTTCTTCTGCCTTGAACCCCAGACCAACGTCCCCTGCGCCCCCAACAAGCTGGAAGCCGGCGAGGAAGGACTCGGCCTGGTGGTGCTCAAGCCGGGCGAGGCGATGGCGGGGGTGGTGCGGTTTGGGGTGAGGTGAGGGGCCTTGCCCCGCGCAAGCCTCAGGATGACGGAGGTTGGGGCGGCGGGCTGGTCGGTCGGGTCTTGGGCGTGCCAAGGTTTCGACGCCGCAGGGGGAGAGCTCGGCCGTTCACCTCTCCCGGCGGGAGAGGTCGGCGCGGAGCGCCGGGTGAGGGGTTAGGGAATCCTCCGGATACGGCGCACGTCCGCAAGGTGGTCTGTCGGTGGGGTAGTAGACCCTCACCTGCCGGCCTGCGGCCGTCGACCCTCCCTCAGGGAGAGCTGAAGGGGCGGGCCTCTGACGGGCGGCTTGCGCCGAAGGACGGCGCCGGTACCCCCACCCCGACCCTCCCCGCAAGGGGGAGGGGGCGCACTGCGGCTGTCCCCGCAGGGTTGTGCGGAATCCCCTACAGCAACAGCGCCGTCAGGCCGCCATCGGCGGTGAACGCGCTACCGGTGACGAAGGACGCGTCGTCGGAGAGCAGGAAGGCGATGGCGCGGGCAAGCTCCTTGGGGTCGGCGACGCGCGGCACCCTGCGCTCGTCGAAATAGAGCCCGGCCGCCTCGACCCTTTCGCGCGCGTCGGGCGCGTCGCCGAGCGTCATCCGCGTCGCCACCGAGCCGACGACAACCGCGTTGACGCGGATGCGGTCGCAAGCATAGTCGAGCGCCATCTGCTTCGAGAGGCCGACCACGGCCGCCTTGGTGGCGGCATAGGCGGGGACGCCGGGGACGGTCGCGATCGCGTGCACCGAGGCCAGATTGACGACCGAGCCGCCGCCCGAAGCGCGGAGCCACGGCAGCGCCGCGCGGCAGACGCGAAAGATGGCGGTCAGATTGACCGAGACGCAGAGATCCCACTCGGCATCCGTGACGTCTTCCAGGCGCTTGCCGGTCGGATAGATGCCGGCGCAGTTGACGACGGCGTCGAGCCGCCCGGACTGTTTCTGCGCACCCGCGACCGCCGCGCGGATCGCGGCGTCGTCGGTCAGGTCTACTTCCGAGAAGAAGAGCGGCAGGCCGCGTTTCGCGTAGTCGGTGGCGAGCGCCTGGCCTTCGGCCGCGTCGAGGCCGATGCCGTGCACGCTGGCTCCCTCGGCGACGAGATGTTCGGCGGTGGCGCGGCCGATGCCGGTCGCGGCGCCCGTGACCAGGATTGATTTGCCGGCGAAGCGTTTCGTCATTTCGCGTGTCCCGCCTTCGCCAGCGCGTCGCGCTGCATTTCGGCCTGCGCCGCGGTGATGGTGCGCAGCACCTTGTCCTCGCTGCCCTCGGCGCGCTGGAATTCGCCGACCAGGCGGCCATCGGCGACGACGAGGCAGCGGTCGGCGATGCCGATCACTTCCTCCAGCTCCGAGGCGACGACGACGAGCGCCACGCCCTTGTCGGCGAGGTCGACGATCAGCCGGTAGATCTCGGCGCGGGTCGCCGCGTCGACGCCCTTGGTCGGCTCGTCGAGCAGCAGCACGCGCGGCGCGCTCATCAGCACGCGGGCGAAGAGCAGCTTCTGCTGGTTGCCGCCGGAGAGGTGGGCGACGGAGGATTGCGGCGAGCGGGCCTTGACGTTCAACGCCCGCATGGCGGCGAGCACGGCGCTCTTCTCGCGGCCGTCGCGCACCATGCCGTGGCTCGACAGCTTCGTCAGGTTGCCGATGGTGATGTTGGCGCCGACCGGGAGGTTGAACAGCAGCCCGTCGCGCTTGCGGTCCTCGGTCAGGAGCGCGATGCCAGCCGCGCGGGCGTCGGCGGCGGTCGCGATCGCGACGTCGCGGCCGTCGATGGCGATGGCGCCGGAATAGGGGATGCGGCCGTAGATCGCGTGCAGGATCTCGGTACGGCCGGAGCCGAGCAGGCCGGCAAGGCCGAGGATCTCGCCGGGGCGCACGTCGAAGGAGACGTCGCTGACACCGCGATTGACGCCGAAGCGGCCGGCGATCGAGAGGTTTTTCACCGAAAGCAGCGGCTTCGTCGCCGCTGGCGGCGCCTCGTGATGCGGATAGAGGCGCTGCAGCTTCTGGCCCGACATGGCGTAGATGAACTGCTCCTCGTCGAAGGCGTCGCGCTCGATGGCGGCGGCGACGCGGCCGTCGCGCAGCACCGTGGCGCGGTCGCAGATGGCGAGCACCTCGGGCAGGCGGTGGGTGATGAAGATCATCGTCTTGCCCTGCGCCTTGAGGCGGCGGAGCACGGAGAACAGCCGCTCGACCTCGACGCCGGAGAGCGAGGCGGTCGGCTCGTCCAGCATCAGGACGCGGGGCTTGAAGGAGAGGGCGCGCGCGATCATCACGAGGTGGCGCTGCGCGGACGTGAGGCTCGCGACCAGCATGCGCGGGTCGATCTGAAGGCCGAGCTCGTCGAACAGCGCGCGCGCCTCCTGCTCCATGCGGCGGCGGTTGATGATCGGGCCGCGGCCGAGGCCGGTATGGCCGGCGAAGACGTTTTCCGCGACGGTGAGCTGTTCCAGCACCTCGATTTCCTGCGGCACGTAGCCGACGCCGCAGGCGCGGGCTTCCGAGGTCGAGGCAAAGGTGACCGGCTTGCCGTCGACGAGGATCTCGCCCGAATAGGAGCCGGCCTTGTGCACGCCGTTCAGGATCTTGACGAGGGTCGATTTCCCGGCGCCGTTCTGGCCGAGCAGGGCGTGGATCTCGCCGGGATGGACAGCGAAATCGACGCCGCGCAGCGCCTGCACGCCGGAGAAGCTCTTGACGATGGCGCGGGTCTGGATGACGGGCGGGGCGGTGTCTGGGTCGGTCATGTCTCGGTCCCCGAAGTCCTTGTCTCACCTCTACCAGAGGAGATCCTTGCAGTGCGTTGAAGGTCGCATCCGGCCACGGTGCATGGGTCGGAGCGCGTCGCCCCGGCGGAGGCCGGGGCCCATGAACACCGGCCATGCAAGCCATGGCGCAGCCTTTCGGCCGCGGGCCGGTGTGTCTGGATCCCGGCCTCCGCCGGGATGACGGCGGAGCGTCGCGGGCATCGTGCCGAAATTCCCCACGAAGAGGTGGGTGACCTCAGCCCTTGCTTCGGCGAGGAAGCAAGTCCGTCACCCTCTCCCGCCGGGCGGGAGAGGGCAGGTTGGCGGCCCTTACTGGCCGGCGCGGTCGAGCATCGCGTAATAGGGGTCGAGGTCGCCGGCGGTGATGACGCCCGCCGGCAGCGGGTTCAGGTAGGGAACCTCCTTGCCCTCGGCGAGGTCGTTGGCGAGCTCGGCCGTCTTGGCGCTTTCCTCGTAGAGCGGCTGGGCGACGACGCCATAGACCGCGCCCGACTTCACCAGGTCGAGGTTCTGGCGGATGTAGTCCATGCCGATGATGACGAGCGGGCGGTCGGCCTTGCGCGACGCGCCGGACCAGGTCTGGGCGCCGTTGCCCGTGGTCGAGAAGGCGGCGACGACGTCCGGGTTGCCCTGCAGCAGCGCCACGGCCTTGGCCTCGGCGGAGGACGGCTCGAAGCCTTCCATCTGGGTGTCGAGGATCTTCACCTCGGGGAAGCGCTCGGCCATCGTCTTGCGGAATGAATCCGCCATGACGTTCTCGGTGTCGTTGGACGAGCCCTGGGTGAGCGCGATCACGCCCTTGCCGCCCAGCTTCTCGCCCATCGAGATGGCGGCCGACTGGCCGGCCGACGGGATGTCCTCGCCGACGGCGGCCTTGAGGCCGGCGACCGAGCCCTCCGGCGGCAGCACGTGCCAGGTGACGACCGGGAAGCCTTCCTTGCCGAGCTTGCCGATGAACGGGAAGATCTCGGGGCCGGGGCCATAGACGGCGATGGCGTCGAACTTGGTGCGGGCCATGGCGGCCTCGGCAAGCGGGATCGACGCCGAGACGTCATAGTTGGTCGAGCTCGGATTGCCGACCACTTCGCAGGTATTGCCGAGTTCCTTGCACTTCTCCAGGAAGCCGGCCTGCATCAGGCGGTGCACCGGATGGTCGCGCATGGGCTGGACCCAGAGCACGTTCTTGCCGGCCGCGAGGCTGGCCTCGGGCAGGGCGGCGAGGCCGGCCGTCACGGCGACGGTGGCCAGCAGCGCGGATTTCAGCAGGCTGGAAAATCGTTCGGTCATTGGTAGTCCTCCCTCTGGTTGACCGCCTTGTGGCGGTCTTTTCGACTGGTTCCCTTGGTGGTCGCGTTCTCTTCACGCGAACCGGTGTCGACTTCGCTTGAAGGCGCTTGGCGTCATGCCGTCCGGCCGGGGCCGGACGGGTGTTCAGGATGGCTTGCTGGCGGGCTCGGTGGTGGCGGCGGGCTGGGCGCCGCCGGATCCGGCGATGAAGAAGCGGCGGCGCAGGATGTCGAGGCCGACGGCCATCACCATGATCACGCCGACGGCGATCTGCTGCCAGTTGGCGTTGACGCCGACGACGACGAGGCCGCTGGTGACGACCTGCAAGAGCAGCACGCCGATCAGGCCGCCGGCCATGGTGCCGGCGCCGCCGAACAGGCTGACGCCGCCGACGACGACGCCGGCGATGACGTTCAGTTCCCAGCCGCTGCCGATCGACGTGGTGCCGGAGGCAAGGTCGGCCATGACGAACATGCCGGCGATGGCGGCGAGCGCGCCAACCGTCATGAAGGCGCCGATCTTGTACCAGTTGGTGTCGATGCCAACGAGGCGGGCGACTTCGGGATTGCCGCCGGTCGCGTACATGTTGCGGCCGAGCACCGTGCGGCGAAGCACGAAATCGGCCCCGAGCGCGGCGATCACGAAGAAGACAAAGCTCCAGCCGAGCCCGAAGATGATGCTGGCATAGCCGATGTCGCTGATCACCGGCGGCAGCGGATAGACCGGGTAGCCATTGGTGACGACCTGGATCAGGCCCTGGCCGATGAACAGCATGCCGAGCGTCTGGATGAAGGCCGGGATCTTGAACTTGACCACGACGAGGCCGTTGATCAGTCCGATGCCGGCGCCGACCAGCACGCCACCGAGAAGCGCCAGCGGCACGGGCAGGGCGAGGGCGGTCATCAATTTCGCGCTGCAGACCGCCGATAGCCCCGCGACGGCACCGACCGACAGGTCGAACTCGCCGCAGACGAGCAGGATGGTCTGGCCGATGGCGATGATGCCGATGAAGGAGACGACGCGCAGGATGGCGCGGATGTTGCGCTCCGACAGGAACGCCGGCTCCATCATGTAGAAAAAGGCGACGAGCACGATCAGCGCGAGCAGAACGCCCACCTCGCCGACCGCGACAAGCCGCGTCAACCGATCGCGCAGCGCGCGGCCGGATCCTTCGAGGCCGGAGTCTCGTTCGGCGGTACGTTCCATGTTTTCCTCCCTGTCCACCGGGGGCATCCTCCTCGATGCGGTCTCCGGCAGGACCGCCTCAGAACGTTGAGGCGGCCAGCTCACATAACATCATGCTATTATAAACTTATCAACTCTCGCCGCGCGGCATCCACGGAAAACTGGAGGCGAGGGGATCGGTCGATGGGCGGAAGAGAGCATCCTGGTTGCACGGGCTGCACAAGCCGCATCCGCCATCGTTCGCCGCAGGCGTCGATCCCCCCTCCGCCGTCGTCCCGGTTCCCGAGCCGGGCAAAGCCGTATTCGATCCGCGCACGTCCTTCACCTCTCCCATGGGGAGAGGTCGGAGCAAAGCTCCGGGTGAGGGGGTAGGGAACCATCTGGAGAGGCCGCAAACCCTCACCCGCCGCACTGCGTCCGTCGACCTCCTTCTCGGGGAGAGGGGGAAAAGAGGGCGTCGACGGCATTCTGCGCCGGCCGCCTGGGAGCTTTACGCACCACGCTGAGAACGCACCGCCGTCATCCCGGCGGAGGCCGGGATCCAGATCCGCCGAGCTGTGGCCGGAGGGCGCGCCACGCTCTTTTGGCCCGTGTCTATGGGCCCCGGCCTTCGCCGGGGCGACGCCCGGCTGCCCTTGGCCGGAGACCAGCATTAATTCTGGATCGATAGACTGCTCTGCCGTCCTCTGGCCGTGCTCGAAGCATGTCGCGACATGGATCCGGTTCATCGGCACGGGATGTATCTCTAGAATAGCCGAAGGGGCCGATTCCATCCGGCACATTGAGCGAGCGTTGCGATGGTGAATTCCGATCCGCGTGATCCCGGCAAGCCACGGCTGAGCATGAAGGAAATCGCGCGTCGCGCCGGCGTCGCGCCGATGACCGTGTCGCGGGCGCTCGCCGATCCGGACAAGGTTTCGCCGGCGACGCGGGCTCGCGTGATGGAGGTGGTCGAGCGCGAGGGCTTCATCCGCAACCAGCTCGCCTCCTCGATGTCGTCCAATCGCAACCGCCGGCGCATCATCGGCACGATGGTGCCGCCGCTGATCAATTCCGGCATCGCCGAGCAGGTGCAGGGCATGTCGGATGCCTGCCACGAGGCGGGCTACCAGCTGCTGCTGATCCAGGGCGACTTCGATCCCGAGGGCGAGGAGCAGGCGATCCGCGCGCTGCTCGGCTGGCAGCCGGCCGGGCTGATCCTGCAGGCCTTCGTCAATTCCGACGCCGCGCGGACGCTGCTCGGTTCCGGCGAGGTGGCGGTCGTCGAGATCAGCGAGATCCGCGGCCGCGAACCGATCGACATGGCGGTCGGCGTCTCGAACTTCGACACCGCCTATGCCATGACCTGCCACCTGGTCGACAGGGGCTATCGCCGCATCGGCTTCGCCTCGACCCCGGTGCACGGCAATGACCGCCTGCAGCAGCGCCGCATCGGCTATCGCCAGGCGCTGGTCGATCGCGGCCATGCCTATCCCGGAAGCCTGGAGATCGAGGTGCCGATCACCGCCGAGGGCGGCGCCACGGCGCTGGCGGCGCTGGTGGAACGGGATCCCGAACTCGACGTGCTGTTCTGCTCGTCCGACACGCTGGCGATCGGCGCGGTGCAGGAGTGCCACCGGCGCGGCTGGAAGATCCCGGAGCGCATGGCGATCGCCGGCTATGGCGACATGGACCTGGCCGCCGAGCTCTATCCGAGGCTCACGACGCTGCGCGTGCCGCGCCTCGCCATGGGGCGGCTGGCGGTCGAGCAGTTGTTGAAGCGGTTGAAGGGCGAGGCGGAGCTGCCGCGCATCGTGCCGGTCGGCTTCGAGATCGTCGAGCGCGAGAGCGCCTGACGCGGGCTCAGGCGAGCGCCGCACGGCCCCGTCCCTCCACCTCGAGGCGACGCTCCAGGCGCTTCGCGAGCAGCGACAGCGGCCAGCACAGCGCGAAATAGATCAGCGCGACGGTGCCGAACACCAGCATCGGCTCGAAGGTCACCGTGTTGATCATGGTGGCGGTGCGGGCGAGCTCGGTGAGCCCGATCAGCGAGGCGACCGAGGTGGTTTTCACGATCTGCACCATGAAGCCGACCGTCGGCGGCAGCATCAGCTTCAGCGCCTGCGGGAAGATGACGAGGCGTAGCGTCGGCACGAAGCGCAGGCTGAGCGCCTTCGCTGCCTCCCATTGGCCGCTGGGGATCGCCTCGATCGAGCCGCGAACGATGTCGCCGAAGAAGGCGGCCGAGTTGAGCGAGAAGGTGATCGCCGCCGCCGTCCAGGGATCCGGGCTCAAGCCGATGAAGGCGGTGCCGTAATAGGCCATGAAGAGCTGGATCAGGATCGGCGTGCTCTGGAAGAAGCGGATATAGCCGGCCGCGATCATCCTGAGCGGCTTCGAGGCGCTGATCCGCAGGCTCCCGACGAGGATGCCGAGGATGCCGCCGCCGGCGAAGGCGATCAGCGACAAGAGGATCGTCCAGCGCGCCGAGAGGAGCAGGAAGCTGAATTCGCCGAAGCCGAACTCGCGCAGGTTCATCGGAGGCTCCTCATGTCTTCCAGCGGAAGAAGAAGCGGGAAAAGCCCTGGAACAGCAGGATGAAACCCTGCACCAGCACGAAATAGATGATCGCGACGACGATATAGACCTCGAAGGAGCGGAAGGTCTGCATCACCATGTTGTTGGCGATCGCCGTCAGTTCCTCCGCCGCGATCGCCGAGATGATGCTGGTGCCGAGCAATTGCAGGATGAACTGGCCGCAGAGCGCCGGATAGATGGCGCGGAGCGCCTGCAAGAGCACGATGTGGCGGATGATCTTGTAGGGCTTGAGGCCGAGCGACTTCGCCGCCTCGATCTGGCCGGACGGGATCGACTGGATGCCTGCCCGCATGATCTCGGTCGCATAGGCGCCGAGATGGATCGAGAGCGCCAGGATGGCGGCGGCGCTGCTCGAGAGCTTCAGCCCCAGGAAGGGTAGGGTGAAGAAGACGAAATAGAGCTGGATCAGCAGCGGCGTGTTGCGGATCAGCTCGACATAGGCGGCGACGATCCGCGACAGCCAGCGCGGGCCGAACGAGCGCGCCACCGCGCCGAGGATGCCGATGGCGAGGCCCAGTATCATCGACACGCTGGCGAACCAGATGGTCAGCCAGGCGCCGTGGATCAGCTCCTCCGAGCGGATCAGGATCGGGCCGAACTGGAAGACGTAGCTCTGCATGAGGCCGTCCGATCGGTTCTGGGCTGGTGGCGCAGGCGGTGCCCGGTCCGCCGGGCGGTCCTGCGTCTCGCTCTTCACCTCCCCCTGAGGGGGAGGTCGACGGCGAAGCCGGCGGGTGAGGGTTTAGGGAACCATCCGGAGAGGCCGTAAACCCTCACCCGGCCCTGCGGGCCGACCTCTCCCGCAGGGAGAGGTGAAAGTCGCCTCAGAACACCGGCAGCGGCGGCAACGGGGTGTTGCGGTATTTCTGCGACAGCCGCTCCAGCGTGCCGTCCTGCTTCAGCGTGAAGATGAAGGTGTTCAGCCACTGCAGGATGTCGGGATTGCCGCGCCGGACGCCGACGCCGAAATAGAACGTCTTCAGGATGTACTTCATCTCGAAGTCCTCTCCCTTGTCGCTCTTCTTCAGATAGATGTCGCCATAATCGCCGCCGCCCATCGCGTCGATCTGGCCGGAGACCATGGCCTGCAGTAGCGAGGCATAGTCGTCGAAGCGCAGGATCTCGATTCCGGGATTGGCCTTGGCCGCCTCGGTCAAAAGGCCGTCCTCGCCGGTGCCGCGCGTCAGCCCGACCTTCTTGCCGACGAGATCGGCGTGGCTCTTGATGTTGGAGGATTTCGGCGCGATCACCACCGCCGACTGGCCGGCATAGGGAATGGAAAAGTTGACCTGCAGCGCGCGCGGCGCGGTGATCGAGAAGATCGACACCACGAGGTCGGCGCGGTTGGTCAGGAGCGCCGGGATGCGGCCGGGCGAGGTGACGGTGACGAACTCGACCGGCACGCCGAGCGCCGCGCCGATCAGCTTGGCGAACTCGATGTCGAAGCCGGCCGGCTGGAACTCCTCGTCGATCATGCCGTAGGGCGGCGTCGTGGTGTCGATGGCGATCACCACCTTGCCGCGCGAGATGATGTCGTCGACGGTCTCGGCGGCGGCCTGTCGCGGCGCGGCGGTTAGAAGCAGAGCGGACATCGCCAGCGCGGCGCAGCCGGCAACGATGGTCCTCAAGCGAGTCTTGAACATGCCTTCCCTCCCTGATGCGCGTCGCCGCGCGGCCATTTCCTCTCGTGTAGCGTCTGGGTGGCCCGTCTTCCGGTCGTTCGGACCGCGCGCGCCTTGGCCCCTAGTGTGAACATACTATTATAATCATATCAAGATGTGGTTGCGCCCTGAGGGTCACTTCTCGGTCCGCTGCCCCAGCCGCTTCTCCCAGCCCTCGGCGTGGATGTTGAGGAACGCCCTGGGGTCATAGGGATGGGCGCACGCCACCTCGTCGTTGAGCTCGATGCCGAGGCCCGGCGCGTCGGGCAGCGACAGATGGCCGTTCGCCGGATCGATCACCGGGTGCCAGCTGACGAGGTCGCGCGTCCACGGCTCGTTGAAGGCGTCGAAATGCTCCTGGATCAGGAAATTCTCGACGCAGGCGGCGAGCTGCAGGCAGACGGCGGTGGCGACCGGGCCGCCGCTCTGGTGCGGGGCGATGTAGCTGCCATGCGCCTGCGCCAGATGGGCGACGGCCATCGAATTGCCGATGCCGCCGAGCGACATCGGCTCGGGCTGGAAGATGTTGACGCCGCCGCCCTCGGCCAGGGTGAAGAACTGGCCGACGGTATCGTACATCTCGCCGGTCGCGACGCGGATCGGGCTCGCATGGCCGACCGCGTGCACCGTCTCCTGCCGGTCGCGCGTCGTCGGTTCCTCCCACCAGTAGAGGTCGAGATGCGCCAGCCGGTTGGCGGCGCGGATCGCCTCGGCCTCGGTGAAGCGGGCATGCACGTCGATCAGCAGATGCGTGTGCTTCGGCAGCCCTTCGCGCAGCGCTGTGAGGATCTGCTCCGCCAGATCCAGCTCGGGCTCGGATATAAAACCCTGCGCGGTGCCGAACGGGTCGAGCTTCATCGCCTTGAAGCCTTTTCCGATGACGGCCTTCGCCGCGTCGAGGAAGGCCTCCGGCGTGCGTTCGGCGCGATACCAGCCATTGGCGTAGCCGAGCATGCTGTCGCGCACCCGGCCGCCGAGCAGCTGGTGCACCGGAACGCCGAGCGATTTTCCCAGAATGTCCCAGCAGGCGACCTCGATCGCCGCGATCGCCGTGCGGTGGATGTGGCCGCCGTCGAGCGAGACGCTGTCGAGCATTTTTCTCGCCAAGGCCGTGACGCGGCGCGGATCGGCGCCGATGACGAAATGCTCCAGCTCGCGGATCGCCGCCTCGGTCGTGCGGATGAAGCCGTTCAGCGTGCCTTCGCCGAGGCCCGTGATGCCGGCATCGGTATGGACGCGGACGAACAGCCAGTTCTTCCAGCCGGCGCCGACGGCGAAGGTCTCGATCTCGGTGATCTTCATGCTCTCTCCCCCGTCGCGGCGGCGACCAGATCGTCCATCATCAGCCCGTATCGCCTTTGCAGCGTCGGCACGGAGCCGCATTCGATATAGCGGTCGGGCAGGCCGATCCGCTGAAGCCGCTTCGTCATGCCGGCGTCGAACAGCGTTTCCGCCACCAGCGAGGCGAGGCCGCCGCGCACGACATGGTTCTCGGCCGTGACCAGATGCTCGACCTCTCCCGCGAAGCGGATCACCGCCTCGGCGTCGAACGGCTTCAGCGTCGGCGCATGCAGCACGCCGGCGGAAATCCCGCGCTTTTCCAGCGCCTCCGCCGCGTCGAGCGCGCGTTCGGTCATGAAGCCGGTCGAGACGAAGCCGACATCGCCGCCTTCGCGCAAAAGCCGTGCCTTACCGATCGCGAAGTCGAAGCCGTCCGGCTCGAACACGACCGGCACCTTGCCACGCAGCAGCCTCATGTAGACCGGCCCCGGATGCACGGCCGCCGCCTTCGTCGCGGCGGCGATCTCGGTAGCGTCGCAGGGGTCGATGACGACGAGATCGGGGATCAGGCGCATCAGCCCGGTATCCTCGATCGCCTGATGCGTGCCGCCATAGCCGGTGGTCAGCCCCGGCAGGCCGGCGACGATCTTCACCGGCAGGTTCGAATGGGCGCAGGCGATGGCGATGAAATCGAAGGCGCGGCGCGAGGCGAAGACGCCATAGGTGGTGGCGAACGGCACGAGGCCGGTGCGCGCCAGCCCCGCCGCGACGGCGACGAGGTTCTGCTCCGCCATGCCGACATTGAAGAAGCGTTCCGGATGGGCGTCGCGGAACGGCAGTATGTCGGTGTATTTGCCGAGATCGGCCGTCAGGCCGACGATGTCGGTGCGCGTCCGCGCGATCTCGACGAGGGCGTTGCCGAAGGGGGCGTCGACGGTGGCGCGGCCGCCCGTCGCCTCGTCGCGTCCCATGGCCTGCGTATAGGCGCGCTCAGCCATGATCCGCCTCCGTCCGGTCGAGTTCGTCGATCAGCGCGTCCCATTCGTCCGGCTCGACGCGGACGAAATGCGCCTTTTCGCGCGCCAGCAAGGTGGGCACGCCCTGGCCCGGCCGGGTGCGCAGCACGATCGCGTGCGGCTTGCCGTCCGTGGCGCGCGCCTTCTCCAGCGCCGCCACCACCGCCGCGAGATCGTTGCCGTCGATCTCCTGCGTCGCGAAGCCGAAGGCGCGCCATTTGTCGGCGACGGGCTCCATGTCGAGCACCACCGGACCGTCGGCCTGGATGCCGTTGCAGTCGATCAGCGCGACGAGGTTGTCGAGAGAGAAATGGCCGGCCGCCATCGCCGCCTCCCAGGTCGATCCCTCCTGCATCTCGCCGTCGGAGAGCTCGCAGAAGATGCGCGCCGGCGATTTCGCCAGGCGCAAGCCGAGCGCCATGCCGATCGCCTGGCCGAGGCCATGGCCGAGCGATCCGCCGATCATCTCGACGCCCGGCGTAGTGTCGAGCGTCGACATTTCGAGCCGGCTGTCGTCGGCGCCATAGGTGACGAGTTCGTCGAGCGGGATGACGCCGGCTTCCGCCAGCGCCGCCCAGAGCGCGATCGAATAATGCCCGGTCGAAAGCAGGAAGCGGTCGCGGTCGGCGGCCTTCACGTCGGCCGGATCCCAGCGCATCTCGTGGAAATAGAGCGCGGCGAGCACGTCGCTGATGCCGAGCCCCTGGCCGACATAGCCCTGGCCCGGCCCGCGCGCCATCGCGAGAACATGCCGGCGCATCGATTTCGCCCGCGCTCTCAGCGCTGCGAGATCCGCCGTGGCGGGGGGATGATTGGCGAGCGCCATGGCTAGTCCCTGTCCAGGCCGCCGGAGGCGTTGAGGCGCTCGGCGGTGATGTAGGAGGGCGCGTCGAGGGCGAGCCAGATCACGGCGGCGGCGACCTCGGCGATCTCGGCGCGGCGGCCGATCGGCACGCGTTTCGTCCGTTCGTCGAGGAAGGCCTGGACGTCGGCGCGGCCCTCGATGCGGGCGAGGTCCGCCTCGGTCGAGCGCTGCATCTCGGTGTCCATCATGCCGGGAGCGACGCTGTTGACGCGCACGCCGAACGGCGCCAGCGCGATCGCCGCCGCGCGGGTGATGGAATCGACGCCGGCCTTCGAGGCGGCATAGGCGGCGTAGTTGGGGAGCGCCATGCGCGAGGCCGGCGAGGTCAGGTTGACGATCCGGCCCTGGCCCTGCCGCTTCATGATCGCGCCGGCGGCGATCGTCATCATCGCCACCGCCGTGACGTTGACGGCGAGCGTCTTCTGCCAGGTCGCGGCCGACATTTCGAGGAAGGGCTCGATGCGGCCAAAGCCGGCATTGTTGATCAGGATGTCGAGCCCGCCCCAGTCGCGCTCGATCCGGCCGAGGATGTCGGATGGCGCATCCGGCGCCGTCAGGTCGGCCGCGATCACCAGCGGTGGCGCGGGCGTGTCGCCCAGCAGCGCGCGCGTCTCGTCCAGCCCCTTGCCGTCGATGTCGATCAGCGCGACGGCGACGCCGCGGCGCGACAGTTCGATGCTGAGTTCGCGGCCGAGCCCGGCCGCGGCGCCGGTGACGGCGGCGCGTTTCCCCTCGAAGCCCAATTGGTTTTCCTCCCCAATTTGATAGTTATGGTACCGTTACCATTCGGGTTGTCAATCGGGATTGGCAGGGGAGGTGAGTGCCGGTGGTGCGGAACGAGGCGGAGGCGGCGGCGATGCCATGTCCCTAGGCTCCGGTTGTATGGATCCCGGCCTTCGCCGGGATAATGGCGGAGGTTCGAGAGCGGCAGCCCGTATCACGTCGGAACTCGATTCAAGCCGCAATCCCACCACGCGGCCATCATCCTGAGGTGCCCGGCGCAGCCGGGCCCCGAAGGAGGGTCCAGGGAACGCAGTGGCGAGGGCGGACTCTTGGGACGGGGCGGCGAACCGGGGTTTCTTCAGAGGCGTCGGATGCATGGATCCCTGCTTTCGCAGGGATGACGGAGCCTCTCCTTGTGCCGTGTTACCCGCCCAGAGCTGGCCCGTATGACACACGCAGTCGTCATCCCTGCGAAAGCAGGGATCCATGGTGCGGCTGGCAGACGGCCCGCTGGATCCTCCTTCGAGGCTTCGCTCTGCGAAGCACCTCAGGATGACGGCGGAGCAGTGGGCGACGCCGCCTCCCAGGACCTCTGCTGAATGGATCCCGGCCTTCGCCGGGATGACGGTGGAGGCTAGCCCCGCCGCCAGGCGCCTCGGCATCCCGGGTCAAGCCGGGGATGACGGCGAAGGTGGCATCGAGGCGGGGCCTCGCCCCTTCTATTCCGCCGCCGCCTTCGCCTTGGCAACGTAGGTCTGCCAGTCGCGGAACTGGGCCTCGGCGGCGACGCGGAAATAGTGGAGGTCGCTGCCGGAGGCGACGAAGGCGAAACCGTCGTCGAAGCATTGCTGCCAGGTCCTGCCGCGGCGCGGCACGGTGGCGAGCGGCTTGCCGGTCGGCGCGACCGCAGCACAGCATTCGGCGATCAGCGCCTCGACCTCCGGGGCGCCGGTCTGGCCCGGCAGGCCGATGCTGCCGGAAAGGTCGGTCGGGCCGATGAACACCACGTCGACGCCGTCGACCTCGGCGATGGCGCGGGCGTTCTCGACGCCCTTTTTCGTCTCGATCTGCACGACGATAAGAAGCTCGTCATGCACGCGCTCCATGTAGTCCCTCGCGATGCCGTAGCCGGCGGCGCGGGTGATGTCCCAGGCATTGCCGCGTCTGCCGAGCGGCGGGAAGCGGCAGGCGTTTACGATCTTCTTCGCTTCCTCCGCCGTCTCGACCATCGGCACCAGCAGCGCCTCGGCACCGGCGTCGGCGATGCGACGCAGCGTGATCGGGTCGGAGGAGGGCACGCGGATCATCGCGGTCGAATTCGTGCAGGCGGCGGCGCGCATCACCTCGACCGCCGTCAGCACGTCGCCGGTGCCGTGCTCGAGATCGAAGATGAAGAAGTCGAAGCCGGCCAGCGCCGTGATCTCGGCGAAGGTCGGGTCGGGGCTCTGCAGCCACATGCCGAAGGATTTCTGTCCGGCCCTGAGATTGGCCTTCAGACGGTTTCTGCGGATCATCTTGGTCTCGGCTATTCCGGAGGGTCGGAGGGGGTGAAGCGGGCGAGTTTGGCCAGGAAGCCCGGCCGTTCGAGAACGGCGGGATTGACGATGGTAGCGGGAATCCGGCCCTCCGCCACGCCGATCATGCCGTCTGCGATCAGCGTCATGGTGAGCCGGGCGGCGTCGCGGGTCGAGGGCAGCCAGTGCGGCGTCAGGATCACGTTCGGAAGCGAGACGAGCGGGTCGTCCTTCGGCAGCGGCTCGTGCTCGTAGACGTCGAGCCCGGCGCCGGCGATCCAGTGGTCGCGAAGCGCCGTGACGAGCCCCGCCTGGTCGACGATCTCGCCGCGCGCGACGTTGATGAAATAGGCGGTCGGCTTCATGCGCCGGAAATGCGCCGCCGTGATCAGCCCGCGCGTCGTCGCGTCGAGGCGGTTGTGCAGCGAGACGAAATCGGAGGCGGCGAAGAGCTCGTCGAGGCTCGCGACCAGCGTGACGCCGAGATGCGCCGCCTCGATCTCGGACGCGCGCGGCGAGAAGGCGAGGATGTTCATGCCCCAGGGCGCGGCGAGGCGGGTGAGTTCGCGGCCCGACGCGCCGAGGCCGACGATGCCGAGCGTCTTGCCCGGCAGGTCGAGGCCCATGGTGACGGGCTGGAGGTCCCAGCGCCCGTCGCGCACCATGCGCTCCTGCTCCGGCAGGCGCTTCGCCAGCGCTAGCATCAGCAGGAAGGCGGAGGAGGCGGTGGCGTGGGTCAGCGTGTCCGGCGCATTGTAGACGGCGACGTCGTTTTCCGTGCAGGCGTCGAGGTCGATCTTGTCGATGCCGGCGCCGGCGCGGCCGATCACGACGAGCCGCTCGGCGCCTTCGGCGAAGGCGGAGGCCTTCACCCAGGGACGGAAGACGACGATGCCCTCGGCACTGGCAACGTGCTGTGGTGTGATCTCGAGCGAATAGAGCCGCTCCTGATAGGCTTTGTCGTCGGGCGTCGGCGCCAGGTCGCGCAGGAAATCGACGGTGATCGCGGGATGGCCGTCATAGCGGTCGAGCGCGATGTCGGCGATGGCGAGGCGGCCGTCCGGGCCGAGATAGTCGCCGGTATAGGCGACGGTGAAGGGGGCGTCGGTCACCACCGCTTCAGGCTTTCTTCGGTGGTGGTTTCGACCCGCGCGCCGGGCCGGGTGAGGAGGTCCTCGCGCAGCTTGGTGCCGAGGCCGGGCCGGTCGGGAAGGTGCAGGTGGCCGTCGCGCACCTCGATCCGGTCGGTGACGACGTCGTCGTACCAGCCGTCGATATAGCCGCGCACCGTCTCCATGATCATGCCGTTCGGGATGTGGTGCATCAGATGCGTCGCCGCCCAGAGCGCCACCGGGCCGATGGTGTCGTGGCAGGTGACGGGCAGCATGTAGGTGTCGGCCATCGCCGCGATCTTGCGGCCTTCGGTCAGGCCGCCGCCCCAGGAGAGGTCGGGCATGATGATGTCGGCGGCGCCGCGCTCGATCCAGGGCCGGAAGCCGAAGCGCGTGAAGACGCGTTCGCTCTGGCAGATCGGGATGGTCGTCGTCTGCTTCAGCCGGACATAGCTCTCGACATTGTCGGGCGGCATGATCTCTTCCAGCCACAGGATGTCATAAGGTTCTAGGGCGCGGGCGATCTTCGTCGAGGTGGGAAGATCCCAGCGCGCATGGCCCTCGATGGCGATCGCCATGCGGTCGCCGACCGCGGCGCGGATGTCGGCGACGATCTTCAGTCCGGCGGCGAGGTCGTCGTTCGAGAGCGCATGGCCGAGCGGGCCGGCCGCCGTCTGCGCGCCCCAGATCACCATCGGCTTCCTGGTGTCGACCGGGCCGGAAAGCGTCGGGCCGAACTGGTCGAACGGCCAGATCTTCATCGCGGTGACGCCCTGGGCGAGCAGGCTCTGCGCCAGTTCGCCCGCCTTGCCGGTCAGCCAGGCGTTGAGGTCGTCATATTTTCCGTAGCCGACGCAGGTGTTGTAGATCTGGATGCGGTCGCGGCTGCGGCCGCCGAGCATGTTGTAGATCGGCTCGCCGGCGTTCTGGCCGGCCAGATCCCAGAGCGCGACGTCGATGGCCGAAGTCGCCCGCATCTCGGCGCCGTTCGAGCCGCAGAAATTCGCCAGCGCGGCCATGTTGGCCCAGTGGTTCTCGATGTCGCGGGCGTCGCGGCCGATCAGGAGCGGCGCGTAGATGTCGTGGATGATCGCGGCGACGGCGCGCGGCAGGTAGTAGGTCTCGCCGAGCCCGACGAGGCCCTTGTCGGTGTGGATCTGGACCCAGAGATTGTTGGGCAGCGCCTGCCGCGCCTTGGGGTTCCGCTTCGCCCACTCGGCCTGCGGCAGCGCCTCGAACCAGACCGTCTCGATCTTCGTGATCTTCATGGCAGTCCCCTAGAGCTATTGCCGATGCGAAACGTTCCGGTTTGGCGTCACGCCAGCAAGCGGTGTGTCATGCTTTGACGATATCCGGCCTCGCCGTCATCCCGGGCGCAGCGAAGCGGAGACCCGGGGTCCATCCAGCCGAGGCGAAAACGATAACGCATCTCGGCTGCATGGATCCCCGCTTTCGCGGGGATGACGGCGGAGTCTGGCTGCCGCGACCCAGCATCCGATCAGCCCTTGACCGCGCCGGCGGTGAGGCCGCGCAGCAGATGGCGCTGGATCGCCATGTAGAAGAGCACGGGCAGCACCGAGAAAGTAACGCCCGCCGCCATCAGCACGAAGAGCGGCGTGTCGAGCTGGGTCATCAGCGTCGCGAGGCCGAGCGAGGCGGTGTAGAGGTCGTTCCGGGTGATCAGCGTCGAGGCGAACAGATATTCGTTCCAGCTGGCGAAGAAGGCGATGACGCTGACGGCGACGAGGCCGGGCTTCGTCAGCGGCAGCACGACCAGCCAGAGCACCTTCCAGCGGTCGCAGCCATCGATCAGCGCTGCCTCGACGATCTCCTTCGGCACGGCGTCGAACGACGCCTTCAGCACCCAGGCGCACAGCGGCACGACGAAGGCGGTGTGGAGCAGCGCCAGCGCCCAGAGATTGTCGGTCCAGCCGAGACCCCGATAGAGCGCCAGCACCGGCGCGACGACGACCGCTGCCGGCATCATCTGCGTGAAGAGCAGCAGCAGGCCGAAGGCCGATCGGCCGGGCCAGTAGAGCCGCGACAGCGCGTAGGCGGCCGGAATGACGAGGATCAGCGTGCCGATCACGGTCAGCGACGCGACCAGCGTCGAGAGCAGCAGCCAGCGCGCGATCGGCTTCTCGACGAAGAGCTGGACATAGGATTGCAGGTCGATCGAGCCGGGCAGCAGCGGCGGCGGGAAGGAGAGCGATTCCGCCGACGGGCGGATCGACGAGACGATCATCCAGTAGACCGGGAAGAAGATGATCGCCGAGATGACGACGATCGCGGCGCCGCGCAGCGCGTCCTCGAGCGAGGGTAGGCGCCGGCGCGTGGCGGTGGGGCGCAGGGTGCTCATGACTGCGCCTCCACGCGACGCTGCAGCACGACGAAGCAGAGCGTCGCGATCGCCGAGATGCCGAAGCCGACCACGGCGATCGCGCCGGCATAGCTGAAATTGTAGAAGCGGAAGGCCTGCATGTAGATCGCCGGCGCCAGTGTCGTCGTGGCGTCGACGGGGCCGCCACCGGTGATCAGCCAGATCAGCGTGAATTGCTGGGTCGAGTAGATGAAGGCGAGCACGGCGAGCAGCGCCAGCGTCGGGCGGATGCCGGGCAAAGTGATGTAGCGGAACTGGGCGAAGCGGCCGGCGCGGTCGATCTTCGCCGCCTCGTAGAGCTCGTCCGGGACGTTCTGAAGCGCCGAGAGCAGCACCAGCGAATAGAACGGGAATCCCTTCCAGACGGTCGCGCCGATCACGACCAGCATGGCGAGCACCGGATCGAGCAGCCATTGCGGGTTCTCGGTGACGCCGGGGACGAGGCGCAGGAAGGCGTTGAACACGCCGAAGCTCGGGTCGAGCATCAGCACGAAGGTGATGGCGACCGGCACCTCCGGGATCGCCCAGGGCACGGTCAAAAGGCTTCTCACCACGCCGCGCCCGCGAAAACTCCAGTTCATCAGCAGCGCCAGCGACAGGCCGATGGCGAGGATGGCGACGACGACGGAGAGGGTGAAGACCAGCGTGTGCTGGATCATCCGCCAGAAATCAGGATCCACCAGCATATAGCGGTAATTGTCGAGCCCGAGCCCGGCCGGCGTGTCGAGGCTGAACAGCGCGCCGCGCAGGATCGGATAGATCACCAGCGCGCCCTCGAGCGCCAGCATGGGCAGGATCAGGAGATAGGGGAAGGCGCGGCTGCCGACCACGCCGTTGCGCCGGGCGCGCTTTGGACGGCTTGCGCGATCCGTCGTCTGGGTGAGCGCCGAAGCCATTGCCAATCCAAATTCCTCGGTCATGGGCGGCCCGATGAGCGGGCTCGGTATCTTGTTGGGTCGCGTTTTCTTGACGCGGGCCGGTGTCCGCTTCGCTCGAAAGCGCTCCGGAAATCCGCCGGCCCCACCACCATCCCGGGCGAACCCGGGATCGGGCCGGCCTGGAAGGTGGCCGGCCGGATCCCCGCTTGCGCGGAGATGGCGGGGGAGGAGGAGCCTGCGAACTGCGATGGCGTCGTCCCTCAGGCGGAAGGGGCGACGGAGTGGGCGCTCTTTACCTCTCCCGGCGGGAGACCTTGCATCGAACGCTGTCGATCCGTCCGTGGCGCCTCGGCCGGTGCTCGTCGCCCCGGCGGAGGCCGGGGCCCATGAACACGGGCCCGGGAAACCGTGGTCCAGCCTTCCCCGGCCGGTGTTTCTGGATCCCGGCCTTCGCCGGGATGACGGCGGAGGGAGGGTCGGCGTCGTGCAAGGACTCCCATAAGGGAGAGGAGACGATCCTGGTCTAGAGCCGTGTCGCCAGCGCCTCGAGCTGGCGCTGGGCGCCGTCCATCGCCGTCTTCACGGATCCGCCGGGGCGCAGCGCGCTCTGGAAGTTCTGCATGATGATGCGGCCGAACTGGTCGTCGGCGAAGGCGAAGTCGCCCATCACGTCGATCGGCGACACCTGCTTCGCCTCGTTGAAGCCGGTCACCCATGGCTTGTCGGCCAGGAAGGCGGCGAACTTCTCCGACTTCGCGGCGAGGTCGTAGGGCGGCATGACGTAGAGGTTGGTGATCATCAGATCGGCCATCACGTCCGGCGACATGACGAACTTGATGAACTCCTTGGCGCCGTCCGAATTCTTACCCTTGAGCGCGATCAGCGGGTGGATGCGGTCGAGCGAGCGGCGGCTCGCCCAGGGCGGCGCGGCCGAGAGCAGGTCCGGGTAGATGTCCGGGTTGGTGGCGCGCAGCACCACGACGGTCGGGTTGACGCCGAAGGCCTGGGCGACGCGCCCGTCGGCGGCGAGCTTCATGATCGCGCTCTGCGCCGTGCCCTGCGGCACGCCGGCCTCGTAGAGGCTCTTCCAGAGCTCGAGGCCCTTGACCACTTCGGGCGAATTGGCCAGCGGCGTCTTGCCCTCGGCCCATTTGCCGTCGAAGGGCAGGCAGAAATTCTGCAGCTGGAACCACCATTCGCCGGAATCGGCGATGACGTTGGTGAGCGCGATGCCGAACTGGTCGGGTCGGCTGGTCAGCTTGGCAGTGGTCTCGATCCACTCTTCCGGCGTCGTTGCCGGCTTGACGCCGGCCTTCTCCAGCAGCGCCTTGTTGTAGATCAGCGCGAAATTCACGTCGATCGCCGAGAGGCCGTAGAGCTGGCCGTCCTTGCGCAGGAACTCATGGCCGCCGGAGGGCGTGATGCCGAGCGCCTTGACGACGTCGTCGAGCGGCTCGGCGAGCTGGAACTTGCGGATCACCTGGGCGGAGAGATCCGGCATCGCCATCAGGATGTCGGCGTCGATGCCGCCGGCCTGCGCCTGGATGACGACGTTGGAGACATACTGGCTGGCCGGCCAGCCGGTCCATTCGACCAGGTACTTGTCCTGCGACTGGTTGAATTTGTCGAGGACGGCGTTCCAGCCCTCCTTCTCGCCGGGCTGGAACTGTTCCCAGCTCATCAGCTTCAGCGGGATGCGGTCGGCGGCGCGCGCCGACCGGCTCGAAAACGATGTCGCCGCCAGCGTGCCGCCCATGGCGGCGGCGCCGGCCAGCAGCTGGCGCCGCGTCGGGCGGAGGCCCGTCAATGCTGAAGACGGCTTGTCCGGATTCGTCATGCTCGTTCTCCTCCCTCGGGTGCGGCGGGACGCGCGCACGCCCAGAGGCGGATTGTTTCCGCCACATTGTTAATTGTTAACAATGAAACGATAGCATGAGGGGGCAGGCTGTCAAGGCGGACGTCAAGTTGGACTTGGTGGCGGTCCCTAGCGGGCGGCGGCTGCCTCGGTGTCGAGCAGGTGTTCCTTCAGGCGGCCATAGGCGGCCTCGATATGCTCTTCGATACAGGCGAGGGCGGTGGCGGAATCCCGGTTGCGCACCATTGCGAGCAGCCGGGCATGTGCCAGGTACCACGAGGTCAGATAGTCCTCGGGCAAGCCGTCGCGGAGCAGCAGGAAGACGAAGATCTGCGAGCGCAGCGCCTCCCAGGCGCGGTAGAGCCGGGCATGGTGGGCGGCGCGGAACAGCGCGTCATGGAAGTCGATGTCGAGCTCGGCGACCCGGCGCCGCGTCATCGTCGCGCGCGGAATCGATTGGAAAAGCAGGAGAATTGCCTCCAGAGGCGCAAGATCGGCCTCGGTCGCGTTGAGGCAGGCCTGCTCGACGGCGAGCTTCTCCAGCGCCTTGCGCAGGCTGTAGATCTCGCTCGCATCCTGCAGCGAGATCTGCGCCACGGTGGCGCCGCGATGCGTCTCGTGCACCACCAGCCCTTCCTGCTGCAGGCGGAAGATCGCCTGCCGGATCGGGCCGCGGCTGACGTTCAGGCTCTCGGCCAGCTCGTCCTCGATCAGCCGTTCGCCGCGCTTGAAACGGCCGCTCAAAATCGCCTCGCGCAGCGCGTCGGCAACGTCGTCGGTCAGTACGCGGCGCTCCCGGCGCTGCAAGGGGGGCGTGATTGGGCTCTTGCTCATCGCTACAGTCTACTGTTAACAATCCTGCCAACGCCAGCGTGAATCTGGCGAGGAACGGCAGGAAACACTATGCGCATTCTGAAAGCCAATTGGTATCCGCCCGAGAATCCGGAGCTGCTCGAGCTGTTCGGATCGAAGGCGGAATTCGACATCGACCCGATCCCCGCCGATCCGGCCTACCGTCTGGCGCGGGCCCGCAGCGCCGCCGCCGACGCGGTGATCAACTGCTCGGCCACCCACCTGCTGCCGGCCGATCTCGACGATTTCGAGAAGGTGAAGATCGTCGTGCGCGAGGGCGTCGGCTACGACAATCTCGACCTCGAGGGCTGGGGCGCGCGCGGCGTGCCGGTCTGCAACGTGCCGGACTACGGCACCACCGAGGTGGCCGACCATGCGCTGGCGCTGATGCTGGCGCTGACGCGCGGCACCGACACCTATGACCGGCTGCTCAACACCGATCCTGTCAACGGCTGGAGTTTTTCGCGCGCGCCGCTGGTGCGACGCCTGCGCGGCGCCACCTTCGGCGTCGTCGGCCTCGGCCGCATCGGCCTCGCCGCCGCCCGCCGCGCCGCCGCCTTCGACATGCGCGTCGTCTTCTACGATCCGCATCTCTCGAACGGCGTCGAGCTTTCCACCGGCTATGAGCGGGTGCACAGCCTCAACGAGCTGATGGCGATCAGCGACATACTCAGCCTGCATGCGCCGCGCAGCGCCGAGACCACCGGCATGATCAACGCGTCGGCGCTCGCCGCCGCCAAGCCGGGCCTGATCCTGGTCAATACGGCGCGCGGGCCGATCGTCGATCTCGACGCGCTCTACGACGCGATGAAGGATGGTCGCGTCGCCGGCGCCGGCCTCGACGTGCTGCCGCAGGAGCCGGCCGACCGCAGCCAGAAGCTGATCGCCGCCTGGGCGGCGAACGAGCCCTGGATCGAGGGGCGGCTGGTGCTGTCGCCGCACGCCGCCTTCTACAGCCCGGCCGCGATGAAGGACATGCAGCGCAAGGCCGTCGAGTGCATCCTCACCTATCTGAACGAGGGCCGCCTCACCAACTGTGTCAACCGCGAGTTCCTGGTCGCGCCGGCCAAGGTGCGCAAGGCGTCCTGACACCGACCTCCGCGTCATCCCGGGCTCGGGAGGTTCACTCGTTGGCGCCTCGGCGGCATGGATCCTCGCCTTCGCGAGGATGACGGAGAGCGCGGGGCACGCGCCGGTGAAGGCAACCTGGCGGCGCGGCGGACGGAACAGAAACAAAAATGGGGCGGCGATCGCGCGATCGCCGCCCCTTCTTGATTCAGGAGACGCTGGGCGTCAGCCGTTGTCGGCGGTCGCGGCCGGGACCTTGACGCCGAGCTTGGCGGCGAAGCCCTCGAGCGCGCCCCAGGTGACGTTGTCGACCGGGATGCCTTCGACGGCGCGCTGCTTCGCCTCGGCCTTCTCGATGTCGGACGGGGCATAGACCTTCTGGCCGGGCTTGGCCGGCTGGGCGCGCAGGTCGGCGAGGAAGGCCGAGATGCGCGCGTCGAAGGCGGACAGCGCCTGGAACACAGCCGGCGACAGCACGATGAAGAAATGGCCGATCTGGATCGGCTTGGCGAAGTCCGGGCCGTTGAAGGCGGCCAGCGTGTTGCCGTGGCCCATGCCGGTGAAGGCCGAGCAGAGCAGGTCGACCATGCCGGCGAGGCCCGAGCCCTTGTAGCCGAAATCGGCGCCGCCGACCGGGGCGACCCAGACGGCCGCGTTGGCGTCGGTGGTGAACACGCCCTTGTCGTCGACGGCGACCTCTTCCGGCAGCGGCTGGCCGGTGGCGCGGCGCAGGCCGACGCGGTTGAACGGGATCGAGCTGGTCGCCATGTCGAGCACCATCGGATCCTCGCCCTCGACCGGCACGGCGAAGGAGAGCGGGTTGGTGCCGAAGAAGGCCGAGGCGCCGCCATGCGGGATCACCATGGCGTCGGCGTGCGTCATGCCGATGGCGACGAAGCCCTTGGTGGCGGCGTAGCGCGTGTAGACGCCGGTGGCGCCGTGATGGGTCGAGCGGCCGACGGTCGCGACGGCGACGCCGGTCTTCTCGGCGAGCTTGGCCGCCTCGTCGATGGCGCGGTAGCTGGCGTAGTGGCCGAGGCCGTCATCGGCGTCGACATGCACGGCCGAGGCGGCCTTCTCGGTGACGGTGAGCGACGGCGTCTTGTTGATGCGGCCGCCGTCGAGGCCCTGCATGTAGAACGGGATCAGGCGGACGCCATGCGTGTCATAGGCGCGGGACGAGGCGTCGACCACGGCGCGGGCGCAGGCTTCGGCGCTCTCGCGGTTCACGCCGGCTGCGATGAACAGCTCGGCGACGAACGGTTCGACGTCACGGGCCGCGGCGCGAACGCCCGCGATCTTTTCCAGGGCCATGTTTTCTTCCTCGAGCAAGCGTTGAACCGGCCGCCGTCGGGCCGACGCCGTGGTTCGCCAGATGACAATCTTCGGCAGGTGCGGGCACCGTGGCGGGCCTGCGCAGCCGCATACCCTCGTCTAAGGGGAATCCGCGTCGCATTCAAACGATGATTGGCAGGGAAGATGGGGCGGACGCTGGGGAAGGCGTCAGAAAATCACACGGTGGTCTGGTTGTATGACATTTCGCCCACAGATGGCGCCGCGCGCCCGGGCGAAACGAGGTTCCTCCGGCCGGAGGCGTCCGGCCGGAGGGGTGTTCGTTGCGATCAGCGCAGCTTGTTCACGACGTCCATGAAGCGCTTGACGCGGTCGGCGTCGACGGCGTTCCAGGTGTAGCCGTCGACCTTGAAATGCGTGCCGATGACGACGCCGGAGGCGTAGTTGAATATGTCGGTGACGTTGTCGATGTTGACGCCGGTATTGGCGAAGATCGGTACCGTCTTCACGGTCTCGGCGACCTTGCGCAGGTTCGACGCGTCGGCCGGCTCGCCGGTGATCGGGCCGGAGACCAGGATGGCGTCGGCGAGCGAGGAGAACACGGCGCTCTTGGCGCGCAGCTCGATCGGACGCTGGTCGAGCGAATGCGCGAACTCGGCGTTGATGTTGAAGAGCAGCTTCATGTCATCGCGGCCGAGATTGTGGCGGAGCCGCGAGGCCTGGGCGCAGTTCGGCTCCCACACGCCCATGTCGGAGGCGAACACGCCAGTGAAGATCTCGCGCACGAAGGAGGCGCCGGTCACCGCGCCGATCGACACCGAGGCGATCGGATCCCAGAGGAAGTTGACGCCGAACGGCACCTTCAGCTCGGGCTTGATCGCCTGCACGATGGCCGACATGGCGGCGATCGCTTCCGGGGCGCCCTTGAACACGTAGGGGCGGTCGTTCTCGTTGCCGAACATGATGGCGTCGACGCCGCCGGCCTGCAGCTTCTCGACATCGGCCATCGCGTCGTCGATCAGCTTGTTGAGGCCACCCTTGGCGTCATACAGCGGCGAACCCGGAAGGGCGCCGATATGAGACATCGAGATGACGACCTTCTTCTTGTCGCCGAAGAAATCGAAAACCATAGTCCGCTCCATTCAATTGGGATGACAGGATAGGGTGAGGCGAGCCTCGTTAAGGGGCGATCTGGACATCGACGCGTGCCGCCTCGAGCGCCGCCGCGATCGGTGGCGGCGGTGCGGCGTCGGTGATCAGGACGTCGATGTCGGTGAGCGTCGCGACATGCACGAGCGACATGCGCTGGAACTTCGAGGCGTCGCAGAGCGCCACCTTGATGCCCGAGCGGCCGAGATAGACCTTCTTCAACTCGACGTCCTCGATCGAATAGTCGAACAGCCCGTCCTCGGTGACGCCGGACAGGCCGACGAAGCAGATGTCGAACCAGAGCTTCTCGAACTGTGCCACGGCCTCGGCGCCGCCGACGGAAAGCTCGTCGCCGCGGACCCGGCCACCGGCGAGATAGACCTCGGCCTGGCCGGCCGAAAGCAGGGTGGCGGCGCGCACGCTGTTGGTGAAGATCTTGGCATGCGGGCGCTCGCGCAGGTGCTGCGCCATCAGATAGGTCGAGGTGCCGACATCGAGGGCGATGGCGCGATGGGCCAGCGCCAGCGCGGCGGCGCGGGCGGCGATCCGCTCCTTGCCCGAGCGCTGGCGGCGCAGGCGGGACTCGAAGTCCGGCTCCTCGCTGTCCATGGTGACGGTGGGCGTCGCGGCGGCGCTGATGGCGCCGCCATGGGTGCGTACCAGCCGGCCGGCGCGCTCGAGCTCGAGCAGGTCGCGCCGCACGGTCATGTCGGAAACCTGCAGCGCCGCCGCGATCTCCGCGACATGCACGGCGCCGTTCAGGCGCAGTGTCTCCAGGATGGCGGCCTGGCGCATTTCCGGCAGGCGAGGCCGCGCCGGGACGTCGGCGACGGAGGTCCGGTGCGCGGCAGGCTGTTTCGGCAATTCTCTCTCCTCGAGGACCGTCAAAAGGCTGCGACACCGACCATAGCAGCGCCCCAAACAAATTCAAACACGTCGCGTTGATAATTGTGCGATCATGTTGATGTCGTCGGGTGGGTGTGGAAAAGTCACATGCGGCAATTTCGTTCCTGTTCGTGCTGAATCGGCAATTTATCACTATTTTTCAAATGCTTCTGTCTTGTGCGGGCGTGGTTGCATCGGGTGCAACGCTAAAATTTGAACACGATCGACCAAAATTGCTCCTTGAGGCGTTTGAATTTGTTCGCCTACAATCGCCGCTACGAGGGAGGTCGGCCCGGTGCCGGCCGAACGCGGAAGGCGCGGCGGAGGGCCGGGCGCTTTCGCCGCACGAGGAACAACATGGCTTCGATTGAGCTTGATCGCGTTTCCAAGATCTACGCGAACGGCGCCTATGGCGTGCGCGATGTCGATCTCAAGATCGAAGACGGCGAGTTCGTGATCTTCCTTGGGCCGTCCGGCTGCGGCAAGTCGACCACGCTGCGCATGATCGCGGGCCTCGAGAGCATCTCGGCCGGCGAGCTCCGCATCGGCGGGCGTAGCGTCAACGGCGTCGCGCCGCGCGATCGCAACATCGCCGTTGTCTTCCAGAGCTACGCGCTCTACCCGCACATGTCGGTCTGGCACAACATGGCCTTCGGCCTGAAGATGCGCGGCGTCTCCTCCTCCGAGATCGAGACCAAGGTGGCGGGCGCCGCCGACCTGCTCGGCCTCGGCCATCTGCTGCAGCGCAAGCCCGGCGCGCTTTCCGGCGGCCAGCGCCAGCGCGTCGCGCTCGGCCGCGCCATCGTGCGTGAGCCGGAAGCCTTCCTGCTCGACGAGCCGCTCTCCAACCTGGATGCCCAGCTGCGCGCCGAGATGCGGCTCGAGCTGGTCAAGCTGCACCGTCGCCTCGGCCGCACCATCGTCCATGTCACGCACGACCAGGTCGAGGCGATGACCATGGGCGACCGCATCTGCATCATGAAGGACGGCAGGCTGATCCAGCATGGCCGACCGCTCGACGTCTACGCCAACCCGGCCGACACCTTCGTGGCGCGCTTCCTGGCGACGCCGCCGATGAACCTGGTCGGCGCGCAGCTCGAGCACGAGGGCGAGGACCTGGTCGTCCGGGTCGACGCGGAGACGCGCCTCACCGTGCCGCGCAAGCACTATCTGCCCTATGTCCATAAGGCGGGCGGGCCGATCACGGCCGGCATCCGCGCCGAGGACATCTACGAGACGCAGGCGCACCCCGAGTGGCAGCGCATTTCCGTCAAGGTCGTGGCCGTCGAGGCGCTGGGCGCCGAGAACGTGCTGATCGGCATGGTCGGCCGCGACAAGCCCGTCGAGATCCAGGCGCGCCTCGGACGGCATTTCTTCGCGCCCGTCGACTCGACCGTCGATCTCTATGTCGACGTCGAGCCCATGCATCTTTTCGATGCCGAAACCGGCAAGGTGGTCGCGCGGCCGCCTCTGCCGGTCGGCCGCTAATCAGGGCGAGGAACCCATGCGCAAGTTCGGCCTGCATTTCGGTTTGATCCTGGCATGCGTGGTCGTGCTCCTGCCGCCGCTTTGGGCGCTGCGCACCAGCTTCGTGCCGGAATCGATGTCCTACAGCACGGAGATCCTGCCGGCGTTCACGCTCGACAACTATGCCGGCCTGTTCGAGAAGAACCGCTTCGGCACCTTCTACGTCAACAGCCTGATCGTGGCGCTCGGCTCCGTCGTCCTGGCTCTGCCCTTCGCGGCCTGCACCGGCTACGCCTTCGCCCGCTTCCGCACCGGCGGCCGCTTCGCCCGCTTCGTCGTGCTCGCCACCCAGATGCTGCCGCCCGTGGCGCTGGTGCTGCCCGCCTTCGCGCTTTTGCGCGGCGCCGGCCTGACCAACTCGCTGCCCGGCCTGATCCTCGTCTATTCGGCGCTGAACCTGCCGTTCCTGACCTGGATCCTGATGGGCTTCTTCGAGGGCGTGCCGGTCGACATGGAATGGGCGGCGCAGACCGACGGCGCCACCGCCTGGGGCGCGTTCTGGCGCATCGTCGTGCCGGTGTCGCTGCCCGGCATCGCGGCGGCCGGCGTGCTCGGCTTCATCCTGTCGTGGAACGAATTCCTGTTCGCGCTGGTCCTGAGCGGGCCGCAGACGGCGACGATCCCCGTCTCGCTGGCGGCGCTACAGACCTCGAACGGGGTGCAGATCGCCAAGGTTTCGGCGGGCGTGGTGCTGGCCATCCTGCCGCTCGTCATCGCATCGCGTTTCATCCAGCGCTTCATCATCCAGGGGTTGACGTTCGGCGGTGTCAAATAGGCCCGGAGGGACCCGGGCACTGCCGGCAGAGAGAGGGAGAACATCAATGACGCTGAAGAAAGTTCTGTATGCGGCCGCCGGCATCGGCGCGCTGATGGCGGCTTCGCCCGCCAACGCCGACGAGATCGTGCTGCGGGCGCTCATGGAGGACGTGCCCGAGACGCAGATCATCGAGGCGATGCTGCCCGATTTCGAGAAGGAGACCGGCATCAAGGTCGAGTTCGAGAAGATCGGCTATGGCGACATGCACGACAAGCTGGTGTCGCAGCTCGTCTCGCCGCAGAGCTACTACAACCTGCTCGAGGTCGACTTCCTCTGGGCCGGTGAATTCCCGGCCGCCGGTTGGCTCGCCGACCTGAAGCCGTTCGTCGAGAAGTCGAACTACGACCTGTCGCCGTTCATCCCGTCGACCCTCGACCTGCTCGGCCGCACGGAGGACAGCCTCCAGATCCTGCCGATGTACAACTACTCGATGGGCCTGCTCTACCGGAAGGACCTGCTCGAGGATCCGAAGCTCAAGGAAGCCTTCAAGGCCGCGACCGGCAAGGAACTCGCCGTTCCGACGACGCTCGCCGACTATGTCGAGATCTCGAAGTTCATGAAGGCGAATGCCGACGTCGCCGGCGCGGCGATGCAGGGCCAGCGCGGCGATCCGAACAGCATGGAGTTCTCGAACTACCTGTTCTCGGCCGGCGGTTCCTATCTCGGCGACGGCAAGAAGGTCACGCTCAACAGCCCCGAGGGCAAGGTGGCGATCGACCTCTATGTCGACAACATCAAGAACGGTGCCCAGCAGGGCGCGCTCTCGGCGACGCTTGACGACACGCTGCGCCTGATGTGCAGCGGCAAGGCGTTCAGCATGGTCACCTACTGGTGGATGCTGCCGCAGGTCGACAATGCCGAGAAGTGCCCCGAGGTCGCCGGCAAGGTCGCGCTGTCGGTCATGCCCGGCGGTCATGGCGAGAGCGGCGGCTGGGGCTGGGGCATTCCGAAGAATGTGACCCCGGAAGAGCAGGAAGCCGCCTGGAAGTTCATCCAGTGGGTGCAGAGCAGGGACGTCTCCGTCGCCCGCGCCCTGCAGGGCCATGCGCCGGTCCGCGCCGACGTCTACACGGACGCCAAGGTGCTGGAGAAGTACCCCTACTACAAGACCGCCCAGGACGTCGTGGCGACCGGCAAGTCGTTCCCGATCTTCGCCTATTCGGCGCAGTACGAGGACGTGCTCGGCACCAGCCTGTCGCAGGCCGGTGGCGGCGAGGTGACGACCGACGCGGCGCTCGAGGCGGCCCACAAGGGCCTCGAGGAACTGCTGGCCAAGTAAGCCGGCCCTGAAGACACGACGGAGCGCGGCGGCCCGCCGCGCTCCGGACACCCGCGTGGCACGGCCGCGCATGACGCAAGAGCGGACGGTAGAGTGATGACGGGCTGGAAGAGATTTGCAGAGCGCGAGATCCGCATCGGCTGGGGCTTCGCCGCGCCGGGCATGCTGCTGCTCGCCATCGTCATGGGCTTTCCGCTGCTCTATGCCTGCCTGCTTTCGGTCTCGTCCTACACGCTGATGAAGCCGGCCATCCTGCCGATCGTCGGCGTCGACAACTTCGCCACCATGATGGCGAACGAGCGCTTCTGGAACGCCACCTGGCTGACCGTGAAGTATTCGGTCGTCACCGTCGCCGTGCAGTTCGTCGTCGGCCTCGGCATCGCGCTGATGCTGAACCGGGTCGTCAGGACCAAGCCGATCTACTTCGCCATCCTCACCATTCCGATGGCGATGTCGCCGGTCAGCGTGGCGCTGATCTGGCGCATGCTGCTGCAGCCCAATCTCGGCATCATCAACCATTTGATGGAGACGATCGGCCTGCCGCGCTTCGACTGGCTCGGCTCGCCCAACCTGGCGCTCTGGACCATGGCCTTCATCGATGTCTGGCAGCAGATGTCCTTCGTCATCCTGATCCTGGCGGCCGGTCTCGCCTCGCTGCCGCGCGAGCCCTACGAGGCGGCCGAGGTCGACGGCGCCCGTCCGCTGCAGCAGTTCTGGTTCCTGACGCTGCCGATGCTGCGCCCGGTCGCGGCGATCACCGTCATCATCCAGCTGATCAACGAATTCCGCACCTACGACCTGCCCTATGTGCTGACCAAGGGCGGCCCCGGCACGGCGACCGAGGTGCTGAGCTTCTTCGCCTACCGCCAGGCCTTCCTCGGCCTCTCGATCAACGAGGGCGCGGCCGCCGCCTTCGTGCTGCTCGTCATCGTGCTGGCGATGACCGTGGTGTTCTTCGCGATGCTGGAAAAGCGCGCCAAGGGGTAGGGCGGGCGAGGGGGACCCGCGGTCCCGCGTCGTGCGGTCCTCGTCATCCCCGCGAAGGCGGGGATCCATGCCGCGCAAGGCGTGACCGTCCAGGCGCCCTGGAACCCGGCTGGATGGATCCCGGGTCAGGCCCGGCGAATGTGGCGCTCGTCTCTACCTCTTCCTGAGGGGATCCTCGCGCAACGCCATTCTCAACATGCTGAGGAGGCCCGAAGGGCCGTCTCGAAGCACGCAGAATGGTCCTGCAGCTCTCGAAGGTCGTGCGTCCTTCGAGACGGCTTGCTGCCGCAAGCCTCCTCAGGATGTTGAAGGCCGGTAATGGCTCCTCAGCCCTTCAGCCCCAGCCCGTCATGGCCGCTGCCGCAGAGGACGACCACCGTCCTCTCGCCGGGCGCGATCCTGACGTGGCCGTTGAGGACGGCGGCGGCGGCCGTCGCGGCGCCGAGCTCGACCGCGAGGCCGGTGTTCTTCCACATCCATTCCGCCGCGCCGACCGGCTCGTCCTCCGGCACCAGCACGATCTCGTCGACGCAGCGCTCGATGATCTCGAAATTGATCGGCTCGGTCGACCGCGCCGCGAGGATCGGAACGTTGGTGACGACATTCTCGAGCATGACCGGATGGCCGGCCTTGCGGGCCTCGTAGAGCGTCGGGCAGCCGACCGTCTCGACGCCGACGACGCGCACGCCCGGCTTCCGCTGCTTGATCGCCTCGGCGATGCCGGCGATCAGGCCGCCGCCGCCGATCGACACGACGACGGTGTCGACGTCGGGCATGTCCTCGAGGATCTCGAGCCCGATCGTGCCCTGGCCGGCGATCGTCGCCTCGTCGGCGAAGGGATGCAGCAGCGCGCCGCCGCGTTCCTCGGCAAGCTTGCGCCCGGCTTCCCAGGAGAGGTCCCAGAACTGGCCGACGACGTGCAGCTCCGCGCCATAGGAGGCGATGCGCTTGCGGGCGAGCTCGGTGGAGGTCGTCATCACGCAGATGCTGGCCGGCACGCCGAGCTGCTCGGCCGCATAGGCGATCGCCGCGCCGAAGTTGCCGCCCGACGCGGTGACGACGCCGCGCTTCCGCACGTCGTCCGGCAGAGACAGCACGCCGTTGAACGCGCCGCGCGCCTTGAACGAGCCGGAGACCTGCAGGCATTCCGGCTTGAACCAGAGATCGGCCCCCTCTGCTCGGCGAGGCGAGGGCGCGGCCGGCACCAGCGGCGTGCGGCGGACATGGCCGCGAATGCGGCGGGCGGCGTCGGTATAGGCGGTCGGTTGCATGGCATCACCGTGAGACGAACGATGGACGGGGCGGTCAGCCCTTGACGGCGCCGGCAAGCATCGACTTGCCGATATAGGGATAGGCGAACAGGCCGAGGATCAGCGGCGGCAGGATGCCGAGCGTGATGGCGGCCGAGGTCGGGCCCCATTCGATGCCGCGCGAGGTGACGAAGAAGGTGGCGCCGACGGTCACCGGCACGGCGCTCTTCGTCGTCAGGATCAGGCCGAACAGGAACTCGTTCCAGCTGTAGATGAACGAGAGCAGGAACACCGCCAGCATCACCGGCCGGCTCAGCGGCAGCACGACGTGCCAGAGCGTCTTCCACATCGAGGCGCCGTCGATCCGTGCCGCGTCGTCGAGCTCGCGCGGCACGTCCTGCACGAAGCCGACGAACAGCACCAGCGCGACCGGGATGTTGATGATGCAGGAGATCAGCGCGAGGCCGAGCCGGGTGTCGAGCAGGCCGACCTGCTTGTACATGAAGTAGAACGGGATCGCGAAGATGATCAGCGGCAGGGCACGCAGGTTGGTGATGACCGGCAGCAGCCAGCCGGTGCCGATCTTGTGCCGCGCCATCGCATAGGCGGCCGGCAGCGTCAGCAGGATGGCGAAGAGCGTGCCGGTCGTCGCGATGATGACGCTGTTCAGGATGTAGTGGCCGTAGTCGATGTTCGGCGAGGCGAGCACGGCGCGGTAGTGCTCGAGCGTCGGCTCGAAGATCCATTTCGGCGGATAGGCGTTGATGTCGGCGTTGGTCTTGAACGAGGTCAGGATGGTCGAGAGCACCGGGAAATTGACCAGGATGGCGACGGCGACGAAGACGATCCAGCGGCCGGCGTGAACGACGCCGTCGAGGCGGGAGCGGCGGGTGACGATCATCTCAGCTCCTCCGCACGACGAGGCGCATCGCCGAGGCGATCAGCGCGAGCGACATCAGCAGCAGCAGGATCGAGACGGCGACCGCCTCGCCAAGCGTGTGCTGCACGAAGAACAGCTTGTAGATGTAGATGCTGATCGAGGTGGTGAGGTTGCCGGGACCGCCGCCGGTCAGCACGTAGATGTGGTCGAACACGCGGAAACTGTCGATGAAGCGCACGAACAGGACGATCACCAGCGCCGGTATCATCAGCGGCAGCAGGATGTGGAAGCTCGAGCGGAAGCCGGTGGCGCCGTCGACGGCCGCGGCTTCCTCCAACTCGTAGGAAATGGTCTGGCGCGCTGTGAGCAGGATCAGGAACGCGAACGGCGTCCACTGCAGTACCTCGATGGCGACGATGGTCTTGTAGATGTTGCCGCGGCCGAGGAAGTTGACGCCGTAGCCCATCATCTCGAGATAGACCGGGATCGGACCGGTGAACTCGTTCAGGATCAGCCGGTACATGACGCCCATCAGCGCCGGCGACACCATCATCGGCAGCATCAGGATGGCGGTCATCCAGGGCCGCTTCACCAGCAGCGGATGCAGGATGAAGACGAGGACGAGGGCGGCGGCGACCTCGATCACCGTGCAGAGGACGGCGAATTTCAGCGAGAAGCCGAGCGCCTGCCACATCTTCGGATTGGAGAGCGCGGCGACGTAGTTGTCGAGCCCGACGAAGCTGCCGACCAGGTTCTGGAACGACACGTCGCTGAACGAGTACCAGAGGTTGATCAGCGTCGGGAAGCCGAGCAGCGCGGCCATGAACAGGCAGAGGGGCACGAGCAGGACCCGCGCCGAGGCGCGCTGCTGTTGTTCGAAACTGGTCGCGTCGGACATTCTCGCTCCGGGGCCGGGACTGCCGCGGGCGGAGCCGCGACAGTCCGTTCAGTGGGCAGATGGCTTAGGGCGCGAATGCCTTCTTCATGTCGGCGGTGACGTTGGCGATCGCCTCGTCCTCCTCGATCTCGCCGGTCCAGTAGCCGGTGAAGTTCTCGGCCTGGTTGGTGTAGATGCCGAGCGCCTTGGCGCTGGTGCCGCCGTTCATGACGAAGCCGTATTTGGCGGCGTGCTCGCCCATCAGCGCCATTTCCGGCCGGTCGGCGGCGATCACCGCCAGCGGACCCTCGGCGAGCGGCGGCGAGCCGCCTTCCTTGGCGTAGAGCGTCAGCGCGTCGGAGCTGCCGAGCCAGGAGAGGAACTTCTTCGCCTCGTCCTGCTTGTCGGAGTTCTTGTTGATGCCGAGGCCGAGGCTGTGGAAGTGGGTCTTCGGGCCTTCCGAGCCGGCCGGCTCGTGGCTGAGGCCGAGCTTGCCGGCAACGGCCGGGTATTTGGTGGCGTCGTTGAACTCCGGCACGGCGGCGTTCCACTGCAGCATGAAGGCGACCTGGCCGGCGCCGAAGACGCTGTTGGCTTCGCCATATTCATAGGTCGAGCTGTCGCCCGGCGTCGCCTCGTTGTCGGTGATGATCTTGTAGATCTCGAGGCCGCGCTTGTAGGCCGGCGAGTCGATGGTGATGTTGCCGTCCTTGTCGCGCCAGTCGCCGCCGTTCGAGGCGACCGTGCCCTGCCACAGCATGATGTTGTAGAGCAGGTTCTTCATCTGCAGCACGGTGCCGTAGCGGGTCGGGCTGTCGGGATTGATCGACTTGGTGAAGAACAGCGCCGAGGCGATGAAATCGTCCCAGTTCCACTGGTCGGCCGGCTTCGGCGACAGCTTCTTGCCGAGGATCTTCTCGGAGATCTCCTCGTATTTCGCCTTCCAGGCCGGATCGGAATTCAGCTGGTCGATCAGGTCGTTGCGGTAATAGAGGAAGTGCAGGCTGAGATCGGTCGGGATGCCGTAGGTCTTGCCCTCATACTTCTGCGTCTCGATCGAGTTCTTGGAGACGACCTTGTAGACGTCCTCGGTGATGATGTCGTCGATCGGCGTCATGAACGGCGCGTAGAGGCCGACGTCATAGGTCGCCGTCAGCATCACGTCGAACTCCTTCGAGCCCGCAGCGACGTCGGCCAGCATCTTCTCCTTGAAGCCCTGCTGGCTGAAATAGATGACCGAGGCCTTCGAGTTGTTCTTGGCGCCTTCCGTCGTATTGTAGAGGTCGAGCACCTTGCGGAAGGCGGATTCCGACGGCTCGCCGGGCCAGGCCAGGATGGTGATGTCGGCAAGGGCGGCCGTGCCGGACAGGAGCGTGGCGAGCAGCGCGGCCGTGGCCGTCTTGAAATTGGATCTCAGCATGTCGTTCCCCGTTGCTGAACCCTGGATGCGGTGTGCCGGCGGGACGGGGCGGCGCGGTCCTTGAAGTCCGCCGCGCCTTGAAACTCCGATCGCTCGCCAACGGTGATGAATTTATTCCATAGTTACAGAATTGAATTCACTACAACGGAAGCCTAACATGGTGACCTCGCGGGTCAAGGCCCGTCGTTTGTTCCGATCGTCACCGCAGGGCGCGCCGCGATGATCCTCATTCGTCCGGGCCGGCCCGTGCGCCGGCCCGATCCAGGCCCGCGCGGTTCAGGCGAAGCGCGCCAGGTTGAGCAGGCAGTCGCCCGACTGGCTGTGCGTGTGCAGCCGGCGCGACAGCACGATGCCGGCCTCCCTGAAATGCAGAACCGCGGGCGCCTCCAGTGGCCGTTCCAGGTCATGCAGCCAGCCGGCGACGTCGCCGGCCGCCACCGTGTCGCCGATCTCGACGGCAGGCTCGAACCAGCCCTCGCGCTCGGCATAGACGAAGAGCGACTGGCCGCCGGTCGCCAGCACCACCGTTTCCGGGCCGCGATCGGTATCGGTGTAGAGGATCGGTCGGCTGGTGAGGCCGAGGGCGAGCAGCAGGTTGTCGACGGCGCGCTGCGTCACCGCCATCGTCGCCTTGGTGGCGGTCGCGCCGCCGCCGAACTCGCCCGACAGCGCGATGCAGCCGGCGCGCAGCGCCGCCGCCATCGAGGTCGGCGAATCCGGGCCGTTGTCGGCGATCATGCCATAGGGCAGGCGCATCGCCTTCATCAGCTCCAGCCCCCGCGCGTAACGCTCGGCATCGCCCAGCCGCTCGATCAGGCTGCAGATCAGGTGGTCCATGCTGGTGCCGCCCGAATGCAGGTCGAGCACCACCTCGTGGCGCGGGAAGATCTCGTGCTCGATGTAATGCGCCATGCGCTGGGTCGGGCCGCCATAGGGATTGCCGGGAAAGGCGCGGTTCATGTTGCCGCCGTCGAAGGGCGAGCAGCGCTTCGCCGCCATCACGGCCGGGGTGTTGGCCGCCGGCAGGATGGTCAGCGCGCCCTGGATGTCGGCGGCCTCGATCAGGCGGATCGCCTTCAGGAGCGTCAGCTCGCCCTCATATTCGTCGCCATGGTTGCCGGCCATCAGCACCAGGCTCGGGCCGTCGCCGTTCCTGATCCGGCAGACCGGCATCTTGATCTGGTAGTAGGGCGAGCGGTCGATCGAATAGGGGAAGCTGAAGAAGCCGACCTGCTTGCCGTCCTTGTCCCAGTCGATGTCGGAAAAGGCGCCCGTATGCATGTTTGGTGTCCTTCGTGATGCGGTTTCGCCGTCGGCCGGGCCGGCGGCTCGATGTCTAGAAATGCGGTGATCGGCACGGCCCCGAGGGGTGGCGTCGTGGAAACGGGGAGACGGTGAGGCGATGCGTATCGAGGCGGGGCTCTATCTGGTGATGAGCGGCGGCGGCGGGTTCGACCTGACCGACAACTATGACTGCAACGTCTTCCTGGTCGAGGCCGAGGAGGGCTGGCTGATGTTCGACGCCGGCGCCGGCCGCTTCCCGGAGCAGGTCTTCGCCGTGCTCGCCGAGGACGGCATTGATCCGGCGCGGATCCGCCACCTGTTCCTGACGCATGGCCATGCCGACCATTCCGGCGGCGCGGCGGTTTTGCGCGAGCGGCTCGGCCTCACCATCCATGCCGGCGCGGCGACGGCGGCGATGGTGGCTGCCGGTGACGAGGAGGGGATCAGCCTCGGCAAGGCGAAGCGCGGCGGCGTCTATCCGCTGGACTACGCCTATCGCGCCTGCCCGGTCGACCGCGTCTGGTCTCCCGGCGAGACGCGACGCTTCGGCGACGTGACGGTCGAGATGATCCCGACGCCGGGCCACAGCCGCGACCACGTCTCCTATCTCGTCACCACGCCGCGCCGGCGCATGCTCGTCGCCGGCGACGCGCTGTTCCATGGCGGCAAGGTGGCAATCCAGGACATCGCCGATTGCGACATCGCCGCGATCTGCGAGACGGTGCGGGTGCTCGCCGCGCGTGACTTCGACACGCTGCTGCCCGGCCATCTCGCCTTCACGCTGAAGGATGCCCGCCGCCACGCGGATCTGGCGCTCGCCTGCGTCGATCGCCTGCAATGCCCGCCCTCCATCATCTGAACCATGCAGGACGGGGAGGGGGCGCATCAGCGTCGGCCTTCCCGCATGCCGCCGAAGATCATGGCGGAGAGGCCGCCGTCGATGGTGATCGTCGAGCCGGTGATGAAGCTCGAACCGTCCTCGGCCAGGAAGATCGCGGCGGTCGCCACTTCCTCCGGCAGGCCGGGCCTGGCCAGCGTCACCTCGTCGAGGACCTGCTCGGCGAGGCGCGGTTCGCTGTAGCCGGTATTGTTGCCGGTCACGTCGACAGGGCCTGGCGCGATCATGTTGACGAGGATGCCGTGGCGGGCGAGGTCGACGGCCATGGCGCGGGTCAGCATGGCGACGCCGCCCTTGGCGGCGACATAGGCGGCCGCTTCCGGCTCGGCCATGAAGGAATTGACGGAACCGATGGTGATGATGCGCGCGGTGCGGCCGTTCTTGCCGGCGCCGGCCGCCACCATGGCGCGGGCGCCGGCCCGGCAGGTGAGGAAGGTTCCGGTCAGGTTGACGTCGACATAGCGGTCCCAGTCGGCATCCGAGAGATCGAGGAAACTGCCGGTGCCGCCCTTGAGCGCGCCGCCGGCGACGAGGATGTCGAGGCCGCCGAGGCGGGCGACCGCGTCGGCCATCGCCGCGTCGATCGCGGCGCGGTCGGCGAGGTCGCAGGCGATCGGGATGGCGCCGGGCTCCGCGTAGCGGGTCGCGGCGAGCCGTGGCGCGAGGTCCATCGCCACCACGCTGGCGCCCTCGCGCAGATAGGCCTCGACGGTGGCGCGGCCGATGCCGCCGGCGGCGCCCGTGACGATCGCCGCCTTGCCCGCCAGCCGCCCGGGCCCTCTCGAAACGCCTGCCGTCGTCATGCTCGTCACCCGTCCCCCGGGCAGCGTTTCCTTGCCGAAGGCACGCTGCGCTTGACCTGATGAAGCAGAATGCTAACGTTCCATTCTAGTGATCGCAATTCCACAGATATGGAATTATCGACCGGGCGTCTCGGCTTCGCGCGTCGCCCGGAATTTCGAATGTGCCCTTGCGGCGCGGGAAACGGATGGTCCGATGAGCAAGCCTATCACCGCCGCTGCGGAGGGTAACTCCCCCCATGACCGGCTGCGCGCTTTGGGGATCGAGCTGCCGCGCCCGCCGCTGCCGGTGGCGAATTTCGTCACCCATGTGCGCGAGGGCAACCTGCTGTTCCTGTCGGGACAGGGGCCGATGCAGCCGGATGGCTTCGAGCATCATGGCAAGGTCGGCGCCGACGTGACGGTCGAGCAGGCCTATGACCACGCCCGCATCACCGGCATCAACCTGCTGGCCGTGATGCAGGACGCGCTTGGCTCGCTGGATCGGGTGCGGCGGGTGGTCAAGCTTCTCGGCATGGTCAACGCCGTGCCGGATTTCACCGCTCATCCGCAGGTGATCAATGGCTGCTCGGACCTGTTCCTGGCCGTGTTCGGCGAGGAGAAGGGCCGTCACGCCCGCTCGGCCGTCGGCATGGGTTCGCTGCCGAACCGCATCACCGTCGAGATCGAGGCGGTGATCGCCGTCGAGGACTGAGCCGCCTAGCGCTCGCGCCAGCCGAGCCGGCGCTCGATCGTCGCCGAGGCGTTGCGAACCGCGTCGGCATAGAGCTCCGGATTGGCGACGGCCTTGTGCTCGGGCAGGACGATCGAGATCGTCGCCACGCATTTTCCCGACGCGTCGCAGATCGGCGAGGCGACGCAGGAGACGAGGAAGTCCGTCTCGCTGATCTGGATCGAGAGCCGCTCCGCGAAGGCGCGGGCCGCGAGCCGCGACAGCGCCACCGCGTCCGTCTCGGCGCGCTCGGTCGGCGAGACGCGGGCGCTGCCGCGGAAGAGCGCGATCCGCTCCGCTTCGGGCAGGTGGCCGATCAGCAGCCGGCCCGACGCCGTCCAGTTCAGCGGCACGCGCGTGCCCACTTCCGACATGACGCGGAAATGGCCGGGGCCGTCGGCCATTGCGAGGACGACCATGTGGTCGCCGTCGAGGCCGCAGATCTGCACCGCCTCGCCGATCTCGCGGCCGAGCTCGTGCATGACGTGGCTCGCCTCGGCGAGGAAATCGAGCGAGCGCTGATAGGCGAGGCCGTAATGGTAGAGCCGGGGGCCGAGCCAGACGAGGCCGTCGGCGCGCCGCGTCAGCATGTCCCGCTCGACCAGTTCGTCGATCACCACATAGACGGTCGAGAGCGGCGCGCCGATCGCCTTGGCGATCGCATAGGCGCCGGCCGGCGCGCCGGTGACGTGGAGATGGTCGAGGATCTGCAGGGCGCGGTCCATGCCGCTGACGCGCGCGCGGCGCGGGGCCTTGGCGTCGCCGATGGCGGCGGCGGCGCGGCGTTGCGGTCCGGGCTTCATGGGCGCACCCTTCGCTGGCGTTCAGCGCTATTGCATATATGTGGAATAGGAGGGTGCCCGAGCGGCGTCAATGGCCGCCGGGTATCCGGCTGGTCCGCCGGGGTGCCTTCGCATCTACGCGTCGCGCGGCAGGACCTGCATCACGCGGGCGATGAAGATGTGGAAGGCCTCCATGTAGTCGCGCAGGAACTGCTCGGTCGACTCGTCGCGGACCTCGCCTTCGTCGCTGATCAGGCCGGGCTTGAACTGGATATAGGCCTCGGGCGCGTTCATCTGCGGGGCGTTGCAGAACGAGAGCACGCTGCGCAGGCTCTGCTGCGCCACCGCCGTGCCGATCGCGCCGGGCGAGGTGCCGATCACGGCGGACGGCTTGCGGGCGAAGGAGTTGGTGCCATAGGGCCGGCTCGCCCAGTCGATGGCGTTCTTCAGGCCGCCGGGGATCGAGCGGTTGTATTCCGGCGTCACGAACAGCAGCGCGTCGTTCGCCGCGATCGCCGCCTTGAACGCCTTGGCGACCGGCGGGAAGTCGGCGTCGTAGTCGTAGCTGTAGAGCGGCAGGTCCTTGAACGGGATCTCGGTGAATTTCAGGTTCGCCGGGGCCAGCTTGATGAGCGCCCTGGAGAGCTTGCGGTTGATCGAGGTCTTGGCGAGACTCCCGATGAAATAGCCGACCTGGTAGGTTTTCATGATCCATCCCGATTGAAAGCGACGCGGCTGCGGCGCCGTGGCCAGCGCCCCACGCTTCTAAAGAGCGCGCCGGCGAGGCGTTTCAAGTCGGACGGGGACGGGGATTGCGCGGCCCCGGCGCGAACCGATCAGGACGAAACCGGATCGCCCAGCTGGATCTCGCCCTCGAAGCGCTGGATCCGCGACGGTTCCGGCTGCGTCGAGGCCGAGAAATATTCGGGGTAGCTCTCCTGCACCAGGCCGATCACCGAGAAGATGCGGCGCAGATGGCCCCGCATCGCCTCTTCGGCCGCGTGGGTGTCGCCCCGCTCGATCGCCGCCGCGATGGTCCGGTGCTGGTCGATGACGACGGCGATGCTGTCCATGCTCGGGAAGGTCAGATAGCGGAAGCGGTCCATATGCAGCTTGGCGGCGCTGATATCGGCCCAGATGCCGGGGAAGCCGCCATAGGCGGCGATGTGCTGGTGGAACAATTCGTCCGACTGGAAGAAGCGCCGGTCGTCGGAGATCGCCATCAGCGTGTCCTGGATCGCCAGCTCGTCCTTCAGCTTCTGCACCAGCTCGTCGCGCTGCGGGTTCTCGATGGCGCGGGCGACGAGGCCGATCTCCAGCGCCTCACGCAGGAACTGCGACTTGCGCAGATTGGCGAGCCGGAGCGGCGCGACGACGCTGCCGCGCTGGGCGTAGATGTCGATCAGCCCGAGGCTGGCGAGGCGGGCCAGCGCCTCGCGCACCGGCGTGCGGCTGACGCCGAGCGCCTCCGACATCCCCTTTTCCGAGATCAGCTCGAAGGGCTTCAGGCGGAACGCCATGATCTCGTCGAGCAGGATGTCGAAGGTCCGCTGCGCCACCGAGCCGGCCGAGGCGGCTTCGGGGTAGAGGACGGAATTGCTGCGGGCCACGCGATCTCGCGCCATTCTGGCTATTCCACTCCTAGAGGCTCTGCAGTTTCAGGCCGTTCATGAAATGCCTGCGCAGCAGCAGGAACAGCGCGACGCTGGGCAGGCTGGCGAGCAGGGTCGCCGTCATCACGACGTTCGGCGTGGTGTTGGCGTAGCTGCCTTGTAGCACCATCAGCCCGTTCATGAGCGAGCGCGCTTCCTCGCGGCTGGTCAGCACCATGGAAAAGATCAGGTCGTTCCAGATCCAGGTGAACTGGATCAGGAACAGGGTCGCCATCGGCGCCCAGCAGTTCGGCAGGATGATCGAGCGGAAGATGCGGAACTCCGAGCAGCCGTCGATGCGGGCCGCCTCGTCCATCTCGCGCGGCAGGCCGGCCATGTAGTTGCGCAGCACCAGCACCGGGAAGGGGATGCAGACGGCGGTGTAGAACAGCATCATGCCGATGCGCGAATTCGTCATGCCGAGCTTGTTGTAGCCCATGAAGAGCGGGATCAGGTACATCTGCAGCGGGAAGATGGTGCCCGAGAAGATCAGCATGAACCAGAAGCCCTTGCCGCGGAAATCGATGCGGGTGAGCCCGTAGGAGGCCAGCGCCGCGATGAAGATCGCCGCGCCGCCGCCGACCACGCCATAGAGCAGCGAGTTCAGCATGCCGGAGCCCATCTTGGCCTTCGACCAGGCCTCGGCGACGTTTTCGAACACCGGCGTCAACGAGGTCGGCAGCGCCAGCGGATTGCCGAGTCCGTATTCCGCGTTCGATTTGAAGATCGAGATCGCCAGGTAATAGAACGGCGTCACCCAGGCGAGCGCCAGGATGGCGGTGATCGCGAACAGCACGACGCGTTGCGTGCGGGCCGGGTTGGCGCGGCGCGCGATGGCGTCGAAATCGAGCGTCGACAGGTCGAAGCGGGGCTCTGCGGCGGTGGTCGTGACGGACATGACGGATCCTCAGCGCTTGTCGAGGCGATGCTGGAGCGCGCCGAGCGACCAGGAGATGCTCATCGCGATGATGCCGAGCACGACGGCGATCGCCGCGCCATAGGCCCAGGAACCGGCGCGGAACGATTCCCAGTACTGGTTGACCGAGAGCGTCAGCGTCGAGCGGTTGGGGAAGTCGCGGCCCATCACCCAGACGAGGTCGAAGGAGGTGAAGCCGGCTAGCACCGAGACGGTGGTGACCATGATCAGCGTCGGCATCAGCAGCGGCAGCACGATGTGGCGGAAGACCTGGCCGCGCGAGGCGCCGTCGACCTTGGCCGCTTCCATCGGCTCGCTCGGCAGCGCGTTCAGGCCGATCAGGAGCAGCACCATCATCAGGCCGACCTGCTGCCAGATATGAGTGACGATCATCGCCGGGGTGGCGAGGTGGCTCTCGTAGAGCCAGCGGCTGGCGAGGTCGCCGAGGCCGACGGCGCGCAGGCCGGCATTCACGATGCCCTCGGTCGCGTAGACATAGTACCAGACGACGCCGACGGCGGTGGCCGAGAACATGCGCGGCAGGAAGAAGATCGACTTGAACGTCTCTTCGCCCGGAACGCCGCGCACCAGCATGGCGAGCGACAGGCCGATCGTCGCCGGCAGGACGAAGGAGACCGCGACCCAGATCATGGTGTTGATCGTCGCGTCGAAGAATTTCGGGTTGGAGGCGAGGCGCTGGTAGTTGGCGAGGCCGGCGAACTGGTCGAAGCCGGAGAATTTCGCCCATTGCGTCAGCGACGCGTAGACGTTGAAGACGACCGGCAGCAGCAGGAAGACGGTTACGAACAGGATGGCCGGCGCCATGAAGGCGAGCGCGGTCCAGAGCCGCTTGCGCGCGCGGCGTCGCTCCGCCGCGATCATCTCGTCGATCGAGGGCGCGCCCGGCGGCAGGGTGAAGGCTTGTTGCTGCGTCATGTCTCGTCTCCCGCGCCGGAATTGCAGATCCGCAAGCCCGGAATTTCACGCCGTTTCTTTACCTCTCCCAGAGGGGGACCTTTGCAGAACACCCAGTTCGCCATACTGGCCACGTCCTATGGGCAAGGCTCCGTCGCCCCGGCGAAGGCCGGGGCCCATGAACACCGGCCAAGAAAGCCTGGCCCAGCCTATCGGCCAAAAGCCGGCGTGTCTGGATCCCGGCCTTCGCCGGGATGACGGCGGAGGGTGGCAAGACCCGATCAGTATGACGAAGGCAGTGCTGCGCGAAGGTTTCCCTCAGGGAGAGGTGTAAGAGCGGTTCCACGAAGACCCGGCAGGGCGCGGTCGCGTCCTGCCGGGGATCCGGCGTTACTGCTTGCTGGCCCAGTACTGCGAGGCGATCGCCTCGATGTTGGCCATCGCCTTGTCGGCCGCTTCCGGCGAGGGATTGGTCATGAAGCGGTTGAACTCCTCGACCGCCGGCAGGACGATCTCGGACGGCGAGGCCTCCCAGTAGCGGGTGATCGAGTTGTACTTGCCGTCATTGGCGATCTTCGCGATGTCCGTGATGATCGTGTTCGGCGTCTTGGCCTTCAGGTTGCCGGCATAGAGGCCGGGATCGGTCGCCCAGCTGTTCATGGCGTTCTCGCTCATGTACCAGTCGGCGAACTTGGCGACGTCGGGGTTCTCGAGGCCGGCCTTGGTGATGACGATCGGCGCGCCCTCGACGATGACGTTGTTCGGCAGCGACGGGTCGACGTTCGGCATGATGAAGGCGCCGAAATCGGTGCCGGCCTTCATGCCGCCCTTCTCGACCAGGCCGATGACCCAGTCACCGAACAGGTACATCGCGCCCTTGCCGCGGGCGAAGTCGAGCGGCTCTTCCTGGCTCGCCGGATCGGTGAAGTAGCCCTTCTCGTAGAACTCGTTCCAGATCTTGAAGACGTTCTTGACGGGCTCGTCGGTGTATTTGAGCTTGCCCTGGTTGAGGAGGGCATAGGCTTCCGGATTGGTGCGGATCAGGAGTTCCTGGAACCACACGAAGCCGCGCCAGCCGTCCTGGATGCTGGCGTTGAACGGCGTGATGCCGGCGGCCTTCAGCTTGTCGGCGGCGGCGATCAGCTCTTCCCAGGTCGCCGGCGGGTTGGCGATGCCGGCCTTCTCGAACAGAGCCTTGTTGTAGAGCACGACCCAGCGGTTCAACCCGGTCGGCATGCCGTAGATGTGGCCGTCGATCGTGAAGGGCGCGGCGCTCGAGGCGTCATATTCGCCGGAGGCGATCTTCTTGGCCCAGAGGTCGTCGAGCGGCGCGAGCTGGCCGCTGTCGACGATCTCCTTCAGCTTGGTGCCGTTCCACCAGGTGAAGGCCTGCGGCGCCTCGCCCGACATCAGGCTCGACTGGATATAGGCCTGGAACTGGTCGGTGGCGTAGGCGCTGAAGTTCAGGTCGATGCCGTCCTTCTTCGCCGTCGCGGTCAGGCCGTCCCAGCCCGACTGGTAGAACGGCTTGTCGTGGAAGACGGTGACGGGATCGGCGGATGCCGCCGTCGCCGTGAACGTCATGCCCAGGGCCACAGCGGCCAGGAGCTTGGTCAGTTTCCTCTGCATGGCTCTCTCCTCCAGAGTTGGATGCGTCGGTTTCTCGTTATCTGCGCAACGAGCGGCCGCTGGCCGCGTCGAAGAGGTGCAATCGTTCGGTGTTCATCAGGAAGGTCAGCGTCTCGCCTTCCTCGACGGGGCGGGGGCGCTGCATGCGGCTGGTCAGGTCCGCGCCGCCGAATTCGGCGAAGATCAGCGTCTCGTTGCCGAGCGATTCCGTCAGGTTGACCTGCGCGGTGAAGCGGTGGGCGCGCTCGGGCGGCATGCCGTGGCCCTCCGGCACGATGTCCTCGGACCGGATCCCGAGCGAGACCGGCGTGCCCTCGGCGAGCGGCTCGAAGGCGTCGGCGTCGATCGGGACGGTCTCGGCGCCGGCGAGGCGGACGCCGGGGCGGCCGTCGCCGGTGCGGGCGATCGTGCCGTCGAGGATGGTCATCGCCGGCGAGCCGATGAACTGGCCGACGAAGCGGGTTGCCGGGCGCTCGAACACGTCGAGCGGCGCGCCGGCCTGCTCGATCAGCCCGTCGCGCATGATGACGATCTTGTCGGCCATGGTCATGGCCTCGATCTGGTCATGGGTGACGTAGATCGCGGTGGTGCCGAGGCGCTGGTGCAGGCGCTTGATCTCGACCCGCATGGCGCTGCGCAACTGCGCGTCGAGATTGGACAGCGGCTCGTCGAACAGGAAGACCTGCGGCTCGCGGATGATGGCGCGGCCCATGGCGACGCGCTGGCGCTGACCGCCGGAGAGTGCCGTGGTGCGGCGGTCGAGATAGTCGGTCAGGCGCAGGATCTCGGCGGCGTGGCGGACGCGGCGGTCGATCTCCTCGCGCGAGGCCTTCGCCACCTTCAGCGCGAAGGCCATGTTCTCGTAGACCGTCATGTGCGGGTAGAGCGCGTAGGACTGGAACACCATGGCGATGCCGCGATCGCGCGAGGGCACGTCGTTGACGCGGCGGCCGCCGATGCTGATGTCGCCATGCGACACGCTCTCGAGGCCGGCGATCATGCGGAGCGTCGTCGACTTGCCGCAGCCGGACGGGCCGACGAAGGCGACGAAGCTGCCGGCCTCGATCTCCAGGTCGATGCCTTTGACGGCGACCTGGCGGCCATAGACCTTGACGAGTTCGCGAAGGGTGACGTTGGACATGGGCTAGTCCTTGCGCGGCGAGCCGCCGATCCGCGACAGCAGGCCGCCGTCGACGCGGACGACCTCGCCGGTCACGAAGGAGGCGGCGTTGGAGCCGAGGAAGGCGACCACCTCGGCGATCTCTTCCGGCTGCGCGGTGCGGCCGAGCGGGTGCATGCCGTCGAGCACGCGCCAGAGCGCGGCCGGGTTCTCATTGAGCGCCACGGCGTCGCGCAGCATCGGCGTGTTGACGGCGCCGGGCGCCACCGCGTTGACCCGCACGCCGAGCGGCGCATAGTCGACCGCCATCGATTTCGTCATGCCGATCAGCCCGTGCTTGGCGACCGAATAGGCGAGCACGCCCTCCTGGCTGGCGAGCCCCTGCGCCGACGACATCAGCACGATGGCGCCGTGGCTCTCGCGCAGCATCGGCATGGCGGCGCGCGAGATCAGGTAGGCCGCCTTCAAATTGACGCTCATCACCTCGTCCCAGAGCGCTTCGTCCGTCGTCTCGACGGTGCCGTAGCGCTGGATGCCGGCATTGTGGGAGAGGAGGTCGAGTCCACCGAGCTTCTCACGCGCCAGCGCGGCGGCCTTTTCGCAGACCGCGCTGTCGGCGACGGAGCCGATCACCGTGTGGACGTCGCAACCGGCGGCGCGCAGCTCGCCGGCCAGGGTTTCGAGCGGCCCGGCGGCGAGGTCGAGCAGGACCATCGACGCCTTGTCGCGGGCGAGCCGCTCGGCGACTGCCCGGCCGATGCCCATGGCGGCGCCGGTGACCAGCGCGCGTTGTGCCTGTGCTGCCGCCATGCGGCTTCCTCCCTCGAATTTCGCCCGTTCGACTACCATGGCAGCCAAGCGGGCCTGATTTGCCGTCCGAACGGCCGGCGCGTCGCCGACCGCTTCCTTGCCTCAGCCGCGTGCCGCGCGGATCGCGGCCAGCGACGCCGCCATGCGGTCCCTCACGCTCTCGCCCGATCCTTCCGCGTACATCCACGATCCGCCGACCGAGGTGATGTTCCGGAGCTTGCCGTAGGCGGCGAGGTGGGCCTGCTGGATCTTGCCGCTCGGCATGAAGCTGACCGACGTGAAGATGCTGGCGAAATCGGCCAGCACCACCGTGCCGCCGGCCGGCTCGGCCGGGTAGAATTTCTGGAGGTGGAAGCCGGCGGCCTGCGCCGCCATCACCTCGCTCGCCGTCTGGACGCCGGGCACCAGCTGGATCGGCCCCTTCTTCGCATGGGCGCAGACGTCGGGCGCGAAGCCGGGGCTGATGCCGAACTGCGCGCCGGCATTGACGGCGGCGTCGTAGTGGGCCGTCGTCAGGATCGTGCCGGCGCCGACCAGCAATTCAGGGAAGCGCTGGCGGCAGGCCTCGAGCGCCGACAGCGCCGCGTCGCTGCGCATGACGATCTCGATCGCCTCGGCGCCGCCCTCGGCGAGCTGTTCGGCGAGGGAGAGCACGAAATCGACGGAGCGCGGCTGCACGATCGGCACGATCGCGGCCCGGCGCAGTCTGGGTTCGAGCGGGTTCGTCATCAGGCCGGTTGTCCTTCGAGCATGGCGAGCGTCTCGGCGCGGGTGGGCGCGCCGAGGCGGCCACCGAATTTCAGGCATTTGAGCGCGGCGGCGGCGCTGGCGAAGCGGATCGTCCGCTCCATGTCCCAGCCCTCGGCGAGGCCGACGGCGAAGCTGCCGTGGAAGACGTCGCCGGCGGCGAGCGTGTCGACCGGGGTGATCTTCGGCGCCGGCGTGTGGCGGATCGCGCCCGTCGCTTCGTCGCGCCAATAGGTGCCGGCGCCGCCGGCGGTGATCGCGACGAAGACGCCGGTGCGGGCGTGCAGCATCGATACCGCTTCCTCGACGGCGACCTCGCCGCAGAGGATCGCCGCCGCCGGTTCCGAGGCGACGATGTGGGTGGCGTGCGGCAGCAGATCCTCGAGGATCGGCCGCGCCGCGACGTCTATGTCGAGGATGGCGGGGATGCCGGCCTTCTTCGCGCCCTGCAGCGCCAGCGCGGCCGCGCCCGGCCAGCGCACGTCGGTCAGCACCGCGTCGAAGCCGGAGAGATCGAAGGGCAGGGCCTCCGGCGGCGTCGTGGCGCGCGGATCGTAGAACGGCACGATCATGCGCTCGCCCGCCGCGTCGACGAGGATGGTGGCGATCGCCGAGCGGGCGCCGGCGACGCGGCGCACGCCCGAGCAGTCGATGCCCTCGGCGGTGAGTTCGGCGGTCAGCTCCGTGCCCAGAATGTCGTCGCCGACGCTGGCCCAGAGCGAGACCGCCGCGCCCTGTCGATGCGCGGCGGTTGCCGCGCTCGACGCCATGCCGGCGGCGTTCTGCACCGCCTCGACCGGGATGAACTTGCCCGCGCCGCGCGGCAGCTGGTCCAGCCGGAAGATCGTATCCTGCGTCAGCGCGCCGACGCACAGGATGCGGGGTGCACGGCTCATTGCAGGGCGAGCCTGTAGCCGCGCTGATGCGCGAGCGTGGTCATGACGCCACGCAGCTCCGCGAGGCCGCGCAGGCGACCGATCACCGGATAGCCGGGATGCGTCGGGCGCGTCGCGTCGTCGATCAGGTCGTGGCCGTGGTCGGGCCGGAACGGGATGAGGGCGTTCGGCAGGCCTTCGGCGCGGCGGCGCTGCTCTTCCTCCATCAGCGCGCTCACCACCGCCACCATGTCGACGTCGCCGCCGAGATGGTCGGCTTCCATGAACGAGCCGTCCGGCTCCTTGGTGACGTTGCGCAGATGGCTGAAGAAGATCTTCGAGGCGAAGCGTCTGGCGATCGCCGGCACGTCGTTGTCCGGATTGGCGCCGAGCGCGCCGGAGCAGAGCGTCAGGCCGCTCGACGGCGACGGCACGCTCTCCAGGATGAAGGCGATGTCGTCGGCGTTCTTGACGATGCGCGACAGGCCCATGATGTCGCGCGGCGGGTCGTCCGGATGGATCGACATCACGACGCCGGCCTCCTCCGCCGCCGGCAGCACGCTCTGCAGGAACTGCACCAGATTGGCGCGCAGCTTGGCGTGGTTCATCTCGGCCTGCTCGGCCAGAACCTCGCGCAGCTCCTCGACGTCGTAGCGTTTGAAGGCGCCGGGGAGGCCGGCCATGATGTTGGCGAGCAGGCGCGTCTTCGCCTCGGCCGGCGTCGTGTCCATCCACTCGCTCGCCCGCTGCAGCACGTCCTGGCTGTAGTCGCGATCGGCGCCCGGCCGCTGCAGTACGTGGCAGTCGAAGGCGGCGACCTCGTGCATGTTGCACTTCAGCGCCCGCGCGCCGCCCGGCAGCGGCACGGCGAGATCGGTGCGCGTCCAGTCGAGCAGGGTCATGAAATTGTAGCAGACGGTGCGCACGCCGGCCTGGCCGAGATTGCGCAGCGTCTGGCGGAAATTCTCGTAGAGCCGGTCGAGGTCGCCGCGGCCGAGCTTGATGTCGTCATGCATCGGCACGCTCTCGACGACGCTCCAGCGCAGGCCGAGCGAGGTGTCGCTCTCGATCATCGCCTTGCGCTCGAGGATCGCCTCCAGCGGCCAGACCTCGCCATAGGGGATGTCGTGCAGGGCGGTGACGATGCCGGTCGCGCCCGCCTGACGGGCATGCGCAAGCGTGGCCGCATCCTTCGGTCCGAACCAACGCCAGGTCTGTTCCATTCCATCCATCCCGCATCTGCAATTTCGACCACGCGCCCGTCCGGCATCGGATCGTCGGCGCGCCCCGGCCCACCTTCCGGGGCCGCCTGCATCTAAGGGGCTACTACCATGGTAGTCAACTTTATTGCGATGCGAGGTGTGTAAATTCGCTGGCGTCGTTCGTGATCGGCGCGCCGTCCGGGCGGACGAAATGGCATGGCGGCGGCCTTGCGCGCGGATGCTAAACTGGCGAAAAGGCCGACTGAGTCGCGCCGATGCCGCCGCGGACGCAGAGCGATCCGCCGGAGCCAACGCCGCCACGGCCACAGCGCCGATGGGACGAGCCACGGGGACCCATGTCGTTTCGCTTCCTTCACGCCGCCGACATCCATCTCGACAGCCCGCTGCGCGGGCTGGCCCGGCGCGGCGAGCTGGCCGGTGTGTTCCGGGAAGCCTCGCGGCGGGCGCTCGAAAATCTCGTCCAGGCGGCGATCGACCTGAAGGTCGCCTTCGTCGTCATCGCCGGCGATATCTATGACGGCGACTGGAAGGACTATGCCACCGGGCAGTTCTTCGTCCGCCAGATGGGCCGGCTGGCGCGGGCGGATATCCGCGTCTTCCTGATCCGCGGCAATCACGACGCGGAATCGCTGATCAGCCGCAGCCTGACGTTGCCCGGCAATGTCTTCAGCTTCTCGGTCCGCTCGGTGCAGACCGAGGTGATCGAGGACCTCAAGGTGGCGCTGCACGGTCGCGGCTTCGCCAACCGCCATGTGCCGGACAATGTCGCGCTGACCTATCCGCGCGCGCGTCCCGGCTATTTCAACATCGGCGTGCTGCATACCTCGCTGACCGGCCGCGACGGCCACGACGCCTATGCGCCGTGCTCGGTCGAGGATCTCGCCCGCGCCGGCTACGACTATTGGGCGCTCGGCCATGTGCATCTGCGCGAGATCGTCTCGGAGCATCCCGCCATCGTCTTTCCCGGCAATCTGCAGGGGCGGCATGCGCGCGAGACCGGCCCCAAGGGCGCGACTCTGGTCACCGTCACGGACGGCCGCATCGCCGAGATCGAAGCGCTGACGCTGGATGCCGCCCGCTTCGAGGCGATCGAGATCGACGTTGCGGCCTTCTCCGAGCCGGCCGATCTCTACGCCGCCGCGCGGGCTGCGATCGGCGACGCGCATGACGGCGCCGAGGGCCGGCCGCTGGCGCTGCGGCTGACGCTTTCCGGCGTCTCGCCGCTGCACGACTATCTGTCGGTGCAGGCCGAGCAGGTGCGCGAGGAGATGCAGGCGCTGGCCTGGGAGGCCGGCTCCGAGATCCTGATCGAGAAGGTGCGCGACAAGACGGAGGCGATTTCCGGGGGCGCGCGGATCTCGGCCCTTCTCGGTTTCGATGCGATCCTCGCCGAGGTCGCCGCCGATCCGGCGTTGCGGGCCGAGATCGCCCGCACGCTCGGCGAACTGCGCACGCGCGCGCCCACCGAGGCACTGGCGCTGATCGACGGCGAGGCGATCGACGGAGAGGCTCTCGCAGGCGCCGCGATCGACACCGCCACGGAAGCGATCCTGGCCGGGCTCGGCTCGGTCGGCACCGAGCCGGAGGGCGCGCGATGAAGCTGCGCACGCTCGGCCTCGAACGCTATGGCCGCTTTACCGACCGGGTGCTGGAGTTTGATCCGGCGTCGCGCGTGACCGTCATCGTCGGCGCCAACGAGGCCGGCAAGACCACGGCGCTCGCCGCCGTCGCCGACGCGCTCTATGGCATCGAGACCCGCTCGCGCTACAATTTCCTGCATGATTACAAGGCGATGCGGCTTGCCGCGACGGTCGAGGCGCCGGACGGGCGGACGCTTTCCTTCGCCCGGTTGAAGCGCCTCAATGCGCCGCTGGTCGATCCGGCGAGCGACAAGCCGCTCCATGACGACGCGCTCGCCCCCTTCCTCGGCGCGCATGACCGCCAGGCCTTCCTCGACATCTTCGGGCTCAATCAGCGCCGCCTGCGCGAGGGCGGCGAAAAGCTGCTCGCCGGCGGCGGTGATCTCGCCGAGACGCTGCTGGCGGCCGCCCCCGGCCTCGGACATGTCGCGGCTTTGCGTGAGCGCTTCCAGGAGAGCGCCGCGAAGATCTTCAATCCGGCCCGCAAGACGGCGAGCCATCTGTTCCATGTCGCGATGGACAAGCGCGCCCAGGCGCAGCGCGCCATTCGTGAGCAGGAGCTGCGCGTCGACGAGGTTCGCAAGCTGCGCGAGGAAGCGGAGCGGGCGGCCCAGGCGCGCGGCGCGGCGGAGCGGCAGGAGCGCGGGGCGGAGATCGCGCTGGCGCGGGCGCGTGCGCTCGTGCAGGCGGCGAAGGAATTGCGCGTTCTCGACGCGCAGGGCGCCGCGCTGGCGGCGCTCGGGACCCTGCCGTCGGTGCCGGCCGGCTTCGCGGCCCGCGCGCGCGAGCTGTCGCAGGCGCTCGGCTCGGTGCGCGACAAGCACCGCTTCGCGGCCGAGGAGGTGGCGCGGGCACGGTCCGAGTTCGACGAGATCGGGCTCGACGACGCGGTCCTGCCCTTCGCCGAGGCGATCGAGAACGCGGATGGCGAGCGCGCCGCCGTCGCCAAGGAACTGCTCAGCCTGCCGAACCGGCGCGCCGAGGCCGGCGAGGCGCGCGCGGCGCTCGAGCGGATCGCGCAGGCGCTCGGCCTTGCCGACGAAGCGCGCCTGCTGGCTGGCCTTCCGGACATGCCGCTTTTGGCGCGGGCCGAGGATCTGGTCGACCGGATGCGGGCGGCGGCGGTGCGGGCCGAGGCGCTCGGCCGCGAGCGCGCGCGACAGCAGGCCGAGCGTCAGGCGGCCGAGACGGCGCGGGTCGGACTCGGCCATGTCGCCGACCCGACGCCGCTGCAGCGCCGGCTGGCCCTGCTCGACGGCGCCGAGGAGCGCGAGCGGGCGCTGCGCCAGCTCGATCACCGGCTCGGGGCGCAGCGCGCGCAGCTCGGCGAGCGCGTCGCCCGGCTCGGCCATGGCCTTGCCGATGCCGACGCGCTGGCGGCCCTGCCGCTGCCCTCGCTCGGCGCGGCGGAGGCGGCGCTTCGGGATCTGCGGCTGGTCGACGACGCGCTCGACCGGCAGAAGGAGGCGCTTTCAGCGCTGGAGGAGCAGGGCGATCTGGCCGAGGCGCGGCTGGCGATGCTGCAGTCCGGCCGTCCGGCGCCGACCGACGCGGCGATCGCCGCCGCCCGCCGGGACCGCGATGCCGCCTGGACGGCTTTGCGGCCGCTGGTGTTCGGCGAGCGGGCGCGGGGCGAGGCCGATGTCGAGACTGCCGTGCGCATGGACCGGGCCCTGTTCGCCGCCGACCAGCTCGCCGATGAGCGCCAGGTCGAGACGCAGCGTCTGGCCGAGCTGGCGCAGGCTGAGCGCGACATCGCCGATCTCGGCGTGCGCAGGGAGGCGGCGCGCAAGCGCCTGGCCGAGGCGACGGCGCGGCATGGTGGGATCCTGCGCGACTGGACGGGTCTCTGGGCCCCGTCGGCTTTGACGCCGGCCGCCGATGACCGGGCCCTGGCGCTTTTGCGCGAGGTCGAGAGCCTCCGCGAGGCGCGCGACCTCCTGCGGCAGGAGACGGCGCAGGCCGAGGCGCAGCGCGAGTCGATCGCCTTCGAACGGGCCGAGACCGATCGGCTGCGCGCCCAGCTGGACCTGCCGGCGCTCGGCGACGCGCCGCTGCGGATGGCGGATCTGCGCGACGCGATCGCCGTCGCCGAGACGCGCTTCCGGAAGGCGCGCGACCATGAGCGCGACCTCATGCAGCTGGAAGAGGGGCTGGCCGATCTTTCGGCGCGGGAGCAGGCGGCGGCGGCCGAACAGGCAACGCTTGCCGCCGAGGCCGGCGAGATCTTCCCGCGCCTCGCCATCCGCGCCGACGCGCTGGCGCAGGAGGCGCGCGCGGCCATCGATCTCTGGCGCGAGGCGCTGCGGCTCTCCGCCGAGCTCGGCACGGCCGAACGCCGCATCGCCGGCATCGAGCGCGACCGCGACCAGTTCACCGCCCGCGTCGGGGCGCTTCTGGGTGATCTCGGCGTTTCCGACGAAGGGGACGCCTTCGCGGCGGCGAAATGGTTGCGCGGCCGGCTCGACCGGGCGCGGCAGGCGCGCTCCAGGGCCGATGCGGCCGGGGAGGCGGTCGGCACGCGCGAGCGTGGCCTGGCCACGTCGGCGGAGGCGCTCCAGTCTTCCGAGGCGGCCATGGCCGAAATCCTGGCCGCGGCCGGTGGCGGCGACGAGGCGGCGCTGATGCCGCTTCTCGATCGTCTCGACCAGGCGGCGATCTGCGCGGCGCGTCTCGCCGAAGCGCGCGAGCGGCTGGCAAGTCTGGGCGACGGGCGCGACGAGGACGAGATCCGCGCCGCGATCGACGGCCGCGACGACGCGGCGCTGGCGCTGGCGGCGGCGGAGCTTGCGGATGCGCATGGCGATGCCCGCGCGGCGCGGGACGCGGCGATCGAGGCCGATACGCAGGCGCGCGCGGCGCTCGCCGAGCTGGATCGTCGCGACGGCGCGGCATCGGCGGCGCAGGACGAACAGGACGCGGTCGCGGAAATCGCCGAGGCGGTCGAGCGGTTCAGCCGGGATCATGTCGCCGCAAGGCTGCTCTCGGCGGCGATCGAGCGCTATCGCGCCGAGCACCAGAGCCCGATCGTCGAGCGCGCCTCGCGCGCCTATGCGACGCTGACCGGCGGGCGCTGGACTGGCATCGGCATCGACTACGACCAGGATCCCCCAAGGCTGGCGGCGATCCGCGACGGTCAGCTGCTCGGTCCGGACGCGATGTCCGAGGGCACGCGCGACCAGCTCTTCCTGGCGCTGCGCGTCGCGGCGATCGAGGAACATGCGCGCCGTGCGACGCCGCTGCCCTTCATCGCCGACGATCTCTTCATCACCTTCGACGAGACGCGCACGGAGAACGGCTTCCGCTTGCTCGGCGAGCTTGGCGCCTTCACGCAGGTGATCGTGTTCACCCACCATCTGCACGTCGCCGAAAGCGCCGTCGCCGTCCTCGGCAAGGAGGCGGCGGTCATCGAACTGTGACGGGGGCGCGACGCCCGAAAGCCTGTCGTCGTCCGGACACGACAACGCGCGCCGAGGCCAGCTTCAATCCGGTTTGCCAAACACGAGACGCCGGCCTTGGGCCGGCGTAACCCGGATCTGGTCGGCCCCGCCTACTCGCTGTTGTGCAGCTTGCCTTCTTCGGCGCGGTGCAGATATTGCGAGCAAACCAGCCAGCCCTTGATCGGTCTGAGCAGCAATAGCGTCGGGATCAGCAGGATCGGCAGCGTCGTGATCAGGTGGACCCAGAGCGGCGCTTCGTACTTGAACTGGATCCAGAGTGCGAAGATGACCGCCGGGATCGCGCCGACGAGCTGCGCGAAGAAGGCCGGGCCGTCGGCCGGATCGGCGAAGGAGAAGTCGAGGCCGCAGACCTCGCAGCGCGGCGCCAGCTTCAGCCAGCCGCTGAAGATATGGCCCGACTGGCAGCGCGGGCAACGACCGGAAACGCCCAGCTTGAAGGCGAGGCGATAGGGGGATTCGGTTTCGCTCATGGCGATCCTTCGGAGGGTTCGGGCAGGCATGCCCCGCCGGGAAAACGGCTCGCTGGCTTCGGAACGACCCTGACGCCACGCGCCGAAGGCGGGCAACTCTGCCGGTCGCACCTGCCTCTTGATCTCCGATGCCTAAATTATAGACCGCTGCCTGCGGGATTGCGAGGCGACGAAATGTAGCCGTCGTCGCCGCCTTCTACGGACCGCCGGCGACCAGCGAATCGCGCACCTGATCGATCTCGGTAGCCAGGAAGGCGGGCACCGGCACGGAGACATGCGGTCGTGTCCGGCTCGCGATGGCGTAGCGCAGTTCGAGCAGCGCCTTCTTGAGGCGGGCCTCTCCGTCCTCGCCGAACAGGGCGCGGGCCGTTTCCGGCGCCGCCTGGGCGCCGCCATCCTCGAGCGCCCAGCAGGTTGCCAGCACCCGATAGGCGAGGCGCTGCGTGGTGACGACGGCCGGCCACATCTGCTCGGCCTGGCGGCCGCTCAGCGACGGCGAGCCGATGCTGCGGTCATAGGCCTGCAGCAGGGCGATGGCTGAGTGCTGCAGGTCGCGGCGCGCCCGCTTGGCCATCGGCGTGGTGACCTTGCCGGCCGCCATCGGCGCCAGCGTCGCCTCGATGGCGGCAAGCGTCCGCGACAGCTCCGCCCGGACGCGCGAGGAGGTCTGGCGGGGCAGCGACAGGCCGAACACGATCAAGCCGACGAGGCAGCCGATCACGGTGTCGACGCCGCGCACCCAGAGCATGTGCGGCACGTCGGTGACCGGATGGCCGCCCGAGGCGATGGTCAGCGCCGCGGCGGTGATGAAGACCACCGCCAGCGCGTAGTTGCGTACCACCAGCATCTCGATGGTGAACTGCAGCGCCATCATGGTGGCGGCGAGCCACAGCCCCTCGGGATGCACGGTCAGGATCGCGCCGGCGAGCAGCAGGCCGACCAGCGTGCCGGCCATGCGCTCGAGGCCGCGCTGCAGGGTGCGGGCCCAGTCGAGCCCCTGATGCAGCACGAGGACGGCGGCGGCGATGCACCAATAGGCCCGCTCGAGACCAAGGAGGGCGCCGATCGTGCCGGCGATCAGCGCGGCGACGCCGACCCGCGCCGTGACGACCAGGGCTGGCGACCAGGGACGCAGCGCCTCGCGATAGGAGGCAAGAACGCCGTGATGGCCGAGCGGCACATGGTCGGGATCGGTGCGCTCGGTGCCGGGGGCCGGCGAGCGGGCCTCGCCGCCGAGCGCGCGTGCCCGTTCGGCGAGCGAGGCCGGTATGGGCGCGCGGGCGTCCAGAGCCTCGGCGAACAGCAGGTTCAGTTCGCGGCCGATCGCGCGCAGCCGGCTGAGCGTGCCATCCGGCCGCGGTCGCGACGGCTGGTAGGAGACGAGCGTCGTCCAGGCGTCCTGCATGGCGAGCGCCGCATTGTGGCGCGCCGCGTCCTGGGCCGGCGTTCCGACCGTCTCGATGAAGGTCGCCACCGCATTGGCCGATCGCTCGACGGCCCGGCGCTCGGGCCCGCGCGGCGAGGCGAGCGCGCCGGCCATGTGGGCGAGCCAGGCCAGCGCGCCGCCGCCCAGCACCAGCAGGCCCGTGTGGACGATGCTGAGATGCGGCGCGTGGATGGCCGTGCCGGCGGCGCAGGCGAGGATGAACAGATAGGCGCCCGGCGGCCCGACCCGGAGCGCGTTGCAGAGAAAGGTCGCGACCGCCGCCATCACGGTGATGAAGGGCAACACCAGCCAGGCGGTCTCGGCGGCGAAGACGCCGAGACTGACCGCGATCGCGAAGGAAAGCGCCACGAGGGCCAGGAAGAAGGCGCGGTTCAGATAGGGGCGTCCGCTGCCATAGACGGCGGTGAACGCGCCGATCGTCGCCATCAGCCCGGCGGCGGTGTCGCCGACCGCCCAGCCGATGACGACCGGCAGGCCCATGCAGAGCGCGGCGCGCGCGGCGAAGGGCCAGCGTCCCTTCGCTTCGCGAAGCTGAAGCATCATGCCGAGCGTGATCGTGCTGCGCGGCGGGGGCGGGGGGATCGGGAGGGACGGCTCGCTCGGGTCGGGGATCATGCGGGGCGTGCTGGTCATGAACGGGTCTCGGCCGCCAATCCGGCAGACACGGCATCATGCCACGTTTGGGGATTCGTGGCGCCGCGTTTGTCGCCGGGCCGTAGCCCGCGCCTTGAGTACGGACCCTATCGATTGCGGTCGACTGGATCCTTGTCCTCTTCCTTCAGGCCGTCCTCGTCTGCTTCCTCATCCTCTTCCGGCATGTCGATCGCGTCGCGCATCGGCCGGCCGTCGGTGTCGATCAGTGAATCGAGAAAGGTCTGGTTGGCCCTGTCGTCGATCTCGGGGATGGCGTGTTCCTGCGCCGGGTCATGCGGCGGAGCGGGGTTCGGCAGGGGCTTTTTCGGGTCCATCACGGATCTCCATTGCCGGGGGAATCGCGGCCATGCGCCCTCGTTCGGCGCTAGCACCGTCACGCGCGGACGCGATGGCCCGGCCTAGCCGATGAGAAGGTCGTCCTGCACGCGCAGACCGCGCGCCAGAAGCCGAAGGGCGTCCTTGGAAATCAGCCATCCGGATTCACAGCGGGTGATCTGGGTCAGCGCTACCCCGGTGCGGTCGGCGAGATCCGTCTGGCTGATGCAGCGCCATTCGCGGATCGCCTTCAAGGGATGTTCGCCTGCAGCGATCTTGTCCCGGACATGGCGTGGAAGCGCTGCGGTATCGCGCGGTCCCACATTGGGCTGCTGCAGGAAATGACGAAGCTCCATCTTTCCCTCCCAACCGGCGACACTCCCCTGTCGCCATGGGTAAGGAACGCACAAAACACTCAACTGTTCCAGTGTTTCGTGCGTCCGGAGGCTTCACATTTCGGCGGCGGCGGTCAGACCGGCGGCAGCCCCGCCCGCGCCCGGAAATCCGCCTCGCGGATGTCGAGTTCCTGGCCGGCGAGATCGTCGGCGGCGGCCGAGCAGAGATAGACGATCGCCTGGGCCGGCCCGTCGACGGAGCCGAGATTTTCCCGTGGCAGCTGGCTGACCGGGTTGATGCCGGAGGCGCGGATCACGCCCTGCATGTCGGTGTCGACCACGCCCGGCGCGAAGCCGAAGGCGCGGATGCCGCGCGCGCCATATTCGAGCGCCAACGAGCGGGTGACCATGGCGAGGCCGGCCTTGCCGGCGCAATAGGCGCTCCAGCCTTCCATCGGCCGGTGCGCGGCGCCGGAGGAGAGGTTGACGATGGTGCCGCGTCCGTTCGCCAGCATCGCCGGCAGCACCGCGCGGATCACGGCCACGGCGCCGACGAGGTTGGCGTTGACGCTGGCCGCCCAGGCGGCCGGATCGGTCTCGTGCAGCAGGCCGATCGGCTGCACCGTGCCGGCATTGTTGACGAGGAGGGACGGGGCGCCGACCCGGGCCGTCGCCTCGGCGACCGCCGCCTCGATCGACGCCGCGTCGGAGACGTCGCAGGCCACCGCGATCGCGCGGCCTTCGGCACAGCGCGCGGCGGTCGCCTCGGCGTCGGCAAGCCGGCGCGCCGTGACAACAACGGTGGCGCCGGCTTCCGCCAGCGCGATCGCCGTCGCGGCGCCGATGCCGCCCTTGGCGCCCGTGACGAGTGCGATCTCTCCCTCGAGCATCTGCTAATTCCCTAGTCCATGTGCCATTGCAGCGGCAGCATATAGGCGAAGCCGGTGCGCGGGTCGCCCTCGAGCTTCATGATCGGCGCCATCGCCTCGCCCCAGCGCTTGTTGACCGGATCGTCCTTCAGATAGGCGATGGTCTTCTGGAGGTCGTCGGTCTCGAAATAGCCGATCAGCTTCAGGCCGAGGCGGAAGATCGAGTAGTTGCGGATGCCGGCCGCCTTCAGCGTCTCCAGCATCTCCGGCCAGATCTCGTCATGCGCCTTCTTGTATTCCTCCTCGCAGCCGGGACGGACTTCGAGAACCCAGGCGTGATGTCCCATTGTCTTCCTCTCAGGCGAGATAATCGTGAACGATGCGGCCGGGCACGAGCGTGAAATCGGCCTTCCAGTGCAGGCCGTCCAGCATGTCTACGACCGGCAGGCGGTGGATCGGCGCCTGCGCGTTGGGGCGCAGCTCGACCGTGCAGGGCCCGCCCCAGCATTCATGCACGACGACGTTGGAAAGCCGCCGCGCCGTCAGCTGCCGGATGGCCGGGCGCTGGTCGATGTGGTCGATGACCTTCAGGTTGATGTTCTCGGCGAAGTCGAAATGCCGGTTGAGGCTGGCGAGCGTGTCGGTGCGCTGCTTGTAGGGGAGCGTGCCGGTCAGGACGTCGATGCCGTTCCGCGCCACCGTGCCGACGACGAGGTCGCCGCGCAGCTCCAGCTTCGGCTCGCCTGATTTCTTCGGCTGGCCGTGCAGCTCGCGGCCATGCGCGACGCCGGCGTCGGAGGAAAGGAAGAGATAGGGCGAATAGGACCCTTCCGCGACACCCGGCAGGCGGCAGCCGAGCGAGACGTTGCTCTCGCCATAGGGGCCGAGCCACTCGGTGTCGTTCATCCGGTAGATATGCGCCATGACGATGTCGCTGGTCGGTTCCAGCGGCGGCGGCAGCAGCCGCGCGACGGCGGCCTCGGTCGTCCGCCAGACCAGCGTCAGCACGTCGACATTGCGGAAGGTGAACGGGTAGGGCGGCACCATCGGCGCGTCCCAGGGCGTCGAGAAGCCCGGCTTCAGGATGTCCTCGACGGTCAGGCGGTCGAGGCCGCCATTGCGTAGGTCCTTGCTCATTCGGTCGCATCCTGCGCGAAGCGCGCTTCCTTGGGCGGCGCGATGCCGTAGCCGACGAAGCCGCCCGTGACGTTGATCAGTTCGCCGGTGACGAAGGAGGCTTCCGGCGAGGCGACGTAGGAGACGGCGGCGGCGACGTCCGCCGGCCGGCACCAGCGGCCGACGGGAATCGTCTTCAGCACCTGCGCCTCGAACGCCTCCCAGGACAGGCCGAGTTTCTCCGCCTTCTCGCGGAACTGCTTCTCCATGCCGGTGCCGGGGCCGACATGGCCGGGCGCGACGCCGTTCACCGTGATGCCGTAGGAGGCGAGCTCGACCGCCAGGCACTGGGTCAGGCCCCAGAGCGCGTTCTTCGAGGAAATGTAGGCGCTGGAATAGGGATTGCCGAAATTGAGGCGGGTGATGATGTTGACGATGCGGCCGCGCTCGGCCCGCATCATCGCCCGCGCCGCCGCGCGGCAGGTCAGGAACGGCCCGCGCGCATTGACGCCCTGGATCCGGTCCCATTCCTCCGGTGTCGTGTCGACGACCAGCTTCTGCAAATGGATGCCGGCGGCGTTGACGAGGATGTCGAGGCGGCCATGCTGGTCGAGCACGGTCTCGAACGCCTGGTCGACGGAGTTCGCGTCGGTGATGTCGATGCCGACGGCGCTGCCGCCGATGGTGGCCGCGACCTCGGCCGCCAACGCCTCGTTGTAGTCCGCCGCGACGACGTGATAGCCGTCCGCCGCCAGTCGCCTGACAATCTCCGCGCCAATACCGCCGGCGCCGCCGGTCACGAGCGCAATGCCTTTTGCCGTCACGCCAGCCACTCCCTCACGCAGTCGCGCATGTCGACGGTCTCGGTGAGTACGTCGTCATGCAGTCCGTCCATGTAGTCCTGATGCACATATTCGATCGCCAGATAGCCGTCGTAGCCGGCGGCCTTGAGCGTGCCGAGCATGGCGCCGAAATTGATCGTGCCGAGCGAGAGCTTGCATTGCAGCACGCCCATCCGCGCCTGGCGCAAATGCACGTGGCCGGCATGCGGCGCCAGCACGTCGATCTCCTCCTGCCGGTAGCCGAGGCAGACGAAATGCGCGTAGTCGAGCGCGAGCTTCAGCCCGGGCACGCGGTCGAGCAGCTCGAGCGTCAGCGTCGGGCTTTCGAGATAGGAATGGACATGCGGCTCGATGGTGAGCTGCACGCCTTCCGGCGCCGCGATCGCCACCAGCCGGCGCAGGCTTTCGGCCGATTCCGTCAGTGCCGACGCGCGGTCCTGGCCGGGATTGACGACGCCGGGCAGCACGAAGACGCTGCCAATGCCGGCGCGCTTCGCGAAGCGCACCACTTGACGGAAATCCGCCTCGTTGCGCTCGCGGTTGCGGGGATCGGCGAGGTTGCGGTCCGACAGCGAGTCGCCGAACAGGTGGTAGAGATTGGGCAGCGCGACGCCGAGCTTCAGAACGCGGTCGGCCATGCCGTCCGGGTCGGCGATCAGCGCCTCCTTGTCGAGGCCGGGCTTGTAGAAATAGCCGAGGTCGAGCGCGCCGATGCCGAGGATGCGGGAGAGCCCCGCCGCCTCGTCCAGCGTCAGGCTGCGCAGCGACCAGGTGGTGAGCGACAGCTTCATGCGCGTCAGACCTTCTCGACGCGGCCGCTCTCGGCCGAGCGATAGAGCGCGTCCAGAACCTCTACGGCGCGCATGCCGACGACGCCCGGCGAGGCGTTGTGCGGGTGGAGGCCGCGGCAGAAGTCGACCAGCAAATTGACCGGCTCGATGCAGCTATAGGCGCCGGCGCCGGCGGCGATCGGGATGATCTCGTCGGTGCCGTCGCGACGGCTGACCTCCAGCCGCTCGCGCTCGATGTCGAGCAGCAGCATGCCTTCCGAGCCGAAGATGCGCAGGTCGATCTGGAAGCCGCGATGCTTCGGCACGGTCGACGAGCCGGAGAGCGAACCGGTGGCGCCATTGGCGAAGCGGACGACGGCGGCGTCGTAATAGTCGACACCGGACGGCGAGCGGCCGACCATGGCGAAGACTTCCTCCGGCGCGATGTCGGCGATCTTGAACAAGAGGCCGAGCGCGTGCACCAGCTGGCCCCAGCCATAGCCGCCGGCCCGTTTCGGATCGGCCCAGGTCGAGGCCGGCGGGCGGAACATCGCGCCCTCGGTCTCCTTCATCGGCTCGCCGGCCATCAGGTCGCCGAGCGCCGAGGCCATCTGCAGCACGACGTGCTCGACCTTGCCGATCTTGCCCGAGGCGACCAGTTCGGCGGCGCTGGCGCTGAAATGCTTGAAGTTCCAGCCATAGGGCACGACGATCTCGCGACCCCGTCCGGCCGCCGCGGCGACGATCTCGCGCGCATCGGCGGCGGTGGTGGCGAGCGGCTTTTCGACCAGCACGTGGCAGCCGGCGCGGAGCGCGGCGAGCGCATGCTCGTGATGCAGCACATGCGGCGAGGCGATGACGACGCCGTCGAGCGGCACCTCGCGCAGCATCTCGGCATAGTCCTCATAGCCGTGCTCGATGCCGAAGCGGTCCTGGATCTGCCCGAGCTCCGCCTTGCCCAGCCGGTTGACGGCGACCAGCTCGCAGTGCGGGTTGTCCTTGAGCGCCGGGATGTGGTTTTCGACCGCCCACCATCCCGCGCCGATGATGCCGATCCGCGCGCGTTTCATCACTTCCACCCCATCACGTCTTGATATCCATGGCGTCGACTGTCGACTGGTGCACGTTGGTCATGTGCCGGACCATCGCCGCCTCGGCGGCGTCCGGGTCGCGCGCTTCCAGCGCGGCGAGAATCTGCTCGTGGTCCCGGAAGGACTGGCCGAGCACCCCCGGCGTCTCGGCCGCGATGCGCCGGTATTCCATGCCGAGGATGTAGAGAGAGGTCGAAACCCGCACGAGGAACGGGTTCTCGGTCGCCTCCGCGATGCGGCGATGGAACTCGACGTCGGAGACGCGGAAGCCGATCGGATCGTCGAGCAGGCCGCGCTGCAGCACCAGTAGGTTCTTCAGCCGCGCCAGCTCCTCGGCCGTGATCCGCTCCGCCGCCATCCGGCCGATGCCGCCGTCGATCAGTTTTCGCGATTCGTAGAGCGCGTTGACGTTGTCCTCGTTCAGCGTGATCAGCAGCTGCAGCGGACCGAGCAGGTCGGAGGCCTCCAGCGACGACACGAAGATGCCGCCGCCCTGGCGCACCTTGAGCACGCCGAGGATCTGCAGGCCCCGCAGCGCCTCGCGCACGCTCGGCCGGCTGACCTGCATCGCCGCCGCTAGCTCGCGCTCCGGCGGCAGCTGGTCGCCCGGCTTCAGGTTCTTCGTTCGCACCAGGTCGAGCAGCTTCTTGGCAACCTGCTCGGCTACCGAGCTGCGCTCGATCGGTTCGAAATCGGCCGGGCCCATTTCCGCCATGTCATTCGCCCAGGGCGCGGGTTCGGATCTGGTCGAGGCTGACCGCCAGCATCAGCACGACGCCGCGCGTCACGTCCTGCCAGAAGCTGGAAACGTCGAGAAGCGTCAGGCCGTTGTTGAGCGTGCCGAGGATCAGCACGGCGAGCAGTGTGCCCCAGACGCTGCCGCGGCCGCCGTTCAGGCTGGTGCCGCCGAGGATGATCGCGGCGATGACGGTGAGGAGCTGGGATCCGGCCGCCGTCGGGCCGGCGGCGCCCAGCATGGCGCCGAGGATGGTGCCGGCGACGGCGCCCGAAATGGCCGAGATGACATAGAGGATGATGACGGTCTTCTCGAGCGGGATGCCGATCAGCCGCGACGCCTCGGCATTGCCGCCGGCGGCGTAGATGTAGCGGCCGAAGCGCATCCGGGTCATCACGACCCAGAGCACGACGAAGGTCACCATCATCAGGATGAACGGGATCGGGATGCCGGCGACGCGGCCGGAGCCGACCCAGTTGAAGCCCGGCACCATCAGCGGCCGGGTCAGGCCGCCGGTCAGCACCAGCGCGATGCCGGAGATGATGCTCATCATGCCGAGCGTGACGATCAGCGGGTTGAGGCGCAGCCGCGTCGTGAACAGGCCGTTGACGACGCCGATCGCCGCCGCGACGACGATGGCAAGCGCCACGGCGAGCCAGATCGGCACGCCCATGCCGAACAGCATCGAGATGACGACGCCGGTCAGGCCTGCGATCGCCGCGACCGAGAGATCGAGGCCGCCGGCGATGATCAGCGGCGTGCCGGCCGCCGCCATCAGGCCGATATAGGCGACGTTGCCACCGATCTGCAGCATGTTCCGGAGCGTCAGGAAGAAGGGCGACAGCACCGAGAAGACCGCGATCAGGATCAGGTAGAAGATCGCCAGCATGGCGACGCCGGACCAGGGCTGGCCGAGCAGGGCGGACATCCGCTCCCTGGCGCCGCCGGTGGCATGGGTTTCGACAGAATGGGCCATGGAATGAAGTCCTTCAGGTGGCCTGGAAGGCAGGATCGTTGCCGGTTGCGGCCATGAGTTCGGCGGGCTTGGCGCCGCGTTCGAATTCGCCGACGAGGCGGCCGCGATCGAGCACCAGCGAGCGGTCGCTGATGCCGGCGACTTCCTCGACGTCTGAGGAGAGGATCAGCACGGCGTAGCCGCGATTGGCGAGTTCGCGCAGCTTGCCGTAGATCTCGCGCCGGGCGCCGACATCGACGCCACGGGTCGGCTCCTCGAGGATCAGCAGGCGCACGCCCTCGACGAGCCAGCGGGCGATGCAGACCTTCTGCTGGTTGCCGCCGGAGAGCGTGCGGATCTTCTGCTCGGGCCCGCGCGTTCGGATGCCGAGATCCTCGATCCAGCGGATCGCGTGGCGCGATTCCTCGTCCTTCGAGACAAAGAGGCCGCGTTCAAAACGCTCCTCGAAGGGAAGGGCGATGTTCTCGCGCACGGTCAGGTCGGCGACGATGCCTTCCTTCTTGCGCTCGGCGGCGACGAAGCCGATGCCGGCGAGCTTTCCGGCGCGCGCGCTTTGCGGACGGTAGCTCTGGCCGGCCAGGCGGACATCCGCCGTCTTGAGCGGGCCGAGCGCGCCATAGAGCGCGCGGCCGAGCACCTCGACGCCGGAGCCGACGAGGCCGAAAATGCCGAGGATCTCGTTCTGGCGAAGCGTGAACGAGACGCCGTCGAGCTTGCGCGGGATGCTGAGGTTGTCGACGCTGAGAATCTCGGCGCCGGGCGTCTCGGGCGTGCCGACGTCGTAGAGGTCGTCGACGGTGTTGCCGAGCATGGCGGCGAGCACTTCGGCGCGCTTGGTGTCGGCCGTGTTGAAGGTGCCGGCGTTGCGGCCGTCGCGCAGCACGACGATGCGGTCGGAGATCTCGAACACCTCGGAGAGGTAGTGCGAGATGTAGATGACGGAGACCTTGTTCTCCTTCAGGCGCCGGATGATGCGGAAGATCATCTTGGCTTCCTGCTCGGTCAGCGCCGCCGTCGGTTCGTCCATGACGAGGATGCGCGCCTTGCCGGCGAGCGCGCGTGCGATCTCGACGATGCGCTGCTCGGCGACCGAGAGCCGCTTCACCAGCGTGTCGGGATGGATGGTGGCGAAGCCGAGCTGGTCGAGCAGCTCGCGCGAGCGTGTCCGCATGGTCTGTTTGTCGACCTGCATCAGCCCGAGGCTGCGCTTCAGCGGCAGGTCGCCGAGGAAGATGTTCTCGGCCACCGTCATGTCCGGCATGACGGAGATTTCCTGCGGCAGCAGCTTGACGCCGGCGGCGACCGCGGCGGCGGGGTCCTTGAAATCGACCTCCTCGCCGTCGACGCGGATCGTGCCGCCGTCGCGGCTGTAGAGGCCGGTCAGGATCTTCATCAAGGTCGACTTGCCGGCGCCGTTGGAGCCGAGCAGGGCGACGACCTCGCCGGGGTCGACGCTGAGATCGACATGGGTGAGCACGGGCACGCGTCCGAAGGACTTGCCGATGCCGTGCATGCCGAGGCGGGGAGCAATGGTCGCCATGCGGCCCTTCCTGGAAATCAAGGGGAAGAGGGCGGGCGCCAAAGGCGCCCGCCGCCCGATCAGTTGGTCGGGATCAGGTTCTGGTAGTCGGCGAGATCGGGAAGCGTGCGGATCTCGGCGAGGTGCTTCTCGAAGGCGGCCTGCGGGAACTCGAACTTGATCGGGTCCTTGCCTTCGGCGCAGGCGAACTTGTCGTAGAAGGTACAGACATTGTCCTTGGTCACCATCACGTGGTTGACGAGGACGGTATCCGGCACTTCCTTGCCCGCGAGCTGCATCAGCGCCAGCGGGATCAGGTAATTGCCGTAGCGCTCGGGGAAGTAGCCGACCGAGGAGACGAAGCTCGGCTCGTCGATCATGTTCTGGATCTCGTCGGCGCCCATGCCGACGACGATCAGGTCGGCCTCGCGGCCGGCCTGCTTGACGGCGCGCAGCATGCCCGTCGCGGCCTGGTCGTTGATCGCCGTCACCATGATCGGCGCGCCCTCGGGGATGCGCCCGATGACGTTGTTCATCTGGGTGAAGCTCTCTTCGAGCGTGTTCTTGGTGTCGATCTTGATGATGTGATCGTCCGCGAAGCCGTCGACGGCGGCCTTGAAGCCGGCGACCTGGCCGCCGGTGCGCATGGCGGGAATGGCGCCCGACTGCGGCAACTCGCCGACGACGAAGAAGCCTTCCTTGACCTTGTCGGCGCCGAACTTGGCGATCGCCGCCTGGCCGAGATAGGCGCCGCCCATGAAGCCGGAGCGGGGATTGTTGGCGCCGAAGAAGGTGGCGCCCGGCATCGGGATGTCGATCGCCACCACCTTGGTGTTGGCGTCGTTCATCTGCTGCATGATGGTGGCGCCGAAATTGGCGTCGGTCTGGAATTCGGTGACGTGGTCGACCTGGCGCTGCAGGAAGCTCTGCGCGTTGGCGAGCGCGGTGGCGCCGTCGAGGCGGTTGTCGGCGACCTGAAGCTCGATGCCGGCCGCCTTGGCGTTGTCGAGCATGCCGTTCTCGACCTTCAGGCAGAACGACACGTCGCGCTGCAGGTTGGCGAAGCCGAGGACGAGGTTCTTGCCGTTGTTGGGCTTATGGGCGGCGGTGGCGTCGGCCACCATGGCCTTGAGCTGGTCGGCGCTGAGCATGGCGCCGTCGAATCTCGTCGGGTCGAACCCGTGGAAATCCTCGGCATAGGCCGCGCTGCCGAGCAGCAGCGTCATCATCGCCGCGCCGGCGACGCGGCGCATGGCATGGAACGGAATCCGAGCGTGCATTGGAACAGTCTCCTCCCTCAAGAAGCATTCGGAATTGGTAAGGCCAATTTCTCGTTGGCAATAAAACAAGCACGACATCTCACCTCACGCAAGCGTCACTTTCAGTAAATTGGCCTGACCAATTTGATTGACGACTTGCCGATTTTGAATCTAGCCTTGCCGCAAAGGGCCACGCAGAAAGCGCGGCCATGGGGAGGAAGTCGCATGCGTCTCGGCGGGGCTGAGTGCTTCGTGCTGCGTTGGCCGGAGCCGAATGATTTCGGCCATGACCGGATGACGCTGCTGGTCCGGATCGACACCAGATCCGGCCTGTCCGGCTGGGGCGAGGCGATCGCCATGTGGCCGGAGGCACTGCGCGCGACCGAGCTGGTCATCCGCGACGGCCTGCTGCCACTGCTCGCCGAGCGCGATCTTTCCGATGTCGAAGACTGCTGGCAGGCGATGAAGAACCATTGCTGGTGGTACGGCGAGGGCGGTATCGCCTCGATGGCGATCTCGGCGATCGACATGGCGCTCTGGGATTTGAAGGCGAAGGAGGCCGGCAAGCCGCTGGTCGAGCTTTTCGGCGCGCATCACCAGGCGCTGCCGGTCTGCGCCAGCCTGCACGTCAACCAGGCGACGATCGAGGAAAGCGTGCGCGACATCGCCGGTCACATCGCGGCCGGATTCCGCTCGACCAAGCTCGGCCTCGGCAAGCGCGGCCTGTCGCGCGCCGGCCGCGATCCCGATTACGACGTGGCGCTGGTTGCTGCCCTGCGCGAGGCGATCGGGCCGGAGGCCGGCATCATGGTCGATGCCGGCAACGGCACGAAATGGGACCTCGACACCGCCATCCGCACGGTGAAGCGGATGGAGGAATCCGCCATTGCCTGGATCGAGGAGCCATTCCTGCCGAGCCGGGTCGATGACCACGTCGCGCTGAAGGCTGCCGTTTCGACGCCCGTCGCCGTCGGCGAACGCGAATTCACCGTCGCCGGCTACCAGCGCTGGCTCGATACGGGTGCTGCCGACATACTCGGCCTCGATCCCGCCCGCATCGAGGGCGTCACCGGCTTCCGCAAGGCCGCCGCCGTCATCGAGGCGGCCGGCAGGACTGTCAACGCCCATGCCTGGAGCACGGCGGTCCTGACCGGCGCCAGCCTGCACCTGTCGCTCGCCTCGAAGGCGGCCGAGCTCTTCGAGCTGAAGCCGCTGCCGGGACCGATGCAGTTCGATCTGGTCGACGAACCGTTCTGGCATGAAGGCGGGTTGATTTCCGCGCCGAACCGCCCCGGCCATGGCGCCGAGCCGCGCGCCGACGCGCTCGCGCGCTACCGCGTGAACTGAGGAAAGCCCGATGAAAACCGTGATGGTCTATGGCGATTCCAACAGCTGGGGCGCCGAGCCGCAGCCCGAGCGCGGCGTCGGCGGCCGGTTCGCGCCGGACGTGCGCTGGCCGGGCGTGCTGCAGAAGGCGCTCGGCGACGGCGTGCAGGTGATCGCCGAGGGCCTGAACGGCCGCACCACCTGCGTCGACGATCCCGTCGAGGGGCACCACAAGAATGGCGCGCGCTTCCTGCAGGTGGCGATCGAGACGCACATGCCGCTCGACCTCGTCATCATCAAGCTCGGCACCAACGATTTGAAGGCGCGGCTCTCGATGCAGGCGGGCGACATCGCCGACGGCGCGGTTCGCTTGGCCGAGATCGTGCTCGGCTCCGCCACGGGGCCCGCGGGCAGGGCGCCCAAGGTGCTGCTCGTCGTGCCGGCGCCGATCGCGAAGCTCGGCTGGCTCACCGAGATGTTCGAGGGCGGCACGGAGAAATCGCGAAAGCTCGCGAAGGAGTTCACCCGCGCCGCCGCGCCGCGCGGCATCCCGGTGTTCGAGGCCGGTTCGGTCATCGCGTCGAGCGAGGTCGACGGCATCCATCTCGACGCGGACGCGCACCGGACGCTCGGCGAGGCGCTCGCCGGCCGGGTGCGCGACCTTCTGGCGGATTGAGGAAAGAACCATGGCGCATGACACGTTGAAGGTCGGGCTGTTCGGCATCGGACTGAACGCCTACTGGCCGCAATTCGCCGGCCTCGAGCCGCGGCTGCGCGGCTATATCGAGAAGGTCGCGGAAAAGCTGGCGCGGCCGGGCGTCGAGATCGTCAATCTCGGCCTGATCGACGATCCGGAAAAGGCGATGGACGCCGGGCACCAGTTCCGCGCCGCCGACGTCGATTTGATCTTCCTGCATGTCACGACCTATGCCGTGTCCTCGACCGTGCTGCCGGTGGTGCAGCGCGCCAAGGTGCCGGTGGTGATCCTGAACCTGCAGCCGGCCGCCGCGATCGACTATGCGAGCTTCAACGCGCTCGACGACCGCACGAAGATGACCGGCGAGTGGCTCGCCTTCTGCGCCGCCTGCCCGGTGCCGGAGATCGCCAATGTCTTCCGCCGCGCCAACATCGATTTCCACCAGGTGACGGGCGTGCTCGAGGGCGACGAGCATGTCGACCGCGAGATCGAGGCCTGGATCGAGGCGGCGCGCGTCGCCTATGTCATGTCGCACAACCGCCTGGGCCTGATGGGCCGCTACTACAACGGCATGCTCGACATCTATTCCGACACGACGGCGCAGGTCGCGACCTTCGGCGGCCATCTGGAGATCGTCGAGATCGACGAGCTGGCGGAGATCCGCAAATCGGTGACCGAGCTGGAGGCGGCGGCCCGCGTTGACAGCTTCCGCGCCGAGTTCGACATCCAGCCGGATTGCGATCCGGCGGAGCTCCTGCGCGCGGCGCGAACGTCGCTCGCGCTCGACCGGCTGGTGGCGAAGCACAAGCTCGGCTCGCTCGCCTACTACTATGAGTCCGTTCCAGGCCACGACCACGAGGACGTCATCTCGTCGGTGATCCTCGGCTGTTCCTATCTCACCGCGCGCGGCGTGCCGGTCGCCGGCGAATACGAGGTCAAGAACGCGCAGGCGATGAAGATCCTCGACACGTTGGGCGTCGGCGGGTCGTTCACCGAGTATTACGGCATCGATTTCAACGACGACATCGTGCTGATGGGCCATGACGGCCCCGGCCACACCCGGATCGCCGAGGGCAAGACCAAGGTCCGGCCGCTTAGGGTCTATCACGGCAAGGTCGGCTCGGGCGTCAGCGTCGAGATGTCGGTGAAGCACGGCCCGGTGACGCTGCTCTCGGTCGCCGAGGACGGCGCCGGCAAGCTGAAGCTGGTGGTGGCGGAGGCGGAATCGGTGCCCGGCCCGATCCTCGAGATCGGCAACACCAACAGCCGCTACCGCTTCCCGATCGGCGCGCGAAAGTTCGTCGAGGCGTGGAACGCTGAATGCCCGGCGCATCACTGCGCCGTCGGAATCGGCCATGTCGCCGACAGAATAGAAAAGCTCGGCGCGCTGCTCGGCATCCGCACGGTGAAGGTGTGCTGAAACGAAGAGGGCGTCCCGATGCGCAAATCGGGACGCCCTCGATATCCGGATTTGGGAGCCGGCCTCAGGGCGTGATCGCGACCTTCAGCACGCCGTCGCGCTGGTGGCCGAACAGGTCGTAGGCCTTCTCGATGTCGTCGAGCTTGAAGCGGTGGGTGACCAGCGCCTTCAGGTCGACGCGGCCGGAAGCGACGACGTTCAGCAGCCGCCGCATCCGCTCCTTGCCGCCGGGGCAGAGCGACGTGATGATCTTGTTGTCGCCGAGGCCAGCGGAGAACGCGCTGAGCGGGATCTTCAGGTCGTTCGAATAGACGCCGAGGCTGGAAAGCGTGCCGCCCGGACGCAGCACGCGCAGCGCCGATTCGAACGTGCCCTGCGTGCCGAGCGCCTCGATCGCCACGTCGACGCCTCGGCCGTCGGTGAGCGCCATGATCTGCTCGACCGGGTCGCCCTTCTTGAAGTCGACGACGATGTCGGCGCCGAGCCGCTTGGCGACGGCCAGGCGCTCCGGCACAGTATCGACGCCGATGATCGTCGTCGCGCCCATCAGCTTGGCGCCGGCGACGGCGCAGAGGCCGATCGGGCCGAGCGCGAACACCACCACCGTGTCGCCGATCTTCACGCCGCCGCTTTCGGCGCCGGCGAAGCCCGTCGACATGATGTCGGGGCACATCAGGATCTCTTCATCCGACAGACCGTCCGCGACCGGGCTCAGATTGGCGGCGGCGTCCGGCACCAGGACATATTCGGCCTGGCAGCCGTCGATGGTGTTGCCGAACTTCCAGCCGCCCATCGCCTTGAAGCCGTGCTTGGTGCCGGGCCCGTCCTGCGAGCCGCAGCCGCACAGGCAGGCATAGCTGTGGCCGCTCGGCGTGATGGCGCCGGCGATGACGCGCTGGCCTTCCTGGTAGCCCTCGACCGCCGAGCCGAGCTTCTCGATGATTCCGACCGGCTCGTGGCCGATCGTCAGGCCCTTGGCGACGGGATACTCGCCCTTGAGGATGTGGATGTCGGTGCCGCAGATCGTCGTCGTGGTGATCCGCATCAGCGCATCGCGCGGTCCGACATCGGGAATGGGTTTCTCGTCGAGGACGATACGACCAGGTTCAACGAATATGGCGGCTTTCATGCGCGGCATCGAAACCTCCTTCGACCGGCTGGCGGGAGATGTCACTCAAGCGTGGATCTGTGACACCCAGACGAAGGCAGATGGTACACGCGCCGCGATTGTATAGGTTTGATCCCGATCAACTGGCCGCAAGTCGCGGCGCCGGCCCGCGCGGACCTCACCGGCGCGCGCTGTGCTCGCCGTCATTGACGCCCCGGTCGCCGACGAGCGTGTCGACGCTGTCCGCCTTTTCCGTGCGGTCGCGATAGATCGCGGCACGGGCGAGCAGCATCAGCGTCACCGGCGTCGTCACCGTGACGAAGACGGTGATGAGGAGTTCGTGCAGCACCGGGCGCGACTGCAGCACCGAGAAGCACAGCATCGAGGCGATCAGGATGGCGCCGGCGCCGCCGGTCGTGCCGAGCGTCGGCGCGTGCACGCGTTCGTAGAAGGTCTTGAAGCGGACGAGGCCGATGGTGCCGAGCAGGGTCAGGCCGGAGCCGAGCAGCAGCAGGAACGCGATCGCGAGCGCGGCCCAGGCGGGAAGGTCGTGCAGCCCGCTCATTCGATCACCTCGCCGCGCATCAGGAACTTGGCCAGCGCCGCCGTCGAGACGAAGCCGAGCAGCGCGATGACGAGGGCCGCCTCGAAGTAGATCATGCTGCCGTTGCGGATGCCGAAGGTCAGGATCAGCAGCATGCCGCAGACATAGATGGCGTCGACGCCGAGCACGCGGTCCTGCGCGCGCGGGCCGACGAGGATGCGGTAGGCGGCGCAGGCCATGGCCGCGGCCAGCATCAGCTGGGAGGCCAGCAGCGACCAGAGGAGGATGGTCGTGCTCATTCGAAGATCTCCCTCAGCAACTGCTCGTAGCGCGTCTGGATGGTCTCGATCCACGCGTCGCGGTCGACCAGGTCCAGCACGTGGATCAGCAACCGGCCATTGTCGGCGTGATACTCGACCCAGGCGGTGCCCGGTGTCGCCGTCACGATGCAGGCGAGGACGGCGAGGCCGGTGCGGTCGCGCAGCGTCAGCGGAATGACGACGAAGCCCGGCCGGCGCTCGCGGCGCCCGCCGCTCAAGACGAGGCCGGCGACGGCGACGTTGGAATGGTAGATGTCGACCAGCACGCGCCCGATCAGCACCGGGATCTTGTGCCACTTGCGGATGCGCGGCTTGTCCGGCTGCAGCGCCGCCATGGAGAGGCTGGCGACCAGCGCGATGATGGTGCCGAGGATCAGGTGGCCGAGCGAGAAGCTGTTCAGGAGCAGCCACATCACGATCAACGACGCCGTCAGCAGCGGATAGGGCAGGAGCCGCCTCATGGCGTCGCCTCCTGCGCCGTCGGCGCGGCCGGCGGCGGCACGCGCGGCGCCGTCATGACGTTGCGGATATAGGTGTGCGGCGTATGCAGCGCCTGCGCCGTCTGGTCCATGTAGCGCATGACCGGGCCACCGAAGATGGTCAGCCCGACGCAGAGCGCCAGCAGGAAGGCGACCGGCGCGATTTCCATCAGCAGCACGCGCGGCACGATGCCCTCGATCGGCGCCCAGAAGGCCTGGATGCCGGAGCGGGTCAAAGAGATCATCGCCGCGAGGCCGGAGAGGACCAGCAGCACGACGAAGGCCCAGATCGCGACCGAGAGATTGCCGCCCTCGGTCAGGCCTTCCGGATTGAGCAGCGCCGTCAGGATCGCGAACTTGCCGATGAAGCCGGAAAGCGGCGGCAGGCCGGCGAGCAGCAGGCCGCAGGCGGCGAAGCAGAGGCCGAGAATGGCGAGGGTCGCGGGAATGGCGACGCCGATCTCCTCCTCGGTCTCCTCTTCCTCGAGATCTTCGCCATAGGCGTCGAGGGTGATGGCGAGCACGCCGGCCGACGGATCCTGCACGCGGTCGATCAATTCGATCAGCAGGAAGAAGGCGCTGATGGCAAGCGTCGAGCTGACCATGTAGTAGAGCGCGCCGGCGGTGGCGGAGACATTGGCGATGCCGATCGCCGCCAGCATCGTGCCGGACGAGACGAGGATGTAGTAGCCGGCGAGGCGGCCCTTGGCCTGTGACGCCATCACGCCGATGGCGCCGAAGGCAATGGTCGCCATGCCGCCGACGAGCAGCCAGGAATCGCCGAAGCCGCTCGAGGGACCCGCCTCGACGCCGAACAGCAGCGGCGACAGGCGGAGCAGCACATAGACGCCGACCTTGGAGAGGATGGCGAACAGCGCGGCGACCGGCGCGGCGGCGGCGTTATAGGCGGTAGGCAGCCAGAAGCCGAGCGGCCACATGCCGGCCTTGACGAGGAAGGCGATGCCGAGAATGCCGGCGCCGGCGTCGAGCAGCATGCGGTCGGAGGCCGGGACGGCGCCGATCCGGAGCGCCAGGTCGGCCATGTTGAGCGTGCCGGTCACGCCATAGATCATGGCGACGCCGATCAGGAACAGCGACGAGGCGGCGAGATTGACGACGACATAGTGCATGCCGGCCTTGACCCGGCCTTGTCCGGAGCCGTGCAGCACCAGGCCGTAGGACGAGGCCAGCATCACCTCGAAGAAGACGAAGAGGTTGAACAGGTCGCCGGTCAGGAAGGCGCCGTTGACGCCCATCAGCAGGAACTGGAACAGCGTGTGGAAATGCGGTCCGCTGCGGTGCCAGCGCGCCAGCGAATAGACGACGGCGGCCAGCGCCAGCATCGCCGTCAGCACCAGCATCAGCGCCGAGAGACGGTCGAGCACCAGTACGATGCCGAACGGGGCGGGCCAGTTGCCGAGCAGATAGACGCTCGTCACCGGCGTGTTGGTTTCGGTCGGCGTGTTGGCGTAGTCGAGCAAGGCGATCGCCACCAGCGCCAGGGCGATGGTCGACAGCACGTTGACGGCGGCCTTCAGCACATGCCGGCGTTCGTCGATCAGCAGCAGCGCCGCGCCGGTCATGACCGGCAGTAGGATCGGCACGATCACGAGTTGTTCGGCCCAGGTCATTGGCTGGGCTCCCGGCCGTCGACATGGTCGCTGCCGGTCAGGCCGCGCGACGCCAGCAGCACGACGAGGAACAGCGCCGTCGTGGCGAAGCCGATGACGATCGCCGTCAGCACCAGCGCCTGCGGGATCGGATCGGCGAAATCGGCCGGATTGGCGACCGCGCCGGAGGTGAGCACGGGCGGCGCCGCCGTCTTCAGCCGGCCCATCGAGAAGATGAACAGGTTGACGCCATAGGCGATCAGCGACAGGCCGATGATGACCTGGTAGGTGCGCGGCCGGAACAGCAGCCAGACGCCGGAGCCGATCAGGACGCCGATGCCGATCGAGAGGACGAGTTCCATCAGGCGGCCTCCTCTTCGGCGGCGGCGGCCGCGCGGGCGCTGCGCAGGCGGCGGATCGACTGGTGCGCGATCGCGATCAGCATCAGGCTGGTCGCGCCGAGCACGAGCGAGAAGACGCCGAAGTCGAACAGCGTCGCGCTCGCCGCTGGCACGGCGCCAATCAGCGGCAGCTCGACATATTGCGAATGCGAGGTCAGGAACGGATAGCCGAACACCCAGGACCCGGAACCGACGACGGCGGCGAGCAGGATGCCGAGGCCGATCCAGCGGACGGGCAGCACGCGCAGCCGGTCCTCCACCCAGATCGTGCCGGCGGCCATGTATTGCAGGATGAAGGCGGAGGCCATGGCGACGCCGGCCGCGAAGCCGCCGCCCGGCAGGTCATGGCCACGCACGAACAGATAGGCCGCGAACACGATGATGACGGGGAACAGCCACTGCATGATCAGCGCCGGGACCAGCAGGTAGTCGCTGATCGTGTCGCCGACTTTGCGGTCGGGCTGGGCGTCGTCATGCGCATTCTGGATCCGTTGCTGTTCGGGCGATTCGATGCTGTCGGGGGCGGGGCGGAAACGGCGCAGCAGCGCGAACACGGTGAGCGCGACGATGCCGAGCACGGTGATCTCGCCGAAGGTGTCGAAGCCGCGGAAGTCGACCAGGATGACGTTGACGACGTTCTTGCCGCCGCCTTCCGAATAGGCCTTCTCGATGAAGTAGTCGGCGATGGTGGCGGGCTGGGTCCGCGTCATGATCGCATAGGAGACCAGCATGGCGCCGCCGCCGACGGCGATCGCCATGGCGAAGTCGCGGTAGCGGCGGACCTTGGCCATCAGCGGCACGGAATCCGGCACGATCTCGGCCGACCGCTTCGGCAGCCAGCGCAGGCCGAGCAGGATCAGCACCGTGGTGACCACCTCGACGAGCAGCTGCGTCACGGCGAGGTCCGGCGCCGACAGCCACAGGAAGGTGATGCAGGTGACGAGGCCGGCGACGCCGAGCAGCATCAGTGACACCAGGCGATGGAACTTGGCCTGCCAGGCCGCGGTGACCGCGCAGACGATGGCGATGGCCCAGATGCCGACGAAGGCGGGATCGGCGCCGGCGAGCGACGGCGGCTTCAGGGCGAGGCCCTGCATCCAGATCGGCCAGGTCGCGGCGATCAGGGCGACGACGACGACGAGCCGCAGCTGCGGCTGCAGCCGGCGGGTGCCGAGATAGCCCTCGAGCAGGCGCGCCCAGCGCCAGGAGATCGCCACCATGATGCGCTCGAAGATGCGCTGGCCGTTCACCTTGCGCAGATAGGGCGGGCCTTCCTCCGAGGTCGCCAGATAGTTCTTCAGGCAGAGGAAGAAGATGACGCCGGCGACGAACGCCCCGAGGCTCATCAGGAGCGGCAGGTTGAAGCCGTGCCAGACGGAAAGGCTGTATTCCGGCGTCGCGGCGCCGAGCACGGAGACCACGGCGGTGTGCAGGAACGGCCCGATCGTCAGGCCCGGGATGATGCCGACGACGAGGCAGGCGAGCACGAGCAGCAGGATCGGGAAGCGCATCCAGAACGGCGGCTCGTGCGGCTCGTGCGGCAGGTTGGTCGGCGGCGGGCCGAAGAAGGTGCCGTGGATGAAGCGCACCGAATAGGCGACGGCGAAGGCGCTGCCGACGAAGGCCGCATAGGGCGCGGCCGTGTCGAGGATCGAATTGACATGCGTCTCGATCGTCTCGGCGAAGAACATCTCCTTCGACAGGAAGCCGTTCAGGAGCGGCACGCCGGCCATCGCCGCGCTCGCCACCATGGCCAGCGTCGCCGTGAACGGCATGACGCGGAACAGGCCGCTCAGCCGTCGCATGTCGCGCGTTCCGGTCTCGTGGTCGATGATGCCGGCCGCCATGAACAGCGACGCCTTGAAGGTGGCGTGGTTCATCATGTGGAAGATGGCGGCGACGGCGCCGAGCGAGCTGCCGAGGCTGAGCAGCATGGTGATCAGGCCGAGATGGCTGATCGTCGAATAGGCGAGCAGGCCTTTGATGTCCTGCTGGAAGATGGCGAAATAGGAGCCGAGCAGGAAGGAGCACATGCCGGCGAGGCCGACGATCCAGAACCATTCCTCGGTGCCGGCCAGGACCGGCCAGAAGCGCGCCATCAGGAACACGCCCGCCTTCACCATGGTGGCGGAGTGCAGGAAGGCGGAGACCGGGGTCGGCGCCGCCATGGCGTTCGGCAGCCAGAAATGGAACGGGAACTGCGCGCTCTTGGTCAGCGCGCCGAGCAGCAGGAAGCAGAGCGTCGGCACGTAGAGCGGATGCGAGCGGATCAGCTCGCCCGAGGACAGGACCCTGTCGAGGTCGTAGCTGCCGACGATGTGGCCGATGAGCAGCACGCCGACCAGCAGGCCGAGGCCGCCGATGCCGGTGATCGTCAGCGCCATGCGGGCGCCGTCGCGCGCGCCGGCATTGTGGTGCCAGTAGCCGATCAGCAGGAACGAGAAGATGCTCGTCATTTCCCAGAAGACGACGAGCAGGATCAGATTGCCCGACAGCACGATGCCCAGCATCGAGCCCATGAAGGCCAGGAAGAACGAGAAGAAGCGCGGGACGGGGTCGTCCGGCGACATGTAGTAGCGCGCATAGAGGACGACGAGCAGGGCGATCGCGCTGACCAGCAGCGCGAACATCCAGGCGAAGCCGTCCATCCGCAGCGTGAAGTTCAAGTCGAGCGAGGGGATCCATTCGACGCGGTTGTGCACCGCGCCGTCACCGGCCACCGCCGGATAGAGGATGATCGCGAGGCACAGGCAGATCAGCGCGACGGCGCCGGCCAGGCCGGCCGCCATGTTGCGGGCATTGGTGGGAAGGATCGCAGCGAGAAAGCTGCCGGCAAACGGCAGGCCGACCATCAGAATCAGCGATGTGTCGTCTGCCATTCTCGAACCAGGACCCGCTTCCGTCAGGCACCCATTGCCTGATTTCACCCATTATGGTTGACTTCCGGGACGTTAGGCAAGGCACGAAACGATGAATTTGCTACCGGAGCAATGTCGGGCCGCGCGCGGGCTCCTGAACTGGACCCAGGAGCATCTCGCGACGAGCGCGGGCGTCTCGCGCAGCACGATCAAGGACTTCGAGTGCAATCGCCATGCGATTCACCGCGCAACCGAGGTTCTCCTGATCAAGGCTCTCGAGGCGGGCGGCGTGCGCCTGATTCCGGCCGAGGAGGAAGGGCCGGGCGTCCGCCTCAGCGGCAAGCCATCCGCCGATCCCGCCGACCCCGCGTCCCCGTGCGCGCCGCTCTCGGCGGCGGAATAGAAAAAGGGCCGCCGCGCCGAAGCGCGGCGGCCCCTGATGGACCAGCGGAGCGTGGCTTGCGCCGCGCTGCTTACTTCATGTCCGCGAGGTACGGGGTCAGGTCGAGCTTGGCACCCATGTGCTTCTCGAAGATCGCCGAGAGCGAACCGTCGGCGGCGCCCTTCTTGACCCAGTCCTGCAGCCAGGCCTTCAGCTCGGGCGAGTTCTGGCGCAGGCCGATGCCCAGCGGCTGCTGGACGACGTCGGCCTTCGGCTCGAGCTCCTTGGCCGGGTAGCGCTCGGCGAGCGTCAGGTACATGCCGTAGGGCGCGCACATGGCATCGACCTGGCCGGACATCAGCGCGGTGATGGTGGTCGCGTCATCGTCGAAGCGGACGAGCTTGGTGTCGGCAGGCGCCTTCTTGGTCAGCTCGGTGTCCTGCAGGTTGCCGCGGACGACGCCGACTCGCTTGCCGGACAGGTCCTCGAGCGACTTGATCTCGACGCCCTTCGGCCCGAACACGATCAGACGGTTGACCGAGTAGGGGACGAAGTCGACGACCTTGGCGCGCTCGGGCGTGATCGCGAAGGACGAGACGACGATGTCGGTCTTGTTCGTCAGCAGGAACGGCACGCGGTTCGGGCCGGTGACCTCGACGAGCTTCATCTTGACGCCCAGGTCCTGGGCCAGCTTGTTGGCGACTTCGACGTCGGCGCCGGCCGGCTTCAGGTCGGCGTCGGTCATGCCCCATGGCGGCGCGCCGAGGTCGATCGCGATCGCGATCTCGCCCTTGGCCTTGATGTCGGCCAGCTGGTCCGCCTTGGCGACGCCGGCGACGCCGAACGCGAGGGTCGCGGCGAGCGCGACCTGTGTCAGAAACTTCATAACGATACCTCCAGTTAGAACTCAGAGACCGCTGCTCAGGAACTGCCGCAGCTCCGGGGTTTTCGGATCTGCGAAGATTTCCGCCGGCGGGCCTGCCTCCCAGACCTTGCCCTGGTGCATGAAGACGACGATGTCGGCGACACGGCGGGCAAAGGCCATTTCGTGCGTGACGAGGACCATGGTCATGCCGTCACGAGCGAGATCTTCCATGACCTTCAGCACTTCGCCGGTCAGTTCCGGATCGAGCGCGGAGGTCACTTCATCGAACAACAGCACCTTCGGGGAGAGGGCGAGCGAGCGGGCGATGGCGACGCGCTGCGCCTGGCCGCCCGAGAGCTGCTCCGGGAAGGCCTCGGCCTTGTCCCCCAGTCCGACGAGACCGAGCACCTTGTGGGCGATCGCATCGGCGTCGGCGCGCGACTTCTTCTGGACCGCCGTCAGCGCCAGGGTGATGTTGCGCAGCACGGTCAGGTGCGGGAACAGGTTGTAGCTCTGGAACACCATGCCGACTTCGGAGCGCAGGCGCTTGACCGAGGCGCGATCCGACATGCTGACCGGGTGGCCGCAGACCTTGATCGAGCCGCCATTGATCTCCTCGAGCGCGTTGATGCAGCGCAGCAAGGTGCTCTTGCCGGATCCGCTGCGCCCGACGATCGCGACCATGGTGCCGCGCTGGATCTCGAGCGAGACGCCATGGAGGACCTGGAGAGGGCCGAAGTTCTTCGAAACGTTGTCGACGACGATGATCGGCTCGGCGCCCGGGACGGCTTCGTTCCGAGGACGCGTGCCGGCTGCTTCATTTACCGACATTGAGCTTCCTTTCGAAATGCCTGCTGGCGAGGGAGAGGGGGTAGCACATCGCGAAGTAGATGATGGCCACGAAGACGAAGGTGATGAACGGCTGGAACGTCGAGTTGTTGACGATCTGGCCGGCGCGGGCGAGCTCGACGAAACCGATGATCGAGGTGATCGACGTGTTCTTGATGATCTGCACCATGAAGCCGACCGTCGGCGGGATCGCGATGCGCATCGCCTGCGGCAGGACCACGTAGCGATATTGCTGCGCGCGGGAGAGGCCGATGCAGTTCGACGCCTCCCACTGGGTCTTCGGCACCGACAGGATGCAGCCGCGCCAGATCTCGCCCAGGAAGGCCGAGGTGTAGAGCGTCAGCGACAGGCCGGCGGCGACGATCGGGGGGATGTCGAGGCCCAGGATCGACAGGCCGAAATAGGCCAGGAACAGCACCACCAGCAGCGGCGTGCCCTGGATGATCTGGATATAGGCGCCCGACAGGAAGCGCAGCGCCTTGATCTCCGAGACGCGGCCGAGCGCCAGGATCAGGCCGACGATGCCGCCGCCGATGAAGGCGATCACCGAAAGCAGCAGCGTCCAGCGCGCAGCCTCGATCAGGTAGATGAGATGGGTGGACGAAAACGTGATCATGATTTCACCTCACCTCACGTGCGCAGCTTGCGGCGGCGGACAAAGGCGACTTCGCCGATGGCCCACAGGACGACGCGGAAGAGGACGGAGAGGGCGAGATAGATCGCCGCGACGATCAGGTAGACCTCGAACGAGCGGAACGTTTCCGACTGGATCAGGTTCGCCTCGGCGGTCAGTTCCTGGGCCGAGATCTGCGAGGTGATCGAGGACGACAGCATCAGGAGCACGAACTGGCTCGACAGCGCCGGATACACGCGCTCGACCGCCGGGATCAAGATGATGTGCCAGTAGACCTGGAACTTGTTGAGGCCGAGGCATTCCGCGGCTTCGAGCTGGCCCTTGGCGATCGACTCGATGCCGGCGCGGATGATCTCGCTGCCATAGGCGCCCGTGTTGATCACCAGGGCGATGACGGCGGCGGTCTCGGCCGAGAGCTTCAGGCCGAGGCTCGGCAGGCCGAAATAGACAATGAAGATCTGGACCAGCAGCGGCGTGTTGCGGATCACCTCGACATAGGCGCCGACCAGCCCGGAAGCGAACTTGTTCTTGCCGGAGCGGATGATGGCGCAGACCAGCGCGACGATGAAGCCGATGGCGATCGAGGATCCCGCGAGCAGGATGGTCTGCCAGGCGCCGCGCATGAAAGCGGGCCAGGTCGTCATGAGAAAGGAGAAATCAAACGAGTATGAGAGCATCCCGTCGCCTGCGCTGTTGATGGCTCGGTTGGGTCCTGGTGCGGTTCCGCTGTGGAAGGCTGGCTAGCTGCCGCCTGTCGCGGACCACTCCGGCGGCGCCGTGCGCCTGGGGAGTTCGCTGGCCCGACCCGTCGGCAGCGGCATATCGCCGGTCCGTCGCGGCTGCAAGGCCGGTATCCTGTGGCAATCCGACATGGCCACGCGCCGCATCCGCGGCCACTCGAGGCCGGGCACGCGGGTGCCGAGGGATGCGGTCCGGCGCGACACCGTATAGCCGTTCCGCCACACTTCGTGCGGCGTCTCGGTCGTCCGGGTCTGGAAGTCTGTCGTGTTCATTCCATCGCCTTGGTCGATCGCCTCCTCCCGGAGGCATGGGTAGCGTCGTGCCGGCCGGGACCGGCGTGCGCGGGCGTTCAGGACGATCGGATCGGAGCGCCGGCATCACGCCGCGCAACCTCCTCCACCACCAGCTCGGGCGAACGACTGTGCGTCGTGGCCGCCCGGCAGGCACCTGTTGCCTCTTTTTGCGTCCCGGCACTAGTATTCTAGTCCACTGTCATTGACAATACGCGTCGACAAGCGGCCCTTACGGAAGGTTGGTTTCATATAACTGTTTGAAATCAAACGATGTTCGGGAAAAATGCGAATAAGGCCTGTTTGGGCCGAATAAAAAAGACGGGACGGAAACGATGAGTGAAGCCGCCGCCCAATCGTTGGGCGCCATCCTCGACGACGCCAGTCTGAGCCGCGAGCGGCGGGCGTCGTTGCAGGTCTATACGCTGCTGCGGCGCGCCATCATCTCCCTGCAGTTGGTGCCGAACCGGCCGCTTTCGGAGCAGGACGTGGCCAACCGCCTGTCGGTCAGCCGCACGCCGGTGCGCGAGGCGTTCATCCGCCTCGCCGAGGAGGGGCTGCTGATCACCTATCCGCAGCTCGCGACGGTGATCTCGCCGATTCGGATGGAGGCGCTGCTCGAGGCGCAGTTCCTGCGCGAGGCGGTGGAATGCGCGCTGGCGGAGCGGGCGGCCGAGCGTATCGACGAGGACGGCATCGTCCGGCTGCGCGGCGTGCTGGAACGGCACGGGGCGGCGCTCCGGGCCGAGAAGTGGATGGAGTTCCATCAGCTCGATGAGGATACGCATCAGCTGATCTGCGAGATCGCCGGTCTCGCCGGCCTCGGTCGCCAGATCGAGCATGCCCGCGGCCATCTCGATCGCGCCCGCTATCTGACCCTGCCCGAGGTCGACACCTCGCAGCGCGTCGTCGCCCAGCACACCACCGTGGTCGAGGCGATCTGCAACAACCGCCCCGAGGAGGCGCGCGAGGCGATGCGCCTCCATGTCCGCGATCTGCTGCCACGCCTCGAAAGCCTGCGCGCGCAATATCCGGACTATTTCGAGGACAAGCCGCAATTCGCGCGGCGGCCCGCCAGCCGCTGAACGGGCGCCGCGCGTCGGGATCGCTCAGAGACCGAAATAGTCGGCCATCAGCTCGATCTGCTGGTCGAGCATGGGCCGGCCGAGATGGATCCGGCAGCCCTTCTCCTGCGCGCTGGCCAGCAGCGGCGTGATTTCCGGCACCATGATCACCTCGGCGACGATCATCGAAGGCTCCAGCCTGGCGAAATCGAGCGGCGGCGCATCCTCCGGTCGCATGCCGAGCGAGGTGCCGTTGATGATGATGTCGTGCCCGCTCGGATCGTCGCTGCCGACCGTGACGGGGATGTCCGGATGGTCTGCGAGGATGCGGGTGCGCAGGTCCTCCGCCTTGGCGCGGGTGCGGTTTGCGAGCGTCAGTTGCGCCACGCCGCCGGCGGCGAGCGCGAAGGCGATGGCGTTGGCCGCGCCGCCGGCGCCGGCGAGATAGACCCGGCGTCCGGCGATCGCGATGCCGTTCGCGGCGAGACCCGCCACGAAGCCGACGCCGTCGAGCGAATCGCCATGCAGCCGGCCGTCCGCGTCGCGCCGGATGACGTTGACCGCCCCGACCGCGCGGGCGCGCGGCGTGACCTCATCGCAGAGCGCCGTCATCGGGCCCTTGTGCGGCACGGTGATGATGGCGCCGTCGAAGCTCTTCAGCGTCCGCAGCGCATCGGCGAACTGCGCCAGCGACTCGGGCGCGATCTGGAAGGGAACCATGACCGCGTCGCGGCCGCGGCGGCGGGCGATGCGGTTGATGCCGGGCGGCGCCTTCACATGGGCGATCGGGTCGGCGAGGATTCCGAGCACGCGGGTCCGGCCGGTGATCTCTCCGGTTTCTGTCATGGCTGTCCGTCCGTCTTGATAGTTCTGGAGAGCTTTTGCGCAATTCCGTCCTCAACATCCTGAGGAGGCCCGAAGGGCCGTCTCGAAGGACGCAGAGCGGTCATGCATTCAAACTTCTCGCCCCTCCACCCTGCGTCCTTCGAGACGGCTTTCTGCGAAAGCCTCCTCAGTATGTCGGGAGCTGGGGCTGCACGGCTGTCTGTGACTGCCACGCGAAGTCGATGCGGAGGCGGCGGGCCAGGAGTGGCCCGCCGCTTTGCATGCCTTACTCGCCGATGTTTTCCGGCAGGTTCTGGTTGAAATACTTGACGTAGATCTCGTTCAGCTTGCCGTTCTCGAGGTTGGTGGCGACCCACTGGTCGATCCAGGCCTTGAGCTCGGGATCGTTCTTGCGCAGGCCGACCGCCATCGGATAGGCGGCGAGCGTCAGCTTGACCTCGAGGCCCTTGTCCGCGTTCTGCTCGGCGACCGAATTGGCGGTCGAGAGCGCGGCGGCGAAGACGTCCTGCTGGCCGGTGGCGACGGCGGTGTTGGTGGTCGCCTCGTCTTCGTAGCGGACGATGTTGGCGGCGGCGCCCGATTCCTTGACGGCGCGGGTCAGCTCGATGTCGGCCGTGGTGCCGCGCGCGACGGCGACGTTCTTGCCGCCGAGATCGGCGGTCGAGGTCAGCGCAACGGCCTTCGGCGCAGAGACGACGACCGGAACGACGCCGTAGGGCTTCGAATAGTTGACGACCTTCTTGCGCTCCTCGGTGATCGAGAAGGAGGCGATGACGATGTCCGCCTTGTTGGCGAGCAGGAACGGCACGCGGTTGGCGCCCGAGACCGGCACGACTTCGAGCTTCACGCCGAGATCGTCGGCGAGCAGCTGGGCGGTCTCGATGTCCGAGCCGATCGCCTTCGCCTGCGCGTCGAGCATGCCGTAGGGCGGGTGGCTGATGTCGACCGCGACGCGCAGCGTGCCGCGCTCCTTGATCTGCTCGGGCGTGTCGGCCTGGGCGCTGGCTGCGCCGGCGCAGAGCGCGAGCGACAGGGCGACGCCGCCGAAGAGACGTTTCATGTTCATAGTGTCTTCCTCCACTTGGTAGAAATCGGGCCGGGCGGTCAGAGACCGTTGCCGACGAACTGGCGCAGCTCCGGCGTCTGCGGGTTGGCGAGCATGTCGCCGGTGCCGGTCTCCCAGATCTTGCCGTGGTGCATGAACACCACCTGGTCGGCGACGGAGCGGGCGAAGGCCATCTCATGCGTGACGAGCATCATCGTCATGCCTTCCGAGGCGAGCTTCTCGATGACGCGCAGCACCTCGCCGGTCAGCTCCGGATCGAGCGCCGAGGTCACCTCGTCGAACAGGATCAGCTTGGGTCGCATGGCGAGCGAGCGGGCGATGGCGACGCGCTGCTGCTGGCCGCCGGACAATTGCTCGGGATAGTTCTGCGCCTTGTCCGAAAGGCCGACCTGCGCCAGCACCTCGCCGGCGAGGGTGCGGGCCTCGGCGGCGCCGATCTTGTGCACCTTGCGCGGCGCGAGCGTCACGTTCTGCTCGACGGTCAGGTGCGGGAACAGATTGTAGCTCTGGAACACGATGCCGACGTCCTGGCGCAGCTCGCGCAGGTCGACATTGCCGTTGTGCAGGTCGCGGCCGCAGACGGTCAGCTTGCCGGCATTGATGCGCTCGAGCCCGTTGACGCAGCGCAGCGCCGTGCTCTTGCCGGAGCCCGAGCGCCCGATCAGCGCCACCACTTCGCCGGTCTTGACCTCGAGGTCGATGCCCTTCAGCACCTCGAGCTCGCCGAAGCTTTTGCGCACGCCCTCGAAGCGCACGAGCGGGGTGGCGTTGGTCATGGAGCTGGCCTCGATCGCGCTGGCGGTGGTCGTGTTGATTTTCGATGTCGCGTTCATGGCGTTCCTCAGCTGCGGGTGAGGCGTCGTTCGAACCGGCGCGCCAGCGCCGACATCGGGAAGCAGATCGCGAAATAGATCAGCGCCGCGATGGTGAAGACGGTGAAGGGCATGAAGGTCGAGTTGTTGATGACCTTGGCCGAGTAGGTGAGGTCGAAGAAGCCGATGACGACCGCGTAGGAGGTGTTCTTCACGATCTGCACCAGGAAGCCGACGGTCGGCGGCACGGCGATGCGGAGCGCCTGCGGCAGGATCACGTAGACGAAGCGCTGGGTGTTGGTGAGGGCCAGGCATTCGCCGGCCTCCCACTGCGTCTTCGGTACCGCCTGGATGCAGCCGCGCCAGATCTCGCCGAGATAGGCGCTGGAATAGAGCGTCATCGCGATTCCGGCGGCGACCAGGGCCGGCACGTCATAGCCGCCGATCGAGATGCCGAAATAGACGACGAACATGATGACGGGCAGCGGAATGCCCTGGATCAGCTGCACGAAGGCTCCGGAGAGCCAGTTGAGGCCGCGATTGTGGGAGGCGCGGGCGAGCGCCACCGGCAGGCCGAGAAGGGTGCCGCCGACGAAGCCGAGCAGCGACAGGACGATGGTCCAGCCGGCGCCGCGGAAGATGAAGGCGAGCTGCTCGATGGTCAGTCCGAACATGGGCGGGATCCGTGCGTCGCGGGAAGGGGCAGGCGGAAGCGGGCGGCGCGCATCAGAGCGACGTGCCGAGCCGGCGCTTGCGGGGGAAGGAGACCTGGGCGATGCCGAGCAGGGTCAGCCGCAGCAGGCACGCCATCGCCAGATAGATCGCCGCGATGACGAGATAGACCTCGAAGCCGCGGAAGGTGAAGGACTGGATCATGTAGGCGACGCCGGTCAGCTCCTCGGCCGAGATCTGCGACATGATCGAGGTGGCCAGCATCATCAGCACGAACTGGCTGACGAGCGCCGGATAGACGCGTTCGACCGCCTGCGGGAGCTGCACCGACCAGAGGCTCTGGCTCGGCTTCAGCGCCAGGCAGGCGGCGGCCTCGAGCTGGCCCTTCGGGATGCTCTGGAAGCCGGCGCGCATGATCTCGGCGGTGTAGGCGCCGACATTGATGACGAGCGCGATGACGGCGGCGGGGAAGGGGCCGACCCGGATCTGCAGCACGGCGAGGCCGAAGAACAGCCAGAACACCTGGATGATGAGCGGCGTGTTGCGGATGCCCTCGACATAGATGGTCACGAGGCGCTGCACCCAGGGCGGACCATACAGGCGGCCGATGGCGCAGCCGGTGCCGAGCGCGAAGCCGGGGACGATGGAGACGAAGGTCATCCCGAGCGAAAGCCAGATTCCGTACCAGATATCCGGCATGTAGTCGTTTATGAACGAGAAATCGAATTCATATGACAAGACGTAATTCCACCCGTTCCGCTACGTCTTGCGACGAAGAGGTTTTGTATTCCCGGATCTAAAGTTTGGTGGGGATTCGTAAAATACGAACGGATACGATCAATATAGATCGTAGTTCGAATTATTGCGTGCCTCCCGCGCCGCTTTCCCGTGGGGTATTCTTATTATTCTGTTGACTGGAACAGATCTAACATGATTGATTGGTGCACGCAATAACCATTTTATCGGAAATGAACATGTCGACGCCAGCCCCAATCTCCCCGGTGATCCAGCTCAATCCGACGGACAACGTCAGCGTGGCGCGGGCGGTCATTTCCGCCGGCACCGTGCTGCCGGGCTCAAATGTCGTGGCGCGGAACGAGATTCCGAGCGGCCACAAGATCGCGACGCAGCCGATCGAGGCGGGCGAGGCGGTGCTGAAATACGGCCAGGTGATCGGTCTCGCCAGCGCGTCGATCCAGCCCGGCGAGCACGTGCATCTGCACAATCTCGCCATGCAGGACAGCGACGTGACCCATGAGTTCGCGGTCGACGGCCGGCCGACGCCGCTGCTGCCCGAATCCGAGCGCCGCACCTTCGAGGGCTATGTCCGCCCGGACGGCCAGGTCGGCACGCGCAACTATATCGGCATCATCACCTCGGTGAACTGCTCGGCCACCGTCTCGCGTGCCATCGCCGACGGCTTCAATCGCGGCGGCGGTCTCGCCGGCTTCGACAATGTCGACGGCGTCGTGGCGCTGACGCACGGCACCGGCTGCGCCATCTCGACCAAGGCCGAGGGCTACCAGTTCCTGATCCGCACGCTGAGCGGCTACGCCAAGAACCCGAACTTCGCCGGCATCCTGATGATCGGCCTCGGCTGCGAGACCAACCAGATCGAGCCGATCCTGGAGAAGTTCGGCCTTGAGGAAGGGCCGATGCTGCGCACCATGACGATCCAGCGCCTCGGCGGCACGCGCAAGACGATCGAGACGGCGTCCGAGATCATCCGCGAGATGCTGCCGATCGCCAATGCCATGCAGCGCACCACCGTGCCGCTCACCGGCCTCAAGCTGGCGCTGCAGTGCGGCGGCTCGGACGGCTATTCCGGCATTTCCGCCAATCCGGCGCTCGGCTACGCGGCCGACCTCCTGGTCAAGCATGGCGGCACGGCCGTGCTGAGCGAGACGCCGGAGATCTACGGCGCCGAGCATCTCCTGACCCGTCGCGCCCAGTCGCCCGCCGTGGCGCAGAAGCTGATGGACCGGATCGATTGGTGGCGCGACTACACCGTCAAGAACAATGCCGAGCTGAACAACAACCCGTCGCACGGCAACAAGGCCGGCGGCCTCACCACCATCCTGGAAAAGTCGCTCGGCGCCGTCGCCAAGGGCGGCACCATGCCGCTCGCCGCCGTTTATGAATATGCCGAGCCGATCGACCAGAGCGGGTTTGTCTTTATGGATACGCCCGGCTACGATCCCGTAGCGGTAACGGGGCAGGTCGCGGGGGGCTGCAACATTATCGTTTTCACCACCGGTCGGGGGTCGGTGTCCGGGTTCAAGCCTGCGCCGTGCATCAAGGTCGCGACAAACAGCGAGATGTACGAGCACATGCAGGAGGACATGGACGTCAACTGCGGCGGCATCGTCACCGGCGAGGACACGATCGAGGCGGCCGGAGAGCGCATCTTCGAGGCCGTCATCGCCATCGCGTCCGGCCAGCACACCCTCAGCGAAGATTTCGGGTTCGGCGATAATGAGTTCGTGCCATGGCAGATCGGCGCGGTGACCTGAAGGTCACGAGACGCGGACAGGACAAGCGTGGGGCCGGTGTCGACAGGACGCCGGCCTATGCGTCGATCACCGAGCGGTTGCGTCGCGGCATCGAGAGCGGCGGCCTGCCCGAGGGCGCGGTGCTGCTCGAGGGGCCGCTCGCCTCCATCTTCGGTTCCAGCCGCTCGCCTGTGAAGCAGGCGCTGCAGCTGCTCGAGGAGGAGGGGCTGCTCAGCCGCTTCGACGGCCGCGGCCTGCTGGTCGGCACGGGCGACGTGCCGAAGCGGATCAAGATCTCCGCCGACATGCTCGACATGGAGGCCGGCGCCGCGCCGCCGCCCAAGCATTTCGCCTGGCAGTCGCTCTATTATGATTTCGAGCGCGAGGTCATCCTGCGCTCCGTGTTCGGCCGCTTCCGCGTCAACGAGCTGGCGCTGGCCCGCCATTTCGACGTCGGCCGGACGGTGGCGCGCGATCTCCTGATCCACGCCCAGCAGGTCGGCATCGTCGCCAAGGGCGAGAAATCGCACTGGTGGATCATCCCGCTCGACGAGGCGCGCTTCCACGATCTCTACGAGCTGCGCATGCTGCTCGAGCCGGCGGCGCTCGGCGCCGCGATCGGCAAGATCCCGCCGGACGTGCTCGCCGCCATGATCGCGCATCTCGAGGCCGGCCTGCGCGGCGAGGTCGACGGCGACGCCGGCAGCGCCGAACTCGACGTGCTCGAGGAGGAACTGCATATCGGCTGCCTCGCCTATGGCGGCAATCCGGAGATCGTCGAGGCGTTGAAGCGCACCCGCTGCATCCTCGTCTCGGGCAAGCACCTGCAGGTCGCGCTGCAGCGCGAGCCCTTCTTCGATTCGTTCATGGAAGAGCATCTCGAGATCATGCGGGCGATCGGCCGCCAGGATGTCGCGACGGCGAAGCACCTTCTCTGGCAGCATCTGCTCGCCTCCAGCGAGAAGGCGGCCGAGCGTCTCGCCGCCTTCCGATCCAGCCACGCCGTCACGCCGTCTACCTATTTCGTCTGAGGGCGACGGGCGGCGGAACTTTGCCGGCGCATTTCCGTCGCATCGGATCCCTTTGCTTCGGCATTGTCTTGCAGTTGTTTCTATATCAAACGAATGATCGGTATTGCGCGGCGCGTGATTTGCCACCATTGTGCGCCGCGCTTCGTCGTCTGCTTCGGGCGACGGCGCGACGAGTTTCGCTGGTCGGGGACGGTTCCTTCATTGTGAACGCCCAGTGCCGGCAAGGCCCGCGCATCCCTGGAAAAGGGGGCGCTGTTCCGGTGTGTCGGGGGGAGATGCCGGGACGGGGGACGGGGAGGGCAGCCTAGGGTGCTCGCCCCTCCCTCGGGCACGACAGCCTCCGCTTCTCCACAGGATCCGATCGGCGCCGAGACCTTTCCGAACCGTCCGTCTTGTGCAATCGTCGGACCGGCAGGGGGGAGCAATCCGCAGAAAACGGCCATGGTCGCGCATCCGACGATGCGCGTCGTTGCGCCGGTGCCCCCATTCGCGCAGCAGGGAGCATCAGCGCATGCGCTTCGACCTCGTTCTCACCAAGGGCCGGGTCATCGATCCGTCGCAGGGCATCGACCGCGTCACCGACGTCGCGTTTGCCGACGGCAAGGTGGCGGCGATCGGCGACAACCTCGCGGCCGCGGGCGTCGATGTGCGCGATGTCTCGGGCAAGATCGTCACCCCCGGCCTGATCGACCTCCACACCCATGTCTATTGGGGCGGCACCTCGCTCGGCGTCGACGCCGAGGATTATGCCCGCCAGAGCGCGGTGACGACCTCGGTCGATACCGGCAGCGCCGGCCCCGGCAATTTCCCCGGCTTCCGCAAGCATGTGATCGAGCCGAGCGCGGTCCGCATCCTCGCCTATCTGCACGTATCCTTTGCCGGCATCTATGCCTTCTCCAACCGCATCATGGTCGGCGAGAGCCACGACATGCGCCTGATGGCGGCCCAGGACGCGGTCGAGGTGGCGGACGCCAACCGCGACGTCGTTGTCGGCATCAAGGTGCGCATCGGCCGGCACGCCAGCGGCGATAGCGGCATCGCCCCGCTCGACGTCGCCCTGCAGGTCTCCGACGAACTCGGCATGCCGATGATGGTGCATATCGACGAGCCGCCGCCCTCCTATGAAGAGGTGGTGGATCGGTTGCGCCCCGGCGACGTGCTGACCCATTGCTTCCGCCCGTTCCCGAACGCGCCGATCGACGGCAGGGGCCGGATCAAGCCGGAAGTGCTGGCGGCGCGGCAGCGTGGCGTGGTCTTCGACATCGGCCACGGCATGGGCTCGTTCGCCTGGAAGACCGGAAGGGCGATGCTCGCCGAGGGCTTCGCGCCCGACACGATCTCCTCCGACGTGCACGCGCTCTGCATCAATGGGCCGGCCTTCGACCAGGTCACGACGATGTCGAAATTCCTGGTGCTCGGCATGTCGCTCCGGGATGTCGTCGCCGCCTCGACGGTCAACGCCGCCAAGGCGCTTCAGCGCCCCGAGCTCGGCACGCTGAAGCCGGGCAGCCCCGGCGACGCCAGCATCCTGTCGCTGCGCGAGGGCCGCTTCCCGCTCGAGGATTCGCGCGGCGTCGTCGAGACGGTCTCCGAGCGGATCTTCGCCGACGGCGTCGTCGTCGCCGGACGCTGGTGGCATCCGGTCTGACGATGTCGACGGCCTAGTCGATCCGGGCGGCGGGCAAAACGAACAGAGCGATGAGCGTCGCGTGAACATGATTCGGCGCCGTCTCGCGCCGATGAATTCCGCGACGCCGGCCGTCGATATTTTGGGCTTGCGGAAGAATACTGCGCGGTCGCCGGGCCGGATTCCCGTTCGTCATAATTTAGCGTGGCGCATTCAAAAAAAGAGCTTGGCAGGAATGCTCCGCCCGAACATGATCGGGTCTTCGGCGCCCAGGCGAGGCGCCCACGGGGCAGGTTCCGGGTTCCGGAACGGGTCCGCGGGTCGAGGGGTTTCAGGCCCGCCGGCCGGCAGCGGAAGGGGGAGGACAGACAGGCCCGACGCGGGCGGACCACGATCCTTGATGGGTGGCCGCGGCCTTTTGCGGCCAGCTTCGTCGGGGGCATGAAACGCATCTCTCCGTTCTCTGACACGCCAGGGGAACAACAAACAATGTGGCGACTGTCACGGGGGGATGGGGGTTACCAGACAACTCTTTCGATCGTTCTCCATTCACGCAATGAATACGACAGGAACAGTTCAATGTACCAAATCAAGAAGCGCAGGGTTCTCGGTCTTCTGGCTGGCGCCGCCGTTCTGCTGGGCGCGACGACCGCGTCGCGCGCCGAGACGCTGAACGTCGTCGTCGCCTATTACAGTGCCGCGACGCAGGGCGTGTTCGAGGGCATGGCCAAGGATTTCATGGAGAAGAATCCGGGCAATGAGGTCAAGATCGAGGTCATCCAGTGGGATAACCTGCAGCAGCGCCTGACGACCGACATCGCCGGCGGCACCACGCCCGACATCGCGATGATCGGCACGCGCTGGCTGGTCGACTACGTCAAGAACGACATCGCCGAGCCGATGGAGCTGACGCCCGAGTTCAAGGCGGGCTTCATCGAGGCCTTCCTGTCGCCGTCGACCTTTGACGGCAAGCTCTACGGCCTGCCGGTCGCCGCCTCGGCGCGCGCCATGTATTACAACAAGGACCTGCTCGCCAAGGCCGGCGTCAACGAGCCGCCGAAGAACTGGGACGGCGTCGTCGACACGGCGCGCAAGATCAAGGCGCTCGGCTCGGATGCCTATGGCTTCGCGCTGCAGGGCAAGGAAATCGAGACCGACGCCTACTGGTACTATTCGCTCTGGACGCATGGCGGCGAACTGCTCACCGATGGCAAGTCCGGCGTGAGCAGCCCGGCCGCGGTCAAGGCGCTGACGCTCTACAAGTCGATGATCGACGAGGGGCTGACCGAGCCCGATCCGACCGGCCTGAACCGCCAGGACATCGAGCGCCTGTTCAAGCAGGGCCGCATCGGCATGATCCTGACCGGCCCGTGGCTGCGCGGTCAGATCAAGGAAGAGGCGCCGACGCTCAACTACGCGATCGCGCCGATCCCCGAGGGCGAGGCCAAGGCCACCTACGGCGTCACCGATACGCTGATGGTGTTCAAGTCGAGCTCGAAGAAGGAACTGGCGATGAAGTTCCTGACCGAGACCGCCTTCAGCCCGAAATGGCGCATCGAGTTCTCGACCAAGGAAGGCTTCCTGCCGGTCATGAAGGAAGAAGCGGCGGCGCCGATCTTCGCCGACGATCCGCAGCTCCGCGCCTTCACCGACATGCTGCCCTATGCGCGCTTCGCGCCGCTGATCACCAACTGGGAGCAGATGGTCGACGTCGTCATCGCGGCCCTGCAGAAGGTCTATATCGGCCAGGCCGAGCCGGAGCCCGCGCTCAAGGACGCGGCCGCGCAGATCGACGGCCTGATCCAGGACTAGTCGCCTCCGCATCGCGCTGACATCGGAGCGACAATGACCCGAGCCAATACCAGGCCCTCGGACGGGATAGGGCGCGCTGCGCCCTATCTCCTCGTCCTGCCATCGATCCTGTTCGCCTTCTGGATCATCGGCTACCCGATCTACGACATGGCCAACATGTCGCTGCATGCGGTGAACCGCTTCGGCAAGACGGGAGCCTTCAACGACTTCGCCAACTACAGCCGCCTGTTCTCGCACAAGCTGTTCCTCGATTGCCTGCTCCGGACGCTGGTCTGGACCGTCTGTGTCGTGGGCGGGACCGTGCTGCTTTCGGTGCCGATCGCGCTGATCCTGAACGAGCGTTTCTACGGCCGGACGCTGGCGCGCATCATCATCATGCTGCCCTGGGCGGTGTCGCTGACCATGACCGGCATCGTCTGGCGCTGGTCGTTCAACGGCCAGTTCGGCATGGTCAACGCGACCCTCTCCAGCTTCGGATTGCAGGATACGCCGGTCGAATGGCTGGCGACGGCGACGACCGCCTTCCCGATCCTGATCGCGATCGGCATCCTGGTCTCGATCCCCTTCACGGTGACGGTGATCCTCGGCGGCCTTTCCTCGCTGCAGGCCGACATCTTCGAGGCGGCGAAGATCGACGGCGCCAGCGGCTGGCAGCGCTTCCGCCATCTGACGCTGCCGCTGATCCGGCCGTTCCTCAACATCGTGCTGGTCCTCAACTTCATCTATGTCTTCAACTCCTTCCCGATCATCTGGGTGATGACGCAGGGAGACCCGGCCAACAGCACCGACATTCTGGTGACCTGGCTCTACAAGCTCGCCTTCCGCTATGGCGAGCTCGGCGTCGCCTCGGCGCTGTCGATCGTCATGTTCCTGATTCTGCTGGCGCTCACGATCGTCTACGCGGTCCTCGCCATGCGGAACGAGCGGAGGCAGGCCTGATGGAAAACCGCACCCGCAAATCGATCCTGATGTGGTTGCTGCTGTCGCCGCTGGTGGTCGTCATCCTGTTTCCCTTCGCGGTGATGGTCTCGACGGCGGTGAAGCCACGGGCGGAGGTGCTCGCTTATCCGCCGCGCTGGTTGCCCTCCGAGATCCGCCTGCAGAACTTCGTCGACATGTGGGAGGCGACGCGGCTGGGGCCGGCTGTGATGAACAGCCTGCTCGTCAGCGTCGCGGCGACGCTTCTGTGCCTCGCCATCGCGATCCCCGCCGCCTACGCCTCGTCGCGCATGCAGTTCACCGGCCTGAAGCTCTATCGCCAGTTCCTGCTGGTGACGCAGATGCTGTCGCCGATCGTCCTCGTGCTCGGCATCTTCCGCCTGATGGCGTCGCTGGGGATGGTCGACAAGCTGCCGGCGCTGGTGCTGGCCTATGTCGCCTTCAACCTCGCCTTCTCGGTCTGGATGCTGCAGGCCTATTTCCAGACCATCCCGAAGGAGCTGGAAGAGGCGGCGAAGCTCGACGGCGCCTCGACGCTGCAGCGGATGCGGCTGATCTTCCTGCCGCTCGCCCTGCCGGCCATCGGCATCACCGCCGTCTTCGTCTTCATCTATTGCTGGAACGAATTCGTGCTGGCGATGACGCTGCTGCGTTCGCCCGAAAGCAACACGCTGACGATCCAGACCTTCTCGCTCGTCGGCGGGCGCTACCAGGTCGACTGGGACCACGTCATGGCCGCCACGCTGGTCGCGAGCGTTCCCGTCGCGGTGATCTTCGCGCTGCTGCAGCGTGCGCTGGTCAGCGGGCTGACGGTCGGCGCCGTGAAGTAGCGGCCCGCAAGCCTCCCATCCGGCACGGCGGGTCCCCGGGGCCCGCCGTGTCCCCACGCCAGATTCGTCGGAGACCGAAATGGGACTGAAGGAATGGTTCGGCCTCGAGGGCAATCGCGCCCTCGTCACGGGCTCAAGCCGCGGCCTCGGCCGCGAGATGGCGCTGGCGCTGGCGGAAGCCGGCGCCGACATCATCATCACCGGCCGCACGCAGGCGACGCTCGACGCGACGGCGGCCGATATCCGCGCGCTGGGCCGGCAGGCCTGGACGATCTGCTCCGACATGGCCGTGCCGGAGGAATGCGAGGCGAGCTGCGAGCGCATCCTCGCCGAGATCGGCCCGGTCGACATCCTGATCAACAATGTCGGCAATCGCGACCTGAACGTGCCGATCGTCGACGAGACGCTCGACGACTGGCGCAAGCTGATGGATCTGAACGTCACCAGCTGCTTCCTGACGACGCGCATCATCGGCGGCGCCATGCTGAAGCGGGGCGAGGGCGGGCGGATCATCAACATCGCCTCGATCAGCGGCCTGATCGCCAATCGCGGCATCGGCGGTCGCCATTACGAGACCGGCAAGGCGGCGGTGCTGCATTTCACGCGCTGCGCGGCGGCCGACTGGGCGCCGCACGGCATCACCGTCAACGCCATCTGCCCTGGCCTGTTCATGACCGACGCCAACCGTTCGTGGAACGAGAAGCGGCCCGAGGTGATCGAGGCCTTCGTGCAGAACATCCCGATGGGGCGGCCCGGCAATCCGCCGGAGATCGGCCCGCTCGCGGTCTATCTCGCCAGCCCCGCGGCGACCTACGTGACGGGCGGCGCCTATGTCATCGATGGCGGCTATACGCTCTGGTAGATCGGGTCTGCGGGGAAAGGCGTAACTTGCGGCGGGGAATGGGACTGACTTTACCTCTCCCTGAGGGAGAGGTCGGAGCGAAGCTCCGGGTGAGGGCTTACGGCCCTACCCGGATGGTTCCCTAAACCCTCACCCGCCGCCGTTCCGGCGCCGACCTCTCCCTCAGGGAGAGGTGAAGAACGAGGACTTGCACGCGGGCACACGGCCCGCGCTGCAACGAGGGAGAGAACGTGTCGATACATTTCTTCGGTCGCCTGCCGGACGGCACGACCATTTCCGAGATCCGGCTTGCCAACGCGTCCGGGGCCACCGCCTCGATCCTGACCCTTGGCGCGGCCCTGCGCGATCTCGTCGTGCCGGTCGAGGGCGGCGAACCGCGCCGGGTGGTGCTCGGCTTCGAGGCGCTCGACGGCTATCAGGACAACCCGCGCTATCTCGGTGTCACGGCCGGCCGCCACGCCAGCCGCATCGATCGCGGCCGGCTGGTGATCGACGGGATCGCGCATCAGCTGGCGCTGAACGAGGGCGGCCTGCATCTGCATGGCGGCCCGGTCGGATTCTCGCGAAAGCCCTGGCGCATCGTCGAATCGGACGAAAGCTCCGTCACGCTCGGCCTGGTCTCGCCCGATGGCGACGACGGCTATCCCGGTGAGCTCGACGTGCGCTGCACCTATCGCCTGCTGGAGCCGGGCACGCTGTCCGTGACGATGACGGCGACGACTGACGCCGCGACCATCGTCAACCTCGCGCATCATTCCTACTTCACGTTGCTGCCGGGGGAATCGCTGCGCTGGCACAGCCTCAAGGTGGACGCGCTCGGCTACACGCCGTTCGGGGCCGACCTCGTGCCGACCGGCGAGATCGCCGATGTCGCCGGCACGCCCTATGATTTCCGCGCGCCGCGCCCGGTCGCCAATCCCTTCGGCGATCCGGACTTCCTCTATGACTGTGCCTTCGTCATCGATCGCGCCGGCCACGAGGACGGCAAGGGGCTGGTGCGCGCCGCCCGCCTCGAGGCGCCGGACGGCAGCCTCGCCATGGAGGTGCACACGACCGAGCCCTGCCTCATCGTCTATGACGGCGCCGGGCTCGAGCCGAGCTGGCCGCCCACCGGCGGCATCGCGCATGTCGCGCATGCCGGCATGTGCTTCGAGCCCATGCAATATCCCGACAATCCGAACCAGCCGGCCTTTCCCTCGGCGGTGCTGCGCCCCGGCGAGATCTATCGCCAGGTGACGGAATACCGCTTCAGCTGAGCCCGTTCCGGCTCAGCGCGCGGCGAGTCCGGCGGCGATCGCCGCCATCGGATGGGTCGCCTTGCTGCGCGAAAGCCGCTCGACCTGGCACCGGCAGGAGAAGCCGGTCGCCAGGATCTCGGCCTCGCCCGCGATCGGGCCGGCCCAGGAGGCCTTGAACAGATCCCGGCTCATCGCCTGGTGGCGCGCCTCGTGGCCGAACAGGCCGGCCATGCCGCAACAGCCGGTCGCGGTCGGTGCCACCGGCAGCTTCACGGTTGCGAAGATCTCCTGCCAGAGCCTGAGCGACTGCGGCGCGGCGGAAGCCTCTGTGCAGTGGACCATCAGCCGCTGGGCCTGCGCGTCGCCCTCCCGCGCGGTCGGCCAGATGTCGCCGGCGGCGCGCCGTTCCCCCAGGAATTCCTGCACGAGAAGCACTTTCGGCAGGTCCGTTTCTATTTCGCGAAGCTCGCTCCGCGTCATCAGCACGAAGGCGGGGTCGACGCCGATCATCGGCAGGCCGTGCGCGGCGAGGGCGCGCAGCGCCGCCGCTTGCCGCCGGGCCAGCTTCTCGAAGCGGCGGCGCATGCCCTTGACGTGGCTCGCCTTGGAGCCGGGCGGCATGGCGACGATCACCGGCCGGTAGCCGAGCGCCGCGAGGCCGTCGCAGACGGCGGCGACAGCGTCGGTGTCGAAGGTGGCGGTAAAGGCATCCTCGAGCACCAGCACGGTCCGCGCGTCGCCAGCGGGATCGCGGATCCGTCCCGGCATGACGACCGGGTAGCCAAGGGATGCGAGGCCGCGCCGCGAAATGGCGGGCAGGTCGACGAGGCCCAGCAGCGGCCGCGCCAGGCGATAGGCGATCGGCGCCAGCCGGCGCGCCAAGGGCCGCGTCGCCGCGATCACGGGGGCGAGCGCCTCGACGGCGACCGCCGCATGGTCGCGCAACGGCCGCCGGTGGGTCGCGTGATACGCATCGAGAAACTGCGACTTGAGGCTGGGCACGCTGACATGGGCCGGGCAGGCGCTGCCGCAGGCGTTGCAGCCGAGGCAGGTGTCGAGCGCGGCGTGGGCGTCCTCTGCGATCGCGTCCTGCTCCGGCGCCCCGGCGGCGACCGCCTGCCGCCAGCGCCGCACGACCTCGGCCCGCCCCTTCGGCGACTGGCGAAGATCGCGCGTCGCCTTGAAGGGGGGGCAGATCGGCACGGTCTTGCTGTAGTTCAGGCAGGCGGCGTTGCCGTTGCAGTGGAAGGCGCGCTCGAAGGCGGGATCGTTCTGCGCGTTGCCCTCGCGGAAAGGCAGGTCGACGATGCCGAGCGGGCGGCGCCTCACCGTGACGAGCTTGCCGGGATTGAAGCGCTCGTTCGGGTCGAAGGCCTGCTTGACGGCCTGGAGCGCGGCGAAGGCGACGGGACCGACATAGTCCGGCAGATAGGCGCCGCGAATGCCCTTGCCGTGCTCGCCCCAGAAGATGCCGCCCTGCGCCTTGCAGAGCGCGTAGACCGCGTCCGAGACGTCGCGGAACACGGCCTGGTCAGCCTTGCCGTCGAGGTCGAGCGCCGGGCGGACATGCAGGCAGCCGACGTCGATATGGCCGTAGATGCCGTATCGGAGGCCATGCCGGTTCATGATCGCGTCGAAGCCGTCGACGAAGGCGACGAGGTTCTCGACCGGCACGACGCAATCCTCGACGAAGGCGACGGGCCGGCGCGCGCCGTCGCGCTTTCCGAGCAGGCCGACGGCGGCGGAGCGGGTCGACCATAGGCGGGCGCTGTCGGCCGCGTCGACGGCGCAATAGGTGCCGATCGCGCCGGGGAGACTCTCTGCCGCGTCCTGAAGGCGCGCCACGGCGGCATCGAGCGCGTCGGCGTCGGCGCCTGCGAACTCGACGAACAGGTACGAGATGCGGTCGTTCGCCGCGCCGCGGATCGCCGGCGGCAGGCCGTCCATCAGCCCCGCCTCGCGGGCGAGCCGTTGCACCCAGTCGTCCATGATCTCCATCGCCAGCGGCTCGTGGGCGAGCAGCGGCGTGCCGGCGGCGAGCGCGTCGGCGAAGCGCGAAAAAGCGACGACGACGAGGCGCTTGTCGCGCGGCCTGGGCGTCAGCTTGAGGCGGATGCGGGTGACGAGGCCGAGCGTGCCCTCGGCGCCGAGCAGCAGACGCCACCATTCCAGCCGGTCCGCGGCCGGGCGGGCGCGCTCGAGGTCGTAGCCGGTGAAGCGGCGCGAGATGCGCGGCGTGTTCGCGATCAGCGCGGCGCGCCCGTCATCGCAGGCCGTGGCGACGGCCGCGAGCATCGGCGCTGCCCAGTCGGGGGCGGCCGCGAGGCTGCTGAGCTTTCGCCCGCCGTCCAGCACGAGGTCGAGGCCGAACACGTTGTCGCTGGTCTTGCCGTAGATCCGCGAGCCCTTGCCGGAGGCATCGGTGCTGACCATGCCGCCGATCGTGCAGCGGTTCGACGTCGAGGTATCGGGCGCGAAGAACAGGCCGGTATCGGTGATCGCGGCGTTTAGTTCGTCGAGCACGATGCCGGGCTCGACATCGACCCAGCCCTCGGCGGCGTTCACTTCCAGGATTCGCGTCATGAAGCGCTGGAAGTTGACGATGACGCCACGATTGAGGCTCTGGCCATTGGTGCCGGTGCCGCCGCCGCGCGCCGTCACCGGCAGCTCGGCGAAGGCCGGTTCGGCCGCGACGCGCATCAGGATCTCGACGTCGGCAGCCGCCTTCGGCGCGACGATCAGATCCGGTTCCAGCTGGTAGACGCTGTTGTCGGTCGCCATCGCCGCCCGCGAAGCGTGGTCGGTGGTGATGTCGCCGGCAAAGCCGGCGGCCCGCAGCGCCTCGGCGAAGGCGGCGGTCGATGCGGGAGCGGTCGAAGCGGGAATAGCGGTCTGGATCATGTGGCGAACCCTTCTCGGGCCCGTTCAAGCATGATCCGCCGGTTCGTGATATTGGAATGAAATGATCTTTCATTCGAAGAATACGAACATCGGCATTCGCCACTTCCGCGCCGCCCTGGCGCTGGCCCGTGAGCAGTCCTTCGTGCGCGCCGCCGAAATCCTCGGGGTCGTGCCGTCGGCGCTGACCGAGACGATCAAGCAGATCGAGGCCGATTGCGGCCTGCGCCTGTTCGACCGCGAGGCGCGCCCGGTGACGCCCACCGCCGCCGGGGGCGAGTTCCTGGTCGCGGCGCGGCGCGTCGTCTCGGATTTCGACCTCGCCCTGCACGATTTGCGGCGGGTCGGCGGCATCGAGCGCGGCGCGGTGAAGGTCGCGGCCGCGCCCTCGGTCGTGCTGCACCATCTCGCCCCGGCGTTGAAGCGCTTCCATGCCGAGCATCCGGCCGTCGAGGTCACCGTCCAGGACGACATCGCGGCGCGGGTCGGGGCGCTGGTGCTGGAGCGGGCAGTCGATTTCGGCATCGCCGAGCGTTGGCACGAGAGCGAGCAACTCGCCTATGAGCCCTTCCATTCCGATCCGTTCGTGCTCGTCTGCCACGCGGCACACCCGCTTGCCGGACGGGCGGAGGTGGCGCTCGCCGACCTCGATGCCGCCGAGGTCATCGGGCTCGACGAGAGCACGGGAACCGGCAAGCGGATCGCGGCGGCCACGGGGTTACCAAAAGGTTTACAGAATGGACGCCTGCGGGCGCATGGCACGATCGCGCAGCTGACGATGATCTCCCGGGGATTGGGCGTGGCCCTGATGCCGGAACTCGCGGCTTCGGTGATCCAGAGCCCGGACCTGCGCCGGATCCCGGTGCGGGACCTCGGCCTGCGGCGGACGCTCTGCATCGTCACGCGGTCGCGCATCGGCCTGTCGCCGGCGGCGGAGCGCCTGCTCGCGCATCTGCGTCCGCTCGGCTCCGTCGCAAGCGGCTGAGGCCGTTGCGTCAGCCGCGCTGGGGGCGTAGATGCACAAAATCCGTTTTCCGTCCGTCCACGCTTGAGTTTCCCTCTCGCATCCCCTGTCAAGAATGGTGATTTGTCCGCCAATATTGTTTGAACTCATATGAATTTGGGTGTAGTGGACGAAGGCTGCCTGACTATTGCACGCATGGAGAAGCGCGATGTCCCACGACCCCGTCTCGGCGCAGCCGAAGGGCAAACTCGTCATTCGCAACATCGGTATGGTGCTGAGCGGCGCCATGGAAAACCCGATCCTCGATGCGGATACGATCATTGCCGTCGACGGGAAGATCGCGGCCATCGGGCGCGCCAGGGATCTCGACATCGATCAGGCCGACCAGGTCATCGACGCCAACCAGGCGGTCGTCGCGCCGGGCCTGATCGACAGCCACGTCCATCCGGTGGCGGGCGACTGGACGCCGCGCCAGAACCAGCTGAACTGGATCGACAGCACCATGCATGGTGGCGTCACCACCATGATCTCGGCCGGCGAGGTGCACACGCCGGGGCGCCCGACCGACATCGTCGGCCTGAAGGCGCTCGCCATCGCCGCGCAGCGCACCTTCACGGCCTTCCGTCCGGGCGGCGTCAAGATCCACGCCGGCGCGCCGATCATCGAGCAGGGCATGGTCGAGCAGGACTTCAAGGACCTGGCCGATGCGGGCGTGCGCCTTCTCGGCGAGATCGGCCTCGGCAGCGTCAAGGACGGCGAGACGGCCGGCAAGATGGTCGCCTGGGCCCGCAAATACGGCATCCAGTCGACGATCCATACCGGTGGCCCCTCCGTGCCCGGCTCGGGCCTGATCGGCGCCGACGTCGTTCTGGCGGCGGGAACCGATGTCGTCGGCCACATCAATGGCGGTCACACCGCGCTGCCGGATCGCGAGATCCGCTGCATCTGCGAGGGCTGCAAGGCCGGCCTGGAGATCGTCCACAACGGCAATGAGCGCTCGGCGCTGTTCGCGCTGCGCACGGCCCTGGAGTTGAATGAGCTGGAGCGCGTCATCCTCGGCACCGACGGCCCCGCCGGCTCCGGCGTGCAGCCGCTCGGCATCCTGCGCATGGTGTCGCTGCTCTCCTCGCTCGGCGACGTTCCGGCCGAGATCGCCATCTGCTTCGCGACCGGCAACACGGCGCGCATGCGCAATCTCGACTGCGGCCTGATCGAGGTCGGCCGTCCCGCCGATTTCGTGTTCCTGGCCAAGGCGATGCATTCGGCCGGCCGCGACATGCTCGACAGCATCCAGCTCGGCGACCTGCCGGGCGTCGGCATGATCGTCATCGACGGCATCGTCCGTTCGGGCCGCAGCCGCAACACGCCGCCGGCCGAGCGTCTGCCCTTCGTCTGCAACTAGCCATCGCGTCCCCTCTCTCTCAGGAGCTTCAAATGACCGACGTCGTCGTTCGCAAGTTCGTCATCCGCATCGAGGAAATCTTCCACGAGGGTGGCCCCGTGGTTGCCAATCCGCCCCGTCGCGGCACGATCATGGCCGTGATCAAGAACCCCTATGCCGGCCGCTATGTCGAAGACATCACCGGCCTGATGGAAGACCTGAAGCCGCTCGGCCTGCAGATGTCGACCCGCCTGCTCGAAGCGCTCGGCGGCGACGCGTCGGCGATCGAGGGTTATGGCAAGGGCGCCATCGTCGGCGAGGGCGGTGAGCTCGAGCACGGCGCGCTCTGGCACGTTCCCGGCGGCTATGCGATGCGCGAGCTGCTCGGTGAAGCCAAGGCGATCGTTCCCTCGACCAAGAAGGTCGGCGGCGTTGGCGCGGCGATCGACATTCCGATCACCCATGTCAACGCCTCGTACGTCCGCAGCCATTTCGACGCCATCGAGGTCAACATCCCCGATGCGCCGCGCGCCGACGAGATCGTCGTCATCCTGTCGATGACGACCGGTTCGCGCGTGCACGCCCGCGTCGGCGGCCTGGCCGTCGCCGACATCAAGGGCGAGGATGGCCTGCGATGAGCCGCGTGATCCGCAAGATCGTCACGACGCTCGAAGAGACGCTGATCGAAGGCGACGTCGTGCTGCCGGCCCCGACCCGCAAGGTCGCGGCCGCCGCGGTCGTGTCGAACGCGGCCTCGGGTCGCTATGTCGAGAACCTCGACGAGCTGATCGCGCTCGGCGAGCAGCTTGGCGACCTGCTGCCGCGCCGCGCCGTGGCGCTGCTCGGCATTCCGGGTGACCAGGTCGAGAGCTTCGGCAAGGCGGTCATCGTCGGCGCCGAGGGCGAGTTCGAACATGCCGCCGCCATCATGCATCCGAAGCTCGGCGCACCGTTCCGCGTCGTGCTCGGCAAGGGCGACGCGCTGATCCCGTCGGCTAAGAAGCGCGCCAAGGTCGGCGCGGTCATCGACGTGCCGCTCGGCCACAAGGACCATGCGCGGGTGCGCAGCCATTTCGACGCGATGGAGATCCGCATTCCGGATGCGCCGCGCGCGCACGAGATGGTCGTCGCCATCGCCATCACCGATTCCGGGCGGCCGCTCGCCCGCGTCGGTGGCCTGCGCAAGGAGGATATCGACAAGGCCTAGACCGTCTGCGCCTTGTCGAGAACGAAAAGGGCCGCTGCGCGAGCAGCGGCCCTTTTCTATTGCGGTGGCTAGAGATTTCAGGCCTTGGCGGCGATCTCGGCGCGGATTTCGTCGCCATGCTCGCCGAGGCGCGGCGAGCGCCTGGCGAGCGACAGCTCGGCGCCCGACATGGTGATCGGCGTGCGCACGCCGGGAATACCCTCGGCGTCGATCCGCATGCCGCGCGCCAGCACTTGCGCGTCGGTGAAGACGTCCTCCAGCGTGTTGATCGGCCCGGCCGGAACATGCGCCGCCGCGAGCCTTTCGAGCAGCGCATCGCGCCGCCAGGAGGCGAGCGCGGCGGCGATCGCCTCGGTGAGGGCGACGCGGTTGGCGACGCGGCTGGAATTCGTCAGGAAGCGCGCGTCCGTCGCAAGCTCCGGCCGGCCGATCACGTCCGCGAAGCGGGCGAACTGGCCGTCATTGCCGACGGCGAGGATCAGGTGGCCGTCGGAAACCGGGAAGGTCTGGTAGGGCGCGATGTTCGGATGGGCGTTGCCGAGCCGGCGCGGCGGCTTGCCGGTGGCGAGGTAGTTCATCGCCTGGTTGGCGAGCACGCCGACCGAGGTGTCGAGCAGCGCCATGTCGATGTGCTGGCCGAGGCCGGTGCGTTCGCGTTGCGCCAGTGCCGCCTGGATGGCAATGACGCTGTAGAGGCCGGTGAAGATGTCCGCGAAGGCGACGCCGATCTTCTGCGGCTCGCCGGCCGGGTCGCCGGTCAGGTCCATGATGCCGGCCATGCCCTGGATCAGGAAGTCGTAGCCGGCGCGCTCGCGATAGGGCCCGGTCTGGCCGAAGCCGGTGATCGAGCAATAGACGAGGCGCGGGTTGATCGCCTTCAGGCTCTCATAGTCGAGCCCGTATTTGGCGAGGCCGCCGACCTTGAAGTTCTCGATCACGACATCGGCGTCGCGCACCAGGGCGCGCACGAGGTCGACACCCTCGGGCGTGCGAAAATCGGCGACGATCGAGCGTTTTCCCCGGTTGCAGGCGTGGAAATAGGCGGCGGATTTCTCGCCGCCGTCCTCGATGAAGGGCGGGCCCCAGGTGCGGGTGTCGTCGCCATCCGGGCTCTCGACCTTGATGACGTCGGCGCCGAGATCGGCCAGCGTCTGGCCGGCCCAGGGGCCGGCCAGAATGCGCGCGAGCTCGATGACCTTCAGTCCCTCGAGCGGCTGCATCAGAAGAACGCCTGGATGCCGGTCTGGGCGCGGCCGAGGATCAGCGCGTGCACGTCGTGCGTGCCCTCATAGGTGTTGACCGTCTCGAGGTTCTGGGCGTGGCGCATGACGTGGTATTCGATCTGGATGCCGTTGCCGCCATGCATGTCGCGGGCCTGGCGGGCGATGTCGAGCGCCTTGCCGCAATTGTTGCGCTTGACCAGCGAGACCATTTCCGGCGCCGCCTGGCCCTCGTCGAACAGGCGGCCGACGCGCAGCGATGCCTGCAGGCCGAGCGCGATCTCGGTCTGCATGTCGGCGAGCTTCTTCTGGTAGAGCTGCATGCCGGCGAGCGGCTTGCCGAACTGCTTGCGGTCGAGGCCGTACTGGCGGGCGCGGAACCAGCAATCCTCGGCGGCGCCCAGCACGCCCCAGGAGATGCCGTAGCGGGCGCGGTTCAAGCAGCCGAACGGGCCCTTGAGGCCGGCGACGTTCGGGAGCAGCGCGTCTTCCGGAACCTCGACGTCGCTCATCACGATCTCGCCGGTGATCGAGGCGCGCAGCGACAGCTTGCCGCCGAGCTTCGGCGCGGATAGGCCCTTCATGCCCTTCTCGAGGATAAAGCCGCGAATCGCGCCGTCATGCGCTTCCGACTTCGCCCAGACGATGAAGACGTCGGCGATCGGCGAGTTGGAGATCCAGGTCTTGGCGCCGTTCAGGACGTATCCGCCCTCGGTCTTCTTGGCGTTGGTGATCATGCCGGCCGGGTCGGAGCCGGCGTCGGGCTCGGTCAGGCCGAAGCAGCCGATCCACTCGCCGCTGGCGAGCTTCGGCAGGTACTTCTCGCGCTGCGCCTCGCTGCCATAGGCGTAGATCGGGTACATCACCAGCGAGGACTGCACGCTCATCATCGAGCGATAGCCCGAATCGATGCGCTCGACCTCGCGGGCGACGAGGCCATAGGCGACATAGGAGGCGCCGACGCCGCCATATTCGGCCGGCACGGTGACGCCGAGCAGGCCGGTCTCGCCCATCTCGCGGAAGATCTCGGGATCGGTCAGCTCGTCCAGATAGGCCTTCTCGACGCGGGGGAGGAGGCGATCGGACGCGAAGGCCTTGGCCGTGTCGCGGATCATGCGCTCCTCGTCGGTGAGCTGCGCCTCGAAGTGGAACGGGTCGTCCCAGACGAAGCGCGAGAGCGCGGGCAGGTCCTTCGGCTTCAGGGTCGGGTTCTGGGTGGACATGATTCTCACCTTTGCGTCTGACGGGGGAGGGCGCGGCTCTGCGCCGGCCGCCCTACCGGAATGATCGACCGAGAAACTAGCAAATCTGGCCCAAGCGAGATAACAAGCCTTTCAGCGAAGTTGATGAGTAATGATCATAGAGGGGCGGGAGTGCGGGCCATGCGCGAGGGCTATATCCCCACGATCACGGAGCTGCAGGCCTTCTCCGCCTGCGCCCGGCTCGGCTCCACGACGCGGGCCGCGCAGGCGCTCAACCTGACCCAGAGCGCCGTCAGCCGCTCCGTCGGAACGCTGGAGGAGCGGCTGGGCGTACGGCTGTTCCACCGGGTCAAGCAGCGCCTGATCCTCTCCGATGCCGGGCGCGCGCTCAATCGCGATGCCGATCGGCTGCTCGACGATTTGCGCCAGGCGGCGATGACCGTGATGGCCTTCGGCGGCCATGCGGACGTGCTGCGGCTCGCCGTGCTGCCGACCTTCGGCTCGAGCTGGCTGGTGCCGCGCCTCGCCGCCTACCGGGTGATCGCGCCGGACCTCACCTTCGACATCTCGGCCCGGCTCGAGGCGGTCGATTTCGAGGCGGACGGATTCGATGCCGCGATCCAGCGCGGCGACCACCGCCCGGGCGGGGCCTATGCCGACGTGCTGATGGCGGAGGAGCTGGTGGTTGTCGCGGCGCCGGCCTTGCTCGGCGGGCGGCCCGTGCTGCCGGACGACGAGCTGGCGCATCTGCCGCTCCTGCAGCAGTCGACGCGGCCGACGCTCTGGCTCGACTGGTTCCGTGATGCGGGCCTCGACAGCCGCACCATCCTGCGCGGCGCCCGCTTCCAGCATTTCGACATGGTGGTCAACGCGGCGATCGCCGGGCTCGGCGTCGCGCTCGTGCCGGAGGTGGTGGCGCGGCCGGCGCTCGCCGCGGGCACGCTGGCGCCAGCTTCCGATCGCCGCCTGGTCGGCGACCAACCCTATACGCTGATCTATCCGGCGCGCAGCCGCCAGATGGAGGGCTTCATGCGCTTCCGCTCCTGGCTGCTGGAGCAGGTCGGCCAGACGGCGGCCGCCCCCTAAGAGGAGCTCTGGTCGTCGCTGATCCGCTGCAGCAATTCGAGCAGCAGCGCCTGTTCGGCGGCGGAAAGTGGCGCCAGCAGCTGCAGGCCCGCTTCCTTGCTCTTGCCGAGCCGCGCGAGCGTGTAATCGACGCCCTTGTCGGTCAGCTGGATGATCACCATCCGCTGGTCCGTGCTGGAGGCGCCGCGCGTCACCAGGCCGAGCTTGCGCAACTTGCGCACGACGAGGCTGATCGTCGAGGGATCCATCGCGGTCAGGCGGCCGAGATGGTTCTGCGAGACCTCGCCGTGGCGTAGGATCGTGGCGAGCGCGGCGAACTGGGTCGGCGTCAGATCCTCGCCCGCCATCACCTGCTGGAAGCAGGTGGTGGCGCGCTGATGCACCTTGCGGACGATATGGGCCGGATGCAGGTCGAGATCGTAGCCGGTGGCGGCGATCATCGCGTCGATCTGCTCCCGTGTGTAACGGGTTCCCTCCGCGGACGGTTCGTCCGGCGGGATCGCGCTACTGCTTTCATCAATCAAGGGATCGGGCCTCTTCATCGCTTGCCGCAAAGACAAACCTCAAACCTGCTGCAACGCAAGGCCGTTCTTCAGGGAAGCCACAACATCCGCGGCAGTCGAGACGACGCCGAAATGGGTGGCGATGTCGTAGAGCGAGCTCTCCTGCTCGCGCGGTCCGGTCGCGGCGCAGCAATCCTCCGGGACGACCACCTCGTAGCCGTTGAAGAAGGCGTCATGCACGGTCGAGCGGACGCAGATGTTGGTGACGACGCCGAACACCACGATCTGGTTGACCTGCATGTCCTTCAGCGTCATGTCGAGGTCGGTCTGGAAGAAGGCTGAATAGCGCCGCTTGATGATGTGGATCTCGTCGTCGCGCGCGCCGAGGTCCTCGATGATCTCCGTGCCCCAGCTGCCCTCGACGCAGTGCGGCGTGCGCTTCACCCACTCGCGGTCGCGGCGCATGTTGGCGCGGTGCACGTCATGCACCCAGAGGACGGGGGCGCCGACTTCGCGGGCGGCCTCGATGACGGCGAGCTGGTGCGGGACCAGCTTTTCATAGCCCGGCAGCACCATGGCGCCGCCCGGCTTGCAGAACTCGTTGATCATGTCGACGACGATGACGGCCGTCCTGGCCTTGTCGAGCACCATCTGCTCGCCATGACGATGCGACGAGAAAACGTCAGTACTCATACGGCCCTCCATGCCGGTTCTGTGGCGTCGCCAGGGTTGTGCCGGCGCGCCATTACGCCTCTCGGCGCCAAAATTTATTTGGCTAGTAAGTATATTCCGAGGGCTCTGTCAACCAAAGCAGACTGCCCTGCCTTTGGTCAAGGGCATGCACTATCTAGCTGATTTTTATGCAGATTTCAAAAATGAGCTGCGCCCCTCAGAATGCATTGACAAAGACCGGGATTCAGTCGGATCATTGTATGACTACCAATGAACGGAGAGGCTGGAGGGACCGGTTCTCATCATTGGTTGGGAGACAAGTCATGCATATTCGCAAGCAAACTGTGTCGCGTCTCATGCTCGCCGGCGCGCTCACGGCCCTGGTCGCGTTTTCGCCCTCGCTCGCCAGTGCCGAGGGGCTGACGCTCAAGGTGTTCGGCGGCTCGGCCCTGAACAAGCTGGCGCCGCGCCAGACGCCGGATGTCCAGAAGGCCATCCAGGACAAGGTGATCGCCGGCTTCCTCGCCGCGCATCCCGAGGTCAAGGCGGTCGAGTGGGACGCGCAGGGACCGCAGGCCAATGACGTCCAGCGCGTGATGACCGCGCGCCTCGCCGGCCAGGAAATGGATCTGCTCTCCTGCTCGGCCTATTACACCAACGGCGCCTATGTCCGCCGCGGCGTGCTGCGCCCGATCACCAAAGAGATCGAGGCGTTTTCCGCCAATCTGGATCCGGCCGCCGTCGGCGCCTTCACCATTCGCGGCGAGGTCTATGGCGTTCCGATCACGACGATGTCTACCTCGGCGATCTTCTACAACAAGAAGGCCTTCGCCGATCTCGGCATCCCCGTGCCGCCGAGCTACGAGGACCTGAAGGCCGCCGCGCCGAAGCTGGCCGCCGCCGGCATGATCCCGCTGCTGCATCAGGGCTCGAACACGCCGATGTGGCCGATGTGGTATTTCGAGACCTACGCGCAGGCTTCCGGCGATCCGATCGGCCGCACCACCGCGATCCTCGATGGGACCGCGAAGTTCAACGACGCCGACGGTGTCGCCGCATTCGAGCTGATCAAGCAGTGGGTCGATGACGGCATCCTGTCGAAGGATTCGCTCGCGGTCGACCAGGACGGCATGCGTTCGGCCTTCGCCGGCGGCAAGAGCGCCATGTACTATGGCGGCACCTGGGAAATCCCGTCTCTCCAGGAAGGCGTCAAGAACTTCGAATGGGGCGCCTTCGCCTTCCCGAAGATGCCGGGAACGCCGGGCGAGCCGAAGCATGGCGGCGGCGCCGACAATGGCATGTGCCTGTCGGCGACGATCGCTCCGGAGAAGGTTGATGCGGCGCTGGCCTTCATGGCCTACCTGACCAAGCCCGACGTCGCCACGCTCTATCTCGAACCCGAGCAGCCGCTCGCCGCTTCGGTCAAGGGCGTGCCGGTCGTCGAGGCGGAATACGCCAAGCAGCTGCGCGCCAGCGCCTTCCCGAACACCGTCAAGTTCCTCGACTGGATCTGGCCGTCCGAGGTCGCGACCGCCGTCTCGTCCTCGATCGCCGGCGTCGTCGGCGGCCAGCTGACGCCGCAGCAGGCGGCCGACGCCGTGCAGGCGGCCTTCGACGACCTCGTCGCCCAGGGCAACTGGCCGCCGGCCGACTGAGTCCCCTGACACGCGACCCGACGCCGGCGGCTCGATCCGCCGGTGTCCAGCCTTCGAGGAGGCGCCCGGGGCCGGAAGCCCGCCGGGCGTCGCCTTTGGCGTTCCGCCTGACCCGATCGTCGACAAGGATATGACCATGACCACCCTGAGCTCGAAGCCGCAGCGCTTCTCCATCGGCTATCACCTGAACAGCTGGGACCTGACCGGGTTGCCGCTGCAGCCGGCGCTGAAGTTCCTCGCCGACCAGGGCTTCGGCTGGTTCGAGATCCTCGCCTTCACCAGCCTTTCCGACCAGTTCGCGCGCAAGTACATGCAGCTCGGTCACCAGGCGCCGATGGGCGTCACCACCGACACCGACATCCTGCGCCGCTACGCCATCCTGTCGAAGGCGCAGAGCGAGCTCGGCATCCGCCTGTCGTCGCTCTACGTCAACGCCGTCTTCGTCAATCCCGTCGCCTGGGAATACGAGCGCGACGTGCTCCTGTCGCTCGCCCGCCTGCTGAAGGGCTTCGATGCGCCGGTGCTGGTGCTCGGCGGCGGACCGTCGGTCGCTTCCGGCAACGCGCATGACGCGCAGGACTATCGCGATTTCGCCCGCGCGCTCGAGGATATCGGCCGCCGCACCAAGGACCTCGGCATCGACACGGTCTATCACCCGCATCTCGACACCTTCGTCGAGACGCGCGAGCAGCTCGACCGCCTGATGGACGAGCTCGACACTTCGGTCGCCGGCCTCTGCATCGACCCGGCGCATCTGGCGCAGACCCATTCCGACCCGGTCGACGCGCTCAGGACCTACATCGAGGCCGTGCGCTACATGCATCTGAAGGACACCAAGGTCGATCCGGCGCTCAAGGGCTATGACCGCTACGCCGCCTTCTGCGAGCTCGGCGCCGGCGTCGTCGACATGCCGGGGCTGGTCAAGGTCCTGCTCGACAACGACTATGACGGCCTCGCCATCGTCGAGCTAGACGCCTCGCAGAAGACGGCGGAGCAGAGCGCGCTGGAGAGCATCGCCTATCTCAAGGACACGCTCGGCCTCGTGCTGACGCCGGAAACCAAGCCGTAAGATGATGAGCGCGCCGGCAATCTCGGTCCTGAAAACATCGGCCGCTCCTCGCGTCTCGCTCGCGCGACGCCTGGGGCGCAGCGATGGCTTTGTCGCGGCGATGATGATCCTGCCGGCCGCCATCCTGTTCGGGCTGTTCTTCCTCTGGCCGTTTTTCAACGGTCTCTGGCTCAGCTTCCATCGCTGGGACGGCTTCTCGCCGCCCCGCTTCATCGGCGCCGCCAACTATCTCCGCCTGTTCAAGGACCGGATCTTCCTCGGCGCTTTGGAAAACAGCTTCATCTTCGTCATCCTGAGCCTCGCCTTCAAGAACGGGCTCGGGCTGGCGCTGGCGCTGCTGCTCAACCGCGTCACCTTCGCGCGCGGCTTCATCCGTGGCTCGGTCTTCGTGCCGGTCACGATTTCCTTCGTCGCCGCCGGCCTGCTCTGGTCGTGGATCTACAATCCCGTCTTCGGCCTGCTCAATGCCGGCCTCGATCTCGTCGGCCTGGCCTCGCTGAAGCGCAGTTGGCTCGGCGACGCCAACACGGCGCTCTACGCCGTCATCGTCGTCGATGTCTGGAAATGGCTCGGTTTCCATGCCGTCATCTATCTGGCTGGCCTGCAGACGATCCCGTCCGAGCTCTACGAGGCGGCCCGCGTCGACGGCGCCAGCGCCTGGCGCCGGCTCTGGCACATCACGCTGCCGCTGATGGTGCCGGTGATCTTCATCAACACGATCCTCGGCCTCTCCGGCGCCTTCGTCCGCAACTTCGATATCGTGCATGTGCTGACGCAGGGTGGCCCCAACCACGCCACCGAGGTGGTGATCACGGCGATGGTGAAGACGGCCTTCAACGAAAGCCAGATGGGTTACGCCGCTGCCATGGGCTACGCGCTGTTCGTCCTCGTCGGCGGTCTCTGCGCGGCGCTCGTCTATCTGCTCGGTCGCACGAGGTTCAAAATCTGATGGCCACCTCCTCCGTCCACGGCGCGCCGCCGGCGGCCCCGGCTTCCTTCGCGCAGTCGCTCGAGCGGCTCGGCATCTATGCCGCGCTGGTGATCGTGCTGTTCCAGACGCTCTATCCGCTGATCTGGGTGCTGTTCGGTTCGCTCAAGACCAAGCCCGAGCTGATCAACAATGTCTGGGGCCCGCCGTCGAGTCTGGTGTTCGAGAACTATGTCCAGGCCTGGCAGATGGCCGACATGGGCAACCGCATCTTCAACAGCGTGACGGTGACGGTGTTGTCGCTGGCGATCCTGATCGTCGTCGTGACGCCCTGCGCCTACGCGCTGGCGCGGTTGCGCTTCCCCGGTCGCGGCGTGATCACAGGCCTCGTCGTCGGCTCCATGCTGGTGCCGCCGCAGGTGCTGGCCATTCCGCTCTTCATGGTGGCGCGCGACCTCGGGATCATCAACTCGACGGTCGGCATCTCGTTCATCTACGCGGCGGCGATCATGCCGCTGTCGATCTTCATCATGCGCAGCTTCTTCCTGTCGCTGCCCTTCGACCTCGAGGACGCGGCCCGCGTCGACGGCGCCGGCCGGGTGGCGATCCTCGTCCGCATCATGCTGCCGCTGGCGCGGCCAGGCATGGCGCTGATCATCATCTTCGGCTTCATCGAGGTGTGGAACGACTTCTTCCTCGCCTTCCTGCTGCTCCGGCAGCCGGAGGTGCAGACCATCCCGCTCGGGCTGGTCAACTTCTTCCAGCAGTACGACTCCCTGTGGAACCTCTATTTCGCAGCGCTGATGATCACCACCCTGCCGGTGATCGCCCTGTTCGTGCTGATGCAGCGGCAGTTTATTGCCGGCCTGACCGCCGGCGCAGTGAAGGCCTGAGAATGACAAAGCGTAAGATCGGTGTCGGCGTCGTCGGCTGCGGCGAGATCGCCCAGCTCATGCATCTGCCGATCCTCAAGGAACTGCCCGAGCTCGAGATCGCGGCGCTCTGCGATCTCTCGCGCCAGGTGGTCGACAGCCTCGGCGACGCCTATGGCGTGGCCGGCCGCTACACCGACCATCACGAGCTGATCAACGATCCGGCCGTCGACGTCGTGGTGATCTGCACCTACGACCACGGTCCGATCATCGAGGACGTGATCGCCGCCGGGAAGCACTTCACGGTCGAGAAGCCGCTCGCCTTCACGGCCGAGGAAGCCGCGCCGCTGATCGAGAAGGCGAAGGCCAAGGGCGTCATCGGGCTGGTCGGCTACATGAAGCTCTACGATCCCGGCTATGTGCTCGGCATCGAGCGCATGGCCTCGATCGAGGCGCTGAAGCAGATCCACGTCCATAATTTCGCCGGCCGCTTCGACCGCTACCAGAGCCTCTACACCCAGGTGCGCGGCACCGACATCGATCCGGCGAGCCTCGCCGCCGGCCGTGCCGCCGCCGATGCCCGCATCGAGGCGTCGCTCGGCCCGGATCATGCCGGCTACAAGAACCTCTATCTGATGCTCCTGATGCTCGGCAGCCACAACCTCGCCGTCCTGCGCGGCGCCTTTGGCGTCGCCGAAAGCGTCGAATACGCCAAGGCGGTCGATCCCAACCACATCTTCGCGCTGCTCAACTTCCCGAACGGCGTACCCTGCGTTTTCGAAGTGTCGTTCGGCGCGCAGTATGAGTGGTGGGACGAATGGATTGCCGCCTATGGCAAGCATGACGAGGTTCGCGTCGACTTCCAGAACCCCTATGTCCGCAACACGGCGGCGACCGTGACGATCCGCGAGCCGCGCGGCGACGGCCCGTCCGAGGTGGTTATCCCCGGCAAGCCCGACACCGCCTTCCGCCAGCAGTGGCTGCACTTCATCGATTGCCTGCATAATGGCGCCGCGCCGCGCACCAGCATGGAGGGCGGCCTCGAGGATCTGAAGCTGGCGCAGGCGATCATCCAGGCGCTGCCCGCCTGCCCGAAAGAGGTGAAGTGATGCGGATTGTCATTACCGGTTCTAGCGGTCTGCTCGGCCGTCACGTTGCCGCCGCGGCCGTCGCGGCGGGGCATGACGTGCTCGGCATCGACACGGCGCCGCCGCCGGAAGGCGGCTGGCGTCACATCAGTGCCGACCTGACCGATCTCGGCGTGGCGCTGCAACTCGTTCGCGATGCCGACGCGGTCTTCCACATCGCCGCCATCCCGCGCCCGACGGGTCGCGCCGCGGCGGAAGTGTTCCAGACCAACATGGCGCTGGCCTACAACGTCATCGAGGGCGCGGCGCTCTCCGGTGCCCGTCGCTTCGTCTACGCCTCGTCCTTCTCGATCTTCGGCTATCCGTTCTTCACCAAGCCGCCGGAGCAGCTCTACCTGCCGATCGACGACGCCCATCCGGCCGGCCCGCAGGATGCCTATGGCGTCTCGAAGTGGCTTGGCGAGGAGATGGTCGACGCGGCGGTCCGCCGTGGCGCCTTCACGGCCGTCAGCCTGCGCATGCCCTGGGTGCAGACGCCGGAGAGTTTTGCTGGTCAGATCGGTCCCCGCCGCGCCTCCGGCGAGGCGTGGAAGGATCTCTGGACCTATGTCGACGCGCGCGACGCGGCGGCCGCCTTCCTGCTGGCGCTGGAAGCGCCGGTCGAGGGGCACGCCCGCGTGATGATCAGCGCCGCCGACAGCTATGCCGACGAGCCGTCGGCGGAGCTCGCGGCGCGCCATTTCCCGAAGGCGCGGCAGGGGGCTCTGCCCGGCTTCGCCAGCACCTTCGACCTCGACAAGGCGCGGAAGACGCTGGGCTACGAGCCCCGCTATTCCTGGCGCGACTATCCGAAAGCATGATTGGAGACAGCGTATGACGCGCTTCGTGGACAAGATCGTTCTGGTGACCGGCGGCGCGGGCGCCATCGGTCAGGCGGCGGTGCGTCGCTTCCTCGACGAGGGCGCGGCCGGGGTCGCCATTCTCGACCAGAACGCCGAGCAGGCGGCGGCGCTCGCCAAGGAACTGGGCGAGCGCGCCTTCGCAGTCGCGGCTGACGTGACCGATCCGGCGGCGGTCGACAAGGCGCTCGCCGCCGTTGTCGAGCGTTTCGGTAGGATCGATGTCCTCTTCAACAATGCCGGCATTTCCGGCACGCCGGCGCCGATCTATGACCTGCCGCTGGAGGAATGGGATCGCGTCATCCGCATCAACCTGCGCGGCATCTTCATCGTGCAGCAGGCGGTGGTGCGGATCATGATCGCCCAGAAGAAGGGCGGCGCGATCGTCAACATGGGCTCGTCCATGGCGGGCTGGGACGTGTTGTCGGGCGGCTCGCCCTACACGGCCAGCAAGCACGCCGTCGTCGGCCTGACCAAGGTCGCCGCACTCGACTGCGCGCCCTACGGCATCCGCATCAACGCCGTCTGCCCCGGCGTCATCCAGACGACGCTGGGCGTGCCGGCTGGCGACAAGGCCGCCTTCGAGGCGAGCACCAAGCGCTTCTCCGACCGCATCCCGCTGCGTCGCATCGGCCAGCCCGAGGATGTCGCGGCGACGGTCGCCTTCCTCGCCAGCGACGATGCCCGGCATCTGACCGGCTCGGAGCTCCTGATCGACGGCGGCCAGACCCTGATGAGCTGGGCCAACGCGCCCGACGCGGACGCCTATCCGCGCTACATCTAAACAAGAAGGGGCAGCCTCGCGGCTGCCCCTTTTGCTTTGGTCCGAGCGGACGGGCCCGTCAGGCCTTCTTGGCGATGGCGATGCACTCGACCTCGTAGCGGAGCGCCGCGCCGAGGCAGTTGGTGATCGTCGTGCGGGCCGGGAACGGCTCGCTGAAATATTCGCGATAGAGCTTGTTGAAGAGCGGGATGTCGGCCGGGTCCTGCACGTAGTTGCGCGTCTGCAGCACATGCTTGAAGTCGCTGCCGGCGGTCTCCAGCACCTTGCGCATGTTCTCCATCGAGCGGCGCATCTCGCCCTCGAAATCCTCCGAGATGATCTTGCCGGTGGCGTCGACCGAGGCCTGGCCGGACACGAAGATCAACTCGCCGAACTTCGTTGCCGGGCTGAAGGGCAGGTGCGAGCGGGGGGTATCCGGTTCGCTCGGATATTCGATCATCTTGGGTCTCCGTTTGGCTTTCTTCACCTCTCCCTGAGGGAGAGGTCGGACCGAAGGTCCGGGTGAGGGCTTAGGGAACGTTCCGGAGAGGGCGTAAACCCTCACCCGCCGGCTTCGCCGTCGACCTCTCCCTCAGGGAGAGGTGCAAGGGCGGGAGGACGCCGTCCGGCGCTTAGCTGACGGGGAAAACCGGGCTGCGCAGGCGGCGATAGGGCAGCGAGGTCAGCACGCTGGTGCAGGGGCCCGATGTCGCCACCGTGAAGCTCTTCGCCGTGATCGGGTCGTAGGCACGCCGGTGCGCGACGGCGGCCTTGACGCCGATCGCCTTCAGCGCCTCCGGGATGATCCCCTGCGAGCGGAGCTGGCCGAGATCGAAGGGCGGCGTCTTGCGGCTGTTGACGAGGATCTGGATGCCAGCCGCCTCCAGCACAATCGACGGCCCCATGCTGATATGGACGCCCTGCATGGCGGCGAGGTGGCTGTTGCGGTCCTCGAGCTCGAACTCGCCGTCGCTGCGGCTGACGAAGGTCGCCTCGATCTCGACCGGGCCGGCGCCGAGCCGGCTGCCCTTGCCGCCGAGGGAGACCTTGCGCACCTCGCCCGGCTTCGCATCCGCGAAGAGCTTCACGGCCTCCGCGTCGGCGATGGCGACGGCGGCGTTTGTGATGCCGTGGCGCAGGAAGCCGCGCAGCACGGCCGTGTCGTCGCCGGGCGCGCCGCCGCCGATATTGTCGGCCGGCTCGACCACGATATAGGGGCCGCCTTCGGCGTCCTTGATCTCGGCGAGCGCCGCGTCGAGGTCCCACTCCTTCGGCTGGCCGAGTTCGCGCAGCTCCCAGGCGAGCGCCTCCAGCCGGTCGAGCGCGGCTTTCGCCTGCTCGGCGCTGCCGGTGGTGATCAGCGAGAAGGCAACGCCGGCATCCGGCACGTCGGAAAAGGAATAGCCGCCGATGATGTTGACGGTCCAGATTTCGGCATCCTCGGCCTCGATCTGGCGGGCCAGCGCCTCGAGGTCGCGCATCGGCCGATCGGCCGTGCCGGTGCCGGGCGGCGCCCAGAGGATGGCGGCGTTGCGCGCGTGCATGACCGGCGCGGCCTTCTCAGCCAGCGCCCGCGCTAGCAGCTCGGCCGAGCGGACGGCGGAATCGCGCGCGTCGGTGTGCGGGTTCTCGCGATAGGCGACGAGGCCGTTGGCGTTCTTCGCCATGGCGGCGGTGAAGGTGGCGTGCAGGTCGAACACGCCGTAGAGCGGCAGCGCCTCGGCGCCGGGAACGGAACGGATGCGGGCGAGCAGCTCGCCCTCGGGATCGATGGATCCGGTCGTCACCATGGCGCCGTGCAGGGCCAGCCAGATGCCGTCGAGGCCGCCATCGGCGAGCGCCGCGCGCAGGCCGGCTTCGAGTTCGTCCCAGAACTGCTCGAACACGGCGTGGTCGGTCGTGCCGGAGGGGAGGGCCGAATATTCGACGACCGGAACGACGTCCCAACCTTCGGCCGCAGCCACCTCGAGGAAGCCGTCGACGGTGGAGCCGTCGCCGGCGCGCGCCGGCAGCTCCGCCCCGCGCAGGATCTCGTAGTCGGCGAGCCCGGTGATTTCGTCCACGAAGGTGTGGGTCTCGTGATACAGCCCGGCCAGCAGGATGCGGGGACGTCTGGTCATGGATGGCTACCTGTTGCGTGACATGTTCGCCGTGATCTCGGCGAGGGTGGCGACGAGGAGGCGACCGAGCCGCTCGATGGCGTCGGGCTCGAAGCGGGCCGAGGGGCCGGCGATCGAGACGGCGGCGATCGCCTCGCCGCCCGGCGCGAAGATCGGCGCCGCGACGCAGGCACCGCCGATCTCGTTCTCCTCATATTCCGTGGTCCAGCCGACGGTGCGGCAGCGTTCGAGCACTTCCTCGAGCGCCTGCGGGTCGGTGATGGTGCGGTCGGTCGCGGCCGGCAGCGAGCCGAGATTGTAGATGATCTTGCGGAAGGTCAGTGGCTGGTAGGCGAGCAGCGCCCGGCCGCAGGCCGTCGAGTGATAGGCGGCGCGCGTGCCCGAATAGGACGAGACGCGCAGCGTCTGGCTGCCTTCCAGGCTCTCGACGATGACGGCGTCGGTCGGGCCGGGCAATGCGAGGTTGACGGTCTCGCGCGTCTCCGCGCAGAGCCGAACCAGATAGGGCTGCGCGATCGCCGCGATGTCGAGCCGGCGTTCGACCGCCTTGCCGTAGACGAGGTGCTGCAGGCTGAGCCGGTAGGCGCCGGCCTTGGCGTCGCGCTCGGCGAGGCCGACATCGACCAGCGCCGTGACCAGGTTGAAGGCGGTCGTCTTGGCGAGCCCGGTTCGGAGCGCCAGATCGCGCAGCGAGACGAAGTCGCCGCTCGCCATCGCGTCGAGCAGCGCCTTGGCGCGGGCGACCGACTGGATGCGCGCGGCGACGGCCGCGCCGGATTCGCTCTCTTGTTTCGACATGCTCGTCCTGACCCGGCCTCTCGTTGGGAGGGTGGTTCGTTTGTTCCATATTATAGGATAATCGATCGCGCCCTCGGTCGACAGTTTGGCACGAAGCGAAAATCATGCGCAAGGCGAATGCGGGATTTCCCATGATGATGGTGTCTGGCGTGGTTGACACCGTGGCGGGCAATCCCTTTAACTTTGCCCAACGGGCCGAATGGACGTTCCATTAGGTGGAATGATTGTGCGGCGGGGTCTCCCGTCGCTGCGGGGGATCGGGAATGCGGGTTTTTGTGGCGTCGCTGGCGACGGAGACGAATACGTTTGCGCCGCTCTTCGTCGATCGCGGGGCGTTCGAGGAGGCGTTCTACTGCCCGCCCGGCACCCATCCCGAAACGCCGACGCTCTGCTCCGGGCCGATGGTGGCGGCGCGCCGCCGCGCCCGCACCGACGGCTTCGCCCTGTTCGAGGGCACGGCAACCTGGGCCGAGCCGGCTGGCCTCGTCTCCCAGGCGGCTTATGAAAGCCTGCGCGACGAGATTTTGGACCAGCTCCGGGCGGCGATGCCGGTCGACATCGTGCTGTTCGGCCTGCACGGCGCGATGGTGGCGCGCGGCTATGACGATTGCGAGGGCGACCTGCTGGCGCATGCGCGCGCCATCGTCGGGCCGAAGGCGATCGTCGGCGCCGAGCTCGACATGCATTGCCACCTGACCGACCAGATGGTCGAGGCGGCCGATGTCATCGTCGCCTTCAAGGAATTCCCGCACACCGATTTCCTGGAGCGCGCCGAGGATCTGGTCGATCTCTGCCTCAAGGCGGCGCGGCGCGAGATCGCGCCGGAAAGCGCCGTCTTCGATTGCCGCGCCATCACCGGCTTCATGACCAGCCGCGAGCCGGGCCGCAGCTTCGTCGACCGGATGAAGGCGCTGGAAGGGCGGGACGGCATCCTCTCGATCTCCGTGGCGCACGGCTTCCAGGCCGCCGATGTCTATGACGTCGGCACCAAGGTGCTGGTGATCGCCGATGGCGAGGCCAACCGCGGCAAGGCGGCGGCTCTCGCCGAGCAGCTGGGGCGCGAGATCCTGAGCTGGGGCGCCGGCGGCGGCCCGTACCACTACAAGCCCGAGGAGGCGATCGAGCAGGCGCTGGCCGAGATCGGCCAGCCTGTCGTGCTGGCGGATCGCTGGGACAATCCCGGCGGCGGCGTCGCCGGCGATTCGACCGTCATGGTCGAGGCGCTGCTGCGCCACCCCGAAATTCCGGCCGCGATCGGAGCGCTCTGGGATCCGGTCGCCGTCGCCTTCTGCCGCGCCGCCGGCGTCGGCGCCGAGATCGACCTCCGTTTTGGCGGCAAGGCGGCGCCGACCTCGGGCAAGCCGGTCGACGCCCGGGTGGTGGTGCGCGGCATCACCGACGACCTGCTGGTGCCGTTCGAGCAGAGCTGGGTCTCGCTCGGGCCGGCCGCGGCGGTCACGATCGGCAATCTCGACGTCGTGCTCGCCTCGACCCGGGCCCAGACCTTCAGCCCGCCCGTCTTCACCGATCTCGGCGTCGACCTCGCCGCCAAGAAGATCGTGGTGGTGAAGTCCTCCAACCATTTCCACGCCGCCTTCGCGCCGATCGCCCATAAGGTGCACTACCTCGACACGGGCGGCCCCTATCCCAGCGACACCGCCAAGATTCCCTATACCAAGGCCCGTCGCCCCCTCGCACCGCTGGACCCCAATCCATGGCTCTGATTCCTCGTCTCGACATCGCCGCGCTTGACGCCCTCGAACTCGATCCCTCGACCAAGGGGCTGCCCTATGATGCGCCGCGACTGACGGTCGGAGACGTCGCAAAGCAGGGCTGGTCCGTCCTCGACGGCGACCTGCCAATGCCGCTCGCCGTGATCCGCCAGGACATCCTGGCGGCGAACAGCGCCTGGATGAGCGCCTTCACGGCCGGAAACGACCTCGTCATCGCGCCGCACGGCAAGACGACGATGTCGCCGCATCTGTTCGACCTGCAGATCGCCGACGGCGCCTGGGCGATCACCGCCGCGACGCTGCAGCAGGTCGAGGTCTGCCGTCGCTTCGGCGTCAAGCGCGTGCTGCTCGCCAACCAGCCGGCCGGCCGCCAGGCCGTCGACGCCTGTTTCCGCGCGCTTCAGGGCGACAACGCGATCGAGCTCTACTGCCTGGCCGACAGCCTCGACGGCGTCGCCATGCTGGCCGAGGGCGCGCTGCGCAATCCGCCGCCGGCCGGCAATCCGTTGCGCATCCTGATCGAGATGGGCTTCGAAGGCGGCCGCACCGGCGTGCGGTCGCGCGCCGGCGCGCTCGAGATCGCCCGCGTGGTCGCGGCGGCGCCGGGTCTGGAGCTGGCCGGCTTCGAGTGCTTCGAGGGCATGCTGCCAACGCCGGAAACGGCGGATGTCCTGATCGACGACGTCGCCGAGACGGCGCTCCTGGCGCTGGAGCAGGGCCTCTACACGTCGTCGGCGCCGATCATCATCAGTGCCGGCGGTTCGGCTTTCTTCGATCGCGTCGTCGAGCGCTTCAACCGCGTTGCCTTCCCGCATCCGGTGCTGCGCGTGCTCCGCTCGGGCTGCTACCTGACGCATGACTCGATCGCCTATGCGGCGGCTTTCCGGCGCATTGTCGACGAGACGACGCTGACGCTTCCAGAGGGCGGGCTGGAGCCGGCGCTGGAAGTCTGGGCGCATGTGCAGTCGCGCCCCGAGCCGGGCCGCACCATGCTGACCATGGGCAAGCGCGATGTCAGCCACGACGCCGGCCTGCCGGTGCCGCTGCGCTGGTATCGTCCGGACGGCAGCATGAGCGCTCCGGCCGAGTTGCCGGCCGGCCATCAGGTGGTGGCGCTCAACGACCAGCACTGCCATCTCGTCACGCCGGAGGGAAGCCCGCTGAAGGCGGGCGATCTCGTCGGCTTCGGCATCAGCCATCCCTGCACCACCTTCGACAAATGGTCGGTGCTGATGCTGGTCGACGAGGAGTACCGCGTCACCCGCGCCCTGAAGACGTTCTTCTGACCAAGCTTGCGCCGCCGCGCTCCGCGCGTGGCGGCGCATGAAATGCCGGGAGTGTAGAAGTTATTCCGCCTGACGAAACGTCGCGGCATTGACGCGAAATTTGACGGTTTATAGCCTGATCGACGACCGGACACCCCGATCTGTGCTGTCCATGTGCTCTTCGAGCGCAAGCCTATACCGACCGATTGCGATATTCCCATTCGCACGGATGCCGGCTTGGCCAATCTATTCGTTCGCACTGAACACTAATTCTCATGGAGACTGACTTGCGTATCGCCGTCATCCACGTCGCGCAGGAAACGAACGACTTCAATCCGGTGCTGACCACGCTGGACGACTATCGCTCCTTCGGCATTTTCGAAGGGGACGAGATGATCGAGAAGCAGCGCGGCTACGGCCAGGTCGGCGGCCATATCCAGGCGATCGAGGAAAGCGGGCTCGACATCGAGACCATCCCGATCATCCGCGGCTATGCGGTCGCCGGCGGCCGCATCTCGACGGAATCCTTCCAGTTCTTCCAGGACAAGATCCGCGAAGGCCTGCGCGCGGCCGGCAAGGTCGACGGCCTGGCGCTGCAGTTGCATGGCGCCTGCTCGGCCGAGGGCATCGACGATGTCGAGGGCGAGCAGATCGCGCTCTGCCGCGAGATTCTCGGGCCGGACGTGCCGATCGTGCTCGGCCTCGACCATCATGCCAACGTCACGCAGAAGATCATCGATAACGCGACCGCCATCGTCGGCCATCGCACCCAGCCGCATGATCCCTACGACACCGGCCTGATCGGCACGCGCCTGCTGCTCCGCATTCTGACCGAGGGGCTGAAGCCCGTGACGGCGTGGCGGAAGATCCCGCTTGTCTCGCACCAGGAACAGTTCCTGACCTCGCAGGGGCCGATGAAGGTCTGGTTCGACGCGGCCCGGGCGGTCGAGGCCGATACCCGCGTGCTGCAGGCGTCGAATTATCCGATGCAGCCCTGGCTCGACGTCGCCGAGGGCGGCTGGTCGGTCATCGTCGTCACCGACAACGACCCCGAACTGGCGGAGAAGCTGGCCGACGATCTCGCCGATCTCTGCTGGTCGTTGCGCGACGATTTCCAGATCCGCGAGGCGGTTCCGGTCGACGAAGCGGTCCGCCTCGCCGACGCGGCGCCCGGTCGCGTGGTGCTGAGCGATACAGGCGACACCGTGTTCGGCGGCGCCGCGGGCGACAGCAACCTGCTGCTCGAAGCCATGCTGCGGCTCGGCATCCAAAAGCGCGCGCTGGTGCCGCTGATCTCGCCGCAGGCGGCGGCGACGCTGGTCGCGGCGGGCGAGGGCGCCACGGTGACGCTGCCGCTCGGCGGCGATGCGGCGGCGGCGTTCTTCACGCCGCTCGAGGTCACCGGCACGGTGCGCAAGGTGGGCGGCGGCGTGGTGACGCTGGACGACTATAACCAGCAGTCCGAGGTCGATCTCGGCCCGTCCGTCATCTTCGACGTCGGTCCCGTCACGCTGATGATCACGACGCTCCGCGGTGTCGCCGGCAACGTCCCCGGCATCTACCGGGCGATGGGCGTCGAGCCGGAGGATTACGGCATCGCCGTGCTGAAGACGGCGTCGAACTTCCAGTATTTCGCGCCGATCGCGCCGACGGTCGTCCGTGCCGACACGCGCGGTCCCGGCCAGTCGGACGTGTTCACGCTGCCATGGGCGCGGATTCCGCGCCCGATCTATCCGATCGAGCAGTTCAACGACTGGCGGGCGCACTCGTCGCAGCCGGGCAAGCGCGTCGACGCCTGAGCGGTCGCGGCCCCGGCTGCGACACCACCTTGTTAACCAATCGTTAGCCATAAAGCGCAACAGCGGGGATCCCAGCATGAAGACCCAATTCCTTCGGACACTCAGGCGGCTGGGGTTCCTGTTTCTCGCCGCGACGGCGCCCGTCGCCATCGGTGGCGCGAGCTTCATCGCCCCGGCGCAGGCCGAGGAGGCGGCGCTGAAGGGCGGCACGCTCCGCGTCGCGGTGCTGAGCGACCTGACCAATTTCGACCCGCACCAGTTCTCGACGGTGAACTTCCACCTGATCAAGAACCTCTATGACAGCCTGATCGAGTATTCGCCCGAGGGCGAGGCGGTGCCGAGCCTGGCGACCGCCTGGGCGATCGCGCCCGACAACCAGTCGGTGACGGTGACCCTGCGCGACGACGTCAGCTTCGCGAGCGGCGCCAAGCTGACCTCCGCCGACGTGGCGGCGACGCTCGCCAAGGCGGCCGATCCCGATCGCGGCAAGAACGTCTATGCCACCATGTCGATCGTCAAGGACTGGACGACGCCAGACGACAAGACGATCACGATCAACTTCAAGGCGCCCGTGCCGCAGCGCCAGATCACCGACCTGCTGCAGTTCACCCTGCCGATCGAGGCCAAGGGCATCGACACCGTCGAGACCGTGCCGGCCGGCACCGGCCCCTACCTGCTCGACAGCCGCGCCGTCGGCCAGGGCCTGACGCTGAAGGCCAATCCGAACTACTGGCGCAAGGGCCAGCCGATCGCCGAGAAGGTCGACTTCACCATCTTCAGCGAGGATTCCTCGGCGAGCGCCGCGCTCGAATCCGGCGCGATCGACCTGATCTATGGCGGCTCGTCGCGCAGCGCCGTCCGCCTGCAGGATGCCGGCTTCCAGGTCCTGCGCGGCTCCGGCCCGCTCGTCCAGGTGTTCCGGATGAACTCGACCCGCGGTCCGTTCCAGAACGCCAAGTTCCGCCAGGGCTTCAACTACTTGATGGACCGCGAGGGCATGCTGCGAGTCGGTTATGCCGGCCTCGGCGAGGTCGTCGCGCTGCCCTGGGCGCCGGCGAGCCCGGCCTTCGACGCGTCCTATGTCGAGGAATTCGCCTACAATCCAGAAAAGGCCAAGGAACTCTTCGCCGCCTCGGGCCTCAGCCCGGCCGAGCTGAGCGGCTGGAAGCTGCTCGTCTGGGGCAATGACGAGCCGAGCGTCGTTCTCAGCCAGATCCTGCAGAGCGCGCTCGCCGAGCTCGGCATCAACATCGAGCTCGATGTCCGCCAGGGCGCCGAATACACCGAGGCGCAGCTCGCCGGCGACTATGACGCCACCTTCGGCGCCGTCGGCAACGTGCAGAAGTTCCCGTCCCGCGTCGCCACCAACAGCATCTACCGCGTCGTCAAGAACCCGGTGCTGAAGGACCCGCATCCGCATCCCGAATATGTCGACGCCATCAACCGCGTGAACACGACCTCGGGTCCGGAAGCCGACGTCAAGGCCGCCTACGACCATCTGAACCGCGTGCTGGTCGAGACCGCCTTCGCCGTGCCGACGAACTCCTACGACACCGGCCTGGTCGTCGCCGCGCCGAATCTCGGCGGCCTCGCGCTCGACATCGACAACCTCTTCGTCGCGCGCACCGTGGGCTTCCAGTAATGCGGCCGGGCACCGTTCGCATCGCCGCGGGGTCCGCGCATGGTTGACCCGGTTCTCTCCGTCCGGGGGCTGAAGGTGGATTTCGGCGGCGAGGGGCGTTCGGTGCCCGTCGTGCGCGGCGTCGATTTCGACGTCTATCCGAACGAGCTGCTCTGCATCGTCGGCGAGTCCGGCTCCGGCAAGAGCGTCACGTCGCTGGCGGTGACGGGCCTGTTGTCGGAGACGGCGCGGATGTCCGGCTCCGTCCGGCTGTGCGGCGTCGACGTGATCGGCGCCGCGCCCGAAACGCTGCGCCAGATGCGTGGCCGCGACGTCGGCTTCATCTTCCAGGACCCGACGACGACGCTCAATCCGGTGTTGACGGTTGGTCGGCAGATCACCGAGGGCGAGGTGGCGCATGGCCGGCTGAAGAAGGCCGACGCCCATGCCCGCGCCGCCGAATTGCTGCGCGAGGTCGACGTCGCCGACCCGGAGGGCAGGGCGGGGCAGTATCCGCACCAGTTCTCAGGCGGCATGCGCCAGCGCGCCGTCATCGCCATGGCGATGGCCGGCCAGCCGAAGCTGATCATCGCCGACGAGCCGACCACCGCGCTCGACGTCACCGTGCAGGCGCAGGTGCTCGCCGTGCTGGCGCGGCGCCAGGCCGAGCTCGGCTCGGCCGTCATCCTGATCACGCATGATCTCGGCGTCGTCGCCGAGGTCGCCGACCGCGTCGCCGTGATGTATGGCGGCCGCATCGTCGAGACGGCCCCGGTCGCCGAGATCTTCGCCAATCCGCGCCATCCCTATACGCGGGCGCTCCTGCGCAGCCAGCCGCGCATCGACACCAGCGACGCCCGGCTCGACCCGATCCCCGGCCAGCCGCCGACACCCGGCGCGCTGACCAAGGGTTGTTCCTTTCAGCCGCGCTGCGCCGTCGGTCGCGACCGACCGCTCTGCATGACCGAGGAACCCGGCCTGCGGCCGGTCGGCGACGGCCGCCTGTCCGCCTGCCACTACCCGGACGAGCTGGGCCCCGACACGGTTCCGGCGGCGCCGCGCGCTGTAGCCGAGGCGGCCTCCGCGACGGCCGAACCGCTGCTCATCGTCGACGGGCTGAAAGTGCATTTCCCGGTCAAGACCGGCGTGCTCCGCCGCACCACCGGCTGGGTCAAGGCCGTCGACGGCGTCAGCCTCTCGGTCAATCCCGGCGAGACGGTCAGCCTGGTCGGCGAATCCGGTTGCGGCAAGACCACGACCGGCCGCGCCATCATGGGCCTGATCAAGGCGACTGGCGGCAGCATCCGCTTCGCCGGCCGCTCGGTCCGAGACCTCGACGGCGCCGCTATGCGCAAGGCGCGGCGCGAGATGCAGTATGTCTTCCAGGATCCCTATGCCTCGCTCAATCCGGTACTCTCGGTCGAGGACATCGTCGCCGAGCCGCTGAAGATCCACGGCATCTATGACGAGATGGGCGGCGCGCGACGGATCGCCGAGCTGTTCGACATGGTCGGGCTGTCGCGCTCGATGCTCGGCCGATTCCCTAGCGAGTTTTCCGGCGGCCAGAAGCAGCGCATCGGCATCGCCCGCGCGCTCGCCCTGCAGCCGAAGCTGCTGATCCTCGACGAGCCGGTCGCCGCGCTCGACGTCTCGATCCAGGCGCAGGTGATCAACCTGCTGCAGGACCTGCAGGCGGAGCTCGGCCTCGCCTATCTCTTCATCGCGCACAATCTCTCGGTCGTGCGCCACGTCTCCGACCGCGTCGCCGTCATGTATCTCGGGCGGATCGTCGAGGAGAGCTCGCGCGACGGGCTCTACGGGCTTCCCGTCCATCCCTATACGCAGAGCCTGCTTTCGGCTGCACCCGTGCCGGATCCGGAAGTGCGCGACACGCGGCGCCGGATCGTGCTCGAGGGCGAGATCCCCAATCCGGCTTCGCCGCCCACCGGCTGCACCTTCCATCCGCGCTGCTTCCGCGCCACGGCGCGCTGCGCCTCCGAGTCGCCGTCCTTCGGCCGCTATCAGGAGACGGCGACGCGCACCTCCTGCCATCACGCCGGACCGTTGGCCGAGGCGCACCGCAACGTCTTCGCCGCCGGCAGCCTGGAGGCGGCATCATGAGCAGGCTCCTCCGCAAGACGGGCTCGATCCTCGCGCGCCTGCTGTCCCGCAAGGGCTCGGCGCTCGCGCTGTTGTTCCTCTCCGCCGTCACCTTCGCGGCGATCTTCGCCAATTTCCTGCCGCTTGATCCCTTCGGCCAGAAGCTCGTCAACGCGCTGAAGGGTCCGTCCGCCACTAACTGGTTCGGCACGGACGAGCTCGGCCGCGACATCCTCGCCCGCGTCGTCTATGGCGCGCGCACCTCGCTTTTGACGGCGGCCGGCGCGGTCGCCATCGCGGCGCTCGCCGGGGTGCCGATCGGCCTCGTCGCCGGCTTCTTCGGCGGCTGGCGCGACGCGGCCTTGATGCGCCTCGTCGACGTGCTGCTGGCGCTGCCGGCGATCCTGTTCGCCATGGCGATGATCGCCGTGCTCGGCCGCAGCCAGGCGGCGGCGCTGATCGCCGTCGGCATCACCGGCATTCCGAGCTTCGCCCGCATCACGCGGGCGCAGGTTCTGACACTCCGCAAGCGCGACTTCGTCACCGCCGTCGAGGCGTTCGGCGGCAGCGCGACCTACAACATGTTCCGCACCATCCTGCCCAATTCCTGGAGCCCGATCTTCGTCCAGGTCGTCGTGCTCTGCTCGGTCGCGATCCTGCTCGAGGCGGCGCTCTCCTTCCTCGGCGTCGGCGTTCCGCCGCCGACCCCGAGCTGGGGCGAGATGCTGCGCACGGGTAAATCCTACCTGCACGAGGCGCCGTACTACGCGGTCCTTCCCGGCCTCGTGCTGACGCTCACCATCCTGTCCTTCGACGTGCTGGGCCGCGCGCTCAGCGACATCCTGCAGGGCCGCCGCGACGTCGATGTCGTCGCCAAGGCCGGGGAGGCCTCGTCATGATCGGCTTCGTCGTCCGCCGCCTGCTGCAGCTCGTGCCCGTTCTGCTGCTCGCCTCCACCGGCATCTGGGCCATGATCTACGCGGTGCCCGGCGGGCCGATCGCGGCGATCGCCGGCGACAACGCCAGCCCCGAGCAGATCGCCGCCGCCACCGCCCAGTTCGGCCTCGACCGGCCGGTCCTGGTGCAATATGCCGACTGGCTCTGGAACGCGCTCCGCGGCGATTTCGGCATCTCGATCCGCGGCCGCGCGCCGGTGCTGGAGCTGATCGGCCAGCGCCTTCCGGCGACGCTGCAACTCGCCGTCGCCGCGACGATCGTGTCGCTCGTCATCGGCATCCCGGTCGCGATCGCGAGCGCGCTGAGGCCCGGCTCCTGGATCGACCGGCTGCTGTCGGGCTGGAGCGCACTGGCGCTCGGCGTGCCGACCTTCTGGCTCGGCATCCTGCTGATCCTGCTCTTCGCGGTGGAGCTGCGCTGGCTGCCGTCGGCGTCGGGCTATGTGCCGTTCTGGGAGAACCCGCTCGGCGCGCTGCGCAATTTGGCGCTGCCGGCCCTGACGCTCGGCGTCTATGTCTCCGGCATTCTCGCCCGGTTCCTGCGCGCCTCGCTGGTCAACGAGCTCCAGGCCGATTATGTGCGCACGGCGCGGTCGAAGGGCCTGCCGGAGCGGCAGATCGTCGGCGTGCATGTCCTGCGCAACGCGCTGCTGCCCTTCGTCACCATCGTCGGCCTGATGATGGCGAACTTCATCGGCGGCGCCGTCGTCACCGAAGCGGTGTTCACCTATCCAGGCATCGGCCGGCTGCTGATCCAGGCGATCACGACGCGCGATTACCCGCTGATCCAGGGCTGCATCGTCGTCATCCTGGTGCTCTACATCGCCATCAACCTCGCCGTCGACGTGCTCTACGCCTATATCGACCCGCGGATTGACTATCGGTGAGGGGCTGTTGCCGACCGCTCGCTCTGCTGCAGCCCCACGCTCGCCGTCATCCCGGGCCTGACCCGGGATCCATTCCGCCGGGTTGGCCGACGTGCGAAATGCTCTAGATCGCGGCTGCATGGATCCCCGCCTTCGCGGGGATGACGGCCGGAGTTGGACGGGCGAAAAAACTCAATCCGCCAGGCCGCGGGCCTCGATCGGCCAGATGTCCTCCAGCTTGTCGGCGCGGACGACGTGCAGGAAGTCGTGCAGGTTGGCGGTCGGGTCGCAGTGCGGCACGCTGCATTCGAGGCGGGTGCCGATCGGCGGCACAGGCTTGCCGCGCAGCGTCTCGAGCCGGCCGAACTCGTCGCCGACGAAAGCGATCGTGCCGATCTCGCGGCCGTCGAGATAGGCGCGCGGCGGCGGCCCGTCGACGGCGAAGCTCTTGGTGCCGGCGTCGACGATGGCGTCGCCGTGCAGGTTGTGGGCGATGACCGTGACGGTGACGAAGAGGGCGGTGCCGAACACGTCGGCGCCGGAGCCGTGCAGGTCGACCCGGCGATAATCCTCGTCCATGAAGATGTAGGAACCGGCCTGCACCTCGGTCAGCACCTTGTCCTCGAAATCGAGCAGGTGGCTGCCGGTGCCGCCGCCTGTGACGAGGGCGGGCGGGAGCCCTGCCGCATCGAGCGCCTCGACGATGGCGAGCAGGCGGCCCATCGCAATGCGGTTCTCGGTCCGCCGCGCCTCGTGGTCGAAGATGTGCTGGACGAAGCCGGCATAGCCCTGCACGCCGACGAAACGGAGTGACTCTTCATCAGCGATCTGGCGGGCGAGCGAGACGACGCGTTCCGGCGTCGCCACGCCGGTGCGGCGCTGGCCGACGTCGCACTCGATCATCACGTCGAGCCGGACGCCGGCCGCGCGCGCCGATTCCGCGAAGTCGGCGATCAGGTCGGAGCGGTCGACGGTGACGGTGATGTCGGCGCCGCGCGCCGCCGCCTCGGTCAACCGGTCGACCTTGCGGCGGCTGGCGATCGGCGCGGTCAGCATCAGCGGGTTGATGCCGGCCTCATAGAGCGCCAGCAGCTCGCCGACCTTGGCGCAGGCGATGCCGAGCGCGCCATCCTCCAGCTGCCGCCGGGCGATCTCGGCGCATTTGTGCGATTTCGCATGCGGGCGGAGGCCGAGGCCGGCGGCGCGCGCCATGCCGGTGAGCGCCTGCAGATTGGCCTCGAAGGCGTCTGCGTCGAGGATCAGCGCCGGGGTTTCCAGCTTGTTGCGGCCGCCCCGCGCGCCGATCAGCGTTTCGTTCAGCCCGGCGACGCCGCGTCTCATGTCGTCTCTCCCCCGCGCCATCCGGCGCTCGGGCGCGGGGTGCGTCTCGTGTTTTCGTTCAGCCGACCTTGTGGCCGGGCCAGCCCATCAGGAGCTTGGCGTCCTTTTCGGCCGCCCGCGCCTTGGCGGGATCCTTGAAGATCCTCGTCACGCATTGCGGCTTCTTGCGGTCGATCACGTCGTAGACCATGTGGTAGCCGGTCTTGTCCATGATCGGGCCGATCCAGCCGGCGCAATGATCGCAATAGCGCTCCATCGGCTCGGCGTCGTTGTCCATCACCTTCGATAGGCTCGGACAGACGTTCATCCGAAGTTCCAGCCGGTCCTCGTTGAAGTCGAGGTCCATGTCGCAGTTTTCCTCGATCTTGATGTGCGACCAGTACTCGTACATGCCTTCGAGGCCCTGGGTCTCGATCAGCTCGAGGATGTGGCGCTCCTGGTTTTTCGAGATCGCCAGCCAATAGGCTTCGAGCGCCTCCTCGCCCTGGCTTTCCAGGAACTTGAAGACCTCGTTGTAGAACCGCGTGAAGTGGTCGCTCGGAATCATGCCCGCCTCCGGATGACCTGCCGGCACGAGCCTTCGCCGGTGATTTCGGTGTCGATGGCATAGGGGGAGCCCTCCGCCATCGACGCGTTGGTGACGGTGGTCTGGTCGCAGAAATGCGGCGAGACACTGCCGGTCAGCGCCTTCACGTGATGCCAAGCGGGGCAGCGGCGCACCGTCAGCACGATCTGGTCGTCGCCGATCGCGATGTCGTAGTCGCCGCCCTCGCGGTCGAAGAAATGCCGCCAGTGTCGCACCAGCTGGCGCGTGTCGCCGGCGACCAGGTCGCTGCGGATGCTGGCATAGACGTCGCGGCCGACCTTCCTGAATATCTCGTCCATCGCCGCGACGCCGAAGCGCTCGACGATGAAGTCGATCGTCGTGTTGGCGGCGCCGTGGAAATCGAGATGGACGTTGCCGCCCTCCTCGTAGCGCATCGTGACTTCGCTCTCCGCCATTCTCACACGCTCCCGTAAAGCCGTTCGCCGCCGACATAGGTGGCCCTGACCGAAAGCGTCGCCGGATCGAGCACGGCGAAATCGGCCCGCTTGCCGCGTTCGAGGCTGCCGATCTCGCCCTCGATGCCGAGCACGCGCGCCGGCACCAGGCTGGTCGCATGCGCGGCGCGGACGAGGTCCTTGCCCGAGAAGCGGAGATAGTTGCGCATCGCCTCGTCCGGCGCCAGCGACGAGCCGCAGAGGCCGCCGCGCTCGTCGACCACCGCCTTGCCGGGCGCGCTGGTGACGACGTAGCCGGGATAGAACTCGAAGGTCTTGCCGGGCGTGCCGGCATATTTCATCGCGTCGGTCTCGAGGAAGACGCGGTCTTCCGGCAATTGCGCCAGCAGGCGGATCAGCTGCGGGTCGACATGGATGCCGTCGCAGACCAGGCCGAGCGCCAGCGTCGGCTCGGAGAGCAGCGCGTCGGTGAGCGACACCACATGCAGTCCCATGCCGGTCGGCGGATAGGTCGGCATGACGTTGTACATGTGCGTCACCGCGTCGATGCCCCACGAGACGTAGCGGGGAACGTGCTCCGGCCGGGCCAGGCTGTGGCCGAGATGGATCGAGACGCCGGCGCGCTTCAGCACGCGGATGAAATCCTCCGCTCCCTCGCGCTCGGGCGCCACGGTGACGGCCTTCAGCCTGCCGCCAGTCGCGACCAGCATGCGCTCGGCCAGCGCCGCGCTCGGGGCGACGATGTTTTCCGGATTATGCGCGCCGGGCGAACCGAAGCAGGGCCCCTCGCTGTGCACGCCGAGTGCCCGCGCGCCCTTCGCCTCGTCGCACTGGGCGCCGAGGCGGGCGAGCACGCCCTCCATGCTGGCGGGCGGCAGGCAGCTTATCGACGGCAGGAAGCCGGTGACGCCGTGGCGCAGCATCGCTAGCGAATTGGCGGCGACCGCGCCCGTCTCGGTGTCGTTGTAGAGATGCTGCCCGAAGCCGTGCTGCAGCAGGTCGATCATGCCCGGGAACAGGATCGCACCCTTACCGTCGACCGCCTGCCAGTCGTCGCCGACGACCGTATCGGCCGCGACGACGCCGGCGATGCGGTCGTCCAGGATCAGGAGATCGCTCGCCCGCTGGCCCTCCGGGGTGACGATTGTGACGTTTGACCATCTCTGCTTGACGGGCATCGGATTTTCCATCGTTATGATGTTATCATGCTAACAAAATAATCTGGACCGGCAAGGAGAAAGAAATGGCCCAGCCCTGCGTTCTGGTGACGGGTTCGACCCACGGCATCGGTTACGGAATCGCCGAGGCGTTCGCCCGTCAGGGTGCGCGGCTGGTGATCAACTCGCACCTTCCCGACAATGGCGCGCTGGCCAAGCTCCAGGCGCTGACCGAGTGCCATTTCGTCCAGGCGGATCTTTCGACCGCCGCCGGCGCCCGCGCCGTGGTGCAGCAGGCGCGTGAAAAGCTCGGAAGGCTCGATACGCTGGTCAACAATGCCGGCACCTTCCTCGACACGCCGTTCGACGATCTGACCGAGGAGCTGTTCGACCGCACCTTCAACCTGAACGTGAAGGCGTATGTCTTCGCCTCGCAGGAATTCGTGCGCGGGCTGGAGCCGGGGCAGGAGGGTGCCAGCATCATCCTCGTCGGCTCGACCAATTCGGTGATGGCCGAGCGCCACAGCGTCGCCTATGACGCCTCGAAGGGCGCGGTGCTGATGATGGTGCGCTCGCTCGCCGTGTCGCTCGCCGGTCGCGGCGTCCGCGTCAACGGCCTCGGACCGGGCATCGTCGAGACGCCGCTGACCAAGCGCGGCCTCGACACGCCGGGCGTGCGCAAGTCGCTGAACGCGCAGATCCCGTTCGGCCGCATCGGCCAGCCGGAGGATGTCGGCGGCGCGGCGGTCTTCCTTGCCTCGCCGGCGGCGGGCTATATCACCGGCCAGATGCTGTTCGTCGACGGCGGCATCCTCGCCATCCAGAAGACGTGGGAACCGCCGGTTTGACCCTCGACGCCTCGCCCCGCCATCTCCAGCTCCGCGAAATGCTGTTCCGGCGCTGGAAACAGGCCGGGCTGAAGGCGGGCGATCGGATCGAGTCGCAGAACGAGATCGTTCGTTTCTGCGACTTCTCGTTGATCACGGTCGTGAAGACGCTGAAGGATCTGGAGAGCGAAGGGGTCATCCAGCGCCAGGTGGGGCGGGGCTCCTTCCTCGTCGCCACGCCCTGGGCCGAGGCGCACCGGCGCGTCGGCTTCTTCTACAATCGCGACATCGTCGGCGGCGGCATCTTCGACAACGCCTTCTACACCCGTCTCGTCATGGCCTTCGAGAAGGGCATCGTCTCGGCGGGCCATGAATTCGTCATGGGTTCGTTTACCGACGAGCGCATGCCTACCGGAATGTGGGACGCGCTCGACGCCGTCGTGCTGACGGGTTTCACGCGAAAGACCCGGCTCGAGGCGCTCGACACGGTTTCGAGCCAGGTCAGCCTGATCGACGCCAGCCTCGACGGCGCGCGTTTCCACACCTACCGCCTCGACTACGGCCCGGCCTTTTCCGCGATGTTCGCGGCGCTTGGCGGTGCGCGGCTGAAGGTCCTTTATCTCGATTCCGAGATCGGCTCGAACGAGCAGGCGGCGCGGCTTTCGGCGTTCCGCGCAGCGGCGTCCGGCGCGCCGGTGCCGCAGGATATCGAGATCATCGCCGTCAACCAGGAGATCGATGTCGGCAACACGACGGCGCTGCTTGCGGCCGTCGATCGGGTGCGGCCGGACATCGTCTGCGGCCATGTGCACGAGAGCTGGCGGCCGCTGATCCGGGATGTGTTGCCGGAGGCGAAAATCTATCCGTTCCTGCTCGACCAGAAGGGCCCGGGCTTCGTCATCGACAGCGCGCCCTGGATGGCGGAGATCCTGCCCAGCATCGAGGCCAACCTCGCCGACCGGCAAAGACCACCGGCGGTGCACGCCTTCGCCGCGCGGTTCCAGGGGTAGGGCGGGCAGTCCTCCTCCGGAGACCTCGCAGAACGCCGCCCTCAACATGCTGAGGTGGCCCAAGGGCCGTCTCGAAGCACGCAGAGCGGCGGTGCTATGGGCACCGCGAGCGTGCGTCCTTCGAGGCCCGAGCTGCGCTCGGGCGCCTCAGGATGATGGAGATCGAGCCCCGCATGACGGTTGGTCAGGGACGCGCGCCGCTGTCCGCCCCACGCTCGCCGTCATCCCGGCCCCCGAGCCGGGATCCATCCCGCCGCGCCTCGCCGCCGGGAATCTTGGTGCGAAGCCTCGGAGTTTTCGGCTGCGTGGATCCCTGATTTCGCGAGGATGACGACGGAGGGGGAGGAGGGGCGGACTGCTTCTTCACCTCTCCCAAGGGGAGAGGTCGACGGCCGCAGGCCGGCGGGTGAGGGGTTCAGACCTCTCCGGAGAGGCCGCAACCCCTCACCCGGCTCTTCGAGCCGACCTCTCCCTATGGGAGAGGTGAAGGGGAGGCCCATGCCGTCGAAGCGCCGCCGCCCGCAACACGCTCGCCGTCATCCGGCCTCCGAGCCGGGATCCATTCCCTCCGGGTTGGTGGCCCCGCGAAACTCTCGAGGCTGCAGCATGGATCCCTGCTTTCGCAGGGATGACGGTGGAGCGTGAGGAGAGGGCGGAGCAGGCTGAGCAGGAGTTGAAGTGAGGCCGCCTATTCTGTCGAAGCGCCGCCGCCGCCCCAGGCTCGCCGTCATCCCGGCCTCCGAGCCGGGATCCATTCATCCGCGCCCCCGCCGCCGGGAATCTTGGTGCGATGCCTCGGAGTTTTCGGCTGCATGGATCCCCGCCTTCGCGGGGATGACGGGGAGCGAGAAGAAGCCGACCGCCTACGCCAGCGCGTTCCCCGCCAGGCCCGCCTCGACCGTGAGGATCGCGCCGACGAGGTTCTGCGTCGCTTCCGCCTGCGGCTTCGTGAAGAGGTCGAGCGGCTTGCCGACCTCGACGATCCGGCCCGCCGACATCACCGAGACGCGGCTCGTCGTGTAGGCGACGACCGAGAGGTCGTGCGCGATGAAGACGAGGCTGAGGCCGAGCTCGCGGACGAGGTCCTTCAAGAGGTTCAGCACCTGCGCCTGGATCGAGACGTCGAGCGCCGAGACCGGCTCGTCGGCGATCAGCACCTTCGGCGCCGGCATCAGGGCGCGGGCGATGGCGATGCGCTGCAGCTGGCCGCCGGAGAACTCGTGCGGATAGCGCTCCAACGCCTGCCGGGTCATGCCGACCTGGTCGAGCACCTCGTGTACCCGGGCAACATGGTCGCCCTCGATCTTCAGTGCGCGCAGCGGCTCGAGCAGCGACAGGCCGATGCGCATCCGTGGGTCGAGCGACGAGCGCGGGCTCTGCATCACCACCTGCACCGAGCGGCGGAAGTTCCGCCAGCGCTCGCCGTCACCGGCCCAGACGTCGGCGCCGTTGTAGAAGACGTGGCCCTGCTTGGGCTTCTCCATGCCGGTCAGGATGCGCGTCAGCGTCGTCTTGCCGGAACCGGACTCGCCGACCAGGCCGACGGCCTCGCCGGGGCGGACGTCGAAGCTGACATTGTCGAGCACCGTCAGCGACGGCCGCGCGCCAAGCAGCGACTTGCGATTGAGCAGGTAAGTCTGCGTCACCTGCCGCATCTCGAGCAGCGGCGGCGTCAGGTGGTGTTCGTCGAAGGGGCGGGTCATCACGCGGTCACTCCGGCTTGCACGGTGGCGTCCGCTCCGGCCTCGATCGGATGCCAGCAGGCGGCGCGACGTTGGCCGGTCTCGAGCTGCGGCACCTCCGCCCGGCAGCGATCGCTGGCGGCGCTGCAGCGCGGATGGAAGGCACAGCCCCTGGGCAGGCTGTGCAGCGGCGGCACCATGCCGGGGATCGAGGCAAGGCGCGAGCTGCCGTCGAGGGCGATGTTGTCCATGGTCGGCTGCGAGTCGAGCAGACCCTTGGTGTAGTGGTGGCGCGGCGCGCGGAACACCTCGGATACGGGCCCCATCTCGACGATGCGGCCGGCATACATGACGGCGACCGTGTCGCACATCGCCGCGATGATCGGCAGGTCGTGCGTGATCATCATCAGCGCGCAGCCGCGTTCCTGCACCGCGTTGTTGAGGATGCGCAGCACCTGCTTCTGCACGGTGACGTCGAGCGCCGTGGTCGGCTCGTCGGCGATGATCAGCTGCGGATAGCAGGCGAGCGCCATGGCGATCATGACGCGCTGGCGCTGCCCGCCCGAGATCTCGTGCGGATAGGCGCGCATCAGCTGCTCGGGGCGCGGCAGCGACATCTGGCGGAACAATTCCAGCGTCTGCGCCTCCGCCTCCTGCTTGCTCGCCTTGGTGTGCCGGCGGATGACGGAGGAGACCTGGAAGCCGATGCGGCGGACCGGGTCGAGCGACGAGAGCGGATCCTGGAACACCATCGAGATGGTGCGGCCGCGGCGGCTGGAGAACGCCTTGTCGGACTGGGTGATCAGGTCGACGCCGTCGTGCCGGACGGTGCCATTCGCCTGCCAGCCCATCGGCAGCAGGCCCATCAGCGACAGCGCGGTCAGCGTCTTGCCGGAGCCGGATTCGCCGACCAGGCCCATCCGGCCGCCGGCGGGCAGGGTGAAGTCGATGCCGCGCACGGCGGTCAGCACCGTGTTGTGCACGACGAGGTTCTGGACCTCGAGCGCATCCGGCCGGTTCGTCTGGGGCTTCGTCATGAGGCCCTCCGGGCGAGCTTGGGGTCGAGAACGTCGCGCAGGCCATCGCCGAGCAGGTTCAGGCCGAGCACCATGAGCACGATGGCGAGGCCCGGCCAGATCGCGAGCGGCGACGACACGCCGACCTGCTGCTGCGCCTCGTTCAGCATCAGTCCCCACGAGATCGACGGCCGGTGCACGCCGACGCCGAGATAGGAGAGGCCGGCCTCGGTCAGGATGCCGGCGGCGAAATAGAGCGTGAACTGGACGATCATCACGCCGGCGATGTTGGGCAGCACATGGCGGGCCAGCACGAAGATCTTGCCACGCCCGTAGAGCTTGGCGGCGGTGATGAAGTCCTCGTTCAGCACGCCCATCGCGGCCGAGCGGATGACGCGGGTGAAGGAGGGCGTGAAGAAGGCGGTCAGCGCCAGGATGGTGGTGAGCGCGCCGGAACCCATCGTCGCGGCGAGCACCAGCGCCGTCACCATGCCGGGGATCGACAGCAGGATGTCGGCGCCGCGCGAGATCGCCTCGTCGGTGATCTTGCCGGAGGCGGCGGCGGCGAGGCCGGCGATGGTGCCGAGGATCAGGCTCAGCGTGGCGCCGCCGGCGCCGACCAGGATCGAGGTGCGCGCGCCGACCATCAATTGCGCGATGATATCGCGGCCGAGCACGTCGGTGCCGAGCCAGTGGCCGGGCGTTCCCGCCGGCAGCAGGCGGTTGCGGATCACCGGGATGTTGGGGTTCGACGGCAGGTAGAAGAACGACACCAGCGCCACGGTCAGGAAGATCGTGGTCAGGATCAGGCCGAGGATCAGCGAGGCGTTGCGCGGCAGCCTGCGGCGGGATTTCCGCGCCGGCGGCGAGATCGGCACGCCGGGGCCGGCGGAGCCGCTGGCCGGGGCCGGGGCATGGGTGGATTTGCTCATGGTCATCATGGGGCTTCTCCCGGTCACCGGCTCGACCGGACGCGCGGGTCCAGGATGCCGTAGAGGAGGTCGACGAGCAGGTTCACGCCGATGACGAAGATGATGATCAGCATCACGGTCGACTGCACGACGATCACCTCGCGGGCGGCGACGTTGGCGAGCATCATGCGGCTCAGCCCCGGCAGCGAGAACACGGTCTCGATGATCACGGTGCCGCCGATCAGTTCGGCGATCTGCAGGCCGACGATGGTCACGAGCGGCAGCGAGGCGTTGCGCAGGCCGACCTTGAGGAGCGCCTCGGTGCGGGTCATGCCGACGGCGCGCGCGGTGCGCAGGTAGTCCTGGTTCATCACGTCGAGCACGGCCGAGCGGACATAGCGGATCAGCACGGCGGCCATGATCAGGCCGAGCGACAGCACCGGCAGCACGAGCGAGCGGACGGCGCCCCAGGGGCTGACCGACCAATCGGTCCAGCCGCCGGTCGGCAGCCAGCCGAGGCGGACGCCGAAGAGCAGCGAAAGCAGGATGCCGGCCCAGAACACCGGCACGGCGACGCCGACCTGGCTGATCAGGGCGAGGATGGCGCCGGACGGCGTGCCGACATTGCGCGCGGCGTAGGTGCCGACGGGAATGGCGATGATCAGGCCGAGGATCAGCCCGGAAAGGGCGAGCGGGATGGAGACGGAAAGCCGGGCGGTGACGAGGTCGGAGACGCGCTCATTGGTGCGGAAGGAGCGGCCGAGATCGCCGGAGAGCATGTTGCCGATCCAGTCGAAATACTGGACGAACAGCGGCCGGTCGAGGCCGTAGCTGTGCGCGAGCGCGTTGATCGCCTCCGGCGTCGCGCCCTTGCCGAGCACGACCGCGGCGACGTTGCCGCCGGCGCCCCGGATCAGGAGGAAGATCGCCACGGAGGCGATGAAGATGGCGCCCAGGAAGAACACCAGTTTGCGCAGGACGTAGATCGCCATCAAGCTTTCCCGGAGAGGATCGACGGATGCGGCCGCCGCCGGCCCGGAGGCTGCGGCGGCCGCTTCTTAGGCTGGTCGGCTTACCAGTGCAGCTTGTTCATCTCGATCGCGACGCCGACGCGCGGCTCCTCGAAGCCCTTGAGGCCGGCGTCGAACAGGCCGACGCCCTTCTTGGCGATCAGCGGGACGATGACGGCGTCCTTGCGCAGGATGTCGGCGGACTTCTTCATCTGCGCCGCGTAGTCCTCGTCGGTCAGCGCGACGTCGGCATCGGCGAGCGCCTTGGTGTATTCGGCCGAGCAATAGGTGCTCCAGCCGGCCTTGGCCTCGTCCTGGCAGGCCCACTGCACCGGGTTGGCGTCGCCCGACATGATCGTCACGTCGAACTGCGGCGGCCGGCCCTGGAAGATCAGCTGCGAGTAGCGGGCGAGGTCGATGGCGTTGCGGGTGACGTTGAAACCGGCGGCCTGCATGGCGGGAACCATGATGTCGGCCGGCAGCGACAAGTCGGGCACGTCGCTGAGCGAAGCGTATTCGAGCGGCGTGCTCGCATAGCCCTTCTCGGCGATCGTCGCCATCGCGCCTTCCATGTCATACGGGAACGGGCAGGTCTCGGCGTTTTCCGGCGAGTACCAGACCTGGTTCGGCAGCGCGAAGGTGCAGGTGTTCTCCGCGCCCCAGGCGGCGCCGAAGGCGTCGTTGTAGGACTGGCGGTCGAACGTCCTGGCGATGGTCTCGCGCAGGTCCTTGTCGAGCTTCTGGTTCAGGACCGCATAGGTCGGCTCGCCGACCTGCGGATAGGTGACGAGCGTGAACTTCTTGTCGAGCTCGCGCTTCGAGAGCTGCTCCCAGAGGTCGATGGTGATGACGGGGAGCGAATCCACCTCGCCCGCCTCGAGCGCGTTCAGGCCGGCCGTGCCGTCGGTGATGATGCGGACGGTGACGTTCTCGACCGCCGGCTTCTTGCCCCAGTAGGTCGGGTTGGCGGCGAACTCGAAGGTGCTGTTGGTGGTGTAGTTGGCGAGCTTGTAGGGGCCGGTGCCGATCGGGTTGGTGGCGATGTTGGCGGCGTTCGCCTCGGGCTGGATCAGGCCGGAAATCGCACCCATGCCGCGCCAGAAGTTCTGGCTCGGGCGGGAGAGGGTGACCTTGACCGTGCGGTCGTCGACCTTCTCGATGCCGGTCACCGCCTCATAGGCGGCGGCGTAGTCGACGACCGGGCTCGCCTTCATGGTGTTCAGCGAATAGATGACGTCCTCGGCCGTCACCGGCGCGCCGTTGGAGAAGGTCGTCTCGCGGATCTTGAAGGTGTAGGTCTTCTTGTCGTCGCTGATCGTCCAGCTCTCGGCGACGCCCGGCTCGACGCTGCCGTCCTTGTTGAAATAGACGAGCGGCTCGACGATGTTGGCCGGAATCCACAGCCGCATCGCCGTCAGGTTGCTCTTGACGAAGTCGAGCGTGCCGGGGTCCTGCCGGGCGACGAGGACCATCTTGTTCTCGGCCGCGCGCGGCGAGGCGGCTTCGGCCATCGAGCCGGCGCCGAGCGCGCCGGCGAAGAGCGTCGCCGCTGCCGTCAGCAGGCCGAGGCGCTTGGTGATCGAGTTCATTTTTCCCTGCATGTCCCAATTTCCCTTCTGGAAGTATCGGACGCTGAAACGTCTCTCGGTGGCGCGACCGATCCGGTCGCGGACCACGATGGTTCTCTTGGCAATCGCGCCGCTATCTCGCTGCCGAGGCGGCCGGATAAACCGGGCCGTCGCGGGCGAGGCCGCCGGCCCCGATGGTGCTATGCTGGCGTGAAGATCGGCCCCCTCATGACCTTTTCAAGATTCATGTTCCATTATGTAGAACGAGAATTCCTGATACACTGGAACAGTTTGAAGAGGATGCGGCGGAAATGCAAGTAGCTTCACGCGCGCCGCGTTCCACCTGTTGGCAATCTCGATCGGGAACATTCTCCGTGTTCTATGATGTGGAATATTGCTGCTGGTCGCGCCCGGTTCCGCTTGAGCGGGGTCCGGCTGTGGGCCGTCGCCCTGCCGGGATCGGCCCGGATTGCTTCCCGGCGCCAGTCGCGCAAGGGTAGCGCCGCGCTGTGCCGGCGGCTTCATCGCCGCGGCGCCGGAGCCGCCCGGCTTCGCGGCGCACAGGGAGCGGCGGCCAGAGGGTGCGCCGGCGAGAAGAGAAAGAACGCGACATGAAGAACCGTCAGCTCGGGCGCACGGGTGCCCGCATCTCGGAAATCGGCTTCGGCGCCTGGCAGATCGGCGGCTCGTGGGGCGACGTCAGCGAGGCGGACGGCAAGCAGGCTCTGAACGCTGCGCTCGACGCCGGCGTCACTTTCATCGACACGGCCGATGTCTATGGCGACGGGCGCTCGGAGAAGATCATCGCCGCCGTGCTGAAGGAGCGGGGCGGCGTCCGGCCCTTCGTCGCCACCAAGGCGGGCCGCCGGCTCAACCCGCATGTCGCCGACGGCTACAACGCCGCCAATCTCGAGGGCTTCGTCGATCGCAGCCTGAAAAACCTGGAAGTCGAGACGCTCGATCTGGTGCAGCTGCACTGCCCGCCGACCGAGGTGCTCTACCGGCCGGAGGTGTTCGGCGCGCTCGATGACCTCGTCGCCAAGGGCAAGATCCGCAACTACGGCGTCTCGGTCGAGAAGGTCGAGGAGGCGCTGAAGGCAATCGAGTATCCCGGCGTCGCCACCATCCAGATCATCTACAACATCTTCCGCCAGCGCCCGCAGGAGCTGTTCTTCGCCGAGGCCGCGAAGAAGAATGTCGGCGTCATCGTCCGCGTGCCGCTCGCCTCGGGCCTGCTCTCCGGCAAGATCACCCGCGACACCGCCTTCCGCGCCGACGACCATCGCAACTTCAACCGCCATGGCGAGGCGTTCGACGTGGGCGAGACCTTCGCCGGCGTGCCGTTCGAGGTCGCGCTCGAGGCGGTGGAGCGGCTCCGGCCGCTGGTGCCGGCCGGCATGGCGATGTCGACCTTCGCGCTGCGCTGGATCCTCGAGCAGCCGGCCGTGTCGGTGGTGATCCCCGGCGCGCGCAACGCGGCGCAGGCGCAGTCGAACGCGGCGGCGAGCGACGCCCCGGCGATCGCCCCGGAGACACTCGCCAGGATCGGCGAGATCTATGACAGCCTGATCAAGCCGCATGTCCACCAGCGCTGGTAGGCGACGCCGGCTCGCGTGACGGGAAGCGGCACGGCCGAGAAGAGGGGGACGATTCTCGGGCCGTGCCGGGTGCCGCGTCGGTCGTGACCGGCGCGGCGTCGGGTAGTCCGGCCGGGAGGGCGGCCGGACACCGGGTTACTGCGCGGCGGCGAGACGCTCCATCTCGGCCTGCGCCCAGGCGACGGCCTTCTCGGCGCTCTCGCCATCGACCAGCATGCGCTGCAGCGACTGCGTCACGATCTTGGCGTTGAAGATCGCGGCCGCGGTCGCCGAGGGCGGGCCGGCATGGCCGTCGACCAGGCCGTTGCGGGCCATCTCGTCGAAATTGGCGAAGGCCGGCGTGTCCTTGAACAGCGGCATGGTCTTGGTCAGTTCCGGGTAGATCGGCAGCCAGCGGCCGCCCACCGTGGCGATGATCTGCTCGTAGCGCTTCGGCTCGAAGAAGTGGTTGAGCCACGCCTTGGCATCATCCGGGCGCTTGGTGTCCTTGCTGACGAGCCAGGAGAAGGACGAGATCAGGTTGGCCGAGCGGCCCTTTTCGCCGGGGCCGGCCGGGATCGCGATCATCGCCGTGTTGGCGAGCAGCTCCTCGTCGTTCTGCGTCATCCACTGGTAGATGCTGGGCGGATTGATCGTGAAGGCGGTGCGGCCGGTCTGGTAGGCGGTGTTGTTGCCGGCGTCGTCCCAGGTCAGCGTCGAGCGCGGGATCGTGCCCTCGGCGAACATGTCGGCGATGTACTGGTAGGCGGCGACCGTCTCCGGTGAGTTCCAGGTGATGGTCTTGCCTTCCTTGTCGAACATCTCGCCGCCATAGGACAGCACGATCATCCGGGCGAAGGATTCGGCGTCGTTGGCCGAGGAGAGCGTCATGCCGAAGGCGGTGATGCCGGGATTGGCCTTGAGGATCGCCTGCGACGCCGTGCGCAAGTCGGCGAGCGTCTTCGGCACGTCCATGCCGACTTCCTTGAGCAGGTCGGTACGGGCGAACATCGGCACGATGTCCACCTCGAGCGGCAGCGCATGCGCCTTGCCGTCGTACATCACCTGCGAGACGGTGCTTTCATAGATGCCGCCCGGCACGGCGCGCATGGTGGCGAGGATATCGTCGAGCGGCAGGGTGACGCCGAGCTTGGCGTAATACTGCGCCTGCGGCCCGACCTGCATGAACACGTCCGGCGGGGCGCCCGCCTGCAGCGCGGCGGCGAGACGTTCCGTCATCGCGTTGCCGGGAACGACGACATACTCGACGTCGATGCCGCGTTCCTTGCCGAATTCGACGGCCATTTCGGTGATCAGGTCGTCGGCCTGCTGGTTGAAGGCCTGCAGGCCCCAGATCGTCAGGTCGGCCGCCTGGGCGGTGAACGGCAGCAGGGTCGCTGCCGAGACCAGCAGGGACATGGCGAGTTTCTTCATTGTCTTCCTCCTCCTCTTGTCGTTGCAGTCCGGAATCGGGCGCGCGCTATCCCTTGACGCTGCCGGCGGCGAGGCCTTCGACGATGTAGCGCTGCGCGACGATGTAGATGATCAGGATGGGAACGATGGCGATGACGGAGCTCGCCATCAGCTGGCCCCAGATGAAGGTGTCGCCCATGATCAGGCCGGTCAGGCCGGCGGTGAAGGTCTTGGTGTCGTTCGAGTGCACGAAGACCAGGGCGTAGAGGAACTCGTTCCAGGCGTGGGTGAAGGCGAACAGCGCCACCACCGCGAGGCCGGGCTTGGCGATCGGCAGCACCACCCTGAGCAGGGTCTGCAACCGCGTCGCGCCGTCGACCGTTGCCGCCTCGTCCAGCTCGCGCGGGATGGTGCGGAAATAGCCGATCAGCATCCAGGTGCAGAACGGCACCGTGAAGGTCAGATAGGCGATGACCAGGCCGGTCTTGGTGTTGATCAGGCCGAGGTTCTGCAGCACCAGGAAGAGCGGGATGAACAGCAGCGAGGGCGGCAGCAGATAGGCCATGACGATGGCCCGCGCCGTCACGCCGCGGCCCTTGAACTCCATGCGGGCGATCGGGTAGGCGGCGAGCGCCCCGACCACCGCAGAGATCAGCGTCACCGAGATCGCCACCGTGGCACTGTTCAGCACGAATTGCGGGAATTTCGAGTTGAACAGCGCGGTGTTGAAGTTCGCGAGCGTCGGACGCGCCGGCAGCAGGGTCGGCGGCACGGCGTAGATCTCGCGCGACGTCTTCAGCGCCGTGACGACGATCCAGTAGATCGGCGCCAGCGACCAGAGAAGCGCGAGGAGGACGCCGATCGTGGTGACGATACGGCCGATGATCTTCTCGGACGAGCTCTTGACCATCTCCGCCTCCTAGTTCTTCGACGCCAGCATGCGGCGGGTGAGCAGAACGATCAGCACGACGAACACCGGGATAACCGACACCAGCACCGCGGCGCCGAGGCCGAGCTGGCTCTGGGTGATGCCGTAGTCATAGGCGAGCGTCGGCAGGATGTGCGTGCGCATGGCCGGGCCGCCGCCGGTCAAGATGAACACCATGTGGAAGGAGTTGAACGTCCAGATTGCCGACAGCATCACCGTGACGAAGATGACTTCCTTCATCTGTGGCAGTGTCACCTTGAAGAAGCGCTGGATCGGGCCGGCGCCGTCGATCGCCGCCGCCTCGGTCAGGTCGCCGGGGATGGCGGTCAGCGCGGCGAGGAACATCATGGTGAAGAAGGGCAGGCCGTGCCAGACCATGGCGACGCCGATCGAGAGCATCGCGATCCTGGGGTCGGACAGCCAGTAGACCGGCTGGTCGGTGATCCCAAGCGCCATGACGAGATAGCTGAGCACGCCGGCCTGCTCGTCGAAGATCCATTTCCAGGACAGGCCCGCGATCAGGCCGGGCACCGCCCAGGGCAGGAAGACGAGCGCCCGGATCAGCCCGCGCGCCGGCATCTTCTGCGCCAAGAGCACGGCGCAGGCGAGGCCGAGCACCAGCTTCACCGCGACGACGCCGGTCGTCAGGAACAGCGAATTGGCGGCGGCGCGCTGGAAATGCGCGTCGCCGAGCAGCCGGGTGAAGTTCGCCAGCCCGACATAGGCGCCTGCCTTGCCGACCATCTGGTCGGTGAAGGAGGTGAGGATGCCGTCGACGAGGGGGTAGGCGATGAAGGCGGCGAAAACAGCCGCCGCCGGCGCCAGGAACAGATAGGCGACCAGCCAATCAGGCTTGCGGGCCGGATTGCGGCGCGGGATCGGCGGGGCCGTGAACCCCTTCGGCAGTCGCGCGGCGTCAGTGGCGGCTTGCTGCATCGATGCCCCCCGACGACCGGACATCCAGCCTTGCGGCGACGAGGCGGGCGCCTGCGGGCCCCTGGAAAGCGCGCCTCACGGCGCGGCCTCGACGGAAGACGGACTCAGGGCGTTGGTCGGCATCGGCGTTCCTCCACGGGGGGCTTGCTGCCCTTTTGCGGGCATGTTATTGCCGAGTTTATTATTTGAAACTCAGTCATTCATATAATAACCGTCGCAAAGAAGAGCGGGGCTGTCAACGTGTCCGAAGACGAGGCGGCGTCGCCGCATCGCAATCCCGCCGTCGATCGCATGATGGCGATGCTGGGCGAGCTCGAGAAAGTCCCGGCCGGGCTGACGTTGAAGGGGCTGGCCGAACGCACGGGCGTGACGCGCTCGACCGTCTATCGGATCCTGAATTCGCTCGAGGCGCACGGCATGGTGCGCCAGGTCGACGGCGCCCGCTTCGTGCTCGGCGCCCGGCTGCTGTCGCTGGCGAGTGGGGTGATCGCGCCGCCCATCGGCCGGATCGTCGCCGAACGGGCGCAGCCGCATCTCGACCGCCTGGCGACCACGCTCGGCGAGAGCAGCAAGGTGTCGGTCTATGATCGCGGCTTCGTGCTGGTGGTGGCGGCCGCGAGCGGCCACAACGCCTACGCCCTCCATGCCGCCGTCGGCCAGCACCTGCCGATCCATGCCGGCGCCGGCAGCAAGGTCCTGCTCGCCAGCCTTCCGCCGGACGAGGTCGACCGGGTGCTGGCGGGCGAACTCAAGCGCTTCACGGACCTGACCTTCGTCGATGCGGCGGCGCTGCGGGCCGAGATCGAGCTGGTCAGGACGCGCGGCTGGTCGCGCGACGGCGGCGAGTTCGCCGTGTCGGTCAATGCCTATGGCGCGCCGATCATCGACGCCTCGGGCGCGGTGGTGGCGGCGCTCAGCGTGCCCTTCTTGGCCGGCCGCGACGCCGCCTATGAGGAGCAGGTGCGGATCGTCACCGTCACCACCGCGCTGGCGATCGGCGGCGACCTGCCCTGAACCGGGGATCGGCCGCCGCGACCGGGTGATCGCGGCGGCGGACGGGTCGATCATGTCTTGAGCGGGTTCAGCTTGCGCCAGGCCTGGTATTCCTCCTGCGCATCGGCATGCAGCGGGTAGTAGCGCTGCAGCGCGCCGCCCTCGAGCAGCTTGATCTTGGAGAATTCCTCCCACTCGTGGTGTTCGGAGGCGATGGCGATCACCTCCGCCGCCAGCGCCGCCGGCAGCACCACGGCGCCGTCGTCGTCGGCGACGATGATGTCGCCGGGGATCACCGTCACGCCGCCGCAGGCGATCGGGATGTTGTAGTCCATCGGCATCAGCCCGGTCTGGGTGTGGAAGTTCGGCGTCAGGCCGCGGATCCACATCGGCATGTCGAGCTCGATCTGGCCGGGATAGTCGCGGATGCAGCCGTCGATGACGAGGCCGGCGCCGCCACGACCCTTGAAGTAGGTCATCATCATCTCGCCGAACACGCCGGCGGTCATGTCACCGCGCGAGTCGACCACGACCACGTCGCCGGGCTGGGTCTTGTAGAGCACGTGCCGGTGCAGCTGCTTCTCCGGATCGGCGTATTCGCCCTCACCGTAGAGATCCTCGCGCTTCGGCATGAACTGCAGCGTCAGCGCCGGGCCGACCATCACGCGGCCCTTGTGCCAGCTGACCGGGCCCTGGATGTGCGGGTTGCGGATGCCCATGTGGCCGAGCGTGCCGGCGACCGTCGCGGCGCCGATCTTCTTCAGCGCCTCGATCTGTTCCTTGGGCGGGCGCTTGATGTCCTTGAAGTCCTGGTTCGTCGTCATGGTGGTCTCCTCGTCTGGCGGACACGGCCGCCGTCAATGCAAGTCGATCTGTTGCCCCGCGCCGTCAGGCGTAGGGAGTCTCGCCGAAATAGCTGGAGCCCTTCTTGAGATGCGCCTTGGCGACATCCTCGTTGAGGGTCAGGCCGTGGCCGGGCTTGTTGTTCAAGGGGATGAAGCCGTCGACCAGCGGGTTGCCGCCCTCGACCAGGTCGCCCCACCAGGGCACGTCGTGGGCGTGGTATTCCATCACCAGGTAGTTGTTGATCGCGGCGCAGACATGGGCGCAGGCGACCGTGCCGATCGGGCTGGCGACGTTATGGGGCGCCATGGCGATGTAGTACATGTCGGCGTGGTCGGCGACCTTCTTGAACTCCGACAGGCCGCCCATCTTCGGGATGTCGGGCGAGATGATGCGGGCCGCCTGCTTCTCGATCAGGTCGCGATAGCCCCATTTGGTGTAGAGGCTCTCGCCCGTCAGGATCGGCGTCTTGGTCGAACGCGTCACCTGCACGAGCGCGTCGATGTTGTGCGGCGGCGTCGGGTCCTCGAGCCAGACGAGGTCGAGCGGTTCCAGCCGCTGTGCCAGCTTGATCGCGTCGTTGACGCCGAACTTCCAGTGCGCGTCCATCGCCACCATGATCTCGGGGCCGACGGCCTCGCGCACGGCGGTCGCGACGCTGACCATCCAGTCGAGCTCCTGCGAGCCGATGACGCGGTTGTAGGGCTCGACCCACTGCCGGCTCGGATAATCGTCGTCGGTGACGTCGAGCGTGTAGGGGTTCTCGTTGTCGAGGTCGAACTTGATCGCGGTGAAGCCGGCGGCGACGACTTCCTTGGCGCGGCGGGCATATTCGGCCGGGTCATGCGTCTCGCCTTCGTGGCAATCGGCATAGATGCGGACCTTCTCGCGGAAGCGGCCGCCGAAGAAGGTCGAGATCGGCAGCTGGTGGGCGCGGCCCATCAGGTCCCAGAGCGCGATCTCGATGCCGGACATCGCCGTCACCGTCGTGCCGCCCTGCGCACCTTCGCCGGAGAGCACGCGCTCGATGATGAACATCAGCTTGCCGATATTGGTCGGGTCCTGGCCGATGATGTAGGGCGCGGCGCGGTGCACCAGCTCGGCGACGCCGGCGCCCCAATAGGCCTCGCCGAGGCCGGTGACGCCCGTGTCGGTCTCAATTCGCACCAGCACCCAGGGGAAGTTTCCGTCGATGACGGCGGTGCGCACGCTCGTGATTTTCATTCCGGTAGCTTTCTGGAGGTGAAGTTGGGCGGGTGGGTCTCAGGCAGCCGGCAGCGCCTTCTCGGTGGCGCCGTCGAAGAGGTGGATCCGCTCCTGGTCGAACTCGATCCAGACCTTCTGGTCCGGCTCGACGACGAAGCTCGGATCGAGGCTGACGATCACGACGGCATCGCCCAGGAACACCTGGACGAAGGTGATGTCGCCGGTCGGTTCGACCGTGTAGACGACGCCGGGAACCGCGCCCGGCGTTTCGGCCTGGTGGAGCCGGACGGTGCTGTGGCGGGCGCCGAGCACCACCTTGCTGGTGGTCGAGCCGAGCGCCTTGCGGGCATTCTGCGGCGACAGCGGCATTTCCCAGCCCTCGGGGCTGCGCAGCGCCACGTCGGAGCCGTGCGTGACGGCCTCGAGCGGGATCAGGCTCATGGCCGGGCTGCCGACGAAGCTCGCGACGAACATGTTGGCCGGATTGCCGAAGACATTCTTCGGCGAGTCGTATTGCTGCAGGAAGCCGCCATTCATCACCGCCATCTTGTCGGCCATGGTGACGGCCTCGAGCTGGTCGTGGGTGACGTAGATGACCGTCGCCTGCAGGTCCTGGTGGAAGCGCTTCAGCTCCGTGCGCATCTGCACGCGCAATTTGGCGTCGAGGTTGGAGAGCGGCTCGTCCATCAGGAACACGCGCGGATCGCGCACCAGGGCGCGGCCGAGCGCGACGCGCTGCTGCTGGCCGCCGGAAAGCTCGCGCGGCTTGCGCTCCAGCAGGTGGACGATGTCGAGCACCTTGGCGGCCGACATCACCTTGCGCTCGATCTCCGCCTTGGACAGCTTTCGCATCTGCAGCGGGAAGGCGAGGTTCTTGAACACCGACTTGTTCGGGTAGAGCGCGTAGTTCTGGAACACCATGGCGATGTCCCGGTCCTTCGGGTCGAGGTCGTTGACCAGCCGGCCGCCGATATGGATCTCGCCGCCGGTGATCTCGTTCAACCCCGCGACAAGGCTGAGGGTCGTGGTCTTGCCGCAGCCCGACGGCCCGACGAGGGCGACGAACTCGCCGTCGGCGACGGTCAGCGACACGTGGTTGACGGCGTAGACATTGCCGTAGGACTTGACGACTTCGTTGAGGACGACTTCGGCCATCGGATATTCCTTTCGGTGCTTCAGGGAAGGGCGGTCAGGACTTGACCGCACCTTCGGTGAGCGCACGGACAAAGTATTTCTGCAGCACCAGGAACAGCACGACGACGGGCACGCTCATGATGAAGGACGCCGCCATCAGGCCGGGCCAGTCGGTGGCGTATTCGGCGAAGAAGCGCTGCAGGCCGACCGGAAGCGTCAGCATCTCCTTCGAGTTCAGGAAGGTCAGCGCATAGACGTACTCGTTCCACGCCATGATGAAGGCGTAGATCGCGGTGGCGATGATGCCGGGCGAGGACAGCGGCATGACGATGTGGAAGAACGCCTGGAAGCGGGTGGCGCCGTCGATCCGCGCCGCCTGTTCGAGCTGCGGCGGGATGTTGTCGTAGAAGCCCTTGAGCAGCCAGATCGACAGCGGCAGGCCGAAGGTCAGGTAGGTCAGGATCAGCGATCCATGCGTGTTGACCAGGCCGAGCCACTTCATCATCAGGAACAGCGGCATCAGGAACACGACCGCCGGGAACATGTTGCGCAGCAGGACCGAGAAGAACAGTGCCTGCCGACCCGGGAAGCGGAAGCGCGAGAAGGCATAGGCCGCCGGCACCGCCACGACGACGCCGAGGACCGTCGACAGGATCGAGACGTAGAGGCTGTTCCAGAAATACTGCAGGAACTCGTGGCCGATGGCGTTGTTCGGCGACAGGAGCCGCAGGTAGTTCTCGAAGGTGACTTCCTCGGGCCACCATTGCGGCGGGTATTGCAGCGCGGCGAGCTGCGTCTTCAGCGAGGTGATGACCATCCAGGCCATCGGCAGCGCCGTGAAGATCAGGAGGAAGGCGAGGATGCCGCGTCCGGCCCAGCGCCACCAGTCGATCGGTTTCCGGGTACGCACGGGGGTGGCGGGCATGGGGGCGGGCTTGCTTGCGGTCTGCGTGCTCATTCGGATTTCGCCTCGTCGCCACGCGTCAGCGCCTTCACGTAGAAGTAGCCGAGCAACATCATCACGATGAACAGGATCACGGAGTAGGCGGACGCCAGGCCGAAGCGGATGCGCCCGAACGCGAGCTGGTAGATCTGGGTGATCCAGATGTCGGTGGCGCCGGCCGGGCCGCCGCCGGTCATGATCCAGGGAATGATGAACGAGTTCAGGTTGGTCACGACCAGAAGCAGGATCGTCACCATCGAGACGCCCTTCAGGTGCGGCATGGTCACGTGCCAGAAGCGCTGCCAGGCATTGGCACCATCCACCTGCGCCGCGCGCAAGAGCTGGTCCGGCACGGTCTGCAGGCCGGCGAGCAGCATGATCATCGCGAAGGAGAATTCCTTCCAGATGTTGACGACGATGATCGCCGGCAGGGCGGTGTAGATGTTGTCGAGGAAGTTGATCGGCCGGTCGGTGAAGCCGAACTGCACCGAGAGCGCGCCGATGACGCCGAAGTCGGAGTGGTAGAGCCACTTCCAGACATAGGAGGCGGCGACGGCGCTGATCACATAGGGCACCAGCAGCACGGCGCGCAGCACGCCGCGGCCGACGAATTCGCGGTTCAGCGCCAGCGCGGCGCCGAGGCCGAGCACATAGGCGAAGAACGTCGAGAAGATCGTCCAGATCAGCGTGTTGTAGGTGACGTCCCGAAAGCTCTTCGAGGTCAGGATCGTCCAGTAATTGTCGAGCCCGACGAAGATCTTCTGGTCCATCGCCAGATTGGCGGGCGTTTTGAAGAAGCTCAGCTCGACCGTGTAATAGATCGGATAGGCGATCACGAGCGCCATGACGATCAGGGCGGGCGCGATATAGGCGTAGTCGTTGCGGTTCTGCACGATGCGCCGGAGCAGGCCGGGCCTCCGGCGGCGGGACGAAGCAGGCACGGCTCCGCCTTGATGAGCGACGTCAATCGTCATCCGGATCTTCCTCTCGGGGGGATGGGGATCGGCCGCCGCGCCGGCGGCCGATCGGCATTTCAGCGACGGCGACTACATGCCGTCGAGCAGCTCCTGGACCTTCTGCGCCGCGTCATCGGCGGCCTGGTCGACGGTCATCTTGCCGGTCAGCGCGTTCTGCAGCATGTCCGGGACGATGATGTTCATGATCTCCGCCTGCTCGGGGATGACCGGGAAGGGGATGCCGCTCGGCAGCATCGAAGTCGTCACGTCGAGGAACTTGATCGTGTCGAGCCGTTCCTTCATCCACTTGGTGGTGAAGCCGTCGAGGTGGCCGGGATTGGAACCGACCCAGGCGAGCTTGGTCGACCATTCCGGACCGGTCGAGAAGCAGATGAAGGCGCGCGCGGCGTCGACATCGAGGCCGCCTTCGACTAGGTCCGGCGCGAACATATGGACGTTCGAGCCTCCGAACACGACCGCGCGGCGGGCCGGGCCTTCCGGCAGCAGGCCGTAGCGCATGTTCGAGACCACCGCTTCGGCCGCCGCCTTGTCGGCGCCCGTCGCCTTGCTGGCGAGATCGACCATCTTCGCGTATTCCGCCGGGTGGGCGATCATCATCGCCAGCTGGCCGGCGATGAACGGGTTCTGGTTCTCGTTCTGGGTGTTGGTCAGCGCCGAGGCCGGGACCGACTTGTCGCGGACATACATGTCATAGGCGGCCTGCAGCGCGGCCTTGGAGCCGGCATTGTTGAGTTCCACCGTCTTGTAGGTCGGCTCGGCCGAGGTCTCGTCGAGGGCGCCGCCGCCATAAGCCCAGAGCTGCGGCATGAAGCGGAACGGCGTGTTGCCGGCGTTCTGGCGCGCCACCAGGCCATAGCCGTTGACGCCGAGCTTGTCCTTGATCTGCTTCGAATACTTGACGACGTCATCCCAGGTCGCAGGCGGCTTTTCCGGATCCAGTCCCGCGTCGGCGAAGATCTTGGCATTCCAGATGAAACCCATGGTCTCGTTGTTGGTCGGGATGCCGTAGGTCTTGCCATCATAGGTGACGGACTTCATCGCGCCGGGCCAGAAATCATTGGTCTCGTAGCCGACATCCTCGGGCTTCAGCTCGCTGAGCTGGCCCTTGGCGGCGAATTCGACGCCCCAGAGGATCGGGAACTTGGCGACCATCGGCGCGGCATTGCCGAGCGCCGCCGTGCGCACCTTGTTGAGCATGTCGTTGTAGTCGAGGCTCTGCGCGTTGGTCTCGATGTTCGGGTAGGCCTTCTTCCAGGCCGCCCAGAACTCCGCGTCCATCTTGTGGTCGATCTCGGGCTGGGCCTGGGTTGGGCCGACCCACCAATAGGTCAGGCGGCCCTTGTAGTCGTTCGGGACGACCTTGCCGCATTCCGCCGCCGTGTCGAACTCCGCCGTGCCGGCGATCGACTTGACGTAGTCGGGCGACCATTTCGAGAGATCGACATTGGCGGCGAAGCCCGCGCCGGGACTGGCGATGAACGTCGTCGCCAGCAGCGCCGCGGCCGAGCGGCTCAGGAATTTCCGGGCATGCAGGCATGCGGACGCATTCTTGCGGTGAAGCAAGTCGGGCATCGAGAAACCTCCCTGTGAAATGTCCCGGTGCGCGGATCTTTCTTCGATCTCTTCCCGAAACTAGGGGGACGCTAACGTTGTTCTTCGAGCCCTGTCAACACCCCTTGGCCGCAACGCATTGCGGCTGAAGTTATGTTGTTAGGTTCGCACTTGCAGCATTTTCATGGGCGATGCCGGCGCTGCCGCAACGGCACGGAAAGCCCTCTCGCAGGCGTCAGGAGCGCGGTATCTTGCGGCCGATTTCCTGTGCCGCCGCCTTCAGCGACTGGCGCATGCGGATGCGGAAAGCCTCGTCCCGTTCGGCGAGGAAGGGCACGCTGAGGGCGCCGAGAAAACGACCGCCGGCTTCGAACACCGGCACGGCGATGGCGTGCACGCGGGCATTGTGCTCGCCGTGGTCATTCGCGAATCCAAGCTTGCGGACGCGCGCCAGTTCGCCGGCGAGGCGATGCGGATCGGCGATGGTGCGCGGCGTGTAGCGGATGAACGGCGCCTCCAGGAGATGGGCCAGTTCCTCCGCCGGCATGTGCGCCATGATCACCTTGCTGGCGGCGCCGGCATGCAGCGGATAGCGCGAGGCGAGCGCGGGCGCGAAGGTGGAATTGGGGACGCCGATCGTCGAGGCGATCACGTTGGCCTGGTCGCCGTCGCGGACCGAAAGCTTGAGCGGTTCGCCGCTCGCGTCGCTCAGTCTCTGCATCACCAAAGTGGCGATCTGCGCGAGGTCGGCGCTTTGCGGCTCCGTGCGGACATGCGCCGCGAGCGAGACCAGCCGGTGGCCGAGCACGTAGCTGCCGTCGAAGGTGCGGCGCACGACCTTGCGCGCCAGCAGCGAGTTCAGGATCCGGTAGACCGTGCTGCGCGGAACCGCGAGCGCCTCGACCAGCGCCGGCGCGGCGAGGCCGTCGGGGGCGCGCTCCAGCGCGTCGAGCAGATCGAAGGTCCTGTCTATGACCGGAACGCCGTTCCGGGTCCGCGCCTCTGCCATCGCCATAGTCCTCCCGTGCTAGCGATAGCACCCCGCGGCACGGCGATGAAGTTCATATTTGGGACGGGGCCTCATACCTCAGGCGAGCGTCGAGAGCGTTGGAAGCAGGCTCTGCCAGGGCGGATTGCCAACCGGCCCGGTCGACGCGCGGCGCACGATTTCGGCGGCGAGCGCGACCCGCACCGGGGCGCGCGCGCGGTTTTCCGGCAGCGCCAGCCGGTCGGCGATGCAGCGGACCATGGCGGCGCCCATCTCCACCTGCGGCGTCCGCACCGTGGTCAGGTGTGGCGAGATCTGGGTGGCGCAGGCGAAGTCGTTGTAGCCGACCACCGAGACGTCCTCGGGAATGCGCAGCCCCATCCGGAGCAGTTCGGACACCGCGCTGACCGCGATGCCGTCATGCGCGCAGAACAGCGCGGTCGGCGCGCCGCCATTCTTGAGATAGGCGAGGAAGGGGCGCCGGAAGCCGCCGGCCTCGTCATAGACGATGTCCTCGACCACCGCGCCGGGGGTCTCGAGCATGCCGTCTTTGAAGCCGCGGAACCGCTCGATCCGGCCGAGCGGCACGTTCGAGCCGTGGATATAGGCGACGTGGCGGTGCCCCAATCCCGTCAGCATGCGGGCGACGGCGACGCCGTTTTCCCAGTCCGCGCCGACGACATGATCGAAGCGCACCAACGGTTCGACATAGCTGGCGCAGACCACCGGCACGCCGCTGCGGGCGGCGATGTCGGTGACGTCGGAAGGGCGCGGCACGGCCAGGATCAGGCCGACGACGGACGGGTCGAGATTGGCGGCGTTGCTCAGGTAGCGTGCCTGCCGTGGCACGACCGAATAGCCGAGCCGCTCGGCCTCCATCTCGGCGCCCTGCATCATGTTGAACCAGAGCTCGCTCGAGACCGGATCGGCCTCGCTGCGGACGAACAGGATCTGTCCGACGGGGTGGCCCGTCTCGGCGTGGACGCGGTAGCCCATCGCGCGTGCCGCCTGCAGAACCCGGCTTCGGGTCGACTCCGCCACCCCCGGTTTTCCCGACAGCGCGCGGGAGACCGAGAACTTCGACAGGCCGAGGCGATCCGCCAGATCCTGAATCGTCACGCGCGTTGATGCCATTGCAGCTCCGTTCACCTGTTGCGTGCGGCCTTTGACTATGGCGGTGCCGCGGAGTCAATCGGCGGGTAGAAATTTTGCAAAACATGTTGCGCTATTTGTTTGGTGATAATAGCAATAAAAATAACAACAAACAAACGCCGGTAAGGAGGATTCGAGATGGCCGCGTTGGACCAAGCCCCCATTGAGACGATCGCCAACAATGTGCGTATGAGTTCGCATCCGAGCGCGCTCAGGATCACCGACATCCGTGTCGCCACGGTCGTCGGCCATGGCTACTATCCGATCGTCAGGATCGACACGAACCAGGGCATCTACGGCCTCGGCGAGGTGCGCGACGGCGCCAATGCCGATACCGCGCTCCGGCTGAAGCATCTGCTGATTGGCCAGAACCCCTGCAACGTCGAGTACCTGTTCAAGTCGATCAAGAGCTATGGCGGCGACAGCCGCGAGGCGGGCGGCGTCTGCGGCATCGAGATCGCGCTGATGGACTTGGTCGGCAAGGCCTATGGCGTGCCGTGCTACCAGCTGCTCGGCGGCAAGTTCCGCGATCGCGTCCGCATCTATGGCGACACGCCGGCGCCGCGGTCGCCGACGCCGGAGGCCTATGCCGAGGTGGTGAAGCAGCGCGCCGCGCTCGGGCTCACCTTCATCAAGTTCGACCTGCCGGGCCGGCTGTTCGAGGCGACGCCCGGCGCGCTCGTCGGCTCGAAGACCCAGTTCGAGTATCCGCAGTATAACCAGTGGTACGTGCCGGGCCGTGGTCCGGGCGCGCGCATCAGCGAGCGCGGCGTCGAGCTGGCGGCCGAGGTGGCGGCAGCGGTGCGCGACGCCGTCGGCGACGAGATCTCGCTCTGCACCGACCATTTCGGCGAGGGCTTCGTCACCGCCGACGAGGCGATCCGGATCGGCCATGCGCTCGAGCCCTACAATCTCGCCTGGGTCGAGGATCCGCTGCCCTGGACGGACATTGCCAACCACAAGAAGGTCGCCGACGCGCTGCTGACCCCGGTCGCGGCCGGCGAGGATCTCTATCTCTGGGAAGGCTTCCGCGAGGCGATCGAGACGCGCGCCTTCGACATCATCCATCCCGACATGCTGAGCTCAGGCGGCCTGACCGAGACCAAGAAGATCGCCGACCATGCCGAGCGCTACGGCATCCCGACGGCCCTGCATGCCTGCTGCACGCCGATCGGCTTCATGGCCAACGTGCATCTCGGCGCGTCGATCGCCAGCCTCGTCGCCGTCGAACATCACGGCCTCGACCAGGATTACTGGCCGAATCTCGTGACCGGCCTCGACGCCGACTACATGTCGGGCGGCTATGTCACCGTTCCGGATGCGCCGGGCCTCGGCGTCGACCTGAACGAGGAAGTGATCCGCGAGCATCTGCGCGAGGGCGCCAGCTATTTCGCCGACACCTCGGAGTGGAACCGCCTGCGCGTCGGCTTCGACCGCGTCCCGCACGACTGATCCGACGCGACTTCATCGGCCATCCTGATTGTTTGGCGCCCGCTCGTCCCGTTTGCGAGCGGAGCGGGCGCCGGTTCGCGTGAAGAATACCCGATCAAACGGGTCTCCAGCGTTCCCCGAGCGCGGAACTGCGCAAGGGCACCAAAGGGAATTTCCATGAAGATCACCGACCTGCGTTGCGCCGTGATCGGCAAGCATCCGATCGTCCGCATCGTCACCGACGAGGGGCTCTATGGCCTCGGCGAGGTGGAGTTCACCAAGCCCTATCTGAAGCCGTTCGTCCTGCATTTCCGCGATGCGCTGATCGGCGAGGATCCGACCGACGTCGAGCGCGTCATGCTGCGGATCCGCCAGCGCGGCTCGTTCAAGCCCTATGGCGCGGCGGTCAGCGCCATCGAGCACGCGCTCTGGGACATCGCCGGCAAGGCGGCGGGCGTGCCCGTCTACAAGCTGCTCGGCGGCAAGGTGCGCGACAAGGTGCGCGTCTATAATGGCTCGATCCGGAAGAAGCGCACCGGCGACCGGCCGGAAGACTATGCCGCCGACGTCAAATGGATGATGGAGCGGCCCGAGAACTTCTTCATGGTGAAGCAGGGCATCAGCTTCCACTCCAACATGAAGACCAGCATTCCGGGCTTCCACTACGGCGTCTCGCAGCCCAACCACTATCACGGCGCGATGGACCAGGGCGTCATCAGTGAGCGCGGCTTCAACCACATGCTCGATTGTGTCGCCGCGATGAAGGAAGTGCTGGGCGACAAGGTCAGCCTGGCGCTCGATTGCGGCCCCGGCTGGATGCTGCCGGACGCCATCCGCTTCGCTCAGGCGGTCGAGAAGTACAATCTGATGTGGCTCGAGGACATGCTGACCGGCGACTACGTGCCGTGGGTCAATCCGCAGGCCTATCGCGAGCTCACCACCTCGACCTCGACGCCGATCCATACCGGCGAGCAGATCTATCTGCGTCATAACTTCAAGGAACTGATCGAGACGCAGGCCGTGCGCGTCATCGGTCCGGATCCCGCCGATGTCGGTGGCATCGCCGAGCTCAAATGGATCACCGAGCACGCCTACATGCACTCGATCCTGATGGCGCCGCATGGCACCGCCAATGGCCTGCTCGGCCTCGGCGCGCTGATCAATGTCTGCGCCACTTTGCCGGCGAACTACATCGCCTTCGAATATCCGAGCGCCTCGGAGCCGTTCTGGAACGAGATCGTCACCGGCCTGCCGGAAAAGATCGTCACCGACAGCATGGTCGACCTGCTGGAAGCGCCGGGGCTCGGCCTCGACATCGACCCGAAGGCCGGCAAGCAGTATCTGCGCGAAGAGGATGCCGGCTTCTTCGACTGATCGCCGGCTTCGCGATTGAGTGAAGGGGCGGGGCGCGGGATATCGCGCACCCGCCCTTTCTCGTCCGGCGGGCGCGATCGCGGCCGATTCGGCCTCCGCGCACCGAAAAAGGCGCCTAAATCCCGATTTTTCGGGACCGATTGACAGGAAACGGCCGTTTGGGCATTTTGAGTAAACGATAACCCAAGCCCGGATGCCCCGATGGCGGACGCCAAGGTCTCGATGCAGGACATAGCCAGCCGGCTTGGCGTTTCCGTCAAGACGGTATCGGGCGCCCTGCATGGCGGCTCGATCCGCATGTCGGAGGAGACGCGCCAGAAGATCAAGGCGCTGGCGGACGAGCTCGGCTACAAGCCCAATCTGGTCGCGCGCGGCATGCGCCAGGGCTACCTGCCGATTCTCGGCATCGTCGCCGACGGGCTGATCACCCAGCCCTTCGCCACCGAGATCATGCGGTCGTTCGACAACGCCGCCCGCGCTGACGGCCTTTCCGTCGTCGTCACCAATATTGGCGGCCGCACCGTCGAGGCGAGCGTCGCCGAACTGCAGCGGCTGATGCCGCGCACCATCGCCTATGCCAGCATGTATCATCAGGTCGTCGCCGTGCCGGAAGCGGTGCGCGGCGTGATCGCGCTGATGATCAATTGCCGCGACGCGGCGGGCATCATCCCGTCGCTGGTTCCGGCCGAATGCGCCGCCGCCGAAACGGTCGTCGAGCATCTGTTCGAGCAGGGCCGCCGCAAGATCGCCTTCCTCAACCTGCCGGGGCTGGTTGCCGGCCGCATGCGCGAAGAGGGGTTCCGTGCCGCCCACGCCAGGCGTGGCCTGGCCGTTGAGGAAGGCTGGATGCTGCCGGCGACCCGCGGCCCCGTCTATTCCGATCGTGCCCGCAGCCTCGTGCGCGACCATGTCGCCGAGCTGTTCTCCGGCGCCGTGCGTCCGGACGCGATCCTTTGCGGCAATGATCGCGTCGCGCTCGAGGTGTATGGCGCGATCCGGCGCGTCGGGCTGCGGATCCCGGAAGATGTCGCGATCGCGAGCTTCGACAACCAGGTCGAGATCGCCGCAAGGCTCGATCCGCCCCTGACGACGATGGAACTGCCGCACCGGGCGATCGGCCGGCGTGCGGGCGAGATCCTGTCCGGTCATCGCAAGCCGGTGGCGATGGTCGAGGAAATTCCGTTTCGTCTCGTGGAGCGCGCCTCGGTCTGAGGGCGGCGAGACGGTTCAACAGGCAAAAGCTCGTAAAATGGGAGGAATGCAAATGTCCAACATTCTGGGTAAACGTTTACTGAAGTGGCTCGGCACGGCGTCCGTGCTGGGCATCACGGTTGGGGCAGGGCTTTCGGGCGCGCAGGCGGCCGAGCTCAAGGTGATGTTCCAGGGCGAGCCCTCCGAGATCGCCGTCATCAACGACGTCGCCAAGCGTTTCGAGGCGGCGAACCCAGGCACGACGGTGCAGCTGATCAACACGCCGCACGACGCCTATAACGAGAAAGTCGGCGCGGCGGTCTCGGCCGGCTCGCTGCCGGATATCATGCAGCTCGACGCGCCGTTCCTGGCGAATTACGTCTGGTCGGGCTTCCTGCAGCCGATCGCCGGCCTGATCGACAAGGCGCTGGTCGACGACATGACCGAGTCGAACGTCGCCCAGGGCACCTATCCGATCGACAAGGAACTCTATGCGATCGGCCTGACCGACAGCACGGTGGCGCTCTATGGCAGCCGCAAGCAGCTCGAGGAACTGAAGATCCGCATTCCGACCTCGGTCGACGATGCCTGGACGCGCGAGGAGTTCGAGGCGGCGCTGAAGACGCTGTCGACGGCGCCGGGCGTGAAGTGGCCGCTCGATCTCTTCCGCGCCTATGGCACCAAGACGGAATGGATCACCTACGCTTATGAGCCGATCCTGGTTTCGATGGGCTGCGACGTGATCGATCGCGCCAGCTGGAAGGCGATCGGCACGCTCGACGGCAAGGCCTGCGTCGACGCGGCGACTGAAATGCAGAACTGGGTCAAGCAGGGCTGGGTCGTGCCGCAGTCGTCCGGCCAGAACCAGTTCTATGCCGAAGGCCGTCCGGCGGCGCTCGCCTGGGGTGGCCATTGGTTCTACGCCGAGGCCAACGCCAAAATGGGCGATGACGTCGTCGTCATGCCGCTGCCGAAGTTCGGCGGGAAGTCGGCGAGCCCGAACGGCACCTGGATCTGGTCGGTCGCCAAGACGGCCTCCGATCCGGAAGCCGCCGGCAAGTTCCTGAGCTTCATGCTGCAGGACCCGGCCTATCGCGAGACGTACAAGGCGCATGCCGGCTTCCCCGGCCTGAAGTCCTTCGCCGCCGATTCGCCGCTCTACGCCGACAAGGGCGCCATGGCGGTCGCCTTCGAGCAGGCCTCCAAGAGCGCGGTGCCGCGTCCGCCGCATCCGGCCTATCCGACCATCACGCTCGCCTTCCAGAACGCGATGACCAACATCTTCGACGGCGCCGATCCGCAGGACGAACTGAGCAAGGCCGCCAAGAAGATCGACGACGACATCGTCGACAATGACGGCTACGAGCCGTTCGGCCAGCCCGAGTAACCCCGTCACCCACCGGCCGCGTCGCCAGGCGCGGCCGGGTCGCCACCAATGCCGAACACCCGGTCGCGCCCTGACGCGCGGCCGGGAAACAAGAAGCCGGGAGGCATCGTCATGTCGAGCCAAGCGTCCCCCATGCCAAGTCAGGCATCGCCGGGGTCGGGCCGCGCCGCATACCGGCGCAAGCCGCTGATCTGGGGCGGCAAGCTGCAGGAACTGGGCATGTTGCTGCCCGCCTGCATCCTGATCACCATTTTCCTGCTCGTGCCGTTCCTGTCGTCGTTCGAGATCGCGCTGACCAATCAGCGCCTGATCCCGCGACCGGTGCCGGTCCGCTTCGTCGGCCTCGACAATTTCACGCGCATCCTGACCGATCCCGGCTTCTGGACCGCGCTCTGGAACGTCACCCGCTTCACCATCATGGTGCTGCCGGTGCAGTGCGGCTTCGCGCTGGCGATCGCGCTGTTGCTGAACCAGAAGCTGCCCTATCGCAATTTCTTCCGCGGCCTGTTCTTCCTGCCGGCGATCACCTCGATGGTCGTTGTCTGCGTGATCTGGTCGACGCTGTTCCAGTATCCGACCGGTCCGTTCAACCAGATCGTCGGCTTCCTGAGCTTCGGGCTGGTCGGCCCGATCGACTGGCTCGGCGACCCGAACTGGGCGATGCCGTCGATCGTGCTGCTCTCGGCCTGGCAGGCCTATGGCTTCCAGATGATCGTCTATCTGGCCGGGCTGCAGAACATTCCCGAGACGCTCTATGAGGCGGCGGAGCTGGACGGCGCCAATCGCTGGCAGCGCTTCTGGCATGTCACCATGCCGAGCCTGCGCCAGACCCACATCTTCGTGCTGATCATCACCACCATCCAGGCGTTCAAGCTGTTCACCCAGGTCAACATCCTGACCCAGGGCGGGCCGCGCGGCACCACCGACACGCTGGTGCACTACATGTTCACGGCCGGCTTCGTCGACCAGCGGCTCGGCCTCGCCTCGGCCGTCGCCATTCTCCTGTTCCTGATCGTGCTGGTGGTTTCGCTCGTCCAGCGCTTCGTCGTGAGGGATCGTCGATGAGCACCGTCACCTCCGCTTCCGCCCCGGCGCATGTCGCCAAACTGTCCGAACCGCGGGACATCGGCGCGATCGTCAAGTTCGTCGCCGTGCTGATCATCGCGCTGGTGGTGATCTCGCCGCTCTTCCTGCTCTTCGTCGCCAGCCTGAAGACGGACCGCTTCGAGATCCTGGCCGACATGGGCAGCTTCCGTGCCTTCTGGGTCAGCGATCCGTCGCTGCAGAACTTCGCCGACATCGCGACGTTCAGCGGCGCGCTGCCGTTCGGGCGCTACCTGGTCAACTCGCTGATCATCCTGTTCTGCACGGTGCTCGGCGGCGTCTTCCTGAACTCGATGGCGGCCTTCGTGCTGGCCTGGGGGCGGCTGCCCGGCCGGGCGGTGGTGCTCACCGGCCTGATCGGCCTCTATATCGTGCCGCAGGAATCGATCGTCCTGCCGCTGCTCAGCCTGGTCAACAAGGCCGGCCTCGGCGACAGCTTCGCGGCGCAGATCCTGCCCTGGATGGCGAGCCCGCTCTACATCTTCCTGATCTACCAGTTCTTCATCCAGGTGCCGCGCGACGTCTATGACGCGGCAACCGTCGACGGCGCCTCGCCGTTCCGGATCTACTGGTCGGTGTTCCTGCCCCTGAGCCTGCCGGTGCTGGCGACGGTGGCGATCCTGCTCGGCATCGAGACCTGGAACCAGTATCTCTGGCCGCTGATGGTGACCCAGACCGACCGCGCCCGCCCGATCTCGGTCGGCATCGCCAGCTTCTTCGGCCATGACAGCGTCTACTGGAACAGCGCCATGGCCGCGTCGGTGATGATGATGGTGCCGGTGCTGATCTTCTACCTCGCCTTCCAGAAATGGTTCGTCAGTTCCTTCATCAGCTCGGCCGTCAAGGGCTGAGGCGACAATGGATAGTCTTGCAATGACCGAATTCGAGACCCGTCTGGATGCGGGCGATGTCGTGCATCTGTGGCAGAAGGCGCCGACCCGCGACCCCGTATCCGAGGTTCGGGTCACCCGTGACGGCGCGGATCTCGCCATGCTCCCCGGCGCCCGCTCCGACGATTTCACCCGGACGGTGTTCGAGGCGCCAGCCGCCGGCACCTATCGTTTTGCCTGGAACGAGCCGGCGACTTCCGTGTCGCTCGCCTATGCCTATGCGCCGGCGCGCGTGACGGCAGAGGGCATCCGCCTGTTGCGGACGACCGAGGCGAACCGTTCCAGCGATGCCCGCTACGGCCTGCATTTCCAGCCGCCCTTCGGCTGGATGAACGATCCGAACGGCCTCTGCGAGGTCGACGGCCGGACGCATCTCTTCTACCAGCACTATCCGCATGCCCGCCGCTGGAACACGATGCACTGGGGCCATGCCGTCTCCGACAATCTGGTCGACTGGGTGCACCTGCCGGTCTTCCTCGAGCCCCGGCCCGAGCTGCTCGCCGACAACGCGATGACCGGCGGCGCCTTCTCGGGCTCGGCCGTGCCGCAGGCGGACGGCTCGCTGCGGGTCTATTACACCGACCGCGAGGACGGTCGCGAGCCGAGCCAGGAATGGCAGATCACCGCCGTTTCGACTGATCTTCTCGCCGCCGGGCCGTCGCAGCCGATCATCACCACGCGGCCCGCGATTCCGAATTTCGGCAAGGATATCCGCGATCCCTACGTGTTCCGCGGTCCGGACGGGCTCTGGAAGATGCTGGTCGCCGGGGCCGACGACACCGCCGGCCTCGTGCTGCTCTACGAGACGGCCGATCCCGAGGGCGTGGACGGCTGGCGCTTCGTCGATGTCCTGCATCGGGAACCGCTGCGCCGCAACATCCCGGCCGAGTGTCCCTGCCTGATCGCCCTCGACGGCGAGGGGGAGGGGTTGTACGCGCTGTTGTTCGGGCTGATCGGCTATCGCGACGAGGCCACGCGCCGGCGCAATCTGAGCTACGCCATCGTTGGCCGTTTCGACGGTCGGCATTTCGTGCCGATCCTGCGGCGCGAGCTCGATTTCGGCACGGATTGCTATGCGATCCAGGCCTTCCAGCATGCGAGCGGTCCGGTCGGCATCGCCTGGGCGGCGAACTGGACCGACGTCTTCAAGGACCGCGACTTCGCCTCGGCGATGACGCTGCCGCGCCGCTTCGTCTGGCGGGACGGCGCGCTGCGCATGCCGCCGGTCGAAAGCGTGCGGGACCTCAGGGCCGACGTCGCGCCGGTTTCGCTGGCTGACGGCGTCGCCACGCCGCTTCCGCAAGGGCTGGGAGAGATCGAACTGGCGTTCTCCGCCGCCGGAACGCCCTTCACGCTCGACTTCGACCACCCGGACCATGGTCTGTCGCTCGTCTATGACGGGATGACGCTGGAGCTCGTGTTCGATCCGCCGGGCAACCGCGTCGTGCCGCGCTATCGGACGGCGGTGACGGCGCTGCGTCAGGTTCGCGTCTTCATCGATGTCGGCCTGATCGAGGTCTATGTCGACGGCGGCCTGTACAATGCGACCAAGCGGATCGACAGCGACCTGCCGATCGGCGGCGTGCGTCTCGCGGCGGATCCCGCCACCATCGAGGCCGCGCGTTTGTTCACGCTCCGGCCGCGTGGGCGCGGCCTCGCCTGAGAAACGCGGGCGCGCCGGTAAAAGGCGCGCCCACTCGTCATCCCGGCCGAGCCGCCGGTCTATCCGGGCAGGATCGCCCGGATGTCGGCGAAGATCGCGTCCCAGCTGTCGTTTTCGAATTCGGCCAGCCCGAGGCCCCGCAGCAGGAACGCGCCCTCCGCGGCGAGAACCGCTGTCAGCGCCCGTCGACCCGCCTCGGTCTGGGTGTCGATCTTGTCGAAAAGCTCCCGATAGGATCCCTGGATCTGGTTGCGATATTCCGGCGAGCGCACGAGGCTGGCGAGCAGCGCGCTGGCGCGGATGGCGGCCAGCCGGTCCTCGCGATGGCTGGCGTCGACATGCGCCCCGGCGGCGGCGTAGGGCTCGTCGCCATGCGCCGCGAGGTAGTCGCGGACGAGTCCCTCATAGGATTCGCCGGCGCGCGCCAGCATCGCCTCGATCAGCGCGTCCTTGGTGCCGAAGGAATAGAGCACGCCGCCCTTGCTGACGCTGGCCTCGCGGGCGACCGCGTCGATGGTCAGGCTCGTGACGCCGCCCTTGGCGATGACGCGGTCGGCCGCATCCAGCAACCCTTCGCGATCGATCGTCGGCCGTCTGCCCATGTCGTTTTTCTCTTTTAATACCGTCTGGACGGATATATATCGGCTCCCCCAGCGCCGGCAATCCCCGTGGCGCGGGAATGGAGATGAAAATGACTGTCGCGCCGCGCAATCGCTGGCTGGTCCTGAGCGCCGTGATCCTGGCGTTCCTGCCGGTGGTCGTCGACATGACGATCCTGCACATCGCCGTGCCTTCGCTGACCGTCGCGCTTGGCGCTTCGGGCACGGAGATCCTCTGGATCATCGACATCTATCCGCTGGTCATGGCCGGCCTGCTCGTGCCGATGGGAACGCTCGGCGACCGCGTCGGCCATCGCCGGCTGATGCTGACCGGCCTGACCATCTTCGGGACGGCGTCGGTCTGCGCTGCCTTTTCCCAGACCGCGATGATGCTGATCCTGGCGCGCGTCCTGCTGGCGGTCGGCTCGTCGATGATCATTCCGAGCGTGCTGGCGATCATCCGGCAGACCTTCGAGGATCCGAAGGAGAGGGCGCTGGCGCTCGGCGTCTGGAGTACCGTCGCCTCGGCCGGCGCAGCCATCGGCCCGCTGACGGGCGGCTTCCTGCTCGAGCATTTCTGGTGGGGATCGGTGTTCCTGATCAACGTGCCGATCATGCTGGTCGTGCTGCCGGTGGTGTTCTGGTTCATTCCGAACCGGCCGGTCGCGGCGGAGGGGCGCTGGAAGATCGGCCATGCCCTGCTTCTGATCGCCGGCCTGATCGCGACGGTCTATGCGGTGAAGTCCGGCTTCAAGGCGGGGTCCTCGACCTTGGTCTTCGGCATTCTCGCGCTAGGGCTCGGCCTGATGGCCTGGTTCGCACGGCTGCAGGTCGTCGCGGCGGAGCCGATGCTCGACCTGTCGCTGTTCCGCAAGCCGGCGATCTCGGTCGGCATGCTGATGGCCTTCGTCGCGTCCGGCTCGTTCGCCGGCTTCGAGCTGCTGCTGGCGCAGGAGCTGCAATATGTCTATGGCCGGACGCCGCTGCAGGCGGGCCTGTTCATGATGCCGCTCGTCGTCGCCTCCGCCATCGCCGGGCCGATCGCCGGCAAGCTCGCCGGCCGCTTCGGCCTGCGCTGGCTCGGCACGGTGGGTCTCGGCGCCGCGTCGCTGGCGCTGTTCGGCATCAGCCAGTCGAACATCGGTGCCGACGGCGTGGTCATCGGCTGCCTGATGGCGGTGCTCGGCTTCGCGTTCGGCGTCGGCCTCCTGGCGTCGTCGGCCGCGATCATGGGCGCCGCGCCGGTCGAGAAGGCCGGCGCCGCCGGTTCGCTGGAGGCCACCGGCTACGAGCTCGGCGCCGGTCTCGGCATCACCTTCTTCGGCGTTCTGCTGAGCACGATCTACCGGGCCAATTTCGCCGGTACCGCCGGGCTTGGGGCCGATCTCGACGCGGCGGCGGGCTCTATCGGCGAGGCCATGGTGATCGCCGGCCGGATCGGCGGCCCCGAGGGCGAGGCCATCGCGCAGGCCGCCCGCGTCGCCTTCGCCAGCGCGCACGGCTCGGTCCTGATGGTGACGTCGAGCCTGATCGCCGTCCTGGCGGCCGTCGTCTTCGTGGCGCTGCGGCACGAGGCGGCGCCCAAGGGAGAGCACGCCTGCTCGGCCGAGTCCTGAGGCTCGGGAAGGAACCGCGCCCGGGATGCTGCCACGCCGTCCCGGGCTGATCGCCGGATGCTGCAATGCGTGCAACGAATGACGCTCTTGCATCAAAAAAGTATCAGCGCGACGATGCGGGTTTGGTAGCGCCCGGAAATGCGGCCTCCTAAGGTCTTCCCATGCAGAGACCGCGTAAGTCGGCCTGCAGGAGCCGGCACCGGGGGAACGGGAGCCGGATGCTCGCTGGGTGGGGAGGTCCGCCGTGACGCCAGATCTGGAAGTCGTGCAAATTTGCCGTGGCGAATCCTTCAAGGCGTGGGAGCACGGCTATCCGTTTCGTACGGTTCGCTGGCATTTTCATCCCGAATACGAACTTCATCATGTCGTCGCCACGCGCGGACACTATTTCGTCGGTGACTACATCGGCGAATTCGAGCCCGGCAATCTGGTGCTGACCGGGCCGAACCTGCCGCACAACTGGATCAGCGACCTGCCGGAAGGCGCGAGCGTGCCGCTGCGCTGCCGCATGGTGCTGTTCTCGCAGGAGTTCATCGGCAGTCTCACCGGCCTGCTGCCCGAGCTCGCGGCCTTTGATCGCGTGCTGGAAATGAGCCGGCGCGGCGCGTTGTTCTCGCCGGAAACCGGGGCCGAGGCGGCGCCGATCATGCAGGAGCTGGTCACCGCGCAGGGCATTCGCCGGATCGAGCTGTTCGTCGGGCTGATGGGCAAGCTGAGCCGCTGCGACGCCATGCGGCCGCTGGCGAGCGCGCATTATCTGCCGGACCCGTCCGGCTACATGTCGGTCGGCATCAACAAGGCGCTCGCCTTCATCGACAAGCACCTGACCGAGCCGTTCAACGAGAGTGTGCTGGCCGAGATCGCCGGCCAGAGCCCGAGCGCCTTTTCGCGCAGCTTCCGTCGTCATACCGGCATGGCGCTGGTGCAGTACGTCAACCGGCTGCGGATCAACCTGGCCTGCCAGCTGCTGATGAGCCACGAGGCACAGCCGATCACGGCGATCTGTTACGCCGTCGGCTTCAACAATCTGTCGAATTTCAACCGCCAGTTCCTGGCGCAGAAGGGCATGCCGCCCTCGCGCTTCAGGACGCTGCTCGCGGAGAACTCAAGGGTGGCGCGGGCCGCCTGAGAGCCGCGGAGGAGCGGGGGAGGAGGCTCGCCGAGGTTCGGGCGCGCGATATATCCCGTTCTACCGCGATGCCTGCCGGAACTTTCAAGAAGAAAGCACGGCGGGAGGAATGCCAGGCGAAAGCCCCGATTGGGCCGGAGCCGGAACGAACGGGCATTCCCCCAAGCCGACACGGACAAGCACATTATCAAAGGGAGAAGACCGAATGACGAAGTTCACGTGGAGACGGGTTGGGGCGCTCGCGCTCGCCGCCAGCCTCATGGGTGGCGTCGCGACGCTGGCGAAGGCGGCCGAGGTGACGGACGCGACGGTGGCGTTCCTGATGCCCGATCAGGGCTCGACCCGCTATGAAGAGCACGACTATCCCGGCTTCAAGGCCGAGATGGAGAAGCTCTGCCCGGGCTGCAAGGTGATCTACCTGAATGCCGGCGCCGACGTGACCCGCCAGCAGCAGCAGTTCAATTCGGTCATCTCGCAGGGCGCCAAGGCGATCGTGCTGGATCCGGTCGATTCCGCGGCCGCCGCGTCGCTGGTCGAGCTGGCCCAGAGCCAGGGCATCAAGGTGATCGCCTATGACCGTCCGATCCCGGACGCCAAGGCCGATTTCTACGTCTCGTTCGACAATGAGGCGATCGGCAAGTCGATCGCGGAATCGCTCGTCAACCATCTGAAGGCGAAGGGCGTCTCGCCGGACAAGGGCGGCGTGCTGCAGATCAACGGCTCGCCGATCGACGCGGCCGCCGGCCTGATCAAGAAGGGCATCCATGCTGGCCTCGACAACAGCGGCTACAAGATCCTCGCCGAATACGACACGCCGGACTGGATGCCGTCCAAGGCGCAGGAATGGGCGGCCGGCCAGGTCACCCGCTTCGGCGACCAGATCGTCGGCATCGTGGCGGCGAATGACGGCACCGGCGGCGGCGCGATCGCGGCGCTGAAGGCGGCCGGCGTCGATCCGCTGCCGCCCGTGACGGGCAATGACGCGACCACGGCCGCGTTGCAGCTGATCATCGCCGGCGACCAGTTCAACACGATCAACAAGCCGAGCGAGATCGTCGCCGCGGCCGCCGCCAACGTCGCGATCCAGCTTTTGAAGGGCGAGACGCCGGAGGCCAAGTCGACCCTCTACAACACGCCGTCGCAGCTCTTCGTGCCGGTCGTGGTCACGGCCGACAACTTCAAGGCCGAGATCATCGACAAGAACATCGCCAAGGCCGACGCGCTCTGCGTCGACCGCTATGCGGAAGGCTGCAAGGCCCTCGGCATCACGAAGTAATCGAAGGTCCGCCCGGCCTCGATCGAGGGGCCGGGCGTTTCCGCTTGTTCGACCACTACAGCGTGAAGGCTTGCCAACGGCATGACAGACACTCTGCAAGGTGCCCCCGCTTCCGGCGCGCCGGTCCTGAGCCTCCGGGGCATCTCGAAGCATTTCGGCGCCGTCTCGGCCCTGACCGAGATCGATCTCGACGTCCATGCCGGCGAGGTCGTGGCGCTGGTCGGCGACAACGGCGCCGGCAAGTCCACCCTCGTCAAGATCCTCTCCGGCGTGCATCAGCCGAGCGCCGGCACGATCCAGTTCCGCGGCGAGACCGTGACGCTGAACGATCCGAGCGCGGCGCTTTCGCTCGGCATCGCCACCGTGTTCCAGGATCTCGCGCTCTGCGAGAACCTCGACGTCGTCGCCAACATCTTCCTCGGCCGCGAGCTCGATCCGCTCCGGATGGACGAGGTGACGATGGAGACGCGCTCGTGGCAGCTCCTGAACGAGCTGTCGGCGCGGATCCCGAGCGTGCGCGCACCGGTCGCGTCGCTCTCGGGCGGCCAGCGCCAGACGGTCGCCATCGCGCGCTCGCTGCTGCTTGATCCGAAGCTGATCCTGCTCGACGAGCCGACGGCGGCTCTCGGCGTCGCGCAGACGGCCGAAGTGCTCGACCTGATCGAGCGCGTGCGGGATCGCGGCCTCGGCGTGGTGATGATCAGCCACAACATGGAGGATGTACGCGCGGTAGCCGATCGCATCGTCGTGCTGCGGCTTGGCCGCAACAATGGCGAATTCGCCCCCGACGCCTCGAACGAGGACCTCGTCAGCGCCATCACCGGCGCCTCCAACAATTCGGTCTCGCGTCGCGCCCACCGGCGCCATGCCCAGGCCGCCCCACATGCACCGGAGGCCGGCCAATGACCGACAGCCGCAATCAGGCCGTTCCCGCCGGCGAGCCCATGCTCGACCGCCGCGACGAGCGCGTCGCCCATGCCGCCACCTTCGGCGACACCATCCGCGCCTTCCTCGACCGCATCCGTTCCGGCGATCTCGGCATGCTGCCGGTGATCATCGGGCTGATCATCATCTGGACGGTGTTCTCCATCCTCAACCCGGTGTTCCTGACGCCGAACAACCTCGTCAACCTGCTGTTCGATTCCTCGACGGTCGGCATCATCTCGCTCGGCATCGTCTGCATGCTGATGGTGGGCGAGATCGACCTGTCGGTCGGCTCGGTCAGCGGCGTCGCCTCGGCGATCCTCGGCGTGCTCTGGGTCAATCACGGCGTGCCGGCCGGGTTCGCCATCCTCGCGGCCGTCGCCTTCGGCGCGCTGGTCGGCTTCATCTACGCCCAGCTCTACAACCGCTTCGGCATGCCGAGCTTCGTGGTGACGCTGGCAGGTTTGCTGACTTTCCTCGGCCTGCAGCTCTGGCTGCTCGGCTCTACCGGCTCGATCAACCTGCCCTATGGCTCGCCGCTGGTCCGCTTCGGCCAGCTGCTGGTGATGCCGGCGGCCGTCTCGGTCATCCTCGCCGCCCTGCCTGGCGTGCTGATGCTCTACACCGGCTTCCGCACCGCCGCGCGGCGGAAGGCCGCCGGCCTGTCGTCGCAGTCATCAGCCGCGATCGTCACCCGCGCCGTCGCCGTCACGGTGGTGGCCGAGATTGTCGTCGCCTACCTCAACCAGGGCCGTGGCGTGCCGTGGATGTTCGGCCTGTTCGTCGGCCTCGTCTTCGCGATGCAATATGCGCTGACGCGGACGCGCTGGGGTCGCTCGATGTTCGCCGTCGGCGGCAATCGCGAGGCGGCGCGCCGCGCCGGCATCAATGTCCGCATGATCTACACGAGCGCCTTCGTCGCCTGCTCGACGCTGGCGGCGTTCGGTGGCGTCATGGCGGCATCTCGGCTGGCGTCATCCAGCCAGCAGGCCGGTACCGGCGACGTCAATTTGAACGCCATCGCGGCGGCGGTGATCGGCGGCACGAGCCTGTTCGGCGGCCGCGGCAGCGCCTATTCGGCCCTGCTCGGCATCATCGTCATCCAGTCGATCTCGAGCGGCCTGACGCTTTTGGATCTGTCGTCATCGCTTCGCTACATGATCACCGGCGGCGTCCTCGCCATCGCGGTGATCGTCGACTCGCTCGCCCGCCGCTCGCGCGTCAGCCACGGCCGCGCCTGACGGAGGCCGCGCCCGCGCGGCCATGACACAGACACTCTGAAATGGATCGACGGCGGTCTCCGCCGCCGTCACCAGAATCTCACGCCCGCGATCCGCACCTGCGGTTCGCCATCCCCCTCGTTCGACCAGATGAAGGAAGAAGATCGTGATCCCCAGGAGAGGCGAAGGCCAGGCCGTTCTCATCACTGGCGCGTCGCGCGGCATCGGCCGTGCCATCGCGCTGCGCTTCGCGGCCGAGGGCTACCATGTGGTGGCCATGGACATCCCGCGGCAGGAGGCCGAACTGAAGGAGGTCCAGGCGCTGGTTCGTCAGGACGGCGGCCGCTGCGACCTCGTCTTCGGCGACGTCAGCGACCCGAAGTCGGTCGAGAGCTTCGTCGCCGAGGCGCGGGCGATCGCCGGCCATATCGACGTGCTGGTCAACAATGCCGGCGTGCTGTCGCTCGGCAAGGTCGAAGACCTCACGGCGGAGGAATGGGACCGCATGTATGACGTCAACACCAAGGGAACGTTCCTGGTGTGCCAGGCGCTGCTCGGTCCGTTCCGCGCCGCCGGCAAGGGGCGGATCGTCAACATCGCCTCGATCGGCGGCAAGCGCGGCGCGCCGCTGCAGGCGCATTACTGCTCGTCCAAGGCGGCGGTGATCAGCTTCACCCACATCCTGGCGCAGGAAGTCGCCAAGGACGGCATCACCGTGAACGCTGTCTGCCCCGGCATCATCGACACCGAGATGGGGCGCAACAACTATCGCGACGCGGCGGCGCTGCAGGCCGTCAAGGACAAGACCGCGATGGGACGCCTCGGCTATCCCGACGATGTCGTCGGCTCCGTCGCCTTCTTCGCCTCCGACGACGCGTCCTTCATCACCGGCCAGACGCTCAACGTCTGCGGCGGCATCATCTTCAGCTGAAATCGCATTCTGAAGCGAGAACGCGGCGCCGGATCCCGGCGCCGCCTGTTCTCGTTGGTCCGCGTTCGCTATCAGCCCTTGACCGCGCCCGCCGTCAGGCCGGCGACGATGTGCTTCTGGGCGGCGAAGAAGACGATGATCGTCGGCAGGATGGTCAGCGTGATGAAGGCCAGCACCAGCTGCCAGTCGGTCGAATATTCGCCCTGATAGACCATGATGCCGAGCGGCCAGGGATAGTTGCCCTCGGAATTGAGCAGGATCAGCGGCAGCAGGTAGCTGTTCCAGGAATTGACGAAGGCGACGATGCCGACCGTGGCGAGGATCGGCCGCGAGAGCGGCAGCGTGATGTGCCAGAAATAGCGGATATAGCCGCAGCCATCGACGAGCGCCGCGTCGAACAGTTCGTGCGGCACGTTCTGGAAGAATTTGCGGAACAGCATGATGCTCATGCCGAGCCCGAAGGCGACCTGCGGCAGCACCACGCCCCAATAGGTGTCGAGCAGGCCGAGGTCGCGGATGCGGATGAACAGCGGCAGGATCGCTGTTGCCACCGGGAACATCAGCCCGATCAGGAAATAGTTGAGCAGGAAGCCCGAGCCGAAGAACTTCACATGCGCGAAGGTGAAGGCGGCCATCGCGGCGACGGCAAGCGTCAGGACGACGGTCAGCACCGCGATGATCAGCGAGTTCGCCAGCATCTGCCAGTAGCGCGTGCTGCCGAGAATATCGAGATAGTTGCTCCAGACCCATTGCGCCGGCAGGCCGAACGGGTTGACGCGCAGGTCGCCGAGCGTCTTGAAGCCGCCGATCGCCGTGGTGAGCAGCGGCAGAAGCACCACCGCGGCGATGATCAGGAGGCTCGCATAGAGATAGAGCCAGGTGACGAAGCTCATCCGGTGCTTCGAGAACACCTCCCGGCGCCGGCGTTGCGCGGCGACGGGCTTTGTGGCTTCGGGCGTGGCGACGACGAGGGTTTGCTCAGTCATTGCGCATGAAAATCCGTTTGTAGCCGAAGGCGAGCGTGACGCAGATGACGAAGAGGACGACGCCGACGGCGCTGCCGAAGCCGACCTTCATCCGCGTGATGCCGTAGGAATAGAGGAAGGTGACCATGGTCTGGGTGCTGTTCGACGGGCCGCCGCCGGTCAGCGGCATGATCATGTCGAAGAGCTGCAGCGAGCCGATCACCGAGAAGAACACCGAGAGCCGGATCGTCGGCGCCAGCAGCGGCAGCGTGATGTTGCGGAAGCGCTGCCAGCGCGTCGCGCCGTCCATCTCCGCGGCCTCGTAGTAGCTCTTGTCGATCGACTGCAGGCCGGCGATGAACAGCATCATGTGGAAGCCGAAATACTTCCAGACGATGACGCCGAGCACCGCGTAGATGGCGAGGTTCTTGTCGGCCAGCACATAGGGCGAGGCGACGCCGACGAAGGAGGCGATGGCGGCGAACAGGCCGTAGTCGCCGTCATAGACGAAGCGCCAGATCAGGCCGGCCGCCACGTCGGCGAGCACATAGGGCATGAAGAAGATCAGGCGGAACGACACCGCGCCGGGGATGCGGTGCGAGACCATGGTCGCGAGCCAGAGCGCCAGCGGCAGCTGGATTGCCAGTGAGACGACGATGATCAGCGCGTTGTTGGTCAGCGCCTGGCGGAAGGCGCCGTTGCGGAACAGCACCTCGAAATTCTTCAGCCCGACGAACTTCTCGGGCAGACCGTAGCCGTTCCAGTCATAGAGGCTGTACCACGCGGCTTCGCCCATCGGCAGGATGACGAAGAGGGTGAAGACCAGGAGGGCGGGGGGCAGGAACAGCACCAGGACGGGCAGGGTGCCGCCGATCCGGTTGCTGCCGCCGCGGCCCGCCGCGCGCGCGATCATCGTCTGGCTCATGGCCCGGTAACTCCGGCAGGAAGGGGAAGGCCGCCGCGGCGAGGGGAACCGCGGCGGCGCAGGACGCGGGGACTACTGCTCGAGGTCCCAGGCGTCCTGGATCTGCTGCGCCGCGTCCTCGGCCGACATCTGGCCGGAGACGATCTCGACGGAGACGTCGTTGACGACGCGGCCGACGGCCGGGCCGAGATCCTGGTCGAGGAAGTTCTGGTGCCAGGTCGAGGCGGCGAGCTGCTTGGCGGATTCGGCGACCAGCGGATCCTTGACGCCGTCCTCGGCGCCGATCGCGACCGGGATCATGATGCCCTTCTCTGCCTGCAGCCGCTCGTTCTCGGCATTGGTCAGGAAGGCGGCGAATTCGACGGCTTCCTTCGGCGCATCCTTGCTGACGACCCAGGCGTTGAGGCCGCCCAGCGTGTCGGTGACCTTGCCGGCGCCGCCCTCGACGGCGGGGAAGGGGAAGCGGCCGAGATTGGCGGTGGCGATGCCCTTGCCGTCGGCGGCCTGGTTGGCCTGGTTCTTCTCGGTCGCCTCGAAGCCGAGGATCATCGCCGCCTTGCCGTCGGCGAAGGCGCCGAGCGCCTGCGGCCACTTGGTGCCGAGATAGCCCGGCTGGAACGGCTCGAGCTCGCCGAGCGCCTTCAGCTGCTCGCCGGCCTTCAGGAAGGGCTCCGACTTGAAGCCGTCGCCTTCATTTGCCTTTGCCGCGTTGAAGGCCTCCAGGCCGCCATTCCGCATGGCGAGGTAGCTCCAGTAGAAGTGGATCGGCCACTTCTCGCCGCCGCCGCCCGCGATCGGCACGATGCCCGCGTCCTTGAGCTTCTTCACGGCGGCCAGGAAATCGTCCCAGGTCTGGATCTTGTCGGCGTCGACGCCGGCCTTCTGGAACAGCTCCTTGTTATAGAAGAACGACACGGTGCCCATCTTGTACGGGGCCGCCCAGATCTTGTCGTCGAAGGTCAGGCCGGCGACGGAGGCCGGGTTGTAGCTCTTCTGCCACTTGCCGTCCTCGGCCTGCATCTCGGGCGTCAGGTCCTTGATGGCGCCGGTCTCCGACTGCGCCTTCAGCACGCCGCCAGCCCAGGAGTAGAACAGATGCGGCGCGTCCTTCGACTGCAGCAGCGTCGGCAGCTTGGCCTTGAAGGCCTCGTTCTCGAGGAACTGCGTCTGCACCTTCACGCCCGGATGCGCCGCCTCGAACTTCTGGATGATCTCGTCCCAGACGCCGAGCGTGACCGGATCGGTCTCGAGATGCATCCATTTGACGGTGACGTCGGCCAGCGCCGTGCTGGTGGAAAGCGCGAGGCCGATGGCCGCGCCGAAAAGCGCCGTGAACTTCATCGATTGTCCTCCCAGACGATCGCCGGCTGTTTCCTCCCGCCGGCGTACGTTTAATAAACAATGCGGATTAAATCTGTTCTCGTTCCGAGGGGGCTGTCAAGAGAATGGCGAAATTGCTGCGATGCAGCGCGGATTGGGGCGTTGACAGCGGCCGGTTTTGCCGTGAATAACTGCCTGATCCGGAATAAATGGCTCCCCTGGACATGAAGACTGCCGACCCCGAATTGATGCGCGCCATCAATCGCTTCCACGTCATGGACGCGATCCGGCGCTTCGGTCCCATTTCGCGGGTGGAGATCTCCGACCGCACGCAATTGTCGGCGACGACGGTGTCGGCGATCACCGCGGCGCTGCTCGATGACGCGCTGATCATGACCCACCAGCTGGGCGGCATCCGCGACGCGGCGGCGCGGGGGCGGCCGCGCGTCATGCTGGAGCTCAACCCGGCCGCCGCGCATGTCGTCGGCGTCAAGCTGGCGCTCGACCAGATCACCGTCGCCACCACCAATTTCAGCGCCGACGTGCTGTCGAGCCTGGTCCTGCCGATCCGCCTGCACCGCCAGCCCGTCTCCGTCATCGCCGATCTCGTCGAGGACGGCATCCGTCGCTCGGTCGCGGATGCCGGCCTGACCATGGAGCAGGTTTCCGGCGTCTGCGTCGGCCTGCCCGGCGTCGTCGAGCGGATCGCCGGCGTCTGCCGCGCCAGCCCGATCTTCGGCGAGCGCGACGTGCCCTTCGCGGCCGAGCTGACGGCCCGGCTCGGCGGCGTCGTGGCGACCATCGACACCGACGTCAACCTCGTGACGCTCGCCGAGCACTGGTTCGGCCAGGCGCGTGGGCTCGATGATTTCCTCGTCATTTCGGTCGAGCTCGGCCTCGGCCTCGGCATCCTGCACAATGGCGAATTGTTCCGTGGCGCCAATGGCTTGAGCCCCGATCTCGGCGACCTGATGGTGCGGGCGCCGGATGGCAGTGGCGCGGTGCGTCTGGCGAGCGCCGCCTCCGAGGCGAGCATGGTGGCCGAGGCGCAGGAGATCCTCGCCGGCAGCGAGCACGAGCATGCCTTCCGCCTCGGCCGCGGCATCGACAAGATCCTCGAACTGGCCGCGGCGGGGGAGCCGCGCATCCTGGCGCTGCTCGATCGCGCCGGCGGCGCGCTCGGCTTCGCCATCGCCAATCTGATCACGCTGTTCGCGCCGCCCAAGGTCATCCTCGCCGGCGCGGCGCTGGAGGCGGGCGAGGCGCTGGTCGGGCCGATCCGGCGCACCGTCACGGAACTGCTGCCAGCAAGCCTTGCCGACGTCTCCGAGATCGTCGTGCATCACTGGCGCGACGATATCTGGGCCCGCGGCGCCGCCGCCATGACCCTGCGCGACCTCTATGGTGCGCCCTGGAACACCACGGGGCCGGTCGTGCATCGCTGACCGACGGCCAAACAAGAAATCAATCGCATCTGGGAGTGAGCGCGAGATGGTTGAACGGGTAGGAATTGGTGTCATCGGCTGCGGCAATATCAGCGCGGCCTATCTGAAGGCCGCGGCCGGCTTTCCGATCCTCGATATTCGCGGCTTGGCCGACCTGAACGCGAACGCGGCGCAGGCCCGCGCCGCCGAGTTCGGCCTCAACGCCGTGTCGATCGACGCGATGCTGGCCGATCCGGCGATCGAGATCATCGTCAACCTGACCATCCCGAAGGCGCATGTCGAGGTCGGCCTCAAGGCCGTCGCCGCCGGCAAGCACGTTCATTCGGAGAAGCCGCTCGGCATCTCGACGACGGAGGCGCGCAGGCTGGTCGCGGCGGCGAAGGAGAAGGGCGTGCGCCTCGGCAGCGCGCCGGACACCTTTTTCGGCGGCGCGCACCAGACCAGCCGCAAGCTGGTCGACGAGGGCGCCATCGGCACGCCGATCGCCGGCACCGCCTTTTTCATGTGCCCGGGCCATGAGCGCTGGCACCCCAATCCCGGTTTCTATTATCTCGACGGCGGCGGACCCATGCTCGACATGGGGCCCTATTACGTGACCGATCTCGTCAACCTGCTCGGGCCGGTCGCGCGCGTCGCGGGCGTCGCCACCAAGCTGCGTGACGAGCGCCTCGTCACCAGCGAGCCGCTGAAGGGCTCGAAGATCCCGGTCGAGGTGGCGACCCATGTCGCCGGCACGCTGCAATTCGTCTCCGGCGCCGTCGTCACCATCGCCATGAGCTTCGACGTGCCGCGCCACCAGCACAGCCCGATCGAGCTCTATGGTTCGGCCGGCTCGATCCTGGTGCCCGACCCGAACCACTTTGGTGGCGAGATCAAGCTGGCGACGGCTTCCGAGGATTGGCGCGCCGTGCCGACCGAGCATGGCTATGCCGACGGCAATTTCCGCGTCATCGGCGTCGCTGACATGGCCGAGGCGATCCGGACGGGAAGGCCGCACCGCGCGAGCGGCGACCTGGCCTTCCACGCGCTGGAGGTAATGGAGGCCTTCCAGCGTTCGTCCGACACGGGCGAGCACATCACGATCGAGAGCCGGCCCGAGCGGCCCGCCGCGCTGGCGGTGGGCACGGTCATCGGCGCGCTCTGAGAAACGAACGAAAGGGAGAGAGACGATGCGCGAGGCATTGATTGTCTGGGGCGGCTGGAGCGGCCACGAGCCGGAGCAGGGCGCCAACATCATCGCGGGCATGCTGGAGGAGGAAGGCTTCAAGGTCTATGTCGAGAATTCGACCGAGGCCTTCGCCGATCCGGCGATCGCCGACATGAGCCTGATCGTGCCGATCTACACCATGTCGAAGATCGAGAAGGAGGAGCTTCTCAATCTGACCAAGGCGGTGCAGGGCGGCGTCGGTCTCGCCGGCTACCACGGCGGCATGGGCGACGCGTTCCGCGAGTCGGTCGAATACCAGTTCATGGTCGGCGGCCAGTGGGTGGCGCACCCCGGCAACATCATCGACTACCATGTCGACGTGACGCGCCCGGACGATCCGCTGATGGAGGGCCTGCCGGGACGGTTCCCGTACCGCTCCGAGCAGTACTACATGCATGTCGACCCCTCGAACGAGGTGCTGGCGACGACGACCTTCAAGGGCGACCACGCCTACTGGATCGACGGCGTCGTCATGCCGGTGGTCTGGAAGCGCAAGCATGGCGAGGGGCGGGTGTTCTATTCCGCGCTCGGCCATGTCGCGAGCGAGTTCCAGGTGCCGGAAATGAACACGATCATGCGCCGCGGCCTGCTCTGGGCAGCGCGCTGACATAAGCTGATCCGCAGGCCGCGTCCGACGCGACGTGGCCTGCGGGCTTCCTGCGATCATTCCGCCTTGCGCCGCGCGACCTCCCGGAGGCCGTTGCGAACCCGGTTCATCAGCCCGCCGTCGTCGCGCCGGGCGTGCACCACATGGGCGGCATGCGAGAATTCGGGTGCATCCGGAACCCGGCGCACGCGCCCGTCGTCGAGATAGGGCTGCACGGTGCCGACGCGGAAATAGCCGCAGCCGCCGACCGTAAGGATATGGCTGAGCGCCAGCGGGCCGAAGCCGATCGAAATCGCCGGATTGGCGAGCTCCGGATAGGCGGCGCGGTGATCGACCGCGAAGCGCGGCCCCCAGTCAACATAGACATAGCGATCGGCCAATAGCGCGCCATCCGGCGCCGTCGTCACCAGCACCAGCTTTTCCTCGGCGATCGGCTCGGCGACCAGTCCGGGGCGCTGTGGCGGATTGTAGACGAGGGCGAGATCGAGCGAGCCCTCGATCACGCGGTCGACCAGCCGCGCCGGCGTCTCGATCTCGGCCTTGATCGCCAGTTCCGGGCAGTGATCGTGCAGCCAGACCAGCCAGTCGGCGAAGAGCGGCTGCCACAGGCTCGGCTCGCAGCCGAGGCTGACGCCCTGTTCGCGCCCTGGCGGCAGCGCCACTTCCTGGCGGGCCCGCTCCCAGACCTGGACCAGCGTCGTTGCGTGGCGGACCAGTCGTTCGCCGGCCGGGGTCAGGCGGGCGCCTGCCTTGTTGCGCACGAACAGGCGGCGGCCGAGCTGCTCCTCGAGCACGCGAATGCGCGCGCTGACGGCGGTCTGGGTCAGGTTCAGCCGCTCGGCGGCGGCAATGAAGCTGCCGCTCGCGGCGACTTCGAGAAAGGTGCGGGCCAGCGCGACGTCCATGATTTAATATCAAAATAGTTGCTGAAAAATGCAATAAAAATGCGTTTGTCTGGTGAAAACGGGGCTGGCAGCTTGGGGAGCGATAGGCCGGCATGACGCCCTGCTCGTCATGTCGACGTCGGGACGGTCCGGCCGTTTCCCATCAGGTGCCGGCCGGGCCGGCCCACGCATCGAGACTTCAGTTCGTCATGACTGATTGCAAATCGCCTGAGACCATCGCGGCCGCCAATGGCATCGGCCAGGATGCCGCTTTCGGCGCGGTGGTACCCCCGCTCTACCTCTCCAGCGCCTACCGCTTCCGCGGCTTCGAACAGCCCGGCGCCTACGAATATTCCCGCACCCGCAACCCGACCCGGGACCAGCTCGCCGATACGCTGGCGAAGCTTGAAGGCGGCGCCGGCGCGGTGATCACGTCGAGCGGCATGGCGGCCGTCGACCTGGTGCTTTCCCGTCTGGAGCCCGATGACCTCGTGCTGGCGCCGCATGATTGCTATGGCGGCACGTTCCGGTTGCTGCAGCGGCGGGCGATCAAGCGCCAGTTCAAGGTCGCCTTCGTCGACCAGACCGATCCCCGCGCGCTCGATCTCGCCTTCGAGCGCATGCCGATGCTGGTATTGATCGAAACGCCGAGCAATCCGCTGATGCGGGTCGTCGACATCGCCGGGATCGTCCGCCGCGCCCGGACGATCAGCGCAGCGGTTGCCGTCGACAACACTTTCCTGTCGCCGGCCGTGCAGCGGCCGATCGGCCTCGGCGCCGATTTCGTCATCCACTCGACGACGAAATATCTGAATGGCCACTCCGACATGGTCGGCGGCGCGGTCGTCGCCGCGTCCGGGGAACGACTGGAAGAACTCGCCGAATGGGCGAACATCACCGGCGTCACCGGCGCACCGTTCGATTCCTACCAGACGCTGCGCGGCCTGCGCACGCTGTTCCCGCGCCTCGAGCGGCAGCAGCGGAACGCGATGGCGGTCGCCCAGTTCCTCGATGGGCATCCCCGCGTCGCCCGCGTCCATTTTCCGGGCCTGCCCACGCATCCGGGCCACGAGCTGGCGCGGCGCCAGCAGGACGGCTTCGGCGCCATGCTGAGCTTCGAGATCAGGGGCGGCATGGGCGAGGTCCGGCGTTTCGCCGAGGCGCTGCGGATCTTCACGCTGGCGGAGTCGCTCGGCGGCATGGAGAGCCTTGCCGCCCATCCGGGGACCATGACCCATGCCGGCATGGGGCCGGAGGCGCGGCATGCCGCCGGAATCAAGGATACGCTGATGCGGCTCTCGATCGGTCTCGAGGGCGAGCAGGACCTTCTCGATGATCTGCAACGGGCGCTGGAGGCTGCCGGTCGTGACCCTGGAAACGCTTGAGACTCGGGATTCCGTACGGACTACCCTGGCCGGCGCGCTGCTCGACAGCGTCGCCGACGCCATCGTCGCCACGGACCGGGAAGGGCGGATCACCTTCTGGAATCCGGGCGCCGCGCGCCTTTTCGGCTTCGACGCGGCCGAGGCCGTCGGGCAGTCGCTCGACCTGATCATCCCGGAGAACCAGCGCGCCCGGCACTGGCAGGGTTATGACACCGTGATGCGGACGGGCGAGAGCCGCTATGGCGCGGGCGACGTTCTCGCGGTGCCGGCGCTCGCCGCCGACGGGCGGCGGATCTCGGTCGAGTTCACGATTTCGCTGCTGCGCGACGGGGAGGGCACGATCACCGGGATGGCCGCGGTGATGCGGGATGTCACGGAGCGGTTCGAAACGATGAAGGCGCTGCGTCGCCAGTTGGCAGCGCAGCGCCCGGAAGTACTGGGTAGCTGAGCGGCGCCGCACGATTGCGCGACGCCGGATCTTGTTTGGTTACTCCGCGGGGGCGTCGGCCGGGCCCGCATGCATGATCGCGTCGTTCTCCGGACCGTCGACGATCAGGTGACCGGCGAGTCCGCGCTCGGCGCGGGACAGGGCATGGTCGACCAGCACGTAGTTGCCGCCGCGATCGAGCTTGAAGTCGACGATCGTGGCGCCGCCCGGGGCAACGGTGACCGTCTGCACGCCCGTGATCGGCGGGGAGGTGACGCTGCCCATGGAATAGACGTTGTCGAAGATCTCGCCGATGACGTGGAAGGAGGACGTGAAGTTCGGTCCGCCGACGCCGAAGAAGATGCGCACCGTCTCGCCGACATTGGCATAGAGCGGATGGGTCTTGGTCAGCGAGCCGACGGCGCCGTTGAACAGGAAGTATTCCGGACGCTCGGAGATCAGCTTGTCATAGTCCATCTCCTGCACGCCGTTCGTGCCGAACGGTTCGACAGTGTAGAGCTCGCCCTGCATCACGTAGAACTCGCGGTCGACCTGCGGCAGGCCGCCCTCCGGCTCGACCAGGATCAGGCCGTACATGCCGCTGGTGATGTGGTGGGCGACGCTCGGCGTGGCGCAGTGATAGACGAAGATGCCGGGCTTCAGCGCCTTGAACGTCACGACGGTTTCGGCGCCGGGATCGGTCTGGGTCGTGTGCGCGCCGCCGCCGGGACCGGTCGCGGCATGGAAGTCGACGGAATGCGCCATGACGCTGTCGGCGGGGTTCTTGACGTGCACCTCGACGGTGTCGCCGACGCGAACGCGCAGGAACGGGCCCGGCACCTTCGAATTGAAGGTCCAGTAGGTATAGGTCGTGCCGTCGTCGAGACGCCCCACTAGCTCGACCGTCTCGAGGTCGACCTTGACCACCTTGGGCGGCCGCTGGCCGATCGGGCCCGGCAGGTCGGCCGGATCGCGGACGACGTCGGCGGCATCGCTCGCCATCGCCTCGCGCGGCCCCGACATCACCTGGATCAGGCCTTCCATGCCGGCCTGGCGATGGCCGGCGATCGTGCAGAAATAGGCGAACTCGCCGACCTTGCTGGCCAGGAAGGAGATGGTCGTGGAGGCGTTCTTGCCAACCACCACGGCGGAACGCGCCGGATACTGGTCGACGACGACGTCGTGCTCCGCGCCCTCGCCATTGATCAGGTTGATCTGGACGAGCTCGCCCTCATGCACCATCAGCGTCGGGTTGATCTTGCCCTCGATCGCGCCGCCGACGCCGATATAGACCATGCGTCCGCCGGCGATGCCGGTCTTGAGCGTGAAGCTCGTCGGGGTGTGATAGCTGACGGCGGCCGTGGCGGCCGGAGGTGGCGTCGGCTTGCTGTCGGTGGCGGCGGCGACCGGCGTCGCCTGATCCGACGCGCCGTGCTGATGCGACTGGGCGAGGACGGGCGCCGCGCTGAATGCCGACAGCATCATGACGAACGCGGCGAGCAGGCCGACGCGTCTGACGCCGGTCCGCCGCATGCCGCTGTCCACGCCTGGCGCGCCTGGATCGCGCGCGAGCAGACGGGTTCCGAGACGGGATGTCATGGAAGTACTTCGCCTTTCCCATTTCTAGACTTGACGATCGAAGTCTAGCGGCGGGCAGGCCGGCGCTCTTTGCAGTTCCGCAAGCTCGAATGCGAAGAAGGGGACGGAGCGTTTCGAACGGTTGCCGGATCGCTTGAAGAAGCGCGAAAGGCGAGAGCGGTCGGTCAGCCGCGACCGAGGCGGGGGCCGAGCAGCGCGGCGCCGTAGAACAGCGCGAAGCCGAGGAAGGCCGCGGCCCACAGGCCGCCGGCGATCTCCATCAGCCAGGGACCGGCGAGACCGAGCGCGGCGACGATGCGCGCGAGAGCTGCGGCCAGGATCGCGGCGAAGACGAAGCATCCCGTGGGACCGGCACGGAGCGGTCGGCCGGTATGGCCGAGCGTGGCGCGGACCATGACGGCGAGCGTCATCGTGCCGATCGCGCCGACGCCGAGCGCATGCACGCCGACGGCCGGGGCGACGAATGCCGGTTCGAGGATCCCGCAGGCGACGAGCAGGAGGCCAGCGGGCACGAAGGCATAGGCGAGGTGCAGGATCACGACGAGCGGATCGCGAAAGGTCCGGTCGCCCGCCCAGCGCCCCAGGCGGACGACGTTGAGGCCGGCGGCGACGATCAGCAGGACGGCGGTCGCGGCGGCGTCCGGGGCAAAGGTCCACGCGACCAGGCCGATGGCGGTCGCGAGGATCGTCGCCATATCGAAGCGTCCGACCGGAACCGGCAGCCGGCCGGGGTTCTCGCGCGCCAGCCAGTTGCGGGTGAAGCTCGGGATGATGCGGCCGCCGATCAGCGCGATCAGCACGATCGCCGTGCCGATGCCGAGCCGGCGGGCGATGTCGGCCGAGCCGGCGAAATGCGCCTCGAGGTGGAACAGGATGTTGGCGGCGGCGAACAGGCCGACCGGAATGACGACCTTCAGATTGCGCCAGTTGCGGCCGGCGACGATCTCGATCACCGCCGCTGCCGTCACGGCCAGCAGGAAGGCACAGTCGATGGCGGCCGCCGCCAGCCAGCCGATCGACGTCGAATGGAAGATCGCGATCCGGCCCGCGATCCAGAGCAGGACGAGACCGAGCAGGGGATATCCCTGCACGGGCAGCCGCCCCGTCCAGTTGGGGATCGCGGTCAGCAGGAAGCCGGTCAGCACGGCCGCGAGATAGCCGAACAGCATCTCGTGGCTGTGCCAGTCGACCGGCGTGAACAGGCTCGCCGTTTCGAGCGCGCCCCGGAGCAGCGGCAGCCACACCAGCAACGTCGCCCCGGCATAGAGCGCGCCGATCAGGAAGAACGGGCGGAACCCGTAGGAGAGAATGGCGGGCAGGCGGTCGGGGCGTGTGCGTGGAATGGCCATGCTGCAACTCCGTCGGCGCGCGGCACGATCGCCTGCTCCGGCTTCGGGTGGTCTATGGTGTGGCGGCCGCCTCGGTCAGGAGCGCCTCGAACGCCTTCTTGGCCTTGCCGGGGTGTTTCACGGCCTTGGCTTCCTCGAGGTTGACCGGGTTGCCGGCGACGATCAGCGCCACCATGCCCATGCCGTAATGCGGCGTGCACTTGACGCCATAGACGCCCTCGGCGTCGATCGTCACCGTGACCTTCTCACTGATCTTGCCCTTGAACGGCGTCGTTCCGGCCGGCGCCATGCCCTTGACGGTCTCGGCATCATGCGACTTGTCGGTCGGCACGAAGGTGACGGTGTCGCCGACGGCGGCCCGGATCAGGTCCGGCTCGAATACCATGGCGCCCTTGGTGCCCTTGTTGAGCATCTTGACCTCGTGGTCCGCGGCCTGCGCGGCGCCCGCCGTCACCAGCGCAGCCAGGGCCGTCGCGACCAACGCTATCCGTCTCATCTGCTGTTCCTTCGTCTCAAGCCAATGACATCCGTCATCGGCCCGCTTATAGGCAGGAAGGCGCCGATCGAATTTGCGCTAGCGCAAAGACACGCTGCATGAGGCCGGGCGCGCGGGGGACGACGATGCGGAATTTGGGAAGGCGACGGCGCGAGGCCTGGCAATCCGGGGCGATGCCGCGGATCGGAGGGCATCATGCCGCAGCTTGACCGCTCCCTGATCGCCGACCTGCCGCTGTTTCGAGAGGCGAAGCCGGATGAACTCGACGCCGTGCTCGCCGACGCCCGCCCGCTCCGGATCGCCCGCGACGCGACGATCTTCGAGCAGGAGGGCGAGGCGCATTCCTTCTTCCTGCTGCTCGACGGCCATGTCCGCGTGGTCAAGACGACGCCGGCCGGCGACCAGGTCATCGTGCGCTATGTCAGCGCTGGCGAGATGATCGGCATTGCCCAGGCGATCGGCCGGGACACCTATCCGGCCAGCGCCATCGCGGCGGCCGATTGCGTAGTGCTGGTCTGGCCGACGAGCCTCTGGCAGCGCTTCATCGCCCGGATCCCCGGCTTCGCGGCCACCACCTACCAGGCGGTCGGCGTCCGGCTGCAGGACGCGCAGGCGCGGCTGGTCGAGATGGCGACCGAGCAGGTCGAGCAGCGCGTGGCGCGGGCGCTCTGCCGGCTGGCCGAGCAGAGCGGACGGCAGACCGAAGAGGGGCTGCAGATCGACTTCCCGATCTCGCGCCAGGACATCGCCGAGATGACCGGCACGACGCTGCACACCGTCAGCCGCCTGCTCGCCGCCTGGGAGGGAAAGGGTATCGTCGCCGGCGGCCGCCAGAAGGTCACCGTGGTGGAGCCGGCGCGGCTGCGCGCGCTCGCCGAGGGGCGCGCGGCGCGCGACTGACCCCGCGCGACTGTTGCGGATCGGTCGCGCCGCCGCGATCGCCGCGCTATTTGATCTAGAACAAATACAGCCTGTTGATTCTCGTCCACCAAAGGGCTTGCATTCGACGTCGAAGGACGTCGGAGCGCTGCGGCGTGACAAGATAGGGGCCCCGGGATGATAGCGGGATTGACGAAGGCGGAACGGCAGCTGTCGCTGGCCGTCCTGACAGTGCTGGCCCTGTGTGGCCTGGCATTCGCAGCGATCGGTCGGAACGATCCGATCGGCACGCATGGGTTCATCATCCTGCTGGTGGCGATCGGCGTCGCTTGCGTCGTGATCGCCGGCTACTACGCGCCGGAGCCCGACAAGGAGCAATTGTCGCGCTACTACGATGATCCGACCCGCGTCGGCATCATCCTGTCCATGGCCTGGGCGGTCTTCGGCCTGTTCTTCGGCGTCTGGGTGGCGGCGCTGCTCGCCTGGCCCGAACTCACCTTCGACGCCGGCTGGGCCAGTTTCGGCCGCATCCGGCCCGTGCATACCACGGGCGTGATCTTCGGCTTCGGCGGCAACGCGCTGATCGCGACCTCGTTGCACGTGCTGCAGCGCACGACGCGCGCCCGGCTGCCCGACCAGTTCAGCCCCTGGTTCGTGCTGATCGGCTACAACCTGTTCTGCATCCTCGCGGTCAGCGGCTACTTCATGGGCCTGACCCAGTCGAAGGAATATGCCGAGGCCGAGTGGTACGCCGACATCTGGCTCGTCATCGTCTGGGTCGTCTATTTCCTGATCTACATCCGCACGCTGCAGCGGCGCAAGGAACCCCATATCTACGTCGCCAACTGGTACTACATGGCCTTCATCCTGGTCGTGGCGATCCTGCACATCGTGAACAATCTCGCGGTGCCGGTCTCGTTCGGCCACGCCAAGAGCTACTCGCTCTTCTCCGGCGTGCAGGATGCGATGACCCAGTGGTGGTACGGCCACAACGCGGTGGCGTTCTTCCTGACCGCCGGCTTCCTCGGCATGATGTACTACTACCTGCCGAAGCGCGCCGGCCGGCCGATCTTCTCCTACCGGCTGTCGATCATCAGCTTCTGGGGCATCGTCTTCATGTATATGTGGGCGGGCTCGCACCACCTGCACTACACGGCGCTGCCGCAATGGGTGCAGACGCTCGGCATGACCTTCTCGGTGGTCCTGCTGGTGCCGTCCTGGGCCTCGGCCGGCAACGCGCTCGCCACGTTGAACGGCGCCTGGGGCAAGGTGCGCGACGACGCCACGCTGCGCTTCATGATGGTCGCCGCGGTCTTCTACGGCCTGTCGACCTTCGAAGGCTCCTTCATGGCGATCCGTGCCGTGAACTCGCTCAGCCACTACACCGACTGGACCGTCGGCCACGTCCATGCCGGCGCGCTCGGCTGGGTGGCGATGATCTCCTTCGGCTCGATCTACGCGCTGGTGCCGTGGATGTGGAATCGCGAGCGCATGTATTCGTCCAAGCTGGTCGAGCTGCACTTCTGGCTCGCGCTCGCCGGAACCGTCGTCTACGTCTTCGCCATGTGGAATTCCGGCATCATCCAGGGTCTGATGTGGCGGACCTACAATGAAAGCGGGACGCTGGCCTATTCGTTCATCGACTCGCTCGTCGCGATGCATCCCTATTACATCGCGCGCACCCTGGGCGGTCTTCTGTTCCTGCTTGGCGCCCTCGTCGGTTGCTACAACATCTGGATGACGATCCGGCAGGCCGGTGGCCGGCTGGTGTTCCAGGGACCGGAAGTCGACAAGCCGGCGCTGACCCCTCCCGCACTTCAGGCCGGGGAGTAACCGACCATGCCGAATTTCCATCGCAAGCTTGAGCGCAGCGCCATCGGCTTCGTCGTCGCCATCGTCGTGGTGGCGTCGATCGGCGGCTTCGTCGAGATCGCGCCGCTCTTCACCATCGACGAGACGGTCGAGAAGGCGCCCGACATGCGCGTCTACACCCCGCTCGAACTCGCCGGCCGCAACATCTACATCCGCGAGGGCTGCTATGCCTGCCATTCGCAGATGATCCGCACGCTGCGCGACGAGGTCGAGCGCTACGGGCCGTATTCGCTGGCGGTCGAGTCCCAGTACGACCATCCGATGCTGTGGGGCTCGAAGCGGACGGGGCCGGACCTCGCCCGCGTCGGCGGCAAGTACTCCGATGCCTGGCAGGTCGCTCATCTGCGCAACCCGCGCGACGTCGTGCCGGTCTCCGTCATGCCGGCCTATCGCTGGCTCGAGGACAACACGCTGCGGACCGAGGATCTCGGCCTGCACCTGAAGGCGATGAGCCGCGTCGGCGTGCCCTATACGCAGGCGATGATCGACAATGCCCCGGCCGACGCCTACGGCCAGGCCAATCCGGACACGGATTTCGCCGCCGGCGTCGCCGAGCGCTATGGCGAGGCGACCAACATCCGCGCCTTCGGCGGCAAGCCGGGCCAGGTGACCGAGATGGACGCGCTCGTCGCCTATCTCCAGATCCTCGGCAAGCTGACCGACGCCGCGACGGCGTCGAACGTCGCGGCGAAGGCGGAGTAGGGCGATGGATCTCGATTACCAGACCGTCGTCGCCTTCTCGAAGAGCTGGGGCCTGTTCTACATGATCGCGCTCGCCATCGGCGTGCTCGTCTACACCTTCTGGCCCAGGAACAAGAAGCGCTTCGACCAAGCCAAGAAGAGCATTCTCGACAAGGATGACAAGCCGTGGAACTAGGCCAGCGCGATCCCGTTACCGGGCGGAACACGACCGGGCACGAGTGGAACGGCATCGAGGAGCTCGACACGCCGGTGCCGCGCGTCGTGCTGTTCTTCCTCTTCGCCACGACATTGTTCTCGATCATCTACTGGGTGCTGATGCCGGCCTGGCCGCTCGGCTGGTCCTACACCAAGGGGCTGCTCGGCTTTGACGACCGCGCCGTCGTCGCCAAGGCGGTGAGCGACGCGACGGCGGAGCGCGCGGTCTGGACCGACCGTGTCGCGTCGTCGGATTTCGCCACGATCCAGGCCGATCCGGAGCTGATGCGCGCCGTCACGCAGACGGGCCGCACCCTGTTCGAGGACAATTGCGCGGTCTGCCACGGCGTCGACGCCAAGGGCGGTCCCGGCTATCCCAACCTCGCCGCCAAGGCGTGGCTGTGGGGCGGATCTCCCGAGGTGATCGCCGAGACGATCAAGGTCGGCATCAACTCCGGCGATCCCGATTCGCGCGTCTCGCAGATGATGGCGTTCGGCCGCGACGGCGTGCTCGACCGCAAGCAGATCAGCGACGTCGTCGCCTATGTCCGCTCGCTGTCCGGCGCGACGCCGGCGGCCGGCGACGCCGACCGGCTCAAGGCGGGGCAGGAGGTGTTCGCCGCCAACTGCGTTGCCTGTCATGGCGATGACGGCAAGGGCAAGACCGACATGGGCGCGCCCAACCTGACCGACAAGAACTGGATCTATGGCGGCGACACGCAATCGGTGTTCAACACCGTCTATGCCGGTCGCCAGGGGCACATGCCGCACTGGGGCGACCGCCTGACGCCAGTCGATATCAAGGTGCTGGCGCTCTACGTCAATTCGCTGGGAGGAGAGGCGCCGTGACGCTCGCCCGCCCGATCGGCCGCCTGCCGGCCGCCGCGCGGCGGCCGCTGAACTGGAAGATGATCTCGATCGCCATCGCGTCGGTCGGTGTCATCGTCCTGCTCGGCGCCAATGCGCATCTCGTCTATGTCGCCATTCGCTCGCAGCCCGATTGCGTGCCGCATGCGAAGGCGCCCGATGGTTCCGGCGACGGCTTCCGCGCCGCCAAGTCCGCGTGCTGAGCAGGAGAGGCTCATGGCTACCACCAAGGCATCCGAAGCTTTCCCGCGTCCGCTCGCCGAACAGCGGCGGCGCGGTCTCCCCGCCAGCGCCGCGCTCGGCTGGCTTGCCGCCGGCTGGCGCGATCTCAAGGTCCGTCCGCTCGACAGCCTGGTCTATGGCCTCGTCGTCTACGCGCTCTCGGTCGCGGTGGTCTGGGGCCTGTTCGCGCTCGAGCTCGACTACATCCTGCTGCCGGCTCTGGCCGGTTTCATGGTTGTCGGCCCGCTGGTGGCGATCGGCCTCTACGCCAAGAGCCGCGCCATCGCCAAGGGCGAGCGCATCTCGCTCGCCGGCATGCTGTTCGTGCGGCCGAATTCCGGCGGCCAGGTGCTGTTCACCGGCGCCATCCTCTGCCTGCTGATGCTGGTCTGGATGCGCGCCGCCGTCATCATCTACGCGCTGTTCTTCGGCCTGCGCCCGTTCCCGGGGCTCGACCACGTCGTGGCGATGCTGTTCACGACGCCGATCGGCCTCGCCATGCTGGTCGTCGGCACGGTGGTCGGCGGCCTGTTCGCGGCCTTCTCCTTCGCCATCAGCACCTTCTCCATCCCCATGCTGCTCGACCAGAAGACGGATGCGTTCACGGCGATGGGAACCAGCATCTCGATGGTTTGGAACAATCTGCCGGTGATGATCGCCTGGGGCGCGATCGTTCTGGCGCTGTTCCTCGTCTGCGTGGCGACCGGCCTTCTCGGGCTGATCATCGTGTTCCCGCTGCTCGGCCATGCCACCTGGCACAGCTACGAGGCGATGAAATGACCTGTTGCGCGGTCGACGCGGCGGCCGCCGCCCGGCCGCTCCAGGCTCCCGTCTCGCGGGAGGAGCTGGAACTGGCGAGCCGTGACCTTGGCGACGGCGTTCGCCAGGTCGACCTCGCCGTGCCGGCGGTGCATTGCGCCGACTGCATCCGCAAGATCGAGCGCGGCCTCGCCGCGCTCCCCGGCGTGACGCATGCGCGGGTCAATCTCTCGACCCGGCGCGTCAGCGTGAAATGGACCGGCGCCGACGTGCCGCCGCTGCTCGAGACGCTGGACGGCCTCGGCTATGCCGCGCACCTGTTCGACGCCGGCGAGAGTGATCGCGATCCGCAGCTTGCCTGGCTGCTGCGCGCGCTGGCGGTCGCCGGCTTCTCGTCGATGAACATCATGCTGCTCTCGGTGTCGGTCTGGTCCGGCGCCGAGCCCGGCACGCGCCAGGCCTTCCACTGGATCTCCGCCGTGCTGGCGCTGCCGGCGCTGTTCTACTCGGGCCAGGTGTTCTTCGGCTCGGCCTGGAATGCGCTCCGCCACGGTCGCACCAACATGGACGTCCCGATCTCGATCGGCGTGCTGCTCGCCTTCGGCATGAGCGTCTACGACACCTATCAGAACGGTCCGCACGCCTATTTCGATGCGGCGACGTCGCTGCTGTTCTTCCTGCTGATCGGGCGGGTCTTCGACCACATGATGCGCGAGCGGGCGCGCCAGGCGGTGAGCGGGCTGGTTCGCCTCGCGCCGCGGGGCGCCGCCGTGCTGCGCGCCGACGGTTCGCGCGACTACCTGCCGCTCGCCGAGATCGAGCCCGGCATGACGCTCATGGTGGCGGCGGGGGATCGCATTCCCGTCGACGGTGTGGTGGCGACCGGCCAGTCCGAGCTCGATTGCTCGGTTGTCTCCGGCGAGAGCCTGCCGCAGCCGGTTGCCGAGGGCTCATCGCTCAAGGCGGGCATGCTCAACCTGACCGGTCCGTTGACGATGACCGTCGTCGCCCGCAGCGCCGATTCCTTCCTCGCCGAGATGGTGCGCCTGATGGAGGTCGCCGAGGGCGGCAAGGCGCGCTATCGCCGCCTGGCCGACCGCGCGGCACAGCTCTATTCGCCCGTCATCCATGCGACGGCGTTGCTGAGCTTCGTCGGCTGGCTCGTGGCGACCGGCGACTGGCATCAGGCGATCACCATCGCCATTGCCGTTCTCATCGTTACCTGTCCCTGCGCGCTCGGCCTCGCCGTGCCGATCGTCCAGGTCGTCGCGGCGCGGCGCCTGTTCGAGAACGGCATCATGGTCAAGGACGGCTCGGCCATGGAGCGCATGGCCGAGATCGACAGCGTCGCCTTCGACAAGACGGGCACGCTGACGCTCGGCCGGTTGCGGCTCGACGAGGATGCCGCGATCGATCCGGCGGCGGCGCGGATCGCCGCTGCCCTGGCGGCGACGTCCAACCATCCGGCTTCGCGCGCGATCGCGGACCGCTTCGGTGGGAACCCGGCCGGGATCGTGTTCACCCGCGTCACCGAACTACCGGGGCAGGGCATCGAGGCGGTGGCGCGGGACGGCGCCGTCTATCGGCTCGGACGCGTCGGCTGGGCCGCCCTGACGGATGTCTCGGACGGGGCCGGAACGGTTCTCGGCCGCGACGGCAGGGTGCTCGCGCGCTTCGCCTTCCATGACGATCTGCGCCCCGATGCGCGCGAGGCCGTGACGGCACTCCGCCAGCAGGGGCTTTCGCCACTGATGCTGTCGGGCGACCAGTTGCCGGCCGTCGCGCGGGTCGCCGCCGAGCTCGGCATCGGCGACTATACGGCGGCGATGCTGCCGGCCGACAAGCTGGCGCGGATCGAGGCGCTCGCCCGCGATGGCCACAGGACGCTGATGGTCGGCGACGGCCTGAACGACTCGCCGGTGCTGGCGGCGGCGCATGTCTCGATGGCGCCGGCGACGGCCGCCGACATCGGTCGCAAGGCGGCGGATTTCGTCTTCCTGCGGCCGGGCCTCGGCGCCGTGCCGCTGGCCCTCGCCGTCTCGAAGGAGGCGGGAAAGCTCATCCGCCAGAACTTCGGCATCTCGATCCTCTACAACCTGATCGCGCTGCCGATCGCCATCGCCGGCTTCGTCACGCCGCTGGTCGCCGCGCTCGCCATGTCGCTGTCGTCGATCGTCGTGGTCGCCAACGCGCTGCGGCTGAGGGCGGGTCGCGGCGGGCAGACGAAGCCCGAGGCGCCGGGGGCTGCCGCCGTCACGACGACGCCGGAAACCGCCGCCCCCGAGGCGAGGGCAGCCGGCCGTGGATAGTCTCGTCTTCCTGATCCCGCTGGCGATCCTCTTCGGCGTGGTCGCGCTCTGGATCTTCTTCTGGTCGCTGAAGAGCGACCAGTACGAGGATCTCGACGGCGCGGCGGAGCGCATCCTGCTCGATGACGAGGATGATGCGAGCCCGCCGCGCGTCTGAGGCGGTTACTGCATGAGCGCGATCATGTCGCGGAAGATCTCCAGGTCGGCGCGCGCGTCGGCGAGCGACGTCTTGGGTGTCCGGCCTTCCGTGACATTGGTGTGGAAGTCACGCCATTCGACCCCGAAGGAATCGTAGCGCGTCGGGAAGCTCGTATCGGTCGATGTGCCGGCCGTGCCATGGCCCTTCAGCACGGTCAGCTTGGCCGGCAAATGGCGGATATAGGGCGTGTCGTAGGCGATGCGCAGGATCTCGGTCGGCGTCACGACTTCCACATGCGCGTCGAAATGCGGGATCTGGTCGACGGCCGTCTCGAACTGGCAGACGAAATGGCCGTAGTCGAAGCTCGCCGTGATCACCCGGCCGCCATTGCGCTGCGTCGCGTTGAGGACGGCTTTCGGCCGGCCGAGCAGTTCGCGCATCGCCGAGATGTCGTGGCTGGAAAGGCCGAGCAGCAGGTTGTAGGCGGAGAACTTTGGTCCCTCGCCGACCCCGACGGCGGCCTTTGCCGCGGCGCTCATGCGCTGCCGGCCCTCTTCGAGCAGCGCCTCGGGCACGTCCTTGCCGCGCGCGACGTTCGATGTCGAATTGATGATCGACGCGTTCGGGCCGATGACGTCGTGCACGCGGGCCAGAAGGATGTCGCCGCGCCGGCTTTCGAGATGGCGGACCGCCTCGGTGAAGGCGGGGGCGTAGCGCCGCATGAAGCCGACCTGCACGGTGACGCCGGCCTTGGCGGCGGCGGCTTCGAGCGCGTCCGCCTCGGCCAGCGAGACGCAGTAGGGCTTCTCGATCAGCACGTGCTTGCCGGCCTCGATCGCAGCGATGGCGACTTCGGCGTGGTAGACGTTCGGGTTGGCGACGAGGACGGCGTCGACGTCGGCCGAAGCCACCAGGTCGCGATAGTCAGCGTAGCGGCCGGCTTCCGGCCACTGGCCGCCGACGGTCTCGAGCACCGAAGGGCTGACGTCGCAGAGCGCGGTGACGCGGAACAGATCGGCGAGGTCGCGGAGCGCGGGCAGATGGATGACCTGCGCGACCTCGCCACAGCCGACGATGCCGACGCGGATTTGCTGGGACACGATGCGTTTCCTTGATTTTGTTGGTCTTGTTGGAGGACGGCGTCAGCCTTTGACGCCGCCGGAGACAGCCCCGTAGGTGATCCATTTCTGGATGCCGAGGAACAGTATGAAGGTCGGGATGACGGTGACCGTGGCGGCGGCCATCAAGCTCCCCCAGTCGGTCGAGTATTGCTGCATGAACATCGTGATGCCGACCGGCAGGGTCATGGCGTCCTGGTCACGCAGGAAGACGTTGGCGACGAAGAACTCGTTGTAGGAGAACAGGAACGAGAAGATGCCGATCGCCGCGAGGCCGGGGCCCGAGAGCGGCAGCACGATGCGGACGAAGGCGCCGAAGCGCGAGCAGCCGTCGACCAGGGCCGCGTCTTCCAGCTCGCGCGGGATGGTGTCGAAGAAGGCCCGCGCCATCCAGGTCGCGAAGGGCAGGTGCACCACTGTGTAGAGAATGATCACTGACCACGGGCTGTTGATCAGGCCGAGCGAGCGGAACAGCATGAACAGCGGGATCAGCGCCAGGATGATCGGGAACATCTGGACGACGAAGAGCGCCCGCGAATAGCCGGTGATCAGCCGGCCGCGGAAGCGCGAGAGCGCGTAGCCAGCCAGCGCCGCGATGGCCGCGCTGGTGATCGTGCTGACGCCCGAGACGGTGAACGAGTTCCAGAGGAAGGTCCAGAAATTCGTCCGCTCGTTCAGATAGCGATAGTTCGCGAGCGTCAGGTCGTGCGGCAGGATGCTCGTGCGGTTGACCAGTTGTTCCGTCGTCTGGAACGAGTTCATCACCATCAGGATGATCGGCAGGTTGATGACGATGGTGATGACGACGAGCAGCCAGAACATCATCCAGCGCTTGCGGTTCGGGGAGGCAGAATGGGCCATGTCAGCGCTCCCTCTGGCGACGCAGCAGGATGACGACGAGCACCATCAGGATCGCAAGCGTGATGAAGGAGACGGCGGAGCCGAGGCCGACATCGTTGCGCCCGAAGGTGTAGCGATAAGCGAGTAGGACGAGGTTCTCGGTCGCGTTGGCCGGCCCGCCCTGGGTCAAGAGCCATGGCGTGTCGAAGTCGTTGACCGTCCAGATCGTCATCAAGAGGCACAGCACGATCGAGATGTTGCTGAGCTGCGGCAGTGTCACATAGCGGAACTGGTTCCAGCGCGAGGCGCCGTCGAGCGACGCGGCCTCGTAGAGGCTGCGGTCGATGCCCTGCAGCGCGGCGAGCAGCGACAGCATCATGAAGGGGAAGGAGCGCCAGATCTTAATGGCGATGACGGCGGCGATCGCCCAGTGCTCGTCGCTCAGGAAGTAGATCGGGCTGCCGCCGAATAGGCCGATGATCTGGTTGAAGAGGGCGTGCTGGTCGGCCATCATCCAGCGCCAGCTGACGATCGAGACGATCGACGGCACGATCCACGGCAGAAGCAGCGCGACGCGGAAGAAGCCGCGGAACGGCACGTCCTGGTTCATCAGCAGCGCCAATCCGAGGCCGAGCACATAGCACCCGATCACGTTGAAGACGGCGAAGATCAAGCTGAACCACAGCGCGTGCAGGAAGTCCGCCGACTGCAGCAGGCGGATGTAGTTGTCGAACCCGACGAACTTGCCGGTCTTGAGCAGCGAGCCGGTCGTGAACCCGTAATAGAACCCGGTCAGCATCGGATAGGCGATGACCGCGAGCATCAGGAAGATCGACGGCGCGAGCAGACAGAAGGGGAGGGAGTTGCCCGAGCGCAGCCACTCCCTGGCGCTTGCGCGCCAGGTCGTGGTTTCGCCGGCAGGCAGGGGCCGGACCGACACGTGACTATTCCTTCAGGATCGACTTGAGACGTGCCTCGGCCGTATCGACGACCTGGTCGATCGGCTTGCCCTGCCAGAGTTCCTGCGCGAAGGCCTGCATGGCGCCTTCGCCTTCGAGATCATTGAGTGCGGGGAAGATGCCGGACGCATGGGTGGCGGTCGTCTTGCCGATCGGCACATACTGCTCCAGCACGAAGGCGCGCGCCTGGTCGTTCTTGAAGTAGTCGTTGGCCGCGATCGAGGCGCGGGTTGGCAACTGGCCGGACTGGCCCTTGGTCCAGAGCGGCAGCTGGTTCTTCGACCACCATTTCAGGAAGGTCTTGGTCTCTTCCGGATGCTTGGTCTGTTCATAGACCATGATGTTGTTGACCCAGAAGATCGTGCCCTTGTCGCCATGCATGCCGGCGAGCGGCGGCACAACGCCGATATTGGCGGCCTGGTCGCCGGCCTGGGCAATCAGGCCCGGGCCGTCGAGCGTGAAGGCGGCCTGGCCCCGGTTGAAGGCGGCACGGCGGTCGTCACTGTTGTAGCCGGTGCTGGCCGGGCTGACGGAGCCGTCGGCGACCATGCCGGCGAGGGCGTCGAACGCCTCCTTGTTGCGCTCGTTGCGGAGGTCGAGCTTGCGATCGGCGGTGAACAGGCCGCCGCCATTGTTGAGAAGAGCGCTGTAGAGGAAGTGCGACCCGCCGGTGTCACCGGAGGCGACGATGCCGTAGCGGCCGTCCTTGGTGGTGGCCTTGGCGGCGGCGCGCAGTTCCTCCCACGTGGTCGGAACCTTCAGGCCGGCCTGTTCCAAAAGGTCCTTGCGGTAGAACCAGACGCGGATGTCGATACCCCAGGGCAGCGCCACGTAATGGTCGTCATAGCGTAGCGTGTCGACGGTGTTCGGCAGGAAGTCGGCGAGTTCGCCGTCCGCCTTCAGCTCCTCGATGACGTCGTCGATCGGTCGGATCGCGCCCTGGTCATAGAGCTGCACGGCCTGGTAGCCGGCGCCGGTCGACAGGTCCGGCGCCGTGCCGGAGCTGATTGCGGTCACGAAGGTCTGATACCAGTTGTTCCAGGGGACGGAGCGGTACTCGACCTGGATGCCCGGGTTTTCCTTGTTGAACTGGGCTACGAGCTCCTTGGCCGAGTCGATATATTCGGGAGGCCCCCAGATCATGTCCCAGAAGTTCAGCTTCACGGTCTCCTGCGCCTGAGCGGCGAGCGGCGAAAGACTGATGAAAGCAGCGGTAGCAAGGCGCACAAAGACCCGTGCCCTGCCCCGGCGGGGGGCATTGCCAAACAACTTCATAGCGTTTCCTTCTCTAGACGATGATTATTCTTGGTCTTCGGAGATCCTATGGGGTGGTCGTGCCTCCTTTCCGTTCGGGTTGATCGGTTCTTGCCGGTCAAGGCCCTCCACAGCGTGTTGGCGCTAGCCGCGGAGGGGAGCGGTCGAGTTGCGGACGATCAGATGCGGCGACAGGATGATGGTCTGGGGCTCGACGCCGGAGTTGTCGATCTGCGTCAGGGCGAGCTGCAGCGCTGTCTTGCCGAGCTCGGTCATCGGCTGGGCCACGGAGGTCAGCCGGGGGGCCAGGATGCGGGCCGTGGTGTCGTCGAAGCCGACGACGGACATGTCGTCGGGAATGCGGAGATTGGCCTCGTAGAGTGCCTGCAGGGCGCCGGCGGCGAGCACGTCGCAACCCGTGAAGATCGCGGTCGGGCGCTCGGGTAGTTCCAGTAGCGCCTTCATGGCGCGATAGCCGGCGATGTTGATGCCGTTGTCGGGCTCGTAATATCGCCCGAGCCAGATCAGCTTCTCGTCGATGCTGGCGCCGACGCCGGCGAGCGCGTCGCGATAGGCGTCGAGCCGTTCCTCCTCGACGGAGCGCGGGCGGCGGCTGGAGCGCGGATGCAGGTCGGGATCGCCGCCGATGAAGGCGATGCGACGATGCCCGAGCTGCAGAAGATGTGCCATGCCGGCGGCGGCACCGGCGTAGTTGTCGACCAGGACGGCGTCCGTATCGGCCGTCAAGTCGCGCTCGATCTGCACCACCGGCATGGCCGCGGCCCGCAGCATGGCAAGGCTTTGCGGATCGCGTGGGTAGGTGAAGATGACGGCGTCGACCCGGCGCTCGATGAACTGCTCGACGCCGGCCCGCTCATGCGCGTCGCTGCCGTCCTGATTGTACAGGAACGTTTTGTAGCCATGGGCCAGCCCCTCCCGCTCGATCGAGCGGGCGACATGCGCGAAGAAGGGGTTCTGCGTGAACTCGGCCGTGATGTGGCCGATCGTGTAGGTGCGCTGCGTCCTGAGGCTGCGGGCCATCACGTTCGGCCGGTAGCCGGTTAGCCGTACCGCTTCCTCGACCCGCAGGCGCGTCTCTTCGCCGACATAGCCGCCAGCACTGAGGACGCGGGCGACGGTGGCGCGGGAAACGCCGGCTTCGCGGGCGACATCCAGGAGCGTGGCAGATCTCGGCTTCATGGAAACTCCGCATGAGATCGATCTCACATCAATATGAGATCGATCTCACATGGAGTGCAAACGGAATCTGGTCGGTCGATGCGGGTCACGCGAAAGGCCGTGTCGACGAACACCGGGCACATGGTGGCGCGATCGAGAGCGGTTTCCGTGACTGGATCGCCGCTTCGGGTTAGCCGGTCATGCCCAAACCGGTCTGCCCATCCGAGCAGGGCGGCATTGCCGGGATCGTCGGGCAACGCAGGTCGGTTGGCGCTACGTCATCAGCCCGCTTGTCGCCGATCCGCTTCTCGTGTCCCTTCTCGGTGGCGCGATGCTTCTCGGGAGGACCGATTCGCAGCGCCGGGCCATGCGGCCGGCTCCGCCGCGGACGACGTCGTCGCGGGGAGGGCGCAGGGCCCGTGCTCCTACTCTGACCATGGACGTTGAATCGTGAAAGCCTCTGACAAGAAGCATCTCAAGCGCTCGAACATCGACCTGACCCTGCTCGGCCTCGGTACCGCGCCTTTCGGCGGCCTCTATGCGCCGGTCGCGCTTGCCGACGCCGAGGGCGCGATGCAGGCCGCCTGGGACGCGGGCCTGCGCTATTTCGACAGCGCGCCGATGTACGGCCTCGGTCGTTCGGAGCACCTGATGGGCCATTTCCTGCGCGAGCAGGATCCGGAAAGCTTCCGCGTTTCGACCAAGGTCGGTCGCCTGATGAGCTTCGACCGTCCGGGTCGCGTACTGCCGCCGGAAGCGCCGAAGAACGAGTTCGATTCCGGCTGGAGCAACGGCCTGCCGTTCCGCGAGGTGTTCGACTACTCCTACGACGCGATCCTGCGTTCCTATGACGATAGCCGCCAGCGCACCGGCCTTGGCCGTCTCGACATCCTGTTCCTGCACGATATCGGCCGCGTCACGCATGGCGAACTGCACGACCATCACTGGAATGCGCTGACCAAGGGCGGCGGCTTCAAGGCGCTGGGCGAGCTGAAGGCGGCGGGCCTGATCGCCGGCTTCGGCCTCGGCGTCAACGAATGGCAGGTGATCCGCGACGCCATGCAGGAGGCCGATCTCGATGTCTGCCTGCTGGCGGGCCGCTACACCCTGCTCGACGGCGATGCGGCCGAGACCTTCCTGCCGCTGGCGAAGAAGCACGACGTCGACCTGGTGATCGGTGGCGTCTTCAACTCCGGCATCCTGGCGTCGACCTCGGGCCGCAAGAAGTTCAACTATGTCGACGCGCCGGCCGAGATCCTCGCCAAGGTCGACAAGCTGGAGGCCGTCTGCCGCCGCTTCGACGTGCCGCTGCCGGCCGCCGCGATCCAGTATCCGCTGCGCCACCCGGCCTCCACCGTGGTGGTGATCGGCGCCAAGACGGCGGCGCAGGTAAAGGGCAATGTCGAGTGGTTCGAGCGCGACATTCCCGAGGAGCTCTGGACCACGCTCGAGGCCGAAGGCCTCATCCCGGCGATCTGAGCCGGCTCGATCGAAACGAGAAACGGGCCCCGAGGGGCCCGTTTCAGTTCGGTGATTCTTGCGGAAGCCTCAGCGATCGAGGCCGCCGACGAAGAGGTACTTCTTCTCGACGAATTCCTCGATGCCGTGATGCGAGCCCTCGCGGGAGTTGCCGCTCTCCTTGACGCCGCCGAACGGCGCCAGCTCGGTCGAGATCAGGCCGGAATTGATGCCGACCATGCCGTATTCGAGCGCCTCGCCGACGCGGAAGATGCGGCCGATGTCGCGGGTATAGAGGTAGGCGGCGAGGCCGAACTCGGTGTCGTTCGCCTTGGCGACCACCTCGGCCTCGTCGTCGAAGACGAACACCGGTGCCAGCGGACCGAAGGTCTCTTCGCCCGCCACCTGCATGGTCTCGTCGACGCCGGAAAGCAGCGTCGGCTCGAAGAAGGTGCCGCCGCGGGCATGCCGCTTGCCGCCGACGAGCGTCCGGGCGCCCTTCGAAAGCGCATCGGCGATGTGCTCCTCGATCTTCTCGACCGCCTTCTCGTTGATCAGCGGCCCGAGCTGCACGTTCTCGCTCGCCCCGTCGCCGACCTGCAGCGCCGCGACGGCGGCGGCGAGCTTCTCGGTGAAAGCCGCCTCGACGCCGCGCTGGACATAGATGCGGTTGGTGCAGACGCAGGTCTGACCGGCATTGCGGAACTTCGACAGGATCGCGCCCTCGACGGCCGCGTCGAGATCGGCGTCATCGAAGACGATGAAGGGCGCGTTGCCGCCAAGCTCCAGCGCCACCTTCTTCACCGTACCTGCCGATTGCCGCATCAGCTGCTTGCCGACCTCGGTCGAGCCGGTGAAGCCGACGATGCGGATGGCGGGATGCGAGGTCAGCACCTCGCCGATCGGCCGCGCCGGGCCGGTGACGACATTGAGCACGCCCGCCGGCAGGCCCGCGCGTGCGGCGAGTTCCGCCAGCGCCAGCGCCGTCAGCGGCGTCTCGCCGGCCGGCTTCAGCACGACGGTGCAGCCGGCGGCGATCGCCGGGCCGACCTTGCGGGTGATCATCGCAGCCGGGAAGTTCCACGGCGTGATCGCCGCGACGACGCCCGTCGGCTGGCGCAGCACCAGGATGCGGCCGTCGGCGCGGTGGCTCGGCAGCGTCTCGCCGGCGATCCGCTTCGCCTCCTCGGCGTAGAACTCGACGTAAGCCGCGGCGTAGTCGATCTCGCCCTTCGCCTCGGCGAGCGGCTTGCCCTGCTCCGAGGTCAGGATCAGCGCCAGGTCGTCGCGGTTTTCGACGATCAGGTCGAACCAGCGGCGCAGGATGTTGGCGCGATCCTTGGCGACGCGCGCCGCCCACGGCCGGAAGGCGCGCTCAGCCGCCTCGACGGCCTCGGTCGCTTCCTGCGTGCCGAAGGCGGGCACCCGCGCCAGCTCCGCGCCCGTCGCCGGATTGGTGACGGGCGTCTCGCCGTCCCCGACGAAGACGCCGTCGACGTAGCACTGGGTCCGCAGGAGCGAGGGATCGTTCAGGGGCAGGCTCATCGGGCGTCCTCGTGACAGGGAAGGGGAGTGGCTGGGCGGGAAGGAACTACGCGGGGGCGTGGTTCTTCTTGTAGTCGGCCATCAGCGACAGCAGCTCGAACATCACGACCATCGCGTTCATCGCGGTGATGTTGTTCGGGTTGTCCTTGGTCGGCATGATGCAGACGACGTCGGCGCCGACGACGTTCAGCCCGCGCAGGCCCTGCAGCATGCGCATGGCGTCGCCGATGCGGATGCCGGGATAGCCGGGCTCGAGGTTGGACACGCCGGGGGCGTCGGCCGGATCGAGCGAATCCAGGTCGAACGTGACGTAGACCGGCAGGTCGCCGATCCGCTCGCGCATCGTCTTCACCACGCCCTGAACGCCGATCTCCTCGATCTCGTCCATGCCGATGATGCGGTAGCCGAGCTCCTCGCTGGTGTTCTTCGAGCCGGGAGTGCCGACATTCGGACGAATGCCGATCTGGGTCGAGGCGTGCGCGTCGACATGGCCTTCCTCGACCGTGTAGCTCGCCCAATGCGCCGAGGAGCGGCGGCTGCCGAGCCAATGCGGCATGTGGCGGTAGCTGTCGGTGTGGGCGTCGAAATGCACCAGCGCCACTTTCTGGCCGTTGGTCAGCTTCGAATGCGGGCCGGCGACCGACTTCAGCAGCGGGCCGGTGATGCCGTGGTCGCCGCCCATCGAGACGAGGCGCGTGCCGACATCGTTGAAGCGGCGGGCATAGGCCTCGATGTGCTCGACGCAGACGTCGTTGACCATCGCCTCGGGCAGCGGCACGTCGCCGGCGTCGTTGATGCGGGCGAGATCCCACGGCGTGATGCCGAAGCGGCCATGGCTGCGGCGATACTGGGCCGAGACGTGGCGGACGGCGCGGGGGCCGAGATGCTGGTCGCGCTCGGTCGAGCCGTTGCCGGAGCTGTGCGGGACGCCGAGCAGGGCGATGTCGCTGGCGGCCGGATCCTCGTTCCACTCGCAGCGGAAGAAGGTCGGGATGCCCCACCAGTACCAGCGGCCCATGTCCTTGCGCGCGGCGTCGAAGTCGAATTCGGTCATAGCGGTTTCCATTTGCTCGGGGCGAGCGAAGCCGTGGCGCGAGGAGGCGCCGGGCGGCCCGATCCCAAATTCAGGGGGCGGTTAGTGCTGGAGTTGCGACAGGAAGGTCTTGGCGCGGGCGGACGTCGGCGCGGTGAAGAACTGCTCGGGCGGCGCGACCTCGACGATCTGGCCCTTGTCCATGAAGACGATCTGGTCGGCGACCTTGCGGGCGAAGGCCATCTCGTGCGTCACGCAGACCATGGTCATGCCGTCGCCGGCGAGCTCCACCATCACGTCGAGCACTTCGCCGACCATCTCGGGATCGAGCGCCGAGGTCGGCTCGTCGAACAGGATGGCCTTGGGCTCCATGCAGAGCGCGCGGGCGATCGCGACGCGCTGCTGCTGGCCGCCCGACAGCTGCGACGGATATTTGCTGGCCTGCTCGGCGATATGGACGCGCTTCAGATACTGATGCGCCCGCTCCGTCGCCGCGGCGCGCGACAGCTTGCGCGTCATCATCGGCGCCAGGATGCAGTTTTCGAGGATGGTCAGGTGCGGGAACAGGTTGAAGTTCTGGAACACCATGCCGACCTCGCGCCGGACCGCCTCGCAGGCGCGGCGGTTTTTCGGTTCGACGCCGTCGATCGAAACGGCGCCGGTGTCATGCGGGGCGAGGTAGTTCATGCAGCGGATCAGGGTCGACTTGCCGGACCCGGAGGGGCCGCAGATGACGACCTTGGCGCCCTTGGCGATGGACAGACTGACCTTGTCCAGCACGAGGAAATCGCCGTAGCGCTTGCTGATGTTCTCGACGCGGATCATTTCGGACACGAGGATCACCAATCGAAATGAGGGTCAGGAGCGGCGGTAGAAGGCCATCGCCTTCTGCAGCATGCCGGGCGAGGCCTCGGCGGCGGAGGTGTTCCAGACGAGACGACGCTCGAGCCGCGACTGCAGGAATACCAGCACGTAGACCATGACCAGGTAGTAGACGAGCGCGGCGGCGTAGTACTCGGTGAACTGGAACGTGGTCGCCACGGCGCGCGAAGTGACGCTCATCAGCTCGGAGAGCGAGATGACCGAGGCGAGCGAGGTGATCTTCAGAAGCGTGATGAACTCGTTCGCGGTCGAGGGCAGGGCGACGCGCACCGCCTGCGGCAGCAGGATTTTGCGCAGGATCTGGAACCGCGTCATGCCGAGCGCGACGCCGGCGGCCTTCTGGCCGGGATCGATGGCGCCGAGCGCGGCGCGGTTGATCTCGGTCTGGTAGGCGGCCTCGTTCAGGCTGAGCGCGATCCAGGCCGCCAGGAAGGGCGAGAACCAGGGCTCGCGGAACACCGGGAAGAACTGCGGCAGCGCGTTCCAGACGAACAGAAGCTGCAGCAGCGTCGGCGCGCCGCGCAGGACGCCGAGGACACCCTTGACGAGCCAGCGAAGCGGGCTGGGTGGCCCGCTGATGTAGAGGGCGGCGGGGATGGAAATCAGGATGCCGACGCCATGCGACAACAGTGCCAGAAAGACCGTGACCAGGGCTCCGTTCAGGAACGCGGTCGAGAACAGCGCCCCGAAGAAGACCGAGCTATCAAAGGCCATGTCGTATCTCCACCCCCGCCCGAGATTATTGGCTCACGCCGGGAACGAGGCTGTCGACCGAGGTGCCCCACTTCTTGGCGACTTCGGCGAGCTTGCCTTCCTTGACGAGGGCGGCGACGGACGCGCTGACGGCGGCTTCATCACCGTCGATGCGCTTGACGAACACGGCGAAGTCGCTGGTATCGGGGAAGGCGTAGATGGTCTTGAACTGGCCGGGCTTCTGCAGGTTGCGGTAAGCCAGCTCCGTGTCCTGCGACACGGCCGCATCGGCGCGGCCGACCAGCACCTGCTGGATGACGTCGGTCTGCTTCGGATAGGTCTGGATCTGGATGGCGGGACGGCCGTCCTTGGCGAGCGTCTCGTTGACCTTCTCGAGGCGGGCGAGGTAGCTCGTGCCGGCCTGGACGGCGACGGTCTTGCCGGACAGCTCGGCGGCGTCGGTGATCGCGAGGTCCGACTTCTCGGCCGCGAAGACGACGACGGCGGTGGAGAAATAGGGGATGCCCGGATAGGAGGCGACGCGCTCCGGGGTCAGCGGGATGCCGCTGATCACGGCGTCGCAGCGGCCGGCGTCGAGGCCGGGAAGCAGGCCGGTGAACTCGGAGACGACGATGCGGGATTCAACGCCCCAATGCGTCGCCAGCGCCTTGGCGAGATCGATGTCGAAGCCGACCGGTTCCGCGTTGCCGGCGCTCTCGAAGAACTCCATTGGCGGGAACGTCGCGTCGGTGCAGACGGTGAATACCTTGTCCCCAACAAAAGACGGCTGCGCATCGGCGGCTATGGACGGTGCCGTTGCTGCGGCGAGCGCAAGGGCGCACAAAATTCCGGTCTTGAATGACTTCGACACGACAATTCCCCTCTTGGAAACGGGGCAGATTTCCTCCTACCCCTTATCTATACTGTCCTACCCGAATTTCTCTATAAGTCAACTAATTTCGTTTTTAGCGAACATGCGGTATGAGGGTGATGCACCCTGAGTTCAAGGATTACCGATGAAGACGGACACTTCGCCCGCGGCCAGCAAGCCCCAGAAGCCGGCGCCGAAATTCGGCGGCCTGATCAAGGAGCGCCGCCGGCAGCTCAACCTGACGCTCGAAAGCGTCGCCAAGACGGTCGAGCTGACGAAGAGCTTTCTGAGCGACATCGAGAACGACAAGACCTCGCCCTCGGTCGCCTCGCTGGTTCGCCTCTGTGACGCGCTGGGGCTCTCGATCGGCGATCTGTTCAATTCGACGATCTCGACCGTCGTCCGCGCCGACGAGCGGCCGAAGGTCTCCTTCGGCGGCACCGGGGTGTCGGATTCGCTGCTGACGGCCAGCAACAGCACTCGTCTGCAGGCGCTCTGGACCGAGATCGAGCCGCTCGGCACGGGCGGCGAGAAGCTCTATTCGCTACGCGCCGAGGAGGAGTTCATCCACGTCGTTTCCGGCACGCTGGTGGTGCGGATGGAGAATGAGAGCTTCGAACTGCAGGCCGGGGATTCGATGACGTTCGATCCGCGCCTCCTGCACACCTTCCTCAACCCTTCCTCCACCGAGCGGACGGTCGCGATCTTCGTGATGACGCCGCGACCGTCCTGAGCCTTACGCGCGCTTGACGGCGACGACGTCGATCTCGACCAGCAGGCCCTTGGCGACGAAGCCCGAGACGATGACGACGGTGGATGCCGGCGGCGGCTCGGGCATCAGCCGGTCGCGCACTTCCTTGTAGGCGCCGACATCGTCGGCGCTGGTCAGGTAGCCGGTCACCTTGACGACGTCGGCGAGCGTCAGGTCTTCGGAAGCGAGCAGCGTCTCAATGTGCTTCCAGGTCAATTCGGCCTGGCGCGTTGCGCCTTCGGCGATGCTGCCGTCGTCGTTGAGGCCGACCTGGCCGGACAGGAAGACATATTCGGCGTTGGCGGGCGCGACCGCGACCTGCGAATAGCGGCTCGGCGGCTGCGGCGCCGCCGGCGGATTGGCAAAACGGATCATGTTGGACCTTTCTGATCAGGAGCGGGAAGGACGATCGAGCCAGTCCAGGAAGCGGTAATACTCGCCGATGACGGGAATGAACCACGGATTGCCGGTGTAGCCGGGGACGGTCTTGATCGGGTTGAAGGCGAAGGCGCTTGTCTCGCCGGTGCCGAGGATGTCGCCGGCGAGGCAGTGGCCGAAATGGCTCATCAGCGCGACGCCCTGGCCGCAGCAGCCGAGCGCGTAGTGGACGCCGTCCCGCGAGCCGAGATGCGGCAGGGAGTCGAAGGTGAACGCGACGTTGCCGGTCCAGCTGTGGGTGACGCCGACATTGGCAAGGCTCGGGAACACCTCGGCCATGGACAGGCGCAGCCGGCGCGCGCTCTCCAGCACGCTGATCGGCCGGAAGCTGGTGCGTCCGCCGAAGATCATGCGGCGGCCATCCGGTGACAGGCGGTAGTAGTAGAGGTTGCGCTTGGTGTCCTGGATCATGCGCTTGCCCGGGATCAGCGCCTTGAGGCGCTCGGGATCGAGTTCCTCGGTCGCGATGATGTAGCTGCCGATCGGAATGACGCGGCGCTTGAACCAGGACAGGCTGCCATCGGTATAGGCGTTGGTCGCGACGACCAGGCGCTCGGCGCGGACCGTGCCCTTCGCCGTCGAGAGCACGAAGCGCCCGCCTTCCTTGTTCATCGCTTCGACGCGGCAGCGCGTGACGAACTGGACGCCGGCGTCGCGGCAGGCGCGGACCAGCCCGGCGTGATAGCGCGCCGGATGCAGTCCGCCGGCGAAGGTCGTGATGCGGCCGCCGAAATAGAGGTCGGAGTTCAGCTCGCGCTTCTGGTCGGCGCGGGAGACCATGCGCGTCTCGACGCCGAGCGCGTCGAGCTGCTCGGCCTCGACCGCCAGGTCGTCATAGTGCTTCGGCGCATAGGCGGCGAAATACATGCCGTGGCGTTGGTAGCCGCAGTCGATCGCGTTCTCGGCGATCTGCTTCTCGAGAAACAGGACCGAGTTCTGCGCCTCGAAGAAGATCCGGTCGGCCCGTTCCTTGCCGTATGTCTTGACCAGCTGCGGATGCGAGACCTTGAGCGTGCCGGATACCATGCCGCCGTTGCGCGTGCTGCCGCCTTCGCCGAGGTCGCCCGCCTCGACGACCAGCACCTTGGTGCCGGCGCGGGCCAGCCGCAGCGCGGCGTTCAGACCGGTATATCCGGAGCCGATGACCGCGACGTCGATCGCGCCGGATGGCAGCGGCTGGTCGGTGCCGCGGTCTCGGGCCTCCCACCAGTACGGACTTTGAGATATAGCTGAGCCGGTTCCGCCCTCGAGCCGCACGACATTCCCCTCCGATTCACGATATGCGAACAAAGTTCGTCTATAGCGAAATTGACGCATAGGCAAGGGCGCGCGTGCGGGCTTGAGCCGCCGTTCACGGCCGGTTTTTGGAGGCGGACGGAGGGCGGGCGGCCCTCCGTCCCATTCTCGCTCAGTTCAGCGCGGCGCGGACGAACGACTCGTCCGTTTGGGTTTCCGCGGCCAGGAAGGCGGCGACTTCCGGGCTGATCTCGCCACCACCGGCACCGGCGACGGCCTTGCGGATCAGGCTGGTGCGCAGCCGGGTCATGTCCATGTCGCGGACCTTGATGCGGCCCGGATGATCCGGAATGATCACGTTCTTGCCGGGCACTTCCTGTTCGGAATCGCCACGCAGGATCTCGACGCCGCGGGCACGGGCGAAGGTCAGCTGGGCCGAGGGCTGCTTGCCGGCGCCGGCATACTCGGTCTCCTGCACGACGATCGTCCGGTCCTCGTCCATTTCCTGGGCGAGGGCGAACGCCGCCGCCAGCGACACGTTGCCGGCGGGGCCGCGCTCCAGGCCCTCCAGCCGCGCCAGCGCTTCGGTCACGTAGAACACCTCGCCCTGCTTCAGCAGCAGGTAGCGGTCCATGTAGCGCAGCACGCGGGCAGCGTTGCGGGGCACGTCGGTGCGGTCCGGCCAGCCGGCGAACGGGATGCCGAAGCCGGTGTGGCCGGTGGTGAAGTGCTTGCGGTTGAAATCGACGTCGCTTGCCATGTGCAGGCCGGAGAGATCGACGCTGGCGCCGATCACCTGCGTGGCGGTGGCGCCCGCCTTGCGCAGGCCGCGCGCCGTGCCGGTGAGGTTGCCGCCGCCGGCATGGGTGCAGATCACCACGTCGGGCATGCGTCCGACGACGCTCTGCATCTGCTCGACGATCTCGAAGCCGAGCGGCTCGACGCCGGCGATGGCGAAGGGCGTATAGAGCGAGGCGTTGAAGAAGCCCGTCTCCTCCAGCACGCGCAGGAAGCTGTAGAAGAGCTCCGGCCCGACCGACATCTGGCGGACTTCAGCGCCGTAGATCTCGCAGGCGCGCCCTTTTTCCAGGATCTCCGGCTGGCCGATGCCCAGGCTGTCGAAGACCTCCTGCACGACGATGCAGCTCATGCCGCGGCGTGCCGCCTGGCTGGCGACGGCGGCTCCATAATTGCCGCTGGTGGCGGAGACGACGCCCTTGAAGCCGGCGCGCTGCGCGTGATGCAGGCTCAGCGAGGCGCGCCGCGCCTTGTAGCTTCCCGACGGATTGGAGGCCTCGTCCTTGACGAAGATGCGCGCGCCCTTGCCCTTCGGCGCCAAGCGACGCGCCAGCTGCGTCAGCTGGCGCAGCTCGATCAGCGCGGTGCTCCCGATGCCCGAGGCGGCCTGGACCTGGCGGATCTCCTCGATCGAATAGGGGACCAGCCCCATCAGCGCCTCGTAGTCGAAGGCGATCGGGTCGCGCATGAAGGGCTGGTAGTCGAGCCCGAGCGAGCCCAGCATGATCGCGGGCTTGCGCGCCATGACGCTGTCATAGTCGTGCTCAGTCATGTCAGGCCTCCGCGCCGTTCGATTTCATCAAGGCGACGAGCTCGTCGCCGGCAGCCAGCAGCTCGGGCACGGCCCGACCGAAGTCATGGCCATAGGCGGGATTGTCGGCGATCAGGACGCCCGACAGGATCGTGCCGATCGCCGTGCGGATGCGGACCGTGTCGCCGAGCTCGGCCGTTTCCTCCAGCAGCCAGCCCTTCACGCGCATCTCGAGCGGCACGCGGCGGGTTTCTTCGGGCAGCGAGGCGGGCCGCTGATGCGGCTCCAGGATGATGTCGTGGATTTGCACCCAGTTTCCAAGTTTGGACAAACGCCGCTCTCCTCTCCTAGCTGGCAAAATGACGGGGGCTGTTCACGGGCAGGTCCGTCACAGCGAGCAGCCCCGGCTGCGCCGCGGACAGGTACTCGATCGCGTTCACGGCAGCCGCGGCGGTGCCGTCGCCGCCCTTGATCTCGGGAGTGATCGTCATGCGGATGACCTGGTCCCCGGTGATGACGATCTCGTCCGAGGTCTGCAGTCCCTCCGTCTCCGGGCAGATCTGCTGGGGATGCTCAAGCCGCAGCACCTCGCGGCCATCGGAAAAGGCGGTGATGCAATGCACGCAGCCGGCGACCTGGCCGGGCTCGACGGTGACATGGGGGGTCTCGCGCCGCGCGGTGGCCAGGATCGGCGCCCGCGTCTCCTCGAGCCGATCGATCGTCCAGTTCAGATGGCGGGCGATGAGGGCGACGGATTGGAGGAAGCCGACATGACCGACCACCGAGCCGTCGGCGACGGCGGCTTCGAATGCTTCGGGGCTGAGGCCGACGCCCTGGCTGGTCAGCACCGTCGGACCGAAGGCGGAGAGGCTGTTTCGGCGCACGGCGCGAATGTGGCTGACATGGCCGCACGGCACCGTCAGCGCCAGGACGAGCATATCCATGGCGAAGCCGGGGTTCACGCCGGTGCCCATGATCCGCACGCCGTGCCGGCGCGCCGCCTCGTCGAGCCGCAGCGCGGCCGCCGGATCGGCCGCCGACGGGCAGGACATCTCCTCGGCGATCGAGATGACGTCATGGCCGTGCGCGGCGCATTGCTGGATGGCCGGCTCCACACTGGCGAGGAAGGATGCCGTCGCCTGCAGCACGACCCCATGGCGGATGCTCGCCAGCACGGCCTCGGCGTCATTGCTGACGCGGACGTCGCAGGCCGGTGCGTCGGGGCCGAGCAGCTCGGACAGCGTCTTGCCGACCGACTGCGGATTGAAGTCGATCGCGCCGGCGATGACGTAGCCGCGCTTGAGTACGAGCGTGGCGATCTTCCGCCCCATGGCGCCCAGACCGAAGATGATGATCTGGCGGCGTTCTTCTTGTTTCATGTCTTCCTCGACAGGTTTGTCGCTTGTCCCGTGTCGCTGGCCCGGTGGAGAACGCGACAGCCGCGTGCGCGCAGCCGCCCGCCTCGGCAGAGTGCCGAACGACCGAAAGTCTTGTTGTTCGAATGCTTTGGTAGTCAGTGTCTCTTGGCGATGAAGCGCGCGAATTCCTCGCTCTTCGGCGCCGAGAACATCGCGTCGGGCGCGCCTTGCTCGGCGATCCGCCCTTCGTGCAGAAACACGACTTCGCTCGATACCGCGCGGGCGAAATCCATCTCGTGCGTGACGACGATCATGGTCCGGCCTTCCTCGGCCAGGTCGCGCATGACCTTGAGCACCTCACCGACGAGCTCGGGATCGAGCGCCGAGGTCGGCTCGTCGAACAGGATGGCGTCCGGCTCCATCGCCAGGGCGCGGGCGATCGCCACGCGCTGCTGCTGTCCGCCCGAAAGCTGCGAGGGATACATGTCCATGCGCTGACTGAGGCCGACGCGGGCGAGCAGCGCCTCGGCCCGCTCGCGCGCCTCCGCGACCTTCTGCTTCTTCACATGGACCGGCCCTTCCATGACGTTTTCGAGGACGGTGCGGTGGCTCCAGAGGTTGAACTGCTGGAAGACCATGCCGAGCCGGGCCCGGATGCGCTGCACGTGTCGGGCGTCGGGGCCGCGATCGCCACCGAGCTTCACCTCTTCGCCATGCACGACGAGGCGGCCGGAGGTTGGCGTTTCCAGCAGGTTGAGGCAGCGCAGGAAGGTGCTCTTGCCCGAGCCCGAGGCGCCCAGGATCGAAATCACGTCATGCGTGCGGGCCTGGAGCGAGATCCCCTTCAGCACTTCGACGGCGCCGAAGGACTTGGTGATGTCTTCCGCCTTCAGGACGAGTTCGGGCTGGCGGTCGGCAGGCTTGGCCGCGGGCGACGAAATCATGGCGAGGCTCCGGGAAGGGGGGAACTGGGGTGCATGTGGCGCGCCAGGCGCAATTCGATCAGGCGCCACAGCAGGACGATGCAGGCGGTGATCATCAGGTAGATCGCTGCCGCCCAGATGTAGATGGCGAAGTCGAAGCTATGCAGGAAGATCTGCCGCGATCGGCCCATCAGGTCGAAGACGGTGACGACCGAGGCTAGCGCCGAGCCCTTGACGAGAATGATCATCTCGTTGCCGAGACCCGGCCAGGCGAAGCGCACGGCGTGCGGGAAGATCACCCGGCGCAGGATCTGGCGATAGGTCATGCCGACGGCCTGCGCGGCCTCGACCTCGCCGCGCGGGACAGCCTGGATGCCGCCCCGCAGGATCTCCGCCTGGTAGGCGGTCGTATACATCACCAGCACGAGCACGCAGCAGTTGAACGGCTCGCGGATGAAGCCCCAGAGGCCCCATTCCTGGAAGAACGGCCGGAACTGGCCGGATCCGTAGAAGACGAGGAACAGCTGCGCCAGAAGTGGCGTGCCGCGCACGAAGGACACGTAGAGCCGCAGCAGGCCGCCGGCCACCGGGCCGGCATGGACCCGCCCGAGCGCCAGCAGCGGCGTGATCACGACCGAGATCAGGGCCGCCGTCACCGTCAGTTTCAGCGTCATCGCCGTGCCGTCGAGCAAGCGCGGCCAGTTCGCCAGGAGAGTGCCGATGAGATCCATGGGTCAGGCCCTCGCCACGCCGCGGTTCGCGCGTCGCTCCATGCGCGCCAGGGCCGTCTCTGAGAACAGGCAGAGGACCCAGTAGATGGCGCAGGCGACGAGATAGAAGGTGAAGGGCTGCTTGGTGACGCCGACGGCGACCTTCGTCATCCGCATCAGGTCGTTGACGGCGATGATCGAGACCAGCGACGTGTCCTTGAGCAGTCCGAGCCACAGATTGCCGAGCCCCGGCAGGGCGAAGCGCCAGAGCTGGGGGAGCTTGATGCGCCAGAAGATCTGCGCCGGGCTCATGCCGATGGCCTGGCCCGCCTCGATCTGCCCGCGTGGAATGGCGATGAAGCCGCCGCGAATGACCTCGGCGGCGAAGGCGCCGAAGACCAGCGCCAGCGCCGTGGTGCCCGCGACGAAGGGGCTGATGTCGAACCCGGCGCCGCCCGGCGCGAAATGCTGCGAGAACGACTTCAGCGCCAGGCCGACGCCGTTATAGACCATGAACAGCGTCAGGATCTCCGGCAGGCCGCGCATCAGTGTCGTGTATCCGACACCGACGGCACGGAGCATGAAGCTCCGCGCCATCAGGAGCTGCGCAACCCCGAAGCCGATCAGCAGCCCCACGGGCAGGGTCGCCGCGGCCAGACGGACCGTCACGCCCAGCCCGCTGAGCAATTCGTCGCCCCAGCCGGTGTTCCCGAAAGAGAACTGATCAAACATGCAAACCGATCCCCCGGCCGGAGCGCATCGACTACTGAAGCGTGTAGATGTCGATGGTGAAGTACTTGTCGTTCAGCTTCTTGAAGGTTCCGTCGGCGCGGATCTCGGCGATCGCCTTGTTCACGCGCTCGCGCAGGGCGGTGTCTTCCTGGCGCAGCGCGATGCCGGCGCCTTCGCCGACAAAGGCCGGGTCGACGATCGGCGGCCCGGCGACCTCGCAGCAGGCGCCTTCCTCGGTCTTGACGAAGTCGATCGAGGGCAGGAGATCGCCCAGCATCACGTCGATGCGGCCGTTCGACATGTCGAGATTGAGCTCGACCTGCGAGGGGTAGAGGCGGATATCGGCGTCCGGATACTTGGCCTGAACGTATTCCGCCTGCGTCGATCCGGTCTGGGCGCCGATGACCTTGCCCTTCATCGTCTCGTTGCTGAATTCCGTCATGCCGGAATCCTTGGCGACGATGTGGGTCATGGCGGTCTTGTAGTAGGGATCGCTGAAGGCGACCTGCTTCTTGCGCGGCTCGGTGATGTTCATCGAGGCGACGATCAGATCGTACTTCTTGGTCAGGAGACCGGGAATGATGCCGTCCCAATCCTGCGCGACGAACTCGCAGTCGGCGCCGATGCGCTTGCAGAGTTCCATGCCGAAATCGATGTCGAAGCCCTCGATCTTGCCGTCGGTGCCGACATAGTTGAATGGCGGGTAGGCCGCTTCCGTGGCGAGCTTCAGCGATTCAGCCGAGGCCGTGGAAAGGGACGCGCACAGAGCCGCGCCGCGAAGCAGCGTCTTCAGATAGGTCTTCATGATATCTCCGGTTGGTGTTTGTTCTTGTTGTTATGTTGCGATGTGGACGAGCGGGTTGCCGACATGGCCAGTGAACGCGCCGTAGAGCCGCGCGGTCTTGAGCAGCCGTTCCTCGGCCTCTTCGCCAAGGGCGAGGAAGATGTCGTTCAAAAGCAGGTTCGAGAGGATCGCCAGATGGGCGGTCGAATCCCAGAACTGCTTGAACTGGGTCGACACGGAAAACATCTCGTCGCTGTTGTCGGCGCCCCAGTTGCAGAACTGGTCGGTCATCAGCGTGACGGCAACGCCATGGGCGCGGGCCTCTGACGCCAGCACCTTGGCCTGGCGGGAATACCGCCGGCCCTCGAACATCACGAGGCAGGCTTCGCCTTCATGGGCGAGCAACTCGGCGAAATTGCCGGCGGCCAGATCCAGCAGCTGCACGCCGTCGCGCAGATATTGCAGCTGGTTGGCGAAATACATCGCGAGGCCCCGATCGGTCTGGAAGCCGACGACGAAGACGCGCGGACACTTCGCCAGCCGCTCCACCACGCGCGGCCAGTTCGGGCTGTGGGCATATTCGTAGACGTGCACCAGCCCAGCCATCTCCATCTCGAGCGCCTGGGCGATGCGCTCCTCACGCTGGCTCGAGGCGTTGCGCAGCTGGTCGAGTTGATCCTTGATCAGCCAGGGCTGGTCGCCGATGTCGTCTTTCAGGTGTTCCTTGAGATCCTTGAAATTGGCGTAGCCGATCGCCCGGCAGAAACGTCCGACGCTGGCTTCGCTGACCTGGATGCGCTCCGCCAGGCTCGCGGCGGTTTCGAAGGGGAGATCCTTCAGGCTGTTCAGCATGAACGTCGCGATCGCCCGCGCGGAGCGCGTTCCGGTGTTCGCCGCGTGCGTCAGGCGCGTCCTGATGGAGTGCGTGGTCTGCATGTCGGTCACGTCGGTCCTCGTTCGATCTTGAAAGATTATCGTCAGAATTTTGATTCTGCAAGTTTTACGTCATTATGGCGATGTTGCGGTTTGCGCCATGGATTTCCGGCGAATAGCACGTCGCGCCGCACGGGGCGGCGTGCAGTGACGTCAGGCCGGTTCGTCGGGGGAGGGAGGATGACTGGCTTCGAGGAGCGGCGGGGATTTCCCCGGCCGGCTCAGCGGGCAAGGCTCGCGCTGGTTGCCGCGCGCGGCCCGGCCGTGGATAGTTCGGCCTTCTCCATCACCCACCCCGAACGATTCTCGAACGAGAGAGGACATTTCATGATCACTCGCCTGCACCAGAACCAGCGCATGAGCGGCGTCGTCACCTGGCCCGCCAGCGGCTCGATGGTCGTCGTCTCCGGCCAGGTCGCCGATGACAAGACGCTCGACGTCGCCGGCCAGACCGCCGACGTCCTGGCGAAGATCGACCGCCTGCTGGCTGACGCCGGCGTCTCCAAGGCCGATGCCCTCTACGCCTATATCTGGCTGCCGGACATTGGGGATTTCGACGCCATGAACGCCGTCTGGGACAAGTGGCTCGCCCCCGGCTCGGCGCCGGCCCGCGCCACCGTCGAGGCCAAGCTCGCCGATCCGGCGCTCAAGGTCGAGATCCAGGTCTTCGCCCACAAGGCGTCGTAAGGATTGACCGGCCGGACGATCGCGTCCCGCCGGCACCGTCTTGAGATGGGAGGACGGCCCGAGGGCCGTCCTCTTTCTGTTTCAGGCTCTCAGCCGCATGCGGGCGTTCTCGAAGGGCAGGCCTTCGTCGTCGTGCTCGCGGCGCGACAGTTCCGTGAAGCCCAGCCGGCTGTAGAACGACATCGCCTGAAGGTTGCGCGTGTAGACTTCCAGCTCCAGCTCGCCCTTGAGCGCCAGGGCGTGCGCGACCAGCCGTCTGCCGGTGCCGAGGCCCTGGTGCCGTGGCGAAACGAACAGGCCGCCGACGAAATGGTCGAGCAGGCTGATGAACCCGACCGCCTGTCCCTGGTGGCTGGCCACCCAGGTCTCGGCGCTGGGAAGATAGAGCGTTTCGATCAGATGGCGCTGCGCTTCCAGGCGCTGCGCGCCGAGAAAGTCGTGTGCCGAGGTGGAGGCGTCGAACCAGATGGCCGACAGCGCCTCGAGGTCCGTGGCCCCGTCATAGGCACGGATCGTCAGATCTGCGGAGTGCATGATTTATCCAAAGAAGTGAATGCGAACAAAGACAGCGTCCATTCGGACGCCTCGGATCCCGCGTCGGGCGGTTCAGATGAGGTCTCTGCGCATTCGTCTCCTTCTTCTGGATCCGTCTCTAGAGCAGGCCGGCGGCGGGGGCAAGCACGGCTCCGTGAAATTGACGCGCCCGGATGGCGATGGTCCCTCAGAGGTCGACTTCGTCCTCGAGGCCGAGCGCCGCGATCTCGGCGACGGCGCGCATCAGGATCGCGGCGGTGTGGTGCTGGGCGACCGACGAGGCGCGGATCTTCGTCGCGATCGCCGCCTTGAGGGCGCGCCGGGCGTCGTTCAGTTCGGGTACGACGCCGGGAATGTCGCGGTCGGGGCGGTCGTCGCGCTGGCCCGTCTCGCCGCGGCCGAGCCAGGCGCGGGTGCGGGCGATGCGCCGGCCGATGGTGTCGAGATGCTCCAGGATCGCGTCCGCCGCCGCCCGCTGGTCGGCGAGATGCCGCCGGCCGGCCGCCGAGATCACGTAGACCCGCTTCTGCCCCTCGGGCGAGACGCGGGCGTGGCCGGCTTCGTCGATGGCGGCCAGCGTCGGGTAGACGACGCCGGGGCTCGGGCTGTAGCTGCCCGAGGTCAGCTCCTCGATCGCCTTGATGACCTGGTAGCCGTGGCAGGGGGCCTTTTCGAGCAGTGCGAGCACGACGAGGCGCAGGTCGCCATCCGCCACCATGCGGCCGATGCGCAGGCCGCCCGCCCGGCCGCGATAGGCGCCGCCGGCCGCGCCGCCCGGATCGGTCTCGAAGGCGACCGGGCGCCTTCCGCCGTGTTCGAGGCCGGCATCGTCGCGTCGGTCGTCCGTCGCTCTCGGGTCCATGGTATCGATTTCTGCCGGGTGTCGTGCCCGGCGCTTCGCGGAGGCTGTGTCGTTACGATATATCGTACGATATGTTTCTTCGCAAATTCCGCCGCGGTTCGGGCCGGGGGGGGGGGCGTGGCGGGTCGTGGCGGGACGTCGCGGCGCGGATGGGGCGGTCCGGCAACGCGAAAGGCATCCTCGCGGGCCGCCGCGCGGCCGAACCCGTCGGACCTCGCCATGCTCGGCGGTCCCGCTTTTCCCAAGCTTTCCGCGCATCGGCGCGTCGGCGCTCGCATGTGTGGCGGCCGTCATTGTAAGATGGCGCGCCGTTCCCATGATGTGCGGCGGGTCCGACACCTGAGATGAGCGACGCAGCGCAAATGGACATGCCGACCGCGATACCGAGCCCCGCCACCCGGGAGATCCCGCTCGACGAGCGGCGCTGGCGCAAGACGCTGTTCGGCATGCTGCTCGATTCGCGCGACCGATTCGGCGGCAAGCGCGAAGTGATCGAGGACAATCAGCGCAAGCCGCTCACCTTCGATCGCGTCGTCATCGGCGCGATGGTGCTGGGCCGGGTCTTCGCCCGCCTGACCGAGAAGGGCGAACGCGTCGGCGTGCTGCTGCCGAACGTCGCCACCGTGGCGCCGGTCTTCTTTGGACTCGTCGCCTTCGGCCGCGTGCCGGCCATGCTGAACTTCTCGGCCGGGCCGAAGAACCTGATGGTCGCCTGCAAGGCGGCGAAGATCCGCCATGTCGTCACGTCGCGGCGCTTCATCGCCGAGGGCAAGCTCGACGAGCTGATCACGGCGCTCGGCGAGCATGTCGAGATAATCTGGCTCGAGGACATCGGCAAGTCGGTCAGCAGCTTCGACAAGGTGCGGGGCGTGGTCTCGGCCTGGTTCGCCCGCCGGCTGCATGGCTGGTCGGGCGCGAAGCCGGACGATGTCGCCGTGCTCCTCTTCACCTCCGGCTCGGAGGGGGCGCCGAAGGGCGTGGCGCTGACGCACGCCAACGTGCTCGCCAATGTCGAGCAGTTCCTGCGCACGCTTGAGCTTCGCCCCGACGATTCGCTGTTCAACCCGCTGCCGGTGTTCCATTCCTTCGGCATGACGGTCGGCCTGATCGCGCCGTTCGCGATCGGCATGCGCGTGTTCTTCTATCCGACGCCGTTGCACTACAAGCAGATCCCGGCGCTTGTCCGCGACAGCGGCTCCACCATCCTGATCGGCACCGACACCTTCGCCGCCGGCTGGGGTCGCATGGCCGAGGACGGCGATTTCGCGAAGCTGCGCCTCGTCGTGCTGGGCGCGGAGAAGATCAAGCCGACGACGCGGACGCTCTGGCGCGACCGCTTCGGCATCGAGCTGTTCGAGGGCTATGGCGCGACCGAGGCGGCGCCCGTGGTTTCGGCCAACACGCCGCTCTACCACAGGGACGGCACCGTCGGCCGGCTGCTGCCGGGCATGTCCTATCGCATCGAGGCGGTGCCGGGCCTCGACGAGGGCGGCCGGTTCTGGATCACGGGACCGAACGTCATGCTCGGCTACATGCGCGAGAGCGCGCCGGGCGCCCTGGAACGCACGCCGGATGGCTGGCACGATACGGGCGACATCGTCAGCCTCGACGCCGAGGGCTACATCACCATTCGCGGTCGCGCCAAGCGCTTTGCCAAGATCGGCGGCGAGATGATCTCGCTCGCCGCGGTCGAGGCCTATGCGGCCCAGGTCTGGCCGGACAACGTGCATGCCGCCGTCTCCGTGCCGGACGAGCGCAAGGGCGAGCAGATCGTGCTGGTGACCGAGCGGCCGAATCCGGACCGCAACGCGCTGATCGCGTCCGCCAAGGCGCATGGCGTGCCGGAGATCATGGTGCCGAAGCGGATCGTCACGGTCGCCGCCCTGCCGATCCTCGCGACCGGCAAGACCGACTACCCGGCGATCGCCGAGCTGGCGCGCGGCTAGCGCGGGCTGGCGATCTCGTCCGGCTGCCAGCCATAGATCCAGTCATAGCGGCGCAGCAGCCGTTCGCCGCCGAGCGCCGTCATGGTGACGTCGCGCGCCGCCGCCATCGGGCCGCCGAGGTGATAGATCTGCCCGGCCTGGCGAGCCATCCGCCAGACCCGGGTCGCGCGCGGGCGGCGGATCGCCTCGTAGCGCCGGAGCGCCTCGGGAACCGGCGCCGCCGCCAGCTTTTCCGCGAGAACATCGGCATCCTCGATCGCCATGGCGGCGCCCTGCGCCAGGAAGGGAACCATGGCGTGCGCCGCGTCGCCGATGAGGGCCACGCGCCCCTGCACCCATTGCCCGCGCGGGTCGACCTCGGTCAGGCACCAGCGCGTCCAGTTGAGGTCGAGCGCGGTGATGCGACTGATGAAGCGCGTGCTGTCGCGGTCGAAGCGATGCCGCAACTCCTCGGCATTGCCCGGCGCGCTCCAGTCCGGCCCGTCCCAGTCCTCCTCGATGACGAGGATGACATTGACGAGGCGGCCGCCGCGCACCGGATAGATGACGACATGGGCGGCGCGGTTCAGAAGCACCGTGGTGCGGCCCTGCGGCAGGTCGCGCGGCACCAGGCCGATCGGGATCGTGGTGCGCCAGGCGGTGCGGCCGCCCGGCTTCGCCGCCGACGCGCCGGAAACGGCGGCCCGCAGCGTCGAGCGGACGCCGTCGGCGGCGATAAGGCAGTCGAGTTCATGCGGGGTGCCGTCGGCGGTCAGCGTGACGGCGCCGGCGGACTGGCTGGCGGTAGTGGCGCCGGCACCGAGCTTCAGCGTGATGCGCGGCTCGGCGCGCGCCGCGTCGAGCAGCAGTCCCTGGAGATCGGCGCGATGGAGCAGGCGATAGGGCGCGCCATAGGCCGCGCGTGCCGATGCGCCGAGTGGCAGGCTGACGAGCGGCTCGCCGGTGCGGCCGGAGCGCATGTCGATCGCTTCGGGCAGCACGGCGGCGCGGTCGAGCGCCTCGGTAAGGCCCAGCCGCTCCAGGATCCGCCCGGCATTGGGCGAGACCTGGAGGCCGGCGCCGACTTCCGACAATTCGCTGGTTCGTTCGAAGATCGTCGAGGCGATGCCCCGACGGGCAAGGGACAGGGCCGTCGTCAGACCGGCGATGCCCGCGCCTGCGATGCCGACGCGGAGGGACGTCATGGCAGGGTCAGGCGGCAACCGGTTCGACGAAGAGGTGGCCCGGCGGCAGCGTCTCGGGGCCGTGCAGGCGATCGTTGAAGCGGTACAGCGTCGAGCAGTAGGAGCAGACCTTCTCCGCGTCGTCGCCCATGTCGATATAGATGTGCGGATGGTCGAAGGGCGGCTTGGCGCCGACGCACATGAATTCCTTCACGCCGATCTCAACTTTCTCGACGCCGGAATCATTGTGGAAGTGGGGAATCACATGGGCGGCCATGGCGCGGATCCGTCGGTTTGAAGCAGTTGTGGCGGGACCATAGCGTCGCGGTGGCGCAATGAACAGGGCGCCCGCGCCGCCGGCGCGGCGACACCTTGGCGCGGTCGGCACGATCCGGCATAAGGACGGGACCTCGATCGCGGATCCCCCCATGCAAAGCTTTTCCTCCAACGGCGTGTCGCTTTCCTATCTGGACGAGGGTGCCGGCCCGCCGATCCTCCTGATCCACGGCTTCTCGTCGAGCATGAAGGTCAACTGGATCAATCCCGGTTGGGTCGACACGCTGGTCAAGGCTGGCCGGCGCGTCATCGCCTTCGACAATCGCGGCCACGGCGCCAGCGACAAGCCGCATGACGTCGCCGCCTATCGCGTCGCCGTCATGGCAGAAGACGCCCGCAACCTGTTGAACCATCTCGATATCGCGCGTGCCGACGTGATGGGCTACTCGATGGGCGCACGCATCGCGACGATCCTGGCGCTGACGCATCCGGCGATGGTCAAGTCGCTCATCCTGGGCGGCCTCGGCTACGGCATCGTCACCGGCGTCGGTCCGTGGGGGCCGGTCGTCGACGCGCTCCGTTCCGAAGAGCCCGAGACGATCACCGACCCGGTCGGGCTGATGTTCCGCAAGTTCGCCGACCAGACGCGCAGCGACCGCGTCGCGCTCGCCGCCTGCATGCAGGCGACGCGGCAGCCGATTTCGGCCGATGATCTCGCGACGCTGCGGGTGCCGACCCTGATCGCGGTCGGCGAGAAGGACGAGATCGCCGGCTCCGCCGCCGACCTCGCGGCGATCATTCCCGGCGCCGAGGTGCTCGATATCCCGAAGCGCGACCACATGCTCGCCGTCGGCGACAAGGTCTACAAGGCCGGCGTGCTCGAGTTCCTGACTCGGCGGGGGCTCGGCTGAGCGAGAAAAACCACGTTGCGCCAGAGGGTTGGCGCATGCGGCGGACATTCTGATTCATCCCGGCGGGCGGGCGGCGCGAGGATCTTGCGCACCGCTTTGCCGGGCGATCCCTCGGAATTCCGTTGCAATTTCGCGTCTGGCCGATATGTCTTCGGGCCTCCGTGGACCGCCTTCGCCAGGAGGCGATCGGACGCATCCGGGCCCCGGGGATGTCGGTTTTTCGACATCGTCACCCCATGTTAGGGTGGGCCCACGAAATGGCTGCGATGATGGATGGCAGCGAAGGAGACATCAATGTCGGCCGTGAATTCCCGCATGATCGGCGAGGCGCTCGCCAGCTTTGATCCGCTCTGGTCCGACATGCGGAACCAGGCCGAGGAGATCATGCGCGCGGAGCCGGCGCTGGCGAGCTTCGTCTATGCGACCGTCCTCAATCACGAGCGGCTCGAGGACGCGGTCGCGCACCGGATCGCCGAGCGCCTGCACCATCGCGACCTCTCCGCCGAATTCATCCGCCAGGCCTTCGCCGAGGCCTTCGCCGCCGATCCGGCGATCGCCAGCGCCGTGCGCGTCGACATCCAGGCCGTCTACGACCGCGATCCCGCCTGCAACCGCATCATCGAGCCGGTGCTCTATTTCAAGGGCTTCCACGCGATCGAGACGCATCGCCTGGCCCACTGGCTGTGGAGCGAGGGCCGCAAGGACTTCGCCTATTACCTGCAGAGCCGCTCCTCGACGATCTTCCAGGTCGACATCAATCCGGCGGTGCCGATGGGCAAGGGCATCTTCCTCGACCACGCCACCGGCCTCGTCGTCGGCGAGACTGCCGTGATCGAGGACGACGTCTCGATCCTGCAGGGCGTGACGCTCGGCGGCACCGGCAAGGAGACGGGCGACCGGCATCCCAAGGTCCGCCATGGCGTGTTGATCGGCGCCGGCGCCAAGATCCTCGGCAATATCGAGATCGGCCATTGCTCGCGCGTCGCGGCCGGCTCGGTCGTGCTGCATTCCGTGCCGCCGAACACCACCGTCGCCGGCGTGCCGGCCCGGGTCGTCGGCAAGGCGCCCTGTGCCGAGCCCGCGCGCATGATGGACCAGATCCTGCCGGATCAGGCATAATAGTGCCATTGTTTTCATGGGTTGTGGCGGCGCCGCCGGGGTGTGCCGCGACGGGTCGTGACGCCTGATGCGCCGCGCCAATGCCCCTTCTTTCCCCGCATGAGCAGGAGATCAAATTGGATCGCAAAGAGGTCCAGAAGCTCGAGAGCTTCTTCCAGCGCCGTTTCAACGTGAAGGGCATCAGCGTTCGTCCGCGCCCCCGCAAGGACGATTCCGCCGAGGTCTATTTCGGTGACGAGTTCGTCGGCGTGCTGTTCCGCGACGACGAGGAGGGTGAGCTGTCTTACAACTTCACCATGGCGATCCTCGACATCGACCTCGAAGAGGCCTGAGCCGACGCGGGAGGGTTTCCTCCTGCTCCGCACGTCCGCGCCGCGCGCCTTGCGGCGCGCGCGATCGTGCCGCGCCACGCAAGCGGCTCTCCCTGGAGCCCAGGTTTCCCGCCCGGGCCCATTCCTCAAGCCGCGCGGACCGTGCCATGCCCATCCATGCCCTTGACGGTATTTCTCCCGAGCTCCCGCCAGAGGGCCGCTATTTCGTCGCACCCGACGCCCGCCTGATCGGCAGGGTGACGCTCGGCGACGAAGCCGGTATCTGGTTCGGCGCGGTATTGCGCGGCGACAACGAGCGCATCTCCATCGGGCCGCGCTCGAACGTGCAGGAGCATTCCGTGCTCCACACCGACATGGGCTTTCCGCTCACCATCGGTTCGGGCTGCACCATCGGTCATCGGGCGATCCTGCATGGCTGCACCATCGGCGACAACACGCTGATCGGCATGGGCGCGATTGTCATGAACGGCGCCAGGATCGGTTCGAACTGCGTCATCGGCGCCGGTGCCCTCGTGCCCGAGGGCAAGGTCATTCCCGATGGTTCGCTGGCGGTCGGCATGCCGGCCAAGGTCATCCGCGCGCTGGACGAGGCCGCCTTCGCGCAGCTCCGCGCCGGCGCCGACCACTATGTCGCCAACTGGCGGCGCTACGCGGCCGGGCTCGAATAGCCTTCCCTTCGCGAACGAGAGAAAAGCCCGCCGGACCGGCGGGCTTTTTGCTGGCGCGGAAACCGTTCAGCGGCACTCCTGGCCGGGTTGCAGCGGCCGGCGCACCTGCTGGGCGAGCACGAACGGGTTGTCGGTGTTGACGTTGCCGCCCGGTCGGTAGCGGCAGACCCATTGCGTGCCCTGGTGGCCGTCGATGTCGCAATTGGCGCGACCGCAGCCGAGGAAGCCAGTGTCCTTCCAGACCACCTGGGTGAAGTGGCCGTTGACGCGCTGGCAGTTCTGGGTGAAGCCGCCGACGAAGACGGGATTGTCGAAATTGTAGTTGGCGATCTCGCAATACCAGGACTGTTCGAACGCGTCGCGATCGGACAGGGCCGGCAGGACGGGCTGGCCGTCCTGCACCCACCAGGCATTGGCCAGGTTCTCGCCGGTGCCGGCGGGAATGGCGGGATCGTGCTTGTTCACGACGCACTGGCTGGCATAGACTTGGGCCGACTTGGCGAGCGTCTCGCACCATTTCAGCTTGGGAGCGCAATGCTCCGCCCGCCGTTCATTGTGCGCGTCGAGCATCTCCCGCCATTCCGCCGGCACCTCGTCGCCGGCTTCCCCGCAGTCGACCACGACCTCCGGCGGCGGCTTGACCTCGATCTGCTTGAAGGTGTCGCAGACCAGGCCGATGGCGTTGACGTGGCGGCCATAGCGGATGCGGATGCCGGTGACGGCCTCGCCGCTCGGGCACATCTGGAAGATGTTCGGGAAGAACGGCACGTTGCTGCCGAGATCGAGATTGTGCCGGTCGGCGCTCGTCGTCGAGTCGCACTCGAAGATCATCAGTCGGACCTGGCGGTCGCCCGGCGTCATGATCAGGCCGACGCCGCGGATGATGAAGCCCGGCAGGCATTTTCCGCTCGACGCGCTGCCGCCCATGCCGCCGCGCGGCGGCAGGACGTCCTTGGCGAGGCCGGTCGCGCCCGTGCTGGCGTTCACCGGCGCGCAGGTCAGCGCCATCTGGTCCAGCCACGCGCCGGAGCGGATGCTGGCCCCGACGAGATATTCGCCGGCCGGGCAATTGTCGGTGACGTCGGCATCGCCGGCGGCGCCATGTGGCGGGAAGGTGGTGAGGGCCTGGGCCTGCCCTGGCTGGGCGAGCATTGCGGCGGCCGCGATCAGGCAAAGCGCCAGAATCGCGCCAGCGTTCCATCTGGAGCGAGCGTTCGACATCAACCGATTACCCCCTGTGAAATAGGCTGGATCGGAAATGCGGAGGCGCCAGAATAGTCGCGAAGTGACGTTAGGGAAAGTGGCGTTCGGCGGCGCCGGGTGGCCGAGTGTGGCGGACGGCGTCCGGAGCACGGACGGGAAGCGGCCGGGCGATACGCGGCGCCTGGAAAGAGCGGGCCGCGGCGAGGGATCAGGCCGGGGTAGGGCCTGACGCGCTGTTCAGCGGCGGATGCTGCCGACCAGCGTCGCGCGGTCGTCCTCGATCATGACCCAGCGGCCGCTGTTGCGCTCGGACTGGCGCTTGATGAACTGGTAGTCGGTCTCGCCCCAGAGCTTGATCTTGGGCTCCAGATTGTCGAGCACCAGGTCGCCGCGATCGGTGCGCACGGTCAGCACCGCGTGGCCTTCGCCGTTGGTCTGGCGCACGACCGTGATCAGCAGCGCGCCGGCGGGCCAGCCGCCATCGATCAACTCGCGTCGCTTCAGTAGAACGAAGTCTTCGCAGTCGCCTTTACCGTCTTCCGGATAGGTCCAGTATTCCTGACGACCATAGAATTCTTCGTCGGTAACCGGCTCGATCGCCGTATTGACGTTGTCGTTGACGGCGATCAGCTGGTTCCAGCGCTGGACGGTGAGCTGGACCGCGTCGTTGTTGCGCGTCGTTTCGTTGCATTCGGCCGGCATGCGCGAGCACAGCTCGTGATGGCCGACCGGCTGGCTGGTCTTGCCCATGACCCGCATGAAGGCGGGGTGGTCCTGCGCGGCGGCGCCGGTCATCAGGCTGAGAACCAGAGCAAGCCCGGCAACGATACTCGATACTCGTACAAACGACATGCAACCCGTCCTCTTGTCCGGGGAAGACTATGCCATTTAGACTTTTACTCCGTTCTAAGCCAAGTCCCATGTTTCTAATCGAAATCTCATCGAATTTGATCTGCAGTTTAAGCTTTCGATTAATGAACGATTAACCATTAGATCTTGGTTAACTGTTTCCTGGGCGTGGACAATGTCGCCTGGGTCGTTTGATGAAACTGGCGGAATCGCTGGCGTTGCGGGCCGGCTGTGGTGCGGCCGCCACAGCATGGTGAATAAATTGTGAATAATCGACCCGGGGCGCGACCGGGTGGCCCCTTGCGGGCGCCCCAATCCGCTCGGCGTCCCGCGATCGGGCGGGATCGCCGGTGCTGAGATCAGCGCCGGCCGCCCTCGAGGACGACGAGGCGGGGGCGGGGTTCGGGTATCACCGCCGCGCGCTCGCTGGCGCGGGGAGAGGCGGCCGGGGCCGGGCGGTCGGCCGAGGCCGCGCGCGACGCCGGGGCCGGCAGCGTGCCGGATGGCAACCGCCCGGTCGCGACGATGTCGAGCTGCCGTATCGGGTGCAGGCCGAGCCAGGTGGGATGCCCGGCCGGCGCGAGCAGGCCGAGGACGCGGTCGATCGCGCGGCCGTCCTGGCTCATCGGCAGCAGGATCATTTCGGCGCCGACCGCCTGGCCGCGGCCGTTGATGGCGGCGACCCGGAGCGCGATGGCGGCCGCCTCGGCGGTCACGGCCAGCAGCGCCTCGGCGGCGCGGGCGATGTCGGCCCGCGCCCAGAGCGCGAGAAAATCCTCGTCGCGCAGTTCGCGGCCGAAACTGGCGCAGAGGCGCGTGCCGGCGAGCCGGAACGGCATGGCGGCGCGCTGCGCGGCGTCGAGGATGAAGACGTCGCCGAGCAGCGGCACGATGTCCGCCGGTGCGATGGCGCTGCGCAACGGCGCCGGCGCGCTGCCGCGCTGGCGGGTCCAGTAGGCGTAGAGCGCCGCGATTGACGGATCGAGCTGGCTGTCCATGAGGTCTTCGGGATGGTCCGGTTCCGGGAGGGAGCGGGGTCGCTGCGACCGCGAAATTAAGGCGCTCATAGCATGTCGCCCGGCCCGGCGGGGCGACTGCCTTGGGTTACGGTTACGCACAGATTGACGGCAATTTGAGATTGATCTCAATTTTGAAGCGTGTAACGTTAGGTTCTGTTCACGGGGCGTCTTATGCCGGGGGGCTAGACGGGGCGTGACGAAAGGCCGTCCGTGCGCGCCCGCTTCGAGCAGCGCGCCGGACGGCCGACTCGTTTCTGGGCCCTCGTTTTGCGCCCGGCATGACGTCGCCACCCTGATCTTCCGGATCCCCTTTTCTTTCCGGTTTCCGCCCGCCTGGCAGGGCTTCCGCGTGCGGCTGCGGCGTCGCTCCGCTTGCGCCCTCCGCGCGGTCCGATTATGCCGGTGCCATGAGCCCCAGAAGCGAACGCGCGGCGCGCGAGCCGGTCTTCAACCTGCCTGCCGTGATCATCGCCTCGCTGGTGGTGCTCGCCGCCGTGCATGCCGTGCGGATCTACGTGCTCTCCGAGGAGCAGGCGAGCTGGCTGATCGCCACCTTCGCCTTCATCCCGATCCGGCTGACCGGTCCGGAGATACCGGGCTTCTACTGGCCGGGCGGCGCGGCCGGCGATGTCTGGACCTTCTTCAGCTACGCCTTCCTGCATGGCGACTGGATGCATTATGCGGTGAACGGCCTCTGGCTCGCCGCCTTCGGCACGCCGCTGGCGCGCCGCTTCGGGACGTGGCGCTTCCTGTCCTTCTCGCTGCTTGGCGCGGCAGCCGGCGCCGCCGCGCATCTCGCCCTCTATCCCTCCGGCGCGGCGCCCCTGATCGGCGCCTCGGCGGCGATCTCGGCCCAGATGGCGGCCTCGGCCCGCTTCGCCTTCTCCGCCGGCGGCCGGCTCGGCGGCGGCATCACGCGGCCCGACGCCGATTTCCGCCCGGCGCTCAGCGTGGTGGAGATGGCGCGCGACCGCCGCATCGTCGCCTTCCTCGGCGTCTGGTTCGTCTTCAACCTGGTCTTCGGGCTGATCTTCACGCCGCCCGGCGTGACGACGAGCTCGATCGCGTGGGAGGCGCATCTCGGCGGCTTCGTCTTCGGCCTGCTGGCGTTTCCCTGGTTCGATCCGGTCGGCCGGGCGCGCCGCTAGCGCCCGTCGCGGGCCGTCCGCGAAAGCGCGCGCCGCCATCGCGGCTTTCCTTGCAAAGCGCGGCCCGCCGTCCCATCATCGGAGCGGATGGAAGGCCGCTGCGGAACCTCGCCTCGGCCGACCTTCGGAAGGTTGGCATGTCAGCGATGCCGCCGTGGCGCGCGCCCATGCCAGGGGCCGGACCGCTCCAAGGACGATCTGCGGCCGCCCCGCTTGAACAGGGAGCCGACGTCCATGACCGTAGCTGCCATTTTGTCCAGGAAGGGCCGGGAGGTTGTCACCGTCGCCGTCGATCGCTCAATCGCCGACGTGATACACATGCTGGCCGAGTACCGGATTGGCGCCGTCGTCGTCGCCGATGACGGTGGCCGGATCCTCGGCATCGTCTCGGAGCGCGACGTGGTGCGGGCCCTGGCACGCGGGCCCGGCGCGCTTGACGGCGTGGTCGCGAGCATCATGACGGCGAAGGTCGTCACCTGCCGAGACCACGACACGATCAACGAGGTGATGGCGCGCATGACCGAGGGCCGTTTCCGCCATCTGCCCGTCGTCGAGGACGGCCGGCTCGCCGGAATCGTCTCGATCGGCGACGTGGTGAAGGCGCGGATCGAGCAGGTCGAGCGCGAGGCCGACGAGATGCGGGCCTATATCGCGATGGCCTGAGCGGCGTCAGAAGCGTTTTCGAGCGAAGTGGACACCGGTTCGCGTCAAGAAAACGCGCCTCGACACCGAGCCGGAGCTTTCGCCGTTTCCAGGGAAGCGGCGGAGGCTCTAGCCGCCATAGACGGCCTTTGGATCGAACAGCGGCGCGTCGCCGGTGAAGTCGAGCGCCAGCGTCGGGCTGACCTTATGCCCGACCGGCACGGTGCGGTAGAAGCAGCCCTTGCGGCCGGTGTGGCAGTTCGCACCCGTGCCGGCCGTCGTCACCTTGATCAGCACGGCGTCCTGGTCGCAATCGACCCGCATCTCGCGGACCGTCTGCGCATGGCCGCTGGTCGCGCCCTTGTGCCAGAGCTCCTTGCGCGAGCGGCTCCAGTACCAGCCCTCGCCGGTCTCGATCGTCTTCGCCAGCGCCTCGGCATTCATCCAGGCGAGCATCACCACCTCGCTCGTCTCGAAATCGGTGACGACGGCCGCGATCAGGCCGTCGGCGCCGAAGCGCGGCATCAGAATCGCGCCTTCCTCGACCTCGGCATGCGAACCCGGCGCGGCGAAGCGGGGCATGGCGGGGCTGGTGTTCGTCGTTGTCTCGGTCGTCGTCATGGCAATCTCCGGATGTCGCCTTCGCCTTAGCGCCGGCGCGGCGGCGGGGAAAGGGGGCAGGGGGGCGTCAGCGCCCCTGCACCAACTGCAGGAAGCGGGCGCGCTCGGCGGCGTCCTTGTGGAAGACGCCGGTGAAGCTCGTCGTGACGGTCGAGACGCCGGACTTGCGGGTGCCGCGCATCGAGACGCAATGATGCTCGGCCTCGAGCATCACGGCGACGCCACGCGGGGCGAGGCCCTTGTCGACCGCCTGGGCGATCTGGTTCGTCAGGCGCTCCTGCATCTGCAGGCGGCGGGCGAAGATGTCGACGACGCGGGCGAGCTTCGACAGGCCGACCACGCCGCCCTTCGGATAATAGGCGATGTGCGCCTTGCCGATGAACGGCACCATGTGGTGCTCGCAATGCGAGAAGAACGGGATGTCGCGCACCAGCACGATGTCGTCATAGCCGCCGGCTTCGTCGAAGACGCGGTCGAGCGTCTCGGCCGCGTCCTCGTGATAGCCGCGGTAGAATTCGCCAAAGGCCTTCGTCACCCGCTTCGGCGTGTCGATCAGGCCTTCGCGCGTCGGGTCGTCGCCGGCCCAGGCGATCAGCGTGCGGACGGCGGCCTCGGCCTCCTCGCGGCTCGGCCGGCGGGGGGCGTGCTCGGGCTGGCCCTTGGTCTCGGGGCTCTTGGCGTCCATCGTCTACTCCATGCAGGTATGCGCGCGACATGCCATGCCGCGCGGCGGCGTCGGGGGCGCCGCAGCGTGTGTCGCACTCCTACTATCTGGTCGGTCCGCTGGCGAGTTTCTATATTGGCGGCAGGAGGTCGCAATGATCGACGACATCTACAACGCGCGGATCCTCGAATTCGCCGGCAATATTCCCCGCCTCGGCCGGCTCGACCATCCGGACGCGAGCGCGACCGCGCATTCCAAGCTCTGTGGCTCGACCGTGACCGTGCATCTCGCCATGGACGGCGACGTCGTGACGGATTTCGCGCATGAGGTGCGCGCCTGCGCGCTCGGCCAGGCTTCCAGCTCGATTCTGGCGCGCCATGTCGTGGGGGCCGATGCGGGCGAGCTGCGCGAACTGCGCGCCGCCATGCTGCGCATGTTGAAGGAGAACGGCCCGCCCCCCGAGGGGCGTTTCGCCGATCTCCGCTTCCTCGAGCCGGTTCGGCACTACAAGGCCCGCCATGCCTCGACCATGCTCACCTTCGATGCCGTGGTGGACGCCATCGGCCAGATCGAGGCGAAGCGGGAAGAGGCGCTCGCCGCGGGATGATGATCCGCCGGTTCGGCCGGCTCTGAGCGGAAAGGCGAAGCCCATGCCGTTGTTCAGTCATCACCGCACCATGCCGGTCGTCGCCGGCCTGCTTGTCGGCGTCGCGCTCGGCTGCGGCCCGGCGCTGGCGTTGTCGTCGGACGCGCAGGCGATCGTCGAGCGGGTCAGGGCGACGACGCCGGACCTGCACCCCGTCTGCTCCGATCGGGGCGCGCTGACCAAGGTCGTCACGGCCGCGACCATCGCGCTCGCCGAGGCAAAGAAGATCAACAGCGACCACGCGACCGCGCGGGCCGCGGGCCAGGAGGCCGGACGCTATCTGTACCTGCACTGTCCGTCATAGCGCGGCCGTTCGCTGCGAGCGCGTCGGCCCGGCGGCAACCGCCCGGTCGGGCCTCGCGGCCCTGCCGGGCCGGCTCGGCATCGGGCTGATCCGGCTCTACAAGCTGATGCTCTCGCCCTTCATCGGCCAGAATTGCCGCTATCTGCCGACCTGCTCCAGCTATGGCGAGGAGGCGATCCGCCGCCATGGCCTCTGGGCCGGCGGCTGGATGACGCTCGCGCGTTTCCAGCGCTGTGGCCCCTTCGGTGCGTCCGGCTACGATCCCGTGCCCGAAACGCCGGCGCCGGGCGCCAGCTGGTACCGGCCCTGGCGCTACGGCCAGTGGACGGGGAAGCATATCGATCCGGCAACACGGCTGGACGTCTAGAGCCCGTCAGCGCTTCATGGAAACGCTGACGGGCTCTAGCTCTTTGCCTGATCGCGTTTCCTTCACGCGAACCGGCATCCACTTCGCTCGAAAACGCTCTAGCGGGATCGCGGGGCGGCCTCGTCCGCGTAGGGGCGGGCGGCGTCGAGGATCCAGGCGCGGAAGGCGCGTGTCGCCGGCGTCGGAGTCGACGATTTGAGGCTGGTCAGCCAGTAGCTGCCATTCGTCACCGTCGTTTCGAAGGGCTGGACGATCGCGCCGTCGCCGAGCTGGCGGCGGAACATCAGCGGCGGCGCCAGCGCCACGCCGATGCCGAGCAGCGCCGCCTCCACCATGGTGCGCGAGGAATCGAAGACCGGCCCCTTCACGGGCGGCGGCGCGACGCCGGCGGCCTCGAACCAGCTCGGCCACTCGTCGGCGCGATAGGAGCGCAGTAGCGTCTCGGCATGGAGATCCTGCGGCCCGGCGAGCCGCGCGGCGATCTCGGGAACGCAAAGGACGGAAAGCGGCGCGGCGAACAGGCGCCCGGCCTCGGTGCCGTGCCAGGCGCCGTCACCGAAGCGGATCGCGAAATCGAGGCCCTCGGCGGCGATGTCGACCCGGTTGTTGTTGGTCGACAGACGCAGATCGACAAAGGGGTTGGCGCGCTGGAACTCGGGCAGTCGCTCGATCAGCCAGCCGACGGCGAAGGTGCCGACCGCGCCGACATTCAGCACCTCGCGGACATGGCCGCCCTCGAATTGCTCGAGCACGCCGGCGATCCGGTCGAACGCCTCGCGGAGCGTCGGCAGCAGGGCCTGTCCCTCGTCGGTCAGCGACAGGCCGCGTGGCAGGCGACGGAACAGCGGCGAGCCGAGCCGTTCCTCCAGCGCCTTGACCTGATGGCTGACGGCGGCCTGCGTCACCGAGAGCTCGATCGCCGCGCGGGTAAAGCTCAGATGGCGGGCCGAGGCCTCGAAGGCGCGCAGCGCGTTCAGCGGCAGATGCGGGCGGACCATAGCAGGGCCTCGGGGTTCGTGATCCTAGTTTTCCTCATGGCTTGCCACAGTTATCATCGTTTGTCCGCCTCGTGCACCCGCCCTAGGAAGGAGCCGGAAACGATCAACGGAGATGGCTTGGATGCTCGACAGACGGCAGTTTTCAAAAGGTCTCATGTTCTCGGCGGGCGCGGCGCTGGTCGGCGGGCCGGGGCTCGCGACGTCAGCGATGGCATCAGAGAAATTCGTGTGCACGGTGATGGTCGATGTCGCGACCGGCAAGGCCATCCGCCGCGACGGTCCGGCCGAGCGGCGCTTCTCGCCCTGTTCGACCTTCAAGTTCCCGCTCGCCGTAATGGGCTTCGATTCCGGCGTGTTGCAGGATCCCACGCATCCGCTCTGGGACTATCGGCCGGAATTCCAGGTCACGATGGAGCAGCAGAAGAAGCCGTCGGATCCGACGATCTGGCTCCGGGATTCGATCGTCTGGTACTCGCAGGAGCTCACCCGCAAGCTGGGCGATGCCCGCTTCCGCGCCTATGTCGAGCGCTTCGGCTATGGCAATGAGGACGTCTCGGGCAATCCCGGCAAGGATGACGGGCTGACGCAATCCTGGCTGATGTCGTCGCTGGCGATCTCGCCGGACGAACAGGTCGCCTTCGTGCGCCGCTTCCTCGGCCGCGAGCTCGCCGTCTCCGACCATGCCTATGCCGCGACCGAGGCGAGCCTCGCCCGCTATCCGGCCGAAGGCGGCTGGACGCTGACCGGCAAGACCGGCAGCGGCTTTCTCCGCACCGCCAAGGGAGCGACGGATCGCAGCCGGCCGATCGGCTGGTTCGTCGGCTGGGGCGACAAGGACGGCCGCCGCGTCGCCTTCGCCCGCTTCAACCTCGGCAACCAGCGCTCGAAGACCTATGGCGGCATGATCGCGCGCGATGCGATGACGAAGGAATTCGGCCGCCTCGCCGGCGGCTGAGCGCGGCGCCGGTCGGGATGGAGCAGGGGCGGGCGGGGCGTTTCGGCCTTCGCCCGCGCCGCCGTTTCGGGCGCCCGGAAGCTTGCCTGCCGCGCCGCCATCGTATAGCCGTCTCGCACCGGCAGTATCGACCGGTGAGCGAGGGCCGGACCTCGCTTTTCCTTCAGCCTAACCGCTTACCCGCGTTCGTCTGCGGGAGTGAGCAGGAGAGACACATGATCAATCTGACATTTCCCGATGGTTCCGTTCGCCAGTTCGAAGCCGGCGTGACCGGCAAGGCGATCGCCGAGGGCATTTCCAAGTCGCTCGCCAAGAAGTCCGTCGCCATGACGCTCGACGGCGTGGTGACCGACCTTTCCGATCCGATCACCCAGGACGCCCAGCTCGAGATCGTGACGCGCGACGACCCGCGCGCGCTCGAGCTGATCCGTCATGACGCCGCGCATGTGATGGCCGAGGCCGTGCAGGAGCTCTATCCCGGCACCCAGGTTACCATCGGCCCGGTGATCGAGAACGGCTTCTACTACGACTTCGCCCGCAACGAGCCCTTCACGACCGAGGATCTGCCGAAGATCGAGCAGAAGATGCGCGAGATCATTTCGCGGAACGCTCACTTCACCAAGGAGATCTGGTCGCGCGACAAGGCCAAGCAGGTATTCGCCGACAAGGGCGAGGCCTTCAAGGTCGAGCTGGTCGACGCGATCCCGGCCGGCCAGGACCTGAAGATCTATTTCCAGGGCGACTGGTTCGATCTCTGCCGCGGTCCGCACCTGGCCTCGACGGGCCAGATCGGCTCGGCCTTCAAGCTGATGAAGGTGGCGGGCGCCTATTGGCGCGGCGACAGCAACAATCCGATGCTGACCCGCATCTATGGCACGGCCTGGCATGACCAGGTCCAGCTCGACGCCTATCTCCACATGCTGGAGGAGGCGGAGAAGCGCGACCACCGCAAGCTCGGCCGCGAGATGGACCTGTTCCATTTCCAGGAAGAAGGTCCGGGCGTCGTCTTCTGGCACGCCAAGGGCTGGTCGATGTTCCAGGAGCTGATCGCCTATATGCGGCGGCGCCTGCGTCCGCTTGGTTACCAGGAGGTTAACGCTCCGCAGCTGCTCGACAAGTCGCTCTGGGAGACCTCGGGCCACTGGGGCTGGTACAAGGAGAACATGTTCGCGGCGCAGTCGGCCGGCGACGATACCGAGGACGAGCGCGTCTTCGCGATCAAGCCGATGAACTGCCCCGGCCATGTGCAGATCTTCAAGCACGGCCTGAAGTCCTATCGCGATCTGCCGCTGCGGCTTGCCGAATTCGGCAATGTCCACCGCTACGAGCCCTCGGGCGCGTTGCACGGGTTGATGCGCGTTCGCGGTTTCACGCAGGACGACGCGCACATCTTCTGCACCGAAGAGCAGATGGCCGAAGAGTGCCTGAAGATCAACGACCTGATCCTGTCGACCTATGCCGATTTCGGCTTCGACGAGATCGTCGTCAAGCTCTCGACCCGCCCCGAGAAGCGCGTCGGTTCCGACGCCGTCTGGGATCACGCCGAAGAGGTGATGATGCGGGTGCTGAAGACGATCGAGGAGCAGTCGGGCGGCAAGATCAAGACCGGCATCCTCGAGGGCGAGGGCGCGTTCTACGGTCCGAAGTTCGAATACACCCTGCGGGATGCCATCGGCCGTGAATGGCAGTGCGGTACGACGCAGGTCGACTTCAACCTGCCGGAGCGCTTCGGGGCCTTCTACGTCGATTCAGACGGCGAGAAGAAGACGCCGGTGATGATCCATCGCGCCATCTGCGGCTCGATGGAGCGTTTCCTCGGCATCCTGATCGAGAACTTCGCCGGTCACTTCCCGCTGTGGTTCGCGCCGCAGCAGGTCGTCGTCACGACGATTACTTCCGAGGCGGACGAGTATGCCGAGGAAGTGCTGCAGAAGCTTCGCAATGCGGGGCTTCGGGCCGAGATCGATCTTCGCAACGAGAAGATCAACTACAAGGTCCGCGAGCATTCGGTCGCCAAGGTGCCGGTGATCCTGGTCTGCGGCAAGCGCGAGGCCGAGGAGCGGACGGTCAACATCCGCCGTCTTGGCTCGCGCGACCAGGTCTCGTCGACGCTGGACCAGGCGATGGTGAATCTCGTCGCAGAAGCCACGCCGCCGGATCTGGCGCGCCAGAAGCTTCTGGCCTGACAAAAAAGACTGCGGCCGGGGTTTCCCTCGGCCGCGTCTCGCCTGCAGTACTGACTACATTCCCGCAGGCGACGGAGTGCCTGCTACGGGCCCCACGAGAAGCTGAAGCCGCCGGTGCCGGCCGCGCTGCCCTGCTCCGAACCGCCGGAGGTGCCGCCACCGCCATGGCCGCCGCCGAACAGGCCGCCACCGCCGCCGCCGCCACCCGCGTGATAGGTGCTGCCGGCGCCGCCGATCGAGCCGCCGAGGGCGCCCGCCGCGCCGACCGAACCCCAGCTAGTGCTGGTGGCGGAGGTCGTCGTGGTCGAGTAGCTGTCGGAGGAGCTGGTGCTCGAGCCCGTGCCGCCGCCGCCACCACCGCCGAGGCCGCCGCCGCCGCCACCATTGGCCGATGAGGAGGTGGAGGACGTGCCGCCCGCCGTCTGGGTGGCGGAGCTTGTCGCCGAGGCGGCCATCGCGGCCGACGCGGTGAGTGCGAAGATCGCAGAAGTCGCCACGCCGACGAGAATATTGCGATATTTGGTCATAATATACTCCCTTTATTGACGCTTCGGTTAGTCTTGTGTGCGCCCCGTTGTCGAAAGCGCATGTTCTATTTTATGAAAATATTAGGTAATTCAAAATGAAGTCTGATAATATTACTGTGATCTATATTTGATATCGTGATCATATGGGCGTTATATCGCTGCGACTAATTGCGGTATTCGCAGTGATATTTCCACTCGCGCTGCTGGCTCCAAGTCTTCGGCTTGTAGTTGGCGCAGTTTATGTCCGACGACGAGCCGCCAGCACCAAACAGCCTGGCGAAGAATCCGGGCGGGTTCGGATCTGGGCCCGGGCCTGGACCTGGACCTGGTCCCGGGCCGCCGTCGGGACCGCTGGCATAGGCGCCGGCGATCGTGCCGACCTTGGCTGTGTGTGTGGCATGGGCGTTGATGTCCCAACCCTTGCCGGTCGAAGTCGAGCCGCCATAGGCCAGGCCCTGGGCCGTGCCGGTTCCGGATGTGGATGCATTCGCGTTGCTGGTCGAGGTGCCGTTGGCTCCGGCGCTGGCTCCGCCGCCGCCACCTGAGCCGTTGGAATTGCCGCTCGATGTGTTGGAGGCGCTCGCCGAGCCGCTGGGACCCGATGAAGAGGCGCTCGAGTTGCTGCCGCTGCTGCTGGAGGCCGAGCCTGCCGCGAAGGCGGCGCCGCCGAAGGAATAGACGGCAAGCAGTGCGACCGAGACGATGAGCGTGGATCTGGTGATGGAAGAGCGATGCATGATGAAAAAGACTCCCCTGAAAATCCGTTTCCTCGAAAAGGCGAGGGACCGCGATGGTTTGCGCATTGTGTCCCTAGGGCTTGCCGGTATCGCAGCGGTACTGCCACTTCCGGACGACGCCGTTCTCCTTCTTCCACTCGACCACCATGCAACTCGTGCTGTCGCCCGATCGGGTGGTAGTGACGCTGATGCCGTGGTCGCCGTTGCTTTCGGCCCAGGCGGAAGCGCTGTTCTGCTGGGAGGTGGTGCCGCTCGTCGCGGCCGAAATCTCCCTGTCGAGCGCCCAGGGCTCGTTCCCGGGGCCGGTGTTGCTGGCCGAGGCTATGCCTGCCGAGGCCAGAAGGGTGGTGCAGCCGAACAAGAGAGCCGCGACCAGAATGCTTCGATGCGTGCGCATGACGTGCTCCTGGCTTCGGTGGCGAGACTATCGCGCCGCGCGGAAGGGTTTGCAGAAGAGCGTCTTCTGCTTCTGGCTCCACGCGCAGTCGGCGACGCCATTCACGCCGCTGATGCGCACCGCGCGCAGGCCCGTCATCACGCCCTTTTTGCCCCAGTTGGCGCTTGCGAAGGAGCTGCTCGAGGCGCTGGACGTGCCGGTCGGGGTCTGGCCCTTGGCGTATGCGGTCGCGCGCGCCCAGGCCGAGGCGTTCTTCTGGGTCGCCTGGGCGAAGGCCGTCGCGGCGGCCTCGGCGGCCGAGCGGACGTCCTTGGCCGTGAAGGCGCTGCCCGCGGCGAACGTGCTCGACATCGCCGTGGCGCTCTTGCGGCTGGAGATCGCGACGGAATAGGTGCCCGAGTCCGTATAGGCCATGGAGATCGAACCGCCGCCGCGCAGCTTCTGGTTGACGACGGTGCCGCCGGTCGCGCTGGTCTTGTTGTTCTTGCCGCCTTCGGCATAGGCGCTGGTCTCACTTCCAGCCGAAGTGTAGGCTTTCGGCGTTTCGCCGGCGATCGCCACGGCGGTCACCGTCGTGCCGGCATTCGCTGAGGTGTCGTCGGTGGGGGTGGTCGCAGTCGCCCCGGCTGCGCCGGTCGCGGACGACCAGGCCTTCATCGTCCCGTCTTCGTTCGAGACACCGGCCGTGGCGCTGGTTCCGGCACCGGCGCTGGTGGCCTGGCCGCCCTCCGACTGGGAGGATTGCGCGCCGCCGCTGCTCGTACTCTCGCTCGAGCTGCCGGTGTTGCCGCCCGAGTTGCTGGAGGGACTGGAGCTCTCGCTGCTGGTCGCTCCGCCACCGTCTCCCTCGGCATTTGCGAGGGACGGGGAAACAATCAATAGCACTGCCGCCAAGGCAATGAATCGCGATGTCTGCCCAGGTGAGTGGGCGACTCCATCCCTTCGCCAAAACATGATTTAAACCCCTACGCCGAAATAAAAATAACATGGATCAATGAGGGGGAGTCCCCTGCCTAGACCTCCCTCTTGGAAATGTCAGATTACTTCATCTTATTGGTGTATTGAAGCGGCGGCATAAGCGCGCTATCGGGATGTATTTCCGAGATTGAGCGTGAGGATCTACTTACGGGGATGGGTTTGTTCGATATTGTTGCGGGTGTCGTTCTGGTCTTGATCAAGGTGCCGTCTTGTCGCTGCGGCGTAGCGACGGGCATCCCGCAACCGAGGGGCGCGAGATGGTTCGAAAGTTGTTTCCAATTTTCGTTGGATCGGGGCCCTCCTTTCGTTTGACCTCATCTGTGTCTTTTCTGCGCATGTCTACCCATTGATGCGATGAAAGGCGTGGCCCTCCGAAATCGTTTCAATGTAACGGGAAATAACGCAGTTGTGAGAGTACGCTAGCGCGGCTTAGCTTCCGCTGCGGAAGTCGCCGGAAGACCGAATCGCAGCGGCGACAGATACTTGGTGCGTGACTCGGAGACCGCGCCGGCTGGGGGAGCTCGTCAGCCTCTCGTTGGGCCTTGGTGCGAAGTGTTAATCATGAAGAAGTAGAACGGTGGCTGTGGAAGGTGAACGCGGCCGTCCGCTCATGGTGCGGGAACCCGGCGGGGCACGCGATCCGTGCGGTGTCGCGAAGCCGGCGGGCCTGGGCTCGGGGCGCGTTTTCCCGGGGAGGGTCAGCGGTCCCCGCGGCGGCGGCTACTTCGACAGCACCTCGATTTCGCGGTTCAGGCCGGGCTCGACCTTGAAGTTGCGCTCATGGATCTGGTTGTCGTGCTTCGCGATGGCCGTGTAGTCGCCGATGGCGAGCACCACGTCGGGAAATGCGCCGGCGCTGTCGAAGACGGTTTCGCCGGCGGGAGTCATCACGGTCCAGGACGTGTTGGCCAGCGCCTCGCCACCGCTTTCGGAGACGAGCTTCAGCGTGATGCGCGCGGCCTGGTGGAACATGCGCATCTCGGTCAGCTTGCCGGCCTCGACGCGGACATCCGCCCGCGCGATGGCGTTGGCGTCGCCATAGCGGCTGACGATATGGTAGGTACCGGCGTTGAGGCGCACGATCTCGTCGTCGCGCAGTCCCGGGACGATGGCGCTGCGCTCCTCGCCATTGCCGGGCTCGTCGGTGAAGATGTCGAACTTCACGAGGTTCGGGAGAGGGGCCTGGTCCTTGCCGACCAGCGCGTCGAGCTTCAGTCCGCCGGCGTTGAGGACGAGCGTGTCGTGTTCCTCGCCGCCGCCGACGCTGATCTCCTTCATCGCGCCGGCGCGGCCATAGGCGGCATGCACGATATAGTCGCCCGCCTTCAGCGGCAGGCTGACCGTGCCGCCCGATGATTCCCGCACCAGCGGCAGCTTGCCGTCCGCGCCGGGCTGCTTGCCGAAGACGCGCCAGACCACGCCCTTCGGGATCGACGGACCGTCAGCGATGAGCTTGGCTTCCAGTGTCAGCCCCGGCTGCGGCCTTCCCTCGGTCGCGCGGGGCGCCGGGTCCGACTTGTCGGATTTCAAGAGCGCGGCCGGATCGGTCTGGTCGGGCAGGAGCGGGGCGAGCGACAGCGGCTCGGCCGGGGCGGCGCCGTCGGGAATATCGGCGGGCGGAACCGGTCCGTCCTGGGCCTGGGCCGGCGTGAGCACCGTCGCCCATCCCAGCAGCGCCAGGGAGGCGGCCGGCCTGATGAAATGCAGCAAACGTCGTGATGCGTGCCCGTGCAATTCCTGACCCCAGTTCCGGTCGTGCTTGATACGCTGCCATCGGCCGGCGATCCCGACCGGATTCGGATGAATCTGACCGGGTGGCCTTATCAGCCGGATCAGCGTGGCGATTTCAAGACTTTTGGAGCCCGGGGCCGCGCTCGGGTCCGGGCATGGCGCCATCCTGCGGGGAAAAGCCGTTATCCGGCGGCGCGCGGCGTCGGTGCGGGAGGGGCGGGCGGCCGGTCGCGGGCTTGCAATGGCGGTCGATTCGTCCGATGTCTGGCCCAGCCAGCCGGGCCTTGTGGCTCCCGCAAGCCGTCCGCCATGTCCCCCATCAAGCCAGCGGCCCCCATGACCGAAACCATCAAGCTTCTGAAGACACGACGCTCGTTCCCGTCGATGAACCTCGTCGAGCCCGGCCCGAGTCCGGAGCAGCTCACCGACCTCCTGACGATCGCCAGCCGGGTGCCGGACCACGGCAAGCTGGCGCCGTGGCGCTTCATCCTGTTCCGCGGCGACGTCCGCGCCGCCGCCGGCGAAGCGACGGCCGCCGTGCTCCTGAAGAACCGGCCCGACATCGACGAGAAGTCGCTTGCCCACGAGAAGAACCGCTTCCTGCGTTCGCCGCTCGTCGTCGCCGTCGTCAGCCGCGCCGCGCCGCATGTGAAGATCCCGGAATGGGAACAGCTGATGTCGGCCGGCGCCGTGGCGATGAATCTGATCGTCGCCGCCAACGCGATGGGTTTCGCTACCCAGTGGCTCACGGAATGGGTGACCTATGACGCCGAGGCCCGGCGCGTGCTCGGTCTCGCCGAATCGGAGCGTCTGGTCGGCCTCGTTTACATCGGGACGCCGAACACCGAGCCGTTCGAACGGCCGCGCCCGGCACTCGCCGACATCGTCAGCGAGTGGACGCCGGCCGGCTGAGCCGATCCGTCTCTCTGGTTGATCGCGAGGCGTCCGGCTGGTCCGGGCGCCTCTTTCGTTCTGGCGTCAGTAGCGGAACTGCTCGGCCAGGATCCGCTCGTCCCAGCTGTGGTCCGGATCGAACAGGATCAGGCTCTTGGCGCGTCGGTCCTGCTTGATGGCGATCTTCAGGACGGACTTGATCTCCGTATGGTCGGCGACCGCGTTGACGGGCCTCTTTTCCGGCTCCAGCACCTCGACCGAGACGGTGACGCGGTCCGGGATCAGCGCGCCGCGCCAGTGGCGGGGCCGGAACGCGCTGATCGGCGTCAGCGCCAGCAGCGGCGCGTGGATCGGCAGGATCGGTCCGTGGGCGGAGAGGTTGTAGGCCGTGGAGCCGGCGGGGGTCGAGACCAGCACGCCGTCGCCGATCAGCTCGGCCAGCCGCACCTGGTCGTCGATCGAGATGCGCAGCTTCGCCGTCTGGTAGGACTGTCGGAACAGCGACACCTCGTTGATGGCATAGGCGCGATGCTCGTTGCCGGCGGCGTCGAGCGCGTCCATGCGCAGCGGATGCAGTGTCGAGGGCACGGCCGCATCGAGCCGCTGTCGCAGCTCGTCGACGTGGAACTCGTTCATCAGAAAGCCGACCGAGCCACGGTTCATGCCGTAGATCGGCTTGCCGGAATTCATGAAGCGGTGCAGCGTCTGCAGCATGAAGCCGTCGCCGCCGAGCGCCACGATGACGTCGGCGCTTTCCGGATCGACGCCGCCATAGAGCGCGGTCAGGCGCTGCTGCGCCTCGAGCGCATCCGGCGTCGCGCTGGCGATGAAGGCGATCGGCCCGTGCCGCGCTGGTTCGATCGCCATGTCATCCTCCCGGTCGCGGCGCTCGCGTCGCGGCCGTTTGGTCCGCTATCACAGCGGCCTATCATGAAGGCGCTGCCTTTCCAAACCCTTGCGCTCTATTGCCGCTCAGGTGATCGCCACGTCGAGCGTGCCGATGCCCTCGATCGTCGCGGTGACGATGTCGCCCCGCGTGAGGCCCCCGACACCGGCCGGCGTGCCGGTGAAGATGAGATCACCCGGCGCCAGCACGAACCAGCGCGACAGATGCGCGATGATCTCGGGCACCGACCAGATCATGTCGGCGATGTCGCCGTCCTGGCGCGGCGCGCCGTTGACGGTGGCGGTCAGCCGTCCCGTCGCCGGATGGCCGATCGCGGCGACCGGCACGATCGCGCTAATGGGGGCGGAGGCGGCGAACGCCTTGGCCGTTGCCCAGGGCCGCGCCGCCTTCTTCGCCTCGGCCTGCACGTCGCGGCGGGTAAGGTCGAGGCCGACGGCGTAGCCATAGACATGGCCGAGCGCGTCCTCGGCGGCGATGTCGCTGCCGCCCGAACCGAGCGCCACCACCAGCTCGACCTCATGATGGAGGTCGGCTGTCTGCGGCGGGTAGGGGACGGGCGTGCCGGCCTCGACGAGATCGTCGGGGTTCTTCAGGAAGAAGAAGGGCGGTTCGCGGTCTGGATCGTGTCCCATCTCGCGGGCATGGGCGGCGTAGTTGCGACCGACGCAATAGACGCGGTGGACCGGGAAGCGCGCCGCCGAATCGCGAATTCCGAGCGTAGTTGGCGGGGGCGGCGGGAACGCGTAGCTCGGTTCGGTCATGTCGGCTTCCTGAAATGAAGGTCGCCCAGTCTGAGCCGAGCCGTTGCGGCGGTGCAAGTGTTTCGGGCATTTGGCCGATGCGACGCAGTTGTCAGTTGCGGCCGGGCGGCGTGGGCGCTAGTCCTCCGGGCTGTGGAGCGGGGGCTCCACGCGATCCAACGAGGCCAGTGAACCATGTCAGTCGACCCCGCGCGTTTCGTGCTCACCCTGTCGTGCGGCGACCGCCGAGGTATCGTCGCCGCCGTGGCCAACTGCATCGCCTCGCAGGGCTGCAATATCGTCGAGAGCGCCCAGTATGGCGATCCGGACAGCGGCCGCTTCTTCATGCGCGTTTCGTTCTCGGGTCTCGCCGACACCACCGTCGAGAGTTTCTCGCGCGGGTTCGAGCCGGTCGCGACAGCCTATGATTTCGTCTGGCGGCTACATGACCTGCGCGTGAAGCCGCGCGTCATGATCCTCGTATCGAAGATGGGGCACTGCCTGAACGACCTGCTCTATCGCAACTCGATCGATCAGCTGCCGATGGAGCTGGTTTCCGTCGTCTCCAACCACGAGACGATGCGCCGCCGCGTCGAGGGCGAGGGGCTGCCGTATCACTATGTTCCGGTCGACGGCCGCAGCAAGGCCGAGCAGGAGGCCGAGATCCTCGGCCTGATCGAGGCGCAGCAGATCGATCTGGTCGTCCTCGCGCGCTACATGCAGGTGCTGTCCGACGACATGTCGGCGCGTCTCGCCGGCCGGGTGATCAACATCCACCACTCGTTCCTGCCGAGCTTCAAGGGCGCCAAGCCCTATCACCGCGCGCATGATCGCGGCGTCAAGCTGATCGGCGCGACGGCGCACTATGTCACCGCCGAACTCGACGAGGGTCCGATCATCGAGCAGGATGTCGGCCGCGTCGATCATTCGATGTCCGTCGAGGAGCTGATCGCCATCGGCCGCGACATCGAGAACACTGTGCTGGCCCGTGCGGTCAAGTTCCATCTCGAGCATCGGGTCCTTCTCAATGACACACGGACTGTCGTCTTCCGATAAGGCCGCGGCCGTCATCGACGGCAAGGCGGTTGCCGCCGAAATCACGGCCAGCGTGGCGGTCGAGACCGCGCGGCTCGTCGCCGCCGGCGGGCGCGCACCCGGCCTCGCGGTCGTCCTCGTCGGCGACGATGCGGCAAGCCAGGTCTATGTCGGAGCGAAGGGCCGCAAGGCGACCGAGCTCGGCTTCCACTCCGTCCAGCACACGCTGCCGGCCGACACTGCAGAGGCCGATCTGCTGGCGATCGTCGCCGAACTCAACGTTGATCCGTCGATCCACGGCATCCTCGTGCAGCTGCCGCTGCCGCGCCACATCGACACGATGAAGGTGATCGAGGCGATCGATCCGGCCAAGGACGTCGACGGTTTCCACCCGATCAATGTCGGGCGTCTCGCGATCGGCGAGCGCAGCCGCGCGCTGGTGTCGTGCACGCCGGCCGGTTGCCTGGTGCTGATCAAGCGGGTGCTGGGCGCCGATCTCGCCGGCCGCGACGCGCTGGTCATCGGCCGCTCCAACATCGTCGGCAAGCCGATGGCGCAGCTTCTCTTGCAAGAGAGCTGCACCGTGACGGTGGCGCATTCGCGCAGCCGCGACCTGCCGGAGCTCGCCCGCAAGGCCGATATCATCGTCGCCGCCGTCGGACGGCCGGAGATGGTGCGCGGCGACTGGGTCAAGCCCGGCGCCGTCGTCATCGACGTCGGCATGAACCGGATTCCGGCGCCCGAGCGCGGCGAGGGCAAGACGCGCCTCGTCGGCGATGTCGCCTATGACGAGGCGGCGGCGGTCGCGGGCGCGATCACGCCGGTCCCCGGCGGCGTCGGTCCGATGACGATCGCCATGCTGATGGCGAACACGCTGGTGGCCGCCTGTCGTGCGGCCGGCCAGCCGGAACCGCAGTTCTAAGACACCCATCGATCGGGTTCGACATTGGGGTCACCTCTCCCGCGGGAGAGGTGACGGAGGCCGTGTCGAGTTAGCTCAGCCGGCCCTGGCGCGCGCGCCGGCGCTCGCGGTGCATGATGTAGAGCCCGCTGGCGATCACGATCGCTGCGCCCAGGATCATGACCGGGTCCACGGCCGTGCCGAACAGCAGCACGCCGTAGAGGATGGCCCAGAGGATCATCGAATACTGCATCGGCGCGATCACCGAGGCGGGCGCGAGCGACAGCGATTTCGCGACGAAGAACTGGGCGCTGCCCATCAGTAGGCCGGTGCACGCGAACAGCGCCATGTCCGGCAGGGTCGGCATGCGGAAGGTCAGGATCATGCCGGGCAGGCTGACGACGATCAGCCCGGCGACGACGGCGAGCACCATCACGGCATGCGCCTCCTCGCGGGCGATCCGGCGCATGACCAGCACGGTGAAGGCGCCGAGGCCGGCGCCGACCAGAGCGGCGGCGTGGCCGGCATGCAGTGTCTCGAAGCCGGGCCGCACCATGACGAGGATGCCGACGAAGCCGACGAGCACCGCGCCCCAGCGATGCAGCCCGACCTTCTCGCCGAGGATCGGGATCGACAGCAGCGTGACGAAGAGCGGCGTGCAGAAGGCGATCGAATAGCTCTCTGCCAGCGGCAGCTGCGAGAAGCTGTAGAAGCCGAATACCGTCGCCGTGCCGGCCAGCACCGCGCGGGCCAGCACCAGGCGCGGGTGATGCACCCGCAGCCGGAGGAAGCTGCCTTTCCGGAGGACCATCACGGTCAGCGGGATCAGCGCGAACAGCGCCTGGCTGACGATGATCTGGAAGACGGAGTAGCGGGAGGTCAGGAGCTTCACGATCGCGTCGCTGGTGGCGAACATGATGTTCCCCGACAGGGCGATCAGGATGCCGGCGACGACGCGCTCGGCCTGTTCATTGGTGGCAGGCAGGATGGCGGTCATGGGGCAGCCACCCGAATTGGCGGCTGATGCAGGCCCGCGTCTGTGGGAACGCGGCACTGCGCGGCAATGGTGGACACGTCGGCCTCGGACGGTATGCAGGGCGGCAAACCGGCAGGCGGACTCGCCAGCCATGGTTGCAGCCTGATGCAAACCCCGGCTGACGGCGGAATCAAGGCGGATTCGCGCGGGGGCGCGACATTGAGAGCTTCCCCCGGGGGGCTGTGGCGGAAATGCCGCGTATCCCGCGGCTCCGCCACATTGGCGGGTGGGGGAAAACCGGTCAGGATGCGCCACCACGATTCGAGAGGTCCCCATGCATTCCAACAAACGGATACTGGTTACCGGAGGGGCAGGGTTCCTGGGCTCGCATCTTTGCGACCGCTTGCTGGCGCGCGGCGACGAGGTGCTCTGCGCCGACAATTTCTTCACCGGCTCGCGCCGCAACATCGAGCATCTGATCGGTCACAAGCGCTTCGAGTTGATGCGCCACGACGTGACCTTCCCGCTCTATGTCGAGGTCGACGAGATCTACAATCTCGCCTGTCCCGCTTCGCCGGTGCACTACCAGCATGATCCCGTGGCGACGACCAAGGTCAGCGTGCACGGCGCGATCAACATGCTCGGCCTCGCCAAGCGCGTGAAGGCGAAGATCCTGCAGGCCTCGACCTCCGAGGTCTATGGCGACCCGTCCGTGCATCCGCAGACCGAGGATTACTGGGGCAACGTCAACCCGATCGGCATCCGCTCCTGCTACGACGAGGGCAAGCGCTGCGCCGAGACGCTGTTCTTCGACTACTGGCGCCAGCACAAGCTGCGCATCAAGGTGATGCGGATCTTCAACACCTATGGCCCGCGCATGCATCCGAACGACGGACGCGTGGTGTCGAACTTCATCGTGCAGGCGCTGCGCGGCGAGGACATCACCATCTATGGCGAGGGCGAGCAGACGCGGTCCTTCTGTTATGTCGACGACCTGCTCGACGGCATGATCCGCCTGATGGAGACGGGGGACGAGGTGACCGGGCCGATCAACATCGGCAACCCGAACGAATTCACCATCCGCCAGCTGGCGGAGCGGGTGATCGCGTTGACCGGCTCGTCCTCGAAGCTGGTGTTCCAGCCGCTGCCCTCCGACGACCCGCGCCAGCGCCAGCCCGACATCACGCTGGCCGGAAAGACGCTGGGCTGGAAGCCGACGATCGAGCTGGACGAGGGGCTGCGGCACACCATCGCCTATTTCGACGGCCTGCTGGCGGAGACGGCCGCATGAGCGCCGGTTTCGAGGTCAATGAGCGCATCGCGGCCGACAGCGTGTTCGTCGCGGAGTGGCCGCTCTGCCAGCTCCGGCTGATGGATGATCGCCGCTTTCCCTGGCTGCTGCTCCTGCCGCGCAAGCCGGGCCTCGAGGAATGGACGGAGCTTGCCGAGGACGAACTCGCCGTGCTGGCTGTCGAGATCAAGCAGGCCTGTGCCGCGCTCGGCGCAGTGGCGAAATTCGACAAGCTCAATGTCGGCGCGCTCGGCAACATCGTCCGCCAGATGCATGTCCACATCATCGGCCGCTCGGTCGGCGACGCCGCCTGGCCCGGCCCCGTCTGGGGGCAGGGGACCCGCGAGCCCTATTCGCCCGAGGCGCGCGAGGCTCTCGTCGAGCGACTGCGCGCACTGCCTTCCGACGCCGACTGAGGGCGGTCAGCGAACGACGCAGCCTTTCGGGTAGCCGACGCGCTTGCAGTAGACGACGCGCGGCGCCGGTCGGGCGACGCAGCCTTTGACGTAGACGCCGTTCTGGCAATAGACGACCGGTGCGGCGGGCCGGACCACGCAGCCGACCGGATAGCCGACACGCTTGCAGTAGACGACGGCCTCGCTCTTGGTGGTCATCGAGACGATCCCGAGCCCGGCGAGGCCGAGCGCGAGACCGGCCAAGGACAGGCGGCCGGCCAGCCGAAATGCAGTGGACCCGTTCAGGGGCATGGAACCCTCCCAGCTCGCGACGGCGAGCCATGGCCCGCGTGCGGCTCGCAGCCTTACCATGCGGAAGGTTTGGCTCGCCAGTTGGGTTGTTCCCATGCGCGGCGATGGCGGGGAGGGCATGTCTGTTGCCGCCGCATCGGAGCCGCGCCAGGATCGTCACCCTTGTGGAAGGACCGGACGGGACCATGGCCATGCATTTCCTTTTCGACGGGCCCGACGATTCGGCCGCGACGATTCTCCTGGCGCATGGCGCCGGCGCGCCGATGGATTCGGCGTCGATGACCGCCGCGGCGGCAGCGCTCGCCAGGACCGGCTTCCGGGTTGCCCGATTCGAGTTCGCCTATATGGCGGCGCGGCGAGTGGGCGTCCGCAAGCCGCCGCCGCGCGCCGACACGCTGATTCCTGAATACCGGGCGGCTGTCGCGGCACTCGGCGCGAAGGCGCCCCTGATCATCGGCGGCAAGTCGATGGGCGGGCGCGTGGCCAGCATGGTGGCGGATGGGCTGTTCGCGGAACGGGCGATCGCCGGCCTTTTGTGCCTCGGCTACCCCTTCCATCCGCCCGGAAAGCCGGGGCAGCTGCGGACCGCGCATCTCGCCGACCTCGAGACCCCGACGCTGATCTGCCAGGGCACGCGCGACGAGTTCGGCACGCGGGACGAGGTTGCCGGATATGCCCTGTCGCCGCGAATCGAGATCCTCTGGCTGGAGGACGGCGACCACGACTTGAAGCCGCGCAAGACCGTCTCCGGCTTTTCGACTGCGGATCACCTCGCCACGATGGCGGCAGCCGTCAGCGATTGGGCGCGGCGGCTCGGCGCGGCACCTTGGGGGCGAAAGTGATTCTCGACGAGGGGAATGGTGCCGGTTGAGGGGATTGAACCCCCGACCTTCGGTTTACAAAACCGCTGCTCTACCGCTGAGCTAAACCGGCCCGGTGACGGGTGTAGTGACGAGGGCCCCCGCCGGTCAAGGTGGGGCCCCCAGATTCTCGCGGATTGCCGCCCATTGTGGACGGCGGGCTGGCGTGCGAATCGGGCGCGGACGTCAGCCGGTGGCCGTGCCGAGATGGCGGTGGGCGAGGTAGAGCGAGAGAACGGCGGCGTTCGACACGTTGAGGCTCTTGATAGCGCCCGGCATGTCGAGCCGCGCGACGACGTCGCACCGGTCGCGCGTCAGCCGGCGCAGGCCCTTGCCCTCGGCGCCGAGCACGAGCGCGATCTTCTCGCCCTGCATGCCGTCCTCGATCGAGGTCGTGCCTTCGCTGTCGAGGCCGACGCAGGTGAAGCCCATGTCGCGGAGATCGGTGAGCGCGGTGGCAAGATTCGGCACCTCGATCATGGCGATGTGCTCGAGCGCGCCGGAAGCCGACTTGGCGAGAACGCCGGTCTCGGTCGGGGCGTGGCGGCCGGTGGTGACCAGCGCGTCGGCGCCGAAAGCGACGGCCGAACGGAGAATCGCGCCGACATTGTGCGGATCGGTGACCTGGTCGAGCACCACGACGAGGCGGGCGTCGCCCAGGGCGTCGAGGGGGAGGGGCTCCAGCGGCGCCACTTCGACCGCCACGCCCTGGTGCACCGAATCCGCGCCGAGCAGCTTGTCGAGATCGCGCGGCGAGGTGTCCCGGAGGCCGGCGGGGAGGGTGGCGCCTTCCTCGACCAGCCGGCTGGCCGCGTTCTGGGTCGCCAGAAGCTGCAGGACCTTGCGCCGGGGATTCGCGAGCACCGCCGCGACGGCGTGCACGCCATATATCCACAGCTGATCCGGCCGGCGCTCGGCCGGGGCGTTGGAGCCGAAACGGCGCTGGCCATGATGGCCGGGTTTGCCCTTGCCACCGCGGAAATGCCCGGGTTGCCGTTGCGATCTGCTTTGTTTGTTTTCGTCGGTCATGCCCCGCTTATACGGGCGCGCCGCGAAACCGGCAATCGAACCGGCTCGCGGATTCCCGGCCATGCACCGAAGCCGTGGAAGTTGGATGGATATGCGTTGACAGGGCGAAACAAGCTCGCCATAAGACGCCCATCGAACGGCCCGCCACGGTGGGTTTGTCCGGTGAATGCCTGAACGATGACGCTCTGCCGAAGTGATTTGGAGGAGTGCCCGAGTGGTTAAAGGGGACGGACTGTAAATCCGTTGACTTAGTCTACGTTGGTTCGAATCCAACCTCCTCCACCATTTCGACGGAACGTTAGCGTGCGGGTGTAGCTCAATGGTAGAGCAGCAGCCTTCCAAGCTGAATACGAGGGTTCGATTCCCTTCACCCGCTCCATCAACTGAGCCTTGGCGCTGCATGCGCGGTTTGAACGCGAAGCGCGGCAAGTTGGTGGTGCAGTTCGAGCCGTCCGGCTCGTAGTAGCGAGACGACAGGAAGCGACGTCGATGGCAAAAGAGAAATTCGAGCGCACTAAGCCGCACTGCAACATTGGCACGATCGGCCACGTTGACCATGGCAAGACGTCGCTGACCGCGGCGATCACCAAGACGCTGGCGAAGGCCGGTGGCGCGACGTTCCGCGCCTACGACCAGATCGACGCGGCGCCGGAAGAGAAGGCGCGCGGCATCACCATCTCGACCTCGCACGTCGAGTACGAGACGGCCAACCGTCACTACGCCCACGTCGACTGCCCCGGCCACGCCGACTACGTCAAGAACATGATCACCGGCGCGGCCCAGATGGACGGCGCGATCCTGGTCGTGTCGGCCGCCGACGGCCCGATGCCGCAGACCCGCGAGCACATCCTGCTCGC
>NZ_KE383992.1:0-1565 GCF_000423225.1 Kaistia adipata DSM 17808
GCCAGCCTGCCAGCGTGCTCGCTGCGGTCAAGGGCAAGGCGCAAGCGCCGGCCGATGGCCGCCCCTGACCTTCGCTGCGCGCGCCGGCCGTCTGGTCGCCGAGCGGGACGAAGGGATGAGACGGCTTTTCCGCGAACAAAGGGATGCCGATCTTTGACCGGATGACGGGCCGGACGCGCGCGGCCGTCATTCCTCATCCTCGATCTTCCGGGCGTGCTTCCAACGCAGGGTCCAGACCGAAGGATTGTCGTTGGACTGGAACAGTTTGGCGCGGATGGGGAACGGGAAAACCGGCCCCTCCAACCGCATCGACACGAAGTCGCCAGCGTTGTCGCTGGAGTCTTTCCATGCGGGGCCGGCGTCAGGGCCGTCCTCGCTATCGAGGCGCACGCGGTAGTCGGGCGCGTTTTTCACATCGCTCGGTTTGGCCGGGACGATGAACAGCTTTTCGTGGAGGCCGAACGAATGAAGCTCCCCCGCATAGCCGGTTTCGGTGCGGGTGAAGGTGCCTATCTCTGCCATGGAAATCTCCTGCGGTTGGTTTTTTTTGGGGGGTCAGTACGTCGGCACGCGCCACTCGTAGCGGCCGACGCCTTCCTCATCGGTCCAGAGCGGAACCGCTCGGCCGATGACGGAATCTGCGGGGATGGGTCCGAAATAACGGCCGTCGAGGCTGTCGCGGACTTCCCAATTCATGAGGAAAAGCTGGTCGCCGCCGATGACGCGGCAGCCCTTCCAGACGGGCAGATCGCGACCGAGGCTGTCGCGCTCCAGCGCCTCGCCCATCTCGATCCCGTCAACCGTGATCGTGCGGCCGGCTCGGCAAACCCGCTGTCCGGGCAGGCCCAAGACGCGCTTCAAGAGCGGGACGCCTCGCGCGATATAGCCGCGCTCGACCATGAAGCTGGCGAGCGGTTCGGGCGGCATGATGGCGACCAGCTCGGGCACGTCGATCCGGTCTGCCGGCTCGACGGTGTAGAACCCGACTGGCGCGCTGGCGGTGGCGTTCCATATGAGTTTCGTCGGCGTCTTGACCGCGCTTGCGGCGGCGATGCCGATCACCGCCAGCGCCGTCACCGTAAGGGTGCGGCGGCGCGTCATGGCTCGATCCTTCGACGGTGAAGCCAAGCGGCATGTCGCTCAGGCGTGTAGGCGTGCGGTTCCAGATTGGCGGTCAAACGGTTGTGGACGTGCCGCCAGTGATCCGGCGAGGCGTCGGCCGGATCGAGGCCGAGCGCATCCACGGCGTCGATAGCTACAAGCGCACGCTGCACCTTGGGCCAGCCGTCGAGGCGCAACAGGATTTCGCCACCGGGGCGCACGAAGGGCAATGTCTGGAACGGCTCGCCGCGCCCGATGGCGCGCACAATGTCGATGCGCGAAATGACAGTGCCGTGCTCGCCAGATGCCCAACGGACGAAGGCGAAGACGCTGCCCGGCGCGAAGCCGACGACGCTGCGGCGGCGGTCGATGATCTGCTCGTAGCTCTTGCGGCCGAAGCGTATCCAGTGCTCGACCTTGCGTTTCTCGAAGGTCAGCTCGACCAATGTGGTGAAGGGCGCAGG
>NZ_KE383992.1:2970-608540 GCF_000423225.1 Kaistia adipata DSM 17808
GAACGGCACCAACTCCTTGACCTATGGTCGGGGAGCCTGTGGCGTATACAACAGGCTTTCCGAGCTAAAGGCCATGGGGCCGTTTCGTGACGGTTACTAACTCCCCGATCACCAAGAGTCAGAGAGAATCGTTTGCGGGGGCGCACCGCAGACAAAGCTCTCTCGGATACGGGGAATGACTATGCGGGTTCCCGTCGAACTCGATCCAGATGTGGACGATGAAGCGCCGACCGGCGACACCATAACCGTCTATGACGAACAACATTACGTCACATATCTGCGTTTGCTGGATGCGAAGGCCGAGGGCGCGGACTGGAAGGAAGTCGCGCGGATCGTGCTGCACCGTGATCCGGCCGCTGAGGAACTGCTGACCCGCCGTTGCTGGCAAAGCCATCTCGAACGCGCGCAATGGCTATCGCGTGAAGGCTATCGGAAGATTCTGGAGCAGGCGGCAGCCAATAGGGCGTGAGGTCGATGGCCGTGCCCATCAACGCTTGTCGGGCTTGATCGGATAGTGGAGCAGAAGGCGATAGCCCCCGCGCATCATCTTGATGCCGTGCGCGACCAGGCGGCGGGCTTTGTTCTTGCGCGGATCGCTCTCGAAATCCTCCTTCGTGCCGCGAAAGCCGAGCAGGACTTCAGCGATGGTGCGATAGCTTTCGCCGCGCAACCGCGCGTCAAGCGCGCGCAGGGTCAAGATATGCCATTGCCGGAGTTGGGCAGGCACGGCTCGGAAATCAGGACCGGGCGCGCGACCGTTGAGGGACCGCCAAAATCGGCGGGCCGCGTGAGCACGCAGTTCCAGAAACGAATCCATCGGCAACGTGACGGCGTAGAATGCGGCGGCATCGGGCACGGCATCGGGCAGCCAGAATTGATGCGCGACGCCATCCACCTGCCAGATGCCGTGCCAACCATCGGCGGCGCGGCGCAAGTCAAGGCCATCGAGATGCGCCAGCGTCAATATTGGTTCGGTATCGCCGTTCTTGTGATCGACCGGCGACAACATCACCGCTTGCGGGTGAAGATTCGGATTCCAGATCGGCGATTGCGGGTCATGCTGCGCGTCGGGATCGCACGGGAAATCGCAAGCCCCAGCGATGTGCAAACATTTCGAGGTCACTGCCGGTCGGTTCCCCGGTCCTAGCGATGGTCTCGAAGTCCTGACGATAATCGTCATTCCGGCGCAGGTATTCCCAAGCGAAACCGGCGGCCGGAATTTGCTTCGCGTGTCTGTATGCCGCCGGCAAACGCCAGTCGATGCTTAGCATGGCGTCACCTCTCAAAGCCGGGGCGCGCGAGGCTGCGCCCGGACAAGAGAGATTCAAGTATCTATTCAAGTAATATAAGATGCTCAAAGCAGATATATTGATCATCTAACGCGATCAATATTGGTTATTTTCTTCTTAACACTATCTCGTTGAGTTTTACAGTCGTCGCCCGCATGTGCGAGCAAGCGACCGGCCTTCATCTGCTGGAAAACACATGGACCTCATCATGTGCGGTCTCTACGGTGAAAAGGTCGCCACTCATTTCAGCGTCTCGCGCCATTGCCTGCCAATCGACATAGTAGCGTAGCGCCTCGGGAATCGTGATGCTCTCGGTGGTCAGTTCCTCCATGTAATCGGCGAGACTGCCAAACTGACCATGATAGCAGTCCTGCAAGGCGGTTTCGGCTTGGTCCATGTCGCCGATGAACTGCTCCAGCAAGCCCGCGCCGAGTGCGCCATGCTCTGAGATGAAAGCGCCTATACGCGCCACGGTGTCGATGCCGGCATATTCGCTGATCGTGATGCCCTCGAAGCCTTCAAAGTCGTGGATGGCGTATTCCTCTGCGTGCGCGATGGGGGACCGTGCCAGCATGGTCACAATCTTATCCCTGATTTGGTCCGCGTCCTGATCCGCGTCGATCCAAGCCCCATGCAGATAGCCGCTATTGTAGGCGGCAAGGCAGGCCACATAGATGCGGGGGCTGCTCTCGGATATGTTGGTCATGTCTCTGATCCTCGGGTCTGAAGGTCAGCGAAGCGGAACGCCGCGCCTGACCTTCTGGCCGTCGCCGAGACTGGGGTAGCAACGAGCAAGGGCGACCGGGGTGGAGGGGGATCACCCGGCATGCACAAGCCCCTCGGGGTGCGGAAGGCTGGGGATGCCGCCCCGGACGGTTCCACTTACCTTGCTGGCGCGAGGGCAAGGCCCTTAGCAAAATTGTTGAGGATCGCGCGGCGGCGGCCGTGCCGGCCCGGAGGCGAACGCGCTTCCACATTGCGCTGTAGAGAGCCGGAGGGCAGCGAGTGGCAAAGCCACGCCACCACCTTTTCTCCGTCGCAAACATCCTGCAACAGACTGAACAGAAAGGATATTTCAGCGGTTCAAACGGCATCGAGCCAGTTCCGCGCCAATGGGGAGACTTCGGCCCTCCCCAAATCCCATCGACAAGGAAGCGTTCCTGCTCCCATTGACCCATAACCGAGGAGCTTTCGAGCTCCTCTGGACACTCCCGGTCAACCCTGAGCGGATTGGATGCCTTCAGGAGTTTCGCGCTCTGAACCATGGCCGAGCAACCAACAGGCGGATATTGACCTTTTGCTTCAGGGAGTCTCGATGCTATTCTAGGACACAGGGGGAGTGTCAAAGTGTTCATACATCGCGTCGTTATTCAAAATTACCGCTGCCTAAAAGCAGCGGATGTCATAATGAACGACAATCTAAACGTGATCGTCGGAAACAACGAATGCGGAAAATCTACGCTTCTTGAAGCCGTTCACCTCGCGTTGTCCGGTCAGCTCAATGGCCGACCGCTTGTGGTGGAGATGCACCCGTATCTGTTCAATCTCGACCTTGTACGCAAATACATCGATAGTCTAGCAGCAGGCGAGAAACCACACCCCCCGCACATCCTCCTTGAGGTTTATCTCGCCGACGACCCGAACCTGACTAAGCTCAAGGGCGATCACAATTCGCTTAAAATAGACCGCCCCGGCGTATCGCTCAGCATTGAGCTTAATCCATCACATGCCGAAGACTTCATTCAGTATGTCAGCGATCCCGCAGAAATTCGCACCGTTCCGATTGAATATTATCGTATCGTATGGCGCAACTTTGCAGGCAACGACATTGCCCACTCTCGCGACATTCCACTTCACGCGAGCCTCATCGACGCCAGCACGCTCAAGAACAATGCTGCCGCAAGCAGGTATGTCGTGGACATTGTTAAAGAGAGCCTGTCGGCACAAGAAAAAGTCGATCTTGCTCTCACTTATCGTCTGATGAAGGACCGCTTTCTGGAGCAGCCCAAGGTCAAAACAATCAATGACGCGCTTGCTCTAAAAAAAGGGAAGATCAGCGAGAAAACCATATCTGTTTCGCTCGACACGTCGGCCCGTGCGAGTTGGGAGGCAGGGGTAATGCCCCACCTCGACGACATTCCGCTCACGCTTGTCGGCAAGGGTGAGCAGAACGCCGTCAAGATCAAGCTCGCGATGGAGACGTCCGCCAAGTCCCACATCATCCTGATCGAAGAGGCGGAAAACCATCTCTCCTACGCCAGCCTCAACGAGTTGATCGGGCATATTTCCGCGAACGCGGGCACGAGACAGATTTTTATTACGACCCATAGCAGCTTTGTGCTGAACAAACTGGGCGTAGAGTCGGTGCTCCTGTTCCAGCGAGGCAGCGGCGTTCGGCTTTCTGATTTAGCAAATACGTCAACACAAGACTATTTCATGAAGCTGCCGGGCCACGACACGCTGCGTCTTATTCTCGCTAAGCGGTCCATTTTGGTCGAAGGCCCATCCGACGAGCTGATTGTGCAGCGCGGCTACCAAAAAAAGCACGGAAAGATGCCACTGGAAGATGGAGTCGACGTGATTTCCGTCAACTCCCTCGCCTTTAAACGCTTTCTCGAAATTGCGGTTCTGCTAAAAACCGAGACCGATGTCGTGACCGACAATGATGGCAGCGTGGCCGGGCTGCTGGCGAAATATGCTAATTACCTCACCTCGGATGTTGTCAAAATCCGGTACGACACGGACGAGACGGCCAAGACCCTTGAGCCACAGCTCGTCAAAAAGAACGGGCTGACAACCATAAATGCGGTACTCGGCAAGACTTTCACCGACGAAGCGAGCGCCATCGAATACATGGTCAAGAACAAGGCAGATGTAGCCTTGAGGTTCTTCGAGACCACCGTGGATTGGTCCGTGCCGGACTATATAGCCGATGCCATCCGCTAGCCGCATCGTTATAGCCGCCGCCGGCGGCGGCAAGACCACCCGCGTCGTCGATCAGGCGCTAGGTGCTGACACAGGCATTACGGCGCTTGTGACATACACGCGGAATAATATCCGCGAGATCGGGCTCAAGATGCATGAACGCTCAAGGGCGATCCCTCCGCATGTCGAGGTGATTTCGTGGTACACGTTCCTCTTGCATGAACTGGCCCGCCCCTACCAGTCAGCAATGCACTCCCGCAGGATCGATGGATTTTTTTGGACCGAAGGAAAGTCGGTCATTTATGCGCCGGAGGCCAACACGGCAGCACATTATTTTTCCGATGGCCGCCTAATCTACTCCGATAAAATCTCGAAGTTCATCTGCGCGTGCGACGCCAAATCCGGCGGTTCGGTGATGCGAAGGTTGCGGCAGCGGTTTGCCCATATCATCATCGACGAAATTCAGGACATGGCGGGCTACGACCTAGATTTGCTGGAGCTGATGCTCAGGTCGAACGTCAGGGTGACGTTCGTCGGCGATCACCGCCAAGCCACCTTTGCCACCAACAATGCTCCGAAGAACAAGGCTTTCCGAGGCCCGGCTATCATCAATAAGTTCGAAGCATGGAAGAAGGCAGGACTAGTCTCGATTGACTACGAGAGCGAAACTTACCGCTGCAATCAGGCGCTTGCTAATCTTGGCGACAGCTTCTTCCCGAACGAGCCGAAAACGAAATCACTCAATGGCACGATCACAGGACACGACGGCGTGTTCCTCGTCAAAAGTGCCGACGTGGACGCCTACATGCATCAGTTCGCGCCGCAGGCTCTACGCTACTCCGCAGCAACGAACTGCGAGCTTCCCGGAGTCATGAATTTTGGAGAATCGAAAGGGCTCACGTTCGACCGCGTCATGATCTACCCGCACGGACTTGCTAAGAAATGGCTGAAAACCGGAGACCTCACTCATGTAGCTAAGTCGGTGGCGAAGATGTATGTTGCATCAACACGCGCGCGGTATAGTGTCGCGTTTGTCTATGACGGCGCGACCTGTGCTATCCCCGCCACTCGGTGGATGGCAGTCGTCTGATGGGCAACATCAAAACCAACTCAGCACCTAAAATCGCCTGTATCGGCTGGGGTTCGCTCATATGGGAGCCGCGTGATTTGCCTATAATTGGCGATTGGCATTCTAACGGGCCTAGCCTTCCGGTGGAGTTTGCTCGGCAATCCTCCGCAGATCATATCACACTCGTCATAGTTGAAAGCGATCATCGCGTTCCCACGCTGTGGGCCGAGTTGAATGTGGAGACCGTCGCTCAAGCCGTTGAGGCGCTCAGGGTAAGGGAGGGCGTGCCCTATGAAAGTTCAATCGGCCGTTGGCCTAACGATACTCAAAAAGAATATCTATCGAGCGATGCTATAGCCGAGTGGGCAACAGCGAATGGAGTGCAGGCAGTTGTATGGACCGCGCTGCTGCCGGGAATGAAGGGAAATAGGGGTTCGATTCCAACCCTGGACGAATTAACCGTCCACCTCGCAAAGCTGGAAGGCTCAGCTCTCTCAAAAGCCAAAATCTACATAGCGAATGCGCCGTCTCAGATAGCCACGCCTTATCGGCAAGACCTTGCCAAGGCTTGCGAAACCTCGTCGAGCGATACGCTATGACAGATGGCGGCCGTAAGTTTTCTGAGCTGCGTCACGACCTGCTTGATCCACAAGCGGACCACTATGAGGTGCCTTTGACATTCGCCGCGACGCTGCGTGCGCACGGTTCATATGAGACCACGCGCTTCGTGCTGCGCCTCAGCCCGAAAAATCATGAGCTGGTGGATAAGCTTGAGGTAAACGCATACGGCGACGGTCCCATCCCTTGGGAAGCGATACAGGCTTACTCGACCTACATTCACGAGACCATACACTGGTGGCAGCATGTGGGCTCGACGTCAGGACTGCTGCTGAGCCTGAGCTATTTCTCGCAGCTACATTCGACAATGGACGAGCTTCGGGAATGCCTGAAAAGGTTTGGCCCGATCAAATCGCTGAAACGATATACCGATGAGGTGTTGCTGGACGAAGGATGGGAGGCTCAGGAAAAGCTCGCTCCAGCAAACTTTGCTGTAAATAATGCGCTCGATATATTCTACTATAAATCATACGCTCTTCGCCCAAGGCAGGCAATACAATGGATGATTAAAGATAATCATTTCGAAGACATTGGATATATGTATAGCATCGTTTACGGACAGCTTATCGGCTTGGTTTCAGGTGCTATCGATCCAGAATTCCAATTTTTGCCAAGCCTAGAGCGCCTCAGCGAAGAAACTCTTCGCTTACATACAGAAGGCCATGAGGGGTTTGTAAAAAACTCAAACGTGCATCTTCCTTATGTTGGACTTCACGCGATTTACGAAGGGCAGGCACGTTTCATTCAGCTTGATTTTCTTAATCGCGCGCGGGACGAGCCGTTGACCTGCGAGGAGTGGCGAACCGAGGGCTATCTCTCAGGCATATACGTTGAGGCTTTTGAAAGCTTCCTGAAGCATACGGAAACGGAATGGCCCTCTTCTCTTTCCGACCCGATTGTCCCGCTTTTCCTTTTGGTGTGCGATCTCGCGATCAATCCTACGCGCGGGCTCCCGTTTGATTTCGGCCATTTGGAAAACTTGATCCACCACGTCGATGTAGGAATACGGTTTGCCGAATTTTGCTTCGCGATCAAAGACGCACCGAATTTGAAATCCGCGATAAAGAAATTATCTTTAGAGGAATATGTTGAGGTTTCAAGCGAGCTTTGTAAAGCGCGCCATTACGACCATCCAATGGCAGCTTTGGAAGAGGTAGTGCGATGGGCGGAGGAATATCCGCTTGTTCAGCGGCTTATGGAGGAGCACCGGACATTCAAATTCAACCCTGAGAACCTGAATATCAGAGTCTTTCTTTCGCACTACATTTCGATGTGTAAAGACAAGTATGAACATCCGCACTTTTTCTGCTGGCCGGGGGCATATATGGCAGGTCATCCGAGCGAGGTGGATTTCCGACAAGTATGGTTGCGCCACTTGTCGCTGTTTAGCGACAAGGCCGACAAGGACGGGGTATACCCCCGAAAATGGCCCGACCGCTCTGAAAAGGCTGTGATGGAAACCTTCAATCGCTTTTATGGCACGATGGCGCTCTATGAATTAACCGAGCAATGGATTTTGCGCGATGGGCCGTTCAATTGTGATTTTAGCTGGATGTCTGACAATTACGATGAACAGTCTTTCAGAGGCTGGGCAAATGACAGTTTCAGAAAGGCTTTCGGGGCTGATCTTTCCGCGTTCAAAATTCTAGGCTCCAAGCCGCAGACGTAAATGGCAGGGGCGAAGTCCATCCAAACGTTGAATGCGCGCGGCAATGTCATGCTTTAGGTCACGTGCGACTATTTTAGAAAGCCGCCGATTCTAAGCTATGACCCGATATTCTGGTAGCGGCACACGGCAGCTTCCCACTCCATTCCCGACAAAACTACCACTGATTGTCACCTCTACTTGGAATACTTCCATTTCGGTTCTTGCTTGATCATTCTCGGCCCCGTACGCTCTTCGTCGCAGCGGGGGGCTGAACAATGGCAAAGCGTTTTCCATGGAAAAGAAATTACCTTATAATTCCGCCGTTTGTGCAGAGCGCACTTAATGACATTGACGGCGACTTCATCGCTGTCGCTGCGACAAAGAAAATCAAACGTGAAGATATTGAAGCGGGGCAGTATAGTCACGCTGGATTAAGCATAGACGGCTCCTTCATCATCGCCGTTGGTCCAACCCACCCCCCTGCCGATGCAGGAAAGTGGTCTGAGCGGAACGCTTATGGCTGGGACCGTAAGCGTGAGGATTGGCCGATGGTCCAGAAGACATGGACCTTCGAGTCACCCAACTTCGGGGACGGCGCGCGCAACGGCTGGACAATGCGTTCTTGGACAAAAGACGTTTACCAGCACCAAATTTTTGAACCGCAGGGCATGACCATCGAAGCGAGTGTACTTGAAGATAGAGGCGGCGAGCAGGTGGTAGTCAAATTTGCTCTCGCGCCCATGCTTAGCCGAAGCGCAGCCGAGTTCGACTTAATGCTGCTTTGGGCGATCAACGTCCTGCAAGAGAATACGGGCGTCACGGGCGTGTTCGCGAGCGACGCGACGCGCGAAGAATACATTTCAACCGTCGCGCTGGACTGGCAAATTTTCCCGCCGGGCAACGCTGACGAAGTTGTTGCTCGCTTGTTGGGATCGGCCGATCCGACGAACGCCGCCGACTTTGAGAAGCATGTTCGCGAGCGGGTGCGACTGTTCGAGGGTTTCGAGCCGAGGGCCTACATACGCGGTCAGGGCGGCTTCGGCTCATATTTCGGAGCACAGTTTGCTGACGATTTAGTCGTGTTCGAGAACCTTAGATACGGCAACGCGGTCTATTTGCTGTATCAAGATTGGAATGAAGCATCGCAACGGTCGCGGCTCGATCTTCTCCGCGATCAGGACGCACACTTTGATCGCGTAGTGCATACTGATGGATGGCAAGATAGGCTTGTATCACTGTTGCACGATAAGCTCTTTGAACGCGGCCTACGGCGGCGGCGGAGTGGCTACCGGTCAAAACGTAGCGGCCGCTGACTTGCTGGAAAACAACTTCAACGTTCCGACAGAACAGTGGATGAGCAGGAGGGGGAGAGCATATGGCTAGATGTACTGCACCAGTAAGGGGACACCGCTCGGCGGCGGCGGCAGCCGACTGCCCCGCATGCGGAGGGCGTTATGGTCGCTCGGGGGGGTATGGCAGCTACGGCAGTTACAGTGATTATAGTAGCTATCGGCCATCTCCCACCCCTTCTTCGTCGGTTAACCGGGGCGGTGGCAGTTCGGGGCAGCGCAGCTCAAAGCCGCGCTGGTCCCCATCGAGTTCCGGGGTGTGGTACACGACTGAAGAAGTGAGGACACTTACTCCTGTCCGTGAATCTGTCGAAAGCCTCGCAGTTTCGCAGCCTGATCTCCGAGACGTTTTCCTGTGCCACGCGTGGGATGACCGACAGGGGGCCGCGAAAGACCTTCATGACCTTCTCGAAGCGCGCGGTGTTCGCGTGTGGTTTAGCGAAAAGGACCTCGGCCTTGGGGTGCCAATGATGCGGGCGATTGACAAGGGCTTGGTGAACTCTCGCGTAGGTATCGTGCTGGTTACGCCGGCCATGTTGCGTCGCCTACCGGCAGAAGGTGTCGCGGACAAAGAGCTTTCAGCGCTTCTTCGACGTGAGCGGCTCGTGCCAGTTGTACACGGAACGACGTACGAGGAACTTGAGAAGGTCAGCCTTCTACTAGCGTCTCGGGCTGGGTTGAACACTGCCGAAGAATCTATGGCGGCAGTTGCGGCTAAGATTGCCGAGTTGGTCGCGGCTTAGGAAAATCGGGTGATAAGCGGGTTGAGCGTCCGAACTCGGGACTAGGTGCCACCAGATCGCGATTGTGCCTGAAAGGCGGGTTTCATGGAATGTCCGCTGGAACCCGCTACTCCGCTTCGCACCCCATTTTAGCCATTCGTTCTTGCTTCAATTTAGAGGGCTATAGCGTAGGTGTAGTTCTCCGTTTCGTCGGCTTCGGCCCGCCATTCATCCAAGCCGATAGCTTTGAAACTGCCTGGCAACGGGTCGCTGGACAGGCATCTGTCCGGACCTTCACCGCCGCCGATGCAGCCTGCTCGCCGCCGCGCTCGTCAGCGTGCGCGGACGACGCGATTCAAGCCGAGCGCTTCCGCTGTCGCGTCGGCCGGATGGCCCATGCCCATCCGCTGTCGCAAATCGAATCCCCGGATTCTCAATCCTCGCCCAGGTCGGCGAATTCGTTGCGGAGAGGCGTCGTCCGGCCCGAAACAGGATCGTCCCGGCCTGCCGCCTCGACGAGAGGCAGGGAGAGACGGAATGTCGACCCGTCGGCACGGCTGGCGACGAGGGTGAGGTCGCCGCCATGCTGCCGGGCGATCTCGCGCGAAATGTAGAGACCCAGGCCCGATCCGTTCGTCCGCTGGCCCGCGGCGCGATAGTATTTCGCGAAGACCATCTCCCGGTCCTCTGGCCGCACGCCGGTGCCGCGGTCCTCCACGTCCACGAACGCGACCTCCGGATCGACGCTCAGGCGAACCGTGACCGGGCTTCCGGCCGGCGAGTATTTCAGCGCGTTCTGGATCAGGTTCTGCAGCGTGATCTCCAGCAGGTAGCGGTCGCCACGGACCAGGACTTCGCGGCCGTGCAGGACGCGCACGCGCTCGGCGGAATCATCATCGAGCCCGGCCCTGGCGACCTCGAGGATATCGTTCAGGTCCAGCGTCTCGATCATCGCGTGCGGGGCCTCGCCGGCATCGAGCCGGTCGCCGGCGAGCACATTCTCGATCAGGATCGACATCCGCTTGACCGTCTGGCGGATCTTGGTCGCGCGCAACCTGATGTTGTCGGCGCCCTCGGCCCCGAAATGCGAGAGATTGTCGGCCGCCGCCGCGATCACCGCCAGCGGTCCGCGAAACTCGTGCGATACCACCGCCACGAAGTCGCGCTGCTGGGCCAGGGCGTCGTTGACGGAATCGAGCGACTGCCTGAGCTTCGCCTCAAGCCCATGGCGCCGATCCATCTCCGCCTTGAGCGAGGCGTTGCTTTCGGCAAGCTCCGACGTCCGCTCGCGGACCTTGATCGTGAGGTCGCGCTCGGCCGCCTTCGAGATCGCGATCACGCGATCCTGTTCCGCGCGCAGACGACGCTCGGCAAGCTGGGTCGCGATGCGGCCGCCGAGCAGGATCAGGGCGAGGCCGAGCCCCGCCGCCAACCCCGCCGTCACCAGATGCTGCGTGCGCATCGGGGCCAACTCATCCAGCGCAGCCAGCGTGAGCAGTCGGTAAGGCGTATTCATTAGCGCCTGACGCCTCAGGAGATAGGGCCTGCCTTCGATGAGCCATTGGTCGGTTTGCCCGGCCTCGGCCAACGCCCGCACGGCCATGGGCTCACCGAGTTCTTCCTCGCCGTCAGGCGGCGCGATCGTGCCTGGCGGCAGAAGCGCCGCGACGTTGCGCAGCATGAAGGGCTCGGACGAGGTGGTGATCACGCGCCCCTGGCGGTTCACGATCAACGCCACGTGGCGCCCTGTCAGGTAGTGCGCCACGTCCGGCGCATCGAACTTCACCGTGACTGAGCCCAGCGGAACACCACTGTCGTCATCGATGCGGCTGGCTACGAAATAGGATGGAGTTTTGTTCAGGCGTGCGATGCCAAAGGAGGAGCCCGTGCCGTTGCGCAGCGCCTCGAGGAGATAGGGCCGGCCCGAATAGATCATGCCGACGATGCTGTCCGGCTCGGCCCAGTTGCTGGCAGTCACCGTATCGTCCGACATGTTGTTCATGTAGATGCGGGCATAGTCCAGATCGCTTGCCAGCCCGTTCATGAAGTCGCCGACCGCCCGCACCAGCGGGTCGCGCGTGAATTGGGCGGCGCGCTGCTGCCGCGTCAGGTCGATGGCGCCGGGCGGATCGGTGCGGTAGCGGGCCGCGAGCTGAACCACCTGGGCCTGGTTCGCCACCATGTTGGCGACGCTGACCATTTCGGTGAACAACCGGTCCATGACGCGGGCGGTGGTGGTGGCCTCGTATTCGGCGCTCGCTGCCAGGCTGTCGAGCTGCTCTGTCAGGATGCGCTGCGACATCCACCAGCCCGTGCCGGCGACCAGCGCCAGCCAGGCGACGGCAACGATCAGCGTCACCCGGCGCACGATCCGCATCTGCCGCTTGCGCTGGCCATTGCGCGGCAGCCCATGGTTCTCTCCCTCCCCGCCGAGAGAGCGAACGCCCGAAACGGCCTCCTCCATCGCCGTGCCCGTCATCGACATGCCTCCATCCGGTCCGCATCCATCCATTGGCCTTGCTTGCCTCTCGGGCGGCCAATGCGTTCGGGATGGAGCTCAAGCGGCATGTCGGATTGTCCGGAAGCGATATTGTTGGTGATGAGCGTGCCGGCGGAATCATCGGCAACGGCGTGGCAGTCGCCGCCGGAAGGCGGCCCCCCGCGCGAGCCCGCCGGCCACGCCGGGCGGACCCAGGCGACTTGCGGCGGCAGGCATCCGGGCGGGATGGACAACGCAACCAATAGATGAAATCGAAGACTGTCGAAGTGCTGCATCGGGAGCTTGGGGGATGACCGGGGAAGTGGGTAGGGAGAGCGACGCCGCGATCGGTCCCCTCGTCTATATCGTGGATGATGACGAGGATTTTCGCGAGGAGATGGTGTTTGGCCTATCCAGGCTCGGCGTGAACGTCCGCGGGTTCCACGATGCCGCCGCCCTCTACCGGGCCTACGCCGCCACGCCATCCGACATCGTCATCCTCGACATTGGCCTGGAGGGCGAAGACGGCCTGTCGATCGCGAGCCATCTGCGGAGCTCGCAATCGGTCGGCATCATCATGGCAACGGCGCGGGGCTCGATCGATGACCGGGTCGGCGGCCTCAGCACGGGCGCGGACGCCTATCTCGTCAAGCCGATCGATGTCCGGGAGCTCGCCGCCACGGTGGTGGCGCTCAACGACCGCCTCGACAGGAGCCGCGCTTCCGCGCCGCCGCCGGTCCCGCAATGGGCCTTGGTGGAGGGGGGATGGGTGCTGACCGACGGCCTGGGCCATCGTCTCCGCCTCACCACGTCGGAGCAGCGCTTCCTCGATCGCCTGTTCCTCGAGCGCGGCCAGACGGTCGAACGCCGCGCGCTCGTCGAGGCGCTCGGCGCGGACGTCTATGACTTCAACTACGCCCATCTGGACACCATAGCGAGCCGCCTGCGTCGTAGAGCCCAGAAGTGCGACATGCTGCTCCCTCTGCATGCGATCCGTGGTCAAGGCTTCGCCTTCACCGAATAGAGTGACCCGCTTAATCCAGATTCCGCAAGGTATTTTCGCAGGATTCCGACCAGTAAAACTTTCGCCTAAAGCTCTTCCAAGTGTCAGGAAGTGACAGGATCTGAAAGTTACTGAAATTGAGACTGGTCGTTCCGGCAATTATTTGAAGGGAGGGGAAGAGCTCGCGTTCGGCGCGCTCCATTGAGAAATGCAGGCGGGCGCATCGCAAGATCGGCAACGATCCCGGCACCGCATGCAGGCGGGGATGACATGGATCGGGTTCTGCTCGAAAGACCAGCCGAACCGGGGCGCGTGCGGCCATCCATATCCGTTGAGCCTATCCGGGAAGCGGCGGGGGACTTGCCCGATGATCGCCGCGCCCTGGCCACCCGAAATCCCGCCAGCTCCTTTCGTCGGTTCGCTCCGACCGCCCTCCTTGCGCGGTCCCGGTCCTCGCCGGAACGCTCCCGCGCATCGCGGCTCCCGATCCCCGTAACGAAGCTTCCGCGAACCCGGGCGATCCAAGCCGGATCGCCGATCCCGCCCGCGCGCCTCTGCGCCGCCCCGGGCGGCTCGTCGCGCGCGACCAGTCCGCCTGCGACCGGACGGCCGCCTTCCGCCGCCTGCCGCGCCCTGGCGCGCCGCGTCATCCGCTCCGGACGTCGCCCAGCCCCATGAGCCCTCGGATCGCCCGCCCCCCCGGCCCCGATTGCCTCCCATGACCTCGAACAGCCACCAGCACCATCAGGAACGAACCATGCGCAAAGTAAATCTCATGAAATCCGCTGGCGAAGAGAGCAATGCGTGCTCGAAGCAGGAGTCCGGCTGGCGCTCGTTCCTTGTGAGAGGGGGCCGTGCGACCAAGTACAAGGGCGTCGTCGGTGGCGTCGCGCCGCAGCTCGCCTCGGCCGGACTGGTCGCGCTGGGTGTCGTCGCGTTTTCGGGTTCCGCCGCCTATGCCGGCTCTTGCAGCACGTCCGACAACATCAACTTTGAATGCTCGGGCGCCGCGGGCGCGCCCGGCGCCGACGCGCCAATTGTGATCAACAATTCCGGGACGACAACGGTGACGACCGCTCCGGGATTCGGGATCGACGCCAACGACACGGCCATCCGTATCGACAGCAGCGGCGTTGGTGATGTGACCTTCTCGGATACGAATGCGTCTTCGATCACGGGAGCCAATGCTGGCATTCATCTGAACGCCACGAACACCGGCACGGTTACCGTAGAGTCGAACGGAACCATCACAGGCAACACCGGCGCGGGCATCTATTACCAAGGCACCGGCAATCAGATGGGGCTGACCATTGACGTCAACGACGTAAATGGTGGCGGGTACGGCATAAATATCATCGACTATGACGGTTCTGACGCGGTCAACATAACCGCGAATGATGTTACCGGCTCGGGCAACGACGGGGTCTTTGTCTCCACCGCGGGCGCGAACACCGACCTGACGATCGACGTCAATGACGTCGAAGGGGCGTGGCGGGGCATCAACGCCATCCACAATGGTTCCGGCACCCTTTCCATCACCGCGAACGATGTCACGTCGGGCGCGGGCTACTCGGGTATCGTTGCCGATATGGGGGCGAACACCGACGGCCTGACCATCGATGTCCATGATATCAACGCCGGGCTCTACGGCGTCCTGGCGACTGGCAATCAGGGCACGGGCGATGTTTCGATCACGGCCAACAACATCGACTCGGTCAACAACGGCATCTATGTCGACAATGGTCCGCAGACGCACGACTTCACCGTCGACGTCAACAAGATCACATCCGCCAATGCCAACGGCATCTTCGGCTACTCCAGCGGTACCGGGGACACCAACATCACGGTGCGCGACTCCATCACGGCCGGCACCAACGGCATCTGGATCGATGTGGATCCGAGCTCTGCCGCCGGCGCCACGACCATCGATGTCGGCGACATCTACGCCGGCAACGAAGGCATCAATCTCGAGGCGAATGCGAACACGACCGACCTCACGATCAAGGTGAACGATGTCACGTCGGGCGCCAGTGGCATTCGGTTCAACACCTGGGGTTCCGGCGACGTCAAGGTCACCGCCAACGATATCGACGCAGGCTTCATCGGCGTCTGGCTCGACACGGATTGGACCACCAAGGACCTGACCATCGACGTGAACAACATCACGGCCGCTGACGACGGCATCAATGCCGTCCACAGCGGCGACGGCTCGGTCAACATCACGGTGCGCGATTCCATCGTCTCCGGCGACGACGCCATCGAGCTCTATCTCGACAATGGGGCCGTCAAGGACGTCAACCTCGACATCAACAACGCCAAGGGCGCCGACTACGGCATCTATGTCGTCGACCATTCCGACGCCGTCGACCCGACCGATCCCGACGCCAACAACGACCTCACCATCACCACCCGGGGCAATATCGAAGCCGGCAGCGGCTGGGGCATCTACACGGCAACGGATGCCGGCGTGATGACCCGGATCCACGTCAAGGACGGTTCGACCGTCCGGGCGAACAGCAACCTGGCGATCTTCAACGACGATGGCGACAGCGTGGTGACCATCGAGGACGCCTCCGAGGCCTCGAACAGCATCGTCGGTCGGATCGAGCTCGGCGCGGGCGTCGACGTCCTGAACCTGCATGGCGGCTTCTCCGGCATCACCTCGCTGTATGGCGGCAAGACTGTCGGCGACACATTGAACGTGTATGACGCCAACAGCAGCTATGATGCCGACGCGCTCGGCCCGTGGGACACGATCAACCTCGTCAACACCACGCTGAAGCTGTCGACCGGCACGGATACGGACGTCGGCGCGGCGACGGACATGTCGAACGGCATCTTCCTGCACAATTCCGTGCTCGATGTCAGTGAAAACACCGACTACGACTCGTGGGGCAACCTGTCGATCGACGCGACGAGCGCGTTCTATTCCCGCGGCGACGCGGTGGGGAACGGCGTCCTGATCGTCGGCGGCCTCCACAATGACGGCCTCGTCTCGCTCGCCACGCCCGCAGGCGTCGGCGTTGCCGGCGATACGCTGACCATCCAGGGCCAGTACTCGGGCGATGGCGGCGCCCTGCTGATCGACACGGTGCTCGGCGACGACACCTCCGTGACAGACCAGCTCCGTTTCCAGGGTGGCACGGCCGAAGGCACCACCCGCGTCGCGGTGAACAATACCGGCGGACTGGGCGCACCGACGGTCGAGGGCATCAAGATCATCGACGTCAGCGGTGCTTCCGACGGCACGTTCTCGCTGATCGGCGACTACAAGATCGCCGGCCAGCAGGCCGTGCTGGGCGGCGCCTATGGCTATACGCTGTGGAAGGACGGCCTCTCGACCCCGAATGACGGCGACTGGTATCTGCGTTCGCAGGTCGCTCCGTCTGGTTCGGGAAATGGCGGCCTTCTCTACCAGCCTGGCGCGCCGGTCTTCGAGGCCTATGCGGGTGTCCTGCTCGGCCTGAACGGCCTGTCCACCCTGCAGCAGCGCGTCGGCAACCGGTCTTGGAGCGGAACGCCCGCCAGCGATTCCAAGCTGGCCGGCGAGCCCCTGTCGGGGATCGAGGGCCGCGGCATCTGGGGTCGCATCGAGGCGGCGCACACCGCGATCGATCCCAATGCCTCGACCACGGGTTCCGACTATGACTTCGACACGCTGAAGTTCCAGGCCGGCGTGGACTTCCCGGTCCTCGAGAACGAATCCGGCAAGCTGGTCGGCGCCGTGACGGCGCATTACGGCCACGCGTCAGCCGACATCTCGTCCTCGTTCGGCAATGGCTCGATCAGCACGGATGGCGCCGGCTTCGGCGGCACGCTGACCTGGTATGGCAATAGCGGCTTCTATGTCGACGGCCAGGCGCAGGTGAGCTGGTACGACAGCGATCTCGGCTCGGACGTGCTCGGCAACCTCGCTTCCGGCAATGACGCCACGGGCTATGCCCTGTCGCTGGAAACCGGCAAGCGGATCAGCCTCGACAACGGCCTGTCGCTCACCCCGCAGGCCCAGCTGGTCTATTCCTCCGTCGACTTCGACTCGTTCACGCAGACCTATGATGACCGGGACATTGCCTCGATCTCGCTGCTGAACAATGACAGCCTGCGTGGTCGTCTCGGCCTGTCGCTCGACCAGAACAAATCCTGGCGCGCCGACGACGGCCTGGTGTCTCGCAGCCATGTCTACGGGATTGCCAACCTCTACTACGAGTTCCTAGACGGCACCTCCGTCGATGTGTCCGGTGCCACCCTCTCCAGCCGGCCCGACCGTCTGTGGGGCGGCGTCGGCCTCGGCGGATCCTATGACTGGAACGACGACAAGTATTCGATCTACGGCGAGGGTCTGATCAACACCAGCCTCGAGAACGTCGCCGACAGCTATGACCTCAGGGGGACCGCCGGCTTCCGCGTGAAGTGGTAGCCGCCTCCTGAAGCGGGAGCAATTGCGGGGAGGCGCGGGCCGGCAAGGCCCGCGCCTCCCCGAAACGTCGAGAAACGTGGACCAGCCCGACCGAGAGGCATGTCTCGAAAAATCACGATGTCCGACAAAGAAGAAACGGCCCGGTTGCCATTTGTCGAACGACGGCACTGGCCCCGTATGGAACAGGCTCCGCTGGGTGACGCCATGGCGCGGCGGCCATGCCTTGTTCCATTGCGGTTTGCGACGAACCCCCTCCCCAGGCAGGAACAGTTCGCCGCCTGGCGGGCTCACATGTCCATCCTGGTCGAGACGCGGCTGCCGGACGAAACTGACCCCGATAACGGATTCGAAGTCAGCCAGACCGCGTGGGACCTGGGCGGCATGGTGCTCCTGCAGCAGACCGCCCCTGCCTATCGCTTCGAGCGGACACAGGAGAAGTTGCAGTTCAGCCCCGTCGATCACTGGACCATCACGTTCCTGCGCAAGGGCAGCACCTGGACGGGTGTCGACGGGCGCGTCGCCATGAATACGCCGGGCACCCTGGAAATCCGTTCGCTGGGCACGCCGTTCCGCGGCCGCGCCTTGGCCACGGAAGCGGTTTCGCTGATCGTCCCCGTCGATGAGTTCGCGGATTGCGGAGGCCTGCCCGCAACCAGCAACAACGCGATCCTTGGCGGCCTGCGAGCCGAATTGCTGATCAACTACCTGGCCAGCCTTGCGGCCAAGCTAGACCACATCACCTGCGAAGACCTGCCCTCCGTCAAGGACCGGTTGCGCGAGATGGTATTCGAGACCGTCGCGCCCCTCGTGACGCGCGACCGGGATGATGACCGCACCACCCAAATCGGCCTGATGGCGCGAGCCCGCCGCTTCATTCAGGGTAACCTGGCTTCCGCCGAATTGACGCCGGACACGCTCTGTCGCGAGCTTGGCATTTCGCGCACCCGGCTTTACGAGCTCTTCGCCAGTTCGGGTGGCGTTGCCAACTATATCCGCAGGCGGCGTCTGTCGACGGTTCATGCGATCCTGTTCGACCCAAGCAACTCGCAGAGAATTGCGGAAGTGGCCTATGCCTTCGGCTTCGAGTCCGCGGCCAATTTCAGCCGGGCGTTCACGCAGCAATTCGGATACAGCCCAAGCAATGTGCGCAAGCATATGCAGCCGCGGAACGGCCAACCCGATGCAGCATCGGCGGAAAGAGCCAAAATCAGCTTCGAAAAATTGCTGATCATGCTCGGGAATGCATGACGCCCGCGAACTCGCACCCCCTCCGCCATCTGGCCATCGAGCCCCATCGACGGAAGGGGGGCGCCATCAGCGCGGTTCAGAACCGGCGCCTCGTTCGCCGGGCATGCGCCCTCTGCCATTCCCGGCCGTGGCCCTGCCGGTCCAATCCACGCTCAACCGGCTAGTGCCGCTTGCATTTCGATACCGATCTGATCAGGCTGGGCGGCCCCGCGCCGATGCGCGAAAACCCCGTTCCATCAGCCATCAGGGCGGCCGAGTTGACCCACAAGCTTCCTTCCCTGTCCGAGATCACCACCGCCACGGTCCCCGGCTATGACCGCGCCGCGCTCCGCGCCGGCATCCTGCATTTCGGCCTCGGCAATTTCCATCGCGCGCACCAGGCGGTCTATCTGAACGACCTGTTCCAGCGCGGCGAAGGCCACGACTGGGCCATCGTCGGCGCCAGCGTGCGCGAGGCGGACAAGCCGATCCAGGAGAAACTGAAGGGCCAGGACTGGCTCAGCACCGTGGTCGAGCAGGAAGCCGACCACGCCAGCGCCACCATCACCGGCTCGATGATCGACTACATCGCGCCCGGCGACACCGAAGCGATCCTCGCGCGCCTGCGCGACCCGTCGATCCGCATCGTCTCGCTGACCATCACCGAGGGCGGCTACTACATCGATCCGGCGACGCAGGCCTTCGACGCCACGCATCCGGACATCATCCACGACGCCGCCCATCCCGAGGCGCCGCGCACCCCTTTCGGGCTGATCCTGGCCGGCCTCGTCCACCGCCGTGACACCGGCATCGCGCCGTTCACCGTGATGAGCTGCGACAACATCCCCGGCAATGGCCATGTCACCGCCAACGCCGTCGCCGGACTGGCCGAGAAGATCGATCCGGCGCTGGCGCGCTGGGTGCGCGGGACCGTCGCCTTTCCGAACAGCATGGTCGACCGCATCACCCCGGCCACATCGCAGCGCGAGCGCGACATCCTCGCCCGCGACTTCGACATCGACGACGCCTGGCCGGTGTTCTGCGAGAGCTTCCGGCAATGGGTTCTGGAAGACCACTTCCCCGCCGGGCGGCCGGCGCTCGAAGCGGTCGGCGTGCAGTTCGTGCCCGACGTGGCGCCCTACGAGCACATGAAGATCCGCATCCTGAATGGCGGCCATGCCACCATCGCCTATCCGGCGAGCCTGCTCGGCATCCACTTCGTGCACGAGGCGATGGAAGACGAGCAGATCGCGCGCTTCCTGACCAAGGTGGAGACCGACGACATCATCCCGATCGTGCCGCCCGTGCCGGACACGGATCTCGCCGCCTATTTCGCGCTCTGCCAGAGCCGCTTCGGCAATCCGAAGATCGGCGACACCAACCGGCGACTCGCCCATGACGGCGCCAACCGCCAGCCGAAGTTCATCATCCCCTCGGCGGCGGACAGCCTCGCCGCCGGCCGCGACGCCCTCGGCCTCGCGCTCGTCAGCGCGCTCTGGTGCCGTTACTGCTTCGGCACGACCGACGCCGGCGCCCCGGTCGAACCCAACGATCCGAGCTGGGAGCGCCTGAACGCCACCGCCAGGCAGGCGAAGGACGACCCGCGGGCCTGGCTGGCGATGCGCGACATCTATGGCGATCTCGGCGGCAACGAGCGCTTCTCGGCCGGCTTTGCGCGCGCGCTGGACAGCCTCTGGACGAATGGCGTCCGGGCGACGCTCGAACGCTACCTCGCCGGCACCCTGTAGTCATACGGGGGCGTCGAGCGGCGCCCCCCGCTTCGTCCGCCGCCAGGACCCTGGCGGCGTCAGTTCTCGGATTTTCCGGTTTCGGCCTTCTCGCGGGCGATGCGGGCGCGGCGCACGGCGCGGCGAGCCTCGATCTCTTCCGGCGTGCTGACATGCGGCGGCGGCAGATCGGCCGCGGCCCGCGCCAGCGCTTCGGCGGCGTCGATATCGACGCCGTCGGCGATCAGGGCGGCCTTGAGTTCGTCGGCGCGGGGCAGAGCGTTGTCCTCGTTGGCCGCGGCGAAGCAGCGGCGGCTGCGGATATCGCCGTCGTAGCAGCCCCTCCGGCCCGGCTCAACCGTGGCGCCCCGATCTCCACGCCTGACGGCTGCGAGCGCGGAGGGCGCGCGGACGCGCCCTCCTTGAATGGACGTAGAGCGCGACGTCAGACGTCGATGTGCATCTGCGCGATCGCCTGGTCGACGTCGGCGATGATGTCGTCGATGTGCTCGATGCCGACCGAGAAGCGGACCAGGCCGTCGACGACGCCCATCGCCTCGCGCTCCTGGCTCGGAATGTCGAGGAACGCCATGGTGGCGGGCATCTGGGTCGTGGTGCGCAGGCCGCCGAGGCTCGCAGCGAAGGAGCAGAGCCTCAGCCGCTTCAGGAGGCGCACGCCGGAGATCTCGTCCGCGACGCGGAACGACAGCATGGCGCCGCCATCCTTCAGCTGCTCCTTGGCCGAGGCGTAGTTCGGGTGCGACTCGAGGCCCGGATAGAACACCCGCATCACCTTCGGGTGCTTCTCCAGATATTCCGCCAGCTTGCGCGCGTTGGAGCACTGCTTCTCGACCCGCAGCGCCAGCGTCTGCGCGCCGCGCAAAAGCAGCCAGGCGTTGAAGGGCGACAGCGGCGCGCCGAGCTTGTTCAGCGTGTTCCAGCGCACGTCCTCGAGCCAGTCGGCCGGCAGGATGTCCGACTTCAGCGTGATCACGCCGCCGACGGCGTCGTTGTGGCCGCCGATGAACTTGGTCGCGCTCTCGACGACGACGTCGACGCCGAAATCATGCGGCCGGCAGACGGCGGGCGAAGCGAAGGTGTTGTCGCAGATGACGACGATGCCGCGCGAATGAGCGAGTTCGACCAGCGCCTTGAGCGGCGGCACCTTCATGGTCGGGTTGGCGATCGACTCGACGTAGAGCACCTTGGTCTTGTCGGTGAACGCCGCCTCGACGGCCTTCACGTTGGTGCAGTCGACGAGATTGACCGACAGGCCGAAATCCTGGGCGCGGTGATCGAAGAACTCGTGCGTGCTGGAATAGGTCGTGAGGTCGGCGACGAGGTGGTCGCCCGCCTTCAGGATGCCGAACAGCGCATGCGAGATCGCCGCCATGCCGGAGGCGGTGGCGAGGCAGGCGGTGCCGCCGGTCAGCTTGGCGACATGGTCCTCGAGCGCGTACTCGGTCGGGTTGCCGCAGCGCGAGTAGATGTTCACTTCCTTGCGCGCGCCGGCCACGATCTGGTCGTAGATGTCGCCGCCATACTGGAAGTTGGCCGACATGTAGATCGGGTAGCTGATCGACTGCGAGTGTTCCTCGGGCTCGTAGAACACCGCCTGGCTGGCGAATTTCAGGTCCGGAAGCGGGGGCTTGGACGACATGGGGGAGCTCCTGATTATTCCTTCACGGCGCCGCCCAGGAGGGCGGACGTGATCTGGCGTTCGAAGAAGACGAAAAGGACCAAGGGGGCGATGGCGGCGATCAGGATCGCGGCCAGCATCACCGGGTAGTTGGTGATGTGCTCGCCGACGAAATCCGTCAGGCCGACCGGCAGCGTCTTGCGGGCCGGGCTGTTGATGAACACGACCGGGAACAGGAAGTCGTTCCAGACCCAGATCATGTTGACGACGGCGACCGTGAACATGGCCGGCCAGGCGATCGGCATGGCGATGTGGCGGAAGATGCCGAACTCGCCGGTGCCGTCGAGCCGCGCCGCGTCGAAGAGCTCGCGCGGCAGCGTGACGAAGAAGGCCCGCATGATGAAGATCGAGACCGGGATGTTGAACGCCGCCGTCGGCAGGATGACGCCGAGATGGGTGTCGAGCAGCCCGGCATTGCGCAAGAGCACGACCAGCGGCACCAGCGCGACATAAGCGGGGATCGCCATCGCCGCCATCAGGCTCAGCTCGACGCCGGCCATCCAGCGCGGCTTGTAGACGGCGAGCGCATAGCCGGCGAGCGTCGCGACGATCACGGTGAGCAAGGTCGCGCCGGCCATGATCCAGAGCGAGTTCATCGCGTAGGTGCCGAGCGCGCCGCCGCTCCAGGCGCCGATATAGGCGTCGAAGGAGAAGGTGGTCGGCAGCGACCAGACGGAGCGCATGAACTCCTTGTTGGTCTTGAAGGTGCTATAGCCCATCCAGACGAACGGGAAGATCACCATCAGCACATGCGCGGTCAGCACGGCGAGCACGACGATCGTCGTCGGCGTGACGCGGGTGACGGGGCCGGACGCGGCGAGGGTTGCGGCGCGCTTGCTCATCGTTCGCTCCCGCCGCGCGCCCGCTTCAGATAGCGGAAGATGATGAAGGCGCCCGCCGCCGTCAGCACCATCTGGGCGAAGCCGATCGTCGCGGCGTAGCCCATCTCGAAGCTGCTGAAGCCGGCCTTGTAGAGATAGGTCGAGACCACCTCGCTGGCGTGGTTGGGGCCGCCATTGGTGAGCACGAAGACGAGCGAGAAGGTCTTCAGCGAGCCGATGATGGCGAGCAGCGTGTTGGCGCGCACCGCGTCCCAGACCATCGGCACGGTGATCGAGAAGAACTTGGTGAAATGGCCGGCGCCGTCGATCTCGGCCGTCTCGTAGAGCGTCTCGGGCACGTTGCGCACGGCGGCGACGAACAGCAGCACATAGAGGCCGAGATAGGTGAAGCTCATCACCACCACGACCGCCGGGAAGGCGGTGGCGGAATCGCCGAGCCAGCCGCGCTGCAGCGAGCCGAGGCCGAGCGCCTTCAGGCTCGCGTTCACCAGCCCGAAATAGGGATTGTACAGGAAGCGCCAGAGCAGGCCGATGCAGATCTCGCTGACCATCACCGGCACCAGGTAGAAGAACAGGAACAGCCGGCTGACGAATGGAACGATGCGGACCAGGCAATAGGCGATCAGCAGCGCCAGGAACACCTGCAGCACGATCGCGGTCGCGGCGATCAGGAGGTTGCGGCCGAGCGATTTCCAGAAGATAGCGTCGGTGGCGAGGCGCAGGAAATTGTCCAGTCCGACGAAGGCCGGGGCCGAGGCGCCGTCCCACTGGAAGAAGGACAGCCAGCCGGCATAGACGATCGGATAGGCGACGAAGACCGCGATGAGGACAAAGGCCGGCAGCAGGAACAGCAGCGCCGCCCGGGTCTGCTCTTTTGGCGCCACGTCGCGCGAAGTCGATGTCATGGATTTTCCTTGGGTCTTCCTTGGGCTTTCCGCGGGAGCTTCCTCGGAAACGCAGGCGGCGGGGTCGCCCCCGCCGCATGGTCGTGAACTGGGAGGACTACTGGCCGGCCTTGAGCGCGTCTTCGAGCTTCTTGGCGGCGTCTTCCGGCTTCACCGAGCCGTCGAGCACGCCCTGCAGGCTGGTGTAGTAGGCGTTGGTGGCCTTGGGCTGCATCGCCGTGTCGTAGAACGGATCGAGATGGCCGGCCGACTTCATCAGGCCGTTGCTGATGCCGTAGAGGACCGGGCCGGCGGCCGCCTCGGTGGTTGCGTCCTTGACGGTGACCATCGTCTTGCGCAGGTCGACATACTTGGTCATCACCTCGGGCGAGGTCAGGAAGCGCAGCAGCGTCACCGCGTCGGCCTTGTTGGCGGCCTTCTCGGAGATGCCGAACGCCGCCGCAACACCGGCGAGCACGTCGGTCTGGTCGCCCTTGCCACCGGCCACTTCCGGGAAGGCGAAGGAGGCGAGCTCGAAGCCCTCCGGCGCGTCCTTCGAGGCGCCGATCTGCCAGGTGCCGTTCAGCAGCATGGCGGCCTGGCCGTTCAGGAAGAGCATGTTGGCTTCCTGGTCGCTCATGCCGTTGAAGCCGATCGGGAAATAGCCCTTCTGGGCGAGGTCGGCGATGCGCGCGAAGGCGTCGGCGGCTTCCGGCTGCAGCGTCGCGTCGGCGTCCTTGTTGACGAAGGCGGCGACGGCGCCGGAGCCCTTCAGACGCATCTCGAGATACTGGAACCAGAAGGTGGCCGGCCAGGAATCCTTGTTGCCGAGCGCGAACGGGATCAGGCCCTCGCCCTTGATCTTCTCGGCGAGCGCGACGAGCTCGTCATAGGTCTTGGGGACTTCCCAGCCATGCTCGGCGAACAGCGCCTTGTTGTACCAGAACACGGCGGCGTCGACGTCGACCGGCGCGGCGTAGACCTTGCCGTTCTTGGTGGTCTGGGCGAGCGCGCTCTCCAGGAAGCTGGCGCCCCAGCCATCCTTGGCGAGGTCCTCGTCGAGCGCGTACATCTGGCCGCCATCGACGAAGGCGCCGAGGAAGCCGCCCGGCAGCGTATAGAACACGTCCGGCGGATTGCCGGAGGCCATGGCGGTATTCAGCTTGGTCTTGTAGGCGGACTGTTCCGCCGGCACGACGTCGAGCTTGATGTCGGGATGCGCCTTGGCGAAGGCATCGAGCGCGAAATTGATGAAATCGGTCTTGTCCTGCTGGCCGGCATAGGCGTGCCAGAAGCTGAGTTCACCGGCCGCCGCGGGCGCCGCGCCCAGCATGACGGCCACGCCCATGGCCAGAAGCCCCTTCAGTCGCATTACCCTTCTCCCCGACTTTGTCTTGGTGTGATCGCGTAGTCGTGTCACACAACGCTTCCCGTTTCCAGATCACCCGCGACCGGCGCGACGGCGCGGTGTTTTGCCGTTTCCAACGCCGGCGGCCGGAGTTGCGCGCGCCGTCGGGCAGAATCCAAGACGGACGCTACGGAAGGAAGCGGCGGCATCCGACCGCCTCGCGCGATCCTGCCCGGCAAGGCCGGGGCCGGCGCGGAAGCGCGGATTCCTGGGGATCTTCCCCGCGAGGCGCGTCCCTTCCCGCCGCCCGGGACGCCTCGCGAAAGAAAAAGGCCCTCGCGAGAGGGCCTTGTCGTTTCACAGCGGTCAGGCCGCGATCTTCAGCGCCGCTTCGAGCTGATGGCTCCAGCCGGCATACCACGCGTCGAACAGGGCGAGCTGCGCCTCGGCATAGCCGCGCTGGCTGTCGCTGAGCGCGTCGGCCTCGTTGAAGTTGAGGGTGTATTCGGCGTCGCCCTTCAGCACCATCAGGTGCTTGAAATAAAGCACCAGGTCCGGGCCCTCGTCGAAGGAGGACAGCACGGCGAGCGCCTCCTCCAGCTCCTGCGCGCGGACACGCGCCGCGACATCACCCTTCGCGGCGGCGGCGCTGAGCGCGACGAGGTGGAGCACCTCCTTCGGCAGCACGTTGCCGATGCCGGTGATCGCGCCGGTCGCGCCGCACTTGACGAAGCCATGGAAGACCGCCGTGTCGACGCCGACCATCAGCGTGACGTCGTCGTCGCGGCTGGTGATGTTCTCGGCCGCGTAGGTCATGTCGGCGGGGCCGCCGAACTCCTTGAAGCCGACCAGGTTCGGATGCTCGGCGCGCAGCGCGAAGAAGAGATCGGCGCGGGTGGCGAAGCCGTAATAGGGGCTGTTGTAGATCACGGCCGGCAGGTCCGGCGCGGCGGCGAGGACCGCCTTGAAATGGCCGCGCTGGGCGGCGGCCGACGAACCGCGCGACAGCAGGCGCGGAATGACCATCAGGCCCCTGGCACCGACCTTCTGGGCGTGCGCGGCATGGGCCACGGCGCTGGCGGTGTTGACGGCCCCGGTGCCGACGATGACCGGCACGCCGGCCTTCACCAGGCGCTCGACGCCCTCCATGCGCTGCGCGTCGGAGAGCAGCGGCCAGTCGCCCATCGAGCCGCAATAGACGACGGCCGACATGCCGGCGGCGACCAGCTCTTTCGCCTTGCGCACCAGCGCATCGAAATCGGGCGTGCGATCAGCCTTGCACGGCGTCATCAATGCCGGAATGCAGCCTGAGAAGATCGTGGACTTCATGGTGGTCTCCCTGTGAGCCGCGCGCGAGCGCGCATCCCGAAACAGCTTGGATCCCGGCCATTCTAGCATTTGTATTTTCTGTGTCGACAAATTTCGGAGTCGCGCGTCCGGCGGGCGCGCCGCGCCGGCGAGGCCGTGACGCGGGCCGCATCCTTGGCTAAGAAGTGACACGGGAACGCGAAGGGTGGCCGTCACGATGAACAAGCAGCGCGGCGCTGAGGGCGTCGACAATCCGGCCGGACACCGGCGCGGATCCGGCGTCGGACATGTCTACGAGGCGCTGAGGAACGACATCATCGAGCTCGTCCTGCCGCCGGGGAGCCCGATCGACGAGGTGCAGCTGGCGCAGCGCTTCGCGATGTCGCGCACGCCGATCCGCGAGGCGCTGGTCCGCCTGGCGGCCGAGGGGCTGATCACCACGCTGCCGAACCGGGCGACGATCGTCGCCAACATCGACTTTTTGAGCCTGCCGCAGTTCTTCGACGCGCTGACGCTGATGTATCGCGTCACCACCCGCCTGGCGGCCCTGCATCACCGCGACGACGACATCGAGCGGATCGGGGCGTTGCAGGAGACCTTCACTCGCGCGGTGGAGGCGCGGGACGCTCTGGCGATGATCGCCACCAACCGCGACTTCCATCTCGAGATCGCCCGCGCCGGCCGCAACCGCTACTACACGGAGCTGTTCACCCAGCTGCTCGACGAGGGCCGGCGAATCCTGCGGCTCTACTATTCTTCGTTCCGCGACGTGCTGCCGCGGGAATATGTCGACGAGCACGCGGCGATGATCGCCGCGATCGTCGCCCGCGATGTCGAGCGGGCCGATGCGCTCGCGAGCGCCCATGCCGCGCAGATCGTCCGCCACATCCAGGCCGCGATCACCGCCGAGGGCCGCGCCAACGCCGGGATCGCGCTCTGAGGGCGCCTCCTCGCGCCTAGGCGCGCAGGGAAATCTCGCGCAACGGCTCGCCGCCGTCGATGAAGAAACGGCCGGCAGGCGTGAGGGCAGCCCGGAGACGCTCCAGCGCCTGGCGCTCGAGTTCCGGATGCCGCCCGTCAAGCGCTCCGACCCGGACGGCGACGGCGAGATCGAAGGGCGCCTCCTCGGGCGCGCGCACAAAATCCTCGATCGCGACCCGACGCAGCACGAGGGTTCCGGCGGCCCGCTCGGCCGCCGACGCGGCCATGGCCTGGGCGATCGCCGTGGCGGAGCGATCGATGGCGAGGACCTGCCCGGGACCGATGCGGCGGGCGATGGCGCGCGCCATCGCGCCGGGGCCGCAGCCGATCTCGAGCACGCGCAGGCCCGGCTTCAGCGGCAGCGCCGCGACGATCCCGGCCAGCCTGGGAGACAGCTCCGACGCCATGCGTACCCCCCACCAATTGCTCCTCGCCCCACGATATCCGCGATTTTGCGCGCGCACCATCGCCGCGCCGGGCCGCCGAGACGGGCCGATATTGCGGAGCCCCGGATGCCGCGGCCGCCCGCCGCGACCCGCCATCGCCGCCGCCGCGCTTGACAGGTCGACGCCGGTCTTTTTAGTCTGGTTCACATAACAAATTCAAAATTCACCAGATGAACTTTACATCCCAAACCAACGCCCCCCCGGACATCGCAGTCCTGGCTTTCACCGATCCGGCAGCCAGCCGGCGGGCGGTGCCGACGGCAAGCGGCGGCTGGGTTTCCGAAAACCGTGCACGAACCCGTGATCGCGATTATTTTACGAGCAATATTATACGTTGATATTTGATAACGCTCGTCATTGCGTGATACAGCTCGACATGACGGGTCGGTCCGAAGACCGGAGCGCGCGAGGGCAGAGGGGCCCTCGGCCACGGGGACCGAAGGAAACGGGGACGGCATCCATCGCCCGGTCGGCGCCAACGCGCCGGACAGGGCCGGAACAAGGCTCCGGATCAGGAACGACCGGGCTTCGAAGGGCGGATCACACGCCCGCGAGGCCGGGAACGGCGGCGGCGAGGGCTCGGGCCCGGACCCTGGCGACTACCCAAACGGCTTCAACACCATCCACGGGAAGGGGTTCAGAATGACATCCAACAATTCGACGAAGCGCCCGGGCGGCCTCGATCGGCGCGCCTTTCTGAAGGCCGGCGGCGCCACGGCGCTGGCAGCCATCCTGGCGCCGGGCCTCGCGGGCCGCGCCGAGGCGGCGTTCTCCGGCACGCTCGACATGCTCGCCTGGGATTTCCAGCCCGACACGATCAAGACGCTGGTCGGCGAATGGACCGCCAAGGGCAACCCCGCCGTCAACGTCGCCGTCATCCCCAATCTCGGCTTCTCGCCGGCCCTGCAGACCCGCCTGCGCGGCGGCGACGCCATCGATCTCTTCTATAACTTCGCCTACAACTCGCAGAAGTTCATCGACCAGGGCTGGGCGGCCAAGCTGAACGATCTTCCCGGCGTCGACGACATGGTCGCCGACATGTTCGAGAGCGCCCGCCCCGCCTATGTCAACGCGGCCGGCGACATCATCAGCGCGCCCTATTTCTCGGCCGTGCACATGATGCACTACAACGACCGCATGCTGAAGGAAGCCGGCATCGCCGCGCCGCCGCAGACGCTGCAGGAGATCCATGACGCGTCGAAGGCGCTCAAGGACAAGAAGATCGTCGATAGCCCCTACGTCGCCTACTGGGTGAAGGAATTCTGCGAGGAATACCTGCACACCTACCTCTTGAACGAGGGCATCACCGCGTTCGACACGGCCGGCAAGCCGGTCTTCGCCGACGACCCGAAGACCGAGGGCGTCTTCGCCTGGTGGCAGACCATGTACCAGGACGGCCTCGCCCCGAAGTCGGTGCTGAACGACGATCCGGGCAAGCTCTCCAACGTGATGGCGCAGGGCGACGCCGCCTTCTTCGTGCTGCACCACTACTTCCTGACCTCGATCCGCAGCCTCAACGGCCCGGAATCGGCCAATGTGATGCAGAGCCCGATCGGCGGCTCCAACCACACCTTCCAGATCGGCGAAGTGCTGCAGCTCGGCCAGATCGAGGACGAGGAGCGCCGCAACGCCGCCTGGGACCTGATGAAGTTCTACGGCTGGAAGGATTCGGCCGGCAAGTTCACGGTCTTCAACCAGTGGGCCAAGGCCGCCGGCCTCGCCGCGCCCTATCCGGGCTTCTTCAAGGATCCGGACGTCATCGCCGCCTTCCCGGACTATTACGACCTGCCGCTGATCTCGAAGACCTTCGAGACCGGCTCCAAGGTCATCCCGGCCCGCACGCTGCCCTGGTATCCGGACTTCCAGGCCAAGGTCGGCGACATCGTCCACGCCCTGCTGCTCGGCCAGGCGACGCCGAAGAAGACGGTCGAGGACCTGACCGCCGCGGCGAACTCCGCCCAGAAGGGCCGCAGCCTCTAAGGCTCGCGCGCCGTTCTTCGCCTCTCCCCGAGGGGAGAGGCCGACGGCCGCAGGCCGGCGGGTGAGGGTTCGCGCCCTCGCCGGAGAAAGTCCTGCGCCTCGCCTTAAGGGACGAGATGCGTGGAAATACGCGCCGGGAGGCATGGTCCGACCGACCCTGCCCTCCGGCGCCCAAGATCCCCAGACAATGCCTGAAGGGAGTGACCGTGGCGGCCTCACCTACATCCAGCGGCGCCCTGAACCGGGGCGACAGGCTGTTCGGCGTCAAGCTGACGGCGCCGGCCGGCGTCATCCTGGCGGTCCTGCTCCTAATACCGACCGTCCTGACCATCCTCTACAGCCTGCACGACGTGCCGGCGAACGGCCGCAGCCTCGGCCCGTTCGTCGGGCTCGAGAACTACACCATCGTGCTCGGCAGTTCGGTGTTCTGGCGCTCGGCCTGGGTGACCTTCGTCTTCTCGGTTGGCTTCGTCATCTTCTCGACGCTATTCGGCCTCGGCATGGCGATCCTGCTCAACCAACGCTTCGTCGGACGCGGCCTCGCCCGCGCCCTGCTCATCATTCCGTGGGCGACGCCGTGGCTGGTGATCGGCATCCTGTGGAAGTGGTTCGCCGACGGCAGCGTCGGCGGACTGAACGCGGTGCTGCTGATGCTCGGCGCCACCACCGACTACTACGACTTCATGGCCGACCCGAACTCGGCGCTGGTGCTCACCATCATCGCCGCCGTCTGGCGCCAGGCGAGCTTCGCCGGCATCCTGCTGCTCGCCGGCCTGCAGACCCTACCGGAAGACCTGAACGAGGCCGCCTCGCTCGACGGCGCCGGCGTCTTCCAGCGCTTCCGCAACATCACCCTGCCCTGGCTGAAGCCGGCGCTGGTCACGGTGACCGTGCTCAACATCATCTACGCCTTCCTGCAGTTCGACGTGATCTTCGCCATGACCCAGGGCGGCCCCGGCGACGCGACGCAGGTGCTGTCGATCCTGATCTACCGCCAGCTCTTCGGCGTCACCCAGATCGGCCTCGGCTCGGCGCTCGCCGTCATCCTCGGCTTCATCGCGCTCGCCGGCGGCCTCCTCACCGTCAAGCTGCTCTATCGTGCGGAAAGGCAATCGGCATGAGCGACATCGCCCTCACCCGCACCTCGCGTCGCCGCGGCAAGGCCGCCACCGCGGCCGGCCTGCAGCGCAGCACGACGGCGACGGTCATCCTCTATCTCTGCGTCGCCGTATTCGCCGTCTGGATCCTGCTGCCGGTCTGGTACCTCGTCGTCTCCAGCCTGATCACGCCCACCCAGCTCGGCGTGAAACCCTTCCCGATGATCCCCTCCAGCATCACCTTCGACAACTACCTGTCGGTGCTGACCGGGGCGACCGGATCGAAGGGCTTCGGCAGCACCGACATGGGCGCCCGCCTGATCCCGGCGATCGGCCAGAGCTTCTTCGTCAGCTCGGTTCTGGTGATCCTGAACCTCTTCATCGCCGGTATCGCCGCCTACGGCCTGTCGCGCTATCCGTTCACGGGATCGCGCGGGTTCGAACTGGCGATCATCGTCTCGCGAGTCGTCCCGGCGATCGCCATCATCGGCCCGTTCTTCGTCGCCTTCCGCGTCGTCGGCATCCTGAACACGCCGTGGGCGCTGATCATCAGCTACAACGTGTTCACGCTGCCGCTGGCGATCATGATCTTGAAGAACTACTTCGACCAGATGCCGCGCGAGATCGAGGAAGCCGCCAAGATCGACGGCGCCTCGCGGCTGCAGACGCTCTGGATCATCATCGTGCCGATCGCCCGCCCCGGCCTCGTCGCCGCCGGCGTGCTGATCTTCCTCGAGTCCTGGAGCGAGTTCTTCTATTCGCTCGTGCTGACCAACCAGCTGACGGTGCCGCCGCTCCTCGCCGGCTTCCAGTCGGTGCAGCAGTTCAACTGGAACTCACTCGCCGCCGCCACCGTCATGTCGATGATCCCGCCCGTCGTGCTGGTCGTCATCTTCCAGCGCCACGTCGTCGGCGCGCTGACCGCCGGAGCCGTGAAATGACGAAGTCCATCCGCGCAGGCGTCATCAGCGCCGGCGCCTGGTCGCAATCGAGCCATCTGCCGGCGCTCGCCGCCCATCCCGACGTCGAGCTCGTCGCGCTCTCCAGCCCGAACGGCGAGACGGCGAAGAAGCTCGCCGCCGACTTCGACGTGCCGCTGGCCTTCGCCGACTGGCGCGACGTGCTGGCGGAGCGGCCCGACATCGTCGTCGTGTCGAGCCCGCCTGTGGCGCATGAGGAGCAGGTGATCGCGGCGCTCGAGGCCGGCGCGCATGTGCTGGTCGAAAAGCCCTTCGCGCTCGAGGCCGGCGCCGCCCGGCGCATGCGCGACACCGCCGAGCGGGTCGGCCGCGTGTTGCTGGTCGGCTTCGGCTGGCCGGCGGCGCCCGGCTTCGCGCTCTCGAAGGCGCTGATCGACGCCGGCGAGATCGGCGCGGTCGAGCAGATGACCATGCATCTCGCCGTCAATACGCGCGCGCTCTTGATGGGCGGCACCGATGGCGGCTGGGGCGGCGACGGTTCGTCCGATGCCTCGACCTACACCGACCGCAAGGTCTCGGGCGGCGGTTCGGCCGCCGTCTCGATGTCGCACCAGCTCGGCCTGATCGAATGGCTGGCGGGCGAACCGATCGTCGCCGTCGGCGCCAGCACCTACCCACCCGGCCGCGAGATCGACCTGCACACCACCGTCAACGCCGATTTCGCCGGCGGCGGCTCGGCGGCGATCAGCAGCGCCTCGACGCATGCCTATCTGGCGCGGCCGCAATGGCACATGGCGCTCTACGGATCCAAGGGCCAGATCTGGCTCGATTCGATCGCCGACCATGTCCGTCTGGTGCGGGCGAATGGCGACGTCGTCGAATACGGCCCCGACGAAGCGTCGGGCCTGTACGACGCGGGGGCGCCGACCAAGGCGCTGATCGCCTGCGCGCAAGGTTCGCCCGCCCCCGCCGGCCTGACGGCCCGGCTCGCGGCGCATGTCGTCGCCGTCACCGACGGCATCTACGAAAGCGCCCGCACCGGGCAGAGAATACGGATCCCCACAGAATGACTTCTGAGACCACGCTCTTCTCCGGCGGCATCATCGTCGACGGCCTCGGCTCGGAACCCGTGCGCGGCGACGTGCTCGTCGCCGGCGACCGTATCCTCCGCGTCACCGACGGCAGCGAAAAGCTCGAAGCCGACCGGGAGATCGCCATCGACGGGCTGATCATCGCCCCCGGCTTCATCGACATGCACACCCATTCCGATCTGCAGGTGCTGGTCCAGCCGGACCACACCTCGAAGATCACGCAGGGCGTGACCACCGAGGTGCTGGGCCAGGACGGCCTGAGCTACGCGCCGATCGACGAGGCGACGCTGGCCGAGCTGCGCGCCCAGCTGAAGGGCTGGAACGACGACCCGCCGGGCTTCGACTGGAACTGGCGCTCGGTCGCCGAATATCTGAAGCGGCTCGACGGCAACACGGCCGTCAACACCGCCTATCTCGTGCCGCACGGCAATCTGCGCATGCTGGTGATGGGCAACGCCCCCCGACTCGCCACGCCGGACGAGCTGGAGCAGATGAAGGCGCTGCTGCGCACCGCGCTCGAGGAAGGTGGCGTCGGCCTCTCGACCGGCCTCACCTATGTGCCGGCGATGTATTCCGACACCGACGAGCTGGTCGCGCTCTGCGAGGTCGTGGCCGAATATGGCGGCTTCTATTGCCCGCACCACCGCAATTACGGCCTCGACGCGCTCGGCGGCTATCGCGAATGCTTCGAGATCGCCCGCCGCTCCGGCGTCGCGCTGCATCTCGCGCACACGCATCTCTCCTTCGAGTGCAACCGCGGCAAGCTGCCGGAACTCCTGAAAATGCTCGATGACGCCATCGCCGACGGCGTCGACCTGACCTTCGACAGCTATCCCTATCTCGCCGGCATGACGACGCTGCTGTCGCAGCTGCCGGGCTGGGCGCTCGCCGGCACCGGCGAGGAGCAGATGGCCCGCCTGCGCTCTCCCGAGCAGCGCGCCAAGATCATCGAGGCGCTCGACGTCACCGGCTCGGACGGCCACCAGGGCCTGACCGTCAACTGGTCGACCGTGCATGTCGTCGGCACGCCCGGCGCGCCCGGCCTCGAATGGGTGATGGAGACGGACCTCGCCGCCGCCGCGGCCAAGGTCGGCAAGAAGCCGGCCGAATTCGCGCTCGACATCCTGGTCGCCACCGAGCGCAGCGCCCCTTGCGTCTTCTTCATCGGCCATGAGGAACATGTGCGCGCGCTGATGCAGCGCGACGAGCACACCGTCGGCAGCGACGGCATCCTCGTCGGCGACCGGCCGCATCCGCGCTCCTGGGGCACCTTCCCGCGCATGCTGGAAACCTATGTGCGCGAGGAGAAGGTCCTGACGCTCGCCGAATGCGTGCGCCACATGACCAGCACGGCGGCGAACCGCCTGCGCCAGCCCGATCGCGGCCGTATCGCCGAGGGCGCCAAGGCCGACCTCGTGGTGTTCGACCACATGACGGTGAAGGCGCACGCCACCTATGAGGTGCCGCGCCAGGCCGCCTCCGGCATCTTCCACGTGATGGTGAATGGCGAACTGGCGCTTAGGGATGGCCAGATGACCGGCAGCCGCGCCGGCCGCGTCATCCGCATGCCGTCCTGACCGCTTCCTCCTGAGAATTCGAGAACAACCATGTCCGCTGTATCCTCCGCCCCCGCCGCCTCGCGCTGGACCGACATCCCGGTCGCGACGCCCGGCCTCGTGCTCGACCGCGACGTCCTCGACCGCAATCTCGACGAGATGGCGGCGATCGCCCGCTCCGCCGGCGTCGAGCTCTTCCCGCACGCCAAGACGCACCGCATGGCCGATGCCGGCAGGCGCCAGATCGAACGCGGCGCGCACGGCCTCTGCGTCGCCAAGCTCGGCGAGGCCGAGGCCTTCGCCGACGCCGGCATCGAGCGGCTCTTCGTCGCCAACCCGATCTTCGGCGCCGAGAACGGGGCCCGCGCGCTGGCGCTGTCGCGCCGGGCCGACCTGCTGCTCGCGACCGACAGCGTCGATGCGGCCGCCAGCATCGGCGCGGTCTTCGCCGCCGCCGGCGCCACGGCGCGCATGATGCTGGCGATCGATTCCGGCCTCGGCCGCGAGGGCGTCTCGCCGGCCAAGGCGCCCGAAGTCGCCAAGGCGATCGCCGCGGCGCCCGGCGTCGAGCTGGTCGGCATCTACACGCATGAGGGCAGCACCTACGGCGCCAAGGATCGCGCCGACCTCGAAGCCCGCGCCGTCGCCGCCGGCGAGGCGATGGTCGCCGTCGCCGAGGCGATCCGCGCCGAGGGCATTCCGCTGCCGATCGTCTCGCTCGGCGCCTCGGCCTCGGCGCGCGCCGTCGCCCATGTGCCGGGCGTCACCCAGATCCGCCCCGGCATCTACGCCTTCAACGATGTCGGCCAGGTCGCGCTCGGCAACGCCACGCTCGACACAGTCGCCGTCCGCGTCATCGGCACGGTGGTCAGCCATCCCGATCCCGACCGCGCCTGCATCGACGCCGGCTCGAAGTCGCTCTCGACCGATCTCGTGCCGGCCGCCGCCCATCGCGACGAATATCCCGGCATGGGGCTGATCGTGAACGCGCCCGGCTGGGTCATCGAGAAGATGTCCGAGGAACATGGCTGGCTGCGCTGGCACGGCGCCGGCGAGCCGACGCCGCTGCCGGTCGGCACGCGACTCGAGATCGTGCCGAACCATGTCTGCATGGCCTTCGCCATGCTCCGCCGCGCCGCCGTCCTCAAGGACGGTACGGTAGCCGAGACCTGGGAAGGATTCGGGCCCGGCTCGTCGGAGTAAGGGGACCGGGACGCATGGCGGCGCAGCTTCTCACCTCTCCCATAGGGAGAGGTCGGAGCAAAGCTCCGGGTGAGGGGTTGGGGACTATCCGGAAGGGACTGTACCCCTCACCCGCCGGCCTGCGGCCGTCGACCTCTCCCTGTGGGAGAGGTGAGAGGGGAGCCCCGGTTTCTGGGCGCGAAGAATCGATCTAGGCTTCGGCCAACGCTGAAATTCAATCCGGGGGAATCGCAGATGTCCGACTTCAATCTCGCCAAGGGCGAAGCGCTGTTCGTCGCCTCGCGCGGCGTCTTCGAGCTGCACGGCCTCACCCGCTGGGTGCAGAAGGACGGCGCGTGGGAAGGCAAGACGCTGGCGCGCGCCGAGCAGCTCTCGGCGCTCTGCTGGCACCCGGCCCTGCCGGTGATCTACGGCACGTCGCGCGCGGGCATGGATGGCGAGATCCACGCCTGGCGGATCGAGGGCGATACCGCCGAGACGATCGGCGAGAAGAAGAGCGGCGGCGCCGAGCCCTGCCATCTGGTCGTCGACCCGGCCGGCCGCATGCTGATCTTCACCAACTACACGACCTCGACGCTCGGCATCCAAGGGCTCGCCACCGACGGATCCTTCGACGGCGAGATCGAGACGATCAAGCTTTCGGGCGGCGGCCCGGAGATCGAACGGCAGGACGACGCCCACCCGCACCAGGCCTTCTTCGTCGGCGAGACGCTCTTCGTCATCGACCTCGGCGATGACAGCGTGCGCGAGTTCGCGATCGATCCGGCGAAGCGCGGCGCGGCAGCGCTGACCCAGACGCGCCTGACCAAGCTTCCCGCCGGCTGCGGCCCGCGCCATGCCGTGGTGCTGCCGGACGGACGGCTCGCGATCTCCGGCGAGCTCGGCTCCAACCTGCTCGTCGGCCATCCCGGCGCGCCGGAAGGCGCCTGGCAGGACGTGCCGAGCACGACCCGGCCTGGACCGGCCCGCACCCGCCACCGCCGCAACTATCCGGGTGACATCCAGCGCTCGGTCGACGGCCGCTTCGTCTATTTCGCCAATCGCGGCAACGACACGATCGCGACCTTCGACGTCTCCGGCGCCAAGCCGGTGCTGGTCTCGGAGCTCGATTCCACCGTGTTCTGGCCGCAGCATCTGCTCGTCCATGGCGACCACCTGCTCGTCGCCGGCTGGGATTCCTCGCGCGTCGTCGCGATGAAGCTTCAGGACGGCGTGCCCGGCGCGGCCGAGACGATCTTCGAATGCGCCGGCCCGGGCTGGCTCCTGATGCAGAACCGGCCGGCCTGACTAGGCCGATTTGGTCAGGCGCCATTAAGATCCTACCGCTATGGTCGCGGCGCGCTGTTTGCGGCGCGACCATGAGGACGGCGCAGGGAAGCAGGCGGCATGGCGACGACGACGGAAACCGGCATCGCCATCATCGGCTGCGGCTATGTCGCCGATTCCTACCGCCACTGCCTGCCGCTGCATGCGGGCCGTCTGAAGCTCACCGGCATCTATGACCGCGTCGCCGAGCGGCGCGCCGCCTTCACGGCGACCTGGGGCGACCCCGCTTATGAGAGCCTCGACGCGCTGCTCGCCGACGACCGCTGCTCGATCGTCCTGAACCTGACCGATCCCGAGAGCCACGCCGCCGTCACGGAAGCCGCGATCGCCGCCGGCAAGCATGTCTATTCCGAGAAGCCGCTCGCGATGACGGCGACCACCGCGGCCGAACTGCGCGAGCGCGCCCGCGCGGCCGGCGTCCGCCTTGCCTCGGCGCCGTGCAATTTTCTCGGCGAGAGCATGCAGACGATCTGGGCGGCGGTGCGCGCCGGCACCATCGGCAAGGTGCTGCTCGCCTATGCCGAGATGGACGACGGCATGATCCACCGCACCCAATACGGTTCATGGCTCAGCCGCAGCGGCAAGCCCTGGCCGGCGCGCGGCGAGTTCGAGACCGGCTGCACCTACGAGCACGCCGGCTACGCGCTCGGCCTGTTCGGGGCGATGTTCGGGCCGGCCGTGCAGGTCACCTCCTTCGCCGCGCTCATCGTGCCGGACAAGCAGACCACGCCGCCGCTCGCCCATCCGGCGCCGGATTTCTCCGTCGGCTGCATCGAATACGAGACCGGCGTCGTCGCGCGGCTGACCAATTCGATTGTCGCGCCCTATGACCACCGCATGCGGATCATCGGCGAGACCGGCACGCTCGAGATCAAGGAGCCGTGGGACTATGCCTCGCCGGTCATCCTGCGCCGCCCGGGCGAAGGCCGGATCGCCCGCGTGATCGAGCGCCATTTCGGTGCCTTCGGCAAGCGCCTGCCGATGGCGCGGCCGGTGCCGTTCAAGGGCGGGCGCGGCAAGCCGACCATGGATTTCATGCGCGGACCGGCGGAGCTCGCCGACGCGATCGCGACCGGGCGCCGCGCGCGCCTCGACGAGGACTTCGCCGTGCATGTGACGGAGGTGACCGAAATGCTGCAACACCCCGAGCGCTTCGACCGCCCGGCCCGCGTGCAGTCCCGCTTCGCGCCGATCGAACCGATGGAGTGGGCACGATGAGCCGGCCGGAACCCGAAGCCAACCTGATCACCTGCTCGTTCCGGGGCGATCTCGACGTCTGCCGCATGCTCTGCGAGAGCATCGACCGCTTCGTGCCCGAGACGATCCCGCACAGCCTCTACGTGCCGCGCGCCGACATCCCGCTTTTCGCCGATCTCGCCTCGCCGCGCCGCACCATCGGCGCGCAGGAGGACCTGCTGCCGCGCTGGTTCATCAAGCTGCCGCTGCCGAGCCCGGAATGGCGCCGCCGGCTGCATCTCCCCCGCCGCAACATGTATGTGACGCCCTACAGCCCGCTGGTGCGCGGCTGGATCGCGCAGCAGATCATGAAGATCGCCGCGACGGCGCGCGCCGTGTCCGAGATCACGGTCCATGTCGACAGCGACAACGCCTTCATCCGTCCGCTGACGCTCGAACATCTCACGCGCGACGGCAAGGTGCGCCTCTACCGCAATCCCGAGAGGGTCGAGCTGGAGACGCATCGCGTCTGGCAGGAGGTGGCCGGACGGCTGCTCGGCCTGCCGCCCTCGCGCTACTACGGCGCCGAGTACATCGACCAGCTCGTCGTCTGGCGTCGCTCGGTGATCCGCCGCATGACGGCGCGGATCGAGGAGATCTCGGGGCGGGACTGGCGCGTCACCCTCGCCCGCACGCCGCATTTCGCCGAATACGTGCTCCATGGCGTCTACGCCGACCAGGTGCTGGGCCTCGAGGAGGCCGGCCTGATGGCGGAGGATTTCTCCCTCAGCCACGCGCGCTGGAGCGACGAGTTCGACGGCGCGGCGGGCGTGCAGGCCTTCATCGACGCGTTGCGCCCCGAGCATGTCGCGAGCCTGATCCAGTCGACCATGAGCACGTCGATGGCCGAGCGCCAGGCGATCTTCGAGCGGCTCGCGGCGCGCGCCGCGGCGCAGGATCAGGAAGCCGGCCGCCTGGCCCCGTCCGCCTCGCGATAGACGGGGTAGAGCTGCGCCAGCGAGAGCTTGCCGCGCACGCCGGCCCAGCGGAACCCGAAATCGGTGAGCACGGCACCGCCCTGGCGCCGCGCCGAGGGATAGCGGAGCGCGAGCAGGCAGAGCTGGACGAGCGCCTTGGCGCGCAGCCACCAGCGCACCGCCACCGGCGCGGCGCTGTTGCGCGCCACCGCCTCGGCATAGGCCTGGCCGCCGGCATAGAAGCGGCGGCGCAGATAGGCCGGGTCGCAACGGGAGGCCGGCACGAACTCCGAGGCCCGCGCTTCCGGCAGCCAGGCGAAGCGGCGGCCGCGCATCTGCAGGCGGCAATAGAAATCGAGATCCTCGCCGCCGACATTGCCAAAATCCGGATCGAACGGCGTCGCGTCGGTCAGGGTGGTGGCGCGGCGGAGAATCGAATTGGACGTCCCGACCGTCAGCCCGCGCCCCTTGGGCGCGCCGATCGCGACGACCTCCTGGCCCGACGGGGCCTGCATGAAGCGCGAGAACAGCTGGCGGATCGCCGGCGTCACCCGCTCGGTCGTCTCGAACACGGTGTCGACATGGCCGAACAGGACGTCGTGCGGATAGGTGCGGAGCCCGTTGACGACCGCCTCGAGCCAGCCCGGCGCCAGTTCCTCGTCATCGTCGACGAAGGCGACGAAGGGCGCGTCGCTGGCGCGGATGCCGGCGTTGCGGGCCACCGAGATGTTGGGCGGATGCGCCTCGACATAGCGGATCTCGAACGGGCTCTTGGCCGCCTCGGCCGCCACGACCGCCGCCGCCGAGCCTTCGTCGCTGTTGTCGGAGACGACCACGGAAATCCGGGTTCCCGGCGGGACCGTCTGCGCGCGGATGCTGTCGAGCACGAGCGACAGAAGCTTCTCGCGCCGGAAGGTGCAGATCACGATGACGAGGTCGATCGGAGCCAGTTCGCCCGACGCTGCGACGGCACCCTGATATTCCGTATCCAAGACCGCTTCGCCCCCTGTTTCGATCATCGCGATTCTCTCTGGCCCGGTTCCCGCGCGATTTCAAGCGAGCCGGGCGGCGTTTCGCGCCCCGCCGCCGCCCCCGTCGCCACGAAGGAAAGGACTAGCCGGCCGCCGCCGCGCCGCCGACCCGATGCTCCGCCCTGCCGAGCCCGCGACTGCGCGACAGGGCGAACAGGAACAGCACCGCCACGTTCGATAGCACCGCGCCGCGCATGAACAGCGACGCCTCGGTCAGGTTGTGGAAGAGATAGACCAGCAGGAACATCGTCATGAAGCCGATCGCGGCCCGCGCCGGCACGGTGAGCGCCGTCGAGACGGTCTGCATGATGCCGGAAATCGCGCCGCCGATGACGATCAGCGTCGCGACGATCGTCGCCGGCAGGCCGATATGCAGCCAAAGCTCCAGATAGCCGTTATGCGCCTGGTTGATCGTGCCGATCTCGATGTCGCCGAGCCAGGTGCCCGGCTCCAGCCGGTTGAGCGGATCGGCCGCGAGGCCGACATCCCAGAAGGCGCCGTAGCCGTGGCCGAACCAGAAGCGCTCCTGCGCCGCCCGCAGCGCGAAGGCCCAGAGCTCGTCGCGCCCCGTGAAGGAGGAATCGCCCATCGTCGCCGTCAGGAACAGGTCGAGATCGAAATCATAGGCGGCGAAGGCCACCAGCAGCGCCGCCAGGCCGACGAGGACGAGCCCGATCATCAGCAGGATGAAGCGCGGGCCGAGCCGCTCGGCCAGCGCCATGCCGGCGATGACAACGAGCGCGAGGCCCGTCAGGCCGATCGAGGTCTTGCTCTTGGTGATGACGAGGAAGAACAGGGTCGGCAGCAGGGCGAGGAGCGCCAGGACCACCGGCCGGGCGCCGCGCGCGCCGAGCATCCACGTGGCGCCCGAGATCACGGTGATCATGGCGACGAGGCCGGCGACGTTCTTCTGCGTGTAGAGGCCGCGCACGCCGATCTCGGTGATGGCCGTGCCGGGAAAGAGAACCGTGCCGGCCAGATTGAACAGGATCACGCCGGTCAGGCCCAGGAACCACCAGGTATGGAAACGCCGGAGGTCCCGGAGGCTCGCCGCGATGCCGGCGGCGATCACGGTCAGGAAGATGAGCAGCAGCGCGCGGCGCAGCGTCAGGCCCGGATAATCCGACCACAGCAGGCTGAGGAAGCAGAACCCGGTCAGCGCCAGCAGCGGGATGTTCTTCAGCGCCATCACCAGCGCGGCGCGCCAGTGGATCGCCAGGGTCAGGACCGCCAGGCCGAATAGCCCGAGCACCATCAGCCGGTCGAGCGGATTGCCGTCGAGCCGCTCCGCAACGGAGGCCTCGGCGAAGGGACGCGTTCCGACGAAGGTATAGACCAGGAAGCCCGCCAGCAGCACGCCGTTGAGGCCGATTCCGGCAAGGAAACCCGGGCGCTCGCGAGCCGACGCGGGCAGCAGGGCAGGCATCGGGGCATCGGTCATCGTCATCGGCTCCGGCGTCTGGACATCGGCGCATGGTCTCGGGGAAACCTCCGCGCCGGCTTGCCTTCCTAGCATGGAATTGTAGAATCAAAGGCTAAGCGAAACAGTCGTCCCGCGGGTACGCATTCGGACGTCCCTGACGATCATCCACGACGGGAGACGTTCGGTGGCCAGCGTTTCCATCGTCATTCCGACCCTGAACCGGCCCAAGGCCCTTGCCCGCGCGCTCACCAGCGCCCGCGCCCAGACCGGCGTCGATGACCTCGACATCGAGATCCTCGTCGTCGACAATTCGGCCGATGGCAATGCGCGCGCCGGCGTCGCGGCGATCGCGGCGGCGCCCGGCCATGCGATCCATTATGTCTCCGCCCCGGTTCCCGGCGTCGCCAATGCCCGAAACGCCGGTGTCGCGGCCGCGACGGGCGACTGGATCGCCTTTCTCGACGACGACGAGGAAGCCGCTCCGGACTGGCTCGCCAGCCATGTCGCGACGGCGCGGCGGACGGGCGCGGCGGCCGTGTTCGGCCCGGTCGGCGCCGAGGCCGAGGACGACAGGCCTATCGGCCCGCTCGCGCCCTATTTCTCGCGCTCCCTCGACCTGCCGGACGGCGCGGACGTGACGGGCCGGGCCGCCTATCTCGGCACCAACAACTCGATGTTCGAACGCGCCACCTGCCTCGCCGGCGACAGGCCCTTCGACACCAGCATGAACGAGATCGGCGGCGAGGACACGCTGCTGCTGAAGCGTCTCGTCGAGGAAGGCAAGCGCTTCGCCTGGTCGGCGCGCGGCGGCGTCACCGAATGGGTGCCCGAGCGGCGGCTCAACTGGGCCTATGTGCGCAAGCGCAAGTTCCTCTCCGGCCAGATCCGCGTTCTCACCCACTGGAAGGCGCAGCCGGTCGAATGGACCCGCATCGCCTTCTGGATGGCGGCCGGATCGATCCAGACGGTGCTGCACGGGATCGCGGCGCTCGTCCTCGCGCCGATCGACCCGGTTCGCGCCGAGGTGGCGCGGGTCAAGATGAATGGCGGCCTCGGCAAGCTGCTCTGGCTGCGCAGCCGGCCCGCGCTCTACGGCTCGGGCCTCGTTTCGTGAAGCGCCGCCCGACGCGCCGCACCGTGCTCGCCGGCGGCCTCGCGGCGGGCGGGCTCGGCATCGCGCGCCTCGGCGCCCTTCCCGCAGCCGCGCAAGCCGGCGCGAAATTCACGATCCGCGTGGCGGATGGCGGTCCCGGGCGGCCGATCAGCCCGCTGATCTACGGCTCGAACGAGATCGGCACGATGGACGGCGGCGCCCCTTCGGCGACGCTGGACCGCGCCGCCGGCGTCACGGCGCGACGCCTCGGCGGCAATCTGATGACGACCTACAACTGGGTCAACAATGCCGCCCATGCCGGCAAGGACTACCAGCAGGCGAACGGGCCGTTCCTGCTCGACGCGCTCGGCCTGCCGCGGGAGGAATGGACGAAGCCCGCCCTGCTGATCGAGACGATGCACGAGGCTTCGCTCGGCATGGGTGCGAAGAGCCTCGTCACCGTGCCGCTGGCCGGATCGGTCGCCGCCGATTTCGACGGGCCGGTGCCGCCGGAGCAGGCGGCGCCCTCTCCGCGCTTCGTGCCGATCCGGTGGACACCGGGCGCCAAGGCCGGCGACCCGATCGTGCCGGCGGTCGCCGACATCCCGCAATTGCTCGCCCGCCTGGTCGAGACCTATGGCGGCGCCGACAGCGAGCGCGGCATCTACGCCTATGCGCTCGACAACGAGCCGGGGCTCTGGTTCGAGACGCATCCCCGCGTCGTCGCCGGCAAGCCGACCATCCGCGCCTTCATCGAACGCTCGCTGGCGGCGGCGCGGGCGATCAAGCGCGCCGACCCGGCCGCCCTCGTCTTCGGCCCGGCCAGCTGGGGCGCGACCGAGATGGCGAGCTTCCAGGATGCACCGGACTGGAACGACTACCGCCATCACGGCAGCTTCGTCGCCGCCTATCTCGACGCCTTCCGCCGGGCTTCCGAACAGGACGGCATCCGCCTGCTCGATGCGCTCGACGTGCACTGGTACCCCTACAGCAATTCCGGCGACCTGTTCCGCACCGAGGACCCGGCGCTGGCGGCGGCGCTGCTCGACGCCCCCCGCTCGCTGACCGAGCCCGGCTTCCGGGAGGACAGCTGGGTGCCGCGCGCCCTGCCGGAATTCACGGGCGGGGCTGAGCTCGGCCTGCCGCTGCTGCCGAGCCTCGAGGCGATCATCGCCGCCAACTATCCCGGCACGGCGATCGCCGTCACCGAATTCAACTATGGCGGCGCCGGCCAACTCGCCTCTGGCCTGGCGCTCGCCGACGTGCTCGGCCGGTTCGGCCGCCACGACATCGTCTTCGCCAGCCATTGGGGCAGCCTCGATGGCTGGCTCGGCCAGGCCTACCGGCTCTATCGCGACCCGGATGCGGCCGGAGCGCGCTTCGGCGAACAGGGGCACGCCGTCACGATCGAGGGCGGGCCGGCGCTCGTCGCCTATGCCGCGACCAGCGAGGGCGGCGGCCTGCAGCTGGTGGTGATCAACAAGGCGGAGCAGCCGGCGACGGTCGAACTCGCCTTCGAGAGCGCGCGCGCGCCGCTTCCCGTGGCTGCCCTCGGCTTCGACGCGGGGCACCGGCACGTCACCGCGCTCGACATCGCCGCCGAGCCGGTCGAGGGCGGCGTGCGACTGACGCTGCCGGCGCGCTCGGCCCGGCGCTACAGTTTCGCTTGAACGAGATCAGCGCGGCGGCTTGAAGGCGGTGCGCGAAAGCCCTTCCGCCACGCCGATGCGCGGCGCCAGGCCACGCGCCCGGATTGCCGCCGTGTCGTAGCGGACGTCGCGGCCGAAGATCGCCATCTCTGGACCGGTCGGCGCCAGCGCCGCGCGGCGGAACAGCGGCAGGCCGAGCTTGCGCGCGACCTTGGCCGGCACGGCCAGCCCCTGGCGCAGCGACAGCCGCAGGCCGCCGAGCGGGCGGAGCGGCGGCGCGCCGATCCGCGCCGCCAGCGCGGCGAAATAGTCGTTCCAGCGCGGCGTCTCAGGTCCGACCACGTTGAACACGCTGACCTGCGGCCATTCCGACGGCGCCAGCGTCAGCCAGCGCACGGCGCCAGCGACCAGCGCACCGATGTCGTCGACATGCACCAGCGCGGCGGGCCCCGCCCCGGCGGCGCCGAAATCGCCCCAGGCGCGGGCGCGGATGCGCTCGGCCAGCTTGTCGACCCAGAAGGTGCTGCCGGTGCCATAGACGATGCCGGGCCGCAGGATCAGCACGCGCCGGTCCGGCGCGGCGGGATCGCGCGCCCAGGCCCGCACGAAGGCCTCGCAGGCGATCTTGGCGTCGCCATAGGCGCCGGCCGGGCCGGGCGTCGCCACCTCCTCGTCGACGCTGCCGGTCCGGTCGCCATAGACCGCGACCGAGCTGAAATAGACGAGGCACGGCACCCTGGCCGCGGTCATCGCCGCGAGCAGCGTGCGGCATTCGGCGACCATGGTGGCGCTGTCGCCATAGGCCGCGTGCACCACGGCGCTGGTCCCGGCCACGGCGGCCCGCGTCGCCGCCGCGTTGGCGAGATCGCAGCGCACCGCCACCGCCCCTTCGGGCAGGGAGACGGCGCTCCGCCGCATGCCGGCCCGGACCGGGAAGCCGACGGCCGCGAGATCGCGTGCCACCACCTGGCCGATGAAACCGGCGGCACCGGTGACGAGGACGGCGCGATCACGCAGGGACGGGTCGAACATGGGCTAGGTTTCCACCTCGAGGGTCGCCGCGCGGCGCCGGCCGGGCCGGACGACGGCGAGCAGGTTGCGCAGGGCGGGACGGGCGAAGACCGCCAGCAACACGACATAGACGATGACGCCGAGCAAAATCGAGAGGATGAGCGCCAGCGGCCGGTTCAATCCCGCCTCCAGCACGCCGACACCGGCGACCACCAGCCCCATCGCGGCGGAGATCACCCAGGCCGGCGCCAGCGTCCGAAAGCGCTCGAGGCGCGACCAGGCGAGGTGGCGCGGCGGCAGGGCGATGGCAAGCGCCGCCTGCACGCTATCGCCGACGAGGCGCGAGAGGCCGACGCTGATCGGCCCGAGCGGGCTCGCGGCGACCAGCACGACCAGCGTGGCGCCAAAGCTCGCCAGCGCGCCGATCAGGCTGAATTCGGGCCGGGCGCTCGCCGACAGCGCCGTATAGACCAGCCGCGCCGGCAGGATGATGGCGGCGCCGACGGCGAGGCAGACGGCGATGTCGATCGCCCCCTCCCAGCCCGGGCCGGCGACGATCGGCAACAGGATCGGCGTCACGGCGGCGAGGCCGACGAAGAGCGGCGCGATCACAAAGGCGGCGTTGCCGACGACCGGCTCGACGCGGTCGCGCAGCCGCGCCGGCTGTCCGGCGGCGGCGGCGAAATAGGAGAAGGCGAGATTGTGCGAGGTGGCGATGATGGCGCCGCGGATCGGCTCGATCAGCCGCATCGCCATGTTGACATAGCCGAGCACCGCGACGCCGTAGAGCAGGCCGACGACGTTGTTGAAGGCGAGATAGGTCAGGTTGTCGGCGAGGCGATCGAGGAAGGAGATGCGCGCGAAGCGACCGAGATGGCCGAGATGGGCGCGCGACCAGCGCGGCAGGATCCAGTAGCCGAGCCGCCATTGCAGGATCAGGGCGCGGGCGACCACCACCAGCAGGCGCTGCGCGATCAGCGCCCAGACGCCGCCGCCGGCGAACGCGATGGCGAGCGACAGCGCGATGCCGACGACATGGCCGACCAGCGTCGCCATGGCGACGTCGTTGAAGCGCTTGAGCCGCCGCGCCAGCGCGGTGGCGATGTCGGAATGGCCGCTGAAAAAGATGGAAAGCATGGCGACCGGCAGCAGCAGCCGCATCTCCGGCGCGCCATAGAGGTCGGCGAGCCAGATGCCGCCGGGGATGGAGACCAGGAGCAGGCCGAGCGCCACCAGCCACGACAGGGCGAGCGCGGCGCCGAGATGGGCGCGCCGCAGCGCCCGGCGCTGCGCCAGCGCCTCCTCGAACGGCGCCCCGACGCAGACCGCGGCCACGGCCACGAGGATGAGAACCAGCGCGCTGACGCCGAAATCATGCGGCGTCAGCATGCGCGAGAGGATGATCGTGCTGCCCGTCAGCAGGGCCAGCCGACCGATCGCGTCGGCTCCGGCCCAGCCGATCCAGCCGAGCAGCCGGGAGGAGCCGGCCGGCATCAGCCCGGCTGCGCCAGTCCGCCGCGCGCCAGGGCAACGCCGAGGGTCAGCATGGCGCGGAAGGTGACGAGAACGGTCGCCAGGATCACGCCGAGCAGCCCGCTGAACACGCCCCAGACGAGCATGCCCTTCAGGCCGCGGCTCTCCGGCGGCGGCTGCGCCACCGAGACGATCCGCACGGCGCCGGGATCGATGCGGCCGAACTCGCCGAGTTGCAGCGCTCGGGTCTGGAAGCTCTCGAGCAGGGCGCGGTTCGATTCGACCTCCTGCTCCAGCGTCCGCATCTCGATCTTGGCCTGCTGCGTCTTGGCGACGGCGGCGGAAAGCGTCTCCACCGAGCGCGCCAGCGCCTGCTGCGTCGTCCGCGCCCGCTCCATCTCGGCCGCCGCGGCGGCCTTGATGCGGCCGAGCTCGACGTCGATGCGGCGGTTGATCGCCTCGACGCGCTCACGCGCCTCGGCCAGCGCCGGGTGACGGGCGCCGAGCCGCATGGTGAGCGCCGCCAGCTCTTCCTGGGCGGTATTCTGCCGCTCGATCAGCACGAGGAGCGAACGCGTGTCCTCATTGGAGCCGAGCATACCGACGTCGTGGCTCGAGCTGTCGAGCTGCGCGGCACGCGAGGTGGCCTGGTCGAGCTTCAGCTGCGCCATGCCCAGTTCGCTGATCGCCTCGGCCAGCTTCTGCTCGACCACGAGCCGGTCGCCGGTGCTGACCAGCCCCTGCGCCAGCCGGTACTGCTCGGCGCGCTGCTGCGCGTCGCTGAGACGCTGGCGCAGCGACGCCAGCCGGCTCGTCAGCTCGTCGGTCAGGCGCTTCGCCGTCTCGGCGCGGTTCGCCGCGTCCTCCGCGACATAGGCCTCGACCACGGCATTGGCGAGGCGCGCCGCGAGCGCCGGCGTCCGCGCCGTGGCGGTCACGTCGACGACATAGCTGCGTTCGGCGCGCTGGACGCTGAGCGACCGCTGCAGCGCCGCCAGGGCCCGCGCCTTGCCGCCGGTCGCGTCGACCTCCGGACGCTGCGGCATCGGCTCAAGCGGCGCTTCCGCCGTCTCGGAGACTTCCGCGAGGTCCGCCATCAGCGACGTGTCGTCCAGAACGCGCGACAGCACGCGTTCCGAGGTGATCACCCGCATCTGGCTCTCGACGATGCCGATCTGGCTGTTGGCGTCGTATTGCGGGCTCGACAGATCGCCAGGGAAAACGGGGTTTCCCCTGGGATCGATGAGGAACTGCGCCGTCGCGCTGTAGCGCTTCGGCAGCAGCGTCTTGGCGGCCATGCCCAATGCGCCGAAGGCGATGCCGGCGATGACGATCGCCCAGAGCCAGCGGCGCAACGCAGCGCCGAGGGCATCCAGCGCCTGAGGCCAGGGGCCGGCTTGCTCGGTCGCTCTTCCGATGTCGCGGGAAACGTCGTCCATGGACGCCCGACTTCCTCTTTCCTGTCCGGACAGGCTCCACGCGGGAGCCTCGACCGGAGTTCATGACGAGACACGGTCCGCGGACACGACTGCGCCGGGCCATCCGAGCCACAGGGATAGCCCGGCTCCGATTAACATTCGGTTCCGGCGGCGGCAAACATTGTAGCTATTGTCGGCCTGACGATCAGGATGCGATGGCGTCGCCGTCGCCGAGCGCGCGCAGCTCGGCGCGGAGCCCCGGTCCGGCCGCCCGCGGGCCGAGATACAGGCTCCAGCCGATCCGGGCGGTGGCGACCTCGACGATGGCGAGGCCGAGGCCGCTGCCGACCGGGCTGCGGCTGCGGCCGCGATAGAAGCGCTGGCGCACGAGCGGCAGCTCGTCGACATCGATGCCCGGCCCCTCGTCCTCGACGACGATGCCCTTGCCATCGGATGACAGCGACCAGCGCACCGCGCCGCCCGTCGGGCCGTGCTGGACGGCGTTCTCATGCAGGTTGCGCAGCGCCACGCCGAGGATCTCGCGGTCCGCGACGACGCGATGGGCATGAAGCGCCGGATCGACGACGACGCAGCCGCCGCCGGTGGCGCCGATCTCGTCGAGGATCTCGCCGACGCTGACCGCCGCGGCCGGCGCCGCGACCGGCGCGGCATCGAGCCTGGCCAGCACCAGCAGCTGGCGGACCAGCCGGGTGGTGCGATCGACCGAGAACAGGATCTGGCGCAGGGCGCCGTCGCGGATCGCCGGATCGTCGGTCGCCAGCGCGATCTGGGTCTGCGTTTTCAGCCCGGCGAGCGGCGTCTTCAACTCATGCGCGGCGAACGCCGTCACGTCGCGCTCCTGCTGGCGCGCCGCCTCGACCTTGGCGAGAAGCGCGTTGAGGGCGTCGGCCACGGGCCGGATCTCGGTCGGCGCGTGACCGACATCGATCGGGCGCATGTCCTCGGCGTTGCGGCCCTTCAGCGCCGCGGTGATGTCGTCGAGCGGCCGCAGCCCGCGTCCGATGCTGACCCAGGTGATCAGGCCGAGCAGCGGCGCGATCAGCAGGGTCGGCCAGAGCAGGCCCTTGATCAGGTCGGCGATCAGCTGGTCGCGCAGGCCGAGCCGGTCGCCGACCATGACGCGGACGCCCTTCTCCGCGTCGTCGACGGTGAAGATGCGCCAGCGCTCGCCATCGATCACCCGTTCCGTGAAGCCGGGCGCCGGCCCGGCGAGCTGCTCGTCCGGCGCGCCGGACGAGCGCGCGATCAGTCGTCCGTCGAGCGACCAGATCTGGCAGGAGAGCTGGCGCTCGTAACCGACCGTCTCGTGGCTTGGAATCGTCAGCGGCTCGGCCGGCGAAGCCGGCATGTGGCCGGCGACGAGCGAATCGACCATGCGCGCCGCTTCCTGCAGGCGCGAATCGAGGACGTGCTCCACCTCGAGACGGCTGACCTGGTAGATCCAGACGACGGCGGTGAACCAGATCACGCCGGTCGCGAACAGGAGGATCAGGAACAGGCGGCGACGCAGCGAGGTCATGTTCCGCTTCTCATCCGGTAGCCGAGGCCGCGCACCGTCTCGATCACATGGCGGCCGATCTTGGCGCGGAGATTGTGGACATGCACCTCGACGGCATTGCTCTCCACCTCCTCCTGCCAGCCATAGAGCCGCTCCTCGATCTCGCCCTTCGAGCGGATGATGCCGGGGCGCTCCATCAGCAGCGACAGCACCGCGAACTCGCGCCGCGACAGCGACACGTCGCGGCCGTCGAGCGCCGCCGTGAGCCCGGCCGGATCCAGCACCAACCCGCCCGCGACGAGCAGCGGCGTGGCGCGGCCGCCGGCCCGGCGCGCAATGGCGCGGATGCGGGCCGCCAGTTCGTCGAGATCGAAGGGCTTGCTCAGATAATCGTCCGCGCCGCCATCGAGGCCGCGGATGCGGTCCGAGACCTCGTCGAGCGCGGTCAGCAGCAGGACCGGCGTCGCGTCGCCGGCGGCGCGCATTTCCCTCAGCACGTCGAGGCCGGAGCCGTCGGGCAGCATGACGTCGAGCACGACGGCGTCGAACTCATGCGTCGCCAATGCGGCGCGCGCGTCGCCGCACGTGCCGGTGATGTCGGCCGTGGCCCCCGCCAATCCCAGCCCGACCCTGAGCCCATCGGCCAGGATCGGGTCGTCCTCGACAACCAGAATGCGCATCCTGTCTCCTTTGTGCCTCATCCAGCTGGTTTAGCTTAAGGCTGCCTTAAGCTGGAATGCGGATGGACAAGGAATGTCAAAAACGAAAGCCCCCGGATCCCCGCGATCATCCGCCCTCCGCCGCGCCGCGTCGATGCGCCTCGCCACGGTCGCGGCCCTGCTGCTGGCCGGCTTCCTCGCCCTGCTCGGCCCGGCGCCGGCGAAGGCCGGGATGCCGCCGCCGGCCGACGCCGTCTTCCAGCTCGAGGCGAGCCGCGCCGACAATGGCGACCTGAAGCTCGACTGGACGATCATCGGCGGCAACTACCTCTATCGCGACAAGATCGCCGTGCTCGACGCCGGCGGCAACGCGATCGCCGTCACGACGCCGGCCGGCGAAATGAAGGACGATCCGAATTTCGGCCCCACCGAGGTCTATCACGAGCGAGCTAGCGCCCGGATCGCCGCCGCCGCGCTCGGCGCCGCCGGCCCGCTCGCGCTGACATACCAGGGCTGCGCCGACGAGGGCATCTGCTACCCGCCGACCCGCAAGACGATCGATCCCCAGACGCTGGCGATCCGCGACACCGGGTCCGGCTTCGGCCTCTCGTCGCCGAAGATCGATTTCGCCGCCCTCGACACCGGCGACACGTCCACCCCGGCGGCGACGCCGGCGCGCATCCCCGCCCCCGAGGTCGCCGAGCCCGTCGCGGCGCCGGCTTCGGCGAGCGACGCGGCCCCGCTCCCGGCCGCCGCCGGGGCCGGAACCGGCGCGCTGCTCGCCGGCAACCCGGTCGTGATGCTCGCCGCCTTTCTCGGCTTCGGCCTGCTGCTCGCGCTGACGCCCTGCGTCTTCCCGATGATCCCGATCCTGACCGGCATCATCGCGCGGTCGGGCGGCACGGCCTCGGCGCGGCGCGGCTTCGCCCTGTCGCTCGCCTATGTGCTCGCCATGGCGGCCGCCTATGGCCTGCTCGGCGTCGTCGCGTCCTGGTCGGGCCAGAACCTGCAGGCGGCGTTGCAGACGCCGCTGGCGCTCGGGCTGATGAGCCTCGTGCTGGTGGCGCTCGCGCTCTCCATGTTCGGCCTCTTCGATCTGCAGGCCCCGGCTGCGCTCACGCGCCTCATCCCGGCCGGCACCGGCGGATCGCTGGCGGGCGCGGCGGTGCTCGGCTTCGGCTCGGCGCTGATCGTCGGCCCCTGCGTCACGCCGCCGCTCGCCGCGGCCCTGCTCTATGTCTCGCAAACCGGTGACGTCGCGCGCGGCGCCGGCGCGCTGTTCGCGCTCGGGCTCGGCATGGGCCTGCCGCTGATCGCCGTCGGCACGTTCGGCGCCGGCATCCTGCCGCGCTCGGGGCCGTGGCTCGGCCAGGTCAAGGCGCTGTTCGGCGTCGTCTTCCTCGGCCTCGCCATCGAGATGGCCGGCCGCGTGCTGCCGGGCCCGCTGACGCTGGCGCTCTGGGCCCTGCTGGCGATCGGCACCGGCGTGGCGCTGACGGCGTCGCGCGGCGGCAGCCAGCGGCCGCTCGTCGACCATCCGCGCCGGACGATCGGCTTCGCCGCGCTCGTCTATGGCGTGGTGCTGATCATCGGCGCCAGCGCCGGCAGCGACGATCCGCTGCGCCCGCTCGCCTTCCTGAGCGGAACGGCGGCGCCCACGGCGACGCCCTACCAGACGGCGACGCGCGTCGCCTCGCCGGCCGCCTTCGACAGCGCGCTTTCCGCCGCGCGCGCGCAGGGCCGGCCGGTGCTCGTCTCGTTCACCGCCGACTGGTGCACGGTCTGCAAGAGCAACGAGCGCACCGTGCTGCGCGACCCCGCGATCTCCGCCCGCCTCGAGCGCGCCTCGATCGTGGTCGCCGACGTCACGGAGACCAATGCGGAGACCGAGGCGCTGATGCGGCGCTTCGACGTCGTCGGCCCGCCGACGCTGCTCCTCATCGATCCGGACAGCGGCCGCGAGATCGACGGCACGCGCAGCATCGGCACGATTGCCACAGCGGCCTTTGAAAAGACTCTGCGGGCGGCCGGCATCTGAACATCGCCACAAACCCCGTTATAAGGAGGCCCCATGATCAAACGTCGTAACTTTCTCGCCCTCGGGGCCGCCACCCTGATCGCCGCGCCATTGGCCGCCCCGTTGCTGGCCGATGCCGCGCGCGCGCAGTCGGTCGATGTCGAGGCGATCCTGAACGATCCCGAGGCGCCGGTCGGCGGCAATCCGAAGGGCGACGTCACCATCGTCGCCTATCTCGACTACAACTGCATCTACTGCAAGAAGTCGGCCCCCGACCTGGAGCGCCTGGTCAAGGAGGATGGCAAGATCCGGCTCGTCTACAAGGACTGGCCGATCCTTTCTGAATCCTCCGTCGTCGCCGCGCAGCTCGCCATCGGCACCAAGTTCCAGGGCGCCTATGAGAAGGCGCACAAGGCGCTGATGGGCATTTCCGGCCGCCAGGCCGACCAGGATGCCATCCTGAAGGCGCTGAAGGATGCCGGCGTCGACATGAAGCGCCTGCAGGCCGACCTCGACAAGCACGGCCCGAAGATTTCCGCGCTGCTCCAGCGCAACCTCGCCCAGGCCGATTCGCTGGGCCTGACCGGCACGCCGACCTACCTGGTCGGGCCGTTCCGGACCGGTACGCTCGACTATGCCGGCTTCAAGCAGGTCGTCGCCGACGCCCGCGACCGCCAGGCCAACTAGCAACCCGCCAAGCCACCACGCCAAGCCACGACGCCAAGCCACCCATGCCAACCCTGACAGAAAGAAGCGCCATGCCGCTCTCCACCCAGCCGCCCCGCATGGCGCGCCGACTGACCGTCCCCGCCCTGCTCACGCTGCTGCCGCTGATGGCGGCCTGCGCGACGACGGGTCCGGTCGCCGAGCAGCCGCGCCTCGACCCGGCCGCCGTCAGCCGCTATGCGGCGATCGAGGACGACAAGTTCCCGATCCCCGCCGTCGACCTCAATCGCATGAAGCCGCAATACATGCGCAAGGTCGTCCCGGATCCGACCGGCGAGCAGCCCGGCACGATCGTCGTCGACCCGCAGAACCGCTACCTCTACCTGGTCCAGGAAGGCGGCCAGGCGATGCGCTACGGCGTCGGCGTCGGCAAGGCCGGCCTCGAGTTCACCGGCAACGCGACGGTGCAGTACAAGCGGCAATGGCCGCGCTGGACGCCGACGCAGGACATGATCAAGCGCGATCCCGAGACCAACCAGAAATGGGCGAACGGCATGGAGGGCGGCCCGCAGAACCCGCTCGGCGCCCGCGCGCTCTACCTGTTCAACAACGGCCAGGACACGCTCTACCGCATCCACGGCACCAACCAGCCCTGGTCGATCGGCCAGGCGGTTTCGTCCGGCTGTATCCGCATGATGAACCAGGACATCGTCGACCTCTATAACCGCGTGCCGTCGGGCTCGAAGGTGGTCGTGCTCGGCAGCGGCGGCGGCGGCGATCGCGACTATGCCCCGGACTACGGCTCCGACTATCGCGGCGACCGGATGGCCGGCCGCCTGCCGCCGGAGAGCATCTAGCCCGGCTCCGGAGGCCGGGCGCGCCAGACGGAGACGATCTCGGCCTCCGTCAGCTCCGCCATCGGCTTGTGCAGCGCGAGGCGGAACGGCGCCGCGCCCGCCGGCACGACCAGGATCACGGTCTCGCGCGGCGCGCAGCCGGGGCGCGTGCAGGCGAGTTCCTGCACCAGCACCTCGGCCGCCGCATCGAGACCGAGCGCGACGCGCGTCCAGTCCTTGATCCGCGACGCCGCCTCGGCGCGGCCCGCCCTGTCGCGCGGCGCGAACGGATTGCGAAAACGCATCGCCGTCAGGCCGCCCTGCCCCAGCGCGGGAACGGATCCGGCAGCGAACGATGCGCGTCGATGTCGAAGCGGGCCGGATCGGAGACACCGACGAGGCACAAATCGAGCGCCGCGCGGATCGACGCCTCGTCCATTCCCGTGCCGATGAAGACCAGCTCCTGCCGTCGGTCGCCGAACACCGGCGCCCAGTTCGACCGGAGCCGCGCCGTCCATTCGGCGTCGTCCGGCCAGCGCTCGCGCGGCACGGCCGCCCACCAGAATCCCATCGGCCCGGTCCTGCAGACGGCCCCGGCGAGGCTCATCTCGCCGACCCATTCGGGTCGCGTCGCCAGCCAAAAAAACCCCTTCGCCCGGATGAGGCCCGGCCACGCCTGGTCGAGGAACGCCTGAAATCGGGCGGGGTGAAACGGCCTCCGCGCGCGGTAGACGAAGCTCGCAACGCCATATTCCTCCGTCTCCGGCACATGGTCGCGAAACCCGTTCAGCTCCTTGAACCAGAGCGGATGCTCCTCCGCCTTGTCCGGATCGAACAGGCCCGTCCCCATCACGGCGTCGATCGGCACGCGGCCGAAGGCGGCGAAATGGATGCGCGCGTCCGGGTTGAGCGCCTTGACGATGCGGGCGACGAGATTGCGCTGCTCCATCGTGACGTCGTCGGCCTTGTTGACGACGACGACGTCGGCGAACTCGATCTGCTCGACCAGAAGGTCGACCAGCGTGCGGGCATCGCCCTCGCCGGCGGCCTCGCCGCGATCGCGCAGGAAATCGCGGCTCGAATAATCCTTCAGCAGATTCACGGCGTCGACGACCGTGACCATGGTGTCGATACGGGCGATGTCGGCGAGCGAGGCGCCGTCCTCGTCGCGGAAATCGAAGGTCGCCGCGATCGGCAGCGGCTCGGCGATGCCCGTCCCCTCGATCAGCAGGTAGTCGAAGCGCCCGGCTTCGGCCAGTTGCCGCACCTCGGCGAGCAGGTCGTCGCGCAGCGTGCAGCAGATGCAGCCATTCGACATCTCGACCAGCCGCTCCTCGGTACGCGACAGGCCGGCGTCGCCATCGCGCACAAGCGCCGCGTCGATGTTCACCTCGCTCATGTCGTTGACGATGACGGCGACGCGGCGGCCCTCGCGATTGCCAAGGATGTGGTTCAGCAGCGTGGTCTTGCCGGCGCCGAGAAAGCCGGAAAGCACGGTGACGGGCAGGCGATTGTCGCGATCAATGGGGGGCATCAAAGCTTCCGTTTTCGGGCAGAGGTAAATATGCGGCCGGGGATTCCCCGCCCCGGCCGCGCGGCTTCAATGCTCGTGGTGCGGCTCGTTGACGAAGGAGAGCGTCGCGAAATGGCTCGCCTTGTCGGCATCGCGCGTGTCGGCGAGCAGCACGGAATGCGAGACCGCGACGACATTGAGTCCCTGGTTCCTCACCAGCACCTCGGCGACGCCGTCGGCGCCCGTCTTGCCCAGCGTCGCCTCCGAGGCGTTGACGTAGTCCGGGGTGATGGCGGCGTCCGGCAGCGGCTTGCCGTCAAAGAGAACACGCACCTTGAGCAGCGCGCCGGGGGCGAGCTCGGTCGGGTTTGAAAGCGGCACGATCTGCAGCTTCTGCGCCGGCAGTTCCGGCAGCACGTCGCCATGCAGGTGCAGGATGGTGAGGTTGTGCTTCCAGTTGTCGCCGGCCTCGGTAGCGCCCGGGACCTCGCGCTTCGGCTTGTTCACCCACTTGCCGTCCGGGTCCTTGGAATAGATGCCGTTGGCGAAGTCGACGAGCAGGATCGCCGCCCCGTCATCCGCCTCGATCACCGCGCCGCGCTCGCGGGCGACAGCCTTCGCCGCCACCGGCTTGCCGGCCTTGTCGATGGCGGTCACCGTCTTGACCTTGGCCGGATCATAGGCGCCGTCCTCGGCGCCGTGGCCATAGACGATGCCGGTCTCGCCCCAGCGCTCGGCGGTCCAGATGCCATGCGCCGCGGCGGTGGCGACGCCGGCGAGAAGGATGGCCGGGGCGAGGAGAAGAGGTCGGATCCGCATCGAATGCTCCATATGTTATGTTATAACATAACATTCATAGGAGGCGATTCGACCGCTGGCAAGCCCGCGCGCCGACGCCGCTCGGCGATATCCCGGCCAAAACGAAGAAGGCCGCCACGAGGCGGCCCGGAACGGGCGACGAGGCAGTGTCGCCCCGAAACGAAAAAGGCGGCCCGATGGGCCGCCTTTCCGTATCCGATCGCTCGGAAGGATCAGAACTTGTAGTTCAGACCAGCCTTGATGACGTGGGTCGACAGGTCCGCATTGATGGCGCCGTCGAAGTAGTCCTCGTTGCCGAGGTCGACGTAGTTGTACTCGACCAGGCCGGTGATGTTCTGCGTGAAGGCGTACTCGGCGCCGGCGCCGAGGGTCCAGCCGACATGCCACTTCGAGTCGTCCGCGCCGACGAGGTAGTCATCGACCTTCGACTGGCCGTAGGCGACACCGCCCTTGCCGTAGAGCAGGAAGTTGTCGACGGCGTAACCGACGCGAGCGGTCGTGGTGCCGAGCCAGTCGAGCTTGGCCTCGGCGTCGAACGCGTCGTCCGAGAACTTGGCCGAGGTGTAGGCGAAGTCGGTCTGCGCGCCGATCACCAGGCTGTCGAACTGCCAGTTGTAGCCGGCCTGCACGCCACCGATGAAGCCGGTGGTGGTGTCGCTGAACGTGGCAGCACCGTAATTCAGCTCGCCATCGACGATGGCGGCGCCGGCGTGCACGCCGAGGTAGAAGCCGGTCCAGTTGAAGGCCGGGGCGGCCTCGACGACCGGGGCGGGGGCGGGCTCGTAGGTCAGGTCGGCGGCCTGGGCGGCAGCGCCCAGAGCGAGCAGCGAAGCAGACGCAAGAACAGAAACGCGAAGGAAGTTCATTGGGGGGCTCCTTTAGTAACGTGAGTTAGGTATATCACATGCCGTCCGAATTGCTGTTGCGACCGAGACACAGGCAGAGCTTGAATCCGGCGGACCCGGCCGGAATGGCGGCGCCGCGCCATCTCGGGTCTCCCAAATCCCGAAAACATCAGGGTTTTGCCATTTTCCCGCCATTTTCCATCCCGCTCCAGCCGGAATTGGCGCCCTTCTCAGACCAGAGGCAACCACGGTCGGTGCATGGCCGAGATGCTGCGACTTCCCTTTGGTAAAGTAAGACATCCGACTTAACTCTGCGGAACCCTATCTTTCCGGCGACCCAAGCCGCCGCCCGATCAACCGGAACCGCCGGGATCCGCCAAAGCCGCCGTCGGCCCGGGGTTCCGCCTCGCCCGCGCCAACCCGCAATGGTTGCAGGAATCGATGATGCTCGCATGGAATGCCACCGCGCTTCATGCTAGGAAAACGCAGAGAGAAAGCGGATGCCGGTTCCAGGCGGCGCGCGACCCGAGGCGGGAGCCCGGGGCGATGCGGCGGGAACGGAATGGATAGCCAGGCCGGGGATCCGGCCGCACGAGCCTCCGGGGGGAGCTCATGGCAAGCCATCGCAGCCGGATTCTGGTCACGGGTGGCGCCGGCTTCGTCGGCCGACCGCTTGTACGCCGCCTCGCCGCCCGGCACGACGTCGTCGTTCTCGACACGCTCCAGCGTGGCACGGATCGCCTTTCGCCGGCCGACCTGGCGCATATCGAGCTGGTCGAGGGCGACATCCGCGACGCGACCACCGTCGCCCGCGCGATGTCGCGCGCCGCGCCCGAAATCATCATCCATCTCGCCGCCCTGCATTTCATTCCCGAATGCGAGCGCGATCCGGCGACGACGATCGCCGTCAACCTCCTCGGCACCGTCAACCTGCTTTGCGCCGCTCCTGTCGGCTGCCGCTTCGTGCTCGCCAGCAGCGCCGCCGTCTACCGTCCCGACGAACGACCGCATGTCGAGGACACCTCCGCGCTGGAGCCGGCCGACATCTACGGGCTGACCAAGCTCCATGCCGAGCAGCACCTCGCCCATTTCGCCCGGTCGCGCGGCCTCGCCGGCCTCGCGGTGCGCCTGTTCAACGTCATCGGCCCCGGCGAGACCAATCCGCACCTCCTGCCCGCGATCATCGGGCAATTGCGCGCCGGCCGTCGCCGCATCGAGCTCGGCAATCTCTGGCCGAAGCGCGATTATCTGCATGTCGAGGATGCCGCGGCCGGCTTCGCCGCGCTGGCGCTCGGCGGCGCCGTCCCGGCCGGCGACTTCCTGCCCGTCAATCTCGGCAGCGCGCGGTCCCATTCGGTGGCCGAGATCGTGGCGCGGCTCGGCGCACTCTGCGGCCTCGATTGCGAGATCATCCCGGACGCCGGCCGGATGCGGCCGGTCGATCGCCCGTTTCTCGCCGCCGACATCGGTCGCATCGGCCGGGAGTTCGGCTGGCGCCCGGCGCGAAGCCTCGACGACGCACTGCGCGACCTCTGGGCCAGGCCGGATTTCAGCCCGCGCCTCGCCGCGACGATCGGGGCAGGCTGATGCGCGTCGTCCTCCTGACCGAGCTCTACCCGCCCAGCATCGGCGGTCAGGAACTGTTCTTCGCCGGCCTCGGCGCGGCGCTGCGCGATCGCGGCCATGCCGTCGAGGTGCTCTGCATCGGCCATGCCGCCGGCCTCGCGCCGGACGAGACCATCGATGACATCCGCATCCGTCGCCATCCGATCGCGCCGGCCTACCGGACGCCGCCCTTCGCCTGGATGCGGCGACGCTGGGACGTCATGCTGCGTTACGCGCTCTGGACCCGCCAGGCGCTCGCTGCCGCCGCGCCGGACCTGGTCGTCCTCAACCAGTGGCCGCTGCTGCACGCCGCCCTCCTGCCGCGCCGATTGCGTCGCCGCGCCATGCTGCATTGGTGCGAGGTGCGGACCGACCCGTTCCACAGCGCGATCCAGCGCTTCCTGCCACGTGCCGTGGCCCGGAATGCCGGCGTCAGCGGCGCCGTCGCGACCGCGATCAGCACCGCCTCCGGACGACCTTTCGTCGTGCTCCCGAGCGGACTGGAGCTTTCCCGATACCGCACCGATCCGACGAGGCCGCGCGACGGGATCCTCGCCCTTGGCCGGATCGCCGCGCACAAGAACCTGCCACTGCTCGTCGCGGCCTTCGAGCAGCTCCAAGCGCGCGGCTATGCCGGGCGGTTGCGGATCGCCGGCGACGGACCGGCGATGGAAGCGCTCCGCGACCGGATCGCCGCCTCACCCGCCCGCGCCGACATCGACCTCCTCGGCGCCGTCACCGATGCCCGGAAGCTCGACCTGCTCGCCACCAGCGCCCTGCTGCTGCTGACCAGCCGGCGCGAGGGGTTTCCGCGCGTCGTCGCCGAGGCGATGGCGAGCGGCCTCCCCGTCGTCACCAGCGACGATCCCGGCAATGGAACCCGCGACATCGTCGTCGCCGCCGGCTGCGGGATCGTCGCGTCGGCCGATCCGGCGGCGCTCGCCATCGCGGCGGAACGGGCGATCGCCGAGCACGCGCGCTACGCCGAAGCCGGCCTGCGCTACGCCGCCGGTCTCGACTGGTCGGCGATCGCCGCCACGCTGGAGCGCCGGTTCGGCGCGGCGCCGCCATGAGGCCGGCCCCGCTGCCGGACGGCATCGTCGCCGGCGCCGACCCCGACCGCCCCCGCCTGCTCCGGCACGCGCTCTTCACGCCGGCCGCCAATCTCTCGATCCGCGCCGCCGGCCTCGGCATGCGCTTCCTCCTCGTCCTCTATCTCGCGCGTGCGCTCGGCCTCGACGCGCTCGGCCGCTTCGGGCTGATCCAGGGCGCCGCCGCGATCGCGCCGGTGGCGCTCGGCTGGGGCGTCACCTATTTCCTCGGCCGCGAGGTCGTCGGCCAGCCGCTAGCGAAGGCGGGTCGCCTGCTGCGCGACCGCCTGGTCCTCACCGTGGCGAGCCTGCTCGCGGCCGGCGCGATCGGCGCGATGCTCGTCCAGGCCGGCCTGCTGACGCCGCCGGCCGCGCCGCTTCTCGTCGCGGCGATCCTGCTGATGGAGGCGATCGCCTTCGATTCGCATGTCGCGCTGATCGGCATGGGCCGGCCGCTCGCCGCCAATCTGCTGCTGTTCCTCCGCGGCGGCGCCTGGGTGTTGCCGGCGATCGGCCTCGGCCTGCTCGCGCCGGCCCTGCGCAGCCTCGACGTCGTGCTCGCCTGCTGGACCGCGGCGCTGGCCGTCAACCTGGCGGCGCTGCTGCCGGTGTTACGTGGCACCGTCGCCGGTTCGCCGGTGGATCTCGGCTGGATCGCCGCCCGCCTGCGCGGCGGCTTTCTGATCTACCTGAACGACCTCGCCCTGGTCGGCATGGCCTATCTCGACCGCTACATCCTCGACGACCGCGCCGGCGCCGCGGCGACCGGCGTGTTCGTGCTGCACTGGGCGATCGCCAACGCGCTGCACGTCCTCGTCTCGGCCTCGATCGTGCAGGTCTCGCTGCCGGGCCTCGTCCTCGCCCGGCGCGACGGCGGCATGGCAGCCTGGCGACGGGCCTTGCGGCGCATGGCCGCCCGCGTCCTCGCCACGGCGCTCGGCCTGGCGCTCCTCCTGTACGCCGCGGCGCTGCTCGTCCTGCCGGCCCTGCTCGGCGCCGCCGCGCCCGTCGATGGCCGCCTGCTGGCGCTGATGCTCGCCGCCATGCTGGTCCGCCTCGTCGCCGACGCGCTCAACTACGGGCTCTACAGCCTCGGACGCGACCGGGCGCTGGCGCGGATCAATCTCGGCGCCGCCCTCGCCTCGGCCCCGCTCGGGCTGGCGCTGATCGCGGCCTGGGGCCTTGTCGGCGCGGCTTTCTCCATGCTGGCGACGGCGACCCTGCTACTCGCCCTGCGCGCGACGGCGCTCCGCCCCGACCTCGCCCGGCCCGAGCCCGTTCCATGAGCCCGCCCCGCATCCTGCAGATCCTCCCGGACGGCAGCGCCGGCGGCGGCGCCACCGCCGTGCTCGGCCTCTGCGAGGATCTGATGCGCTCCGGCGCCTTCGAGCCGACGCTGCTGACGCAGCCGGGATCGCCTGTCGCCGCCAGCGCGGCGGCGGCCGGAATCCCGGTCGCCACGCTCGACTTCTTCACCGCCCGGCTCGACCCGCGCCTGCCCGTCCGCTTGCGCCGGCTGATCGCGCGGATCCGACCCGACCTCGTCCACGCCCACGGCGCCCGCGCGGCGCTTCCGCTGGCGATGCCGGGGCTACAGCCTGTCGGGCCGCTCGCCTACACCGTGCACGGCTACCACCATGCTAACAAGACGCTACCATGGCGCTGGCTCGGACGAGCGGCGGAGCGGCGCATCGCGCGGCGGGCCGATGCCGTGATCTTCGTCTCGGAAGGCGACCGCGCCCGCGCCGACCGCGAGGCCATCCTCCCCCGCGACGATGCCAGGGGCCGGGTCATCCCGAACGGCATCGACCCCGCCGATTTCGTCGCGCTTCCCCCGGCCGAAGCGCGCTTCGACCTGATCTTCGCCGGCCGGGCGCATCCGCAGAAGAACCCGCTCCTCCTGGTCGAGATCATGGAAAGGCTCGCCGGCTCGGGCCTGACGCTGCTGATGATTAGCGGCGGCCCCCTGGAAACGGCGCTTGAGGCCCGGATCGCCAAGAGCCCGGCGCGCGCCGCCATCACCCATGTCGGCGCGCGGCCGCGACGCGACATCCTCGCCGCCTTCCGCGCCGCGCGGCTTCTCGTCATGCCATCGCTCTGGGAAGGACTGCCGATCACGCCGCTCGAGGCGCTGCATCTCGGCCTGCCAATACTCGCCTCGAATGTCGACGGCACGAGCGAACTCCTGACCGACGGGGTCGATGCCTGCCTGATTGACGGCTTCTCGGCCGACCGATACGCGGCGGCGATCCGAGAATTGCTCGGCGACCCGCCGCGCCTCGCCCGACTCGCCGCCAATGGCCGCCGGCTCGTCGCCACGCGCCATCTGCGCCAACTCAACGCCGAGGCCCACGCGGCGCTCTATCGCCGCCTGCTCGCCGCGCGGCCGGACGCTCAGTAGGCGCCGGTTCCGACCAGCACCACGGGAATGGTTAGCGCGAGGATCACGAGGTCGCCCTTGAGGCTGATGTCGCGGGCGTAATCGGCATCGAGCCGCAGACGCGTCTGATACTTCGTGCTCGAACGACCGGACACCTGCCAGAGGCCGGTCATGCCGGGCCGGCAGAGATAATAGGCCTCGAACAGACGATCGCCCCGCCCGGCCTCCTCGATGAACTCGCGCTCGACGCGCGGCCGCGGGCCGACCAGGCTCATCTCGCCGCGCAGCACGTTCAGCAGCTGCGGGAGTTCATCCAGGCTGAAGCGGCGCAGGAAGCGGCCGATCGGCGTGACGCGCGGATCCCGCTCGATCTTGAAGCAGCGGCAATAGCGCGCCAGGGCGTCACGATCGCCTTCGAACTGCGCTTCCAGCACCGCGTCGGCGCCGGGTACCATCGTCCTGAACTTGTACATCCGGAACACGCGGCCGCCGACGCCGCGCCGCGGCGCCATGTAGAAGACGGGACCGCCGCCGCTCGCTATCATCAACGCGATCAGCCCGCCGACCGGCAGCATCAGGATGAGAAGGGCGGCCGCCAGGACCACGTCGATGCCGCGCTTGAGCGGGTAGCCACGCGGCGCCGCGATGAGGGTCGCGCCGCCCGCCGGGTCGGCCACGCCACGCCGGCCGGCATCCTGGTCCAGAACGCGGATTGACGATGATCTCATCATGCGCCCCCCCCTGCACAGAGATGAATTGACATGGCCCCCGACCAGCGTCTGATTGTCTGCGGCGTCTGAAGTTCCGTCCGAATCGCTCTTTCAACCGGAATGCGCGTGATGACCGTCGACAAGCCGGCCCTCGGGCAGAAATCCTCGGAGCGGCGCAGCCTCGAGGTCGAGCGGGACGATGCCGGCCTGATGCGCAGGGCGCTCCTGCGCACCGCCGTCTATGCCGGCCTGATCACGCTCAGCATCATGCTCTGGTGGATCATCGCCCGCGCGGTCCTCGGCGGCTAGCCCGGCCATCGCAACCTGGAATTGCCGATCCGACCTCGCGCCCGGACCGTCCGCGCGCCTCGGGGGGCCGAGCCGCCCTTCCTCGAAACGATCACGACCTGGCAATTCGCGCGCCAATCACGAAACGCCCCGGCACTTCGCAAGTCTCGGCAAAGACGAAGACATTCCTCCCCCGGCGATTCGTGAAGAACAGCCAGAATTGGCGGACCATCCCTCCGGCAAATCGACTTCCCGGCGCAAGTCAACCGGGATCTACAGGAAGACCTTCATACCTTTGGCCAGCGATATTTTGAAATTCTAAATATCTCGTATGTTACGTTACGTCAAGATGGCGGATAGCACGCCAAACGTGCAATGCCCCGCTCCGATCGCGGTCAGGCGCCAGCCGCCGCCTCGCGGACACGGAAGCTCCCGACCAGGCTGCGCAAGCCCGCCCGCAGCGCCTCCGCCACCTCGGCGTCGAAATCATAGCGCAGCCAGTTGTGCAGCATGCCGGACATGAAGCACTCCAGCGTGGTCGCGGCCGACTTGACGCTCCAGTCCGGCGCCAGCTGCTTCGCCGCGGCCGCCGCCTCGAACGCGTTCTGGAAGTTGGTCGCCATGCGCTCGTGCAGGTCGCTTTGCCATTCGAGCGCATCCTGCATCTCGCCGACATACTCGCAGCGCGTCACGATGATCCGGTAGACTTGGCGGGTATGCGCCTCGGCGGCGAACAGCTCGATGACGTCGAGCGCCCAGTCGAGCACGCCCTGCAGCGGGTCGACCGCTCCCAGGAGGCTGCGCGTGAGCACGGTCTGGTGCAGGCCGTGCACCCGCTCGATCATCGCGGAGAACAGCTCCTGCTTGTTGGCGAAATGCCAATAGATCGCGCCCCGCGTCACGCCCGCTTCGGTGGCGATGCGATCGAGCGAGGCACGCGAGACACCGATATCGAGAAAGACGGTTTCGGCGGCATCCAGGATGCGTTGCCGAGTTTCCTCAGATTCCGATTTTGTGCGCCGCATGGCAGGAGCTCCCTTTACATACAACACTGTCTGTATATATGTTGTGCTGCAATAGGTCCAGTCTCCAGTCATTTTGCGGTGCAATATTATGCGATTGCCCTTCGTCGTCCGTTCCTCCCTATCCGCGCTCCTCGTCGGCGTCAGCCTCGTCGCCCTTCCGGTGGCCGCGTCCGCCCAGGCTCCTGCCGCGCCGCCGCCGCCAAGCGTCGAGGTGATGACGATGGCAGCTCGCGAAGTGCCGCTGAGCTTCACCTATGCCGGGCGGATTTCCGCGTTCCGCGAGGTCCAGGTCCGGGCCCAGGTCGGCGGCATCCTGCAGGAGCGCGCCTATGTCGAGGGCGCTCGCGTCAACGCCGGTGACGTGCTGTTCCGAGTCGATCCGACCACCTATGAGGCCGAGGTCGCCAAGGCCAAGGCCCAGGTACAGACGGCCGAGGCGCAACTCGCCCAGGCCACCCGCGACCAGACCCGCGCGGTCGAGCTCTACGAGCGCAAGGTCGGCTCGGCCAAGAGCCGCGACGACGCCGTCTCGGCGGTCGAACTCGCCGAAGCGGCGGTCGCCGCCGCCAAGGCGCAGCTCAAATCCGCGCAGATCAACCTCGACTACGCCACCGTCCGCGCGCCGATCGACGGCGTCACCAGCCTCGACGTCGTGCCGGAAGGCAGCCTCGTCGGCGTCGGCAGCGCCGACAGCCTGCTGACGACGATCACCCAGCTCGATCCGGTCTATGTGAACTTCTCCGTCGCCGACGCCAGCGCCTCGGCGATGCGCCAGATCGCCGGTGGCGAAAAGGCCAACAGCGACGTCAAGCTGACGGCCAGCCTCACCTTCGGCGACGGCACCAAATACGACCGGACGGGCGAGATCGACTTCACCTCGGCCAGCATCGACGTGCAGACCGGCACGATCCGATCGCGCGCCGTCTTCAACAATCCGGACTTCGCGCTGATCCCCGGCCAGTTCGTCCGCGTCACCATCACCGGCATGAAGCTTGATTCCGCCATCGTCGTGCCCGAGATCGCCGTGATGCAGGGCCCGCAGGGCAAGTTCGTCTACACGGTCGACGAGCAGAATGTCGCCGCGATCACGCCGGTGACGCTCGGCCAGGCCGTCGAGGGCGGCTGGGTCGTGCTCGACGGCCTGAAGTCCGGCGACCAGATCGTCACCTCCGGCGTCATCAAGGTGCGCTCAGGCGCCCCGGTCGCGCCCAGCAAGGCGACGGCACAGAACGAGCAGGCGCAGCCGAAATGAACCGCTTTTTCGTCGACAGGCCGGTCTTCGCGGCCGTCATCTCGATCGTCATCGTGCTGGCGGGCCTCCTCGCCATGCGCGCGCTGCCGATCGCCCAATATCCCGAACTGACGCCGCCGCAGGTGGTGGTCACCGCCACCTATCCCGGCGCCAGCGCGGAAGTGCTGACGCAGACCGTCGCCGCGCCGCTCGAAGAGCAGATCAACGGCGTCGAGGACATGCTCTACATGCAGTCGATCAACTCGGGCTCCGGCTCGACGCGATTGATCGTCACCTTCGCCACCGGGACGGACGCCGACCAGGCGACCATCAACGTCAACAACCGCGTGCAGCGCGCCGTGTCGTCGCTGCCGACGGAAGTGCAGCGCCTCGGCGTCACCGTCAACAAGCAGTCGAGCTCGATCCTCGCGGTCGTGGCACTGACCTCCGACAACCCGCAATATGATTCCGTCTATCTCGCCAATTACGCGCTGCTGAACGTCATCGACGAGCTGAAGCGCACGCCGGGCGTCGGCGAGGCCAATCTGTTCAGCCGCGAGAACTACGCGATGCGCGTCTGGCTCCGGCCGGACAAGCTGGCGCAGTTCGGCCTGACGACCGACGACGTCGCCACCGCCATTCGCGAGCAGAACCAGCAATACGCGGCCGGCCGCGTCGGCGATCCGCCGACCGCGGGCGAGCTCGTCTTCTCCTACGCCGTCACGACCGATGGCCGCCTGCCCGACCCCGAGGCGTTCGGCAACATCATCCTGCGCTCCGATCCGAACGGCGCGACGCTGCGCCTGCGCGACGTCGCGCGGATCGATCTCGGCGCCCAGGACTATGGCTTCCGCGCCATCCTCAACGGCCAGCCGACCGTCCCGATCGGCATCTATCTCCAGCCCGGCGCCAACGCGCTCAACACGATCGAGCTGGTCAAGGCCAAGCTGGACGAAATCGCCACCCGGATGCCGGAAGGCGTCAGCTACTCGATCCCCTACGACACGACGCTGTTCGTCGACCAGTCAATCCACGAGGTGGTCAAGACCTTCATCGAGGCGCTGATCCTCGTCGTCATCGTCGTCTTCCTGTTCCTGCAGAACTGGCGGGCGACGCTGATTCCGTTGATCGCGGTGCCGGTCTCGATCCTCGGAACCTTCGCCGGCATGTATCTGCTCGGCTTCTCGATCAACCTGCTGACGCTGTTCGGCCTGGTGCTGGCGATCGGCATCGTCGTCGACGACGCCATCGTCGTGCTCGAGAACGTCGAACGCATCATGTCGACGGAGAAGCTGCCGCCGCGCGAGGCGACCATCAAGGCGATGAGCGAAGTGACGGGCCCCGTCATCGCCATCGTGCTGGTGCTCGTCTCGGTGTTCGTGCCGGTCGCCTTCATGGGCGGCCTGGCCGGCGAGATGTACCGGCAGTTCGCCATCACCATCGCCGTGTCGGTGACCATCTCCGGCATCGTCGCGCTGACGCTGACCCCGGCGCTCTGCGCGTCGATCCTGAAGCCGGGCCATCACGAGCCCTGGGCGCCCTTCCGCTGGTTCAACCGCGCCTTCGACAAGATCACGGACGGCTACGCCGCCGGCGTCCGCTTCTTCCTGAAGCGCGCCTTCGTCGCGATCGCCCTGTTCGCGGTCCTGATCGGCGCCACCGTCCATCTCGCCAACAAGATCCCCGGCGCGCTTGTGCCCGACGAGGATCAGGGCGTGCTGATGGTCGTCGGCATCCTGCCGCCCGCCGCCGCGCTGACGCGCACCAACGACGTCATGTCGGCGGTGAACGACAACGTCTCGAAGCTGCCCGGCGTCGAAAGCGTGCTCGCCTTCTCGGGCTTCGACCTGCTGGCTGGCTCGCAGTCGCCCAGCGCCGGCGCCGGCTTCATCAAGCTGAAGGACTGGTCCGAGCGCAAGTCGCCGGAACTCGACGCCCGCGCCATGCCCGGCCAGATCATGGGCATCAACGCCGGCATCCAGGACGGCATGGTGCTCGCCTTCAACCCGCCGCCGATCCAGGGCCTCAGCACCACCGGCGGCTTCGAGCTCTACGTCCAGGATCGTGGCGGCTCGGGCACCGAAAAGCTGGCCGCCGCCACCCAGGCGCTGATCGACGCCGCGGCGAAGCGGCCCGAACTCGCCGGTGTCCGCACCACGCTGTCGACCAACGTGCCGCAGTACAAGTTCAACGTCGACCGCGACAAGGCCAAGGCGCTCGGCGTGCCGCTGACCTCGATCTTCGCCACGATGCAGTCGACCTTCGGCAGCCTCTACGTCAACGACTTCACGCTCTATGGCCGTAATTTCCAGGTCAAGCTGCAGTCGGAGGCGAACTTCCGCGAGAAGCCGGACGATCTGCGGCAGGTCTTCGTCCGCGCCGAAAGCGGCAACATGATCCCGATGGACACGCTCGTCACCGTCGAGCGCATCATCGGCCCCGACCTGCTGGAGCGGTTCAACAACTTCCCGGCCGCCAAGGTGATGGGCAACCCCGCTCCCGGCTATTCGTCGGGCCAGGCGCTTACCGCCATCCGCGAGGTCGCGGCGGAGGTCCTGCCGGCCGACTACACGGTCGCCTGGACCGGTTCGGCCTACCAGGAAATCGCCACCGGCGGCACGGGCTCGCAGGCGCTGATCTTCGGCATCATCATGGTGTTCCTGATCCTCGCCGCCCAGTATGAGCGCTGGTCGCTGCCCTTCGCCGTCATCCTGGCGGTGCCGTTCGCCCTGTTCGGCGCGTTCCTGGCCATCTGGCTGCGCGGGCTGAGCAACGACGTGTACTTCCAGATCGGCCTGGTGACGCTGATCGGCCTCGCCGCGAAGAACGCGATCCTGATCGTCGAGTTCGCGGTGATCAAGCGCGAGGAAGGGATGAGCGCCTTCGACGCGGCGCTGGAGGCGGCGCGGCTGCGCTTCCGTCCGATCGTCATGACCTCGCTCGCCTTCATCCTGGGCGTGGTGCCGCTGGCGATCTCGACCGGCGCCGGTTCGGCCAGCCGCCACTCGATCGGCACGGGCGTGATCGGCGGCATGCTGGCGGCGACCTTCATCGCCATCTTCTTCATCCCGCTGTTCTACAAGCTGATCGGCGGCGGCAAGGACAAGAAGGTGGCGACACCGGCTGGCCCGGCGGTCGAGGCCAAGCACGAGCCGGCCTGATCCGCCGCTTCGGAAGCCAGACAAAAGCCCGGGCGATGCCGACGCATCGCCCGGGCTTCTTCATTTCAGGCCACCGCGAAGGGCCTCACCAGGGGACGTGCTGGATCTCAAGCCGGGGAAGACCGACCGGCCGCACCCCGACGTCCCGCGCCAGGGCCCCGAAGCCCTCGGTCTCGACAAGGTTCTCATAGGGCATCTCGGGGAAGCGGAGCCCGCCGCGATGCAGCGCCGCGTCGACCAGCAGCATGGTGCCGCCAACCGCATCGAGGGCGACGGCGTCGCAATGCGTGAAATCGCTGAGATAGAGCCGATCCGGACCGTCGAGCCGGGGCTGGTGCAGCCCGTCGCGCATGGCCCGATAGTAGCGATAGTCGTCGCGGTGACAGGCGACGAAGCTGTTCAGATCGAAGCTCCGCCCGCCCGGCACGATCACGCAGTTCGGCACGACGATGCGATGGCCGGTGGCGCGCAGGCGGGACACGATGTCCGGCGCGAACCGCCAGACATCGATGTCGACCCAGAGCGCCCAGTCGTCCGTCTCGTCGACGGCGGAGTCGATCAGGTGGTTGCGCACCCTCGCCAGCGCCGAACGGCGCCGCCGCTGCAGTCCCGGCAGCGCCCGCGCCGAGCGATCGATCTCGAGCCGGATGTGCTTCTGCGTCAGCACGACGTCGCGATAATGGGGGCGAAGCCTCTCCGCCGCCGCCTGGATCCGTTGCCAGCTGCCGTCCTGGCTGTCGCCCTCGCAGAAGGCGAGCTTGATGCGATGCCTCGGATAGTCGAGCCGCGCGATCGCCTCGAGAAACGGCTCGATATGCTCCGCCGCGTCGCGCATCGGCACCAGGATCACCAGCGCGTCGCCGGTCGAGGCGGGACGCTGCACCGCGGCCCGGTCGACCCGCGCGCGCTGCGCCGCCTCCGGCACGGTCGGGCCACGGGTCAGATGGTGGCGGGTCAGATAATAGCGCCGCCGCAGGCCGTTCAGGACGCCCTGCAGCCGGCGCCGCCGCACGGTCCGGAACGGCGGTCGCACGGAGAGCCGGACCGCCGCGGCGCCGGCATCATCAGCCGAGCTCGCGAACAGGCTGGCGTCGTGCACCACGACACCAGCGGGATCGGCAAATTGCGCGACCGTCTCGTCCAGGAAGCCGCCCTCGAAGTCGTGAAGTGCCGCGACGGCCCCTTCCGCCCCCGTCAGGCGCCGCTGCGCATGCCGCCAGAACGGATGCCCCGCCGGGCCGGCCATCGTTCCCGAGAAGATCGACGCTGGAGCGCCATCGCCGCCGGCGCGATCGCGGCAGAGGACGACGCGCGTCTCCGCCAGGATCGGATCGAAGGGCGCGACGCAGGCCGAACCGTGATCCGCGAACACGCCGCCGAAATGATCGAGCAGGAAATAGCGGACCGCGCCCCGGCGCATCTCCGGCCGGCCAAGCCCGCAATAGGTCCGCAGGAAGCCCGGATAGGCGCCATCGAGGAAGGAAAGGAGATCCCGCTCGGTCCAGAGCTTGTGCGTCCAGCCCGGATTATGCTCCATCCAGCTCCGCGTCGCACTGTCCCGAATCTCCGGCGGCGCCCCAACCGGGCAGATCTGGTGCAGGACGGGCGGGATCAAGACTGGCTCCGGCGAGAGGGATTCCGTAAGGGAACACCAATAGCCAACACCTACCGCCATTGTACAGTGGCAAGCTTCACCCCGTGCGCGGGCGCGGCGCCGCCATCGAGCTGCGCAGGATGACGCTGCTGCCGAGCATGATGCGGCGGGGCGGCATGTCGAGCCCCTTCAGCCGGTCGATCAGCAGGCCCGCCGCCTGCCGGCCAACCTCGACCATGTCGCGATCGATCACCGTGATCGGCGGATAGACGAGCTCGCCGAGCAGCGCGTCGTCGGCGCCGACAAAGGAGAGATCGTCCGGGATCGACAGGCCGAGCAGGCGGACCGCCTTCAGCGCGCCGTAGAAGATGTCGCTGCCGGCGGCGAGGATCGCGGTCGGCGGGTTCGGTCCGGTCAAGAGGTCATGCGCCTCGGCGGCGCCGTGCTCGGCGCTCTGGATGCGGGCGCGGACCAGCCATTCGTCGACCGGGATGCCGGCCCGCTCCAGCGCGCGGCGGAAGCCGGTGACGCGGTCGCGGCCGGGGCGGATATTGTGCGAGGCGGTGATCAGGCCGATGCGGCGATGGCCGAGCAGCAGCAATTGCCCGACCACGGTCTCGATCGGCTGGATGTGCTCGCTGTAGACGATGTCGGCCTCGACCGGGATGTCGCGGTCGAGCACGACGACGGGCACGCCCATGCGGCGAAGCTCCTCGACCGTGCCGGTCGCCGTCTCGTCCGACAACGTGACGATCAGCCCATCCATGCGGCGCTGGCGGGCCGCCTGCAGGAACTCGATCTCGCGCGCCGGCGAGCGGTTCGACGAGAAGGCGAACAGCATGTAGCCTTCCGGCGCCAGCACGGCCTCGGCCCCCTGCGCCACGCGGGCGAAGACCTGGTTGGTCATGTCCGGGATCAGGAAGCCGATCGTCTTGGTCTGGTTGGTGCGCATGGCGCGCGCCGCGGCGTTTGGCTGGTAGCCGAGCTCGGCCATCGCCGCCTGCACGCGGGCCCGCGTCTCCGGCGCGACGCGCGGGCTGTCGCTGGCGACGCGCGACACGGTGCCGATCGAGACGCCCGCGGCCGCCGCCACTTCGTGGATGGTCGGCTGGCGCCGGCCGCCGGTCGGCATCTTGGCTGACATAACGTTTACATCCTTAACCGGATTTCGGGCGAGAAAGCCCCGCCAGACCGAGCAAGAAGCCGAGAAAAATTCCCCGCAGCCTGCCATTCATACCGCCATAAATCAAGGAAATTAGCCATGGCGCCCGGCGCGCCGGACATCCCCGGCAAAACCACCGAGATCGTGTTGACGTTTACACGACGATCCCGTTCTATGCGGGCATGGGCCTGCGGGAGGGCGCTTGATTCACGTCCCGGGTTTCGCGCCGGCGGGCCGAAGACAGGGAGATGACCATGGATCCTTTCAAGCTCCGGCAGCTCGGCCGGACCGATGTGATGCTGCCGCAGATCGGTTTCGGCGCGGCGCCGCTCGGCGAGCTGTTCACCAAGGTGACGGATGCCGACGCCGAGGCGACGCTGCAGACGGCCTGGGACGCGGGCGTGCGCTACTACGACACCGCCCCCTGGTACGGTCGCGGCCAGAGCGAGCACCGGGTCGGCCGCTTTCTCTACAAGAAACCCCGCGCCGACGCCATCCTGTCGACCAAGATCGGCCGCATCCTGCGCGCGCCGATCCAGAAGCCCGACGAGTTCGACACCGGCTTCTGGTCCGGCGGCCTGCATTTCGATCACTATTTCGACTACAGCTATGACGGCGTGATGCGCGCCTATGAGGACAGCCTGCAGCGCCTCGGCATGAACCGCATCGACACGCTGATCATCCACGACCTCGACTGGTGGCATCGCGGTTCGGAAGCCATGGTGCAGGCCGGCTTCACCCAGCTCGCCAATGGCGGCTGGCGCGCGCTCGCCGAGCTGAAGGCGGCGGGCCGCATCCGCGCCATCGGCGCCGGCATCAACGAGCTCAAGCTGATCCCGCGCTTCCTCGAGATGTTCGACATGGACTTCTTCCTGCTGGCGCTGCGCTATACGCTCGGCGAGCAGGAGACGCTGACCGAGGAACTGCCGCTCTGCGTCGAGCGCGGCGTCGGCATCATCATCGGCGGCGTGTTCTCGTCCGGCCTCTACGCCACCGGCCCGGTGCCGGGCGCGAAGTACAATTATTTCGAGCCGACGCCGGAGGTGCTGGAGAAGGCGCGGCGCGTGGCCGAGGTCTGCAAGCGCCACAACGTACCGCTGCCGGCCGCGGCCCTGCAGTTCCCGCTGCACCACCCAGCCGTCGCCTCCGTCATCCCCGGCGCCTTCAAGCCCGAGCAGGTGACGACCAATCTCGATCTGGTCCGGATGGAAATCCCGACCGACCTCTGGGCCGAGCTGAAGCATGAAGGCCTGATCCGCGCCGACGCGCCGACGCCGTAGGCGTCCGGTTCGCGGCATCCCCCTCTCCCGCTCGCGGGAGAGGGAAATCCCGGAGCCGCACCTCAATAGGTCGCGCGGCCGCCCGACAGGTCGAAGGTGGCGCCGGTGGTGAAGGAGTTTTCCTCCGACGCCAGGAAGCAGATCATCGTCGCCGCCTCGGCGAGTTCCAGCATGCGGCCGCGCGGAATCTTGCCGAGGATGTAAGCGATATGCTCGGGCGCCTGCGCCATCGCGCCCGCCGTCCTGGCGACCGCCGGCGTCACCGCGTTGACGGCGATGTTGTGGCCCGCCAGTTCCTTGCCGAGCGACTTGGTCAGCGCCAGCACGCCCGCCTTGGTGGCCGAATAGGCGACCGCGTTCGGGTTGCCTTCCTTGCCGGCGATCGAGCTCAGATTGACGATGCGGCCGTAGTTGCGCGCGATCATGTGCGGCACCACCGCGCGGCAGCAATGGAACGTTCCGGTCAGGCCGACATGCACGACGTCGCTGAAGACCTCCGGCGGATATTCCCAGGTCGGCATGTTGGGACCGACGATCGCGGCATTGTTGATCAGCACGTCGATCTGGCCGAAGGCCGCGAGCGTCTCCTCGACGCCGCGCTCGACCGAGGCGAGATCGCCGATATCGACGGTTAAGCCCGCGACCTTATCGACGCCGATCTCCGCGACGGCGCGCGCCAGCAGGGCGGCGTCGCGGTCCCAGATCGCGACCTTGCCGCCGGAGGCCAAGAGGCGCTCGACGACGGTGCGGCCGATACCCTGGGCGCCGCCGGTCACCACGGCGACGCGATCGTTGAAGTCGTATTGGATCATCCCGATGTCCCCTGCCGACGGGCCGGACGGCGCCGTGGCCAAGCTATGAAAAAGCCCGCGACGCGCCGAAGCGCGTCGCGGGCCACAAGAATAACGGCGATGGATCAGAAGTTGAATTCGCCGATGTTCGCCTTGTCGAAGGTGGTGAGATCCGCCTGCGTCTTGATCACGCTGTTCTCGCCGACGGTGACGGTGCCGAGGCCTTCGACCTCGAAGGTCGTGCCGGCTTCATTCTTGATCTTGCCATCCTTGACGCCAACCGCGAAATGGGCGGCGAGCAGGCCCTGGTTGTAGGGGCTCCAGAGCTGGAACGCCTCGACCGTGCCGTTCTCGATGAAGCGGCGCATCTGGTTCGGCGTGCCGAGGCCGACGACCTTGACCTGGTCGGCCTTCTTCGCCGTCTCGACGACCTGGGCGGCCGCCGCGACGCCGACGGTGGTCGGCGAGATGATGCCCTTCAGGTTCGGGTAGTTGGCGAGCAGGGCTTCCGTCTCGGTGGTCGACTTCTGCGGGTCGTCATCGCCATAGGCAATCGTGACCAGCTTCATCTTGGCGTATTTCGGATCCTTCTCGAGGCTGTCCTTCATCGCCGCGATCCAGACATTCTGGTCCGGCGCGTCGGTGGTGGCCGAGAGGATGGCGATCTCGCCCTCATAGCCGATCTGCTTGCCGAGCAGCTCGACCTGCGACGGGCCGGTCTTGGTGAAATCGACCGGCAGGATGGCCGCGTCGCGGTGCGTCTCGTTGCCCGGCATGTCGGAATTGACCGACAGGATGATCGTTCCCTTGGAACGGGCGCGGTCGAACACCTGGTTCAGCGCGTCGGGGCTGTTCGGCGAGATCGCGACGACGTTGACGCCGCGCTGGATCTGCGCGGTGACGAACGGGATCTGCGAGGTGGCTTCGGCCGAGGCCGGCGCCACGGTGGTGAACTCGCAGCCGAGCTTCTTGCAGCCGTCCTCGAAGCCCTTGATGATCGAATCGAAGTACGGGTTGCCCGTGTTCTTCGGGATATAGACGATCGAGACCGGATCGGCCGCCTGGGCCGCGCCGGCGAACAGCGCGGCGCCGAAGGCGGCGGCGAGCATCAGATTTCTTCTCAGCATAGTCAGTTCCTCCCAGTTGCTGACAGACGGATCCCGCTCGGCATTTCACCGCTCCCAGGGTGCGATGAAATGCCCAACTCCTTGATTGGTCGCGTTTTCTTCACGCGAACCGGTGTCCACTTCGCTTGAAAACGCTACCTCTGGCTGCGGGCATAGATGGCGTTGGTCATGATGATCGAGACGATGAGCAGCAGGCCCATGACGGTGAGCTGCGCGTTGATGGCGATGTTGGCGACGGTCATGCCGGTGGCGATGATGACCAGCAGCCAGGCGGCGAGGAACGTGCCGAGGATCGAGCCGCGGCCGCCGAAGATGTAGGTGCCGCCGAGCATGACGATCAGCACCATGGTGAGCTCGGCGCCCGAGGCGAGGTCGTAGCGGACCGAGCCGAGCCGCGAGGCGACCATCAGGCCGGCGATCGAACTGACGAGCCCCGAGGCGATGAACAGACCCATCTTGATCCGCCGCACGCGGATGCCGGCATGAATGGCGGCGATCTCGCTGGTGCCGATCTGGTAGATCTGGCGGCCATAGATGGTGATGCCGAGGAACAGGCCGAGCAGAACCGAGGCGGCGACGAAGACCACAACGGGCACCGGCACGATACCGACCATGCGGTAGTCGATGCCGACGAACCAGCTTGGGAAGCCACCGATCGACTTGTCGCCCGCCAGAACCTGCGCCAATCCCCGGAAGAGAATGAGCGTGCCAATGGTGACGATGATCGACGGCAGCCGCAGCACGGTGACGAGAAACCCGTTGAAGGCGCCCATGACGAGACCGGCCAGCAGGCTGACCCCGATCGCGACCGGCATCGGCAGGCCCGCCTTGAAGGCGGTGCCGAACAGGCAGGCGGAAAGCGCCATCTGGGCGGCGGGCGACAGGTCGATCTCGCCCGAGATGATGACCAGCGTCAGCACCAGCGCGACGATGGCGAACTCGATGTAATAGGTCGAACTCTCCAGGATGAAGCCGAGATCGGCGAAGAAGGGCGACAGCCGGCTGGCGACGATCGTCGCGACGACGAGCAGCACCAGCGTGACGGTCTCGGGCCGGATCAGCAGCACCTGCCAGCGTGGCCGCGGCGCGGCAGCCTCGCGCACGACGATGGTCGGCGTGGTCGTGGACGGCGTGGGCTTGTCGATGGAGTTCATGCGCCACCTCGGGCGAGCAGGCCGCGCAGCCCGCCCTGGCGGACGGTGCGGTCGATGACGAGGGCGATCAGGATGATGCCGCCATAGATGGCGTTCTGCCAGAAGCCGGAGACGCCGAGGATCGGCAGCGCCACCTGGACGGAGCCGAGCAGCAGCACGCCCAGCACCGTTCCCAGCACCGAGCCGACGCCGCCATTGATCGAGACGCCGCCGATGACCACCGCCGCGATGACGGTGAACTCGAAGCCAACGCCGGTGATGCCGGGGTTCACATAGCCGAAGCGCGCCGCGTAGATCAGGCCGGCGAGGCCGGCGAGCGCGCCGGACAGCGTGAAGACGAGGATCGTCACCGGCATCACGCGGATGCCGCGCAGCGGCGCCGCCGACGGGTTGGAGCCGATCGCGTAGATCTGGCGGCCGACCTGCGTGTAGGTCAGGAACAGCCAGGTGGCGAAGGCGACGGCATAGGCGATGATGACGATCCACGGAATGTCGATCGGCGAGGTCTGCGCCATGCGGATCAACGGCTCGGGGATGTCGTTCGGGTCGATCTGCTTCGAGCCGGACAGGATGAACAGCAGGCCGCGATAGAGGCTGAGCGTGCCGAGCGTGACGATGATCGACGGCAGCTTGAAGATCGTGACGACGAGGCCGTTGACGAAGCCGAGGGCGGCGCCCGACAGCACGCCGACCGCGAAGCCGACATAGAGCGGCAGCTCGGGATAATCGCGAAAAATCATGCCGGCGGCGATGGCCGAGAAGCCAAGGATCGAGCCGATCGAGAGGTCGACGTGACGGGCGACCAGCACCATCATCTGGCCCATAGCCGCGACCAGGATCAGCGGCACGGCGAGCAGGACAATCCGCAGGGTCTCGGCCGAGAAGAAGCGGGGCTGGATCAGGCTGACGACGGCGACGAACAGCACCAGCATGACGAGGATGCCGGCCTCGCGGGCGCGCAACAAACGGGCGATCGCGCTCATGCCGCGGCTCCCGAAACGGTATGGCGGCCGGAGCGCGGAACGGCGGCGTGCATGATGGTCTCCTGGCTCGCCTCGGCGCGCGGAATGTCGGCCGTCAGCTTGCCTTCGGACATGACGAGGATGCGATCGGACAAGGCGAGAAGCTCGGGCAGTTCGGAGGAGATCAGCAGGATGGCGCGGCCGGCCGCGGCGAGCTCGCCGATCCTGTCGTAGAACTCGGCCTTGACGCCGATGTCGATGCCTCGCGTCGGCTCGTCGAGGATGAGGATGTCGGGCTCGGCCAGCAGCCAACGGGCGAGGATCGCCTTCTGCTGGTTGCCGCCGGAGAGCTCGCCGATCGGCTGGCGCACCGTGGCGAGGCGGATCCGGAGCTTCTCGACCGATTCCTTCGCCAGCGCCTTCTCGACGGCGCGGCGGATGATGCCCTTCGGCGCGATCCGCTCCGGCACGGCGGCGGTGATGTTGGTCTCGACCGAGAGCGAGCGGAAGATGCCGGCGATGGCGCGATCCTCGGAGACGAAGGCGACGCCGCGCGCGATCGCGTCGGTCGGTTCGCGGATCTCGGCCGGCTTGCCGTCGATCTCGATCGTGCCGGAGGCGGCGGGCGCGACGCCGAAGATGGCGCGCGCCACGTCGGTGCGGCCGGCGCCGACCAGGCCGCCTAGGCCGACGATCTCGCCCTTGCGGACGTCGAAGGAGATGTTCTCGAACCGGCCCGGCAGGGTCAGGCCGCGCACCGAGAGCGCCACGGCGCCGACATGACCTACGCCGCGATGCAGATAGTCGGCGACCGGGCGGCCGATCATGCGGCGAATGATGTCGGCGTCGGTCAGGCTCGCGGTCTCGGCGGTCTCGATCTTGTCGCCATCGCGGAAGATGGTGACGCGGTCGCAGATCGCACGCACCTCTTCCAGGCGATGCGAGATGAAGATGATCGTCCGGCCCTCTTCGCGCAGCCGGCGGACGATGGTGAACAGCGTCTCGACCTCCTTCGGCGTCAGCGCGGCGGTGGGCTCGTCCATGATGATGAGACGGCTGTCGGAGGCGAGCGCGCGGGCGATCTCGACCATCTGCTGATCGGCGATCGACAGGCCCCGCATCGGCACGGTGACGTCGATCGGCACGTTCAGGAGGCCCATCAGCCGGCGCGCCTCCTTGGCGAGCTCGGCCCAGCGCACGCGCCCGAGCGGCTTGCCGCCGACCTGGCCGATGACGAGGTTCTCCGCCACCGACAGGTCCGGGAACGAGATCGGCTCCTGGTGGATCAGCGTGATGCCGAGCCGCTGCGCGCCGATCGGCGAGCCGATCTCGACGGCCTTGCCGCCGAGTTCGATGGTGCCGCGCGTCGGCCGGTGCACGCCGGCGAGGATCTTGGCGAAGGTCGACTTGCCCGCGCCGTTCTCGCCGAGCAGCGCATGAACCTCGCCCGGCATCAGGTCGAGGTCGACATTCCTCAGAACCTCGACCCCACCGAACGATTTCGAGATGCCGCGCGCCGAAACGAGCGGCTTCAGCTCTGTCATCGCGCCGTCTCCAGGCGATAGAAGCGGACGGCGTTGTCGTGCCAGAATTTTTGACGCTCGACGTCGGAGGCCGAAGCGAGGATGCCGTCGAGCATCTCGACCCAGCGGCGATACTCGATCGCCTGCACGGCCACCGGCCAGTCGCCGCCGAACATCACGCGGTCGAAACCGAAGGCGTCGATGGCGACCTCGACGTAGCGCTTCAGCTGATCATCGGTCCAGTTGGCGTGATCGGCCTCGGTGGCTACGCCGGAGATCTTGCAGACGACATGCGGCATCGCCGCCAGCTCGCGCATCTCGCTCGCCCATGGCTCCATCTCGCCGGCCTTGATGCGCGGCTTGCCGATGTGATCGAGGATCATCGGCACTTCCGGCACCTGCGCCGCGAATTTCAGGGCATTCGCCATGGTGCGCTGATCGACGCAGATGTCGAAGGAGAGGTCGAAATCGGCCAGCGTGCGCACGCCCTCGATGAAGTCGGGGCGCAGGCAGAAATCGACGTCCGGCTCGAACTGGATGATGCGGCGGATGCCGCGCAGGATGTCATGCCTGGCGAGGCGCTCGAGATCGGCGGCGACGGCCCGCCCCTTCTCCAGCGGCGCCCAGGCAACCATGCCCCGGATACGAGGATCGACCTTCGCGAGCTGCGCGATCCAGTCCGCCTCGTCCTGGTACTGCGCGGTATCGACCTCGCATTGCAGGAACACCATCGCCTCGACGCCGAGCCCTTCGGTCGCCGCATTGTAGCGGTCGAGCTCATAAGCCTGGTCGAGCACGGGATTGCCGTCGAGCCAGGCATAGCGCAGCTTCTTCGGATCCCAGAGATGGAGATGGGTATCGACGATCGGCGGCCGCGCCATCACACGCCCTCCCCGCCGCAAGCCACGATCGAAGCCACACCGATGTCGCGCACGCGCCTACCCTCCCGCTGCGCGGCGCGCATGGCGCCGCCGGGGCGCCTCCCCGCGCCCCGTTCCATTCGTGTAAACGTCAACATTATCTGCCCCATGGCGTCAAGCTCGATTTGCCTTTCGCACCCAATCTTCGAGGTTTCTCCAACTCCAGGCGGGCGATAAATTGCGATTTGGCGGGACAAATTCGCGAATGCGGGAAGAAACAACTCCCGGGCTGGTCAATGGCCAGGTCATGAAAACGATACTCATTTCGACCAAGGCCAGCGACGCCGTTGTGCAATGAGGGGGCTTCGGCTCTACTGCGCCCGACGTTCAAACGCGGGACCCCTCATGCCGGACAGCCTTGCTTCGTCGGACAGCCTCGGCAGCTTCGACTTCATCGTCATCGGCGCCGGCTCGGCCGGCTGCGTGCTGGCCAATCGGCTGAGCGCCGATGCGCGCCACAAGGTCCTGCTGCTCGAGGCCGGCGGCAACGACCGCTACCGCTGGGTCGACATCCCGATCGGCTACCTCTTCTGCATGGGAAACCCGCGCACCGACTGGCTGATGACGACGGAGGCCGAGCCGGGCCTCAACGGCCGCAGCCTCCCCTACCCGCGCGGAAAGCTGCTCGGCGGCTGCTCCTCGATCAACGGCATGATCTACATGCGCGGCCAGGCGGCTGACTATGACGGCTGGCGCCAGCAGGGCAATCCGGGCTGGGGCTGGGCCGACGTGCTGCCCTATTTCCTGAAATCCGAGGACCACCACGCCGGCGCCTCGCCGCTGCATGGCAGCGGTGGCGAATGGCGGGTGGAGAAGCAGCGCCTGAGCTGGCCGTTGCTCGACGCCTTTCGCGACGCGGCGGAGGAGCTCGGCATCGCGAAGACGGACGATTTCAACACCGGCGACAATGAAGGCTCCGGCTATTTCGAGGTCAACCAGAAGCGCGGCGTGCGCTGGAACACCTCGAAGGCCTTCCTGCGCCCGATCGAGAAGCGCCCCAACCTCACCGTGCTGACGGGCGCGGAGGCTGAAAGCCTGCTCTTCGACGGCCGTCGCGCCACGGGACTGCGTTTTCGCCACGAGGGCCGTATCCGCACCGCCACGGCCGGGCGCGAGGTCATCCTCGCCGCCGGCGCCGTGCATTCACCGAAGCTGCTGGAACTCTCCGGCATCGGCCGCCCGGACATGCTCGGCAGGATCGGCGTCGATGTCCGCCACGCGCTTCCCGGCGTCGGCGAGAATTTGCAGGACCATCTGCAGATCCGCACCGTCTTCAAGGTGTCCGGCGCGACCACGCTGAACCAGCGCTACCACAATCTGTTCAGCCGCGCCGGGATGGGGCTCGAATATGCGCTCCGCCGTTCGGGGCCACTTTCCATGGCGCCGAGCCAGCTCGGTATCTTCGCGAAGAGCGATCCGCGGCTCGCGACGCCGGACCTCGAATATCACGTGCAGCCGCTTTCGACCGACCGGCTCGGCGAGCCGCTGCACCGCTTCCCGGCGGTCACGGTCTCGGTCTGCAACCTGCGGCCGGAGAGCCGTGGCAGCGTGCACATGGAAAGCGCCGACGCCGGCGCGGCGCCAAAGATCCGGCCGAACTACCTGGCGACGGAGGGCGACCGCCAGGTCGCGGCGCGCTCAATCGAACATGCCCGAGCGCTGATGCGCACGCGCGCCATCGCCCGCTTCCGGCCGGAGGAATTCCTGCCGGGTCCGCAGTTCCACACCGAAGAGGACCTCGCTCGGAAGGCCGGCGACATCGCGACGACGATCTTCCACCCGGTCGGCACCTGCAAGATGGGCGAGGACGAAGAGGCGGTCGTCGACGCCCGCCTCCGCGTACACGGGCTCCAGGGCCTGCGCGTCGTCGACGCCTCTGTCATGCCGACCATCACGTCGGGCAACACCAATTCGCCGGTGATCATGATCGCCGAGAAGGCCGCCGACATGATCCTGGAGGACGCGCGGGGTTGAGCCTGGCCGGGGCGCAGCCCGGTCCGGAACGACGCTGAAGGTTCCGGATCCCGGCCGGGCGCGTCTTCCTTGCGCGATCCGGCCGCCCCTTCGCCCGAAAGCGCGTCAGTGCTCCGGCGCCGCGACGACGAGGGACACCGCCGGGGACTGCAACTGGGCGATGTAATGCTCGAACTTCACGAGAACGTCGTTGATGATCTGTTCCTGCGACATGCCCATGATGTCGTAGCCTCGGCTCCCGTCCGAGAAGAAGGTGTAGGCCTCATAGCGATACTTGGCCCTGGCCGCCTCGTAAGCGGTGAACGCGGGGAGCTGGTGCTCGACCCGCCGCACGCCGTAGACGAAGTTGCGCACGTCGTCGGCTGGGGCCGTCAGCGTGACCGTGCCGGCCTCCCGGTCCGTTTCGACCTCCGCCGCCCGCGACCGCGCTTGCAACTCCCTCGCCACGGCCTTGAGCGCCGGGCTCACCGCCTCCTCCAGAAACCGGTCGATATCCCTGGCATCCGGCGCGCGCAGAAGCTGGGCCAGCCTTTTTTGCCAGGTCATCCCCGACGCGGGATAGGCCTGGGGCATGACCGCCCCCTGGGCCTGCCGGCTGGCGACGTCGGCCTTCATGCCGAGGAACAGCGACCAGACGAGGATCAGCATCACGATCGAGAACGGCAGCGCCGTCGAGATCGTGGCGGATTGCAGGGCCGACAGGCCGCCGGCGGCGAGAAGCACGGCTGCGACGGCGCCACTCAGCACGCACCAGAACACACGCTGGAGATAGGGCGTATCGGTGCGCCCCCCGGCCGCGATCGTGTCCATGACGAGCGAGCCGGAATCCGCCGACGTGACGAAGAAGATGACAATCAGCACCACCGCCAGGGCCGATGTCACCGCGGAGAAGGGCAGATACTGGAAGAACTGGAACAGCGCGACGGACAGATCCGCCTGCACGGCCTTCGCCAGCGCGCCGCTGGCCAGGGTGGTGTCGATCTCCATGGCCGTATTGCCGAAGACGGTCATCCAGAAGAACGTGAACCCTGCCGGGATGAACAGGACGGCGACCACGAACTCGCGCACGGTGCGCCCGCGCGAGATGCGCGCGATGAACATGCCCACGAAGGGGGACCAGGAGATCCACCAGGCCCAGTAGAACAGCGTCCACTTGTCGATCCAGGGACGGGGCTCGTAGGCATAGATGTTGAACGTTCGCAGCAGGATGCTGTCGAGATACAGCCCGATATTCTGAACGAAGTCTCGCATCAGCAGACGGGTTGGCCCGACCAGCAAGACGAACAGCATGAGCAGAACGGCGACCGACAGATTGAGCTCGCTCAGGACGCGAACGCCCCTGTCGAGCCCGGACATCACGGACAGGGTGGCGATCGCCGTGACGACGGCCACCAGGAGAATCTGGATCGACAGCGACACCGGCACACCGAGCAGGTAGTTCAACCCGGCATTGATCTGCAGCACGCCGAAGCCGAGCGAGGTGGCGAGCCCGAACATGGTGCCGCAGACCGCGAAGATATCGACGACATGGCCGATCGGGCCATGGATGCGCTCCTTCAGGATCGGATAGAGCCCGGAGCGGATGGTGAGCGGCAGGTTGTAGCGATAGCCGAAATAGGCGAGCGACAGTCCGACCACGGCATAGATCGCCCAGGCGTGCATGCCCCAGTGGAAGAAGGTCACGCTCATCGCCTCGCGCTTGGCGGCGATTGTCAGCGGCGCGGCTTCCGGCGGCGCCGCGAAATGGGTCATTGGCTCGCCGACGGCGAAATACATCATGCCGATGCCCATGCCGGCGGCGAACAGCATCGACAGCCAGGACAGGAAGCGGAAGTCCGGCACGGCGTCATCCGGCCCCAGCTTCAGATCGCCATAGCGACCGAACGAGAGCAGGATCATGGCGATGAGGAAGATGCCGACGGCCAGCAGGTAGAGCCAGCCAAATCCCGACAGGATGGCGGCCTGCATGCCGCTGAAGATCTCGTCGGCTCGCTGCGGAAAGGCGGCGCCGATGCCGACAAACAGGAGAACGATCGCGACGGATCCGAAGAACACCGGCGGATTGACCACAAAACTCGGCACGCTCGGCCCTCCGGATTGCAGCGACTCCGTTCGGCGCAAACCAAGACGATTTCGCCGTCGAGACGATCGGAAGATGCCGGAGTTTCCGCCGGCGCCATTCGCCCCGCAAGAGCCTTGCCGACCGGCGACGCCGGTCGGGATCGACGGGTTGCGCTTCCTAGCGCGAAGCGGCTCAGCGCCCCTTCATCAGCGCCATGAAGTCGTCCTCGAAGCGGGGACGATCGACCGTCATGGCGACATTGGCGTTGTGGAAGGGGATCGCCGTGCGGCGGCGGTCGGCGACGGTCTGGCCGCGCGTCAGCTCGCCATGCAGCTCGACGTCGACATACATGCGCTCCAGGCCGACCAGAGTCGGATCCTCGGCGACGGCGACGGCGAGCGGATCGTGCAGGCCGCAGCCCTGGATGCCCGGATACATCGTCTTGTAGGCGTCGACGTAGAACTGCGTGATCTGCATCAGCGTCCGGGCCGCGTGATCACCCTCCCGCGAAATCTCGGCCATCATGTCGGTCGAGAGCAGGGTCGTCATGGTGACGTCCATGCCGACCAGCGTCACGTTGGCGCCGGACTGCAGCACGATATGCGCGGCTTCCGGGTCATTCGCGAAATTGGCGTCCACCATCGGCGCGATCGGGCCATGGATGCCCGGATGCAGGATCGTCGAACCCATCACGACGATCTCCTTCACCAGCTTGGCGATCTCGGGCGCCTTGGTGATGGCGAGCGCGACGTTGGTGATCGGGCCGACAGGGCAGAGCGTGATCTCGCCGGGATTTTCCTTGATGACGCGGATCATCAGGTCGATCGCGTGCTCGTCGACGGCCTTGATCTTCGGTGCCGGCAGCTCGACGTCGCCGAGCGCGTTGGAGCCGTGGATGTGGTCGGCCAGGCGCTTGTAGGGGCGGATCAGCGAGCGCGCCACGCCCTGCGCCACCGGGATTTCCGGCCGGCCGAGCAGTTCCAGAATCTTGAGCGTGTTCTCGGTGGCGATCACCGTGTCGGTGTTGCCAAAGGTGGTGGTCAGCGCCTCGAGCCGGATACCCGGGCGGCGTACCGCGTAGAAGATCGCCATGGCGTCGTCGACGCCGGTGTCGACGTCGAGGATCATGCGGCAGGGTGCGGTCATGGCGGATATCCTTGATGGCAGGGCGCGCGCGTCAGGCGTGCGCGGTGAGCGTTTCGGCGGCGCGGCGCTTCAGCCGCTTGCGATGGCTGAGCGCCAGCGCCAGCAGCGTCACGACATAGGGCACGACGTCGGTGAGCTGGTTGGGCAGGCCCTGGCTCTGCAGGCGGACGGAGAGGGCGTCTGCGACGCCGAACAGCACGCAGGCGAGCGCCGCCCAGAGCGGGTGGTTGCGGCCGAGCATGACGGCGACGACGGCGATCCAGCCGCGGCCGGCGCTCATGTCCTCGGAGAAGATGCTGACCGTGCCGAGCGAGAGCTGCGCGCCGCCGAGGCCGGTCAGGCCGCCGGCGAACAGGACCGTCAGCACGCGATAGCGCAGCACATCGACGCCCATGGTACCGGCAGCGCTGGCATCCTCGCCGACGCCGCGCATCCGGAGGCCCACCGGCGTGCGGAACATCATGATCGTCACGGCGGCGGTGAGGATCCAGGCAAGCCAGGTGATCACGGTCTGGCGAGAGAAGATCCAGCCGATCCAGGGGATGGTGTTGATCGCGTCGATGCGGATCTTGGAGAGCCCGACGATGGCCGGGTCGGAGAAGGTGCCGGAGACGCCGAACATCTGCCGGAGCAGATAGGCGGTGAGGCCCGAGGCGAGCAGGTTCATGCCGATGCAGATCACCACCGCGTCGCCTTTGAACACCGTCGCGCCATAGGCGAGGATCAGCGAGAACAGCACGGTGAAGACAATGGCGAACAGTACGCCGCCGAGCGCGCTGCCGGTGGCGTAGGAGCCGACGACGGCGGCAAACGCGCCGACCAGCAGCTGGCCTTCCATCGCCATGTTGAAGACGCCGACCCGGCCGCAGAGGGTGCCGGCGAGCGCGGCGAGCAGGATCGGCGTGATCGACTGGACGGCGGAATTGACCAGCGACGGGGTGATGAAGCTCATCAGGCTCATGACGACTTCCTCCCGACGCCGTGGCGTATGGCGAGGAAGAGAATGATCACCGCCTGCAGCACCATGGTGAGGACGCGGGGGATCTCGGTCTCGCGCTGCATGGCGAAGCCGCCCGTCTGCAGCCCGGCGAAGAACAGGCCCGCCGCGATGGCGCCGAGCGGCGCGCCGCCGGCGAGCAGCGCCGCCATCAGGCCGGACCAGGTGTAGCCCGGCGTCAGCAGCGCGCCGTCCTGGTAGCGATAGAGCGAGCCGAGCACGAGAATGGCACCGACGAGGCCGGCGATGGCGCCGCTGGCGAACATCACACGCACCTGCTGCGAAGCGAGGCGGACGCCGCCATAGCCGGCGAATTTCGCGTTCTGCCCGCGCATGCGGAGCTCATAGCCGGCGACGGTGCGGCGATCGAAGAAGACGACGGCCGCGGCGACGACGACCATCAGGATCAGGCCGATATTGAGCGGGCCGGCGATGACGGGCAGGCGCGCCGCTTCCGGGATCATCCGGGTCTGGGCGAGTCCGGTGGTCAGGTCGCGCAGCGGGAAGCCGACGAGATAGGAAGCGATGCCGATCGCCGGATAGGAGAGCAGCAGCGTCGAGATCAGCATCGGGATGCCGAAGCGGGTCTCGCCCCAGGCGGCGAGCGAGGCATAGAGGCCCGACGCGATCATGGCGCAGAGGATCGCGGCGGCGATCAGGAGCGGCCCCGGCAGCGGCAGATAGAGCGCCGCCAGCGCCGCGACGAGGCCGCCAATGACGAGCTGGCCGTCACCGCCGAGATTGACCATGCCACCCCGAAGCGGCAGCGCCGCGACCAGCGTCATGCCGACCAGCGGCACGGCCCAGTTCAGCGTGTTCGGCCAGTTCGATGGCGCCAGCGCGCCGACCAGGATGGCGCGATAGGCGGCGACGGGATCCCCGCCCGAGGCAAGAACCAGCAGCCCGCCGATGAGAATGCCGATGCCGATCGCCAGCGGCACGGCCGGAATACGCGGCAACCGCGACGCGCGCACGCTCTGTTCGCTCATGCGGCCTCCGTTCCGTCTTTGAGGTGCGCCTCACCGACGCGGCCGGCCATCAGCAGGCCGAGCGTCTCCTCGTCGGCCTCGGCGACCGGCAGCTCCGCGAGGATTCGGCCATCGAACATGACGAGGACGCGGTCCGACAGCGCCAGGATCTCGGTCAGCTCGGCCGAGACCAGAAGCACGGCCCCGCCCCGGTCGCGCTCGGCGACGAGCTGACCGTGAATGAACTCGATCGCGCCGACATCGACGCCGCGCGTCGGCTGCTCGGCGATCAGCAGTTGTGCGGCGTGCGAAAGCTCGCGCGCGACCACCACCTTCTGCAGATTGCCGCCCGACAGCGTGCCGACGGGAAGCTGTTCGGAGCCGATCTTCACCCCGAAGCGCGCGATCAGCTTCTTCGCATGCGCCGTGACGGCGGCGCCGTCGAGCAGCCGCCCCTTCGCGAGCGGAGGCTTGCGCTGGAAGCCCATTGCCAGATTGTCGGCGGCGGAGGCGGTGAGCGCCGTACCGGTGGTGGCGCGGTCCTCGGGGATATAGGCGAGGCCGGCGTCGCGGTGCCGCTCGACATCGACACCGGTAACGTCGACGCCGTGGATCGCGACGCTGCCGCCATCGGGGATGCGCAGACCGGTCAGCGCCTCGATCAACTCGGTCTGGCCATTGCCGGCGACGCCGGCGATGCCGACGATCTCGCCGGCGCGGATGGAGAGATCGACGTGATCGACCACCGGCTTGCCGCCATCGGCCGCGACCGTCAGCCCGCGCGCCTGGAGCACGACGGCACCGGGTTTGGCGGCCCCCTTCTCGACCGTCAGATTGACCGCCCTGCCCGTCATGGCGCGGATGATCTCGCGCGGCGAGGTCTCTGAAGTCACCATCCGGTCGACCACCTTGCCGTCGCGCAGCACGGTGACGCGATCGGTGATCGCCATCACCTCGTGCAGCTTGTGCGTCACGAACAGGATGGTGCGGTCGTCCGCGGTCAGGTGGCGGATGATGTCGAACAGGCCGTCGCGCTCCTGCGGCGTCAGCACGGCGGTCGGCTCGTCGAGGATAAGCACGCGGGCGTCGCGATAGAGCGCCTTCAGGATCTCGACGCGCTGGCGCACGCCGACCGAAAGCTTGCCGACGACGGCGTTGGGCTCGACCTGCAGGCGATAGCGCTCGGCCAGCGCCGCGACCTTGGCCGCGGCGGCGCGGCGGTCGATGAAGACGCCGCGAGCCGGCTCCATGCCGTAGACGACATTTTCCCAGACGGTCAGCGAATTGAACAGCTTGAAGGCCTGATGGACCATGCCCATGCCGGCGCCGATGGCGTCCAGCGCCGAGCGATAGTGCATCTCGGTGCCGCGCAGGACGATGCGGCCGGCATCCGGCGCCTGCATGCCGTAGAGGATCGACATCAGCGTCGACTTGCCGGCGCCGTTCTCGCCCATCACGGCATGAACCTCGCCGCGCAGCACGGAAAGGTCGACATGGTCATTGGCCAGGAGCGGGCCATAGCGCTTGACGATGCCGGTGGCTTCGAGCTCGATCGTCATCCCAGCTTCGATCTGTTGGAAAAGCGCGCTCCACCGAGGGAAGCGCCTCTGCCCCGCCGCGCGGGGAACGTCGGGGCGGAGCCTATCGGGCCCTAGCCCGTCCAGGTCAAGCCCGGATCGAAAAAGGATCGCGCGACCGATGCGCGCGATCCCCCGTGTCGTGTCGTCCGTCGTTACTTCGCGGCCTGCATCGGGTCGGCGACCTTGATCGTGCCGGCGACGATCTCGTCGCGCAGAGCCTTCACCTTCTCGACGACATCTGGGAACTTGGCGATCAGGCAGCCCGACTCGGCGAGGCCCGGCTCCAGGCTGGTCAGCGTCATGCCGCCCTCGGCGAGGCCATAGGTGGCAAACGGCGGCTGGTCGCCCTTGAACAGGCCGGCGACGCCCTTCTCGATCACCGTGTCGGTGCGCTTCTGGACGTTGTCCATGACGAGGCCCGGCGCCTGCGGGCACTGGTTCGAATCGACGCCGAAAGCCGCCGCGCCCGGCAGGTCTTCCATCGCCTTGAAGATGCCGCCGTTCGAGCCGGCGCCACCGGCCATGACGCGGTCGGTATTGTCGGAGACCATGATGCTGGCGCGCTGCTGGCCACGGGCCGGATCGGAGAACGGATTGTTGCCGCCGATCCAGAGCGTCGGGGCGATCTCGATCTCCGGCTTCACGTGCTTGGCGCCCTCGGCGAAGGGATCCGTGTAGCGGTGGATGAAGGGGATATCGAGCGCGCCGATGGCACCGACCTTGCCGGTCTCGCTGGTCAAGGCCGCCGCCGCGCCGGCGAGGAAGCTCGCCTCGTATTCGCGGAACACCGAGCAGTGGATGTTGTCGACCGGCGTCTGCGGGCAGCTGTCGACGAGCAGGAACCTGGTCTCCGGATAAGCCTTGGCGACCTCCGGCAGCACGTCGTTGAACTCGAAGCCGACGGCGATCACCACCTTGGCACCTTCCTTGGCGGCGGCGTCGAGGTTCTGGCGGATGGTGGTCGGGTCGGTGCTCTCATAGACCTTGGCAGTGGCGCCGACGGCTTCCGCCGCCTTCTCCGTGCCGGCCTTGGCGAGCTTCAGAAAGTCGTTCACGCCGACCGGGTTGGGCGAGACGAAGACGATCAGCGGCTTCGCATCCTGAGCCTGAGCCGCCGTCACCGCCATCAGCGCCGCCGCGCCAGCCAAAAGACTCCGAAGCCTCATCTGCATTCTCCTGGGTGTTGGATGGCCGGAAGATACCGAGTCAGCGATGACGCCACAACTGCGATTGACCGCCTATCGATCCTGCCTATTCTGCGCGCAGGCGATGGCTCCCCGATCGCCGTCACCACGAGCCTTGATCTGGAAGGACCGGCGGCGCGCCGGCGATTGGATTTCCGATGTCGAAATATGAAACCCGCCGCCCCGACAAGCCGCTGCCGCTCCGCAAGAGCCGCGCGTTTCCGGTGCATGCCGGCAAGGGATTTCTCGTCACCGGCGGCACGGGCGGCATCGGCCGCGCGATCGCCGAGCTGCTGATTGCCCAGGAGGCGCGGGTCGTCATCGCCGACCTGAAGCCGGAAGCGGTCGACGCGACGGTCGAGGCGCTCGGCGGCGCGGCCGGCGGCTGCTTCGGCGTGGTGATGGACGTCGCCTCGGAAGCGGCGGTGACGGCCGGCGTCGCGCGCTCGATCGAGCTGCTCGGCCGGATCGACGGCCTCGTCAATTCCGCCGCCATCGTGCTGCACGCCGATCCGCTCGCGGTCTCGCGCGCCGACTGGCAGAAGCAGTTCGAGATCAACCTGTTCGGCGCCTATGACGTGTCGCGGCTGGTGGCCGAGCACATGATCGAGCATTCGATCCCCGGCGCCATCGTCTCGATCGCGTCGGAATCCGGCAAGAAGGGCCATGTCGAGTCGCTCGCCTACAGCGCCTCCAAGGCCGGCCTGATCTCGATGACGCGCATGCTGTCGGAAGCGCTGGCGGCCTACGACATCAACGTCAACTGCGTCTGCCCCGGCGGCGTCGCGACGCCGATGCTGCGCGAGGTCTCCGAGGCCTATTCCTCCTTCACCTCCGAACCGGCGCCGGCGATCTTCGACAAGATGCTGGCGGCGCAGCTCGTGCGCCACATCCAGCCGGTCGAGGTGGCGCGGCTGACCTCGTTCCTGCTCGGCGACGACGCCATGCTAGTGCGCGGCCAGGCCGTCAACGCCGACGCCGGCGAAACGCCGTACTGATCCCGATCACCGCCACGGCGGATCCACGCACCGAAACGGACCGGCCGCGCCCTTGGCGGCCGGCGCCCCAGCGCATCCCGCGCCCGCTGCCCGCGGCCATCGCCACCGGCGGCGCGCCGGCGTTCGCGCGCCCTTCCCGACCGCCCCACCCTCCCCGCTGAACGCCGCCGACCTCTGGCCGGCCGCGCGGGATCGCGCAAAGCCGGGCGGCGCCATGGCAAACCCCACCACGTCGCGTCCCCCCCCCCCCCCCCCGCCGAGACAAAATCAATGTGATTTATTTCCCTGAGGCCCCGCAAGAATGGGCCGCAGGAATGCAAGAGACGGCCGCCAGAGCCGTTCGATCGAGGAAACACCCCACGGGAGATTTCATGATGCGCTTGCGTCTCGTCACCGCGTTGCTGGCTTCCGCCGCCGCGCTTGTCGCCGTATCCGCCCAAGCCCAGGATCTCGTCACCAAGGACCGCGTCGGTCCGGCCGACGCCCCGAAATCCTTGACCCTCCGCCTCACCGGCGACGGCCCGACCAGCACCGACCCGGTCTGGGCCGAAGGCTACAAGAAGCTCTTTGGCGAGTTCATCCAGCGCCATCCGGGCTGGCGCATCGACCTCGAGCGCATGTCCGACAATATCGGTCAGGAACAGGCTCGCATGCTGGAGCAGGCGAAGTCGGGCCAGGGTCCGGACTGCGCCGCGGTCGACAGCTTCGTGCTCGCCCTGTTCAAGGGCGCCAACGTGCTGCAGCCGCTCGACGAATACTTCACCAAGGAAGAAGTGGCCGACCTCTTCCCGTTCATCCGCGACGGCATCACCGGCGCGGACGGCAAGATCTACGCCTGGTGGTGGAACACCGACCTGCGCGTCCTCTACCGCAACAAGGACATCGTGCCGGACGCGCCGCAGACCTGGGAAGATCTGAAGGCCGCCGCCATCGCCTCCAAGGACAAGGGCATGGAAGGCGTGCTGTTCAACGGCGGCCGCTGGGAAGGCACCACCTTCGACTGGCTGGCGAATTTCTGGGCGCAGGGCGGCAAGCTCGTCGACGACAGCGGCAAGCCGGTCTTCGCCGAGGGCGAGAACCGCGAGAAGTTCCTGAAGGCGGTCAACTACTTCAAGGATCTCGTCGATTCCGGCGCGGCACCGAAGCGCGTCGCCACCATCGTCAATTATGACGAGTTCAATGCCGCCGCCGCGGCCGGCTCGACCGCCCTCTTCATCGGCGGCAACTGGCAGTATGGCCAGCTCAAGAACACGCTGGAGCCGGAAGAGTTCGAGAAGTGGACCTTCTCGGAGATCCCCGGCCCGACCAAGGACCAGCGCTCGACCGGCACCGGCGGCTGGACCTTCGGCGCCTTCTCGAAGGACCCCGAGAAGGTCGCCATGTGCGCGGCGATCGTGAAGGAGATCTATGCCGGCCCCGGCAACGCGCTGCAGCAGCAGCTGCCGACCGCCAAGGCGCTCTACGGCAAGTACGACGTCTTCAAGACCCCGGCCAACGAGACCTTCGCCAAGGCGCTCGAGAATGGCCAGGCCCGCCCCGGCGTGCCGATCTATCCGGAGATCTCGAACCAGATCCAGGTGATGATGGGCGAGGTGCTCGCCGGCACCAAGACGCCCGAGGCCGCGCTCGACGCCGCCAACGCCGCCGTCCAGGCCGCCTACGCCCGGCCCTGACGGATCCGACGCGACCATCCCGGCCGGCGACACTCTCGCCGGCCGGGACCACCGGGCGCCGCGTTTGGGCAGGAGCGAAACATGCAGACGACACAGGCGGCCACCATGGCCGTGAGCCGGCGCGTGGCCGGCCCCAGCCTGGGGCGGCGCCTCGAGGCCAACCCCTTCACATGGCTCGTGCCCGTCGCGGTCATGCTCGGCATCTTCTATCTCTATCCGATCTTCGACGTGTTCCGGCTCGGGCTGACCAATGCCAGCCTGGTCGGCACCGGCGAGCAGTACACGCTCGCCACACTCAGGGCGATGCTCGAAAACCCGGCGCTGGGCGGCATCCTCTGGACCACCTTCGTCTTCACCTTCGGCAGCGTCGTCGGCCAGCAGCTCTTCGGCCTCGCCATCGCGCTGATCGTCATGCGCGGCGAGCGGCGCAAACTCAAGGGCATGGTGGCGCTCCGCACCATCGTGCTGATCGCCTGGGTCATCCCCGGCATCGCCAACGGCCTGATCTGGCAGATGCTGTTCAGCGAAGCCCCGTTCGGCGCCATCAATTCCGTGCTGCGGCTGATGCACATCTCGCCGGTCGCCTGGCTCTCCGACCCGCACAACGCCATGCTGTCCGCCGTCATCTCGAATGTCTGGCGCGGCACCGCCTTCTCGATGATCGTGTTCTACGCGGCGCTGAAGGCGATCGACCCGACGCTCTATGAGGCCGCCAGCGTCGACGGCGCCAGCGGCACGCAGAAGCTGCGCTTCATCACGCTGCCGCAGCTGCGCGCCGCCATCCTCGTCAACTCGATCCTCGTCACCATCCAGACGCTCAACACCTTCGACGCGATCATCTCACTGACCGGCGGCGGCCCCGGCCGCGCCACCGAGGTGCTGTCGCTCTTCACCTTCAACACCGTGTTCCGCAACTACGACCTCGCCGGCGGCAGCGTGCTGTCGGTGCTGATGCTGGTGATCAGCCTGGTGCTGGCACTCGGCTACGCGTCGTTCCTGCCGCGCAGGGAGGTGTCCGAATGACCATCGAACAGCGCGAGAAATGGGGCGACGCCCTCACCTACCTGGCCGCGATCGTCATCGCCGCCTTCTTCCTGACGCCGCTCGCCTGGCTGCTGTCGCTATCGCTCCGGGCCCGGCAGGAAGTCTTCCTCGGCGCCAGCCGCTTCATCCCGAAGCGGCCCACCCTCGACAATTTCGCCCAGATCCTCTCGGACCCGACCTTCCTGCTCTACCTCTGGAACGGGCTGAAGCTCTCGGCGCTCGGCGGCCTCGGCTGCCTGTTGGTGGCGGCGCCGGCCGCCTACGCCTTCTCGCGCTTCTGGTTCTCCGGCAAATCGGCGCTGATGATGGCGATCCTCGCCTTCCAGATGATCTCGCCGCTCGTCATCCTGGTGCCGCTCTACCGCTACATGAGCGCGCTCGGCCTCATCAACAGCCATTTCGGCGTCACCATGGTCTACATCGCCGTCAGCGTGCCGATGTGCGTCTGGCTGGTGAAGGGCGCCATCGACAACATCCCGAAGTCGCTGGAGGAGGCCGCGGCCATCGACGGCTGCAGCCGTTTCGGCACGTTCTGGCGCATCACGCTGCCGCTCGCCGCGCCTGGCCTCGCCTCGGCCTTCATCCTGATCCTGATCCTGAACTGGTCGCAGTTCCTGATCCCGTTCCTGCTCCTGAACAAGGACGCGCAGCTGCCGATCTCGGTGGCGATCTTCAACTTCTCCGGCACTTCCAACGCGTCCACCACCCAGGTGCTCGCGGCCGCCTGCCTCGTCGCGGTGGTGCCGGCCATCGTCGCCTTCCTCCTTCTGCAGCGCATGATCGTCGGAGCCCTGACCGCCGGCGCCGTGAAGGGCTGATCCCGAATCCATCCATCGCTTTCATCGAGCTTCTTTTTGATACGGAGAATTGGAATGTCCCTGACCCTCCAGCAGCGGCTCGACCGCATCGGCGTCCGCGTCGAGGAACTGGGGTTCTGGCGCGAGCGCGAGACCGTGGCGGTCGAGGGCTGGCGGTTCAACGGCGCGCCGATCGCGCTGGGCGGCTTCTGGCCCAAGCGGGACGGCGCCATCGCCCTCGACGCCGAGGCGACGGTGCCGGCGCACTGGACGCTGGCTGACACGCGCCTCCTGATCGACGTCGGCGGCGAGAGCCTGATCACGCTCACCCCCGAGGGCAAGGGAACCGAGACCCGCTTCGGCCTCGACCCCTATCACCAGGAATTCCCCGTCCCCGGCCAGCGCTTCCAGATCCATGTCGACGCCGTCGCCCGCCTGCCCTTCGGCGAGCCGGTGCGCGAGCCGCGCCTGACTCGCGCCCACCTCGCCTGGATCGACCAGCCGGTGCACGACCTCGCGCTGCTGCTGCAGCAGGTGCTCGAGACGGCGCGGATGCTCGGCGACCACGAAGTGGTGCCGCATCTCGCCACCGCCGCCGAGCACACCTTCGCCGCCCTCGACTGGCCCTCGGCGACGCAGGATTACGTCGCCCGCACGGCGCCGCAGCGCGGCCAGCAGAAGATCTGGCAATTGCCGCCGCTCAAGGCCGATCCGGAGGGCCTGCGCCAGGACCACCGCGCCAGCGTGAAGCGCGCGCTCGAAGACCTGCGCGAGACGCTGAAGGGCCTGAAGGCGCGCTATCCGCAGCAGGGCAAGCTCGGCATCACCGGCCACGCCCATATCGATCTCGCCTGGCTCTGGCCCTATGACGAGACCCGCCGCAAGGCGCGGCGCACCTTCAACACCGCGCTCCGCCTGATGGAGCGCTTCCCCGATTTCGTCTTCAACCAGTCGACCGCCGCCTATTACGCGCAGATCGAGGAGGACGACCCGGCGCTGTTCGAGGAGATCCGCGCGGCCGTGAAGAGCGGCCAGTGGGAGACGATCGGCGGCATGTGGGTCGAACCCGATACCAACATGCCGACCGGCGAGAGCTTCGTGCGCCAGATCCTCTACGGCCAGCGCTATTTCGAGGAGAAGTTCGGCGTCCGCCACCGTGTCTGCTGGCTTCCCGATTGCTTCGGCTTCTCGCCGGCCATGCCGCAATTGCTGCGCCAGGGCGGCATGGACTCGTTCTTCACCATCAAGGTGAACTGGTCGGAGACCAACCGCTTCCCCTATGACCTGTTCCAGTGGGAAGGCCTCGACGGCAGCCGCGTGCTGGCCCACACCTTCGACAATCCGGTGCGCGGCTATAACGGCTCGACCGAGCCCGAGGCGATCCTCGGCACCTGGGGCAATTTCCGCGGCAAGACCCTCCATGACGAGAGCCTGCTCGCCGTCGGCTATGGCGATGGTGGCGGCGGCGTGACGCCGGAAATGCTGGAGCGCCAGGCGCAGCTTGCCGACTTCCCGGCCGTGCCGGCGCTTCAGCCTGTGCGCGTCGAGGACGTCTTCGCCCGCATGCACGAGATCCCGGCCTCGCAGGTTCCCGTCTGGTCGGGCGAGATCTATCTCGAACTGCACCGTGCGACGCTGACGACGCAGAGCCACACCAAGCGCCTGCACCGTCATGCCGAACGGGCGCTGATCACCGCCGAGACGGTCGCCTCGCTCGCGACCCTGCTGGGCGCGGCGAAACCGGAGAGCCTGGAGCCGGCCTGGCGCAAGGTGCTCAAGAACGAGTTCCACGACATCCTGCCGGGCTCCGGCATCCGCGAGATCTATGACGACGCCGAGCGCGAGCTCGGCGAGGCGCTCGAAACCGGCCTCGCCGCGCAGCAGGACGGGCTCGCCAAGCTGGTGGCCCAGCTTCCCAAGGGCGACCTCGACGACGCGATCGTCGTCGTCAATCCGGACCTGCATGCCCGACCCGTGCGCGCCGAGATCGATGGCAAGCCGCTGGCGCTCGACGTCACCGTGCCGCCGCTCGGCATCGTCGTGCTGGACAAGCAGGATCTCGCCCCGGCATCCGGCCTCAGCGTCTCGAAGACCAAGCTCGAGAACAGCCTGATCCGCGTCACGCTCAACCCGGACGGCACGCTCGCCAGCCTCTTCGACAAGCGGGCCGGCCGCGAGGCGCTCGCCGGCCGCGGCAACCAGCTCTGGGTCTATCCCATGGACAAGCCGCGCAACTGGGACGCCTGGGACCTGGAGGACGACTACACCGCCAACGGCCAGGAACTGACCTCGTTCGAGAGCTTCGATGTGGTCGAGGACACGCCGCACCGGGTCGGTATCCGGATCGTGCGCAAGTTCCGCGATTCGACCATCACGCAGACGCTGCAGCTTCTCGCCAACGCGCCGCGCCTCGACATCAAGACGGATCTCGATTGGCACGATCGCCGCGTCCTGCTCCGGACGCAGACGCCGGTCGACGTGCGCTCCGACCTCGCCACCTTCGAATGCGCCTTCGGCGTCGTCCGCCGCACCACCCACACCAACACCTCGTGGGATGCCGCGAAGTTCGAGGTGCCGGCGCATCGCTTCGCCGATCTGTCGGAGCCCGGCTTCGGCGTGGCGCTGCTCAACAACGGCAAATACGGCCACAGCATCAAGGACAACGTGCTCGGCCTCAGCCTGCTGCGCGCGCCGATCTATCCGGACCCGCTCGCCGACGAGGGCGAGCAGAGCTTCGTCTACGCGCTGATGCCGCATCAGGGCGCCTGGCACGAGGGCGGCGTGCGCGAGGAGGCGCTGGACCTGAACCAGCCGCTGCTCGCGACGAGCGCTTCCGGCCTCGCCGCCGGCACCGAGACGCCGATCGCGATCTCCGGCATCCCGGCCGGCATCGGCGGCCTCAAGGGCAGCGAGGACGGCAAGGCGCTCGTGCTGCGCGTCTACGAGCCGGCCGGCGGCCGCGGCCGCTTCGAGGTGGTGCCGAGGGACGGCTGGCTGCTGTCGGGTCCGGTCAACATCCTCGAGGAGCCCGCGGACCGCGCCGCCGGACCGGATCTCCGACCCTTCGAGGTCCGAAGCTGGCTGCTCAAGCAGAGGTAGGCCCCGGTCATCCTTGACAAGCTAGCCCCCCATGCCCTCTATCCGCCGGCGGACGATCCTCCATGATCTCCCCCGGCGGCAACGACATCTTGATCAAATCCCAGAAGGCAGCGAGCGACCTTTCCGGCTCCAATTCCGGTCTCGCGGCAAGCCACAATCAGGCCGTCATCCTGCGCTCGATCCGCTGGAACGCGCCGATCTCGCGCACCGAGCTCGCCGCCCGCTCCGGGCTGAGCAAGCAGGCCGTGGCGCGCATCACCGAGAAGCTCATCGACGACGGCCTCGTCGTCGAGGCGCGGCGGCGCTACGGCATGCGCGGCCAGCCGGCGATCGAGCTGGAGATCAACCCGGAGGGCTGTTTCGCCATCGGCGCCGGCATCGGCCGCGACCACCTGACCATCGTCGCCGTCGACGCGCTCGGCACGGTGCGCGACCGCATCCACCGCGAAGAGCGCTTCATGCTGCCGGACGCCTTCTTCGCGGAGATGAAGGAGGCGCTGAAGACCTTTCGCCGGCGGCGCGCCATCGACGAGACGCGGCTGGCCGGCATCGGCGTCGCCATCCCCGACTGGCTCGGCGAAATCCCCTTCATCGGCATGCCCGATGAATATCGCCTGTGGCGCAGCGTCGATGTGCGCGAGCGCTTCGCCCGCTTCACCGACCATCCGATCCTGATCGACAACGACGCCACGGCGGCGGCGATCGGCGAGCTGACCTATGGCCTCGGCGGCGAGATCCGCAGCTTCTTCTATATCTTCTTCGGCTCCGGCCTCGGCGGCGGCCTGGTGCTGGACGGCGCCTGCTATCACGGCACCACCGGCATCAGCGGCGAGATCGGCTGGCTGCCGGTGACGCTTCCCGAGGCGCCGGCCGGCGAGCGCGTGCAGCCGCTCGGCCAGGTCGTGTCGCTGTTCATCCTGTACGATTTCCTCGCCGGCCACGGCATCCATGTGGCGCGCCCGCAGGACCTGCTCGGGCTCGACGCGCGCGGCAAGGCGCTGCTCAGCGAATGGCTGCGGCTCGCCGCCGGCCACATCGCCGAGGCGGCGATCGACATCGGTCTCCTGATCAATCCCGACGCGGTGCTGATCGGCGGCCGCATCCCGGTGACCATCCTCGACGAATTGCTGGCCTATGTGCGCGAGGCGCTGGCGCGCGATCCGCGCCCGACGCCGCGCATCCATCGCGCCGCCGGTTCCGAGGACGCGGCAGCGCTGGGCGCCGCGACCATGCCGCTCTCGCACGCGCTGCGGCTGGAATCGGCCGACCCGGCGCAATTGACCCGGTCGCCGCTGCGCGGCAGCGCCGACCGCCCTCCGACCCGGCCGCTCAGGCTGCCGAGCCCGACACCGCCATAGACGGCGGGCGGAACGGCCGGCGCGGGTCCGGCAGCAGGAATTCCAGGAAGGGCATGGCGGCGATGCCGAGCAGGACCGCATCCTCGTCCAGCGTGCCGCGCCGAAGCTCCGGCAGCCAGTAGGGCTGCGTCGGCTCGATCATCCGCTCCAGCCGGCGCGCGCCCAGCCTCTCGACCAGCGCGTCGAGCAGCGCCGCCGGCAGGCGGCCGCCGACGAAGATGACGCGCGGCGCCAGGAAGGCGGAGATCGCGATCAGCGAATCCATGAGATGCGCGCTCGCATCCTCGAGCCAGCGTTCCACCGCCGGGTCGGCGGGGTCGCGCCCGTCGAGGGCGGCCGTCGCCAGAACCTCGTCGAGCGGCCGGCCGTCCTCGCCGGTCCGCATCGCGCCGAGCCGGCCGGCCTGGTGTTCCGCGCCGTTGAAAACCGCGCCGCCGATGATCATGCCGGCGCGCGTCGACGGTCCGAGCAGCACATAGACGAAGCTGTCGTCCGCCGCCGCCACCCCGAACTGCCGCTCGCCGAGCGCCGCCGCGATCGTGTCCGCCTCGACGATGACGGGAAGCGGCGCCAGCGCCGCGCGCACGGCCTCGATGCCGCCGGCCGCCGTCAGGCCGACGCCGAGGACGCGGCTGCCCTCGCGCCTGGCGAGCGTCTCCAACGCCCGGGAAGCGAGCGCGACCACCGCGGGCACCGGGTCGTCCCCATCGACGGCGACGGCATCCCGGAGCACCACGCGGCCGGCGAGATCGATCGCCACCAGGCTCGCGCGGCCGCCGGCGATGTCGACGCCGAGCGACACGGCGCCATCCGGCACGATGGCAAAGCGGTTGGCGCGTGCACCGGCCTGGCCGGCTTCCTCGGCCACCAGCCCGTCCGCCTCGAGACGACGCACGATGTTGGTGATCCCCGGCACGGTGAGGCCGGTAACGCGGGCGAGATCCAGCCGGCTCATCGGGCCGTTCCGGCGCAAAGCCTCCAGCGTGACGCGCAGATTGTGATCGGCCGCGTGGACGAGATTCTGTCCGGCCGGCTGATGCGCCGTCCGCGCCATCGTCGGATCGGCGGAGCCCGGCCGGCGCGCCGACGCAGCTCGGTCCTGCGGACGGTCAAAGGGGCGGTCGCGACTCATGGTTCGGTGTCCTTGCTTCCTTCCCACGGGGAAAACCGCACGGGCGCAGCCCTTCCGGAAAAGCCCATCTAGCGGGACCGGTCAAGCCCGCCCCTGTCGTTCCCGCCGACGCCGCCCATGCGGCGACGCTGCCGGCCATCATGCGCCGCAACATCGCCAATCCCGCTGACGGTCCAACCGCTTAAGTATTCACGACGAGTCGGAGGCAGGCTTTCTTTCTGCACCGCAACGTAACCCTTCGTAATTGTCCAGCTCGTTGACAGGTTAATATCTTCATCCTAGAAAAAAAGCAGCGCCAAAATACGGGGAGACGCGCTGAACACCAACAAGAACAAGTAACCGCGCCAAACGGTCGCCAGTATCGAGCGGTACACCCAGGGAGAGAAACCATGACCTTCACGTGGAAGGCGAGCGCTGGTCTTTTGACCTTCGCTCTCCTGAGCGGCACGGCCCTTGCCGAGCCGAGGACGAACCTGCTGCACCAGTGGGCCACCGGCTCCGACGCCGCGGCGATCGCCAAGCTGGGCGAAATGTACACCGCCGCCGGCGGCAAGTGGGAGCAGACCTCGATCGCCGGCCACACGGCCAACACGCTGGCCAAGCTGCGCGCCGACGTCATCGCCGGCAACGCGCCGCCCGCCGTCCAGCTCAAGGGTCCCGAGATCGCCGAGTGGAACGAGACGGGCATGACCGCCAATCTCGACGAGCTCGCAACCGCCGAGGGCTGGGAGAAGGTCGTCGCGCCCGAGCTGCTGCCGGTGATGAAGCCGACCGGCAGCTGGGTCGCCGCGCCGATGAACATCCACCGCATCAACTGGCTGTGGTCGTCGCCCAAGGTCATGAAGGAAGCCGGCGTCGAGGCCGTGCCGAAGACCTGGGAAGAGTTCAACGCCGCCTGCGAGAAGGTCGTCGCCGCCGGCAAGATCTGCATCGCCCACTCGACCGCCGACTGGACGGATTCGACCGTGTTCGAGGTCGTCGTCTATGGCCAGGACATCGACCTCTATCGCAAGGCCTTCGTCGAGGGCGACGTCGACGCGCTGCGCAGCGACGGCATGGTCAAGGCGCTGACGCAGCTGCGCCTGATGACCTCGAAATACATGGATCCCGGCATGGTCGGCCGGGACTGGGATACGATGTCGGCGATGGTCGGCCGCGGCGACGCCGCCTTCCACATCATGGGCGACTGGACCATCGGCCTCCTGACCGCGGCCGGCTTCAAGGAAGGCACCGACTACACCTGCAGCCAGGCGCCAACCGACTGGGGCAAGCCCGGCTTCATCCTGAACGCCGACTCCGTCGTCTTCTTCAAGCAGAAGGATCCGGACTTTATCGAAGGCCAGCAGCTGCTCGCCAAGACGATCCTGTCGCCGGAGTTCCAGACGGTGTTCAACCAGGCCAAGGGCTCGATCCCGGCGCGCCTGGACGTCGACCTGTCGCAGGGCTTCAACCCCTGCCAGCAGCTGTCGCAGAAGGACCTGCAGGCCTCGATCGAGGCCGGCACGCTGGTCCGCTCGATGGCCCACAACATGACCATCCCGCAGAAATACCGCGGCGCGATCATGGATACGGTCACCGAGTTCGTGAACACGCCCGCCATGACGCCGGAACAGGCGGCCACCGCGATCGCGGATGCCGTCGAGGCCCAGATGTAACGAACCGCCTTGTCGGGCGCGGTGCCCCGCGCCGCGCCCGATCCTTCGTTCTCATGACAGGGCCAGCCATGTCGACCATCGATGCGGATGCCGGCCGGATTTCCGGAGCGGACAATCCGAGGCCAACGTGGCGGGAGCGCCTCGTCCGGATCTCGCCCATCCTGATCCTGGCGCCGTCGCTGGCGGCCTCGTTCATCTACGTCTTCGTCTTCACGATCTGGACGCTCTACATCTCGCTGTCCAACTCGTCGCTCCTGCCCAGCTACGGCTTTGTCGGCCTCGACAACTACGCCTCGCTGTGGAGCAACCGGCGCTGGAACATCGCCTACAGCAATTTGTTCCTGTTCTCCGCCTTCTACATCGTCGGCGCCATGGCGATCGGCCTGGCCCTCGCCATCCTGATCGACCAGAAGGTCCGCGGCGAAGCGATCTGGCGAACGATCTTCCTCTATCCGCTCGCCGTCTCGTTCATCGTCACCGGCACGGTCTGGAGCTGGCTCTACAACCCGACCGACGGCATCCAGATGCTGGTCCGCGGCCTCGGCTGGACGGATTTCAACTTCGCCCTCGCCTCCGACCGCAACACGGCGATCTATGCCATCATCATCACCGGCATCTGGCAGAGCTCGGGCTTCGCCATGGCGCTGTTCCTCGCCGGGCTCCGATCGGTCGACCCCGACCTCGTCAAGGCGGCGCAGATCGACGGCGCCTCCACCTTCCGAACCTATCGCAGGGTGATCCTGCCGGTGATCGCGCCGATCTTCCTGGCCGTCGCGGTCGTGCAGATCCAGTTCGCCATCAAGACCTTCGATCTCGTCGCGGCGCTGACGCGCGGCGGCCCGGGCATCTCGACAACCTTCCCGGCGATCTATGTCTACGACCTGATGTTCCAGCGCGGCCAGATCGGCGAAGGCGCCGCCGCCGCGATCATGATGCTGGCGGCCCTCGCCGTCGTGCTGGTGCCCTACTCCTTCTTCATCGTCTGGCGTCATCGCAGGGAGAGCCGCCATGGCTGATGCCGCGCTCGCCCGCGTCCATGATCGGGAGGCCGCCGCCGCCTTCCGCCGGCATTACCTGAGCCGGTTGGCGATCTATGGCCTGCTTTCGATCTTCGCGATCATCTATCTGGTGCCGCTGCTGGTGGTCGTGTTCAACTCGTTCCGCGACCAGGCGGAGATCGCCCAGAACGGCCTGATCGCCTTCCCGCGCAGCTTCGCCTTCCATGCCTGGGCCGACGCCTGGAGCAGCTACTGCATCGGCGGCACCTGCGAGGGCATGAAGCGCAACTTCATGAACTCGCTCTGGATGGCGATCCCGGCGACGATCCTCTCCACTTTGCTCGGCGCGCTGAACGGCTACGTGCTGTCGAAATGGCGCTTCAAGGGCTCCGAAGTGCTGTTCACGCTGATGCTGCTCGGCGTGTTCATGCCGGGGCAGATCGCGCTGATGCCCTGGGCCTTCATCCTCGGCAAGCTCGGCCTGACCAACTCGACCTACGGACTGATCCTCGTCCATGTCATCCAGGGCATCTCGTTCACGACGCTGTTCTGCCGCAACTACTACGTCTCGATCCCGGACGACCTGATCAAGGCGGCGCGCATCGACGGCGCCGGCCTCTGGCGCATCTTCCGCCGGATCATCCTGCCGCTGTCGCCGCCGATCCTGATCGTCACGGTGATCTGGCAGTTCACCGGCATCTGGAACGAATACCTGTTCGGCGTGGTGTTCACCTCGGGCCGCGAGCAGCCGATCACCGCCGCGCTGGTGGCGCTGACGGCGAGCGGCACCAATGTCCGCAACTACGACGTGATGAGCGCCGCCGTGCTGATCGGCGCGCTGCCGCCGCTGCTCGTCTACTTCTTCGGCGGCAAGTATTTCGTCCGGGGCCTCACCCAGGGCGCCATCAAGTGAGACGCGATCCAAGGATGAGGCCTGCATGTCTTCGCTGACCATTCGCAACCTGCGCAAGAGCTTCGGATCCGTCGAGGTCCTGAAGGGCATCAACATCGAGGCGCGCACCGGCGAGTTCATCGCGCTGGTCGGCCCGTCGGGCTGCGGAAAGTCGACCCTGCTCGCCATGATCGCCGGGCTCGAAAGCGTCACTTCCGGCGAGATCCGGATCGGCGACCGGCTGGTCAATTCGGTGGCGCCGAAGGATCGCGACATCGCCATGGTGTTCCAGTCCTACGCGCTCTATCCGACCATGACCGTGCGCGAGAACATCACCTTCGGCATGGAGAGCCGCGGCGTGCCGAAGCCGCAGCGCGACGAGGCGGTGAAGCGCGTCGCGGCACTGCTGCAGATCGAGCCGCTGCTCGCCCGCAAGCCCGGCCAGCTCTCCGGCGGCCAGCGCCAGCGCGTCGCCATGGGCCGCGCCCTGGTGCGCGACCCGAAGCTGTTCCTGTTCGACGAGCCGCTGTCCAATCTCGACGCCAAGCTGCGCGTCGACATGCGCACGGAGATCAAGAAGCTGCACCACCGCGTGGGCAAGACGACCGTCTATGTCACGCATGACCAGGTCGAGGCGATGACGCTCGCCTCCCGCATCGCCGTGATGCACCAGGGCGAGGTTCAGCAGTTCGACGAGCCGCAGACCGTCTATGACCGGCCGGCCAACATGTTCGTCGCCGGCTTCATGGGATCGCCGGCGATGAACTTCATTCCGGCGACGCTGACGACCGATGCGGAGGGCCGCCCGGCGGTGTCGCTGAAGGTCGGCGACGGCGCCGTGCTGGCGCTCGCCGAGGGAGCCGTACCCGGCACTACCGGGCGCGACGTCATCCTCGGCGTCCGGCCGGAGCACATCTTCCGCTACTCGCCGGAACTGAAGGCCAGCAAGAAGAGCCTCGCCACGGTCGAGGCGCCGGTCGAGATGGTCGAGCCCACCGGGGCCGAGACGATCGGGCTGATGCGCTTCGGCGACCTCGAGGTCACGGGCCGCTTCGACCCGGACGAGGCGCCGCGCATGGGCGAGACCATCACGCTCGGCATCGACATGTCGCATGCCTGCCTGTTCGACCCCACTACCCGCAAGCTCCTCTGAACCCGGCAGGCACCGGCGCATCCCTCCAACAGGCCGCAGTCCATGACCTTCGCATCCTACCCCAGCCTTTCCGGGCGCGTCGTCTTCGTGACCGGAGGCGCCTCGGGCATCGGCGCCGACATCGTCCGCGCTTTCGCCGGAACCGGTTCGAAAGTGGCCTTCGTCGACATCCAGGAGGAAGCCGGCAAGGCGCTCGCCGACGAGCTTGGCGGCGCGCAACACCGGCCCCTCTTCCGCCGCTGCGACCTGACCGACATCGAGGCGACCCAGGCAGTGATCGCCGAGATCGGCCGGGAACTCGGGCCGATCGGCGTCCTCGTCAACAACGCGGCCAATGACGACCGGCACGAGGTCGACGCCGTGACGCCCGACTACTGGGACTGGGCGCAGGCGGTGAACCTGCGGCCGCAATTCTTCACCGCCCAGGCGGTGCGGCCGCAGATGCGCGAGCTCGGCTATGGCTCGATCATCAATTTCTCGTCGATCGCCTGGCGCGGCGGCGCCCCCAACATGCCGGCCTACACCACCGCCAAGGCGGCCGTGCTCGGGCTGACGCGCAGCCTGGCGCGCGCCTTCGGCGCCGACAACATCCGCGTCAACGCGATCGAGCCCGGCGCCGTCATGACCGAGAAGCAGTACGCGCTCTGGTACAAGACGCCGGAGAGCGTCGATGCGCTGGTCAGCCGGCAATGCATCCGCACGGTGCTGCAGGGCGAGGAGATTGCCCGCACGGCACTATTCCTCGGCGCCGACGACAGCCGGATGATCACCAAGCAATCCATCATCGTCGACGGCGGATTGAGCTAGCGCCGCCCGCCCCGCAATCCCCTCGCCAGATCGGGACACGCCATGCTGCAAGTCGGACTGAACCCCTATGGACTGACCTACTATCTCGGCCTGCAGGGGCACGGCACGCCGCGCGCCAATCCGGACGGGCGCGGGCTCGAGGGCTTCATCGAACTGGCCACGGAACTCGGCGCGAAGACGATCGAGATCTTCGAGCCGTGGATCGCGGCACTCGACGACGACGCGGTGGCCGCGCTGAAGGCAAGACTCGCCGCGCTCGGCATGACGCCGGTGGTGAGCAGCGGGCTGAACCACGGGCCGCTCGACGGCGCTTTTCGCTCCGCCGCGCGGCTCGACGCCAGACTGATCCGCGTCTGCCTGACGCCGGTGCTCTGCGGCGATCGCAACGCCGTAGGCGAAAAATGGCATGAGCTGGTGCGCGGCGTGCACAAGGCGCTTGCCGACTATGCGCCGCGCGCGGTCGCGGAAGGACGGACGCTGGTGATCGAGAACCACCAGGATTTCACCTCCGACGAGTTGGTCGGCCTCTGCGAGGAGGCGGAGGGCGGCGTCGGCATCTGCTACGACACCGGCAACACGCTGCCGGTCGGCGAGGCACCGCTCGACTTCACCCGCCGCATCGCGCCCTGGGTCCGGCACGTGCACCTGAAGGACTACAACGTCCAGTTCACCGACGAGGGCTTTCGTCTCGTCCGCTGCGCCATCGGCGACGGTTTCGTGCCGTTCCAGGAAGTGCTGGGCATCCTCAAGGAGCACCATGACCACCTGACCGCCGTTCTGGAGCCGGGCGCGCTCGACGTGCGGCATGTCCGCCTGCTGACGCAGGACTGGTGGAACGGCTATCCGCCGCGCTCGGCGCGCTCGCTCGCCGCCTGCCTGCAGACCGCCCGCCGCAACCGCCTCGCCGACGACGCCGACTACCGCACCCCCTGGGAGCGCGGCGAGGACGGCGCGCTCGTCTCCTACGAGCTCGACATGATCCGGCGCAGCGTCGCCAACATGAAGGCGATCGGCGTCATGAGCTGAAACATCGGGAGACCTTTCACCTCTCCCTGAGGGAGAGGTCGACGCCCGCAGGGCGGCGGGTGAGGGTTTACGGCCTCACCGGAGAATTCCCTACCCCCTCACCCGGCTCTTCGAGCCGACCTCTCCCCCAGGGAGAGGTGAAGATCAAGAACCCCGCACCCAAAGGAGCTCGCAAATGAGCAAGGAACTCTCCGGCAAGGTCATCTTCGTCACCGGCTCGGGCCGCGGTCTCGGCCGCACCATGGCCGAAAAGCTGGCGAGCCTCGGCGCCGATGTCGCGATCCACGATCTCGAATGGACCGGCCCGGCGAAATATGGCGAGGCCAAGGACCTCGGCGAAGTGGCGGCCGAGATCGCCAAGCATGGCGTCCGCACCGTCGCCGTCACTGGCAATATCGGCGACCCGGCCGCCGTGCAGAAGATGAAGGAAGAGATCGAGGCGAAGCTCGGCACGGTCAACGTGCTGGTCAATTGCGCCGGCGGCGACATCGGCGCGTCCGGCAACAAGCCAAAGCCAAACGACGCGCTCCACATCTCGTTCGAGGACATCCAGGTCCTGACCAACAACAATCTGATCGGCACCATGCTGGTCTGCCAGGCCTTCGTGCCGCCGATGGTGGCGGCCGGCAACGGCTCGGTGATCAACATCGCCTCGGCCGCGGCGCATATGGGCTGCTCGCCGGAGGTCGTCTATTCGACGCTGAAGGCGGCCGTCGTGCACTACACGCGCTGTCTCGCCAAGGAGCTCTACGAGCAGGGCGTGCGGATCAATGCCGTCAGCCCCGGCCCGACCAAGTCGGCCCGCTTCCAGGCGACCCGCATCGTCGATCCAGCCAAGATGGATTCGTCGGGAAAATCGTTCAACCGCTATGCCGAACCGTCCGAGATCGCCGACGCCGTCGCCTTCCTCGCCGGCAACGGCTCGAAGTTCATCAACGGCCAGGTCATCCGCGTCGACGGCGGCCTGACGCTGTTCCCGGGGTAAGGAAGATTCCGTCTCCAGACCGCAATTCCGAAACTCGACCGTCATCCCGAGTTGCCCGGCGCAGCCGGGCCTCGAAGGAGGATTCAGGGAGCGCCCGCGACGTGCTTCAAAGGAGCTCCGCTGGACCCTCCTTCGAGGCTTCGCTCACGCGAAGCACCTCAGGATGATGGCGGAGCCACTGGAAACAACGCATTGTAGGCCGCCTTGAGCGGGCGGCCAGCCACCCATGCCCCTCACGCCGAAGCGAGCTTGGGCGTGCCCCTCAATAATCCCACTGCGCGCCGATGCCGACCTCGTTGGAGCCGTCGGCGCCGGCGGCGCCCTGGATGCGGATGTTGCGGGTCAAGTCGACGTCGACGGTGACCTTGCTCGAATCCGGCGTCGTGCCCTGCTGCACGCCGATATAGACCTTGTCGTTCAGCCGCTTGCCGATGCCGACCTGGCCACCCTTGCCGGAGGCGTCGGTACCGATGGACAGCGAGTCGACGCCGAGCGACTTGCGCACGGAATCGAGCACGCCCGGCCCCTTGCCCGAGAACTGCGCCACCGTCTGCGCCACCTGCAGCGCCTGGCCCGGCGTCAGCGTGCTGATCGCGCGTCCGAACAGCAGCCTGGCGATCACCTCGTCCTGCGGCAGGGTCGGCACCGAGGCGAAGCTTACCTCCGGCGACGAGGCGTTGCCGGTGATGATGATGCTGGCGGTGACGTCGCCGCCGGTGGTGTCGGCCTTGAAGTCGAGCTCCGGATCGAGGCTGCCATTGAAGGTGATCTTGCCCTGGGTGAAGTCGAGCTGACGGCCGACCACGTTGAACCGGCCGCGCTTCAGCTCGAAGCCGCCCAGCGTGATCATGTCGGCCGTCGTGCCGCGCAGCGTCAGGTCGCCGCCGAACTCGGCGTCCATGCCCATGCCGCGCACGAACACGCCGTTGGGGGCCGAGACGCGAAGGTCGAGGTCGGCGACGAAGGGGCTGGCCGGCTGGCTCTTCTTCTTGGCGGTGGCGGCGGCGCGCGCCTGGGCATGGGCACGGATGCCGGCCTTCGCCGCCGGCTGCTTGCCGGTGTTGACGTGGCGCACGGCGAGCGGGTCGAGACCGCCCGACGGCACGTCGGCGATGTTGATGTCGAGGCTACGGACGCGGATCTGGCCGGCGATCTTCGGCCGCGTCGCGACGGGGCCCTGGACGTTGATCGTGCCGTCGGCGACGAGCCGCATCAGGTCGCTCGAGACGAGCGTCGCCTTCTGCAGCGTCACCTCGATGGCGGCGGGAAAGCCCTGCGCCGGATCGAGGCCGATATTGCCCTTGCCGACGATGCGGCCGCCCTGGACCGTCTGGGCCGAGAAGGACGAGACCTGGATGGCGCGGTCGGTGCCGGTCAGCACCGCCTGGATGTTCGAGAGCGCGATGCCGTTCAAGGAATCGTTGTAGCTGGCGCCCGAGACCTTCACCGTGCCCGAGGCGCGCGGCGCCGAGGTCGGGCCGCCCAGCGCCGCGTCGATGACGGCCTTGCCGCGCACATTGCCGCCCGAGGTGGCGAGCGCCGTATTGGCGATGGCGAGGTCGATCGCGCCCTTGATCCTGAGGTCCATGTCGCCGCCGGCGATCGACACCGAGCCGTTGATCGTCAGCCCGGAAACCGAAGGCGCCTTGATCGTCGCGTCGACGCCGACCCGGCCGCCGCCGAGCTTGCCCTTGGCGGTGATGTCGAACGGGCCGAGGCCGGCCTTGGCGATGTCGGCATTGCTGAGCTTGGCGATGCGGAGGTCATAGTCGCCGGCCGGCGCGGAGGCCGATCCGGTGACGCGGGCCGTGCCGCTCAGCGTGCCCTTCATGTCGAGCGTCGGCGAGGCGAGCGAAGCCAGCGCCAGCGGCAGGTTGCGCAGGTCGACATTGAGGTCGAGCGTCTCGCCGGCGCGGCCGCTGATCGTGGTGCGGCCGTCGCCGGTCGCGAGCACCAGTCGGTCGATGGTGACCCCGCCCTTGGCGATGGCGATGTTGGCCGGCGAGGCGAGCGTCACATTGGCGCCGGTGCGGGCGATCTTCAGCGCGTCGAGGCGGATATTCGTCGCGGCGCCGGCGGGCGAGATGCGCGCCTTGCCGTTGACGCTGGCGCCGAGCAGCGCCGTGTCGAGGGTGACGTCGGTGTCCGAGCCGGCGCTCTTCGCCGTCACGGTCGCCTTCTCGATGGTCTGGCCGCCGGCGACGACGCCGGAGAGAACCGCCTTGCCGTCGATGACCGGCGTGCCGGTCAGGTCGGCGATGCGGGCATTGATGTCGGCCTTGTCGACGCGGTTGCCGGCGACGCGGAGGCCCGCGGCCGAGGCATCGACGGCGACGCGCTGGGCGCCGTTCGGGGCATCGAGCACGATCGTGGCGTCGAGGCGGCCGGCGAGTTCGGTCAGCACCAGCGCCGAGAGGTCGGCGAGGTTGGAGGCGGCAACGGTGATCTTGCCGTCGACGAGGCCGGAAGCCGCGAGGCTCGCCGCGCCCTTGGCGCGGACGGCGCCGACCGCGAGGTCGAGGTCGTCGAGGCGTCGGCCGCCATCGGCGAGCGAGGTCAGCCGGGCGCCGCCCGTGGCCGGCTTCCCGGCGAGCTTGCCGTCGAGCGCCACCGTGCCGCCGGGCAGGCCCGTCAGGTCGGTCAGGTCGACGGTGAGCGCGAGGTTCTCGATCTTCTGATCCATGGCCATGCCGGCCGGAATCGCCACCTTGCCGGTGAGGCCGAGCGCGTCGAGGCCGCCGGTGAAGCGCAGATCGGCATTGGCGGCGCCGGAGACGCGCGGATCGAGCTGCTTCAGATCGGCGAGCTTGATGCGCGCGGCGAGATCGGCGCTCGCCTTCTCGATGGCGCCGTCGACGGCGACGTCGAGGCCCTTGGCGGCGAGCGTCAGGTCGCGGACGGCGATGCGGCCGTCCTCGGCGAGCGAGACGGCGCCCTTGACCCGGCTCTCGCCGGCGAAGAAATCGTCGACCTGGGCGATGCCGGTGGCGATCCCCTGCGACGTGCCGTCGAGATCGACAGCGACGCGGCGCTTCGACGGATCGGCGTCGATCTTCGCCTCGAGCACGGCGCTGCCGGAAAGCGGGCGGCCGGCGAGGCCGGAGAAGGCGGCGAGGTTCAATCGCTCGAGCCGGAGCGTGCCCTTGACGTCGTTGGCGGCGGCGGAGCCGGCGAAGGTGAGATCGAGCGGTTCCAGCGCGACCTTGGCGGAGGTAAGCGCGGCGCCGGCATCGCCAACGGCGCCCGCCGCCTGCAGCCGGGCCGTCTTGCCGAGCGCCGCGGCGACCTGCGGATCCGCGGCGGCAAGGCCGCTCGCGGTGCCGTCGACGGTGAAATCGAGACCGCCGGCAGTGGCCGGCGTGGTCTTGGCAACGACCTGAAGGTCGGCCACGTCATAGCCGAAACCGGCGAGCGACTTGGCCGTCAGCGTCGCGTCGACATTGGGGGTGGCGAAGGCGCCGTTGACGGCGGCGTTGAGCCGCCAGTTCGCCCAGGTGACGCCGGGCGCGAAGGCGGCGAAATGCGACGGGTCACCACCGACCAGGTCGAGCTTGACGTCGGCCGTCTTGGCCTTGGTGTCGAGCGAGCCGACCAGCGCCAGGCCGAAGCCGGAGGCGGTCGCGTTCAGGCCCTCGATGGCGATGCGGCCCTCGGGCTCGACGACCGCCGAACCGATCAGCGTCGTCTCGGCCGCGAAGAGCGGACGGACGGTGGCGGGAACCAGGCCCGCGATCTCGCCGGCGAGATCGAGCATGATCCGGCGGCCGGTCTCGACCTCCTTGACGGCGGCGGTGCCGCCGAGATGACCGGCGGCCCCCGCATCCAGCGCGATCTGGCCGTCCCAGTTGTCGAGCGGCGCATCACCCTTGACGGAGAGCGACAGCGCCGGAAGGCCCTCGATCTGGGCGAGGCGCGCAACCAGCCCGCCGGCCGGCTCCGAGGCCGTGACGTCGAGGGCGAGCGTGTCCGTGGTGGCGCCGTCACCCGGCGCATAGCGGACGCGGCCCTTGATCTCGCCCGGCGCATCCTCGCGCAGAAGCGCGAAATCGAGCGACAGCCCCTCGGCCGGATCGACCAGGCGGGCCGAGGCCTGCAGGTTCAGCACCGCGGCCATGCCGAGCACGGGCTCGCCGAGCTCGATCCTGGCGATGTCCAGCTTGTCGAGCGCGACGCGAATGAACGGAATGCCGCCGCCCGAGGATGTGTCCGGGGCCGCCGGCGGCAGCACCGGCTGGCGCGCCACGGCCACGCGATCGGCCGAAAGATCCGTGATCGCCACCTTGCCGGTGAGGAGTGACAGCGGATGCCAGGCGAGATGCAGCTTCTCGACCGAGGCGAACGGGCCCATGGCGTCGGCGGCGTCGATCCTGTCGATCGTCATGTCGGACGGCACGAAGCCGGAGATACCCTCGATGCGGACGGTCAGGCCGTTGCTGCTGGCGAGCCGGCTGGCGAGGCCGGCGAGCATGCTCTGGCCCGGGCCGGTCTGCAGGAAGCCGAAAGCGCCGACGAGCGCGATCAGGAGAACGATGAAGCCGACGCCGAGCCAGCGCAGGATCTTGAGAGCGCGGGTCATCAGAACGCTTGTCCAAGGCTGATATAGATGCCGTAACCCTTGTCGTCGGGCTCCGGATTGAGCGGCACGGCGACATCGAGCCGGACCGGACCGATGCCGGTATAATAGCGCAGGCCGAGGCCGGCCGCATATTTGAGATCGCCGAAATCTGGCACGGAATCTTCCGAGGCCGCGCCGAGATCGAAGAACGGCACCAGGCCGATCGTGTCGGTGACCTTGATGCGCGCCTCGGCCGAGGCGGTCAGGAAGCTGAGGCCGCCGATGATGTCGCCCTGCGCGTTGCGCGGGCTGGCCGACTGGTAGTCGTAACCGCGCAGCGAACCGCCGCCGCCGACATAGAAGCGCCGCTGTGGCGGCACGTCGAGCAGGTCGGCGCCGAAGATCGTGCCGGCGGAGACGCGGCCGGCGAGGATGTAGCGCTTCTCCTCGTCGAGCGCCTTGTAGGACGACAGCGAGCCCTTGAACATCATCGGCCCGGCGCTGGCCTGGCCGAGATAGGCGAAGGGCTCGAAGGTGCCCGAGGCACGAATGCCCTTCGACGGATCGAGCGCGTTGTCGGTGGTGTCGTAGGCGACCTCGATCGGCACGCCGATGATGAGATCGTCGCGCGAGCCGGTGGCGTCCTGGACATGCGCCTGCTCGAAATCGAGCCCGACCTGCACGGAGAACTGGTCGGAATAATTGCGCCGGACGCCGGCCGTGACGGTCACCGCCTCGCGCACATAGGCGTCGGTGACCTCGCGCAGCACCGCCGCCTGGGCGACGAGATCGTCGATCGGCGTCAGCACGCCCGGCTTGCCGAAGGTGGCGGCGAAGCGATAGCCGAGCGGATTCGAATCGGGCACCGCCTCGGACGACTGGCCGAACCAGGAGACCTGGCCGTCTAGGCGCAGCGTCTCGGCACCGCCGAACAGGTTGCGATGGCCCCAGAAGGCGTTGATCGACGAGCCGTCGGTCGAGGAATACTTGGCGCCGAAGCCGATATAGCGCGGCTTGCGCTCGGTGACCTCGACATCGATCGGCAGGCGGCCGTCGGCGTCGAGCTTGTCGCCCTCGCGGATACGGACGCCGGAGAAGATCTCGTAGCGCAGCAACGACTTGCGCGTGTCGGCCAAGCGCTTCGGCGAGAACATCTCGCCCGGAATGATGCGCACCCGCTCGGCGACGAAGGAGGGCTTCACGCCTTCCATGCCGGAGACGGAGACCTGACCGAAGGCGACCGCCGGGCCGGGATCGACCATGTAGGTGACGTTGACGAGGTTCGACGCGTGGTCGGCGACGACGTCCTTGTCGACGACCTTCGCGAAGGCGTGGCCCTCGTCGCGGTAGAAATCACTGATGCGACCCTCGGCGTCGAGGATCACGCTCGACTTCGCGTCGGCGCCGGGCTCGATGCCGAGCTGGCGCAGGGTCGGCGCCATCGGCAGGGGCCGGTTGCGCGTGTCGACCAGCTTGATCTCGCCGAAATGGAACAGCGGCCCGGGCGTCACGTCGACCTGGACGGGAACCGGGCCTGCCGGCCGCGCCGCCTCGATTGCCTGCAGGATGTCCGGCGCGTCGAGATCGCGGCCGGCGATGGTGATGCGGATCGTGCCGGCGTAATAGCCGTTCGAATAGAGCGCGGCGGTGATCTCGTCGACGTCGGCGCGGGCGCGACGCAGCAGTCCGGCGGCGCCGGAAGGCGGCGACTTGCGCATCGACTGCAGCTTGGAGGCGGCGGTGATCGCCTTGCGCAGCGCGCGCGGCGCGTCGGGGACGTTGACGGTCGGCTTGTAGGAAACGGCGTCGGCGACGGGCTCGACCTTTTCCTTGCCGAAGAGCGAGCGAAAGCCGCTGAAAAAGCCGCCATCCTGCGCGTAGGTTGCCGTCGATCCAGCCATTACGACGACCATCGCCGAGGCGACGGTACGGCGGATCCCGCGCCGAGAGCGGATGCCGCGCGGTTTGAGGACAGGGACTTTCAACAGCACAACACCCATACACGTCGCCGGAACGCTACATCGGCAAGTCACGCTCCTGTCTCTATGAGACTATCCTTAACATTTACCATACACACCTCTTCGCGCCACCACCGCCCGTCGGCAAAAGGCGACGCGCACAACCGATCGGTACCCCGGCGACTGCGACATTTTGGCCGTCACGCGGGCTGGAAATCGCCCATCATGGTCGGCAGCAGTTCCGAGACGGTCGGATGGATGTGCATTCCCCGCCTGACGAGCGCGTAGGGCCGGCGGGCATACATGACGTCGATCAGCGAATGCACCGCCTCGTCGCAGCCGGTGCCGAGCAGGGCCGCACCCAGCAGTTCGCCGCTGTCGGCGTCGGCGACCAGCTTCATGAAACCCTGCGTCTCGCCCTTCTCGATCGCCCGGCTGACACGGGTCATCGGCCGCTTCGAGACCAGGATGCGGCGGCCGCTCTGCTCCGCCTCGGCCTGGCTCATGCCGACGCGGCCGAGCGGCGGATCGATGTAGAGCGCGTAGACGGGAATGCGGTCGGTGACGCGACGCGGATCGCCGTCGAGCAGGTTGGCGGCGACGATCTCGAAGTCGTTGTAGGAAGTATGGGTGAAGGCACCGCGGCCGTTGCAGTCGCCCAGCGCCCAGATGCCGTCCACATTCGTTCTCAGCGCGTCGTCGACGATGACATAGCCATGCGCGTCGACGGCGATGCCAGCCTTCTCGATGTCGAGGTCGTCGGTGTTGGGGCGACGCCCCGTGGCGACCAGGAGATGCGAGCCGGACACGGTCCGGAGCCCGTTCGGCCCGTCATGGCTGACCGCGATCCCGCCTCCCGGCGCCCGCCCGACCGTCAGGTTGACCGCGCCGACGACGATCTCGATCCCCTCCGCCGCCAGGATTTCCGACACCGCGCGCGAGACGTCCTCGTCCTCGCGCCGGATCAGGCGGGGCCCGGTCTCGAACACCGTCACCCTGGCGCCGAACCGGCGATAGGCCTGCGCGAATTCCAGCCCGACATAGCTGCCGCCGATGACCAGGAGGTGCTCCGGCACGACGTCGAGGTCCATCATCGTGCTGTTGGTCAGGACCGGCACGTCGGCGATGCCGGGAATGTCCGGGATCACGGCGCGGCCGCCGACATTGATGAAGATGCGGTCGGCGGTGAGGACGTCGCCGCCGACGCGGACGCTGCGGTGGTCGGCGAAACGGGCATGGCCGCGATGGAACGTGCAGTTCTCCATCCGCTCGATCCAGGCGGTGACGCCCTCGCGCGAGGCGCCGGAAACCGCGTCGGCGCGGGCCTTCACCTTGCGCATGTCGACGCCGACCGCCCCCTCGAGGACGACGCCATATTCGGCGGCGCGGCGCGCCATCTGGGCCGCCTTGGCGCTGGCGACCAGCGTCTTGGTCGGCGTGCAGCCGGTGTTGACGCAGGTGCCGCCGACGAGGTTGCGCTCGATGATGGCGACCTTCTGGCCGGCGGCGCCGAGGCGGCCGGCGAGCGGCGGTCCGGCCTGTCCGGTGCCGATGATGATGGCGTCATAGGCAGGCATCGGCATCTCCGTAGGGCCGGGAGCGGGGCCGCGTTCAGTCGCTGACGAGGTCGGCATACTCGCTGTGCCGGGCGATATAGGCCGCGACGAAGGGGCAGAGCGGATGGATCTTCGCGCCCTTGTCGCGCAGCCGGTCCAGCACGGCGCGGACCAGCCGGGTGCCGACGCCGCGGCCGGCGAGCTCGGACGGCACCTCCGTGTGGATCAGTTCCACGACGTCGCCCTGCAGTCGGTAGAGGATGAAGGCGACATGGCCGTCGACCTCCATCTCGAAACGTGTCGGCGTGATGTGAAGGTCCGGCTTGTCGCTCATCGTCGCGCGCCCCCGATTTCCGACATCAGGCTAGCAGGTCATGGCCCCGTCCAGAAGCGGCAGAATCGTCCTGTTTCGCGGCGCCTCCACTTTTTTGGCCCGCGCGTATCGGCGCCGCGCCACAACGGCAGGTCGACGGCCGCGAATGGAGGCGGGCCGTGACGGAAATCTGACACTTGACGAAAGGCCGAAGCTGTAGAAATGATCAGATGTCAGACCAATTCAGAGCCGCGACAGGCGGCCAGTGGGGATCGCAACGTGATCTGGACCGGCACGGAGATCTGGACCGTCCTGCAACAGCGCGGGCATCGCCCCGCGCGGCGGATGGCGCAGCCATGAGCCCCGCCTTTCCGGGCCTGACCCCGCTCCCCTCCTCCGACCGCGCTGCCATCGTCATGAAGGCGCTGGCCGACTTCATCGCCCAGTCCGGCGTCAAGCCGGGCGAGCGCCTGCCGACCGAGCGCGAGCTGATGCAGGCGCTGGCCGTCGGCCGTTCGACCGTGCGCGAGGTGATCCGCCAGTTCCAGGCGCTCGGCGTCGTCGAATCCCGCAAGGGCAGCGGCACCTATCTGCTGCGCGGCGTCTCGCCCGACACGATCCACATGCCGCTTTCGATCGATGCGAGCACGCTGCGCGAGGGCCTGCTGGCGACGCTCGACATCCGCCGCGGGCTCGAGGCCGAGGCCGGCGCGCTGGCGGCGGTGCGCCGCACCAGCGCCGATCTCGCCATCATCGAGCAGCGGCTGGAGGCGATGGAGAAGGTCCACCTCGCCGAGGGCACCTCGGGCAAGTACGACCTCGATTTCCACCTCGCCGTCTATGACGCCTCGCACAATCCGATGTTCGGGCAGTTGCTGGAGCAGATGCGCGAGGCGTTCGAACGCTTCTGGTCGACGCCGTTCGACCGGCCGGACTTCGCCGGCCGCTCCTTCCCGTTTCACCGCAAGCTGTTCGACGCGATCGCCGCGCAGGACCCCGAGCGCGCCCGCCACGAGACCCTCGCGATCCTCGAGATCGTCGAGGAAGACATCCGGGAGATGTCGCAGGACATCGCCCACCAATCCGACAAGGCATTGAAATGAACGACAGCGTCGAGTCCTTCGAGCACGCATCCCTTCTCGCCGCGCATGACGAGTCGAACGCCTATGACGCGGTCGTGCCGCCGATCGTGCAGACCTCGCTCTTCACCTTCTCGTCCTATGCCGAGATGGAAGAGACGTATAAGGGCAACAAGGTCCGCCCGGTCTACAGCCGCGGCCTGAACCCGACCGTCCGCATCTTCGAGGAGAAGGTGGCGGGCATGGAAGGCGCCGAGGACGGCCTCGCCTTCGGCAGCGGCATGGCGGCGATCTCCTCGACCGTCATCACCTTCGTCAAGCCGGGCGACCGCATCGTCTGCGTGCGCCACGTCTATCCCGACGCCTACCGCCTGTTCGAGACGCTGCTTTCCCGCTACGGCGTCACCGTCACCTATGTCGACGGCCGCGACGAGGCCGCCGTGGCGGCGGCGCTGCCGGGTGCGGCGCTCTTCTACATGGAGAGCCCGACCAGCTGGACGATGGAGGCGCACGACGTCAAGGCGCTCGCCGCGCTGGCAAAGAGCCACGGCGTGATCACGGCGATCGACAACAGCTGGGCGTCGCCCGTGTTCCAGCAGCCGATCAAGCTCGGCGTCGACCTGGTGCTGCATTCGGCCTCGAAATACCTCTCCGGCCACAGCGACGTCGTCGCAGGCGTCGTTGTCGGCTCGAAGGCGCTGATCGGCAAGATCCGCGGCCAGACCCTGCCCTATCTCGGCGGCAAGCTGTCGCCCTTCGACGCCTGGCTGCTGGTGCGCGGCCTGCGCACGCTGCCGATCCGCATGAAGGCGCATGAAGCCGCCGGCCTCAGCGTGGCCCGCCGCCTCGCCGACCACGACGCCGTCGCCTCGGTGTCGCATCCCGGCCTCGGCAACCAGCTGCCGCCGGGTCTCTCGGGCACGTCGGGCCTGTTCTCATTCACTTTCCGCGAGGGCGTCGTCGACATCCCCGCCTTCGCGGACAGGCTTCAGCTGTTCAAGCTCGGCGTGAGCTGGGGCGGCCACGAAAGCCTCGTCGTTCCGGCGCAGGTGGTGCTGGTGCAGGCGGCCGGACCCAATTCGGCGATCGACTTCGGCGTCGATCCCAACATGGTCCGCCTGCATGTCGGCCTCGAGGGGGCCGATGCGCTCTGGAACGATCTCGCCGCGGCGATCGACGCCGCCCGGCGTCCATAAGCACTGCAATCAACGAAGAGGGAGACCAACAATGTTCAAGAAGATCGCCGCAGCCGCCGTGATGACGGCGCTGCTCGCCGGATCGGCGCTCGCCGACACCAAGCTGAAGCTGGTGGAGGTGATCACCAGCCCCGAGCGCACCGAGACGCTGAAGGGCATCGTCAAGACCTTCGAGGAGGCCAATCCCGGCACGACGGTCGAGATCATCTCGCTGCCCTGGGGTCAGGCCTTCGAGAAGTTCGCGACCATGGTCGCGTCCGGCGAGACGCCCGACGTCATGGAGATGCCGGATACCTGGTTGTCGCTCTACGCCAACCGCGGCATGCTCGAGGACCTCGAGCCCTATCTCGCCAAGTGGGACGAGGCTTCCGACCTGAACGACCGCGCGCTCGAACTCGGCCGCTCGGTCAAGAACACCGCCTACATGCTGCCCTACGGCTTCTATCTGCGCGCGATGTTCTACAACAAGAACCTGTTCAAGGAAGCCGGCGTCACCGAAGTGCCGAAGACGCTGGCCGAGTTCGAGGAAGCCGCGAAGAAGGTTTCGGCGCTGCCGGGCAAGTCGGGCTACTGCATGCGCGGCGGCCCCGGCGGCCTGAACGGCTGGGTCATGTTCGGCGCCACCGCCAACGGCGACAACGCCTTCTTCAAGGAAGACGGCACCTCGACCTTCGCCGATCCGGGCTGGGTCAAGGGCCTCACCTACTTCACCGACCTGTACAAGAAGGGCTACGCCCCGAAGGACAGCGTCAACTGGGGCTTCAACGAGATCGTCGCCGGCTTCTATTCCGGCACCTGCGCGATGCTCGACCAGGACCCGGACGCGCTGATCGCCATCGCCGAGCGGATGAAGCCGGAAGACTACGGCATCATGACCATGCCGAAGGGCGAGAACGGCAAGACCTTCCCGACCATCGGCTATGCCGGCTGGTCGATGTTCTCGACGAGCGAGAACAAGGACGCCGCCTGGAAGCTGCTGGCGACTCTGGAAGGCAAGGAAGGCAACATCGCCTGGAACAAGAAGACGGGCGCCCTGCCGGCGCGCAAGTCGGCCGAGACCGACCCCTTCTACGCCAGCGAGCAGTTCAAGGGCTGGTTCGCCGAGCTCTCGGACAAGGACGTCGTCCCGACCGTCATGCCGACCTACCTGCCCGAGTTCGCCTTCTTCAAGGACTCGCTCGTGATCAAGACCAGCCAGCAGGCGCTGCTCGGCGAGATCACGCCGGAGGAGCTCGGCCAGCAGTGGGCCGAGTACATGACCAAGGCCCAGCAGAAGTTCCTCGCTTCCAAGTGAGGCCGCTTCTCGCCGGCTGAGCCGATGCCGGCCGGCACCAGTACCCGTCCGGCCCTCCTTTTCGGGAGGGCCGGACCCCGGCAGGGACGCTGCGGGATCGGAAGTCCCGCCTCCATGTGACACACGCTGCCGAAACGAGTTTTCGCGACTGCGACCTCCGCCGAAGAGAGGCTCCGCCAGGTTGCGACGAGACCAAAGGGATCGACTTTCGATGACAGAGGCCGTGAACGCCGCCCCCTACGGGCGCGACCGACGACCGTTCCTGCGGCGCCTCGCCTCGGCGAGCGAGCCCTATCTCTATTCCGCCCCGGCCCTGATCCTGATCGTCACCGTGATGCTGGTGCCGCTGGTGATCGGCATCTCCTACGCCTTCCGCGACATGACGCTGCTCGACCCGTTCTCGGGCGGCTTCATCGGCCTCGACCATTTCCGCGCGCTCGCCAAGGACAAGACGTTCTGGCAGGCGCTGAAGAACACGGTCTACTGGACCGGCTATTCGGTGGCGCTGCAGTTCTGCTTCGGCCTGATCCTGGCGCTCCTGCTCGACAAGCCGTTCCGCGGCCGCGGCCTGGCGCAGGCGCTCTGCTTCCTGCCCTGGGCTGTGCCGAGCTTCCTGTCCGGCCTCAACTGGGCGATGCTGTTCAATCCGATCGTCGGCCCGATCCCGCACTGGCTCTATGGCCTCGGCCTGATGAGCGCCCCGGACAACCTGCTGTCGAGCCCCGACCACGCCATGTGGGGCCCGATCATCGCCAATGTCTGGTGGGGCATCCCCTTCTTCGCCATCACGCTGCTGGCGGCGCTGCAGTCGATCCCGCGCGATCTCTACGAGGCCGCCGCCATCGACGGCGCCACGCCGTTCCAGCGCTTCCGCTCGATCACCCTGCCCTTCCTGGCGCCGACCATCGCCATCACCGTCATGCTGCGCACCGTCTGGATCGCCAATTTCGCCGATCTGATCGTCGTCATGACCAATGGCGGCCCGGCCGACCGGACCCAGATCGTCGCCAGCTACATCTTCACCCAGGCCTTCCGCAGGCTCGACTTCGGCTACGCCTCGGCGATCGCGATGGTGCTGCTCGCGCTGCTGCTCGTCTATTCGATGCTGATCGTCCTGCTGCGCCAGACCCTGCTCAGGGAGCGCTGAGACCATGACCCGCAAGCGCATCGTCGCCACCGTCGCCCACCGCGTCGCCATCCTCGCTTACGTGCTGTTCGCCCTGTTCCCGCTGTTCTGGGTGCTGAAGATCTCGGTCACGCCGAACGACCTGCTCTATTCCGAGGGCGTCCGCCTCTGGCCGTCGCGGACGGTGTTCGACCATTTCGATTTCGTCATCCGGCACAGCGACTTCCCGCTGTTCTTCCGCAACTCGATGATCGTGTCGCTGTCGACCGCCGTCATCGTCACCATCCTGTCGTCGCTCGGCGGCTACGCGATGTCGCGCTTCTCCTTCCGCGGCAAGTTCTGGATCGTCGGGCTGATGCTGCTGACGCAGATGTTCCCGCTCGTCATGCTGATCGCGCCGATCTTCAAGATCCTGTCGCCGCTCGGGCTGACCAACAGCCTGTCGGGCCTGATCCTCGTCTACGTCGCCTTCAACGTGCCGTTCGCGACCTTCCTGATGCAGTCCTTCTTCGACGGCATCCCGAAGGACCTGGAAGAGGCCGCGATGATCGATGGCGCGACCCGCTTCACGGCGTTCCGCCAGATCATCCTGCCGCTGACCCTGCCCGGCATGGCGGCGACCCTCGGCTTCGTCTTCACCGCCGCCTGGAGCGAGCTCCTGTTCGCGCTGATGCTGATCTCCGGCGTCGACGCCAGCACCTTCCCGGTCGGGCTGCTCAGCTTCGTCTCGAAGTTCTCGGTCGATTTCGGACAGATGATGGCCGCGGGCGTGCTCGCCCTGATCCCCGCCTGTCTCTTCTTCTTCTTTATCCAGCGCTACCTCGTGCAGGGCCTGACGGCCGGCGCGGTCAAGGGCTGAGGGAGCATCGCAATGGCATCCATCGATATCACCGACGTCCGCAAGGCCTATGGCGCCGTCAAGATCCTGCACGGGGTCGACCTCACCATCCAGGACGGCGAGTTCGTCGTGCTGGTCGGCCCGTCGGGCTGCGGAAAGTCGACCCTGCTGCGGATGATCGCCGGCCTCGAGGACATCTCCGCCGGCGAGATCAAGATCGGCGGCAAGCGCGTCAACGAGCTCGACCCTAAGGACCGCGACATCGCCATGGTGTTCCAGTCCTACGCGCTCTATCCGCACATGACCGTCGCCGGCAACATGAGCTACAGCCTGCGCCTGCGGAAGACGGCGAAGGAGAAGATCGCCGCCGCCATCTCCGGCGCGGCGGAGAAGCTCAGCCTGACGCCCCTGATGGAGCGTCGTCCCAAGGCGCTCTCCGGCGGCCAGCGCCAGCGCGTCGCCATGGGCCGCGCCATCGTGCGCAAGCCGAAGGCCTTCCTGTTCGACGAGCCGCTCTCCAATCTCGACGCGCGGCTGCGCGAGCACATGCGCGGCGAGATCAAGAAGCTGCACCAGGACCTCGGCGCCACCTCGATCTACGTCACGCATGACCAGATCGAGGCGATGACGCTGGCCGACCGCATCGTCGCGATGAACGCCGGCGTCGTGCAGCAGGTCGGCAGCCCGCTCGATCTCTATGACCGGCCGGCCAACCTGTTCGTCGCCGGCTTCATGGGCTCGCCGGCCATGAACATGTTCGAGGGCACCTACCGCGCCACGGACGGCGCGCCGCGCATCGAACTCGGCCAGGGCATCTCCGTGCCGCTCGCCGGCCCGGCGCCGACCGCCGAGGGCACCAAGGTGACGCTCGGCATCCGCCCCGAGCACGTGCTGGTCGGCCGGGAGCTTCCCGGCGGTTTCGAGGCCCGGATCGACCTCGTCGAACCGACCGGCTTCGGCACGATCCTGCACGCCAGCGCCTTCGGCAGCGACGTCAAGGCGTTCTCGCTGGAGCGCGGCCTCGCCGAGCGCGGCGACACCGTCCATGTCGCCTTCCCGGTCGAGCGCATCCACGTGTTCGACACCGCGACCGGCGCCCGGATCGGCTGACCCGACCCCACCGCCTGACAACCAAACCAGGCTGGACCGCGTCCCCCGCGCGGTTCATGCTTCCACAGAGATCGCGGGAGGATCGTCGATGTCGAGCGTGCCCACCACCACCCATTCCGCCGAAAACCGCCTGGCCCTTCTGGCGGAGCTGGAGAAGAAGATCCTCTGGCTCGCGGCGTGGACCATCCACAACGCCAACCACCTGCGCGACAATGGGGACGGGCTGAAGATCGGCGGCCACCAGGCGTCTTCCGCCTCGCTCGCGACGATCATGACGGCGCTCTATCTCGACGTGCTGCGGCCGCAGGACCGCGTTGCGGTCAAGCCGCATGCGAGCCCGATCTTCCATGCTATCCAGTATCTGCTCGGCCGCCAGACGCTTGAGAAGCTGGAGAATTTCCGCGGCTACAAGGGCGCCCAGAGCTATCCGTCGCGGACAAAGGACGTCGACGGCGTCGACTTCTCGACCGGCTCGGTCGGCCTCGGCGTGGCGCAGACGCTGTTCTCGTCGCTGGTGCAGGACTATGTCCGCGCCAAGGACTGGAGCGCCAAGGATCGCCCGGAAGGGCGGATGATCGCGCTGGTCGGCGACGCCGAGATGGACGAGGGCAACATTTTTGAAGCCCTGCTCGAAGGCTGGAAGCATGGCCTGCGCAACACCTGGTGGATCGTCGACTACAACCGCCAGAGCCTCGACGCCGTGGTGCGCGAGGGCCTCTGGCAGCGTTTCGAGGCGATCTTCCAGAATTTCGGCTGGGACGTCGTCGTCCTGAAATATGGTGTGCTGCTCGAGGCGGCGTTCCAGGAGCCGGGCGGCGAGCGCCTGCGCGACTGGATCGACAACTGCCCGAACCAGCTCTATTCGGCGCTCTGCTTCCAGGGCGGCGCGGCGTGGCGCAAGCGCCTGCTCGACGAGATCGGCGACCAGGGGCCTGTCACCAAGCTGATCGAGTCGCGTTCCGACGCCGAGCTCGCGACGCTGATGACCAACCTCGCCGGCCATGATCTGCCGACCCTGCTCGAGGCCTTCGCCAAGGCGGGCACGCACGACCGGCCGACCTGCTTCATCGCCTATTCGATCAAGGGCTTCGGCCTGCCGCTCGCCGGCCACAAGGACAATCATGCGGGCCTGATGAACCCGACCCAGATGGATGCCTTCCGCGCCGCGATGAACGTGCGCCCGGGCCATGAATGGGAGCTATTCGAGGGCCTTGCCGCCGACCCGGCGGAGCTGCGCGCCTTCCTCGACGCGACGCCGTTCAACCAGCGCGAAAAGGCCTCGGTCGCGCCGCATATCGACGTGCCGGCCGTGCTGCCCGCCCCCGGCGTCGGCGGCAAGGAGCTTTCGACCCAGGCCGGCTTCGGCCAGGTCATGAACGAGATCTCGCGCGAGAACTCGGACTTCGCCAACCGCATCGTCACCACCTCGCCCGACGTCACCGTCTCGACCAATCTCGGTCCCTGGGTGAACCGGCGCGGCCTGTTCGCGCTCGAAAATATGGCGGACACGTTCAAGTCGGAGCGGATTCCCTCGACCTTCAACTGGGAATTCTCGCCGTCCGGCCAGCATCTGGAGCTCGGCATCGCCGAGATGAACCTGTTTCTCATGCTCTCGGCGCTGGGACTCAGCCATTCGATCAATGGCGAACGGCTGCTGCCGGTCGGCACGCTCTACGACCCGTTCATCTATCGCGGCGCCGACGCGCTGAACTATGCCTGCTACCAGGATGCGCGCTTCATGCTGGTCGCAACGCCGTCCGGCATCACGCTGGCGCCGGAGGGCGGCGCGCACCAGTCGATCGGCACGCCGCTGATCGGCATGGCGCAGGACGGGCTCGCCGCCTTCGAGCCGGCCTTCGTCGACGAACTCGCGACGATCATGCGCTTCGGCTTCGACTACATGCAGCGGAACGGCGACGGCGACCCGGACGAGCGCACCTGGCTGCGCGACCAGACCGGCGGCTCGATCTATCTCCGCCTGTCGACGCGCCCCGTCGAGCAGCCGACCCGCACGATCGACGACGAGCTCGCGCGCGCCATCGTCGACGGCGCCTACTGGCTCCGCAAGCCCGGCCCCAACGCCGAGATGATCATCGCCTATACCGGCGCCGTCGCGCCCGAGGCGATCGAGGCGACCGGCCTGCTCGCCGAGGACCGGCGCGACATCGGCCTGCTCGCCATCACCTCGGCCGACCGGCTGAACGCCGGCTGGACGGCGGCGGGCCGCGCCCGCGAGCGCGGCCTCGTCCATGCCCAGTCGCATGTCGAACGGCTGTTCGCCGAGCTGCCGCGCCATTGCGGCATCGTCACCGTGCTGGACGGCCATCCGGCGACGCTGGGCTGGCTCGGCGCGGTCGGCGGCCACCGCACCCGCTCGCTCGGCGTCGAGCATTTCGGCCAGACCGGCACGATCGCCGACCTCTACCGCCACCACGGCATCGACGCCCAGGCGATCGTCCGCGCCGCGATGGGACTGGCCCCGGAAAAGCCGGTCCGCTACCTGCGCGAGGCCTCGGGCCCGGGGGTGTAGGAGGCAGAGCCTTCCCTTTGCCTCTCTTGGGAGAGGTGAAGGGAAGACATCAAAGCCACAGCGGCGCGAACTACCCGGACTGCATGTTCAGAACGCGACCATCATCCTGGGTGTCTGGCCCGAAATGCAGGGGACACTCTACTTTCACCTCTCCCTGAGGGAGAGGTCGACGGCCGAAGGCCGGCGGGTGAGGGTTTACGGCCTCACCGGATGGTTTCCTAAACCCTCACCCGGAGCTTCGCTCCGACCTCTCCCTCAGGGAGAGGTGAAGCGAAGGCGGCGTGGCGGGCCTTGTCCAATTACGGGCCAGACACTGAGGCGCTTCGCGCAAGCGAAGCACCTCAGGATGATGGTGGAGCGGTTCAGTGGCCTAGGAAGGTCCGATCGCCCGCCTCAGGCGATCGTCTCGGTCGAGGCGCCGACGCGTTCGAGCAGCGCGATCAGGCCCGCCTTCATCTGCGGCGCGCCGCCGGCGATGCGGTTACCCCTAAGCATGCCCTCGCCGGCGAGGAAATCGTTGTGCCAGCCGCCGGCCTCCCGGATCAGGCAGAGGCCCGCCAGGCAATCCCACGAATTGATGTGCTGCTCGTAATAGCCGACGAGCCGGCCGCAGGCGACATAGGCGAGCATCAGCGCGCCGGAGCCGTTGCGGTAGAACATGCCGCCGGCGTCGAGCAGCGCCGTGACGAAGCGGCCGACATCGGCGGGCGGGATGCGGTGGTTGCTGCCGAAGCCGAGCAGCCCGTCCTCGATCGAGCGGCTCGGAGCGACCTCGATCGGCGCGTCGTTCAGGAAAGCACCCATGTCCTTGGCGGCCGAGAAGAACTCGTTGCTGACCGGTGCATAGATGACGCCGATCTCGGCCTCGCCGTCGACGGCGACGGCGATCGAGACGCACCAGTGCGACAGGCCGTTCAGGAACGGGCTGGTGCCGTCGATCGGATCGACCACCCAGAGCACGCCGGACGAGCCCTCCGCCAGACCGTCTTCCTCGCCGAGCACGCCGTCGTCCGGAAAGGCGGCCGCGATGCGGGCGCGGATCAGCACCTCGACCTCGCGGTCGGCGATGCTGACGACGTCCTGGCCACCCTGCTTGAATTCGACGGCGAGGGTGGCGAGCCGCTCGAAATAGCCGAGCGCCAGCGCGCCGGCTTCGCGCGCGACCTCCCTGGCGAGGGCGAGGCGGGCGGCGCGTTGTTCCGGGGAGAGAGCCAATTTCATCATCCATGCAGGCGTGGGTTCCGCCGGGAACCTAGCACGGCCGGATGAAGACCCGACAACAGCCAATATTGAGCGCGCCGGCCCCCTTGCCCCGGAGGCCCCGCCGGTCAGGCCGCGGCCGCCAGCGGCAGGCTGATCTCCTGCACCAGCCCGCCGGTGGCGCCGTTGCGCATGACGATGCCGCCGCCGAATCGCTCAACGATCTCCTTGGAAATGGCCAGGCCGAGGCCGGCGCCGGGCACCGACTGCCGCCTGGCCGGATCGACGCGGAAGAACGGCTCGAAGGCGCGCTCAATCAGCCCCTCCGGAATGCCGGGCCCCTGGTCGGTGATGCGGAGCACCGCCATGCCGCCCTCGCGGTTGAGCGTGACGACGCCGCCACCGCCATGGGTGGCCGCGTTGATCATCAGATTGCGCAGCGCCCGCGTCAGCGCCAGCGGCGCGGCGGAGACCAGCGCCGGCTCCAGCGAGCCGACGGTGACGGCGCGCCCCTGTACCGCGAGCTCGGTCGCCAGACGCCGCACCAGCTCGTCGAGCCGCACCGGCTCGCGCTCGCTCTCGTCGACCTCCTCGCGCACGAGGCGGATGGCGCTGTCGGCGATGCGGTCGAGCTCGTCGAGATCGTTCAGCCAGTTCTGGCGCTCGTCCTCGTCGAGGAACTCGGCCCTAAGCCGCATCCGCGTCATCGGCGTGCGCAGGTCGTGGCCGGCCGCCGCGACGAGGCGCATGCGGCTCTCCATGGCGTTCTTCAGCCGGGCCGACAGGCGGTTCAGCGCGCCGGCCGTCGCCCGCACCTCGGCCGAGCCGGTTTCGGGCAGCGGCGGCAGCACGCCGTCGACGCCGACCGAGGCGATCGCCGATTCGATCATCTGCAACGGCTTGGTCAGCCGGTTGGCGATCACGAGCGCGATCGCCGCGGCGCCGAGCACGATCGCCACCATCCATCCGATCAGTACCGTCCAGCCGGCGCGCTGCGGCGGCGTGTTGGAGAGCGGTACGGCGATATAGCCGAGATCGGCGATCGGGATCGAGACCTGGGTCGGCCCATGCGCCCGCGGCTGGGTGACGACGACGTCGCGGGGATGGCCGATATGCGCCAGCATCTCGCGCAGCGACTCGGTCAGCTCCTCCTGCACCGGCCCACGCGCCGGCCGCGGCCGCAGCCGGATGCCGAGATCCTTGCCGCGCAGCGAGCCGCGCGCCACCTGGCCCTCCTGGAAATCCTCGGGATGACGCTCGACCAGCCGCGCGATCAGATCGATCTGGATCGCCGCCGGGCCGAGCGCGCGCCCGGGGCCCGGGCCGCCGATGACGCTGACGGCGACCAGCGTGGCGAGCCCGACGACAGAGACGATCGCGACGACGACGAGCAGCGCGATGCGAAGGCGAAGCGAGTTCACGCCGCGCCCTCCGTCTCGACCTTGACGGCGAGCTGGTAGCCGCCGTTGCGGACCGTCTTGAAGATCAGGAACTTGCCGTCGTCGCCGAGCTTGCGGCGAAGCCGGCTCATCAGGACATCGATCGAGCGATCGAGCGGATCGGCCTCGCGGCCCTGCGTCAGGTCGAGCAGCTGCTCGCGCGACAGCACGCGGCCGGGCCGGTCGAGGAAGACGCGCAGCAGGTCGAACTCGGCGCCGGTCAGCGCGACTTCGGCGCCCACGGGATCGATGACCGCGCGGGTCTCGGGCGAGGCGACGAAGCCGGCGAAGCGGTACTGCGCGATCGCCGCCGGCGCCGCCTCGTGGATGTCGCCGGTGCGGCGCAGCACGGCGCGGATGCGGGCCAGCAGCTCGCGCGGGTTGAACGGCTTGCCGAGATAGTCGTCGGCGCCGATCTCGAGCCCGATGATGCGATCGACATCCTCCTTCAGCGCCGTCAGCAGGATGACCGGAATGTGCGGCCGCCGCTCGCGCAGCTGCCGGCAGATGTCGAGCCCGGACGCGTCGGGCAGCATGACGTCGAGGACGATCAGGTCGATCTGCTGCGTCGCCAGCTTCTCGTCGAGCTCGCGCTTGTCGGCGGCGAGCGTGACGCGCAGGCCCTGGCCGTCCAGATAGCGGCCGAGCAGCTTGCGGATTTCGAGATCGTCGTCGACGACGAGGATATGCGGTGTGGTGGACATCGGTTCGGTCGCCTCGGCCCCTCAATCAATCCGTGCGCGCGGTGCGTGCTGTGTTGCCTTCCCTCTATCGCGTCCACGCGCGCGAGGGGCAGGTTTTTCGTAACCGAGCGTCTCCACGGCACGGCGAGAAACACTTCGAAACAGATTTGCCGCCGGCGGACATGCCCGGAAACGAAACGACCTAACGGGGAAACGGCCGCTCCCTAGCTTGGGCTCATCCAGCGTAGCAATTGGAGATCTTCGATGAAGCGTACTCTCGCAGCCCTTTCCATCGTCACCCTCGCCTCCGTGTCGGCCATCGCCATTGCGCCGGCCTTCGCCAAGCCCGACGCTCCCGCCGCCGCCGAGATGGCCAAGGATGGCGAGCGCGGCGAGATGCGGCGCGGGCCGCATGGCGACCGGCACGCCGGCAAGCATGAAGGCCGCGGCGATCACGACAGGCGCGGCCATGGCGCGCACGGTCCGCGCAAGATGCAGATGTGGCTCGCCAACAATCTCAGCGCCACCGAGACGCTGATCGGCATCACCGCCGACCAGCAGGACGCCTGGCGCGGCTATACCAACGCGCTGCTCGCCATGTTCGAGCGCCCGGCCCGCCCGGACGTGAAGCCCGGCGACAAGGCCGACGCCGCCAAGGTGCCCTTCGCCCGCGAGGAGCGCCTGATCCAGAACAGCACCGAGCGCGCCGCCAAGGCGGGCGAGCTGCAGAAGGCGATCGACGCGCTCAAGGCCAAGCTGACACCGGAGCAGTTGCAGAAGCTCGCCGACGCCGAGCTGCGCTTCGGTCCGCCGATGCGGGGTGGTCACGGCCATGGCCCCGACCGCGGCCCGCGCGGCGAGGCCCCGCAGGCCGCCCCCGACGGCGCCGACGCGCCCGACATGCCGGACGACGCCGCGCCGCAAGCGGAGTAGTCCGGTGGGCGTCCGCACCGCCGCCCCCCAGTGTGCGGACGCCCCGAATTCCAGAGAAACCTGACCTTTCTCGACCGAGGCCCTGTCCCTGAACCCCGAGGGACGGGGCCTTTTTCACGTCCCGCGCCGGCGCCGATGCAGCGCATATTGCACGCGATATACGATCGTGCTTACATCGGGACTGCGAATGCGGGCTGGAGGAGCAGCACCGCGTATCGCCGAGGGAGGACACCATGACGAAACGCCAACGCGGCGCGCGCTCGCGCGCCCTGCCGATGCTCGCTGCCGCCCTGATGGGCCTGGCCGCCGGCGCGGCGCACGCTTCCGACAACAAGATCGCTCTGATCCCGGGCGGCCCGCATCCCTATTTCGCCCCCTGGGAACAGGCCGGCAAGGACGCGGCGAAGGACTTCGGCATCGCCGCGGTCGACTTCAAGGTCCCGGCCGAGTGGAAGCTCAACCTGCAGACCGAGCTGGTCGAGAGCCTGGTGACCCAGGGCTACAACGCCTTCGGCATCTTCCCGGGCGATGCCGTCGGCATCAACTCGACCGTCGAGGAGCTTTCGGCCAACAGCATCCCGTCGCTGGCGCTCGCCGGCTGCGCGCAGGATCCGACCAAGGTCTCGTTCTGCTTCGGCACCGACGTCTACAACTCCGCCTATCTCGGCACCAAGGCGCTGATCGAGGCGCTCGGCGGCAAGGGCAAGATCGTGCATCTCGCCGGCCTGCTCGTCGACCCGAACACCAAGCTCCGCATGGATGCCGTCGAGAAGGCCGCTTCCGAGACCAACGGCGCCGTGACGGTCGTCCAGCACATCACCGACACCGATGCGCAGGAAGCCGCCGACCAGAAGATCAACGCCCTGCTCGGCGCCCAGAAGGACGAGATCGACGGCCTGATCTCGACCGCCTACATCCCGTCGGTGGTCGCCGCCAAGTCGCTGCGCAATCTCGGCGACAAGCGCATCAAACTGGTCGGCATCGACGACGACCAGATCGTGCTCGACGCCATCAAGGACGGCTTCGCCGCCGGCACGATGGCGCAGAACCCCTATGGCCAGGGCTATGTCGGCGCCTATGTGCTCGACCTGCTCGCCAGCGGCACCTGCACGGTCAAGGCCGAGGCTCCCTTCGTGAAGACGCCGCAGACCGAGCGCTTCATCGATTCGGGCACGCTGCTGATCTCGAGCGCCAATGCGGCGACCTACAAGGACGACCTGAAGAAGATCACCTCGGAGATCCAGGCCTCCTTCAAGGACAAGTACCTGGACTGCAAGTAAGCGGTTCGGCGGGTCGGCCTCCGGGCCGATCCGCACCTTGCCGGCTTAACGGCCGTTGCCGGGGTGCTTCACCTCTCCCAGAGGGAGAGGTCGGGCCGAAGGTCCGGGTGAGGGGTTGCGCCCTTTCCGGAGAGGTCCCGAACCCCTCACCCGCCGGCTGCGCCGTCGACCTCTCCCTCTGGGAGAGGTGAAGTGGTCGCTCACACATGGCTTCACCATGACCCTATCCGTTTCCTCCGAAACCCGCGCGCGGCCGTCCTGGCTGGCGGAACAGGCGAATCTGATCGGCCTCGCGGCCATCATCATCCTGTTCTGGGTCCTGTTCACGAGCCTCGCCCCCGGCTTTGTCTCGTCGTTCAACCTGTTCGCCCTGTCGCGCTCGCTCGCCGTCGACATCGTCATCGGCTTCTCGACCATGGTCGTGCTGGCGACCGGCGGCATGAACCTCGCCATCGGCTCGATCGGCGTCTGCGCGGTGATGGCGTCCGGCTTCCTGATGCAGACGATCGGCCTGCCGATCCCCGTCGCCCTGGCGCTGGCGCTGCTGCTCGGCGCCTTCCTCGGCTGGCTGAACGGCTTCGTCATCGTCCGCTCGGGCGTCAATTCCTTCATCATCACGCTCGCCAGCGCCAGCCTGTTCCTGGGCGGCATGCTGATCCTCTCCAAGGCGCAGACCTTCAACGCGCTACCGCCGGAGATCGCCGCCTTCGGCCGCATGCGCTGGTGGGGCTTCGTCTCGCCGCTGCTATTCGTGGCGATCGGGCTCGGCGTGGCGCTGATCATCCTGTTCCGCTTCACCGCGCTCGGCCGCGAGATCCTCGCCGCCGGCGCCAATGCCCGCGCCGCCGAGCTCTCCGGCGTGCCGGTCGGCCGCGCCATCATCATCGCCCACACGCTCTCCGGCGCGCTCGCCGCCTCGGCCGGACTGATGCTGGTGTTCCGCCTCGGCGCCGCCATGCCGTCGATCGGCCAGGACTGGCTGCTGCCGTCCTTCCTCGCCCCGGTGCTCGGCGGCACGCTGCTCGCCGGCGGCTATGTCTCGGTCGTCGGCACCATGCTCGGCGCGCTGCTCGTCACCACCATCCGCTCCGGCCTTCTCGTCATGCAGATCGGCAATTTCTGGCTGCAGCTGTTCCTCGGCCTGATCCTTCTGTTCGCGGTCATGCTCGACCGCTACCGCAGCGTCTATGCCGAACGCCGCAGCCTGGGCCGCAAGAACGCTGGACGCCGCGCATGACCAACAACATGACCCTCGGACAACGCTTTCTCGCCAATGAATGGTCGGCGCTCGCCGTCGCCATCGCGATCGGCCTCGTCACCCTCGCCGTGCTGTCGCCGGCTTTCCTGACCGAGTTCAACATCTATGTGATGCTGCGCTCCTTCTGCGTCGTGCTGATCGTCGCCTTCGCGCAGATGCTCACGCTTGCCGTCGGTCAGATGAACCTGTCGGTCGGCGCGCTCGGCGGCCTGGTCGCGATCGCCGTCGGCGGCATGATGGAGAAATGGGGCTTCCCGGTTCCCGTCGCTGTCCTCTGCGGCCTCGTCATCGGCGCCGCCGGCGGCCTGATCAACGGCCTGCTCACCGTGCGGACGGGCATCAACGGCTTCATCATCACGCTCGCCACCGCCTCGGCCTTCACCGGCATCAATCTCGGCATCACCGAATCGATCCCGTTCTACAATCTGCCGGCGAGCTTCGTCGCCTTCGGCACCGAGCGCTTCTATGCGCTCCCCTACCTGCTGCTGCCGCCGGTGCTGATCGCCATCGCGCTCGCCTTCTTCCTGGCTCGCACCGTGCCCGGACGGCAACTTCTCGCCGTCGGCGGCAACCCGCATGCGGCCGAGCTTTCCGGCATCCCGCGCGACCGCGTCATCGTCATGGCCCACACGCTGTCCGGCCTGCTCGCCGGCGCCGCCGCCATCCTCGCCGTGGCGCAGCTCGGCTCGGCCCAGCCTTCGATCGGCGTCGACTGGCTGCTGATGTCCTTCGCCGCGCCGATCATCGGCGGCGCGGCGCTGACCGGCGGCCACATCTCGGTCGCCGCCACCGCGCTCGCCGTCGTGCTCATCGTGATCATCCAGAACGGCATGGTGCTGGCCAAGGTCGACCCCTACTGGGTGCAGTTCCTGCTCGGCGCCCTGATCCTCGCCGCCGTCGGCTTGAACCGGCTGCGCGCCGTCCGCGCCGGAGGCGCCTGATCATGCGTCTCACCATCGAAGGCATCGGCAAGGACTTTCCCGGCGTCACGGCGCTCGACAGCGTCTCGTTCGAGATCCTGCCCGGCGAGACCCACGCGCTGATGGGCGAGAACGGCGCCGGCAAGTCGACGCTGATCAAGATCATCACCGGCCTCTACCGGCCGGATCGCGGCCGCCTGCTCGTCGACGGCCAGCCGGTCGACTTCACCTCGCCACGCGACGCCATCGCCGCCGGCATCTCGGCCGTGCACCAGGAGCGCAACCTGATCCCGCGCTTCACGGTCGGCGAGAACATCATGATCGAACGGCCGCCGACGCGGAACGGCGTCATCGACTTCGACAAGGTGCACGCCGAAGCGCGAAAATTCCTCGACATGATCGATCCGTCGATCGACACCCGCACCGAGGTCCGCCATCTCTCGGTGGCGCAGATGCAGATCGTCGAGATCGCCAAGGCGCTGTCGCTGGAAGCGCAGGTTCTGCTGCTCGACGAACCGACTGCCTCGATCACCGGCCATGAGGCCGACGCGCTGTTCGCCGTCGTCCGCCGGCTGCGCGACGAGGGCAAGGCGATCGTCTTCGTGTCGCACAAGCTCGAGGAGGTGATGGCGATCTCCGACCGCGTCACGGTGCTGCGCGACGGCCGCATCGCCGCCGCCGGCGAGCCGATCGCCAATATGAGCCGCGGCAAGATCGTCTCGGCCATGATCGGCCGCGAGGAGCGCGTCGCCGAGATGGGGACGCGCGCCGTCGACCGCTCGAAGACCGTGCTCGAGGCCAGGAGCCTCGCCACCTCGTTCGGCCACAAGGATGTCAGCTTCGAGCTGCACAAGGGCGAGATCCTCGGCCTCTACGGCCTGGTCGGCGCCGGCCGCACCGAAGTCGCCCGCGCGCTGATCGGCGACGGCAAGGTCACGGCCGGCGAACTGCGCCTGAACGGCCAGTCGGTGACGATCCCCGACGTGCCGACGGCGATCCGCCGCCATAAGCTCGGCTACATCTCGGAGGACCGCAAGGCCGAGGGCCTGATCCTCACCCATCCGATCCGCTCCAACATCGCGATCTCGGTCTGGCGGCGCATCGCCTCGAAGCTGGGCCTGATCACCCGCGCGGCGGAGCGCAAGGTCGCCGACCCGCTGGTCGCCAAGCTCGAGGTCAAGACGCCGTCGATCGAGCAGGCGGTCGGCAAGCTTTCCGGCGGCAACCAGCAGAAGGTGTCGATCGCAAAGTGGCTGGCGGCCGGCGTCGAGATCCTGATCATCGACGAGCCGACCGTCGGCATCGACATCAAGACCAAGACGGCGATCCACGAGCTGATCGGCGAGATCACGCGGGGCGGCGTCTCGGTGCTGCTGATCTCCAGCGACATGCCGGAAATGATCACGCTCGCCGACCGCATCCTGGTGATGAACGACTTCACGCTGGTGGGCACGATCGAGAACTCGCGCCGCTACGAGACGATGAGCCGCGAGATCATGGGCTTCATCCATGCCGATGCCGAGGCCGGCCATGCCGCGACGCATGGCTGAGCCGCGTCGCTTGGCTGACGGCGCCGGGGTCTGACTGGTCCGGACTGGGAACCGGGGACGATGATGGTCGACCACGAAGCCGACGATCCGGCGCTGCCCCTCTACGAGGTGATCTACCGCGTGCTGCGGCGGCACATCGACGAGGGTGCGCTGCCGGACGGCCTCGTCATCGGCGAGACGGCGCTGGCGCGGGCCTTCCAGTCGAGCCGCATCCCGGCCGGCGCGGCGCTGAAGCGACTGGAAGATGAGGGCCGCGTCACTCGCTTCGGCGGGCGCGGACTGCTGATCGGCGCCGACCCCGAGGCCACGCCGCTCCGGCGCGACCTGGTCGAGGCCGGGTTGAAGCTGCCGGAAACGCGGATGCTGGAGCCACGCACCCGCAACCGCCGCGCCACGCTCTATCCCGAGGTCGAGCACATCGTCGCCTGCTGCCTGCCCTATGGCCGCTTCCAGCTGAACGAGAGCCTGCTCGCCGACTATTACCGTGTCAGCCGCACCGTGGCGCACGAGGTGATGACCGCGCTCGACCGCGCCGGCCTGATCTTCCAGGACAGCAACCAGCGCTGGTATGCGGGGCCGCTGACGCCGGCGCTGATGCACGAGCATTTCGAGATGCGCTGGCTGCTGGAACCGCTGGCGCTGGAGCAGGCCTGGCCGGGGCTGAACCCGCGCGACCTCGCCGCCAAGCGCGAGCGCATCCTCGCCGTGCAGTCGGGCCGGCGCACCGCCGCGCGGCTGGAACGGCTGGAGCACGACCTGCATGTCGACACGGTGCTGCGCTGCGCCAACCGCCAGCTGCGCGACGCGATCCACCGCAGCCAGCTGCCGCTGATCGCCATGCACGACACCTTCCCGATCCTGCCCGACGCCGAGGAAATGCTGGCGGAGCACCTCGCCGTGTTCGACTGCCTGATCGGCCGGGACCCGGAAGGGGCGCAGAAGGCGCTGGAACGGCACCTGCGCCGCTCGCTCGGCCCCAACATGGAACGCCTGGCGACCAGAGAGCGGCTGGCGCCGCTGCGGCCCATGCCGTTCCTGATCGCCGTCGATTGACCGAAGCGCGATCGTTGCGACCAGCGACAAATCATGCGGGATGACGCGGCTTCACTCGTGACGGGGCGGCGTCGCTTCTCTAGCTTGTTCGCCGGGAGAAGACGTCCATCCTGGAGGAAACAAGCATGTATCTCGAGAAGCTCCGCCTCGACGGCAGGGTCGCGCTGGTCACCGGCGGCGGCCAGTCGATCGGCCTCGCCACCGTCGAGGCGCTGGCCGAGGCCGGCGCCACGGTGATCATCGCCGACCGCGACGAGGCCGTCGCCAAGGCCGGCCAGGCCAGCCTGAAGGCCAGGGGCCATGACGTCGAAGTCGTCGTGATGGACGTGACCGATTCGGCGCGGGTGAACCAGGTCGCCGACGAGGTCGTCGCCAAGCACGGCAGGATTGACATCCTCGTCAACAATGCCGGCATCGCCCGCAGCATGGTCCCGGCCGAGACCGTCGCCGACGAACTCTGGCTCAATGTCATCGACGTCAATTTGAACGGCACCTACTGGTGCTGCCGCGCCTTCGGCAACCACATGCTGAAGGCGGGCCGCGGCTCGATCGTCAACATCGGCTCGATGTCCGGCCTGATCGTCAACAAGCCGCAGGAGCAGGCGTCCTACAACGCCTCGAAGGCCGGCGTGCACCACCTGACCAAGTCGCTGGCGGCCGAATGGGGGTCTCGCGGGGTCCGCGTCAACGCCGTCGCGCCGACCTACATCAACACCCCGCTGGCCGCCAACGTCCTCAAGGAAAACCCGGATATGGCCGAGGCCTGGCTCGGCGGCACCCCGATGGGCCGCATGGGCGAGACCGACGAGATCGCCTCGGTGGTGCACTTCCTCGCCAGCGACGCCGCCAGCCTGATGACCGGCTCGATCGTCTCGGCCGATGGCGGCTATACCTGCTGGTAGCCGGACGTTCCCGGATCGACGGGAAGGCGCGCCCCGGCGCGCTTTCCTGCCTCAGCCCGCGCCGAGCGGCGGGTCACTCTCGCCCGGCACCAGCTCCATCGGCCAGATTTTCTGCACGACGCCGAGCGGATACTGGTCCTTATAGGCCGGCATGGTGGCGAGCAGCGATTGCGCCAGCTCGACGCCGACATCATGCAACGACAGCCGGTAGCAGGTCAGCGCCGGCGACAGGAAACGCGCCTGTGGGCTCTGCCGCAGCCCGATGATCGCCATGTCGCGGCCGGGCGTCAGGCCCGCGTCGAGCAGGCGGCGATAGAAGCCGATCGCAAGGTTCTCGTTGACCAGCACGACGGCGGTCGGCGGCTCGGGCAGCGCCAGCAGCCGATCGCAGACGCGGTAGCCGCCGAGCTCGGTGATCTCGCCGCGGATGACGATGTCGGGGTCGTAGGCGATGCCGTGGCTCGCCAGCGCGGCCCGGTAGGACTCCTCGAAGATGTAGCTCAGATTGATGCCGCGCTCGGTGTTGGCGAGCGCGATGCGGCGATGGCCGCCGGCGACGAGCCGGGCCACGGACCGCGCCGCGATGCCCTCGAAGTCCATGTCGATCCAGGAATGCTCGCCGCCCGACAGGCTGCGCCCCAACGTCACGAAGGGGATGCCGCGCTCGATCAGGAAATCGATGCGCGGATCGGTGCGCTGCGTTGCCGAGAGGATCAGCCCGTCGGCAAACTGGCGCGAGACGACGCGGCGGACGTGGTCGAACGGGTCGTCCTCGGAGGCGCAGGGCAGCACGACGAGATCGAGCTTGTGGCGGGCGAAGACGGTCTGCACGCCGTCGAACACGCTCATGAAGAAGGTGTCGCCCTGCGTCTTGGTCTCGACGTTGGTCTCGATGGTGAAGCCGATGACATTGGTCGTGCCCTGGCGCAGGCTGCGGCCGGACTGGTTCGCGACATAGCCCATCGCCTCGGCGGCGGCGAGCACGCGCTTGCGCGTCTCCGGATTGACGTCGGCACGGCCGTTCAGGGCCCGCGATACCGTGCCGATCGAGATGTTCAGCTGCTGCGCCAGCGCCTTGATGCTCACAGATCCGTCTCCCCCTCAGACCGCCTTCCGGCAGCCTTGCGTACATCATTTTCGACGCCACTGGCATATCAGTTCACGCAAGCGCGCTTGGCGTCGTCATATTCCGCATCTTGACAAGCGTACCTCAATACGATGTCATCGTAAACGTTTACGGCCTTGTTGCGCCGCACCGTAAACGTTTGCGGCGCAACGAAATGAGGAAAATGGGCCGTGGGAGGAGCATTGGAATGCAGCGCGCCGTCTTGATCGGTTGCGGAGCGATGAGCCGTGCCTGGCTCGAAGCCGCCAAGACCATCGAAGGTCTCGAAATCGTCGGCCTCGCCGACATCAACCCCGACGCCGCGCGCGCTCGCGCCGCCGAGTTCGGCCTGACCGACATCGTCATCGCTACCTCGATCGAGGATCTGATCGCCGAGGCGAAGCCCGACATCGTCTTCGACGTCGTCATTCCCGCCGCCCGCCATCACATCGTCTCGACCGCGCTCGCCGCCGGCTGCCATGTGCTGTCCGAAAAGCCGATGGCCGAGACGCTCGACCAGGCGCGCGACCTGATCGAGCGCGCCAAGGCCGCCGGCAAGCTGCATGTCGTGGTACAGAACCGCCGCTATCTCGAGGGCGTGCGCCGCATCCGCCGCGCCATCGAACAAGGCGCGATCGGCGACGTCACCTCGGTTCATTGCGACTTCTTCCTCGCCCCGCATTTCGGCGGGTTCCGCGAGCAGATGGACCATGTGCTGCTGCTCGACATGGCGATCCACACCTTCGACGCCGCCCGCTTCATGTCGGGCACGGCGCCGGAAGCCGTCTATTGCCGCGAATGGAACCCGAAAAACTCCTGGTACAAGCAGGGCTCCTCGGCCGCGGCGATCTTCGAGCTCGGCGACGGCGTGATCTTCAACTATCGCGGCAGCTGGTGCGCCGACGGGCTGATGACGAGCTGGGAATCGGCCTGGCGCATCGTCGGCACCAAGGGCACGCTCGTCTGGGACGGGCACCAGGACATTCGCGCCGAGATCGCCGGCCAAGCGGTCAACGGCCTCTTCTCCGAGGTGGCCGCCACCGGGATTCCTCCCCTCGGAACGTCCGACCGGACGGGTGGCCACCTCGGAGTCATGCAGGACTTCATCGCCGCGACGCGCGGCGGGCCGGAGCCCGAGACCGTCGGCCACCAGAACATCAAGAGCCTCGCCATGGTGTTCGGCGCGATCGAGAGCGCCGAGACCGGACGCCGCATCGAAATTTCGATCTGAAGGAAAGACGCCGTGACCACCAATCCCGTCCTCGACATCCGCATCGGCACGATGATCAAGGGGAATCTCCCCGACCCGGCCGCCTATGTGCGCCAGATCCTGCCGCTCGGCTTCGAATCGATCGAGCCGTTCTTCTGGCAGACCCTCGGCGGCAAGGACATTCCGAAGCTGGCGGCCGAGCTGAAGGAGGCGATCGGCGACGCCGACGTCAAGATCGACACGCTCGGCATGTTCGGCAACCCGCTCGAGACCACCGACATCGACCAGCAGACGCTCGAAGGCTGGAAGACGCTGATCGACAACGCCCACCTCTTCGGCGCCAAGACGATCGCCGGCTTCACCGGCCGCATCCGCGGCAAGTCGATCGAGGAGAGCCTGCCGCGCTACAAGCAGGTGTGGAGCGAGCTCGCCAAGCGCGCCGCCGACAAGGGCGTCCGCCTCGCCTTCGAGAACTGCGCCATGGACGGCAACTGGGCGACCGGCGACTGGAACATCGCCCACAATCCCGACGCCTGGGAGCTGATGTTCAACGAGACGCCGGACGAGAACATCGGCCTCGAATGGGAGCCGTGCCATCAGATGGTCTATCTGATCGACCCGATCCCGCAGATTCGCAAATGGGCGCCGAAGATCTTCCACGTCCACGGCAAGGACGCGACCATCCGCTGGGACGTCATCCGCGAGAGCGGCGTGTTCGGCAAGCATCCCTTCGTGCAGATGCGCTCGCCCGGCTTTGGCGACAGCGACTGGACCCGTGTCATCAGCGAGTTGCGCCTGGCCGGCTACAAGGGCTGCATCGACATCGAGGGTTGGCATGACCCGGTCTATCGCAACGAGCTGGAGATGACCGGCCAGGTCAAGTCCTTGAACTATCTGAAGGAAGCCCGCGGCGGCATGGCCTTCATCCCGAACCCGGCCTGATCCCTCGCCCGGCCGTAGAGAACTGCCCCCGCCGGTTTCCGGCGGGACTGCCGGGGCCCTGCCCCGCCACGCAGGAGGAGCGTGGGTTCGATTGCTCGCCACCAAGGAGGAAACGATGGCGAAGTTTGCAAAGACCATTCTGCTGGGCGCTGCCGGCGCCCTGGCCATGACCGCCGCCGCTTCGGCGGAGCCGGTCGAGCTCAATGTATGGACGATCGATCGCCAGGCCGATCCCGGCTACGTCTATGTGATGGCGGACGAGTTCCAGAAGCTGCATCCGGACATCAAGATCAACATCAAGCGCGTCGAGTTCGCCGACTGGGCGAACGACATGATGCGCGCCGTCGCCACCGGCACGACGCCGGACATCGGCTATGTCGACAATCCGAACATGCAGTTCCTGTCGTCGAAGGGCGCGCTGCTCGACATCACGCCGTACCTGGCGGAATCGAAGATCGTCGACACCTCGAAGATCTATCCCGGCCCGCTCTCGACCATCACCTGGGACGGCAAGATCTACGGCCTGCCGCGCGGCTCCAACACGCTCGCGCTCTACTACAACGCCGACATGTTCAAGGCCGCCGGCCTCGATCCGGACAAGCCGCCGCAGACCTGGCAGGAGCTCTACGAGACCGCCAAGAAGCTGACGGATCCGGCCAAGAACGTCTACGGCCTCGCCTTCTCGGCGAACGGCAACGAAGAGGGCACGTTCCAGTTCCTGCCCTGGGCCCAGTCGGCCGGCGCGGACTATGACAACATCGCCGCCGACGGCGCCGTGAAGGCGCTCGAGCTCTGGCAGAAGATCATCGACGAGAAGATCGCCTCGCCCGACACGCTGATCCGCGGCCAGTATGATTCGATGGCCACCTTCAACGCGCAGAACGCCGCCATGGGCATCTCCGGCCCGTGGGAACTGCCGCGCATGTCGAAGGACGCCAAGTTCGACTTCCGCGTCGCCACGCTGCCGGTCTGGAACCTCGGCGACAAGCCGGCCTCCGCGCTCGGCGAGGGCAACAACGCCATCTTCGCGAAGACCCAGCATCCGAAGGAGGCGTTCATGTTCCTCGAATACCTCTACTCGCAGATGCCGCGCGTCTGGAACGAGTTCGGCTTCGTGCCGTCCTATCCGGTCGAGGTGAAGGACCCGAAGTGGCCGGCCGCCTACGCGATCTTCGTCGAATCGATGCAGAACGCCCGCGCCCGCGGTCCCTCGCCGGACTGGGCCAAGATCTCGACGCCGATCTCGACCGCGATCCAGCAGGCGCTGACGCACAAGACCGACGCCAAGACGGCCCTGACCGAGGCCCAGGCGAAGATCGACGCGGTCATCAAGAAGTAGTCGACCCGACAGCGGGGCCGGAGGCCGCGGGACCGATCTCCCGGGCCTCCGGCCCTTCCCTTCCTGCGCCCGCGATCGCCTCGACCGGCGGCAGGCGACGTCCCCCCGTTCCACCCCATTTCGTCCTTCTGGGAGCAAGCCGATGTCAGCTCTTCTGCGCAGCGTGCGCGACGGCCGCGGTTTCGACGGCGTGCTGGCCCTTCTGGCACTGGCCTATCTGTTCGTCTTCTCGGCCTTCCCGCTGATCTACAACATCGCGATGTCGTTCCAGGAGGTGGACATGTTCAGTCTCGCCTCGCTGATCCGGCCCTTCGTCGGCCTCGCCAACTACCAGACCCTGTTCAGCAATCCCGATTTCTGGCCGATCATGTGGAACACCACGGTGTTCGTGGCCCTCTGCATCACCTTCCAGCTCGCCATCGGCTTCGGCCTGGCGCTGTTCTTCCAGCAGGATTTCGTCGGCGCGAGCTATCTGCGCGGCCTGTTCCTGGCGGCCTGGATCATCCCGGCGCTGGTCGCCGGCGCGATCTGGAAGTGGATCTTCGCCGGTGACTTCGGCGTGCTGAACTACCTCCTGATCTCGTCCGGCCTGATCAACGAGAAGATCTTCTGGCTGTCGACGCCGGCGCTGTCGCTCTATTCGGTCGTCCTCGCCAACATCTGGCTCGGCATCCCGTTCAACATGATCCTGCTCTCGGTCGGCCTCGCCGGCATCCCGAAAGACATGTACGAGGCGGCGGCACTCGACGGCGCGGGCGCGTGGAAGCGCTTCTTCTACATGACGCTGCCGATGATGCGCTCGACCATCGGCGCCGTCCTCTCGCTCGGCATCATCTTCACGCTGCAGCAGTTCGACCTGTTCGCCTCGCTGACCCAGGGCGGCCCGGCCAATTCCTCGAACGTCGCGCAATACTGGTCCTGGCAGCTCTCGTTCCAGAACTACGACATCGCCACCGGCAGCGCCGTCTCGGTGCTGATGCTCGGCTTCGTCATCGTCGTCGCCTTCCTGTATGTGCGCTCGACGCGCCAAGAGCATCAGGCCTGAGGAGAGAGACCCATGAAACGCTACGTCCTCCTCGCCATCGCGCTGTGCTTCCTGGCGATCTACCTGTTCCCGCTCTACTGGATGTATCTGACCGCCTTCAAGCCGTCGTCGGAGACCTTCACCTATCCGCCGAAGTTCTGGCCGGACGACCCGCAGTTCAACTTCGCCAAGGTGTTCGTCGAGAAGAAGATGGACACCTATCTGTGGAACTCGCTGCTGATCGCGACGGGCACCACGGCGCTGGCCGCCTTCTTCGGCACCGGCTGCGCTTACGCGCTCGCCCGCGTCCGCAACGTCTGGATGGACATCGTCCTGTTCCTGATCCTGATGATGCAGGTGCTGCCGCCGTCGCTGATGGCGACGCCGATCTTCGTGCTGTTCAACCAGATCGGCCTGATCACCACGCCGCGCTTCGCGGTCGTGCTCGCCCAGACGGCCAAGGTGCTGCCGCTCTACATCGTGCTCTGCCGCACCTCGTTCATGCAGATCCCGAAGGAGCTCGAGGAGGCCGCCCGCGTCGACGGCGCCTCGCGCATCGCCGCCTTCTTCCGCATCATCGTGCCGCTCGCCCGCAACGGCATCCTCGTCACCTCGGTGCTGATCTTCCTGCAATCCTTCGGCGAGTACGTCTATTCGCGCACGATGATCTCGCAGGAGGAGCTGCAGACCGCCACCGTCGGCCTGATGAACTTCATGGGCCCGAACACGACGGACTGGAACGGCATCATGACCTATGCCGTGATCTACGTGACGCCGATCGTGCTGGTCTTCATGCTGCTGCAGCGCAAGATCGTCAGCGGCCTTACCGCCGGCGCGCTGAAGTAGGACCGCCACGCCAAGCAAAAGCCCCGCCCGGAACACCGGGCGGGGCTTTTTCCTTCTGCTCTGCAATGCACCGCCGCCCACATCCTGAGGAGCCCCGAAGGGGCATCTCGAAGGACGCACAACGGGAATGCGACGCCGTCTCGAAGGCCGTGCATCCTTCGAGACGGCTTGCTACGCAAGCCTCCTCAGGATGTTGGGGCCGGGTTCCGCAGAGCCGCTGGAAAGTGCCTACTTCACCTCGGCGACCGATCCCCTGGCGATGAAGCCGTCGACCGTCGCGGCGTCGAAACCGAACTCTTCGAGGATCTCGCGCGAATGCTCGCCGATGCGCGGCGCCGGGCGCTCGATCTCGGACGGCGTCTTCGACATCTTCACGGCCGGCGCCACCACCTTGACCGTGCCGGCCGTCGGGTGCTCGTAGCTGGTGATCGCGCCGATATGCTTCACCTGCGGGTCCTGCTCGGCCTGCAGGTGCGTCTTCACCTCGCCGCACCAGATGTCGACGGCGAGCATCGCCTGCATCAGGTCCGCCGTCGTCCAGGCCTTGGTCAGCGCGGCGAGCTTCTCCCAGATCTCGTCGCGCTTGTCGAACAGGTCCTTCGGGTTGTCATAGACGAGCAGGCTGTCGTCGCCGAGCACGCCGACGAAGCGCTTGAACGGGCTCATCGCCACCGTCACCCAGCCGTCCGAGGTCGGATAGACGCCGAACGGCGCATCCATGCCGGGATGGCCGATGCCGGATTTCGGACGCACGAAGTCCTGCTGGAAGTTCATCGCCATCAGCATTTCCTGGCCCTGATGCGCCAGCATGGCCGAGAGCAGGTCGACCTTGATCTCCTGGCCCTCGCCGGAGCGCTCGCGCCAGTAGAGCGCCGAGAGGATGCCATAGACCATGTTCATGGCGCCGATCTGGTCGGAGAAGCCGGAACCGACCGGCACCGGCGGGCCGTCGCCGCGGCCGGTCGCCGCCGCGATGCCGGTGAGCCCCTGGATCAGCATGTCCTGGCCGGGCCGCGACAGATACGGACCGCTCTCGCCATAGCCGGAGCCGGAGCAGTAGATGATGCGCGGGTTGATCTTGGCGAAATCGGCATAGCCGAAGCCGAGCCGCTCCAGCACGCCGGGGCGGAAATTCTGCACCACGACATCGGCCGTCTCGGCGATCCTGTAGAGGATCTCCTTCGCCTCGGGCGCCTTCAGGTCGAGCGCCAGCGAGCGCTTGTTGCGGTTCCAGGCGAGGAAGTTGGGGCTCTCCGTGCCACCGACCCAGCGATTGTTGAAGGTGAGCGTGCGGAACAGGTCGCCCTGCCCCGGCCGCTCGACCTTGATCACGTTCGCGCCCATGTCCGCGAGCAGCTGGGTGGCGAAGGGGCCCTGCAGAAGATGGCTCAGATCGAGGACGGTAACGTCCTGAAGGGCCTTGGCGGCGGTCATGGTCGGTTCCTCACACTCGTCTTGTCGGCGCGCCCGCCTCGCGGACGGCCGGGGCTGGTTAGTCGGTCTTGTCCGCCGAACGGCGCCAGAGCGGCGTGGCGGAGGTGTCGGTGTCGATCTTCGTCACGTGCCAGCGGCCGAGATTGGCCGTGTAGAGCGCGGCGCCGTCGAAGGCGATATTGGTCGGATGGGCGAGCACATGCGCGGTCGCGTCCTCGATATAGATCTCGGCGGCGCCTCCGCCGGCCGGAATCCGGAGCACGCGCGACGGCTCGTAGCAGCCGACGAACAGCGCGCCGGCATCGTCGAAGGCGAGGCCGTCCGGCAGGCCTGGCAGGTCATCCGAATAGGTCGTCGCCGCGCCGGCCGAGCCATCCGCGCGAAACGCGATGCGGGTGATCCGGCGGGCGAAGGTCTCGCAGAGGAGGAGCGCGTCGCCTTCCGGCGAAAGCGCCATGCCATTGGCGAAGTCGAAGGGACCGCCATGCCAGACTTCGCCGGCACCGGTCTCGAGGTCATACGACCAGATCGACGGGCCGGGATCGCTCGGTCCGCGCGTGTCGGAAACATAGAGCCGGCCGCGCGCCCGATCGACGACCGCGTAGTTCGGCACCTCGATGCCGGGCGCGGTGAAACGCGCCAGCGACCGGTCGGCGAGGTCGAGGCGGAACACCGCGGAATAGCGGGAATCGCAGGCGAACAGCGCCCGGTCGCCGTCGAAGGCGAGGCCGAGCAGGAAACCGCCCGTCGAGGCGACCTCCTCGATCTCGGACCCGTCCGGCGCGATGCGCAGGATCTGGCCGTTCTCGCTGCCGGCCCAGACCCAGCCGTCCGGACCGACCGCGACCCCCTCGGGGTGCTGCAGGCGCGGCGACGAGAAGATGCCGTCGAACAGGACGGTGGCCCGCTCCGCCGGCAGGAGGGTCGGCCCGCCCGTGGTGAAGCCGTGATGCATCGCCGCGCCCGCCATCATGCGCCCCGCGTCAGGAACGCCGCGTCATAGGGCACCGCCAGGCTGGCGCCGCCCTCGTCGGTCAGGACGAGCTCGGAGCCGCGCGCCTCGATCGAGGCGACCCGCGTCCAGCCCTCGGGCAGCGCGAGGCCGCCGAGGACGTTGCGGACATCGACCTCGCCGGCCGGATCGAGGCTCAGGAAGGTCGGAATGCCCTCCTCCTGCCACGGGTTCGGCGCGATCGACGCCTTGTGGCCATGGCCGCCATAGGTGCGGCCCTCCTCGAGGCCGAGCACGCCGATGTGGCGGCCGTTCCACGGCTGATAGTCGCGGCCGCCATTCGAGAACCACATCATGGTGATCGGGTAATCGGCCGGGCTCTTCAGCGACAGGAAGATGTCGCGCTTGTCCGGCCGGACCGCAGCCGCCCAGCCGAGCGGGTTCGACGGCTCCTCGACCAGCGACAGGAAATCCTCGTGCTTCGAGCCGAACGGATAGGTGGTGAGATCCGCCGTGGTGCCGTCGGCGCGCGGCGCCTTGGTCAAATCGGTGAAGCGCGCCGGATAGGCGAGCAGCGAGCGGCCCTGCGAGGGATCGGATTCGATCGCGGTCGCCGGCGTCGTGCCGTAGCGCTTCGGCGAGAAGGAGAGCCGGCCGCCGCCGTCGAAGCGGGTCATGGCGTGGTTGGCGACGGGGATGTCGCCCTCGCCGCCGATGAAGACGTGCCGCTCATAGAGGAACGGATGGCCGTCGCGGACGGTGAATTCCTTGACGAGGCGGGCGCCCTGCACGCGCTTCACCAGCTCGTAGCGCGCCGTCTGGCCGCCCTCGGGAAGCGCCGTCACGTCGACGAGCTTCCAGGGCGAATTGGCCGGCCAGCCATGCAGCGTCGTCACCTCGATGTCACTGGTCGAGAACGGCGCGCAGAAGAAGTCGCCGGAAAGGAAGCGGAGATTGGCGTCGATCGATTCGTCCTCGACGATCGCCTTGTCGTCGATCCAGGGCGCCGTGTGCAGCGGCTCGACCGCGCGGCCGTCCCGCGTGACCGCGAAGACGCGGACATGACCGCCGCGCAGGTCGAGCGTCGCGCGGACGCCCTTCGCCTCGATGGTATGGAAATTCCCGTCGCTCATTCCGCTTCCTTCCCGTGATGTCGGTTGCGCGTCACTCGCCCCGAACGACGAGGCCTCCGTCGACGCGCAGGATCTCTCCCGTGATGAAGGAAGCCCGATCGCTGGCCAGGAACAAGACCGCTTCGCCAACTTCCGGCGCTTCTCCAAAGCGACCGAGCGGATGGGCGTTGTTCCAGCTGGCGATCAGCCCCTGCGGGTCGGGATGGGTGGCGAAGATCTTCTCGTTCAACGGCGTCATGATCGTGCCGGGCGCCACCGCGTTGACGCGGATGCCGTGCGGGGCGAGGTCGATCGCCGCCTGCTGGGTCAGCGCGTTGATGCCGCCCTTCGCCGCCGCATAGGCGGCCCAGCCCTTGAAGCCGGCGAGCGACTGCACCGACGACATGTTGACGACGGCGCCCTTGCCGCGCTTGCGCATCTCGGGGACGCAGACGCGCATGCCGCGCCAGACGCTGGAGAGATTGGTGGTGATGACGGTGTTCCAGCTCTCCTCGTCGATCTCGTCGACGACGCCGCCGATCGCCCGCGCGGCGTTGTTGACGAGGATGTCGATGCCGCCGAAGGCCTCGACCGCCGCCGCCGCCATCGCCTGCATGTCGGCCATCACGGCGACGTCGGTGCGCACGAAGATCGCCTCGGCGCCGGAGGCCCGGAGGCCCGCCGCGGTTGCCGAGCCCGCTTCTTCGTCGATGTCGGCCACCACCACGGCGGCCCCTTCCCGCGCCAGCGCCTCGGCGGAGGCGCGGCCGATGCCCATGGCGCCGCCGGTGACGACGGCCACCCGTCCGGAAAGTTCGGTTCCACGCATGGTCATATTCCCTTGAAGACCGGATCACGTTTGTCGAGGAAGGCGTCGATGCCCTCCTGGCCGTCGGCCGTGCCGTAGAGGCGGAACAGCACTTCCTGCTCGAAGCCCTGCGCCACCGGCAGCGCCGCGTCGGGCCCCTGCCGGATCAGCCGCTTCATCTCGGCCTGCGCCAGCGGCGCCACCTTGAGCATGGCGCGGGCGCGGCCGAGCACCGTTTCCACCAGCGCCTCGTCGGCGACGCATTCGGCCGCGAGGCCAAGCTGGAAGGCGCGCTCGCCGGTGATGCGGCGCGCCGCCAGCATCACGTCCGAGGCGATGATCCGGCCGACGGCGCGGGTCAGGCGCTGCGTGCCGCCGCCGCCGGGCGACAGGCCGAGCAGCCCTTCCGGCAGGCCGAGGCGGGCGCTCGTCGCGCAGAGGATGACGTCGCAGCAGAGCGCGATCTCGAAGCCGCCGCCGAGCGCATAGCCACGGATCGCCGCGATGGTCGGCTTCGAAAGCGCCTCGAGCTTGTCGAAAATACGCCGGCTTTCCAATTGGTAGGCGATGAACTCGGCCCGACGGTTGCCGCGATATTCGGCGATGTCGGCGCCAGCGACGAAGGCCTTCTCGCCCGCGCCGGCCAGGATGACCACGCGCACGGCCGGGTCGACGGCGATCGCGTCGAGATGCGCCTCGAACTCGCGCATCAGCGGCGTCGACAGCGCGTTCAGCTTGTCGGGCCGGTTGAAGGTGAGCCGGACGATACCGGGTTCGAGTTCATCGCGAAGAACCAAAGGTTCGGACATCGGGATCAGCCTTTCACGGCGCCGGCGGTGAGGCCGGCCACGAACTGGCGCTGCAGGAGGAAGAAGATCGCGATGACGGGGACCGAGATCAGCACCGAACTCGCCATCAGCTCGCCATAGCGGATGCCGTACTGGCCGATGAAATCGTTCATGCCGACCGGCAGCGTCCGCATCTCCTTGGTCGAGGTGAAGGACAGCGCGAACAGGAATTCCTGCCAGGTGACGATCAGCACGAACACGGCGGTGGCGACGATGCCCGGCTTGCAGAGCGGCAGGATGATCAGGAAGAAGATCTTGAACGGGCCGGCGCCGTCGATCGCCGCCGCCTCCTCCAGCGCCACCGGCAGCCGGGCGAGGAAGCCGCGCAGCATCCAGATCGCCACCGGCAGCGTCACGGTCACATAGGCGAGGATCAGCGAGGTGTAGGTGTTCAGCAGATCCGCCGCCTTCATCATCTTGTAGATCGGGATGATGATGGCGCTGGCCGGGAACATCTGCGCCACGATGACGAGCACCATCAGGATCGACAGGAGCCGCATCTGGGTCCGGGTGAACGAATAGGCGGCGAAGAGCGCCAGCGTCACCGTGATCACGACAGTCGAGAGCGAGACGACGACCGAGTTCAGGAAATAGGTGCGGAACTCCGGCCGGAACGCCGTCAGGTAGTTCTCGAAGGTCGGGTTTTCCGGCCAGAGCCGGGCGGGGATGGCGAAGGGTTCGGCCGCCGGCTTCAGCGACACCGAGACCATCCAGAAGAACGGCAGCAGGATGACGACACAGAGGCCGAGCTGCAGCAGGAGCAGCAGCAGGCGGTGAGTCCTGGACGGGGTCATGCCGCAGCCCTCCGGCTTCCGCGCTGGGTGAGGAAGTAGAGCGTGATCAGGAGCGCCAGCACGACGATCGAGACGACGCCATAGCCGGCCGCCTCGCCGAAGCGGAACTGGCCGAAGCCGAGCTCGTAGATCTTGGTCGGGAAGATGTGCGTCGAATTCTGCGGCCCGCCGCGGGTCAGTACCCAGATCATGTCGAAATAATTGAAGGTCAGGATGGTGGTCAGGATGAAATTGATGGCGATCACTTCCTTCATCGACGGCAGCACGACGTGCCAGAGCCGGCGCGTCGCGCTGGCGCCGTCCATCTTGGCGGCCTCGATCTGCTCGGCTTCGACGTTCTGCAGCGCCGCGAGGAAGACGACGGTCGAGAACGGAAAGCCCTTCCAGACGGCGGCGATGACGGCGGCGGCCATGGCGGTCGAACTGTCGGCCAACCAGGCGAGGCCCTGATCGCCGAAGCCGGCGGAAATCAGGAAGGAATTGATGAGCCCGAGCTGCGGGTCGTACATGAAGCGCCACAGGATGGCGGCGACGACGCCGGGCAGCACCCAGGGCAGCAGCACCAGCGAGCGCATCAGGCCCTGGCCGGGCAGTTTCTGGTTCAGGAGCAGCGCGCAGAGGAAGCCGAACACGTTCTGCAGCACCACGACGGCGACCGTCCAGACAATGGAATTCCGGACGATCTGCGCGAAATCGGCGCTACCAAAAATCTTCTGGTAGACGGCGAGGCCGACGAATTTCGGCGTCGGATTGATGAAGGAGGTCGAGTAGAGGCTCTCGATGACCGTGCCGATCATCGGGTAGTACATCAGCACCGCGACCAGCAGGACGGCCGGCGTCACGAAGATCCAGGTGAGCCAGCGATCGCGTTTCAGCATGAGTTTCGGTTCTTCTCGTTTTTGGGCAGCGGACGCGGAGCGGGCGCCGTCCCGGGCAGGAACCCGGGATCCAGGCGGCCTGAAACAGGCCCGGATGGATCCCCGCCAAGGCGGGGATGGCGCGGCGGAGCTCCCCTGCCCGGCCCCCTCCCGCGGACGGGAGAGGACCGGGAGGGGGAACCTCAGTTCAGCCCGTCGATGGCGGCGCAGGCCTTCTGCGCGGCCTCGGCCGGGTTGGCGCCGGAATAGATGTCCTGCGCCAGCGTCACCTCGATGTCGGAAACCTCGAGATAGCGGGCCGAGAGCGGACGCGGCTGCGCGTTCTGGAGGTGCGTCATGATCTTGTCGGCGCCCTTGCGGTTCGCCTCGAGGAAGGTCTTGGCCGCCTTGACGTTGGCCGGCACCAGATCGACGACCGCGCCGTTGACGTCTTCCTTGGTCAGGAACTGGATGAACTTCCAGGCCGCTTCCTGATGCGGCGACGACTTGTAGACGACGAGGTTCCAGCCGCCATAGGTGCCGACCGGGGTCTTGCCGGCGGGGGCCGTGCCGTTCTCGAAGTCCCAGTCGATCTTCGACTTCTGCAGCGTCGGCTGCTCCAGCGCCGGCCAGAACTCGACGCCGAGCGAGCCGTTCAGGAACAGTTCGCGCATGTCGCCCGACGAGGCGTTCAGGATGCCCTTCGGCGCGAACGGCACCAGCGACTGCAGATAGGCGAGCGCCTCGACCGATTCCTTGCTGGTCAGCGCGCACTTGCCGTCCGCGTCGAGAACCTTGCCGCCATTCGAGAAGATGAAGGAGTCCATGACGACGACGGTATCTTCGCCCTTGTGGCCGAACAGGCCGACGCCATACTTGCCCTTGGCCGGGTCGGTCAGCTTCTCGGCCGCCGCCTTCAGGCCTTCCCAGGTGGCGATCGAGGCCGGGTCGATGCCGGCTTCCTTGAACAGCGCCTTGTTCAGGAACGAGAACTGCCAGACGTCGACGTTGAACGGGATGCCGTAGAGCTTGCCGCTGTAGTTGGCCGAATCCCAGGCACCCTTGAAGAAGGTCTCGGGCGAGATGCCGGCGGCCTTGGCCTGCTCGTCGAGATCGGCGATCGCGCCGGCCTCGGCGAAGGCGCCCTGCCAGATCTGGTCGACGGTCGAGACGTCGGGCGCGTTGCCGCCCTGCACGGCGGTCAGCAGGCGCTGCTGGAACTCCGGATAGGGGATGGTCGTGACTTCGATCTTGATGCCGGGATTCTCGGCCTCGAAGCGCTTGACCGCCTCCTGCTGGTACTGGCTCAGGCCGGATTCGGTCTGCTGGTTGTCCCAGAACTTGAGCGTGATGGTCTCCTGCGCGATGGCCGCGGGCGTCAGGCCCGCCAGCATCGTCGCGGCGAGAAGCAGTTTCCTCATGATGGTTCCCTCCCAGTTTCTCAACAAAATTGCCCGGGCAATCCGCCCGGCAGGCTAGGCTGTCTTCCGGTTCCCGACCGGCCGGTCACTCCGGGTCGCCACCCCCTCTTCCGGCTCTTCGTCGGCGAGCGTGATGCGCATGCCGAGCGAGGCGAAGGCGAGCCGATCCGCCGGCAGCGAGGCGGAATCCGTGATCAGGTCGTCGACGGCGCCGAGGCCGGCGATGCGGTGACTGGCTTCGACGCCGACCAGCGAATGGTCGGCCATCACCACCACCTCGCGCGAGGCGTCGACGAAGCGCTTGGCGGCGAGCGCCAGCCGCTCGTCGGTGGCGGAGGGCCCGAAATGCGGCGAGATGCCGTCGACCGAGAGAAAGGCGCGGTCGACCCGCATCGTCTCGAACAGCGCGCCGAGGCTCGGCCCGACGAGGCAGCGATCCTTTGCCTGGTATTCGCCGCTGGTCATGATCAGCTTCAGCCCGGGCCGGCCGGAAAGCCGCTCCATGACGTCGACGGCGTTGGTGACGATGGTGATGCCGCTGCGCCCGGTCAGCTCGTCGGCGAGCAGCGTCGAGAGCGTGCCGCCATTGATCAGGATGGTGTCGCCGGCACGCACCAGGCGCGCCGCGCTCTTCGCGATCAGCCGCCGGATCGCGGCGATCTCGCGGGCGATGCCGGATTGCGGCGCCGCGATCTTCAGCTCGAAGCCGAGCGCCTCGGCCCGCTCGCGCATGGCGCGCGCCATGTTGCGGTACCAGTCATGCGCCGGATAATGCGGCACGAAGCCGATGGCGCGACGCGGACCGACGGAGCGGACGAAAGCCGGACGCTCGGCGGCGCCGAGGATCGCCGCCTCGGCTTCCGGCGCCAGCACCCAGCCATTTCCAGACTTGAGGTAGTAGCGGTCGAGCGTCTCCGGCGTGACGACGACATGCGGCGTGCGGATCTCGTCCGGCATCGCGCTGCCATGCAGCGCCGCGGCCAGCGTCTCGACGGCGCGGATGCCGACGATCTCGGGAAAGAGCGCCGCGGTCGCCTTCAGCTTTCCGCGCGAGGCCAGGGCGTCGAACAGGGCCGCGCCCTCGCCGCCGACGGAGAACGCGCGGACCGCGTCGGCGCCGGCCTTGTCGGAGGCCTCGATCGCCGCCAGCACCGAATGGTCGTTGACGCCGAAGATCACGTTGATGTCCGGATAGGCGGCGAAGGCATCGAGGCTGGCCCTGAGCGCGATGCGGAAGCTGCCCTGGCCGTCGACCCGCCACGGCCGCACCGTACCCCGGAACGTCTCGCCGAAACCCTTGATGAAGCCGTCGCAGCGGGCGCGCGTGTTGGGCAGGTTCTCCAGCGAGACGAGCAGGACGCGCGCCTCGGCGATCCCACCCGACAGCATCCGCCCCGCGGCGCGGCCGAGCTCGCGCCCGGCGGTGAAATTGTCGGGACCGAGATAGACGCCGCCTTCCTGCGGCGAGGATTCGGCGAGGAAGGGGATGCGCCGGCGCTTCGCCAGCATCCGGAGCGTGTCGGCGCCACGCCCTCCGATCGGCGGCAGCACGATGGCGTCGACGCCCTCGACCTCGTCCTGCAGCGCGTTTTCACGCGGCGCCGGGGCCTCGGCCTTGTCGGCGCCAGCGACCGGGAGCAGCGCGCCGCCATGGGTGCGCTCAATCCGCCCCTCTTCCGCCAGGCGGACGATGTCCCGGCGAATCGTCACGCTGGAGACGCGGCCGATGCGCTGCGCGATCTCCAGCACGGAGACCTCCTCGCCCGCCTGGGCGAGGATCTCGATGATCCGGTCTTCGCGCTTCGATTTGATCATATTGATCACAATTCCCTTGCTGACAGCCATTATCGGCAAGGCTTTCCGGCATTCAAGGCCGGATTGCCGTATGGGCAATATTGATCGAGTTGATCAAATCACGCGATCCCGGCGATCAAATTGGAGAAAGCCCGCGCGGACCGAATAAAGCGCCGGAGCGACCACTCGGCCCCTGTTCGGCCATGGCGATATGCTGGATCCTGTGCCGACCGGATTTGAGACCCATCATCAGGACAGAGAATGCCCAAGACCGCTTCCAGCCCAGGCCCCATCAAGGTCATCTACGATACCGATCCCGGCATCGACGACGCGATGGCGCTGCTCTTCCTCGAATATGCGCCGGCGATCGACCTCGTCGGCATTACCACCGTGCTCGGCAACGCCTCGATCGAGACGACGACGCGCAACGCCCTGTTCCTGAAGCAGTATTTCGGGATCCAGGCCCCGGTGGCGCGCGGCGCCGACCGCCCGCTGGTGCTCGAGCTCGCCGACGAGCCGCCCCACCACATCCACGGCCATAACGGCCTCGGCGACGTGCCGATTCCGGAGACGCTCTCGGTCACCGAGCACGAGCTCCCGGCGCATCGCTTCATCATCGACATGGTGCGCAAGCATCCCGGCGAGATCACCATCGTCGCCGTCGGCCGGATGACCAATCTGGCATTGGCGCTGCGCGAGGACCCCGGCATCGCCGACCTGGTCAAAGAGATCGTCATCATGGGCGGCGCCTTCGGCTATTCCGGCCATTCCGGCAATGTCACGCCCGTCGCCGAGGCCAACATCATCGGCGACCCGCACGCCGCCGACGAGATGTTCGCGGCCAGCTGGCCGATCGTCGTGGTCGGCCTCGACGTCACGCAGGAATGCGTGATGTCCACCGCCTACATGCAGGAACTGCGCGAGAAGGCCGGCAAGGCGGGCCAGTTCTGCTGGGACATCTCGCGCGTCTACGAGGATTTCTACCGCGCCGCCACCGGCATCGACGGCATCTTCGTGCACGATTCCTCGGCTGTCGCCTATCTGCTCGACCCGAGCCTGTTCACCACCCGAACCGGCCCGATCAAGGTGGTGACCGAAGGCATCGCCATCGGCCAGACCATCCAGAAGCCGTCGACCCGCTCCTTCCCGCCCGGCGTCTGGGACGGCCTGCCGGATCACACCATCTGCACGGATGTCGACGGAAAGCGCTTCCTCGACCTCTACTTCCAGACGATCGTCGACGGCGCCGCCGCGCGGGCGTGAGATCGGAGGGCGGCCACCGGCCGCCCTTCTCCGCTTTACGGGAGACTTGTCGCCCCCAGTTCTCCACCGGGACCGTGCCACCCTCCTCCGCCACCCGCGCGAAGGCGGCGATCCATGCAACCGCGCCCTTCGCCGGTGAACCTCCCGATACCTCAGCTGGATGGATCCCGGCTCGGAGCCGGATGACGGCGAGCGTGGGGCAAAGGCCGGAGGGAGACTTCCCGACACCGGCTCATGCGACCTTTGTACCATCCTGCCCAGCCATCACGCAGCGCTCGCGTTCCATCATCCTGAGGTGTCCGAGCGCAGCTCGGGCCTCGAAGGACGCACCGTCTCGGAGTAGCCGTCAGCTGCACAGACGCCGTGCGTGCTTCGAGACGCCCCTTCGGGCCCTCAGCATGATGAGGGCGGTGCTCCGCCCAAGTCCCCTCGGAGAATAGTGAAGGGACGCGCGGGCCCATCCCGCGCATTGACTCTGCCGAAACGACAGCCTATTTCATTTCACATAAGTGATCGTCAATCACATATGTGAAATCATGGCGAGCCCCAGCCCGATCCGCACGGCGAGTGACGAGCAGCGCGAGCACCTGATGGTGCAGGTCGCGAAGCTCTATTACGACCTCGAGCGGACGCAGGGCGAGATCGCGACCGAGCTCGGCCTGACCCGCTGGCAGGTCGCGCGGCTGCTGCGCGATGCGCGCGAGAGCGGCATCGTCCGCATCGCCATCGTGCCGCGCGCCCAGCGCCTGCCGGCGCTCGAAGCCCGCCTGCAGACCGCCTTCTCGCTGCGCGAGGCGATCGTCGTGCCGGCGATCGGCGACGGCGCCGTGGCCCAGGACGCGGTCGCCCAGGCGGCCGGGCAATATCTCGCCACGCTGAGCCCCCGTCCCGGCCTGATCGGCGTATCCTGGGGCCGGACCATGGCGGCGGTCGCGCACTGGCTGCCGCCCGGCTGGAACGACGGCGTTCGGATCGTCCTGATGAACGGCGCGACCAATTCGAGATCGGCGCGGCTCGCCACCAACACCGTCGCCGAGCGCTTCGCCGAAAGCGGCAACGGCACGGCGACGCTGCTGCCCGTGCCGGCGATCGTCGGCCGCGCCGAGACACGCGAGGTGCTCGAAGCCGACCCGGTCATCGCCGACGTGCTGGCGCTCGCCGAGGAGGCGCCCGTCGCCTGCTTCGGCCTCGGCGGCATGGCGGGCTCCGTCCATATCGAATCCGGCTACCTGACCGACCGCGACGTCGACGGCCTCGCCGAAAAACACGCGGTGGGCGACCTGCTCGGCCGCTTCATCGACGCGGAAGGCAAGATCGCCGATCCGGCGCTCGACGCCCGCACGATCGGCCTCGCGCCGGAAAAGCTGCGCGACAAGACGCATGCGATCGGCGTCGCCGCCGGCAAGTCCAAGCACGCCGTCGTCCTCGCGGCGCTCAAGGCCCGTTACGTCAACGTCCTCGTCACCGACGAGGCGACCGCCCTATTTGCTCTATCCGAACTCGCCCTTTCCGAAGCCCGGGAGAAGACCCATGCCGGCTGACGGCTCCACCAAGGCTCCGCCGCTCTCCAATGCCCTGACGCGCAATGACGGCACGCCGCTCCGGACCGACTGGTTCGAGGGCGCGCAGGTCAACACCTCCGCCGCCGAGCGCCGCGCGAGTACACTGACGACGCGGCGCACGGTGAAGAAGGAATACCAGGCCGCCTGGCTGGTGAAGGCGGTGACGCTGATGGACCTGACGACGCTCGCCGGCGACGACACGCCCGGCCGCGTGCACCGGCTCTGCATGAAGGCGCGGCGGCCGTTCCGCGACGACCTGGTCGAGGCGCTGGGGCTTGCCGGCGATCCGCCTGTCGTCGGCGCCGTCTGCGTCTATCCGACCATGGTCGCCCCGGCGGTCAAGGCACTCGCGGGTTCCGGCATTCCCGTCGCCTCGGTCGCCACCGGCTTCCCGGCCGGCCTGACGCCGCTCAAGCAGCGGCTGGAAGAGATCCACTACGCCGTCGGCGAGGGCGCGCACGAGATCGACATCGTCATCACCCGCGCGCATGTGCTGAATTCCGACTGGCAGGCGCTCTATGACGAGGTCGCGGCGATGCGCGAAGCCTGCGGCGAGGCGCATCTGAAGGCGATCCTCGCCACCGGCGACCTGAAGACGCTGCGCAACGTCTACAAGGCGTCGATGGTCGCCATGCAGGCCGGCGCCGACTTCATCAAGACCTCGACCGGCAAGGAAGACGTCAACGCGACGCTGCCGGTCAGCCTCGTCATGTGCCGCGCCATCCGCGACTACGAGGCGGCGACCGGCTTCAAGATCGGCTTCAAGCCGGCCGGCGGCCTTCGCACCGCCAAGGACGCCATGGCCTGGCTGATCCTGATGAAGGAAGAGCTCGGCAATCGCTGGCTCGAGCCCGACCTCTTCCGCATCGGCGCCAGCTCGCTGCTGGCCGACATCGAGCGGCAGATCGAGCACTACGTCACCGGACGCTATTCCTCCACCATCCGTCACGCGCTCGCCTGAGGGGACCGAACATGGCACTCGTCAAGGACATCCTGGTCAGCATGGACTACGGCCCCGCCCCCGAGGCGAACGATCAAATCACCGCCTGGCTCGACGGCCACAAGGACGGCTTGAATCACTTCATCGACGGCAAGTTCGTCGCGCCGTCGGAAGGCGGCCGCTTCGACGTGTTCAACCCGGCGACCGAAGGCCTGCTGGCGCGGGTCGCGGAGGGCAGCGCCGCCGACGTCGACAAGGCGGTGAAGGCGGCGCGCAAGGCGTTCAAATCGTGGTCGGCGCTCTCCGGCCATGACCGCGCCGTCTATCTCTACGCCATCGCCCGCCACATCCAGAAGCGCGAGCGATTCCTCTCCGTGCTGGAGACGATGGACAACGGCAAGCCGATCCGCGAAACACGCGACATCGACATTCCGCTCGTCGCCCGCCATTTCTACCATCATGCCGGCTGGGCCGAACTGATCGAGAGCGAGTTCCCCGGCGAGGGGCCGGTCGGCGTCTGCGGCCAGATCATCCCGTGGAACTTCCCGCTGCTGATGCTGGCCTGGAAGATCGCGCCGGCGCTCGCCGCCGGCAACACGGTCGTGCTGAAGCCGGCGGAATACACGCCGCTGACGGCGCTCGCCTTCGCCGAGATCTGCCGCGAGGTCGGCCTGCCGGCCGGCGTCGTCAACATCGTCACCGGCGACGGCGTCACCGGCAACGCCATCGTCGAGCACGCAGACGTCGACAAGATCGCCTTCACCGGCTCGACCGAGGTCGGCCGCATCATCCGCGAGAAGACCGCGGGCACTGGCAAGAAGCTCTCGCTCGAGCTCGGCGGCAAGTCGCCCTTCATCGTCTTCGAGGACGCCGACATCGACGGCGCGGTCGAGGGCGTGGTCGACGCGATCTGGTTCAACCAGGGCCAGGTCTGCTGCGCCGGCTCGCGGCTCCTCGTGCAGGAGGGCGTCGCCGAAGCCGTCTACGCCAAGCTGCGCGCCCGCATGAGCAACCTCCGCGTCGGCGATCCGCTCGACAAGTCGGTCGACATGGGCGCCATCGTCGACCCGGTCCAGCTGAAGCGCATCCGCGAGCTCGTCGCGAAGGGCGAAGCCGAGGGCGCGACGCTCTTCCAGGTTAACGAAGGGTTACCAAAGAAGGGCTGCTTCTTCCCGCCGTCGCTCTTCACCAATGTCGCGCCGGCGTCGACCATCGCCGAGGTCGAGATCTTCGGGCCGGTGCTCGCCGGCATGACCTTCCGCACCCCGGACGAGGCGGTGGCGCTCGCCAACAACAGCCGCTACGGCCTGGCCGCCTCGGTCTGGTCCGAGAACATCAACCTGTCGCTCGACGTCGCCGCCAAGCTGAAGGCCGGCGTCGTCTGGATCAACGGCACCAACATGTTCGACGCCGCCGCCGGCTTCGGCGGCTATCGCGAGAGCGGCTTTGGTCGCGAGGGCGGGCGCGAGGGCATGGCCGAATATCTGAAGCCCGCGAGCGACAAGCCCTTGAAGGCGGACGATAAAATCGCTGGCAAGCTGTCGGCGCTGCCGGTCGCGGACGAAGAAATTTCCGGCCTGCCGTCGATCGACCGGACCGCGAAGCTCTATGTCGGCGGCAAGCAGTCGCGGCCGGATTCCGGCTATTCCTACACGGTGCTCGGCCCGAAGGGCCAGCCGATCAGCCAGGCCGGCCTCGGCAACCGCAAGGACATCCGCAACGCCGTCGAGGCGGCCGGCAAGGCCGGATCCTGGGGCGGCGCGACGGCGCACAACCGCGCGCAAGTCCTTTATTATGTTGCCGAAAACCTCTCCTCGCGGACAAAGGAGTTCGAGGCGCGGATCGTCGCGATGACCGGCGCTTCGGCCAAGGCGGCGGCGGAAGAGGTCGCGGTTTCGATCCGGCGGACGTTCTGGTACGCGGCGCAGGCCGACAAGTTCGACGGCGCGGTGCATGCGACCAAGTCGCGCCACGTCACGCTCGCCATGAACGAACCGTTCGGCACGATGGGCATTCTCTGCCCGGACGAGGCGCCGCTGCTCGGCTTCGTGTCGCTGGTGATGCCGGCGATCGCGATGGGCAACCGCGTCGTCGTCGTCCCCTCCTCCAGCCATCCGCTGGCGGCGACGGATTTCTATCAAGTCCTTGATACGTCGGATGTTCCGGCCGGCGTGGTCAACATCGTCACCGGCGAGCGCGACGTTCTCGCCAAGACGCTGGCCGAGCACGACGACGTCGCCGCGCTCTGGTATTTCGGCTCGAAGGCCGGCAGCGCCATGGTCGAGAAGGCCTCGTCCGGCAATCTGAAGCCGGTCTGGGCCAACCAGGGCATTCCGCGCCGCTGGGCCGAACCCTCGGCGCAGGGCCGCGAGTTCCTGCGCCGCGCTACCCAGGTCAAGAACATCTGGGTTCCGTACGGCGAGTGATACCCACCGCCCGCTCCGCCGCCTTCCGCCAAGGAAGCGGTGGAGCGTCGCTCTTCTGAGCTTGAGCCGGCGCCCCCGTTCGGGCCAGTCTGCCCTAACGGCACCGAGACGAACGTCGTGCCGGCGGGGGAAGCCATGCGGGCCGCGGTCACGTCCTATCCGCTCGAATGCGTCACATCCGGCGGACCGGACGACGCGACACGCGCCTATGTCGAGGCGGCGGGCCCCTGCTTCGACGATCTGCGCGTCGTCACGGCGCAGCTCGCCGGCCTGCTGCTGCTCCAGGCGAGCGGCGCCCGCTCGGCCGGGCCGGATCACCCGATGCGCGCCGTCGCCGAAGAGCTGCTCGAGACCGCCCGTGACGCCACGCTGCGCCTCGCACCGCGCTCCCCTCGCGCCCGCCATCACCACGAGCACCTCCTGGCCACGGCCGCCCGGCTGACGGAAGCGCTGGCGCGGATCCGCGCCGCTCTCCTCGACCGCGAAGGCGTCACCGAGCCGACGCGGCTGCTCAACGCCGCCTGGACGGAACTCGGCTCCGCCTCGCGCGCGCTCCCCGGCTTCGACCTGATCGACCTCACCGGCGCCTGCTGCGCGATGCATACGCCCGGCCCCGTCAAAGCCTGAAGCGCGGCCGGGAGGGCCCATGTCCATCTATTCGATCTGGGTGCTGGAATATGCCTACATCCCGGAAATGCCGCTGAGCGCGCTGGTCTATGGCGAGCACAACAAGGGAACCTGCAAGCTTCCCTACGCCTACACGCTCCTGAAGAGCGACGAGCACACGATCCTGATCGATTGCGGCCATGACGACGCGGCCTATGGCAAGTTCCTGGCCGACCGCTCCGGCGTCGTGAATTTCGCCGCGCCCCGCGACGTGCTGGCCGAGGTAGGGATGACGCCCGAGGACATCGACCACGTCATCATCACCCACGCCCATTTCGACCACATGGGCGGCCTCGCGCTGTTTCCGAACGCGACATTCCACGTCCAGGAGACCGAGCTCTCGCGCTGGATCTGGGCGATGTCGCTCGACCGGCGCTTCCGCTGGCTGATGCGCACGACCGACCCGGCCGACATCCTGCGCTGCGTGGAGCTCGCCCGCGACGGCCGCCTCGTTTCGGTGAACGGCGACAGGGAGGACGTGTTTCCCGGCATCGACCTCCGGATCGCCGCCGACACACACACGCCCGGCTCGCAATTCGTCGTCATCCGCAATGACGGCCAGCGCGCAAGCGACGACAGCTTCGTCGTCACCGGCGACCTCGTCTACCGGATGGAGAACCTCGATGGCGGGGAGCCGGCGGACCCGTTCTACCGGCCGGTCGGCATGGGCATCGGCAGCCAGACCAACATGGTGTTCGCGCTTGATGCGATTGTGGAGGCCGCCGGCGGCGACCTCGGCCGGGTCGTCCCGCCGCACGAGGCGCGGCTTCCGGAAATATTCCCGTCGCGCGTCTCTGAACGGGGTCTCCACCTCATCGAGGTGGCGCTCGCCGATGGTGCGACGAGCCGGGTCCGAGCCTAGACGGGCGATCCGCCGGTGTTCGAGAGATCGCCCCAGCCGAGCGGCAGCGGCGTGCTCTCGGTTGGGCGGCCGCCGAGCGTCGTCGTCGCGGCTGCGCCAGCGGCAACGCCGCGGTTCAGGCAGATGTCGAGCGCCTTGCCGGCGAAGCGTGCCGCGAGGAAGCCGGCGAGGAACGCGTCGCCCGCGCCGGTGGTGTCCTTGACGTCGACGACGGGCGCCGGCGCCTTCAGTCGGATCGACTGGTTGGCCGCTTCCGCCCCCGCCGCGCCGCGCTTGATGACCGCGAGGTCGTAGCGCGCGGTCAGGAAGCGGATCTGCTCGGCCTCGTTGCGCGTGCCGGTCAGGCAGGCGGCTTCCTCGGCATTCGGGAAGATGATCGACGCGTCGCTGGTCCAGCCGAGGAAATTCGACGGGCCGACCTCCTCGAGGAAGCCGACCGAGGCGGGATCGACCGTCACCGTGATACCGCGCGCCCGCGCCACGGCCATCAGCGCCATGACGGCGGCGCGCGGACCGGGCGTGAACAGGGCGTAGCCGGAGACATGCACCAGATCGATCTGGTTCAGCATGGAAAACGGCAGATCGTCCGCGCAGAGCCCATCATTGGCGCCGCGATCGGTCAGGAAGCTGCGCTCGCCGCCCTCGGAGAGGAGCACGATCAGCATGCCGGTGGCGCGCGTGTCGTCGGCGGCGAGCACCGGCACGACGCCGACGTCACGGAGCGCCTGCTCCTGCTCGGCGAGGTCGCGGCGGCCGACCCGGCCGGCGAAGGCGACGGGAATGCCGAGATGGGCGAGCCAGGCCGCCTGGTTGCAGCCCGAGCCGCCCGGATAGAGGCCGATCTTGGCGCGGCGGTCGGAGCCTACGACCAGCGGCCCCTCCGGGCGCACGATGACATCGGTCATGACGTCGCCGATGACGAGCATGCGGGGGCGGAGCGGAACGGAGGCGGTCATGGCGAAAACTCGAATCGGAAAGGCGGCTCAATCTCTCTCCTATAGAGAGGAATGCGGCCGGCATTAAGCTTGAACCGCGCCGCCAAACCCTCCATGTCTGGCATCTGCCCATTCTCATCGAGGCCCGCATGACCGCCGACAATCCGCTGCTCGCGCCCTGGACCACGCCTTTCGGCGTCCCGCCCTTCGCATCGATCACGCCGGCGCACTACACGCCCGCCTTCGAGGCGGCCATCGCCACCCACAATGCCGAAATCGCTGAAATCGCTGAGAATCGCGAGGCGCCGACCTTCGACAATACGATCGCCGCCATGGAGCGCGCCGGGCGCCAGCTCGACCGCGTCGCCAGCGTGTTCTTCAACCTGACCGGCGCGCATACCAATGACGAGCTGGAGACGATCGAGCTCGACCTCGCGCCGGTGCTGTCGCGCCATAGCAGCGCGATCTACCAGAACGCCAAGCTGTTCGCCCGCATCGACGCGCTCTTCAAGGCGGGCGCCGCCGGCCGCGACGCCGAGCAGGCCCGCGTGCTCGACCGCTATCACACCGCCTTCGTCCGCGCCGGCGCGGCGCTCGCGCCCGAGGCCAAGGCGCGGGTCGCGGCGATCTCGGAACGCCTCGCGACGCTCGGCACCAATTTCGGCCAGAACGTGCTCGCCGACGAGAAGAGCTGGAGCCTGGTGCTGGAGGGCGAGGACGACCTCGCCGGCCTGCCCGACTTCCTGCGCGACGCGGCCGCCCAGGCGGCGAAGGAGCGCGGCCTCGACGGCAAGCACGTGATCACGCTGTCGCGCTCGTCGATCGAGCCGTTCCTGCAATTCTCCGCCCGCCGCGACCTGCGCGAGAAGGCGTTCGCCGCCTGGATCGCCCGCGGCGAGGCCGGCAAGACCGACAACCGCGCCATCATCGCCGAGACGGTGGCGCTGCGTGCCGAGCGGGCGAAGCTGCTCGGCTTCGAGACCTTCGCCCACTACCGCCTCGATGATTCCATGGCCAAGACGCCGGAAGCCGCGATGGGCCTGCTCCAGTCCGTATGGACGCCCGCCCGCGCCCGCGCGATCACCGAGCGCGACGCGCTGCAGGAACTGGCACGCGCCGAGGGCGGCAATTTCGACATCGCCGCCTGGGACTGGCGCTATTATTCGGAGAAGCGTCGCAAGGCCGAGTTCGATCTCGATGAAAGCCAGCTGAAGCCCTACCTGCAGCTCGACAAGATCATCGCCGCCGCCTTCGACACCGCGACGCGATTGTTCGGCGTCACCTTCACCGAGCGTTTCGACGTTCCCGTCTATCACCCCGACGTGCGCGTGTTCGAGGTCAGGGATCGCGACGGCAAGCCGGTCGGCCTGTTCCTCGGCGATTATTTCGCCCGCTCCTCGAAGCGCTCCGGCGCCTGGATGAGCGAATATCGCGGCCAGGAGCGGCTCGCCGGCGACATCCGCCCGATCATCGTCAACGTCATGAACTTCGCCAAGGGCGCCGAGGGCCAGCCGACGCTGCTCTCCTTCGACGACGCCCGCACCTTGTTCCATGAGTTCGGCCACGGCCTGCACGGCCTGCTCTCCGACGTCACCTATCCGCTGCTCGCGGGAACCAACGTGGCGCGCGATTTCGTCGAGTTCCCGTCGCAGCTCTACGAGCACTGGTTCGAGCAGCCCGACGTGCTGGAGCGCTTCGCGCTGCACTACAAGACCGGCGAACCGATGCCGCAGGCGCTGATCGACCGGCTGATGGCGAGCCGCACCTTCAACCAGGGTTTTGCCACCGTCGAATATGTCTCGTCGGCACTGGTCGATCTCGAATTCCACCTGCTCGCCTCGACCGAGGGGCTGGACGCCACGGCGTTCGAGGCCCGGATTCTCGACGAGATCGGCATGCCGGAAGCGATGGTCATGCGGCACCGCTCGCCGCATTTCCAGCACGTCTTCGCCGGCGACGGCTACTCCTCGGCCTATTATTCCTATCTCTGGTCCGAGGTGCTCGATGCCGACGGCTTCGGTGCCTTCGAGGAAGCGGGCGACATCTTCGCGCCCGACGTCGCCACGAAGCTGCGCGATTTCGTCTACGCCGCCGGCAACCGGCGCAAGCCGGAGGAAGCCTATCGCGCCTTCCGCGGCCGCGATCCGGAGCCGTCGGCGCTGCTCAGGAAGCGCGGCCTGCTGGAGGCGGCCGAATAGCCCGACGGCGAATTCGCGGCGCGGCGCTGGCCTTCGGCTCAGGAATCGCTATTGTCCGCGGCCAAACATCAAGAGGATCCGCATCATGGCCGTTTCCAAGTCAGACCTCACCCAGATCGAGCTCAAGACGCTCGCCCGCGTGTCGCGCCCCGGCCCCTATGTCGGGCTCAACGGCAAGGCCGTGCAGAAGCTGATCGAGCTCGGCCTCGTGAAGACCCGCGTCAACGGCTATGTGCTGACCGAGGAAGGCATCGGCCTGCTGCGCGCCGACGCCGAGTAGTCGCGACGGCGACCTAAGAAAGAGCCCCCGCGCGGATCGCCGCCGGGGGCTCTTTTCGTTTGGGCTCGATCGGTCAGTCGGGCAGCACGACGCCGATCTTGGCGAGCAGGCCGCCATCGACCTTGTATTCGCCGCCGGTGCAGAAGGCGGCGCGGGGACCGGCGAGGAAGGCGATCATCGCGCCGACATCCTCGGGCCGGCCGACGCGGCCGATCGGATGCGCCGCGCCCCAGGAGGCGATCACCTCGTCCTCGGTCTTGCCATCGAGGTTCTCGCTCGCCGCGAAGCGCAGCATCGGCGTATCGATCGAGCCGGGGCAGACGGCGTTGACGCGGATGCCGTCCTTGGCGTGATCGAGCGCCATGGCGCGGGTCAGCGCCAGCAGGCCGCCCTTGGAGGCGACATAGGCGGCGACATTGGTCTGGCAGGCGATGCCCTGAACCGAGGCGATGTTGACGATCGCGCCACCGCCCGACTTGCGCATCACCGGAATGGCGTGATGGGCGGTCAGATAGGTGCCCTTCAGGTTGACGCCGAGCACGCGGTCCCAATCCGCCTCCGACATGGTCTCGACCGTGCCATAGGGCTGGATGGCGGCGCTGTTGACGATGATATCGATGCGGCCGACTTTCTCCGCCGCCTCCGCCACGAGGGCCGAAACCGACGCGTCGCTGGCGACGTCGCCGACAACGCCATGCGCCTTGCCGCCCTCGGCCTCCAATGTAGCCACGGCCTTGTCCAGCGCGCCCCTGTCCAGGCCGAACAGGACCACCGTCGCGCCCTCCGCCGCCAGCGCCCGCGCGCCGCCAAAGCCGATGCCGGTGGCGCCGCCCGTCACGATCGCCACCTTGCCCGCCAATTCCGCCATTCGTCTCGCTCCCCTCGTCATTTCTATGGGGGGCCGGCCGTCTCCTCCGCCAGGCCCCGCCGCCACGCCTCATCCGACGCGGCGCGGCCGCTACCCTGCCATTCCCGCGCCGCGCGCGCTACGGCCTCGGCACGTCAGGCCCCGCCATTCTCCGCGACCAGTGCGGCGACCAGGCGAGCCAGTTCGCGCCGGACATGATCGCCGATCGGGCCCTCGGGATCGAAGCTCCACCAGAGGAGCGATCCCTGCCATTGCGCCGCCATCAACTGGCCGATGTCGCGAGGGGCGGCCGGCGTATTCGCGAAGCAGGCATCGAGCGCCGCGACCAGCGCGGCCTGCCACGCCGCGCCGCGCGCGCGGAGCTGCGGATCGCGCAGATCCTCGCGCAACACGAGAAGCCCCTCCGCATAGGCTTCGATCTCGCCATAGTCGGAGAGCCCGACGAGGAGCGCGATGGCGCCCGCCGGCGTCCTCGGCACCGCCGCCACGAGGCTCGCCGTCTGCGCGTCGAGACCGTCCCAGGCCCGCAGCAGCGCGGCCTGCTTCAGCGCGGCCTTGCTGCCGAAGCGCTGCACCAGCGTCGCGCCCGACAATCCGCAAGCCCGCGACAGGCTCTCGAAGGTCAGCGCCTCCGGCCCGCGCTGGTGGATGAGGCCGAGCGCCGCGTCGAGCACGGCTTCGTCGGACAGTGTCTTGCGGCGCGCCATCTTGACTCTCATTTATAAACGAATAATCATTTATATATTGAAATCGCCCGACAGGAAAGCCGGAGAACGGAAAATGTCGACGGATCTGCAAGGCAGGATCGCCCTCGTCGCGGGCGCGACGCGGGGCGCCGGGCGCGGCATCGCCACCGAACTCGGCGCCGCCGGAGCGACGGTCTACGTCACCGGCCGCTCGACCCGGGCGCAACGCTCCGAATACGACCGGCCGGAGACGATCGAGGAGACGGCCGAACTGGTGACGGCGGCAGGCGGCCGGGGCATCGCGGTGCCGACCGACCATCTGGTTCCCGAGCAGGTTCGAGCTCTGGTCGAGCGGATCCGCGCCGAGCAGGGACGGCTCGACATCCTGGTCAACGACATCTGGGGCGGCGAGAAGCTGTTCGAATGGAACAAGCCGGTCTGGGACCACGATCTCGACAACGGACTTCGCCTGCTACGCCTCGGCATCGACACGCACCTCATCACCGCGCATTTCGCCCTGCCGCTCATGATCGAGCGTCCGGGTGGCCTGCTGGTCGAGATGACCGACGGCACGGCGGAGTACAACGCCACGCACTACCGGCTGTCGCCCTTCTATGATCTCGTCAAGACGGCGGTGAACCGCATGGGTTGGGCGCATGCGAAGGATCTGGCGCCGCATGGCGCGACGTCGGTGTCGCTAACGCCGGGCTGGCTGCGCTCGGAAATGATGCTGGAGCATTTCGGCGTCGCGGAAGCGAACTGGCGCGACGCGACCGAGACCGACGCGCATTTCGCCATCTCCGAGACGCCGCGCTTCGTCGGCCGCGCCGTGGCGGCGCTGGCGGCCGATCCCGAGCGGGCGCGCTGGAACGGCCAGTCGCTCTCGAGCGGCGGGCTGGCGCAGGTCTATGGCTTCACCGACCTCGACGGCTCCCGGCCGGACGCGTTCCGCTACCTGCTCGAGGTGCACGAAGCCGGCAAGCCGGCCGACACCACCGGCTATCGCTAGCGGCGGCCGGACCGCGAAGCAGGCACGACCCTCGAAGAAATCATGCCGCCGCAACGTCATGACGCGGCCAATAGTGCGCAAGAATTCGATGCCGGCGACATTTACCGAATTGTAGAATCTTTGCTGTTTCATCTTCCGAAAGCTGCAAGGCTCTCGAAAGGAACGGACCATGCAAATCACCCGACTCAGCAAGACGGCGCTCGTCGCCTCCATCGCCTTTTTCGCGACGCTCGTCGCGTTCGGCAACATCACCGATTACGGCTCGAACTTCGAGTTCGTGCAGCACGTCCTGCTGATGGACACGATCTTCCCGAACGCGACGATCCATTACCGCGCGATCAGCAATCCGACCCTGCACCATGTCGCCTACAACCTGATCATCGCCGCCGAGACGCTGACGGCGATCCTGTGCTGGATCGGCACCTTCGCCATGCTCGGCCGCCTCGGCGCCGACGCCCGCTCGTTCAACCGTTCGAAGAAGTGGGCCATCGGCGGCCTCGCCTTCGGCTTCCTGGTCTGGCAGGTCGCGTTCCTGTCGGTCGGCGGCGAATGGTTCGGCATGTGGATGTCGCAGACCTGGAACGGCATCGAATCGGCGTTCCGCTTCTTCATCACGATCATCTGCGTGCTGATCTTCGTCTCGATGCCGGACACCGAGCTGAACGACTGACGCTTTTCTCCGCGGCCCGTCGCCCCGACGATCGGCCGCCCTGCTTCCGCGACCGGCGCATGACTCCATGCGCCGGTCGTCTTCGTTTTGGCGGGTGCCTGAGCCATTCGTCGAAGGATGTGACCCACCTTCTGTCGGGCGGATTCCCTTCGCTCGAACCGACCCGCTCGAAACCGCGCGCATTGCCACCCCGCCTGGTCCCCGTCATCCCTTGAAACATACCGACCAAATGGTATGTTTAGGACATGACGATCGCGCATGAACGCAAGAAGCAGCCCGAACGGGTCCGCCGCAGGCTTCTCGACTGCGCGGCGAACCTTGCCGTCGAGACGGGCCTGTCGTCACTGACCATCCAGGCGGTCGCCGATGCGGCGGACGTGACCAAGGGCGGCCTGTTCCATCACTTCCCCAGCAAGGAGAAGCTGATCGAGGGCGTGTTCATCGATCTGCTGGAGCAGCTGGACGCCGAGATCGATGCGCTGCTTGCCGACGATCCCGTCGCTTATGGCCGCTTTACCCGCGCCTATGTCGATTCGGCGATCCGCCTGATGGAATCGAAGATACCAAGCCCCTGGGGCGCGCTGTCGATTTCGATGATGACCGACCCGATGCTGCGGCGGCTTTGGTCGGACTGGTATCGCGCGCGCCTGCTGCGACATGCCGATACCGATTCCGATCCGGCGCTGGAAATCGTCCGCTACGCCGCCGACGGCATCTGGCTGTCCGATCTCTGCGATCTGGATCCGGCGCTCCGCATGGAGCGCTGCGCGCTGCGCGACCGGCTGCTCGAAATGACCCAACCCGAGAGAGACCTGCCATGAGTTCCCCGCTCGTCACCTACGCGTCGCTCGGCGTCGCCATCGCTTGCGAGGTCATGGGAACCACACTCCTGCAGCAGACGCAGCAGTTCACGCGACTGCTGCCGACGCTCGGCACGCTCGTCTGCTATGGCGCCGCGTTCTACTTCCTGACGATCGTGCTGAAGACCATGCCGGTCGGCATCGCCTATGCGATCTGGAGCGGCCTCGGCATCGTGCTGATCTCTGCGATCGGCCTGGTCCTGTTCCGCCAGACGCTCGACACGGCGGCGCTGATCGGCCTCGGCTTCATCATCACCGGCGTCATCATCGTCAACGTCTTCTCGAATTCGGTGTCGCACTAGAACCGTTCGGCGCCGGACATGCGCTGAACGCCGCCCCCCGCTCGAGCCTGGATGGCGGCCGACGCTTCAGAGCGCCGTGCCGATCACCATCAGGCAGTAGCCGGCGAGCGCGCAGTTCACGAGCAGGAAGTAGATATGCGGCTGGCGCGCCTCGCCCTTGAAAACAAGAGGATTGTGAAAGAGCACCGTGGCGCCGATCAGGAACAGGATCAGCAGCGCCGCGCCCCAGGGCGCCAGGATGCCGAACACGACCGACAGGCCGCCGACGAGCTGCGACGCGAAGCCGAGCGCCGTCACCGGCGCGGGCAGCTTCCAGCCGTAGTTGGTCTCCGGCGTGCTGCGCTCGGCATAGCGCAGAAAATTGCGGATGCCGGCGATGACGAAGAACAGGCCGAGGACGATCCGGCCGACAAGGATCAAAAAGGCTGCGAATGTCATGATTTCCCCCCGCATCATGAACTAGCGGATCCCGGCGCGACAGAAAAGCGCCTTGATGCCGTTCGCGCGTCGAGGGCCAGCCACGGCATGCCGCGGCCGGCCGCCGAGATCAGCCGCCCGAGAGCTGGCGCTGATAGTCGGCTTCGCGCGGTGGCCAAGTGCTCTTGATGTAGTCAAGCACCGCCGCGCTTTCGGCGTCGGTCAGGACATCCGCGAAGCCCGGCATGTCGCTCTCGTAGCCGTCGCCGACGACGGCCGCCGTGCCGAGCCGGATGATCGCCAGCAGCTGCGCGTCGGCATGGTGCCAGGTGTGGCCGCTCGCATCATGCGGCGGCGCCGGAAGGCGACCGTCCGGGCGACGGTTGCGCCAGTCCGGCTGCCCCTCCAGCTTGGCGCCGTGGCAGCTCGCGCAACTCGCGTCATAGACCGTCTTGCCGAGAGCTATCCGCTGCTCGAGATCCGCGCCCGCACGCATCGCGGTCCTTTGCGCGTTCGCGGAATAGAGGCCGACGCCGGCAATCGCCACGAAGGCCACGCCGGCCAGGATCCAGCGAGCCCTCATGTTGCCACCCGGAACTCGGTCATCATGCCGGTCGCCAGATGCGGCATGTGATGGCAATGCAGCATCCAGCTCGCCGCCTCGCCGGCATCCAGCGCGACGGTGACCATGCTCATCGGCGGCACATAGACGGTGTCGCGCCTGGCACCGGCGACGCGGCGGCCGTTGATGCCGACGACCTGGAAGGCATGGCCATGCAGATGCATCGGATGCCCCATCATCGACATGTTGTGGAACGCCAGTTCCACCCGCTCGCCGGCGGTCGCAGCGACGGGCCGATGCTCACCCCAGACCGCGCCGTTGATGGTCCAGACATAGGGCTGCATCGATCCGCCGAGCATGACCATCTGGCTGTGGTCGACCGCCCGATCGGACAGGCCTTCGATGGCGGCGAGACCGCTTTCCTGCGCTAGGTCGATGTCGAAGGGCGGCGCCTCGACCTCCGCCTTGGGCTCGAGCCTGGCAATGGCGGCGCCGGGGGTGGACAGGATGATACCGGTCCGTTCCCGCGCCCCCTCGCGCAGGGCCAGGATGGGCCACGCGCCGCCCTCGTTCGGCAAGTCGATCTCGATGTCGAGACGCTGGCCCATGGCGAGACCGAAGCGCGACCCGGAGACGGGCTGCACATCATGACCGTCGACGGCGACCAGCCGTCCAGTGGCAGCCCCCGTGTCGATCCAGAACACCGTCGCCGCGGCGGCATTGATGACGCGAAGCCTCACCCGGCCGCCGCGTTCGACGCTGACGATCTCCGGATCCGACAGGGTCCGGTCATTGGCGAGATAGGCATCCCAATCATAGTCGTTCAGATCCATCGCCATGCCGCCCATGTCCATCGGCATCGCCATGGCGCCGTCTGCGGAAACGCCATGATCCATGCCGGCCATGCCGCCATCGTTCATGCTGCCGTGGTTCATGCCGGCCATTCCGCCGGAAGCCGTGCCGCCCCCGTGCCCTCCGCCATGCCCACCCAGGATTTGCTCCAGAACCTCCTCCGGCGCCTTGAAGGAGAAATCATGCAGAAACAGCACGACCTCCTGCCGGTCGGCCGCGACATCCTCAGGCCTGCGCACGATCAGGGGTGCCGCCAGCAGCTGCATTTCCTGGATCGGCACATGGCTGTGCATCCAGTGGGTGCCCGGCAATGGGGCGAAGTCGTAGCTGCGGCTCTCGCCCGGCGCGAGCAACGGCATCGGCATGTCGGGCACGCCATCCTGCGCGTTCGGCGGGATCTGACCATGCCAATGGATGATCGTGCCGATGTCGAGATCATTGGTGAGATCGACCCGGAAACGCTGGCCCGGGTCGAGGACCAGCCCCTGCCCGCCGGGGCCCGCGAGCCCGAAGACGGTGGCCGCGCGACCGTCGATGTCGAGCGTGCGCCGCGTCGCGGCGAGCCGAAGGGGAGCGGCCGGCTGGCCGAAGGCCATGGCGGGGAACTGGGCTGCGGCCAGCGTGGCCGCGCCGGCGGCCATGAAGCCGCGTCTCGAAAGGGTTTTCATGTGCGTCATCCCGGGACAGGTGTCCCGCTTGAAATCCAGGGGGCACGGCGGGGCTCGCCCCGCCGCGGGCTCAAGGAAGACGCGGTATGGGAGGACGATCGCCGGGGCCCGGGGCCGTCGCCACGAGCACCTCACCAGGGTGACGACGATAGGATTTCTGCGGGGCCGTCACGCCCGATGGCGCGGGAGCGGGCCAGAGCATCGCGCCCGCCCCCATGCAGACCAACTCGCAAAGGCCCGGCTCGTCGGCGCAGATGCTGTCGGCGGCGCAGGCTGGCGCCTTCGACATCGCGGCATGATCGAGGTGCGGATCCATGTGCTGCATCGGCGCGGCGGTGTCGCGCGCCATGGCCATGCCGGTTTCATGTGCCGAGGCCGCGAGAGACACGACCGCAAGCGCCATCACCGAGACGAGGATCATCAGGGTCCGCAACATGCGCGCAAGATACCGGCTCGCCGTGGCGATGTCCAACCGCTCCGGCCATTCGACGGAACGCAGGCGGCCGTCGCCGCGCGAGAACCGAGGCCCGAAATGCAAAAACGCCCCGACAGGGCGTCTTAAATGGCGCGCCCGAAAGGATTCGAACCTCTGCCCCCCAGATACGTAGGCTCTCTGAGGGAGCCGCCTCTTCTATTGTCAGAGGCCGAGCAACTTGATTGCAGCTTCGAGTTGCCAACGCGCGCCGCCACGATTGACGCCACGTCACAGTGCGGCGAACGAGACTTGCTTAAACCGGCGTGTTAGATACTTTTCAAACTAGCATCGAGCCCCTAGCGCGACCAATTTTTGGCGCCTAGAATGCCGAATTCGGAGTCAGAATTGTCTAGACTAAGTACACTTATCTACAGAATGCTTCCTCGGATTCGACAGAGGCGTGAAGTTTCCAAAATACGCGGCAGCGTTTACTTTGATTCCAAATGGTATACAGAGACGTATGAAGATGTAAGGTTAGCCGGGACAGATCCTGCGCGACACTACTATTTCCACGGCGCCGCCGAAGGACGGGAACCCGGCCCCGAATTTCGGTCACATCGATATTTCGAAGCTTTTCCCGCTGCGTATGGTAGCAACCCCCTGCTTCATTGCGTTGTCAGCGGCAACGAGCGCGCGTTTCTCTCCGCCCGCACCGCCCCGCGCCGGCCCCACCAGTTAGCAGCAATAAACACCGCTCTGGCATCTCCGCCAAAATCTCGGGAAGCCCTCGATTCGATTCAATCGACACCGATTCTTGTTGAGCCGCTGGTGGCATGGCAGGTCTACAACGCACCGACGTCGCGGCGATCGGAACTGATCAGGCGCGCCCTAGACGATAGGGCGCCAAAACTCACTGGCATTTCCATTGTAATGCCCGTCTACAATCCGCCAATATTTGCCTTGCAAGAGGCGGTAGAGAGCGTTCTCAGCCAGAGCTTCCAGGATTGGGAGCTACTGATAGCTGACGATTGCAGCACGGAGCCAGAGGTTCGCGAATACCTAGAATCGCTTGAGCGCCTCGATGAACGCATCAAGGTAAGATTTCGCTCTGTTAACGGCCACATATCTGCCGCCACCAACGACGCCAGCGAAATGGCGACAAAGGAATATATCACGTTTTTAGACAACGACGATCGGTTGGCACCCGATGCCCTGGCAATTTTGGCCCTATTCCTGGCAAATAGCCAGCATACGTCAGTATTCTATAGCGATGACGCCGTAATTTCGGACACCAATCACTACTCGCGTGTGAAATTTAAACCAGGATGGTCACCCGAGCTATTATTGTCTTTCTGCTATATATCTCACCTGAAGGGAATGAAACTCTCGCTCTATCGTAAGATAGGAGGATGCAGGACTGGCTATGAAGGCTCACAGGACCACGATCTATTCTTGCGAGCCACCGAGCTTGCGGAAGACGTGCTCCATATCCCGCACGTACTATATGAGCGCCGCCCGCTTCCTGGATCAACAGCCATATCCGGCAATGCAAAGCCTTACAGCTTCGACGCAGGCATCCGAGCGGTACAAGATGCCTTCCAGCGCAGAAAAGCAATATGCAGTGTCCGGCGGCCAGATTGGGCCGTGAAGGCCGGCGCAGGAGTTTACGAACCTATATTCCCGGACGACGGGCCATCCGTCGCAATTGTTATCCCAACCTACAACTCGTGGCGCTTGCTTAACAGGCTGCTCACAAGCATGAATATTACAAAATACCGCAACTATAAGGTATATATCGCAGATAATGAAAGCAATGACGCGGATACTTTGGGCTACCTCAAAAGTCTTTCAGAAAAATTTAGCGTCATAAGGGTAACCAGGAAAAATGGAGTTTTCAATTTCGCCAATATTAATAACGTAATGGCGGACAGGTGCTCAGAAGATTATTTGTTATTTCTTAACGATGACACTGAGGTTATTCAAGAGAACTGGCTCAGCCAATTGGTCGGCTGGGCGCAAATATACGGGGTAGGTGTCGTTGGCGCGAGACTACTCTTCAGCGAGAGCCGCATCCAACACGGCGGGATCAGTGTGGCAGGGCCGCTTTCAGAGGGGCTAACTCTATTTCGCGGACTAGCCCACCAGCACCCTTATATTGATCCTCGAGTAGCTCGGAATACCATGGCGGTAACCGCAGCATGCATGTTGACTAGCCGCCATCTATTCAAAGCGCTCGGTGGGTTCGACGAGACAAGTTTCGCTGTAGCCTACAACGATGTTGACTATTGCCTACGCGTTCGAAACGCCGGCTATCGCTGCGTTTATGCTGGCGAAGCGGCCCTCCTACATCATGAGGGCACCACACGAGGAAAGCGCAATAGCATCCACGAAATCTCGGCGATGAGGGATGCTCTTCGGCACCAAAAAGACCCCTATATCAGCCCTCACCTGCACCTTTCAGCGGGGCGGCTCGAGCTTAAGCCTACGGTTGTACCGGTTGCATCCGAAACCCCGGTCTCCGTACTTGTCGTTAGCCACAACCTTAACCTTGCAGGGGCGCCCAACAGTCAGGCGGAGATCGTAATTGGATTGAAGCGGAAGGGAAGGGTATTGCCTGTGGTCGTCAGCCCTGAAGACGGCCCTCTTCGCGCGAAATACGAGGCGGAAGGAATTCAAGTAGTAATCCTTGACGAACATCCAGTTGCCCTACGCGCTAAGCTAACGCCTGAGCTGTTCTTTCTGAGGATCGGACGACAACTTACAAAGCTTGGCGTCGCACGATTTCAGGTTGTCTACGCGAATACCGCAGAAGCATTTTGGGCTATACAGCTAGCCCGAATGGCAGGAGTCCCAAGCGTGTGGAATATTCGGGAAAGCGAGCCATGGGAGACATACTATGACGGCTTCCGGAGCACGATGCGGGACCTGGCGATAGACACGTTCGCTATCCCGTATCGAGTTGTCTTCGTTGCAAATAGTACCAGACGATCGTGGACCCCCGTGGATCGGCTTGGGAACTTCGTCGTTATCCAAAACGCTCTTCCGAAAAGCTCGAATGACAAGACACCTGCTCGCAGGGCATCAGCGCGGCAGCGTCTAGGTATTGATGACAACCAAGTTATGATTCTGAATTTGGGAACAATTTGCTCCCGCAAAAACCAAAGGGAAATGATTGAAGGCATCGATTTCATTGCGGATGCTCAACGAGCACGTTGCAGGGTGTTCTTAGTGGGCGCTCGCCAAGACGCGTACGCCGAGTCCCTGAGACAGTTGATCGCGACGAAGCCCTGGAAGGATCAAGTCACGATTGTCCCAGAGACGACCGACGCCTCCGACTACTGGCTAGCAGCCGACGTGTTTTGCTTCACCTCAAGAATGGAAAGCTATCCACGCGTGATCCTTGAAGCGATGGACGCGGGCTTACCCATTGTGACAACTCCCGTTTTCGGCGTAGTCGAGCAGGTCCGGGAGGATGAAAATGCGCTTTTCTACGCTAGCGGTGATATCGCGAAGTTAGGGTCCCAGCTCGCCGTCCTGATCGCAGACGATGAGCGGCGTGCGCAGATGGCGAATGCCTCCAACGCCGTGCTGCGATCCCTCAATTCGCACGAGGAATTGTTGGAGAGCTACGCCGAAATCTTCAGCGCCGCAAGGGAAAGCAACGTCCCAATGCCTAGCGCCTAGATTGCCGCGGGCGTGCGAGTCCGTCGTCGACCGGGCGGTCGGAAACAGCATAGAGGTGGCTCTCTAGTGGAGCCGCCTTTTCAGTTTTCAAAGCTCCGATTTCCTGATCGCCGCCTCAAGTTCCAGGGCGGCCGCACAACCGACCTCAAGCCCTCAGGTCAAGAATACTTATAAATCCGGAATATTCTCCAAGAAACCTCTGAAGGCTCTTCTTACGCCTCCCCGATGCGGAAACCGACTCCAGATCAGCATGAGAGTGTCGTCGAGCCGAGCAAGCCTCACCCCAACCGCATCACCTTCGCGATCAGCCCCTGCCACATCCAAGCGACGCCCGCGCCGACGAAGCTGCCAGCGATCCCAGCCACGAAGAGCGCGCCGACGCCTCGCCGCTTCCAGATCCGGACCTCGGCCGGCGCTCGCCCCTCCCAGGCGTCGAGGCAAACCTGCCGCGCCGCCCAATGCACCTCGGTATCCCCGAACGCCGGCGGCCATCGTTCCAACAGCCATTCCGCCGCGCGCTCGACATCACCGATCGCTCGCCGCATACTAGTTCCCTCCCAGATCTGCACAGGCTCGAAACGGTGCAACATCCGCTGGAAAGTAGCGCGAGACGGCGTCATGGCCACTGAATTGCACGTCGCTGAGGCCGCGAGAGGCGCTGCGGCCGTCGGCAAGCTGTATCTGGTCGAGTAGGAGGTCGCCCAGCGCGTCGGCGTCTCGGAAAAGACATGGCGCCGCCTCGCGCCGGTGCTCGAGCGCGACGGACTGCCCCGGAAAGACGCACTGATCGGCAAGCGCTACCGGCCGGCCGTGCGCGCCTGGCTGGACAGGTGCCATGCGATTCATGGCACTATCTCCGCGTCCGCCCAGGACGGAGAAGAGAATTAGGGATGATGGAAACTGTCGATGCGCCGGGCCTCAAGTGGCGCCAGCACGCGGATGGCGTTCGGGTGCCCTATTGGGTCGCCCGTGGCGACATCGCCAAACGCGGATACGAACCGAAGACGGCTCGCCTGCACTATGGACCCGACGACCTCGAGGCCGCCCCAAGGAGGAGGGCGAACCCGAGCAGCTGCGCTCGGCTCACGGACTGATGACCATGCTGCGCATGGTGATCAACTTCGGCGTTCTGGCAGAGGTGCCGGAATGCGATCGGCTGGCAGCAATTCTTGCCAAGGCACGTTTCCAGGTGCCAAAGCTGAGAAAGCAGACGCCGAGCCTCGACCAGGTGCAGGCCATCATCGCGGCAGCACACGAGGCCGGGGCGCATTCCATCGCCTTCGGCCAGGCGCTGCAGTTCGAAGGCATGTTCCGCCAGTCGAGCGTAACGGGTCAGTGGGAGCCGGACGAGAACGCAACCGGCGGGATCCGCATGAACGGCAAGCGCTGGACGGATGGCCTTACATGGGCGCATCTCGACAGCCAGGGCCTGATCGACTTCGCGACGCCGAAGACTGGCCGCGAGATGAAGATCGATACGACGCTCTACCCCCTCATCGCGGCCGAGATCGCCCGCGTGCGGACGGAGGATCGGATCGGGCCGATGATCATCGACGAGCGCTCAGGGCTGCCCTACTCCGAAAAGGAGTACAGCAAGCGCTGGCGCAAGATCGCAACTGCAGCCGGCGTCCCGAAGGAAGTCTGGAACAGGGATAGCTGCGCAGGCGGCATCACCAAAGTACGGGATGCGGGCGCTGCCGTGGAAGATGTGTCGAAGCATGCGGCGAATTCCGACCCGACAGTCACGTCGAGGGTCTACGATCGCGGCGAGCTGGAATCATCGCGCCGGGTCGCAACCAAGCGAAAGGAGCACCGGGAACGCGTGGGGAACGGGTGATGGGGAACGCATAGGGAACGCGCTTCAGAGCGGCTTCGGTCAAGCCGTTGAATTTTCGAAGGAAAATGGCGCGCCCGAAAGGATTCGAACCTCTGACCCCCAGATTCGTAGTCTGGTGCTCTATCCAGCTGAGCTACGGGCGCCTGCCGATTTTCGACGCCGGGGAGCAACACTCCGGGGCGCCGTGCCGACCATCAGGTCGTCGACGAGGGGATTGCTACAGCCTCGTTCCGACGAATGCAAGCGGCGATTTTCACGATCCTGTGGGGAAAATTTGGAACCCCTAGCCAACCCTGGCGCGGGCGGCGAGATCCAGGGCGATCGGCCGGTCGGGTATGGTGATCTCGAAAACCGCTCCCGGCGCGCGCTGGTCGACCAGCCCGATCGTGCCGCCATGCGCCCGCACGATCTCCGCCGCGATGGCCAGACCGAGCCCCGTCCCCCCCGGTCGAACGCCCCCCTGGAACGCTTGAAACAGATGCTCGCGCGCCTTGACCGAGACGCCGGGTCCCGTGTCGCCGACCCGGATCGACACGACCGATCCCTCGCGGCGCGCCTCGATCCAGAGCCGGCGGACCACGGCCGGATCGGCCTCGCCTTCCATCGCCTGAACGGCGTTACGGCAGAGATTGAGCACGACGCGAAACAGTTGCTCGGGATCGGCATCGACCTCGAAACCCGACGCCACCCGGCTCTCGAAACGGATGTCGGGATGATTGTCGAGCCCGAGCACCTCGGCGGCGTCGTGCACGACCCGCGCCAGTGCGACCAGACGCCGCTGCGGCTCGCGCTCGCGCGCCCGGCCATAGGTGAGGGTCGACTGGCAATACTCGATGGCCCGCCCGAGCGCGGCGATCAGCTTGGGCGCGAACCGCTGGACGGCGGGATCGGGCAAGGCCGCGATCCGGTCCGAAAACAGCTGCGCCGAGGCGAGCAGATTGCGCAGGTCGTGATTGACCTTCGAAACGGCGAGCCCGAGATCGGCGAGATGGCGCTTCTGCGCCAGCGTCTCGGTCAGGTGCCCCTGCATCGCCGCCAGCTTGACCTCGGCAATGCCGATCTCGTCCGAACGTCCGCTCGGCTCGATGATCCGCGCCCGGTCCTCGGGGTCCTCCGAATAGAGCACCATGGCCTGAGCCAGCCGCCGCATCGGCCGGATCAGCATGCGCTGCAGGCTGACATAGATGAACACCGCCGTGAGAATCGAGATCACGGCGGAAATCACCAGCATGGCCCACGCGAAATTCAGCATCGCCGCCCGCAGCGGCCGGTCGCTGATCACCAGCTCGAGGCTCTGCCCGCCGACTTCCGGGCCGATGACGCGCAGCGTGCGCGGCTGCCAGGCCAGCAGCGTCGCGATGGCCGCGGCGGCGGAGCCGATCAGATCGGTATGGCGGAGGTCCGCGATCTCGTCGACGCTCGGCGGCATCTCGTTCGTCGCCAGCAGTCGCGTCACGTCGCCGGTGCGCAGCACGATCGCCGTCGCGCCGACCGATGCGAGCAGTTCGTCCTGCACCGCGCGCGGCACGTCACTCCAGGCCGACGACCCGAGCAGGACACTCGCCGCCTCGGCCGTCGCCAGCCGCTCCTCCAGGAAGCTGACGCGGTAGCCGGAAATCGCAGGGACGAAGGCCGCCACCTCGCTGATCATCACGAAGACGACCGTGAGGCAGATCAGCTTGAGAGAAAGCCCGAAGCCATGGCCGCGCGGACGCACAGGCGTGACCTCCGGAACCGCGGCCTGCTCGATCGTGCCGCCGTCTCCCGCTCCGACGTTGATGCCCGTCACACTGCCGTCGTTCAATCGGCGCTCCTTCGTGGCCGATGACGGGGCATGATGCGCCAAGCCGACGCACCGCGTCAAACCAACGCTTGCCCGGCGCGGCCAGTCCCCTCGCCGCCATCGCCGACACCCGCCGCCATTCGGCTCACGCGTCGGTTCACCAGCCGGCCGGAGTCGCGTTGACTTGGCCGGACCTTGTCCGTATAAGCCGGGCACACGAGAGCACGCTCCCCGTCATGCCTTGGCTCGGATTACCTGTCCGAACTGAAACACGCCGTCGGGAAGGCTCGCTCATCCGACGATTGACATTGAATTCGAGGGGCCGCCCCGGGCGGTGACGACGCATGAAGCGCACCTATCAACCGAGCAAGCTCGTTCGCAGCCGCCGTCATGGCTTCCGCGCCCGCATGGCGACTGTCGGTGGCCGCAAGGTCATCGCTGCCCGCCGCGCCCAGGGCCGCAAGAAGCTCACTGCCTAATTCGGCAGGGGATGGCCGGCCGGCGCCCGGAAAGGCTTCCCATGGATCAGATGAAGACCATGGATCGTCTCAAGAAACGCGCCGAATTTCTCGCCGTCGCCGGAGGGGCTCGTGCCTCCCGGCGCGGTTTTGTGTTGCAGAAGCGCGATCCCGACGCGGATGCACCGGACCGTGCCGCGCGCATCGGCTACACGGTCACGAAGAAGATGGGCAATTCGCCCGAGCGCAATCGGATCCGGCGCCGACTGAAGGCGGCGATCCACCTCGCCGGTGGCGCGCACGCCGCCGCGGCGACGGATTATGTGCTTGTCGGCCGCCGCGCCGCTCTGTCGCAGCCCTTCGAACTTCTCGTGGCGGACCTTATTTCCGGCTTCGACGCCCTGCAGCGTCCCGCCGCCGGCGCGCGCCGGTCCGAGCGTGGCAAGGAACAGCCCGGCAACCGGGCCAAGCGACCTCACCCGAAAGACGTGAACGATGACCGATAACCGCAATCTGATCCTAGCCGTCGTCCTGTCCGTGGCGGTGGTTTTCGGATGGCAGTATTTCGTCGCTGGCCCGAAGCTCGAGCAGGCCAGCCGGATTGCGCAGGAACAGCAGCAGGCCTCTCACGAGGCCGCCTCGGCCGCCGCCGATGCCGCCGCGCCCGGCACGAGCGCGACGCCGGGCACTCCGGCCCAGGCCGCGCCCGGCGCGATCCTGACGCGCGAGGCGGCGCTCGCCACCACGCCGCGCGTGCCCATCGACACGAAGTCGGTCACCGGCTCGATCAACCTGAAGGGCGCCCGGCTCGACGACCTGCATCTCGACGGCTTCCGCGAGACGGTCGAGCCCAACAGCCCCACCATCATCCTGCTCTCGCCCTCCAACGCCCCGAACGGCTATTTCGGCGAGTTCGGCTGGGTCGGCCAGGCGGGAACCGCGGTTCCCGGCCCCGACACGCTCTGGACGGCCCCCGAAGGCGCCAAGCTCACGGTCGAGACGCCGGTGGTGCTCACCTGGGACAACGGCGCCGGCCTGACCTTCACCCGCACGATCTCGGTCGATCCCGAGTTCATGTTCACCGTCAAGGACGAGGTCGCCAACGCGACCGGCGCCCCGGTCACGATCTCGCCCTATGGTCGCGTCACGCGCCTCGGCGAGCCGCATGTCGCGGGCTACTACATCCTGCATGAGGGACCGCTCGGCGTTCTCGGCGACAACGGCCTGCAGGAATTCACCTACAAGCACCTGCGCGAGGACGGCCCCGCCACCTTCGCCGGCGTTTCGACCGGCTGGCTCGGCATCACCGACAAGTACTGGGCCGCCGCCGTCGTGCCGCGCGACACCAAGACCTTCGACGCCAGCTTCGCCCATGTCGGCGGCGCCAACCCGCTCTACCAGGCCGACTTCAAGAGCGCGCCGGTCACGATCGCGCCGGGCGGCACCGCGACCGCCGAGAACCTGATGTTCGCCGGCGCCAAGCAGGTCAACGTCATCCAGCACTACCAGGACAGCCTCAAGATCGACCGCTTCGATCTCCTGATCGACTGGGGCATGTTCTACTTCTTCACCAAGCCGTTGTTCTACCTGCTCGACTGGTTCTACCGTCTGGTCGGCAATTTCGGCGTCGCCATCCTGCTGGTGACGGTCGTCGTCAAGGCCGTGTTCTTCCCGCTCGCGAACAAGTCGTACAAGTCGATGAGCGCGATGAAGAAGGTGCAGCCGGAGATGCAGGCGATCCGCGAGCGGTTCGCCGACGACAAGGTGAAGCAGCAGCAGGAGCTGATGGCGCTCTACAAGAAGGAAAAGATCAATCCGCTCGCCGGCTGCTGGCCGGTGCTGATCCAGATCCCCGTCTTCTTCTCGCTCTACAAGGTCATCTTCGTCACCATCGAGATGCGGCACGCGCCGTTCTTCGGCTGGATTCGCGACCTCTCCGCACCCGATCCGACCTCGATCTTCAACCTGTTCGGCCTGATCCCGTGGACCGTGCCGGCCATGCTGCTCATCGGTGTCTGGCCGCTGATCATGGGCGTCACGATGTGGGTGCAGATGCGCCTCAACCCGGCGCCGACCGACCCGGCCCAGCAGGTTATCTTCAACTGGATGCCGGTGATCTTCACCTTCATGCTCGGCACGTTCCCGGCCGGCCTGGTGATCTACTGGGCCTGGAACAACACGCTGTCGATCATCCAGCAATATGTGATCATGCGGCGCCAGGGCGTCGACGTGAACCTGCTCGGCAACATCCTGTCGAGCTTCAAGAAGAAGCCGAAGGACAGCGGCAAGCCGTCCGAACCCACCAAGGCAAAGAGCTGAGGCTCGCAACGAGGCTGAGCCATGCCCGAAATCGACCAGGAAGAGATCGACCGCCTCGAGCGCGGCCGGCTCTTCTTCGCCAAGCCCTGGGACTTCGTGATGAGCGTCCCGTCGATCGAGATCCTGCCGCCGATCGGTCCGGCCGAGATCGCCTTCTCCGGCCGCTCGAACGTCGGCAAGTCATCGCTGATCAACGCGCTGACCAACCGTATCGGGCTGGCGCGCACCTCGAACACGCCGGGCCGCACCCAGGAGCTGAACTTCTTCACCTCCAACAGCGGCCTGTCGATCGTCGACATGCCGGGCTACGGCTATGCCGAGGCGCCGAAGAAGCTCGTCGATGCGTGGAACCGGCTGATCAAGGACTATCTGCGCGGCCGGGTCAGCCTGCGTCGCGTGTATGTGCTGATTGATTCGCGCCATGGGCTGAAGGCGAACGACAAGCTGACGCTCGACCTGCTCGACCAGACCGCGGTCTCGTACCAGATCGTGCTGACCAAGGTCGACAAGCTGAAGACCGGCGAACTGGCCAAGGTCCGCGCCGCGACGGAAGCGGCGATCGCCAAGCGTCCCGCCGCCTTCCCGACCATCATCGCCACCTCTTCCGAAACCGGCGAGGGCATGGATCTGCTCCGCGCCGAGATCGCCCAGCTCGCAAGCTGACGACCTTTTCGTCGGCCCGAGCGGCGAACCTATCGTCGTCATTGTTCCGCCACCCCAGAATCGCTATAGAGCCCTGCCTTTGAGCGGAGCGGAGATTTGAGATGGATATGCGGCTGGAGGACAGCACCGACCCCGAGCTGACGGCGCGTCTCATTGCCACGGCGCTGCCCTACATGCTGCGCTATGACGAGAAGACGGTCGTCGTGAAGTTCGGCGGCAATGCCATGGGCTCGGAAGAGCTCGGCAAGGCCTTCGCCGAGGACATCACGCTGCTGAAGCTCGCCGGCATCAATCCCGTCGTCGTGCATGGCGGCGGGCCGCAGATCAACGCCATGCTGAACCGGCTCGGCATCAAGTCCGAATGGGCCGGCGGCATGCGCATCACCGACAAGGCGACCGTCGAGGTCGTCGAGATGGTGCTGGCCGGCTCGATCAACAAGGAGATCGTGCAGACGATCACCGAGGCGGGCGGACGCGCCATCGGCCTGACCGGCAAGGACGGCAACATGGTCACGGTGCGGCGTCTGTCGCGCACCGTCGTCGATCCCGATTCGAACATCGAGAAGGTCGTCGACCTCGGCTTCGTCGGCGAGCCGACCCGCGTCCGCACCGAAGTGCTCGAAGTGCTGGCCAAGTCCGAGATCATCCCCGTGCTCGCGCCGGTCTGCGCGGGCGAGGACGGCGAGACCTACAACGTCAACGCCGACACCTTCGCCGGCGCCATCGCCGGCGCGCTCGACGCCAGCCGCCTGCTGTTCCTGACCGACGTTCCCGGCGTGCTCGACCGCAACAAGCAGCTGATCAAGGAACTCTCCGTCGCCGAGGCCCGCGCGATGATCGCCGACGGCACCATCTCCGGCGGCATGATCCCGAAGGTCGAGACCTGCATCGAGGCGCTCGACCGTGGCGTCGAGGGCGTCGTCATCCTCGATGGCAAGACCCCGCATGCCGTGCTGCTCGAGCTCTTCACCGAGCGCGGCGCCGGCACGCTGATCAAGCGCTGATGACGGACGCGACGACCCGGGACAAGCCCATGCCGGCGACGCTGGAAAGCCTCGCCGACATTCGCTCCTGGGTCTTCGATCTCGACGACACGCTCTATCCGAAGCACACGGGCGTGTTCGACCAGGTCGGCGCCCGCATCCAGCTCTATCTCGAGCGCCATTTCTCGATCTCGCCCGAAGAGGCGGTCGCCGTTCGGCGCGACTACTACCGTCGCCACGGCACGACCCTGCGCGGCCTGATCGTCGAGCAGGGCATCTCGCCAGACGCCTTTCTCGATTTCGTGCACGACATCGACCATTCGCCGCTCGCGCCCGATCCGGCGCTCGTCGCGGCGATCGAGCGCCTGCCCGGCCGCCGCTTCGTGCTCACCAATGGCTCGCGCAGCCATGCCGAGCGCATCATGGCCCGTATCGGCCTCGGCGATCAGTTCGAAGACATCTTCGACATCATCCGCGCCGATTTCCTGCCCAAGCCGCATCCGGACACCTATCGCCGCTTCCTCGGCGAGAACGCGATCGACCCGACCAGCGCGGTGATGTTCGAGGACCTGCCGCGCAACCTCGAAGTGCCGAAGGCGCTCGGCATGGCGACGGTGCTGGTGGTGCCGCGCGGCGAGAGCACCGTCCCGGCCGAGAGCTGGGAGACGACAGCCAGCACGGCGCATATCGACCATCTCACCGACGATCTCGGCGCCTTCCTCGGCCGACTCAACCCGCGCGCCTGACGGGCCCTTCGCCACGCCGGCCATGGCCGGTCGGCCACGCCAGGCTGGCTCCGGCCCGAGGACCGCCCATGCCGCGCCCCGAGCCCGACCGCCGATGCGGCGGCGGCGCCCAGTGATTCGGAAGCCACCCGCAGGCAGTAGCGCACGGCGAAAAACCGGCAGCGCCGCGCCTTGCGCGTTGACTTCCCGGCAGTGCCCGATATCGTCCCGGCCGAACCGATACGGCCACGCCTCCCCCGGCCGAAATCCAATTCCAGGGATAGATGATGACCACGCACGACCTCGCCGCCCTCCGGACCACCGTCGAAGCCGCTTTCGAGGATCGCGCCAACATCAGCACCGCGACGCAGGGCGCCGTCCGCTCGACCGTCGAGACCGTGCTCGCCCTGCTCGACAAGGGCGAGGCGCGCGTCGCCGAGAAGATCGACGGCGACTGGGTCGTCAATGACTGGCTCAAGAAGGCGGTGCTGCTCTCCTTCCGCCTGAACGACATGGCGCCCATCTCCGGCGCGCCGGGCGGCTCGTCCTGGTGGGACAAGGTGCCGACCAAGTTCGAGGGCTGGGGCGCGGACGAATTCGGCCAGGCCGGCTTCCGCGCCGTTCCGGGCGCGATCGTCCGCCGCTCGGCCTTCATCGCGCCGAACGTCATCCTGATGCCGTCCTTCGTCAATCTCGGCGCCTATGTCGACAGCGGTACCATGGTCGACACTTGGGCGACGGTCGGCTCCTGCGCCCAGATCGGCAAGAACGTGCATCTCTCGGGCGGCGCCGGCATCGGCGGCGTGCTCGAGCCGCTGCAGGCGAGCCCCACCATCATCGAGGACAATTGCTTCATCGGCGCCCGCTCCGAGGTCGTCGAGGGCGTCATCGTCGGCGAGGGCTCGGTCATCTCGATGGGCGTGTTCATCGGCGCCTCGACCAAGATCGTCGACCGCGAGACGGGCGAGGTCCACATGGGCCGCGTGCCGCCCTACTCCGTCGTCGTCTCCGGCTCGATGCCCGGCAAGACGCTGCCGAACGGCCAGCCGGGCCCGTCGCTCTACTGCGCCGTCATCGTCAAGAAGGTCGACGCCAAGACCCGCTCGAAGACCAGCGTGAACGAGCTGCTGCGCGACTGATCCGGGACCCGTCACCATGGCCAGCGATCCCGTCCGCATCCTGCAAGACCTCATCCGCTGCCCGTCGGTAACGCCTGCGGAAGGCGGGGCGCTCGCCTATCTGGAGAGCGTCCTCACCGAGGCCGGCTTCGCCGTCGAGCGCCCGGTCTTCTCCGAGGCGGGCACGCCGGACGTCGAAAACCTGTTCGCCACCATCGGCACGGGCGCACCGCACTTCGTCTTCGCCGGCCACACCGACGTGGTGCCGCCCGGTGACGCCGCGCGCTGGAGCCATGGCCCGTTCGACGGCGACATCGCCGAGGGCGAACTCTATGGCCGTGGCGCCGTCGACATGAAGGGCGGCATCGCCGCCTTCGTCGCGGCGGCGCTCGATTTCCTCGCCGAAGGCGGGCACAGGCAGGGCACGATCTCGCTGCTGATCACCGGCGACGAGGAAGGCCCCTCGATCAACGGCACCTCCAAGCTGCTCGCCTGGGCGGCGGAGCGGGGCCATCGCTTCGACGCGTCGATCGTCGGCGAACCGACCAATCCGGAGCGCATTGGCGACGCCATCAAGGTCGGCCGGCGCGGTAGTCTCTCGGGCACGGTCATCGTCAACGGCCGGCAGGGCCACGTTGCCTACCCGCACCTGGCGCAGAACCCGATCCCGCAGCTGACGACGCTGATCCGCCGGCTGACCGCCGAGGGGCTCGACACCGGCAGCGAGCGCTTCGACGCCTCGAACCTCGAATTCGTCGGGCTCTCCGTCGACAACAGCGCGTGGAACGTGATTCCCGCCGAGGCGCGCGCCCGCTTCAACATCCGCTTCAACGACCAGTGGACGCGGGCGACGCTGGAAGCCTGGCTGATGAACCGCCTCGAGGAAGCGGCCGGCAATTCGATCGATTTCGAACTGCTGCTCGAGCCGGGTGGCAGCGAGTCCTTCCTCACCCATTCGGAGAAGCTGATCGGCACCCTGACAGAGGCGATCGAACGGGTGACCGGCCGCAAGCCGGCGCTTTCGACCAGCGGCGGCACGTCCGACGCGCGCTTCATCAAGGACTACTGCCCGGTCGTCGAATTCGGCCTCGTCGGCCAGACGATGCACCAGGTCGACGAGCGCGTCGCTCTTGACGATCTCGCGGCGCTCACGAACATCTATCGCGGCTTTCTCGATCAGTATTTCGGATAAGGCGTCGGCCGGATGATCAGCCCCCAGTCGTCCAGCGCGCTGATCGGTGCGCTGGAGTTTTTTCTCGGCCGGCGCGAAGGGCTGCAGCGCTTCGACTTCAGCCTAGACGGCTTCTGGCGGTCCTTCGGCGCGATCCTCTACATCCTGCCGTTCTTCGCCATCAACGTCGCCGTCGAGCACCGGCTGCGACCGCCGGACGTGATGGTCACGGGGCCGTCGGATTTGGTCTTCGTGCTGTCGCGGCTGCTCGATCTCGGGCTGGACTGGGTGATGATGCCGCTGCTGCTCGCGGCCTTCGCCAAAAACCTCGGCATCGTCCGCAGCTACGCGTCCTACATCGTCGTGCGCAACTGGGCGTCGGTCGTCATGTCGGCGCCGCAGGCGCTGATCGCGCTGCTCGCCGGGCTCGGCCTGCTGCCGCTCGAATTCGCCGCGATCCTGTCGCTGGCCGTCATCGGCGTCATGCTGCGCTATCACTACCAGATCGTCGGCGCGACGCTCGGCGGCTCGCCCGCCTTCCGCGCCGGACTGGTCGGCGCCGACCTGGCGTTAAGCCTCATCCTCTCCGGCGTCTTCAGTCGCCTGTTCGGCGGTTGAGCCGTAGTCGACCTTGACAAGGTAGAGCCCGCCCGGCGGCGCCACCGGGCCGCAGGCCTTGCGGTCGCGCGCCTCCAGCACCTCGCCGACGCGCGCCGCCGGCCACTTGCCCTCGCCGACCTTCTTCAGCGTGCCGACCATGGAGCGGACCTGGTTGTGCAGGAAGGAGCGGGCCGAGACGCCGAACAGCACATGGTCGCCCTCGCGGGTGATCTCCAGCCGGTCCAGCGTCTTCATCGGGCTCTTCGCCTGGCAGTCGGCCGAGCGGAACGTCGTGAAATCATGCCAGCCGAGCAGAAGGTTCGCCGCCTCCTGCATCGCGTCGATGTCGAGGCGCTTGCGCACGTCCCAGACGCGGTTGATTTCCAGCGCCGCCGGCGCGCGGCGATCGAGCACGCGGTAGATGTAGTGTCGCTTCACCGCCGAGCGGCGCGCGTCGAAATCGTCCGGTACCGGCTCGGCCTCGATCACGGCGATCGGCTCCGGCCGCAATTGCGCGTTCATCGCGTCGCGGATGCGCAGGCCGGCCCATTTGCCGGTCAGATCGAAATGCATCACCTGGCCGGTCGCGTGCACGCCGGCATCGGTGCGGCCGGCGCCGCGCGTCGACACCGTCTCGCCGGAAAAGCGCAGGATCGCCTCCTCCAGCGACTGCTGCACCGAAGGCGCGTTGGCCTGGCGCTGCCAGCCGGCATAGGGAACGCCGTCATATTCGATCAGGAGCTTGTAGCGGGGCATGGCCGGCCTGGAGCGTTTTCGAGCGAAGTGAATGCCGGTTCGCGTGAAGAAAACGCGATCAAACGAAGAGCTGGAGCCGTTCTTCGTTTCACCGAAACGATGAAACGGCTCTAGCCGACGACGTCGCCCGGCGCAACCGCCGCGCCGCGCAGGAACTCGCCGGCGCGCAGCGGCTTGCCGCCGGCACGCTGCACCTCGACGAGCCGGACCGCGCCGTCGCCGCAGGCAATCGTCAGCTGGTCGTCGAGCACCGTGCCGGGAGCGCCGGAGCCTTCCGCGCGCGTCGAACGCAGCACCTTGACCCGCTCGGCCTTGCCGCCGAGCGTCATCTCGCACCAGGCGCCGGGAAAGGGCGACAGGCCGCGAATGTGGTCGTGCACTCGGCTCGCCGGCAACGTCCAGTCGATCCGCGCCTCGCCCTTGTCGATCTTGGCGGCGTAGGTGACGCCCTCCTCCGCCTGCGGCACGCTGTCGAGGCCGCCGCGCGAGGCGGCGGCGAGCGCCCGCACCATCAAATCGGCGCCGAGCCGCGCCAGCTTGTCGTGCAGGTCACCGGTGGTGATGTCGGGGGCGATCGCAATCTTCTCGACCATGGCGACGGGCCCGGTGTCGAGCCCGGTCTCCATGCGCATGACCATCACGCCGGTCTCCGCATCGCCGGCCATGATGGCGCGATGGATCGGCGCGGCGCCGCGCCAGCGCGGCAGCAGCGAGGCATGCAGGTTGAGGCAGCCCTCGCGCGGCGCGTCGAGGATCGCCTGCGGCAGGATTAGCCCATAGGCGACCACCACCGCGACGTCGGCATCGAGACCGGCGAAGGCCTCCTGCTCGTCGGCGCCCTTCAGCGATTTCGGCGTGAAGACGGGAATGCCGAAGCGCTCCGCCGTCTCGTGCACGGGCGACTTGCGCTCGGCCATGCCGCGGCCGGCCGGACGCGGCGGCTGCGTGTAGACGGCAACGACCTCGTGGCCCTGACCGATGATCTCGACCAGCGTGGGCACAGCGAATTCGGGCGTGCCCATGAAGACGACGCGGAGGCTCATATCCGCCTCACATCTCGTCGGGGGTGTGCGACTTGAACTCCGGCCGGACGCCGGTCTTGGCGGCCTTGACGAACTTCTTGATCACCATGTCGCGCTTCAGCCGCGACAGGTAGTCGATGAAAAGCTTGCCATCGAGATGGTCGATCTCGTGCTGCACGCAGGTGGCGAGGATGTCGTCCGCGTCGATCTCCTGCAGCTTGCCGTCGCGATCGAGATAGCGGATGCGGACGGAAGCGGGGCGCTCGACCTCGGCGTAATAGTCCGGGATCGACAGGCAGCCTTCCTCGTAGACCGAGCGCTCGTCGGAGGAGGTCAGGATCTCGGGATTGATCAGGAACAGCGGCGCGGGCTTGCTGCCCTCCTCGCGACCGGACACGTCGATGGTGACGACGCGGCGCGGCACGCCGACCTGGATCGCCGCGAGGCCGATGCCCGGCGCCTCGTACATCGTCTCCAGCATGTCGTCCATGAAGCGCAGAAGTTCGTCGTCGATGCGCTCGACCGGCTCGCTGACGAGCCTCAGCTTCGCGTCCGGCAGGGTGATGATGTCGAGAAGAGCCATGAAAACCTCGGTTTGAGCCGTTTCAGATAAGAGATGCGGCCGAGACGGTCAACGTGGAATGATGTCCCGGCCCGCCGCGCACCGCCGGCATGTTCTCGTTTTGATCTCCTCTCCGCGCCCGAATCTGCTATGAAGGGCGCATGCAGGACGCTCTCTTCATCCTCGGCGACAGGCCGATCACCGTCGCCATGCTCCTTCTGGCAGCGATCGCGCTCGGCCTGATGCTGCTCTTCATGATGCTGCTGGTGCAGATGCGCAGCGCCCGCCGGCGGGCGCTGGCGGAGACGGACCAGGCGATCCAGGGCGACGAGTTCGAGCGCCGCATCGCGGAGCTCGTCCGCATCCAGAGCGAGATGACAGGCCGGATGCAGACCATGGCCGAGGTATTCGGCTCGCGCCAGTCTGAGCTGCTGCAGGGGCTATCAAACCGCATGGACGGGCTCGGCCACCGTATCGGCCAGAGCATGGTCGAATCGACCCGCCATACGCACGAAAACCTCGCCCGGCTGAACGAGCGCCTGGCGGTGATCGACACGGCGCAGCGCAACCTCACCGAGCTTTCGAGCCAGGTGGTCGGGCTGCAGCACATCCTCGCCAACAAGCAGACGCGCGGCGCCTTCGGCCAGGCTCGGATGGAGGCGATTGTGCAGGATGGCCTGCCAATCGGCGGCTACCAGTTCCAGGCGACGCTCTCGAACGGCAACCGGCCCGACTGCGTCATCGCCTTCCCGAACGACGCGGCCGGCCTCGTCGTCGACGCCAAGTTCCCGCTCGAGGCCTGGAACGCGATCCGCGCCGCCGACGGCGACGCACGGGCCGCGGAAGCCCAGTTCCGCCGCGACGTCGTCAAGCACCTGAAGGACATCGCCGAGCGCTACCTGATCCCCGGCGAGACGCAGGACACGGCCTTCATGTTCGTGCCCTCGGAATCGATCTTCGCCGACATCCACGAGCGCTTCGAGGATCTCGTCCAGACGGCGCACCGGCTAAGGATCGTCATCGTCTCGCCCTCGCTGCTGATGCTCTCGATCCAGGTGATCCAGTCGGTGCTCAAGGACGCCGGCATGCGCGAGCAGGCGCATCTGATCCAGGGCGAGGTGATGAAGCTGATGGAGGATGTCGGCCGGGTCGACGAGCGCGTCCGCAAGCTGAAGACCCATTTCGACCAGGCATCGAAGGATATCGACGACATCCTGGTCTCGACGCGCAAGCTGACGGCGCGCGGGGCGAAGATCGAGGCGCTGGAGTTCGGCGACGAAGGCTCGCCTGCCTATGACCGCCAGCCGGATCTTTTGGCCGGGCAATAGCGTCCATGGGTCCGATCCGGTCCGGAGCGATCTACTTCCTGGCCGTCTTCGCGATCGGATTCGGGCTTGGTGCGGTCCGGGTTCTGGGGCTTGAGCCCCGGATCGGCGCCTTGGCGGCGGTTGCGCTGGAGCTGCCCATCATGCTTGCCGCGGCCTGGGTCGTATGCGGCCGAATTCTCCGGCGCTCGCAGGTCACGGCGCGACACGGCGCCGATATCGGCATGGGCGTCGTCGCCCTGTTTCTGCTCTTCGCCGCCGAGTTCGCGCTCGGGCGGTTCGGTTTCGGCCGGCCCGTGGCCGATCAGCTGGCGGCTTATGCGACCTGGCCCGGCCTGCTCGGCCTCGCCGGCCAGTTCGGCTTTGCTGCGATCCCGACGATCCGCTCCCGGTGGCGCGTCAGTAGCCGCGCCCGTCCTTGAGGAATTCGAGCTCTTCCGGCGTCGAGGCGCGGCCGAGATCGGCGTTGCGGTGCGGAAAGCGGCCGAAGCGGCGGATCACATCGCGATGCTTCTCGGCATAATCGAGGAAGGAGGCGTAGGTCGCCTTCTCCGCCTCCGGCACCTCGGCGAGCAGCGCCTCGTAGAGGGCGACCGAATAGTCCTGGTCGGCGAGATCCTCGCCGTGCTCGAAGGGCAGGTAGAGGAAGACACGCTCCATCGGCGTGAAGCGCTCGACACCGCCCTCGATCAGGCGACGCGCGGCGGCGCGGGCCCGCGCGTCATAGGCGAAGGCGCGGCCGTCCTCGCGGAACAGATTGCGCGGAAACTGGTCGAGGAAGAGGACGATACCGATGCCAGCCGCCGGCGGCATCGTCTCGAACGGCCAGTCCGTCTCGGCGACGGCGTCGAGATGATCGCCGAAGCGCACGCGGCAGGCCTCGTCAGTGCCGTCATGGCGCGAGAACCAGACCCTCACCTGCTCCGCCGGCGCGTCGATGCCGGCGATCAGTTCCTGGAACCAGAAGCGGTGGGCATCCAGAAGAATCGTGGCGGCTGGCTGTTCCATCGACAAAGGCTCTCCGTACGGACTGGATCAGAAGGGCGTGCGGGCGCGGATCGCGGCCGCCAAGGTCCCCTCGTCGAGATAATCGAGTTCACCGCCCACGGGCACGCCATGGGCAAGGCGCGAGACCTTGACCGGCGTGCCGGTCAAGCGGTCGGTGATGACATGCGCGGTGGTCTGGCCATCGACGGTGGCGTTGACCGCGAGGATCACCTCGGCCACCTCGCCAGTCGAGCAGCGCGCGACCAGGCTGTCGATGTTCAGGTCCTCCGGACCGACGCCGTCGAGCGGCGACAGCGTGCCGCCGAGCACGTGGTAGCGCGCCTTGATCGCGCCGGCCCGCTCCAGCGCCCAGAGATCCGACACGTCCTCGACGACGACGATCGTCTTCGCGTCGCGCGCCGGATCGCAGCAGATGGTGCAGGGATCCGAGGTATCGATGTTGCCGCAGGTCGAGCAGGTCAGGATCCGCTCGGCCGCCACCGTCATCGCGCCGGCGAGCGGCACCAGCAGCTGGTCCTTCTTCTTGACCAGCGCCAGCGCGGCGCGCCGGGCCGAACGCGGCCCGAGCCCGGGCAACCGCGCGAGCAGCTGGATCAGGCGTTCGATTTCGGGACCGGCAGTGCTGCGGGCCATCGACACTCTCTATGTTGCTGCGGCGCGCTTTTTTAGAACGGCAGCTTCAGGCCGGCCGGCAGGCCGAGGCCGCTCGTCATTTCCTGCATCTTCTCCGCCATGGTGCGCTCGGCCTTGGCGCGCGCATCGGCATGGGCGGCGGTGATCAGGTCCTCGAGGATCTCGACATCTTCCGGCTTCAGGAGCGAGGGATCGATGGAAAGCTTGCGCAGGTCGCCCTTGGCGGTCATCACGACCTTGACGAGGCCCGCGCCCGACGAACCCTCGACCTCGATATTGGCGACTTCGGCCTGCATGTCCTGCATCTTCGACTGCAGTTCCTTGGCCTTGCTCATCATGCCGAGAATGTCGCGCATGGGATTGCTCCTTCAGTTCGGAAATCGTTGCGAATAATCAGTCTTCGTCGGGATCGGGCGCTTCGTCGGGATTCTCGACGGGCACGGAAGCTGGCGGCAGGCCGAGGTCTTCCTCGCCGCCGCGGATCTGGATGTCGACGATCTTGGCGCCGGGGAAGCGCGTCAGCACGGCGGCAACCAGCGGATCGGCCGCTGCGTCCGAGCGCGCCTTGTCGCGTGCCATGGTGCGCGCCTCGGCAATGGTCGGCTCGGTCGCGCCCTTGCCGAGCGCAACCACCCAACGCTCGCCGGTCCAGTCGGACAGCTTGCGCCCGAGCTCCTGCGCCAGCGTGCGCGGCGCATCGGAGGTCGGCTCGAACTCCAGGACGCCGGGCTCGAAACGGATCGGCTTCACCTGCTGCTCGAGCGAGAGCTTCAGCGGGATGTCGCGCTTCAGCCCGACATAGGCGACGAGATCCTCGAAACGCTGGAAGCGGACCGCCGGCTCTGCCTTGGCAAGCGGCACGCCGGCCGGCTGCGCCATCATCATCGGCGCCGAGGCCGCACTCATCGTGGTGCGCATCTGGCCGACGGGGCCAGCGCCCTGAATCGCCTGGGGCTGCGACGAACCCGACGGGCCGGAAATCTGCGGCGCGCCGCCGCCTGCGGATCCGCCGGCGAAATTGCCGCTCTTCAGGAGGCGCAGCGCCTCGTCCGGCGTCGGCAGGTCGGCGGTGTGGGCGATACGGATCAGCACCATGTCGGCGGCGGCGAGCGGCCGGTTGGAGCTCGATACTTCCTCGATGCCCTTCAAGAGCATCTGCCAGGCGCGCGCCAGCACCCGGAGCGGCACGGTCTCGGCAAGCGCCCTGCCCCGCGTCCGCTCGTCCTGCGGCAGGGCGGCGTCCTCGCCGGAATCCGGCACGACCTTGAAGCGGGTCACGGCATGGGTGAAGGCGGCGAGATCCTGCAGCACCACGGCCGGATCCGCGCCGATGTCGTATTGTTCCTTGAGCAGGGCGAGCGCGTCGGCGATACGGCCGCCCATCACCGCCTCGAACAGGTCGATGACGCGGGCGCGATCCGCGAGGCCCAGCATGCCGCGCACGTCCTCGGCCGTGATCGTGCCGGCGCCATGCGCGATCGCCTGGTCGAGCAGCGAGAGCGAATCGCGCGCAGACCCCTCGGCGGCGCGGGCGATCATGGCGAGCGCGTCGTCGCCGATCGCCACCTGCTCGCGCTCAGTGATCGAGCGCAACAGGCCGATCAGCCGGTCGGATTCGATGCGCCGGAGGTCGAAGCGCTGGCAGCGCGACAGCACGGTGACCGGAACCTTGCGGATCTCGGTCGTCGCGAAGATGAACTTCACATGCTCGGGCGGCTCCTCGAGCGTCTTCAGCAGGCCGTTGAAGGCCGCGCCGGACAGCATGTGCACTTCGTCGAGGATGTAGACCTTGTAGCGCGCCGAAACCGGCTTGTAGCGCACGGCCTCGATGATCTCGCGGATATTGTCGATGCCGTTGTTCGACGCCGCGTCCATCTCGAGCACGTCGACATGGCGCCCTTCCATGATCTCGGCGCAATGCACGCCGAGCTCCGGCATGTCGATGGTCGGTCGGTCGATCTTGCCGGGGATCGAATAGTTGAGGCCGCGCGCGAGAATGCGCGCCGTCGTCGTCTTGCCGACGCCGCGGACGCCGGTGAGCATGTAGGCCTGCGCGATGCGGCCAGTCTCGAAGGCGTTCTTGAGGGTACGGACCATCGGCTCCTGGCCGACGAGGTCGTCGAAGCTCCGGGGCCGGTATTTGCGCGCCAGAACGCGGTAGGCGCCGTTCGCGCCGCCGCCGGGGGTGCTGGAAACTTCGCCGCCGTCCATGCGTATCCCGCTGCCGTCCCTGTACCGTTTCGCGCCCAACCCGCGCCCTCGCGGGCAAGCCCCGGCGACCTTAGCACACCCTGCGGGGCGCGCCCGGCTCGACATCCAGGGGCTGGGGAAAAGGTGGGAGGCTGGCACGCGACCCGTGCCGTGGCTCGTTGGGGCTGCTTCCTTCCGGACCTGACCCGGTTGGCGAGTGGCTCGTCCACCACCAACCTCCCGCGGAGACATATCGTCGTTCCCGATCGAAATGGCAAGCCCGAAGCGCGATCGGGGCTATCGCGACCGGGGCCTCTGTGGCGTAATCAACGGATTCCCTTCGAGTCGGCGCCCGCCGGCCGCCTTCACCGCACACCGCAGCAGCACCATGGCCCGTACCTTTTTCGATCGCTTGCCATCCGTCGAGCCCAGCACGACCGTCGGCTTTTCCGGCAATCTGCTCGACCGGCGCAGCGAGGCGCGCAACGAATCCACCTTTGCCGCGGCCGTCGCCGATCCGAGCGCGCGCGTCCTTCTGCTGCGCGGCGACGAGGCGATGATGCGGGCGGGCGGCGTAACGGAAAGCCTGTTCACGCTGAAGGAAGCGAGGGCGCTCGGCGCGGCGATGGACGACGCCATCCTGCTCGGCTGGGAGGGTTCGGCGCCCCGTATCGCGGCCCTCGTCGGCAGCGACACCTCCTTCGACGTCGACGCCTTCCACGCCGTGCCGCTCCGGACGCTGGCGATCAACGCCTTCTCGGGCGGCATCCTCTCCGATACGGTCGAGCCCGCGGCGCTCGGCGCGCTGGCACAGGCCCGCGCCCTCCTGCACTGGCATGCGGCGAACCGTTTCTGCGGCCGCTGCGGCACCCGCTCCAGCATGGCGCTGGGCGGCTATCGGCGCGATTGCCCGAACTGCGAAATGCAGGCGTTTCCGCGCACCGATCCGGTGGCGATCATGCTGGCCGTCGACGGCGATCGCTGCCTGATGGGCCGGCAGGCGCGATTCGCGCCCGGCACCTATTCCTGCCTCGCCGGCTTCGTCGAGCCGGGCGAGACGATCGAGGACGCGGTCCGCCGCGAGATCCAGGAAGAGGCCGGCATCAAGGTCGGCCGGGTCGCCTATCACGCCAGCCAGCCCTGGCCGTTCCCGATGTCGCTGATGATCGGCTGCATCGCCGAGGCGACCTCGACCGAGATCGTGCCCGATACGGAAGAACTCGAGGACTGCCGCTGGTTCTCGCGCGAGGAGACGCTCGCCATGCTCGACGGCGAGCATCCGGACGGGCTGTCGACGCCGCCGCGCATGGCGATCGCCCACACGCTGATCCGCGCCTGGGCGGAGGCCGGCTAGAGCATTTAGCGATTCGGTTGGTCGGGTTTTCTTCACGCGAACCGGTACCCACTTCGCTCGAAAACGCTCCAGCGCCGGCCACCCTTGCCTCAGTCGCGCGGCTCGACGATGCCGGCGCGGAAGGCCGCGGCGGGATAGACGCCGAGGATCCGCAGTTCTGCCGAGAAGAAGGCGAGCTCCTCGAGCGCATGCGCGAGGCCCGCATCCTGCGGATGCCCCTCGACGTCGACATAGAACTGCGTCGCCGAGAAGCGGCCGTCGAGCTGGTAGCTCTCGAGCTTGGTCATGTTGATGCCGTTGGTGGCGAAGCCGCCGAGCGCCTTGTAGAGCGCCGCCGGAATGTTGCGCACCCGGAAGACGAAGGTCGTGACCACCGGCCCGGCGCCATGCGCGGCCGGCTGCGGCTCGCGCGACAGGATGACGAAGCGCGTGGTGTTGTGGGCGGCGTCCTCGACATTCTCGGCAAGGATGTCGAGCCCGTAGATCTCGGCGGCGAAGCGCGGCGCGAGCGCGGCCCGCGTCAGGTCGCCCGATTCGGAGATGATGCGCGCGGCGCCCGCCGTGTCGCCGGCGACGATCGCCCGATAGCCATGCTCGCGCATGATGCGGCGGCACTGGCCGAGCGCGTGGACATGGCTCTCCACCGTCTTGATCGACTGCAGCGTCGCGCCCTTCAGCGCCATCAGCTGGAAGCGAATCGGCAGGAAGTACTCGCCGATGATGTTGAGGCCGGAATCCGGCAGCAGGTGATGGATGTCGGCGACGCGGCCCGCGAGCGAATTCTCGATCGGGATCATGGCGAGGTCGACCTCGCCGCGCGCCATGGCCTGGAAGCAATCCTCGAAGGTCGGGGCCGGGACGGCCTCGTACTCGGGATAGACGTCGGCGCAGGCGATGTGGGAATTGGCGCCAGGTTCGCCCTGGAACACGATCTTCTTCATGGGGCTGAGACTTCTGTTCAGGTTCGCCGCCGGTCAGCCGGCGTGACGCGGGGCGGCGAGCAGACTGCGCGCCCTTTCAAGGTCGGCGGGAGTATCGACACCGAGCGGCACGGCGTCAACGAGCGCGACGTCGATTCGCATGCCGGCTTCCAGCGCGCGCAACTGCTCGAGCTTCTCGCGCTGCTCCAGGGCCGAGGGCGGCAGGGCGACATAGCGGTCGAGAGCGGCGCGGCGATAGGCGTAGAGCCCGATATGGTGCAGCAGCGGCCCTGGTCCCCAGGGCGCGGTGGCGCGGGTGAAATAGAGGGCGCGCAGCCGGTCCGCCGCGAGCGGCGTGCCGACCACCTTGACGACGTTCTCGTTGGTGCGGTCCTCGTCGCGATCGATCACCGCCGCGATGGTCGCGATGTCGACGGCGGGATCGGCGAGCGGCGCGAAGCAGGCGGCGACCGAGGCCGGCTCGATCGTCGGCAGGTCGCCCTGCACGTTGACGATGACGTCGTAGCGGCCGGCCGAATCGAGCAGCCGCACCGCCTCGTGGATGCGCGACGAGCCATTGGCATGGTCGGCGCGCGTCATCACCGCCTCGCCGCCGGCGCCGCGAACGGCCTCCGCGATGGCGGCATCATCCGTCGCCACAACCACCGGTCCGATCCGCGCCTCGGTCGCGCGCCGCCAGACATGCACGATCATCGGCACGCCGTTGATGCCAGCAAGCGGCTTGCCCGGCAGCCGCGTCGCGGCCATGCGGGCGGGGATAAGGACGAGGGCCTCGGCGGCAGAACTCATCGGATTTTCCTTGATTTCACCACCATGACGACATGACGGTGTCAAAACGTCTCAATCAGCAGACGTTCATACGTATTGCGCCCCACACTGGAAAGCTTGTAGTTTCCGCGCCACATGAGGGGGGCATGGCGCCGCGGGGCAGCCGGTCCCATAGCCTAATTGAATCGCCTGGGGCCAAGACCGATGGATTCATTCGAACTTAACAAGATTCTCGGCGCGGTCTTGTTCACGCTCCTGGTCGTGATGTCGCTGAGCATCTTCGCCGGCGAGATCTATGCTCCGGCGGTGCCGGAGAAGCCGGGCTTCATCATCGAGGTGGCCGAGGCGCCGGCCGGTGGCGAAGGCGGTGCCGCCGCCGCCGCGGAGACGCCGATCGCCGTCCTGCTCGCCAGCGCCAAGGTCGATGCCGGCGAGGCCGTCGCCAAGAAGTGCGCCGCCTGCCACAATTTCGTCGAGGGCGCCGGCTCGAAGGTCGGTCCGGACCTCTACAACATCATCGACCGTCCGATCGGCTCGGCCGAAGGCTTCAAGTATTCCGGCGTGATGCAGACCGCGCATGCCGACGGCAAGAAGTGGACCTACGAGCACCTCTACACCTTCCTGAAGAACCCGAAGACCGACATGCCGGGCACGGCCATGGGCTTCGCCGGTATCTCGAAGTCCGAGGATCGCGCCAACCTGATCGCCTATCTGCGCACGCTGTCGCACAGCCCGGTTCCGCTGCCCGCACCGGAGGCCGCCGCGCCCGCCGAGGCCGCACCCGCCGCCGGCGAGGCCCCCGCCGCTCCGGCTGCCGAGGCAGCTCCGGCTCCCGCAGCACCCGAGGCGGCTCCGGCGCCCGCCGCGACCGAGGCCGCTCCCGCTGCCCCCGAGGCGCCCGCCGCTCCGGCGACGCCGGCTCCGGAAGCCCCGGCCCAGCAGCCCGCTACGCCCTGAGCCGCGCAAAACTGCGACAATTCAGAAAGGCCGGAGATCATTCTCCGGCCTTTTTTCGTTGCGATGTCGGTTGCCGCGGATCACGCGGGAGTTGCCCTGCGTGCAATCCGCCTTAGTAATGTGAATTCCCAGCCGGAGAATCGCGTCCATGAAGCTCGCCGCCGCCGCCCTGCTCAGCCTGTCGCTCGCGCTCGCCGCCGCGACCGACGCGATGGCGAGCGAGCCGACGACGGCCCCCGACGCGGCACCGTGGCGGCACGCCACCTCGCTGATCGGCGAGCCGAAATACCCGGACGGCTTCAAGCACTACGACTATGTGAACCCCGATGCGCCGAAGGGCGGCACGCTGAACAGCGCCGCCGTCGGCACCTTCGACAGCCTCAATCCCTATATCGTGCAGGGCACCCCGGCCTCGGGCTTCGCGGCATTCGGCGGCGGCCTGCTCTACGGCACGCTGATGGAGCAGGCGACGGAGCAGGCCGGCACGAATTACGGCCTCATCGCCGAGGCGATCAGCTATCCGGAGGACTTCGCCTGGGTGAAGTTCCGGCTGAACCCCGCCGCGCGCTGGCATGACGGCAAGCCGATCACGCCGGAGGATGTGCTCTGGTCGTTCGAGACGCTGAAGGCGCAGAGCCCGATGTACAACAAGTACTACGCCAACGTCGCCAAGGCCGAGGCGACGGGCGAGCGCGAGGTGACCTTCACCTTCGACAAGCCGGGCAATCGCGAACTGCCGAACATCATGGGCGACCTCGCCGTGCTGCCGAAGCACTGGTGGGAAGGCACCGATGCGAGCGGCAAGAAGCGCGACATCTCGAAATCGACGCTCGAGATTCCGCTCGGCTCCGGTCCCTACAAGGTCGAATCGATCAGCCCCGGCCGCCAGATCATCTGGTCACGCGTGCCCGACTATTGGGCCAAGGACCTGCCGACCCAGGTCGGCCGGCACAATTTCGATCGCATCAAGGTCGACTACTACCGCGATCCGAACTCGGCCTGGGAAGCCTTCAAGAAGGGCGGCCTCGACGACTACCGGCTGGAGAACCGCATCGGCCGCTGGATGACGGAGTATGATTTCGACGCCGTGAAGAGCGGCAAGGTCATCCAGCACTCCTTCCCCTATGCCGCCGCCGGCCGCATGCAGGGCTATGTGCTCAACCAGCGCCGCGACAAGTTCAGGGATCCGCGCGTCCGCGAGGCGCTGAACTATGTCTTCGACTTCGAGACGATGAACCGCACGCTGTTCTTCGACAAGTACAAGCGCATCCAGAGCTACTACGCCGGCATCGACCTCGCCTCCAGCGGCCTGCCCGAGGGCAAGGAACTGGAAATCCTCGAGACCGTGCGCGACCAGGTGCCGCCCGAGGTGTTCACCGAGGAATTCAAGCTGCCCGTCAACGGCAACCCGCAGGCGTTCCGCGACAACCTCCGCAAGGCGCTGGCGCTGATGCAGGAAGCCGGATGGGAGCTGAAGGGCAACAAGCTGGTGAACGCCAAGACCGGCGAGCCCTTCACCATGGAGTTCCTGGAGAGCGACCCCTCCTTCGAGCGCGTCGTCGCCCCCTATATCCAGAACCTGAAGCGCATCGGCATCGACGCGCGACTGCGTGTCGTCGATACGGCGCAATATGTGGCGCGCGTGAACGATTTCGACTTCGACGTCGTCTCGACGGTGATCGCCCAGTCGCAGTCGCCCGGCAACGAGCAGCGCGAGATGTGGGGATCGGCCGCGGCCGACACGCCCGGCAGCCGCAACCTGATGGGCATCAAGAATCCGGCCGTCGACACGCTGATCGACCGCGTGGTGTTCGCTGGGGATCGCGAGGAACTGGTCGCCGCTACCCACGCGCTCGACCGGGTACTGCTGTGGAACTACTACGTCGTGCCGCAATGGTTCAGCGACACGATCAACGTCGCCTACTGGAACAAGTTCGGCATTCCCGAGAAGCAGCCCGAATATGTCGGCATCGACACCGAATCCTGGTGGGTCGAACCGGCGAAGGAAAAGGCCCTGGGGGCCAAGCCTTGAGCGGCGCGGCTACCCGCTCGCCCCATTGCCTGGTCCTGACGCGTCGCGCCCTGATGAAGGGTGCGGCGGCGGGTGCGATGCTGCCGCTGGTCGGGACGGGTCCTTCAGCGATGGCTGCCGAAGAGACCGGCGGCGACGAGCCGCGCCATGGGCTCTCGGTGTTCGGCGACCTCAAATACGGTCCGGATTTCAAGCATTTCGCCTATCTGAACCCGGCCGCGCCGAAGGGCGGCAGCTTCGTCTTCTCGGCACCAAGCTGGTACTACAACCAGAACGCCTACACCTTCAACACGCTGAACGGGTTCACCTTCCGCGGCGACGCGCCGCCGCGCATCGAGCTGACTTTCAGCACGCTGATGACAGGCGCGGCGGACGAGCCGGATTCGGTCTACGGCCTCGTCGCCGAAACCGTCACCGTGTCGGAAGACGGCAACCGCTATCGCTTCCAGCTCCGGCCTTCGGCGCTCTTCCACGACGGCTCGCAACTCACCGCCGAGGACGTCGTCTTCTCCTTCGAGACCCTGAAGGAAAAGGGCCATCCGGACATCTCGCAGCCGCTGCGGGACATGACCTCCGTCGTCGCGGACGGGCCGCACGCCGTCACCGTGACCTATTCCGGCAAGCAGAACCGCAAGGTGCCGCTCCTCGTGGCCGCGTCGCTGCCGATCTTCTCCAAGGCCTATTACGCCGGCCGCGATTTCGAAGCCTCGACGCTCGAACCACCGCTCGGCTCCGGCCCCTACAAGGTCGGCCACGTCAACGCCGGCCGTTCGATCGAATATGAGCGCGTCGAGGACTACTGGGCCAAGGACCTGCCGGTCGCGGTCGGCACCGCCAATTTCGACCGCATCCGCGTCGAGTTCTACCAGGACGACGACGTGCAGTTTCAGGCCTTCGCCAAGGGCGAGCTCACCTTCCGCGAGGAAGTCTCCTCCAAGATGTGGGCGACGGCCTACGACTTCCCCGCCGCGCGCGACGGCCGGGTGATCAAGCCCTCCTTCGCGGCCGAGCGGCGGCCGGACATGTATGGCTGGTTCTTCAACCTGCGCCGCGCCAAGTTCGCCGATCCGCGCACCCGCCAGGCGATCGGCATGGCGCTCGACTATCCCTGGACCAACAAGAACCTGTTCTTCGGCCTCTATGTGCGCGCGACCTCGTTCTTCCAGTTCTCCGATTTCGCCGCGAGTGGCCTTCCCGCCGCCGACGAGCTGGCGCTGCTCGAGCCCTATCGCGACCAGCTTCCCGCAGAGGCGTTCGGCGAAGCGGTGATGCCGCCGGAGGCCGATGGCAGCGGTCGCGACCGCAAGCTGCTGCGCCAGGCGACGACGCTGCTCGCCGAAGCGGGCTGGCAGCGCCAGGGCAACGACCTGGTCAATGCGGGCGGCGAGCGGCTGACGATCGAGTTCCTGATCCAGTCGCAGGCCTTCGAGCGCGTGCTGTCGCCGCTGATCGCCAATCTGAAGGCGATCGGCATCAACGCCTCGATGCGGCTGGTCGACGCCGCGCAGTACCAGAGCCGCAAGAACGACTTCGACTACGACATCATGGCCTCGCGCATCATGTTCGACGCGACGCCGCTCGACGGCATCGAGCAGATCTTCGGCTCGGCCGCGGCCGATATTCCGAGCGGCTCCAACCTCGCCGGCCTGAAGAACCCCGTCGTCGACGCGCTGATCGCCAGGGCCGCCAATGTGCAGAGCCGGGCCGAGCTGGTCACGGTCATGCGCAGCCTCGACCGCGTGCTCCGATCCCTTCATATCTGGTTTCCGGCCTGGCTTTCCGAGGCGCACCGCGTCGCGGTCTGGGACAAGTTCGGCTGGCCGGAGACCAAACCTGACTACGGCTTCGCGCCGGAAATGACCTGGTGGCAGGACGCCGCGCGCGCCGCCGCCATCGGCAAGGCCGGCTAGGGAAAGAGATGGCAGCCTATATCCTCCGACGCATCCTGCTGATGATCCCGACGATCTTCGGCATCATGGCGATCAGCTTCATCATCGTGCAGTTCGCGCCCGGCGGGCCCGTCGAGCGCGTCATCGCCCAGTTGCAGGGCAACGACGTCTCCGCGACCAGCCGCATCGGCGGCGGTGGCGGCGCCGATGCCGGCATGGGCGGCACCGACCGAACACTCGGAAGTGCTCCGGTCTCGTCGAAATATCGCGGCGCGCAGGGGCTCGACCCGGAGTTCATCGCCAAGCTCGAAAAGCAGTTCGGCTTCGACAAGCCGCCGCTCGAGCGCTTCGGCCTGATGCTCTGGAACTACATGCGCTTCGATTTCGGCCAGAGCTATTTCCGCGACATCAGCGTCATCGAGCTGATCAAGGAGAAGATGCCGGTCTCGATCTCGCTCGGGCTCTGGATGACGCTGATCTCCTACGGAATCTCGATTCCGCTCGGCGTCGCCAAGGCCGTGCGCGACGGCGCCCGCTTCGACATCTGGACTTCGGCGGTAATCGTGGTCGGCTACGCGATCCCCGGCTTCCTGTTCGCCATCCTGCTGGTCGTCCTGTTCGCCGGCGGCAGCTTCTTCGACTGGTTCCCCTTGCGCGGGCTGACCTCCGACAATTTCTCCAGCCTGTCGCTCGGCGGCAAGATCGTCGACTATTTCTGGCACATCGCTCTGCCGATCACCGCCATGTCACTCTCGGCCTTCGCGACGACGACGCTTCTGACCAAGAACTCGTTCCTCGACGAGATCCGCAAGCAATACGTCGTCACGGCGAGGGCGAAGGGCCTGTCGGAGCGCAAGGTGCTCTATGGCCACGTGTTCCGCAACGCGATGCTGATCGTCATCGCCGGCTTCCCCGGCGCCTTCATCTCGGCCTTCTTCGCCGGCTCGCTGTTGATCGAAACGATCTTCTCGCTCGACGGGCTCGGCCTGCTCGGCTTCGAATCCGTCGTCGGCCGCGACTATCCGGTCGTGTTCGCGACGCTGTTCATCTTCTCGCTGATGGGCCTCGTGATCGGCCTGCTCTCCGACCTGACCTACACCTGGATCGATCCGCGCATCGATTTCGAACGGCGGGATGTCTGACGTGACCGATATCGCAGCCCACGCCCCCACCGTCGAGCCGCGCCGCCCCTGGCTCTCGCCGCTGAACCTGCGCCGCTGGCGAAATTTCCGCGCCCACAAGCGCGGTTACTGGTCGCTCTGGATCTTCCTGGCGCTGTTCGCCCTGACGCTCGGCTCCAACTTCATCGCCAATGACCGGCCGCTGGTCGCCTCCTACAAGGGCGAATTGCTGCTGCCGGTCTTCAACGACTATCCGGAAGAGAAGTTCGGCGGCTTCCTCGCGACCACCAATTTCCGCGACCCCTTCATCCAGGAAGAGATCAACGCCAATGGCTGGATGATCTGGCCGCCGATCCGCTACTCGTTCGATACGGTCAACAACGAGATGGCGACGCCGGCGCCGGCGCCGCCTTGGTGGATGATCCCGAAGGAGGAGCGCTGCCGCGCCTATCCGCTCGGCGACGAAGACCCGAACTGCACGCTCGGCAATTTCAACTGGATGGGCACCGACGACCAGGGCCGCGACGTGGTCGCGCGCCTGCTGTACGGCGTGCGCCTCTCGGTCCTCTTTGGCCTGGTGCTGACCATCGTCTCCTCGGCGGTCGGCATCCTCGCCGGCGCCGTTCAGGGCTATTTCGGCGGCTGGCTCGACCTGATCTTCCAGCGCTTCATCGACATCTGGACCTCGCTGCCCGAGCTCTACATCCTGCTGATCATGGCCTCGATCCTGGTGCCGAGCTTCTGGGTGCTGCTCGGCATCCTGCTGCTCTTCTCCTGGGTCCGGCTGGTCGGCCTGGTGCGCGCCGAATTCCTCAGGGCCCGAAACTTCGAATATGTGCGCGCGGCGCGGGCGCTCGGCGTCAGGAACCGCACCATCATCGTCCGCCACGTGCTGCCCAACGCCATGGTGGCGACGCTAACCTTCCTGCCCTTCATCCTGAACGGCTCGATCACGACGCTGACCTCGCTCGATTTCCTCGGCTTCGGCCTGCCGCCCGGCTCGCCGTCGCTCGGCGAACTCCTGGCGCAGGGCAAGAACAACCTCCAGGCACCCTGGCTGGGCCTGACCGGCTTCGTCGTCATCTCGGTGATCCTGAGCCTGCTCGTCTTCATCGGCGAGGCGGTGCGCGACGCCTTCGACCCCAGAAAGACGTTCGGCTGACATGACGGACCAGACTGAGACCATGACCGCCGAACCGACCGCGAAGCCGCTGCTCGCCGTCGACGACCTGTCCGTCCACTTCCTGCAGGGCGAGAACCGCACCGTCGCCGTCGACCGGATCTCGTTTTCCGTCGGGCGCGGCGAGACCGTCGCCCTCGTCGGCGAATCCGGCTCGGGCAAGTCGGTCACGGCGCTCTCCGTGCTGAAGCTCCTGCCCTACCCCTCGGCCGAGCACCCGACCGGCCGAATCCTGCTCGACGGCAAGGACCTGCTGAAGGTCAGCGACCGCGAACTGCGCAAGGTGCGCGGCAACGACGTGACGATGATCTTCCAGGAGCCGATGAGCTCGCTCAATCCGCTGCACACGATCGAGCAGCAGATCGGCGAGATCCTGAAGATCCATCGCGGCCTCTCCGGCAAGGCGGCCGAGAAGCGCATCCTCGAGCTGCTCGCCGAAGTCGGCATCCGCGACGCGGAGAAGCGCCTCACCGCCTATCCGCACCAGCTTTCCGGCGGCCAGCGCCAGCGCGTCATGATCGCCATGGCGCTCGCCAACGAGCCGGACCTCTTGATCGCCGACGAGCCGACCACGGCGCTCGATGTCACCGTGCAGGCGCAGATCCTGAAGCTCCTGAAGGAGATCCAGCAGCGCACCGGCATGGCGATGCTGTTCATCACCCACGACCTCGGCATCGTGCGCAAGATCGCCGACCGGGTCTGCGTGATGACCAAGGGCAAGATCGTCGAGCAGGGTCCGACCAAGGCCATCTTCGACCACCCGCAGCACAGCTACACCAGGCACCTGCTCGCCGCCGAGCCGAAGGGCGCGCCGCCGCCGGCCGACGAGACGGCGCCCGTCATCGTCAAGACCGAGGACCTCAAGGTCTGGTTCCCGATCAAGCGCGGGCTGATGCGCCGGACCGTCGACCACGTCAAGGCGGTGGACGGCATCGACGTCGCCGTGCGGCGCGGGCAGACGCTCGGCGTCGTCGGCGAATCCGGCTCCGGCAAGACGACGCTTGGCCTCGCCATCATGCGCCTGATCGGCTCCAAGGGAGCGATCGACTTCAAGGGCGAGCGCATCGACGGCCGCGGCTTCCAGGCGATGCGGCCGCTGCGCCGCCACATGCAGATCGTCTTCCAGGATCCGTTCGGCTCGCTGAGCCCGCGCATGTCGGTCGGCGAGATCATCGCCGAGGGCCTGCGCGTGCACGAGCCGCAGCTTTCCTTCGCCGAACGCGAGAAGCGCGTCGCGCAGGGGCTCGAGGAAGTCGGCCTCGACCCGGCGACGCGGCACCGCTATCCGCACGAATTCTCCGGCGGCCAGCGCCAGCGCATCGCGATCGCCCGCGCCATGGTGCTGCAGCCGCAATTCGTCATGCTCGACGAACCGACCTCGGCGCTCGACATGTCGGTGCAGGCGCAGGTGGTCGACCTCCTGCGCGACCTGCAGCAGCGGCACGGCCTCGCCTACCTCTTCATCAGCCACGATCTAAAGGTCGTTCGCGCGCTCGCCAACGAGGTGATCGTCATGCGCGGCGGCAAGGTGGTCGAGCGCGGCACGTCCGAAAAGATCTTCACGGCGCCGGAGACCGACTACACCCGCGCCCTCATCGCAGCCGCCTTCTCGATCGAGACGGCCCCCGAAGGTATCGTTTCGCAATGACCGACACGTCTGTTCTGCCTGGCGTCCTGATTGCTTCCGGCAATTGGGCGCCGGAGCCCTGGGCCGTGCCCTTCGCCGCGGAACCGGAGCGGCCGCTGGCGATCTGGCCCGATGTACCGGACCGCGCCGCGATCCATTATGTGCTCGCCTGGCGGCCGCCGGCGGAGGCGTTCGCGGATCTGCCGAACCTGAAGGCGGTGTTCTCGCTCGGCGCCGGCGTCGACCATGTCGTCGGCAACGCGGCGCTGCCCGACGTGCCGATCGTCCGCGTCGTCGACCCGGACCTCACCACCCGGATGACCGAATGGGTGACGCTGCAGGTGCTGCTGCATCACCGCCAGCACCTCGCCTATGCGCGCCAGCAGGCGACCCATGTCTGGCACGAACTGCGCCAGCCGGTCGCCCATGACGTGCGCGTCGGCATCATGGGTCTCGGCGAGCTCGGCCGCGACGCGGCCGAGGTGCTCGCCCGGCTCGGCTTCCAGGTTGCCGGCTGGAGCCGCTCGCCGAAGCAGATCCCGGGGATCGAGACCTTCCATGGCGAGGACGGACTCACCGCCTTCCTCGGTCGCACCGACATCCTGGTCGCCCTGGTGCCGCTGACGCCCGACACGCGGGGCATCCTGAATGCTTCCGTGTTCGATCGTCTTGCCAAGGACGGCGCGCTGGGCGGCCCGGTCGTCATCAATGCCGGGCGCGGCGGCCTGCAGGTCGACGCCGACATCCTCGCGGCGCTCGACGACGGTCGCCTGATCGGCGCCAGCCTCGACGTGTTCGATCCCGAGCCGCTTTCCGCCGACAGCCCGTTCTGGGATCATCCACGCGTCGTCGTGACGCCGCATGTCGCGGCCTCCAGCGAGGCGAGCGTGCTGGCGAACGGCATCCACCGCCAGATCCTCGCCTTCGAGGCCGGCGAGGCATTGCCCAACCTGGTCGACGTTTCCCGCGGATACTGAGCGCTATGGCGACGGCAGATACGTGACCGAGCATTCGAGATGCACGGTCGGTGGCGCATGCGCCCTAGCGGCGTCCCGCGCCTCTTCCGACGCCATCTTCAGCAGAAAGGCGAGATCATGGAACTCGCACTGCTCGGCGAGGTCGCTCAGCTGCTCTGATAGGTCTTCGATGTACCGGGCTGTTTCCTGCATTACCGCCCCCATCCTTGCCGATTTCTCCGCCGATGGGCGCGAAATTGGCTCCAATCGAACGAAGGCACTGCCTCTACGCTCCGCAGACTAGACAGGACGACGGAAGCCGACATACCCCAAATGAAGTAGACGCCCCCGGGAGGCTGGAGCGTTTCTCTAGGGCCGGCGTACGGCCGTCACGTCGAGACCCGAGCGGCCGTAGCGATCCAGGGCTTCGGAGAGGGGCTCGGAAACCACCGCCATGTGGTAGCCGCTCGCATGCAGGAGCGTCGCCGCGTCGCACAGAATGCCGACATGCCCCTTCCAGAACAGCAGGTCGCCGCGCCGGAGCTTGCCCTTGATGCCGTCTGCGACGGACGTGCCGATCGCCCGCTCCTGCTGGTCGGTATCGCGCGGAACCGGAATGCCGGCGGTCGCGAGCGAAAGCTGCACCAACCCCGAACAGTCGATGCCGAAGGCCGAGCGGCCGCCCCAGAGATAGGGCGTTTCCAGGAAGCGTTCGGCGACCGCGACGAAATCGGCCTGCGGCGGCGCATCCAGTGGCGCGACATGGCGGGCGACGACGGCGCCGCTGCGGTCCGCCAGCTGGAAATAGAGCGTTCCGCGCGTCTCGGCCTTGTCACCGAGCGCCAGTCGACTGCCGAACGACAGGGTGGCGATGGGCGGCAGCTTCATGTCGGCCGCTGGATAGACGAAGGTGCGTAGCGCCGTCACCTGGTGCATCGGCTCCCCGTCGAGCGGACCGACCGCCTCGGCCGCGACGAAGCCGACATAACCGTCCGCCTCGAGCTGCACCCAGCACCAGCCCTCGGCGGTCGCCTCGAACACGCGGACCGTCTCGCCCAGCAGCACCTCGCTGTCGATCGCCGCGTCGGCACGCGGGGCATGACGAACGGCCGCCACCGGCGCCACGATCCGCTGCCGCTCGCCGGCGACGAAGCGCGCCGCCTGTACCTGGCCCGCGAGCCGCGCATCGGCGAGGTCGGGGCGGAAGGCGTTGAGGCGTGGATCCAGCGTCACAGCGGCAGCTCCCTGTGGCGGGCGATGACGACGTCGCCCAGGCGCTCGACGGCGAGCGCGCCGGCGACGGTCCTTTGCACCACCACATTGCGGCGATCCTTGGGATCGCGGTGACGGCTGACGAGGCCGAGCCGACCCATCGTGTCGAGCGCGCGTGTGATCGCCGGCTTGGTCACGCCGAGCTTGGCGGCGAGGCCGCGCACGGTGTGCGGCGGCATTTCCAGATAGACCGTGAGCAGCACCGCCATCTGGCGCGCCGACAGGTCGTGCTCGCCGTCGCGCACGAGATCGAGCGTGACGTCATGCCAGAGGCGCAGCGCCTGGGTCGGCCGCAGTTCGGCGGGCATAAACGGTTCCTCGACCTAATCGTTTCGGAGCCGTTTTATTTAACCGCCGCGCCGAGCCCGCCGCAAGGGCCGATCGGCCGAAACGGGCTCACACCGCGCCGAATCGCTCCTGGATCAGCGCGAACAGGGCGCGGATGGTCTGCGCCTCGCCGCCTTCCGGCCGGCCCGGCTTGCCGGAGGGGTTCCAGGCATAGATGTCGCCATGGATCCAGGGGATCGATTTCGGCACGAAACGATCGAGGAACAGCGCCGCCGTGATCGAGCCCGCGAAGCCTCCGGTGCCGGCATTGTTGATGTCGGCGATCTTGGAATCGATCATCGATTCATAGGGCGCCCAGAGCGGCAGCCGCCAGAGCGGGTCGGCGCGCTCCTCGGCATGGCGGGCGAGATCGGCGGCGAGGCCCTCGTCATGGGTGAAGACGGCCGGGATCTCCGGGCCGAGCGCCACGCGGGCGGCGCCGGTCAGCGTCGCGAGATCGACGAGCAGGGCCGGATTCTCCTCCGCCGCCAGCGCCAGCGCGTCGGCGAGGATCAAGCGCCCCTCGGCATCGGTGTTGCCGATCTCGACCGTGACGCCGGCCCGCGAGCGCAGGACATCGCCCGGCCGGAAGGCAGAGCCGGCAATGGCGTTCTCGACGGTGGGCACGAGCAGGCGCAGCCGCACGGGCAGCTTCGCCTCCATGATCATGTGGGCGAGCCCCATGAGATTGGCGGCGCCGCCCATGTCCTTCTTCATCAGCAGCATGCTGCTCGAAGGCTTGATGTCGAGGCCGCCCGTATCGAAGGTGACGCCCTTGCCGACCAGCGTCACCTTGGGATGGGCGGGGTCGCCCCAGACCAGATCGACGAGGCGAGGCGCGCGATCAACGTCGGCGGCGCGGCCGACAGCATGGATCATCGGCAGGCTGGCGGAGAGGAGATCGCGCCCGACGATCTCGCTGACCGTCGCGCCGAAGCGCGCGCCGAGCGTGTGGATGGCTTCCGAGATTTCCGCCGGGCCGAGATCGTTCGCCGGCGTGTTGACGAGATCGCGCACCATGTAGATCGCCCGCGCCATGCTGCGCGCGCGCGGCGCATCGACGCCGGCCGGAACGACCAGCCTGGGAACCGGCGACGGGTTGGTCTTGTAGCGCTCGAAGCGATAATTGCCGAGCGCCCAGCCCAGCGCGCCGAGCGCGGGATCCGGCAGGTCCGTGACGAACTGGTAGTCGCCCTGCGGCAGGATCGCCGGCAACTTGCCGGTGATCAGCGCGGCGCGGCGGCCATTGGCGCGGCCAAGCCCGAACAGCACCCGGCCGATCACGCCCTTCGCGTCGGCGATGATCGTGACGGCGCCGGCGGCCGCGTCGAAGCCGGTCGAGCGCGCCCAGGCGGCCTCGGTCTCGCCGAGGGAATCGAGCAGCTTCTCCAGGCCGTCCGGATCGACGGCATTAATCGGGATGGCGACATCGGAACTGTCGATCAGGCTGTCGATCACGGTGTTGGTCCTCGGAACTCGATTCGAGTGGGTCCACGATCATGGCCCCGCGCCTCGCCGGGATCAATTCCATGGCGACCGACGTCCGGGGCGACCTCGCCCGCGCGATGGCACGCGCCTGAACGGGGATGCGATGCCACATTTTTGAGCTAAGCTGGAGCATCTACCCCAGCCCAGGGTCATCATGCCGCCTGCCGCCGAAATCCTGCCGGGAGATGCTGCCGGGTCGCAGCGCGACACGGCGGTGCTGAACGGATCCGCCCTCCGCCTGTCGACGCTGTCGCTGATCGGCCGCGGCCTGCTGCACGTCACCCCCTGCGAGGCCTGCCTCGTCCATGTCGGCGAGGCCTATGAGGCGGTACGCGGCGCCGTCGAGGGCGGCCGCCCGCTCTATGGCGTGACGACCGGCGTCGGCGCGATCAAGGACCGCGCGGTGGCGCTGGCCTCCGCTGCGGACCGCACCGACCTCGTGCGCGCGCATCATTTCGGCGTCGGCGAGCCGCTGGCGCCGGAAATCGTCCGCGCCGGCATCGCCATCCGCGTCAACACCGCGCTTTCCGGCCTGGTCGGCTGCAGTCCCGAGCTGATCCGCGCCTATGTGGCCGCGCTCGACGCCGACATCGTGCCGGTGGTCCGCCGGCTCGGCTCGATCGGCGCCGCCGATATCGGCCTGATGAGCCAGGTGGCGACGGCCCTCGCCGGCGAGGGCCAGGTCTTCCACCGCGGCGTGCTCAAGCCGGCAGAGGAAGCGCTGCGCGAGGCCGGGCTGACGCCGCATGTCTTCCGCCTCAAGGACGCGCTCTCGGCCGTCAGCACCAACGCGCTGACGGTGGCGAGCGCCGGCGCCACGCTGATCGAGGCGGCGCAGATGGTGCGCGTCGCCATGGCCACGGGATCGAGCGCGGCCGCCGCGCTGCGCGCGTCGCCGGAACCGTGGCGCGTCGCCATGAAGATCGGCTCCCCGCGCGAGGCAGCCGCCGGCACCGTGCTCACGGCCGTGGCCGAGGCCTTCCCCTGGACTCCCGCGACGCATCTGCACGACCCGCTCTCGATCCGCATGATGGCGCAGATCTTCGGCGCCTCGGCCGGCGTCGTCGCCTTCGCGGCCGCGGCGGTCGAGGCGGCAACGGCGCGGCCCGACGACAATCCGGTCGTCATCGAGGGCATCCCGATGACCTCCGGCGGCTCGCTGCCGCTCGAGCTCGCGCTCACCTTGCAATCGGTCGGGCCGGGCCTCGCCCATCTCGCCCGCAACATCTTGAACCGCATCGTGCTGATCGCCAATGGCGGCCGCGGCGTGCTGCCCACCAACCTCGTCTCGGAGGAGACCGACGCCACCGGATTCGGCCCGCTGGTGAAGCTCGCCGGCGATCTCGCCAGCCGCGTCATGGGCGAGCTCGCGCCCGTTTCCGCCATGCCGCTGCTGATCGCCGGCGGCATGGAGGACGAGGCGATGTTCGCGCCCTTGATCGTCGAACGGCTGAACCGGCAGGTCGCGGCGCTGAAGATGATGACGGCGATCGAGGCGCTGCTGGCGGCGCAGGGGCTCGACATGCAGGGGTTGAAGCCGACGGGGCTGGTCGCCATCGTGCACGCCTGCGTGCGCTCGGAAGTCACCTTCCTCGACAAGGACCGGGCGCTGTCGCTCGACATCGAAACCATCGAGCGCAACCTTTTCCAGCCGGCGCTCCTGGAAACGGTCAGGAATTTCTACGAATCCATCACCACGGACGAACTCATTTTCTCGCGTTGACGTTTGCGTCACCCTAAGAACAATCGGGACCTGAACCAGCGACTGAAGAGGAATTCAGCCATGAAAGCCTTGAAGACCATCGTGGCCGCGGCCACGATCCTCGCATCCGTCGGCGCCGCGCAGGCGGCCGATGTCGTCGTCTCCTCGAAGATCGACACCGAGGGAACGCTGCTCGGCAACGTCATCGCGCAGGTGCTCGCGGCGAACGGCATCTCCGTCGAGGACCGGATCTCGCTCGGCGGCACGCCGGTGGTGCGCAAGGCGATCACGGCCGGCGAGGTCGACATCTATCCCGAATATACCGGCAACGCCGCCTTCTTCTTCAACAAGGCCGACGATCCGCTCTGGAAGGACGCGGCCAAGGGATACGAGGAAGCGAAGAAGCTCGACTACGACGCCAACAAGATCGTCTGGCTGGCACCCTCGCCCGCCAACAACACCTGGGCGATCGCCCTGCGTGGCGAGGCGGCCGAAGCCAACAAGCTGAAATCGCTCACCGATTTCGGCAAGTGGGTGACGGATGGCGGCACGGTGAAGCTGGCCGGCTCGGCCGAGTTCGTCAACTCCGCCGCGGCGCTGCCGGCCTTCCAGACCGCCTATGGCTTCACGCTGAAGCCGGAGCAGCTGCTGGTGCTCTCGGGCGGCGACACCGCCGCGACGATCAAGGCGGCGGCGGAGCAGACCGACGGCGTCAACGCCGCCATGGTGTATGGCACGGACGGCGCGATCTCGGCCGCCGGCCTCGTCGTGCTCGACGACGACAAGGCCGTGCAGCCGGTCTATGCGCCCGCGCCGATCGTCCGCGAGGCGGTGTTGAAGAAGTTCCCCAAGATAGCCGAGGTGCTGCAGCCGGTGTTCGCTGAGCTTGATCTGAAGACGCTGCAGGACCTGAACGGCCGCATCCAGGTCGGCGGCGAGCCGGCCAAGGAGGTCGCCAAGAGCTGGCTGACCCAAAAGGGCTTCCTGAAGTAGAACGCCGCCTTCCGCCGGCCATGCTTCACGTGAAACCGGCGCGGCGGCGCAGCGTCGCCGCACCGGGTTAACGACGCAGCCATGCGTTAACCTCCCGTTAGCCAATATCACCTTGCGGCAGGGGAATTTCGTCCTAAGCTCCGAGTTCGCGCCGGACCGCCCGGATGGCGCGCCACGCGGCCCCGGCTCCTGCCAAAGAAGGGATCAACCGGCTTGACGGACGCCAGCCAGACCGCCGCTGCCCCGGTCCCCCTCTCCGCCCGCCTCGACCGGGTCGGGGTCGTGGTGGCGCTGATCGCCATCGTCGGCATGGACTGGCAGCCCTTCGCGACGCTGAAGCCGAACCGGCTGGTCTCCGGCCAGGGGCTCGGCCTCGGCTCGGCGCTGCCGACGTTCTGGGCGGCGATCGGCATCGGCATCCTGTCGCTCGCCACCATCCTCGCCGTGCTGCGCACCGGCGCGCGGCTGCGGCTCGCCACCGGAATCGTCTCGCTGCTCATGCTCGCGCTGCTGATCGGCCTGGTGCCGGCGCATGTGGTGCCGCCGGACAACAGCTTCGCCCGCGTCTCGCCGGGCGCCGGCTTCTGGCTGATGGCGCTCGCCTTCGCGGTGCTGACCACCGACGCCATCGCCAAGCTGAAGCTCGGCCCCCTCGCCCGGCTGCTCCTGCTGGCGGCGGCCATCGCCGCCACGGCGCTGATCCTCGGCTCCGGCCATTGGGACGGGCTGTCGATCCTGAAGGAATACGCCACCAACGCCGACAAGTTCTGGCGCGAGGGACGGCAGCACATCCTGCTCGCCGTCGCCTCGCTCGCCGCGGCGATCGTCGTCGGCCTGCCGCTCGGCATCGCCTGCCACCGCCACGCGACCTTGCGCGGCGTCACGCTGCCGGTCCTCAACATCATCCAGACCGTGCCGTCGATGGCGATGTACGGGCTGATGATCGTGCCGCTCGGCCTGTTCGCCGCCTCGTTCCCGATCGCGGCCCAGCTCGGCATCCGCGGCATCGGCACGGCGCCGGCGCTGATCGCGCTGTTCCTCTATTCGCTGCTTCCCGTCGTCGCCAACACCGTGGTCGGCCTCGCCGAGGTGCGGCGCTCGGTGGTCGAGGCAGCCGAGGGCATGGGCATGACCAAGCACCAGCGCCTGATGCAGGTCGAGCTGCCGCTGGCGCTGCCCGTCATCCTGACCGGCATCCGCATCGTGCTGGTGCAGAATATCGGCCTCGTCACCATCGCCGCGCTGATCGGCGGCGGCGGCTTCGGCACCTTCGTCTTCCAGGGCATCGGCCAGGCGGCGACCGACCTCGTCCTGCTCGGCGCGGTGCCGACCATCGCGCTCGCCTTCACCGCAGCCGTCCTCCTCGACGCCGTCATCGAACTTACCGAAAGGCGCCGGCTTTGATCGAACTCGACCATGTCAGCCGCCGCTTCGGCGAGCAGCTCGCCGTCGACGACGTCTCGTTCGCCGTCGAGCGCGGCACCATCACGGTAATCGTCGGCACGTCGGGCTCCGGCAAGTCGACGACGCTCCGGATGATCAACCGGCTGATCGAGCCGACTTCCGGCACGATCACCATCGACGGCAAGGACACGACCGCCGTCTCCGGCGAGGAACTGCGGCGCGGCATCGGCTATGTCATCCAGGGCAACGGCCTGTTCCCGCACTGGACGGTCGCCCGCAACATCGCCACCGTGCCGACCCTGCTCGGCTGGGATTCCGCGAAGATCGCCCGGCGCGTCGACGAGCTTCTCGCGCTCTTCAGCATGAAGCCGGAGGATTTCCGGGAAAAATTCCCGCATCAGCTCTCGGGCGGCGAGCAGCAGCGCGTCGGCGTGGCCCGCGCGCTCGCGGCCGAGCCCGGCCTCTTGCTGATGGACGAACCGTTCGGCGCGCTCGACCCGATCATCCGCGCCAAGGCGCAGGAGGACCTGCTCGCCGTGCAGCGGCGGCTCGGCATCACCGTCGTCCTCGTCACGCACGACATGGAGGAGGCGATCCATCTCGGCGACCGGATCGCCGTGATGGACGGCGGCAAGCTGCTGCAATACGCGCCGCCGGCCGAGATCCTCGCCAAGCCCGCGCCCGGCTTCGTCGCAAAGCTGGTCGACGGCGCCGACCGGCCGTTCCGGCTGCTGTCGCTGGCGCCGGTCTCGTCCATCGTCGAGCCGGGCACGGCCGAGGGGCCGCCCATCCTCGAGACGGCGACGCTCCGCGACGCGCTGTCCGAGCTGCTCTGGCACCGGCGCGACGCACTGCCCGTCACCGCCGCCGACGGCAGCACGCGCGGAAAGATCTCGCTCAGCAACCTCGTCGCCCATGCGGGAGGGGCGGCGTGAGCCGCCTCATCGGCCCGGCGGCGCGGCTCTCGGCGCTCGCCCTGCTGCTGGCGCTCGTGCTGCGGCCGGACTGGTTCGAGCCGATCCTGAAACCGTTCACCGAGAACAACGCACCGGCGATCTATACGCAGTCGAGCCTGCTCAGCCTGACGCTCGCCCATCTCGGCCTCGTCGCTGTGGCGAGCGTCATCGGCACGGCGCTGGCGCTCGTCATGGGCGTGTTCGTGACCCGACCGATGGGGGCGGAGTTCCTGCCGCTGTCGAGGAGCCTCGTCAATATCGGCCAGACCTTTCCGCCGGTCGCCGTGCTGGCGCTCGCCGTGCCGGTCGTTGGCTTCGGATTGAAGCCGACCCTGATCGCGCTCGTGCTCTACGGACTGCTGCCGATCTTCGAGAACACGATCACCGGTTTGAAGGAAGTGCCGGAAAACGTCGTCGAGGCGGCGCGCGGCATGGGCCTGTCGCCGCAGCAGCAGCTCTTTCGCGTCGAGCTGCCGCTGGCGCTGCCCGTCATCCTCGCCGGCATCCGCCTCTCGGTCGTCATCAACATGGGCACGGCGACGATCGGCTCGACGGTGGCGGCCAAGGGCCTTGGCGAGGTGATCATCGCCGGGCTGCTGACCTCCAACACCGCCTTCATCCTGCAGGGCGGCATCATCGTCGCGCTGCTCGCCGTGCTGCTCTACGACGCGCTGTCCATCCTCGAGAACCGCATCGCCAAGCGCACCGGCCGGCTGGCGGAGGTGGCGGGATGACTTCGTTCGCCGAACCGTCATCCCTGGAGGTCTCAGGCGCCGTCCCTTCCCCTCTCCCATGGGGAGAGGTCGACGGCCGCAGGCCGGCGGGTGAGGGGTTGTGGCCTCACCGGAGAGTTCCCTACCCCCTCACCCGGAGCTTCGCTCCGACCTCTCCCCATGGGAGAGGTGAAGGAGCCGGAGCAAACTCCCTCTCCCGCCCGCGGGAGAAGGTTGGGGTGAGGGCCATTCCAAACGCACAATCCGTCATCCCGGCGAAGGCCGGGATCCATCGGCCGGAAGCCAACCACCTCGGACGGTGTTCATGGGCCCCGGCCTTCGCCGGGGCGACGGGTGCATGGGAAGCGCCGTGCGTCCTTCGAGACGGCCCTTCGGGCGCTCCTCAGGATGTTGAGAGCGGGGATCCATATCGGCCTTGCGAAGTCAGAAAACACAAACCTCAACATGCTGAGGAGCGGCCGACGGCCGCGTCTCGAAGCACGCGCTCGTCTCGATATAGCCCCCGGGTGACGCCATGAGCGATTTCGACCTCGTTCTCTCCGGCACCGTCGTCACCGCCGACCGCGTCCTTGCCGGCGGCTTCGTCGCCGCGCGCGACGGCAAGATCGCGCTCGTCGGCCAGGGTGTGGCGCCGGCGGCGCGCGAGCGGCACCTTCTGGGCGAGGCGCTGATCCTGCCCGGCGCGATCGACGCGCAGGTGCATTCGCTGAGCCAGAGGGACCAGGAGGATTTCGTCTGGTCGACCCGCTCGGCCGCCGCCGGCGGCGTCACCACCATCGTCGACATGCCCTATGACGAGGGCAACCTCGTCTGCTCCGCCGAGGCGGTCGCGAGAAAGGTGGCCCATGCCGGCCCGCAGGCGCGCGTCGACTTCGCGCTCTACGGCACCATCGATCCCGAGGAAGGCCCGGCACGCATCGCCGAAATGGTCGCGGCCGGCGTCGCGGCGTTCAAGTTCTCGACCTTCGGCACGGATCCGAAGCGCTTTCCCCGCATCGCGCCGGCCCTGCTCGCCGACTGCTTCGCCGCAATCGCACCGACCGGGCTCACGGCCGGCGTGCACAACGAGATCCACGAAGCGGTCGACGCCCATATGGTCCGCCTCCGCGCCTCCGGCGTCACCGACTGGCGCGCGCATGGCCTGTCGCGGCCACCGCTGACCGAGCTGCTCGCCGATGTCGAAATCTACGAGACCGGCGCGCTCACCGGCTGCCCCGCGCATGTCGTGCATTCGTCGCTGGCGCGCGGGGCCGAGCTCGCGGCGCGCTACCGCGCCGAGGGCTTCGCGACGACCGTCGAGGTCTGCATCCACTACCTGACGCTCGACGAGGAGAACGACGTCCGCCGTCTCGGCGGCAAGGCGAAGATAAACCCGCCGATTCGCTCGCGCGCGGAGGTCGAGGCGCTCTGGCGCCAGGTCGCGCTCGGCCATGTCACCCTCGTCTCGACCGACCATGTCTCCTGGTCGGAGGACCGCAAGACCAGGCCCGCCATGCTCGACAATGCCTCGGGCGTGCCGGGGCTCGAGGTGATGGTGCCGCTGTTCGTCAAGGGCGCGCTGGAGCGCGGCATCCCGCTCACCGCCGCCGCGCGCCTGATGGCGGCAAACCCGGCCAGGCATTTCCGCATCGACCACGAGAAGGGCGCGCTCGAGGTCGGCAAGGACGCCGACATCGTCGTACTGACGCCGGAGCCGCTCCTCTATGACGCAGCGGCAAGTGGGCATAATGTCGTGGGTTGGAGCCCCTATAACGGCATGACGCTCCCCTGGCGCGTGAGCAGAACGTTCCTGCGCGGGATCAAGGCCTTCGACGGACGACACGTGCTGGCCGAGCCGGGATCGGGCCGCTTCGTCCGGCCGCCGGTCACCCTGCCGATCGGACGCTGAACCGCATCATGCGCACCAATCTGCCCATCGACGAGACCGGGCTCTGGGACGATCTGATGGCGCTCGCCGCGCGGACCGAACCCGACCGGCCCTGGACCCGGCGCGCCTTCTCGCCAATGTTCCTCGAGGGTCGCGCCTTCGTCGCCGCGCGCATGCGCGAGGCCGGCCTCGCCGTCCGCATCGATCCCGCCGGCAACCTGATCGGTCGCCGCGAGGGGCGCCGGGCGGATGCGCGGGCGATCGTGATCGGCTCGCACAGCGACACCGTGCCGGATGGCGGCCGCTTCGACGGCACCGCCGGCGTGATGGCCGGCATCGCCGTCGCCCGCAGCCTGGCCCGGGACGGCCGGGAACTGGACCACGCCGTCGAGATCATCGACTGCCTGGCCGAGGAGGTCTCGATCTTCGGCCTGTCCTGCATCGGCAGCCGCGCCGTCGCCGGCGCGCTGTCGGCGGAACAGCTGAACCGGCAGGAGCCGACCGGCGAACGGCTGGCCGCCGCGATCGAGCGGATGGGCGGCAGCATCGACCATCTCGGCGAGGCGCGGCGCACCGACATCGCCGCCTATCTGGAGCTGCATATCGAGCAGGGGCCGGTGCTCGCCGACCAGCGCCGCGACATCGGCATCGTCACGGCGATCGCCGGCATCACGCGGATCGAGATCACCGTCGAGGGCCGCGCCGACCACGCCGGCACGACGCCGATGACGCTCCGCCAGGACGCGCTCGCCGGCGGCGCCGCCGTCGTCACCGCCATCGCCAAGGATGCGCGCCGCCGCGCCGCCGCCGGCCATGGCCATTTCGTCGCCACGGTGGGCGAATTCCGGATCGAGCCGAACGCGGCCAATGTGGTGCCGGGCCGGGTCACCATGCTCGTCGACGCGCGCGCCGAGGAGCGCGGCTTCCTCGAGGGCTTCGTCACCGAGCTGCCGCCGCTGCTGCAGCGGGCGCTCGGCGGCACGGGCACGCGGCTGGCCGATTTCCGCGTCATCTCCGACGCGCTGCCGGCGCTCTCCGATCCGATGCTGCTCGACGTGCTGGAAGGCGCGAGCGACACGCTCGGCCTCGACGCGATGCGCATGGCGTCCGGCGCCGGCCACGACATGGCCTGGTTCTCGCGCATCGCGCCGGCGGCGATGATCTTCATTCCATCGAAGGACGGCCGCAGCCACACGCCGGAGGAATGGTCGGAGCCCGGCGAGATCGCCGCCGGCGCCGCCGTGCTGCACGAGGCGCTGCTGCGGCTCGACACGATGCTCGCCTGAGACCGAACCGGAATGCCTCGCTCGAACCGCTCCTGAAAGGAACCGCCATCATGGGCCGCATACTGACCGAGAGGGACGTCGAGGCCGCCGTGCGGGGTGGCTCGGTCTATGCGGCGGGCGGCGGCGGTTGGGCCGACCATGGCCGCATGCTCGGCCTCGCCGCGGTCCGCATCGGCCGGCCCGAGCTGGTCTCGATCGAGGAACTGGAAAAGGACGACTGGGTGGCGACGGCGGCGGCGATCGGCGCGCCGGCCGGCACCACGGCGTGGGAGATGCAGGGCGTCGACTATGTCCACGCCGTGCGGCTGCTGCAGGAGGCGCTGGGCGAGCCGATCGCGGCGCTGATGGTCGGCCAGAACGGCCGCTCCTCGACGCTGAACGGCTGGCTGCCCTCGGCCGTCCTCGGCACCAAGGTGCTCGACGCGGTCGGCGACGTGCGCGCCCATCCGACCGGTGACATGGGCTCGATCGGCCTCGCCGCCTCGCCGGAGGCGACCATCCAGACGGCGGTCGGGGGAAACAGGGCCGAGAACCGCTACATCGAGCTGGTGGTGCGCGGCGCCACCGCCAAGGTCTCGCCCGTGCTCCGGACGGCTTCCGACATGTCGGGCGGCTTCATCGCCTCGGCCCGCAACCCGGTCCGCGCCAGCTATGTGAAGAAGAACGCGGCGCTCGGCGGCATCTCGATGGCGCTGGCGCTCGGCGAGGCGATCCTCGCGGCGGAGGGCAAGGGCGCCGGCAAGGGGTCGGCGAGCGCCGTGATCGACGCGATCTGCAGGGTGACGGGCGGGACAATCGCCGTCTCGGGCCGGATCGCGAAAAAGGACGTCGTCTACACCAACTCCGCCTTCGACATTGGTCAGGTGGTGATCGGCAGCGGCGCCAAGGCAACGACGCTGCACGTCATGAACGAATACATGGCGATCGACGACGCCGACGGCGGCCGCCTCGCCACCTTCCCGGACGTGATCACCACGCTCGACAAGGACGGCGAGCCGCTCTCGGTCGGGCAGCTCCATGTCGGCATGACGGTGCATGTGCTGCATGTGCCGAAGGCGATCATCCCGCTCTCGGCCGGCGTGCTCGATCCCTCCGTCTACCCGCCGGTCGAGGCGGCGATGGGCATCGAGATCGCCCGCTATATCTTCGAGGAAGCGACGAAGAAGAAGCGGAAGGGCAAGAAGTGATGCAGCACCCGCGCTATCCCGTCACCTCCGGCACGACGCTCCGCTGCAAGGGCTGGCGGCAGGAGGGGCTGCTGCGGCTTCTGGAAAACGTGCTCTCGGTCGGCGAGGACCCGGACGGGCTCGTCGTCTACGCAGCCCTCGGCAAGGCGGCGCGCAACTGGGCGGCGCATGACGCGATCGTCGACGCGCTGATGACGATGGACGAGGACGAGACGCTGGTCGTCCAGTCCGGCAAGCCGATCGGACTGCTGAGGACGCAGGTGCAGGCGCCCATCGTCATCATGGCCAACTGCAACATCGTCGGCCAATGGGCGAAGGCGGAATATTTCTACGAGCTGGAGAAGAAGGGGCTGATCTGCTGGGGCGGGCTGACGGCCGGCGCCTGGCAATATATCGGCAGCCAGGGCGTCATCCAGGGCACCTACGAGATCTTCATGCGAATCGCCGAACGGCACTTTGGCGGCGATCTCGCCGGGCGCTTCATCCTCTCGGCCGGGCTCGGCGGCATGGGCGGCTCGCAGCCGCTCGCCGGCCGCATGGCCAACGCCGCCATCCTCGTCGTCGACGTCGATCCGGAGCGGGCGGCGAAGCGCAAGGCGATCGGCTATGTCGACGAGATCGCGCCCGACCTCGACACGGCGCTGCAGCGGATTGCGCACGCCCGCCACCACCGCGAGGCGCTCTCCGTCGCCCTCGTCGGCAACGCCGCCGAGATCTACCCCGAGATCGTCCGGCGCGGCATCTATCCCGACATCGTCACCGACCAGACCTCGGCGCACGACCTCGTCTATGGCTATGTGCCGGCCGGGTTGCCGCTCGCCGAGGTGCGGGCGCTGCGCCAGTCGGACCCGGCCAGGCTGATGGCGCTGTCGCGCGCGTCGATCGTCCCGCATGTCGAGGCGATGCTCGATTTCCAGCGCCACGGCTCGGTGGTGTTCGACAATGGCAACCTGATCCGCACCCAGGCGAAGGCGGCCGGCGTCGCGAACGCCTTCGACATCCCGATCTTCACCGAGGCGTATCTGCGGCCGCTGTTCGCCCGCGCCATCGGGCCGTTCCGCTGGATGGCGCTCACCAACGATCCCGAGGACATCCGCCGCATCGACGAGCGCGTGCTGAACCTCTTTCCCGACGACCGCATCGTCGCCAACTGGATCCGCCTGGCGCGCCAGAACGTGCCGTTCGAGGGGCTGCCGGCCCGCATCGCCTGGCTCGGCCATGGCGCGCGGACGGAACTGGCACTCGCCGTCAACGAAATGGTGGCGTCGGGCGAGCTCACCGGGCCGATCGCGTTTTCGCGCGATCACCTCGACGCCGGCGCGATGGCGCATCCGAACATCATGACGGAGAATCTCCACGACGGCTCCGACGCCATCGCCGACTGGCCGCTGCTCGACGCCATGGCGCTCTCCGCCTCCGGCGCCGACCTGGTCACGGTGCATTCGGGCGGCGGCGGCTATGCCGGCTACATGACCTCGGCCGGCGTCACGCTCGTCGCCGACGGCACGCCGGAAGCCGCCGAACGTCTGGAGCGGGCGCTCACCAACGACACCTCGCTCGGCGTCATGCGCTACGCCGATGCCGGCTACGCGGACGCGCTCGACGAAGCGGAAAGGAAGGGCATCCAGCGCTTCGACGTGCCGTCCGAGCCGGTGGTCCGCCGGGGCTGAGGCGCTAGAGCCTTTCATCGTTTCATGGAAACGACGAAAGCTCTAACTATTTGCGTTGTCGCGTTTTTTTTGACGCGAACCGGTATCCACTTCGCTTGAAAACGCGCTAGATCGTGCCGTTCACCAGCCGGTAGCGCGGCGCGCTCGCGCAGAGCGCGGCGACCCGTTCGGCGTCGCGCACGAAAATCGTGTTGTCGCCACCGGATCCGGCTTTGCCGAGGCGGCGCGCAAACGGGTCATAACCGGCCGGCACGAAGCCGAAGCGCTCGAGAAACGCGAAGATCTCGCGCCCGTCGACGCCGTAGCGTGCGCCCGATCCGTTGGTTTCTACCACCAGCGCCAGCAGGTCCGGGTCGGCCAAGGCCGCCGCCGACGCGCCGCGCAGCACCGGCAATTCGTAGCCCTCGACGTCGATCTTGATCAGCTGCGGCCGCCTTCCGTCGAGGATGGTATCGAGCGGTTTCACCTCGACCGCGATGGACGACTCGCCTGCCTCGTCCTCGACGACGTGGTTCATGGTGTCGTGCGCGGCGGTGAAGCGCAGCGTCCCCGCCTGATCACCGACGCCGCCATGAAAGCGCGCGACGCGGTCGCCGAAGCCGTTCAGGTCGATATTGGCGGCGAGGCGGAAAAAGGTGGCGGGGATCGGCTCGATCGCCACGACGTCGGCGCCCGTCGCCGCCGCCAGGATCGTGTAGCTACCGATATTGGCGCCGACATCGACGAACAGCGCGCCCGGCCGCAGCATGTGCAGCACGAAGGCCATCTCGGCAGGTTCGTGCAGCCCGCAATACCAGTTGCCGGTGGCGCCGGTCATGCCATGGCGCGTCAGCAGTACCGTATCGTCGACGAAGGGCAAGGCGATGCCGGCGGGCATCGCGCGCGCGGCGATCTGCCAGCGGATCAGCCGGGCCAGCGCCGCGCCACGCGCCGGCCGGTTGAGCGGATGATTGAGGATCCCTTTCAGAACGCGCAGCGCACCCATCGGCCGTCCAGCCCTCGATGTCGGGGAGGACGAGATTAGCAGGCCGGCGGCGGCTGTCGTTCCGCCGAGAGGCGAGGCCGGCACGGCAATAGGTCGGGGGCCGGCTACGCCGCAAGGAGGAGGCCGGTCGCCAGGCCGTGGACGGCAATGGCGCGGTTCGGCTGGAGCTCCGGCAGCGAATCCATGGATCCCCGCCTTCGCGGGGATGACGGCGGAGCGTGGGCGTACGCCGGAGCTCGGGCCTGCGCCGAAACGCGGGAGAGCGGCGGCAGCGCGGACGGCGCCGCCGCTCGATTCGGAGGGTGGCCAGGCCTTACCCGTGCGGGCGGGCGAAGATCTCGGCCAGCATGTCGACGAAGCGCTTCGGATCGGCGTCGAAGGCGACGTCGGCGTTGGGCTCGCGATTGCCCCGGAAATGGGTGTCGATGACGGTGCGGCCGACGGTGAGCGCGCCGCCGGTCTCGACGTCGACGTGATGGCGGCGGGTGGTCAGGATCGCGCGATCGACGAGATAGGCGACGCAGACCGCGTCATGCACCGGCGCGGTGCCGAGCACGTCCATCTTCTGGGCGATGTCGTGCATCTCGATGCGGAAGCGGACGATGTCCGACGTCGCCTGGCCGGCCGGAGTGCCCAGCGCGGCGAGGCGGTCGCAATCGGCATAAGAGACCAGCGCCCGATGCGTCGCGTCGAGCGTCACCAGCGTCACCTTCTCGAAGCCGGCGTTCAGCACGCGCGCCGCCGCTTCCGGATCGGCCCAGATGTTGAACTCGGCCGAGGGCGTCATGTTGCCGATCTCGTGGCCGCCGCCCATGATGATCAGCTCCGGCACGCGCCTGGCGAAATCCGGATCGGCGGCGAGCGCGGCGGCGATGTTGGTAAGCGGGCCGACCGGCATCAGCGTGATCGGATCCTTGGCGTTGCGATAGGTCTCGACGAGATAGTCGACGGCGCCCTTGTCGGCCTTCTTCGACTTCGCCGCCGGAACGGGCAGCGTCTCGACATGAAACTTCGAGGCCTGGTCGGTGACGCCGCGGGCGACCGGGAAATTGTCGCGCACGAAGGGCCGGTTCGAGCCTTCGTAGACCGGGATGTCGGAGCGGCCGATATGGTCGAGCACGCGCAGCGTGTTGTCGGTGCAGAACTTGACCTCGACATTGCCGTTCACCGTGGTGACGCCAACCAGCTCGATTTCCGGATGCAGCGCCGCCAGCATGATGGCGACGGCGTCGTCGGTTCCGGTATCGACGTCGAGAATGAGCTTCTGGGCCACGCGCGGCACTCCATGGGCGAGGGAATAAGGAGGCCGGACGTTAGGGGGGCGCCCGGTGAAGCGTCAAGGTGGGCGGCGCGCCCGCGCCCCGAGACGGAACCGTGTCGGGACGGGCGGGTTTACCCCCTTGTCCGGCCGGTCACCCTTGCCGCCCGGGTCGCTTCGCCGGCCGTTTCGCCTCGCGCCACCGCGCATTCCCCCGGCGTCGCCGGCCATGGTGTTGCTTTGGCAACGATTTCCGCGCCAATCTCCGTTCCGACATTCTTGACGGGAGTTCCCCATGTTTCCGACGCCGGTTCCGAAGCTCGTTCCCAACACCTACGACTTCGAGTCGAAGCCGATGGTGAAGCCGACGGGCTTCCGTGAATATGACGCGCGCTGGCTGTTCGGCGACGAGATCAATCTGATGGGCGTGCAGGCGCTCGGCATGGGCCTCGGCACGCTGCTCGGCGAGCTTGGCGTCAAGCGCGAGCTGGTCACCGGCCACGACTTCCGCTCCTATTCCGCCTCAATCAAGCTGGCGCTTACGACCGGCCTGATGGCATCCGGCGTCAGGGTGCACGACATCGGCCTCGCCGTGACGCCGATGGCCTATTTCGCCCAGTTTGATCTCGACGTGCCGGCCGTCGCCATGGTCACCGCCTCGCACAACGAGAATGGCTGGACCGGCGTGAAGATGGGCGCGGCGCGGCCGCTGACCTTCGGCCCGGACGAGATGACCAGGCTGAAGGAGATCGTGCTCACCGCCGCCTTCGACCTGCGCGGCGGCGGCTCCTACGTCTTCCACGAGAATTTCCCGGCCCGCTACATGGCCGACATCACCAACCGGCCGAAGCTGAAGCACCCGATCAAGGTGATCGCCGCCTGCGGCAATGGTACGGCCGGCGCCTTCGCGCCCAAGGTGCTGGAGATGATCGGCGCCGACGTCATCCCGATGGATGCCGAACTCGACTTCACCTTCCCGCGCTACAACCCGAACCCCGAAGACCTCAAAATGCTGCACGCGATCCGCGACGCGGTGCTGGAGCATGGCGCGGCGGTTGGCCTCGGCTTCGACGGCGACGGCGACCGCTGCGGCGTGGTCGACAATGAGGGCGAGGAGATCTTCGCCGACAAGGTCGGCGTAATGCTGGCGCGCGACCTGTCGGCGCTGCACCCGAACGCCACCTTCGTCGTCGACGTGAAGTCGACCGGCCTGTTCGCCACCGATCCGGTGCTGATCGCCAATGGCGTCAAGGCCGATTACTGGAAGACCGGCCACTCCTACATCAAGCGCCGCGTCAACGCGCTGAACGCGCTCGCCGGCTTCGAGAAGTCGGGCCACTATTTCTTCAACCAGCCGATCGGCCGCGGCTATGACGACGGCCTCGTCTCGGCGCTGGCGATCCTCGACATGCTCGATCGCAACCCCGGCAAGACCATGGCGGATCTCAAGAACGCGCTGCCCAAGACCTGGGGCTCGCCGACCATGTCGCCGCATTGCGACGACGAGAAGAAATACGGCGTCATCGACAAGGTGGTGAAGCGCTTCGAGGAGATGCGCGCCAGGGGCGAGCCCGTCGCCGGCCAGAAGATCATCGACCTCGTCACGGTCAACGGCGTGCGCGTCGTCACCGAGGACGGCACCTGGGGCCTCGTCCGCGCCTCGTCCAATAAGCCGGAGCTGGTGGTCGTGGTCGAGAGCCCGGTCTCCGAGGCGCGCATGCACGAGATCTTCAAGGCGGTCGACGGTGTGCTGCGCGAGAACCCCGAGGTCGGCGCCTACAACCAGACGATCTGACGATGCCGCTTGAGCCCTCTCCGCCGAAACAGGATGTATCCTTGAAGCGCCAGAACGCCTTTGCACCTCTCCCTGAGGGAGAGGTCGACGGCCGCAGGCCGGCGGGTGAGGGTTTACGGCCTCACCGGAGGGTTCCCTAAACCCTCACCCGGACCTGGCGGTCCGACCTCTCCCTCAGGGAGAGGTGAAGAGCCAGACACATCGCGAGACAGACGCAACGCACTTCCGGAGATGCCCCCATGCCTTCCCGCTCCTTCGGCGCCCTTCCCGACGGCACGCCCGTCGAAGCCGTCACGATCTCGAATGGCGACCTCACGGCGACAATCATCACCTATGGCGCGGTGATCCAGGACGTCCGCCTCGCCGGCGTGCCGCATCCGCTCGTGCTCGGCTACGACACGATCGAGGGCTATCTGCGCAATCCCAACTATTTCGGCGCCGTCGCCGGCCGCTTCGCCAACCGCATCGCCGGTGGCCGCTTCGAGATCGACGGCAACGCCTACCAGGTCTCGCCGAACGAGGCGCCGAACCACCTGCATGGCGGCTTCAAGGGCTTTGGCACGCGGGTGTGGAAGCTTCTCCGCGCCGATGCGTCGAGCGTGACGCTCGGCATCACGGGCGAGGACGGCGAGGAAGGCTATCCGGGCAAGGTCGAGGTCGAGCTGACCTATTCGATCGAGACGCCGGCGACGCTCAAGACCTCGATCCGCGCCACCACCGACAAGCCGACGCCGCTCAACCTGGCGCAGCACAGCTATTTCAACCTCGACGGCGCCGGCACGATCCGCGACCACGTGCTGACCATCCCGGCCGAGACCTACCTGCCGGTCGACGCCGGCAAGATCCCGACCGGCGAGTTCCGTCCGGTCGAGGGCACGCCCTTCGACTTCCGCGCCGGCCGTCGCGTCGGCGAGGGCGTGACGGGGGTCGTCGACACCTATGACCACAACCTCGTCGTCGCCCGCGAGAAGAGCGCGACGCCGCATCCGATCGCCCGCCTCGTTTCGCCGAAGGGCGGCGTGGCGCTCGACGTCAGCTCGACCGAGCCGGGCGTGCAGTTCTATGGCGGCCAGATGACCAAGGCGCAGGATCCCGGCCTCAACGGCGAGGTCTACGGCGCCAATTCCGGCCTCTGCCTCGAGGCGCAGCTCTTCCCCGACGCGCCGAACCAGAAGGATTTCCCGAACGCGATCCTCCGCCCCGGCGAGACCTATCGCCAGGAGACGCTGTTCGCCTTCAGCCGCACGGGGTGATAGCGGGCCTATCCTGACTTGCCGGAGAGGCGGTGGCATCGTCCCACCCTCTCCGTCATCCCGGGCTTGACCCGGGATCCATTCAGCCGGGTTGCTGGTCGGCGAAGCGCCCGAAGCTGCTGATGCATGGATCCCCGCCTTCGCGGGGATGACGGCGAGGCCAACCACGCGATTTCCCTTCCCTTCCGTAGCGTCGCGGATCATTCTTGCTGCTCAAGGCCAGTTCGCTGGAGCATCATGACGACGATCAACCGCTCGACGCATATCCGTCTCACCTCGCATCCGGGCGCCCAGGCGCCGGTCCGCTTCCCGATCCACTGGGGCGATCCCGATCCCCGCCGCCGCGGCCCGGTCGTCGGCACGGTCTCGAACCCGGCCGACCGCAACACCATCGGCACGCATGGCGGCTCCTATTCGCTCTATCGCGCGCTCGCCGTCTCGTCCGGCGCGCTGAACCCGATCCAGCGGCCGGATTTCCGCAACACCGCCCCGGCGGCCACCATCGGCCCGCATCCGCAATGGTCGGAGCCCGGGAAAATCGTCTCGCTCGACCCGTTCGGCCATCTGGCGGCGGACATCTTCTCCGATCGCATCGCCGAGGGCGTCGACATCCGCCCGACCATCGCCGTCACCCGGGCGCGGCTCACCATGCTGGAAATACACGAGGCGATCCGGCTGAAGCGCATCCCGATCGACGGAACGGTCGTGCACGACAATGGCGACGTCGCCGTCACCAAGGCGGCGATCGACCCGGTCTGGCACCTGCCGGGCATCGCGGCGCGCTTCGGCGTCGGCGAGGAGCAATTGCGCCGCACCCTGTTCGAGCAGACCGGCGGCATGTATCCCGAGCTGGTGACGCGGCCGGACCTCGACCTGTTCCTGCCGCCGATCGGCGGCATGACGCTCTACATCTTCGGCGACGCCGACGCGATCGCGGACCCGAAGCGCACGCTCGCCTGCCGCGTGCATGACGAATGCAACGGCTCGGACGTGTTCGGCTCCGACATCTGCACCTGCCGGCCCTATCTGATCCACGGCATCGAGGAGGCGGTGAAGGAGGCGCAGAAGGGCGGCGTCGGGCTGATCGTCTACAACCGCAAGGAAGGAAGGGCTCTCGGCGAGGTGACGAAATTCCTCGTCTACAACGCCCGCAAGCGGCAGCAGGGCGGCGACCAGGCGGCAACCTATTTCGAGCGCACCGAATGCGTCGCCGGCGTGCAGGACGCCCGCTTCCAGCAATTGATGCCCGACGTGCTGCACTGGCTCGGGATCCCCCGGATCGACCGCTTCGTGTCGATGTCGGACATGAAATACGACGCCATCACCGGCTCCGGCATCACGATCGGAGAACGCGTGCCGATTCCCGAGGCGCTGATCCCGATCGACGCACGGGTCGAGATGGAGGCGAAGAAGGCGGCCGGCTATTTCAGCGCCGACGCGCCGCCGACCGCCGACGACCTCGCCCGCACCGTCGGCCGCCCGCTGGAGAAGTACTGAGGGCTCATTCTTCCCCCTCCCCCTTGCGGGGAGGGCCGGGGTGGGGGTACCGGCTCTGTATCGGGCGACAACGCCCCCCTTGCATTCATCTGAGAGGACGGCGCGAGTACCCCCTCCCTAGCCTCCCCACAAGGGGGAGGGAATCGGAGCGAGGCAATCGCGTCCCCCTGACCACGGAGCTTCCCCTTGGCCTCGATCCCCTCCCTCCTCACCGCCAGCGCCGTGCGCGAGCGCGCCGATCGGCTGCTCGAGCTCGGCATCGCCGGGAAACTCGACCATTTCACCGTCGATCTGACAAAACTGCCGGCGGTGGCCGACTACGTCATCGAGACGGCGCGGGAAACCTATCCGGATCTCGCGATCCCGTTCCATTCGCGCTGGCGCCATTTCGAGGCGGGGCAGATCGACCGCTTCGGCGGGCTGGTGGACGCCGCCGGCATCACCGACCCGCTCGTCTTCGGCCGCGCGGCCTATGACCTCGCCATCGTCTCGGTGCTGCTCGACGCCGGCGCCGGGCCGGACTGGCGCTACCGCGAGGCGGCCACCGGCGAGACGTTTTCGCGCTCGGAGGGGCTCGGCGTGGCGAGCTTCGCCATGTTCACCTCGGGCCTGTTCTCGCAGGACCCGGCCGACCCGCTCCGCGCCGACGCGGCGGCGCTCGCCGTGCTGGAGGCGAGCGAGCTCGCCGAGGGATTCCAGGTCACACCCGAGAACCCGATGGTCGGGCTGGAAGGCCGCGCGAAGCTTCTGAACGCGCTCGGCCGCGTCGTCGCCGACCGCGCCGACCTGTTCGGAACCGGGGAGGCGCGCCCCGGCGGCCTGTTCGACACGGTGCTCGCCAGCGCCGACGAGGACGGCCGGGTCTCGGCGCCCAAGATCCTGGAGCTGGTGCTGGAGGCGTTCGGGCCGATCTGGCCGAGCCGGCTGCTGCGCGACGGCGTGGCGCTCGGCGACACCTGGGAGCACCGGAAGCTCACGACCGACGACGCCACCAGCGGCCTAATGCCGTTCCACAAGCTGTCGCAGTGGCTGACCTATTCGCTGATCGAGCCGCTCATCTGGACCGGCGTCGAGGTGGTCGACCTCGACGGGCTGACCGGCCTGCCGGAATACCGCAATGGCGGGCTCTTCCTCGATCTCGGCGTGCTGGTGCCGAAGGAGGCTGGCGCGACGAAGCGGCGCTGGAAGGCAGAGGACGAGTTCATCGTCGAATGGCGGGCGCTGACGGTGGCCCTGCTCGACCGCACGGCGGCGCTGATCCGCGAGAAGCTCGGCATGGATGCCGAGGAACTGCCGCTCGCCAAGATCCTGGAGGGCGGCACCTGGTCGGCCGGCCGCCGCATCGCGAAGGAAAAGCGAGCCGACGGCGGCCCGCCGCTTCTGATCGAGAGCGACGGCACGGTGTTTTGAGGCCGGCCGTTTGCGATTCCGTGCGTGCTTCGAGACGCGGCCTTCGGCCGCTCCTCAGCATGTCGGGGATTTTTTGAACGCGCACCACGCCTCAACATGCTGAGGAGCGCGCGAAGCGGGCGTCTCGAAGCACGCAAGGAGACCGGCTCAGCCCGCCTTCTTGCCCGCCTGGAACAGATAGACCCAGGCGAGCAGCACCGGGCCGATGGTCAGGGCGACGTCGGCGAGGTTGAAGACGAAGAAGCCGCGCGCGTTCCAGTGCAGGAACAGGAAGTCGATGACGTGGCCGTGCCAGACGCGATCGATCAGATTGCCGATGGCGCCGCCGACGATCAGCGCGAAGCCGGTGGCCGCGAGGTGGCCGCCCTCGGTCGAGCCGCGCCAGATATGCAGGATGACCAGCGTGACGATCGAGGTCAGCACGACCAGGATGACGCTGTCGGCGCTGTCGCCCATCGAGAAGGCGATGCCGGTGTTGTTGACCCGGTAGAGCGCCAGGAAGGGCGGCAGCAGCTCGATGCCCTGCTGGTAGACGAGATTGGCGTCGGCGATCCATTTCGACACCTGGTCTATGATAACCGTCAGGCCCATGATCACGAGGCCGAGCGCGGAGAGCGGCCCGGGAATGCGGGCGGCGGGCGTCTCGGCCTTGATGTCCGTCTCGGGCGTCATCGCGGTCCCCGGAATGGTTTCGAGCGCGTGGTCGGGATCGCGCCGGCAGGGCGCGCGCCCGGCGCGGCTCAGAGCTTCAGCTTGTCGCGGCGGATCTCGTAGAGCATCACGCCGGTGGCGATGGCGAGGTTGAGCGAATCCGCCCGGCCCGCCTGCGGGATCTTCACCAGCTCGTCGCAGGTCGCGGCGAGATCAGCCGGCAGGCCCGACTGCTCGTTGCCCATGAACAGCATCACCGGGCGGTCATAGTCGATCGTGCGGTAATCCGACTTGCCGGAGAGATGCGTGCCGACGACGATGCCGGGCCAGCCCTTCCGCCATTCCTTGAACTCGGCGACGTTCATGCGGGCGAGCTTCATGTGGAAGATCGAACCCATGGTGGCGCGCACCGCCTCGACGCCGAACGGATCGACCGTGTCGCCGACGAGGATCACGCCCTCGGCGCCGACCGCATCCGCCGTGCGGATGATGGTGCCGAGATTGCCGGGATCCTTGATGCCTTCGAGCGCCACCCAGACGCCGGCGGGGCCGGGCCGGATCTCGCTCTTCGGCGTCAGCCGCTGCTCGAACACGCCGACCACCATCTGCGGGTTTTCGCGCCGGGTGATCTTGGCGAGCACGGCTTCCGAGACTTCCAGCACGTCGCCGCCCCGCGCATGGGCGACCTGCGCGACGCGGCGCACGACCGGATGGTCGGCGACCTTGGCGCCGTAGACGAGGATCTTGATCGGCCAGTCTTCCTCGACCGCGTCGGCGACCAGCTTCATCCCCTCGGTGACGAAGAGGCCGCTTTCCTTGCGGTGCTTCGGCAGCGCCAGCGCGCGGATATCCTTGATCGTCGGATTGGTCAGGCTGGTGATGGTCCTGACCGCGCCGGGCGCGGCGATTTCGGAAGGATCAGGCATCGCGGGACCACCGGGAAAAGAGCGACGTGGAAAGGGTACGGCCGCCGCCTTCCTCGCGGATCAGCAGCTCGCCGGATTCGAGCGTGCCCGGCAAGCCGGCAAGCGCCTCGGCCGAGGTCTCGTGGATCGCCATGAAGGAAGCGCGGATCGAATAGGCCGAAAGGCAGAGGAACAGCGCGTCGTCGGCAAGCAGCTGCCGGCAGAGCGCCATCATCTCGGGCAGGCGCTCGAAGATGTCCCAGACCTCGCCGTTCGGGCCGCGGCCGAATTTCGGCGGGTCGAGGACGATGCCGTCATATTTCGAGCCGCGGCGGACCTCGCGCTGCACGAACTTCATCGCGTCGTCGACGATCCAGCGCACCGGCAGGTCGGCGATGCCCGACATCTGCTGGTTGTCGCGGGCCCAGCCGATTGCCTTCTTCGAGGCGTCGACATGCGTCACCTGCGCGCCGGCCATCGCCGCGACGAAGGAGGCGATGCCAGTATAGCCGAACAGGTTCAGGACCTTCGGCACGCGCTTCTTGTCGGCGTATTGCGCGTCGCGGATCTTCTTGCCGAACCAGGCCCAGTGCATCTCCTGCTCGGGGAAGAAGCCGACATGGCGGAAGGCGGTGAAGCGGCCGAGGAAGCGCACCTCGCCCTCGCCGACCGCGCGCGGCAGCGGCCAGGCCATCGGCCAGGTCTCGCCGATCGGCTTCCGGTATTTCCAGCGGCCGTCCGAATCCTCGTCCTTGGCGCCGGTGAAGATCGCGTCGGCGCGATCCCATTCCTCGGCGGAGAGGCGCGGCGTCCAGAGCGCCTGCGCTTCCGGCCGAACGATCCGGTAGGGACCATAGCGCTCGAGCTTCCGGCCATGGCCGGAATCGATCAGGGCATAGTCGGGCCAGCCCTCGGTCTCGAGCATCACCGGCCAGCGGGATGCCGGGGCGTTCGGGTGCCGTGCGGCGTTGGGAAGATCGGAAGCTGTCGTCATGGTCGGTTCATAGCGTTCGCCGCGCCGAATGCCAATCGATCCCCGCCATGACGCGGCGACTTCATGCGGGCGGGCGACTTGCCGTGGCAATAGGCCCATGCCAGCATAAACGTTCCAGTTGACGAGACGCGCGCCCAAGCGCGCGACACAAGGATCACCACCCATGGAAATGACGGGCGAATACCGGATCCCCGCCAGTCGCGATGCGGTCTGGCAGGCCCTGAACGACCCGGATGTCCTGCGCGCCTGCATTCCCGGCTGCCAGGAGCTCACCAGGACCTCGGACACGGCGATGAACGCCAAGGTCGTCGCCAAGGTCGGCCCGGTCAAGGCGACCTTCGTCGGCGACGTCACCTTCTCCAACGTGAACGCGCCCGAGAGCTACACGATCAGCGGCGAGGGCAAGGGCGGCGTCGCCGGCTTCGCCAAGGGCGGCGCCGACGTGCGGCTCGCCGAGGATGGCGACGCGACGATCCTGACCTACGACGTCAAGGCGCAGGTCGGCGGCAAGCTGGCGCAGTTGGGCTCGCGCCTGATAGACACAACCGCCAAGAAGATGGCCGATGACTTTTTCGGCGCATTTGCCGCCCACCTATCAGGAGACGAGCCGACAATGGCTTCCGCCCCGCTGACCACGCCCACCAACGCCGAGCCCGCCGACGCGGCCGCGACGGAGGAGCTGACCGACCGCCTCGAGCACAAGATCGACGACGAAGCGCAGGACCTCGCCGAGGTCGCGGAAGAGGTCGAGGAGGAGGTCGAGGTCGCGGCCGGCCGCGGATTCCTCGGCGGTCCCTATGTCTGGGGCCTGCTGGCGCTGCTCGTGGTCATCGTCGTCCTCGCGGTGGGCAGCCGCTAGCCGACGCGTCGCGATATCGGGTTCCCGGCCGCCCGCCACAGGCCGCCGGAGAGGGAGGATCCTCATGACGAGCATATCGATCACGGTGAACGGCACGACACGACGGGCGGAGGTGGAGGGACGGACCCTGCTCGTCGCGTTGCTGCGTGAAACCTTCGGACTGACCGGCACGCATGTCGGCTGCGACACGTCGCAATGCGGCGCCTGCGTCGTGCATGTCGACGGCAAGGCCGTGAAATCCTGCACCATGCTGGCGGCGCAGGCCGATGGCTGCCAGGTGCGGACCATCGAGGGCCTCGCCCAAGGCGACCAGCTGCACCCCGTGCAGGCCGCCTTCCACGAGCATCACGGCCTGCAATGCGGCTTCTGCACGCCCGGCATGATCATGGCGGCGGTCGACATGATCGAGCGCCACGACGCACGGCTCGACGAGGCGACGATCCGGCACGAGCTCGAGGGCAACATCTGCCGCTGCACGGGCTACCACAACATCGTCAAGGCGATCCAGGCCGCCGCCGACCAGATGGCCGGCCTGCGCCAGGCGGCGGAGTAGGCCCGATGTACGAGACGAACTACCACCGCCCGCGCGACCTCGCCGAGGCCGAGAGCCAGTTCGCCGCCGCCGCCGAGGCGCGCTATCTCGCCGGCGGCATGACGCTGCTGCCGACGATGAAGCAGCGCCTTGCCGCTCCCAGCGATCTCGTCGATCTCGGCCGGCTCGCCGAGCTGAAGGGCATCGCCGTCACGACGGACGCGGTGACGATCGGCGCCGGCGTGACCCACGCCGAGGTCGCCGAAGCACCCGAGATCCGCGCGGCCCTCCCCGCGCTCGCCGCGCTCGCCGGCCAGATCGGCGACCCGCATGTTCGCCATCGCGGCACGATCGGCGGCTCTCTCGCCAATGACGACCCGGCCGCCGACTATCCGGCCGCCGTGCTGGCGCTCGGCGCGACGATCCGCACGACCCGGCGCGAGCTCGCCGCCGAGGAATTCTTCCAGGGCCTGTTCACGACCGCGCTGGAGGAAGGCGAGATCCTCGTCTCCGTCACCTTCCCGCTCGCCGCCCGCGCCGCCTACGCCAAGTTCCCCAACCCGGCCTCGCGCTACGCCATGGCCGGCGTCTTCGTCGCGCGGATGCCGGACGGCGCCGTGCGGGTCGGCGTCACCGGGGCCGGCCAGGACGGCGTCTATCGCGACGCGGCCTTCGAGGCGGCGCTGGAAGCGGATTTCGCGCCGGCGGCGCTCGATCCGATCGAGGTCGACGCCTCGGCGATGCTCTCCGACCTGCATGGCTCGGCCGCCTATCGCGCCAACCTGGTGAAGGTGATGGCGAAGCGCGCGGTGGCGGCGGCCGGCTGAGGCCCGCCGTCATCGAAACGCCGTCATTCGGGCGAATGACGGGCGGGAAACCGGCCCGCCGGCAGCGCCGGCGGGTGCGACACTTGCGGAACCGGGACCGCGCATCGCTGGCATTGGCGAGGTCGGGCTCCTATTTCTGACAAAACGGAAGCCCACGGAGGCAACCACAGTCCCCCGCCATGATCGTCTGTTCCTGCAATACCCTCACCAAGGCCGTCGTCCTCGAGACGGCCGAACGCCTGGCGCGCGAGACGCCGGGCCGCCCGCTGACGCCGGCCCGCGTCTACCGCGCCCTCGGCATGAAGGCGCAGTGCACCGTCTGCTTCGCGCTGGTGCGCCGGCTGCTGGCCGAATCCGGCGCCTTGATCACCTGTCCCGAGCCGCTCGGCAGCGGCGCCGAGGACAGCGAGGACGTCGCCCTGTTCGGCTGAATCCCGCGCTTTCACGCTCCATTTGACGTTCCCGGGTTCTGGTTCTATCGTCTCTCTTTAGAACCGTTCCAGAAAGGGAGCCGTCATGAAGGGCGACGCGAAGGTCATCGAGTATCTCAACCGGGCGCTGCGCCTCGAGCTGACGGCCGTCAACCAGTACTGGCTGCATTACCGGCTGACCGAGGACTGGGGCTACGCCAAGCTCGCCAAGAAGGAGCGGGCCGAGTCGATCGAGGAGATGCACCACGCCGACAAGCTGATCGCGCGCATCATCTTCCTCGAGGGCTTCCCCAACCTGCAGGTGCTCGACCCGCTCGAGATCGGCCAGAACGTCAAGGAAGTCCTCGAGGCGGATCTGCGCGGCGAATACACGGCGCGCAACTACTACAAGGAAGGCCGCGACGTCTGCCACGCCGCCGGCGACTATGTCTCGATGGCGCTGTTCGAGGAGCTGATGCGGGACGAGGAAGGCCATATCGACTTCCTCGAGACGCAGCTCGGCCTGCTCAACGACCTCGGCAAGGAGTTCTACTACCAGCTGCAGGCGGCCCCGAGCGACGAGGCCGAGTAGCGAGAACGCCTTCGGCGCCGCGCGGAACCTCCACCGCGGCGCCCGCGCCGGACCGCCGCGACAGGACGTCCGGCCGAACGGGGGCGTGGTTGCCGCCCCCCGGCGCGCATACTATAAGCGCTGCCATCCTTCACTTCGCGGAAACGGCCTAAAATGTCCGATGTCAAGAAGGTCGTCCTCGCCTATTCGGGCGGGCTCGACACCTCCATCATCCTGAAATGGCTCCAGCTCGAATACGGCGCCGAAGTCGTGACCTTCACGGCCGACCTCGGCCAGGGCGAAGAGCTCGACCCGGCCCGCCGCAAGGCCGAGATGATGGGCATCAAGCAGATCTACATCGAGGATCTGCGCGAGGAATTCGTCCGCGACTTCGTGTTCCCGATGTTCCGCGCCAACGCGCTCTACGAGGGCACCTACCTGCTCGGCACCTCGATCGCCCGGCCGCTGATCGCCAAGCGCCTGGTCGAGATCGCGCATGAGACCGGCGCCGACGCCGTCGCCCATGGCGCCACCGGCAAGGGCAACGACCAGGTCCGCTTCGAGCTCTCCGCCTATGCGCTCGATCCGAACATCAAGGTCATCGCGCCCTGGCGCGAATGGCAGTTCAAGTCGCGCACCGACCTGCTCGACTTCGCCGAGAAGAACCAGATCCCGGTGCCGAAGGACAAGCGCGGCGAGGCGCCGTTCTCCGTCGACGCCAACCTGCTGCACTCCTCCTCCGAGGGCAAGGTTCTGGAAGACCCGGCGCAGGAAGCCCCGCCCTACGTCTTCATGCGCACCGTGGCGCCGGAAGACGCCCCGGACGAGGCGACCTATGTCGAGATCGGTTTCGAGAAGGGCGACGCCGTCTCGATCAACGGCGTGCACATGTCGCCGGCGACGCTTCTGACCAAGCTGAACGAGCTCGGCCGCGACAACGGCATCGGCCGGCTCGACCTGGTCGAGAACCGCTTCGTCGGCATGAAGTCGCGCGGCATCTACGAGACGCCCGGCGGCACCATCCTGCTCGCCGCCCACCGCGCCATGGAGAGCCTGACGCTCGACCGCGAGGCCGCGCATCTCAAGGATTCGATCATGCCCCGCTATGCGGAGCTGATCTATTACGGCTTCTGGTTCTCGCCGGAGCGCGAGATGCTGCAGGCTCTGATCGACAAGAGCCAGGAGCATGTCGAGGGCACGGTGCGGCTGAAGCTCTACAAGGGCAACACCATCGTCGTCGGCCGCTCGTCGCCGAAGTCGCTCTATTCCGACGCGCTCGTCACCTTCGAGGACGATCGCGGCGCCTACGACCAGAAGGACGCGGCCGGCTTCATCCGCCTGAACGCGCTCCGCCTGCGCACGCTCGCGGCCCGCAAGAAGCTGGGCTGAGCCGGACTGACACTCGGAAGCGCGGTTTCAGGCCGTTTTCAGCGGTCTGTTGCTAAAGCTTCATTTTAGAGTTAGGTTATCTTGGTCGACCCCGCCTCCCACCCGGAGACGGGGCCGGTCAACGAGTTAAAACGCGAAGATATGGACGAACCGCCCATGCGCATCGACCTTGCCAGGAAAGCAACCCGGACCGCCGACAAGAAGGCTTCGGAAGTCCGCGTCATGCTGCGCGCCGCGGGCCTGCGTCCGACCCGTCAGCGTCTGGCGCTGGCCGAGCTGCTGTTCGAGCAGGGCAACCGCCACATCTCGGCCGAGGGCCTGCACGAAGAGGCGATGAACCACCGCGTTCCGGTGTCGCTGGCGACCGTGTACAACACGCTGCACCAGTTCACCGAGGCGGGCCTCCTGCGCGAAGTCGCGGTCGACGGCTCGAAGACCTATTTCGACACCAATGTCGACGACCACCACCACTTCTTCATCGAAGGCGAGAACCGCGTGCTCGACATCCCGATGTCGACGCTGCGCGTCGAGGACGTCCCCGTCCCGCCCGAGGGCATGGAGATCACCCGGGTCGACATCGTCGTGCGCCTGCGCCGGATCGACAACTGAGTTCAGACTTTTTCGATTTCTGAAAACGCCGCGCCGGCCCAGCCGCGCGGCGTTTTTGTTTGCGCGCGATGATGTGAAGTGCCGTCGCAAGGCACAAATCCGCACGCATGGCGCCGGCGCGGGACCGATCGCAGACCGGGCGATCTTCGACGCCGAAGTCCCCAGACTCGACCATCATCCTGAGGTGCCCGGCGGAGCCGGGCCTCGAAGGAGGGTCCAGGGAGCGCTCCTGGCGAGACTGTGAGGAATTGCGCCGGCCCCGGTGATCCGCTGGACCCTCCTTCGAGGCTTCGCTGCCGCGAAGCACCTCAGGATGATGGCCGAGCGAGCCGATCGGCCGGGAGGGGCGGAGGACGGGACAGCGGATCTCTCACCCGCCATGGCCAAGCTTCGCGCAACGCGCTCCACCGTCATCCCTGCGAAAGCAGGGATCCAGTCATCCTTGCCCCCGACTATTCCGGCGGCCGGCTTGACTGCAATGACGACGCGGCGTTTCGCGCCTCGCGGCGGCATGGATTCCTGCTTTCGCAGGAATGACGGCGGAGAATGGGACGGCCTGAGGGCGGCCTATCCACGCACCACCGCCTGCATGCTTCGAGACAGGCCTTCGGGCCGCCTCAGCATGGTGGCGGTGCCGTGCACGGCTCTCCTCCCCGGAAAGGCCAAGCAAGCACGGAAAAAAGCCCTCACCCGCATGCGGGAGAGGGCCGGGCGAGGGTCCGCTGGCACGGGCCAGCCCCTAGAAAACCTCAGTCGATGGTCTCGTCCGGGTAGACGCCCCAGAGATTGGTCTGCTTGATCCAGCCGCGGAAGCGCTTGTCGGTCAGTCGGCACCAGCCCTTGTCGCATTCGGAAACCTGCGACACGACCTTCGGCTGCAGATAGGCCGAGATCTCGGCGGTGTCGTTCGGCGAGACGCGGATCGGCAGCGGGTCGCCGTCCTGCCAGGGCGCGATCACGGCGGTGCGCTTGCCGACGAGCAGGCTGTGGAAGACCCAGCCCTCGGTGCCGTCGGAATCGCGGATGCGGCGCCAATTGTCGAATTCCTGCACGATCTCGACCGGCAGGCCGGAACGGGTGAACACCCACGAAACCTTGTAGCCCTGGCCGGGGCCGACACGGACATTGACGCGGCCGGCCTTGAGCGAGACGAAGCGCGGCAGCGGCAGGCCGCTCGGGCCGAGCTTCGGCGCGGCGCCGGCGGCCCCCTGGGCGGAGGCGGTCTCGGCCGGCTGCGCGACGATCAGCATGGCCGCGATAGCAGCGAATGCGAGAGCCGAAGTCGCGGCTCGCACCCGCGCCAGCCGACGGAACATTCCCTTGAGCGCCGCCACCATCATCGTTTCTTCACCCCTTTCCATCGCCGTCACTGCGAGCCGAGGGTCTTTCCGGATGCGCGTGCGATCGCCCATTTTGCGATTGCCGGCCGTCTGGTAGAGGATCGAGAGACGCAGCGACGGGTTCATCAGCCGTCGCCGCCAGTTTGACGCTCCATGGTTAAGGAGCTCTCAACGGAGAGGCCGCCGGATGAAGAAGAAGCCGCTCGTCATCGTCACCCGGCGGCTGCCGGATGCCGTCGAAACGCGGATGCGCGAACTGTTCGACACGCGCCTCAACATCGACGACCGGCCGATGACCCCGGCCGAGCTGATCGAGGCGGTCAAGACCGCCGACGTGCTGGTGCCGACCGTCACCGACCGCATCGACGGCCACATCATCGCCGAGGCCGGCGAGCAGCTGAAGCTGATCGCCAGCTTCTCGAACGGCTTCGACCATATCGACGTCGAGACGGCGCAGGCGCGCGGCATCACCGTCACCAACACGCCCGGCGTGCTCACCGACGACACCGCCGACATGACGATGGCGCTGATCCTCGCCGTGCCGCGCCGCCTCGTCGAGGGCGCGCGCGTGCTGACCCCGGACCATGACTGGGCCGGCTGGTCGCCGACCTGGATGCTCGGCCGCCGCATGGCCGGCAAGCGGCTCGGCATCGTCGGCATGGGCCGGATCGGCCAGGCGGTGGCGCACCGCGCCAAGGCGTTCGGCCTGTCGATCCACTATCACAACCGCCATCGCCTGCCGGCCTCGATCGAGGAAGGGCTGGAGGCGACCTACTGGGACAGCCTCGACCAGATGCTCGCCCGAATGGACATCATCTCGGTCAACTGCCCGCGCACGCCCGGCACCTACCACCTGCTGTCGGAGCGGCGGCTGAAGCTGATGCGGCCCGAGGCCTATATCGTCAACACGGCGCGCGGCGACGTGGTCGACGAGACGGCGCTGGCCCGCCTGCTCGAGACCGGCGCGATCGCCGGCGCCGGCCTCGACGTTTTCGAGCACGAGCCCGCGGTCAACCCGAAGCTGGTTCGCCTCGCCGCCAAGGGCCGGGCGGTACTGCTGCCGCATATGGGCTCGGCGACGATCGAGGGTCGGCTCGCCATGGGCGAGAAGGTGCTGATCAACATCCGCGCCTATTTCGACGGTCACAAGCCGCCGGACCGCGTCCTCGCCTCGATGCTCTGAGTCGGCTAATTTTCGGCGCTAAGCCGGATTCGGATTTTTTGGAGACGTGGTCGCGAGGCCGCACACATCGCCTGCCGACACGCTTCGCCATGATCCTGCGTGTCTGGCCCGCAATGGACACTCTGCTTTCACCTCTCCCTGAGGGAGAGGTCGACGGCCGAAGGCCGGCGGGTGAGGGGTTACGCCCTATCCGGATGGTTCCCTACCCCCTCACCCGGAGCTTCGCTCCGACCTCTCCCCATGGGAGAGGTGAAGAGAAAGCGGCATGGCAGCGCTTATCGAATTACGGGCCATCATCCTGAGGTGCGTCGCGAAGCGAAGCCTCGAAGGAGGAAGGCCATTTCCCCCTCCCCCTTGTGGGGAGGGACGGGGTGGGGGTACCACCTCGGTATAGGGAAGCGCCCTCGGCCTGCGTTCCGCCTTTAGGAACGGAGCCGGTACCCCCTCCCTAACCCTCCCCACAAGGGGGAGGGAATTTCCCGGCTTCCCCTTGCCGGGCCGGGGAATGACCCCCGTCATTCCGGAGGAAGCGGAAATCCAAGCCGCCACCGTCGGCGACGGGCTCTCTTATACCCTCGCCGGCGCCGTCGACTGGCGCACCACCAGCTCGACCTCGACGCGTTCGCGGCGCGGAGCCTCCAGGCCGTCGAGGATCATCTCGGCCGCCATGCGCCCCATCTGGGCGATCGGCTGCGCCACCGTGGTGAGCGGCGGATCCGAGACCGCGCCTTCCGGCACACCGTCGAAGCCGATCACCGAGACATCGCCCGGCACCGAGAGACCCCGCGCCCGCAGCCAGTCGAGCGCGATCAGCGCGGCGCGGTCGGACATGCAGAGCAGCGCCGTCGGCCGGCGGCCGTCCGCGAAGAGGCTTTCCAGCGCCTCAATCACCGTCGGCCGGTCGTTCATCGTCTCGAAGATCGGCACGTCGGCCGGATCGACGCCGAACTCGGCCATGCCTGCGAGATAGCCGCGGATACGGTCGCGCGTGCCGGAATAGAAGGCGCCGTCGACCTGCTCCGCCGACACCGGGCCGATGCGATCGTCGACGAGCTCGAGCGCCACGATGGCGACGTCGCGGTGGCCGAGCGCGCCGACATGGCGGGCGGCGGCGCGGGCGCTCTCGAACTCGTCGATGCCGATGACCGAGATCGACTCGTCCGGCGCCGCGAGCTGCAGCGCCACGAAGGGCAGCCGCCGCTCGCGCGACAGTTCGACAAGGCGCTCGCCGCCCTCGATGCAGAACAGGATCAGGCCGTCGACGATGGCGCTCTGGATGTTCCAGGCGAGCTTCTCGTCATTGGCGGCCGAGACCAGCGAGATGCCGGCGCCGCGCACGTCGCAGACGGCGGAAATCGACGCCATCATGGCGCGGGCATAGGGATCGGCAAAGAAATAGTCGAGCGACTCGGTGGTGGCGACGCCGATGGCGTTGACCTTGCCGGCCCGGAGCAGCCTGCCCTTCGGGTCGGGACCGGCATAGCCGAGCGCGCGCGCGGCGGCCTCGACCTTCTCGCGCACCTCGGCGCGGACGATATCAGGTCTGTTGAAGGCGTTGGAGGCCGTGCCCTGCGAGACACCGGCGGCCTTGGCCACGTCCGACAGCTTCACCACCCTTTTCGCCCGCTCGACAGCCACCGCCTTCACCACCTCATGTCGGAAATTCGATAATTCGTGATTGTATCGGTTCAAATTTCGCTTGACCAGCCCCTCGCCTGAGTCCTATCTTGAACCGATTCAATCCGAAGCGGCACGCTCCATGATTGAATCGGTTCATCTCTCCATCCGGAGGACCCGCGATGATTCCCGCCAGCTATCTGTTCAAGAGTCTCTACCAATCACGCTTCGAGCAGGACGGCACGCAGGCGCACGAGGCCGAGCCGACTCGGCTCACGCCGCGCGACGGCCAGCGCGCCGCTCGCGGCGCGCACCACCGGGCCGTGCCCTATCTCGCCATTCTCGGCCTGTTCGGCCTCGCCCGCTAAGTCCCCGCTCGAGCGCGATCTTGCCACGCGAACCAGCATCCGCTTCGCACGAGAGCGCTCCGGCCGCCACCCGGTCAGCCCGGCGCTTTCCGCCGCTTGTAGCGGATCGTCTCGAAGCGCATCGACAGCGCGTCGACCAGGAGCAGCCGACCGACCAGCGGCTCGCCGATCCCCGTGACCAGCTTCAGCACCTCCGCCGCCTGCAGGCTGCCGAGAATGCCGGTCAGCGCGCCGAGGATGCCGGCCTCGGCACAGCCGGGCAGCAGGCCGGGCGGCGGCGGCTCGGGGAAGAGATCGCGAAAGCGCGGGTTGAGCACGCCCTCGCCGTTCGTCTCCCACGGCAGCAGCGTCGTCAGCGAACCGTCGAAGCGGCCGACGGCCGCCGTCACGAGCGGCCGCCGCAGCGCCTCGCAGCGGTCGGCGGCGAGAAAGCGCGTCTCGAAATTGTCGGTGCCGTCGGCGACGACGTCATAGGCCTCGATCAACGCGTCGGCATTGCCGGCGTCGAGCCGCAGCGCATGCGTCTCGACCCGGACATGCGGATTGAGGCGCGTCACGGCGCGGCGCGCGCTCTCGACTTTGTCGACGCCCACCGTTCCGGTGTCGTGGATCACCTGCCGCTGCAGGTTGGAAAGCGCGACGTGGTCGTCGTCGACGATGCCGATCGTGCCGATTCCGGCGGCGGCGAGATACTGGATTAGCGGCGCGCCGAGCCCGCCGGCGCCCAGCACCAGCACGCGCGCCGCCTTCAGCTTCTGCTGCCCCGGCCCACCCACTTCGGGCAGCACGAGATGGCGCGCATAGCGTTCGATTTCATCGCGACTGAACATCCGGCGATCCTAGAGCGTCGGCGCGGACCTGGCGAGGTCGGCGCCGCGCGCTTCGCGACGAGGCGAAAGCCCCCAGCGCGCCAGCAAGGCCGGATTGGCGATCGGCGCTATTTGGTGCCGTACATCCGGTCGCCGGCATCGCCCAGGCCCGGCACGATATAGCCGTGGTCGTCGATCTTCTTGTCGATCGAGGCGGTGAAGATCGGGACGGTCGGGTGGGCGGCCTGGAAATTGGAGATGCCCTCCGGCGTCGCCAGCAGGCAGAGGAAGCGGATGTCCTTGGCGCCGCGCTCCATCAGCCGGTCCACGGCGGCGATCGCCGAATTGCCGGTCGCCAGCATCGGATCGACGACGATGGTCAGCCGCTCGTCGAGCGAATCCGGCGCCTTGAAGTAGTATTCGACCGCCTGCAGCGTCTTCGGATCGCGATAGAGGCCGACATGGGCGACGCGCGCTGCCGGCACCAGGTCGAGCATGCCCTCGAGCAGGCCGTTGCCGGCCCTGAGCACCGAGGCGAAGACCAGCTTCTTGCCGGCCAGCGTCGGCGCTTCCATCTCGGTCAGCGGCGTCTCGATCGTGGTCGTCGTCATCTCGAGATCGCGCGTCACCTCGTAGCAGAGCAGCGTCGAGATCTCGCGCAACAGCCGGCGGAAGCCGGCCGTCGACGTGTGCTTGTCGCGCATGATGGTGAGCTTGTGCTGCACCAGGGGGTGGTTGATCACCGTCACGCCGTTCATCATCAGCCTCGCTTTATCCTTGTTGCGCCACCGTAGCGCGCCGCCCGGGCGCTGAAAACCGCCACGCCGCCGCAGGGTGGCGGCTCCCGACGCTTTGTCCCCACCGAACCGGGCGCGACTTGTGGCCGAAGGGCGGCCCGGCCTATTCTGCCGCAGCTTTGAGCCTGGGTTGCAAGCATATGACGCGCGCCATTCTGATTGTTCTCGATTCCGTCGGCATCGGCGGCGCGCCGGACGCCGCGCGCTACGGCGACGACGGCGCCAACACGGTCGGCCACATCGCCGCCGCCTGCGCCCGCGGCAACGGCGACCGCGCCGGCCTGCGCGCCGGCCCGCTGGCGCTCCCCAACCTCGCCCGACTCGGCCTCGGCGCGGCGACCGCCGCCACCGACGGCGCCTGGCCGGAAGGGCTCGACAAGCCGGGCCCGGGCGCCGTCTTCGGCCACGCGGCTGAAATCTCCAGTGGCAAGGACACGCCCTCCGGCCACTGGGAGATCACCGCCGTGCCGGTACCCTTCGCCTGGGGCTATTTCCCGGAGACCGAGCCCTGCTTCCCGGCCGAACTGACCGCGGCGATCATCCGCGACGCCGGCCTCCCCGGCATCCTCGGCGACAAGCACGCCTCCGGCACGACGATCATCGCCGAGCTCGGCCTCGAGCACATCCGGACCGGCAAGCCGATCTGCTACACCTCCGCCGATTCCGTCTTCCAGATCGCCGCGCACGAGACCCATTTCGGCCTCGACCGGCTCTACGCGCTCTGCGAGACGGTGCGCCGCCTGGTCGATCCCCTGAACATCGGCCGCGTCATCGCCCGCCCCTTCGTCGGTGAGACGCCGGAGACCTTCGAGCGCACCGCCAACCGGCGCGACTACGCCGTGCCGCCGCCCGAGCCGACGCTGCTCGACCGCGTGATCGCCGCCGGCGGCCGGACGCTGGCGATCGGCAAGATCGGCGACATCTTCGCCCACCAGGGCATTTCGGAAGTCACCAAGGCGGCCGGCAACATGGCACTCACCGACGCCACGCTCGCCGCGATCGCGCGCGCCAGCGACGGCGACCTGGTGATCGCCAACCTCGTCGATTTCGACACGCTCTACGGCCACCGCCGCGACGTTGCCGGCTATGCCGCGGCGCTCGAGGCCTTCGACGCGCGCGTGCCGGAGATCGAGGCGGCGCTCGTCTCCGGCGACCTCGTCGTCATCACCGCCGACCATGGCTGCGACCCGACCTGGCGCGGCACCGATCACACGCGCGAACAGGTGCCGGTGCTCGCCTTCGGCCTGACGCAGAACGGACGCGGCCTCGCCGGCAAGGACATTGGCGGCCGCACCAGCTTCGCCGATATCGGCGAGACAATCGCAGCACATCTCGGCCTCGCGCCGGGCCCCCACGGACGGAGCTTTCTCTGATGGTCGCGGATCTCGCCAAGGCCGAACTGCACTGCCACATCGAGGGCGCCGCCTCGCCGGAGCTGGTGCGTCGCGTCGCCGCCCGGCATGGCGTCGATCTCTCCGGCCTGTTCGACGCCGACGGCGCCTTCGCCTGGCACGACTTCACCTCGTTCCTGAACGCCTATGACCGCGCCGCCGCCGTGTTCCGCACGCCGGAGGACTATCGCGACCTCGCTTACACCTATTTCACCAGCCTCGCCGCCGAGGGCGCCATCTATGGCGAGGTGTTCATCTCGTCCGATCACGCGCTCGCCTCCGGGCTCAGCTATCGCGACTATGTCGAGGGCCTGGCCGAGGGCATCCGCGACGCCGAGGCGGAAACCGGCATCATCGGCCGGATGATCGCCACCGGCGTGCGCCACTATGGACCCGACCGCATCCTCGTTGCCGCGCAAACCGTGGTGAACGAGCCGCACCCGCTCGTCACCGGCTTCGGCGTCGCCGGCGACGAACGCATGCACCATCCCCGCGATTTCGCCGATGCCTTCCGCATCGCCGGCGAGGCCGGACTCGGCCTCACCGTGCATGCCGGCGAGTTCGGCGGGCCGGAGAGCGTGCGCGACGCGCTCGACCATCTCGGCGTCACCCGCATCGGCCATGGCGTCCGCGCCATCGAGGACCCGGACCTCGTCGCCCGCCTCGTCGACGAGGACATCGTGCTGGAGCTCTGCCCCGGCTCGAACGTCGCGCTCGGGCTCTATCCCGACATTCCGAGCCACCCCTATGCGCGGCTGCGCGACGCCGGCGTGCGCGTTACCGTCAGCTCCGACGACCCGCCCTATTTCGGCTCGTCGATCGGCGCCGAATATGGCTGGCTCGCCGACGGCCAGGGCCAGTCGCGGGCGGCGCTCGCCGAGGCGACCCGCACCGCCATCGACGCCGCCTTCGTCGACGCCGAGACGCGGCAGCGCCTGATCAACCGACTGGCGACCGCCTGATGACCCGACGCCGCGCCCCCCTCCTCGCCGCCCTGGCGCTCGCCGCCCAGGCGGTCGCGGCGGGACCGGCCGCGGCCGGCTGGCGCGACGATCTCGGCACGCTCAAGGTCGGCTTCATCGCCGGCGACAATCCCGCCTACGAGATCGCCCGGCTGGAGAAGTTCCGCTGGCAGCTGCAGCTGAACCTCGCCTTGCCGGTCGAGCTCTACCCGGCACGCGACTACGAGGCGCTGATCGAGGCGCAGTCGACGGGGCGCGTGCAGTACACCGTGCTGTCGTCGCTGGCCTATCTCGCCCTGAACCAGCGCTGCGGCTGCGCCGAGGCGCTGGCGCAGCCGACGACGGCCGAGCATGCGCGCGGCTTCCGCGCGCTGCTGGTGGCGAAGAAGGACGGCCCGGTGCAGACGCTGGCGGATGCGCGCAACATGCGCCTCGCCGTCGGCGCGGCGGATTCGCTGTCCGGCCGGCGCGCGCCGTTCGCCGGCCTCGGCGCCGAGGGCATCGATCCCGAAAGCTATTTTCTGCGCATCGTCGAGACGAGCGACAGCGAGGCGGCGCTGGCGGCGCTGGCCGCCGGCTCGGCCGACATCGCGACCGCCTGGTCGTCGGCGACCGACCCGCTCAGCGCCGATTCCGGCTCCGGCCCGTTCGCGCGGCTCGCCGGCGACGGTACGCTGGACCCGGCGTCGCTGAAGGTGATCTGGCAATCGGCACTGATCCCGTTCGGCCCGCATGCCGTCCGCAAGGAACTGGCGCCGGAGGCGAAGCAGGCGCTGCTCCGGGCGCTGACCGAGATGCAGGCCTCGGCGCCGGAAGCCTATGACGCGATCGAGCGCGGCTTTCCCGGCGGCTTCGTCGCCGCCGACCAGGCGGAATTCGACGCGCTGGCGGCGCTGCTGAAGATCGCGCCCGACAAGCCCTGATCGCCGCGGCGGCGCCACGGCGATCGCCGCCCCTGCCGTTCAGACGAGCGAACCTTCGCTGCTGAGGATGTTGTCCTGCATCTTGAGCAGGGCCACCCGCATCGCCTCGGTGGCGGCGGGATCGATGCCCCGCTCCGCATCCTCGCGCACCTGCTTGCCGATGGCGCGGATGCGGCGGACGATGCTGGCGGCGTTGGGCGTGAGGCGGATCAGCTTGGCGCGCCGATCGGCGGGATCGGCAATACGTTCGACAAGGGCCGCGGCTTCCAGTCGATCGAGGAATCCGACGAGCGTCATCGGCTCGACGCACAGTTCTTCGGCCAGAGTCGACTGACGAAGACCTGGATGACGGCTGACAAAGGCAAGTGTCCGCGCCTCGGCGACCGTCAAACCGAGCCCCGCGTTTTCCAGCGCCTTCTCAAACCGCCTGCGCAAAAGCCTCGCCACGTCGACGAGCAGGAAACCGAGCGGATCTTCCGTTACGGCAGTCAAAATGCTGACTCTCCCGGCGATAATAAGACAGACATATAATAGATAAAAATTCAACGGAAAGTCAATCTTTTGTTTGCTCATTACTTGACCGCCAAACGGCCGTCAACGCCCCGGCGGCCTACCACCCGCAGGGAAACAACCTCCTCCGGATAGCGGGTTGCGTTTTTCCGGCAATTCGATCATTTTGCGCCGCAAAATCGCCGGTCGCGACGAGGCACCTGTCCGTTGCCGCCGCGTCTTCGGATTCGCACATGACTCTTCGCAATATCGCCATCATCGCGCACGTCGATCATGGCAAGACAACACTCGTGGACAAGCTGCTGCAGCAGTCCGGCTCCTTCCGTGACAACCAGCGCGTCGCCGAGCGCGTCATGGATTCGAACGACATCGAGAAGGAGCGCGGCATCACCATTCTGGCCAAGGCGACCTCGATCACCTGGCATGATGCCCGCATCAACATCGTCGATACGCCAGGCCACGCCGACTTCGGCGGCGAGGTCGAGCGCATCCTGAACATGGTCGACGGCGTGATCGTGCTGGTCGACGCCGCCGAGGGCCCGATGCCGCAGACGAAGTTCGTCGTCGGCAAGGCGCTGAAGCTCGGCCTTCGCCCGATCGTCGCGATCAACAAGGTCGACAAGGCCGACGCCCGCGTCCAGGAAGTCGTCAACGAGGTGTTCGACCTGTTCGCGGCGCTCGACGCCAATGACGAGCAGCTCGACTTCCCGATCCTGTACGGGTCCGGCAAGAACGGCTGGATGTCGCTGTCGCCCGACGGTTCGCACGAAGAGGGCATGGCGCCGCTGTTCGAGCTGGTGCTCCGCCACGTGCCGGCGCCGCATGTCGAGGACGGCCCGTTCCGCATGATCGGCACACTGCTCGAATCCAACCCCTATCTCGGCCGCCTGATCACCGGCCGCATCTCGTCCGGCACCGTCAAGCCGAACCAGATGATCAAGGTGCTGGCCCAGGACGGCTCGACCGTCGAGTCGTTCCGCGTCTCCAAGATCATGGCCTTCCGCGGCATCGAGCGGCAGCCGATCGAGGAAGGCGTCGCGGGTGACATCGTCGCCATCGCCGGCATGACCAAGGGCACCGTCGCCGACACCTTCGCCGATCCGGCCGTCACCGAGCCGATCAAGGCGCAGCCGATCGATCCGCCGACCGTGTCGATGACCTTCCTGGTCAATGACAGCCCGCTCGCCGGCACCGAGGGCGACAAGGTCACCAGCCGCATGATCCGCGACCGCCTGCTCAAGGAAGCGGAAGGCAATGTCGCGCTGAAGATCGAGGAATCCTCCGAGAAGGACTCCTTCATCGTGTCGGGCCGCGGCGAACTGCTGCTCGCCATCCTGATCGAGAACATGCGCCGCGAGGGCTACGAGCTCGGCGTCTCGCGTCCGCGCGTCGTGTTCCAGAAGGACCTCTCCGGCGAGACGCTGGAGCCGATCGAGGAAGTCATCATCGACGTCGACGAGGAGCATTCCGGCGTCGTCGTGCAGAAGATGTCGGAGCGCAAGGCCGACCTGATCGAGCTGCGCTCGTCGGGTGGCAACCGCCAGCGCCTCGTCTTCCACGCGCCGACCCGCGGCCTGATCGGCTACCAGGGCGAGCTCCTGACCGACACGCGCGGCACGGCGATCATGAACCGCCTGTTCCACGACTACGCCCCGCACAAGGGCGACATTCCCGGCCGCCGCAACGGCGTGCTGATCTCGACTGACCAGGGCGAGGCCGTCGCCTTCGCGCTGTGGAACCTCGAGGATCGCGGCCCGATGATGATCGAGCCGGGCTGGAAGGTGTATGGCGGCATGATCGTCGGCGAGCACACCCGCGACAACGACCTCGAGGTCAACGTGCTCAAGGGCAAGAAGCTCTCCAACGTGCGCGCCGCCGGCAAGGACGAGGCCGTCCGCCTCACCCCGCCGATCCGCATGACGCTGGAGCGCTCACTGTCCTGGATCTCCGACGACGAGCTGGTCGAAGTGACGCCGAAGTCGATCCGCCTGCGCAAGGCGATCCTCGACCCGATCGAGCGCAAGCGCGCCGACCGCTCCGCCAAGGCGAGCTGAGCCCAGGCGAGCGGACCGAGGCGGGCTGAGCCAGGGCGCTCGGCACGCAACCGTTCCGTGCCGGCGCGTTCCGACGCGCCGGCACGATCCCGTGCCGGCATGCCGCCGCGACTCGTGACACGGGAACGCAAAATCCCCCTTCCCCGACGCGAAGAGCGGACATATCTTGATCCGCATGAGCACGCTGTCGATCGGTGTCCGTCGAGCAGAAGCGGGTGACGCGGAGGCAATTACCGCGGTGCACGACAGTGCTTGGCGACAAGCCTATGACGGGCTGATCCCCGCCCGCGAACTCGGTCGCATGATCACGAGGCGCGGCGAGGCCTGGTGGAGCCGGGCCATCCGGCGCGGCACCGGCATCGTCGTCATCGACGTCGGCGGCATGGTGGTCGGCTACGCCACCTTCGGTCCGAACCGGGCGCGCAACCTCGTCCAGCGCGGCGAGATCTACGAGATCTACATGCGGCCGGAATATCAGGGCGTCGGCCTCGGCACCCGCCTGTTCCTGGCGGCGCGGCGCGAGCTGCTGCGGCACGGCTTCGATTCCGCCGTGGTCTGGGCGCTGGCCGACAACGACGCCGCCTGCCGCTTCTACAAGAACGCCGGCGGCCGCAAGGTGGCGCGCGGCAGCGAGCGCTTCGGCGACAAGACGCTGGCCAAGGTCGCCTTCGCCTTCGCCCGCGGCTGAGCTCCCCTCCCCCTCCCGACGACCCTCCAGCCTCCCGCGAAAGCCGCCGTCTTTGCTGCGCTGCGATAGATTGGCACTTGCGGCCCGGGATGGCGCCTCGTAAAGGGAACCCGCCCATTTCCTATCGAGGTACCGCCATGCGCATCGACGCTGTTCCGATCGGCAAGAATCCCCCGCACGACATCAACGTCATCATCGAGGTGCCGGTCGGCGGCGAGCCGATCAAGTACGAGATGGACAAGGACGCCGGCGCGCTCTACGTCGACCGCTTCCTCTACACTCCGATGCGCTATCCCGGCAATTACGGCTTCGTCCCGCACACGCTGTGCGGCGACGGCGACCCGATCGACGTGCTGATCGCCAACCAGCGCGCCATCGTCCCCGGCGCGATCATGAGCTGCCGCCCGGTCGGCGTTCTGAAGATGCGCGACGAGGGTGGCGAGGACGAGAAGATCCTGGCCGTGCCGTCGACCAAGCTGACCCGCCGCTACGAGAAGGTCGAGTCCTACAAGGACCTGCCCGAGATCACGCTGCAGCAGATCGAGCACTTCTTCCGCCACTACAAGGATCTCGAGAACGGCAAGTGGGTCGAGATCATCGGCTGGGGCGACCGCGAAGAGGCGCAGCAGCTGATCCTCGACGCCATCGAGCGCGCCAAGAAGGCCTGATCCGATGTCGCTCACGCGGCGCGGCGTCGCGCATCTCTTGCTTGCCGCGACGCTCGGCGTGGGCCTCGCATCGACACACACCGGATCGTCGGTCGCTTCCGACGATCCGCAGGCCTTCGTCGCCGCCATCTACGATACCTATGCGGATGGCGGTCTCGGCCTGCCGCTCGACGCGGCCGAGACGGTTCAGCGCCTGTTCGAGCCGCGGCTCGCCGCCATGATCCTCGACGATCATGCGCAGGCGGCCGAGCTCGGCGACGCGCCGAAGCTCGGCGCCGACCCGTTCGTCGACGCGCAGGACTGGGATCTCGCCGAGATCCGCGTCGCCGTCGAGGCGGTGACGCCGGATCGGGCCGAGGGACATGTCGCCTTCGCCAATTTCGGCGAGCCGAAGCGCGTCGACCTGGAGCTGGTGCGCGGCGAGGACGGCGACTGGCGGATCCGCGACATCCTCTGGCAGGAAGGTTCCCTGCGCGGCCTCTATACGCACTGACGCGCGCGACGCGAGCCTCAGTCGTCGGCCAGCGCCGCCAGCCGCGCCGCGAGCGCCGCGACGTCGCCGTCGACGCGCAGGCTCTTCAGCCGCGCCGTGTGGCCGGAGACCAGCGTGACCGCCGAACGCGGCACGCCGAGCGCCTTGGCGAGCACCCCTTCGAGCGCCGCATTGGCCGCGCCCTTGTCCGGCGCGGCGCGCACCCGCGCCTGCAGCACCATCCGCCCGTCCGAAAGCGCCACGACGCCATCCAGCGCGTCGCGGCCGCCCTTCGGCGTCAAGCGGAGCTGCACGACGACATGGCCCTCGCCGACGCGATAGAAGGCTCCGCTCAAAAGACGTTCGGGTAGACGTAGCGGATGATCACCTGCTGCACGAGGATGATGCCGAGCAGCAGGATGACGGGCGAGATGTCGATCGCGCCGAGATTCGGCATGAAGGCGCGGATGCGGCGCAGCGCCGGCTCGGTCGCCTGGTACAGGAAGCGGCCGATCGAGTTGACGATCTGGTTGCGCGGGTTGACCACGCCGAAGGCAAACAGCCAGCTGAAGATGGCGCTGGCGATCACGACCCACCAATAGAGGTTGAGGGCGATCATTACGACGTCGAGGATGGCGCGCATGGGGCTCCGGGGACGATCTTGGAGAAATCGGGAGCTTCTCATGTAGCGGCGGCCCCGCCCGGCCGCAACCCGGCGCGCGACGGCACGCCGCCATCGCCTTGCCGGTTGACAGCGGCGCCGAGCCGCTTGACAGGGGTCCGCCTCCCCCTCTAAATGGCCGCCGTCGCGACGCGACGGGGCCGTAGCTCAGATGGGAGAGCGCTGCAATCGCACTGCAGAGGTCAGGGGTTCGATTCCCCTCGGCTCCACCAAATTTCCCAAGCCTGCCATTCTAAAAAGCCGCCTGCACGCGCCCTTGGCGTCGCGCCCGACCGCCCGCCTCGACGGCGCGCTTGCCGCCGGTCGATCGCAACGGGCTCGGCGCCGGACCCGACGGCGACGCGGCAGGGCCATCCCTGCCCCGCCGCCGCCCATGGGCCCTTCAGGCGCCGGCGACCAGCCGCCTCAGCTTTTCCAGCATGGTGTCGCGCGCCTCGCCATAGGCGAGCGTGCCGACGAACTGGCCGTCCTGGTCCATCAGATAGACTGAGGCGGTGTGGTCGATGGTGTAGTCGCCGCCCTCGATCGGGACGCGCTTGTAGTAGACGCGATAGGCCCTGGTCACCGTCTCGATCTCGGCCTCGGTGCCCGACAGGCCCTGGATGCGGCTGTCGAAGGCCGAAGTGTAGCTGGCCAATTCCTCCGGCCCGTCACGCCCCCAGTCGACCGAGACGAAGGCGAAGTTCAACTTGTCCGCCTCGGGACCGAGCTCCTTGATAAGCCCGGACAACTCATAGAGCGTCGTCGGGCAGACCTCGGGGCAGAAGGTGAAGCCGAAGAAGATGGCGGTCGGCTTGCCGAGGAAATCGCGCTCGCTCACCGCCCTGCCGTCGCTGCGCGTCAGCGCGAAGGGGCCGCCAATACTGGCGGCCCCCGTCACGATCGTTCCGGTCGGCGACTGCCGCGAGCTCACCAGCGCCGCGAAGCCGACCAGCGCGAGGACGACGGCAAGCGCGCCGCCGGCCAGGAGGCCTATGTGCCGAGGGCGCATCAAGGCTTCCCCCCGTGGCCGCTGTGATTGCCTTCCTCGTCCATCCGCACGACCCCCTCGAACAGCGAGAACTTCGCCACGACCTTCGGATCGAGCTTGGCCTCGGCAACAGCCAGATCGACCGTCAGCGCCGCCGCATCCTTCGCGGGCACGCCGGCCTTGATCAGGCTGTCCGCCGACTTCAGCTCGTCGCCGCCGCACAGGACGACGCTCCAGGCCTTGCCCTGGCGCCGGAGAAGGGCGCGGCCGCCCCGTTCGCCCTGCTCCCAGCCGGCCAGCGCATGGTCGCCCGCGATCAGCACCGGAGCGATGCCGAGGGGTGCTTGCTGGCTGTCCCAGATCGACTTCAAGACGTGCTCGATGGCGGCCTCGTCGCCGCCCGCGCCGGCCTGTGCGTGATCCGCCTGGCCGTGCTGCGCGCCATGGCCGCCATGCTCCATCGCCGGGGCGCCGAGCGGGCCTGCCGAAAGCTCCACCTCGACCGTGCCGGCATGCTCGAAGCGGAGCGTGACGGGGATCTTGGCGCCTTCGCGGATGGGTTCCTTGAGGTCGATCAGCATCAGGTGGAAGCTGCCCGGCTCGAGCTTGACGGTTTCGCCCGGCGGGAGCGCGACGCCATCGGCGAGCTCGCGCATCTTCATGACGCCATCGGTCACCGCCATGGTGTGGATCTCGACGCGACCAGAGGCCGACGAGGCGCCGCCGAGAAGGCGGTCGGCCGTCTTGCCATGGTTGGTGAGGGTGACATAGCCGCCGCCTGCGCGCGCCGCGGGCGGCGTGGCGCGAGTCCAGGGATGGCCGATTTCGATGTCGCCCGCCTTGTAGTCATGGGCAAAGGCGGAGGGAGCGGCCAGCAGGACGACGGCCGCGAGAAGACGGGAAATGGTTCGCATGTTCATTCTCCAAATGCGCGAGAACGGCCGGCGCGCGGAAGGCGCGCCCAGCCGTGAAATCAGGCGTCAGATGGAGATGGCGGGCGGCCCCCGGGCCTCGGGAACCAGCCGGGTTTCGGACGGCGGCCCCCGGACCGTGCCGGCCGGGCGCCATGTCGCGGGTCGCGCCTCGACCTTGAAGGCGAACACCACCGGGGAGGAAGGCAGCAGCGGGCCGATGGCGCTCGCCGCCTGGCACAGGGTCGAGCAGCATTCGCGCGCGAGCGCCTTGATGGGATCCTCGTCGCTCGCCCCGCCGAGCGGCGAACAGATGATGAAGCGGGGCCCGGCCTCGGACGCGGCCATCACCGTCTGGGCGTAGGCCGAGATCAGTCCCTGGGAAAGCAGCAGATAGACGACGCCGACCGCCAGAAGGGCGGTCTTCAGCTCCTGCCAGATGAGCTTGCGCATCGCGTCCATGAATCGCTGATCGCATATGGCCGGCGTCTTGTCACCGCGACACTTCTCCTCCGCAGGATCGCACGACCGGCCCACGCGAAAATCCGGACCGCGCGCGGGAGCGCCGCGCGTCCGAACGTCGCCATCGCGTCGACGGAAGCCCCCGGACGCTGGGGCAACCAGGCGGGCCGCCCATCGGCCGCCTCGGGCGCGGCGGCGGCGGGCTTGCGCAAAATCCGGCGCCGTGGCTTCTGCTCGCGTGTCGTGTCGCCCCGGTCCACGCCGACAGCCTGCCCCCAGACCGCGGACCGTCCCGTTCCCGACCGCCGCCATGAAGCCATCCGAAGTTTTCGCCTATCTGTTCCTGGCCCTGACCTGGGGCTTCTCCTTCCTCGTCATGCTCAAAGTCGTGCACGCCTTCGGCTGGATCGGCGCGGTCTCCATCCGCGCGCTGCTGGCGAGCGGCGTGCTGTTCGCCGTCGCGCTGGCGACGCGCCGGCGCCTCTCCTTCGCCGCCGGCTGGCGCCCCTTCACGATCGTCGGCGCGACCACGGTGGCCGGCCAGCTGGTGGGCCTCTCCTTCGCGACGCCGCTGATCGGAACGGCGATGGCGGCGATCTGCGTCGCCTCGATCCCGCTGTTCTCGATGGTGATCGGCCGGCTGTGGGGCATGGAGCGGATGAGCGGGCGCAGCGTCGTCGGGCTGCTGCTCGGCTTCGGCGGCATCGTGCTGCTGGTCGGCTTCCCGGCGGTGCCGGTGACGGCCGGCTTCGTGTTCGGCTGCGCCGCCGCGCTCGCCAGCGCCTTCTGCGCCGCCTATGGCAGCAACTACGCCAATCGCTACCTGCGCCATACGGGCCCGTTCGAGGTGACGATCGGCTCGTTCCTCACCGGCGGGCTGATGACGCTGCCGCTGCTCATCCTCGTGCCGGTTCCCGGCGTGCCGCAGCCGGTCGACTATCTCTACCTGCTGCTGCTTGGCGGCCTGATGAGCGCGATCGCCTATGTCACCTATTTCTGGCTGCTCGGGCGGATCGGCGCGACCCGCACCATCAGCGTCGAGTTCGTCGTCACCGTCGTCGCCGTGCTGATCGGCGCCGGCCTGCTCGGCGAGCCGCTGACCGCGATCCAGCTCGTCGGCGCCGCCGTGATCATCGCCGGCTGCGCGCTCGTGCTCGGCCTCGTCCCCCGGCGCTCGGCCGGCGCCGGGGCGAAGGGCTGACCCGGCCGGCCCCAGCCGGGCCATGCCGGCCGGCCGCCGCTCGCCCGCGACCTATTGCGCGCCACCATGGACGCGCCGACGACGAGGCACCATGTTGAGCCCGAAGCCGGGGAGCCAAGGCTGCCGATCGATCAGGACGGCGACCGAAGGCGCCCGCGGTGGTTGAACAAAGCGGTCGGACTGGCCAATCTGGCGCCACCGACAGAAACGGAGGGCTCATCATGTCGCACAATCTCCAATTCTACATCGACGGCGCCTGGGTCGACCCGGTGGTGCCGAACGTCCTCGACGTGATCGACCCCTCCAGCGAGGAGGCCTTCGCGCAGATCTCGCTCGGCTCGAAGGCCGATGTCGACAAGGCGGTCGCCGCCGCGAAGCGCGCCTTCGAAACCTACGGCTTCACCAGCCCGGCCGAGCGGCTCGAACTGCTGCGCAAGGTCGTCGACGTCTACAAGAAGCGGAGCCGCGACCTGGCGCTCGCCGTCTCGCGCGAGATGGGCGCACCGCGCCAGTTCGCCCTCGACAACCAGGTCGGCATCGGCCTCGCGCATCTGGAGAAGATCGTCGCGGTGCTGAAGGACTTCTCGTTCCAGCACGCCAAGGGCACGTCGATGGTGGTCAAGGAGCCGATCGGCGTCGTCGGGCTGATCACGCCGTGGAACTGGCCCCTGAACCAGATCACCTGCAAGGTCGGCCCCGCGCTCGCCGCCGGCTGTACCATGGTGCTGAAGCCGAGCGAGATCGCGCCGCTCGACGCCATCATCTTCGCCGAGATCCTCGACGAGGCCGGCGTGCCGGCCGGCGTGTTCAACCTCGTCAACGGCGACGGCCCGACCGTCGGCGAGGCGCTTTCGAGCCATCCCGACATCGACATGATGTCGTTCACCGGCTCGACCCGCGCCGGCATCCTGGTGGCGAAGGCGGCGGCCGACACGGTCAAGCGCGTCGCCCAGGAGCTCGGCGGCAAGTCGGCCAACATCCTGTTCCCGGACGTCGATTTCGCCGTCGCCGTGAAGAAGGGCGTCGCCGGCTGCTTCGGCAATAGCGGCCAGTCCTGCAACGCGCCGACGCGCATGTTCGTGCCGCGCGACCGCCAGGACGAGGTGATCGGCTATGCCCGCGAGGCGGCGGAGACGTTCGTCGTCGGCCCGGCCGATGCGCCGGAGAGCAAGCTCGGCCCGGTCGTCAGCCAGGTTCAGTACGACAAGATCCAGGGCCTGATCGAAAGCGGCATCGCCGAAGGCGCGACGCTGGTCACCGGCGGACCCGGCCGCCCGGCCGGCCTCAACCGCGGATACTATGTCCGCCCGACCATCTTCGCCGATGTGACCCCGGAGATGCGCATTTCGCGGGAAGAGATCTTCGGGCCGGTGCTGTCGATCCTGCCCTATGACAACGTCGAGGACGCGGTCCGGATGGCGAACGACACGCCCTATGGCCTCGCGGCCTATGTCCAGTCGGCCGATCTCGAGACGGCGCGGAAGACGGCGGCGCGGCTGCGCGCCGGCGCGGTCCACATCAACTACCCGGCCTGGGACGCCGGCGTGCCGTTCGGCGGCTACAAGCAGTCCGGCAATGGCCGCGAATATGCCGAATATGGGCTGGAGGACTTCCTCGAGACCAAGGCCATCCTCGGCTACGAGGCCGCCTGAACGAGAAGGGGCCGGCTCGCGCCGGCCCCGTCTTTTTTCCGAGTGGCCTAGCTGAGCGTCCGCTGCTGGCTGGCGGCGTGGCGGTCGCCGAGTTCGATCAGGCGCAGGAAATCATCGTCGCCATTGTCGAGGCCGAGCCGGCGCAGCGTCAGGAACTCGAGCGATTCGGCGATGTTGAGGCCGCGGAAGCATTCCCGCCCGGCGCCATCGATCACCAGCGCCTCGGTCGCCTCGAGCAGCTCTCGTTCGTCCTCGGTCAGGTCCAGCATCCGGGCGGCCCGGCTGACGGGCGCGCCGGCGCCGGCCGACGAGCGCCGCATGCCGGCATATTCCGCCCCGGGACGGGATTTGCGGGGGTATTTCGACTTCTTGTCCAGCGGCATCGCGGTTGCGCCTTATCGATCATCACTGACGCGATATGGCAGCTCCAGCCGTTCGCAAACTCACAAACCGATCGTCGCAATTTGAACGATCGCGCACTTTTTCCGGCCGCGCGGCGACGGAAGGAAGGCCCTAGTGCCGCGATTCCGACATCATCTTGGAGTGCTTCTCGATCGACATCAGCGCACCCGCCTGGCTGAGCAGGTCGTCAAGCGACTGGCTGCTGCCGGCCTTGGCCTGGACGATGCCGACGCTGACCGACAGCTGGCACTGCGCCGGCGAGAGGCGGTTGAAATAATCGAGCCGGGCCTTGAGGCTGTTGCGCAGCGCCTCGGCGGGCGCCAGCGGCGCCGGCACCAGCACGCAGAACTCGTCGCCGCCCATCCGTCCGACCACGTCGGAATGGCGGACACTGTCGCGCAGCACGCTGGCACAATCGGCGATCAGGCTGTCGCCGACGGCATGGCCGAACGTGTCGTTGACCTTCTTCAGTCCGTCGACGTCGATGATGGCGAGCTGGCAGCCGCGCCCCTTGGCGAGGATCTCCTCGGCCGCGCGACGAAAACCGCGGCGATTGAGCAGGCCGGTCAGCTCGTCGGTCATCGAGAGCTCCTCGATCGCCGCCTTCGCCTTTTCCAGCTCCTCCGCCCGCAGCCGGATCCGGTCCTCCAGCTCGGTATGGACGCGGATGTTCTCGATCGCCAGCGACACCGCGTCGGCGAGCCGTCGCAAAAGGCGCAGATCGTCATCCGTGGGCGCGCCGGGCGCGGCCCAGTAGACGGTAATGGCGCCGATCGGCTCCTGCGCCCGGACCGGCGCGACGGCGAGGCTGCGAACGAAGGTGTGCTCGTAGAAGGCCGGGTCGATCCGGCTGTCGTCGCGAATGTCGGGAACGAGCAGCGCCTGGCGATTCAGCATGGCCCAGCCGGCGATGCAGTCCTCGAGCGGCACGCGCGCGCCCTTGAACAGCGGCGCGATCGCCTCCTCGTCGGCATAGCGGCTGAAATCGCCCTCGCGCAGGATGACAGCGGCGCCGTCGCTGCCGGTGATCTGCCGGGCGGTCGCGCGCGAGACGCGCTGGACCTGCGACATCTCGCGGGCAAAGGCCAGCATCTGCACGGCGGCCAGCAGGATCTCCATGCCGCGAGAATAGCGCACCGGGTCCTGCGCCACCGTTTCGGCGGCTTCACCCGTCAGTTCCGTCCTTCGCCCGTGCATGTCCACTTTCAGCCGCCTGCCGCGATGATCTCCTCCTAGCAGATGCCGTACGGTCCGCACAGTCAAACTGTCGCGGGGTCGACGCGGGAAACGGTTTCGGGCGCGAAAGAGCGCCGAAGATGGCCTTCGGCGCCCCAAAATCACGTCATGACCGTCAAAGCGCGGCGAGAAAGCGCTTGTAGACGAAGCCGCGCTTGTCGCCGGCGACGACCTCGCACCAGCCCTTGCACTGGACAACCTGGACCTCGGCGCCCGGCTTCAGATAACCGACCGTCGGCGCGCCATTGTCCGGGTTGCCGCGCAGCCGGACACCGCTGGTGATGCGCGCCGCGCCAGCCTGCAGGTCGGCGACCGAGGCGGCCGGACGCGCCGGCTCGGCGGCGACGGCGGCCTCGACCGGCTTGACCTCGACCGGCTTGGCTTGCGCCAGCTTCGGCGCCGGCTCGGCCGGAGCGACGGCCGCGGGGGCCGGCGTGTTGTCGGCGGTGCTGGCGGCGACAGGCGCGGCGGCGTCGGCCTCGGCCGTTACGGGCGCGGCCGCCGGCGCGGTTTCGGCAACCGGCGCGGGCATCGCATAGGCGGCACGGACGCTCGGATCGACCGGGGCGGTGCCACCGGCCGAGCCGGCATGCGGCGACAGCGTCGCCGGCAACATCAGGTCCGTGCCGCGCAGTTGCGGCGCCTCGACCAGCGCGTCGTCCTTGGCGGCGCGCTCATAGGACTGCTTGGTGGCGACAGCCTGCGGCGGCGCCTCGGCCGGAAGGACGCTGGCGGTGGTCAGGCCGGCATCGACGTCGGCCGAGGCGGACGGGCCGGAATGGGCCGTCAGCGACTGCACCGTGATCAGCGCCCCGCCGGCGACCAGGAGCGTGACGGCGGCGAGGGCGACGAGCGGCCGGTTGAAGGCGATACGGCGCTCCGACCGCGGCTCCTCGAGCAGGAGGTCCGCGCCGGTCGGCTCGCCCTCGGCGACCTTGAGTTCATCGACGGCGGCCGAAAGCCTCTCGGCCAGCTCGCCCGCCAGGCTCTCCTCCAGCGCCTTGTCGGCGACCGGCACCGCGACGGGCTGGGGTGCCGGCGCGGCGGCGCGACCGCGCGCCAGGAGCAGCTCGACGGCGAGGCGGTCCGAATGCGGCACGTCGGCCTTGCTCTCCGGCGCCGCGGAACCCGGCTCGTCCTGGCCGAGCGGCAGGCGCAGCTGGCCGGGCCGCGCCGGCGGAATCGCCGGGGCCTCGTCGCCCCAGAAGGGCGCCAGCTGGTTCAGATCGTTCATCAGGGCCGCCTCGAGCTCGGCGGCGAGATCGTCCAGGCGGGCCAGCGACGGCTCCTCGGGCTGCGCGGCCGGCGTCGCCGGCCGATGCGGCGGAATGCCGATGCTCGGGAAGCGATAGAGGTTTTCGCGGATGGTTTCGTGCGATGCCGGGCTGGCCCCGGTCTCGGCCGCGTCGCCGTACTGGCTCGCCTCAGCGGAACGGCGCAGGCGCAGCGCGGCGCCGGATTTCACGGAACTGGTCATGGTACTCATCTCGACTTTGTTTCGACACGTAACCCCCGCTGCCGCCAAAACAACTCAGAAAATTGGTTGGTTAACGTTCTCCTTGCACGCCCCGGTTTGCACCGGGCCGGGAACAAGAGGCCCTTCGCCCTACTCGACCGCGATCGGCATGACGAAAATGCAACATGGAAGAAGAATGCGGCGACTCTTTGCCGACTGCTTCAGGCAGGGACGAACGACATCCCGCCGGTGCGACGACTGGTGTTCTGCTTGGCACACCGGATCGCCTCCCGGGAGGCTCCGGCGCCTTGCCGGCTCGCGCTTTCCTCACGCGAGCCGGGCGCCAGTACGCCCAGAAACGCGCTAGGCGCTCGGGCGCTCCGCGACCGGCCGAAGCGTCCGCAGCGTGAAGACATAGACCGGCAGGCCCGAGATCAGCACCAGCAGCGCGGCGAAGGGCGCGGCGGCGGCATAGGCGCTGTCATTGGTGTGCGACCAGACCTCGGTGGCGAGCGTCACCACGCCGGTCGGCGCCAGGATCAGCGTTGCGGTCAGCTCGCGCATCAGCTCCAGCGCCACCAGCGCCAGCGCCGCGCCGAGGCCGGGCGCGAGCGAGGGCAGCGTCACCGTGACGAAGGCGCGGAACGGGTTGCGGCCGAGCGTGCGCGCCACCTCCTCGATCTCGCGCGGCACCAGTTCGGCCGAGGCGCGGATCGCCGACTGGGCCAGCGGCAGGAACAGAATCGCATAGGCCGCGAACAGCACGCTCCGCGTCTGGTAGACCGCGGGCAGCAGCCGGATCGACAGATAGACCAGCGCCAGCGCCACGACGAGGCCGGGCAGGCCGTGCACGATATAGGGCAGCCGGTCGGCGAAGCGGGCGAACCAGCCGCGGCTGCGCAGCACCAGCAGCACCAAAGGCAGCGCGATCACGGTGGTGACCAGCGTGCCCGGCAGCGCCAGCGACAGCGAGCCATAGAGCGCCGGCCCGATCGTCTCGAGGCCGCGCCCGGCCGAGACGCCCTTGGCTAGCCAGTAGAGCAGCCGTCCGAACGGCACGCCGAGCGCCAGGACGGCGAGGACGACGAAGCCGAGCGTGACGAAGGGCGCCGTCCGGCCCAGCCGCGCCGGAGCGACCCGGCGGGCCGTGTTGCGGCCGACCCTGGAGAAGCGGACGCCGCGCCGGAGCCACATCTCGCCGAACGCGACGGGCAGGCAGAGCAACATCAGGAGCGCCGACAGCACGGCGGCCGAGGCGTTGTCGAACTGCAGCTCATACTGCTGGAAAATCGCCGTGGTGAAGGTCTGCACGCGCAACAGCGACAGCGCGCCGAATTCCGACAGCATGTGCGCCGCGACCAGCAGCGCGCCGCCGCCGAGCGCCGGCAGCGTGCGCGGCAGGGTCACGTGCCAGAAGGTCGGCCAAGGCCCCTTGCCGAGCGAGCGCGAGACCTCCTCCATGCCGGGATCCATGCTGCGCAGCGCCGCCGCCACCGGCAGGAAGATCAGCGGGAAGCTCTCCATGGTCAGGATCAGGATGGCGCCGGGCATGCCCTGGAAGCCGGGCCCAAGCGACTTCCAGGCGAAGCTGGCGACGAAGGCGGGCATGGCGAGCGGCAGGCAGCAGAGCACGCGCCAGAACCGCCGCCCCGGCAGGTCGGAGCGCTCCGTGCACCAGGCGACGGCGAAGCCGATCAGCCCGGCGGCAAGGGTGACCGACAGGCAGAGCGTGACGGTGTTGGATAGCAGCGTCAGCATGCGGCGGCGGCCGAGCTCGGCCAGGATGCCTTCCCAGCCCGCCCCCCAGGACCGCAGCAGCACATAGACGATCGGCAGCGCGATCAGCGCCGTCGGGATCAGGGCGAGCGCCACCAGCAGCCGCGAGACGGGCTGGCCGCCCGCGCCGCGCGCCGACGCGGCCCCCCGATCGCCGGACGCTTCGCTCAAGCGAGGTCCGCCTCGCGCAGAAGCGCCAGCGCCTCGGCGGCGTCGCCGAGATCGGCCGGCGTCACCGGCGCCGGATCGAGCTCGTCGAACGGCTTCATCGGGAAGGGCGAGACGACGCCCGGCCGCAGCGGATATTCGGCGATGGCGCCGACGATCGCCGCCTGCCCCTCGGCGCTCACCATGAAGGCGACGAAGCGCTGCGCGGCCGCCGCGTTCTTCGACGTCTTCAACACGCCGGCGCCGGAGACGGTGATCAGCGTGCCGGGATCCCGGTTGCCGATGTGGTGAAGCGCGGAATTCATAGTGTCGGCGCCGAGTTCCTTCTCGAGCGCGTACCAGTAGTAATTGTTGCTGAGCGCCAGCGCGACGTCGCCGCCCTCGACCGCCTCGACCGCGGCGGAATCGCTGTTGTAGATCTCGCCGTTCTCGCGCAGGCCCTTGAGCCAGGCGAGCGCCGCGTCGCGCCCCTTCATCAGCGCGACGGCGACGACCTGCTGCTGGAAGGCGCCGCTGTTCGGCGCGAAGGCGACCTTGCCGGCCCAGTCCGGACCGGCGAAATCGAGCACGCTCTTCGGCAGCGTCGCCGGATCGACCATTTCCTTGTTGTAGACGACGACGCGGCAGCGCGCCCCGGCGCCGATCCAGGTGCCGGTCTTTGCCGCATAGGTCGCCGGAATCTGCTTCAGCGTCTCGGCGTCGAGCGGGGCGAGCAGGCCCTTCGCGTCGATCGCGGCGAGCGACGGGCTCTCCTCCGACCAGAAGACGTCGGCCGGCGAGCTGGCGCCCTCCTCGATCAGCTGGCTGGCGAGCTGGGCACTGTTGCCGTTGCGGGTGACGACGGCGATGCCGGTCGCGGCGGTGAAGGCAGCGACGAGCGCCTCGACGGGCGGGCGGTGCTGGCCATTGTAAAGCGCCAGCGTCTGCGCCTCGGCCAGAGCAGGCCGCGCCGCGCCGCCGATCAGCGACACGCCGGCCAGGCCGAGGCCGGCCTGCATCAGCTGACGCCTCGAGACGTCATACATTGGAATAACTCTATGTTATTGCAGTCGATTGTTCCCGTACCAATACCCGCGAGCGCGCCCTGTCAACAGCGCGCGGCGCAACAAGCCTGCCGAAGCGGAAGCGATGGTCACGGGGCGAGGGAGGATCCGGGCCGGCCGGGCGTGACGCGCCGGGCGGGCAAGCGGAGCGGAGAAGGGGGACCGGGGGTCATCGGTTTCGCCCCTTCTCCGTCCGATAGGAGCTGATTACGCAATACCGGAAGATCAGCTTGGCATAGCTGTCGCAAGCTTCCTGCCAAGCGCGACGCGGGCGCATGCCACCAGATGTGGTTACAATTTTAGTCAAATCCGCCAGATCTGGGATTGGTTAACGGCGGATTCACCATCGCCGCATTGCAATCTGCAACGCGATTCGCAGATTGCAACGATTGGCCCGCGGCTCAGGCCAGATCGGCGGCGCCCTGGCGCGGCAGGCGCAGCCAGAGGTCGAGGAAGCCGTCCAGGAACTGCGAGGTCTGCGCGTCGTAGACGGCGCGCCCCTCCATGTGCTGGGCGCGCGACTGGGCCCCCGGCAGCGTGAAGCGGTCGGCGCCGGTCGTGGTCCAGCGATGCATCATCGCGAGCGTCAGCTCGACATGGAACTGCAGGCCGAAGGCGGCGGGCCCATACTGGAACGCCTGGTTGCGATAGAGCTGCCCCTCGGCCAGCAGCCGGGCGCCGGCGGGCAGGTCGAAGCCCTCGCCATGCCACTGATAGACCGTCTCGGGCCAGTCGCAGAGCGCCTCGCCATGCTCGGTGGCGCGCAGGGGATAATAGCCGATCTCGACCAGGCCGTCGTCGCGCGGACCCACCTGGGCGCCGAGCTGGCGCGCCATTAGCTGCGCGCCGAGGCAGATGCCGAGCAGCGGCGCCTGCTCGGCCAGCGGCACCGCCATCCAGTCGATCTCGCGGCGGAGATAGTCCTCGTCGTCGTTCGAGCTCATCGGGCCGCCGAAGACGATGGCGCCGGCATGGCCGGCCAGCGTCTCCGGCAAGGGATCGCCGAATCGCGGCCGGCGAATGTCGAGCGCATGCCCGCGCTCGCGCAGCCGGAGACCGACCCGACCGGGCGTGGAATGCTCCTGGTGCAGCACGATCAGGACGGGCAGCTTTTCAGACGGCGACACGATCCGCATTCCTCGATTCCGATGGCGTCCGGCGGGCGATCAGCCCTCCGACGCCGCCGCGCTCGCCTGGCCGCCGGACTGGACGATCTTCTTCAGCCGCAGCCGGGCGCGGCCGGAGACGCCGAGCAGGTCGGCCACCCGCCAGATGACATTGTCCTCGAACTCGGTCAGGCGGCCATCGGCATAGACGAGGTCCCACATCATGGCGATGATCTGCTCGCGGTCGATCTCGTCGAGCCGGGTCTTCAGCACGCTGGTGAAGCGATAGAAGTCGACCGCCTCCTCGTCCGCCTTGGCGGCGGCGCGGATCAGGTCGTCGGCCGCGTCGGAATCGAGCCCGTAGCGGCCCTTCAGGAGCCCGTGCAGGCGCTGGCGCTCGCTTTCCGCCACTTCGCCGTCGACGGCGATGACGTGATAGAGCAGCGCCGCGGCGGCGAGGCGATGATCGTCCTCGCTGAAGCCACGATCGGCGTCGCCGCCCGTCAGCTCGGCGAGAAAATTGCGAAAAGCAGTCAGCATCCAGTTCCTCCGGTCGCCTGTCCGACGACAGATACGGCCGTCATGTGGCATTCGATGCCCCAAGCTGCACGAGAATGCGGCAAGGGTACGAAAGCGTCGCGCGACAAGCCGACGCCGACGCCAGCGCGGAGTTGCATCCTGCCCCGGAAAAGCCCGATTCGGCCAAAGAAGAAAGTTTCGGCGACGCGCCGGATCCACAATGGATCGCGCACAAAAATAAACCGCCAGCTGATGAGGCCGGCGGCTGAAACAAAACTAAAGAAGAACAACTCTTTGCCCGAACCAAAAAAAACTCGGGCTCACCATTTCTAACTACAACTGGGGATCAAAGAACCTTCCAGTACATTCCAAACCGGGCCTCCGATGACAGCCCAATCTCCGTCGGATCAGCATCGAGATGAATCATCCGCCGCCGACACACGCAGAATATGTGGTTCCCCGGCGGGACGCAAGCGCGTTTTGCCCTCGCGGCGCCACATTCGCAAAATGCGTTGCCAAATGAAAAAGGCCGGCGCGATTGCTCGCGCCGGCCTTCATCTCATCACCTGGCGTCGGATGTCAGCGTCGACGGGCGCCACCGCGGAAAGGCGGCCTTGGTGCCTGCGGAGCAAGCGGTTCGCCCTTGTGCCGGAAAACCAGCCGCGCACGATCGAGATCGTATGGCGTCATCTCGACGGTTACGCGGTCACCCGCCAGCGTCTTGATCCGGTTTTTCTTCATCCGACCCGCGGTATAGGCGACGACGACATGCCCGTTCTCGAGTTCCACGCGGAACTTGGCGTCGGGCAGAACCTCGACAACCGTACCCTCGAATTCGAGCGCTTCTTCCTTCGCCATGTGTCTTTCCTTACGAGACCTTCAGGTCCGTCGCGGACGTCTTGCCGCGACGATCGGTCTCGAGCTCGTACGAGATCTTGGCGCCGTCGCGCAGCGTCGACAGACCAGCGCGCTCAACGGCGCTGATGTGCACGAACACGTCCTGACCACCCTGGTCCGGCTGGATAAAGCCGTAACCCTTGGTCGCATTGAACCACTTCACTGTACCCGTCGCCATGGAAATCTCCTTCAGTCTGGCGGTAGAGAACTTTGCTAACGACCGTCCCGTCGTCAAGCCGCTCGGCGGCGTTGTTGGCCACGCCACCGATTTTTCTTGCTCTTTTCTTGCATAGGCTGCCCGTCCCGAGCCGGCTTATCGCCCCGATGCGTCTCCGCAGCGGGTCTCTGAGCCGAAGACGGGGCTTTGAAATTGGTCGCGACCTCGGGGATCGGACGGCGAATCAGCCGCTCGATCGCCTTCAGACGCGCAGCTTCGCCAGCGTCGAACAGAGAGAGTGCGAGCCCGCTCCGACCAGCGCGGGCCGTACGTCCAATGCGATGGACATACGATTCCGGCTCATCGGGCAGGTCGAAATTGACCACATGGGTCACGCCGGAGACGTCGATGCCGCGGGCGGCGATGTCGGTCGCGACGAGAACCCGGAGCGTTCCGTTCTTGAAACCCTCCAGCGCCTTCTGACGGGCGCCCTGTGACTTGTTACCATGGAGAGCGAGCGTTTCGACGCGCGCCTTCTGCAGGTGTTGCGCGACGCGATCCGCGCCGTGCTTGGTGCGCGTGAAAACGATCACGCGCTCCATCTCCGGATTGGCAAGCAGATCCAGGAGGAAATTGCGTTTCTCGGCCGTCGGCACGCGGTAGAGCCGCTGGTCGATGCGTTCGACCGTCACGACTTCCGGCGTCACCTCGACGCGGACCGGATCCTTGAGGATCTTCTGCGACAGCTGCGCCACCTCGGCCGGCATCGTCGCCGAGAACAGCAGCGACTGACGGTTCGCCGGCAGCCGCGCGATGATCTTCATCACGTCGCGGACAAAGCCCATGTCGAGCATGCGGTCGGCTTCGTCGAGCACCAGATGGGTGACGCTGTCGAGCTTCACGGCGCCGGCCTGCAGGTGATCGAGCAGGCGGCCCGGCGTGGCGACGAGGATGTCGACGCCCTTCTCGAGCGCCCGGATCTGCGGCTGATGGCCAACGCCGCCAAAGACGAGCGCATGGCGAACGCCGAGGAACTTCGCGAACTTGCGCAGCTCGGTGTCGATCTGGATGGCGAGCTCGCGCGTCGGCGCGAGGATGAGCGAACGGGCGGTCTTCGGCGCGAGGCCGTCGGCGCGGCGCGACAGATGCTGCAGGAGCGGCAGGCCGAACGCGGCGGTCTTGCCGGTTCCGGTCTGCGCGATGCCGAGCATGTCGCGGCCTTCGAGGAGCGCGGGGATGGCCTGCGCCTGGATCGGCGTCGGCTTGGTAATGCCGGCCACATCAAGCGCACGCACCAACGGTTCGGCAAGTGCCAAAGCCGCGAAATTTGTCAATTGATTCAAGAAGAAAGCCTAATTGTGCGAATGCTTTCGGCATCCGACTTCTAGTCATGACCCACGCGCGAAAGGATCAGAGGACGGGGTCGTGTCCTGCTCCCTCTAGCAGGATAGAGCCACCGAAATCTTCGCGTGGCACAGCGCGATCACGATGATCGTCGTCGCGTATATGCGGACTCATCGTTAAAAAAGCAAACGAAAAGTCGCATGCCCGTGCGTCGAGGCGCCGAAAACGGCGTTTTTCTGCCGCGCAGCTTGTCTCTGCCGCACAACTGTGCAGAGTGCCAGTTCCGACATCCCGCATGTGATCCCATGTCCGCATCCAGCCCTACCGTCCCCGCCCGCCAGCTCTCCAGCTCGGTGCTGGGTATCCTGCTCATGATCCTGGGCATCTTCCTCTACTCCGCCAATGACACGCTCGGGAAATGGCTGACGGCCACCTATTCCGTCGGCATGATCATGCTGCTGCGATCGATCGCGGCGATGGTGGTTCTGGGACCGTTCATTCACAAGCATGGCGGCATCGCGACGCTCAAGAAGGCGCCCCGCCCCGGCCTGCAGCTTCTGCGCGTCGCCGTCACCGTCGGCGAGATCGGCTTCTTCTACTGGTCGGTGTCGCTGCTGCCGCTCGCCGACGTCATGACCTACTATCTCGCCGGCCCGATCTACGTGGTGGCGCTCTCGGCGCTGCTGCTGAAGGAAAAGGTCGACGGGCCGCGCTGGGCGGCGGTGATCGCCGGCTTCATCGGCGTGGTCATCGTGCTGCAGCCCTCCTCCGAGAGCCTCAGCTGGGGCGCGCTGATCGCGATCGGCGGCAGCCTGTTCTTCGCGGCGCTGATGATCGTCACCCGCCAGCTGCGCGGCACGCCGGACTCGACCCTCCTCACCTTCTCGACGATGGCGACGCTCGCCGTCGGGGCCGTGCTGGCGCCCTTCACCTGGACCACGCCGACGCCGCTCGGCCTCGCCGGGCTGGCGCTGATCGGCGTCGTCGCGCTGGTGGCGCAGCTCTGCGTCACCCGTTCGCTGCGGCTGGCGCCCGCCTCCGTCGTCGTGCCCTACCAGTACACCATGCTGATCTGGGCCGTCGTGTTCGGCTATTTCATCTTCGGCGACACGCCGCGCATCTCGATGCTGATCGGCGCCGTCATCATCATCGCCGCCGGCTTCTACATCTTCCTGCGCGAGCAGCGCACGGGATCGCCCAAGCCGGGCGACACCGTCATCGAGGAAGTCGGCGACAACGTTCCCGGCTAGCCCCGCCGCATCGTCGCCCGGCCACGGCGGGCCGGCCTAACACATTGTCCGGTCGCGCTTTCCCGGCGCGCCGGCGCCTCGGCGGCGCGCATCGCCAGACCGCCCCGATCACGGCTTCGCGAGCGGCCGGCGACGCCACGGCGCCGCCGCAATTTGCGCCGACACAACTTCGGTGGAACGCGCGTCAGCCCGACGCGCCCGCGACTGCGGATCGGCCGAAATGGGCGTTGCATCGCGCCTCGAAAGTGCTGTCGACGCCCCTTCGCCGCCCCCCTTCGTCGTGCGCCCCGCCGGGGTCGCCGACCTCGACGGGCTGGTGGCGATCGAGGCGCTCTGCTTCGACACCGACCGCATCGCCCGGCGCAGCTTCCGCAAGCTGGTCGAGGCGCCGACGGCGGAGATCACCGTCGCGAGCCTGCCGGACGGCGGTATCGTCGGCTACGCGCTGCTGCTGTTCCGGGCCGGCACCGGCATGGCGCGGCTCTATTCCATCGCCGTCCACCCGGACCTGCGCGGCAGCGGCATCGGCGCCGCGCTGATCGCGGAGGCCGAGGCGGTCGCCTACGCGCGCGACCGCTTCCTGCTCCGCCTCGAGGTGCGGGAGGACAATGCCGGCGGCATCCGCCTCTACGAGCGGCTCGGCTATCGCCGCATCGGGCGCTATCTCGACTATTACGAGGACCACACCGACGCGCTGCGCTTCGAGAAGCGGCTGCGCGGTCCCGCGCAATCGACCGCGGTGCGCTACTACGAGCAGACCACGGATTTCACCTGCGGCCCCTGCTGCGTGATGATGGCGCTTGGCCATTTCCGACCCGATTACGCGATGGGGCCGGTCGAGGAGATCAAACTCTGGCGCCAGGCGACGACGGTGTTCATGATGGCTGGGCTCGGCGGCTGCGACCCGCATGGCCTCGCCGTCTCGGCCGCCCGCAACGGGCTTTCGGCCAGCATCCATGTCAGCCATGAGGGCTCGCTATTCCTCGAATCCGTGCGCGATCCGGAGAAGCGGCGCGTCATGGCGCTGGCGCAGGAGGATTTCCGCCGCCAGACCGTCGCCTTCGGCATCCCGATCCACCACCGGCCGATCGCGGTCGCCGAAATCCGCGCCGCCCTCGCCGAGGGCGCGCTCGTCATCGTGCTGATCTCCGCCTACCGGATGTTCGGCAAGAAGGTGCCGCACTGGGTTCTTGTCGTCGGCGACGACGGCCGCCACCTGTTCATCCATGACCCCTGGGTCGAGGACCGCAGCCGCGAGACCCACAGCGATGCCGCCAATTTGCCCATTCCCTATGCCGATTTCGAGCATATGGCGCGCTGGGGCCGCGAGGGCCTGCGCGCCGCCGTCGTGCTCAGACCGAGGTGAAACATGGCTGACTGGGTGATCCTGGTCGATAGCGCCCGGGACTTTCCGAACGAAGACACCCCGCACAAGGTCATCACAACCAAGGATTATCTCGCCCGCGCCAGCCTGTTTCGCGGCTCGCGGCCGAAGATCATCAACCTGTCGCGCTCCTTCGCCTATCAGAGCCGCGGCTACTACGCCTCGCTGCTCGCCGGCGCGCGCGGCCATCGCGTCATCCCGAGCGTCGAGACGATGATCGACCTCGGCAGCAAGGCGCTCTACGCGCAGGCGCTGCCCGAGCTCGAGGACCAGCTCGCCAAGGTCGGCGCCGCCGGCGGGAACGGCGCGCTGCCGCCGCGCCTGCTGGTGATGTTCGGCATCGCCGAGGACCACCGCTTCGACCGTTTCGGCCGGCTGCTGTTCGACTGGTTCCGCTGCCCGGTCCTGGAGGTGACGATCGACAGCGGCACCAGGGCCGAGATCCGCAAGCTCGCGGCCGTGCCGATCCACAAGCTCTCGCCCGACGAGCTCGCCTTCTTCCACGATGCGCTACATGACCATACGCGGCGCGAATGGCGGTCGAAGAAGGCGACCCGGCCGACGCCGCGCTATTCGCTCGCCGTGCTGCACGACCCGCAGGAAGCGATGCCGCCCTCCAACCTCGCCTCGTTGCGGTACTGCGCGCGGATCGCCGAGAAGCTCGGCGTCGAGGTCGAGCCGATCACCCGCAAGGACCTGGCGCGGCTCGCCGAATTCGACGCGCTGTTCATCCGCGAGACGACATCGATCGGCAACCACACATACCGCTTCGCCCGCCGCGCCGTGCAGGAGGGCATGCCGGTGATCGACGATCCGGTGTCGATGATCCGCTGCACCAACAAGGTCTATCTGCAGGAGCTGATGACCGGGAACGGCATCGCCGTGCCGCCGACCATCATCGTCGCCGGCAACCGCGACCTCGAGCGCGCCGCCGACCAGCTCGGCTTTCCGCTCGTGCTGAAGATCCCGGATTCCTCCTTCTCGCGCGGCGTCAAGAAGGTCGACAACCATCGCGCCCTGAACGAGCTGGCGCATGCCTGGTTCAAGGATACCGATCTGCTGCTGGCGCAGAAATTCATGCCGACCGCGTTCGACTGGCGCGTCGGCGTGCTCGGCGGCAAGCCGCTCTTCGTCTGCCAGTACACCATGGCGAAGAAGCACTGGCAGATCGTCAAGCACCGCGAGAACGGCAAGGCGCTCGAAGGCGGACTGCGCTCGATGACCATCGGCCAGGCGCCGCCGGAAGTGATCGACATCGGCCTGCGCGCGGCGCAACTGATCGGCAACGGCCTCTATGGCGTCGACATCAAGGAGACGGAGGACGGCTTCTTCGTCATCGAGGTCAACGACAACCCCAACATCGAGCACGGCATCGAGGACGCGGCCGAGAAGGACCAGGTGTGGATCGAGCTGACCCGCTGGTTCGTCAATCGGCTGGAGAGGTAGGAGGAGAGTAGCCTCCACCTCTCCCTGAGGGGACACCCGCGCAACCGCCCTCAACATGCCGAGGAGGCCCGAGGGCCGCCTCGAAGCACGCAGGGCGGCGGCGCGATATCCCCGCATTGCCCCAACGACGTGCGTCCTTCGAGACGGCTTGCTACGCAAGCCTGCTCAGGATGATGGAAGTCGGATCCTGCATGTCTGCCCTGGCGCGAAGCGCAAGAGTCGCCTCAAGGAAACCGATCGCCCGATCAATGATCCCAGGCCTGGATGTTGGTCTGGCGGCGGATCTTGCCGTTCGCGAGCTCCAGCATGGCGCTCATATAGACCTTGACCCCGTCCGGATAGGTGCAGGTCTCGGCGAAGGCGACGTGGCTGCCGTCCATCAGGCCGTCGTCGACATGATGCTTCATGGCGCGGCCACAGACGTCGTCGAGCATGGCGCCGATCGCCTTCTTGCCCTTGAGCACCAGCGGTTTGCTCGGCGGATGGTCCTGGTCGATCACCCGCATTTCGGCATCGTCGGCATAGAAGGACGTCAACGCCTTGGCGTCGTTGCCTTCCACTGCCTTGCGGAGACTGGCGAGATTGAGCGCGTTCTGCATCGCATCCTCCCATGTCCGCCCGTCCGCCGGAGAAGCCGGCGGGCCGAGGCTCACGGCCGCGTCCAAAAACGCGGCACCACCGGTCAAGTCTATCCGATCGGCGCATGGGGAGGCGGAGCTTCGCCGGCGCCGGCCATCACTTTCGGGCGACCGGGGCGCGATCGACGGTGAAGCCTCAGCGCTTGTCGGCGCGATCGTCCGGCTCGACGACGCGATAGTCGCCGTCGATCGTCGGACCGTCGCCCGCGCGACCGCCGGGCGGGCCACGGAAGGGGTTGGGCTCGTCGAACGGCGTCGCCGTCTCGTAGGCCGCGCCATAGCTGGGGCCGGGGCCGGCGGCGCCGGGCTGCGCGCCCGGCGGCATGGCGCGCGCCAGGAGGGCGCGCAGGATGCGGCGGCGGAACAGATAGACGATGGCGAGGACGGGGATCAGCACCAGGGCGATCGAGAACGACACCACCAGAGCCGCGAAGACCACGGCGGCGCCGACGACCATCGCTGCGCCAAGCTTCAGCTTGTCCTTCCAGCTGGTCGCGCCACGGGGGCCTGAAATCACGTAGGTCCGGTAGGTCGTCATCATCTCCGCCTGTTCAATCTCGCCGACACCATGTGGGAGCGAGGGATCGATCGTGCAATGCCCGAGCGATCCGCGACGGCAGGATCGTGGGCGAATGCGCCCGGATTTGGGCCGACGCGCAACGATGCATTGCGCGCCGGTATCATTTTGTTTCCGCGCGGGCGACCGCGGCGGAACCGGCCTCAGGCCGGGATTTCGCTGCCGTCCTGGCTCCAGCGGGTGTGGAACTTGCCGGGCTTGTCGAGACGGCCATAGGTGTGGGCGCCGAAATAGTCGCGCAGGCCCTGCAGCAGGTTGGCCGGGCCGCGGGCGCGGCGCAGGCCGTCATAATAGGCGATCGACGACGAGAAGGCCGGAACCGGGATGCCCTCGGCGATGGCGAGGCCGACGACCTTGCGCCAGTTCGCCTCTGCCTTGACCACGGCGTCGCGGAAATAATCCTGCAGCAGCAGGTTGTCGCCGGCGCCGCCCGTCTCGTAGGCCTCGCGGATGCGGTTCAGGAAGCGGGCGCGGATGATGCAGCCGCCGCGCCAGATCGTGGCGAGGTCGCCGAGCTTCAGGTCCCAGCCGAACTGCTGCGAGGCGACGGCGAGCTGCTCGAAGCCCTGGGCATAGGCGACGATCTTCGACGCGTAGAGCGCGTCGCGGATGGCGTCGATGTCGGCCTGCGTGATCGTGCGCTTGGCCGTGGCGGGATGCGGGAAGCGCTTCTCCGCCTCGGCGCGCTGGTTGCGGCGGCCCGAGAGCGCGCGGGCGAACACCGCCTCGGTGATCGAGGTCAGCGGCACGCCGAGATCGAGCGCCGACTGCGCCGTCCAGCGGCCGGTGCCCTTCTGCTCCGCCTCGTCGACGATCGAATCGACCAGCGGCTTGCCGGTATGATCGACCTTGCGCAGAACCGCGTCGGTGATCTCGATCAGGTAGGAATTGAGCTCGCCCTTGTTCCACTCGGCGAAGATGTCGGCGATGGCGCCGGCTTCGAGGCCGTAGACCGTCTTGAACAGGTCGTAGGCCTCGGTGATCAGCTGCATGTCGGCATATTCGATGCCGTTGTGCACCATCTTGACGTAATGACCGGAACCCTCGGTGCCGATATAGGTGCAGCAGGGCTCGCCATCGACCTGGGCCGCCATCTTGGTGACGATCGGCTCGATGCGCGAATAAGCCTCGCGGGTGCCGCCCGGCATCATGCTCGGGCCCTCGAGCGCACCTTCCTCGCCACCGGACACACCCATGCCGATGAACTTGATGTCCCGGTCCTTGAGGTAGTGGAAGCGACGGTTGGTGTCGGTATAGAGCGAGTTGCCGCCATCGATGATGATGTCGCCGACTTCCAGATGCGGCAGCAGCTCCTCGATCACGTCGTCGACCGGCTGGCCGGCCTTGACCATGATGATGATGGCGCGCGGCTTGGCGATCGAGGCGACGAACTCGGGAATGGTCTTCGACGGCGTGAAGCGGCCTTCGCCGCCATGCTCGTTGATCAGTTCGTCGGTACGGGCGCCGTTGCGGTTGAACACGGCGACGCCGAAGCCCTTGCGAGCGGCGTTGCGGGCGAGGTTCGCGCCCATCACGGCGAGACCGAGCACGCCAATATCAGCGAGTTGCTGCAATGTGTTTCATCCCTGATGCGTGTGTGTTGTTGACCGTCGCACTGCTTGTTGCTGGCGAGTATGACATCAGCCACGCGGCTTGCGGAAGTAGAACGAGCGCATGACGTATGGACCGTCAGCGGGACGAGGGCAATATGGCGACGCCAAATTGCTACGAACCTCGAACAATCGCGGCGCTTGCATGCCGACAAAATCCCGCCTCTACTGGGCCGGGACAAGCTGCGGAGAACCCCATGCGCCGTCTGATCCTGATCGCCGCGATGATGCTCGCGGGGCTGCCGGCGGCGAAGGCCGCGAATTGCGACAACGCGACCGACCAGGCGACGATGAACGTCTGCGCCGACAAGGCCCTGAAAGCCGCCGACGCCGAACTGAACGCCATCTACAAGAAGATCACCCACCGCCTCGCCGACGAGCCCGACACCGGCAAGCAGCTGGTCGCCGCGCAGCGCGCCTGGATCGCCTTCCGCGACGCGCAATGCACGTTCGCGAGTTCCGCGGTGAGCGGCGGCAGCGCCTATCCGATGGTCCACGCCATGTGCCTGGACGACCTCACGCGGAGCCGCGTGGCCGATCTCAAGGCCCTCCTCGACTGCGAGGAAGGCGACATGAGCTGCCCGGTGCCGGCCGAGTGACCCGGCCGGCCTGAGGCCACGCGATCAGACGTCGAGATTAACGACGCTGAGGGCATTGTCCTGGATGAACTCGCGGCGCGGCTCGACCTCGTCGCCCATCAGCTTGGTGAAGAGATCGTCGGCGGCGTCCGCCTCCTTGATCTTCACCTGCAGCAGCGAGCGGACGTTCGGATCGAGCGTCGTCTCCCAGAGCTGGCTGGCGTTCATCTCACCCAGGCCCTTGTAGCGCTGCAGCTGGATGCCCTTGCGGCCCGTGGCGAAGACGGCCTCGAGCAGCGAGCGCGGGCCGAAAATGTCGGTCGAGACATCGCGGCGGCGCAGCGCCGACGGCTTGGCGAAGACGTCCTTCATGCGGATGGCGATGCTGTGCAGCTTGCGCGCATCGGCGGAATCGATCAGCGCCATGTCGATCGTCTGCACCTCGCGGACGCCACGCACCTCGCGCTCGAACTGATAGCCGCCCTCAGGCCCGAGGGCGCCGGTCCAGCCGCGCTCGGTCTCGTCGGCGATCCGGTCGAGCCGTGCGGCGATGGCGTGCGCCGCCTGGAGCGCAAGCTCCTTGCTCTCGAGCAGTGCCGGATCGAGACCGCCGGCGATGGCCGCCTGCTCGACGATGCCGCGATCATAGCGGGTATGGATGCCGTTCAGGATCTGCGCCACCTGGCGCGCGTCCTGGACCAAGTGATCGAGATCGACGCCGGCGCGAACCTCGCCGTCGTCGAGATGCAGCGCCGCCTCGTCGAGGCCCTGCTGGATCAGGTAGTCCTCCAGCGCGCGCTCGTTCTTCAGGTACTGCTCGGAGCGGCCCTTGGTGACCTTGTAGAGCGGCGGCTGGGCGATATAGACGTGGCCGCGCTCGATCAGCTCCGGCATCTGCCGGAAGAAGAAGGTCAGAAGCAGGGTGCGGATATGGGCGCCGTCGACGTCGGCGTCCGTCATGATGATGATCTTGTGGTAGCGCAGCTTCTCCGGCGTGAACTCGTCCTTGCCGATCGAGGTGCCGAGCGCGATGATCAGCATGCCGATCTGCTCGGACGACAGCATCTTGTCGAAGCGCGCCCGCTCGACGTTCAGGATCTTGCCGCGCAGCGGCAGCACGGCCTGGTTCTCGCGGTTGCGGCCCTGCTTGGCGGATCCACCTGCCGAGTCACCCTCGACGATGAAGATTTCCGACTTGGCCGGATCGCGCTCCTGGCAGTCGGCAAGCTTGCCGGGCAGCGAGGCGATGTCGAGCGCGCCCTTGCGGCGGGTCAGCTCACGCGCCTTGCGGGCCGCCTCGCGCGCGGTCGCGGCCTCGACGACCTTCGAGACGATGACCTTCGATTCCGTCGGATGCTCCTCGAACCACTGGCCGAGCATCTCGTTGACGATGTTCTCGACGACGGGCCGGACCTCGGAGGAGACCAGCTTGTCCTTGGTCTGCGACGAGAATTTCGGATCGGGAACCTTGACCGACAGCACCGCAGACAGGCCCTCACGGCAATCGTCCGCGGAAAGGCTCACCTTCTCGCGCTTCGAGATGCCCTCGCGGTCGGCATAGCCGGTCACTTGGCGCGTCAGCGCGCCGCGGAAGCCGGCGAGATGGGTGCCGCCGTCGCGCTGCGGGATGTTGTTGGTGAAGCAGAGCACGTTCTCGTGGTAGCTGTCGTTCCACCACATCGCGACTTCGACGGTGATGCCGTCGCGCTCGTTCGACATGGTGATCGGCGCCGGCATCAGCGGCTTCTTGGTGCGATCGAGATAGCGCACGAACGCCTCGAGGCCGCCCTCGTAGAGCAGCTCCTCGCGACGCGGCTCGACGCCGCGCTTGTCGCTCAGCACGATGCGGACGCCGGAATTCAGGAAGGCGAGCTCACGCAGCCGGTGCTCCAGCGTCTCGAAGTCGAAATCGGTCTTGGTGAAGGTCTCGGGCGACGGCAGGAACGTCACCTCGGTGCCGTTGCGGCCGTCCCACTCGCCGATCACCTTCAGCGGCGACACGGCATTGCCATGCGCGAACTCGATTTCGTGCACCTTGCCGTTGCGCCAGATCTTCAGCTTGAGCCAGCTCGACAGCGCGTTCACGACCGAGACGCCGACGCCGTGCAGACCGCCGGAGACCTTGTAGGAGTTCTGGTCGAACTTACCGCCGGCATGCAGCTGGGTCATGATGACCTCGGCCGCCGAGACGCCCTCCTCGGCATGCAGGTCGGTCGGGATGCCGCGACCATTGTCGCGGACCGTGCAGGAACCGTCCGGATTGAGCGTCACCTCGACGAGGTCGGCATGGCCGGCGAGCGCCTCGTCGACGGCGTTGTCGACGACCTCGTAGACCATGTGATGCAGGCCCGAGCCGTCATCGGTGTCGCCGATATACATGCCCGGCCGCTTGCGGACGGCATCCAAGCCCTTGAGCACCTTGATGGAATCGGCGCCGTAGGCATCAGACGCTTGATCGCGGGCGGTATCGGACATCCAGGCTTCCTTGACAGCGTCGCGCGCGGGCGCGCGCGAGAACTCGAATCGAATGGCTAATATATTGCTTCGACAGGCGAATTGCACGTGCGAGCAAGCAAGAAAACACGGCGTCACGATGGCGAAAGCCGAGGCGCGGCGCGGGTTTCGGCGCGACGCGGCGATCGGCCGCCACTTGCATCTCGCCCGCCGGGACCGAATGCTGTAACCGACGCCCTGTCGGGCCCACCCAGGAGTTGCAAACGCTTCGATGCACGCGATCCATGCCTTCCTCGTCAGCTACGGGCTGATCGTCGTCTATCTCGGCGTCATCATCGAAGGCGAGAGCGTGCTGATCGCCGCCGGCTTCCTGGCGCATCAGGGCGTGATGAACCCGTTCGCCGTGTTCCTCGCCGCCTTCGCCGGCTCGGTGACCGGCGACCAGATCCTGTTCTATGTCGGCCGCCATTTCGCTGGCGCGCGGATCGTGCAGCGCCAGGTGGGGCGGCCGCTCTTCGCCAAGGTGCTGGAACGCATCCACCAGAACGAAGTGCTGTTCATCCTGAGCTTCCGCTTCATCTACGGGGTGCGCACGATCAGCCCGATCGCACTCGGCATCGCCCGCGTCAGCCCCACCCTCTACGCCGCCCTCAACCTCGTGTCCGCCGCCTTGTGGGCGGCGCTGTTCACGGCGCTCGGCTATGTGTTCGGCCAGACGATCGAGCGCTTCTCGGGCCGGCTGCATGTCGAGCACAAGCTGATCATCGCCGGCCTGCTCTGCCTCGGTGGCCTGGTCGCCTTCGGGCTGGCGCGCGGATGGTATGCCCGCCGGCAGGCGCGCTCCCCCGCTCAGCCGGGATCGGAGACGCCGCCCTCAGCGTGAGGCGTGCAGCGCCTCGAGGAACGCCTCGCCATAGAGGCCGAGCTTGCGCTCGCCGACGCCCTGGACGCCGCGCATCTCGTCGAGCGTCGACGGCATCGCCTCGGCCATCTCGATCAGCGTGCGGTCCGGGAACACCATGTAGGCGGGAACGCCCTCGTCGCGGGCGATCTCGCGGCGGAGCGCGCGCAGCTGCTCGAACATCGTCGCCGTCGCCGCGTCGAGCCCGTCGGCGCGGTCGCTCTCGCTCTTGCGGCTGCGGCGGGCCGGTGCCTCGCGGATCGAGCGCAGCGCGATCTTCTCGTGGCCGAACAGCACCGCCTCGCCTTCCGGCGTGATGCGGAAGCCGCCATGCTCGGCGCTCGCCTCGGCCAGCGCGCCGGCGGCGAAGAGCTGGCGCACCAGCGTCCGCCAGGCATGGGCACTGCGGTCGGAGCCGACGCCGAAGGTCTTGATGCGGTCATGCCCCTGGCGCTGCACGGCATCGGTCGCCTCGCCACGCAGCACGTCGACAAGATGCGACGCGCCATAGCGCTGGCCGGTGCGGACCACGGCGGAAAGCACCTTCTGCGCGTCGATCGTGGCGTCGACCAGCTCGGCGCCGCCCTGGCAGAGGTCGCAATGGCCGCAGCGGCCCATCTGTTCGCCGAAATAGGCGAGCAGGGCCTGGCGCCGGCAGGTCGCCGATTCCGCGAGATCCGTCATCGCCGCGAGCCGCTTCATCTCGACCCGGCGCTGCGCCTCGCTGATCGCCTTCTCGTCGATCTGGCGACGGCGGAAGGCCATGTCGTCCAGGCCGTAGAGGGTCAGCGTATCCGCCGGCAGCCCATCGCGCCCGGCGCGGCCGATCTCCTGGTAATAGGCCTCGACGCCGCCCGGCATGTCGGCATGGATGACGAAACGCACGTCCGGCTTGTTGATGCCCATGCCGAAGGCGATGGTCGCCACGACGACGACGCCGTCCTCCTGCAGGAAGATGTCCTGATGCCGTGCCCGGACCTCGGCATCGAGGCCGGCGTGATAGGGCACCGAACGGATGCCACGGCCCACCAGCCATTCGGAGAGCTTCTCGGTCTTGTCGCGCGACGAGGCATAGATGATGCCGCTGCCGCCCTTGTGGCGGGCGAGGAAGTCGGCGATCTGCGTGCGCGGCCGGTCCTTCGGCTCGAAACGAAGATGGATGTTGGGCCGGTCGAAGGAGTGGACGACGACGCGCGGCGGCGCGGGAAAGAGCTGGGCGGCGATGTCGTTGCGGGTCGCCTGGTCGGCGGTCGCCGTCAGCGCCACCACCTGGACGCCGCCAAGCGCCTCGCGCACCGAGGCGAGCTGGCGGTATTCGGGGCGGAAATCATGCCCCCATTGCGAGACGCAATGGGCCTCGTCGATCGCCATGCGGCGGACGTCGCAGGCGGCGAGCAGCGAGACGAGCCCGTCGCCGGCGAGGCGTTCTGGCGAGACGAAGAGCAGCGTGATTTCGCCGGCGCGCAGCCGCCGCAGCGTCTCGCGATTGGCCTCCTCGCCATTCATCGAATTCAGCGTCGCGGCGGCGACGCCGACATGCTGCATCTGCTGCACCTGGTCGCGCATCAGCGCGATCAGCGGCGAGACGACCAGCGTCAGCCCGCCGTCGACGATCGCCGGCAGCTGGTAGCACATCGACTTGCCCGAGCCAGTCGGCATCACGGCGAGCACGTGCTCGCCGCGCATCACAGCGGCGATGACCTCGTCCTGACCGGGTCGGAAATCGTCGTAGCCGAAGACGGATTTGAGCGCGGCGCGGGCGCGCGATAGCGGCATGGGGTATCCGGGACGTGATTCGTTCTCAGGCGGATGCTAGCGCCTCGGTCGAGGCGAGGCACGCCCGAAAGGCCGGGCGCGTCGATCCGTCAGGGTTCCGCTCAGCGCGTGGCGATCGCCACCGCGGCGCCGGCCATGACAACGCTGCTGCCGCGATTGACCATCTTCACCGCCTTCGGGCTCGTGATCAGCCGGCGGGCGCGCAAGGTCACACCGACATAGAAGGCGAAGACCAGCCCGACGACCGTCAGCGTGACGGTGGTCAGCTCGAGGAAGGCGAGCGCGTCGATGCGGGTGATGTCGAGGATGGAGGGCAGCAGCGCCAGATAGAACACCATGGTCTTGGGATTGCCGAGGCAGACGGCTAGGCCGGCGAAGAACAGCTTGACCTGGCTCTCCTTGACCGTGACCGGAGCCAGATCGGGCGCGGCGACCGGCGCCTTCCACATCTTCCAGGCGATGAAGAGCAGATAGGCGGCGCCGGCATATTTGATCAGCGCGAACACCTCGTGGAAGGTCTGCGCGACGACGGCGAGGCCGAGGACCGCGAGCGTCAGCCAGACGATGTCGCCGATCGCCATGCCGGCAGTGAACGCGATCGCGCCGGGCCGGCCGCGACCGAGCACGCGCGCGACGATGGCGGCGATGCCGGGCCCCGGCGCGACGGCGGCGACCGCCAGCGCGGCGGCGAAAAGCGCGAGGCCCGAAATCGACAGTCCCGTCATGGTGTGTGTTCCTGAGGGGGCGAGAGCGCGACGCGCCCCGGCGTCACGGTGAAGATCTGCCCCGATTGCGGCAATTCGGCGAAGAGCGCCGGGTCGGCGCCGGTCATGAAGATCTGGCTGCCGAGACGGTCGAGCGCCTCGAACAGGGCAGCGCGGCGGCGCTGGTCGAGATGGGCGGCGATCTCGTCGAGCAGCACGATCGGCGCAAGACCGCTCATCCGCGCGACGAGGCGGGCATGCGCCAGCACGATGCCGACCAGAAGCGCCTTCTGCTCGCCGGTCGAGGCGCGGCCGGCCGGCACGTCCTTCGGGCCGTGGCGGACGACGAGATCGCTCGCCTGCGGGCCGACCAGGGTGCGCCCGGCTGCGCGGTCGCGGGCGCGCCCGTTGCGGAGCGCGGCGCGGTAGCGATCCTCCGCCTCGACGGCGGGTCCCTCGCCGATCCAGCCCTCGAGGTCGCCCTCCAGCGCCAGCACGGCGAAGGGGAAGGGCGAAGCGTCGTCGCGCTCCTCGGCGATCAGCCCGGCAAGCCGCTCGGCCGTCTCCTTGCGCGCGGCGGCGACCGCGACGCCGATCTCGGCGATCTCGGCTTCCAGCCCGTCGAGCCAGGCGCGGTCGGGCGACGGATCCTCGAGCAGGCGATTGCGGCCGCGCACGGCCTTCTCGAAGGCGTTGACGCGGCTGCCATGCGTCGCGTCGACGGCGAGCACCAGCCGGTCGAGGAAGCGGCGACGATCGCCGGCCGGGCCAGTGAACAGCCCGTCGAGCGCCGGCGTCAGCCAGACGATGCGAAGATATTCGGCGAAGGCGGCCGCCGACGAGACGGGGGCGCCGTCAATGCGGCAGCGGCGCGATGGCGGCTGGCCGTCGAGCGTCGTGCCGAGCCGGACCGGGCCGTTGGCGGTGTCGAGGTCGACCGCGACGACGAAGCCACCGCCGCCGCCGATCCGCGCCATGTCGGCGAGATCGGCACGGCGCAGGCCGCGGCCGGGCGACAGCAGCGAGATCGCCTCGAGCAGGTTGGTCTTGCCGGCGCCATTCTCGCCCGAGAGCGCGACGAGCCGGCCCGAGAACCGCACGTCGAGATGCTCATAGGAACGGAAGTCCGCCAGCGTCAGCCGCGTGATGCGCGGCTGACCGACGTCGGGCAAGAGGGTCACACGCGCATCGGCATCAGGACGTAGAGCGCGTCCTCGTCGCCGTCGTCCTGGATCAAGGTCGGCGAGCCGGGATCGGCCAGCTTGAACACCGCCGTACCGGTCTTGAGCTGGCCGGCGATATCGAGCAGGTAGCGCGAGTTGAAGCCGATATCGATGGGATCGGCGTGGTAGTCGACGTCGAGCTCTTCCGTCGCCGAACCCGAATCCGGGTTGTTGACGGTGAGCGCCAGCCGGCCCTCGGAGGAGAGCGACAGCTTGACGGCGCGGCCGCGCTCGCTGGCAATCGTCGAGACGCGGTCGACGGCGTTCGAGAAGGTGCCGCGATCGACCTTCAGGAGCTTGTCATTGCCCTGCGGGATGACGCGGGCATAGTCCGGGAACGTGCCGTCGATCAGCTTCGAGGTCAGCACGACGCCGCCGAACGAGACGCGGATCTTGGTCTCGGAAAGCTCGATCGTCGCCGTCTCCTCGGAATTCTCGAGAAGCTTCTGGATCTCGCCGACCGCCTTGCGCGGCACGATGATGCCCGGCATGCCCTCGGAACCGGCCGGCGCGGCAGTCTGCGCCCGGGCCAGACGATGGCCGTCGGTGGCGACGGCGCGCAGCACGACGCGGCCATCGACCGTCGGCGTGTGCAGGTAGATGCCGTTCAGGTAATAGCGCGTCTCCTCGGTCGAGATCGCGAACTGGGTGCGGTCGATCAGCGTCTTGAAGGCCGAGGCCGGCAGCTCGAAGCGGATCGGGAACTCGCCGGTGGTCAGGTCCGGGAAATCGGTCTCCGGCAGCATCTGCAGCGCGAAATTCGAGCGGCCGGAGCGGACCGTCAGCGTCTGGCCGTCGGCCGAGGTCTCGAGCGCCACTTCCGAGCCGTCCGGCAGCTTGCGGACGATGTCGTAGAGCATGTGCGCCGGCACCGTCGTCGCGCCGGGACGGCCGACATCGGCGGCGATCGTCTCGAGGATCTCGAGGTCGAGATCGGTCGCCTTCAGCGTCAGCTCGGAGCCCGTCGCGCGCAGCAGCACGTTGGAGAGGATCGGGATCGTGTTCCGTCGTTCGACCACGCGATGCACGTGGTTGAGGGACTTCAGGAGGTTGGATCGCTCGAGGGTCGCTCTCATGAAACGCAGGAACCTTGACAGAAAAGCCGCGCGGAGAGCGCGGCGCCGACAGAGGCCGGACGCAATGTCCGGTACGGACCGAGGAAAGTGCAGTGTTCCGGGCCGGAACGCAAGGCCCCCAAAGCGATGCAACCCGGGCCAGAGACAGAAAGGCCGGCGGGTTTCCCCGCCGGCCAGGCTGACCGACTATTCGTCGATCATGCGCTTCAGCAATTCGATCTCTTCCGCCAGATGCTGGTCGCCCTGCATCATCTCCTCGACCTTGCGCACGGCGTGCAGCACCGTGGTGTGGTCGCGACCGCCGAAGCGGCGACCGATCTCCGGCAGCGAGCGCGGCGTCAGCGTCTTCGACAGATACATGGCGATCTGGCGCGGACGGACGATCGTGCGGGTGCGGCGGCTCGACAGCAGATCGGCCTTCGACACGTTGTAGTGGCGCGAGACGACCTTCTGGATGTCCTCGATCTTGACCCGGCGCGGCTCGGCGGCGCCGACGAGATCGCGCAGCGTGATCTCGGCCGAGTTCATCGTCACCGGCTGGTTGGTAAACTGCCACTGCGCGACGAGACGGTTCAGCGCGCCTTCCAGGTCGCGGCCATTCGAGACGACCGACTGGGCGACGTACTCGATCACCGTCTCCGGCACTTCGACGCCGGGGTTCTGCGACTGGGCGATCTGATAGCGGCTCTTCAGGATCTCGCGGCGGAGATCGAGGTCCGGCGGGGCGATCTCGAAGGCGACGCCGCCGCGGAGCCGCGAGCGGACGCGCTCGTCGAGCGTCTCGAGCTCGGCGGCGGGCCGGTCGGCCGCCACCACCACCTGCCGCGCACCGTCGATCAGCGCGTTCAGCATGTGGCAGAACTCCTGCTGCACCGACTTGCCCTGCAGGAACTGCAGGTCGTCGATCAGGAGCAGGTCGATCTCGCGGAGATTCTCCTTGAAGGCGATCGCCGACTGGTTCTTCAGCGCCGCGACGAAGCGGAACATGAAGTGCTCGGCGGTCAGATAGACGACCTTGCGGCTCGGATCGGCGCGACGCGCCGCCTGGGCGACGGCGTGCAGCAGATGCGTCTTGCCACGGCCGACGCCGGCATGGAGATAGAGCGGGTTGTAGGGCGTCGGGCGGCCAGCCGGCGTTTCGGCCACGGCGCGGGCCGCGGCATAGGCGACGCGGTTGGCGCCACCCTCGCAGAAGGTGTCGAAGGTGAAGCGCGGATCGACCGGCGAGCCATCACCATCGAGATCGGCGCGGGCGGGCGCGGCGGCAGCGGTGACGACCGGCGCGGCGCTCGCGGCCGGAATGAAGGTCGGCGCGGGGGCTGCCGGCGCGGCGGCCTGCGGCTTCTCGACCTTGGCGGGGGCACGCGCCCGGACGGCGCCACGGACCACCAGCTCGACGCGACGCAGGCTCTCGACCTCGACCGACCAGAGGCCGAGCAGCTTCTCGATGTAGTGCGCCTGGATCCAGGATTTCAGGAAGCGGGTCGGAACGGACAGGTTCACCGAGGCGCCGTCGGCGCTCTCGAACTCGACGCGGGCGAACCAGCTCGAAAACACGTCTTCGCCCAGCTCGGTCCGCAGGCGCGTCTTGACGCGCTCCCACAGCGCCGCATCCGCACGCCCGCTCATCGGCTGATCCTCATCGACGGCGATCGCCCGCAGGGCAGAAGCCCCCGATCCAAACTCGCCCGACCTGTCGTCCCGCATCTGAGCCCCTCTCGTGTCGATTGGCATCTGGTCATGACTGGACCCATGGCAGTCCCGCGGCTTTCCAGCCATCCACGGAACCGCGATGTCGGCCCTCGTCCAGCGGCCCTTCGAAGCCGCCGGAAATGTTGAAGCACCGGTCGAAGCCGGCTTCCGCCAGGGCGTTCGCGGCCGCGAGGCTGCGTGCGCCGGACCGGCAGATGAAATACAGCGCCGTCTCGCTGCCGACGCCGCGCCGCTCGAGCTCGGCGGCCAGCACGTCAGCGAAGTCGGTATTGACCGCCATCGTCGGATAGCTCTGCCATTCGACGAGCAGCGTCTCCTTGCCGATCGCGCTCAGATCGACGATCCCGACATAGGCCCACTCAGCCCGGGTCCGCACGTCGATCAGCATCGACTGCGGTTCACTGGACAAACCTTCCCAAGCCTCATCGGCCGAAACGTCGCCGGCATAGCTGCCGGCAGGCGAACGAGACATAACGCCCCCTCACGCACATGATCGTCGGACCACATGCTATGTAAAACTCAAGTTGATACAGGGTGGTGGAGGTTCTTCCAGAACGCGGAAGCAATCAAAAACGCAAAAGCACTACATATAGAGCAAACTGAATGTCCGCGATTTCAATGCCGTCTCGCCTCTAGACTCTGGAAGGCGAGAAACGCCCGTTTTAATCAGCGCCGGCTCACCCCTCCGGCAAACGACAACTAGCGCTGCCGTATCCATGAGGGGGAAAATACACAGCGGGTCGGGGGGTCGCAACGGCGCAAGGCCAAGATTCGCCCTTCCCTGCCGGCCATGTTGTCGCCCCCACCCCCCGCATCGCCCGGGTGCCCTCGCGAATCCCTTACGAGTCAAAGGGTTCAGAAGGCGGCGCGCGCGACCCGGAATGGTTGCGAAGCGGGCGAAAAATATTCGGCCGCTCCCCCTTGACTCGATCGGAATCCGACCGAGTCGACAAGACAACTGACCACCGCCAGCTAAGATGTTGATATTGCTATAGAAACGGTGCGAAGCAGGGATGGCGCGGCGCGCGCCGGATTCAGCTTCGCGGCATTTCTAAGGCCGGACAAACACTTACCCGCATAACAAAAAAGCCCGGCCGAAGCCGGGCTTTTGTCAATCCCCAGAATCTCTGCCTCAGGCAGAGATCGCCTTCACGCGGGCGGCAAGGCGCGAGACCTTGCGGGAAGCGGTGTTCTTGTGCAGCACGCCCTTCTGGGCGGCGCGCATCAGCTCGGGCTGGGCGCTCTTGAGCGCCTCGGCGGCGGCGGCGGCGTTGCCCGAAGCGATCGCCTCTTCGACCTTGCGGACGTAGGTGCGCATACGGCTGCGGCGCGTGCGGTTGACCTCGGCACGGCGAGCAATCTTGCGGGTCGCCTTCTTGGCGGACGGCGTATTGGCCATGAGGGGCCTTCCTAAAAAAGCGGTTCGGTGGACTTCCGTGCCTCAGACCCCAAGGGAACCCCAAGGAATTCGGGCTAAACGGAAGGGGCGGCCATGACGCCGCCCGGTTCATGGGCGGCTTATAGTCGGACGCTCGCGCGCCGTCAATCACGATCCGCCGGAATCAGCGGTTGCGAAATGCCGGCGGACGCTTGTCGAGAAACGCCGCCATGCCCTCGCGCGCATCCTCGGTCGCGAACAGCGAATGGAACAGCCGGCGCTCGGTGCGGATGCCCTCGGAGAGCGGGCCCTCGAAGGCGCGGTTGACCGCCTCCTTGGCCATCAGCACCGAGGGACGCGACAGGCCGGCGATCTTGCCGGCCGCCGCGACAGCCGTCTCCACGAGCTCCGCCGCCGGCACGACGCGCGAGACGAGGCCGATCCGCTCGGCCTCCGTCGCGTCGATCATCCGCCCGGTCAGCACCATGTCCATGGTCTTCGCCTTGCCGACGGCGCGCGCCAGGCGCTGCGTGCCGCCCGCGCCGGGGATCAGGCCGAGCGTGATCTCGGGCTGGGCGAAGCGCGCGTTGTCAGCGGCGATGACAAGATCGCACATCAGGGCGAGTTCGCAGCCGCCGCCGAGCGCGAAGCCGGAAACCGCCGCGATCACCGGCTTGCGGGTCGCCGCCAGGCGCTCCCAGCGGGCGACGAAATCGTCCAGGAACACGTCGACATAGCCGAGCGCCTGCATCTCCTTGATGTCGGCGCCGGCGGCGAAGGCCTTTTCGGAGCCGGTCAGCACGATGGCGCCGATCGCGTCGTCCGCTTCGAAGGCGTCGAGCGCCGCATTGAGATCGGCGATCAGCTGGCGGCTCAGCGCGTTGAGCGCCTTGGGGCGGTTCAGCCGGATGATGCCGACCCCGCCATCCGCCTCGACGATCACGGTCTCGTAGGACTGGGACTCGTAGGGCTGGCTCTCAGTCGACATGGCAGGCTCCCGGCTTGCGATCCTCGCCCTCCCCTTGCCGACGCAAATCAGCGGGATGGCTCTGGCGCAGGCCTAGCGGAGGCCGCCCGCACGTTCAAGCGCCACGACCCGGGACCCGGCCTCACTTCTGGCAGCGGGCGCAATAGAAGGTGGAGCGGCCCGACTGCACCTTGCGCTCGATCACGCCCGTGCAGCTCAGGTTCGGACAGGGCTCGCCCTCCCGGTCATAGACGCGAAACGAATGCTGGAAATAGCCGAGCTCGCCATTCGCCTGGCGATGGTCGCGCAAGGACGAGCCGCCGGCCGCGATCGCCGCGCCGAGCACGTCGCGGATCGCCGTCGCCAGCCGCTCCGCCGCCTTCGCCGTCAGCGTACCGGCCGCTCGCTCGGGCGACAGGCCGGACATGTGCAGCGCCTCGCAGACATAGATATTGCCGAGGCCGGCGACGAGGCTCTGGTCGAGCAGCGCCGCCTTCAGCGGCGCCTTCTTCGCCGCGAACAGATCGTGCAGCACCTTGCCGTCAAAGGCGTTGCCGACCGGCTCGATGCCGAGCCCGGCGAGATGGCGGGCCGTGGCGATCTCGGCGCGCGGCACCAGATCCATGAAGCCGAAGCGGCGCGGGTCGTTGTAGACGACGCGCTTGCCATTGGAGAGATGGAAGACGATGTGGTCATGCGCCAGCGCCTTGCCGCGGGGGTGGTGGAATTCGCCCGGCGTCTCGGGCTCGGCCAGCGGGCCCTCCTCGATCCGGAACGAGCCGGACATGCCGAGATGCATGATGACGACGGCGCCGTCATCGAGATCGGCGAGCAGATATTTCGCGCGCCGCCCGAGCCCTTCGATGCGCCGGCCGGTCAGTCGTTCGGCGAAGCGATCGGGAAAGGGAAAACGCAGATCGGGCCGGCGCTGCTCCAGCCTTTCGATCACGGCGCCTTCCATGGTGGGGGCTAGGCCCTGGCGGACGGTTTCGACCTCGGGAAGCTCTGGCATTTAGGCTGCGTCAACTCTGCGGGTGTCGGGGCCGTGGCGCATGGAAAGCGCTTCGGCTATCAAGGACTTCGTTTTTCCAGATCGGGCGGCGGCGTTGCCGCCATGCGAATGGCCCCGCATTCCGATCGCTGGCTCGTATGCCTAATATAAGGAGTGGGACGCGATGGCGACCGAAACTCTGAAGCCGACCGATGCTTCCGACGCAGCGCCCGAGACGGGCCGCGCCTCGTTCGGCTTCCGGGACGTCGATGTCGATGCCAAACAGGGCATGGTCAACGAGGTGTTCCACAAGGTCGCGTCCCGCTACGACCTGATGAACGACTTCATGTCGGCCGGCCTGCACCGCGTCTGGAAGGACGCGATGGTGTCCTGGCTGACGCCGCCGCGCAACCGGCCCTTCGAAGTGCTCGACGTCGCCGGCGGCACCGGCGACATCTCGTTCCGCATCGTCGAGCGTTCGCATAAGTCCGCCCGCTCGACCGTCTGCGACATCAATGCCTCGATGCTGGAAGTCGGCCGCGAGCGCGCGGCGAAGCGCGGCCTCGCCGACCACGTCACCTTCGTCGAGGGCAATGCCGAGGAGCTCCCCTTCGAGGACAACCGCTTCGACGCCTATACGATCGCCTTCGGCATCCGCAACGTGCCGCGCATCGACCAGGCGCTGAAGGAGGCCTACCGCGTGCTGAAGCCGGGCGGCCGCTTCCTCTGCCTCGAATTCTCCGACGTCGACGTGCCCGGTCTCGACAAGATCTACGACTTCTATTCGTTCAACCTGATCCCGGCGATGGGCAAGGTGGTGGCCGGCGATTCCGAGAGTTACCGCTATCTCGTCGAATCGATCCGTCGCTTCCCGCATCAGGAACGCTTCGCCGAGATGATCCGGCAGGCCGGCTTTTCGAAGGTCTCCTATCGCAATCTGACGGGCGGCATCGCCGCCATCCACTCGGGCTGGAAAATCTGACGCAATGGCGCTCGGCATCGCCGCTCTCTTCCGCCTCGCAGCGGCCGGCTTCGTTCTGGCGCGCGAAGGCGCGTTCAGCCTGGTCGACATCGACGACGTGCCGCCGCCGGCCCGCCTCGGCGTGCGGCTCGGCCGCCTGCTGGAGCGCCGCTCGGCCGCAGCCGCCGACCGCGGCGAGCGCATCACCGCGGCACTGAACAAGCTCGGCCCCTCCTATGTGAAGCTCGGCCAGTTCATGGCGACGCGGCCCGATTTCGTCGGCGAGGACGTCGCCGAGGCGCTCGGCAGGCTGCGCGACGAGATCGAGCCGTTCGGCGAACAGGCCGCCCGGGTCGTGATCGAGCGCAATCTCGGCAAGCCCGTCGACGCCATCTTCCCGGAGTTCTCGCCGCCGATCGCCGCCGCCTCGATCGCGCAGGTGCACAAGGCCGAGGTGATCGAGGCCGACGGCACGACCCGCGCCGTCGCGGTCAAGGTGCTGCGCCCCGGCGTCCGCACACGCTTCCATCGCGACCTCGAGACCTTCTATGCCGGCGCCAATCTGGTCGAGCGGATCGACCCGGCGATGAAGCGGCTGAAGCCGATCGCCGTCGTCGACACGCTGGCCCGCTCGGTCTCCATGGAAATGGACCTCCGCCTCGAGGCGGCGGCTCTCTCCGAAATGGCCGAACGGACCCAGGGCGACCCCGGGTTTCGTGTGCCGAAAGTTGACTGGTCGCGCACGGCGCGCGACGTGCTGACGCTCGAATGGATCGACGGCGTCAAGCTCTCGGACCCGGCCGGCATCGCGGCGGCGGGGCATGATCTCAAGGAAGTCGCCCGGCGGCTGATGCAGGCCTTCCTGCGCCATGCCGTGCGCGACGGCTTCTTCCATGCCGACATGCACCAGGGCAATCTCTTCGTCGACGCGGCCGGCGACGTCGTCGCCGTCGATTTCGGCATCATGGGCCGGCTCGGAAGGGCCGAACGCCGCTTCCTCGCCGAAATCCTCTACGGCTTCATTCGCCGCGACTATCTGCGCATCGCCGAGGTGCACATGGAGGCCGGCTATGTCCCGGCACGCCATGCGCCGGAGGATTTCGCCCAGGCGCTGCGCGCCATCGGCGAGCCGATCCACGGCCAGCCGGCCAGCGACATCTCGATGGCGAACCTGCTGACGCTTCTCTTCGAGGTGACCGAGCTGTTCGACATGCAGACGCGGCCGGAGCTCCTGATGCTGCAGAAGACCATGGTCGTCGTCGAGGGTGTCTCCCGCTCGCTCGACCCGGAGTTCGACATGTGGGCGACCTCGGAACCGGTAGTGCGCGAATGGATCGAGCGCAATCTCGGTCCGGTCGGCAAGATCGAGGAGGCGGCGACCGGTCTCGGCGAGATCGGCCATGCCGTGACGCGGCTGCCCGTCATGCTGCAGCATGGCGCCCGCATCGCGCAGCAAATGAGCGACGCCACCCGCGACGGCATCACGCTGTCTCCGGAAACGGTCGAGGCGATCGGCCGGGCCGAGGGACGCGGCAATCGCTGGCTGACGATCGGCGTCTGGCTGGCGGTGATCCTGCTCGCCTGGAATGCGTTCACCTGACGCGGCGCCGCCGCGCGGAGAGATAGGGGAGAAGGTCATGGCGGATGTCACGGCGACGCTGGCGGAAAAGCGCATACTGCTGATCATCGCCGGTGGCATCGCCGCCTATAAGAGCCTCGACCTGATCCGTCGCCTGAAGGAGCGCGGCGCCACCGTGCGCGTCGTGATGACGAAGGGCGCGACCGAGTTCGTCACGCCGCTGGCGGCCGGCGCGCTCGCCGGCGGCACCGTCTATACCGAGCTGTTCGACCGCGAGGCGGAGCAGGATGTCGGCCATATCCGGCTCGCCCGCGAGGCGGACCTCATCGTCGTCGCGCCGGCCACCGCCGATCTGATGGCGAAGATGGCGGGCGGCCATGCCGGCGATCTCGCCGGCGCCGTGCTGCTCGCGACCAACCTGCCCGTCCTCGTCGCCCCGGCGATGAACCCGGCCATGTGGACGCATCCGGCGACGAAGCGCAACGTGGCGCAGCTCGCCGCCGACGGCATCCGCTTCGTCGGACCCGAGCGCGGCGAGATGGCCGAGAGCGGCGAGGCCGGCACCGGCCGGATGAGCGATCCGCTCGCCATCGTCGCCGCCGTCGAGGCCATTCTTGGAGCCGACGCGGCAACAGCCAATGGCGTTCCAGACTCCAGCAAACCATTGATTGGAAAACATGTTCTGGTGACGGCGGGGCCGACGCACGAACCGATCGACCCGGTCCGCTACATCGCCAACCGCTCCTCCGGCAAGCAGGGTTTTGCCATCGCGGCAGCGGCGGCCGCCGCCGGGGCCCGCGTGACGCTGGTCGCCGGGCCGGTCGGGCTCGCCGATCCCGACGGCGTCTCGGTCCGCCGGGTCGAGACGGCGCGCGACATGCTGGCGGCCGTCGAGATCGCGCTGCCGGCCGACATCGCCGTCTTCGCCGCCGCCGTCGCCGACTGGCGCCCGGCGCATGAGGCCGCCTCGAAGCTGAAGAAGGACGGCAGCGGAAATGTGCCGCCGCTCCATGTCACCGAGAACCCCGACATCCTCGCGACCATCGCCCACCGCAAGGACGGCCGGCCCGGCCTCGTCGTCGGCTTCGCCGCCGAGACGGACGATGTGCTTGAAAACGCAAAGAAAAAGCTCGGCCGCAAGGGCGCGGACGTCATCGTCGCCAACGACGTCTCGCCCGAGACCGGCGTGATGGGCGGCGCGGCCAACACGGTGCATCTCGTCACTGCCGGCGGTATCGAGAGCTGGCCCGAGCTGCCGAAGGACGCGGTGGCCCGACGCCTCGTCGACTGGATCGTCGACCGTCTCGCCAAGACCGCCTGACGGGGAAGGACGGGGCCATACGCACGCTCGCGACACTCTTCCGGTGGCTCGGCCGCCTGCTGCTCTGGCTTGCCATCTCCTTGACGGCGGCGCTGGTCGGCCTCGCCTTCTGGTACCAGCTGCCGCTGCCGGAGATGGGCAGGAAGGTCGCCATCGCCGTCTGGGCGGTCTTCGCGCTCGGCGTTCTTTTCCTCGATATTTCAATGCGTTGGTGGATTTCCCGTGCCGCCTATCTGCTGGCGTTGGTCGCCGCTGGGTTCTGGTGGGCCTCGATCCAGCCGAGCTTCGACCATGAATGGGCGCCGGACGTCGAGCACATCGTCACCGGCGCCCGCGACGGCGACATCGTCACGCTGGAGAACGTCCGCAATTTCGACTGGGTGAGCGAGACCGCGTTCACGCCGCGCTGGGAGACGCGGACCTACGACCTCTCCAAGGTCGAGACGGTCGACCTGTTCCTCTCCTACTGGTCGGGCCCCGCGATCGCCCACACGCTCGTCTCGTTCGGCTTCGAGGGTGGCGATCACGTTGTTTTCTCAGCGGAAATCCGCAAGGAGAAGGGCGAGAGCTTCTCCTCGATTGGCGGCTTCTTCAAGGAGTTCGACCTGGCGCTGATCGCCGCCGACGAGCGCGACATCATCCGCCTCAGGACCAACATCCGCGGCGAGGACGTCTATCGCTATCCGGTACACATGCCGAAGGCGGGCATGCGGGAGTTGTTCTGGTCCTATGTCGAGACCGGCAACCGGCTTGCGACCGTGCCGACCTTCTACAACACCGTCACCACCAACTGCACGACGGTGGTGTTCCGCCTGCTGCGAGCGCTCGATCCGGCGCTGCCCTTCGATTACCGCATCCTGCTGTCGGGCTATCTGCCGAGCTATATCTACCAGAACCAAGGCTTTGAGACGGGTCTGTCGGAGACGGAGTTCCGACGGCGCGCGGCGATCAGCGCGCTCGGCATAGCCGCCGGCGACAGCCCCGATTTCTCGACCGCCATCCGCGCCGAAGGCACGCTGCCGCGCTAGCCTTCCGGTAACCATTCATTCAGCATGAGGAGCGTGCCGTGCCGCACCAGCCGACCATCGAACTGAAGGTGCTCGACCCGCGCCTCGCAACGTGGGGCCTGCCCGCCTATCAGAGCGACATGGCGGCGGCGATCGACCTGCGCGCCGCCATCGACGCGCCGCTCCAGATCGAGGCCGGTTCGCCCGCCGTGCTGGTGCCGAGCGGGCTCGCCCTCTTCATCCGCGATCCGTTCGTGGCGGCCATGATCCTTCCCCGCTCCGGCCTCGGTCACAAGACGGGCCTGGTGCTCGGCAATTCGACCGGCCTGATCGACGCCGACTATCTCGGGCCGATCCTGGTCAGCGTCTGGAACCGCAATGCCGAGGGCACGACGCCGATCACGATCGAGCCCGGCGACCGCATTGCCCAGATGGTGTTCGTGCCGGTGGTTCGGCCGCGTTTCGACGTGGTGACGGAATTCTCGGCCGAGACGGCGCGCGGCGCCGGCGGCTTCGGCTCGACGGGCGGCAAGTAGGCATCTAGGCTTCGCGCACAGGGCGCCGGACGAAACAGGGAGACACGGCATGGCTGACGGATCAGAACAGGCGGGCAAGCGCGGGCGCGGCAAGGTCTACGCCTCGATCACCGACACGGTCGGTGACACGCCGATCGTCCGGCTCGACCGGCTGGCGAAGCTGAAGGGAATCGACGCCAACCTCCTCGCCAAGCTCGAATTCTTCAACCCGATCGCCAGCGTCAAGGACCGCATCGGCGTCGCCATGGTCGACGCGCTCGAGGCCGAGGGCAAGATCGTCCCCGGCAAGACGACGCTGATCGAACCGACTTCCGGCAATACCGGAATCGCGCTCGCCTTCGTCGCCGCGGCGCGCGGCTACCGGCTGATCCTCGTCATGCCGGAGACGATGTCGATCGAACGGCGCAAGATGCTGCGCCTGCTCGGCGCCGAGCTGGTGCTGACCGAGGGCGCCAAGGGCATGAAGGGCGCAATCGCCCGCGCCGAGGAGCTGAAGGCCGAGATCGGCGACGCGATCATCCCGCAGCAGTTCCAGAACCCGGCCAATCCGGCGATCCACCGCGAGACGACGGCCGAGGAGATCTGGAACGACACGGATGGCGGCATCGACATCCTGGTTTCCGGCATCGGCACCGGCGGCACCATCACCGGCGTCGGCCAGGTGCTGAAGCCGCGCAAGCCTTCCTTGAAGGTGATCGCGGTCGAGCCGGCCGAGAGCCCGGTGCTCTCCGGCGGCGCGCCCGGCCCGCACAAGATCCAGGGCATCGGCGCCGGCTTCGTGCCGGGCGTGCTCGACACCTCGATCTATGACGAGGTGGTGCAGGTCACGAGCGCGACGGCGCTGGAGACGGCACGCCTGATCGCCAAGGTCGAGGGCATCCCGGTCGGCATCTCCTCAGGCGCCGCGATCGCCGCCGCGCTCGAGGTCGCCGCCCGGCCGGAAAGCGCCGGCAAGACGATCGTCATCATCATCCCGTCCTTCGCCGAGCGCTACCTGTCGACGGCGCTGTTCGAAGGCCTCGAATAGACGCTGCAATCGAGCGACGGCCGCGCTTCGCCCGTGACGCTGTGCGTCTGGACGAGCAGCGGCCGCACCTCGAGGCTGCCGAACCGCGCCATCGGGCAAGCGCCGGCGATCGCGACGGCCGCCGCCATGTCGTCCGCCTCGACGATCAGGAAGCCGCCGAGGAATTCCTTCGCCTCGGCATAGGGGCCGTCAGTGACGGTGGTTCGCCCCGCGCGGACGCGCACGATCGCCGCGTTCTCCGGCGGCTCGAGCGGCCGCGCCAGGATCAGCCGGCCGCTGCGGCGCAGCTCCCAGTCATGCGCGATCGTCTCGTCGGTGAGCCGCGCTTGCTCCTCCTTCGACAGCGCGGCCATGGCCGCGCCGTCGACATGCACCAGACAGGCATATTGCATCGGAAAACTCCCTGAACGGGGACGATTGCCTCAGCGGTATTCGAGGCTCGGATACCAGTCGGTGCCGCGACCTTCCGGCGTCATGTCGAGCATGGTCCAGAGCGGCATCGTATCCGGCGCGCCGCGCGGGTCCTGGCCGGGATCGGCCGTCTCGAAACCCATCTCGGCGGCCCAGAAGTGCCGGATCGTGCCGTCGCGGCGGGTGAAGACGTTGAGGCCGGGGCTGTCGCCGTCGCTCGGATCGACATAGTCGCGCGTATAGTCGCCGGTGACGTCGGAGAAGAGCTTCAGCGCCTTCCAGCCGCGCTCCTGCTTGAAGGCGACGAGCTTCTCGATCGGCGAGCGCGCGATCATGACGAAGGCGGCGCGCTGGCCGATATCCTCCGCCTCGCCGTCCCAGGCGCTCATCTGCGAGGTGCACATCGGACACGGCCGCTGGCGCTGCGGACCATACATGTAGCTGTAGGCGATGAGGGTCTGCTTGTCGCCGAAGAGATCGGCGAGCGTGGCCGGGCCGTTCTCGCCGACGAAGCGATAGTCCTTCGTGACCGGGCCGCCCGGCGGCAACGCCCGGCGCTGCGCGGCGACCTGCTCGATATGGCGGCGCAGCTCGATCTCGGCCGCGAGCAGCTCGGTGCGCGCCTTGCGATAGGCGTCGCTCTCGTTCGGCATCCGCGCCCGATTGCGGGCGGCGAGCTCCGCCGCCGGAACCAGATCCGGCGGCGTCATCTGATCATGGGCCATGGCCTTTTCCCTTCGCTCGGTCCTCGACGACGCGGCGAAAACGCCGCGTCTCCCTGCCTCAACGAATGGCGGCGGCGAAGTTCGACATGCCGCGACGAAAAAAGTGCGGCGCCACCTCGCCCGAAGCGTTCTATTCGGCCCAGCCCGTATCCGTCGTGAAGGCGATGGTCAGCCAGCGATTGTGGCTTTCGTCGCCGATCGCATCGCCGATCTCGTCGCGGATCCGGTCCCAGGCCTCCAGCCTTTCGGCCGGGCCGTTCTTCGGCACGATGAAATAGAGCTCGATCTGGCGGGCGCGGCCGACCCGCGCGACATAGGCGCGATAGCCGAGGAAGCCATGCCGGGCGACCGTCTCCTCGGCCACGGCGTCGACATGCGCCTTCAGCTCCGGCGGCGTCAGCAACAGCATGTCGGCGACGGCGCGGCGCACGGTGGCGATCGGGATCGGGATGATGACGAGGCTGATGATCGCGAGCACGGCCGGGTCGATATAGGGCGCGATCCAGTCGAGCGGCGTGCCTTCCACGGCGTAGCCGATCAGGAAGGCGACCAAGAGCGCGGCGCTGATGCCACCCGACATCAGCCACGACTTGATATCGAGGTCGATGAAATCGGACTGGATCCGCCGGTTCGCCCGCCAGCCGACCAGCGCCATCACGATGCAGGCGAGAAGCGTCGTCGCCGCATAGGCGATGGCATAGCCGAATTCGAGCTCGCGGCCGCCGGACTGGATCGAGATGATCGCGTTGATCAGCGCATAGACGGCGACGCTGATCAAAAGCGTGCCGTTCAGCCCCAGCACGATCGGCTCCAGATGCCAGAAGCCCATGCTGAAACGGTTGCGCAGCTTGCCCGACAGCGCGTCGCTCTCGGCCGAGCGCAGGATCAGGCTGGCGACGACGAGCGACAGCGTCGTCATGCCGGCATCGGCGAGCGCATAGAAGCCATCGAACGCGATCGAGAACGAGCCGGACAGGAGCCCGAACACGATGCCGAAGGCGGCGACCACGAAGGTCGCGGCGATCGAGGTGCGGAGGACGGATCGTTCGCTGAGCATGTCTACCGATCATCGGGCGCCCGTGGCGACCGAGGCCTTTCGATTCCTGTTTGGCGGAGTGAACCCCGAACGACGGGAGAAACGCAACCGCTCCGGCAACCAGCCCGAAAACCGGATGCAGGCGCGCCAAGGCGGCGGCCCCAACGATCGTGAAGTCGGCACGCGCCCCCATCGCCTTCCAGCCGGCGCGCTGCTAGAATTTCTCAGAGGGCTCGCACGATGGATCGGAAGCTTCCGACTTCAACTGTCTCGCCGCCGCGCCTGAACCTGCTCGACACAGCCCTCCGGATCGGGCTGGTCGCGGCGCTCGCCTATGTCTGCGTCCGGATCCTGCTGCCCTTCACGGGCATCCTGCTGTGGTCGATCATCCTCGCCGTGATGCTCTATCCGCTGCATCGGCACCTCGCCAACCAGATGGGCAATCGCAACGCAGCGCTGCTGATCGGGCTGGTCGGCGTCGTCGTCGCGCTGGTGCCCATGGTCATCGTCGTGACCTCGCTCGGCTCCTCGCTCGTTACCCTTATCTCCGGCCTGCAGGACCACAGCCTAACGCTGCCGCCGCCGCCGCCCCGGCTGGCCGAGGTGCCGCTCGTCGGCGCGAAGCTGAAGGAGTTCTGGACGCTGGTCGCCAGCAACATGCCGGCGGCGCTGACCAAGTACCGCGAGGTGCTGAGCGCGCCGGCGGCCTGGCTGGTCTCGTTCGCGAGCGGCCTGGCGACGACGGAGCTGTCCTTCGTGCTGTCCTTCGGCATCGCGGCCGTGCTCGTTGCCTATGGCAAGGGCGCGGCGGCGTTCTCGCAGAGCCTGATGGAGCGCGTCGCCGGCGACGCGGCGCGCGGCGCGCGACTGATCGCGCTCACCGTCGCCACCATCCGCGGCGTGGCGCTCGGCGTCCTCGGCGTGGCGGTGGTGCAGGCGCTCCTGGTCGGCCTCGGTTTCTTCGCCATCGGCCTGCCGGCGGCCGGCCTGCTGACGCTGGCGGCGCTTCTGCTCGGCATCGTGCAGGTGCCGGTGACGCTGCTGACGCTGCCCGTCATCCTCTACGTCTTCCTGACCGAGCCGCCGACGCCGGCCGTCCTCTTCGCGGTCTGGGCCCTGGTCGCCGGGCTCAGCGACAATGTGCTGAAGCCGATGCTGCTCGGCCGCGGCCTCGAGGTGCCAATGCCGATCATCCTGATCGGCGTCATCGGCGGCATGCTCGCCGACGGGCTGCTCGGCCTGTTCGTCGGGCCTGTGCTGCTCGCCGTCGGCTTCGTGCTGATGATGGACTGGCTGCGGCGGCGCCCCGCCGCGAAGGACGGGCCGGGCGCCGGGCCGCCGCCGTGATCCTCATCGTCTCCTTCGGCTTCCTCGCCATGGCGGCCTGTCTGGCGCTGCAGGCACTCGCCTCCGTCGTCGCCGTGCGCTACTTCGCCCATGTCGAGAATCGACCGCTCGGGCCGACGCCGCGACGGACGGTCTTCATTCAGTTCTCGGTGCTTATGATCGTTCTGATGTTCGGCAACATCGTGCAGATCACGCTCTGGGCGCTGATCTACAGGGGGCTCGGCGCCTTCGACGAGATGCAGACCGCCTGGTATTTCTCCGGCGTCACCTTCACCTCGCTCGGCTACGGCGATGTCGTGCTGCAGGACCGCACGCGGCTGCTGGCGCCGCTGCAGGCCGCGAACGGGCTGATGATGTTCGGCATCACGACGGCGATGTTCTTCGCCGCCGTGCAGCGGGCGATCTTCAAATGGCTGTCCCTCCACGCGCCGAACTGAGCGCGGCCGCCAGCCGTCAGGCGAGGAAGCCGCGCAGCAGGACGTAAGTGCCGACGGTGATCACGACGCCGGCGAAGATCTGGCCGAGCAGCGCCTTGCGCCCCGAAAGCTTGCGGCCGAGCGCCGCGCCGCCGAGACCGCCGACCAGGCCGCCCAGCACGAAAATCGCCGCCAGGCGCCAGTCGACCAGCCCGCTCATGGCGTAGCTCGACGCCGTCGCCGCGCCGAAGGCGCTGACGGCGACCAGCGAGGTGCCGATGGCGAAGGCGAGCGGCATGCCGGTCGCCAGCATCAGACCCGGCACGATCAGAAAGCCGCCTCCAATGCCGAAGAAGCCCGACAGCGCGCCAACCGAAAAGCCGGCGGCGACAAGGCGGGGCAGAAGCTGGCGGGCGGTGGCGCGCGACAGATGGACATCCGGATCGCCGGCGGCGCCGCGGCGCCGCAACATCACCAGCCCGACCACCACCATCAGCACGCCGAACAGCATCAGCAGACGCTGGCCGTCGACCGCCTTGGCGAGCTCGGCCCCGGCCAGCGCGCCGACGACGCCGGAAAGCGCGAAGACCGCGCCGCAGCGCCACTTGACCCGCCCGGAGCGCCAATGCGGCACCAGATTGGCCAGCGCGCTGACGGCGACGGCGACGGTGCCGGTGCCGATCGCCACATGCGGCGAGGCGACACCGACACCATAGACCAGGAACGGCACGGCGAGGATCGACCCGCCGCCGCCGACCAGGCCGAGAACGAAGCCGACCACCGAGCCGAAACCGGATGCCAGCAGATCCGAGAACACGATGGTCATGCCTCTCTCCTTCTCGTCAGGCCGCCGTCACGGCGGGACGGTTCCACGGCATCCGCCGCAGGATGCGCGCCATGGCGCAGGTGCCCGTCACGCCAGCGAAGACGAGGCCGGCGCCGACAAAGGCCGACAGGGCATAGAAGGCCGGGTTCACGAAGGTGCCGAGCGCGGCGCCGACGAGCACGAGGCTGCCGGCACCGATCTGCACCTGGCGCATCAGCTCGAGCGGCTGGCGCTTGTCGGCGACCACCGGCAGGCCCGCCTTCTTCCAGGCGTCCAGCCCGCCATCGAGGCGATAGGCCTCGCAGCCGGCCGCCGCCGCAAGGCGAGCTTCATGCGCCGAGGTGCGGGCGCCGGAGCGGCACTGGAAGATGACGATGCGGCCGGGCTCGGTATCGAGCGAGGCGCCGAGCGTCGAAAGCGGCCGCGGCCGCGCGCCGGCGATGTGCTCGCGGCGATATTCGTCGGGATCGCGGATGTCGACGAGGACGGCGCCGGCGGCGACGAGTTGCTGGGCCCTGGCGGGGGTGATCGGTTGCAGCGACATGATCTTCCTTTGTGGTTCTTCCGAGTTTTCTTGAGCTACTTCGAGGGTCAGCAGGCGACGGGCGGCCGGCAATAGAGCCGGTGCAGCACCGCCATCATTTCCTCGATGCGCGGGTCGGCGATGCGGTACCAGAGCGTCTGGCCGTCGCGCCGGAAGGTGACGATGTTCTCGTCCCGCATCCTGGCGAGATGCTGCGACAGCGCCGACTGGCTGAGCGCCACCGCATCGGCCAGCGCGCCGACCGTCATCTCGCCCTGCTCGACCAGCTTGCACAGCATCATCAGCCGCCGCTCGTTGCCGAGCGCGCGCAGCAGCTCGGCGACCTCCGTGGCCTTGGCCTCGAAGGCGGCGAGATCGAGCGGATCGAGATCCAGGCTGGCGGGCATCGCGTTTCCTTTGCTTTAGTGATTGCTAAATTAGATATCGCTAATATATATGTCAAGCAATCCAACGAAAGGAATTCAGCATGACGACCGAAGCGAACCGGACCGCGCCCGTCATCCGCGCCTTCTTCGACGAGCCGACCAACACGATCAGCTATCTCGTCGCCGATCCCATGACCGGCCAGGCGGCGGTGATCGACCCGGTGCTCGACTATGACCATCGCGCCGGCACGGTCGACGTGCGCTCGGCCGACGCCATCCTCGCCGCGGCGGCGGAGGCGGGCTACGCGATCGTCTGGGCGCTCGAGACCCACGCCCATGCCGACCACCTCTCCGGCGCGCCCTACATCAAGGCGAAGACGGGGGCGAAGATCGGCATCGGCGAGCACATCAAGGCCGTGCAGAAGATCTTCCGGCCGATGTTCAACGCCACCGACCTCAAGACCGACGGCAGCGATTTCGACCGGCTCTTCGCCGATGGCGACCGCTTCCCGCTCGGCACGCTGGAATTCTCCGTGATGCACACGCCCGGCCACACGCCGGCCGACATCGTCTACCGGATCGGCGACGCCGCCTTTGTCGGCGACACGCTGTTCATGCCGGACTACGGCACGGCGCGGGCCGATTTCCCGGGCGGCGACGCGCGCACGCTCTACCGCTCGATCCGCCGCCTGCTTGAGCTGCCGGGCGAGACGAAACTCTTCCTCTGCCACGACTACAAGGCGCCGGGCCGCGACCACTATGCCTGGGAGACGACGGTCGCCGACCAGCGCGCCGCCAATGTGCATGTCGGCGCCTCGGCAAGCGGCGCCGGCGAGGACGAATTCGTCCTTCTGCGCGAGACGCGCGACGCGACGCTCGCGGCGCCGGTGCTGCTGCTGCCCTCGATCCAGGTCAACATCCGCGCCGGCCGCTTCCCGGAGGCCGAGGCGAACGGCGTCCGCTACCTGAAGATCCCGGTCAGGGCGAAGACGGGGGCGGAGAGCCTTCTCGCCTGAGCGGCGCGGCCGCCGCCTGCCGGATCGCCCGCGCCAGCACGGTGAAGACGCGGGGATCCGCGCATTGCGCGACGTTGAAGCGCATATAGCTGCCGGCCGTCTGCGAGACGCTGAACACGTTGCCGGGCGCCAACACGACGCCCTCTTCCAGCGCCGCGCGGGCGACGTCGGCGGCGTCGAGTTGGTCCGGCAGCAGGCACCACAGGAACATGCCGGCCTCGGGCTCGATCCAGGGCCGGAGGCCGAGCGCGCGGAGCTTTGGCGTCACCTCGGCGAACGCGCGGGCGAGCCGCAGCCGCAGCCCGTCGAGATGCCTGCGATGAGAACCGTCGCGCAGCAGCGCCAGCGTCAGCTCGGCATTGAGCCTGCCGCCGCCGAAGGTCGTCGCGATCTTCAGATCGGTCAGCGCCTCGATCCAGTCCGGCCGCGCCGCGATGAAGCCGCAGCGCGCCGAGGCCGACAGCGTCTTCGAGAAGGAGCCGATCTCGACCACCCGCTCCAGCCCGTCGAAGGCGGCGAGGCGCGGCGCCGGCGTCAGCTCGAAATCGGCGAAGATGTCGTCCTCGACGATGGTGATCCCGTGCTCGTCGGCGAGCTTCAGGATCCGATGCGCCGTGACCGGCGAGAGCGTCGCGCCGGTCGGGTTGTGGATCGCCGAATTGGTGATGTAGAGCCGCGGCTTCCTTTCCGCGCAGACTTGTCCGAACGCCTCGACATCCGGCCCGTTCGGCGTCATCGGCACGCCGACGATGGTCACCCGATGCGCCCGCAACAGCGCCTGGAAATTGAAATAGCAGGGGTCGTCGACCAGCACGACGTCGCCGGGCGAGACCATGAGCCGGCAAATCAGATCGATGCTCTGCGTGCCGCTCTCGGTAAGCAGGATGGCGTCGGGCGCCGCCTCGACCCCCTTTTCCGCCAGCCGGCGGGCGATCCACTGCCGCAGCGCCGGCAGGCCGAGCGGCGTGCCGTAGTCGAACAGCGCCGCGCCCTCGGCCCGCGCCAGCCCTCGCAGCGCCCGCCGCATGCCGGCCTCGGGCAGCCAGTCGGGCGGCAGCCAGCCGCAGCCGGGCTTCAGATCCCCCGTTTCCGCATCGAGCGACTGGCGCGACACCCAGAGCGGATCGATGGCGCGGTCGCGCTTCGGCCCGATCGCCGCAAGCGACAGCGGCGCCGCGGCGCTCGCGACATAGAAGCCGGAGCCCGGCCGCGCCCGGATCAGCCCCTCCGCCCCCAGCCGCTCATAGGCCTCGACCACCGTCGCGGCCGAGACCTGCATGGTTTTCGCCAGCGCCCGGATCGACGGCAGCCTGGCGCCGGCCGGCAGGCTGCGGCTCGCCACCCGGCCCCGGATCGCCGCCATCACCCGCTCGATCCGCGTCCCGCCCGCCTCCATCCGTATCGCTCCCGTGACCGGTACAGTTTGGCGCAACTGTATCGCACCGTCTCTGGCGTGGCGATGGGAAAGGCGGGATAGACGAGGGAACTTGGGATGGCACCCCTTCACCTCTCCCTGAGGGAGAGGTCGACGGCCGAAGGCCGGCGGGTGAGGGTTTAGGGAACTATCCGGAGAGGCCGCAAACCCTCACCCGGCCCTGCCGGGCCGACCTCTCCCTCAGGGAGAGGTAAAGGGCAACCGGGCAGGCGAGCGAGGGTGGCCGTCCCGCAACGCCCGATTGCCATCATCCTGAGGCGCCCGAGCGGAGCTCGGGCCTCGAAGGACGCACGGCCCCGGGGCACCCGATCGATGGCACGACCGCGCCTGCGTGCTTCGAGACGGCTTTGCGGGCCTCCTCAGCCTGTTGCGGGCGGCGTTTTGCAGTGGCCGCCTCGGACCCGCCCGCCCCGCGAGCGCAAGAAAGAAGAGACAGGAAGAAAATGGACAGGACGACGGATGGCTGGCTCTCGGGCTTCATCGGGGTGACGATCTTTTCCGGCTCGCTGCCGGCAACAAGGCTCGCCGTCGTCGGTTTCGATCCCGTCTTCCTGACGGTCGCGCGCGCCACCATCGCCGGCTTTCTCGCCCTGGTGCTGCTCGCCCTCCTGCGCGCGCCGCGCCCGGCGAAGGGGGACCTCGTGCCGCTTGCCATTGTCTCGCTCGGCGTCGTCGTCGGCTTCCCGCTCCTGACCGCGCTGGCGCTCCGCCATGTCACGGCGGCGCATTCGATCGTCTTCGTCGGCCTGCTGCCGCTCGCGACCGCGCTCTTCGGCGTGCTGCGCGGCGGCGAGCGGCCGCGCCCGGCCTTCTGGCTGTTCTCCGGCCTCGGCAGCGCCGCCGTCGCCGGCTTCGCCCTTTCACAAGGGATTGCAGCGAGCCCCGCCGGCGATCTCCTGATGCTCGGCGCCATCCTCGTCTGCGGCCTCGGCTATGCCGAGGGCGGGAGGTTGTCCCGCCGGCTCGGCGGCTGGCAGGTGATCTCCTGGGCGCTCGTGCTGTCGCTGCCGCCCATGCTCGTCGTCGCCCTCCTCGTCCGCCCCGAAAGCCTCGGCTCGATCGCAACGCCGGCCTGGCTCGGCCTCGCCTATGTCTCGCTGTTCAGCATGCTGATCGGCTTCGTCTTCTGGTATCGCGGCCTGGCGCTCGGCGGCATCGCCGCCGTCGGCCAGCTGCAGCTGCTGCAGCCCCTGATGGGCCTGGCGCTCGCCGCCCTCCTGCTCGGCGAACCGGTCTCGACCAGCATGCTCGCCGCGACGGTCGCCGTCATCGCGTGCGTGTTCGGGGCGAAGCGGTTTGCGGGGTGAGGGGGATGGAGGCAGTGCGAGCCCCCCAATGCAGGGGGTGACGCAGCACAACGCCAATCGACCAATATTAACACCCCCTGATTGCAGGACTAACAACTACGTGCCATCCTAACGACACTAGCAAGTTCGATCGTATTAGCTGGGCGATATTCTTTTCCTACCAGCTCCCGACCTGCGAGGATAACAATCCAGTGACGCAATTGCTGTTCGTAAACGTTGGCTGGATGATTGAATATGCCGGACTCTCCGCAAGCGATCCAACCTTGGGCGGATTTGGGCATTTGAAGCATAGCAACATTGGATACGAAACCTGGAATTTCGTTCCAAGAAGAGGGAAACTATACGGCTATGTTCCTCGGTCAGCGCGCATCAATCTGGCGCGACTAGGCGGCCTACGATCATCCAAATCGATTTCTGGAATTACCGTAGTCTGGCTCGCTCGAAATCCCCGAAACAGGCGTACTTACATCGTCGGCTGGTATCGTGATGCCACTGTGTATCGGGACATCGGACACGTACGAATCAAGCGTGAGCGATCAATTGAGGTTGACTATCATATAGAGGCGCCCGCTGATAAGGCCAAGTTGCTCAAAGTTGACGCTCGCGTATTCCTCATTCCGACAGCAAAAGAAGAGGGAAATCTAGGACAGAGCCCTATCTGGTACGGGAAAGATGACAATTTCAGAAAAGACGTTGCTGAATACATAGACAGCGGCGGAAAGCGCTTAGCCTCCAGGGGAGCGCCAAGTCAATCTGACCCGGAGCTCCGTAGGAAGATTGAGAGAGCTGCAATCCAGCACGCCACGGCATACTTCAAGTCCCCAGACGGAGGGAATCACGCCGTAAGGAGTGTCGAGGCAGACAATCTTGGCTGGGATCTCGAAGCGACTTCTGCCGCCGGCGAGATACTAAAGATTGAAGTTAAGGGGCTATCTGGCTCGGCGCTAATGGTGGAACTTACACCAAACGAATATAACAAGATGAATTCAAAAGAGCACAGATCGAGCTACATTATATATATTGTCACGACCGCCCTCGAAGATCCATCAGCACACGTATTTCGACATGACCTCGAGAGAAGCACAAATGATAGCCCTGTCTGGATCAGCGACGACGGACGAGAGCTAGATATTCTCCCTGTGGTTGCCGCGAGACTCTCTGCATCGACACCATAGTCCTCCCCTCCCCTGACGTACGCCCCTCAGATTTCGGTTCCGCTCGTCCCGGCTTTGGCTTAGAACAGGCGCGGGCCGGGTGACCGGCGGCTTGCAGACAGCGCAAGCATTTTTCGCAGTTTCAGCGCGGCCGCGCGCCGCGAACAAAGCCAGGGACGGAGACATCAATGACCAGCGGCGCCATCTATCCGAGCCTCCGGGACCGGACGGTCCTGATCACCGGCGGCGGCAGCGGGATCGGCGAATCCATCGTCCGCCACTTCGTCGCGCAGGGTTCGAAGGTCGGCTTCCTCGACATCAACGCCGAGGCCTCGGAAGCGCTGGTGAAGGGGCTTTCCGCCACCGGCACCGTGCATTTCGAGAAATGCGACCTGCGCGACATCGCGGCGCTGCGCCAGGCGATTTCGAATGTGCGGGAAAAACTCGGGCCGATCACCATCCTGATCAACAACGCCGCGCACGACCAGCGCCACAAGCTGGAAGACGTGACGCCCGAATATTGGGACGAGCGCTACCAGGTCAACATCCGCCACCAGTTCTTCGCGGCGCAGGCCGTGGTCGAGGACATGAAGGCCGCCGGCAAGGGCGCCATCATCAACATGGGCTCGACCTCGTGGATGATCGGCCAGGGCGGCATGCCGGCCTATACCTCGGCGAAGTCGGCCGTGCAGGGCCTGACGCGAGGCCTGGCCCGCGACCTCGGCCCGTTCAACATCCGCGTCTGCTCGGTCGTCCCCGGCTGGATCATGACGCAGCGCCAGATCGACCTCTGGCTGACGCCGGAAGCCGAGGCCGACCTGATGAACAAGCAGTGCCTGAAGCGCAAGCTCTACCCGGACGACATCGCCAAGCCGGTGCTGTTCTTCGCCTCCGACGAGGCCTCCGGCTGCACCAACCAGAGCTACATCGTCGACGGCGGCTGGGTCTGAGACTTTCGGCCTTCATGCTTTCAAGAGCCCCCTCTCCGGAGGGGGCTTTTTTGTTGGGCGGCGGGTCGGCGCACGCCCTTCCCCCTCCCCCTTGTGGGGAGGGTCGGGGTGGGGGTACCGGCACCGATCTCTGCCGATGTGCACTTCCTGGAAAACGCGAGGTGGTACCCCCTCCCTAGCCCTCCCCACAAGGGGGAGGGAACGAGGCCTTGGCCCCCCGACGACTAGCCCTCGATACGCTCGTGCACGGCCGGGCGGGGGGCCGGCTTTTCGCCGAGGCGGTAGGCGGCGCGGAGGAGCGAGGCGGCGCGGTCGGCGTCCGCCTCGGTCTTCGCATGCACGCGGCCGAGCGGGGTTTTCGCGTCGAGCCTCGCGCCGTGGCCGGCGAGATCGGTGAAGCCGACCGAGAGGTCGATCGTGTCGGAGGCGACGCGGCGGCCGCCGCCCAGCTCGATCACCGCGACGCCGACGGCGCGGGTGTCGATGGCGCTGACATGGCCCTCGCCCTCGGCCAGGACGTCCCGCACGATGGCGGCGCGCGGAAGATAGTCGCCGACGCGCTCGACGAAATCGGTGGGGCCGCCGAGGCCGGCGACCATGCGGCCGAAGATTTCCGCCGCCTGGCCGGAGGCGAGCGCCGCCTCGGCCCTGGCCCGGCCCTCGGCGGCGTCGGCGGCGCGGCCGGCAGTGACGAGCATCTCGGCGGCGAGCGCGACGGTGACCTCATGCAGCCGCGAGTCGCGCGCCGCGCCGGTCAGATAGTCGACGGCGTTCCTAACCTCGACGGCATTGCCGGCGGCGGTCGCGAGCGGCTCGTCCATGTCAGTGATCAGCGCCGTGGTGGCGACGCCTGCGCCGTTCGCCACCTGCACCAGGCTCTCGGCCAGCGCCCGCGCCTCGGCCCGCGTCGCCATGAAGGCGCCGGAGCCGGTCTTGACGTCGAGGACGAGGCCCTGCAGGCCGGCGGCGAGCTTCTTCGACAGGATCGAGGCGGTGATCAGCGGGATCGATTCGACCGTCGCGGTGACGTCGCGGATGGCGTAGAGGCGCTTGTCGGCCGGCGCGAGATCCGCCGTCTGGCCGATCACCGCCGTGCCGACCTCGCGCACGACTTTCCGGAACAGCGGCAGGTCGGGCTGGCTCTTGTAGCCGGGGATCGCGTCGAACTTGTCGAGCGTGCCGCCGGTATGGCCGAGGCCGCGGCCGGAGATCATCGGCACATAGGCGCCGCAGGCCGCCACCATCGGCGCCAGCATCAGCGAGACATTGTCGCCGACGCCGCCGGTCGAGTGCTTGTCGACGACCGGGCCGTCGAGCTCCGACCAGTCGAGCACATTGCCGGAATCGCGCATGGCCAAGGTCAGCGCCACGGCCTCGTCGCGCGACATGCCGCGGAAGAAAACCGCCATGGCGAAGGCGGCGACCTGGCCCTCGGAGACGGAGCCGTCGGTCAGCCCCTCGACCATGAAGCGGATCGCCTCGGCCGAGAGCACGCCGCCCTCGCGCTTCTGGCGGATGATTTCCTGCGGCAGCATGTTTTTTCCACTCTCTCCCTTGAGCCAGCCATTCGGCCGGCTGCCAATCCCGACGAAGCTTACCTCACCTCTCCCGGAAAGAGGCCTTTGCACGGCACCCCGGCCGACATGCTGAGGAGCCCCGAAGGGGCGTCTCGAAGCACGCAGAGCCGTCGTGCCATTCGATGAACCGCCCCTAGGCCGTGCGTCCTTCGAGACGCCTTGCTGCGCAAGGCTCCTCAGGATGTTGGCGGACCGAGCGCTGCATCACCGCGGGGAGAGGTGAAGAAGGTCCCGCGCCCAAAACGGCTCTCAGCCCGCCTGGTCCCTCAGGAACCGGCGGATCAGCTTTTCCAGCTTCTTCGCGCCGACCGGGGCCATGTCCTTGGTTTCCTGGTGCGACAGCTCGGCCCCGGTCATGCCGGCGCCGAGATTGGTGATGTTGGAGAAGGCGACGACGCGCAGATCGAAGAAGCGCGCCAGGATCGCCTCCGGCACGGTCGACATGCCGACGGCGTCGGCGCCGAGGATGCGCGCCATGCGGATCTCGGCCGGCGTCTCGAAGGAGGGACCGGAGAACCACATGTAGACGCCGCGCGACAGCGGGATACCGGCCGTTTCCGCCAGCCGCTCGAAGGCGGCGCGCCAGCCGAGATCGTAGGCCGTCGTCATGCCGACGAAGCGGGCGTCGCTCGCCTCGCCGATCAACGGATTGCCGCCGGAGAAATTGATGTGGTCGTCGAGCATCATCAGCGAGCCCGGGCCCATCTCCTCGCGCAGCGATCCGGCCGCGTTGGTGAGGATGACGCCCTCGCAGCCGAGCGCGGAAAGCATGCCGATGGCGTTGCGCATCACCGCCGCGTCGCCCGCCTCGTAGAAATGCGAGCGGCCGGAGAAGACCAGGACGTCGACGCCCTCGAGCCAGCCGGCGACCAGCGCGCCGGCATGGGCGGAGACCTTCGACACCGGCAGGCCGGGCAGTTCGGCATAGGGGATGACAACCGCGTCCTCGACCGCGTCGGCAAGCGGGCCGAGGCCGGAGCCGAGCACGATGCCGAGGCGGTAGGGCGCGTCGCGCCGCGCCCGGACGATCGCCGCCGCGGCGCGGCCGTCGTCGCGCGAGCCGGCCGTCAAAGCCGCTCGTCCCGCGAGAAGCCGGCCGGCAGCAGCTCGGCCATGGTGAAGTCCTGGCCGGCGCCGGTCGGGTCGGCGCAATGGATCAGCGTCTTCGGATGCGAGAATTCCTTGAGCCGCTGCCGGCAGCCGCCGCAGGGCGTGCAGACGATGCCGCCATCGACCCGGTCGGCGACGACGACAACGGCGGCGACACGGCGGCCCTCGCCCGGAATGCCGGCGGCGACCATCTGGCCGAGCGCCGAGGTCTCGGCGCACCAGCCCTCGGGATAGGAGGCGTTCTCGCAGTTGGCGCCGACATAAACCTTGCCGTCCTCGGTCAGGATGGCGGCGCCGACGAAGAACTGCGAATAGGGCGCGTGCGCGTTGAGGCGGACGGCCTGCGCCCGCTCGAAGAGATCGGCCCGCGTTTCGGCGTCCAGCACGGTGGTCATCTCAGCGCTCCTTCACATAGGGCACGCCGCCGGCCTTGGGCGGGATCGCCTTGCCGATGAAGCCGGCAAGCAGGACCACCGTCAGGATGTAGGGCAGCGCCTGGATCAGCTGGACCGGCACTTCGCCCATGCCGGGGATGATGGTGCCCTGCAGGCGGATCGACGCGGCGTCGAGGAAGCCGAACAGCAGGCAGGTCAGAAGCACGTTGAGCGGCTTCCACTTGGCGAAGACGAGGGCGGCGAGCGCGATGTAGCCCTTGCCGGCCGACATCTCGCGGATGAAGCTCGCCGACTGCGCCACCGACAGATAGGTGCCGGCGAAGCCCGCGAGAATGCCGCAGCAGATCAGCGCGCGGTAGCGCAGCCAGGTAACGGAAATGCCGGCGGTGTCGACGGCGCCCGGATTCTCGCCGACGGCGCGCACCCGCAGGCCGAAGCGGGTGCGGTAGAGCACCCACCAGGTGAAGGGCACGGCGAGGAAGGCCAGGTAGACGAGGATGTTCTGGCCGGAAATCAGCCCGGAATAGAGCGGCCCGAGGAAGGGGATCGGCGCGATCTCGGCCGCGAAAGGCAGGGTGATCTCGGTGAAGCGGGCGGAATTGGCGAGCTGCGGCGTGCGACCGCCCTGGCCGAACCAGGCATTGCCGAGCAGGATCGTCAGGCCGGAGGCGATGAAGTTGATCGCCACGCCGGAGATGATCTGGTTGCCGCGCTGGGTGATCGAGGCGAAGCCATGCACGAGGCTCAGCAGCACGCCGGTGAGGATCGCGGCGAAGAGGCCGAGCCAGGGCGAGCCGGTGACGGTGGCGACCGAGGCGGCCGAAAAGGCCGAGAACAGCATCTTGCCCTCGAGGCCGATGTCGAAGATGCCGGAGCGCTCGGCATAGAGGCCGGCGAGCGCCGTGAAGATGAGCGGCACCGACAGACGCACCGTGGCGGCGAAGATCTGGATCAGATCGGCGAACAGGCTTTCCATGATCGCTCCTCAGGCCGCGCCGGCGGCGGAGGCCGTCCGGGATTTGGGCTTCGCCGCGAAGATCGCGATCAGCGCCGGACGGAACATGTGCTCCAGCGCGCCGGCGAACAGGATCACCAGGCCCTGGATCAGGATGATCACCTCGCGCGAGATGTTCGGCATGTCGAAGGCGAGCGCGGCGCCGCCCTGATAGAGCACGCCGAACAGGATCGAGGCGATGACGATGCCGACCGGATGCGAGCGGCCCATCAGCGCCACCGCGATGCCGACAAAGCCGGCGCCGGCCGGGAAGTCGATCTGCAGCTTGCCGGCGTCGCCCATGACCGGGTTCAGCGCCATCATGCCGGCGAGGCCGCCGGAGATCAGCATGGTGACGACGACCGTCTTCACATAGGGGATGCCGGCATAGACCGCCGCCGTCGCATTGGTGCCCATGGTACGGATCTCGTAGCCGAAGCGGGTGCGCCAGATCAGCAGCCACACCGCCACCACCGCGACGAGCGCGATCAGGAACGAGACGTTGAAGGGGGCGGCGCCGATGTCGAGCCCGAACCACTGCATCAGCCAGCCGAGCTTGGGCAGCTGGCCGCCCTCCTCGAAGAGGCGGGTCTGCGGCGACATGTTGCCCGGCGGCTTGATGACGTGCACCAGCAGATAGACCATCAGGGACGCGGCGATGAAGTTGAACATGATCGTCGTGATGACGATGTGGCTGCCGCGCTTCGCCTGCAGCCAGGCGGGGATCAGCGCCCACAGCGCGCCGAACGCGAAGGCCGCCGCCGTCGCCACGACGGCGGTCACGTACCAGGGCATGTAGCGGTCGAGCGCCAGCGCGGCGAAGGCCGCGCCGAGGCCACCGAGATAGATCTGCCCCTCGCCGCCGATGTTGAACAGGCCGCCATGGAAGGCGACCGCGACGGCGAGCCCGGTGAAGATGAAGTTGGTGGCGTAATAGAGGGTGAAGGCGATGCCCTCGCCATCCCCCAGCGCGCCGACGACGAGGTACTGGACCGCATCGATCGGGTTCTCGCCGATGAACAGAACGACGAGGCCGGAAACGGCGAACGCCACGGCGACGTTGAGAAGCGGCAGAAGGCCGTAATTGACCCAGCGCGGCAGGGTTCCAAGGGGGGCGCTCATGGGTGCAATCCGTTGAGAGGGCGCATGCCGGGGTCTTCCCCTCTCCCCGAGGGAGAGGTCGACGGCGAAGCCGGCGGCTGAGGGTTTCGGGAACTGGCGGAAAGGGCGGGAGCCAAGACGATCGCGTTCATTCCGCCGCCTCCCTGCCGATGCCGGCCATCATCAGGCCGATCTCCTGCTCGCCGGCATGCGGCGCCGGCTCGCCGACGATCGTGCCGGCGAACATCACCAGGATGCGGTCCGAGAGCGAGCGGATCTCGTCCAGCTCGACCGAGACGAGCAGGATCGCCTTGCCCTGGTCGCGCAGCGCGACGAGGCGCTTGTGAATGAACTCGATGGCGCCGATGTCGACGCCGCGCGTCGGCTGGCCGACCAGCAGGCAGGCCGGATCGCGCTCGATCTCGCGGGCCAGCACGATCTTCTGCTGGTTGCCGCCGGAGAAATTGGCCGTCTTCAGGCGCGGATCGGCGGGGCGGATGTCGTAATCCTCGATCCGCGCCACCGCGTCCTTGCGGATGGCGTCGATGTCGAGGAACGGCCCCTTCAGATATTTCGGGTCGTCCTGGTAGCCGAGAATGGCGTTCTCATATTCCTCGAAGGCGAGCACCAGCCCCATGTGGTGCCGGTCCTCCGGCACATGGGCGAGGCCCTTCTTGCGCAGCTTCGCGGGATCGAGGCGCTCGACCGGCTCGCCATTCAGCAGGATGCGGCCGGAAGCGGGCTTGCGGATGCCGGCGATCGCCTCCAGCAGCTCGGACTGGCCGTTGCCGGCGACGCCGGCGATGCCGACGATCTCGCCGGCGCGCACCTGGAACGAGACATTGTCGACCATGGTGACGCCGCGCGCGTCCTTCACCGTCAGGTTCTCGACCGACAGGATGACCGGGCCGGGCTTGGCCTCGTCCTTCTCGACGCGCAGCAGCACGCGGCGGCCGACCATCAGCTCGGCCAGCTCCGCCATGGTGGTCTCGGACGTCTTGCGCGTCGCCACCATCTCGCCGCGGCGCATGACGGAGACGGTGTCGGTGATCGCCATGATCTCGCGCAGCTTGTGCGTGATCAGGATGACGGTCTTACCCTGCGCCTTCAGCTGCGCCAGCATGCGGAACAGGTGATCGGCCTCGGCCGGGGTCAGCACGCCCGTCGGCTCGTCGAGGATCAGCACCTCGGCGCCGCGATAGAGCGCCTTCAGGATCTCGACCCGCTGCTGCTTGCCGACGGGGAGATCCTCGATCAGGGCGTCGGGATCGACCTCGAGCCCGTATTCGCGCTCGATGCGGCCAAGTTCGGCCCGGACGGCGGCGACGCCGCGCTTCAGCAGCGGGCCGCCCTCGACGCCGAGCATGACGTTCTCGAGCACGGAGAAATTCTCGACCAGCATGAAGTGCTGGTGGACCATGCCGATGCCGGCCTGGATCGCGGTCTGGCTGTCGGTGATGCGGATTTCCTTGCCGTCGACGAGGATCTGGCCGGAATCCGCATGGTAGAAGCCGTACAGGATCGACATCAGCGTCGACTTGCCGGCCCCGTTCTCGCCGATGATGCCGTGGATCGAGCCCTTGGCGACCGACAGGTTGATGTTCTTGTTGGCGTGCACCGGCCCGAAGCGCTTGTCGATGCCGACAAGTTCGATGGCGGGCGTGGAAGCGGCGGTCGGAGCGTTCATGGGGGCGATCCCGATAGACTGCGGCGAAAGGGCCCGTCGATGTCGCGACGGACCGTCTGGGGATCAGCGTCCGCCTGGCCCCGCGGGGCCAGGCGTTGCAGCATCCAGATGAGCGGAGCCGCCCGCCGGGGCGGGGCGGCTCCCGGCGCCTCAGTTAACGGGGCACTTCTCGTCGGTGTTGTAGTTGTGAACCTCGATCTTGCCGGCGACGATGTCCTCGCGCGCCTTGTTGACCGAAGCTTCCATCTCGGCCGTGACGAGGCTGCGATTGTTGTCGTCGAGCGCCCAGTCGACACCGTTCTCCTTGAGGCCGAGCGCCTGGGTGCCGGCGGTGAACTTGCCGTCCTTGACGTCGGAGAAGGCGTTGTGCACGGCGACGTCGACGCGCTTGACCATCGAGGTCAGCACCTTGCCGGGATGCAGGTGGTTCTGGTTCGAGTCGACGCCGATGCCGAGCTTGCCGGCGTCGGCCACGGTCTGCAGCACGCCGAGGCCGCTGGCGCCGGCCGCCGCGTAGATCACGTCCGCGCCCTGCTCCATCTGCGCCTTGGCGAGCTCGCCGCCGCGCACCGGGTCGTTCCAGGCGGCGCCGGTGGTGCCGATGTAGTTCTGCATGAACTCAGCGCCGCCAGCCTTGGCGCCGATGGCGTAGCCGCAGGCGAAGTTGCGGATCAGCGGGATGTCCATGCCGCCGACGAAGCCGACCTTCTTGGAGGCGGACTTTTCGGCCGCGAGAAGGCCGACGAGATAGCCGCCTTCCTGCTCCTTGAACGTGACGGAACGGACGTTCGGGGCGTCGACGACCGAGTCGACCAGCACGAACTGGGTGTCGGGGAATTCCTTGGCGACCTTGGCGACGGCGTCGGTCCAGGCGAAGGAGAGCGCCACGACCGGGTTGAAGCCACGCTTGGCGAAGTTGCGGATCGCCTGCTCGCCCTGGGTGTCGTTCTGCGGCTCGAAATCCTTGTAGTCGATGCCCGTCTCGGCCTTGAACTTCTCCGAGCCGTTATAGCCGGCTTCGTTGAAGGATTTGTCGAACTTGCCGCCCGTGCCGTAGACCAGCGCCGGCTTGACGTCGGCAGCCCAGGCCGAACCCGTCGCCATGAGCGCCACGACGGCCGCTCCGATGAAGTTGCGGATCATGATGGTAGATGTCTCCTCTGGAAGGCCCCGTTCCGACCGGCCTTTTCGGGGCTAGGTCGAAATAATCCCTTACACCGACAAGCGGCATTGTTCCCAATTTCGCATGGCGCCCGACAAATTTCATGCGCTTTCTTTGGTCGGGCGCGCCGCCGTCCGCCGTTCTTTCCCTGCCGTACGGACGTCGGTTCGCAGCTTAGGTGGCCGCAATTGTTTATTCAACTGGTCAAGAAATCGCCGCCTGCCGCCAAAACGACGTCGCACCGCTCCACTTTCAGCTTTTCCTCGGACCCCGATTTTTCTATCACTGGCTCCGCGGTCGCGGCGACCGCGTGGAGAACTGTTGCATGGCGATCCGTCCGGCCCTCGCGCTGGTTGCCCACGACAAGAAGAAGGACGACCTCGTCGCCTTCGCCGTCGCGCATCGGGCGCGGCTGGGAGCGTTCGATCTCTTCGCCACCGGCACGACCGGCGGCCGCGTGATCGACGCGGTGCCAGAGCTGTCGGTGACGCGGCTGAAGAGCGGCCCGCTCGGCGGCGACCAGCAGATCGGCGCGCTGATCGCCGAGGGCCGGATCAAGGGCCTGATCTTCTTCGTCGACCCGCTGACGCCGATGCCGCATGACGTCGACGTCAAGGCGCTGATGCGGCTCGGCGTGCTCTACGACATCCCGATGGCGCTGAACGCGGCGACGGCCGACCTGCTCATCGCCCATCCCGACGCCTTCCTGCAGACATGACGCCCGCTCCGCAGCCAACGCAAGGCACCATGACCAGCACCCCCACCCCACGCGCCTTCGTCCCGTTCCCGGCGCTGATCGCCGATATCGGCGGCACCAATGCCCGCTTCGCGCTGGTGCCGGACGAGAACTCGCCGCCGCTGCGCTTCGCGAGCGTGCTGACCGCCGACTTCGCCACCATCGACGACGCCATCGCCGCCGTGCTGCCGCCCGACGCGAGGCCGCATTCGGCCGTGCTGGCGCTGGCCGGGCCGATCCAGGGCGACCGGGTGCCGCTGACCAATTGCCACTGGGTGGTGGAGCCGCGCCGGATGATCGCCCGCTTCGGCCTCGACGAGGTGATCCTGCTCAACGATTTCGAGGCGCTGTCGCTGTCGCTGCCGGCGCTTTCCGGCGCCGACCTGCTGCCGGTCGGCGCGGGCGCCCCGGTCGCCAACGCGCCGCAGGTGGTGGTCGGCCCCGGCACGGGCCTCGGCGCCGCCGCGCTGATCCACGCCAACGGCGCCTGGGTGCCGGTTCCCGGCGAAGGCGGCCATATCGACCTCGCCCCGGTGAGCGCCCGCGACTTCGAGATCTGGCCGCATCTCGAGCGCCCCTACCAGGGCGACGCCTTCGCCCGCATCGAGGGCGAGACGCTGCTCTGCGGCAGCGGCCTCGTCCGCCTCTACCGCGCGGTTGCCGGCGCCAACGGCGTCGCGCCGCGCTTCGACGATCCGTCCGAAATCACCGCCGCCGCGATCGAGCGCTCGGACGCCACCGCCGAGGAGGCGCTGGAACTGTTCTGCGTGCATCTCGGCCGCCTCGCCGGCAATCTGGCGCTGACCTTCATGGCCTGCGGCGGCGTCTTCCTCGCCGGCGGCATCGCCGCCAAGATCGCGCCCTTCCTGCGGCAGAGCGGATTCCGCCAGGCCTTCATCGACAAGGTGCCGCACCAGGCGATGATGGACCGGATGCCGACCTCGGTCGTCGTCCACCCGGAGCCGGCGCTGGCCGGCATCACCGCCTATGCGCGCCACCCCGAGCTGTTCGGCGTCGTCACCGACGGCCGCCGCTGGCTGAAATAGGGCCACTGCCAGCCCCCCTTGTGGGGAGGGCGAAGGGGACGCTCAGCGCGCGACCGCCCGGAGGGCCGTTTCGACCACGGCGTCGGCGAGCGCCGCGTCGAGCGGCTGGTGGCCGACCAGAAGCCGGTAGAACACCGGCCCGTAGATCATGTCGAGCAGCACCTCCAGATCCGGTGGCGACGCGATCTCGCCGCCGGCGATCGCGCCTTGCAGGATCGCCCGCCCCGTCTCGCGGCTGGCCAGGATCACCTTGTTGCGAAACGCCTTGGTGAACTCGCTCTCAGGATCGGCCGAGGCCAGCGCCAGCGTGACCTGGCGCCCGCGCGTCGAAGCGAAGGCGGTGACGAGGCCGCGCATCTGCGCGAGAAGCCGCGCCCGCGCCGTCGCCGTCGCTTCCTGCGCCTCGACCTCGGGCAGCGGATTGGCGATCAGGGCGGCGAGCGCCAGTTCCTGCGCATTGGCCCAGCTTCGGTAGAGCGTTGGCTTGCCGACGCCGGAGCGCGCCGCGACCGCCTCGATCGACAGCCGCCCGAAGCCTTCCGCCATCAGGATCTCATGCGCCGCGCGCAGCGCGCGCTCGCGGGCTTCGACGCTGGGCGGCCGGCCGGGCTTCCGTCTGGGAGGACCTGCTTGACTCATTACGTTACGGAACGTAACTTAATCTAGGACGGGGTGCAAGGGAGACGACAGGGAGAGAGGCCGTGGAACCGACGACACTTCGGGTCAGCCCCCATTTCATCGCCAGAAACGCCGCCGAGGCGATCGATTTCTACAAGGCTGCCTTCGGCGCCGAGGAGATCTTCCGCATGACGGACCCTTCGGACGGCAGGGTCGGCCATGCCGAGCTGCGCTTCGGCGAGACGCTGATGATGATCGCCGACGAATATCCCGACTTCGGCGCCGTCAGCCCTGACACGATCGGCGGCTCGCCGGTGACGTTCCACCTCGACACCCGCTCGATCGACGCGATGGTGGAGCGGGCGCTGGCGGCCGGCGCGACGCTGCTGCGCGCCACCGCAGACCAGAGTTTCGGCGAGCGCATCGCCCAGATTCTCGACCCCTACGGCCATCGCTGGACGCTGTCGCAGAAGATCGAGGAAGTGACACCGGCCGAGATGCAGCGCCGCTGGGAAGCCGAGACCTCGGCCTGAGACGGGTAGGCGCCTAAAACTCAGCTGATCCGGAGCAGGCTCGCAACGGCGATGTCCTCGCCGAGATCGGGCCAGTGCAGCGCTTCGCCACGGCCGGTGATCTGCCAGTTCTCGCGCTCGGCCCGCGTCGCGCCGACGAGGCGCGGGAACCACTCGATCGGGGTCGCGAGCTCGCGCCCGTCGGCAAGGCTCACCAGAAGCGCATCCTTGGTCACGGCCGCATCGATGGCGACGGGATCAATCTTCATGGTCGTTCCTTTCCGCGACGATCGGGGTGATTCGGCATCGACCGACCTTGCCGCCACAGAATGGCAATTCCGAGTCGACGACCGATCACCTGCCGCGCGGCTTGGCCCGCGCCGTCGCCTGGGCGACGAGCGGATCGTCCGGCCAGACATGCTTCGGATAGCGACCGCGCATGTCGGAGCGGACGTCCCGCCACGAGCCGCGCCAGAAGCCGGGCAAGTCCTTGGTGATCTGGATCGGCCGGTGCGCCGGCGACAGCAGCGTCACCGTCAGCGGCACGCCGCCGTCGCCGACCGAGGGGTGGCGGTCGAGCCCGAACAGCTCCTGCACCCGGATCTCCAGCACGGGCCCGTTCGGATCCGAATAATCGATCGGCACGCGCGAACCGGACGGCGCATCAAAGTGGGTCGGCGCGAGGCGATCCATCGTCGCCCGCTTATCCCACGGCACCAGGCTCGCCAGCCCCTCGTGCAGCACGCCCGGCGTGACCGCATCGAGCCGGCGTTTTCCGGTGAGATACGGCCCGAGCCAGTCGTCGAGGCTTTCGGCCAGCGCCGCGTCGGAAACATCCGGCCAGTCGCCGCCCAAACGAGCATGCAGGAAGGCGACGCGGGCGCGGAACTGCTCCGCCGATTTTTCCCACGGCAGTTCGGCCACGCCGCGCCGGCGGATCTCCGAGAGCAGCGCCGCCTGCACCGCCGCGTCCGAGACCTTGCTGCTGGCGCGATCCGCCAAGACCAGCCGGCCGAGGCGACGCACGATGCGGCCACGGACAGAACCGGTCTGCGGATCGAAGGCGACGCCCTCCTCCTCGACGATCTGCTCGCCGAAATGCGCCTCGATCTCGTCGCGCGAGATCGGCGCGGCGGCGAGGATGCGGGCATTCTCGGCCGCGCCCTGCAGGCTCGCCACCGCGAGGAACGGTTCGCGCGCCAGCGCATCGGCCGGATCGAGCACGCCGCCACGTCCGTTCGCCATGACGAAGGCGCCGGGCGCACCGCGCGCCATGGCGATGCGATCCGGGAAGGCGAAGGCGGTCAGGAGACCCGCCTCCTCGATCTCGGCGCGACCATCCTCGCCCCTCGCCCCGGCCTCGCGGGCCCAGCGCATGGCGAGCGCGAGCGAATCCCGGCTCCGCGGATCGCGGGCGGAAAACAGCCGGCGCAGCCGCTCGCGTAGATCCGCGTCGTTGCCGCCGAGCCCGGTCTCGGAGAGGAGCGCCGCGATGGCGCCGGCGAGGCGGCCATGGCCGAGGCCAGCGCCCTTGCGCAGCATATGGCCGAGGCGCGGGCTGACGGCGAGACGGGCCAGCCCCTCGCCCTCCTTCGTCAGCCGGCGATCGGCATCGAGCGCATCGAGCCGGGTGAGCAGCGCGACGGCCTCTTCCCAGGCGGGCTTCGGCGGCGGATCGAGGAAGGCGAGTTGCGCGGGATCGGCGACGCCCCAGCTGGCGAGATCGAGGACGAGCGGCGCGAGGTCGGCCTCCAGCATCTCCGGCCGGTCGAACGGGGCGAGCGCCGCCGTCTGGCCCTCCTCCCAGAGCCGGTAGCAGACGCCGGGCTCGGTGCGGCCGGCGCGGCCGCGCCGCTGGTCGGCCGAGGCACGCGACACACGGCGCGTCTCCAGCCGTGTCAGCCCGGTCGCCGGCTCGTAGACCGGCGCGCGGGCGAGGCCGGAATCGATGACGACGCGCACGCCCTCGATGGTCAGCGAGGTCTCGGCGATCGACGTCGCGAGCACCACCTTGCGCTTGCCCGGCAAGGCCGGGCGGATCGCGCGATCCTGCGCGGAAAAATCGAGCGCGCCATAGAGCGGCGCGATCTCGACGCCGTCGCCGACCCGCCCCTCCAGCCGCTCGGCGACGCGGCGGATCTCCGCCTGCCCCGGCAGGAAGACGAGCAGGCTGCCGGTATCCGCCGCGAGCGCGCGGCGGACCGCGTCGGCGACGTCGTCCTCGATACGGCGGGCGGGGTCGCGGCCGCCATGCCGGGTCTCGACCGGGAACATGCGCCCGAGGCTCTCGACCACCGGCGCATCGCCCAGCAGCCTAGCGACGCGCGCGCCGTCGATCGTCGCCGACATGACGAGGATGCGCAGATCCTCGCGCAGTCCGGCTTGCGCATCGAGGGCGAGCGCGAGGCCGAGGTCGCCGTCGAGGCTGCGCTCGTGGAACTCGTCGAAGATCACCGCCGCGACACCGTCGAGCAAGGGATCGTCGAGGATCATGCGGGTGAAGACGCCCTCGGTGACGATCTCGATCCGCGTTCTCGCCGAAACCTTCTTCTCCAGGCGGACGCGATAGCCGACGGTCTGGCCGACCTCCTCGCCGAGCGTCTCGGCCATGCGGCGGGCGGCGGCACGGGCGGCGAGCCGGCGCGGCTCCAGCATCAGGATGCGTTGATCGCCCCGCCACGGCGCGTCGAGCAGCGCGAGCGGCACACGCGTCGTCTTGCCGGCGCCGGGCGGCGCCACCAGCACGGCGCTGGTCCGGCCTTCGAGCACGGATCGGAGTTCGGGGAGGACGTCGTCGACGGGCAGCATGGCCGACGTCATAGAGGCCGGCGGGGCTTCGTGCCAGTGGGGGCGTCGGGTTCATCGGAACGGCTGAGCGCGCGACCGACATGGATCCCTGCTTTCGCAGGGATGACGGCGAGGGTCGGGCATGCAACGCTAGATACATGCAACCGTGTGTTTACATCATGGCCAGCGCCCGCAATGGCACGCTCTATATCGGCGTGACCAGCAATCTTCCGCAGCGGGTATGGCAGCACCGGGAAGGCTTCCTTGGCGGCTTCACGAGCCGCTACCGGATCAGAACCTTGGTCTACTACGAGGGCCACGACACGATGGAATCAGCCATCCGCCGTGAGAAGCAGATGAAGCTCTGGAAACGGAGCTGGAAGATCGAGCTGGTCGAACGTTCGAACCCCAACTGGCTCGATCTCTACGGAGAAATCGCGTCGTAACCTCCCCCCTCGCCGTCATCCCTGCGAAAGCAGGGATCCATGGCCGTGTTCTTCGGCTAGCGGGAGCCAAGCTAAGAAAAGCCCCGGATGACGGCGAGCGGACAGACCACCCCCACCCCAAAACGAAAAAGGGCGCCACAGCGGGCGCCCTTCGAATTCACGGCAGAGGCCCGAAGACCTACTCGACCGCCTGCGGGTTGTTGGCCTCGGCGTTCGCCTCGTGCACCTTCAGCTCTTCCAGCCGCGGCATCGAGACGATGTTGTAGCCGGAATCGACGAAATGCACGTCGCCGGTGACGCCGGCGCCGAGGTCCGAAAGCAGATACAGCGCCGAGCCGCCGATCTCGTCGAGCGAGACGGTGCGGCGGAGCGGCGAGTTCTTCTTCTGGTAGTTGTACATGATGCGCGCATCGGCGACGCCGGAGCCGGCGAGCGTGCGGACCGGGCCGGCCGAGATCGCGTTGACGCGGATGTTGTCGCCGCCGAAATCCATGGCGAGGTAGCGCACCGAGGATTCGAGCGCCGCCTTGGCGACGCCCATGACGTTGTAGTTCGGCATGACGCGGGTCGAGCCGCCATAGGTCAGCGTCAGGATCGAGCCGCCATCCGTCATCAGCGCCGCGGCGCGCTTGGCGATCTCCGTGAAGGAGAAGCAGGAGATCACCATCGTCTTCACGAAATTGTCGCGCGTCGTGTCGGCGTAGCGGCCCTTCAGCTCGTTCTTGTCGGAGAAGCCGATGGCGTGGACGATGAAGTCGATCTTGCCCCATTCCTTCTCCAGCGCCGCGAAGACGCCGTCGACGGAGGCGACGTCCTCGACGTCGCAGGGGAGGAGCAGCTTGGCGCCGACCGAATCGGCCAGCGGCTTGACCCGCCGGCCGAACGCCTCGCCCTGATAGGTGAAGGCGAGCTCGGCGCCATGCGCGGCCAGCGTCCGCGCAATGCCCCAGGCGATCGAATGATCGTTGGCGACACCCATGATGAGGCCGCGCTTGCCGCTCATCAGGTTGCTGATCGGTGTCGTCATACGGAAGTCCTTGTTGGAGTTGGGTCTCAGGCGACGTAGCGCTGGAGGACCAGCGAGGCGTTGGTGCCGCCGAAACCGAAGGAGTTGGAAAGAACGGTGTCGATCTTCGCGTCGTCGATGCGCTTGCGCACGATCGGCATGTCGGCGAAGGCCGGATCCAGCTCTTCGATATTGGCCGATTCGGCGATGAAGCGGTTGTTCATCATCAGCAGGCTGTAGATCGCTTCCTGCACGCCGGTCGCGCCCAGCGAATGGCCGGTCAGCGCCTTGGTGGCGGAGATCGGCGGGCACTTGTCGCCCGAACCGAACACGGTGCGGATCGCCTCGATCTCCGGGGCGTCGCCGGCCGGCGTCGAGGTGGCGTGCGGGTTGATGTAGTCGATCGGGCCCTTCACGGTCGAGATCGCCTGGCGCATGCAGCGGATGGCGCCCTCGCCCGACGGCGCGACCATGTCGTAGCCGTCCGAGGTGGCGCCGTAGCCGACGACCTCGCCATAGATGCGGGCGCCGCGCGCCTTGGCATGCTCGAGCTCTTCCAGCACCAGCACGCCGGCGCCGCCGGCGATGACGAAGCCGTCGCGGTTCTTGTCATAGGGACGCGAGGCGACGGCCGGGCGGTCGTTGTACTTGGACGACATCGCGCCCATGGCGTCGAACAGCACGGAGAGCGTCCAGTCGAGCTCCTCGCAGCCGCCGGCGAACATCACGTCCTGCTTGCCGTACTGGATCATCTCATAGGCGTTGCCGATGCAATGATTGGACGTCGCGCAGGCGGACGAGATCGAATAGTTGACGCCCTTGATCTTGAACCAGGTGGCGAGCGTGGCCGACGCGGTCGAGGACATCGCCTTCGGCACGGCGAACGGGCCGACGCGCTTCGGGCCCTTCTCGCGGGTGATGTCGGCCGCCTCGACGATGGCGCGGGTCGACGGGCCGCCCGAGCCCATGATGATGCCGGTGCGCTCGTTCGAGACCTCGTTTTCCTCGAGGCCGGAATCGCGGATCGCCTGCTCCATGGCGACATGGTTCCAGGCGGTGCCGCCGCCGTGGAAGCGCATGGCGCGGCGGTCGACGACCTCGGCCGGATCGAGCGTCGGCCGACCCTGGACCTGGCAGCGGAAGCCGAGCTCGGCGAAGTCCTTGGCGGCGGTGATGCCGCTCCTGGCTTCGTGCAGGCTCGCCAGCACTTCCTGGGTGTTGTTGCCGATGGAGGAGACGATACCCGTCCCGGTCACTACGACCCGCTTCATCGCTCGGTGTCCTTCCTGAATTCTATCGTTCGGCCATGACCGGCCGGCCCGCGAGGGCCGGCCCCGCCATCAACCGACGGCAGGTGTCGCGTCGCCCTGGAACAGGCCGACACGGAGGTCCTTGGCGCGGTAGATGGTGACGCCATCCGCCTTCAACCAGCCGTCACCGATGCCGAGCACCAGCTTCGAGCGCAGGACGCGCTTCAGATCGACGCCGTATTCGACCTTCTTGACGCTCGGGACGACCATGCCGGAGAACTTGATCTCGCCGGTCGAGAGCGCGCGGCCGCGGCCGGGCGAACCGCTCCAGCCGAGGAAGAAGCCCAGCATCTGCCACATCGCGTCGAGGCCGAGGCAGCCCGGCATCACCGGATCGCCCTTGAAGTGGCACTGGAAGAACCAGAGGTCGGGATTGACGTCGAGCTCGGCGCGGATATGGCCCTTGCCATACTCGCCGCCTTCCTCGCTGATCGACGTGATGCGGTCGAACATCAACATGGGCGGCAGCGGCAATTGCGCATTGCCCTCGCCGAACAATTCTCCCCGCCCGCAGGCGAGCAGAGCCTCATAGTCGAAGCTCGACGGGCGGTCTGCCATGCCGTCACTCTACCTCTGTTTGGCGCGCCCTCTCACAAATCGGGCACGCACACGATCCTCTCAGCGTTGGCGGCATTCGGCCTCCAGCGCTGTTCGTGGCCTTCCTAACATAGCCGCCCCGCCACCGGAAGCCCGCTGGAAATCTGTGCAGCGCCGGGCCGATTGGCGCTGCCGGAGCGTCTTGCGGCGAAGTCGACGCCGGCTCGCGACAAGAAAACGCGACCGGGCCGGGGGCCGAGGCCGTTCCGCGTTTCTATCGGATGCCGATCGGTTCTAGAATGGCGGCCGGCGCACCGCGCGCCGCATGGAGAGTGAAAATGAACCGCTTCGCGCTCCTCGGCGCTCTGGCCGTCCTGCTCAGCCTGGCGACGATGCCGGCCGGGGCGCGCGACCTGTTCCAGCAGCCCGGCCTGTTCACCCAGCCGAAGATGTTCGACGTCCCGATCCCCAGGATCCAGACGCCGGGCGCGCCGAAGGTGCCCGGCCCGACCGCCAACCAGTGCCGCGTCATGGCCGGCACCTGTCCGCTCGGCCGCCTCGAGCGCGTCGGCACGACCTGCTTCTGCCGCTCGGCGAAGGGCGGGCTGCGCCAGGGCACGACCGAAACCCGCCCGCAGGGGCCGATCCGCACCGGCCCGCCATAGCGGCCGAACCGCCCTATCCCCGCTCGGGATAGAGCTTGCGCAGGCCGTCGCGGCTTGCCGGCGCCACGCCGCGCTCGGTGACGAGGCCCGTCACCAGCCGCGCCGGGGTGACATCGAAGGCCGGATTGCCGGCCCGCGTGCCCTTTGGCGTCAGCCGCACCTTGACGATCGAGCCGTCGCCGGCGATGCCGGAGATGTGCGTGACCTCGTCGCCCGCGCGCTCCTCGATCTCGATGCCAGTGACGCCGTCCTCGATGCGCCAGTCGATCGTCGAGCCGGGCAGAACGACGTAGAAGGGTACGTCATTATCCTTGGCGGCGAGCGCCTTCAGATAGGTGCCGATCTTGTTGCAGGCGTCGCCGGACGCGGTGACACGGTCGGCGCCGACGAGGCAGATGTCGACCTGGCCGTGCTGCATCAGATGACCGCCGGCATTGTCGACGACGAGCGTGTGCGGCACGCCATGCGCGCCCAACTCCCACGTCGTCAGGCTGGCGCCCTGGTTACGCGGGCGCGTCTCGTCGACCCAGACATGGACGGGGATGCCGTCGTCATGGGCGCGGTAGATCGCGCCCAGCGCCGTGCCCCAGTCGACGCAGGCGATCCAGCCGGTGTTGCAATGGGTGAGCACGTTGACCGGCCGCGACCGGCCATTCGCCTCCCAGATCTCGCGGATCAGCCGGGCGCCGTTGGCGGCGATGGTGCCATTGGTCTCGATGTCCTCGGCATGCAGCCGGTCGGCGGCGGCATAGGCGGCGGCGGCGCGCCCGGCCGGCGGATGCTTGCGGACCTCGTCGCGCACGCGCTCCAGCGCCCAGCGCAGGTTGACGGCCGTCGGCCGGGCCGCATTGATGGCGTCGAAGGCGGCGTCGCAATTGGCGTCGGAGGGATCGTCGCGCATCGCCATCGCATAGCCATAGGCGCCGGTGACGCCGATCAGCGGCGCGCCGCGCACCACCATCCGCTTGATCGCGTCGATCGCATCGGCGACGTTCGAGATCGGCAGCGTCTGGAAACGATGCGGCAGCAACGTCTGATCGATGACGGTGACCGTCGTCTCGGAGGGATCGCGCCAGATCGAACGATAGGCGACGCCGTCGACTTTCATGAGAGGCTCCACGCCAAAGGAGATGACCGCCTTCACGTAATCGAGTAGAGCCGGAAGTGCCACAACCAACAGGGCCTTATCGATGCCGACCCCGTCCATTCGCGCCGTGCTGACCGATATCGAGGGGACCACCTCCTCGATCTCCTTCGTCAAGGACGTGCTGTTCCCCTATGCGAAGAGCCGGCTCGGCAGCTTCATCACCGAGCACGCCGCCGATCCCGCCGTCGCCGAGGCGCTTGCCGAGGCGCGCGAGCTGGCGGCCCGGCCCGACCTCGACCAGGCCGGCACGATCGCCCTGCTGCAGGGCTGGATCGACGAGGACCGCAAGGCCAAGCCGCTGAAGACGCTGCAGGGCATGATCTGGGAGGACGGCTATCGCTCCGGCCTGCTCAAGGGCGACATCTATCCCGACGCCGTCGCCGCGCTGACCGCCTGGAAGGCGTCCGGCCTCGCCCTCTACGTCTATTCCTCCGGCTCGGTGCTGGCGCAGAAGCTGATCTTCGGCTTCACCCATTCCGGCGACCTGACGCCGCTCTTCTCCGGCTATTTCGACACAGCCATCGGCTCGAAGCTGGAAGCGTCGTCCTATACGGCGATCGCCAAGGAGATCGGCCTCGCGCCGGAAGAAATCCTGTTCCTCTCCGACAACACGCGCGAGCTCGACGCGGCGCGCGAGGCCGGGATGAGGACGATCGGGCTCGACCGCGGCGAGGTCGTGATCCCGCCCGACACGACGCACCCGATCGTCAAGACTTTCGACGCCATCGACGCCGCCACCGGCACCGTGCGGTCCGCCAATTGAGGCGCGAATCCGGCTCCGCGACCGCGATCGGCGCGGCGGCGATCGGGCTCTGGGCCTGCCTCGCCGCGCTGACGGGAGCGAGCCGGGCCGTGCCGACCTTCGAGGCGCTCGCCATCACCTTTGCGATCGCGGCCGTCGCCGCGCTCGTCGGCTTCACGGCCATGCGGGGGTGGTCCGGCGTCAAGCACGGCCTGACGCTCTGGCCGATGCGGGCCTGGGTGCTGACGACGACCGCGATCTTCGCCTATCACGCGCTCTATTTCGCGGCGCTGCGCCTCGCCCCGCCGGCGCAGGCGAGCCTGATCAACTATCTCTGGCCGCTGCTCATCGTGCTGTTCTCCGGCCTGATCCCGGGCGGGACGACGAAGCTCGGCCGGCCGCAGATCCTCGGCGCCGTCATGGGCTTCGCCGCGACGCTGCTGCTCGTCGGCGGCCCCGGCCCGGTCGAGGCGAGCGGCACGGCGATGGCGGGCTATCTGGCGGCGCTCGTCTGCGCCTTCACCTGGTCGCTCTATTCGGTGCTGAACAACCGCATCAACGCGCCCGGCAGCGAGCCGATGATCGTCGTCTGCGCGCTCGTCGCCGTGCTGGCGGCGCTCTGCCATGTCGCCATCGGCGAGACCTTCGTCATGCCGGATCCAGGCGCCTGGCTGTCGCTGCTCGCGCTCGGCATCGGCCCGATCGGCGCCGCCTTCGTCGCCTGGGACCACGCCACCAAGCATGGCAGGCTGGCGCTGCTCGGCGCCATGTCCTACGCCGCGCCGCCGCTCTCGACGCTGATCCTGGTGCTGACTGGCCAGGCGGAACCGAGCCTCACCCTGCTCGCCGCGACCCTTCTCGTCGTCGCCGGCGCCAGCCTCGCGGCCTTCGGCGGAAGGAAGCACCTCGTTGCTTCACCTCTCCCTGAGGGAGAGGTCGACGCACAGAGTGCGGCGGGTGAGGGTTTAGGGAACCATCCGGAGAGGGCGTAAACCCTCACCCGGACCTTCGGCCCGACCTCTCCCTCAGGGAGAGGTGTTGCAGCTTCGCCCTGACCTGCGTCCTCGATTCTTGCCCGCTCAGCGCTCCTCGCGGGCGACATTGCGGACCAGGACGGCGGCGAGGATGATCGCGCCGGTCAGAAGATCCTGCAGGAAGCTCGGCACGCCGAGGATGGTGAGACCGTTCGAGACGACGGCGATGATCGCCGCGCCGACCAGCGTGCCCGGCACGCTCGGCTCGCCCTCGCGGAACGCCGTCATGCCGAGGAAGACGGCCGCATAGGCCTGCAGCAGGTAGCCGCCGCCGCCGGTCGGATGGGCGCTGCCGAGCCGCGCCGTCAGGAGCAGGCCGGCGAGGCCGGCGAGCGCGGCGCAGAGCGCGAAGGCGACCACCATGTCGCGACGGACCGGCAGGCCGACGAGACGGGCCGCCTCGCGGTTTCCGCCGATCGCATAGAGGCGGCGACCGAACTCGGTCTTGTCGAGCAGCAGCCAGAAGACAACAGCGACGCCGGCGAGCCAGAGGGTCGGCACCGGCACACCCAGGATCGTGCCGCGGCCGAGATCGCGGAAGACGGCCGGGATGCCGGAGAACAGCGTCGCGCCGTTCGAGATCCAGAAGGTCAAACCGCCGATCACCGTGCCGAAGGCGAGCGTGGCGATGAAGCTCGGCACCCGATAGCGCGCGACGAGGAAACCGGAGACCGCGCCCATGGCGAGGCTGGCGGCGAGCACGGCGAGCATGACGATGGCGATCGGCACGCCGGCGGCGAACAGCGCGGCGGCGGAAATCCCGGCGAACGAGACGACGGCGGAAACCGAGAGGTCGAACTCGCCCAGCACCATCACCAAGGTCGCGCCGATGGCGACGATGGCGAGCAGCGACATCTGCTGCGTGATGTTGACGAGGTTCGAGACCGTGCCGAAGGCCTGCGGCGAGGCAACGGCGAAGACGAGGACGATCAGCGCCAGCGCGAAGAGCGTGCCGTAGCGGCGGAAGAGGATCATGCGGAGAGTTCCGAGGGCGGCCGGGGCTCGTCGGGAGCATGGCCGAAGGCGGCAGCAACCACGGCCGCGCGGGTGAGCGAGGCGCCGTCGAGCTCGGCGACCAGCCGGCCGGCATGGAGCACGAGGACGCGGGTGGAAAGCGCGGCGAGTTCCTCGATGTCGCTCGTCGCCATCAGGACGGCGGCGCCGTCCGAGGCGATGCGGCGCATCTCGGCATGGATCTCGCCCTTGGCGCCGACATCGACGCCGCGCGTCGGCTCGTCGACGAGGAGGACGCGGATCGGGCGGCCGAGCCAGCGGCCGAACAGGAGCTTCTGCTGGTTGCCACCGGAAAGCGTCGCCGGCGAGCTGTCCGGGCCGGCGGCGACGAGGCGGAGGCGGTCGCCAGTCCTTTTCGCGAAGGCGCGGATCTTCGCCTTGGAGGGCAGCGGGAGGGAACGGCGGGCGCGGAAATCGGCAAGATGCGCCAGCGCCAAATTGTCTTCGATCGAGAGCGCCAGGGCGAGGCCCTCGCGGCGGCGGTCTTCCGGCACATAGGCCATGCCGCGGGCGATGCGGCCGGCCGGCCCATGCCCGGGCACCTGGCCGTCGATGGCGATCAACCCGCGCCCCGGCGTCGCGCCCCAGAGCGTGCGCAAGAGCGACGAGCGCCCGGCGCCGACCAGGCCATAGAGCCCGACGATCTCGCCCGGCCGCAGCTGCATGGCGATGCGGCTGCCGGCGGGACCAAAGGCCAGATCGGCGGCGAGGACGGGTTTTTGGCCGCTCGCCCCCTCCCCCTTGTGGGGAGGGTTGGGGTGGGGGAATGCCGGGGAAGCGAAGGATTCTACCGGAGAGACTGAGGTGGTACCCCTCTCTCCAACTCTCTCCCGCAAGGGGAGAGAGGGCTCGCCCGAGCCCGTTCCCAACGTCCCCTGCCCCGACATCCGCGCCACCAGCCCGGCGCGGTCGATCTCGGCGATCGCGCCGGCGCCGACCGTGCGGCCGTTGCGCAGCACGGTGTAGCGGCCGCAGAGGTCGAGCACCTCGTCGAGGCGGTGCGAGATGAAGAGGACCGCGCAGCCCTCGGCGGCGAGCTGGCGTACGACGGCATGCAGCCGCTCGGCCTCGCCTTCCGACAGGCTCGAGGTGGGCTCGTCCATGACGACGAGGCGGGCCGGCTCCATCAGCGCGCGGACGATCTCCGCCATCTGGCGCTGGCCCGGCGTCAGCCGCGCGGCGGGCCTGTCGAGCGGCAGGTCGGGCGCGATGCGCGCCGCCACTTCCGCCACCTTCGCCCGCATGGCGCGACCGTCGATGAACGGACCGCGGCGCGGATGGCGGCGGCCGATCCAGGCGTTGCCGACGGCGTCGAAATGCGGGACGAGATTCAGTTCCTGATGGATGAAGCGCAGGCCCATCGCCTCGGCCGCGCGCGGGCCGTCGATCGTGACGGGCGCGCCGTCGAGGCGGATCGTACCGGCGTCCGGCTGGTAGAGGCCGGAGAGCGTCTTGATCAGGGTCGACTTGCCGGCGCCATTCTCGCCGACAAGCGCGTGCACCGATCCCGCTTCAATCGCGAGATCGGCACCATCGAGGGCTTTCGTCGCGCCGAAATGCTTGACTAGGCCGTCCAGCGCGAGGAAAGGCGCAAAGGTCACGAGCAACTCACGGGCAGGTGACGCCCAGCGTCTCCGGGGTGATCAGCTTGGCCGGGGCGTAGATCTCGGCCTTCTCCGGCGTCTTGCCGGCGAGGATGCCGGCGAGGCCCTCGGCGGCGAGGCCGGCCATGGCGTCGAAGTCCTGACTGACGGTGCCCTTGATGTGCGAGCACGCCTTGATCAGCTCGATCGCCTGCGGATTGCCGTCGATGCCGGCGATGATGATCTTGGCGTCGGGCTTGTCGGCCTCGATGGCGAGCTGCGCGCCGATCGCCGGCTCGTCCCAGGCGGCCCAGACCGCGTCGATCTGGTCGCCCTGGCTCTTGAGCAGGTTCTCGGTCGCCTTGCGGACGTCGTCGATCGGGCCCGGCACCACGACATAGTGCTCGGCGATGACCTTGATGTCCGGGTTCTTCTTCAGCGCCGCGTCGAGCGCCAGCTCGCGCTGGTGCACGCCGGGATGGGCGGAATGGAAGAACTTGACGATGTTGCCCTTGCCGCCGAGCTTCTCGAACAGGAAGTCGGACAGCTTGGTGCCGAGCTCGAAATTGTCCGAGGTGACGTTGAGCGCGACGCCGGGCGCCTTGCCGCCGTCGATGGTGACGACCGGGATGCCGGCCGCCGCGGCGGCGCTGACCTGGTCCTGGATCTGGGTCGGGTCGACGCTGACGAGCACGATGGCCGCGACCTTGGCGTTGACGACGTCCTCGATGCGGCTGGCGAGCTGGCCCATGTCGCCGCGCGTGTCGACCACGGTGGCGTTCCAGCCGGCCGCCTTGGCCTTGTCCTGGAACACGGTGATCATCTGGTTGGTGGCAACCGAGCTCTGATAGGGCGTCAGCACCGCCACGTCGGCGGCGTGCGACGCGACCGTCGAAGCCATCAGGCCCGCAAAGGCCAGTCCGAGAATTCCAACCCGCATTTTTTGTTCTCCCCCTTGGGTTCGGCGCCAGTGATATCGCCTCCCCCGCCCCCGGCGCAAGCGGCCAAAAAGCGCCTCAGAGCGCCGGGTCGAGCGCGTCGGCGAGCGCCCGCGCCTGGCCGGCCGCCTGACGATAGGCGGCGAAGCGTCGGGCGGCTCGCTGGGCGCGCTCGGGACGCGGCGCGACCACCGTCTCGTCGCTGGCGACGGCGCTCGTCTTGCGGCTGGTCTTCGCCTTCGTCTTGGTCGTCGCGGCCGCCTTTGCGGCAGCCCCCTTCGGCGCCAGGCCGATGATCGGCGCGATGATGCGGAAGGCGCCATAGGCGGTGACGATGCGGCTCGCGGACGGCACGGTGACGCGGGCGCCGGTGACGTCGGCGATCAGATGCGCGACCGTCAGGCTGCCGGCGACGCCGCCGGCCAGCGCAATCGACTTGGGCGGGATCGGCAGGGCATCGAGATTGTCGCGGATGGCGTGGGCGAGCCCTTCCAGGACGGCATAGGCGAGCGTGTCGGACGCATGCTCGCGGTCGAGGCCAAGGAAGGCGCCGCGCACGGCGCGATCGGAGAACGGCGCCCGCTCGCCGATCAGATAGGGCAGGAACAGCGCGCCGGGCGGGCTGGCGTCATGCTTCTCGGCTGCCGCGTAGAGCTCGGCGACGGAGCGGCCGGCGACGCCGGCGAACCAGTCGATGGCGAGGCCGGCGGCGAGGAAGGGCGAGATGACGATGACGTCGGTGCCGACCGGCGCGGCGAGCGTATAGGCGTCGCGCGGCGGCTTCGCCACCGAATAGGGCATGGTGGCGGCGATCCAGCCCGTGGTGCCGAGATAGGCGTGCGGCTGGTCGTGCCGCTCGCTCGACGTGCCCCAGGCGGTGGCGCCGCCGTCGCCGGCGCCGACATAGACCGGAATGCCGGGCACCAGGCCGAGGGCGGCCGCCGGCTCCGGCAGCAGCGGGCCGGCCAGCGCGTCGGCGTCGAGGATGTCGGGCAGGATCGCCGGCGACATGCCGATCGCGGCCAGGATCGTCGCGTCCCAGTGGCGCGCCGCGAGATTGAGCAGGCCCGTCGTCGTCGCGCAGGTCGGATCGACGACGGCGCGGCCGGTCATCCGGTGGATCATCGCGTCCTTGGCACCGAACAGCACGCGCTCGACGCGCGCCATGATGTCGGCCTCGTTGTTCAGAAGCCAGTCGAGCCGGAACAGGCAAAGCGCCGGCTCGGCGCGGTTGCCGATCCGCTTTTCGAAATCCTTGGGCAACTGCGCCTTGAGCGCGGCCATCTCGGCCTCGCTGACGCGGGCGTCGCTATAGAGCAGCGCCGGCCGCAGACTGGTGCCCTCGCGCCCGAGCAGGATGACGTTCTGCATCGAGCCGGTCAGCGTGATGGCGATCGGCAGACTGTCGACGGCGAGGCCGTTGACGGCGGCGACCGTCGCCTTCCACCAGAGCGCCGGATCCTGCTCGGCCCAGCCGGGATGGGGAACCGAGGTCGTCACGGGAGCGTCGGCCGAGCGCAGGGTGCGGCCGTTTTCGTCGAACAGGGCAGCCTTCACCGACGACGTGCCGACATCGATGATCAGGACCGTGCGCGTCGGCACGGACTTCTTGGCTGCCATGTTCGAATCCCTGTCCATGGTTGCGGGAGGCGCAATCTAGGCCATGACAGGGCGGCGTGAAATCACGTTCTCCCCATGCCTGCAACGACAGGTGATAAGTTTTGGATCAGGACGCGCGTGCCGTGTGCGGCAGGATGAAGGGCGCGTCGGCCGGCACGCCGCCGACCTGCACGCTGACGCCGAACACCTCGCGCATCATCGCGTCGGTCAGCACCTCGCGCGGCGCGCCATCGGCGGCGATGCGGCCGGCGCTGACGACGAGGATCTTGTCGGCATAGAGCGCCGCGAGGTTGAGATCATGCAGGATCGCCACGACACCGCCGCCCGCCGCCGCGAAGGCGCGGGCGGTATCGAGGGTGAGCAGCTGGTGGCGCAGATCGAGGCTCGCCGTCGGCTCGTCGAGGAACAGATAGCGCGGCACGCCGTCGACGACCGGCTCCCAGACCTGGCACAGCACGCGGGCGAGGTGCACGCGCTGCTGCTCGCCGCCCGAAAGCTCCTGGAAGAAGCGGCCGCCGAAGCCGTTCAGGTCGACGCGGGCGAGCGCCGCCGAGACGCGGGCGGCGCGATCGGCCGCCGGCATGGCGCCGCTGGTGCCGAGCCGCACGACCTCGTGCACGGTGAAGGGAAAGGCGAGCGACGAGGCCTGCGGCAGCACCGCGCGGCGGCGCGCCATCTCGTAGGCCGGATAGGCGCCGATGCCGCGGCCCTCCAGCGTGATCGTGCCCTCGGCCGGGCGCAGTTCGCCGGTGACGGCCTTCATGATCGTCGACTTGCCGGCGCCGTTCGGGCCGACCACGACGGTGAGCTCGCCGGGGGCGACCTTGAGCGAGACGCGGTCGAGGATGGCGCGCTTGCCGGCGCGGACGGTCAGGTTCTGGACTTCGAGCATGGGGGCGTCCGCTTTTCAGGATCGATTGTCTTGGGGTGGCGCGCCAGGCCGACGCCGCCACCCGGTCTTGAACGATTGCCGGAACCGGTCGTGGCCCTAGAGGTCGACCACGCCGCGCTTCCTGAGCAGGATCGACAGGAAGAAGGGCGCGCCGATCGTGGCCGTGACGATGCCGATCGGCAGCTCGGCCGGGGCGACGATGGTGCGGCAGATCATGTCGGCGACGATCAAGAGCGTGGCGCCGAGCAGCGCCGTCGCCGGCAGCAGCGTGCGGTGCTCCGGCCCGATGACCAGGCGCAGCACATGCGGCACGACGATGCCGACGAAGCCGATGATGCCGGCGAAGGCCACCGACACGCCGACGGCGAGCGCGACGACGAAGATGATCAGGCTCTTCAGCCACTGGGTGTTGAAGCCGAGATGGCGCGCCTCGGATTCGCCCAGCACCAGCGCATCCAGCCCGCGCGCCGTGAACGGCATGGCGATGAAGACGCCGATGATGAAGGGTAGCGAGAGAGCGAGCTTGTTCCAGGTCGCGCCGCCGAGGCCGCCCATCGACCAGAAGGTCAGCTCGCGCAGCTGGAAATCATTGCTGCGGAAGACGAGATAGGCGGTGATGGCGCCGGCGATGGCGCCGAGCGCGATGCCGGCCAGCAGCATGGTGGCGACCGAGGTGCGGCCGCGCCGCGTCGCGATGCCGTAGAGCAGCAGCGTCGTGCCGAGACCGCCGAAGAAGGCGGCGATCGGCAGCGCGCCGATGCCGAGGAAATCCATCACCGGAGCGAGGAAGGCGCCGCCGAGCACGATCACCAGCACCGCGCCGAGGGCCGCGCCGGCCGACACGCCGACGAGGCCGGGATCGGCGAGCGGGTTGCGGAACAGCCCCTGCATCATCGCGCCGGCCAGCGCCAGCGCCGCGCCGACCATGGCGCCGAGCAGCGTGCGCGGCATGCGGATGTCGAACAGGATGACGTGGTTGACGCTGTTGATCTCGGAGAAGCGGCCGGCCATCGCATCGCCAAGCAGACCCGCCACCTCGGTGGTGGAAAGCCCGGACGGGCCGACGCAGAGCGAGATCACCGAAGCGCCGATCAGCACGAAGACGAGGATGCCGGTCACCAGATTGGCGCGACCGCGACGGTCGCCGGCGACCGGGGCTGTCATGACGAGGCTCATCAGTTCGCCGCCGGCCATTCGGGCAGATCGAGCGACGGATAGAGGGCCTTGGCGAGATCGCGGGCGGCGTCGGCCGTGCGCGGGCCGAAGCCGAGCAGGTAGAGGCCGTCCATGGCGACGAGAGCCTGATCCTTCGCGGCAGGGGTGGCGCGCAGCGCCGGCGAATCGAACACGGTTTCCGGCTTCGGCGGACCGCTCTGGCCGATCATCATCACGACGACTTCCGGGGCGGCGGCGACCAGCGCCTCGTCGGAAGCGGGCTTGTAGCCCTCGACGGCGCCCATCGGGTTGATGCCGCCGGCGAGCTGGATCATCGAATCGGCGGCCGTGTTATGGCCGGCCGCGAGCGGCTTGCCGCCGTTCAGGCTCATCAGGAAGACGGCCTTCTTGCGCTCGCCTTCCGGGATCCTGGCGATGGCGCCCTCGAGCGCGGCGAAGCGGGCGGCGAGCGTATCGGCCAGCTTGTCGCCCTTCTCCTTCTCGCCGAGGATGTCGGCGATCAGGCGGATCTTGGCGACGATGCTGTCGCCGGACCGGCGCTCCGGCACGATGACGATCGGCACGGAGGCGGATTCGAGCAGGTCGATCGCATCCTTCGGGCCGGAGCCCTCGACGGCGATGATCAGGTCTGGCTTGACCGACAGCACGCCCTCGGCCGAAAGCGCGCGCATGTAGCCGACATCCGGCTTGGCGGCGGCCTCGGGCGGATAGGACGAGGTGGTGTCGCGGGCGATCACGCGGTCGCCGGCGCCGAGCGCGAAGACGATCTCGGTGATGTCGCCGCCGATGGTGACGATGCGATCGGTGCTGCCGATCTTGACCGAGCGGCCGGTGGCGTCCTGGAACACCCGCTCGGCCGCGACCGTCTGCACGATGGCGGAGAGGGTGATGCCGACCGCGACGGCGAGGCCGAACAGGATCTGGACCCGGCGGCCGGCGAAGCGATCGATGGCGCGCGGCGCGCCGTGGAAGGGGGAAGTGTGCGCGAGCCTCATCATGATCCCGTCTACTTGTTCAATATCAGCTTGCCGGCGCGCGTCAGGCGCAGCCTGTAGTCCTCGCCGACATGGCGAATGATGATTTCCCGCGCTCCGTCGAGCAGATCGGCGCTGGACACCACGCGCGGCCCCGCGCCCGCCGGGGCCGCGTCCGGGGAAGTTCCTGTCGATTGCGTCTGTTGCATGCCTGTCCCGCCCGCTTGCTGGGAACGTCGTTTTGACTGGTTCTAAACTTGCGAATAATTCGCAACAATTTAGTTGACTGACGTACTCATCTTTTCGTATCTCCGCAAGCGAAACATCACCGACATCGCCGCGCCGCCTCGATCCGGGGCGCCGGAGACGGCCGGGAGATGCCCATCGCCAAGCACGCCAGAGCCGGGGTTGCGCGACCGACGCGCCGCCCGGATAGCCAGCCAGGCCCAATCCCAGAACTTTTTGCATTGGGGCTCGCATGCGTGTCGTTCGACATAAGACGTGGCTGATGGCTGGAACGGCCGCGGCACTCCTCTCCGCCTTCTCCGCGACGGCGGCCAAGGCCCAGGCGGCGACGACGCCGGCCGCGGCAACCAGCGGCGAAACCGACGAGGAACTGAAGAAGAAGGCCGCCAAGGGCGAAGCGAGCTTCCTGTCGCCGATCGTCTCGACCACCTCGCAGGACGGCTGGAAGAATCCGTTCGCGACGCCGGGTCCGGTCAGCACCGCCACCGAGGACGAGATCCAGCTCTTCGGCCAGCGCAACATCGGCAACGTTCTGCGCGCCATGCCCGGCACCTTCTCGCGCGACTCGATCGAGAATTCCGGCCTGTCGGTGAACATCCGCGGCCTGGAGGGCTCGGGCCGCGTCAACACGACGATCGACGGCGTGCGCCAGAATTTCCGCTTCACCAGCCATGAGGCGCAGGGCTTCGCCTATGTCGATCCGGCGCTGGTCGCCGGCGTCGACGTCACCCGCGGCGCCGTCTCGACCGCCGGCGGCGCCGGCGCGCTAATGGGCCAGGCCAATGTCCGCACGCTCGGCGTCGACGACATCCTGACCGACGGCAAGAACTGGGGCGCGCTGGCGACGCTGACCTGGGGCAGCAACAATGTCGGCTTCTCGGAAATGGCGGCGGGCGCCCTGCGCTCGGCCGGCGGCGGCGCGGCGATTGCTGGCGCAATCAGCTACTCGAGCCCGAACGACTACAAGAACGGCGACGGCGTCACCGTCGCGAACACCAACCGCAACCTGATCTCGGGCCTCGCCAAGGCCGAGTTCGCGCCGACCGACGATCTCAAGATCAACCTCGGCGCCGTGCTCTACGACAACGACTTCGCGGCCAACAGCTACAACCAGACGGTCCGGTCGGACACCTATACCGCCGGCTTCAACTGGGCCCCCGACAGCGAGCTGGTCAACGTTCGCGGCAATTTCTACTACAACGACGTCAAGATGACGTACGATTCCCCGATCAGCCCCGGCTACACGGCGCGCGGCCGGACGATCGAGGACCAGGGCGTCGGCTTCGACATTTCGAACACGTCGAACTTCGCCCTCGGCAGCGTCGCCGTCTCGTCGACCTACGGCTTCGAGTATTTCCACGACACCGTCGATTCCTACAACACGGTCGACCCGTCCAAGGCCGGCGGCGTCAATCCGAGCGGCAAGAGCGACATTGGCGGCGTCTTCTCGGAGACGACGTTCAGCTACAACATCGTCGATGTGATCGCCGGCCTGCGCTACGATTTCTACTCGGTCAAGGGCGACACGACGATCAGCGGCAACAACCCGGCCGGCCTGCCGATCGGCACCTACAACATCGACAATTCGGACGGACGCCTCGATCCGCGCATCACCGTGGCGCTGAACCCGCTCGAGTGGCTGCAGCCGTACATCACCTATGCCGAGACGTTCCGAGCCCCGACGATCCAGGAAACCATGCTGGGCGGCTCGCATCCGGGCGGCCCGTTCGTCACCATGTTCCCGAACCCCTTCCTCGAGCCGGAAATCGCCAAGGGCTGGGAAGTCGGCGCCAACGTCAAGACGGACGGCCTGCTCACCGAAGGCGACATGTTCCGCCTGAAGGCCAACTACTACTATCAGGACATCGAGAACTACATCACTGCCAAGGTGGTGCGCTTCCCGTCGGGCAGCCCGTCCTCCGGCACCTATTTCGCCAACAATCCGGGCACCTCGGTCGTGCAGGGCTTCGAACTCGAAGCGGCCTATGACGCCGGCTTCGTCTTCGGCAACGTGGCCTATACCCATGCCAAGTCCGACCTGCCGGCGCAGACGGATGGCCTCGGCGCCACCAGCTACCTGCCGGAGAACGTCTTCGTCCTCACGGCCGGCGCCCGCTTCTTCGACCAGCGCCTGACCGTCGGCGGTCGCCTCAACTATGTCGGCGAGGTCGATGGCGGCGACGGCGAATACGGCCCGAACGACGACTGGGCCGCCTACACGCTGGTCGACGCCTTCGCCAACTACAAGTTCGACAACGGCCTCGACCTCTCGGCCAATGTGACCAACCTGTTCGACAAGACCTATACGCCGGCGCTCTCGAACGTCGCCTCCTATGGCTACGTCCCGCCGACCGGCCGCGGCCGCACCTTCCTGCTGACGGCGAAGATGCAGTTCTGAGGCCCTGAACCGAACCCGTCTGTCCGGCGGTGTGGTGACGGCGGACAGACGCGAGGGGGGAGGCCGGTTTCCGGTCGTCCCTCCTCACCTTCTTTCGCCGCACTCGGCGCGCATCACCCCTTCACGCACCTCATCGGCACGCAAACGGAACAACATCATGTACATCGCCATGAACCGCTTCAAAGTCATCAAGGGCATGGAAGCCGAGTTCGAGGAGGTCTGGCGCACGCGCCCCCGCCACCTGAACGAGCTGGAGGGCTACGTCTCCTTCAACCTGCTGAAGGGGGCGACGGCGGAAGACTACACGCTCTATTCGTCGCACACCGTCTGGCAGACCGAAGAGAACTTCATCGCCTGGACCAAGTCGCAGCAGTTCCGCGATTCCCACAAGGGCGCCGGCGACCGCAAGCCGATGTTCCTCGGCCATCCGAATTTCGAGGGCTTCACGTCCGTCGACGGCGTCTGACCCGCCGCAGCCCCGGGCCCTGACGCCCCGCCAAGCCTCCGCCCAGCCCCTGGACGGAGGTTTTTTTCTTGGCTGCTGCCTTGGCCGTCCCTCAGGCGAGCGCCGACAGACCGGCCCGCAGCCGGTCCGCCCCGCCCTCCCCGAGCGGCGCCTCGACCTCGGCATGCACCGCCGTCCAGATCGGCACGGCGGCGGCGAGCGTCGCGCGCCCGGCCTCGGTCAGCGCGAGCCGCCGCCCCCGCCGGTCGGCCGGATCGACCGTCACCGTCAGCAGGCCCTGCCGCTCCAGCGGCTTCAGATTGGCGGTCAGCGTCGTGCGGTCCATGACGAGCAAGGCCGCCACCGAACCAATCGTGGGCGGCTCTGGCCGGTTCAGTGACATCAGCAGCGAGAACTGGCCGCTGGTCAGCCCGACCGGCTTCAGCGCCTCGTCGAAACGGCGCGCCAGCGCCCGCGCCGCCCGCTGGGCGGCGAGGCACAGGCAATGATCGCGAACATGCAGGGTGGTCGAGAAAGGCACGGGGCCCGCATTTGACATGCCGGTAATTATGTTGATATCAACGTAAAATGTCAAGTGAACCTTCGCCTCTGACATCCGTTGCCCACCGGGCGCCGCGCCGCCGAGGCGGGGGAGGAAGACCCGCCGGCGCGAACGGACCAACCACACGAAACGACGTGGAGGATACCGCAATGACCTATGTCGAGGGATTCGTGACGGCCGTGCCGGCCGCCAACAAGGAAGCCTATCGCCAGCACGCCGCCGAGGCGGCCGCGGTCTTCCGGGAATTCGGCATGACCCGCATGGTCGAGGGCTGGGGCGACGACGTGCCCGATGGCAAGGTGACCGATTTCCGCCGCGCCGTCGCGGCCGAGGACGGCGAGGTCGTGCTGTTCTCCTGGTTCGAATATCCCGACCGCGCCGCGCGCGACGCGGCGAACGAGAAGATCATGAGCGACCCGCGCATGCAGGCGATGAGCGAGACCATGCCCTTCGATGCCAGGCGCATGATCTTTGGCGGCTTCCAGGCGATTTTGGAGGACGGCGGGGAGAGCCCGGGCATGGGCTATCTCGACGGCACGCTGATCGCCGTGCCGAAGGCCAACAAGGAGGCCTATCGCGCCATGGCGGCGCTCACCACGCCGGTGGTTCTCGAGCATGGCGCGACCCGGGTGGTCGAGACCTGGGCCGACGACGTGCCGGACGGCAAGGTCACCGATTTCCGCCGCGCGGTGCAGGCGAAGGACGACGAGACGGTCGTCTATTCCTGGATCGAATGGCCGTCCAAGGAAGCGCGCGTCGCCGGCTGGGAGAAGGTCATGGCCGATCCGCGCATGCGGCCGGACGCGATCACCATGCCGTTCGACGGCCAGCGCATGATCTATGGCGGCTTCGCGCCGATCCTGGATCTCAGGATGGAGCGCGGCTAGCCCGCCAGCCAGCGCTCATAGTCCGAGACGAGGAGGTGGACGGGATCCTCGTCCTCCTCAATCTCGGCGAAGCGGCCGACCGGATCGGCGAAGACATTGTCGGTCAGGTCGTCATTGACGGTCGACACCTCGCCGACCAGCACGTCGGCGCCCTCGCCCCAGAACGAATGCCAGACGCCGGGCAGCAGCGTGACGCTCTCGCCAGGCTCGAGGCGCAGCTTGCCGCCGGCCGGCAGGGCGCGGATGACGCCGTCGGACGGCACGACGACCTCGGCCCTGCGGTCGATCGATCCGTCCGGATCGGCGGCGAAGAGCTCCAGCGTCAGCGTGCCGCCGCCCCGGTTGATGATGTCCTCGGCCTTGACCCCGTGCCGGTGCATCGGCGTCACCTGATCCTTCCGCGCGATCATGATCTTCTCGGCGTAGAGCATGCCGCGCCCCGACGCGAGATCGGCCGGATTGCCGTTGCGGACGGTGAACAGGAACAGGCCGAGCGCATCGAAGCGGCCGGCGCCGAAATCGGTGATGTCCCAGCCGAGCTTGCCGTCGAGAATGCCGGCGGCGTCGGCCTTGCGGGCGCGGAACTCATCCGGCGTCCAGTAGGCGAATGGCGGCATGACATAGCCGAAGGAGCGGATGAACGCGTCCCCTTCCAGCATGATCTCGTTGACGCGCGAGCGCTTCATCCCGGTTCCTCCCCGATCGAAAACCCTGCCCGTGGTCAGACTAGGCGGAACCGCGAAAGCGGGGAAGGGCCGGCCTCAGCGGGCGAAGATGCGCCAGCGATGCGGCCGGAAGGCGACCATGCCGCCCTCGCGGCGGGAATGCTCCACCGCCATGTCGATCTCGACGCGGTGGCGCTCCGGACCGACCTCGACGTCGAGGCGGCGGGCGCCGCCGTGCCGGCGTTCGGCGACGATCTGGCCGGTCAGCGCCGGCTGGTCGTCGTCGACGATCGTCACGTCGTGCGGGCGGAAGCCGAGCGTCGCAGGGCCGGAGGGCGTGCCGAGCGCGGCGAGATCGAGCGGCGCGCCGTCGAACTGCACGGCGCCGTCGACGACGGTGACCGGCAGGAAGGAGGATTCGCCGATGAAACCGAAGACGAACGGGCTCGCCGGCGCGTCATAGATCTCGTCCGGCGTGCCGACCTGCTCGATCCGGCCCTTCGACATGACGACGACGCGGTCGGCGAGCTCGAGCGCCTCTTCCTGGTCGTGCGTGACGAAGAAGGTGGTGTGGCCGGTGCGGTCGTGGATCTCGCGCAACCAGCGGCGCAGATCCTTGCGCACCTGGGCGTCGAGGGCGCCGAAGGGCTCGTCGAGCAGCAGCACGCGCGGCTCGATGGCGAGCGCGCGGGCGAGCGCCACGCGCTGGCGCTGGCCGCCGGATAGCTGCGAGGGATAGCGCTTGTCGAGGCCCGAGAGCTGCACCAGGTCGAGGAGATGCAGCACGCGCTTGCGGATCTCGGCCTTGGCCGGCCGCTCGCCGCGCGCGCGGACGGTGAGACCGAACGCGATGTTGTCGAACACCGTCATGTGGCGGAACAGCGCGTAATGCTGGAACACGAAGCCGACATTGCGGTCCTGCACCCTGAGGCCGAGCGCGTCCTCGCCGCCGAACAGCACGCGGCCGGCGGTCGGCGCGTCGAGGCCGGCCAGGATGCGGAGCAGCGTCGTCTTGCCGGAGCCGGACGGCCCGAGCAGGGCGACCAGCTCGCCCGCCTTGACGTCGAGCGAGACGCCATGCAGCGCGGGCGTGTCGCCGAACGCCTTCTGGACGTTCTCGATCGTCACGTCGATGGGCGCGCCGAGCGCCACGGATGCACCCGGTTCGATTGGGGTGATCGCGTTCATGTGAGTTTCCTCAGTGGCGGCGCGTCGCGGCGATCTCTTCGGCATAACGCCATTCCAAGACCGACTTGACCACCAGTGTAAAGAGAGCCAGCAGCGCCAGCAGCGAGGCGACGGCGAATGCGGCCGCGAAATTGTACTCGTTGTAGAGAATCTCGACATGCAGCGGCATGGTGTTGGTCAGGCCGCGAATGTGGCCGGACACCACGGAAACCGCGCCGAACTCGCCCATCGCGCGGGCGTTGCAGAGCAGCACGCCGTAGAGCAGCGCCCATTTGACGTTGGGCAGCGTGACGCGGAAGAACACCTGCCAGCCGGAGGCGCCGAGCGACAGCGCCGCCTCCTCGTCGCCCCTGCCCTGCTGCTCCATCAGCGGGATCAGTTCGCGCGCGACGAACGGGAAGGTGACGAAGATCGTCGCCAGCACGATGCCCGGCACGGCGAAGATCACCTGGATGCCCTCGCTCTTCAGCCAGGGCCCGAGCAGGCTCTGCGAGCCGAAGAGCAGGACGTAGATCAGGCCGGCGATGACGGGCGAGACCGAGAACGGCAGGTCGATCAGCGTGTTCAGCAGGCTCTTGCCCCTGAAGTCGAACTTGGCGATCGCCCAGGACGCCGCCAGACCGAAGACGAGGTTGCAGGGCACCGAGATCGCCGCGACCAGCAGCGTCAGGCGGATCGCCGCCGCCGCGTCGGGCTCGAAGATCGCCTCCCAATAGGCCGGCAGGCCGCCGCGGAACGCCTCGACGAACACCGCGACCAGCGGCATCATCAGGAACAGCGCGAGGAAGGCGAGCGAGACGAGGATCAACGCGACGCGAACGCGCCGCCGCTCCATCGTCACGGGCCGGAAATGGATGGCGGACGCGCCCGGCAGGCGCGCCGTCGTGAAGGCCCCGTCAGACATCGCCGAACCTCCTGAGGCTCCAGCTCTGGATGAGATTGATCACGAGGAGGATCAGGAACGAGGCGAGCAGCATCAATACGGCGATCGTCGTCGCGCCGGCATAGGAGAATTCCTCCAGCTTGATGACGATCAGCAGCGGCGCGATCTCGGTCTTGTAGGGGCTGTTGCCGGCGATGAAGATGACCGAGCCGTATTCGCCGACGGCGCGGGCGAAGGCGAGCGCGAAACCGGTCAGCGAGGCCGGCAGCAGCGCCGGCATCACCACCCGCCGCACCGTCTGGCGCCGCGTCGCGCCAAGCGTCGCCGCGACCTCCTCGACCTCGCGGTCGAGATCCTCCAGCACCGGCTGCACGCTGCGCACGACGAAGGGCAGGCCGATGAAGATCAGCGCGATGATGATGCCCGTCTCGGTATAGGCGATGCGGATGCCGAAGGGCTGCAGCAGCGAGCCGATCCAGCCATTCGGCGCATAGAGCGTCGTCAGCGCGATGCCGGCGACGGCCGTCGGCAGGGCGAAGGGCAGGTCGATGACGGCATCGATGAAGCGCCGGCCGGGAAATCTGTAGCGCACCAGGATCCAGGCGAGGATCAGGCCGAAGACGAGATTCACGGCCGCGGCGTAGAAGGAGGCGGTGAAGGAAAGACGCAGCGCCGCGAGCGTGCGCGGATCGGTGGCGATGCGGATGAACTGGTCGAGACCGCCGCTCGCCGAGCGCCAGAACAGGCCGGCGAGCGGGATCAGGACGATCAGGCTGAGATAGGTCAGAGTGACGCCGAGCGCCAACCCGAAACCCGGGATGACGCTCGACTTCCGGACCGATGCGATGGTCGTTGCGGCCATCTTGTCCCGTCAGTTCGGCTTGTAGATCTGATCGAAAATGCCGCCCTCGCCGAAATGTTCCGGCTGGGCCTTGGCCCATCCACCGAATTGCGGATCGTCGATGGTCACCAGTTCGATCTTGGGAAAGCGCTCGAGCGCGGCGGCATCGACCAGCTCCGGCTTGGCCGGGCGGTAGAAGTGCTTGGTCGCGATCTTCTGGCCCTCCGGCGAATAGAGATAGTCGAGATAGGCCTGCGCCTGCTTGCGCGTGCCCTTGGTGTCGACATTGCCGTCGACCAGCGCGACCGGCGGTTCCGCCAGGATCGAGAGCGGCGGCACGACGATGTCGAACTTGTCGGGGCCGAGTTCCTCGAGCGCCAGGAAGGCCTCGTTCTCCCAGGCCAGCAGCACGTCGCCGATGCCGCGCTGGGCGAAGGTCGTGGTCGAGCCGCGGGCGCCGGTGTCGAGCACCGGCACGTGCTTGAACAGCGTGCCGACGAATTCCTTCGTCTTCGCCTCGTCATTGCCGAAAGCCTTGTTGGCGTAGGCCCAGGCGGCGAGATAGTTCCAGCGTGCGCCGCCCGAGGTCTTCGGGTTCGGCGTGATCACCTCGACACCGTCCTTGATCAGGTCGCCCCAGTCCTGGATCGCCTTCGGATTGCCCTTGCGGACGAGGAAGACGATCGTCGAGGTATAGGGCGAGGAATTGTGCGGGAGGCGGCCGCGCCAATCGGCCGGGATCTTGCCGCTCGCCTTGGCGATGGCGTCGATGTCGGCCTCGAGCGCCAGCGTCACGACATCGGCGTCGAGACCGTCGATGACGGAGCGGGCCTGCTTGCCGGAGCCGCCATGCGACTGCTGGATGGTGACGGTCTCACCCGTCTCGGCCTTCCAGTGCTTGGCGAAGGCGGCGTTGTAGTCCTTGTACAATTCGCGCGTCGGATCGTAGCTGACATTGAGCAGCTGCGTGTCGGCGAGTGCCGGGGTGACGGCCATCGCCAGGCCCATCGCGGCGGCGGCGACAGCGGGGCGTAGGCGTCGTGCGAGCGAGAAAACCGGGCGAACCATCGTGCACTCCCTGTTCGATGATGCCTTTATCTCGACATAAGCGATCGACAATTTCAAACCACCGCCGGCCTTCGCCGCGGGTCGTCCTAGAAAATCCTTCCTAGAACCGGCTGTCAGCAGAAACGATCTCGCGCGACATGTCCAGATCCGCCGCCTCCGTCCCGCCCGTCAGGGCATCGGCCAGCGTCGTCGCCTCCAGCGCCCGCAACTGGGTTTCGTAAGGCCCCGCAAACATACGCCGAACGGCGCAGGCCGCCTCGTCGGGACAATCCGGACAGGGCTGGTAGGCGGTGCGGGAGATGCAGGAAAGCGGCGCGATCGGACCGTCGATGGCGCGCAGCACCTGGCCGATCGTCACCTCGGCCGGCGCCTTCAGCATGGCGTAGCCGCCGGACCGGCCGCGCCGGCTGGCGATGATGCCGCGATGCTTCAGGTCGAGCAGGATATGTTCGAGGAACTTGCGCGGCACCCCGGCCTGGCGGGCGATGTCGTCGATCTGCGTCGTCTGCCCGCTCGGCTGCCTGGCCAGATGAATGAGCGCCTTGAATGCGTATTTGGCCTTCTGGGAGATCATGCGACGTCCAGCATTCGATCCGCGCCAAAGGAGACGCTGCGCCAGTCATAGCGGATCGGCGCGTGGATGGGAACGCGCCCAAGCCCTCGACGCAGCGACCACCTTTGTGGCGGCGCGAAAATCGGCTAAGCGAGAGGAATGAAAATGCTCGTCACCGGTGTCGCAGGCTTCATTGGTTCGCATGTCGCGCGGGCAGCGCTCGCTCGCGGCGACTCCGTCATCGGGGTCGACAACCTCAACGCCTATTACGACCCAGCGTTGAAGCATGCCCGGCTCGACCGGCTGCAGGCCGAGCGGCATTTCGAATTCGTCGAGGCCAGCGTCAGCGACATGGAGGCGATGGAGCGGCTCGTCACCACCCACGCCGACATCGAGACGGTGGTGCATCTCGCCGCCCAGGCCGGCGTCGCCTATTCGATCGAGAACCCGATCGCCTATGCCGACAGCAACGTCACCGGCCAGGTGGTGATGTTCGAGGCGGCGCGGCGCCTGCCCAGGCTTCGCCACGTCGTCTACGCCTCGTCCTCCTCGGTCTACGGGTTGAACGAGGACGTGCCGTTCCGCGAGACCGACCGGACCGACCGTCCGGCCTCGCTCTACGCCGCCACCAAGCGCGCCGGCGAGCTGATCGCCCACTCCTACGCCCATGTGCACGGCATCGCCTCGTCGGGCCTGCGCTTCTTCACGGTCTACGGCCCCTGGGGCCGGCCCGACATGGCCGCCTGGCTGTTCACCAGCGCCATCCTCGAAGGCCGCCCGATCCCCGTCTTCAACAACGGCCTGATGGAGCGCGACTTCACCTATATCGACGATATCGTCGCCGGCGTGCTGGGCGCGATCGACCGGACGCCGAAGCCGGGCGAGAACCGCATCTTCAACCTCGGCAACAACAGCCCCGTGCCGCTGCTCGACTTCATCGCCACGATCGAGCGGGCGACCGGCCGCAAGGCCGAGATCCGTTTCGAGCCGATGCGCCGCGCCGACGTGCCGGCAACCTTCGCCGACATCGCCCTCTCGGCCGAGACGCTGGGCTTCCAGCCCAAGACCTCGATCGACGAAGGCATCGACCGCTTCGTCGGCTGGTATCGCGGGTATAACGCGCGGTAGGCGGCAAGACGGGTTCGGCTGGCCGGTCGCTTGTGGCCAACGTCGTGGACCGGATTCCCCTCGGTCCCACCATCCCCTAGCTCCGCCGTCATCCCGGGCTTGACCTGGGATCCATTTCCGCCGGGTTGTTCGACGCGTGAGCCTCCCAGAGCGCGGCTGCATGGGTCCCTGCTTTCGCAGGGATGACGGCGAGAGTTGGGATCCATGCAGCCGCGCTTTAGAAAGCGGTCGCTCGAATGACCAGCTCCGCCATCATCCTGAGGCGCTTCGCGCCAGCGAAGCCTCGAAGGAGGTTCCAGCGGAGCGCTCCCTGGACCCTCCTTCGAGGCCCGGCTTCGCCGGGCACCTCAGGATGATGGTCGAGTTTGACGAACGATCTCCGCCCCTCACCCGATGTCGGACGCCAGGATCGCCTCCAGGCGCGGGGTCGGCAGGTCGAGGCCGATCGCCTGCTTCCACGCGAGCAGGCCGCCGATGCGGCGGCGCTTCTTCTCGGCGTGGTTGCCGAAGATCTCGGCCAAGCGGTGGGCGAGATAGGGATTCTCGAACCGCTCCAGCACGCTCTCCCGGTAAGCGGGCGCCTCGGCGATGCCGCCGGCCGCGAAGATCGGCAGCACCTCTTCGTCATAGATCGCGTCGAGCGCCGCCCGCATCGCCGGGTCGGCGACGATCTCGCGCACCAGCTCGCCCTCGCCCCGGCCCTCGCGGCGCCAGGCCTCGGCCAGCACGGTATGGCCTAGATTGAGGATGAAGAGCTTCAGTCGCTCATAGACGGCGAGGTCGTCGACCATCCGCACATCCGGGTGGATGCAGGGCGCGACGAGGCCCGGCTGCTTCTCGATCGCCCAGAGCGCATAGGGCTCGGCGACCGCGCCAGCCGGCTCGATCGGCTCGGAGACGATGCGGTCGACCAGCGAATTGGCGAAGACGCAGGCGCCGAGCCAGTCCTGGAAGGCCGACGGGAGGTCGTTCTCGACGGCAAGCTTCCCCAGCATGGCCTTCAGAACGTCGCCGTTCCGCGGGATCAGCTCGCAGGGAAACAGCGTCAGCGGCGCGCCGCCGGCTTCGTGCCGGGCGACCAGCAGCTTCAGAAGCTTCAACGGGAAGGATTGCGGCACGCCGGCGCCCAGGCGCTCGCCCTCGACCAGCGCGAAACCGGCATCCGACGTGTTCGAGATCAGGATCTCCGCCTCCTCCGCCACGATCCGCGCGACCTCGTCCCACTGCTCGACCACCGAGAGGCCGCGCACCAGGCAGGTCACCTCGGCCGTGCGCTCGACCGGCGCGCCTGCCTCGATGCCGCGGATGACGATCGGGATCGGCGTGCCGTCGAAAGCCCGGAGCCGACCCGAGCGGGCGCCGGAGCCGGTGGTCTGGACGATGGTGACCGGGCCGACCGGCTGGCCGAGGCCACGCGCCTCGGACAGGAACAGGTCGGCATGCGCCTGCAGGAAGCGGCTGGTGCCGAACTGGACGATCGGCGTGCGGACAGGGTCGGACATCGGGGCCTCAATTCTCGGGTTGCGGCGCGGCGGCGGGCGCCTCGTCGACCGGGGGGAAGGTGGTGGCGGAGCAGACGGCGACCGTCTCCTGAACGCGCAGGGTCTGGTCGTCGTTGAGCGTGCGGGCCAGGAACGGCGCCATCAGCTGGCGCTCCTTCAGTTCGCCGAACACGCAGCCGCAATAGGTCTGGCAGGAGGGCGCGTCCTTGCCGACCGCGACGCAGCGCTCGACGCAATCGGCGCGCGAGGCGTTCTCGGCGCCGTTCGGCGCGAAGATGGCGGCGAGAGCGAAGAAGAAAGCGTAGAGCAGGGGCTGGTGGATCAGGTAGACGGCGAGCGAATGGCGGCCGGCGAAGGCGAGCCAGCGGCCCGGCGCGACGCGCGGCTGCCAGGTTGCGAGCCGCTTGTCCCAGCCGCGCGCGACGCCGAGCTTGGCGGATGCCATGCCGAAGAGCACGACGCCGAACCAGGGAAACAGCGGCACATAGTCGAACGAGGCCGGCGGCTTCGGCGCCAGGCCGACCCACCAGAGCGCCGGCTGGGCGAAGACGGGATCGCGGTAGACGAAGGGCAGCACGAAGACGGCGACGGCGGCGAGCAGCACGACAGGCGCCGGCAGCCGCAGGAAGAGGAGGCCGAGCACGCTCGCCAGCGCGATCTGGTGCAGGATGCCGAAGAAGATCCACCCCTCCGGCATGGCGAAGAAAGTGGCGAGCGAGACCAGCGCCGCGGCGGCGACGATCATCGCCAGCCGCTTCAGATACGGCCGGAGGCGGAAGCCGCGCCGGACCGACAGCACCAGGCTGATGCCGACCAGCATCAGGAACGCGCCGGCGATCGCGCGGGCGAACACGATCCAGCCGATCGAGGCGCCGGGGTCGAAGCGGATGATGTGCAGGAAGGCGACGTCCCAGGCGCCGTGGAAGATCGCCATGCAGACGAGCGCCACGCCGCGCGCCACGTCGAGCGCGGCGATGCGCGACGACGGCGGCGCGGCGGTGACGGCGCGCGCGTCGCCGATCGAGGCGACCGAAGCCTCATTCATGTGCATGCTCCACCGATTGCCGGTTCCCAACCACCCTGCCGCCCCATAATCTCCTCGCGCAATTTGGTCATGGACGAAGGAAAACCATGTCGATCGTTCCCGTCATCGATCTCTCCGACCCCCAGGGCTCCCGCGCCATCGCCGATGCCATCGGCCGCACCTGCCGCGAGACAGGCTTCTTCCTCGTTACCGGCCATGGCGCCGACCGCGCCGTCGTGCAGCGCGGCTGGGACGCGACCCGCGCCTTTTTCGATCGTCCGCTCGACGAAAAGATGACCGCCGCCATGCCGTATCCCGGCTATCCCTATGGCTACAGCCCGGTCAAGGGCGAGACGCTCGCCGCGTCGCTCGGCCAGGCAAAGCCGGCTGACCTGAAGGAGACCTTCTCCTTCGGCCCGTCCGCCTTCCAGCGCCTCGACCACAAGCCCGGCGACGACGCCGAGGCCTTCGTGTTCTCCGCCAATCCCTGGCCGCTCGGCGACGAATTCCGCCTCGCGACGCAGGCCTATTATCGCGAGATGTCGGCGCTGGCCGGCCGCATCATGAGCTTCTTCGCGCTCGCGCTCGATCTCGACGAAACCTATTTCGACCGCTTCATCGACCATGAGGCGAGCGCGCTGCGCCTCCTGAACTATCCGGACCTGACCGAGGATCCGATGCCGGGCCAGCTGCGCGCCGGCGAGCATTCCGACTATGGCTCGCTCACCATCCTGATGCAGGAAGACGCGCCGGGCGGCCTTGAGGTCAAGGGCCTGGACGGCCAGTGGCACCGCGTCCCCGCCATTCCGGACAGCTTCGTCATCAACATCGGCGACCTGATGCAGCGCTGGACCAACGACCAGTGGAAGTCGACGCTGCACCGCGTCACCATTCCGCCGCGCGACATCGGCCGTTCGGCCCGGCGCCAGTCGATGGCGTTCTTCCACCAGCCCAACTGGGACGCCGAGATCGTCTGCATCCCGACCTGCCTGACGGCGGGCGAGACGGCGAAATATCCGGCGGTCGGATCGGGCGAGTATCTCGCCTCCAAATTCCGCTCGACCGTGGTGAAGATGTAGGCGCGTCGCGCCCATCCTCGGAACAGGCTCGCGCCCCGCGGCGCGGGCCAAAAAACTTCGGTGAGGGCAAAACCCTCACCGGCCTCCGGCCACCGCCCCTTCCGCCGCGGCCGGGAAACGAACAGCAGAGCGAGTATTCCAGACCAGACCCATCCTGCCCTAAGCTTCGGGCGGACGCGGCAACAGGGGCCCGCATGGCGCGAATCTTGCGTCGCTCCGGTCGTCGCGTCCCATCGCGAACGCCCATGGAGAGCCTGACCGCCAATGTCGATCCTCGCCGCGCTTCGCCACGTCACCCGCTATCGCTACGACCGGCCCGTCGCGCTCGGACCGCAGGTGATCCGGCTTCGCCCGGCCCCGCATTGCCGCACCAAGGTGCCGAGCTATTCGCTCAAGGTGACGCCGGCCAACCATTTCGTGAACTGGCAGCAGGATCCGCACGGCAACTGGCAGGCGCGCTTCGTCTTTCCGGAAAAGACGACCGAATTCGCCGTCGAGGTCGACCTGCTCGCCGATCTCGAGGTCTACAATCCGTTCGACTTCTTCGTCGAACCCAATGCCGAGCAGTTTCCCTTCGCCTATGAGCCGGCGCTGGCCGAGGAACTCGCCGCCTATCTGGACCCCGAGCCGGCCGGGCCGCTGCTCGCCGAATTCCTGGCGACCATCCCGCGTGAGCCAACCCAGATCGTCACCTTCCTGGTCGGGCTGAACCAGCGCCTGCAGAACGACATCCGCTACCTGATCCGCATGGAGCCGGGCGTACAGGCGCCGGAGGAGACGCTGGCCTCGCGCGCCGGCTCCTGCCGCGATTCCGGCTGGCTCCTGGTGCAGATCCTGCGCCATCTCGGCCTCGCCGCCCGCTTCGTCTCCGGCTACCTGATCCAGCTGAAACCCGACATCGCCGCGCTCGACGGTCCCGCCGGCGCGGCCGTCGACTTCACCGACCTGCACGCCTGGGCCGAGGTCTACATCCCCGGCGCCGGCTGGATCGGCATGGACCCGACCTCCGGCCTGTTCACCGGCGAGGGCCACCTGCCGCTCTGCGCCACACCGCATTACCGCTCGGCCGCGCCGATCACCGGCGCCTTTGTGGCCGATCCCGGCACCGAGACCGCGTTCGAATTCGACATGCGCGTCGACCGGGTGGCGGAAAATCCTCGCGTGACGCTCCCGTTCTCGGATGAAAGCTGGGCGGCGCTCGACGGGCTCGGCCGGCGGGTCGACGCCGACCTTGCGTGCGACGACGTGCGCCTCACCATGGGCGGTGAACCGACCTTCGTCTCGATCGACGACTACGAGGCGCCGGAATGGAACACCGAGGCCGTCGGCCCGACCAAGCGGGGGCGCGCCGACGAACTGGTCCGCCGGCTGCGCACGCGCTTCGCGCCCGGCGGCTTCCTGCATTACGGCCAGGGCAAATGGTATCCGGGCGAGAGCCTGCCGCGCTGGACCTTCGCGCTCTACTGGCGCAAGGACGGCAAGCCGATCTGGCGCGATTCCGCGCTGATCGCCGCCGAGGCGGACGATCTCCACGCCACGCCGGACCAGGCCGGCGCGCTCCTCGCCGAGCTTTCCGGCCGGCTCGGCATCTCCGCCGACCACGTCGTGCCGGCCTATGAGGATCCGGCGCACTGGGTGCTGAAGGAAGCGGAGCTGCCGGAGAACGTCACCCCGGCCGACTCAAAGCTCGACGACCCGGAGGCGCGCGCCCGCATCGCCCGCGTGTTCGAGCGCGGCCTCGCCGAGCCGTCCGGCTACATCCTGCCGGTGCAGCGCTGGCAGGCGCGGGCGGAAGGCCGCTGGATGTCGGAGAAATGGCCGCTCCGGCGCGGCAAGATGTTCCTCGTGCCCGGCGACAGCCCGGTCGGATTCCGCCTGCCGCTCTCGTCGCTCCCCTATGTGCCGGTCTCGTCCTATCCGTTCATCGTGCAGGCCGATCCCGGCTCGATCACCGCGCCGCTGCCCGATCCCGAACAGCTCGCGCAGAACGACGCGGCTCGCCGCGCCGAGGAGATGGCGCGCCTCACCGCCGCCGGCTCCGACAGTGCCGAGGGCGAGCGCGAAAAGCTGGTCGAACAGTTCCTCGCGCCCGGTTCGTCGGTGCGCACGGCGCTCTCGGTCGAGCCGCGCGACGGCCGGCTCTGCGTGTTCATGCCGCCGACCGAGCGGCTGGAGGACTATCTCGAGCTCCTGGCGACGCTGGAGGAAAGCGCCCGCGCGCTCGGGCTTTGCGTGCATGTCGAGGGCTATCCGCCGCCGATCGACCCGCGCCTCCACGTCGTCAAGGTAACGCCGGACCCCGGCGTGATCGAGGTCAACGTCCAGCCCGCCGCGAACTGGGACGAATGCGTCGCGATCACCCGCGAGCTCTACGAGGAGGCGCGGCAGTCGCGGCTCGGCACGGAAAAGTTCATGACCGACGGCCACCACACCGGCACCGGCGGCGGCAACCATGTCGTGGTCGGTGGCGCCCATCCGGCCGACAGCCCGTTCCTGCGCCGGCCCGACCTTTTGAAGAGCCTCGTGCTCTACTGGCAGCGCCACCCCTCGCTCTCCTACCTGTTCTCGGGCCTGTTCATCGGCCCGACGAGCCAGGCGCCGCGCATCGACGAGGCGCGGCATGACGGGCTCTACGAGCTGGAGATCGCGCTCGCCGCCGTGCCGGCGCCGGGGGCAGGCGCCGAGCCGCCGCCCTGGCTGGTCGACCGGCTGTTCCGCAACCTCCTGGTCGACGTCACCGGCAATACGCACCGCACCGAGATCTGCATCGACAAGCTCTATTCGCCGGACGGCCCGACCGGCCGCCTCGGCCTCGTCGAGTTCCGCTCCTTCGAGATGCCGCCGGACTACCGCATGTCGCTCGCGCAGCAGCTCCTCGTCCGGGCGCTGATCGCCATGCTGTGGCGGACCCCGCAGCAGGGCGCGCTGATGCGCTGGGGCACGCAGCTGCACGACCGCTTCATGCTGCCGCATTTCATCTGGTCGGATTTCCAAGATGTGCTCGGCGATTTGCAGCAGTCCGGCTACGCCTTCGATCCCGCCTGGTTCGAGGCGCAGCGCGAGTTCCGCTTCCCGTTCATCGGCGCGATCGAGCAGCAGGGCGTCCGCCTCGAACTGCGGCAGGCGCTGGAACCGTGGCATGTGCTGGGCGAGGAAGGCGCGATCGGCGGCACGGTGCGCTATGTCGACTCATCCGTCGAGCGCATCCAGGTGAAGGCCGAGGGCTTCGACCCGCGCCGGCACATCATCGCCTGCAACGGCCGCCGCGTGCCGATGACGGCGACCGGCACGGCCGGCCATTCCGTCGCCGCCGTCCGCTACAAGGCCTGGCAGCCGGCCCGCGGCCTGCACCCGACCATCCCCGCCCATGCGCCGCTCACCTTCGACATCGTCGACGGCTGGTCGCAGCGCTCGCTCGGCGGCTGCGTCTACCACGTCGCCCATCCCGGCGGCCGCAACTACGACACCTTCCCGGTCAATTCCTACGAGGCGGAGGCGCGCCGGCTGGCGCGCTTCGAGGCGATCGGCCACACCAGCGGCCCGTTCATGCCGATGCCGGAAAGCGGCTCGCCGGAATTCCCGATGACGCTCGACCTGCGTCGTCCGGCCAACCTCTGAGGCGAACGTGACGCGCAAGCAGACGAACCGCCGGAGCCGCGAAGCCGCCGACCGCGCCGAAAGGCTGATCGCCAACTACCGGCCGCTGCCGGGCGTCGCCGACGAGTTCATCGGCCCGGACGGCGCGATCCGGCCGCACTGGATGCGCTTCGTCGAGACGATGGCCGATCTCGGCCCGGCCGAGGTGCAGCACCGCTTCGCGCTCGCCGACCGGCATCTCGCCGATTCCGGCGTCGTGTTCCGCGTCTATGGCGAAGAGAACGGCGACGAGCGCCCCTGGCCGCTCTCGCATGTCCCGTTCCTGATCGAGCCGAAGGAATGGGCCCGCCTCGAAGCCGGGCTGATCCAGCGCGCCCGCCTGCTCGACGCGATCCTCGGCGACGCCTATGGCGAAGGCTGGCTCGCCGCCGATGGCGCGCTGCCGGCGGCGATCATCGCCGGCAGCCCGGAATATCTGCGCCCGCTTGTCGGTGCCCGCCCGGTCGGCGGCCATCACCTACGCTTCTATGCCGTCGATGTCGGCCGCGGCCCGGACGGCCGCTGGTGGGTCGTCTCCGACCGCAGCCAGGCCCCCTCCGGCGCCGGATACGCGCTCGAGAACCGCATCGCGCTGTCGCGCGCGCTGCCCGACATCTTCCGTTCCTTCAACGTCGAGCGGCTCGCCGGCTTCTTCCAGGATTTTCGCGCGGGGCTGAACGCGTTGAACCGGCATGAGGAAACGCGCGTCGCGCTGCTGACGCCAGGGCCACTCAACGAAACCTATTTCGAGCACGCCTATCTCGCCCGCTATCTCGGCTTCGTCCTCGTCGAGGGCGAGGACCTCACCGTGCGCGACGACACGGTCTACATGCGCACCATCTCGGGGCTGAAGCGCGCCGACGTGCTGCTGCGCCGCCTCGACGCCGATTTCGCCGACCCGCTGGAACTGAACCCCGCCTCGCGGCTCGGCGTGCCGGGCCTCGCCGGCGCGGTGCGGCAGCGCAACGTCGCCATCGCCAACGCGCTCGGCGCGGGGCTGGTCGAGGCGCGCGCCATGCTCGGCTTCCTGCCCGGCCTCGCCCGCCGCGTGCTCGGCGAGGACCTGATCCTGCCCAACGTCGCCACCTGGTGGTGCGGCCAGACGCTGGAGCGCGATCATGTCGTCGCCGAATTCGACCGCATGGTGATCGCACCGGCGCTCGGCGGCAGCGTGCCCGGCCTGCTCGATCGCGGCGCCATGCTCGGCTCGGCGATCACGCCGGGGCACAAGGCCGAGCTGATCCGCGCGCTCGGCCGGCGCGGCGCCGATTTCGTCGGCCAGGAGGCGGTGAAGCTCTCCACCACCCCGACCTGGCGCGGCACCGGCGACGAGGCCCGGCTCGAACCGCGGCCGTCGATCCTGCGCCTCTACGTCGCCCGCGGTCGCGACGGCTGGACCGTCATGCCGGGCGGCTTCTGCCGCATCTCCGACCAGCCCGACGCCCGCGCCGTGACGCTGCACCAGGGCGGCGCCTCGGCCGATGTCTGGGTCCTTTCCGACGAGCCGGTGGCCGAGACGACCCTGCTTCCCTCGCCGGACAAGGTCGCCCTGCAGCGCGTCACCTCGACGCTGCCGAGCCGGGCGGCGGAAAACCTGTTCTGGCTCGGCCGCTATGTCGAGCGCACGGAAGCGGCGCTGCGGCTGGTGCGCGCCATCGCCGGGCGGCATGTCGATGCCGAGCATGACGGCGCCGCGGTGGTCGAACGGCTCGACGCGGCGCTGGCCGAAGCCGGCTCCGTCGACGACGACGAGCACGCGACGCCCTCGGCCCGCGCGCTGGCGATCCTCACCGATCGCGGCGCCTTCAACACCGCGCCGCGCCTCGCCGAGGCCTCCCGCCGCGCGGCGTCCGTGATCCGCGACCGCCTGTCGCCCGACGCCTGGCGCTGCGTCGCCGACCTCGAGGCGCTGATGCAGCAGCCGCTGGAGGGCGAGACCGACAGCGATATCCTCGAGCGCGCCAATGCGGCGCTGCGCCTGATCGCCGCCTTCTCCGGCCTGGTGCACGAGAACATGGTGCGCCAGCATGGCTGGCGCTTCCTGGAGACGGGGCGGCGCATCGAGCGCGGCCTCGCGATCGCCCGCGCCGTCCGCTATTGCGGCATGTCGGGAAGGCCCGGCGAGCTCGACGCGCTGCTCGAACTCGCCGACAGCCACATCACCTACCGCATCCGCTACGTGATGCTGCCGGCGCGCGTGCCGGTGGTCGATCTGGTGCTGCTCGACAGCCGCAACCCGCGCGCCCTTGCCTTCCAGGCCGAGCGCATCCGGCAATTACTCTTGGAGCTGCCGGCCCATGCGCCCGCCGGCCTTCTCGGCCCGGCCGACCGCCTCGCCACCCGCCTCGCCGCCGAGACCGGCACCGCCGACGCGGCGGCGCTCGGCATCGACCACATCCTCGGCTTCGAGCGCGACCTGATGCGAATCTCCGACGAGATCGCGCTTGCCTATTTCACCCACCGGCGACCGGCAGAGCCGGCGGAGGGCACAGCCTGATGCTCTACGACATCCGCCAGACGACGCGCTACCGCTACGCCGCGCCGGTGCCCTTCGCGCGCCAGGTGCTGCGCCTGCTGCCCGTGGCGCGCGCCGGCCAGCGCGTCATCGCCGCCGACCTCGTCATCACCCCGGCGCCGACCGAGCGGCACGACGGGCTCGACTTCTTCGGCAATAGGATCACCACCGTCGCCTTCGCCTTTCCGCATGAGGCGCTGACGCTGGAAACCCGGGCGCGCGTCGCCGTCGAGGCCGGCCCGCCGCTCGACGCCAACGCGACCCCGGCCTTCGAGCAGATCCGCGACCAGGCCGTGGCGGATACCGATCTCGGGCCGACCTCGCCGGTGCATTTCCTGTTCGCGAGCCGCGCCATCGCCATCGACGAGGCCATCGGCGCCTATGCGGCGGCGAGCTTTCCGCCCGGACGACCGATCCTCGCCGCCGCCTTCGACCTGACCCGCCGGATCAAGGCCGACTTCGCCTATGATCCGACCGCGACCGACGTCACGACGCTGCCGGGCGACGCCTTCGCCAAGCGCGCCGGCGTCTGCCAGGACTTCGCCCATGTGATGATCGCCGGGCTCCGCACGCTCGGCCTACCGGCCGCCTATGTCAGCGGCTTCCTGCGCACGCTGCCGCCGCCGGGGCAGCCGCGCCTCGAAGGCGCCGACGCCACCCATGCCTGGGTCGCGGTCTGGTGCGGCCGCGACATCGGCTGGGTCGGGCTCGACCCCACCAATGGCGTGCAGGTGGCCGAGGACCACGTCGTGCTGGCGGTCGGCCGCGACTATTCCGACGCCGCGCCGGTCGACGGCGTCATCGTCACCTCGGGCGACCACGAGCTCGACGTCGAGGTCGACGTCGTCGCCGTGGCCTGATCCGATGCGCGATAGCCTCACAGGGGGAACGAATTCGTCGCACCGGCGCGACAGGCTGGTATTTCTCGACGGCACGCGGTATCAGGGCGGATGGATTCCCTGCTGCCTTGGCTTGCGGGACCGGCTGACGTGTCTGCCGCGCACCCTTCAACACCGCTGCTAGATCGCGCCCCGGCCCCGGAATACGAGAGCCATTCTAGAGATAGGATTACGTGACCGTCATGTCTTCCACGTTCGACGTCGTCGCCGATGTGATTGCCCAGACCAGCGAAATTCCGCGTGAGAAGATCACGCCGGAGTCGCACGCCATTGACGATCTGGGCATCGACAGCCTCGATTTCCTCGACATCGTCTTCGCGCTCGACAAGAAGTTCGGGATCAAGATCCCGCTCGAGCAGTGGACCCAGGAAGTCAACGCCGGCAAGGCTTCGGTCGAGGAGTACTTCCTCCTGAAGAACCTCTGCGCCCACATCGACGATCTCGTCGCCAAGAAGAACGCCTGATCGGATCGGCGCCGCGCGGCCATGCGTCTCGAATATTTCCAGATGATCGATCGCATCGTCGATTTCGACGCCGCGACCGGTCGGATTCATGCCAAGGCCTTCGTCCCCGAGACGAGCCCTGTGTTCGAGGGTCACTTCCCCGGCTATCCGATCATGCCGGGCGTGCTCCTGATCGAGACCATGGCGCAGGCGTCCGGCTTCCTGATCCTCGGCCTCAACGGCCTCTCGCGCATGCCGTTCTTCGCCGGCTGCAAGAAGGCCAAGTTCCGCCGCTTCATCGAGCCCGGCGCCGAACTCGACGTCTATGCGACGCTCTCCCATGACGGCTCCGGCTTCGCCGTGACCGAGGCGAAGATCGAGCAGAACGGCCCGGTCTGCGAGGCCGAGCTGACGCTCAAGGTGATGGACTTCCCCGCGCCCGAGCTCGTCGAGAACATGCGCGCGCGGGTGCAGCAGATCGGCCTGACGCCGGTCGGAGACGTGGCATGAGCGACAAGCCTGGCATGGATGACGGTCACGAGGTCTGGATCACCGGCATCGGGCTGATCTCCTCGCTCGGCGAGGGGCTCGACGCGCACTGGCAGGCGCTGGCGATCGATCCGCCGAAGCCCGCCGCGGCCGAGACCGAGCGCTTCGCGCCGTTCCCGGTCCTGCCGATGGTGCCGCTCGAGCTCGACAAGCAGATCCCGCGCAAGGCCGATCAGCGCCAGATGGAGCCGTGGCAGCGCCTCGGCACCTATGCGGCCGGCCTGGCGCTCGCCGATGCCGGCCTCGCCGGCGATCTCGAGCGCCTCGCGCACATGGACATGATCGTCGCGGCGGGCGGCGGCGAGCGTGACGTCGACGTCGACGGCCAGATCCTGGCCGGCCTGAGCGGCGGCGCCCAGCCGGAAGCCTTCCTGAACGAGCGGCTGGCCAATGACTTGCGGCCGACCCTGTTCCTGGCGCAGCTCTCCAACCTGCTCGCCGGCAACATCTCGATCGTCCACAAGGTCACCGGTTCGTCGCGCACCTTCATGGGCGAGGAACTCGCCGGCATCAGCGCCGTCGAGATCGCCGCCCGGCGCATCCGCGCCGGCCAGGGCGAGCAGTTCCTCGTCGGCGCCGCCTACAACGCCGAACGCAAGGACATGCTGCTGAGCCTGGCGCTCGGCAACACGCTGTGGCAGGGCGCCGTCAACTCCGTCTGGGAGCGGGCGAATGCCGGCGGCGGCATGGTCACCGGCTCGATCGGCGTGTTCCTGGTGCTCGAATCCCGCGCCAGCGCCGAGGCGCGCGGCAAGACGGCCTATGCCAAGCTCGGCCCGGTGCTTTCCGGCCGCAGCCGCCGCGAGCCCGGACAGGCCGCCGCCGTGGCGCGCGGCCAGGTCGAGACGCTGAAGCCGGCGCTCGGCGACAAGCCCGTCGGCGTGCTCTCGGGCGCGACCGGCATCGGCCCGGCCACGCTGGAAGAACGCGCGCTGCTGGAAGAACTCGTCGCCGCGGGCACCGTCGGTCCCGTGCGCGCGCCGCAGAGCCTGATCGGCAACGGCCTCGAGGCCGCCTTCCCGGCCCAGGTCGCGCTCGCCGCCCTGGCGCTGTCGCGAAAGGGCTTCTACCGCCCGGCCGATCCGACTGGCCTGGAGCTTGAAGCCGCCGAGGCGCCCACCCAGATCATTGCCACGAGCTGGGGGTTCTGGCGCGGCGAAGGCATGGCGCTCGTCGAAGCGATCGACTGAGAAAGGTCAAGATCATGGGCAAGATCCCGGGCAAGACGCGTGATCATCTCGGGCGTCCCGTCGTCGCCGTCACCGGCATGGGCGTCGTCACCTCGCTCGGCCAGGGCGTCGACGACAACTGGTCGGCGCTGACCGCCGGCACGTCCGGCATCCACCGCATCAACCGCTTCCCTGTCGATCATCTCAGGACGACGATCGCTGGCACCGTCGACTTCCTGTTCGACGAGGCGCCGCGCTCCGCCGTGCTGACCGAGAAGCTGGCCGAACTCGCGGCCGACGAGGCGATCACGCGCGCCAAGATCGGCGCGCCGGGCGATTTCCCCGGCATGCTGTTCATGGCCGTGCCGCCGGTCGAACTCGACTGGTCGGTCAAGCGCGACCTCTACGACAACGGCAATCCGGACATCGCCGATCCCTATGACCGGATGATCGGCAGCGCCCTCGCGGCGAACGATCCCGACCTCTACGACTACGCGCTCTATGCCTGCGTCGCCGAGAAGACGGCCGACCGGTTCGGCACGCGCGGCGCGCCGATCTCGCTGTCGACGGCCTGCGCCTCGGGCGCGACCGCGATCCAGCTCGGCGTTGAGGCGATCCGGCGCGGCGATACCGAGGCGGCGCTCTGCATCGGCACGGACGGCTCCGTGCAGATCGAATCGCTGATCCGCTTCTCGCTGCTCTCGGCGCTTTCGACCAACAACGAGGTTCCCGAGCTCGCCTCGCGCCCGTTCTCGAAGAACCGCGACGGCTTCGTCATGGCCGAGGGCGCCGGCGCACTCGTGCTCGAGGACTATGATGCGGCGGTGGCGCGCGGCGCCGAGATCCTCGCCGTCATCCGCGGCGTCGGCGAACAGGCCGACGACTTCCACCGCACCCGCTCGAAGCCGGACGGTTCGCCCGTCATCGGCGCCATGCGCCAGGCGCTCGGCGACGCCGGCATCGGCCCGGACGCGGTCGACTACATCAATGCGCACGGCACCAGCACGCCGGAAAACGACAAGATGGAAGGCCTCTCGCTCGAGGCCGTGTTCGGCGAGCACGTCAAGCAGATCCCGATCTCTTCCAACAAGTCGATGATCGGCCACACGCTGACGGCGGCCGGCGCGATCGAGGCGGTGTTCTCGATCCAGACCATCCGCAGCGGCCTGATCCCGCCGACCATCAACCACGACACGCCCGACCCGTCGATCGCCCTCGACGTGGTGCCGAACACCGCCCGCGAGGCGCCGGTTTCGATGGTGCTGTCGAACTCGTTCGGCTTCGGCGGCCAGAACGCCTGCCTGGTGATCGCGGCCGGCCCGGCCTGACCGCGACGCTCGGTCCGCCCCGTGCCACTGGCATGTTGGGCGCCGAAACGCTAAAGCAGGCCCTGTTCAGACCACAAGACCGGATATTCCATGCGCGCCCTCCAGCTGCTCGCCGACCGCAAGCTTTCCATCGTTGATGTCCCGATGTCCGCCGAGCCGGGTCCCGGCGAGGTGCGCGTCAAGATCGGCGCCGTCGCGCTGAACCACATCGACGTCTGGGGCTGGCGCGGCATGGCCTTCGCCAAGCGCAAGCTGCCGCTGACGGTGGGCGCGGAAGCCGCCGGCACGGTCGAATCCGTCGGTTCCGAGGTTTCCAGCGTCCGCGTCGGCCAGACCGTCGCCATCTACGGCGCCGAGACCTGCGGCACCTGCCCGGCCTGCCATGCCGGCAAGGACAATCTCTGCGAGAACGTCGCCGGCGTGCGCGGCTTCCACATCGACGGCCTCGCCTGCGACTACGTCACGCTGAAGGCCCGCCACGTCGTGCCGGCGCCGGACAATGTCTCGGTGCAGGACGCCGCCTGCACCCCGATCACCTTCGGCACCGTGCAGCACATGCTGTTCGACAACGCCAAGCTCGAGGCCGGCCAGACCATCCTGATCCAGGCGGGCGGCAGCGGCATCGGCACGGCGGCGATCCAGCTCGCCAAGGCGGTCGGCGCCACGGTCATCACCACCGTCGGCAGTGACGAGAAGGGCGAGAAGGCCAAGGCGCTCGGTGCCGACCACGTCATCAACTACCGCGAGGAACGCTTCGAGGGCGTCGTCCGCAAGCTGACCAAGAAGCGCGGCTGCGACGTCGTGTTCGAGCACGTCGGCGTCGACACCTGGGCCGGCTCCGTGTTCTCGCTGAAGCGCGGCGGCACGCTCGTCACCTGCGGCTCGACCACCGGCATCTCGACCGAGATCAACCTGTTCCAGCTCTACCAGCAGCAGCTGCGCCTGATCGGCTCGTTCGGCTGCCGGATCGAGAACATCGAGCAGTCGCTCGCCAAGATCGGCGCCGGCATCGTCACGCCGGTCATCGACAGCACCGTGCCGTTCGACAACATCGACGCGGCGCTCGACCGGATCGAACAGCGCCAGGTCTTCGGCAAGATCATCGTCACGCTCTGATCCGATGGCGCTGCCGAGCAAAAAGAAGAAGCCGTTCAAGAAGCTGATGCGGCGCATCACGCGCTCGAAGGCGGCCCACGCGTCGATCGCCTTCGGCGTGCGCGGGCTGGTCGCCGGCGTGCGCTCGCTCGGCGAGGAGCGCGCCGGCCGCGTCGGCGGCGCCGTCGCCCGCTTCGTCGGCCGCTTTGTCTCGGAAACCAAGCTGGCGCGGAAGAACCTCGCCGCCGCCTTCCCCGAAAAGTCCGAGGCCGAGCGGGAAAAGATCCTGCAGGGCGTCTGGACGGGGCTCGGCCAGACCATGGTCGAGTATGTCTTCCTCGACAAGCTGGTCGACATCGATCCCGAGCGCCTCGGCGAGGGCCGGATTGAGGTCGTCGGCGTCGACCAGTTCCTCGCCATGCGCGACGACGGCAAGCCCGGCATCATCTTCTCGGCGCATCTCGCCAACTGGGAAATCCTCGCGGTCGTCGCCGCCCGCTTCGGCCTGCCGGTCGTGTCGCTGTTCCGCGCGCCGACCAACAACGTCATCGCCGAAGACCTGATGCAGCAGCGCGAGCAGATGATGGGCAAGCTCGTCGCCTCGAACCGCGGTGCCACCTTCGAGGTCGGCGCGGCGCTCGATCGCGGCGAGCATCTCGGCATCCTGACCGACCAGCATCACGGCCGCGGCCCGCAGGTGCCGTTCTTCGGCCGCCCGGTGCACGCCAACCCGCTCGTCGCCCGCCTCGCCCGCCACTATGACTGCCCGGTGCACGGCGCGCGCACCATCCGCCTGCCCGGTGGCCGCTTCCGCGTCGAGCTGACGCCGCCCCTCGACATGCCCAGGGATGCCGAGGGCCTGATCGACATCGACGGCGGCACCGCCAAGGTGATGGAGACCGTCGAGGGCTGGGTGCGCGAGAACCCCGACCAGTGGCTCTGGCTGCACAATCGCTGGCGGTAGTTTTCTTCTCCGACTTCGCGCGATTTCCGTTTTCACGTCTCCCCTGGGGGCCGCAGGCCGGGCGTGTGAGGGTTTACTGCCTTTCCGGATGGTTCCCTGCCCCCTCACCCGGCGCTCCGCGCTCAAGCAAGCCGCCACCGACTAACGGGCGGTGCTTCGCCGGCCGGGTTGCGGGCTACCCATGCCCAACATCCTGAGGTGCCCGAGCGCCGCTCGGGCCTCGAAGGACGCAGGGCAGACCCGCAAGGCTCCTGTCGACCCGGCACAACCTTCGTGCGTCCTTCGAGACGGCCCTTCGGGCCTCCTCAGGATGTTGGAAGCGGAGCGTTGCAGATATTCGCCCCCCGCCTCCCCCGAACGGCCGAACATCCCGGCCTTTCCATCGGCGCTGTGGCGTGGCAAAATTCGTTCATGGTTTATTCCCCTGCCCTAGCGGTGCCGCGCGACGGCCGCCAGTCGGATCAGGCGCTCGCCATCCAGCGCGGCGTCGGCCGGCTTTTCCGCGCGCGCGGCCATGCGATCGTCACCGAGCTGGTGCTGGCGACCGGGCGCCGCGCCGACGTCATCGCGCTCGGCCCTTCCGGCGAGATCACCATCGTCGAGATCAAGTCGTCGATCGCCGACTTCCGCGCCGACGGCAAATGGCCCGACTACGCGCCCTATTGCGACCGGCTCTATTTCGCCAGCCATGCCGGCGTGCCGGCGGAGATCTTTCCCGAAGCCGCCGGCCTGATCCTGGCCGACGCCTATGGCGCCGAGATCCTGCGCGAGGCGCCCCACCTGCCGCTCGTCGCGGCGCGGCGCAAGGCGATGACGCTGCGCTTCGCCCAGGCCGCCGCCCATCGCCTGCACGGCCTCTACGACCCGGATGCCGGATTTCCCGAAATCATCTGAAAAGTCGGCGGGATCGCGACGGCAGGCCGGCCGGGCTTGAAGGCGTTTGCGCTTGCCGCTAGACGAAAACGGCCACTCTCAGAAGGGAATTTTTATGAGCAGCATCCGTCGCATCCAGCCCGGTCCGCGCATGAGCGCCGGCGTCGTCCACGGCAACACCGTCTATCTCGCCGGCCAGGTCGGCAATCCGGGCGATGACGTCGCCAAGCAGACCCAGACCGTGCTCGACACGATCGACGCGCTGCTGGCCGAGGCCGGCACCGACAAGTCGCGCATCCTGTCGGCGCAGATCTGGCTCGCCGACATGGCGAACTTCGCCACCATGAACTCCGTCTGGGACGTCTGGGTCGACAAGGCCAACCCGCCGGCGCGCGCCACGGGCGAATCGAAGCTCGCCACCCCGGCGCATCTGGTCGAGATCATCGTCGTCGCCGCCCTGCCGTAGAGGCGGGCTCCGACCCCGTTCCCAAAATGCGAACGGGCGCCGCGGCGCCCGTTTTCATCTCTGCCGGGATCGGCCGGTCAGCGCGGGGCGCGCTTGGCCAGGATCCGCTGCAGCGTGCGGCGGTGCATGTTGAGCCGGCGGGCCGTCTCGGAGACGTTGCGCTCGCAGAGCTCGTAGACGCGCTGGATATGTTCCCAGCGGACGCGGTCGGCGGACATCGGATTGTCCGGCGGCAGGGCGCGCTCGGTCGGATCGCGCGTCAGCGCGGCGAACACCTCGTCGGCATCGGCGGGCTTCGCCAGATAGTCGACGGCGCCGAGCTTCACCGCAGTCACGGCGGTGGCGATGTTGCCGTAGCCGGTCAGCACGACCATGCGCGATTCCGGGCGGCGCTTGCGGATCAGTTCGATCACGTCGAGGCCGTTGCCGTCCTCGAGGCGCATGTCGACCACCGCATAGGCCGGCGGCTTCTGGTCCACCTTGCGCATGCCTTCGGCGACCGTATCGGCCGTGTCGACGGTGAAACCGCGTGCTTCCATTGCGCGCGCAAGACGCTGCAAGAAGGCCTTGTCGTCATCAACAATGATGAGCGAGGAGTCCGTACCGGACAGGCCGGACGATTCTAAGTCTGTCATAGACGCTTAACTCCGCCCCTCCCCAAGTCTTTGTTCCTTCCCATGCGGGTTATAGGCATCCGAAGCCGCCACGCCAAGGCCGCGAGGCCGCCAAGTTGGCCAAATTCGGGCCGTATGCGCCGTTTCTCTCGACATCAACTGTGCCCGGCGAGCGATTCGACGCCGATTGGCGCCGGCAGGTCGGCCTGGCCGGACTCGCCGAGACGATCCATCGCGTCGCGCGGCCAGACGATGCGCACGATCGCGCCATGCGCCGGCGCCTCGCGATTGGAGAGCTCGAGCCGGGCGCCGGTCCGCTCCAAGAGGGTCTTGGCGATGAAGAAACCGAGGCCGAGGCCGCCCGCCTCGTGATCCTCCTGGTCCGGATCGGCGTCGGTCGTCGGTGCCCGCGTCGTGACATAGGGCTCGCCGATATGGTCGATCACCTCGGAGGCGAAGCCGGGGCCGTCGTCGGCGATCACCACGGTGACGTTGTCGCGCGTCCAGGAGCCGGTGATCTCGACCGTCGTCTCGGCGAAGTCGACGGCGTTCTCGACCAGATTGCCGAGGCCGTAGAGAAGGCCGGGATTGCGCCGGCCGACCGGCTCGCTGCCGCTTTCGCTCTCCAGCTTCACCTGGATGTCGATGCCGCTGTCCTTGTGCGGATCGACCACCTCGGAGAGCAGATGGCTGACCGGCAGGCGGTCGATGTGCTGGTCCGACTGGGTCGAGAGCGAGGTCAGCTTCCCGAGGATGTCGCGGCAGCGCTGCGACTGGCTGCGCAGCAGCCCGATGTCCTCGGCATAGGGGCTGTCGGGCGGCAGCTCGCGCTCCAGCTCCTTGGTGACGAGGACGATGGTGGCGAGCGGCGTGCCGAGCTCGTGCGCGGCGGCGGCGGCGAGCCCGTCGAGGGCGGAAAGATGCTGCTCGCGCGCCAGCACCAGCTCGGTCGCCATCAGCGCATCGGCCAGCTGGCGCGATTCCTCGGCGACGCGGAAGGCGTAGACGCCCATGAAGACGACGGCGCAGGTGAGCGCCACCCAGACGCCGAGGATGTAGAGGAAGGGCAGCGCGATGAAGGCGTTGGCCTCCCAAGGCAGCGGCATGTGCCAGAGCGCCAGCACCGTCACGGCGACGATCACCAGCCCGCCGAGCATCACGGTGAGCCGCGGCGCCAGCGTCGTCGCCGACACCATGACCGGCACCAGGATCAGGATCGCGAACGGGTTCTGCAGGCCACCGGTGAGATAGAGCAGCGCGGACAGCTGCAGCACGTCGTAGCCGAGCAGCAGCGCCGCCGTGCGGCCGGAAAGCCGGAGGCTGGAAGGATAGCGGATCTTGAGGAACAGGTTGAGCCAGGCCGACAGCGCGATCGCCGCCAGGCAAAGGCCGATCTGCATCGGAAAGCCGAGCCAGAAGCGGACGACGACGACGCTCGCCGTCTGGCCCGCGATCGCCAGCCATCGGAGCCGCACCAGCGTGTCGAGCTTGAGGCGGCGGCCTTCATAGTCCTGCGAGCGATGGGCTTGATCGGGCATTCCTGCTTCACCTGTCATCCGGGGCCGCGCGCCGGCGTCCCGGGCTCTTTTTTGCCGTTTCCCGGCCGGCTTATAGCATGCGGACGTCGCGCGAGGGGCGTTTCACGCCATTTCGACCCGCTTCATCGCGCATGCGCATCTTGCATCCACCTGAAAATCATCCTTACATGTTGCATTGCACAAGGCTGGCCGCCGCCCGCAATGCCTGACGGAATCCCGGCCGGTCCGATCCCTAGCGGAGCGGCAGATGGACGGCATCATGGGTCCCTTGTCCTATTATGAGCTTTACGAGCTGAACCACGCCGCGCTGTCGCCGATGCGCGCGGCGGCAGACATGTTCAGCCAGATGTTGAAGAGCCCGATGAACCCGCTCGGCCAGACGGCGCTCGGCCGCAACTGGCAGGCCGGGCTGGAGCTGTTCGAGCGGACGACCCGGCGATACGGCAAGCCGAGCTTCGACCTCGCCACGACGCTGGTCGGCGGCACGCGCGTCGCCGTGACGGAGAAGACCGTCTGGCAGCGCCCGTTCTGCAACCTGCTGCATTTCGAGCGCGCGCTGGAGACGCCGCGGCGCGATCCGAAGCTTCTGATCGTCGCGCCGATGTCGGGCCACTACGCCACGCTCCTGCGCGGCACCGTCGAGGCGCTGATGCCGCGACACGAGGTCTACATCACCGACTGGATCGACGCCCGCATGGTGCCGCTCGCCGACGGCTCGTTCGATCTCGACGACTATATCGACTACCTGATCGAGATCCTGCACTTCCTCGGCGAGGACGTGCATGTGATCGGCGTCTGCCAGCCGGCCGTGCCGGTGATCGCGGCGGCCGCGCTGATGGAGGCGGCGGGCGACCGCCTGGCGCCGCGCTCGATGACGCTGATGGGCGGGCCGATCGACACCCGCATCAACCCGACCGCCGTCAACGAGCTCGCCACCGGCAAGAGCCTCGACTGGTTCCGCGACAATGTCGTGATGAAGGTGCCCTTCCCCCACCCCGGCGCCATGCGCGATGTCTATCCGGGCTTCCTGCAGCTGACCGGCTTCATGAGCATGAACCTCGACCGCCATGTCACGGCGCATCGCGACCTGTTCAAGCATCTGGTCGAAGGCGACGGCGACTCGGCCGATAAGCACCGCGACTTCTACGACGAATATCTGGCCGTCATGGACCTGACGGCGGAGTTCTACCTGCAGACGGTCGATACCGTCTTCATCCAGCAGGCACTGCCGAAGGGAACGATGACCCATCGCGGCGTGCAGGTCGACCTGAAGGCAGTCCGCAACATCGCGCTCCTGACCGTCGAGGGCGAGAACGACGACATCTCGGGCGTTGGCCAGACCGAGGCGGCGCAGCATCTGTGCACCAATATCCCGGCCGACATGCGGGCGCATTACGTGCAGCCCAAGGTCGGCCATTACGGCGTCTTCAACGGCTCGCGCTTCCGCGCCGAGATCGCGCCCCGGATCAGCGACTTCGTGCTGACGCACGACCAGCGCCGCCGCGCCGCCGCCCCGGCCGCCGGGCCGGTCAAGGCCTCCCGGCCCGCGACGGCCAAACCGGCCGCCGCCAAGCCTGCGACGGGCAAGCCAGCCAACCCCGTGGCGGCCCAACCCGTGGCGGAGAAGCCCGCGGCGGAGAAGCCGCGCGCCGCGAAGGCCGTGGCCGAGCCGACGGACGAGCTGACGCGGATCGCCGGCATCGGTCCGAAGCTCCAGGCGAGCCTCAACACCGCCGGCGTCCACGAGCTCGCCCAGCTCGCCCGCCTGACGGCCAAGCAGGCGACGGCGCTGGATGCCCGCCTCGGCCTGCGCGGCCGGATCGCCCGCGAGGACTGGGTCGGTCAGGCGAAACGCCTGCTCGCCGCCCAGGAAGCCGCAACGGAAGCCTGAGTCCGATTTTCCCTTGAAGGACGATCCGACCTTTCCCACTTCCGGAACACTGGGGGTGCGAGAGAGGAAGGAACCATGTCCCACACACAGGCCTTGCGTCCGGGCTGGACGCCGCTCACCATCGCGCTGATGGTCCTCGGCTTCTTCGTGTTCTGGCCGCTCGGCCTCGCCATGCTCGCCTATATCCTCTGGGGCGACAGGCTGCCCGAGTTCCGTCGCAACGCGGAAGGCGTGCGCGACGACTTCAAGCGCTCCTTCTCGGGCTGCGGCTGGCAGGGCCGGCGCGACCAGCGCTGGGGCGCCTATCACAGCCAGAGCGGCAACGCCGCCTTCGACGATTATCGCGCCGCCGAGCTGAAGCGCCTCGACGAGGAGCGCCGCAAGCTCGACGAGGAGCGCGCAGAGTTCGACGCCTTCGTGCGCAACCTGCGACGCGCCCGCGACCAGGAGGAGTTCGACCGCTTCAAGGCCGAGCGCGACGCGGCCCGCCGCGACGCCCAGACGCCGGGCGAGCGCAACAGCGGCCCGATCATCGACCTCTGACTTCGCCTTTGCGTCACGAAATGGAGCCGCGCGCCGCGCGGCTCTTTTCGTTTTAAGCGGCCTCCGCCGCCGCGAGGCGGCCCTTTTTCATGCCATGATCCGTCGTGGCGAATCACCGCCTGCACCGACCGAAGCATGGGCTTTCTTTCCCGCCTTTCCCCCAGTTCCCGCCCGCGACCCGACCCGAAGCCGGACCATTGCCATGTCGAGATCGACGGCGAGCCGGTTCGGGTGACGATCGTCTGGAACGACCGTGCCCGCCGCTACACGCTGCGCGTCCGCGGCTCGGTGCGCGAGCCGGTGGTCACGATTCCCGCGCGCGGCAAGCTCGCCGAGGCGCGGGATTTCCTCGATCGGCATCGCGGCTGGCTGCGGGCCCGCCTGGCCGCCCTGCCGGACGCGGCGCCGATCGCCGACGGCGGCACGATCCCGATCCGGGGCGTCCCGGTCCGGATCGTCCACCGCGAAGGCCGTGGTCTGGTCCGCATCGAGGATACCGGCGACGGACCGTGCCTGGTCGTCACCGGCGGTGCCGAGCATATCGCCCGCCGCGTCACCGACTATCTGAAGCGCGAGGCCCGGCGCGACCTCGAGGCGGCGACCACCCGGCATGCGGCGACGCTCGGCGTCACCGTGAAGACGATCCGGCTCGGCGACCCGATCAGCCGCTGGGGCTCGTGCTCGTCATCGGGCACGATCGCCTATTCCTGGCGGATCATCATGGCGCCACCCGAGGTGCTGGATTATCTCGCCGCGCACGAAGTGGCGCATCTGCGCGAAATGAACCATTCGCCCCGCTTCTGGCGCCATGTCGCCGCCATCTGCCCCGGGATGGAACAGGCGAAAACCTGGCTGAACCGCCACGGCGCCGCGCTGCACGCCGTCGGCGCCGATTGATCTTCCCCTCGCCGCCCGTCACGATGCGAGACGCCGCCAGACGGCTGCGCCACCTCGTTTCCGACTGCCCCGCATGACCGCCTCGAACTCCGGACCCTTTCGATGAAGCATGACCGCGTCACCCGAGGCGCCTTGCCGGCGCTCGCCGTTTCGAGCTGGAGCCTGCATCGCGCGCTCGGCCTCACCTATCCGAACCGGCCGGACCACGACGTCGAGGCCGTCGCCGAGCCGACCTACGGGCCCGGTCGGATGACGCTGCTCGACATGCCGCGCGCCATCGCCGCGCTCGACATCGACCGCATCGAGATCTGCTCGTTCCACGTGCCGCGGCGCGACGGCGACTTTGCGGCGGCCCTGCGCGCGGCGCTCGCCGAGGCCGGCGTCACGCTGCAGACGCTCCTGATCGAATATGGCGACATCACCAACCCGGAAACCCGCGAGCGCGACCTCGCCTGGATGGAGGGCTGGATCGACACCGCCGCCGAGTTCGGCGCCGAGCAGGCCCGCGTCATCGCCGGCCGCCGCGCCCCGACGCGCGCGGCGCTCGATCGCAGCATCGAAGGGCTGACCCGGCTCGGCCACTACGGCGAGGCGCGCGGCGTGCGCGTCATCACCGAGAACTGGTTCGAGCTGCTGCCCGGCCCGAACGAGGTGCGCTATCTGTTCGACCGCCTCGACGACACGGTCGGCCTCAACGGCGATTTCGGCAATTGGTCGGGCGAGGAGAAATACGCCGATCTGGAAGCGATCTTCGATCTCGCCACCTGCTGCCACGCCAAGGCCGACTTCTCGAGCGGCGTCCTGCATGCGGAGGACTATCGCCGCTGTCTGGACGCAGCCGACGCGGCCGGCTTCCGCGGCCCGTTCACGCTGATCTATGACGGCCCGCACGCCGACGAGTTCCGCCACCTGCTGATCGAACGCGACTTCATCCGGAACTATTTCACCGCGGCGAGGGCCGTTGCCGGCTAGATCGAGCAAGCCCCGTTCACTTCTCCCATGGGGAGACCTTCGCGTAACGCCATCCTCAACATGCTGAGGAGGCCTGGAGGGCCGTCTCGAAGCACGCAGAGCGGTGGCGGCATGAAGATTGGCCCTCAGACGGTGCGTCCTTCGAGACGGCTTGCTCGCGCAAGCCTCCTCAGGATGTTGAGATCGAGAGCTGCAGAACCGTCTTTTCTGGCTCCTCTTCACCTCTCGCCATGGGAGAGGTGAAGAGGGTGCCCCGCCTCGCGCTCAGCGCACCAAGTTCAGCGTCGGCCGCGAGCCGGGCTTGGGGGCGCCGGGCTTGGGCGGTTCCGGCTTGGGCGGCTCGGGAGCCTTCGGCGCGGCGGCGGGCTTGGCGGCCTCCGGCGGCCGGGGCGGCGCCGCCGGCTTCGGCGGCGGCTCGAAATCGAAGCTGTAATCGGCGAGCAGCTCGATCGCCTTGGCGAAGACGGCTTCCTCGCGGCGGGTCTTTTCCGCCATCTCGCGGGTGTCGGCGGCGCGGCGCTCCAGCGACTTGCGAATGATGTTGTCGCCCGACTGGCGGCGGAAGCGGGCCGCCATCGCCTCGGCGCGCTTCGCCTGCTTCTCGAGCTTGCGGATGCCGGCGCCGACATCGCTCTTCTGCTTGGTCAGCGTGTCGCGGATCGGGGCGATCAGGTCGACCTGCTCGAAAGGCAGGTCGCTTTCCAGCACGGAGACAACCAGCGCCTGGATGCGCTCCATCGCGCGGCCGACAATGTCGTCGGCGGCGAGTTCGCCCTCGTAGCCGGTCTCGTCATAGGCCTTGCGGCGCTCGGGATCCGACAGCACGGCATAGGCATGCGAAAGCTTGTGGAACGCCTCGGACGAGCCGCCGGCATCGGGATGCGCGGTGCGGGCGCGCTGCCGGTAGGCCTTGTCGATCTCGGCCGGCGTGGCGCCGGGCGCGACATCCAACTCGGTGTAGAGACTGCGCTTGTCGGCCATCGCCGGATACTCCCTGGCCGGCCGCGCCCGCATCCCCCGACGCTGGCTGCAGACCGAAGCACCACGCCGGGCGCGGCGCCACTATCCACGCCCCGCCGGCAATGTCCACCTCCGGGCCCGCGCCGCGAACCGGCGGTTCAGCCGCCGAACAGCCTGTCGAGCAGGTTCGGCCGCTGCGGCCGCGCCTGCTGGGTGCCGGAACCGGCGCGTTCGCCGACGCCGGCCGGGGGCATCGGCACGCCGCGCTCGACGCCATAGGACGGATCACCCTCGCGATAGATGCGCGCGCCCGGCGGCGGCGCCTGATAGTCGCCGTCGCTCCAGCCGGCGGCCGATTCGGGATCGGCATAGCCGCCATACTGGCCGCCATTGTCGCGGCCGCCAGAGTTGCCGTCGCCATAGCTGCGATCGCCATAGCCCTGGCCGCGCTCGACGCCGGGACCGGTCTGCCACTGGGCGTTGGGCCGGCCCGGAGCGGGATAGGCCTGCTGCCCGCCGCCGACGACCTCGCCATATTCGTCCACCAGGCCGCCCTGCACCGTCGACTGGCCGTCGAACTCGGTCGGCGCTTCCTGGAAGCTGTCGGGGTCGCGATAGGCATAATTGCCCGGCAGCGCCGCGACGGTGACGCCCTTGTGCGCCTCGGTCATGAAGCGCTGCCAGATCTGCGCCGGCAGGCTGCCGCCGGTCATTCTCTTGGTCGGCTTGGAATCGTCGTTGCCGAGCCAGACACCGGCCGTCAGGTTCGAGGTGTAGCCGACGAACCAGGCATCCTTGGAATCGTTGGTCGTGCCGGTCTTGCCCGCCGCCTGCCAACCCGGGATCGCCGCCTTGCGGCCGGTGCCGCGCTGCAGCGTGTCGGTCATCATGCTGTTCATCATGCCGACATAGAGCGGGTCGATGATCTGGCTCGCCGCCGCGCCGGGCCGCTCGTACAGCGTCTTGCCGGAAACGTCCTTGACCCGCGTGATGACATGCGGCGTGGCCGCGAAGCCGCCATTGGCGAAGGGCACATAGGCGTCGGTCAGCTCGAGCAGGCTGACCTCGGAGGTGCCGAGCGCCAGCGACGGGTTCGGCTGCAGCGGCGAGGTGATGCCGAGCCGCTCGGCCGTCTTGACCACGTGTTCCGGGCCGATCTCGTTGGCGAGCTGCACGGCGATGGTATTGATCGACAGCGCCAGCGCCGATTGCAGCGTCACCGGCCCCTTGTAGTTCCTGCCGTAGTTCTTCGGCTCCCAGTTGCCGATGCGGATCGGCTCGTCGACGCGGATCGATTCCGGCACCAGGCCGTATTCGAGCGCCGCCAGATAGACGAAGGGCTTGAAGGCGGAGCCCGGCTGGCGCTTCGCCTCGACGGCGCGGTTGAACTGGCTCTTCTGGTAGTCGCGGCCGCCGACCAGCGCCCGCACGGCGCCGGTGCCATCGATCGCCACCAGCGCGCCCTGCGACACGCCGAACGCCTTGCCGTTCTTGTCGAGCGCCTCGCTCAGCGCCTTGCCGGCGGCGGCCTCGAGATGCGGATCGATCGTCGTCTCGACGACCACGTCCTGCTCCAGCGCGCCGACCACCTCGGGCACCAGGTCGGCGACCCAGTCGGCGACGTAGCGGCCGGCGCCGCCCTCGGCCTCGGGGCGCGCCTTGATGGTGATCGCGGCGGCTTCCTTCTGCTGCGCGGCGGTGATGAAGCCGGCCTCGCGCATCGCGCCGAGCACGACGTTGGCGCGCGCATTGGCGGCCTCGGGCGCCGAGGTCGGCGCGAAGCGCGACGGCGCCTTCAGCAGGCCGGCCAGGATCGCCGCCTCCTTCAGCGAGATGTCGCGCGCCGACTTGCCGAAATAGCGCCGCGAGGCGGCGTCGACGCCATAGGTGCCGGCGCCGAGATAGACGCGGTTCAGGTAGGACTCCATGATCTGCGCCTTGGAGTATTTGCTCTCCAGCCACAGCGCCATGATCGCTTCCTGGATCTTGCGGTCCAGCGTGCGCTCCGGCTTCAGGAACAGGTTCTTGGCGAGCTGCTGCGTCACGGTCGAGCCGCCCTGCACGACGTCGCCGGAACGGAAATTGACATAGGCCGCGCGGACCAGGCCGAGCGGATCGACGCCGAAATGGCTGTAGAAGCGGCGGTCCTCGATGGCGATGACGGCCTGGCTCAGATAGGGCGGCAGTTCGTCGAGCCGGACGGATTCGCCGCCCGTGTCGCCGCGATTGGCGATCAGCGAGCCGTCATTCGCCAGCACCTTGATGTTGGGCGGCCGCTTCGGCACCGCCCAGTCGGCCGTCGACGGCAGCTGGGTGGCGAAATAGGCGATGGTGCCGCCGAGCGCCACCGTGCCCCAGAACATCAGGATCAGCGCCCATTTGACGCTGCCGCGGATGAACCGGCCGAGGCCGGAGCCGCCCGAACGCCTGCGCCCCCGCGCGCGCCCCTTCTTGCGGGACGGGGCGGCCTTGGAGCGACGGGATCTGGAGCGGCGGGAATCGGCCATGGGGTCATCTTCATCGAGATCGATGAATTCCGCATCCTCAATGTCGACGTCGAGGACGTCCGGGTCTGCCTGGCGGCCCCGCCGGTCGGCGGCGCCGATCTCGGGCTCGCGGCGCGACCGCGCCTTGCGCTCGTCGGGGCCCGGCTCGGGCGCGCCGAGGCGCGGCGCATCGCTCGGGGCGGCGCGGCGCGGACGGCTCGCGCGCGGCGGCTCGTCCCGCCCGGCATCGTCCAGGCGCGGCTCCGCGCGACCAGGCTCGTCGAAATGAACATCGTCCCAGGCCGGTTCGTCCCGCCCGCCGGCGGGGCCGAAGGAGGGCTCGCTGCGCTCGGTCCGATCGGCCGCCTTCGGCCGCTCGTCGGACCGCTCGGCGCGGTCCCGGCCGGCGCGCGGCTCGGCGCGGCCGCCGGCGGTCCGATCGTCCTCGCCAAGCCGGATGTCGAATGCGCTCGACGGGGTCTCCTGCGACCTGTCGAGCACCGGCTCGATCCGATCGCGGCCCGGGGGCGGTCTCGCCATACTGGTTTCGTCTTCCACAGAAAGGTCAAAAAAGCGCTAACAGCGCCGGAACTTCGGCCCGAATGCCGGATGAATACGGCGATTTGAGGGGGAGTTGATCGCCGCGGGCAAGCATTCGGCGCGGCGCGCGCTACCTCATCCACAAGCTGGGCTGATCTGTGACCCGAATAACAGCGCCCGGGAACGAAGATGGCTAACACATCGTTAAGCAACAGGTCGCTCGAGGGAGACGGCAATGGCACAGGTGGCGGAACAGACGAGACAGCAGGCGACGGTACGGACGGCCGCGACCCTGGCCGCGTCGGCGACGCTCGTGCTCTTCTTCGGCGGCAAGGCGCCGCTTGAGCCGGCCGCCGCCCTCGCCGCGCTGACCCCGATCGCGCTCACCGCCTTCGTCTACATGACCGGCGCGCTCGCCGCGACCGCCGTCACCAGCCTGTCGCGCCGCCCGATCCTCGGTGCCGCGGCGCTGACCGGCCTCGCCCCCTTCGCGCCGCTGCTGCCGCCCTCGGAAGAGTGGGCGCTCTACGCCGCCTTCCTCATCTTCGGCCTGCTGACGGCCGGCAGCCTCAGGGTCATCGTCGCCGCCTTCGCCCGCGAGCGGCTCGGCAGCCTGTGCGGCGCGATCGGCCTCGGCCTGATCGCTGCGCTCGCCGCGACCGCCGGCATCACCGACGGCCCGCTGATGCAGATGGTGCTGGCGCTCGCCGGCATCCTGGCCTGCCTCGCGGTGGCGAGCGTCGTCGTGGCCGCCGCCCCGGCCGCCAGGAACTGACCCTTCCCCGACCGGCAAGACGATGGCAGCAGAACCGCCGCCATCGCGTCGCGCGCTGTAGCCAAATCGGATGGCCGCGGGCATAGTCCGCGCATGTCAGAAACGCTCGCTCCCGCCATCGCCTCGCGCCCCGTCCAGAAAGGCGACCACGTCTTCCTGGTGGACGGATCGTCCTACATCTTCCGCGCCTATCACGCGCTGCCGCCGCTCACGCGCAAGTCGGACGGCCTGCCGGTCGGCGCCGTCGCCGGCTTCTGCAACATGCTGTGGCGGCTCTTGAAGGAAGCGAACGAGGCCGGCGTCAAACCGACCCATCTCGCCGTCATCTTCGACCATTCCTCGACCACCTTCCGCAACGCGCTCTACGACCAGTACAAGGCGCATCGGCCGGAGCCGCCGGAGGACCTGCGGCCGCAGTTCGGCCTGATCCGCCAGGCCGTGGTCGCCTTCAACGTGCCGTCGATCGAGCAGAAGGGTTTCGAGGCCGACGACCTGATCGCCACCTATACCAAGCAGGCGGTCGCCGCCGGCGCGGACGTCACCATCGTCGCTTCCGACAAGGACCTGATGCAGCTGATCGAGCCGGGCGTGCAGATGCTCGACACGATGAAGGGCAAGACGATCGGCCGCGACGAGGTGATCGAGAAATTCGGCGTGCCGCCGGAAAAGGTCGCCGACGTGCAGGCGCTCGCCGGCGACTCGGTCGACAACGTGCCCGGCGTGCCCGGCATCGGCATCAAGACCGCGGCGCAGCTGATCGAGACCTATGGCGACCTCGAGACGCTTCTTGAGCGCGCGCCGGAGATCAAGCAGCCGAAGCGGCGCGAGGCGCTGATCGCCAACGCCGATCTGGCGCGCATCTCGATGCAGCTCGTGACGCTCGACCGCGACGTGCCGCTCGCCGAGCCGATCGACCGGCTCGGCGTCCGCCCGGTCATCGGCGAGCAGCTGATCGCGTTCCTGAAGGCGATGGAGTTCACGACGCTGACCGGCCGCGTCGCCGCGGCGACGGGCGTCGAATCCGGCGCCGTCGAGGCCAACAGCGCCCTGGTCGCCCCCAGCCGCCAGACCGAGGCAGCGCAAGCCCCTGCCGGCCCCGACGGCGCGACGGCGCCGATCGCCGACATCGCCGGGCTGACCCCGGCCGCCCACGCCGCCGAGCGGGCGCGGAACATCCGCGCGCTCCCCTTCGACCATTCCCGGTACGAGACCATCCGCTCCGAGGAGCGGCTGCTCGATTTCGTGGCGCGGGCCACCGAGCGCGGCGTCGTCGCCGTCGACACCGAAACCACCTCGCTCGACCCGATGCAGGCCGAGCTGGTCGGCGTCTCGCTGGCGATCGCGCCGAACGAGGCCTGCTACATCCCGCTCGCCCATCGCGGCGAGGGCGACGGGCTGTTCACCGAAGGGCTGGTCGAGGGCCAGCTCGAGATCCGCGCGGCGCTCGCGATTCTGAAGCCGCTGCTCGAGGACCGCTCGGTGCTCAAGGTGGCGCAGAACCTCAAATATGACTGGCTGGTGCTGGCCCGCTACGGCATCGAGACGGCGCCGTTCGACGACACCATGCTGATCTCCTACGTGCTCGACGCCGGGCGCGGCGCGCATGGCATGGACCCGCTGTCGGAAAAATGGCTCGGCCACACGCCGATCGCCTATGACGACGTCACCGGCAAGGGCAAGGCGCGGATCACCTTCGATCGCGTGCCGATCGAGCGCGCCAGCGCCTATGCGGCCGAGGACGCCGACGTCACGCTCCGCCTCTGGCAGGTGCTGAAGCCGCGCCTGGTGGCCGAGGGCATGACGACCGTCTACGAGACGCTGGAGCGGCCGATGGTGCCGGTGCTGGCCTCGATGGAGCGGCGCGGCATCTCGATCGACCGGGCGATCCTGTCGCGCCTCTCCGGCGAGTTCGCCCAGAAGGCCGGCGCGCTCGAGGCCGAGATCCAGGAACTGGCCGGCCAGCCCTTCAATGTCGGCTCGCCGAAGCAGCTCGGCGACATCCTGTTCGGCGTCATGGGCCTGCCGGGCGGCACCAAGACGGCGACCGGCGCCTGGGCGACCGGCGCCAGCATCCTGGAAGACCTGGCCGAGCAGGGCTACGAGCTGCCGCAGAAGATCCTGGACTGGCGCCAGCTCTCCAAGCTGCGTTCGACCTATACCGACGCGCTGCCGACCTACCTGCATCCCGAGACCAAGCGCGTCCACACCTCCTACGCGCTGGCCGCGACGACGACCGGGCGACTGTCCTCGTCCGAGCCCAACCTGCAGAACATCCCCGTCCGCACCGAGGCGGGGCGCAAGATCCGCGCCGCCTTCATCGCGGATCCCGGCCACAAGCTGGTCTCTGCCGACTATTCGCAGATCGAGCTGCGCCTGCTCGCCGAGATCGCCGACATCCCGCAGCTGAAGAACGCCTTCGCGAACGGCATCGACATCCACGCGCTCACCGCGTCCGAGATGTTCGGCGTGCCGGTCGAGGGCATGCCGGGCGACGTGCGCCGGCGCGCCAAGGCGATCAATTTCGGCATCATCTACGGCATCTCGGCCTTCGGCCTCGCCAACCAGCTCGGCATCGCGCGCGAAGAGGCCGGCGCCTACATCAAGCGCTATTTCGAGCGCTTCCCGGGCATCCGCGACTACATGGAGGAGACCAAGCGCTCCTGCCGCGACCTCGGCTATGTCACGACCCTGTTCGGCCGCCGCTGCCACTATCCCGAGATCGCCTCGAAGAACGCCTCGATCCGCGCCTTCAACGAGCGCGCCGCCATCAATGCGCGCCTGCAGGGCACGGCGGCCGACATCATCCGCCGCGCCATGATCCGCGTCGAGCCGGCGCTGGCGGAGGCGGGGCTTCGCGCGCGCATGCTGCTGCAGGTGCATGACGAACTGATCTTCGAGGTGCCGGAGGCGGAGATCGAGCCGACGCTGGCGCTCGTCACCCGCGTGATGGAGCACGCGCCGTCGCCGGCGGTGGCGCTCAGCGTGCCCCTGAGCGTCGATGCCCGCGCCGCCGACAATTGGGACGAGGCGCACTAGGCTCACAGGAAATCCCCTCCCCCTTGCGGGGAGGGCGAAGCGGGGCCCTCAGGGAGCGGCGGCGCGTTTGCGCCGGCCACGCTCCCCGTCATCCCTGCGAAAGCAGGGATCCATTCAGCATCGGCATGGGAAAGCGGGACCGTGGATTCCTGCTTTCGCAGGAATGACGCCTGCGCGGCGTCGACGGCGCGAGATCGCTATCGCCCGGCGGTTTCCTGCGTCTTGGCGCGCCGGCGCTCGCCCTTCTGGCGCTGGAAGGTGACGTCGACCGAGCCGACATTCATGCCGAGCGTCGAGATCACGCCATTGTTGGTGATGGTGTCGCGGCCGGTGCGGCGGATCGTGTCCTCGAAATGCAGCTTGAGCTTGCCGCCGTCCCTGCCGCGCGTGATCAGGTCGTAGGACATGCGGATGCGGTCGTCCTCGACGCGCACCTGCGCCTCGCCGACGACGTCCTGGCGGGTGCCGACATAGGTGTTCGGGCCGGTGCGCCGGAAGCGCCAGGTGCGGCGGTCGAGCGAGCCGTTGTCGAAGCGGAAATGCTGGTCGAGGACGAAATGGTCGCCGCTGCGGCGGCCGTTGGTCGTCACGACGAAGCCGCGATCGACGCCGGCAAGCCGGCTCTTGAAGCGGCCGACGCCGGTCGCGCGGCCGCGGAACGCTTCCTCCAGCGTCTGCCTCGTAGCCGGCGTCTTGGTCGGCTGCGCCTTAGTCGGCAGCGCCTTGGCAGCCTCCGCCTTGGCCGGCTTCGGTTCCGCGATGGCGGCCGGCGCCGTGGCGACGGCCAGCAACAGGACGAGGAAAAATCGCGCGATCTTCATGGGGAGCCCCGACAGGCGGAAAGGCATGCCGGGACAATCTAGACCGAGTTTGGCCGCTTCGTCAGCCCGTCACGACATTGGCGGCCGTGCAGCTTTCCGTCAGCACGGCGTAGAGCGCCGCCTGGTCGCCGGAAGCGCGCAGCTTGTTGGCGAGGCCGGGCTCGCGCAGCAGGCGGGCGATGCGGGCGAGCGCCTTCAGATGGTCGGCGCCGGCGTTCTCCGGCGCGAGCAGCAGGAAGATCAGGTCGACCGGCTGGTCGTCGAGCGATTCAAAATCGATCGGCTTGGGAAGCCGGGCGAAGATGCCATGGATACGGTCCAGCTGGGCAAGCTTGCCATGCGGGATGGCGATGCCGTTGCCGACACCGGTCGAGCCAAGCCGTTCACGCTGCAGCAGCGTGTCGAAGATCTGCCGTTCGTCGAGACCGGTCAGCTTTGCAGCCTTTTCGGCGAGTTCCTGAAGAGCCTGCTTCTTGCCATTGGCTTTCAGGGCCGGGACGATGCCGTCCAGGCTGATCAGATCACTGAGGTCCATGACTTGGTTCAAAATGCCTCGTTCAAACCTTTGGTCCGAGACCCGTCGTTCGGCGCGCTCCCCGAGCGCGCCGAAGCTTCATTCCAAGCTTACGCGGAATTAACTGCCGACGGTATCCCCTTTGCCGGCCTGGGCCGGGTCGATCCACCCTATGTTGCCGTCGCGACGGCGATAGACGACGTTGACGCCGCCATGGCCGGCGTGCCGGAACACGACGACCTGTGATTCTGCGAGATCCATGGCCATCACCGCGCCCGAGACCGACATCGTCCGCAGCGCCTTGGTCTCCTCGGCGATCACCATGGGCTTGTAGTCGGCCGCCAGTTCCTCGTCCTCGTCCGGCGTCGCCGCGAGCACGGTATAGCTGGCTTCGGCCTCCGCCGCACCATTGCGCTGCTCGTGGTAGCGATGATCCTTCAGCTTGCGCTTGTAGCGCCGCAACTGCTTCTCGATCCGGTCCGCCGCCTGCTCGAAGGACGGATAGATCTCGTGGCCACGTCCTTCGGCGTGGAGATCGGCGCCGCTGTCGAGATGCAGCGCGCAATCCACTCGATAGCCCGTTCCATCGCGCTCCAGAACCACGCGGCCGGAATAGCCGCCATCAAAATACTTGCCGATCGCGTCGCTCAACCGGCCTTCCACATGCGTGCGGTAGGCGTCGCTGATCTCGATGTTCTTACCGGAGATGCGCAGAGACATGGACTTCTCGTACCCCTTGGTCGTCGTTGCGATCCGAGGCTCGCCCATCCAACTGGACGACGGCGGACCCCGTCGGGCACGTCGCGTTCCGGCACTTCCAAGGCCTGCCAGACATCGAACCGGTCATCCCGGCCCTGAGGCCCCGGCCGCCCTTGGCGCCGCGCCCTTCTAGTGACAGCGTGTCGGGAAGTCAAGGAAACCGCCTTCCCGGCACGTCCATCATGTCTTGGACTTGGTCATCCGTCGAGCCCAAGGCAAGGGCGGCGGCAAAACTTTAAGATACGAGAAGGGCTTGCTTTTCCCGGCGACGCTGCACCGAGGACGGAATCCTGAGCGCTTCGCGGTATTTGGCGACCGTGCGCCTGGCGATGTCGATGCCGCCGTCGCGGAGGATCTTGACCAGCGCGTCGTCGGACAGGACGTCATCCGCCGGCTCGGCGTCGATCAGCGCCTTGATGCGGTGGCGCACCGCCTCGGCGGAATGGGCCTCGCCGCCCTCGGACGAGGCGATCGAGGCGGTGAAGAAATATTTGAGCTCGAACAGGCCGCGCGGCGTCGCCATGTACTTGTTCGAGGTGACGCGCGACACGGTCGATTCGTGCATCGCGATCGCCTCGGCGACGGTCTTCAGATTGAGCGGCCGCAGATGCGCGACGCCATGCGCCAGGAAGGCGTCCTGCTGGCGGACGATCTCGGTCGCCACCTTCAGGATCGTCTTGGCCCGCTGGTCGAGGCTCTTCACCAGCCAGTTCGCCGTCTGCAGGCACTCGCTCAGATAGGTCCGGTCCTCGCCCTTGGCGCCGCGGGCGACGCGGGCATAATAGCTCTGGTTGACCAGCACCCGCGGCAGCGTGTCGGAATTGAGCTCGATCCGCCAGGAGCCGTCCGGCGCCGCGCGCACGACGACATCCGGCACCACCGGCTGCAGCACCGCCGCGCCGAAGGCGCTGCCGGGCTTCGGATCGAGCGCGCGCAGTTCGCGCAGCATCTCGGCCAGATCCTCGTCGTCGACGCGGCAGAGCTTCTTCAGGGCCGCGAAATCACGCCGCGCGACAAGGTCGAGATGGCGGACCAGCATCGCCATGGCCGGGTCGAAGCGGTCGCGCTCGCGGAGCTGGATGGCCAGGCATTCGGCGAGATCGCGGGCACAGACGCCGGACGGCTCGAAGCTCTGCAGGATCGCCAGCACCGCGTCGACCTCGGCCACCGGCACGCCGAGGCGATGGGCGATGGCCTCGACGCTGCCGCGCATGTAGCCGGCCGCGTCGACCTCGTCGATCAGCGCCTGGCCGATCAGCCGCCGAACCGGATCGGCGACGGCCAGGCCGAGCTGCTCGCCGAGCCGGCCGGCGAGCGAGGTCTCGGCGGCGACAAACGCCTCGAGATTGTAGTCGTCGCCGCTGATCGCGGCGCGCTCCGATGGCATCGACCAGGGATCGAGCGGCGGCGCGGCGGCCTCGCCCGCGGCGGCGCCGTGGTCATCGGGAAACACATTGGCGAGGTCGGTGTCGAGCCGCGCGGCGATCGCGTCCGGCGACACTTCGAGCCGCGTCTCCAGCCAGTCCGGCCGCTCCTCGGCCACGTCGCGGGCGGCGGCGCGGTCCTCGTCGGCGTCGTCGCCGCTCGCCAGCGGCGGACCGGCATCGACGGCGGCGTCGCGGTCGTCGCGCTCGAGCATCGGATTGCGCTCGAGCTCGGCGTCGACATAGGCGACCAGGTCGAGATTGGACAGCTGCAGCAGCTTGATGGCTTGCATCAGCTGCGGCGTCATCACCAGGGACTGGCTCTGCCTCAGCAGGAGTTTCTGTGAAAGAGCCATTCTTCGGCGGCGGGTCCCGGGCAGTGGTACAAGACTTGCTTGTCGTGCCCTTTTGGTATCGCAAGCCGCGGCGCGGTTAAAGCGTAAACTGCTCGCCGAGATAGAGCCGGCGCACGTCCGGGCTGGCGACGATGTCGTCGGGCCGCCCTTCCATCAGCACCTCGCCGGCATGGATGATGTAGGCCCTGTCGATCAGGCCCAGCGTCTCGCGCACATTGTGGTCGGTGATCAGGACGCCGATGCCGCGCCGGGTCAGGTGGCGCACCAGCGTCTGGATGTCGCCGACGGCGATCGGGTCGATGCCGGCGAAGGGCTCGTCGAGCAGCATGAAGGCGGGCCGGCTGGCGAGCGCGCGGGCGATCTCGCAGCGCCGCCGCTCGCCGCCCGAGAGCGCGATGGCCGGCGACTTGCGCAGATGGCTGATATGGAACTCGGCGAGCAGCGAATCGAGTTCCTCGTCGCGCTTGCGGCGGTCGGGCTCGACCACCTCGAGCACGGCGCGGATGTTCTGCTCGACCGTCATGCCGCGGAAGATCGAGGTTTCCTGCGGCAGATAGCCGATGCCGAGCCGGGCGCGCCGGTACATCGGCATCTGGGTGACGTCATTGCCGTCGAGCTCGATGCGGCCATGGTCGGCCTGCACCAGCCCGGTGATCATGTAGAAGATGGTGGTCTTGCCGGCGCCGTTCGGGCCGAGCAGGCCGACCGCCTCGCCGCGCGCGACCGCGAGACTCGCCGAATGCACGACGCGGCGGCGGCGATAGCTCTTGCCGAGGCCATGCGCGACCAGCCAGCCCGGGCCGCCGGCGTCCGGGGCATAGCGCGTGACTGGCGGCTCCGCCTTGCGGGCCGCCGCGGCCGGAGCCGGCTTCGGCTCCCTGTTGAATAGGCGAGAGAAAATCACCAACGCTCCGTGCGATGATCCGGCGCGCCGCCGGCCCTGTCCTCAGGCGATCCCGGACGGGATCGGTTCGCGGCCGACCCGCTCAGGGCGCCTTGCCCGGCGCGGATCCGGGCGTGAAGATGCCGCGAATGCGGGCACCGGGCGTCTGGTCGACCCGGGCGCGGCCGGTCGTCATGTCCCAGGTCAGCTTGTTGCCGGTGATCACGTTCGGCCCCTGGCTCAGCACGACATTGCCAGAGAGCGTCACGAGCTTGCCGACCATGTCGACGACGGCGGTGTCGCCGGTCGCCGTCTGCTGGCCGGAATTGACGTAGACCTTGCCGCTCGCCTCGATGCGGGTGAAGCTGCCGGCGCCCGGCAGCGTGCCCTCGAGCGCGGTGTCCTCCTTGGCGGCGGCGGCCTGGGCGCCCTCCTTCTTCTCGTCCTTGGCCCCATCCTTGGCGCCGTTGGCGGATTTGGAGTCAGCGGACTTGGAGCCGGCCGAGAAGATCGAGATCTTGCCCGCCTTCAGCACGCTGTCGCCGCGCGTCACGGTGACGTTGCCGGTGAAGGTCGAGATGCGCTGGCCGTCCTTCTCGACGACGTCGAGCGAATCGGCCTCGACATTGACCGGACCCTTCTGGTTGGTCTGGAAGCCCTTGAACAGGTCGGCGGAGGACTGTGCCCGCGCCTCGACGGCGCCGAGCGCCAGCGGCAGGAAGGCGAGCGCGAGAACGAGACGGCGGTGGGACAGTCGTGTCATTGGATCACCGAAGGTGCTGCGGGCTGCGGGGAAGAGGAGTCGGCCGGGGCAGTGTACGTCACCTTCACCCCGTTGCGGAACATAATACGCTTGCCGCGATCCTGAACCTCGACGCTGTTGGCCAGGATGCGGCTGCCCTGGGCGCTGAAATCGATCGGCTGGTCGGAACGCATGGTGCCGGCCTTCATGTCGATGTCGGCCGATTGCAGCGTGCCGGCGATGCCGGTCGAGGTCTGCAGCGTGATCGACTTGTCGAGCAGGAGGCGCTGCGTGTCGGCGTGATAGGTGCCGGTGGTGGCGTCGACCTTGGCGGTGTCGTCGTTGCCGAGGCCGATGGTGGCGCCGATCTTCTGCAGGGTCACCACCTTGGTGTCCTGGAGCGACTGCTCGGCCCGGTCGGCCTTCAGCTCGTAGGAGCGGCCATTGTTGGTGAAGCCCGACACATGCGGGTTCTCCATCACGATGGCGTTGTTGGTGACATCGATCGAACCGAAGCCGACGCCTTCCGGCAGGTCGGGCACGAAATAGGTGAAAACGAAGAAGCCGGCCGCCGCCACCAGGCTGATCGTCGGCAGCGCGACCTTCAGGACACGGACGAACACGCTGTGCCGCCTGGCCGCGCGATAACGCGCGTCGGCGCCGTCCCGGCCGTCCAGGAACTGTTCCGGGCCCGGGGCCAGCCATCGCGAGTCAGACGTCGTCGTCATGCCGCTTCCGTTCTCATCCGATGTTCATGTGTCCTGCCCGTAGCGTCACAGGCGCCTGCAATATGGACATTTCGCGGCGCAAACCAAGGCGCGCGGCGAATCCGCCGCAGCCACTCAGGAATGCGCAAAGATATCCTCTTCCGGCCAGCCTGCAAGATCGAGCGCCGCGCGGGTCGGCAGGAAGCGGAAGCACGCCTCCGCCAGAGCGGTGCGGTTCTCGCGCGCCAGGCGCTCGTCGAGCCGGGTCTTCAGGGCGTGCAGGTAGAGCACGTCCGACGCCGCATAGGCGAGCTGCGCCTCGCTCAGCTTCTCCGCCGCCCAGTCCGAGCTCTGCTGCTGCTTCGACAGGTCGACGTCGAGCAGCTCCTTGACCAGGTCCTTGAGGCCGTGCCGGTCGGTATAGGTGCGGGTCAGCCGCGAGGCGATCTTGGTGCAGTAGACCGGCGCCACCTCGATGCCGAAGGTATGGCCGAGCACGGCGACGTCGAAGCGGGCGAAATGGAAGATCTTGGTGACGGCAGGGTCGGTCAGGAGCTTGACGAGGTTCGGCGCCGCCTTCTGGCCGGGCGCGATCTGCACCACGTCGGCCGAGCCGTCGCCCGGCGACAGCTGCACGACGCAGAGCCGGTCGCGATGCGGGTTCAGCCCGAGCGTCTCAGTGTCGATCGCGACGGATGCGCCGTAGCGGGCGAGGTCGGGCAGGTCGCCGCGATGCAGGCGGATCGTCATGATAGAAAAATTCCCCAAGGACCGGAAGCGTTTGCGTTTTCCTAGCGAAGCATGTCGACTTCTGCAATGACGCAGGTCACACCCCCGCAAGGCGACCTGACCGGCAGGGAAATAGAGGGAGGGCACGGATGAGCAAGCTCGCAGGCGAAGTCGCGACGGAAAAGGTCCGCTGGGGCATTCTGAGCACCGCCCGGATCGCGCGGCAACGCGTCGTGCCGGCCATGCTGAAGAGCCCGTCGACAACGGTCGCCGCCGTCGCCTCGCGCTCGCTCGACACGGCGCGCCATTTCGCCGCCGCCTTCGACATTCCGCGTGCCTACGGTTCCTACCAGGAGCTGATCGACGATCCCGAGATCGACGCCATCTACAATGCGTTGCCGAACCATCTGCATGTCGAGACGACGCTGGCGGCGGCGGCGAAGGGCAAGCATGTGCTCTGCGAGAAGCCGATCGGCCTCGACCGCGCCGACGCGCTCCGGCTGAAGGCGGCGCCCGCCGGCGTTCTGATCGGCGAGGCGTTCATGATCCGCCACCATCCCCAGTGGCAGGAGGTGCGCAAGATTCTCGCCGCCGGCCGGATCGGGCCGGTGCGCGCCGCGCAGACCTTCTTCTCCTTCCTGAACGTCGATCCGGCCAACATCCGCAATCGGCCGGAAACCGGCGGCGGCGCGCTGCTCGACATCGGCTGCTACGCCATCGCCTCGGCCCGGCTGATCTTCGACGCCGAGCCGGTTCGCGTCATGGCCCTGATCGACCGCGACCCGGCGATGAAGACGGACCGCTCCGCCGCGATCCTTGCCAACTTCGGCGACGGCAGGCAGTTCAGCGCCCAGCTCTCGACCCAGGCCTTCCGTCACCAGCGCGTCGGCATCGTCGGAACCGAAGGGCGGATCGAGATGGAGACGCCGTTCTCGGCCCCGACCGACGAGAAGTCGAAGATCCTGCTCGACCTGCACGGCCCAGGCCAGCCGGCCGAGACCATCGTCTTCCCGCCGGTCGACCAGTACGCGCTGCAGGCGGAGGCTTTCTCCCGCGCCGTGCGCGGCACCGGGCCCTGGCAATACGGGCTCGACGACGCGCTCGCCAACATGGCCGCGCTCGACGCGCTGTTCCGCTCGGAACGGTCCGGAACCTGGGAGACGCCGTGATTTTTCCACGCCGGCGACAGGTTGGCGAGGCGGGCCAAAGCGCGTTCTTGAAGCGGGCTCGGCGGACAACCATATTGGGGCCACGGGAATAGTCCCGCCGGATGCCTCCTCGAGGGTCCGGATACAAGGTCGCTTAGTGAAAGGACTTTGTGGATGTCGCGCGTTTCTGCGTTCTCCAGTCCACTGCTTCTCGGATTCGACGAGATCGAGCGAGCCCTCGATCGGGTCGCGAAGGCGTCTGGAGACGGCTATCCGCCCTACAACATCGAGCGGATCAAGAAGACGGACGCACGCGACGAATGCCTCCGGATCACGCTGGCCGTCGCCGGGTTCCCGCGCGAGGCGCTGGAAGTGACGGTCGAGGAAAACCAACTCGTCATCCGCGGTCGCCAGACGGACGAGCGCGAGCGGATCTTCCTTCACCGCGGCATCGCGGCACGACAGTTCCAGAAGACATTCGTGCTGGCCGACGGGATCGAGATCATCTCGGCGGAGTTGAAAGATGGACTGCTTGCGATTGACCTCGCCCGGCCCACGCCGGAACGGATCGTCCGCAAGATCGAGATCGGCGTTCGCGACTGAGGTCGCCGGTCCTCTCGCTCGTATTGAGGAGACCAATCATGTCTGAGCCACGCATCACCATTTCGCCCGAAAGCCTGGCCGGCCTGGGCAGCGGCCAGATCGCCTTCGTCAAGGCGATCAAGTCGGAAGACATCCGCGACCTGTTCCCGGATGCACCCGCCATCGCCCCGGGGCAGAAGTTCTGGGCCCTTCTCGACGCCGGCGGCACGCCGCTCATGATTTCCGACAGCCGCGAGGCCGTCGTCATGAACGCGCATGAAAACGACCTCGAGACGGTCAGCCTGCAATAGCCGCGACGCCGCGCCCCCATCGCGGCCGCTCCCGAAAGCCTGCCCCTGATCTTCGGTTTCGGCATCGGATCTCCGCGCGAACGCGGAATCCGGTGCCGCTTGCGTTTTTGGGGGAGCCTGCTGTCGCGGCAACGCCGCCGGCCGGCCCCGACGGCATCCCCAAGTTCGATCATCATCCTGAGGTGCCCGGCGCAGCCGGGCCTCGAAGGAGGGTCCAGGGAACATCCGGCCCCCTCCCTCAGGAGAGGTGGACGCACGCAGTGCGGCCGGCCGTGCCGTCGACGCGCCCAGGCTGTTCCACCCTCCGCCGTCATCCCGGCGCAGGCCGGGATCCAGACACACCAATCTGTGACCAGAAGGCTGAGCTGGAATTTCCGGGGCCAGTGTTTATGGGCCCCGGCCTCCGCCGGGGCGACGGTGCCTGAAAGCGGTGAGAGCCCTCTCCCCCGCACGGCCCAAAAATGCAAAAAGCCGCCCGGACTCGCATCCGGGCGGCTTTTTTTGTTCAAGGACCGAGGCTTACGAGCGCAGCACGCCCGCGGTCGCCTTCGAGACCTGGGCGACGATCTTCGCCGACACGGCGTCGATCTCCTCGTCCGTCAGCGTCTTCTGGGTCGGCCGCAGCGTGACCTCGATCGCGACCGACTTCTTGTCGGCGCCGATCGACGCGCCCTCGAACACGTCGAACACGGCAACACCAGAGATCAGCGCCTTGTCGGCGCCCTGGGCGGCGCGGATCAGCTTCGCCGCCTCGACATTGCGGTCCACGACGAAGGCGAAGTCGCGCGTCACCGGCTGGAACGGCACCAGCTCGAGCGGCGGCTTGGTCTTGGTCGGCCGGGCGCGCGGCGCGGGGATCGCGTCGAGGAAGATCTCGAAGCCGACGAGCGGGCCGTCGACGTCGAGCGCCTCCAGCACGGTCGGGTGCAGCTCGCCGAACCAGCCGATGATGTTCTGCGGACCGAGCTGGATCGTGCCCGAGCGGCCGGGATGGAACCAGGACGGCGCGCCGGCGACGATCTGGAACTTGTCCACCTGGGCGCCGAGCGCATCGAGAAGCGCAAGCGCATCCGCCTTGGCGTCATAGACCGAGACGGCGGGCGCCTTGCCCTGCCAGTGGCGGCCGGCGCCGTTGACCGTCGCCGTGTTGCGGCGGATGCCGGTCGCTGATGTCAGCTGGTCGGCCGGCTTGATGCCGCGGAAGATCTGCCCGACTTCGAACAGCGCGAGATCGGCGAAGCCGCGGTCGGCATTGCGCTGCGACGCCAGAAGCAGCCCCGGCAGCAGGCTCGGCCGCATGTCCGACATGTCGGTCGAGATCGGGTTGGCGAGCGCCAGCTCCGGCTTGCCGCCGCCGAAGGCCTCGGCCACCGGCTTGGCGACGAAGGACCAGGTCACCGCCTCGACCAGGCCGCGCGCGGCCAGCGCCCGCTTGGCGCGGCGGGTGCGGGTCTGTGCGAGCGTCAGCACCGGCTTGGAGACGTTCTCCGACTTCGGCAGCGGCGTCGACGGCACGCGGTCGACGCCGAGGATGCGCATGACTTCCTCGACCAGGTCGGCCTTGCCATCGACGTCAGGACGCCAGGACGGCACGCCGACGGTCAGCACCGGCGCGGCGCCCGAGACGGTGAAGCCGAGCGCGGTCAGCACGCGGCGGATCTCGTCCTCGGTCGGGTCGATGCCGGCGAGGCGCTTGACCTCGGCGATCGGGAAGGCAAGCGACAGATGCGGCTCCGGCGCGGCGCCGGTGACGACGACGTCGCTGGCCTCGCCGCCGCAGATCTCCTGCACCAGGCGGGTGGCGAGCTCGAGGCCCGGCAGCATGAAGGCCGGATCGACGCCACGCTCGAAGCGGTAGCGCGCGTCCGAGTTGATGCCGAGCTTGCGGCCGGTCTGGGCGATGTTGAGCGGCTCCCAGAGCGCCGATTCGATCAGCACGTCGACGGTGTCGTCGGAGCAGCCCGACGCCTCGCCGCCCATGATGCCGCCGAGCGATTCGATGCCGTTGTCATCGGAGATGACGCAGATCGACGGGTCGAGCGCGTAGGTCTTGCCGTCGAGCGCCAGCAGCGTCTCGCCGCTGACGGCGCGGCGCACCGTCAGGTCGCCCTTGACCTTGGCCGCGTCGAAGACGTGCAGCGGCCGGCCGCGGTCGAAGGTCAGGTAATTGGTAATGTCGACCAGCGCGTTGATCGGCCGGAGCCCGATGGCGCGCAGCTTCTGCTGCATCCATTCCGGCGAGGGGCCGTTCTTGACGCCGCGCACCAGGCGGAGCGCGAAGGCCGGCGTCAGCGGCGGCGTGTCGCCGAAATCGAAATGGACGGCGACCGGCGACGGGAACTTGCCCTCGACCGGGGCGACCGAACGATCCTTCAGCGTGCCGAGGCCAGCCGCGGCCAGATCGCGCGCGACGCCATGGATGCCGAGGCAATCCGGGCGGTTCGGCGTGATGGCGATGTCGATGACGGGATCGCCGAGGCCGGCATATTCGGCATAGCCCATGCCGACCGGCGCGTCGTCCGGCAGCTCGATGATGCCGTCATGGTCCTCGGACAGCTCCAGCTCGGCTTCCGAGCAGAGCATGCCGTGGCTCTCGACGCCGCGGATGGTGCCGACGGAGAGCGTGATGCCCTTGCCGGGAATGTAGGTGCCGGCCGGCGAGAAGACGCCCTTCATGCCGGTGCGGGCGTTCGGCGCGCCGCAGACCACCTGCACGGGCTCGCCCGAGCCGGTATCGACCATGCAGACGCGCAGGCGATCGGCGTTCGGATGCTGAATTGCCGAGACGACATAGGCGATGGTGAAGGGGGCGAGCAGCTTCGCCTTGTCCTCGACCTCCTCGACCTCGAGACCGACGCGGGTCAGCGCATCGGTGATCTCGTCGAGCGTGGCAGTGGTCTCAAGATGCTCCTTGAGCCAGGAAAGCGTGAATTTCATGGGTCTTTCCTTTACGCGCTCAGGCCGCCGACGAGGGTGGGCAGGTCAAGCGGGCGGAAGCCGTAATGGTTCAGCCAGCGCTGATCGGCGTCGAAGAAGGCTCTGAGGTCGGGCATGCCGTATTTCAGCATGGCGATGCGGTCGATGCCCATGCCGAAGGCGAAGCCCTGATAGACGTCGGGATCGAGGCCGGCGAAGCGGATGACGTTCGGATGGACCATGCCGCAGCCGAGGATTTCCAGCCAGTCGTCGCCCTCGCCGAAGCGCACCTCATTGCCGACCCGCTTGCAGCGGATGTCGACTTCCATCGACGGCTCGGTGAAGGGGAAGAAGGACGGACGCATGCGCATCTCGACCTTCTCGACCTCGAAGAAGGCGCGGCAGAATTCTTCCAGCAGCCACTTCAGATGGCCGATATGGCTCGACGTGTCGATCACCAGGCCCTCGACCTGGTGGAACATCGGCGTATGGGTCTGGTCGCTGTCGTTGCGGTAGGTGCGGCCGGGCGCAATGATGCGGATCGGCGGCTTCTGGCTCTCCATCGTGCGCATCTGCACCGGGGAGGTATGGGTCCGAAGTAGCAGCCGCTCGCCCTTCTCGTCCGGATTGAAGAAGAAGGTGTCGTGCATCTCGCGGGCCGGATGGCCGACGGGAAAATTGAGCGCCGTGAAATTGTAGTGGTCGGTCTCGATGTCGGGACCTTCGGCGATGGCGAAGCCGAGGTCGCCGAAGATCGCCGAGATCTCGTCGATCACCTGGGAGATCGGATGGATGCGGCCCTGCTCGAGCGGGCTGGACCGGAGCGGCAGCGTGACGTCGACCGCTTCCGACGCAAGGCGCGCGGCGAGGCCGGCTTCCTTCAGCGTGGCGCGGCGGGCGGTGAGCGCTTCCGTGACGCGGTCGCGAAGGCCGTTCAGCGCCGGTCCCATGACCTTGCGCTCGTCCGGCGTCATGCCGCCGAGGCCCTTCAGAAGTTCGGAGACGGAGCCCTTCTTGCCGAGGGCGGAGACGCGGATCGTCTCGATGGCGGCTTCGTCGGAAGCGCCGTCGATGGCCGCGCGGATGTCGCGTTCGAGAAGTTCGAGATCGGACATGTCATTCCTCATGGGCGCCTGGGCGGCGCCGGATCAATCGTCAGTTCGATCCGAAGAGGAATGCTCGCCGGATCACGCCAAACGCCGCAGCCGCTCACGAGCGGCGGCGGCGCGGTTGCGTTCCGGCCCCGGAAAGTCCGGCGGGAGGCCGCCCGGAGGCGGCCATCCCCACTCAGGCGGCCTTGAGGGCGCCCTGAGCCTGATCGACCAGCGCCTTGAAGGCAGCCGGCTGGCTGATCGCCAGTTCGGCCAGCACCTTGCGGTCGACTTCGATCCCGGCCTTCGCGAGGCCATCGATAAATCGGCTGTAGGTGAGGTTCTCGGCAACTTCGCGGACGGCCGCGTTGATGCGCTGGATCCAGAGCGCGCGGAAATTGCGCTTCTTGGCCTTGCGGTCACGGTAGGCGTACTGGGCGGCCTTATCGACCGCGGCCTTGGCCGTGCGGATGGTGTTCTTGCGACGGCCGTAGAAGCCCTTGGCGCGCTTCAGGACCTTCTTGTGCTTGGCGTGAGACGTTACGCCCCGCTTAACTCGCGACATGGTTCAAACTCCAGGTAAGGGGGACGGATCAGCCGTTCAGGAACTGCTTGACGATCTTCGCATCCGCGTCCGAAAGCGTGGTCGTGCCACGAGCATTGCGGACAAACTTGGCGGTGCGCTTGATCATGCCATGGCGCTTGCCGGCCTGGCCTGCCTTGACGCGTCCCGTACCCGTGAGCTTGAAGCGCTTCTTGGCGCCGCTCTTGGTCTTCAACTTGGGCATTTTGCTCATCCTTAATCATGCTGCCGAGATGAGAACCACCTTGCGCCTGTCTTGCGACGGGCGGCCGGATGGTCGCTTCGGCATGGAAGCATTCGTGAGCCGACGCGGCATGCCCTGAGAAAATCGCCAACGGATCGGCGTTCCTCGCGCCGGGCGGCTCGGAAACGGCGGGTTTATAGCGGGCGCGGACGCAGGTGGCAAGGTCCGAAGTGACCTGCCAGCCGTGCCGGCCAGCCAAAGCGGACCAGGCGACGCGAGCGCGCGCACCGGCCCCGAAAAGATAAGGGCGGGCCGATCGATCGGTCCGCCATCTTGCAGCATCGAACGCTGGGTCGGCTGAAACTCAGCGGGGGGCGAGCACCATGATCATCTGGCGACCCTCGAGCTTCGGCTCCGCCTCGACCTTGGAGATCTCCGCGGTCTCGTCGCGCACGCGCTCGAGCAGCTTCATGCCGAGGTGCTGGTGGGCCATCTCACGTCCGCGGAAGCGGAGCGTCAGCTTGACCTTGTCGCCCTCTTCGAAGAAGCGCTTGATCGCCTTCATCTTGACCTCGTAGTCGTGGTCATCGATGGCGGGGCGCATCTTGATCTCTTTGACCTCGACGACCTTCTGGTTCTTGCGAGCCTCGTTGGCCTTCTTCTGGGTCTGATACTTGAAGCGGCCGAAATCGAGGATCTTGCAAACCGGCGGCGCGGCGTTCGGCGAGATCTCGACGAGATCCAGACCGGCCTCCTGCGCGGCGGCAAGCGCATCCTGGATCGAGATGACGCCGATATTCTGGCCGTCCTCTCCGATCAACTGAACTTCACGGACACCACGAATCTCGCGGTTGATACGCGGCCCCTCCTTGGTGGGCTCCTGCGCTTTGAACGGACGGCGAATGGGGGCAGTCTCCTCTAACGTTTAAGAATCCGGCGGGTAGCTTGACTAAATGGGTACGAACCACGTCTTTGGCTAGGCCCGGGCGGAAACCCGATCCGGGCGGAGCAAGGCGTGGCGCGCGCGGGTCAAACGTCCCGGCAGAATGGGGAAACTCGGCCAAGCCCGCGTGAAAGTCAACCGAAAGCCGCCGTTTCGGCCCAACCCGCACCGGTTCGGGGTCCGAATCACGCGACCGGAGAGCAAGTGATGCAGTCAGAACACAGAACCCTCGATGTCGGCGCCGGCGCCGATACCCGGTCGATCGCCATCCTGGCACGCCCCGGCGCCGCGCCCGGCGTGGTCTTCCTCGGCGGCTTCATGTCCGACATGCGCGGCTCGAAGGCCGAGGCGCTGGACGAATGGGCGGCCGAAAAGGGCCGTGCGCTGACCCGCTTCGACTATTCCGGCCACGGCGCCTCCGGCGGCGATTTTGCCGACGGCACGATCACGCGCTGGCTGGAAGAAGCGCGCGCCGTGCTCGACACGACCGAGGGGCCGCAGATCCTCGTCGGCTCGTCGATGGGCGGCTGGATCGCCCTGCTGCTGGCGCTCGAGCTCGCCGGCACCGAGCCCGGCCGCGTCGCCGGCCTCGTGCTGCTGGCGCCCGCCGTCGACATGACGCGCGACCTGATCCTCGCCCGGATGACGCCGGCCGAGCGGCAGGAAATGGAGACGACCGGCGCGCTGAAGCAGCCGAGCGCCTATTCGGACCAGCCCTATCTGATCACCAAGGAGCTGATCGACGACGGCGAGGCGCACCTGATCGGCCACAGGCCAGTTGCGCTCGGCGCGCCGGTCCATATCATCCAGGGTGTCCTCGACGACGAGGTGCCGTACCAGGTCGCGATCGACCTCGTCACGCAGCTGGCCCAGGACGATGTCGTGCTGACCCTGATCAAGGATGCCGGCCATCGCCTGTCGCGGCCCGAGGACCTGAAGAAACTGATCCAGGCCGTCGAGGCGATCGCCTGACGGCGCGATCCCGCCGGGCGGATACCCGATCCGCCCCGCGAACACGGAGCAAGGCCATGGCAACGCGCGGCTTCACCGGCAGGCGTCCCACCGACGGCATCGTCGAGCGGCTGCCGCCCGGGCAATATCTCACCGAGGATTTTCCCGTCCTCTCGGCCGGGCCGACGCCGCGCGTCGACCTCGCGACCTGGCGCTTCACCGTCAAGGACGGCGTGCGCCCGGTCGCGAGCTGGAGCTTTGACGAATTCAACCAGCTCCCCCGCACCAAGCTCACCCGCGACATCCACTGCGTGACGAAGTGGTCGAAGTTCAATACCGCCTGGTCGGGCGTCACCATCGACGACATCCTGGCCGAGGCCGGCATCGCGGCGCCGAGCCCCTTCACCCTCGCCCATGCCTATGACGGCTATTCGACCAATGTGCCGACCGACGATCTCACGAACGGCAAGGCGATGATCGCGACCCATTTCGAGGGCCAGCCGATCCCGCCGAACCATGGCGGGCCGGCGCGGCTGCTGGTGCCGCATCTCTATTTCTGGAAATCGGCCAAATGGGTGAACGGTCTGCAGTTCACCAACCGCGACGAGGCCGGGTTCTGGGAGCTCAGGGGCTACCACATGCGCGGCGATCCGTGGCAAGAGCAACGCTTCACGGGCGACTGAGACCGCCCGCCCCCTCCCCTCGCTCCTCACATCTCTGCCATGCCCAACGTCCCGCCCTTCGTCGCGCCGCAGCCCGACCGCCTGCTCTGGCAGCCGGCGACGATCACCGCCATCACGCGCGCCACGCCGCGCGTGAAGATCTTCACCTTCCGACCAGCCGACTGGCCGGGCTTCACCGCCGGCCAGCACGTCGACCTGCGCCTCACCGCGCCGGACGGCTACCAGGCCGAGCGCAGCTATTCGATCGCCTCGGCGCCCGACGCGACCGGCACCTTCGACCTCGCCATCGACCTGATCGACGACGGCGAGGTGTCGCCCTTCTTCCACGAAGTGGCCGAGATCGGCGACACGATCGAGATCCGCGGCCCGATCGGCGGCCATTTCGTCTGGCGCGCCGAGGATGGCGGGCCGGTCTTACTGATCGCGGGCGGATCGGGGCTGGTGCCGCTGATGGCGATGCTGCGCCACCGCGCCGAAGCGGCGCCCGACATCCCGGCCGCACTGATCCTGTCGGCGCGGACTGAGGACGAGCTGATCTGGCGCGACGAGCTGCTGCAGCGCGACCGCGACGAGCCGCATTTCCACCTGTTCGCGACGGTGACACGCGAGACGCCGCGCACGCCCGGCATCCGCCATGGCCGCATCGACGCCGCGCTGATCGAGGCGGCGCTCGCCAGCCTGCCGGCACCGCCGAGGACCAGCTTTATCTGCGGCGCGACGCCCTTCGTCGGCGCCGCCGCCGATCTCGCGCTTTCGGCCGGCCTCCCCTTCGCCAGCATCAAGGCGGAACGCTATGGGGGCTGAACCGCTTTCTTGTCTTCGAGACCGCCCTCGAATTTGACATCTGCTAGTAGCGTACATGATAAGCAGCCGCGCAAACCGGGGGGATGGAATGGCTAGGAAAAGTGCATGGCTATTGACGCTAGCCGTGACATCCATGCTTGCACATTTTGTGTGGCTCGCTGTTGTTCTCTTTCTTTTTCTGGGTGGCCCGTTTGGAAAATCGAATTCTACGGCCTGGCAGACGGTTCGTGACCTCTTCTGCCCTTCATGTGAAAAGAGCTACGACGCGATAAACGTCGCGGCACAGCTGGGTCGCCTGGATCTCCTCTCATTGAGCCTTACGGTCTTGGCAACAGTGCTGGCATTCGGCGCAATCGCGAGTTTCTTCCTTATCCGGGGCGCCGCCGTACACGCTGCCGCAGAGGAAGCTACCAGCCATATTTCAGCTAAGTTACCCAACCTGATAACTCCCGAGATATTGGGAGAGGCCATATTGAATAATGAGCGCATTAAACATAGTATAGTATCTATGCTTAGAGCTTCAGAAGCTCATGAAAATCAAATATCGGAAGGGACTGCAAACCAGATAGCTGCAGCGTTCGAGGGGGACAAAAATGAGCACTAATTTCACCGAAATTGCAAAGCGTCACCTTGGCCCCCCTGTGAATATCGAGGCCATCATTCGTGGAATGGGAATCGAACTAGATAAAAAGGCAGACTTGGATGAAGAAATCGCCGGCCAACTGGCGAAACTGCCCGACGGAAAATTTAAGATTTCGATCAACAAGTCAGACACCTACTACCGTCAACGCTTCACTATGGCGCATGAGCTAGGTCACTACCTCTTGCACGCTCACCTGATCGGCGACGGTGTCGATGATAGTAAGGCCTACCGTAGTGTGCCGACTGGACAGTTCTACAATGAGGCGATCACTCGCCTCGAAGAGACACAAGCGAACCAATTCGCTTCCCGGCTTTTGCTACCCAAAAGCGTTGTAACGAAACTAGCCCGCGTCGGTGCGACCATTAAGGATATCTCAGTCCAGTTGCAGGCATCAATTCCCGCGACGCAGATTCGCTTGTCAGCTCTCGGCTACACGGTAGCAGACAACACCATAGTCGCTGTTCCGCCAGAAACTGATGCCTGAGGCGCTGCTCTGGGCGTGGCTCGCCGGCTGATCAGCCGCGCCAGCTGCCGTCCTGCCAGAGCGCCGCGATGCCTTCGCGATAGGTCGGGAAGGCGAGCGTCACGCCGAGATCGGCGGCGAGGCGGCCGTTTCCGACGCGCTTGTTCTCGCCATAGAAGGAGCGGACCATCGGCGGCAGGTCGGCGGTGGCGAAATCGATTTCCGGCGGCAGGGGATAGCCGGCGAGCTCGGCCGCATAGGTGACGACGTCCTGCGGCGGCGCCGGCTCGTCGTCGGTGACGTTGAAGACGCCGGACGCCTTTCGCGCCGCGGCGGCGGCGACCGCCGTCGCGATGTCAGCCACATGGATGCGGTTGAAGATCTGGCCCGGCTTCACCAGCCGCCGCGCCGTGCCTTCGGCGAGCTGCACCAGCGCGTTGCGGCCGGGGCCGTAGATGCCCGAAAGGCGCAGCAGCGCGACGGGGATGCCGCGCTCGTCGCCGAGGATGCGCCACTCCGCCTCGGCGCGCACGCGCTCGACCGAGCGGCCCGAGAGCGGATTGGGCTCGGTCGTCTCGTCAACCCAGCCGCCATCATGGTCGCCATAGACGCCGACGGTGGAGAGATAGCCGATCCAGGCGAGCCTCTCCGCGCCGACGAGCGCGTCGCGCAAGAGCGTGATCACCGGATCGCCGGCCGTGCCCGGCGGGATCGACTGGATGACGTGCGTCGCCCGCTTCACCGCCGCGACCAGAGCGTCCGACACCGTCTCGCCGTCGAAGACATGGGCGTCGATGCCCTCGGCCCGGAGCGCCGCCGCCTTCTCCTCGGTGCGCACCGTGGCGCCGATCGAGGCGTAGTCGCCGCGGACAAGGCGCGCCGTGGCGAGGCCGGAAAAACCCATGCCGAAAATGAAGAGATTGCCGTCGGCCATGCTCACCCCGTGCGTCGCTCCGATGTGATTGCGGGGAATATCGCCGAAGCCGGCCGCTGTTCAAGTGCGGATCGACATCCTCAGGCGTGGCGGGCCGAGGCGAGCGCCTTGGAAAAGGCCGCGGCGAAGCTCTCGCGATCGTCCGGATTGAGGAAGCCGCCGATCGAAAGGCGGCGGCCATGCGAGGCCAGCACCATGCGCGTGATGCCAAACTCCTCGTGGCGATCGACCTCGAGCTTCGCCCAATAGGGATTGAAGGCGAAATCCTCGGCGCGGCCGTTCGCGGCGATCCGGCACACGGTCAGGCGGTCACGGCTCAGCTCGACGATCTCGCAGGCGCGCGCGGCGCGGTAATTCATCTTGAAGGCGAACTGGATGATCAGGAGATCGAGGCCGAAGAAGAAGGCGATCGGCCAGGCGCCCATCGACCAGAACAGGAGGCCGCTCAGGAAGCAGGTGGCGCCGACGAACATCAGGAGCGCCGCGAAGCCGCGCGGCGACAGCGAGCGATACGGCTTCAGCGTTGCGTGGAACAGGAGTTCGTCACGCTGAGGTCCGGCATCCATCTCGACATTGCGGTCACTCATGGCTCGTCAGTATAGAGGATGCATGTCCGATCCGCAGCACCTTCCCCCCGCCCCGCCGCCGCGCCGAAAGGCCGCGCGCCCGCCGAAGCGCTTCACCAGGGCCGAGGTGGAGGAGGTGTTCGCCCGCTTCCAGGCGCGCGATCCCGAGCCGCAGGGCGAGCTCGAGAGCGTCAACACCTTCACCCTGCTCGTCGCCGTCGTGCTGTCGGCGCAGGCGACCGACGCCGGCGTCAACAAGGCGACGCGGGCGCTGTTCGCCATCGCCGACACGCCGGCCAAGATGCTGGCGCTCGGCGAGGAACAGGTCAGCGACCACATCAAGACGATCGGCCTCTATCGCACCAAGGCGAAGAACGTCATCGGCCTGTCGCGCATGCTGGTCGAGCTGCATGGCGGCGAGGTTCCCGACGACCGCGCCGCGCTGGAGGCCCTGCCCGGCGTCGGCCGCAAGACGGCGAATGTCGTGTTGAACATCGCCTTCGGCCATCCGACCATCGCCGTCGACACGCATATCTTCCGGATCGGCAACCGCACCGGGCTCGCGCCGGGCAAGACGGTCGACGCCGTCGAGAAGGAGCTGAACCGGATCATCCCGGCGAAATACATGCTGCACGCGCATCACTGGCTGATCCTGCACGGCCGCTATGTCTGCAAGGCGCGCAAGCCCGACTGCGCCGTCTGCCTCATCAACGACCTCTGCCGCTACCCGGACAAGACAATCGCCTGAGCCCCTCAGAGCCCGATGCCGCGCGCCATCAGCGAGGCGAGGATCGCGACCAGCACCAGCGCCGCCGTCTCGGCATGGACCATGCGCCGCGTCGCCGCGATCTCGGCCGCGCCCGGGGCGAAGGACGGATCCGCCTTCGCCTGGCGGCGCCAGGCGAGGATCGCCCGCGTCGGCCGGATCGACAGCAGCCCCATCGCCACGAAGGCGGCGATCTTGGCCCAGAACAGCCAGTTGTGGGTGTAGAACTCCGAGCCCTTCAGGCCGAGGAAGACGCGGCCGAAGCCGACGGCGATCAGGAGCATCGCGACGCCGCCATAGAGCGCGTCGACCCGTCCGAGCTTCTCGATCGCCGCGCCGGAGAGGCCCGGCTTCAGCAGCATCAGCTCCATCGCCAGCAGCGTGACGATGGCGAAGACGATCAGGAAATGGCCGATGGCGAGCAAAAGGTCGGCGAGCATGGCTTTCCCCCGTGATGTCGGGGCATCTTGCCTAGTTTCCGACCGGTCTGGAACCCGTCACGCGCTTGTTGAGATGCGTCATGAACGCCGTCGCGAAGAGCGGCGTCAAAAGGTTGAGGATCGGGATCGCCAGGAACAGCGCGATGACGAAGCCGCCGGCGAGCACCAGCCCCGCGTTCTGGCGCCGCAGTTCGCGCGCCGCCTCGACCGGGCGGAAGCGCGCCGCCGCCTGTTCGAAGAATTCGCGCCCGAGCAGATAGCCGTTGCCGATGAAGAAGGCGACGAGATTGACGCCGGGGATCAGCAGCAGGAACAGGCAGACGAGGTTGACGAGGATCACCGTGGCGGTGAAGCCGAGCGTCGCGGCGAGGCCCTTGAAGAACGGCAGCCCCCGGCCGGGCGGGTCCTGCGGATAGTGCGTCGCCTCGACCACCGCCGCGATGTCGTCCGAGAAGAGACCGGCCATCAGCGCCGAGACCGGCGCGATCAGGAAGGCGAGGCCGACGACCAGCCCGAAGCCGGTGACAACAGCCACAGAGGTCTGGATCCAGGGCTGGCTCGGCCAGTCGGCGAACATCACGACCAGCGCCTGCAGGCCGAACCAGATCAGGATCAAGAGCGCCAAAGTGAGGGCGAGCGACTTCCACAGCACCGCGCGGAACGGCGGCGTCCAGATGTCGGTGAGCGCGAGCCAAGCAGCCTGCAACATGCGGTTTCCCCCGGGCAACGACGTTGGCAGATAGGATGGCGAGGCCCGCGCCGCAAGGCAATCGCGAGGGACGCCGCGCGAGTCCTGTTGCGCGGCGAAGGACCGACTGTATAGTCCGGCTCCGTCACGGCGACGGCCCGGCGGCCGCGCTTACCTGCATCTTCTTCTCTTTTGCCATTCAGGACAGACCCATGACGGAAGCCCGCTACGACGTTCTCGGGATCGGAAACGCGATCGTCGACATTCTGGCGCGGGCGGAAGAGGACTTCCTGGTCGAGCAGCAGCTGGTCAAGGGCGCGATGCGCCTGGTCGACATGACCGAGTCGCAGCGGCTCTACAACGCCATGGGCCCGGCGATCTCCGCCTCGGGCGGCTCGGCCGGCAACACCGTCGCCGGCATCGCCTCGCTCGGCGGCAGCACCGCCTTCGTCGGCAAGGTGGCGGACGACGACCTCGGCGCCGTCTACCGGCACGACATGCGCTCGATCGGCGCCACCTTCGACGTCTCGCCGCTGGTCGGCGGCGCCCCGACGGCGCGCTCGATGATCTTCATCACGCCGGACGGCGAGCGGACGATGAACACCTATCTCGGCGCCTGCCACGAGCTGACGCCCGACGACATCGACCCGACGCTGTTCTCCGACACCAAGATCACCTATTTCGAGGGCTTCCTGTGGGACGCGCCGAGCGCCCGCGACGCCTTCTTCAAGGCGGCCGACATCGCCCACAAGGCGGGGCGCCAGGTGTCGCTGACGCTGTCCGACGCGTTCTGCGTCGATCGCTTCCGCGGCGACTTCACGCGCCTGCTCTGCGACGGCACGATCGACATCCTGTTCGCCAACGAGGTCGAGCTGAAGTCGTTCTACGAGACGTCGAGCTTCAACACGGCGCTGAAGGCGCTCCGCAACGACTGCCGCGTCGCCGCCGTCACCGTCGGCGCCGAGGGCTCCTATGTGGTGACGCCGGACCGCATCGAGCACGTGCCGGCCACCGTGGTCGAGGACGTGATCGACACCACCGGCGCCGGCGACCTCTACGCGTCCGGCTTCCTCTATGCCGTCGCCAAGGGCCTCGACCTCAAGACCGCCGCGGCCCTCGGCGCGCTCGCCGCCGGCGAGGTGATCAGCCATATCGGCCCGCGCCCGGCCACCTCGCTGGTCGACCTGGCGCGGCAGTCGGGCTACGCGCTCTGAGGGCGTCCGCGCGAGGCGGAAACCGGAGGGCGAGAAAGCCGCGCGCCGGAGGAGAACCGGGCCAGCGACCGGGAACCCGAGCCGTTCCGCGCGGAACGGCGTAGGTGGCTCAGAAGTTTTCCCCAGCCTCGAATTATCCGGACCGAGCGCGTCGTCTCGTGATTGACAAGGCAACGGGGTCCCCTTATTCATCCGTCCGCGCCCAGATGGCGGAATTGGTAGACGCGCACGGTTCAGGTCCGTGTGACGAAAGTCGTGGAGGTTCGAGTCCTCTTCTGGGCACCAATTTCTGCAAAAGCCCCGCATTCCGGACCGGATGCGGGGCTTTTGCTTTTGGAGCCCATCGCGCGGACTTCCGGCAAGGCCGGCGCCGGCCCTCAGAGCTCGGCGGCGATCTGCTCCGGCGACATCGCCTCGCCGGCCACCTCGCTCTGGCTCTTCGGCGGCTGGCCGGCGCGCGCCTTCAGGTTCAGGATCGCCTGCTGCCAGTGACAGGCGGCGCGGCCCTCCGGGCTTCCCTCCGCCAGCCAGAGCCGGTGCGCCTCGTCGGCGATCTGCTGTTCGGTGAACTGGGTCATCGCATCCTCCTAGCCGTCGCGGCCCGGCGGCCGCCTGCTCCGCGATTCAACCCCGCCGCCGCCCGCCCGTTCCCCGCCGCGCCCCGATCGCTTCCGGTCGCGCGATTTGTGACCGGAATTTCGTATGAGCTTTGTTGACAGACCTCACACTCTCTGGTCGACTTGACCAAACGGAGGTTGTCGGCAGGGGGCCGCACCACCGCGACCACCAGTCAGGGACAGTCCCATGCGCATCTTCGTCAGGCCGGCACTGGCACTCGGCCTTGCCCTCGTCGCGGGAACCCTGCTCGCGGGCGACGCCATCGCGGCGGCAAAGACCGAGCTGGTGCTGGCGATCGGCGGCGAGCCCGACACCGGCTACGACCCGCTGCTCGGCTGGGGCCGCTACGGCCACCCGCTGTTCCAGTCGACGCTGCTCTCGCGCGACCCCGCGATGAACACCGTGCCGGACCTCGCCACCGGAACGTCGCTGTCGGAGGATCGCCTGACCTGGACGATCCAGGTCCGGCCCGACGCGAAATTCTCCGACGGCACGCCGCTCACCGCCCGCGATGTCGCCTTCACCTTCACCGAGGCCGCCAAGGCCGGCGGCGCGCTCGACCTGACCGTCATGGAAAGCGCCACGGCGACCGACGATGCGACCGTCGTGATCCGGCTGAAGAAACCCTGGATCACCTTCACCGAGCATTTCTACGCGCTCGGCATCGTGCCGGCGGCGAAATATGGCAAGGGCTATGCGCGCCAGCCGATCGGTTCCGGCCCCTACGAGCTGGTCTCCTGGACCGAGGGTGAGCAGCTGATCGTCAAGGCCAACCCCCACTATTACGGCAAGAAGCCGGAATTCGAGCGGGTCACCTTCCTGTTCACCGGCGAGGACACCAGCCTGGCGGCGGCCGGCGCCGGCCAGGTCGACATGGTCTCGGCACCCGCCGCGCTCGCCGACAACGTGCCGAAGGGCTTCAAGACCGTCGTCTCGCGCACCGTCGACAATCGCGGCCTGACCTTCCCGATGCTCCGCGACGAGGGCAAGACCAACGCCAAGGGCGAGAAGCTCGGCAACGCCGTCACCTCGGACCGCGCCATCCGCCAGGCGATCAATCTCGGCGTCGACCGCAAGGTGATCGTCGACGTGGCGCTGCACGGCCACGGCACGCCGGCCTACGGCCCGGCCGACGGCCTGCCCTGGTCGAATGCCGAGGCCGCCGTCGGCTATGACCTCGACGCCGCCAAGGCCCTGCTCGACGAGGCCGGCTGGGTTGCCGGCGCGGACGGCATCCGCGCCAGGGACGGCGTCCGCGTCGCCTTCCCGATCAACTACCCGGCTTCCGATTCGACCCGCCAGGCGATCGCCATGACGCTGGCCGAGCTGCTGCTGCCGCTCGGCATCGAGGCGACGGCGCAGGGCATCACCTGGGAGGCGATCGAGCGCGTCATGCATGCCGAGCCGGTGCTGTTCGGCTGGGGCAGCCACAGCCCGCTCGAGGTCTACAGCCTCTACCAGAGCGGCTTCGGCGGGATCGGCTACTTCAACCCCGGCTATTTCGCCAGCGAAGCGGTCGATCGCCACCTGGCCGAGGCCCAGTCGGCGGCGAGCCTGGAAGCTTCCTATCCGGCCTGGCAGAAGGCCGAATGGGACGGCACCACCGGCTTCGGCCCGAAGGGCGAGGCCGGCTGGGCCTGGCTCGCCAATCTCGACCACGTCTATTTCGTCCAGGAATGCCTCGACGTCGGCCAGACCCAGATCGAACCGCATGGCCATGGCTGGCCGATCACGGCGTCGATCCAGAACTGGAAGTGGACCTGCGACTGAGCCGGTTCCGCATTTCGACGAACCGCTCACGCCATGCCCGTTCGCGTCGCCCCACGCGAACGGGCATCCGCCTTGCCTGAAACGCACTAGGCCGAACTCATGCAGCCCTGGCCCCGCTTCATCGCCTTCCGGATCGTCCGCCTCGCCCTCGTGCTGATCGCGGTGGCGCTCGTCGCCTTCGCGCTCGCCAAGATGTCGCCGGTCGATCCGATCAATGCCTATCTCGGGCCGGACATCGCCAAGGTCGGGCCCGAACAGCGGGCGCTGATCGCGGCCGAATGGGGCCTCGACCAGCCGGTCGGCGTGCAGTTCACGAAATGGCTGGGCAACCTCCTCGCCGGCGATCTCGGCTGGAGCGTCACCTACAACGCCCCGGTCGCCGAGGTGATCGGCACGCGCTTCAGGACCTCGCTGGTGCTGATGGGGCTGGCCTGGATCTTCTCCGGCCTGTTCGGCTTCGCGCTCGGCATCGCCGCCGGCGCCTGGCAGGGCGGCTGGGCCGACCGGCTGATCCGCGTCTACGCCTATGTACTGGCGTCGACGCCGACCTTCTGGATCGCCATCCTGCTGTTGATGGTGTTTTCGGTCTCGCTCGGCTGGACGCCGGTCTGCTGCGCCGGGCCGGTCGGCGTGCTGCCCGAGGACGTCACGCTCGTCGAGCGGATCCGCCACCTGATCCTGCCGCTTGCCGCGCTGTCGATCCTCGGTATCGCGCAGATCGCCTTGCACACCCGCGCCAAGATGATCGAGATCATGCGCTCCGACTACGTGCTCTACGCCCAGGCGCAGGGCGCGTCGCGGCTCGACATCGCGCTGCGCCACGGCGCGCGCAACGCCGCGCTGCCGGCGATCACGGTGCTGTTCGCCTCGCTCGGCGAATTGTTCGGCGGCTCCGTTCTGGCCGAGCAGGTCTTCGCCTATCCGGGCCTCGGCCGCGCCACCATCGAGGCGGGGATCCGGGGCGACGTGCCGCTGCTGCTCGCCATCACGCTGTTCACCACCCTCTTCGTGTCGACCGGCAACACGATCGCCGACGCGCTCTACCGCCTGGTCGACCCGCGCATGGCCGATCCCGACGCCGTGCAGGGAGCCGCGCCATGACGCTCGCAGCCCACCATGGCGAGACCGCGCGCCGCCTCAACGGCCGCGCCACGGCGGCGATCCTCGCCGCATCCGGTCTTGCCATCGTGCTCGGCGTCCTCGTCGCGGCAGGCCTGCTCGGCCAGACCGGCATCCGCGCCGATTTCGCCGCCCGCCTGCTGCCGCCTTCGCTGGCGCACCCGTTCGGCACCGACCCGATGGGCCGCGACATGCTCGCCCGCACGATCAAGGGCCTCGCCGTCAGCCTGAAGGTCGGCCTGCTGGCGGCGAGCTTCTCGGTCGTCATCGCGACGGCTCTGGCGCTGGCCGCGGCGACGCTCGGGCGCGGCGCCGACGCCGTCGTGTCGTTCCTCGTCGACGCGACCATGGGCCTGCCGCATCTGGTGCTGCTGATCCTGATCTCGTTTGCGCTCGGCGGCGGCACCACCGCCGTCATCATCGCGGTGGCGGTCACCCACTGGCCGCGCCTGACCCGCATCCTGCGCGCCGAGATCCTGCAGTTGCGGCACGCCGAATACGTCACCGTGTCGCGCCGCTTCGGCCGCTCCTGGTGGTTCGTCGCGCGGCACCACTTCCTGCCGCATCTCGTGCCGCAGATGCTGGTCGGGCTGGTGCTGATGTTCCCACATGCCATCCTGCACGAGGCAGGCCTGACCTTCCTGGGCTTCGGCCTGGAGCCGTCGCTGCCGGCGATCGGCATCCTGCTGTCGGAATCAATGCGCTACCTGACGGCGGGCCGCTGGTGGCTCGGGCTCTTCCCCGGCCTGTCGCTGCTCCTCGTCGTGCTCTGCTTCGACGCCATCGGCAACGGGCTGCGCACCCTCACCGACCCGCGCGCGAGCCAGGAGTAACGGGCGTGACCCTGCTCGAGATCGACAGCCTCTCGCTTCATTTCCGACGCTACGACCGGCTGTTCCGGCATGTCGAGGTCGAGGCGCTCGGCGCCATCTCGCTGGCGCTCGAGGCCGGCGAGGTCCTGGCGGTGGTCGGCGCGTCGGGCTCGGGCAAGAGCCTGCTGGCGCATGCGATCCTCGGCATCCTGCCGAAGAACGCCGTGCTGCGCGGTTCGCTCTGGTTCGACGGCCGGCCGCTCGACGGCACGGCGCAGGCGGCGCTCTGTGGCCGCCGCATCGGCCTGGTGCCGCAATCCGTCAGCTATCTCGATCCGCTCGCCCGCAACGGCGACCAGCTGCGCTGGGCGGCGCTGCGCGCCGGCCGTTCGCAGCGCGACGCCACGCGCCTTGCGCAGCCCGCCCTGCAGGCCATGGGGCTCGATCCCGCCATCGCGCGCGATTTCCCGCACAGCCTTTCCGGCGGCATGGCGCGACGGCTCGCCATGGCGATCGCCACGATCGGCGAGGCCGACCTGATCCTCGCCGACGAACCGACCAACGGCCTCGACCCGGACAACGCCGCGCGCGTGCTCGACCGCCTCGCCGGCTTCGCGCGGCGCGGCAAGGGCGTCATGCTGATCACGCACGACCTGGTCGGCGCCCTTCCCTATGCGGACCGCGTCGCCATCCTCGACGGCGGCCGGCTGATCGACGTCGAGCCGGCGAGCGCGTTTTCGGGCCGCGGCGACGGCCTGCGCTCGGCTTATGCGCGGGCGCTGTGGCGGGCCCTGCCGCAGAACGATTTCTCTTTGCCGGAGGCCCTGCACCATGCTTGAGGCGCGCGCCATCTCGTTCCGCTTCGGCGCGTCGGGTCGCACGGTGCTCGACGACGCCTCGATCGCGATCGCCCCCGGCGAGATCGTCGGCCTCTCGGGTCCGTCGGGCATCGGCAAATCCACCCTCGGCCGCATCCTGGCGCAGCATGTCCGGCCCGATTCCGGCCGCGTGGTGATCGACGGCCGCCCCGTCGCCGCCGGCGGCTTCCACCCCGTGCAGTTCCTGGCGCAGTCGCCGATCCTGGCCGTCAATCCGCGCTGGCGGGTGGGACGGATCCTGGCCGAGGCGAGCCCGCCCGACGAGGAGACCCGCGCCGCGCTCGGCATCCGGCCCGACTGGGACCAGCGCTATCCGCACGAGCTCTCCGGCGGCGAATTGCAGCGCGTCGCGATCGCCCGCGCGCTGGCGCCGGGGCTGCGCTACCTCGTCGCCGACGAGATCTCGGCCATGCTCGACGCCGTGACCCAGGTCCGGATCTGGACCTTCCTGCGCCGCCTCGCGGCCGAGCGGAGCATCGGCATCCTGGCGGTCAGCCACGATGCCGCGCTGCTGGCGCGGATCTGCGACCGGCGCGAGGCGATGGGGTCGGGGCGTCCCGTGCCCTGCGCCGCGGAGCCACTACGCGCGCGCGCCGCGTCCTGAGTGTCTGGCCCGCATTCGACGGGCCCTGCCGCACCCTCTTCTTCACCTCTCCCATGGGGAGAGGTCGGAGCGAAGCTCCGGGTGAGGGGGTAGGGAACCATCCGGATAGGGCGTAACCCCTCACCCGCCGGCCTTCGGCCGTCGACCTCTCCCCATGGGAGAGGTGACCCTCCTTTACGGCCCGGCGCCCGAAGCCCGATCCGGCCTCAGAGGCCGTTGGCGATGGTCGTGCCCTTCTCGCCGCGGATGGCCGCCGGAATGTCGGCCAGCGCGCAGATGATCGAGCGGCCGCCGGCGAGGCGGGCGAACTCCTTCGCCGCGTCGACCTTCGGCCCCATCGATCCCGCCGGGAACTTGTGGCGGTCGAGTTCGTCCGGGCTGATGGAACGGATCGCCTTCTGCTCGGGCGTGCCCCAGTCAAGATAGACGGCGTCGGCATCGGTGGCGCAGACGAAGACGTCGGCGGCGATGTCGCGCGCCAGCAGGCCGGAGGCGCGGTCCTTGTCGATCACGCATTCGACGCCGACCAGCCGCCGCTCGGCGCCCGGCTCGTACATGGTCGGGATGCCGCCGCCGCCGGCCGCGATGACGACGACGCCCTTCTCGAGCAGCCAGCGGATGGGCTGGATCTCGAAGATCCGCTTCGGCGCCGGCGAAGGCACCACGCGGCGCCAGAACTTGCCGTCCGGCTTGACGACCCAGCCGCGCGCCGCGGCTTCCCGCTTGGCCTCCTCCTCGGGATAGACCTTGCCGATGAACTTGGTCGGGTCCTGGAAGGCGGGATCGTCGGCCGACACCTCGACCATGGTGAGGATGGTGGCGAGCGGCCTTTCGAACGGGATCAGGTTGCCGAGCTCCTGCTCGATCATGTAGCCGATCATGCCCTCGGTTTCGGCGCCGAGCACGTCGAGCGGCGCGTCCTCGCCCGGATAGGCCTCCTCCTGCAGGGCGAGCAGGCCGACCTGGGGTCCGTTGCCATGGGTGATGACGACCTCGTGCTCGGCCACCAGCGGCGCCAGCGCCTCGGCGGCGACCTTGGCGTTGCGGCGCTGGTTCGACGCGGTCAATTCCTCCCCGCGTCGAAGCAGGGCGTTGCCGCCCAGCGCGATGACGATGCGGGCCATGTCAGGCCCCCAGCGTCGCGACGAGGATGGCCTTGATCGTGTGCAGCCGGTTCTCGGCCTGCTCGAAGGCGATGTTCATCGGGCTCTCGAAGACCTCGTCCGTGACCTCCATCTCGCTGATGCCGAACTTCTCGAAGATGTCCTGGCCGACCTTGGTATCGGTGTTGTGGAACGCCGGCAGGCAATGCATGAACTTGACGCGCGGATTGCCCGTCTTCTTCATCAGCGCCATGTTGACCTGGTACGGCGTCAGCAGCTTGATGCGCTCGGCCCAGACCTCCTTCGGCTCGCCCATCGAGACCCAGACGTCGGTGTGGACGAAGTCGACGCCCTTGACGCCCTTGTCGATGTCGTCGGTGATGGTGATGCGGGCGCCGCTTTCCGCCGCCATGCGCTTGGCCAGCGCCTGCACGTCGTCATGCGGCTGGTTGGCGCGCGGCGCGACAAGGCGGACGTCGCATCCCATCATCGCCCCCAGCACGAGCAGCGAATTGCCCATGTTGTTGCGCGCGTCGCCGAGGAAGGCATAGCTGATCTGGCTCTTCGGCTTCTCGGAATGCTCGACCATGGTCAGCATGTCGGCCAGCATCTGGGTCGGATGCCAGTCGTCGGTGAGGCCGTTATAGACGGGGACGCCGGCATATTTCGCCAGCTCCTCGACCATGCCCTGGCCGGAGCCGCGGAACTCGATCGCGTCGAACATGCGGCCGAGGACGCGGGCGGTATCCTTCATCGATTCCTTGTGCCCGATCTGGCTGCCGGAGGGATCGAGATAGGTGACATGCGCGCCCTGGTCGTGGGCGGCGACCTCGAAGGCGCAGCGCGTGCGCGTCGAGGTCTTCTCGAAGATCAGGCAGATCTCCTTGCCGGCGAGCGTCGGCTGCTCCGTTCCGGCATATTTCGCCCGCTTCAGGTCGCGCGACAGCTCGAGCAGATAGAGCATCTCGCGCTGGGACAGGTCGTCCAGCTTCAGATAGCTGCGTCCGCGCAGATTGAATGACATCTCACCATCCCTCCCTCTGTGATCAGTAGGCAGGGTCGCGCACGATCGGACAGGTCATGCAATGTCCGCCGCCACGCCCTCGTCCAAGTTCCTGGCTCGATATTGTGATGACTTCGATGCCCGCCTTGCGGAGCAACGTATTGGTGTGAACGTTGCGGTCGTAGCCAATGATCACGCCCGGCGCGAGCGCGACGACATTGTTGCCGTCGTCCCATTGCTCGCGCTCCTGCTCGAAATCATTGCCGCCCGTCTCGACGACCAGCAGGTCCGATAGGCCGAGCGCCTCCTTGTAGATGTCGAAGAGATGGGCCCGCTCGCGCACGATCTCGATCCCGTCATCGCCGGTCGGCCTCAGGGAGTAGCAGGTTATGGCGTCCACCACCTCGCGGAAGGCCGTCACCTTGTCGTGATCGAGGCAGGTGAACACCGTGTCGAGATGCATGGCGGCGCGCGATTTCGGCATCGCGCAGGCGATCACGCGCTCGGCCGCGCCGGCGGCGAACAGCCGGCTGGCGACCTGGTTGACCGCCTGCCGCGTCGTCCGCTCGCCCATGCCGATCAGCACGACACCCCTGCCGATCGGCATGACGTCGCCGCCCTCCATGCTGGTCTCGCCCCAGTCCTCGTCGCTGTCGCCCCACCAGATGTCGAACTCGTTCTCGGTGAAGACGGGATGGAACTTGTAGACGGCGCGCTGGAACAGGGTTTCCGGCTTGCGCGCCGGCCAGAACATCGGGTTGACGGTGACGCCGCCATAGATCCAGCAGGACGGATCGCGCTGGAACAGCGCGTTCGGAACCGGCCGGACCAGGAACTCGGTCGGCGACAGCGCATCCCGCATCAGCGGCGTCACCAGGTCGGCCGGCAGGTCGCTGACCACGATGCCACCCAGCATGTGGCGCGCCAGCTGATGCCCGCCCAGCTCGTCGAGCCAGGGGCGCAGGATGCGGGCCAGCGTCGGCCCGACGCGATTGTCGCTGATGCTCCGGTCGAGCACGAAGGCCCGGCCCTCGGGCGAATCGTCGAAGACCTCGGTCAGGAGATCCTGGATGTCGTGGACCTCGACGCCGCGATCCTTCATCCGCAGCACGAAATCGGCGTGGTCGGCGCGCGCCTTCTGCACCCAGATCACGTCGTCGAACAGCAGATCGTGGCAGTTGGCCGGGGTCAGCCGCTCATGCGCGAGGGATGGCCTGGAGACGAGGACCTTGCGGAGCTGGCCGATCTCAGAATGGACACCGAGCTTCATGGACTGTTCCTCCCGATGGTTGCGGCGGGCGTCTCGGCATGCCGCCGGGAAATGCGCCACTGAATGCAGACATGGACCGGGATGCCCGCCAGGACGAGTAGCGCGCCGAGAAAGACGATCTCGCTGCCGGCGCCGTGAATGGCCCAGCCCGAATAGAGGAAGCCGAGCGCCCCCAGGATCGCGACCTTGGCGGATTGCGCGCCGGCCAGCGCTCGTCCGCGCCGGATCCGGATCATCAGCTCGGCGAAGGAGCAGAGCGCATAGGGCAGCAGGCTCGACATCACCGCCAGCAGGATGATGGTGTTGAACGCCTCGACCAGGCCGCGCGAAAAATTCATCACCACGAGCAGCCCCGCCAGCACGTTCGAGAAGATGAGCGCGTTGGCCGGCGTGCCGAAGCGGGAGAGCTCCGCCATGGCGGCCGGGAAGACGCTGTCCTTCGCCGCGCCATAGGGCACCTGGCCGGTCAGCAGGGTGAAGCCGTTCAGCGTGCCGAAGGTCGAGATCACGGCGCCGAGCGCGACGAGGATGCCGCCGGTCGGCCCCCAGAGCACGCGCGCGACATCGGCGAGCGGCGCCGTCGACGCGCCGAGCTGGGCCGGCGGCACTACGCCGATCGCGACGGTGGTGACGGCGATGTAGACGATGGCGGCGATCAGCACGCCAAGGATGGTCGCCCGCGCGATCGTGCGCTCGGGATTGCGGACCGAGCCGGACGGGACGGTGGCGGATTCGAGGCCCAGATAGGCCCACAGCGTCAGCGCCGCGGCGGCCGAGATCGCGGCGAGGTCCGACTTGCCGCTGAGATTGGCGGGCGTGAAGTTCGCCGGATCGATCCAGAACAGGCCGAGGACGCCGATCAGCAGCAGCGGCACCAGCTTCAGCGCCGTCGTCACCACCTGCACCACGCCGGCCTGCTGCACGCCGCGCACGTTGAGCAGCGTCAGCGCGGCGATGGCGGCGAGCGCCACCCACATCGCCAGCGTCGGCGACTGCCCGACGGCCGGGACGAGGTAGCCGACATAGCCGGCGAAGGCGACGGCGACGCCGGCATTGCCCGTCCACAGCGCGATCCAGTAGCCCCAGGCGATGATGAAGCCGGCGAACTCGCCATAGCCGGCCTCGCAATAGGCATAGGGACCGCCCGTCTTGGTGACGAGGCGCGACAGCCGCCCGAAGATGATCGACAGCACGATGGCGCCGGCCGAGGTCAGCAACCAGCCGACGATCGAGATCGGGCCGATCGCCGCCAGCGACGCCGGCAGCAGGAAGATGCCGGAGCCGATCATGTTGCCGACGACGAGCGCCGTGCACATGAGAAGCCCGAGCTCGCGCGGGGCGTCGGCGGCCGGCGAAGAGGCGACGCTGCCGATCGTCATCGGGATCAGCCGGGCGCCGGCTGGGTCGCGGCGGGCGGGGCCGGCGCCGCCGGCAGTTCCGGCGCGGACGAGACCAGCGCGGAGACGCTGAGGCCGCCGATGATGATGACCATCAGGATGACGAGGAGCGGCCAGAGGAAGCGCAGCCAGCGGTCATACGAGACGCGCCCGATCGCCAGGCCGCCCATCACCACGGCGAAGGTCGGATTGAACAGGTTCACCCAGCCATTGGCGGACTGGTAGGCCGTGACCGCGAGGTCGCGATTGACGCCAGCGAAATCCGACAGCGGCGCCAGGATCGGCATCGTCAGCACGGCGAGCCCCGACGAGGACGGCACCAGGAAGGACAACAGAGTCTGGAACGCGAGCATGACGTTGATGAAGGCGACATGGCCGAAATCGGCGAGCAGCCCCGCCAGCGCGTTCAGGATCGTATCGGTGATCTTGCCGGCGTCCATGATGACGACGATGCCGCGCGCGACGCCGATGATCAGGGCGACGCTCAAGAGGTCCTTCGCGCCGTTGACGAAGGTGGTGACGTAGTCCTCCTCGTTCATCCGCGTCTCGGGCGAGAACTTGGCGGCGATCCAGATCAGGATCGACATGCCGAGGAACAGGGCGGACATCTCCGCCATCCACCAGCCGAGCTTGATGACGCCGTAGAGCATCACGATGAAGGTGATGCCGAACAGGATCAGGATGAGGCTGCGCACATTGGTGAATTCCGGCAGCGCGTCATGGCGGCCGGCGCCCTTCAGGAAATGCGCGAGGTTCTCGTCATGCTGGTCGGCGACCACGGAGGCGGCGGGATCGGCATGCACCCGCGCCGCGTAGCGCATGACGAAGAAGATGCCGGCCGCGAGGCAGAGCACCAGCAGGACGAGCCGCAGCACCAGCCCGTCCGTGAACGGCACGCCGGCGGCGTTCGACGCGATCACGGTGGCGAAGGCGTTGACGGTGGAGCCGAGCGTGCCGATGCCCGCGCCAAGCATGATGACCGCGACGCCGGTCAGCGCGTCATAGCCGGCGCGCAGGAACACCGGCAGGATGATCGCGTAGAAGGCCAGGCTTTCCTCAGCCATGCCATAGGTCGTGCCGCCGGCGGCGAAGGCGATCATCAGGATCGGGATCATCAGGATCTCGTGCCCCTTGAGGACGCGCAGGAGACCGCCGATGCCGGCGTCGATGGCGCCGGTATGGGTGACGACGCCGAGATAGCCGCCGATCACCAGCACGAAGACGGCGACGTCGATGGCGTTGGCCTTGCCGGTCGACGGGTCGTAGAGGCCGGCGATCGGCGCCATCAGAATGTCCCAGAAGCCCTGCGGCGAGGCCGCGACGACATGGAACGTGCCCGGCACCGGCGCGTCGCGATCGAGCACCGCGTTGAAGACGCGCTCATATTGGCCGGCCGGGATGAGCCAGGTCAGGACGGCGACGACGATGATCAGGAAGAAAAGGATCGTGAAGGCAGTCGGGAATTTCTTTGGCATGACCAGGAACCATCACCGCGGTGCCTGCCATCGCAGGCTGGTTTCAATGGAACTGCATCCAGAAAGGCGCCGAGGGGCGGATCGGTCCCGGCTATTTGCCCAGGTTCTTCAGCGCGGAAAGCGACGTATCGAACGACACCGAGAGGACGATGCGCGAACCGCAACCGTCCTCGAAGCCGCTCCGCACGACGCATTCGTCGTCGTTCAGGTCCGTGTCCCAGTAGCGCGCGTCGAAGGTCAGCGATTTCCAGGAGTAGGACAGCCCGGCCGTCCAGGTCAGCTGCTCGAAGGCGTTCGGATCCTCGAAGAACTGGTAGCCGACGCCGCCATAGAGCGAGAAGTCGTGCGGCAGCGGCACCTTGACGCCGCCGGCGACGAAGGTCGCGGTGTCGCCGCTCTGGTTGAAGTCGGGCGCGAAGAAGACCCGGCCGGCGACGGTGAAGAGCTTCTCGACCTCGTAATCCGCCTTGATGTAGAGCTCGCCATAATCGGGGCTGACGCTCTCGGGCGCATAGAAGTAGTGCACGTAGCCGAGATCGAGCTTGAGCGGACCGAATTCGGGCCGGACGCCGAAGGCCGCGTCGATCTCGGCGCCGGAGAAGCCTTCGCCGAAATCGACGTTGGACGACCAGAAATTGACGTAGAGCGGGCCGAGCGACGGCTCGATATAGCCTTGGATCGCCGGGTCATTGCCCGAGTTGGTGATGCCCCGCGAGACATAGTTGGTCGTCGCCGTGACGCCGATGCTGATGTCGAATTCCAGATCACCGGAACCGCTCGACGTCGCCTGGGGCTCGGCCGGTATCATTTCGACTGCGGATTCCACGGCCTTCGCCGCGTCCGGCCAGTTCAGGAAAGAAATTGATAGGGCTGCGAGCAGGATTGGCAGGCGACGCAGCGCAGGCCGGCCAGGTCGAAAGCTTCGAATTTCGAAGAAACCACGACTGACAACATTTCTCATCGCACATTCCCCCGCGTAAGACGAACTATAGCGCCCGTCATCCGACGACGCAATCACCGGCGCCGGCAGGGTCCCGGCGCGCGGAAGGGACGAGGCGATAGGGGCGAGAGCGCTGCGGGCGTCCGGCATTCCGGGGCGGGGGCCGACAGCCGATCATTCGGACAGGCGGGAGGGAGCCCGGCGGCGCAACCGCCGGGCGGTGTCGGTCAGGCAGGCGTCGGCGCGTCGGCGCGGAGCAGGCCCTCGGTCTTCAGATCGGCCCAGAGCGCGGCCGGCACCGGCCGGTCGAAGGCGGCGCGGTTGCGGCGTGTCTCGTCGGCCGAGACCGAGCCCATCACCAGCGAGGCGACGGCCGGATGGCCGAGCGGGAAACGCAGCGCCGCATCGGCGAGCGACACGCCATGCGCCTCGCACACCTTCTGGATCCTGGCCACCCGCTCCAGGATCTCCGGCGGCGCGTCGCGATAATTGTACTTGGCGCCCGGAACCGGGCCGGTGGCGAGGATGCCGGAATTGAACACGCCGCCCAGCATCATGCCGATGCCCTTCTGCTCGGCGAGCGGCAGGAAGCTGTCCAAGGCCGGCTGCTCGAGCAGCGAATAGCGGCCGGCCAGCAGCATGGTGTCGAAATCGCCGGCGCGGGCGAAGCGCTCGCACATGTCGGCCTCGTTGAGCCCGACGCCGATCGCGTCGATCACCTTCTCGGCGCGGAGCTTCTCGAGCGCCTTGTAGGCCCCGTCCATCGCCGCCTTGAAGTGGCCGTCGACCTTGTCCTTGCCATGCGTGTAGACGTCGACGTCGTGGATCAGCACGATCTCGATGCGATCGGTGCCGAGGCGGATCAGCGACTGCTCGAGCGAGCGCATGGCGCCGTCATAGGAATAGTCGAGACGGGCTGGATGCGGCAGGCCACCGGCGAAGTTCGGCGGCTGGGTATTGCCATCGGCCGGCTGCCTGAGCGGATCCATCCAGCGTCCGACCTTGGTCGACAGCGAATAGGACTTGCGCGGCACCCCGCGCAGCGCCGTGCCGATGCGGTGCTCGGCCAGGCCGTGGCCGTAGAAGGGCGAGGTGTCGTAGAGCGTGACGCCGGCCTCGACCGCCGCCATGACCGCGCCGCGCGCCGTCTCGTCGTCGAGCCGGTGAAAGAGGTCGCCGAGCGGCGCGGAGCCGAAGCCGAGCGTGGTGACGGGGATGCCCGTCCGCCCGAGCGGGCGCGTTTCGAGAGCCATGGCGTTTCATTCCCTGTTGTTGTCCGGTGGACGGGAAGGCACGCCAGGCCGCGCCGCCAGAGGCAGCGCCTGGCCGATGCCGCCCCCGTCGTCATCGCGCCGACAGGTTCCGATTTCGGCTCCCGCCGCGTCAAGGCCTCGGACGGCGGCGGGGGCGCCAGTTCCGTCGCGCCACGAAAAAAGGCCGCCCGAAGGCGGCCCTTTTTTCGTTTGGTAGACACTCAGTACGCGTTTTGACCGCTACCATCGGAGAAATTGCTGTCCTCCTGCAGGCCGATCGTATTGTTGTCGTTCTTGGTGATGATGACATGCTCGCCGGGGGCGACGTTGCGAAGCAGTCTGGGCTCGCTGACGCGATAGGTGCCCCCACCGACGATGGTGATCGTGCCCATGGAGAGGTCCGTATGCGCGACCACACCACCGACGGTATCGGCGGCGAGCGCTGGGCCACCGACCAGCAGGCCGGCAAGGGGAAGAAGAAAGACGAGCTTGCGCATGATTGCTGTCCTTGAGACGTTCCCCCGTCTTTCCGAGAGATGGCCCCTCGGCCGGGCCCGGCAACCGATCTGGCCTCGCATGAACGAAATTTCACGCGGCGGCCATATAGTGGCCGGCAACTGCGGTTGCACCCGCGTCCTCTGGCGGCGCTGAGCCGGTTGCCATCGCGTAGAGCGCGGCCAGCAAAAGCTGCGCGGGAAAAACGAAACCCCGGGCGGATCCCATCCGTCCGGGGACCATCCATCGAGTCCCAGCGCATCCGCGCGAGGATCAAAGACGATTGCAATCAATATGCGGAGTCTCCGGCCCCGGCATAGGAGGAATCCTCCTGGATGCCGACCGTGTTGTTCGGGCTGACCGTGACGATCACATGCTCGCCTGGCGCGACGCCGTGCAGCAGGCTAGGTTCGCTGACAACGAAGGTCGCCCCACCGAGCAGCATCACCTCGCCCGTCATCGGATTGGCCCGCGCCACGACGCCGTTGTAGGTGTCGGCGGCGAGCGCCGCCCCGGCGGAGAGGACGAGACCCACGGATGCAAGCATCAGAGTATGTTTCATCATGTTGGTCCTCCGGCGGATTGACATCAACGACCCACCAGCCCGCCGCGAACGTGGCGTCTCGGCCGGCCCGCGACAAGCCGGGTTGAACGAATGGTGATCGCGCCGCGATCCGATCGCGCGCGGTGGAAACTCCGCCACGGCTCGGCTAGACCAGATGGACATTCGGTTTCGGGGGTCTTGGAATGCGCCTGGCGATATCTGCTCTGATCACGATCGGCGGCCTGGTCGCGGCCGGCCCGGCGCTGGCGGATCCCGCCGCCGCGGCGCGCGGCAAGGCGGTCGTCGACCAATGGTGCCGCGAATGCCACCTGCGCGCCAACGACAAGCCGAATCCGGACATGGCGCCGCGCTACGAGGACATCGTCCGCCGCACCGGCCGCGACGAGGCCTATTTCCGCAAGTTCCTCTCGACCGACCATTTCCCGATGACGATCTATCGCCTGTTCGAGGACGAGAAGCGCGACGTCGTCGCCTATCTGATGTCGCTGAAGAAGCGCTAGCCCGGCGCGGCCGGCCGGTTCGCGGGCGCCCGCGAACCGGTCGAGAGGCCGGATCGTAGATTTCGAGGGAGTACCGGGCGACAGCAGGCCCGAAAAGCAAAAGGCCGCCCGGAGGGGCGGCCTTTTGGAGGGGAATTGGTGGAGCCAATCGGAATCGAACCGACGACCTCTTGAATGCCATTCAAGCGCTCTCCCAACTGAGCTATGGCCCCACTCGTTCCAGAAGTCGGAGGGGTTGGGACCCCCCCGGAACGGCGCAACTCTTAAGCCGCGCTCTTTTCCAAATCAAGCGCCAATTCTGAAAATCGAACTGGCGCCTGTGGATAGTCTCAGGACTCTTCGTCCTCGACGCCACCGATCATGCCGGCCACGTCGTCGCCTTCCTCTTCCTCGTCTTCGATGAAGACGTCATCGCCTTCGTCGTCGCCGATTTCGACGTCGTCGTCGTCGCCTTCGACGCTCGCCGCGCCGCCAGACGCTTCTTCATCGGCCTCTTCGAGGCTGACGAATTCCGCGTTCGCCGCGTTCTCGTCCTCGACCTCCTCTTCCTCGTCATCCGTCACATTGACCGACCGCGCCTTGGCGGCGGTGCCGGACTCGAAATAGGAGCGAGGGTAGGAGATGCCCGTGAAGGGCGAGACGATAGGATCTTTGTTCAGGTCGTAGAACTTCTTGCCCGTCTCCGGGTCGACCCGCTTGGTGCCGAGTTCCGCTTTCGCCACGTCGTGCCTCATCGGTTGAAAGAGCGGGCCTCCCTTAATCACTCGCATCGGCCCTGTCAAAAGCATTTCTGCCTCGCGGCGCAGCACGTTTACCCGCTGTGGCCCGAGCCGGATGACGCGGTAGGATTGCCGTGCTATCCGACGACCGTCCCTTCAGGTCTCTCCGCCCGCGCGCGGCCGCCGCTTCGCGCGGCAGAACGTCCGAGGAGCCCGAGCCCATGCCGCCCCAACTTCGCCCGCCGGCCCCGCTGACGGCCACGCCCGCGCCGCCGCTCTCCGGGCGCATCCGCGTGCCCGGCGACAAGTCGATCTCGCACCGCGCGCTGATGCTGGGCGCGCTGGCGATCGGCGAGACCAGCATCGACGGACTGATGGAGAGCGACGACATCCTCGCCACCGTCGCGGCGATGCGAGCCTTCGGCGCGCTGGTGACGCGCTCGGCGCCGGGCGCCTGGCGGGTGCGCGGCCTCGGCGTCGGCGGCTTCCTGGAGCCGGAGGACGTGATCGACTTCGGCAATGCCGGCACCGGCATCCGCCTCGCCATGGGGCTGGTCGGCAGCCAGGCGATCCCCGCCACCTTCACCGGCGACGCCGCCCTGCGCGGCCGCCCGTTCGGCCGCTTCCTCGATCCGCTCCGCCGCATGGGCGTGCAGGTGATCGCGCGCTCGAACGACCGCCTGCCGATGACCATCAAGGGTCCCGACATCACGCTGCCGCTCGAATACCGCATGCCGGTCGCCTCGGCGCAGGTGAAGTCGGCGGTGCTGCTGGCCGGCCTCAACACGCCGGGCGTCACCACGATCATCGAGCCGCTGGCGACGCGCGACCACACCGAGCGCATGCTGGCGCGCTTCGGCGCCGCCATCGAGTTCGATACCAACGAGGACGGCGAGCGCGTCGTCCGCCTCGAGGGCCGGCGCGATTTGAAGGCGCAGGCGATCGCCATTCCCGGCGATCCGAGCGCCGCCGCCTATCCGATGGTCGCGGCGCTGCTGATCGAGGGCTCGGACCTGACGATCGAATCGGTGCTGCTCAACCCGATGCGCAGCGGCCTGATCGAGACGCTGCTCGAGATGGGCGGCGACATCACGATCACCAACCGGCGCGCGCTCGGCGGCGAGGAGGTCGGCGACATCCGCGTCCGCTCGAGCCGGCTTCGCGGCGTCGCCGTGCCGCCGGCGCGGGCGCCGTCGATGATCGACGAATATCCGCTGCTGGCCGTCGCCGCCGCCTTCGCCGAGGGCACGACGACGATGGACGGCCTCGGCGAGCTGCGCCTCAAGGCCTCCGACCGCATCACGGTCGTCGCCGCCGGCCTCGCCGCCAATGGCGTCGCCGTCGAGGAAGGCCCCGAATCGCTCGCCGTCACCGGCGGCACCGCGCCGATCGGCGGCGGCCGCGTCGCCACCCGCTTCGATCCGCGCGTGGCGATGAGCTTCCTCGTCCTCGGCATGGCGGCGCCATCCGGCGTGACGATCGACGATGCCGGCTCGATCCAGCCGCATTTCCCCGAGTTCCAGAGCCTGATGACCGGGCTCGGCGCGCAATTTGAAAAGGCGGAGCCTCCCGCAGCATGATCATCGCAATCGACGGACCCGCCGCCGCCGGCAAGGGCACCATCGCCGTCAAGCTCGCCCGTCACTACGGGCTCAACCATCTCGATACCGGACTGCTCTACCGCGCCATCGGCCGGCTGATGGCCGACCAGGGGCTCGATCTCGACGATCCCGTCGCCGCCGGCGCCGTCGCCCGCGCCCTGAAGCCGGCCGACCTGCAGAACGCCGAGCTGCGCGGCCGCGAGGCCGGCGAGCTCGCCTCGCGCGTCGCCGTCCACGCCGACGTGCGCGCCGCGCTGGTCGATTTCCAGCGCGACTTCGCCCGCACGCCGCCCGGCGCCGTGCTCGACGGCCGCGACATCGGCACGGCGATCTGCCCCGATGCCGACGTCAAGATCTTCGTCACCGCCTCGCCGGAAGTGCGCGCCCGCCGCCGCACCGACGAGCTCAACGCCAAGGGCCGCGACGTGCCCTATGAGCGGATCCTGGCCGAGATCCTGGAGCGCGACGAGCGCGACTCGCACCGCTCGGCCGCGCCGCTGCGGCAGGCCGACGACGCGGTGCGGCTCGACACGACGGCGCTCGACGCCGAGGCGGCTTTCGCCGCAGCGATCGCGATCGTCGAGGCCGGACACGACTGATTGATCGCGCCAGGGCGGCAAACGGCGCGGAATCCGGCCAGTTCGGCCTTGTCGCCCCGGCAGGGACCCTATATAGAGCCCAAGTCTTTGTGTTCAGGGCGTCGGATCCAGCCATCCGAGGCCGTTTCGGCGTTCCGGATGCATCGACAGCCCCCGAGTCCCGGTCCGGAAGCGTCGGTCCGCCATATGGGTAGCCCCGATATCCGTCGAGGGCAGGATCGAGACCTCGGGTTATCGCAACACGAACCGCCGACGCATGCCAGCAATGGCACCAGGAGTTTTCATGGCTGTTACCAATCCGTCCCGGGAAGATTTCGCCGCGCTTCTCGAGGAATCTTTCCAGAATGAAGACCTCTTCGAGGGCAGCGTCGTCAAGGGCACGATCGTCGCCATCGAGAAGGACCTCGCCGTCATCGACGTCGGTCTGAAGACCGAAGGCCGCGTGGCGCTCAAGGAATTCAACGGCCCGGGCCGCGAGAACACGCTCAAGGTCGGCGACGTCGTCGAGGTTTACCTCGAGCGCGTCGAGAACGCCCTCGGCGAAGCCGTCCTGTCGCGCGACAAGGCTCGCCGCGAGGAGAGCTGGATCCGCCTCGAGGAGCAGTTCAACAAGAACGAGAAGGTCACGGGCGTCATCTTCAACCAGGTCAAGGGTGGCTTCACCGTCGATCTGGACGGCGCCGTTGCCTTCCTGCCGCGCTCGCAGGTCGACATCCGCCCGGTTCGCGACGTCGGCCCGCTGATGCACACGCCGCAGCCCTTCCAGATCCTCAAGATGGACAAGCGCCGCGGCAACATCGTCGTCTCGCGCCGTACCGTGCTTGAAGAGACCCGCGCCGAGCAGCGCTCCGAGCTCGTCCAGAGCCTGGAAGAGGGTCAGATCATCGAGGGCGTCGTCAAGAACATCACCGACTACGGTGCGTTCGTCGACCTCGGCGGCATCGATGGCCTGCTGCACGTCACCGACATCGCGTGGCGCCGCATCAACCATCCGACCGAGGTGCTCTCGATCGGCCAGACCGTCCGCGTGCAGATCATCCGCGTCAACCACGAGACGCACCGCATCTCGCTCGGCATGAAGCAGCTCGAGGCCGACCCGTGGTCGGGCATCGAGGCGAAGTATCCGGTCGGCGCCAAGTTCTCGGGCCGCGTCACGAACATCACCGACTACGGTGCGTTCGTCGAGCTCGAGCCGGGCATCGAAGGCCTGATCCACGTCTCCGAGATGTCCTGGACGAAGAAGAACGTCCATCCGGGCAAGATCGTCTCGACCTCGCAGGAAGTCGACGTGATGATCCTCGAGGTCGATCCGGTCAAGCGCCGCATCTCGCTGGGCCTGAAGCAGACCCTGTCGAACCCGTGGGAGAGCTTCTCCGAGAAGTACCCGATCGGTTCGATCGTCGAGGGCGAGGTCAAGAACAAGACCGAGTTCGGTCTGTTCATCGGTCTCGACGGCGACGTCGATGGCATGGTCCACCTGTCGGATCTCGACTGGAACCGTCCGGGCGAGCAGGTCATCGACGAGTACAACCGCGGCGACATCGTCAAGGCGCAGGTGCTCGACGTCGACATCGACAAGGAGCGCATCTCGCTCGGCATCAAGCAGGTCGGCGGCGATCCGTTCGTCGAGGCTTCGGGCGAGCTCCGCAAGGGCGCGGTCGTGACCTGCGAGATCCTGGCCGTCACCGACGCGGGCCTGGAAGTCCGCATCGCCGACAGCGACCTGACCTCCTTCATCCGCCGCGCCGACCTGTCGCGCGACCGGTCGGAGCAGCGTCCGGAGCGGTTCGCCGCCGGCGAGAAGGTCGATGCCCGCATCACCAACTTCGACAAGAAGGCCCGCAAGGTCGCCGTCTCGATCAAGGCGCTGGAAATCGCCGAAGAGAAGGAAGCGGTCGCGCAGTACGGCTCGTCGGATTCGGGTGCGTCGCTCGGCGACATCCTCGGCGCCGCCCTCAAGGCCCGCCAGGACAACGACGAGTAATCGTCCACGCCTGTCCAAGATCAGGAAACGCCCCGGCTCGTCCGGGGCGTTTTCTTTTTGGGCGCCGCTCCGGCCGCCCGGCCGGTTTGATTTTGCGCCGCAAAACGGATAACCCCTTGCGCCTAAGCGGATATCCGGAGACGCACAGCCATGAGCCTCGACGCGGACCAGATCATCGACCGCCGCCGCCTCCGGCGGAAGCTGACCACCTGGCGCATCCTCGCCTTCCTCGCCGCGGCGCTCGCCGTGGTCGGCGGCGCGCTGCTGGCGGCCGGCGGCCCCGAGGCGCTGACCGGCCGCTCGCGCCCGCACATCGCCCGGCTGACGATTTCCGGCTTCATCTCCGACAACCGCGAGCAGCTGAAGCTGATCGACGAGATCGGCGCCAGCGCGGCCGTCCAGGGCGTCATCATCTCGATCAATTCCGGCGGTGGCGCCACGGCCGGCGGCGAGGCGCTCTACGACGCCATCCGCAAGCTCTCGGCCAAGAAGCCGACCGTCGCCGCGATCGGCACGGTGGGCGCCTCGGCCGCCTATATGAGCGCCATCGCCGCCGACCACGTCGTCGCCTATCGCAGCTCGATCACCGGCTCGATCGGCGTGCTGTTCCAGTCGCCCGAGGTGAGCGGCGCGATGGACAAGCTCGGCATCAAGCTGACCGAGGTGAAGTCGTCGCCGCTGAAGGCCGCGCCGTCGCCCTTCGCGCCGCCCTCGCCGGAATCGCTCGCCGTCATCGACAGCATGATCCGCGACACCTATGACTGGTTCGTCGACATCGTCGCCGAGCGGCGCAAGCTCGACCGCCCGAAGGCGCTGGCGCTCGCCGATGGCCGCGTCATGTCCGGCCACCAGGCGCTCGAGGCCGGCCTGATCGACGAGATCGGCGGCGAGGCGACCGCGATCGCCTGGCTCGCCAAGGAAAAGGGCGTCAACGCGCGCCTCTCCGTCATCGACTGGAAGCCGCCGGAATCGGCCCTGCCCTTCTCGCTCGGCAGCGCCGCGGCGGCTTGGCTCGCACGCGAGATCGGCGTGCCGGTCGAGCTCGTCCGCGCCACCGGCCTCGTCGAGGGAATCCCCGCCAGACTCCAGCTTGACGGTCTCCTGTCCGTTTGGCAGGCTCCGACCGGTCTGAACGACGCTGAGGGGGCGCCGCGGTGATCAAGTCGGAACTGGTGCAGCGGATCGCCGAGCAAAACCCGCATCTCTACCAGCGGGATGTGGAGCACATCGTCAACTCGATCCTCGACGAGATCGTCGAGGCCCTGTCGCGCGGCGACCGGGTGGAACTGCGCGGCTTCGGGGCGTTCTCGGTCAAGAACCGCCCGGCCCGCCAGGGCCGCAACCCGCGCACGGGCTCGAAGGTCGAGGTGACCGAGAAATACGTGCCCTTCTTCAAGACGGGCAAGGAGATGCGCGAGCGTCTCAACGACGGTGAAGACGACGGCGAATAGCCGGCGCGGCGGCCGGTTCGATGTGAACCGATCGGCGGCCCGGTGGTTGTAGCGGCATGAAATGCTCCGGCGAGGGGCCGGCGTCATGCTACGATGGCGTCTTCCGCGCGAAGCGGCTTGCCCTTCGCCAGAAAGCGCTCAAGGCGGTGTCCATGAAGAAGATCCTTGCGGTCGTCATCCTCGTTCCGATCGCAATCGTCGCGGTGGCGCTCTCCGTCGCCAACCGCCACGACGTCGCGTTGTCGCTCGACCCGTTCAACGCCGCCGATCCCGCCGTCGCCATCGCCGTGCCGCTCTATGTGCTGCTCTTCGCGGCCATCGCGCTCGGCGTCGTCATCGGCGGCGTCGGTACCTGGATCGGCCAGGGCCGATGGCGCCGCCAGGCCCGTCGCCTGCGCCACGAGGCCAAGGACATGCGCCGCGAGAACGAGCGCTACCGCGCCGCCACCACCAGCCCGGCGACCGCGCTGCCCGTTCCCCGCCGCGACGCCGCGTGATCGACAGATCCGGGCGAAACACCCGCGATCGGAACGAGTGAAATCCAGTATCGACAAGCACCGCCACCTCACCGCTTTCGGTGGGAACTCCTTGCATGACACCGTCCTCAACATGCTGAGGAGCCCGAAGGGGCGTCTCGAAGCACGCGGAGGGCTCATGCAGTCGATCCTTCGCCCCGACACCCTGCGTCCTTCGAGACGGCTCGCTTCGCAAGCCTCCTCAGGATGTTGCGGGCGGGGGTATCGCATGACCGCCATCCGCGGTCAGGCGAAGGCTCCCTCAGGGAGAGCTGAACACCTCCTGCCGCGCCGCCGCGCGGCTGGCCTGCCATCATCTTCCTTGGACTTGGCGCCGCTTTCATGCCAAACCCTTGCGCCATATGAAACGCAGCTTTTGCGGCAGGCGCCGCGATCCGTCCGAGCCAGCGATCGAACCATGTCCGTGATCGTCAAAATCTGTGGTCTTTCGACCGAGGAGACCGTCGACGCCGCGCTCGCCGCCGGCGCCGACATGATCGGTTTCGTCTTCTTCCCGAAAAGCCCGCGCGCCGTCACGCTGGAGCGCGCCGCCGCGCTCGCGGAACGGGTGCGCGGCCGCGCCGAGATCGTCGCGCTCACCGTCGACATGGATGATGCCGGCCTCGCCGCGATCGTCGACACGGTGAAGCCGGACTGGATCCAGCTGCATGGCGGCGAGAGCGCCGCCCGCGTCGCCGAGATCCGCGCGCGCTTCGGCATCAAGGTGATGAAGGCGCTCGGCATCAGCGCGGCGGAGGATCTCGCCCGGATCCCCGCCCATGCCGAAGTCGCCGACCGCCTGCTGCTCGACGCCAAGCCGCCCAAGGGCGCGGCGCTGCCCGGCGGCAACGGCGTAACCTTCGACTGGCGGCTGCTCGATGCGCTTGACCCCGGCCTTTCCTATATGCTTTCGGGAGGGCTCGATCCCGACAACGTCGCCGGCGCGCTCGCGCTGACGCGGCCTGCCGGCATCGACGTCTCGTCGGGCGTCGAAAGCGCGCCCGGCATCAAGGATCCCGACCGGATCCGCGCCTTCATCGCCGCCATCCGCGGCTTCCGACCCAACGCTGACCAAGGCCCGGCGACTGCCGGCGAGAGGATGACGTCGTGACCGCTCCCGTGCAGCCCAATTCCTACAAGACCGGACCGGACGAGCGCGGCTATTTCGGAATCTATGGCGGCCGCTTCGTCGCCGAGACGCTGATGCCGCTGATCCTCGAACTGCAGCAGGCCTATGACGACGCCAAGGCGGACCCGGCCTTCCATGCCGAGCTGCAGGCGCTCTCGACCTACTACGCCGGCCGGCCTTCAAAACTCTATTTCGCGGAAGGCCTGACCAAGCACCTCGGCGGCGCGCGCATCTTCTTCAAGCGCGAGGACCTGAACCACACCGGCAGCCACAAGATCAACAACTGCCTCGGCCAGATCCTGCTCGCCAAGCGCATGGGCAAGACGCGGATCATCGCCGAAACCGGCGCCGGCCAGCATGGCGTCGCCTCCGCCACCGTCGCGGCGCGCTTCGGCCTGCCCTGCGTCGTCTACATGGGCGCCACCGACGTCGAGCGGCAGGCGCCGAACGTGTTCCGCATGAAGCTGCTGGGCGCGACGGTCAATCCCGTCACCGCTGGCAACGGCACGCTCAAGGACGCCATGAACGAGGCGCTGCGCGACTGGGTCTCGAATGTCGAGGACACCTATTACCTCATCGGCACCGCGGCGGGTCCGCATCCCTATCCGGAGCTGGTGCGCGACTTCCAGTCGGTGATCGGCACCGAAGCCCGCGCCCAGATGCTGGAGCAGGAAGGTCGCCTTCCCGACATGATCATCGCCGCCGTCGGCGGCGGCTCGAACGCCATCGGCCTGTTCCATCCGTTCCTGGACGACAAGGATGTCGAGATCGTCGGCGTCGAAGCCGGCGGCCATGGCATCGACGTCGAGAACGGCCACGCCGCCTCGATGACCGGCGGCCGCCCGGGCGTGCTGCACGGCAACCGCACCTATCTGCTGCAGGACGCCGACGGCCAGATCCTCGAGGGCCATTCGGTCTCGGCCGGCCTCGACTATCCCGGCGTCGGTCCCGAGCACAGCTGGCTGCGCGACACCGGCCGCGTCCAGTATGTGCCGATCGTCGACCAGGAGGCGCTCGACGCGTTCCAGCTCTGCACCCGCGTCGAGGGTATCATCCCGGCGCTCGAATCCGCCCACGCCATCGCCGAGGCCGTCAAGCGCGCGCCGACCATGGGCAAGGACAAGACCATCATCGTCAATCTCTCCGGCCGCGGCGACAAGGACGTCCACACCGTGGGCAAGCTTCTCGGCATGGACATCTGAGCAAGGGCGGCACGATCCAAATGACTGAAACCCGCATCGACCGCCGCTTCGCGAGCCTGAAGTCCGAGGGACGGCCCGCGCTCGTCACCTTCATGACGGCCGGCGATCCCGACCCGGCGACCACGCTGGCGCTCCTGAAGGCCCTGCCCGGCGCCGGCGCCGACGTGATCGAGCTCGGCATGCCCTTCTCCGACCCGATGGCCGACGGCCCGGCGATCCAGGCCGCCGGCCTGCGCGCGCTGAAGGGCGGCCAGACGCTCGTCAAGACGCTCGATCTCGTGCGCGAGTTCCGCAAGACCGACGACGCCACGCCGATCGTGCTGATGGGCTACTACAACCCGATCTACCAGCATGGCTCGGAGGCCTTCGTCGCCGACGCCAAGGCCGCCGGCGTCGACGGCCTGATCATCGTCGACCTGCCGCCGGAGGCCGATGACGAGCTCTGCCTGCCGGCGCTCGAGGCCGGATTGAACTTCATCCGCCTGGCGACGCCGACCACGGACGACAAGCGCCTTCCGGCGGTGCTCGCCAACACGTCGGGTTTCGTCTATTACGTCTCGATCAACGGCATCACCGGCTCGGCCGCGCCCGACGCCTCGCGCGTCGCCGAATCCGTTGCGCGGATCAAGCGCCACACCCATCTACCGGTTTCCGTCGGCTTCGGCGTCAGGACAGCGGAGCAGGCGGCAGCGATCGGCGCGAATGCCGATGGCGTCGTCGTCGGCTCGGCCATCGTTTCGGCCGTCGCGGCGTCGCTCGACAGCGAAGGCCGCGCGACCCCCGCGACCGTGCCGGCCGTCCTGGCACTCGTTTCCGATCTGGCGGGCGGCGTACGCGCAGCCCGCAAATCGGTCGCAGCCTGAACAAGGATTACGCGATGAATTGGATCAACGACGTCGTTCGTCCGAAGATCAAAAGCCTTCTGAACAAGCGCGAGGTTCCCGAGAACCTCTGGATCAAGTGCCCCGAGACCGGCGAGATGGTGTTCCATCGCGACCTCGAGGCCAACCATTACGTGATCCCGAATTCGGGCTATCACATGCGCATGAGCGCGCCGAAGCGGCTCGCCTATTTCTTCGACGACGGCAAGTATGAGCCGATCACCGTTCCCGAGGTCGCCGTCGACCCGCTGAAGTTCCGCGACGAGCGGCGCTACACCGACCGCCTGAAGGACGCCCGCACCAAGACCGGCCTGCAGGACGCGATCCTGGTCGGCGCCGGCGCGGTCGAGGGCGTGCCGATGGTTTCGGCCGTGCAGGACTTCGACTTCATGGGCGGCTCGCTCGGCATGGCCGCCGGCGAGGCCGTGATCGCCGGCATGGAAGCGGCGCTCAATCGCAAGCAGCCCTTCGTGATGTTCGCCGCCTCCGGTGGCGCGCGCATGCAGGAAGGCATCCTGTCGCTGATGCAGCTGCCGCGCACCACCGCCGGCGTGATCGCGCTGCGCGAGGCGCGGTTGCCCTATATCGTCGTGCTGACCAACCCGACCACGGGCGGCGTCACCGCCTCCTACGCCATGCTGGGTGACATCCAGATCGCCGAGCCCGGCGCGCTGATCGGCTTCGCCGGCCCGCGCGTGATCGAGCAGACGATCCGCGAGAAGCTGCCGCCGGGCTTCCAGCGCTCGGAGTTCCTGAACGAGCACGGCATGGTCGATCTGGTCGTGCATCGCCACGAGCTGCGGTCGACCATCGCCCGCCTCTGCGGCATCCTCACGCCGCAGCCGGCGAAGCCCGCCGGCAAGCCGGCAAAGGCGCCGGCCCCGGCCGGCAAGGACGTCGCCCTGGCGAGCTGATCGCCGCAGGGACACATCAACATCGACCGGCCGGCCGCCCACGGGCGCGGCCGGCCTTCGCGCGGCCCCCGGCCCGCGCCGCGGGATCGCGTCATGGATATCGTCATGGATCGCAGCACCGTCATCCTGGAGCGCCTGTTCCAGCTTCACCCCAAGGAAATCGACCTTTCGCTCGACCGGCTGAAGCCGCTGATGGCGAAGCTGGGCGCGCCAGAGACGAAGCTCGGGCCGGTGCTGCACATCGCCGGCACCAACGGCAAGGGGTCGACCACCGCCTTCCTGCGCGCCATGCTGGAGGCGGCCGGCTACAGCGTGCATGTCTACACCTCGCCGCATCTCGTCCGCTTCCACGAGCGCATCCGCCTCGGCCAGGCCGGCGGCGGCCGCTTCGTCGACGAGGACGAGCTGGTCGACACGCTGCTGGAGATCGAGAAGGTCAATGACGGCGCGCCGATCACCCATTTCGAGATCACGACGGCGGCGGCCTTCAAGCTGTTCGCCGACCATCCGGCCGATGTGACGCTGCTCGAGGTCGGCCTCGGCGGCCGCTACGACGCGACCAACATCATCGACCGTCCCGACGTCGCCGTGATCACGCCGATCTCGGTCGACCACGAGAAGTTCTTCGGCAGCGCCCTCGACGGCATCGCGCACGAGAAGTCCGGCATCATCAAGCGCGGCCGTCCGGTCGTGGTGGCGCCGCAGACGCCGATCGTGCTCGACGTCATCGAGCGCGACGCGGCGAGGCTTGCCGCGCCGCTCTTCGTCGGCAACCAGGAATGGGTGTCGCATGCCGAGCGCGGCCGCCTCGTCTACCAGGACGAGGACGGGCTCCTGGACCTGCCGCCGCCGCGCCTGCCCGGCCGGCATCAATATGTGAACGCCGGCACCGCCATCGCGGCGCTCCGCCGCTCCAGCCTCGACGTGCCGGTCGCGGCGATCGAGGCGGGCCTGCAGAACGTCGAATGGCCGGCCAGGATGCAGCGGCTGACCAGCGGCAAGCTGGTCGACCAGGCGCCGCCGGAATCGGAGATCTGGCTCGACGGCGGCCACAATCCCGGCGCTGGCCTCGTCGTCGCCGAGGCGGTGGCCGATCTCGAGGAGCGCGTCTCGCGGCCGCTCTACCTGATCGCCGGCATGCTGGTCACCAAGGACCCGGTCGGCTTCTTCCGCCCCTTCGCCGGCCTCGCCCAGCATGTCTACACGGTGCCGATCGAGGGCTCGAACGCCGGGCGCGACCCGGTCGAGCTTGCCGCCGCATCCGAGGCCGCCGGCATCGCGTCGACCGCCACGGCGGGGGTCGAGGCGGCGCTCGCTGCCATCCGCAAGGCGCTCCCGCCCGGCATCGCGCCGCGCATCCTGATCTGCGGCTCGCTCTATCTCGGCGGCACGGTGCTCGCCGCTAACGGGACGTTACCGCGCTGATAACAGGCAGAGGCCTGTTACCCCCATCCGGACAGGAAAACGGGGCCACGCGGGCCCCGTTTGAAACGCTCGTCGATCGTCAGGCAGGCGATCAGATCGCGCCCTTGATCCATTCGGCCAGCCGGCTCTTCGGCGCGGCGCCGACCTGGATCGAGGTCGGCTCGCCGTCCTTGAACAGGATCAGCGTCGGGATCGAGCGGACGCCGTAGCGCACCGCGATATCCGGATTCTCGTCGATGTTCAGCTTGGCGATCGTCACCTTGCCTTCCATCTCCGCCTGGATCTCCTCCAGCGCCGGCGCGATCATGCGGCAGGGACCGCACCATTCCGCCCAAAAATCAACGACGACCGGGCCGGATGCCCCCAGAACGTCGGCGTCGAAGGAACTATCCGTTACTTTGGCAGTCGCCATGGCAAGCCCTCAAAAGTGTGGGGAAGAGTGGTTCTAAGGTAGGAAGGCGCCCGATCAGGGTCAAGGCGAACGGCTCTCACGCGGCGGTAATGGCAGCCATGCGACTATCGAGCAACGCCGCCGGGATCGCCATCAACAGCGGGATCTCGGTCCAGAGCAGCGCCGTCTCGACCGGCCGATCGGGATAGAGCTCGGCTAGCACAGCGCGGTAGAGCGCGAGCTGGCCGAGGTGCGAACCCGGCACGTCCTCGAGCCTTCGCGGGGCCGGGCGGTTGGTCTTGTAGTCGATGATCATCACCCGGTCGGGCAGCACGACGAGCCGGTCGATCCGCCCGGAAACCGAGGCCGGCCCGCTCCGCGTCTCGATCAGCCCGGCGATCGGCACCTCGGCCCGGCTCTCGGGACCAAACAGTTCGGCGAACGAATCATCATCGAGGATCGGCAGGATCGAGTCCAGGAGGGCCTGCCGCGCCGCCGCGTCCCAGTCCTTGCCGACGACTTCGAGATATTGGGCGGCGACATCGGCGCGAACCACGCGCGGATGGTCGGGCAGAGCCTGCAGCAGGCGATGGATGACCCGGCCGCGGTCGAGCGCGGTCAGCGCCGCGGGGTCGAGCCGCGCATCGAGCGCCGTCACCGGCGGAAAGGCAGGCTCGGCCTCGGCGAAGCCGACCGCCGTCGAGGGCGAGAGGCGGCGCGGTGGCGGCAGCGCCGCCGGCGCCGGCCGCAGCAGCCAGTCAGGCGGTGCGATGGCCGGGGAGACGGAAGGCGCGACGGATTCGGCCCGCGCCGGCGCGGGCGCCCGGCTCCAGTCCTCGCGCCATTCGATCGTGTCGAAGGCATCGCCGGCGAGGTCGACCGGCACGGTGTGCCCCTCGGTGCCGAGCGCGGTTCCGACCAGTTCGTGCCAGAGCCGCTCGGCGCCGGTGTTCGCCTTCATCGTGCCGCAGACGATCAGGTGGTCGCGCGCCCGCGTCAGCCCGACATAGAGCAGCCGGCGATATTCCTCGCGCGCCTTTTCCCGCAGCGTATCGAGCGCCTCCTCGACGACATGTGGCTTGCGAGCGCCGGGCGCGATCCAGACCAGCGGTGCGCCGTCGGCGTCGTCGGGATCGTCCGCCAGCGCCACGATCTTCGGGTCGTGGCTGGCGTGGACCGGCTTCGAGCCGGTGTCGACGAGGAAGACGATGTCCGCCTCGAGCCCCTTGGCGCCATGCACGGTCATGACGCGGATCTCGTCGCGGGCGAGGTCGGCGTCGCGCTTGATCTCGGTCGCCGCCTCGCGCATCCAGCCGACGAAACCCTGCAGCGACGGCACGGACGCCTGCTCATGCGCCAGCGCCTGCGCCAGGAACTCGTCCAGCACGTCGTCCGCCTCCGGCCCGAGCCGCGCCAGCAGCTTCCGCCGGCCGCCCTCCGGCCCCAGCAGCCTCGCGAAGAAGGCATAGGGGCTCGCATGCTCGGCGCGGACGCGCCATGTCTTCAGCTGCTCCGCCGCTCGCAACGCGGCCGGCTCCGTCGAACGGTCGAGCGCCGACCAGAGCGAGCCGGCGCGCGGCTGCGCCAGCGCGTAGAGCTCGTCCTCGGTCAGTCCGAGCAGCGGGCTCTTCAGGAGCGCCGCGAGCGAGAGGTCGTCGCGCGGCTGCAGGAGGATGTCGGCGAGCGCCATCAGGTCGAGCACGGCGATGTGGCTCGCGAGCGCCAGCCGGTCGGCGCCGGCGACCGAGAGGCCCGCCGCCTTGAGGGCGCGGTTGATGGCGTCGGTTTGGGGCCCGCGCTTGCGGGTCAGCACCAGGATGCCGCCCTCGCGGATCTTCTTGCCGGTGGCGGCGATCGTCGCGCCGTCGCGCTTCCAGGTGGCGATCGTCGCGGCGATCCGCTCGGCGAGGCGCACCTCGGGGCTCTTGGTGCCGAGATGGTCGAGCGGCGTGTGCCAGTCCTCCGGCACGGCCGCCTTGTCGGCCTCGATCGGCGGCCAGTAGGTGACGCGGCCGGGATCGAGCCGACGGGCCGCGGCATGTGTCGTCGGCACCCGGTCGCGGGTCAGCCCGGCATGGGCCTCCTCGGCGGCGAAGACGCGATCGACGGCGGCGAGCACGTCCGGCGTCGAACGGAAGGAGAGCTGCAGCTCGAGCTCGTGGAACAGGGCGGCGGCATCCCGGGCGCGGGCGCGCATCTTCTCGCGCTGGCGGGCGAACCAGGCGGGAACCGCGCCCTGGAACGAATAGATCGACTGCTTCTCGTCGCCCACCGCGAAGAAGGTGCGCGTGACGTCGCGCGCGCTCTGGCCGGAGAAGAACTCGCTCGCCAGCCGCTCGATCACCTGCCACTGACGCGGGCTGGTGTCCTGCGCCTCATCGACGAGGATGTGGTCGAGGCCGCGATCGAGTTTGTAGTGAACCCAGGCGGCCGCGTCGGCGCGCAACAGCAGGTTGGCGGTCTTCACCACCAGATCCTGGAAATCGAGCGCGCCACGCAGCTGCTTGGCCCGCTCATAGCCGCTGATCACGGCATCGCCGAGGGTCAGGAGCGCGCTCGTCACGGCATAGGCCTCGGCCGAGGCGATGCGATCGAGCAGATAGTCGATGCGCTCGCGCTCGGCCTCCAGCGTCTCCTCGAGGCCGGGCCAGCCGTCGCGGATGGATTTCGCGGCGAGGCTCGACAGGGCGCGCAGCTTGCCGCCGTCGCTGGTCATCCAGTAGGCGAGCCAGGCTGCCGATCGACCTTCCGGCGTATCGGCCGACAGGATCGGCGCCAGCCGTGCGGCGCTCTTCTTGTCGTTGGCGCCGCTCGCGGACAGCCGGTCGACCAGCCGGCGCAGATCGTCGTCATCGAACGGGATCTCGTCGGCGAGGCGACCGCGCAGGCTCTCGGCCGTCTCGCCCTGACCGAGATGAAGCGCATGACGCAGATCGCGCAGGCCACTCGCCAGGTCGCCGGCGCCGACGATAAATTCGCGCACCGCGTCGCGCGAGGCGACCAGCGCCGCCAGCGCCGCCTCGATGCCCTGGTCGCTCGCCGCTTCGAGCACGGTGGCGAAGGCGCGGCCGAGCGCCGTGCCAGTCGACGCGGCGGCCTCGGCGATGACGGAACGCTGCGCCTCGGCGGTCAGCACGGAGGCGGCGCGATCGTCCAGCACCTCGAAGCTGCCGGCGACATTCGCCTCGAACGGAAACTGGTGCAGCAGGCGCTCGCAGAAGGCGTGGATGGTCTGGATCTTCAGACCGCCCGGCGTCTCCAGCGCGCGGGCGAAGAGCCGGCGGGCGCGGACGAGATCCGCCGCCGTCGCCGGCGCGCCCTGGTAGTCGGAAAGCGTCGCGGCGAGCGCATCATCGGCGAGCGTCGTCCAGCCCGCCAGGATGTCGAAGACGCGGCCCGACATCTCGGCCGCCGCCGCCTTGGTGAAGGTCAGGCAGAGGATCGAGGCCGGATCGGCGCCGGCGAGCAGCAGGCGGATGACGCGGCGGGCAAGGACATAGGTCTTGCCCGAGCCGGCATTGGCCGACACCCAGGCCGAGACCTCGGGATCGGTGGCCCGCGACTGCGTGTATTTGGTCTTGTCGTCGACCGAGATGACGCCGCTCATTCGCCCGTATCCTCGCCTTCGCCGAGCGACCATTCGCGGATGCGGGCGAGATGGTCATAGGGGCTTTCATAGCGCGTCTCGAACATCGGCCTGGCGCGCGGGACATAGGCGCGGCGGGCATCGTCGAAGGCCGCGATGAGATCTGCCAACCGGCTCGCCGCCTCGTCGCCGAGCTCGTCCGCCGTCTTGTCCTTGGTCACTGCCGAGGAGAACGGATCGCCCTTGCCGACCTTGCCGAGGCCGACCCAGCCGAGAATGGACACCGAGACGCCGGCCGGAACGGTCTCGAACCCGCCGCCGCGCGCCATCGCCACCTCGAGCGCCAGCTGCGGCGCCAGGCCGGTCGAAAGCTGCTTGGCGCTCGGCGGCGACCCGGTCTTGAAATCGAGGATCTCGAGGCGGCCGTCCTGGCGCAGATCGATGCGATCGGCGCGGCCGGTCAGGCGGAACTCGCCCCCCGGCGCGGTGAACGGCCAGGAGCCGCCGATCTCGGCATGACGGGTCGCGATCTCCGCCCGGCTCGCCTCCCAGCCGATGAACCAGTCGGCGATGACGGCGAAGCGCGGCCACCAGAGCGCATAGACGGCCGGGAACGGCTCGATGCGGGCAAACACGCGACGCCCGATGACGAGCAGCTCGGTGAGCGCGCTCGCATCGAACGGCCCTTTCCAGGCCTGAACAAAGTCGCCGAGCGCCTCGTGGATCAGCGTGCCGCGCAGCGCCACGTCCGGCACGACGCCGATCGGATCGAGTGGCTCCAGCTTCAGAATCCGCCGCGCGTAGATCGCATAGGGGTCGCGGATCAGCGTCTCGATCTCGGTAACGGAGAGCCGGCGCGGCCGCGCCGAGACGGGCGGGCGCGGCTCCGGCCGGTGGACCGGAACGGGGGCGGTCGCGCGGTCGAGCGCGCGCGCCCAATCGAGATAGCGCGTGCCGCGCGCCGCCAGCGCCCGCGCCTCGTCCTGGCCGAGGCGGGCGAGAAGGCGCTGCAGCCAGCGCGCCGCAACCGTCGGCGTGCCGCCGCGCCGCTCGGCCCGCGTGACCACCACTTTGCCGGCTGACAAGGCACTGGTGAAATCATGCGCCGACTGGCCGAGTTTGCGCTCCGGCGCTTCCAGCCCGAGCTCGGCCCGCATCGCGCGCGAGAGCCAGGGATCGGTGCGCGTGTCGGACGGCCAGACGCCTTCGTCCAGGCCCCCCAGCACCATCAGGTCGACCGTCTGCAGGCGCGCTTCCAGCGCGCCCCAGATGAAGAGCCGGGGATCGGAGCCCGGCCGCGCCGGTACGCCGACGCCGGCCATGGTGGCATCGAGGAAGCCCGGATATTCGTAGCCGCCCATCTCCAGCGCGGCGGCATCCGGGCTCATCAGCCCGGCGAGGAGCGTCGCCAGCGCCTGCCCTGCCTCGTCCTCGAACAGCGCGTCGCCGTTGCCGTCGGCGTCCGCCGCCGCCTCTCTCAGCGCCGCGACCACGGCGGTCGTCAGCGTCGCCGCATCGGAGGGCTCGATGCTGTCGATGAGTCGGCTAAGCGGTTCCAGGACGGCTTCCAGCCGGGAGGCGAGATCGCGGGCGATCTGCCAATCGGTAGCGCCGAGCCGCTTCACCGCCTGCGGCGCGTAGCGGGCCTCCGGAAGCTCGGCCTCGGCCCGGTCCACCGCCTCGGCGAGGCCGGCGATGCCATCGGCGAGGAGCGTACCGCGAAAGAGCACGAGATCGAGGATGTCCATCGCCGCGCGGCAGGCCGTGTGCCCCATGCCGAAGGCGGCCAGCGGATGCTTGCCGAGCGCCAGGAGGTCATAGGGCGCGCCGTTGGACTTCGCCGCCGCCACCAGCAGGCGGGCCAGCGTTCCCGGCGGCGAGGTCATCAGCGGACGGCCGGCGGAATCGTCGACCGACAGGCCGAAGCGGCCGAGCTCGATCGCGACGCGGCCGGCAAGGCGGCGGTCGGGCGTCACCAGCGCCGCGGTGCGGCCGGGCTCCTCGATGGCCGCGCGCATGGCGATCGCGATCGCCACCGCTTCTTCCTGCTCGGTCCGGGCGACGACGAGGTCGATGTCGCCGATCGCCGCCGCCGCGACCGGCGGCGCGACGGCCCAGTCCTCGGTCGTATCGGCCGGACGCATCGCCTCGGAGATCAGCCGCGCGCGCTCGGTCATCTCGGCCGTCATGGCGCCGATCGAAACGATCTCGTCGCGCGCGACGCCGATGCCCTCGATCACCTGCTTCAGGCCGTATTGCGGATGGCCGGGCGCCGAGCGGACGGGATCGGCGAGGCCGCCGATCGCGGTCCAGCCGGTCTCGTCCAGCAGCATGTCGAGGCCGGGCAGCACGACGGCGCCCTGCGGCAGCCCGGCGATGACGCCGAGCAACTCGGCGACGGCAGGTATGGAGCCGGTCGAGCCGGCCGCGATCACCGGCCCGCGCGGCGGCGTCGACGCCAGCCGCCGGGCTGATGCCCGCACGAGATGGTCGCGTCGCACGGAGGGATCGGCGAGACCGCGCTCCCGCAGGAAGGCCGGCCACTGCTGGCCGACGATGCGCAGGAAATCGAGCGAGATCTGCCAGTAGCGCGCGAGATCGTCGGGAACCAGCGTTTCCAGCCGGTCCCAGGCGATGCCGGTCGTCTCGATGTCGTCGATCAGGCGGGCGAGATCGCCGGCGAGATGAAAGGCATCGGCGGCGGAAGCCGGCACCAGCAGCGGGTCGCTCTCGTCGAGCGAAAGCAGTTCGCGCCGCACCGCCCTGCCCCAGGCCAGCGTCAGACGGGTCAGCACCAGCAGCCGGTCGAGCCGCGAGATCGCTTCCGGCAGGACGAGCCGCTCGGCCGGATCGTCGGAAGCCGCCTCGAGGATCTGGTCCTCCTCGTCGACGTCGCCGATCGGACGGATCGCCGGCAGGATGGCGGCGCGGCCACCGAGGCGCACGAGGAGCTCGGCATGCAAGGAGCGCGCGGCGCGGCGCGTCGGCACGAGGATGGTCACATCGGCGAGCGCGAGCGGATCCTTAGCCGGATTCGGAATATCGCCAAAGCGGCCCGAAAGCAGCGCATCGGCAAAGGTCGGCAGGAACGGCGTGCCCGGCGGGATCGTGAAGACGCGGGGAGCCGGCCTCGCCATCCCCGCCTCAGGCCGCGCTTTCCAGGACCGACAGTTCGGCCTCGCGGATTGCTTCCGGCGTGCCGACATGCAGCCAGGTGCCGTCCATGCGGACACCGAACAGGCGGCCGCTCTCGATCGCGCGATCGAACAGCACGTTGAGCGAGAACGAGCCCTCGGGCGCATTCTCGAACAGGCGCGGCGACAGGATGGCGGTGCCCGAATAGACGAAGGGCGCGACGGTGCGCTCGACCCGGCGGGCGAGGCGGCCGTCCTTGTCCATGACGAAATCGCCCGGTCCCGGATAGCCGATCGCGGTGACGGTCGGCGCCAACATCAGGAGCGCGTCCATCGTCTCGTCGTTCCAGCCGCGGGCGAGCCAGTCGAGATTCGGGCGCGGCCCCTCGATCCAGAACGAATCCGAATTCATGACGTAGAACGGCGCGTCGCCGAGCAACGGCAGCGCCTTCTTGAGGCCGCCGCCCGTCTCGAGCAGCCCGCCGCGCTCGTCCGAGACGATCACCTTCGGCGCCTTGCGCTTCTTCACATGGGTTTCGACCAGGTCGGCCAGGTAGTGCACGTTGACGACGGCTTCCTCGACGCCGGCATTCGCCAGCCGGTCGAGCGCATGGTCGACCAGCGAACGGCCGGCGATCTCGATCAGCGGCTTCGGGACCGTCGCCGTGACCGGCCGCATGCGCTTGCCGATGCCGGCGGCGAGCACCATGGCGCGCTTCGGATGGTTCGGCGTCTGGAAGATGGGCGTCGGCATGGTCTCGGGCAGTTCCATTGTTCTTGCTGGCGTCGCTGGCCCGGGCCCCGGCGGGGCCCGTCAATCGTCGAGCGGCAGGTGTTCTTCATACCAGAGCGCCAGTCCGGAAAGAACCGGATGGCGCAGGCACCGCCCGAGATAGCCTCGTACACGGGGAATGTGACGGAGATATTGGGGCTTGCCGGCCGCTTCCGCCAATCGGACAAAACCGCCCAGCACCTTGGTGGCGCGCTGCGCGCCGGAAATCGCATAGGCCTCGCGGAAACGCGCCTCGTCGAACGGACCAAGCGCCTGGCGCGTGGTGACATAGTGGTCGGCGAGCGCCGCCTCGAGGTCCGGCTCGACGGTGATGCGGACATCCTGCAGTAGCGAGGCGACGTCATAGGCGCTGGCGCCGATCATCGCGTCCTGATGGTCGAGGATGCCGATCCGCCGCAGGCCCGCCCGCTCCGGCAGCCAGAGCAGGTTGGGCGAATGGAAGTCACGCAGCAGCCAGCTCTTCTCGGCCGCGTCGAGCGTCTCGTAGAGCCCGCGCCAGATCGCGGCGAAACGCGCTTCGGCCGCCCCGCCGAGCGGCGCGCCCCTCTGCCAGCGCGCATACCAGCGCGGCAACAGGTCGACCTCGATCGAAAGCGCGTCCCAGTCGAAGGGCGGCACGTGGTGCACGCTGCCGTCCGGCAAGGGCAGGTCGGCGGGCCGCGGCGTCGCGTGCAGAGCCGCCAGCACCTCGACGGCGAGGCGGTAGCGCTCGGGATCCGGCACGCCGTCCGCCAGCACGCCCTCGGAGCCGAGATCCTCGACCAGAAGCAGGCCGGCCGGCAGGTCCGCCGCCAGGATTTCCGGCGCCGAGAAGCCCGCCGCGCGCAGGCCGTCGCTCATCGCCACGAAGGGCCGCACGCTGGTGGCGCGGTGAGCGAGATCGTCATAGGTGCGGCCGTCGCGCACCGCGGGGCCCGGCGGACGCTCCGGCGCGTCCATCAGCACGGCCGGACGGCCATCCGGCGCCGCGACACGCTCATAGGCGCGGGTCGACGCGTCGCCCTGCAGGTGCCGGCGCGTCGCCTGCGCCATGCCGGACGCATCGAGGAACCGCCGGATCGCCAGGGTTCGCGCGATGCGTTCCGGCCAGTCGCCGCCACCCGTGAGCGTGGCGAGCCGGCCTGTTCCCTCGATCTCGAGCGAGATCTCGAGATGGCCGGCGGGCAGATAATCCTCGGCGCGCTCCGGCCATTCGACCAGCACCACGCCCTCGCTTACGGCCTCGTCGAAGCCGATCTCGTCGAGCTCGTCGGCGGAGCCGAGGCGATAGAGATCGAAATGCGCGATCGGCAGCCGCGCCTCGTAGGTCTGGACGATGGTGAAGGTCGGGCTCGGCACCTCGAGCGCCGGATCGGCCGCGACGGCGCGGATCAGGGCCCTGGCGAAGCTGGTCTTGCCGGCGCCGAGATCGCCGCGCAGCGCGATGACGTCGCCAATGGCGAGCTTGGCCGCGATGTCCTCGGCCAGTCGAACGGTCGCCGCCTCGTCCGGCAGCGCGATCGGGATCGGATCCGGCGCGCTCATTCTGCGGCGATGGCCAGCTCGGTCGGACGGATCGGCAGGTGCACGGTGACGGCGGTGCCGCGTCCTTCCTCGGAGCGGATGCCGACCGACCCGCCATGCAGCTCGACGAAGCTCTTGACGATGGCGAGGCCGAGGCCGGCGCCGCCGCGCGCGGAACCGGCGGCACGGCTCTCGAAGCGGTCAAAGACGGAATCGAGGAATTCCGGCGCAATGCCGGGGCCATGGTCCTCGACCGTGAAGGCGATCGCATCCGCCGTCCGCTCGGCGCTCAGCTCGATCGAGCCGCCATGGCTGGAGAAGCCGACGGCGTTCGAAAGCAGATTGTAGAGGATCTGGCGCACGCGCTTCTCGTCGGCGATGAAGCTGCCGATGCCGGCGGGGATGTGCGTCTCCAGCACGAGCTGCGCCTCCTGCAGGCGGTCGCGCACGCCCTCGATCGCCGCCGCGACGGTGCGCTCGACATCGACCTCGCCGAGATCGAGCGCGGTGATGCCGGCGTCGACCGTCGCCAGATCGAGAATGTCGTTGACGATCGCCAGCAGCGAGCCGCTCGAGGACAGGATATAGCCGGTATATTCGCGCTGCTTCTCGGTCAGCGGCCCGATCGAGACGTCGGACAGCAGCTGGGTGAAGCCGATGATGTTGGTCAGCGGCGAGCGCAGCTCGTAGGACACATGCTGGATGAAGGCGTTCTTCAGGCCGTCGGCGGCTTCCAGCGCCTCGTTGCGCTCGGTCAGCGCGCGCTCGACCTGCACCGTGTCGCTGACGTCGATGAAGGTGACCATGGTCTGGCCGCCCGGCAGCGGCACCATCGCATAGTCGATCACCCGACCGTCCGAGCGCTCCATGCGGCCATGGCTCTGCGCGCGGCTCTCGTCGAGCCCGGCGACACGGGCGGTGAAGCGGGCCCACTCCTCCGGCGCGTCGTGCAGGCGCCGGCAGGCGCGCTCGATCTCGCCGATATGCGGGTGGTTGGACAGGAGCTTCCTGTCGAGCTGCCAGATCTTCGCGAAGGCCGGGTTGTCCAGCCGGAGGCGGCCGTCGGAGCCGAACACCGCCACGCCTTCGGCGAGATGGTCGAGCGTCTCGCCCTGGACGCGCGACAGCGCGTTGTAGCGGCTCTCCAGCTCCAGCTGCTCGGTGACGTTCTCGTAGATCCAGGTGATGCCGCCCTGCGGATGCGGGTTGGCGAGGACGCGCAGCGTCTGCCCGTCCGGCAGATGCCACCAGAGCTCGCGCGCGTCGAGCGACTGGTAGGCGGAGAGCAGCTCGTTGCGCCAGCTCTTGAAATCGGCCTGCTCGGGCAGGCGGCGGCTGGCGCGCATCCGCTCCAGAACGGCGCCCTCGTCGGGCTGGCTGTCGAGGAACGACGCCTCGAGGCCGAACAGCGAGCGGAAGGCCGCGTTGTAGGAGCGCAGACGGCGGTCGGAACCGAAAACGGCGACCGCGGTCGCGAGCTGATCCAGCGTCCGGGCGTGGAACTCGACCAGCCGCTTCATCTGCAGCTGGACCGTCTCGAGCTCAGTGGCGTCGGTGGCAATGCCGGCGCTGCCGGTTTCCGAGACGACGTCGATGACGTCGAAGACACGGCGCGAACCGGCGAAGATCGCCGGCAGGCGCTGCTCGACGACCGCCTTGCCGGCGTGGCTGTCGCGGATCGCGTCGCGGCCGGCGGTATCGAGAAGCTCGAGGTTGCGGGCAACGGCGTCCTGCGGATCGCGCGCCTCTACAGCATTGACGAAGGCGTTGTTGATCCAGCGCAGCGCCCCGTCTGGACCGCGGATCCAGGCCGGCATGGGCGCCGCCTGCAACAGCTCGCGCATCGCCTCGACGTCCTCGCTGACGCGGCGATGCCGCGCCGCGAGCTCGGCCAGCGCATGCCGGTCGCCCGTCAGGTCGTGGAAGCGGACGACGGCGCGGCCGCCCGCCGTGCGGCCCGCCGCCTCGACGAAGCTGCCGCGGGTGGTTTCCAGCGTCAGCGCGAAGGTCTCGCCGCGCGCGCGCAGGTTTTCGAGCGCCGCGTCCAGCGCGCGGGCCGCGGCCGGCACGAGCCAAGTGCCGAAGGCCAGGAAGGCCGCGCGCTCGTCGGGCGCGCCGCAGGAACGCGGCAGGCGACCCATGACCAGCGGCGGCTCGCCGGGTGCGCTCCAGGCGACAAGGCGCTGATCGTCGGCGTCGACAAGGGCCTCGGCGCGATCCGCCTTGGCCTTCGAATCGGCCAGCTGGTGGCGCAGCGCGGCGTTCTCGCCATCGGCCCGGGCGCGGGCCCGATGCATCGCGGCGACGCCGAGCACGGCAAAGGCCGCTACGCCGAGCAGCACGCTGACGAGGGCCGTGCGGCCGGCATCGATCGTGCCGGCGGCGGCCTGCGCGCCGGTGGAGGACAGGGTGAGCATGCCGGCGGATGTCAGCGCGCTGGCGGCCAGCATGGACCGACGCAGGGAAGGAACGGCGGAACTCCGGCGGCCAGAGCCGCGAATCCCATCCAAATTCCTGCGATGCCAAAGCATGCGGGCAGGCCCTTCCGCCGTCAGAACAATGAAAACGACCCGTTTCGGCGCCGACGACAAACTGCGGCCTCCCCACGAATCATCCCCAATGTAGCGGCAGGGGGAATCGTGTGTGAAGCCGAGGCCAACGAGAAAAGGGGCCACGCGGTGCGCCCGCATGGCCCCTCAGCATCAGATGATCGTGGTTAACCGCCAGTTAAGGCGGCGGGCAGTCAAAATATTGCGCCCGAAGAGCGGGCCGGCCACGACCGGTAGATCCCGGCTGCGGCCGATCGCCCACCCCGAATTTATCGGTCAGTAACGATAGTGATCCGGCTTGAACGGGCCGGACTGCGAAACGCCGATATAGGCCGACTGCTTGTCGCTGAGCGTCGTCAGCTTCACGCCGATCTTGGCCAGATGCAGCGCCGCGACCTTCTCGTCGAGGTGCTTCGGCAGCGTGTAGACCTTCTTCTCGTACTGGCCGGGCTTGGTCCAGAGCTCGATCTGCGCCAGCGTCTGGTTGGTGAAGGACGCCGACATGACGAAGCTCGGATGGCCGGTGGCGTTACCGAGATTGACCAGGCGACCTTCCGACAGAAGGATGATGCGCTTGCCGTCGGCGAACTCGACCTCATCGACCTGCGGCTTGACGTTGTGCCACTTCAGATTGCGCAGCGCGGCGATCTGAATCTCGCTGTCGAAATGGCCGATGTTGCAGACGATGGCGCGGTCCTTCATGGCGCGCATATGGTCGATCGTGATGACGTCGACATTGCCGGTGGCGGTGACGAAGATGTCGGCGCGCGGCGCGGCATCGTCCATCGTCGTCACTTCATAGCCTTCCATCGCCGCCTGCAGCGCGCAGATCGGGTCGACTTCGGACACGAGCACGCGGCAGCCGGCCTGGCGCAGCGACGCGGCCGAGCCCTTGCCGACGTCGCCGAAGCCGGCGACCATCGCCACCTTGCCCGACATCATCACGTCGGTGCCGCGGCGGATGCCGTCGACGAGCGACTCGCGGCAGCCATAGAGGTTGTCGAACTTCGACTTGGTGACGGAGTCGTTCACGTTGATCGCCGGGAAGAGCAGCGTGCCCTTCTTCTGCATCTCGTAGAGGCGATGCACACCGGTGGTGGTCTCTTCGGTGACGCCCTTGATCGAACGGGCGATCTCGCCATACCAGCCCGGCTTGGAAGCGAGGCGCTTCTTGATCGCGGCGAAGAGGACTTCTTCCTCCTCGTTCTCGGGCTTGTCGAGGAAGGCGGTGTCGCCGTTCTCGGCGCGCAGACCGAGATGTACCAGCACCGTGGCGTCGCCGCCGTCGTCGAGGATCATGTTCGGCACGCCGCCATCGGCCCACTCGAAGATGCGGTGCGTGTATTCCCAGTAGTCCTCGAGGCTCTCGCCCTTGATGGCGAAGACCGGGACGCCGGCCTTGGCGATCGCCGCGGCGGCATGGTCCTGGGTCGAATAGATGTTGCACGAAGCCCAGCGGATGTCGGCGCCGAGCGCCTTCAGCGTCTCGATCAGCACGCCGGTCTGGATCGTCATGTGCAGCGAGCCGGCGATGCGGGCGCCCTTCAGCGGCTGCGACGGGCCGAATTCGGCGCGCACGCTCATCAGGCCCGGCATTTCCGTCTCGGCGATGGCGAGTTCCTTGCGGCCCCAATCGGCGAGACCGATGTCCTTGATCGCGTAGTCGTTGGCGGCAGCCATCTTGCTGATCTCCATGCGTTGGATGTGTCGCGCTTATAGCCGAGACAACGCCGGGCAGCAATCAGGATATAAAGATGTCTTTATGTGACGCCGTCGGACGGCGTCATTCCTCTTCGCCGAAGCGATTGGCGACGAGCTCGGCGATGGCTTGGAGCGCCGCCTCGGCGTCCGGGCCCTCGGCCGAGACGCGGATCGACGAGCCGATGCCGGCCGCCAGCATCATCAGCCCCATGATCGAGGTGCCGCCGACGGTATTCTGATCCTTGGAGACGGAGATGCGCGCGTCGAACAGATCGGCGCACTGCACGAATTTCGCCGAGGCGCGGGCGTGCAGGCCCTTGCGGTTGACGATCGGCAGATCGCGGAACAGTCCGTTGGCCTCGGTTTCGGTGTCGGACATGCTCTGCGCTCAGTGCCCAGCCAGCACTTGGCTGGCGACGTTGATGTATTTGCGGCCCGCTTCCTGGGCGCCGGCGATCGCGTCGGCGAGCGAGCGATCGAGGCGGACGCTCGCGAGCTTGATCAGCATCGGCAGGTTGACGCCGGCGATCACCTCGATGCGGCCGGCTTCCATCACGGAAATGGCGAGGTTGGAGGGGGTGCCGCCGAACATGTCGGTCAGCAGGATCACACCGCTGCCGTCATCGACGCCGATCACCGCCTCGAGGATGTCCTGTCGGCGACGCTCCATGTCGTCCTCAGGCCCGATGGCGATCGTCTCGAATTGGGTCTGGCGACCAACCACGTGCTCCAGGGCCGCCCGGAACTCGGTAGCGAGCTGGCCGTGGGTAACAAGGACGACGCCAATCATGCCCTTCGATGACCTGCTTTTCTCAGTTCGGCCCCGAACCGGGGCCAGGGAAGATATCGGAACCGTCTGAACCAGACGCCCGGCCCTCGCCGGGCCGAATGGGGCCGCATCTTGACCGAACCTTGCCGCAACGCAAGAAAAAAGCGGGACACATCCGGACGAATAGAAACAATACTAAACAAACGCAGCGCGGAAGGCCAATGCCGCCCGAACGCGGATCCAGCCATCGCCCTGGCCGGCCGGAAGCGCAAGCCGCCGCAACGTTATGCCGGCGAGCTCCGTCCGCATCGCCGCCGCCTCGGGCAGGCGCGGACATTGTTCGCCCGGCACGAGATCGACGACGAGATCGATCGTCGCCGCGTCAATATGCGGCACTGCAACAATGCCCTGGCCGCGGATCTCCAGCAGGCCGGCGATCGTCGCGGGCGCGCGGGCTTGGAGCCGCCCGGCCTCGGCCGCGAGATGGACGCGATCATCGGCGACGAGCCGGTTGGCGGCGAGGTCGGCCATCAGCAGCGCCAGGAGCAGGGAGGACTTGCCGCTGCCGGAAACGCCCCGGACCAGAACCCCCGCGCCGTCGACGACGACGGCGCCGGCATGGATGGTGTCGGAGGCCGCGTCCGACACAGTCACGATGACGCCGACGGCAGGCGCACGGTGAAGCGGGCGCCGACGATCTCGGCCCTGTCCGCCTTGGTGGCCTTGCCCTTGGAACGGTTCTCCGCCCAGATCCGGCCGCGATGCGCCTCGACGATCTGCTTCGAGATCGACAGGCCGAGGCCCGAATTCTGGCCGAACGCCTCCTGCTCCGGCCGGTCGGTATAGAAGCGCTCGAAGATGCGGTCGATCTGCTCGGCCCGGATACCGGGGCCGTCGTCCTCGACGACGACATCGACCGAGGCGCCGCTGCGCCGCACGATCACCCGCACCGTGCCGTCCTGACGGCAGAAGGAGCGGGCATTGTCGATCAGGTTGGTGAAGACCTGCGCCAGCCGGCTGTCATGACCGAGCACGACGAAGGCGTCCTCCTCCTCGGCTTCCGCCACCTCGAGGCTGATGCGCGGGCCATCCGGCTGCGAGGTATCGCGCGCCATCGAGACAACAGCCTCGACCACGGCGGCGACGTCGACCGGCGTCGCGTCCTGGCGCGCCAGCTCGGCATCGAGACGCGACGCGTCGGAAATGTCGCTGATCAGCCGGTCGAGGCGACGCACATCATGCTGGATGATGTCGTTGAGCCGCTTCTTCGAGGCCGCCGTCTTGGCGAGCGGCAGCGTCTCGACCGCGCTGCGGAGCGAGGTCAGCGGGTTCTTGAGTTCATGGCTGACATCGGCGGCGAAGCTCTCGATCGCCTCGATGCGGTTGAACAGGGCGCCGGTCATCTCGCGCAGCGCCTGCGACAGGTGGCCGATCTCGTCGCGGCGGTTGGAGAAGTCCGGGATCTGCGGCCGCGCGGTGACGCCGCGACGCACGCGGTCGGCCGCATCGGCGAGGCGGCGGAGCGGCGCCGCGATCGTGCTGGCGAGCAGGATCGACAAGAGCACGACGACGCCGGCCGAGACCAGGAAGACGCGGACGATGGCCATGCGCTCGGCATGGACGATCTGGTCGATGTCGCCGCCCTGGGTCGAGAGCAGCAACACACCAAGCACCGAGCGATAGCGCTGGATCGGCACCGCGACGGAGACGATCAGCTCGCCTCGCTCGGTGATGCGGACGATCGAGGACGGCCCGCCCTCGAGCGCGGTCGCCACCTCCGGATAGCCGCGGCCGTTCGATCCGCCGAGCTCCTGGTAGATCGGAAGGTCGTCGCGCTGCAGATGCACGTTCACCCACTGCCAGATGCGGTCGAGCAGGGCCGGCTCCTCATCGGCCGGCGGCAGATCGAAGCGCAGGATCTGGCCGCGCGAATAGAGATGGCGGGAATCGAGCACCAGGGCGCCATCGCGATCATAGATGCGGGCGCGCGTGCGGGTTGGCGAGATCAGCCGGCGGAGAACCGGCGCGACGCGCTCCGGATTGATCGGGAAATCGAGCCCCTCGATCGAGTTCTCGCCCGGCATCAGGCTTTCGCCCGCCTGCAGCTCCAGCAGCCGGTCGGGATCGATCGTCAGGTTGTTGGTCTCGACGGTCGCCGCGCCGGCGACGGCGCCGGCGATGATCTCGCCCTGGGTCAACAGGCTCTCCAGCCGCGCGTCGATCAGGCCGGCGCGGAACTGGTTCAGGTAGAGGATGCCCGAGACAAGGACGATCAGCGCCGCCAGGTTCAGAATGATGATGCGGCGCGTCAGGCTGGAAAAGGCATGCAGGCCGACGGAGCGCAGCAGCCGGCCGAAGCCGCGCCGCAGCATGCGCAGGCGCAGGCGCCAGGGACGTCGGCGCGGTGCAATCGGCTCCTCGATACTGATCGTCATGCCTCTCTCGAGCCCGACCGGCCGTCAGGCCTCCTTGAAGCGGTAACCGACGCCGTAGAGTGTCTCGATCATATCGAAGTCGTCGTCGACGACCTTGAACTTCTTGCGCAGGCGCTTGATGTGGCTGTCGATGGTGCGATCGTCGACATAGACTTGGTCGTCATAGGCGGCGTCCATCAGAGCGTTGCGGCTCTTCACCACGCCCGGACGCTGCGCCAGCGCATAGAGGATCAGGAACTCGGTGACGGTCAGCGTCACCGGCTGGCCGTTCCAGGTGCAGGTGTGCCGTTCCTGGTCCATCGACAGCGCGCCGCGATCGAGATTGCGGGCGGCATCGGGAACCTTGGCGGTGGCGGCCACGGCTTCGCGCGGCTGGAAGCGCCGCAGCACCGCCTTGACCCGCTCGACCAGAAGACGCTGCGAGAACGGCTTCTTGATGAAATCGTCGGCGCCCATCTTGAGGCCGAACAGCTCGTCGATCTCGTCATCCTTCGAGGTCAGGAAGATCACGGGCAGATCGGTGCGCTGACGCAACCTGCGCAGCAGCTCCATCCCGTCCATGCGCGGCATCTTGATGTCGAGGATGGCGAGATCCGGCAGCGACTGCTGGAAGCCGTCCAGGGCGGAGGCGCCGTCCGTATAGGTCTGGACGCGATAGCCCTCCGACTCCAGTGCTATCGACACGGAGGCGAGGATGTTTCGATCATCGTCGACCAGAGCGATCGTCGGCATTGATGAGCTTCTCCCGAAGACGTGCCCGAAGGCGTTTACGGCCTGAAGCGACAGGCAATCGCGAATCCTGCCGGCACGGCCTAAACGTCGCAGGAATACGCGTAAAATATGGCGTGCAACCTAGCGAATTTAAACCCGGCACGCCAACGGGCCGGAAAAGTCCCATGAAGTGAGAGACATACAAAGTTGATGCTGATAATCATCTTTTGAACCAGTCTGTTTCAAAGGAACGTCCTGATGCTCGACAATTCCTCCTTCGACCCGGTCGCCACGGGCCGCGCTGTCATGCGCAGCACCATCGCCGGAAGCCTGGCGACCCTGGACGAGGCGGGCAATCCGTTCGCGACGCTGGCCACCATGGCGACGATGCCGGATGGCCGGCCGATCTTCGCCCTTTCCGATCTCGCCGTGCACACCCACAATCTGAAGCGCGACCCGCGCGCCTCGCTGCTCCTGGTCGCGCCCGGCGGCGAGACCGGCAATCCGCTCGCCGGCGCCCGCATCACCCTGGTGGGCACGGTGGAACGCACCGAGGATCCGCATGCGGCCTGGCGCTACGCGCTGCGTCAGGGCAAGGCGGCCGGGGCCTCGGCCCTGCCCGGCTTCCACCACTACGTCATGAACGTGACCGGCTCGCACCTCGTCGCCGGCTTCGGCAACATCGCGCAAGTTCCGGCGGAAAGGCTTCTGCTGGATTACTCAGACGCCCAAGAACTTCTTGCCGGCGAGAAGCACGTCGTCGAGCACATGAACGACGATCACGCCGACGCCATCGCCCTTTATGCGATCAAGTTGCTCAACCTGCCGGCCGGCAACTGGCGCATGACTGGCTGCGATCCCGAAGGTATTGACATCGCGACGGCTACGCAGCGCGCCTTCCTGCCGTTCCCGACGCGAGCAACGACGGTAGGCGAGGCCGGCGGCTACCTGAAGTCGTTCGCAAAACAGGCGAGATCGTTGGAACAATAATGTCATTTTGCAAACAAATAGAATATTCTGTTTGTTTGGAGATCAAAATAACAGTTCTCGACCCTGCCTTTGCTTTGCGGCACCCGATTAAAACGATTTAATCGGGTGCCGACATCTCGGCCTGTGCAGTTTTTGTTGCAGTCGCGAAATCCGATCCTCTAGGTTCTCGCCTGTCGGCGGGGTGGCCCGTCGACAGAGCCGGTGCGGCCCGCCATTGCGGCGCACCCTTCCCCGGAGCGAGGCCTCGCACAGAAGCGGGTGCCTCTCAGAGGAGACGACCCGTGACCGAGAACGGCATTCGCAATCCTGCCCATGGCGCCGAGCAGTTCGGCTTGAAGTGGCTGGCCGGTCTCTACTGGAACTATGGGGCACCGGCGCTTTATGAGGAGGCGCTGCGGCGCGGCGAGGCAGTGGTATCGGCAGACGGCGCGCTCGTCGTCGAAACCGGCGTCCACACCGGCCGCTCGCCGCAGGACAAGTTCGTCGTCCGCGACGCGCTGACCGAGAACGCCGTCTGGTGGGACAACAACAAGGCGCTCTCGAAAGCGCATTTCGACGTCCTCTATGCCGACATGCTGGCGCACGCCTCCGGCCGCGAGCTCTTCGCCCAGGACCTGCAGGGCGGCGCCGACCTGACCGAGAACGTCGCGGTGCGCGTCTTCACCGAGAAGGCCTGGCATTCGCTCTTCATCCGCAACCTGCTGATCCGCCCCGAGGCGGCGGCGCTGAAGACCTTCGTGCCGAAGCTGACGATCCTCGACCTGCCGAGCTTCAAGGCCAATCCGGATCGGCATGGCTGCCGGACCGAGACGGTCATCGCCTGCGATTTCACGCGCGGCATCGTGCTGATCGGCGGCACGTCCTACGCGGGCGAAATGAAGAAGTCGGTGTTCAGCTACCTGAACTTCACCCTGCCGCCGAAGGGCGTCATGCCGATGCACTGCTCGGCCAATGTCGGCCCGGATGGCGACGCGGCCGTGTTCTTCGGCCTGTCCGGCACCGGCAAGACGACGCTGTCCGCCGACCCGGCCCGCACGCTGATCGGCGATGACGAGCACGGCTGGGGCCCGGACGGCATCTTCAACTTCGAGGGCGGCTGCTACGCCAAGACGATCAAGCTGTCGGCCGAGGCCGAGCCGGAGATCTTCGCCACCACCAAGCGCTTCGGCACGGTGCTGGAGAATGTCGGCATCGATCCGGTGACCCGCCAGATCGACTTCAATGACGCCTCGAAGACCGAGAACACCCGCGCCGCCTATCCGCTGCATTTCATCCCGAATGCCAGCGAGACCGGCCGGGCCGGCCATCCGAAGACGATCGTCATGCTGACGGCCGACGCCTTCGGCGTGATGCCGCCGATCGCCAAGCTGACGCCGGAACAGGCGATGTACCACTTCCTGTCGGGCTACACCGCCAAGGTCGCCGGCACGGAGAAGGGCGTGACCGAGCCGCAGGCGACGTTCTCGACCTGCTTCGGCTCGCCGTTCATGCCGCGCCATCCGGCCGAGTACGGCAACCTGCTCCGCAGCCTGATCGCCGAGCACGGCGTCTCCTGCTGGCTCGTCAACACGGGCTGGACCGGCGGCGCCTACGGCACCGGCCGCCGCATGCCGATCAAGGCGACGCGCACCCTGCTGACGGCGGCCCTGAACGGCTCGCTCGATGAGGGCCGGTTCTACACGGACCGCACCTTCGGCTTCCAGGTCCCGACCGACGTCGCCGGCGTCGAGCCGCACATCCTGCATCCGCGCAAGACTTGGGCTGACAAGGCCGGCTACGACGCCCAGGCGGCGAAGCTGGTCGGCATGTTCCTGAAGAACTTCGAGAAGTTCGAGACCCATGTCGACGCCGCGGTGACGGCGGCGGCGCCGGGCACCATGGTCGCCTGATCCGCGACCGCCCTTTCCGAAGGGCCTCCGATTCACTACGCTCCCCGGCTGTCCTGCACAGCCTGGGAGTTCCCGATGCCGCCCCCGATCCCGGTCGAACTGCTGCCCCACTCGCCCGAATGGCGCGACGCGGCGACGCGCGAGGGCCAGCGGCTGGCCAAGGCGCTCGGCCCCCTTCTGGTCGCCGTCCACCACATCGGCTCGACCGCCATCCCCGACATCGTCGCCAAGCCGATCCTCGATCTCATTCCGGAAGTCCGCTCGCTGGCCGCGGTCGACGCGCTTGCGCCGCAGCTGCGCGCGCTCGGCTATGAATGGTGGGGCGAATACGGCATGGCCGGCCGGCGCTACGCGACGCTGACGGACGGCACGACCGGCCAGCGCTGCGTCCAACTGCACATCTTCGAAACCGGTTCGCCGCATATCGAGCGGCACCTCGCCTTTCGCGATTTTCTCCGCGCGCATGCAGACAAGGCGCGAGAGTACGAGGCCGTCAAGCTGGCAAGCCGCGACCAGCATCCCGACGATTCCCACGCCTATTCCGACGCCAAATCGGCCTGGATCCTTGCAACCGAGGCGGAGGCGCTCGCCTTCTACCGGTCACGCTGACGCCCCCGAAGAACGAAAAAGGCCCGGCGATCGCTCGCCGGGCCTTGCGTGTTTCGCGGGAGGGAAGCGGCGATTACTCGCCGGCGGCTTCCGTCTTCTCCTGCTTGATCTCCTGGCCGCTCTCCTGGTCGACGACCTTCATCGACAGGCGAACCTTGCCGCGCTCGTCGAAGCCGAGGAGCTTGACCCAGACCTTGTCGCCTTCCTTGACGACGTCCTGGGTCTTGGCGACGCGCTGGCTGGACAGCTGCGAGATATGGACGAGGCCATCCTTGGCACCGAAGAAGTTGACGAAGGCGCCGAAGTCGGCGGTCTTGACGACCGTGCCCTGGTAGATGGCGCCGACTTCCGGCTCCGCGGCGATGCCCTTGATCCAGTTCAGCGCGGCGGTGATCGCCTTGCCGTCCGAGGAGGCGACCTTGACGGTGCCGTCGTCGGAGATGTCGATCTTGGCGCCAGTCTTCTCGACGATCTCGCGGATGACCTTGCCGCCCGAGCCGATCACTTCACGGATCTTGTCGGTCGGGATCTGGATGACCTCGATGCGCGGCGCATGCTCGCCGAGCGACGGACGCGCGGTGGTCAGCGCCTTCGCCATCTCGCCGAGGATGTGCTCGCGACCGCCCTTGGCCTGCTCCAGAGCGACCTTCATGATCTCCTCGGTGATACCGGCGATCTTGATGTCCATCTGCAGCGAGGTGACGCCCTCGGCCGTACCGGCGACCTTGAAGTCCATGTCGCCGAGGTGATCCTCGTCGCCGAGAATGTCGGAGAGAACCGCGTAGCGGTCGCCTTCGAGGATCAGGCCCATGGCGATACCCGCCACCGGACGCTTCAGCGGCACGCCGGCATCCATGAGCGACAGCGAAGTGCCGCAGACGGTGGCCATCGAGGACGAGCCGTTCGATTCCGTGATCTCGGAAACGACGCGCAGCGTGTAGGGGAACTCGTGGTGGACCGGCAGGACCGGACGGACCGCGCGCCAGGCGAGCTTGCCGTGACCGATCTCGCGACGGCCGGGCGAACCCATGCGGCCGGTCTCGCCGACCGAGTAGGGCGGGAAGTTGTAGTGCAGCAGGAAGGTTTCCTTGTAGGTGCCCTCCAGCGCGTCGATGAACTGCTCGTCATCGCCCGTGCCGAGCGTCGCGACCACGAGGGCCTGCGTCTCGCCGCGGGTGAACAGCGCCGAACCGTGCGTGCGCGGCAGGACGCCGACTTCCGAGACGATCGGACGGACCGTCTTCAGGTCACGGCCGTCGATGCGGCTGCCGGTGTCGAGGATGTTCCAGCGCACGATCTTGGCCTGGAGCTCCTTGAAGACCGCGCCGATCTTCTCCTTGTCGAAGCGGGGCTCTTCGCCTTCCGGGAAGAAATGCGCGATCACCTTCGCCTTGACGGCGTCGACGGCGGCATAACGCTCCTGCTTGACGGTGTTCTTGTAGGCGGCGCGCAGCTCGGTCTCAGCGATGCCGAGCATCTCGGTCTCGATCGCCGACAGATCGGCGGGAGCAAACTCGCGCGGCTCCTTGGCGGACTTCTCGGCGAGCTGGATGATCGCGTCGATCACCGGCTGGAAGCCGCGATGGCCGAACATGACGGCGCCGAGCATCGTCTCCTCGGAGAGCTCCTGCGCCTCCGACTCAACCATCAGCACAGCGTCCTGGGTGCCGGCGACGACGAGGTCGAGCTTCGAGCCCTCGTTCTGGTCGAGCAGCGGGTTCAGCACGAACTCGCCGTCGATCAGGCCGACGCGGGCGGCGCCGACCGGGCCCATGAAGGGCACGCCCGAGATCGTCAGCGCCGCCGAGGCGGCGACCATGGCGACCATGTCGGGATCGTTCTCGAGATCATGCGAGAGCACCGTGGCGACGACCTGGGTCTCGCAGCGGAAGCCTTCGGGGAACAGCGGACGGATCGGACGGTCGATCAGGCGCGAGGTCAGCGTCTCCTTCTCGGAGGGACGGCCTTCACGCTTGAAGAAACCACCGGGGATCTTGCCGGCGGCGAACGTCTTTTCCTGATAGTTCACCGTCAGCGGGAAGAAGTCGACGCCGGGCTTGGGCGCCTTGGCGGCGACCACGGTCGCCAGGACGGTCGTCTCGCCGTAGGTGGCGAGCACGGCACCGTCGGCCTGGCGGGCCACCTTGCCGGTCTCGAGAATGAGCGGGCGACCGCCCCATTCAATTTCGACGCGTTGAACATCGAACATGGCAATTCCTTTCCTGCGCGGATGCGCCAAAGGAGCCATGAGCAAGACGGCGGGAGGCTTTCAAACCTTCGAGGTGTAAAGCATCCGGCGATCCTGCCATGGCTCGACCGCTTGATCCGCGGGCAATGCGCGGCAGCCCCATGCCGCCGCGCCGTACAGGCGTCTTTGGAGGCGGGCCGGAGGCCCGCCTGTCTCAGCGACGCAGGCCGAGGCGCTCGATGAGCGTCTTGTAGCGCTGCTCGTCCTTGTTCTTCAGGTAGTCGAGCAGGCTGCGGCGCTGGCTGACCATCTTGAGAAGGCCGCGGCGCGAATGGTTGTCCTTGTTGTGACCCTTGAAGTGCTCGGTCAGGTTGGCGATGCGCTCGGAGAGCACCGCGACCTGCACTTCCGGCGAGCCCGTATCGTTCTCGACGGTGGCGTATTCCTTGATCAGTTCCGCCTTACGGGCAGCTGTGATCGACATCGGGTATCCCTTTCTTCGGGTTCTTCAGCCGGCTGGTGCCGGCATTGGCAAGACATGACCGGATGCCGTTCCCTCTCCGACGTGCCGCTCCCGTCCGGGGCGGATCGTCTCGCTGAGGCTTGGCATCTCGGTCTCGAACGACGCGCCGGCCGATGCCGTCGCGTTGCCGCAGGTCAGGCGGCCAGTGCCGGGATGTCGTCCAGCACGGTCGCCGCTCCATGCGACGACGCCCGAAGGGCCACAAAACCCTCCGGGAGCGCGGCCTATATGGCCGAATTGGGCGTCAATAGCCAGCGGAAATTTCCCGAGCCGCCATTCAGCCGCCGACGAAGACGCGCGACGGGTGGAATTCACCCCGCTCGACTTCGCCGATCGCGAGCAGCGTTCCGGCCACCGTCGCATAGACGGTTTCACCGCTCGCCGGCGCATCGCGGCCGCGCAGCAAGACGCTCTGGCCGTTGCGTATCCGGGCCGCGTCCACCTCCGACAGGCGGACCTCGAGCAGGCCGCCGAGCGCGGTCTCGACCGACGCCATCCGTTCGTCGCAGGCTTCGGCTCCGCCCTCCTCGTGCAGCGCCTTGAGGCTGTCGAGACGGATCATCGCCGCTTCCTCGAACGGCCCGACGACGAGCCGACGGAGGCCGACGACATGGCCGCGCGTGCCGAGCGCCCGGGCCATGTCGCGGGCGATCGCCCTGACATAGGTGCCCTTGCCGCATTCGGCGGCGAAGACCGCGGTGTTCTCGTCGGGCATGTCGACGAGGTCGAGCTGATGGATCTGGATCGGCCGCGCCTCGAGCGCGACCTCCTCGCCGTCGCGGGCCAGGTCGTAGGCGCGCTCGCCGTCGACCTTGATCGCCGAAAACGCCGGCGGAACCTGCATGATCTCGCCGGTGAACTGCGGCAGGACCGCCTCGATCTCGGCGCGGCTCGGCCGCACGTCGGAAGTGGCGACCGGCTGCCCCTCGGCGTCGTCGGTGCGGGTCTCCTCGCCCCAGCGGACCGTGAAGCCGTAGACCTTGCGGCCATCCATGACATAGGGGACCGTCTTGGTCGCCTCGCCGAGCGCGATCGGCAGGCAGCCGGTGGCGAGCGGGTCGAGCGTGCCGGCATGACCGGCCTTCTGGGCGCCGAACAGGCGCTTCACCACGGCGACGGCCTGCGTCGAGGTCATCCCGAGCGGCTTGTCGAGATTGACCCAGCCGGAAACGGGCCGGCCCTTCTTCTGGCGCTGAGCCATCTGCTACCCTTCGTCGGAATCGTCGTCGCGCGGCGCCGTCTCGATATCATGGCGCACCACCGGATCGGAGCGCAGCAGGGCGTCGATGCGCGCGCCCTCGCCGAACGACGTATCGACGCGGAAGCGGAGGTCGGTGGCGAACTTCATGGCAACCCGGCGCGAAACCTCGCCGCGCAGGAACTTGCGGTTCGCTTCCAGCGCCTCGACCACGGCCTCAGCATCCCCGCCACCGAGCGGCATCACAAAGCAGGTCGCGAGCTTCAGATCGCTGGTCATGCGGACTTCGGGAATGGTGACGATCACGCCGTCGAGGGCGGGCTCGTTCAGCAGGCCGCGCGCGAGAACCTCGGAAAGGGCATGGCGCACCAGCTCGCCGACGCGCAGCTGACGCTGGCCCGGGACGCCGATCTTCTTACCATTGGCAGCCGTTCTGGCCATTTCGTGAAATCTCCATCGTACCGCGCAAACGGCTTGCGCGGCCGGCCTTTGCAGGCCGCCCGCAGCCGGTCGGTCGACTTATATACCGATCACCTTGGAGGAACGCGGCCGGACCGGTCGCGTTCCTCGACAAGCGGGGCTTAGAGCGACCGCTTGATTTCCTCGACGCGGTAGCACTCGATGATGTCGCCAGCGCGCATGTCTTCGTACTTCTCGAAGGCCATGCCGCACTCCTGGCCCGCCGGCACTTCCTTGACTTCGTCCTTGAAGCGCTTGAGCGTCGAGAGCTTGCCCTCGTGGATGACGACGTTGTCGCGGATGAGGCGGACATGGGCGCCGCGCTCGACCGTGCCGTCGGTGACGCGGCAACCCGCGACCTTGCCGACCTTCGAGATGTGGAACACCTCGAGGATCTCGGCATTGCCGAGCATCGTCTCGCGCCGCTCGGGCGTCAGCAGGCCGGACATCGCCGCCTTCACGTCATCCACGAGGTCGTAGATGATGTTGTAGTAGCGGATCTCGATGCCCTCGCGATCGGCCACGTCGCGCGCCTGCTTGTTGGCACGCACGTTGAAGCCGATGATCGCCGCGTTCGACGTCGCCGCGAGGGTGACATCGGACTCGGTGACGCCACCGACGCCGGACAGGATGATGCGGGCCTGCACCTCGTCGGTGCCGAGAGCCTCCAGCGCGCCGGCGATCGCCTCGACCGAACCCTGCACGTCACCCTTGATGACGAGCGGGAATTCCTTGAGGCCGGAGCTTTTGCGCTGGCTCATCATCTCGGCGAGCGAGCCGCGCGCCGTCGTCTGACGGGCAACCTGCTTCTCGCGCTTCTGACGGGCACGATAATCGGCGATTTCGCGGGCACGCGACTCCGACGGGACGACAGCGAAGCGGTCGCCCGCCGCCGGCGCACCCTGGAAGCCGAGGACTTCCACCGGCATCGACGGATCGGCTTCCGGCATGGCCGTGCCGCGGTCGTTGAGGAGCGCGCGGACGCGGCCCCACTCCGAACCGGCGACGACGATGTCGCCCGGACGCAGCGTACCGCGCTGGACCAGGACCGTCGCGACCGGGCCGCGGCCCTTGTCGAGCTTGGCCTCGATGACCGTGCCTTCGGCCGAACGATTGGGATCGGCCTTGAGGTCGAGCACCTCGGCCTGCAGCAGGACGGTCTCGAGCAGTTTGTCGAGATTCTGGCCCGTCTTGGCCGAAAGCTCGACGTCCAGCGTCTCGCCGCCCATCGACTCGACGAACACCTCGTGCTGCAGCAGCTCGGTGCGGACCCGGGTCGGGTCGGCGGACGGCTTGTCGATCTTGTTGATCGCCACGATGACCGGGACGTTGGCGGCCCGGGCGTGGTTGATCGCCTCGATCGTCTGCGGCATCACGCCATCGTCCGCGGCGACGACCAGGATCACGATATCCGTCGCCTTGGCGCCGCGGGAACGCATCGCCGTGAAGGCGGCGTGGCCGGGCGTGTCGATGAAGGTGATCTTCTGGCCGTTCTGCTCGACCTGGTAGGCGCCGATGTGCTGGGTGATGCCACCCGCCTCTCCGGTCTGCACATTGGTCTTGCGGATGGCGTCGAGCAACGACGTCTTGCCGTGGTCGACATGGCCCATGATCGTCACGACCGGCGGACGCGAGACGAGTTCGCCCTGTTCCTCGTTCGTGTCGAACAGGCCTTCCTCGACGTCGGACTCGGCGACACGGCGAACCGTGTGGCCCATGTCCTCGGCGATGATCTGCGCCATGTCGGCGTCGATCACGTCGGTAGCCTTGAGCAACTGGCCCTGCTTCATCAGGAACTTGATCACGTCGACGGCGCGTTCCGACATGCGGTTCGCCAGATCGCCGATGGTGATCGTCTCGGGAATGGTGACTTCGCGCGAGACCTTCTCGCGCGGCCCCTGCGCGATGTGGCGGTTGCGGTCACGCTCGCGGCGACGACGAACCGAAGCGAGCGAACGCTCGCGCTCGGAATCGTTCAGCGCGTTGGAAAGCGTCAGGCGACCGCGCGGATTGCCCTCTTCCTTCTTGACCGGCTTCGGATCCACGGCCTTCGGACGCTTGGAGGTCGACGGGCGGAGACCGCCGGAGCGATCCTCCTCGTCGGCGCCACGACCGGCAGGGCGTGCGCCCGGCGCCGACGTGCGCTGCACCGGCTTCTCGGTGGCGTTCGGATCCCGCTGCGTCGGCGCGGCGGGGCGAGCCGACGGCTGAGCGGCCGCGGGCTGGCGAGCCGGAGCCGGCGTTTCGTTGAGACGCCGGCGAGCGGTGTCCTCGGTCTTCTCGCGCAGCGCGGCCTCGGCGGCGCGACGCGCGTCTTCCTCGGCCTGGCGCTTGGCAGCCTCTTCCCGCTCCTTGGCGAGACGCGCCTCTTCCTCGGCGCGACGGATCGCGTCGATTTCGGCCTGGCGGCGCTCCTCGGCGTCACGGATACGCGCATCGGCGAGCGCCTTGGCGCGGGCGTCGAGCTCGTCAGAGGACAGCTGGCGAAGCACCATGCCGGAACGACCGCCCTGCGGGCGCGACGACGGGGCCGGCGCCGCCGGACCCTGGCGTGAGGGCGCGGAGGACTGGATCGGGCGCACGGAGGATCCCGGTGCGGGGGCGGGCGACGGACGCGGCGCGGCGGGAGCGGCCGAGGACGGCTCACCCTTGCCAGGCATCAGAACCCGCTTCTTCTTCTCGACGACAACCGTATTGGTCCGGCCATGCGAAAAACTCTGGCGCACGGTACCGCGCTCGGGATCGCGGCCCTTGAGGCTCAGGGTCTTCTTCGCGCCGCCAATATCCTTGTCGCCGCTGTTGTTCGTATCGTTCATTCGGTCTTCTGTCCTGCGGGGTCTTCGGCCATTGCCGACACGTTCGTATCACGCACTTGCGGCGCGTCGATCGCGCCAACGTCATCGCCAATAGCAACGAGCCCGTCTTCACCCAGAAAACAGGCGAGCGCGGCGACACGCTCTAACACATTTTCGCTCGCCCGGCCCGCGAGCAGAGCAGCATGTATCACATTTGACCGGCCCAATGCCAAATCCAATTGCTCCGACCGGAAGATCCGGAGAATCGGGACGGCGTCAGCCCGGCCGAAACGACGCTTCAGCGCCGCCTCGATCTTCGACCGGCCATCGGCGCCGGCCTCCTTTGCCTGGACGATGCCGACCACGGCGTCACGCGCGATGGCGGCCTCGACCTTGGCGAAACCGGTGACGATCTCACCGGCCTTCCTGGCGAAGGAGACGGCATGCAGGGCCGCATCCTCCAACAATGCTTCCACTCGGTCGGCCAGGCCGGGTTCGACCTTGACCTCTTCCTTGAAGCCGCGGCTGAAGAGCCGCTTCTTCTCGGCCAGCGCCACCATGTCGGCGCGAGCGGTGACCCAGACACCGCGGCCCGGCAAACGGTGCCGCAGATCCGGCACCACCCGGCCCTCGGGATCAAGGACGAAGCGGATCAGCCTCTCGGACGGCATCGCCTCGCGGGAGACGATGCAGCTTCGTGTTGTCGGTTCGCTCTTACGCGGCAAATCGCTTCTCCGCGGTCAGAACGCCCTCAGGCCTCGGCCTCTTCGCCTTCGGCGCTCGCTTCCTGCTCAGCGGCGGCCTCCTCTTCGGTAATCCAGCCAGCCTTGATGCGGGCCGTCATGATCATGTTCTCGGCGTCGCTGCGGGTCAGGCCGAACGCGTCGAGCACGCCGCCATGGCGGGTGGTCTCACCTTCGTTCCGCTCGGCCCAGCCGACGAGATCGTCCGGCACGTAGCCGGCGAAATCCTCGATCGTCTTGACGCCGTCCTTGCCGAGCGCGACCAGCATGGAGCTGGTGAGGCCCGGGATTTCCTTGAGCTCGTCGGCGACGCCGAGCGTCTTGCGCTCTTCGTCGTGCTCGGCCTCGATCCGGTCGAGATAGTCGCGGGCGCGCTGCTGCAGCTCGGCCGCCGTTTCCTCGTCGAAGCCTTCGATCGAGGCGAGCTCGTCTGGCTCGACGAACGCGATTTCCTCGAGCGAGGCGAAACCTTCCGACGCCAGCAACTGTCCGACAACCTCGTCGGCATCGAGCGCCGTGTTGAACAGCGCGGAGCGCTCCTGGAATTCCTTCTGGCGGCGCTCGGATTCTTCCTGCTCGGTCAGGATGTCGATATCCCAACCCGTGAGCTGCGAGGCGAGGCGGACATTCTGGCCGCGACGACCGATCGCTAGGGATAGTTGGTCATCCGGGACGACAACTTCAATACGCGACGCGTCTTCATCGAGCACGACCTTGGCGACCTCGGCCGGCTGCAGCGCGTTGACGATGAAGGTCGCGGCATCCTGCGACCACGGAATGATGTCGATCTTCTCGCCCTGGAGCTCGTTGACGACCGCCTGGACGCGGCTACCGCGCATGCCGACGCAGGCGCCGACCGGGTCGATCGAGCTGTCGCGCGAGATCACCGCCATCTTGGCGCGGGAGCCCGGATCGCGGGCGACCGACTTCACCTCGATGATGCCGTCATAGATCTCCGGCACTTCCTGCGCGAACAGCTTCGCCATGAACTGCGGATGGGTGCGCGACAGGAAGATCTGCGGGCCGCGCTGCTCGCGGCGGACGTCGTAGACATAGGCACGGATGCGGTCGCCATAGCGGAACGCCTCGCGCGGGATCATCTCGTCGCGGCGGACGATGCCCTCGCCGCGGCCGAGATCGACGATCACGTTGCCGTACTCGACGCGCTTGACTTGGCCGTTGACGATCTCGCCGATGCGATCCTTGAACTCGTCGAACTGGCGATCGCGCTCGGCCTCGCGCACCTTCTGCACGATGACCTGCTTGGCCGACTGCGCCGCGATGCGGCCGAAATCCATCGGCGGCAGCGCCTCGGCGATATAGTCGCCGACGCGGGCGGCCGGGTTCTGGTCCGTCGCGAGCTCGAGCGAGATCTCGACCGAGGGGTTTTCGACCACGTCCACGACCTGGAGCAGGCGCTGCAGCCGGATCTCACCCGTCTTCGGGTTGATCTCGGCGCGCACATCGGTCTCCGAACCGTAGCGCGAGCGGGCCGCCTTCTGGATCGCGTCTTCCATCGCCGCGATGACGATCTGCCGATCGATCACCTTCTCGCGGGCGACCGCGTCGGCGATCTGCAATAGTTCGAGGCGGTTGGCGCTGACTGCCATCGTCCTGTCTCCGTTAACCTGAACTTGGTGCCGGCGCGCCTCAGGCGTCGCTGGTCTCGTCTGTTAAGTCGTCGTCGTCCAGGCCGTCGACGCGCTGGAGACGCTTGGTCTCGCGGAGCGTTTCGGCCACCAGGGCATCGGTCATGACCAGCCTGGCATCATGGATGCTCGCGAGCGGCAGCTGAACCCGATCCGGCGCGCCTTCCGGCGCATCTTCCAGCTTCAGGCCGGTCGCATCGCCCTCGACGCCGAGCAGCACGCCGCGATAGCGGCGACGTCCCTCGACCGGCGCATCGAGCTCGATCTTCACGACATGGCCGGCCCAGCGCTCGAAATCCGAACGGCGGACCAGCGGACGGTCGATGCCCGGCGACGACACTTCCAGATGATAGGCCGCCGCGATCGGATCCTCGACGTCGAGCGCCGGCGAGATGTTGCGGCTGATCGCGCCGCAATCCTCGACCGACATGGTGCCGTCGGGCCGCTCGGCCATGATCTGGAGGGTCTGGCCGTTGCGGCTGGAAATCTTGACCCGCACCAGACGGTAGCCGAGCCCCTCGATGATGGGCTCGACGATCGCCGCGACGCGGGCGTCGAGCCCCGTCTCGGTGACGATGCGTGCTTCGTTTTCCGGCGCGATGTCCGCCAAATGGATGCTCCGTGCGTGATCTCGTAGGGTGCGCTCGACCGGAGCGGGCCCGGGGGTCCACTCTCTCTTACGAACCGATCGTTTGAGATGAATGACAGGCGTATAGGCCGAGAAGCGCGGCAATGCAAGCAAAAGCCGCGCGGCGCTTGGCATCCGGGGCCATTTTCGCGCCGCGGCGGCGGCGCGAACCGGGCTCAGCGGCGCTCGAAGGTCAGATAGTTGCCCCGGCGCCCCTCGCGAATTGCCTTCCGCTCGTAGCGCGTTCCGGGCCAGCCGGCCCAGGGTTGGCGCCAGTCGTCGGCATCGCGGGCCGTCCAGGTGAACTCCGCGTGGTCGCGCACATGCAACAGCGTCCACTCGACATAGGTGTCGATGTCGGAGGCGAAGCGGAACTGGCCGCCCGGGCGCAGCACGCGCGCGAACCGGGTCAGGTTCTTCTCCGACACGAAGCGGCGCTTCCAGTGGCGGAATTTCGGCCAGGGATCGGGATAGAGCAGGTCGATCGCCGCGAGGCTCGCCGGCGGCAGCCAGTCGAGCAGCTCGGCCGCGTCCCGATCGAACAGGCGGACATTGGTCAGTCCACCCTCGGCGATCGCCGACGTGGCCTTGGCCATGCCGTTGACGAAGGGCTCGACGCCGATGCGGCCGATCCGCGGCTCGGTCGTGGCGCGATGGACGAGATGCTCGCCGCCGCCGAAGCCGATCTCCAGCACGACGTCGTCGACCGGCGCCTCGAACAGCGCCGTCAACGGGGACGGCGGCAGCGTGGTCAGGTCGATGCTGAGGCGGGAGAGGACGTCGGCCAGTGTATCGGCCTGACCGGCGCGCAGGTTGTGCCCCTTACGCCGGCCATAGAAGGAATCGCGCCTGAACGCGCCGTCGCTGGAAGTCACAGTGATTTACGGATCTGTTCCACGAGGTCGGTCCGCTCCCAGGAGAAGCCGCCATCCTCGTCCGGGGCGCGGCCGAAATGGCCATAGGCGGCGGTCCGGGCGTAGATCGGCCGGTTGAGCTTGAGATGCTCGCGAATGCCGCGCGGCGACAGGTCCATGACCTGGCCGAGGGCCGCCTCGACGCTCGATTCCGCGACCTTGCCGGTGCCGTGCAGGTCGACATAGATCGACAGCGGCTGCGACACGCCGATGGCGTAGGACAGCTGAATCGTGCAGCGATCCGCGGCGCCCGATGCGACAACGTTCTTGGCCAGATAGCGGGCCGCATAGGCGGCGGAACGGTCGACCTTGGTCGGATCCTTGCCGGAGAAGGCGCCGCCGCCATGCGGGGCCGCGCCACCATAGGTGTCGACGATGATCTTGCGGCCGGTCAGGCCGGCATCGCCGTCGGGGCCGCCGATGACGAACTTGCCCGTCGGATTGACGTGCCAGATCGTCTTGCCGGTGACCCAGCCCTGCGGCAGGGACTCGCGGATATAGGGCTCGACGATGGAGCGGACGTCGTTCGAGCTCAGATTCTCGTCGAGATGCTGGGTCGACAGCACGATCTGCGTGACCTCGACCGGCATGCCGTTCTCGTAGCGGACGGTCACCTGGCTCTTCGCGTCGGGGCCGAGCGCATGGGTCTCGCCGGAGCGGCGCGCCTCGGACAGGCGCTTCAGGATGCGATGGGCGTAGAAGATCGGCGCCGGCATCAGTTCCGGCGTCTCGGAGCAGGCATAGCCGAACATGATGCCCTGGTCGCCGGCACCCTCGTCCTTGTTGCCGGCCGAGTCGACGCCCTGGGCGATATCGACCGACTGCGCATGCAGGTGCACGTCGACCTCGGCGGTCTCCCAATGGAAGCCGCCCTGCTCGTAGCCGATGTCCTTGATCGCCAGACGGGCGATATGGGACACGAGATCCTTCGTGATCGCCGCCGGACCGCGCGTCTCGCCGGCGATCACGACACGATTGGTTGTCGCCAGGGCCTCGCAGGCCACGCGGAGATGGCTGGGATCCCAACCATGCTCCGGGCCGATGCGGAAGAAGGCATCGACGATCTCGTCGGAGATACGGTCACAGACCTTATCGGGATGCCCTTCGGAAACAGACTCACTCGTGAACAGGTAGGACGTTCTCGACACCGAAACGGACCCCGCACAAAATTGGGCCGGAGCAGGGTGCTCCGGCGGAAGCAATGAGCTTTTTTAGCCGGTAAGATTTGCTGGTCAAGCCGCAAACAGCCTTATGTCATCGAAGCCGCGCAACGGGAAACAATCTTGCTCCCCGGCGCGGTTCGGCGCGATTGCCTGCTCAGTCTTCCGTTTCGTCACCGGCTACGGCGCGCACCAGCTCGACGATACGCCGACGAACCTTCGCATCCTTGATGCGAATGAACGCCTTGTTGAGCTGCAGGCCTTCCGTGCTGGTGAGGAAATCGGTCACGAAGGCGGCGGGGCGCGATTCCGCGAAGCCGTCGTCGCTCGAGGAGCCAGGCGCATCCTCGAAGAAGAACGAGACAGGGACCTCAAGCACCTGCGCAATGTGCTGCAGGCGGCTGGCACCGATGCGGTTGGTGCCCTTCTCGTACTTCTGGATCTGCTGGAAGGTGATGCCGAGGCTCTCTCCCAGCTTCTCCTGGCTCATTCCCTGCATCATGCGACGAAGGCGTACCCGTCCACCGACATGCGTATCAACCGGATTGGGCTGTTTCTTGTTAGCCATCAAGGGCTTATTCTCCTAGACCCATGCGGGACGAGAGTTCACGGCGGTAAGCACCGACACGCTACGTCTCCGCACTCATACTCGACGGCCTTGCCGTCGAACTTACAAGCCCCGCCCGCCTGAAAATGCAACCACACCACCCGGGTGTCAATTGCACCGTTTAGTCCTACTGAAACCGCCAGTAGAGGCCAGCCCCCATGCCAGTATGATCAAGGCGAAATAGAGGTGATCACGATAACGTGAATAGAATGTCCGCGAAAGGGCGCTGGGGAGGGGAGCATCCAAAACCCCAATAGTTCCTACCCCGAGCGTCGCGACCAAGTTCCCGAACGGATCGGCAATCGCCGATATTCCGGAATTGGCGGCCCGCACGACAGGCAGACCTTCCTCGACACCCCGGATGACCGCCTGATGCAAGTGCTGCCAGGGCCCCGGCGTATCGCCAAACCAAGCGTCATTGGTCACGTTGACCAGCCATCCCGGCCGATTGGCGGCGTCGATGGCGGCACCTGGAAAGATGATTTCATAGCAGATCAGCGGGCCGAATGCCGGAGCTCCCGCGACTTTGATCGTCGCCGGCGCGGCGCCCGCGTCGAACCCCCCCGGCAACGCCACCATCTGGCGCAGCCCGATGCGCCTCAGCCACCCCTCGAAAGGCAGATATTCGCCGAAGGGGACCAGATGCACCTTGTCGTAGCTGGTTTGGACGGCGCCGTCGGCGTCGATCACCTGCAGGCTGTTGAAGACTCGCGGCTCGTCGTCGCCCTCGACCGCCTCGGCCCGCGCCGCGCCGGTGATCAGCGTCGTTCCCTCGGGCAGCAACGCGCCGATGGTGGCGAGCGCGTTCGGCTTCTCCTCGAGCAGGAACGGAAACGCCGTCTCCGGCCAGATCAGGTGCGTGAACGGCGCCGAAGCGCCCTCCTGCATGCCGGTCGCGCTCAGGCCCAGATAGCGGCCGAGGATCTCGTCGTCCCGGCCGGACGCCCATTTCTCGTCCTGCGCGATCAAGGGCTGGACCAGGCGGAGCTGGACGCCCGGCACCATCGTGACCTCGACGGTGGCGAGCCGCCAGGCGCCGAAGCCGAGATCGGCCAGGAAGAGCGCCGCCAGCCCGGCGAAGGCAAGCCGGTCGGCGCGGCGGCCGCCGCCGGTCGCGCGGAACAGCAGTACCGGCGCGGCGAAGACCAGGAAGGCGAGCAGCGTCATGCCCCACAGCCCGACCAGCGACACCGCCTGCATCATCAGCGGCACCGGCATGATGGTGTAGCCGAAGGCGTTCCAGGGGAACCCAGTCAGAATGTGGCCGCGCAGGTATTCCGCCAGGCTCAGGAACACGGCGAGCAGGACGACGCGCCGCCATCCAGGCGGCCAGAACAGCCGCGCGATCGCCGCGCCCGCGCCCCAGAACAGGGCGAGGCCCGCCGGCAACGCCAGCACGGCGAGTGGCATCAGCCAGGCGAAGGCGGCCGCGTCGACGAGAAAGGCGGCGCCGATCCACCAGAGGCCGCCGACGAAATAGCCGAAGCCGAAGCCCCAGCCGACCGCGAAGGCGGGCCGCAACCGGGCACGCCAGGTACTGCCGGCCGGACTCTCGGCGCCGTCGAGCAGGCACACCAAGGCGGGCAGCGTCAGCCAGAGCACGGGGAACCAGCCGAGCGGCGGCAGGGCGAGCGCCGACAGCGCGCCGCAGGCGATCGCGGCCGCCAGCCTCCGCCAGCCGGCGGTCAGGAGACCTCGCCGGAGTCCGGCCGACGCCACCGCAGTTTCAGAACGTGCAGCCATGGCCTCCGGACGCGCATGTTTCCACCGCGGCGACGCGGTCCTCGACCAAGCGGAAGGCTGCGGCTGCGGTCATGCGGCGGCGGCGTCGGGGCGGCGGATCCGCAGCCGCTTGACCCGACGCGGATCGGATTCGAGGATCTCGAACTCGAGCCCCCCCGGCACGTCGATGCGCTCGCCGATCGCCGGAATGCGGCCGAGCAGGGTGAAGACCAGGCCACCCAGCGTGTCGACGTCATCATGCTCGGAACCAAGGTCGAGCCGCGTGCCGAGCACCTTTTCGAGATCGTCGAGATCCGCGCGGGCATCGGCCAGGAAGGTGCCTTCCGCCTCCTGCGTGATCATCGGGGTCTCGTCGTCATGCTCGTCCTCGATGTCGCCGAACACGGTTTCGACGACATCCTCGAGCGAGACAAGGCCATCGGTGCCGCCATATTCGTCGATCACGACCGCCATCTGGACGCGCTTCGCCTGCATGGTCGAAAGCAGCGTCGTCGCATGCATCGAAGGCGGCACGAACAGCACCTCGCGGACGACCGCCGTCTCGGCCAGCGTGGTGGCGAGGTTGACGCGGCTCAAGTCGAGCCCGGCATCCGTCGTCGCCGCGGTCATCATGTAGTCCATCAGGTCCTTGATATGGACCATGCCGATCGGATCATCGAGCGTCTCGCGATAGACAGGCATGCGCGAATGGCCGGAATCGCGGAAGGCGGCGACGGCCTCGCCGATCGATTCATCGACCTCGAGCGCGAGGATGTCGGCGCGCGGGATCATCACGTCGTCGACGCGGACCTCGCGCAGCTTCAGGATGTTCCGCAGCATGCGCCGCTCTTCGGCGGAGAAGGTATCATCCTCCTCGTCGGCCTCCAGCGCATCCTCGATATCGTCGCGAAGCGATCCGGCCGGCTTCAGGCCGACGGCCTGGCGGATCCGGTCGAGCCAGCTCTCCGGCGCGCGTTCAACCTCCCTGATATCCGGCGCGGCGGCCTGGCTACTTGGAGGTTCGGGGTTCGATTCAGCGCTCGAACCGGGCGACTCAGTATCACTCATCATCCGTCGTTTTCAGTGGTTTCGCTACCGCCGCGCTGTCACGCGGTTTCCGCGTAGGGATCGGCGATCCCGAGGCGGGCCAGGATCTCCGTCTCCAGAGCCTCCATGCGTTCCGCTTCGTCATCCTCAAGATGATCATGCCCGAACAGGTGAAGCAACCCGTGCACCAGCAGATGGGTCAGATGGTCGTCGAATGCCAGCCCCTGCTCGGCGGCTTCCGCGACCACTGTTTCACGTGCAACGACGATATCGCCGAGCAGGGGCCCGAACAGCTTGGAATCGGGAGGGCTGCCGGGAAAGGACAGCACGTTGGTGGCCTTGTCCTTGTCGCGATAGTCCGCGTTCAGCCGGCGGACATGCGCGTCGTCGGTGAAGACGACCGAGAGCTCCGAGCCCCGCATGGCCGGAAGCCGGCCGACGGCGAAGCTCGCCTCCACGGCGCGCGCCACCAGTCCGGCCAGCGCGTCCTCCCCGGCCCAATCGCCCGCCTCGACCAGCAGATCGATGGCAATCGGCAGCGTCTCGCCACTCATGCGCCCGCTCCCGAACGGGGGACGCGCGGCGGCGTCACCGGCGGACGCGGCGGGGCCTTGTCATAGGCCCGCACGATGCGGCCGACCAAGGGATGGCGGACGACATCGACATCGGAGAAGCGGATCTGGACGATGCCGGGCACGTCGCGCAGCAATTCGCTCGCCTCGACCAGGCCGGAAACCTGGCCGGGCGGCAGGTCGACCTGGGTCGGGTCGCCGGTGACGATCATGCGCGAGCCTTCGCCCAGGCGGGTCAGGAACATCTTCATCTGCATCGAGGTGGTGTTTTGGGCTTCGTCGAGGATGACGACGGCATTGGCGAGGGTGCGGCCGCGCATGAAGGCGAGCGGCGCCACCTCGATCATGCCGGAGGTCAGGCCACGCTCGACCTTCTCCGGCGGCATCATGTCGTAGAGCGCGTCGTAGAGCGGCCGCAGATAGGGATCGACCTTCTCCTTCATGTCACCCGGCAGGAAGCCGAGCCGCTCGCCCGCCTCGACGGCGGGGCGCGAGAGGATCAGCCGCGACACGTCGCCGCGCTCGATCAGCGCGGCGGCATAGGCGACGGCGAGATAGGTCTTGCCGGTGCCGGCCGGCCCCATGCCGAAGACGAGCTCGGCCCTGTCCATGGCGCGGATATAGGCGTCCTGGGCGGGATTGCGGGCCATGACCGTGCGCCGGCGGGTCGAGATCTGCGCCATGGCGAGCCGGCCCTTCGGCTCGAGGCTCGGCAACGACAGCTGCTCGTCGTCAGCGACCGCCATGCGGATCGCCCCCTCGACATCGGCCGGGCCGACCTCATGGCCCTGCTGCAGCCGCACATAGAGCAGGTCGAGCGCCAGGCGGGCCTGGGCGCAGGCGTCCGGCCGACCACGGATGGTCACCTGGTTGCCGCGCGCCACCGCCTCGACGCCAAGCCTCTGCTCGATGATGGCGAGGTTCTGGTCGAACTGCCCCAGCAGTTCGCTCGCCAGCCGGTTGTCATCGAAGGCGATCACGACATGGGCGAGATCGGAGGCATGCGCCATGTCGGAGCCACGACCGCCCGAGGACGGCGTATTGGAGCGTGCATTCACGAAATGACCTCCACGGCGTTGCTTTCCTGTATCGACGTCGAAGCGGGCTCGGCAAGCGTGCCGAAAAGCGAATTGGTTCCGAGGCGGTCGATCGCGACCCGGCCGATCGAGCCGATCCGGGCGGCATCGGCGTCGACCAGCACCGCCTGCAGGAAGGGCGACCGGCCCATGAGTTGACCCGCCCGACGACCCGCCTTCTCGAACAGGATGTCCATCGTGGCGCCGACCTTGGAGTGGTTGAACGCGGTTTGCTGGTCGAGGATCAGCGCCTGCAGGCGCTGCAGCCGCTCCGACATCACCGCGTCCGGGACGTGGTCATCATGGCCGGCGGCCGGCGTGCCGGGCCGGGGGCTGTACTTGAACGAGTACGCGGCGGCATAGCCGACCGTCTCGACCAGACGCATCGTCGCCTCGAAATCGGCGTCGGTCTCGCCCGGGAAGCCGACGATGAAGTCGGAGGAGAGCGCGATGTCGGTGCGCGCGGCGCGGATCCGGTCGACGAGGCGGAGATAGTCGTCCGCCTTGTGCTTGCGGTTCATGGCCGCGAGGATGCGGTCCGAGCCCGACTGAACCGGCAGGTGCAGATAGGGCATCAGGGCCGGCAGGTCGCGATGCGCCGCGATCAGGCTGTCGTCCATGTCGCGCGGATGGCTGGTCGTGTAGCGCAGCCGGTCGAGGCCGGGGATCTCGGCGAGGCGGAACAGCAGCTCGCCCAGGCCCCATTCGCGGCCGTCCGTGCCGACGCCGTGCCAGGCGTTGACGTTCTGGCCGAGCAGCGTCACCTCGCGCACGCCGGCATCGGCCAGCCGCGCCGCCTCCTCGACGATCTTGTCGACCGGACGCGACACCTCGGCGCCGCGCGTATAGGGCACGACGCAGAAGGTACAGAACTTGTCGCAGCCTTCCTGGATGGTGAGGAACGCCGTCACGCCGCGCGCCCGGGTGCGCTCGCGCGTCGCCGCCGGCAGGCGGTCGAACTTCTCGGCGATGGCGAATTCGGTCTCGACGGCGCGCTTGCCCTGCGCCACGTCGCGCAGCAGCTGCGGCAGGTGCTGATAGGATTGCGGCCCGACGACGAGATCGACGACCGGCGCCCGCCGGGCGATCTCCTGGCCCTCGGCCTGGGCGACGCAGCCGGCGACACCGATCGTGACGTTGCGGCCCTTGAGCGCCGCCTCTTCCTTCATCACGCGCAGGCGCCCGAGCTCGGAATACACCTTCTCGGCCGCCTTCTCGCGGATATGGCAGGTGTTCAGGAGGACGAGATCGGCGTTCTCGGCGCTATCGGTGGCTTCGTAGCCATCGCTGGCCAGCGCATCGGTCATACGATCGGAATCGTAGACGTTCATCTGGCAGCCATAGGTCTTGATGAAGACGCGCTTCTTTTCTTGGGTTCCGGTCATTGATCCGGTTATCTACCGCCACGGTTCGGCTCTGGCAGGATCGCCCGCGCCGGCAGCAGTGCCGACACAAGCCCTTCCTAGCCGCTTTCTGCCCCGCTGAGAATAGCGGCGTCGGGTGACGCTGTCGTGACCGGAACGTTGCGCAGGCCTCGCGCCCGCACGGAGCGGACCAGCGCCCTCACCTCGGCCTCGGCCCGGGCGGTCACCGCCTTGCGGTCGCTGTCCGGCCCGAAGACGATCGGCGTACCGAAGGCGACGACCGCGTCGATCGCGCCGATGTCGATCAGCCCGACCAGATGCGGCGCAAGATCCATGTCGCCGTGCCAGGCGATCTCCGACATGCGCAGCCGGCCGATCGGCAGGCCCTGGAAGCCGAGATAGACGATCGCCACCGGCTGGACGAGGATCGGCGTGTCGGCGCCGCCCGCATCGCGCGCCGCCCCGACCAGCGCGCTGCGGAAGGGCAGCACGGCGACGCCATCCCCCGTCGTGCCCTCGGCGAACAGCACCAGCGCCTCGTCCGCCGCGAGCCGGGCCGCGATGGCGCTGTTGGCGCTCGCCGTCGCCGTGCGCCGCGTACGGTCGATGAAGACGCTGCGCTGCAGCCGGGCCAGCCATTTCACCACCGGCCAGCCGCCGACCTCGCTCTTGGCGATGAAGGAGACCGGCAACAGGCTGCCGAGGGTGACGATGTCGACCCAGGAGACGTGGTTGGAGACGAGGAGAAGCGGCCGGTCCGTCGCCGGCGCGCCCTCGATCCGCACCTTGAGGCCGAGCAGGCGCGCCGCGACGCGCTGCCACCACATCGGGACGCGTGCCGCCAGCTTCGGCCGGAAGCGCATGGCGAAGAGCTGCACCGGCAGCAGCGCCAGGGTCGTGACGAGCAGGCCGACCAGGATGCCCGCCAGCCGGAGGCGACGCATCAGCCGCCTTCCTTGCCGCCCTTCGCCGCCTTGTCGTCGATCGGCACGGCGTAGAGCTCCAGCCGATGATCGACGAGGCGATAGCCGAGTCGCTTCGCGATCAGCTCCTGCAGCGCCTCGATCTCCTCGCTGCGGAACTCGATGACATCGCCGCTGCGCAGGTCGATGAGATGATCATGGTGTTCCTCCGACACCATCTCGTAGCGGCTGCGGCCATCGCGGAAATCGTGCCGTTCGATCATGCCGGCATCCTCGAACAGCTTCACCGTGCGATAGACGGTGGAGATCGAGATACGTGGATCGACGGCGGAGGCGCGCCGATAGACTTCCTCGACATCGGGGTGATCGGTGGCGACGTCGAGCACGCGCGCGATAATGCGGCGCTGCTCGGTCATGCGCATGCCCTTCTCGATGCAGGCGTCCTCGAGACTGGTCGGATGCTGCAGTTCTGGCGTCACACTCATCTCCTGCCCCCCTCGCGCAAAGCGGCGTATGGCCTGGTTCATCGGAGCTGCAGGCGCAGGACCAAGGCCGTCCCCCCCGGCCCCTTGCCATCACCATAGTAACCTTTTCGGCGGCCAACTTCGACAAAGCCGAGCGAGCGATAGAGCGCCACCGCGGCGGCGTTGCCCTCGTCGACCTCGAGGAAGATCTCCGGCACCAGGTCGCGATAGAGGCCGCGCAGTGCGTCCTCCATCAGCTGGCGACCATAGCCACGCCCGCGGCTGGCGGGGGCGACGGCGATCGTCAGCACCTCGGCCTGGTCGGCGACGGTGCGGATCAGGATGAAGCCCTGCGGCCGGCGCGCGCCGAAGATCGTCTCGCGCCGGAGCACGCGGCCGGAAACGGTCGCGTCGGCGAGCAGACCGTCGATCTCGTCGGCGCTCCAGCCGCGCCGGAAGCCGCCGGCATGGATCTCGGCCAGAAGCTCCGCGTCGGCCGGCTCGGCCTGATCGATGATGATCCGGGGGCGCAGCAGCATGTCCATCATCGGCGCTGGATTCCCTTGTGACGCTGCGGCTGCGCGTCGGGCGGCTTGATGTAGAGCGGCTTCGGCGGATGGCTTGCCGGATCCAGCAAGGCACCCCGCTCCAGAAGAATGGCGATGTCAGGCGCGGAGCGGTCATGAACGATCCGCTCCGGCCGCTCGAGGCGCGGCGCACCGGCGCCGGCGAGATCGACATCGAAAGTGTCGGAAAGCGCCGCAAACTGACCGATCGAGCCGAGCGTCGGCTCGTCGAGCGGATCGAGCGCCGCCGAGAAGAGCTGGCCGTAGAGCTCGTCGCCGCGCGCCGGCAGCAGGGCCAGGATGGGGCGCGTGCTCTCGGGCGTCCGCTCCCGCGCGGCGAGCGCCGCGTGGCTCTCGAGCGTCGAGACGCCGACGACCGGGATGCGATTGACAAGCGCAAGACCGCGGGCTGCCGAAATCCCGACGCGCAGGCCGGTGAACGAGCCCGGCCCGACGGAGACGACGATCCGCGTCAGCGCCGAAGGCTCGACGCCAGCCTCCGCCAGCGCCGCCTCGACCTGCGGCATCAGCCGCTCGGCATGGCCCTTGCCGATGGTCTCCACGCGCAAATGGACGTGACCGCCGGACAGAAGTCCGACGGAGCAGTTCTCGAGGGCCGTATCGATGGCGAGCAGGGTCATGCGCCCCGGATAGAGCGTGCGGGCCACGCTGTCGAGCGTTCCCGGCTCAGGAAATGGCCTCGACCTCGCGCACTTCCGGAACGAAGTGACGCAGCAGGTTCTGGATGCCGTGCTTCAGCGTCGCCGTCGACGACGGGCAGCCCTGGCACGAGCCGCGCATGTTGAGGTAGACGACGCCGTCGCGATAGCCCTGGAAGGTGATGTCGCCGCCGTCCTGCGCCACGGCGGGACGAACGCGCGTCTCGATCAGTTCCTTGATCGTCTCGACCAGCTCGGCGTCGCCCTCGTCGAAGAACTCCTCGTCGCCGACATGCGGCTTCAGCGTCGCCATGACCGGCACGCCGGCCATGAAATGCTCCATGATGGCGCCGAGAATGGCGGGCTTCATGTGCTGCCACTCGCCATCCTTCTTGGTGACGCTGATGAAGTCATGGCCGAGGAACACGCCGGCGACGCCGTTGACGGCGAACAGGCGCTCGGCGAGCGGCGAACGCTCGGCCTCGGAGGCGGTACGGAAATCAGCCGTGCTCTCCGGCAGTACCAGACGGCCCGGCAGGAACTTCAAGGTCGACGGATTCGGCGTCGCTTCGGTTTGAATGAACATGATGCGGGCTCCGTGCGATCTTGTTTAGAATCTTTCTAGGAAGGCATGTTAGCCAGTGTGGCAGGTCCATCCAAGCGGAATCACGACCTCGCCGCTAAAATCGTAGTCTTGCGGTCAGGTTTCAAGCGATGGCGGCGATGTCGTCGTCGGAGAGCGTGCCGGGCACGATGGTGATCGGCACCGGGAACGTCGCCGAGAGCTTGCCGGCGATCGAGGAGACCAGCGGCCCCGGCCCTTCCTTATCGGTGCCGGCGGCGAGCACGAGGATGGCGATGTCCTCGTCCGCCTCGATCAGGGCCGTGATCTGCTCGGCGCGCGTGCCCTCGCGGATCACCAGTTCCGGCTCGATCGAGGAATGGCGGCGGACCAGGTCGGCGAATCGGCCGAGCGTCGTCTCGGCCTCCTCCGTCGCCTCGGCGCGCATGATGTTCTCGACGCCGATCCAGTGCTGGAAGCCGGTCGGCTCGATGACATAGAGCAGGACGAGGGCGCCGCTGGTGCGCTCGGCCCGTCGCGCGCCATAGATGACGGCGCGCGAGCATTCGGGGGTATCGTCGATCACCGCGAGAAACTTGCGGCGGTGACCGGCCTCGGTGCTCTTGCGCTTCATCAGCATACCACGATGCTGCCACCGGCCGCGCGGCGCCGCAAGCGGGCGCGCGACGCCGGCCGGCGCATCCTGCTAGGGCATTACTTGCGGCGGACGAAGCCGACGACGTCCTTGACGCCGTCGAGGATCGGCCTGGCGATCGCGTCGGCGCGGGAAGCGCCATCGGCGAGGATCGCGTCGATATGGCCGGGATCCGCCATCAGGCGGCGCATTTCGCCGCCGACCGGGCCGAGCTTGTCCACCGCGAGATCGGCGAGCGCCGGCTTGAAGGCAGAGAACTGCTGGCCGCCGAACTGGGCGAGCACCGCCTCCTTGGAGAGGCCGGAGAGCGCGGCGTAGATGCCGACCAGATTGTCGGCCTCGGGCCGGCCCTTCAGACCCTCGGTCTCGCTCGGCAGCGGCTCGGCGTCGGTCTTGGCCTTGCGGATCTTCTGCGCGATCGCGTCGGCGTCGTCGGTCAGGTTGATGCGCGAATAATCGGACGGATCCGACTTCGACATCTTCTTCGAACCGTCGCGCAGCGACATGATGCGGGTCGCAGGGCCGGTGATCACGGGCTCGGTGATCGGGAAATAGGCGTCGCCGAAGCCATGCGCGGCGATCGACTCGGCATAGTCGTTGTTGAACTTCTGCGCGATGTCGCGGGTCAGCTCGAGATGCTGCTTCTGGTCCTCGCCGACCGGCACATGCGTCGCCTGGTAGGCGAGGATGTCGGCCGCCATCAGGCTCGGATAGGCGAGCAGGCCGAGCGAGGCGTTTTCCTTGTCCTTGCCGGCCTTGTCCTTGAACTGCGTCATGCGGTTCATCCAGCCGATGCGCGCGACACAGTTGAAGATCCAGGCGAGCTCGGCATGGGCCGAAACCTGGCTCTGGTTGAAGACGATGTGCCGGACCGGGTCGATGCCGGCGGCGACAAAGGCGGCCGTGACCTCACGGATCTGCCGCGTCAGCTCGACCGGATCCTGCCAGACGGTGATCGCGTGCAGATCGACCACGCAGTAGATGCACTCGTTCTGCTCCTGCAGCGCGACGAAATTGACGATCGCGCCGAGATAGTTGCCGAGATGCAGATTGCCGGTCGGCTGGACGCCGGAAAAGATACGCGTCTTGAATTCGGTCATCGGAAACCCCGTTTTTCCGCCGCCTTATCGCGCGGCGGCGCGCGCCACGCAAGCGGCCTGGCTTCAGCCGCAGCGGCGATTGCGCAACTTGCCCAGCACGGCGCCGAACTGCACCACGCCGACGAGCTGGCAGAACAGCGCGAACAGCATCAGGCCGATCGCGCAGATCGTCCCCATCGCGATCGCGCGGAAGACAATGCGGTGGTCGGCGAAATAGGGCTCCGCCCACCACGCCGCCAGAAACACGGCCGCGCCCATGGCCAGCGCCGCGCCCAGCACCAGCGGCATGTTCCGCCGGACCTTGGCGTCGAACACGAAATGGCCGCGCTTGTGCAGCGCCACGCCGAGCAGCAGCGCATTCACCCAGCCCGAAATGCTGGTGGCGATGGCGATGCCGACATAGGTCAGCGACGGGAACAGGGCGAGCGAGCCGACGATGTTGACGCCGACGCCGATGGTGGCGAACCACATCGGCGTCTTGGTGTCCTCGCGCGCGAAGAAGCCGGGCGAAAACACCTTGATCAGCACGAAGGCGGGCAGGCCGACCGCATAGGCCATCAGCGTGTGGGCGGTCGCGATCGTCGATTCCGGTCCGAACTCGCCGCGCTGGAACAGCACCTGGACGATCGGCTTCGCCAGCACGAACAGCGCGATCGCCGCCGGCAGCGTCAGCGCCATGGCGAATTCGAGGCTGCGGTTCTGGGTGTGGTGGGCGAGATCCTCGCGGCCGCCGCGCAGCTGCCGCGACAGGTCCGGCAGCATGACGACGGCGATGGTGGCACCGACGATGCCGAGCGGCAGCTGGTAGAGCCGGTCGGCATAGCTCAGGATCGCGATCGCGCCCGGCGCGAAGGAGGCGATCATCGTGCCGATGACGATGTTGATCTGGGTGACGCCGCCGGCGATCATGCCCGGCACGGCGAGCCGCGTCAGCTTGCGCACGCCAGCGGTCAGCCGCGGCCAGCGCAGCTTCAGAAGCAGTCCGTTGCGGCCGGCGTCGATGACGACCACGGCGAGCTGCAGCACGCCGCCGATCAGCGTCGCCCAGGAAAGCAGGATGCCGGCCTCGGCCGTGTTCTCGAGCTTCGAGAACAGGATGTAGGCGAGCGCCGCCACCAGCACGACGTTGAGCAGCGCCGGCGCCATCGCCGCCGCCATGAAGCGGCCATCGGCGTTCAGCACGCCGCTGTAGAGCGCCAGCAGCGAGATCAGCGTCAGATAGGGGAACGAGATCCGCGTCATCAGCACGGCGAGGTCGAATTTCGACGGATCGGACACGAAGCCCGGCGCCATGATGTACATGAGCGGCACCATGGCGATCAGCGCCACCACCGTCAGCACGATCAGGAAGGCGAACAGCGCCGACAGCGCCTCGGAACCGAACTGGCGCGCTTCCTCGCGGCCATCCACCTCCAGCTTGCCGGCGAACAGCGGCACGAAGGCCGAGGCGAAGGCGCCCTCGGCGAACAGCCGGCGGAACAGGTTGGGAAAGCGGAAGGCGACCATGAAGGCGTCCGCCACCGGCCCGGTGCCGAGCGCCGCGGCCATGAACATGTCGCGCACGAAGCCGATCAAGCGGCTCGACGTCGTCGACCCGCCGACGGTGACGAAGTTCTTCAGAAGGGACATGGCGGCCTGGATTGCTCAAAGGAGGCGTGGGCGGCTTGCTTGCTTCAAATCGGAGCCGAAGGGAAGCCCCGATTTCCACCTCGCACGCCATGCCGGCGAAGGTAAGGCAGGCCGCGGACGCAACGTCCGCCGCGCTCAGCCCGACTTGCGCACGGCCGGTTTCTCGGCCGGCTGGGTTCCCTCGAACGCCTGGCGCAGGCGGCGACGGATGCTCGCCTCGCGGTTGGCGTTCATCACCTTCCGGGCGGTCAGGTCGGTCACATAGAAGACGTCGACGACCCGCTCGCCGAAGGTGGCGATATGCGCCGAGGCGATGTTCAGATTGAGATCGGAGATCGAGCGGGTCAGGTCGTAGAGCAGGCCCGGCCTGTCGAGGCCCGACGCCTCGATCGCCGTGAACTGGTTCGACCAGGAATTGTCGAGCAGGATGTTGGTCTCGACCGTGAACGCCTTGATGCGGGCGCGCGACTTCGCCCGCTTGGCGATCGCCTCGGGCAGCGCCACGGCGCCGGACAGCGCCTGCTCGATCAGCGCGCCGACCTTCAGCGCCCGCGTCGTCTCCTCCGCGTCGGTCTCGAACTCGCGCGCGATGAAGATGGTGTCGACGGCGAGCCCGTCCGTGGTGGTGAAGATCTGCGCGTCGACGATGTTGCCGCCGGCGGCGGTGCAGGCGCCGGCGATCATCGACAGGAGGCGCGGATGGTCCGGCGCCAGCACGGTGATCTCGGTGATCGATTCGAAGGCCCGCGTGGAGACGGCCGTCGCCAGCGTCCTGCCCGAGCGGTCGGCGTCGCGCATCAGCGTCGCATGGGCGATCTTGCGCGGCAGGTCGACCCGGAGCCAATAGGCCGGATAGTGGCGGTCGAGATAGCGGTCGAGCTCGGCGGCCGGCCAGTCCGCGAGCGCCTCGGCCAGTTCCGCCTTGGCGGCGGCGACGCGCTCGTCGCGCGACACCTGGCTGTGGCCGCCGGTCAGAAGTGGCTCGGTCTCGTAGTAGAGCGTGCGCAGCAGCTGCCCCTTCCAGCCGTTCCAGACGCCGGGGCCGACCGCCTTGATGTCGGCGATGGTCAGCACCATCAGCATCTTCAGCCGCTCCAGGCTCTGCACGATCGCCGCGAAATCCTGGATCGTCTTGCGGTCGCCGAGATCGCGTGACTGCGCCGTCATGCTCATCAGCAAGTGATGCTCGACCAGCCAGGCGACGGTCTCAGTCTGGGCGGGGGAGAGGCCGAAGCGCCGGCAGAGCTTGCGCGCCACGCGGGCGCCGGCGATCGAGTGATCCTCCGGCCGGCCCTTGGCGACATCATGCAGGAACATCGCGACATAGAGCGCGGTGCGGTCCTGGATGGTCGGCATGACGGCGTTGGCGAGCGGGTGCTCGCTGGCCCGATCGCCGCCGTCGATCTCCGACAAGACGCCGATCGAGCGGATCAGGTGCTCGTCGACGGTGTAGTGGTGATACATGTTGAACTGCATCATCGCGACGACCTTGCCGAAATCCGGCACGAAGCGACCGAGCACGCCGGCTTCGTTCATCCGACGCAGCACGACCTCCGGCTGGTTGCGCGAGGCGACCAGCTCCAGGAACAGTCGATTCGCCTCGGGATCCTCGCGCAGCTTCGCGTCGATCAGCTTCAGCGACCGCGTCACCTGCTTCATCGCGTCGGGATGGAAGGCGAGGTTGTGCTTGTCGGCGAGGTGGAAGATGCGGATCAGGTTGACCGGATCGCGCGCGAACACCTCGGGCGAGGCCATGTTGATGCGGTCGTGCTCGACGACGAAATCGCTGGAGCCGGTGATCTTGCGATGGCGGCGGCGCGCGCCGAACGGGAAGAAGCGGTTCAGGAGCGGCGTCGGCTTGGCGTTCTCCTCCTCCAGGCCGGCGCAGAAGATCATCGTCAGGTCGCCGACATCCTTGGCGACCAGGAAGTAGTGCTTCATGAAGCGCTCGACATCCTTCATGCCGGGATGCGAGGTGTAGCCGAGGCGGACCGCCATCTCGCGCTGCACATCGAAGGAGAGCCGTTCCTCCGGCCGTCCAGTCAGGAAATGCAGGTGGCAGCGCACCGACCAGAGGAAATCCTCCGACTTGCGAAACAGCGCCAGTTCCGAGCGCGAGAACACGCCCGCCTCGACCAGCGCGTCGCCGGATCGGACGTGGTAGAAATATTTGGCGATCCAGAACAGCGTGTGCAGGTCCCTGAGGCCGCCCTTGCCTTCCTTGACGTTGGGCTCGACCAGGTAGCGCGAGGCGCCCTGGCGACGGTGGCGCTCATCGCGCTCGGCGAGCTTGGCGACGATGAACTCCGGCCCCGTGCCCCTGACCACCTCGGCGTCGAAGCGCTGGGTCAGCTCGTAGAACAGCTTCTCGTCGCCCCAGAGGAAGCGAGCCTCCAGGATCGCCGTGCGGATGGTCATGTCGCCGCGCGAGAGGCGGACGCATTCGTCGACGTTGCGGGTGGCATGCCCGACCTTCAGGCCGAGATCCCAGAGCATGTAGAGCACGAATTCGACGATGCTCTCGCCCCAGGGCGTCTGCTTGTAGGGAAGCAGGAACAACAGGTCGATGTCGGAGCCCGGCGCCAGCATGCCGCGGCCATAGCCACCGACCGCCACCAGTGCCATGCGCTCGGCCGAGGTCGGATTCTCGGCCGGATAGACATGGCGCAGCGCGACCTCGTAGATCGCGCCGATGATGTCGTCCTGCAATTGCGACAGCCGCCGCGCGCAGGCGCTGCCATGGCCGTCGGCGACCAGTTGCGCCTCCGCCGCCGCCCGGCCATCGCGCAACACCTGCTTCAGATGCACGAGCACGGCGCCGCGCAACGCGGCCTTGTCGAGACCGGACGCCATCGCATGCAGTTCCGCGGCGAGCGAAGAACCGGCGGGAGGCGCTTTGTCGGTTCGGGTCATGGAGGCGAGCAACCCTTGGTCGTGGCAGGAAGGGAACGACCGTAGACCGCTTTTCGCCGCGACGCCAAGGGCGGCGGCCGACCCGCCCGGCCGGCAGAGGCCTCAGGCGCTGCCGGCGCGGATCGCCTTCAGCCCGTAGAGCGCCTCCAGCGCCTGGCGCGGGGTCATTTCGTCCGGCGCGAGGCCGTCGAGCGCAGGCCCGAGCGGATCTTCCGCCACGACAGGCTGCGGTTTGACGGCCAGCGCGGCAAATAGCGGCAGGTCGTCGATCAGCGTCGCCGCCGGCGATTTCCGGTCGGTCTCCTCGAGATGCGAGAGCACGTCGCGCGCCCGCGCCACGACCGAGGCCGGCAGGCCGGCGAGCTTCGCCACCTGGATGCCGTAGGATCGGTCGGCCGCGCCGGCGACGATCTCGTGCAGGAAGACGACGTCGCCGTTCCATTCCTTGACCCGCACGGTGGCGTTCTCGAGCCGGTCGAGCCGCTGCGAGAGCGCCGTCAGCTCGTGATAATGCGTGGCGAACAGGCCGCGCGAACAATTGACCTCGTGCAGATGCTCGATCGCCGCCCAGGCGATCGACAGGCCGTCGAAGGTCGCCGTGCCGCGACCGATCTCGTCGAGGATGACCAGCGAGCGCTCGGTCGCCTGGTTCAGGATCGCCGCCGTCTCGACCATCTCGACCATGAAGGTCGAGCGGCCGCGTGCGAGATCGTCGGCGGCGCCGACGCGGCTGAACAGCCGGTCGACGATGCCGAGATGGGCGCTCTCGGCCGGCACGTAGGATCCGATCTGCGCCAGGATGGCGATCAGGCCGTTCTGGCGCAGGAAGGTCGACTTACCGGCCATGTTGGGGCCGGTGATCAGCCAGATCAGGCCCGGCTTGCCGTCCTTGCGGGCGCCGAGATCGCAGCCATTGGCGACGAAGGCGGCCCCGCCGTCGCGCTTCAGCGCCTGCTCGACCACCGGATGGCGGCCGCCCCGAATGTCGAAGGCGAGCGAATTGTCGACGACCGGGCGGGCGTAGTTGTCGGTCTCGGCCAGCGTTGCCAGCGCCGCCGTGACGTCGATGACGGCAAGCGCTGCGGCAACCATCCGCAATGTTTCGGCCACCGCGATGACACGGGCGAGCAGGGTATCGAAGATCGCCTGCTCGATCGCCAGCGCGCGGTCGCCGGCCGAGGCGATCTTCGCCTCGAGGTCGGCGAGCTCGGTGGTGATGAAGCGCATGGCGCCGGCCATGGTCTGGCGATGGATGTAGCGGCCGGCGAACTCGGCGCCGAGCAGCCGCTCGCCATGCTGCTGCGGCACCTCGATGAAATAGCCGAGCACGTTGTTGTGCTTGATCTTGAGCGCCTTGATGTCGGTCTCGGCGGCGTAGGTCGCCTGCAGGCCGGCGATCACCTGGCGGCTCTCGTCGCGCAGCGCCCGCGTCGTGTCGAGGTCGGCGTCGTAGCCGGCCCGGACGAAGCCGCCGTCGCGGCGGAGCAGCGGCAACTCGTCGGCAAGCGCGATCGCGAGTTCGGCGGCGAGATCGTGCGGCGCCTCGACGAGCGAAGTCCGCGCCGCCGCGATCTCCTCGGGCAGATCCGCGCCATCCTCGCCGAGGACGGTCGCCAGCCGCGCCGCCGCGTCGAGCGCGAAGCGGATGCCGGCGAGATCGCGCGGGCCGCCGCGATTGAGCGACAGGCGCGACAGGGCGCGGGCGAGATCCGGGCTGGCGCCGAGCGCCTCGCGCAGCACCATGCGGCGACGGCCGAGACGCAGCATGTGATCGAGCGCGTCGAGCCGGCGCCCGATCAGGTCGGGATCGGTCGACGGACTGGCGAGCCGTTCGGCCAGCAGCCGCGAACCGGCTCCGGTCACCGTGCGGTCGATGGCGGCGAGCAGGCTGCCGCGCCGTTCGCCGGAGAGCGTGCGCACCAGTTCGAGATTGGCGCGCGTCGCCGCGTCGATCAGCATGACGGCGCCGTCGCTCTCGCGGATCGGCCGGGCGAGCGGCGGCCGCTCGCTGATCTGCGTCTTCTCGACATAGGCGAGCGCGGCGGCGGCGGCCGAAAGCTCGACGCGCGAGAACGAGCCGAGCCCGTCCAGCGTGCCGACGCCGAAATAGGCGGCAAGCCGACTCGCCGCGGTCGCGCCGTCGAAGAAGGCGCCCGGCAGCGGCGTCACCGAAACCGGCAGCTCACGTACGAAGGTTCCGAGAACCTCATCGGCGAAGAAGCTGTCCGGCACCAGCAATTCGCGCGGGTCGACACGGGCGACATCGGCCGAGAGACGGAGCCCGTCACTTTCGGCGAGGCGGAAATCGCCGGTCGAGATGTCGATCCAGGCGATGGCGAACCGGTCCTGGCCGTCCTCGCCGGCGCCGCGCTGGCGAGCGATGGCGGCGAGATAATTGTTGCGGCCGGCGTCGAGCAGCGTGTCCTCGGTCAGCGTACCGGGCGTGACGAGACGGACGACGGCGCGGCGAACGACGGACTTGCCACCGCGCTTCTTCGCCTCGGCCGGGTCCTCGGTCTGCTCGCAGACCGCGACGCGATGGCCGAGCGCGATCAGCTTCTGCAGATAGTCGTTGGCGGCATGCACCGGCACGCCGCACATCGGGATGTCCTCGCCGAGATGCTTGCCCCGCTTGGTCAGCGTGATGCCGAGCGCGCGCGACGCCACTTCGGCGTCGGCGAAGAACAATTCGTAGAAATCGCCCATCCGGTAGAACAGAAGGCTGTCCGGATTGGCGGATTTGATCTCGAGGAACTGCTCCATCATCGGCGTGGGCCGAGGCAGGGCGGTGTCGGTGGCGGGGTCTGGCGCGAGCATGGCCGGACGCTAGCAAAACGTTGAAGGTGTTTCACCCTCGCCGACAATACCAATCCGCTTGAGATCACAGAAACCGGTGATATCGTCGCCGTCCCACATCTTGAGACGGCGAATGCCGTCCGCCCCCGGAAACGCCCACGCCGAGCCCCGAAACGATGACCGAGACCAAACGTCCCGCCAAGAGCGGCCCTGTGCTGACCGACGCCGAAGCGCTGGACTTCCACGCCCATGGCCGGCCCGGCAAGCTCGAGATCACGCCGACCAAGCCGATGGCGACGCAGCGCGACCTGTCGCTCGCCTATTCGCCCGGCGTCGCCGTGCCGGTGAAGGCGATCGCCGAGGATCCGTCCAAGGCCTATGATTACACGACGCGCGGCAACGTCGTCGCCGTCATCTCGAACGGAACCGCCATCCTCGGCCTCGGCAATCTGGGTCCCCTCGCCTCGAAGCCGGTGATGGAGGGCAAGGCCGTCCTCTTCAAGCGCTTCGCCGACATCGACTCGATCGATCTCGAGCTCGACACCGAGGACGTCGACGCCTTCGTCAACTCGGTCCGCTATCTCGGGCCCTCCTTCGGCGGCATCAACCTGGAAGACATCAAGGCGCCGGACTGCTTCGTCATCGAAAGCCGCCTGCGCGAGCTGATGGACATTCCCGTCTTCCATGACGACCAGCACGGCACGGCGATCATCGCCACCGCCGGCATGATCAACGCGCTGCACCTGACCGGCCGCGACATCAAGACGACGCGCCTCGTCTGCAACGGCGCCGGCGCCGCCGGCATCGCCTGCATCGAGCTCGTCAAGGCGATGGGCATGCCGGCCGAGAACGTCATTCTCTGCGACACCAAGGGCGTGGTCTATCAAGGCCGCACCGAGGGCATGAACCAGTGGAAGACGGCGCATGCCTCGCCGACCGACGCGCGCACGCTCGAGGACGCGATGAAGGGCGCCGACATCTTCTTCGGCGTCTCTGCCCAGGGTGCGCTGACGCCGGAGATGGTCCGCTCGATGGCGCCGAAGCCGATCATCTTCGCCATGGCCAATCCCGATCCGGAGATCACGCCGGAGGAAGTGGCCGAGATCCGCGACGACGCGATCATGGCGACGGGCCGGTCGGACTATCCGAACCAGGTCAACAACGTCCTCGGCTTCCCCTACATCTTCCGTGGCGCCCTCGACGTGCGCGCCACGACCATCAACGAGGACATGAAGATCGCGGCCGCCAACGCCCTCGCGGCGCTGGCGCGCAAGGATGTTCCGGACGAGGTCGCCGCCGCCTATCAGGGCGTCCGTCCCCGTTTCGGGCCGCACTACATCATCCCGGTGCCATTCGATCCGCGCCTGCTGTCGGACATTCCGGCCGCCGTCGCCCAGGCGGCGATGGATTCGGGCGTCGCCGGCAAGCCGATCGAGGACATGGCCGCCTACAAGATCCAGCTCTCGGCCCGTCGCGACCCGATCGTCAGCACGCTGGCCCGCATCTACGAGCGCGTGCGCCGCAATCCGAAGCGCGTGGTGTTCGCCGAGGGCGAGGAAGAGCAGGTCATCCGCGCCGCCGCCAGCTTCGTGGCGCAGGAACTCGGCACCGCGATCCTGATCGGCCGCGAGGACATCATCCGCGAGACGGCGGCGAATGCCGACATCGAGATCCGGGACGGAATGGAGATCCACAATGCGCGGCTGTCGCAGCGCAATCCCGCCTATATCGACTTCCTCTATGCGCGCCTGCAGCGGCAGGGCTACCTGCTGCGCGACAGCCAGCGCCTGATCAACACCGACCGCAACTATTTCGGCGCCACCATGGTGGCGCTCGGCGACGCCGACGCCATGGTCTCCGGCGTCACGCGCAATTATTCGACGGTTTTGCACGACGTCCGCAAGGTCATCGACACCCGGCCCGGCCACCGGGTCATCGGCGTGTCGATCGCGCTGATCCGCGGCCGGACCGTGGTCGTCGCCGATACGGCGGTGCACGACATGCCGACGGGCGAGGAGCTCGCCGACATCGCGGTCGAGGCGGCCGGCGTCGCCAAGCGCCTCGGCTATGAGCCGCGCGTCGCCATGCTCGCCTATTCGACCTTCGGCCAGCCAGAGAGCGAGCGCTCCCGCCATGTGCGCGAGGCGGTGCAGATCCTCGAGCGGCGGCGCGTCGGATTCGAGTTCGACGGCGAGATGGCCGCCGACGTGGCGCTGAACCCGAAGGCGATGGCGGCCTATCCGTTCTGCCGCCTGTCGGGCCCGGCCAACGTGCTGGTCATGCCCGCGTTCCACTCGGCCTCGATCTCGACCAAGATGCTGCAGGAATTGGGCGGTGCTACCGTCATCGGGCCGCTGCTGGTCGGCCTCGACAAGCCGGTCCAGATCCTCTCGCTCGGGGCGCGCGACAGCGACATCGTCAACATGGCGGCACTGGCGGCCTTCAACGTGGGCGGCTAAAGAGGCAGGACAACCGCCAAACACCGGGCCTCGCGATGCCGAAAGTCTACGACTGCTTCACCTTCTTCAACGAGCTCGATCTCCTGGAGGTGCGGCTGAACGAACTCGATGGTGTCGTCGATCGCTTCGTGCTGTGCGAGTCGCCCTATACCTTCCGCGGCCAGCCCAAGCCGCTGGTCTTCCAGGAGAATCGCGCCCGCTTCGCGCGGTTCCTCCCCAAGATCGAGCATGTCGTCGTCGACGACCTGCCGCTCGGCGGCCGCAAGAAGGAACACGACTATTTCAAGAAGGAACGGTTCCAGCGCAACGCGCTGGCGCGCGGCCTCAGAGACGCTGCGCCGGACGACTATGTCATCCTCTGCGACGTGGACGAGATCCCGCGCGCGGACGCGATCGAGGCGATCGTCCGGGCGAACGGCACCAAGGCCGTCCACCTGCTCGAGATGGACTACCACACCTATTTTCTGAACCTGCTGACTTCGACGGCCTGGGACAAGCCGCGCATGGCGCGGCATGGCGACATCCGCAAGCTGCAGGCGCTGCGTTCGGGCGGGCCGGGCTGGGCACCGAAGGAAAAGCGGGTGCTCGCGGTGCTGCGGCAATGGAAACGGATGGTTTTCGGCGTCCGGCCACGGCCTTGGGTGCGTGTCCCCGACGCGGGGTGGCACTTTACCTCGATGAACGGCCCCGCTGCGGTGCGCGAGAAAATGATGGCCTATTCGCATGTCCGGCCGGACATGGAGGACGAGGCGGCGATCATCGGCAAGATCGCCGCCATCCTGGAACAGGCGGTGGCAAATGGAGACGCCGCGACGCCGCGCATCGAACCGCTGGACCGCATGCCGGCCTTCATCCGCGACAATCCCGAGCGCTTCGCCGGCCTGATCGCCTCCGCCGAGACCGTGGCGGAATACCAAGTGCTGGCCCGGGGCTGACCAGAGCTGTCAGCCGAGACGGGCCGTCGACTGGATCCGCTGGATTCCGGTCTTGTCCATGATGGCGTTGGCCTCGGCGAGCGAGCCATTGGTGTCGATGGCGCGACAGGCGTCCTCGATCACGGTGGTCTGGAAGCCATGCGCGCGGGCGTCCTGCGCCGTCCAGAAGACGCAGAAATCGAGCGCCAGGCCGACGACGAAGACGTGCTCGATGTTGCGCTCGAACAGATAGCCGGTGAGCCCGGTCGGGGTCTTGCGATCGGCCTCGAAGAAGGCGGAATAGCTGTCGGTATGGGCGTGGTAGCCCTTGCGGATGATCAGCTGCGCATGCGGGATGTCGAGGCCGGGCGCCAGTTCCGCGCCGGACGAACCCTGGATGCAGTGATCCGGCCACAGCACCTGCTGGCCGTAGCGCAGCCCGATCGTCTCGAAAGGCTGGCGGCCGGCATGCGTCGAGGCGAAGGAGATGTGGCCGGCCGGATGCCAGTCCTGCGTGATCACGACGTTCTGGAAGCCGCGCGCCAGGCGGTTGACCAGCGGCACGATGGCATGGCCGTCGGAAACGGCCAGCGCCCCGCCGGGCAGGAAGTCATTCTGGATGTCCGTTACGATCAGGACGGCATTCGATTCCGGCACGATGTCTCCCTCGCGGTATGGAAACGCAGACCAAGACGGCTGTTAACCCGAATGACCCGGCTTGTTAACCGACAAATTGGAATCGGATGAAATCTGCTCACACCGGCCCGGGCCTGGTGACCCGCCGCAACGTCAGATTGATGCGCCCGCCCTGTTGCAGCAACGTCGATGTGCCCGGATAAATCCGGTCGACGCCGTGGTAGGCGAGCCGCGCCGCGCCGCCGAGCAGCAGCACGTCGCCCGACGCCAGCCGGAACGAGCGCGTCGGGTCGCGGCGGTCGACGCCGCCGAGCCGGAACAGGCAGGTATCGCCGAGCGAGACGGACAAGACCGGCGCGGCGAACTCGGCCTCGTCCGCGTCCTGGTGCAGGCCCATGCGCGCATCCGGCTCATAGAAGTTGACGAGGCAGGCCTCCGGCGGATGCGGATAGCCCGAAAGCGCCTCCCAGAGCGCGAGCAGCATTTCGGGGATGGGCGGCCAGGGCCGGCCGGTGACCGGATGGGTCGCCTGGTAGCGATAGCCGGCCTGGTCGGAGACCCAGCCGAGCGGCCCGCAATTGGTCATGCGGACGGAAAACGGCTTGCCGGTCCGCGGCATGGTCGGCCGATAGAGCGGCGCCGCGGCCGCGACGGCGCGGATCGCATCGCGCAAATCCTCCTGCGTGGCGCGGTCGAACCGGCTCGGCAACAGGCGAAACCCCTCCGGCATGGCGCCATGCTCGCGCGACGATGGCGTTTCAGGCATTTCGCGGCTTGCCTCCCTCGGTTCTTCGCATCGACCCATATCAAGGCTGAGAGCCGACTTGCGGCGGTTTAGGCATCTTCTTATATACGCCCAGAACCTGCGCAGGCCGGCCCTTCGCCGAGACCACGCAAATCGTAGTGTTCATGGGGGCCGTCCCGGTGCGACCGGAACGGCGGAAGCCTCTGAGAGGGTCCGCACGGCCCGCCGAAAGGAGAGAGAATATGGCTAAGGTCATCGGTATCGACCTCGGAACGACGAATTCCTGCCTCAGCGTCATGGACGGCAAGGCGCCGAAAGTCATCGAGAACGCCGAGGGCGCGCGCACGACGCCGTCCATGGTCGCGTTCACGGACGACGGCGAGAAACTGGTCGGCCAGCCGGCGAAGCGCCAGGCGGTCACCAATCCGGAACACACCTTCTTCGCGGTGAAGCGCCTGATCGGCCGCCGCTACGACGACCCGATGGTCGAGAAGGACAAGCACCTCGTCCCCTACAAGATCGTCAAGGGGCCGAACGGTGACGCCTGGGTCGAGGTCGAGAACGAGAAGTACTCCCCCGCCCAGATTTCGGCCTTCATCCTGCAGAAGATGAAGGAGACGGCGGAAGCCTATCTCGGCGAAAAGGTCGAGCAGGCCGTCATCACCGTGCCCGCCTATTTCAACGACGCCCAGCGTCAGGCCACCAAGGACGCCGGCAAGATCGCCGGCCTCGAGGTGCTGCGCATCATCAACGAGCCGACCGCGGCGGCGCTCGCCTACGGTCTCGACAAGAACGACGGCAAGACGATCGCGGTCTATGACCTCGGCGGCGGCACCTTCGACATCTCGATCCTCGAGATCGGCGACGGCGTCTTCGAGGTGAAGTCGACCAACGGCGACACCTTCCTCGGCGGCGAGGACTTCGACATGCGCCTGGTCGGCTACCTGGCCGACGAGTTCAAGCGCGAGCAGGGCATCGACCTCCGCAACGACAAGCTCGCGCTGCAGCGCCTGAAGGAAGCGGCCGAGAAGGCCAAGATCGAGCTCTCGTCGGCGCAGCAGACCGAGATCAACCTGCCGTTCATCACGGCCGACGCCTCGGGTCCGAAGCACCTCGCCATCAAGCTGACCCGCTCGAAGTTCGAGGCGCTCGTCGACGATCTGGTGCAGCGCACCGTCGCGCCCTGCAAGGCGGCGCTCAAGGATGCCGGCCTCACCGCCGGCGAGATCGACGAAGTGGTCCTGGTCGGCGGCATGACCCGCATGCCCAAGATCCAGGAGATCGTGAAGCAGTTCTTCGGCAAGGAGCCGCACAAGGGCGTCAACCCGGATGAAGTCGTCGCCATGGGCGCCGCGATCCAGGCCGGCGTGCTGCAGGGCGACGTCAAGGACGTGCTGCTGCTCGACGTGACCCCGCTGTCGCTCGGCATCGAGACCCTCGGCGGCGTGTTCACCCGCCTGATCGAGCGCAACACGACGATCCCGACCAAGAAGAGCCAGGTCTTCTCGACCGCCGAGGACAGCCAGTCCGCGGTCACGATCCGGGTCTTCCAGGGCGAGCGCGAGATGGCGGCCGACAACAAGATGCTCGGCCAGTTCGATCTCGTCGGCCTGCCGCCGGCGCCGCGCGGCGTGCCGCAGATCGAGGTCACCTTCGACATCGACGCCAACGGCATCGTCAACGTCTCGGCCAAGGACAAGGGCACCGGCAAGGAGCAGCAGATCCGCATCCAGGCCTCGGGTGGCCTGTCGGACGCCGACATCGAGAAGATGGTGAAGGACGCCGAGAGCCACGCCGCCGAGGACAAGAAGCGTCGCGCCGTCGTCGAGGCGAAGAACCAGGGCGAAGCGCTGGTGCATTCGACCGAGAAGTCGCTCGGCGAGTTCGGCTCCAAGATCTCGGCCGCCGACAAGTCGACGATCGAGACCGCCATCGCCGATCTGAAGACGGCGCTCGAGGGCGACGATCCGGAAGCCATCGAGCAGAAGACCAACACGCTGGCCCAGGCCTCGATGAAGCTCGGCGAGGCGATGTACGCTGCGCAGCAGGCTGACGGCAGCGAAGGCAATGCCGAGAAGGCCGGCTCCGACGACGTCGTCGATGCCGACTTCGAGGAAGTCAACGACGACAAGAAGTCGAACTGATCGGTCTTCGCAAGAACCAGGAGGCCCGGCGCCCCGCGCCGGGCCTCTATCACGGCACGACACCGTTGTGTCTCTACTCTTGAGTTTCGGCTCGCTTTCACCACGGGCGTTGCATGGCAAAAGTTGACTATTACGAATTGCTGGGGGTCGCGCGCGATTGCGACGACAAGGGCCTGAAGGTCGCCTTCCGCAAGCTTGCGATGCAGTACCACCCGGACAAGAACCCCGGCGACCACACTGCCGAGGCCAAGTTCAAGGAAATCAACGAAGCCTACGAGATGCTGAAGGACCCGCAGAAGCGGGCCGCCTATGACCGCTTCGGTCATGCCGCCTTCGAGAATGGCGGCGGCGGTCCCGGATTCTCCGGCGACTTCTCCTCGTCCATGTCGGACATCTTCGACGACATCTTCGGCGAGTTCATGGGCGGCGGCCGCCGCGGCGGCGGCCAGCGTTCCGGCGGACGCGAGCGCGGCGCGGACCTGCGCTACAACATGGAGATCACCCTCGAGGAAGCCTTCTCCGGCAAGACCGCGGAAGTGCATGTCCCTACCAAGATCGCCTGTGACGCCTGCTCCGGCACCGGCGCCAAGCCCGGCTCGCACCCCAAGGTCTGCACCACCTGCGACGGCCATGGCCGCGTGCGCGCGGCGCAGGGCTTCTTCTCGATCGAGCGCACCTGCCCGACCTGCCAGGGACGCGGCGAGATCATCTCCGATCCGTGCGACAAGTGCGCCGGCTCCGGCCGCACGACGCAGGAACGCACGCTCTCCGTCAACATTCCCGCCGGTATCGAGGACGGCACCCGTATCCGCCTGTCCGGCGAGGGCGAGGCGGGCTTGCGCGGCGGCCCGGCCGGCGACCTCTACTTGTTCCTGTCGGTCAAGCCGCACAGCCTGTTCCAGCGCGAGGGCGCCGATATCTTCTGCCGCGTGCCGATCTCGCTGACCACGGCGGCGCTCGGCGGCCAGTTCGACGTGCCGACGGTCGATGGCGGCAAGACAAGGGTCAAGGTTCCGGAAGGCACCCAGACCGGCAAGCAGTTCCGCCTCAAGAGCAAGGGCATGCCCGTGCTGCGCTCGAGCCAGATGGGCGACATGTACATCCAGGTCGTCGTCGAGACGCCGCGCAACCTGTCGCGGCGCCAGCGCGAGCTGCTCGAGGAGTTCGAGAAGGCCTCCTCGGAGGAAACCAACCCGGAATCCGCTGGATTCTTTGCCCGAATCCGAGACTTTTTCGGCGGCGGCTGACACGATAGGCGTCACAGGATTGCCGCGATGAAGCGCGCATAGTTCGGCCACACAACGATTCGGGTCTTCCATGTCCTCAATCCAGAAGCGAAAGCTGAAAGCGCGTGTTGCCGACGAGGTCCGCTTCTTTCGGAACTGGATTGAAAAGCCGCTCTCGATGGGCGCCGTCAGCCCGTCCGGCAAGGCGCTGACCAAGCTGATGGCGAGCTTCGTGGATCCGGACGACAACCTGCCGGTGATCGAGCTCGGACCGGGCACCGGCGTCGTCACGCAGGCCCTGATCGAGCGCGGCGTCGCCCCGGAGCGGATCGTCTCGATCGAATACAGTTCCGATTTCTGCCGCCTGCTCGAACAACGCTTCGCGGGGGTGAAAATCGTCGAGGGGGATGCCTATGCGCTGGAGCGGACGCTCGCTGGCTGCGTGTCCGGTCCGGTCAGCGCCGTCATCTCCAGCCTGCCGCTCCTGACCCAGCCGCCGGCGCGACGCAGCGCCCTGATCCAGGCGGCCTTCGCCAGGCTTGCCCCCGGCCAGCCCTTCATCCAGTTCTCCTACGGCCTCGCCTCCCCCGTCACGCCCGATCCAAGCCTCTTCTCGACGACCCATACCGGCTGGGTGATGAAGAACGTTCCGCCGGCGCGCGTCTGGGTCTATAGACGGACCCACTGATCCGTCCCGCCTGCCGAAGCCGCGGCCCTCGAAACGCCTCGCGATCCTTCCCCGGCCAGGAAATCGCCGCCAGTCCTTGCCCTGCGCGCCCTCGCGCGCGAATTCATACGACACGCCGCCCCGCGGCCGAACCAAGAGGCTCGACCATGCCCCTGCTCGACATTCGCGACCGCCTGATCGTCGGCCTCGACGTGCCCACCGTCGACGCGGCCGAGGAAATGGTCGCGACGCTCGGCGACACCGTCACCTTCTACAAGGTCGGCCTGCAGCTCTGCTTCGCCGGCGGCCTCGCCTTCGCCGAGCGGCTCGTCGACCAGGGCAAGAAGGTCTTCCTCGACGTCAAGCTGCTCGACATCGACAACACCGTCGAGCATGCCGTGCAGAACATCGCCAAGCTCGGCATGCACTTCTGCACCATCCACGCCTATCCGAAGGCGATGCGCGCCGCCGTGCAGGGCAAGGGCACGAGCGATCTGCGCCTGCTCGCCGTCACCGTGCTGACCTCGATGGACGAGGCCGACCTCGCGGCCGCCGGCTATGCGACGAACCCGGCGGAGCTTGTCGCCCGCCGCGCCGCCGACGCCCGCGCCGCCGGCATGAACGGCATCGTCTGCTCGCCGGAGGAAGCCGCCGCCATGCGCGCCGTCGTCGGCGCCGGCATGGCGATCGTTACCCCCGGCATCCGCCCCGCCGGCTCGATCGTCGGCGACCAGAAGCGCATCGCGACGCCGGCCGCGGCGATCAAGGCCGGCGCCGACCACCTGGTCGTGGCCCGGCCGATCATCGAGGCGGCCGATCCGAAGGCCGCCGCCAAGGCCATTCTCTCCGAAATCGAGGTGGCCTCGGCGATCTAGCCTGCCGCCCCTTCCCGCGCGGGCGACGGGCCTGCTATATGCGCACTGAACTTCGGGGGAATACGCCATGACCGATATGGGTCTCGTCATCGTCGGCGCCGCCGGCCGCATGGGCCGGACGCTGACCCGCGTCGTCACCGAGACCGAGGGCGTCGCCGTGGTCGGCGCGATCGAGCGCGAGGGCTCGCCCTTCCTCGGCCAGGACGCCGGCGTGCTCGCCGGCCTGCCGCCGCTCGGCGTCGCCGTCACCGACGACCCGCTGCCGGTCTTCGCCAAGGCGCAGGGCGTGCTCGACTTCACCATGCCGGCCGCGACGCTCGCCTTTGCCGAGATCGCCGCGCAGGCCCGCATCGTCCATGTCATCGGCACCACCGGTCTCTCCGTCGACGACCACGCGGCGATCGACGCCGCCGCCCGCCATGCCGTCATCGTGCAGGCCGGCAATATGAGCCTCGGCGTCAACCTGCTGGCGCAGCTGGTGCGCCAGGCGGCGAAGGCGCTCGACGAGGACTTCGACATCGAGGTGCTGGAAATGCACCATCGCCACAAGGTCGACGCGCCCTCGGGCACCGCGCTGATGCTCGGCCAGGCCGCCGCCGAGGGCCGCGACATCGACCTCGCCTCGCATTCCGTCCGCGTGCGCGACGGCATCACCGGTCCGCGCGAGCGCGGCTCGATCGGCTTCGCCACCTTGCGCGGCGGCAGCGTCATCGGCGACCATTCCGTGATGCTGGCCGGCGAGGGCGAGATGATCACGCTGTCGCATCACGCCTCGGACCGCGCCCTCTTCGCCCGCGGCGCCGTCAAGGCGGCGCTCTGGGCCCACGGCCGCAAGCCGGGCCGTTATTCCATGGCCGACGTGCTCGGCTTCACCGACTGAACTGAAAAAGGAGCCTTCCGTATGGATCGCCTTCTCGTGCTGGTGCGCCATGGCCAGAGTGAGTGGAATCTCAAGAACCTGTTCACCGGCTGGCGCGATCCCGCGCTGACCGAGCAGGGCGTCGCCGAGGCGACCGCCGCCGGCAAGCGGCTCAAGGCGCTCGACCTTTCCTTCGGTCTCGCCTTCACCTCGGAACTTTCCCGCGCGCAGAACACGCTGAAGCTGATCCTCGGCGAACTCGGCCAAGACGACCTGACGACGATCCGCGACCGGGCCCTGAACGAGCGCGACTATGGCGACCTCTCGGGCCTCAACAAGGACGACGCCCGCGCCAAGTGGGGCGAGGAGCAGGTCAAGATCTGGCGCCGCTCCTATGACGTGCCGCCGCCCGGCGGTGAATCGCTCAAGGACACCGGCGCCCGTGTCTGGCCCTACTACATCTTCAACATCCTGCCGCCGGTCATGCGCGGCGAGAAGGTGCTGGTGGCGGCGCACGGCAATTCGCTGCGCGCCCTGATCATGGCGCTGGAAGGCCTGACGCCTGCCGAGATCCTCGAGCGCGAGCTCGAGACCGGCGTGCCGATCGTCTACCGCCTGAACGCCGACACCACGGTGGCGGAGAAAAAGGTCCTGAAGGGCTGAGCGGCCGTCGCCGCCGATCCCACGGCTATCCGATGGCGGGTCCCAGGGCCCGCCATTCTTCTTTCACGGCCTCGTCGCTCTCGGCCGCCTGCGCGGCCATCCGCACCCGCTCGAATTCATCCGGCGCGAGCCGCGACAGCGCCCAGACCGCCGCGCCCCGGACGACCGGCGCCGGGTCTTCGAGCAGGGTTCGCACCGCCGGCAGCAGCGCCGGCTCCGCCGAGTTTCCGATCGCCACCAGCACGTTGCGCACGAAGCGGTCGCGGCCGATGCGCTTGACCGGCGAGCCGGCGAAGAAGGCGCGGAACCCCGCGTCGTCGAGCGCGGCGAGATCGGCGAGCGCCGGCCGCTCCAGCTCGGGCCGCGGCTTCAGCTTCATCTCGGACGCGGCGCGGGCGAACTTGTTCCACGGGCAAGCCGCGAGGCAGTCGTCGCAGCCATAGATGCGATTGCCCATCGCGGCGCGGAACTCGCGCGGGATCGGGCCTGAATTCTCGATCGTCAGGTAGGAGATGCAGCGCCGCGCATCGATCCGGTAGGGCGCCGGAAAGGCGTTCGTCGGACAGGCGTCGAGGCAGGCGCGGCACTTGCCGCAATGGTCGCGCTCGGGCGCGTCGACGGGCAGGTCGAGCGCCGTGAAGATCGAGCCGAGGAACAGCCAGGAGCCGAACTCGCGCGAGACCAGATTGGTGTGCTTGCCCTGCCAGCCGAGGCCGGCGGCGGCGGCGAGCGGCTTCTCCATCACCGGCGCGGTATCAACGAAGACCTTGACCTCGGCACCAGTGCGCGACGCGAGGCGCCCGGCGAGAAGCTTCAGCTTGCCCTTGATGATGTCGTGATAGTCGCGGTTCCGCGCATAGACGGAGATGTTGCCGCGCTCCGGCTCGCCGGACAGCGCCCGCGGATCCTGGTCGGGGCCGTAATTCATGCCGAGCATGACGACGGAGCGGACATCGGCCCACAGCACGCGCGGATCGGCGCGGCGCTCGGCCGTCTCCGCCATCCACGCCATGCTGCCGTGATGGCCCTCGGCCAGGAAGGCGGCGAGCCGCTCCGGCGCGAGCGGGATGGCGTCGGGGGCCGCGACGCGGACGACGTCGAAGCCCTCGGCGCGGGCGTCGGCGACGAGCCGCGCCTTCTCGGCCGCCAGCTGCTTCGGTGTCAGCGAATTGGGTGTCGGCGTGCTCAGAAGTCCAGGTCGGCGTAATGCGCCGCCGGCGGGATGCCCCGCACCGCGTCGCTCAGCAGCGGCCGGAAGGACGGCCGCGACTTCACCCGCGCATACCAGGCCTTCGCCGCCTCGTCCGCCTCCCATGGCACCTCGCCGAGATAGTCGATGCAGGAGATCTCGGCGGCAGCGGCGAAATCGGCGAGCGTCAGCTCGCGCCCGGCCAGCCAGTTCCGCCGCGCCGCCAGATAGCCGATATACTGGATATGATAGCGCACATTGGCGCGCGCGGCACGGATCGCCGCGGGATCGGGCGACGTGTTGCCCTCGCCCGCCTTCATCTGCCGCTTGTAGATCTTCTCGTTGACGAGATAGCTCGTCACCTCGCCATTGAGCTTGCCGGAGAACCACTCGACCAGGCGGCGCACCTCGGCGCGATCGGCGGCGTGCTCCGGCATCAGGCGGACCTCGCCCATGCGGGCGCCCTTGGTCTCGACCAGATATTCGGCGATCACCGATCCGCCGGCCACCACCGTCTCATTGTCGTCAACAAAGATCGGCAGCGTGCCGGCCGGGTTCAGGGCCAGAAGCTCGGCGTTTCGCACCCACGGCTTCTCTTCGACGAGTTCGACCATCTCGTCATACTCGGAGAGCACGAGACGGGCATAACGCGAGGCGGCAGAAAACGAGTGATGATGAAGAAACGGCATCGGCTATGGCAGATCGAGAAATGAGGGCGCGAAGCGATTCTGCCGCGGCAAAGGCGATTGCGGGAACGGCGTCAGCGCCCGCATATAGGCCCCGATTGTGGCGAGTATCAAGCCGATTCGCGGCTTTCGACCGCCCACCCCGCGCCTGGGACCGATGATGGATCTCCACAGCCTGCTGAACGCGCTCGTCCTCGGCCTGATCGAGGGCCTGACCGAATTCATTCCCGTCTCCTCCACCGGACATCTGCTGCTCGCCGGACACTTTCTCGGCTTCGACAGCCCGGGCCGGGCTTTCGAGGTGCTGATCCAGCTCGGCGCTATCCTGGCCATTCTGACGGTCTATTCCGGACGACTGGTTAAGATGCTGCGCGATCTGCCCAGCGACCCGCAGACGCGCCGCTTCGTCGCCGGTATCCTGCTCGCCTTCCTGCCCGCCGTCGTCATCGGCGTGCTCGCGCACGGCTTCATCAAGCAGGTGCTGTTCGAGAGCCCGATGCTGATCTGCGTCATGCTGATCCTCGGCGGCTTCGTGCTTCTGGTGGTCGACCGGCTCGACCTCCGGCCGCGCTACCACGACGCGACGGAGTTTCCGCTCGGCGTCTATTTCGGCATCGGCCTGGCGCAGTGCCTCGCCATGATCCCCGGCGTGTCGCGCTCCGGCGCCTCGGTCGTCGCCGCGATGCTGTTCGGCAGCGACAAGCGCTCGGCCGCCGAATTCTCGTTCTTCCTGGCAATGCCGACCATGGTCGGCGCCTTCGCCTACGACCTCTACAAGACGCACGACCAGATCACGGCGGCCGGCGCCTGGAACATCGTCGCCGGTTTCGCCGCCGCCCTCGTCGCCGGCGTCTTTGTCGTGCGCCGGCTGCTCGATTTCGTCAGCCAGCGCGGCTTCGCGCCCTTCGCCTACTGGCGCATCCTCGTCGGCGCCGTCGGCCTCGCCGCGCTACTCACCTTCGGCTGAAGCCGGCCGGCATCGACCCGCCCAAGAAAAAGCCCCCACCCGACGCCGGGAGGGGGCTTTTCTTTTGGGGCGTCACGCCGGCGATCAGGCCGTGCGCTTGTGGTCGAACTGGCCGTGCGGCTTGAAGCGTTGCAGATAGGAGGGCAGCACCGCGGCCATGTTGCTCGGCACGATGCCGATGCCGTCGAGCGTGCGACCCTCGGACTCGGCCTGCGTCGACACGATGTTGTCGTGCTTGAGCAGGCGGACCTGGTCGACGGTCAGGAGCGGGTTCGGCAGCAGCTGCGCAAACGTGGCGCCGTAATGCGCCACCGACCACGGCACCGAGACGAGCAGCGGCGAACGATCGATCTCGGCGAGCAGCAGTTCCATGCAGCCGCGGAACGTCTTCACCTCGGGGCCGCCCAGCTCATAGACGGTGCCGCCGGCGAGCTGGCCCTCGACCGCGCGGGCAATCGCCTCGGCGACGTCGCCGACGAAGACCGGCTGCAGCTTGGTCTCGCCGCCGCCGATCAGCGGCAGGATGGGCGAGATGCGCGCCAGATCGCCGAAGCGGTTGAAGAAGCTGTCCTCGGGGCCGAAGACGATCGACGGCCGGATGATGACCGCGTCCGGCATGGTTTCGAGCACCGCCGCCTCGCCCTTCGCCTTGCTGCGGGCATAGGCGGATTCGGACTTCAGGTCGGCGCCAAGCGCCGACTGGTGCACCAGGATCGGAATGCCGGCGGCGCGGGTCGCCTCGGCCACGGCGCGGGCGCCGAAATCGTGCACGGCGTTGAAATTCTGCCGGCCGCTCTCACTGAGGATGCCGACCAGGTTGACAACGGCGTCGGCGCCCTCGATGGCGCGGTCGACCGACCAGCGATAGCGCAGATTGGCCTGCACCGGCATGATCTGGCCAACGGCGCCGAGCGGCTGGACATGGCCGGCCAGATCCGGCCTGCGCACCGCCACGCGGACGCGCCAGCCGCGCTTGGCCAGCGCGCGCACCACATGACGGCCGATAAAGCCGGAGCCTCCGAAAACCGTGACCAGTTTGTCGGTACCCGTCGCCATGTGTCGCCTCCGTTATCTTTGAAGGGTTCTCATATCGGCTCGCCGTGACGCTGTATAGACGGCAGAGGGTCGCGTCCGCGCCTACGGGCCGATCAGCCGCCCGACCAGCTTGGCGGTGTAATCGACCATCGGCACGATGCGCGCATAGTTGAGCCGCGTCGGCCCGATCACCCCGAGCACGCCGACGACGCGGCTCTCGCTGTCGCGATAGGGCGAGACGACGAGCGACGAGCCGGACAGCGAGAACAGCTTGTTCTCAGAGCCGATGAAGATGCGCACGCCCTCGCCCTCCTCGGCGCTGCCGAGCAGGCGGACCAGCTCGCGCTGCGTCTCGATATCGTCGAACAGCAGGCGGATGCGTTCCAGATCCTCCGCCGCGCGAACATCGTCGAGCAGGTTGGCCTGGCCGCGCACGATCAGCGTGTCGGGCCGGCCGCCGCTCGCCTCGACCCAGCTCGCGAGGCCGGCATCGACCAGGCGCGCCGTCAGCTGGTCGAGCTCGGCACGCGCCTGCTGCTGGCGGCGGTTGAGCTCGGCCCTCGCCTCGGCCAAGCTGCGGCCGCGCAGATGCATGTTGAGATAGTTGGTCGCCTCGACCAGGCTCGACGGCGTCGTGCCGGGATCGAGGTCGATCAGCCGGTTTTCGACCGAGCCGTCCTCGCCGACGAGCACGACCAGCGCCCGCGTCGGTTCGAGCCGAACGAACTCGATATGCTTCAGCCGCTGGTCGCTCTTCGATGCCAGCACGACGCCGGCGCCGCGCGACAGGCCGGAGAGCATGCGCCCGGCCTCCGACAGCACGTCGTCGACGCTGCGGCCGGCGCCGCCGCCGGCGACCCGGCTCTCGATGGCGCGCCGTTCGTCCGAAGTCAGGTCGCCGACCTCGAGCATCGCGTCGACGAACAGGCGCAGCCCGCTCTCGGTCGGCAGGCGGCCGGCGGAGGTATGCGGCGAATAGATCAGCCCGAGCCCTTCGAGATCCGCCATGACGTTGCGCACCGAGGCCGGCGACAGCGCCATCGGCAGGATGCGGGCCAGGTTGCGCGAGCCGAGCGGCTCGCCGGTCTCGAGATAGCTGTCGACGATGCGCCGGAAGATCTCGCGCGAGCGCTGGTCGAGCGCGGCGAGCGCCGACGACATCGCTTCTGGGGTCCTGCGCTCGGCGGTCACGACTGCGGGTCCTCTCGTTGCGGGGCGCGGATTTCCGCGATCTCCTTGATTAAGTGTCGATTTCCGCGGCCGGTTCAAGCGGGGCTTTACGTTTCGCGCCGGCGGCCTGTACAAGCGGACCAACGAAACAATCAGGATACCCACAATGCGACCTTCGAAACGCGCCGCGGACGCCCTGCGTGCGGTATCGCTTGAACGCGGCGTTGCCAAGCACGCGGAAGGCTCCTGCCTGGTGAAATTCGGCGATACGCATGTGCTCTGCACCGCCAGCCTCGAAGAGAAGCCGCCATCCTGGCTGCGCGGCTCGGGCAAGGGCTGGGTGACGGCGGAATACGGCATGCTGCCGCGCGCGACCGGCGACCGCATGCGCCGCGAGGCGGCGGTCGGCAAGCAGTCGGGCCGCACCCAGGAGATCCAGCGCCTGATCGGCCGCTCGCTGCGCGCCGTGGTCGACCTCGTCCATCTCGGCGAGAAGCAGATCACCATCGACTGCGACGTGATCCAGGCGGATGGCGGCACCCGCACGGCCTCGGTCACCGGCGCCTGGATCGCGCTTTATGACTGCGTGCAGTGGATGAAGGCGCGCGACATGGTCGGCCCGAAGGTCATCCGCGATCACGTCGCCGCCGTCTCGGTCGGCATGTATCGCGGCACGCCGGTGCTCGACCTCGACTATGCCGAGGACTCCGAGGCCGAGACCGACGCCAACTTCGTCATGACCGGCGGCGGCGGCATCGTCGAGATCCAGGGCACCGCCGAGGGCAAGCCGTTCACCGAAGCGGAGCTCACCGCCATGTTGCAGCTCGCCAAGGGCGGCATCGCCGACCTCGTCGAACTGCAGAAGCTGGCCATCCTCTGATGACAAAGCCCGAACACAGCCTGTCGGCGGGCGACACGCTCGTCATCGCCACCCACAACGCCGGCAAGCTGCGCGAATTCGCCGGCCTGCTGGCGCCGTTCGGGCTCAAGGTGATCTCGGTCGGCGAGCTGGGCCTGCCCGTGCCGCCCGAGACCGGCAATACCTTCGAGCAGAACGCCGCGATCAAGGCGCACGCCGCCGCGACGGCGTCGGGCTTCCCGGCGCTGTCGGACGATTCCGGCCTCTGCGTCGACGCGCTCGGCGGCGATCCCGGCGTCTATTCGGCCGATTGGGCGGCGCCCGACGGCGATTTCGCCCGCGCCATGCGCAATGTCGAGGAGAAGCTGCAGCAGGCCGGCGCCGTGACGCCCGACAAGCGGACCGCCCGCTTCGTCGCCGTGCTCTGCCTCGCCTTCCCGGACGGCACGACGCGCTACTATCGCGGCGAGATCGACGGCACCATGGTCTGGCCGCCGCGCGGCGAACTGGGCTTCGGTTACGATCCCGCCTTCCTGCCGGAAGGCCATGAGCGGACCTTCGGCGAGATGGTTGCCGACGAGAAGCATGGCTGGTCGGCCGGGCGTACCGACGCGCTGTCGCACCGGGCCCGCGCCTTCGCGCTGTTCGCCCGCGCCGAGCTCGGGGCGTGAGCCGATGACCGCCCCGATCGAGCCCGGATTTGGCGTCTATGTGCACTGGCCGTTCTGCGCGGCCAAGTGCCCCTATTGCGACTTCAACTCGCATGTCCGCCATCAGGGGGTCGATCAGGAGCGTTTCGCGAAAGCCTTCGTCACCGAGATCCAGACGATGGCCGCCAAGTCGCCCGGCAAGACGGTCAACTCGATCTTCCTCGGCGGCGGCACGCCGTCGCTGATGGACCCGAAGACGGTCGGCACCATCCTCGACGCCATCGGCGCCGCCTGGAACGTCGCGCCCGACGTCGAGGTGTCGATGGAGGCGAACCCGTCCAGCGTCGAGGCGGAACGCTTCCGCGGCTATCGCGCCGCCGGCGTCAACCGCGTCTCGCTCGGCGTGCAGGCGCTGAACGACGCCGATCTGAAGGCGCTCGGCCGCATCCACAATGTCGAGGAGGCGATGCGCGCCATCGACATCGCGCGCGCCACCTTCCCGCGCCTCTCCTTCGACCTGATCTACGCCCGCCCCGGCCAGACGCCGGAGATGTGGCGCGCCGAGCTGCTCAAGGCGCTGGAGCGCGCCTCCGACCACATGTCGCTGTACCAGCTCACCATCGAGCCGGGCACGATGTTCGAGAAGCTCTACAAGGCCGGCAAGCTGGCGATCCCGGACGAGGACACCGCCGCGACGCTGTTCGAGATCACGCAGGAGGTCTGCGAGCAGCACGGCCGCCCATCCTACGAGATCTCCAACCACGCCGTGCCCGGCGGCGAATGCCGGCACAATCTCGTCTATTGGCGCTATGGCGAATATGCCGGCATCGGACCCGGCGCGCATGGCAGGCTGGTGATCGACGGCCGCCGCCACGCCACCGCGATCACGCGCGAGCCCGAGCAATGGCTGGCGCGCGTCGAATCCTGGGGCGACGGCATCGAGACCGACGACATCCTCAACCCCGAGGAAGCCGGCGACGAGATGCTCCTGATGGGGCTGCGCCTGATCGAGGGCATCGATCTGCGCCGCTACCGGGCGATCTCCGGCCGCGACCTCGACCCGCGCCGGCTGGGCGACCTGATCGCGCATGGCATGGTCGAGCAGATCGACGAGAACCGCATCCGCTGCACCCGCTCCGGTTCGTTCGTGCTGGACGCCGTCGTCGCCGACCTCGCGGCGTAAGACAAGCAAGACCCTCACCCTACCCTCTCCCGCCAGCGGGCGAGGGTTTGGGCCTCTGCGCTTCATCGGACTGAAGCGGAACTGACCAGCGCGGGCGATCCCCCTCGCCCGCTGGCGGGAGAGGGTTGAGTGGGGGTCCTACGAACTTCCCGTCCGCGCAAACGTCTGCGGCGCCCGCTCGATCTGGACGGGCGTGCCGCCACCGAGCTCGTAGACCGCGAGCTGGCGCTGGTTGGTGCCGTCCGGCAGGAAGCGGAAGGCACCGTCGACGCCGATGAAGCCGTTCGGGCTGGCGAGGTTCGCCGGCTTGAAGCCATCCTTGCCGAAGCGCGAGGAAAGGCCGGCGGCGAGGCTGGTCGCGTCATAGCCGAGCGAGGCTGTGCGGACCGGCGCGGCGCCGAACACGCCCTGGTAGCGATTGGCGAAGGCGGCGAAGCCGGCGCGATCCGGCGCGGGGTACCAGCCCCCCTTCAGCGCCGGCGCGGCGGCGATGCGCGGATCGTCCCACTGGCCGGAGCCGAGCAGCTGCACCTGGCCGGGCCGGACGCCGTTGGCGCTCAGGACCTGGCCGAGGAAGGGCGCGGCGTCGCCGCCATCCGGCATGAACACGGCGTCGACCTGGCCGCTCTGCGCCAGCTTGGCGACCGTCTCGGCCTTCTGCTGCATGGCGGTGCGGTCGGCGCCATAGCGCTCGATGGTGACGATGCGCGCGCCGCTCGTCGTCGCGACGCGCTGCAGCGCCGCCTGCATCACCGTGCCATAGCCATTGTCGGGCAGCAGCGCCGCGATCGAGCGCTTTCCGCGCCCGGCGGCGTAGCCGATGATGCGATCGACGTCGGATTGCGGCAGGAAGCTCAGGAGGTAGACGTTTCGGGCCGCCACCGAGGTATCGGTCGAGAACGCCACGACCGGCACGCCGGCCGGCCGGGCGACCGAGGCCGCCGCCACCACCGACTGGGCGAAGAGCGGCCCGATGATCAGCTCGGCCCCCTGCGCGATCGCCTCCGACGCCGCCTCGCGCGCGCCTTCCGGCGTGCCGCGGTCGTCCTTGACCAGGATCTGCAGGTTCGCCTGGCCCTGATATTCGCGCAGCGCCAGATCGGCGGCGTTCTTCAGGTTGGTGGCGATCACGCCGGCATTGCCCGGCGCCGAACGCGGCACCAGCAGCGCGACGCGCACCGTGCCGTTGCCGAGCGTCTCGCCGCCCGCCGCCGCAGTCCCGGGCGTCCCCGGCGCGACACCGGCGCTGTCGAGGGTGGAGGAACAGGCCGCGAGCAGGCCGAGCGCCGCCAGCATCGGCGCAAACGCCCGCGCCCGTTCGCCAAGCCCTTCGGTACGGAACCAACCCACAGCCTTCTCCTGTTCATTCGCGTGCGATGACTGTACTGGAAAGGCATGGTGCAATTCAGGGCAACGAGCGACGATCCGGTGAATTCAGGTCGAGTGTCACATCTCCACAACGGCGCGGCCCGGCTATGAGCGGCGGCGACAATGCCACGGCACAGGGCGGCGGCGCGCGCTACCTGATCGACGGCCAGCCCCTGCGCGCGCCGGCGCTGGAGCCCGGGCTCTATGTCGTGGCGACGCCGATCGGCAATCTGCGCGACATCACGCTCCGGGCGCTGGCGACGCTCGCCGCCGCCGACATCATCGCCTGCGAGGACACGCGGGTCACCCGCGTGCTGACGCGCCACTACGGCATCGACACCGAGCTCCTGGCCTATCACGAGCACAATGCCGACCGGCAGCGGCCGAAGCTGCTGGCAGCCCTCGCCGAGGGCAAGGTGGTGGCGCTGGTCAGCGACGCCGGCACGCCGCTCGTCTCCGATCCCGGCTTCCGCCTCGTCGGCGACATGGTGGCGGCGGGCCATCGCGTCGTGCCGATCCCCGGCGCCTCGGCGCTGCTGTCGGCGCTGGTCGCGGCGGCGCTGCCGACCGACACCTTCCTGTTCGCCGGCTTCCTGCCCAACCGCACCGTCGGCCGCAGGAAGCGGCTCGCCGAACTCGGCACCATCCCCGCGACGCTGATCTTCTACGAATCCCCGCACCGGACCCTCGACGCGCTGATCGACATGGCCGAGACGCTCGGGCCCGACCGCCCGGCCGTGGTGGCTCGCGAGCTGACCAAGACCTTCGAGACGGTGCGGCGCGGCACGCTCGGCTCGCTCGCCGAGGCCTATGGCGCGGAAGCGCCGCCGAAGGGCGAGATCGTCATCCTGATCGGCCCGCCACAGGAGTCCGCGCCCGAAGCGGAGGAGGTCGACACGTTGCTGCAGCGTCTCCTCGTCGAGCATCCGCTGAAGCAGGCGGCGGCGCTCGCCGCCACCGCGACCGGGCTGCCGAAGCGCGAGCTCTACCAGCGGGCGCTGGCCCTCAAGGCGGAAGCCACCGGCGACGATGACGACGATCCCGACGCGGATCGCGACGGCGATGGCGCGGCCTGACCGCCGCGCCTCCGAACGCCATGGCCGTTTCGCCGAAACGGTCGCCGCCCTCTATCTGAACCTGAAGGGCTACCGCACGGTCGCCCGCCGCTTCCGCAGCCCGCTCGGCGAGATCGACCTCGTCATGCGGCGCGGCGGCACGCTCGTCTTCGTCGAGGTGAAGGCGCGGCGAACCCGCGATGCCGCCATCCTCGCCATCACGCCGGCGGCGCGCGACCGGCTGCTGCGCGCGGCGAAAAGCTTCGTCGCCCGCCACCCGCAGGCGGCCGGACTGATGCTGCGCTTCGACGTCATCGCGGTGCTGCCCGGCCGGCTGCCGCACCACATCGTCGACGCTTTTCAAACCGATCGCTGACAGCGCCATTGCCATTCGGCCCCGCCACACGACATAAGAGGCCTATTCCGCATTGGGGGCCTCCATGTCGCTTTCCGTCGCCGTCCAGATGGACCACATCGCCAACATCAACATCCGTGGCGATTCCACCTTTGCCATCATGCTGGAAGGCCAGCGGCGCGGCCACAAGCTCTACCACTACACGCCGGACCGGCTGTCGCTGAACGACGGCCGCGTCGAGGCGGCGATCGAGGCGGTCACCGTGCGCGACGTCCCGGGTGACCATTTCTCGCTCGGCGACCCCGAGCGCACCGACCTCCCGACGCTCGACGTCGTGTTCCTGCGCCAGGATCCGCCCTTCGACATGGGCTACATCACGACGACGCACCTGCTCGAGCGCATCCATCCGAAGACGCTGGTGGTGAACGATCCCGCTGAAGTGCGCAACGCGCCGGAAAAGATCTTCGTCACCGAATATCCGCAGCTGATGCCGCCGACGCTAGTCTCGCGCGATGCCGACGAGATCCGCCGCTTCCGCCAGGAGCATGGCGACATCATCATCAAGCCCCTGTTCGGCAATGGCGGCGCCGGCGTGTTCCGCCTTTCCGAGGGCGACCAGAACCTCGCCTCGCTACTCGAGATCTTCGCCGCCGCCTATCGCGGCGAGCCCTATGTCGTGCAGCGCTATCTGCCGGCGGTGCGCGCCGGCGACAAGCGCATCATCCTGGTCGACGGCGTCGCGGTCGGCGCCATCAACCGCGTGCCGGCGGATGGCGAATCCCGCTCCAACATGCATGTCGGCGGCCGCCCGGAACCGATCGAGCTGACCCGGCGCGACCGCGAGATCTGCGAGACGATCGGGCCGGAGCTGAAGAAGCGCGGCTTCCTGTTCGTCGGCATCGACGTGATCGGGGACTACCTGACCGAGATCAACGTCACCTCGCCGACCGGCATCCGCGAAGTGAAGCGCTTCGGCGGCGCCGACATCGCCTCTCTGATCTGGGACGCGGTCGAAGCGAAGCGCTGAGGCCCCCAGACGAACCGACAGGTTCCCGCGCCGGTCCGGCGCGGATGTTCATGCCTTGTTCTTGTCTTCCCGCCCAAGTTGACGTAACGTCATTCCGCAACGGGGGGTGACGGGCAATGGTCGCGCATGTCACGACGGTGGCGTTCCAGGGCATCGAGGCGGTGCCCGTTGACGTGCAGGTGCAGATCGCGCCGGGCTTTCCCGGCATCGTCATCGTCGGCCTGCCCGACAAGGCGGTCGCCGAGAGCCGCGAGCGGGTTCGCGCCGCGCTGCATGCCTCCGGCCTCGCCTTGCCGCCGAAGCGGATCGTCGTCAACCTTGCCCCCGCCGACCTGCCGAAGGAAGGCAGCCATTACGACAATAAAAATGGCCGATTGACTGGATTTTCAAGGGGTAACGAAAGGCGAGCTCACCACATACTCACCGCGCCTCCCCAGAATTGGTTACTGGGTTTGGGTCGCGACGTTCGGCAAGCTCCCGCCAGCCTGCTCGTAAAACTTCATGAGCTGGACCGCCAACAGGCCCCCAAGCAGGGTTTCCATTTCGCTCACATCAATCTGGCCGGAAGCGTATGCTGCATCGGCAGCGTCAAGCGCGGCGAAATAGGGGGCGCGGTTGTCGACAATCTGGTCGGGAATTGTCGGCGTACCGGGGAGCACGAATCCGGTTTTGATGCACAAAACGAGATAGGATAGAATTCTTGAGGTCCGCCCATTTCCATCAGAAAATGGATGGACCCAGTTAAGGCGCCACATCACGTACGATGCTAGATGCAGCGCTGTTTGATCAGCCCAGTTATCATTTACGTAGTCGCAGAGCTCCTCAACAAGCTCCGCTACGAGATGGGCTTCTGGCGGCCGATGTCCGCTTCCCTCAATCTCCACACCCGCTGGCCGAAAATTGCCCGCATACGAGCTGAGGCCTTCGAGAGCCTCGCGCTGGAGAGATAGCACCACCGAAACACGCAGTTTGAATTGGCCGCGGTCTATTGCTTCCTGTGCCATGCGAATGGCCAAATCGTACTGCCGAAGCCCATTTCGCGCTTCAGCTTCTGCCTTTTTGATGGGATCGAGAAGGAGCTCTGCCTCGGCAGCCCGGCTATGGCGCTGCCCAGAGAACATCTCACTTTCGCTCATTGGCCTTCTGCCTCATCAACTTCTCGGCCTGCTGATCAATCATCTCGCGAGTGATTTGAGCATTCTCGAAATGCGTGTTCCCGTAGGCGAAGCTACGCCGCTGTTGCTCCCGGTGTTCGGGGGTCGTAGTGACCCTTTTCGCCGCCTCAACCAGCGCCTGTAGATGGCTTGTCATTTCTCACCTCACCCGAACGAATCTGCTTTTTGATTTTATGTTGAGCTTCTTAACGAGTTTGAATCGCCAAGCGAAAGGCGTCAACAAACCGCACCGGGTATCACACGCCACAATTCGCGTGCAGTCCCAAAAGTTGCAAGGCTGGTATGAACGAGCAGGCGCTTATTCAAGCCGCTATCCTAAACACGCACCCACTATGGCAACATCGGCGCCGGCAGCGAGCCCGCCATGAGCCACAACTGCACGATGCCCCACCAGAGCAGGGTCGAGACGGCGATTAGGCCCACATAGACAAGCGTCCGAAGAATGGCTTCACGTGTCATCGGCCGGAAACTCGCGCCGTCACGATAGCGAGGTGGCCCCTATTTCTGCGCGTACCATTGAAGGTCAGGCAGCAGTGAGCGCGGGGGCCACGAACACGCGCGGTCGAAGTGTACTGTGGCGGTTGGCGCCGCTCAAGGTGGGGATGCCCTACCGCCTCCCCTGCAGCTGGTCGCACTCCTTCTGCGCCGCCTCGCGCCGCGCATCGATCCAGTTCGCGAGATCCTGAAGGTGGATGCCGCGAGCGGCCTTCCGGTTCCCGTTCTCGATCCGCGTGATCGGTATGTCGATCTGACCGGCACCTGCCTTGCGGGCGAACTCGACCGGTGTCAGGTGGCTGAAATAGTCGCGGCAGACCAGTTCGATCGGGATTATGGCGGCGGCGTTGTACTGCGCCATGAGCAGGAATGCGGTGTTCATGGTCTACTCCGATTTTGACCGAGCCGGCGAAACTCAGCCGGCGAGCCCATCAATTCGGACTATGCAACACCGACCTCGCGGCACGAAGATGATCGAGCCCTCTGCCAATTGTGTTGCGCACCGCCTCGATCACCTCCTCGTCAACCCAGCCGTCCGCAAGAAGCGCGATCTGAGCCGTCAGGAGCAGATCCATACCGGCATCCAGCCGATCGATCGCGTCGATTGCATCAGACTGCGCTGCCGCGGCGACGTTTGGTTGTGCAAGAGCCATCACTATTCCCTCATCAATGTTCTGTGGGCGCCGAACATCGGCAGCTGACAAGGATTTATAAACGATATCGCTTATGTGTCAATTAACGATATCGCTTATATCTGTTTCACGCGGATTGAAGGAATAAGCGACATCGTTTATAGAGTCGGTATGGGACGACCTCCGCTGAACATGACCCCGACACTCGTGCGCTTTCCCAGCAGTGTGCTGGAACGTATCGACGCCCTTGTCGGGCCACAGGATATAGCGAGCCCGAAGGAGCCGAAGCACCGCGCCAAGTTCATCCGCCAAGCGGTAGAGGCTGAACTTGAGCGTCGCGAGCGCGAGGCAAACCTGAGCGCTCCGCCCGATGAATGATGCTCGCGTTGCCGGCAGAAATCCACCGGATCCGGCCGACACCCACGAGGAACAGCGCTAGTTCAGCCCGGCAGACGAGGGCGAACTCGCCGGCATCGCATCCAGCAGCGACATCGCTTCTATGGCACGCTGCATCAGCCGCTGGCTCATGTCGCGATACCACGACGCCCACCGGTCTTCAGTGCCTGAAACAGATATCGCCGCATGCGCGAGCGACAGGCATCGGGCGATCGACGGCACGTCCGTGATATGCGCCTGCGCCGCCTGGGTGAGAGCGGCTTGAAACCGCTCCGGCCCATCCGGAAGGGTCAGGGTCAGCTCGAACCACTGCCGGCCTTCCTGCATCATGGTCTCGCTCAGCGTCACCTTCATTTCGTTGCCTCTTTCAGCTCAGGAACTACCATGCCGTCGATCAGCCAGCGCCAGTACGGAAGCGAGGCGAAGGGTGTCATGCGCCGCAAGGCCGAAACGTCACCCTCGCCGATTGCCGCCTCCTGACCGGTCGCCGCGCGCCGCATGTTTTCGAAGCCGAGCGCCAGCAGACCAACGGTATCGGTGGCGGTCTCGAACGACGGCCCGAGGAAAGATCCGACTTTCGAGCGGGCGGCATAGCGGCTGGCCGGCGCGCGCTGACTTGCGTCTGGGAACAACGCTGCGGCGCCCGTGTAGAGGCCGGGGGCGCCGATCTTTTCGAGCGCATTGTTGACCTCGAAGCCCATCGAGAAAATGCCGGAGCGGTCCAGGCCCTCCGCAATCCAGGTGCCGGGGTTGTCGGAGATCTCGCGTCCACTCTCGATCTGCTTGAGCGCGTAGATGAAAGCGCCGATCGTCGCCATGCCGACCACGCCACCGACCATCCGAGTGGTGTCCTCTTGCAGCCCGCGCAACAGCACCCGTTGGTTCGAGGCGATGGCGAAGCTTCGGAATTGCAGCAGCGCGCGCCCGACAGGCGTTCCCATGAACAGCGGCGTATCGCCGACGCCCTTGGTGACGATGATGCTGTCGACATCCTTGTTCACCGCAGCACGGTATGCGCGGCGCAGGCTAGCCGCGGCGACATCCTCGCCCCATGCCTCGGTATTCGCCACGCGCACGCCGTCCAGCGTGTCCCCATGCTGCTGGAACAGCCGCCCGATATATTCGGCCCTGCCCTGTCCGATGCCGAGAAAGCCCATATAGGCCTGCTCTTTGGCCGGCAGAGCATCGAACCCATCGGCCGCCGCCTTCTCTACATTCGCGAGGATGCGGTTTTGGGTCATCGTCGAGGCAATGCCCTTCTGGAAATCGTTCCAGTGCAGCAGCCCTGTCATCCGCGTGAAACCCGTCGACGCGTTCTCGAGGAACCGCTCGAACGGCGAGTTCATCGCATACGGGTCGGTGATCTCCGCTAGCGTCGCCAGCCGGGACGCGAGCAGCTTTTCGGAGATCGCGCCGGCAAGCTTGGCCTCCTCCCGGCTCATCTTCACGGCCTTCATGTTCCGGATCAGCGGAACGAGCCCATCACGCATGTATGCCGTCAGGCCATGTACCATCGCCGGGCGCACCGCGTCGGAGAGCGACGAAATCAGAACGCCGCCGAGACTCCGGAGATAGTTGAACTGCCCGGCAGCATTCAGCGTGCGCGCCCATGAGGTATTCTGCACCTCGGGTCTGTACACCCCACGAAGCATATCGCGGACTGCCTCCAGATCGCGGATATCGGATTTCTCGCGCTTGTTCAGCGACTTCAGCCGCTTGAGCTTGTCGGCGCCCGGCATCGCTTGATCGGCCTCGACCGCCTGGCGGAGGCTGATGTATTCGGCCCGGATCGCCTCAATCGGGCCTTTCATGGTCGGGTCCCCGAAACGCTCGGTCAGCTCGACGTCGGCCGACATGATCCGCGCATAGCGCCGTCCGATCATCTCGATATCGTGGTCGAGATATCGCTCGACGAGTTCGTCGGGAATGTTGAACACGCGCTCTTTCAGCGGCCCGCGCTTCGTCACGACGAGACCGGCAGGCATGTCACCATCGACCCCACGTCCCGTCACATTGGCGAAGATGTCGTCGGTGATCTCGTCGATATAGGCGTCGCGATCGGCATCATTGAGGAAATCGAACCGTCCGCGAGCCTGATCGTCCGCAAGCGAGGCGTCGAGCTTACCGATCTTCTCCCGATCCAGATCGCTCAGAACCCGATTGATCGTGCTGGCGATGTTCCTCAGATCGTCCGAGGTGCCGAACATCGGCCGCGCGAAATCGACACCCATCCGATCCAACGCCGCGAGCATCCGATCGAAGTCATCCGCCACCCGCGCCGCCTCGATGTCAGCATGGCGCACAACCCGACTGCCGCGCAGATCGGTGGCCAGCGCATCAAGGAAATCCTGCACGCTCGGCCGCCCGCCGTCGCGACCAGCACCATGCGGCACAGTGCCGGCATCGTTCAGAAAGCCTTCCTGCCAGGCGCGCAGCACGACATCGTCGAGCCCCTCCCCGCCGACCGGGTTGGAGGTGCCCTTTCGGGACTTCCGCAACAAGCCGGGGATCGACCGCGCCTCTGGAAACACCGCCGCGAGATCGCCGTTCGCATCGAAGATGCCGCCGCGCTGGCGCTTCAGCCACACGCTCAGGCTCTCTGGCGCCATAGGGCGCTCACCGGCAGTGAAGCGCCTGACCAGCGAAATCACCTGGTCCTCGTCGATATCGTCGAGCGAGATCTCACCACCATCGAGCCGCCGGCGCATGGCCTCGTCGCGGCGGAGAATGCCGAGTTCGATATCGCCTTTCTCCCGCATCAGCTTCTTGGCGCGGCGGTCGATCCTCTGGCTATCCGCACGCATGGCATCATCCAGAGATCCAGAAAGCCAGTTGCGAACGACCGCCCGAAACTCACCCTCGTTCGCCTCGATCGCCGGGCGGTTCCACATGCGGGTGAGATAGCTCTCGGCAGTCGATACGCTCACGTCCGGCGGCAGCATACCGGCCGCGATCGCTCGCTGCTTCAGCGGCTCGATCACGCTGGTGCGCCAGGCCTGCGCGGCCTCGGTCACGCCGGGAACATCGCTCTTGTCGCCGCGCCGCATCGCCCGGCCGACGGCCTCGCGAAATTCTGCCTTTGTCATCACATTGCCGGCCTTGCGGGCGGCAAGGTAGGCCTTCTGCTGAGCCTCCAGCGCCTTTACCACGGCGCCGCGCGTATACTCGTGCATGGCCGTTTCAGCTGCCGTGTCGCCCTCGCCGGAAAGGTTCTGCTTCAGGTAGACCGGCGTTTCCATCATCTGGGACGCAACTTTTCGGGCCTGCGTCGAGGGGCTGTTGATGGTGCGGAGCAGCGGGTTGAGTTGTGCCGTTGCCCTGGCGACTTTCGACGCCGCCGCGCCCGCGACCCCGAAATCGTCGAGCGTGTCGACGGGCGCCGCGGCAGCACCGGCGCTGCGAAGCGCGCCCCCCATCTCGGCCAGTTCCTTGTGGATCACATCGGTGGCCGCGTCGAATTCCGGATGCTCGGCCGCCTTCAGGGCATTGGAGGCCGCGCGATGCTGGACACCGTTCATGATACGGCTCGCGCCTGCGCCAAGCAGACCGCCGAGCAGGACGGACCCGCCGATGTTGATCACGCTCTCGCCGGCCGTGCGGGTCTCCTGGCTGGCCTGCAAGCCGGCTTCCTGCACGGCGGTGCCGACGCCAGCGGCGACACCCACGCTCAGCGCGCTGCGACCGACCGCATAGCCGGCCCGCCCCGACTTCACCAGGGCACCGCCCGGCAGCAGGATCGTGGGATCAAGGACGGAGGCACCGGCAGTCATGCCGAAACCCGTCCAACCCGAGGCGGCCAATGTCTGCCGGTCCTTCGTTTCGCGGTCGATATCGGCTTTGAGCGCCGCCGCCTGGCGGGGATTGAAGACGTTCTCGAATGCGTCGAGGTGATCCTCATAGCCGGCGACATCATCGAACACGTTGTAGGCGCGATCGATGTCATGAAAGTTGCCGTCGAGAACGTGCCGGAGCCGCTCAGAGCTCGCGATAGAGCCGATCAGGTTTTCGGACCGGAATGCCGCGCCGGCGGTTTCCAGGATGGATGGGGCGCGCGCCGGCGGCTGGGCCAGCCGAAGGCCGGGCGCTGGCGCGGCAAGCGTGTCATCGAACGGCATTTTCCAGCCCTCCTGTCAGCGGGTTTCCGTCCAGGGAGCGATTGAGCGTTCCCTCGCGGTCGCGACTGGCTTCGAGCAGATCGCGGTTTTCGTTGCGGCGGGCCTCGGACAGCGCCCTGCGCGCGGCCGAAACCTCACCGGCAGACGGCGGCACGGCATAGAACGGAAGCCGATACTGCTCGGTCACGCCGCCCTTTTCGTAGAAGACGCGATACCGAGCCGGTTTGCCGGCGTTGAAATCCCGCTCCGTCTGATCGTCGGCCAGAAGATAGACGGCATCGGCAGCGACGCCCGCCTCGGCCAGGGCCGCTTTGACCTGCTCGCCGACATAGGCGTGCGTCCCGTCTTTGCCGGCAGGATAGGTGACCTCAGGCGGCAGGCGCGTGATGACCTTGGGGCCGGAGATGCTGAAATCTGACGTGCCATAGCGGCGCCGGAAGCGATCAGCGGCCAGCGTCTTGGCGAGATCCTGGTCGCCGGCGGCGTCGAACAGGCTTTCCTCCAGCATGGAGCGGTAATCCGCCGTCATCGCGGCCGACTGTGCCGGCGTCTCGCCGAGCTTCGGATCCGATCCGAAAATGCCAGGGTCGAAGATGTCGCGAACATTGCCCTCGACCGCCTGCGATTTCACGAAATCGACGATCGGCTTGCTGTCCATGAGAGCCGCGCGTGCCCTCGCCTTCTCAGGGTCGCGGGCGTCGATCATGCGCTGTGCTGCCTGTTCCGGCGTCATGCCGAGCAGGTTCGTGAAATGGCGGTAGCTCGTCAGCGCGTCAGCGATCGCGGAGCCGCCGTCCCGCTTGCCGAATGCGGTCGCATCGGCGGCCGACAAGGACGCGGCGAGTTGCAGGCCCTCGACCAGCGCCGGAACGCTGTTGCCGGTGACAGCACCGCGCAAGGCGTTGAATACGGGGCTGGGGATGACGCCCGTCTGCTCAACCAGGTTCGGCAGGACGGAGATTGCGCGCTGAGGGTCGCCCGCCTCCGCAGCCGTGACCGCAAACCTGTCCCAAACGCCGTCGACCGACTTTCGGCCATCGCTGGTAAAAGGATCGACGTGGAAGTTCCCGGCATTGAACAGAGCGACATTGGCCTGCGCCTCACGCAGCCCTTTGAATTTCTCGTCGTAGCGGCTGATCAGCGTCGCCCGGTCGCCGTCGTCGAGGATCGGATCAGCGAGAATTTCGGGGACGGTAAGCGACTGGTCCGTCGTCTCGATCCGCAGCTTGTAGCTGTTGACGGCCTGCGTCTGAGCCGTTTTGAAGGCCGCAGCCGCCGCAGTCTCATACTCCTTGACGTCGCCGGCCGCGATCTGGCGAACCTGATCGCCCATGTAATGAGGGAGGCCTGCAATGACCCGCTCGGTGCGCTCGGAGAATACGGCGCCGCCGTCGCCCGTCGGCAGCGCGTCGCCCGCCGCGACATCCATTCCGGCCGCCCGCATCGCGTGGTTGAGCCGGCCGCGATAGTTGTGACCGCCGCGCGGGTTGGCAGCAGTCCAACCCTGGGGCCGCTCATAGCCGACGAACGCAGCCGTCGCCTCGTCGACGGTTTTGGCGCCCAACAGAGCGCGATATGCGGCGGCCTCATCGCCCTTCAGCTCGGCAAGCACGAAGCTCAGCTGAGTTTCGAAGTCCTGCCAATCCTTGCCCTGCGCCGCCGCATGGCGCTTCAGCTTGGAGAAACGCTCGCCACGCCACTGCGCAATGCCAAAGGCGGTCCCGTTGTCACCTGGCCTCACGACAGGGTTGAGATTGCTCTCACCCATCAGGTTGCCGACGATGCCGCTGGCCTGTTCCTTCGTCAGCCCCTCGCGCATGAAGTATGCCATGGCCTGCTTCTGGCGCGCAGAAACATCAGCCGAGACGCGCGACGGGCGCGCCACGATGGCATCCCTGCCGGCCGCGGTCGCGAGTGGCTTGGCGAGCGAGGCCAGGAGCTTATTGGCAGCGTCGGGCGACATGCTGGCCAGGCTCTTTTGCGCGTATTCGACCGCCGCGATCGGGTCGTCGTTCGCCATATCGAGGGCGACGCGGGAATAGTAGTCGTCCGAAACTGCTTCCTGCTTCAGCTTGATCGCATCCGAAGGCAGGCCGGCAAGCTGGCCGAGGTTGTCGACCTCAGCGCGCGCCGCCGCCAGATAGTGCGCCGACTGCTTAGCATCCCGGCGAGACCGGACGGCCTCATTCAGAAAGGTCTCGGCGCCGGCCTCATGCGTCTGGACGACGAATTTCCGGGTCTCGTTGCCGCGATGCGTGATCGCCGTCCGTTTCCGCTGAAGCTCGTCGACGTCGACGGCGCGCTTGAAAATCGCCTGCTGGGCCGGCGAGAGCTTCGACTGATGATCGCGCCGGATCTGCTCAAGCCGCCGTTCGATGTCCGGAAATCCGTCTATAGCAGCCTTGCCGGCCTGCTGGGCGTAGCCGTTCTGGCCATACATCGCCTCGTCGGCATCGATCATGAACCGATTGCGGGCGTCCCTCGCTACGGTCTCGTCGGTCAACTGCTGCGCCTGTGCCATGGCGTCGCCAACCTGACCCAGACCATGCGCCACATCCTGCATGCCCCGGCCGATCGTGGCGCCGAACGCACCAGGCGTCGAGCGGTCTTCAAGGTTCGATTGGAACTCGGGCCGGATCTCAACGCCGGGCTGATACTCAGGAACTCGGACCATGATCGACCTCAGCCAGCTTGAGAAAGGGGTGTGCTCGGGGCCAGCATCAACCGGAGGCCTCGATGAAAGCCGGCGTGCTCAATCGCAACACCGGAGCCCCGGATACGGCCCTGGAGAAGACGAAGGGCTTTCCAGAGATCCGTGTACATCTTGCCCTGTGACGGCCCGCCGTCGGGGTCGTCCGAATACATGGCGTCGAAAATCTCACCGGTCGCAACGGGGTGCCCCTTGCCGCGCCACACAGCGTGCAGGATCCGAGCCTCAAGGGGCCGCAGGTCGCAGGAGGCGGCCACGGCGTCGACGGTCGGAGCATCGACCTGGCCGCCGCAGCAAGGGCATTCGCGGAGGGTTTCAGGCGAGGATTTGCCAATGGGGCGCCGCCCGCTATTCATCGGCGCTATCCTCTTCCAGCAGTTCCCCCCAAGCGCCGCGAACGATATCCGCGACACCCTTCTTGGTGGCAAAGTCGCCCCGGGCTCGGCAATTGTTCAGATTGCGCACTAGGCTCTCCGAGATCCCATCCCGGCCGACGCGACCAATGTTGAGGGGTTCGCCGGCAAGTCGAAAACTGTGCCGAACGCGCTCCTCCGCCTCGTTCAGTTCAGTTACGACATCGGCGCAGTTCTTCGTCAGCGCGTCGGCGCGCTCAGAAATCCTGAGAAGCTGAATTGCAGCAGCCCTCGCATCGGTGAGGTGGCCGAGGCGGGTAGCCTCCTCCTGATCGAGGCGTGCCTTTTCCTCGATCTCCTTTGCGGTGACCATCGCGCGGACCAGTACGCCGCGATCGACGGTGAGTTGGGCCGCCCGGGCGTTGCTCTCGGCCAGGAGTTGGACGGCGGCCGCATCTCCGCTCACGGCGGCATACGACAGGCGCGAGGCCTCAATCTCGATATCCGCGAGAATGCCGTCGATGGCGGCAATCTGAGCTGTGATGTCGGCAGTGGTGATCGCTGTCATGGGAGTTCCTCAATCCGAAAGAGGGTCGTAGTCGACTGCCGTCGCGGAGGACTGGCTCTGGTACGCTGAAGTAATGGGCCGATCGGGGAGCACGACCGGCGGCAGCTGTGGCGGCCGGTTCGGCGCGGCTGCTGGAGCCGGCCGCATGATCGGCCGGTAACCCGCTGGAAGTGTCGCCGGCGGCGACGCTGTCGAGGTCGGCGAGTGATCGAGAACCTTCCTTGGCGCGGACGGCTCATACTCAGGCTCAGCCTCGTCGGCTTCGATCTCGATCTCGACGTATTCTCGAGCATCCATCTGACGTATCCGCTCCAGGCGATCGGCCAGACCCTCGAGGCCGCGCATCGCGACCTGCTCCTCGAACGCCTTCACGCCGACGTGCTTGCCGATCAGCTCGATACGCTTGATGCGGTTGTCGAGTTTGAGCTTGCGAACGTGCCCGACGTGAGTGCGGCCCTCGCCACGCCCCTCGAATAGCTCGTCGACTTCGATGCCTTGCACCAAGCCTTTGCGCCAGATCAGCGGCCAGTCGTGGACAGGCTTCAGAGCGCCAGTCTTGCTGTCATAGAGATCGGCAAGATCCGCCTCAGCTTCATCAACGAGACGCTTCAGTACCCAATCAGCGTCAATCTCCGTCCGCTCAGAACGCGCGAGCATGGCAACGTCGATCGCACCCCGAACGTCGGGGTTCGTCATCAGCCGAGCGCCCTGCTGATTCGCTGTCCGAGCGCTGAAGCCCGCGCGCGCCGCCGCCTGGGTCGCATTCAGGTCGATCAGATATTCACGAACGAATGCCGCCTGCTTCGGAGTGAGATGCGCCATGGGGTCAGGTCCTCTTTGAAGGCGACCCTAGGGTGAAATGGTCGTGCGCTATTCCAGGCGAACCAACATTTGAACGCAGGTGAACCAACATCCGCCGACACGCGGTCCGCGCATCGATCCATCGCCGCAAACAGCCCTCCAGGGCGAGGAATGGCTCGGAAGCGGCGGAAACCAGCAGAATGCGCGATGCCAGCCAGAGGCGTCAGAGAAGGCAGAAGGCCCGGCAAAATAGAGCGGACGCCCCGGATTGACGTCAATTTCAGGCCTGACAGGCAAGTGATGCGCAGTGATGCGCGTACCAAACCATTGCACGCGTAAGTCGAAAAATATTCACAGGCATAATATGCAGTGCTCTGGTACGCGCATCATCGCGCATCACCATGGCTCGCCGTCGATCGGAAGCGCTGCCGAGGTCGCATCATTCGCAATATCGATGCCTTCATACATGCGGACCTGTTTCCCCGCGACGCGTGGATTGACGATCCGCAAGCCAGGAACGGCGGCCCGGAGATCACGGCCGAAGGATTGCAGCGTGCCGGGCTCCTTCCGTCCATTATCGGCACTCCAGTCCCTCCAGGTATCGAACAGGCGCCCCGGCGTACATTGCAGCCCCGGCTCCACGGTGCACCGCTGCTTGAGAAATGCTCCGATCGGTGATCCCAGCGCCTCCAACTCGGCAATCGCGTCCCTGGCGCTTTCCGGCTGGAGGAAATAGCCACGACGGCTCAGCCGGAGATATCCCGCTCGAGACCAGTTGAGAATTCCAGGTAGCTCCGGCAGCAACCTGTTCAACAACCCGCGATCTTCTCGGCCGAAAAACGAATTCTCCATCGTGATAACGATGAACCGGCCCGACAGTGCGCCGCTGGCATCATTCAGGCGGGGGAGTTCGTTCGACATGATCACGAACCGCACGCCCAGCTTGCCGGTCCAGGCGGCACGGTGCTTCCGATCGATCGTCAGACTGTCTTCGCCCGAAATCTGAAGCAGGCGCTCGGCAATGACAGCCTGATCAGCCCGCCCACCAAGGCGCGCATCACCAACAATCGCCACCGACTTTCCGATCAGCGGCTCGATCCCGAAATTCGTCGACAGACCCGACAAGGTAGGCGCGCCGACGCTCGCTTGGCCGAGCAGCGCCGTCAGCACGCGTGCGATCGTGCCCTTTCCCGATCGCTTCGGGCCGACGATCAACGGGATTTTCTGCTGCGAGGTATCCGGCGAGAGCAGATACCCGAACACATCCTGCAATGTTTCGATCGATTGCACGTCCTGGCCCCAAAGCTCGTTGAGGAAGCGCAACCACTCGGCAGGCTCGGGCGCGTCCGGATCGAACGCCACGCCGGCTGAGTTCAGATTGAAGAAAGACGGCGTCGGCGGGTAGAGCCGGCCCGATACCAGGTGCAAAAGACCATTCGCGACCGGAGTGAGTTCCGACGCGTGCGGCATGTCGACCGTGCTCAGCCAAGCGGGCGCCTCGACATAGGCCGGCAGATTACATTGTGCTGCGAGCGCGGCCGACACATCACCAACGCGCGCCCGGTTCGGCTGGAACGGCAGCGGATCGCCATTCTTGTCATACCGTCGTGCGTGGTCGAGATATTGCCACACGGCCGCCTCGACAGCGGCGCGATCGACCTCGCGCCAGTGCGTTTGCGTCCACTCGTAAAATCCGTCGCGCCAATTTTTCAACGTGCCAAGATCGCCAGCCATGTAGCGAGCAGCGACCATTTGGCGGGCGCTCGTCATAGGGTCAGCCGGGTCAAGAAATGGCGCGGCCGCGGCGGCAGGCATCAACGGTTCGGCAGAAAGCGCCAAACCGGACCGGGGCTCCGGCCGCTGACTGTGCCCATACTCATCAGGCGAACCGGCCAAGGGGATTTCAGCGAACCAATCCGGCGGGTCAAGTTCAGACATTCGCCAAGGCCCCCGCAATGTTTCTCTGCGGTGACCGGGCCTCGTACCCGACCATCACAGCCGGCGCGTCGGACGGGGAGAGATCGAAAAGCCGCTCCTCTGGCAACCCGACCATGCGGCCGATCTTGGCTCGACGCACGATTTCTTTGCGGAGCCCGTACAGATCCACCATCAAGAGTGCGTGGATTGCACTCCTCAGGCCGTTGGATGCATCCAAGTCGCCATAGATAGCTTGCTCGCGCACATATCGAACTGGAGCATCTGTCTCCAATGTGCGGAATGATCCGTTGGCAAACTTGCGCAACAGCGGCCGGCGGAAAGCATCGAACAGAACAAAATTTCCGTTCGTCTCGACAAAAAAGCCGTAGGGCATCAGGTGCCACATTGCGCCCCGGTAGCGCGCCTGCTCCACCAAATCGAGTTCGGACATCAAGCGCACGCGATCTGCATCGAGCTTGTCATCGATCATCCAGAGCCCGAGGGGATAGCCGGGCCCCATGTGGATCTCACGATCCAGCAGCCATTCGCCGATGTGTTTCAGTGACGCATCGATCGGGAAATTCGAGATCTTTGATGTATTGGATGGTCTAATGGCCATCGGCATCGCCCTTTCGGGTTTGCTTCGGCGGCGTTTGTTGCTATTGTCGCAACACCATTTGAATTTTGACTGCGCCGCCCGGTTTCTCACGAAGCCGGGCGTTTTCTTTGCCCGGCAAGATCGGATCTAGGCGGCAGCGCTTGTTGAATTCCGCGGCGCGGAAATGATGCTCTCCGCCCATCGATCAAGCTCAGCAACGTCGTAGAGCACGCCGCGAGCACCGACCTTCCGGAAAGCCGGTCCACCCCCGATCACAGCAAGCTTGGCGAGAGTGCCTACAGTCCGGCTGATGCCGTGACGCTCACGGAGATACGACGATGCGTCGGCGCGAGTGAGCCGAAGTGGACGCTGTTCCATGGTCATGCCTTTCAATTAATGGACACGACCTGACAAGGATCACGCGAATGGTTGTGGCGTCCTCCAGCCGAATATCGAGGCAGTCCGAAACGACCGTAAAATGCGAACCCATTTGCGACACTTCGCGAGCGTCGCAGGCCCTGCCCTCGGCCACGCGCCCGATATCCACAGCCCCCTTAGGGACACCCTGCATAACGGGTACAATATCTAGATGACACTTGACAAAAGACCGGACTCGGTCCTGTGCAGCTTGACAACCGCGTCAGAAGCGCTACCTTTCCCCACGAAAAGTCGCCCTGCCTCGCCGAACTGTCACCGGATGGTGTGCGTGCTTGACAGTCGTCAAGATAGGCAGGTGGGGCGCAACCTACTTAAAATCCCAGACATCTTCGATCTTTTGCGACAGTATCTTGCGCCATCGTTGGGCATCAGATCTGTCTTCGCGGAATGATCGCGCAATAGCTCCAGTACACATATCTGCGAGCTGTACGAGATTGTCGCTTCGTGAATCTGCAAAGACGAATTTCTTTATTGCGCCCTTCTCGGTGTGTCTCCGCAAATAGGCGCTAAGCTCGTTTCTAAACGACCTATCCCCGGAACCATCCAGAATAACTCTGGCCCCCTTTAAAAGGCCATCGTCAAATTTCAACATAGACTTTACGAAAAACTTATAGAACATCTCTTTGTCTGTTCTAAGTTTTTCACTATAAATGCGCTCTTTCTGAACTACCAGAGCCCTGACGCAGAAATCGAAGCGCGTCACAGTCTCGAAGAATGCGTCTCGTACGTAGTCACGACTGTCACTGAACTTGAATTCAGGGAATACTTTCAATTCCTGCGCCAGCTGCCTGATACTCTGACCAGTCAACACAGATTGTTCCAGGTCACGAAAAGCGACCAGGCACACGACAAAAGTTGGCGATGACCCCTTCAGCAATTTGAAGCCAGGGTCGCCCGACTCATCGATGAATACCAGCATGTGGCATCATCGCCACACGCAAAGTTGAACTCAAGAGCTTTCTTGCCCTCTAGCGTTGCATCATTTGCCGATGGATGTCTCTCGAAACGCTGTCAGCCGCGGCGACAAGCACGGCGTCGAGCCGATGCACGTACAGGCTCGTGACTGATCCACCGACGTGACCGATCATGGCGCCAATTGTGCTATCGGCATATCCGAGATCCCCGGCCACCGAAGCAAATGAGTGGCGCATAGTGTGCGGGGTGACGCCCTCGATTTCCGCTCGTGCCATCAGCCGAACCCATGCGCCGGCCAGTCCACGATAGGCGCCTGACTTCCGAAGCCCCGGCAGAACGTAGGGATTGCCAGGCACACGCAGAGCGCGCCGCAGCACCTCAAATGCCGGTTGCCCAACCGGCCGTACCGATGCGCCTGACTTGCTGTCCCTGAGACGGAAGCAGCCGCCCGCCTCGTCGACTTCAGACCATTTCAGATTTTCGATCTCGCCTAGCCGACACCCGGTCAGCGCGAGCAGCCAAGCCCCTGTAATCGCCTGCGGCGTGTCGTACTGACCTTCCTCGCCGGTGAGCGCCTCCCGCAGGCGTCGGTACTCGTCGGCCGTCAGGCGGCGCTCACGCTTCTTGTCTGCCGGCAGCTTGACGCCCTGAACTGGATTCGACGCAATCAGGCCCAGATCGGCCGCATATGTCAGGATACCGCCCAGGAAGCCTGTTGTGCGGGCCGCGGTCCCTACTCCACCCTTCACCTCGACGCGCGCACCATTCTTCCCGGAACGGTTCTTGATCGCCGTCTTGCCGGCCGCAACATCGTGAACGAATTTCACGATGTCCGCCCGTTGCAGGTCCATCACCAGCTTGGAGCCGAGGAGAGGTTTGATGTGACGGGCGATCCGGCCGCGGTCGATCTCGATCGTCGAGCGCTTCTTTGGATTGCCACGCCGGCCGAGGATCAGTCCCTTCTCTGCCGCCTCCATGTACTGGTCGCAGAGCTCTGCAACCGTCAACGACTTGCGGCGCGTCTTGCGCTCAAGAAGCGGATCCTCCTTCTGGAGCACCACGCCGCCCATGGTCTCGATCGCGAGCTTTCGCGCTTGTTCCGTAGTGATGGCGCCATGCGCGCCGATAGTCATGCGCCGACGGCTGCCATCGCCTGAGCGATAATCAACAAAGTATGTCCGGCGGCCCGTCGGGTGCACATAAACGCCGAAGCCTTTGAGATCTGAGCACCAGATCGTGAACTGCTTGTCGCGCGGTTCCGCCCGGTCCACGATGGCTTTGGTGAGTTTTCCGGTGAGTTTTGTCATCATTTCTCGCCCGCGACGTGAGTAGCTCACAATACGCTCACCACGAAATCGGAAACAAGGCCCATCACCGGTAGTCTCGGTCCATCCTAACTCGGCATAAATCCGGCAGAAACCAGCCGTTAATTCAACTCAGGTCAGTTTGGGTAGCGTCAGGAAATCAACTTCTGCCTGCCGAAGGAAGGCAGCCACTACGACCTGCCGATCGCGCTCGGCCTGATGGCCGGGCTCGGCGTCGTGCCGGGCGAGATGCTGCGGGACTTCGTGGTGCTGGGGGAACTTTCGCTCGACGGCACGATCGCGGCTGTGGCCGGCGTGCTGCCGGCGGCGATCGGCGCCAATGCGATGGGACGCGGCCTGATCTGCCCCGCCGCCTGCGGCCCGGAGGCGGCCTGGGCCGGCGGCGGGATGGAGATCCTCGCGCCGCGCAGCCTGATCGCCATCGCCAATCACTTCAAGGGTACGCAGGTGCTGACGAGGCCCGAGCCGGCGCTACGCCAGGACGCCGGATCGCTAGCCGACCTCGCCGATGTCAGGGGCCAGGAGAGCGGGCGCCGCGCGCTCGAGATCGCCGCCGCCGGCGGCCACAATCTGCTGATGGCCGGCCCGCCCGGCGCGGGCAAATCGATGCTGGCGAGCCGCCTGCCCTCGATCCTGCCGCCGCTGATGCCGAGGGAACTGCTCGAGGTCTCGATGATCGCCTCGATCGGCGGCGAGCTCTCGGGCGGCAAGCTGACCGACCGCAGGCCATTCCGCGCGCCGCATCATTCCGCCTCGATGGCCGCCATGGTCGGCGGCGGGCTGCGCGCCCGGCCGGGCGAAGCCTCGCTCGCCCATCACGGCGTGCTGTTCCTCGACGAACTGCCGGAATTCACGCCGCAGGTGCTCGATTCCCTCCGCCAGCCGCTCGAGGCCGGCGAAGTGGTGATCGCGCGCGCCAACCACCGCGTCAGCTATCCCGCCCGTTTCCAGCTCGTCGCCGCGATGAACCCGTGCCGGTGCGGCATGGCCGGCGAGCCGGGCCAGAGCTGCGCGCGCGGACCCCGCTGCGCCGCGGACTACCAGGCCCGCCTCTCCGGGCCGTTCCTGGACCGGATCGACATGCGGATCGAGATTCCCGCCGTCACCGCAGCCGACCTGATCGGCGCGTCGGCCTCGGAAGCGAGCGCCGCCGTCGCCGCCCGCGTGGCGGTGGCCCGCGCCATCCAGGCCGAACGCTATGAGCGGATCTCGACCGGCGCGGTCGGCATCAACGCCCATTGCGGCGCCGCGCTGATCGAGCAGGTCGCGGCGCCGGACGCCGCCGGCCTCCGCCTGCTGCAGGACGCGGCGGCGGCGCTGAAGCTTTCCGCGCGGGGCTATCACCGGGTGCTGAAGGTGGCGCGGACGATCGCCGATCTCGCCGGTTCGGAGGAGGTCGGGCGCGCGCATCTCGCCGAGGCGATCGGATACCGCATCGGCGGCGAGCGCGTGCTGGCGGCGGCCTGAGTTCGCGCGAGCGCGGATGCCGGCTCGCGTGACGTCGCGCCTGGAACATTTCATGTGACGCCGATGCCGGTTCGCGGAAAGCGGACCCGGAATGGCGAAGGATCGAGCCGGAGCGAATCACCCGGGCGCCGATGCCGTTTTCCGCTCTGGCCGGCCGACGAGCGTGCCGCTTCGCCGTCCCGCGCAAGGCGGCGCCGGACCCTTCGTCACCAAACTGTCGGAGAGCTGTGCTTCAGTCCTCGCAGAGGATCGAAGAGACCCGGATGACGGGAATGCTGGAGCGAGCGATGCCTAAACGTGCCCATGCGGCAACATCCGGTCAGATCGGGCATGTCTCCCCGGCGCTCGAGGCGCCGCTCACCCTATCGCAGCGCGTTTTCGGCGGTATAAGGCTTGCAATGCCCAAGCCGCCTCGCCCTGCCCCCGTCTCGACTGAACCGCTCGGAAGGATCGGCGCGCTGGAAGTCCGTCTCGCTGCGACCCCGCGCGAGATCAAGCAGGCGCAGAAGCTGCGCTACAAGGTGTTCTACGAGGAGATGTCGGCCATCCCCGACATGCAAACGCAATTGTCGCGCCGCGACCGCGACGGCTTCGACAAGATCTGCGACCACCTTCTCGTCATCGACCACGACACGCGGACCGCCGCCGGCGCGCCGAAGATCGTCGGCACCTATCGCCTGCTGCGCCAGGCCGTAGCCGAACGGCATTCCGGCTTCTACACGGCGAGCGAATTCAACATCGGCGCGCTCACCGCGCGGCACGACCGGCTCAACTTCCTCGAGCTCGGCCGCTCCTGCGTGCTGCCGCCCTACCGCACCAAGCGCACGGTGGAGCTGCTCTGGCACGGCATCTGGAGCTATGTCCGCAGCCACGGCATCGACGTCATGGTCGGCTGCGCCTCGCTCACCGGCACCGATCCGGACGCGCTCGCCCTGCCGCTCGCCTTCCTGCACCACAACGCCCGCGCGCCGGAGGAGTGGTCGGTCAGCGCGATCGCCGGGCGCCATGTCGCCATGGACCAGCTGCCGGCCGAGGCGGTCGACGCCAAGGCGGCGCTCAAGCTGCTGCCGCCACTGGTCAAGGGTTATCTCCGCCTCGGCGCCTATGTCGGCGACGGCGCCGTGATCGACCGCCAGTTCGGCACAACGGACGTGCTGATCGTTCTGCCGGTCAGCGCCATCAGCGAGCGCTATGTGAACCATTACGGCGTCGACGCGACGCGCTACGCCACCTGACGCGGCCGGTTTCCCCGTCGCTCAGACGAGCGGCGGCGGTCCGCTCTCATGGTCGTTCCGGCGAAAGAAGCTCTCGCGGGCGGGAAAATCACGGCCCGGCCGCGAGCGATAGCTCGGCAATGTCCAGCCGTAGGCGAGCGCGCCGGCCCGGACGAAGAAGGCCGAAAGGGCGCCGAGCAGCGCCGCCGGCCAGAACGGCATGCCCAACTCCGTCGCCGCGACGAACAGGCCGGCGCCCGCCACCGTCGCCGTGACATAGACTTCCTTGCGCAGCAGCACGGAGGGCTCGCCGGCGATGATGTCGCGGATGATGCCGCCGACCGTCGCCGTGACGACGCCCATCGCCACGGCCGCGAACGGGCTGGCGTCGACGGCGAGCGCGCGCGACGCGCCGAGAACGCAATAGCCGGAGATGCCGATCGCGTCGGCCCAGAGCAGCAGGCGGTAGCGATATTCGACGAAGGGCGCGAGGAAGTAGGTCGCCACCGCCGTCGCCACGCAGACCGCGACATAGGCGGGCTGGACGATCCAGAAGACCGGCGTGGCGCCGAGGATGACATCCCGCACCGTACCGCCGCCGACGCCGGTGACGGCCGCCAGAAAGGCGAAGCCGACAATGTCGAGTTGCCGCCGCGAGGCGGCGAGCGCGCCGGTCAGCGCGAAGACGAGAACACCGAGAAGATCGAGGCCGTAGAGCAAAGCATTGTCCACGGCCTCGCTTGCCTCAACTCGAACGCTGGGCGTCGTCGACGGCCGGCTTCGGCTCCCTGGGCTTTGCGGGGCCCTTGGCGACGCCGACCATGGCCGGGCGCAGCACCCGATCGCCGATCACGTAACCGGACTGCATCACCTGCATCACCGTGCCGGCGGGCTGTTCCTCGGTCGGGATCTCGAAGACGGCCTGGTGCAGATGCGGATCGAACTTCTGGCCGAGCGGCTCGAGCTTGCGGACGCCGTGGCGCTCGAGCGAATTCAGCAGGTCGCGCTCGGTCATCTCGACGCCGTCGATCAACGCGGTGAGCGCGGCATTGCCGGCGCGCTCTTCCTCCGGCACGGCGGAAATGGCGCGGGCCAGGTTGTCGCCGGCGGTCAGCATGTCGCGCGCGAAGGCGGCGATGCCGTATTGCCGGGCCTCGGCGACCTCGCGCTCGGTACGGCGGCGCAGGTTTTCCATCTCGGCGACCGTGCGCAGGACACGATCCTTCAGTTCGGCGGCTTCCGCCTCCAGGGCCGCGATGCGCGCCGCGGCGACGTCGGCCTCCGCCGCAGCCGACGCCGCCTCGGCGGCCGGCTCGGGGTTGGGCACGGACTGGGTATCGTCGGACATGGCGAAACTCTCGCTTTTGATCAGAACCAATGGGTTAGGCCCGATATCATGAGTTTGGGGCAGAAAATCAAGCTCTGCCCGCATGCCGTCGCCCCGCGGCCTCGCCTGCTGCTAGAGCACGATGACGCCGTGATGCTGCGCCTCGGCCTCGGGCTCGATGTGGATCAGCACCTCGCAGCCCTCGATCGCCTTCGTCAGCGCCGCCTCGATGCGGTCGCAGATGACGTGGCCGGCGGCGACCGTCATCGAGCCGGGAACCACCAGGTGGAACTCGATGAAGACGGCGCGGCCGGCATTGCGGGTGCGAAGGTCGTGCACCTCGATCGCGCCCGTCGCCTCGGCCGAGATGATCGAGCGGATCTCGCCCTCGACGTCGGCCGACACCGCATGGTCCATCAGGCCGCCGACGGAATCGCGGATGACGCGCCAGCCCGACCACAGGATGTTGACCGCGACGATCACGGCGAGCAGCGGATCGAGCACGAGCCAGCCGGTCAGCGCGACGAGGACGAGGCCGAAGAAGACGCCGACCGAGCTGATGACGTCGCTGGTCAGGTGCCAGGCTTCGGCGATGAAGGCCGGCGAGCGGCGGCGGCGGCCGAAGCGGAACAGATAGAGCGCCCACAGGCCGTTGATGAGGGTGGCGATCAGGTTGATCGTCAGGCCGACGGTCGTGTTCTCGAGCGGGGTCGGCGTCGCGTAGCTGAGCCAGGCCTGGCGCAAGATCAGCAGCGCCGCGACGACAATCAGCACGCCCTCGAGCACGGCGGCGAAATACTCGGCCTTGTGGTGGCCGAACTGGTGGTCGCTATCGGCCGGCTTGTGGCTGAGGCGGATCGCCCAGAACGCCACCACGGCCGTCGCCAGATTTACGATGCTCTCCAGCGCGTCCGAGTAGAGCGCGACGCTGCCCGTCTGCAGATAGGCGACATATTTCAGCGCCATCACGACCAGCGCGATGACGATCGAGCTGAGCGCGACAAGCGTTATCCTGTCGTTCCATTTCGGCATGATCGTCCTCGGAATTGCAGCAGAGGGCGCGCCTTAACACCGCCCGGAGGCGGCTTCAACGGCTATCTTCGCAACTGCGAACGAGTGGCAATCCACTATGCCGAAAACCTAGGAGACGCCTCACAAACGGCGCAGTGCGACCTGTTCGATCAGGTGACTTTCACCCTTGGACAAGATCAGGTCGGCGCGCGGCCGCGTCGGCAGGATGTTCTCGTAGAGGTTGACGCGGTTGATGCGCGACCACAGCCCCTCGGCGATCGAAAGCGCCTCTTCGTCCGAGATCTTCGAATAGCGATGGAAGTAGGAATTCGGATCGCGGAACGCCGTCTCGCGCAGGCGCTGGAAGCGCTCGACATACCAGCGGCGGATATCGGCCTCGGCGGCGTCGATATAGATCGAGAAATCGAAGAAGTCGGAGACGAAGGGCACGGCGGTTCCGTCCTTCGGCAGGCGCGGCGCCTGCAGCACGTTGATGCCCTCGACGATCAGGATGTCGGGCCGGTCGATGGTGATCCGCTCGCTCGGCACGATGTCGTAGACGAGGTGCGAATAGACCGGCGCCGAGACGCTGCCACGCCCGGCCTTGATGTCGGACAGGAAGGCGAGCAGCGCCGGCAGGTCGTAGCTCTCGGGGAAGCCCTTGCGCTCCATCAGCCCTTCGCGCTCGAGCACGGCGTTCGGATAGAGGAAGCCGTCCGTGGTGACGAGGTCAACCTTGGGCGTGTTGGTCCAGCGCGCCAGCAGCGCCTTCAGCACGCGCGCGGTCGTCGACTTGCCGACGGCGACGGAGCCGCCAATGCCGATGATGTAGGGCGTCTTGCCCTCGGTGGCACCGAGGAAGGTGCGGGTCGCGTTGTAGAGCTCCTGGGTCGCGGCGACATAGAGGCTCAACAGGCGCGACAGGGGCAGGTAGATCGTCACGACCTCGTCGATCGAGATCGGATCGTTCAGGCTGCGCAGCCGGAAGAGGTCTTCCTCGGTCAGCGTCAGCGGCATGTCGGCCCGGAGGCTCGCCCATTCCTTGCGGCCGAATGTGCGGTGCGGGGCGTGCTCGATCCGCGCGGACTTGTCCATCGTCATTCTCCCCGGGGACGTCGGATCAATCCGCCGGCCGCGACGCCTTTTCCTGCAGCCCCGTCTGGCGGGTGCGCCCTTCGAGCTCGTCCATGACAGCGTCGAGCGGCACCTCCGCCGCCTCCAGCATGACCAGGAGGTGGTAGAGCACGTCGGCCGCCTCGGACGTCAGGTCTTCCTTGTTATGCTCGGTCGCGGCGATGACGGCCTCGACCGCCTCCTCGCCGAACTTCTTGGCGCAACGGGACGTGCCCTTGGCGACGAGCTTCGCCGTGTAGGAGCCGGGATCGCCGGAATGGGCCCGGGTGTGGATGATCGCGGCGAGATCGACGAGCGTGAAACCGGCCATGTCGTTCTCCTCAGCCGTCCAGCCGGACCGGAATGCCGGCCGCCGCCATGTGCGCCTTCACCTCGCCGATGGTGAACTGGCCGAAGTGGAACACCGACGCCGCGAGCACGGCGCTGGCATGGCCCTCGACGACGCCGTCGACGAAATGATCGAGCGCGCCGACGCCGCCGGAGGCGATCACCGGGACCGACACCGCGTCGGCGATGGTGCGGGTCAGCTCGAGGTCGAAGCCGTCGCGCGTGCCGTCGCGGTCCATCGAGGTCAGCAGGATCTCGCCGGCGCCGAGCGAGGCGACCTCGATCGCATATTCGACCGCGTCGATGCCCGTCGCCTTGCGGCCGCCATGGGTGAAGATCTCCCAGCGGTCGTGATGGTCGCCATCGCCGCGCCGCTTGGTCTGCTTGGCGTCGATCGCGACGACGATCGCCTGGGCGCCGAACTTCTCCGCCGCGCGGGCGACGATCATCCGGTCGGTCACGGCGGCCGAATTGATCGCAACCTTGTCGGCGCCGGCCAGCATCAGCGCGCGGATGTCCTCGACGGCTCGCACGCCGCCGCCGACCGTCACCGGCATGAAGCAGGCCTCGGCCGTGCGGGCGACGACGTCGAGGATGGTGCCGCGGTTCTCGTGCGTCGCGGTGATGTCGAGGAAGCAGAGTTCGTCGGCGCCGGCGGCGTCATAGGCCTTGGCGGCCTCGACCGGATCGCCGGCGTCGATCAGGTCGACGAACTGCACGCCCTTGACGACGCGGCCGTCATGTACGTCCAGGCAGGGGATGACACGGGTCTTGAGCATCAGGCTTTCTCCCGCGCGGCCTTGATCAGGCGCAGCGCCTCGGCCGGGTCCAGGCGGCCATCATAGAGCGCGCGGCCGGAAATCGCGCCCTCCAGGATCGCACAATCCGGCTCGAGCAGGCGCTTGACGTCGTCGATCGAGGCGAGGCCGCCCGAGGCGATCACCGGGATCTCGACGGCGCGGGCGAGCGCGAGCGTCGATTCGATGTTGAGGCCCTTCAGCACGCCGTCGCGGTCGATGTCGGTGAAGATGATCGCGGCCACGCCGGCATCCTCGAAACGCCGCGCCAGCTCGACCGTCGTCAGCTCGGACGTCTCGGCCCAGCCCTCGACGGCGACCTTGCCGCCGCGCGCGTCGATGCCGACGGCGACCTGGCCCGGATGCGCCTTGCACGCCTCGCGCACGAGATCGGGATCCCGGACCGCGATGGTGCCGAGAATGACGCGGGCGATGCCCTTGTCCAGCCAGGCCTCGACGCCGGCGCGGTCACGGATGCCGCCACCGAGCTGGACCGGCATCTTCACGCTGGCGAGGATGCCCTCGACGGCGGCGCCGTTGACCGGCTGGCCCGCGAAGGCGCCGTTCAGGTCGACGACATGCAGATATTCGAAGCCCTGCTCCTCGAAGGCGCGGGCCTGGGCGGCGGGATCGGTGTTGAAGACCGTCGCCTGCTCCATGTCGCCGAGCTTCAGCCGGACACAGGCGCCATCCTTCAGGTCGATGGCCGGGAAAAGGATCATCAGGGCTTCCACTTCAGGAAGTTGGCGAGAAGGGCGAGACCAAGCTTCTGGCTCTTCTCGGGATGGAACTGGGTGCCGGCGACATTGCCGGTGGTGACGATCGCGGTGATCGGGCCGCCATATTCGGCGGTCGCCACGACGTCGGCCGGGTTCTCGGCATAGAGCTGGTAGCCGTGCAGGAAATAGGCGTGCCAGCCGTCATCGCCGAGCGCGATGCCGTCGAGGAGGGGATGCGGGGCGGAGGCGTTCAGCGTGTTCCAGCCCATATGCGGGATCTTCAGGCGCGCGTCGGAAGGCTCGATCCGGCGCACTTCGCCCGGAATGCGGGCGAGGCCGCGGGTCACGCCATATTCGATGCCGCGCGTCGCGAGCAGCTGCATGCCGACGCAGATGCCGAGAAACGGCCGGCCGCGAACGTCGATCGCCTCGTTGATCGCCTCGATCATGCCGTCGACGCTGTCGAGATTGGTGCGGCAATCGGCGAAGGCGCCGTCGCCCGGCAGCACGATGTGATCGGCCTTGGCCACGGCCTCGGGATCCGCCGTCACGATGACGGGGCTTGCGAGGCCGATGCGGCCGGCGGCGAGTTCGAGCGCCTTGGCGGCGGAGCGCAGATTGCCCGCGCCGTAGTCGATGATGGCAATGGTCATCGGGCGGTCCCCGGTGTCGGAAAGAGGCCGACGATCTCGGCCGTGGGTTCAGGACGCACGAAGCGCATGGACGGCGCAACGGGAGCGGGACCGGGCTGCTCGCCCGACCCAACGGCGCCGTGGCCGTGGAAATAGCGGATCTCGGCTTCGTCCCGCGACGCCGCCTCGACCAGCGCGGTCTCGACGAAACCGCGCCGGGCCAGCGCCCAGCGCCGCAACGCGCCGCCCTCGAAGCCGAGATAGAGTCCGCCGAGCGCGCCCAGCGCCGCGGCGGTCGGCGCGCCGAACTGGCGGCTTGCGAACTCCACCGCGACCAGGAAGAGCGCGTAGAAGCAAAGCGCGATCCAGAGCCGGCGATACAGCATCCAGGGGACGGGAATCAGGAACGCGCCCCAGGAGAAGCCGTCCCGGACGAACATCAGGCGGTCGGCCTCGTCCGTTCCGCCAGACGCGGAGACGGGCGGCTCGAGCACGATGTAGGTCGCCATGACGCCTCTCAGTCGCCGAGCTTGCCCTTGGTCGACGGCACGCGGTCGGCCTGGCGGGGATCGATCGAAGCGGCCGTGCGCAGGGTGCGGGCCACCGCCTTGAAGCAGGTCTCGGCGATATGGTGGTTGTTGTCGCCGTAGAGATTCTCGATGTGCAGCGTGATGCCGGCGTTCTGGGCGAAGGCCTGGAAGAATTCCTTGAATAGCTCGGTATCGAAATCGCCGACCTTGTCGCGCGAGAACTCGACCTTCCAGACCAGGTAGGGCCGGCCGGAGACGTCGATGGCGCAGCGGGTCAGCGTATCGTCCATGGCGAGGTGGGTGTCGGCGTAGCGGGTGATGCCGCGCATCTCACCGAGCGCTTTGCGGAGCGCCTGGCCGATGGCGATGCCGACGTCCTCGACCGTGTGGTGCTGGTCGATATGCAGGTCGCCCTTGCAGCGGACGGTCAGATCCATCAGGCCGTGGCGGGCCAGCTGGTCGAGCATATGATCGAAGAAGCCGACGCCAGTGGCGATGTCGGCGCGGCCGGTGCCGTCGAGATCCAGCGTGACCGCAATCTCGGTTTCCTTCGTCTTGCGCTCGATCGTGGCGCTTCGCATATCTCTTTCCTTCTCGGGCAGCTTGCTCGGGACAGCCGGCTTTTATCAGGCGTTTCCTTGGAATGCCACAAGGTTGCGCAAGCCTTTGCATCGCTCGCCGGGCAGCCTACATAAGGCGTCTAGCCAACAGGGATTGCCGCGGGGCCTTAAGGGACCAAGACGATCCGCCACGAAAGCAGACCATGACACATTCCCAGAACGAGAGCCCCTACGCGGCTTGGCACGGGACGACGATCATCACCGTGCGCAAGGGCGGCAAGGTGGTCATCGCCGGCGACGGCCAGGTGTCGCTCGGCCAGACGGTCATCAAGCACACGGCCCGCAAGGTGCGGCCGCTCGGCAAGGGCGACGTGATCGCCGGCTTCGCCGGCTCGACCGCCGACGCCTTCACCCTGTTCGAGCGCCTCGAGGCCAAGCTCGAGCAATATCCCGGACAGTTGACGCGCGCCTGCGTCGAGCTCGCCAAGGACTGGCGCACCGACCGCTATCTGCGCCATCTCGAGGCGATGATGCTGGTCGCCGACAAGACGACGAGCCTGGTCCTGACCGGCAATGGCGACGTGCTCGAGCCGGAAGGCGGCGTGATGGGCATCGGCTCCGGCGGCAACTATGCGCTCGCCGCCGCCCGCGCGCTGGCCGACACCGACCTCACCGCCGAGCAGATCGCCCGCAAGGCGATGGCGATCGCCGCCGAGATCTGCGTCTACACCAACACCAGTGTCACGCTCGAGCAGCTCGACGCAGCCTGAGCTGACAGGGACATCCCATGACCAATTTCTCTCCCCGCGAGATCGTCTCCGAACTCGACCGCTACATCATCGGCCAGAACGACGCCAAGCGCGCCGTCGCCATCGCCCTGCGCAACCGCTGGCGCCGCCAGCAGCTCGAAGGCACGATGCGCGAAGAAGTGCTGCCGAAGAACATCCTGATGATCGGCCCGACCGGCGTCGGCAAGACCGAGATCTCGCGCCGCCTCGCCCGCCTCGCCGGCGCCCCGTTCCTCAAGGTCGAGGCGACCAAGTTCACCGAGGTCGGCTATGTCGGCCGCGACGTCGAGCAGATCGTCCGCGACCTGGTCGAAGTCGGTATCTCGCTGACCCGCGAGAAGAAGCGCAAGGACGTCGAGGCCAAGGCCCATCTGTCGGCCGAGGAACGCGTGCTGAACGCGCTCGTCGGCGAGAGCGCCAGCCCGTCGACGCGCGAGAGCTTCCGCAAGAAACTGCGCGCCAACGAGCTGGACGACAAGGAGATCGAGATCCAGGTCCGCGACCAGTCCGGCGGCCTGCCGCAGTTCGACGTGCCCGGCATGCCCGGCGCCTCGATCGGCGTGATGAACATCGGCGACATGCTCGGCAAGGCCTTCGGCGGCAAGACCAAGACGCGCCGCGTCACGGTCAAGGACAGCTACCGGGTGCTGATCGACGAGGAATCCGACAAGCTGCTCGACGACGAGCAGCTGACGGCCGAGGCGATCGAGATCGTCGAGAACGACGGCATCGTCTTCCTGGACGAGATCGACAAGATCTGCGCCCGCGAAGGCCGCGCCGGCGATGTTTCACGTGAAGGCGTGCAGCGCGATCTCCTACCCCTGATTGAGGGAACGACGGTCGCAACCAAGTACGGACCGGTGAAGACGGACCACATCCTGTTCATCGCGTCGGGCGCGTTCCACATCGCCAAGCCGTCGGACCTGCTGCCGGAGCTGCAGGGCCGCCTGCCGATCCGCGTCGAGCTCAACGCCCTGACGCAGGCCGATTTCCGCCAGATCCTGACAGAGCCGGAAGCGAGCCTGCTCAAGCAGTATGTGGCGCTGATGAATACGGAAGGCGTCGACCTCGTCATCACGGAGGATGCGATCGACGCGATCGCCCGCATCGCGGTCGAGGTCAACGGCTCGGTCGAGAACATCGGCGCGCGCCGCCTGCAGACCGTGATGGAGCGTATCCTCGACGAGATCAGCTTCTCGGCGCCGGACCGCTCGGGCGACACGGTGACGATCGACGCCGCCTATATCGAGGCGCATATCGGCGATCTCTCGCGCAACATCGACCTGTCGCGCTACATTCTCTGACCCGTCCCTCCCCCGCGACCCAACGGCCGCGGGGGAGGTTCCGCTACGTTTATCCGCCGCTGTGGCAGGGATGCCGTTTTCCGATCCGATTCGGCGATGCTATAAGCGCCGCATCGGCCGATCCGTAACGGGTGCGGTCTTCGCTCGACCGACGACGGATCGCCCCATGCGTCTCCTGCGCAGCGCCCTGCTCGCTTCCCTCCTTATCGCCACCGCCCTGCCCGCGCTCGCCGCGCCGGTGGTGGCGCCGCCCGGCAACCGCTCCGCCGAGCAGCCCGAGATCGACATGAGCTCGATCAAGCGCGCCGGCGAGACCAAGGAGAGCTTCGAGGCGAAATACCGCCGGATCTACGCGCTGCTGAAGCGCGACAAGACGCTGATCCGCTCGATCAAGCGCTCCGCCCAGACCTATGGCGTCGACCCGGTGCACCTGATCGGCGCCATCATCGGCGAGCACACCTACAATGTCGGCGGCCTCGACAGCGCGCAGTCCTACTACGTCAAGGCGCTCGCCTATCTCGGCACCAAGGACCTCGCCTTCGGCTACAAGGGCGAGAGCGTCACCGACTTCGTCGCCCGGCCGCAATTCGCCGCCTGCGAGGGCCTCGAGGCGGACTACGACCTCTGGACCTGCCGCGAGGACGTCTGGGATGCGAGCTTCCGCGGCAAGACCGTCAACGGCAAGTCGTTCCCGCGCGACCGCTTCTCCAAGGTGTTCTTCCAACCGCTCTATGCCGGCCAGACCTTCGGCCTCGGCCAGATCAATCCGCTGACCGCGCTCACCGTCAGCGACATCGTGCACCGGAAGAGCGGCCTGCCGCTGCTCGACGCCGAACGGGCGCCGCAGCTCTACCAGGCGATCATGGATCCCAACATGTCGCTCGACTACATGGCGGCGATCATCCGCCTGTCGATCGATGTCTACCGCGACACGGCCGGCGTCGACATTTCCCAGAATCCCGGCCTGACGGCGACGCTCTACAATGTCGGCGACGTCAAGGTGCGGGCCCGGGCGCTCGCCGCCGCGCGCAAGAAGAACAAGTCGGCCATGCCGCAGGAAAACTACTATGGCTGGCTGGTCAACGACCGGCTGGACGAGCTGCGCGCCCTGCTCTGAGCCTCCGCCGCGCTATTTGAGCGTCGTCCGGTCCTGCGGCTGATCGGCCTGCAATTCCCGCCGCGCCGCGTCCTTCGCGGCGGCGTCGCGCAGCGCCTTCTTCACGTCCTGTAACGATTTCACGCTCAGGCCGCCGATCTCGGCGGCGAGGAGATGCGCCAGCTCGGTCGCCTCGGGGGCGAGCCCCGCCGTGTCGACGGTGACGCGCGGATGCGAGCGCTGCGCCAGACGCTGCAGCTCCTCCGCCTCGTCCCAGATCACGTTGAAATAGACGATGACGCGCTGGACCAGGAACCAGCTCGGGCTGCCGCGCCGTCCGTGCTCAAGCGCCGAGAGATAGGAGCTCGACACCTCGAGGCTCGCGGCCATGTCCTTCAGCGACACGCCGCGTTCCTCGCGCATCTCGCGCAGGCGCTGACCGAACGGCGTCATGCGCCACCCGCCTTGTGCGCCGTCCGCTTCTTGCGGATCCGCACATAGAGCGCGCCGCCGCCGCCATGGCTGCGATGCGCCTCCTCGAAGCCGATGACGATGCCGCGCAGGCCGGGTTCGGCCAGCCATTGCGGCACGCGCCGGCGCAGCACGCCGCGCTCGGTCATGCCGAAGGGATCCTCGCCCGTTGCCTTGCCCTTGCCGGTGATGACGATGACGAGCTTGGCGCCCCGCGCCTGCGCATCGATAAGGAATCCGCGCAGCCGGTCATGCGCATCCATCTGCGTCAGCCCATGCAAATCGATGCGGCCGTCGATCTCGATCGTGCCGCGCGCGACCTTGGTCAGCGTGCGGCGCTCGATCGGATGCAATGGCGGCGGCGGCGCGGGCTTGCCGGCCTTGCCGAGCTTCATCCCCGCCTCCGCCGGCTTCGGCGGCTCTCCCGCCGCCGGCTTCGCCTCGACGGCCGGGGCCTCCGGCGGCTCGACGATGGCGTCTTCCGGCCGGAGCGGCGCGACGGTACGCGCGACCGTCGCCCAGAGCGTACGCTCCTCGCCCGAGAGATTGCGCTTGCGGCGGGTCATGTCGTGCCGCTCGACTTGCCCTTGGGCGCCAGCACGATGAAATCGCCGGATGCCTGCATGCGGCCGGCGATGCGCCCGGCATCGTCGCCGGACCCGAAGAAGATATCGCCCCGACCCGGGCCGAGAATGGCCGAGCCGGTATCCTGCGCCACCATCAGCCGGCGCAGCGCGCGACCGCCCTCCTCGGCCGGCAGCCTGGTGTCGATCCAGACCGGCGCATGGAAGGTGTGCAACGTGCGGTCGACGGCCAGGCTGCGGCCGGCGGTCAGCGGAACCTTGGCGGCGGCGATCGGCCCCAGCGCCGGATCGGTCACCGGCGCCTCGCGGAAGAAGATGTAGGAGCGGTTCTGCCAGATGATCTCGGACGCCTCGTCCGGATGGGCGGCGAACCAGTCGCGGATCGACTGCATGGTGACGCCGCCCTTCGGCAGCAGTCCCCGTTCCAGCAGCACGCGGCCGACCGGCGTGTAGGCATGGCCCGACTTCGCCGCATAGGTGACGCGCCGGACCGCGCCATCTGGCAGGCGCAACCGCGCCGCGCCCTGGATATGGATGAAGAGCGCGTCGACCCGATCGGCCAGATAGGCGATCTCCAGCCCGCGCCCGTCCAGCGCGCCGCGCTCGATGGCGCCGCGGTCGAAGAAGGGCTCGAACCCCGCCTCCGTGCGGCGCGCAAAACGCATGCCCGGCTCGAGCCCGGGCGGTGGATCGGTTTCATCGACCTCGACCAGTTCCGGCGGCGGCGCGTGCAGCGGCACGGCGAAGCCGGCCGTCAGCGTCATCGACGCGGCTACCTCGGGTTCATAGAAGCCGGTGAAAAAGCCGCCCGCCGGTTCGACGACCCGCAAGGGCTGGAAATGCGTCTCGAAGAAGGCTTTCGCCGCCCCGCGATCGAGATCGGCGGGGAGCTTGGCGGCGAACGCGGCGACCTCGGCGAGCGCCGCGCCGTCGATGCCGAGCGCGCGCGTCTTCGGCGGATGCGCGGCCGCGTGGACGGCGCTCAGATGGAAAGCGCGCCAAGCAGCGGCGTGGTCATCATCCCGCCAGCCGTCGAGCGCCTCGAAGCTGACCGGCACGCGGCTGGTGTTGGATTCCGTCGACACGGCAGGAGGTCCCGGTCATTCGACGGTTTCGGTCGCCACCAGCGTCCAGTTCGGGTCGCGGGACGACACGTCGCGCGCGAAGGTCCAGATGTCGGTGACGTCGGCGATGTGGACCGGATCCCCGTCCACCACCTCGCCGTCCTTGTTGCGGGTCGCCGAGATCAGCTTGGAGACAAACTTGACCGACACCTGCTCGGTGCTGCCCTTCAGGGCCGCGTCGACCATCTCGACCTTCTCGAAGCCGACGAAGTTGAACTCCACCGTTTCGCCGCGCGCCTCGCGCTCGCTGATCGCGCCCGAGAAGCCGTCGAAGACCTCGCGGCCGAGCAGCGGCTTCAGCGCCTTGCGATCGCCCTGGGCGAAGGCCGTGACGATCATCTCGTAGGCGGTGCGGGCGCCATCGATGAATTGCTGCGGGTCGAAATTACGGTCGGCCGCGATGATCGCGCCGAGCGCGGCGGCGAGCGGCGTGCCGGGCGCGGCGACGGCGGTGATCCGCTGGTCTTCGCCGGCGGCGGCCTGGGCCGGCGCGGCGGCATCGTCATTCGCCGACGGACGGCGCGGCAGCGCCACGACCTTGTCGCCGGCCGCCGCATCCGCCTCGTTCGTCTTGGTGCGGGAATAGGGATCGAAGGGCGGGCGCTCATTGCCCGTCCGCTGCCCCAGCACGCTGCGCAGCTTGAAGAAGATCACCACCGCCAGGACGAGGAAGATCAGCGTGTAGATATCGACGAAGCCGTTCATGCCGAAGGCATCCTGTCCTGTTCTTGGGGGCCCATGAAACCGGGTCTGAGGCCGGAAATGCGCGTTCGAGCAATCATGGACCCAATGTGGTAATCGTTGGGCGTCGATCCAAGTCCGTCAAGGTCCACCATCCGTCAAGGGCTGAGCCTCGCGGCGATACCATGCGGCTTCCGACCGACCTCGTACAGCGCTTGTATCACCGAGACGGAAGTGTTAGCGAGCCCAGTTGTCAAGATCAGGCCATTCGGCCGATTGTTCCAGGGGAGCCGCCATATGGCCGATGAAACCGAAAACGGCGCGGGCCAGCTGACCCAGCCGAATCTCTCCATCCTGCTGCAGTATGTGAAGGACCAGTCCTTCGAGAATCCGGGCGCTCCGCGCTCGCTCGGTCCGCGTCGCACCGCCCCGTCCATCAACATCGGCATCAATGTCGGCGCCACGCCGCTCGACGGTGACGACTACGAGATCGAGCTGCGCCTCGAGGGCCGCGCCGCCGAAGGCGACCAGGCGATCTTCGTCGCCGAGCTGGTCTATGCCGGCGTCTTCCGCGTCTCGAACGTGCCGCAGGAGAACCTGGCCCCGATCCTGATGATCGAGTGCCCGCGCCTGCTGTTCCCGTTCGCCCGCCAGATCCTCGCCGACATGACCCGCAATGGCGGCTTCCCGCCGCTGCTGGTCGATCCGGTCGACTTCACCCAGCTCTATCGCCAGCGCCTGATGGAGATGGCGGCCGCCCAGCAGGGCGCCCGCCCGAGCTGAGGCATTCGCGCGTCCAGCGCGATCGCGAAATCAAGAAGCCCCTGTTCCCCACGGATCAGGGGCTTTTCTTTTGGGCCTTTACTCGGCCGCCAGCTCTTCCGGCATATAGGCCTTCCACAGCGCGGCATCGCCCATCTTGCCGATGAAGGCGCTGTGCGCCGCATGTTCCTCCGCCGTGACGCGAAAACCGCGCGGCACCGGCCGCTGCTGCGTCGGCGCCAAGACGATCGGCCCGCTGTCGTCGGTCGTCGCCGTCGTCTCGTCGGAGACGAGCACCAGGTCGGGCTGGCGGCCGCCGATCAGCTCGAGATAGACGTCGGCGAGCAGCACCGAGTCGATCAGGCCGCCATGGACGGTTCGCTTGCTGGCATCGATGCCGTAGCGCGAGCAGAGCGCGTCGAGCGAATTCGGCCCCATCGGATGCTTGCGCCGCGCCAGCACCAGCGTGTCGATCACGCGCTCGGGCGGGATCGGCGGCTTGCCGAGGCGAGCAAACTCCGCATTGATGAAGCTGATGTCGAAACTGGCGTTGTGGGCGATCAGCGTCGCATCGCCGATGAAGTCGATGAAATCGTCGACGACGGCGCTGAACAGCGGCTTGTCGGAAAGGAACTCCTCCGAAAGCCCGTGCACGCGGAACGCCTCTTCCGGCATCGACCGTTCGGGATTGATGTAGATGTGAAAATCGCGGCCGGTCGGCAGGTGGTTGAAGAGCTCGACCGCGCCGATTTCGACCAGGCGGTCGCCCTTCAGCGGCTCCAGCCCGGTGGTTTCCGTATCGAAGACGATCTCGCGCAACGTCCTGCTCCGCTTCAGCTCTTGGTCATCGTGACAAGTCGGGACCGGCAATGCAACGCCCGGGCGCCGGTCGAAACGCCTCAGGGCGCATGGCTGCGGGCCGCCGCCGTGGCCGCGAGCGCCCGGACGATGCCGTCGACGCGATAGGCGGCCTCCGCCTTGCTGCCGCCCGTCTCGACGATGAAATGCGCCCGCCGGCGCTTCTCGGCGTCCGGCATCTGCCGCGCCAGGATCGCGGCGAGCCGCGCCTCCGTCATGCCCGGCCGCTCCAGCACGCGCTGCGCCTGGATATCCGCCGGCGCGCTGGCGACGACGACGACATCGACGCGCTTCTCGCCGCCCGTCTCGAACAGAAGCGGCACGTCAAGCACGAACATCGAACGGCCCTGGCGACGCGCCTCGGCCATGCGCTCGGCCTCGACCGCCTGCACCATCGGATGGACGATCGCCTCGAGATGCGCGAGCGTTTCCGGTTCCTTCGCCAGGATGCCGGCCAGCTTCGTGCGATCGACCATGCCGCCCTCGATCGCCTCGGGAAAGCGGGTGGCGACGGCCGCGACGGCCGGCCCGCGATAGAGCGCGTGGACCACGGCGTCGGCATCGTGCAGCACGGCGCCATGCGCGGCGAAGAGCCGGGCCGTCGTCGACTTGCCCATGCCGATCGATCCGGTGACGCCGATGACGATCACGCCGCGTTCCCCTCCTCGACCACGCCCATGTCGGCCAGGATCAGCCGCCGCAGTTCCGGCGTCACGGTCGGCCGCACGCCGAACCAGCGTTCGAAGCCGGGCACGGCCTGGTGCAGCAGCATGCCGAGCCCGTCGACGGTCCGGAGGCCGCGCGCCCGCGCCGCCGCGAGCAGCGGCGTCTCGAGCGGAATATAGACGATGTCGGTGACGAGCAGGGCGTCCGGCGCCGCCGCGAGGTCGATCACGAGCGGCGGCTGGCCTTCCATGCCGAGCGACGTCGTGTTGACGAGGAGCGAGGCGGTCGGCAGCAGGCCCGGCAGGTCCTCCCAGCCGGCGGGACGCACGACGGACCCGAAACGTTCCGCCATCGCCTCGGCGCGATCGCGGGTACGGTTGATCACATGGATCGGCGCGAAACCGCGCTCTTTCAGCGCCCAGATCACCGCGCGTGCCGCGCCACCAGCGCCGAGCACGATCGCCGGGCCGGGATTGGCGTCGAAGCCCGGCGCCCGCTGGTCGAGATTGGCGATGAAGCCTTCCGCATCGGTGTTCGAGCCGAGCCGGCGGCCATTCTCGAGCCAGATGGTGTTGACCGCGCCGAGCGCCGTCGCCACTGCGTCGGCCTGATCGACGGCGGCGAACGCCGCCTCCTTGTGCGGCACGGTAACGTTGCAGCCGACGAAGGGACCATCGGGGAGGGCGGCGAAGAAGGCGGCGACCTGCTCCGGCTCGACCGCGTGGCGGACATAGTCGCCTTCGATGCCGAGTTCCGCCAGCCAGTGGCGATGGATGATCGGCGAGCGCGAATGCTTGATCGGCCAGCCGATGACGCAGGCGGTCGGCACGGCGGTCTTCGTCGCGGCGGAGTTCGTCATGATGCCTCGTCAGGACGGAAGGGTGCCGAGCCGTCGCAATTCGGCGAGCAGCGGCAGGAGGGGAAGTCCGAGAATGCTGAAATAGTCGCCTTCGATGGCGGAGAACAACTGGATTCCGACGCCTTCCAGCAGATAGGCGCCGACCGACCAGAGGGCGGATTCACCCGCCGCGTCGAGATAGCGCTCGATCGCCTCGGCCGAAAGCGGCCGCATCGTCAGGTTCGCCGTGCTGACATGCTCGAAGAGGATGTCGCCATCGCGGACCAGCACGATCGCGGTCCGAAGCCGATGGGTTCGACCGGCGAGGGTCGCGATCTGCGCTGCCGCCGCTGCGCGGTCCGCGGGCTTGGTGAAACGCGCCCCGTCGAGATCGAGGACCTGGTCGGCCCCCAGTACCAGTTCACCAGGCGCTCCGAGCGCCAGCGCCTTGGCGCGCGCCAGTTCGAGCGCGATTTCCGAAGGCGTGGCGCCGGCCGCGAGCAGCGGAGCTTCCACGCTCCGTTCGTCGACGCCGGGCGAGCGGGCCTCGAAGGCGACGCCGGCGTTTCGGAGCAGGGCGATGCGGGTGGAACTGGTCGAGGCGAGGACGAGCGTCATGACGCAAAGCCGTCCTTGATGCCGTCCGCGCCAGAACCGTCCCGTCCGGTCATCTGCCGGTTGCGCAACGCGAGGATGGCGGCCGCCGTTTCCTCGATCGAGCGCCGCGTCACGTCGATCACCGGCCAGCCGTTGCGCGCGCAGATCTTGCGCGTTGCCGCGATCTCGTTGGCGACGGCGGCGCGATCGACATAGGGATCGTCCTCGCCGCCAAAGGCAGCATTGGAAAGCACACGGTTCTCGCGCATCTGCACGATCCGGTCGGGCGTCGCGACCAGGCCGACGATCAGCGGTTTTCGCGCCGCCTCGAGCTCCAGGGGAAGACCGATCCCCGGCACGATCGGAATGTTGGCGGTGCGGACGCCGCGATTGGCGAGATAGATACTGGTCGGCGTCTTCGAGGTCCGACTGACGCCGATGATGACGATCTCGGCGAGGTCGAGATCCTCCGGCAGCTGCCCGTCATCATGCATCATCGTGAAGGTCAGCGCCTCGATGCGGCGGAAATAGTCGCCGTCGAGCGAATGCTGCGCGCCGACGCGCCCCTGGCTCGATGCGCCGAGATAGGACTGGAACACCTGCAGCACTGGATCGAGCACCGAGAAGCAGGGCACGCCGATGTCGCGGCAGCCCTGCTCGAGCATCGCCGCCATGACGCGATCGACCAGGGTGTAGAGGATGATGCCGGGCTGCTGCTCGATTTCCTGCAACAGGCGATCGATCTGCTTCGGCGCGCGCACCATGGAATGCATGTGCTCGATCACCATAACGCCCGGATATTGCGCCGAAGCGGCCCGACCGACGGTCAGAAGCGTCTCGCCGGTCGCGTCGGAAATCAGGTGCAGGTGCAGGTGGCGGGACTCGTTCTTCACACTCTCATCCCCAGGGCTGTGGACGGGCACGGGAAAACACCGCCACGCCGGCTCCGATCCCCGACTTGTCACCGATCGGGTTGGATTGATCAACAGCGGCTCCGGCTGGGGAGATCGAGTCCGGGGCTGTCGACGGAATCGGGGATTAACGAGTTATTAACCTATGCGTTAAGGGGATATTAACACTGATGGCGGAACCGGGCCAATCTTGGGGATTGGCGAAAAACGCAGATCGTCCAAAGAGATGAGCGTCGCCATCCACGCCCTGTCCCCAGCCGCGCCGGTACGGGGGTGAAAACGCCGGGTTTTTCATGCGGCGCCTCGGTCGCATTGTGGACAGCGCTGAATGACGCTAATCCACAGCCTAAAAGAAGAAAAACTACAGATAGATCTCTTATTTGGTGGGTGGTGGTGCAGAACATTCCGACGGCTTTGACGACGAAAGCGCGCCTGCTGCGCGTCCTCGATGGCGAGGTTCTCGCCGAGCCGCCGATCTGGCTGATGCGCCAGGCGGGCCGCTATCTTCCCGAGTATCGCGAGCTGCGCGCCAAGGCCGGCTCCTTCCTCGACCTCTGCTACAATCCCGAGCTTGCCACCGAAGTGACGCTGCAGCCGATCCGGCGCTTCGGCTTCGACGCAGCGATCCTCTTCTCCGACATCCTCGTGATCCCGCATGCGCTCGGGCGGGACGTCCGCTTCGTCGAAGGCGAGGGACCACGCCTGGATCCGATCGAGCGCGCCGAGATCTTCGGGCTCTCGAACGAAGGCATGCTCGATCGATTGGCGCCCGTGCTGGAAACGGTCGGCGCCGTCCGCAAGGCACTCGATCCCGACAAGGCGCTGATCGGCTTCTGCGGCGCGCCCTGGACGGTGGCGACCTACATGATCGCTGGCCGCGGCACACCCGACCAGGCGCCGTCGCGGCTGCTCGCGGCCCGGGATCCCGAAGCCCTCGATCGTCTGATCGACGCGCTCGTTGATGCTTCGATCGTCTATCTCGTCGCGCAGCTGAAGGCGGGCGCCGACGCCGTGCAGATCTTCGACAGCTGGTCGCGCGTTCTGTCACCGGCGGCGTTCGAGCGTTGGTCGGCCGGCCCAATCGCGCGCATCGTCGCCGGCGTCCGTGCCGTGGTGCCGGATGCGCGGGTGATCGGCTTCCCGAAGGGCGCGGATCGCGGCCTTTCCGACTTCGTCGAAAAGACCCAGGTCAACGGCGTTGGCGTCGACTGGACCGTGCCGCTCGACGTCGTGCGCCGCGAGATCGCCGGCCGCGCCGCGATCCAGGGCAATCTCGATCCGATGACGCTGGTCGCCGGCGGCGCCGAGCTGGACGCGGCGATCGACGGAATCCTCGCCGCGATGGACGGCAGCCGGCTGATCTTCAATCTCGGCCATGGGATCGTGCCGCAGACGCCGATCGCGCATGTCGAGCGGCTGATCCGGCGCGTGCGCGGCTAGGGGGCCGGCGTCCGACCGACGCCGGGCGGCCTTAACCCTTCAGTTTGTTCGCGTTTTTTTTCGGCGCGAACCGGTATCCACTTCGCTCGAAAACGCTCAGGGGCAGGGACGGGAATGATGGCCTATTACGACTGGATCAAGGCACTGCACGTCATCGCGGTGATCTCGTGGATGGCGGGCATCTTCTACCTGCCGCGTCTGTTCGTTTATCATACCGGCGCGGCGGCCGGTTCCGACAAGTCCGAGACCTTCAAGGTCATGGAAGCCAAGCTGCTCCGGATCATCATGAATCCGGCGATGATCCTGACCTGGATCACCGGCCTGACGATCGCGCGGATGGGCGGCTGGGAGCAGCAGGGCTGGTTCATGGCCAAATTTGTGCTTGTCATCGCCATGTCCATCTTCCATATGTGGCTCGCGTCGTGCCGCAAGGCCTTCGCGGCGGATCGCAATGCGCGGTCGGAACGGGCCTATCGCATGGCCAACGAGATTCCGACGATCCTGATGATCCTGATCGTCGTGCTCGTCGTCGTCAAACCGTTCTGATCCTCTGCGATTTTGCGACATTTGTATCGCTTGCCGCAAAAACGGTGAGCGATTATGGTGCGCCATCTTGTCGAAGCAGACAGATGCCGGTTGGCCTGCCAGGGACGACCGAAGCATCGCGCCGGCGGGCCTTGACCCTGTCAGGCTGAAGTTCTGCGCAATCCCCTTTATGCGCTACGCAATTCATCCTTCCTGAATCCAAACGAGATTCACAAAACACATGCGTGAAATGAAACTGCAGGACCTCAAGTCCAAATCCCCGACGGAGCTGCTGGCCTTCGCCGAGGAACTTGAGGTCGAGAATGCGAGCACGCTGCGCAAGCAGGAGCTGATGTTCGCGATCCTGAAGCAGCTGGCAGACAACGACGTAGAGATCGTCGGACAAGGCGTCGTGGAGGTGCTGCAGGACGGTTTCGGCTTCCTGCGCTCGCCCGACGCGAACTATCTCGCCGGACCGGACGATATCTATGTCTCTCCCTCGCAGATCCGGCGCTTTTCGCTCCGGACGGGCGATACGGTCGAGGGCTATATCCGCAGTCCGAAAGATGGCGAACGCTATTTCGCGCTGCTCAAGGTCAACACGATCAATTTCGAGGACCCTGACAAGGCGCGCCACAAGGTCCACTTCGACAATCTGACGCCGCTCTACCCGAACGAGCGCTTCAAGATGGAGCTCGAGGTTCCGGCCGGCAAGGACATGACGCCGCGGATCATCGATCTGGTGGCGCCGCTCGGCAAAGGCCAGCGTGCCCTCGTCACCGCGCCGCCGCGCACCGGCAAGACGGTGTTCCTGCAGAACATCGCCCACTCGATCGCCCAGAACCATCCCGAGTGCTATCTCATCGTCCTCCTGATCGATGAGCGCCCGGAAGAAGTGACGGACATGCAGCGTTCGGTGAAGGGCGAGGTGATCTCCTCCACCTTCGACGAACCCGCCACGCGCCACGTGGCCGTCGCCGAGATGGTCATCGAGAAGGCCAAGCGCCTGGTCGAACACGGTCGCGACGTCGTCATCCTGCTCGACTCGATCACCCGCCTCGGCCGCGCCTACAACACCGTCGTGCCGTCCTCCGGCAAGGTTCTGACCGGCGGTGTCGACGCCAACGCGCTGCAGCGGCCGAAGCGCTTCTTCGGCGCCGCGCGCAACATCGAAGAGGGCGGTTCGCTGACGATCATCGCGACCGCGCTGATCGATACCGGCAGCCGCATGGACGAAGTCATCTTCGAGGAATTCAAGGGCACCGGTAACTCGGAAATCATCCTCGACCGCAAGGTCGCGGACAAGCGCACCTTCCCGGCGATCGACATCACCCGTTCGGGCACGCGCAAGGAGGAACTGCTGGTTCCGTCCGATGTGCTCAAGAAGATGTACGTGCTCCGCCGTATCCTCATGCCGATGGGCACGGTCGACGCGATCGAGTTCCTGCTCGACAAGCTGCGGCAGACGAAGAACAACTCGGATTTCTTCGACCAGATGAACACCTGATCGGACCGGTCGGCGCTGCCGGCCGGAGATCGATGGACCTGCGGATGGCCGGGCGGAAACGTCCGGCCATTTTTGTTGCCGGGCCGGGTTAACGCGTTAGCGTCCCGTTAATCATGCGTTAGCCAGGGCCGAGGCCAGCGCGGCGGGATCGGTGATCGGCAGCGAGCAATTGCCTTCGCGGCAGAGATAGGCGGTTGCCTTGCCGCCGATCGCGGTCTTGCCATGCGCCGGATGACCGGCGGGCAGGGGCTCGTCGTCGGCACGGATGTCGAGCACGAAGGTCGATCGCCAATCGCCTGTGACCACGTCGCGGAGCGCGGTGGCGGATGCGCCGGCCGGGATGACGAGGACGATGGTCCGGACGGCGAGGCGAAGATCGAGACCCGAGAGCAGGCTCGCCGTGCCGAAGACGTTCTCGGCGATGGCGCCGGCCGAGGTGGCGAGGATCGCGTCGGCGCGATCGCGATAGGCGTCGTCGCCGGTGAGCGCCCAGAGCCGGACCAGGCTGTCGACGGCAAGGCCGTGCGGATTGGGCGCCGCGTCGTCGACCCGGTCCGATTTGCGCACGATCAGCGGCTCGGCGTCATCGGCGGTGAAGGCGAGATTGCCGTTGCCGTCGCCGTGATGGACTTCGAGCAAGTCGAGCAACCGCGCCGCTTCGGCGAGATAGGTCGCGGCCTGCGTCGCTTGGTGCAGCGCGATCGCGGCGCGGGCGAGTGATGCGAGATCGGACGAGAAGCCCGGATGCACCATGCGGCCTTCGCGCAGCGCATGGCCGGGACGGCCGCCCGGTGACATCGATTCGGACAGGAAACGAAAGGCGCGGGCGGCGATTTCGACCCAGTCGGGCCGGTCGAGCAGCAGGCCCGCCGTGGCGAGGCCGGTGATCGCGTAGCCGTTCCAGTCGGCCAGGATCTTGTCGTCGCGGCCGGGCCGGATGCGCTGGCCGCGATGGGCCAGCATCCGGTGCAGCAGCGCGTCGGCGCGCGCCTGGTTGGGTTCGGAGAGCGGCGCGGCGGTCCGCAATCGATTCGGGATCGAAACGCCCTCCCAGTTTCCCTCCGGCGTGATGTCGTAGAGATTGGCGATGAAGGCGGCGTCCGGCGAAGGCAGGAAGCTATCCAGTTCCGCTCTGTCCCAAACGTAGAACCGGCCCTCGTGGCCCTCGGAATCGGCGTCGAGGCTGGCCGAGAAGGCGCCGCCCGGCACCAGCATCTCGCGCACCATCCAGCCGATCGTGGTTTCGATCCGGCGCCGGTACTGATCGCGTTCGCCGCTCCAGCGCGTCGCCAGCGCCAATTGCTCGAGGAGCAGGCCGTTGTCGGACAGCATCTTCTCGAAATGCGGCACCAGCCATTGCGCGTCGGTGGAATAGCGGGCGAAGCCGCCGCCGACATGGTCGAAGATGCCGCCATTGGAAAGGCCGGTCAGCGTCGCGTCGACGGCGCGCGCATAGTCGGCCCGATCGGCGCGGAAGGCGCTGCGGGCGAGGAAGTTGATCACTGCTACGTTCGGAAATTTCGGCGCGCCGCGCGTGCCGCCGCGCTCGAGGTCCATGATCGACAGGATCGAATGGGCGGCGCGGTCGAGCAGGCCGGCGCCGAGCGCTGGGCCATTGGCGGCTGCGGCCGGGCGGATATGCGCGGCGATGCGGTCCGCCTGCGCCAGGATCTCGTCGCGGTCCTCGGCATAGAACCGGGCGATCTGGGTCAGCACGTCGACGAAGCCCGGCCGGCCATAGCGGGCGGTCTTCGGGAAATAGGTTCCGCCCCAGATCGGCTTGCCGTCCGGCGTCAGGAACATGGTCAGCGGCCAGCCGCCCTGGTCGCCGATCGCGTGCAGCGCCGCCATGTAGATCTGGTCGATGTCGGGCCGCTCCTCGCGATCGACCTTGATGTTGACGAAGAGATTGTTCATGACCTCGGCCGTCGCCGGGTCCTCGAACGATTCATGCGCCATGACATGGCACCAGTGGCAGGCGGCATAGCCGATCGACAGCAGGATCGGCCGGTCGAGGGCGCGGGCCTCCGCCAGGGCGGCGGCGTTCCAGCCGCGCCAGTGCACGGGATTGTCCTTGTGCTGGAGCAGGTAGGGACTGGTCTCGTCGCGCAGCAGGTTGTCGGTCATCGGCTTTCCAGGCGGCCTCCGGGACGAAGATCACCCAAACTAGCCCCGCGGGGCGCATGAGCAATAGGGCAGGGCAGTCAGGCATGGTCCAGCGGCACGACGACACGATCTTCGCGCTCTCGAGTGGCGCGGCGCCTTCCGGGGTCGCCGTGATCCGGCTGAGCGGAAGCGGCGTTCGATTCGGACTCGAAACTCTGCTCGGCTCGGTGCCGGCCCCCCGCCAGGCGGCGCTGCGGACGATCCGCGCGCCGGATGGCGAGATCCTCGATCGCGGACTCGTTCTGTTCTTCGCGGCCCCGGCGAGCTTCACCGGCGAGGACGTCGCCGAGCTGCAGGTCCATGGCGGACGCGCGGTGATCGCCGCGGTTCTGAAGACGCTCGCCGGCCTGCCCGGATACCGGCCGGCCGAGGCGGGCGAGTTCACCCGCCGCGCCTTCGCCAATGGTCGCGCCGACCTGACCGAGATCGAGGGGCTCGCCGATCTCGTCGCCGCCGAGACCGAAGTGCAGCGTCGCCTTGCCGTGCGCCAGGCCGAGGGCGGGTTGCGTCGGGTCTATGAGGACTGGCGCCGGCGGCTGATCCGGGCGCGCGCCCTGGTCGAGGCCGGCCTCGATTTCGTCGACGAGGAAGATGTGCCGGACGATGTCATGGCGCCGGCCTGGGACGAGGCGGCCGGCGTCGCGGCGGAAATGGCCAGGCATCTCGACGACCAGCATTGGGGCGAGCGGGTTCGCTCCGGCTTCGAGGTGGTGCTGCTCGGCGAGCCGAATGTCGGCAAGTCGAGCCTGATGAACGCGCTCGTGCGCCGCGAGGCGGCGATCGTCACCGCCGAGCCGGGGACGACGCGCGACCTGATCGAGGTGTCGCTCGATATCGGCGGTCACGCCGTGACGCTGATCGATACGGCCGGTCTGCGCGAGACTGAGAGCGTCGTCGAGCGCGAGGGCATCGCCCGCGCCCGCCGTCGCGCCGATACCGCCGATCTGATCCTCGCCCTCTCCGATCAGGACTCTTCTGTCGAAACGATGCCCGCCGATGCCAAGGTCATCCGGGTCCGCACCAAGCTCGACCTTATCGATTCGGACTCGAAACAAGCCTTGGACGGCAACGCGATCGGCATCTCGGTGCGCACCGGCGAGGGACTGGATACGCTCGTTGCTGCCATCGGCGCCGCGCTGGATCTGGCCCGTCCGATGCCGTCCGCCCTGATCACGCGGACGCGGCAGCGCGACGGGGTTTCGCAGGCGCTCTTCTATCTCAGCGAATTGGCCCAGGCCGGTCATGCCGCGGTTGAGGTCAAGGCGGAGCTGCTGCGCAGCGCGGCCGACGCGCTCGGTCGCGTCACCGGCAAGGTCGATGTTGAGGACCTGCTGGACGTGATCTTCTCGGAATTCTGCATCGGCAAATAGGGATTCCCGATCTGTTCCACGTGAAACAGTTTTGGACGTGAAACCGTTTTGGCTTTGACGTCGCCGGGCCGAGCGATTAGGACATCGCGATCAACAGGATCGAATTCATGAGCAGCGCAGCCAACGCGATCTTCGACGTCGTCGTCATCGGCGGCGGCCATGCCGGCACCGAGGCGGCGGCCGCGTCGGCGCGACTTGGCGCCAACACCGCCCTCGTCACGCACCAGGCGGCGACGATCGGCGTGATGTCGTGCAACCCGGCCATCGGCGGGTTGGGCAAGGGCCATCTGGTGCGCGAGATCGATGCGCTGGACGGCCTGATGGGCCGCGTCGCCGACGCCGGCGGAATCCAGTTCCGGATGCTGAACCGCCGCAAGGGGCCGGCCGTGCGCGGACCCCGCGCGCAGGCCGATCGCAAGCTCTATCGCGAGGCGATGCAGGCCGAGATCGCCGCTACCGACAATCTCACGGTCGTCGAAGGCGAGGTCGATGACCTCGTCGTGGCCGAGGGCCGCATTGCCGGTGTCGTGCTGGCCGATGGCCGCCGCATTGCCTGCGGCGCCGTCGTCATCACCACCGGCACCTTCTTGCGCGGCCTCATCCATATGGGCGAGACGAAGATTCCGGCCGGCCGGGTAGGCGAGAAGCCGGCGATGGGCCTGTCGGGCGCGCTGCTGCGGCATGATTTCAGCGTCGCGCGGCTGAAGACCGGTACGCCGGCGCGGCTCGATGGCCGCACGATCAATTTCGACATCCTCGAGCGCCAACCCGGCGACGAGGATCCGGAACCGTTCTCGACGCTGACGCGATCGATCGATCGCCAGCAGGTTGACTGCTTCATCACCCGCACGACCGAGGCGACGCACGACGTCATCCGCGCCAACCTGCATCGCTCGCCGATGTATTCCGGCCAGATCGAAAGCCGCGGCCCGCGTTATTGCCCGAGCATCGAGGACAAGATCGTCCGCTTTGCCGAGCGCGACTCGCACCAGATCTTCCTGGAGCCGGAAGGTCTTGATGACCCGACCATCTATCCGAACGGCATTTCGACGTCGCTGCCGGAAGAGGTGCAGAAGGCCCTGGTCGCGACCATCCCCGGTCTGGAGAACGCCGTCATCCTCCGCCCGGGCTATGCGATCGAGTATGACCATGTCGATCCGCGCGAGCTGACCGCCTCGCTCGAGACCAAGAAGGTGCAGGGCCTGTTTCTCGCCGGCCAGATCAACGGCACCACCGGCTATGAAGAGGCGGGTGCGCAGGGCATCGTCGCCGGCATCAATGCGGCGCGTCGCGCCGGCGGGCAGGACGGCGTCGCCTTCAGTCGTTCCGACAGCTATATCGGCGTGATGATCGATGACCTGATCACGCGCGGCGTCACCGAGCCCTATCGGATGTTCACCTCGCGCGCCGAGTACCGGCTGTCGCTCCGGTCCGACAACGCCGATCAGCGCCTGACGCCGTTCGGCATCGCGATCGGATCGGTCGGCGCGCGGCGCCGCGAGGCCTTTGGCGCAAAGCTGGCCGAGCTCGAGGCCGGTCGCGCCGCCTTCGCTAGCGTCAGCATGACGCCGAACGAGGCGGTCAAAGTTGGGCTCAGTGTTAACCAGGACGGCGTCCGCCGTTCGGCCTTCGACCTCCTGGCCTATCCGGATATCGACGCGGCGCGGCTGGTGTCGGTCTGGCCCGAGCTCGGCCGCTTCATGCCGGCGATCCTCGACCAGATCGAGGCCGACGCCAAATACGCGGTCTATTTGAATCGGCAGCGTAACGATATCGAGTCGGTCAAGCGTGACGAAGCCGTCGTGCTCGGTGAGACCATCGACTACGCTTCGATCGAGGGCCTGTCGAACGAACTGCGCCAGCGGCTGATGCTGATCAAGCCGGCGACGCTCGGCCAGGCCGGCCGCGTCGAGGGCATGACGCCGGCGGCGCTCGCCCTGCTTCTCACGACGGCCCGCCGTCGTTCAGCCCAAAACCTGCGGACGGTGGCATGACCGATACGATTGCGGCGGTGGAAGCCGTCCTTCCCGTTTCACGTGAAACACGCGAGCGGCTGGAGACCTATGTCGCCCTGCTGCGCAAATGGCAGCCGGCGCAGAACCTCGTCTCGCCGAACACGCTCGGCCAGATCTGGAACCGGCATGTCGCCGATTGCGCCCAACTCGTGGCGATGTTTCCGGACACGCGCCGCTGGCTCGATCTCGGCAGCGGCGCCGGCCTGCCCGGCATGATCACCGGCATTCTGCTCGCCGACCAGGACGGCGCGATCGTGCATTGCGTCGAGGCCAACCAGCGCAAATGCGCCTTCCTGCGCACGGTGATTCGCGAGACCGGCGCGAAGGCCGAGGTGCATGAAGGGCGGATCGAATCGGTTCTGAAACAATGGCAGCACCCGGTCGAGCGGGTCAGCGCGCGGGCGCTCGCCTCGCTGAAGGACCTGCTCGACCTTTCGGCGCCAGTTCTGGCGACGGGAAGCACAGGAACCTTTCACAAAGGTGAAGATTTCGAGGGGGAACTGGTCGAGGCCTCTAAATCTTGGAGCCTCGATCTGGTAAAACACAAGAGCATGATCGATGAGCGCAGTCTGATCGTCGAGATCACGCGCGCGGAGCGCCGGTCCGCTTGACCGGCCGCTCAACCGAAGAGGCCGTAATGTCCCACGCCGACACGTTTTCGCCGCCGTCCCTGTTGCCGCCGCTGCCGCGGGTGATCGCGCTGGCGAACCAGAAGGGCGGCGTCGGCAAGACGACGACGGCGATCAATCTCGGTACCGCGCTGGCGGCGATCGGCGAGGAAGTGCTGATCGTCGACCTCGACCCGCAGGGCAATGCCTCGACCGGCCTCGGCATCGACCGCAAGGCGCGGCTGCGCTCGACCTATGACGTGCTGGTCGGCGAATCCTCGCTGGCGGAAGTGGTGCTGGAGACGGCGGTGCCGCGCCTGTCGGTGGCGCCGTCGACCATGGACCTGCTCGGCGTCGAGCTCGAGATCGCCAGCCGGTCCGACCGCGCCTTCAAGCTGCGCCGTTCGATCGCCCACCACATGCAGAAGCCGGAATCGATTCGGAACCGGAACTACAGCTATGTGCTGGTCGATTGCCCGCCCTCGCTGAACCTTCTGACGATCAACGCGCTCTCCGCCGCGCATTCGATCCTGGTGCCGCTGCAATGCGAGTTCTTCGCGCTCGAGGGTTTGAGCCAGCTGCTGCAGACGGTGGAGCAGGTCAAGCACGCGCTCAATCCGGAGCTGTCGATCCACGGCATCGTGCTGACCATGTTCGACAGCCGCAACAATCTCGCCAGCCAGGTGGTGGCCGACGTGCGCGCGCATATGGGCGACACCGTCTATGACACGGTGATCCCGCGCAATGTCCGCATCTCGGAAGCGCCGTCGCATGGCAAGCCGGTGTTGCTCTACGATTTCAAGAGCACCGGCAGCCAGGCCTATCTGCGGCTGGCCTCGGAAATCATTCAACGCGAGAAGCGCCTGCGCGCCGCCTGAGGCGCGCTCGCCGACCACGATTTATTCGGGATGTGCAGGAGTTTGACGTCATGAGCATGGAAGACGGATCGCGCCGGCGACTGGGCCGCGGCCTGGCCGCCCTGATCGGCGATGTCGGCAGCCAGGAGACGGTGGCGAGCGACCCGCGCAGCCGCAATTCGCGCCGCGTGCCCGTCGAGTTCCTGCGCCCGAACCCGCGGAACCCGCGCAAGGCGTTCGAGGAGGACGATCTCGCCGATCTGACCGCCTCGGTGCGCGAGAAGGGCATCATGCAGCCGATCCTGGTCCGTCCCGTTCCGGGCGGGCCGGCCGACGCCTATGAGATCATCGCCGGCGAGCGGCGCTGGCGCGCGGCGCAGCGCGCCAGCCTGCACGACGTGCCGATTATCATCCACGACGTCAACGACAAGGAAGCGCTCGAGCTCGCCATCATCGAGAACGTCCAGCGCGCCGATCTCAACGCGCTCGAGGAGGCGCTCGGCTACCAGCAGCTGATCGACGAGTTCGACTACAGCCAGACGGCGCTCGCCGACGTCATCGGCAAGAGCCGGCCGCATGTCGCCAACACGCTGCGGCTTTTGAAGCTGCCGCCGCCGGTGCAGGCCTATCTGCGCGACGGCAAGCTGACGGCCGGCCACGCCCGCGCCCTCGTCACCGTCGACAATCCGGAAGCGGTGGCGCAGCGCATCGTCGAGATGGGGCTGACGGTGCGTGACGCCGAGGCGCTGACGCAGAGCGAGCCGAAGAAGGGCGCCGCCCAGCGTGCGGCCAACAAGGCCGAGAAGGACGCCGACACGCGGGCGCTGGAAAAGCTGCTCGGCGACGTCCTCGGGCTGATGGTGACGATCGACCACAAGGCGAACGGCACCGGCGAGCTCAAGGTCCGCTACAAGACGCTGGAACAGCTCGACGAGGTCTGCCGCCTGCTCAAGCGCGATTAGTCGCGAGGCGGTTCTACGCCGGCTAAGTCCGGCCCGGCTCGGCGCGACGCGCGCCGGGCCCAGACGGTCTTCAGCTCACTATATTAGCTGGCTTTATTTCGTCGGAAATCGAGGCGCAGCCTAGCGTCGGGCCCGCGCCATCATGCTGACCGAGAGCAGCGCTTGGCCGATTGCTTCGTCGGCTATGTTTGCCTTCAGGCGGCTGTCGAGGATCGCGCCGTCGAGCCGCTCCAGCGCCTGCATTAGCCGTTCCGTCGACCAGGCGCGCAATTGCTGCTCGAGCTTGCCCTTGCGCTGGAAGAAGATGCCGGCGGCGTATCGCTCGACCGCGCCCGGCAGCGGCATGCCGCCATCGGCGGCGGCGCGGATCCGGTGCAGCAGCTGGAAATGCCGCAGCGCCGCGTTGGCGACGACGAAGGCGGCGGTGCCCGAACCGAGGATGCGGCGGAACGCCTTGTCGAAGCCGGCGGCGTCGCCGAGGGCTGCCGCGTCGACCGCCTCGTCGGTGGCCGACGCGCCGGCGTCGCCGACGACGGCGCGGACATCGTCGGCGGTGACCGTCTGGTTGCCCAGCGCATAGAGCGCCAGCTTGCCGACCTCGGAGCGGCTCGCCAGGCGATCGGCGCCGAGCAGGCTGCGCAACAGCGCGCGGGCGTCCGGCTCGATGCCGAGGCCCGCTTCCTTCAGCTCGCCGTCGATCAGCCGGTCGAGCGCCGCGTCGGTATCGGCGTAGCAGGCGATCGCGGCGGCGTTGCGGGCGTTCTCGCAAAGCTTGCGCAGGCCGACGCCCTTCTTGATGTCGCCCGCCTCGAGCACGATCCAGGCATCCTGCGGTGGCGCCTTCAGCACGGCCTCGACCGCGGTCTGGATCGGGCGGTTGCCGGAAACCTTCACCCAGATGGCGCGGGTGCCGCCGAACAGCGCGATGGTGTTGGCCTCGTCGGCGAGGCGGCCGGGATCGGCGGCGATCTCGGCGGAATCGAGCCGCACCAGCGCGAAGGGATCCTCGTTCTTGCCGAGGATCGTCTTGGCGAAGCCGGCCGACCGTTCCGAAATCAGGCCGGTATCGCTGCCATGGATGAGGACGACGCGGATGCCGGGATCCGGGCGGCTCAAGAAGCGGTCGGCATCCTGGGGCTTGATCTGGACCATCGTGTCCGCGGGCCTCAAACGTTTCGGGCGAAGCGGAGGCCGCTTCGCCCTTGGGAAAACGTAGTCCAATAAACGGCCGGGACGTCGGTGCGCCGGCGTGTTGCGCCGGTCGCGGACGCGCTAGTCGGCCTTGCGCGAGGCGAGCGCCGCGGCGAGGCGGAGCTGGATGTCGTCGGCGACCTGCTGGGCGGCGCGGTCCTCGGCGTCGATACGGGCCCGCTGGTTGGCGAAGGCCTGGTTCGAGCGGTCATAGGAGGCGACGCCGCGGTTGAGCGAACGCAGCACGACCTTGCCGGTCGAGATCTCCTTCAGCTCGTAGGCGACGGTGACGGTGACCGAATAGGCCGGCGCCGTCTCGTCGCGCTCGAAGCCGAGCCGCGCCTCGCGCGAGGTGACGCGCATCGACAGGTCGTAGCGCGGCGGGGCGGCGCCGCCGCCGCCGGTGAAGCCGAAGATCAGGTTGTTGCGGACCTGCTGGCCGACGCGGTCGCTGACATCCTCGATCTGGATGGCCGACAGGTCGGCCGCGACCTGCGGGCCCTGGGCAATCGGCATGTAGACCGGCTGCACGGTGCAGGCGGCCGTGAGCAGGCCGAGCGCCAGGGCGGCGAGGCCGCCCCGGATGCCGCGTCCGAGGCCCCGGCCGGCGGCCGGGGCGCGTGTCTCATCCTGTCCGCGATCAGACGACGACATTGACGATCCTCTTCGGCACGATGACGATCTTGCGGGGGGACCGCCCTTCCAGCGCCTTGATGACGCCGTCGAGGGCGAGCGTTGCGGCCTCGATGTCACTTTCCGACGCGGTGGCCGAGATTGTCAATTCCGCCCGCTTCTTGCCGTTGATCTGGATCGGCAGCACCAGCTCGTCCTCGACCAGGAGCGTGGCGTCGACGGTCGGCCAGGCGGCCTCGGCGGCCAGGCCCTCGCGGCCGAGCTGCACCCAGATCTCCTCCGCCAGATGCGGGATCATCGGGCCGATCGCGGCGACCAGGAACTCCGCCGCCTCGCGCAGCGCGAAGGCGACGTCCGCTTCCGGCTTGTCGCTGGCCTTGCGGGCGGCCGCGATCGCGTCGCCGAAGACGTTGGCGAAGCCGTGGATGCGGGCGACGGCGACGTTGAAGCGCAGGCGCTCGACATCGTCCTCGACCGAGGCGGCCAGCTTGTGGCTGGCGCGGCGCAGCGCCGTCGCCTCGGCGCCGAAGGCCTCGGGCTTCGCCGTGCCGGCGGGCGCCAGCTCGATCGCCTCGCCGACCAGGCGCCAGAGGCGCTGGGTGAAGCGCCAGGCGCCCTCGATTCCGGCCTCGGTCCATTCGCTGTCGCGCTCCGGCGGCGTGTCGGAGAGCATGAACCAGCGGGCGCAGTCGACGCCGTACGTGTCGGCGACCACCTCCGGCGGCACGACGTTCTTCTTCGACTTCGACATCTTCTCCGGCGGGCCGACGGTGACCGGCTCGTCCGTGCCGACCCGGACCGAGGTGCCGTCGTCGCGCTTCTCGACCTCTTCCGGGAACAGCCACTTGCCGTTCTGGTCCTTGTAGGTCTCGTGCACGATCATGCCCTGGGTGAACAGGCCCGCGAAGGGCTCGGTCACCGAGACGCGGCCCGTGTGCTCGAGCGCGCGGGTGAAGAAGCGCGAATAGAGCAGGTGCAGGATCGCGTGCTCGATGCCGCCGATATACTGGTCGACGGGCAGCCAGTGGTCCGCCGCTTCCTTCGAGAGCGGCGCCTCGTTCGGCGCGCTGGCGAAGCGGGCGAAATACCAGGACGAGTCGACGAAGGTGTCCATCGTGTCGGTTTCGCGCGTCGCGGCCTCGCCGCAATGCGGGCACTTCACGTGCTTCCAGGTCGGATGCCGGTCGAGCGGGTTGCCGGGCTTGTCGAAGGTGACGTCGTCCGGCAGCGTGACCGGCAGGTCGGCCTTCGGCACGGCGACGGGGCCGCAGGTCGGGCAATGGATGATCGGGATCGGGCAGCCCCAGTAGCGCTGGCGCGAGATGCCCCAGTCGCGCAGGCGGAAGTTCACCTGCCGCTTCGCCTGCGGCGCGTCGCCAAGAACCTGGCCCTCGAGGCGCAGCGCGACGGCTTCCTTCGCCTCGGGAATGGTCATCCCGTTCATGAAGTCGGAATGGAACAGCGTGCCCTCGTCGGTATAGGCGGTGTCGCCAACCTCGAAGGTGAGCGAATCCGCGCCCTCCGGCAGCACGACCGCCTTGACCGGCAGGCCGTATTTGCGGGCGAAGTCGAGGTCGCGCTGATCATGCGCCGGGCAGCCGAAGACGGCGCCGGTGCCGTAATCCATCAGGATGAAATTGGCGACATAGACCGGCAGGTACCAGCCCGGCACCAGCGGGTGCTTGGCGCGGATGCCGGTGTCGAAGCCCTTCTTCTCCTGCGTCTCGATCGCCTCGGCCGAGGTGCCGGTGCGGCGGCATTCGGCGTTGAACTCGGCCAGCGCCGGATTGGTCGCGGCCAGCTTCTCGGCCAGCGGATGGTTGGCGGCGATGGCGACGAAGGAGGCGCCGTAGAGCGTGTCCGGACGGGTCGTGTAGACCTCGATCTCGGTCTCGCCGGTCGGCGCCGAGATCGGATCGAGGCCGAAGCGGACCATCAGGCCCTCGGAACGGCCGATCCAGTTCCGCTGCATCAGCCGGACCTTGTCCGGCCAGCGATCGAGCCCGTCCAGCCCGGCCAGCAGTTCCTCGGCGAAATCGGTGATCTTGAAGAACCACTGCGACAGCTTGCGCCGCTCGACCAGGGCGCCCGAACGCCAGCCGCGACCATCGATCACCTGCTCGTTGGCGAGCACGGTGTTGTCGATCGGGTCCCAGTTGACCTCGCTCTCCTTGCGATAGACGAGGCCGGCGGCGTGCAGGTCGGTGAAGATGCGCTGCTGCTCGGCATAGTAGGAGGGATCGCAGGTGGCGATCTCGCGGCTCCAGTCGAGCGACAGGCCGAGCAGCTTCAGCTGCTCCTTCATCGTCTCGATGTTCTCGTAGGTCCAGATCTTGGGATGGCTGTTGCGCTCGATGGCGGCATTCTCGGCCGGCAGGCCGAAGGCGTCCCAGCCCATCGGATGCAGGACGTTGAAGCCCTTCATGCGCTTGAAGCGCGCCACCACGTCGCCCATCACATAGTTGCGGCCATGGCCGATATGGATGCGCCCCGACGGGTAGGGGAACATCTCGAGCACATAGTACTTCGGACGCGGGTCGTTGTTCTTCGTCTCGAAAATGCCCTGTTCGGCCCAGGCACGCTGCCAGCGCGGTTCGGCGTCACGAGGGTTGTAGCGTTCTATGGCCATGGTCCGTCGTCGAAAAAGAGAGGGAAAGGGCGGTGTAACGCCGCCAGAGCAGGGTGCGACCTTCACCAGAAACGCGCCGTCCGGTCAACCGTTAACGCTGCCGCAGCGCGCCGAGGCCCGCCCGGCGGCGCTCCGCCGCTCGGTTGAGCGGCACGGCGGCGCATGCTACGGCCGCAGCACCTTCAAGCTCCCGGAGCGCGCCATGCCCGATATCCAGTCCGACGACGTCCAGTCGCGCCTCGCCGCCGTCCTCGCGCGCATCCGCGCGACGGAGGCAACGAGCCATCGCCCCGCCGGCTCGGCGCAGCTGATCGCCGTATCGAAGACCTTCGGCGTCGACGAGATCCGCCCCGTCATCGCCGCCGGCCAGCGCCGCTTCGGCGAGAACCGGGTGCAGGAAGCGCAGGCGAAATGGCCGCTGCTGCGCGCCGAGACGGCCGATATCGAGCTGCACCTGATCGGGCCGCTGCAGTCGAACAAGGCCAAGGAGGCGGTCGCCCTGTTCGACGCCATCCACACCGTCGATCGCGACAAGATCGCCGGCGCGCTGGCGGCCGAGATCCAGAAGCAGGGCCGTGCGCCAAAACTGTTCGTGCAGGTGAATACGGGGCTGGAGCCGCAGAAGGCCGGCATCGCCCCGCGCGAGGCGGCGGCGTTCGTCGAGCGCTGCCGCGCCGTGCATGGACTCGCCATCGACGGGCTGATGTGCATCCCGCCGGCCGACGAGGCGGCCGGGCCGCATTTCGCGCTGCTCGCCAAGCTCGCCGCCGAGATCGGCGTCAGCGAACTCTCCATGGGCATGAGCGGCGATTTCGAGACGGCGATCGCCTTCGGCGCCACCTATGTGCGCGTCGGCGGCGCGATCTTCGGCTCCCGCCCTCCGCTGGTGACGGCGGCGGTTCCGGAAGCGCCAGAGGAGCCCACGGCTGGCTGAGACGGCCCGAGGGCTTTGCCGCCGGCGATACGCGGGATGGCGTTCTTTTTTCGCCTCTCCCCATGGGAGAGGTGAAGAGGAGGCAGGGCCGCGGCTCCTACCGCACCTTGAAGGCCGCGCCGGGCCGCAGCCGGCGCAGGATTTTGAGCATGTCGGCGCGGTTGACCGCGACGCAGCCCTCGGTCGGCCGGTAGCCCGGTCGGGCGAGGTGGAAGAAGATCGCGCTGCCGCCGTTCTGGCGGCGCGGCCGCAGGTTCCAGTCGAGGACGACCACGACGTCGTAGACGTCATCGTCGCGCCACATCGTCTCGGCGCTGGCCGGATAGGGCAGGGGGACGGGGCGGTTGTAGTTGCGGTCGCCCTTGCCGTCGCACCATCCATCCTGCCGGCGGGTACGGCGCAGCGGCAGCAGCGTGCGCGGCCGCGCGATCTTGTCCGGCCGGTAGCGCACCTCGACCAGGGCGTAGCGGCCGGCCGGCGTGCCGCCATCGCCCTCGCGTTTCCAGTGGGTGACGCCAGAGCGCCCGAGCGCGCAGCGCACGCGGAGCGAGCCCAGACGCAGCAGGCCCTGCGCAGGGTTGCCGGGGCGGGGCAGGACATGGAGAGTCTGGCGATCGTGTCTAGTCATAGGGTTCGCGGCGGGACTTTCGGGAGAACGATGGCGGCTTGCTTGCGCGCCGCCACACTTGGGCGCTAAACCTTAGACGACTGCGAGTGAAGAATGCTTCGGTTTCTGTCACGAAAGCCGAAGAAACCGTCAGGGGCAAGCACCATGGCTGCACGGCGAATTCTGGTCGTCGACGATGACGACCTGCTGCGCGAAAGTCTTGTCGAGCAATTGTCACTCTACGAAGAGTTCGAGCTCCTGGACGAGCCGACGGCGACCAAGGGCGTGCAGCGCGCCCGCGCCGAGCCGATCGACCTGCTGATCATGGACGTGACGCTGCCGGACATGGATGGCCGCGAGGCGGTCAAGCTCTTGCGCAAGGGCGGCTTCAAGGCGCCGATCATCATGCTGACGGGGCATGATTCCGAATCCGACACCATTCTCGGCCTCGAGGCCGGCGCCAACGACTATGTGACGAAGCCGTTCCGCTTCGCCGTCCTGCTCGCCCGCATCCGCGCGCAATTGCGCCAGTTCGAGCAGAGCGAGGACGCCACCTTCTCGATCGGCCGCTACACCTTCCGCCCCAGCGCCAAGCTGCTGCTCGACGAGCGCGGCCAGAAGATCCGGCTGACCGAGAAGGAAACCTCGATCTTGAAATTCCTCTATCGCGCCGGCGAAAAGGTGGTCGGGCGCGACGTGCTGCTGCACGAAGTCTGGGGATATAATTCAGGCGTCACGACGCACACGCTCGAAACCCATATCTATCGTCTCCGGCAGAAGATCGAACGCGAGCCCTCGATCGCGGAGCTTCTGGTGACGGAAGCCGGCGGCTACAAGCTGGTGCCATGACCGACCGACCGGTCATGCGGCTTCGATCGCGGCTCGAGGCAGGAATATCGGCGTGACGCTCGAACAGGACATCGCAAGGCTGTCGATGGTTCCGCTCTTCGCGGAGCTGGCGACGGATCATCTGCGCCTCATCGCCTTCAGCGCGACGCGACTGGAGCTGGCGGACGGACGGGTGCTGTTCCGCGCCGACGCGAAGGCGCTGTCCGGCTTCGTCGTGATGGCGGGCGAGATCGCGCTGTCGCGCGGCAGCGGCGACGACACCGTCGAGCTCGGCCGCTACGGCCCCGGCACGCTGCTCGGCGAATCGGCCCTGTTCGTGGAGACGCGGCGGCCGGCGACGGCGACGGCGGTCGGCGACACGCTGGTGGTCGAGATCGACCGCACGCTGATGCGGCGCATCCTGACCGAATTCCCCGACGTCGCGGCCCGCCTGCACGCGCAGATCGCCGACCGGCTGATCGAGACGGTCGGCGAGCTCGGCGCGCTCGAAAATCGCTTCGCGGGTCCGCCGCCGCGCTGATCGATCGTCAGACGGCGATCCTGGCGATCACCGGCACGTGGTCGGACGGCTTGTTCCAGCCGCGCGCCTCGGAGATCACCTCGATGCCCTGCAGCCGCGCGCGGAGCGGCGGCGTCACCCAGACATGGTCGAGCCGACGGCCGCGGTTCGCGGCCTGCCAGTCCTTCGCCCGGTAGCTCCACCAGGTGTAGAGCTTCTCGTCCATCGGCACGAACTGGCGCATGGCGTCGATCCAGCCGCCGGCCTCGCGCACCTCTTCCAGGAGCTTGGTCTCGACCGGCGTGTGGCTGACGACGTTCAGAAGCTGCTTGTGCGACCAGACGTCGTGCTCGTAGGGGGCGATGTTCAGATCGCCGACAAGGATCGCCGGGCCGCTGGTCTCGGCGCCGGTCAGCCAGCTCTTCATCTCGTTCAGGAAGCCGAGCTTGTGCTCGAACTTGTCGTTGATCGCGGGGTCCGGCTCGTCGCCGCCGGCCGGCACGTAGAAATTGTGCAGCGTGATCGGCAGGTCGCGGTCGGTCAGCGCGACCTGGATGTGGCGCGCATCCTCCTTGCCGTAGAAGCCGCGCCGCTTGGTCTCGATGAAGGGCCTGCGCGAGACGGTGGCGACGCCGTGATAGCCCTTCTGGCCGTGCACGGCCTGGTGGATGTAGCCGAGCTTCCTGAAGGCGGCGGAGGGGAAATTGTCCTCGATGCACTTGATCTCCTGCAGGCACAGCACGTCGGGCCGGTGCGCCTCGAGGAAATTGGTGACGAGATCGATCCGGAGACGGACCGAGTTGATGTTCCAGGTCGCAATGCTGAGGGTCATGCAGGATTCCGGCGGCAGGAGAGGGCGCCGGCCCGGCATACGGGATCGGGCTGCTTGTCGCCAAGCAAAATCGGCCTCGACCACGTGCCGATGCGGAAACCGGGCCGGAAATGCGAGAGCGGCACGGACTTCCTCCGCCGAGATCCGCTTCCCCCTGCCTCTCCCTGAGGAGGCTCTCGCGCAACCAAAGCCAGTGCTCTGCAGGTCTCGATATCCAACATCCTGAGGGCAAATCTGGATACCGGCGCCGTTCTGCGTGCTTCGAGACGGCCCTCCGGGCCTCCTCAGCATGTTGAGGGCGCTGTGGAGCGAATGTCTCCTTAGGGAGAGGTGAAGCGCGCGACCGGCATGGATCCCTGCTTTCGCAGGGATGACGGCGGAGGGCTGGGATGCAGCGGAGAGCGAGGCCGCTTTCCCGCCAGCGAATGTGTGGTGTCGGGGAGAGGAAACGGAGGCCCACAAAAGGAAACGCCCAGCTCCGGGGGGGAAGCTGGGCGTTGCGCTTTGCAGCGCCTTGCGCCCGTCTAGTGACGCGGCGCTCGCGGGACCATCTTCGGCGAGACGGGGGGCACTACCGATCGATGGAATGGCCCGCTGTTCCTATCAATTGGGGATGCCGGGCCGGGATTCAAGGACCCGTGCGACAATCCGGCATCACCCCCGATCACATCGGCGCGAGCCGCCCTAACGCAGCGATTTGTTGGGCAGGTAGTAGTCGATCTTGAAGTTCTTGGCATTGGCCGGCCGGCCGATCTCGACGTCGTAGACGGCGACCGAGGTGTCGAGCCCCTGCGCGTCGGTGACGACCCACTGGCGCAGCTCGTAGGTCTGGGTGTCGAAGATCAGCTTCAGGCTGCCGCCGCCGAACGCCGATTCCTGCTCCAGCACCAGCGAGATCAGATCGGGCTCCTCGATGATCTTGCGGACGATGTTCGACGAGGTCAGGTCGATCTTGTCGGCGAGCAGGTAGCGCAGCGGCGTGCGCTTCAGCGGATAGAGGTCCTGGGTGCGGAGCTTGTTGTCGCGGATCGCGACCTGGTTGCCGTCGCTGACGACGTCCATGCGGACCGGCGGGCTGTAGTTGAAGCGGATCTTGCCGGGGCGCGAGATGAAGAACACGCCCTCCGACTGCTCGCCGTTCGGGCCGAACTGGATGAAGCGGCCCTGCATGGTGCGGATCGCGTTGAAATAGGAATTGATCTTGGCCAGCGCCGCCTTCTGGTTGGCGTCGAAGGCGGCGTGCGCCTTGCCGGTCATCAGCGCCGGGCCGGTCGCGGCGGCCGCCGCGATGCCGGCCGACAGGGTCAGGAAGCGGCGTCGCGAGAAGCCCTTGTCCGTGTCGATCGTCACCTTGCACATCCTTCGCGTCGTGGGCCGGCCGGGCCGGCGTTGGAGGATGGGCGACGCGCCGCCCTCGGCGCGGCCGCCCGGCCTGCATCTAGGATCGCCGGATGGCGATTTCGGGGCGTCAGAAGCGCCCTTCCTCCTCGCCGCCGACCAGGATCTCGCGCTTGCCCGCATGGTTGGCGGGGCCGACGAGACCTTCCTGCTCCATCCGCTCGATCAGCGACGCGGCGCGGTTGTAGCCGATGGACAGGCGACGCTGGATATAACTGGTGGAGGCCTTGCGGTCGCGCAAGACCACGGCGACGGCCTTGTCGTAGAGGTCGTTCGACTCCTCGCTGCCGAGCACCGCCGACGGATCGCCGCCGCCCTCGTCCTCGCCGTCATCCTCGGTGATGGCGTCGAGATAGTCGGGCCGGCCTTGCAGCTTCAGGTGGTTGACGATCTTCTCGACCTCCTCGTCGGAGACGAAGGGGCCGTGCACGCGCTGGATGCGGCCGCCGCCGGCCATGTAGAGCATGTCGCCCTGGCCGAGCAGCTGCTCCGCGCCCTGCTCGCCGAGAATGGTGCGGCTGTCGATCTTCGAGGTGACCTGAAACGAGATGCGGGTCGGGAAGTTCGCCTTGATCGTGCCGGTGATGACGTCGACCGAGGGGCGCTGCGTCGCCATGATGACGTGGATGCCGGCGGCGCGCGCCATCTGGGCGAGGCGCTGCACGGTGCCCTCGATATCCTTGCCGGCGACCATCATCAGATCCGCCATCTCGTCGATGATGACGACGATGTAGGGGATCGGCTCGAGCGGCAGGTCCTCCTGCTCGTAGATCGCCTCGCCGGTCTGCTTGTCGAAGCCGGTCTGGATCGTGCGGGTCAGGATCTCGCCGCGCGCCTTGGCCTGGCCGACGCGGGCGTTGTAGCCGTCGATGTTGCGGACGCCGACCTTCGACATCTTGCGATAGCGGTCCTCCATCTCGCGCACGGTCCATTTGAGCGCGACGACGGCCTTCTTCGGATCTGTGACGACGGGCGTCAGGAGATGCGGGATGCCGTCATAGATGGAGAGTTCGAGCATCTTCGGGTCGATCATGATCAGGCGGCATTCGGCCGGCGTCAGCCGGTAGAGCAGCGACAGGATCATGGTGTTGATGGCGACCGACTTGCCGGAGCCGGTCGTGCCGGCGACGAGCAGGTGCGGCATGCGCGACAGGTCGACGACGACCGGCTCGCCGCCGATCGTCTTGCCGAGGCCGATCGGCAGGCGGGCCTTCGAGTGCTCGAAATCCTCGGCCGCCAGCATCTCGCGCAGGAACACCATCTCGCGCCGGGCGTTCGGCAGCTCGATGCCGATGGCGTTCTTGCCGGGAATGACGGCGACGCGGGCGGCGATGGCGCTCATCGAGCGGGCGATGTCGTCGGCAAGCCCGATGACGCGCGACGACTTGATACCGGGCGCCGGCTCGAGCTCGTAGAGCGTCACCACCGGGCCGGGGCGAACATGGATGATCTCGCCGCGAATGCCGAAATCGTCGAGCACGCCCTCGAGCACGCGGGCGTTCTGCTCGAGCGCCTCGGTGTTGAGCTTGGCGCGCGGATCGACGGCGCGCGGCGGGGTCAGGAAGTCGAGCGTCGGCAGCTCGAACACGTCGTCAGGGCCGCGTGTCGGCTGCGGCTCGCGCGCGGCGCGCTTCGCCGCCTTGCCGCGACCGGCGGCGCGGGCCGGCGCTGGCGCCGGGACCGGCGCGAGATCGTCGTCGTCGTCGCCATAATCGTCGAAATCGTCGGGCTCGGCGACGCGAACGCGGCCGCCGCCCGCCGCCGCCGCCGCCATGCGCGGCTCGACGCGGCCGGGGCGCGCCTCGGGCTCGGCCCGATGCGTCGGTTCGTCCTCGCCCTTGCGGCCGAACAGGCGGGCCAGATTGGCCTTGGCGGAATAGCCGAAATGGGCGAGCGCGCCGAGCGGCACGGCCAGGAAGCTGGTGCGCTCCTCGTCCTCGCCGAGCAGGTCGTCGGCGTCGAAGCGCTCTTCCTGGCGCGGGCGCTTGGGCGCCGCGGCGCGGGGCGTCTCGCGCGCCTGGGCGTTCTCGGTGGCGCGGCTGAGGCGGAGGAAGCCGGTCGCGTTCAGGAACAGGACCAGCGCGATGACGGCGTAGAGGGCGCCGGCGACCAGCATGGCGTCGCGCTCGACCGGCGAGCCAACGACCAGCGCCGGCAGGCGGCCGAGGATGTCGCCGACGACGCCGCCCATGCCGGTCGGCAGCGGCCATTTCGCCGTGACGGGGACATAGGAGAGGACGGCGGCGGCGAAGGCGCTGCTGCCGATCCAGGAGAGCAGCATGGTCTTGGCGAAGGGGCGGCCGCCGAACAGGCCGCGCCAGCCCCAGATGACGGCCGGCAGCAGCAGCACGGCGACGGCGAGGCCGAAGAACTGCATCAGGAGGTCGGCGATGATCGCGCCCGGCAGGCCGAGCGCGTTGGCCGGGATCTTGTCGACCGCGTAGGACAATGAGGGATCGTCGACCGCCCAGGTGGCCAGGGCGGTGGCGATGGCGGCGGTGCCGGCGATGAGCGCCAGTCCCGCGAGCAGCCGGACATGGCGGCGGAGGAGGCGGCGGAGGCCGTCATCGTCGTCGGACGGCATGGGCAGCGAGGCCGATCGTGTCGAACGCATTATCCGGTCATGTCCTTTGCGCCTCTAGAGCCGACCCGCGTTCCATCGAAACGCCGATCGGCTCCAACTCTTTGTCTTGATTGCGCTTTCTTCACGCAAACCGGTATCCATTCCGCTCGAAAACGCTTCTAGCCGAGAACACGCGCCATGCGGGTCAGCGCTTCCTGGGTGGTCGCGAGATCCTGCACCATGGCGACGCGGATGTAGGGGGTGCCCGGGTTGGAGCCGTCGGGGCGGGGCAGGCACAGATAGGCGCCGGGGATGGTCCGGACGCCGGCCTCGCGCCAGAGGCGCACGGCCGCCGCCTCGCCGTCGCCGACGTCGAGCCAGAGGAAGAAGCCGCCGTCCGGCGTGCGGGCGCGGATCTTGGGACCCAGCGTCGCGGTGGCGGCTGCGTATTTGGCGTTGTAGAGCGCGCGGTTCTCGGCGACGTGGCTCTCGTCCTCATAGGCGGCGATCGCGACCGCCTGGATCGGCCCCGGCACCTGCGGCGCGGCGATGTTGCGGAAGCGCATCCAGGCCGCGAGGAACTCCGGGTCGCCGGCGACGAAGCCGCAGCGCAGCCCCGGCAGGTTGGAGCGCTTGGAAAGCGAGTGGAAGGTCAGGATGTTGCCGACGCCGGCGCCGAGGCGGTCGGCCGCCTGCAGCACGCCCGGCGGCGGCGTTTCCCGGTAGATCTCGGAATAGCACTCGTCGGCGAAGACCATGAAGTCGAAGCGGCGCGCGGTCTCGATCACCCGCGTCCAGTCTTCCAGCGTCGCGACGTCGCCCTGCGGCGCGGTCGGCGAGGCGATGTAGAGGGCGACGGTGCGGGCCAGCACGGCCTCGGGAATGGCGTCGAGATCGGGGATCGAGCGCTGGTCGGCGCCGTCGTCGAGCAGCACGATCTCGGCGCCCGCCAGTTCCGCGCCGGCGGCATAGGCCTGGTAGAACGGATTGGGCAGCAGCACGACCGGGTTCTCGACATCTCCCTTGCGCTGGCGGGCGGCGAGCGCGGCCAGCGCCAGGCCCTCGCGCGAGCCGTTCAGCGGCAGCACCATGCGCTCCGGATCGATCCCGGCGACGAGCCCGTAGCGGCGGTCGAGCCAGCGCGCGACCGTGGCGCGGAAGGCGTCCGTGCCGCGGATGGGCGGGTAGCGACCGAACAGCGCGATGTTCTCCGCGATCACCGGCGCGACGAAGGGCGGCACCGGATGCTGCGGCTCGCCGATCGTCAGGTTGATCGGGGCGAGGCCAGGATCGATGCCGGCCAGCGTGTCGTTGAGGCGGGCGAAGGGAGAGGAAGCTTTCCGGGCGCTCGTCGGGCCGAGCATGACGCCGATCCTTGTGTTCGAAGAGGGTGAATTCGACCCTAGAGGGCCGTTGGTTAAGTTGGCTTTAACCATCCCGGACGTGCGGCGAAAAAAAGACCCCGGCGGCGGGCCGGGGTCTCGTTGGCTCTGGAAGGTGTTTTGATTGGTGGGTCGGCGCCCGGGGGGAGGAGGCCCGGGCGCCGGCCGGGACTAGCCGTGATAGGCGCGCTCGCCGTGCTCGGTGATGTCGAGGCCCTCGCTCTCGACTTCCTTGCGGACGCGCAGGCCGACGATCACGTCGACGATCTTGAACAGGATCGCCGAGCCGATGCCCGACCAGGCGAGGGTGAACAGAACGCCCTCGATCTGGACCCAGAGCTGGTGGCCCATCTGGTAGCCCTCGATGCCGACGCCGCCGAGCGACGGGCTGACGAGGATGCCGGTGGCGATCGCGCCGACGATGCCGCCGACGCCGTGGATGCCGAAGACATCCAGGCTGTCGTCGTAGCCGAGGCTGTTCTTCACCGTGGTGACGAAGAAGAAGCAGATGATCGAGGCGACGAAGCCGAGGACGATCGCGCCGACCGGGCCGATGAAGCCGGCGGCCGGGGTGACCGCGACCAGGCCGGCGACGACGCCGGAGATGGCGCCCAGCATGGAGGGCTTGCCGCGGACGATCCACTCGACCAGCGACCAGCCGATGGCGGCCGCCGCCGTGGCGACGAAGGTGTTGACGGTGGCGAGGCCCGCGACGGCGCCGGCCGAGAGCGCCGAGCCGGCGTTGAAGCCGAACCAGCCGACCCACAGCAGGGCGGCGCCGACCATGGAGAGCGTCAGCGAATGGGGCGGCATCAGGTCCTTGCCGAGGCCGCTGCGCTTGCCGACCAGGATGGCGCCGACGAGGCCCGCGACACCGGCGTTGATGTGGACGACCGTGCCGCCGGCGAAATCAAGCGCGCCGCGCTGGAACAGCCAGCCGGTCGACTGCCAGACCGAGTGGGCGACGGGGATGTAGACGACGGTGATCCAGAGCACCATGAACAGCATCACGGCCGCGAACTTCATGCGTTCGGCGAAGGCGCCGACGATGAGGGCGGCGGTGATGGCCGCGAAGGTCATCTGGAAGGAGAGGAAGACATATTCCGGGATCGTGCCGGAGAGCGTGTCCGGCTTGACGCCGGCGAGGAAGGCCTTGGACAGGCCGCCGATCAGCGCGCCGCCGTCGGTGAAGGTCAGGCTGTAGCCGTAGAAGACCCAGATGATCATCGCGACGCAGGCGGTGAGCAGGACCTGCATCAGCACCGACAGCATGTTCTTGGCGCGCACCAGGCCACCGTAGAACAGCGCGACGCCGGGCACGATCATCGCCAGCACCAGCACGGTCGAGATCAGCATCCAGGCGGTGTCGCCGGAGTTCAGCGTCGGTGCGGCGGCGGCGACGGCCGCTTCCGCCGCCTCGACCGCCGGTTCGGTCGCGTCCTGGGCCAGGGCGGCGACGGTCGACGCCAGGAGCGCGCCCCCCATGCCGACAAGGGAAAGAGCATTTCGAAGCTTCATGGAACCTCTCCTTACCGCCGAGCTCTGCTTCGGCTGCCGGTCGGGGCGCGTCGCCCGCGTCGCGGCGGTTGTTCGGTATGATGTCGGGTCCGGGGCCTGCGCCGTCCGGCGCGGGCCGTCCGGGCTAGAGGGCGTCCGCGTCGGTCTCGCCGGTGCGGATGCGCACCGCCTGCTCGATCTGGTAGACGAAGATCTTGCCGTCGCCGATCTGGCCGGTCTTGGCGGCGCTGGCGATGGCCTCGACCACCGCGTCGACCGCTTCCGAGGCCACGGCGACCTCGACCTTCAGCTTCGGCAGGAAGCTGACGGCGTATTCGGCGCCGCGATAGATCTCGGTATGGCCCTTCTGGCGGCCATAGCCCTTCACTTCCGTCACCGTCAGGCCCTGGACGCCGATCGCCGTCAGGGCGTCGCGCACCTCGTCCAGCTTGAACGGTTTGATTATCGCCATCACGATTTGCATGTGTTCCGATTCCCGTCTTCTCAGGCAGCTATGGAACCGCAAGGCTGGCGTCGGGCTGGCCGTGCGGCGGCGTTCGCTGACAAGGCTCATTCAAGTGCCGTGCCAAGTGCCGTCGGGTGGTCGGAAAAAAATGCGGTCCGCGCAAAAACGCGTCAGCAGGCCCGGCGCGATCGGCGGCAATGCCGCGATCTCGCCGCAATATCTGCCTGATTGGTAATCAGATCGCGCGCGGTGCCTAATTCTTAGGCGGATCTTCCCGGGTCAGCGCCAGGGAATTGGGCGTCGAGGCGTCGACCGGGCGGACCAGCCCTTCCTGCGCCACCGAGGCGACGAGGACGCCGCGGCGGTCGAACAGGCTGCCGCGGTTGAAGCCGCGCGCGCCGGAGGCGGAGGGGCTGTCCTCCACATAGAGCAGCCAGTCGTCCATGCGGAACGGCCGGTGGAACCACATGGCGTGGTCGAGGCTCGCCACCTGCAGCGCCGGGTCGAAGGCCGAGCGGCCATGCGCGAGCAGGGTGGTGTCGAGCAGCGTCAGGTCGGACGCATAGGCGAGCACGCAGCTGTTCAGCACCGGGTCGTCGCCGATCGAGGTCTTGGCGCGGATCCAGATCGCCTGGCCGTGCCGGGGCTCGGCCCGGCGCAGGAAGCCGGCGAGATCGACCGGGCGCAGCTCGATCGGCCTGAGCCGCTCCCAGTAGCGGCGGACGCCGGCCGGCGCGCCTTCGAGCAGCTTGTCGGCCAGCAGGCCGTCGACCGGCAGGTCCTCCGGCGCCGGCACGTCCGGCATGGTGATCTGGTGCTCGAGGCCTTCCTCGCGGATGTGGAACGAGGCGGACATGACGAAGATCGGCTTGCCGTGCTGGATCGCGACGACGCGCCGCGTCGAGAAGCTGCCGCCGTCGCGGACCCGCTCGACCTCGTAGACGATCGGCAGGGCCGGATCGCCGGTGCGCAGGAAATAGCAGTGCAGCGAGTGCACGAAGCGGTCGCTGACGGTTCGCGAAGCCGCCACCAGGGCCTGGCCGATGACCTGGCCGCCGAAAACGCGCTGCCAGCCGGGATCGAAGCTGCGACCCCGGAACAGATTGTGTTCCAGAGGCTCCAGATCGAGTATCGAGAGAAGGTCGTCGATCATGTCTCAGCGGGTTTCTTGCGGGCGGGGCGGCGGAAGAGACTGTTGGTGTTGCTGCCGATGCGGGTTCGAGTCAAGCGCTAGTCGCGCGTTCGACCCCGCGTCGGACGGACTGCCGGAAGGGACGGAACGAGATGGACAAGCGCGCGCACGAGGATGTCGTCATCGACGTGCTGATCGCCGGCGGTGGCTATGTCGGCCTGTGCACGGCGCTGGCCCTGAAGCAGGGCGCGCCGTCGCTGTCGGTGGCCGTCGTCGATCCCGCGCCGGCCGGCGCCGGCTCGCGCGACGGCCGCGCCTCGGCCATCGCGGCGGCGGCGAAGCGCATGCTGGAGCAGCTCGGCATCTGGGAGAAGATCGCGGCGACGAGCCAGCCGATCACCGAGATGATCGTCACCGACAGCAAGCTGCGCGACGCGGTGCGGCCGGTGTTCCTGACCTTTTCCGGCTCGGTCGGCGATGGCGAGCCCTTCGCTCACATGGTGCCGAACGGCGCCATGGTCGGCGCGCTGGCGGAAGCCGCCGCTTCGGCCGGCGTCGAGCTGATCGCCAGCGAATCGGTCGTCGATTTCATCACCCATCCGTCGCATGTCTCGGCCCGGCTCGCCGGCGGTGCGACGATCCGGGCGCGACTGCTGGTCGCCGCCGACGGCGCCAAGTCGCGCCTGCGCGATCTCGCCGGCATCCGCACCGTCGGCTGGTCCTACGGCCAGTCGGGCATCGTCACCACGGTCCAGCACGAGCGCCCGCACCATGGCCGCGCGGTCGAGCACTTCCTGCCCGCCGGGCCGTTCGCCATCCTGCCGCTGCCGGGCAACCGCTCGTCTCTGGTCTGGTCGGAGAGCACGGAGAGCGCCGACCGGCTGGTCAAGGCGGATGATTTCACCTTCCAGCTCGAGCTCGAGCGCCGCTTCGGCCATCAGCTCGGGGCGATCGAGCCGATCGGCACCCGCCGCGCCTATCCGATCGGGCTGAAGCTCGCCCGCGCCTTCGTCAAGCCGCGCGTGGCGCTGGTCGGCGACGCCGCGCACGCCATCCACCCGATCGCCGGCCAGGGCCTCAATCTCGGCTTCAAGGACGCCGCGGCGCTGGCCGAGACGGTGGTCGAGGCGGCGCGCCTCGGCCTCGATCCCGGCGCGCTCGACATCCTCGAGCGCTATGAGCGCTGGCGCCGCTTCGACACGGTGCAGATGGGCGTCATGACCGACGCGCTGACGCGGCTGTTCTCGAACGACAATGCGGCGCTGCGGATCGTCCGCGACGTCGGCCTCGGGCTGGTCGACCGGCTGCCGCGCCTGAAGGAGAGCTTCATCGGCACGGCGTCCGATGTCGGCTCGTCCGGGCCGCGCCTGCTGCGCGGCGAGGCGATCTGAGAACCGACCCGGCTAGGGTCCGTACTCGATTGGAAATGCGGCAGCGTTGGGCCAAAATCCCGCGCCGGCAGGAGCCGACCACAGCCGATGGCTGCCCATCGGCGCGGATCGGCGACACACCGGCGCGGGATTTTCGCCCAACCCGGAGGGCTTGATGGAAACCGGGCCATTTCGGCGTCGCTGCCGGCTCGTTGGGTGAGGCCCAACGTCGCCGACATCTCCTGGAACTGATCCCGTTTCCATCAAGCGCTGCCTCGTTTCCAATTGAGTACGGACCCTAGGCAGCCTCCACCATCTGGCCTGCCGAAACGACGGCGGAACAGTGGCCGAGCACGACTTGCCAGCGCCCATCCTCGGAGTGCCAAACGCGCGAATAGGCGAAGGTACCGCTGAATGGCTGGCCGGCATATTCGCCCGATATCGCGGTGGTCAGGCAGACGATCGCGGTATCGCCAAACCTTCGGATGATGCGCTCGCCCTGTTCCGAGAGCGTGGTGATCGCCAGCAGACCGGATCGATGCGTGGCGATATCATCCGCCTTGGTAAGGCGCGCGCCGTCCTGATTGATGAAAACCAGCCCATCGCTCAGCAGGCGATCCAGCTGCGCCACGTCACTATGCAGCATGGCGTCGCGCAGCTGCTGTTCGCAGTGCTCTATCTCGGCAAAATCTTCCACGATCATCCTCCCGTCTGAGCGAGTGCGGAGTCTCGCTTGGAGCCCCGGGCCGCGTCAACGATTCGTCCACGCCGCCCAGACGCCCGCTTTCCGGCGGAGCCGGGCCTCGAAGGAAGGACCAGGGAACACCGAGTGCCACGCTGGATCCTCCTTCGAGGCTTCGCTGGTGCGAAGCACCTCAGGAGGATGGCGGAGCCGGTCGGACGATCTGGAAGGTCAGGACGGGAATCGATCCCGGATCGCGCGATGCGCGTCCGGGATGACCGAAATGCGGGGGATGCCCGTCCCTCAGAACGGCCGCGCCTCGTCGGGCAGCAGGATCGGGATGCCGTCGCGGATCGGATAGGCGAGCCGCGCGGCGTGGCTGATCAGCTCCTGGCGCTCGGCATCGTATTCGAGCGTCGTCTTGGTCAGCGGGCAGACGAGCAGCTCCAGAAGGCGGCTGTCGATGCGGCTGGCGGGGCGCTCGACCGACATGGCGCCCCCTATTGCAGCTGCGACGGCGCGCCGCCCGGGCGCCGCGCCAGCGACACCTCGGTCAGCGCGATCAGCGTCTCGGAGCGCGTCTTCAGGTCCGGCGCCTCGAGCAGGGCCTGCTTCTCCGCCATGCCGTACGGGCTCATCATCGAGAGCGCGTTGACGAGCGTCTCGTTCGACGCCTTCTCGATGCTGTCCCAGTCCGCCTCCAGATGGTTGGCGTCGAGATAGAGACGGAAGGTGTCGAGCAGATGCGTGCGGTCGACGGTGTCGGAGCCGGCGTCCTCGATGAAGTCGGTGTCGAAGCCCGCCGCGGTGACGCGGGCGCGGCGGAAGCCGGATTCCGGCTCCACCTCCTCGACGATGCGGAAGCGGCTGATGCCGGTCAGGCAGATCATGTAGCGGCCGTCGCCGGTCTCGGCATAGGAGGTGATCCGCCCGGCGCAGCCGATGGCGAACACCTCGCCGACCTCGTCCTCGTCCGATTCCGGGGCGGCGAGCGGCTGCACCATGCCGATGATGCGGTCGCCCGCCATGGCGTGGTCGATCATCGCCAGATAGCGCGGCTCGAAGATGTTGAGCGGCATCTGGCCACGCGGCAGCAGCAGCGCTTCCGGCAGCGGGAACAGCGGGATCAGATCGGGGAGATCTTCCGGGCCTTCATAGGTGGCGATGCCTACCTGCATGCAACTCGCCTTCAGGAAAACAGCAGAGAGGAAAGGCGGCGACGGCCATAGAGCGTCGCCTCGTCCGTCGGCCCCCAGGCCTCGAAGAACTGCACGAGCTGCTTGCGGGCCTTATCATCCTCCCAACTGCGATTCAGGCGGAAAATGTCAAGGAGCTGGTCGGCGGCGTCCTCGCGCTGGTCCTTGGCGTTCAGCAGCAGCGCCAGATCGAAGCGGGCGTCGTAATCCTTCGGATCCTTCTCGATCCGCGCGCGCAGCTCGCCTTCCTCGCCGAGGTCGGCGGCCTGGTCGGCGAGCGCGATCTGCGCCTTCAGCGCCGTCACGGCCGGATCGTTGGCCTTGTCGTCGGGCAGCGATTCGAGCAGCTCCTTCGCCGCGTCGACATTGCCGGTCGCGACGTCACAGCGGATCAGGCCGACGAGGGCGCGGAACGTGTCCGGCTCGGCGGCGAGGATGGCGGCGTAGAGCTCGGCCGCCTCGGCGAACTGGCCCTGCTCGACCAGCGCGTCCGCCTCGCCGAGCGCGGCCTCGAGCTCGGGACCGCCGGCCGGGCCGGCGACGCGCTCGATGAACTCCTTGATCTGGCCCTCGGGCAGCGCGCCCATGAAGCCGTCGACCGGGCGGCCGTCGACGAAGGCGATGACGGCGGGGATCGACTGGATGCCGAGCTGGCCGGCGATCTGCGGATGGTCGTCGATGTTCATCTTGACCAGCTTGACCGTGCCGCGCGCGTTCTGGACGACCTTCTCGATCACCGGCGTCAGCTGCTTGCACGGGCCGCACCAGGGCGCCCAGAAATCGACAAGCACCGGCTGGCGGCGCGATTCCTCCAGCACGTCCTTGGCGAAGGCGTTGGTCGTCGTGTCCTTGATCAGCGCGTCGGCGCCATTGGCCGACGGCGCGGCGGCGTCGCCAAGGCTGAAGCTCTGCTGGTTCATGTGGATTGCCTCAATCGTCTCGGGGCCGGCGCGTGCCGACTTGTCGGGGAGAAGATGGCGCTTCGAAGCCGGTTTTACAAATCCGGACTGGCGGGGACGGCCGAAAAGTCGAGGAGCATCGGCTCGTGCCCGGTGGCGCGGAGGAAGGCGAGGAGGTCGGCGGGGGCGATCGTCGTCGTCGCGGTGTTGACGAGCGGGTGGAAATTGACCGGTTCGTCGCCGGCGAGGCGGGCGTCGAGCACGACGCGGATGCGGCCCTCGGGATCGTTGATCAGGCCGAAGGGCGTCACCGAGCCCGGCGTCACGCCGATGAGCTCCAGCATCAGCTCGGCCGGGCCGAAGGAGAGCCGGCCGGAGGCACCGATGCGCTCGTGCAGCTTCTTCAGGTCGATCGCCGCATCCTCCTCGGCGACGACGAGGAAGAGCGCGCCCTTCTTGTCCTTCAGGAAGAGGTTCTTGCTGTGCAGGCCGGCGATCGTGCCGCGCAGGCCCTGCGACTGCTCGACCGTGAAGAGTGGGGGATGTTCGACCGTCACCGTCTCGATGCCGAGATCGGCGAATGTGCGGTAGAGGTCGTCTTGCGTGGCCGGCACCTTGCCCTCGATGTCCCTGTTGCGAGCCGCAGATGAAGCATGCCGGGCTCGGTGCCGCAAGCGCGGTGGCCGGCGCCGCGGGCAAAGAAAAGCCCGGCGCGGGGCCGGGCTTTTCCGTGGTCTCGGGGAAACCGATCAGAACTTGAAGTTCAGGCCGGCCGTGACCGACGAACCGGTGGCGCCGCCGCTGACCGCCGGCACGAGGTTGCCGATGTCGTCCTCGCCGAGGTCGACATAGTTGTATTCGAGCTTGGCGGTGATGTTGTTGGTGAAGGCGTATTCGACGCCGGCGCCGGCCGTCCAGCCGACGTTCCACTGGCTCTCGTCGGCGAACTTGACGTCGCCATAGGCGACACCGCCCTTGGCGTAGACCAGGAACTTGTCCCAGGCGTAGCCGCCGCGCACGGTCGTCTTGCCGAGCCATTCGAGATCGGCGACGTCGGACAGCGACGAATAGGCGATGTCGGTCTCGACGCCGATCACCCAGTGGTCGATCTGGTAGTTGTAGCCGGCCTGGGCGCCGACGAGGCCGCCGGTGCCGCCGAGGCCGTCCAGGTCGCCGGTGAAATCGCCGAACAGCGCGCCGCCATGCACACCGACATAGAAGCCGGTCCAGTCGAAGGCGGCCTCGGTGACGATGGGCTCGACCGGAGCCGGGGCCGGCTCATAGGTCAGATCGGCCGCCGAGGCGGCGCCGGAAAGGGCGAGGAGCGCCGCGCCGGCGAGGAGAAACTTCTTCATTGGGGTAACCTCAAGCAAAGCGGATCCGGACAAGACGCGCCCGGTCCCGGTTTCTCAGCCACCCCTGACTTGAGCCTCGCCGGCCGGGGTAGCATGGCCGCTTCCGGCTTGGCGACCCCGGATGGCGGCGGCGCGTTCGAAACTCCGGAATCGCGGGGCGAGTGCGGTAAAAAGGTCTCGCATCGTGGCGGTCCGGTGGCGGCTTTCGGGCTCAAATCGGATCGAAAAAACCCTCTTGCAATCGATTCCGGCTTCGGTCATAAGGTGCCCACGCCGGCGACGCCGGACGGATGCGGGTGTAGCTCAGGGGTAGAGCATAACCTTGCCAAGGTTAGGGTCGAGCGTTCGAATCGCTTCACCCGCTCCAATACTTCCGGTCACCCACCGGATGTTCAAAAAGGGCCACGGTCTTCCGTGGCCCTTTTGCTTTTCCCGGCCTGCTTGCTTGTCATTCCCGCGGCGACCATTGTTTCCAGACGGATTTTTCGTCGCGAAGTCGGCGTCGCGCCCGCCGGTTGGGGCGGTTTTCCTGCGCCGGGTTCGGTTTTTCACAGGCCCGTCGCGACGCGGTGGGGTGGCCGCGTCGCGCGCTTGCAATGGACCAAGGCTTGCGTCATAAGGTGCGCATGCCGGCGCGCCGGACAGGATGCGGGTGTAGCTCAGGGGTAGAGCATAACCTTGCCAAGGTTAGGGTCGAGCGTTCGAATCGCTTCACCCGCTCCAATCTTCCGGTCACCCACCGGACATCAAAAAAGGCCACGGTTTCCGTGGCCTTTTTGCGTTTCTGGCATCTGAATTTGCGCGCGAACGACGCCGTGCCCCGCCTCAGTGCGTCAGGATGCGGTGCAGGACGTTCTTCATGTGGCGCTGCAGCGCCTCGACCGCGGCGCCGGCGTCGCGACGCGACAGCGCGTCGACCACCTCGATATGCTCCTGCATCGACCGAACCGTGTTGCTGGGGCCGACAGCGTCCGGGTTTAGCAGGCGCAGCAGGTACATCTTCTGCGAATTGCGCGCATAGTTGATGCTGATCTGGTCGTTGGCGAAGGCTTCAATGAAGCTGCCGTGAAAATCGGCTTCGAGCACCGTCACCGGACCGGCATAGATCAGCGGATCCGGGTTCAGCTTGACGAACTCGATGATCTCCCGGTGCTCGGACAGCATCCGGCTGGTCCAGTCGGCCGTCACCGTCTCGGCGAAGCGGCGCAGCCCCTCGCATTCGAGGATCTCGCGATACTGGAACGTATTGCCGACAAATCGGACGTCTGGATAGAAGATCGTCAGGCCGACGCGCTTCTTGACCTGGATCAGCCCCTCGGCCTCGAGCAGCACCGTCAGCTCGCGCACGCGCGACAGCGTCAGCCCCAGCACCTGGCAGAGCTCGTCCTGGGTGATGGTCTGTCCGAGCTTCAGCCGCCCGTCGATCAGGGCCGCGAAAAAGGCCTGGGAACCGGGATTTTCCATACCCCCATTCATGAATGAAGCGCTCCTCGTGAAGGCCCACCACTAGCCGCTCGCCGCATTGGTGTCACGTGGCATTTGGGCGCTCACCGGATTGACAGAACAATTAATGGCCACATAGGATATGTGATATCGGCTATTAAATATATTTAATAGGCATATCGGATCGAGTTATGCGCTGCGGCCTGCCGCGGGGCGCGGCTCGGTGCGCGTCTGGGGAGGAGACGGAATGACGGTTGAGCACGGGATGCGCGCCTGGACGCGCCGCCATGTCATGGCCGCGGCGTCGGTCGTGGCGCTCGCGATTGCCGCCGGCGGCGCGCCGGCGCTGGCGCAGGACAAGCCCTTCGCCGGCACCAAGCTGACCTTCTGGGGCGGCCTGATCTTTTCGGAAGCGGCGAACAAGCTGCTGGTCGAGGCCGTCGAGGCCTGGGGCGAGGCGAACGGCGTCGAGACCGACGTCGTGATGATCAACCAGAACGAGATGGTGCAGAAGCTGTCGGCGGCGGTCGAATCGAAGACCCTGCCGGACGCCGTCGATCTCAGTCTCGAACTGCTGCTCGTGCTGTCGCGCCAGGGCGTCTTCGTCCCGCTCGACGATGTCTACGAGGCGGTCGGCAAGGCGCAGGGCGGCTGGTACGAGGCGGTCGACAAGGCGAGCGACACCAGCGCCGTCGCCAGCGGCCGGACAGGCCTGCCGTTCGGCGTCACCGGCAATCTGCTGCTCCGCCGCACCGACCTTCTCGGCGCCGCCGGCTTCGACAAGGCGCCGGCGACCTGGGACGAACTGGTCGCGCAGTCGGCGGCGGTGACCGAGGCGCCGGTCTCCGGCCTCGGCCTCGCGCTGTCGAATGTCGGCGACGGCAATGTGCAGGTCTCGGTGATGCAGTCGTTCGGCGGCCGGATCGCCGACGACACCGGCAAGACGGTGACAATCAAGTCGGACGCGACCCGCGCCTACCTGACCTGGCTCAAGAACGCCTGGGACAAGGGCGTGTTCCCGCCCGGCAACGCCACCTGGGACGGCGCCGGCGACAACCAGGCCTATCTCTCCGGCCAGGCCGCCTTCATCGCCAATACCGGCTCGGTCGGCCTCGCCGCCAAGAGCCAGGATCCCGAGCTCTACGAGACGACGGGCTATTCGCCGCTGCCGGCCGGCTCGGTCGGGACGATCTCGCCGATCATGCTGCAGATGCGGGCGATTCCCGCCGCCAGTAAGAACCAGGCGGCGGCCAAGGCCCTGCTCGCCCATCTCTCCGAGCCAGCCTTCACCAGCGCCTACTACGCCTCCGCGATCTATGGCCCGGTGCTCCAGGCCGAGGCCAAGTTGCCGGCCTTCGACGGCAGCGATCCCATCCATGCCGGCCTGCTCGACCTCGTGAAGAACGGCTCGGCGCCGGGCTATCCCGACGTCTACAACGCCGCCTTCGCCGACGCGTTCTCCAACTTCATCATTCCGAAGATGGCGCAGCGCGTCGTCATCGACGGCTGGGATTTCGACAAGGCGATGGACGAGGCCCAGACGCAGGCCCAGGCGATCTACGACAAGTACTGAGCCGCTGCCATTCCCCGGCCGGCGGCAGCCTTGCCGCCGGCGCCGCCCTGGCGAGATATCATGTCCTCATCCGCTGAACCGCAGGCCGCGCCGCGCGCCGGGCGCTGGCTCACCGCCAGCCGCCGCATGCACCTCTTCGCCTATGCGCTGGTGCTGCCGGCGATCGCGCTCATCCTCGGCCTCGTCGCCTATCCCTTTCTCTACGCCATCTATGTCGCCTTCACCGACCGCATGGTCGGCAGCGCGGGCAACTGGGTGGGCTTCGCCAATTTCCGCTATCTTGCCGGGACGGCGGTGTTCTCCAGCGCGATCTGGAACACGGTCGTCCTGGTGGTGGTGACCGACATCCTCAAGCTGCTGATCGGGCTCGGGCTGGCGCTTCTCGTCAACCAGCATCTGCCCGGTCGCGGCCTGTTCCGCGCCTTCCTGATGCTGCCCTGGGCGATGCCGGCCTTCGTCGCCTTCCTGACCTGGCGCGTCCTCTACCAGCCGATCGGCGGCGGGCTGAACCTGATCCTGACCCAGACCGGGATCTATCCGCATGTCATCGACTGGCTCGGCAAGCGCGAGACGGCCATGCCGTCGGTGATCCTGGCCTCGGTCTGGCGCGGCTTCCCGTTCTGGTTCATCAGCATCCTCGCCGCGCTGCAGTCGATCCCGAAGGACCTGTACGAGGCGGCGCGCGTCGACGGCGCCAATGCGTGGCAGCGCTTCTGGATGGTGACGTTCCCCGGCATCCGCCAGGTGCTGATCGTCACGACGCTGCTCTCCTCGATCTGGACCGCCAATGCCTTCGAGCATGTCTGGCTGCTGACCCAGGGCGGTCCGTCCGACGCCACCATGGTGTTCCCGGTGCTCGCCTATTTCGGCATGCAGACCCAGCGCATCGGCGAGGCGGCCGCCGTCTCCGTCGCCATGCTGCCGGTTCTCGCCATCCTGGTGATCATCGCCACCTCGATGCTGCAGAAGGACGAGGACTGATGGAACAGGCCCTGCGCAATCCCGTCCGCCGGCCCGAGGCGCGCAAGGCGGTGCTGACCGACCGGCAACGCTTCTGGATCGGCCGCGGCCTGACCTATCTCTGCCTGGTCGTCGCCGTGATCGTGATCGTCTTCCCGATCTACTGGATGGTGATCACCTCGCTGAAGCTGCCGCGCGAGATCTACCGCATGCCGTCGCTCTGGCCGCGGGTGTTCACGCTCGAGAATTTCCGCGTCCTGCTGGTCGACAAGGATTTCCTGCGGCCGATCCTGAACAGCCTGATCGTCTCGACCGCCGTGACCGTGATCTCGGTGCTGATCTCGTCCTGCGCGGCCTATTCGATGGTGCGCTTCCGCTACCGCTTCAAGGGGCTGATCGGGCGCATCATCCTGTTCGCCTATCTGACGCCGACCTCGCTCTTGTTCATCCCGCTGTCGATCCTGATGGCGCGGATGAATCTCGGCAATTCGCTGCACGGGCTGATCCTCGTCTACCTGACCTTCTCGCTGCCGCTCAGCACCTGGCTGCTGCAGGGCTATTTCCGCGGCGTGCCGCGCGAGCTGGAAGAGCAGGGCATGATCGACGGCTTGAGCCGGTTCGGCGCGCTGCTGCGCATCGTGCTGCCCTTGTCGGCACCCGGCATCGCCGCCGTCTCGATCTTCACCTTCACCGGCGCCTGGAACGAACTGCTGTTGGCGCTGGTGCTGGTGACGTCGGAAAGCCAGCGCACGACGCCGCTCGCGCTCAACTACCTGATCACCAGCGACGTGCTGCCCTGGGGGCCGCTGATGGCGGGCGCCGTGCTGTCGTCGGTGCCGCTGATGATCCTCTACTTCATCGCCCAGCACTTCATGGTGCAGGGCCTCACCGCCGGTTCCGTCAAGGGCTGAGCTGGCGACCGCTCTCCATCGTTCAATTCATCCGGGAAGGACAACCAGTATGACGATCCGCGTTGCCGTCGGGCAATTCAACGAACTCACCGACGAGAAGCTGCGCTTCGCCGCCCAGATCGGTGCCAGCGGCATCCAGATGAACACGCCCAAGCTGCCGGGCGAGCATCGCTGGGAAGAGGCCGATCTGCGCGCGCTGGTCGAGAAGACCGAGGCGGCCGGCCTCAAGCTCGAGGCGATCGAGAATGTGCCGGTGCACTTCTACCACAAGGCGATGCTCGGCCTGCCGGGCCGCGACGAGCAGATCGAGAACTACTGCGCCACCATCCGCGCCGTCGGTGCCGCCGGCATTCCGGTGCTCGGCTACCACTTCATGCCCAATTCGGTCTGGCGCACCGAACGTTCGGCGCCGGGACGCGGCGGCGCCGGCAACACCCAGTTCGACATGGCCGTCGTCGACGCGGCCGGGTCGATCGAGGAGCTGCGCGCCTTCCTGCCGACCTCGCTCGGCCACCAGAGCGCCATGCCGCTGGCCGAGCCCGGCACGGTGCTGATCGACGAAGAGACGATGTGGGCCAACTACACCTATTTCATGGAGGCCGTGCTGCCGGTGGCCGAGGCGGCCGGCGTCAAGCTGGCGCTGCACCCGGACGATCCGCCGGTGCCGATGCTCGGCGGCGTCGCCCGGCTGTTCTACCGGCCGGAGAACTTCAAGCGCGCCTATGAGATCAGCAAGGGCAGCGCTGCCTGGGGTCTCGATCTCTGCCTCGGCTGCTGCTCGGAAATGCCGGGTGGCAAGGACGCCGTGCGCGAGATGATCGAGTTCTTCGCGCCGAAGGGCCGCATCATCTACATCCATTTCCGCGACGTGCAGGGCACGGTTCCGAACTTCATCGAGTGCTTCATCGGCGAGGGCAATTTCGATCCCGGCGAGGTGATGGCGCTCCTGATGCAGAACGGCTTCGACGGCTTCCTGCTCGACGACCACGTGCCGCAGATGGACGGCGACACGGCGTGGAACCATCGCGGCCGCGCCCATGCCATCGGCTACATGCAGGGCCTGATCCGCATGGCCCAGCACCTCAAGGCCGCCTGAGGCGGCCGCACCGAGAGGATTGTCGGATGGCAACGCTGACGCTCGACGGGGTTCGCAAGTCCTATGCGAACACCCCCGTCATCCATGGGGTCTCGATCGATATCGCCGACGGGGAGTTCGTCACCCTCGTCGGGCCGTCGGGCTGCGGCAAGTCCACGCTTCTGCGGATGATCGCCGGGCTCGAGACGATCTCGAAGGGCGAGATCTCGATCGGAGACCGGGTCGTCAACGACCTGGCGCCGCGCGATCGCGACATCGCCATGGTGTTCCAGAGCTACGCGCTCTATCCGCACAAGAACGTCGCCGAGAACATGGGCTATGCGCTCAAGCTGGCGGGGCGGCCGAAGGCGGAGATCGAACGGCGCGTCCGCGCGGCGGCCGAGATTCTCGACCTGGTGCCGCTCCTGCAGCGCAAGCCGGCCCATCTTTCCGGCGGCCAGCGCCAGCGTGTCGCCATGGGGCGCGCCATCGTGCGCGACCCCAAGGTGTTCCTGTTCGACGAGCCGCTTTCCAACCTCGACGCCAAATTGCGCGTGGCGATGCGGGCCGAGATCAAGGAGCTGCACCAGCGCCTCAAGACGACGACAGTCTATGTCACGCACGACCAGATCGAGGCCATGACCATGGCCGATCGCATCGTGGTGATGAACCAGGGCGTTGTCGAGCAGGCAGGCCGCCCGCTCGAGCTCTATGACCGGCCGCGCAACCTCTTCGTCGCCGGCTTCCTCGGCTCGCCGGCGATGAACCTGATAACCGGCACGGTCGAGGCGACCGGTGCCGCCGCCAACCTGGTGACCACCGACGGCGAGCGGCTGCCCCTGCCGGGGCTGCGGCCCGGGCTGGCGGGGCGCAAGCTGATCCTCGGCATCCGGCCGGAGCACATCGCGCTCGCCACGGCCGACGACGGAAACAGCTTCCAGGTGCGCGTCGCCGTCACCGAGCCGACCGGCGCCGAGACGCTGGTCTCGGCCCGCCTCGGCGCGACCGAGATCGTGCTCGCCATGCGCGACCGGATCGAGCAGGGGGCCGGCGCGACCCTCAACCTCACCTATCCGGCCGAGCGGCTGCATCTCTTCGACGCCGAGACCGGGCTCCGCCTCGACTAGCGGAGAGCTCCGGAGGGGACCGGCCGCGGTCTCCGATGCCGGGCCGACCGCCTCATGCGGCGGTCCGTCGCGACTCGGCGCCTTGTCGTCCCGCGCTCTCGAAAGCTCGGGCCGGCGCCCTATTTCCGTGGGCGCCGGGGGGATCGTGCGTGCCCTGCCAGCGCCGGCCGGGCAGGGTTGCAACGTCGAGACGCCGGCCTTCGTTCACAGGAGATCATGACCATGGCCCGTCGTTCCCTTGTACCCTTCGGCAGCAGCCAGATGAGCAGCATCGACCCCTTCGTCTCGCTTCAGCGCGGCATGAACCGTCTCTTCGAGGACATGTTCAGCACGGCGGGCCTGCCGGCGACCGGCGCGGAGGGCCAGGAGGGCGCCGTGCTGATGCCGCAGATCAATGTGTCCGAAACCGACAAGGAGATCCGCATCACGGCCGAGTTGCCCGGCGTCGCGGAAAAGGATGTCGAGGTCACCCTGGACGACGACGTGCTGACGATTCGCGGCGAGAAGCGCATGGAACAGAAGGAGGACCGGGAGAACTACCACTTCGTCGAGCGGTCGTTCGGTCGTTTCATGCGGTCGCTTCGCCTGCCGCAATCGGTCCTGCGCGACCAGGTCCGGGCGAATGTCGAGAATGGCGTCCTGACCGTGGTCCTGCCGAAGAACGCGGCGCAGGAAAAGACCCGGCACATTCCCGTTGGCGGCGCCGGCAAGGGCAGCGGCACCAGCCATTGAGGCGGTCAGTCGTGGCGCCGCCGCGCGGGGCGCGGCGGCGCTCGTTCTTTCAAGCGATGCGGTTGCCGCTGTCCGGATCGAACAGGCTGATCGAATCCGGATGGATCGTCAGGCCGAGCGTCTCGCCGGGGGCGATGGCGAGCTTCGGGCCGAGGCGGGCGGTGAGCGACTGGCCACCGAGCGTCAGCACAACCAGCGTATCCGGGCCGGTCGGCTCGACGACGTCGACCGTGCCGGTCAGATCCGGTGCCGACGCATTGGCGGCGAAGGATTCCGGCCGCACGCCGAGCACCACCTTGCGGCCGGCGAGGGCGTCGAGATTGGACGCGACGCGGGGCAGCCGGATCGTCGTCGGATCCTTGCCCTCCGTGCGCAACACGATGTGCTCGCCGTCCCGCGCGAGCGAGCCATGGACAAAATTCATCGAGGGCGAGCCGATGAAGCCGGCGACGAACATGTTCGCCGGCTTCTCATAGGTGGTCATCGGGTCGGCGAGCTGCTGGATCACGCCGCCCTTCATCACGGCGATGCGGGTGCCGAGCGTCATCGCCTCGATCTGGTCGTGCGTGACGTAGACCACCGTGGTGCCGAGCCGGTTGTGCAGGCGCTTGATCTCGGTGCGCATCTCGGCGCGCAGCTTGGCGTCGAGGTTGGAGAGCGGCTCGTCGAACAGGAACAGTTCCGGCTCGCGCACGATGGCGCGGCCCATGGCGACGCGCTGGCGCTGGCCGCCCGAGAGCTGGCCCGGCTTGCGGTCGAGCAGGTGGTCGACCTGCAGCATCCGCGCCGCGCCGTCGACGGCGCGCTTGCGGGTGTCGGTCTCGACGCCGCGCATCTCCAGGCCGAAGCCGATGTTCCGCTCGACCGGCATGGTCGGGTAGAGCGCGTAGCTCTGGAACACCATGGCGATGTTGCGGTTCTTCGGGTGGACGTCGTTGACCCGCTTGTCGCCGATCAGGATGTCGCCTGATGTCGGCGTCTCCAGCCCGGCGATGATGTTCAGCAGCGTGGACTTGCCGCAGCCGGACGGGCCGAGCAGCACCAGGAACTCGCCATCTTCCAGCTTCAGGTCGATGCTTTGCAGCACGTCCAGCGATCCGAAGCTCTTGCGCACGCCGTTCAGCGTCAGTGTCGACATGATGGTGTCCTCAACCCTTGACCGCGCCGGCGGTGATTCCGTGAACCATGGTCCGCTGCACGATGGCGAACAGGATCATGACGGGGATGATGCTGATGATGCCGCCGGCGGCGAGCACGCCCCAGGGCAATTGGAATTCGCCGACCATCAGCTGCAGGCCGACCGGCCAGGTGCGCGAGCCCTGGCTGGTGGTGAGCATCAGCGCGAACAGGAACTCGTTCCACGCCGCGATGGCGACGAAGACCGAGGTGGCGACGAGGCCGTTGCGGGCGAGCGGCAGCACGATGCGGACCATGGCGCCGAGCCGCGTGCAGCCGTCGATGCGGGCGGCGCTCTCCAGCTCCTTCGGTGCCGCGTCGAAGAAGCCCTTCAGCATCCAGACGAAGAGCGGCAGCAGGAAGCTCGTATAGGCGAGCGCCAGGCCGAGCCGGCTGTCGAGCAGGCCGACGCCGCGCATCAGGATGAAGAGCGGGATGATCATCAGCACGGCCGGGAACATGCGAATGACCAGGTAGCCGAGCATCAGCGCGCTGCGGCCGCGATAGTGGAAGCGCGAGAAGGAATAGGCGGCGAGCGTACCGGTGATCAGGCAGAGCAGGACGGTGGTGGCGGTGACGACGAAGGAGTTCATCACCAGGGTCGGGAAGCCGGACTGGGTCCAGATCGCGACGTAGTTGTCGAAGGTGATCCGCGTCGGGATGTACTGGATCGTCTGGGTGACGATGTCGGCCTCGTGCTTGAGCGAGGTCAGGAAGGTCCAGACCAGCGGGAAGATGCAGAACACCGTCAGCGTGATCAGCACCGCATAGGTGGCGATGTTCCAGGCGAGACGGGCGCGTCGGCTTGTCGTGATCATGGGGCTAGTCCTGGTTCACCTTGGAGACGCGCACATAGGCCCAGGCGAACAGCATCAGCAGGATGAACATCACCACCGAGAGCGCGCCGGCATAGCCGAAGTTGAAGTCCTTGTAGGCCTTCTGGAACGCGTAGAGCGACAGCACCTGGGTCGACTGGCCGGGGCCGCCGCCGGTCAGGATCAGGAGGAGGTCCGGCGAGTTGACGAGGCCGATGACGCGCAGGATGACGGCGGCGGCGATGACCGAGCGCAGCATCGGCAGCGTGATCAGGCGCAATTGCCGGATCGGGCCGGCGCCGTCGACCGAGGCCGCCTTGTAGAGGTCGTCCGGAACGCCCTTGAGGCCCGCGAGCAGCAGCAGCGCGAAGAACGGGAAGCCGTGCCAGGCCTCGACGAGGATGGCGGCGCCGAGCGCGGTCGCGGGATCGGCGAACCAGGCCTTGTAGCTTTCGAGAATGCCGACGCGGACGAGCAGGTCATTGATGACGCCGAGGCGCGGATCGAGCAGCAGCGCCCACATGTGGCCGGCGACGACGTTGGGCAGGAAATAGGGCAGCAGGATCAGCACGCCCATGATCTTGGTGCCGGGCAGGTTGCGGTTCAGTGCCAGCGCCGCGACGAGGCCGAGCGCGAACTCGATCACCACGGCGAAGGTGACCCAGACCGCGGTGTTGCGCAGCGACAGCCAGAATACCTTGTCGGACCACATGTAGATGTAGTGCTTGAAGCCGACGAAGCCGGTGCCGAGATCGGGCCGGTTCAACCGCATCTGGCGGAACGAGAGCTGGAAGCCATAGACGGTGGGATAGAGCACCACCGCCAGGATCAGGATCGCGCTGGGGACCAGCAGCAGATACATCCAGTACCGGCTTTCGGAGAGGCGGCCGAGCGCCGCCGCCGGGTCGAGCCGCCGCCAGATCGACTGTGACGGTTCGGAAAAGGCTGACATGCGTTCGGCCATCCCGTTTTCCTCAGACGATCAGGAGCGCGGTGCGCTCAAGCTGGGCCCAGTCCGGCTCGAGGCCGAGGCCCGGGGCTTCCGGGACAGTGATGTAGCCGTCGACGACCGGCAGCTCCGCCATGGTGGCGAGGCCGGCGATCTGCTCGCTCGACATCACGAGCTGCTCGTAGAAGTCGTTGTTGGGAATGGCGCCGCAGATATGCGCGTTGGCGACGCCCATGCCGTGCACCTGGGCGCGCATGCCGTGCGATTCAGCGAGATGCGCCACCTTCATCGCGCCGGTGATGCCGCCCTTGTAGAAGGAGGAGGTGCGCATCATGTCGAGCGCGCCCATGTCGATCCAGGTGGCGGCGTTCCAGTGGCAGCCATCCGAGGTCTCGGCGGCGAGCACCGGGATCTCGAGCTGCTCGGTCAGCTTGGCGTAGCTTCTGAGGTCGAACTCGCGCATCGGCTCCTCGTACCAGAGGAAGCCGGCGTCCTCGAGCTGGCGGCCGAACCAGAGCGAGGTGACGAAGTCCCAGCCGGCCGAGCCGTCGAACATCAGCACTGCGTCGTCGCCGGTCCACTTGCGCAGATTGTGCGAGAGCTTGGCGTCCTGCTTGGCGTCGCCCCAGGCATGCAGCTTGAAGGCGGTGAAGCCGACATCCATGCATTCCTTGATGTGGCGCTCATACTCTTCCATCGTGTCCCAGGTGACGGTCGAGGCGTAGGCCTGGATGCGGTTGGAATTGCCGCCGAGCAGCTGGTAGAGCGGCAGACCGGCCTTCTTGGCCTTGATGTCCCAGGCGAGCTGGTCGATCAGGCCGAGATGGCGCATGTGCAGCTCCTCGATCCGGTCGATTTCCCAGATCTTGGTCCAGAGCCGTTCGGTCAGGAGCGGGTTCTCGCCGATCAGCGACTTGAAGCGGCGGCGGGTCAGGCTGGCGATGGTCTCGCCGTCGCCGATCTGGATCGCGCCGGTGATGCCTTCGTCCGTGTCCATGCGCAGGATCGCGGATTTCGGGCGCTGGTCGAGCGGCGTGCCGTCGCCGGAGCCGGCGAGGCCCTCGCGCCAGCGGAAGGCGTATTGCGGGTGATCGTCCTCGACGATGTAGGCGCGGATATCGGTGATCTTCACATGCGGCTCCCGGCGCGCGCGGCACGCCTGACAGGCTCGGTGGGGAAAAAGGACATGGTGCCCGGCACGGACGGCGTGCGCCGTGCCGGGATTTGGAGGCTCGACCGGTGCCGGGACCGGTTCGCCGTTACTTGACCTCTTCGAGGCCGGCGATCATCTCGTCGACGGCGTCCTCGGCGGAGAGCTGGCCGATCAGCACCTTCTGGAAGGCGGCGAGCACGGTGTGCTCCGACCAGCCGGCGATGCCGACGAAATTGGCCGGCAGGATGCCGAAATCGAGCGTCTCGACGGCCGGCGCATAGAGCGGGTTCGAGGTGATGCGCTCGTCCTTGACCACGGCGGCGTTGGCCGGGAAGTAGCCGGTCTTCTCGAGGAAGGCGATCGCCGGCTCCGCCTGGCCCCAATAGCTGATCCAGTCCCACGCCGCGTCGGCGTTCTCTTCCTTCATCAGCGCATTGTAGAGATAGGCGAGGCGGGCGACGCGGGAGACCGGGCCGGCCGGAATGGCGAAGGTCTTGAACTCGACGCCGGGCTTCAGCGCCGCCGAGATCTCCTGGAACGAGCCGGTATGGTGCCAGATCATGCCGGTCTGGCCGGTGCGGAACGCTTCCATGATCTGGCGGTAGCCGTCGCCCGGCGCGCTCGGCGGCACCACCTTCTCGGTGGTGAACAGGCCGGCATAGAACTTGACCGCCTCGATCGCCTTGTCGCGGTCGAGGCCGATATTGCCCTCGGCGTCGACGACCGGCGCGCCGAAGGATTCCATCATGTCGAGCACGTATTTCTGGCCGCCGGCGCCGCCGCGCATGCCGAAGCCGTAGCGGCCCTTGGCCGGGTCGGTCAGCTTCTTGGCGACCTCGACGAACTCGGCATAGGTGGTCGGCGGAGCGGCGATGCCGGCTTCCTCGAACCAGTCGGAGCGGTAGTAGCCCCAGTCGACGAAGGCGAAGGCCGGCACGCCGTAGATCTTCTCGTCGCGCGAGATGCCCTTCCAGCGGTCGGCCGGGAAGTTGGCCTTCTCCGGCCAGGCGTCGACGCGGGCGGTGATGTCGACCAGGCCCTCCATCGCCAGCATGTCGGCGAGGCGCTCGGCCGTCACCATGGTGGTGTCGGGCCGGCTGCCCGAGACCACGGCGGCGGTGAACTTCGCCATGAATTCCGGGTTCGGGATGTTTTCCTGGGTGACCTTGATGTCGGGCTTCGCCTTGGCGAAGGCCTCCATCACCGCCTGCAGGCCGGCGAACTCGGCCTGGCTGGTGAAGTGGTGCCAATAGTTGATGTTGCTGGCGGCGAAGGCGCGCATCGGCGCGAAGGCGGCCGATGCGGACAGCGCGGCGGCGCCCACCATCAGGCTGCGGCGGGTGAGATTGGCGACCATTGGATCCTCCCAGTGTCGACCTATGACTGATCTCTGGTCGCCTCTCCTGCAACCAAAATCACCTCCTGATTATTCACATCGGCATTCTGATAGCAACAGGGTCGCTATTTCATATATGAAGAATGTGCTATAGACGCCGTCGAGGAGGAGCACGAGACCATGACGCAGACGGCGGAAGCCCCCACGAAACTCAGCCAGATCGCCTATCAGCGCTTCAAGGAGGCGCTGTTCTCGCGCCGGATTCCGATCGGCGGGACGGTGTCGCAGGGCGAGCTGGCGGAATTGCTGCAGGTGCAGACCGGCGCGCTGCGCGAGGCGATGCAGCTGCTGGAGAAGGAAGGGTTCCTCACCGTCCTGCCGCGCTCGGGCATCCGCATCGTCAAGCCCGACATGAGCCACCTGAAGGATTGCTTCCAGATGCGGCGCGTCCTGGAAGGCGAGGCGGTGCGCCGCTTTGCCGAGCGCGCAACGATGGGGGAACTGGCCGACTGGCGGGCGCGCCATGAGGGGATCATCGAACTGGCGCGCGGCGGCACCGTCGAGACGGCGCTGATCCAGCGCTCGGCCGAAGTCGACCAGGCCTTTCACGAGGCGCTGCTCGAAAGCACACGCAACCCGCTGATGATTTCCGCCCATTCGCACATGATGGAGCAGATCGGCGTCATCCGGCTCGACAACATGTACATGCTGTCGGCGCTCGCCATCGTGCAGACGATGCAGGAGCACCTCGCCGTCATCGTCGGGCTGGAAGGGCAGGATCCCGACGCGGCGGTCGCCGCGATGGACGCCCATCTCGCCCGCGCCATGCACCGCGCGATGGGCCTCTGAGGAGGCGCCTCAGCGCCTCCCGAACGATCCCATCGCGGCCGCGTGGCGCGCCACGAGGTCGAGGCCGAACGCGGTCGGCCGCAGGGCCGGGCCACGGTCGTGCACGGTCAATCCGGCGCGTGCCGCGAACAGCCGCTTGCCGTAGCAGATCAGGGTCTCGAGCGACTGCATGACGAAGACGATCGCCGGCACCATCTCGGCGTAGCGGGCGTCGGCCGCCGGGTCGCCGGCATCGTAGAGCCGCATCACCTCGACGGCGCGGTCGACCAGGTCGGGCGCCAGCAGGAAGCCGGCGCAGCCGGCGCGGAGATTGTCGAGCAGTTCCAGCCCGCCGCGGCCGTTGAAGACGTCGATCCGGCCCTCGGTGCGGGCGATCAGCCGCTCGATGCCGACCGCCGAATCCTCGGCCTTGATCAGCGTCATGTTGGGATGACGCTCCATCAGGGTCGCGATGTCGTTGGCGTCGAGGCCGCGACCGAGATATTGCGGCGCGTTCTGGATCGCCACCGGCAGATCGGTCTGCGCCATGATGCGGCTGAAGAAGGCGATATATTCGTCGGCGCCATAGCTGCCGACGGCCGGCGGCTGCAGGATGATCCAGTCGGCCTTCGCCGCTTCCGCCGCCCGCACCAGCGCCACCTGCTCCTCGACCGACTGGCCGAGGATGGTGAAGCCGACCGGCACGCGGCCGCCGACATCCTCGGAAACCCACTGCATCAGCGTGCGGCGCTCGTCGACGGTGAGCTTCGCCACCTCGGTGGCGAGCCCGAGCGCGGCGATGCCGGCGACGCCGGCGTCGAGGCAGAGCTCGACCTGGCGGCGCATGGCGGCGCGATCGAGCCGCTCGTTCTCGTCGAAGAAGGCGTAGAGGATGGCGTGGACGCCGCGGACGGTCATTTGGTGGCTCCCATGGTGAGGCCGCGAACCAGCTGTTTCTGGAAGATGAAGACGAAGGCGAGTACCGGCACAAGCATCAGCACGGCCGAGGCCGAGAGTTCGCCCCAGCGCACCTGCTGGTAGCCGACGAAGGAATAGAGGCCGACCGGCACGGTGCGGATCTCGTTGGTCAGCACCAGCGAGAACAGGAACTCGTTCCAGGAGAACAGGAAGGAGAGGATGGCGACGGCGGCAATGCCGGGTAGCGCCACCGGCAGGCAGATCTGACGGAACGCCTGGAAATAGGTGGCGCCGTCCATGAAGGCGGCTTCCTCCAGCTCGCTCGGCAGATCCTCGAAGAAGCCCTTCATCAGCCAGACGACGATCGAGAGATTGATCGCGACATGGGCGATGACGAGGCCCGGATAGGTGTCCATAAGCCCGGTGCGGACATAGAGCACGAAGAACGGGATCAGCATGGCGACCGGCGGCGTCATGCGGGTCGAGAGGATCCAGAAGCCGTAATCGGCGTTGCCGCGAAAGCGGTAGCGCGCCAGCACATAGGCGGTCGGGATGCCGAGGGCCAGCGCCACCGCCGTCGTCGCCAGCGCGACGATCAGCGACGAACCGAAATAGCTCCAGATGTCGCCGGCCGAGATCACGGCGAGGTAGTTGTCCCAGATCGGCTGGAACAGGAAGCGCGGCGTGCGCGCCATCGCGTCGACCTGCCGCTTCAGGCTCATGCTGGCGAGCCAGTAGATCGGGAACAGGCACCAGATCGCGAAGGCCCAGAGGATCAGCCGGCGCAGCCAGGGCGCGGCGGCGCGCGAAAGCCGGGTGGCGGGCGAAAGCGGGCGCAGGTTTACGCGGGCGGCGGGGCTTGTCATCGTGATCTCGGCCATCAGAGCGCCGCCTTGGGTTTGAACAGGTCGACCCGGCGCAGGAACAACTGGCTGGCGACGATGGTGACGATCAGCATGACGATGGCGATCGCCGCGGCATAGCCCATCGACAGGAACTCGATGCCCTGCTTGTAGGCGAGCAGGTTGAGCGTGCGCGTCGCGACGCCCGGCCCGCCATTGGTCAGGACGAAGATGATGTCGAAGGTCTTGAAGGCGTCGATCGAGCGGAAGACGATCGCCACCGCCAGATAGGGGAACAGCATCGGCAGCGTGTGCTGGAAGAAGATCGCGAGCGGTCCGGCGCCGTCCATGCGCGCCGCTTCCAGCGGCTCCTCGTCGAGCGCGGCGAGGCCGCCGGCGGCGATCAACAGGATGAAGGGCGTCCACTGCCAGCTGTCGACCAGGATCAGCGACACCAGCGCCATGGTCGGCGAGCCGAGCCAGTCCTGCGCCGGCAGGCCGACGGTCTTCAGCATGTAGTTGAACACGCCGAGCGTCGGATTGAACATCATGCGGAAGGTGAAGACCGCCGCCACCGGCGTGATCGCCATCGGCAGCAGGTAGATCAGCCTGAGCGCCGAGACGGCGCGGGTCTCGTGATGCAGCAGCGCGGCGATGCCGACGCCGAGGACGAGCTGCAGCCCGACGGCGATGACGGTGAACAGCACCGTGATCCAGGCCGCGTTCCAGAACTCGCTGCTCGAGAACAGCGCGATGTAGTTGCCGAGGCCGACAAAGGCGATGTCGTTCGGCGCGGTCAGCGAATAATTGGTCAGCGAGAAGCCGACGCTGACGACGAAGGGGATGAGCGTCAGCCCGGCCAGGAGCACCGTCGCCGGCGTCAGCATGAGCAGGATGAAGCGATTGCGGCTGCGGGCGGCGGAGGAGCGCATCTTGGGAAATCCAGTCGGATGCGGGGCGGCTCGCGCCACCCCGCTGGTCAGTTTCGGAGAACGCGCAGGGATCAGCCGCCGATGGCGGCCCGCATCTTCTCCGCCGCCGCCGTCATGGCCGACTGCGCATCCTTGGCGCCGGTGACGACCTCGTTCACGCCGATGCCGAAGGCGTCGAGGATCTGCGGCCCCTTGGCATGGAACCAGGTCGCCTTCATCAGGTCGGCGTCGGCGGCGTTCAGGTTTTCCAGCACGGCCGTGACGGCCTGCTCGCCGAAGCGCTCGCCGAAGGCGCTGGTCTTCCAGGCCGAGGTGCGCTGGGTGGCGAGGCCGGCGGCGGCTGCCATCGCGGCGGTCGGCTTCGAGGTCGCCCAGAGCAGGAACAGGAAGGCCGCGTCCTTGTTGGCGGCGTTCGGGTTCATGCCGATCGTCCAGTTGTAGATGTTCGGCTTGGCCGGCTTGCCGGCGGCGACCGGCATGCCGCCATAGATCGCCTGTCCGGCGACGGCGCTCTTGTCCTTGTTGCCGATGTCGGTGGCGAAGTTGGACGAGTCGCTCGACATCGCGACCGCGCCGGCCATGAAGTCGTTCAGGCACTCCATCCAGTGGTAGTTGCCGATGCCGATCGGGCCGGCCTCGCGCAGCAGCTTGCCGTACATGTCGATCGCCGCGACCGCCTCGGGCTGGTCGACCGCGACCTTGCCGTCGAGGTCGATGATCGCGCCGCCATAGGAGAAGACGAAGCCGCCGGCCGGCCAGGTGGCGCCGTCGCCCGACTTGGCGCGCATGGCGATGCCGGCGACGTCGTCGGTCTTCAGCGCCTTGGCGGTGGCGAGCAGCTCGTCCATCGTCTTCGGCAGCGCCAGGCCCTTCTCGTCGAGCATGGTCTTGTTGGCGAAGAGGGTCTGCGCCTCGGCCGTGACCGAGACGACATACTGGTTGCCGTCGGCCCAGGTCTGGTAGGCGCGCGTCGACGGGAACAGGTCGTCGACGTCCCACCAGGCGAGGTCGGCCAGCTTCGGATCGGCGAACATCGGGCCGAGCGGCTCGAGCCAGCCGGCGGTGACGGCCTGGCCGAGCGCCCAGACCATGTAGACGTCCGGCGTCGCGCTCTTGGCGCCGAGCTTGACCGGCAGCGAGGCGATGTATTCCGACTCCGACTGGGTCTGAACCTTGACCTCGATGCCGGTGAGCTTGGTGAAATGCGGCACCAGCGGGGTGATCGCGTCCATCCAGGGGTGCTGGACGCCGTTCAGCACGATCGTCGCGCCGCTCTGGCGCTTCCAGTCGATCTTGGCCGATTCCCACTGGCCCTTGATGTCGTCGAACACCTCGCTGGCGAAGACCGGCACGCCGCGCACCGACAGGATGCCGGCGCCGGACAGGATCGCGGTCGCCTGCAGCAGGCTGCGGCGGGTAATCGGCAGATGGAGTCCGCCCTTCGGCGGCAGAACGGATTTCGACATGTTTCCTCCCGGACTGTGCCGACGCGACCGGCGGTCCTCTCCGCCCGCCGCGCCCATCGATCGCCTCCTGCGACCGATTCATCATACTCATCGAGTTGATAAGTAGGACTTAATGGTGGTAAGAATGGGACTTGAGATGCGGGAATGTCAAGCTGCCCCGGCGGCGGTTCCTAAATCCGGTGACGGGATGGCGGCGCGGGAGAGGTGCCCGTCCGGTCACGGCGAGGAGCAGGGAGGACGATTTGGTCGACGTACAGCTGCGCGGCGTGCAGAAGCGCTGGGGTAATTTCGCTGCCATCCAGGATCTCAATCTCGAGATCGCGCATCAGGAGTTCCTGGTGCTGCTCGGCCCGTCGGGCTGCGGCAAGACGACGACGATGCGCATGATCGCCGGGCTCGAGCCGGTCACGGGCGGCGACATCCTGATCGGCGGCGAGCGGGTCAACGACCGGCCGGCGCGCGACCGCGACATCGCCATGGTGTTTCAGAACTACGGGCTCTACCCGCATTTCACCGTCGGCGAGAACATCGAATACCCGCTGAAACTGCGCAATCTGCCGGCCGACGAGCGCCAGCGCCGGGTGCGCGCCGCGGCCGAGAAGGTGCATCTCGAGCACCTGCTCGAGCGCCGCCCCCGCGCGCTTTCCGGCGGCCAGCGCCAGCGCGTCGCGCTCGCCCGCGCCATCGTGCGCACGCCGAACCTGTTCCTGATGGACGAGCCGCTCTCCAATCTCGACGCGATCCTGCGCGTCTCGATGCGGGCCGAGCTGAAGCGGCTGCATCACGAGCTGAAGACGACGACGATCTACGTCACGCATGACCAGATCGAGGCGATGACGCTGGCGACCCGCGTCGCCGTCATGAACAAGGGCGAGATCGTCCAGCTCGGCACGCCGGAAGAGATCTATGAGGATCCGGCCTCGCTGTTCGTCGCCACCTTCATCGGCTCGCCGCCGATGAACCTGATCGCCGGCACGCTGGCGAGCGGCGCCTTCAGCGCACCCGGCATGCGGCTGGGCGGGTTCCCGATTCAACTTTCCGGCTCCGTCACGCTCGGCATCCGGCCCGACCACATCGACGTCGCCGATCCGGACGCGGCGGACATCGTCGGCACCGTCTATTCGGTCGAGTATACCGGCTCCGGCATGCAGGTGACGGTGCAGCTGGGCGAGACGCGCATCACGGTCATGGCCGATTCCGGCTTCCGCCCGCAGCTCGACGAGCGCGTCGGCTTGCGCATTCGCCCCGGGCATACTTTCCTCTTTGACACGAAGAGCGAAAAGCGCCTTCGCTTCTGACGGGACCGATCAAGATGGCTTTTGATTACATCCTTGCCGGCGGCGGTTCCTCCGCCTGCGTCGCCGCCACCCGGCTGGTGCGCGACCACGGCGCCCGCGTGCTGCTGATCGAGCGCGGCCCGTCGCATTACGCCAGGCTCATGCAGATGCCGGCCGGCTACATGAAATATCTCGGCCGCGAGGATTTCCTCGAGATGCACCACACGGTCGAGCAGCCGCGCCTCGGCGGCCGCGGCCCGATCGTGCCGCAGGCGAAGGTGCTGGGCGGCGGCAGCTCGGTCAACGCCATGGTCTATATGCGCGGCCAGCGCGACGACTACGACCATTGGGACGATTTTCTCGGCGGCGGCACCGGCTGGAGCTATGCCGACCTCTTGCCGCACTTCAAGGCGCTGGAAAAGAACCAGAAGTTCAACGACGCCTATCACGGCATCCATGGCAGCCTGCTGGTCTCGGATCCCGGCCAGATCTGCGACATGGCGCAGGACTATATCCTCGCCGCCCAGGGCGCCGGCATTCCCTACAATCCCGATTTCAACGGCGTGCGCCAGAACGGCGTCGGCGTCATGCAGCACACCATGGGCGTCGTGAACGGCCGCATGCGCCGCAGCGACGCCGTGTTCTCCTTCCTGTCGCAGGTGATGGACGACAAGCGCCTGACCGTCGTCACCGAGGCGCTGGTGACGCGCATCCTGTTCGAGGGCAATCGCGCCGTCGGCGTCGAATATGTCCAGGAGGGCAAGCGCGTCGAGGCGCGCGCCGAGCAGGAAGTGCTGGTCGCGACCGGCACCTACAACACGGCGAAGCTGCTGATGCTCTCCGGCCTCGGTCCGGCGGCGCATCTGCAGGAGCACGGCATCGCGGTCAAGGCCGACCTCGCGGGCGTCGGCCAGAACCTGCAGGACCACCACGAGGTCCCGGTGATCGCCACGACCAGGGGGCCGAGCGGCTATTTCGGCCAGGACAAGGGCTGGCCGATGCTGCGCAACGGCCTGCAATATGTGCTGTTCGGCACCGGGCCGGTGTCGACCACCGGCATCGAGACCTGCCTGTTCTACGATCCCGATGGCGGCGAGCGGCCGACGGTGCAGCTCTATTGCGCGCCGATCGTCTATCTCGACCGCGACGTCACCGACCAGAAGCCGACCTATGGCGTGACGCTGACCTCCTGCCTGCTGCGGCCGAAGGCGCGCGGCTCGGTCAAGCTTCGCTCGGCCGATGCCGCCGACAAGCCGCTGGTCGATTCCAACTTCTTCGGCGATCCCGACGACCTGCGCCTGACGATCGCGTCGATGCGCTTTGCCCGCAAGCTGCTCGCCACCGATCCGATCGGCCCGAAGATCAAGGACGAGCTGATGCCGGGCGCCGCCAGGGTCAGCGATGACGAGCTCGCGGCCTTCTGCGCCAAGACGGTGAAGACGAACTATCATCCGTCCGGCTCGGCCCGCATGGGTCGCGACGACGACCCGATGGCGGTGCTCGATACCAAGCTCCGGGTCCGCGGCGTCGAGGGACTGCGCGTCATCGACTGCTCGGCGATCCCGTTCATCCCGTCCGCCAACACCAATGCGATCGCGCTGGCGCTCGGTAACAAGGCCGTGTCGATCCTGATGAACGAGACCGTCGCGCCGGCCGTACTGGATCGCTGACCGGCGGCGCGATGCACTGTATGGTTGCGCGCGCGGGGCCTTGACACCCGTGTTTGGAAGGGCCGCCCGAGGGGCGGCCGGAGTTGTGAGAACGATCGTGGTCGCTGACCGTACCGCCCCGAAGGGGGCCCCCCTGACCGGCGAGCGCAAGAAGGCTCGCACCCTTGTCGATGACGCCGTCCAGACCATCGGTCGCGATATCGTCTGGGGCGAGCATTCACCGGGCGAGACGCTGCCGGTCGAGGCCGAGATCGCCGCCGATCTCGGCGTCGGCCGCAACGTCGTGCGCGAGGCGATCAAGATCCTGTCCGCGAAGGGCCTCGTCCGCGCCGGCCGCGGCACCGGCATGGTCGTGCTGCCGCGCGGCGAATGGAACTATCTCGATCCGGACGTCATCCAGTGGAACCTGGACCATCCGGAACTGCGCGACGAGCTGATCGACGAGCTGAGCGGGCTGCGCGCCATCATCGAGCCGCAGGTCGCGGCGCTGGCGGCGACCGCCGCGACGACGGTCGAGGTGCTTCGCCTGTTCGAGGCCTACGAGCTGATGGCGAACGCGCCGGACAAGTTCGCCGGCATCGAGGCGGACGTGCTGTTCCACCGCCGCCTGTTCGAGGCTTGCCACAACAAGATGATGCTGAGCCTGATGCGCACGGTGTTCGTCGTGCTCCGGGCCAATTTCGACCTGGCGATCGAGGTCGATTTCGTCTCGTCGCGCTATCCCGACGACCACAAGCTGGTCGCCGAGGCGATCCATGACCGGGATCCGGAGCGCGCCCGCGCCATCATGACGGCGCTGCTCGACAAGAACATCGAGAACCTCGCCACGATGCGCCGCGCGCGCAGCCGGCTCGGCCAGGCCTCCTGACCTTCTGCCACCACCATGCGGGCCGGTCGCCCGCGGCGCATTCATTCGAGGAAACATGACCCGCAAGACCCCACTCCGCTCGCAGGCCTGGTTCGGCGGCTTCGACAAGGACGCCTTCATCCATCGCAGCTGGATGAAGAATGGCGGCCTGCCGGACGACATGTTCGACGGCCGGCCGGTGATCGGCATCTGCAACACCTTCTCCGAATTCACCCCCTGCAATGCGCATTTCCGGCCGCTGGTCGAGGAGGTGAAGAAGGGCGTGCTCGACGCCGGCGGCTTCCCGCTGGAATTCCCGGTCTTCTCCTGCGGTGAATCCAATCTCCGCCCGACCGCCATGCTGTTCCGCAACCTCGCCTCGATGGATGTCGAGGAGGCGATCCGCGGCAACCCGATGGACGGCGTCGTGCTGATGGCCGGCTGCGACAAGACCACGCCGTCGCTGCTGATGGGCGCGGCGTCGTGTGACCTGCCGACCATCCTGCTCTCCGGCGGCGCCATGCTGAACGGCAAGTTTCGCGGCAAGGACATCGGCTCCGGCACGGATGTGTGGAAGTTCTCCGAGGACGTGCGCGCCGGCGTGATGAGCCAGGCCGACTTCATGGCGGCGGAAAGCGCCATGTCGCGCTCGCCCGGCCACTGCATGACGATGGGCACCGCCTCGACCATGGCGTCGATGGCGGAATCGCTCGGCGTCACCCTGCCGGGCAACGCCGCCTATCCGGCCGTCGACGCCCGCCGCGCCCGCCTGGCGCGGCTGACCGGCCGCCGCGCCGTCGCCATGGTCAACGAGGATCTGCGCCTGTCGAAGGTGCTGACCCGCGCCGCCTTCGCCAACGCCATCCGCATGAACGGCGCGATCGGCGGCTCGACCAACGCCGTCGTGCACCTGCTCGCCATCGCCGGCCGCGTCGGCGTCGACCTGACGCTCGATGACTGGGACGCCTTCGGCCGCGACATCCCGACCATCGTCAACCTGATGCCGTCGGGCAAATACCTGATGGAAGACCTCTGCTATGCCGGCGGCATTCCCGCCGTCATGGACGCGATCCGCGACCTGCTCGACCTCGGCGTGCTGACCGTCACCGGCCAGACGCTGGGCGAGAACATCGAGGGCGTCGAGAATTTCGATCCCGACGTCATCCTGCCGCGCGACAAGGCACTTGTGCAGAACGGCGGCATGGCGGTGCTGCGCGGCAACCTCGCGCCCGACGGCGCCATCATCAAGCCGTCGGCGGCGTCGCCGGAACTGATGCAGCATCGCGGCCGCGCCGTCGTGTTCGAGGACATCGACCACTACAAGGCGCGGGTCGACGATCCCGATCTCGATATCGACGCCAGCTGCATCATGGTGCTGAAGAACTGCGGCCCGAAGGGCTATCCCGGCATGGCCGAGGTCGGCAACATGGCGCTGCCGCGCAAGCTGCTGCAGCAGGGCGTGCGCGACATGGTGCGCATCTCGGATGCGCGCATGAGCGGCACCGCCTTCGGCACCGTCGTGCTGCACACCGCGCCGGAAGCCGCCGTCGGCGGCCCGCTGGCGCTGGTCCAGGATGGCGATTTCATCGAGCTCGACGTCGCCGGCCGGCGGCTGCATCTCGATGTCAGCGATGAGGAGCTCGCCCGCCGCCGCGCGCTGTGGCAGCCGCTGAAGCCGGCCATGGAGGGCGGCTACCAGTCGCTCTATGTCGAGCGCGTGCTGCAGGCCGACAAGGGCGCCGATCTCGACTTCCTGGTCGGCTGCCGCGGCCACGCCGTGCCGCGCGAGAGCCACTAGGCTTTCGCGACTGGAAAGCACCGCGCAGGCTTGACGATGGCAGCCTGCATGGGTTCAAGGGGGCGGCGCGCAAGCGCCGCCTTTCTGGAATTTGCAGATGCCCTCCATGCCTGCCGCGCCTTCGGGCGATCTCGTCGCTCCGACTGACGCCGCGCGGGGGATTCCGCGTCTGATCGATGCCGCCGTCGAGGTGCGTCACTGGCGCTCGGCGTACGCCTTCCGGGCCGAACTCGGCGTCCGGCCGCGCGTCGCGCTGCCGGTCAGCTACAACGACAAGATGTTCTGGCGCCGGATCTTCGATCGCAATCCAGCCTTCGTCGGCTATTGCGACAAGCTCGCCACCAAGGAAATCTTCCGTCGCCACGCGCCCGATCTCGCCCTGGCGCGGACGATCTGGACAGGGTCGGATCCGGCCGAATTGCCGGATGCGCTGCGCCGCTCCGATGTCGTGGTGAAGATGAACGCCGGCTGCGCCCGCAACTGGTTCTTCCATGAGCGGCCGGACGACGAGGCGGCGTTCCGGAAAACATGCCGGCGCTGGCTTTCGCGTCCCTACGGGCGTCGCTATGGCGAATGGGCCTATGGCGAGGTGATCCCGCGCCTGTTCGCGGAGGAGGTCCTGATGCCGGACCCCCGCGGCATGGACGAGATCAAGGTGCACCTCTTCTCCGGCGAGGTCTTCTACGCCCTGGTCTATCGTGGCGAGAAACTGCCGACCGGGCTTTCGGGCATCTTCGACGCGACCGGGCGGCGCCTGCGCGTGACCAACACGCTGGTGGCGCGCAATCCGGCGCGGGCCTTGTCCGGTTCCTACCGCGTGCCGGACTGCTATGGCGAGGCGATGCGGGTGGCGCGGCGCGTCGCGGCGGGAACCGACTATCTGCGGGTCGATTTCATGGTCGTCGACGGCAAGCTGCATGGCGGCGAGATCACGCCCTATCCGACCGCCGGGCTGATGACGAATTCGGATCCGGCCGTGCTCGCGGCGATGGGGAGGTGCTGGGATCTCCGCCAGTCCTGGTTCCTGTCGACGCCGCAGGACGGATGGCGCGCCGCCTATCAGCGGCGGCTGCGCCGCCATGTCGACGCGCTCGGCAGCGACCCGGTTCCCACGCTCGCCTGAGCCGCGCGCCCGGCCCTCGTCACGGCCGGGGCGGGTGTTTCACGTGTGACGAAATCCGCGGCGCGCGCGCCGGCGTCGTGGCCCGGCGCAAATAAGCTCGATCTCCCGGTTTGACTTTCGCGTCGGTCGGCTTATGTCTGTTGGACCATGCTGACCTATTCGACCTTTCGCCGTTCCCTGCACCATGCGGGTTTTCTGATCGCGGGCCACTAGCCCCGGGTTCGGCGCGTCTTCGCCCCGGACACGGGGTTTGTGCCAGCATAACCTTCAACACATTCCAGGAAGTCGGTCTCTTTCTGCCCTAGGGCGCCTTGGCGTCCGCCAGGCGGGGCCGATCCAGCCACACGCCCCGGAACATTGTCGCGCGCGGCGATGTCCGGACGCATTCATTCTCGATCCGTACTGCTCTTCCCAACGGGGGCAGGGCGATGGAAGATCAATTCGGGACCCGCGTCGCTTGCGAGCAGGTGCGGTCCAATTTGGAGACGAAGACCATGACCACGCGCAGCGCCGGCCGCCTGAAGCCTCGCATCACGATCCTCGCCGCCGACCACGAGCGGCTGTCGACGCTGGCGCGCGCGGCGGCCAACACCCATCCCGATGTTTCGGCGATCCTGACCGAGGAACTCGACCGGGCCCGCGTCGTCGCCGATGCCAAGCGCGCGCATCCCTTCGTGCGGATGGGGCATGTCGTCGAATATCGCGACGACACCGCCGGCACGGTCCGCAAGGTCACGCTCGTCTATCCCGAGGATGCCGATATCGGCCAGGGTAAGATCTCCGTCCTCACCCCGATCGGCGCGGCGCTGATCGGCGTCGGCGTCGACGAATCGATCAGCTGGGAGACGCGCAATGGCGAGCTGAAGCGCCTGACCGTCCTCCAGGTCGGCGACGCAGCGAGCGCCTGATGCGCGATCGCGCCGCGCCTCCGTCCGGTCCTCGGCGCTAAAGGCGGGGGGAACGTCATGGATGGCTGGCTGCAGGCGCTTGTCGACTTCATCGCCGCGCATCCGCACTGGGCGGGCCTGCTGGTGTTCGTCACCGCGATGGCGGAGTCGATCGCCGTCGTCGGCATGATCGTGCCGGGATCGGCGATCCTGATCGCGATCGGCGCCGTCGCCGGCCTCGGCGACCTGTCGCTCTGGCCGGTTCTGGTCTGGGCGACGCTCGGGGCGATCGCCGGCGACGGGCTCTCCTACTGGCTCGGCCATCGCTACAAGGAGCGGATCCGGACGATCCCCGCCCTCCGCGCCCGCCCGGAGCTCTTCACCAAGGGCGAGGCGTTCTTCGTGCGCCATGGCGCGCTCAGCGTGGCGATCGGCCGGTTTGTCCCCGGCGTGCGCGCCGTCATCCCGCTCATTGCCGGCATCGCCGGCATGCGGCCGTTCCCGTTCTACGTCGTCAACGTGCTCTCCGCCCTGGTCTGGGCGCCGGCCCATATCCTGCCCGGCGCCGGCGTCGGGCTGGCGCTCGGCGTGCTCGGTTCCATCGCCGGCCGGCTCGTCGCCATTCTCGTCGCGGCGCTGCTGCTTGTCGCCATCGCGATCTGGGCGGTGCGGGTCGCGCTGCGCTGGGTGCTGCCCGGGCTCGAGCGGCATTATCGTGCCTTCATCGACGCCGCGAAGCGGCGCGACACGCGGATCGACCGCGTGCTGGTGGCGCTGTTCGATCCCGACGATCCCGGGACGTCGACGCTGCTGGTGATGGGCACGGTGGCGATCGCGCTCGCCGCCGCCTTCTTGTCGCTGGCCGAAGACGTCTTCATGCGCGAGCAGGTCACGCGCATGGATTCCGCCGTCAGCACGCTGGTGCAGGGCTGGCGGACGCCGCGCCTCGACGCTGTGATGATCGCGATCACCAGCCTCGGCGACGGCGTCGTTATCATCGCCGTGCTGGTCGCGGCGGTGATCTGGCTCGTCGCCCACCGTCGGCGCAAGCTCGCCGCCGGGTTGGTCGTGACGATGGCGCTGGCCGCACTCGCCGTGCCGCTCCTGAAGAGCGCCCTCGTCGTGCCGCGCCCGATCGATCTCTATGCCGGGGCCGACGCCTTCAGCTTTCCGAGCGGCCACGCCACGCACGCCGCCGCGCTCTATCTGTCGCTCGCCTGGCTGGCGACGCACAATGCCGCGCTGCGCTGGAAGATCCTCGGCTTCGTGCTCGCCGGCCTGCTGGTCGGCGCGATCGCCGTGTCGCGCGTCTATCTGGCGGCGCACTGGCCGTCGGATGTGCTGGCCGGCCTGGCGCTGGGATCGATGCTGGCGGCGCTCTACGCGCTCGTCTTCCGCCGGCTCGATATCCGCTCGATGCGGCCGCTCCGGCTGGTGGCGCTGGTGGTCGCCGTGCTGGCGGTCGGCGGCGGTCTTCGCATCCAGACCCATTTTCCCGCGGCCTGGGAAGCCTATCGGCCGCGCGTCGCCGAGACGATGGTGGCGGCTTCGCTCTGGCGCGATCACGACTGGGCGCAGTTTGCCGCCGACCGCTGGGAGCTCGACGGCTCCGATGGCGGCGCGTTGACGCTGCAGTCGGATCTCGATCCGGCGCGGCTTGGCGCGGCCCTCGCCGCCGCCGGCTGGGAGCCCGCGCTGGCCGACGATCTCGCCGGCGCGGTCCGCTTCCTGTCGCCGCAACCGTCGATCGACGCGCTCCCGCCGCTGCCGCTGACCCATGCCGGCCGCTTCGCCGCGCTGACGCTGGTTCGCCCGCTCGAGGCGGACAGCCGCCTGGTGATGCGGTTCTGGCCGACGACCGCCTTCGCCGAGGCCGGTCCCCGGCGCGACCGCATCCTGCTGGGCTCGGTCAGCGAGGAACGCCTCCGCCGTCCGCTCGGCTTCGCGTCGCTGCTGCGCGAGCGCGAGCTGGCGCCGGCCGTCCAGCTCGCCCTGCTGGGCCCGAACCCGGCCTTGCCTGGCGTCGCGCTGCTGCCCCGGGAATCGGCTGGCCGGCACGTCCTGCTGCTCGCGCGCCCCGACTGAGCAAGCCGGGCCTCCGCCTTCTCTATCTCAGGCCGAGTTCGCGCAGACGCTCGTCCATGTAGCTGCCGGCGGTGTGGCGTTCCGACAGCGCCACCTCGGGGCGCGGCTGCAGGAAGAGCGGCAGCGACAGGCGCGAACGGCGCGCGCCGTCGTCGCTCGGATTGACGACCCTGTGCGTGGTCGACCGGTAATAGCCGCGCGAGGCTTCCTGCAGCATGTCGCCGACATTGACGATGAGTGTGCCGGGGTCGGCCGGGACGTCGATCCAGCGGCCCGATCGGGTCAGGAGCTGCAGGCCGCGCTCGTTCGAGGCGGGCACGACGGTCAGGAGGTTGATGTCCTCATGCGCCGCGGCCCGGACGGCGCCCGCTTCCTCGCTGCCGGTCAGGGGCGGATAGCGCAGCACGCGCAGCAGCGTCGTCGGGCTCTCGCGGATCATCGAGGCGAGCGGCATCGGAAAGCGGTCGGTCACCTCCGCCGGCGTGTTGGCCTCGACCCAGGACAGCAATTCGCCGGCGAAGTCGCTGGCGATCTCGAAATAGCGCCGCGCCGCGCCCGAGACCTCGCCCGGATAGCGGCCCCAGGGAAACAGGTGGAAGAACTCCTTCAGGTCGCGCTTGTCATTGCCCTTGGCCGTCTCGGAGACGGTGGCGGGGAAGAAGCCATCCAGACGCGTCGGGTCGAAGGCATAGGCGTGCTTCGCATCGCTCTCGAAGAAGGCGAGCCACTCGGCATGGATCGTCTGCACCAGCTCGCGCGGGATCGGGTGCCTGCGGATCACGGCGAAGCCGGTGCGTCGCAGCGATTCGGTGAACAGGACCGGCGCGTAGGGATCGTCATAGGACAGGGCGGTGACGCCGTCGTCGATGCGGTGCACGGGATTGAGCTTGGCCAAGGGACGCTTCCTTTCGCAGACAGGGCATCGCAACCAATGCTTGCTTTCGTCGGATCGATACCACCCCTGGCGGATTCCGCAATGATCGATGTCACACTGGCGCCGACCGTGCCGTCGATCCGCGGCATCCTGTCATTCGGGCCTCGCCGGATGGCTGTGGGCCCGCTGCAACAGGCCCCTCGAATGGTGAATTGGACCGGTCGTCCAAACCATTCGTTAACGCTGTTCTTCGTATCCCTGAGCGACCAGCAACGGTCGGCCAGACCGCGTATCAGGGTCAGCGACAAACATGCGTTCTTCCAACAGGCCTCCCCAGTTCACCACCATCCATGCCGTCGATCCGACGAGCCGTTCCTACCGCGATCGGGAGGCGCCCTCCCATCCGGTGCAGACGCGCTCGGCCGCTCCGCCGGCATCGCGCGACGAGCCGGTCCTGGGACCGGACGGGGAGCCGCTGCCGACCTGGCTGCAGCCCTTCACCGCCGGCATGAATGCGCGCTTCACCCGCACGCCGGATTATCTGCGCCGTCCCCGCCAGGCCGAGCCCGAGGTCGAGCTCGCGGCGGAAGCCGAGGTGGTGGCCGATGTCACCGTCGAGCCCGTCGTCGAGGCGATCGCTCCCGAGGTTCTCGTGGCTCCCGAGGCTCCCGTTCTCGTCGTCGACGAGCCGGTGACCGAGCCGGTCGCGGCCGCCCCCGAGATCGTCGAGCCGGCCGCGGCGCTCGTCGCCTCCAACCCGGCTCCGACGCCGCCGGTCGCCAGCCTGCTCGCCGCCTTCGCGCCGCGTGCCGCCACGACCATCCTGGCCGTGCCCGCGCCGGTCGCCGGGGCGCCAGAGCCCGCCGTGGAGCCTACCGCTCCCGTGGCCGAAATCGCCGCCGTCGTCGCGCCCGCCGCGCCGGAGGCGCCCGCCGCCGAGGCGGACCGGGCACGCGAGCTCGCCGCCGCCGCCCAGCCCTCGAACATCCGTCGCCTCGAGCGCCTGATCCAGGTTGGCCGGTCGACGCCGGTGCCGGGCACCGTCGTCGGTCAGGCCGAGCGCTCCACCGCGCCCGAGGGCCGCGTCAGCCGCCCGGTCGCGCCGGCTCCGCGTGCCCCCGTTCCGCCCGCCGTGGTCGCGCCGGTTTCGGCCGAGCCCGCCCCCGTGGCGCCGGAGCCCGTCGCCGCCGCGCAGCCCGTCGTCCCGGAAGCGCCGGCGCCGGTGGTGCATGCCGATGGCTCCGTCGAGGCGACCATCCGCGTCTGGTTCGAGTGGCCGCGCGCCGTCGCGCCGACCCTCTCGCTCGGCGAACGCGCCCGCAAGGCGCGCTGGGAGCGGCGTGGCCAGCTCGTGGCGTCGGCGGCGCCCGCCGCGCTCGCCGTCGTCGCGCCGCAGCCTGCGCCCGCCGATGACAAGCCGGTTGCCCCTGTCGCCGTCGCCCCTGTCGCGGCGCCCGTCGCCGAGGCCGTTTCCCCGGTCGAGCCCGTCCGGGCCGAGACGACCGTCTCCTTCCATGCCGGCGAATACGAGCTGCCGCCGCTCGAGCTGCTGGCCGAGCCGCCGGTGACCGAGCCGCCCTTCGAGCTCTCGGCCGAGTATCTCGACCAGAACTCGACCTTCCTGCAGCAGACGCTGCGCGATTTCGGCGTGCGTGGCGAGATCATCGACGCCAATCCCGGCCCGGTCGTGACGCTTTACGAGCTGGAGCCGGCGCCCGGCACCAAGTCGTCGCGCGTCATCGGCCTCTCCGGCGACATCGCCCGCTCGATGAGCGCGGTATCGGCGCGTGTCGCCGTGGTCGAGGGCCGTAATGTCATCGGCATCGAGCTGCCCAACCAGACCCGCGAGACGGTCTGGCTGCGCGAGCTGATGGCGAGCGAGGCGTTCGCGGAAGCGAAGGCCAAGCTCGGTCTCTGCCTCGGCAAGACGATCGGCGGCGAGCCGGTCATCGCCGATCTCGCCCGTATGCCGCATCTGCTCGTCGCCGGCACCACCGGCTCGGGCAAGTCGGTCGCCATCAACACCATGATCCTGTCGCTGCTCTACCGGCACCGCCCGGAAGAGTGCCGGCTGATCATGATCGATCCGAAGATGCTGGAGCTCTCCGTCTACGAGGGCATCCCGCACCTGCTGACGCCGGTCGTCACCGACCCGAAGAAGGCGGTCACCGCGCTCAAATGGGCGGTGCGCGAGATGGAGGAGCGCTATCGCAAGATGTCGCGCCTCGGCGTGCGCAACATCGACGGCTATAATGTCCGTGTCGCCGAGGCCCGCGCCAATGGCGAGGTCATCACCCGCATCGTCGAGACCGGCTTCGACCGCTCGACCGGCGAGATGACCCAGGAAGAGCAGGTGATGGACCTCACCCATCTGCCCTACATCGTCGTGATCATCGACGAGATGGCGGATCTGATGATGGTCGCCGGCAAGGACATCGAGAGCGCCGTCCAGCGTCTCGCCCAGATGGCCCGCGCCGCCGGCATCCACCTGGTCATGGCGACGCAGCGTCCCTCGGTCGACGTCATCACCGGCACGATCAAGGCGAACTTCCCGACCCGCATCTCGTTCCAGGTCACGTCCAAGATCGACAGCCGCACCATCCTCGGCGAGATGGGCGCCGAGCAGCTGCTCGGCCAGGGCGACATGCTGTTCATGGCTGGTGGTGGCCGCATCCAGCGCGTGCACGGGCCGTTCGTCAGCGATCTCGAGGTCGAGCATGTCGTCGACCACCTGAAGCGCCAGGGCCGCCCGGAATATCTCGACGCCGTCACGGCCGGCGACGAGGAAGAGGAAGCGGCGGCGCCGGAAGAGGATGTCGCGGTGTTCGACAAGAGCGCCATGGGCGAGGAGGGCGATGCCTATGAGCAGGCGGTGGCGCTGGTGCTGCGCGACCGCAAGGCCTCCACTTCCTATATCCAGCGGCGCCTGCAGGTCGGCTACAACCGCGCCGCCTCGATCATGGAGCGCATGGAGCAGGAAGGCATCGTCGGCCCGGCCAATCACGCGGGCAAGCGCGAGATCTTCATGGAGCGCTAGGGGCACGGCCCCGCCCCCATTCCGACACGAACGGCGGCCCTCGGGCCGCCGTTTTTGCTTTTGCGCCTCTTTCTCTTGAACCGGGCCGGGCGACACCTGCGAGGCGTGGGCGCAACGTCGTCAGGGCGAGTGCCCGCCATCGTGGAAGAGGGAGGCCGTCCGGGGGAGGGGACGGCCGCCGGAGACGCTGCAAGCGCCGCGACGCTGGCGCGCGGCGGCCCCGTCCGGAGCCGGACCCTGCCTGGAACAGGGCTTCATCCGTAGGCCTCCCTGGCGCGCCTGAGGGGCTGGTTCGCCATGCCTGCGGCGGGCGCATGGGAGCCATGCGCTGGCGCGTCCAAAGGGGTGGCGCGCCGAACGGAGCCCCCGGCGGGTGGCCTCACAGGCGCTGCCATCGGATCTCACGATGGTTAACGGAAATTAATGTTTTCAATGGGTTAGTCGGGAATGGCTGGGTTCTGCGGTTTGTTGGGTGGGGCTGGGTTGGTTGTCCACATGGCGGGATTTGGGTTGGCGGAAAAAGTTCGAATTGTCGGAAATTCGAGTTGACGGTTTCGGGAGCTGGGCCTATAACCCGGCTCAAGAACGCGGGCGGCACCGCTGCCAGCGAACGGAAAACTCGTCTCTGAGTTTTGTTATTTGGGTGCTTGACGGGCCATCGGTTGGTGGCTAGATAAGCACCTCTGGTTCGGCCGGTTGGC
>NZ_AUHO01000010.1 GCF_000423225.1 Kaistia adipata DSM 17808
TCCCGCTCGAAACGATGTGGCTGTCGGCATTGCAGGATCCGACCGCGAACAGAACCTTGTTGATCCGCGCCTGCGCCGCAAGCTGGTCCGCGATGCGTTCGACCCGAACGGGTTCGAGGGCCGCGCTACTCCGCCGCGTCGACCGTCAGCGGCAGAAGCCGCTCGCGCGACGCCGCCAGCAGGCCCGTCATCGCCGCCGCCGCATCGTCCGGCCGGCGCGATACGATCGCCTGGCACACCGCCGCATGCAGCGCGATGTCCTCGGCCGGCTGCGTGGCGTTGCGCTGCAGCATCTCCGAAGACACCCGCAGCGCCGACTTCACCGCGCTGCCGATCGTCACAAACAGACCGTTATGCGACGCGTTCAGGATCGCCAGGTGGAAGCCCAGCGCCGATTCCGACGTCGCCTTGATCGGCAGCTTCTGATCATACGCCGACACCAGCTCGTCAAAATAATGCTCGATCTGCGCAAGGTCCTCCGACGTGCCGTCGCGGGCCGCAAGATACGAAGCGCGAGGCTCGAAGCACAGCCGCATCTCGAAGATGTCCTCGACGATCTTGTGGTCGAACTGCGCCTGCAGGCGCCAGGCGAGCACGTCGCGGTCGAGCAGGTTCCATTCGGCGAAGGGCAGGACCCGCGTACCAACCTTCGGGGACACCTCGATCAGCCGCTTGCCGGCGAGGCTCTTCACCGCCTCGCGGATCGTCGTGCGGCTGACGCCATAGGTCTGGCAGAGCTCGCTCTCGATCGGCAGCGAGGTTCCGGGCGCGAACTCGCCCGACACGATCCGGACGCCAATGTGATTGGCGACCTGCGCGCTCATCGTGCCGACCGATAGAAGCTCACGCTCCAGCATTACGCCCTCTCCCGCCAAGCTCGTTCCTTTACGCGGTTTCCGATGCGCTGGCCAAGTCCCCGCATGCGGCTGCGGCTCGCTTTCCGAACCGGGGACCCTTTCCGAAGCGGAAATGCGGCCCGAAAGTCGGATTGACAAAGCCTCGGATCAAAATCATGATCGATGCATATGATAATACCATTAGCGGTCTCTGGGGAGGGGCCACGGTGGGAAATCGTATGGGGCCGAAATCGGGGGAGATCCGGTAGCAGGCCAGAATCGGGATCGCGCACCGAGCGCGGCGTGAGCCGGCGGTGGCGGCGCGGATCTGTGGCGCCGGTCGGCGGCACGGGTTCGTGTCGGCCGGGCGATGCCGGAAGCGCCCGGCTTGGGCGGGCGAACGAGACGGAATGTCGCCGGAGGACAGGCCTTGTTGGGAGGCCTGAGGCGCGACGAAAAGCGGAGGAATCGCATGATGCGGAAGCTGATGACGAAGGCGCTCGCCACGGCGGCGCTGCTGGCCCTGACCGTTGGGGCGCAGGCCAAGGAAACCGTGGTCTGGTGGGACTTCCTGTCCGGCGGCGACGGCGTCCGGATGAAGGCACTGATCGACGAGTTCAACAAGACCAACCCGGATATCGAGATCCAGGCGACGACGCTCGAGTGGGGCGTGCCGTTCTATACCAAGGTCCAGACCTCCGCCGCCGTCGGCGAGGCCCCTGACGTCATGACCTATCACCTGTCGCGCCTGCCGCTCGGCGTCGATTCGGGCGTCTTGCGCGAGCTGTCTGCGGACGAGCTGAAGGCGGCCGGCATTGACGGCGCCAACTATGCGCCGGCCAACTGGAAGGCCGCCCAAGTCGACGGCAAGCAGTATGCCGTGCCCTTCGACATCCATTCGATCGTCCTCTACTACAACAAGGACGCGCTGAAGAAGGCCGACCTGCTCGGCGAGGACGGCAAGCCGAAGGGCCTCGACGGAATCGAGAATTTCGACGCCGCGCTGAAGAAGCTGAAGGATTCCGGCTCCGAATACGGCATGACGTTCCAGACCGCCGGTGACGGCGGCGTCTGGCGCATCTTCTACTCGCTCTTCAACCAGCAGGGCGGCGAGTTCTTCAAGGACGGCAAGTTCCTCGACGGCGACAATGTCGACAAGGCCGCCAAGGCCGCCGGCACGATGGCGAAGTGGGTCTCGGACGGCGTCGTGCCGAAGCAGACCGACTACAACCCATCGGTCGCGCTGTTCACCTCGGGCAAGGCCGCCACGATGATGAACGGCGTCTGGGAAGTGCCGACGATGGCCGACCTCGCCAAGCAGGGCAAGCTCGGCTTCGAGTGGGGCGCGGTGCAGATCCCGACGCTGTTCGACAAGCCGGCGACCTGGGCCGATTCGCACGCCTTCGCGATTCCGGACCGCAAGGGCAAGGAAATCTCGCCCGAGAAGCTCAAGGCCGTTCTTGCCGTTATCAAGTGGATGAACGAGCACTCGATCAGCTGGGCGAATGCCGGCCACATCCCGGCCTATCTGCCGGTCACCCAGACCGAGGCGTTCAAGACGATGGAGCCGAACGCGACCTATTCGTCGCTGGCCGCCACGGCGGTGTTCGATCCGTCCTCGAAGCTCGCCGGCGTCGCTTCGCCCGTCTATGAGGCGACCGCCAACAACATCACCACCACGGTGAACGGCGACATGGACCCGCAGGAAGGCGCCGAGGGTCTGCGCGACGAACTCCAGGGCCTCGTCGACTAAGTCGAGCGACTGCCGCTTCTCGACCCGGCCGGTTCGCCGGCCGGGTCATCCGTCTGACGCCCGGATGCCGCCCATGCAAAGCTCATCGCGCGAAAACTGGATCGCGGCCGCCTTCGTCGGCCCCTTCGTGATCGCCTATCTCGTCCTGTTCCTGTACCCGACCGTGCGGATGGTCATCCTCACCTTCACCGACGCTCCGCTGATCGGCGAGGGTGCGTGGGTCGGATTCAAGAACTATGTCAGGCTCTTCAACGACAAGGCCTATCTCAACGCCGTCTGGCACACTTTCTATTTCGTGCTCTTGACGGTGATCCCGAACACCTTGCTCGGCCTGGTCTTCGCGATGATGGTCAACCGCCAGAAGGGCTACATGCAGAGCCTGATCCTGGCGGCGTTCTTCCTGCCTTACATCCTGCCGGTCTCCGTGGTCTTCCGCATCTGGGAATGGATCATGGACTACCAGTTCGGCATCGCGCAGTACGCGTTCGACGCCGTCCTCGGCGAGCGGATCGCGGTGTTCCGCAACAAGTACTGGGTGATGCCCATGATCGCCTTCGTGACGATCTGGTGGACGATCGGCTTCAACGTGCTGTTGTTCATCGCCGGGCTGCGCAACATCTCGCAGGACATGTATGACGCGTCGGCCCTCGATGGCGCCGGCCGCTGGAAGCAGTTCCGCTACATCACCTGGCCGCTGATCTGGCCGGTCACGGCGCTCGTGCTGACGATCCAGCTGATCCTGCAATTGAAGATCTTCGACCAGCTCTACCTGCTGACGCTCGGCGGCAACGTCAACAACTCCATGGTGCTGGTGCAGTACATCTACAAGCAGGCCTTCCAGCTCAACAAGGGCGGCTATGGCGCGACGGTGGCGTTCTCGCTCTTCGTCATCATCGTCGTCGTGTCCGTGCTGCAGTACCAGGCTCTGAGGGCCAAACCCCGATGAACATCCAGAAGATCGATTTCGCGGGTAGGCTGTTCTCGCTGCTGACGCTGGCGCTGGCCATCATCTGGGCCTTCCCGCTCTACTGGGCCCTCGTCACGACGCTGAAGCCCGAGTTCGAGGTGGTCCAGCCGGGCTTGAACCTGCTTCCCAAGACCTGGACGCTCGAGGCCTACACCCATGTGCTGACGACCACCAAGATCGGCGTCTGGTATGTGAACTCGATCGTCGTCTCGCTGGTGGTGACGTTTCTGGTGGTGCTGATGGGCGCGCTTTGCGGCTATGCCCTGTCGCAACTGCGCTTCCGCGGCCGCACCCTGCTCTGGTTCACCGTGCTCGCCAGCTTCATGGTGCCGATCCAGGCCCTGATCGTCACCCATTTCGTGCTGATGAGCCAGTTCGGGCTGATCAATACGTGGCTCGGCATCGTCCTGCCGCAGCTGATCGTCCCGGTCGTCGTCATCGTCTACAAGCAGTTCTTCGACAGCGTGCCGAAGGACTTTCGCGAGGCGGCGCGTGTCGACGGTGCCAGCGAGCTCAACATCTTCCTGCGCGTCTACCTGCCGATGAACTGGGGCGTGACCACCGCGCTCGCGATCATCACCTTCATCGGCGCCTGGAACAGCTTCCTCTGGCCCTTCCTCGTGTCCACCTCCGAGGAGACGATGACGATCACGGTCGGCATCACCCAGGTGAAGGAGAATTTCGGCGTCCAGTACGCCCGCAATCTGGCCGCCGCGGTGCTCGCGGCGCTGCCCGTCGCCATCGCCTACCTGATCTTCCAGCGTCGCGTGACGCAGGCGATCATGCTGTCCGCCGGCATCAAGGGCTAGCGGCGCCGTTCACCGCCGCCGCCCGGCTCTGGCCGGCGGCGGCTCCCCCACGACCCTCCGAAGACCAATCCGAGAGCTTTCGTCCATGTTGAATGCCAAACTCATCGTCGACCGCGACTTCGTCGTCTCCGATCTCGACAGGCGCATGTTCGGCACCTTCGTCGAGCATATGGGCCGCTGCGTCTATGGCGGCATCTACGAGCCCGGCCATGCCACCGCCGACGAGGACGGCTTCCGTGGCGACGTGCTGGAGCTGACCAAGGAGCTCGGCACCACCATCGTCCGCTATCCGGGCGGCAATTTCCTGTCCGGCTACAATTGGGAAGACGGCGTCGGCCCGGCCGACAAGCGCCCCGTTCGCCGCGACCTCGCCTGGTTCTCGACCGAGACGAACCAGTTCGGCACCAATGAATTCATGAAGTGGGCCGCGAAGGCCGACATCGAGCCGATGTTCGGCGTCAATCTCGGCACCAAGGGCCCCGACGAGGCGCGCCAGTTCCTCGAATATTGCAACCACGAGGGCGGCTCGGCGCTGTCGGATCTCCGCAAGGAGCACGGCTACGAGAAGCCGCACGACATCAAGTTCTGGTGCCTCGGCAACGAGATGGATGGCCCCTGGCAGATCTGCCACAAGACGGCCGAGGAATATGGCCGCGTCGCGCTCGAAACCGCCAAGGTGATGCGCTGGGTCGATCCGACCATCCAGCTCGCCGCCTGCGGCTCGTCCCACCGCAACATGCCGACCTATGGCTCGTGGGAGTACCAGGTCCTCGATCATTGCTATGACGAGGTCGACTTCATCTCGCTGCACACCTACTTCAACAACCACGCGGATTCGACGGCCGAGTATTTCGGCGTCATCGAGCTGCTCGACGCCTTCATCAAGGAAGTGGCGGCGATCTGCGACGCGGTCGGCGCCAAGCGTCGCTCGCACAAGAAGATCATGCTGTCGCTGGACGAATGGAACGTCTGGTACAAGACCCACAAGATCGAGAACATGCGCGTGCCCGGCTGGCCGGAAGCGCCGAAGCTGATCGAGGAGGTCTACAACACCGAGGACGCGCTGATCGTCGGCGGTGCCCTGATCGCCATGCTCAACAATGCCGACCGCGTGAAGACCGCCTGCCTGGCGCAGCTCGTCAACGTCATCGGCCCGATCATGACCGAGACCGGCGGCGCCGCCTGGCGCCAGACGATCTTCCATCCCTTCGCGCTCGCCTCGAAGTACGGCCATGGCCGCGTGCTGAAGAGCGTGGCGGAGTCCGGCTCCTACAGCGCCAAGACCTTCCCGGAGATCCCGTATCTCTACGCCACGGTGATCGATAATCCGGCCGATGGCACGACGACCGTGATCGCGCTGAACCGCAGCCTGTCGGATTCGATGGAGGTCGAGGTCGAGCTGCGTGGCCTCGGCAAGGATCGCGAGCTGGTGCACGCGACGGAGCTGCACCATTCGAACCTCAAGGCCGTCAACACCAAGGACGCGCCGAATACGGTCGCGCCGAAGGAAAACAAGGACGTCAAGATCGACGGCGAGCGGATGACCATCCGCCTGAAGCCCGCCTCCTTCAACGTCATCACCACCAAGGCGACGCCGGCCGGCAACGCCTGATCGGCCTGCTCGGTCCCGAAATCGACGCCCGCATCCTCTCGATGCGGGCGTTTTCTTTTGGCGCGGCTCAATCGGTCGCGTTGCGAAGTTCACCACCTGACCCTATGACATCGGCATGGCCCTGCTCGACCTCGCCAATCCGACGCGCTTCATGTCGCTCACCGACCGTCTCCTGCCCTGGCTGTGGGCGGCGACGGCGATCGTGCTCGGCGCGGGGCTCTATCTCGCCTTCTTCGTCGCGCCCGCTGACTACCAGCAGGGCGAGACGGTCAAGATCATGTTCATCCATGTCCCGGCCGCGTGGCTCGCCATGTTCGGCTACGGCATGATGGCGGTGTCGGCGCTCGGCACGCTGGTCTGGCGCCATCCGCTCGCCGACGTCGCGGCCAAGGCGACGGCGCCGATCGGCGCCGCCTTTACGCTGGTGGCGCTGATCACCGGTTCGCTCTGGGGCAAGCCGATGTGGGGCACCTGGTGGGAGTGGGACGCGCGCCTGACCTCGGTGCTGATCCTGTTCCTGATGTATCTCGGCCTGATCGCGCTCTGGAACGCGATCGAGGATCCGAACAAGGCCGGCCGCGTCGCCGCCGTTCTGATCCTGGTCGGCTCGATCAACATCCCGATCATCAAGTTCTCGGTCGACTGGTGGAACACGCTGCACCAGCCGGCCAGCGTCTTCCGCATGGGCGGCTCGACCATCGCGCCGAGCATGCTCTATCCGCTGCTGATCTGCGCCGTCGGGGCGACGCTCCTGTTCCTGGCATTGAGCCTGATGGCGATGCGCAACGAGATCCTGCGCCGCCGTATCCGCGCGCTGCGCCTCGTCGCCGCCGCGAGCCCTGCGGGAGCCGCCGCATGATCGAAATGCTCGGGCCGCATGCCGGCTTCATCCTCGCCGCCTATGGCGTGACGATCGCGATCGTGCTGGCGCTCGTCGCCTGGATCCTGCTCGACGGTCGCACCCTGCGCCGCCAGCTCGCCGATCTCGAGACGCGCGGCATCCGCCGCCGTTCGGCGCGCAAGGCCGGCATCGACCGGACCGCGACGCCATGAGGACGCCATGAGCGAGACGAAGGTTCCTGGCGAAACGAAGCCGCCGCGCTCGATCGGGCGCCGCCTTGCCATTCTCGCGCCCGCCGCCATTTTCGCCGCGCTGGCCGTGATCTTCATCATCCGGCTGGAGCAGGGCGGCAATTCCTCGCTGATCCCGTCGGCCCTGATCGACCGGCCCGTGCCGGTCACCGTGCTGCCGCCGCTCGCCGGCCTCGACAGGCCGGGCATCGACAGCGCCGACTTCCTCGGCAAGGTGACGCTCGTCAACATCTGGGCGTCCTGGTGCGGCCCCTGCCGCGAGGAGCATCCCTTCCTCGAGCAGCTCGCGACCGACAAGCGCATCAACCTCGTCGGCATCAACTACAAGGACCAGCCGACCAATGCGCGGGCCTTCCTCGGCCAGCTGGGCAACCCCTACGCGGCCGTTGGCGTCGACGAGAAGGGCCGCAGCTCAATCGACTGGGGCGTCTATGGCGTGCCGGAGACCTTCGTCGTCGGGCGCGACGGCACCATCCGCTACAAGTTCGTCGGCCCGCTGAGCGCGGAAAGCCTCGAAAAGGTGATGATGCCCGAGATCGAGAAGGCGCTCGCCGGATCGTGATCGGGTTGCGTCCTGCAGCCTAAGGGCGCATTCGCAGGATCGCGTCGCCCCGGCGGAGGCCGGGGCCCATGAACACCCGGCCAGGCAATTCCGGCTCAGCCTTCAGGCCTACGGGCCGGTGGGTCTGGATCCCGGCCTTCGCCGGGATGACGACCGAGGGGTGGCACGGCCTGAGCCGCTCATCGACGGCGTGGGTCGCACTGCGTGCTTCGAGACCGCCCTTCGGGCCTCCTCAGCATGTTGAGAGCGATGTTGCGTGAAGGTCTGCTCAGGAAGACGTGAAGAGCAGTGCCCGCCCCTCAGCGGGTCGGCTGCGTGCCCGTCTCGTCTTCCGCAATCGTCGTGCGGGTGATCAGCGGCAGCTGGAACAGGGTGAACAGGAAGGTCAGCGGCATGATGCCGAACACCTTGAAGTTGACCCAGAGATCCGTCGCTGCCTTGGCGTCGGCCGTGTAGTAGGCGTCGGCGCCCTTCCAGACGACGATGTTCAGCACCGCCAGCGCCAGGAAGAACAGGCCCCAGCGGAAGGTGAGCTTGTGCCAGCCCTCATTGGTCAGCCGGAACACCGAGTCGAAGACATAGCCGAGCAGCGGCCGGCCGAAGGCGAGGCCGCCGAGCAGCACAGCGCCGAACAGCGTGTTGACGATGGTCGGCTTCAGCTTGATGAAGGTGTCGTCGTGCAGCCAGAGCGTCAGCCCGCCGAACACGACGACGACGATGCCGGTGACCAGCGGCATGATCGGCAGCTTGCGCGTCATCGCGTAGGAAACGGCGAGCGCCACCAGCGTGGCCCCCATGAACAGGCCCGTCGCCCAGTAGATGTCGGCGCGCGCATTGGCGAAGAAGAAGACGCCGAGCGGTCCGAGCTCCAGCGCCAGCTTGAGGAGCGGGTTGAGCTCCTTGCGGGCGGGGTCGTTGGGGGCGCGTTCGATTTCGATGGTCATGATCGGCTTTCGGTGCTGGTCGCCAACAGATAGGGCCCATAAGGCGGCTGATCTATGGCGTCGGTCACGCGATCGTCACGCCGCGATACCGGCGATGGCACGGGCGAAGTCGTCTGCGGCGAACGGTTCGAGGTCGTCGATGCCCTCGCCGACGCCGATGAAGTGGATCGGCAAGCCGTATTTGGCGGCGATGGCGACGAGGATGCCGCCGCGCGCCGTGCCGTCGAGCTTGGTCATCACGAGCCCGGTGACGCCGGCGACGCGGCCGAAGATCTCGACCTGCTGCAGCGCGTTCTGGCCGGTGGTGGCGTCGAGCGTCAGGAGCACGCTGTGCGGCGCGGTCGGGTCCTGCTTCTTGATGACGCGAATGACCTTCTCGAGCTCCGCCATCAGCTCGGTGCGGTTCTGCAGGCGGCCGGCGGTGTCGATCATCAGCACGTCGGTGCCGTTCGCCTGCGCGTCCTTGAGCGCGTCGAAGGCGAGGCCGGCGGCGTCGGCGCCGATCGAGCGCGCCACGACGGCGGAGCCGGTGCGCTGGCCCCAGATCTTCAATTGTTCCACCGCCGCGGCGCGGAACGTGTCGCCGGCGGCGAGCATCACCTTTCGGCCCTCGGCGCTGAGCTTGGCGGCGAGCTTGCCGATCGTCGTCGTCTTGCCGGTGCCGTTGACGCCGACGACGAGCACGACATGCGGCTTGCGGGCGGGATCGATGGTGAGCGGCTTCGCCACCGGCGCAAGGACCTTGGTGACCTCCTCGGCGAGGATCGCCTTGACCTCGTCGCCGTCGATCTCCTTGCCGAAGCGGCCCTTCTTCAGCGCCTCGATGATCGCCGATGACGTCGTCAGGCCGAGATCTGCCTGGATCAGCACGTCCTCGAACTCTTCCAGCGTGTCGGCATCGAGCTTGCGCTTGGTGAAGACCGAGACGATGCCGTCCGAGATCGCGTTGGACGAGCGCGACAGGCCGGCCTTGAGGCGCTGGAACCAGTTCTGCTTCGGCGCCGGCTCGGGGGCAGGGGCGGGCGCGGAAGGCGCGGCGAAGAATCCGGTCGGGCGCGGCGCGCTGACGGGCGCCGGGATTGGCGCGGGCGCGGGTTCGACGACCGGCTCGGCCGGCGCAGGAGCGACAGCGACTTCCGGCTCGGCCGGCGTCGGCCCGGGCTCGGGTTCGACCTCGACCACCGGGGCAGCCGGCGCGACGGGCTCCGGCGCTTCGGCGGGGGCGTCGACGACGGTCGCCGGGCTCGCGGGCTCGACGACGGCCAGCTCAGGCTCGGCGGCGACCGGTTCGGGCGCCGGGGCCTGCGCCGGCTCCGGCGCGACAGCCTCTTCGGCTTCCGCCGGCTTCGGGGTGTTGCCGCCGAACCAGCGACGGAACAGGCCCTTCTTTTCTTCTGCCATGGTTCAGGCGGCCTCTGCGAGTGGGGTGGCGAGGAGGCCCGAAGCGGTCCGTCCAACGATGTGGGCCGGAACGATCGTTCCGGCCGCGAGTCCCGGCATGGAGACCGGGGTGAAATGCTCGGTGCGGCCGACGCCGCCCTTTTCCATCAGCACGCGCCGGGTGGTGCCGATCTCGCGCGCGAGATGCGCCTCGAGCGTCGCCTTGCCCTTTTCGCGCAGGCGCGCGGCGCGGGCCTTGATGGTCGCGTGGTCGAGCTGCGGCATGCGCGCGGCCGGCGTGCCGGGGCGCGGCGAGAACGGGAAGACATGCAGATGCGTCAGCCCGCACTCATCGACGAGGGCGAGCGAATTCTCGAACATCGCCTCGGTCTCGGTCGGGAAACCGGCGATGATGTCGGCGCCGAAGACGATGTCGGGCCGGAGCCGCCGGGCCTCGGCGCAGAAGCGGATGGCATCGGCGCGGCCGTGCCGGCGCTTCATCCGCTTCAGGATCATGTCGTCGCCGGCCTGCAGCGACAGGTGCAGATGCGGCATCAGCCGCTCGTCCTCGGCGATCGCCCGCATCAGCGCATCGTCTACCTCGATCGTGTCGATCGAGGAGAGTCTTAGACGCGGCAGTTCCGGAACCAGTTTCAGGATCGTCGCGACCAGCGTGCCGAGCGTCGGCTTGCCCGGCAGGTCGGCGCCATAGGCGGTCATGTCGACGCCGGTCAGCACGATCTCGGCATGGCCGGTCTCGACGAGCTGGCGGATCTGCTCGACGATGGCGCCCATCGGCACCGAGCGGGAAGGGCCGCGGCCATAGGGGATGATGCAGAAGGTGCAGCGATGGTCGCAGCCGTTCTGCACCTGGACGAAGGAGCGCGTATGCCCGTCCATGCCGCCGACGAGGTGTCCGGCGGTCTCGCGCACGTCCATGATGTCGGCGACCTTGACGCGCTCATGCTCGGCGATGGCAAGTCCGAGCGGGCGGTAGGCGGCGGCGGTCAGCTTTTCCTCGTTGCCGAGGATGAGGTCGACCTCGGCCATCGCCGCGAAAGTGTCGGGGTCCGTCTGAGCGGCGCAGCCGGAGACGACGATCTTGACGTCCGGCCGCTCGCGGCGGGTCCGGCGGATCGTCTGCCGCGCCTGGCGTACCGCTTCGGCGGTCACGGCACAGGTGTTGATGATCACCGCGTCGGCAAGCCCTGCCTCCGCCGCTTTCGTCCGCATTACCTCGGTCTCGAGCGTGTTCAGGCGGCAGCCGAAGGTGATCGTCTCGATCGTCATGCGCGGCGGGCAACCGTGTCCGGTGCGACCTCGATCCGGATGTCGTCGCCGAGGCGGATGACGCCTTCGTGCTCGAATTCGGCTGCGCCGGTCATCCAGATGTGGTTGTCGGGTCGCCATTCGATGTTGAGCACGCCGCCGGGCAGGCGGACGTCGACGGTGCGGCCGGTCTTGCCGAGCCGGGCGGCCGAGACGGCCGTGGCGCAGGCGGCGGTGCCGCAGGCGAGCGTCAGGCCGGCGCCGCGCTCCCAGACGCGCAGCGTGATCGAGCGGTCGGAGGTGACTTCGGCGATCGAGATGTTGGCGCGCTCCGGGAAGATCGGGTCGTGTTCGAGGATCGGGCCGATGCGGCCGAGATCGATCGCCGCGACGTCGTCGACCCAGTAGATCACGTGCGGATTGCCGATGCTGGCGGCGGACGGACGCGACAGGATCGGCGCGTCGACCGGGCCGAAGCTCAGATCGATGGCGGTCGTGTCCTCGAACGGGATCGCGAGCGGGATGTCGGCCCAGCCGAAGCGCGGCTCGCCCATGTCGACGGTGATGGCGTCGGCATTTTCGACGCGCACGTCGAGCAGGTCGGCGGAGGTCTCAAGCTTCAGCGCGTCGCGGCCGCTCTCGCGGTTCAGCACGAGCGCGACACAGCGCGTGCCGTTGCCGCAGGCGCCGGCCAGCGAGCCGTCGGTGTTGAAGATCGTCATGAAGGCGTCAGTGCCGGCGGTCCTCGGCGACTCGATCACCATCAGCTGGTCGAATTCCGTGCGCGGATCCTCGGCGAGGGCGCGCGCCTGCGCGGCGTTCAGCCGCGTCTCGGCGCCGCGCATGTCGAGCACGGTGATCCGGTTGCCGATGCCGTTCATCTTGGCGAAGGGGGCGTTCATGACGTTCCGTTCATCACGCGGCGGGCCATGTCGGCGGCTCGCTCTTTCGGCGCATATATGGCGGAAAGATCAGAGAAATTCCATACTGCCGCGCGGTTTCCGGCATGGGCGCGCAGGCAGGCGCCGGTCGCGGGCCCGATCGAGCCCGGCGACCAGCCGCGGCTCGCATCGCCGGCAGTGAAAAACAGGCCGCAAAACAGGGGGGAAGTGACGTAAACTGCCAGCCGGTAACGGCTTCTCTGCACAGCCGACTTGCGGGCGGACGCAGGGGCTGCTTCATTGGCGGGCCACGTTGCAAGGATTTCGCCCGCCTCTCGACCGCCCCGTCATCCGATCGCCCGTATGAGGGCCGAGACCGGGCCCGTCTTCCGCTACGGACATTCACATGTCGCTCGATATCGCCACCCGCGTGTACAACCACGGCTTTCGCATCGACCCGATCGTGCGGACGCTGCTCGACACGGACTTCTACAAGTTCCTGATGTTGCAGCTGATCCGCGCCAGGTCGCCGGACGTGCGGGCGACCTTCGGGCTGATCAACCGCACCAAGTCGGTGCGGCTCGGCGAGGTGATCGACGAGCAGGAGCTGCGCGACCAGCTCGACCATGCGCGGACACTGCGCTTCCAGAAGAACGAGCTGATCTGGCTGGCCGGCAATACGTTCTATGGCGTGAAGCAGATCTTCAAGCCGGACTTCCTCGACTGGCTGGAAGGCTTCCAGCTGCCGGAATACGAGCTACGGCGCACCGAGGACGGGCAATACGAGCTGCTCTTCGAGGGGCTCTGGTCCGAGACGACGCTCTGGGAGATCCCGGCGCTCGCCATCGTCAGCGAGCTGCGCGCCCGCGCCGCGATGAAGGGCATGAGCCGGTTCGAGCTCGACGTCCTCTACGCCAAGGCCAAGGCCAAGCTCTGGGGCAAGATCGAGCGGCTGCGCCTGCTGGCGCAGGAGGGACCGCTCAAGGTCTCGGATTTCGGCACCCGTCGCCGCCATGGCTATCTCTGGCAGAAATGGTGCGTCGAGGCGTTGCAGGAGGGTCTCGGCGAGAACTTCGTCGGCACCTCCAACGTCAAGATGGCGATGGCGGCCGGGCTCGAGGCGGTCGGCACCAACGCGCATGAGCTGCCGATGGTCTATGCGGCGCTGGCCGAGGGCGACGAGGCGCTGCGCGACGCGCCCTACCAGGTGCTGCGCGACTGGCAGGAGATGTATGACGGCAATCTGCTCGTCATGCTGCCGGACACCTATGGCACGACGCAGTTCCTGCGCAACGCGCCCGACTGGGTGTTGAACTGGAAGGGCCTGCGCCCGGATTCGAAGCCGCCGATCGAGGGCGCCGAGGAGGCGATCGCCTGGTGGCAGCTGCATGGCTGCGACCCGCGCGAAAAACTGATCGTTCTGTCGGACGGCATGGACATCGACACGATCGAGGAGGCGGCGCGCCATTTCCGCGGCCGGGTCAACCTGTCGATCGGCTGGGGCACCAACGTCACCAATGATTTCCGCGATTGCGCGCCGGACGGCAAGAATGATCGCCTGCAGGCGATCTCGCTGGTCTGCAAGGTTGTCTCGGCCAATGGCCGGCCGGCGGTCAAGCTCTCCGACAACGCCAACAAGGCGACGGGGCCGGCCGAGGAGATCGCCCGCTACCGCCGCGTCTTCGGCCACCAGGACCTGATGGCGCAGCCGCTTCTGGTCTGAACGAAGGGAGGCACCCGAGCGGGTGTCGAAGACGCCTTCCGTCTGAATGACTACGGCGCGTGTGCTTCGCCTCTCCCCGAGGGAGTAGACCGACGGCCGTGTCCGGAGTGGCCCAGTCATTCGATACATTGGCTCCGACCGAGCCCCCCGCTCGCCGTCATCCCGGGCTTGACCCGGGATCCATTCGGCCGGGTTGTCGGTCGGTCGAACCTCCCGAGGCGCGGCTGTATGGATCCCCGCCTGCGCGGGGATGACGGGGAGGGGTATGGCCGCTGAAGCCGCTTACCTTCTACGCCACTGGCGCCCCCAACAGATGCGGGCTCTTGAAATCGAGCCTCTGGAGGCCGCGCCGGATCTCGGGGTCGCGCATGACGAGGTCCCAGACGAGGCCGCTGCGGTGGTTCTCGATCATCACGACCTGCGGGCCCTGGTCGATGGCGAGGTGGGTCTTCGCCGTCCAGTTCGCGCTGTCGCTGAAGGCGTCGAAGAAGCCGTATTCGCCGAACAGCTGGTCGCCGCGATCGTCGTGAAAGTGGCGGAGCACCGGCATGATCAGCTCCGGCGCATAGGGCAGGCTGGAAATGGCGGCCGTCGGCGCGATGACGCCGCGGTCGTTGTCCGGAGAATGGGCCGAATAGCCCTCGGGCCCGTCGCTCGCCGTCAGCCCCCAGCTCTTCGGACCGTAGCCCTCGAAGCCGCCGGGATTGGCGATGCAGTGCGCCCGGTTCAGCCGGGTATGGGCGACGTTCTGGGCCCAGTAGTCGGCATAGCGGTCGGCCAGGCCGCGCGGATCGAGCCCCAGGAACGAGTAGTGCGCGAAGAACAGGGGGCCGCCGCCATCGGGGCCGAGCGGCAGCAGGATGCCGCGCTGCGGGCGACGATTGTCGAAGGTCCGGCCCTGGGCGAAGCCGTTGTGGTAGGCGGCCGGGCGGATCGAATGTTCTTCGGCGCCCGCCGCCAGCACATAGGCGATCAGGCACTCGTTCCAGCCGCGCAGCTCGAGGTTCATGGCGAAGCCGTTGTTGGGGCTCCAGTGCCAGGTCAGCACGTCGCGGCCGTCGCGGGTGAACCAGTCCCATTCGACCGCGCGCCGCATCTGTTCGATCCGGCCGCGCAGCCAGGGTTCCTTGCCGTCGGCGCGATCGAAGAAGTGCTGCGCCGCGATCAGGCCCTGGATCCAGAGCGCCGTCTCGACCAGGTCGGCGCCATCGTCCTTGCGGCTGAAGCGCACCGTCGCGCCGGTCGCGCCATGCATGAAATGCGGGAAGGCGCCGTGATAGCTCGGCGCCCGCTCCAGGAAGCCGATCATCCGGTGCAGCCGGTCGACCGCCTCGTCGCGCGCGATCCAGCCGCGCGCCACGCCGACGACGATCGCCATGACGCCGAAGCCGGAGCCGCCGAGCGTGACGACGTCGTCATTGCCGAGGGTGCGGTCGCGGGCGAGGCCGCTCGTCGGATGGCCGAAATCCCAGAAATAGCGCAGCGTCCGGCGCTGGACGCGATCGAGCAGGTCCGCGTCGGAGAGGCGCGCGGCCGGCCGGGGGGCCTCGCCGGCGGCCTGCGTCGTCGCGCCCTTCTCGCGCGCGGACGCGCTAATTCGCCTCGGCGATGCCTGCCGCGTCGGTGTTCTGGTTGTCATCCGCTGCCGCTCGCTTGCTGTCCGCTGGTTCCGCGGCTTCCGTCCGGGCCGCCGCCGCTTCTGGTTCCGCGCCGGAATCGTCGAGGACGAGATTCACGGTGCGCGTATAGAAATCCGTCGCCGAGGCCCGGCTCGAGACCGTGACGAGCCCCGCCTTCGCCAGCTCGTCTCGCAGGATCGAGGTGAAGATGGCGCGCTGGTCCTCGTCCATTCCGTCGATGGTCTGCTCGGTGAAGATCCATTGCGGCTTCAGCAGCAGTAGCCGGGCGAGCGTCAGCCGCACCTCGTCGTCATAGGAGATCTCCTTGGCCCAGCGTGCGCGGCGATCGAGCGAGGCGCCGAGCCGCGGCAGGCCGACCCGCTTCAACGAGGCCGTCAGCTCGTCTTCGCTGAAGGCGGTGGACGCGAGCGGATAGGTGAGGGCGGCGCGCAGCGAGCCGTCGGGCACATAGGGCCGTTCCGGCATGAACATCACCTTGGCGCGCGGCGGCAGGCTGATCTTGCCGGCGCCCCAGGGCCAGAGGCCGGCGAGCGCCGAGAACAGCGCGCCATGGGCGGAATCGGTTCGGTCGACGATCAGCACGCGGTCGCCGGGCGAAACCTCGACGAGCGGCGCGTCGAGGCGGGCGCGCTCGCCCATCCACGTTACCGCGACGTTGTCGAGCTCGAGATGGCCGAGCGGCTCGAGGTCGTATTCGATCCGCTCGCCGCTGTCGCGCGGCTGCTCCAGCGTGGTCAGCGCCTCGCGGAAGCTCATGACGCGGGCCAAAGTGGCGCGCCAGTCGGCGATGGCGCTGAAATTATCGACGAACCAGCGCAGGCAGTTCTGCACCTGGTTGAAGGCGCCGACCACCATCATCAGCTCGCCGAAGGAGAGTTTGCCGCCGAAATAGCCGGGAGCCGCGATGACGATCGGCGCGACGATGCCGATCCAGCCATAGCCGGCCGTCACCCAGGTGAGGCGCGCCACCGCGTTGACGAAGCGGCGCATGACGTCGAGCACGCGGTCGAGCTCTTCGTTGAGGCGCTTCTTCTCGTCGGTCTCGCCGGCGTTCAGCACGATGCCGCTGGCGTTCTCGCTGACCTGGACGAGCGCGAAGCGGAGGTCGGCCTCGCGCGCATAGCGCTCGACGCCGAGGCCGATCAGCGGCCGGCCGACGCGCCAGCTGACCCAGGATCCGGTCATGGCGAAGACCAGCGCGCACCACACCATGTAGCCGGGGATGACGAAGCTGTAGCCGCCGAGCGTCAGCACCACGCCGCTCGACAGCACCCAGAGCACGCCGACGAAGCTGAACAGCAGCAAGGTCGACTGGAACAGGCCGATGCCGAGCCCGGTCGAGAGCTCGGCCAGATGCTTGGCGTCCTCGTGCACGCGCTGGTCGGGGTTGATGCCGATCTCGCCGGCATCGCCCAGCATGACCAGGCGGCGCGGCGCCAGCCATTGCTCGATCAGGTCGCGCGTCAGCCATTTGCGCGTCTGCTGCGTGATCATCTGGGCCAGCCAGGTCTGCGCTACGTTGAGCGCGAGCAGGATGCTGGCGATGCCGCCGAAGATCATCAGATAGTAGAGGAAGGACGAGACGTTCTTGGTCTCGATGGCGTTGTAGAACGGCTTGTTCCAGGCGTTCAGCACCACCTGCATGCCCGACGTCGCGATGATGACGCCGATGATCGAGACGGTCAGCAGGATGAAATTTCGGCGGCCGGACGAGTTCCACAACGCGGCGATGAAGGCGCTGAACTGCTGCACGAGCGCTGCGAAGGATTCTCTCGTGCCGAACTCGATTTCCGATTCGGCCGCGTCATCGGGTCTTTCCGTCATCGCCTCGATTATCCGGCTTCGACGACGACAAGCATATCAACCGGCCGGTCAAAGTTCCGCATCATTCCATCCGCATCCGTCTCGCGCATCCTTTCCCGATCCAACTGTTGCAGATCGACATCAAGTCAAGGCGGCGGCTCCCTCGCGCTCGGAGCGGCGAATCGTTAGCATCGTTTCGAAAACGGGTTCCGGACGTGTTCTTGCGATGGCCCGCTGGCGCGTCACCTGGGTGGCGGCAAGCGGCGGGTCGCGCGCTCAGATCGGCCCGCAGGCAGTTCGGGGAGGACCCAATGAGCAGTTTCATCCTGGCGATCGACCAGGGCACGACGTCGACGCGCGCGATCGTCTTCGACGGCCACTACCAGGTCTGCGGCGTCGGCCAGCAGGAGTTCCCGCAGCATTTTCCCCGTTCCGGCTGGGTCGAGCACGACCCGGAGGACATCTGGCGCACGGTGCAGGAGACGATCCGCTTCGCGCTCGCCAACGCCAATCTGGCGCTGACCGACATCGCCGCGATCGGCATCACCAACCAGCGCGAGACGACGATCGTCTGGGACCGCGCGACGGGCCGGGCGATCCACAACGCCATCGTCTGGCAGGATCGCCGCACGGCGGATCTCTGTGCCGAGCTGAAGGCGGCCGGCGCCGAACCGGGGCTGACCGAGAAGACGGGCCTGCTGCTCGATCCCTACTTCTCCGGCACCAAGATCGCCTGGATCCTCGACCATGTCGAAGACGCGCGGGCGCGGGCGGAGCGGGGCGAGCTGGCTTTCGGTACGGTCGACAGCTTCCTGCTCTGGCGGCTGACGGGCGGGCGCGTGCATGCGACCGACGCCACCAACGCCGCGCGCACGCTGCTCTTCAACATCCGCACCGGCGAATGGGATCGCGACCTGCTCGAACTGCTTCGCGTGCCGGAGGCGGTCTTGCCCGAGGTCCGCGATTCCGCCGCCGATTTCGGAGTCACGGACGAATCCGTGGTTGGCGCGGCGATCCGCATCGCCGGCATCGCCGGCGACCAGCATGCCGCGGCGCTCGGCCAGGCCTGCTTCAAGCCGGGCATGCTGAAATCGACCTATGGCACCGGCTGTTTCGCCCTGCTCAACACCGGCGCGGACTTCGTGCCGTCGCAGAACCGGCTGCTGACGACGATCGCCTACCGGCTCGACGGCAAGACGACCTATGCGCTCGAGGGCTCGATCTTCGTCGCCGGCGCGGCGATCCAGTGGCTGCGCGATGGGCTGCGCCTGCTCGATCGGGCCGACCAGTCCGGGCCGATGGCCGAGGCGGCGGATCCGCATCAGGAGGTCTATCTGGTTCCCGCCTTCACCGGGCTCGGCGCGCCGTGGTGGGACGCGGAGGCGCGCGGCGCCCTGTTCGGCCTGACCCGCGCCACCGGCCCGAACGAGTTCGTGCGCGCGGCGCTCGAATCGGTCTGCTTCCAGACGCGCGACCTGCTCGACGCGATGCGGCGCGACTGGGCGCAGGCTGGCGAGACGGTGCTCCGGGTCGATGGCGGCATGGTGGCGAGCGACTGGACCATGCAGCGCCTGGCCGACATTCTCGACGCGCCGGTCGACCGGCCGGTGGTGCTGGAGACGACGGCGCTGGGCGCGGCGTGGCTGGCTGGCCGGCAGGCCGGCGTCTGGCCGGCCGAGGACGGTTTCGCGGCGAGCTGGCGGCTCAATCGCAAGTTCCTGCCCGCCATGACCGCGGCGACGCGCGAGGCCAAGCTCGCCGGCTGGCGCGACGCGGTGCGGCGGACGCTGACGCACTAGGTCCGCACCAGGTTCGCACTTGGGCGGCGGTGACTGATGTCACTGCCGCCGTCGCGCGGCGGGGCGTATGCTGCGGCGATCGGTCAGGAGGTCGCCATGCCCCACGGGATCGCAGCCATCGTCGTCGCCATTACAGCGGTCTTCGTCGCCGGCGAGGCCGGCGCCGAGCGCGCGCAGACGCCGCCGCAATGCCGGAAGTCGGATCGCTGCACGCCGCCGGGCGGCGAAACCGATGACAAGGCCGGCCAGCCGGGCGGCAAGGCGCGGCACGACACCGTCAAGAACTCGATCGGGAATGTGCGATAGCGCGGCGCGAAAGCGGCCGGCGCGATGACGATCGGGTGCGGCCGCGACGCATGACGTCTACGTCAGCGGAAATTTGGGCAAAGAAAAAGGCCCGTCGGGGAGGAGGTCGACGGGCCTTCTAGTTGATGGCACCGCGCGAGGGAGGAGGTTCGCGGGTGCCTAATCGCAGGGAACGAGGGAGGAGGTTCGTTCCCCAACGAACTCGGAATTTCTCAGTATCCAGCGGCCTGCTTGGCGATCGCCTTGATGTCGGCGCGGTTGATGCCCAGATCGCGGAGCTCACGGTTGTCGAGGCGCGACAATTCGCTGCGGGTCTCGCGATACTTCATCCAGGTCTTGTAGGAGGCAACGAGGCTGACCATCGTCTGTTCCTTTCCACGCCGGTCATCGGACTTATCAGCGGCGCCGGATTTCTCTGTCGCCGTTCTGATGAGCTGAATTTAGTCGGCGTCCGCAGGAATGAGCAGTGCGAAAAAACTCATGCCTGCCCTGCGCTGGATGCAGAGCAGCATTCGACCCTAACGTCATGGTGCGATGCACAAAAACGAGCTGACGTTCACGTCAGCTGCGCTTGTGCGAGGCGATCGCGAGGCTGGCGGTGATGGCGCAGGCGAACCACAGCCCCGGCAGGCCGATGGCGCCATAGGTGACGGCGCCGAGCAGGGCGCCGAAGCAGAGCGACGCCCAGAGCAGCAGCACCGGCAGGAAGGCCCAGCGATCGCCGCCGCGCAGCGCCGACGCCAGGCGGTGGCCGACCTTGACCAGCGCGCCGGTGACATAGGTCAGCCCGATGCCGGGCACGCCGTTCTTCTGGAACACAGCGTTCTCGACGCCCATCGCCAGCGCCATGGCGACCGTGCCGATCACGGCGATGCTGAAATGGCCTGCCAGCGCGGCGATGGCGAGCAGCGCCGTTTCCGTCCACAGGATGGCGGCGCGGCGGCTGCGCTGGCCCTCGTTGCCGATCAGCGCGCCGAGGGTGGCGCCGCCGACGAAGACGGCGATGATGCCGACGATCTCGGCCGCGCGGTACCAGTCCGCCATGGCGACATCGACGCCCAGGCGGGTCGTGTTGCCGCTCATGAACGAGACGAACAGGCCGCCGAGATGGCGGAAGCCCATGGCGTCGACAAAGCCTGCGGTGCCGGCCAGCACATAGGCGAGCGCCTTCTGACGATGGGTATAGTCCTTCATGCGGTCGATCCGGAAACGAGGGCCGCGGGCAAGCCGATGCTCGCCATGCGGGAGGCGGTGAAGGATTGTTAACCCTGTTTTCCTAAAATTCGGTCAATGACAGTCGCCTGATGCCGCGTCGTTTCTGGCATGGAGTCCCGCCTTGTTGGTCGTCCTTTCCCGCATGATGCTGACGTCGTCGCTGGTCGTGCTCTGCACCGCCGCGCCAGTCCTCGCGCAGCAATGGCGCGAGCAGCCGGACTACGGCTACGAGCCGTCGCCGGCCTATGACCAGCGCGGCTACTATCCCGAGCCGCAGGCCTATGAGCGGCCGCAGCCCTATTCGCGCGATCCCTATGAGGTGCCGCCGCCGGCCGGCTATGCGCAGCCCCAGGCCGCGCCGGCGCCGGTCGCGTCCACGCCCGCCCCCGCCGCGACCGTGGCCCGCCGCGCGCCGGTCGCGCCGCTTCCGGCCGATTTCATCGAGCAGGTCAATTCGGCGCCGCATGGCGCCCTGCCGGCGAAGACCGACAAGCCCGATCCCGTCATCGTCATGCTGCAGGTGCTGCTCGACCGCGCCCATGTCTCGCCGGGCGTCATCGATGGCCGCCAGGGCGGCAACCTGACCAAGGCGATCTCGGCGTTGCAGTCGATGCACAATCTGCCGGCGACCGGAAAGCTCGGGCCCGACATCTGGGATATCCTGCAATCCGTCGCCGACCGTCCGGTGATGACGGACTACACCATCACCGCCAAGGACGTGGCCGGACCGTTCGTGCCGGACATGCCGAAGGACTATGCCGAGATGGCGAAGCTGCCGGCGCTGTCCTACCGCGACCCGGTCGAGGCGCTGGCCGAGCGCTTCCACATGGACGAGACCTTCCTGCGCCGCCTGAACCCGGAAGCCGACTTCAACCAGCCCGGCACGATCATCGCCGTCGTCGATGTCGGCGCCAACGCCAAGGCCAAGGTCGCGCATCTGGTGGCGGATGCGAGCACCCGGCAGCTGCTCGGTTACAACGAGAACTGGGACGTCGTCGTCGCCTATCCGGCGACGATCGGCAGCGCCGCCCTGCCGTCTCCATCCGGCATCCACGCGGTCAAGGCGGTCGCCGAGAATCCCGACTACTGGTACCGGCCGCAGGTCAATTTCCAGCAGGGCGACAACACCAAGGCGCTGCGCCTGCCGGGCGGGCCGAACAATCCCGTCGGCACGGTCTGGATCGGCCTCGACAAGCCGACCTATGGCATTCACGGCTCGCCAGAGCCGAGCAAGATCGACAAGACCAACAGCCATGGCTGCCTGCGCCTGACCAACTGGGATGCGCAGGAGCTGGTGAAGCTGGTGAAGGTCGGGGTCGATGTCGAGTTCGTCGACCAGACGCCGACCGCCTCGGTCGCGCCGGCCGCTCCCGCCGCGCCGCGACCCGCGCCCTACCAGGCGGCCGACGGCTATCAGGAGATGCCGCCGGCGCTGCGCTGACGCGGGTCGATCGGGCGGCGCGGCCACACCGCGCCGCAAAATCCACCCCTGCCGGCCGCCGGGCTTGAAGCCGGCCGCGACCTCTTGATAGCTATCCCGATCATTTCCCGAGGATTCCGCATGAACCGTTCCGCACTGACGCTGGCCCTGGCCGCCTTTTCCGCCGCGATCGCCCTCGGCCCGAGCGCCGGCCTCGCCAAGACCAAGGCGGCGGCGCCGGCCGGCGATCCCGCCTGCAAGCAGACGCGTTGGGACCTGAAGGGCGCCGGCGCCAAGACGATCGTCGATGGCAGCGTCGACCGCGTCTGGCGCGTTTCGATCGGCGGCGTGCCGCCCAAGGCGTCGGTGGTGCTCGAATACACCCGCAGCAACGGCACCAAGGGCGAGGTCGGCATGCCGTCCGGCTACGCCACGCTGGTCGAGGGCTCGTCGGTCCGCATGATCCTGCAGTCGCCGGGCTTCGCCAGCGGCGTCGCGGTCGCGGGCACGATCAACGCCCAGTGCGGCAAGGCGCGCTAAGGCGCAACCGCCCGAACGGATCGGTTTCGGCCCGGCGCCCGCATGGACGCCGGGCCTTTTTCTTGAGGTGGGCCTAGCCTTCCAGGAAATGCCCGAGCGGGTTGAGCGGGCGGACGCCGTCGCAGATGATCTTGGCGATGGCGAGCATCGGTACGGCGAGGATCGCGCCGGGAACGCCCCACATCCAGAACCAGAAGATCAGCGAGATGATCACCAGAACGGGGTTCAGCGTGAACCGCCGCGCCAGCAGCATCGGCGTGATCGCCTCGCCCTCGAGGATGTGGATCAGCAGGTAGAGGCCGGCCGGCAGCAGCGCCTGCCAGAGCGGGTCGATGGTGAGCAGGCCGGCGAGCAGGAACAGCACCACGCCGGCGAGCGGTCCCATGATCGGCACGTAGTTGAGCAGGAAGGCGACCGTGCCCCAGAGCACGGGATCGCCGAGGCCGCAGGCCCACATCACGAGGCCAGTGGCGACGCCGACGGCGAGGTTCATCAGCGTGATCGTCACCAGATAGGCCGAGACGTTCTCCTCGACCTGCTGCGACAGCTCGACGACTCGGCGCTTGTCGCTGAAGCTCGGCACGATCTCGACCATCCGCCGCAGGAAGGTGTCGCCCGAGACGAGCAGGAAGAACAGGATCAGGATCGTCTCGAAGAAGCCGCTGGCGAAATGCTGCGTGCCCTTCATCAGCGTTTCCGCCAGCGTCGGCCCCGAGGCGCCGCCGCTGGCGCCGGCCACGCCGTCGAACTGGTGCAGGAATTTCTGCAGCGCGCCGATCGGCTGGCTCAGGAAGCGCAGCCGCTCCTCCAGCCGCTGCACGCCGCCGGGAAGCTTCTCCGCCCAGGCCGTCGCCGGCCCCGACAGGGCCGCGCCGACGCCGACGATGAAGCCGAACACGGCGAAGATCAGCAGCAGCGCCGCGAGGCTGCGCGGCACCCGCAGGCGCTCCAGCAGCCGCATGCCGGGCTGGAACAGGAGCTTCAGGATGATCGCCAGGATGATCGGCAGGATGATGCTGGCGGCGACATAGCAGACCACCAGCACCGCGATCGCCAGCAGGCAGGCCTGGATCACCAGCTTCGGGTCGGAGGCGAGGGGCCCCCGCATGGTCTCGGGCGGTTCCAGCGCCTCGGTCTCGGTGGTGGGGATCTCGATGCGGAGGGGATCGGCCATGGGCGATATCGCTTTCTGCGTCTGGCGTTCCATCGAAACGCCGGCCACGCGATTTCGTTGCCTCGTGCGCGGACGGTCAGTCGACCAAGGGACCGATCGAATCGGCGACGCTGGCGCCGCGCTTGCCGAGCGGCTTCGCCGGCCCGGTGGTGGAGTCGCGCGCGGTCTGATGCTCCATCTCGGCGTTCAGCTCGGCGCCGATCAGGATCACCGTCGCCGACAACCAGATCCAGGTCATGAAGCCGATGATCGCGCCGAGCGCGCCATAGTTTCGGTTGTAGCTGCCGAAGCTCGACACATACCAGGAGAAGCTGATCGAGGTGATGATCCAGAGGATCGCCGCGACCGTGCTGCCCCAGGTCACCCAGCGCCATTTCGGCTGCGCCCGGCAGGGGCCGAAGCGGTAGAGGATGGCGAGCGCGATCCAGACGAAGAAGCCGAGCACCGGCCAGCGCAGCCACTTGATCCAGGTTTCCGAGGTACTGCCGACCTCGAGGACCTGGAAGGCGATCGGCACGGCGACGATGAACACGATCGCGCCCATCCCGGCCGCGATTCCGAGGAAGGTGAAGATCAGGCTCTCGACGTTCAAGGCGATGAAGCTGCGCGTCTCGCGCTCGCCATAGGCGACGTTGAGGCCGTCGATCGTCGCCTTGATGCCGGCATTGGCGCTCCAGAGCGCGAACAGGAAGGAAAGCGCGAAGCTGAAGCTCAACGTGCCGCTCGAGGCCTTCACCGCCAGGTTGACCTGGTCGGCGATCAGTTCGAAGGCGCCGGCGGGCAATACGAAGGCGAGGCCGGAAAGATGGTTGTTGATGGTCGAACTGTCGGCGATCAGCCCGTACAGCGTGACCATGGCGCTGAGGCCGGGGAACAGCGCCAGCAGGCAGAAGAAGGCCATGCCGCCGGCCAGCGACAGGACGCGGTCCTCGAGCGAACTCTCGAACACGCGCCAGAGGATGTCGCGCCAGCCGCGCGCCGGAATGTCGGCCGGGGCGTCGGCGAGCCGGCCCCTGCCGGGTTCGGCGCGCTCGATCGCCTGCTCGACGAGGTGCGGAGGCAAGCTGCCGTCCAGGAGTTCGGGGGGAAGTTTCGCGGTCGCCATCGGCCCTGTCTTCGTCTCGATGTCCAGCGGGGCTGGTGGTTTCCCGGCCTCGGGAGGAAGCCCGTGGCGCGTCGCGCCGCCCGGCGGCTATTTGCCGGAGCCGGGCCGGGTGCTCAAGCCGCTGGTTCCCCCGAAGGACGTGCCGAACTTAACATAGCCGCCGATCTTCAGGCAGGCGCCGGTCGCCGGGGAGTAGGTGAATCCCTCGCCGAACGCGTCGCACATCCGGGCATAGACGGCATCGTCCGCCGTTTCCGGCTCGAGCTGGCGCGAATCCGGCGCGGCCTTGTCCTTGCCGGCGACCGGAGGCGGATCCAGCCGGAGCGCGTCGGCTTGGGCAGGGACGGTCGCGATCAGGCCGATCATGGCGGCCACCGCCAGTCCCGGCCGGGCTCTGCCCGCGATCGTCCTCCCGTTTGCTCGCATCCGGAAACTCCCTGTCAACGACGTGTCGCGGCTATGATAGCGGAGCCGGGCCCCGCATGTCATGGCGCGCAAGCGCTTTCCCGCCAGCCAATGTTCCGGCGGGCCGCATCCGGGATTTGTGTCACGCAGCACCATCCCCTACGCTTCGCGCGGGCAGTGGGATCGACGAGGGAGGTGCCGCGGGTGCGCAATCCCCCGGCAAACGCAGCCAACGCCATCCGCGCGAGCCTGCTCTTGCTGGCGCTGGTGGGGAGCGCCGGCCTCTCCGGCGTGCCCGCGCGCGCCGACGGCCCGCTCGATTCCTGGGAAAACGCGACCATCAGCGCCGTCCGGATCGCGATCCCCGACATGGCCGATTCCCCCGCGCGGCGGGCGCTCGAGGATCGGGTGCGCAAGACGCTGGATCTCTATCCGGGTTCGCCCTTCCACAACCTGATGCTGGACTGGGGGCTGGGCCGGGTTCGCGCGCTTCCGGGGATCCAGTCGGTCACCCCGCAGATCACGCCGGGCGATACCGGCGGCGTCGTCATCGACCTCTCCGTCACGGTTTCGGGCGCCGCGGTCGGTGGCGGCGAACCGGGCCCGCGCTTTCCCTATCTCTCCCAGAGGGCGGATTCGCTCCTCAAGCTCAAATTCGAGGCGGCGGGACTCGCCTACGCCAATCGCGACGCGTGGTACGGCGATCCCGACGCCTTCGTCGGCGCCAATCCGCTCGCCGACAGTCCGTCCGGCGCCGGCTGGGGGCCGTCCGTCGAAGGCTATGCCGAGCTCGGGCTGCAGGGCATCGCGCCGATCGCGCCCTCGACCTATGTCTATGGCAGCCTTTCCTACCTGCTCGCCGGCACGCTGGGGCAGGAGCTGTTCACCGACGAGACGCGCGGGTCCGGCGGGCTCGAGGATGCGTTTGTCGGCCTGGTCACCGGCAAGACCTGGGAGGATGGTTCGCGACTGGTCGTCAATCTGACGACCGGCCGGCAGCCGTTCCAGATCGCCGACGGCATGCTGATCCGGCTCGACGCCGGCAACGGCTTCGATCGCGCCGCGCTCCAGCTCAATCCCCGCATCGCCGCCGACAATCTCTCGATGGTGGAGGCGCGCTACAACACGACCCGGCTGCAATTGTTCCAGCTCGATCCGGACGAACTGCCGGACCTCGACAGCGGCACGATCATTCGCGGCCTCAATCTGGAAACGGGGCTCGGGCGGGTCTGGCAGGCGGGCGTCACCTATCTCCACGTGCCGGAATCGAGCTTCGGCTACTACACGCGCACCGCGGCCGGCACGCGCGCCGGGCTCAACGTCATCGATGGCCGCCTCGCCTGGATGCCGACCGTCGAGGGGCGGTCCGGCCCCTATGCGCGGGCCGAGCTCGGCTATCAGTGGAATGACGAGAACAGTTTTCCGATGCGGGCGTGGGGTGGCTATGGCGAGCTCGGCTACACCTTCGCCGATCTGCCCTGGCGCCCGACCGTCAGCTACCGTCTGTCGAGCTTCTCGGGCGACGATCCCGATACGGCGACCTATGAGCGCTGGGATCCGCTGCTCTCCGGCGGCACGCCCGAGGAATGGGTGCAGGGCATCAACCACTACAAGATGTTCCAGGACACGAATCTGACGGCGCATCGCCTGCAGCTGCGGCTGCGGCCGGCGTCGCGCTGGGAGCTGGTGCCGCAACTCTGGCTGTTCGAGGCGAACCAGCGAAACAATCTGGGCGGCACGCTGAGCACGCTCGCCGACGGTCCGCTCGGCTACGAGGCCAATATGACCGCGAAATATTTCGCGAGCCGCAATGTCTATTTCCAGATGAGCGCCGCCGCGACCTTCCCCGGTCCCGGCGTCGCCGACGCCGTCAACGACGCGCTGGAGCCCTGGTACAGCCTCAGCGCACTGCTGCGGATCGCCTATTGAGGAGGAGACGATGGTGAGACGAAGGACCGTGCTTCAAGGCATCGCGGCGGGCGCCGCGACGTTGCCGTCGTTGCAGGCCGTTTCGGCCCAGGCGGCCACGACCGAGACCGGCGAGATCGCGGCGGCGCCGGAGAACCACAATCTCGCGGTCCCGCCCGTGGACCCCGCCTATTTCGTGCCCGACCGCTTCAAGGGCAAGACGCTCGTCATCACCGGGTTCGCGCGTGGCATGGGGCGGGCGGCGGCGATCCGCGCCGCGCGCGAGGGCGCCAATGTCGTCGGCATGGACTGGTTGCCCGACGAGGCCGCCAGGACGGCGGCCGAGATCGAGGCATCCGGCGGCCGCATCGCCTTCCGGGTCGGCAACGTCGCCAGGACGGCGGATTGCGACGCGCTGGTCGAACTCGCGGTCGCGCGCTTCGGCCGGCTGGACCTCGCGCTCAACAATGCCGGCGTGATGGACGGCGTCTATTCCGGCGACCCGATCGACTACGCCAAGCAGAAGGACTTGGTCTTCGCGCGGATCGATCGCGCCACCGACGAATATTGGGACAACGTCTTCGCCACCAACGCGACCGGGGTCTTCAAGTCGATGCGGGCCGAGCTCCGCCAGATGGTGGCGCAGGGGCAGGGCGGCGCCATCGTCAACGTCGCCTCGATCGCCGGGCTGACCGGGCTCGCCGGCAATCCGGCCTATGTCGCCAGCAAGCATGCCGTGAACGGGCTGACGGCGAATGCGGCGATCGACTACGCGCCCCACGCCATCCGCGTGAACTCCGTGAACATGGCCGCCACCGACACGCCGATGATCGCGCGCGCCGGTGAGCTGGTCGCCATCATGAACCGGGAGGGCCAGGGCGACAGCATGGGCCGGATCAAGACGCAGTCGATCCTCTCCTATGCCGATCCGAAGCATCGCCCGGCGACGGTGTGGGAGCAGGTGGCGGTCATGCTGTTCATGCTGTCGCCGGAAGCGTCGAACCTGACCGGCGCGACCTACGCCACGGATGGCGGCTGGACGGCCTATTAGGAAGCCGGCGGCCCTGAAGGGCGGTCCGGGTCAGGAGCTTGGATAGCCGAGCCAGGGCTCCAGCGCCTCGAAGGTGGCGTCGATCGGCCAGGTCGGTCCGAAGGGAATGGAGAAGTGGCCGTAGCGCAGCGCGATCTGGTCTTCGGCCGCCTCTTCGCCCAATTTCGCCACAGCGGCGACATAGAGCGCCGCGGCGAGGCCGGTGCGGTCGCTGCCATCGGCGCAATGGATGAGGACGGGCTTGGCCGCGGTCTTGAAGATATCGACCAGCGCGGCCGCCTCGTCCTGGGTCAGCTCGGTGCGCGACGACATCCGGAAATCGACATGGGCGATGCCGCGCCGCGCGGATTCGGCGATCTCGCCGTCATACCAGGGCGCGCCCGGATTGGCGCCGCGCAGGTTGATGATGGTGCGGATGCCGTAGTCGCGCGCATATTGGTCGATGCGCTGCGGCGAGGGCTGCGCCGAACGATAGAGGGTGCCGGCGATGACGGTGTGGAAATTGCCCGTCAGCAGCAGCATCCCGACATAGAGCAGCACGGCGAGGAGGGGAACGGCGAGCAGCGTGCCGCCAAGGGCCAGGATGCGCTTGCGATTCACGTTCGGTCCAATCGCCCCGTATCGAGCCGGAGAATGCCGGCGCCACTTGCCCGCACGCGGACTGTGTCCGGCCAGACGGGTCATTCTATATCGAATATGGGGGGAAGTGGTGCCGCTTACAGGATTCGAACCTGTGACCCCATCATTACGAATGATGTGCTCTACCAGCTGAGCTAAAGCGGCGTACCCGGGACTTCACGAGGCGCCGCGCGGGGCAGCGGTGAAATCGAGGGGGTTCATAGCCATATTCCCGGAGCGTTTCAAGCCTTAGTCGCGCTTCTCCACCGGCTCATTGCAGGCGCAGCCGATCTGCGGCCGCGGGCTCGGGATCCTCGATGCCGGGATCGTCGGGAATCGGCGGCACCGCGACGGCCTCCGCCACGCCGCCATTGACCGGCGCCGGCGACGCTGCCCGGGCTTCCGCCGCGGCGGGGCGAGGTGGTGCCGGTTCCGAGGGGCGCGGCGAGACATCGGCCGGCTTCGGCACCGGGTTCGCCTCGATCACCAGCGGCTCGGGCGCATCCTCGTCTTCTTCTTCGACGACGAGGTCGATCGCCGGGCGCTGGTCGTCGGCGAGCGCCACGGTCGGCGTGCGCCATTCGAACGCGTCGAGCCGGCCGGTGATCGGCGAGATCGGCGCCCAGGCCGGGAAGACGTAGCCGTCGGCCATCCATTGCGGATCGCGCGGCGCGCGGACGGCGCGCGAGAGCCATTCGCGGACATGGCCGCGATTGCCATCAGGCCCCTCCTCGATCTCCGCCATCAGCAGGCAGAAGCGCTCGGTGCGGTCCTTCTCGTCGATGGCGGCGAGTTCGCGCCGGGCAAGCGGCCAGTCGCGCGCGTCGATCGCGGCGCGGGCGACGGCGAGGCGGCTTTCGAGATGGCCGGGGCGGAGCGTCGCGAGGCGCTGCGCCCGCTTCAGCCGGTCAAGCGCCGAATCGCCGGCGCGCACCGCGCCATAGGCCTCGGCGAGCTCGGGATGTGGCTCGTGCCGCCAGGCGGTCTCGATCAGGCGCACGGCGCGCTTGATGTCGCCCTGACGGGTGAGGAGCCGCGCCGCAAGCGTCGTCGCCGGCACGAGGCCGGGGGCGAGCTTGGCGGCCTCCTGCGCCGCGGCGCGCGCCTCTTCGGGACTGGCGGCTTCCTGCTCCATGCCGCGCGCCGTCAAAAGCACGGCCCGCAGGCGGTGGGCGCGGCCGCGCTCGATCAGCTTGGCGTGCAGGTTGGCGCCGAGCGTCGTCAGCGCCGCCTGCCATTCGCCATGCGCGGCCTGGTCGTCGAACAGCGCCGTGCCGGCCCAGGCGACGCCCGGTGCCGCCTTGGCGGCTTCCTCGGCATAGTGGCGGGCCGCCTCGTGCTCGCCGCTCCGCTGCGCCTCGACATAGAGGCCGCGCAGGCCGAGCAGCCGGGTTTCCGGCTCGTCCAGCATGGTCTCGAAGGCGGCGCGGGCGCCGGCGCCGTCGCCGGAGAGCTGAGCCGTCTGCGCGGTAAGCAGCAGCGTCAGCGGCTCGCCTTTCAGGATCTTCTGCGATTCCGTCGAGAATCGCTTGGCGCGCTTCAGGTCGCCGGCGCCGATGGCGATCATGCCGCGCGACAGCGCGCGGTAGCCGCGGTCGCGCTTGCGGCCCGAAAGCCAGCCGCCGAACAGGCGCGGCGCCCGCACGGCGGCGAGGATCAGCCAGAGCACGATCGCCAGCGCGACGAACAGCACGGCGAGCGCGACCGCCGCGACCATCAGGCTGGTCTGGATCTCGTAGCCCTGCCAGGTCAGCGCGATGGCGCCCGGCCGGTCGGCGAGCCAGGCGAAGCCGGCCGCGATGGCGAAGACCAGGGCGACATAGACCAGGATGCGGATCATGGTCTCTCCGTCAGTTCACGGGATTGCCGGCGGCGGCGAGGCCGCCGAGCGCGGTGTCGATGGTGATGCGCGAGGCCGCTTTCGCGGCCCAGTCGGCGAGCGGGGCGCGGGCGATCGCGTCGAGCGCCTCGCTCTCGCGCAGTGCCTCGGCGAGGTCGCCCGCCTTCACGGCGGCTTCCATGCGCGAGACGATCGCAGTCGCCGAGCTGCCGGCCATCGGACCGGCCGGCTTGACCGAGACGAGCGAGCCGGCCGAGGCGGCAAGCCGGTCGATCAGGCTGGAGCCCGGATCGACCTTGGCGGCGGCGAGGCGGATCTGTTCAGCGACGGCCGGGAAGGCGGCGATCAGATCGGCCTTCGACGGCGCGCCGCTGCCGGCGATCGGTTCGAGCGCGGCAAGGCTGGGGCCGGTTTCGCCGAGCGCGGTCACCGCCGCGAGCTCGGTGGCGAAGGGGCCGGAACCGGTCGCGGCCTGGCGCAGCGCCGTCACTGCGATGACGCGGGCGGCGGCCTCCGTCTTCGGATCGGCCGGCGGATGCGCCTCGACGGCGTCGAGGCGGGTGGTCAGCGCGTCCAGCCGCGATTGCAGCGGCGACAGGTCGACCGGCGCCTCGGCGGTCGGCGCGGGGCGCGATTCGAGCGCGGCGAGCCGGTTCTCCAGCGGCGCGAGATCGACCGGCGGCGCGGATACGGCCGGAGCGGCGGGTTCCGGGGTGGGCCGGCTCGCCGCCTCCTTCAGCGCCGCGATCTCCTTTTCGAGACCGGCGAGGCGGACGGGATCGATCGTGGGGGCAGACACCTGGGTTTCGGCTTTCTCGAGCCGGTCGAGCCGCGCCGCGACGGCGGCGAAGCGCGAATCGAGGCTGGCGCTCGTGACCGGATTGGATCCGGTGGAGCTCGACAGCAGGGCGACGACCAGGCCGCCGACAACGCCGCCGCCAATCGCGGCGAGGATGGGAATGACGAAGCGGCCAGCGCTCGGACGGTCGGCGGCTTCAGCGGCTTCGTTTGCCGTCACGCCGGCCTCCGGCTCGTAAGGGGGGGAAACTGGCGGTTCCGGAGCAGCGTCCGCGACCGGCGCTTCGGCCGCGCTCGCCGCCGCCGGCTCGGCAGGCGGCGTCGCGCTGCTCGATTCGGCCTCGAGGTCGATGGTGACCGGCGGTCGCTTGCGGCGCTGTCCGGGCTTGTCGCCTGTCGGATTGAAGGTGTCGTCTTCGGCCATGTCCCCTCGATCTCGTCGGTCGCTTGCGACCCAGTATAGACGATTGCGTTAACGGACGCCTCTCCGGGATGTTCCCATGCCTCAGCCGATCAGCGCCAGCAGCGCGTCCTCGGTCGGCTCATTCGCCGCAAGCACGCGGTCGAAATCGAGCGCGGCCGCGACGTTCGGCGACAGGGCATAGAAAGCCACGTCGGCGAGCGGCAGTGGCGGCTGGACGGCCTTCAAGGCCCGCGACAGCGTGCTCGCGGTGCGCGGCGAATAGGCGAGGATGCCGTCGATCGTCTCTTCGCGCAGCGCGGTCACGACCGAATCGGCCAGGTTCGTCACCGGATCCATGCGATAGGCCTCGACGAGCCGCACAGTGAAGCCGGCGGCGATGAGGCGGTCCGGCCAGTTGCCGGCGCGATCGGTCGCCGCGGGATAGAAGAGCGGTCCCCGCTTCGGATCGAGCGACGCGATCGCCAGCGTGGCGAGCGCCTCGCCGTCGCCGTCGGCGGAGCGGACGTCCCGGAAGCCGGCGTCACGGGCCGCCTCGGCCGTGCGGTCGCCGACGGCGAGCACCGGCAGAGCGAACCAGCCGGCCGGCAGGGTCCAGCGCGTCAGGCTGCGCACGCCGTTCAGGCTGGTGACGAGGATCGCGGCCGGATCGATCGCCGGCAATTTCGGGTCGAGGAAGACGGTTTCGAGCATCGGCGCGATCACCGGCTCGTGGCCGAGGGCGCGCAGGCGTTCCGCCGTGCGCGTCGCTTCGGGTTCTGGCCGGGTTACGAGCAGCCGCATCGCGTGCCTCAGCCGGTCGTGAAGAAGGTCTTGCCGCCCCGTGCGATCAGCGCGTCCGCCGCCGCCGTGCCGAGCTTTTCGGCATCGGCGATCGGCGCGGTCATGCGGGTCTCTTCCGATTTCCGGCCGTCCGGCGACAGCACGATGCCGCGGAACAGCAGGTCGCCCCCTTCGAGCGTCGCCAGCCCGCCGATCGGCGTCCGGCAGGAGCCGTCGAGCCGGGTCAGGAAGGCGCGCTCGGCGCGGAGCGCGATCTCGGTCGCGGGATCATTGATCGCGGCCAGCAGCTCGCGGACGCGGACATCGTCGGCCCGGCCCTCGACCGCGACGGCGCCCTGGCCGACGGCGGGGAGGAAATCGTCGAGCTCGATGATCGACGTGGCGAGGTCGGCGCGGCCGAGCCGGCGCAGGCCCGCGAGCGCCAGCAGCGTGCCGTGCGCGACGCCGCTTTCGAGCTTGGCGAGTCGGGTCTGCACATTGCCGCGGAACTCTACGACGACGAGATCGGGACGGACGCGCAGCGCCATGGCGCGCCGGCGCAGTGACGAGGTGCCGAGCAGCGCGCCCTGCGGCAGCTCGCGCAGCGAAGGAGCGACCGGCGACAGGAATACGTCGCGTACGTCCTCGCGCGGCAGATAGGCGATCAACGTCAGCCCCTCGGGGAGGAAGGTCGGCACGTCCTTGGACGAATGCACGGCGATGTCGATGCGGCCGTCGATCAGCGCCTCTTCCAGCTCCTTGGTGAAGAGCCCCTTGCCGCCCGCCTCCGACAGCGAGCGGTCCTGGATGCGGTCGCCGGAGGTCTTGATGACGACGATCTCCATCGCAGCCTCGTCGAGGCCGTGTGCGACGGCGAGGCGGGCGCGCGTCTCATGCGCCTGGGCGAGCGCCAGCGGGCTGCCGCGCGTGCCGATGCGGAGGAGGGGAAGCGAGGCTGCGGATTGCACGGGATCGGGTCCGGATGTTAGGGCCTGTCGGGAGACGCCCGTCAGGGCAAAATTTCGGCGCCAGTCTAGCCACGACGCGCCCATCCGCAAGCAAGCCGCGAAACGCGCGGCGAAAGGCCCCGGTGACAGGTTCTTCCGTTCTGGTCCTCGGTATCGAGACGAGCTGCGACGAAACGGCGGCGTCCGTGGTGGCGCGCGACGCCGACGGGCGCGGCACCATCCGTTCCAATGTCGTGCTGTCGCAGATCGACGATCACGCCGCTTTCGGCGGCGTCGTGCCGGAGATCGCCGCGCGCGCCCATGTCGAGGCGCTCGACCGGGTGGTGCAGGCGGCGATGGACGAGGCAGGCGTAGGCTTCGCCGATCTCGACGCGGTGGCGGCGACGGCCGGGCCGGGCCTGATCGGCGGCGTCATCGTCGGGCTGACGACGGCGAAGGCGCTGGCGCTCGCCGCCGGCAAGCCGTTGGTCGCGGTCAATCATCTCGAAGGGCACGCGCTGACGGCGCGGCTGACCGATGGCGTCGCCTTCCCCTATCTGCTGCTGCTCGTCTCCGGCGGCCACACCCAGATCCTGCTGGTGCGCGGCATCGGCGAGTACGAACGCTGGGGCACGACGATCGACGACGCGCTGGGCGAGGCCTTCGACAAGACGGCGAAGCTGCTGGGGCTGCCCTATCCCGGCGGCCCGGCCGTGGAACGCGCCGCTTCGCGCGGCAATCCCGACCGCTTCGCGCTGCCGCGGCCGATGGCCGGCCGGCCCGGCTGCGATTTTTCCTTCTCCGGCCTGAAGACGGCGCTCCGCGTCGAGGCCGAGGCGGTCGCTCCGCTCTCCGACGCCGATGTCGACGATCTCTGCGCCGCCTTCCAGCGCACGGTGACGGCCGTCGTGCGCGATCGCGTCGGCCATGCGCTCGACCGCTTCCGCTCCGAGTTTCCCGATATCACCGAACCGGTTCTGGTGGTCGCCGGCGGCGTCGCCGCCAACAAGGCGCTGCGCGCCGGTCTCGATGCCGAGCTTTCGGCGCGCGGCTTCCGGCTGATCGCGCCGCCGCATGCACTCTGCACCGACAATGGCGCGATGATCGCCTGGGCCGGCGCCGAGCGATTGGCGCTGGACATGGTCGACGATCTGTCGGCCCCGGCGCGGCCGCGCTGGCCGCTCGACCAGCTCGCCGCGCCGATGATCGGCTCGGGCCAGAAGGGAGCGAAGGCGTGAGCGACGCCGCCATCATCCGCAAGAGCAAGGTCGTGCTCTACGCGACCTGGCGCGGACGGCTCTTGGTCTTCCGCGAGCCCGATTTTCCCGAATACGGCATCCAGGTGCCCGGCGGCACGATGGAGCCGGGCGAGACGCCCGAGCAGGCGGCGCGGCGTGAATTCCTGGAGGAGACCGGGCTGGTCGCGCCGGATCGGATGGTCCTGCTCGGCGAGCGCGCCTATGGCTATGCGCCGCCGGACGGCCCGGAGCGGCAGCATCGGCGCTGGTTCTTCCACCTGCCGCTCGAAGGCGACTTCGCCGAGACCTGGGAACAGATGGAAATGCATCCCGATGCGGGCGGGCCGCCGATCCGCTTCGCGCTGTTCTGGCTGAGGTTGCCGCTCGGCGAGGCGCTGTTCGGCGAACTGGACGCGCTGCTCGACCATCTGCCGGCGCTGGAGACTGCAGGATGACGATCGACCACATCGCCGTCGTCGGCGCGGGTGCCTGGGGCACGGCGCTGGCGCTCGCGGCGCACCGCGCCGGAAGGCAAGTGACGCTCTGGGGCCGCGACGTCGCCGGGATGGTGGAACGGCGCGAGAACGTCGTGCATCTTCCCGGCGTCGCGCTGCCGGAAGCGATGCGCGTCACCGGGCGGATCGCCGACGTCGTCACCGCCGACGCGATCCTGCTCGCGACGCCGGCCCAGACGGTGCGCGAGGTTGCCGGCCATCTCGGCGCGATCGCCGAGGACACGCCGGTCGTGCTCTGCGCCAAGGGGCTCGAGAAGGGCACGGCCCGGCGCATGAGCGAGGTGCTGAGCGAGGCGCTGCCGCCGGCGGCGCCGGTCGTGCTCTCCGGCCCGAGCTTCGCCACCGACGTGGCGCGCGGCCTGCCGACCGCCGTCACCGTCGCCGCGCCGGATCTGAGGCTCGCCATGGCGCTCTGCCATGCGCTCGGCTCGTCGAGCTTCCGCCCCTATGCCGAGACCGACGTGCTCGGCGTCGAGATCGGCGGCGCCTTCAAGAACGTGCTGGCGATCGCCGTCGGCGTCGTCGCCGGCCGGGCGCTCGGCGCCAGCGCCAGCGCGGCGCTGATCGCGCGCGGTTTCGCCGAGATCCGCCGCCTCGGCGAGGCGATGGGCGCGCTGCCGGAGACGCTGATGGGCCTTTCCGGCCTCGGCGACCTGGTGCTCACCTGCTCGTCGCTGCAATCGCGCAACTTCGCCTATGGCCATGCGCTCGGCAGCGGTGCGCCGCTGCCGCCGGCGCTGGCCGAGGGCGCCGCCACCGCGCCGGTGGCGCGCGATCTCGCCCGCAGTCTCGGCGTGCCGATGCCGATCACCGAGGCGGTCGCCGCCATTCTCGAGGGGAAGCTCTCGGTCGATGCCGCCGCCGAGGCTCTGATGCTGCGGCCGCTGAAGCGCGAGGTCGACTGACGGTTGACGGGGCCGCTCGCGGCCCTTTCAACGTCTGCGTTCAGCCATACCCTTTACGCGCGGAGGCACGCCGCCTAACGTGCCGCCGCAATTCCAGAACCGCTCCGTGCTTCCTGGAAACGCGGAACGACGCCAACTCTTTGTTCGATCGCGTTTTCTTCACGCGAACCGGTATCCACTTCGCTCGAAAACGCTTCAGGAGGATTTCATGCATTTCGTCGCCATTCTCACCGACAAGGACGACGGCCTGCCGGTTCGTATGGAGAACCGTCCCGCCCATATCGAGTGGCTGAAGGAAGCCGGCGTGGCGATCGCCGGACCGTTCCTGGACGCGAGCGGCGACATGTGCGGCTCGCTGCTGATCGTCGAGGCCGAGGACGAGGCCGCGGCGCGCGCCATCCTCGCCGGCGATCCCTATGCCAAGGCGAACCTGTTCAAGGAAACCGTGGTGCGCCCGTGGCGCTGGGCCGTCGGCAAGCCGGCCTGATCCGGCCGCGTCAGCCTTCTTTCCAATTTCGACCCGGAGCGTCCCATGGCCTACTGGCTCTTCAAGTCCGAACCCGACGTGTTTTCCTTCGACGATCTGACGAAGAAGGGCGCCGCCGGCCAGGAATGGGACGGGGTCCGCAACTACCAGGCGCGCAACAACATGCGCGCCATGCAGCTCGGCGATCGCGGCTTCTTCTATCATTCCAACATCGGCAAGGAGATCGTCGGGATCGTCGAGGTGGCCAAGCTGGCCCACCCCGATTCGACCGATGATTCGGGCCGCTGGGAATGCGTCGACCTGCGCGCCGTGCGGCCGGTGCCGAAGCCCTACACGCTGGAGGCGGCCAAGGCCGAACCCCGCCTCGACGGCATGCCGCTGGTCAGCAATTCGCGCCTTTCCGTGCAGCCGGTGAGCGATGAACACTGGAAGCTCATCTGCGAATTGTGCGGCCTCGACCCGGCCGCGATCTGAGCCCGGCTTGATCGCCGACCCCGCGCGCTTCATCGAAGAGCAGACCCGGCTTTCGCCGGTCGCGTTCGTTCCGGAGATTCGCCTGCACCAGGCCGACGAGGCGACCGCGCTTTGGCACCTGACCGAGGCGACGCTCGACCGGGAAGACCTGCCGCCGCCCTTCTGGGCCTTCGCCTGGGCCGGCGGGCAGGGGCTGGCGCGCTACATCCTCGATCATCCGGAAACCGTGCGCGAAAGGCGCGTGCTCGATTTCGCCTCCGGCTCCGGGCTGGTGGCGATCGCCGCGGCCCAGGCCGGTGCCCGTCATGTCGCGGCCGTCGACATCGATCCCTTCGCCGTCGCGGCGATCGCGTTGAACGCGGCTGCGAACGGCGCCGCGATCGAGGCGCAGCGGGCCGACCGGATCGGCGACGACCTGGCGGATGTCGACGTGCTGCTCGCTGGCGACGTTTTCTATGATCGCGGCTTCGCGGTTCGATTGCTGCCCTGGCTGGAAAGGGTTGCCCGCGCCGGCGTGACGGTCATCGCCGGCGATCCGGACCGTGCCTATGCACCTGTGACGGGTCGCCGCGACCGCGCTGTCTACGATGTTCCGGTCCATCCCGCGCTGGAGGACGCGGCGACGAAACGGGTGCGCGTGCTGCAGCTCGGCTTTTCCGAACTTTTCTAGTCTGCCTTGCCCGGCCGCCCGGGATTCGCATAATGCGCCGCGGTATCACGGCGCGCTTCGCTTCGCGCGGCGCTGCCAGGGAGGAAAGACGATGGAAGACAAGATCTATCCGGTCTCGGACGACTGGGCGAAGAACGCGCAGATCGACGAGCCGACCTATCGCGCCATGTATGAGCGCTCGGTCGCGGATCCGGATGGCTTCTGGGCCGATCAGGCCAAGCGGATCGACTGGATCAAGCCGTTCACCAAGGTCAAGAACACCTCGTTCGCGCCGGGCAATGTCTCGATCAAGTGGTTCGAGGACGGCGTTCTCAACGTCTCGGCGAATTGCGTCGACCGGCATCTCGCGGCGCGCGGCGACCAGGTGGCGATCCTGTGGGAGGGCGACGACCCCACCGAGAGCCGCTCGATCACCTATCGCGAGCTCTCCGAGCAGGTGAACGTCTTCGCCAACGTGCTCAAGGAGATGGGCGCCAAGAAGGGCGATCGCGTCACCATCTACATGCCGATGATTCCCGAAACGGCTTTCGCGATGCTCGCCTGCACGCGCATTGGCGCCGTGCATTCGGTGGTGTTCGGCGGCTTCTCGCCGGACAGCCTCGCCGGCCGCATCCAGGATTGCGCTTCCAATCTCGTGATCACGGCGGATGAGGGCCTGCGCGCGGGCAGGAAGATCCCGCTCAAGGCCAATGTCGACGCGGCGCTGGCCAAGGTCGGCGGCGGCGTGCGGACGATCGTCGTCCAGCGCACCTTCGCCGATGTCCCGATGCAGGCCGGTCGCGATTTCCTCTATTCCGATCTCGCCAAGACGGTGCCGCAATATTGCGAGCCCGAGGCGATGGGCGCCGAGGATCCGCTCTTCATCCTCTACACCTCCGGCTCGACCGGCAAGCCGAAGGGCGTGCTGCACACCACCGGTGGCTACCTGGTCTATGCCTCGCTGACGCACAGCAAGGTGTTCGACTATCGCGACGGCGACATCTACTGGTGCACCGCCGACGTCGGCTGGGTCACCGGCCACTCCTACATCGTCTACGGCCCGCTCTCGAACGGCGCCACGACGCTGATGTTCGAAGGCGTGCCGAGCTATCCGACCAACTCCCGCTTCTGGGAAGTGATCGACAAGCACAAGGTCAACATCTTCTACACGGCGCCGACGGCGATCCGCGCGCTGATGCAGGCCGGCGACGCGCCGGTGAAGAAGACCTCGCGCGCCTCGCTCCGCCTGCTCGGCTCGGTCGGCGAGCCGATCAATCCGGAGGCGTGGGAGTGGTATCACCGCGTCGTCGGCGAGGACCGCTGCCCGATCGTCGACACCTGGTGGCAGACCGAGACCGGCGGCATCCTGATCACGCCGCTGCCGGGCGCCATCGCGCAGAAGCCGGGCTCGGCGACGCTGCCCTTCTTCGGCGTCAAGCCGGCCATCGTCGACGGCGAGGGCAAGGTCCTGGAGGGCGTCGCCGAGGGCAACCTGATCCTGACCGATTCCTGGCCGGGCCAGATGCGCACCATCTTCGGGGACCATGCGCGCTTCATGGAGACCTATTTCTCCACCTACAAGAACGCGTATTTCACCGGCGATGGCTGTCGCCGCGATGCCGATGGCTATTACTGGATCACCGGCCGCGTCGACGACGTGCTGAACGTCTCCGGGCACCGCATGGGCACGGCCGAGGTCGAGAGCGCGCTGGTCGCGCATGAGCATGTCTCGGAAGCCGCCGTGGTCGGCTATCCGCACGACATCAAGGGCCAGGGCATCTATGCCTATGTCACGCTGATGGCGGGCGTGCAGCCGACCGACGAGCTGCGCAAGGCGCTGGTGGTCTGGGTGCGGGCGGAGATCGGCCCGATCGCCTCGCCGGACCTGATCCAGTTCGCCCCTGGCCTGCCGAAGACGCGCTCCGGCAAGATCATGCGCCGCATCCTGCGCAAGATCGCCGAGGGCGAGTTCGGCAATCTCGGCGACACCTCGACGCTGGCCGATCCGGCCGTGGTCGACGACCTCGTCGCCAACCGCCAGAACCGGCACTAGCCGCACGATAACCATCCGCCGGCCCATCGAGGCCGGCGGATGCGCCTTTGGCGACATTGTGATCAGGCCGGTCGCGAAGCCTCGCCTCGGAATCCCGACATCCAGGCCCTATGGATCTCTTGCACGGCGCGCATGACACCCTCGCCGTCATCCCGGGCTTGACCCGGGATCCGTCCCTCAACGGACTCGGTGGTCGTTCTTGGTCACCGACCTATGCGCCGACGGCCTCAGGCCGTTGCGACATGGATCCCGGATCTTCGCTTCGCTGCGTCCGGGATGACGGCGAGGGTGTGGAGGCCCCAGCGGCAAGCTGGCGGGGCCGTCGAGCTCGGGCGAGCTGTCGGAAACCTCAGAAATCGCTGGCGATGCCCTTGTTCTCCCAGTCGCCATAGCGGACCGGTTCGGGGCCGGATCGGCCGAGGATCTCGCGCGGGCGCTTCGTCGCGGCGTCGATCTCGGCGCGGCGGGCCTCGGCCTCGGCGAGCGCGCGGCGCGCGGCCTCGCTCAGCGGGCGAGGGGCGGGCGGTGGGGTTGCTTCTTCGGTCATGGGCCTTGGATGTCTGGAGCCGGAAGGGAGCGGAAATCCGGTCGAGGGGGCCGAATGGCGCGGGAGCCGATGCCCCGACCGCAACTTGCAGGTCGACCTGCATCTTCCCATCATATAGGTCGATCCCGCGCGGCATCGCAATGCGCCGTCCGCGCCCCGCCCGAACCGGAGCGGCCCAAGTCTGGAGTGACTCAAGTCTGGAGCGACCGATGAACATTATGCGCACTGCCATGCTGATCGCGGCGATGACCGCCCTCTTCATGGGAGTCGGCTATCTGATCGGCGGTTCGAGCGGCATGATGATCGCCTTCCTGATCTGCGCCGGCATGAACATCTTCAGCTACTGGAACTCCGACAAGATGGTGCTGCGGATGTACGGCGCCCATGAGGTCGACGAACGCAGCGCGCCGGAGTACTACGGCATCGTCCGCGATCTGGCGCAGCGTGCCGGTCTCCCCATGCCGAAGGTCTACGTCATCGATTCCGCCCAGCCCAACGCGTTCGCGACCGGCCGCAATCCGCAGAACGCCGCCGTCGCGGCCTCGACCGGCCTGCTGCAGGTGCTGAACCGCGACGAGATCGCCGGCGTGATGGCGCATGAGCTGGCGCATGTGAAGAACCACGACACGCTGACCATGACGATCACGGCGACGCTCGCCGGCGCGATCTCGATGCTGGCGAATTTCGCCTTCCTGTTCGGCGGCAACCGCGATCGCGAGGGTGGTGGCGGCCTCGGCATGATCGGCACGATCGTCATGATGATCGTCGCGCCGATGGCGGCCATGCTGGTGCAGATGGCCGTGAGCCGGACGCGCGAATATTCGGCCGACCGCCTCGGCGCCGAGATCTGCGGCAATCCGCGCGCGCTCGCCTCGGCGTTGAACAAGATCGCTCGCGGGGCCGAGCACATTCCCAATGAGGCGGCGGAAGCCAATCCGGCTTCCGCCCATCTCTTCATCATCAACCCGCTTTCCGGGCAGCGCATGGACAATCTCTTCTCGACCCACCCCGACACGGAGAACCGCATCGCGGCCCTGATGGCGATGGAGGCCGAATTCGGCGGCTCCGCCTCGGGCTTCGGCGGCGGCGCTTCCGGCCGGCCCCAGTCCCGCGTCGACCTGCCCGGCGGCTTCCGCGCCGCGCCGCGCCCGACGCGGTCGCAGGGCCCCTGGGGCCAGGGCGGCTCCGGCTCGAACGGCGCCTCCGGCCGGGGGCCATGGGGTTGAGTGAGAAGCCGAAGTCCGGAAAGGCTACCGGAAACCGCCCCGCCCGCAACGCGCCGCGCAAGCCGCGTCTCGGGCCCGGCGTCGCAGCCCGCATGGCGGCCACCACCGCCTTGATGGCCGTCCTGGCCGAGCATCGCCCGCTCGACATCGCGATCGACGCGACGGACGGTCCGTTCGAGACGCTCGATCCGCGCGAACGCGGGCTGGCGCGGGCGATCCTCGGCATCTCGCTGCGCCGGCGCGGCCAGATCGAGGATGCGCTCGGCCGCTTCCTCGACAAGGCGCTGCCGCGCAAGTCGGGTCCGCTGCCGGCGATCCTGCATGTCGCCGCGGCGCAGATCCTGTTCATGGACGTGCCGGATCATGCCGCCGTCTCGATCGCCGTCGAGAGCGCCGAGGCGGATCGTGACGCGCGTCATTTCAAGGGGCTGGTCAACGCCGTGCTGCGCCGGTTGACCGAGCAGCGCGACGCCATCCTCGCCTCGCAGGACGCGGCGCGCCTCAACGTGCCGGATTGGCTCTACGAACGCTGGCTGGCGGACTATGGCGCCGCGACGACCGAAGCCATCGCCAACGCCCATCTCCTCGAGCCTTCGCTCGATCTCTCGGTCAAGTCGGATCCCGCCGGCTGGGCCGAGAAGCTCGGTGGCGTCGTGCTGCCGACGGGCAGCGTGCGGCTGATCGCGCATGGCCCCGTCGACGGCCTGCCCGGTTTCGCCGAGGGCGAATGGTGGGTGCAGGACGCCGCCGCCGCGCTGCCGGCGAGGCTGCTCGGCAAGGTGGAGGGGCTCGACGTCGCCGATCTCTGCGCCGCGCCCGGCGGCAAGACCGCGCAGCTCGCCGCTTCTGGCGCCAAGGTGACGGCGGTCGACATCTCGGATGCCCGTCTGGCCCGCGTTAGCGAAAACCTCGCGCGACTGAAGCTTTCCGCCGAGACGGTCGCGGCCGATGTCGAGAGCTTTGAGCCGGGTCGGCAGTTCGACGCCATCCTGCTCGACGCGCCGTGCTCGGCGACCGGAACCATCCGCCGCCACCCCGATGTCGCCGTCTTGAAGCGGCCGGGCGACGTGACGGCGCTGGCGGCCCTGCAGGCGCGGCTGATCGCACGCGCGACGGCGATGCTGAAGCCGGGCGGTGTGCTCGTCTATTGCACCTGTTCGCTGGAGCGGGCCGAGGGGGAGGACCAGGTGGCGCCTGCGCTCGCGAGCCTGCCGCTGGCGCTCGAGCCGATCCGGCCGGACGAAGTCGGCGGCGTCGAGGCGATCTGCCGCGACGGTTTCCTGCGCACGCTGCCGTCGGACCTGCCCGATGCCGAGCCGCGGCTCGGTGGCCTCGACGGCTTCTTCGCGGCCCGGTTCCGTCGACTCTAGGGGCCGGCGGCACCAGCAACCATGCGTTTGCCGGAGGTGGGCCACTACACCAAAGCCGGGCGTCCCGCGCCGATTCCCTTGGGATGGAGCATGGCGGGGGCGTCCGGAAACGGTTTCCATTTCCGCCAAGGCGCAATTAGATGGGGCCGAAAGGCCGGTGGACTGATTCGTTCGCCCCGTCGAATGACAGATCAGAGAAAAATCAGCGGCAGATGAGGGAGCGAGACGGTATGGCGTTCGGAGCAGGATCCGGCAGGGGTCGGCTCGTCCGCTTCGCACTCGCGTCCGCGTGGCGCCGCGCGCGCTATGCGTTCCATTCCAGCCCGTTCTATCGCTGGCGCTATTATGGCCAGGTGCCGGAGCGGCTACTGATCGCGCCGACCGACCTCAGGACCGCCGATCCCACCATCGCCAACGACATCTATGCCGGCCGTTTCGTGTTCGCCGGCGAGGTGGTCGACGTCGCCGGCTTCTCCGTGTTCGAGGTCGAGGCGCCGTCGCGCGCCTGGGCCGAGCGGCTGCACGCCTTCGGCTGGCTGCGGCATCTGCGCGCCTCCGACCTCGCCGTCTCGCGCTCGAACGCAAGGGCGCTGGTCGACGAGTGGATCCGTTTCCAGAAGAAGCACGACCCGGCGGCGCGCGATCCCGACGTGACCGCGCGGCGGATCCTGTCCTGGCTGGCGCAGACGCCGCTCTTGCTCGAGGGCTGCGACCACGGTTTCTACCGCCGCTTCATGGGCACGCTCACCCGCCAGGTGCGGCAGCTGCGCCGCGTGGCGCGCGACGTCACCCCCGGCCTGCCGCGTCTCCGCGTGATGATGGCGCTGGCGGCCGCCGGCCTGTCGCTCTCCGACCAGCCGCGCCTGGTGCGGCAGGCGTCGCGCTGGCTCGACCTGGAACTGCAGCGCCAGATCCTGCCCGATGGCGGCCATGTCGGCCGCAATCCCGGCGTCATCCTCGAAGTTCTGGTCGACCTGTTGCCGCTCCGCCAGGCCTTTACCGCCCGCGGGCAGCAGCCCTCGGCCGTGCTGCTCGGCGCCATCGACCGGATGATGCCGATGCTGCGCTTCTTCCGGCACAGCGACGGCTCCTTCGCCAAGTTCAACGGCATGGGCGAGACGCAGCTCGGCCTGCTCGCCACCGTGCTCGCCTATGACGACGCGCGCGGCTCGGCCGGCCGCAACGCGCCCTATGTCGGCTATCAGCGGCTCGACGCCGGCGACACGGTGATCCTGATGGATACGGGCGCGCCGCCCGCGCCGGTCCTGTCGCTCGACGCGCATGCCGGCTGTCTCGCCTTCGAGATGAGCGTCGGCCGCCAGCCGCTGATCGTCAATTGCGGCGTGCCGGGTCCCGGCGCCACGGCGCTCCGCCGCATGGCGCGCACCACCGCCGCGCATTCGACCGTGACGATGAACGATTCCTCGTCCTGCCGCTTCCTGACCGGCAACTATCTCGCCGACAAGCTGGGCGAGGCGATCATCGCCGGCCCGAGCCCGATCACCGTGGCGCGGGAGGAAGACCGCGGCCAGATGAGCGTCTCGGCCGCGCATGACGGCTATGTCGCCCGTTTCGGCATCCGCCACGAGCGCAAGCTGGTGCTGGCGCCCTATGGCGACCGCCTCGACGGCGTCGACGCCTTCACCGGTCCGACGGGCGGCACGATCGCACGGGGCGGGCGCGACGCCTTCGTCCTCCGCTTCCACTTGCATCCGGCGGTGGCCGCGCAGCGCTATGGCAGCGGCGATGCCGTGCTGCTGTCGCTGCCGGACGGTTCGGCCTGGGAGTTCGCGGCGCCGGGCATCGAGGTCGGGCTGGAGGAGAGCATCCGCCTCTCCGACATCCGCGGCAACCGGCGCGCCGAGCAGATCGTCATCTATGGCCGCGCGCTCACCCATCCGATGGTGCAGTGGCATCTGCAATGCGTCGTCGAGCCCGGCGGCCGGCCGCGTCATCACGACGATGATGGCGGCGATCTGCCGCTCGGGGCGTGAAGCGGGCTGCATCGCTCCAAAATTCGTGCTATCGCGCGGGCTTCACCGACAACCCCCGCGAGGATGCCATGGCCGTTCCGCCGTCAAAGGTCGCCCTTCCCGAACTAGTTCCGATGAAGCGGGCGCTTTTTTCGGTCTCCGATTCCACCGGCCTGATCGACTTCGCGCGGGCGCTGCATGCGCGCGGCGTCGCCCTCGTCGCGACGGGATCGACCTGCAAGGCGCTGCTTGACGCCGGCCTGCCGGCGACCAACGTCGCCGACGTGATCGGCTTCCCCGAGATCCTCGGCGGCCGGGTCAAGACGCTGCATCCGAAGATCCACGGCGGCCTGCTCGGCATCCGCAACGATCCCCAGCACGCGGCCGAGATGGAAGAGCACGGCATCGAGGGCTTCGACCTCGTGGCGGTGAACCTCTACCCGTTCGAGAAGACCATCGCCGCGACCGAGGACTACGCCACCGCCGTCGAGAACATCGACATCGGCGGTCCGGCGATGACGCGTGCCGCCGCCAAGAACCACGGCTTCGTCTCGATCGTCGTCGACCCGGCCGACTACGCCTCGGTGCTGGAGGCGCTCGACGCGAATGGCGGCTCGACCCCGCTCGCCTTCCGCAAGCGCCTCGCCGCCAAAGCGTTTGCCCGCACGGCGGCCTACGATGCGGCGGTCTCGGGCTGGTTCGCCCGCGTGCTCGAGGAGCCGGCGCCGGCCTGGCGGTCGTTCGGCGGTTCGCTCCGCGAGATCATGCGCTACGGCGAGAACCCGCATCAGCAGGCGGCCTTCTACGCCACCGGCGAGGTCCGCCCCGGCGTGTCGACGGCGAAGCAGCTGCAGGGCAAGCAGCTCTCCTACAACAACATCAACGACACCGACGCCGCCTTCGAGCTGGTCGCCGAGTTCGATCCGGCCGAGACGGCGGCCGTCGCCATCATCAAGCACGCCAATCCCTGCGGCGTGGCGACCGGCGCGACGCTGGCCGAGGCCTATGACAAGGCGCTGCGCTGCGATCCGGTCTCGGCCTTCGGCGGCATCGTCGCGCTGAACCGCACCCTCGACGCGGAAGCGGCAAGCAAGATCGTCGAGATCTTCACCGAGGTGATCATCGCCCCGGACGCGACCGACGAGGCGGTGGCGATCGTCGCCGCCAAGAAGAACCTGCGCCTGCTCGTCACCGGCGGCCTGCCGGATCCGGCGGCGAAGGGCACGACGGTCAAGACGGTGGCCGGCGGCCTTCTGGTGCAGGACCGCGACGCCGGCCGCGTCCAGAAGTCGGATCTGAAGGTCGTCACGAAGCGTGCTCCATCGGACGCCGAGCTCGACGATCTCCTGTTCGCCTTCCGCGTCGCCAAGCACGTCAAGTCGAATGCCATCGTCTATGTGAAGGACGGCGCCACGGTCGGCGTCGGCGCCGGCCAGATGAGCCGCGTCGATTCCTCGACCATCGCCGCCAAGAAGGCGGCTGATGCGGCCCGCACCGCCGGCCTGCCCGAGACGTTCGCCAAGGGCTCCGTCGTCGCCTCCGACGCCTTCTTCCCCTTCGCCGACGGCCTGCTGGCCGCGGCCGAGGCCGGCGCGACGGCGGTGATCCAGCCGGGCGGCTCAATGCGCGACGACGAGGTGATCGCCGCCGCCGACGAAGCCGGCCTCGCCATGGTCTTCACCGGCATGCGCCACTTCCGCCACTGAGCGGAGCGGGTCTTCTGCAGGATAAGAACGCGGCCTCCGGGCCGCGTTTTTCGTTTTTGAACGGCCACCGGGCCTCGACCATCATCCTGAGGTGCCCGGCATGGCCGGGCCTCGAAGGAGGGTCCAGGGAACGCCCCGGATATGGGGAGATTTCGTCGGACTTTGTCTGCGCCCTGGAGCGTCCGTTGGATCCTCCTTCGAGGCTTCGCTTCGCGAAGCACCTCGGGATGATGGCGGAGATGTCGAAGGCGGAGCCGAGGGGCTCTTAGTCCATCCCGGCGCGCAGCGCCGCGGCGGCGGCGACCGGGCCGATCACGGCGCTCGCCATGGAAAGCGCGACCAGGATCAGGAGCGGCGGCATCACCGGCAGGCCCGTCGTCGTCACCGCCGTGATCGTGCTGACGCCGAAGATCAGCACGGGAATGGTGAAGGGCAGCACCAGCACGGCGACGAGCAGGCCGCCGCGCCGGAGCGCCGTGATCAGCGCCGCGCCGATCGCGCCGATGAAGATCAGAGCCGGCGTGCCGATCAGCAGCGTCAGCGTGACGAGGCCGATCGCCGTGGCGTCGAGGCCGAGGATCAGGCCGAAGACCGGCGCGCCGAGCACCAGTGGCAGGCCGGTCGCCAGCCAGTGGCCGATCGCCTTGGCGAGCGCCACCAGCTCGAGCGGCAGGCCGGAGAGCATCAGCTGGTCGAGGCTGCCGTCGTCGCGATCGTCCTGGAACAGGCGGTCGAGGCCGAGCAGGGTGGCGAGCAGCGCCGCGATCCAGAGCATGGCCGGGCCGATGCGGGCGAGCAGCTTCATGTCCGGACCGACGCCGAACGGCACGACCGCCACTACCGACAGGAAAAAGATCAGCCCGACGAAGGCGCCGCCGCCGGCGCCGAGCGAAAGCTTCACGGTGCGCCCGACCAGGGCCAGGAACAGGCCCGTCATGCGGCACCGATGCGAAGCGTCGCGGCGGTCGCGACGGGGAGGGGGCGATGGGTCGCGGCGATGGCCAGGCCGCCGGCGCCAAGATGCGCCGCGAGCAGCGCGCCGAACACGGCTTCCGAGCGCGCGTCGAGCGCCGAGGTCGGCTCGTCGAGCAGCCAGAGCGGCCGGCGCACGACGAGTAGCCGCGCCAGGCTCGCCCGGCGCCGCTGGCCGGCCGAGAGATAGCCGGCCGGCATGTCGTCGAGATGGTCGAGCTCGACCTCTTCCAACGCCTCGATCACGGAGACGCCGGGGACGCCCATGACGCGGGCCCAGAGCGCCAGGTTGTCGTGCACGGTGAGCGACGGCTTGAGCCCGTCGAGATGGCCGAAATAATGAGCGCTTTCGCTGACCGGCCTCGGCTCGGTATCGGCGGTTTCGAGGCGGATGGAGCCCGCCGCGAGCGGCAGCAGTCCGGCGACGGCGCGTAGCAGCGTCGATTTGCCCGCCCCGTTGGCACCGGTCACCGCAAGCAGTTCGCCATCCTGCAGACGGAACGAAATATCAGAAAAAATGCTTCTGCCACCGCGATTTACGGCAATTTCTCTCGCCGACAGCTGGCTGGACGCACGATTCATGCGCAGCCCCGGCCCGGAGCTGACGTCGGGTTCGGTTGCGGTTGAGCAGCTTTGAAAGATTCCAAGCGCGGCGACTTTCGTTGATCTGGCTTCTCCTTACGAAATTCATTATAAGGCCTGCAACCCGGCGCGCCGGTCGCGCCGCGGTCGAGACCTGCGTCACCACCCCAGGGATGGACCGCGTGCCGAGCCATACTCCGCCGCCTCCTTGGGTGCGCCTGACCGGGTCGGGCACGCTTCGTGCTTCGACTTCGGCTAGGCGTTTCCGCGACTGAACCGAGGACGAATCCTACCGTGAGCACCCAGCATCCCGACAGCTTCAAATCCCGCAAGACCCTGCAGGTCGGCGCGGAGAGCTATGTCTATTTCAGCCTGAAGGACGCGGAGCAGAACGGGCTTCCCGGCATCTCCACGCTGCCCTTCTCGTTGAAGGTGCTGCTCGAGAACCTGCTCCGCAACGAAGACGGCCGCACCGTCACCAAGACCGACATCATCGCCATCAAGGATTGGCTGGTGTCGCGCGGCAAGGACGAGCGCGAGATCGCCTATCGCCCGGCGCGCGTGCTGATGCAGGACTTCACCGGCGTTCCGGCCGTGGTCGACCTCGCCGCCATGCGCGACGCGATGGTCAATCTCGGCGGCGACGCCAAGCGGATCAACCCGCTGGTGCCGGTCGACCTGGTCATCGACCACTCGGTCATCGTCAATTTCTTCGGCAACCAGCAGGCCTTCGGCAAGAACGTCGCCGAGGAATACAAGCAGAACCAGGAGCGCTACCGCTTCCTGAAGTGGGGCCAGTCGGCCTTCGACAATTTCCGCGTCGTGCCGCCCGGCACCGGCATCTGCCACCAGGTCAACCTCGAATACCTGGCCCAGACCGTCTGGACCAAGACCGAGAACGGCGAGACCGTCGCCTATCCCGACACCTGCGTCGGCACCGATAGCCACACCACCATGGTGAACGGCCTCGGCGTGCTCGGCTGGGGCGTCGGCGGCATCGAGGCCGAGGCGGCCATGCTCGGCCAGCCCGTCTCCATGCTGATCCCGGAAGTCATCGGCTTCAAGCTGACCGGCAAGCTGAACGAGGGCATCACCGCCACCGATCTCGTGCTGACCGTCACGCAGATGCTGCGCAAGAAGGGCGTCGTCGGCAAGTTCGTCGAGTTCTTCGGCCCGGGCCTCGAGCACCTGTCGCTCGCCGACCGCGCCACCATCGGCAACATGGCGCCGGAATATGGCGCGACCTGCGGCTTCTTCCCGGTCGACGGCGAGACGATCGCCTATCTCGACGAGACCGGCCGCGACCCCAAGCGCATCGCGCTGGTCGAGGCCTACACCAAGGCGCAGGGCCTGTGGCGCGAGCCCGGCTCGGCCGACCCGCTGTTCACCGACGTGCTCGAGCTCGACATCGGCTCGGTGCTGCCGTCGCTCGCCGGCCCGAAGCGCCCGCAGGACCGCGTCCTGCTCTCCGACGCCAAGTCGGGCTTCCTCGCCTCGCTCGAGGGTGAGTTCAAGAAGGCCGGCGAGGCCGACAAGCGCTTCGCCGTCGCCGACACCGACTACACCATCGGCCATGGCGACGTGACGATCGCCGCCATCACGTCCTGCACCAACACCTCGAACCCGAGCGTGCTGATCGCCGCCGGCCTGCTGGCCCGCAACGCGGTCGCCAAGGGCCTGAAGTCGAAGCCGTGGGTCAAGACCTCGCTGGCACCGGGATCGCAGGTGGTCGAGGAATACCTCGCCTCCGCCAACCTGCAGAAGGACCTCGACGCGCTCGGCTTCAACCTGGTCGGCTTTGGCTGCACCACCTGCATCGGCAATTCCGGTCCGCTGCCGGAGAACATCTCGGCCGCCATCAACCAGGGTGACCTGGTCGCCGCCGCCGTGCTGTCGGGCAACCGCAACTTCGAAGGTCGCGTCAATCCGGACGTCAAGGCGAACTACCTCGCCTCGCCGCCGCTGGTCGTCGCCTATGCGCTGGCCGGCTCGCTGCAGATCGACCTGACGACCGAGCCGCTCGGCACGGGGTCAGACGGCCAGCCCGTCTACCTCAAGGACATCTGGCCCTCGAACCAGGAAATCGCGACCTTCATCCGCGAGAACGTCACCAAGAAGATGTTCCAGACGAAGTATGCCGACGTCTTCAAGGGCGACGAGAACTGGCAGAAGATCGCCGTTCCGCAGGGCGAGACCTACGCCTGGGACAACAAGTCGACCTACGTCCAGAACCCGCCCTATTTCGTCGGCATGCAGCGCAAGCCGAGCGCCATCACGGACATCGAGAACGCCCGCGTGCTCGGCCTGTTCCTCGATTCGATCACGACCGACCACATCTCGCCGGCCGGTTCGATCAAGCCGGCCTCGCCGGCGGGCAAGTATCTGTCGGACAACGGCGTCGCCGTGGTCGACTTCAACCAGTACGGCACGCGTCGCGGCAATCATGAGGTCATGATGCGCGGCACCTTCGCCAACATCCGCATCAAGAACCAGATGCTGGGCGGCAAGGAAGGCGGCTTCACGCTGCACGAGCCGGACGGCGTCGAGATGCCGATCTACGACGCGGCGATGAGGTACAAGACCGAGGGCACCCCGCTGGTGATCTTCGCCGGCAAGGAATACGGCACCGGTTCGTCGCGTGACTGGGCCGCCAAGGGCACCAACCTGCTCGGCGTCCGCGCCGTCGTCGCCCAGTCCTTCGAGCGCATCCATCGCTCGAACCTGGTCGGCATGGGCGTCGTGCCGCTCGTCTTCGAGGAGGGCACCTCCTGGCAGACGCTCGGCCTCAAGGGTGACGAGACGGTGACGATCAAGGGCATCGCCGGCGATTTGAAGCCGCGCCAGATGCTCGACGCGGAAATCACCTTCGCCGACGGCTCGAAGAAGATCGTTCCGCTGCTCTGCCGAATCGATACGCTCGACGAGCTCGACTACTTCAAGAACGGCGGCATCCTGCAATACGTGCTCCGGAACCTCGTCGCCTAAGCGTTTCGCAGACCCCTGCGATCGCATTTTCGTGATCGACCGCGCCGCTGCCTTCCCGGGCCGCGGCGCGGTTTTTTTGTATGGACATCTGTCGGAGGGCGCCGAATCCTCACGTGTGGTCACCGCGATTTGAATGGCTTGGCGGCGGGGGCGGATCTAAGGTTTGAAGCGACACGCGCCGCGCGCCGCGCGCGCTGCAATGCTCAGGACAAGTTGCGGGGCATGTTCATTCCAAGATCCGGCCTGATCGTCGCTGCTATCGGCGCGTGCCTTCTGACGGCGATCTCGGCCTGGGCGGCCGAGACCGTTCCAGCCCCGGCGACGCCGGTGACGGCGGTCCTGGAGCTCTTCACCAGCCAGGGATGCGCGTCCTGCCCGCCGGCCGACGAGGTCCTGGAGGATTTCGCCAAGCGTCCCGACATCGTCGCGCTGTCGCTGCCGGTCGACTACTGGGACTATCTCGGCTGGAAGGACACGTTGGCGCGCAAGGAGTTCACGCTGCGGCAGAAGGCCTATGCCAATGCCCGCGGCGACCGCCAGATCTACACGCCGCAGATGATCGTCAATGGCCGCACGCATGTGGTCGGCAGCGACCGCGCCGCGATCGACGCCGCGCTCAAGGCGGAAGTGCCACTCGGCGTGCCGATCGAAATCGGCATGACGGCCGATGCCATCAAGGTCGCGATCGGGGCGACCAGGGATCCGTCGACGCCGAAGGCGCGCAAGGGTACGATCTGGCTGGCGCTCTACAAGCGCCATGTCGACGTGCCGATCCGCAAGGGCGAGAACCAGGACCGGACGCTCACCTACTACAATGTCGTCACCAAGCTCCGGCCGATCGCCATGTGGCGCGGCGACGCGACCACGGTCGACCTGCCGATGAGCGAATACCGCCAGGCGCATGCCGATGGCTGCGCCGTGCTGCTGCAGGCGGAAACCGTCAATGGCGAGCCGGGCGAGATGCTCGGCGCCGCCTTTTTCGAGAAGGACGCGGAATGGGTGAGCGCGCCGGCCCCGTAGCCGCGGCGCGTCAGGCCGCTCCGGAAAGCGTCTTTTCCATCAGGCTCGCCAGCGCCTTGGCGAAGGCGGCCGGATCGTCCGGCGCCTCGCCGTCGAGGATGCGCGCCAGGCCGAAGATCAGCGGCGCCGCCGCATCGACGCTCGCCGCCGCCGCGCCGCCTTCGGCCGCCTGCGCCGCCAGGCCGGCGATCAGCGGATGCGACGGGTTCAGCTCGAGGATCGCCGCCATGCGGCCGCCGGCGCCGTCACGGCTCGCCAGGATCTTTTCCAATTGGCGGTCGGGACCGAATTCCGGCGCCACCAGGCAGGCCGGGCTGGTCGCCAGCCGGGTCGAGCCGCGCACCTCCGCCACCTTGTCGCCGAGCGCCTGCTTGAGGCGGGCGGCGAGCGCGGCGAGCGCCGCGTCGGAGGTCTTCTCGTCGGTCGCCGAGGCGTCGTCGAGGGCGGGGATCGCGTCGAGCTGGGCTGCGCCCTGCGTGACCGATTCGAACGGCTTGCCGTCGAAGCCGAGCGCCGTGCGGACCCAGAAGGCGTCGACCGGATCGGCGAGCATCAGCACCTCGATGCCGCGCTTGGCGAAGCCTTCGAGATGCGGACTGGCGGCGATCGTCGCGGCATCGTCGCCGAGCGCGTAGTAGATCGCTGTCTGGTTCGGGCGGAAGCCGGCGACGATGTCGGCCAGGCTGCGCCAGGCGTCGCCGCCCGTCGTCGTCTTGAAGCGGGCGAGCTTGAACAGCGCGTCGCGGCGGTCGGGCGCCTCGTAGAGGCCTTCCTTCAGCACGGCGCCGAAGGCCTCCCAGACCTTCGCGAAGCGCTCGGGATCGTCTGTGGCGAGCTTGTCGAGATCCGTCAGCACGCGGTTGGTGACGCCCTTGCCGATCGCCTCGATGACCGGGTTCTTCTGCAGCATCTCGCGCGACAGGTTGAGCGGCAGGTCCTCGGAATCGATCACGCCGCGCACGAAGCGCAGCCAGGGCGGCAGGATCTCCGCCTCGTCGGTGATGAAGACGCGGCGGACATAGAGCTTGACCTTGCCGCGCCGCTCCGGCTCGAACAGGTCGAACGGCCGCGACGAGGGCACGTAGAGCAGCACGGAATATTCGGTGCGGCCCTCGGCGCGATAGTGGATGGTCACGGCCGGGTCGTCGAAGCGGCCGCCGACATGGCCGTAGAACTCCTTGTATTCCTCTTCCGTCACGGCCGATTTCGGCTTGCGCCAGAGCGCGCTGCCATCGGCGAGCTGCTCCTCCTCGCCGTCGGCAAGCTTCAGCACGATCGGCACGGGCACATGCGCCGAATAGGCGGTGACGATGCGCTCGATCGTCTCCGTCTCGGCATAGGCGGCGCTCTCCGCGTTGAGATGCAGCACGATGCGGGTGCCGCGCGCCGGCGCGTCGGCGAGGTCGACCGGCTCGACCTCGTAGGCGCCCTTGCCGTCGGAATGCCAGCGCCAGGCCTCGTCGGTGCCGGCCTTGCGCGAGGTCACGGTGACGCTGTCAGCGACCATGAAGGCGGAGTAGAAGCCGACGCCGAACTGACCGATCAGCGCCGAACCCTTGGCGCCTTCGCCGGCCTGCTTGAGGAAGGCCCGCGTGCCCGACTGGGCGATGGTGCCGAGATTGTCGATCAGTTCCTGCCGGCTCATGCCGATGCCGTTGTCGGCGATGGCGAGGCCCGGCGCGGCCTTGTCGGCCTCGATCTCGATTTTGAAGGCTTCGTCGCCCGCGGCTAGCGCCGGCTCGGCCAGCGCCAGCGTGCGCAGCTTCTCGCAGGCGTCGGCGGCGTTGGAGACGAGCTCGCGCAGGAAGACGTCGCGGTTGGAATAGACGGAATGCACCATCATGTGCAGCAGGCGCGAGACCTCGGCTTCGAACGAGCGGGTCTCCGCGGCGGGCTTTGGATCGGACACGCTTTTCCTCCGGCGTCGGACCGTCCCGGGCGGCGGATCGCCGTCGCGGGGGCGGTTGGTGGGCGGGCGCCCCGCGCAGGGGGCGGCGCTGATATCGCCGGTCGGCGTCGCAGTTTCAAGACGATCGCGGTCGTCGAAGCGTTTTCGGGCGAATTGGAGGCCGGTTCGGGCGCAGGCGCGCGCTCCGCCACGCGGGCCGCGTGGCGAAAGAAAATGGCCGGGCGGGACCGGCCAGAGGGCAATTTTGGGAGGGGAATGCGCTTCGGAAGCCTTGGTTCGAAGGTGGTCCGACCCAACCGAGGACCCCGGGGGGCTGGGGGGCTGAGAAATTCCGAAGCCTTGATCAGGCCGGACCGTTCGAAGCGATGGTGATGTTTTGCCAGTCCAATGCGGCCGGTGCCGGGCCGAAAAAGGGCGGAATAGTGAATTTTTCGAAAGGTCCTTCACGCCTTCGTGAGCTGCCGCAGCGGAATGGCCGGCCGCCGGCGGGGCCGGCTTGCCACGCCCGGTCATCGGAGCGATCATGACGGTTTGACGACGGTGCAAACTGGCAACGGGAGGCGCCTGTGAGCGACGGAGAGGAAAAGGCGATAGCCGGTGGCGGCGCGATGCTTCTGTCGCTCACCCCACCGGAAACGGCCAAGGCCGTTCCCTTGATCAGCTTCAACCGGCTCGAACTGAACGAGATCCTCAGGGTGTATGGCCGCATGGTCGCCGCCGGCGAATGGCGCGACTATGCGATCGATCACCTGCGCGACAAGGCCGTGTTCTCGATCTTCCGGCGCTCGTCCGAGATGCCGCTCTACAAGGTGATCAAGGACCCGGAGCTGCGCAACCGCCAGGGCGCCTATTCGGTGGTGGCGGCGGGCGGCTATGTGATGAAGCGCGGCCATGACCTGCGCCAGGTGCTCGCCGTGCTCGACGGCAAGCTGAAGCTGGTGCATGGCTGAGGGCATTCCGGACGCCTAGGAAGGCAGACGGGCCGACATCCTGCATGATCCTGAGGTGCTCCGCATGAGCGCAGCCCCGAGGGACGAGCGCCCTCTAGGTTCGACGTTGGCGGTGTTTCCCCGACGATCCTTCGAGGCCCGGTTTCGCCGGGAGCCTCCATGAGGGTCGAGTCTCGGACATGCGCCAGCTCTACAGGCTCGGCGGCGTATCGCTGCCGGTGCCGAGGGTTCGCTGCATCATCACGCAGTCGAGCCAGCGTCCGTGCTTCCAGCCGACATTCTCCAGGATGCCGACATGGCGGAAGCCGAGCGCGGCGTGCAGCCGGATCGAGGCCTCGTGGCGGGAATCGCCGATGATGCCGACCATCTGGCGGAAGCCCGCTTCGGTCGATGCCTCGATCAGCGCGGTCAGCAGCAGCCGGCCGATGCCATGGCCCTGCGCGTCGGCGGCGAGATAGATCGAATCCTCCACCGTCGAGCGGTAGGCGGCGCGCAGCCGGTAGGGGCCGGCATAGGCATAGCCGACGACCCGTTCCCCGCTCGTCGCCACCAGATAGGGATGGCTCGCCGCCTTCAGCATGGCGTGCCGCCGCCGCATCTCGTCCTCCGATGGCGGATCGAGCTCGAAGCTCGCCGTGCCGTGGTGGACGGCGTGGGCATAGATGGTGGTGATCGCGGCCAGATCCTCCACCGCGACGGGGCGGATCAGGATCGCATCCGGGGCGGTCGGCATCGCATTCTCCATGGCGGGGCGGGCAAGCCTAGCAGCGCTGCGGAGCGCGGCAAGAACCGCCGAAACAAAAAGGGCGCGGCCTTGGCCGCGCCCTCCGTCTCGTCGCTGATGCCCCGCCTTAGCGGCGGTCGCCGAACAGGCGCAGCAGCATCAGGAACAGGTTGATGAAGTCGAGATAGAGCGTCAGCGCGCCCATGATCGCCTTCCGGCCGGCGACGGTACCGTCATCGCCGACATAGTACATTTCCTTGATCTTCTGCGTGTCATAGGCGGTCAGGCCCGTGAAGATCAGCACGCCGAGGACCGAGATCGCGAAGCCCATCGCCGACGAGCCAACGAAGATGTTGACGATCGAGGCGATGATGATGCCGATCAGGCCCATGAACAGGAACGAGCCCATTCCGGTCAGGTCACGCTTCGTCGTGTAGCCATAGAGGCTCATGGCGCCGAAGGTGGCGGCGGTGATGAAGAACACCTGCGTGATCGACTGCGCCGTGTAGGCGACGAAGATCGTCGTCAGCGAAACGCCCATCAGGGCCGAATAGCCCCAGAAGGTCATCTGCGCGGCGGGGACCGACATGCGCTGGATCCCGAAGGACAGCACGAACACCAGCGCCACCGGCGCCAGCACGATCACCCACATCAGCGGGCTGCCGAACAGCACCTGGCCGAGCGCCGTCGGCTGCAGGCCGGCCGCCGTCTCGACGAAGGCCAGCTTGAACATGCCGATCGAGGCCGCGCCGGTGATCAGCAGGCCGATCGCCATGTAATTGTAGACCTGCAGCATGTGGCTGCGCAGGCCCTGGTCGACAACACCGGTTTCGGCACGCGCTGCGCCAAACGGTGAGACGCGATTGTCGAAATCTGCCATCGAAGTCCTCTCCGAACCAAAAAATCCGCGGACGTTCTGCCGCGAAACCCCCGTTTCCACCGCCCGGCGTCAGGAACCATTTCGGTTCCGCCCGGCGACAAACCCTCGGGTGCTCATGCGATATGGGCATCCCGACTGTACCCCGCAAGTGACCCGCCCGATGATTTCGGACGGTTGCGTGACCCAATTATCGCGATGGTAATCGATGACCGTTTCTGCGCCTACAGGTTTCTGAGCACCGGCGCGGCCTTTTGGCCGAGCAACCGCCAGGTTCCGGCGAGGCCGAGGCCGATGGTCAGCGCCACCGCGATCAGCGCCGCCGCCGCGGCGGTCACCGGGAAGACGGTGAAGGGCTGGTTCATCACGCCCGAGACCACGCCCCAGGCGGCGAGCGAGCCGGCGATGACGGCGAAGACGGCGGTCGCGAGGCCGAGAAGGCCGTATTCGAGCCCGAAGGCGAAGAGCAATTGCCGCCGTGTCGCGCCCAGCGTCTTCAGGATGACCGCGTCGTAGAGGCGCTGCCGGTGGCCGGCGGCGAGCGCGCCGGCGAGCACCAGCACCGAGGCGGCGAGCGCGATCGACGAGGCGACGCGGATCGCCAGCATCAACTGGTCGAGGATCGACGAGATGCGCTCGAGCGCCTCGCGCACGCGGATCGCGGTGACGGCGGGAAAATCCTTGCCGACGTCACGCATCAGCGCCGCCTCGCGCGCCGGATCGGCGCCGCCCGGATAGGACAGCGTCGCCAGCATCGAATAGGGGGCGCCGGCGAAGGTCGAGGGCGAGAACACCATGACGAAGTTGATAGCCAGGCTCTCCCAGGCGACCTCGCGCAGATTGGCGATCGTCGCCGTGATCTCGCGGCCGAGCACGTTCACCGTCACCGTGTCGCCGGGGCCGACGCCGAGGCCGCGCGCGACGCCGGCCTCCATCGAGACGAGCGGCGGGCCCGCATAGTCGGCCTTCCACCATTCGCCCGCGACGATGCGCGAATTCTTCGGCGGCTCCGTCGAAAAGGTGATGCCGCGATCGCCCTTCAGCGCCCAGGCGACGTCGGGCGCCGGCGTGACCTGCGCCGCAGGTGTCTGGTTGAGGGCGATGATACGGCCGCGCAGCATCGGCACGCTCTCGACGGTGCTTCCCGGTACTTCCTTGTTGAGGAAGTCGAGGAAGGCGGGCGCCTCGGAATTCTGCACGTCGAGGAAGAAGAAGCTCGGCGCCCGTTCGGGCAGCGATTGCGTCAGCTGCCGGTGCAGATTGCCGTCGATCAGCGCGATCGTCACCAGCACGGTGAGGCCGAGGCCGAGCGACAGCACGACCGAGCCGGTCAGCGCGCCGGGGCGGTGGATGTTGCCGATGGCGAGGCGCCATTCGGTCGAGCGGGCGCGCGGCGCGCGGCGGGCGAGCGCCGTCACCACGAAGGCGACGACGCGCAGCAGCAGGAAGGCGCCGGCGACGCCGATGACGAAATAGAGCGCGATGCGCCGGTCATAGGCGAGCAGGATGGCAAGCCCGGCCAGCGCCGCGGCGGAAAGGATCGCGAGCCCGAGGAAGGCGAGGCGCGGCCTCGACGCGCCGAAGGCGGCGGCGTCGCGGAACAGCGCCGTCGGCGCGATGTCGCGGGCGCGGCCGAGCGGCACCAGCGCGAAGGTGAGCGCCGTCATCAGCCCGTAGAGCGCGGCATAGGCGAGCGCGCCGGGATAGAAGCCCGTCTCGGCCCCGACCGGCAGCACGTCGGCGAGGAACTGCAGCGCCAGGATCGGTACCAGCGCTCCGATGGCGAGCCCGATGCCGACGCCGATCAGCGCGATGACGAGGATCTGGATCAGATAGAGCTGGGTGACGAGGCGGCCCGGCGCGCCGAGCGAGCGCAAGGTCGCGATGACGGGGCGCTTCACCTGCATGAAGGCACCGACCGCGTTGGCGACGCCGACGCCGCCGACGATCAGGGCGGCGAGGCCGACCAAGGTCAGGTACTGCGCGAACTGGCCGATGTTGCGCTTCAGGCCCGGCGAGGCGTCGTCGCGGCTGCGGATCTGCCAGCCGGCCTGGGGCAGGGTGGTGTTGGTGGCCTCGGTCAGCGCGGCGACATCGGCGTCCGAGGTGCCGGGCGGCAGGCGCAGGCGGTAGCTCCACTGCACCAGGCTGCCCGGCTGGACGAGGCCGGTCTGTTCGAGGGTCGCCTTCGAGATCAGCAGGCGCGGGCCGAAGCCGAGCCCGGTCGCGAGCTTGTCCGGCTCGTCGGCGATGATGCCGGCAAGCGTCAGCTGCGTCTCGCCGACATGGATGCTGTCGCCGGGCTTCAGGCCGAGGCGGCTGAAGAGCTCGGGATCGGCGAGGGCTCGGCCGGCATCGAGCACGGCGTCGGCGTCGACGCCGTCCGTCGCCTTCAGGGTTCCGTAGAGTGGATAGGCGCTATCGACCGCCTTGATCTCGACCAGCGTCTGGTCGGAACCGTCGGGAAGCCGCGCCATGCCGCGGATCGCGGCGATCTCGGAAACTGGGCCGTGGCCCTCCAGGACGGCGCGCTCCTCCGCCGTCGCCTGGCGCTGCACCAGGGTGAAGGCGATGTCGCCGCCGAGGATCGCCTGGCCCTGGCGGGCGAGGCCGTCGGTCATGGCGCGCGATACGGAACCGACAGCGGCGATCGCCGCGACGCCGAGCGCGATGCAGGCGAGGAAGACGACGAAGCCGCGCAGGCCCCCGCGCAGCTCACGCAGCGCGAAACGCAGTGGCAGCGGCAAGGCGACTGACGGGCGGGGCGGGGCGGGCGTGGCGGCGGTCCCGGACGTCATCGGGCGGGGCTCCGCATCGCGTCGGATCCGGCCGCGTGGGCCTCGACCGCGCCGGTGTCGATGACGCCGGAATGGATGCGAATCATGCGGTCGCAGCGGCCGGCGAGCGCGTTGTCGTGGGTGACCAGCACCAGCGTGGTGCCGCGCTCGGCGCAGGTCGCGAACAGGAGGTCGGCGATCTCGCGGCCGGTCTTCTCGTCGAGATTGCCGGTCGGCTCGTCGGCGAACAGGATGGCCGGGCTCGCGACGAGGGCGCGGGCAATGGCGACGCGCTGCTGCTCGCCGCCGGAGAGCGCGGAGGGGTAGTGCTCCATCCGGTGGCCGAGCCCGACCAGCTTGAGCTCCTCGGCGGCGCGGGCAAAGGCGTCGCGCGCGCCGGCGAGCTCAAGCGGCACGGCGACGTTTTCCAGCGCCGTCATGTTGGGGATCAGGTGGAAGGACTGGAAGATGATGCCGACATGGCGGCCGCGGAAGCGGGCGAGGCCGTCCTCGTCGAGCGCGGCGAGATCGGTACCGGCGACCAGGACGCGGCCGCGATCAACCCGCTCCAGGCCTGCCATCGTCATCAGCAGGGTGGATTTTCCCGAGCCCGACGGCCCGATCAGCGCGACGCTCTCGCCGGCCTCGACCGCGAGCGAGACGTGCTTCAGGATGTGGACGCGCGCCGCCCCCGATCCGAGCGCCAGTTCGACCGAGGAGAGTTCGATGACGGCGTCGGATGATTTCGGGGCTGTATCAAGCACGCGTTCGAACCCTATATTCCCGCGACGGGCAGGCTCGTCGATCGGAGGAAGCCGTGAAACGCCGGCGTCCTGCCGATCGCGGCGCGTTCGGCTCAATATGGTGGCAAATCGCAGATGATAAAGACCCTGACGCTGGCAATCTCGCTCCTCCTGGCCGGCCTCGCCGCCGCACCGGGTCCGGCTCTTGCCGCGCCGCTGCGCCTCGTCGTGCTCGGCGACAGCCTGTCGGCCGGCTACAATCTCGGGCCCGGCGAGGGCTTCACCGACCAGCTGCAGAAGGCGCTGGCCGCGAAGGGCCATGACGTCGTTGTCGTCAATGCCGGGGTTTCCGGCGATACTGCCGCCGCCGGCCTCGCCCGGCTCGACTGGTCGGTCGGGCCGGACGCCGAGGCCGTGATCGTCGAGCTCGGCGCCAACGACATGCTGCGCGGCTTCGATCCGGACAAGCCGCGCGAGGCGCTCGATGCCATCCTCACCCGCCTGAACGAGCGCAAGCTGCCGGTTCTGCTCGCCGGCATGCGCGCCGCGCCCAATCTCGGCCCCGACTATGCCCGCCGCTTCGACGGGTTGTACCCCGCGCTGGCCGACAAGCACGGCGCGATGCTATATCCGTTCTTCCTCGACGGCGTCGCGGCCCAGCCGGCGCTGCTGCTGGCGGACGGGATGCACCCGAATGCCGATGGCATCGCGGTGATCGTCGAGAAGATCCTTCCCGCCGTGGAGGAACTGGTCGCGCAAGCCGCGCGCTGACCTTCCTCCGCTCCCGCTGCTTCCCGCTTCCCGCCCGTCTTTCCCGGAGCTTTTCGCCATGGAATATCGTTCGCTCGGCCGGACCGACATCCGCGTGTCGGCCATCTGTCTCGGCACCATGACCTGGGGCCAGCAGAACACCGAGGCCGAGGGCCATGCCCAGATGGACTACGCCTTCGAGAAGGGCGTGAACTTCCTCGACACGGCGGAGCTCTATTCGATTCCGCCGAAGCCCGAGACGCAGGGCGCGACCGAGCGCATCATCGGCAACTGGATGAAGGCGCGGGGCAATCGCGACAAGGTCATCCTCGCTTCCAAGGTGTGCGGCCGCAACGGCTTCACCTGGTTCCGCGACGGCGCGAAGTCGACGCTGTCGCGCGCCCATATCCATGATGCGATCGACAAGAGCCTGAAGCGGCTGCAGACCGACTACATCGATCTCTACCAGTTGCACCAGCCCGACCGGCACGTGTCGCAGTGGGGCTCCAACCCGACCGTCTACCGCCATCCCGCGCCGGCGGCCGACGAGGTGTCGATCGAGGAGACGCTTTCGGCGCTCGACGAGCTGGTGAAGGCGGGCAAGGTGCGCCATGTCGGTCTCTCCAACGAATCCGCCTGGGGCACGATGCGTTTCCTGGCCGGCGCCGAGGCCGGCAAGGGGCCGCGCGTCGTCTCGGTCCAGAACGCCTACAATCTCCTGAACCGCACCTATGAGGTGAACCTCGCCGAGGTGACGATGCGCGAGGAGGTCGGCCTGCTCGCCTATTCGCCGCTCGCCCAGGGCTACCTCACCGGCAAGTACCAGAACGGGGCGCGGCCGGCCGGCGCGCGCACGACGCTGTTCAATCGCGGCGACCGCTACGAGACGCCGGGCGCGCACGAGGCGATCGACGCCTATCTCGGCATCGCCCGCGAGGCGGGCCTCGATCCGGCGCTGCTCGCCAACGCCTTCGTCACCAGCCGCGGCTTCGTCACCTCGAACATCATCGGCGCGACGTCGATGGAGCAACTCAAGGTCGCCATCGCCTCGGCCGACGTGGCGATCACGCCGGAGCTGGAGCAGAAGATCAACGCCGTGCACCAGTGGCGCGGCAATCCGTGCCCCTGAGGGGGCAGGAAAGGGCTTTACACCGGACCGGCAAACCGCGACGCTTGGCATTCCCGCCACCCGAAAAAGGAGGGCGACCATGCCGCGCCTGTTCACCGGTCTCGAGATCCCGGAGGACCTCGCCCAACGGCTTTCGTTCCTGCGCGGCGGCCTCGCCGGCGCGCGATGGATCGATGCGGAGAACTACCACGTCACCCTGCGCTTCATCGGCGACATCAACGACCGCACGGCCGACGAGGTCGCCGACGCGCTCGCGCGGGTCCGCCGCCGCGAATTCGACCTGCAGGTCGCGGGCCTCGATTCGTTCGGCAACGCCAAGCCGCATTCGCTGGTGGCGCGAATCGCCCCGTCGCGGGCGCTCTCCGAGTTGCAGGCCGAGCATGAGCGCATCCTGCAGCGCATCGGCCTGCCGCCGGAGGGGCGCAAATACACGCCGCATGTGACGCTGGCGCGGCTGCGCGGCACGCCGCATCGCGACGTGGCCGACTACCTCGCGTCGCGCGGCGGCCTGGCCAGCACGGCCGCCTTCCACGCCTCGCGTTTCGTGCTCTATTCGTCCAAGGCGTCGACCGGCGGCGGGCCCTATGTGATCGAGCAGACCTATCCGCTGGCCGAGTTCACGGAGGTGCGGTGATGTCGGGCAAGCTCGCGGAGGTCGAGCGCGCGACGGCGCTGGCCGGGCTCGATGGCTGGGCGCCGGTCGAGGGGCGCGACGCCATCACCAAGGTCTTCACCTTCGGCGATTTCCAGGAGGCCTTCGCCTTCATGACGCGCGCGGCGCTCCTCGCCGAGCGGATGAACCATCATCCGGAATGGTCGAACGTCTATCGCACGGTGACGGTCACGCTCACCACGCATGACGCGGGCGGGCTGACGGAGCGCGACATCGAGCTGGCGGAAGCGATGGACCGCTTCGCCCGGTAGGCAGGGCAGGCGGGGTAGGCGGAGCCGGATGCGCGTCAGCCCCAGGGCTCGGCTAGCCGGGCCTCGCCGCAGAGATGGCCCTGGATCCGGTCGACGCCCCAGCGGGCGAGAAGCGTGGCGGTGGCCTCGTCCTGCACGAACTCCGCCACCGTCTCGATGCCGAGGTCGCGCGCCAGCTCGATCAGGCGGCGGACGAAGATCTGGTCGTCCGGGCTCGTCGGCAGCGCCTCGATGAAACTGCCGTCGATCTTGACCATGTCGACGCTCAGGGCGCGCAGGTTGCGGAACGAGGTGAAGCCGGCGCCGAAATCGTCGATGGCGAAACGGGCGCCGAGATCGTGCAGCGCCGCGACGAAATAGGCCGTCTCGTTCAGGTTGCGGATGGCGCTGGTCTCGGTGATCTCGACGATCAGCCGGCCGCCGAGGTCCGGATGCGCGCCGACGAACTTGGCGAACTTCGCCAGCCAGTCGGGCCCCGTCGCCGTTTCCGGGGTCAGGTTGAGCGACAGCCGGGCCTCCGGGTGGCGCGCCAGGGTCTCCAGCACGCGATCGAGCACGGCGAGATCGAACAGGCGCGACAGGCCGAGCCGTTCGGCGATCGGCACGATCTGGCCGGCGGAGGCGATGCTGCCATCGGGCCTGGCGAGGCGCAGCAGCGCCTCGTGGAACACCGGCGACCGGCTGGTCACGTCGACCACCGGCTGGAAGGCGAGCCGCAGGCGCTGGTCGGACAGCGCGCCGATCAGCTGCTGCGACAGCGCGATGTTGGCGCGGCGCTCGGTCTCGTGCTCGGGCGAGGGCGCGTAGCCGACGAAACGGCCGCGACCGGCCTTGCGGGCCCGGCCGAGGCTGTCCTGTACCCGTTCCATGGCGAGCTCGCGATCGGTGGCGTCCTGCGGCAGGGCGATGCCGCCGATCGAGACGGTGACGGAGACGGTGCCTTCCGCCGTGGCGATGACGTCCTCGCGGATCGCGCTCAGGAAGCGCTCCGCCGCGAAGGTCATGTCGGTCTCGTCGCAGTTCATCAGGACGAGGCCAAGCTTGTGGCCGGAGAAGCGGCCCATGACGTCGCCCTCGCGCAGGCGACTGCGCAGGCGCCGGGCCACGGCGGCGAGCACGCGGTCGCCGGCGCGATAACCGAAGGCGTTGTTGATCAGGTTGAAGCTGTCGATCGAGATCAGCAGGAAGGCGGCGCTGCCGCCGTCGCGACGCGTGCCCTCGATCGTCCGGTCGAGGATGTCGAGCAGGCCGGACCGGTTGTAGAGCCCGGTCACCTCGTCATAGTGCGACAGGAAGGCGAGCCGCTGGTCGCGGGCATGGCGCTCGTTGACGATCCGCAGGATGCCCTCGGCGCGGCACGGTCCGTCGTTGCCTTCGGCATACCAGCGGCCGACATCCTCGATCCAGACGGGCGGGCCGGCGGGGCCCGCCGGGCGCAGCGCATATTCGACCTGGTAGGGAACGCCGGCGCCGGTGTCGGTGCCGCTCTTCAGGCAGTCCTGGCGCGATCGCTGGCTGGCGGCGTCGAGGAGGGCGGCGAAGGCAGCGCCGGTCGCGACGGGAACGCCGGCATCGAGGCCGAGTAACGAGGCGACGTCGCCCGCCCATTCGAGGCGATCGCCCGCGCGCGTCCAGCGATAGGCGATCGCGCCGATGCCGGCGAGAATCGCGTCGGTAGGGTTCCGCGGGGAAGTCAGGTCGGCGGCGCTCCCACGATTGTCCGGCACGAGGCGTCCTTTGCGCAGGCCGGTCGCAAGCGGCGACGGCATGGCGGGCAAGTCTAGAGAAAGGCCGTGACGAATGCCATGGGCGGCGAATGGGGGAGTCGCGGGGTCGGGGTTCGCCCAAAAGAAAAAGGGTCGGCGCTGGGCCGACCCTCTTGAACTTCTCGCATCGGGCGCCGCGAGGGCGCCCGGCGGACTCAGCCTTCGCTCTTCGGCGTCAGGATCTGACGGCCGCGATACATGCCGGTCTTGAGGTCGATGTGGTGCGGACGGCGCAGCTCACCCGAGTTCTTGTCCTCGGTGTAGGCCGGCTGCGTCAGGGCGTCGTGCGCGCGGCGCATGTTACGCTTAGACGGCGACGTCTTTCGCTTCGGAACAGCCATTTCAGTCTTCCTTCGTCATATGCCGTCGACCGGCGGCGCGCCGCCCGGAAGGGCACAGCAGATCAATTCGAATGCGGCCTTATACAGAGATCACCCCGGCTTGACCAGCCGGGGTGAGCCAAAAAGATTCGGCCGCGCTTGGCTTCGCTCAGGCCGAGAGAAGATCGAGTTCCGCGACGATCGCGGCGCCCATTTCCTTCGTGCCGACCTTTTTCGTGCCCTCGGTGTAGATGTCGCCGGTGCGCAGGCCCTTGCTGAGCACGCCGGAGATGGCGCGGTCGAGCAGATCCGCTTCCTGGACCAGGCCGAAGGAGTAGCGGAGCGTCATCGCGAAGGACGCGATCATGGCGATCGGGTTGGCGATGCCCTGGCCGGCGATGTCCGGGGCCGAGCCGTGCACCGGCTCGTACATCGCCTTGCGGCGGCCGGTCTTCTCGTCGGGGGCGCCAAGCGCCGCCGACGGCAGCATGCCGAGCGAGCCGGTCAGCATCGCCGCGACGTCGGAGAGGATGTCGCCGAACAGGTTGTCGCAGACGATCACGTCATACTGCTTCGGACGGCGGACCAACTGCATGGCGCAGTTGTCGGCGAGCACGTGCTCGAGCGCGACGTCCGGATACTCTTCCTTGCCGACCTTGGTGACGACCTGGTTCCAGAGCACGCCCGACTTCATGACGTTGCGCTTCTCGGCCGAGGCGACGCGGCTGGAGCGGGTCTTGGCGAGTTCGAAGGCGATGCGCGCGATGCGCTCGATCTCGGAGGTGGTGTAGAGCTGCGTGTCGACGGCGCGCTTCTCGCCGTTTTCGAGCGTCACGATCTCCTTCGGCTGGCCGAAATAGACGCCGCCGGTCAGCTCGCGCACGATCAGGATGTCGAGGTCCTCGACCAGCTCGCGCTTCAGCGACGAGGCGTCGGCGAGCGCCGGATAGCAGATCGCCGGGCGCAGGTTGGCGAACAGCTCCAGATCCTTGCGCAGGCGCAGCAGCGCCGCCTCGGGGCGGACGTCGTAGGGGACGCTGTCCCACTTCGGGCCGCCGACCGCGCCGAAGATGACGGCGTCGGATTCGAGGGCGAGCTTCATCGTCGCCTCGGAGATCGCCTTGCCGTGGGCGTCATAGGCGGCGCCGCCGGCGAGATCCTGCTCATATTCGAAGGTCGCCACGCCGCGCTTGGTGAACCAGTCGATGACCGTCTTCACTTCGGCCATGATTTCCGTGCCGATGCCGTCGCCGGGAAGGAGAAGGAGCTTGTAGCTGGTCATGTCGCGGGTTCTCTTGTGGAGCGGGTCTGCGGGCGGGTGGGTGCGCGGGCAGCGATAGCGTCGCCACGGCGGCGATGCAAGCCGGAGCGCGACGTCAGGGGCGGGAATCGGGTCCGGAATCAGGCTTTCAGCGCGGTGACCTCGATCTCGACCTTCATCTCGAGGCGAATCAGGCCGCAGACGGTCATGGTCGCGGCCGGGCGGATATCGCGGAACTTCGCGCCGACGACGAGAAACACGGCGTCGGCGAAGGCGGCGTCGGTGACGTGGTAATGCACGCGCACGACGTCCTGCAGCGAGAAGCCGGCCTCGGCGAGCGCGCGGGCGATCGTGCCCATCGCGTTCTCCGCCTGCTCGGCGACGTCGTCCGGCATCGACATGGTCGTATAATCATAGCCGGTGGTGCCGGCGACGAAGCACCAGGGTCCCTGGACGACGGCGCGCGAATAGCCGGCCGCGCGCTCGAAGGGCGAGCCGGTCGAGATCAGCTTGCGGGTCATGCGGATGCTCCTTTGCCGATGGCGCGTGTCGCGCGCCGGTTTCCGAACCCCGACGCGGGCTTTCGCGCGGCGCGCAAAGGGGGGATGATCGCATGCCGCGGCGCGAGTCGAGAAAAGTCAACGACTCTCGTTGCGTCATGCAAAAGACCGTTTTGACCGCGCCGCCCAATGGGGTTAGAACCGGTCCAAATTCCTACCCTAAATGCTTACGTTTACGTAAGCGGTTGAGGATGAACGCAATGTCGAATGCCGAGGCGAAGTCGAGCCGACCGCTTTCACCGCACCTCCAGGTGTATCGCTGGCCGATCACCATGACGGTGTCGATCCTGCAGCGTGTCACGGGCGGGGCGCTCTATTTCGGCACGCTGCTGATCGCCTGGTGGGCGATCGCGGCGGCCGCCGGCCCGGGCCCGTTCTCCTATGTCTCCTGGGTGTTCGGCTCCTGGATCGGCCTTCTGGTCCTGTTCGGCTACACCTGGGCGCTGATGCAGCACCTGCTCGGCGGCATCCGCCATTTCGTCTGGGATTTCGGCGCGGGCTTCTCGAAGCCGGCTCGCGACAATCTCGCCTGGGCCAACATCATCGGCTCCTGCGCGCTGACGATCCTGATCTGGGTCGTGGCGCTCGCCATTCGCTGAGGGGCAATCACATGCGTACACCGCTCGGCCGCGTTCGCGGGCTCGGCTCGGCCAAGGAAGGCACGGGTCATTTCTGGCATCAGCGCCTCACCGGCGCCGCACTGGCCGTCCTCGCCGTGCTGTTCGTCATCCTGGTCATCGTGCTCGCCGGCAAGCCCTATCCGGAAGTCGTCGCGACCCTCGCCAACCCGTTCGTGGCGCTGCTGATGGTCCTGATGATCGGCACCGGCGTCTGGCACATGAAGCTCGGCATGCAGATCATCATCGAGGACTATCTGCACGGCGGTCTGAAGATCGTCGCGCTGGTCGCCAACATGTTCTTCGCGGTCGCCGTCGGTGTGGCGACCATCCTCGCCTTCCTCAAGATCAGCTTCGGAGGCTGAAGCCATGGCTGAAGCCAACGCCAGCGTGTCCGTCAACGGCCGCGCCTATAACTTTGTCGACCACACCTTCGACGTCGTCGTCGTCGGCGCCGGCGGCGCGGGCCTCCGCGCCACGCTCGGCGCCAGCGAGGCCGGCCTGAAGACGGCCTGCGTTACCAAGGTGTTTCCGACCCGTTCCCATACGGTTGCCGCGCAGGGCGGCATTTCGGCCGCCCTCGGCAACATGGGCGAGGACGACTGGCGCTTCCACATGTACGACACCGTCAAGGGGTCGGACTGGCTCGGCGACCAGGACGCGATCGAATATCTCGTCCGCAATGCGCCTGCCGCCGTCTACGAGCTCGAGCATTTCGGCGTGCCGTTCTCGCGCACCGAGGAAGGCAAGATCTACCAGCGGCCGTTCGGCGGCATGACGACGAACTTCGGCAAGGGCATCGCGCAGCGCACCTGCGCCGCCGCCGACCGCACCGGCCACGCCATCCTGCACACGCTCTATGGCCAGTCGCTGCGCCATTCGGCCGAGTTCTTCATCGAATACTTCGCCATCGACCTGATCATGGAAGACGGCGAGTGCCGGGGCGTCGTCGCGCTCTGCCTCGAGGACGGCACGCTGCACCGCTTCCGCGCGGCGAAGACCATCCTCGCCACGGGCGGCTACGGCCGCGCCTACTTCTCCGCCACCTCGGCCCATACCTGCACCGGCGACGGCGGCGGCATGGTGCTGCGCGCCGGCCTGCCGCTGCAGGACATGGAATTCGTGCAGTTCCACCCGACCGGCATCTACGGCGCCGGCTGCCTGATCACCGAGGGCGCGCGCGGCGAGGGCGGCTACCTCACCAATTCGGAGGGTGAGCGCTTCATGGAGCGCTATGCCCCCTCCGCCAAGGACCTGGCCTCGCGCGACGTCGTCTCGCGCGCCATGACCATGGAAATCCGCGAGGGTCGCGGCGTCGGCAAGGCGAGGGACCACATCCACCTTCACCTCGACCATCTCGATCCGGCGCTTTTGCATGAGCGCCTGCCCGGCATCTCCGAGAGCGCCAAGATCTTCGCCGGCGTCGACCTGACCAAGGAGCCGATCCCGGTCCTGCCGACCGTCCACTACAACATGGGCGGCATCCCGACGAACTATCACGGCGAGGTGCTGAACAAGGTCGGCGGCGACCCGGACCAGATCGTGCCGGGCCTGATGGCCGTCGGCGAGGCCGCCTGCGTGTCCGTGCACGGCGCCAACCGCCTCGGTTCCAACTCGCTCACCGACCTCGTGGTGTTCGGCCGGGCCGCGGCGCTGCGCTGCATCGAGACCGTGCAGCCGAACCAGGCGCAGCGCGAGCTCGCCAAGGGTGCCGGCGAGGACGCGATCGCCCGCCTCGATCGCCTGCGCTACGCCAACGGCTCGACCTCGACGGCCGAGATGCGGCTCAGCATGCAGAAGGTCATGCAGTCGAACTGCGCCGTGTTCCGCACCGGCGAGGTGCTCGACGAGGGCCACGAGCTGATCCACCAGGTCTGGAAGGGCTCGGACGACGTCAAGGTCACCGACCGCTCGCTGATCTGGAACTCGGACCTGGTCGAGACGCTCGAGTTCGAGAACCTGATCGTCCAGGCGGTCGTCACCATGGACTCGGCGCAGAACCGCAAGGAATCGCGCGGCGCGCACGCCCGCGAGGACTATTCCGAGCGCGACGACGTCAACTGGATGAAGCACTCGCTCGCTTTCATCGACACCGAGAACAAGACGGTGCGGCTCGATGACCGGCCGGTGCACACCTACACGATGTCGAACGACATCGAGTATATCGAGCCCAAGGCTCGCGTGTACTGAGGTTGGGCATGGCCACCGCGACGCCAGCTGCATCCGGCTATTCGGGACGTTCGCTTCCCGAGAAGCTCGGATTCAGGCCGGGCATGGCGGTGGCGTTCGTGGCCCTGCCGCCGGAGCTGGAAGGCCTGGCGACAAGCGTGCCGTTCGGACAGGTGGTCCGGACGGAGGACTGGGCGGCCCCGCTCGGGCCCGACCGCAGCCTCGACGCGGTCCACGCCTTCACCCGGAGCGGCGCCGAGGTCGACAGCGATCTGGCGCGGCTTCAGGACGCCATCCGGCGCGATGGCATGATCTGGGTGTCGTGGCCGAAGAAGGCCTCGAAGGTGGCAACCGACGTGACCGAGGATCGCGTGCGCGACGCGGCGCTCCGGCTCGATCTCGTCGATATCAAGGTCGCGGCGATCGACGCTACCTGGTCCGGTTTGAAACTCATGGTCCGCAAGGACCGTCGTTGAACGAATTTTACGCCCGAGGACGCTCACTATGGTCCAGCTGACCCTCCCGAAGAACTCGAAGATCACCGAAGGCAAGGTCTGGGATCGCCCGGCCGGCGCCAACAACGTGCGCGAGTTCCGCGTCTATCGCTGGAGCCCGGACGACGGCAAGAACCCGCATGTCGACACCTACTATGTCGACCTCGACGATTGCGGTCCGATGGTCCTCGACGCGCTGATCAAGATCAAGAACGAGATCGATCCGACGCTGACCTTCCGCCGTTCCTGCCGCGAAGGCATCTGCGGCTCCTGCGCGATGAACATCGACGGCTCCAACACGCTGGCCTGCACCAAGGGCATCGACGAGGTGAAGGGTCCGGTGGCGATCTACCCGCTGCCGCACATGGAAGTGGTGAAGGACCTGGTTCCGGACCTCTCCAACTTCTACGCCCAGCACCGCTCGATCGAGCCCTGGCTGAAGACGGTGACGCCGGAGCCGCAGAAGGAATGGCTGCAGAGCCATGCCGACCGCGAGAAGCTCGACGGCCTGTATGAGTGCATCCTCTGCGCCTGCTGCTCGACCTCGTGCCCGAGCTACTGGTGGAACGGCGATCGCTATCTCGGCCCGGCCGTGCTGCTGCAGGCCTATCGCTGGCTGATCGACAGCCGCGACGAGGCGACCGGCGAACGGCTCGACAATCTCGAGGATCCGTTCCGCCTCTATCGCTGCCACACCATCATGAACTGCGCCCAGACCTGCCCGAAGGGCCTGAATCCGGCGAAGGCGATCGCCGAGATCAAGAAGATGATGGTCGAGCGCCGCGTCTGATCGGCACTGCCCTTTCTTTCAGCAAGACGGCGCGGAACCCTTCCGCGCCGTTTTCGTTTGCCCTGACCGATCGTGTTTTCGGAGGCAGACGATCATGACCATCAAGCAGGATCTCGAGGCGACCTGGACGATCGAGGCCATCGACAGGTTGCGCGAACTGGCCGTCGAGCACGTGCCGGCCGACATCATCGCTACGGCGATGCATCGGCCGGAGAATGAAGTCCGCCAGAAGGCGGCGGAGCTCGGACTCGCCCTCGACATCGAGCCCGAGACGCCCTGACCGGCGAAACCCGGTTGCCCTGCCGCGGCGTTCGCGGCAGGGTGGCTTGATCCGTGGGCGCACCGGCCGGGGCAGGGGGCAAGAATGGGCATTTTCGATCACGTCGGCATCACCGTCAGCGATCTCGCGCGGGCGACCCGCTTCTATGACGTCGCCCTGGCGCCGCTCGGCATCCGCGAACTCATGCGCATTCCCGCCGCCGTGACCCAGCGCGGCGACGTCGTCGGCTATGGCAGCGCCAAGCCCGAATTCTGGCTCAGCCAGGGTCCGCGCACCGTGCCGCATGTGCATCTCGCCTTCGTCGCGGCGAGCCGCGCCGCCGTTGATGAGTTCCATGCCGCCGCGATCGCCGCCGGCGGCATGGACAATGGTCCACCTGGACTTCGCGCGCATTATCATCCCGACTACTACGGCGCCTTCGTTCTCGATCCCGACGGCCACAACATCGAGGCCTGCTGCCATCGTCCGGGCTGACGCGACGCGGCCGGCCGGGTGTTTCTCCCGCCGCTGTTGCCGAACCGACCTTGTTGTTGCCGGCGATATGCCGTATTGCGCAAAGCAAGACAGGCTGCGGACTTTCGTGTGAATTCCCATCATTCATCCAGCTCGGACCGCCGGAACGCGCGCGTGGCGCGCGTCGACGTCGTGTCGCGCGGGTGGTTGCGCGATCACCCGATTGCCTCAAAGCGGCTCGATTGTACCCGTAGCCTCGCCCGGCACCCTGGATTTCGATGATGGAGAAGCTCATGTCCCGCCGTCTCGCGCCGATCGGCCTGGTCGCCACCCTGGCGGCCGCCTTGAGCGGTTGCGGCTCGTTCGGGGCGATCGGCCTCGGCCCGATGGAGCGATCCTCGAAGCCGGTCGAGAATGACACGCTGCCGCCGGTCGCAAGCGCGCCGGTGACGTCGAGCGCGCTGCCGCCGCCGCCGATGGATCCCAATGCCCAGATGCCGCCGCAGACCGCGGCCGGAACCCTGCCGGGCGCCGAGCCGCTGCCGGGCACCGGCGCGCCGGCCGCGCCGCCGCCGGTCTCGACGGCCTCCGGCGCCGAGATCGGGCGTACCGATCTCCTCGGAGGCTGGACGCTGCAGTCCGGCGGTGAAAGCTGCCAGCTGTTCATGACGCTGACGAGCTGGACGGGCGGTTACCGCGCCTCGACGCGCGGCTGCCAGTCGCCGACGCTGAAGTCGATCTCGGCCTGGAGCCTTTCGGGCTCGCAGGTCGTGCTGGCCGGCGCCAACGGCGTCTCGGTCGCCAGCCTCGCGGCCTCGGGCAAGACGCAGTTCAACGGCCAGCTCAATTCCGGCGGGGCCATTTCCTTCTATCGCTGACAGGGCGGCCGCGCGGGCGCGGTTGCGGAGGTAAGACGGTTGAGTCAGGGCCTGCCGGAGGTTGCGCGCGTCGCGGATGCCTATCGCGAGCGTGTCGCGAACGGCGAGATCGAGGACGATCCGGAGCAGCGCGCGCTGGTCGCCAGGCTCGACGCGCTGAACGCTCGGCTCGCCGAGCGGCGGCTCGCTCGCAAGTCGAGCGCGCTCGGCTGGCTGTTCGGCAAGCGCGAGGCGGCGACGCCAGAAGTCCGGGGCCTCTACATCCATGGCGATGTCGGCCGGGGCAAGACCATGCTGATGGACCTGTTCTTCGAGGGCGCCGCGCCGCAGCGCAAGCGCCGGGCCCATTTCAACGACTTCATGGCCGACGTGCACGCCCGCATCTTCAAGATGCGCGAGGCGATCAAGGCGGGGTCGGTGTCGGGCGAGGACCCCATTCCCCCCGTCGCCGACCAGATCGCCGAGGAGACGCAGCTCCTCTGCTTCGACGAGTTCACCGTCACGAACATCGCCGATGCGATGATCCTCGGCCGGCTGTTCACGCGGCTGTTCGCCCGCGGTGTCGTCTTGGTCGCGACCTCCAACGTCGCGCCGGACGATCTCTATGCAGGTGGGCTTAATCGCGCGCTGTTCATGCCCTTCATCGAGCTTCTGAAGGCACGGGTCGAGGTGGTGCGGCTCGCCGCGCGGACCGACTACCGGCATGAGAAGACGGCGGGCGCGCCGATCTATCTGACGCCGCTCGGCCCCGATTCGGACGCCGCGATGGATGCAGCATGGCTCCAGCTTACGTCAACGTTACATGGCGACGCGACGACCCTGGAGGTGCTTGGCCGCGACGTCGTCGTGCCGCAGGCGGTGGACGGGGTCGCCCGCTTCAGTTTCGACGACCTCTGCGCCCGGCCGCTCGGCGCCAGCGACTACCTCGCCATCGCGCACGCCTTCCATACGGTCCTGATCGATCACATCCCGGTGATGGGCGAGGCGAAGCGCAACGAAGCCAAGCGTTTCATCACACTGATCGACGCTCTCTATGACGGCGCGGTGAAGATCGTCGTGTCGGCGGATGCCGAGCCGGACCGACTCTATTCGGCCGAGGGCGGCCTCGAGATGTTCGAATTCGCGCGCACGGCGTCGCGGCTCACCGAAATGCGGTCGGAAGAATATCGCGCCAAGCCGCATCACGGGTTCATCGTCGAGACATGACGCTTACGTAAGCTGCTGCGCGAATTGGCGGATTGCCGCCACGTAAGGTGTTGCGACGACTTGCACCTGCCGAGCAATGGGGTTAGACCACCGGCGTTCCGACAGAGTCAAACTGTCGCATTACGTTTAGGTAAACCTCCATCGGGAGACCTCGCACATGGCTCGAGCCAAGATTGCTTTGATCGGTTCCGGTCAGATCGGCGGCACGCTCGCCCTTCTCGCCGGCCTCAAGGAACTGGGCGACATCGTCCTCTTCGACATCGCCGACGGCGTTCCCCAGGGCAAGGCGCTCGACATCGCCGAGGCTGCCCCGGTCGAAGGCTTCGACGCCAATCTCTCGGGCGCGTCCTCCTATGCCGCGATCCAGGACGCCGACGTCGTGATCGTCACGGCCGGCGTGCCGCGCAAGCCCGGCATGAGCCGCGATGATCTGCTCGGCATCAATCTTCAGGTGATGGAGCAGGTCGGCGCCGGCATCAAGAAGTATGCCCCGAACGCCTTCGTCATCTGCATCACCAATCCGCTCGACGCCATGGTCTGGGCGCTGCAGAAGTTCTCCGGCCTGCCGGCGAACAAGGTCGTCGGCATGGCCGGCGTGCTCGACTCGGCCCGCTTCCGCTACTTCCTCGCCGAGGAGTTCAAGGTCTCGGTCGAGGACGTCACCGCCTTCGTGCTCGGCGGCCACGGCGACACCATGGTCCCGCTCACCCGCTACTCCACCGTCGCCGGCATTCCGCTGACCGATCTGGTCAAGCTCGGCTGGATCGAGGAGAAGCGCCTGGAAGAGATCGTCCAGCGCACCCGTGACGGCGGCGCCGAGGTGGTCAACCTGCTCAAGACCGGTTCCGCCTTCTACGCCCCGGCCGCTTCGGCGATCGTGATGGCCGAGTCCTATCTCCGCGACAAGAAGCGCGTGCTCCCGGCCGCCGCTCTGCTCGACGGTCAGTACGGCATCAAGGGCCGCTACATCGGCGTGCCGATCGTCATCGGCGAGAACGGTGTCGAGCGCATCATCGAGATCGAGCTGAACAAGGCCGAGCAGGCGATGCTCGACAAGTCCGTCGCCTCGGTCGAGGGCCTGGTCGAGGCCTGCGTCAAGATCGCTCCGGCGCTCGGCGCCTGATCCCCTGAGACAACAGCCCAAAAGGCGGAACGTCATCGATGAATATTCACGAGTATCAGGCGAAGGCGGTGCTGAAGGAATTCGGCGCCCCCGTGTCGCGCGGCATCGCCATCTTCACCCCGGAGGAGGCTGAGGCCGCCGCCAAGGAACTCGGCGGCCCGCTCTGGGTCGTCAAGTCGCAGATCCATGCCGGCGGTCGCGGCAAGGGCAAGTTCAAGGAAGCGGCTGCCGGCGAGAAGGGCGGCGTCCGCCTCGCCAAGTCGATCGACGAGGTCAAGGCCTTCGCGGCCCAGATGCTCGGCAACACGCTGGTGACCATCCAGACGGGCCCCGAGGGCAAGCAGGTCAACCGCCTCTACATCGAGGACGGCTCTGATATCGAGAAGGAGTTCTACCTCTCGATCCTCGTCGACCGCGAGACCTCGCGCATCTCCTTCGTCGTCTCGACCGAAGGCGGCATGGACATCGAGGAAGTCGCCCATTCGACGCCCGAGAAGATCAAGTCCTTCTCCGTCGATCCGGCGACCGGCATCATGCCGCATCACGGCCTGACCGTCGCCAAGGCGCTCGGCCTCTCCGGCGCGCTCGCCAAGCAGGCGAACGACGTCGTGACGAAGCTCTATACCGCCTTCGTCGCCAAGGACATGGAGATGCTCGAGGTCAATCCTCTGATCGTCACCACCGACGGCAATCTCAAGGTCCTCGACGCCAAGGTGTCGTTCGACTCCAACTCGCTCTATCGCCAGCCGGCCATGCTGGCGCTGCGCGACGAGACCGAGGAAGACGCCAAGGAGATCGAGGCGTCGAAGTATGACCTCGCCTATATCGCGCTCGACGGCTCGATCGGCTGCATGGTCAACGGCGCCGGCCTCGCCATGGCGACGCTGGACATCATCCAGCTCTACGGCGAGAGCCCGGCCAACTTCCTCGACGTCGGTGGCGGCGCTTCCGAGGAGAAGGTGACGGCGGCGTTCAAGATCATCACCTCCGATCCGAAGGTGAAGGGCATCCTCGTCAACATCTTCGGCGGCATCATGAAGTGCGACGTCATCGCGCGCGGCGTCATCGCCGCAGTGAAGGCGGTCGGCCTCCAGGTCCCGCTGGTCGTGCGCCTCGAGGGCACCAATGTCGAGCTCGGCAAGCAGATCATCCGCGAGAGCGGCCTGAATGTGATCCCCGCCGACGATCTCGACGACGCTGCCCAGAAGATCGTCAAGGCCGTGAAGGAAGCTGTCTGATGTCCATCCTGATCGACAAGAACACCAAGCTCATCACCCAGGGCTTCACCGGCAAGAACGGCACGTTCCATTCCGAGCAGGCGCTCGCCTACGGCACCAAGGTCGTCGGCGGCACCTCGCCCGGCAAGGGCGGCCAGACCCATCTCGGCCTGCCGGTGTTCGACACCGTCGCCGAGGCGAAGGACGCCACCGGCGCCGACGCCTCCGTGATCTACGTGCCGCCGCCGGGCGCCGCCGACGCGATCTGCGAGGCAATCGACGCCGAGATCCCGCTGATCGTCTGCATCACCGAGGGCATTCCCGTCCTCGACATGGTGCGCGTCAAGCGTTCGCTCTCCGGCTCCAAGTCGCGCCTGATCGGCCCGAACTGCCCTGGCATCGTCACCGCCGACGCCTCGAAGATCGGCATCATGCCGGCCAACATCTTCAAGAAGGGCTCGGTCGGCATCGTCTCGCGCTCCGGCACGCTGACCTACGAGGCCGTGTTCCAGACCACCCAGGAAGGCCTCGGCCAGACCACGGCCGTCGGCATCGGCGGCGATCCGGTCAAGGGCACCGAGTTCATCGACATTTTGGAAATGTTCCTGGCCGATGATGAGACCAAGTCGATCGTCATGATCGGCGAGATCGGCGGCTCGGCCGAGGAAGACGCGGCGCAGTTCCTGGCCGACGAGGCCAAGCGCGGCCGCAAGAAGCCGATGGTCGGCTTCATCGCCGGCCGTACCGCCCCTCCGGGCCGTCGCATGGGCCATGCCGGTGCGATCATCTCGGGCGGCAAGGGCGGCGCCGAGGACAAGATCGCGGCCATGGAAGCGGCCGGCATCCGGGTGTCGCCGTCGCCGGCGCGCCTTGGAAAGACCTTGGTTGAGGTCTTGAAGGGATAAGTGGCAAGGCCGACATTCCGGCTGTCGGAATGTCGGTCTATTCAACAAGAGCGCGGCGCGTGGCCGCGCGATAAGGGAGAGAGGAGCGTGGCGCTCCTCAACCAGCATCATGTCACGCGAGCAAGCCAACGCGGCCTTTGCAACCTCATCCTTTCTGTATGGCGGCAACGCCAGCTATATCGAGGATCTGTACGCGCGCTATCAGAACGATCCCGCCTCGGTCGATGCCGAGTGGCAGACGTTCTTCTCGGCGCTGAAGGATGATCCGAGGGCCGTGGTGGCGGAGGCGCGGGGCGCGACCTGGAAGCGTCCCGACTGGCCCGTCCACGCGAATGGCGAGCTCGTCTCGGCCCTCGACGGCAACTGGTCTCAGATCGAGAAGGTCGTCACCGACAAGCTGAAGGCGAAGGCCGCGGCGGTTCCCGCCGCCGGCGGCCAGCCCGCCGGTGCCGGCCTCTCCGAGGCCGCCCTGCAGCAGGCGGCGCGCGACTCCGTCCGCGCCATCATGATGATCCGCGCCTATCGCATGCGCGGCCATCTGCATGCCGACCTCGACCCGCTGCATCTCGCGACGATCGGCGACCACGAGGAGCTGCATCCCTCGACCTACGGCTTCACCGAGGCCGACTACAGCCGCAAGATCTTCATCGACAACGTTCTCGGGCTCGAATTCGCCACCATCCCCGAGATGCTGGAGATCCTGAAGCGCACCTATTGCTCGACGCTCGGCGTCGAGTTCATGCACATCTCCGATCCGGCCGAGAAGGCCTGGATCCAGGAGCGCATCGAGGGGCCGGACAAGACCATCACCTTCACGCCCGAGGGCAAGAAGGCGATCCTGAACAAGCTGATCGAGGCGGAAGGCTTCGAGAAGTTCCTGGACGTCAAGTATACCGGCACCAAGCGCTTCGGCCTGGACGGCGGCGAGGCCCTGATCCCGGCCCTCGAGCAGATCATCAAGCGCGGCGGCAATCTCGGCGTGCACGAGATCGTCGTCGGCATGGCGCATCGCGGTCGCCTGAACGTGCTGACCCAGGTGATGGGCAAGTCGCATCGCGCGCTGTTCCACGAGTTCAAGGGCGGCTCCTACGCGCCCGACGACGTCGAGGGTTCCGGCGACGTGAAGTACCATCTCGGTGCTTCCTCGGACCGCGTCTTCGACGGCAACGAGGTCCATCTCTCGCTGACCGCCAATCCGTCGCATCTCGAGATCGTCGATCCCGTCGTGCTCGGCAAGGCGCGCGCCAAGCAGGACCTGCACAAGGACTACATCCGCACCGGCACGCTGCCGCTGCTGATCCATGGCGACGCGGCTTTCGCCGGCCAGGGCGTGGTGGCGGAGTGCTTCGGCCTGTCGGGCCTGAAGGGCCACCGCACCGGCGGCTCCATCCACTTCATCGTCAACAATCAGATCGGCTTCACGACGAATCCGCGCTTCTCGCGCTCGTCGCCCTATCCGTCCGACGTCGCCAAGATGATCGAGGCGCCGATCTTCCACGTGAACGGCGATGATCCGGAAGCGGTCGTCTTCGCCGCCAAGATCGCGATCGAGTTCCGGCAGAAGTTCCACAAGCCGGTCGTCATCGACATGTTCTGCTACCGTCGCTTCGGCCACAACGAAGGCGACGAGCCGGGCTTCACCCAGCCGCTGATGTACAAGAACATCCGCAGCCATCCGGCGATCGTCGAGATCTACTCGTCGAAGCTGATCGCCGAGGGTCTGATGACCGCCGAGGAAGTCGAAGCGGCGAAGGCTGCCTGGCGTTCGCGTCTCGAGGTCGAGTTCGAGGCCGGCCAGTCCTACAAGCCGAACAAGGCCGACTGGCTCGACGGTGCCTGGGCGGGCCTGAAGGCCGCCGCCGCCGACGACGAGCCGCGTCGCGGCAAGACCGGCGTCGAGATGGATACGCTGAAGGCGCTCGGCGCCAAGCTGACAGACGTTCCGGCAGACTTCCACGTCCACCGCACCGTCCAGCGCTTCCTCGACAACCGCAAGAAGGCGATCGAGAGCGGCAACGGCATCGACTGGGCCACCGCCGAGGCGCTTGCCTTCGCGACGCTCGCCAATGAAGGCCATCCGATCCGCCTGTCGGGTCAGGATTGCGAGCGCGGCACCTTCTCGCAGCGCCATTCGGTGCTCTACGACCAGGAGAACGAGGAGCGCTTCATCCCGCTCAACAATCTCCGCGAGGGCCAGGCCCGCTACGAGGTCATCAATTCGATGCTCTCGGAAGAGGCCGTGCTCGGCTTCGAATACGGCTACTCGCTGTCGGAGCCGAATGCGCTGACGCTCTGGGAGGCCCAGTTCGGCGACTTCGCCAACGGCGCCCAGGTGGTGTTCGACCAGTTCATCTCGTCGGGCGAGCGCAAGTGGCTGCGCATGTCGGGCCTCGTCTGCCTGCTGCCGCATGGCTATGAGGGCCAGGGTCCGGAGCACTCCTCCGCCCGCCTCGAGCGCTTCCTGCAGATGTGCGCCGAAGACAACATGCAGGTCGCCAACGTCACGACGCCGGCGAACTACTTCCACATCCTGCGCCGGCAGCTGAAGCGCGACATCCGCAAGCCGCTGATCCTGATGACGCCGAAGTCGCTGCTGCGCCACAAGCGCGCCGTGTCGACGCTGGCCCAGCTCGGCCCGGATTCGTCGTTCCATCGCCTGCTGTGGGACGATGCCGAGTTCTTGAAGGACGAGCCGATCAAGCTGGTGGCCGACGAGCGCATGCGCCGCGTCGTGCTCTGCACCGGCAAGGTCTATTACGACCTCTACGAGGAGCGCGAGAAGCGCGGCATCAACGACGTGTATCTGCTGCGCGTCGAGCAGCTCTATCCGTTCCCGCTAAAGGCGCTCGTTCAGGAGCTGTCGCGCTTCAAGAACGCCGAGATCGTCTGGTGCCAGGAAGAGCCGAAGAACATGGGCTCCTGGTCGCATGTCGACCCGTATCTGGAGTGGGTGCTCGGTCAGGTCGGCGGCAAGTCGACCCGCGCCCGCTACACCGGCCGCCCGGCTTCGGCGGCGACGGCGACGGGTCTGATGTCCAAGCATCTCGCCCAGTTGAACGCCTTCCTCGAAGACGCGCTCGGCTAAGAATCGGAGCCGGCGCCCGTGGGCGCCGGCCACCCCTCCAACTCATCAACAACGTCCACCCAAGTTCGAACGGTAAGAGACCAAGCCATGGCAACCGAAATCCGCGTCCCGACCCTCGGCGAGTCCGTGACCGAGGCGACGATTGGACGGTGGTTCAAGAAAGTCGGCGAGGCCGTCGCGGCCGATGAGCCGGTGGTCGAGCTCGAGACCGACAAGGTCACCATCGAGGTTCCCGCGCCGACCGCCGGCGTGATCGAGGCCATCGCCGCCAAGGATGGCGACACGGTCGGCGTCGGTGCCCTGCTCGGCACGATCGCCGCCGGCGCCGGTGCCGCCGCCGCGCCCGCCAAGGCCGAGGCCCCGAAGGCCGCCGCGCCCGCGCCGGCCGCTGCTGCCGCTCCCGCCAAGTCGGCCGCTGACGCCAACGGCCCGGCCGTCGCCAAGCTCGCCGCCGAGAGCGGCGTCGACGTCGCCGGCGTCGCCGGCAGCGGCAAGGACGGCCGTGTCACCAAGGGCGACCTGCTCGGCGCGATCGCCGGCGGCGCCACCGCGCCGGCCCCGGCCGCCCCGGTCCAGGTCCGCGCGCCTTCCTCGGCCGACGACGCCTCGCGCGAAGAGCGTGTCCGCATGACCAAGCTGCGCCAGACGATCGCGCGCCGCCTGAAGGACGCGCAGAACACCGCCGCCATGCTGACCACCTTCAACGAGGTCGACATGGGCGCCGTGATGGCGCTGCGCAGCCAGTACAAGGACCTGTTCGAGAAGAAGCACGGCGTGAAGCTCGGCTTCATGAGCTTCTTCACCAAGGCCGTGATCCAGGCGCTGAAGGAAATCCCGGCAGTCAACGCCGAGATCGACGGCACCGACCTGATCTACAAGAACTACTACAACATCGGCATCGCCGTCGGCACCGACAAGGGCCTCGTCGTGCCGGTGCTGCGCGACGCGGACCAGCTGTCGCTCGCCGGTATCGAGAAGACGATCGCCGGTCTCGGCAAGCGCGCCCGCGACGGCCAGCTCAAGATCGACGAGATGCAGGGCGGCACCTTCACGATCACCAATGGCGGCATCTACGGTTCGCTGATGTCGACGCCGATCCTGAACGCGCCGCAGTCGGGCATCCTCGGCATGCACAAGATCCAGGAGCGGCCGATGGTCGTCGGCGGCAAGATCGAGATCCGCCCGATGATGTACCTGGCGCTCTCCTACGATCACCGCATCGTCGACGGCAAGGAAGCCGTGACGTTCCTGGTGCGCGTCAAGGAGTGCCTCGAGGACCCGCAGCGCCTCGTCCTCGATCTCTGATCGCAAGGGAACCGATATGGCTTTCGTCCCCCAACCTCCGGCGGTCCCGGCGCGCCTTCGCGCTCCGGGTCGTCGCATGGTGGCGGGGCCGGAATCCGCGAAGACAACGCGCCCGGCTCGGGCGCGTTTTTCCATCCAGCCGGCCGGAGCCACGGAGATGCGCCCTGCGCGTTCCGCCACGCCTCCGGCCATTTCTTTTGGCGCTGAACGCGCCGCTGGCTAACGCCAAAATCGTCCGGGAGTCCCCATGTCCTACGATCTCATCGTCATCGGTTCCGGTCCGGGTGGCTATGTCTGCGCCATCAAGGCGGCGCAACTCGGCCTGAAGGTCGCCGTCGTCGAGAAACGGGCCACCTATGGCGGCACCTGCCTCAACATCGGCTGCATTCCGTCCAAGGCGCTGCTGCACGCTTCCGAGATGTTCGAGGAAGTCGGGCATCTCGATGCGCTCGGCATCAAGGTCGCCAAGCCGAAGCTCGATCTGCCGGGCATGCTCGCCCACAAGGACGCGACGGTGAAGTCGAACGTCGACGGCGTCGCCTACCTGTTCAAGAAGAACAAGATCGACGGCCATATCGGCACCGGCTCGATCGCCGCGCCGGGCAAGGTCGTCGTCACCAAGGAAGACGGCTCGACCGCGACGCTGGAGACCAAGGCGATCGTCATCGCCACCGGCTCCGATTCGGCGCCGCTGCCGGGCGTCGAGATCGACGAGAAGCGCATCGTCACCTCGACCGGCGCGCTGACGCTGGACAAGGTCCCGTCGAAGCTGATCGTCGTCGGTGCCGGCGTGATCGGCCTCGAGCTCGGCTCGGTCTGGCGCCGTCTCGGCGCCGAGGTGACGGTGGTCGAGTTCCTCGACCGCATCCTGCCCGGCATGGACGGCGAGGTCGCCAAGCAGTTCCAGCGCATGCTGGAGAAGCAGGGCTTCGCCTTCAAGCTCGGCACCAAGGTCACCGCCGTCGACACCAGCGGCAAGACGCTGAAGGCGACCATCGAGCTGGCCAAGGGCGGTGCCGCCGAGACGATCGAGGCGGATGTCGTTCTGGTCGCGATCGGCCGTCGTCCGTTCACCGAGGGCCTCGGCCTGGAGGCGGCCGGCGTCGAGCTCGACGAGCGCAAGCGCGTCAAGGTCGACGGCCATTACCAGACCAACGTTCCCGGCATCTACGCGATCGGCGACGTCATCGCCGGCCCGATGCTGGCGCACAAGGCCGAGGACGAGGGCGTCGCGGTCGCCGAGATCCTCGCCGGCCAGGCGGGCCATGTGAACTACGACGCCATTCCTGGCGTGGTCTACACGAGCCCCGAGGTCGCCACCGTCGGCAAGACCGAGGAAGAGCTGAAGGCCGCAGGCATCGCCTACAAGGTCGGCAAGTTCCCGTTCTCGGCGAACGGCCGCGCCCGCGCCATGCTGGCGACGGACGGCTTCGTCAAGATCCTCTCCGATGCCAACACCGACCGCCTGCTCGGCGCGCATATCGTCGGCAAGGGCGCCGGCGAGATGATCCACGAGGCGGTGGTGCTGATGGAGTTCGCCGGCTCGGCCGAGGATCTGGCCCGCTCGACGCACGCCCACCCGACCATGTCGGAATCGATCAAGGAAGCGGCGCTCGCCGCCTGGTTCAAGCCGATCCACATGTGAGATCGGCGGTCGCCGGTCTTCGGCGGCATTGCAGACAAGAAAAGGCCGGCGCCCCTCTCGGTGGCGCCGGCCTTTTTCGTTTCAGCGTCTCAGGTGAGCGGCTTCTGCTTGGTCTCGACGTCGATCGCCGCGGTGGCGAGCGCGCCGAGCAGCAGGATCAGCGCGAACAGGCCGAGCGCGAGGTTGAACGAGTAGGCGACGATCGCGCCCACCAGGGTCGGCGCCAGCAGGCCGCCGAGGCGCGCCATGGCGCCGGCGAGGCCCATGCCGCTGGCGCGGAGCGGCGTCGGGTAGAGCTCCGGCGTGAAGGCGTAGAGCGCGCCCCAGGTGCCGAGCAGCGCGAAGCTCATCAGGAGCATCGCCGCGCCAATCCAGACCGGGTCGGCGAGCACCGCATAGAGGAAGCAGCCGGCGGCCGAGAGCAGCAGGAAGGCGATCAGCGTCGGCTTGCGGCCCCAGCTTTCGACGCCCCAGGCGGCGAGCGCGTAGCCGGGGATCTGCGCCAGCGCCAGCAGCACCAGGAAGCCGTAGCCACGCAAATAGCCATAGCCCTCGCCGCCCGAGACCAGCTTGCCCGGCAGCCAGACGAAGATGCCGTAATAGGCGATCGAGACGAGCAGCCAGGCGGCGAGGATCAGCCAGGAGCGACGGGCATAGGGGCCGGCGAAGATCGCCGACAGCGGCAGGCGCGGCTCGCGCGTCTCGGTGAGCTTGCCGGCGACGACGGGCTTGCCATTGGTGGTGGCGATCTGGTCGAGCACCTTCTTGGCTTCGTCCGGTCGGCCGGTGCGGAGCAGGTAGAAGGGCGATTCCGGCACCCAGAAGCGCAGCGCCAGGCCGACCAGCGCCGGCAGTGCCGTGATGACGAAGATGAAGCGCCAGGCGTCGGCCATCTCGTTGACGGCGGCGTACCAGGCGGCGAGCGCCACGATCACCGTGCCGATAGCCCAGAAGCCCTCGAGACCGACCAGCCAGCGGCCGCGCCGGTTGGCGGGCAGGAACTCGGCCATCATGGCGTAGTCGACCGGCAGCGTGCCGCCGACGGCGAGGCCGGTCAGGAAGCGGAACACCAGCAGCATCGTGAAATCGGAGGCGAAGGCCGAGGCGAGGCCGAACAGCGCGTCCATCAGCACGGTGATGATCAGCAGGTTGCGCCGGCCGATCCGGTCGGCGAGGCGACCGAAGCCGGCGGCGCCGATCAGCATGCCGACGAAGAAGATCGTGCCGGTCTGCAGCGCGACGGGCAGGCTGAGGCCGAAGGTCTTGGCGATCGACGGCGCCGTGAAGCCGATCGACAGCACCTGCATCGCGTCCGCCGTCCAGACGAGACCGAAGATCAGGAACAGGCGTCGCTGGAACGCCCCCGTGCCGGCGGCGTTCAACGCCTCGTCGATGGTGAGATTCCGCATTCCCCAACTCCCTAGATCCACGCCGCGAATCGGCCCCTCGGACGTTGCGTCAATCGGGCAGGATCGCGGGCGAGACCAATCAACATTGGTTTCAGCGTGAAAGATCTTTGTCGCAGCGCAGCATTTTTCCAGGCCTCGGGCTTGATCGTGGCGTCTCGACCCCTTAACCAGACCGCCCTTCCACGGAGTCCTCGATCATGACAGCCTGCGGCCTCGATTTCGGCACGTCCAACACCACGCTCGGCGTTTCGTCGGCGGACGGGCCGATGCTGGTCGCGCTGGAAGGCGAGAGCGTCACGATCCCGAGCGCCATCTTCTACACGCCGGACGGTCTGCCGCCGACGGTCGGCCGCGCCGCCATCCGCGCCTATGTCGAGGGCACCAGCGGCCGCCTGATGCGCAGCCTGAAATCGGTGCTCGGCAGTTCGCTGATCGACGAGGCGACGCAGGTCGGCCGCGGCCGCGTCGGCTTTCGCAGCGTGATCGCCCAGTTCGTCTCGATCACGCGCCGGCGCGCCGAGGCGGTGACGGGAATCGAGATCGACGCGGTGGTGCATGGCCGGCCGGTGCATTTCGTCGATGGCGATCCGGAGGGCGACCGCAAGGCGGAAGCGGCGCTGGAGGCGATCGCGCAGGAAGTCGGTTTCAAGCACATCTCCTTCCAGTACGAGCCGATCGCGGCGGCGCTCGACTATGAGCGCCAGGTCGGCGACGAGGAGATCGCGCTGATCGCCGATATCGGCGGCGGCACGTCCGACTTCTCGATCGTCCGCCTCGGCCCGTCGCGGCGCAACAAGGCCGACCGGCTCGACGATATCCTGGCGAATGACGGTATCCGCGTCGGCGGCACGGATTTCGACCACTACCTCAGCATGGGCACGGCGATGCCGCTGCTCGGCTTTGGCAGCGGCATGAAGCGCGAGGGCCTGCCGGTGCCGTCCGGCTACTATCACGACCTCGCGACCTGGTCGTCGATCAACCGGCTCTACGAGCGCGGCGTCATGCAGCAATTGCACGAGGTCCGGCGCGAGGCGAAGCATCCCGAGCTGATCGAGCGGCTGATCCACGTGGTCGAGGAGCATGGCGGCCACCGGCTCGCGATCGACATCGAGGCGGCGAAGATCGCGCTCTCCGACGAACCGCAGGTCGCGGTGCTGCTCGGCTGGATCGAGGGTGGCCTCGCCATGACCGTCGACCGTGGCGTGCTGGTCGAGAAGACGCGCGGCCTCGCCGACCGCATCGCGGCGCGGATCGACGACTGCCTGCGCGACGCGGGCCTCGGGCGGGACGCCATCGACGCCGTGTTCCTGACCGGCGGCTCGACCCGGCTCGCCCATGTGCACGCTGCCATTCTCGCCACCGTGCCGGGCGCGCGCGTCGTCGACGGCGACACCTTCGGCTCGGTCGGCACCGGCCTCACCATCGAGGCGATGAGCCGCTACGGCGTCGTCGCCGCCTGATCGTCGGCGGCGAGTGGCGTCAATAGCACCAGCTTGATGTCGGGATGTCGGGCGAGCAGGAAGGTCGCCTGCTCGTAGCGCAGGAAACCGTCCTGCGGATGGTCGAATGTGCGCAGGCCGCCCTCGCGATCGACGACGGCATGCGCCTCCCAGGCCTCGGCGAAGAAGGCGCTGGCGCGGATCAGTTCCTCGACGAGCGCGCGCATCTCCGGCGATTCGAGATGCCGGCTGTAGTCGGCGCGGAACTCCGCCGCGACGCGGCGCGCGCGCGTTTCCCAGTCGTGGATGATCGTCCTCGCCAGCGGCGCGCGGAAGATGTAGCGCAGCAGATTGTTTTCACATGAAACGCTTTCGCCGGCCGGCGCGCCGTCGAGCCAGCCGGTGAACAGCCGCGCCGCGGCGGCGTTCCAGGCGATCGCCGTCCAGGCGCGGTCGAGCACATAGGCCGGCGTTGGCAGCGCCTCCAGCGTGGCCGCGAGGCCGGCGGGCAGGGCGTCCGCGCCGTGGTCCTCGGCCGCCTGCGGGTCGCGCCGGCCGCCGAGATCGAACAGATAGGCTCGTTCGGCCGTCGTCAACCGCATCACCCGCGCAAGCCGCGCCAGCGCATTGGCCGAGACGGCGATGTCGCGGCCCTGCTCGATCCAGCTCAGCCAGGTGGCCCCGACGCCGGAGAGCTGCGCCAACTCCTCGCGGCGCAGTCCCGGCGTGCGCCGCCGCGCGCCCGGTTCCAGCCCGAACATGGCCGGTTGCAGCCGCTCGCGATGGGCACGGACGAACTCGCCCAGCTCGCGCCGGCGGACGGTCTCGGTTTCCGGGATCATGGTAGCGTTTATACCAGGATAAACTTGGATCTGGTACGGGTTTATCGGCGCTGGCAATCACGTTCCAGACGGTCGATGATCTACACCACCCACCGCTCGACCGCATGGATCGCCATCATGTCCCAATCGTCACCCCCTTCCGAAGATCCGGTGAAACCGGCATCGAGCTCCAGCCACGAGGCGCTGGTCGTGCAGCAGTTCGGCGCGCAGGCCTCCGCCTATGTCGCGAGCGTCGTGCATGCCGCCGGCGACGATCTCGGCCAGATGGTCGCGATCGCCGGCCGGATGCCGGCGGCGCGCGCGCTGGACCTCGGCTGCGGCGGCGGCCATGTCAGCTACGGCGTCGCGCCGGTGGTCGGCTCCGTCGTCGCCTATGATCTGTCGGCGGAGATGCTGGCCGCCGTCACGGCCGAGGCGACGCGACGCAGCGTCGCCAATCTGACGACCCGGCAGGGCGCGGCCGAGGCGCTGCCCTTCGCGGACGGGTCATTCGATCTGGTGCTGTCGCGCTATTCGGCGCATCACTGGCAGGACGTCCGCAAGGGCGTCCGCGAGGCGCGGCGCGTCCTGCGCGCCGGCGGCACGGCGGTGATTTCCGACATCATCGCGCCGGAAAGCCCTGTCTCGGACACCTTCCTGCAGACCTTCGAAATGCTGCGCGATCCCTCGCATGTGCGCGATTATTCGACCGCCGAATGGGTGGCGATCGCAGCCGAGGCCGGCTTTGCCGTCACCGGCGTGACGCGCCGCCGCCTGCCGCTCGATTTCGCCGCCTGGGTCGGCCGGATGCGGACGTCGGAAGTACAGGTCGCGGCCATCCGCGCCCTGCAGGCAGCGATGGCCGAGCCGGTGCGGAAGCATTTCGAGATCGCCGCGGACGGCTCCTTCGTCATCGACCAGGCGGTGTTCGAGCTGGTCGCGCTCTGATCAGCTGGCCCGATTGCCGTCGGAGCGCGGATGCGCGCTTTCGAAGGCGGAAAGCAGGCGCTCCATGTCGACGGCGGTATAGACCTGCGTCGTCGACAGGCTGGCGTGGCCGAGCAGTTCCTGGATGGCGCGCAGATCGCCGCCATTGGCGAGCAGGTGTGTCGCGAAGGAGTGCCGCAGCGCATGCGGCGTGGCGCTGTCGGCAAGGCCGAGCGCGCCACGCAGCCGCGCCATGGCGAACTGGATGATCCGCGCCTTGAGCGGGCCGCCGCGAACGCCGAGGAAGAGCGGGCCTTCCGGCTTCGACTGCGACGGCGCGAGGCGGAGATATTCCGATACCGCCTCCGCCACGACCGGCAGCACCGGCACGAGCCGAACCTTGCCGCCCTTGCCGGTGACGCGCAGCGTCGCGCTCGCGTCGAGCGGCGCGTCGGCGCGGCGGATGCCGAGCGCTTCCGAGATGCGCAGGCCAGAGCCGTAGCAGAGCGCCAGCACGGCGGCGTTGCGCGCCGCCACCCAGGGCTCCTCGTCCAACTGTTCGTCGGCGTCGACGACGCGAAGCGCCGATAGCGCCGTGAGTGGGCGGGGCAGGGTCTTCGGCTGGCGCGGCGCGCGCATGGCGCGGAAGGCGGCGCCATTCGCGAGGCCCTCGCGCTCCAGGAAACCGATGAAGGACCGGATACCGGCAAGGCCGCGCGCCAGCGTGCGCGGGCCGGCGCCGGCCGTGCGCCGCGTCGCCATGAAGCCGCGCAGATCCGCCGTACGCAGGCCGGCGATGTCGGCGACCGTGGGCGGATTGCCGAGATGCGTGGTCAGGAACGAGAGGAACTGCTCGAGGTCGCGTGAATAGGCTTCCAGCGTCTTCGCCGAGAGCCGCTTCTCGCCGCGCAGGTGCTCGCCCCACGCCTCGATCTGATCGAGCGTGTCGCGGGCGGCGATGACGAGCGGCGGCGCGGACATGGGGCCATTTCACGCCGGCATGGTTGATGCCGCGTTAAGGGCCTCCGCTACAGCGGCAGCGGCTCGGAAAAATGCAGCACGTCCGGGAACGGCTCGTAGAAATCGTGCAGCAGTTCCTTCCAGCGCTGGTAGCGGTCGGAGCGGCGGAAGCCGGGGTCGTGGTCGGCGACGCTCTGCCAGCGCACCAGCAGCAGATAGGTTCCGGCCTGCTCGACCGCCGGCCTTACCTCCAGGCCGAGAAATCCGGGGCTCGCGGCGATCAGCGGCGCCGCCTCGGCCATCGCCGTCTCGAAGGCCGCAAATCGGCCGGGCTTCACGATCAGAAGGGCATGTTCGAGGATCATGGGGACATTCGCTTGAGTGATGGGCTCTCTATGGGTCAATAACACGCCTGACCGCTTTGTCGTTCCGGGGATTCGGATTGGATTTGGGCCGCACCGTGTCCGTGCTGCTGCCGCTGGCGGTGGACGGACCCTATACCTACAAGGTCCCGGCCGGCCTCGACCTGGCGGCGGGCGATGTCGTGCGCGTGCCGCTGGGCCCCCGCGAGATGATCGGCGCCGTCTGGGACGATCCGGTCGATCCCTCGGTCGGTCACAACCGGCTGCGGGCCGTTTTGCATCGCTATGATTCGCCGCCGCTCGACGCCACGCTGCGTCGATTCGTCGACTGGGTGGCGGCCTATACGCTGACCCAGCGCGGCATGGTTCTGCGCATGGTGCTGCGTGCGCCGGACGCGCTGGAGCCGCCGCGCGCCGTGCCGGCGCTGAAGCTCTCCGGCAAGCTGCCCGACCGCGTGACGGCGGCGCGCCAGCGCGTGCTCGACGCGCTCGCCGGCGGCGAGCCGATGCCGAGGAGCGCCGTCGCCGGCTTCGCGGCGGTCTCGTCGAGCGTGGTCAACGGACTGGTCGAGCAGGGCGTGCTGGAGACGATCGAGCTGCCGCCGCCGGCTTTGACCGAGCCGCCCGAGCCCGATCACGCTAGGCCGACCTTCGATCCCGGCCAGGCCGACGCGGCGGCGATCCTGCGCGAGGCCGTGGCGGCGAACGCCTTCTCCGTGTCGCTGATCGACGGCGTCACCGGTTCCGGCAAGACGGAGGTCTATTTCGAGGCCGTGGCCGAGACGCTGCGCGCCGGCCGGCAGGCGCTGGTGCTGCTGCCGGAAATCGCGCTGACCGGCGATTTCCTCGACCGATTCGCCCGCCGATTCGGCCATCGTCCGGCCGAATGGCACTCCGAGATGCAGCCCAGGGCGCGCGAGCGGGTCTGGCGCGGCGTCGCCACGGGCGAGGTCCAGGCCGTCGTCGGCGCCCGCTCGGCGCTGTTCCTGCCCTTTTCGAAGCTCGGCCTCGTCATCGTCGACGAGGAGCACGACACCGCCTACAAGCAGGAGGAGGGCGTCATCTACAACGCCCGCGACATGGCGGTGGTGCGCGGCCATCTCGGCGCCTTCCCGGTCGTGCTCGCCTCGGCGACGCCGTCGATCGAGAGCCGCGTCAATGCCGACCAGGGCCGCTACCGCCGCATCGTGCTGTCGGCCCGCTATGCCGCCGCCAAGCTGCCGGAGATCACGCCGGTCGACCTCCGCATCGATCCGCCGCAGCGCGGCGAATTCCTGGCGCCGTCGCTGATCCAGGCGATCGGCGAGACGATCGGCGCCAAGGGGCAGGCGCTGCTGTTCCTCAACCGGCGCGGCTATGCCCCGCTGACGCTCTGCCGCTCATGCGGCCATCGCTTCCAGTGCCCGAACTGCTCGACCTGGCTGGTCGACCACCGGTTTCGCGGACAACTGGTCTGCCATCACTGCGGCCATCACGAGCACCGGCCGGACCGCTGCCCGGTCTGCGACGCCGAGGACAGCCTGGTCGCCTGCGGCCCCGGCGTCGAGCGCGTGGCGGAAGAGGTGCAGAAACATTTTCCGGACGCCCGCCGCGTGATCCTGTCGAGCGATCTCCTCGGCGGCGTCAAGCGGATGCGACAGGAGCTCGACACAATCCGCAATGGCGGCGCCGACATCATCATCGGCACGCAGCTGGTCGCCAAGGGCCATAACTTCCCGCTGCTGGCGCTGGTCGGCGTCGTCGATGCCGATCTCGGCCTCGCCCATGGCGATCCGCGCGCCGCCGAGCGCACCTTCCAGCTGCTGGCGCAGGTGACGGGCCGCGCCGGCCGCGCCGGCGGCGACAGCCGCGCGCTGCTGCAGACCTACGCGCCGGAGCATCCCGTCATTGCCGCGATCGCCTCCGGCGACCGCGAGGCCTTCTATGCCCGCGAGATCGAGGCGCGCCGCGTCGCCGTGCTGCCGCCCTTCGGCCGCCTCGCCGGCATCATCGTCTCCGCCGCCGACCGGGCGAGCGCCTATGGCTATGCGATGGCGCTGCGCCGGGCGGCGCCGGAGAGCGGGCCGGTGATGGTGCTCGGCCCTTCCGAGGCGCCGCTCGCCGTGCTGCGCGGGCGGCACCGCTTCCGCCTGCTGGTGCAGGCGCCCCGCGCGGTCGACCTGCAGGGCTTCCTGCGCGATTGGCTGGCCGATTCACCCCCGCTGCGGGGCAGCCTGAAGCTACAGGTCGACATCGATCCGCAGAGCTTCCTGTGAGGCGGATCGGCGCGGCTCCGGGATTTCTGGACGATTCAAGGCGCCCGCCTTGTTGCGAGTCGCCGGATGCTGTGCTAACGAACGCGCGGCTTCGGGGAATGCCGTTTTTGACGGCGTCCAACCGTTGGGAAAATCTTCAATACGTTCAAGGCGTTGCGTGCAGCTCCCGGATTAGCCCGGAAGTGGGGGCGCGTCACAGAGCGAGGATCAGGTGGCAGAAGACAACACTCTCGTATCAGGGGTCGCCGAGCGCTACGCTACGGCACTGTTTGATCTGGCCCTCGAGAGCGGCGCGATCGACGCCGTCGATGCCGATCTGTCCCGCTTTTTGGCCCTTCTGAACGACAGCGACGATCTCGTCCGTCTCGTTCGGAGCCCGGTGTTCGCCGCCGAGGACCAGCTGCGCGCTGTGTCGGCGATCCTGGCCAAGGCCGGGATCGGCGGTCTGGTCGGCAACTTCATCAAGGTCGCCGCCAACAATCGCCGCCTGTTCGCCGTTCCCGGCATGATCGCTGGCTTCCGCCAGCTGCTTGCCAAGCATCGCGGCGAAGTTACCGCCGAGGTGACGAGCGCCGAGGCGCTGTCCGATGCTCAGGTCGCGGCGCTCAAGGAAGCGCTCAAGGCCCAGATCGGCAAGGACGTCACCCTTTCTTCGAATGTCGATCCGGCGTTGATCGGCGGACTGGTCGTCAAGGTCGGTAGCCGCATGATCGATACGTCGGTTCGTTCCAAACTCAATTCACTCAAGATCGCCATGAAAGAGGTCGGCTGATGGACATCCGCGCCGCTGAAATCTCCGCAATCCTCAAGGAGCAGATCAAGAATTTCGGCTCCGAGGCTCAGGTTTCCGAAGTCGGACAGGTTCTGTCGGTCGGTGACGGTATCGCCCGCATCTACGGACTGGACAATGTCCAGGCCGGTGAGATGGTCGAGTTCCCGGGTGGTACCCGTGGCATGGCGCTGAACCTCGAGACCGACAATGTCGGCGTCGTGATCTTCGGCTCCGACCGTGACATCGCCGAAGGCGACACGGTCAAGCGTACCAACGCCATCGTCGACGTGCCGGTCGGCAAGGGCCTGCTCGGCCGCGTCGTCGACGCGCTGGGCAACCCGATCGACGGCAAGGGCCCGATCGAGTACACCGAGCGTCGCCGCGTCGACGTCAAGGCTCCCGGCATCATCCCGCGCAAGTCGGTGCATGAGCCGATGCAGACCGGCCTGAAGTCGATCGACGCCATGATCCCCGTCGGCCGCGGCCAGCGCGAGCTGATCATCGGTGACCGCCAGACCGGCAAGACCGCGATCGCGCTCGACACGATCCTGAACCAGAAGTCGGTCAACGAGACCGGCGACGAGTCGAAGAAGCTCTACTGCGTCTATGTCGCTATCGGCCAGAAGCGCTCGACCGTCGCCCAGTTCGTGAAGGTGCTCGAGGAGCGCGGCGCGCTCGAATACTCGATCATCGTCGCGGCGACCGCTTCCGACCCGGCCCCGATGCAGTACCTCGCGCCGTTCGCCGGCTGCGCCATCGGCGAGTTCTTCCGCGACAACGGCATGCACGCCCTGATCGTCTATGACGATCTGTCGAAGCAGGCCGTCGCCTACCGCCAGATGTCGCTGCTGCTGCGCCGTCCGCCGGGCCGTGAAGCTTACCCGGGCGACGTGTTCTACCTGCATTCCCGCCTGCTCGAGCGCGCCGCCAAGCTCAACGACGACAACGGCAATGGCTCGCTGACGGCTCTGCCGGTCATCGAGACCCAGGCGAACGACGTGTCGGCCTACATCCCGACCAACGTGATCTCGATCACCGACGGCCAGATCTTCCTCGAGACGGATCTGTTCTACCAGGGCATCCGCCCGGCGGTGAACGTCGGTCTGTCGGTGTCGCGCGTCGGCTCCGCCGCGCAGATCAAGGCGATGAAGCAGGTCGCCGGCCCGATCAAGGGCGAGCTGTCGCAGTACCGCGAAATGGCGGCGTTCGCGCAGTTCGGCTCTGACCTCGACGCCACCACCCAGCGTCTGCTCAACCGCGGCGCTCGCCTCACCGAGCTCCTGAAGCAGCAGCAGTTCTCGCCGCTGAAGGTCGAGGAGCAGGTCGCGGTGATCTTCGCCGGCGTGAACGGCTACCTCGACGCCATCCCGGTCAACAAGGTCGGCGCCTTCGAGGCGGGCCTGCTGGCCGTGCTGCGGACCGAGCACAAGGCGCTTCTCGACGGCATCCGCGACAAGCGCGAGCTGAACGACGAATTCCGCGCGCAGCTGAAGTCTGCTCTGGACGGTTTCGCCAAGACTTTCGCCTGATTCCAGGTCTGAACCGGGCCGCCATGCGCGGCCCGGTCCTCGGTCCGACTGACAGGGACGCTCATGCCGAGCCTTAAGGAACTAAAAAATCGCATCGCTTCGGTGAAGGCGACGCAGAAGATCACCAAGGCGATGCAGATGGTCGCCGCGGCGAAACTGCGTCGTGCCCAGGCTGCTGCGGAAGCTGCGCGCCCCTATGCGGAGCGCATGAACGCCGTGCTCGCCAATGTGGCGGCCGGCGTCAACACCGATGACGGCCCGAAGCTTCTGGCCGGCACCGGTTCCGACCAGACGCATCTTCTGGTCGTCTGCACGGCCGAACGCGGCCTGTGCGGCGCCTTCAACTCGTCGATCGCCCGTCTCGCCCGCGAGCATGCCCTGCGCCTGCAGCGCGATGGCAAGACGGTCAAGATCCTCTGCGTCGGCAAGAAGGGCTACGACGTCCTTCGCCGGCAGTTCCAGAGCGAGATCATCGAGCTGATCGAGCTGCGTTCGGTCAAGCAGATCGGCTTCGCCGACGCCGACGCGATCGGACGCAAGCTGCTGCAGCTCTATGACGACGGCCAGTTCGACGTCGCGACGCTGTTCTTCGCCAAGTTCCGTTCGGTGATCCAGCAGATCCCGACGGCGCAGCAGGTGATCCCGGCCCAGGTCCCCGAGGCCAAGGCCGACGCCGCATCGGCGAACTACGAATACGAGCCGAATGAGGCGGCGATCCTCGAGGATCTGCTGCCGCGCAACGTGTCGGTTCAGGTTCTGGCGGCCCTCCTCGAGAACGTGGCGTCCGAAATGGGTGCCAAGATGTCGGCGATGGACAGTGCCACGCGCAACGCAGGCGAGATGATCAAGAAGTACACGCTCCGCTACAACCGGACGCGCCAGGCGATGATCACCAAGGAACTGATCGAGATCATTTCGGGCGCCGAGGCGCTCTGACCGGATTTTTGGAAGGTTGAACACCATGGCGAACACCAATCAGCAGGCCGGTTCCGGCCGCGTCACCCAGGTCATCGGCGCCGTCGTCGACGTGCAGTTCGAAGGCCATCTGCCCGCGATTCTGAACGCGCTCGAGACCGACAACAACGGCAACCGCCTCGTCCTCGAGGTCGCCCAGCATCTCGGCGAGAACACCGTCCGCTGCATCGCCATGGACGTGTCGGAAGGCCTCGTCCGCGGCCAGCCGGTCAAGGATCTCGGCGCTCCGATCCAGGTTCCGGTCGGTATCGGCACGCTCGGCCGCATCATGAACGTCATCGGCGAGCCGATCGACGAGGCCGGCCCGGTCGAGGCCGAGGGCATCCGCCCGATCCACGCCCCGGCGCCCTCCTATTCGGAGCAGGCGACCTCGGCCGACATCCTCGTCACCGGCATCAAGGTCGTCGACCTGCTCGCGCCCTACGCCAAGGGCGGTAAGGTCGGCCTGTTCGGCGGCGCCGGCGTCGGCAAGACGGTTCTGATCCAGGAACTCATCAACAACGTCGCGAAGGTGCACGGCGGTTACTCCGTGTTCGCCGGCGTGGGCGAGCGTACCCGCGAGGGCAACGACCTCTACCACGAGTTCATCGACGCCAAGGTCAACGCCGATCCGCATAATCCGGATCCGGCGGTTAAGTCGAAGTGCGCCCTCGTGTTCGGCCAGATGAACGAGCCGCCGGGCGCCCGCGCCCGCGTCGCGCTGACCGGCCTGACCGTCGCCGAGCATTTCCGCGACCAGGGCCAGGACGTGCTGTTCTTCGTCGACAACATCTTCCGTTTCACCCAGGCGGGTTCGGAAGTGTCGGCTCTGCTCGGCCGTATTCCTTCGGCGGTGGGTTACCAGCCGACGCTCGCGACCGACATGGGCGCGCTGCAGGAGCGCATCACCACCACGACCAAGGGTTCGATCACCTCGGTGCAGGCCATCTACGTGCCGGCCGACGACTTGACCGACCCGGCGCCGGCCACCTCCTTCGCCCACCTGGACGCCACGACCGTTCTGTCGCGCGCGATCTCGGAAAAGGGCATCTACCCGGCCGTGGATCCGCTCGACTCGACCTCGCGCATGCTGACCCCCGCCGTCGTCGGCGAGGAGCACTACGCGGTGGCCCGCCAGGTCCAGCAGATCCTGCAGCGCTACAAGTCGCTCCAGGACATCATCGCGATCCTGGGCATGGACGAGCTCTCGGAAGAGGACAAGCTCACCGTCGCCCGCGCCCGCAAGATCGAGCGCTTCCTGTCGCAGCCCTTCGACGTGGCCGAGGCCTTCACCGGTTCGCCGGGCGTCCAGGTCAAGATCGAAGACACGATCAAGGGCTTCAAGGGCCTCTGCAACGGTGAGTACGACCACCTGCCGGAAGCGGCCTTCTACATGGTCGGTACCATCGAAGAGGCGATCGCCAAGGCCAAGAAGCTCGCGGCCTCGGCCTGATCGACTGAGCAGAGAAAGAGCCCAAAATGGCAGAACCGTTCCCGTTCGAACTCGTCTCGCCCGAGCGGCTCCTGCTGTCGGAGTCGGTCGAGGCGGTCGTGGTGCCGGGTACTGACGGCGAGTTCACGGTCCTCAAGGACCATGCTCCCTTCATGGCCACCATCAAGCCGGGTTGTGTCGTCGTGACGCTCGCCGGCGGCGGCGTGCAGAAGTTCTTCGTTCGCGGCGGCTTCGCCGACGTGAACGCCAAGGGCCTGACGATCCTCGCCGAGCAGGCGATCCCGCTCGAGAGCCTCAATGCCGAGGTGATCGCCGGCGAGATCCGCAACGCCGAGGAAGATGTCGCCGACGCGCGCGATGATGCGACCCGCATCGTCGCGCAGACCAAGCTGGCCCAGCTCCAGGACGTGCGCGCCGCGCTCGGACATTAAGGCTTCGCGCGGCGCCCGCCGCGCGGCCAATCCAACAAGAAAACCCGCCATCGGCCGAATGCCGCTGGCGGGTTTTTTCGTTAGCGTTCCGGTAGCGGAGCGTTACCCCCGCGCGTGGCGGCCTCAGGCCGCGGCGAGGTGCCGGAAGGCGTCGACCACCTGCTCGTAGACCCGGCGCTTGAACGGCACGATCAGCGACGGCAGCGTCTCCAGCCGCTCCCAGCGCCAGGAGATGAACTCCGCCTCGAACCGGCCGCCACCGGGCGCCAGCACGTCGATCTCGCTCTCGTCGCCCTCGAAGCGGAAGGCGAACCACTTCTGGCGCTGGCCGCGATATCTGCCCTTGAGCGCGATGCCGACCAGCTCGGCCGGCAGGTCGTAGTCGAACCAGCCCTCGGCCTCCTCGATCAGCGAGGCCGAGCGGATGTTGGTCTCCTCGTAGAGCTCGCGCACGGCCGCCGGGAGCGGCTCCTCGCCCTTGTCGATGCCGCCCTGCGGCAATTGCCAGACCGGGTCGCCCGGCGTCAGCTCGGCATTGGGCGAGCGCTCGCCGACGAACACCAGCCCGGCGCGGTTGAACACCACCGTGCCGACGCAGGGCCGGTAGGGCAGGAGGGTCGGGTCGATGGGCTTCTTGGATGCCATGGCTGCGGATACCGGTCTTTGAAGGGAGGGGCGCGGGCGCGCCGCGAGGATCGGGCCGACGATAGCATGGCGGCCATGACGGTGGCATGCCGCATCGCGTCGTTCCGGCGCGTGGCGCCCGAAAACAGGAACGGCGCCCGAAGGCGCCGTTCACACAGGTCTTGCTGCGATCAGTTGGGGACAGCGGTCGCCGGGTTGGGCGGGAAGGCGCTGTTGGCCTGGCGGCCGTCCAGCAGGCCGATCGCCTCCTGCAGCTGCTTGTCGTCCTTCGCCTCGGGCGGCACATAGGCCTGCGAGCCGGTGCCCTCGTCGCCGCCCGCCTCGTTGGTCAGGTGGCCCTTGAGCGAGGCCTCGCCCTTGGTGTCGGTGATCTTGTCCTTCAGCTCCGGCGGCAGGTCCTGCACGATCTCGATGTCGGGATCGATGCCCTTGGCCTGGATCGACTTGCCCGACGGCGTGTAGTAGCGCGCCGTGGTCAGGCGGATGGCGCCGTTCGAGCCGAGCGGGATGATCGTCTGCACCGAGCCCTTGCCGAAGGAGCGCGTGCCGAGGATGGTGGCGCGCTTGTGGTCCTGCAGGGCGCCGGCGACGATCTCGGACGCCGAGGCCGAGCCGCCATTGATCAGCACGATCACCGGCTTGCCGTCGGTCAGGTCGCCAGGACGGGCGTCGTAGCGCATGTTCTGGTCGGCGTGGCGACCGCGCGTCGACACGACCTCGCCCTTGTCGAGGAAGGCGTCGCCGACGAGCTCGGCCTGGTCGAGCAGGCCGCCCGGATTGTTGCGCAGATCGAGGATGTAGCCCTTGATCTTGTCCTTGCCGATGTCCTGCTTCAGCTTGTCGATCGCCGCCTTCAGGCCGTCATAGGTCTGCTCGTTGAAGCTCGAGATGCGCAGATAGCCGATGTCGCCCTCGGTGCGCGAGCGCACCGACTGCACGCGGATGATGTCGCGCACGATCTTCACGTCGAAGGGCTTCTCGGTGCCTTTGCGCTGGATCGTGACGGTGATCGGCGTGTTGACCGCGCCGCGCATCTTGTCGACGGCTTGGTTCAGATTCATGTTCTGGATCGCCTCGCCGTCGAGCGCGACGATCAGGTCGCCGGCGAGGATGCCGGCCTTGGCGGCCGGGGTGTCGTCGATCGGCGAGACCACCTTGACGGCGCCGTCCTCCATCGTGACTTCAATGCCGAGCCCGCCGAACTCGCCCCGGGTCTGGACCTGCATGTCCTTGAAGTCTTTGGGGTTCATGTAGCTCGAATGCGGATCGAGCGAGGTCAGCATGCCGTTGACCGCGGCCTCGATGAGGGCGGCGTCCTCGGGCTTCTCGACATAGTCGGAACGGATCCGCTCGAACACGTCGCCGAACAGGTTCAGTTGCCGATAGGTATCCGAGACGGCGGCATGCGCGACGCCTGGGATGAGGCTCGGGACCTGGGGGAGCGTCACGGCGGCCGTCGCGCCGATGATGGTGCCGGCCAGGAGCAGCGTAGCGTTGCGTATCATCCGCCAACCTTTTCGTCGTTGGATCGGGCCCACCATGGGGCCGGGTCGATCGAGTTACCGTCTTTCCGAAATTCGACATAGAGCACGGGCTGCGTCGCGCCAACGCTGACGGTGCTGCTGCTTGCCAGAAGCCGCGATCCCATCAGCGCCACGGGTTCCCCCGCGAGGACGAATTGGCCCAGTTCGACGTCGATCCGTTCCATTCCTGCCAGCAGGATATGATACCCGCCGCCGGCATTGATGATCAAGAGTTGTCCGTAGGAGCGGAACGGGCCCGCATAGACCACCCAGCCATCCGAGGGCGAGGTCACCCGCGCGCTGGCGCGGGTGGCTATGGACAGGCCCTGCGTCGTGCCGCCAAGCCCGTCCGGCGCGCCGAAGGCCTTCAGCTGCGAGCCGTTGACCGGCCGCGGCAGCAGGCCCTTGGTATCGGCGAAGGCGACGGCCGGCGCGATGCGGTCGGCCTCGCCCAGGCTGCCAGGGCTGCGGGTGGCGCGGCCATCGGCGATCGCCGCCTGCTGCTCCGCCTCCGCCTTGCGCGCCGCCTCGGCGGCGTCAGCCGCGGCCGCGATCTGGCCCTCGAGATCCTTGATCAGGCCCTGCAGGCTGGTCGCGTGCCTGGCCAGGTCTTCCGCCTTGGCCTGTTCGTCGGCGAGCTGCTGCTCGGAGCGGGCGCGCGCCTTCCGCTTGTCGTCGACGAGAAACTCGATGCGGGTGCGCTCCTCGGCCAGCGCGCTGGCGTCGGCGCGCATCCGGTCGCGCTCGCGCGTCTGCTCCGCCTTCAGCGCCACCAGGTGCTGCAGGTCGGCGGCGAGTGCCTCGGCCTCCTCGCGCAGCTCCGGCACGACCGAGCCGAGCAGCATGGCGCTGCGTACCGAGGCGAGCGCGTCCTCGGGCCGCACGACGATCGCCGGCGGCGGCTTGCGGCCCATGCGCTGCAGCGCGCCGAGCACATTGGCCAGAACGCCCCGGCGGGCGACCAGCGAGGCGCGGACGTCCTTCTCCTCGTCGAGCAGGCCGCCCATGCGCTGTTCCGCCTCGTCGATCTGGCGCTCCAGCTTGCGGGCCCGCTCGCCCGTCTCGATCAGCGACTTGTTGAGCGCGGTGCGGTCCTGGTCGAGCTGGTCGAGTTCTGCGCGGAGCGCCGCCTGGCGCTCGGCGGTGACGGCGATGTCGCGGGTGATCGCGTCGAGCTCGGCGCGGCGGGCGGCGCGCTGCTGCTCGGTCTCGCTCGTTTCGCTCGCGTTGGTCCCCGGTTCGCCGGCGGCGGCCGCCGGCTGCGCCTCGGCGGCGTCCCGGGGAGCTTCCCGGGCCCCGGCCGGCGCACCGGAAGCGAGGGCGAGCGCCGCCAAGGCGACGATCCACCCGGTGGTGCGAGCCACCCGACGCGACAAGGAGGAAACCCGGTCTGAAACCAAAAGCAGGGGCTCGACGGCTATACTGACTGAACGGCGAAGAGCTTTGGCAGCGAAACCCTAACGGATCGCCAACCGCTGATGACGCAGTGGTAACCCCGGAATGCGGCCGAAGCGCGACGGCTATTCGCGATGATAGGGATGGCCGGAGAGAATGGTCATCGCCCTGTAGACCTGTTCGGCGAGCAGCATCCGGACGATCTGGTGCGGCCAGGTCATGGCGCCGAAGGCGAGCTTCATGTCGGCCTGCTTGCGGAGCGCGTCGCCATGGCCGTCCGGGCCGCCGATCGCGAAGACGAGGTCGCGGATGCCCTGGTCGCGCCAGTCGCCGACGCGGCGGGCAAAGGCGGTGCTGGCCGGCGTCTCGCCGCGCTCGTCGAGCGCGACCAGGATGGCGCCGTCGGGGAGTGCGGCGAGCAGGGTCGCCGCTTCCTGGGCCATGCGCTCGTCGGTGCGGGCGGCGCGGCTTTCCGTGAACTCGCGAACGGAAAGGCTCAGGCCGAGACTGCGCCCGGCCTGCGAGGCCCTTTCGACATAGCGATCGACCAGCGCGCGATCAGGGCCGGCCTTCAGCCGGCCGACTGCGGCGATCTGGATACGCATCGTGCGGCCGTCAGTTTCCGGGCAGGTCCTGCGCCGGAGCCTTGGCCTTCACGGGCTGGGGCTCGTCCGCCGCCGCCCACATCTTCTCGAGATTGTAGAAGCTGCGGACCTCGGGCCGGAAGATGTGCACGATCACGTCGACCGCATCGAGCAGCACCCAGTCGCAATGGGGTACGCCCTCGATGCGCGCGATCCGGCCGCCGGCCTCGCTGAGGTCACGGTCGATGTGCTCGGCGATCGCGCTGACATGACGCTGCGACCGGCCGGACGCGACTACCATGTAGTCGGCCAGTGCCGATTTGCCCGCGATGTCGATGGTGACAATATCCTCTGCCTTCGAATCTTCGAGGCTGGTGAGGATCGCTTTGAGAGCGTCGTCCGCCGCAATCTGCCGGCGCACGGCCACTCGGTGAGGCGCGCGTTCGATTGCGCCCTCAGGCTGCATTGCCGTCGTCAGTGGTCAGTCCTTTCGCCATAGGGCGTGTTGGCCTTCTGTTGGCCGGGAGCGGAATGCTCCATGCGGCGATGTCGCCGCTGAAACTACATAGGCACGACGCTGTGGCGCTTTCAAGACGCCGCGACACCGTTCGCGCGCTTGGCACGCAGTTCGGTTGAAGAAAGCGCGACCCGCGGCCCGTGCAGGAAGGTCCAGGCCGGCGTGGCGCTGCCTGCGAGGCGCGGCGCGTCGCGCTCGCGCAGCCGGTCGCGGCGCAGCGCGATCGCCGCCGGCGCGGCCGGCGCCGTGAAGGTGCTGCCCGGCCGGTCGTAGACGGCGATCGGCATCAGCGCGGCGATGCGGCGCCAGTCCCGCCAGCGGTGGAACTGGCGCAGATTGTCGGCTCCCATCAGCCAGACGAGGTCGACCCCGGGCAGCCGGTCGCTGAGGATGGCGAGCGTGTCGGCGGTGAAGCGCGACTTCAGCGTCGCCTCGATGGCGGTGACGTGGATCCTCGGATGCCGCGCCATGGCGCGGGCGGCGGCGACGCGCCGGGCGAGGCCGTCCGGCGCCCGTTGCTTGAGCGGGTTGCCGGGAGTGACGAGCCACCAGACAGCGTCGAGCTCCAGGCGGTGCAGCGCCATCAGGCTCACCATCAGGTGGCCCTGGTGCGGCGGATCGAACGAGCCGCCGAACAGGCCGATGCGCTGGCCGGGGGCGGCGTAGGGCAGCTTCAGCGCAGCCCGGAGCGCCGGGTCGGTCGAATCCGACATGGCGTCCCCCGGGGCGTCGGTCACGGCCGCGTCTGGCCGGCGCCGTTGACGCGGTACTTGAACGAGGTGAGCTGCTCGACGCCGACCGGCCCGCGGGCATGCATGCGGCCCGTCGCGATGCCGATCTCGCCGCCGAAGCCGAATTCGCCGCCATCGGCGAACTGGGTCGAGGCATTGTGCACGACGATGGCGGAATCGACCTCGGCCAGGAAGCGCGCCGCGGCGTCCGCGTCCTCGGTGATGATGCCGTCGGTATGATGCGAGCTGTAGGTCTCGATATGGTCGATCGCCTCGTCGAGGCCGGAGACGACCTTCACCGACAGGATCGCGTCGAGATATTCGGTCGACCAGTCCGCCTCGGTCGCGGGCGTGGCCGCCGGGAACCGTTTGCAGACCTCGGCGTCGCCGCGGATGGCGCAGCCCGCCGCGACGAGGGCGTCGAGAATCGGCACCAGATGGGTGTCGAGGATGGCGCGATCGATCAGCATGGTCTCGGTGGCGCCGCAGACGCCGGTGCGGCGCATCTTGGCATTGACGAGCAGCGTCTTCGCCATGGCGAGATCGGCGGCGGCGTGGACGTAGAGATGCACGATCGCCTCGAGATGGGCGAAGACCGGCACGCGCGCCTCCTCCTGGACGCGGCCGACGAGGCTCTTGCCCCCGCGCGGCACGATCACATCGATGGCGCCGTTCAGGCCGGCCAGCATGGCGCCGACGGCGGCGCGATCGCGCGTCGGCACGATCTGGATGGCGTCGGCGGGCAGGCCGGCCGCCTCGAGGCCCTCGGCCAGCGCCGCGTGGATCGCGGTCGAGGAATGGAACGAATCCGAGCCGCCGCGCAGGATCACGACATTGCCGGCCTTCAGGCAAAGCGCGCCGGCGTCGGCGGTGACGTTGGGCCGGCTCTCATAGATGACGCCGATGACGCCGAGCGGCGTGCGCACGCGCTCGAGATGCAGCCCGTTCGGGCGATCCCAGGCCGAGATGACGGTGCCGACCGGATCGGGCAGGGCGGCGATCTCGTCGATCGCCGCGGCGATGCCCTCGATGCGGGCGGGGGTCAGCGTCAGCCGGTCGATGAAGGAGGCGAGGGCGCCTTCCGTCTGCATCGCCGCGACATCCCGAGCGTTGGCGGCGAGGATTTCGTCGGTGCGGGCGCGGATGGCCTTCGCCATGGCGGCGAGCGCCGCGTTCTTCTGTTCGGCCGGGGCGAGCGCCAGGCGGCGGGCGGCGGCGCGGGCGCGGCGGCCGATCTCGAGCATCACGGCCTCGACCGTCTCGGTCTCGGCATCGGCATCGCGGAGGAGGGAAGTGGTCATCTTGCTGTCCTATTCGCCGCGCAGCGCCATGTCGTCGCGATGGACCATCGCGGCGCGCCCGGCAAAGCCGAGAATCGTTTCGATTTCCTTGGTATTGCGACCGGCGATGCGCTCGGCGTCAACCGCGTCATAGGCGACGAGGCCGCGCGCGACCTCCTCGCCGTTCGGGCCCTGCACGATGATCGCGTCGCCGCGCTGGAAGCGGCCCTCGACCCGGCGCACGCCGGCCGGCAGCAGGCTCTTGCCGGTGCGCAGCGCCTTGACGGCGCCGGCGTCGATCACCAGCACGCCGCGCGTCTCCAGATGGCCCGAGATCCACTTCTTCCGCGCGGTGACCGGGTTTACCTCCGGTAGGAACCAGGTCGCCTGGGCGCCCTCGGCGATGCGCTTCAGCGGGTTGAGCGGCTTGCCGAGCGCGATCAGCATGGCGGCGCCGGCCACCGTCGCGATCTTCGCCGCCTCGACCTTCGTCTTCATGCCGCCGCGCGAAAACTCCGAGCCGGCGCCGCCGGCCATCGCCTCGATCTCGGCGGTGATGCGCTGGACGACGGGAATGAAGGTGGCGCTGGGATCGACATGCGGCGGCGCGGTGTAGAGGCCGTCGATGTCGGAGAGCAGCACCAGGAGGTCGGCGCCCATCATCGAGGCGACGCGGGCGGCAAGGCGATCATTGTCGCCATAGCGGATCTCGCTGGTGGCGACGGTGTCGTTCTCGTTGATGACGGGAATGGCGCCGAGCTTCAGCAGCGTGCCGATGGTCGAGCGGGCGTTCAGGTAGCGCCGCCGCTCCTCGGTGTCGCCGAGGGTGAGCAGGATCTGGCCGGCCTTCAGATCGTGCCGGCCGAGCATTTCGGAATAGGCGCGGGCGAGCGCGATCTGACCGACGGCGGCCGCCGCCTGGCTCTCTTCCAGCTTCAGCGCGCCCTTGGGCAGGCCGAGCACGCCGCGGCCGAGCGCGATCGCGCCGGACGAGACGAGCAGCACCTCGCGGCCATCCTTGGCGAGCGCCGCGACGTCGTCGACGAAGGCCGACAACCAGTCCTCGCGCAGCTTGCCGGTGGCGCGGTCGACGAGCAGCGCCGAGCCGACCTTGACGACGATCCGGCGGAAATCGCCGGGCTTCAGCTTGGTGGCATTGTCGGCGGCCTGTTCCGCGATCATGCTCATGATGTCAGTACTTTCTGGTCCGATAGGGGCGACGCCCGGGGCAAGGCTCAGGAAAGACGGATCATGAGCGTCACGGTCGCCAGGGTTCGTCCTTGCTGCTCGGATGCAGGTTCGGGTCTTCCAGCTTGCCCTCGTCGATGATGCGCCCGATCGTCCGCAGCGCGCCCTCCATGCCGACGCGGGTGGCGGCGGAAAGCACCAGCGGCGTCTGCCCGCAGGCCTTGGCCAGCTCGCGTTTGACGCGGTCGAGCTCGTCCTCGGGAATGGCGTCGCATTTCGACAGCGCCACCACTTCGCGCTTCTCGGCCAGCACGTCGCCATAGGCCTCGAGCTCGCCGCGCACGACGCGATAGGCTTCGGCCGGGTCGTCCTGGGTGCCGTCGACCAGATGCAGCAGCACGCGGCAGCGCTCGACATGGCCGAGGAAGCGGACGCCGAGGCCGATGCCCTCATGCGCGCCCTCGATCAGGCCGGGAATGTCGGCGAGCACGAATTCGCGGCCGTCGCTGCGCACGACGCCGAGATTGGGATGCAGCGTGGTGAACGGATAATCGGCGATCTTCGGCTTGGCGGCGGTGACGGCGGCGAGGAAGGTCGACTTGCCGGCATTGGGGAGACCCACGAGGCCGGCGTCGGCGATCAGCTTCAGGCGCAGCCAGATCCAGCGCTCCAGCCCCTCGAGGCCGGGATTGGCGCGGCGCGGCGCCTGGTTGGTCGAGGTCTTGAAATGCGCGTTGCCGAAGCCGCCATTGCCGCCCCTGGCGAGCAGGAAGCGCTCGCCGACGCGGGTCATGTCGGCGATCAGCGTCTCGCCGTCCTCGTCGAAGATCTGCGTGCCGACCGGCAGCTTCAGCGTGACGTCGTCGCCCTTGCCGCCGGCCAGGTTGCGGCCCATGCCGTGCACGCCGGTCTTGGCCTTGAAATGCTGCTGGTAGCGATAGTCGATCAGCGTGTTCAGGCCGTCGACGCACTCCGCCCAGACGTCGCCGCCCCGGCCGCCGTCGCCGCCGTCCGGGCCGCCGAACTCGATGAACTTCTCGCGACGGAACGAGACGCAGCCGGCGCCGCCGTCGCCGGAGCGGATATAGACCTTGGCTTCGTCGAGAAATTTCATGTTTTTAACTCGTAATGACGCGCGCGCGTCAGGGCAGTGTCGATATGCGCAAGATCGCGGCCGAGCGCAAGGTTATGCTGGACCGAACGGCCGATGATCTCGAATCCCTGCCGCTTCTGGATGGCGAGCGAGCGCTCGTTGCCCTCGAACACGCCGGACTGGATCTCGGTGACGGACGGATCGGCGAAGGTGTCGTCGACCAGCGCCGCCACCGCCTCGCTCATGTAGCGCTTGCCCCAATGGGCCTGCGCCAGCCAGTAGCCGAGGATCGGCCGCGAGCCGGCGGCGCGCAGCGAGATCAGGCCGATCATGCCGTCGCGATCGATGGCGTAGACCTGCTCGGCCGAGACCGGACGCTGCATCCGCTCCCAGGCGAGGAAGCGCTCCGCCTCGTCGAGGTCATAGGGATAGGGCACGCGCGCCAGCCAGCGCGTCACCTCGTAGTCGCTGAGGCCGGCCACGATGGCGGGACCGTCGCCGGGCCGCAGCGGGCGCAGCAGCACGCTCTCCGTCCGGATCGTCTTCTCAGGCAGCATGGCTCGTATCGTCATCATCGCTCGCCCCCGTCTCTAGATCCTTCATCGTCGCGGAATGGGTCGCCGCCATGGCGGCCTGGGAATGCGCGCCCCGGGAACTGGCGCCCCAGGCCTTCAGGCTGCGCCAGATGCCATGCTCGAGCACGAAATGCTCGACCGGCACGGCGCCGCGCGCCGCCAGCGACCGCACCATGCCGGCGTCGCGGAACTGGAAGCCGCATTTGGCGGCGACGCGGCGCGCCCGGCCATTGGTGACGCGCACCGCGCACCAGAGCCGCTCGACCGCGCTCGTCGCGAAGGCGTGGTCGACCGTCGCCTGGGCGATCTCGGTGCCGAAACCCTGGCCCCAGTGCGGCTCGGCGACGAAGAAGGAAAGCTGGTGCCCGCCGGGGCGGGTGGCGCTCGGCCGATGACAGCCGGCGCCGACCACCTGGCCGGTCTGCCGCGACACGGCGATGTGGGCGACGATGCCGGCCCCGGCGCGACCTTCCGCGATCCAGGCCGCGGCGTCGGCGCGCCGATAGGGGTGGGGCACGGTCACGAGATCGCTCGCGACGCGCGGATTGTCGATCACCGCGGCAAGGATCGCCGCATCGTCCGTCCTGGGGCGCCTGAGAACCAGCCGCGCCGTCAGGACGCTCCGTTCTTCGTCTTCTATCGTTTCGTCCGCATCGTGGTCCCGCATGGCTGCCTCCCGTCGGGCCAAAGAAAAAGGGGAGATGGTGTCCCATCTCCCCTTCGATCACTTGCGGATCGCTTTGCCGTTCGGTCGGCCGGGTCTGATGCGACACCGGCGTTCCTTGGAAAAGCCGGTTATTCTGCAGCCTCCAGCGCCGCCGGGGCGACGGAGACGTAGGTACGGCCATTGGCTTTCTTGCGGAAGGATACGTGTCCGTCCGTGGTGGCGAAGATCGTGTGATCCTTGCCGAGGCCAACGCCGGTGCCCGGATGCCACTGCGTCCCGCGCTGGCGCAGGATGATGTTGCCGGAAATGACGGCTTCGCCGCCGAACTTCTTGACGCCGAGACGGCGACCCGCGGAATCGCGACCGTTGCGCGACGAACCGCCTGCCTTTTTGTGTGCCATGATCGAACTCCTGATCCGTTAGTTAGGGCGCGCTAGGAAGCGCGGCTCACCGATCTTCGCCAGACTTCAGTTCAGCCTGGTCGATCTTGGCGCGCGGCGGCTTGCCGGCGAGAAGCTCGGAGGCCTGCTGGACCCACTCTTCACGACCAACCCGGCCACGGAGCGCGAGCTCTTCGTCATACTTGGCGATGTCGGCATCGGTCCAGGCAGCGATCTGCTCCCAGGAGGTGATGCCGGCGGCGCGCAGCTTCTTCTCGATGGTCGGGCCGATGCCCGAGATCAGCGAGAGGTTGGAGCTGTCGAGCCCGCCGCTGACGAGCGCTGCCGGCGCGGCGTCGGCGGCCGGAGCGGCTGCCTTGGCCTTCGCCTTCGTCGCCTTCTTGCCCGAGGCCTTGGCGCCGTCGGTCAGGATCTCGTTGATCCGGACGAGGGTCAGGCTCTGGCGATGGCCACGGCTGCGCTTCGAATTCTGGCGACGGCGCTTCTTGAAGACGAGGATCTTGCGCGTGCGGAACTGCTCGATGATCTCGGCCGAGACCGTGGCACCGGCCACGAGCGGCGCACCGACGGTGACGCCGGCGTCGCCGCCGACGAGAAGGATCTCCTCGAAGGTCACCATGTCGCCGGGCGCGCCGGTGAGAAGCTCGACTTCGATCTGGTCGTTGGCGGCAACCTGGTACTGCTTGCCACCGGTCTTAATGACTGCGAACATTGTTCTTTCCGTTGTTCAGCGCGACCTCGAGGGACGGCTTCTTCAGTCAGGGTTTCGGGAAATGGAAATGGCGCAGCCAACAGGCCGCACCGCCATTCGGCCCGCATCTATAGGGACGCCCCGCCCGCTGTCAAGCGAAACCGCCCGTTTCGGGCCCGCGAATCCGGGCCGCGAAGGGCGTCGCCGCCCCCGCGCGGGGCCGGCGCGGGTCAGGGTGAGCCGGCCCGGAGCGCGGCGTCGATCCCGGGAGGCAGGCCGCCGTCGGATTCGGCCCGGCAGCATGGCTTCCCGTCGCTCCAGGATCGTTCGTGCCGCCCGAGGCGCGCCGCGCCGAGCGACTCCCGCTCCGTGGAAGCAGGCTGGCACGGGGCGCCCCGTCCTGACGGGCGGGCGACCGTTCGATCGCGGGTCTCCGCCTCGCCGTCCGGGAATCGGGGTGTCGAGGCTCCGGATCCGGGTCGGGCGACCTGGGACCGGCCCCCTACATCGAGAACGCCGGCGGCGGTCATCGCCGGTGGCGGCGCCTGCCGGCGATCGAGACTTCAGCCCGGCCAGTCCGGGACGGCCCTTTTGCGGGGGGGGGGGCGCATCGAAGACGGGCGGCGTGTCCGCTCTCCTGGCCTGATGCTTCACCGGGACGGAGGGCGGCGAGTCCGTCGACTGGGCCGCCTGTCGCAGGTTCCGCTGGCGCGGTTGGATCGAGCATTCGCCCCCGACGCTTCCGGGCGGCCTTTCGGCGCAGGCATCGGGCGCGTCGAACACGTGCGGCGGACCGGCCATCCCGGGTCGATGCCTCGGCCGGTGGGAGCGTGATTGTCGCCGGGGCAGCCGTCTGTCGTCTCGTCCTCGCCGCGCGGCGGCCCATTCGCATCCCGCTGGATCGAGACTTCAGTCTGGCCGCTTCCGGTCGGACCGCGTCGGACGCGGAGCCGTCGGAGGCTCGCGGCGGGTCGGCTCAATCAAACGCTTCGGGGAGAGGGCGGCGTGACTGTCGAGGGGCAGCCGCTTGTCGCGGTTCCCATTCTCGCCACGCGGCGGGCCGATCGCGCCAGGGTTGGATCGAGAGGTTCTGGCCAGATCGCGCAGTCGTCCGGTGTCGGCATGTCGGGCGCGGAGCTGTCGGTCGATGCGGGCTGCTCCCGGCCTGGCGGGAGGCTTGGGCCGGAGGGGTGGCGTATCCGCCGGCGGGGCGAGCCGGCTGTTTCGGATTGGGGGCCTCGAAGTCGGCGGGCCGATCGCGCCAGGGTTGGATCGAGATCTTTGGCTTGGCCGCTTCGGGCCGACCGGCGCCGGCCGGTCGGACGAATGCCATCGGCCGGCATGCGGCGTGCCCGCCGGCCCGGTTGGAAACCGGATAGCCCTGCCGGCGCGCTTCCGGGCGCGATCGAGGCTGGCGTGGCCGGATCGTCACGGGGCGGCCATCTCCGTCCACAAGCCGGGGGAAAGTTCCGAAGGCCCTTGTCATCCCGCGTCGACCCATGTATCAGGCCAATCGCGCCGATTGAGCGCCACCGCGGAGAGGTGGCAGAGTGGTCGATTGCACCGCACTCGAAATGCGGCATACTCGCAAGGGTATCGGGAGTTCGAATCTCCCCCTCTCCGCCATTTAACTTCGTGACATCGCGGGCTCTATAGTCGCTCTGCCGATCTATGGGCGGCCTTTGGTGCTTGTTAGGGCGCGGCCTTCGCTGGCAGGGCGCGACCGGGGTTCTTCCTCTCGCGCCATTGTGCGGCGCGGCCCGCCTGCCGGGCGCGTCTTGCGATCATCGCGTCTGCGGCGTGGAAGAAAGTCCTCGCTGCGAAACGCCTCTCCGAAAGCCCGCTCGAGCGTATCCGCCGACAGGGGCCGAAGCCGGGGGAGGCGGCCCAGGCTCGGCACGCCGCCCATCGCGGCGATGATGCGCTCGGTCTCCGCTTCAGCCTCCCCGATGAAGGCGACGCCCAGCACCGGCACGCCTCGCCGGCGCAGCGCCTCCAGCGACAGCAGCGTGTGGTTGATCGTGCCGAGCGCCGTCCTGGCGCAGAGCACGACGGGAAGGCGCCAGCGCGCGAAGAGATCGGCGAAGGTCGTGGTCTCCGTCAGGGGAACCAGCACGCCGCCGGCGCCCTCGATGACGAGCGGCCGGTGCGTCGGCGGCGGCTCGAGCGCCTCGGGGGCGATCACGACGCCCTCGCGCGCCGCGGCGAAATGCGGCGAGGCCGGCAGCTTCAGGCGGAACGCTTCGGCGTGGATGCGATCGCCGCCGGCGCGGGCGAGACGGGCGACCGTCTCGCTGTCCGTCTCGTCGTCCAGCCCCGCCTGCACCGGCTTCCAGTAGTCGGCTCCCAAAAGGCCGACGAGGCCGGCCGCGAACACCGTCTTGCCGATGCCGGTGTCGGTGCCCGTGACGACGATGCGCGGCGCCGTCACCGCGCCGCCCGTGGGGTCGCGGGGCGCATGCCGAGCTTCGCCAGCAGCGCGGCGTCCTGCTGGCGCTGCGGATTGCCGGTGGTGAGGAGCACGTCGCCGCTGAAGATCGAATTGGCTCCGGCCAGGAAGCAGAGCGACTGGGTCTCGTCGCTCATGGCGTGGCGTCCGGCGGACAGGCGCACCACGCTTTCCGGCATCAGGATCCGGGCGAGCGCCACCAGCCGCACGAAGGCGATTGGGTCGACCGGTTCGCCCTTGTCCATCACCGGCGTTCCCCGGATCTCGTTCCACAGGTTGAGCGGCACGCTTTCCGGCGGCGGATCCAGATTGGCGAGGAGGACCAGCATGCCGATCCGGTCGGCGATCGTCTCGCCCATGCCGACGATGCCGCCGGAACAGACCTTGATGCCGCCGTCGCGGACATGGCCCAGTGTTTCCAGGCGGTCGTCCATCGTCCGCGTCGTGATGATCTCGGGGTAGAACTCGCGCGAGGTGTCGATGTTATGGTTGTAGTAGTCGAGCCCGGCCTCGCGCAGCCTGGCGACCTGGTCCGGCGCCAGCATGCCGAGCGTCACGCAGGTTTCCATCCCCAGCGCCCGCACGCCGCGCACCATGGCGCAGACCTTGTCCATGTCGCGGTCCTTGGGGCTTCGCCAGGCCGCGCCCATGCAGAAGCGGGTGGCGCCGCCTTCCTTCGCCCGCCGCGCCTCGGCGACGACGCGCTCGACCTCCATCAGCTTCGTCGCCTTGACGCCGGTGTCGTAGGCGGCCGATTGGGAGCAATAGCCGCAATCCTCGGAGCAGCCGCCGGTCTTGATGCTGAGCAGGCTCGCCTGCTCGATTTCCGTCGGGTCGAAATGCCGACGATGCAGGCTCTGGGCCCGGAACATCAGCTCCGGCAGCGGCAGGTCGTAGAGCGCGACCGCCTCCGCTTCGGTCCATGATCGGCGGGGTTTCCCCGCCTGCGTCGCAGGCGGGGAAACCGTGGTGACGCTTGCCTGGCCGATCATCGGCCGATCGTCCCGATGAAGCGGGCGGGCACGATGGCGGCGCCCGTCGCGACCATGGCGATGTTGATGAGGTCGCCGAGGATGAACGGCGTGAAGCCGAGCGCCAGAATGTCCTTGGCCGGCACGAACAGGCCGAGCCACGGCAGGCCGACGGCATAGGTGACGGCGAGGCCGGCCAGCATGGCGACGGTGCGGCCGAGCGTCTTGCGGCCCTCGGCCAGCGCGCCGGTGACGAAGCTCGCGGCGAGATAGCCGAGCAGATAGCCACCGGTCGGCCCCATCATGTAGGCGAAACCGATGCCGCGCTCGGGGGAATCGGAGAAGACCGGAAGGCCGGCGGCGCCGACCGCGAGATAGCCGAAGAAGGTTAGCGTGGCGAGGCGGGGCCCGGTGGCAATCGCGATCGCCATGACGGCGAGCGTGTGCAGCGTCATCGGCACGGGCCAGGACGGAATGTGGATCTTGGCGCACAGCGTGATCAGCGCGATGCCGGCGACGACGGCGGCGGCGGGGCGCGCGAGGCTGCGGGCGTTGCGGGACGCGAGGGGGAGGGCCGAACTCATGAGAACTCCAATTATAGATAATTATCGAATCTATCTATAATAGAATCCACATGGTGCTGAGTTGTGCAAGGCTCTATCTATAAAATCTAGCCAACAATAGCGAAGGCGTCGCGCACGCGGCCGCCCGACGCCGTAACTGGTCGCCTTCCGATCCACTGTACATGCCCGGCCAGCGTCGCGCAGGCCGCCTCGACCTGGCGGGCGCGCAGCGCGGCGAGAATGGCGCGATGATCGTGGTCGGTCCGCGCTTCCCAGTCGGCGCGCCACGCCGCGAACAGGAAGCGTGCGCTGGCGGCGTGCAGATCGTCGATCGAGGCCAGGAGGCGCGGCATGCCGCAGGGCGCCAGAATCAGCCGGTGAAAGCGCCGGTTGGCGTCTTCCCAGGAGCGGACGTCGCGCGATTCGTCGCCCGCCTTCGTCGCTGCCTCGGCCTCGTCGAGGATGGCGGCGGTCAGGTTGGGCGCGGCGTGGCGCAGCGCCAGCACCTCGAGCGCGGCGCGCATCTCCGCCACTTCCTTGACCTCGGCCAGGTTGAACGAGGCGACCCGGACGCCGCGGCGTGGCTCGCTGACGGCGAGCCCCTGCGCCTCGAGCCGGCGGAACGCCTCGCGCACCGGCACATGGCTGGCGCCGAATTCCTCGGCGACGTGATCCTGCCGCAGGCGCGACCCCGGCTCGATCTCGCCGGCGATGATGCGGTCGGCCAGCGCGCGGCTGATCCGCACCGCGAGCGTGTCTTCTTTGGGCTTGCTCATGATTTATAGATATTTTTTCGCGCGACGGTTGTCGATGGCGGACGGCATGTGCGGACCGAGAAAGCCCGGTGCGTGCGCCGGTTCCCTGGCAAAAGCCTGGAAGATAATGAAGAAGCTGCCGCCCGCCCGTCGAATGGTGGAACGTCAGCCGGCTTCATGCCTGCAAGAACCGTGTCGTTTTTTAGCCTCGGCTCTCCCGTCCCTCGGTCAAGGCGAGGGTTGCGGCGGCGAGTTTGATCGCCGCGGGCCGGATCGGGATGCGGGCCGGTTGACCCGGAGTTCGACCGGATCGCAGCCCATAGCTTCCGTCATGTTCGATTTCCGGGGAGTAGCTCGCTGTGTGCGCCCAATACCTGTGCCCACTACTTGCAGGCCATGACGCAAGCTGATGACGATCCGGACCAATCCACCTCGTGTGGAACGTTTGACATTCGATTTTCTTTCGCTTAGCGATCGATATAGCTTAAAAGCGAAACTGACGCTGAACGCCGGGGGGCAAGGGTGAAGTTCGGGCAAGATTTTAGGATCGTGACGCCGGCGGTGTGATCGCCGATGACAGCGCTCGCAATGTCGTGGATTCCGCTTCTCGCGCCAAGGCGCGGGCGGCCGCCGCGATAGGGAGGACGAACGCGCCCGGCTCGCTTAGCTCATTCTGGAATTTCGAGGTTGGATCGTCGGGTCGGCGCGCAGAGCGGGCCTGCCGATCCCTGTCAGGTCGGGCCCGTCATCGGCGGAGCCCGGGGGAGACGTCCCGCGAGGAGGATCGCGGGATCATCGGCATTTTTGTGGGAGGAGAAACCATGCAGACGAAACTGGCGAAACTCGGCAGAAGCACGCTTGTCGCCTTTGCCATGATGGGGGCCACCTCGGCTTTTGCCGAAGAGGTCAGTCTGATGAAGGGCGTCATTCCGCGCGAAGGCGACGACCGGATGACGACGGCGGACCAGTTCAAGAAGCCCGGTCCGTGGAAGATCGGCATGAGCCATTTCGGCTTGAGCAACACCTGGACCATCCAGATGGCGCATGACGCCGAGTTCGAGGCGAAGAACAATCCGAACATCACGGATTTCCTGTTCCGCAACGCTGACCTGAACCAGACCAAGCAGGTCGCCGACATCGAGGACCTGATCGCCCAGGGCGTCGACGCCATCATCATCACGCCGCTGACGCCGACCTCGGCCGATGCCGGCATCAAGAAGGCCGTGGCCGCCGGCATTCCGGTCATCGTCCACACCGGCCTCACCGACACCGAGGAATACACGGTCGACATCCAGGGCGGCGGCAATTACTTCGGCCGCGTCATGGGCGACTTCCTGGTGAAGCAGCTTGGCGGCAAGGGCAATATCTGGGTGCTGCGCGGCGTGCCGTCCCATCCGGAGGACATCAACCGCTATCAGGGCCTCGTCGACGCCATCAAGGGCACCGACATCAAGATCGTGTCGGAAGACTACGGCACCTGGGAATATGACGGCGGCAAGAAGCTCTGCGAGGCCTTCTATCTCAGCAATCCCGACGTCCAGGGCATCTGGTCGTCCGGCGCCGACATGGCGCGCGCCTGCGTCGACGTCTTCAACCAGTACGGCGCCGAGATGCCGCCGATCTCCGGCGAAGGCAACAACGGCTTCTTCAAGTTCTGGCGTGACAACAAGCTGACCTCGATCGCTCCGGAATACGGTCCGGAACAGGGCGCTGCCGGCGTGCGCGCCGCTGTCGCCCTGCTCGAGGGCAAGCCGCTGCACAAGCGCTACGTCTACAATCCCGAGCCGATCACCGCCGAGACGCGCGACACCTACATCCGCGAAGATCTCTCGGACGCTTATTGGTTCCCGACCGCTCTGTCGGAAGAGAAGAAGCAGGAATATTACGGCCTGAAGAAGTAACACGACTTTGGGAAGCCGCGGCCCGCAGCCGCGGCTTCCCGATCTCGCGAAGGAAGCGCCATGGCCGCCCCGCTGATTGAACTCCTCGATATCTCGCGCTCGTTCGGCAGCACCCGCGCCGTCGACGACGTCAGCCTGACCGTCCAGTCGGGCTCCGTCCACGCCGTCACCGGCGAGAACGGCGCCGGCAAGTCGACCCTGATGAAGATCCTCGCCGGCGTCATCCGCCCGGATGCGGGAACCATCCGGCTCGAAGGCTGCGAAGTACATTTTTCGTCGCCGCTCGGCGCGCTCGGACACGGCATTTCGACCGTGTTCCAGGAATTCACCTTGATCCCCAATCTGACGGTCGCGGAAAGCATCTTCCTGGGCCGTGAGCCGATGCGGCGCTGGGGCGGGATCGACTATCCGAAGCTCCGATCCGGCGCCGCAGCGGCCCTGGCGCGGCTTGAGTCCGCCATCGATCCGGACGGCATGGTGCGCAATCTGACCGTCGCCGAGCAGCAGATCGTCGAGATCGCCAAGGGGCTGTCGGCCGATGCGCGGGTCTTCATCTTCGATGAACCGACCGCCGCGCTGAACTCCGCCGACGTCGAGAAGCTGACCCGCCTGATCCGCGACTTGAAGGCGCGCGGCAAGGCGGTCCTCTACATCTCGCATCGCCTGGAAGAGATCTTCGCGCTCTGCGACACCGTCACGGTGATGAAGGACGGCCGCCATGTCGCGACCCGGCCTACAGCCGAACTGAACGAACATGATCTGGTGGCGATGATGGTCGGGCGGGAGCTGTCGAGCTTCTTCCCGCCGCGCGCCGGAACCGTGGGCGAGCCCATCCTTACCGCCGACGACCTTCGCGTCACGGCCGCCGCGCCCTCGGTCAGGCTGAAGCTGTATCGGGGCGAGATCCTCGGACTGGCGGGCCTCGAGGGCCAGGGCCAGCGCGGGATCGCCCGGGCCCTGGCCGGCATCGAGCCGGCAGAGGCGGGCCGGATCGAGAAGACTGACCGCGACCAGAAAAGGCAGGCGCTGCCGGTCGATGCTGGTATCGGCCGCACGCTGGCAAGCGGCATCGGCTTCGTGCCGGAAGACCGCAAGGGCGAGGGCCTGTTCCTCGATCTGGCGATCCGCGACAACATCGCGCTCGGCGTCGAGACCGGCCGCCCGTTCTGGACGCTGGCGCCCAACACCACCGCCGTCATCGGGTCGATGATGCAATCAATGAACATCCGCGCCCGCAACGCCGACGCCATCGTCGGATCGCTCTCCGGTGGCAACCAGCAGAAGGTGCTGATCGGCCGCTGGCTGTCGTCCGGCGTTGACGTGCTGATCATCGAGGAGCCGACGCGCGGCGTCGATGTCGGCGCCAAGGCGGAGGTCTACAAGCTGCTCAGGGCGTTTTCGGATGCTGGCGGCGCCGTGCTGGTGCTGTCGCGCGAGACACCGGAACTGATCGGCCTGTGCGACCGGCTGCTCGTCGTGCATGGCGGCGCCATCGTCGCCGAGATGGCGGCGGACGGCGCCACCGAGCACGACATTCTCCATTCGGCCATCGGTTCGCGGCAAGCAGCATAGGGATCCATCATGGCAATGCTCTCGGCCCTGCTGCCCGCTCCCCGCAATTCGCGCGCCGGCCCTTGGTATCTCGTTCTCGCCTGTCTCGTCGTTGTCGTTGCGGTCGTCTCCTGGTCGGCGCCGCTGTTCCTGACGCCCGGCAATCTCTCCAATGTCGCGGCGCAGATCACGCCGCTGGTGATCACAGCCATTGGCCAGACCCTGGTGATCATCACCGGCGGCCTCGACCTCTCGGTCGGCTCGCTGATCAGCCTGACGACGGCGATCATCGTGCTCGACCTGCCGGGCTGGGCGATGGTGCTGCTGGCGATCGCCGCGGCGGTTACCGTCGGCACCGTCAATGGTGTCGGCATCGCCTACCTGAACGTCCATCCGATCATCATGACGCTGGCCTCGATGAGCGTCGTGCAGGGCGTCGCGCTGATCACCCGGCCGGTGCCGGGCGGCACCGTCCCCGGCTGGATCTCGGGCGCGGTGAATGAAAGCCTGTTCGGCCTGCCGGCGGCGCTCGTCTGGATCGCCGTCGCCATCATCCTCGCCGCCTTCCTGATCTACCGCACGCGGTTCGGGCTGCATCTCTTTGCGATCGGCGGCAATCCGAACAGCGCGCTGATGAACGGCGTCCGGGTACGGCGCAACATCGTGCTCACCTACATCCTGTCGTCGCTGTTCGCGATGGGCGCTGGCTTCTTCCTGGCCGGCCGCATCGCCTCCGGCGACGCCAATGTCGGCACGGTGTTCGGGCTCGATTCGATCACGGCAGTCGCGCTCGGCGGCACGTCGCTTTCCGGCGGCGTCGGCAGCCTCGTCGGCACGGTGCTCGGTTCCGTCCTCGTCGGCGTCATCGGCAACGGCATGAACCTGATGAACGTCTCCGCCTTCCTGCAGATCGTCATCAAGGGCGCGCTGCTCCTCGCCGTCGTCTCGGTGCAGCGGCGCAAGCAGATCGGGCTCTGAGCATGGCACACACCCTCGAAGCCTCGTCGAATGCCGGCGGTGCCAACCACTGGGTCCGGGCCCTCGGCCGTCGCCTGATCGAAATCCCGCCGGCCTATTTCGTGCTGGCGGCGGTGCTGATCGCCATCGCGCTGCTCAACCCCAACCTGATGAAGCCGCAGGTGCTTCTGACCTTCATCCGGCAATCGGCGCCGCTCGGCGTCGCCGTGCTCGGACAGTTGATGGTGATGCGGGCGCGTTCGATCGATCTTTCGATCGGTGGCGTCTTCATCATCACCAATTACCTGCTCACATCGGGCCTGCTCGGTGGCCAGCCGGTGGCCGTTCTGGTGCTGGCGCCGCTCGTCGTCGGCCTCGTGGTCGGCCTCGTCAACGGCGCGCTGATCGCGCTGGTTCGCGCCTCGGCCGTCATCGTCACGCTCGGCGTCTCGATCATCCTGACCGGCATCGTGCTGTTCATGAGCAGCGGCCGGCCGCCTGGCCGGGTGCCGGACGAACTGCGCGCGATCGCCAATGCCCGCATCGACGTCGTGCCGGTGCCCGTCATCATCTGGGTCGTCGCGGCCGTCATCGTCGCGGTGCTGCTCAAGACGCTGATCTTCGGCCGCTACCTGACCGCGATCGGCTCCAATCCGCAGGCGGCCCGCTTCTCCGGCCTGCCGCTGCCGCGCATCGTCGTCACCACCCATGTGCTGTCCGGCCTGCTGGCGGCGCTAGGCGGCGTGATGTTCACGGCAGCGCTGGGCGTCGGCAGCGTCAAGTTCGGCCCCGAGATCATGATGAACTCGATCGCCGCGACGATCCTGGGCGGCGTCACCTTCGGTAGCGGCCGCGGCGGTGTCGCCGGTCCGTTCGTCGGCGTCGTCGCCTTCGCGCTGCTGTTCGCGCTGATGACCGTGTTCGGCATCCAGGAGCCGGGCAAGCTGATCGTCCAGGGCACGGTGATCGCCGTCGCCGCCATCATCTACGGAATGCGGACGCGCTGAGGGCGCGCCATCTTCGAGGGAGGAACTTCATGACACCCGAACAATACCGCGCCGGCGGCCAGCCCTTCCTGATCCCGGGCAACGAGGTCGGCGTGCTGCTGTCGCACGGCTATACCGGCACCACTTCCGGCATGCGTTATCTCGGCGATTACCTGCACGAGCGCGAAGGCTGGACGGTGCTGGCGCCGCAGCTGAAGGGCCATGGCGACAGCCCGGCCGCGATGGCGAAGACGACGGCGACCGACTGGATCCGCTCGCTCGAGGAAGGCCTCGACACGCTGAGCCAGACCTGCTCGACCATCTTCATGGCCGGCCTCTCGATGGGCGGCTGCCTGACGCTCTACATGGCGGCGCAATATGCCGACCGGATCAAGGCGGCGGTGCCGATCAACGCCTGCCTCTATTTCGGCGTGCCCGGCCTCGCCGAGCTTGCCTATGCCAAGGACGCGCCGGAATACATCGTCGGCGTCGGCAATGACGTGAAGGACCCGGACGTGATCGAGGTCGCCTATCGCGAGATTCCGATCCCGACGATCAAGGAAATCTACGGCCTGATGAACATCACCCGCGATCTGCTGGTCAAGGTGACCTGCCCGACGCTGGTGATGGTGTCGCCCGACGACCATGTCGTGCCGCCGAGCAATGCCGGCGTGATCCTGAACGGCATCTCGTCGAAAGAACGGCGCCAGCTGATCCTCGACAATTCCTTCCATGTCGCGACCATCGACTACGACAAGGAAATCATCGCCGAGGAAACGCGGCGCTTCTTCAAGGAACAGCTCGCGGGCTGATGTCTCCTGCGCCGCCCGCCGGGCGGGCGGCGCAGTCTTTTCCAGCGATCCCTCGCGGCTAGTGCGCGAGCTCGGGCGCCGGCAGGCTATTGCGCGGCAGGTGGCAGGCGCTGGCGTTGCCGTCGGCATAGATCGTCTGGCTCGGGTCGTCGGTGGCGCAGCGATCGAAGGCGAACGGGCAGCGCGTGCGGAAGCTGCATCCGGGCGGGATGTCGATCGGATCCGGCGGCTCGCCTTCGAGCAGATAGGTCCCGGTGCGATAGGGCTTGGCCTCGACCGTCGGCACGGCGCTGAGCAGCGCCCGCGTATAGGGATGCGCCGAACGCCAGTACATGGTGTCGTTGTCGGCGAGCTCGACGATGCGGCCGAGATACATGACCGCGATGCGGGCGCAGACGCGGCGCACCATCGCCAGATCGTGCGAGATATAGACATAGGTGATGCCGCGCTTCACCTGCAGCGTCTCGAACAGGTCGAGGAGCTTCGCCTGCTCCACCTGGTCGAGCGAAGATAGGGTCTCGTCGAGGATCAGCAGTTCCGGCTCGAGCACGAGGGCGCGGGCGATGTTGACGCGCTGGCGCTGGCCGGCCGAAAGGCCGATCGGCAGCTGGTTGTAGAGCGTCGGCGCCAGGCCGACTTCGGCCATCACGTCCTTGACCTTCTGCTCGATCTCGCGCCGGTTGCCGAGGCCGTGGATCAGCAGCGGTTCGGCGATGGTGCGGCCGATCGAGGCGTGCGCGGCGATGGCGTTGTAGGGGTCCTGCAGCAGGAGCTGGAACCGGCGCCGCAGGCCGAGCAGGTCTCGCCCCTTCAGGGTCGCGATGTCGCGGCCCTCGAACTGGATCTCGCCGGCATCCGGCTGCTCGAGGCAGCTCAGCAGCCGGGACAGCGTCGATTTTCCGCAGCCGCTTTCGCCGATGATGCCGAAATTCTCGCCCCGGCGCACGGTGAACGAAACACCCCGCACGGCGCGAACCTGGCGCTCGGCGAAGATCGCCTTGCGGTCGCGCACGCGGTAGGTCTTGTCGACGTCGCGGACATCGAGAACGACGGTGTCGGAGGACGGCTCCGGCGGCGCTTCGGCCGTCGCCCAGATCTTCGGCACCTTGGCGATCAGTTCCTTCGTGTAGACGTGCTCGGGGGTGGCGAGCAGGCCCGTGACCGACTGGCGTTCGACGATGTGGCCGCGATCCAGCACGATCATGTCGTCGGCGATCTCGCTGACGATGCCGAGCGAGGACGAGACGAAGACGATCGAGGTGTCGAAGTCCTTCTGCAGATCGCGCAGCAGCCGCAGGATCTGCGCTGCCACCGTGACGTCGAGCGGCTGGGTGATGTTGTCGGCGATCAGCAGCTTCGGGTTGGAGACGAGCGCGTCGACGATCATCGCGCGCTGCATCATGCCGCCCGAGAACTGGAACGGATATTCGTCGAAGCGCTGCTTCGGCGACGGGATGCGGACGGCATCGAGCGTGTCGATGACGCGCTGGCGTGCCGCCTGCGGGCTCAGTTCCGGCGCGACGGCGCGCAGCTTTTCCAGGATCTGGTGGCCGACCGGCACGGTCGGATCGAGGGCGCTGGTCGGATTGGCGCCGATATAGGCGATCTCGCGGCCACGCAGTCCGGCCATGGTGGCGGCGGGCAGGGTGAGCAGGTCGCGGCCGTCATAGCGCACGCTGCCCCTGGTGATGGCGAGCGGCGGCTTCAGCCAGTTGACCATGGCGCGCGACAGCACCGTCTTGCCGGAGCCGCTCTCGCCGATGATGCCGAGCACGGAGCGCGGCGCGACGGTCAGGTCGATGTCGGAGAGGATGCTGCGCTCGCCGGCGGCGGTGCTGACCACCACCGAGAGGCCGCGCACTTCCATGACGGGCGCGACGCTGGCCTGCGGATTGTTCGCCGAGGCCGTCTTGGTTGCCAGGGACGCCGACATCATTCCCCTCCCTGCAGGATGTGGTTGCGCGCGCGTTCGAGGACGCCGCCCATGAGATTGAGGCTGCCGAGCGCCAGCGCCAGCAGCACGCCGGGGACAATGGTGATCCACCACGCGTTGAGCAGATACTGCGTGCCGGAGGCGATGATGGTGCCGAAGGTCGGCGTCGGCGGCTGGATGCCGATGCCGATGAAGCCGAAGATCGCCTCGAAGATCATCATGCGGGCGACGTCGAGGACGGCGACGAAGGCGATCGGCGGCAGGATGCTCGGCGCGATGTGGCGGACCATGATGCGCAGGTCGCTGGCGCCGAGGATCTTGGCGGCGCGGACATATTCCTTCTGCCGCTCGGCCAGCGTGACGCCGCGGGCGACGCGGGCATAGACCGGCCAGCTGGCCAGGATCAGCACGGCGATGATGGTGAGCGGCGAAGGCCGCGACATGCCGAGCACCGTGATCGCCAGGATGACGACCGGGATCGACATCTGCACGTCGGTCAGCCGCATCAGGATGACGTCGGTCAGGCCGCCGCGATAGCCGGAATAGATGCCGATGGCGCAGCCGAGGATGAACATGCCGACGACGCTGACGACGCCGATGGCGAAGGCGTTGCGCAGGCCGATCAGCGAGCGCAGCAGCAAGTCGCGGCCGAGCTGGTCGGTGCCGAGGAAATGCGGAAGCTTGCCGCCCTCCATGAAGATCGGCGGCAGGAACTTGTTGGCGACGCTCATCTTGGTGGCGGAGGCGTCGATGACGTAGGGGCCGAACAGCGTCAGAAGTGTCAGCGCCAGGAAGATCGACGCGGCGAGCTTCATTTCGGTCTGGCCCCAGGCGCGGCGCAGGATGCGCGCGGTGACGCCGCGATATCTGGTCTTGGGTGTGGCCGGCGAAGCGGCGGCCGTAGCGGTCGAGCTCGTCATGGGGTGCCGTCCTTCAGAATTTCAAGCGGCGATCGATGGTCGTCGAGGCGAAGTCGACCAGCATGTTGATCGCGACGAGCGCGGCGCTGGCGAGGATCGCGACGGCCTGGATGATCGGGAAGTCGCGCTGGAATACGGCGTTGATCGTCAGCATGCCGATGCCGGGATAGGAGAAGATGTATTCGACGACGAACAGGCCGCCGAGCAGCATGCCGATCATCTGCGCGCCGAACAGATTCAAGAGCGGCACGGCGGCGTTGCGCAGTACATGCTTGGCGACCATCGTCCGGCGCGACAGGCCGCGCACCAGGCCGACATCGAAATAGACCTCGCCGAGATTGGCGGCGACCGAGACGGAGATGGCGCGGATCATCACCGGCGACAGCTCGATGGCGAGCACCATGGCGGGAATGATGGTGTAGGCAAAGCCCTGATAGCCGATGGCCGGCAGCCAGCCCGTCTTAGCGGAGAGCAGGAAGATCAGCACGACGCCGACCCAGATGTTCGGCAGCGAGACGAAGAGCGAGCTGACATAGAGCCCGAGCCTGTCCGGCCATTTCCCGGCCCGGAGGCCGGCGCCGAGCCCGATCGGGATCGCCACCAGGAAGGCGAAGGCGATGCCGAGCGCCGCCAGCTGCAGGCTGTAGGGCAGGGCATTGGCGATCAGGGCGGAGACGGAAGCGCGCGATTCGGGATTGTAGCCGACCGCGTCCTGCGAGCCGCCGGCGCTGCCGCCCTGCGCGCCTCGAATGAAGGAGCGGCCGAAATCGCCGGTCGTGACCTGACCCATGAAGCGTCCGAACTGGACGTAGATCGGATCGCGCAGGCCGAGCTCGGTCGCCTTTTCCTCCAGAGCCGTCGCCGAGGCCATCGGGCCCAGGATGATGCGGATGGGGTCGCCCGGGACGATCCGGAGCAGGGTGAAGATCACGAAGGCCACCAGGATGACGATCACCACGCCCTGGCTGATGCGCCGCAGGAAGAATTCGATTGCGAAGGCCATGGATGCCGTCCCGGAAACGAAGAAGGGGGTCGAGCGCACCGTCGGCGCGCCCGAGGCCGCGTGACCGGCCCGGCGGTGGTCAGACCGCCAGGCCGGGGAAGGTCGGCTTGCCTCAGAACAGCTTGGCCTTGCTCAAGTCGATCGGGCCATTCGGGTAGAAGTAGGCGCCCTCGAGGTTCTTCGACATCGCGCGCAGCGAGACGGCCGAGAACAGCGACAGGCTCGGGACCTTGGCGGCCAGCAGCGGCAGGGTCTCTTCCTGCAGGATCTTCTTGCGTTCCTCGGCCGTCTCGGCGCCGCGCTCCTTGTCGAGCGCCGCGTCGATCTCCGGATCGTTGACGCCGTTGATGAGCGCGAACTTCGAATAGTAGTTCGGGCGCAGCACCAGATCGGGCTCCGGCGAGCCGGTGATCCAACCGACATCGATGATGTGGCCCGGGCCCTGGCCGTCGGCGCGACGATAGATCTGCTCTTCCCAGGCTGCCGGCTCGAGCGTCGTCAGCTTCACCGGGAAGCCCTGCTCCAGCAGCATGGCCGTGACCAGCTCGCCATATTCGCGCGTCTTCGGATAGAAGCCGACCGAGGTGATGTATTCGAGTTCCGGCAGGCCCTGGCCGTTCGGGAAGCCGGCCTCCGCCAGCAGCTTCTGGCTCAGCTCGGGGTCATATTTCGGATAGTTCGGCACGTCGGTGAAGCCGAACTTGACCGGCGAGATGTGGCAGTTCGAAGCCTCCGCGGCATCCCCCATCAGGGCGAGGATCTGGTCGCGGTCGATGGCGTGGACGGCTGCCATGCGGACGCGGATATCGTCGAAGGGCGGCTTGTTGCAGCGGAAATGCAGATATTTGTTCTCGCTCGACAGGCCGCGATTGGTGACGATGTTGGCGTCGGCCTTGAGCGATTCATACTGCTCCGGCTCGAGGCGCTCCGTCAGGTGGTACTGGCCGTTCAGCAGGCCGAGGACGCGGGTGTTGGCGTCGGGGACGTAGTTCCACAGCAGCGTGTCGATATGCGGCTTGCCGTCGTAATAGGCCTCGTTGGCCTTGAAGACGATCTGGTCGCCCTTGGTCTCCTGGTAGCGGAACGGGCCGGTGCCGTTCGGGCGCTGCTTGAGCTGGTTCGGATCGGCGACATCCTTGGCCGAGAGAACCGGCAGGAAGGCGGCGACATACCAGAAGTTCAGCGCCGGATAGCCGAATTTCTCGGTCTTCAGGCGCACGGTGTAGTCGTCGACGATCTCGACCTCGACCTGGCCAGGATACCAGGCGGAAGCGGGCCGGCTCGGCTGGCAGCCATATTCGTAGGTCGCCTTGACGTCCTCGGCCTTGAACTCCTTGCCGTCATGGAACTTGACGCCCGGGCGCAGCTTGTATTCCAGCGTGTACTTGTCGATCAGCTTCCATTCGGTCGCCAGGTCCGGGAGGATCTCGCCCGGATTCTCCGCCGTCATCAGGCATTTGGTGAGTCGGCTGAACACCAGCATCTCGGCGGTGATCTGCGGCGCGATGGTGTGCGAGGTCGGGTCCCAGCTGCTCGTCACGGTGCCGGCGGCAGCGAAGACAAGCGGCTTCGATTCCTGCGCGAAGGCGGCGCCGAACGGCCCCGTGCCCGCGCCGACCAGCAGGGAGCCGGCGCCGAACGCCGAAGCGCCGGCCAGAAATGTGCGTCTCGTGGTGTTCATGAATGAGTTCCCCTTCATTCGGTGGTGGCTTCGGCCGCCCTTCCGGTCCCCGGATCGCAGCCTCGCGACGACCGCCCCTCAGCGATCCCGCACCTCAACTGGCCAGCGGCCCCGCTGGCTGGGTCAAACGGCAGCTGGTCTTGCGCCGGCGTCGCGGCGCGACGTGTCCCGTCGAGCCGCGCGCCTGATAGCCGTTAGCCCGAATATGGTATATACTGTGACCGTTCAGTCAATCCGATCCGCGAGAATTATTTGCCGGCCCATTTTTCGGGCACCTGCCCCGACCGAAGCGCCGCGGCCCCGTCGCGGCCGGCCTCCGCGATTGCGGGGCGCAGGGGGGTCGGCTATTTTCCCCTCGCCGAAAAACCGTGCGGAAAGCCAATGACATCCAGCCGTTTCAGTCCCGAACAGCGCCGCACCATGATCATGGATATCGCCCGCGAGAAGGGGCGCCTCCTGGTCGAGGATCTCGTCCAGCAATTGTCAGCATCCAGCGAGACGATCCGGCGCGATCTCAACCAGCTCGCCGCCAGCGGTGCGCTGCGGAAATTCCATGGCGGGGCCTGTTTGCCGTCCTTGGCCGAGGAAAACCCGTTCTCCATCCGCATGTCGGAGCAAACGGCCGGCAAACGGGCAATTGCCCGCAAGGCGGCGAGCCTGTTCGGCAATGGCGAGACGATGTTCATCGACACCGGCACGACGACGCTCTTCTTCGCCGAGGAGCTGGCGCATGCCAGCAATCTGTCGGTCGTCACCAATTCGTCGGCGATCGCCGCGGCCCTGTCCGGTCCAGCCAATAACGTCTTCCTGCTCGGTGGCCTCTATCAATCCGACGCCGGGCAGACGACCGGCGAGGCAACCATCGAGCAAATCAGCAATTTCCGTGCCGCTCATGCCGTCCTGACCATCGGCGCCATCCACGGCCGCAACGGCGTCATGGATTTTTCGCTCGGCGAGGCGCAGGTGGCGCGCGCCATGATCGAGCAGGCCGATCGCGTCACGGTCATCGCCGATCATTCGAAAGTCGGCCGCGGCGCGTTCGCCAAGGTTTGCCCGCTCGACGTCATCGATCGCTTCGTCACCGACCTGCGGCCACCGGCGGAAACCATGGATGCGCTGCTGGCCGCCGGCATCGAGGTCATCATCGCCGACTAGGCTGCCGACGCTTCGCCGTTGTCCTTCGCCCGCGCCGCGCGCTGCCGTTACGGACTCTCGCGAGGTCCGGGGCAACGCGTCGGCGATGGAAAACGTCGCCTCTATTGACCGTTCGGTCATTGACAATGTTTGTTTCAGTCGCTTCTAATGCCCGAATTGCGAGACGTCGCCGTGCGAGAATGGCGGCGCCGCCGGGCGGCGGTCCGGCATGAGCGCGATGCAAGCAGGGAGGGCCTGGATGGCCAAGCAGGATCTGGAACAGCTGATTCAGGGGCGGGACCTGAACGAACTCGTGGCCGAGTTTCGCGCCAAGACGACGGGCCAGCACAGCCCCGCGCTGCAGCGCCTGATCAACCGCATTCGCAGCGAGCCGATGACCGGCAAGCTGGCCCTGCTCTGCACCAAGCCGCACGAGGAATGGCGGCTCGTCCAGATGAACGGGCGTGGCAAGCCGATGACGCTGCTCGACGGCATCTTCCACGATCTGAACGATGCCGAATGGGCGATCTTCAAGCTGCGCATGAAGCGGCATTTCGACATCGACCTGCAGGATTGAGCCGGCGGCGGCGCCGTCGCCCGCACCGCCCCGATCGATCGCATTCGACCGATCGCCCCTGACCGACCGAACGAACGCCGCCGGCGAATAGTTGGAGACTGGCCCATGCTGAAAATCACCGGATATGCCGATCGCGTCAGCGCGATGCCCGGCGATGCCGTCCGCTTCATGATCAATTGCGAATATCCGGCCTACCAGGCGAGCGTCGTCCGCGTCGTGCAGGGCGATACCGCCCCCGAGGCGCCCCCGGTCAAGCTGGTGCCTGTGCCGACGTCGATCGACGGCCGCTATCCGGGCCGGCCGCAGGTCATCCATGCCGGTTCGTTCGGGCGCGTCGATTGCGAGCGTGGCTTCGCCGGCGTTTCGAGCCTGTCGCTGCAGGCGATGATCTTCCCGACCACGCCGCAGAAGGGTCGTCAGGCGATCCTGTCGAAATGGGACGAGGCCGCCGGGCGCGGCATCGCCATGATCGTCGCCGCCGATGGCTCGCTCGGCATCGAGATTTCGGACGGCACGACGCGGAAGACGCTGTCGGTCGGCAAGCCGATGCTGTCGCGTCACTGGTACTTCGCCGCCGTCAGCTATGATGCGGCGACGGGCGCGCTGCAGGTCCATCAGGAACCGCAGCACGATTTCCCGACCATCGACGATCGCGGCAGCGCCAGCGATACCGTCCCGGCCGGGCTTTCATGGCAGAGCGCGGCGCCGCTGCTGTTCGCCGCCAACTGGGGCGGCGAGGATCTGGGCCGCACGGTTGGACGCGCGCTCTACAACGGCAAGATCGACCGGCCGCGGGTCTCCGGCGCCAGCCTGAGCCTCGCCGACATGCAAGAGCTGCGCGGCGATCTCTGGTCCGAGCGCCTGGGTGGTTCGCTGATCGGCGCCTGGGATTTCTCGCGCGACATTCCCGGCATCCGCATGGACGACATCTCGGGCCGCGAGCATCACGGCGTCGTCGTCAACATGCCGACGCGCGGCGTCACCGGGCACAATTTCACCGGCGAGGACGGCATGTGCTGGAAGGATCGCCCGACGCAATGGTCGGCGATCCACTTCCATGATGACGACATCTACGATGCCGGCTGGCAGGTCGATTTCAGTCTGACCATTCCGGAAGGCATGAAGAGCGGCATCTACGCCGTCCGCATCGAGGCCGAGGGCGAGGAGCAGTTCGTCACCTTCGTCGTCCGGCCGCCGCGCGGAAAGCCGGGCTCGAAGCTCGCCTTCCTGTTTCCACTCGCCACCTACATGGCCTATGCCAACGAGCATTTCGGCACCAATGACGGCCTGGTCGAGCTGCATCTGAATCGGGCGCTGGTGCTGCATCCGCACCAGCAGTTCCTGAACGAGCACCGCGAATACGGCCATTCGCTTTACGACCTGCACTCGGACGGCAGCGGCGTCTGCTATTCGTCGCGCCTGCGCCCGGTGCTGAACTTGCGGCCGAAGGTCGAGGCCAACCATGGCGCTGGCCCGTCGCATCTCTGGCTGTTCAACGCCGATACGCACATCACCAGCTGGCTCGAGAATTTCGACCAGGACTATGACGTCATCACCGACGAGGATCTGCACGCCGAAGGGCACGGCCTGCTGCGTGACTACCAGACCGTCGTTACCGCGACGCATCCGGAATATTACACCAAGGAGATGTACGACGCCGTCCATCGTTATACGCATGGCGGCGGCCGGCTGATCTATCTCGGCGGCAACGGCTTCTACTGGCGCATCGCCTATCACGCCACCCAGCCCGGCATCATCGAGGTGCGTCGTTCCGAGGGCGGCAGTCGCGCCTGGGAGCCGCCGACGGGCGAATACTATCACTCCTTCACTGGCGAATATGGCGGCATGTGGCGCCGCCAGGGCAATCGCAGCCCCAACCATCTGGTCGGCGTCGGCTTCACCGCGCAGGGCTTCGACCAGTCCTCGCCTTATCGCCGCGCGCCCGGCGCCGACGATGCCCGCGCCGCCTTCATCCTCGAGGGCATCGAGGACGAGATCCTCGGCGATTTCGGCCTGACCGGCGGCGGCGCCGCCGGCATGGAACTCGACCGCCACGACGTCTCGGTCGGCTCGCCGCCGCATTCGCTGGTGATCGCCAGTTCCGGCCCGCATACCGAGGCGCATGTCTTCGTCGTCGAGGACATGCTGTTCAACTTCATGGGCGCCACCGGCGATGTCTGCGACAAGGTCCGCGCCGATCTGGTGTTCTTCGAGACGCCGCAGGGCGGCGCCGTCTTTTCGGTCGGCTCGATCGCCTATTCCGGCGCGCTGCCCTGGAACAACTTCGACAACAACATCTCCAAGCTGACGTTGAATGTGCTGCGCCGGTTCATGGATCCGACGCCGTTCCCGATGCCGACAAGCTGAACCGCGGCACCGTTCAGAAAGACAGATGATGACAAGCCAGTCCGGCTTATTCGATGTCGCCGTCATCGGCGGCGGCGTCGTCGGCTGTGCCGTCGCCAGGCGCTTCGCGCTGGACGGCGCACGCGTCCTGTTGCTGGAGCGGGCGTCCGACATCCTGTCGGGCGCCAGCAAGGCCAACAGCGCGCTGTTGCATACCGGCTTCGACGCGCCGCCCGGCAGCCTGGAGCTCGCCTGCATGCAGGCGGGCTACCGGGAATATTGCGAGATCCGCGAGCGGATGAACCTGCCGCTGCTGGAGACCGGCGCGATGGTCGTCGCCTGGAGCGAGGCGGACCTGGCCAGGCTCGACAGCATCGAAGCGCAGGCGCGGGCGAACGGCGTCGACGATGTCCGCCTGATGGAGCCGGCCGAAGTGCTGGCGCGCGAGCCGCATCTGGCGACGAGCCTGCGCGGCGCGCTGCTGGTGCCCGGCGAGCACGTGATCGATCCGTGGTCGGCGCCGCTCGCCTATCTGAAGCAGGCGGTGGCGCATGGTGCCGAGGTGCTCTGCAACGCCGAGGTCCTGTCCGGCCGCCTCGACGCCGGCCTCTGGACGCTCGAGACGCCGCGGGGGGCCGTGCGGGCCAGGATCGTCATCAACTGCGCAGGCCTGTTCGGCGACGAGGTCGAGACCCGTCTGCTCGGCCGTTCCGATTTCATCATTATGCCGCGCAAGGGCCAGTTCGTCGTCTTCGACAAGGCGGCGAGCGCCCTGCTCACCACGATCCTCCTGCCGGTGCCGAACGAGCGCACCAAGGGCGTCGTGCTGGCGCGCACCATCTTCGGCAATGTGCTGGTGGGCCCCACCGCCGAGGAACAGCTCGACCGGACCCGCGCCGATGTCCGGCAGGAGGCGTTGCGCGATCTGGTCGCCAAGGCTGTCGCGATGGTGCCGGGGCTGGCCGACATGCCGGTGACGGCGATCTATGCGGGATTGCGGCCGGCGACCGAGAAGAAGGAATATCGCGTATCGGCCAAGCCGGAGCTACGCTGGATCACGATCGGCGGTATCCGCTCGACCGGCCTGACCGCCGCCCTCGGCATCGCCCGACACGCCGCCAGCCTGCATGCCGGCTTCGACGATGCCGGCTTCCGCCCGGTGAACGATCCCGTCTGGCCGCACATGCCGAACCTTGCCGAGCATGGCCGGCGCGACTGGCAGGCCGACGGCCATGGCGAGATCGTCTGCCATTGCGAACTGGTCACCCGGCGCGAGATCGAGCAGGCGCTCGAAGGGCCGCTGGCCGCCGGCGATGTTGGAGGGCTGAAGCGCCGGACCCGCGCCGGCATGGGTCGCTGCCAGGGCTTCTATTGCCAGGCCCGCATCGCCGCGCTGACCGAGGGAAAATTCGCGGAGCCGCTGGCCGTGGAGAAGGCGGATGACTGAGCCCTTCGAGACCGACGTCGCCATCGTCGGCGGCGGACCGGCCGGCATCGCCGCGGCGCTGGCGCTGCGCCATCGCGGTGTTGCGCGCGTCACCGTTCTGGAGCGCGAGAGCGAAGCGGGCGGCGTGCCGCGCCATTGCGGCCATCCGCCGTTCGGCCTGCGCGAGTTCGGCCGCATCCTGTCGGGACCGGCCTATGCGGCGCGGCTGCGGCTGGAGGCGGTTCGTGCCGGCGTCGAGATCCGGACCCGTACCAGCGTGACCGCGCTCGGCCCCTCCGGTCGCCTGGCCCTGACGACGCCGGATGGCACGGCGGCGCTTGCGGCCGGCCGGGTGATCCTGGCGACGGGCGTGCGGGAAATGCCGCGCTCGGCCCGGCTGATCACCGGCGACAGGCCGGTCGGGGTCCTTTCCACCGGCACGCTGCAGCATGCCATCTATATCGAGCGGCAGAAGCCGTTTCGCCGGCCGCTGATCGTCGGCACGGAGCTGGTCAGCCTTTCTGCCGTGCTGACCTGCTGGAAGGCCGGCATCCGGCCCGTAGCGGTCGTCGAGGCGGCGTCCCGGCCGACGGCGCGCTGGCCGATGGCGCTGTTTCCGCGCCTGCTCGGCATTCCGATGCATTATGGCGCGGAGCTTGTCGACATTCGCGGCCGCTCGCGCGTCGAGGCGGCGACGCTGCGCCTGGCGGACGGCACGACGCGCGACGTCGATTGCGACGGCATCCTTTTGACAGGCCGCTTCGTGCCCGAGTCGGCGCTGGTCCGCCTCAGTCATCTCGATGTCGATATGGGCAGCGGCGGTCCCTCCATCGACCAATTCGGTCGCTGCAGCGATCCCGCCTATTTCGCCGCCGGCAATCTGCTGCGCCCGGTCGAGACGGCGGGCTGGTCGTTTCGCGAGGGCAAGCGCATCGGCGGCATCGTCGCCGACGACCTGGACGGACGCCTCGCTCCGGCGGAGCGGACCATCCAGATCGCGCGTGGCGAGGGGCTCAAGCTCGCCGTGCCGCAGCGGATCGCGCTGCCATCGGCCGAACCGAGCCTTGGCTGGATCCAGCTCCGCGCCGCGACGGGCGGCACGGGCGTGCTCAGCATCCGAGACGGCTCGGCCATTCTCTGGGAAAAGCGGCTTTCGATCTTGCCGGAGCGGCGAATTCTCGTTCCTCTGGCGGCACTTCTGAAAGCGGGCGAACGAACCGATACGGTCGAGATCCGCTTCACCAGCGACAAGGCGGGCTAGATGCGGCTGGCGGCAATCGATCAGGGTACGACATCGACGCGGGTGTTGGTGGCGGACGATGCCGGTGGCCTTGAAATCGCCCAGGCGCTCCGCCACGCCCAGCACTATCCGCGAGCCGGCTGGGTCGAGCACGACGCGCGGGAATTGCTCGCCAATGTCGCCGCCTGCATCGAAGCGGCGGGCGCCGTCGACGCCATCGGCATCGACAATCAGGGCGAGAGCTGCCTGGCCTGGGACGCCGTCACCGGCGAGCCGCTGTCGCCCGTGATCGTCTGGCAGGACAATCGGACCAAGGATGTCATCGAGCGACTGCGGGGCGAGGGCGCCGAGGCGCTGACCCTGGCGCGCGCCGGGCTGCCGCTCGACCCCTATTTTTCCGCTTCCAAGCTGGCGTGGATCCTCGATGAGCTGCCGGCGGCGCGCGCCGCCCACGCGGCAGGACGATTGCGCCTCGGCACGACGGACGCCTTCTTCCTTGACCGGCTGACCAAACGCTTCGTCACGGACGCGGCGACCGCCTCGCGCACCTCCCTGATGAACCTCGAGACGCTCGATTGGGACCCGGAGCTCTGCCGGCTGTTCGGTGTGCCGGTCGAATGCCTGCCGGAGATCGGGCCCTCGGCCGGCGGCGTCATCGGCATGGCCGGCCGGATCCCGATCACGGCGTCGATCGTCGACCAGCAGGCGGCGCTCTACGGACATGGCTGCCGCCGGCCGGGCGACGCCAAGATCACCTTCGGCACCGGCGCCTTCGCGCTGGCGGTGACCGGCGACCGGATCGTTCGCAATCCGGCGATCGGGCTGCTGCCGACGGTGGCGTGGCGGATCGCGGCGGAGACGGTCTATGCCGTCGATGGCGGCGTCTACGACGCCGGCTCGGCGATCGAGTGGCTCGGGCGGATCGGCATGCTGAACGGCGTCGACGACCTGCAGGCCTTTGACGGCGGCCCGGCGATCGAGCGCGACCTCGTCTTCGTGCCGGCCTTGTCCGGCCTCGGCTGTCCGCATTGGGATCGCAGCGCGGCGGGGCTGTGGCTCGGCATGTCGGCTGACACGACGCGGGCGCAGATGAGCCAGTCGGCGCTCGAAGGCATCGCGCTGGCTTGCGCCGACGTGATGCGGGCGATGGCCGCGGAGGTGACCATCGGCGATGTGCTGTCGATTGATGGCGGCCTGTCGCGCAGCCCCTATTTCGCGCAGTTCCTGGCCGATGCGCTGGGACGCGATATCCGCACGCGCTCCTTCGACGAGCTGACGAGCCTCGGTTGCGCGGCGCTGGCCGGACTGGCGCTGGGCGTCGAACTGCCGGAACGGGCGGGGGGCGACATCGTCTATGCGAGCCGCGATCTCGGCCGGGATCGCTGGCGGCAGCGCTTCGACCAGGCCATCGGCCGTTCGCGCAACTGGCGCTGACGGCACGCGCCCAAAACGGCTGCCGCCCTTCCGCCATTTCCCGTCGTGGCGGAATATGACCGTCTGCTTGGATCCCCCGGCGCCACGCAAGGGTAGAGCTGGCTTCCATCCGGGTACTGGCCCGGCGCCGAGGCCGATTTGATGACGAGGGCCGAGATCGGGATCCGGCGCGGGAAGCAGGGGGCGTGGTGCCGAAGCGATCGGGTCGGCTGGGCCTCAGACCGACCCCAGGTCCAGGATCTCCGACATCGCGACCGGCCGCTTCTGGGCGAGGGACAACAGCGTGGCCTCGATCATCGCGGTGACGACGAGGCCGTCGCGTCCGGTGCACTGGGGAACCAGGTCCTCTGCGACACAATCGATGAAATAGCGGATTGAATCGTACTGGAAGCCGGAGGCCTTACCGTAGCGGGTCACGGTTTCCGACGAGAACGGGGTGTGGAAGCGGTCGGTGTAGACCCACAGGGACGGTTCGTTGCGCAGTTCCAGGCCGCCCTTGGTGCCGTTGAGAAAGATGCGGTTGTCGACCACGTTGGTGTAGGTCTCGGGCACGATCCAGGATGTCTCGAAGGTGCAGAACGCGCCGCCTTCGAAGGTGACCAGGCTCTGGATCGCATCCCAGCTGTTGATGCCCATGCCGTCGAGCACGCCGCGATGGCCTTGGGCGTAGACCGAGACCGGCTCGCGGTCGAACATCCAGCGGATGGCATCCATGGTGTGCGGGAACAGGAACCATTCGGGGCCGGACTGGCCGCCCCATTTCAGCATCTTGGTCGGCACGTGGATCGTGTCGGAGAGGCGCGCATAGGCCATGACCGGATCGCCGAGCTCGCCGCGTTCGGCATAGCCCTTGGCGCCCATGAAAAGCGGATGCCAGCGGGCATGGAAATCGACCATGAACTTGGTGCCGGCGGCGTCGGCCGCGCGCACCATGTCGATGCCGTCGGCGACGGTGGTGGCGAGTGGCTTTTCGCACATGACGTGCTTGCCGGCGGCGAGCATCGCGACTGTCGGGTCGCGGTGGAAGGGGTCGGGCGTGGCGATGGTCACGGCCTCGACGTCGCTGCCGGCGAGGCTGTCGAGACTATCCGTCCACGCGCAGCCGAAGCGATCGGCCAGCGCCTTGGCGCGCGCTGGATCGCGGTCGCAGATCAGGGTCACCTCGCCCTGGGGGTGGGTCGACAGAGCGAGGGCGTGATTGCTGCCCCAGATCCCGGCGCCAACAATGCCGATCTTCACTTTGCGGTTGGACATTCAATGAACCTGTTCACGGGGGCGGTTGGCGCCGGCACATGCCGATCTGGACGAACTCCCCCGCGCGTCGCCGGGCGGGGGAGGGGCTTTCCTAGAATCCGTAGCCGTCGATGTTCTCGGGCGTGAGCCGGGTGTCGGGGACGTAGGCCATCTTGTTGGCGGCATCGATGACCGGCTTGCCCGCCCAGGCATAGTCGTCGCCCTCGGCCGGCAGCGTGCCGGCGGTGGCGTAGCGATGGGCCATCAGCACGCCCAGATAGGTCATCTGGCCCGGATCGAGCGCCAGCGCGCCCTTGGTCCAGCCCTTCTTGACCGCCTCGGCGTTCTGCTTCGGCATGGCAACGCCCCAGATCGCCACCTTGCCCTGCTTGCCGGCATTGACGGCGGCCTGCACGGAAGCGGGCACGCCGGTGGTCACGACCGACGCGAAGCCGGCCAGGTCCGGATGGGCCTGCAGCACAGATTCGGCCTGGCCGAGCGCGACGGCGAAGTCGTTGTCGCTCGCATAGACGCCGACGACCTCGATCTCCGGGTAGCCCGCCAGCGTATCCTCGACCGCCTTCTGGCGCTTGGCCAGCAGCGGCGAGCCGAGGCCACCGGTCAGAATCGCCACCTTGCCCTTGCCGCCGATCTCCTCGGCGAGCCCCTTGGCGATGTTCGTGCCGCTCGAAACCGCTTCCCAGCCCGACGCGGTATAGATCGCCTCGGTGCCGGGCGCGCCGATGTCAAAGCCGAAAACCGGAATGCCGTCCTTGATGGCCTTCGAGATCGGGCGCGCCAGCGTGGCCGGGTCGACGGCGGCGATGACGACGGCGTCGGCGCCATTGTTGATCACGTCGTTGAAGACGTCGACCTGACGCGCGGCGTCTTCGCGCTCGGGGGCCGTGAACACCACCTCGATGCCGAGCTCCTCGGCGGCGCGCTTGGCGCCCTCCTCGGCCCGCACCCACCAGGGGTGACCCAGCGCGAGCGGCACGACGGCGATCGTGTCAACCTTCTTGTCCTGCGCGGCGACCGGTCCAGACAGGCCGATCGCGAAAGCGCTGCTCATGAGAGCCAGCGTCAGAACCGTTCTTCTCAGCATCGATCTTCTCCCCTCTTGGGCCTATGGCCCGTCGTCACCCCGTGGCTCGGGGTATTTCTGCTGGAGATGCCGGATATCCATGCTGAAGCGCCGGAACGCCTCGTTCCAGGCCTGCGCGGTCTCCGGGGTGTATTCGTGGAAGCCCTTGGCGTTGGCGGTTCCAAGCGCGCCGGCAGCGATCGTATCGCGCATCAGGCGCGGCAGCTCGGTCGCGTTGGAGAGGTCCGGCATCAGGTCGGTCATCACCGCGCCGTAGGCCGGGATGCCGGTCAGGTCCATCCAGCGGAACGGACCGGCCAGCGTGGCCCAGGCTCCGATGTCGTTGCGGACCGAACGATCGACGTCCTCGACGGAGGCGGCGCCCGACTCGACGATGTGGAAGGCCTCGCGGATCATGGCGTACATGATCCGGTTGGTGACAAACCCCCGGATGTCGCGACGGACCAGCGTCGGTTCCTTGCCCCAGCGCCCGGCCAGCGCATGCAGATGCTCGCCGAATGCGGGAGCGCTTTCGTCGCCGGCGATGATCTCGAGAAAGCGGGTCAGATGCGCCGGCTCGGCCCAGTGAACGCCGAACAGGCGCTGCGGGCTCCGAAGGCCCTGTTGCAGCATCGTGATGGGGATTGCGGAGGTGTTGCTCGCGATGATCGCGTCGGGCGCGAGAATGCCCTCCAGCGCGGCGAATACCTCCCGCTTCGCGCCGAGATCCTCCGTGACCACCTCGAAGGCGATGCGACAGGCGGCGAGTTCCTGGATCTCGGCGGCCACCGTCAGGCCCTGAAGCAGGGTGTCGACCGGTGTCGCGAGGCCGCCTTCGCGGGACAGCTCATCGAGCATTGCGCGGACGGCGGGAAGCGTCTCGTCGCGCCGGGCCGGGTCGGTGTCATAGCCGATCACCGGGTGCCCCGCGGCGAGCAGGCAGGCGGCGATGCTCTTCCCCATGAGGCCGAGACCGATAATGCCGACCAGGGTGTCGCGCGGCGCGAACCTCATGCGATCATTCCCATTCGAGGATGGCGCGGACCGGCGCGCCCGAGGTGCCCACCACAGGCAGTGGCAGGGCGTAGAGCCGTCCTCGATCGGCGCCGATCTGGTCCAGATTGACGACCGGTGCGAGCAACAAGGTGCCGCGCGCGAACAATTGGGTCAGCAGACCGCCCTTGGCGCTTGCGTCGTCGTCGGTCCAGGCTGCCTCGATGGCCGGAATGTCGACGCCCAGCAGGGCGATGGGCTGCTCGAGGATCCAGGCGAGGGCACTTGGAAGCATCTTGGGGCAGCGTTCGACGAAGCCTGGCGTGTTCCACTGCCGATACCAGCCCGTGTCGATCAGGAGCGCGTCTCCCGGCTCGATCGCCGGCGCCGCCGCGGCAAGCATCGCCCCGTCGATCAGCGTATCGGGGGCGAGGCCGCCGAGCCGCAGGATCTTCGCCGGCCGGATGAAGTCGTCGACGCCATAGCTGCTGAGGTGGCGGCCGTCGGCCAGCACGTGGCTGGATGCTTCCAGATAGGTGCCCGAGATCGAGGACAGCGTGAATTTGGACCCGTAGAAGCCGAAGGTGTCGAGCGTGCCCATGGTCTCGATGCGAAGGGGCGGAACCAAGTCTTCGAAGCCCGGAAAAACCCGATAGTCCCACATGCCGGGTTCGAGTTTGCCGGTGATATCTGTGAGTTGCCCCATAGGAGCCCGCCTCCTGCCTGCGCAGCGTCGATGATCGTCAGCCGCGTCAACTTAAACGTTGCAGAAGCTGGGCCGGATTTTGAGGATATGTCAATGGGGTTCGACTGGCCGTTGAATAATAAACTATTGGGAATCGCACGCTATTTGCAGTCGCGCTCGGTCGTTGACAGCAACTTTCGAGCTGGATAGCGTCACTGTGACGATAAAGGTGGGCGGCAGACTTGCGGCCATTTCTCATTGGAGTTCGGGAGATTGGCTTTCGCGCGCCCTTCCTCAGACGTCATCGTCGCCCGGATTCGATCCGGCTGGGTGGTACATGTCGGCCGTGCCGCGCCCACGCGGCGGACAACGGCGACGAGGATCGAGATATCGTCGCTTTCCGGATGCGGGGCGGAGACCTGATGCAAGCGCAGGGCAGGCTGCAGATGACATCTTCTGGTCCGCCGGCAGCGCTGTCGGTCACCGGACTGGGAAAGAGCTTCCCCGGCGTTCGGGCTCTCGATGGCATTGGCTTCGAGGTGCCGCGCGGCGCCGTGGTCGGGCTCGTCGGCGAGAACGGCGCGGGCAAGTCGACCCTCATCAAGATTCTCTCCGGTGTCTACGCCGAATATGAAGGCGTGGTGACCTTCGAGGGGCAGCCGATCCGCTTTGACAGCCCGCATGACGCGCAGAAGGCGGGCATCGCCACCATCTTCCAGGAGCTGACGCTGGTTCCAGGGCTGACGATCACCGAGAATGTCTTTCTCGGCCGCGAGCCGACGCAGGGGTGGCTCGGCGTCGTCGACAAGGCCGGGATGCACCGCCGCACCGCCGAGGTGATCGCCAGGCTCGGGGTGCGGATCGATCCGGACGAGATGGCCGGCGATCTGTCGATCGCCAGTCAGCAGCTTGTCGAGATCTGCAAGGCGATGGTGCTGGATTCGCGCGTCGTCATCATGGACGAGCCGACATCCTCGCTCACCCAGTATGAGGTCGAGCAACTATTCGGCATCATACGGGCCCTGCGGGCCGAGGGCCGCTCGGTGATCTATGTCAGCCACAAGCTGGAGGAGATCTTCGCGATCTGCGACCATGTCGTGGTCTTGCGCGATGGACGCTTCGTCAACGGCTATCCGATCGGCGAGGCAACGACCGGCCGGATCGTGTCGGACATGGTCGGTCGCGAGCTTTCGGAAATCTATCCGCCGCATAACGCGACCGTGGGCGAGGTGCTGATGCGGGTCGAGGGGCTGACGCGTCGCGGCGAGTTCACGGAGGTCAGTCTCGAGGTGCGCGCGGGCGAGGTGCTGGCGCTGGCCGGCCTGATCGGCGCTGGTCGAACCGAGCTGGCCAAGGCCGTGATTGGATCGACGGAGCCCGAGGCGGGGACGATCGAAGTCGGTGGCGCGACGCTGCGTTTCCGGGATCCCGGAGAGGCGATGGCCCAGGGCATCGTCTATCTGTCCGAGGACCGGAAGGGCGAGGGTCTGCTGCTTGACCACAGCATCGGCGAGAACATCGTGCTTTCGATCCTGAAGCGCCTCGCGCGCCTCGGGATGCTGCTTCCGGGCGTGCAGAAGCAGATCATCGATCGCGGCATGTCCGAGCTGCGGGTCAAGGCGCCGAATGCGCGCGTCGCGGTGTCCGCGCTATCGGGCGGCAATCAGCAGAAGGTCGTGCTGGCGCGCCTGCTCGCCACCGAGGCCCGGGTCTTCATCCTCGACGAGCCGACGCGTGGCGTCGACATCGGCGCCAAGGCGGAGATCTACAAGATCATTGCCGGCCTGACCGAGGCAGGGCGAGGCGTGATGCTCATTTCCTCGGAGCTTCCGGAAGTTCTCGGCCTCGCCGATCGAGTGGCCCTGTTCCGCGATGGGCGGCTGGTCCGCACGCTGCCGCGCCGGGATGCCGACGCGGTTGGTATCATGAACGTGCTTACGGGGGCCGCCGCATGAGCCTGTCATCGGGGCGATCGCTGGCAGCCCAGCGCGAAACGCCCATCCTTGCCTTCTTCGTCTTCATCATCCTCGTGCTTTCGTTCAGCGTCGATGGTTTCGCCTCGCTGAGCACGTTCGACAATGTCAGCCGACAGATCGCGGTCATCTGCATCATGTCTGTCGGCATGACGCTCGTCATCATCACCGGCGGCATCGATCTGTCGGTGGGCGCCGTGATGGCTTTCGCGACCAGCGTTGGCGGCTCCATCGCCATCGGCGGCGGGTGGCCGATCTGGCTGGCCTATCCGCTGATGCTGGGGATCGGGCTCGGTCTCGGTCTGATCAACGGCCTCCTGGTGATCCGCTTCGCCGTTCACCCGCTGATCGTCACGCTCGGCACGATGAGCATCGTGCGCGGGGCCACGATGGTCCTGACCGGCGGCAAGTACATCACGCCCATTCCCGGCGAGTATCTTTGGATCGGCTCTGGCTATGCGCCGGTAATCCTGCTGGTTGTGGTGCTGCTGCTGGCCCATTTCACCCTGACGCGCACGCGCTTCGGACGGAACCTCTATGCCATTGGCGGAAATGCCGATGCGGCGTCCTTCTCCGGCGTGCCGGTGGATCGCTACCGGGTGTGGGTCTATGTCGCCTCGGGCGGGCTGGCGGCTCTGGCGGGCCTGGTCTTGGTCGGCCGCAGCGGGTTCGTGCAGCCGCAGGTGGCGTTCGACGGCTATGAAATGAGCGCGATCGCCGCGGTGGTGATCGGCGGGGCCAGCATCTTCGGCGGCAGCGGCAGCGTGCTCGGCACGCTTCTGGGGGCCGCCATTCTCGGCGTCATCCTTGCCGGCATGACCATGCTGGGCATCGATGCCTACTGGCAGGGTGCGGTTCAGGGCTTCCTGATCATCGTGGCCATTTCGCTGGAATATCTGCGGCAGCAACATGCTGCGCTGATGCAGCGTCATTCGAGGCGGGCGGCAGAATGACGTTTTGGAAAGGCCTGCCGCAGCTGTGGCGCACCATTCTGGTTCTGGTGCTCGTCAACCTGGCGCTGGGCGCTGCGCTCGCCAGCGTATCCGGAACGTTCCTTTCGATGCGCAACATCGAGAACCTCGCGCTGCGCATGAGCGAACTCGGCATGCTGGCGATCGGCCAGGCGCTGGTCATCATCGCAGGCGGCTTCGACCTGTCGATCGGCGCGGTCATGGCGCTCTCGCCGGTCGTCACCAGCAAGCTCTACGAAATGGGCGTTCCGTTCTGGCTGGCACTTCTTGCCGGAATCGGTTCGGGCGCGGCGGTGGGGCTGGTCAACGCGGTGCTCATTGCCCGCTTCCGCATGCAGCCGATCATCGTCACGCTGGCGACCATGACGATCGTCCGCTCCGTCGTCTACGGCCTGTTGCGGGGGCGCACCGCCACCGCCTTTCCGGACGCGTTCCTCGATCTCGTGGATGCCTCGGTTCTGGGTGTGCCGGTGCTTTTCGCCGCGATGCTTCTGCTCGGGCTGCTGGCCGGCCTGCTGCTCAATTTCATGCCGCTCGGCCGCGCCATCCTGGCGGTGGGCGCGAATCCGCGTACCGCCGCTTTGGCGGGAATCAACGTGCGCAACGTCGTGCTTTTCGTCTATGTGGCCTGCGGCATCATCGCCGCCATCGCCGGGCTGACGTCCACCATCCGGGTCCAGGCGGCGACCGCCGATGCCGGGCTCTACGCGCCGCTCGAGGTGGTGACGGCGGTGCTGATCGGCGGCACGCTGATCACTGGCGGCCGTGGGTCGATCCTCGGCGCGCTGCTTGGCGTGCTGACCATGCTGCTGCTGGTCAATGGCTCCACGTTGCTGAAGCTCAGCCCCTTTTATCAGCACATCGCGCTGGGCATCATTCTTATCGTGGTTGTCGGTCAGGACAAGTTCCGCGGGTGGTCGTTGAAGCCGCGACGCGGCAAGGCGGGGGCCGCCGCATGAGCCAGTTCGCGGGTCGGGTTGCGCTCGTCACGGGCGCGGGTGGTGGCATCGGCCGCGCCATCGCCATCAAGCTGGCGCGGGAAGGTGCGGCAGTCGGCATCAATGTGATGGCCAACCGGTCCGGTGGCGACGAGACGCTTGCCGCGGTCGCGGCGGCCGGTGGACGCGGCCGCGTGCTTCAGGGCGATATCTCCGAGGCGGGGGTCGCCGATGCCCTGGCGGCCGAGCTTGCCGGGAACTTTGGCGCCGCGACGATTCTGGTCAACAATTCGGGGATCGGCAGCCCCGGCTCCCCCGATTCCGTGCTCGAGATCGCGCCTGACGACTGGGACCGGGTGATGGCGGTGAACGTACGGGGTGCGATGCTGTGCGCGCGCGCCGTGCTGCCGGACATGATCGCGGCAGGGCGTGGCGCGATCGTCAACATCGCCTCGATCCGCGGCGTGACGGCCGCGCGCAATCTCGCCGCCTACAGCGCTTCCAAGGGGGCGATGATCAGTCTCACCCAAGAGATGGCACTCGACTATGCGCGGCACGGCGTGCGGGTGAACGCAGTCAGCCCCGGCTTCGTGGAGAGCGAGATGTTCAAGGGCTATCTCGACCGCCAGCCGGATCCGGCCGGCGCGCGGGACCATTTCGCGTCGACCGCGGCGCTGAATCGTATCGGTCGGCCCGAGGAGGTTGCCGAAGCCGTGGTGTTCCTGGCCTCGGACGAAGCCTCGTTTGTCGTCGGCGCCAACTTGTTGGTCGATGGTGGTAATATGGCCAACGGACTGAGGGCGTTCCTGTGAGCACCGGCTATGAGGGGCGCGTGGCGCTTGTCACCGGCGGCGGCAGCGGTGTCGGCAGGGCGACCGTGGAACTGCTGTTGGAGCGAGGGGCAAGGGTTGCTGCGATCGATCGCAATCCGGCAGCCGTGGCAGACCTTCCGGATGGCGTGTTCGCCCGTGCCGCCGATATTCTCGATCGTGACGCGGTGGCGGCGCTGGTGGCTGACATCGCGGCGCGCTGGGGGGCGGTCGATCTCCTCGTCAACAATGCCGGGGCCGAACATACCGCGAGCGCCCTCGACACGGTCGCGGTCGACTGGGACCGGGTGATCGGCGTCAACCTGACGGGAACCCTATGGATGAGCCAGGCCGTGCTGCCGGCGATGTGCGCGCGGGGAGGCGGGGCCATCGTCAATGTCGCGTCGATCTCCGGCCTTCTGGGCTGGCCGCTTTCGGCTGCCTATTGCGCTGCCAAGGGCGGGGTCATTCAGCTCACCCGCCAGATGGCCGTGGATTTCGGCCCTCGGGGCATCAGGGTGAACGCGGTGGCGCCCGGAACGACGCTGACCCCGATGATCGAGCGCCTGTTTGCGGAAATGGCGCCGGAGGCGCGGGCCGAGATTGCCGAGCGGCACCCGATCGGCCGCTTCGCCCAGCCGCATGAGATCGCGCGGGCGATCCTGTTCCTCGGTTCGGATGCCGCGAGTTTCATCACCGGCACCATCCTGCCGGTGGATGGTGGCTACACGGCCAAGTAAGCTGGAACGGTTACGCCGGTCAGCGCGCGGTGGGAACCGCGCGTGCACCGGCGCGCCGGCCCGTGGCCTGCGGGCCGCCCTCATAGGCAATCGCGCCGCCGACCATGGTCATGCGGACGCCATGGGCGATGCGCGTGCCGTCCTTCCCGGCATTCTCGCCGATGCGATCCCAGTCGAGCAGCGCCAGATCGGCGCGCAGCCCCGGCGCGATCCTGCCCCGGTCCGACAGCGAGAAAAATGCCGCCGGCGCGCTGGTCATGCGGGAGAGCGCGGTGACCTGGTCGACATGGCCGGGACGGGCATAGCGCTCGATGAAACCGGCGAAGGCACCATAGCAACGGGGATGGCAGGCGGCGGTATGGCGGTGGCCGAACAGGTAGCCGTCCGAGCCGACGAGGCAGAGCGGATGGGTGATGATCCGGTCGATGGTTTCGGGTCGGCTCTCGCGTTCGTAGAGGCAGACCGTTGACGGATCCGCGATGTAGATATCCTGCGCCACCTCGCCGGCCGGCTGGTTCAGCGAACGGGCGATATCGCCGATGGTGTGTCCGGCTGCATCGGGAAACGTCGAGGCCAGAACCCTGACATCGTCGAGGCCGCCGATGCAGACCCCGCGCGCCGCCTCCTCGAGCTCGTCGCCAGGCACGCGCGCCCCGACGGCCGGCGTTCGCTGGAACAGGTAGCTGAACAACCAGGCCAGCGTGGTGAAGCCGGCGGCGTAGGGATAGAGATCGAAGCGTGCGTTCTGGCGCGTCTCGAAGATCGAGAACAGCGGATCGAGCAGATGGTCGTAGCGATCCGAGATCGGCCGCATATGCGAAACCAGAACCTGGCAGCCGGCGGCGTCGGCCCAGGCGACGACCTCGCCGACGGACTGGAGGATGCCGGCGCCCTGGTCGGCGATATGGCAGGTGAGCGGGCGGCCGTGCCGGGCCAGAACGCGGCACAGCGGCACCATTTCCGCCGCGCCATAGCCGATGGCCTCGGGATAGTTGAGGCCGACCGACAGGCCCATGCCGCCTGCGGCGAGGAAATCGTCGAGCAGGCCGCACATGCGGTCGATCTCGGCGGGCGTCGCGGCGCGCGCCTCGCCCATGACGTGGCGGCGCAGCGTGTTGTGGCCGAGCAGGTCGCCGATGTCGAGGGCGAGGCCGTGATCGAGGCGAGCGAGGTGATCGGGCAGCGGCACGTTGCTGTCGCCCGCCTCGGGCATCAGGACGGCATGCACGGTCCCCGTCGGGGTGGCGGAGTAGCCGCAATTGCCGACGACCAGCGTGCCGACGCCCTGTGCCAGGGCGGACACGCCGTCATTGTCCGGATCGACGCCGTGGTAGTCGCCGTGGTTGTGGGTGTCGATGAAGGCCGGCGAGAGGATGGACCCGCTGCCATCGACCCTGCGGAAGCCCTGCTCGGCCAGATCCAGTATCTGGCCGACATGGACGATGCGTCCCTCGGCGACCGCAACCGCCGTGCCGTCGGGCAGGAAGCCCTGGCCGTCGAAAACGCGCGCCCCGGTGATGAGCGTGCCCTGTTCCATCGTCATCTGTCGTCTCCGAGATAGGCCATCGCATCGATCTCGACGAGGATGCCGTCGAGGCCGGCTTCTACCGTGGTCCGGGTTGGGTAGGGTTCCGAGAAGGCAGCCCGATAGGCGATGTCGAACTCGGAAAATGCATCGATGTCGTGAAGGTAGCAGGTGCATTGGACGACTTGATCCATCGATCCACCGGCCGCCTCGACGAGGCGGCGGATGTTGTGGAGCGTGGCGCGCGTCTGGGTGGCGATGTCGCCGTCTATGACGGAGCCGTCCGGACGCAGCGGCCCCTGACCGGAAACGAGTATCCATGGCCCCGCCCGCAGGGCCGGGGAGTACGAGCCTGTATTGACGGCTGCCAAGGGATCGGCGATGCGCCGGCGCATTCATGTCCTCCACAATTCCGCTGAACGACAGCGGCGTTCCAGTCTTCAGGTCCGGGGGGCGTCCGTCGTCACCCGGCGACGATCGCCGGTCCTCGATCAGGCGGCGCGCGCCTGGGCGCGAAGCCGCTCCGTCTTCGCTGTGTCGAGCGTCAGGTCGTCGGTGAGCGCGACGCCATAGACGGCTTCCGCGCGGGCCCGGCTGATCCAGCCTTCGCGCACGTCGTCCATGACGGATTCCGGCCGCCGCTCGAGCGGCGAGCCGTAGCCGCCGCCACCGCAACTGATCGAGACCATCGCCTCGCCGGGCGCGACCAGGACTTCCGCGCATCCCGGCATCGGATCGAGCGTGCCATCCTGCCGTTTGCGGAACTGGGAGGACGGTCCGCCGGCCAGGCCGCCGCGCACGCCGGATGCCGGATTGAGGTTGCCGTCGCTGACATAGGCGACCGTCATGTCGCATCCGAGCGGCGAGAACTCGGAATAGGCGCTGAGCGCGCCGCGGAATCGGCCGGCCCCTTCCGTGTCCGGCATCAGGCGCCGGGCATGGACGAAGATCGGGTGCCGGAGTTCGTCGATTTCGATCGAGTCCTGGTAGCACATGCCGGCATTGCCGACATGCATGATCGTCAGCCACCCGTCCGTGGTCGGCGTGCCGGCCCCGCCGGTACAGCCGAGATAGACCTCGTTGACGAAGGGCTGCCCGTCATGGACGCCCGACACCACGCCCGAAGAGGCCGGGATGCAGGCGCCCGTTTCGGCCATGCCAAGCCCATCCGCGAGCTCGGCAATGGCACATTGCACGGGGTTCGCGACGCGATCGGCCAGATTGGTCGTGGCAACCGAGCAGGAGGTCGGATGCATCGGGCGCCCGACCGCGCAATTGTCGCGAAGGTGGACGCGGATGCGGCGAAAGCTGCCCTCGTTCTTCGGAACCGTATGGTCGATGGAGTTGAAGATGCCGATCATCGGGGCGGAGCGGGCGCAGCCTTCGGACAGGTTGATGCCATTCTCCATGCAGTCGGGATTGTCGCGGACGTCGACATCGATCATCGCGGCGTCCGGATCGACTTCGACCGTGACCTTGATCTCGACGCCATCGGCCGGCGTGCCGGGGAAGGGGTCGTGGCGGCTGGAGCGCGTCACGCGGCCCTTCGGCATGGCGCGGATCGTCTCCGCCATGCGCGCCTCGCTGTAGTCGAACCACTCGCGGACATAGGTTTCGAGCACGTCCCAGCCGACTTCCCGTCCCAGGGCCAGGATCTCGCGCTCGCCCACCCGGGCCGACCCGAGCGTGGCGAGATAGTCGCCCCACCATTGTTCCGGCACGCGGATGCGCATCTGGCACATCCGGACGATGTCCATCTCATGCTTGTAGTTCGACTGGATCCGAACCGCCGGAAAGATCAGCGCGCCCTCGGCATAGACGTCCTTGGCGGCGCCCATATAGGTGGTCGGCAGCGCGTTGCCGCAATCGGCCTGATGCCCCTTGGCGAGCACGGTGAAACGATGGACGCCGTCATCGTCCAGGACCGGGACGAGGATGCTGTGGTCGGCCGGGTGCGTACAGCCGTGATAGGGCGAATTGTGCAGGAAGGCGTCGCCTCGCCGGAGCTCCCTGTGGTTGTCCGTCATCGTTCGGCTCATCACTTCCGGACCGCGCAGGACGTGGATGGGCAGGCTGTCTGAGGCGGTCAGAAGTTCGTGGCGAGCGGTCAGGATCACGCAGGAGAAGTCGCGCGCGATCGTCAGGATGCCGGAGCGACCTGTCCGATGCAGCGTGTTGGCCATCTTGCGCGCGATCCCCTCGAACCGCGCCGTCAGGACGGCGAGCTGGACGCCGCTCATGGTCTTGGAACTGGCGTTCATTCCTGCCTCCTAGGAGCGCACGATGATGATGAGCGTGCCCGTAGCATCCCGCCGAGCGCTGGCGCCCGGATCGACGACGACCGACGTAAAACTGGATTCAACGATCGCCGGACCTTCGATCTCGAGATCGACGGGCAAGGCCTCGAAGCGGTGGACTTCGGCGTCGACCCATCCCGTCGCGGCGAAATAGACGGGGCGGCTGGCCAGTGCAGCGCCCGTGTCACCCGCTTCGATCCGGCCCGGCAGGGGCGAGCCGATGCGGCAGCGTATGGTGGCATTCCATCCGATCGTCTCGATCGGGGAACCCGGATCGCTGATCGCGAAGATTTCCTCATGCGTACGATGAAAGTCCGAGACCAGTTCTTCGACATCCTGGTCGCTGCCGAAGCGGCTCCGGCGAAGCGGCACCTCGATTTCCCAGGCCTGGTCCGGATAGCGAGCCTCCGTCGTCCAGTCGATGCCGACGAACTCGGCATCCGGACCCGTCTTCTCCTGAAAGGCGCGGCAGCGCGCCTCCAGTTCGTCGAGGATCGCGTTGACGCCGTCGATGTCGAAGTCGGCGCTGGTCGCGTGGAACATCGCCTGATGATGCGCAGCGAGGTCGGAGATCAGGGCGCCCGAGGCCGCCAGGGCAGCACCGGTTTCCGGAACGAAGACGGTTTCGCAGCCGAGCCGGCGGCCGATCGCGACACAGTTCAGCCCGGCGGCGCCACCGCCCGCGACGAAGGCTGCTTCGGTCGGGTCGATGCCCTGGTTGACGGTGATGTCGAGGATCGCCTGGACCATGTGCTCGGTGGCGAGTTCGAGGATCGCGGCCGCGGCGATCTCGACGGTTTGTCCGAGCGGGTCGGCGACCTCGCGCCGGATGGCTGCTTCGGCGGCGGCGCGGTCGAGCTGCATGCGGCCGCCCAGAAAATGGGCGGGATCGATATGGCCGAGCGCGATCGCCGCGTCGGTGACGGTCGGGCGCGTGCCGCCACGTCCATAGGCGGCGGGGCCGGGGACGGCACCGGCGCTGATCGGTCCGACATGCAGCAGCCCGCCGGCGTCGACCCAGGCGATCGAGCCTCCGCCGGCGCCGATGCTCTTGGTGTCGACGGAGGGCATGCCGGTCATGTGGCTGGAGAGCGGCTTGCCGAGCCAGGTCTCGCGCGTGCGGGGGATGCGGCCATTGCGGACGAGCGAGACGTCGAAGGTCGTGCCCCCCGTGTCGCCGACGATCAGCGTGCCGGCGCCGCCACCTGGGTTGTAGGCCTTGGCGCCGACCGGCGCCATGCTGGGCCCGGAGTTGATCAGGTGTACCGGCGCGCGCGCCACGTCGATCGCGTCCATCACGCCGCCCTGCGACGTGACGACGAGCAGGCGTCCATGAAACCCGGCTTCGCGCAGCCGCCCGTCCAGGCCGTTCATGTATCTGCCCATGATCGGTTTCAGCGACGCATCCAGCGCGGTCGACATGGCGCGTCGGTATTCGCGGATCGACGGGTTGATCTGGTGCGACAGCGTGTAGGGCATCGCCGGCAAATGGCGCTCGATCAGCCGGCCGAAGGCAAGCTCATGCGCGGGGTTGACGATCGACCACAACAGGCACACGGCGATCGACTCCGCGCCGGATGCCGCGACCTGCTCCAGCAGGGTGACGGCGCGTGCCTCGTCGAGCGGATCGCGAACGGTGCCATCCGCCATGATGCGCTCTTCGAGTTCGAAGGTCAGTGCCTTGGAGATGAACGGGGCCGGGTAGGGCACCGTGAAGTTGAAGGAGTCCTGGCGTCCGCCCTCGCGGAAGACGAGGGTGTCGGGGTGTCCCTTGGTCGTGAGAAACGCCGTCTTCGCGGTGCGTCCGGTGATGATCGCGTTGATGGCATGGGTCGTGCCGTGGACGAGGATCTCGCCGCGCTCGAGATACTCTGAAAGCGGCTGCCCGGCCGCATCCGCGGCAACCCGCATGACATCGATCACGCCCTTGACCGGATCGGACGGGGTGGTGGCGGCCTTGTGCATGCGGAGCGTGCCGGCGGCATCGGCGACGATCAGGTCCGTGAAGGTGCCGCCGGTATCGACGGCAAAGCGCAGGCGGTCCGATTGACCGCTCCGATGGGACGCGGCCCTCGCCTTGCCGGATGCCGTGATGGCGGCATCGCGGGAACTGGTCTCGATCATCGCCTGCGTGCTCCGATGGGGCTGACGGGTGGTTCGGCGGGGAGAATTCACATGGAGAGGACATGGCCTCCGTCGACGACGAGCACGGAGCCGGTCACGAAGCGGGAAGCGCGGGAGGCCAGGTAGAGGATCGCGCCGTCCAGATCGTCGACCTGGCCGACGCGTCCGAGCGGAATGCGATCGGTGATGGCGCGGCTGGCCTCGCTCGCGAAGAAGGCGCTGTTCATGCCGGTGACGACATAGCCCGGGGCCAGGGTATTCACACGGATGCCGGACGCGGCGTATTCGAGCGCCATGACGCCGGATAGCTGGGCGACGCCTGCCTTGGCGACGGCGTAGGCCGCATCGCCGCGCGCCGGCTTGAGGCCGAGGATCGACGATACGTTGATGATGGAGCCGCCGCGTTCTCGCATCCGACTTGCGCCCTCCTGCGCCATGACGAAGAGCGCGTCGAGATCGACGGCGAGGATTGCGCGCCAGCGGTAGAAGTCCAGGTCCGCCGTGCCGCCCGGGCCGGCGATGCCGGCATTGTTGATGAGTACGGAGACGGGGCCGAGCGCCGCCTCGGCCGCATCGAAGACTGGCGGGACCGCCTCCCTGTCGAGCAGGTCGAATGGCAGGACGACGGCTGTACCGCCGATCGCACGGATGCTATCCGCCGTCTTCTCGAGCTCTGCCTCTCGCCGCCCTGCCAGGGCGACCCGGGCTCCGTTCGCCGCCAGAACCGTCGCAAACCGGCGCCCCAGCCCGCTCGAGGCGCCCGAAACGAAGGCGACCTCTCCCGAGAGGTCGAAGATCGAGGCGGCGAGGGGGCTGGCGGCTCGGTCAGACATCGATATCGGCTCCCTCCGGGGAGCGTGCTTCCTGGTCCTGGTGCGTGTCGAGCACAGTGGTCATCAAAGGACGCCGTATTTTTCGTAGACTTCAATCAGGAGGCGTCCGGCCCGCAGTTCGTCGCGCGTGTGCGTCTCTCGCGCGGCCTTGTCGAGCGCGCGCCTGAAGACCTCGTCGGCGATGGCTTGCGGGATGACGACGACCCCGTCGACATCGCCAAAGATCGTGTCGCCCGCCGAGATCATGACGCCGCCGCATTCGATCGTGCGGTCCATCTCGATCATGCGGCAGCGCCCCTTGCTGTCGAGGGGACCGATGCCGCCATGGAACACGGGGAACTTCAGCGCCCGAATGTGACGCACGTCGCGCACAAGACCATCCGTGACGCATGCGACGGCGCCGCGCGCCATGGCCGCCGTCGTCAGCAGCTCGCCCCATGGCGCCATGCGGTGCGTGGGGCCGCCGCAGGCGAAGACCGGAACGTCGCCGGGTTTCAGGTCATCGATCAGGCGGATTTCCAGTTCGTACGGGTTTTCACCCTCGAGCACCGAGTAGGCATTCGAATAGAGGCCGGTGCGGGCGCGGCCGACGAAGGATGTCGTCTCGTCGAGCGGTCGCATGAAGGGTCGACAGGCCTGGTTTGGATAGCCCATCTCGTCCATGACGTCGGAAAGCACGGCGGTATAGAGCGTACGCAGAAGCTCTGCAGATGCGACCACAATCATCCTCCCGTGGCATTTTATAAAACGTTACAGTTGACGTTGCTGCCGAGTCAAGTCGGTCCAGCGAGGGCAAGTTGTTGTCGATTGGGGTGCCGAATTATCGATATTGCTGCAATTTGATTGTCTTTGACTGTAGTCAATGACTGTTGCGTCAGGGTGGCTTGACAAGGGAATTCATCCTCGTTTGTATTGACTGTAACGTTTAAGAGGCGTCTTCGGTTGCCGCTGCAATGACACGCTCGATGCGGCGCAGCCTGAAGGTCAGGGCAGGTGGGCCGCTGATGCAGCAGTTACCGGAAGCAAAGGCTGACCCGCACTCCGAGCCGATCCTCGAGCTTGCCAATATTCGTCACAGCTATGCCGGCAACCCGGCCCTTCGCGGGATCTCGCTGGATGTCGCCAGGGGTGAGTTCCTGACGCTGCTGGGCCCGAGCGGCTCCGGCAAGTCGACGCTTCTGCGCGTCATCGCCGGGCTGGAGGAGCCGGACTCCGTCGGTCAGATGCGGCTTGACGGTCACGACATCAGGAAACTGCCCGCCAACCTGCGCAACGTCTCGACGGTGTTCCAGCATTTCGCGCTGTTTCCGCACATGACCGTCGGCCAAAATGTCGAATACAGCTTGAGATTGCGGAAAGTGCCGCAGGACTTGCGACGCCAGCGCGCCGAAGAGGCTCTGGCGCTGGTGCGGCTGGAGGGGAAATACGAACGGCGCATTCATCAGCTCAGCGGCGGCGAACGCCAGCGCGTGGCGCTGGCCCGATCGCTCGTCATGGGGCCAGACGTGTTGCTGCTGGACGAGCCCTTGGGAGCGCTCGACGAGCGGCTTCGCCTCGACATGCAGCTCGAACTGATCGAGCTCCGGCGCAAGACGGGCGGCACCTTCATTCTCGTCACTCATAGCCAGGAAGAGGCGATCACCATGAGCGATCGCATCGTCCTGATGCGGTCGGGCGCGATCGAGCAGGTCGGCACGCCACGGGATCTGTTTGGCAGTCCGGAGACGGAGTTCGCCGCCCGTTTCATGGGGGTCGAGAATGTCCTGCGCGGCACGCTTGCCGCGATGTCGGGCCGCCGGGCCGAAGTGCGGGTCGGCGATCAGATCATCGTCGGCCGCGCGGTCGGCGACGTTGCCCGCATGGGCCCGGGTGATGCCGTCTTCGTGGCGATCCGGGCCGAGCATGTCCATGTCGGCGCCGGCGGGGGCGCGGCCAACACCCTCCGCGGAACCGATGGCGCGCCGATCTACAAGGGGCGCTTCAGCGATGTGACCTATCGGAGCGCCGTCGGCAGCCTCGTCGCCCGCCTGGGCGATGCGGATCAGCGGGCGCCCAAGCACGCGGATCTCAGTTTCTCGCCCGAGCACTGCATTGTCGGCGTGGTCGATCGGGGAAAACTAGCCTGAGCTGAAACCTTCATAGCTTCCATGAGAGAAGAGCAGGGGAATTCACATGGCCATGAAGAATGCGAACCACTGTACTCCGAGCCGTCGCACGGTCCTGAAGGGACTCGTCGCCGGTACCGGCGCGCTCGCCGCGCCCACGCTCGCGCTTGGCGGCATGGGGCGGGCGCAGGCCGCCACGCCGGGGACGATCCGGATGATGGGCGGGCCGACGGTCGCCCTTCAGGACTGGAGCCTGTTCGAGAAGGAAACCGGGCTCAAGATGGAGTTCACGCCCTTCAACGTTGACGACGTGGGTGCTCTCTACAACGAGATCCTGGTCAATGGCGCAGGCGAGCGCTTCGACCTGATCAACACGCTGGCCGGCGTGCAGAAGCCGCTGGTGAAGCAGGAGCAGGTCGCCCAGCTCGATACGAGCAAGCTCAAGAACTACGCCGGCATTCCGGAAACCGTGAAGCGCAGTCCGGTGCTCTATGCCGGCGACGGCAAGGACTGGAGTGTGCCGCTCTATTACAACGCCGACAGCTTCGGCTATTTCCCCGAGAAGCTCGGTCTGCCGCGTCCGCCGGAAAAGCTGACCTGGGATCTTCTACTCAACAGCGAGCAGACGCTCGGCAAGACCGCGATCGACGGCGACATGATCGCCCTGATGATCGGTGGCATGTACCTGAAGAACCGCGGCCTCGCCGAGATCGCCGACCCGGCCAACATGACAGCAAGCGAGTGCCAGACGGCGACGAACTTCCTGATCGAGCGCAAGAAGGCGGGCCAGTTCCGCTCACTCTGGAAGACCTATGACGAGCAGGTCGCGAATTTCGTCAATGGCGAGGTCGTGGTCCAGCGCTGCTGGGAGCCTGCCGTCAAGGAGGTCCGCGCCAAGGGGCTCGACGTCGAATATGCGACCTGCAGCGACTTCCACATCAACTGGATGCATTCGACCTTCATGCCGGTCCAGGCGGTCGAGCGCGAGAACGTCGAAGAGATCTATCGCGCGCTGGACTGGTTCATCGGCGGTTCCTATGCGGCCGAACTGGCGATCCTGCGCGGCTACACCGGATCGCGCATGGATCTCGGGCTTGAATTCGCCAAGGCGCAGAACTGGGCGCCGGAGAAGATCGCCCAGGTGCAGGCCAATATCGTGAAGGTAGAAACGAAATTCTCCAACCCGAACTACTGGATCGGCGGCGCGCCGGACGACCTCGCGGCGCATGATTCCGAAATGGCGCGCTTCCGCAACGCCTGATCGCGGTGACGGAACCGCTTGGGTGGTTCCGTCACCCCCTTGGCGATGGAGACAGAATGAGCCTGGTATCGGCGACGAGCGATCGCGGCGGCGTGGCGCCGCCAGCGACGCGCACCATACGCTTTTCTCTGGAAGGCGCGGCGATCCGGCTCGTGACCGGGCTTTGGGCGATCGGGGTGCTGCTGCCCATCCTGTCGCTGCTGGTCATTGCCTTTCTGAGGGGGCGGGGCATCGGGTTCATCTGGACCCCATCGCTTCAGGCCTATTCGGATATCCTTGTCGGTTTCCGCATCGAGATCATCCTCCGGACGCTCCGCATCGTGGCGCTGGTCACGCTGATCGAGTTCGTGCTGGCCTTTCCCTTCGCGCTCTGGCTCGCCAAGGGCTTGCGGGCGGGCTGGACGAAATCCATCATCCTGGTCCTGCTCGTGGTGCCGTTCTTCCTCAGTCCGGCCGCGCGAACCATCGTCTGGCGATCGATCCTCGGGCGGGAGGGCCTCGTCAACTCCGTCCTGATGTCGTCGGGCCTCGTGGATACGCCGCTCGACTGGCTTCTGTTTTCTCAGTTCGCCATTCATCTCGGCCTCATCGGCCCCTATTTCCCCTCGATGGTCTGGCCGCTCTTTATCTCGATCTCGCTGATCGACGACGAACTGATCAAGGCCAGCCGGGATCTCGGGGGAAGCGCATGGCAGACGCTCTGGCTTGTCGTCGTTCCGCTGGCGGCGCCGGGCATCGCAGCGGGGATCCTGTTCACGGCGATCCCGATGCTGGGCGACAATGTCGTGTCGGCGCTGCTCGGGGGAGGCCGGGTCGCCCTGCTTGCGGAGAGCTTCGACGATCTGATCCGCGCCATGAACTTCGCCGGCGCGGCGGCACTCGCGAGCCTGCTCGTTCTGATCATCCTGGCGCTTGGCGCCGCCGTGCTCGCCCTCCTTCGCCGCAACGGGATCAATGGCGATGTGTTCCGGGGGATGCAGGCGTGAGACACAATCCGGCCGGGCTGTTTACGCGCAAAACCGTCGCCGTCTCGATCGTGTTCGGCGCGATTGCCATGGCATTGCTCTACATTCCGATCGTCGGCCTGGCGCTGCTCTCGTTCAGCACCCAGCCGCTTTCGGGCATTCCCTGGCCTCTGACGCTCGAATGGTATGCCTCGCTCTTCGAGGGCAACAACGCCAAGTGGATCGGCCCGCTCGGCACCAGCGTTGCGATCGGCCTGATCGTGTCCACCGCCGCGACGTCCGTCGCCCTTCTGATCGGCAGGGCGTTGCCCGTCATCGAGCGGCGTGGCGGAATCCTCGCCGCATATCTCTCGGTCCTCGTCATGCCGGGGATCCTGGTCGGGATCGCGGTGCTGATCTTCTATCGCGGCCTGCTGGGAATCCGGACCGGCTTCTGGTCGGTTGTGCTCGTCCATTTCATCTGGGCGCTTCCCTTCGCGCTGCTGTGCATCCTGCTCGTCGCGGTCCGGTTCGACCGCCGTCTCCTTGAGGCCGCAAAGGATCTCGGCGCGAGCCGTTACCGTCAGTTTGTCGATGTCGAACTGCCGCTGATGCTGCCCGGCATCTCGGCATCTGCGTTTTTCAGCTTCCTGCTCTCGTTCAATGAGTTGCCGCGCACGCTCTATGCGCGCGGCGGCGTCACCACGCTGCCCTACTATATCTGGACCGCATCTTCGGCCCACAGTTCGCAAGTCTCGCTGATCTATGCCCTGAGCGCAGTCATCATGCTGGCCAGCTTCCTGGTGACGTTGCTCGCCATGCGCCTGCTGATGCGCGCCGAATGACGGAAACCCCGATGGAACTCACTGGCTATAGCAATCGCTGGACCGTGCGCCCCGGCGAGGAGATCACGTTTCACATCCATTGCCGATCCACCCGCTATGAGGCGCAACTCGTTCGGCTCATTCACGGTGACGAGAATCCGAAAGGGCCGGGGTTCAAGGAGCAGCCCATTCGCTCCGATCTCGATGGGGGCCATGCCGGCAGGGAGCAAGTGATCCGCAAGGGCTCCTACGGTGTCGTCGATCTCGCAGGGCTGCTCGACGGGGTCGAGAGCTTCACCCTGTCGTTCTGGGTTTGCCCGACCCTTCCGGGTCCGGAGGATCAGGGGATGCTGGCTCTCCACGCACCGTCTGTCGGGGCTGGGCTCGGCCTGTATCTGATGCCGGATGGCTTCGTGGAGTGCCGGCACGGCGATGCGCCGGCGTTGCGCAGTGGCCAGCGCTTGACCGTCGGCGAGTGGTACCAGCTTCGGCTTTCAGTCGAGGTGGCGGCCAGACGGCTCTCCCTTGAAATCGCGTCGCGTCGATGGCAGCCGTCGCACGCGGAGCCGGATCGAGTGGCGGCGCCGCTTTCGTCCCGATTCCGGCCAGGAAATGCTTCGTTGCTGTTTGCTGCCGGCTGGGTCGAAACGACGGAGCATGGTCCCACCCCGCATGGCGTCTTCAATGGCAAGCTGGCGCGCCCCTGCATCGTCGGCCCAGCGCCTGCAGGGAAAGAGGCGCCCGTCTTGGCGGCATGGGACTTCTCAGTCGCTGCGGGAACGGCCTCCATCGTCGATGTCAGCGGTGGGGGACGACATGGCAGGACCGAGAACCGGCCGGCGCGCACCATGACCGGCCCCGGCTGGCCCGGCAGGGCGGACTCGACGGCTCCGACGCCGGAAACTCATGACGCCATTCACTTTCATGACGACGATGTCGCCGATGTCGGCTGGCCGGAGTCCCATCGCTTTCGCGTGCCGGATGATCTCGCTTCCGGTGTTTACGCCCTGCGGCTGAGGACGGGCGGGGCGGAGGACCATCTGCCGTTCTTCGTCGCGCCTTCGCGCTCGGGGCTGCAGGCGAAGCTGGCCGTGCTGATGCCGACGATGAGCTATCTCGCCTATGCCAACGAGTCGCTCGACGTGTCCGACACCGTGCAACTGGCGCCTCGCCAGGACATGGCGATTTCGCCTGAAGCCTATGCCTATGTCGCCGCCAACGGCCTGAAGAGCACCTATGACCTGCACCGGGATGGCAGCGGCATTCAGTACGGGTCGCGCCGCCGGCCGGTGATGGATTTTCGCCCCAAGGCGCGCTGCAGGACCTTTGATGCGCCGCATCAGTTCGCCGCCGACCTGCATCTGATCGACTGGCTCACGGTCAAGGGATACGACTTCGATATCCTTACGGATGATCTGCTGCATGAGGAGGGGGCGGCCCTTCTGGCACCCTATCGGGCCGTCGTCACGGGGTCGCATCCGGAATATTGGACGGCCCGAATGCTGGACGGACGCGACAGCTGGCTCGATGGCGGCGGCCGCCTCGCCTATCTCGGCGGCAACGGGTTCTACTGGGTCACGGGCGTCGCCGAGGATGCTCCCGACGTGATTGAAATCCGACGCTATGGCGGCACGCGGACGTCGACCGGAGCGATCGGCGAGGAAACCCTCAGCGTCACCCACGAGCGCGGTGGCCTGTGGCGGGACCGCGGACGTTCGCCGCATTCCCGCGTCGGTATCGGTTTTTCCGGGCAGGGCTTCGATCGCGGCGCGCCGTTCCGGCGCTCGCCGCGAAGCTTCGATCCGGCATGGTCGTGGATCTTCAAGGGAGTGGAGCAGGAAATCGTCGGCGCGGGACCCGCCCTGGTTCTGGGGCACGGTGCCGCCGGTTTCGAGGTCGATCGGACCGATCCCAGGCACGGCACGCCGGCGCACACCGTTGTCCTCGCCTCAACGGATCGTTTCACCGACGCCTATCAGGGAGCGATCGAGGACTTCAATTCGCTCAACCCGTGGTCGGGTGGCTCGCACAAGGCGTCGGGCATTCGAGCCGATATCGCCTATACGCCCGGGCCGAGGGGGGGCGCCGTCTTCGCTGCTGGTTCGATCAGCTGGAGTTCGACGCTGTCGCAGTCTGGCTATGACAGCGATACATCCCGTATCACCCAGAATGTGTTGGACGCTTTCCTCAGGGAAATGCTGCCAACGTCGTGATGCATGGGCCCGGCCCGACTAGTCGGAGTCGCCCGGCTGGAGCTCGACGTCGAGCACCAGCTGGCGCTCGTCGAACTGCCCGCGCGCGAGACGCTTCAGCAGGAGCGCCGCGCCTTGCTTGCCCATCTCATAGGCCGGTGACGTGACGGTTGTCAGTCGTGGGCGGACATATTGCGTGAACTCGAAGCCGTTGAAGCCGGTCACCCGGACATCGGCAGGGACCGACAGGTGGCGGTCGAGTGCCCAGGTCAACGCGGCGATGCCCATCTGATCGTTGCCGCCCATGAAAACGTCCGGCAGGCCCTCGCGGTCGACATAGCGGCTGATCGCGGTCTGCGTGTCGGCGACACTCTCGCTGCCGCAGACCACCGTCTCGAATCGCACGTCGGGGCCCGAGGCTTGCACGACGTGGTCGATGCCGAGTTGTCGCTCTGTCACGGCCGGCCAGTGCTGCGAAGGAACCAGCAGAACCAGGTGCCGTGCGCCCCGCTGGATCACCCGCTCGGCGATGCGTTCGCCGGCCAGCCGGTCGTTCTGGCGGACGGAGAGCGCATCGGGAAGGAAGCTCGGGCGGTCATCCTGGAAGATCAGGATGGGCTGCTCCGTCTCCTTCAGTCGCCGGTACAGTCGCCGTCGTTCTGTCGCCGAACCGGACGGGATGACGCAAAGGGCGTCGGTCTGGTCCCGTCGCAGCAGGTGCGCATCATCGATCGTGGCGTGATGAATGCCACACAGCAGCAGCGCAAAGCCGTTGACACTCAGATAGTTGGAAAAGCCCGCCAGTATGTTGGTGTTCATCGGGTCGGCGAGGAAGCGGGGGGAATCATCGACGATGATCAGCCCGATCGAACGCCTTTGCGACAGGCGGAGACTGCGCGCGCCCTCATTCGGACGATAGTTGAGATCGCGCATGATCGTTTCGACGCGTTCGCGCGTTGCGGCGGACATCAACTCGAGCCGGCCATTCGCGACATTGGATGCGGTTGTGACCGAGACGTTGGCTGCCGTCGCAATTTGCGACAGCGTCGTTCGCGCGCGCTTCGCTACCATAGCTGCTTCTTAATAAAGACGCCCATGATCGATTCCATGAACGCAGTTTCTCTTTCCTGTAAGGATTTAGTCCCTTCCTTCGGGTTCCGCAACTTGCATCGATAACGCGAGAATATTGAACAGACCATCGAGGGACTTGGCTCCAGATAGCCAAATCTCCTCCCGCAACGCATTGCAAAACTCAAGTCTGTCGTGCCGGTCGTTTTGAGGAGGCGGCAATACTTAGGCGGCTGATGCCTTGAAGGTGGCAGGGGCCAATCTATCCCGGCACGAGCTTTTTATTTCGAGTGACGGCAAAATTCTGGACGAGCTTGTTTCCAAACCTCCGTCAGGTCCATCCGATACGTCTCAGTCAGGCCTTCTGGCAGTTGGCGCTGCCGCATGCGCGAGTTCCGCGTGCCGACCCCGTCTAGTCCGGACCTCGGTAGCGCAGCGCCTCGACCAGGACGGCGAGGGCGGGCGAGATGTGGCGGCGGCTGGGGTAGTAGAGGTGGTAGCCCGGAAAATGCGGGCACCAGTCGTCGAGCACGCGAACGAGCCTGCCCTCCGCCAGATAGGGGCTGGCCTGGTCCTCCGGCAGATAGGACAGCCCGAGCCCGTCCAGCGCCGAGGCCAGCCGCATCCCGAGGCTGTTGAACACCGTCTGCCCTTCGACGCGGACATTCACCTCGCGGCCATCCTTCTCGAGGCCCCAGGCGAACAGGCCGCCATAGGTCGGAAGCCGCATGTTGATGCAGTTGTGCATGGTCAGGTCCTGCGGTGTCCGCGGCATCGGCATGCGGCGGAAATAGTCCGGCGAGCCCACGACCGCCATGCGCATAGGGGGGCCGATGCGGATGGCGATCATGTCCTTGGCGACCTGCTCGCCCATGCGCACGCCGGCGTCGAACCCCGCCGCGACGATGTCGGTGAGGCCGTAGTCGATGATGATCTCCACCCGCAGATCGGGAAAGTCCGGCAAGATGCGCTTCAGGGCGGGTTGCAGGATCGACAGGGCCGGATGCTCGCCGGCCGTGATCCGCACCGTGCCGGCGGGCTTGTCCCGCAGTTCACTGAGAGAGGCCAGCTCCGCCTCGATCTCGGCGAGACGCGGGCCCACCGTCTGCAGCAGCCTCTCGCCGGCCTCGGTCGGCGCGACGCTGCGCGTGGTGCGGGTCAGCAGCCGCAGGCCCAGCCGCGCCTCCAGCTGGCGTATGGTCTGGCTGAGCGCCGGTTGCGACACGCCGAGCCGTGCCGCCGCCCGCGTGAAGCTGCGCTCCCGCGCCACGGCGGCGAAGGCCGCCAGATCGTTGAAGTTCGCCTGCGCCATTCATAATCCCAGCTTATAGCGGCATGACGATTATGGCGTCTAAACGGGGGCGGCGGCGAGCGCTAATTTCGCCTCGTATGCAGGCGCGGCATCGCCCCGGCCGGTTCGGACGAACCGGCCCGATGGCGGAACCGGACAGCCTTCGCGAGGGACGCGGGACCGACCGACGAAACCGCGATGGAAGCGACCGGCCGACAAGGTTCAAGCGACGCAGGCCCCCGGCGCCGCGGCCCGGCGGAACCTCGGCGCCCCCCGGTTCCGGTGTCCGGATCGGCCGGAAGAAAGGAACGGACATGAAGACCAGATTCCTGCGGGACCTCGAGGTCTCCGCGCTCGGCCTCGGTTGCATGGGCATGAGCTCGGCCTATGGGCCGGCGGCGGACAGGGGCGAGATGATCCGGCTCATCCGCCACGCGCATGAGGGTGGCATCACCCTGTTCGATACGGCGGAAGCCTATGGCCCGTTTGCCAATGAGGACCTCGTCGGCGAGGCGTTGCAGCCCATCCGCGACCGGGTCGTCATCGCCACCAAGTTCGGCTTTGACATCGATCTGCGCACCGGAGCGCGCACCGGGGGCACCAACAGCCGCCCCGACCACATCCGGCAGGTCGCGGACGCGGCGCTGAAGCGGCTGCGCACGGATCGCATCGACCTGTTCTACCAGCACCGCGTCGACCCGGCGGTCCCGATCGAGGACGTGGCTGGCGTCGTGAAGGAGCTGATCGCCGCGGGCAAGGTCAAGCATTTCGGGCTTTCCGAGGCCGGCGTGGCCACCATCCGGCGCGCCCATGCGGTCCAGCCGGTCACGGCGGTGCAGAGCGAATACTCGCTGTTCTGGCGCGGTCCCGAGGTCGAGCTGCTGCCGGCGCTGGAGGAGCTGAACATCGGCTTCGTGCCGTTCAGCCCGCTCGGCGCCGGCTTCCTCACCGGCAAGATCGACGAGACCACGACGTTCGATCCGACCGATTTCCGCAATGCCGTGCCGCGCTTCTCGCCGGCGGCCCGCAAGGCGAATCGCGCGCTGGTCGACGTGATCCAGCGAGTGGCCAACGCCAGGAGCGGCACGCCGGCGCAGGTGGCGCTGGCCTGGCTCCTGGCGCAGAAGCCGTGGATCGTCCCGATTCCGGGCACCACCAAGCTGCACCGGCTCGAGGAGAATCTGGGCAGCGTCGATCTCGTCCTGACGCCGGCGGAGCTCGACCGGATCCGGATCGAAGCCGCTCGGATCCAGATCCAGGGAGAGCGCCTGCCGGAAGCGGCGCTGAAGATGACCGGCCGCTAGGCCCGCCGCAGGCGAGCCGTGTCCCCGCTGGCCATCCGTGGCCGCGTCGTCCCGCAGTTTCCCTCATCCTGCCCGCCCGCCCGGCGGCGGCATTCGTCAAGCAGTGCAACCCGGAGAGCGCGATTCTCGAGGAGGTCCCCGCAGTGGCGCGGCGCGCTGTTGGGCTTGGCCGTCCGCGAGCCGGCGGGTTGCGTACGGAACCACCTTCGGCCTTCGGCACGCGTGTCGAAGGCCGATATCAGGCCGGGCTGTCGGGCGGAGAAGACCGCCTCACGGCCTCGGGGGCGCAATCCGGTCGGAGCGCTCGGCCGGGCGATCGGTGCGATGGCCGTGGCCGGGGAACGGGTCGGCCATCGAGCCGAGCGTCAGCTCGATCTCGTATTGCGCGACCCCGCCCGGCGCCAGCGCGGCGGCGGGGCCGGCCGCCGGCTCTCCCGCGGCGCAGCGCCGGGCCGGCTCCAGCGCGAGGGCATAGACCCCGGACTGGAAGGCGCGCCAGATCCCGAAGCTCGGCAACTGTTCGCGCAGGAAGCAAAGCCGGGCCTCGATCCCGCCGCAAAGGGACGGGTTGCGCAGTTCGATGCTGGCCCGTTTCGTTTGCGAAACCACGGCCATGTCCTGGTAGTAGTCGACGAAGTCCTCCCTCGGCCGCCTGTCCTCCCGGTTGAAGGCCGAGACCGCCTCGCCGCGCAGGTCGCCCGAGATCTCGGTCGTCTCGTCGAGGAACGGATAGCCGAAGTTCACGTGGTAGAGCATCGCGTGCGGCGTCGGCCGGAAGCCGCAGTTTTCGACGAAGTCGTCGATGCGGATCGTCCAGCCGAAGACGTCCACCGCGATGCGGCGCCGCAAGACGAGGTTTTCGCCGAACACCGAACTCTGCCGGACGACGCCCTGCGCCCAGATGACCGGGGCATCGGCGTTCCAGTCGATGCCATAGCCGGAAAGCCCGGCGCGCTGGCTGGAGATCCGCCCATGCAGGGGATGGAACACCTGCTTGCGGTGCTTGTGCAGATAGTGCTCGGCGTCGTCCCGCCTGGCGCCGCCGATGTGATCCAAACCGCAGGTGACCAGGAAGCCGTCAAAATTGCGGTAGAAGCCGATCCCTTCCTCCGCATCGACCGAATTCGGCGGCCAGGGCATGCCGTTCGCGCTGTTCCACCCGATGTTGATGCCGCGCCAGGTCGCGCTGGAGATATCGAAACCGCGATCGACCGCGATCTCGAAGCCGATGCCGCCGGCGTTGCGGACCAGGAGCAGCCGCTGCCCCCGGCCCGGGCCATCCTCGACCTGCAGCAGCCGGATGTCGGCGACGCCCCGTCCATCGACCGTCCGATGGCGCAACTGGGCGGGCGCCAGTTCGTGCGCGGCCCGGCCGGATGGGCTGGAAGGCTCCGTCATGCGGACCTCGCCGGCGTCCAGCCACCGCCGACGCGGGCCAGCAGGGGACGGACCCTGGCCAGAAACGCCTTGCTGCCGCAGGCGAAGCGCAGTTTCGCGCGCAGATCGGCGCCGTCCCAGTCGATGGTGTCGCATAGGCCCAGATTGGCGAGGATCGGCAGCGCCGCCATCACGTCCCAGGACGCATCGCCCAAGGCCAGATAGCCGTCGGTCTCGCCGAGGGCGACCTCGACCAGGGAGAGGGTCGACGCGCCGCAGCAGCGGAAGGTGCAGCGAAGCTCGTCGGACAGGAAGCGCAGCACCTCCAGGCGGTCCGGCGTCGCGACCGATGGATGCAAGCCGATGCCGATGGAGGCCTGCGCGGCCTCGAAGGCGGGAAGAGCCGGCAGGGGGGCGTCGTTCAGCCGTGTCTCAACATTGGCTCCGCCGCTCAGCATCAGCTCGCGCGCCGGGGCGTGGATCACCCCGAGAACCGGGCGGCCGGCTTCGAAGAGCCCGATCGAGATGGCCCAGTTCTGGCCGCCGCGCACGAAGTTGAACGTCCCGTCGATCGGGTCGATGACCCAGATCCGGCCGGAGATGCCGGCGACGTCGCCACCTTCCTCACCAAAGACGCCGTCGTTCGGAAACGCCTCGCGCAGGCTGGCGACCAGGAAGGCCTCGACCTCCCTGTCGGCCTTGGTGACGAGATCAAGGTGCCCCTTCCTCTCGACCCCCCCATCGGCCAGGGACCGGAAATGGCCAAGCGCGATCTCGCCGGCGCGCCGCGCGATGGCCTCGAGCTGCGCCAGCGTGGCGCATCGGGGCGCCATCGACCCGTCGAGATCATGCACGGGCTTCGTTCCAGATGCGGACTACCTGCGCGACGTCGTCGCTGATGAGCTGATCCAGCTGACCCTGCCGGACCCATTCGACCACCATGGCCTCGACGTCGATGCCATAGGACTTGAGGGCCGCCAGCCGCTCCGGTCGCGGAACATGCAGGAAGGCCGCGAAGCCGCCGTCGTGGAGCTGCCGGGCCTCGCCACGGGGGAAGTGCTGGATCTCCAGGTTGATGGCATCCAGGTCCGCCTGCCGCGCCAGCGCCGCGGGGTCGATCAGCCGCGAATGGGACAGTCCGACGGTGGGCACCTCGGGGATCGCCGCCTTCAGCGCCTTGAGCTGGACGAAATCGAAGGACGAGAACTGCAGGAGGTCGGCGCAGCCCAGTTCGTCGATCAAGGCGCGCAGCTTGGGGAAGATCACGTCGTCGAGATCATACCGCTTGAGCTCGACCTGATAGAGGATGCCGAGCTCCCGCCCGAGTTGCAGCGCGTCCCGCAGCCGCGGCACCCGCTCGCCTGCGAACCGGGCGTCGAACCAGCGGCCGGCGTCGAGCGCCGCGATTTCCGAGTAGGACAGGTTGCGGACGAGGCCATGGCCGTCCGTGGTGCGATCCACGGTCTCGTCGTGCAGGAGGATGAGCTCGCCGTCGCGGGTCAGCGCGAGATCCGTCTCGCAGGTCACGCCGGCTCCGCCAAGCTCGCGCGCCCTGCGGAACGCGGCGAGCGTGTTCTCCGGCGCTCCGGCACTATGGCCGCGATGTCCTGCGATCCGCATCGTCTCCGGCGTCATCAGCAGCGGGTTCATCGATTTCTCCTGAAGTTTGGGCATGAAAGGCGCGTCCGGCGAGCGCGCGACTAGGGGGCGAGGTCCGCGTCGCGGCGGCGGGCCGCCGCCCGGTCCGGCGGATCGAGCCGCACGACCTCCCGTCCGCAGCGGGCAACGAGGTCGAAACCCCAGCGGACATCGTCGCAGACCAGCATGTCGATGCGTCCGGCGCGCAGATGGGCGGCGAGATCGTCGAGATGGTCGACGCCATAATCCTTGCGCAGCGCGAAATGCGCCGGCTGCGGCACGAAATGGCTGACGCCGATCCCCGCCTCGTGCAGGCTGTCGGCGATGTCCGGCGCGAACTGCGGATAGTCCGTGTTCAGGACGTCCATCGTCGCCGAGCGGGCCGCGCCGGCGGCATCGACCAGGCGGTGGTAGTTGATCCCCATGGTGCGGAGCGAGGGCGCGATCGCCTTGATGTCGCGCAGCACCACATAGTCGAACGAGCTGATCAGCACCCGCTCGGTCATGCCGGCGGCCTCGATCGCGGCGACGACCGGTTCGAGATAGCCGGGCCCCGCCACCTTGTCCTTGATCTCGACGATCAGCCCGAGGCCGAGGTCGCGGCAGTAGGCCAGGATCGCCTCGAACGGCTCGATGGGCTGGCCCGCGATCGCCTGGCCATTCCGGGCCCGGGTCCGGAACGGCGCGATGTCGTCATAGTCGAGCTGCGAGATCAGTCCCTTGCCCGTCGACGCGTTGTCGAGGATGTCGTCGTGGAACACCACGAGGCGTCCGTCGCGGGTTCGGCGCAGATCGATCTCGCACAGGCTGGCGCCGAGCTCGGCGGCCTGCTGCAGCGCGGGGCGGGTGTTCTCGTGGCCGTCCACGCTGTGGCCGCGATGGCCGCATAGCAGGATGCGCCCCGAGCGAGAGGGCAGAAGCTCAAGCATGATGAAGTCCTGGCTGGGAAGGTGGATGAGGTGTTTCGGCCGGACGCGTTCGCGCCCCGGCTAGCGCAGGCGGGCGTCGAAGCGATCGCGCAGGAAGTCCCCGAGCAGGCTGATCGACAAGGTCGTCACGACGATGATGAGCCCCGGCAATGCGGAGAGCCACCAGGCGGTCGCAAGGTAGTTCCTGCCATCCGCCACCATGAGGCCGAGGCTCGTCGCGGGCGGCTGGATGCCCAGCCCCAGGAAGCTCAGCCCGCTTTCCAGAAGAATGATCTCGGGGAAGTTGACCGTGAGCTGGACGATCAGCGGACCCGCGATGTTGGGCAGGATATGTCGCCAGTACACGCGGCGATCGGGCACGCCGATGATGCGCGCGGCCTCGGCATAGCCCTCGAGGTTGGCGCTCAGGATCAGCCCGCGCGTCAGCCGGGCGTAGCGCTCCCAGTTTGCAATGCCGACCAGCAGCATGAACAGGAGCGGGCTCGACCCGAAGAAGGCCAGTATGCCGAGCGCCACCACGATGAAGGGCACCGAGGCCATCGCATCGGCCAGGCCCATGATGAGATTGTCCAGCCAGCCGCCGAAGTGAGCGGCCAGCAGTCCCAGGCTCGTGCCGATGACGGCGCAGATCAGCGATCCGACCAGCGCGATCACCAATGTGGTCTGTGTCGCTGCCAGGAGGTTGCTGAGCAGATCCCGGCCCAGATAGTCCGTGCCCAGGACATGGCCCGGAAGCGCCCCCGGCGCCGCGAGGCGTGTGAGCGGGAATTGCTGCAGATGGTCATAGGGGGCGATCCATTGGGCCGTCGCGCCGACGGCGATGGCGGCCGCGATCCAGGCGCCGCACATCCAGATGCTGAGGGGCCATCCGAACGCCGGGAGCCTGGGGCGCCGGCCCGACCATGCGGGAGTCCTAGCTTGCGTCATGGTTTCCCAGCCTGATCTTCGGGTTGAGCGCTGCGTAGAGGATGTCCACGGTCAGGTTGATGGAGACCATGAAGGCGGTGAAGGTGAGGATCATCGCCTGAACCACGTTCAGGTCGCCGCTGTTGACGGCGCGAACGAAGCCGCTGCCCAGGCCGGGCCAGGCGAATACCGTCTCGACGAACACCGCGCCGCCCAGCATGCCGCCGGCGCCGAAGCCGAGCATGGTCACGAGCGGGATCGCGGCATTGGGCAGGGCGTGCCGAAGGATGATCTCTCGTTCCGGGATGCCATCGGCGCGGGCGGCCGCGATATAGGGCTGTCCGAGGACGTCGATCAGGGTCGAGCGGGTGAAGCGAGAGATGGTGGCGGCGCCGGCCAGCACCAGCGTCGCCACCGGCAGGATGGCGTGCTGCCAAGTCGAGCTGCCGGAGCTCGGCAGGACGCGCAGCCATACCGCGAAGAGATAGATCAGGGCGACGCCGAGGAGGAAGTTGGGAATGCTGTAGCCGACCACCGCGCCGGCCATCACCGCCTTGTCCGCGGCAGTCTCGCGGCGGACCGCCGCCAGTATTCCCGCCGGTATGCCGATCAGCATGGTGAGCAGGAAGGCCGGCACCGTGACCGACAGCGTCTTGGGGACGCGCTCGCCGATGACGGTGAAGACCTCGCGGCCATCGGCGAAGGAGGTCCCGAAGTTCCCCTGAAACGCATTGGCCAGATAGAGGAGATATTGCTCGGCGATCGACCGGTCGAGGCCCCATTGGGTGCGGAACGCCGCCAGCGCCTCGGGGGTGGCGATATCGGAGAGCATCTGCTGGGCGGGATCGCCGCTCAGCCGGAGCACGATGAAGACGAAGGTCACGGTGGCGAACAGCACGATCAGGGACCGCAACAGCCGCGCGAGGACAAAGCCGAACATCAGGCGACCTCCGCCGTAGCCATGGGAAGGGGCCGGACGTCCTCGGCGCGGTGGCAGGCGACGTGCCCCTGGTCGATCCGGCGCAGCCGCGGCGTCTCGGACGCGCAGCGCTCGATCGCCAGCGGGCAGCGCGAGCGGAAGGCGCAGCCGCGCGCGGCCTTGCCCGGATCGAGATCGCCCTGCACCGGCGGCGCGACATTCCGAACCCTGGGATCCAGCGACGGCACCGATGACAGCAGGGCCCGCGTATAGGGGTGGCGCGGCCTTGCATAGACCGACCGGATATCGCCGGTTTCCACCACGCGGCCGAGATAGAGCACGGCAATGCGGTCCACCAGGTGGCGAACGATGCGCAGATCATGCGTGATGAAGACATAGGCGAGATCGAGCTGCTGCCAGAGCGAGCGCAGGATCGCGACGACCTGCGCCTGCACGGACACGTCCAGCGCCGATACCGCCTCGTCGAACACGACCAGCCGGGGCGAGAGAACGAGGGCGCGCGCAATGACCACGCGCTGCCGCTGCCCGCCCGACATCTGGTGCGGGAAGCGGTCCATCAGCTCGGCGGACAGGCCGACCTTCTCGAGCATGGCGGCCGCCTGATCGCGGGCGCCATGGCGATCGGCCAGGCGATGCACCCACACGGCTTCCGCCACTTGCTGGCCGATGGTCATCTGCGGGTTCAGGGCGGATAGGGGGTTCTGCTGCACCAGCGAGGTCTGCCTGCGGAATGCCTTCCAGTCGCCGGGGCGGCGATCGGCGTGCGCGACGCCGTCGAAGCGGACTTCGCCGGCGCTGGGCGGCGTCAGCCCGAGCAGGAGTCGGCCGAGCGTCGATTTTCCGCTGCCGGATTCTCCGACGATCCCGATGCGTTCCCGGGGGGCGAGGTCCAGGTCGATGGCATCGACCGCGACATGGTCGACGGATCTTGCCAGCGGGCCGGAGCGCAGGCGGAAGGTCTTTTGCAGCCCGCGCGCTTGGAGCAGGGGCGGGTTCATGGGCGCACCGGATGGTAGCAGGAGGCCGCGTGGCCGGGGCCGATGCGCGCGGGCGCCGGATAGGCCGATACGCAGTCGCGGCCGCCCCGGTCGCAGCGCGGATGGAAATGGCAGCCGGCGGGAAGGTTGTCGAGCAGGGGCACCGAGCCCGCGATCGGGGTCGGCGGCTCGAGGTCGTCGGGATCGATGGTCGGCATGCAGTCGATCAGGGCCCGGGCATAGGGGTGGGCCGGGCGCTCAAGCAGCGCGCCGATGGGCGCCGTCTCGACGATCTTGCCGCAATACATCACGGCCGCCCTGTCGGCCAGGCGCGCGATGACGCCGAGGTCATGCGACACGATCAGCAGGGCCATGCCCGTCTCGGCGCGCAGTTCCTCGAGCAGATACAGGATCTGCGCCTGCGTGGTGACGTCGAGCGCCGTCGTCGGCTCGTCGGCGATGAGCAGTCTCGGCTTGGCGGCGAGCGCATGCGCGATCATCACGCGCTGGTTCATGCCGCCCGAAAACTGGTGGGGATAGGCGCGCAGCCGGCTCTTCGCCCTGTCGATGCCGACTCGCTCGAGCAGCCGCATGGCCTCGAGCCGCGCATCGTTGCCGCGCAAGCCCTGATGCCGATAGAGCGCCGATTCCAGATAATGGCCGATGGTGTGAACCGGATTGAGGCTGCTCGTCGGGTCCTGGAAGATCATCGCAACCGACGGCTTGGCCGGCGAGCCGGTGCCGCCGTCGGCATCGTCCTGCAGGGTGATCGAACCACCGGTCCGCGCGATGCCGCGGGGCAGGGCCCCGGCGATGGCGTAGCAGGTCATGCTCTTGCCGCAGCCGGATTCGCCAACCAGGCCCAGGGTCTCGCCCCGGTCGAGCGAGAGGTCGATGCCGTCGATGATTTTGAGTCCGCGCGCGGGGGCCTGAACGACCAGGCCGCGCACAGCTAGAAGATGGGACAATCGTAGCTGCTCCTGTGGGGGACGGCGCGCAATCGGATGCGCGCCGTCCGCTCGCCATGCGCGCTCAGCCGAAGCTGAGATTATGGGCGCGCAGCTCCATGGTCTCGAAGCTCACCGGATTCCACTTCACGTCCTTCCGCGCGCCGTAGACGTCGAGTGGCTGGTAGAGGATGACGGCGGGCGCCTCCTCCTCGAAGATGTCGCGCATGCGGTTGAAGGCGTCGAAGCGCTCCGGGCCGTCCGGCAGCTGCGCCACCTTGACGGCGAGTTCGTTGAACTCGGCCGGGGCGTCCCAGCCCCAGCGCTGCTGCACGGCACGGCCGGGGCCGAACTCGGAGACGATGGTGTTGAGGGCGTCGGTCAGGGAGAGGCCGTTGGACCAGTTGCGAATCCAGATGTCCTCGTCCTTTGCCGTGGTTCCCGGCGCATAGATCTCCGGCACGACATTGACGCCGATCTCCTTCCACATCTCGATCATCATCATCAAGGCGGGAATGGCGTTGGCGTAGTAGTTGCCCATCGTGCGATAGGTGATCGGCGTGCCGTCATAGCCGCTTTCGCGCACCAGCCGCTTCGCCTCCTCGACGTCATATTCCATGGGGCGACGGTTCGGATCGAAGGTCGCGCCATAATGCGGGAAGTTCAGGCCGTTGGGGATGGAGGCCCGGTTCTGCCACAGGGCCTCGACCAGCAGCGGACGGTTGACGGCGAGCGCCATCGCGCGCCGCAGCGTCTTCGACTTGAAGACCGGCTGGTTCATGTTGAACGTGAACATATGGAAGTTCTCGATCAAGATGCCGCGGGTCTCGAGGTCCGAATAGCTGTTGACGAGCGCCAGATCATCCGGCGTCAGCGTCGTGATGATGTCGTATTCGCCGCTGATCAGGCCGGCAACGCGGGTCGCGGGCTCGGCGACGACCTGGAACGTGATCTTCGATGCGGTCGGCTTCTCGCCCCAGTATTTGTCGTTCGCGTCGATGACGGCCCGATCGCCCGCGATGAACTCGACGAACTTGTAGGGGCCGGTGCCGACCGGGCTGTTGCCGAATGCGGCGGCTCCGAGCTTGCTGTAGTAGTCCTTGGGCACGATACGTCCGACCCAGGACGCCACGATCTTCTCGATCAGATAGGACGGCGTCTTGGTGCGCAGGACGACGGTATACTTGTCCTCGACGACCGGCTCGTCCCAGTCGGGCGAGAAGTTGCGGCCGTTCGGGATCGACTTGATCGCCTCGTCGCCCCAAAGCCGTCCCGACGAGAAGGTGAAGGCGACGTCGTCGGCGGTCATTTCGACGCCGTTGTGGAACAGGACGTTCTGGCGCAGCTTGAAACGGACCGACCGGTCGTCGAGCCGCTCCCAGCTCTCCGCGAGGGCCGGCACCAGCTCGGTGCCATTTCCCGGGGCGCCATCGTGGAACCAGTCGCGCGCGATCAGCGTGTCGAAGATCTGGGTGACGATGCGCACGCCGGTATTGCTGATGGCATTGACCGGCTCGAGCGAGTTCGGCAGGCCGTTGACGCCGATGCGAAGCTCGCGCCGATCCTGGGCAAAGGCGAAGCCGGCGCCGGACGTCGATGCCAGGGCGATGGCGCCGGCGCCGAGCAAGAAGTTCCTACGATCAATTCTGAGCATCTCATTCTCCTGCTTTGTCGGGATGCTGTTCAGGGGCGGAGAGCGGGGCCTAGTGCGCGATGACGAACTTGCGCCGCATTTTTTCGGGGGCCGTTTCGATGATGCTCGCGGCGCCGGCGTCGGTGACGATGACGCCCACATCCTCGATCCTTGTCGTGACCGAGAAGCTCGACTTGGTGAACTTGGAGTGGTCCGCCACCACGATGACGCGGCTCGACACTTCGATCATGGCCTGCTGGACGCTCGCGTTGAGCGGGTAGCCGGTGCAGATCAGGCCGCGATCCAGATCGATCGAAGCGGCGTTGAGAATGAGCTTGTCGACATTGAACTGGCGGATGAAATGTTCGGCCTGGGGGCCGCGGAAGGAGCGGTTGGTGTCGGTATATTCCCCGCCGATCGCGTAGAGGTTCCTCGCCTCGCCGCGGATCAGCTCGGCGATGATGTCGGCCCCGTTCGAGAGCAGCGTGAGCCCGGTGCGCTTCGCCAGCAGTTTGGCCACTTCCAGCGACGTGGTGCCGGCATCCAGCAGGACGGCATCCCCGTCGGCGATCATTCCGGCGGCGGTCGCGGCGATGGCCGCCTTTTCCGCCAGCTGGGAGACGGCGCGGACGGCGTGGATCGGGTCCTGCGCCACCTGGTTGAGGCTGACCGCGCCGCCATGCGTGCGGCGCAGGAATCCTGCTTCTTCCAGTTCGCCGAGGTCGCGCCGGACGGTCGCGACCGATACCTGGAGGTGTTCCGTCAGGGCGCGGATGTCGAGAAAAAGCTTCTCGTGCAGCAGCGCGACGATCTTGGCCTGACGATCTTCAATCGGGTTGAACAAAACGCTTGTCTCGCTTGCGACGTGAAGCAAATCGTTCACGGCGAGCGAAAAACATCATAGCTCGATGAAGGTCATGCGACGTATCTGTGACGGATCGATAACATTCGCCGTGTTTGCCGGCGGAATGCGGTCCGTCTGGTGATGCCGGGATGATGGAAATCGATCATGGTCACGGTCGGCGCGGGGATGTCGCCGGGTCTGGCGGCGCCGGGATTCAATCGATCGTCGCGTCTAGGGGGGATGCCGTTCCGGCGACCGGCCGGGAACGCGGGCGCCTTGGGGCGGGCGGCGGAGCCCGCCGCCCGCGATCCGGCGCCGGGGTGGCCGCCGGTAGGTCTCGCTGCATGGCCAGCGGGCGCGGCCAAGCCTCCCCGCCAGGCGCCGCGTTCCGGTCGTCCGGCGCGGAAGGCCTTACTGGACGACGATCCGCGCGCCGGGCTGAACCCGGTCGTAGAGATCGATGACGTCCTGGTTGAGCAGGCGGATGCAGCCGGCCGAGACGGCCTTGCCGATGGAGCTGGGATCGGTCGTGCCGTGGACGCGGTAATAGGTGTCCTTGCCGTCCTTGTGCATGTAGAGCGCGCGGGCGCCCATCGGGTTGGCCGGCCCGCCGGCGACGCCATCCTTGAACTTGCCGTAGTGGCCGGGGTTCCGCTCGATCATGCTGTCGGTCGGCCGCCACCGGGGCCATCGCGCCTTGTTGGCGATGACCGCCTCGCCGCCCTCGAAGGAGCGGGCCACGGGGCCGACGCCGACGGCGTAGCGGATCGCCTTCCCGTTTGGCTGGACCAGGTAAAGGAACCGCGTCGGCTGGTCGACGACGATCGTTCCGGGGGGCTCGCTGGTGCTGTAGTCGACGGTCTGGCGGATATGGGCGGGCTTCATGCGGCTGGTGTCGACCCCGGCGATGCGAAAATCCCCCTCGGTCATCTCCCGGTACATCTGCCGCGGGTCCGAACCCACCGGACGGGCGGAAGGCGAGCTTCTGGCCTCCGGTGCCTTCGGCGCGGGCGCGGGTGGGACAGCGGTGCCCGACTGCGTGGTGGCACAAGCCGAGGTGAGCAGGGCCAGGCAGACGAGGGCAGCTAGGTTGAGTGGCTTTGCATGCTTCATTTCAAGGGGCCGTCAGCGGTTTCTTTCTACCGAAGCGCTGCGTTCTGATTCTTAAGGCTGGCTTAAGACTGGTGCGGCTTCCACCGAAAGAAGCGCGTCGCGATCGATGGCGGGGGAACGCGATGCTGGGGCGGTCGGCGGCGGGTCGTTCAGGCGCGGCCGGCACCTTGCGCGGGTTGTTCGAATCTGTTTGTTCGGCAGCCTGCCGCCAAGGGATTCCATCTGCCGAGCGACCTGTCCCGAGATGGAAAGGGCCGGTCACCGCGCGATCCAGGCTCTTTTGAGAAGAAACGAAGTTGATCGAAAACAACGATAATATTCAGGATCAACTTCCTGAATTGCTGCGATTGGCGATCGCGCAATCCTTCAATTCCGTCATGATCACAACGGCGGATCCGGGCGGGGATGGTCCGAAGATCATCTACTGCAACCCCGCCCTCTGCAAGATGACGGGCTATTCGCAGGAATATCTGATCGGCAAGAGCCCGCGCATTCTGCAGGGCCCGCTGACCGACAAGGCGGTTCTGAACAAGTTGCGGCGGTGCCTGCGAAGCGGAAGCGATTTCCAGGGCTCGACCCTCAACTATCGCCGGGACGGCACTCCCTATTTCGTCGAATGGAACATCTCGCCGGTCCGGGGCGCCTCCGGCAAGGTCGAGTATTTCGTTTCCGTCCAGCGCGACATCACCGCCCGAATCCTGGCGGAGCAGCGCCAGGAACTCCTGGCCCAGGCGCTCAACGTCACTCAGGACGCGGTCGTGATTGTCGATGATCGTGGTCGAATCCTGTTCACGAACCAGGCATTCCAGCGGGTGACGGGATACAGCCCGGAAGACGCGCAGGCGCTGGCGATGCATGCCGCGACGACGGCAAGTCCTCATCCGGCCTTTTACAGGAATCTTCTGCGTGTCATGCAGGGAAGCCGGCGGCTGCGCGTCACCTTCGAGGGCGACGGGCCCGCCCAGGATCGTCCGATGCATCTCGAGCAGGTGGTGACGATCCTGAAGGACAAGTCGGGGGCTGGAAAGCACTATGTCAGCGTCCTGAAGGACATCTCGTCCTTCGTCGAGCGCGAGAACCTCCTGAGCCGGCAGGTTCGCAGCGATGTCCTCACGGGTCTGCTCAATCGCCGTGGCGGCAGCATGAAGCTTCGCAGCGTCCACCGCGCGGCGCAGCGGGCGGGATCCGCCTATGCGGTCATCCTGGCCGACATCGACAATTTCAAGATGATCAACGACCGGTACGGGCATGATACGGGCGACGTCGTCTTGCGGCAGTCCGCCGCCGTATTAATCGGTACCATCGGCGGCGAAGGCGCCATTGCCCGCTGGGGCGGGGAGGAGTTCCTCTTCCTGCTGCCGGATGGATCCCTGGCCGAGGCAATGGGCCTGGCCGAGCGCGTCCGGATGGCGATCGCCGCCCATGACTACCCGATTGCCGGCAGGGTCACGCTCTCGCTGGGCGTCGGGGTCTGGGAGGGTTCGGAGACAGCCCATGCGCTGGTGCGCCGCGTCGACCAGGCCCTGTACCGGGCCAAGAACGAGGGCCGGGATAGGGTCGTCGCCGCCGAATAGAGCCCTGTCGCGGAAAGCTACCCGACGACGATCTGGCCCCTGTCCGGGTCGGGGATCACGACGATGCGGCTGCCGTCCCGCACCGCATCATGCAGGTGGATGACATCCTGGTTGAGAAGGCGGATGCATCCCGATGACACCGCCTTTCCGATCGACCAGGCCTGGGAGGTGCCGTGAATGCGGTAGATGGTGTCGCGGCCTCCCTCATGGATGTAGAGGGCGCGCGCACCCAGCGGGTTGCGAAGGCTCGGCGGCATACCGCCATTGGCGATGCTGTAGGGCTCGAGTTCGGGCTGGCGGGCGACCATCTCGTCGGGCGGATTCCAGCGCGGCCATTCGCGCTTGTAGGCGATGATGGCGCGCCCCGACCAGGAGAAGCCGTCGCGCCCGACCCCGACCCCGTATCGCGTGGCGCGCCCGTCCTTGCCGACATGGTAGAGATACTTAGCCGGGGTATCGACGATCACCGTTCCCGCCGATTCCGGGCCGTCATAGTCGATTTCGGTTCGCCACCACTTCGGATCGATCTGCCGGATGTCGACCTCCGGTATCGGGAACGGTTCGTCGGGCATGGCCGCATACATCAGTGGCGGCGCCGGCGCGGCTTCCGGCGCCGGGGTATGGGCCGCCGGCATCGTGTCTCTCGCCGAGACGCAGCCCGACAGGCCGAGCGCGCCGGCGCCGAGGAGAAGGGTCCGGCGCGTCATCCTGCGCGCGTTGCGGCGCTCTTCGGTCATTGCGGCACTCCATCCATTCTTGTGATCCCCGGCATCAAGGGCGCCAAGCTTAAGGGGCCCTTAAGGACGGGCGGCGCGACCCGCGCGACCTGCGGACGCATGCAGGCCAGGTGGATCGCGCCGCGGACGGCGCCGCCCTGGCGGGTGCGTCGTCCCGCCACGCGCCCGGTTCCGCCCGCTCTTAAGTCTCGCTTAAGCTTGCCTGCCGACATGGCCGCGGCGTTCTGGGTCTGGCGATCGGCGGTGGGTGCATTTCGGATGAACGGATCTTTTGGGGAATCGGTTGGGCGGGGGCGAACCCTGAATCGGCGGTCGCTCCTCGGCGCGGCGGCCGCCGCCGTCTCGGCCCTGGCGCTGGTGCCGCCGCGCCAAGCCTCGGCGGCGGAGACCGCCGTGGTTACCTCCGTCGAGGCCTACCGGGCGGCGCTCGCCAGGCTCTCGCTCGGATATCGCCACGCGCTGGTCGATATCCGCGCGGATTGGTGTCCGCCATGCCTGCATATGGAGCGGGCCGTGTTCCCGCATCCGTCGGTCAGCCCCCTGCTGGAGCATGTCGCGCTGATCAAGGTCGACGTCACGGCGATGGATGACGCCAATCGCGCGCTGCTGGGCCTGCTGCGCGCCGAAGGGCCGCCGACCCTGTTCGTCGTCGAGCTCGCGAGCGGGCGCGAGCAGGACAGGACGCGGTCGGTCGGTCCGACGAGCCGTCGGGCCCTGGTCCGGCAGCTGCAACCCTTCGCGCGCTGGTAGACGCGTCCCTCCAGCCTGGAATCGGCACTTCACCATGATGTCTCATACTCGTCGCCGACCCCCTGCGGGTCTCCTCGCCGTCCCCCTGGCGACTGGCAGCCTCGCAGCGGGGCGATCCCGTTGAACGCCATCGTATTGGGGCCGCTGATCCTTGCGCCCGACCGCTTCGCCGCCATCTTCGCCATCGCCGCCTTCCTGATCGCCAGCGAGGTTCTGGCGCGGAAGGTCGATGGTCGTTTCTCGTCCTGGGGATGGCGGGCGATCGTCGCCTTCATCGTCGGCGCACGGCTCGGCCATGTGCTGTCCCATCTCGACAGCTTCGCCACGGAGCCGCTTCGCGCCCTTGCCGTCTGGCAGGGAGGCTTTCTCGTCTGGGCGGGCGTGTTGCTGGCCATCGCCTATACGGCGTTCGAGTTTCGCCGGCATCTCGGCCGGATCGCCTGGACGCTGCTGCCGGGCGCGACGGCTGCCTTTGTCGCCGTTCTCGTCGTGCAACTGACCGCCGGCACGCCGCGAACACCCTTGCCCAAGGGCGAGTTCCTGACCCTGAGCGGCGAGAGCGTGCCGTCATCGAATCTCGTCGGCCAGCCTCTGGTCGTTAATCTCTGGGCGAGCTGGTGTCCGCCGTGCCGCCGGGAAATGCCGATGATGGCCGACGTCGCCGCCGGGTCGAGCGACGCCGCCTATGTCTTCGTCAACCAGGGTGAATCGCTTGAGGCGATCACGAGCTATCTCGAGGCCGAGAACATCCGGCTTCCGACCGTGCTGCGCGATTCGCTCGGCGAGTTCGCGAGGAACTACGCCCTGCCGGGCCTGCCGGCCACCCTGTTCATCTCCAGCGACGGGCTGCTGCATTCCGTGCACATGGGAGAGATTTCCCGGGAGGCCCTGCTGCAAGGCGTCGCGGAACTCGATTGAGGCCGGAAGGACGAGGGCGAACGCGTCCTCGTCCTTCGGTCTGTGTTCCCGGGCGGCCAGTCCTTGCTGGCTGGCGACGGTCAGGCTTCGGAGGCACTCCGGGCCGGGGTCGCGCCCTCGTCCCTCGCGCCCGTATCGTATTTTTCGAGAAACGCCTCGACGGGCAGGGCGCGAAAATCGCCGAGGGCGTCGCGCAACCGCTCATGGCTCCAGTCCCACCAGCCAAGCGCGAACAGCCTTTCGATCACGCCGGGATCGAAGCGATAGCGGATCAGCGAGGCGCTGACGCCGGCCACGATCGCAAATGGCGCCACGTCCTTGGTGACCACCGCGCCGGCCGCGACAATCGCGCCCGCGCCGATCGTGACATCCGGCTTGATGATCGCGCCATGTCCGATCCAGCAGTCGGGGCCGAGCACGGTCCGGCGGGCGGCCCGGCGGCGGAAGAACTCGGCGTCGTCCTCGACATCGTCCCAATAGCTCGCGGACCGATAGAGAAAATGATGCTGGGCCGCGCTGGCGAGCGGATGGTCGGTCGGACCGATCCGGGTCATCGCGGCAACGTTCGAGAACTTCCCGACCGTGGTGTTGGCGATATCGGCCAGGCGGTCGCAATAGGCATAGTCCTCGAACCGGGAGTTGAGGATCCGGGAGCCTTTGCCGATTTCGCAATAGGATCCGAAGGTGGAGTTCACGATCTCCACGTCCTCGTGCAGAAGCGGCTGGCTGGGTGACAGTTTTGGCATCGTGGTGGCTGATGTTGGGATCCGGATGGGGAGGTTCGGGTGCCGGGCTGGCTGCGGAACGCGGCCTTGTCGGGCACCCGGCTCGGGGCCGCCTAGACGAAGAGCGGGTTCGACCAGGCGCGGCGACCCTGTTCGTCGGCGATGATCAGCCTCGCCCAGCCGCCGGAGAACTTCTCGAGCGGGAGCCGGGCGCGCGTGATGCCGCGCCCCATGACGACCGTGGAGCGGGCGGCGTGCCCGACGAGCCACATGGAGCGGGCGGCGCTGGTCTCGACGAAAAGATGGTCGCCGTCGATCTCGATGTGGTGGATCGAGGGGCCCTGGGAAGCGTAGTAGGCGCCCGCCTTGAGCGCGGAGAGGATGGCGTCCGGCGAGTTCGACTCCGCCTTCACCATGACCCAGCCGCGACAGGCTTCCTCGCCATAGCGATGCGCGTCGTCGGTGGCGATGACGCCGGTGCGCCGTCCCTTGTTGAGCAGCTGGTCGATCAGATAGTTGCCGTCGCCGCGGCCGGTTTCCCAGTCGCAGATGGAGTTGTACGCCTCGACGGCGTGCGCCGGGGGCATGGCCAGCGCGTCGTCCAGCGTCAGTCCGTACCAGCCGGGGTGGGCGATCGACACGAAGGCGCCCGCGTCGAGGGCGCGCTGCGCCAGCTGCGCCGCCGTCTCGCCCGGCATCAGGGGGGCGAAGTCGAGCGGCAGGCCGTTGGCGAGCACGTGCCAGATCTCGCCATTGTCGATCCCCTCCGCATGCAGCTCCGCGCCGATCAGCGTCGTGAACCCGTCCGCGCGGAACGGCGTGGTGTCGACGACCGGATAGCCGAAGCGTTCCATGAAGTGATCGGTCAGGCTGATGAAGTCGTAGCCGGCGTCGCGATAGAAGGCGCAGACGCGCGCCGGAGTCGGGTCGCCGTCCGAACGCGAGGAGTGGCAGTGCAGGTTGCCGCGGAAGAATCGTCCTGGCGCGGTGAATGCATCAAGCATTGACGAGGCTCTCTCTCAGAGGGGTTGCTTGGGGGAAGGCCGTCGCGAGGCTCGTCTCGCGGGGTGGCGTGAACGGCAGGACCTGCGCGGGGAGGGCGGCGTTGAGCCCGGCCGGCGGGGTGAAGCAGAGATCGCCGTTCCGGTAGACGGCGAAGCGGCGAGGCAGGACGTCGGCGGCCATTCCGGGGGCCCAGCCGGTTTCCGGCTGCGCGCTGATCCGGAGCTTTTCGTGGTTCAGCGTCCCGACCTCGATCGAAAGATGGGTGCCGAAGTCGGTCACGCGCGTCACTTGCGCGCCGCGGCCGTCGTTGCGCCGCTGCAGGACGATGTCTTCGGGCCGAAGGGCCAGCGTCGCCGGACCATCGGCTACGGGAACCGGCAGCTCGATGGTGGCGGCGCGCAGCATGCCGCCCTGCACGGTGCCGGGCAGAAGGTTCATCTGGCCCACGAAGCCGGCGACGAACTCGGTCTGCGGCTGCCGGTAGAGCATGTCTGGCCGGCTCAACTGCTCCAGCCTGCCATTGCGCATGACCGCGATCCGGTCGGCGATGGCGAGCGCCTCGTCCTGGCCATGCGTGACGAAGACCATGGTGATGCCGGCGCGGCGTTGAATCTCGCGCACCTCCTCGCGCAGTCGCTCGCGCAGGTGCTGGTCGAGGCTGGCGAAAGGTTCGTCCAGCAGCAGGATCTTGGGTTCCAGCACGAGCGAGCGGGCGAGCGCCACGCGCTGCTGCTGGCCGCCGGACAGCTGCGTCGTGCGCCGCTCGCCGAAGCCTTCCAGCCCCACCGTCGCCAGCGCGGCTTCCACCTTCTGGCGAATTTCGCTCTTCGGGCGCCGGCGCAGCTTCAGGCCGAATGCCACGTTGGCGAACACGTTCATGTGCGTCCAAAGCGCATGGCTCTGGAACACCATGCCGGTCGGGCGTCGTTCCGGCGGCACCCGCGTCACGTCCTGACCGTCGATCAGGATCGAGCCGCCGCTCGGCTGTTCGAAACCGCCGATCATGCGCAGCACCGTCGACTTGCCGGACCCGGAGGGGCCCAGCAGGCAGACGAGCTCGCCGTCGCCGACGCTGAGCGTCAGCTCGTCGACGGCGCGGGTATCGGCGAAGACCCGGCTCAGATTCTTGACTTCCAGTGTGGCCATGCTGGTGAACTCCTTGAAATCTCAAGCACCGAGCGCACGGCCGAGCGCCTGCGCGCCCAGAAAACGGCGGGCGAGTATGAGCAGCAGAAACGAGGGGACCCACAGCATCAGCGACAGCACCGCGCCGTACTGGACCACCAGCTCGGAGTTGATGAAGCGGATCATCAGCAGCGGCACCGTGCGCACTTCCGGCGCGCCGATCAGCCAGGCGACCTCGGTCTCGTAGAAGGTATTGACGAAGGTCAGCAGCACCGCGGCCGACACGGCGGGCAGGACCTGCGGCAGCGTGATCGACCAGAACACGCGCAGCGGCGACGCGCCGGCGTCGCGGGCCGCCTCTTCCTGCCGGCGGTCGACATTCTGGAAGGCCGAGACCGGGATCCACACCATGAACATCAGGGTCGACACCAGCTGGATCAGCACCACGCCCCAGAAGCTGCCGATCAAGCCAAGGCCGATGAAGATGGTGGCGATGGTGATGTAGAGGCCGAATTTCGGGAACGCATAGACCGTCAGGAACGACATGAAGAAGAGGTTGCGGCCGGGAAAGTCCAGCCGCGCGAACGCGTAGGACGCGGGCAGGCAGATCACGGCCGACAGCGCGGTGACGATCGCCGCGAGGGACAGCGAGGTCGTCATCGCCAGGTGCACGTCGCCGCGCCCGAGCACGTCGCTCCAGAAGCGGAAGCCGAATTTCTGCGGGATTACCGCCGGATACCGCCAGACCTCGGTGAAGGCCCAGATCGCGACATTGACCAGGGGCAGCAGGATGAAGGCCGAGAGCAGGATGGCGATGACGATGCCGGCCCAGTCGGGCAGGGCGCCGGCGAGGCGGAGACCGGGCCGGCTGGCCCGGGCGTGTCCGGAGAGGCTCATGTTGATTGCTCCCGCCGGGTGCGCGCCACCGATCGCACGTAGAAGAGGGCGAAGATCGCGCAGATGAGGAAGGTGACGACGGCCTGGGTGCGCGCCTGGATCGGGTCATCGACCTCGATGATGGTGCGGCGCATGAACGGGCCCATCATTTCCGGCACGGCCGGGCCGAGCAGGTAGGGCAGCGTGAACGCGGAAAACAGGCCGAGAATGACAAAGGAGGCCGCCACCAGCAGCGTGCCGCGAATGCGCGGCAGGATGATGTAGGCCAGCACCTGGAACCGGTTGGCGCCAGCGTCGCGCGCGGCGTCGATCGAGGCGCGCGATACGTTGCTCAGGCCGGCCAGCACGATCAGGAGCGTCAGGGGCAGGTTGTCCCAGACCAGGCCGATGATCGGTCCCCAGGGGGTCAGATAGGGCGATGGCAGTTTCGGCAGCCCGACCGCGTTGAGCAGGATGTCGACGGAGCCGTTCGGTCCGAGCGTGCGGATCAGCGCATAGGCAAGCAGGATCGACGGGACGAATAGCGGGAACAGGGCCAGTGCCTGGATGTAGCCCGTGAGGCGCGACGCGGAGAAGCGCAGATAGAGCGCGATCGGCAGGCAGAGGAGCAGCAGCAGGACGGTGCAGATGGTTGCCACCTGGATGGTCATCCAGAGGTTGCGCAGGCTGAACTCGTCGGAAAAGAAGAAGCGATAGGCGTCGAGGCTGAAGCGCGGCCCCGATGGCCCCTCGACCGTGAGCGTGTCGAAGACCGCCAGCGCGACCGGCCAGAGGATCAGCGCCACGACCAGGAATACCGGCGCGGCAACAAGGAGGAGGCCGATGAGCCTCCCCCCCGCTGCGCGTTGGCTGATGAGCTCAGCGCGTGACATGAGGGGCAACGGTACGGAACCAGCCATCGCTGATCGCCGAAACCCAAGGGCCACCCGGGAAGGTCGGGATCGAGGCCGGCTGCATGGCGGCGTATTTCGCGGCCAGGTCCTTCGGCAGGTGATCCCACGAGATCGCCGGGAAGGCGCCGATCTCGGTGACGACCTTGGTCTGGACCTCCGGCGACAGCACCAGGTCGGCCAGCTTCATCGTTGCTTCGAGGTTGCCGGCATTGGTCGGCACCGTCATGTCGGCGAAGCCGCCGGCGAAGGCGAGGTCGGTCAGCTGCGTGAAGCCGGTCGTCTCAGGCAGGACACCCTTGTTGACGGCGTCGAGCGCCATGTCGGACCAGACCGGAACCATGGTGACCACGCCCTGCGCGAGCAGCTGGATCGACTGCATGTTGTCGCCGGTATAGGAGCCGGGGCCGTAGGTGTAGGGCGCGATCTCCTTCAGGAGCTCGAAGCCCTTGGCCAGCATGGCGTCGCTCTCGCCGGCGACATAGTTGTCGATGCGGAAGAGGGAGGGATCGCGGCCATTGGCTTCGTGGATGGCGCGACGGACGAAATTGCCGCCCGAACCGCCCGTGTCGGGGCGATTGTGGGTGAACTGGCCCGGATTGGCCTTCATCCACGCGACCAGCTCCGCCCAGGTCTTGGGCGCATTCTCGGGCGACAGCTTCGTCGTGTCGTAGGCGAGAACCACCTGCGTGCCGCGATAGGGCAGGCCGAAACTGGTTTCCAGCGTGACCGGATTGAGCTTGTCGTAGTTGGCGAGGCCGGCCTTCGAGAAGTCGACCCAGAGTCCCTTCTCGATGGCGCCCTTCGGCAGGTTCGGGTCGTTCTCGTCGAAGATGTCGACCTGCGGGTCGGCATCGGTGCCGAGCGCCGCCAGCGTGCGCTCGACGATCGGCGCGATGTTGTTGCGCGCGCTGACGACGTTGAGCGTGTATTCCGGATTGGCCTTCTCATAGGCCGGCTTGATGATGTTGTTCCAGAAATTGATGATGTTGGAGTCGCCGGTGATGTAGACATCGATGCGGCTGGTATCGGCCATGGCAGCGGCCGGCATTGCCATCAGCGCCGCGGCGGCGATGGTGGAGCGGAAAAACTGTCTGCGGTTCATCGTGGTCCCCAGGTTTCAAGGCGGCAGCCATCCCTCGCAGGGAACGACATGCCCACTGCCGCCTGTTGCTTCGATTTCGGTTGTCCATTTCGTCGCGCGGCCATTGCCGCCGCCCGACCAAGCCTTGTCGTTGCGGGCGTCTCGATAGCCGAGACGCCAATGTGTTCGCTCGCCGCGAAGCGCGTATGCGTTGCCTTACGGCCGCATCGCCCGTCGCCGGTTCAATCCCCCGTATTGCCTCGCTGCCAAGGTGCCGCGCTTCCGAAGATCGCGGCCGGCGAGCCGATGCCGCCGCTGGCCCTTCGCATACAGGCCGATTGTGTAAGGCGCGTGACAGCTGTAGGTACAGCACAGGGCGTCCGCGACGGAGACAGTCCGTTTCCGCGCCGCGCCGTCGGTCGATACCAAGCGAGAAGCCAATGAAACCGCAGTGGGAAACGCTCTATGACGAGCTGAAGCAGGGCATTCGGAGCCGACGGTTCGCGCCCGGCGAGCGCCTGCCGACCGAGCACCAGCTTTCCGCCGCCAGCGGCGTCAGCCGCAACACGGTGCGACGGGCCTATCTGGCCCTTTCGCAGGACGGGCTCATCCGCATCGTCAACGGACGCGGCAGCTATGTCATGCAGAACGGCATCGTCTACGAGATCGATGCGGTGTCGCGTTTCCGCGATGTCCTCCAGCGCCTGGGCGTCGACAGTGGCTGGCGGATGATCGAGATCGGGACGTTCTCCGCCGATCCGGACATGGCGCAGAAGCTGCAGATCCGGCAGGGCGACGGTGTCCTGCGCTATACGGCGCTGGTTCTCGGCAATGACGTGCCGTTCATTCTCGCGACCCGCTATTTCCCGCTCGATCTCCTTGCCGACTTCGAGAATCGTCTGACCCTCGGAGGGTCCTTCACGGCGCTCTTGCGCGAGGAAGGGCTGGGCGACCTCCGGCGCGTTTCGACCACGGTCGGGGCGCGCATGCCGCAGGACGAGGAAGCCGCCCTGCTGGAGTGCCCCCGCAACGCCCCCCTGCTCGACGTCTCGGCGGTTGGTCGGCTCGATAGCGGCAGGATCGTCGAGTGGCAGCACGCGGTGATGAACAGCCAGCTCATCCGGCTGTCGTTCAGCGCCTGATCAACGACGCGATCGGGTTCCGGGCCCGAGGCTTCCCCCGCGGACCTCCGTCCGGCGACGGGTGGTTCAGGATCCGCCTGCCGCCGTGGCGAGCGAGAGGCGGGCTTCGAGTGCCTCGGCGGCCTCCTTGCGCTCGCTGTAGCGGTCGGTCAGGTAGGGGGAGACGTCCCGCGTCAGCAGCGTGAACTTGACCAGTTCCTCCATCACGTCGACGACCCGGTCATAGTAGCTCGACGGCTTCATGCGGCCGGCCTCGTCGAACTCCTGGAACGCCTTGGCGACCGAGGACTGGTTCGGGATGGTGATCATGCGCATCCAGCGCCCGAGCACGCGCAGCTGGTTGACGGCATTGAAGGACTGCGAGCCGCCAGAGACCTGCATGACGGCGAGCGTCCGCCCCTGCGTCGGCCGGATGGCGCCGACGGAAAGCGGGATCCAGTCGATTTGGGCCTTCATCACCGCGGTCATCGCGCCATGCCGTTCGGGGCTGGTCCAGACCTGACCCTCCGACCAGAGCGCCAGCTCGCGCAGCTCCTTCACCTTCGGATGGTCGGCGGCGGTGGCGTCCGGCAGCGGCAGGCCGTGCGGATCGAACACCCGCGTTTCGGCGCCGAAGTGCTGCAGCAACCGTTCCGCTTCCAAAGTCAGAAAGCGGCTGTAGGAGCGTTCCCGCAGCGAGCCGTAGAGCAGCAGGATGCGCGGGCGATGCGTGGAAACCGGCGCCCGCAGCTTGCCGGCCTCGGGCGGGTTAAGCAATTCGACGGCGACGTTGGGCGGTGCGGGGATCATGTCCGCTTCTCCTCAAGAGTGGGGCGGACCAAGCGCGATGATCTGTTCGTCATGGCGGGCGGTGTGGGATCGTGATCGTTGGTCATCAGACCTCCTTGCGGCGGATATTGCCGACAAGGTCCGTGGCTTCGGCCAGCGTGTTGTAGATCGTGCCGTATTTCTGCAGGTTGCGGTGTAGCAGGTCGATCCGCTGGTCGGTTTCGTCTGTGTCGACCACGATCTCATAGGAGATGCGCAGCATCTTTGGCGGAGCGTCCTGGCGCACGCCATGCAGGCTGACTTCGATGCCGCGCAGATCGAATTGAAGCATCGGGATGACCCGCTCGGTGCCCTTCAGGATACAGGCCGCAAGACTGGCCAGCAGCATCTCGGTCGGGTTGAAGGCATCCGCCCGCCCGGCGAGGCAGGTATCGAGAATGATCCGTGCTTCCTTCGTTGTGGCCTCCGAGCCGGAGCTGTCGATGCGGCGGGCGGAGACGGCATACTCAAGCATTTTGCAGTCCTTTCAGGCGGCGGGTTCGGTCCCGGACACTACGCAGGCGTTGGATCGGCCGGCATGGCGGCCAGTTCCGTTCATGTTCGGCTGCCTTCCGTGGGCCGCTCAGGAAACTGGATAGTCTTCGAGGCACCGGCCACAAGCTGGACTGCAGCGCCGCGCTCGTACCAGCCCTTTGACCGGTTCACGATCCAGACGACGGAGAGCATCACCGGCACCTCGATCAGGACGCCCACGACGGTCGCGAGCGCGGCTCCGGAATGGAAGCCGAACAGGCTGATGGCGGCGGCGACCGCCAATTCGAAGAAGTTGGATGCGCCGATCAGGGCGGAGGGGCCGGCGACGCAATGCGCTTCGCCCGTGGCCCGGTTCAGGAGATAGGCGAGGCCGGCGTTGAAATAGACCTGGATCAGGATGGGAACGGCGAGCAGGCCGATGATCAGAGGCTGGGCGATGATCTGTTCGCCCTGGAAGCCGAACAGCAGCACCAGCGTCGTGAGCAACGCGACCAGAGAGACCGGACCGAGACGGCGCAGTAGCCCCGCCAGCGCGGCTTCTCCGCCCGTGGAGATCACCCGGCGGCGGATGATTTGGGCGATGATCACGGGTACGACGATGTAGAGCCCGACCGAGAGCAGCAGCGTGCCCCAAGGCACGGTGATGGCCGAGAGGCCGAGCAGCAGGCCGACGATGGGCGCGAAGGCGACGATCATGATCGCGTCGTTGAGCGCCACCTGCGACAGCGTGAAGAGCGGCTCTCCCCTGGTCAGGTTCGACCACACGAACACCATGGCGGTGCAGGGCGCGGCGGCGAGGATGATCAGGCCGGCGATGTAGCTGTCGATCTGGTCGGCGGGCAGGAGCGGGCGAAACAACCAGCCGATGAACAGCCAGCCGAGCAGCGCCATGGAGAAGGGCTTGATGGCCCAGTTGATGAACAGGGTGACGCCGATGCCGCGCCAATGGCGGCCGACCTGACCGAGCGCCCCGAAGTCAATCCGCAGCAGCATGGGGATGACCATGAGCCAGATCAGGACCGCGACAGGCAGATTGACCTTGGCGATTTCGGCGGCGCCGATGGCGTGGAACACGCCCGGCATCAGGTGACCAAGGGCGATGCCGACGACGATGCAGAGGGCTACCCAAAGCGTGAGGTAGCGTTCGAAGATGGACACGGGCTGGCCTCTAGAAACGTATGGCGCGGGCGAGAAGGGTGGCGTCGGCCGGGCATAGTTCGCGGGCCTGCCGCGTCGCGAGCACGGCGGCGGGCGCATCGTCCCGGGCGACGGGTTTGAACCCGATCTTCTCGAAGAACGGGGCGGCGGCGGCGGTGAGCACCCAAGCGCGGCGGGCACCCTCGTCAAACGCGCGGCGCTGCAGGAGCGCGACCAGATTGCGGCCGAGCGCTTTGGCGCGCCAGTCCGGCTGGACGACGATGGACCGGAGCAGGGCGTTCTCGCCGAGCGCCTCGTAACCGCCAAAGCCGATGCGCTGCCCGGCGAGCGTCCGGTAGGCGAAGAAGCGGCACGCCGTCTCGGTGAGATCGTCGATCGGGAGTGCGGCCGCCTGCAGGGCCTCCAGCAGGGCCGGGTCATCGGCCCGCACAGACTCGTCGACGAGGAACGGCACGCCTTCTTCCTTGAGTAGGGGGCTTGTGAGCCCGGGTGCGAGCAGATCGAGGACGACGTCGGACGGTCGGCACAGCTTCACGCCGCCCGGGCCGACGACGATGGGGCGGTTGATCAGGATGGGATGCGCGATCATCGCGTCGAGCAGAGCGTCCTCGCCGAGGGACGGGTCGTCGAGCCCGAGTTCCGCATAGGGCGTGCCCTTCTGGCGGATCACGTCGCGCACGGCGAGCCCCATCCGGCGGATCAGCTCGGCCAGTTCCGCGCGGCTCGGCGGGGTCCGTAGATATTCGACGACCCGCGGCGCGACGCCGGCGTCGCGGAGCAGGGCGAGCGTGTTGCGTGACGTGCCGCAATCGGGGTTGTGGTAGACGACGAAATCCATGGCTAAGCGCCCTCAGCAGGCGCAGGCGCAGGCGGAGATCGCCGCCACGGCCGGTTCGCAAACCTCGGGGCGGCCCTGGCAGCAATCGCGCATCAGGAAGCCGATCAGGCCGGCCAGCGCCGGGTAGGCGGCGCTGTAGATGATCGAGCGGGATTCGCGCCTCGACTCGATCAGGCCCGCCTGTTCGAGGTGGCTCAGATGAAACGAGGCCTTGGACGACGAGGCCCCGACCGCCTCGCCGATCGCGCCGGCCGCCAGTCCGACGGGCCCCGCGGTCACCAGCAGGCGCACGATCTGCAATCGCGTTTCCTGCGACAGCGCCGCGAAGGCGCTCAGGGCCTGCTGCTGGTTCATCATTTCAACCTTTCAAGAAATGTTGAGATGATGAATAGCGAACTTCATCGCGCGCCGCAACTGCGAGGTCGTGCTGTCGGCGGGCGGACCCGCCTGTTGCAACATCATCCTCGAGCTTCTCTTGGACCTGTCGGTGCCAACCAGCATGCGTTCATGCGCATCCCGGTCGACAGCCCGCTACGGATCGGCGACATGGTGATCCTGGACATCCCGCACCCTTGCACGACCTTCGACAAATGGAACGTGATCTACGGGGGCGATGCCGGCTTCAACGTGACGACGGCCTACAAGACCTATTTCCGACGCCCCGCAATCGGGCGGTCGCCTCAGGCCGCCCGGATTCCGACGACGCGGAACGGCAACGCTTCCGTGTCGGCAATGTCCGCGGCGGAAGCCCTTGGTCTTGGCCTGCGAAGCGGCCGGGCCGATAGCGAGAGTCTCAGATCGCCGGTTGCGCCCTTCGGGAGGGGCAGCCGGAACAGCCTTAGGACGGGCCCGTTTGACTTGCCGCCGCCCGCGCGGGTTCGAAGACGGGCAATGGCGACGCCGTCGATGCAGACCTCGAACAGGAAACGGCGCAATTTGGCCGGAGGCGCGAGTTCGAGCTCGATCACGAGTTGCGCGCCCTCGCGCACGGAGGCCAGCGTCCGATGATCTTCCAGCGTTGCTGCGGAAGTCGCCTTCCGGCCTCCCGATCGGTCGCGATAGAACCACGCGCCGAGGGGGCGTGCCGCCCTTCGGATCAGGATGACGTGCTCGTCCTTCAGTTCCAGCTGAAAGCCGCGCCGGCGCAGAATCCGGTCGGCAAGACGGTTCGCGGATTTCTCGATCCAGTCACGCTCGCTCGGATGGTGGACATTCGACCAGTATTTCAGCCGCTCCGCCGGGGAGGCCCGCAACGAAGCGAGGTCGGCGGTCACATGCGCCGGCACGGGAACGCCCAGGCCCTCCGACAGATAGCCGAGGCCGGCGCGGCAGGCCGGGACGAGGCCGCGCTCGTCGGCGGTCTCGGCCAGGCGGTTCCAATCGATCTTCTGGCGCTCGATCCGCGTCGCGGCATCGATGGCCCAGTCGCCGCCGGTCCCTTCGGCTGCATGCGCTAGCAGCAGGAGCATGGAATCGGTCGGATCGGGAACGAGAACCGGGTGCAGGGCGAGTCGCGCCGTCTGGGCACGGCTCCAGAGGGCCGCGTCGAGCCGTTCGGCATCGCGCGAAAAATGGAAGGGCGTGACGTGGAGGTCGATCTCGCCATTCGGCCCCTTTCGGAAATTGCCCCGTAGTCTCGCGGCGGCGAGCCGCCGCAGGAAGGCGAAGGAATCGCCGCTCACCGGCAGCCATTCGCCCAGCTTCAGCGCATCGAGCGTGCGACCCGCATCGTCCAGCCGGATCAGAATGTCGATGTCACCCATGACGCGACGCGGCGATATGGCCAGGCCCTCGGCATATTGAGCTCCGCCCTTGAAGACGAGGAACGGCACCCCGGCCTGGTTCAGGCAACCGAGCGCGTGGGCCGCCTCGTGCAGTTTCAGCTGGGTCCGCGTCCAGAGATGCTTCGCCAGCCCGTCGATGCGCGGCCTCAGCGGCGAGGCGGGATCAAGCTCCGCCAGGCGCGCTGCGACCGGCACCAGCAGGCGCATCTCGTCCCAGGTGATGTCGTCGAAATCCCGGGTTTCGTTCCAGGCCTGCCAGGCGCGCGCTGCTTCCGGCGCGGGGCAAAGCGCCGTCCGCACCAGTAGGTCGACGACGCCCTTCGGCCAGCTTCTCGGTCGCTTTGCCATGGTTAGTAACCGAGATGCTTGGCGGGGCGGACTTGTGCCCCGCGAGCGCCGTTGTTGGCATTCCAGCTCTCGATGTCGACGCAGTCATCGAACGAAATCAGCACGGTTTGCACAGTCACGTTTCGTTCGACCTTCCCCGGTGCGAGTCTCTGGGGCATTTTTGCATGCGGCGGGCGCGCGATCCAGAAAGAGCGATCGGTTTTCCCGAGGGTCTTCGATCGCTGGGATACCCGGCGATCTGAACCAAGGCCTTGAATTCGTGGGGGAAAATTGTCGCCATTGCCGGAGTTGGGACGAAGGGACGCTACGAATGGGCGAGGCGCTGACGACAGCGTCGGCCTCATGCTCGCCAGCCTGCGCGCCGGTAAGCGGCAAGTGGCCCTCGATCATGCCCGCCAGCTCGCGACGGCGGACGTTTCCTACCCGCATTCGCTCGCGCTCGCCGGCCGCATTCTCGAAATCGGCGGCTGCTGGGAAGATGCCGAAGGCTTGTATGGCCACATGGCGGCCATGGCGCCCGAGCTGATCTATCCGCGCTACCGGCTCTGCGCGGTCCTTGCCGAACGGGGCCAAGATGCCGCGGCGGCGGAACTGACCGGTAGCCTGGTCCGGCAGTTCCCTTCCAATCCCCGCATCGCGGCGTTGGCAGAATGGGTCGGGAGGTCGACGCAGCGAGATGCCGGTGCCTTGCTGCCATCCCGCCGCTGGCGCCGGTGGTTCGAGGGCGAGGCCTCTTTGCACGAGGGAGAGGCCGTCGCCAGATCGAAGCTAGCCGTCGTGGTGATCGGCTTTCGGGCCCAGCCGGGCCTGGTCCAGGCCGTTTCGTCTCTGTTGGAGCAGGACGAAGAGGCGGAGATCGTCGTCGTCAATTCCGGTGGCGGCGATCCGAAGTCGCTGCTCGCGGATCATGCCGACCGATTGCGCATCCTGAACATCCGCCAGCCGCTCTATGCCGGCGCGGCGCGTAATGTCGGCATCGATGCGAGCGTGGCGCCCCATGTCGCCTTCCTCGCCGGTGATTGCCGAGCACGGCCCGGCTGGATCCGCGCCAGGCTGGCCGCCCATGGTCGTGGCGCACGGGGCGTGGCATCTGCGATCGTTCCGTCGGATCTCGACAGCGATCTTGCCGTCGCGGCGCATCTCTGCCTTTTCGGCGCGCGGTCGCCGCAGGTTCCGCCGACCCAGGCCCTGCGTTACGGCGCCTCCTATGATCGGCATGTGTTCGGCCAGTTCGGCTATTTCCATCCCGCGCTCCGGATCAGCGAGGATACCGATCTGGCGCGGCGCCTCGGCAAACAGGTGCATCCCGCCTGGGATCCCCGCGTGCAGACCGAGCATGCCGCTCCCTCGGGCCGGTTGCGCTTCTGGGCCGAGATGTTCGGTCGCGGCCGGCGCGCGGCGCGCTATCACCCGGCCCGCGACCAGCGTTCGCCCTGGCGGGCCGATCTCGTCGGCGAACTGATCGAAGGCGCACGCCAGCGTGCCGGCACGGCGCTGCGCATCGCCCGCGACATGCTGAAGGTGGCGCCGCAGCGGCTGGGCTCGATCCGGTCTCGGCTCGCGCCGGCATCCGTCTCCTATGGAGCCGGCCTCTTCGTTGGGCTGGTCGGGCTACACCGTGCCGGACGCGCCCATCGGAAGAGCCGCGATTGCCGCGCGCGCGGCGAGATGTCCCGTGCGATCCGCTATGCCGAGCGGGCCCATCGGCGCGACCCGGAGAACCTCGCCATCCGTCTCGACTGCGCCGAGCTGCTGCTTGCGCGCGGCGAGGTCGAAGACGGGGCGAGGGCGGCCGTGCATCTCGACGCGGCGGCTTGGCTCGCGGCTTTTCACGGTGGTAGGCTGGTCGGCATGGCGGATTGGCTCGTCGCTAGAAGGCTGCATGACCGGGCCTGGATGCTGGGCGAGATCGCGACCTTCACGCTGCCGGCGGAAACCCTCATTCATGAACGCCTGGCCCAGGCCGCCGAGGCGATCGGCGATCCCGCGGCGTTCGAGCTGGCCGCCTTCGATGCGATGGCGCGCGATCCGGCCGCGCCACCGCTCCGTCCCTGCCTCGATGCGATCTACGAAGCCGCGTCCAGCGCGAGAGGCTGAACCGGCAGGTCGTCGATGAAGTCGCGCAGAAGTTTCCCGTTCCGCTCTGCGTCCGCCGACAGCTCCATCTGGAAGCACGGCAACTGCGCCAGCAGCCGCGCGAAGAACGCCATGCCGCTGTCTGCTTCGCCGGCGAACTGGTGCAGGTTGGAGCTCATCAGCGCCAGCATGATCGCTTGCGGGCGGATCGGCGCGATCGAAGGCTGGCGCGCATGGGCGATGCGGGGCAGGACGGCGGCCCGGAGCGCGATTCCGTCGATGGTCGCGCCAGGGAAGAACTGGTCGGGGTCGAACTCGACCTTGCCGCGCCAGTTTCCCGAAAGATGGACCGTCCTCTCGACCAGCGCCTTGTTGCGTGCCAGTCCTGCCTTGTCCTGCTTGACGACGCGATAGAGCGGCCGCGCGACCGGGGATGGGGCATTTCCGAGCGCGATATAGTCGTCGCCGACGGTGGAGAGGCCCGCCGCGAGACCCGCCAGCGTGGTCCCGGACTTGCCGGCGCCGCCCTTGCCGAACAGCACGAGGCCGCGATCCGGCCGGCCGAGCGTCGCGGCATGCGCGAGGCGCAGTCCATTGCCCTCCAGCAGCCAGTGAAGATGCTGGCGGAGCGGCGCGGAGCCGTCCCAGGGCGGAAGCGCGTCGACACCGGTAGTCCATTGCACGCCAATCCCCGACTGCGCGTCGAAGAAGCGCCAGAGGCGGCTCTGGAAAGGGTAGGCGGCCCGCAGGCCAGCTGCGGTGACGATGGCCTGAAATTCGGCCGGAGGGCAGGAGGCGTCGCGCCATTTGGGCACGGACTGGAAGCCCGGCACCTTGCCCGTCAGCACATAGAGGCGGCCTGGCGGCGTCGGCTCGCCCTCGACGTTGCGAAACCGCGCCGTGTAGGCGGCGGCGAAATCCGGATCGTCATAGCGGGTCTCGAGATTCAGCCCCGCAGGAGCGATCCGCAGCGTCGTGAGCGCGTCTCCCGGCAGCGCCTCCGCCTGGGTTATGATCCGGCGCATCCACGCCACCACGTTGCCACGATCCACGCCGGCGTCGGGGCCGTTGGTCTGCGTCATCTGATCGCCACTCCATACCGGCGAAGCCACTCGCCGGCAGTTGAAGCAATCGCTGGACTATTGTCTAGCTGGTGCCCCTTCCTCATCGACAATAAACAGGCTTGGACCTCGCAGTTCCGATGGAAATCAAGAGCATAGAAGTCCGCCACGCCAGCGACGCGGTCGCGCGGCGGGTTCAGGCCTGGTTCGAGCGGGGCGGGCGCATCGGCATCCCAGACGGCAGCCGATCCGTTCGCCTGCCGCATCCGGAGAAGGGCGGTTACGCGCTGAAGATCAAGGGCGCCGGGCTGAACGGCGGCCGCGTGCGGTTCGGCTCTTTCAGCCGGACCGGTCCGGCGGCCGTGACGTTCGACTTCGATGGACGCGTGATGGACGACGTCGCGTCCGGCCACGACAACGCCTATCTCGGCGCGGCCTCCTTCCAGCAGGCCGCGACCGAGTTCCGTGTCAGCCGGCTCCTGACCGCACGCGGCATTCCCGTGGTGCCGTGTGTCGGCTATGGCCGGGTGGAGACCGAGACCCATACGGCGTGGTTCTCCCTCTTCGAATGGGGGCGCGACTGGACGGGCGTCAACGTTCCTCGCTCCGGCGCGCTCGACGACTATCTCGACGTCAATATCTGCCTGAGCGCCGATATCCTTCGGCTCGCGGTCGAGCATGATCTCATCGGTTATTGCGGCTATGTCCGCATGCCGGACGGTTCCTTCCGGCTCAAGGACCTGCATCCCTTCCGCCAGGCGGATCCGATCAGCATGTCGCAACTCTCCTGGGTGATGCAGGTGCTCTTCTCGCTCAATGTGCGCTGCCAGGCCGTACAGTTCTTCCTGGCCGCGGCGAGGACCGAGGATCTTCCCGCCGATCTCGCGACCTATCCCCTCCGCGCCATCGTCCCTGACGCCAGCCTGGATGACTACGCCGCGCTGCGGACGCAGATCGTCAAACCCTATCTGCGGCGTTCGCCACCCGACTTCACGCCGCGCGCCCTGCACGACGCGCTTCGCGGAACCCGAGTCGGCAGCGCCCTGCTTGATCTGTGCCCGGAACGATTTGCACGTTGGTGACCAAGGTTTTTCCCCGTCGCGGGCTTGCCCGGCGGCGCGGAGGCGGTAAGGATCGCGCGATTTCTGGGACCAGTGCTTCGGGGCAACATGCAGCAGGACGGACCGATGGCCGCGACCGATCGGGTCAGCGTGGTCATTCCCGCGTTCAACGCGGAGGCCTATCTGGCCGAGGCGGTGGCGAGCGTGCTGGAGCAGACGGTTCCGGCAGCCGAGATCATCGTCGTCGACGACGGTTCGACGGATGGCACGGCGGAGATCGCGCGCAGCTTCGCGGCGGTGACCTATGTACGCCAGGCCAATGCCGGCGTCGCGGCGGCCCTGAATCATGGCAGTCGCATCGCCAGTGGTGACCTGCTCGCCTTCCTGAGCGCGGATGACGTCTGGCGGCCCGACAAGCTCGCGCTGCAGCAGCAGGCGCTGCATTCGGCCCCCAACCGGCTCGTCTTCGGTCACATGCAGCATTTCCTCTCGCCCGAGTTGACGCCCGCCGAGGCGAGCGGCCTGGTCTGCCCACCGCAGCCGATGCCGGCCTTCTCGGCGGGCACGATGCTCGCCCGGCTCGACACGTTCCGCGCCATCGGCCCGCTCGACGAGGGCTTCGCCGTCGGCGAGTTCCTCGACTGGTATGGCCGGGCCCGCGATCGCGGCGTCGAGGTGATCATGCTGGATGCCGTCGTCTCCGGCCGCCGGGTCCATCTCGGCAACCAGAGCACCAAGGCGCTGCGCCAGAAGAGTTACGCACCGGTTCTGAAGGCGATGCTCGACCGGCGCCGCAGCGGACAGACAAGCTGATGCGGCTGGTCGCGCTTCTTCAGGCCCGCAACGAGCAGCGCTTCCTGCCCGGCTGGCTGGAAAACGTCGCGCCGGCCGTCGACGGCATCATCGCGCTCGACGATGGTTCCGAGGATGCGACGGCGGAGATTCTCGCCGCCCACCCGAAAGTGCTGCAGGTTATCCGTAATCCCGCCGGCCAGCCCTGGAACGAGCGCGGCAATCAAATGGCGCTGATCAAGGCCGGCCGTCAGCATGGGGCGCAATGGGTTCTCTGCGTCGACGCCGACGAGCGGCTCGAGCAGCGCTTCGCGCGCGACGTCGCCGTTATTCTCGATGACGCCGACGCGAAGGGGATCGAGGCCTATTCGCTGCGATTTCGTGAGCTCTGGAACGATCGCTCGCATTACCGCAAGGACGGTATCTGGGGTCGCAAGGCGCGATACGGGCTGTTCCGCAACGATATTCGCCAAACCAAGTTCGATCCGCGTCCGCTGCATCGATACTGGATGCCGCTGGAAATCGTCACGCGCCTCGCCAGCGTCGGCGCGCACCTGCCGCACAATCTCTATCACCTGCGCATGGTGTTCGCCGAGGATCGCCACGCCCGGTATCAGCGTTATGTCACGATGGACCCCGACAGCCGCTACCAGCCCCAAGGCTACGACTATCTGGTCGACGAGACTGGAATGGAGTTGGCGACGATCCCGCCCGATCGCGACTTCCTGCCTCTCCGGGACGCGGCACTGTTCGAGTAGGGCATGGACCATCCTGCTTCGACCCCGCTATCATTCCTTCGCCCATTCACCGAGAGGACAGATCTTGCCGGCCCGACTTCTTGAACTTGCGTCGCCCGAATGCTCGGCCGACGATTTCGACGGCGAGATCGTCGCGATCAACCTCGAGACCGGCATCTATTACAGCATCAAGGATGCGGCTGCGGTGCTCTGGCACGACCTGGTCGCCGGCCATTCGGTCGAGGCGCTGGTCGAGATCGCGCGCGACAATGGCGAACTGGCGCAGGGGATCGAGCGCTTCGCCGATGAACTGGTGGCCCTCGGCCTGATGCGGCCGGCAACGGACGCGCCCGTACCGACGGAGATCGCCGGCACGGCAGCCCAGGTCGCGACGATGCTCCTGCCGACGCTCGAATCCTTCGGCGACATGCAGGACCTGCTGCTGCTCGACCCGGTGCACGAGGTGGATGAGGAGATGGGCTGGCCGAAGACGCCGGACTGAGGAACGCGCCGGCTTGCCCGCCGGCGCTCCTTTTCCATTGGCCAGCGGCTACAGGCTGGCGCGCAGATGCTTGGCCGCCTGCCGGTGGCCGTCGAGCCGGGCCGCGAGGTCACCCTTCGGCCAGCCGAAGTCGCGGTCCTCGTGCTCGATCGAAATCACCCCATCGAAACCGTCGCGTCGCGCGGCGCCGATCAGCTCGCGCCAGTCGACGAGACCGCGCCCCGGCAGCGCGTAACGCCACCAGCCCTCGCCGAAATAGCCGCCCGACTGCACGGCCTCCTCGTCGATGAAGGTGTCCTTGCCGTGCAGGATGCCGATACGGCTCGCGAACTCCGTCCGCGCCGCGAAGGGATCGATCCCCTGCAGACTCGATGCAAAGGGGCGGGCATCTGCCTCATCGGCCTCGATCCTCGGATTTTCCCGGATTGGCGAAGCCTATCGGCGCCATCTCCCTTTCGAAATCGACCTGCACAAGTTCCTGACGGCTGTCGAAGCGGCCTGGACGAGGTTTGAAGAACCGGACGCCCAGTGGGCTGACCGAAGCGGTCGTGGTTGTCCCGATCGGCCTGCGCTAATCGCGGAAATTCTGGCTCCGGCGAGGCGTCTGGGGCAGTTCTCTGCCGCAGAGGAATGCTTCCCGAACGAAATGGACGCAAAGACAACTTTCCGGACCCCGGGATAGCGACCTCCGTGAAAGGAGGCGATATCGTCAGTATATCGAATGACGTCTTAACAATTCATCATCTACACGAAGTATGTGAGGAATATTCCTCATATATGTCTGATCAGTTCGGAATAGAAATCTGATTTCTATTGCTATGATGGAGGCGTAATTGGGAGATGTATTCCGTACATCGAGCATGATCCCCGAAGGGAAGGCGCGGCGTCGCATCCTCGTCGCCGGTGGCGCGGGCTTCCTCGGGTCGCATCTGTGCGAACGACTTCTGCGCGAAGGCAACTCCGTCGTCTGCGTCGATAATTTCTCGACCGGGCGTATGGAGAACCTGCGCGGCCTGCTGCGCACCGACGGTTTCACGGTCATCCGCCACGACATCGTCGATCCGCTCGACCTGCCGGTGGACGAGATCTTCAACCTGGCGTGCCCGGCCTCGCCGCCGCATTACCAGGCCGACCCGATCCATACGATGAAGACGAGCGTCATCGGCTCGCTCAATCTGCTGGAACTGGCGGTACGGCACGGCGCGCGCATCTTCCAGGCTTCCACGTCCGAGGTCTATGGCGATCCGCACGTGCATCCGCAGCCGGAGGGCTATTGGGGCAACGTCAATTCCTTCGGCCCGCGCGCCTGCTACGACGAGGGCAAGCGCTCGGCCGAGACCCTGTTCCACGATTTCCACGAGCGCCACGGCGTCGATATCCGCATCGTCCGCATCTTCAACACCTACGGACCGCGCATGCGCGCCGACGATGGCCGCGTCGTCTCCAACTTCATCGTCCAGGCGCTGAAGGGCGAGGACATCACGGTCTATGGCGACGGCTCGCAGACGCGCTCCTTCTGCTATGTCGACGATCTGATCGAGGGGTTCCACCGGCTCATGTATCGCCGGCCGGCGATCCACACGCCGGTCAACATCGGCAATCCGGGCGAGTTCACCGTGCGCGCGCTCGCCGAGCAAATCATCCGCATGACGGGCTCGTCGTCGAAGATCGTCCATCTTCCGCTGCCGACCGACGATCCGCGCCAGCGCCGGCCCGACATCACCGTGGCCCGGCGCGAGCTCGGCTGGTCGCCCGACATCGCCCTGGTCGACGGGCTGAAGTCGACCATCGCCTATTTCGAAGGCCAGCTGCCCCGCTCGGTCGGGGTACTCGCAGAGGTATCGTGATGAGCAGGCAATCCGTCCTCGTGGTCGGTGGCGCGGGCTTCATTGGCAGCCATACGGCCAAGCTGCTCTCCCAGCAGGGCTATCTCCCGGTCGTCTACGACAATCTGTCGACGGGCGATGCCGCGGCGGTCCGCTGGGGGCCGCTGGTCGAGGGCGACATCCTCGACACGGAGCGGCTGATCACGACCATCGAGCTGTTCGATCCGATCGCGGTCATCCATTTCGCCGCCTCCGCCTATGTCGGGGAGTCGGTCGAGAACCCGGCTAAGTATTATCGCAACAACGTCAACGGCACGCAGTCCCTGCTGGAGGCTTGCCGCCGGGCCGGTGCGCGGCCCGTCATCTTCTCGTCGAGCTGCGCCACCTATGGCGTGCCGGATCACCTGCCGATCCGCGAGGGCGAGGCCCAGCACCCGATCAATCCCTATGGCCGGACCAAGCTGATCGCCGAGCAGATGCTGGCCGACTATGCGGCCGCCTATGGCATTCGCTACGTGTCGCTGCGCTATTTCAATGCCTGCGGCGCGGATATCGAGGGTGAGATCGGCGAAGCGCATGATCCCGAGACTCATCTGATCCCGCGCGCCATGCTGGCGGCGGCGCGGTCGATCGACGTCCTCGAAGTCTATGGCGACGATTACGAGACTCCGGACGGCACCTGCATCCGGGATTATATCCACGTCACCGACCTGGCGCGCGCCCATGTGCTGGCGGTCGAGCACCTGGTCCGGGACGGCGGCAACCTCGCCGTCAATCTCGGCACCGGACACGGCACGTCGATCAAGGAAATCCTCGACGCCATCGGCCGCGTCACGGGCCGCGAGGTTCCGGTTGCGCTGCGCCCGCGCCGGGCCGGCGATCCGCCGATCCTCTATGCCGATCCGGCGTTGGCGGCGGAGACGCTGGGCTTCCGGGCGCTGCATTCGGACCTCGACACGATCATCCGCACGGCGGCGCCGTTCTTCGGGCTCGAGGTGCGGTCATGAAGACGCCCCGCGTCGCTCCGGCGGCCGTAACGGACGAGCCGCTCCTGGTGCCGATCTTCACCAGCCGCAAACGCGTCGAGTATGTCGGCGGCGCTTTTCTCTGGCTGTTGGCCCTCGGCTATTTTTGGCAGTGGTGGCTCTTCACCGCCGTCCATACGCATCTCGTCGGCTCGATCTTGATTTCTGCCGTCCTGGCCTGGATCACCGTCCTGCCGGTCTACTTCATCTGGATTTTCTACCATGCGCGCCGGCCGCATGGGCCGCTCCGTATTCCGGCCGGCAGCCGGGTCGCCATGGTCGTCACCAAGGCGCCGTCCGAGCCCTTTCCGGTCGTCGCCGAGACGCTCCTGGCGATGCTGGCGCAAGATGTCCCGCATGATACCTGGCTCGCCGATGAGGATCCGTCGCCGGAGACGCTCGCCTGGTGTGCCGAGCATGGCGTGTTCGTCTCGACCCGCAAGGGTCGCGCCGACTATCACCAGAAGACCTGGCCGCGTCGCACGCGCTGCAAGGAAGGCAACCTTGCCTTCTTCTACGATACCTATGGCTACGAGCGTTACGACTTCGTCGCCCAGCTCGACGCCGACCACGTGCCGGAGCCCGGCTATCTCTACAACATGCTGCGCCCCTTCGCGGACCCGGCGATTGGCTACGTCTCCGCACCGAGCATCTGCGACCGCAACGCGTCGGAAAGCTGGTCGGCCCGTGGGCGGCTCTATGTCGAGGCCAGCATGCACGGCGCGCTGCAGGCCGGCTACAATGGTGGCTATGCCCCCCTCTGCATCGGCTCGCACTATGCGGTGCGTACGGCTGCGTTGAAGGAAATCGGCGGCCTTGGGCCCGAGCTCGCCGAGGATCACTCGACGACGCTTTTCATGAACGCGCATGGCTGGCGCGGCGTGCATGCCCTCGACGCTATTGCGCATGGCGACGGGCCGCGCACCTTCGCCGACCTGGTCACGCAGGAATTCCAGTGGTCGCGCAGCCTGGTGATGATCCTGCTGCAGTATTCGCCGGGATTGGTGAAGAAGCTTCCGCCTCGTCTGCGGTTCCAGTTCCTGTTCTCGCAGCTTTGGTATCCGCTCAATGCGCTGTGCATGACGATTGCGTTCCTGCTGCCGCCTGTGGTGCTGGTCTACAACGAGAATTTTGTCAACGTCACCTATCCGGACTTCCTGATCCATTTCCTGCCGCAGTCCATCGTCATGGTGATGCTGGCGTTCTGGTGGCGGTCGAGCCGGACTTATCGTCCCGTCGACGGCAAGATCTTCAGCTGGGAAGCGACGCTCTTTCTGCTGGCACGCTGGCCATGGGCTCTGGCGGGAACGATCGCTGCGGTTCGCGATTGGCTGACCGGCTCGTTCGTCGACTTTCGCGTTACGCCGAAGGGCACGTCCGAGGTCGATCCACTGCCGTTCCGGGTGCTCGCGCCTTATGTGATCATCGCGCTGATCTCGGTCCTTCCCGTCCTGCTCGTGTCGGACGCCGACGAGACGCGTGGCTTCTATGTCTTCGCGATCGTCAATGCCAGCCTCTATCTGCTGCTGATGACGGTGATCGTGCTGCGACATGGCCGTGAGAACGCGGTCCGGGTGCGCAGCCGTTTCTACCGGCCGGCTCTGGCGAGCAGTCTCGTCACTCTCTGCGCGGTGGTCAGCATCGCCACCGCCGAGCGCGGTCGGGACGGCATCGTGGCACTGACCTGGGGCACCAAGAGCTTCTCGATCTTCGATGATCGCTTCTCGGTGTCCGGCGCGGGCATCGGCGGACGTCAGATTCACAAGACAGTTTTCAATCCGCGTTGGCGCGGCGAAATCACCAGTGGCCAACACTAGCAGGGAGGCACGGCTGAACATGAAAATCGCAGTCATCGGAACCGGTTATGTCGGACTGGTCAGCGGCACCTGCTTCGCCGCCTGGGGGCACGAGGTGGTCTGTGTCGACAAGGACGCGCAGAAGATCGCCGGCCTCAAGCGCGCGATCCTGCCGATCTACGAGCCCGGCCTGGACGAGCTGGTCGAAGAGAACACGGCGCTGGGGCGGCTGGCCTTCACCTGCAACCTCGCCGAGGCGCTGAAGGGCGCGGCCGTCGTGCTGATCGCGGTCGGAACGCCGGCCCGCGCCGGCCATGGCGACGCGGACCTCTCCTTCGTCTATATGGCGGCGCGCGAACTGGCGCCGCATCTCGAAATGGGCGCGGTTGTCACCGTCAAGTCGACCGTGCCGGTCGGCACGGGCGATGTCGTCGAGAAGATCATCGGCTCCATCCGGCCGGCGGGGAGCTTCTCGGTCGCCTCCAATCCGGAATTCCTGCGCGAGGGCGTCGCGATCCGCGATTTCCTCGAGCCGGACCGGGTGGTGATCGGCGTCGAGGACGAACGCGCTCGCAAGGCCCTGATGGAGCTCTACGGTCCGCCGCTCGAGACGCGCGGCACGCCCATCGTCGTCACGCGCCGCCGCACCTCCGAACTGATCAAGTATGCCGCCAACGCCTTCCTGGCGACCAAGATCACCTTCATCAACGAACTCGCCGATCTCTGCGAGGAAGTTGGCAGCGATGTCGGCGAACTGGCGCTCGGCATGGGGCTCGACAAGCGCATCGGCGCGAGCTTCCTGAATGCCGGTCCCGGCTATGGCGGCTCCTGCTTCCCGAAGGACACGCTGGCGCTTCTGCGCACGGCGCAGGACCATGGCGTGGCGCTGCGGCTGGTCGAGGAGACCGTTACCGCCAACGAGGCACGCAAGCGCCGCATGGCGCTCAAGGTGATGGACGCGCTGGACGGGGATGTCGAGGGCGCCACGATCGCGGTGCTGGGCCTGACCTTCAAGCCCGATACGGACGATATGCGCGACGCGCCGTCGGTGCCGTTGATCGAGACGCTGCAGCGCTTCGGCGCCCGCATCCGCGCCTATGATCCGGTCGGGACGGAGAATGCGAGCCGCATGCTGTCGGATGTCGAGTTCTGCCAGGACGCCTATGAATGCGTCCGCGACGCCGATGCGGTGGTGGTCGTGACGGAATGGGACAGCATCCGCAGGCTCGACCTCGCCCGCGTCAAGCGGGCCATGCGCCAGGCGGTTCTGGTCGATCTCCGGAACGCGTTCTCGCGCGGCGCGGCCGAGGAACTCGGTTTTCGCGTTTCCGCCATTGGCCGGCCGGCGTCCGCGCCGGCGCGCCAGGAGATGCGCGGCCATTTCGGACTGCAGGCGGGTGAAGTCCGTTCGCATGCAGGGCAGGGGGGCGACAGCCAGGCCAAGGGTGGGAGGTTCGAATGAGAGAATGGAATTCTGAAGCAGGCCGGGCCGTCGCCCGGCTGAGGGCAGCGGCCCTTGCGGTCGTGGCAGCGGTGGCTGTCGCGGGTCCGGTTGCCGCCGCCACCGCTTCAGTGGTGGAGGGTGAACCGCCCGCTGGGAGCGCCGTCATGTCGGCCGCCGAGCTCTACGCGCTCTATCAAGACAAGAGCTGGCAATGGCAGAGCGGCGCGGGGCGCATGGACAGCACGGATCGCCGTTTCACCGCTTGGGTCGACGGTGAGAAGGGCAAGTCCTGGGCCGAGGGGCGGTGGCTCGTCACCGACGGTGGCAGGATGTGCATCAAGGCGGACTGGCACAGCGGCCAGGAAGTCTTCCCGGCCCGGACCTGCTTCGTCCACCGCATCGACGGCGGGACAATCTACCAGAAGAAGGAGCCGGACGGGCAGTGGTACGTCTTCCGCCACGCCCAGATTCGCGACGACGACGAGGCGAACAAGCTGGTGTCTGCGGATCTCGTTTCCGGACGGCTGGACGAATGGATGCCGGCGCGGCTCAAGGCCCGCCCGGCGGTGAAGCAACAAGCCAAGAAGTGAGACGGCTATGAAATCACGATACGTGGTGGCTGCAGCCCTGCTGTGCGGGGCGTTCTTCTCCGGCGCGGTCTACGCGGCGAGCGGCGCTTCGGGCGCCAATGTCGACAACCGCAGCCAGTTCCAGGACAAGCGTCCGGTGATCACCGCCCAGTCGCTGGTCGCCGGCGCCTATGACCCGCATGGCGACTATGCCAATGACCCGAACTCCAAGATCGAGCATCTCTTCCTGCCCTGGGAGGATGTCGATCTGGAGAGCCTGTCCATGGCGGACGCCTATGCCCGCGAGCGCGGGCGGTCCTTGCTCATCAGCGTCGAGCCGTGGTCATGGGCCCGCGACTGGCGCGTTGCGCCGGATGATCTGCTCAATGGCATCCTGGCGGGGCGCTACGATGCCAACATGGCGGCCGTCTGCTCCAAGGCCGCGCAGCTGAAGAGCCCAGTCACCATTCGCTGGGCCCAGGAAATGGACGACAAGACCGGCCAGTTCACCTGGTCCTACTGGAAGCCGGAGGGCTACATCAAGGCCTACCGGCATGTGGTGGATGTCTGCCGCAAGTACTTGCCTTCGGCTCAATACATGTGGTCGCCGAAGGGCGACGAAGACCTGCAGGCCTTCTATCCTGGTGACGATTATGTCGACACGATCGGCCTGTCCGTCTTCGGCTATCAGCCCTACGACCAGCTGACCGTCGGGCGCGACACAACCTTTGTCGAGCGGACCAAACCGGGCTACGACCGGGTCAAGGGTTTCGGCAAGCCAATCGTCATCGCCGAACTCGGTTATGAGGGCAAGGACGACTATGTCCGCGCCTGGGCCCTGGAGGCCAACCGGCCTCACACCGAATTCCCGGACCTGACGGCCGTGGTCTACTTCAACGACCGCGAGGTCTATCCCTGGCCGAGGGATGTGGGGCGCCCGGATTGGCAGGTCGCCAATCACCCGCTGGATTGGCCGACCAACTGACCCGCTGGAGCGGCTTCAGCCGATTGGCCCAGGGGCCGCTCCGTATCCCTGTTCGCCGGTGCATCCGTCTTGTGACGCAATCCGCCGGATGCGATGCACCTTCAACGAGAGGAAGCAACAGTGTCTCCGATCCGTTTCACTATTGCGAGTATTGCGAGCGCGGCGTTGACCGTTCTCGTCGCGACGGGCGCCAATGCGGCTCCCAAGTCGGAAGCCGCCGTCAAGATGGCCGCAGCGGCAGCCGCAGCGACGCCAATGAGTGTGCCGGCGCTCGAAGCGCTCTATTCGGGCAAGACGTGGAAGTGGAAGGATGGCGGCGGGTATTTCTCCGCCGACCGCCACCGCTTCACTGCCTGGTCGGAGAAGGGCAACGCCTGGTCCTATGGCAAGGGCCGCTGGACGGCGAGCCATGGTGGCAAGGTCTGCCTTCAGGCTCGATGGCACTACCGAACCGGATACGGCAACAACAGCGCCTGCTTCCTGCATCGCGAGAAGGATGGCGTGATCTATCAGAAGCCGGCGCTCGGCGGCGAATGGTACGTCTTCCGCCACAATCCCGTGCGCCCCGGCGACGAGATCCGCAAGCTGGTGCCTGGTGATCGGGTCGGAAAGAACCTGGCTCGCCTGGAGGCTCAGCGCTGACCGCCCAGACGCTCGCGGGGCATCCTGAAAACGACAGTCCGGGAGCGGTCAACCGCTCCCGGACTGTTTCATTGCGTATGGGAAGACTGGTGATCCGGCGGGATGGGCCCGGTCGTTCAGAAGATGCCACGCGAATGGCAGCGCGACTTCTGTCCGAAGCCGCTCGGTGTGCACACCAGCGAACTGCCGCGTGCATAGTCCGCGGCGGAGATTGTTACGACCTGCGCCTTGCCGACCTTGTTGTAGCGGACTTCGCCATTGACCCGGTACTTGACGAGATAGACCGTCCGGGTGTCGTCCTTCTTCTTGCGGGTCTCCTTGGCCTCGGCTGCGGCCTGCCATGTCATCGACGTCGCCAGTCCGATCGCGACCACCGCCACCCATTTCAGGCTCTTCCGGCGGGCATTGCAAAACAGTTCATTGCGTCTCACGGGATTGCCTCCTGGCTCTTGATCCGGAAGACGTCTTATCGGCAACCCGCTAACACTCTGGCCGAGAAATTCCGACACTTTTCTTCAATTTTGCGGGGTACTAGGCGGCCGCTACGGCCGGGCAAGACGTCAGCCCATGGACTGCCGCCTTCAAACAAGCATGATTTTCTGATCGACGCCGAACAAGGAAATCCATGCGACGTAGTATAATAAGTTCGCCATATTTACATAAACCCGGACTGCGCTAGTTCCTTGAAATCAGGAGGCTTCTGTATTTATTCTATGGCGTTGACTTGATGGGTGGTGTCGTGGCGTCGGACGGGTCCGGTAACAGCTCCTCGCAGTCCGAGTTCGTCGAACGTCGGCGCCAGCCACGTGTGCCGCTCGTTCCGTTGGCCGACGATCCGAGTCAATCCTCCGCTGTCGTTCCGTTCTGCTTCACCACCAAACATCTTGGTGCGTCCCAGCAGTTCAAGGCTTGGCAGGACTATCTGGCGCCGGTGTTCGACGTGCGCCTACCGCCCGATATCGGTGTCGGCGACGGGTTTCCGGTCGAGCAGGCGGCCTGGAATCTCGGCGGTATCCTGCTGGTGCAGCAGACCGCGCCGGCGTTCAGTTTCGAGCGATCCCGCGACCAGGTTCGCTTCAGCCCGATCGACCACTGGCAGATCACCTTCTTGCGCGCCGGCCGAAGCTGGACGGCTGTCGGCGAACTCGTCGCGGAGAACAGTCCCGGAATGGTCGAGATCCGATCGCTCGGCCAGCCGTTCCGCGGACGGGCGACGGCGACGGAATCCGTCACCCTGATCGTGCCGGTCGACCAGTTCGCATCGCGCGGTGGCCTGCCCGAGGCCAGTCAGCACGTGGTTCTGAGTGGCCACCGTGTCCGGATGCTGATCGACTTCGTGACCAGTGTGGAAGGCAGCCTCGGAAAGCTGACGCAGGAAGGGCTCGCCAGCGTGAGGGGCAGCCTGCTGGAGATGGTGTTCGACACGGTCTCCCATCTGGTGGGCACGCGCCGCGATCCGGATCAGGTTTCCAATCTCGGCCTGATGACCCGTGCGCGTCGGTACATCCAAAGCCACCTGACCTCGGAGGAGCTGACGGCGGACGCCCTCAGCCGGGAACTGGCGATCTCCCGCACGCGGCTCTACGAGCTCTTCGAAAGCTCCGGTGGCGTGCTGCGATATATCCGCGAACGTCGCCTGGTCGCGGCGCACGCCATGCTGGCGGATGTTTCGGGCACGCGGAAGATCGCCGATATCGCGACGCTTTTCGGCTTCGACTCCGCCGCCAATTTCAGCCGCGCCTTCACGCAGCAGTTCGGCTACAGCCCGAGCAGCGTGCGCCGGCTGCCGCACGGGCCCGGCGCGCCTGCGGATGCTCGCTCGGATCCGCAGCGGCCGGCGAGCTTCGAGACGTTGCTGCTGACGCTTCATCCGTTCTGACTTCCCGTCTCTCGGTACCTGCATGGGGCCAAGTCGGCGCGGCCGCGCGTCGGCGCCGGCTTTGCGGCTTGACCGGCGGCGAGGCAACGCGCAATGAGGCCTCCCGGATCGGAAAACTGCGGAGACAAGGATGTCCGAAAAGACCGAAGCCGAGCTCGATACCGAGTTCGAGGATTTCGAAGGCGACCACTTCAAGGTCACCATTACCGTCGACGTGATCGCCGGCAATCGGACCGAGGCGGCGATGCTCGCCTACTGGTCGCTCAGCGACGAGCTTCCCGACACGTTCGAGGTGACGGACGAGGCCGGGGTCTCCGAAGAGATCACCCTGACGGACGAGCAGATGGAAGAAGCGCTCGCGGACGAACTCGCCCTCGACGTCGTCTGAGGTCGTTCCGTTCAAGACGGGTCCCGGGACAGCGCCTCGGGAAACCGTCTTCGCAAGTCTGGCGGCTGGCGAGCTCCGCAAGGACGTTCGCCGGCCGCTTTCATTTCGGCCGCCACTTGGCTTGCCGCCACTCGGCCGGCCCGATGGCCAGGGCCGCGCCGCGTCCGGAACCGTCGGCCCAGGACGCAACCGCTTTGAGAGCGCCGGACGAGGCGTTTCGAGCACCCTCCCGGCCAAGCATCCCGGAGGGTACGTCGTCGTCCAGGAGGATGCGTCTGGCGATCGCGGACGGCGCCTGCTTGGCCTTTGGCGGTACTGTCGGCGGTCATCGGTTGCCGGCTCGCCGACGAGGCCGCGTCTTCCAGCCACTCGCCTTCCTCGAGCTTCGACGCGTTTGGGGCGACCATCCCTGTGCCGGATGCGTGGGGGATCTATGCCTTGCCATCCCCGGCGAATGCCGCTCCGCTGCGTCGCAGCACCTCCCGCGCAAGCGCAGCCAGGGTTCGACGCACCGGTATACTGGCGATCTCGACGTCACCTTGACATGGTTGCTGGCGTTGCTAGGATCATAAAATGAAACGTGAGTTTACTAGATGAAATCACCGACGGACAACGACCGATATTCAATCCGCGCCGTCGATCGGGCGATCGACGTGATCCAGTGCCTGGCGGCGCGCGAGGAGGCGTTGACCGCCGACGACATCACGGCTGCGACGGGCCTGCCGAAGAGCACGGTGTTCCGCGTGCTGGCGACGCTGGTCGGCCGCGGCTTCCTGGAGCGCGACGACGACCGCCAGACGTTCAGCTTCGGCACGCTGGCGCTGCTGGTCGGGGTGCGGGCGCTGGGCAATCTCGACGTCCGGCGCGTCGCCCGGCCGTTTATCGAGCAGTTGACCGACGCCACGGGCGAAACGGTCCACCTCTCGGTGCTGAACGAACAATCGGCGCTCTGCATCGACAAGATCGACAGCAAGCGCTCGGTGCGCATGTCGTCCTTCGTCGGTTTCCGCGACCCGCTGCATTGCAGCGGCGTCGGCAAGACGCTGCTGGCCTTCCAGGACGAGGAAGCGCGCGAGGCGCTGATCGCCCGGATCGGATTCGAGAAGCATACCGATCGCACGATCACCGAGCCGGCGGCGCTGCGCGCGCATCTGCGCGAGATCGTGGCGCAGGGCTATGCGGTGGACCGCGAGGAGATCGAGGAGGGCCTGTCCTGCGTGGCGGCGCCGATCCGTGACCATACCGGCGAGGTCATCGCCGCCATCAGCAATTCGGGGCCGACCTATCGCCTCGACGAGGCCGCCATCCAGGACCTCATTCCAATCGTTCTCGCCCACGCCAGCCGGATTTCCACCGCGCTTGGATATCTTCCGAGGAAGTCTGCCCGATGATCATCGACGTCCACACACATACGCCTCAGTTCCGCGATCGCGTTCCCGCCGACAAGCTGGTGATGAACACCACCTGGCGGCCGGATCGGGCGGTGGCGGCCAACTACAGCTGGAACGAGTACATGGCGGCGCAGGCGCCGGTGGACAAATCCATCGTCTTCGGCATCGCCTGGGAGCCGGGCGAGCGCGTCGGCGGCACCAACGGATTTGGCGATGTCGGCGACGTGGCCGACGGCGTCAACGATTCCACTGCCGCCTTCGTGCGGGCGTTCCCCGACCGGCTGATCGGCTTCATGGCCGTGCATCCCTATGACCGCAAGGTCATGGACGAGATGGAGCGCAGCCGGACCGACCTCGGCCTTCGCGGCGTCAAGCTCGGCGCCAACTACCAGATCTTCGATCCGCTCGAGAGCCGGGCGCTGGCGATCTACCAATATGCCGAGAAGCACGGCCTGCCGGTGCTCTTCCACATCGGCACCTCCGGCGTGCGCATGGCGCCGATCGTCTCCGCCCATCCGCTCGTCATCGACGAGGTCGCCATGCGCTACCCGGATCTCAAGATCATCATGGCCCATATGGGCCACCCCTGGACGGTGGATACGGCCGTGGTGGTGCGCAAGCATCCCAACGTCTTCACCGACATCTCCGGCCTGTTCTACCGCCCCTATACTTTCTACGAGGCGATGATCAAGGCGACCGAGTGGAACATCCTCGACAAGGTGCTGTTCGGCTCGGATTTCCCCATCGCCACGCCCGCCGAGACCCTGGCCGGCCTGCGCAACGTCAATGCCATCCTCGAGGGCACCAGCCTGCCGCGCGTTCCCGCCGATCGGATCGAACAGATCATCCATCGCGATAGCCTGGCTCTGCTCGGCCTGAACTGAAACCACAGGATCCGTATATTTCCATGAACTTCCAGAAATCCGCCGAGACCTATGAGCGTGCCACCCGCGTGATCCCGGGCGGCGTCAACTCCGCCACGCGTCGCCTGGCGCGCCCGATGGCGTGGGAATGGGCCGAGGGCGCCTATATCCGCGACGTCGACGGCAACACCTTCCTCGACTATCACGCGGCGTTCGGGCCGATCGTCCTCGGCCACAAGCATCCGGGCGTCACCGCCGCCGTCGCCGAGGCCATCGAGGGCCTCGACATGGTCGGCGTCGGCGTTACCGAACGCGAGATCCAGCTCGCCGAGAAGGTCGTCGAGCATGTTCCGTCGGCGGAGATGGTGCTGACCTTCTCGACCGGTTCGGAAGCCACCTACATGGCGGTGCGCCTGGCGCGCGGCGTCACCGGCCGCACCAAGCTGATCAAGTTCCAGGGTACGTTCCACGGCTGGCACGACTACCTGCTGATGAACATCATCACGCCGGCCGAGAAGATCGGCCAGAAGGATCCGGGCTGCGCCGGCCAGCTCGCCGACGCCGTCGAGAACACGCTGATCTGCCGCTTCAACGACCTCGATTCCGTCGAGCAGGCGATCGCGGCCAATCCCGGCGAGATCGCCGCGATCTTCCTCGAGGCCATTCCGCACAATATCGGCTGCGTGCTGCCGACCCAGGCCTTCGTCGAGGGGCTGCGCCAGCTCTGCGACGCGCATGGCATCATCCTGGTGTTCGACGAGGTCATCACCGGCTTCCGCCATGGCCTCGGCGGCTATCAGGCCAAGCTCGGCGTCACCCCCGACATCACCACCATGGCCAAGGCGATCGCCAATGGCTACCCGTGCGCCGTGATCGCCGGCCGGCGCGACCTGATGATTCAGTTCTCGACCGCGCCCGGCGGCAAGGTCTTCGTCGGCGGCACCTATAATGGCCATCCGGTCGGCTCGGCCGCGGCGCTCGCCACCATCGCCGCGATGGAAGACGGCTCGGTGCACGAGCATCTGTTCGCGCTCGGCGAGCATGCCCGCAACGGCATCCAGGCGATCGCCGATCGCCTCGGCGTCCAGATGACGGTGGGCGGTTATGGCTCGGTGTTCACACCCTACTTCATGGACGGCCCGATCGACCACTACGAGGACCTGCTGCGCAACGACAACGCCAAGGACGTGGCGTTCCGCTCGGCCATGGTCGACCAGGGCATCTTCATGCTGCCCATGGCGCTGAAGCGCAATCACATCAGCGCGGCCCACACCATGGACGATGTCGAACGCACGCTCGATGTCGCCGAAACGGTTCTCAAGACCTTGCGCTAGAGCCGGACCCTGGGGGAGGGGAAGGGCGCGCCGGCTCGGCCGTGCCGATCGGGCGCGCCCCTTGTCGCGGCGGCCTGTCGCTCACGCCGGCTGCAGGCGCGCCACCCAGGACGACACGTCGTCGCCGCTGCTCATGTCCGGCTGCACCAGCCCGTCGATCATGAAGGTCGGCGATACGTGGATGCCGTTCTGGCGGGCATATTTGCAGTGCCATTTGATCTCGCGGTCGAGACCCGGGATCGCGAAGGCCGCCTTGAGCGGCACGCCGCTATAGCCTTCGAGGCGCTCGATGATCTGATGCGGCGTCGCGTCCATGTTCGGGCCGCCGGCATGGTGGGCGAACTCGAATTCTTCCCGATGGTCGGCGACGGATTCCATGACCTTCCTTGCCGTCTCCTTGCCGCCTTCCAGCGTCGAGGCGGCGAGGATGCAGCGCACGACGACGCCGGAATAGAGATGCCAGGGCTGCGAGTGCAGCCTTATGGCGAGGGTGATCTTGTCCCTGCCGGCCTCGGCGAGGAGTGCGTCGAGCTTGCGGAAGGTCCTGACGGAATAGGGGCAAGTGGGCTCGAGGAAGACCTCGAACCGGCGCGGCCCGGTTCCCCAGACGAGAGGGTCGGCGTGCCAGACAGACGCGGTCATGATGTTTCCTTCGGGAAGGGAAAGGCGGGCTGGTAGGGCGGGTCGTCAAGTCAGCTTTTCATCAATGGGCACGCGTGTCGATCCCGTAGCCCCTCGCCGGCCGCGGCGCCGATGCAGCGAACCGGGACATGGCCGTCCAGGTCTGATCGGCCCAGCGCGCGCGCTGCCGGTCAGGCCGGCCGGCGCACGCAGCGGAAGCCGACATGGCTGGTCGAGGTGTCGACCGGCTCGGCATGCCGCGCCGCCGGGCGGTAGCGGCGGCAATAGTTCGGCGCGCAGAGATGCGAGCCGCCCTTCAGCACCTTGCGGGGAATGCGGATCCGCGGCTGGAGCAGATCGTAGCTCGCCTCCACCGGGCCGCCGCGCGGATTCTCCGGCACGCAGCACGCCTTGGGCGCGTCGGCGGGATGGTGCGTCGACCAGAAATCGGCGGTCCATTCCCAGACATTGCCGATCATGTCGTGCAGCCCGTAGCCGTTGGGCGGAAAGACGTGCACTGGCGAGGTGCGTTCATATCCGTCTGTCTTGAGATTTTCCGCCGGGAACTGGCCTTGCCAGGTATTGGCCATCTGGCGACCGTCCGGGTTGAGCTCGTCGCCCCAGGCGAATTCCGCGCCGTCGAGGCCGCCGCGCGCGGCATATTCCCATTCCGCCTCGGTCGGCAGTGTCTTGCCGGCCCAGGCCGCATAGGCCTCGGCGTCGCTATAGGCGACATGGACGACCGGATGGTCGTCGAGCCCCTTGATCGAGCTGCCGGGGCCATAGGGCCTCCGCCAGTTGGCACGGAAGCGGAACGACCACCATTGCGACCAGTCGCGCGTGTCGACGGGACGGTCCGGCGGCGTGAAGACGAGCGAGCCGGCCTTCAGCATGTGCGGCAGGGCGCCCGGATAGTCCTTCGGATCCGGCGGAATCTCGGCGAAGGTGATGTGCCCCGTGGCTTCGACGAAGCGGCGGAACTGCGCGTTCGTCACCGGCGTCGGGTCGATGAAGAAGCCGTCCACGGTGACCCGGTGCGTCGGCTTCTCCTCGGCATAGTGGTCGTCCGATCCCATGCGGAACGTGCCGCCGGGAATGAAGACCATCTCGTCGACCACCGCCGCCGTGGCGTGCGATCCGTCGCGAAGACCATGATTCATGAGCCGGTTCCGCGCGCTGTTGAGGGGAGCGACCTGTTTCGCGATGATCGAAAGGATGGTCGCGTCGCGTAGCGTCACCGAAGAATAGGGGATCGGATCGGCCCGTCAACGGCGGCGTGAGGAAGCGGCGCGAACCGAAGGATCCGCGCCGCAGCTTGCTACTGGCCTCCGCCGGCGTTCTTGAAGGTTTCGGCCATGTTTTCCTGGATCTGGTCGATCGAGAAGCTGGCCGGACGCTGCGCCGGCGGGAACTCCTTGAACGTATCCAGGAACTTCGCGACATAGGCTTGGCCCGCTACCACCAGATAGGCGTGATCGAGCAGCCAGTCGTAGTAGGTGTTCGACGTCACATCGGCCCGCTCATAGGGATCCGAGCGCAGGTCGAACATCTTCGGCACGCGAAGCTTGGTGAAGGGCTCGGCCCAGATGGCGAGGGTCCCGGTCGCGCGTTGCTCGGCGAAGACGAGCTTCCAGTTCTCGTAGCGCAGGCCGACGATCTCGCCGTCGTCGTTCAGGTAGAAGAACGAGTTGCGGGCGCTCTTGTCGGATTGGCCAGTCAGATAGGCAAGCTGGTTGTAGCCGTCGAGGTGGTTCTTGTACGGCTTGCCGCCGATCGTCGTTCCCTTCAGCAGGCGCTCGGTGATGTCGGTATCGCCGGCGGCGGCCATCAGGGTCGGGAACCAGTCCAGACCGGAGAAAATGCCGTTCGCGACCGTGCCCTCCTTGATGTGGCCGGGCCAGCGGATCATCGCCGGGACGCGATAGGCGCCTTCCCAGTTGGTGTTCTTCTCGCTGCGGAACGGGGTGGTGCCCCCGTCCGGCCACGAATTCTGGTGGGGGCCGTTGTCGGTCGTGTAGATGACGATCGTGTTGTCGGCGATGCCCATGTCGTCGAGCGACTTCAGCACCGTGCCGATGACGGCGTCATGCTCGACCATGCCGTCGGCATATTCGGTCATGGCGGTCAGCCCAGGGGGGCTGCGATGTGCGTCGCGGACATGGGTGCGGAAATGCATCCGCGTCGTGTTGAGCCAGGTGAAGAACGGCTTCTTGGCGGCGTGCTGGCGCTGCATGAAGTCGATCGCCGCCGCCGAGGTCTCGTCGTCCACCGTCTCCATGCGCTTGCGCGTCAAGGGGCCGGTGTCCTCGATCTTGCCGTCAGCGGAAGAGCGCAGCACGCCGCGCGGTCCGAATTGCTTGCGGAAGGCAGGGTCACGCGGATAGTTGCGGTTCTCCGGCTCTTCCTCGGCATTCAGGTGATAGAGGTTGCCGAAGAACTCGTCGAAACCGTGCGCGGTCGGCAGGAACTCGTCCTTGTCGCCAAGATGGTTCTTGCCGAACTGGCCCGTCGCGTAGCCCTTGTCCTTCAGGGCAGAGGCGAGCGTGACGTCCGAGGCCTGAAGGCCGAGATCCGCGCCGGGCAGGCCGACCTTGGAAAGACCCGTGCGAAGCGTCGACTGGCCGGTGATAAAGGTCGAGCGACCGGCCGTGCAGCTCTGCTCGGCATAATAGTCGGTGAACTTCATCCCTTCTCTGGCGATGCGGTCGATGTTCGGTGTCTGATACCCCATCAGGCCGAAGCTGTAGGTCGACAGGTTGGTCTGGCCGATATCGTCGCCGAAGATGACGAGGATGTTCGGCTGCGCCTGTCCTGTCGTCGCCGGGGCGTCTTGGGCGAAAGCCGGCGTGAGCGGGCCCAGCAGGCCTGCCCCCACGACGGCAGCGGATGCAATCAGTTTCGGTAGTCGCATAACCTCCTCCTGTGCTTCTGCTTCTGCTGGTTGGTGGTTGGTGGTTGGCGTCGCTTGGAGCCGGAGTGGCCGCGTTCGGGCCATCTCCGGGCGGCGGCGTAGTAGCGGCCATCGCCCGGGGACTGACGCGCTGATCGCCAAACTTGAAGATCTCGCTGACGCCGAAGGTGATCGGGATCCTCCAGTCGCCGGATTCCCAGTCATAGGTCGACTCGGTGGTCAGGATCAGCGAGGTCGTGTCAGGGAAGGTGTAGTTGAGGAACGGCTGGACGAAGGCCTTGCTGTAGTCGTCGCGATCGTCGGGCCCGGCATAGGACCAGATCTGGTTGGCGAGCGCGCCGACGGTCCACCCCCCGGTCTGCTGGAATAGGACCGCGGTCGGCCCCGCGCTCCAGATGCCGTTGCCGAGCTCGCTCTCGGTCGTCGTTGGCCACAGGAAGGCCGGGCCGGCGCCGAACACCCGGCCATTCTTGAGCGCCGGCGCGAGGAAGAAGCTCTGCGTGGCGTCTCCGAGGCCGAAATGGCTGCCATAGCCGGGCGCCAGCTCTCCCTGCTGGATTGTCGGCAGGATGGTGCGGACGACGAGAGTGAGATCCTCGGACAGCGTGAAGGGGATGACGGGCTGCAGGTTGAGCGTGTACTGGCCGGCCTCGCTCGGACCGAGGTAGCAATCGTCGTTGCTCTGGAAGGGCACGCTGATCAGGTCCGCCACCGGATTGGCCAGCCGCTTGGCGAGTTCGGCCTCGTCGGCGGCAGGCGGGACGCCGATGTGCTGCATCAAGTCGACCGCGGCTCCCGGGGCGATCTGATTGGCTTTCCCGTCGGCGACCTCTCCATGCTTCGGGCTCCAGGTTCCGGAAAGCCGCCGATCTGTCGCGCCCGATCCGTTGCGATCCATGGCGTCGCTCTCGAGCCGGTTCTCGATGCCGAACGCGGGGGCACGGCGCATGCTGAAGCCGAGTGGGTTTTCCTCGGCGCCGCCGGCCTGGAGCGGAATCGGGCCTGTGGCGAAGAAGTCGACCCTGGATCCATCGGAGATGCCGATCATGTCGGCGCCCTCGTCCTTGGTCGGCTGAGCGGCACCGATCGCTGCGGGTTCGCACCTCCCGGTTCTGACCGTGGCCTTGCCGTTGTGCCTATCGTTCGACCGGATCCCAGTCGGAGTGCGGGTTGAACGTGCGGACGCCGGGCGCGACCTTGCCGGTGGAGGCGCCGAGATTGCGCTGCCAGACATTGCCGCGCTGGTCGCACAGGAATGTCATGATGCCCGTCTCGCCCCATTTTTCTGGATAGGCGATCAGGGCGAAGCCGGCCAGCATGCGTCCGTTGACGAGGTAGTCATAGGCGCCGCCGGGCGCCGCCGGTCCCTGGCGGGTGAGGATGTGGTAGCGGTAGCCCTGATAGGAGCGGGGCGCGTTCGGGTCGTCGCTGCTGCGCACGGCCGCGGCCACGATCCGGTCGCCGAGCGGGCTGCGATCGGTCGGCGATGCCGGCTCCCAGTAGAGGCCGTCATGCCGGCCGGGCCGGCTGACCAGCCGGCGTGCGAACTGCTGCACCGGCTCGTCGTCATGCAGCGTCCGGAAATATTCGTTCTGCGCGGCGACATAGTCGTCGCAGACGCCGATCGTCACGAGCTCGTTCTGCCCGATCGACATGTCGGCGATCCGCTGCTTGCCGGCGGCGAGGTCGAACGTCCAGCCGTCGGCGGCCTTCTTGAGCGGGATCGGGAACGGCCATTGGTCGGCGCCATAGGTCAGCACCTTGACTCCGTTTTCGCCATCCTCGACGGCGCTGCCCTTGCTCGCGAGTTCCAGGAAATCGGACAGGCGCTGCTTGTCGACGTCCGGGTCACCGGACGCGATCAGTTCCCGGGCGCCCGGACCGAAGATCTTGTCCAGCATGCCCTTTTCGGGTGCCTTCGCCGCGTCGACGAGCGCCGTCGAGGCCGCCTCGGGGGAGGCAAAGACCTCTTGCGCGACGGCGGGCTGGACCGCGAGGGCGACGACACCTGCCATGACGGCGCCAAGCGCCGAGAGAGCCATTTTCTGCATGACCGTTCTCCTCAGCGCCGTCCGCGTCCACCACCGCCGCCACGATGCATCTGCGGGCGTCCGCCGCCGCCGCGATGCATCTGCGGCCGGCCGCCGCCACCGCGATACATCTGCGGGCGGCCGCCGCCGCCGCGCTGAATCTGCTGCCGGCCGCCGGATGGCCGCGCCACGGATTGCCGGCTCGACGAGCCGCGATTCGAGGCCGCCTTGGAGCTCTTGCCGCCCGACTTCGCGTTGCTGAAGGCGGTATTCTTCGCGGGCTTCTTGGTTGCCTGCTTGGCGCCAGAAGCGGGCCTCTGGCCCTTGTTGGCGCTGGCCGTCCGATCCGGCTGGTTGCCCGCATTGGGCCGGTTGCCGACGTCCGGGCGATTGCCGGTGCCGGGCCGCTGGCCGATCTCGGGTCGGTTGCCTGCATTGGGGCGATCGATGCCCGGCCGGTTGCCGGCGCCGGGGCGATTGCCCGCCCCCGGGGCATTCGGCCGGTTGGCGAGGCCGGGCTTGCTGCCCTGGCCGGGACGATAGCGGTCGCCATCCGGCCGCCAGGGCCGCGTGCCGCCGCCGATGTCGACCCTGTCACCGCCGCCGATGTTGATGTCGTTGCCGATGTTGATGTTGCCGTTGCCGGGTCGATAGCCGGGATAGCCCGGCCAGCGGGGCGGATAGACCCAGCCATGCCCCCAGTCCCAGACATTGTCGATGGCGATGCCGACGGCGATGCCGGCGCCGAAGCCGATGATGCCGGCCGCCAGCGCGTCGCCGCTGTCGTAATAGACCGTTTCCGGATCATAGGTCGGCACGTAGATGACGCCCGGGTCCGCCGGCTCGATCGTGACATAATTGGTGCCGCCCTGGTCCTGGACGACGACCTTCTGCTGCGGGGTGGTCTTGAGCGATCCGGCCTTCTGCGCCTCGCGGCGCAGTTCCTGGATCACGGCGGCGACGTCGTCGGGCTGGTTGACGAAGGCGTCGCCAAGATCGGTCGTCATGTCGAGGTCGCCGTTGAGCTTGGCGATGATATCCGGGAAGCGGACCAGGGCCTTGACCGTGGGGTCCCAGTTCTGCCCGTCGGTGCCGGAGAAGTCGCCTTTCGCGACGGCGGACTTGTTCTTGTCGAGCCAGCGCGCCGCCTGGACGATGTCGACGGGATAGGCGCAGGCCGGCAGCAGCTGCGCCAGCAGCGCATCCGGATAGAGCGCGAAGGGGGCCAGCAGCTTGCGCAGCTCTTCCGTGGTGAAGACGTCGGGGGCGGTCTGGGCCGGCGCGGCGGTGGCATCCGGCGGGGCCGCGGCGGTCGTGCCCGCTGGCGCCTGCGCGGCGGGCTGCTCCTGCGCGCGCGAGGGTGTTGCGCTGGTCGCGAGGGACGTCGCTGCGAGCAAGACGAACCCGATCATCCGTATGCCGGCACCATTCGATGAACCAAGCATTTTGATCCCTTTGGTGTGCAGACGCGAGGAGGTGCATCTTATACAACGCTACGGCACCTGACAATTTTCGGGATGGCCGGTTGCAGGAAATATTTGGTCTGATCTTTGAAATATTGAAAATCCTGCTTGGCTCTGCCGAGCGACACGACCGGGCGACGAGGTCGCCCAGGCCGCGAGGGGGCGCGCCCGGCCCAAGACGCGAAGGAAAGCAACGAGCGCGCCGTAACACAATCTTCAACAACGCCGGCGATATCTGGTTAACCAAGCGCTCGGGCAGGTTGTCGCGTGTCCCGGGCGTCCTATGCTGGTCGTGTTTCGGAGTACAGCTGTCTTGATTCGCATTCTGACCGTCGGCGCGCTGACTGGCTCGCTGCTCGTGCCGCTCGTCTTTTCTTCCGTCCATGCCGCGGATGCGCCCGCGAAGCGCAGCGACGGTGTCGATCTCGTCATCGAGCTCGGCGCCGGCGGTCAGGTGCAGCCGCGCTATCCCGGCGCCAGCGACCTGCTCTTCTCGCCTTATCCGATCGTGTCGATGTCCTATCTGCGGCTGCCGGGCCTGTTCGAGCTTGGCGGCGGCCCGAAGACGGCGTTCTCGATCGGGCCGTCGTTCCGCGTCATCGGCGAGCGCGATCCGGCCGATGAGCCCGGCCTCGCCGGCACGCGCAAGCTCGACGCCACGTATGAGGCGGGCATCAAGGCCGGTTACGAGTTCAACTTCGACCCGATCTATGGCGCCGAGGTGATCGGCGAAGTGCGCGGTGCCTTCGGCGAGGCGAGCGGCGTGGTCGGCACCGTCGGCGCTGACGTCATCGCGCGGCCGATGCCGATGCTGGAGCTCCGCCTGGGGCCGCGTGCCAATCTCGCTTCCAGCGACTACATGGGCACGTATTTCTCGGTCTCGCCCGGCGAGAGCGCGGCGAGTGGCGGCCGGCTCGACGCCTATGACGCAGGCGGGGGTCTCTATTCGGTCGGCCTCAAGGCGTCGGCGCGCTACGAGTTCAAGCCGACCTGGTTCCTGAACGCCAATGCCGGCTATGAGCGCTTCGTCGGCGACGCCAAGGATTCGCCGATCGTCGCGTCCGTGGGCGACGCCAACCAGTTCACGTTCGGCGTCGGCCTGTCGAAGCAGTTCTCGCTCGACCTGTTCCGCGACTGAGCGGAATGCCTTGAGGCGGGCGAGGCGCTGCGATAGCCTCGACCCGTCGAAAAAGGAGAGGTCGGTGCGGTTGGCCCGGCCCCCGGCAACGGGTCCTGACCGGCGCATGGACTGTGTTCCATCCGCCCGAGTCCCATGACTTTCAGCGCTCCGGCATGGTGTCGGGGCGGACGAAAGGGAATGGGCAGTATGCAGCAACAGCTTTCCGTCATCACGCTCGGCATCGCCGATCTCGCGCGCTCGAAAGCCTTCTATCGCGACGGCTTCGGCTGGACGCCGGTGTTCGAGAACGACGAGATCGCCTTCTACCAGATGAACGGCTTCGTACTCGGAACCTGGCTCCAGTCGGCGATGGAGGTCGACATGAACCGCGACAGCCTCCGCCGTCCGGGCGCCTTCACGCTCGCCCATAATGTCGCGAGCCAGGCGGCCGTCCAGTCGCTGATGGACAGGCTCGCCGCCGCCGGCGGCAGGGTCCTGCGGGCCGCCGATGCGCCGCCGCATGGCGGCTTCCGGGGCTATGTGGCCGATCCCGACGACCATGCCTGGGAGATCGCCTGGAACCCGGCCTGGGCGATCGACGCGCGGGGCCTCGTGACCTTCGGCCTGTAGGGGATGACCGCTTGACAGGCGCCCCGCCTGCCTGCTCGATCTGAAATCGGAGGGGCATGGCGGCGAGGACTCGTCGCCATGCGGCGCAGCCGGTCGGGCCGGGCGGGACAATCGAGGGAGAGAGACAATGACCATTCGCAGGGGCGCCCTTGTCGGGTGCGGGTTCTTTGCGCGTAATCATCTGAATGCGTGGCGGGAACTCGGCGATCGCGCCCGCATCGTCGCCGTCTGCGACATGGACCGGTCGAAGGCGGAAGCCGCCGCGGCCGATTTCGGCATTCCGGCGGCCTATGACGATTTCGAGCGCATGCTCGACGAGGAGCAGCCGGATTTCGTCGACATCGTCACCACGGCGCCGTCGCATCGCAAGCTGGTCGAGGCCTGCGCCGCGCGTGGCGTCGCCGCCATCGTGCAGAAGCCGCTGGCCCCCGACTGGGCGGATTGCTGCGCGCTGGTCGACGCCATGGACAAGGCCGGTAGGCCCTTGATGGTGCACGAGAATTTTCGCTTCCAAGCGCCGCTCCTGCGCGCCGCCGAGATCGCCCGCTCGGGCGTGCTCGGTGAACCGACCTGGGGCCGCTTCGCCTTCCGCACCGGCTACGACATCTACAAGGGCCAGCCCTATCTGGCTGAGGTCGAGCGCTTCGTCCTGCTCGACATCGGCGTGCATGTGCTGGATGTCGCCCGCGTCTTCATGGGAGAGGCCGACAGCGTCTATTGCCTGGGCCAGGCGATCAAGGAAGGGATCAATGGCGAGGACCAGGCGACGGTGATGATGCGCCACGCCAATGGCGCGGTCAGTGTCTCGGAATGCTCCTATGCGAGCCGCCAGGAACCGGACCTGTTCCCGCAGACGCTGATCCATTTCGAGGGCACGAAGGGCTCGGTCCGCGTCGAGGCGGATTGCCGGCTGGTCGTTACCTCGCCCAAGGGCAATTTCACCGAAATCGCCAAGCCGAAGCCGCTCTCCTGGGGCGGCGAACCCTGGCTGCTGATCCAGGACAGTGTCGTCTCGACCCAGCGCCACTGGCTCGACAGCCTCGATGCCGGCACCGCGCCGGCGACCTCCGGCCACGACAACCTGAACACGTTTGCTCTGGTCGAGGCGGCCTACAAGTCGATCGAGACGGGCGGTCCGGTCAGGCCGGAAACGTTCTGAGGCGGTGCGGGCCTGAGATCCGCGAGGGGCGCCGGGCAGGGTCCGGTCGCAGGGCGGTTATACCACCCTCCCGCGTCATCCCGGCGGAGGCCGGGATCCAGAGACGCCGGCCCGTGGCCAGAAGGACGGGCCGAGGTTTCTTGGCCCGAACCTTCTTGGCCAGTCTCCTTGGCCGGTGTCTATCGGACACCCGGCCTTCGCCAGGGCGACGGTGCCCGACCATTCTGGCGGGGCGCTGGTGGGCTCTCAGCTCACCAGCAGGGCGTCGTCGTCGAGCGTCTCGCCGCCGCGGGCCTTGCGGAACATCTCGATCAGGTCCTCGATCGTCAGGTTCTTGCGGCTTTCGCCGACCACGTCGAGGATCACCTTGCCGCCATGCAGCATCACCGTGCGGCTGCCGTAGTCGAGCGCCTGCCGCATCGAGTGGGTGACCATCATCGTCGTCAGCTTGTGCTTGTCGACGAGCGACTGGGTCAGCTCCATGACGAACTCGGCCATGCCCGGATCGAGCGCCGCCGTATGTTCGTCGAGGAGCAGAACCTCGCTGCCGGAGAGCGTCGCCATGACCAGCGACAGCGCCTGGCGCTGGCCGCCGGAGAGCAGGTCCATGCGGTCATGCATGCGGTTCTCGAGGCCGAGCTTCAGCTCGGCGACGCGGTCGCGGAATTCGTCGCGACGGATGCTGCCGAGCGCCAACCCGAGGCCGCGCCGCCGGCCGCGCGCGGCGGCGAGGGCGAGGTTCTCCTCGATGGTGAGCGCGCCGCAGCTGCCGGTCAGCGGGTCCTGGAAGACGCGCGCGACATACTTCGCGCGGTCGGCCGTGGCGATGCGGGTGACGTCGCGGCCGCCGATGACGACGCGGCCCGAGGTCGGGATGACGTCGCCGGCGAGCACGCCCAGCATGGTCGACTTGCCGGCGCCGTTCGAGCCGATCACCGTGACGAAGGTGCCGGCCTCGATCTTCAGCTCGAGGCCGGAAAGCGCCTGCTTCTCGAGCGGCGTGCCGCGGCCGAAGACGACGGAGAGGTTGGAAAGCTCGATCATGCCGCGGCCCTCCCGCGACGCAGGCGCGGCAGCACGAGGGCGGCGGCGACGAGCACGGCGGTGACAAGGTTCAGGTCGGAGGCCTTGAGGCCGAGAATGTCGCTCGACAGCGCCAGCTGGATGGCAATGCGGTAGAGCACCGAGCCGACCACGCAGCCGATCAGCGCCCAGATGATGAGGCGCGAATGGAACAGCGTCTCGCCGATGATCACCGCGGCAAGGCCGACGACGATGGTGCCGACACCGGAGGTAACGTCAGCGAAGCCGTTGGTCTGGGCGAAGAGCGAGCCGCCGAGCGCGACGAGCGCATTCGAGAGAGCCATGCCGAGATAGATGTGCAGGCTGGTCTTGACGCCCTGGGCGCGGGCCATGCGCGGATTGGCGCCGGTCGCCCGCATGGCGAGGCCGAGATCGCTCGCCAGGAAGCGCCAGACGAGGAAGACGGCGAGGATGGCGAGCACGCCGATGAACAGCGGGCGGACGTAGAAGTCCGGCAGGCCGAGCCCGTAGAAGGGCGTCAGCATCGTGTCCTGGTTGATCAGCGCGACGTTCGGCCGGCCCATGACGCGCAAATTGACCGAGAACAGCGCGATCATCGTCAGGATCGAGGCGAGCAGGTTCAGGATGCGGAACTTGACGTTCAGCGTCGCGGTGACGAGGCCGGCGGCGGCGCCGGCGACCATGGCGACGGCCGTGGCGAGCCACGGATTCCAGCCGGCGATGATCAGCACCGCGGCCACGGCGGCGCCGAGCGGGAACGAGCCGTCGACCGTCAGGTCGGGGAAGTCGAGGATGCGAAAGGCGAGATAGACGCCGATCGCCACGAAGGCGAAGACGAGGCCGAGTTCAACCGCGCCAAGGAAGGCAATTAGGCTCACGAAAGCGGCCTCTCCGGTGGAGCCCGCCGCGTGTCGAACGGGGCAGGGCTCTGTTGTCGTTTGAAATGGCGGACCGCCTGGCGCACCGGCCGGGGATCCGCCTGAAGAAAGGCCCGGCGTTCGCCGGGCCATTCCACCTTACTTGATGACCTTGGTCGCGCGGTCGACCACGGCCTTCGGCAGCTCGAGGCCGATCTTCTCGGCCGCGCCGGGGTTGATGACCAGGTCGGTGCCGGCCGCGACGTTGACCGGGATGTCGCCCGGCTTCTCGCCGTTCAGGATGCGGACGACGATCGCGCCCGTCTGCTTGCCGACGTCGTAGTAGTTGAAGCCGAGCGCCGCGACGGCGCCGCGCGAGACCGAGTCGGTGTCGGCCGTGAAGAGCGGCAGCTTGCTCTCGACGGCGACGGCGACGGCCGATTCCAGCGCCGAGACGATGGTGTTGTCGGTCGGGACGTAGATCGCGTCGACGCGGCCGGCCAGTGCGCGGGCGGCGTTCTGGACCTCGGAGGAGCGGGTCGCGGGCGACTCGACCACGGCGATGCCCTGCTCGGCGCCGAGCGTCTTCAGCAGCTCGACCAGCGTGACCGAGTTGGTCTCGCCCGGGTTGAACAGCACGCCGACCGTCTTCACGTTCGGCAGGATCTCCTTGATCAGGGCGATGTGGTCGCCGATCGGCGACAGGTCGGACAGGCCGGTGACGTTGCCGCCCGGTGCCTTCAGGTCCTTGACGAGCTGCGCGCCGACCGGGTCGGTGACGGCCGAGAACACGACGGGGATGTCGCGCGTGCCGGAGACGACGGCCTGGGCCGACGGGGTCGAGATCGGGACGATGACGTCCGGGCCGTTGCCGATGAACTGGCGGGCGATCTGCGCGGCCGTGCCGGGATTGCCCTGGGCGGATTCGTAGTTGAAGGTCAGGTTCTCGCCAACCTTGAAGCCAGCCTCGCCAAGCGCGTCCTTGACGCCGTCGCGCACGGCGTCAAGCGCCGGGTGCTCGACGATCGCGGTGACGTCGACGGTGACGTCGCGTGCCAGCGCCGGCTGGGCGAAGACGAGGGCCGCGAACGCGGCTGCGGTCAGAAGTTTCATCAAATTGCCCCTTGAAGTGGTGTTTTTTGGATCCGTTGGGTCTCCTCAAGGTGAAACCAGCCCCCGAAGGAGAAGTCAACATCGATGCCGGCGCGCCGGCTGGGGACGCGCTCAGCGCAGCGCTTTCTGGCCGCCCGCCGCGGTGATGACGCCGACAATGATCAGTCCGGTCAGCAGCAGGCGGATGCCGGCGCTGACGCCGAAGGTGTTCAGCATGGTGAGGAGGAGCACGAGGAACAGCGCCGCGCCCCAGATGCCCGGCACGTTGGCCTTGCCGCCGGCGACTGAGGTTCCGCCGATGACGACCACGGCGATCGAGCTCAAGAGGTACTCGTTGCCGATGTCGACGCTGGCGCCGCGGAAATAGCCGGCGAGCAGTGCGCCGTTGATGCCGCCGAGCGCGCCGGAGAGCGTGTAGGTCAGGAAGCGGATCCGCTCGACCGGGATACCGGCGAGCCAGGCGGCGCGCATGTTCTGGCCGATCGCCAGCACCGAGCGGCCATAGATCATCCGCTGCAGGGCGATGCCGGCGAGGAAGGCGAAGACCACGCCGCAGATGGCGAGGATCGGGATGCCGAGGAACTGGATGTTGGTGAAGTCGGCGAAGGCCGGCGGCGGCTTGATCTGCAGCCCGCGGCCATAGGCGATATCGATCGAATGGACGATGAAGCTCGACGACAGCGTGGCGATGATCGGCGGGATGCGCAGCGCCCGGATCAAAAGGTAGTTGGCCATGCCGACGGCCATGCCGCTCGTCAGCGCGGCGACGAGGCCGACGAGGATCATCGCGTCGCTGCCGCCCATCACCTTCATGGCGACGGCGCTGGCAAGCCCGATATTGGCCGGTAGCGACAGGTCGACATTGCCGGGGCCGAGCGTGATCACGAACATCTGGCCAATGCCGACGATCACCATGAAGACGGCGAGCGACAGCGCCGCCGTGATCATGCCGCCGGCGCCATAGCCGCCGGTGAAGCTGATTGCGGCGAGCCAGACGAGCAGCGCGCCGATGAACGACCAGATCCAGGGGCGTGCGAGCAGAGCGCGGAGAACCATCATCGGTCGCCCTCCCGCCGGCTGATCAGCGCGCGCGCCGCCAGCACGACGATCAGGATCAAGCCGTTCGCGGCGACCTGCCAGTCGGGCGGGATGCGCATGAAGGTCAGGAGCGGCGAAGCGGCGAGCGCCAGCGTCAGCGCACCAAGCACGGCGCCGATCGGCGACACCCGGCCGCCGACGAACTCGCCGCCGCCGAGGATCACGCCGGCGATCGCGAGCAGCGTGTAGCCATTGCCGAGATTGGCGTCGGCCGAGGTGGTGATGCCGACCAGCGCCATGCCGGAGAGCACGCCGAAAACGCCGGTCATGGCGAACATCGTCACCTTGGTGCGCAGGATCGACCAGCCGGCGCGTTTCACCGCCTGGGCGTTGCCGCCGGTGCCGCGCAGCACGGCGCCGTAGGAGGTGCGCATCAGGCCGAAATGCACGACGAGCGCGATCACCACCGCGGCAAGGATCGGGAACGGCACGAGGGGCGGCTTCAGGCTCATCAGGCCGAGCAGCCAGTCGGGCGCCTTGCCGCCGGGCTTCGGCAGCAGCAGGATCGCCAGCCCCTGCCAGACGAAGCTCATGCCGAGCGTGACGACGATCGACGGCAGGTTGCGGAGATGGATCAGCGCGCCGAGCGCCGCGTAGACGCCGATCGAGCCGAGCAGGACGAGAATGCCGAGGAGCGGCGCGTCGCGCAGCCAGGTCGCCGTCACGCAGGCGACGAAGCCGACGAAGGTGCCGATCGACAGGTCGAGCTCGTTCACCGTGATGACGAACATTTGCGCGATGGTGGCGAGCGCGATCGGGATCGCCAGGTTCAGCATCAGCGAGAAGCCGAAATAGCTGATCGCGCGCGGGTTCAGATAGGCGATGGCGATCAGGATCAGCGTCAGCGACAGGGCTGGCAACAGCGCGCGCAGGAAGCGCGCGAAGGCTGGCGAGCGGAGGCCGGAACGGCCGAGGGGTTCGGTGGCGGCGACGGTCATGCCGCGCTCTCCTCGAAAGAGGACTGGATCACCTTCTCCTCGCTCAATTCGTCATGGCCGAGGTCGGCGACGATGCGGCCATTGCGGAAGACGTAGACGTGGTCGCAGTTTTCCAGCTCGTCCATCTCGGTCGTGTACCAGAGGAAGGTGCGCCCCTTGCGCGCCTCGGCGCGGACGAGGTCGTAGACCTCGAGCTTGGTGCCGATGTCGACGCCGCGCATCGGATCGTCCATCAGGATGATGCGCGCGTCGGAGCCGAGCGCGCGGGCGAACAGCACCTTTTGCTGGTTGCCGCCCGAGAGCGACAGGATGTTGTTGTCGAGATCGGGCGTGCGGATGCCGATCTTCTGCTGCCACTCGCGCGCCAAAGCCTGTTCGCGTTCGGACGAGAGCAGGAGCCCCCGGCGGAGTGCGGCGAGCGAGCGGATGCCGATGTTTTCGGCGATCGACCAGAGCGGGAAGATGCCGTCGGTCTGACGGTCGCCGGCGACGAGTGCCACCGGATCCGTGACCTCGATGCCGGGGCGGCGTCGTGTCGCCGCGCCGTAGATGTAGAGCAGCAGGCGGGTCTGGCCATGGCCGGCGAGGCCGGCGAGGCCGATGATCTCGCCCTGGTGCGCGACGAGTTCGGCCGAGCCGGGTTGGCCGCGAGGCCGGGCCCGGACCTTGACGGGCGTCGCGCCGCGCGTCCGCGCCGCCGCGGCGGGATCCCGGTCGTGCTGGCGCGCCCCGCCCATGGTGGCGACGAGGCGGTCGCGGTTGAAGGCCGAGGCGGCATCGCTCGCCACGACACGGCCGTCGCGCATGACGACGATGCGGTTGGCGGTCGAGAGCACCTCGCCGAGCACATGCGAGATCAGGATGGTGCTGACGCCCTCGGCGCGGGCCCTGCCGACGAAGGCGAGCAACTGGCCGGCCGTGTGGGCGTCGAGCGACGAGGTCGGTTCGTCGAGGATGACGAGATGCAGGGGCTGATCGGTGACGGTGAAGGCGCGTGCCACCTCGACCATCTGGCGCTGGCCGATGGCGAGGTCGCCGACGACGTCGGAGGGCTCGATGCCGTGGCCGGGGAATATCTCGTCCAGCTTGGCGCGGATCAGCGCCGCCGACCGCTTGCGCCAGCCCGGGCCGCGCAGCGACGCATGGCTGATGTGGGTGTTCTCGGCCACGGTGAGATTGGGGCAGAGCGACAATTCCTGGAACACGCAGCGGATGCCGAGTGCCTGCGCGCGGGCGACCGAATAGTCCGTCTCGGGCGCTCCCCGCACGGCGATGGTGCCGCGATCCGGCGATCCGGTTCCGGCCAGGATGTGCATGAGCGTCGACTTGCCGGCGCCGTTGTGGCCGACGAGGCCGATGCACTCGCCGGCGCCGACCGCGAAGTCGACGCCGTCGAGGGCCCGGACGGCGCCGAAATGGCGCTCGACGCCGTCGAGCTTCACGATGACAGGGCTACCCTCGGACATTCCGTTTTCGCATTCGCCCGGATCCCTTCGGCGCCTTTGGACAGCGCGGAAAGGACCCGGCTCTTCGTGGGATCGCGCCTTCGTGCGAAAGCGCTCGAGGACTGCACGAGGGCAGTACGGCCTACTTGATGTTGGCCTTGATCGTCTCGATCGCGTCGGCCTGCGTGTATTCCGTGGTGGCGACGCTGCCCTCCGGAATGTTCGGAAGCGCCGCCTCGAAATCCTCCTGGGTGAAGGCGAGGTAGGGCACAAGGAGGTCGTGCGGCACGTCGGTGCGGCCGTCGAGCACCTGCTGCGCGACCCAGAAGGCGAGCGACGACACGCCGGGCGCGATCGAGGCCGACCAGGTCTTGTAGCCGTCCTTGGCCTTCTGCTCCTTCCACCAGGCGAGCTCGTCCTGGCGATTGCCCATGATGATGGTCGGGCGAGGCTTGCCGGCGGCGGCGAAAGCCTGCGCCGTGCCGTAGCCGTCACCGCCCTGGGTCACCACGCCGACGATCTCGGGGAGCGAGGGAAGCACGGTCGCGACCGCCTTCTGCGCCGTCGTCTGGTCCCAGTTGCCGGTCACCGAATTGACGATCTTGAACTGCGAGTGCTTGGCCACGCCCTCGGCGATGCCGGCGTGGATCTCGTCGTCGATAGAGGTGCCGGCGAGGCCGCGGATCTCGAGCAGGTTGCCACCCTCGGGGTGGAACTTGGCCATCTGCTCGACTTCCTCGCGGCCCATGGCCTTGAAGTCGACGACGACGCGGTAGGCGCAGGGCTCGGTGACGATGCCGTCGAACGAGACGACGACGATGCCGGCGTCGCAGGCCTGCTTGACCGCGCCGTTGAGCGCGTCGGGCGAGGCGGCGTTGATGACGATCGCGTCGTAACCCTGCAGGATCAGGTTCTGGATCTGCGCCGCCTGGGTCGGAACTTCCTGGTCGGCGGTGGTGAAGATGTCGGACGCGCCGACGATGCCGTCGGCCACCGCCTTCTTCGTGACGATCTCGTAGCTCTTGAGCATCGCCTGCCGCCAGGAATTACCGGCGTAGTTGTTGGAGAAGGCGATCTTCTTGGCGGATGTGTCGGCATGGGCGGTGCCAGCCAGAAGCAAAACGGCGAGCGAACCCAGTACGGCTGTTGTTCTCATGGCATTTCCTCCCAGGAGCCGTCCGTTCATGGACTTGTTTCCGTGGCTCGCAAGGAGGCTGTCACAGGCCGATTGACGGGTCAATCGGCATCGATGACATCGCTGTCTCTACGGAAGTTTGCGCAGCCTGCCTCAGGCGTTCCAGCAGGCGGCGCGATGGCCGGGCGCCCGCTCCAGCAGCGGCGGAGCCTCGCGCCGACATTGCTCGGAGGCGAGCGGGCAACGTGGCGCGAAGCGGCAGCCGGCCGCCGGGATGGCGCCGAGTTCGCCACGGACGGTCGCCCGCCCGGTCCTGCGCTTGCGCGGATCCGGCACGGGCACGGCATCAAGCAGTGCCTGCGTGTAGGGGTGGATGGGCGTCGTGTAGAGGTCGTCGCGGGCGCTCATCTCGACGATGCGGCCGGCATAGACGACGGCGATGCGGTGCGAGACATGGCGGACGATGGCGAGGTCGTGCGCGATGAAGAGATAGGAGACGCCGAGCTTCTCCTGCAGGTCGCGGAACAGGTTGACAATCTGCGCACGGACCGAGACGTCGAGCGCGGAAACCGGTTCGTCGGCAACAATGAAGGCCGGTTCCATGGCGAGCGCGCGGGCGATGCCGATGCGCTGGCGCTGGCCGCCGGAAAAGGTGCCGGGATGGCGCTGGCCGGCGTCGGGCGGCAGGCCGACCAAGTCGAGCAGTTCGTCAACGCGGGCGCGCGCCTCGGCGCCGCGTGCGATGCCGTGCACCACCAGCGGCTCGGCGATGATGTCGGTGACCCGCATGCGCGGGTTCAGGCTGGCATAGGGATCCTGCATCACCGCCTGGATATGGCGGCGCGTCCGGCGCATCGCGCCGCCGGAGAGGCCGGAGATGTCCTCGCCGCGGAAGCGGGCGCTGCCGGCCGAGAGCGGCACCCGGCCGAGCAGGGCGCGGCCGATCGTGCTCTTGCCCGAGCCGCTCTCGCCGACGATGCCGAGCGTCTCGCCATGGCCGATCGAGAAATCGATGCCCTCGACGGCACGGAAGGGCGCCGGCTTTTGCTGCCAGAAGGCGGCGCGCGGCACGGCATAGCTGACGGAAAGCCCGCGCGCCTCGACGAGCGGCGCGGCGTCGGGCCTCAGCAGGGGGACGCTAGACATGGGCCGCCTCCGGGCTCGCCGCGATCGGCAGGGGTTCGGGATGCCAGCAGAGTAAGTCGCGGCCAGCGGCCGGATGGGTCAGCGGCGGCGCGCTGGCGCAGGCGGCATCGGCACGCGGGCAGCGCAGGCGGAAGGCGCAGCCGCTCGGAAGGTCGGATGGATCGGGCGGGCTGCCCTCGATCGTCTCGAGCCGCTCGGGCAAATCGTCGATCGCTGGCGTCGCCTTGAGCAGGCCGGCGGTATAGGGGTGGGCCGGAGCGTCGAACAGGCTCCAGACATCCGCCGTCTCGACGATGCGGCCGGCATACATGACGGCGACGCGGTCGCAGAGCTCGGCGACGAGGCCGAGATCATGGGTGACGAGGACGATGGCGAGGCCGAGCCGGTCACGCAATTCGATCAGGAGGTCGACGATCTGCGCCTGCACGGTGACGTCGAGTGCGGTGGTCGGCTCGTCGGCGATCAGCAGCGCCGGTTCGGCGGCGAGCGCCATGGCGATCATGATGCGCTGGCGCATACCGCCGGAGAACTGGTGCGGCAGGTAATGCAGGCGCGGGCCCGGATTGGCGATGCCCACCAGCTCGAGCAACTCGATCGTGCGGGCGCGCGCGGCGGCGCCGGTCACGCCGCGATGGCGCGCCAGAACCTCGCCGATCTGGGTGCCGATCGAAAACAGCGGGTCGAGCGAGGTCATCGCGTCCTGGAACACCATGGCGATGTCGCGGCCGCGAATGTCGGCGGCCTCACCCTCACGCGCCAGCAGCGAGCGGCCGCGCCAGCTGATGTCGCCATGCTCGACCGCGCCGGGCGAGTCGACCACGCCCATCACGGCCTGCATGGTGACGCTCTTGCCGGAGCCGCTCTCGCCGACGATGCCGAGCGTTTCGCCGGGCCGGACCGCAAGCGACACGCCGCGCACGGCCTCGATCCGGCCGCGCCGGGTCGTGAAGGTGACGACGAGATCGTCGAGTTCGAGCAGCGGCGCTGTCATGCTTCGACCCTGCGCGCGGCGCGCATCTGCCGGCCGGCGGCCGAGCGGGCGAAGCGCTTCTCGCGTTCCTGCGGATCGGCCGTCGTCCGCACCCAGGCGGCGAGGAGGTTGGCCGAGAGGATGGTCAGCGCGATCGCCGCGCCGGGGAAGGTCACCAGCCACCAGGCGCCGAAGATGTGATCCTTGCCGACGGCGATATCGAGGCCCCAGGAGGTTGCCGGCGGCTGGATGCCCATTCCGAGGAAGGAGAGCGCCGCCTCGGCCAGCACGATGCGGGCGAATTCGAGGATCAGCAGCGTCGAGAGCGGCGCGGCGAGGTTCGGCAGGATATGGACGAAGATGATGCGCGGGATCGAGCAGCCGACCAGTTCGGCGGCTTCGACATAGCCCTCGTTGCGGGTCGACTTGACGATGCCGCGGGTCATGCGCGCGAACACCATCCAGCCGCCGATCGAGAGGATGACGACGACCGTCGTCGGCGACGAGCCGAGCACGGTCAGCACGGTCAGCGCCAGCAGCAGATCGGGGAAGGAAAGCTGGGTGTCGACCCAGCTCATGACGAAGCTGTCGACGCGGCCGCCGACATAGGCCGCGACGAGGCCGATGGTGACGCCGAACGTGCCGGCGATGGCGACGACGCTCAGGCCGACCGTGAGCGAGGTGCGCGCGCCATAGATGATGCGCGAGAGCACGTCGCGGCCGAGATTGTCGGTGCCGAGGATGTGGTCGAGGCTGCCGCCGGCGAGCCAGAAGGGCGGCTCGAGCCGGGCGCGCAGCGCCTGTGTGGCGGGATCGTGCGGCGCGACGAAGGGCGCGAGGATCGCGGCGAAGACGAGCAGCAGCAGGAAGAGCGTGGAGAGCGTCGCCGGCCGGTCGCGCAGCAGCTCGCGCAGCAACTGGCCCGGCGAGTTTCCGGTGGAGGCGGGCGTCGGCATCAGGCGTTTACTCGCGGATCGATGGCGCGGTGCGCGATGTCGATGAGGATGTTGATGCAGACGGCCATGACGGCGACGGTGAACACCACGGCCTGCAGCAGGATCAGGTCCTGCCGCTCGATCGACTGCATCACGGTGAGGCCGAGCCCGGGCCAGGCGAAGATCGATTCCACGACGACGACATTGCCGGCCAGCGCGCCGATGATCTCCCAGCCGGAGAGCGTCAGGATCGGCACCGAGGCGTTGCGCAGCGCATGCACGCCGATGACTCGAGCCCGTTTCAGTCCCTTGGCGCGCACGACCTTGATGTACTGGCGGTTCATCTCGTCGATCATCGCCGTGCGCACCACCATGGCGAGGCGGGCGAGCGAGGGCAGGGCGAGCGTGATCGCTGGCAGGATGATGTGGGCCGGCGAGCGGGCGCCCGAGGTCGGCAGCCAGCCGAGCTTGACGCCGAACAGGATGATCAGCAGCAGGCCGAGCCAGAACTGCGGCATGGAGAGGCCGGCGAGGCTCGCGACGACGGTGGTGCGGTCGACGATGCCGTCGGGGCGGAGCGCCGCGACGATACCGAGCGGGATCGACAGCAGGATGGCGGCGCCGATGCCGGCGGCGGTCAGGAGCGCCGTCATCGGCAGGCGCTGCAGCACGATGTCCATCGCCGGCCGCCGCTGCCACAGGCTGTCGCCGAAATTGAAGGTCAGCGTATTGCCGGCGAATTGCAGGAACTGTTCGAGGATGGGGCGGTCGAGGCCGAGCTGGTTGCGCAGCAGCGCGCGTTCCGCTTCGGTTGCCTCGACGGGCAGCATGACCTGGACCGGATCGCCGATGATGCGCGTCACGAAGAAGACGATGGTCATCACGCCGAGGACGACGATAACGCCGTGCAGCAGGCGTCGGAGGATGAGGTTAGCCACGCGGTCCATCCGTCTGCGACGGGCCGGCGGATAGGCCCTGGGTCTGTTTGTCCGGTCTGGTCACGCGCTCTCTCCGAATTATCGTCCGTTCTAGGGCGTCTCCGGCAGTGGGTCATGATACGGCATTCCACTGTGATGCTAACGCGAGAACTATCGTTCCAAGAATAGTCAGTCCCTAAGAAATAACTGTCTGGTTGAATTTTCTAAGTCCGATCGTTTTATTAGGACGATTAGACTTCACGCATCCTGCGATCCAAGTGCACCATCCGGCCTGTGTCAGACTTCTCGCTTGCTGGGTGAAAATAAATGAACGTGTTGTTGGACTTCAGGTCGTCTCTCCGGCGCGCCGCGCTGGCTTCGGTCTCGGCGGCCGGCCTGCTCGTGGCGGCGGCCGGCGGCGTGCTGGCGGCGGATCTCGTCGTCGCGATCGGCTCCGAGCCGACGACGCTCGATCCGCAGGCGCAGGACGATGGCCCGGAGCGGCTGGTCAACGACAATATCTATGAGACGCTCTACATCCGTGACGCCGCGGGCAACCTCCAGCCGGGTCTCGCCACCGCGCTGCCGAAGCAGATCGACCCGCTGACCTGGGAGATCGTCGTCCGCGACGGCGTCAAGTTCCACAATGGCGAGCCGCTCGACGCCAAGGCCGTCGCCTTCAGCCTGAAGCGGATCGTCGATCCGGCGCTGAAGTCGGGCCAGTTCTCCTATGTCTCGACGATCAAGGACGCCGTCGCGGTCGACGACCGCACGGTCCGCGTCACCACCGAGAAGCCCGATCCGGCGCTCACCGCGCGGCTCTACTGGCTGAAGATCGTGCCGCCCGCCTATGCGTCGGACCCGAATTTTGCGGCCCATCCGATCGGCTCCGGCCCGTACAAGTTCGAGCGCTGGGATCGCGGCGAGGAGGTCGTGCTCTCGGCCAATGCCGACTATTGGGGCGAGAAGCCCAAGGTCGACGAAGTGACGTTCCGCTTCATCCCCGACGCCAGCACGCGTCTGGCCGGCCTGCTGTCGGGCGAGGTCGACCTGATCAACAACGTGGCGCCGGAATTCGAGAAGCAGCTGCCGAAGGTCGCCAAGGTTGAGGGCCTCGAGCTGCCCTTCATCGTGCTCAATGCCAAGTCCGGTTCGCCGCTCGCCGATGCGCGCGTGCGCCAGGCGCTGCTCTACGCCATCAACCGCGAGGAACTGGCCGAGGGCCTGTTCGAGGGCAATGCCAGCGTGGCCTCGGGCCAGCTCGCCGTGCCGACCGCGTTCGGCTTCAACGACGCCGTGAAGCCCTATCCGTATGACCCGGAGAAGGCGAAGGCGCTGCTCAAGGAGGCCGGCGCCGAGGGGATCACGATCAACGTCGTCGGGCCCGGCGGCCGCTTCCTCAAGGATCGCGACGCCGTCGAGGCGGTCGCTGCCTACTGGACCGCGCTCGGTCTGGACGTGAAGGTCCGCATTCCCGAGTGGAGCGACTATCTGGCGACGATCTTCAACAAGGATGTCCGCCCCGACGTGTTCTACTCGTCGAGCGCGAACGAGCTGTTCGACGCCGATCGCGCTATCACCGCCTATTATCACCAGGAGAGCCCCGGCGCCTCGAATGGCGATGCCGAACTCGCGCAGTGGATCGACGCCGCCCGCTTCGAGACGGATGTCGACAAGCGCAAGGCGCTCTACGCGCAGATCAGCCAGCGCTCCTTCGACCAGGCCTATGTGAATTCGATCCTGCGCGTGCAGGACATCTACGGCCTCAGCGAGCGGACCGACTGGACGCCTCGCGTCGACGGCAAGGTGTTCGTCAAGGACATCGTCGTCGCCGAGTAATCCGGTCCTTCGCCGTATCGGATGGAACGGTCGGGGCGGTCATCGCCCCGGTCGTTTCGCATTGAGGCCAGCGCCGGCGCCGCGCTAGCGCATGCTCTCGATCAGCTCCTCGGCGTCGGCGTCGGCATGGCGGTTGGCCAACTGGAAGGCAGCCTCGGCGTCGCCGCTGCAGATGGCGCTGACGAGCGGTTCATGCAGCTCGATGATGTCGTTCGGGTCGCTGTAGAATCGGTCGGTCAACCGCAGGAACATCCGCGTCTGGCCCTCGAGGCGCTTGTAGATTTCCATCAGCCGACGATGGCCGGAGATCGCGATCACCGTGTGGTGGAACTCGAAGTCGAGCTCGATCAGCTTGGCCCGGTTGCCGGCCGCCGCCGCGGTGCGCATCGATTGCAGCAGCGCTTCCAGCGCATTGCGGCCGGCGTCATCGATGCGCTTGGCGGCGAGGCGGGCGCCGAGTGATTCCAGCGCCTCGCGCAGCATCGAGATCTCGTAGACGTCGGCCTTCTCGACGGTGATGACGAAATTGCCGCGGCGCGGGCGATATTCGACCAGGCCCTCGGCCTGCAGGAATTTCAGCGCGGCGCGGATGGTGCCCTGGCTGACATTGAAGCGGTTGGCGAGGTCCAGTTCGATCAGGCGGGAGCCGGGGCTGAGTTCGCCATCGAGGATGGCCGCCCGCAACGCCTCGCCGATCTCGGATTCGAGGCTCGCATGCGTGTCGCCGGAAACGATCTTTCGGCTCGGTCGGCGTGTCATCGGATCTCACCATCGGGTTGCAGCGCGCCGTCGGGCCGCGCCATGCGACAGGGACGGTCCGATCGCGGGACCCGCCGCTCCGGCTGCATGGGACCCGATCGACCGTTCCGTCGCTTCGATATCGTCTCATGCGCTTCGGCCAGCTTCCGCAATCATTCGGGCGCCCGCGAAGCCCTCAAAATAACAATAAACGATATTCGGGGCACGACTAGGCCGTGATCGCCCACATTGCAGGGCATCCACCGATGTCACCCGCGGGTTGTGCCGGCCGGGACCCGTCGCGGGAAACATCCTGTCTTCTGTCCGGTCATTTTATCAATAATCGATATTGACAGGGCGACGCTCCCGCAGGATGTTGCGCGCCGCCCAGAGGCGGCCCCCGAGGCCGCCCTTCCAGCCGCCAGGAAACCGGCGGCGACCGCCCAGCAGGAGAGCCAGGTGTCGTCGATTTTTTCCAGGGATTATGCCTCCGAGCTCCCGACCGCCGTCCGCGGCAGCGGCGTCTATCTCTATGACGCCGACGGCAAGGCCTATCTCGACGGCATGGGCAGCGCCGGCGTCGTCGGCATCGGCCATGGCCGCACCGAGATCTACCAGAAACTCGCTGCGGCGGGCGACGCGGTCACCTTCGCCTATTCGGCCCAGTTCACCACGCCCTGGCAGGAGGAATTCGGCCGCTCGATCCTCTCGGTCGCGCCGAAGGGGATCGAATCCGTCTATTTCGTCTCCGGCGGTTCCGAGGCCAACGAGACGGCGCTGAAGCTCGCGCGTCAGTATCACCTGGAGCGCGGCGACACGCAGCGCCAGAAGATCATCTCGCGCTGGCAGAGCTATCACGGCGTGACGATCGCGACGCTGTCGCTGTCCGGCCGCACCAGCTGGCGCGCGCCCTATACGCCCTACATGCTGCCGGTGATCCACATCGCGCCGCCCTACGAATATCGCTGCGCCTATTGCAAGGATAAGGGCGGCTGCACGCTCGACTGCGCCGACGAGCTGGAGCGGGCGATCAATCTCGAGGGGCCGGAGACGATCTCGGCCTTTTTCGCCGAGACCATCGTCGGCACGACGGCGTCGGGTCTCGTGCCGCGGCCCGACTACTACAAGCGCATCCGCGAAATCTGTGACCGCTACGGCATCCTGTTCGTCGCCGACGAAGTCCTGGCCGGCTATGGCCGCACCGGGCGTCCCTTCGCCATCCAGGACTGGGACGTGGTGCCGGACATGATCACCTGCGGCAAGGCGATCGGCAGCGGCTACGCGCCGCTCGGCGCGGTGCTGATCAACGACAAGATCACCAATTTCTTCCGCGACAGCCGCAAGCGCTTCGTGCACGGCTTCACCTATAGCGGCCATCCGACCTCGTGCTTCATCGGCCAGCAGGTGTTCGACATCATGTCGAAGGAGGGGCTGTTCACCCGGGCCGGCACGATCGGCCAGTATCTGCATGATCGCCTCGACGCCCTGCAGCAGCGCCATGCCTGCATCGGCGAGGTGCGCGGCCGCGGCCTCTATGCCGGCGTCGAGTTCGTCGCCGACCGCGCGACGCGCCAGCCTTACCCGGCCGAGAAGAACTTCACCTCGCGGCTCGTCGCCGGCATGAAGGATCGCGGCGTCATCGTCGGCGGCGGCGTGCCGGGCGCGAATTTCGGCCAGGGCGGCGACCATATCCAGATCACGCCGCCCTTCATCGTCAGCGAGGCCGAGATCGACGTGATCGTCGACGCGCTGGACGAGACCATCGGGGCGATCGCCTGAGACAGGACGCGCGCGGGCGTCACGCCGCGCCTGCGCCCCGAATGCGGCACCGGCGTGCCGAGGAGAGTGGCTTGCGGACTATCAATTATCGAGTATCGTTTCTCGACAAGCCGCAAGCCTGTGACGGAACGACTGCGCTGCCGCGCGCGGGGTGATTGCCCTGTGCCGGAACCATAAGAACCACAGAGGGACGACAATGTTGAAGACGCTTCTTGCCGCCGCCTGCGTCGCGGCGCTCACCACGGTCTCGGCGCATGCCGGCGTCACCGTCCGCATCGGCGGCGCGGGCTCCGACGACAGCCCGGACACCAAGGCCATGCAGGTCTTCAAGGAGAAGATCGAGGCCGATCTCGGCGGCGACGTCGCGATCGAACTGTTCCCCGGCTCGCATCTCGGCACGGTCGACGAGATGGTCGAGCAGGTGAAGGGCGGCGTGCTCGAATGCATGTATGAGAGCGTCGGCGTGCTCGGTTCGTTCCATCCGGCCGCGAATGTCGAGGGCGTCGCCTATATCTACCGCGACGAGGACCATTTCTTCCGCATCTGGCGCGGCCCGGTCGGCCAGGAGATCCTGGATTCGATCGCCAAGGACGCCGGCTTCCGCGTCGTCGGCCCGGCCTATCACGGCTTCCGCCAGTTCCTGGTGACCAAGCCGGCCGACAGCCTCGACGACCTGCAGGGCCGCAAGATCCGTGCGCCCGGCATCCCGGCCTATATCGAGTCGATCCGCGCGCTCGGCGCCAATCCGGCCACCGTCGCCTTCGAGGAAGTCTACACGGCCGTCCAGCAGGGCGTCGTCGACGGTGTCGAGCAGCCGCTCTTCGCCATCCAGGACAAGCGCTTCTACGAAGTCGCCAAGCATCTCGTGATGACCAACCACATGGCCGAGACGATGGGCTTCATGTGCAACGCCGACTGGTACCAGGGCCAGGACGAGCGCCTGCGCAACGCGTTCCAGGCCGCGGCGGACGCCAGCGCTGACTGGTACAAGGGCTACACCGCCGACGCCCAGGCCAAGGTTCTGGACAAGCTGGTGGCCGAGGGTGTCGTCGTGCACAAGCCCGATCTCGCGCCCTTCATGGAGAAGGCCAAGGAGGCGAAGTACGATCCGGCGATCGAGCCGATCATCGCCAAGATCCGCGCGGTCCAGTAATACCGGGCCCGCCGCCTTCTGACGGCGGGCTTCTCTCCCCTGGGGGTATTCATGACAGGCATCCTCGTCCGGACCGGCGATCTCCTGCGCCGGCTGCTCAGCTTTCTGGTCGGGGCCCTGCTGCTCGCGATCGTTCTTCTCGTCTGCGTGCAGGTCTTCTCGCGCTACTTCATCGGCGCGGCGACGCCGGGAATGGCGGAAATCTCCCGCCTTCTCTTCATCTGGCTCACCTTTCTCGGCGCCGCCCTGCTGATCAGCCGCCGCGAGCTGATCGTCATCGACTTCCTGCATGACAAGCTGAACGCGGACCTGTTCCGGCGGCTCGGCATTCTGATCGATCTTGCCACGGCCGTGTTCCTCGTCATGCTCACCGTCTATGCGCGGCATCTGATGTCGGTCGTCGGCCAGAAGATCGCGCCTGCGACCGGGCTGCCGTTCTCACTGTTCTACGGTTCGATCGTCGCCTTCACGATCCTCGGTCTCTTCTTCATCGCCGAGCGCATTCTGGCGCCGTCCGCCGCCGCCGCGCGCGAGGCGCAGGCCAAGGCGAAGGCGCTCTCCGAAGGCCATGCTGCTCCGACCGAAAGTCTTCCGTCATGATGATGCTTGGCGTTCTTGCCGCCGTATTCTTCGCGCTGACGCTGCTCGCCGTGCCGATCGCCATCGCGCTCGGCGTCGCGGCACTGACGGTCGTCGCCATCTGGGGCATGCCCGGCTTCATCCTCGCCCAGAAGATGGTCAACGGCATCGATTCCTTCCCGCTGCTCGCCGTGCCGTTCTTCATTCTGGCGGCGCTGGTGATGAACAGCGGCGGCATCACCACGCGGGTGGTCGACCTGTTCTCCTCGGCGCTCGGCCGGGTGCGCGGCTCGTCCGGCGTCGTCAATGTCGGCACCAACGTCTTCCTCGCCGGCATCTCCGGCTCCTCCGTCGCCGACGCGTCGGCGAGCGGCGCATTGCTGATCCCGGAGATGCGCAAGCAGGGCTACACGGGCGGCTTCGCGGCGGCGCTTACCGCCGGCGCGGCGGTCATCGGCCCGATCATCCCGCCCAGCATTCCGCTGGTGATCTACGGCGTCATCGCCCAGGTCTCGATCACCAAGCTGTTCGTCGGCGCCTATATTCCCGGCGCGATGATCGCGCTGGCCCTGATCGCCTATGTGATCCTGCATGCGCGCAAGAGGAACCTGCCGGCGCGCGGTCGCCAGCCCTGGGGCGTGATCGGCCGGCAGTTCCGGGGCAGCGCCTGGGCGCTCTCCATGCCGCTCCTGCTGATCATCGGCGCCAAGGGCGGCCTGTTCACGGTGACCGAGCTCGGCGCCGTGCTGGTGCTCTACGCGATCTTCATCGGCTGGATCATCCACCGCGAGTTCCAGTGGCGGCAGTTCCCCGGCATGCTGACCGACGCCGGCCTGCAGACGGCCAACATCATGCTGGTCGTCGCGGTCAGCTCGTTCATCGCCTATCTGGTCGTCGTGCACGGCATCCCGCGCGACATCCAGAACCTGCTGCATGGCGCCGAGCTGTCGCCGTGGGAATTCCTGCTCATCGTCAACCTGGTGTTCCTGCTCGCGGGCATGTTCCTCGATTCGACGCCGGCGACGATCATCCTGGTGCCGATCTTCCTGCCGGCGGCGACCAGCTTCGGCATCGACCCGACGCATTTCGGGCTGGTGATCGTGCTCAACCTGATGGTCGGCCTGATCCATCCGCCGCTCGGCCTCAACCTCTTGATCACGCAGTCGATCGCCAAGGTGCCGATGCGCGACGTCATCTGGGCCAGCCTGCCGATCGTCGGCATCGTGCTCGCGGTGCTCCTGATCATCACCTTCGTGCCGCAGACCGTGCTGTGGCTGCCCGGCGTGATGGGCCTCTAGGAGCGCGCATCGTCGCGACAGGAAAAGGGCCGCTCCCGGAGCGGCCCTTTTCTCTTGCATCGCGGCCCGGCCTCCACGAACCGGGTGGTATCCTGGGTCCGGGAGCGTCCTAGCCGCGCTTGATGATGATCGCCCCGACGACGATCGAGATCGCCGTCGCCACGTAGATCGACAGCGCCGGTTCGACGAAGCGCAGCCAGAACAGGTGGATCGCTACGAAGACGACCACGGCGATGAAGATCCGGTCGAACAGGTTGGTGTCGATCGGCAGGAAGCCGTCGGGCCGCGCGGCGCGCTTCGGCGCGCCGTTGCCATTGGCCAGGGGGACGGGGTTCTCGATGAAGTCGCTGGCCATTTCGCTCATCCCTTGACCGCGCCGAAGGTGAGACCGGCGACGATGTGCTTCTGCACGAGGGCGAGGAAGGCCACGGCCGGGATCAGGGTCAGCATGGCGGTGGCGGCCATCTGGCCCCAGTTCGTGCCGGTGACGGTGACGAACTCGGCGAGGCCCGTCGTGATCGTCCGCGCGTTGACGCTGGTGAGGGTCGCGGCGAACAGATATTCGTTCCAGGCGAACACCCAGCACAGGATCGCCGTGACCGCGAGGCCCGGCCGCGCCAGCGGCAGAATCACGTGGATCAGCACCTGCCAGGTGCTGGCGCCGTCGACGAAGGCGGCCTCGTCGAGCTCGCGCGGGATCGCGTCGATGACGCCGCGCAGCGTCCAGATCGCAAAGGGAAGGTTGAACACGCAGTAGAGCAGGATCAGGCCGATCCGCGTGTCGAACATCTTCCAGTCGCCGACGACGAAGACCTGCGTGTAGAGCAGGAACAGCGGCAGCAGGAAGGCGGCCGGCGGCGCCATGCGGTTGGTGATCGTCCAGAAGAAGATGTTCTCCTTGCCCGAAAGTTTGTAGCGCGACAGCGCGTAGCAGGCGAGCAGGGCCAGCACCGTCACCAGCAACGCGTTCGATGTCGCGATGACGATCGAGTTCAGCATGTACTTCTGGTAGGTCGGGTCGTGGATCGTGTTCAGGTAGTTCTCCGAGAAGAACGACTTGATCAGGAAACTCGGTGCGCTGAACAGCTCGACGCGGCTGCGCGCCGAGACGACGAACATCCAGTAGATCGGGAACAGCGTGACCAGGCTGGCGACCAGCCAGAACAGCAGCGACAGGCCGGGGCGGTTGCGGGTCATTCGGGCTTCCTCAGATCGCGACGGGCGACCAGGCCGGCATAGAGCAGCCAGCACAGGACGATGGTGAGATAGAGCGTGATCAGCGACATGGCCGAGCCATAGCCGTAGTCCGTCTTGGGGAAGACGATGCGCCAGATGTAGAGGCCGATGAAGCGGGTGGCGGAGCCGGGGCCGCCGCCGGTCAGCATCCAGATCTCGTCGACGGTGCGCATGGCGTCCATCAGGCGGATGAAGAGCGCGGACAGGATCGCTGGCTTCAGCATCGGCAGCGTCACGTACCAGAAGGTCTGGTAGCGGTTGGCGCCGTCGATCTGCGCCTGCTCGAACGGCTCTTTCGGCATCGAGGACAGTGCGGCGAGCAGGGTCAGCGTCACCAGCGGCGTCCAGTGCCAGATATCCATGATGACGGCGGTCATGAAAGCCTGGCCGGCGAAGCGGCTGATCAGGAACTCGTAGCCGAACCACTGGTTCAGATAATAGGGGATCGGGCCGAGGCCCGGCACCGTCATCAGGCGCCAGGTGGCGCCGACGGCGACCGGGGCGATCATCAGCGGCAGGGTATGGATGGTGCGGAAGAAGCCCTTCAGGGGAAAGTCCTTCATGAAGAGCTGGGCCAGGAAGTAGCCGAGAACGATCTGGCTCACCACGGCGAAGACGCCGAACTTGAACGTGTTCCAGAGCGCCATCAGGAAGCCCTTGTCGAACACCAGGTGGCGGTAGTTCGACAGGCCGCTGAAGCGCATGGTCGGGTCGGCGGCGAAGCTGTTCCAGTCGAAGAAGCTCACCACCAGCACGTAGAGGAACGGGGTGAGGCCGAACACGGCCAGGATCAGCAGGGTCGGTGCGAGCAGCAACCAGCCGAGTGTTTGGGATTGCATGAAGCCGTTCCTCGTTGAAACGCGCAGATCGCTGAATCAACCGCTTCCGCCGGCGCCATCCGGCGGCGGCATGGCGGGCAGGGGAGGGCAACGCCCTCGGTCGCGGAAGGGGCGGGCCTCCGGAGAGGCCCGCCTGCGCCGCGCCTTTCGGGCACGGCGCCTTCGCGTGACGGCTTACTTGCGATAGCCGAGCTTGGTCAGTTCCGCTTCCGCGGTCGTCGCCATCTGGTCGAGGGCGTCCGAGGCGGACAGCTCGCCCGAGATCGCCTGCCAGAAGATGGGGGCGACCGCTTCGCGCAGCTGGTTATGGAACGGATAGGCCGGGGCGCCGGCGAACAGCTTGCCCTGGTCGCGCATCAGCGTGTAGTAGCCGTCCGTCTTGGCGTCCTGGGCCTTCACCTTCGGATCGTCATAGGTCGACTGCAGGGTGATGCGGGAGCCCGCGACCGCCCAGTCCGCCTGCACCGACGGCTGCGCGATGTATTCCAGGAACAGCGCCGCGGCGCCCTTGTTCTTGGACGAGTGCGGGATGCCGAAGGCGCCGCCGTCATAGTAACCGATATAGCCGGTGCCGGCCTCGGCGGCTTCCATCACGCCCGGCTCGACCGGCGGCAGGGCGACGCCGACCTTACCGACCACCTTCGACTTCGAATCGTCGGTCGCGATCCAGGCGGCGTTCTCGCCATAGACGAGACCCTGGGCGGCGCGGCCGGCGGCGAAGGTCGCGGCGACTTCGTCCCAGGTCGACGCGGTCGACTCCGGCGGCGCGTTCTTCAGCAGGTCCAGCCAGAACTGCAGCGCAGCCTTGGCCTCGGGGCTGTTCATCTTGCCGCCGTGCTCGACGGTCGCGGCGAAGTTGTTGGCCGGGTCGATGCCCCAGTTGTAGACGCCGAAGGTCGGGGCGACGCTCTCGACATATTCATACCAGGACGCCGGGTGGCCGGTATTGGCCTGCACGGTCGAACCCCAGAGCTCGATGCCCTTGTCCTTGCCCCACTGGGTGAAGAAGTCGGCGATCTCGGTGTATTCGGCGTGGTTCTTGGCCGGCGCCAGGTCGCGATTGTACTTGGCCTTGAATGCCGCCTTGACCGCGGGATCCTCGAACAGGTCCTTGCGGTACAGGTAGACCTTGATGAAGGCCTCCATCGGCACGCCGAACAGGTCGCCGTCCTTGCCCTTGAAGTAGTTGGCGAAGGTGGTGAAGTTGGCCGGATCGTAGTCGGGCGCCTTCAGCTTCGGGTTCTCGGCGATGAACTTGGTCAGGTCGACCAGGAAGTCGCGCGAGAGATATCCATAGACGGCGTCCTGCTCGATGTAGACGAAGTCATAGATGCCGGTATTGGCCTCCATGTCCTTGATCGCCTTGTCGTACATCTGGTCCCAGGACGTCGCCTCGAACTCGACGTTGATGCCGGTGGCCTTGGTGAAGGCCGGGCCCAGCACGTTCTTGACGTAGTTCGACGGCGGCGTGCTCTCGGAGATGCCGCGGATGGTCACCCCGGAGAATTCCTTGCCGGCATCGGCCCAGAAGTCCGCCTTGGCCGGCGTCACGCCCGCCATCAGGCCCGCCGCCAGCGCGCCGAGCATCATTCGCTTCAAACCAGACATTCCTCGTCCTCCCTCGGATTGTCGACGGCGCTCCCGGCCTCCGTCGCGGACCGCCGGCGCGGATGCGCCAGCTTCCCGGGCCGGGGATGCGCTTCAGCATGTCGATGAAGCGCGCCGTATGCCTAAGCTCCACGAAGCGGGCGGAGCCTCCTCCAGGCTCTGGCTTGATCGGCCAGCCCGCACGCTTCCCGACGGACTCTAGAAGAGCGCCCAGCGGCTCACTACGCGTGTTTGCGGCGGCATCTGTACAATTTTGTCGGCAGCGACCGTGCCGGGTCGTGGCCTCAGATTCGCGCTTCCACGACTGGCTCCCAGCGCGCGATCGTGCCGATCCGGCGGGAATCGCGCCGGTAGGCGGATGGCGAGCGGCCGCAGATCTTCACGAACTGGCGGTTGAAGTTGGCGATGTTATTGAAGCCGACGTCGAAGCAGATGTCGGTGATCGGCCTGTCGCTGCCGCTGAGCAGGTGGCAGGCCGCGTGCACCCGCGAGCAGTTGACGTAGCGGGCGAAGGTGTGGCCGGTCTGCTTCTTGAAGAAGCGCGAGAAGGCGCTCGCCTCCATGCCGCAGAGGCTTGCCACCTGCGATAGCCGGATCGGGCGGGCGAAGTTTTCCAGGATGTGGTTGATCGCGATCTCCAGCTTGCCCGAGGCGCGGCTGGGCGCGGTGGCGCCGGCCGCCGCGCGCGACAGCATGCGGCGTTCCTCCGGCTTCTGCGCCAGCGCGGTCATCAGCTCGAGGAACAGGACGAGCCGCTGCGGTCCGCTGGCGGCGCCGATCTCGCGCAGCAGCCGGCGTCCGGTCTCGGCGGTGGCGCCGGAGAACTCGACGCCGCGCGCCGCGTCGGCGAACAGCGCGCCGAGGCCGTGGAATTCCGGGCAGAGGCCGACGACCTTGTCGGCGAAGGCGGCGCTGAACTGGATTAGCATGTCGCGATCGGCGACGCGCTCGCCGGGCAGGATGGCGCTCACCCAATTGTGCGGCAGGTCCGGCCCGGTGAGGACCAGGCAACCGGCCTGGAAGTCGCCGACATAGTCGCCGACCATCATCTCGCCGGAACTCGCCTGGATCAGGTGCAGCTCATATTCGGGATGATGGTGCCATTTGGCCAGATGGTGCGGATAGTCGTGAACGTTCCAGCGGAACGATTCCGACGGCGCACAGACGATGACCTCGAAGTCCGGCGCGAATTTGCGCTCGAAGCCCATGGCGGTTCTTCCCTGTCCCTGGATCGTCGTCGGCGTTGTTTGCCACGCCTTGTCCGAACGATCCCGTTGTCACACACGGATGATGGACCCCTCATTCTTGAGCCAATCGGGGAGAAAAGAAAGGGTGCGTCGCGGCAGGTCGCGCGCGGGCGGCCGGAACGGCAACGGGCCGGCCCCGAGGGCCGGCCCGTTCGATCGGATGGAGCGGAGGGGAGGTCTAGACCAGGGCGTCCGGTCCGGCGCCGCAGACCAGCGCGGCGACCGAATGACCGGCCGGGAAGTCGAGCACGCCAGTCCGGAGCGCCGCGATCGCGGCGGCGCCGGAGAGGTCGGCGGCGATGCCCATCTCGAACCAGAGCCAGCGGCTCGCCTCCAGCATGGCCTCGTCGGAGACGAGGACGATGTCGTCGACATGGTCGCGCACGAGCTCGAACACGCCCTGATCCGTCTCGGCGCAGGACATGGTGGCGACGCGGCTCGTCACGGCGGGGAGGCGGACGACACGGCCGGCGTCGAGGCATGCCTTCAGCGTCGGCGAGCCTTCCGGCTCGATGCCGATGATCCGGACCGAAGGCTTCAGCGCCTTGATGGCGACGCCCATGCCGGAGATCAGGCCGCCGCCGCCGATCGCCACCAGCACGGTGTCGACGTCGGGGACTTCCTCGAGCAATTCGAGCACCGTCGTGCCCTGGCCGGCGATGACATTGGCGTCGGCGAAGGGGTGGAAATAGGCCGCGCCGTTCTCCTTGGCGAAGGCGAGCGCGTGCAGGTTGGTCTCGTTCCAGATGTCGCCGATGATCTCGACGGTGGCGCCCCAGCGCTTCAGCTTCTCGACCTTGGCCGGCGTGATGCTCTTCGGCACGAAGATCGTCGCCGGCACGCCGGCGAGCTTTGCCGCGCGGGCCGTCGCCAGGCCGTGATTGCCGCCGGACGCGGTGACGACGCCGCCGGCCAGCGCCTCCTTCGGCGTGGTCAGCAGCTTGTTGGTGGCGCCGCGTGCCTTGAACGAGCCCGTCGGCTGCAGGCATTCGAGCTTCAGCGACAGCGTCGCCTCGGTCACCGGCTCGGCCAGCGCCGTGGCGCGGATGTTAGGCGTACGGCGGATATGCGGGGCGATGCGCCCGGCGGCGGCCTGGATATCGGCGAGCGTGATCATCAGAGCGTACCTGTGTAGGGCGAGGCGACGACGAGACAGCAATTGCCGGGGCGGACACGGCCCGGCTGGCGGCGACCATAGAGGATGCCGTCGGCCGCGTAGAACAGTTCGGCCGGCTTGCGACTCGGATTGGCGAGGAAATGCACCCGTCCGGCCGGCTGGCCGCGCGAGACCATCGTGCCGTTCCTGTGGAAGGGCTCGAACACGCCGTCGTCGTCCGAGATGACATAGGCTTCGGAGCCCGGCAGTTCGAACAGGCGCTGCGGATGGCGCGCGGGCGAGGCCAGTTCCGGCGGCAGCACGCCAAGATGGGCCAGCACGTTGCGGACGCCGCGGCGGCAGATGTCGAGCGCATCAAGGGAGACCGTGCCGCCGCCTGCCATCTCGGTGCCGACGACGGTGAGCCCGGCGCGGGCGGCAGAGGCGGTCGCCGTGCGCGTATCGCCGCGATTGTCGATCACGACCACCAGAGGCGCGTCGAACGCGGTGACGGCGGCGACGTTCTTCGCGTGCTGGACCGGATTGGCGACCGGTTCGATCACCGAGCTCGGCATCAGGTCGAGCGAGGAGCCGCCGGAATGCAGGTCGAGGAAGGCGTCGCCCATCGGGAACAGAGCGTCGTTGACGAAGGCCGAGATCTGCTGCGTCGTCGTGCCGTTGGCGTTGCCCGGGAAGGTCCGGTTCATGTTGAGGTCGTCGATCGGCGAGGTCCGGCGCGCGGCGTTGACCGCCGGCAGGTTGATCGCCGGGATGAAGATCAGCCGACCGGAGACGAGGCCGGGATCGAGGTCGCGGATCATCTCGCCGAGGGTGATCGGTCCCTCATATTCGTCGCCGTGGTTGCCGCCCTCGAGGATGACGGTCGGGCCGCTGCCGTTCTTGATCACGGCGAGCGGCACGCGCACCACGCCCCAGGCGTCGTCATGGACGGAGAGCGGCAGGTTGAAGAAGCCGGTCTGCTTGCCGTCCTTGTCGAAGTCGACGGTGCATTGCGCCAGTTGCTTAGCGTTCAGGCCCATTTTCTACTCTGTGCGGGACGACGAGGGGAGGGATGAGGATGGAAGAAGCATGGTGGTCAGCCTATTTTCTATCACTGATGATATCAAGAGTTGATATGTGATATCATCCGCGTGCATGCTTGTCGCAAATGCCGCGTTGCGCGGTCGCGCCGGTCCGGCAATGACAGGCAGCAAAGGAGTGACGTGATGACCACAGCCAAGCGGCCATCCGGCGAAACGGGCGCCGACGAAGCCAAGCCGGCGCGCGCCGCCGGGAAGCGCGCGAGCCAACCGGCGCCCAAGCCGGTCGCCAAGTCCGCTGCCAAGGCGGCCAAGCCGGCCTCGGCCAAGGCCCCGACCGCGCGCGCCGGCAAGGCGGCGAACGGCGACAAGCCAGCCTACAGCGCGCCGGCGCTGGAGAAGGGACTGGACGTGCTGGAACTGCTGGCGACGCTGTCCGAGGGCGTCACGCCCAGCCAGATCGCCCAGCAGCTGGGCCGGTCCCTGCAGGAAGTCTACCGCGTCGTCGTGGCACTCGAACGGCGCGGCTACATCCAGCGGCCGCCGGGCGAGGAGAGCCTGGTGCTGTCGAGCAAGATGCACGATCTCGCCTATCGCTATCCCCCCATGCGCCGCCTCGTCGACGCCGCGCGTCCCGTGCTGAACCGCGTGGCGATCAACGCCTACCAGGCCTTCCATCTGGCGGTGCTCGACGGCCTGTCGATCCGCGTCGTGGCGCAGGTCGATAGCCCCGCGCCGCTCGGCTTCCGGTTGCGCGTCGGCACGCAGAACCCGGCGATCCGCACCGCCTCCGGCCGCCTGCTCATCGCCTACCAGCCGCCGGCCGTGCAGGAATGGCTGTTCGAGGCGATCGGCCAGACCGCGCCGAAGAGCGAGATCGACTGGCTCAAGAAGCGGATCGAGGTGGTGCGCTCGGTTGGCTATGAGATGATCGCCGGCGAGGCGCTGAAGGGCATCACCGACGTCAGCTTCCCGATCCTGAACGCGGAAGGCTTCGCGCCGGCGGTGATCACCATGCCGTTCCTCGCCTCCTCGACCGAGAAGGTGCCGTTCGACGACGCCAACAAGCTGCTGTTCGAGGCGGCGCAGACAATCACCGGCCTGCTCGGTGGCGAGCTGGCGACACCGAACTTCCCGCTCGCCCATACCGGCGGCCCGGTCGGCAGCAGCGATCGCTGAGCGTTGTCCGGGGCGCCGCCCGCGCGGCCTTGCCGTCATGCCGTGGGTGCCGCTCATCGCACGGCGCCGGCGATCGCGCCCGACAGGATCTGGCGCTGGAACAGCATGTAGACGATGATCACCGGCAGCAGCGCCACGATCAGGCCGGCGCTGATCAGCGGGATCGAGACGTCGTACTGGCCGGAGAGCAGCGCGACGCCGACCATCAGGGTCTTCTTGTCGGAGCCGCCGAGGATGACCAGCGGCAGCAGGAGGTCGTTCCACATCCAGACGAAGTTCAGGATCGAGAGCGCCGCGATCGCCGGGATCGAGATCGGCAGCAGCACCGAGAACAGGATGCGGATGTCGCCGGCCCCGTCGAGGCGGGCCGCCTCGATGAGCTCATCTGGAATCGCGCGGAAATAGGCCGACAGCAGATAGGTGCCGAGCGGCAGGCCGAAGGCGGCATAGGCGAAGATCAGGCCCTGATAGGTGCCGCCGAAGCCGAGGTCGAGGATCGTCTCGTAGAGCGGGTAGATGATCACCTGGCTCGGGATGACGAGCATGGCGATGATGAACAGGAAGATGTAGTTGCCGCCCTTGATCTTCAGCTTGGTGACGGCATAGGCGATGAACAGCGCCGCGACGGTCGAGAGGATCAGGCCGCCGGCGGTGGTGATGATGCTGTTCAGCAGCAGCCTGCCGACCTGCATACGCTCGAAGGTCTCGAGGTAGTTCTCGAAAGTGATGTCGGTGACGAAGCCGAGCGGGTCGGCGGAATAGTCGGCGCGCGTCTTGAACGAGTTGATGATCGTGAAGATCAGCGGATAGAGCGTCACCACGGCGAGGATGACCAGGACGATGGTCACCAGCCAGCGTGTCAGCGCCATGCGGACCGAGGAGACGGTCAGGTGCGGGGCAGCGGTCTTCATTTCGGCTTGGCCCCCTCAACATACATGCGGCGGACGACGAAGGCGGAGACGAGCGCGACGAAGACGAACAGGGCCATGCCGATGGCCGCGCCGAGGCCGCGGTCGAGGAACTGGAAGGTGGTCGTGAAGACGAGGAATTCCGGCAGCACGGTCGCCGTGCCGGGGCCGCCCTTGGTGAGCGCGTAGATCAGCGGGAACATCCAGATCAGGATGCCGGAGGTGCAGAGCACGGCCCAGTAGCCGATCACCGGCTTCAGGAGCGGCATGATGATGTGGAAGAGCAGCCGCCAGAAGCCGGCGCCGTCGAGCTTCGCCGCCTCGACCACTTCCTCCGAGACGGTCGAGAGGCCCGAGAGATAGGTGAGCACGCCGAGGCCGAAGAAGCTCCAGAGCGCCACGGCGGTGAGCGAGAGCAGGGCGCTGGTCGGGCCGTTCAGCCATTCGATGGCGAGCGGCGCCAGGCCGATGGTCCTAAGCAGCGCGTTGAGCGGGCCGTCGGGCGCGAGGATCTGGCGGAACATGATGCCGACGACGATCGGCGCGATCATGTAGGGCAGGAAGAAAGCGGCACGGAAGAACTTCCAGCCCGGCGTCTTCTGGAACAAGAGGAAGGCCAGCACCAGCGGCAGGATGATCCAGACGGGCAGCGTCGCGAAGGCGATCAGCGCGTTGCGGAAGGAATCATGCACCGCCGGATCGTCCAGCATGGTGCGGTAGTTGGCGAGGCCGGCAAAGGCCGGATCCTCGAAGCCGCGCGTCTCCTGCAGGCTGAGCCAGACGGTGCGGACGAGCGGCACCAGCTTGAACAGGATGGCGAGCGCGAGGCCCGGCAGGACGAACAGGGCGGCGACCAGCATGTCGCGCCGGATCCAGGGGCGTTTCGCCCCGGCGTGCGTCCGCGCGGCACCGGTTGCCGGATGGGCCAGTTCAGCCATCGAAGATCCCGTTTCTTGGAAGGGGCGGGGAGGCGACCTGCCTCCCCGCGATCAGGCGTTGCGATGCGCCTACTGGCGCTTGCTCGGGCTCTGCTCGAGCGCCTTCTGCATCCGCGCGGTCCAGTCCTCGATGGTGAGGCGGCCGAGCGCGACTTCCTGCCAGCCGCGGGCGAGCGCATCGGCTTCCTGGCCGGAGAGCAGGACGCCGGCATGCAGCGTCGGCTTCTTGATGATCTCGAGGATCTGGCCAAGCGCTTCCGACTTCGGCAGCGCGGACGGATCGACGTTCTTGTTGAGCGAGATGCCGCCGGCGACCTTGCTCAGAAGCTCAGCATTCTCCTTGCCGGCCATGAACTTCACGAACTGGAAGGCGGCGTCCTTCTTGTCGCTCCATTCCGTGACGCCGAACACCGAGCTCTCGATGCCCGAGAAGCTGTTGGCGAGCGGTGCGTCGGCGACGATGGTCGGCCAGCGCATGGCGCCGAGATTCTCGTCGCCGAGGATCTTGCCGAAGGCGGCCCAGTTGACGGCGTCGGAGATGATGGTGCCAGCGAAGGCGGCGTTGCCGCTCTGGAAGATGTCGGCGCCGTCCGGCAGCATGGTGATCGAGGGCGCGCTGGAATTGGTCCAGCCGGCCTCGGTGATCGAGGCGAGGCCCTTCAGGACGTTGACCATCTTCGGGTCGGTCCAGGGCATCTTGCCGGCGAGCATGGCGCGCATGTCGTCTTCGGTCAGGTAGTTGCGCGCGATCTCGGGGAAGTTCCAGTAGGCCGGGAAGATGCCGGACAGGCCGATGGCGACACAGGTCTTGCCGATCGCCTTCACCTTGTCGCAGGCAACCTTCATCTCGTCCCAGGTCTTGGGCGGGTTGACGGCGTCGAGGCCGGCCTCGGTCAGAACCTTCTTGTTGTAGTACATGACGTTGCCCTGATAGCCGAAGGGCAGGCCGTAGCAGGACTGGGTGGTGTCGAAGTTCAGGCAGCCGCCGCTATAGGTGATCAGGTCCTTGCCGGCTTCCAGAACTTCCGGCGGCAGCTCGGCATAGGCGCGGCGGCGGTCAAACAGCTCGAGGCCGGCATTGTTCTCCATCACGTCGGGACCGCTCTTGGTCGTGATGTAGGGGCCCTGGACCTCCGGATAGCGGTCGAACGGCACCGTCTCGAGTTCGACCTTGATGGTCGGGTTCTGCTTCTCGAATTCGGCGACCAGCGCCTTCCAGTAGTCGGCGCCGCCCGGCTCCCAGTTGAGCACGCGGATGGTGGTGACGTCCTGCGCCTGCGCGGCCTGGCCGCCGAGCGCGGTCACCGAGGCGAGCGCGAGGCCGGCGAGCATGCCGCGGACGGCGCGCCGGCCGGTCCGAAATGGTGTTGGATTCATCATGGGTTCCCTTCTCCGTCTGGTTCTGGTCGCGCGTGCTGTCGAAAGAATCCGGCCCGTCGGGGCGGATGACCGTCGGCCCGCGACCGCCCTCGCCGGCGCATGGCCGGAAGGCGTTCCCGATGGCGCGAATGAAGCGGTCGGCATCCCTGTCACCCCGCGATGGCCGCCGCCCGTGGGATGGGTCTTGTTGGCGGCCATGCGGCAACGCTAGCACATGGATTTTTCTATTGAAATAGGAATTTCTTATAAGAAACACGATGCTGATTGGGGTGAAAACGGACGGCCGGAAGCAGCCCGTCGCGCAGCGCGTTTCCGGGTAACCTATTAAGAATGCGTGATAATTTATCTCGTCTCGTTGCGACCCTCTGCCGTCATCCCGGCGAAGGCCGGGATCCATCGACACCGGCCGGTGACGAACGGCGGAGTCATGGCTTCACAGGACGGTGGTTATGGGCCCCGGCCTTCGCCGGGGGCGACGAAGCCTGGGCTCATGGGCAGGTGCCAAAGGGCCCCTTGGGGCAGCGCCCTACACCGCCTTCGGCACCACGCCGCCGAGGCGGCTGGAGGCGAGGCAGGCGTCGACCAGCGCCATGGTGCGGATCGAGTCGTGCACGTCGGTGTCGAGCACGGCATCCTCGCCGGCGGCGTAGCGCTGCAGATTGGACATCACCGCGCCGAAGGCGTCCGGCACGCGCTCGCCGGCGAGCGGGATCTCGGTCCATGGACCGCCTTCGACGATCACCTCGAGCTTTTCCGGCGTCGGGTCGAGATAGTCGCGCAGATAGCCTAGCTCGAGATGGGCGCAGCCCTTGGTGCCCTCGACGCGGATCGTCGCGTCGATGTGCTTGGGGCCGTAATTGTAGGTGTGGTTCAGCGACAGGCAGCAGCGCGCGCGCGGGCCGTAGTCGAGGATGATGCTGGAGCGCGCGTCCTTCAGGTCGGGATAGCGCGGATGCGGCACGGTCTTGGCGTAGACGCTGTCCGGCTCGCCCAGGATCGAGCGAATCCAGTCAAGATAATGGATCGAATGCAGCGGGATCTCGACCGCGTCGAGATGCGGGATGAAGGACCACATTTCCCAAGGCATGTAGATGGCGAGGCGCACCTCCAGCTCGACGACGTCGCCGAAGAGGCCGCGCCGGACCGCGTCGCGGATCGCCAGCATGGACGGGGTGAAGCGGAGCTGGAAATTGGTCGCCGCCGTGATCCTTCGCGCATCGATCGCGTCGACGATCTGGCGCGCGGCGGAGAGATTGGCGCCGAGCGGCTTCTGGATCAGCGCGACGCTGCCGGTCGGCAGCTGTTCGACCGCGCCGAGGATCGCGGTCGGCGGCAGGGCAAGGTCGAACACGGTGTCGTCGGTGCGGGCGGCGATCGCCGCTGCCATGCTCTCATGCACGACCGGAATGTCGAACTCAGCGGCGACGGCCCGCGCCTTGTCGTTGTCGAGGTCGAAGATGCCGGCAACCGGCAGGCCGATCTTGCGATAGGCCGGCAGGTGGGCGCTGCTGACGATGTCGCCGGCGCCGATGATGGTGATCGGCCGCGGGCGGCTTGGCATCGGCCAGGTCTGTTCGAGTTCCAAGCCAGCCATCCTGTCGCCTCCCAGCGTCGCCGCGCGGGCACGGCGATCGAAATGCAATATCACTGACGATAGTCAGCGTTGATATTTGATATCAGATGGGCAATCCTGTCAACAACGCCGGGCGCTTCCGGCGTCGCAGACGCATGGCATGAGGAGGATGACGGAATGGCTGCAGCGGGTGAAGTGAGGATCGCGGGACGGGTCGCGCTGGAAGGTGGCGACCGGCATGTCCATGCGGCGCGGCGGTTGCGTCAGGCGTTCCCAATGCTCGAATTCGTGCCGCGCGCGGCCGCTTCCACGGCGCTGCCGCTGGTCCGTCTTGTCGAGGACAAGTCGCTGGCCGAAGGCGCCTTCGTGCTGACGGTGCGTCCGGGTGACAATGCCGAGATCACCATCGCCGGTGGTCCGTTCTCCGGCGTGATCTATGGCGCCGAGGAGTTGATCGCGCGCGCCCGCGTCGCGGATGGCGCCGTGCTGGTCCCGGCCGGCGAGCGGCGGGCGGCGCCGGGGCTCGCCTATCGCACCTTCTGGACCTGGGACCACTCGACCAACTGGGAATTGTCGCAGGTCGGCCATCAGGAAATCGGCGTCTTCAATCCCTATGGCAAGCCGCCGTCCGGCTTCCTCGGCGACTATACGCGCCTGGTCGATTTCGCCAGCCGCAACCGCATCCCGTCGGTCGTCATCTACGGCTTCCTCAGGGATACGCATGGCGGCATCGACGCGGCCAAGGAGCTCTGCCGCTATGCGACCGAGCGCGGCGTGCGCATTGTCCCCGGCATCGCCATCGGTTCCTATGGCGGCGTCTACTGGGAAGGCGACCACCCCTACAACCTCTCGACCTGGCTGAAGAAGAACCCGCAGCACGCGGCGACGATGGAGAAGGGCGTCGGCTTCCAGATCGCCGACCTCGACTTCCCGCTCAACTTCCCGCGCTCCGACTACACCATGACCGCGTGCCCGAGCGCGCCGGAGACGATGGACTGGATGGAGGAGGCGGTGAGCTGGCTCGCCGAGACCTTCGAGATCGGCGGCGTCAACATCGAGAGCGGCGACTACGGCGTCTGCGGCTGCGCGCGCTGCGTCGCCCGCCGCAACAACGAGGCGGAGGCCGCCCGTCGCGTCGACGACCATGGCGACAGCTGGTCGCATACCGACATGGCGGCGAACTTCCCGCGCCTCTACCGGGCGGCCAAGGCCAAGCGCCCGGATGCCTGGATCTACAGCGAGATGCAGTGGGACAATCTGTTTGATCCGGTCGCGCATGAGGCGCAGCGCCAGCTGCCGCAGGGCGCGCTCTACCAGCACACGACCAACCGGACCTTCTGGAAGCGCCTGCAGAACGAGCTGACCCGGGCCGATGTCGAAAGACTGCCGACGCAGCCCAACGTGCTGCGCTGCCAGTTCGCGTGCCAGTGGAACGGCGACCGGCGCACCGAGCGCTACGCCTTCAACGGCCGCGTCTTCGCCGACATGAACAAGTTCTGCGCCGATGTCGGCATGCAGGGCCTGACGGTCTGGGGCGAGCCGTCGCCCTATCACGCGACGGTCGAGCTCTCTTATCTCGCCTTCGCCCGCTTCGGCTACGAGCCGACGCTGACCTGGGACCGCTTCATGGCCGAGGATGCGGCGCCGCTTCTCGGCGGCCAGGCAGCGGCGGAGCGCTTCGTCGCCGTCGCCGAGGAGCTTGACGCCAATATCGAGCTGCCGGTCGAGCGCCTGCGTACGCTGCAGGGCGAGGCCCGCGAGGCGTCGCGTCAGAACGACGACGAGGCATCGCGCCGCTGGCTGAGCCTCGAGGACCAGATCGCCCGCCGCGCCTATATGGGCCGGTAGGGCTAGGTTTCGAAACGAAATGGGCCCCGGCGATGATATTTCGCCGGGGCCCGCGCGTAGCTCAGTGCCGGGGGAGGGAACGGTTCAAGCCACGCGCCGTCCCTGTCTCACGCGACGCGCTTCTTGGCGGTGCCACGCGCCCATTCCGGCAGCCACTCGCCATGCGCGGCGAGGAGGTCGTCGACCAGGTTCCAGATCTGGTCCAGGTCGAGCTCGGCCGCCGTGTGCGGGTCCATCATCGCGGCATGGTAGATGTGGTCGCGGTTCTCGGTCAGAAGCGCCTTCACCGTCAGTTCCTGCACGTTGATGTTGGTGCGCATCAGCGCGGTCAGCTGCGGCGGCAGTTCGCCGATATAGGTCGGCTGGATGCCCGAGGCGTCGACCAGGCAGGGCACTTCCGCCGCGCAATCGGCCGGCAGCGAGGTGATGCAGCCATTGTTGCGGACGTTGCCGTAGATCACCGAGGGCTCGCCGGTCCAGATCGAGTTGATGATCTCGGAGGCGTATTCCTTGCTCTGCGACACCTCGATCCGCTCGGCCGTGCGGTATTCCTCGGCCTGGTTCTTCCAGCGGGCGATCTGCTCGATGCAGCGCTTCGGATATTCGTCGAGCGGGATGCCGAACTTCGCGATCAGGTCCTCGCGGCCTTCCTTGATGAAGTAGGGCGTGTATTCGGCGAAGTGCTCCGAACTCTCGGTGACGAAATAGCCGAGCCGGGTCAGCATCTCGTAGCGCACCTTGTTCGGGCAGCGCGGGTTCCAGCCGGGCTTCGGCGCCCGGCCTTCGCGGTAGCCGCGGACGAGGTCGGGATAGAGATCGCGGTAGGAGCCGTCGGCCTGGCGATGCTCGAACTTCAGGTAGAACGCCATGTGGTTGATGCCGGCGGCGCGGTAGCGGATTTCCTCGTAGGGAATGTCGAGGTCATGCGCCAGCTCCATCGCCGTGCCCTGCACCGAGTGGCAGAGGCCGACCTGCTTGATTGCCGGATACTTGGCCGTGATCGCCCAGGTGTTGATCGCCATCGGGTTGACGTATTGCAGCATCACCGCGTTCGGGCAGATGGCGAGGATGTCCTCGCAGATCTTCCAGAGATGCGGCACGGTCCGGAGCCCGCGCATGATTCCGCCGACGCCGAGCGTGTCGGCGATGGTCTGGCGCAGGCCGTAGCGCTTCGGCACCTCGAAATCGGTGATCGTGCAGGGGTCGTAGCCGCCGATCTGGAAGGCGACGACGACGAAGTCGGCGCCGGAAAGCGCCTTCTTCTGGTCGGTGTAGGTCTCGACCTTGGCCGGCACGCCGAGCGTCGAGGCGATCTTGCGGACGACGACGGCGCTCTCCTCGAGGCGCTGCGGGTTGATGTCCATCAGCGCGATGGTGGCGCCGGCAAGCGCCGGGCGCTGCAGGACGTCGCCGACGATGTTCTTCATGAACACGGTCGATCCGGCGCCGATGAAGGTGATCCTGGGATTGGCAGTCATAAGAGAGCTCCGGTAGGCAGATTCTTTAGGCGGCTATCTGGAACGCGGCGCGCACCAGGCGGGCCGTGTATTCGTTCTGCGGGTTGGTCAGCACCTCGCTGACCGGCCCCTGTTCGACAATCTGGCCATGCTGCATGACGATGACGCGATGGCACAGCGCTCGCACGACCTTCAGGTCGTGCGAGATGAAGAGGTAGGAGAGGCCCTTCTCGTCCTGCAGCTTGCGCAGCAATTCGATGATCTGCGCCTGCACGGAGAGATCGAGCGCCGAGGTCGGCTCGTCGAGCAGGATGAATTCCGGCTCCAGCGCGATGGCGCGGGCGATGGCGATGCGCTGGCGCTGGCCGCCGGAGAATTCGTGCGGGAAGCGCGACAGGATGTTGTCCGGCATGCCGGCGTCGGCAAGCGCCTGGCGAACCCGCCGCAACCGGTCCTGCCGGTCGGTGCCGATGCCGTTGACGATCAAGCCTTCCTCGATGATCTGCCCGATCGACATGCGCGGGTTCAAGGACGAGAACGGGTCCTGGAAGACGATCTGCATGCGCGAGCGGAGCGGCCGCATCGCCTGGCGGTCCTTGCCGTGGATCGCCTCGCCGTCGAAGAAGATCTCGCCATGCGAGGCGTGGATCAGCCGGATCAGCGCCTGGCCGAAGGTGGTCTTGCCGGAGCCGCTCTCGCCGACGAGGCCGAGCGTCTCGTGCCGGCGCAGCTCCAGTCCCAGATTGTTGCAGGCGACCAGCTCGAAATAGTCGGGCTTGAAGAGGCCGCCGCGCTTCAGCGTGTAGGAGACGCGCACGTCGCGGCCCTCCAGGATCACCGGCGTCGCCTCGGGCAGAGGGTTGGCGGTGCCCTTGGGCTCGGAGGCGAGCAGGTGCCGCGTATAGGCGTGGCGCGGGTTCTGGAACAGCGCCTCGGTGACGTTGTGCTCCTTCACCGCGCCGTGCTGCATCACATAGACGTAGTCGGAGAACTGCCGGACGATCGTCAGGTCGTGCGTGATCAGGATCACCGCCATGCCGTAGCGCTTCTGCAGCTCGCGGATCAGGTTCAGGATCTGCGCCTGCACGGTGACGTCGAGCGCCGTGGTTGGCTCGTCGGCGATCAGGATGTCGGGCCGGTTGGCGAGCGCCATGGCGATCATCACGCGCTGGCGCTGGCCGCCGGAGAGCTGGTGCGGATACTGCTTGATGCGCGCCTCGGGGTCGGGGATGCGCACTTCCTTCAGCAGTTCCAGCACCCGCGCCTTCGCCTCGGCGCGGGTCATCTTGCGGTTGTGCAGGTGCAGCACCTCGGCGATCTGCTGGCCGATCGTGTAGACCGGGTTCAGCGAGCTCATCGGCTCCTGGAAGATCATGGCGAAGCGGTTGCCGCGGAGGCGCCGGCGCTGGTTCTCGCTGAAGCCGAGGATGTTCTTGCCCTCGAACAGGATGCGGGCGCCCTTGGCGACGGTCGCCCGCTTCGACAGCAGCCCCATGATCGTGCGCGCCGTCACCGACTTGCCGGAGCCGCTCTCGCCGACCACGGCGATGGTCTCGCCCTTGTGCAATTGGAACGAGACGTCGCGCACGGCGTCGACCGTGCCGCCCTCGACCTTGAAGGTGACGGCGACGCCGCGTGCGTCGAGGATCAGCTCGCGGCCATGGGCGTTCAGGTCGGTGCGTTCGGCGGGGGCGAATTCGCTTGTCGTGTCGGCCATCATGAACTCCGCCGCATCAATAGGGGTCGATCGCGTCGCGCAGGCCGTCGCCGAGCGCGTTGAACGCGAAGACGGTGATCAGCACGAAGACGACGGGGGAGAGGATCCACGGATAGGAGCCGATCACCGAAAAGGCGCTGGTGTCCTGCAGCATCAGGCCCCAGGAGATCAGCGGCGGCTTCACGGCGAAGCCGAGGAATCCGAGGAAGGATTCGAGCAGCACGATGGTCGGGATGGCGAGCGTCACGCCGACGATCACATGGCTCATGACGTTGGGCAGGATGTGGCGGAAGATGATCCGCCCGTCGCCGGCGCCGATCGCCATGGCGGCGCGGACATATTCGATCCGCGCCAGCGCCAGCGTCTTGCCGCGCACCTCGCGGGCGAGCTGGGCCCAGCCGAGCGCCGCCATCACGCCGATGACGAAGGCGATGAAGACGTTCGAAGGCGCCGTGATCGGGATCAGCGAGGTCAGCGCCAGGTAGAGCGGCAGTTGCGGGAAGGCGAGGACGAGGTCGACGAAGCGCTGCAGCCAGGCATCGAGCCGTCCGCCGATATAGCCGGACGAGATGCCGACCGTCGTGCCGACGGCGGTGGTGATCAGCACGACGATCAGCGCGATGGTAAGCGAGATACGGGAGCCGACGATGCCGCGGGAGAGAATGTCGCGGCCGAACTTGTCGGTGCCGAGCAGGTGAATCGGCGCGCCGTCGCGCGCGCCGAACAGGTGGATGTCGGTCGGGATAAGCCAGAGCAGCTTGTAGGGATAGCCGCGGACGAACAGGCCGAGCACATGCGGGTTCTCGAGGTCCGGCCCGGTCATCGGCTGGAACGTCACCGGGTCGAGCTCGTCCGTCTCGACGATCGGGTAGATGCGCGGCACGAACGTGAACGAGCCATCGGCCTTGAAGAAGCTGATATGGTCCGGCGGTGCGAAGCCGATGCCGTTGGCGCGCGGGTCGACCGGCGCGACGAAATCGGCGAACAGCGCCATCAGCAGCAGACCGACGACCATGGTGAGGCCGATCATGCCCATCGCCGAGCGGCGGAAGCGGCGCCAGACCAGCGCGAAATAGCCCTCGTTGCCATGGGCGAAGCGGGCGTTCGGCACGACCGGCGCGGTCGGCTCCGCCGGGGGCAGGGTGGCGAGGCTCTCGGTACGGTCGGTCATGCCTTTTCTCCCCCGAGGCGGACGCGCGGATCGAGCAGCGCCAGCAGCATGTCGGCGATGATGTTGCCGATGATCAGGGTCGTCGCGAGGACGAGCATGAAGGTGGCGGTGACATAGACGTCGCCGACGGCCATCGAGCCGACGATGGCCGGGCCGACGGTGGCGAGCGCGAACACGATCGCCACCTCGATCTCGCCGGTCAGCATGTAGGGCAGCACGACACCCTGGTACATGACGAGCGGATGCAGCGCGTTCGGCACGGCGTGACGCAGGACGACGGCGGATTCCGGCAGGCCCTTGGCGCGGGCCGTCTCGACATATTGCGCGTTCAGCGTATCGAGCAGATTGCCGCGCATGACGCGCATGTTGTAGGCGAGGCCGCCGAAGGTGGCGATCGCGACCACCGGCCAGATATGCTTCACCAGGTCGACGAATTTCGCCCACGACCAGGGCGCGCCGCCATATTGCGGCGAGAAGAAGCTGCCGATCTCCTGCACGTTCAGTTTGAACGCCAGGATGTAGACGATGATGATCGCGATCAGGAAGCGCGGCACCGTCATGCCGAGGAACGACACGAAGGAGAGCGCCGAGTCGATCCAGCTATACTGCCGGGTGGCGGCGATGATGCCGAAGGTGATGCCGATCAGCGACGCCAGGATGTGGCAGACCAGCGCCAGCATCAGCGTGCGCGGCAGGCGCTCGGCGACGACGGTCGAGACCGGCTTGTTGTAGAAGAAGCTGTGCCCGAAATCGAAGCGGGTCAGGATGCCCCAGATCCAGCGGAAATACTGGACGATCATCGGATCGTTGAGGCCGTGCGCCTGGCGATAGGCCTCGGCCTGCGCCTCGGCGACCGCGGCGGAGGCGCCGCCCTGGTTCATCAGCTGCGAACGGATGAAGTCGGCATAGTCGCCGGGGGGCGCCTGGATGATGACGAAGGTCACGATGCTGAGAATGAACAGCACCGGGATCGCCGACAATATCCGCATCATCAGGAAACGTAGCATCGGGCAGCAGGTCCTTGGTTGCGCGCTGCGGGGAGGGGCCGGCCTTGGCCGCCCTTTCCCGTCGATCGTTGCCGCCCCGCCGGGCCGGCAACGTCGTCGCGGTACCGATGGACCGGCCCGGGACGATGCCCGGGCCGGCCGTGTCGGAAGCCGCGTCGCGGATCAGCCCTTGATCGGGCCGCCCTTCGCGCCCGGGGCGCTCGGCAGCGTTTCCGGGTGGAGCTCGTACTTGCCCTGCTTGTCGGCCGGGACGAAGACGCGCTCGCGGATGATGCTGTCCTCGGCCCAGTTGAACAGGTTGATCGGCACGCCCTTCGGGATGTTGGCGAAGCGCTTGTTGATGATCAATGCGCCCGGGTACTGGGTCAGGCCGATGCCGTAGACGTTGTCCGTGTAGATCTTCTGGAACGTCTTCATCAGCTCCTTGCGCTCGGCATTGTCGCTCGAGGCGATGAACTTGTTGACGACGTCGACCAGCTCCTGCTCGAACGGCAGCAGATCGACCTGGCCGTCAGCGCCGGCGCGGTGGAACCAGCTGGTCTTCGGGCCGACCGGGGCCAGGTTGACCGTCTTCTGCACGACCGAGGTCAGGTCTTCCTGGTTGCGGAAGATCATCCAGTCGAACTTGCCGGCCTGCTGCAGCGCGTCGCGCTGCTTGCCCTCGACCTGGTTGATCAGGACGCGGATGCCGAGCGGTTCCATCATCGAGACGACGCCGTCGGCCAGGCTCTTGTCGGTCTGGTAGTCGGCGTTGACGAGGAGCGTGACCTCGACATTGGCACCGCCCGCCGTGTTGGCCGGGAAGTTCAGGATGCCGTCGCCATCCGTGTCCTTGAGGCCGGCGGCCGCGAGCTCGGCCTTGGCGCCCTCGAGATCGAACGGATAATAGGCGGTCGAGTCCTTGTCGTAATAGACGGTGCCCGTGTAGATGCCGCCCGGATAGATGGTCGTGAACGGACCCTTGACCAGTGATTCACCCAGCCGCTTGCGGTCGATCGCCGAGGTGACGGCCTTGCGGAAATGCTCGTTGCGGTTCAGATCGCGCACGGCCTGGCCGCGCGCGTCCGGTTCGCCCCAGCCATTGCCCGACAGGTTCTGGTAGAGCGAATAGCCGATGATGCGCGGGCCGAATTCGAGGCGGGCCGGGGCGTTGGGGTCGGCGGAGCGCTTCAGCGCCTCGACGAAGCTCTCCGGCTGCTCGAGGTTGGAGAAGTCGCCCGATCCCGCCACCGCCTGCACGTCGCGGTCGGCCCAGGTCGAGAGCTTGTAGTGCATCTCGTTCAGGTAGGGCAGCTGGTTGCCGGCCTCGTCGACCTTCCAGTAGTAGGGATTGCGGCGCAGCACGATGATGTCGTCGGCGCGGTACTCGACCGGCGCCCAGGCGCCCATCACCGGGATGTTCATGTATTCCGGCGGGAAGGCGTTCTTGTACTGCTCGTAGGTGTTCTTCGAATATTTCGGGTGCTGCGGCTTCAGGATGTGGGCCGGGCCGGGGCAGAAGGTGCCGTAGGCCATCTGGTAGAGATACTGCTTCGGGAAGGCTTCCTTGAAGGTCCAGATCAGCGTGTAGTCGCCCTCGGCGACCAGCGTGGTACCTTCACCGAACGTGCCCGGCGCGGCGCCGTTCAGCGGCGACACGTTGGGATCGTTGACGTTGTCTTCCCAGTAGAAGATCGCGTCGGCGGTGGTGAAGGGCTGGCCGTCGGACCACTTCGCGCCCTCGATCAGGTGCATGGTCAGCTGGTGGCCATCCTCCGACCATTCCCAGCTCTTGGCGAGGTTCGGCAGCGGCTGCAGCTCGTCGGCCTTGATCTGGAACAGCGGGCCCGAGCGGGTCAGGCATTCCGACATGCCGATGTCGATGCCGCCCCAGCCCTGGGTCTGGCCGGCGCTGTAGTTCCAGCCCTCGGGGCGGCCGCCGATGACGTGGCGCATCGTGTCGCCGTAGACGCCGATGCCGTCGACGGTGTTGCCCTTCTTGTAGACCATCGGCTCCTTCGGCAGGCGGTCCTTGACCGCCGGCAGCTTGCCGGTCTCGACGAAGTTCTTCGTGACCCAGTCGGGCTCGTGATATTCGGGCAGGGCCTTGTATTCGAGGATGTCGGCGGCGCCGACATAGTCGACCTGGCCCTGGGCGTCGAATTTCGGCGGGTCGGGCGGGTTGATCGGTGCCTTCACCTGGGCGAGGGCGGCCGAGACCGAGACCCCGAGCAGCAGGCTGGCGGCGCTGAGCGCCAAGACGGAATGCTTCATGTTTCCTCCCCTTTGAACGGTGCCGGCGCGGGGCGCTGCACCCTGTCGGTCGTCGCTTCGCTGGGCAGCGCGTCGATGCGCCTTCTCGCGGGCGCTGCGGCGGCTGCCGAACCGGACGGCGGCTCCTCCCGCACCGCCCGGAATCGTCTCGTCAGGCCGTTCAGCCGGCGGCGCGCTCCTTCGCCCGCTCGGCCCGCACGGTGTCGATGCCGCGCACCTCGCGCCGCGCCGCGCCCTGCCAGTCGCGCGTGGCGACCGTCTTGTTGGCGAGGCGCTCCTTGGCGCCGTCGATGGCGTCTGCGTATTGCGGCAGCCAGCGCGCCTGGGCGACGAGCATCTCGTCGACCATCTGCCAGACCTCCTCCGGCGAGCAGATGGCGCCGACCAGCGGATCGTGCAGCACGGCGAGCTTCAAGAGCTCGACGTCGCCGGTGACGGCGGCATGCACCGCCATGCGCTGGACGTTGATCGACGACACGCAGGTCGCCGCGCAGGCCTCGGGCAGGCGGATGCCGGCCGTCATGTTGAGGCCGAAGCGGTCGACGAAACCGGTCGATTCGATGATCGCGTCCTCGGGCAGGTTGGCGATGATGCCGCGGTTTTTGACGTTGAAATGGCCGCGATAGACGCGCCCCGTTTCCAGCGCCTCGATGATGTGGCTCGCGTGCTCGTTCGAGCGCTTGTTCGGATCGAGCGTCTTGCCGGCGTCCTCGAGGAATTTCGGGAAGTCGGTCTCGAACCAGTTGCGCGTCTCGGTCGAATGGCGGAGATAGCCGCCGGTCTCGCCATGGATCCAGTTCGACATGTCGATCCAGCGATGGATCTCGTCCGGCCGCTTCCGGTACCAGGGCAGGTATTCGGAGAGATGGCCGTTGCTCTCGGTCGAATAGAAGCCGAAGCGCTTCAGGACGTCGATGCGGACCTTTTCCTGCTGCGAATAGACGGGATGGCGCTCGAAGGCGGCGATCAACTCGTCCTTGCCGATCCGGCGGCCGCGGAAGCGGATGTCGACATACCAGGTCTGGTGGTTGATGCCCGAGCAGATGAATTCGAGCTCGCTCTCGTCGGTGGCGCCGAGCACCTCGGCGATCTGCTCGCCGCCATGCTGCACGCCGTGGCAGAGCCCGATCGTGTCGACCTTGCCGTACTCGATCGCCGCCCAGGTGTTCATCGCCATCGGGTTGGCGTAGTTGAGGAAGCGCGCGCCGGGCTCGGCGACCTCGCGGATGTCCTTGCAGAAGTCGAGGATCACCGGGATGTTGCGCTGGCCGTAGAGGATGCCGCCGGCGCAGATCGTGTCGCCGACGCACTGGTCGACGCCGTATTTCAGCGGGATGCGGATGTCGTCGGCATAGGCCTCGAGGCCGCCGACGCGGACGCAGCTGATGACGTAGCGCGCGCCGGCGAGCGCCTCGCGCCGGTTCGTCGTCGCTGTGATCTTCGTCGGCAGCTTGTTGGCCGCGACCATGCGGTCGAGGATCTGCCGCACCATGGAGAGATTGTGCTCGCTGATGTCGGTCAGCGCGAACTCGACCTCGCGAAGCTCCGGCACGGAGAGGATGTCGGAGACCAGCTTCTTGGTGAAGCCGACGCTGCCGGCGCCGATGATGGCAATCTTGAAACTAGACATGAAAGTTCCGGGGTTCCTCGGAGGCGGTCGTCGCGCCCAGGGCGCGGGTCCAGTCGGCGCATTCCGGCCGGGCGTGCCGCCGAAGCGCGGTGCTGCGGCTAAGAGGGGGCGATGGCAGTCTTGGGTGGTATTTGCTCATCCAGCTGCTCTTTTTGGGTCGCCTGATCGCTCTGCGCGAGGCTAGTATGCGCAACGTTTCGCGGCGGACCAGAGAGAATTTGTGCTTTCATGGGTAATTCTGTGCTCGACAAAATGGCCCATCGTGCGCCGGTCATGCGCACGGTTTCGCTGCCGCGCGGTCGGCATCGCCTGCACACCATGCCGACCAGCGCCGGCTACGAGGTCCGCACCGACACGAGCTATGACTGGGACGGCCGAAGGCGCGGCCAGACGCCGTTCACCGTGCTGCAGCACACGGTTTCCGGCGTCGGCCGGCTGCGCTACGACCGACGCAATTATCGCCTGACGGCCGGCGAGACCATGCTGGTTCTGGTGCCGCACAACCACCGCTACTGGGTCGAGGCGGGCGAGCGCTGGGAGTTCTTCTGGATCTCGATGAACGGGCAGGAGGCGCTCCGCATCCATCGCTCCATCCTGGCGGCGACGGGACCCGTCTTCCGGCTCCGGCCCGACACGATCGAGCATCTCGCCCATTGCAGCCTGCGCCTGGTCGATGGCGGCGAGACGCCGGGCGCGGCCTCGGCGATCGCCTATGAGGCGGCGATGGCGCTCTATGACGACGTGTTCGGGCCGCATGGCGGTGAGCGCGCCGAGGACGGCGCCATCCAGCGCGTCGTCGACCACATCCTCGCCAATCTCGACAAGCCGCTCACCGTGCCCGATCTCGCCGAGGTCTCCGGCTTCAGCCGGGCGCATTTCTCGCGCATGTTCACGGCGAGCGAGGGCATGCCGCCGGCCGAGTTCGTGCTTCAGGAGCGGATGCGGCGCGCGGCGCGGCTGCTCGCTGGCCAGCAGGTACTCTCGGTCAAGGCGGTGGCGGTGCTGTCCGGCTTCGACGATTCCAACTATTTCGCCAAGGTGTTCCGGCGCTTCTTCGGCACCAGCCCGACCGAGTTCCGCACCACGGGCATGTATGCGAGCCCGAGCTGACGGTGGAGTTTCCACAGCCGCGATTTGGTGGCGCCGCTTCGGAAGGCGCTGTCGTCGCCGATTCGTGATCTGTCAACCGACAACTACATGTTGACGTTTTGGCGCTCAGGGCGTCTACATCTGTGTGTCGAGGTTCTCTTGAGTCGCAAGGCTCGAGGGTTTGAGGGAATGCCGGGACGTCCCGAAAGGGCGAAGCCGGAGCTGCCCCCGCAACTGTGAACGGCGAGTATCCGCCCGGAGAGACCACTGGGACCGAAAGGCCCTGGGAAGGTGGGCGGAACGACGACCCGTGAGCCAGGAAACCTGCCCCGACAGCGTTGAAACGTCCTCGGGCGGGGTGTCCCGGTGGAGCGCTGGATCTTGTGCGCCCTTCTTCCGGGGCCGTTGGTCCTGTTCGCCTCCGCTCGGCCTTTGCTCCCAACATTTGGGCTGAAGCCGATGTCTCTTGTTCTCGACCATGATCGCGCGGAGCCGGTCGCTCCGGCCAATGGCAGCGCCGCGTCCAAGCCGGCCGCGCCGGCCTTCCACGTCATCCGCCGCAACGGCTCGCTGTCCGATTTCGACGCCGCCAAGATCTCGGTCGCCCTGACCAAGGCGTTTCTCGCCGTCGAGGGCAACAGCGCCGCCGCGTCGCGCCGCGTGCACGAGATCGTCAGCGACCTGACCGACCAGATCGTCGCGGCGCTGACCCGCCGCGCCGCCGGCGCCGATCGCGTGCTGCATATCGAGGACGTTCAGGACCAGGTCGAGCTGGCGCTGATGCGCGGCGAGCACCACAAGGTCGCCCGCGCCTATGTGCTCTATCGCGAGGAGCGGGCCCGCGCCCGCCGCGCCGTCGAGGCGTCGGTTCCGGTCGCCGCCGCGCAGTCGGCCCTGCAGGTCCGCGGCGCCGATGGCGTGCTGCGGCCGCTGGACGAGACCCGCCTGAAGCTCGTCATCGACGAGGCCTGCGCCGGGCTCGCCGACGTCGACGCGGGCGCGATCCTGGCCGAGGCCCGCCGCAACCTCTATGACGGCATCTCGCCGAACGAATTGTCGCTCGCCCCGGTGATGGCGGCCCGCACGCTCGTCGAGCGCGAGCCGAACTACGCCTATGTCAGCGCCCGCCTGCTGCTCGACATGCTGCGCGCCGAGGCGCTCAGCTTCGTGGAAGGACGCGCGACCCAGGCGACCCAGGGCGAGATGGCGACGCGCTACGCCGATTACTTCCCGGCCTTCATCCGCGCCGGCATCGAGCATGAGCTGGTCGATCCCGAGCTCGGCCGCTACGACCTCGCCCGGCTCGCCGCGGCGCTGAAGCCCGAGCGTGACCTGAACTTCCAGTTCCTCGGCCTGCAGACCCTCTATGACCGCTATTTCCTGCAGACCGGCGGCACCCGCATCGAGCTGCCGCAGGCCTTCTTCATGCGCGTCGCGATGGGGCTGGCGCTGCGCGAGATCGACCGCGAGACGCGGGCGATCGAGTTCTACGACCTGCTGTCGTCCTTCGACTTCATGGCGTCGACGCCGACGCTGTTCAATTCCGGCACGCTGCGGGCGCAGCTCTCGTCCTGCTTCCTGACCACGGTGCCGGACGATCTCGACGGCATCTTCAAGTCGGTGAAGGACAACGCGCTGCTGGCAAAGTATTCCGGCGGCCTCGGCAATGACTGGACGCGCGTGCGCGGCCTCGGCGCCCATATCAAGGGCACCAATGGCGAGAGCCAGGGCGTCGTGCCGTTCCTGAAGGTCGCGAACGACACCGCCATCGCCGTCAACCAGGGCGGCAAGCGCAAGGGTGCGGTCTGCGCCTATCTCGAGACCTGGCACGTCGACATCGAGGAGTTCCTCGATCTCCGCAAGAACACCGGCGACGACCGCCGCCGCACGCATGACATGAACACGGCCAACTGGGTGCCGGACCTGTTCATGCAGCGCGTCGCCGAGGACGGCGTCTGGACCCTGTTCTCCCCGGACGAGGTGCCGGACCTGCACGATCTCTACGGGCCCGAGTTCAAGCTCGCCTACGAGGCCTATGAGGCGCGCGCCGCGCGCGGCGAACTGCGCGTGTCGCGCCAGGTCCGCGCCACCGATCTCTGGCGCCGCATGCTGACCATGCTGTTCGAGACCGGACATCCCTGGATCACCTTCAAGGATCCCTGCAACATCCGCTCGCCGCAGCGCCATGCCGGCGTCGTGCACTCGTCCAATCTCTGCACCGAGATCACGCTCAACACCTCGAATGACGAGGTCGCGGTCTGCAATCTCGGCTCGATCAACCTCGCCCATCACATCGTGGCGGACGGGCTCGATCTCGACCGGCTGGCGCGCACCGTCCAGACGGCGATGCGGATGCTCGACAACGTCATCGACATCAATTTCTATACGATCCCCGAGGCGCGCCGCTCCAACCTGCGCCACCGCCCGGTCGGCTTGGGCCTGATGGGCTTCCAGGACGCGCTGCAGGCGCTGCGCATCCCCTATGCCTCGGAGGCCGCCATCCGCTTCGCCGACGAGAGCATGGAGGCGATCTCGTTCCACGCGATCTCGGCCTCGACCGATCTCGCCGCCGAGCGCGGCCGCTATCCGAGCTTCGACGGTTCGCTGTGGTCGCAGGGCATCCTGCCGATCGACTCGCTGGAACTGCTGGCCGAAGCGCGTGGCGGCCTCGATCTCGACCGCTCGACCGTGCTCGACTGGGAAGGCCTGCGCGAGCGGGTGAAGACGGTCGGCATGCGCAATTCCAACACCATGGCGATCGCGCCGACGGCAACGATTTCCAACATCTGCGGCGTGGCGCAGTCGATCGAACCGGCCTATCAGAACCTCTACGTCAAATCGAACATGTCGGGCGACTTCACGGTCGTGAACGCAGCCCTAGTGCATGATTTGAAGGCGCGTGGGCTCTGGGACGAGGTCATGGTCTCGGATCTGAAGTACTTCGACGGCAGCATCGGCCCGATCGACCGCATCCCGGACGATCTGAAGGCGCTCTACGCGACCGCCTTCGAGATCGACAGTGCCTGGCTGATCGAGGCGGCGGCGCGGCGGCAGAAGTGGATCGACCAGGCGCAGTCGCTCAACCTCTACATCGCCAATCCCTCGGGCAAGAAGCTCGACGCGCTCTATCGGCTCGCCTGGCAGCGCGGCCTGAAGACGACCTATTACCTGCGCTCGCGCTCGGCGACGCATGTCGAGAAGTCGACGTTGAAGGGCACCGACGGCAAGTTGAACGCCGTGTCGGCGGTGATCGCCACGGCGCCGGCGGCCGCGCCGATCGTCGTGCCGGCCGCGATCAAGCCGGCTCCGGAACCGATCGCGATCCCGATCGGCGAAGCCTGGGGCCAGGCTTGTTCCATCGACGATCCCGACTGCGAGGCCTGCCAGTAGGGCGAGGGGGCTGGGGCGGGGGCTCTTCACAACTGGGGAGTCCGCTCTGCCCTCAACATCCTGAGGAGGCCCGAAGGGCCGTCTCGAAGGACGCAGAGCGGTAGCGCGCGACCATGCCGATCTCGCAGGTGCGCCGTGCGTCCTTCGAGACGGCTTTCTGCGAAAGCCTCCTCAGTGTCTGGCCCGTAATTGGACAAGGCCCGCCACGCCGCCTTCCCTTCACCTCTCCCTGAGGGAGAGGTCGGAGCGAAGCTCCGGGTGAGGGTTTAGGAAACCATCCGGTGAGGCCGTAAACCCTCACCCGCCGGCCTTCGGCCGTCGACCTCTCCCTCAGGGAGAGGTGAAAGTAGAGTGTCCCCTGCATTTCGGGCCAGACACTCAGGATGATGGATGTCGGTGGGCTGCAGGTCTGCCGTTTTGATTTCGCGCACTCCCGAAGGGAGGTGCGGTAAAAATTCCAAGGAGTTGACCATGCTCGACTGGTCCGAACCGAAATTCGCCGCCGCCATTGGCGCGCATGTTTCCGCCGGCAAGGATGCGCCCGCAGCCGACGCCACCGGCCTCGGCGCGATCGACCGCTCCGGCGGCCGCGTCTCCGTCGACGACAAGGCGATGATCAATTGCCGCGCCGACGTGAACCAGCTGCTGCCGCTCAAATATCGCTGGGCCTGGGAGAAGTACCTCGCCGGCTGCAACAATCACTGGATGCCGACCGAGGTCTCGATGCAGGCCGACATCGCGCTCTGGAAGTCGAAGGACGGGCTGACCGAAGACGAGCGTCGCGCCATCAAGCGCAATCTCGGCTTCTTCGCGGCGTCGGAATCGCTCGTCGCCAACAACATCGTGCTGGCGATCTACCGGCACCTGACCAATCCCGAATGCCGGCAGTACCTGCTGCGCCAAGCGTTTGAAGAGGCGGTGCACACGCACACCTTCCAGTACATCGTCGAGAGCCTCGGCCTCGACGAGGGCGAACTGTTCAACATGTACCGGGAAGTGCCGTCGATCACCGACAAGGCGGCCTGGGCGCTGAAGCACACGCAGCATCTCGACGATCCCGACTTCAAGACCGGTACGCCGGAGAATGATCAGGCCTTCCTGCGCGACCTCGTCGCCTTCTACGTGATCTTCGAGGGCATGTGGTTCTACACCGGCTTCGCGCAGATCCTGTCGCTCGGCCGCCGCAACAAGATGGTCGGCATCGCCGAGCAGTACCAGTACATCCTGCGCGACGAGAGCATCCACCTGAACTTCGGCATCGACGTCATCAACCAGATCAAGGTGGAGAACCCGCACCTGTGGACGGCTTCGTTCCAGGACGAGCTGCGCGGCATGATCCGCGAGGCGGCCGAGCTCGAGGCGGCCTATGGACGGGATACGATGCCGCGCGGCTTCCTCGGCCTGAACGCGGCGCTGTGCGAGAGCTACATGCACTTCATCGCGAACCGCCGCTGCGCCCAGCTCGGCCTCGCCGCCGTGTTCCCGGAGACGGAAAATCCGTTCCCGTGGATGTCGGAGGCGATGGATCTCAAGAAGGAGAAGAACTTCTTCGAGACGCGCGTGATCGAGTACCAGAACGGCGGCGCGCTCGCCTGGGACTGATTTTCTACGACGCGGCGGTCCGGTGCGCCGCCGCGTCGCAATTCCGAAGCGATTCGGTGCGGGGCTCAGGCCTCCTCGGCCGTTTCCCGCGTCACGTTCGGCTGGGCCTGAGAGTTCGCCCGCTCGGTCGCGGCGGCATGGGCGAGGTCGCGTTCGGCCAGGTTGAGGATGGCGTCGACCGCCCTGCGCGCGCCCTCCTTGTCGCGCATGCGCAGCGCCTCGACGAGCCAGTGATGCGCCTCGATCGCGTCCTGGAAGTCGGCGACGGCGCGGGCCGAGGCGCCGAGGGCGCGGTGCAGGGCGGCGTGGATCAGGCCGTAGAGCTGCGCGAAGACGCGGTTGTGGCTCGCCTTCAGCAGCACGGTGTGGAAGACGACGTCGGCCTCGGTGAAGGTGTGGAAGTCCTTGGCCGCCGCCATGCGCTGCCAGGCGTGGTCGAGATCGGCGATCTCCTGCGCCGTGGCGCGGCTGGCGGCTAGCTCGGCCGCCGCGGGCTCGATGGCCCGGCGCGCCTCGAGCACCGATTTCAGCAGCGCCTCGTCGAGAAAATCGTTGCCCATCCACTCGATGATGTCGGGGTCGAGGAGGTTCCAGTCCTCCTTGTCGCGCACGACGGTGCCGACCCGCGGCCGACCGCGAACCAGCCCCTTCGATTCCAGTACCTTGAGCGCCTCGCGAATGACGGTCCGGCTAACGCCGAACTCGGCGCAGAGGTCGTTCTCGCGCGGCAGGTTGGTGTTGGGCGGAAACCGTCCGGCGGCGATGGCCCGGGCCAGCGTGGCGATGATCTCCTTCTGGACGCGCGGCTTCGTCCGCCGTGGCGTGGCACTGGCGGCGGCGGGCTTCCCGGAGGGCGTCGCTAACGTCTTGGTCTTGCTGGTCATCACACTCGGCTTGGGCGTCGCTGGAACGCGCATTGGCTACCAGAAGCCAATCCCATGCACTCGCGCCGGGATCAAGGGTGTAATCCCGTTCTAGATTAATCATACAAGAGCGTTGACGAGTATGATTATTGGAAATATGGGTCAGACACTGCCGCTGGGTGCGGTGGGCAATTTTTCTCGTGGGAGTGAGACAAATGCGTCTTTGGAAGAGTGCCGTCATGGCCGGCGCGGCCGTGATGATCGCCCTGTCGTCAGCCTATGCGGCGGACGTCAAGATCGGCTTCGTCGTCAAGCAGCCGGAAGAGCCCTGGTTCCAGGACGAGTGGAAGTTCGCCGAGATCGCGGCCAAGGAGAAGGGCTTCACCCTGGTCAAGATCGGCGCCGAGGACGGCGAGAAGCTGCAGTCGGCGATCGATAATCTCGGCGCCCAGGGCGCGCAGGGCTTCATCGTCTGCACGCCGGACGTCAAGCTCGGCCCCGGCATCGTCGCCAAGGCGGCCGCCAATGACCTCAAGCTGATGACCGTCGACGACCGCCTGGTCGACGCCGATGGCAAGCCGCTCGAGGACGTGCCGCATATGGGCATCTCCGCGACCAAGATCGGCGAGGCCGTCGGCGAGGCGATCGCCGCCGAGATCAAGAAGCGCGGCTGGGATCCGAAGACCGTCGGCGCCATCCGCGTCTCCTATGACCAGCTGCCGACCGCCGTCGATCGCGTCGACGGCGCCATCGCCGCCCTGAAGGCGTCCGGCTTCCCGGCCGAGAACATCTTCGACGCGCCGCAGGCCAAGACCGACACCGAGGCCGCGCTCAACGCCGCCACGGTCGTGCTCAACAAGCATGCCGACATCAAGAACTGGGTCGCCTTCGGCCTGAACGATGAGGCCGCACTCGGTGCCGTCCGCGCCACGGAAAGCGTCGGCATTCCGGCCGCCAACGTCATCGCCATCGGCATCGGCGGCGCGGAATCGGCGATCAACGAGTTCAAGAAGGCGGATCCGACCGGCTTCGTCGGCACCGTCATCATCTCGCCGAAGCGTCACGGCTACGAGACGGCGATCAACATGTATGACTGGATCGCCAACGACAAGGCGCCGCCGGCGCTGACGCTCACCGCCGGCCAGCTGGCGCTGCGCGACAACTACGAAGCCGTCCGCAAGGACCTCGGCATCGAGTAATTCGCCCGGCCTCGATCACCCGGCGGCGGACCTGTCCGCCGCCGGTTCTCGTTTGCGGGGGGAGCGTCGCACATGACTGACTTTCTAGAATTCTCCAACATTTCCAAGAGCTACCCGGGTGTCCGGGCGCTGTCGGGAATCTCGTTTGGCGTCGCCAAGGGTCGGGTGCACGGCCTGATGGGCGAGAATGGCGCCGGCAAGTCGACCCTGATCAAGATCCTGTCGGGCGACATCCGCGCCGACGAGGGCGAGATCCGCATCGATGGCGTCGTCCAGCATTTCCATTCGACCCGCGACGCCTTCGCGGCGCGTGTCACCGTCGTGCACCAGGAACTGCAGCTGGTGCCGGAACTCTCCGTCGCCGAGAACCTGCGGCTCGGCCATTTCCCGGCCAAGGCCGGCGTCATCAGCTTTCGCGAGCTCGTCGCCGATGTCGGCAGCAAGCTGAAGGAGATCGGCGTCGACGTCGACCCGCGCACCAAGGTCGCGGCGCTGTCCATCGGCGAGCGCCAGATGATCGAGATCGCCAAGGCGGTGATGCTCGACGCCCGCGTCATCGCGCTGGACGAGCCGACCTCGTCGCTCTCCTCGCGCGAGAGCGAGATCCTGTTCACGCTGATCGAGCGGCTGCGCGAGCAGGGCAAGGTCATCCTCTACATCTCGCACCGCCTCGACGAGGTGTTCCGCCTCTGCGACGGCGTCACGGTTCTGCGCGACGGCAAGCTCGCCGCCCACCATGCCAGCATGGAAGGCGTCACGCGCGACCAGATCGTCTCCGAGATGGTCGGCCGCGAGATCAGCGATATCTGGGGCTGGCGCGGCCGCGACGTCGGCGACGTCCGCCTGAAGGTCGAGGGCATCACCGGCTCCCGCCTGCCGAACCCGGTCGGTTTCGAGGCGCGCAAGGGCGAGATCCTCGGCTTCTTCGGCCTGGTCGGCGCCGGCCGCAGCGAACTGATGCGCCTCGTCTACGGCGCCGATCATCGCCATGCCGGCAGCGTCGCCATCGACGGCAAGCCGGTCGCGCCCAGCGATCCGCGCCAGTCGATCCGTGCCGGCCTCGTGCTCTGCCCCGAGGACCGCAAGTTCGACGGCATCGTCCAGGGCCGCTCGGTCTCGGACAACATCGCCATCTCGGCGCGGCGTCATTTCTCGCCGCTCGGCATCCTCAATCTCGGCAAGGAAGCGGCGCTGGCCGATGGCTTCATCAGGAGTCTCCGCATCCGCACGCCGTCGCGCAAGCAGGACATCGTCAATCTCTCGGGCGGCAACCAGCAGAAGGTCATCCTGGCCCGCTGGCTGGCCGAGACCGACGTCCGCGTCCTGATCGTCGACGAGCCGACCCGCGGCATCGACGTCGGCGCCAAGTCGGAGATCTACGAGCTGCTCTATTCGCTGGCCGAGAGCGGCCTCGCCATCGTCGTGGTGTCGAGCGAGCTGCCGGAAGTGATGGGCATCTCCGATCGAATCGCCGTCATGTGCGGCGGCAGCATCGCTGCCACCTTCGATCGCGCCGATTTCAACGAACGCACCATTCTCGCGGCAGCCTTGCCGGACCGCTCTGCGGCGGAAGCAATCAAGAAGGTTTCCTGATGACCGGTTCCCTGAAGCGAATCCTGCTCGGCGAGCAGGGCCTCGTCGTCATCTTCGCCATCGCCTTCGCCGTGGTGTCGCTGACCGTCCCGAACTTCCTCACCGAGCGCAACATGCTCGGCCTGCTGCAGTCGGTGGTGACGATCGGCATCGTCTCCTGCACCATGATGTTCTGCCTGGCCTCGCGTGACTTCGACCTTTCGGTCGGCTCGATCGTCGCCTTCACCGGCATGGTCGCGGTCATGGCCTCGAACGCGACCGGCTCGATCCCGCTCGGCCTGCTGATCGCCGTCGGCTTCGGCACCTTCGTCGGCTTCGTCAACGGCGTCGTCATCGCCAAGCTGAAGATCAACGCGCTGATCACCACGCTCGCGACGATGCAGATCGTCCGCGGCCTGGCCCTGATCTCGTCGGATGGCCGCGCCGTCGGCATCAACGATGCGTCGTTCTACCAGCTCGCTTTGTCGAAGTTCCTCGGCGTGCCGACGCCGATCTGGGTGATGGGCGCGCTGTTCTGCATCTTCGGCTTCGTCCTGAACCGCACCGTGTTCGGTCGCAACACGCTCGCCATCGGCGGCAATCCGGAGGCCTCGCGCCTTGCCGGCGTCAATGTCGACTGGATGCGGATCTGGATCTTCACGCTGCAGGGCCTGGTCTGCGCCATCGCCGGCATCCTGCTCGCTTCGCGCATCACCTCCGGCCAGCCCAACGCGGCGACCGGCCTCGAGCTCTCCGTGATCTCGGCCTGCGTGCTCGGCGGCGTGTCGCTCGCCGGCGGCCGCGCGGCGATGACCGGCGTCATCGTCGGCGTGCTGATCATGGGCATTGCCGAGAATGTCATGAACCTGCTCAATATCCAGGCCTTCTACCAGTATGTGGTGCGCGGCCTGATCCTCCTGATGGCGGTTCTGCTCGACAATCTGCGCTCCCGCTCGCTCGGCCGCCGCTAGGAACTGACAGAATGAAGATCACCAAGATCGAGACGCATGTCGTCAATGCCGAGATGCGGAACTGGGTGTTCGTCCGCGTCCTGACTGACCAGCCGGGCCTCTATGGCTGGGGCGAGGCGACGCTGGAATGGAAGGCGCGCGCCATCGTCGGCGCCATCGCCGACCTTGAGCCGATCCTGCTCGGCCTCGACCCGCGCGACATCGAATATGCCGTCAGGGCGATGAAGAAGCACGGCTTCTGGCAGCCGCTCGGCGTCATCGGCATGACCGCGCTGTCGGGTATCGAGATGGCGCTCTGGGACATCCTCGGCAAGTCGCTCGACGTGCCGGTCTGGCGGCTGTTCGGCGGCAAGGTGCGCGACCGCGTGCCGATCTACACCCATCTCGGCCTCGGCCAGATGGACGCCGTCTACAACTCGATGGACGCTTCCTCGCTGGTCGAGCGTGGCCTCGCCGTCAAGGAGCAGGGCTACAAGGCGATGAAGGTCGTCAACGTGCCCTATACCCACTACACGGCGACGCCCTCGGCGATCGACGATTTCGTCAAGAGCATGGGCGCGCTGCGCGAGGCGATCGGTCCCGAGATCGAGCTGATGGTCGATTTCCACGGCCGCTGCGCCTCGGCCGGCGCCGCGCTCTCCTATCTGCGGGCGCTCGAGCCGTTCAACGTGATGTTCGCCGAGGAGCCGATCCCGCCCGGCGACGTCGCTTCGATGAAGGTGATCGCCGACGCGTCGCCGGTCGCCATCGCCCATGGCGAACGCCTGACCAGCGCCGCCGAATTCGCGCCCTATATCGAGGCGCGGACGATGACCGTCGCCCAGCCGGATCTCTGCCATTGCGGCGGCTTCAGCGAGGCGCGGCGCATTGCGGCGCTCGCCGAGGTGGCCGGCATCGGGCTTGCCCCGCACAATCCGCTCGGGCCGATCGCCGGCGTCGCGGCGCTGCACTTCGACGTCGCCACGCCGAACGTCATCATCCAGGAAGAGATGACCGGCGCCGTGCCGTGGTATTTCGAGGTGGTGCAGGGTCCGATCGAGCGCGTCGACGGCGCCTGGCAGGTGCCGCAGGCGCCGGGCCTCGGCGTCGAGGTCGATCTCGCCGTCGCGGCCAAGCATCCCTGGAAGCAGGAGCCGTTCCCGACCCGCGACGCCGTCATGCCCGACGGCACCATCGTCGACTGGTAGGTTCGCCATGGCTGGACGCCTGGAAGGCAAGGTCGCCATCATCACCGGGGCCGCGCGCGGCATCGGTGCGGCGATCGCCCGCCGTTTCGCCGCAGAGGGGGCCTCGCTCGGGCTGATCGACATCGACGCGGAGGCGCTCGCCGCCTTCGCGGCGGAACTCGCGGCCGAGGGCGCCACCCTCGTCACGGCGGAAGCCAATATCGGCGAGCGCGCCTCGGTCGAGGCGGCCGTTGCGATCGTGAAGGCGCGCTACGACCGGGTCGACGTGCTGGTCAACAATGCTGGCATCAACGTCTTCGCCGATCCGCTGGAGCTCGCGGACGAGGAGTGGCGGCGCTGCATGGCCGTCAACCTCGAAGGCGCCTGGCACATGATCCGCGCCGTCCTGCCGGGCATGATCGCGGCGGGGCAGGGGTCGATCGTCAACATCGCCTCGACGCACGCCTTCTCGATCATTCCGGGCACGTTCCCCTATCCGGTCGCCAAGCACGGCCTGCTCGGGCTGACGCGCTCGCTCGCCGTCGACTATGCGCCGCAGGGCGTCCGCATCAATGCGATCGCGCCCGGCTATATCGAGACCGACAAGGTCAAGGACTGGCTGGCGGAGTTTCCCGATCCCGCCGCGGCGCGGGCCCGCGTCGAGGGGCTGATCCCGCTCCGCCGCATCGGCACGCCCGAGCAGGTCGCGCATGCGGCGGTGTTCCTGGCCAGCGACGAGTCCGCCTTCAGCACCGGTTCGGTGCTGACCATGGATGGCGGTCGTTCGGTCGTCTATCACGACTGACGAAAACGGCCGGCCCCAGGGGCCGGCCGTGCATCTCTATCCAACGCCTGGCCCCTTCTCTGTCGATGAAGGGCCGGGCTCGGGAAAGTGCCCTTAGAGCTTCAGCAGCGGATCCGGCTGGTCGGCGCTGAACGGCACGTCGTCGACGCCCCAGCTGCGGTGCACGGTGTGGACATGCGCGTCGCGGCCGCCATTCTGCTTCAGGATGTCGAGGATCTTGGCATCGTCCTTGGCGTCCGGCGTGTGCACCCAGAGCAGAAGGCCGCCATTGGCGAGCTGCTGGTGGATCGCCGCCGCATGCTTGCGGCCGAAGACGCGCGACAGGACGAAGCCGGCCGAGCCGGTGGCCAGCGTGCCGCCGATCGTCAGGGCCAGCGCCGGGATCAGCGCGATGCCGGCCGTGCCGGCGACGAGCGCGGCGCCGAGGCCGGTGACGAGGGCCGGACCGCCGGTCATGGCGGCTGCGCCTTCGACGCGGGAATCCGAGGTTACGTAGCTCGCCCGCGCGACGTCGTCCTTGTCCTCGAGCGACTTCGTCGAAGCGAGCGATTCGGTGGCCGCGAGGACGCTCATGTCTTCCTGGCGCAGGCCATACTGCATCAGCGCGTCGACGGCCGCGTTGAGGGCAGCCTCGCTGTCGAACACGGCGACCGCCTCACGCTCCTGATAGCCGATGTTGCCGTCCTTGCTGTCCGGGCCAGTCTGGGTCATCTCAATTCCTCGATTACGCGGTCGAACGATCGCCGGTTGTACCGGCGTCCTGATTACATCACCACATCGGCCTTCGCATCGTCCAATGTGCAACAGGGTATGTGACACCATGACCGTCAGTCATGTGACGGCCGGGCTCTCGCGCCACCCGCCGGCTATTCGCCGGCGCCGAGATGGGCCGCGGCGCGGCGGCGCTCCCGCGGCGTCATGCCGTAGAAGCGGTGCTTTTCCTCGTACATGCGGGCGTCGGCGCGCTTGACGACGTCCTCGAGCGGCTCGCCCGGCAGGCTGGTGGCGGCACCGATCGAGAGGCTCAACACCATGCCCGAATAGAACTGGTTGTTGAGCTCTACGAGGCGGCGGATGTCCTCGACGGTTTTCTCGGCCGCCTGCTCGTCGGCGCCGGGCAGGAGCACGGCGAACTCGTCGCCGCCGATGCGGGCGGCGTGATGGGGCTGCGTCACCAGCTTGCCGAGCACTTCGCCGACGCGGCGCAGCAGCTCGTCGCCGGCGGCGTGGCCCCATTGGTCGTTGGCGGCCTTGAGGCCGTTCAGGTCGAGGATGATGACGGTGACCGGCATCGGCCCGTTCCGCTGCAGGCGGTTCAGTTCGTCGACATAGAAGGCGCGGTTGTAGAGCTTGGTCAGCACGTCGTGCTGGCCGAGGAATTCGAGATAGGCCTCGGCCGCCTTGCGCGCCGTGATGTCGGTCAGCGCCACCTGGACCAGCGACCAGTCGCGCTCATGGCCGGGCAGCACCGAGAACTGCAGATGCAGATGCAATTCCCTGCCGTCGAGCGCGTAATTCACGACTTCGCGCTGCTGGAACAGCTTGCCCTCCCAGAGGTCGATCAGTTGCTCGCGGAAATGGCGGTTCATCTGGTCGCGGAAGATGTCGCCGAGCCGCTTCAGAAGCGTCGTCTTGTCGGGCGCCGCGAAGAGCTCGAGCGTGTGGCGATTGACGTCGATGACGCGGATCTCGCTCATGCAGCGCGTGACGAATTCCGGGTGCACGTCGGTGAAGACGCGGAAATCGACGATGCCGATCATCCGGATCTCGTCGATCAGGCTTTTCACGCGGGAAAAGTCCTCGACCCAGAGCGAGATCGGCGAATGGTGGAACAGGCCGCGGGCATATTCCTCGCTGCGCAGGAGGGCCCGTCGCGCCGTCTCCCGCTCGGTGACGTCCTCGATCGCCACCAGCACGCGGTTCCAGCTCGCCTCGTGGCCGGGGACGATGGTGCCCTTCAGCAGGATGTCGAGGCGGCGGCCGGTGAGCGTGTAGTTGGTCGTCAGGCTGGTGAAGGTCGTCTCGCCGTTCCAGAGCTGCACCAGCTCGGCGATATGGGTGTCCAGCATGTCGTCGCGGAACACCTGGTCCAGATTGGCGGCGAGATGGTCGAGATCGTCCGCCTCCAGCAGGGCCAGGGTCTTGCGGTTGACGCGCAGCAGCCGGATGTGGCTGGAGCAGAGCGTGACCCGGGAGAGGTCGGCGCGCAGATACGCCTCCAGATCGACGACACCGGCGGCGCGCCAGCCGTCGAAAAGGTCCTTCAGGCCGCTGTAATCCTCTTCCCAGAGCGACACCGGCGCGATGTCGAAAAGCTGGCCGTCGGTACTCGGCTCACATGTCATTCGGTCGATCCGGTCATTCGCTCTTTGGCGTCAGGCTAGCCTGTTCGCGCCCTCTCCGCCATCGCCGTTGCGGAACTTGGTGCAGGTTTGTCAACGTGCCACCAGAAGGCGAGGGGCGGCCCGGATGGGGAAGAGCACGCGGCAGGCATGACGCTGGTCGCGGAAGCTGCCATGATCGGCGTCGGAAGCCGGGCCGATGCGGGGTCCCGCCGCCCAGCCGATGCACGCGAACCAAGGACAACGAGCTCGAATGACGAAGATCAAGATCACCGCCGGCCCGTACACCTTCTACGGCAGGTTCGAGGAGGAGCTGGCGCCCAAGACCTGCGCCATGTTCAAGAAGCTGCTGCCGTATCGCGAGAAGATCATCCATGTGCGCTGGAGCGGCGAGGGCTGCTGGATCCCGCTCGGCGATCTCGACCTCGGCATCGGCTACGAGAATAACACCAGCCATCCGGCGCCCGGCCAGATTATCGTTTATCCCGGCGGCGTCAGCGAGACCGAGATCCTGCTCGCCTATGGCGGCGTGTGCTTCTCGTCCAAGGTCGGCCAGCTGTCGGGCAACCATTTCCTGACCATCACCGAGGGGCTCGAGAACATCGTCGCGCTCGGCAAGCTGACGCTCTGGAAGGGCGCGCAGGACATCCTGTTCGAACTGGCGGACTGATCTCCGTCCTTTCCCGGCCGGCGTCGCGCCGGCCGGGGCTTCCGTCCCGGCTCTTGCCGATCCCGGCTCCGGCCGCGGCCGCGTCGAGGGCATGCGAATGGCGCCGCTTTTCCACCGGTGCTCCACAGCCGCTCCACCGTCTTTTCCCCATCCTGCAAACAGCTTGTCCACAGGGTTGCGCACGGCCACCCTGCGCGTTCCGGCTGTGCCGGGGCGATTATCGAAATCCATTTGACTGAATAAATCCTTGGGCTAACGTGGAGGTAACGAAACGGGAGCGGACATGGTCCTGCGCGGAACCAACCAGGAGTTCGGGCGGCCCTACAACAGGCGGATCGTGCTGGAGACGATCCGTCAGCAGGCTCCGATTGCGCGTGGCGACATCGCCCGCGAAGTGGGGCTCACCGTCCAGACCGTCTCCACCATCATCCGCGAACTCGAGCTGCAGGGCTTCGTCATGGGCGTGCGCGAGCCGCCCAAGGGCAGGGGTCTGCCGCGCACCAGCCTGATGCTCAATCCCGAGGGCGGCTTCGCCATCGGCCTGCATGTGACGCCGATCGGCATCGGCGCGGCGCTCGTCAATCTCGCCGGCGACATCGTCGGCAGCCGCTATCACGCGCTCGCGCCGGTAACGCCGGAGCCTTCCTTCGAGATCTTTGAGATCCTGATCGACGAGATGCGGGCGCTCCGGCCGGAAGGGCGGATGCTCGGCATCGGCGTCGCCATGCCGGGTCCGAACGATGTCGAGTCGATGAGTTTCGTCGGCCCGACCACGCTCGAGGGCTGGAAGGGCGTCGACGTCGGCGGCCGCCTCACGGCGATGACCGGGCTTCCGGCCTTCGTCGGCACCGAGCCGAGCGCCGCGGCGCTGGGCGAACGCCTCTATGGCAAGGGCCGCGATCTTCATTCCTTCTATTACCTTTATGTCGGTGTCGGCTTCGGCGGCGCCATGGTGCATGGCGGCAACGTGCTGCTCGGCGCGCATGGCAATGCCGGCGAGATCGGCCACATCCCGCTCGTGCCGGACGGCGATCTCTGCCCATGCGGCAACCGGGGCTGCCTGGAGCGTTACGTGTCGCAGGAGGCGCTCGATCGCCGCCTGAAGGCCGTCGATCCCAAGGCGCGGGTCGAGACGGCGCTGGAGGACCATCCCGACATCGTCGAGGCCTGGATCGCCGAGATCGCGCCGGTGCTGCGGCGGGCGATCGCCACGATCGAGAACCTGTTCGATCCCGACGGCATCGTCATCTCGGGCTTCGTCTCCGAGGCGCTGCTGCGTCGTCTGTTCGCCGCGACCGAGCCGCTGATGCATTCCGTCGCCGAGCGCAGCGGGCGAACCTCGCCGCGGCTGCTGCTCTCCACCGACGGCAAGGATGCCGTCATGCGCGGCTCCGCCGCGCTCGCCATTTCCGGCGTGCTGTCGCCCCGGTTCGGCCTCCTCTTCGCCGGCGAAGAGGAGCGCACCGAGCGCGATCCGATCATGGCCGGCCCGAGCAAGAAAGAGGTAGCAGCATGACCACCGAAGCGCCGCTCCTGCGGCTTGAAAACATCTCCCGCAGCTTCGGCGCGATCCAGGCGCTGCGCGACATCTCGTTCGACATCGGGCGCGGCGAGGTCGTGGCGCTGCTCGGCGACAACGGCGCCGGCAAGTCGACGCTCGTGAAGATGATCTCGGGCGGGCTGGAGCCGAGCTCCGGGCGGATCATCTATGACGGCGCCGAGCGCCACTTCACCTCGCCGGCCGACGGCAAGGCGGCGGGAATCGAGACCGTCTACCAGGACCTCTCGCTCTGCACCAATGTCGACGTCGTCGCCAACTTCTTCATGGGCCGCGAGATCGTGAAGAAGTATCTCGGCATCCCGGTGCTGCAGGAAAAGGCGATGGAGGCGGTGGTCGCCAAGGCGCTGGCCGACGCCGGCACCAAGATTCCGTCGCTCCGCACCAATGTCGAGCATCTCTCCGGCGGCCAGCGCCAGGCGATCGAATTGAACCGCTTCGTCCACTGGGGCGGCAAGCTGGTGCTGCTCGACGAGCCGTTCGCGGCGCTCGGCGTCGAGCAGACGCGGCGCGGCCTCGACCTGATCCGCCGCATCGCCGACCAGGGCATCGGCGTCATCTTCATCACCCACATCATGAGCCAGGCCTTCCAGGTCGCGGATCGGATGGTGGTCATCCGTCAGGGCAAGGTCGCCGGCGACGTCCGCCGCGAGGACACGACCGCCGACGAGATCGTGCAACTGATTACCGGCGAGGCACTGGGCGGCCGCGCGCGGAATGCCGACCGTGAGAATGGTCAAGCCCAACCAGCGGCATAGGCCGGTCAACAGGCCGAAACCGCGACTTCCAGACCATGCTTACCAGCTGAGGGAGCCATGAAATGAAGCGATTGATGGGTGTTCTGGCGGGGGCCGTCGTGCTCGGCGCCGCAACCTTCCTGACGCCGGCCGCCTGGGCCGCCGACAAGGGCAAGATCTACTACCTGGTGCCGACCCTTCTGGACGAATTCCAGACCGGTTCGGTGACGGCGATCACCAAGTTCATGAAGGATGTCGGCTACGAGACGGTCGCGCTCAACGCCGACAACAAGACCGACGTCCAGCAGGGCCAGATGAATGACGTCATCGCCCTGAAGCCGTCGGCGATCGTGCTCGCCGCCGTCGACTTCAACGCGCTGAAGCCGCAGATCGAGGCGGCCCGCGCCGCCGGCATCCCGGTCATGCAGTTCGACCGCCAGATCACCTCGACCAAGAGCGACCTGACCTCGGTCGCCGGCACGATCGAGATCGGCCATGTCGCCGCCGCCGAGATCGAGCGCCTGCTCAAGGAGAAGAACGGCAGCGTCAAGGGCAAGGTGCTGCAGGTCATGGGCGACCCCGGCGATCCCTACACGCTCGACATCCAGAAGGGCTTCGAGGAGAAGATGAAGGCGTTCCCGGACGTCACCATCATCTCGCATCCGGCCATGCAGTGGGAAGCGTCGAACGCCGGTTCGGTGGTCGCTGACCAGCTGCTCGCCAATCCCGACATCGACCTGATCTTCGTCCACGCCGCGCATCTCTCGGTCGCCGCCGTGGCGTCGCTTGAAGCGGCCGGCAAGAAGCCGGGCGAGGTCCTGCTCGTCTCGTCGAACGGCGCGCCTGTCGGTCTCGACCTGATCCGCAAGGGCTGGCAGCAGGTCGAGGTCGAGCAGCCGCTGTTCGCCCAGGCCGCCGCGCTGGCGATGTTCGCCGACAAGATCGTCAACAAGCAGGAGATCAAGCCCGGCACCTATGACGTGCTCGGCCTCGAAGGCGTGATGACGATCGAGGACTGGGGTCCGAACATCAAGATCCCGGGCGCCGCGATCACCAAGGACAACATCGACGATCCGCGCTTCTGGGGCAACATGAAGACCCCGGAAGCCCCGGTGAAGTCGGTCGAGTAACGACCTGAAACGCCCGCCGTCCCGGCTCTTTGGCCGGGACGGCGATTGCCTCTCCGTGCCGGACGGCGTGACGCCGACGGCCGGAGACAGCTCGAGACGGCTGCTCCGCGCCCCTTCGGCGCCCTGAGCCCGTCTGCCGCCGCCGCAACACCCGGAGCCGTTTCATGGTCTCGTCCAATCGCCGGGCCGTGATCGAGTTCGTCCTCGATCACCTCGTCTGGTTCATCCTCATCGCCGTGCTGACGGTGTTCTCGCTGACGATCCCGAACTATTTCCAGATCGGCATCTTCGCCAACATCGTCGAGCAATCCACCTTCGTCGGCACGCTGGCGATCGGCCTGTCGCTCCTGATCATCGCCGGCTACATGGACCTCTCGATCGAGTCGGTCATGGCGCTCGCGGCGATGGTGGTCGGCATCCTGTTCGCGAAGTCCGGCGTCGGCCTCGGCTTCGGCTTCACGCCGGCCTGGCTGGTGGTGCCGATCTCGCTCGCGATCGCGCTCTCGGTCGGCGCGGCGGTCGGCGCGAGCAACGCCTTCTTCGTCGTCCGGCTGAAGATGAACTCCTTCATCGTCACGCTGGCAGCCTATATCTGGGGCCGCGGCCTCGTCGTCGCGCTCTCGGGCGGCCGCTCGGCGCAGGAACTGCCCGGCGAACTCCGCTTCCTCGCCGTCGAGCGCTTCCTGCAGATCCCGCTGATGGCCTGGATCGCGATCCTCGCGACGCTGGTCTTCGCCTTCATCCTGAACCGCACGCCGTTCGGCCGCCATCTGCTGATGATCGGCGGCAATCCGACCGCCGCCTATCGCGCCGGCATCAAGGTCGACCGCCTGACGGCCACCACCTTCGTGCTCGCCGGCGCCATTGCCGGCCTCGCCGGCTGGCTGCTCGCCATCCGCACCTCGGGCGCGACCGCCAATCTCGGCGTCGGCATGCTGTTCCAGACCTTCGCGGCGGTCGTCATCGGCGGCGTCAGCCTGAAGGGCGGCGTCGGCAGCCTGCCCGGCGTCTATGCCGGCGTGCTGCTGCTCGCCTCGATCCAGACGGCGATCAACCTGATGGGCATGCCCGCGCATTTCACGCAGCTGATCCAGGGCGGCATGGTCCTGGTCGCCGTGCTGCTCGACACCATGAAGCTCAGCATTAGAAAGAGGCTCGCCTGATGAGCACCCAGACCCAACGTCTCGCCGGTCGCACGGCCCTCGTCGTCGGCGGCGCGCGCGGCATCGGCGGCGCCATCGCCGCTCGCTTCGTGGCGGAAGGCGCGCGCGTCGTCATCGCCGACACCGAGGCGGAGGCCGGCCGCGCCTTCGCCGGCGGCCTCGGCGGCGAGGACAGGGTGCGCTTCATCGTGACCGACATCTCCCAGAAGGCCGACGCGGAGCGGGCCGTCGCCGAGGTGGTGACGCATTTCGGCGGCATCGACATCGTCGTGCAGAACGCCGGTATCTATCCCTGGACGCTGATCGAGAACATCGAGCCGGAGGAATGGGACGCCGTGCTCGGCGTCAATCTGCGCGGCACCTTCCTGGTGGCGCGCGCCGCCCTGCCGGCTATGAAGGCCAAGGGCTATGGCCGCATGGTGTTCACCTCGTCGATCACCGGACCGCGCGTGAGCAGCCCCGGCCATGGCCACTACGCGGCCTCGAAGGCGGGCATCAACGGCTTCATCAAGTCGGCGGCGATCGAGTTCGCCGGCTACGGGATCACCGTCAACGGCATCGAACCGGGCAACATCCTGACCGAGGGCATGAAGGCCGGCCGTAGCGCCGCCTTTATCAAGGGCATGGAGGATTCGATCCCGCTCGGCCGTCTCGGCACGCCGGACGACATCGCCAACGCGGCGCTGTTCCTCGCCTCGGACGAGGCGGCCTACATCACCGGCACGACGATCATCGTCGATGGCGGCCAGACCCTGCCGGAGAGCAAGGATTTCCGCATCACGCCGGAATGATTTGTGCGCGCGGAAGCTTCAGCCCCGTCCCGGCCTTGCCGGGGCGGGGCTTTTTCTTGGCTCAGGCGATCTCGCCGAGCCGGTCGAGCATCGCCGTCGTCAGCGCGATCTCGTCGGCGTTCACGCCATGCGCCGAGCCCTGGTAGATCCGTGTCGTCACCAGCGCGCCGGCCTTGCTGAAGCGCGCCGCCGACTCCTGGACCCGCTCGATCGGAATGTGGAAGTCGCGCTCGGCGCAGCCGAGCAGGACAGGGGTTCCGTCGAGATCGTCGCCGCCATTCCAGAGCTCACCCTCGGCGCCGATCAGCCCGCCGCTCAGGCCCACCGCGCCGCCATAGCGGCCGGGCTTGCGGGCGACCGATTCGAGCGCCAGGCAGGCGCCCTGCGAGAAGCCGAGCAGCACGATGCGGTCGCGGCCGATGCCCGCCTCGACGATGTCGTCGACGAGGGCGTGCACCACGCTGAGCGCCGAGCCGAGCCAGGGCTCGTTCAGTGCCCGCGGCTCCATGAAGCGCTGCGGATACCAGACCGAGCCCGTCGCTTGCGGGGCGAAATAGGCGACGTCGTCCTGGCCGAGATGGTCGGCGAGGCCGATGATGTCGTCGGCCGAGGCGCCGCGGCCGTGCAGGGTGATGACGGCGCCCCGCGCGCCGGCGAGCGGCGCGCCGGCGCTGAGGATGCGCTGTCCGGAGTGGGGGCCGGAGCCCCGCATCCTTTCGATGGTCATGATCGTCTGCTTCCTGCCGTCAGAGCGGCTTCAGATTGTCTTCGATCGACTGGCGACGGCCCTCGAGGAAGGGCGGCAGCGACAGATGCTCGCCGAGCGTCTCCATCGGTTCGTCTGCGGTGAAGCCGGGGATATCCGTGGCAATCTCGAACAGCACCCCGTTCGGCTCGCGGAAATAGAGCGAACGGAAGTAGTAGCGCTCGACCTCGCCGCTCGAGCCGATGCGGAAATCGCGCACCCGCTCGGCCCAGAGCCGCAGGCTGTCATAGTCCGGCGTGCGGAAGGCGACATGGTGCACGCCGCCCGCGCCCTCGCGCGCCGTCGGCGCGTCCGGCTCGACCACGACGTGCAGTTCCGCCTGCGGACCGCCATTGCCCATCTGGTAGACGTGGACATGGTTGTTCGAGATCGCGCTCTGCGGATAGTCGCGCACCTTCTTCATGTGCATGACGCGAGTCAGCACCATCTCGGTCGGCGCCAGGTCGCGCACGCTCATCATGATCGGGCCGAGACCGAGGATCTGATGCTCGGCCGGCACGGTGCTCCGTTCCCAGGGGCGGGCGGCGGTGACCGGGCCGTTGTCGACCAGTGACAGGCGCTGGCCTTCCGGATCTTCGAAGACGAGGCCCTGGCGGCCGCCGAGATCGGTGACGTCGCCGGCCTTCACGCCCTTGGCGCGCAGATGGTCGCGCCACCAGCCAAGGCTGTTGCCGTCAACGCGGAAGCCGGTGCGGACGACCGAATGCGTGCCGCGCCGCGCCGGGCCGACCGGCCAGTCGAAGAAGGTGATGTCCGAGCCCGGGGTCGCCTCGCCGTCGCCATAGAAGAGGTGGTAGGCGCTGGTGTCGTCCTGGTTGACGGTCTTCTTGACCAGGCGCAGGCCGAGCACCTTCGTGTAGAAGGCGAGATTGCCCGGCGCGTCGGCCGTGATCGCGGTGAGATGGTGGAATCCACCGAGCTGCAGGTCCATGACGTTCTCTCCAGTGAGTGCGTTGGCCTGAAAATGGCTTTCTGCCGCGGAAACTCAATCGCCCGCACCAGAATAAGGCTGTCTCCGGAGAATGGACAATCGCGGCGTGCCGCCTTCGTCGTGCTCTTCCTTGGAACAAGTATAAAATATCGGATGCCGTAGGGGTATCTCTGGTATCGGCGCGTCCGTGCAAAGAAGTTCTGGACGTTTGCCCGGGCCGGACGCATTTTGCGTGCGCGAGGCGCCGCGACTCGATAAGGGATTTAGATATCTCAGATATGATGGGCGCCCTTGTCCGGAAACGGGCTCATTCTTGGGATGCAACCGCTCGCGACGGCCGGCACGGAGGGGTGCAGGGCCGCCGGTCAGGCAAAAGAACGTCTAGGGAGGATACAACATGGCGAAGCTTATTCGGCAGCTTCTGGCGACGACGATCGCCGTCGGCGCGCTGGCAACCGCGGCGCATGCCGCCGGTCCCGAGATCGTCCCGGGTCCGAGCAACGACCCCAACTGCTTCAAGCCGTGGACGGCGGACACCAAGTTCTTCAAGTTTCCGAAGAAGGAAGGTCCGTACCGCATCGCGCTGGCCAACGGCTTCATCGGCAATACCTGGCGCATTCAGATGATCCAGACCGCCAAGGCCTATGCCGAGCAGCCTGACGTCAAGGCGAAGCTGAAGGAGTTCAAGGTCGTCTCGACCGGTGACGACGTCGCCGCCCAGATCGCCGCCGTCGATAATTTCATCAATTCAGGCTACGACGCGATCGTCGTCAACGCCCAGAACCCGACCTCGTTCAAGCCGGTGATCAAGCGCGCCAAGGCGGCCGGCGTCGTGCTCGTCGCCTTCGACAACACGCTCGACACCGACGAGGCGATCAACGTCAATGTCAGCCAGAAGGGCCTCGGCGAGCTCTGGGGCCAGTGGATGGTCGACCACCTGCCCCAGGGCGGCAAGCTGCTCGAGGTTCGCGGCGTCACCGGCACCTCGGTCGACCGCGACCGCCACGAGGGCATCCAGGAAGTCCTCGCCAAGTCCGGCAAGAAGTTCGAGACCGTCGAGGTCATCGGCCGCTGGGATGACGGCACCGCGCAGAAGGTGGCGGCCGACGCCATCGCCGTGCACAAGAAGTTCGATGGCGTCACCGTCCAGGGCGGCTCGACCGGCACGGTCCGCGCGCTGATGGACGCCGGCCATCCCTTCGTGCCGGTTGGCGGCGAGACGGAGAACGGCTTCCGCAAGCTTTGCGCCGAGCACTCCGGCGAGGGCCTGAAATGCGTCTCGGCCGGCAGCGGCCCCGCCCAGGTCGCGGTCGCCATCAAGACGGCGATCGAGGCGCTGGAAGGCAATGTCGTGCCGCAGTCGATCGAGCTGCCGTTCGCCATCGACAAGGACCCGGACTTCAAGGACGGCGTGAACTTCTACTCCAAGGAATCCGACAATTTCTTCGTCGGCAACGCCTTCCCGAGCTGTGGCATCAACTTCACGGCCCAGGAAATCATGGGGCAGAGCAAAGAGAACCAGTAGTCGCGTTCCATCCGTCTGGCGGGCCCCGTGCCCGCCAGACGGATTCCGTTTCTTCTTGCGTGGGTCGATGCCTTGTCTGACCGGAAGCCTTATCTCGAATTGAAGCGCATCTCGAAGCGCTATGGCGGCGTCGCCGCGCTCACGGAAGTCGATTTTTCCGTCTATCCCGGCGAGATCCAGGCCGTGCTGGGAGAAAACGGCGCCGGCAAGTCGACGCTGATCAAGATCGCTTCGGGCGTTACCGATCCGAGCGATGGCGAGGTCCTGATCGAGGGCCGCCCGGTCCGGTTTCGCAACCCGACCGAGGCGATGCGCGCCGGCGTGGTCTGCGTGTTCCAGGAATTGTCGCTGCTGCCGGAGCTCACCGTCGCCGACAACCTCTCCATCGTCGACCCGCCGAAATGGGGCGGCATGATCGATGCCGGCGCCCAGCGCGCCCGCGCCCGCGCGCTCCTGAAGCGCGTCGGCTGCGAGGACGTGCATCCGCTCGAGCTGGTGCGCGACCTGCCGCTGTCGCGCCGGCAGATGGTCGAGATCGCCAAGGCGCTTGGCCGCGATCCGCGCATCCTGATCCTCGACGAGGCGACCTCGGCGCTGACCGCCGACGATGTCGAGCGTGTCTATGCGATCATCCGCGAGCTGAAGGCATCCGGCGTCGGCATTCTCTATGTCTCGCACCGCATGCGCGAGATCGAGGCGCTCGCCGACACCGCGACGGTCTTCCGCAACGGCCGCCGGATCGAGACCTTCAACAAGGGCGAGCGCTCGGTCGACGCCATCATCGAGATGATGATCGGCCGCGAGGTGACGCATCAATATCCCGACAAGCCGGCGCCGAAGCCCGATGCGCCGGTGGCCCTCAAGGCCGCCAATCTCACCTGGGGCCGCGAGATCCAGGACGTTTCCTTCGAGCTGAAGCGCGGCGAGATCGTCGGCCTCGGCGGGCTGGACGGCCAGGGGCAGCGCGAATTGCTGCTCGGCCTGTTCGGCGTGCTGAAGGGGATGTCCGGCAGCGTCGCCGTCGACGGCAAGCCGATCGCGCTCAACGGTCCGCGCAAGGCGATGCATGCGCCGCTGCCGATGGCGCTGATTCCCGAGGATCGTAAGACCGAGGGCCTGATGCTGCCGATGAGCGTCCGGGACAACATGACGCTCGCCGCGCTGCCGCGCCTGCTCGGCCGCTTCGGCATCGACGCCGACAAGGAGAGCGCCGCCGTCAACGACATGGTCGAACGGCTGCGCGTGAAGACGCCGGATCTCGATGCGCCCGTCTCGGCGCTCTCGGGCGGCAACCAGCAGAAGGTCGTGCTGGCGAAATGGCTGATGACGGCGCCCGGCATCATCCTCCTGAACGATCCGACGCGCGGCATCGATGTCGGCACCAAGCAGGAGATCTACCGGCTGATGCGGGAGCTGGCGAACCAGGGGGCTGCGATCCTGTTCTATTCGACCGATTATGCCGAGCTGATCGGCTGCTGCGACCGCGTGCTCGTCGTCTATGACGGCCGCATCCGGCGCGAGCTCGCCGGCGCGGCGCTCACCGAGCGCAACCTGCTGCAGAGCGCGCTCAACATCGACGCCATGGAGAAGGCGGCATGAGCGCGGGCGCGGTGAGCAACGGGCGGTACTGGATCGCCCACAATGCGGGCGTGCTGACGGCGGCTGTGCTGTTCGCCGTGATGTTCACCCTCTACGTCTCGAACCACAGCGCCGGCCTGACGCCCGCCGTCGCCACCACGGCGGCGAACAAGGCGGTGCTGCTCGCCCTCGTCGCCATGGCGCAGACGCTCCCCGTTCTGACGCGCGGCCTCGATCTTTCGGTCGGCATGGTGTTCGTGATGACCAACTGCATCGCCTCGGCGATCGTGGTCGGCACGGTCGGCGAGGGGCTCGTCGGCATCGTCGCCGTGCTCGCCATCGGCGCGCTGGCTGGCTTCGTCAACGGCGCCATCGTCGTCTGGGGCCGGCTGCAGCCGATCATCACGACGCTGGCGACGGGGGCGGTCTATTACGGCATCGCGCTGTTCATCCGGCCGAGCCCGGGCGGCGACGTGCAGTCGGACATCGCCGACCTGCTGACCGGCCAGGTATTCGGCGTGGTGCCGGCGGCGCTGGTCGTGCTCGCCGCCGTGGTGCTCGTGGTCTGGATCCCGTATCGCCGCTCCGTGCTCGGGCGCGCCGCCTATGCCGTCGGATCGAACGAGCAGGCGGCCTACATGTCGGGCGTGCCGGTGCAGCGGGCGAAGCTGCTCGCCTATACGCTCGCCGGCCTTCTCGCCTCGGTCGGCGGGCTGATGCTCACCTTCAACACCTATTCGGGCGAGGCCTCGGCGCCGATCGCCGGCTCCTACACGCTGAACTCGATCGCGGCCGTCGTCATCGGCGGTACCTCGCTGTTCGGCGGCTGGGGCTCTGCCATCGGCTCCATCTTCGGCGCCTTCGTGCTGCGCACGATCGAAGACCTCCTGTTCGTCTTCGACCTGCCGCCGCTGTGGCAGCCGCTGTTCCAGGGCGTCGTGCTGCTCGCGGCCGTCAGCCTCGGCGCCTTCCGCATCCTGCGCGTCCGCAACCGTCTGGAGCTGCTCACGTGACCGGCGTCGATACGGGGGCCGCGAGGGGCCCGAGCCTGGCCGGCCGCCTCGGCGTCGATCGCTCGGTGGCGATCGCCTTCGGCTGCATCCTTCTGATCCTCGCCGCCGGCGCGCTCTATTCGCCGGCCTTCCTGTCGCCGGAATACCTGCTGCAGCAGCTGCAGGTCGGCGCCTTCCTCGGCATCATCGCGTCGGGCGCGATGATGGTGATCCTGCTCGGTCATATCGACCTGTCGATCCCCTGGGTGGTGACGCTGGGCGCGATGATGGCGACGGCCATGGTCGGCTGGGGCGGGGCGGCGGGCGTCTGGCTCTGCATTCCCTTCGGCGTGCTCTGCGGCGCCTTCATCGGCACGCTGAACGGCCTCGGCGTCGCCTATCTGCGCCTGCCGTCGATGATCTTCACGCTCGGCATGAACGCGGTCGTGCAGGGCCTGATGGTGCTGCACACCGGCGGTTTCGCGCCACAGGACCAGGCGACGCGGGCGATGCATTTCCTTGCCGTCCAGCGCAGCCTGTTCGGCATCCCGAATGCGCTGTTCGTCTGGGCGCTGGCCGGGTTCTTCGTCATCTACGTCCTGAAGCGCACGGCGTTCGGCCGCGCCGTCTACGCGGTCGGCAACCGCGAATCGGCCGCCTATCTCTCCGGCGTCAATACCAACCGCGTGCTGATCGGCTGCTTCGCCTTTTCCGGCGCCATGGCCGCCTTCGCCGGCGTGCTGCTCGCCGGCTATTCCAACAAGGCCTACCAGAACATGGGCGACGCCTATCTGCTGCCGGCGATCGCGGCGGTGGTGCTGGGCGGCACCAACATTCTCGGCGGCCGCGGCAACTATCTCGGCACCATCGCCGGCGTCATCCTGATCACGCTGCTGCAGTCGATCCTGTCGGTGATGCAGATGCCGGAGGCCGGTCGCCAGGTGATCTATGGCTGCGTCATCATCGTGATGCTGCTGATCTATGGGCGCGGGGCGAAGGCGCGAAGCTGACCCCAGCCCGATATTGTTGAGCCGGCTCGGGCGGAACGGCGGGTTTCGCCCGAAAGATGCCGCCTTCGGAGCGTCGTATCCTCGTCGCCGTCGGGCAGGCGGTGTCTAGCGGAGCGCCGTGCATGGGGTCGACGAAGTTTCTCTGGGGCGCGGCGAGCGCCGCCTATCAGGTCGAAGGGGCCTGGCAGGCCGACGGCAAGGGCCTGTCGAACTGGGACATCTACACCAACGTCTACCGGGCGACGGAGCCGGTCACCGGCAAGCAGGAAACCGGCAACATCGCGATCAACGCGTATGATCGCGAGCAGTATCTCCAAGACATCGCGCTGATGCGACAGCTCGGGCTCAACTGCTACCGCTTCTCGCTCTGCTGGTCGCGACTGCTTCCGGATGGCGTGGGGCGGGTCAACGAGGCCGGCGTCGCCCATTACCAGCAATTCGTCGTCGACCTCCTCGAGGCCGGGATCGAGCCTGTCGTCACGCTCTATCACTGGGACCTGCCGCGGGCGCTCGACGACCGCGGCGGCTGGTACAATCCGGAATCGGTCGCCTGGTTCCGCCACTATGCGAGCCTGGTGCGCGAGACGCTCGGGCCCAAGGTGACGAAGTTCATCACCTTCAACGAGCCGTTCATCGATCTCTTCCTGATCGAGCCGATGGTCGAGAACATCAAGACGGGGATCGGCGATCCCTTTGCCATCACCGATGCGCAATATGGCCGCCAGGCGGTCGCGCTGCATCACTGGCTGCTCGCCAATGCGCAGGTGATCGGCGACTACCGCGCCGCCGGCTATCGCGGCGAGATCGGCGTGGCGCTGCCATTGATGCCGACCATTCCCGAGAACCCAGGCAAGTCGGACGACATCCTCTCGGCCGCGCTCGGCGACGCGGTGATCAACCGCTGGTGCCTCGATGCGCTGTTCAAGGGGCGCTATCCGGTGGAAGTGATGAACTCGATCCAGGCGCTCAATCCCGAGTTCACCGTCACGGAAGCCGATCTGGCTGTTCTCGCGGCCAACAGGCCGGATTTCCTCGGCGTCAATTTCTACGCGCCGGCCTATGTCCGCCACGATCCGCTGAAGCCGCTCGGCATCAACTGGATGGAGACCAACCCGGATCCGGCGCCGGCCGCCTTCAACGGCCCGGTCCGGCCGGATTACCTTCGCCGGCTGCTCGAGCGCATCCGCGACGACTACGACAATCCGCCGGTCTACATCACCGAGAACGGCGCCGGATTCGGCCCGGTCGACGAGGTCATCGACGGCGACACGGTCAACGATCCGCGCCGCGCCAACTACATCCGCCGCCATGTCGAGGCGGCGCTGAAGGCACGCGAGAGCGGCGTCGACCTGCGCGGCTACATGGTGTGGAGCCTGTTCGACAATTTCGAATGGCTGCAGGGCTATGGCCGCCGCTTCGGCATCGTCCATGTCGATTTCGACAGCCAGAAGCGGACGCCCAAGCGGAGCTTCGAGGCCTATCGCGAAATCATCGCGCGGGGCGTCGAGCCGGCCGGCGGCTGAGCAGGGGTCCACCGGCGTCGATGCCCGCGCGGCGGTGGCGGCATGGCCCGGATCGGCCGGACGGGCGGGGCGCTCGCTTCCGCCGCAGGGCGGTTTGTGGACAGTCATGGCCGCAGCCGATAAAAGGCGCTGTCAGAAACAGGATGGAGCAGAGGTCCACCTGCGTCCCCCGGCGCCGGACCACGCACACATGACGAAGCCCCAGGCTCAACCGCTTCCCAAGACGCCGCTCCCCCCGGAGGACGGCAAGCTCAATCTGCGCCGTTGGGGTGATTTCTACCGGGCGATCGTCAACAATGACGACGGCACGATCGGTGTCGTGGCGCGCATCCTGCGCGCCAATTTCCGCGATCACCGCAAGGGCTACCTGGTCTCGTTCTTCTTCCTGTTCGTCGTCGCGGCGATGACGTCGCTGTCCGCCTGGATCATGCGCGACGTCGTCAACCAGATCTTCGTGGCGCAGAACGTCCAGATGCTGTGGGTGCTGTCCTTCGGCGTCATGGCGATCTTCATCGTCAAGGGCTTCGCCACCTATGGCCAGGTCGTCATCCAGAGCCGTATCGGCAACCGAATCGTCGCGGAGAATCAGAAGCGGTTCTATGATCGGTGCCTGAATTTCGGCCTCGATTTCTACAACGACCGCGCCTCGAGCGAGCTGATCATGTCGATCTCGCGCGGCTCCAACGCGATCCGCTCGATCCTCGACACGATCGTGCTCAGCCTCGGCCGCGATCTCGTCACGCTGATCGGCCTGATCTTCGTGATGATCTACCAGGCGCCGCTGATGTCGGTCATCGCGCTGCTGGTGGCGCCGATCGCGATCATCTTCGTCACCAAGCTGGTCAAGCGCATCCGCAACATCGCCAAGTCGGAATTCGCCTCCAGCACGCAGATCGTCTCGATCATCCAGGAGACGGTGCACGGCGCCAAGATGGTCAAGGCCTTCGGCCTCGGCGATCACATGCGCGGCCGCATGCAGGAAGCGGTCTCGGCGGTCGAGCAGCGCGCCAACAAGGTGTCGCAGCTGCAGGCCCGCACCAGTCCGCTGATGGAGACGCTGGGCGGCATCTCGATCGGCCTCGTCATCCTCTATGCCGGCTGGAGCACGATCTCGGCCGGCAAGACGCCGGGCGAGTTCATGTCGTTCATCACGGCGCTGCTGCTCGCCTATGAGCCGGCCAAGCGCCTGGCGCGGATGAATGTCGGCATCGCCGAGAGCCTGATCTCCGTGCGGGCGCTGTTCGCGATCCTCGACCATCCGCAGAGCATCACGGAAAGCGACGATCATCCGCCGCTGAAGCTGACCCGCGGCAAGATCGAGCTCGAGGATGTCGGCTTCGGCTACCGCAAGAAGGAGCAGGTGCTATCCGGCATCACGCTGTCGGTCGATCATGGCCAGCGGCTGGCGCTGGTCGGCCCGTCCGGCGGCGGCAAGTCGACCATCCTGTCGCTGATCCAGCGCTTCTACGACGTGCAGAAGGGCGCGGTGAAGGTCGACGGTCAGGACATCCGCACCGTCTCGGTCGCCTCGCTCCGTCACCAGATCGCCTTCGTCAGCCAGGACGTGTTCCTGTTCTCCGGCACGGTCGCCGACAACATCCGCATCGGCCGCCTCGGCGCGACCGACGCCGAGGTCGAGCAGGCGGCGCGCGATGCGTTCGCCTATGACTTCATCCAGGGCCTGCCCAAGGGCTTCCAAAGCCATGTCGGCGAGAACGGCGTGCAGCTCTCGGGCGGCCAGCGCCAGCGCATCGCGATCGCCCGCGCGATCCTGAAGAACGCGCCGATCCTGCTGCTCGACGAGGCCACCTCGGCGCTCGATTCCGAATCCGAGCACATGATCCAGATCGCGCTCGACAAGCTGGTCGAGGGCCGCACGACGATCGTCATCGCGCATCGCCTCGCCACCATCCTGAACGCCGACAAGATCGCCGTGATCGAGCGCGGCCGCGTCGTCGAGGTCGGCACGCATCCCGAGCTCGTCCAGCTCGGCGGCGTCTACGAAAAGCTCTACCGCTACCAGTTCGACGAGGGCGTGGCGGAGCGCGAGCGCGCGCAGGCCGCCGTCGGCTGACGCGCGCCTTTCGCGGCGTATTCCAGGTACAAAAAAGGCCCTCCCCGGCGGGGAGGGCCTCTTCATTTGGGCGGGTTCCGCCGGGCCTCAGAGCAGGCCGCGGCCGGCCAGGTTGCGCATCAGCGCGGCGGTGCCGAAGGTCCAGGGTTCGGCGTCGGGGCAGAGCACGACGCGGTTCGACAGCTTGCCGAGCTTGGGCGCGCTGATCGTGACGATGTCGCCGACCTTGTGGGTGAAGCCCTGGCCCGGGCCGTCGCGATCCTGCACCGGCGCGAACATGGTGCCGAGATAGAGCACGAAGCCGTCCGGATACTGGTGGTTCTTGCCGACCGTCTGCTTGACCAGATCTTCCGGGTCGCGGCTGATCTTGGACATGGCGCTGGAGCCGTCGAGGCGGAAGCCGTCGGCCTCGCCGTCGACCGTCAGGCGAACCTCGGTCTGGCGCACGTCGTCGAGCGAGAAGCCGCCATCGAACAGGCGGATCATCGGGCCGATCGAGGCGCTGGCGTTGTTGTCCTTGGCCTTCGACAGCAGCAGGGCGGAGCGGCCCTCGACGTCGCGCAGATTGACGTCATTGCCGAGCGTCGCGCCGACGATCTTGCCGGCCGAGGAGACGACGAGCACGACTTCCGGCTCGGGGTTGTTCCAGGTCGAGATCGGGTGGATGCCGATCTCGGAGAGATGGCCGACCGCCGACATCGGCTGCGCCTTCGAGAAGATCTCGGCGTCCGGACCGATGCCGACCTCGAGATACTGGGACCACATGCCCCGCTCGATCAGAAGCTTCTTCAGTGCCATCGCCTGCTCGGAGCCGGGGCGCAGCGCCGCGAGGTCGTCGCCGATGGTGGCATTGATCTCGGCGCGGATGGCATTGGCGCGCTCGGGCAGGCCGCGGGCCTGCTCCTCGATGACGCGCTCGAGCATCGAGACGACGAAGGTGACGCCGGCGGCCTTGACGGCCTGCAGGTCGATCGGGGCGATCAGGTAGGGCTTGGACGGGTCGCGGGTGGCGAGCGGCGTGTTGGCGAGGATCTCCTCGAAGCTGCCAACGAACTCGCCGTCGGCGGTCGCGGCGACGCGGGCCGGATCCTGCGCCTCGCAGAGGTCGCGCATGGTGACGACCGAGGCGGTGATGTCGATCAGCTGACCGTCGCGCAGCGCCACGACGGACGGGCCGTCGACGTCGGGACGGAAGACGCGGCCGACCAGCGTCGCGGCCTCCGCATCCTCGGGCAGCGCAAAGCGGGCGGCGGTGTCGAGCGGCATGTAGCGGTCTCCGGGATTGTCGGCGCGGGGCCGGGCGTTGAAAGCGGCGCACCCGTTATAGCCGCTGAGCCGCGATAGGCCAGATCCCTGTTGCTTTTCGTCCGACGAACGTGACGGGGACGCCTAGATGCAGCCGACATAGTCGCGGGCGGCGCGGGCGCGTGCCTGGATGGTGCGGGCGCGGTTCTGCATATAGCGGGTCGGCTTGGCGGGGTTGCGGGTGATCGGGTTCGGCAGCGCGGCGGTCAGGAGCGCCGCCTCGCGCGCCGTCAGCCTCGCGGCCGGCTTCTTGAAATAGTACTGCGCCGCCGCCTCGGCGCCGAACAGCCCGGGTCCCCATTCGGCGATGTTCAGGTAGATTTCCATCACCCGCCGCTTCGACAGCATGAAATCGAGATAATAGGCGAGCGGGATCTCGAGGCCCTTGCGGATATAGGAGCGCGACGGCCACAGGAAGAGGTTCTTCGCCGTCTGCATGGCGATGGTGCTGGCGCCGCGCGAGGGGCCGCCCTCGCGGTCCAGCACCTCGTTCAACGCGTTCCAGTCGACGCCCGAATGGTTGCAGAACTGGCCGTCCTCGGTCATCACGATGGAATTGACGAGCGCGGGCGAGATGTTCTCGATCGGCGTCCAGTCGCGCGTCATGCCCTGTCCGGTCAGGCCCGACCACAGCATCAGCGTCGAAACGGGCGGCACGACGGCATAGAGCGGCGTCAGCACCAGCGGCAGCGCTGCGATGACGATCGCCACCTTGAGGGCCAGGGCGAGGATGCCGCGCCGGCCGGCGAAGGGGCGGGCGAGGGCGGCCGGCAATCGGAGGCTCATGCGACATCCTGTGCTGGTCGGTGCGGGACCGGTTCGACGGCGAGCTTGCGGAGGAAGGCGCTGAGCAGGCGGAAATCCGCCTCGCGGCTGGAGCCCTTGCGCCAGGCGAGGCCGAGCGAGCGGCGCGCCGGCGCGCCGGACAATTCCGCGAGGTGGATGTCCGTGCCCGACAGGATGCCCGCCTCGACGGCGATGCGCGGCAGGAAGGTGATGCCGAGGCGGTTATCCACCATGTGGACCAGCGTCGTCAGGCTGGAGGCGCGGATTTCCTCGTCCTGGCGATCGGCGAGGCCCGGGGCGACGGCGCGGATGTGATCGCGCAGGCAATGGCCGTCCTCCAGCAGCAGCAGCGTTTCGTCGGCGAGTTCCTCGCGCTGCACGCTGGCGCGCCCGGCGAGCCGATGGTGATCGTCGACGGCGAGCAGCAGCGTGTCCTCCGCGATGATCTCGGTCGCGAGGCCCTCTGTCTGGGCGGGGAAGGCCAGGAGGCAGATATCGAGCCGTCCGGCGCGAAGATCGTCGAGCAGCGTCCGCGTCAGGTCCTCGCGCAGATGGAGGCGGAGGTCCGGATAGGCGCGGCGGAGGTCCGGCAGGGCGCGCGGCAGGAAATAGGGCGCGATCGAGGGGATGACGCCGAGCCGGATGCGGCCGGAGAGCGGCACCTGGCTGGCGCGGGCGGCATCGACCATCTCGCGCGCGTCGACGAGCAGCGCCTTCATCCGCCGCACCGTCTCCTCGCCGGCCGGCGTCAGCGCCAGCGACCGGTTGGAGCGATCGACCAGACTGACGCCGATGATCTCCTCGAGCTGGCGGATGGCGTCGGACAGCGTCGATTGCGTCACATGCGAGGCCGCCGCCGCGCGGCTGAACGAGCCGGTCTCGGCGAGCGCGACGAAATACTGCATCTGGCGGAGCGTGGGCAGCGACGACATGGTTCTGCTATAGCCGTCGACCGGTTGTGCGACAATCGGGTTTTCCGATGCTGTGCTTCGGTTATTACGATTTGACCGAAGGCTCCCCGCATGACATCTCTTCGCGCATGCAGCAGCGCCGTCATCGTTTTGATTGCGCTGCAAAATTCCAGCCACAGGAGAGTCTCATGCTCGGCATCGGCGACAAGCTTCCCGAATTCTCGGTGACCGGCGTCAAGCCCGGTTTCAACCATCACGAGGAGAACGGCGAGAGCGCGTTCGAGACGATCACCGCCGCGAGCTTCCCGGGCAAGTGGAAGGTCATCTTCTTCTACCCGAAGGACTTCACCTTCGTCTGCCCGACCGAGATCGCCGAGTTCGCCCGCCTCGCCGGCGACTTCGAGGATCGCGACGCGGTCGTGCTCGGCGGCTCGACCGACAACGAGTTCGTCAAGCTGGCCTGGCGCCGCGACCACAAGGACCTGGACCGGCTGCCGATCTGGAACTTCGCCGACACCAATGGTTCGCTGGTCGACGGCCTCGGCGTGCGTTCGCCGGACGGCGTCGCCTACCGCGTGACCTATATCGTCGACCCCGAGGGCACGATCCAGCACAGCTACGCGACCAACCTCAATGTCGGCCGCAACCCGAAGGACACGCTGCGCGTGCTCGACGCGCTGCAGACCGACGAGCTCTGCCCGTGCAACCGCGAAGTCGGCGGCGCCACGCTGGCGGCCTAAATCCGAACCGGGCGGGCCGGGCGCCATGGCGCGCCGGTCCGCCCGGATCCTCGTGACGCCCGTCCGTCCGATCCGTCTTCGAAGCGCCGCGTGGCGCGCCCGCGCACCGGCCGAGGCCGGCGGGCGCATTTGCAAAGGTTTTCCCCCATGTCGATCGATACGCTGAAGTCCCGGATCCCGGATTTCGCCAAGGACATCCGCCTCAACCTGTCGACGATGGCTTCCGACGAGACGCTGTCGCCGCAGCAGAAATACGGCTTGATCGTCTCCTGCGCGATCGCCAGCCGCAATCCGGAGGTGCGCGCCGCGCTCGAGGCCGAGGCCGCGCAGCATCTGTCGCCGGCAGCGCTCGCCGCCGCTCGGTCGGCCGCGTCGATCATGGCGATGAACAACGTCTATTACCGGTTCAGCCACCTGGTCTCGAACACCGAATACCGCACCATGCCGGCCAAGCTGCGCATGAACGTCATCGGCAATCCCGGCGTCGACAAGGTCGATTTCGAGCTCTGGTCGCTGGCCGTCTCGGCCATCAACGGCTGCGGCATGTGCATGGACAGCCACGAGGCGGTCCTGAAGAAGGCGAACGTGCCCTCCGACGTGATCCAGACCGCCGTCCGCTTCGCCGCGATCATCCAGTCGGTCGCCGTCGCGCTCGAGGCGGCCGAGGTGGTCGAGGCCGCCTGATCCACCTCGGGGCTCTTTCGTCCGCATGGGACGAAGGCCGGCCCCTCTGGTGCCGATTGCCGGCGCCCCCGTCGTCCGAGACGTGATCGTCTCAGGAGGACGGGGGCGTTTTCTTGTCGGGCTGCCGTTTCGCGTCCTGGTTCGGGGAAAGGATCGCGTCGATGAAGTCCAGCCGGCCCTCGAGGATGGCGCGTCGGGTCAGGTGGTTGCTGTCGCGATAGTCCGGCCGCACACCGTCGCGCGATACGGCGCAGCGTTCGGCCTCGCACATCGTCTCGAGCGGATCGACGAGCCGCGCGCCGGTCGATTGCGCGATCCGCGTGAGCATCGTGCGCGCCTCGGAGGCCCGGGCGGCCGTCTCCGTCCTGTCGATCGGCGCCAGCGCATCCGGCGCGACGCCGAAATAGGCTCGCTTCACCGATTCATGCGGCAGGTCGATCGCCGCGTCGGGCAGCGGCAGCACCAGCGTCACCGCGATGCCCTTCTTCCGCAACTCGTCGATCTTTCCGGCGAGCCGCGCGAAGGCCGCTTCCATGCCCTCGCGGTAGCGCTCCGGGTCGCGCTCCAGCCGGCAGCCATTCTTCGGATCGAAGCAGATCTGCTGGTTGTTGGCGTGCGGCTGGTAGGGTCGCAGATAGACCGGCCAGTAGGCCGACAGCACCACGTCCTGATAGTCGCCGCTTTCGGCCCGTTCCCAGGCCTTGTCTATGAAGGTGCCGCAACGGCTGCCCGGCATGACCTGGTCCGTGCCGGGGAGCGGCGCGCAGCCGCCATAGGTCAGGAAGGTGAAGGCGTGGCCGGGCCGGCCGTCCTCGAGATGCGCGAAGAACTGCTCGGCGTGGGAATCGCCGATGAAGAGCAGGTTGCGCTCCGCCGTCTCGCCGATCACGCAGGGACGCAGCGCATCGCGGACCGAGAGTGCCCCGCATTCCGGCGGATAGGCGCTGTCGCCGATGGCCTGCTCGGCGGCGAGCGTGCGCGCGGCGAGCGGTGACGGCGCCGGGGTTGCGTTCGCGAGCGCCAGCGCGCCCGTCATCGTGCCCGCCAGCACGGCGAGGCTGGCGAACCGGACCCATCGTGGATGGGCCAGCGCGCCGGGCTTGGGGCGCTGGCGGAACGGGGTCTCGATGAAGCGATAGGACAGCCCGGCGATGACCAGGGTCGCCGCCGCGCCACCCAGTGCCGCGGCGGTGCCGTCGAAACCGTAATAGGCGAGGCCGACGACGATGGGCCAATGCCAGACATAGATCGAATAGGACCAGAGCCCGAGGGCGAGCACCGGTCGGCTGTCGAGGCCGGGCGCCGTCTCCTGACGGGCGACGAGCAGCAGCACGGCGCCGCCGACCGGCAGCAGCGTCGCCCAGGACGGCCACGCCACCAGATCGTCGATGCCGACAAAGGCGATCGCGACCAGCGCCAGGCCGGCGAGCGCCAGCAGGTTGGAGAGCGCGGCGCGCGGACGCCAGCCGCCGCAATGCAGGAAGACGAGGCCGCCGGCCAGCATCTCCCAGGCGCGGGTCGGCAGCAGGTAGAAGGTGATGGCCGGGCGCGTCTCGGCGAATGACGCGGCAAGCGCGAAGGAGAGGATGGCGCCCGCCCAATAGGCCGCCAGCAGGAAGCGTCGCCCCGGCAGCAGTCGCCGGAGCGCCATCAGGACCAGCGGCAGGACCAGGTAGAACTGCCATTCGACCGAGAGCGACCAGGTGTGCAGCAGCCATTTCGACTGCGCCGCGATGTCGAAATAGCCGGCCTCCCGCCAGAAGGCGAAATTGGAGACGAAGAGCATCGAGGCGACGATGCCGGCGGTGATCTCGCGCCGGGTCAGCGGGTCGATCCAGAGCTGCGAGAGCGCCAGCAGCGCGACGCAGAGCGCGGCCAGCGCCGGCACGATCCGGCGGGCGCGCGCCGCGTAGAAGCCCCCGAGCGAGAAGCTGCCGCGGTCGAGTCCCTCGACGATGATCCGGGTCATCAGGTAGCCGGAAACGACGAAGAACAGGTCGACGCCGGCGAAGCCGCCCGGAAACGGGCCGAGCCGGAAATGATAGAGCACCACGCCAACGACCGCGATCGCCCGCAACAGGTTGATGTCGAGGCGAAACGCGCTGCCGGAGGTCGGAGGGGTCGCGGGCGTCATGCCGTCCTGTTGGGGCTCTGGTGTCACGGTAGCAATAAGGAGGCCTGACGGCCCGGGCAATCCCGCCATTGGTCGCCGGCGACCTCCGAAGGGATAGTGCCGCACCCCGGAACGGCGCATCGGCTTGACGGCGGGGCGTCAAAAGCGGCAAGGCTTGCCGCAGATCCTGCGTTCACTTGAGGCCATCTTGGTTCTGATCGACGACGAATTCGACGCCCGCCTCGCCGGCGTGGCCACCGCCATCGAGGCGCGGCTCGCCGCGGTGCTCGCCGCGACGCCGCTGGCGGGCGAGATCGCGCGGCCGGCGCGGCTGGTCGAGGCGATGCGCTATGCCGCGCTGGGCGGCGGCAAGCGGCTCCGGCCCTTCCTGGCGATCGAGGCGGCGCGGCTGTTCGGCCGGGACGGCGAGGGCGCCCTGCGCGTCGGCGCGGCGATCGAGTGCCTGCATTGCTACAGCCTCGTCCATGATGACCTGCCGGCTATGGACGACGATGATCTCCGTCGCGGCAAGCCGACGGTGCACCGGGCCTATGACGAGGCGACGGCGATTCTCGCCGGCGACGCGCTGCAGACGCTGGCCTTCGATCTCATCGCCGATCCGGCGACCGACGCCGATCCGCAGGTGCGGGCCGAGCTGGTGCTGGGGCTGGCGCGCGCCTCCGGCCTCGGCGGCATGGCGGGCGGCCAGATGTTCGACCTGCAGGCCGAGCGCGAGACGCCGGACGAAGCCGGCATCCGCCGGCTGCAGGCGATGAAGACGGGGGCGCTGATCCGCTTCGCCTGCGAGGCCGGGGCCATCCTCGGCCGCGCCGCTCCCGAGGAGCGGGCCGCCATCCGCCGCTTCGGCGAGATCATCGGCCTCGCCTTCCAGCTCGCCGACGACGTGCTCGACGAGACGGCGACGGCGGAGGCGCTCGGCAAGGCGACCGGCAAGGACTCTTCGCGCGGCAAGGGGACCTTGGTCGGGCTCCATGGCGTCGACCGCGTTCGCGCCATGCTGGACGACCTGGTGGCCGAGGCGGCGGAGCTTCTCGCCCCGTTCGGCGCGCGGGCCGCGACGCTCACCGAAGCCGCCCGCTTCGTCGCCTATCGCGAGATGTGAGGCCGATCAGCTCTCGTCGTTGCGCACCAACTGCATCAGCGGCTTGCCTTCGGCGTCCAGCAGCACGAGCTGCCCCTTGTCGACCTGGAAGCCATGCGTCTTCGCGATGGCGTCGAGGAAGCCCTTTTCCTGCTCCATCTGGTCCGGCATGCACGCCATCCGCGTCGTGCCGAGCGGGCCGACGGAGATGATGCCGTCCTTGACGCTCGCCGTGCCGAAATAGCGGTTGCAGCCGGCCGAGCCGGAAATGCGGCCGCCGGCCTCGACCGACAGCGTCGCCGGCGCGGTGTCGAGCACGGGCCGGCCGCCGATCGCCTGCGCCCGCCATTCGGTGCCCTGCAGCGCGCCCGCCGGCGTCGTCAGGCCGTCCTTGACGAGGGCGGGGGCGGGCACGCCATTGACCACGATCGTCACCGGTCCGGTGGTCTTCAGCGGTTCGACGGCGATCGCCTCGCTCGTGCTGAATAGCAGCGTGTCGCCAAGCGCGATGTTCGCCTCGAGCGCATAGGCCGCGTCCCTGGCGATCAGCCGGCGCGGATAGTTCAGGCGGAAGCTGATCGGCACCTGGCGGCCGCGAGGGCGGATGGTCTGGCTGGTGATGACCTTGCCGGGCGCGCCGGCGGCGGAGCGCTCGACCAGGCTGACGGTGACGACCGCCTGGGCGTCGAGCGCGATGCGCTCGCGATAGGTGACCTCGCCCCGGAGCGTGCGCGCCGTCGCCGTGGCGGCTGGCAGCAGCACGAACGCGAGGGCGGCCATCAGGCAAAGCGACAGGATGCGGAGCACGATCGAACCTCGCCGGCGACAGATTTTGGGAAGACACATCTAATCATTGCGCGCCGCTGCGTAAACGGGTGCCCATGCGGAAGATGCGGAGTCTGGAATGGCCATCCGATGCCGGTCCGGCGACGGCCGGGCCGCCTACTCGGCCGCTTCGCCGGGCGCCTTCGCGCCGAGGCCGAAGCGCTTCTCGATGTAGTCGTCGACCAGCTTGCGGAAATCGTCTGCGATCTGCGGTCCGCGCAGCGTCACCGCCTTCTTGCCGTCGATGAAGACGGGCGCGGCCGGGGTCTCGCCCGTGCCGGGGAGCGAGATGCCGATATCGGCATGCTTCGATTCACCGGGGCCGTTGACGATGCAGCCCATCACCGCGACCTTCAGCGCCTCGACGCCCGGATAGCGCTCGCGCCATTGCGGCATGGAGGTGCGGATGTCCTCCTGGATGCGGCTCGCCAGTTCCTGGAACACGGTCGACGTCGTGCGACCGCAGCCGGGGCAGGCGGCGACGATCGGCAGGAACGCGCGGAAGCCCATGGTCTGCAGCAGTTCCTGCGCCACCTGCACCTCGCGGGTGCGGTCGCCGTTCGGCTCCGGGGTCAGCGAGACGCGGATGGTGTCGCCGATGCCTTCCTGCAACAGGATGCCCATGGCGGCCGAGGAGGCGACGATGCCCTTCGAGCCCATGCCGGCCTCGGTGAGGCCGAGATGCAGGCAGTGGTCGGAGCGGCGCGCGAGATCGCGGTAGACGGCGATCAGGTCCTGAACGTTCGACACCTTGGCCGACAGGATGATCTTGTCCCGCGGCAGGCCGATGCTCTCGGCCAGATTGGCGGAGAGGATGGCCGACTGGCAGATCGCCTCGCGCATCACGGCGGAGGCCGAGATCGGCGTGGCGGATGCCGCGTTCTCGTCCATCAGCCGGGTCAAGAGGTCCTGGTCGAGCGAGCCCCAGTTGACGCCGATGCGAACCGGCTTGTCATAGCGGATCGCCATCTCGATCAGCGTCGCGAACTGGCGGTCGCGCTTTTCGCCGAAGCCGACATTGCCGGGATTGATGCGGTACTTGTCGAGCGCCTCGGCGCAGGCCGGATGATCGGCGAGCAGCTTGTGGCCGATATAGTGGAAGTCGCCGATTAGCGGCACGGTGACCCGCTTCGCGAGCAGCTTCTCCTTGATGTAGGGCACGGCCGCCGCCGCCTCGTCGCGGTCGACCGTGATGCGCACCAGCTCCGAGCCGGCGCGGGCAAGCGCCGCCACCTGGGCGACGGTCGCGTCGATGTCGGCCGTGTCGGTATTGGTCATCGACTGCACGACCACCGGCGCGTCGCCGCCGACCCTCACCTTGCCGACGCGGACGGAGACGGCGCGGCGGCGCGGCAGCGGGCCCGCGATCGGTTCTTCGGGCGGCAGGGCGGAGGCGAAGGGGGCGTTCATGCGCGGCTCGGTCTTGGCTTGGCTCCCTCCCGGCGGGAGGGCCGGCCCGCAGGGGCCGGAGGTTGGTTTATTGCGTTTACGAGGAAGGCGCAAAGCCTTCGCGCGTCAGGCCTTGCCGCGGCAACGGGCGCAGAGGCCGCGGATTTCGATGATCGGCGCGGCCGGCGCGAAGCCGGCCGCCTTGGTGACGGCGGCAAGCGCCTCGGTCAGCGCGGCGGACGACGCCTCGCCGGCGGCGCCGCACTGGTCGCAGAGCAGGAACACGGTGGCTGCGCCATGGCCGGGCTTGTCGTGGCCCTCGGGGCCGCGCGAGCAGGCGATATAGGCGTTGCGGCTCTCGATCCGGTGGGCGAAGCCATGCTCGACCAGGAAATCGAGCGCGCGATAGACGGAGACCGGCGCCGGGCGCGGGCCGTCGGCGGCCAGCCGGTCGATCACGTCATAGGCGCTGGCGGGCACATGGCTTTCGGCGAGCGCGGCGAGCACCTTGCGGCGCTGCTCGGTGAAGCGCAGCCCCTCGGCGGCCGAGATCGCCTCGGCATGGGCGATGGCGTCGCGGGCGCAATGGTCATGGTCATGGTCGCGATGTTCGAGCACGACGTGGTCCGTCCCGCTCATGCCCGCCACCTTCCTGCGCTCGCGCTCATTGCCGCTCCACCGCTTGTTCCGTCACCGCCGCGTTCTAGCATGGATCCGCCACAGGGCCGACTCGCGGCGACGGCGTGCCGGCTTCCCTTGCTGCTGCACCGCAATATATGGTCGTCTCTGGCAGTTCCCACCCCCTTATCCTCCATGCGGGAGACGATTTCATGTCGGATGACGGCCATCTGAGTGGCAAGGTCGCGCTGGTGACAGGCTCGACCTCGGGCATCGGCCTCGGCATCGCGCGGGCGCTCGCCGGCGCCGGCGCCCATGTCGTGCTGAACGGTCTCGGCGACCCGGTGGTGATCGATCGGCTCCGCGCCGAGCTCGCGGCCGAGTTCGGCGTCGAGGTGCGGTTCCACGGCGCCGACATGACGAAGGAAGAGGAGATCGCCGCCATGATCACCTCGGTCGAGGCGGAGTTCGGCGCCATCGACGTGCTGGTCAACAATGCCGGCATGCAGTTCGTCGCGCCGGTCGACGCGTTCCCCGTCGACAAGTGGAACCAGATCCTCGCGCTCAACCTCTCCGCCACCTTCCACGCCATCCGCCTGGCGCTGCCGGCGATGAAGAAGAAGGGCTGGGGCCGCATCATCTCGACCGCTTCCGCGCATGCGCTCGTCGCCTCGCCGTTCAAGGTCGCCTATGTCGCCGCCAAGCACGGCGTCGCGGGGATTACCAAGACGGTCGCCTTGGAGACGGCGGAGCACGGCATCACCGTCAACGCCATCTGCCCCGGCTATGTCTGGACGCCGCTGGTCGAGAAGCAGATCCCCGATACGGCGAAGGCGCGCGGCATGACCGAAGAACAGGTCAAGAAGGACGTCATCCTCGCGGCGCAGCCGACCAAGGAGTTCGTGCGGGTCGAGGAGGTGGCGGCGCTGGCGCTGTTCCTGACCACCGATGGCGCGCGCTCGATCACCGGCTCGCTGCAGTCGATCGACGGCGGCTGGACGGCGGCATGACCGCCGCTCCCGAGGGCCGGAAGATCCTCAATCTCGGCCTGCAGGGCGGCGGCGCGCACGGCGCCTTCACCTGGGGCGTGCTCGACCGGCTGCTCGAGGATGGCCGCCTCGGCTTCGAGGGCATCTCGGGCACCAGTGCCGGCGCGCTTAACGCCGTGGCGCTGGCCGACGGCCTGCTGGACGGCGGCGCCGCCGGCGCGCGGGCGCGGCTGCACGAGCTTTGGACCCGGGTCAGCGCCGCCGGCCGTCCCGGTGCCTCGGCGCGCGACCTGATGGAGGCGTGGATGGGAGCCTGGCGCATGCCGGCGCTGCAGCCCTTCCACATGATCGAGGCGATGACCAACTTCGCCTCGCCCTATGGCTTCAACCCGATGAACATCAACCCGCTCCGCGAGATTGTCTCCGAGCTGGTCGATTTCGACCGCCTCCATGCCGCCGCCGCGCCGAAGCTGTTCATCTCGGCGACGGCGGTGAAGACCGGCCGGATCAAGGTGTTCACCGGCCGCGACATCTCGGCGGATGCGGTGATGGCGTCGGCCTGCCTGCCCTATCTGTTCCAGACGGTGATCGTCGATGGCGAGCCCTATTGGGACGGCGGCTTCATGGGCAATCCGGCTTTGTTCCCCTTCTTCACCGAGACGAAGGCGACGGATATGCTTCTGGTGCAGATCAATCCGGTCGAGCGCAGCGCGGTGCCGACCTCGGCCAAGGAGATTCTCGAGCGGATGAGCGAGATCACCTTCAACGCCTCGCTCCTGCGCGAATTCCGCGCCATCGACTTCGTCAACCGCATGCTCGACGAGGGCCGGCTCGATCCGGCGCGCTACCGTCGCAACCGCGTGCATCGCATCGATGCCGGCAAGGCGCTGGAGCGTTTCACCGCCTCGACCAAGTTCGACACGTCGCGCGCCTTCTTCGAGGAGCTGCACGCGGCCGGCCGCGCGGCGGCGGGGGATTGGCTACTCGCCCATTTCGACGATATAGGCGTTCGGGACACGGTGGATTTGCGGAGCCAGTTCCAGTGACCGAACTCGCCTTCTCGAGCCTCGCGCTCCGATCCGATTTCATCGGCACCGTCGCCGACCGGATGTGGCATGCCTGGTGGCGCGAGGCGGGCGAGCCGCTCTCGACCCTGCTCGGCCATCTGCGCGAATTCCAGAACGACGCCATTCCGCTCGGCATCGTCGCGCATCGCGACGACGAATTCGTCGGCTCGGCACTCCTGATCGACAGCGATCTCGAGGAGCGGCCGCAATATTCGCCCTGGCTGGCCGCGCTCTGGGTCGAGCCGGAGGCGCGTTCGCGCGGCGTCGCCGCGGCGCTCAGCGACCGGATCCTCGCCGAGGCGGCGGCGCTCGGGCATGACCGCGTCTATCTCTGCGCCAGCGCCGACAAGGATGGCTATTATCTGGCGCGCGGCTGGGAGGCGATCGAGCGCGACGTCGGCGAGCATCGGCTGACGGTGTTCGTCAAGCCGACGGGCGCGTCTGCCGGCTAGTCGCCCGCCCGTGCTTTACGAACCGGCTTCGCATCGTGTTAGATCGCGGGCAACGGTTCAGAAAATGCACTCAGGGCGGAATGAATGGCCAAGCATAAGATTGCGATCATCGGTCTCGGCAAGATCACGCAGGACCAGCATTTGGCGGTGATCGACAAGAGCGGAGACTTCGAGGTCGCCGCGGTCGTCAGTCAGCGCGGCCTCAGCCACAACGGCGTGCCGAGCTTCAAGACGGCGGCCGAGCTCTATGCGGCAATGCCCGAGATCGGCATCGTCTCGGTCAACACGCCGCCGGATGTTCGCCATACGATCGCGCGCGAGGCTCTCGCCGCCGGCAAGCACGTTCTGCTCGAGAAGCCCCCTGCGGCGACGTTGGCCGAATTCGAGGACCTGAAGGCGTTCGCCGAATCTCAAGGCAAGGTGCTCTTCGCCACCTGGCATTCGCAGTTCAACCCGGCCGTCGACGAGGCGAAGGCGCTGCTTTCGAAGCATGGCGTGCGCTCGGTCAAGATCGAGTGGCGCGAGGACGTCAAGAAGTGGCATCCGGGCCAGGACTGGGTCTGGGAGCCGGGCGGCTTCGGCGTGTTCGATCCCGGCATCAACGCGCTCTCCATCTTCGTCAAGATCCTGCCCTTCGCCCCCTTCGTGAAGGCGGCGGAGCTGACCTATCCGGCCAACCGGCAGACGCCGATCGCCGCCAAGCTCGCCTTCGGCAGCGCGGCCGCCCCCGCCCCGACGCTCACCGCCGATTTCGACTGGCGCGAGCAGGGCGACGAGAAGTGGCACATGAACATCGAGACGGCCGACGGCCAGAAGCTTCGCCTCTTCAAGGGCGGCGCGGCGCTGGAGGTTGATGGCAAGCTCGCTGTCGAGGCGCCGAGCGAGGAATATGAGCGGATCTACGCGCATTTCGCCGACCTGCTCGCCGCGGGCAGGAGCGATGTCGACGGGGCGCCGCTGCGCCTGGTGGCGGATGCGATGCTGGTCGGCAAGCGCGCGACGACGGAGGCCTTCGACTGGTAGCCGCCTCGGATCGCGGCCGCCGGAACGGATTGCCTTCACGACGCGTTGAACGCAGCAGGATCCTGCTGTGAAGCGACGTTAGGCATGACGGAGACGGGCGCGGACATGGCATCACGCTGGCCGGACTGGAAAGGCGGAATGGGCGGTCTTCTGGCCGCCCTTCTCGTCATGACCCTGGCGCCACCCCAGGCGCGGGCGATCAGCCCGGACGAATTGTTCCAGAAGATCATCCCGAAGGTCGAGCGCGGCGAGCGCAAGCCGCCGAAGCGGCGCACGCAAAAGCCGGCGCCGGCCGCCCCGCAGGCCAAGGCCGCGACCGGCGCGGAGGCCGTCGACACGAACGCTCCCTTGCCGATACGACGCCCGGACGACGCCGCGACGACCGCTGCCGTGACCGCGCCGGTCGCGCCGGAGGTGCCCGTGCCACGGACCGAGCCCGCCGCGCCCTTGCCCCGGGTGAAGCCGGAGGCGGAGCGCAAGGCCGCCGGGCTTGTGGCGATCCCGAAGCCGACCGATGCGACCGTCGAAAAGGTGGTCACGCAGAAGGTGCCGCCCGATCCGGGCCTCGCGGCTGGCGCTGCGGCCGCACTTGCCGGGGCGACGCCCGCCGATCCGGCGAGCGGCGAACAGCTTGCCTTCGCGCCGCCGGTATTGCCGAGCCCGCTCAAGGCGGCGCCCGATGGCCGCAATGCCGATGGCAGCCTGAAGAAGGCGGACCGCCTGCCGCTGCCGGGGAAGGACGCTGCGGGATCGCAGGAGGCAGAAGGCGCCGACGCGAAGGCGTCCCCGGCCGTCGCCACGACCCCGTCTCCGGAACTGCCCGTGCCGCGCCCGAAGCCGGTGGTGATGCTGGCGGCGATGGTGCCGGCGACACCGCCGGCCGTGCCGGAAGGTCTCGCCGCCTGTCGCGCCTCGATGGCGGGGCTGAAGATCGCGGCGAGGCCCTTGCCGGCGATCCAGGCCGGCAGCTGTGGCGGGCCGGATCCGTTCGACGTCACGGAGCTCGAGGGCGGGGCGATCGACCTGAGTCCGGCGGCGAAGGTCAATTGCGCCGTGGCGACGACGCTGGCGCGCTGGATCGCCGAGGACATCCAGCCCCAGGCCGAGGCGCTGCTCGGCGGCCGCGTCACCGGGCTCCGGATCGCCGATTCCTATTCCTGCCGGGGCCGCAACCGGGTCGTGAACGCGCAACTCTCCGAACATGCCTTCCTGAACGCCGTCGACATCGCCGCCTTCGAGGTCAAGGGGCGTTGGGTGACGGTGACGAGGGCTGGGGACCGCACGGAGAAGGAGGACGCGTTCCTCCAGGCGGCGCGCGCCACCGCCTGCGACAAGTTCCAGACCGTGCTCGGACCGGGCTCGGACGGCTATCACGAGGACCACTACCACCTCGACCTCCGCCAGCGCGGCAAGAACGGCCGGGGGAAGTATTGCCGGTGAGGGGGCGGAGTTTCACTGGACCCTCCTTCGAGGCTTCGCTGGCGCGAAGCGCCTCAGGATGATGGTTGTGGGAGTGCAACGTAGGGCTTCGATGATCCAACTTGCCATCTCTCGCGACCGGCATCAGACTTCCATCCAACCGCACAGTCATCATCCTGAGTGTCTGGCCCGAAATGCAGGGGACACTCTACTTTCACCTCTCCCTGAGGGAGAGGTCGACGGCCGAAGGCCGGCGGGTGAGGGTTTACGGCCTCACCGGATGGTTTCCTAAACCCTCACCCGGAGCTTCGCTCCAACCTCTCCCTCAGGGAGAGGTGAAGGGAAGGCGGCGTGGCGGGCCTTGTCCAATTACGGGCCAGACACTGAGGTGCCCGGCGCAGCCGGGCCTCGAAGGAGGATCCAGAGGCTACGATGGGCGCATCCGTCTACATGCTCCGGTGCGCGGAAGGCTTCTATTATGTCGGTTCGACTGCGGCGGAGGATCGGAAAAGGCGGTTGCTCGAGCACCAGTCCGGGGCCTATCGCGGCTACACCTTTTCCCGCCGTCCGGTGGAACTGGTCTGGGCGGAGGATTTCGGTCGCATCACCGACGCGCATGCGGCGGAGCGACAGCTCAAGGGATGGTCACGGTCCAAGAAGGACGCGCTGGTCCGGGGGGACTGGGCGTTGGTGCAGCAGCTGGCGAAGCGGCCAGGGGCACGAGGCGCCTAAGTCTCGCTGGACCCTCCTTCGAGGCCCGGCTGCGCCGGGCACCTCAGGATGATGGTCAGGGAGGTGTACAGGGGGGCAGCACCCGTCTCCCGGAGACAGCAATGGATGTGCTTGCAATTCCGACGCTACCCCGGGCCATCAGTGCTTCGCCAAGTGAAGCCTCGAAGGAGGGGCCAGCGGAACGTCTCTTCGACGGACAAGCCGGGACGCGGCGCCCGAAAGCGCTGCGTCCCGTGCAACTCTTAGCCGAACACCACCAGCAGATCCTTGGAATCGATCTGGCTGCCGGCGTGGACGAGGACCTCGGAGATGGTGCCGTCGCGGTCGGCGTGGATGGCGGTTTCCATCTTCATCGCCTCGATCGACAGAAGCACGTCGCCGGCCTTGACCGCCTGGCCGGCCCGGACGGCGAGCGTCGAGACGACGCCCGGCATCGGCGCCGCGACGTGGTTCGGGTTGCCGTCCTCGGCCTTGCGCTTGGCGACGATCTTGCCGGAATTGGCGCGGTCGGGAACCTTGATGACGCGCGGCTGGCCGTTCAGCTCGAAGAAGACGCGGATCAGGCCCTCCTCGTCGACGTCGCCGATCGCCTGGCAGCGGATCACCATGGTCTTGCCCGTCTCGAGCTCGACCAGGATCTCCTCGCCGATCGGCAGGCCGTAGAAATAGACCGGCGTCGGCAGGACGCTCGTCGGGCCCCAGTTCTGCAGGCCCTTGGCGAAGTCGGTGAAGACCTTCGGGTACATCAGGTAGGAGGCGAGCTGGAAGTCGTCGATCTCGCCATTGCCGACCTTCTCGCGCGCCGCCTTGCGCTCGGCCTCGAGGTCGGCGGCGGCGATCAGCGCGCCGGGACGGGCCGTCGACGGCGCCGCGCCCTTGAGCGCCTTCTTCTGGATGCCTTCCGGCCAGCCACCCGGCGGCTGGCCGAGATCGCCATGCATCATCTGCACGACGGAATCCGGGAAGGCGATGTCCTTGGCCGGGTTCTCGACGTCGGCGACGGAGAGGTTCTGCGACACCATCATCAGCGCCATGTCGCCGACGACCTTGGAGGAGGGCGTCACCTTGACGATGTCGCCGAACATCTGGTTGACGTCGGCATAGGCCTGCGCCACCTCGTGCCAGCGCGTGTCGAGGCCAAGCGAGCGGGCCTGTTCCTTCAGGTTGGTGAACTGGCCGCCCGGCATCTCGTGCAGGTAGACCTCCGACGCGCCGGCCTTCAGATCGCTCTCGAAGGCGGCGTACTGGCCGCGCACCGCTTCCCAGTAGAACGAGATCTTGCGGATCGCCTCGGTGTCGAGGCCGGTGTCGCGCTCGGAGCCCTTGAGCGCCTCGACGATCGAGCCGAGGCAGGGCTGCGAGGTCAGGCCGGAAAGCGCGTCCATCGCCGCGTCGACGGCGTCGACGCCGGCTTCCACGGCTGCCAGCACCGTCGCGGCGGAGATGCCGGAGGTGTCGTGCGTGTGCAGGTGGATCGGCAGCTCGGTCTCTTCGCGCAGCGTCGTGATCAGCTTCTTGGCGGCGGCCGGCTTCAGCAGGCCGGCCATGTCCTTCAGGCCGATGACGTGGGCGCCGGCCTTTTCTAGCTCCTTGGCGAGGCCGACATAGTACTTGAGGTCGTACTTGGCGCGGTCGGGATCGAGGATGTCGCCGGTGTAGCAGATCGCCGCCTCGAGGACCTTGCCCTCCTCGCGCACCGCGTCCATCGAGACGCGCATGTTCTCGACCCAGTTCAGGCAGTCGAAGACGCGGAAGAGGTCGACGCCGCCGGCGGCTGCCTGCTTGACGAAGAACTTGACGACGTTGTCGGCATAGTTGGTGTAGCCGACGCCGTTGGCGCCCCTGAGCAGCATCTGCAGCAGGATGTTCGGCGCGCGCTCGCGCACCATGGCGAGCCGCTCCCACGGGTCCTCGGTCAGGAAGCGCATCGAGACGTCGAAGGTGGCGCCGCCCCAGCATTCGAGGCTGAGCAGGCCGGGCAGGCCGCGCGCGTAGGAATCGGCGATGCCGACGATGTCATGCGTGCGCATGCGGGTGGCGAGCAGCGACTGGTGCGCGTCGCGCATGGTCGTGTCGGTGACGAGCACGCGCTTCTCGGCGCGCATCCACTTGGCGAGCGCCTCGGGGCCATGCGCCTCGAGATATTGCTTGGTGCCGGGCGCCGGCTCGGCCTTGAACTGCGGGATCACCTTGGCGAGCGCGTCGGCCTTCGGCTTGACGCGGCCGCGGGTCTCGGGATGGCCGTTCACCGTGACGTCGGCGATGTAGTTCAGGAGCTTGGTGGCGCGGTCGCGCCGGCGCACGGAGGAGAACAGCTCCGGCGTCGTGTCGATGAACCGCGTCGTGTAGGAATTGTCGCGGAACTTCGGGTGGTTGATGATGTTGGCGACGAAGGTCAGGTTGGTCGCCACGCCGCGGATGCGGAACTCGCGCAGCGCGCGGTCCATGCGGGCGATCGCCTCCTCGGGCGAGGGCGCCCAGGCGGTGATCTTCTCCAGCAGCGGATCGTAGAAGCGGGTGATCACCGCGCCGGAATAGGCGGTGCCGCCGTCGAGGCGGATGCCGAAGCCGGACGCCTCGCGATAGGCGGTGATGCGGCCGTAGTCCGGAATGAAGTTCTGCTCGGGGTCTTCCGTCGTGATGCGGCACTGCAGGGCATGGCCGTACAGGCGGATGTCGGCCTGGGCCGGGACGCCCGATTCCGGCGTGCCGATGGCGGCGCCCTCGGCGATGTGGATCTGCGCCTTGACGATGTCGATGCCGGTCACCTGCTCGGTGACGGTGTGCTCGACCTGGATGCGCGGGTTCACCTCGATGAAGTAGAACTTGCCGGTGTCGGCATCCATCAGGAACTCGACCGTGCCGGCGCCGTAATAGTCGGCCGCCGCGGCGATCTTCACGCCGTAGTCGGTGATCTCCTTGCGCTCGGCGTCGGAGAGGTAGGGAGCCGGCGCGCGCTCGACCACCTTCTGGTGGCGGCGCTGCACCGAGCAGTCGCGCTCGTAGAGATGGACGATGTTGCCGCGCTGGTCGCCGAGGATCTGCACCTCGACGTGACGGGCGCGCTCGACCAGCTTCTCGAGATAGATCTCGTCCTTGCCGAAGGCGGCCTTGGCCTCGCGGCGCGCCGTGATGGCGTCCTTGATCAGCGTCTCCTCGTCGCGGATGACGCGCATGCCGCGGCCGCCACCGCCCCAGGAGGCCTTCAGCATCAGCGGATAGCCGATGCGGGCGGCCTCGGCCTTGATGGCCTCGACATCGTCCGGCAGCGGATCGGTCGCCGGCATCACCGGCACGCCGGCGGCGATCGCCAGGTTGCGGGCGGCGACCTTGTTGCCGAGCATGCGCATCGTCTCGGGCGAGGGGCCGATGAAGATGATGCCGGCCTCGGCGCAGGCCTCGGCGAATTCGGGGCTCTCGGCCAAGAGGCCGTAGCCGGGATGGATGGCGTCGACCTTCGCCTCGCGGGCGATGCGGATCACGTCGGGGATGTTGAGATAGGCTTCGATCGGGCCGAGACCCTTGCCGACCTGGTAGGCCTCGTCGGCCTTGAAGCGATGCAGGGCGAGCTTGTCTTCCTCGGCGAAGATCGCGACGGTCGTCAGGCCCAGCTCGTTCGCGGCGCGGAAGACGCGAATGGCGATCTCCGAGCGGTTGGCGACAAGGATTTTCTTGATAGCCACGTATTTCCCCCAACAGTGAGCGGCGCTTTGCCGCGCAACCGAACCTAGTGCGGTAAGCCTTACTAGGTTTGTGCGCTTGCGAAAAGGTCGAAGCTTTATGTTGCAGTGCGAGTAAAATCGGCCGTTTCAGCCGGGGAGGGCACTAAGCCGGCTCATGAGCGCCGGGGTCGCCATGACCATGGCGCGCTCCTGCGGCGTCATGAAGGACACCGCCTCCGCGATGCTGGCGGCATCCTCGATCTTGGCCGCCGCGAGCGCCTCGACCGCCTCGATCTTGCCGCGCGGGCGCTCCGCCACGGCGTCGATCAGGGCGAGATGCACGGCGCGCAGCCGCGCGTCGCCGGCGATGGTCGCGAGGCCGGGGGAGTCGGCGATGGCCGCCTCATAGGCGGGGCGGATCGCGGCGGCGTCGACCGCCACGGCGGGCGGGGCGACTTCCTCCGGCGTGCGCAGCAGGCCGATGCGGCGGATGAAGCGGCCGGCCCGATTCGAGCCGGTCCAGCCGGACACTGGCACGACGAGCAGCAGGCCGAGGATGGCCGGCGACAGCCACGCCACCAGCACCCAGCTATCGAGCGAGGCGGCGAGCAGCAGCGCCACGCCCATCAGGAAGTGCCAGCGGTGGCGGACGATCAGCGAGCGCAGCGGCACGCCGCCATCGTCGCGGCGCTGCGGCTTCCAGCCGGAATCGCGGCCGATCAGGATCGACACGATGGCGCCGGTATGGACCAGCATCATCACCGGCGCGATCAGGGCCGAGACGATGATCTCGAAGACGAAGCTCGCCAGCGTGCGGAAGCCGCCGACCGTGCGGCGATCGTCGCGATTGCGCAGGAAGGCGATCAGGCCGAGGAGTTTCGGGCCGAACAGGATGACCATGGTGAGGCCGAACAGACGCAAGGCGCGCTCGGCGTCGATCACCGGCCAGGTCGGGAAGAGCTGGAACTCCTCGGTGAAATATTCCGGCCGGATGAAATGCGCCTGCAGCGACAGCACCAGGCCGGCGAGGATCAGCAGCAGCCAGAGCGGCGAGGCGAGATAGGAGCCGATGCCGGTCAGAAGGTGGATGCGGCTCACCCAGTGCAGGCCGCGTGCCGGCAGCACGAAGATGTGCTGGAGGTTGCCCTGGCACCAGCGCCGGTCGCGCACGGCGAGATCGATGATCGAGGGCGGGCTCTCCTCGTAGGACCCGGCGAGGTCCTCGGCGATGCGCACGGTCCAGCCGGCGCGGCGCAGCAGAGCGGCCTCGACGAAATCGTGGCTCAGGATGTGGCCGCCGAAGGGCGGCTTGCCCGGCAGGTCGGGAAGGCCGGCCGATTCCATGAAGGCGCGGGTGCGGATGATCGCGTTGTGGCCCCAGTAATTGCCCTCGGAGCCGGTCCAGAAGGCGAGGCCGGCGCCGACGATCGGGCCGTAGACGCGGCCGGCGAACTGCTGCAGCCGCGCGACGATGGTGGTGCCGTTGACGAGCGCCGGGATCGTCTGGATCAGGCCGGCGTCGGGATCTTCCTCCATGCGGCGCGCCAGCTCGACGATCGTCTCGGGGGCGATCAGGCTGTCGGCGTCGAGCACCAGCATGTGGTCATAGGTCGAGCCCCAGCGGGTGCAGAAATCGGCGACGTTGCCGGACTTGCGGGCGATGTTCTTGCGGCGGCGGCGATAATAGACGCGCGCCTTGTCGCCGAGGCGGGCGCGCAGCGTCAGCAGCGCCGCTTCCTCCTGCAGGGCGACGTCGGGATCGGTCGTGTCGGACAGGATGAACCAGTCGAAGGCCGGCCCCTGGCGGAGCGCGTCCAGCCCGGTCGCCATTGCCTCGACGGCGGCGAAGACCCGCGACGGGTCCTCGTTGTAGGTCGGCATCAGCATGGCCGTCCGGCTCTCGAGCGGACCGGCGGCGGTCCGCTTCGGCCGGTGCAGCCGTCCCATGACGACGCCATAGCCGGCGATCGCGCTGGTGAAGGCCATCGCGATCCAGCCGAAATTCAGCGCGAACAGCACGAGCACGGCGATCTCGACCGGCGTCAGGCCGCCGACGATGAGCACCTGCTCCATCTCGTAGACGGCGACGACGGCCAGCAGGAAGGCGCTGCCGAGAATGGCGATGCGGCGCAGCCAGGACGAGCGCGAGCGGCGCGGGTCGACGAACTTGCGGCGGTCGCGCCGGCGGAAGCGCCAGAGCGACTGCGGCGGCATGTCGGCGTGGGTTTCCGCCGGCATGCCGCGCTGGGGTTCGAGCGACGTTTCCGCGCCGGGCGCGCGACGGGCAGTCGGGGGAGCGTCCTCCGTCTGCGCCGCCTCACCGGCCGGGAAAGCGATTACGCCGTCCATCGATAGACCCAGGTCTCCGCTGGACGTTGATCGGGGAATTCGAGCACGGTCCTGAGTTCGACCAGCGTCGCATCTTCCGGATCGAGCTCGAAATTGACCCGCCAGCCCTCGCCCAGCTTGGGGTTGGGGATCAGCACGACATTGCTGATTTTACCCTTGGACGTGGTCACCGTCGCCTTCGGTTCAGGCGCCGGCTTGCCCTCGAGGGGCTCCGGCGGGAAGAAATCGATCACAAAACGGCGACTGGCCGAGTCGCCGTCGAGCGTGGCGCGGCCGACACGGGTGCCGGCGACGACCATGCCGCCCGGCACGTAGTTCGGATCGCCGCCCCAGGACAGGCGGTAGGCGAAGGAATATTCCGAGCCGGCGGGGATCGGATCCTTCGGCTGCCAGTAGGCGACGATGTTGTCGTGGATCTCCGAATTGGTCGGGATCTCGATCAGCGTCACGGCGCCCTGGCCCCAGTCGCCGACCGGCTCGACCCAGAGGCTCGGGCGGCGCTCATAGACGGCCTCGAGATCTTGGTAGGTCTCGAACACGCGGTCGCGCTGCATCAGGCCGAAGCCGCGCGGGCCGGCGTCGACGAAGGCGCTGATCTGCAGCGTGTTCGGATTGGCGAGCGGTCGCCACAGCCGCTCGCCGCGGCCGTTGACCATCAGCAGGCCGTCGGAATCGTGCACTTCCGGACGGAAGTCGTCGATGTTGGTGCGGTCGTTGGCGCCGAAGTAGAACATGCTGGTGCCGGGCGCCAGGCCGACCTTGGTCAGCTCGGTGCGCGGGAACAGCGTCGCCTCGACGTCCATCGTCGTCGGGTAGCCGGGCCGGACGGTGAAGCGGTAGGCGCCCGACGCGCTCGGGCTGTCGAGCAGCGCGTGCAGGACGATGGTGTCGCCCTGCTGCACCGGGGTCTCGACCCAGAAGGCGCGGAAGATCGGGAATTCCTCGCCCTCGGGCTCGGCCGTCTTCAGCGCCAGGCCGCGAGCCGAGATGCCGTAGACCTGGCCCTTGCCGAGCGAGCGGAAATAGCTGGCGCCCTGGAAGACGAGGATCTCGTCGAAATAGTCCGGCTTGTTGATCGGGCCGTGCACGCGGATGCCGGCGAAGCCCATGTCCTCGTCCGGAATGCCCTTCGGCACCAGCGGGCCGAAGTCGAACAGATTGGTCGAGTAGGGCAGGTGCTTGGCCTGGCCGTCCTTGACGATCGCGACCTCGATCGGCTCCTTGAAATAGAAGCCGGGATGGAAGAGCTGCAGCTTGAACGGCAGACCGTCATCGGCCCAGACCGACGCCGCCGACTTGAAGCGGATGTCGCGATACTGGTCGTAGGTCAGGTTCTGCAGCACGTCGGGCAGGCGCGAGGTCGGCGCGGCGAACGGCACGCGCGACAGGCGCCGCGCGATCTCGGCCACGGTCGAGCGCGTAAAGGGACCGTCCGTCGCCAGCGAGGCGGCGACATTGGTCGCCTGCGCCATCGCCTGGTCGGGATACAGATCGCCGATCGCGGCGGCGGCAACGAAGGCGCCTGCGGAAGCCAACAGGCGGCGCCGCGTGATCTTGTACGGAGTCTCAGTCATTTTCTGTCTGTTTTCTCGGGAAACCGTCGAATCGCCCGAAGCTAGGATCGAACTGTGGTGAAAGTTTCACGGTCAAACGTGCGTAGCTGATTTGGTGGTGCACGTCGATGGCCCGCAAGGGGCTCCGCGGGGGACGAAAGGGGCGGCGATGCCGTCCCGCGCGGCGACCCCATGCGGTCCCGCACGCCTTCAGGATCCTGTCCGGCATGATCGCGATCCCCCGCCCCGTGTTTCCCGAGCGTCCCAGGCAATCTAGCCCCGTTTTGCCGCCAGAGGAATGTCGTGCCGCCGGGGTGGTGCGGCATATTCGTCGGAGCGCCCGCCCGGGGCGGGTCGATCCTCCCCAGCTTCCACCCCCGGCGTCCTGCCGGGGCCTTGTGCGGCCTGCGCCGCGTCGGCATTCTCTGCTCGACTTTTTCGGGCGATGACGCCCCTGCCAACAAGAAGCCCATTCGAGGAGCCCCTATGATCACGGTATTCGGTTCGATCAACATCGACCTCGTCAGCCGCACGGCCCGTCTGCCGCGGCCGGGCGAGACCGTGCCGGGGTCGGACTACAGCCTCATTCCTGGCGGCAAGGGCGCCAACCAGGCGCTGGCGGCGCGGCGTGCCGGCGCGACCGTCCGTATGGTGGGCGCGGTCGGCCATGACGACATGGCCGCCGCGGCGCTGGCCGAGCTCGAGGCCGGCGGCGTCGACCTCTCCGGCGTCAAGCGCGATGGCGCCACCACCGGCATGGCGGTGATCACCGTCGACGACCACGCCGAGAACACCATCGTGCTGTCGCCGGGCGCCAATGCCCGCCTGGTGGCCAGCGATCTCGCGCCCGGCGCGATCGGAGCCGGCGACACGCTGCTGCTGCAGATGGAGACGCCCTTCGCCGAGAGCCTCAAGGCGGCCCGGCAGGCCAAGGCGGCCGGCGCCCGCGTCATTCTCTCGATCGCGCCGTTCCTGCCGGTCGAGCGCGCCGCCTTCGCCGATGTCGACATCATCCTGGTGAACGAGACCGAGGCGGCGGACCTCGCCCGTCATCTCGGCCTGTTGCCGGGCTCCGACGGGGCCGCCACCGTGACCAGGCTCGCCGCCGAGCTCGGCCGGACCGTGATCGCCACGCTGGGGCCGGACGGCGCCGTCGCAGCCACCGGCGCCGAGACGATCAGCGTGCCGGCGCTCAAGGTGGTGCCGGTCGACACGACGGGCGCCGGCGACACGTTCTGCGGCGTTCTGGCGGCTCTGCTCGATGAGGGCGCCGACCTCGCCGCCGCGATGCGGCGGGCCGCCGTCGCGGGTTCGCTCGCCTGTGCCAAGGCCGGCGCGCAGCCCAGTTTCCCGCTGCGCGAAGCGATCGAATTGTCGCTGGCGGGCAACCCCGCTTTTCCGTGACAGTACCCGAGCGCTACTATATAGGACAGCGCAGTAGTCCATCACTGGTGAATGTCGTATTCACCTGGAAAGCCAGTTGGGGCTGCATCCGACGGCGCGCAGCGGCGCGGCCGGCTGGGTGAAGCCAATCGCCCTTACCCTTGTTGTCGAGATCTCCGATGAGCGTCACCACCGCTGCCCCGCCCCGCACTCTTCGCCTGAACGCCACCGACAATGTCCGCGTCGCCATCGACACGATCATGCCCGGATCGGTCGTGGAGGGCGTCACCGCGACCCAGCGCGTCCCGAAGGGGCACAAGCTCGCCGTCGTCGGCATTCCCGAGGGCGGTCCCGTGCTGAAGTTCGGCCAGATCATAGGCTTCGCCAAGGCGCCGATCGCGCCGGGCGAGTGGGTGCATGAGCACAATTGCGGCATGCACGAGTTCGACCGCGACTACCAGTTTGCCGAGGGCGCGCATGACGACGGCCTGCTGCCGCTCGCCGAGCGCCGCCATTTCGACGGCTATCACCGCCCGAACGGCAAGGTCGGCACCCGCAACTACATCGGCATCCTGACCAGCGTGAACTGCTCGGCGACGGTCGCCCGCTACATCGCCGACGCCTTCAACCGCACGGACATCCTGAAGGACTATCCGAATGTCGACGGCGTCGTCGCCTTCGTGCATGGCCAGGGCTGCGGCATGGGCGGTTCCGGCGAGGGCTACGACACGCTGGAGCGCACGCAGTGGGGCTATGCCTCGCATCCGAACCTCGCCGGCGTGCTCGTCGTCGGCCTCGGCTGCGAGGTGTTCCAAATCCCGCGCCTGATGAAGCAGTACAATCTCGTCGAGCATGACGGCTTCCGGACGATGACGATCCAGGAGACCGGCGGCACCAAGAAGACGATCGAAACCGGCATCGCCGTGATCAAGGACATGCTGCCGGCCGCCAACGCCTACCGCCGCCAGCCGACCCCGGTCTCGGAGATCATGGTCGGCCTGCAGTGCGGCGGCTCCGACGGCTATTCCGGCATCACCGCCAACCCGGCGCTCGGCCATGCCTCCGACATCCTCGTCCGCCATGGCGGCACGACCATCCTGTCGGAGACGCCGGAGATCTACGGCGCCGAGCACCTGCTCACCCGCCGCGCCGCCAACCGCGAGGTCGGCGAGAAGCTGGTCGACCTGATCAAGTGGTGGGAAGACTACACCGAGCGCAACAAGGGCGAGATGAACAACAACCCGTCGCCCGGCAACAAGCTCGGTGGCCTGACGACGATTCTGGAGAAGTCGCTCGGCGCCGCCGCCAAGGGCGGCACCTCGACGCTGCGCGGCGTCTACAAGTACGCCGAGCCGGTCGACACGCATGGCTTCGTCTACATGGACAGCCCCGGCTACGACCCGGCCGCCGTCACCGGCCAGATCGCGTCCGGCGCCAACATGATCGTGTTCACGACCGGCCGTGGCTCGGCCGCCGGCTACAAGCCGACGCCGTCGATCAAGCTCGCCACCAATTCCGACGTCTACACCCGCATGATCGACGACATGGACATCAATTGCGGCGACGTGCTCGACGGCGTGTCGATCGAGGAGAAGGGCCAGGAGATCTTCGACGAGATCGTCGCGGTCGCTTCCGGCAAGCACTCGAAGTCGGAGGACCTCGGCTATGGCGACGCCGAGTTCGTGCCGTGGCAGATCGGCGCCGTGATGTGAGGCCTGGCCTTACCATCTGACGCATTTCGGAAAGCCCTCGTCCGCCCGGACGGGGGCTTTTTTGTTACGTGACTCTCGCGGGGCCTCACTTGCGTCGTCGCCAGGCTGCCGTCATCGCCGCGAAGGCGGGGATGCGACCTCAGCCGCCCGCCACGACGTCGAAGATCAGCTTCAGGTTCAGGATGATGATCACCGTCGCGACGATGGCGGCGATCGCGGTCAGCCAGCGCGGCGCGGTGAAGGCGCCCATCTTGCGGCGCTCGGCCGTGAACATCACCAGCGGGATGACCGCGAAGGGCAGTTGCAGGCTCAGGATCACCTGCGACAGGATCAGGAGCTGGCCGGCGCCGCTCTCGCCATAGACGATGGTGACGACCGCCGCCGGCACGATGGCGATGCCGCGCGTGATCAGCCGCCGCAGCCAGGGCGCCAGGCGGATGTTGAGGAAGCCCTCCATGACGATCTGGCCGGCCATGGTGGCGGTCACGGTCGAGTTGAGCCCGCAGCACAGCAGCGCCACGGCGAAGAGCGTCGGGGCCAGCGCCGAGCCCAGCAGCGGATGCAGCAGCGCATGCGCCTTGTCGAGCTCGACCACTTCCGTCGAGCCCTTGGCGTGGAAGGCCGAGGCGGCGAGCACCAGGATCGAGGCGTTGATCATCAGCGCGAAGGCGAGGGCGAGCGTCGAATCGATCGTCGTGAAGCGGATCGCCTGGCGCTTGCCTTCGTGGCCGGCATGGTAGGCGCGCGTCTGCACGATGCCGGAATGGAGGTAGAGATTGTGCGGCATCACGGTGGCGCCGATGATGCCGAGCGCCAGGTAGAGCATGTCCGGATTCCGGACGATCTCGGAGCTTGGCAGGAAGCCGCGGACGAGGTCGCCCCATTGCGGGCTCGCCATGATGATCTGCAGCAGGAAGCAGGCCGCGATGACACCGAGCAGCGTGATCACCAGCGCCTCGACCCATCGGAAGCCCTTGGTCTGCAGGTAGAGCACCAGGAAGACGTCGAGCGCGGTGATGACGACGCCGATCTCGAGCGGGATGCCGAACAGCAGGTTGAGGCCGATCGCCGTGCCGATCACCTCGGCCAGGTCGGTGGCGCAGATCGCGACCTCCGCCAGCAGCCAGAGCAGGGCGGCGACCGGGGCCGGATAGGCATCGCGGCAGGCCTGGGCCAGGTCGCGCCCCGTGGCGACGGCGAGGCGCGCCGACAGCGCCTGCAGGATCATCGCCATCAGGCTCGACAGCAGCACGACGAAGAGCAGCGTGTAGCCGAAGCGCGAGCCGCCGGCGATCGAGGTCGCCCAGTTGCCGGGGTCCATGTAGCCGACGGCGACGAGATAGCCGGGGCCGAGGAAGGCCGCGAACTTGCGCCAGTTCGGTCCGATCTCGGCGACGGGGATCGAGCCGTGCACCTCCTCGAGCGATGGATTGCCCCGGGCGCGACGCCAGCCGCCGCCTTCGCCCGTCTCCTGATCGACCGTGTTCACGGCTGCTCGTCCGTAAATGAGAATGCGAATGACTTGCAGTAGAGGTGCGGATGTCCCCGCCGTCAAGCGAAACCTTGGGGAAGGCGGGCGTCGGGCGGCGCTGCGACGAAGCGCCTAGAGTTGGATTTCCGGCGCGGTCGGGCAGGTCGGGGGCTTGCGCCGGTCCCAGCCGCGCGAGGTCCATTGCTTGGCGGGGCCGGCATCCGGTCCGCCATTCTCCTCCGGCACGTAGAAGGTGAAGCAGTTGGCGCCGTCGCGCTCGACGAAGAAGCAGGCGCCTTCCTGCGATTCATAGAAGGTGCAGAACTTGCCGTCCTTGACCGACCACTGGCCGGTATCGGCGCCGTCCATGTCGTGATAGCGGACCGAGCCGTCTTCCTTGTAGGTCTCGGAGAAGAAGGCGCCATTGTTGTAGATGCCGTCGAGCGTGACGCCCGAGAGCAGGTCGGCGATGTCGGCTTCGGCGACGCGCTCCCCGGCTCCGGCCGGCGTCGCCGCCAGTGCGGCGAGCAGGGCGAGCGCGGTGGCGCGGGCGAAATGGGGGCGGGCGCGTCCGCGACGGGCAATCCACGTGCTCAAGCCGTTCGTCTCCGTTGACTTCTGGCCGTTTTGGCGGCAGAAGATGCGCCATTCTCATTCGGGTAGACCGATGACTGCGCACGCCGTTGCTTCTTCGATCCTAATCGACTTGGTGGCTTCCGTCACCCGGACCGGCACGGCCGTCATGCGCATCTCCACCACGCCCAAAACGTCGAAAACCACGACGAGCGCCTGATCGTCCCTCCGTGCCCCCGTTCTCCCTCGGGGCCAGAGGGAGAAGGGGCCGGCCAGACGCGGGCATTCCGGCGACTGGACGGTGGGGGAGAGAGCCGGATCAAGGAGCAGGACAACATGGGTTACAAGGTCGCGATCGTCGGCGCCACGGGCAATGTGGGCCGCGAAATCCTGACAATTCTCGACGAGCGCGGCTTTCCCGCCGACGAGGTCGTGGCGCTCGCCTCGCGCCGCAGCCAGGGCACGGAAGTGTCCTATGGCGACCGTACGCTGAAGGTGAAGGCGCTCGACCAGTACGACTTCTCCGACACCGACATCTGCCTGATGTCGGCCGGCGGCTCGATCTCCAAGGAATGGGCCCCGAAGATCGGCGCGCAGGGCTGCGTCGTGATCGACAATTCCTCGGCCTGGCGCTACGACGCGCAGGTGCCGCTGATCGTGCCGGAAGTGAACGCCGACGCCATCACCGGCTTCTCCAAGCTCAACATCATCGCCAACCCGAACTGCTCCACCGCGCAGCTCGTCGTGGCGCTGAAGCCGCTGCACGACGTCGCCACGATCAAGCGCGTCGTCGTCTCGACCTACCAGTCGGTCTCTGGCGCCGGCAAGGAGGGCATGGACGAGCTGTTCACCCAGACCCGCGCCGTCTTCGTCAACGATCCGATCGAATCGACCAAGTTCACCAAGCGCATCGCCTTCAACCTCATTCCGCACATCGACGTCTTCATGGAGGACGGCTACACCAAGGAAGAGTGGAAGGTGATGGCCGAGACGAAGAAGATCCTCGACCCGAAGATCAAGCTGACCTGCACCGCCGTGCGCGTGCCGGTCTTCGTCTCGCACTCCGAGTCGGTCAACATCGAGTTCGAGAAGCCGATCTCGGCCGACGAGGCGCGCGACATCCTGCGCGAGGCGCCGGGCTGCCTGGTCATCGATAATCCGGAAGAAGACCAGTACATCACGCCCTATGAGGCGGCCGGCGAGGACGCGACCTTCATCTCGCGCATCCGCGAGGATTCGACCGTCGAGAACGGCCTCAGCATGTGGGTGGTCTCCGACAACCTGCGCAAGGGCGCTGCGCTCAACGCCGTGCAGATCGCCGAGGTCCTGGTCAACCGCAAGCTGATCCAGCCGAAGAAGCAGGCCGCCTGAGGCCTCTACGCCGGTTCCGAAATGCGAAAGGCGCGGCCACGAGGCCGCGCCTTTTTCGTATGTGGCGTTGGTCGAGTGCGTCCTTCGAGACGGCCCTGCGGGCCTCCTCAGGATGTTGAGATCGAGGATATTTCGAGGCCGGGAGGGCGGCAGGGTTTCCTGCAAATGCTTCCGCGATCTCAGGGCCAGCCCCGCCCAACATGCTGAGGAGCGGCCCCAAGGCCGCGTCTCGAAGCACGCACGATGTGTCCGGGGCCCGCGGAGACGCTCAGGAGTTCCCTCCCCACAAGGGGGAGGGGGAAGCCTGCGGCGACGCCCTCAGGCCTCGATCTCGGCCGGCACGGAGAAGCGGCCGGTTTCCTTGTCGAGCAGGTAGAGCTCGCCGGTCGAGATGTCGAACCAGGCGCCGTGCAGCTCCAGCTCGCCGATCTCCTCGAGGCTCTTGATCCACGGGAAGGTGCGCAGGTTGGCGATCGTCTGGCGAATCGAGGCGAACTCCATCGCGCGCTGGCGGTCCGTCGTCTCGGCCGGGTCGTCGCAGATCAGCGCCTCGGCCGGCTTCAGCAGCGAGATCCACTTGCCGACGAAATCGCTGCGGCCCTGCAGGTCCGGCGGCGCGTCGCGGTCGGCGAGATAGCCGGTGATGCCGCCGCAGCGGCCGTGGCCCATGACGACGAGGTCGCGCACCTTCAGGCTCAGCACGCCGAACTCGATCGCCGCCGAGGTGCCGTGATGCTCGCCATCCGGCGTGAAGGGCGGCACCAGCGCCGCGACGTTGCGGACCACGAAAAGCTCGCCCGGCGCGGCGTCGAAGATGGTTTCCGGCGCGGCGCGGCTGTCGCTGCAACCGACGATCATCGTTCGGGGGCGCTGGCCCGTCTCGGCGAGGACCTTGTAGCGGGAACTCTCCTGCGGCAGGCGCTGGTCGCGGAAATTGGCATAGCCGCGCAGCAGCCTGGACGGAAAATCAGGGGCCTGAGCCATCGGGTAGTGCTCCAGTGGTGAGCCGGGACATCATGCAGTGCAGCAAAATGGTAGCGTTCCAATAAACGCGTTTTTTCCCTCGGTCGAGAACTTTGCACGCCGGGCTGCATTGCATTTGTCGCGGGTCGGGGCCGCTTGGGTCAGGCCCAGATGGCGATTCGGAGGCCCTTGGCGTCGCGCGCCGGCTCGGCCGGGAAGCTCTCCGCCACGCCCTGCAGGATGCGCCGGGCGATGAGGGCGTTCACGGCCGCGTCGAGCAGATCGTCGGCGCCGGCCCCGCGCGGCGGCCGCGCCAATCGGGCCGGATCATAGCCGCAGCGCGCCAGGAGGGCCCGGCGTTCGTCCAGCCCGCTCGCGTTCGGGCTGCCCTTCACCTTCTTCGGCAAGGCCATCGGCGCGCCGCCATTCAGGCGCCAGAAGGCGAGTTCGGGGTGCACCTCGAACACCCGCGTCTCGAGCGCCGGCGTCATCAGCGCGTCGATCTCGCGGATCCTGGGAAAGATGTGGAAACACTGCTTCGCAACCATGCGGGGCGGCGTCGAGGTGGCGCTGGCGACCGCGCAGGCGGCGCGATAGTCCTCGGTCATCACGGCGCGGCGGGACGGTACGGAGAAGACCGAGCTCTGGCGGGGGCCGAGCCGAGGCCGCACCAGCCGCTCCGGCCCCCGGCCTTCCGGTCCGATCGTCTCCGGCAGGCCGATCGGCATGTCGACCGCGAGGATGCGGTTCTCCGCGTCGGCGACCAGTTCGGCGAAATCGGCGACGACCCGGATCTTGGGATCGAGCGGACCCTCGGCCGTGATCGAGACGGCGATCCAGCCCGCGGGGCAGCCGTCGACGCCGACGACGCGGGCCATTCAGGGCGTGACCTGGACCGGCGTCAGCGGCGCCAGCAGGCGATCCTGGATGGCGGCGAGCGGCAGTTCGTCCGCGCCGAGCCGCGTGGCGGCGTCGATCGCGTCGGCGACGGCGGCGGTGGCGATCCGCAGCGCCTCGGCGTCGCTCTCGCCCTCGACCAGGCGCGCCAGGAACAGCGCCGCGAACAGGTCGCCGGTGCCGTTCGGCACCCGGCCATGGATCGCGGCGTGGCTGGCGCGCAGCGTGGCGCCGCCATTGCGCGAGACGAGCAGCGTCGTGATCTCGCCCTCCGTGCCCGCCGCCGAGGTGACGGCGATGCGCGGCGCGGCAAGGCGCGCGACGGCGTCCGCGAGCTTCTCGGGCGCCAGCGCGAGGTCGCCCGTCAGGAAGCCCAACTCGGTCGGGTTCGGGGTCAGGATGTCGGCGCGCGGCACCAGATGATCACGGATCGCTGATGCCGTCGCCTCCGGCACGTAGAGCTTGCCGGCGTCGCCCATCACCGGGTCGCAGAGATAGAGCGCGTCGGGTCGCGCCGCCTTGACCGCGTCGACGAGGCGCGCCACGGCGGCGGGCTGGCTGGCCGCGCCCATATAGCCGGTCAGGATCGCGCCGATCTCGCCGAGCCAGGGCGCGCGGACGAGATCGTCGATCAAGGTCGCGAAGGCGGCCTCGTCGGGAATGATGCGGCCGGCACGGCCATGGCCGGGATGCCAGGGCAGCGTCACCGTCTGCACCGACCAGACCGGATGGCCGAGCCGCTCCAGCGCGAAGACCGCGCCACGACCGCCGACGGCGCCGCGGACGACAGCGGAGGAAACGACCAGGATTCCGGGTTTCGGGACGGTTGCGGCGGATGGCGCAGGCATGGAGGTTTTCCAGATGGTGCCGACGATCCGGCCGGCGCAGCCGCGACCCTAGCCGATTCGGTTTCGCCGCGCGCCGTCCGCCCGTATGCTCCGCGTCGAAGCAGGCGGGGTCCCCGCCCCTAGGGTCCGTACTCGATTGGAAATGAGGCAGCGCTTGATGGAAACGGGATCAGTTCCAGGAGATGTCGGCGACGTTGGGCCTCACCCAACGAGCCGACGGCGACGCCGAAATGGCCCCGTTTCCATCAAGCCCTCCGGGTTGGACGAAAATCCCGCGCCGGTGTGTCGCCGATCCGCGCCGATGGACAGCCATCGGCTATGGTCGTCTCCTGCCGGCGCGGGATTTTGGCCCAACGCTGCCGCATTTCCAATCGAGTACGGACCCTAGGAGACGCCATGCCCTCGATCCGCCCGCGCCGGTCCGCCCTCTATGTCCCCGGCGCCAATGTCCGCGCCCTGGCCAAGGCGCCGACGCTCGGCGCCGATGTCGTCATCCTCGACCTCGAGGACGCCGTCGCCCCGTCCGAGAAGGGCTTTGCCCGCACGCGCGCTGCCGAGGCGGTCGCCGCGTTCCGGCAGGCGGGCGTCGCATCCGAGATCGTCGTCCGCGTCAACGGGCTCGACACGCCCTGGATTGCGGACGACATAGTGGTCGTCGGCGCGGCGGCGCCGGATGCGATCCTGCTGCCGAAGATTTCTTCCGCCGTCGACCTTTCCCGCGTCCGCGCGCTCGTCCCGACCGATGTCGCGCTGCCGCTCTGGGCCATGATCGAGACGCCGCGCGCCGTGCTCGATCCGCTTTCGATCGCGCTTGCCGGGGACGAGCGCCTGCCGCTGGCCATGCTGGTGCTGGGGCTGAACGACCTCGCGCGCGAGACGGGCACGCGCCAGGTCCCCGGCCGGGCGCCGATGCTGCCCTGGATGATGGCCGCGCTCGCCGCCGCCCGCGCGGCCGGGATCGGCATCCTCGACGGCGTCTTCAATGACATCGCCGATCTCGCGGGCTTCGAGGCCGAATGCCGGCAGGGGCGCGATTGCGGCTTCGACGGCAAGACGGTGATCCATCCGAAGCAGGTCGAGGGCGCCAACGCCGCCTTCGCGCCGGACGCGGCGGAGATCGCGTGGGCCTCGCGCATTGCCGGCGTGTTCGACCTGGCCGAAAACGCCGGCAAGGGCGTCGTCATGGTCGAGGGGCGGATGGTCGAGCGCCTGCATGCCGAGATCGCGCAGAGGCTGCTGGCCCTCGCCGAGGCGATCGCGGCGCGGGGGTAGGGGGCTTTTCACCTCTCCCATGGGGAGAGGTCGGAGCGAAGCTCCGGGTGAGGGGTTGGGAATTGTCCGGTGAGGTCTCAACCCCTCACCCGCCGGCCTTCGGCCGTCGACCTCTCCCTCTGGGAGAGGTGAGGAAACGCCGGGATGACGGCGAGGGTGGGGCTGGCTTCGTGCTCAAGCGACGGCGTCGCAGGGGACCGGTCCGGCATTCCCGCGCTCGCCGCCATCCCTTCCCACCCGCTCGCCGCCCAGAATCAAAAAAGGCGCCCGGATCGCTCCGGACGCCCCTCGAAACGCCATGCGAACGAAATCAGGCCCAGGGGCGGACCGCTTCCGTCGTCTTCTCGTAGGCTTCGATGCGCGGCGCCTTGACCAGGGTGATGCCGATGTCGTCGAGGCCGTTCAGCAGCTTTTCCTTGCGGGCCGGGTCGATGTCGAAATGCACGACGCCGCCGTCGGGACCGCGGATCTCCTGCGCCGCGAGATCGACCGTCAGGCGCGAATTGGCGCCGCGATCGGCGTCGTCGAACAGCTTGTCGAGGTCTTCCTTCGACACGCGGATCGGCAGGATGCCGTTGTTGAAGCAGTTGTTGTAGAAGATGTCGGCGAAGGACGTCGAGATGACGCAGCGGATGCCGTAGTCGAGCAGCGCCCAGGGCGCATGTTCGCGCGACGAGCCGCAGCCGAAATTGTCGCCGGCGACGATGATCGAGGCATCGCGATAGGCCGGCTTGTTCAGCACGAAGTCCGGGTTCTCGGTGCCGTCCTCGTTGAAGCGCATCTCGGCGAACAGGCCCTTGCCGAGGCCGGTGCGCTTGATCGTCTTCAGATAGTCCTTCGGGATGATCATGTCGGTATCGATGTTGATCAGCGGCAGCGGAGCCGCAACACCGGTCAGCGTCGTGAATTTTTCCATGGTGATCATTCCCGTTGAGCCGTCAGACGGCGGTAGATGCGATGAAAAGCCCGCCAAGGTCAAGGCTTTCGGCGGTCTCGGGCTGTCGCGGCGGCAGGGCGGGCGGCGGATTCAGCCCGCCGCCTCCTCGATCGCCTCCATGTCGTCGTCGGACAGGCCGAAATGGTGGCCGATCTCGTGCACCAGGACATGGGTGACGATGGCGCCGAGCGTCTCGTCATGCTCGGCCCAGTAGTCGAGGATCGGCCGGCGATAGAGCCAGACCCGGTTCGGCATCATGCCGGTCTGCTCGACCGCCGAGGCGTGCGCCAGGCCGATGCCCTGGAACAGGCCGAGCAGGTCGAACTCGGATTCGAGGCCGAGCGCGTCGAGCGCCTCGTCGTCGGGAAAATCGTCGACGCGGATCTCGATCTCGCCGCAGAGCCGGCGGAACTCGTCCGGCAGGCCGTCGAGCGCGGCCTGGCCCAGCACCTGGAAATCGTCGAGCGAGGGCGCCTTGAGCGCGTCGAGGTCGAGCTTGGCCATGGTCGTCCGCTCAGTCCTTGCGGGCGCGGTCGATCTTGACGACGAAGCTGTCGAGCCGGGCCTTCTTGCCGACCGTCTCGGCGAAGCTGGTGCGCATCTGCGAACCCTCCGGCACGGTCAGGCGCAGCGACAGCCAGTCGCGCGAGCGGCCCTTGCGGGCGAGCGCCTCGACGAGGGCGCGGGCGACGCCGCGGCCGCGCGAATCGTGCATCACGAACAGGTCCTCCAGATGGCCGACGCGCATGCCGGTCATCGCATCCGGAAGGTCGTAGAACACGGCAAAGCCGACCAGCTCGCCGTCGAGCCGGGCGCCGAGGATCTCGGCCGTGCGGTCGCGCAGCAGGCTCTCGGCGTAATAGAGGTCGGGGTGGCGCGGCGCGCCGCGCTTCATGTCCTGGACATAGGCGGCGAGCAGCGGCGCGAACTCCAGTGCGTCGTCGATGGTCAGCGCTACGGTGTCGAAATGGGTCGAGAGGGGCAGCGTCGTCATTTCCCTGGCATTTCCGGCGGCCCACTGGCCGTGTCGGTCCCTGATCCTAGTTCATAAGCAATGTCGCATCGGTTGCCGCGATGCAATCCGCAATGTTCCGGAGCCGATGCGACGAGTCGCGCCGGCCGACCGAATAGGAGACTGGGTCCGGCTGTTCTTGGATGCATGCGCTACGGCGTCGCCGGGATCGTGGCGGGGTGGCTTCGCCGCATGCGCCGGAGGAGGAAAGGTGATGTTCAAGCATATCCTGGTCTCCGCCGCGACCGTGCTCGCCCTCGCCATGGGGACGCTCGGCGCCACGACGGATGATGCATACGCCCAGCGGGGCGGCCATGGCGGCGGCATGATGTGGCCGCAGGGCGGCTGGCATGGTGGCGGTGGCGGTGGCGGAAACTGGCATGGTGGCGGTGGCGGCAACTGGCACGGTGGCGGTGGCGGCAACTGGCACGGTGGCGGTGGCGGCAACTGGCATGGCGGCGGTGGGCACTGGCACGGCGGCGGCTGGAATGGCGGCGACTGGGGCTGGGGTTGGGGCTGGGGGCCGGCCTTCGGGCTCGGCCTCGGCTATGGCACCTGGGGCTATGGCGCCAGCCGCGTCTGCGAGCCGGTGTACCGGGCCGCCAAGGTGCGCACCAGCCATGGCTGGCGCTGGCGCAACATCTATGTCGGCGATCGCTGCTACTGGACGAACTATTGATAAGCATGACTTAGCGTTAATGCACGCTAGGGGCGGTCTTTCGTGAATGCCGCATGAACGCGCGCCTCAGCGCGGGTTCATGCGCGGTCTCCTTTTATGGGCGCAGCAGGCCGGACAGGTCTGAATGCCTGAAAGGGAGACTGACTGATGCTCAAGCAAACGATGATCGCCGCGGCCACCACGCTGGCGCTTGCCACCGGCGCGCTCAGCCTGACGACGGGCAGCGCCCTGGCCTGGCATCGCGGCGAGCCGCATCGGCACCACCACCAGGATCGCGGCTGGGACAATGGCCCGCGCCATCATGGCTGGGGCCGCGCCCACAAGGTCTGCCGGCCGATCCTGCGCGAGCGCAAGGTCTGGCGCCATCATCGCTGGCAGTGGCGCAAGGTCGTGGTCGGCGAGCGCTGCCACTGGGTGCGCGGCGGCCATCGCGGCTATCGCTGGTAAGGCTGCCGTCGCCTGAATGCAAAAGGGCCCGGACGTCGCCGTCCGGGCCCTTTCTCGTATCCGCGATCCCTGCGGCTCAGCGCCAGCTGCGGATGTCGACGAAGTGGCCGGCGATCGCCGCCGCCGCCGCCATCTGCGGCGAGACGAGGTGGGTGCGGCCCTTGAAGCCCTGGCGGCCCTCGAAATTGCGGTTCGAGGTCGAGGCGCAGCGCTCATGCGGCTTCAGGCGGTCGTCGTTCATGGCGAGGCACATCGAGCAGCCCGGCTCGCGCCAGTCGAAGCCGGCGTCGCGGAACAGCTTGTCGAGGCCCTCGGCCTCGGCCTGCGCCTTCACCAGGCCGGAGCCCGGGACGACCATGGCGTTGACGCCCTCGCGCACCTTCTGGCCGCGGATCATCGAGGCGGCGGCGCGCAGGTCTTCGATACGGCCATTGGTGCAGGAGCCGATGAAGATACGCTCGACCGGGATGTCGACCATGCGGGTGCCGGGCTTCAGGCCCATGTAGTCGAGCGCGCGCCACTTCGACTTGCGCTTGTTCTCGTCGGCGATGTCGTCCGGGTTCGGCACGACGCCGGCGACCGAGACGACGTCCTCGGGCGAGGAGCCCCAGGTGACGATCGGCGGCAGGTCGGCGGCGTCGAGGCGGATCTCGGTGTCGAAATGGGCGCCGGCGTCGGTGTGCAGCGTTTCCCAGTAGCGAACCGCCATGTCCCATTCGGCGCCGGTCGGCGCCTTGGGGCGGCCGGCGATGTATTCGAAGGTCTTGGCGTCCGGCGCGATCAGGCCGGCGCGGGCGCCGCCCTCGATCGACATGTTGCAGACGGTCATGCGGCCTTCCATCGACAGCGCGCGGATCGCCTCGCCGGCATATTCCATGACGTGGCCGGTGCCGCCGGCGGTGCCGATCTCGCCAATGATGGCGAGGATGATGTCCTTGGCGGTGACCCCCTCCGGCGCGACGCCGTCGACGGTGACCAGCATGTTCTTGGCCTTCTTCTGGATCAGCGTCTGGGTGGCGAGCACATGCTCCACCTCCGACGTGCCGATGCCATGCGCCAGCGCGCCGAAGGCGCCATGCGTCGAGGTGTGGCTGTCGCCGCAGACGATGGTCATGCCGGGGAGCGTGAAGCCCTGCTCGGGGCCGACGATGTGGACGATGCCCTGGCGATGGTCGAGCTCGGAATAGTACTCGACGCCGAACTCGGCCGCGTTCTCGGCCAGCGTCGCCACCTGCAGCGCCGATTCCGGGTTCTCGATGCCGTGCGTGCGGTCGGTCGTCGGCACGTTGTGGTCGACGACGGCCAGCGTCTTCTTCGGCTGGTGCACCTTGCGGCCGGCCATGCGCAGGCCCTCGAAGGCCTGCGGGCTCGTCACCTCGTGCACGAGGTGGCGGTCGATGTAGAGGATCGAGTTGCCGTCTTCGTTCTGCTCGACGACGTGGTCGTCCCAGATCTTGTCGTAGAGCGTCCGGGGATTGCCGTTCGACGTGGTCATGACGTCTTTATTCCTGCAAGAAAAATGCTGCGCGAGGGTCGATCATCGGGGCCGCTGCCCCGTCAAAGTCGATCGGAATCCAGGTCCTCGGTCGCCAGCAGACGGGCGAAGAAGCGCCAGGGCAGCCGCGCATGGTCCGTCAACGCCGCGAATTCGGCGGTCGTCGGCTGGGGAATGCGGGCAAAGGGACTGTTCATAGCGGTTCTAATTAGCAGTCAAATGCCGGAACGACAATTCGGATCATGCAGCCCGATCCTAGCACCGGATCAGCGTTTCGTCGCGCCGAAGGAAAGCGCCAGCGGCAGGCGCGGCTGGCCGGCGGGGAGCGCGAACATGCGGTCGCCGGCCTCGACCATCATCGGGAACAGCCGGAAGGGCAGGCGCTCGTGCTCGTGCATGAAGTCGAGCCGCATGCCGGCCTTGAGCAGGGCGTCGATGACGTCGGAGGTGCCGCGCATCCACTCATAGGTGAAGTTGGTGACGAGCGGTGTCGCGTCGCCGGTATAGGTGGTCTCGGCGTCGAAGCGCTGCGGCTTCTCGCGGGCCGAGCGCCAGTCGTAGCGCGGCCGGATCGCACCGTCGATTTCCTCATGCGTCAGGATCGAGGGGTTGCCGTCGGCGAAGTAGAGGCGGCCGCCCGGCTTCAGCGTGCCGGCGACGGCCCGCGCCCAGGCACGGATGTCGTCGAGCCAGGTGATCGTGCCCCAGCTGGTGAAGACGATGTCGAAATCCGTGCCGATCAGCTCCGGCGCGTCATAGACCTCACCCTCGACGAAACCGGCGGCGATGCCGGAACGCCGCGAGAGGTCCTCGGCCTGGGCGATGGCGTGCGGCGAGAAGTCGAGCCCGGTGGCGACGGCGCCGCGGCGGGCGAGGCACAGCGTGTCGATGCCGATATGGCACTGGAAATGGGCGAGCTTCTTGCCGGCGACGTCGCCGATCTCGGCCGCTTCGATCGGGTAGAGCACGTCGTCGCCCGCCAGGAAGCGGTCGATCGCGTAGAAGCCGGTGCTGTCCTTGGCGTGGATGTCGGCGCGCTCGTTCCAGCCAGCGCGGTTGCTCTGCTTGAAGGCGTCCATCTCAGCTTCCCCCAAAAGAAAAGGCGGGTCCATGGGACCCGCCTTCGTAAGCTTCGCCTCGGGCGAAGGATCAGGCCTGAGCCTTGTCCTTGCGGGCCTCGGTGCGCTCGACGATGCGGGCCGACTTGCCGCGACGATCGCGCAGGTAATAAAGCTTCGCGCGGCGAACCTTGCCGCGGCGGACGACTTCGATGCTGGCGATCAGCGGCGAGTAGACCGGGAAGACGCGCTCGACGCCCTCGCCGTAGGAAATCTTGCGAACGGTGAAGCTCTCGGAAAGACCGCCACCCGAACGGGCGATGCAGACGCCTTCATAGGCCTGGACGCGCGAACGCGTGCCTTCGACGACCTTCACGTTGACCTTGAGCGTGTCGCCGGGCTGGAACTCCGGGACGGCGCGCATGGCGGCGACGATTTCGAGCTGCTCTTTCTCGAGCTGTTCGATGATGTTGACCATGGTCTCAACTCCTGCCGATGCGGTCCCTTTTCGGGCCGCGAGCGTTTCGGTGCGCTGTTTTCAGTTATTGCCCGGAACGGCAAGCGATCCGGATGGCGCGCGTTTACAGGAAGGCGACCGGAAAGTCCAGTGCGTCACGCCGGAAACGGCGCGGCGCGGGCGGGTTGCCGCGCCGGTCTTGCCGTCAGGCGGCGGTGATTTCGGGTATCGGGCCGAGGATGGCGAGTCCATGCCGTTCGGCCATGGCGATCACCCGCGCGATGTCCGGCTCGCGCGGCTCGATCGCGGCGGCGTCCCCGACCGGTTCGCTGACATCCCGGACGAAGTCGGCAAAGCCGGAGCCGGTGGTGACCAGCAGAAGCCGGGTCGGCTCGTTGCCGGTGGCACGGAAACCGTGCGGTATCGCGCGCGGGCCAAAGGCATACTGGCCGGCGCCCACGATTTGAGCGCGGCCGGCGACGTAGACGGTCACCTCGCCGGTGATGACGAAGAAGGATTCGTCCTCGTCGAGATGGACATGCCAGGGCGAGGCGAAGCCCGGCGGGATGATCTGCTCCACCAGGCTCAGCGAGCCGCCGGTCTCGTTGCGCCCCGCATGGATCCAGGTCGGCAGGGACAGAAAATCGCGGGTCTCGGGTTTCGGCTGCGTTCCGGCGATCGGCGCGAAAACGGTCATTTCGGTCTCCCTTTCCTTGGAGCCTAGAGGAGGGCGGTCAGGAGCGTGCTCGCCGCCATGTAAATCAGGATCAGCGATCCCGGGGTCCACAGCAGCGCCCGCATGTCGTGCGTCTGCGCCGTCAGATAGGCGATGAAATGCGCCAGCCGGGTGAGGACGTAGCCGTAGAACAGCCACCGGGCGAGCGTCAGCGACGGCTGGGTCTGGATCCAGAGAAGGCCGGCGACGAGGAAATAGGGGAAGCTTTCGAGGTCGTTGAGCTGGATCCGGCGCAGGCGCTCGACATGCGGGTTGGGCTCGAGCTGATGCGGGTTGGGATTGGGATTGGCCAGCGTCTTGCGCAGGTCCTCGGGCGAGCGGAAGCCGCCATTTTCCCGGATCATCCGCACGACGACCAGCCAGGACATGGCCGCCGCCTTCAGGATCAGCAGCGTCGCCGCGATGACATAGGTGGTGAAGAGGGGATTGTCGAAGCTGATGACGGGCATGACGGGCTCCGTGCGGGCGCCCGCCGCCGTATCGGGGCCGGCGCAGTGAACTTCGTCGTAAAAATTAGACCAGCGGTCGAAAAAGTCAATCGATGGACTTTTTGCTTTGCCGACGGTAGGCTTGGCGAGCGGATCACGGGTCGGAAGGGCAGCGATGGACAGCGAGGCGGAGCGGAAGCAGGCGCAGCAGGACGAGGCGAAGCGCGCTTCGCGCGCGGCGCGCCGGGCGCGCCGGCACGATCACTCGCGGGCCGAGATCCTGGCCGCAGCGCGGCGTGTGCTGCTGTCGAGCGGCGTCGCGGCGATGACGCTGGACGCGGTGGCGACCGAGGCCGGCATGTCGAAGACCGGGCTCTATTATTACTTCCGCTCCAAGGAGGCGCTGGTCTTCGAACTGGTCTATGGCGTGCTGGAGCGCCAGTCGCGCGCCGTGCACGACGTGGTCGCCAGGGCCGCCGATGGTGGCGAGGCGCTGGGGGCCGTGGTCGGCGCGACGGTCGAGGCATTCGCGCCGCAGCTCGATGATTTCCGGCTCGCCTTCCTGTTCGGGCAGGTCGCCGGCGCCGGGGCGCTCCGCTGGGACGCGGAGCAGTTCGACCGCATCCGGCCGCTGAACGATCTCGTGCTCGCGGGAGCGGCGGCGCGGCTCGGCGACGAGCAGCAAGCGCGGCCCTCCAGGGCCGCCGTCGAGCCGCGGCTGATGGCCTTCCTCGCCTATCTCTCGGCGATCGGATTGCTAACCATGAAGGGCCTGGTCGAGCCGCTGGACGATCCGCTGCGCTATTCCGACGCGGAGCTGGTCGAGGGATTTCGGCGCGTTTTCGCGGCGGCGGCGGCGCCCGGCCGGGAGGCGTGACGCCGAAGTTGGCGTCTCAGCCTCAGTCGCGTTCGAGCAGGTCGGGGCGGCGCTCTGCGGTGATGCGCTCGGCCTCAAGGCGGCGCCATTTGGCGATCGCCGCGTGGTCGCCCGAGAGCAGCACGTCGGGGATCGTCCGCCCCTCCCACTCGCGCGGGCGGGTATAGTGCGGATATTCGAGCAGGCCGCTTTCGAAGCTCTCCTCGGTGCCGGATTCGGCGCCGCCCATCACGCCCGGCAGCAGCCGGACGATGGCGTCGAGCAGCACCATGGCGCCGAGCTCGCCGCCGGACAGCACATAGTCGCCGATCGACACTTCCTCGAGGCCGCGCGCCTCGATGACGCGCTCGTCGACGCCCTCGAAGCGGCCGCAGAGGATCACCGCGCCGGGGCCGGCGACCAGTTCGCGCACGCGCGCCTGCTCCAGCGGTTTTCCGCGCGGGCTCATCAGGAGGCGGGGGCGGGGATCGTCGGCCGGCGCCGCGGCGTCGAGCGCCTTGGCGACGATGTCGGCGCGCATCACCATGCCGGGGCCACCGCCGGCCGGCGTGTCGTCGACATTGCGGTGCTTGGTGGTGGCGAAGTCGCGGATGTTGACGGCGTCGAGCGACCATTTGCCGTCGGCGATCGCCTTGCCGGAGAGCGACTGGCCGAGTGGGCCGGGGAACATGTCGGGATAGAGGGTCAGGATCGTCGCGCGCCAGGGGGCGGGCGCGGCGGACGGCAGGCTGTCCTCGCCGTTCCCCGTCTCGGCGCTCACGCCTCGTCCTCGGGCTCGCCCGGCTCCGGCCGCGCTTCCGTCTCCGGCGGCGGCACGACGACGGCCTTGCCGGCCTTGATGTCGACGGTCGGCACGATGGCGCGGGTGAACGGCAGGTAGAAGGTGCGCGCGCCCGGCGCGGGCTCGACCTCGATCAGGTCGCCGGCGCCGAAATTCTGCACCGAGGCGATGGTGCCGTAGGGCGTGCCGTCCTCGAGCTCGAGCGCCAGGCCGACGAGGTCGGCATGGTAGAAATCGTCCTCTTCCTCGAGATCCGGCAGGGCCGAGCGATCGACGAAGAGCTTGCGGTTGCGCAGCGTCTCGGCGGCGTTGCGGTCGCCGATGCCCTTGACGCGGGCGACCAGCGCGTCGCCCTGGACGCGGATGGCCGTGATCTCGACGACGCGGCCGTCATCGAGCGTGAACGGGCCGTAATCGGCGATGCCGGCCGGTTCCTCGGTATAGGAATTGATCTTGATCTCGCCGCGAATGCCGTGCGCGGCGCCGAACTGGCCGAGGAGAACCCTGTCTTGGTCCGGAGCGGGCATCGCATGTCCTTGTCGATATGCCCCATGGGGCGAGCACCCGAAGGGCAGGGAAGCCGCGCGGGGCGGCTTCGGGGCAGGGGCGCCGAGACGCGTCCCCGCCCGTGAGCGGGCCGCGCCCGCCTGGCGGCGGCGCGCGGCGTTGTTCCGAAATTACTCGGCAGCGGCTTCGGCGGCGGCCTCGGCCTTCTTGGCCTTCTCGGCGGCGCGCTCCTGGGCCTTCTTGCCCGGCACGGCCTTCTCGGGGTTGTTGCGGGCGTCGCGCTTGACGAGGCCGGCATCGCTCAGGAAGCGGGCGACGCGATCGGTGGCCTGGGCGCCGACCGACAGCCAATGCTTGGCGCGGTCGAGGTCGAGCACGACGCGGTTGGCGGCGTCCTTGGCGAGCATCGGGTCGAACGAGCCGATGCGCTCGATGAAGCGGCCGTCGCGCGGCGAACGGGCGTCGGTGACGACGATGCGGTAGAACGGACGCTTCTTGGCACCACCGCGGGAGAGACGGATCTTGAGGGACATTCTGGTTTCTTCCTTCTGAAACGAATTCGGTTGTCTGGATGGATCCGCGGCGTCGCCCCGGCTCCGAAGGGGTTGCTATTTCTTCTTGCCCGGGAGGCCGGGAAAACCGCCGAGGCCGGGCAGCTTGCCGCCGAGGCCGGGAAGACCCGGCAGACCGGCGCCGCCACCCATCTGCTTGGCCAGCTTCTCGAGCTGGGCCGGATCGATGTTCGGCATGCCGCCGGGAGGCATTCCGCCGCCCATCCCGCCCATGCCGCCGCCGAGCGCGCCCATCATCTTGCCGAGCATGCCGCCGCCCTTCTGCTTGCCCATGGCCTTCATCATATCGGCCATCTGGCGGTGCATCTTGAGCAGGCGGTTGACGTCCTCGACCTTGACGCCGGAGCCGGCGGCGATACGCTTCTTGCGGCTCGCCTTGAGAACGTCGGGATTGCGGCGCTCGGCCTTAGTCATCGACGAGATGATCGCGACTTGGCGCTTGATCACGCTGTCGTCGAGATTGGCGCCCTCGATCTGCTTCTTGATCTTGCCGACGCCGGGCAGCATGCCGAGCATGCCGGACATGCCGCCGATCTTCTCCATCTGGCGGAGCTGGTTGGCGAGGTCGTCGAGATCGAAGATGCCCTTGCGCATCTTCTCGGCCGCCTTGGCGGCCTCTTCCATGTCGATGTTCTGCGCCGCCTTCTCGACGAGCGAGACGATGTCGCCCATGCCGAGGATGCGGTTGGCGATGCGGCCGGGATGGAAGTCCTCCAGGTCCTCGGCCTTCTCGCCGGTACCGATCAGCTTGATCGGCTTGCCGGTGACGGCGCGCATCGAGAGCGCGGCGCCGCCGCGGCCGTCGCCGTCGGCGCGGGTCAGCACGATGCCGGTGATGCCGACGCGCTCGTCGAAGGAGCGGGCGAGGTTGACCGCGTCCTGGCCGGTCAGGCTGTCGGCGACGAGCAGGATCTCGTGCGGCCTGGCGATGGCCTTGATGTCGGCCATCTCGACCATCAGCGGCTCGTCGATATGCGTGCGGCCGGCGGTGTCGAGGATGACGACGTCATAGCCGCCGAGGCGGGCGGCCTGCAGCGTGCGGGTGGCGATCTCAGTCGGCGACTGGCCGGCGACGATCGGCAGCGTGTCGATGCCGTTCTGCTCGCCGAGCACGCGCAGCTGTTCCTGCGCGGCGGGGCGGCGCACGTCGAGCGACGCCATCAGCACCTTGCGCTTCTGCTGCTGCGTCAGGCGGCGGGCGATCTTGGCGGTCGAGGTCGTCTTGCCCGAGCCCTGCAGGCCGACCATCATGATGGCGACCGGGGCCGGGGCGTTGAGGTCGATCGGCTCGGCCTCGGCGCCCAGCATCTCGACGAGCTGGTCGTGGACGATCTTGACGACCATCTGGCCGGGCGTCACCGAGCGGATGACGTCGGCGCCGATGGCGCGCGAGCGGACCTTGTCGGTGAAGGAGCGGACGACGTCCAGCGCCACGTCCGCCTCGATCAGCGCGCGGCGCACCTCGCGCATCGCGTCGTTGACGTCGGCCTCCGTCAGCGCACCGCGGCGGGTGAGCTTGTCGAAGATACCGGAAAGGCGCTCGGACAGGTTATTGAACATTCGATTCCGCTTTCCTCGAAGGGATCGCTTCCGATCCGCCGAATTTCCAAAGACGTTCAGCGCCCGCGGGCGCGACGCGCTGGCGGACGTTGACCTCCGGGGTCGGGCCCCGGTCGGCGGCTCAGAGGAGACCTCTTCGCGAGAATTTGGCGGCTTTTAGCGCGGATAGGCGGCCGGAGTCAATCAAACAGCGGCGCTCGAGGCTTGTGCCGATCGTGCCAACTGCTAGCTTGCCGCGCGGTGAAGCCCGCATGTTGCAGTTAGGACGCTATGAATCGACGTACCCTTCGACGCTGGATCGCTGCGCTGACCGGGTCGCCGCCGCGCGTCGGCGACCCGCCTCTTGATTGTCTCTGGTCGAAGGGGATTGCGCAATTCTGCGATGTCGCCGGTCCGGAGGGCTATTGGCTCGATCGGACCGAGGTCGTCCAGCCTCCTGGTTTCTTCCGCGAGCACTATGCAGGGGCCAGCGGACTCGTCTGGGTACGGCTCGGCTCCGGGGCCCGGGTCGGCGGAGCTTGCGATCTGGCCGGGTTCGTCCGCGAGGCGCTTCCGACCATAGGCGCGCCCTTCGTCCTGGTGACGACGGATGGAGACCTGTCCTTGCCGACCGAACTGCCGCGCGACGTCGTGGACGCGCTTCTGGCTTCGCCGCATCTGGTCGCTTGGGCGACACAGAACTATGTCGGGGGCAACGATCCGCGCATCCGGCACTTCCCGATCGGCCTCGACTTGCATACGGCGCGGCCGTTCTCGAGCCCTCGCAGCCTTCTGGCGCTGTTGGAGGGTTTGGCGAGTCAGCGCGCGGCGCCGGAGACGCAGCCGATGCGGGTATTCTACGATCTCGGTCTCAACGCGCAGTCCGGGGAACGGCGCGAGGTCGTGCGCGTTCTGGCCGATTGTCCGCATGTCGTGATGCAGCGGCGGCGCGTTTCGCAGGCCGCGATCTGGCGGCACTATGCGACATCTCCCTTCGTCGCCAGCGCTATCGGCAATGGTCTCGACTGCCACCGCACCTGGGAGGCGCTGATGCTGGGCTCGATCGTCATCACCCGGACGTCGCCACTCGATCCGTTGTTCGCTGGCCTCCCCATCGTCATCGTACGTGATTGGGAGGAGATCCGGGATCCTGCCAATCTTGCGCTTTGGTTGCAGCGCTATGCGCCGCAGGCCCAGCCAGACGATCTGCGGGCGCGATTGCGGCCGGATCACTACCTGGCACCGTTGCGCGCCTTGCTGGCCGCTTCGACCGATGCCGGAGACGAAAATGGCCGGGGCGGGCCCGGCCATCGTGATCCATTTTCGTCGAGCCCTGCGGGCGGGCAGGGCTAGCGGCAGGACTTCGCCAGCGCGTCGAGCGAGGCGGAGATACCCGACAGGGAATAGGTGTCCGTGGTGTTGGTGCCGCGGCGCGACGTGCCGGAGACCGACATCGAGCGGCCCTTCTTCATCGCCGCGATCAGCGCCGTTTCCTGCGCCGCGTTCTCGACCCAGGCGCCGTCGTCCTTGGTGAACATCGAGAACTTCTCGCCGTCGATGTCGACGGTGACCTTCGAGCCTTCCTTGAACGGATAGCCGATGATGATCGACACTTCGCTGCGGACGTTCTCGCTCGGGCGGGCGGTCACCATGAAGTAGGCGGGGTCGCGGTTGAGACCCTGCGGCGCCTGGCTCTTCGGCTGTGAGGCCGCATAGCAGACCTTCCCACGCGAATCGGAATACGCGTAGGCACTCCAGTCCTTGAAAGTGCCGACCCGGTTCGGGGTCTGGGCTTCTGCCGTAGCGGCGAAGCCGGCAAGAGAAGCACCCACGACAAAAGCGGCCGCTGCGATCCTTGTTCGGTTCATGTTGTTCCCACCAATATTGTCAGCACACACGTCGGGCGGGTGGATTCCGTCGCCCGGGCAATTCCTTGAAATTGCGCGGGCTTCATTAACATTCCATGAACCACACTGAACGGAGGGCCGACCGAGAGTTGAGGGCCAAGAGAGTCTGGCCAATGGGGCGAGAGTGTGGCCTCGCCGGTCCGATCCGGCGCCCGGGCGGCCGTGCCGGGGCGTCAGGCCGCCGCGTCCTTTTCCAGCGCGCGCCGCGCGGCTTCGTAGTGCAGCGGCGTCACGTGGCCGCGCAGCAGCGTCAGGGCGGTCATCAGTACCGTCGCGTCATCGGCGAAGCCGAGGCCGATCAGAAAGTCGGGGACGGCGTCGACGGGCAGGATGAAATAGGCGAGCGCGCCGATCAGGGTGGCGCGCACCTTGAGCGGCGTGTTCGTGTCGAAGGCGCAGAAATAGGCCGCCGCCACGTCCTCGGCGAAGGGGATGTGGCGCGCGGTGGCGCGAAACTTCTTCCAGAAGCCGCGCCGGACGCGCTCCGCGCGGGAAGCCTCGTCCTCCGGGGTCGAGCCGGGGCCGAACACGTCGCCGAACTTCATGCTCTTCATGGGCCTGCAACCTCGTCAGCCGCGGGCGTGCGGCGAAGAAGTCGCGCGCCGGACCGGGCAGGCCAGAATGTAGGAAGAGCCGCGGCGGATCGCAATGAAGGGGCGCGGCCGGTCCGCCGCCGGCCGCGCGGGGAAGGGTGCGCGAGCGTCAGCCCTTTTCGGCCAGCCGCTCGATCTTCTTCTGCATCTCGTCGAGCTGGCGCTTCAGCATGTCGAAATCGCCGTCGCGGTCGGGCTTCGGTTCCGGTCGGGCTTCCGGCCGGCCGTTCGGCCGCTCGGGCGCCGGCGCCGCGTCCGGGCGGCCGCCGCTGAAGGGCAGGAACATCCGCATCGCCTGCTCGAACATCTCGGTGTTGCGGCGGACCGTCTCCTCCATGGCGGAGAAGGCGCCGGGGCCGAAGGCGTTCGCCATCTGGCCGCGCAGCTTGTCCTGGTCGCGGGCCAGGCTGTCGATCGAGAAATCGAGATAGGTCGGCACCAGGTTCTGCATGGAATCGCCGTAGAAGCGGATCAGCTGGCGCAGGAAGGTGATCGGCAGCAGGTTCTGCCCCTTGTTCTCCTGCTCGAAGATGATCTGCGTCAGCACCGAGCGCGTGATTTCCTCGCCCGACTTGGCGTCGAACACGACGAAATCCTCGCCCGCCTTGACCATGTTGGCCAGATCCTCGAGCGTCACATAGGTCGAGGTACCCGTATTGTAGAGGCGACGATTGGCGTATTTCTTGATCGTCGTCGGTTCTTTTTCCTTGGTCATGTCCGCTCCCCTGACCCCTCTCTCGTGATCGGCTGGCATTTCCGTCGCGCGGGCCTCTTCGCGCCCGGTCTCCGACGAGCTGTCCCTCAAGAACGTCCACGATAGGGGCATTCTTCAATTCCGCCAAACTGATTGTGCGCTGCATGCTGCGAGTCGTGCTGCGCAAACATTGCAGTGCAGCAACGGCGCTGCAACATCGTTGATTGACAGCCTTCCTGCGCCAGTCTCAGATTGCGGCACAAACCGTCGCCGAAGAGGATCGAGGAAACCCATGGCCCAAGAGAACGATATCGTCATCGCCGCCGCCACCCGCACCGCCGTCGGCTCCTTCAACGGCGCCTTCGCCAACGTGCCGGCGCATGAACTGGGCGCCGCCGTCGTCAAGGCTGTGCTCGAGCAGGGCAAGACCGAGCCCGAGGCCGTCGACGAGCTGATCTTCGGCCAGGTGCTGACGGCCGCCCAGGGCCAGAACCCGGCCCGCCAGGCCTCCATGCTCGCCGGCCTGCCGAAGGAGACGACGGCGTGGAGCCTCAACCAGGTCTGCGGCTCCGGCCTGCGCTCGGTGGCGCTCGGCATGCAGCAGATCGCCACCGGCGACGCCTCGATCATCGTCGCGGGCGGCCAGGAATCGATGTCGCTGGCGCCGCACGCCGCCTATCTTCGCGCCGGCACGAAGATGGGCGACCTCGCCATGGTCGACACCATGATCAAGGACGGCCTGTGGGATGCCTTCAATGGCTACCACATGGGCGTCACGGCCGAGAACGTCGCGCGCGAGTTCCAGATCAGCCGCGAGCAGCAGGACGCCTTCGCCACCGCCTCGCAGAACAAGGCCGAGGCGGCGCAGAAGGCTGGCAAGTTCAAGGACGAGATCACGCCCTTCACGATCTCGACCCGCAAGGGCGACATCATCGTCGACCAGGACGAATACATCCGCGCCGGCGCGACGCTGGAGGCGGCGGCCAAGCTGCGCCCGGTCTTCGCCAAGGATGGCACGGTGACCGCCGGCAACGCCTCGGGCCTCAATGATGGCGCCGCGGCGCTGCTCCTGATGACGGCGGCCGAGGCGGCGCGGCGCGGCGTCACCCCGCTCGCCCGCATCGCCTCCTGGGCGACGGCCGGCGTCGATCCGGCGGTCATGGGCACGGGCCCGATCCCGGCCTCGAAGAAGGCGCTCAAGAAGGCCGGCTGGTCGGCCGAGGATCTCGACCTGATCGAGGCGAACGAGGCCTTCGCGGCGCAGGCCTGCGCCGTCAACCAGGGCGTCGACTGGGACGCCGCCCGGGTCAACGTCAATGGCGGCGCCATCGCCATCGGCCATCCGATCGGCGCCTCGGGCGCCCGCATTCTCGTCACGCTGCTGCACGAAATGGTGCGGCGCGACGCAAGGAAGGGATTGGCAACGCTCTGCATTGGCGGTGGAATGGGAATTGCGTTGACCGTGGAGCGCTGACGCGCAGGCGGGACCAATCGGGGCGCCGGGATCAAACCGGCCGGCTGGGGAGGATGGAATGGGGAAAGTCGCCCTCGTGACCGGCGGCACGCGCGGTATCGGCGCGGCCGTCTCCAAGGGGCTGAAGGCCGCGGGCTACAGCGTCGCGGCCAGCTTCGCCGGCAATGCCGAGAAGGCCCAGGCCTTCCAGGCGGAAACCGGCATTCCGGTGTTCCAGTGGGACGTGACCGACGCCGAGGCCTGTGTCGCCGGCGTGCATGCCGTCGAGCTGGCGCTCGGCCCGGTCGACGTCCTCGTGAACAATGCCGGCATCACGCGCGACGGGTGGTTCCACAAGATGGACCAGGCGCAGTGGTCGAGCGTGATTCGAACCAATCTCGATTCGATGTTCACCATGACGCGGCCCGTGATCGAGGGCATGCGCGAGCGCGGCTTCGGCCGCATCGTCAACATCTCCTCGATCAACGCGCAGAAGGGGCAGCTCGGCCAGGTCAACTACGCCACCGCCAAGGCCGGCGTGATCGGCTTCACCAAGGCGCTGGCGCTCGAGAACGCCCGCAAGGGCATCACGGTGAACTGCGTCTGCCCTGGCTATATCGACACCGACATGGTGATGGCGGTGCCGCCCAAGGTGATGGAGGGGATCCTCGGCGCCATTCCCGTCGGCCGCATCGGCAAGGCCGACGAGGTCGCGGCGCTGGTCACCTATCTCGCCTCCGACGCTTCGGCCTTCATGACCGGCGCGGTGCTGTCGATCAATGGCGGCCAGTACATGGCGAACGGCTGAGGCCGGTCGCCGTCAGTTCCATATCCGACGGGAGCGCGGCAGCCAGGGCGTTTCATCGCGATCGATCAAGCGCCCTAACTCTTTGTCTGGTCGCGTTTTCTTCCCGCGAACCGGCATCCGCTTCGCTCGAAAGCGCGCTAGCGGCCGGGCTCTTTGCGATTCTGGCTGTAGGCCGCGAGGATGCGCTGGATCTCGTCGCCGATGTCGTCGTCGGGCTCGGCCGGCTGCGGCTGCGGCGGTTCGGCCGCCGCGATGGGCTCCGGCGCGGGGGGCGGCGCCGGCGCTTTCCGGCCGTCGCCGTCGTCCACCAGCACGTCGACCGCCTGGGCGATCGCCGCCAGGATCGAATTCTCGATCGGGTCCCGGTCTCCCGTCGGCGCCGCCGAGGCGGCGGCGACGCTGCGCCGGATCGGCGGCCGGAGCGCGACGGCGGAGCCACTGCGGGGCGCCGGCGCGGATGCGCGCGGCGGCGCGGTCGGAGCCGGCATCGGGCGCTGCGGCGGTTCGGTCGGCGCCGGCTCGGGGCGCGCCGAGCGGGCGCGCGGCGGCGCGATGTTGGGGCGCGGCGCCGGCGTCTCGGGCTGGGTGTCGGCGAGCCGCGGATCGGGGTCGATCTGGACGCGCGGCGGCGGCGTGGTCGCCGGCTGCGGTGCCTCGTCGGGCGTCGACGACCGGGGCGTCGCCGGCGGGGCGGATTCCGTCGCCGTGGTTAACGGGGGGTTAACGGGTCGGGACGGCGCGGGCTGGCGAACCGGCGCCGGCTGCGGCCGCTCGGCGACGGGCTGCGGCGGCGCTTCCGGCTCGGCGGCCGGGCGAACCGGGATCGGTCGCGCCGGCTGCGGCATGGCGGCCGAGATCGGCTGCAGCGTGATCGGGCGTGCCGCGCGCGGCGCGGGGGGCGCGACCGGCATCGGCGGCGGCGCGGGGATCGGCGCCTGCCGTGGTTCGGGACGCTCGGCGGCGCGTTGAGGGGGCGGCGGCTCGATGAGGGCGGCCGGCGCCGGCGCGGGCAGCGCGCCATTGCGGCCGACGATCCAGGCGCGGATCATCGCCTCCGTGCTCTCGTCGATCTCGATGCCGGCGGCGCGGGCGAGGTAAAGCACCTGTTCCTTGAAGGCCTCGGCCAGCTTCGCCGGGCTGTCGCTCGCCGAGAAGACATGGCCCTTGAGCGCCAGGCCCTTGACGATGAAGGCGATCTGCCGGCGCGAGGCGTTGCGGCCATTGGCCGACAGGCGCGCCGCGACATTCTCGGCCGTGGTCTGGAAATGGTAGCCGTTCTCCGCGACCTCGCGGGTCAGCGTGTGGAACAGCTCGTGATAGCCGCGCGGCGAGAACAGCGGCACGTTGGTGGCCTGGTGGATGCGACGGGCGAGCCCGGCCAGTCCGTCGCGCTCGCCGGCGCCGCGGCCCTGCGCGCTCTCCTCGTCCGGGTCCTCGCTCGCCTCCGGCGCCTCGCCATCGGCCGTCGGCGCCAGCAGGGCGATCAGCGCCTGCTCGTCGAGGACGCCATCGGCGATGGCGCGGTAGCCCGCCGCCGTCGTCGGCGTCGAATAGATGGTGGTGGCGCGGTTGTAGGAGCGCAGCCGGAAGATCACCGGCGTCAGGTCGGAATCCGCCGACAGCAGGATGAATTCCTCGAAGCCGGTCTGGTGCGCCAGCGCGTCGACCGTGTCGAGGACCATGTGGATCTCGGCCGAATTGCGCTCGCGGCCGGGCAGGGGCGGGCAGTCGACGACCTGGAAACCCTGCGCGGTGAAGGCGGCGCGAGCCTTGCCGAGCAGTTTCGGATCGGCGTAGCAGCGCCGCATCAGGATCCGGCGCCGGACGGGATCGTCGCCGCGCGGATCGAGCAGCAGGCCCTGCTCGATCGCTTCGAGCCAGACGCCGGGGCGGAGCGCGAAGCGGCGCGCCATGCCGGGATCGCGGGTACGAAGACTCATATAGAGGCTGTCGTAGTCGACGAAGAGGACGCTCTTGATCGGGGCCGTCATGACCTATCCCCACGGCACATCAATGCTTCCCCCTAGCCTTCAATTGCGGAGTTTTCATGCCGCTACCCCAACGGCGACAGCACCTTAACGGGCGATCATCGATTTGGCGATTCCCGCATTCCGCCTTCTCCACGACCAAGGCGCGTCTTCCTTTGCGTCATGCACGTCGATCGTGCGGCTCCCAGTCCTGCGGGGCGAGCTCGAAGCCCTCGAAACGGAAGCCAGGCGCCACCGTGCAGCCGACCAGCGTCCAGTCGCCGAGGCTGACGGCGGCCTGCCACCAGCCGGTCGGAACGACCAGCTGCGGCCGTTCCCCGGCCCCGAGATCGGGGCCGAGGCGGTGGGTCTCGCTGCTGCGGCCATCCTCGGAAAGCGACAGCGCGATCGGCGCGCCGGCATAGAAGTGCCAGACCTCGACGGCATCGATGCGGTGCCAGTGCGACGACATGCCCCTGGCGAGCAGGTAGTAGATCGCGGTCGAGGCCGGCCGGCCGTCCGGGCCGGCCGCGTCCTCGAAGGTGCGTCGGTAGAAGCCGCCTTCCGGATGGGGCTCGAGCTCCAGCAGGCGGATGATCTCTTCCGCCGTCGTGGCCGCGCTCCCGCTCACTTGAAGTTGTCCTTGGCCGTGCGGATCGCCGCGAACACCTCGGCCGCCGGCGCGTCGGGCATCTTCATGGTGGCGCGGACCGCCGGATCGTCGGCGCGCAGATAGGGGTTGGTCGCCTTCTCGGCGGCGATGGTCGTCGGCACGGTCGGCTTGCCGGCGGCGCGAAGCTTCTTCACCTCCTCGCCGCGCGCGACGAGGGCGGGATTGGCGCCGTCGATCGTGAGGGCGAAGCGCAGGTTCGATTCGGTGTACTCGTGCCCGCAATAGACCACCGTCTCGTCCGGCAGCGCGGCGAGCTTCGTGAGCGACTGCCACATCTGCTCCAGCGTGCCCTCGAAGACGCGGCCGCAGCCGAGCGCGAACATGGTGTCGCCGGCAAAGGCGATGCCGTCTTCCGGCAGGTGGTAGGCGATGTGGCCGAGCGTGTGGCCCGGCGTCCAGATCACATGCACCGGATGGCCGGCGAAGTCGTAGACGTCGCCCTCGCGCAGCTTGCGGTCGATGCCGGGGATCTTGTCGGCCTCGTAGTCCGGGCCGGTGATGGTGCAGCCCGTCGCTGCCTTCAGCGCCAGATTGCCGTCGGTGTGGTCGGGATGGTGGTGCGTGGTCAGGATCTCGGTCAGCGTCCAGCCCTTCTCGGCGAGGGCGGCGGTGACGGCGGCTGCATCGGGCGCGTCGATCGACGCGGTGCGGCCCGTGGCCTCGTCGTGGATCAGCACGCCGTAATTGTCGGACAGGCAGGGAAACTGGAAGATTGCGAGAGCCATGACGAACTCCGATATGGGCACAAGGATGGGGGTGGCGCCGTTTCGGATCGTTACCTAACATCGTCGCGCTGATATATCGACAAGGAGATCGCGCTTGGAACAGGGCAGGACGCTGACGCCCGACGTGCTCGATCTCGCGAATTTCTACGCGGAGCGCCTGGGTGGCGTGGCGCAGGGGCTGATCGCAGCACGCCTCGCGGCGCTTTGGCCGCGCGTGGTGGGCGACCGCGTGCTCGGCCTCGGCTATGCGACGCCTTATCTCGCCCCCTTCCTGCCGCAGGCCGAGCGCGTGATCAATTTCATGCCCGCCGCGCAGGGCGTCATGAACTGGCCCTCCGACGGCGGCAACCTCGCCGCGCTCGTCATCGAGGACGAACTGCCGCTGACCGATTCGTCGATCGATCGCATCCTCGTCGTCCACTGCCTGGAGACGGCGGGCAATGCGCGCGAGACGCTGCGCGAGCTCTGGCGGGTGCTGGTGCCGGGCGGCAAGCTGATCGCCGTCGTGCCGAACCGGCGCGGCATCTGGGCGCGGGTCGAGCACACGCCGTTCGGCTATGGCCGGCCGTTCAGTCGCGGCCAGCTCTCGACGCTGCTGCGCGAGACCGACTTCAGCGAGACCGCCTGGAGCGGCGCCTTGTTCGCGCCGCCCTTCTCCAGCCGCCTGCTGATCCGCAACGGACGCGGCTGGGAGCGGACGGGGGCGGTGCTCTGGCCCGGCTTTTGCGGCGTGCAGATCGTCGAGGCCACCAAGCTGGTCTATCAGGGCCTGCCCGCCCGCAGCCTGAGCCGCCGGCGGCAGCCGGCTTTCCGGCCGGCGCTCGCGCCTCCGGCGTGATCGGGAAGGCGGCCGCGGCTCCGGCCGGCCGCAATGTTTTCTTTGATTTTGCACCGGCGCTTGCCTATGAATCGGCCGCCGTCGGCCAGCCAGGCGCGGCCTTCGATTTTCCCGCCCAGAGCCGACCGACAATGGCCCCGACCGAGACCAAGCTTTCTGCGGCCGAAGCAGACGCGGCGACCCTCGCCCGCATTCGGCAGACCATCGACGAACTCGACGCCGAGATGCATCGCAGCCTGATCGAGCGCGGCATGGCGATCGGCACGCTGATCAAGGTCAAGGGCACCAGCCGTCCCGGCGCCGCGTTCCGGCCTGGTCGCGAGGCCGACATGATGCGGCGCCTGGTGGCGCGGCATGAGGGCGCGCTGCCGCTCTGGACGGTCGAGCATATCTGGCGCGAGATCATCACCACTTTCACGCGCATGCAGGCGCCGTTCGACGTCGCCGTCGATCAGGGCGTCGCGCGCGACGCGATCCGCGATACCGCCCGCTTCCTGTTCGGCTTCACCGTCGCGCTGCATGGCCAGCCCGACGCGTCGGCGACGATCAACCACATCCGCGAGAGCGGCACGGATCTTGGCCTCGTCTCCGTGGATCAGCCCGCCGAAGCGGGCGCTTGGTGGCGGGCGCTCGGCCGTTCGACCGGGCCCCGCATCATGGCGCTCTCGCCCTATATCCGGATTGCCGGTCGGCCGGCCGACCATGCCTCCTTCGTGATCGCGCCGGAACTGGCCGACCCGACGCCGCCGGATCTGGAACTGTTCGCGGTCACCACGATCAGCGGCGATCCCCGTCCGGCGATCGCGGCCGCCGGTGGCGTCGTCCTGGCCGAGGCGGGCCAGGAGAAGCTGATCGCGCTGCCGCAGGGTACGGCCATGGCTTCGCTGGCCGCACGCGCCGGCTTCGAGGATGTGGCGCCGGTCGGCGCGCTGTCGCGCGGCATCGCGATCGGCGAGACCGGCGCCGACCCTGTTCTCTATCAGCGCCTCGACGAGGCGGGAGTTTCATCATGAGCAAGATGTCCGATCCGAAGCCCGCAGACCGGCCCGTTCCGCGGCCGGGCATCCTGGACATCGCTCCCTACGTTCCCGGCCGCTCCAAGGCGACTGGCGGGGCGAAGGTCTACAAGCTGTCCTCGAACGAGACTCCGCTGGGCCCGAGCCCGGCCGCCATCGCGGCCTATCAGGGCGTCGCGTCGAAGCTCGAGATCTATCCGGACGGCTCGGCGACCGAACTGCGCGCGGCGATCGCCGACGCCTATGGCGTCAACGCGGCGCGGGTGATCTGCGGCAATGGCTCGGATGACGTGCTGGCGCTGATCGCCCATGTCTATCTCGGCGCCGGCGACGAGGCGATCTATTCGAAGCACGGCTTCAACGTCTATCCGATCCTGATCCAGGCCGCCGGCGCGACGCCGGTGGTGGCGCCGGAAAAGGATTTCACCTCCTATGTCGACGGCATCCTGGAGCTGGTGACCGACAAGACGCGCATCGTCTTCGTCGCCAACCCCAACAACCCGACCGGGACCTATCTGCCGTTCAGCGAGATCCGCCGCCTGCATGCCGGCCTGCCGCCGCGCGTGCTGCTGGTGCTCGACGCCGCCTATTCGGAATATGTGCGGAAGAACGACTACGAGAGCGGCATCGAGCTCGCCGGCTCCGCGCCGAACGTCATCATGACGCGCACCTTCTCCAAGATTTACGGCCTGGCCGGCGCGCGGCTCGGCTGGGGCTACGGCCCGGCCGAAGTGATCGATGCGCTGAACCGTATCCGCGGACCCTTCAACGTCTCGGCGCCCGCGATGGCCGCGGGTATCGCCGCGCTGAAGGATCGCGCGCATCTCGACGCCGCCATCGCGCACAACGAGGAATGGCTGCCGCGGGTCACCGAGGGCATCCGTGCGCTCGGGCTTGAGGTGACGCCGAGCGTCGGCAATTTCGTGTTGATCCACTTCCCGGACGAAAAGGGCCGCCGCGCCAGCGACGCGGACGAGTATCTCGTCTCGCACGGCATCATCCTGCGCATGATGACGAGCTACCACCTGCCGAACGCGCTCCGGATGACGATCGGCTCCGCCGAGGCGAACGAGGCGACGATCGCGGCGCTGCGCGATTTCCTGCACCGGACCGCGCGCTGATGACCGATCCCCTGTTTCGCCAGCTGGCCCTCGTCGGCATCGGCCATATCGGCGCCTCGATCGCGCTCGCTGCCCGCCGTTCCGGCGCCGTCGAGCGCATCGCCGTCTCGACCCGCAGCCCGGCTACGCTGCAGCGCGCCGAGGAACTCGGCCTCGGCGACGCCTACTACGCCGACGCCGCCGACGCGGTCCGCGACGCTGACCTCGTCATCGTCTGCGTGCCGGTGGGCGCGTCGGGCGACGTCGCCAAGCTGATCGGGCCGCATCTGAAGGCGGGCGCCACCGTGTCGGATGTCGGCTCGGTCAAGGCGTCGGTGATGCGCGCCATGGCACCGCATCTGCCGTCGGCGGTGCATTTCATTCCCGGCCATCCGCTCGCCGGCACCGAGCATTCCGGTCCGGATGCCGGCCTCGTCGACCTGTTCCAGAACCGCTGGTGCGTGCTGACGCCGGCCGAGACCGTCGATCCCGCCGCCGTCGAGCGGCTGATGGCGTTCTGGCGTGCGCTCGGCGCCAATGTCGAGGCGATGAGCGCCGAGCACCATGACCTGGTGCTGGCCATCACCAGCCACCTGCCGCACCTGATCGCCTACAACATCGTCGGCACGGCGGCGGATCTCGAATCGGGCATCCGCTCGGAAGTACTGAAGTTCTCGGCCTCCGGCTTCCGCGACTTCACCCGCATCGCCGCCTCCGACCCGACCATGTGGCGCGACGTCTTCCTGAACAACAAGGAAGCCGTGCTCGAGATGCTCGGCCGATTCAACGAGGACCTGGCGACGTTGACCCGCGCGATCCGGCATGGCGACGGCGACACGCTGTTCGACCTGTTCACGCGCACCCGCGCCATCCGTCGCTCGATCGTGGCGATCGGCCAGGATACGGCCGCGCCCGATTTCGGCCGTCGCGACCACACCAAGCCGCAGGGCTGACTCGTTCCCTCACCATTCCCCGGAAGCGGTGAGGGGATCGACGGCCTGCGCCAGCGAAGTCGCGATCGCGACCGCCTTGCGGATCGCCGCCCGATGCGGATCGACGAGCGGCAGTTCCAGCCGCTCGGCGACCTCGGCGAGGATCGGGATCAGCCCGGCGCCGCCGAGAACGACCCGCACCGCGCCGGTGCGCTCTGCCTCTTCCGTGATCAGCGCGGCGCACAGCGCGGCATCCCCCGCGCCGGCGTCACCGATCGAGAAGAACGACACGATCCGGTCCGACAGACCCATCTGGGCCGCGAGTTCGGAAAGCATCGCGCACCAGGCCTCGCCATTCGTCGCGACCAGGAACGGTCCCGGCTCGGAGGCCGCCTCGAGCAGGCCCGCCTCGGTAAAGCCGGTGACGGGGCGGCCCGTCATCTCCCGCAGCGCCTTGAGTCCCGGATCGCCGAAGCAGCCGATCACGATGGCGTCCGCCTCACCATAGGCCTCGCGCGCCGCCTCGGCGGCATCGAGGACGGCGTGGGCGGCGACGACCGCGCTGGCGCGGTCGGAGATGTAGGGCGCGCCGAAGCGGGCGGAGATGGCGCTGACGGCGGCCGCTCCGCCGGCCTCATCCTCGGCGAGCGCCTTCAGACGCGCCGTGATCGTCTCGGACGTGTTCGGATTGATGATCAGCAGGCGCAGCGGCGCTGCGGGGAGGGCCGGGGTCGGCATGGGCTCTGTCCGTCTTTGCTTCGAATACGGACAGAGCAAGCAAGCGCCGCGCCAGCGGGCCTCAGCGCGTGGCCGGCAGTTTGATGGGCGGGATCCGGCCGAGCGGGATGAAGCCGGCCTGGACCTTGCCGTTCCGGATCGTCAGCGTCGTCTCGCGCCAGGTCTTGCCGTCGACCTCGACCGGCTTCAGGAAGGCGGAGAGCGGGCCGAGGATCTGTGCGACGCGGTCGCGGCTGCCGGGGTAGATCGTCTCGGCCAGGTCGGGCAGGCGGTCGAGCTGGTCGACGCGGATGGCGACGCGACCCGAGATCACGCCGTTGGGCGCGACAGTGAGATCGCCGCTGGCCATCGCCAGGAAGCCGCCAATGTCGATACCGAGGCGCCCGAGCTTGACCTGGCCGCCGGCCGCGAGCCAGGCCGGAAGCGGATCGACCCGGCCGTCATTCAGCTCCGGCAGCGCGCCCGGGAGCGTCGCGTAGAGCTGCGCCGTCAGTGGCGGCAGGGCCGGGGCGCCGGGGATCGTCGTGGTCAGGTTGTCGACCGTGCCGGCAAGGTCGAGCGCCGTGGCGTCGGCGCCGTTCTGCAGCAGGTGGAGTTCCGCATGCTTGGCGCCGACGGCGCTCGGCAAGACCCGACCAGCCGGGGCGGCGATGGTGCTGGAGAGGTCGTCGGCGACGGCCGAGAAGCGCTTCAGGCGCGAGGTGCCGAGCCGGAGGCTCGACTGCAGCGACGACCAGTTGGCCTCGATCCCCAGCCCGTCCGCGGCCTTGAGGCTGAGCGGGCCCTGGGCAGCCGCGAGGACATGGCCGGGATTGTAGATGAGCGCCAACGCCTCGAGACCGCCGACGCGGGCCGAGAGGCCGCGCTCCGGCCAGTCGAGCGAGGCGGGGGCGCAGTCGATCGTGAACTTGAACGGGAAGCCGCCGAGCGACTCCGCGTCGCAGCCGATGACGCCGCCGCGGGCGACGAAATCCGCCTTCAGGGCTGCGATCTTCTGGCTGGCGAGGTGATTCGCGACGAACCAGCCGCCCGTCCAGAGCGCCGCCAGAGCGATGACGACGACGAGCAGGATCTGGAAACGTCGCCGTGTCGAACGGGGACGGGCCTGCCCGGGCGCTTCTTTCCCTGCGGGTGCGTTCATCCGTTCCTCCGTTGAATTGGCGCGCTGCGGCTGTTACGCGGGTGCGTTGCCGATGAGGGGACGCCACTCATGTCTGATTTCTGGGTCTTTGGCTATGGCTCGCTGATGTGGCGACCGGGCTTCGCGTTCGAGGAAGCCGTGCCGGCCCACCTGGAAGGCGAGCGGCGCGCCTTCTGCGTCGAGTCGCAGATCTACCGTGGAACGCCGGAAAGGCCGGGCCTCGTGCTGGGCCTCGATCGCGGCGGATCCTGCCGCGGCATCGCCTTCCACGTCGCCGCGGCGGATCGCGAGACGGTGCTCGCCTATCTGCGCGAGCGCGAGTTGGTGACGCATGCCTATCTCGAGGTCGAGCGCCGGGTCCGGCTGGAGCGCCCCGGCCGGGACTATGTCCGCGCGGTGACCTACGTCGTTGACCGGTCGCATCCTCAATATGCCGGCGAATTGTCGCGCGAGGCCGTGCTGGCGCAAATCAGGGACAGCGCCGGGCAGGCTGGCAGCAACCGCGACTATGTGCTCGCCACGGCCGCGCATCTCGCCGGCCTCGGCATCGAGGATCCGCAGCTGACCTGGCTGGCGGAACAGCTCGGCGCCGATCCTGCCTGATCCGGTCGCCGTTTCGCCAGGGCGCGCTAGAGCGATTCGCTCGCGCGCAGCACGTTGAGCCGCGAGACGGTCTCGGGCGGCAGCGGCGGCGGATTGGGGCTCTCGGCGGCCTCCAGCAGCAGCTTGTCGGTCGCCGGCTCCAGCACGTTGATCAGCGTCGCCAGGAATGTCTTCGAATCGAGACCGGCCGGGATCGGCTCCAGAATGTCGATGACGATCGTGCCGGGGAAGCGCAGGAAGCTCTGCCGCGGCCAGTAGAGGCCGGAATTCATCGCGATCGGCACCACCGGCACCTTGAGCTCGCGATAGAGGTGGATGATGCCGAACTTGTAGTCGGGCGGCGAACCGGCCGTGCGGCGCGTGCCCTCGGGGAACAGGATGACCTGGCGGCCTTCCTCGACGGCCTGCTTCGAATCGGCCGCGAGCTTGCGGAGCGCCTTGGAGCCGCCGGCGCGGTCGACCGGGATCATGCCGGCCTTCCACGTGTACCAGCCGAACAGCGGGATCCACATCAGCTGCCGCTTCATCACATAGGTGGGGTCGTCGAGCAGGTGGAACAGCGCCATCGTCTCGAAGGCGGACTGGTGCTTGGGCGCGATCAGGCCGCCGCCCTTCGGCAGATTCTCGATGCCGCGGATCTCGATCTTCGTGCCGGCGAACACCCGGAGCGCCCACATCGACGCGGCCGTCCAGAACTTCACGACGGCGATCGCGGCGCGGTGCGGCAGGAAGAAGAAGAACGGGAGCGTCACGGCGAGGATGATCGCCATGATCAGGTAGAACGCGACCTGGAAGAGCAAGGAACGAAGGATCAGCATGGGGCGGCTCTACGTCGGCGTCGATGAAACGGCGTCAGCGCAGAACACCCACGTCCGTCGCGGAGGTCGTCGTGTCCGCTGCCATCGCGGTCGCGCTCTCCCCCCGCGGCGTGCCGAAGGCAGACCGCGCTCGTGCGAGCGTATACTTCACGTACTCGCGAAGGAGAAGCTTTACAGATGCGGTGTGTCGCCACCAGTGGTCGAGACCGAGCTGCTTGTTGGTGACGGGATAGGGGATCAGCGTCACGTCCGGCATGGCGCGGGTCAGCTCCACCATGCTGCGGGGCATGTGATAGTCGCTGGTCACGATGATCAGCGAGTGGATGCCCTGCTTCTCGACCCAGGCGCGGGTCTCGTCGGCATTGCCGATCGTGTCGCGCGCCATGTGGCCGAGATCGACGCGCCGGTCGAGCACCGTGTTGGGCGTCTTTTCGACGGCGCGGGCGATGTCGTGCCGGCCGACGGCCGGATTGACGCCGGAGATCAGCAGCTTTTCGGCCCGGTTGTCGCGCAGAAGCGCCAGCGCGCCGTCGATGCGCGCGGTGCCGCCCGTGAGCGCCACGATGCCGTCGGCCGTCACGTTGTGCGGCGGCGTCAGGGAGGCGACCTGCTGCGCGAAGCGGGCGAAGTCGAGACCGACGAGGGACGCCACGATGGCGAGCAGGACCAGCACGGTCACCAAGGGGCGGCGGCCGGGTCCCGGCTGCCGATGCGACTGGCCGGACGCGCGGTCATGCGACGACGCGCCGGCAAAACTCCGTCGGCCGAGATCCGAATCGGTGCGGGCCGCGTCAGTCATTGCGACACGATGACCGTGGATTGCGGCCAAGGCTTGGCATGATTCGGCGGCCATGCCGTGCCTTCCATAGGGTGACGGCAAGGTCATCGACGGCCTCATTCGATCGAGGCCAGATGGCGATAGACGGTCAGGCGCGAGGTGATCGCGGTCATGATGCCGATCAGGAGGGCGATGGCCAGCGCGCCGAGATAGCCCGTCGGCCCGATGGCGAAGCGGCCGAACAGCGCCGATACCTGGTCGCCTTCGGGCGTGGCGATCGAGCGGCTGAGGAAGAAGGAGAGGATGGCGAACAGCGCGGCGGCGCCCGAGGCGCCCAACAGGCCGCCCTTCAGGCCGAGGAACAGGAAGTGGCGCTGGAACTCGCGCGCGATGAAGCTCGCCTCCGCGCCGACATAGTGCAGCACCGAGACGATGTCGCGGTTCGACGCCATCGCGCCGCGCGTCGCGAAGATCACCGACAGCACCGTGGCGACGAAGACGAGGCCGAGGATCGAGACGCCGATGATCACGGTGGCGTTGGCCATGGTCTTCAGCCGGTCGGTCCAGCTGCGGTGATCGTCGAGGCTGGCGCCCTTCACCTCGCCGTTGAGGCGGGCGGTCAGCCCGATCAGGTCGACGGCGTCGGGATCGGCGAGCTCGACGACGATCAGATGCGGGATCGGCAGGTCGGCCATGTCGAGGCCGCTGCCGAGCCAGGGCTCCAGCAGCTTGGCGTTCTCCCAGTCCTCCAGCGCGCGGGCGCTGGCGACGCCTGGCATCGAGGCGGCGATCTCGGTCGCCTTCTTCGCCTCCGCCACGGTATCGACGCCGTCGACGGGCCGGACCTGGATGGTGATCTCGCGGACGATGTCATCCTGCCAGGCGAGCGAGGCGTCGCGCACCAGCGTCACGGCGCCGAGCGTCAGGCAGGCCAGGAAGCTCATGATCGCGATGACGATCATCAGCGAACGCCCGGCGATCGATTGCGCCGGCACGATCGGCGCCATCGCCGGCGCGTTGCGCCGACGCCCGGGAAGGACGCGGCCGAGGATGCGGCCGAGCGGGCCGGGGCGGGCGGGCATGGCGGCGCGGTCAGTCATAGATCGACAACCGCCCTTCATGGAGCACGAGACGGCGCGCGTCGAACTGGTTCATCAGCCCGATGTCGTGCGTGGCGATCACCACCGACGTCCCGAGCCGGTTCAGCTCGACGAACAGGCGCAGCAGCCGCTTGGCGAGCGGCGGGTCGACGTTGCCGGTGGGCTCGTCGGCGAGCAGGATCTCGGGCTGGCCGATCAGGGCGCGGGCGATCGCGGCGCGCTGCTTCTCGCCGCCGGAGAGGATCGGCGGCAGAGCCTGCATGCGGTCGCCGAGGCCGACCCATTTCAGGAGCTCGACGACGTCGGCGCGGTAGCTCGCCTCCTCGCGGCCGAGCACGCGCAGCGGCAGCGCGACATTCTCGAAGGTGGTCAGGTGGTCGAGCAGCCGGAAATCCTGGAAGACGACGCCGACGCGGCGGCGCAGCGCCGGCAACTCGGCCTTGGGCAGGGTGACGACGTCGCGGTCGAACACCGTGATCAGGCCGCGCGTCGGCTTCAGCGACATGCAGAGCAGGCGCAGCAGCGTCGACTTTCCCGCGCCAGACGGACCGGTGAGGAACTGGAATGATTTCGGCGCAATCTGGAAGGAGAGGTCGCGCAGCACCTCGGCTCCCATACCATATCGCAGGCCGACATTTTCGAAGCGGATCACCGTGCTCTGTCCTGTTTCCGCTCTCTTGCTTTCGTCCGCCCGGCCGGAACTGCCGTGCTTCGCGGCGCGCTTTCGACCGCTCCGGGGCGGCGGTCGATTCGCGCAGAATGTCAGGATCAGCGTTAACGATCTGTTAGCGATAGTTTCGCGATCTGAAGTCGGCGCAGCATATGACATCCGATCAAGGCAAAGCAGCGGCATCGGCGCGCAGCGGAATCGGCCTGCCGCGCCGCTTTTCGGTGACATTTTGGCGTGCGGCGACTATGACAGCGGCTTGCTGCGACCCTCGACGGTCCGATCATCGAAGGAAGATATTGATGCCAGTTGTCCGTGGCCGGTCGATCCGGGTCCTCTACGACATTCCCGAAATCGCCGCGCGCAACGCCGAGCTCGCCGCCGAGATCGCCGGCTCCGGCTATCGCGACCTGCTGGTGATCTCGATCCTGAAGGGAAGCTTCGTCTTCGCCGCCGACCTGATCCGCGCCCTGCACGGCGCCGGCATGGCGCCCGAGGTCGAGTTCATCTCGCTGTCGAGCTACGGCACCGGCACCGCCTCCTCGGGCTCGGTCCGCGTCGTCAAGGACATCGAGAGCGAGGTCGCTGGCCGCGACGTGCTGCTGATCGACGACATCCTCGAATCCGGCCGCACGCTCGACTTCGCCCGCAAGCTGATGCTGGAGCGCGGCGCCGCCCGCGTCGGCATCGCCGTGCTGCTGGACAAGCCCGGCAAGCGCGCGACCGAGATCACGGCCGAGCATGTCGGCTTCGATTGCCCCGACCTGTTCGTCGTCGGCTACGGCATGGACGTGGCGCATGCCTTCCGTGAGCTGCCCTTCGTCGGCGTCGTCGAGGAATAACGACGATCCCGCGTCGAGGTCACGATCTGTTTAGGCGTTTCGAGGATGATCCCGGTCTGATCGTTTGAATGATGATCCGGCCGGGACGCCTTCCGTTCCGGGGGATCATGCTCCGGGACGGATTTGATGGCGCGGATTCTGGTGACCGAAGACGACGACGCGGTGCGGATGTTCGTATCGCGGGCGCTCATGCTCGACGGCCATGAGGTGATGACGGCGGAGGACGGCGAGAACGCGCTCGACGTCCTCATCCAGGAGAGGGGCGAATTCGACCTGCTCCTGACGGATATCAAGATGCCGATCATGGACGGCATCGCGCTGACCCATGCGGCGGCGTCGCAATATCGCGACCTGACCATCCTGCTGATGACCGGCTTCGCCGACCAGCGCGAACGCGCCGACGGGCTGATGGAGCTCGTCTACGACGTCGTCAACAAGCCGTTCTCGCTGGCCGAGATCCGCCACGTCGTCAAATGCGCGCTGAACGCCGACATGCCGCGGGCGAAGGTGGCGTAGGCGGCCGATTCGGCCGGCCGTTTCGCAGCCGTCGCTCGCGAGCCGCCGGCGTCGCGCATCGTTCCTGTATGGACGGCGCCACGCGCCCGCCGGCGCTCAGTATTTTTCCAGAAGCCGTTCCAGATAGTCGCGCTCGATCAGCGGCCGTGCCGTGTCGCCGAGCCGCTTGCGGATCATGTCGAGGATCTCGCGGGCGCGCTGCGTGTCGATCGCGTCCGGCACCTTGACCGAGGAGCCGAGATCGGTGCCGCGGCCCTGCTGCTGGCGCCCGAGCGGATCCTGGCCGGACATCGGGCCGCCCTGACGCGTGCCCGGACCGTTCTGCCGCGCCATCTGGTCGGCCAGGTTGCGGGCGCCGTCGCGCAGCGCCTGCAGCGCCTGGCCCTGCGGGCCGACCGCCTGGCCGGGGGCGCCTTCGCCGAGTTGGTCGGCGGCGTCGCCCATGGAGCGCTCGGCCTGGCCGAGCTTGCCGTCGGGCTGCATGCCCTGCTGCTGCATCGACTGCTGCAACTCCCGCAGCATCTTCTGCAGGTCCTGCTGGCCCTGGCGCAGCGATTGCAGCGCCTTCTGCCGTTCCTCCGGCGACATGGGCTGCGCCTCGGCGCCGCTGCCGTCCGTGTCCGGATCCATCTTGAAGGTCTGGTCCATCAGCTGCTGCTGGCGGCGGATCATCTCGCCCAGCTTGTCGAGCGCCTGGTTCATCTCGCTGTTCTGGCTCTGGCCCTGCTGGGCGCGGCTCGCCTCGAGATTCTCCATCATCTGCTGCAACTGGCTCAGCATCTGCTGCGCGGCGTCGCGCGAACCCGTCTTCGCCAGGTTCTCGATCTGGTCCATCATCTTCTGCAGATCTTCCTGCCGCAGCACCTGCGTGTTCGGATCCATCGGTTGCTGGTTCGCCTGCGGATTGCGCTCGGCGTCTCGGGCGAGGGCCTCCAGATAGCGGTCCATTGCCTCGCGAAGGTCGCGCATCGCCTTTTCGAGCTCGGCGTCGGAGGCGTTCTCCGCGATCGCCTTGCGCAGCGCTTCCTGGGCGGCGCGCAGATCCTGCGCTGCCAGCGACAGGTCGCCGTCCTCGATGCCGAGCGCGATCTGCCAGAGGAAGTCGACCGTCTCGAGCAGGTCGGCGTCGCTGCGGGCGCCGGTCAGGCGGTGATAGGCCGCCCGCAGCGCCAGATAGGCGCCGTTCTGCTGGAACTTGTCGGGATCGAGCGTCAGCGCGTCGAGCGCCATGGCGACGGTGGCGGCCTGGTTGGCGTCGAGCGCCAGCACGCGGCGCTGCTCGACGACGGCGCGGGCGAGCGGATTGCTGAAGGGGCGCTGCGGCAGCATGAACTCGACCGGCGCGCTCTCGCCCTTCTGTCCGGCCTCGTCCTCGGCCGTGAGCCGCATCCTGACCATGCCGCCCGCCCAGGGATGGGCGGAGAGGTCGCGAATCGTCTCGCCGGAGCCGTCGCGCATCCGCAGGCGCGGCAGGTTGAGCGGCAGCTCGGGCGCGGCGACCAGCGGGCGGCTGCCCTCGGTCGCGTCGCCGACCGGCTCGATCGCGCCGCGGGCGGCCACGACGCCATAGTCGTCGGCGAGCGTGTAGGCGAGGGAGAGCGCGCCGCTGTTGGTCGCGCTCGGATCGCGGCTCAGGGCGATGGTCGGCGGCGTGTCGGGCTGGACCGTGAAGGTCCAGGCGAACAGGGGCGTGCCGTCGCGGGCGATGCGGAGCGCGCTGTCGCCGGCGAGGGTCAGCTTGCGTTCGTCGGGCGGCGCCCCTTCGCCGGGGCGGCGCGGCTCGGGCGCCGCCGCGTCGAAGGCGATCGATTGGCCGGTTGACGCGACCGCCTCCGCCGCGAGGTCCGGCTGGATCGGCATGCGCAGCGTGACGACGGAGCCTTCGGGAACGCCGATCGGGGCCGCCGGGTTCAGGTTGCCCGTACGGCTGCCGTCGCCGGTCAGGAAGATCGGCGGGCGGCCGGTATAGGCCGGCGGCGTGACCCAGGCGTCGATGCGCGGCGGCGCTTCCGCGACGGCCGTGCCGGGCCGGATTGCATCGAGGATTCGGTCGAGCCGGTCGGGGCCGGCCATCAGGAACGAGACGACGAGGAGCAGCGGAACCAGGAAGCGCAGCGCGTAGGGGTCGTGCCGGGTCATGCCGGGCGCCGGGAAGCCGGTGGCGAGCCGGTCGAGCTTCTCCAGCAGACGCAGCCGGTGCGCCTGCCAGAGCGAACGGGTCAGCGGATCGTCGGTCGGCTGGGAAAGGCGATCGCCGAAGGCGGCGGCCGGCCGGTGCGGCATCGCGCTCGCCGCGGCGACGCGGGCGAGCGCCTCGTCGTCGGTCGGCATCGGCAGCCGCGCCAGCCGCAGCAGCAGCCAGACATAGGCGAGGCCGAACAGGCCGAGCACGCCGTAGCGCACCGGTTCGGCGAGGCGCGGCCAGAGGCCGAGCCAGGAGATGACGAGGAAGAGGCCGGCGAGGCAGAGCAGGGGAACAAGGCGCGGCCAGACGGCTTCCCAGAGCAGCACCAGCCGCGCACGATCGGTCGCGCGGGCGATCCGCTCAGCGGCGGCCTGCTCGATCGCGCTGGGCAGATCCCGTCGGGGCTCTGCCGTGCTTCTGTCCGTGCCGCCCGCGGGCTCGGTCATCGTCGCTCCGTCTCGTCCATCACGCCCGCCGCCCAGACGACTGTAGCAAGAGAGCTGGGGCACGGCGAGCCCGCAGGCAAGTCCCGCCGGTCAAGTCTGGCTGATTGGCAGCCCTGCCGCGTTCCAGTCTTGCCGGGCAACTGCGGCGGGGTCGCGGCGAAGGAGGGCCACCAGACGCGACAGGCCTACCGGCGGCTAGTCGCCGGCGAGCCAGGGCGGCAGGCGGTCCATGCCGATCAGGTCGTCATAGGTCTGGCGCGGGCGGACGACGGCGAATTCGCTGCCGTTGACGAGCACTTCGGCGGCGAGCGGCCGGGTGTTGTAGCTGGAGCCCTGCACCGCGCCATAGGCGCCGGCCGTCATCACGGCGATCCGGTCGCCCGGCTCGACGGCCGCCATGGTGCGGTCGAGCGCCAGATAGTCGCCCGTCTCGCAGACGCCTCCGACGACGTCGGCGAAGATCTCGCGGGTGCCCGGCGCCGGCAGCTTGACCGGCTGGATGTCGTGATGCGCCTCGTAGAGGGTCGGGCGGATCAGGTCGTTCATGCCGGCGTCGACGATGACGAAAGTCTTGGCGGCGCCTTCCTTCACATAGACGACCTCGGAAACCAGGATGCCGGCATTGCCGACGATCAGCCGGCCCGGCTCGAACAGGATCCTGGCGCCGAGATTGCCGAGGCGCTTGCGCACGATTGCCGCATAGGCGGCCGGATCCGGGGGGATGGCGCCTTCGAGGTGGTAGGGGATGCCGAGGCCGCCGCCCGCATCGACATGCTCGATCTCGTGGCCGTCGGCGCGCAGGTCGCGCACGAGGTCGGCGAGCAGGCCATAGGCGGCGTCGAACGGCTCCATGTCGGTGATCTGGCTGCCGATATGCATGTCGACGCCGGAGACCTTGATCCCGGGCAGCGTCGCCGCATGCGCGTAGACCTCGCGGGCGCGCTCATAGGGGATGCCGAACTTGTTCTCGGCCTTGCCGGTGGTGATCTTGGCGTGGGTCTTGGCGTCGACATCCGGATTGATGCGCAGCGAGATGGTCGCCGTCTTGCCGCGCGCCGTCGCGATCTCGGAGATCCGCATCAGTTCCGGCTCGGATTCGACGTTGAAGCAGAGGATGCCGATGTCGAGCGCCAGCGCGATCTCGCGCGCCGTCTTGGCGACGCCGGAGAAGACGATCTTTTCCGGCGGGCAGCCGGCGGCGAGCGCGCGACGCAGCTCGCCCTCGGAGACGACGTCCATGCCGGCGCCCTCGGCGACCAGCGTCTTCAGCACGGCCTGGTTCGAATTCGCCTTCATGGCGTAGCAGACGAGCGTGTCGAGCCCGGCCATGGCCTCGCGAAAGACGCGGAAATGGCGGGTCAGCGTCGCGCTCGAGTAGCAGTAGAACGGCGTGCCCACGGCGTCCGCGATGTCGGCGATCGCCACGTCCTCGGCGTAGAGCGCGCCGTCGCGATATTCGAAATGGTTCATGGCAGGATCATACCTCGGTCGTCATCCCGGGCCCGACCCGGGATCCATGCAGCCGGGATCTTGGCCGGAGACATCTCCCCAGGCCTCGGCTGCATGGATTCCCGCTTTCGCGGGAATGACGGAAATCAAATGGTGGCTTGCAATGTCAGTATGGCTGCCGGGCTTTCCAGCCTAAAGCAGCTTGTCGATGAAGAGCGAGCGATCGGGCTTCGCCGGCTTCGAGACGTCCGGCTTCTTGCCGTCCGGGCCGGCCTGTTCGGCGGAGAGCGCCTGCGGGCCGCCCGGCGGCGGCTCCGGCGGGCCCTTCACGCCGCAACCGGCGAGCGCCAGGGCGGCGGTCAAAAGAAGGATTCGGGCAGCAAGGGCCAAGGCGGCTTCTCCTGAGGGGCATTCGGCGGCGCATCTTATCCGATCGCGCCGCCGCGTCATTGCCAAATTTGGCCGCAGGGCGACGTCAGGCCTTCATCTCGCGCGCCAGCTGGCGCTGCCAACGCTTCGCCTGCGACCGCACGTTCTTCGGCGAGGTGCCGCCATAGGAAGTGCGGCTGCGGACCGACTTGTCGACGGTGAGCACCGAATAGACGGCGTCGGTGATGGCGGGGTGCACGGACTGCATCTCGGCGAGCGTCACCTTGGTCAGGTCGACGCCGCGCTCCGAGGCGATGGCGACGATGCGGCCGGTGACGTGATGCGCCTCGCGGAACGGCATGTTGAGCGCGCGCACCAGCCAGTCGGCGAGATCGGTCGCGGTGGCGAAGCCGGAGCCTGCGGCCTTCTTCAGGTTGGCGGCTTCCGGCTCCATGTCGAGCACCATGCCGGTGGTGGCGGCGATCGCCAGTTCCAGGCTCTCGAACGCGTCGAAGGCCTGTTCCTTGTCCTCCTGCATGTCCTTCTGGTAGGCGAGCGGCAGACCCTTCATGACGATCTGCAGCGCCGTCTGGGCGCCGATGATGCGGCCCGTCTTGGCGCGCACCAGCTCGGCCGCGTCCGGATTGCGCTTCTGCGGCATGATCGACGAGCCGGTGGTGAACTTGTCGGAAAGCTTGATGAAGCGGAACTGCGCCGACGACCAGATCACGATCTCCTCGGCGAAGCGGGAGAGGTGGATGGCGCAGAGGCTGGCCGCCGCCAGCGCCTCGATGACGAAGTCGCGGTCGGAAACGCTGTCGAGCGAGTTGGCCGTCGGGCGGTCGAAGCCGAGCGCGGCGGCCGTCTGGAAGCGGTCGATCGGGAACGAGGTGCCGGCCAGCGCCGCGGCGCCGAGCGGATTCTCGTTCAGCCGCTTGCGGGCGTCCTGGAAGCGGCCGCGGTCGCGGCCGATCATCTCGACATAGGCCAGCATGTGGTGGCCGAAGGTCACCGGCTGGGCGCTCTGCAGATGCGTGAAGCCCGGCATCACCTGGCCGGCATGGGCGAAGGCCTTGTCGGCGAGCGCCACTTGCAGGTCGCGCAGCGCCGCGTCCATCGCGTCGATCGTGTCGCGGACCCACAGCTTGAAGTCGGTCGCCACCTGGTCGTTGCGCGAGCGGGCCGTGTGCAGGCGGCCGGCGGCGTCGCCGATCAGCTCCTTCAGGCGCGATTCGATGTTGAGGTGGATGTCCTCGAGGGCGCGCGAGAACTTGAACTCGCCCGCTTCGATTTCACGCAGGATGGCGTCTAGACCTGCCGTGATCTTTTCGGCATCGTCCGCGCCGATGATGCCCTGACGGGCGAGCATGGCGGCATGGGCCTTCGAGCCGGCAATGTCCTGACGGTAGAGCTTCTGGTCGAAACCGATCGACGCGTTGATCTCTTCCATGATGGCGGCCGGGCCTTCGGAGAAGCGGCCGCCCCACATCGAATTGCTCATGTACCCTCTCTTTGGAGGCAGGACGGAATGAACGAGACGCGCGGTCAATCGCGGCGCTGGACGGTAATCGGCCTTGCCGCGATCGCTGGCATCGCGACGGGAGTCGCGGCGGTATACGTGACGGAGACCCGCAATGGCAACGCCATCGTTGACGCGGCCGGCGTCGACTGCGCCCCGGCGGTCGAGGCGGCCGGTCTGCTGGCGCCGTTCGCCAAGGGCGATGTCGCCGCGTTCCGTGTCGCCACCGAGCCGGCGCGCCTGAGCGAGCTGTCGTTCCAGAACGCCGCCGGCGACAAGGTCTCGATCGCCGATTTCGCCGGCAAGACCGTGCTCCTGAACCTCTGGGCGACCTGGTGCGCGCCGTGCCGGCAGGAGATGCCGGCGCTCGACCGCCTGGACGCGGCGCATGAGGGCAAGGACTTCTCGGTCGTCGCCGTCTCGATCGATACCCAGGATCCGGCCAAGCCGAAGGCATTCCTCGACGAGATCGGTGTCAAGTCGCTCGCCTTCTATGGCGATCCGACGACCGGCATCTTCTCGGGCCTGAAGGGCAAGGGCATGGCGGTCGGCCTGCCGACCACCGTGCTGATCGACGGCAAGGGCTGCGCGCTCGGCGTCATGTCGGGCCCGGCGGAGTGGGATTCCGAGGACGCCAAGGCGCTGGTCAAGGCCGCGCTCGGCGACGCCTGAGGCGGCGGGGCAGCTGGTGGCGCGGCTAGCCGCGCCACTCCGGGCTCAGCGCGTCGGGACGGGATGCTCGCCGCGATAGTCGTAGAAGCCGCGATTGGTCTTGCGGCCGAGCCAGCCGGCCTCGACATATTTCACCAAGAGCGGGCAGGGGCGGTACTTCGAATCCGCCAGGCCCTCATAGAGCACCTGCATGATCGACAGACAGGTGTCGAGGCCGATGAAATCGGCGAGCTGCAGCGGCCCCATCGGATGGTTGGCGCCGAGCTTCATCGCCGTGTCGATCGCGTCGACCGTGCCGACGCCCTCGTAGAGCACGTAGATCGCCTCGTTGATCATCGGCAGCAGGATGCGGTTGACGATGAAGCCGGGGAAGTCCTCGGAGACGGTCGCGGTCTTGTTCAGCCGCGCCACATAGCCCTTGGCTGCCTCGAAGGTCTCGTCCTCGGTGGCGATGCCACGGATCAGCTCGACCAGCTGCATCACCGGGACCGGGTTCATGAAGTGGATGCCGATGAAGCGCTCGGGGCGGTCGGTCGCCGAGGCGAGGCGGGTGATCGAGATCGACGAGGTGTTGGTGGCGAGCATCGCCTCCGGCTTCAGCGCCGGGCAGATGCCGGCGAAGATCTTGCGCTTGGTCTGCTCGTCCTCGGTCGCCGCCTCGATGACGAGGTCGCAGGCGGCGAGCGCGTCGACATCGGTGGCGGCCTTGACGCGGGCGATGGCGGCCTTGCGGTCCTCCTCGCTGATGCGGCCGGAATGGACCTGACGGGCCAGATTGCCGTCGATGGTGGCGAGGCCCTTGCGGATGCGGTCTTCCGCGAGGTCGTGGATCAGGACCTCGTAGCCGGCAAGCGCGCTGACATGGGCGATACCATTGCCCATCTGACCGGCTCCGATGACGCCGATCGTCGTAATGGCGGTGCTCATGCCCCAAGGGCTCCTTTGCGTATCAATGTCGTTCTGAAATGGGTGCGGCCGTGCACGATGACCGAAGGGCAGTCGAGCACGGCCGGCGGGATTGTCAACCGGCGCCGGTAAACGCTTAGTTTGCGAGCGCCTTGGTCAGGGCCGGAACGACCGTGAACAGGTCGTCGACGAGGCCATAATCGGCGACCTGGAAGATCGGCGCGTCGCCGTCCTTGTTGATCGCGACGATGACTTTCGAGTCCTTCATGCCGGCGAGGTGCTGGATCGCGCCGGAAATGCCGATCGCGATGTAGAGCTCCGGCGCGACGACCTTGCCGGTCTGGCCGACCTGCAGGTCGTTGGCGGCATAGCCGGCGTCGACCGCCGCGCGCGAGGCGCCGATCGCCGCCTTGAGCTGGTCGGCAAGCGGGGCGATCACTTCCTGGAACTTGTCGGCGGAACCGAGCGCGCGACCGCCCGAGACGATGACGCGGGCCGAGGCGAGTTCCGGACGGTCGGAGACTGAGAGATCCGCGCCGACGAAGCTCGAAAGGCCCGAATCGGCCGGGGCGGCGATCGTCTCGACCGGCGCGTTGCCGCCCGTCGCGGCCGCCGCGAAGGCGGCGATGCGGACGGTGGCGACGAGGGTCTTGTCGCTCGTCTGCACCGTCTCGATGGCGTTGCCGGCATAGATCGGCCGTTCGAACGTGTCCGGCGCGACCACCTTGGTGATCTCGGAGATCTGCATCACGTCGAGCAGGGCGGCGACGCGCGGGGCGACGTTCTTGCCGGTCGAGGTCGCCGGCGCGAGGATCGCGTCATACTTGCCGGCGAGCGACAGGACGAGGTCGGCGAGCGGCTCGGCGCGACGCTCGGCCAGGCTGTCGCCGTCGGCGAGCAGCACGCTGCGCACGCCGGAAAGCTGCGCCGCCGCGTCGGCCGCGGCCTTCGCCTGCTTGCCGGCGACGAGGATGTCGACCGGCTGGCCCAGCGCCAGCGCGGCGGTGAGGGTCTTCGCCGTCGCGTCGTTCAGATGCGCGTCGTTGTGTTCCGCGATGATCAGCGTCGCCATCTCAGAGTACTCCCGCCTGCTTCAGCTTCGCGACCAGCTCGTCGACCGAGCCGAGCTTGACGCCGGCCGTCCGGGCCGCCGGCTCGACCGTCTTCAGCACGGCGAGGCGCGGCGCCGCGTCGACGCCGAGCGCTTCGGGGCTCGTCTCGTCGAGCGGCTTCTTCTTCGCCTTCATGATGTTCGGCAGCGAGGCATAGCGCGGCTCGTTCAGGCGCAGATCGGTGGTGACGATCGCCGGCAGCTGGAGCCGCAGTGTCTCGAGGCCGCCATCGACCTCGCGGGTGACGTCGACCGAACCGTCGCCGAGCACGACCTTCGAGGCGAAGGTCGCCTGCGGCCAGCCGAGCAGGGCGGCCAGCATCTGGCCGGTCTGGTTCGAATCGTCGTCGATCGCCTGCTTGCCGAGGATGACGAGGCTGGGCTGCTCGGTCGCGATGACCGCCTTGAGCAGCTTGGCGACGGCGAGCGGCTCGACGCGCGCCGCATCGGTCTTCACCAGCACGGCGCGATCGGCGCCCATGGCGAGGCCGGTGCGCAGGGTTTCGGCCGACTTGTCGGAGCCGATCGACACGACGATGACTTCCGTCGCCTTGCCGGCTTCCTTCAGGCGCAACGCTTCTTCGACGGCGATCTCGTCGAAGGGGTTCATCGACATCTTCACGTTGGCGAGGTCGACGCCGGTACCGTCCGGCTTGACGCGGATCTTGACGTTGGTGTCGACCACCCGCTTGACGGGCACGAGGATCTTCATCGCGGTGATTATCCCTTCACGGCAGCGATTTCCGGAGCGCTTGGCGCGGGACCGTACCGGCGGGTTCTCCCCGAGTCAACGCGAGCCCGGCACGCTGGAATCGCTCAAACGACGGGGTCCACCGGTAAGGCTTCGTCGGCCTGTCGGGCCAGGAGCGGCACCCCGGGCCGGCGCAGGAACAGGACCAGGATGGTCCCCATGATGAGGCCACCGAGATGCGCCGCCCAGGAGATTTCGCCGGGCGCGCCAAACACGAAATTGTAGAGCTGCAGCAGGATCCAGAAGCCGAGCACCCAGACGGTCCTGAGCCGGATCGGGATACGGAACAGCAGCAGGATCCAGATTTTTACGCGGGGGTGCAGGAGGAGATAGGCGGCGATCACGCCGGCGACCGAACCCGAGGCGCCGATCAGGGCGATGTCGGAGCCCGGTTCGACGGCGACATGGGCGAGGCCGCCGCCGATCGCGCAGAGGAAATAGAACAGCAGGAAGCGCCAGTGCCCCATCGCGTCCTCGACATTGTCGCCGAACACCCAGAGGAACAGCATGTTCCCGGCCAGGTGCCAGATGTCGCCATGCAGGAAGGACGAGGTGATGAAGGTCAGGTATTCCGGCGCGTGGAAGATGCCGGGCGTGCGGATGTGGATGCCGGCGAGCGTCGAGGGAATGAGGCCGAAGGCCATGACCGACGCCGCCTCGGCGTCCGCATCACCGGCGCGCTGGTAGATCAGGAAGATCAGGCAGTTCAGGACGACGAGGCTGCGCGTAACCCAGGGGAAGCGGATGTAGCGGAGGGGATTCTGGTCGTGGAACGGCACGAACATGTGTCGTCCTCACCGGTTCTGGCCTGGCACCCACAGGACATCCGTGGCGCCGCGATCATTCACAAAGCGCGCCGCCACGAACAGGAAATCCGAGAGGCGATTGATGTAGCGGATCGCCGAGGCGTTGACCGCCTCGCGCGCCGCGAGCTCGACCATGACGCGCTCGGCGCGACGGGCGACGGTCCTGGCGAGATGCAGATGCGCGGCGGCCGGCGAGCCGCCCGGCAGCACGAAGGAGCGCAAGGGGCTGAGCTCGGCGTTGAGCTCGTCGATCTCCGCCTCCAGGCGGTCCGTCTGCGCGTCGACGATGCGCAGCGCCTCGCGGCCCGGCTTGAGGCCGGCCTCCGGCGTCGACAGGTCGGCGCCGAGATCGAAGAGGTCGTTCTGGATCCGCGCCAGCATTGCGTCGACCTTGCCGTCGGCGTAGAGGCGGGCGGCGCCGATATGCGCGTTGGTTTCGTCGATCGTGCCGTAGCTCTCGACGCGCAGGTCCGATTTCGGTCGTCGCTCTCCCGTGACGAGGGCGGTGGTGCCGTCGTCTCCCGTGCGGGTGTAGATGCGGGTGAGCGCGACCATGCTTGCCTCAGCGCGATGCGAAATAGAGGGCGGCCATCATGATGACGATGGCCAGGAACTGCAGCATTACGCGCATGCGCATCAGCTTCTGCGATCGCTCCGCCGAGCCGCCGCGCACCATGTTGAACAGGCCGAGCAGCAGCACGAGGGCGACGGCGCCAAGCGCGATCGGGATCAGGTAGTAGAAGAAGCTGTTCATCGGACTCTGTTTCGGGAATCGGGACGATCCGATGTTATAGGCACGTTCCGTCCCGGCTCGCCACAGCGAGGGGGCGCGGTCAATTGAGCCACCACACCGCCGCGTTGAGCGCCGTCGCGAACGCGACCCAGGCCAGATAGGGCGCCAGCATCCAGGCCGCGCGGCCATCGATGCGGGCGAAGGCGCTCATCGTCGCGATGATGGCGAGGATGAGTGCGACGATATCGACCAGCGCCAGGCCGGGCGCATGCAGGCCGAAGAACGCGCCCGACCAGGCGACATTGAGGATGAGCTGGACGGCGAAGGCGAGTGCCGCCGCCTGCAGCGCCGAACCGCGCCCCAGCATCCAGACCCGCCAGAAGGCGACGGCCATCAGCGCGTAGAGCACCGTCCAGACGGGAGCGAAGATCCAGTTGGGCGGGCTGAAGAAGGGCTTCTCGAGGCCGGCATACCAGGTCGGGATGCTGGGCATCGTCATCAGCGATCCGAGCGCGGCCGCGCCGAAGCAGATGGCGAGGCTCACGACCAGTTTCAGCAGCGAGGCCGGAGAAAGCCAGGAATGCTGCGGGGCGCCGGCGTCGTGTGGAATGGAGCTCATGATCTTCCTGTCCGCATGGTCTTTCGACAGGAACGTGCGGGCCGCGGCTCGGTTCCGGGCGCCTCACGAATTGCGTGCGATCAGCCGGTCCATCAACCGCGCCGGGAGCAGGCGGGTCATCAGCGCCGCCGCCTTGGTCAGCAGCGTCACCCGGTAGCGCAGCCGCGGCCGGGGGCTTTCGAGCGCATGCAGCAGCGCCGCCGTCACGGCTTCCGGCCCGAGCTTGAAGCGCGACGGGCGCCGGCTCCCGGTCAGGCGCGCCAGCTGGGCCTGGTAGTCCGTGCGGTGGACCGAGCGTTCGACGTCGACGGTTTCGCGAAAATTGGCGAGGGCGTTCTGGGTGAAGCGGGTGGCGATCGGGCCCGGCTCGATCAGCACGACCGCGATGCCGCTGCCGGCGAGCTCGATCCGCAGCGTGTCGGTCAGCCCCTCCAGCGCGTATTTCGAGGCGACATAGGCGCCACGGTATTTGCCCGCGACGAAACCGAGGATCGACGAGCACTGGACGATCCGGCCATGTCCCTGCGCCCGCATGGCGGGGAGCAGGCGCAGCGTCAGCGTGTGCCAGCCGAACAGATTGGTCTCGAATTGCCGGCGGAGCACGGCCGTCGTCAGGTCCTCGACCGCGCCGACCTGGCCATAGGCGCCATTGTTGAACAGCGCGTCGAGCGTGCCGCCGGTCGCCGCGAGCACGGCGTCGGCGCAGGCATGGATCGACGCCTCGTCCGTATAGTCGAGGAACAGGGCTTCCAGGCCGGTCTGCCGCAGCGCCTCGATGTCCTCCGCCTTGCGCGCCGTGGCGAAGACGCGCCATCCGCGCGCCTTCAGCGTAAGCGCGGCGTCGCGGCCGATGCCGGAGGAGGCGCCGGTGACGAGGATCGATCGGGCGTTCATGCTGTTCCCTATGCTTCGGGGCGGGTCGCGCCCGGACTATAGAGCGCCAGGGCGACCAGCCAAGCGCCAATGCGTCCGGCAACCGGGTCGGCGCGGTTGACCGGCCCGGGCGCTATTCCTACTGTCGGCCGGCCTTATCACGCCATCTCCCGGTCCCGCCCCGATGCCCTGCCGTGCCTTGACCGCGCTCGTCCCGAGAGGACGCGGCGCATGCTGATGATCGGCCGTCTCGCCGAGATCGCCTTCATCGTCCTGCCGATCTTCGGCATGATCACGATCGGCTACATTGCCGGCTGGACCAAGCATCTCGGCGACCGCGCCGCCGACGGGCTGTCGGAATATGTGTTCGGCATCGCCGTGCCGGTGCTGATCTTCAAGACGTTGTCCGAGGCCAAGATGCCGGAGGGTGGCCAGCCCTGGGGCTACTGGATCGCCTATTTCGCCGGCGCCTTCATCGTGTTCGGCATCGGCTTCCTGATCGCGCGTCGGATCTTCGGCCGACCGCATGTCGAGGCCGTCATGCAGGGCTTCGCCAGCGGCCAGTCCAACACCGTCTTCGTCGGCGTGCCGGTCATCCTGAACGCGTTCGGCAGCGAAGGCGCGGTGCCGCTGTTCCTGCTGATCGCCATCCACCTGCCGGTGATGACGACGGCGGCGACGCTGTTTGCGGAAGGTTCGGAAACCGGCATTTCGCGCGCCACGCTGATGCGCCTCGCGAAGGCGCTGGCGCGCAACCCGATCCTGATCGGCATCTATGCCGGCGCCATCGGCCAGATCCTCGGCGTCCAGCCATCCGGGCCGGCGGGCGAGGTCGTGCGCATGCTGGCCGCCTCGTCGGTGCCCTGCGCGCTGATCTCGATGGGTCTGGCGTTGCGCCGCTACGGCTTCGCCGGCGACATCAACGCTTCGCTCTTCATCAGCACGCTGAAGCTGCTCGTGCATCCGCTGATCGTGCTGGCGCTGGTGCAGGTCCTGCCGATGCCGCCGGTCTGGGCCGGCGTCTGCGTCGTGTTCGCCGCCATGCCCTGCGGCGTCAACGCCTACCTGCTTGCCAATCACTACAAGGCGGGCGTCGCCAGCACGGCGAGCGCCGTGTCGCTCTCGACCATGATCAGCCTCTTCACGGTGACGATCTGGCTCTATGTGCTGGGCGTCGGCTAGGGAACTCCGGCTTCCGGCAGGCCGACCATGCGACGGATATCCGCTGGCGTCGCGCCGGCGGCACGCAGCGCCGATAGCCCGGTCGAGCCCTCGGATTTCGACAGCTTGCGGCCGGCCGGGTCGAGGATCAGGCCGTGATGGCGGTAGACCGGGGCAGGGAGGCCGAGCAGCGTCTGTAGCAGGCGGTGCACGCCGGTGGCGTGGAAGAGGTCCGCGCCGCGCACGACATGGGTGACGCCCTGGTCCGCGTCGTCGACGACGACCGAGAGATGGTAGCTGGTCGGGGTCTCCTTTCGCGCCAGCACGACGTCGCCCCAGCGGGAGGGATCGGCGAGGATCGTTCCCGTCTCGCCATCCGGTCCGCTGCCGAGTTCGGTAAATTCCAGCGGTCCGGCGCGGCCGATCGCGGCGTCCATCTTCAGCCGCCAGGCGAAGGGTGCGCCGCCGGCGACCCGCCGCGCCGCCTCGCCGGGATCGAGATCGCGGTCGAGCGCCGGATAGAGCGGCGCGCCGTCCGGATCACGTGGCCAGTCCGGAGCGGCCGTGGCGGCCTTGATCTCGGCGCGACTCATGAAGCTCGGATAGACGAGGTCCATTGCCTGCAGCCGGTCGAGCGCCGCCGTATAGGCGTCGAAATGCTCCGATTGCCGCCGCACCGGTTTTTCCCAGTCGAGCCCGAGCCAGGCGAGATCGTCGAGGATCGCCGCCTCGAATTCCGGCCGGCAGCGCGTCGGGTCGATGTCCTCGATGCGGATCAGTAGTCGCCCGCCACTCGCGCGCGCGCGGTCGCCGTTCAACAGCGCCGAATAGGCGTGGCCGAGATGCAGGTCGCCATTCGGGCTGGGGGCAAAGCGGAAGGTCGGGATCATGGCGGGGCGGCGCGACGTCGTGCGGGATGGCGGGGCAGGGTTCACCCTTGCTAGCATGCGCCAGATTCGTCCGCCTGCCTGCAATTGGGATTTTTCCATGCTCGATGGTCCGCGCCTCGCTCCGCTTTCCGGCGGCAAGCCCAAGAAACTGGTCGTCCTGCTGCATGGCGTCGGCGCCGACGGGCACGACCTGATCGATATCGGCAAGCATTGGGCCCCGGCATTTCCGGACGTCGCCTTCGTCGCCCCCGACGCGCCCGATCCGTGCGACTGGGCGCCGATGGGCCGGCAGTGGTTCCCGCTGACCGTGCGCGATGCGCATGAATACTGGCAGGGCGCCTCCGCCGCGGCGCCGAAGCTCGACGCCTTCCTCGACGCGGAACTGGAGCGGCAGGGTCTGACCGACGCCGACCTGGCGCTGGTCGGCTTCAGCCAGGGCACGATGATGGCGCTGCAGGTCGGTCCGCGCCGGCCGCGCGAAATGGCCGGTATCGTTGCCTATTCCGGCCGCATCGCCGGACCGGAGCGGCTCGCCGCGGAGGTGAAGAGCCGGCCGCCGGTGCTCCTGGTACATGGCGCGCTCGACGAGGTGATCCCGATCGCGGCGCTCCAGGAAACGGAGAAGGCGCTGCGCGACGCAGGCTTCCCCGTCGCGGCGATCGAGCGGCCGGGCCTCGGCCACGGCATCGATCCGCAGGGCCTCGCCGCCGGCGCCAGCTTCCTGGCGCGCATTTTTGCCACAGCCGAGATCTGATCGCCGCGCACGGAAACGTCAGCGTCCCATTGTCTTCACAAGGATGACACAGACCCTGTAGACTATTTCGGCAATCTCGAGGTTTCGGCGCGTCTCAACAGAGGAAGCCATGTCTTGACGATAGCCGTGTCGCCCGGCGCACATCCCGCCCTTGTTCTCAACGCCGACTATCGGCCGCTGAGCTACTACCCCTTGTCGCTCTGGTCCTGGCAGGACACGATCAAGGCTGTCTTCCTCGACCGGGTGAACATCGTCTCCGAATATGATGTCGACATCCGCAGCCCGTCCTTCCGCATGCGGCTGCCCAGCGTCGTCTCGCTGAAAAGCTATGTGACGCCGACCCGCAATCCGGCCTTCACGCGCTTCAACGTCTTCCTGCGCGACCGCTTCCAGTGCCAATACTGCACGTCGCGGGAGGAACTGACCTTCGACCACGTCATCCCGCGTGCACGCGGCGGCCAGACGACGTGGGAAAATGTCGTGGCCGCCTGCTCGCCCTGCAATCTGCGCAAGGGCAGCCTCACCTCCGCCGATGCCCGCATGTGGCCGCGGCAGAAGCCCTATCAGCCGAGCGTGTCCGACCTGCACAACAACGGCCGGCAGTTTCCGCCCAACTATCTGCACGACAGCTGGCTCGATTATCTCTACTGGGATACGGAACTGGATCCCTAGAGCGTTTTCGAGCGAAGTGGGGACCGGATCGCGTCAAGAAAACGCGACCCAACAAATCATCCGTCAGCCCCCGTCGAGCTCTTGCCGCTTCTCCTCCCCGTCACCGATCCCGCCGATCCGCGCATTTCCTGCTATCGCGACGTCCGCGAGCGCGACCTCGTCGGCCGCGACGACCACTTCATCGCCGAGGGCGAGGTGGTGCTGCAGACGCTGGTGCAGTCGCCGCGCCATCGCCTGGTCTCGCTGCTGATCGACGAAAAGCGCGCCGCCGGCCTCGCTCCTGTCACCGACCAACTGCCCGACGACGTGCCGGTCTATGTCGCCAGCCAGCAAGTGCTCGACGGCATCGTCGGTTTCCATATCCATCGCGGCATCCTGGCCCTCGGCCATCGCGCGCCGCCGCCGTCGGCGGATCAGCTGCTCGCCGGCATTGGCGGACGGGCGCTGGTCGTCGTGCTGATGGGGATCTCGAACCATGACAATCTCGGCGGCATCTTCCGCAACGCCGCCGCCTTCGGCGCCGATGCCGTGCTGCTCGACGCGCATTGCTGCGATCCGTTCTATCGCAAGGCGATCCGCGTCTCGGTCGGCAACACGCTGACCCTGCCGCAGGCCCGTCTCGCGCCCGGCGAGGACGTCGTCGATCTCTTCGCGCGGCATGGCTTCACGGCCGTTTCGCTGAGCCCGCAGGGCGCGTTCCGCCTGGCCGAACTGAAGCGCCCGCGCCGCGTCGCCGTGCTGCTCGGGACGGAGGGACCCGGTCTCGACGAGGCGGTGCTTGCCCGCACGCGGACGGTGAGCATTCCGATGGCCGCCGGTGTCGATTCGCTCAATGTCGCGACGACCAGCGGCATCGTGCTGCACCAGCTGGTCGAGGCGGCGGCCGACGAGGACGTCGGCTGAGCCCTAGGCCTTGCGGAAGGCCGCCCAGAAGGCGGCAAGCGCGATAACGACCGAGACGAGCGCGTTCCAGCCGGCGAAGGAGAGCCCGAGCACGCGCAGCGCCGCTTCCGTGCAGCTGACCACGCGGGTCTTGCCGATCTGCGCCAGCAGGTCGCCGGCATTGCTGGTGGTCGCGACGCCGCCGCCGCAATCGGCGGGGCCAGGCCAGAACTGCCATTCGGCGCCGGCGTGGTAGATGGCGAGGCCGAGGCCGGCCAGGAAGATCAGCCCGACGAGGACGAGAAGAAGCCGCGCGAAGGCTTCCGACTTGCGGAGGCCGAGCAGCAGGATGGCGACCAGCAGGACCGGCAGGCCGAGATAGTAGGGAATGCGCTGCTCGAGGCAGAGCTTGCAGGGGGCATAGCCGGCGAAGATCTGGAAGCCCCAGGCGCCGAGAATGGCCGCGAGGCCGATCACGAAGCTGAAGAGGGCGAGCGGCAGGCGGGAGGCGGAACGGTCGACCATGGAGATCTCGCTTTGATCGGGGCGACTGCTTTTAGCGCGGCGACCTCGGCCGTGTCGATGCGGCGCCGATGCGCATGGGGTGGCGGCGTGTCGCGGCTGGGAACTTCCTGCAATCGGTCGTTGCTTCTGCCGCGAGCCTGATTATAGTCGCGCCGTCGCGGGCCTCGGACCCGCGCGTTGCGGGCGTGGTGGAACTGGTAGACGCGCCGGACTCAAAAAGTGGTTTGTCTACCAATCCACAGAAAATCACGACGAGTTGAAACCGTCGTATTTTCAACGGGCTGACAGAGTGGCAAAGGCGAGTAGGAAAATCGCCGAAAATAGTCTAGGAGCCGGCTAGGAGCCGAAACCTGGGGTAGGATCGGCGGTGGTGTGCGGGCGTGGCGGAATTGGTAGACGCAGTGGATTCAAAATCCACCATCTTCACGGATATGTCGGTTCGAGTCCGACCGCCCGCACCATCTTTGATCCCGGCTCCGATTCACAACATCCAGCAGATTGGCGCGAACGGGCCGACCCAGCTCGACCGACGGCTTGTATCGGCTGAGACATTGGATCTCGCGCCATTGGGTCTCGGCCACTAAGCCAGCGAGGTGATTGACCGCGGCCGCGGCCATCATCTGGAACGAGTGATGCTGCTCGTCAGCCGAACGGCGGCATCGCCTATGAACCAGAAGCTCTTCCCGGATGAATCGTACCGCCCGTCGGGAGCCACCGTGACCATCTGAGGCATCCGGCGTTTCCTGTTAGCCCGAAGCCGCTCGATGCCATTGCGCTCCTCGCGCCAATCCTCCGGATAGCTCTCGATCTCACCAGTGAAGGCGTAGTCGGGATCCCCGTCTCCCGTAGCGGTCAGATAACCCGCGGCGTCCCCCCTCCTGATCATCGAGGGGCGCATCGTCGATGTTTCTCGGCAGAAGCAGGATGCCGTCAGCGTCCTCAGTCTTGGTGACGACGTGGACCTCATGTCCGCATTCCCGGCAGAATCTGGTCGGATATCCGAAAAAACCGGCATGGTGCCGGTGAACTGGCGCGCGATGGAAACCGAGGAGCTGGGTTCGGTCTATGAATCTCTGCTCGAACTCCAGCCGCAGCTTGGCGACGACGGCAAGACGCTCACCTTCGCCTCGGAAGCCACTGAGCAGAAGGGTAACCAGCGCAAAACCACCGGCTCCTACTACACGCCGGACAGCCTCGTGCAGGCACTCCTCGACACAGCGCTCGATCCTATTCGCGACAAGACAGAGGCGGAAGCCGCCGACCCAGCCCAAGCCTTGTTGAAGCTCAGCGTCATCGACCCCGCCTGCGGATCGGGCCACTTCCTGCTAGCCGCTGCCCGCCGAATCGCTACTCGTCTTGCCCGCATTCGAGCGGAGGGCACACCCTCGCTTGCAGATTTCCGACATGCGCTGCGTGATGTCACCCGCTGCTGCATCTATGGTGTCGATCGCAACCCGATGGCGGTTGAACTCACCAAGGTCGCTCTCTGGATCGAGACGGTGGACCCTGGCCTTCTGCTTGGCTTCTTCGATGCGCAGATCCGTTGCGGCGACTCTCTTTTTGGCGTGTTCGATTTAAAGGTGCTGGAGCAGGGTATTCCGGATGCTGCGTTCAAGGAGCTCGCCGGCGACAACAAAGAGGTAGCAAGATACTACGCCCGAAAGAACAACCTGGAGAAAGCAGAAAAAGATCGTATCGCCGAAGGCTCCGGTTTCAGCCGTGCAAGAGACGTCACGCGCGATTTCGAGGCGCTTCGCGCTATGCCGGAAAATACCGTCGACGAGATTGAAGCCAAGTCTGCAAGACTACGTGCGCTGACCAAGCAAGGTGCAGTCGCATGGCAACTTGAAACGGCATGCGATCTCAACGTGTCGGCGTTTCTGTTGCCGAAGACGAAAGGTGGGCCGTATGCGGGGCCTGACGGGGATCTCCGACCCGGCGCTGCTGCGAGCCTCGCACATCGTGCCGTGGAGCGCGTGCGAAAGCGACGCCGAGCGGCGCTGTGGGATGCTGCCTTCGACCGTGCGCTCGTCACATTTGACGACCAGGGCAGGCCCGAGTTCTCGGCCAGCCTCAGCGAGCAAGCGCGTGCCGAACTGCGCTGGCATTCCCCCATTCCGCTAACAGATGGCCATCGTCGACGGTTAGCCCGACATCGCGAGTGCATGCGAGCCGAGCAAAGCTGATTTGCGTGTTTGATGTCTTAGCCAGCCCGAGTTCACACCAAACAGCTTTGTCGACGGTCTCCGGCTCGCTACATTCCAACCCTTTGTTCGCGGCCGCCATTCAGAGGACGATCATTCGATGGTGGCGCTTTCTCCCAGAACGGACCGGTTTTCGCCTTTTCATAACCGTACTCATAAAGAGACCGCATATAGCCTGTATCAAAGTCAGGCGAGGCAGGTGACGGAACATTCCCGTCGATGTAGGTCAGGTTGAACCCAAGCTTGTTGTGCCGGGCGAAGTCAAAGGTGTCGTATAGAATAGACCGAGTTTGCCTCTTTGTGAGCGAGGCAGAACTCCGCGCAGCGATATCCGCAGTGTTGTTCCGCACCACTTGAAAATCTGGGTCAACCTTGTTGTTGATCAAGATATAGATGTCTATATGTAGATTTCGGCTGAAGTTTCCATTCCGTAAGAGGAATGCATCCGGTAACGTCAGTACGGGCGTCATCACGGCCCCATCCGCATGCATCTCCTCAAAACGACGCCCATTTGCCTCAACGTCGATTAGGATAGGTGGGAATACCACCGGGATGCTTGCCGATGCGGCAATGACGTCCCGAAACAGGTTCAAAGCCTGAGTTGATCCAATCGAAGCAATTCGCCCCATGTCCCAGATCACCGTGCGTTGCGTATCGAGATTGGTGGTTACAATGAAAAGCCTTCTGCCCCTAGCGTGCTCGGCAGAAATTGCTGCGAGCATACGCTGGTCAACATAATGAGCGACGAGCTCGCGCAGACGCGTATTTCCAAACACGCCCGATCTAAAAAGGGCATTCGTAATACTTGGCGATCCGAGAAGGCTCTCCGCTATGCCGCTGGTGTATATTTCTTTCAGCGTGGCATCGTAGGTAGACCCAAGAAATGCAAACGGCGCAATCAATGCGCCGGTACTCACCCCCGAAACAACTGAAAACTGCGGGCGAGTGCCGGCTGCGGCCCAGCCGCTCAAGACGCCGGCACCGTAGGCACCGTCGGCACCGCCTCCGGATAGCGCAAGATAGCTATGCGAGCCAGCACGAAGGGGCATGCGCGCTTCATTGGAGAACGTCGATACTGGCTCGTCCGCATATTTCCGCAGATCGTTGAGGTCGAGCACACGCGAGGATAGCGCGTCATTGGCGGTGTACTGTGTCCGCGGAAGAGAACTGCAGGCGGCAAGGATCGTCATGGCGATGACGACGAACGATAGACGGCCGAGCGCACGGAAAATGTTGCTCATTCCCACTCCTAATTGCCCGGAGCATCAAGTTGGTGTCCAGGACTGCGCACGTCGCAGGGCGCGAAGGTCGTCGCGTCCGTTGCGCGCGCGACCGGCTCCACATGAGGCAGCGCCTTGTCATTGCGATAGGTGATTGCAAGTTCCGCCCCCACCGACGAAAGACATGAGCGCAGCCGGAGGCGATGCTCTGTGCATTGGCGATGCCGATGATGAGCCCGCGTTTGCCCGAGAGGTCGACGATGGGGGACATCACAAGCGTTCTACAGCGGCGCTGTCAGGTCGCAGAACCGACAGCGCCTCGTCGGCGATGACGCTCTCTTCGTCCGTCGCGATGACCAGTATTTTGACGCGCGCGCCTGCGGCGCCAATCGACCGGGCATTGACGGCGTTTGCGGCCTCGTCCAGCTCGAGCCCGAGCCAGCTGAGACGACGCGCGACCGCGGCGCGCACCGGCGGCTGATTTTCGCCCACGCCCGCCGTGAAGACGACAGCGTCGAGCCCGCCGAGCGTGGCCGCGAGTCGGGCGATTTCGCCGGCGATGCGAAAGCAGAAGAGTTCAAGCGCCTCGGCGGCTTCGGGGGCAGCGCTTTCGATCAATTCGCGACTGTCGGCGCTGATCCCGGAGATGCCGAGGAGCCCGGAGCGACGATAGAGCAGATCCTCGACATCGGCCGGGCTCATGCCTTTCTGCATAATGAAATGTAGAACAGCGCCAGGATCCAGCGCGCCGCAGCGGGTCGCCATCGGAACCCCATCCAGGGCGGAGAAGCCCATACTGGTGTCGCAGCTGCGGCCGCCCGCCAATCCGCACAAACTGGCGCCACTGCCAAGATGGGCGACCACGACGCGCGCGCCGGCGAGTTCGGGCTCGCTTTTCGCAATTTCGCTTGCGATAAACTTGTAGGAAAGTCCATGGAAACCGTAGCGTTTCACACCTTCGTCATGCAGGGCGCGCGGGATCGCGAAGCGACGAACGAGGTCCGTCTGGGTGCGATGGAAAGCTGTGTCGAAAGAGGCCGCTTGCGGCAGCCCGGGTCGCAAGCGGCTGATCGCGCGGACGAGCCGCAACCCCTGCGGCTGATGCAGCGGCGCGAGCGGCGTCAGGGCTTGTAAGGTTTCGAACGCCGTGTCGTCGAGCCGGATCGGTCCGGCGAAGGTGTCGCCGCCATGAACGATGCGATGGCCGGCGGCGGTGATCTGATCCATATCGTAGTGCCAGGACAGCCGGCGGAAGGCCTCGCCGAGCACTTCATGCAGTTCGGCGGCAGGGTCGGATTCAAGCGCCACATCGAACCTGTCCTGTCCCTCGAGAAGACGAAACTGAAGGGGCGGCTTGTGGAAGTCGATCATTCCCTTCCCGATGCGCCGCGCCCCATCCCCTTCGAGGGCGAACAGGCCGAGCTTCACCGTGGACGATCCCGCGTTGAACGTGACAAGCATGCGCTGGCTCATGCGGGTTTTACTTCCTGAGACCGGCGAAATGCGACGAGCTTGGCAAGGGCAGCGGAGGCGATGCGGGTGCGCAAGGAATCGGCTCGGCTCGTCAGGATGATCGGCACGCGGGCGCCGAGCACGAGCCCGGCTGCGTCCGCGCCGCCGAAATAGATCAGTTGCTTCGCCAGCATGTTTCCGGCCTCGAGATCCGGTACGAGCAGAATATCTGCCTGACCGGCGACCGGCGAGATTATACCCTTGGTGCGCGCTGCGTCGGAGTTGATGGCGTTGTCGAAGGCGAGCGGCCCATCGACGCGTGCGCCCGTGATCTGGCCGCGAGCCGCCATGACAGTCAGCGCGGCGGCGTCGAGCGTCGATGGCATGCGGGAGTTGACGGTCTCGACGGCAGTAAGGACGGCAACGAGCGGTTCGACGACGCCGAGCGTGTGCAGAAGGTCGACTGCATTCTGGCAGATGTCGCGCTTGTGATCGAGAGTCGGCTGAATGTTGATCGCCGCATCGGTAACGACAAGCGGCTTCGAGTAGGCGGGCACGCTCATCGCATAGACATGGCTGACGCGACGATCTGTCCGCAGTCCGGAATTCTCGGCGATAACCGCTCCGAGCAGTTCGTCGGTATGCAGACTACCCTTCATGAGCGTGGCGACGCGACCGCCGGCGGCAAGCTCGACGGCGCGGGCAGCAGCCGCGTGGCTGTGCTCGACGGCTTCGATCGGGATACCATCAAGCGAGACGCCGGCCTCCTCAGCCGCAGCCCTGATTTTGGCCTCGGGCCCGACGAGAAGCGGCTCGAGCAAACCCTCGTTACGGAGCTCCACCGCGGCAAGTATGGCATCAGGCGAGCAAGGATGGACGATCGCTGCCTTGAGCACTGGCAGGGCGCGAGCCTCGTTGACGAAATGCTCGTATCGGTGACGCCGTACCAGTGCAACGTCGGGGAGCTTCGCGCGCGGCCATTCGACGGTGCGGTCCGGAGCTATCACGGTCGCCGAGCCGTTCAATACCTCCTCGCCGCGCTGGTTCGCGCAGCGCGTGTCGAGTACGACGATGCGCTGCTCCGGCCACTTCTCCCGGACGATGACGGTGACAGTGATCGTATCTCCGGGGGAGACCGGTTTGCGGAAGCGTAGATCCTGCTCGAGATAGATCGTGCCCGGGCCCGGCAGCTTCGTGCCGAGCACGGCCGAGACCAGCGCGCCGGTCCACATCCCATGAGCGACGATATGTCCGAAAATATCGGTCGACGCGAAGACGGGATCGAGATGAGCGGGATTTACATCGCCGGACACGGTGGCGAAAAGATCGATGTCGTCGCGGCCAACGACGCGCACGAGGGAAGCACTCTCGCCGATCGTGAGGTCGTCGAAGGTGCGATTCCTGAGTAGAGATTGATCCAAGTCTGCCTCAGTGTTGATGAACACAGGTTCCCGATGCGCCAGCTCTGCGGTTAAAGCGTAGCTTCCCCGCGTATCAGTACATGTGCTGACCGCCGTTCATGGCGACGTTGCTGCCGGTCATGAAGGCAGCGGCATCACTCGTGATGAATGCTACCATCGCTGCGATCTCATCCGGCTGACCAAGGCGGCCGACTGGTATCGCATCGATGATCTTCTGGCGTACGTCCTCGCGCACCGCCATCACCATCTCGGTGGCCAGGTAGCCAGGCGAGACGGTGTTGACCGTCACGCCCTTGCGCGCCACCTCTTGCGCCAACGCCTTGGTGAATCCATGCACGCCGGCCTTGGCAGCCGAGTAATTGGTCTGGCCAAACTGGCCCTTGCTGCCATTGATCGAAGAAATGTTTACGATGCGTCCCCAACCTCGCTCCACCATCGGATCAATGAATGGCTTGGTGACATTGAACAGGGAGTCCAGGTTGGTGCGCAGCACGGCATCCCAGCCGGCCTTGTCGAGCTTGCGCAGCGTGGCATCGCGGGTGATGCCGGCGTTGTTCACCAGAATGTCGATCCGATCACCATCGGCGTGGATGCGCCGCGCCAGTTGCTGCGTCGATTCGTATTCGGACACATCCACCCCGTAGGCGGCGAATGTATAACCCTGTGTTGCTTGCGCTTGCTGCCACTGGTCAATCGTGGTGTTGCCCGGCGTATGTGTCACGATTACGCGGTGGCCGACGTCGTGCAGAGCACGGGCGATCGCGGCGCCCAATCCCCGGTTGCCTCCGGTCACCAGGGCTGTTCGCTGAGAGGTACTCATGGCGACCTCCTCACTTTTCGGCCTTGCTCTTGGGCGTGGCGGCTGGTGCAGACCAGGGCTGTGTCCATGGCTGAAAAAGCTGCGCAAAAGAAGCAGCGTCACCACTAGCACCAAGTGTCTCGGAGACAGACGCCTGCCAGGTCGCGAGCGCCTGGCGCAGGCCATCGACAAAGGCGGCCTGGCCCCTGGTGGCGGTTTGAGCGATTGCTTGGGCATCGCCAACGCGGCCCTGATACAGGCACCGGAACGCCTCGGATGGCAAGGTCGCGAGCGCCTGCCAGTCTGCCGCCTGCTGAAGCCTCTGGATGCGCGCAGTGGTTTCCTCTACGCCGCCAGCGCTGAGCTGTTGCATGGCTTCTAGCCAGCGATGTCCGCTTTCTTGCAGCAAACGAGTGATCTGTAGCTGTAGCTCGGCGTTGGCTTTGTAGAGTTGGATGGGCAGTTCGCTGTTCATTGCAGTGCTCCACGGTCACGTTGTGCCCCATTGGGGGCGGCTATGGACCATTCCTTGCGAGGTGACCCGATTGAACCGCGGCGGCTCTGTCTCCGCCGCGGATGGCCATGTCACGTCATTGCCACGTATGTCCCGGGCGCGTCGCCAAGTGGTGTGTACGTGCTGCCGCCCATGGCAGGTGGCGCTACGCGCCCGGCCGAGCGCTGCGCCAACCACTGCTGCCAGGCCGGCCACCAGGAACCCTCGTGCAAAGGCGTCTCGGCGCGCCACATCTGCGGATCGACGTAGCGCTTGCCGGCGGCACGGGTGGCAATCTGGAAGCTGCGCCGGGGATGCCCCGGCTCGCTGACCACGCCGGCGTTGTGCCCACCGCTGGTGAGCACGAAGGTCAACTCCGCATCACTGAGCAGGTGCATCTTGTACACAGAGGGCCAAGGCGCGACGTGATCGCGCACCGTGCCGACGATGAACATGGACACGTCGATGTCGGCGAGCGCCACCGGCCTCCCGTCGACCTGATAGCGTCCCTCTGCCAGATCGTTGCTCAGATACAGTTGCCGCAGGTACTCGCTGTGCATGCGATACGGCATGCGGGTCACGTCGGCATTCCAGGCCATCAGATCGTTGAAGACTTGCCGCTCACCCAACAGGTATTCGCGAACCTGTCGTGACCAGATCAGGTCACGCGAATTGAGCATCTGGAACGCGCCAGCCATCTGCCTGCCGTCAAGATAGCCCTTGTCCCACATGCCGGCCTCGAGCCACGCCAGTTGGCTCTCGTCGATGAAAAGCGCGATCTCGCCAGATTCACGAAAGTCGGTCTCAGACGCTAGCAGCGTCAAACTTTGCAGATGTTCGTCACCATCGCGCGCCATCGCAGCAGCAGCGATCGCCAACAAGGTACCGCCCAGGCAATAGCCGACGGCTTGCACCTTGCGCTCAGGCACGATGGCCGTGACCGCGTCCAACGCGTCCATGACCCCCAAACGCCGGTAGTCGTCCAGGCTGAGGTCGCGATCGGCTGCGGTCGGGTTCTTCCATGAAATAATGAAAACCGTATGCCCCTGGTCGACCAGATACTTCACCATCGAGTTGTGCGGCGACAGGTCGAGGATGTAGTACTTCATGATCCAGGATGGCACGATCAGGACCGGCTCGGCATACACATCAGGTGTCGTGGGTGTGTATTGGATCAGTTCGATCAGGTGGTTGCGGTACACGACCTTTCCTGGTGTGACCGCCACGTCCTTGCCAACCTCGAACCCTTCGACCCCTGCTGGCGCATCGTTCAGCGCGAGACGCCGCGCATCATCGAGGAAGTTCATCGCACCGCGCCACAGGTTGGCGCCACCGCTATCCGCGATGGCGCGCAGCACCTCGGGGTTGGTCCAAATGAAATTCGCAGGCGACCACATGTCCAGCCACTGCCGCCCGGCGAAAGTGACCAATCTCTCGTGATGGCGGGACACGCCGCGCACGCCGGTGGTGGCATTGTGCCACCACTGCTGCTGCAGCAAGAAGCCCTGGTGAATCACGTTGAAGGGCCATTGCTGCCAAGCAGAATCGGCGAAGCGCCGATCCTGCTCCAGCGGCTCAATGCAAGTCGGGCAGTCGTGCGCACTTGCCGCGCGCACTGCATAACGCGCGAGTCGCTGCTGCTTGTGCAGCCCCTTTTCCAGCAGGTTGCGCTGCTTGCCCGGTGAAAGACTCAGGTGCAGCGCCCAGTCATACCACGCCAACAAGCCCGCCGCCGGCGACAACCCGCCAGTGCCACGTGCCCGCAAGGCGTTAGCAACCGCATCCAAGGCATCGGGGGGCGCGCTTTCAAGCGATGCCGACGCGGGCTTGTCAATCATGGCAGCAGTGGTCATCACCAGCCCCGTTTAGTAAGTGACATATTACTATCTAATCGTCTTTGCGCGAATGTGCAACCCACGTCGCCGACGACAGTTCTTCTGGGGCATCGGCACGCGCGGGTTTCTGGCTGACGCCGCCGAGTCGCGCTCAGCGACTTTCCACGCAAGTGACGTCGCAACGCATCGAACCAAGCCGAACCAGACCACCGTTACCTATGATCACAGCCTCGCTCGTTCTGTCCCGAATCGTCAGATTGACCTTCTTCCGGGAAGACATTTGACGATTATTGAAGTAATACATCACTCACTATGTGGAGATCTGAACAGTGAACGAACGCCCTCAATACCTGCGCGCCGAAGAACGGCGAGCCGCCACCGTACAGGCCGTTGTGGATCTGGCGGCCGAGCAAAACCCGGCCGAGATTACGACCACCGCAATTGCGGATCGAATGGGCTTGACGCAGGGCGCGCTGTTTCGCCACTTCCCCACCAAGGACGCGATCCTGGAAGCAACCATGTCCTGGGTCAGTGAACGCCTGCTGGCCCGCGTGGACAAGGCGGCCGAAGGCGCGGCGACCCCAGCGGCGGCCCTCGAAGCCATGTTCATGACGCACATCGATTTCGTGGCAAGGCACCCGGGTGTGCCAAGAATGCTGTTCGGGGAGTTGCAACGACCGGGCGAGACCCTTCCGAAGCGAATGGTCCAGACCTTGATCCGTCAGTACGAACAGCGGCTGCGTCGCCTGATGGAAGCAGGCAAGGCGCAAGGCGAACTGAATGCGGAACTGAATGTGGATGCCGCGGCCGTGTTGTTCATCGGCACCATTCAGGGATTGGTCATGCAGTCATTGTTGGCCGGCAAGGTTAGTCGGATTCGCCGTGACGCCCCAGCCGTGTATGCCATCTATCGCCGTGGCATTGAAGCTGCGCAATGAAAGCTCTCTGCTTCCGGGGTTAAGGCGCACCAGCGTCAACCTTTACTCGGCAACGCCCTTTGCGTCCGGTCTCGGGCTGCCGCTGATCCTCTCTTTGCTACTGCCATAGAAGGCTAGGGCAGGAGAGCTTTCCTGCTCCGGACTGGGCACACTTGACAAATCGCGCCGTCATTAGATAGTAATAAGTTACTTTCTAATGACGGCATATATGGTCCGTCGGCAAGCTCGTCTTCGCCCGGGTGACCGACGTGAAGCGACGGTCCAAACCGTCGTTGACCTTGCCCGCAAACAAGATTCTACGGATCTCACGACCGAAGCTGTCGCCAAACGGTTGGGAGTTATCCAAGGACGCTTTGATCGACCGCCCAAGGAATCGTGGGTTGGCGTGAGTGTAGAGCGCCATGCTGACGATGGGCCTCTGCAACCTCTGGAGTAGATATAAATGAAGGACGCCCTGATTAATTATCGCCGAAGCGGTCAAGTAAATCGCTTCGTGCTACTAATTTCAGTGTTCACAACATTTGTGATGGGGATTTCGGTTGCCCCTGTAATGGCAGAGCAGATGTCGCCTGCCTACAATATTACGGACGGGCGTCCGTGGAAGATGACGATGGACGATGGCCGCGTTACCACCCTTGTCCTTTTTGAAAACGGCAAAGGCAAGATGACCGGCGGGCCTGTGGAATTGTCTCCGAAATGGAGAGCGACGCCAGATGGCCTATGCCTCAAACCCGGCACCCTGCTTCCCGAGCGGTGCGTGCAATTGGTGCGATCCAACAATGGATATATCGGCATGAGGGCTGGCGAGCAGCTCTTCAAGTTGGAACGATAGGCTACGCTTCACAAGAGCGAATGGGGCGAGGTCGATGTCTAAACATAGAATAAATGTGGCTATAAAAGCCTCCGGTGTAGCGGCAATTCTATTTGGAATAGCCACGGTCGTTTCGGGTGGAAACGCTATTCTCGGTCTTCATGGGATAATCGAATCTAGCGAGAAAATTGTACCATTCGTCTTATATTTTAATTTTCTTGCTGGATTTACATACATCATCATCGGGATTGGTTTGATGTTGCGAAGCAGATGGGCGCCTGCATCCGCGGTCTCTGTAGCTGTTGCTACTGTCATAGTCTTTGCTGGCTTTGGTGTGTGGATCTTCCAGGGTGGCGCTTACGAAATGCGAACTCTCGTTGCCATGAGCCTGCGGACCACATTTTGGTGTATCGTGAGCATTGTCGCATTGGTCGCGCGCAGTGCTTATTCAACTTCGCCAATTACGGAAACTGGTTCGAGATCAAATAATCCCGATTGTCCTGGGAAGGAGATGCCGCGTCACGGCAACGACAATATACTGTAGAATGGTAGCCGACAATACATCGCTGCCCAAAAGTCGACCACCGAACCTGTTACGAAATGGGGGTGGATGAGGTTACTTCGGCCGCACTCCAGCCGCCTCCGATCGCTTTGTACAATGCTACCAACTGAACGGCAGCTGTCGTCTGCGCACGCACATTTGCAATTTCGGCCTCGTGCAGGAGACGCTGGGCCGCAAGCCATTCAACTCGCGCGATGTCGCCGGCAGTAAAGCGCGTTTCAGCATGACGAAAGCTGCGGCGTGACGCCTCCAGCGCCGCTTGACGAAGTGCAAGCGCATCCAGTCCCGCTTCATAGTCGCCCAAAGTGCGCTCCGCATCGCCCAGCGCTGTCAGTACGGCCTGCTCATAGCCCAGCGCGGCCTGCCGCTGAGCAGCCTCCCGGGCACGGATCTCTGCGCGCACACGGCCTCCATCGAACAATCGCCACGAAATGAGTGGGAGGATGGAGAAGCGGCTGCTGGATGAGTCGAACCAGTCGCCGGGACTGAGCGCCTGGAATCCGCCCCCAGCGCCAATGGACAGCTTGGGGAACAGCTCCGCGGTAGTCACGCCGATATCGGCGGTGCTGGCGGCCAGCCGCCGTTCGGCTGCCAGAATATCGGGGCGGCGACGCAATATGTCGGCACGTTCGCCCACGGGCAGCGCCGGCAGTGTAAGGGTCGACGCGGCGGTATCGAGCAGCTTTAGTTCCCGTTCCGGCGGTGAGCCGAGCAGGGCGCCAAGACCGAGCACCGCCCCGCGCTGTCGAGCCTCGATGCCTGGTAGCATGGCACTGGCCGCGGCCCATCGCTCATAGGCTGCATCCACGTCGGCACCGGAAACGTCGCCGAGAGCGGCACGGCTGCGCATGAGGTCCAGGGTCTGTTGCAGGGTTGCGACCGTCGCCTGCTGCGTACGCAATTCCTCTCTGGCGCCGGTCGCCTCGAACCACGTGCGGGCGACTTCGGCCGCGATCCGCATGCGAACGCCCAGCGCTTCGGCTTCCGTTGCCTGCAAGCGGGCGCTTGCGCCTTCCAACGCCCGCCGATTGGCGCCGAACAGGTCGAGTTCCCAGGCCGCGTCAAAACCGGCATCGTAGATTGTCTGCGACGCTTCGAGGCCGGGAATGACGCCAATGGGCAGCGGGCCATTTTCACTTTGCCGACGCCGGTTCACGCTAGCGCCCGCGGAAACAGCGGGCAGTTGCTGACCAGCGGCCCGATCCCGCAGCGTGCGCGCTTCGTCGATACGCGCCGCCGCCTGGCGGATATCCAGGTTTTCAGCGAGGGCGGTGTCGACCAATCGCTCCAATTCAGGATCGCCAAGTGTTGTCCACCAGCGCGTAAGGTCCGTTGGCGCAGGCGCCTTCGGAACGGGCCGGATCCAGCCGATGCCCGTATCAATGGAAGGTGGCACGCGATAGTCGGGACCGACGACGCAGACGGTCAACGAGGTGCAGCCGAAGATCAATACTGTGAAATTCGGCCATCGAGAGGAAGGTCCGCCCGGATCCGCCAAAGATTCTGACTGGCGATAGTGGATCAAACTCATTGCAGACGTCCTCGAACGAAGATGATGGCCATGGTCAGCGACACCAGGGCGATCAGCGCCAATGGCCAAAGGCTGGCAAGAATATCGCCGGGCGACATTGCCTTGAGAAAGCTGCCTTCCACGATGATCAGGAAATGGGTGAGTGGAATCGCCTGCGCCAGCCATTGCAGCACTGTGGGCATGTTCTCGACCGGCGTGGCGAAGCCCGACATCAGAACGGCGGGCACGCCGATGGCGAAGGCGCCAAGGATGGCCTGCTGCTGGGTCGCGCTGATCGCGGAAATCATCAAGCCGATGCCCACCACCGACAGGATGAACAGGACCAGGCTGACAAAAAGCAACCCAAACGAGCCGTTAAACGGAATCTGGAACGGCCCGGCCGCTGCCGCCATCATCAGAAGTCCGAGCATGGTGCCGATGACCAGCGCCGGCAGCGACTTGGACACGATGATTTCCGGCGTGGAGGTCGGTGACACCAGCAACTGGTCGAATGTACCCAGTTCGCGTTCGCGGGCGATCGACAGCGAGGTAATAAGCAGCGCGCTGAAGAAGGCCAATATGCCGGAGAGACCGGGTACGATGAACCAGCGGTACGTCAGATTGGGATTGAACCAGTTGCGCACCGCCGCTGGCGTTGCGGGACCGGCGTCGGCGTTGGCCTCCGCTCCAACCTCGGCAGCGATGGCAGAGAGATAACCGGTGGTGATCTGCCCTGAATTGCTCCGCCGGCCATCGATCAGCACCTGGATGCGACCGTTGTCGCCGGCAGCAATGGAGCGCGAAAAGTCTGGCTGGATATCGAGCGCCGCGATCACCTTGCCCTGGTCGATAAGCTGGCGCAACGCCTGGCTGTCGGTCACGTGATGGACTTTGGCAATGAACTCGGCCCGGTCCAGCCGTGTGATCAGTTCATACGACCAGCGGCCCGCATCCTGATTGTGCACGGCGATATCGACATTGCGCACTTCAAGCGTGGCGGCGAAAGCAAACACCAGCAATTGCAACAGCGGCGGCACGAACACGACCATCCGGCTGCGCGGGTCGCGCAGGATGCTCAGGACTTCCTTGATGAACTGCGCCCGCAGTCGGGTGAAAGCGAAATAGCTATTGTGTTGCGCCACGGCCGCTCACTCCAGATTCTTGCGCGTGGCGCGTTTCGCCAGGAGGAAAAACAGGATTCCGATTCCGGCCATCGCCAAGAGGTTCGGCACAAAGACCGCCCAGATGTCTCCGGCCAGAAAGATGGTCTTCAGCGAAGACACGAAATAACGTGCCGGGATCAGCCAGGTGATGGCCCGGATCGGCGCTGGCATGGCGTCGATCTCATAGAGAAAGCCCGACAGCATGAATGCCGGAAGAAAGCCGGAGAACAGTGCAATCTGTGCAGCCAGAAACTGATTGCGCGTAACAGAGGAGATCAGCAACCCTTGGCCGAGCGCAGGAACCATGAACGTGGCCGAAAGCAAAAGAAGAGCAGCCAGCGATCCGCGCAGTGGCACGTCGAACACGAAGACCGCCAGCACCGTGGCGCCAAGCGTGGACAACATACCAAGCGCAAAATAGGGCAAGAGCTTTCCAATGAGGATTTCAACGACAGAAGCGGGCGTTGAAAGCACCGCTTCCATCGTGCCCCGTTCCCATTCGCGTGCGACCACGAGGGCGGTCAGCATGGTGCCAATGATGGTCATGACGATGGCGATGGCGCCGGGTACGAGCGAACGGCGGCTTTCCAGCTCTGCGTTGAACCAGTAGCGGGGTTCCAGTGTTACGCCTGCCGGGGATGCCTCGACACCAAGGCCGTTCCGCCAGGTCTGCACGACGCCCTGCGCATAGTTCGTGACATAGTTGGCGGTATTGGGTTGCGAGCCATCGGTGATGATCTGCACGAGAGGCTGAGCTCCACGATTGGCCAGCCGTTGCTCAAAATCCTGCGGAATCACGACAAAGCCGCGCAGGCTGCCGGAGACGACCCGGTCAGCGACCTCGCGCCGGTCATGGGCGAAGGTGACGTCCAGATAGCGTGTGCCGGCGAATGCGGCGGCCAGTGATTGAGCTGACGCGGATTCGGATTCCTGCACGACGCCAATGCGCACCGCACGCACGTCCAGCGACACGGCATAGGCAAACAGAAATAACAGTACGACCGGAAGGACGAAGGCGATCAACAGCGTGGATGGATCGCGCATCGCTTGCAGGCTTTCCTTGAGCACCAGAGCCCAAAGACGCTTTGGGTCGAAGCGGCGCATGGCCTCAAGAGGCACCCGGTGATGCGGGCGCGGTTCGTTCACGCCGTTCATGCGGTCGTCCCGCTGCGAGGGTCGTCAGCGAGATCTTCGGCTTCGACCAGATGAATGAACGCGTCTTCCATGGTCGGGTCCGGCCGAAGATCACTGACAGCGCCGCGCTTGAGAGCGTCCGGCGTATCGAGCGCGATCAGCCGGGCGCGATAAAGCATCGCAACCCGATCGCAATATTCTGCCTCGTCCATGAAATGGGTGGTGACCATCACCGTCACGCCCTTGCGGGCAAGACCGTTGATATGGGTCCAGAATTCGCGCCTAGTGATGGGATCGACGCCTGAAGTCGGCTCATCCAGGAACAGCACGGGCGGGCGATGCATCACCGCGCAGGCCAGTGCTAGGCGTTGCTTATATCCGAGCGGCAGCGAATCCGGCGCCGCCGACAACCAGGTCTGCAGACCGAAGATTTCGACCATCTCCGCGATCCGCGCCTGCCGCGCGGCGCCTTCCAGGCCATATACGCCTGCGGAGAACTCCAGATTTTGCCGCACGGATAGCAAACCATAGAGCGAGAACTTCTGCGCCATATAGCCAAGCTGGCCCTTGGCCGCGCCGGTCGCCCGGCGCAGATCGAGGCCCACCACATGCGCCTCTCCGCTGGTGGGTTTGAGCAGGCCGCACAGCATTTTGAACGTCGTCGATTTGCCAGCGCCGTTCGGCCCGAGCAGACCAAAGATTTCTCCCTTGCGGACCTCGAAGCTCACAGTGTCGGTGGCTGTGAAAACACCAAAGCGCTTCGTCAGATCGCGGCAGGAAACGGCGACGTCCGAAGCAAGCTCGACAGGAGGCAACCCCTCGGCGAGCGCCGATGTGCCGCCGGGGCCGCCGCCAAGAAGGTCGATGAAGGCGTCTTCGAAGCGGGCGGGCACCGCCCTGAGATGCGCCTCGACCCGATCGGCAAGCGCGGTTATCTGTTCGGTTCCCGAATGCGCACGCAACACCATGCGTACGCCGGCACCCTGGATTACCCCATCGCTGACGCTTTCCAGATTCAGTGCTTCGGCAAGCACGGCCCGGCGGCTATCGCCGACCTGCTCCAGGCGAAAGCTTCGGTCTGTAAGGCGCGCCGTCAACTCTCCGGGCGGTCCGTCGTAAGCGAGTTGCCCTTCGTTGAGCAGCAATACGCTGTCGCAGCGCTCGGCTTCGTCGAGGTAGGCGGTCGACCAGACCACAGCCATTCCTTCGTCGGTCAACGCCTGCACCATGCGCCACAGGTCCTGACGGCTGACCGGGTCGACGCCGACGCCGGGTTCATCAAGCAACAGTACGGCAGGCCGGGCCATCAGGGCGCAGGCGAGACCCAGCTTTTGCTTCATGCCGCCGGAGAGCTTGCCCGCCAGGCGTTCGGTAAAGGGGGCAAGGCGCGTGAAGTCGAGCAATTCCGCGAAAAGATCAGCGTTCCTGTCGGCATCCATGCCGCGCAACTGCGCATAGAGCCGCATATTCTCCATGACCGACAAGTCTTCGTAGAGACCAAAGCGCTGCGGCATGTAGCCGGTTGCGACGTGGATGGCGTCATTGTCGCCCACCACATCGAAACCCGCCACCGTGGCGTGGCCACTGTCCGGTGTCAGCAGACCTGTCAGGATGCGCATCAAGGTGGTCTTGCCTGCGCCGTCCGGTCCAACCAGCCCGGTAAGGCAGCCGTATCGGATATGTGCGTTCAAGCCCTGCAATGCATGCACGCTGCCAAAATGCTTGTTCACCCCGTCGATGACGACCGCGACCTCACTATTAGGGTCGCGAGGCGGGTCCGATGTTACGCTACCCGACACGTTAATGGCCTGTGGTGCGCGCGTTGGAGGCTTTCCCGTCATCGACCTCAATGGTCACCGGCATGCCCTGGCGCAGCGCTGCATCTGCATTGATCACCACGATCCGCAGGCGATAGACGAGATCCGTGCGCAGATCCGCGGTCTCTACCGTTTTTGGCGTGAACTCGGCGCGCGGGGAAATGAACCCGATCTGACCTTGATAGAGTTTGTCGGAGGAGTCGCTCCGAACGCGCACTCGCATCCCGGGCGCAATGCGCCCCAGATCCGGTTCACCGATGTAAGCGCGCACATAAACCGGTGCGTCAAGACTGACACTGTAGACCGGGCTCTGGCTGACAACCATGCTGCCGGGTTCGCGCACTCGGGCGATTATCGTGCCAGTGCTTGGCGCGAGCAGCACGGTGTCTGCAAGGGCGGTGGCAGCTTGTGCTCGTGCCGCTTGTGTGGCGGCCAGGCGGGCTTGCCCCGCTGCGATATCTTCTTTGCGGAAGCCCTCTGCAGCTTGCGAATGGGCTGCCCGGGCCGCATTGACGCTGGCCACGGCCTGATCGCGCGCGGTGCGAGCAGTATCGGCCGCTTTTTGACTCGTGGCCCCCGACGTGAGCAACTGGCTCTGACGATCGAAATTGCGCTCCGCCTCCCTGGCGACGGCCAATGCCTGATTGAGGACCTCTTGCGTCTGTGCGATCTCTTGCGGTCGCAGGCCGCGGCGCAATTTGTCGAGTTCCGCCTGTGAAACATCCACAGACGCGTCTGCAGCCGCGAGTGCTTCCTCGAATGGCTGTGCGTCGAGGCTTGCCAAGCGCGCGCCCGCTTCGACGTGATCTCCTTCATCGAAGTGCATCCGCACTACACGGCCCGACTGACGGAAGGCCAATTGAACTTCCCGAATGTCGACATTGCCATACAGGCGCAGTGCATTGTCGTCGCGGTCGCCGCTCTGCATCCACAGCCATCCAGCACCAATTATCGTGATGACGGCGGCAACAATGATGCCCCGCTTTGCGACGCTGGATAGGCGGATACTCTTCATTGCACCGTTCCGATACCGCGCAGATAAATGGCAAATACGCCGGGCGCATCGCCACGGATGCGTGTGACATCGCCCGCCAGCATAGATCGCATGACGAGTCCCTGGACCGTGCCGATGAACAGGGTAGCTGCGGCGTCTGGATCGAGATCTGCATGCAGTTCGCTCCGTGTCTTCCCTGCTTCGAGCAAGCCACGAAGCCGCTCGCCGTTGTGGCGGATCAACGTCTGGGCCATCCGCTTCGGAAGAGTCTCCCCCGGACGTTGCAACTCCCCAAAGAGCATTCTTGGCACCCCCGGGTGTTCAGACACGAAATCGATATGCGTCACGAAGACCGCCTCAAGGGCTGCGATTGGAGACGTGGCTCCTTCTGCGGCCTCATCCACACGGGCGAGCAAGCGCTCGGCCACCCAGGACATGACTGCCTCCAGGATGGCATCCTTGGTCGGGAAGTGGCGGAACAGCGCCCCCTGGGTCAGCCCCATTCGCTGCGCGATGGCCGTCGTTGTGATGTCGCTCGGATTCTGTTCTGCAGCCAGATCGACCACAGCCTCCACGGTTGCCGCCCGTCGCTCGTCAGCGGGAAGATGCTTGGGATGTCCACTCATGGCTTGCACTCGCAGAAGAAAGTAATTTATTACTATCTATCTGCTATGGGTGCATACCACAAGAGGGAACCGCGAGGGGGTAATTGTCATCGACAGCAAGGCCGTTATCCCGGTCGCCCGGTACTGGTCGATCCTATGTGAATGGAAACGAGGGCGCCTGCTTTCTCCCTGTGGGAGGGGCCGGTTACGTCATGAACTCAGCGGGATATAAGTGGAGCTACGCCACCTCCGATATTTCGTTGCCGCGGCGGAACATGGCAGTTTTCGCAAGGCTGCGTCGGCGCTTGGCATCCGAGAGTCAGCGGTCAGCCGTCGAATCCGCGATCTTGAGGATGACTTGGGCGCCTCGCTCTTTCAGCGGCACAATGGCGGTGTCATTCTGACGCTGGCCGGGCAGCGCTTCGTGCGGCACGCGCGAAAGGCACTTCGGCAGATCGAGTATGGTGCAAAGGACGTCGCGACGATCGGACGCTCCGAAGACGGTAGGATCAAGATCGGGATATTCTCCTCGCTCGCCTCGGGCTTCCTGTCGGAGTTGCTGCGTGCTTATGATAAGGGTCACGCGCAGGTTCGAATCGAGCTGATAGACGGCGATCCGGCGGATCATGTTTCGGCGATTCGTCAGTTGCGACTTGATGTTGCGTTCATCACCGGTACGTCGCAGTGGCCCGATTGCGAAGTCGATCAGCTTTGGTGGGAGCGGGTATTTGTTGTCCTTCCCGCTAACCACTCGCTCTGCGGCAAGGCGGAACTCAACTGGCGCGACCTCGTCGGCGAGCGGTTCATTGTAAGCGACGGGGCGCCGGGGCCGGAGATTCACGACTACTTGGTGCAGCGCCTCGCTGATCTTGGACGGCATCCGGAAGTTGACACACAATATGTCGGTCGAGACAATCTTCTCTCGCTCGTAGCGGTCGGCCGAGGTCTAACGCTGACAAGCGAAGCAACTACGGTCGCACAGTTCCCAGGAATCACATATCGACCGATCGCGAACGAAGTTCTGCCCTTCAGCGCAGTGTGGTCGCCCCGGAACGATAATCCGGCCTGCCGTCGATTGCTCAGTCTCGCGCGTACATTATCCCGATCAACAAGAGCAACAATCATTACTGCGATGCTTTTGACTTCCTCGCTTTCACAAATCCCCGATCCGTGGCTATGAATCGCTCCAGCATAGGAACAATGAGACGGACCGGATCGGCCGATGCCTGTCCCGACTCGCGGCCGAGGATCTCGGCATAGGCCATGAGGTCGCGATGGAGCGCGGCAGGCAGCTCCAGCGCGACCTTGACGGGTTTATCGTCCGCAATGGGGCCGAGTTTCAGCTTGGTCATGGTCAGCTCCTGTAAGGTTCGAGCACCAAATCCTTGGTGACGATGACGCGGATCGGGAAACCGGGCCGGATGGTCAGGGTCGGCGCGACCTGCAACTGACGCTGGACGATCTGCTGACCGGCCTGGTTGATCGTGTCCTGCGCGCCGTCGCGGATGGCTCGGATCAGGCGGTCATTGTCATCGGTGGCGAGTTCCGCTCCGACGCCGAGCAGGGTCGAGAGCGCGGCCGCCTTGGCGAGATCCCACCAATGGTAATCGACGCCATCCTCCAGGCCGGCATAGCCCTGCGTATCCGCGCCCGGCTGGCGCTCGAGAACGATCGAGCGGCCGTTCGGCATGATGAGGCGGTTCCAGACGAGCAAAACGCGGCGCTGGCCGAACTGCACGGCGTTGTCGTACTGACCGATAAGGCGCGTCCCCTGCGGCACGAGCAGGATGCTGCCGGTCGGGCTGTCATAGATGTTCTCCGTGACCTGCGCGGTGATCTGGCCCGGTAGATCGGAACGGATGCCGGTGATGAGCGCGGCCGAGATGACCGCGCCGGCCTGAAGCACGAAGGGCGATGCCGGTGGCGTGACGCGATCCGGCGTCACCGTGCGCCGGTCGGCCGCCGCATTGAGGAAGGCGAGCTGCTTGTCCTGCGCGGTCGGCTGTCCCGCCGCGCTGGCGGGGTCGAAGCCGGTAAAGCCGGGCATGGCACTCGGCGAAGCGGCAGTCGTCGACCCCTGCCGGGACTGGAAGAAGACGGTGCTGAGGCGGGCGGCCTCTTCCTCGGCGCGACGGCGCTGCTCGGCCTCGTCGACACCGGGTGTCGGAACAACGGGCGGCATTATGGGCTGGCCGGCATTCTGCGCGCTAAGGATCGGGCCGCCGAGATCGCCGGGCAGCGCTGGCCCGAGAACGGGGCCGGTATAGTCGCGCGGCAGACCGGCAAGACCATCGGCGGGCTGACGGTTGGCGGTGGAATAGAGTTCTTCCCCGCCATCGCCGCCGGTGCGTGTTTGGAGCGCATAGATCAGCGCGCCACCGATCCCGACCAGGGCGACAGCCGTGACTCCGGCGAGCATCTTGCGTGACAGACGCGTGACGCGGGGGGCTTCGGCGCGCAGGCGCATGGGAGCTGCATTGGATTCGGCTTCGGTCATGATTGCGGTCTCCCGTCGGTGCGGACGATCCTGACGGTCTGCTGGCGGTCGCCGCTGCCAAGGCGTAGCTCGGCCGCGCCGAACAGGCGATCGACGATTAGGATGTGTTGATAGATGCGTGTATTAGCGATCTGCGCCTCGCCCTCGGGGCCGATGACGAAGATCGGCGGCATTTCGCCCTGCACGATGCCGCGGGGGAACTCGACATAGACGCGGCGGCCGTCGTCATAGACTGCGGCGGGCTTCCATGGCGGATTGCTGCTGCCGGTCAGGCTGTAGCGATAATTACGCGCGGCGACGGCCGGGATGACCGGCGTTGCCGGGGTGGCCTGACGGCCGCCGCCTGCCGGCTGCGGATAGGCCCAGGCGACGACCGGCATATAGGGCTTCTCGCCGGAGCGCAGCTCGACCATGTAGGTGCGCCGGTCGGTGGTGATGACGAGATTGGTGGTGATGTCGGCGCGCGTCGGCTTTACCAGCACATGGACCCGGCGGGCGACGCCGGAGCCGGATTCCGTGTCGCCGATGATCCAGCGGGCGGTGTCGCCGGCCGCGATCGGTCCGGCGCCGGTCAGGCTCTCGCCCGGTTCGAGCGCGATGTTGGTGATCTGGCCGGGCGCGGCATAGACCTGATAGAGCGCGCCTTCCGACCACGGATAGACCTGGATGGCGTTGTAATAGCCCTCGCGACGCGGCTGCACGCGGGCTGCCGCATTGGCATTTTCCACGCGCGCCGTCGGTGTCGCCCCTGCCGTGCCGCCGCGCGCAACAGTCCAGGCCGGCGGGACATGGATCGGCTTCAGCCGCTCATCCGTCACGGCGGCAGGAATGGCCGGAAGCGGCGGGACGCTGTTGTCGTAGCTGATTTCCGGCGGGCGGTTGGTAGCGCACCCGGCGAGCATGGTCGCCGAAAGGAGAACGGCCGCCATTGCGGGCTTGCGGATAGCGCTGCTCATTGGCCCATCTCCCGCGACCAGTTGATGGCGTTGACATAGATGCCGAGCGGATTGGCCTTGAGGCGTTCGGCGTCGCGGGGCGGCTGAAGCGCGATGGTCAGGATGGCGGTCCAGCGCTCGGTCGTGGCGAGCTTACCGTCCTCGTAGCGCCGTTCGGTCCAGGCCACGCGGAACGAATCCGGCGAGGCACGGATGACGCTGGAGACCTCGACGGCGATCTGCTGCCTGCCGACCTTGGCGAAGGGATCGTTGGCGCGGGCATAGTCGTTGAGCGCGCCAGCGCCGCGATCGGTCGTCCACTCGTAGGCGCGAAGCCAGTTCTGCCGCACGATAACCGGATCGGCTGGAATGGAGCGGACCTGCTCGATGAAGCGGGCCAGGTGCCATGCGATCTGCGGATCGGTCGGCCGATAGTCGGCTGTCGCCGGAGCCACCGCCTGCGAGTGGCCGAGATTGTCGACCTGCACCACCCAGGGCACCACGGTCCCGCGCGCCGACTGGATGACCAGCGCGCCGGCGAAGCCGGCGGAGAGGAACAGCGAGCCGAAGGCCATATAGCGCCAGTTCTTCGCCTGCACGCGGGCCGAGCCGATCCGCTCGTCCCAGACCTGCGCGGCGCGCTGATAGGGCGTCCCGGGCTGCGGCGTCTTGCCGTAATGCGCGGCGGGTCGTCTGAAGAGGTTCATGAGCGGTCACTTTCTGAGAGGTTGACGGAGGAGCCGGAGGCGTGGCTCTCGCCGGAGCGGACGGCGTGGGCGGTCGCCTGAACGCCGTGGGTCACGCGCTGCGAACGCTGCATTCGCTTCGCCCAATCGGGCTGGCCCTTGGCGGTGTGGGTGGCGGAAGCGGCGGCGGCTGCTGCATCGGCGGAACCGCCGACCGTACCCATGGTCGAAGACCCGCCGGTCGCGCCGAAGCCGCTCTTCACGCCATCGGAGAAGCTGGATTTGACGCTGGCCGAGGCGCGGCGCAGCGGCGACATGGCGGCGGAGCCTGCCGCGCGTGCGATGCCGCCGATGCCGGAAGCGGCACCCGCTGCGCCGGACTGGCCGAGCGAACCAAGGCTGAAGGCGGCGGATGCCGCGCCAGCGGCCGTTGCCCCGCCGCGCACGGCGGCGGCTCCGCCCGACAGCATTGCGGCTCCACCGCGCGCAGCGAGCATCGCGCCACCGCCCGCGGCCATGGTTGCGCCGGCGGCAGCGAGACCCGTGCCGACGGCAGCGCCAGCGCCGAGCTGCGGGCCGCCGCTGACCAGGCCGGAAGCGATACCGGGGCCGAAGATGCCGAGGCCAAGGAGAGACAGGGCAGCGAGCACGACGGCCATGGCGTCGTCGATGCTCGGGGTTACGCCTCCGAACCCCTGCGTGAACTGGCTGAACAGGGTCGAGCCGATGCCGATGATGACGGCAAGCACCAGAACCTTGATGCCGCTGGAAATCACATTGCCGAGCACCCGTTCGGCCATGAAGGCGGTTTTTCCGAAGAGGCCAAACGGGATCAGGACAAAGCCGGCGAGCGTCGTCAGCTTGAATTCGATCAGGGTGACGAAGAGCTGGATGGCCAGAATGAAGAAGGCGAGGATCACCAGCGCCCAGGCGAAGAGCAGGCACGCGATCTGGATGAAGTTCTCGAAGAAGGCGACCCAGCCCATCAGATCGGAAATGGATTCGAGCAGCGGCCGTCCGGCATCGAGGCCGGTCTGTGCGACTTTGCCGGGGCGCATCAGGTCTGCGGCCGAAAAGCCTGTGCCGGAGCCCTTGAGGCCGAGACCCGCAAAACTCTCGAAGACGATTTTTGCGAGATTGTTCCAATTGCCGATGAGATAGGCGAAGACGCCTACGAACAGCGTCTTTTTCACGAGGCGAGCGATGATGTCGTCATCCGCGCCCCAGCTCCAGAAGAGTGCGGCTAACGTCACGTCGATCACGATCAGCGTGGTGGCGATGAACGCGACCTCGCCGGACAGGAACCCGAAACCGGAGTCGATGTAGCGGGTGAAGACCCCAAGAAACGAGTCGATGACGCTCGCGCCGCCCATGGTTTACCGTCCTTCCGGAGCGGCCGGAGCCGGCTGACGACCGAGGAAGCGGTCGCGTGTCTCGGCCCAGACGCGCAGGCAATCGGTGTCGTCCAATGCCTTTTGTCCGAGCTGTTGGCAGCGGCGTTGGCCTTCGCGCAGCGGGTCGGTGTCGGTTTTTAGAATCCGCACCGGCGAAGATGCTGGCGCATCCTCCTTGCGGTCCAGCTCGATCACCGTCGCCGTGATGGCGACGGCGACGAAGGCGATTGCGCCGAGGCGTGCCAGCATCTTGCCGTCCATGACGATGCTCCCTTCCAGCTTAGTTGCGGTTGAACATCTGCGCGTTGCCGGGCTGGTAGCCCGAGCCTGGCGTCAGGAACCGGCGACGCTGCTCGCGGCCCTGTTCGGCGGCGGCGGCGCGTTCCGCATCGGTCAGCGCGCTTGCCCGGCCATTGGCCGAGATGACCGCGACGAGATCGGAAAGCTGCTGCGATTGCAGAGCGAGAAGCTGGTTGCCGGCCTGCGTCGCCTGCAATGCGCCGGTCGCGGACTGGCTCTGGCCGACTAGCGCCGACATCTGGCCACGGTTCGCGTCGATATTGCCGACGACGCCGGCCTGCACGCGCATAGCGTCCTGCAAGCCTCCGACCGTGTTCTGCCAGCGGTCGCGGGCATTGGCGACGAGCTGCTGATCGGTCGTCGACAGCGAGACATTGCCGTATTGCTGCTGGAAGCTCTGATCGATCTGCTGGACGTCGAAGGCGATGTTCTGTGCTTGGCCGAGAAGCTGTTGGGTCTTCTGGGCGTTCTGCTGCAAGGTCTGAAGCGCCGAATACGGCAGGCTGGCGAGGTTCTTCGCCTGGTTGATGAGCATCTGTGCTTCGTTCTGAAGCGAGGTGATCTGGTGATTGATCTGCTCCAGCGTGCGCGCGGCGGTCAGCACGTTTTGCGCATAGTTGGAGGGGTCATAGACGATCTTCCACGCATGGGCGGGCGTGGTCATGATCGGCGTGAGCACGAGCGGCGCGGCGGCAAGCATGGTTGCGGCGAGCGCCACGGCGCGCGAGCGGAAACGGCGAATGGTCATGGTCGGGACTCCTTTTCGGCTTGGGGGAAGTTCGGGATGAGATCGACGGCCCAGGTCACGTCGCGGGCGGTGAGCCACGCGGCGAGGAAACCGTCGCGGCCGTGCTCGGCGACGAGGTTGGCGATCAGGGTCTGGTCGGATTTCGAGGAGGCGGCGCAGAGCGCGAGGCCGACTTCGGACAGGCCTAGCTCGAACAGGCGGTTGCCGCGCCGGGACTGGCAGTAGTAATCCCGCTTGGGCGTCGCCCGCGCCAGGATCTCGATCTGACGATCGTTGAGGCCGAAGCGGCGATAGATCGCTGTGATCTGCGGCTCGATCGCGCGCTCGTTCGGCAGGAGGAGCCGCGTCGGGCAGCTTTCGATGATGGCCGGCGCGATGCTCGAATTGTCGATGTCGGACAGGCTTTGCGTGGCGAAGATGACCGATGCGTTTTTCTTGCGCAGCGTCTTCAGCCATTCGCGAAGCTGGCCGGCGAACCCTTCGTCGTCCAGCGCAAGCCAACCTTCGTCGATGATGAGCAGCGTCGGCCGCCCGTCCAACCTGTCGCCGATGCGGTGGAACAGGTAGGACAGGACGGCCGGAGCCGCGCCCGTTCCGACAAGCCCCTCGATCTCGAACGCCTGCACGGCAGCGCGGCCGAGCTGTTCAGCTTCGGCATCGAGCAGCCGGCCATAGGCCCCACCAACGCAATACGGGCGGAGCGCCTGCTTCAAGTCGTTGGACTGGAGAAGGACACTGAGGCCGGTGATGGTCCGCTCTTCGACCGGCGCGGAAGCGAGTGAGGTCAGCGCCGTCCAGATATGCTCCTTGGCCTCAGGCGTGATCGTGATGCCTTCGCGCATCAGGATCGCCACGATCCAGTCGGCCGCCCAGGCCCGCTCGTAGGTGTCGTGAATGCGCGCGAGCGGCTGGAGCGCGACGGAGAACTCGTCGCCCTCGGTCAACCCGCCGCCGAGATCGTGCCAGTCGCCGCCCATGGCGAGCGCGGCGGCCCGGATCGATCCGCCAAAGTCGAAGGCGAAGACCTGGGCTTGCTCGTAGCGTTGGAACTGCAAGGCCATCAGCGCGAGCAGCACGGATTTGCCCGCGCCGGTCGGGCCGACGACCAGCGTATGGCCGACGTCGCCGACATGAAGAGACAACCGGAACGGGGTCGAGCCTTCGGTCTTGCCATACAGCAAGGGGGGCGCACCGAAATGCTCATCCCGTTCCGGCCCCGCCCACACGGCAGAGAGGGGGATCATGTGGGCGAGATTGAGCGTCGAGACCGGCGGCTGACGGACATTGGCGTAGGCATGTCCGGGGAGCGAGCCGAGCCAGGCATCGACGGCATTGACGGTTTCGATCATGGCCGTGAAATCGCGGCCCTGAACGACCTTCTCGACGAGGCGCAGCTTCTCGTCGGCAAGACGCGGATCGGCGTCCCACACCACGATCGTGGCCGTGACATAGGCCATGCCCGCGACGTCCTGACCGAGTTCCTGCAAGGCAAGATCGGCATCGGCCGCCTTGTTGGCCGCGTCCGTATCCACGAGGGCGGACGCCTCGTTGGTCATCACCTCCTTCAAAATGGCGGCGATCGACTTGCGCTTGGCGAACCACTGGCGGCGGATTTTGGTCAACAGCTTGGTCGCGTCGGTCTTGTCGAGCAGGATCGCGCGGGTGGACCACCGATACGGGAACGCCAAGCGGTTGAGATCGTCGAGCAGGCCGGGCGTCGTCGCGGTCGGAAAGCCGATGATGGTGAGGACGCGCAGATGCTGGTCGCCAAGGCGCGGCTCCAGCCCGCCGGTCAGCGGCTGGCCGGCGAGCAGCGCATCGAGATAGACCGGCGTTTCCGGCACACGAACGCGATGCCGGTTGGTCGAGACGGTCGAATGCAGATAGGTCAGCGTCTCGCCGTCATCGAGCCAGTCGCATTCGGGCATGAAGCCGTCGAGCAGCGCCAGCACGCGGTCGGTGCGATCGGTGAAGGCGCGCAGGATCTCATGCGGATCGACGCCGCTGCGCTCGCGGCCCTCGTAGAGCCAGGTCTCGGCGCGGGCGGCTTCCTCGGCCGGTGGCAGATAGAGGAAGGTCAGATAATAGCCCGACACGAAATGCGCGCCGGCTTCCTCGAAATCCGCTTTCCTCTCGGCATCGACCAGACCGGAGGCCGGATCGGGGAAGTGGTTGTCGGGATAGGTCGCGGCTTCGGAGCGCTGTGCTTCCACGAAGATCGACCAGCCTGAGCCGAGCCGGCGGAAGGCGTTGTTGATGCGGCTGGCGACGGCGACCAGCTCGGCGGCGACAGCAGAATCGAGATCGGGACCACGAAACGATGCGGTGCGCTGGAATGAGCCATCCTTGTTGAGCACGACGCCCGGCGCGACCAGCGCGACCCAGGGCAGATAGTCGGCAAGGCGCGAAGCCGAGCGGCGATATTCGGCGAGGTTCATCATGGTTGCGCCTCCCTCAGACCGCGAGGAAAGCCGGAATGCGCAGATGCCTGCGCCCGACCTCGACGAAGAGCGGATCACGCTTGGCGGCCCAGACCGCCGCGAAATGCCCGACGGCCCAGATGAGTAGGCCGACCAGCCAGAGACGCAGGCCGAGGCCCACGGCCCCGGCCAGCGTCCCGTTGAGGATCGCGATGGAACGCGGTGCGCCGCCGAGCAGGATGTGCTCGGTCAGCGCCCGGTGGACCGGCACGGTGAAGCCCGGCACGTCCAGTTGCTCGAACGCGCCCGCCATCAGACCAGCGCCCCGCCGCCGAACGAGAAGAACGACAGGAAGAAGCTCGACGCCGCGAAGGCGATCGACAGGCCGAACACGATCTGGATCAGGCGGCGGAAGCCGCCCGACGTGTCACCGAAGGCGAGCGCCAGGCCGGTGGCGATGATGATGATGACCGCGACGATCTTGGCGACCGGGCCTTCGATCGACTGGAGGATTTTCTGGAGCGGTTCTTCCCACGGCATGGAGGAGCCGGAGGCATAGGCGGGCGGCGTGGCCGCCATCACAATGATGGTGACAAGCGCGGTCGAGGCTGCGAGGCGATCATAGGCACCGCGCAGGACCGAGGGTTTCGACGGCTTGGACAAGTTGATCGGTGGCTTCATGCGGGGTCTCCTGTGCTGGTGGGGATGGCCAAAGGGATGGTTTGGGTGACGCGGTAGTCCCCGTCCGGGCCGAGCCCTTCGACGCGGGCGAGCTCGGCGAGCCGGCGCGCGGAGCCTCGGCCGGAGAGGACGGCAACAAGGTCGATGGTCTCGGCGATCAGGGCGCGCGGGACCGTGACGACGGCTTCCTGAATGAGCTGTTCGAGGCGGCGCAGCGCGCCGATGCTTGTTCCGGCGTGGATCGTGCCGATGCCGCCGGGATGGCCCGTGCCCCATGCTTTGAGGAGGTCGAGCGCTTCCGCGCCGCGAACCTCGCCGATGGGGATGCGGTCGGGACGCAGGCGCAGGGATGAGCGGACGAGATCGGAGAGCGTGACGACACCCTCCTTTGTCCGCATGGAGACGAGGTTGGGCGCCGCACATTGCAGCTCGCGGGTGTCCTCGATGATGACGACGCGATCCTGCATCTTCGCCACCTCGGCCAGCAGCGCATTGGTCAGCGTGGTCTTGCCGGTGCTGGTGCCGCCCGCGACGAGGATGTTGGCGCGCGCCGCCACGGCTTCGCGCAGGGTCGCGGCCTGCTCAACGCTCATGATCCCGGCGGCCACATAGTCATCGAGGCTGAACACCGCCACGGCCGGCTTCCGGATGGCGAAGGCGGGTGCGGCGACGACAGGCGGTAGCAAACCCTCGAACCGTTCACCCGACTCGGGCAATTCGGCCGAGACGCGCGGGGATCGGGCGTGAACCTCCGCGCCGACATGGTGGGCAACCAGGCGCACGATGCGCTCGCCATCGGCAGGCGACAGGATTTCGCCCGTGTCGGACAGTCCCTCGGAAAGTCGGTCAATCCAGATGCGGCCATCCGGGTTGAGCATCACTTCGACGACGGACGGCTCCTCCAGAAACCGCGAAATCGCCGGACCCAGCGCCGTGCGCAGCATCCGCGCGCCGCGTGCGATGGCTTCCGGTTTTTGATGGCTGGCAGTCATATCGGCCCCGTTTGTTCACGAGGCGCGACAGACGATCCCCGGATCGGGGTCGATTAAAAGAGCCTGAAATCGGGCCGGTTCAACAAGTATCGGTCGTAGTAGTAGCGTGGCGTGCAAATACAGGAGAACGGCGGTGGAGCCCTGATCTTGATGTCGTTACGGCCTCACCAGATGACGCGCGAGATCGTCACGCCTCGGTGTCGGAGACGTCTTCAGGGATCTCCTGTCGCAGCTTCGGCCCTTTGACGAGGCGCCGGCCGAGCGCGGTGATGAACGCCTCATACCGCTCGGCCGACTTGGCGCGCGCTGCCTGCGCAGCAGGCTCCGGCAAGGCCGGCGTGGTCGTGATCCAGAAGCGGATGAACACCGCCAGGGTCTCGACGGCGATGCCGACGTCCCGCTCCAGGCGGCTCATGCGGCGATCGATCTGGTCGAGGCGCTTGGCGACGACGGCCTCGCGCCGCTCGGCATCGTCCGGCGACAGGAAGGATGCGATGGCGGCCTCGGCGATCATGGACTGCGATTGATCCCGGCGAGCGGCGAAATCCGCCAGCGCCCGCGTCACGTCGGGGTCCAGATAGACCGTGAACTTCGACTTTTTCCGATACCTGGCCATGGCGCTTACAGTTCCATGCCGTCATCGGGGTCGAGCGACACCTGGCGCGCGACACCCTGCATCTGACTGATCATCCGCCGATTGCGCATGGCATCTTCGTCGCTCTCGTCTGGAAGCTCGATCTCGAACTCGTTGGCGATGGGTTCCTTCTTTTCCGTCGGCTTCGCGCGGCTGAGTTCGGGTTGCAGCCGGCGTTCGGAATCGGTGGTGTCTTCCTCTTCCGATCCGTCCGCGGGCCGCGCGTCCAGCGCCTCCGGCCTCGCCGGGATCGGCAGGCTGCTCCAGTCGTCGGGCCGAGGCTTGTCGGGGCGTTTCAGTTGAGGCGGCGACAGCAGGCGCTCGCGGAAACGGGCATCCTCGTAGTAGCGCGCCTTCTTCGCGCGGATCGGCGGCGTGCCGGCGACCATGACGATTTCGTCGCTCGGCGGGAGTTGCATGATCTCGCCGGGCGTCAGCAACTGGCGGGCGGTTTCCGAGCGCGAGACCATCAGATGGCCGAGCCAGGGCGAGAGCCGATGCCCGGCATAGTTCTTCATCGCCTTCATTTCGGTGGCGGTGCCGAGCGCATCGGACACGCGCTTGGCGGTGCGCTCGTCGTTCGTGGCGAAGCTGACCCTGACATGGCAGTTGTCGAGGATGGAGTTGTTCGGGCCGTATGCCTTTTCGATCTGGTTCAGCGATTGCGCGATCAGGAAGGCTTTGAGGCCGTAGCCCGCCATGAAGGCCAGCGCGCTCTCGAAGAAGTCGAGCCGCCCCAGCGCCGGAAACTCGTCGAGCATGAGGAGCAGCCGGTGACGATCGCCCTTCGCCTGCAGGTCTTCGGTCAGGCGGCGGCCGATCTGGTTGAGGATTAGACGGATCAGCGGCTTGGTGCGATTGATGTCGGATGGGGGCACGACGAGGTAGAGCGTGGTCGGGAGCTTGTCGCCCACTATGTCGGCGATCCGCCAGTCGCAGCGCCGCGTCACCTCGGCCACGACGGGATCGCGATAGAGGCCGAGAAACGACATGGCGGTGGAGAGCACGCCGGAGCGTTCATTGTCGGATTTGTTGAGCAACTCGCGCGCGGCGCTGGCGATGACGGGGTGCGGTCCCGCTTCACCGAGATGGCTGGTCGTCATCATCGCGGCAAGCGTCGACTCGATCGGGCGCTTCGGATCGGAGAGGAAAGCAGCGACGCCGGCGAGTGTCTTGTCGTTCCCGGCATAGAGGACATGCAGGATCGCGCCGACAAGAAGGGAATGGCTCGTCTTCTCCCAGTGGTTTCTTTTGTCCAGGCTCCCTTCGGGGTCGACCAATATGTCGGCGATGTTCTGCACGTCGCGCACTTCCCACTCGCCGCGGCGCACCTCGAGCAAGGGATTATAGGCCGAGGATTTCGGATTGGTCGGATCGAAGAGCAGCACGCGGCCGTGGTGGGCGCGGAAGCCGGCGGTCAGCGTCCAGTTCTCGCCCTTGATGTCGTGGACGATGGCCGAGCCCGGCCAGGTCAACAATGATGGCACGACAAGGCCAACGCCCTTGCCCGATCGCGTCGGCGCGAAGCACAGCACATGCTCCGGTCCGTCATGGCGCAGATAGTCGCGGTCGTAGCGGCCAAGAACGACACCATCGGGATCGAGCAGCCCGGCGGCCTTCACCTCTTCCTTCTCGGCCCAGCGCGCCGACCCATAGGTGGCGACGTCCTTGGCTTCGCGCGCCCGCCAGACCGACATGCCGATGGCGACGGCGATGGCGATGAAACCGCCGGACGCGGCGATGAACGCGCCCTGGGTGAATATCTCCGGCGCATAGGCATCGTAGGAGAACCACCACCAGAAGAAGGCGGGCGGATGGTAGAACGGCCAGCCGAACAGGACGAACCATGGCGGCCCGAGCTGCGCCTGAAACCCGAGCTTCCAGGCGACATACTCGGTCGCGCCCCAGGTGGTGGAGAAAACGATGAGGAAGACGATCAGAATCTGTCCCCAGAGGATTTTGGTCGCGGACATTGCGATGTTCCTTGTCTGTTGGAGCTAGAGGCCGAGCCCGCGCTTGCGGCCGAAATCCCAATCGACGCCGCCGCCGTCGCGGGCGACGCCCGAGACATGGCGGCCGAGCTGCTTGTCGAGGGATGGCGACCAGGGCACGAGCTGGAAGCCGAGGCCGTCGTCGATCATGGCGAAGCGGCCGGAGGCGAGCGTCAGGCGCTGGCGGTAGGTGCCGGCGACATATTCCCCGCTCTCGGCCGGTTTGAACGGCTGGCCGGTCTCCTTCGCGAGCCTTCCGGCCACGGCATCGACTTCACGGCGGCGGAGCGTGTCGATCAGGTTGCGGTTGAAGATGATGCGGCGGCCTTGCTGCTCGGCCAATCCTTCACCGACGAGATGCTCCGCGCGTTGCCGCATCGCGTCCCGCACTTCGGCGCCGAAGCCGCCGTCCGACATGGCGACGGGTTCTCGGGCGATGGATTGCCGGTCGAGCCAGGTCGCGCCGGTGGCGCTCACCTGATGCTGGAGATCGAGATCGGAGCGGACGGCGAGCGCGACACGGCGATCGCCTTTCGCGTCCTCGTATGCGCGCAGCTCGACGATCGATCCCGGTGGGCTGTCGCCTGTGGCGTCGAGATGCGGCAGCCGGATGTGATGGGTGCGGCCGTCCACGCCGTCGACCACGGCGTAGGCCGTTCCCTTCAGCTCGTCGTCAAGGCCGCGCTCGACCAGGCGGCCGATGACGGGGACATCGAGGCTCTCGCCGGCGAGGACATAGCTGGCCGAGCCGCGCTCGATCCCGCGTTCGGTGAGCGCCCGGTGCATCCGCTTGATGATGTCGCCGCGCTCGCCGAGTTTGCGAAGCGTGGCTTCGGCCTCGGCCTTGATGAACCATTGCTGGTGTCCGACCTGTCCGGCGAGCCCACGGATTTCGAGGGTGCGCAGCCTGCCGACCTTCAGCGCATGAAACTCGTCCGGCTGCTGGCCGGGCTGCGGCGCGAGGTCGATGATGCCCGACCTGCCGGCGTCGCGGACAAGCTGCCGGTCGAGCTGCGTCCAGCGTTCGGCCTCGACCTGCCGCTCCAGATTGCGGTTGATCTCCAGATCGCTGCGCTGACCGAGCTCCTGGGTGACGAGATCCTGCGCGCGGGCGCGCATTCCCTCCTTGATGTAGTCGCGGGAGATCACGAGATCCTGGCCGTCGTCGGTACGGCCACGCAGGATGATATGGATATGGGGATTGTCGGTGTTCCAGTGATCGACGCCGACCCAATCGAGCTTCGTGCCGAGATCCTTTTCCACCTGGCCCATCAGCTCGCGGGCGTGGTCCTTGAGGTCGGCCATATCCACGGCGTCCTCCGGCGAGACGATGAAGCGGAAGTGATGCCGGTCGTCCTCGCAGCGCGCCGCGAAATCGCGGGCATCCACGTTGTCGCTTTCAGGACCGAACAGCCGCGCCTTCTCCCCGTCTCGGGTCACGCCGTCGCGGCGCAGATATGACAGGTGTGCGCCGAGCGGCGCGGCGCGCGCGCCATGGCGCACCACGCGGGTCTTGATGACCACGATGCGCGAGCGGCCGGTGAGCAGCCGATTGGCCTGAATGCTGGCGCGCTGGCCGCGCCCGAAGCGCGAGCGGTTGCCCGTCGTGATCTTGCCGGAACGGGAGACGCGGCCCCCGGCCTTCTGCGCGGCGGCGAGCGCCTGCGCAATGAAAGGCCGCGCCTGCTGTGCGCGGGTCGATCGGATACGCCCAGGCCGGACGCGAATATCGCTGTCATCGGCCATGACGCAGCCCCGCGCGGTGCAAAAGGCACAGGGAAATCAGTAAGATGGGCGCGCGGCGCACAGTGCGCGAAAGCGCGGCACGGTGCGGAACGCGCCGAAAACCCAAGCAAAAACAACCGACCGACCGAAGCGCACCGTGCGCCTTTTTATCTCGCCATCGTCCGGTTGTTGTGCCTGCCTCTGCCCCTGACGCCCTCCATGGCACGCCGGACCACGATTGCGCGCGAATGGCGGCTCGCACGCTCATGGGCGCTCTCCTTGGGCGGAGCGTGCGACGACAAGGGGCGAATCCGATGTTGCGGCCGGGTCGGTCGGCCTCGCCGTGACGGAGGATCGGCTATCGTCCGAACGCTCACTGGCCGACCGTGACGCGGCGGGGCGAGCGTCGGCGGAACGCACGACGAAGATCGCCGCATCGCGCCAGTCGGGCGGCGGATCGCCCCGCCGGACTGACGCTTCTGATGCGGCCGCACCGCCGAGAACCGGCACGAGCGCGGCGACATAGGCCCGCGTTTCGGCAGGCAACGCGCGGCCGGTGGAACGATGATCGTCATAGCGGCCGGGGCCTGCATTGTAGGCCGCGAGCATCGCGCCGACATCGCCATAGCGGTCCCACATTTCGCGCAGATAGGCCGCGCCCGCCAGGATGTTGTCGTGCGGGTCATAGGGGTCGCGGCCGAGACGGTATCGGACGCGCAAGGCGGCCCATGTGTCGGGCATGATCTGCATCAGCCCCAACGCGCCCGCCGACGAGATCGCGCGCACGTCGCCCGCGCTCTCGGCGCGCAGCACGGCGCGAATCCAGCGTTCGGGGATGCCGAACCGCTGCGCCGCCTCGGTGATGTGGGCGGCATAGGGATCGACGGCGGCCGGACGGGACACCGGGGCCGACTGTGCAAGAGCAGCGCCGGTCGCGCTCGTGGCGAGGATCAGGCCGGAAAGGAGAAAGAGAGCCATGCGCCGGGCGGCGTGATGCCGCCCGTGCGCACTCCGATGGCTCGTCGATGGACGGCGAGCGGGCATCGGTCAGTCCTTCTCGGCGCGGTCGCGCGGACGCGACCAATGCAGTGACCAGTCATTTCCGGCATCGTCGTCGCGGAACAGGTTGGCGCGGATCGGCTGCGGAAATGTCGGATCGTCGATCAGCAACGCGACATATTCGCCTGCCTTCTCGCCGGTGCGCTTCCAGCCCGCGCCGATCTCGGCGGTGGTCTCGTTGCTCATGGCATCGAAGACGTGAACGCGATAATCGGGCGCGTTTTCGGTGTCGGACGGCTCGGCCGGAACGATGATGATGTCCTGGACGAGCAGCAGCGTCAGAAGATTGCCGATGAAGCCGGTCTCTTCGCGTCTGAATTCACCAATCTGAGGCATGATTGCTTCCTTTGCGGTGGCGTTGAAAAAGCCATCGGCGAGCACCGCTCCCGCCGATGGGGGAAGCTGTCAGCGCGTCGGCGCGCGCCACTCGAACCGGCCGTTGCCGTCTTCGTCGGTCCACAGCGGGATCGCATGGCCGATGATCTGGTCGGTGGAAGTCAGGCCGAAGTAGCGACCGTCGAGGCTGTCGCGGACCTGCCAGTTCATGAGGAAGACTTCGCCGGTCTGGATGCGGCGGCAGCCGTGCCAGACCGGCAGTTCCCGTCCGATCCGGTCGCGCTCCAGCGCCGCGCCCATTTCGATCCCGTCCACGGTGATCGTGCGGCCGGTGCGGCAAACGGTCTGGCCGGAAACGCCGAGAACGCGCTTGATGAGCGGCACGCCCCTGGGCAGATAGCCGCGCTCGGCCATGAAGGCGGCGAGCGGTTCGGGGGCATCGACCGCGACAAGATCGGTGACGTCGAACGGCCCGTCAAAGTCGATCGTGTAGAAGCCGACAGGCGCGCTGGCCGAGGCGTTCCACATCAGCTTGACCGGCATCGGCGTGAGCGCCGGATAGGCGATGCCCATCGTGGCGAGCGCCATGACGAGGACGAGGCTGGCGCGCGTCATGGCTGGACCTTCCTGCGCAGGAGGAAGGCGCGATGCTGTTCGAGCGTGTAGGCGCGCGGCTGATGGGCGGCGGCCATCCGGTTGTGGACGTGCCGCCAGTGCTCCGGCGAAACGGCGTCCGCATCGATGCCGATCGCCTCGATCGCATCGACATGGCGCAGCACGTCCTCGACCTTCGGCCAGCCCTCGATCTTGAGCAGGATTTCGCCGCCCGGCCGCACGAAAGGCAGCGTCTGATACGCTTCGCCCGGCTCGACCGCCCGCACGATGTCGATGCGCGAGATGATCGTGCCGAAGTCGTTCGCCGCCCATCGCACGAAGGCGAAGACGGTGTTCGGCCGGAAAGAGAGAATGCGCTGGCGACGGTCGACGATCTGTTCGTTGGCCGCCTGGCCGAACCTGATCCAGTATTCGATCTTCTTCTCGATCCACGTCAGCTCGACGCGGGTCATGCGATCATGGGAGAGCGCGGACGGCATTGGGCCGCCGCGCGCGCGCGGGGCCGCGGTGCCGGTCATTCGGGGTCTCCTGGGTTCGGGGGAAATTCGCGCGTGAGCAGCTCGCGCAGCATGTCGGCGACGGTGACGCCGCGCCCGAAAGCCGCGATCTTGATCCGGCCGCGCAGCTCCGGCGTCACGTCGATGGTGAGCCGCGCCGTGTAGGCGGTCGCCTCGGATGCGCGCGGCGAGCTCTCGGCCGTCTTGATCCATTGCTCGGGATCGGCGGGGCGCTTGGCGAAGCCGCGCTTCTCGACGCGGGCCGTCATGACGCGGCTCCGTTGCCGATGCGCAGCCGCCCGATCTCAGATGCGAGTGCAACGATCTCGCGGGCGGCGGGCGAACGGCTGTCGATTTCCGAGGCGAGCCGCCCGGACTGCGCGGCGTCGGCGAAGACGATGCGCTGACCGATGGTCGCGGCGAGCACCGGCGGATCGTGATCGGCCAGCGTCTCGGCGGTCTCGCGCGCGATGACGGTGCGCGCGGCGCAGCGATTGAGAACGAAGCGGGCGACGAGCTGCGGCCGGTAGATGCGCGCTTCCGACAGGAGCGAAAGCATTTCGGCTGAAGCCCAGCCGTCGAGCGGCGAAGGCTGCACCGGGATCAGCACGAGGTCGGCGGCGAGCAATGCCGACCGCATGAGGCCGGCGACGCGCGGCGGGCCGTCGATGACGATGTGATCGACATCGCGCGCCAGCTCGGGCGCTTCGCGGTGGAGCGTATCGCGCGCCAGGCCGACGACGCCGAATGCGCGCGGCAGGCCCTCCCGGCTGCGCTGCTCGGACCAGTCGAGTGCCGAACCCTGTGGGTCCGCGTCGATCAGCGTGACACGGCGGCCAGGCCCGGCGAGTTCACCGGCGAGATGGAGCGCGAGCGTCGTCTTCCCGACGCCGCCTTTCTGATTGAGAAGCGCGACGATCATCGGCGTCCCCCCGGCGGATCGAGGGGAAGCCGGGGCGCGTCGGGATCGCCGGCCTGTGCGGTCGGGAGGCGCTTTTTCGCGGCTACGCTGAGGCTTCTGGCGGCGTCGCGGATGAGGTTTTCCACATCGCGCGCGCGCTCTTCAAAGTTAGATTCTTGGTTAGCCGGGGTACTGACTGGTGCCCGCTGGTCAGCGTTTCGGCTGTGGCGATGATGCCTTCGTGAAGCGATCGTGGAAGACGGTGCGCGGTGCTCCGTCGGGATCGGCGACGGAGGTGAACCATGGAGTTCTATGCGGGACTGGACGTGTCGCTGGAAGCGACGAGTGTTTGCGTGGTGAATGGCGAGGGCAAGGTCGTCCGGGAAGGAAAACTGCCGTCCGACCCGGATGCGATCGAGCTGTTCCTGGCCGAATGGGGCATCCATCTCAAGCGGGTCGGGCTGGAAGCCTTCTCGTTCAGCGCCTGGCTGTATGCCGCCCTCGATGAAAAGGGGCTGCCGATCGTCTGCATCGAGACCCGCCACACCAAGGCGGCGCTCAACGCCATGCTGAACAAGACCGACAGGAACGATGCGCGAGGCATCGCGCAGTTGATGCGCACCGGCTGGTTCCGGCCCGTCCACGTCAAGTCGCGCGAGGCGCAGGCGCTGCGGATGCTGCTTGCCGGCCGCAAGGCGCTGCTCGGCAAGGTGCTCGACATGGAGAACATGATCCGCGGCCTGATCCGGCCGTTCGGCCTGAAGGTCGGTCCGGTCTCCATCGGCAAGTTCGACGGGCGCGTGCGCGAACTGGTCGCCGGCCTTGCCGAGCTGGAGCAGATCGTCGAGCCGCTGCTGGCCGCGCGCGCGGCGATGCGCTTGCAGTTCGCTCGCATGCACCGATTGGCGCTGGCGGCTGCGCGCCAAGACAAGGCGGTGCGCCGGATGATGACGGTGCCCGGCGTCGGCGCCATCGTGGCGCTGACCTTTCGCGCCACCGTCGACGATCCGGCCCGGTTCAGGAAATCCGTGACCATCGGCGCCCACTTCGGGCTGACGCCTCGACGCTACCAGTCCGGCGAGACCGACTGGTCGGGGCGCATCTCCAAATGCGGGGACGCGATGACGCGGGCCATGCTCTACGAGGCGGCGATCGCGATCCTCACGCGCATCCCGAAGACCTTCAAGCTCAGGCTCTGGGGGCTGAAGCTCATGAAGAAGAAGGGGCTGAAGAAGGCTGCGACCGCCGTGGCGCGGGCGTTGGCCGTGCTCCTGCACAAGATCTGGGTCGATGGTTCGACCTTCCGATATGGCGTCGGCCTGAAGGGCGGCCGGATCGCTCGCGCATGATGGCAGCGTAAGCGATCCGGCCGCGCCCTTCCGGCGCGTCACCAGGTTCCGCCACGGCGGAGCGGCGTCTCCCGGGGAGACGGGGACACGGGCGAGATCGAAACTTGAGTTGCCGGCAACCTTCGGGCGAAACCGCACGGCGCTTGTTAGCCTGACCGCCTGGTCTCCAGATCCCGGAATGTGGCGGACACCATGCCGACCACGGACGTTAGCGAGTGCTCCTCGGAGAGACATGAGCCGCACCTCAGCGTGACGATGATGGAAGGGAACGGCCGCAGCGGCGGCAGACGGCGGCGTTCGCGCGTCCTGGAGGGCGCTCGCCGATGTCGTGTTCGGTAAAAGCGGCTTTACGGATCAGTCTGTCGGTGACAGATTGAAGTGGAGAGGCGTTGTCTCCACAGCCCACTGACTCACAACAACAAGTTAGAGTCAGTACGTTAGACTCTAAGTTAAGGGCGCGAATCCGCCTGCGATTTCCAGACGTTAAGGCCGGTTTGGGTTCCTGATAGCACGAGCCTCGGGTTCCCGATGGCACGATAGTCCGGGTTCCCGATAGCACGAGCCCGTCCACAGGTTTTCCACAGGCCGGGAGCGGCTCGAAAGCGAGCAGCGTGCGCCCGCCGATCTCCACCTCCAGCGACAGGACGTAGCCGGGTAGCGGCTGGCGCCGCACGATGTCGCGCATCTCGAACGCGAAGCGTTTGAACGGCGACAGGCTGCCGGATTTGACGTGGAGATGGCGCAGATCGAAACGCCAGCCGTCGCGCTGGCGGCCGCCGTGCTTGCGCACGATGCGGTAGAGCCAGCGGTCGAGACCGCCGGTGAGATGGAAATAGGCCGGGTCGATGGTGAGGATGAGCGCGTCATCGAGGACGGCTTTGTAGAACCAGTCGGGGACGATCAGTTCGATGCCGTCCGGCCGCCCATGGCGGTCGGTGCGCTCCTGCCATTCGTTGATCCATGAAAAGCGATGGCGGCGGCCTTCGGCCGGCTGGCGGATCGATGTCGAGATGGTGGTCGATTGCAGCCGGTCCAGCGCCGCCTTGAGGCGCTGATAGTCGCGCAAGCTGGTGCCGCGTCCGACATAGGTGAGGATTTCATAGGGCGTCGCGGCCATCAGCCTGGACGTGCGAAGCCCGTTGTCGCGGGCTTCGACGATCTGGCTGGCGGCCCAGATCAGGATGTCGGCGTCCCAGATCGTGGCCATGCCATGATCGGGAACGGCCTCGACGCGGATCGTGATGTCGCCGGCCGAAAAGTCGATCGGGGCCACGCGATGGGATTTGGAGAGGGAGAAGAAGGGATAGGCCATGAGATCCTGCGCATCTCGTGGCGCGAAGTCGCCGGGGAGCGCGCGAAACAGATCGAGCTGCCCACGCTCCGAAGAGTCACGACGCCGCACCACCATGAAAGGGTCCGGCCACGATCAGCGCGCGTATCGGCCGGCGCTCTGGCCGGTCGGCAGCGTCTGGCGCTTGGCGGGCAGCACGGAGCCGCGCGGATCGGAGGTCGAGGTGACGGCGCCGCGCTCGGCCCAGGTTTCGAGATCGTCGACGGCATAGACGACGCGCCCGCCGAGTTTGCGGTAGGCCGGGCCGGTGCCGTAGGTCCGATGCTTTTCGAGGGTGCGGGCGGACAGGCTGAGAAACTCAGCGGCTTCCTTGGTCCGCAGGTAGCGTGGCGGGAGCGCGGCGGTATCGGGTCGCATGGGGCGGGCCTCCGTGGGGTTGCTGGGGGCCGCTGGCGATCAGCGGCTGACAACGACCACGGTGGCGGAGAACCGTCGGCGGGATGGATGGGGGACTTGAGGTGGCCTAAATCTCCACCCCGGAGGCCATGGCGGCGCGGCGACTAGGAGCGGCGGCGCTGGCGAAGGAGTTGCAGATAGCCCCCGTTGATGAGGGCAAGGCCACCTTCGACGAAGGCAATGACGGCATCACGTAGCGGCGAAGTCTTCCAGGGCTCGGTGTCGACGCGCGCCGCGCCGTAGATTGCGATGGCGATCTCGCGATAGGTGGCGCCGTTCATATGGCCGTCGGCGGCGCGCAGCTTCAGGCGAAAGCGCCGCCGCTGCTCGGCGGTCATGCGCGTGTCGCGCGGTGGCGGGCGGCCGAGCCAGATGCGCGCCATTCGCGTCAGGGCGTCGATCCGGTCGAGGACGTCGGCATCGAACGGAACCAGAGCCGCGAGCTGGTCGTCTGGAACCGTGCCGGAAAGGAGAAGCACCGGGATGTCGTGCTCGGAGACAGACGCATAGGCGCCTTCGGGAGCATTACGCCCTACGGCGAACGCGTCGGCGGATGCAGCGGAGGCAGGCGGCAGAAACTCGGGTCGGCGCGTCAGCATGAGAACGGCGCCATCGCATGAGGGCGACCACACGACATTCTGGTCCAGCGCGGACAGGCCCGGCCTGGCAGCGAAATCGCAGCCCCCAAAGCTGTTCTGCATCTTTCGGAAGCGGTACGGCCTCGGCGGCCGTATTCGCTAGACCGCTGTAGAGTTCCTGATAAGGAACGTATCGGCGAAGGCATTCCCAAGCGAGACCTTCGACCGGCAAGCTATCGAAATAGTCATATCGGCTGTCGTCCCGCCAGTCGCTTGTATCTGGCCTCATCGTTCAACTCCTCGCATATTACGCGCACAAGTCGAACGGCCAGTTTTCCTATTTCATCTTAGGTGGCGGAAGGTCGGGAGACGACATTGCGCGATGTCGAAAGAGCATCGCGCGAGCATCGGCGATCAGCGCTGGGACTGGCGCAGAAGGTGCCGATAACCGGTGTGCGTCATCCAGCGGGCGCGCGCGAGATGACTGTCGTGGATGCGTCGACAGCGTTCGGGCTCGTGTGCGGGATCGAGACCGAACAGGATCTGCACCGCCTCTGTCCAATCGGCGCCATCGGCATCCGCGTCAAGCAAGCGCGCGTAGAGCTTGACGTGCGCCTTGTCGTAGGCGGTCAGTTCCTGCCCTGCCGGTGCGGTATCTTCGAATGTCTCGATCATCGTGCAGGCTCGATTACTAAGCGGCTGCTGCATCTAGACCAAGTTTGATCCAAAATGGAGCGATGGCAAGCGTCGACGGGATTTGCACGCCGATCAACGCGCGCCGTTGGATGGATTGGGTTTACTTCCGCGCTCATCGACCAGCAACACTCCTTGCCCTTTATCGGTGGACAGGAGGACGATGCCGGCAGCTTCCAAGGCCCTGCGCACCTGATCGCGCGTCGTCTCGTACACATCGAGTCCGCTTTCGGATTCGAGGCGTTTGAGCGCGGTCAGCGATATGCGGGCCTTGTCAGCGAGCGTCTCCTGTGTCCAACCCAGCAACGCGCGTGCGGCCCGTGATTGTCGGGCGGTGATCATACATGATCACCTCCCATTCAGACCTACGCGTACTCCAGAACTACGGCTATTTTAGTCGTTCTGGCTTCTTTTTGCCAGCCCAAAGGCGCTGCGCGGAACCCGCGATGACTTGCTGCCGGCGCAGCGATTCGCGAGGCCGGGTGGCGTCGGGAAGCCTATGAGGCGGCCCCAGCCCCGTCCCACACCGACGACCGCATTGGGCGGGCGGCGTCTGAAATAGATGGAGGGGCGGATGATCCGCCCCGTCTCATGCGAAGGGATCGATCTCGGAGACGATGGTGTCGTCGTCGCCGTCATATTCGGTGGCGGGCATCACGCTCATGGTGCCGTCGCCGGCGCGAAAGATGATGATGGCGACCATCAGGGTGGAGGCGAGGCTGGCGGCGTAGGCGTTGGCAGTTGCGAGGGTCATTGTCCGGCTCCCGATTTTGGCGGGGACCATTCCCCGCTCGACGGGCACCCGAAGTGTTCTGGGCTCGGCCGGGGTCATCGCGCAGGCGAAGACGAAGCGACCGCACGCTTTGCGTAGCGGACCCCATGAGGGTTGACCCTGGAAGGCCGGGGCCGGAACCAAGGTTAAGCCATAAGAGCGGGGTGGTTTCCGGCTGCCGGAGCCGGTTGTCCCTGCAATGCCATTGCCGGTGCTGCTCTGGCTCGCCGCCTGACGATCGCGATCCGGCCACCGCCGTTCGTGACCTGCGTGATGCCCGCCGCCGGATATGTGCCTGACGCACGCCCGGTTGTTCCGATCCCGCGCGTGAGACTGTGCGTAGCCCCGGCGTTGTGGGGCGATGCGAGTGGGGCGGCGCTCCGGCGCGAACATGAGAAATCCCGGCGGCTTTCGCCGCCGGGTCTGCCGCCGTCCGGTTAGAACGGGATGTCGTCATCCATGTCGCCCTGGTCGTCGCCGCCGTTCTCGGTCTGCTTCGCCCGGCTGAGGAAATCGACGGTCTCGGCGATGATCTCGCAGCCGTAGCGGTCGTTGCCCTGCTGATCGGTCCATTTGGTGTAGTGGATGCGGCCGCGAACCAGAACCTTCATGCCCGTATCGCAATATTGCTGGATCGTCTTGCCGAGGCCGTTGAAGGCGGTGATCCGGTGCCATTCGGTGTCCTGCACCCGGCGGCCTTCGCTGTCGCGGACGACTTTGCCGTCCGAGTAGCGGGGGCGCGAGGTCGCGAGGGTGAAGTGGGTGATCCTGGTGCCGCCCTGGGTGGTGCGGGTTTCCGGGGTCTGGCCGATGTTGCCGGCGAGGATGACGATGTTCTGCATTGTAGGTCTCCGTTGCGTCCGGAGGGACCATTCCCTCCGACGAGACCCGACCAAGGCCGTCGGGAGACTCCTGCATCGCCGCCTTCGGCGGCGGCTTGACCCCCAAGTTCCGGGTGGAGCGGGCAGCCGCGCCCGGCGCGGCAACACGGCCGGAAACCGCGGGGGTTGCCGGAAGGAAACAGAACGGACTTAGGGGATCAGTCAGTCGGAGGGATTGGTGCTTCCGTAAGCCCGATGGAGACCGGAGCCAGAACAGCATCCTTGCTGGCGGCAGATGACGACAGGGCCAGACGCACCGCCCTGATAGCGCACCGGCCACGTTCTCCTTCGCCTGCCGACCCGCGCCGTGGCTTCGCAGGCAAGCGAGAATTTCCGCCAGAATGACGCCTGCCGGATTGCCCGCACCGATAGCCGGATCATTGTGCCGCGGGATGAAGCTCGAGCCAATTCATTGCAGGAAAGGCATGAAGGTCTTCGCAGTGCAGTCCGTAGCGCAACGCCATGGGCTGACCGGCACCGCATCGCCCGCCGCGATCGCAGATCCCGACCGATCCCGACGCACCTGGCCGAACGGAGCGGCCGACACTGCGATGGCGGTTCAACGACGGCGATGACACTCTGTTCTGATCGGACGGCGGGAGGCCCGGCGGCGAAAGCTGCCGGGATGGTCATGGGAGCGATGGATCGCCGCCGCCCCGTGTCAGCGATTGAAGCCGAATGGCGGAAACGCGCCGCAGGCGTGGTTCCGGCGCAGCCGAAAGCGCGGCCCGAAGGGCGACACCCTTCCTTTCAGGCCCATGCCGCCAACATCACCGCAGCAGCGATGTCAGCGTGAAAGCGCAACCGTTCCGACCGCATTGAGGTTCAGCACCGCCGCGATGCCGATGACGATGCCGCCGATCCCGCCGAGGATGTTGATGGCGATGGCCGAGTCGATCATGTGCTTGGTCACGCCATGGACCAGCGCGAAGCCGGCGATGACGGCCGGAATGGCGAAGATGGCGAGCGCGATCAGCCGTAGCGCGGGATTCCTGGCAAAGCCGAGCACGGCGATCACCAGCACGATGGACCCGATGGCCGCACCGACGGCAACAAGGGCGGACATCATGAAGCCCGAGCCGGTCGCATAGACGTATTGGAAGGCGGTGATGCCGGTCATCACCGGCAACGCATAGATGGCGAGATGCCAAGCGATCACGCAGAAGGTGATGGTGAGCGAGATGGCGAGAAGGATCAGCGTCATGGAAACCTCCAGATGATCGGTTGAGGATCACGACAGGCTGCCGGGAGATACGCTCCGCCTGCGACTATGCTGCTTCGCCGGTTCTGCAAGGAAGCGTCATCAAAGCCATTTGTCTGCTGTGCCGTCAAGTATTGGCGGTTGAAACAACCGCCTTGCGGCGGCGCTTTACGCGCCGCCGTGCTTCATGACCGGGATGCCAAGCTTGCGGGCCTTATCGGCGAGGTTGTCCTGAATCCCGGTTCCGGGGAAGTGGATGACCCCGATCGGCATGGTGTCGAGCATCGCGTCGTTGCGCTTGAAGGGCGCGGCCTTGGCGTGCTTCGCCCAGTCGGGCTTGAAGGCGACCTGAGTGACCTTGCGGTTGCTGGCCCATTTCGCGGCGATGAGTTCGGCGCCCTTCGGGCTTCCACCGTGCAGCAGCACCATGTCGGGGTGCTTGGCGTGAACCTGATCGAGCTTGGCCCAGATCAAGCGATGGTCGTTGTAGTCGAGACCGCCGGTGAAGGCCACTTTCGGGCCGGGCGGAAGGAGCACCTCGTTCTCGGCGTGCTTTTTCGCGGAGAGGAAGTCGCGGCTGTCGATCATCGCGGCGGTCAGGTTGCGATGGTTGACCATGGAGCCTGTGCGCGGCCGCCAGACCGAGTGGGTGTGGCGCTCGAAGTGATCGGCGGCCTGGTCGCGCATCAACTCGAAGGCGTCGCGCCGTTCGAGAAGGGTCTGCCCCTCTGCCGTCAGGCGCTCCAGCTCGACGGACTTCACCTCGGAGCCGTCCTGTTCCCGCTGAAGGCGGCGCTGCGCGACTTCGTTGTCGTCCAGCTCGCGTTCGATCTGGTCGCCTGCGCGCTGGAAGAGGTTGACCGTGCCCCAGAGCAGTTCTTCGAGGTCAGGTTCGAGGCGGGTGTCCGAGAGCGCCACCACGAGGGCGTCGAAGATGTCGGCGATGCTGCCGGCCACGACATTGCCCTCGGGGAGCGGCCGCGGGTCGGGTTCGTCCTCGAAGGGACGGTAGCCGTAGAGCGCCAGTTCCTGAAGGACGTGATCGGTCGGGGAGGAAGCGTGGTGCGGCTCGTAGTCGGTGTCGTGGTGTTCGGTCATGGTGGTCTGCCTCCGGCTCGTGGCCGCGCCCATCGCGGCCTTCGTGGCGACGAAAGGCGGCGGGCGGGACGGACCTGCACCTGACGCGAAGCGGAAGGCCGGAACGCAGAGGAGGATGACGGGGGCCGGCGATTTTGCCTCGCGATGCAAAGCGTCCGCAGGACGCGGCGGAAAATCGTCGGCAACCGGCATTGCCTGTCCGGCACGGCTGACGCCCCGATCGCCCTCTCAGAAGGCCGTGGGTGTGGCCTCTCCGCGCCGGAGGTAGATCGCCATAGCTGAACCGGCCCGCGATCGCGCGTTGCCGCCGCCACCTGACCGTGATAGATCAGGCCGCCAGCAGCATGAAGCGGGCAATGTCCTGCGAGACAATCTGGTCCCGCAGCCGTGCCGCCAATGCGTCGTGGCCGAGCAGCCTGAGATCTTCGTTGAAGTCGCCGAGGCGTGGTGTGAGCACGACCGTCTCGATCCCGACCGCGCTCGCACGCTCTGTCAGGGTCGCCATCGCACCGTCGCCAGCCGGATCGTTGTCGCGGGCGATGTAGAGCCGCCGCAGCGTCGTCGGGAACAGGATGGCGCTGAGATGGGCCGCCGAGAGCGCCGCCTGTGCCGGCATCCTGGGCAGAACCGAACGGACGGACATCACCGTTTCGATGCCTTCGCCGGCCGTCATCACGTCGCAGCCCATGCCGAACCTGACGGCGTTTCCCAGGAGATCACCCATCGCACGCCGGGGCGTCTCGATCGGCGCACGGCCAAGACGCGCCTCGCTGAAGCCGTCGGGATCGAGCCAGGTGCGGTGCGCCCCCGTGATGACGCCGGCGAGGTCGGTGACGGCAGCGATCATCGCGGGCCATGTCTCGGTCGGTGCGTTCTCGTCGGCCCGATAATAGCAGCGGGGGTGGAAGCGCAGGCTTGCGGTTTCGTGCAAAGCCGTAATGGCGCGACCCCGCAAATAGGTTTCCACGAGCGTCCGCCCGATGGGCTTTGCCATGGCAAAGAGCCGCCGAGAGGCTTCGGGCGATCCTGTCGGCGCCGATGCCGGTCGCCAGTCACGGTTCCCCGGTCCGGGTTCAGGATGCGGCAGCGCCAGGAAGGACCGGGCCTCATCGGCAACGTCCTTGAAGTCGATCAGCCCGCAGCTCTCGCGGATGACGTCGAGAAGATCGCCATGCTCGCCGGTGGCGGAATCGGTCCATTTGCCGGCTGCGCCCTTGCCGGTTTCCGGCCCGGTCAGTCGGACGAACATGGACCGGCCCGGCGTGTTGCGCACGTCGCCGACCTGCCAGTATCGCCCGGCGCGATGGCCGGACGACAGATAGTGACTGCAAACCGCCTCGGCCTTCCGGCCGAGACGGATTGCGAGCTCGCCGGCATCGAGGCGAGCCATTTACGCTGCCTCCTTTTCGCCGATGCGCTCGACCGGCCAGCGTTCGAGCAGCTTTGCGAGTACGACCGGCCCGTTGGCGTCGACCGGCACGAACATCCTGAGCTTCCACGAGATGATTTCGTGGAACAGGCCATCGGCCGAGAGCCGCTCGCGCATGGTGTCGGTGAAGCCTGAGAGTTCGATCCGGTTCGCACCCATGACGCGAGCGCGGCGAAGCTGAAGGCCCTCGGCGAGATCGAGGATGGTCCGACCGTCCATCAGCGCCATGAAGGCGTCATCCGGCGTGAGCGCGGTCGCGCCGGTCGTGGTCGCATTCGCGGCCCAGGCCGGAGAGACCTTGCGGCCGATGATGCGCTCGCCGTCATCGGTCTGGAGGCGATACACCCGCGTCGACTCGTTCGGCAGGCGTTTCCAGATCGGCAGCAGCAAACCGGTGACGACATGGATCGTGTTGTCGGCAAACTCCGGCACCTCGGCGATCTCGGCCGTCCAGGCGGCGGCGAACGCATCCTGATCCGCTTCGATCCAGTGCGTCTCGCCCATCGTCTTCAGCGGGATGTTGTGCCCCTCCATCGGGCGCAGGAGACGCACGCGGCGCTCGATCTCACCGTCGTCGAGCATGGTGCTGGTGGTCGGCACCTGCACGGCGGCGCGGCCGGAACGCTCGTTGACGAGGAGTTTCGCGCGCCAGTCATCGAGGTGGCCGAGCGCGGCGTCCAGCGAGAGCGGACGATTGCGCTCGCGCTGGGTAATTGTAAGCAACCGCGTCTCGGCGCCTGTGCCCGGATGGACATAGATGGTCTTGCGATCGGTGACGATGAACCGCTCGGCGGTCAGCGTCTCCAGCCCGGCGTCATAGGTGCCACTGGTGATGGCCCCCTCGATGCGCGCCGTCAGCAATTGCTCGAAGGCGGTGAACAGGATGCCCTGAAGCTCGATGGTCAGCGCCAGCAGCCGATTGAGGAAGGTGGTGATCGGCGGCAGATCGTCCTTGATGCCGGTCGAATCCATCAGCTTCAGGCCGGTGGCGGACTCGAAGCGGTCGAGCGAGCAGCCCTCGACCTTGCCGCGCACGAGCAGGAGATAGAGCTGGCGCAGTGCATCGCGCGCATAGGGGCTTTCCAGATTGTCCTCGGGCCGGAACAGGCCCTGACCGCCGGTCTGGCGCTGGCCGCGCGTGATCGCGCCCAGCGTGTCGAGACGGCGCGCGATCGTCGAGAGAAAGCGTTTTTCGGCCTTCACGTCGGTCGCGATCGGGCGGAACAGCGGCGGCTGCGCCTGATTGGTGCGATGCGTGCGGCCGAGGCCCTGGATGGCGGCATCGGCCTTCCATCCGGGTTCGAGGAGGTAATGGACGCGCAGCCGCGTATTCCGCGCCGATAGCTCGGCATGGTAGCTGCGCCCGGTGCCGCCGGCGTCCGAGAAGATCAGCACGCGCTTGACGTCATCCATGAACGCCTGCGTCTCGGCGAGATTGGCGGACGCGGCGCGGTTCTCGACCACGAGACGGTCGCCCATGGAGCCGGCACCCGGCTTGCGGACGATCCGGCGCGAGCGGCCCGTCACCTCGGCCACCATCTCGGTCCCGAAATGCTGGACGATCTGGTCGAGCGCGCCGGGGACGGCCGGCAAGCTCGCCAGCTTCTCGATCAGCGCGGTGCGGCGGGCGACGGCCTCCCGGCTCTCGACGGGCTGGCCGTCACGGAAGACGGGACGCGACGAGACCTTGCCGTCACTGTCGGTGAAGGGCTCGTAGAGCTGCACCGGAAAGCTGGTTTCGAGGTAGGACAGGACATATTCGCGCGGCGTGATGTCCGCCCGGATATCGTTCCATTCCTCGGTCGGGATGTCGGCCAGCCGCCGTTCGGTCAGCGCCTCGCCGGTCGAGACGATCTGGATCACGGCCGAATGGCCGGCTTCCAGATCGACGGTGATCGACCGGATCAGGGTCGGGGTTTTCATGCTGGTCAACAGGTGGCCGAAGAACCGCTGCTTGGCGGACTCGAAGGCCGAGCGCGCGGCGGACTTCGCCTGCTTGTTCAGCGTGCCGGACGATCCGGTGATGTTGGCGGCCTCCATCGCCGCGTCGAGGTTGTTATGGATGATCGCGAAGGCCCCGGCATAGGCATCGTAGATGCGGGTCTGCTCCGGCGTCAGAGCGTGCTCGACCAGCTCATATTCCACGCCGTCGAAGGAGAGCGAGCGGGCGGTGTAGAGGCCGAGCGCCCGCAGGTCGCGCGCCAGCACCTCCATCGCCGCGACGCCACCGGCTTCGATGGCCTCGACAAACTCGGCCCTAGTCGCGAATGGGAAATCCTCACCGCCCCAGAAGCCGAGCCGCTGGGCATAGGCGAGATTGTGGACGGAGGTGGCGCCAGTCGCCGAGACATAGGTGACGCGGGCATTCGGGAGCGCGTGCTGGAGGCGAAGCCCGGCGCGGCCCTGCTGCGAGGCGGCGACATCGCCGCGTTCTCCCTTGCCTCCTGCCGCATTGGCCATCGCGTGCGCCTCGTCGAAAATGATCGCTCCATCGAAATCGGAGCCCAACCATTCGACGATCTGCTTGACGCGCGATAGCTTCTCGCCGCGGTCGTCGGAGCGCAGCGTGGCGTAGGTTGTAAATAGGACGCCTTCGCCGAGCGTGATCGGCCGCCCTTGCGGGAAGCGTGACAGCGGCGTGACAAGCAGGCGCTCCATGCCGAGCGCGGACCAGTCGCGTTGGGCATCCTCCAGCAGCTTGTCGGATTTGGAGATCCAGACCGCCTTGCGCCGGCCTTGAAGCCAGTTGTCGAGGATGATCGCGGCGGACTGGCGGCCCTTGCCGACGCCGGTGCCGTCGCCGATGAAGAAGCCGCGCCGGAAGCGCACGGCCTTCTCGGCATCGTCACGCGCGGCGGAGACGAGATCGAAGGTCTCGTCCACCGTCCATGCGCCGGCGAGATAGTCGGAGTGCGCTTCGCCCGCATAGACGAGCGTTTCGAGCTGGGCATCGGACAGAAGCTCGCGGATGTTGGTGGGGAGTTGCGGGCGGTAGCTCGGCTTCGGCGGCGCGACGCTCGCCATCGCCGCCGATTGCACGAGCTTGGTCGGGTGGGCCTGAGACCCGGAAATACGGATCGCCTGCAATCCGTATTCTTCGTAGATCGCGTCCGAGATGCGGCTGTCGTCGTCGGCCCCGACCTCGGCGTCGATAATCTCATAGTCGAGCGCGACGCCATCAGGCTCGGCCATCAGCGTGGCGGGCGCGGTCCTGGCGGCGCGGTTGAGATAGCCGCGCACGCTGCGCGCGGCGGCGGGCGCCGCGGCCTGCACGATGACGGACGGATCGACCGGCAGGCGCGGCGGAAGATGCGCGCCGATCCAGTCCATGAGCGTCGCGGCGTCCGGCGCGGTGCCCGGTGACGCCGGGAAAACCGTGGGATCGTCGGCGGGCAACTTGTCGATGACGGTGAGCCGCGTGGCGAAGGCCGTGCCGTGCTTGGCATAGACCGCGCCGTCGATTCCGGCCGAGAACACGACCCGGCCGCGCTCCTGCAGGCGGGTGAATGCGGCGGTCCAGGCCGGCGCTTCCGGGCCGAAGTTCGCTCCGGTGATCGTCACGAGACGGCCGCCGGGCGCGAGCCGCGCCAGCGCGGAGGCGACATGGCGGAACGCGGCGTCGGCCATGCGGCCATCGACATGGACCATCGCCGAGAACGGCGGGTTCATGAGCACGACGGAGGGCACGGCGGTCGCATCGAGATGATCGTCGATCTGCGCCGCGTCGAAACGGGTGACGGGAATCGCTGGAAAGAGAGAGGACAGGAGCGCGGCGCGCGTGTCGGCCAGCTCGTTGAGCACGAGCGAGCCGCCCGCGAGCTCGGCCAGGATCGCCAAGAGCCCGGTCCCAGCCGAGGGCTCCAGCACGCGGTCGGCGGACGTGATGGCCGCCGCGGTCGCGGCGACCAAACCGAGCGGGATCGGCGTCGAGAATTGCTGGAGCGCCTGGCTCTCCTGCGAACGACGGGTATGGGTCGGCAGAAGACCGGCGATCTTGCCGAGCAGCGGAAGCGCGGCGACCGGAGAACCGGCTTTGCGGAAAAGCGCCTTTCCGTATTTGCGCAGGAAGAGGACGGTTGCGACCTCGCACGCCTCATAGGCTGTCTTCCAGTTCCAGAGGCCCGTGGCGTCGGACGCGCCGAACGCGGTCTCCATGGCGTCACGCAGGATCGCAGTATCGACGCGCTGACCGCGTTCGAGGTGAGGCAGAAGCGCCGTGGCGGCCGCACGGACGGAGGCGGCGGAATCGGAAGGCGCGGCAAGCGGTGCTGCCGACAGCGTATCGGCAAGAGGGAACGGAGCGTTCATCGGGGCATCCTCGGGAGAGCGGAAACGGGCAAGCCCGCCAGCGCTCTCTCTCGGACCGGACGGGCTCAAACCCGTCCCGGCCCCTCTCTATCTCTTACGGATCAGGCGCATCCGTTTCGTCCATGCCCGCCACAATTGAACGAGCGCCCCATTCGATGGAAGGAGCGCTCGTGTCAGGCACCGGTCAGGACGCCATCTGCAAAGCTTCGATACCGTGACGCTGCATGGCAGCGCCAATACGGGCGAAGTCCGGTGCGGCCTGTGGCTCCGTCGTGCCGATCTCCCGGAAGAACGCCGTCATCGAGGGCTCGACCAGTACCAGCATGCGAGCGGATCGATCGCTCTCATTGACATAGTTGTGCGGCGCATAACCGTCGATGCGAACCGAGGTTCCGGCTCTCGCCGCAACGACCTCGGGCGGCTTGCCGGCGGCGAAGTGCCGAATGGTGATCTCGCCGTCGAGTATGTAGAACAGTTCCGGCGAGGCGTGACTGTGTGGCGGCGTGCCGGAACCCGGCGGAATCTCGACCTCGACCAGTTCGAGGTTCGCGCCCGCAGGTCCGCCGAGAAAGCGGATGCGGTCGGCGACAACCCAGCGGGTCTCGCCATCCTGCGCAGATGTTACCTGTATGCTCATTGCCAATATCTCCTGGCTTTTGATGTCATGTCCGCGGTGACGAGCCCGAGGCGACCGCGGACAGGATCGTTTCGAGCGCCCAAGAGGCGGTCTCACCGGCTTGGGCGCCGTCGAGACCGCCGTAGTCCTTGAGGACCTCCCAGGCGGAGGCCGAATAGAGAAGGTGTGCCAGCGCCTCGACCTTTCGGGCTTCGGCCGGCGGAAGGTTTTCGAGAATGGTGGCAAGCGCCCCTGCAAAGCGCAGGCGCCGGGCCGGGATCATGCTCGCCCGCATGGCACGCCCTGTTGGCGAGTGAAGCGAGGCCCGGATCGCCGCCTCATGCGCATCGAAGCGGGGAAAGGCGTCCTGGGGACCGGTGACGATATCCTTGGCGTTGTCCGGGGCGATGGACGTGCCGATCAGCGCGTTGAGCCAGGGCCAGAAAGCGGTCAGCAAGTCGTCCTTCGTCGGAAAATGGCGGAAGACGGTGCGTCTCTGGATGCCAGCCTCCGCGGCGATGGCGTCCATGCTGATCTCGTCCGGAACGGCCGATGTGCTCATCAGACGATAAAGAGCATGAAGGATAGCCTCGCGCGTTTCGCGGACTTTCTCCTCTCGCAGCGGGCTGTTGTAGCTGCGCGTCTCGGCCATGGCTGCCTCCATTGAATTAATGTCACTTCAAATGACACTAATATCGCCGTGAGTCAATTGATGGCATTGATAGTGACATCAAATATGCAACATCAAGAGTGCCCGGCGCGCGCTCGGACCGGAAGGGCTTAAACCCGTCCCAGCGATCCGTTGCGCCGCGCCAAGGGGCAGAGCCCCCAAGCAGTCGGCCCGAGGCGCCCATGCCAACCCATACCGACATGTATCAGAGAAACGGAAGCTGCCCCGGTCGCGCTGACGAAACGCTGACGACACTTCGTGTTGTGCTTCAGTGGCCCGTCAGTTCATCGACGCGTGATCTCCTTCGTGAACAACCGCAACGCAGGAGTTGGAAACATGAGAACGACATTCGCAATGCTAGCGCTGCTCGCGGCATTGCCGGCAACGGCGGCATTTGCCGGTGAGACATGCAATGTCCCACCCCAGCAGAGACAATCCTTCGAGGCCTTGGGGCGGCTTGCGGGCGACTTCGGATGGACCATCGACAGGATGAAGATCGACGACGGCTGCTACGAGCTACGTGTCACCGACGCCAGCGGAAACGTCCTCAAGGTGAAGATCGATCCCGCAACGCTGGAAGTGGTCGACGGCAGCGTCAAGCGGTTCGGCGATGGCAGCAATGGCACTGCAGCACAGGAAACCGAAGTGGACTAGCCGGGGAGACGGCGGAGATGAGCTCGGGTTCAGGGCCGCGTCTCGGTTTTTACGTGCGTGCGGCGGCAACTATCGCCGTCGTTGATCGGGCGATCTCAATCTCTCGCGATGCCAGGTTCGATCGCACTAGCTGCACAATCGCGCCCTCCACGCATGGCTCGCGGCTTCATCCTGATGAGCCATGCAGTGCGAGGATTTTGTGCTGCGGAGATCGGGATGATCTTGCAGCGTCGATGCCATCATACTGGCATGTACAGAACTTCCGATGGCCTTGGGCGACGATAACTGCGCAATACCGCTGATCGACACAACCAGATTGCTTGCATGCGCCGCGTTGGAGCGAGCCCTTTCAGAGGGGTTCAGGTAGAGGGAGAAATGACCAACCTCGCGTCAGTGGGGTAGCCCAAACGTGCCCGGAAAACCTAAATCGTTCATGAGAGCGAAGGAGTTCGCCGCGTCCCGCAAACGACCCATTGTAGAGCGTGGTCAACTCATCCTGCCGGACCTTGGCGGCGTCCCATAGCTCTTGCGGCAGGATGCGCAATTCCGGCGCGTCTTCGTGAACCCATTCGCTTTACGGGTTCAAACGGCAGGCATCACGCCTGGTGTCGGGGGTCTTGAACTTCTTCAGCCGGTTCCAAATCAGCTTTCCGCACTCGCGACTGCGCGCTTCTGGCTGATGACCTCCTCCGAACTGGCCTTGGACCGACGCCTTATCCCTTGGGAACGGCTAAGTTGCGGCAATCGTGGTCTTGATCTGTGGTCCGTCGATCAGCGGATCAGGTTCTGCAACCGCGGCCAGGCGTGTCTGGTCGTTTATCGTCACGCGTGTGCCCTGGATTGCTACGCCATGACCTTTCAGGGCCTTCATAGACCGGGAGAGATTTTCGGGCGTCATGCCCAGATGGGAGGCGAGATGACGTTTCTCTACCGGCAGAATGATCGTGTCTGTATCGCCGTTGCTCTGTGATTGGTAAAGGATATAAGCAGCGAGCCGTTCTTGTGAATTGCGCAATTTCAGGTTCTTGGCATGGCGCACGAAGGTGCGATATCCATTGGCCAATTCCCGCATGCCGGCCATTGCGAAATCCGGATCGCGCCGCAGCGCTACCCGGACGTCAGCGACGGGGATCATGATGATCTACGATCGTTCAAGGGTGCGCGCCGACATCAGATAGGCCTCGTCGCAGACGCAAGCCGCCAGGATAAACGTCGAAACCGGAGAAACGACACCCATTACGGTGCTGCGTCCGTTCCACGTCGCGTACAACTCGACAGACCCTTCGACTATGACGTGAAGGAAGTCGGCATAGTCGCCCTGCCGGATCAATTCCAACTGTTCCGGAAATGTCTGCGCATAGGCGATCTCCATCAAGTTGTCGAAGGTCGGTGTCATCATCTCGCGAAACAGAGGCAGACGACGTAGGCGCGACTTCTCATCTTCATGCATGACGTTTCCCTACACGCAGAGTGCTTGATATTTATCAAGCACTAAGCTGCGGATTGTCAATCGGGGCAAGGTCCATGGCCGATTATTTGGCCGAATATGTACGAAGATCCAAGGTGTTCCCTGCGACAAAAACGCCCTACCGAGTCCAGACCCGTCTCAGTTGACGAAGATCAAAGACGCGTGCCTTCGCGCATGTTTCATTGGCAATGAAATAGTCCATCCAGCCACCGGAACCGACCGGGAGCCAAGCCATGACAGACTATATCATGCCGAGCCGTCGCGATCAGCAAAGAGCCCTCTGGCTCAGCACTATCGCCTTCACGCTATGCTTCGCGGTTTGGACAATCTTCTCCATCATCGGGTTGTCCATCAAGGGCGAGCTTGGTCTTTCCGAATTCGAATATGGCGTTCTGATCGCCACGCCGGTGCTGACCGGCTCGATAATAAGGCTGATACTCGGAGTCTGGACGGAACGCTACGGCGGACGGCTGGTATTTTCGGCCCAGATGATCTTGACCGGTGCGGCGACCTTCGCGCTGACCTTTGCCGACAGCTACCTTACTTTCCTGCTCGCAGCGCTGGGCGTTGGCTTGGCGGGGGGCTCCTTCATCATCGGTGTCGCCTATGTCACCAAATGGTATCCGCAGGCGCGACAGGGCACCGCACTCGGCGTATTCGGCATGGGCAATATCGGCGCGGCGGTGACGACGTTCCTTGCCCCATTCGTGCTGATTGCCTGGGGCTGGCAAGGCGTAGCGGAGCTGTGGGCGACGGTCATCGCCGGTATGGGCGTCGTCTTCTATCTACTGGCCAAGGACGATCCTGATTTTATCGCGCGGCGAGCCCAAGGCATCGCTGCGCCGAGCCTTGCTGAGCAGTTCGCGCCGCTGAAGAAGCTTCAGGTCTGGCGCTTCTCGCTCTATTACTTCTTCGTGTTCGGCGGGTTCGTCGCACTGGCGCTCTGGCTGCCGTATTATCTCGTACAGGTCTATGGCGTGGATGTGCGCACGGCCGGTGTCGCCGCAGCCATCTTCAGCCTGGCCGCCAGTATCTTCCGCGCCTATGGTGGGGTGCTGTCCGACCGTTTCGGCGCCCGCGCTGTCATGTACTGGACGCTGGGTTTCTCGCTGCTGTTTCTGTTCATGCTGTCCTACCCGCCGACGGAGTATGTCATCCGCGGCAAGAACGGCCCGATCGCCTTTTCGACCGAGATGGGCCTGTGGCCGTTCGTGGCAACGCTGTTCGGACTGGGCTTCTTCATGAGCCTAGGCAAGGCGGCCGTCTTTCGACACATCCCGATTTATTACCCCAAGCATGTTGGCTCGGTCGGCGGCCTCGTCGGCATGATCGGTGGTCTGGGCGGCTTCGTCCTGCCCATCGTCTTCGGCGCGCTGCTCGACGTCACCGGCATCTGGACCTCGGCCTTCGTGCTGCTGCTGCTGATCGTCGCCGTATCGCTCGGCTGGATGCATCTTTCGATCCGGGCCATGGAACGGCAGGCGCAAGGCGCAGCCCTTGATCGGCTGCCGAATTTCCCGGAGTTGGCCGAGCTCCACGATCCCGAACGCACGGTCATGCCGCATGTGATCGAGGACTGGCGACCGGAAGATCCGCAATTCTGGAATGACAAGGGAAAGCGTATCGCAAGGCGCAATCTGTGGATATCGATCCCAGCGCTGCTGTTGGCCTTCGCGGTCTGGATGGTCTGGTCTGTCGTCGTTTCGCGGCTTCCGGCCATCGGCTTCGGCTTCACCCAGGACCAGCTGTTCTGGCTGGCGGCGTTGCCGGCGCTGTCGGGGGCTACGCTGCGCATCTTCTACAGCTTCATGGTGCCGATCTTCGGCGGAAGGCTGTGGACGACATTGTCCACCGCCTCGCTGCTGATTCCCGCCATGGGCATCGGTTATGCTGTGCAGAATCCGTCCACGCCCTATCTGATCTTTGCGGTGCTGGCGTTGCTGTGCGGGTTCGGCGGCGGCAACTTCGCTTCCTCCATGGCCAATATCAGCTTCTTCTTCCCGCGGGCCGAGAAGGGCAACGCCATGGGGCTGAACGCGGGACTCGGCAATCTCGGCGTCTCCGTCATGCAGTTCCTGGTGCCGCTGGTCATCACCGCGGGCGTATTCGGCGCCGTTGGCGGCGCGCCGCAGCAATTGTCGCATGGCGGCCAGATCTGGATGCAGAATGCCGGCTTCGTCTGGGTGCCCTTCATCCTGGCCTCGACGGCGGCGGCCTGGCTGGGGATGAACGATCTGGCCGATGCGCGGGCGAGTTTCCGCGAACAGGCGGTGATCTTCACCCGCGCGCAGAACTGGGTGATGTGCCTGCTCTATGTCGGCACCTTCGGGTCCTTCATCGGCTATTCCGCCGGTTTCCCGCTCCTGTCCGGGCTGGCGTTTCCGCATGTGAACGCGCTGCAATTCGTGTTCCTCGGGCCGCTGATCGGCGCGCTCAGCCGCGCCGGCAGCGGCTGGCTCGCCGACCGGGTCGGCGGCGGCCGCGTCACCTTCTGGGTGTTCGTCGGCATGATCGCCTCGGTGCTGGTGGTGATCCGCGGGCTCGAAAGCGCATCCTTCGCCATGTTCTTCGCCGGCTTCATGGCGCTGTTCTTCTTCACCGGGATCGGCAATTCCTCGACCTTCCAGATGATCCCGGTCATCATGCGCAAGGAGATTGCGCGCCTCTATCCCGACGAGGGCGCGGTCGAGCAGCGGCGGCGCTCCGAGCGCGAGGCGGCCGCCATCGTCGCGTTTACCAGCGCCATCGGGGGCTATGGCGGCTTCTTCATCCCGAAAGCCTACGGCACCTCGATAGGGCTGACGGGGACACCGTTGGCTGCGCTCTGGGCCTTCCTCGCCTTTTACGTCCTGTGCCTCGTCGTCACCTGGGCCGTCTACACCCGCCGCGGCGGCCTCCTGCACGATATTGAGCGCCGCCGCGCTATGCCAGCCGCCCTTCCAGCCGAGATAAATTGAGGAGACAGCCATGAGCCAGTTGATGGATCGATTGAACTTCCTGACCTCGCTGCGCAAGGATACCTTCGCCAACGGCCATGGCCAGACGACGATCGAGAACCGCGATTGGGAAGACGTCTATCGCCGGCGCTGGCAGCACGACAAGATCGTGCGCTCCACCCACGGCGTGAACTGCACCGGCTCCTGCTCATGGAAGATCTATGTCAAATCCGGCATCGTGACCTGGGAGACGCAGCAGACCGACTATCCGCGCACGCGGCCGGACATGCCCAACCACGAACCGCGCGGCTGCGCGCGCGGCGCCTCCTATAGCTGGTATCTCTACAGCGCCAACCGGGTGAAGACGCCGCTCGTGCGCGGCCGGCTGATGCGGCTGTGGCGCAAGATGCGCAGGACCATGAGCCCGATCGCGGCCTGGACCGCGATCCAGGACGATCCGGTGGCGCGCGAAAGCTATACGCGCATTCGCGGCAAGGGCGGTTTCGTGCGGGCGAGCTGGGACGAGGCGGTCGAGATCGTCGCCGCCGCGAATGCCTATACGACGAAGAAATACGGCCCCGACCGGGTGTTCGGCTTCTCGCCGATCCCGGCCATGTCGATGGTGTCCTACGCGGCCGGCACCCGCTATCTGTCGCTCTTGGGCGGCACCTGCATGTCGTTCTACGACTGGTATTGCGACCTGCCGCCCGCCAGCCCTCAGACCTGGGGCGAGCAGACCGACGTGCCGGAATCGGCCGACTGGTACAATGCCGGCTACCTGATCCTATGGGGCTCGAACGTGCCGCAGACGCGCACGCCGGACGCCCATTTCTACACCGAGGCGCGCTACAAGGGCACCAAGAGCGCCGTCGTCTGCCCGGACTATTCGGAAGCCGCCAAGTTCTCCGACATCTGGCTGAACGCCAAGCAGGGCACGGACGCCGCGCTCGGCATGGCCTTCGGTCACGTCATCCTGCGCGAGTTCCATCTCGACCGGCAGGTCGCCTATTTCGAGGATTACTGCCGCAAATATTCCGACATGCCGATGCTGGTGCGCCTCGACCGCCAGGGCGGCCGGCTGGTTCCCGGCCGGCAGTTGCGGGCCGCCGATTTCGCCGGCGGGCTGGGCGAGACCAACAATCCTGACTGGAAAACCGTCGGGATCGATGAAGTTTCCGGCAAGATCGTCGTTCCGAATGGCTCCATCGGCTTCCGCTGGGGCGAGACGGGGAAATGGAACCTCGAGCAGAAGGCCGGCAAGGACGACATCCGTCTCACGCTCAGCCTGATCGGCGAAGCGGATCACGACGAGGTCGCCGGCGTCGATTTCCCCTTCTTCGGCGGCGCGGCTAGCAACGGTTTCGAGGTCGACAGCCGCGGCGAGGTGCTGACCCGCAACGTGCCGGCGAAGCGCCTCAAGCTGGCCGACGGCGAGGAGGTGCTGGTCGCCACGGTCTTCGATCTCTTTTGCGCCAATTACAGCCTCGACCGGGGCCTCGGCGGCGCGCATGTCACGGCGGATTACGATGCCGACGTGCCGTTCACGCCGGCCTGGGCCGAGCGCATCACTGGCGTGCGCCGCGACAAGATCATCCAGGTGGCGCGCGAATTCGCCGCCAATGCCGAAAAGACCAATGGCCGCTCCATGATTATCATCGGCGCCGGCATGAACCACTGGTTCAACATGGACATGAATTACCGCGCGGCCATCAACATGCTGGTGATGTGCGGCTGCGTCGGCCAGTCGGGCGGCGGCTGGTCGCATTATGTCGGCCAGGAGAAGCTGCGCCCGCAGACCGGTTGGACGGCGCTCGCCTTCGCGCTCGACTGGGCGCGCCCGCCGCGCCACATGAACGCCACCTCGGCCTGGTACGCCCATACCGACCAGTGGCGCTACGAGACGGTCGGCGCGGCCGAAATCCTGTCGCCGACGGCCCCGGCCGGCGATTGGCACAAGCTCAGCCTGATCGACTACAATATCCGCGCCGAGCGCATGGGCTGGCTGCCCTCGGCGCCGCAGTTGAAGACCAATCCGCTCGAGGTCGGCCGCGCGGCCAAGGCCGCCGGCGTCGAGGCGAAGGATTATGTCGCCGAGAGGCTGAAATCCGGCGCGTTGCAGATGTCCTGCGAGGACCCGGACGCGCCCGAGAACTGGCCGCGCAACCTGTTCGTCTGGCGCTCGAACCTGCTCGGCTCCTCCGGCAAGGGCCATGAATATTTCCTCAAGCACCTGCTCGGCACCGATCACGGCGTGCAGGGCAAGGATCTGGGCGCCGAGGGCGGCGCGAAGCCGGTCGAAGCCGTCTGGCGCGACCAGGCGCCAGAAGGAAAGCTCGACCTCCTGGTGACGATCGACTTCCGCATGTCGACCACCGCCGTCTATGCCGACATCGTGCTGCCGACGGCGAGCTGGTACGAGAAGGACGACATGAACACGTCCGACATGCACCCGTTCATCCACCCCCTGCAGGCGGCGGTGGACCCGGCCTACGAGTCGAAGACCGACTGGGAAATCTTCAAGGCGATCGCGAAGAAATTCTCGGAAGTCGCGCCAGAGATCCTTGGGCTGGAGACGGATGTGGTGCAGTTGCCGCTGCAGCACGACAGTCCCGGCGAGCTGGCGCAAGGCCTGGTGCGCGACTGGAAACAGGGCCAGTGCGACCTGATCCCCGGCCGCACGGCGCCGGCCTATATCGCGATCGAGCGCGATTATCCGAACATTTACAAGCGCTTCACTGCCATCGGGCCGCTGATGGAGAAGATCGGCAATGGCGGCAAGGGCATCGCCTGGGACACGAAGGAGGAGGTGCATCACCTCAAGGCGCTGAACGGCACCGTGACCGAGGAGGGCGCGACCAAGGGCATGGCAAGGCTCGACACGGCCATCGACGCCGCCGAGATGATCCTGATGCTCGCCCCCGAGACCAACGGCGAGGTGGCGGTGAAGGCGTGGGACGCGCTCAGCAAGGCGACCGGCCGCAGCCATCGCCATCTGGCCGAGGTCAAGGAGGACGAGAAGATCCGCTTCCGCGACATCGCCGCGCAGCCGAGGAAGATCATCTCCTCGCCGACATGGTCGGGCATCGAGAGCGAGGAGGTCTGCTACAATGCCGGCTGGACCAATGTGCACGAATTGATTCCGTGGCGCACCGTCACCGGCCGGCAGCAGCTCTATCAGGACCATGAATGGATGCGGGCCTTCGGCGAGGGCTTCGTCACCTGGCGGCCGCCCTTGGACCTGAAGACGGTGGGCGAGGCGGCGAGACGGCCGCTGGCGGCGGGCGAGCCGCATGTGGTGCTGAACTTCCTCACCCCGCACCAGAAATGGGGCATCCACTCCACCTATACCGACAACCTCCTGATGCTGACGCTCAACCGCGGCGGCCCGGTGGTGTGGATTTCCGAGGTCGACGCCAAGAAGGCCGGGCTGGTCGACAACGACTGGGTCGAGGTCTTCAACCTCAACGGCGCCATCACCGCGCGCGCGGTGGTCAGCCAGCGGATGAAGGAGGGCTCGATGTTCATGTATCACGCGCAGGAGAAGATCGTGAACACGCCCGGCAGCCAGGTGACCGGCAAGCGCGGCGGCATCCACAACTCCGTCACCCGCATCGTGCTGAAGCCCACCCACATGATCGGCGGCTATGCCCAGCTTGCGTATGGCTTCAACTATTACGGCACGGTCGGCTCCAACCGCGACGAGTTCGTGATCGTGCGCAAATTGTCCAAGGTCGATTGGCTCGACCAGCCCGCAATCCAGACGACGGAGGCCGCGGAATGAAGGTACGTGCTCAAATCGGAATGGTGCTGAACCTCGATAAATGCATCGGCTGTCACACCTGCTCCGTCACCTGCAAGAACGTCTGGACCAGCCGTGAAGGCGTGGAATACGCCTGGTTCAACAATGTCGAAACCAAGCCGGGTATCGGCTATCCCAAGGACTGGGAGAACCAGAAGCGCTGGAACGGTGGCTGGAGGCGAACAAAAAGCGGCGCTCTGCAACCGAAGCAGGGCGGAAAATGGCGCATTCTTGCCAATATCTTTGCCAATCCCGACCTGCCCGAGATCGACGATTTCTACGAGCCGTTCGATTTCGACTACGACCACTTGAAATCCGCGCCGGAAATGAAGGCGTTCCCGACCGCACGCCCGCGCTCGAAGATTTCCGGCGAGCGCATGGAAAAGATCGAGTGGGGGCCGAACTGGGAGGAAATCCTCGGCGGCGAGTTCGAGAAGCGCTCGAAGGACTATAATTTCGAAGGCATCCAGAAGGAGATCTACGGCCAGTACGAGAACACCTTCATGATGTATCTGCCCAGGCTGTGCGAGCATTGCCTCAACCCGGCCTGCGTCGCCTCCTGCCCGTCCGGCGCGATCTACAAGCGCGAGGATGACGGCGTCGTGCTGATCGACCAGGAGAAATGCCGGGGCTGGCGCATGTGCGTGTCGGGCTGCCCCTACAAGAAAATCTACTACAACTGGTCGACCGGCAAATCCGAGAAATGCACGCTGTGCTATCCGCGGCTGGAAAGCGGTCTGCCAACCGTCTGCTCGGAAACCTGCGTCGGCCGCATCCGCTATCTGGGTGTCATGCTCTACGATGCAGACCGCATCGCCGATGCCGCGAGCGTGGAGAATGAGAAGGACCTCTACGACGCGCAGCTCGGCGTCTTCCTCGATCCGAACGACCCCCAAGTGATCGCGGCAGCGCGCGCCGAGGGCATCCCCGAGGATTGGATCAAGAGCGCGCAGAACTCGCCGATCTGGAAAATGGCGATGGAGTGGAAGATCGCCTTCCCGCTGCATCCCGAATACCGCACCCTGCCGATGGTCTGGTACGTGCCACCGCTGTCGCCGATCCAGAATGCGGCCGAGGCGGGACGGATCGCCGCGCAGGACGACATGCCGGACGTGCGCTCCTTGCGCATTCCGGTGCGCTATCTCGCCAATATGCTGACGGCCGGAGACGAGGCGCCGATCGTCTCGGCACTGGAGCGAATGCTGGCCATGCGCTCCTACATGCGCTCCAAGACCGTGGACGGCGTCGTCAATCTCGGTGTCGCCAAGCGGGTCGGCATGGTGCCGCAGCAGATTGACGAGATGTACCAGTTGCTGGCGATCGCCAATTACGAGGACCGCTTCGTCATCCCGACCACGCATCGCGAGCTGGTCGAGGATGCCTACGACCTCAGGAGCGGCTGCGGTTTCACCGACGGCAACGGCTGCTCGGCGGGCCATTCGGGTCAGTCGCTGTTCGGGGCCAAGAAGTTTCGCAGCCCGCAGGAGTTCATCGCATGAAGACCTTCAAGGCGCTGTCGGCCCTGCTCAGCTATCCGAGTCACGATCTTCAGGAGGCGATTCCGGTGATCCGGGCGATCCTCGCCGAAGGTGTCGTGACGCCAGCCGCTGCCACCGCCCTGGAGCCGCTGCTCGCTTCACTGGAAAACGGCGATCTCTACGATCTGCAGGAGCGCTACGTACTGCTGTTCGACCGTTCCCGCACCCTGTCGCTCAACCTGTTCGAGCATATCCATGGCGAAAGCCGCGACCGGGGCGGGGCGATGGTCGACCTGCTGGAAACCTACCGCGCCGGCGGCTTCGATCTGGCGGGACCGGAGCTGCCCGACCACCTGCCGGTGTTGCTGGAGTTTCTCTCGATGCGGCCGCTGGCCGAGGCGCGCGAAATCTTGGCCGATGCGGGTCATATCCTGATCGCGCTCGCCGAGCGGCTGGCGCGGCGGGAGAGCGTCTATGCCGCCGTTTTCGAGGGGCTGGTCAAGCTTTCCTCCGCCGATCCAGCGGCCGAGGAGGCACAGGCCCTGCTGGCGCAACAGGACGACAACCCGGAGGATCTCGCCGCCCTCGACGCGGTCTGGGAAGAAGCGCAGGTGACCTTCGGCCCGGACCCGAACGCCGGCTGCCCGGTCAGCCGCGACATTCTTGCCCGCATGGAGCCCGCACCGGCGCGGGCCGCTCGGTGAACAGGAGACCGCCATGCATAATTTCGTCTTCGGCATCTATCCCTATATCGCCATCACGGTGATGGTGATGGCCAGCATCGCCCGCTATGAGCGCGACCCCTTCACCTGGAAGTCCAAGTCGAGCCAGCTGCTGCGCAAGCGCCAGTTCATCGCCGGTTCGGTGCTGTTCCATGTCGGCATCCTGACGATCTTCGGAGGCCATCTCGTTGGGCTGCTCACGCCGATCCAGGTGTTCGATTTTCTCGGCGTCAGCCACGAGGCCAAGCAGATTCTCGCCATCTCCGCCGGCGGCATCGCTGGAATCATGACCCTTGTCGGCGGCACGCTGCTGTTACATCGCAGGCTGTTCGATCCGCGCATCCGCGCCAATTCCACGCTCGCCGATACCGGCATCATGGTGCTTTTGATGGCCCAACTCCTGCTTGGGCTTGCCACCATCATCGTTTCGCTCGGCCATCTCGATGGCACGGAGATGGTGAAGTTCATGAACTGGGCGCAGGCGATCATCTATATGCGCGCTGGCGCTGCGAACTTTATCGTCGACGTCAATCCGCTGTTCAAGGCGCATATCGCCCTCGGGCTGACCATCTTCCTGCTGTTCCCCTTCACCCGGCTCGTTCACATGTTCTCGGCGCCGGTGCGCTATTTGTGGCGGCCGGGCTACCAGATCGTGCGCTCGCGGCGCGGCGCCAAACCCGCGCCGACCGGGCTTACGCCACTGCCGGGGCCGCGCATGGAGCCGGGCGAATGATTATCCTGGATCGCACCGCCCGGCCGGAGCCGGTCACGGTCAACGGCGTGACCATCGCCCCCGAAGCCATTGCCGCCGAGGCGCAGAACCATCCGGCGCCCAAAGGTCAGCCCGGCTTTGCCTGGCGGGCGGCGGCGCGGGCGCTGGCGCTACGCGAGACGCTCCTGCAGGAGGCGCGCGCGCACGACATCGCGCCCGAGCCGATCGAGCTGGAAGAAGGGAAGTGGGAGACCGAAGAGGAAGCACTAATCCGCCAGCTGTTCGAGCGCACGATTGCCCCGGCTCCGGTCAACGAGGCGCCGCTGCGCGCGCTCTACGATGCGGCGCCCGACCGGTTCCGCGGGCCATCGCTGTTCGAGGCCGCGCATATCCTCTTCGCCGCTGCGCCCGGCGACGCCGCCGGCAGGGCGTCGGCGCGCCAGCAAGCGGAAGCCGTGCTGGCGAACCTGCAGCGCGACCCCCGCCGCTTCGCTGAGCTGGCGGGCGAGTTCAGCGCCTGCTCTTCCCGCGCCAATGGCGGGATGCTGGGCCAACTCGCCTCAGGCGATACGGTGCCGGAATTCGAAGCAGCGCTGTGTTCCATGGAGGAACAAAGCATCTCCGACGCGCCAGTAGAAAGCCGCTATGGGTTCCACCTGATCCGGCTTGACGCGCGTGTGCGTGGCGAGGTCTTGCCGTTCACGACCGTTCTGCCACATCTGCGCCAAGCGCAGGAAAAGGCAGATTGGGTGCGGGCGAGCCGCGCCTATGTCGAGGAGCTCGCGGCACGGTACCAGGTGGCGGGCGTCGATTTTGCAGGCCACCCCGCCGGGGAGGTGAAATTTTCGAAATGAACGACGCCCCCGCCCTGTCCGATCCCTTCCTTTGCGGCTGCGAAATCAAGCCTGAGATGGGCGCGCTGATTTCCGTCGACGCAGCTCTTCGCCGGGCTTTGGCGCTGGTCAAGCCAGTCGCGCAGGTGGAACGGCTGCCGCTGGAAAGGGCGCATGGCAGGGTACTGGGCGAGGCTGTGCGGTCGGGCGTCTCGCTCCCACTGTTCGACAGTTCCGCCATGGATGGTTACGCCGTCCGGCTTGCCGACCTTGCTGGCGAGGGGCCGTGGCGGCTGCGGGTGTCAGGGCGAGTGGCGGCCGGCGATACCGACAGCGGGCCGCTTCCGGCCGGCGCGGTGTTGCGCATCTTTACCGGTGCGGCCATCCCTCCGGGATGCGATGCGGTAGTCATCCAGGAGTTAGCACGGCTGGAAGGCGATACCGTCGAGATACAAAGGCGTCCCCGACCGAACGAAAATATTCGGCGCGCCGGTGAGGACCTGGTACTCGGTTCTGAATTTCTGCCAGTCGGCTGTCGCATAGGACCGCGCGTGGCTGCACTGCTCGCAGCGGCCGGTTGCAGCGAGGTGGTCGTCAGGCGTCGTATCCGGGTCGCCTTCTTCAGCACCGGCTCGGAATTGCGCGCACCGGGAACGCCGTTGGCGCCAGGGCAGATCTGGAACGCCAACCGCTATCATCTCCAGGGTTCCCTTGATCTTCCGTGGGTAGAGACAATCGACATGGGCGCCGTTCCCGACCAGCCCGACCGGTTGCGTGAAGCGCTGGAGCAGGCTTCCCGCGATGCCGATCTGGTAGTGACCACCGGCGGAGTCTCCGTGGGGGATGAGGACCATATGCCCGCAGTGCTCAACGCCGCAGGCGGCAAGATTCACGTTATGAAAGTAGCGATGAAGCCCGGTAAGCCGCTCATCATCGGCCTCCTCGGTTCGGCGCTTTACATTGGTTTGCCGGGCAATCCGGTTTCAGCTTTCGTCGCCTGGTATGTAATCGGAGCGCGTATCGCAGAGGCGCTGGCGGGTATCCGGAAGGCAAGGCCACCACGCTGCGTCGTGCGCGCGGACTTCGATCGCATCCGGAACCCGGGCCGTTGCGAGTTCCTGCCGGCCCGTCTCGGCAGCTATGACGAAGACGGAACCAGAAACGTGGAGATTACAGCCTCAGCCGTATCGCATCGGGTGGCGCTTCTGGCACAAGCCGATGGGCTGCTGCTGATCCCCTCGGAAACCCACCACATCCAGCGTGGCGATATGCTGGAATTTCTGCCGTTTTCGGACGGCTGAACCCGAGGGAGAACGCGATGAAGCTTGGCTATGTAACCATGCGGGGTCGCGGTCGGATCGACCTTCTTCTGGCCGACGTCGTCGACCGGCTTGAAGCGCATGGCGTGGCCCTGGCGGGCACCGTACAGACCAATATCGACCGAAGTGATCGCCCTCGGTGCGACATGGATCTGCGGTTGCTACCCGACGGTCCGGTGGTGCGCATCAGCGTTGACCGCGGTGCCCACGCGCGGGGCTGCCGACTGGATGCCGGTGTGTTGGAGCAATCGGTGCTGTGGGTTTCGAACGCTCTGGACGATGCCGAGATGCTGGTGGTCAACAAATTCGGCAAGCAGGAAGCGGAGGGCAAGGGTTTGACCGGTACGATCGCGGACGCTCTCGAACGCGGTCTTCCGGTACTCGTAGGTGTAAACGGTCTGAACCTGCCAGCCTTCTTAGAATTTGCCGGGGGAATGGCGCAGGAGTTGGCACCAGATGCGGCACTGATCGTGGACTGGTGCTTCGCCATCCTGACAGGGATAGGCTCGAAGAACGAGTTCAATCAGTTGGAGAGTTCGATGCGTTCGGCGCCGATCAGCTCCCGGTAATAAAAATACGGCTGGAAAGACCAGGACACAGGGCAAAGTATAAATCTAGGCCGCCGGCTTTCCGGGCAGGTTGATGTACAGCGCGCGGCCTCCTATCCCTACGGTCTGGCGCGATAGGTTGGTGGTTGGAACCCGAGACAGGCCTGCCCGGCGTATCAGTTCACCAAAACGCGAAAGCTCCCGGGCCATGAGTTCGCGCAAGATTTCTGGTGTGGGGTCGGGCGGCGCATAGCCGAAGCCAATTCAAAAGCAGCCGTTATCAGCATTTCTGTTGCAGCAATCGATCGATGCCATTCAACGAGCGCATGATCGAGGGATGGTCCGAAATACTGTAAAGGATGTGCCGTCCATCGCGGCGCGTGCGAACAAATCCTGCGTTACGAAGTTTCGCCAGATGCTGCGAGAGCGATGGTTGCCTGATATCGAGACCTATCCCGATTTCTTCTACCGAATGCTCTCCACCGGTCAGCAAGTAGTGAAGAATGAGCAAGCGCTTGTCGTTTGCGAGTAGTTTCAAGAAAGCTGCGGCTTCGTCCTTCCTCATCAACGCAACGCAAATGCGTTGAAGCTCTGGAAAGAAGGATGGTTGATCCGGCAAACCGGAATTGCCGGGCTCAAGCTGGGTTGCCGTTCGCTTGCTTCGCTGCTCCATCATCATTTCCTCCATTCGCCGGACCGCTTCGCGGCTGTTTGCCGCTGCCTGGTGGGCAGAACGCGTCGTGCAAAGCCTGCACGACAGTCAGGATCTCCGGTCGGACAATCGAGTAATAGACAGTCGTTCCCTCGCGCCGCGCCTCGACCAGCCCGTCCGCTCTCAACCGCATAAGTTGTTGCGACATCGGCACTTGTTCGATTGCCAGTCCTTGCCGCAGTTCGGCGACCGATCGTTCACCATCGACCAGCGCACACAGAACGAGCAGCCGCTGGGGGTGCGACAGACTGCGCATCAATTCGGCGGCCTTTTCGGCGGCCGGTATCATTTCTTCTACATTCATATCCTTGAATTTAAAACCTTTGAATGTTAGATGCAAGCCATAAAGCTTGGAAGCGTCTGAATTGAATGGTCTCCGGCAACCAGAAATGGGCAGACCGATCATAGAAACAGCGGAGCGAAAGCCATGACTCATATTGTCATTCTCGGCGCAGGCCTCGGTGGAATCATCATGGCCTATGAGATGAAACGCAAGCTCCGGCGTGACGATCGTCTGACTGTCGTCAATCTCGGCTCCAGCTATTCCTTCGTTCCTTCCAATCCCTGGGTCGCGGTTGGCTGGCGGCAGCCGCAGGACATAACCGTCGATCTCGTTCCCGTTCTGAAGCAGCATGGAATCGCACTCAGGCCCGAGGGAGCACGTCGGGTCCAGCCCGCGCAAAACCGCGTCGAACTCAATGACGGCTCCCTTCTCGATTATGACTTCCTGATCATTGCTACCGGCCCCGCCCTTGCCTTCGATGAGGTGCCGGGCCTGGGCCCCGATGCTCATACCCAATCCATCTGCCAGATCGGCCATGCGACCCAAGCGAAGACCGCATTCGACGCACTGGTGAAACGGCCCGGTCCCATCGTCGTTGGAGCTGTGCAAGGCGCCTCCTGCTACGGTCCGGCCTACGAGTATGCCTTCATCCTCGACACGGCGCTGCGCAATGCGCGGGTGCGGGATCAGGTTCCGATAACCTTCGTCACGCCCGAGCCCTATATCGGCCATCTCGGGCTTGATGGCGTTGGCGACACCAAGGGGCTGCTCGAAAGCGCCTTGCGCGAACGTCACATCAAGTGGATCACCAATGCCCGGACGACGACGGTCGAGCCTGGCAAGCTGATCGCCGAAGAGGTCCACGACGATGGCACCGTCAAGACAACTCATGAGCTGCCCTTCGCCTTCTCGATGATGCTGCCGGCCTTCCGCGGTGTGCCGGCGATCGCTGGTATAGAAGGGCTGACCAATCCGCGCGGTTTCGTCCTCATAGACAAGCACCAGCGCAATCCGGCTTTCCCGAATGTCTTCGGCATCGGGGTCTGCGTTGCCATTCCGCCGGTCGGCAAGAGCCCGCTCGCGGTCGGCGTGCCGAAGACCGGCTTCATGATCGAATCCATGGTGACAGCGACGGCCGAAAATATTGCCGCGCTGCTGAAGGGGGAGGAGCCCAGGGCCGTCGCGACCTGGAACGCGGTCTGTCTCGCCGATTTTGGCGATGATGGCATTGCCTTCGTCGCGCAGCCGCAAATTCCCCCGCGCAACGTGAACTGGGCGTCACGCGGCAAATGGGTCCATGCCGCCAAGATCGGCTTTGAGAAATACTTCCTGCTCAAGGTGCGGCAGGGCAAGGCTGAGACGTTCTACGAAAATCTCGTGCTCAACATGCTTGGCGTTGGGAAGCTGAAGGACATCCGCATCGAGACTACCGAGTAATTTCCAACCTGAGTTCTCAACATAGGAGTATTCAAAATGACGATCGATCGCGCCGTGCTGATGTTCGCGGGGTTCATGGTTCTGTTGTCCCTGGCGCTCGGCTTTTATGTCTCGCCCTGGTGGTATCTGCTGAACGTCTTCGTCGGCTTCAATCTGATCCAATCGTCGATCACCGGGTTTTGCCCGGCGGCGATCCTGTTCAGGAAGCTCGGCTGCCCGGCAGGCATCGCGTTCAAATAGCAGTCAAGTATTCCTGTTTGCCACCGTCGCGTGGAGCGCCGGTCTTCTTTGGAAGCAATCCCTTCATGTATCGACCGATCCCTTACCCTCGAGCGGCAATGCTCGCCCTGATCGTGGCTTTGACGAGCCATGGCGCATACGCTGCCGACTTCATCGTGAAAACGACGACTGTTCCGAACATGAAGGCCGTGTTCGGGCAGGTTGAAAGCCGTATCGTGCTGCCGGCGCGGGTTCGCACCGGCGGCTCGGTGCGCGAACTGCGCGTCAGCCAGGGGGATGAGGTCAAGGAAGGCGACGCCATCGCCGTCATCGTCGATGACAAGCTCTCGCTCCAGCTCGACGCCGCCCAAGCCAAAATCGATGCTCTCAGTTCTCAACTCGACAATACCAAACTGCAGCTCGAGCGGGCGCAGCAATTGAGGGCAAGCGGCGCCGGTACGCAAGCCAGTCTCGATCAGGCCAGAATGCAGTTCGAGGTGGCGACCAATCAGGTCGTGGCGGCTCGGGCCGACAAGACCGTTATCGAGCAAAGCACTCGGGAAGGCACTGTTGTCGCGCCCGCCACAGGCCGTGTCCTGACCGTGCCGGTGACGCTCGGCTCGGTCGTCCTGCCGGGCGAGGAAATCGCGCGCATTGCTCCTGGCCCCTACTATCTGCGTCTTTCTCTGCCGGAGCGCCATGCGGCCGATATCGTGCAGGGAGCAAATGTCACAGTCGGCGAGCGCGGCCTGAAACGGTCGCCGGATCAATCCGAAACGAGGCTTCCGGGTCGAATCGTCAAGGTCTATCCGGAAATCGTCGATGGACGTGTCACCGCCGATGTCGAGGTCGCCGGCATCGGCGATTACTTCGTCAATGAGAGGACCCTCGTATCCATCCCGGTCGGCAAACGCTCCGTGCTTGCTGTGCCGCCGGAAGCGGTGCGGACGCTGCATGGGATCGACTATGTACGTGTCGCTGGAATAGGGGGCGCGATCGATGTGGCCGTCATCATCGGCGAGCGCTTCGAAGATGACGGCCAGCCCCGCATCGAAATCCTCACCGGCCTTCATGACGGCGATCGGATCGTGCTGCCATGACGCCGCCAAGACTTGCTCTCGGTCTGGCCGGTGGCTTGACCCGTGCCTTCATTGGCTCGCCGCTAACGCCGCTCTTCTTGCTGGCCGCCTTCGTCCTGGGGCTGGTTGCACTGGTATCGTTGCCGCGCGAGGAGGAGCCGCAGATCTCGGTGCCGATGGTCGATATCCGCGTACAGGCGAACGGCTTGAAGACCGAGGATGCGGTCAAGCTCGTAACCGAACCGCTCGAGACCATCGTCAAAGCGATCGACGGCGTCGAACACGTCTATTCCCAGACCGAGGATGATGGTGCGCTCGTCACGGCGCGGTTCAAGGTCGGCACCAATGCCGATGCCGCGATCCTGCGGGTGCATGAGAAGGTCCGGGCGAACATGGACCGCATCCCCGTCGGCATTCCCGATCCGCTGATCGTAGGACGCGGGATCGACGATGTGGCGATCGTCGTCGTTACGCTGCGGCCAACACAAGGGAGCGCCGGGCACTGGACCGCCAACGGGCTGACAAGGCTGGCGCGCGAGCTGCAGGTCGAGGTCGCCAAGCTGCCTGATATCGGCCTCACCTATATCGTTGGCGAGCAGCCCGAGCAGTTCGAAGTCGAGCCAGATCCGGAAAAGCTCTCGCTCTATGGCATCACCCTTCAGCAACTCGCCGCCAAGATCGAGGGGGCAAACCGTTCCTTCCGCGTCGGCACGGTGCGCGAAGGCGGCCAGCAGCGCGCGATTGTTGCCGGGCAGACGCTGCAGGAGCTCTCCGAAATTGGCAACATCCTTCTCACCGCGCGCGACGGCAGGCCCGTCTATGTGCGCGATGTCGCAAAAACGGTCCTTGCCACCTCGCCGGCGGAGGCCCGTGTCACTGATGTCCGTTCGACAGCAGATGGGCTGCAAAGGGTTCCGGCGGTTTCTCTTGCGATCGCCAAGAGGCCAGGCACCAATGCCGTGGTCATTGCCGACGATATCGTAAAGCGTCTGGAGCAGACCCGCGGCCAGATCTTTCCGAAGGATGTCGAGATGACGGTCACGCGCGATTACGGCGAGACCGCCAACGAGAAGGCGAACGAGCTTCTGTTCCATCTTGGGCTCGCAACCGTCTCGATCGTCCTCCTGGTCGCCATTGCCATCGGCTTGCGCGAGGCGATGGTGGTCGCGGTCGTCATTCCGATCACCATCCTGCTCACGCTCTTCGCGTCCTGGCTCATGGGCTATACGCTGAACCGTGTCAGCCTGTTCGCCCTGATCTTTTCGATCGGCATCCTGGTCGACGACGCCATCGTCGTCATCGAGAACATCGCCCGCCACTGGGCCATGCAGGACGGCCGATCGCGCAGCGCGGCCGCTGTCGACGCCGTTGCCGAGGTCGGCAACCCGACCATCGTGGCCACGCTGACCGTCGTAGCTGCGCTCCTTCCGATGTTGTTCGTGTCGGGGATGATGGGACCCTATATGAGCCCGATCCCGGCGAACGCTTCGGCAGCGATGCTGTTCTCTTTCTTCGTCGCGGTGATCCTTACGCCCTGGCTGATGATGAAGCTCGGCCGGAAGGAGGCAGTGGGCGGACACGCTCATGCGGCGGCCGATGGAGGGCGTCTCGGCAGAATCTACGCGATGGTCGCGCGGCCTGTCCTGCGGAGCCGCGCCCGGGCCTGGGCGTTCCTCCTGGTCGTCGGCATGGCCACGATCGCGTCGCTTGGCCTTCTCTACACCAAGCACGTCACGGTCAAGCTGCTGCCCTTCGACAACAAGACCAACCTTCAAGTAATCGTCGACCTGCCCAAGGGCTCTTCGGTCGAGGATACGGACCGGACATTGCAGCAAATGGTGGAGCGGCTGGGCGACATGCCGGAGATCGTATCCTTCCAGACCTATGCCGGAACAGCGTCGCCCTTCGACTTCAACGGACTGGTGCGGCACTACTACCTGCGCGCAGAACCGCAGCAGGGCGACATTGTCGTCAATCTTCTACCCAAAGGCGTGCGCGGCCGTGCGAGCCATGCGATCGCTCTTGATATTCGCAAGCGCATCGAGGGCCTTGCGTTGCCGCAGGGCACAGTAGCGAAAGTGGTGGAACCGCCGCCTGGCCCGCCTGTGCTGGGGACGCTGCTGGCTGAGATATACGGACCGGACGCCGAGACGCGTCGTGCCGTCGCCGGAAAAGTGCGCGAGGCCTTCAAGAGCGTGCCCTTCATTGTCGACGTCGACGACAGCTACCACAATCAGCCGCAGCGCATGCGCGTCGCGATCGATCAAGACAATCTCGAATATTATCGGGTCGAGCAGTCCGACGTCTATGACACGTTGCGTTATCTCCATGGCGGCACCACGGTCGGCTATTCGCATCGCGGCGGTGGCCGTCAGCCGATCCCGATCCGCATCGCCCTGCCGAAGGGTGAGAAGGTCATTGACGAACGCGCGCTCACCACGCCCGTTCCGGCCAACGCGCTGCCCGGCGGCCGGGGTGTCGTCGAACTCGGCGACGTCGTGTCGGTCTCCGAGCAGCCGGCATCGTATCCTGTGTTCCGGCACAATGGCCGAGCGGCGGAGATGGTCATGGCCGAGCTTGCCGGTGCCTACGAGGCGCCGATCTACGGCATGCTCGCCGTCAACGATGCGATTTCCAAGGCGGATTGGGGCAATGTTCCGAAGCCGGTGATCGCGCTGCACGGCCAGCCCGATGACGAAACCCGCCCGACCCTGCTGTGGGATGGAGAGTGGGAAGTGACATGGGTCACCTTCCGCGACATGGGCGCGGCGTTTATGGTGGCGATCCTCGGCATCTATATCCTTGTGGTCGCGCAGTTCGGCTCGTTCAAGCTTCCACTGGTCATCCTGACGCCGATCCCGCTCACCTTCATCGGCATCATGCTCGGGCATTGGCTGTTCGCGGCGCCGTTCACCGCGACCTCGATGATCGGGTTTATCGCGCTTGCCGGCATCATCGTGCGCAATTCGATCCTGCTGGTGGATTTCATCCGCCATTCCGGGGGGCAGGGCAGGCCAATGGTCGATGTACTGCTTGAGGCCGGCTCCGTCCGCTTCAAGCCGATCCTGCTGACCGCGCTCGCCGCGATGATCGGCGCGGGCGTGATCCTGACCGACCCGATTTTCCAGGGGCTCGCCATCGCGCTGCTGTTCGGTCTCGTCTCCTCGACGCTTCTCACGGTGCTCGTCATTCCGGCGATCTATGTGGCGCTGAAATGATCGGCGCTTGCATAGCCTCTTGAAAAATGGTCTAAATTGTAAGATAGTAATTAATTACTATCTTTGGGGTAACCGCTGATGCCGCGCTCGACCAACCTCTCAGCTCCGGAACGACGCAGGGTGACCGTCGAGACCGTCATCGATCTGGCGGCCGAACAAAACCCTGCGGACATTACGACCGGAGCGATCGCGCAGCGCATGGGTGTGACACAAGGCGCCCTGTTCAGGCACTTCCCATCGAAGGACGCCATTCTTCAGGCGGTTATGGAGTGGGTAGCGGAGCGCCTTCTGGCGCGCATCGACAAGGCCACGTCCGCGACGTCCTCTCCGATTGACGCACTGGAAGCGGCATTCTTCGCGCATATCGAGTTCATCATGGAACATCCCGGTGTGCCCAGGATGCTGTTCGGCGAACTGCAGCGCGCGGAGCAGACCCTTGCCAAGCAAATGGCGCATACTTTGATCCAACGCTACGGCGAGCGTCTCGGGCGGCTCATCGCGGACGGCAAGGAGCAGGGTGAATTCGCCGACACGCTGGATGACAAGGCCGCCGTAGCGCTCTTTATCGGGGCGATCCAGGGTCTTGTCATGCAATCCCTGCTAGTTGGCGATGTTGCGCAGATACGTGCAATCGCCCCAGGTGTTTTTGCGTTGTATCGGCGCGCTGTCGAGGTGCCGAGATGATCGATCGGCATTCCTCGGCGACGAAATCTCCCGTTCGCTCGATCAAGGCGACGTCAGCAAGGCGCGTCACCCCCATCGCAGATCATTCAATGACGCAGATTTACCTGGAGGCAGGTCGATGAAACTGCCTTCATTGCAGCGCCGCACACTGCTGCTCATTGGCGTTGGAGCTGTGACCGCGGCCTTGTTTGGCTATGTGGTCTTGCGCTCCGGCCCTCTCGCGCCGGTGTCCGTTACGACTGCCGTCGTTGAAGCCCGTTCGATTTCACCGGCGTTGTTCGGCATTGGCACTGTCGAAGCGCGTTTCTCCTACAAGATCGGCCCCACCAGCGCGGGACGTATCGGCAGGATTCTTGTTGACGTGGGTGATCAGGTTCGATCCGGCCAGACCCTGGCCGAAATGGACCCGGTAGACCTTGATGCCCGCATCGCGGCACTTGAAGCGGCGATCGGCCGAGCGGAAGCGTCGATCAAAGTCGCCGAAGCGCAGGTGGTCGATACCAGGACGCGCAAGGATTACGCACTTGCTCAGGCGAAGCGGTATGAAGAACTCTGGAAGACCCGCGCCGTGAGTGAGGTCGCAGTCGAAACGAAGCGGCAAGAGAGCGAGGTGGCGCAGGCCGCTCTCTCGGCCGCTCAGTCCAATCTTCTCGCTTCGCAGCAGGATCTCCATCGTAACCGCGCCGACCGTGACGGTCTGGTCAAGCAGCGGGAGAACCTGGTTCTGCTTGCGCCGGTAGACGGTGTCGTTTCTGCAAGAAAAGCGGAGCCGGGAACGACCGTGGTCGCGGGCCAATCGGTGGTGGAAATGATCGATCCAAAAAATCTCTGGATCAATGCCAGGTTCGATCAGATTGCCGCGACGGGCTTGCGGCGGGATTTGTCCGCCACGATCGCGTTGCGCTCACGCGCCGGCGAAGGATTACCGGGAAGCGTTGCACGGGTGGAAGTCCTTGCAGATGCGGTGACGGAAGAAAATCTTGCAAAGGTGAACTTCGACACGCTTCCCGTGCCGCTGCCCTCAATTGGCGAGTTGGCCGAAGTATCGGTCGCCCTGCCCGAGATCGCCGCCTCGCCGACCATTCCGAATGCCGCGATCCAGAACGTCGGCGGCAAATTGGGTGTCTGGAAGATCGAAGGTGGGAAGATCCGGTTTACGGCAGTCCAATTGGGCGCTGCCGACCTGGAAGGAACCGTGCAGGTTACGAAGGGTCTGAAAATTGGCGACGAGATTGTCGTCTACAGCGCCTCGAAATTGCTCAGCACGAGCCGCATTCGTGTCGCTGACAATCCGGCGGAGCTCCTCAAATGATCAGTCTTGCCGGACGCGACATTTTGCATTCCTGGGGGAAGTTTGTCTTCACGGGTGTCGGTCTGGGTCTGCTGATCGGTGTGACCTTCACCATGGCAGGCGTCTATCGGGGGATGGTCGATGACGGCAAGGTGCTGCTCGACAATAGTGGCGCCGATATGTGGGTTGTCCAGCAGAACACGCTCGGTCCGTACGCCGAGTCCTCGAGCATTAACGATGACATTTACCGCATGATCCTGGCGATCCCCGGAGTCGAGCGAGCGGCCAACGTGACTTATCTTACGATGCAGGTCCGCAAAGGTACCTCCGACGTGCGATCCATGGTGGTGGGCGTTGCGCCAGGGGACATGGCGACACCTGGCCGACCGCCCTTCCTTGTCGCCGGGCGGCACATCACGCGCAGCCACTACGAGGCGGTTGCCGATGTCGCCACTGGTTTTTCTCTGGGAGACAGGATCGTTGTCCGAAGGAACCATTTTACCGTTGTGGGTTTGACGCGACGGACGGTGTCGTCGGGCGGCGACCCGATGGTCTTCATCCCGCTGAAGGACGCGCAGGAAGCGCAATTCCTCAAGGACAACGACTCCATTGTCCGTCAGCGTCGGCGCACCAGCGAGAATCCCGAGTTCAATCGGCCGGGCGTTCCCGGCTTGCTGGACGCCATCATCGCCTCGCAAAACAGCAACCCTTATGTGAATGCCGTTCTGGTGCGCACCAAACCGGGATACGACCAGGACCGGATCGCGACAGACATCGCACGGTGGAAGCGGCTGACGGTCTATACGCGCCCGCAGATGGAGGAGATCCTGGTCGGCAAGCTGATCGCCACCTCGGCCAAGCAGATTGGCATGTTCCTGGCGATCCTTGCCGTTGTCAGCGCAGCGATCGTCGCTTTCATTATCTACACCCTGACAATGGACAAGATACGCGAGATCGCGGTGCTGAAGCTGATCGGTACCCGCAATCGCACGATCGCGTCGATGATCCTGCAGCAGGCGATCGTGCTTGGGCTGATCGGCTTCGTCGTTGGCAAGATTACAGCGACCTTTGCAGCGCCATTGTTCCCAAAGTTTGTCCTTCTTCTTTCCGCCGATACGATCGTCGGCGTTATCGCCGTCATCGCCATATGCGCGCTCGCCAGCATCGTCGCGATCCGGATGGCGTTGAAGGTCGACCCTGCCGAGGCGATCGGTGGCTGAGATGGGCGGCGGGATCCTGATCGAGAAAATCCGGAAGCGATATGGCAGCGGCTCCACCGCCGTCGATGCTCTCAAAGACGTCAATATGCGGGTCGCGCCCGGCGAGGTCGTCGGTTTGATTGGACCGTCGGGTTCTGGAAAGAGTACCTTGCTCAAAGCTCTGGGGGCGGTCATCGACCCGAGCGGTGGACGCATGACTCTCGGCGACGAGCTGATCTATGACGATGGATGGAAGATCCGCGATCTGCGCGCGTTGAGGCGCGACAAGATCGGCTTTGTCTTCCAGGCGCCTTACCTCATTCCCTTTTTGGACGTGACCGACAATGTCGCCCTGCTTCCCATGCTTGCCGGCATCCCAAATCATGAATCACGCCAGCGCGCGCGAGAGCTTCTAAAAGCACTCGATGTCGAGCACCGAGCCGATGCGATGCCATCGCAGCTCTCCGGCGGCGAGCAACAGCGCGTTGCCATCGCGCGCGGATTGGTCAACCGGCCGCCTGTCATTCTTGCCGACGAGCCGACCGCCCCACTCGACAGTGCGCGCGCGTTGACCGTGATCCGGATCCTCAACGACATGGCTGTCAAATTCGGAACGGCGATCATCGTCGTCACGCACGACGAAAAGATCATCCCCACCTTCAGGCGCATCTACCACATCCGCGACGGGGTCACCCACGAAGAAGCAGGCGAAGGGCGCGGCTTCGACGCAGGCCCGTGAGAACGATTATCTTTCCGCTGCAACGATGGCGGTGTTTGCTGACCGGAAGCTGACGACAATTCCTACCGATCTTCAGTAGCCCGTCAGTCCCTCTGTGCATGATTTCCTCCATCGACAACACAGCCCAGGAGCATAAATCATGAGAAAGACATTGGCAGTGCTTGCATTGCTCGCGACGCTTCCGGCAACGGCCGCGTTTGCTGGAGAAGTGTGCGAGGTTCCGCCTCAGAAGAGGCAATCCTTCGAAGCTCTCGGGAAGCTTGCAGGCGACTTCGGATGGACCATCGACAAGATGAAGATCGATGATGGTTGCTACGAACTTCGGGTCACTGACACCAGCGGAAACGTCCTCAAGGTGAAGATCGATCCCGCAACGCTCGAGGTCGTCGATGGCAGCGTCAAGCGCTTCGGCGATGGCAGGGCCGTCGGCACGTCGCTGGAGACGGAAACGGACTAGCGGCGGTTGCGCAGCAAGTCGGCTTGGCCTCGAAGCTCTTCATCGAGGTACATCGATGGGCGATGCCGGGTCGCCCGGCGGGCGAGCGATCTTGGTGTTGATCGCAGACCCTCCGGGCCCCGGTCATCGCTCAACGGCCGGGGGCCGTAAAAGACGAAAGGGGTTCCAATGGCCGATCGTATCTTGAATCAATCTCGAATTAGAATAATTCTAAACTGATAGCCTTCTGCATTTTCCCACCATCACGGAACGAGGTTGCGTCGACGCGGCATCGTTCCCGTTGCACACACGATCACTGCCCGGAGCACTATCCATGCGCGCCCTTCACAAGGAAAATCATCTCATCGAACGCATAGGCTGGCTTCGGGCGGCTGTACTGGGCGCCAATGACGGCCTGATCTCGACGTCGAGCCTGATCGTCGGTGTCGCCGCGGCGACCAACGCCTCGCATGAGATTCTTGTGGCCGGTGTTGCCGGACTCGTAGCCGGGGCGATGTCGATGGCGGCGGGCGAATATGTGTCCGTCAGCTCGCAGGCCGATACCGAGGAAGCCGACATGGCGCGGGAGCGTCACGAGCTGGCGACGCAGCCGGAGGCCGAACTGGCCGAGCTCGCCGCGATCTACGAGCAGCGCGGCGTGGCCCCGGATCTGGCCCGGCAGGTTGCCGAACAGATGATGGCGAAGGATGCCTTCGAAGCCCATGCGCGGGACGAACTTGGATTGGCGAGCCATGTGATGGCGAGACCGGTTCAAGCCGCGCTGACCTCGGCGGTCACGTTTGCGGCGGGTGCGGCTTTGCCGTTGATCGTCGCCCTGCTTGCGCCGGCCGGAACGGCTGCATGGACCGTATCCCTTGCTTGCCTCATCGGTCTTGCCATCCTCGGTGCGATCGGGGCTCGCGCCGGTGGCGCCAGCATCTGGAAACCGACCATCCGGGTGGTGTTCTGGGGCGCGGTCGCGATGGCCTCGACCGCATTGATCGGCTCCTTGATCGGCCGGGCGGTGTGACGATGAAACGCGTGTCGTTCGATTTCCAGACCGTCATGTCGGCAATTGCGGTCCTCGGGATGATGCTGGCCGTCGCCGGGACCTGGCCGCCGGCGGAAGGCCTTTCCATTCTAAGATCTCCCGGTCTGGCGATGGTCTATTTGGCCGGAGGGCTTCCGGCCACCTGGAGCGCCCTGACGGCGTTGTGGCGCGATCATATCCTAGACATCGATCTGCTGATGGTCGTCGCGGCCGTTGCGGCGGCCATCGTCGGGGCGCCGTTCGAAGGCGCGGTGCTGCTGACGTTGTTCAGCGTGTCGACCACGCTCGAACATCAGGCTTTGGGACGCGCACGCCGGGCTGTTGAGGCGCTCATGGCGCTCCGGCCGGAGACGGCTTTCCGCAAAAGGGACGATGGCACCGTCGTGGAGGTTCCCGCTGCGGAGCTTGCCGTCGGCGATGTGGTGGTGCTGCGTCCGGGCGCACGTGTGCCGACCGACGGTGTGATCCTGCATGGCCGCAGCGGCATCGACGAGGCCAACATCACCGGTGAATCCATGCCGGTCTCGAAGGAGCCGGGCGACCAGGTCTTCGAGGCGACAGTCAATCTTGACGGGGTCCTTGACATGACCGTCACCAGGACGGTCGGCGACAGCACGATCGCGCGCATGATCCAGCTCGTCACCGAGGCTCAGGAAGCGAAGGCGCCATCCGAGCGCTTCAGCGCGTGGTTCGGCCAGCGTTATACCGTCGGCGTCCTGCTGGGCTCCGCTCTGGCCCTTGCGGTCTTCTATTGGCTTGGCCGCGACTGGGAGCAGGCCCTCTACAAGGCCGCGACGCTGCTGGTCGCCGCCAGTCCCTGCGCGATCGTCATATCGGTCCCGGCTGCGATCCTGTCGGCGCTCTCTGCCGCGGCGCGAGGCGGCGTGCTGTTCAAGGGGGGCGGTGCGCTCGAAATGCTCGCCGCTGTCGATACCTTCGCGTTCGACAAGACCGGGACCCTGACCAATGGACGTGCAGAGGTCACGCGCATTGTCGCCCTGGATGGTGAGGATCGCCGTTTCCTTTCGCTTCTTGCCGGACTGGAAGCGCATTCCGAGCATCACATCGCTGCCGCCATCCGTCGTGAGGCCCTGGTTCATGGCGTTGAGCCGGCAGTGGTCGTGGACGTGACGTCGCATCCGAGCGCCGGCATCGTCGGCTACGATGCCTTCGGCCCGATATGGGCCGGTAACGCTCACCTCGTCGAGGACATGGGCGCCTCCGTCGATGATCCGGCGTTCCGGGAACTCGCCGACAGTTCTCAGACCGTGGTCTATCTCGGGCGCGGTGCGACCGTTCTGGGGGCGGTCAGTGTTGCGGACGAAGCAAGAGCCAGCTCAGCCCCAGCGCTGGCCGCGCTTCGCACCGGTGGCGTCAACCGCATCGTCATGATGACCGGCGACCGCAGGCCGGTGGCGTTGCGCATCGGCGCGGAGCTCGGCCTTGCTCCCGACGAGGTTCATGCCGAGATGCTGCCGCAGGACAAGGTGCTCCAGGTCGGCGACCTCGCGCGTGATGGCAAGGTCGCTTTCGTCGGCGATGGCGTCAACGATGCCGCCGCATTGGCTCGCGCCGACGTCGGCATCGCGATGGGAGCGGCGGGGTCGGACGTCGCACTGCAGGCCGCCGACGTCGCCCTGTTGTCGGAAGACATGAAGAAGCTGGCCGATGCGCACCGGCTGGCACGGCGGACGGCCGTCATCATCCAACAGAATCTCGTCGTCGCGATCGGCGCCATGCTGCTGCTTGTGACTGGCGGTCTGTTCTTCGACCTGCCGCTTCCGCTCGCGGTGATCGGACACGAAGGCGGTACCGTTCTGGTTGTGATGAACGGTTTGCGCCTTTTGTCCGACAAGATCCGCAGCGGTGATGGAAGTGCTGCCGTTCAACGCCGGCCCGATCCTCCATCTTCTGACAGCGAGGCGCTTCGAACTCGGGCCGCATCGCCCACCTCGCCATGAACAGGTCCGGCGTGGAATGCTCGACGCCAGTTCGATTGCGGCCCCCGGGCTCACCGCCAATTGAAGGAGCGGACCGAGATACACCTTCCGATTAGTGCGTCTGGCGGCGGGCGCTCGCCGCAATTGTTTTATATCCCCTTCCACATTTGATCTACGACAACGTTGCTCGAAACGAGCTTGCATAGATTTGAGAACGCAATAGGAGACCTCAACCATGTACTTGCTGATCGTCATGCTAGTGGCGTTGGCTGCTTTTGCGGCTGTTGTTTTTTATCCTCGAAGAGTCAGCGCTCATTGCGACACTATGGACGGACCGACTGTCAAGGATGGAAAGCTGGCACTGGAGCGCAATGATCTCAACTATGCACTGAAGTGGATTGCGGCCGACGATACCGAAGAGTTGCGCAAGATTTTTGCCCAGAGCATCAAGGTGCGCGCGCTTGGACCAGATGCTGAGGATTTGGCTGACCGGTTCTTCCTGGAGAGCCTAGTAAGAATCCACCGCGCCGGCGAAGGCGCTCCCTTCGAGGGCCTGAAGCCCTCCGGCACGCCTGTCGATGAGAAGATCGTCGTAGCCGATAAGTGTGTAGAGACTGGGGTCCTAGGCCCGTTGATTGAGCTAGTCGCTCCTAACGCCGTCGATGAGTTGAAGCATCGGTTTGCAAAAGTGATGAGCCTCAAAAACTACGATCCTGACGACGTGGACGGCGGGCGCGCTTATGTTCAGGCATATGTAAGTTTTTTCAAGTTCGCGGAGGGTGAGGATCATGATCATCATAGACACGATGTTCATGGGTTACATCATCATTAGGCCGGTCGGCTCGCAGGCGCACTGTTGCCATCGCTATCCGCCGTGAGCACGACGATTGTCGTTGGGTTCGCCCTCATGCTCGGCGCCATCCTTGGTGCCACAGTACATCGCTGGATCTTCTTTGTTATAAGGATCCAATCTTGGTCAATGTGTCCGACGCTGATGCCGGGTCAATTCGCGCTGGTCACCCGTGTATATAGCGAAAGGTCGATTGCGCGGGGACACATTGTTGTTGCCGCTTCAGATGAGCTCGGCTTGATGATCATCAAGAGGGTTATCGGTACACCCGGAGACGTAATCGACATTGATGGAAGCGGTCGTATCAAGGTCAATAATCTTGTTCTCGTTGAACCTTATATCGAAACGTGGGCGGGGCCGGCTGGCACCTTCATCGTTCCGCCACAGCATGTTCTCCTGTTGGGTGATAATCGATCCCAGTCCATCGATAGCCGGCAGTGGCAGCGACCATTCCTCCCCGTGACAGCAATTCGAGGGCGTCTGGTTTTCAAAACTCGCCGTTGCTGAAGTCAGAAACCACCCGCTCCGCCAGGCTCTGCTGTAGATACCTACCGGAGGAACGCCTAACGCACCAACAGCTCACTTTCTCCCGCATCCGGAGGGCATGGCTCAGTTCAAAGAGGGGGCTTTCGGGCCGCAAATTGCAGGCGAAATCTTTTATTTTGGACATGGCCGAGATTTTGAAAGGTCGCAAATGTTAACATTAACTTCACTCGGCGCAGCAGGAACCGTAACCGGGTCGAAACATCTCCTGACACACGACGGCCACCGCATCCTTATCGACTGCGGGCTGTTCCAGGGGCTCAAGAACCTGCGTGAGTTGAATTGGGAGAAGCTTCCGGTTCATCCGGGGGCGATCGACGCGGTCATCCTGACGCACGCTCATCTCGACCATTCCGGATACCTGCCCCGACTCGTCAGGGACGGTTTTCGTGGCAGCATCTACGCAACGGAGGCGACGCGGGACGTTGCCGAGTTGATTCTAATGGACAGTGCCTTTCTGCAGGAGAAAGACGCCGAGTTCCTGAACAGACATCACCTGTCGAAGCATACCCCCGCCTTGCCCCTCTATGGTGCGCAAGACGCACGGCGGGCCATTGAGCAATTTTCGATCGTGCCATTTGGCAAGACTATTTCTCTGCCCAATGGCCTGACGCTGCGCTTCCGACACGCCGGCCACATCCTAGGCGCCGCGCACGCCGAGATTCATTGGGGCGGCCGCAGCCTGGTTTTCTCAGGTGACATCGGGCGCTACGACGATGCGCTGTTTCCCGATCCCGTATCAGATGGGGAGCCCGACTATATCATGGTCGAATCAACCTATGGCGATCGGGTCCATCCGGCGGAGGATCCGGCCGAGGCGCTCGGCGCGATCGCGGAACGCACCGTGAAGCGTGGCGGCACGCTCGTGATACCGGCCTTTGCCGTCGGCCGGGCCCAACAGCTTCTCTACTATTTCTGGAGACTGAAGCGGGCAGGGCGCATCGCCTCCACGCCAATCTTCCTCGATAGCCCAATGGCTATCGACGCAACAGAGATGATGTGCCGACACCCGCGCGAACATAAACTCGACCATGCGACATGCCGGGAAGCCTTCGGTATCGCCCAGTATACCAACGATGTTGAGGCTTCGAAGGCAATCACGGCGAACCGATACCCGAAGATCGTCATCGCTGCCTCCGGCATGGCGACGGGAGGGCGCGTGTTGCACCATCTCAAGACATTTGGCCCCGATCCGAGATGCACGATCCTGCTTTCCGGTTTCCAGGCTCCCGGAACACGCGGGCGTACGCTGGAGCAAGGGGCGAAGGACCTCAAAATCCATGGCAATTGGGTGCCGATCAATGCAGAGGTCGCACAACTGGACATGCTCTCGGCTCATGCCGACAGCAATGAGCTGATGCGTTGGCTCTCTGGCTTCAAGCGCGCGCCCCGGCGTGTGTTCATTGTCCACGGCGAGCCGGAAGCTTCCGAGGCGCTCCGTGTCCGGATCGAGCGCGAACTGCGCTGGCCGAGTGTGGTGCCACGGCAGAACCAGGAGTTTCACCTGTAGCGGCCGGCGTTGGATGACGGGTGCCTCGATCTCACTTGCGCCAGATCAAGAAAGTTCCTTTGCCAATGGCGTATCAGGGGGAAAATGAAGGATCGGATCGTGGTCAAGGCACAAGAACTACCCTCGAGTTTCCGCCATGTGCGTTTGGCTCTCGCACGCGGCAAAGATCATCCGGAGGGAGATCGGGAAGAAGGCTATGATCTTCTGGTTCCGCTCAACCACGAAGGGTTCCTTGATCCGCTCGAATGGAAGAAATCTCGGGACGCCTGTCGCGTCCGACATTTCCGGGATGGTGAGACGGTCCGCATCGGGCTGTTGCGGCGCAAGCCCGGCGGGCAGTGGTATTTCGATTACGAGCCGGGTGATCGGGACGACGAGATCGGTTTCCGCCTGGCCGAGGAGTGCTTCCGTCTTGGCGAATACATCTCGGTCGGGCGGGAAGGCGCGTTTGTCACCTATCAGGTCGCGCGCGTCGAAAAGCCCTGACGCCGGGGCGAAATTGCAGAAAAAGGAGAAAGAACCTTGTCGAATACACCTCACACTCTTGGCGACGAATTCCCAGACCAGATGGACGCCATTCATGCCCTGAAGGCGAAAAGCCCGGAGTTTGCGCATGTTTTGACGGAATATGACGCGGTGAACGACAAGATTCATCGGTCCGAGACACGTCTCGACGCCATTTCCGAAGCAGCCGAGGCCGATCTGCGCCGCCAGCGGCTGATGTTAAAAGACAAGATCGTGGCATCGCTCCGCAACGCGTGAGGGGACAGCGCGGCCGCGCTTGGCTGCCCCGCTTGCATTACCCGATTTCGGGGAGATCTGCGACGCCACTCTCCCCGAAACCGTCGCTTACAGCCGACCAGACCGGCCCATTAAGGCCCAAGTGTGGCCGCATGCCCGGCCGCAATCTCCCCTTCAATTCACGAACGGCCAAGATACAGAGACGCTGCCATGCCGGCCGCAAGGCCGAGCACGCTAAGGGCGCCGACGGGCCCGCCGATCCTTGAGCCTCCGACCCATGCCGCCATCACGGCTTTGACAAGTGTATTCATGGCCACGGCGATCAGGATCGCATCTGCCGCAAGACCGGGCTCGATCGAATGCGACGCCAGGCGGGCCATGGAGATCGAAATCGCATCCACATCGGCGATGCCCGAAGCGGCGGCTGTCACCAGGACGCCGGCATTTCCGAATGACTGTTGAAGCAGATGCGACACCACCATGACCACGGTGATGAGCGTCCCCATTTTCAGGGCAGGCACCAATTCCAGCGGGTTGGTGATCGTAAGGCCCAGCTGCTCAGAAGAGTCGCGACTCTGCATTAGTAGGAGCCCGGCGCCGATGGCGAGCACGCCACCGCCGATGAGCAACGGCCATTTGAGATGCGGAATCAAGCTTGGGTTCAAGGCCGTCGCCACGACTGCAACGCGGATGATCATGGTCAAGCCGGAAAGAAGCACGCCGCAGGAAAGCAGCGTGCTGGACTCCGGGTGCCGGCGGGCAAGCCTTGCCAGGGTCAAGGTCGTCGCTGTCGAAGAGGCGAGGCCGCCAGCAATTGCCGTCATCAGGACGCCAAGGCGGTCCCCAAACACGCGGACGGCGACGTAGCCGGCGAAGGAGACCGCGGCGATCAGGATGGTCAGCAACCAGATCTCATATGGATTGACGGTGCCCCAGGGATCGACCGGCCTGTTCGGCAGGATTGGCAGCATGAGAAAGGTCATGGCCAGAAGCGTCAGGCCCGACCGGATCTCATTCCAGCTCAGCGATGCGACCCAACGATGCAACGGCTCGCGCAGGGCAAGCAGCACAGCCGTGGCAACAGCCCCGGCGATGGCGGCTGCAAGGTCGCCGACGACGGCAAGCGTTCCCAACAGGAACGTGGCTATGCCGGCGATGACGGATGTCGCGCTGTAATTTCGTTCGGCCCGCGCTTCGAGCCAGTGGTAGGAGGCGAATGCCGCGGTGAACCCGAGGAAGACAAGACCGATCACAAGGCCTGAGTCGAATTGCCGGGCCAAAGCGCCGGTAATGCCGCCAGTGAGACCGGTCAGCGCGAACGTTCGTAGACCTGCCGCGCGCTGATGGTCTTCCTCGTTGCGGGTATGCCATCCACGCTCCAGGCCGATCAGCAGACCGATCGAAAGAGATACCGCAAGGCGGCTGAGCAGGGCGTCAGTGTCCATAGTCTCCGGAGTTGCCTTTCAGCATCTGGCATCGAATGTTGATGATGATTTGTCTATGAAGAACCTTGCCTCAAACCCGTCAATTCTGCCGCTCGCGGGAGATTGGAGTTCTATCCGTCCATTTGTTCCGGCAGCGATGGTCCGGGCGATGGCGAGTCCGAGGCCGGCCCCCCGCACCAGGGCCTGACCGCGCTCGAAGGGCTCGCTCAGCCGCGCAAGCACTGCGGGAGGCACGACCGGGCCGGCGTTCGTGACGCGCAGACAGCCGTCTGCCGACAAGGTGACGGCGACTGGCTCGTCCCGCACGCCATATTTGAGGGCGTTTTCGATCAGGTTCCGGGCCAGGATGGCGAAGGCGTCGGCGTCGATGCTTGAGAATACCGGAGCGTCTGGCAGCGTCAGGTCGATGCGCCCTGCCATCTCGACCTGCCCGTCGAATTCGCTCACGACCATCCGCAGGATGGCGCCGATGTCGACAGGCACTTCAGCGAAAAGGCGTCCCCCCTCGGCTCTCGCCAGTTGCATGAGTTTCTCGGTGAGGCGAGAAAGGCGCCGCAGGGCGGTCTGCATATCCTCGGCGCGCTCGCGCGTGGCGGTGTCCGGCGCTTGCGCGATCATGCGTTGCGCCTGTGCCAGTGCTGCCGCCACCGGTGTCCGCAGCTCATGGGCCGATTTGGCCGCCAAGCTGCGCTCGGCCTGCAAGGTGCGCGTTAATCGGTCGAGGAGGTGATTGACTGCTTTGGCGACGGGGCCAATCTCGGAAGGCAGGTCCTCCGCGTCGATGGGTGTCAGATCACCGCCGCCGCGCGCCTCGATCTGCGAGCGGAAGGTTCGAACCGGGGTCATGGACAGCCGGACAATGACCCAGATGCCGATCAAGCCGAGTGGGACAATGACGGCCAGCGGCAGGCTCAGCCCGAGCAACAATCGTCCGGCGGTTATCCGGCGATGCGACAGGGGCTCCGCGATGGTGATGGTCAGGTTCTGCTGGAGGGTCGCGTCGGAGTAGAGGCGGTGCGTCGGCGTCGTGGCAAAGCCCATCCCGGAAAACGGCGGGAATGCAGCGAGGTCGGCGCTGTGCGATCGCAGCAGAACCTTGTCTGACGCATCGCGCACGACATAGGTGAAATACTCATCATGCTGGCGGAGCGTGGCAACGCGCTGTTCGGTGTCATCGGCATCGCGCCCGATGATCTCGATCGCCGCAAGCGGCAGGATGCGTTGCGCCGTCTCTTCAAGGGCGCTGTCGAACACCTCGTCCATTTCATGGCGCAGCATCTGCGCGGTCACGACTGCGGCAAGCGCCCACAACACGGTTAGCCCCAGCCCCAGCCATAGCGAGAGCCGCCATTGCAGGCTCCTGGGCCGCATCATCTTGCTATTCCAAGACGATACCCGATGCCCCGCACTGTATCGATCGCGCCGTGGCCGAGCTTCTTGCGCAGTCTGCTGACGTGAACCTCGATCGTATTGCTCTCGACCTCTGCGCCGAACGCATAGAGCCGGTCTTCGAGCTGCGCCTTGGTCATCGCGATGCCGGGCCGCTGCAGAAATGCTTCGAACAACGCCCATTCGCGCCCGGTAAGCTCGACCGGGCGCGCACCGTGCATCACGGTCCGGGCGGCGAGATCGATGCGCAGGTCGCCGATCTCAATGAGAGGATTCGGGTTGCCGCTATATCGCCGCGCCACGGCATTCAGCCGCGAGGAGAGTTCAGACAGATCGAACGGCTTGATCATGTAGTCGTCGGCACCGGCATCGAGGCCCGCGATGCGGTCGGAGATCTGGTCGAGCGCCGTCAGGATGATGACCGGTGTCACACTGCCCTCGGCTCGAAGCTTTTTGAGAAAGGCGATGCCCAGTCCGTCCGGGAGCATAAGGTCGAGCAGGATAAGATCGTATGCCGCGCTTTGGAGATGTTCGCGCGCCGCATCGAGCCGTGTCACCCAGTCCACCGAGTGGAGAGCCGCGACCTGCTCGCGCACGGCCTTTCCGAGGATTGCATCGTCTTCGATCAGTAGAACTCTCATCCCAAGGTCACCCGTCTCGCCATCCTCCTGCCTAGCGTCCGATGCTGTCGGTTTGCTGAAGACCGCCCCATCGCTGCTTCAGGCGTTCGTCAGGAGAGCGTGCCATGGTTCCCCCCGAAAGCGCGTTGATCAGGAACAATGAAACGATGAAACATTTGCTGGCCGCGATCCTCGTTCTGGCGTTTTCCGGTCCCGGTATCGCCAAGGCTGACGACGACGATTGCCATGTCTCGATGGATCGATGGAAGCCGCGGGAAGCGGTCGAAACGATGGCCTCCGGTCAAGGCTGGACCGTTGCCAGGATCAAGATCGACGACGGCTGTTACGAAATCCGGGGAACCGACCGGAACGGCCTCACCTTCAAGGCCAAGGTCGATCCGGAAACCCTCGAAATCGTCAAGTTCCGGCACAGGGATCGCGATGACGACCGTCACGGATCGAGGCGTCAGCGGCTGCCGGCCTCGGAGAACGACGCCGCAGGCGGGACATCCTCCAACACCCTGCTCGGGACGACCGTGCGGCCCAAAACCACCATCAAGTAACAATCCCATCTCGCTGTCGCTCAAGCACTGCGACCGTCGCAAGGAGATTCCGCCATGCCTCATGATCCGGCCCGTTATTCCAGAAGCATGATCGTCATCCACTGGCTGACGGCCCTGCTGATCCTCGGGGCCTGGCTGACCTCGACGGGAGGCCGTCATATGGCCGAAAACCCGCCCTTGCTGCATTTCTCGTTCGGGTTGGCCGTGCTCGTCCTGGTGCTTCCGCGCTTGATCCTGCGCCTTGTGGGCGCAACCCCGGACGCGCCGCAGTCCAATGGCCGTCTCGCCCTTGCCGCCAAAGCCGGACATGCGCTGCTGTATCTGTTCCTCATTGCCCTGCCGTTGAGCGGCTGGTACGCCGCCTCGCGCCTCGGTGTTCCCGTTTCCTTCTTCGGCTTCCAGCTTCCGGCGATCACCGAGCGGGTGCAGGGCGCACCGGGCCTGATTGCGGACATTCATGAGAATGCCGGCACGATCATCCTCTACCTCGCCGGACTGCATGCCGCGATGGCGGTCTGGCACCAGTACGTCCTGCGCGACGGGACGTTGCAGCGGATGTCCCCGCGCTAACGCGGCGGCAGAATCACGCGCCCGAGCGGAGCGTGGCTGGCTGCCGACTTGTTCAGTCCCCGGAGCTTTCGCGGCTGGCCTGCCAACAGGCCGGCCGCTGCTCTATCTGCTGTGGACCTGACCGTGTCCGATGCTTCCTGACGAAGTGCTGACGGAAAATCCCGATGACCGTCAGGCAGCTCTCAGGCGGCGTTGCCAGAGTGACGAGGACGGGTCGGCGCTCTGTGACGACCCGGATATCGTTTCCTCGCAGAAGGCAAGCCGACATGAAATCGCTTCTCGCAGCTCTCGCCATGACAACCGCCCTCACGCTGCCGGGCCTTGCCATGGCCCGGCCGGTGACATTGACCACAACGCTGACCAACTATGGCGGCGACGGCGCCTATCTCGCGCTCTATGTCACCGATCCCCAGGGCAAATATGCTGGCACGCTCTGGGTCGCTGGCGGCAAGTCCAAATATTACGAGCATCTATCGGGCTGGTATCGCGCCACTGGCGGCCGCGCCGGTATCGACGGCATTACCGGCGCCAGCGTCGGTGCGGGGCGCACGCTGGAGATCTCGCTCGACCTTGCCGATGCGCTTTTCGACGCAGGTTACACGCTGCATGTCGACGCAGCCGTGGAGGACATGCGTGACAGCCCCAACGAGGTCGCCGTTCCCCTGACCACTGCGGGCGCAAAGGCGTCTGTTCGCGGTCGACGCTACGTTTCGACCGTTGCCTACTCCTTCTAGGCGGTGGACGACATGATCCGTGCCATCCATCGCTGGCCAGGCCTTCTGGCCGCTCTTTTTCTGCTGGTCTTGAGCCTTAGCGGTGCAGCACTCTCGCTGTTTCCCGCCGCCGAACGGTTGTCCGCCCCGCAGGCCGAGGCAGGGCTTTCCGTCGGGACGCTGGCCGGACGTATCCTCGCCATCCACCCTCAAATAGAACAAATACGTCGCGCGCCCTCCGGCAAGATCACCGCCTACTGGTTCGAGGATGGGGTGCCTCAGGCCGCCATCATCGATCCCGCAACAGGGCTGGGTGTCGCCTCCAGCGATCCGAATACCGTCGAGCAGTGGCTTACCGGTCTGCACCGGTCGCTCTTTCTCGGTGACGGCGGGCGTATCGCGGCGGCAGTGGGCGCTGCCGCCATGCTGGTCCTGGCTGTGTCCGGCACCATGCTCGTCGCCCGCAGGGCCGGCGGCTGGCGGCGATGGTTCGCGCCGATACGCGGGCCGCTCGCCGGAAGATTGCATGTCGAGATCGCGCGCGTCGCCGTCGTGGGCCTCGTCTTGTCCTCGGTCACTGCATTGTGGATGACGGCGTCGACATTCGATCTCCTTCCCGACGCGGCCACGTCTCCCGTTGCCCGGATCGAGGCGAGCGGCCGGGCCGGCATGGCCGCATCGCATATGGACCTGCTGAAACGGACACCGGTCACCGAACTGCGCAGCCTGGCGTTTCCCGATCCGGCCGATGCGACGGATGTCTTCACGCTCAAGACCGATCGCGGCACGGGCTATCTGGATCAGGGCACCGGCGTGCTGCTGGCCTGGAGCGACCTGACCGGATGGCAGCGTCTCTCGGAGACCATCTATATGCTGCATACCGGTCGAGGCGCGGCCGCCTTGGGCCTCGTGCTCGGCATGATGGCGCTCGGCGTGCCGGCGATGGCGGGCACCGGCCTCATCCTGTGGCTGGCGGGTCGGCGCGGGCGGCCACGAATTCACGGCAATGTAACGGCTGGACGTGCGGAAACGATCCTGCTTGTCGGCAGCGAGAGCGGCAGCACATGGAGCTTCGCTGCGACACTGCACGCCGCGCTGACGAAGCTCGGGCAGGCGGTTCACACCGCGCCGATGTCGTCATTCGATCCTGAGCGTTACCGGCATGCCCGGCGCGTTCTCATCCTTGCGGCAACCTATGGCGATGGCGATGCGCCCGCTTCGGCGCGGGAGTTCCTCGATCGCCTGCAAGCCCTGCCGGCCGAACCGGCCATTCCAGTGGCCGTGCTCGGCTTCGGTGACCGCAGCTTCCCGGCCTACTGCGCTTTTGCCCAGGTCGTTGCGAGGGCCGCCGAGGCGCGAGGGTGGAGCACGCTCATCCCATACGAAACCGTCGACCGGCAGTCGCCGCAGGATTTTGCCCGTTGGGGACGATCGCTGGGCGAGGCGATGGGGATCGGGCTGGAGCTTGTCCATCGGCCAGCCTTGCCGGCGGCCTCCCCACTGACCCTCGTTTCGCGACGCGAATACGGCGCGGAGGTGCAAGCACCGACAGTGATCCTGCGGTTCGCGCTGCCCAAAGTCCCCTTCTGGCATCGGTTGGCCGGGCGTGGCTTCGGTCGGTTTTCGGCAGGCGATCTTCTCGGCGTGCTGCCCGAGGGCTCGTCCGTTCCCCGGTTCTACTCGCTGGCTTCGGGACGGCGCGACGGCTTCATCGAGATCGTCGTGAAGAAGCATCCGGCGGGGCTCTGTTCCGGGCAGCTCTTCAATCTGGAGCCAGGATGTGCCGTTCGCGCATTCATCCGAACCAATCCCGGCTTCCATGCCGGCAGGAGCAAGACACCGCTCATCCTGATCGGAGCTGGAACAGGAATAGGGCCGCTGGCGGGCTTCGTGCGCGCCAATGCGCGCCGCCGTCCGATCCACCTGTTCTTCGGAATGCGTCATCCTGCCAGTGATTTCCTCTACAAGGACGAACTGACGCGCTGGCATCGCGAAGGACGTCTTCGCCGGCTCGTCGGGGCCTGCTCGCGTGGGCGGATGCCGCGCTATGTCCAGCACGCCCTTCTTGAGGACGCTGCCCAGATCGCGGCCCTGATCCGCGGCGGCGCGAAGGTCATGGTCTGTGGTGGGCGGGATATGGCCGTCGGCGTTTCGACGGCGCTTGCCGAGATTCTCGCGCCGGCCGGATTGACGCCGGCCCTGCTCAAGGCGGAGGGACGCTATGTCGAAGACGTCTACTGATCCGATGAGGCATGCGCTCAACGGACCCACCATGGGAACGCGCTGGTCCGCGCTGTTCTACACAGAGGCAGGGTTCGATCCGGAGCCGGTTCGGCACGCTCTTCAGGCGGAAATGGACGAGGTGGACGCGCAGATGTCTACCTGGAAGCCCGACAGCGCCCTGATGACGTTGAACGCCGGTCCCGTCGGCGACTGGATCGAGGTGCCGGCGCGTCTGGCAGACGTGCTGCGCTTGGCGCTTGAAATCGGTCGTGCGTCCGGCGGGGCTTTCGATATCGGCGTGGGCGATGCTGTCGGCGCCTGGGGTTTTGGCCCGCAAGCGGCCGACCGGGCCCTAATCCAGAAGGCACTCGCGACATCGCGCCAACCCGCCCATGCGGCGCTCGAGCTCAATCCTGTTCACGCGACGGTGCGAAAGCGCGCGCCGATCGCCATCGACCTCAACGGCATTGCCAAGGGATATGGCGTCGACCGGCTGGCCGCGATCCTCGGGCGCTTCAGCATAACTTCTGGCCTCGCGGGAATTGACGGCGAGATGAGGGCGCTCGGTCTGCGTCCCGGCGGTGAGCCTTGGAATATCGCCATTGAAAGTCCCGACACGGCCCGTCGAGCGCCGCACTCCATCCTCGCTTTGCAGGAGGCTGCGGTCGCTACCTCTGGCGATTACCGGCATTGGACTGTCGTGAACGGTCGCCGTCTCTCGCACACCATGGATCCGCGCCGTGGTGCGCCGCTGCTGTCGTCGCCCGCTTCGGTCACGGTCGTCGCGCGAACCTGCGCTGAAGCCGACGCCTGGGCGACCGCGTTGACGGTTCTCGGCCCGACGTCCGGGACCGAGCTTGCCCAGCACCTTGGCCTAGACGTGCTGTTTCTTCTGCGCGACGCCTCGGACGGAGTCAGACCGATAGCGACAGGGCCTCTTTTCTCGGCAGGCCAGGCGCTCCAAGTGTCGGAGGGTGAGAGGCAGGTCCCGCCGATTATGAAAGCGCCCGCCTGCAGGTTTGCAGGCGGGCGCGATGATCATGGATTCGTCGGCGACGATCATCCAGACATGGCGGGGCCGTATTTCAGGCTGTGAGGCTTCATCGTCCAGCAAAAGGAGCATTTCACCTCGTTGTCGCAAAAGAGGGTTCTAGAGGGATATGGAGTAGATGTAGTTCTCCGCTTCGTCGTTCTTGGCTCTGCACTGCAAGCGTATCGGCGGCCCGTAGTGTTTCTCTGCGCACCTGCCTGCAAGGTTGGGGCGACCTCACCGTTATACAAGGAAATCCAGCTCTCCGCGCGGCTTCCATCCGGCGAGGTAGGCGATCCAGCATGAGGCGGCCGAGCCGAATTTTGAGGGAGATGCCCAGGATTTCCGCGATTCGCTGGAAATCCCCGAGACGGTTTCATACCGGTCGTGGTCGAAACAGCCTTCACGATACGAGGCCCGCGCATTGTCCTTGGCGTCATCGGAAAGCTCGTCGAGCCGATAGAGGGTCGTTTCGATGATCTCAGGAATCGGGGGCGCCTCCATCGAGAACCTGGGCAAGCCAGCCATCGGTGTAGATCCAGGCGATGGTTTCGCCGGTGGCGAGATCGAGGACATGCGCGCCGCCGCCGAAGCCGTCGAGGCGCGGCCGCGAACAGGTGTTGGCATATTGGAAGCCCCAGCGGCCGGAGAGACCGAACGCCGCCGCGCACCGCTGGACGAACTGGATGACACGCGCGGGATCGCCGGTGGCATCGTCGCGCATCCAGAGCTGCGTGCCGCCATGCTCGGACTCGATCGAAAGGAGAAAGCTTTCCGATGGCGGGTCTTCGGCGGCGTTCTCGGCGGCGAGCGTGTTGTAGATTTCGAGCGCGCGAGCGGCATTGTCGGGCGTGCCCACGTCGAGCAGGCAGGAAAAGCGGGTGAAATATTCGGCCATGACTGGCTCCTGAAACGACGAAACCCGGCGCATGGCCGGGTCGAATGGATGAAAGAGCGTGGCGGAAAGTCAGGCGGCGAGCGGCAATCGCAGAAGCGCGGCGACCGTCTCGCGCCACGGCGCATCGACCAGCCGCGCTTCGAGTTGGCTGGCGCGGTAGCGATATTCGCGAGCCGGGCCGTGCTCGCCGCGACCGGCCGCGGCGAAGGCGGCGCCACGCAGTTTGCTGGCCTCGGTCACGATCTGGCTGGCCTCGGCGTCGGATGCGACCGGCTGCTGCCAGAGGATAATCCCGGCTCGGATCGTTCCGGCGAGCACGAGCCCCTGATCGCAATCCTGAATGACCATGATGCGCGGGCGAAAGCGCAGCATGTCGTCGGTTCCGGCGCGGATGTCGCCGCCTGCGAGACGGCGGCCGGCGAGCGACATGGCCTCTTCGGGCGACGGGCATTCGCCGATGACGAGGATATGGTCGAAACCATCGGCTTCATTGCTGCCGTCGTAGCTGGCGGTGCCGATGCAGGAGATGCGCAACGGGAATTTCTGTGCGCGCTGCAGGGTCGGCAGGACGTGGCGGGCGAGAATGGCGCCGATCGAGGCGACGCGGGATTGGCGGGAAAAGATCATGGGATTCACTCCGCGACGGTCGGCGGAAGCCTCTCCTCCACCTCGTAACCCGTCACGGCCAGGCCGTCCGGCCTCTGCCTCTCTCCACTCTGGAAGGTTGGCTGTGGCCAGCATGAAAAATGCGCCCCACCGGATGATGGGGCGCATGTTTCGATCAGTCGGCCGCGACGAGCGCGACGTGCTCGTCTTCAGCCTCAGCGGCTTCATCCTCGTCACCATCGCCTGCCAGGAAGTCCGGCAAGGTCTCGCCGTCACCGGCATCGCCAGCATTCGCGGCGTCACCGTCGACGTCCACCAGGCGCAGCGGCTCGGGCAGCCAGCCGGTTTCGGCCAGCAGGCGCTCGGCTTCCTTCGCCATGTCGCCCTTCTTCAGATGGCTGATGAGCTGGGCGGCGCGCTCGCCCGCACCTTCGCGGACGGCTTCGAGGATGCGCGGCTTGGTCACGCGGCCGAGATAGTTGTCGACCGTGGGCCTCCAGCCGGCGTCGGCCACCATGTCGAAGCCGGTAGCGCGGGCGATGCGATCGGCACCGGAGAGGCGACGATCTAGTCCGAACTGCGAGACGCCGGAACCGCTGTGCGGATTGGGCCGCTCGTAGAGGGCGTTGACGCCATAGCTGACGCAATGAGCCAACAACGCCATCCGGCTGGCGTCGTCGAGCGCGGCGATCCAGTCCCAGAGCGCACCTTCGTCGGAGGGCACATCGGCCTTCCAGGCGTCGAAGCGTTCGTCGATGGCCTTGGCCGAGGGCGTGTCGCTGAGATCACCGCCCTGCACACCGAAATGCTGCTGGCGCACGGAGATCTCCATGCAGCCGGTCGGCGCCGAGTAGTGATAACGCTGCATGACCATGCGGTGCAGGAGCGCCGTCATCGCCACATGCGGGTTGTTGGCGAGCGCGTCGTGGAGCGCGAGCGTGCGATGGGCGGTGAGTTCGATCACCAGCCGTTCGGGAAGCGGCTTGATGCTGTCGTCCTCCTCGTCCTCCGCATCGACCGGCTCGCCGCCGATGGTGATGACGGCGCGCTGCACGCCGACCTGGGCCGCGACCGCGCCGCCTTCGGCATCGGACTCGCCATCGCCGGCATCCTCCTCGCCGTCGACGGTGACGAGCGCCTCGTCCTCGGGACGAACGTAGCCGCGCGCAACGACAAGCTCGCCGGCGCGGTCGATGCTGATGAAGACGCCCGCGCGGGCGATCTCGGCAGCGTCATAGATGGCCGGGCGGTTCTCGAAGGTGCTCAGCGCGGCCTCGATCTCGCCGAGGCGCGTGTCGATGTCATCGGGCAACTCGTCGTAATCGGCGTGTTCCGCCTCGAGCCGCTCATATTCCTCGCGCAGCGCCTCGCGGGTGGCGCGTTCCTCCTCGCTCAGATCGGGGAACGTGCCGGTCAGGACGCGAAGGCCGCGATCATGGCCGTAGGGCAGATCGGTATCGACCTCGATCCACTTCCAGCCTTCGGCCGCGACTTCATCGGCGATGGCTTTGAGCTTGTCGGAGACGAGCCGGTCGAGCAGCGCGGGGTTTTCCAGCCAGCCTTCGTCCTCGTCGGAGAAGAGATCGCGCAGCATCACGCCGCCGGCCTGCTCATAGGCTTCGACTCCGACGAACTGCGCGCGCTTGTCATCGGTCGGCACGGTCGTCTCGGTGAGAAGATCGCGAATATTCCAGGGCTGGCGATTGTGCGAACGCTGGATCGCCTCCCAGACCTGTTCCTGTCGGGCATGATCCGGGTTGACGGTGAACGCCTCCAGCATCGCCAGAGTCATCTCGCTGCGTGCATAGGCGTCCAGCAGGGACTGCGCGACGCGGGCGAGCCGGAGCCGCTGGGCGATATAGCGCGGCGTGGTGCGATAGGCGTCGGCGACTTCCTCCTTGGACATACCGCCATCGACCATGCGCTTGAACGCCTTGAACTGGTCGAGCGGATGCAGCGCCAGCCGGATGACGTTCTCGGCGTAGGAATCGTCGACGGCCGAGGTCTTGGCATTGGCCTTCTTGACCAGGCAGGGCACCAAGCCATCGGCGGGGAAGCGGCCTGCCGCGACCAGGCGGGCGATAGCGCGGTAGCGCCTGCCGCCGGCCGGGGTCTCGAAATCGCCGGTCTCGGCGCCGGCATCGTCGAGGACGGCACGGACATTAAGGCCCATCACGAGGTCTTCGCGGCGGTCGATGTCCTGGGTCAGCTCATCGAGGCCCTGTTCGACGTCGATCTCGCGGACATTGCTGTCCGAAAGCCTGATACGGTTGAACGGAATGTCGCGCGCGCGCGAAAATTCGATCATTGGGGCGACGGCGGGGGTCTGCTTGCGTGCGGCCTTGGCCATGGTCTTCACTCCATGACGGACTCCGTGAGGCTCTCTCTCGGATCTCAATCCGTCACGAAGCGAAGCGCCGCCCTCTCACTCTAGGAGGGCAGCGCCACGCGCCATGCTCGCGGGATTGTCGCAGACGCACGCATCCGGCTTTCCGTATTTCCGGCTTTCAGCCGATCAGATTCCGCACATCCCCTCACATTCGTTCTGCCAGAGATCGAGCTGGCCGTGGCCGGCCGCCGTCGTCAGGTCCGCTTCCTCCAGCGGCACCGCAGAGCGGTGAAGATAGACTTCGCCACGAATGCCGCGAAGGCCAGTGCGGATCATGGCGTCGAGCGACACGGCGTCGTCCCACGCCTCGGGATCATTGTCGCGCAGGCTCCGCCATGCGGCATCCGAATGAAAGGGACAGCCTATGCAGGCGCTCTTGGGTGGCCGGGGATAGTCGTGGCGCTCCAGCCAGCGCAGGCAGTCGTGCCGGGTCATGCCCCGCTCGATCAGTGGCCAGCGGTTGACCTGCCAGTCCTCGAACGACGGCTTCATGCGCAGCGCCTCATCGAGTGAAATGCCGATCCATTGCTCGGAGACCGGCGATCCAGGCGAGCGCCGTCCGGCTATGCCGAGCAGATCGCGCACCTTCCGGCGGATCGGCACGATCTTGTAGGAAGAGGTGCATTGCCGGCGGATCATGCCGACGCCGATGCGCTCGGTTTTCAGAATGCGGGAGCCGACGGGAACGAGGTCGCCGTTATCGTCCTCATCATAGACGGGCAGCTCGGAGCCGGCGGGCGTGACCGTGCGGGTGAAAGCCGGGATCGAAGCCCATCGTTCACCGCGCGAAGCCGCAATGAGGTCTGCACGCAAATTCCCGGCTGACACGATATGGACGGGGAACGGCAGGACGTTGGGCGTTCTGAGCCAGGCGAGATGCTCATAGACCGCCTTGGGCTCCCAGCCGGTGTCGGCGAAAATCGCGCAATCCGGCATGGGGCCGATTTCACCATGAGCGGCCATCAGGGCGAGCGTGGTGGACTGGACGCCCGCACCGAGACTGAGCACGCGCAACTGTATGTCGGCTGCGAGGCAGGGATCGGGCACGAAGCCGGGGAAAGCGAGCGCGTTCATCACGCGGCCCTCCGCATATCGTCGGTGTCGGGAAGATGCTCGGCATCCGGCAGGAAGGACAAGAGCCAGTCCGCCGCCTTGCTCGCCTGCGAAGCGCAGCGGACGATGGCGCGATTGTCCTCGCGCAGAACTTCCAGCCAGGAGCCGATGTAGTCGGCATGGCGCACGGTCGGGACGATGCCGAGCGAAGCGCAGCAGAATGCCGAGGTCAATTCGGCCGTGATTTCCTCGACCGAATAGAGCTTCGAGCCGAAGGAGCCGGAGAGATTCCGGTTCAGCCGGTGCGCTGCGCCGCTGGCATGACCGAGTTCGTGCAGCGCCGTCCGGTGCCAGTTGATCGGGTCGAAATAGGCGGCCGGCGGCGGCACCTGCACATAGTCGAGAGACGGCACGTAGAACGCCCTGTTGCCACCGATGCGGAAGTCGATGCCGGTCGCCTTGATCAGCGCCTCGACCTGGGGCTCGATCATGCCGGGCGGCGGCGGAGGCACGATCGCCTCGATGTCGTCGGGCAGGTCGTCGCATTGCGCCGTATTGAACACCGTGAAGCGCTTGAGGAATGGGATCGCCTGCGCTTTCTCGCCGGCCTCGAAGGCGCGGCGCTTTTCATCCTCCGGCGTGAAGCGATCGGCATAGACGACGGTGGTGCCGCGCTCGCCCTTGCGGACATGGCCGCCGAGTGACAGCGCCTGCCGAAAGGTGAGCCAGCCCTGACCGGGGAAGCCATGTTCGACGACGGCGCCCCAGAGGATCAGGACATTGATGCCGCTGTAGCTGCGCGCGGTCGCGGCGTTCTTCGGCAGGCCGAGCGGGGCTTTGGCAGCCGAGGTTCCCCAAGGCTGCACCCACGGGACGCGGCCGGCTTCCAGCTCGGCGATGATCTTGTCGGTGATTTCGTCATAGAGGTTCGCCCGGTCGACGCCGGTGCAAGGGGTGCGATCATGTCTGGACATCGCGGTTCTCCGCGACGGGCGCCGGAAGACTCTCTCCCGGTCCTCAACCCGTCACGGAAAACCCGTCCGCACTCTCACTCTACAGGGGGCGTTGCGGGGTCTCCCCGCAGAAGGGGGTGTGCCGGCGACCTCGGCGCCGGCCAGGGGGAAGGCTTTCCCCCTTCACCTCAACTGCTCACCTTGTTCCGGCCTGCTTTCGACGGCGGGCCACAGTGCGAACGCCAGCGCTTTCGCCCATGGTCATGTCACCCAGGCTATGGAGATGAAACGCCGGATGCGATGGCAGCTTCACCGTGAGTTCGAGCTTGCCGCCGATGGCTTCGACATAGCTGCGTAGCGTCGAGAGATACATATCCGCCTGCTTCTCGATCTTGGACACCGACGGCTGCTTGATGTTGAGGGCCGAGGCGATGTCTTCCTGCGCCTTGCCGGCGATCTGGCGAAGCTCGCGCAGACTCTCTACCTCCTGCCGCAATTCCTGATAGCGCGCCTCGATAGCTGCCTGTTCGTCAGCAGGAAGCCCGGCGATGATTTCATTCAGGCTCCGTGCCATCTCAACGTCCCTTCTTTGCGGATTTCAGGCTTTCCACATGCTCGGAAAACCGGAGATCCGCTTTTGCGATGAGCTGCCGGTAGAACCGAGCGCAGATCGACCTCATCTGATGATATCAGTTCGTAACAGTAGACGCGCTCTCTATAGACAGGGTCACCTCCATCCACAGGCAAATGAAAATAGATAACATCAATAACTGCCGTGGCTTCCCGAGTGACGCGGTCTAGTTCTTCCATTTTTCTCTCGACGATGTGATCGATATTCGCCATTCCTTAAGAAGCGAGCAACTCCAAAGCCGCTAATGGCAAGACATATAGCAGCGCCCCCCTTGATCGGCCTTTGGCGCCAGCCTACATGTTATTGGTAGGCGGTAATTGCCGTGGGGGCACTATCCATTCTGCTTCGTTTGTCGCGACGCACCCGGTCCGGCTTTAGGCATAGCCGATCCGAGTTGTCGAACGACATGCGCCATCTGGCGCGGGCACCGGTGGTCGTGCTCATCACTGGGTCTGCAGGATGAGGACACGATGGTTACGATTACTAAGGAAGCCGAGGGCTACCTCGAGGCGCTGGCAGACGAGCTCACGATCTCACCCGCCAGATACGAGCAGGCGGTCGCTCGGTACGAGTCTTTAGGCAAGTGGCTGCATCGTGACGCTTCGAAGGTGAAACAGTACGACCCGCAGGTCTACTCGCAGGGTTCGTTCCGGCTGGGCACAGTCATCAAGCCCGAGGACGAAAACGGCCAGTATGACATCGACTCGGTTTGCGAGTTGACCGCCCTGAAGAAGGAACAGTTGACCCAGTATGCGCTTAAGGAACTGCTTCGGGTCGAGATCGAGGCGTATCGCACGGCACAGGCGATGGTGAAGCCGCTCGGCGAAGGCCGTCGTTGCTGGACGCTCGAATATGCCGACGGTGCCCAATTCCACATGGATATCGTGCCGGCGCTGCCAAATGGCGCGTCCACAAGGTTGTTGCTGGAGTCTCGCGGCCTAGACGCGCAGTGGGCCGGCACGGCGATCGCCATCACGGACAACAAGCACCCACTGTTTTATCAGCCTACCACCGAATGGCCCCGCTCCAACCCGAAGGGCTATGCCAACTGGTTCCGTTCGCGGATGGCTGTGGCTTTCGCGCGCAAGCGCCGCAAGCTTGCCGAAGCGGCCCAAGCCAGCGTTGAGAGCATTCCCGAATACCGGGTAGTCACCCCGTTGCAACAGGCGATCATGATCCTGAAACGGCATCGCGATCAGATGTTCGCGGAACGCAAGGATGTCAAACCGATCTCTGTCATCCTCACGACCCTGTCCGCCCACGCATACGAAGGCGAGGAAACAATCGGCCAAGCCCTCGTTTCGATCCTGGCCAACATGCACCGCTTCATCGACTTCGATGGCGTCCGGTCCTACATACCTAACCCGTCTGATCCACTCGAGAACTTCGCCGACAAATGGGCCGATCATCCGGAACGCCGGGCGGCGTTCTTCGAATGGCTGGAAGCAGCCCGGCGAGACTTCTTCTATGCAGCGCAGGTGACCAGTCGTCAGATGATCACCGACTCCGTTGCTCCCCGCATCGGCCGTGGCCTTGCCGAGAGGGCCAGGGATCGTGCGGCACCAAAGCCGGCTTCATCGCTCCTGCGTCCCGCTACGGCAGCATCCGCCGCCGCGGCTGCACCAACCTTCCCTGCGGCGGCGCGCGTTCCGGGCAAACCGGCAGGGTTCGGCGGCAGATGATCTGGTGGGTTTCGGATCCGGACCGGGGCCTGTCGGAGCGGCTTGCGATCGCTCGGCTCGAGCAGTCTGCCGACTGGCTTCAGAACGCACGGTGGCGCCTCGACGGCCTGAAGTTGCTCCTGGATTTTGAGATTGTCGAAGCCGAATCCAGGTGGCGTCTCGTGATGCACTACCCAGACTTCTTCCCTTCTATCCCGCCGTTGGTATTCAACGCGGACGGCGAGCGCCTATCCGGGCATCAATATGGTCTGTCAGGCGAACTTTGCCTGGAGTATCGACCCGACAACTGGGAGCTTAGTTGGACTGGCGCGATGATGATCGAAAGCGCCCATCGACTACTCGTTGGGGAGAGCGCGGAGCTGGCGGGTCACGGGGTTCCGTCAGCTCATGCCGTATCCGAAGGCCAGCGTCTTCGCGGGAGCTATCTCAGGCTGGTCATACCCGATGAACCATTGCGACTAATCCAGGCGATGGCTGATGGCCACACGGAGCCGATCGAGGTCGAAGAACACTATTATGGCGAAGCCGCGGTTGCCCATCTGACCGCCCTGGGTGGAGACGGTGATCGGATATGGCATCGGAGCAAGCCGGTCTCGACTGCATCCAACTACAAAGGCACCGCAGTTCGTATTCCACGGGGTCTAAAATTTCCGGGACCGGCCACCGAAAAGACCCTGGAGGTTGCCCTCAAGTCTGCGGGCATCACCACTGAATATCCGGCGTGGCCGCCTGGAACCTACCTGCTGGTAGATGACACAACCGCGTGGTTGGCGATGGTCTACCGCAAGGCCGATGGTGTCGTTCAGGATTACGGCTACGCCACGTTTGTTATCGATGCCGACCAACAGCGACTGCCCACCATGAACGCGGCGCTGGCCGACAAACGGATCGCGCTGATCGGATGCGGGTCACTCGGATCGAGAACAGCAGCAATGCTTGTGCGATCGGGTGCCCGGAAGCTCGAACTGTTCGACGACGACATTCTCTCTCCCGGCAACCTGGTGAGGAACGAGTTGGATTGGCGTGGTGTCGGGGCGCACAAGGCCAAGGCACTGCGGGCACGGCTGCTCGAGATTGCCCCCGAGGCGAAGATCACGGTGCAGATAGTGAACCTTGGTGGCCAGGAGAGTTCCGAGTGGACCGCCACCGCGCTGGAGACGCTTTCCAACTGTGACCTGATCATCGACGCTACGGCGGACGCGACTGTTTTCGGCCTCGCTGCTGCTGCCGCGAGATTCAAGGGCCGTCCAATGGTATGGGGCGAGGTGTTCGGGGGAGGGATCGGCGGAATCGTTGCGCGGTCCCGACCCGGTCACGATCCGGCTCCCGACGTGGCGCGCCGCCAAATCTTGACGTGGTGTGACGGCAAGGGCGTCGAGTGGGAGATGCCCTCTCGACAGATGGAGTACGGCATCCTGCGGGCAGATCAGGCCCCGTTGATCGCAGACGATGCCGACGTTTCCGTAATTGCCAGTCACTTAGCGCGGCTCGCGATCGACACGCTTCGCGGCGGGGGGAGCCAGTTCCCCGCACCGGCGTATGCAGTCGGCCTCGGGGAAGGTTGGATATTCACTGCCCCATTCGATACGCACCCCATCACCTATACCGGCACGGAAGGCTGGGACGCGGGATCGTCGCCCGACGAAGTGAAACTGAAAGAGCTCGTGACCCTCCTCTTCCCCGAACAGGCCCAAGATGCAGATCGCCCTGCCTAGCTCTGTTCGCAAGAAGATTTGCAAGGAACTGTCCTTATCAGGGCGCCGGGAAACCGGGGGGTTGCTGCTTGCCGAGCAACTCGACGACGAAGGGCGATTTCGGGTCGTGGACGTCACTGTGGACCCGAGGGGCGGCGAGAGCGCGTACTTCGAGCGTCGTCCGGAACTGCACGCACAGGCACTGGAAGCCTTCTTCGAGAAGAATGGCAACGACTTCAGTCGTTTCAACTACTTGGGGGAATGGCATTCCCATCCACGCTTTCCGGTGAGCCCCAGCACGACCGACATCAGGACCATGCAAGCGATGGTCGAGGACGCCGGAAACATCGACTTCTCGGTCTTGATGATCGTTCGGCTGCGGATGTTCGTGATGCTGCAGGTGGGAACGTACCTGTTCATGCGCGGCCAAAGTCCGCAACGCGTCGAGATGATCGACGACCCGGTGTCACGACCGAAAAGAAGATTCATCTGAAGGCGTCGGCAATTGGAGGGGCGACATGTCTAAGACTGCTATTCCACCAAAAGTTGCAAATGCGCTTTGGGCAAAGGCTGGGGGGCGGTGTCAGTTTCGTGGATGCAACAAGCTCCTGATCGGTGACTTGATCGCCGGCAAGCGTACGGGCAAGTTCGGTTATATCGCCCACATCGTCGCCGACGAGGCTGGAGGTCCCAGGGGTGATCCCGTGAGATCGCCACTGCTTGCGCAAGACATCGACAACCTGATGCTGATGTGTCCCGTCCACCATAAGGCGATCGATGTGGACTATCTGGCCGACTACCCCGAGGATGTCCTCCTGGCCATGAAAGCGGAGCATGAGGACCGCATCGAGATCGTTACCGACATGGATGTCGACCGTGTCTCCCATGTCGTCAGGTTCGCGGCGACTATTGGCCAGCGTGACTCCTTGGTAACAACCCGTTCGATCTTCAGCGCCATGCCTCCGGATCACCATCCCGCCGAAGGCCGGACAATCGACATCGAGTTGATCGGGTCGGAGCGCAAGGATCACGAAGAAGTCTACTGGACCGAGCAGAACGAGAACCTCGAGCGCCTTTTCGCCCGCAAAATCAAGGAACGCATCGAGCAGCGGGAAATTCGCCAACTCAGCGTCTTCGCGTTGGCGCCGCAGCCGTTGCTCATCCGTCTCGGGACGCTTCTTGGCGACATAGTACCGGTCTCGGTGCATCAAAAGCACCGCGAACCGGACACCTGGAAATGGCTGCCCGACCAGCCGCGCATTGCCTACAAAGTCAACGAGTATGGCGGCAGGAAGGACGTGCCGGTCGCGTTGAAGTTGGCCCTGAGCGCCACGGTGAATGACGACCGCATTACCTCGGTATTGGGCGAAAATACTGCCATCTGGTCAATTACCTGCGACCAGCCCGGCAATGACATCATGCGACGGAAAGACGACCTCGCCGCCTACAAGCATTTGCTGCGCGACCTATTCAACCGGATTAAGGCTTATCACGGGGAAGGCGTGTTGTTGCATGTCTTCCCGGTAGTGCCGGCGTCCGTAGCGGTTGAGACGGGGCGAGTATGGATGCCGAAAGCGGATCTCGCGATGAAACTCTACGACCAGAACCGAACTGCGCAGGCTTTTGTCCCGACGATCACGGTCGGCTAGTAACCAGCGGCAGGGGGCCGGCGCCTCCCTGCTAATATGCGCCCCGAAGAGGGCTGGAATTAGTTATTTGCCACCTGATCTCACGGGGAACCGCCAGCGACGAGCCCCCTCAGTGTACAGATTGTCCCCCATTCACGCCAAGCGCAAGGTCTTATACCAACGGCCCTCAGTTTTGACCGACATGAGCCCATTTCCGGGTGCCGATGGAAGCGATGACGGAGGGCTGCGCCGTGAGCTTGTTCCAGGCCTCGCAGGTGGCATCGAGGATATCGACATAGGTGCCGAAGACGCGGTTTGAGAGCCAGTTGGCGCGCAGATACTGCCAGATGTTCTCGACCGGGTTGAGCTCCGGGGAGCGTGACGGCAGGAAGACGAGGGAGAGGTTCTTCGGCACGATGAGTTTTTCGGTGGTGTGCCACCCGGCGCGATCAAGCAGCAGGACGGCATGCGCCCCTTTGGCGACGGTCGCAGCGACCTCGTCGAGATGGGCCTGCATGGCCCATGTATCGGCGAAGGGCATGACGAGAGCTGCCCCGACGCCACGAGCCGGACAGATCGCCCCGAAGAGGTAGGCGCTCTCGTAGCGCTGATCCGCGGGCTGGCGCGGCCTGGTTCCGCGTCGCGCCCATTGCCGAACCAGGCCGTTCTTCTGGCCGATCCGGGCCTCGTCCTGGAACCAGATCTCGATCCGCTTTCGTTTCGGGACATGGGCGAGGTGGGCCTTCAGCGTCGCTGCGAAGTTTTTTTATACATCTCGACCACCCGCTCGTCCTGAGCCGGGTGATGGGGCCGCGCGCTGATATGGGAAAAGCCGATCTGCTTGAGGAGCTTGCCGATCGTGCGCTCATGATAGACCACGCCGAAGCGTTCCTCGATCACCCGCTTCAGGTCGATCCGGCGCCAGCGGACTACGCCGTCGACTATGGGGTCGGGCCCGGTTTCGACGATGGTTGCGAATGCGGCGATCTGATCCGCCGAAAGCCGCGGCGCATGGCCTTTGCCACGGACGTCCATCAGCCCGTCGGGGCCGTGCTCGTTGAAGCGGTGAACCCAGTCGCGCAGCGTCTGGCGGTCCATGCCACCGATCCGGGCGGCCGCATCCCGGCTCATACCATCCAGCACGGCCGCCAGGGAGAGAAGGCGCCGGCTCTGCCTGGCGTGACGCGAGGCTGCCGCAAGGCGTCGAAGGGCTGCAGCGGTAAAATCACTCCTCAGGGAGACGGCGGCAGGCATGGCGCGAATCCTCCTCGCGCCAACGGAATCACCACAAAAGCTCCGTGGCTACCCTCTTGAGTCAAAACCCGAGGCCGTTGGTATTATGACTTCGTAGTGCCGCGCCTGGCCGATTTTGGACCTTCCGAGAGAGCAAGGTCACCAAGGTGCTGTATTGTGACCGGCGGTCGAGACGGCAACTTGACGATAAGCTCCAACTTCCCGCCGATTGCCTCCACATAGCCGCGCAGGGTCGACAGGTACATGTCGGCTTGCTTCTCGATTTTCGAGACTGAGGGTTGCTTGATCTTGAGGGCAGTCGCGACGTCTTCCTGCGCCCTTCCTGCGATCCGCCGCAGCTCTCGAAGACCCTCTACTTCCTGCTTGAGGTCCTGATAGCGCGCTTCGATCTCCTCCTGCTCGCCCGGAGGCAGACTGGCGATTATATCGTTCAGGCTCCGCGCCATTTTACTTTCCCTTCTTTCCGGGTTTCAGTTTTTCCAGATGTTCGGAAAACCTGAAATCCGCTTTGGCGACCATACGACGATAGAAGAATTTCTGACTTCCGCCGGATTTGTCGCCGGCGACGAGCAGGATTGCCCGTCGCTGCGGGTCGAAGGCGAAGGCTGCGCGCCATTCGCCGTCGGCTGCTTCAAAGCGCAGTTCCTTCATATTTGAGTGCTTCGAACCTTTGAGCGTGTCCGCATAGGGCCGGCCAAGCTGAGGGCCGTAATCGGCCAACAGCTTGGTGACGGCGATCAAGGCGATGCGAACGTCGCGCTCGTAGGCCAAAACCTCAGCTTCGAAGGCTGCATGGAATTGGACTTCCCACATGATATAGCTTTCAGGCTATGTTGCGTCAACGGGAAGGACCCGCGGCGCATGCGGCGAGGCCGATGTCGAACGTCGGCAGCTTTCCGCCCAGGCGTCGAGGTCGGTGACTGCATAGCGGACATAACGGCCGAACTTGTAGAACGCCGGTCCGCTGTCGAGGGAGCGGTAGCACTCGAGCGTATGGGCATCGAGGGCGAGATAGCGCGCCGCAGCCTCGGTATCGACGAAGCGAACCGGACCGGCGTCGTCCACGAATGTCGCTCGCTGCAACAGCTCGGTCGAAGGCCAGCTAGATCCACGGCGCGCCTGTTTAGACATGTTTCACCTCCTTGGTGGGCACGGGTTTGGTGCCCGGAGGCGTGGCGCGATTTTCGCCGGAACGATGACGATAGGGGCGATAGTTCCCCAGGCGCGTCCTAGACGTGTAGCTACCGTCTTCGAAGCCAAGCGGTTTCCCATCCGGCGCCAGTCGGGCCGGGGGCGCTGCTTCGGCCGGAGCTGCCGCAACGACTTCCACCGGCTGCTGGATCACGAGGGCGGGTGGAGTGGTGGGTACAGGGGCGCTGGCCACCACGGATTGCCGCCGCTGAGCCACCGCCTCGGCCGCCGCCCTTACCGGATCGTCTTCCGTGTGGACGTAGCGCATGAACATCGTGACCGTCTTGTGCGCCGTGAGGGCCATGCCGACCTTCACCGGGATTCCGGAATTTGCGATGTCGGTCGCCGCGCGGTGGCGAATGCCATGCGTTCCGATGTGCTGCACTCCTGCACGCGAGAGGATGCGCCGCCAGCCATGATAGTAGGTGTGTTTTGACATTGCCGCTTCGGGGTCGAAAATCGAAGGGCAAACGAACGGCGAACTTTCTAGTCGAGGCGCGGTCTCGAAAAGGCGCAGAGCCTCGGCGCTCATGGGCTTGGACATTCCGCCGGTCTTGCTGTCTGGCCAAACAACACGGCGATTATCGAAATCAACCCACTCCCAACGCATCTCGAGGATTTCGGACATGCGAGCCGCAAACTCGAACTGAAGCCGAACGGCGAGCAAAATGAACGGGTGTTCCAAGCCCTCGGCCTCTGCACGGTCGAGGTACTCATAGAGTTTCCGCAATTCCGCGTCGGGGATAAGCCGTGTCTTTCCGCGCTCGGGGAATTTGGGAATGTGACGGCACGGATTGGACCCATCCGGTCGAAGGCCCCACACCTCGGCCATGTTGAACATCTTCCGCACGGCGGCGAGCACCCGGTTGGCGTTCGTCGGGCTTTTCGACATCTTCTTCATCAGATGCGCGATGTCCGCGCGCGTCACGTCGGGCACCTTGAGCTGCCCCAGGATCGGAAGAATGTAGCGCTTCCCGTATCCACGGTTCGACTTCACCGTCGAAGGTTTATTCCGGCCCTCCGAATACTCCGTGATGAAGCGATCAAACAGCTCCTTCACCGTAAGCGCTTTGCGCGCAGCCTCGCGCTCCGCGCTCGGATCGACACCGCGTCGGACCTCGGCCAACCAATCCTGAGCGATATTTCGAGCCTGCTCGACGGTCACTTCGCCGTAGCGTCCGATGGCGGGCTTTCGGCGTTGACCGTTGTTCGCAACGTAGGCCAGCATGAAGGTCTTGCGACCTGTCGGCGTAACCTTTACCAGAAACCCAGGGACTATCGTGTCCCTGAGTTCGTAATCGCGCCCCTGCGCACTCGCGGCGTCGACAGCGGTCTTTGTGAGCTTGATTTTGGGCATTCCCTAACCTCCGTTGAGGCTGGAAATCAGGTGCAAAATAGGAGCACCTAGAAATCCAACCGTGGCGTAAATCCGGTTAGGTATGGATGATGCGATATCCGAGAAAAGCTAGTGCTTGCAATCGGTTATCGGGAAATCGGATACCCCCGGATAGATAAAGGATAGGGGATATTCGGTCTCTCAAAATCCGGTTCCGAAAGGAGTGTCGGTTCGATTCCGACCGCCCGCACCACCTTCTCTTTTTACGCCACGGCGTAACATCTTGTAATCGTTATTCCATTTTCGATGGTTGCCCTGTCGGCGCGGATCGCGCTTCCGCATGCGCCGATGCGGCCGGGCGCGCCGCTGTTCGCGACCGGCCGCCGCATCACGCACTGGTCGAGAGTCGGCCTGGGTGCGGCCTGTTTCATCGGCGGCTATGCCGTCTTCGCCAAGGGGCGCGACCTATCGCATCAAAAAAGAAAGAGGGCGCCGATGGCGCCCTCCTGACTGGACAGCCGGCGGCCGTTCAGAACTTGTAGCCGATTGTCGCGGTGACCGTGCTGAACTTGGTATCCACGTCGTGATTGGTGAAGCCGCCAGCGTTGCCGCCGCCAAAATTCGTGTTGTCTTGGTTGATGTTGTAGCTGCCGAGATCGACGTAATTGTACTCGATGCCGAGCAGGACATGGTCGGTCACTGCGTATTCGGCGCCGGCTCCCACCGTCCAGCCGGTGCGGGTGTTCTTGGCTTCGACGAAGTCGGAGTCGTCGTGAACATAGTTCGAGACGCGGCCGAACGCCAAGCCGCCCTTGGCGAAGATCTGGGCGCGGTCAAAGGCGTAGCCGATGCGCGGGGTGACCGTGCCGAACCAGTCGACCTTGGTCTCCCAGATGTCGTCTTCATCATAGGGGCTGACGAAGCCGCTCTTGCCGATGTCCGACCAGCTCAGCGAGGCGGCGATGCCGAGTACGACGTTGTTGATCTGGTAGTTGTAGCCAATCTGACCGCCGAACACGCCTCCGTCGATGCTATGGCCCAGTACGTCGCCAGCATTGTCGTTGTAGTGGCCGTCATCGTGGAAGCTGTAATCAACGTCACCCCAGCCATAGCCGCCATGCACGCCGGCGTAGAAGCCGGTCCAGCTGAAGGCTTGCGGAGCGGCGACCGGCGCCGGTTCGTAGGTCAGGTCGGCGGCGAAGGCCGACGATGCCATGAGAACGCTGAGTGCAGCAATTGAGAGAGCCCGCATAAGTACCCCTTGTGTCTCCGTCGTTACGGTTGCGAGATCAGCCTACCTGACGTTAAGGGGAGCTGCTGTAGCGTCAATGCAACAACCATACATAACCGACGGTTGTGGGTGTTGACGGCGCGAGGCGCGGCCGCGTTGCGCGGGGCGGAGGGCCGTGGTTCCGGGGCGATCGCGAACCGGACCGATTGCCGGTTGCAGTTCGGTGTTCCGAAGAAATCGCATTGGCTTCAGCCGCGGCGGCCGGGTTGGCGCGCCGCTCGCGCGATCCTCGCCGGATCGGTGCATGGCAGGCGAATGGCATTCTTCGCGCCGTAGGTCATTTGGCGCGGGCTCCGGGCGATCCCGGTTTTGGTGGCTGTCTAGCCGTGATCGTCGGAGGGCGCCTGCGGCGCGGGGGGCGCCGGGGGCGTCTCGACCATGGTCTGCGCTTCCTGGGATGCCAGCTTGAGCAGATAGGCGAGGTCCCGCATTCCGTCCTGACTGGCCAATTGGCTAAGTTGGTCCGTCAGTTCCTGAATGTAGCGGGCTGTTGATGGCATGGCTCTTCCCAATCCTGAGGAGCGATCGTCCAACCTGGCCGGATCGCTCGAACCTCGCCCCCTGTTCGCAATTGCACGCGAACTCTGATCGTTCCACTGATCGATCAGTCGGTTGACAGAGGCGCGACCGGGTCGGCGATCTCGAAAATGGCGGAGGAGGAGGGCTGCGGCGCCGGTTGCGGGCCGCGCCTTCCGGATGCGCGGCCCGCAGGGGGCCGGATCGGCTCATCGCCTATGCCAAGCGGCTGATATTCCTATGAAAATCATATCCTTCGGTCGGGTTCGCCCCCTCGAAAACCCCATGTCGCCATCGCTAGCCTGTGCGTGCAGCGCGGCGCCGCGAAGATCCGGTGTGCCGCGCGAAAAGGGGACCGAGCACGATGTTTGGCCGTTTCGGCATGCACCATAGCTTTCTCGAGAGCCGTGATCCACGAATGCAGCAGGGGCCGCGCCGAAGCGTGGCGCGGGCGCAAGCCCGCTCGGACGAAGGCGCGGTCCTGATGCGCCTGGCGATCGTCCTGCTGCTGGCCGTCGCGGCCTTTGCCTTCATGCGATGGCTCGCCGCCTGATCCCTTGCTTGGCCACGTTTTCTTCGAGCGAGCCGGATGACGGTTCGCTCAAGGCGAATCGGGGGCAGGGGCCAAAGGCGGAGGGAATGACGCTCGCGGCCATTGCGGGGCGAGGGGACGGCTCGGGTGCATCGCCGCACTGGCCGCTTCGCCGAATGCCGGCGTCCTTGTAGCCGGCGCCGCCGCCGATATACTCGGCTTTATTGCCGTTCTCGCGCTGGCTGAACAATCGATCGCCAGCGAGCGTTGCCTGACCTTGGCGGGAACTGGTTCAAGTTCGTTTCATCTGCCTCGCGATGGCGAGGAGAGCCCTGTCCCCGCGTCGAACCAGAGATGTGAAAAGGCGAAGCATGCCAAACCCTCTTCTCGCTTACCTGCCGATGATCACCTATCCGGACATCGTTCCGGATGAATCCGTCACGGCCGCCGTCGATGTCGCGGCGTCCCTGGGCCTCTCGCTTCAATCCACCGCCTTTTCGGTGGAGATCCCGCGGATGTCTTCGCTGGCGGATGGGTTTCTCATCAATATTTCCGAGCTGGTCCGGGCCACCGAGGCGAACAGCCAGGCCGACTGCCTCCGCCTCCGGGAGCTGGTCCTGCGCCAGGCCGGCGGGCGAATAGAGGCGAACTGCACCGACCGGAAGGTCGCGCTCGGCCTGACGGGGGAAGCGGCGGCCGTCGAGGCTCGGTATTTCGACCTCTCGATCCTGCCCTGGGCCAAGGATAAGCCGGTCATCCAGGAGACGGCGCAAGCGGTTGTCTTCGAAAGCGGACGGCCGGGCATTCTGGTTCCCCCCGCCGCTTCCTCCATGCCCGTCAAGCATGTCGCCATTGCCTGGGACGGAGGGCGGGCCGCGGCCCGGGCGCTCGGGGACGCGATGCCCATCCTCGCTCAGGGCGCCAGCGCTACCGTGCTGACGGTCCAGGACGAGAAGCCGCTGGAGGGACATGGCATCGCGGAGGCGCTGGCGGTTTCCCTGAAACGGCGCGGTATTCGCGCCGAAGCCCGCGGCGTCACGCTCAACGGCAGGCGCATCGCCGAGGCGTTGCAGGAAGCGGCCCTCGATGCCGGCGCTGGCCTGCTGGTCATGGGCGGTTTCGGTCATTCGCGCATGCGCGATTTCATTCTCGGCGGTGCCACCAAGGGGGTGTTCGCGGATCTGCGCCTTCCCGTCCTCCTTTCGCATTGACCCGCTTCGGCCCGGCCCGGCGTCGGTGGAAGGAAGGATCGGCGCCGGGAGGGCTCACGCGCGTTCAATTTCGCGAATGCGATCTTCCGCGCGTCCCGAGCCACCCTATCCTTCGAGGCGTGGAAGAACGGGCCGTTTCGGGGAGCCGCGCATGCTGGTCGAATCGATCATGACTACCCCCGTCATCGCGATCCTGCCGTCGATGACGGTCCGCGAGGCGGCGCGCCTCATGGTGGCGGCGAGATTTGGCGGATTGCCCGTCGTGTCGAAGGACGGCACGCTGGTCGGAATGGTGAGCGAGAGGGACCTGCTGCGGCGCGGCCGGGTGGCGGGGGAGCGGAAGTCGCCCTGGTGGCTCGAATGGTTCGCCAGCGTCGGCAAGACGGCGGAAGACTATGTGGAGATCTACGAGCGGCCGGTCGAGGAAGTGATGTCGCGCAACGTGGTGACGATCGAAAGACAGGCGAATGTCGACGATGTCGCCGACGTGATGGTCCAGCACCAGATCAAGCGCGTGCCCGTGGTTCACCAGGGCAAGGTCATCGGCATCGTGGCGCGCACGGATCTGCTTCGGGGCCTTGCTAGCCGGATGCCGCCGGATGAGGGGCCTCATCCCGATGATGAGAGGATCCAGGCCGAGGTCGAGGCGGCCCTGACCAGGGAACTGGGCGGCAGCTTCGTCCGCCCCCGGGTCAGGGACGGCAATGTCGAACTGCGGGGCATCATTTTCGACGAGGGCACGCGCGCGGCGGCGCGCGCCGCCGTTCAGGGCGTCGCGGGCCTGAAGACGGTCACGGATGAGCTGGTCTGGGTGGAGCCCATGGCGGGGCGGGTCGTCCTGTGTTGATGATGGCGGGAAAGACCGACCTTTCGGGGCGCATGCGATGCGGAGGACGGAAATGCAGGTGAATGCGATCATGACGGCGCCGGTCATCAGCGTCGATCCCTCGATGCCGATCCGGGACGCGGCGCGCCTGATGCTGGCGCATGGGATCAGCGGGTTGCCGGTGGTGTCGAAGCAGGGCGGCGGCCTGGTCGGCATGGTGAGCGAGGGCGACTTCCTGCGCCGGCCGGAGCTCGGTACCGAGCCGACGCGGTCCTGGTGGCTGGAATGGCTGTCGACAGAGGGGTCCGCCGCCGATGACTATGTGCATGTTCATGGCAGGACGGTCGACGATGTCATGACGCGCGATGTCGTGACCGTGCGCGCCGATGCGACCCTGGATGATGTCGTCGGGCTCATGATCAAGCATCGCGTCAAGCGGCTTCCTGTCGTCGAGGATGGCAGGCTCGTGGGAATCATCGCCCGGTCCGATCTTCTCAGGGCCCTGCTGAGCAGCCTGTCCTCGGAGCCGGGCGAAGTCAGCGATGACGACCGCATTCGGGCCGATCTCGAGGCGGAGCTCGCCAAGCAGACCTGGGGCGGGCTGGTGCGCGTGAGCGTGAGTGGTGGCGTCGTCGAACTGCGCGGGGCCATCTTCGACGACCGGGTGCGGGCGGCGACGCGCGTCGCCGCCGAGAACATCGCCGGCGTGAAGTCGGTCAAGGACGAACTGGTCTATGTCGAGCCGCTCTCCGGGCTGGTGATCATGCCGTGAAGGCGATGGTGCTGCAGGCGATCGGACAGCCGCTCGTGATGGAAACGCGGCCCGATTCCGTTCCCGGGCCTGGCCAGATCCGCGTGCGCGTCGAGGCCTGCGCCGTCTGCCGCACCGATCTTCATGTCGTCGACGGGGATCTTCCCGACCCAAGACTGCCGCTTGTTCCCGGCCACGAGATCGTCGGCATTGTCGACGCGCTGGGTGCCGGCGTCGCGTCGCCGGCGCTGGGCGTCCGCGTCGGCATCCCGTGGCTCGCCCATGCCTGCGGTCACTGCCCCTACTGCGCCTCCGGCCGGGAAAACCTCTGCGACGAGCCGGCCTTCACCGGCTATACGCGCGATGGCGGCTTTGCCACCCACGCGGTGGCGGAAGCGGATTTCGCGTTTCCGCTCGAGGGGTTCGAGGACCCCGTCGCGGCGGCGCCGCTGATGTGCGCCGGCGTGATCGGCTGGCGCTCGCTGGTCCTTGCCGGCGAGGCCGCCAGGCTCGGGCTCTACGGCTTCGGTGCCGCCGCCCATATCCTGGCCCAGGTCTGCCGGTGGCAGGGTCGCGAGGTCTATGCCTTTACCCGCCCCGGCGACGAGGCGGCCCAGGCCATGGCCCGTTCGCTCGGCGCGACGTGGGTGGGCGGTTCGGATGAGATGCCGCCGGTGGCCCTGGATGCCGCGATCCTGTTCGCCCCGGTGGGCGCGCTGGTGCCGCTCGCGCTGCGCGCCGTCCGGAAAGGGGGACGGGTCGTCTGTGGCGGCATCCACATGAGCGATATTCCGCGCTTTCCGTATCGCCTTCTCTGGGAGGAGCGGCAGCTGGTTTCGGTCGCCAACCTGACGCGACGGGACGCGGTCGATTTCCTCGCGATCGCGCCCAGGGTTGGCATTCGCCCCGTGACGACCGTCTATCCGCTCGCAGCCGCGAACGAGGCCCTCGGCGACCTGCGCTCGGGCGGCCTGGTGGGGGCCGCCGTCCTCGTGCCCTGAGCCGCATCCGGCCGCGACGCGGCGTTCTTCCGGGGAGGGGGCCGCGCGCTCTATCCCGGCGCTTCCGTCAGCACGCTATAGGCGGCCTCTGGGCTCGCCGAGCCGCGCAGCCTGGCGCGGAATTCGCGGATCCGCGCCCGCCTGGCGAAACAGGCGAGGACGTTCAGATGTGCGGTCGTCCGACCCTCGGGCGCGAGGATCAGGAAAACGATGTCGACCGGCTCGTCGTCGACCGCCTCGAAATCGACGGGCTTCCGGAGGATGGCGAGTAGGCCGAACGGCGCCGTGATGCCGTCGACGCCGGCATGCGGGATCGCCACGCCGGTTCCGATGCCCGTCGAGCCGAGCTTCTCGCGATTGACGAGGGCTCGGTGGATCGATTCCTCCGGAATATCGAGCCGCGCGGCGGCGTGGGCCGCCAGCCTGCGGATCAGCGCCGCCTTGCTCGGCACGGACAGGTCAACGAGGACATCTTCCGACTGGACGATGCTGGATAACTGCATGGAATAGCTCACGTCAGGCGATTTTGGAGGCGTGGAATCGCGGATGGATCACGGATCGGCCTCGCGCAGCCGGTAGCCGACGCCGGTTTCGGTCAGGATGTATTGCGGCTGGTCGGGCTGCTGCTCGATCTTCTGGCGCAGCTGCCGGACATAGACGCGCAGATACTGGACGTCGGTCGACCCGCCCCAGACCTCGGCGAGCAGGGCGCGGTGCGTCAGCACCTTGCCTGCGTGCTGAACCAGCAGGCGGAGGATGTCGTATTCCTTCGGCGACAGCTTCACTTCCCGCCCGCTGACGCGGACGATCCGTTTCACCAGATCGACGGAGAGATCGCCGGTCTGGAAGACGGCCTTCTCGCCCTGCTGCTGCAGCCGGTGGCGCAGCGCGACGCGCAGCCGCGCCGCGAGCTCGCGCATGCCGAAAGGCTTGGTCACGTAGTCGTCGGCGCCCGCCTCCAGCGCCTTGACGATTCCCGCCTCGTCGGTGCGGCTCGACAGGATGACGATCGGCAGGTCGATCTGCGCGGCGCGCCAGCGCGCCAGCAGGTCATGGCCGGGCAGATCCGGCAAACCGAGATCGAGGATGACGAGGTCCGGCCTTTCGGCCGTGACCATCGCCGTCGCCTCGGCCGCGTTCTCGGCCTCGAGGATCGCATAGCCCTCCGTTGTCAGGCCGACCCGCAACAGACGCCGGATCGCCGGCTCGTCGTCGACGACGAGGATTCTCACGCTCGATGTGCTCATTACCTGTCGTCCAGTCTGGCGGGCTCGCTCGTCGCGGGAAAGCTGATGGTGAAGACGGCGCCCGTCCGGTCGGTGCGATTGCTGGCTGCGATCGTGCCGCCCATCGCCTCGACGAACCCCTTGCAGATGGCAAGGCCGAGCCCGGTCCCTGCCTGCACATGGTCCTGCTTCCTGACCCGGTAGAAGCTGTCGAACACGCGCGTGAGATCGCTGGTCGGAATGCCGGGGCCTTCGTCGATGACCTGCAGCCTGACCTGCGCCGCGTCCGTCCAGGCCCGCAGGCGGATGGTGGAGCCGGCGGGGGCGTATTTGCGGGCATTGTCGAGCAGGTTGAACAGCACCTGTTCGAACAGGACGGGATCGAGCTTGACCATCGGCAGGTCGGCCGGCACGGCGAGCTCGATGCGGTGCCCGTCGAGGATCTTGGCGGCGCGGCGAAGCGCACTGCCGACGATGTCGCCGATGAAGTGCGGCGAGGCGGAGGCGTCGGTCGCGCCGGATTCGAGCCGCGTCATGTCGAGCAGATTGGCGATGAAGCGGTTGAGGCGTTCGGACTCGTCGATCACGGTCGAAAGCAGCTCGACGCGGTCCGCCTCCGGCAGGTCGGCCGAATAGTCCTTGAGCGTGCCGGCGGCGCCGAGGATGGAGGCGAGCGGCGTCTTCAGGTCGTGCGAGATCGAGGTCAAGAGCGCCGAGCGCAGCCGGTCGGCCTCGGCGGCGAGCCGAGCCCTGTCGACGTCGGCGACGAGCTGGATCCGCTCGATCGCCAGCGCCGCCTGGTCGGCGAGCGAGTCGAGCAGGCGTTGCTGCTCGGGCGTCAGCACGGGCCCCTGCTTGTCATTGTCCAGCCCGAGGACGCCGACGCGGGTCCGGCCGGTCTTCAGCGGCAGGTAGAGCCGTTTCGCGCCGGGCAGGGTGTCGGCGCCGCGCCCGGCGGGGCGGTCGTGCTCCCAGGCCCAGTGCGCGGCGGCGATGTCGGCCTCGTCCAGCGTATCGTCCGGCGGATAGCCGGCGCGAACGGCGATCACGCCGTCCTCCGGCAGCAGCACGACGACGCGGACGCCGAGCATCGCCGCGATCTGGTAGGCGGAGGCCCACAGCACGTCCTCCAGCGTGCCGGCCCCGGCGAGCTTGCGGCTGAACTGGTAGAGGCCCTCGGTGGTGCGGGCGCGCTGCCGCGCGGCCGCCGCCTGCCCCTGCACGCGCCCGGCGAGATTGCTCGCGATCACGGCGACGCCGAGGAAGAAGGCGAAGGCGACGGCGCTCTCGGGGTCGCTGATGTTGAGCGTGTAGAGCGGCGCGAGGAAGAAGAAGTTGAAGGCGAGCGCCGCCAGCGCCGAGGCGAAGAGCGCCGGCCACAGGCCGCTGCTGACGGCGATCGCCAGCACCGCCATCAGGAAGACGAGCGCGATGTTGCGCACGTCCAGGAACCGCGACAGGGCGTGGCCGATGCCGACCGCGACCGCCACATAGGCGACGCTCCAGAGATAGGGCTTGAGGTCGAGGCGTTGCGCCTGGGCCGGCGCGACCGGGCGCCGGGCCGGCGCGCCGAGCGCGGCATCGGGCGAGATGACGTGGATGCTGATGCCGCCGGCGTGGCGGATCAGGTCGTGCGACACCGACCCTACCAGCATCTCGCGCCAGCGCGGCTTGTCGGACTTGCCGACGATGATGTGGGTGTAGTTGTTGGCCGTGGCGTAGCGCAGGATTTCCTGTGCCACATGCTGGCCGGGAAGCGTCACGGCTTCCGCGCCGAGCTGCTCGGCCAGGCGCAGAGTCGCCGCGACGCGGTCCTTCTCGGCGTCGCCGAAGCGGCTCGCCCTGGCGCTCTCGATGAAGAGCGCCGCCCAGGGCGCGCGCAGCCGGTCGGCGTGGCGGCGGGCGTAGCGGACGAGGGACGGTCCGTCCGTCCGCGCGTCGACGCAGACGAGCACGCGCTCGCCGGCCGCCCAGGGGCCGGGAATGGCGTGCGCCTGCATGTGGGTGACGAGCTGCTCGTCGACGCGCTGCGCCGTGCGCCGAAGCGCCAGCTCGCGCAGCGCCGTCAGGTTGCTGGGCGAGAAATAGTTCTCGATCGCCCGCCTGGCCGTCTTCGGCAGATAGACCTTGCCCTCGTGCAGGCGCTTGATCAGGTCGTCCGGCGTGATGTCGATGATCTCGATGTCGTCGGCGCGGTCGATGATGGAATCCGGCACCGTCTCGCGCACGCGGATGCGCGTGATCTGGGCGACGACGTCGTTCAGGCTCTCGACATGCTGGATGTTGAGCGTGGTGTAGACGTCGATGCCGCGCGCCAGCAGCTCCTCGACGTCGAGATAGCGCTTGGGGTGGCGGCTGCCCTCGGCATTGGTATGCGCCAGCTCGTCGACCAGAACCAGCTTCGGTCGCCTGGCGAGGATGGCGTCGAGGTCCATCTCCTCCAGCACGCGGCCGCGATAGTCGACGACCGTGCGCGGGATGGTCTCGAGCCCCTCGGTCAGGGCCGCCGTCTCGGCGCGGCCATGCGTCTCGACGATGCCGATCACCACGTCGACGCCGTCGGCGGCGCGCGCCCGGCCGGACATCAGCATCTCGTAGGTCTTGCCGACGCCCGGCGCGGCGCCGAGGAAGATCTTCAGACGGCCGCGTCCCTCCCGCTCGGCGCTGTCGAGCAGCGCCTCGGGCGAGGGACGGCCTTCACGTGAAACACTGTCGTCGGACACCTGGATCCTCACGGTGCGGCGGGAACGCCATAATTAGGCATTCCCGCCGGACTTGTTCAGTCGTTCATTGCGCGTCGAGCGCGAGGTTCAGCTTCAGCACGTTGACGACCGGCTCGCCGAGCAGGCCGAGCGCGCGCGGCTCGATGGCGGCGGTCACCAGCGCGCGGACCTCGGCCTCGTCCATGCCGCGCGCCTTGGCGACGCGCGGCGTCTGGAAATAGGCGGCGTCCGGCGTGATGTGCGGGTCGAGGCCGCTGGCCGAGCTGGTCACGAGCTCGATCGGCACCGCCGCGTCGGGGTTCTCGGCGCGAAGCGCCTCGGTCCGTTCCTTCACCTTCTCGATCAGCGCCTTGCTGGTCGGGCCCAGGTTCGAGCCGCTCGAGGCGACCGCGTCGTAGCCGTTCGCGCCGGCCGCCGAGGGGCGGCCATGGAAATAGCGCGGATCGTCGAACAGCTGGCCGATCAGCTCCGAGCCGACGATCTTGCCGTCGCGCTCGATCAGGCTGCCATTGGCCTGGTGCGGGAACAGCGCCTGCGCGATGCCGGTGATCCCCAGCGGATAGGCGAGACCGGTCAGGAGGGTGAAGGCGACGATCATGATGATCGCGGGCCGAATCTGTTTCAGCATGATGGTTCTCCTCAGGCGAGGCCGATGGCGGCAAGCGCCATGTCGATGAGCTTGATGCCGGCGAACGGGACGAGGATGCCGCCGAGGCCGTAGATCAGCAGGTTGCGGGACAGCACGGATGCCGCGCCGGTCGCGCGGTAGCGGACGCCCTTCAGCGAGAGCGGAATGAGGGCGACGATGATCAGCGCGTTGAAGATGATCGCCGACAGGATGGCGCTCTGCGGCGTCGCGAGGCCCATGATGTTGAGCGCGCCGAGCTGCGGGTAGAAGGCCAGGAACATCGCCGGGATGATGGCGAAATACTTGGCGATGTCGTTGGCGATCGAGAAGGTCGTCAGCGCGCCGCGGGTCATCAGCAATTGCTTGCCGATCTCCACGATCTCGATGAGCTTGGTCGGATCGCTGTCGAGATCGACCATGTTGCCGGCCTCGCGAGCCGCCACCGTTCCGGTGTTCATGGCGACGCCGACATCGGCCTGCGCCAGCGCCGGCGCGTCGTTGGTGCCGTCGCCGCACATGGCGACCAGCTTGCCCTTGGCCTGCTCCTCGCGGATCAGGGCGAGCTTGTTCTCTGGTGTCGCCTGGGCGAGGAAATCGTCGACGCCCGCCTCCGCCGCGATGGCGGCCGCCGTCATCGGATTGTCGCCGGTGATCATCACCGTGCGGATGCCCATGCGACGCAGTTCGGCGAAGCGCTCGCGGATGCCGCCCTTCACGATGTCTTTCAGGTAGACGATGCCGAGAAGGCGTCCGTCCCTGGCCACGGCGAGCGGTGTGCCACCGGTCTTGGCGATGGCGTCGGCGATCGCCTGGATCTCGCGGATCGTGTCGGCCTTCGGGCGCGACGCGTCGGGCATTCCCCCGAGATGCTTCAGCACGGCGTCGACGGCGCCCTTGCGGATCGAGGTGCCGTCGACATCGACGCCGCTCATCCGGCTCTGCGCCGTGAACGGCACGAAGGTGGCGTGCAGGCTCTGCATGTCGCGCGCCCGGATGCCGTATTTCTCCTTCGCCAGCACGACGATCGAGCGACCCTCCGGCGTCTCGTCCGAGAGCGAGGCGAGCTGCGCCGCGTCGGCGAGCTCTTGCTCGCTGACACCCTGGACCGGGCGGAACTCGCTGGCCTGGCGGTTGCCGAGCGTGATCGTGCCGGTCTTGTCGAGCAGCAGCGTGTCGACGTCGCCGGCCGCCTCGACGGCGCGGCCCGACATGGCGAGCACGTTGAAGCGCACCAGCCGGTCCATGCCGGCGATGCCGATCGCCGAGAGCAGAGCGCCGATGGTGGTCGGGATCAGCGTCACGAACAGCGCGACGAGGACGATCACCGGGATGGCGCCGCCGGCATAGGTCGTGAAGCTCGGGATGGTCACCGTCGCCAGCACGAAGATCAGCGTCATGCCGGCGAGCAGCACGTTGAGCGCGATCTCGTTCGGCGTCTTCTGGCGTTCGGCGCCCTCGACCAGCGCGATCATCCGGTCGATGAAGGTGGAGCCGGCCGCGGCGGTGATGCGCACGCGGATCCAGTCCGAGAGCACCTGCGTGCCGCCGGTGACGGCGGAACGATCGCCACCGGATTCGCGGATCACCGGCGCCGATTCACCGGTGATCGCGGCCTCGTTGACCGAGGCGACGCCCTCGATCACCTCGCCGTCGGACGGGATGGTGTCGCCGGCCTCGACCAGCACGACGTCGCCGACGCGCAGGCTGTTGCCCGGCACGGTCGTGTAGTCGGGGCCATCGTCCTTGAGCAGCTTGGCCTGGGTCTCGCTGCGGGTGCGGCGAAGCGAATCCGCCTGCGCCTTGCCGCGTCCTTCCGCTACTGCCTCGGCGAAGTTCGCGAACAGCACGGTGAACCAGAGCCACAGCACGATCTGCAGCGAGAAGCCGATATTGGCGCCGCCGGTCGCGACGTCGCGCAGCAGCAGGATGGTGGTCAGCGCCGAGACGACGGCGACGACGAACATCACGGGGTTTCGCGCGAGGCTCCGCGGATTGAGTTTGCGGAAGGCGTCGCCGAGGGCGGGGACGAGGATGCGAGCATCCAGAAGGCTCGCGGATTTGGACTGGCTCATGGAAAGCTCCAGCATGTGGGGTCGCGGCGCACCGGCGCGGATTGGGCCCGCGCCGGCGGGGGCGATGTCCGGTCAGAAACTCTGGCCGGCGAGCATGGCGAGATGCTCGACGATCGGGCCGAGGGCGAGGGCCGGGAAGAAGGTCAGGCCGCCGACCACGAGGATGACGCCGACCAGCAGGCCGACGAAGAGCGGCCCGTGCGTCGGGAAGGTTCCCGCCGATTCCGGCACGATCTTCTTGCCGACCAGCGAGCCGGCGATCGCCATGGCCGGAATGATGACCAGGAAGCGGCCCATCAGCATCGCGAGCCCGAGGGTGATGTTGTACCAGGGCGTGTTGCCTGAGAGCCCGCCGAAGGCCGAGCCGTTGTTGGCGGTGGCCGAGGTGTAGGCGTAGAGAACCTCGGAGAAGCCGTGCGGGCCGGCATTGGCGATCGAGGCGACGCCGGTCGGCAGGACGATGGCGATCGCCGTGAAGCCGAGCATCGCCAAGGGCAGGCAGAGCACGGCCAGCATCGCCATCTTGACTTCCTTGGCCTCGATCTTCTTGCCGAGATATTCCGGCGTGCGGCCGACCATCAGGCCGGCGACGAAGATCGCCACCACGACGAAGAGCAGGATGCCGTAGAAGCCGGCGCCGACGCCGCCGATGATGATCTCGCCGAGCATCATGTTGATCATCGGGACCATGCCGCCGAGCGCCATGAAGCTGTCATGCATGGCGTTGACCGCGCCGCAGGAGGCCGCCGTGGTGACGACGGCGAACAGCGCAGACAGCGTCACGCCGAAGCGGGTTTCCTTGCCTTCCATGTTGCCGCCGTCGAGGCCGATCGCGTGCAGCAGCGGATTGCCCGAGGCCTCGGCCCAGTAGCAGAGCGTCACGCCCGCCAGGAATAGGATGCCCATCGCGGCGAAGATCGCCCAGCCCTGCTTCTGGTTGCCGACCATGCGGCCGAAGACGTTGGTCAGCGCCGCGCCGATCGCGAAGATCGCCACCATGTGGATCAGGTTGGTGAGCGCCGTCGGGTTCTCGAAGGGATGGGCGGCGTTGACGTTGAAGAAGCCGCCGCCATTGGTGCCGAGATGCTTGATCATCATCTGCGAGGCGACGGGGCCCTGCGCGATCGTCTGCTGCACGCCTTCGAGCGTCGTCGCGATCGTGTAGGGGCCGAGATTCTGCGGCACGCCCTGCCAGACCAGCACCAGCGCGCCGGCCACGCAGATCGGCAGCAGCAGGTAGAGGATGCTGCGGGTCAGGTCGACCCAGAAATTGCCCAGCGTCCGCGCCGAGCGCCGTGCGAAGGCGCGGATCAGGGCCACGGCGATGGCGATGCCGGTCGCGGCCGAGACGAAGTTCTGCACGTTCAGGCCTGCCATCTGCGACAGGTAGGACATCGTCGTCTCGCCGCCGTAGTTCTGCCAGTTGGTGTTGGTGACGAAGCTGGCGGCGGTGTTGAAGGCGAGCTCGGGCGGCAGGCCGGCCATGCCGGCAGGGTTGAGCGGCAGCGCGCCCTGGAACCGCAGCAGCAGATAGAGCGCCAGCAGGCCGGCGAGGTTGAAGAACAGCATCGCCGCCGCATAGGTGGTCCAGTGCTGCTCCTCGGTCTCGCTGGTTCCGGCGAGGCGATAGAGGCCGCGCTCGACCGGGCGGAAGAGGGGCGTCAGCAAGGTGCGCTCGCCCGTGAAGACGCGCGTCATGTAGCCGCCGAGCGGCCTGACGAGCAGGATCACGATCCCGCAGAAGATCAGGATCTGGATCCATCCGTTGAAAGTCATGATTGCCGCTTTCTGCGTCGGGTCAGAACCGCTCGGGGCGGAGGAGGGCGTAGGTCAGGTAGACGGAGATGAACACCGCCACGGCCCCGCCGAGGATGTAATCGATCATCATCGGTCCGTTCTCCGGGTCATGTATTCTCGCAAATCCTGATGTAACCGAACATCAGGACAAAGAATCCGAGCGCAATCGCGAGGATTATGGCGTCCATGGGATCAGCTTTCTGCGCCGTTTCGCGCGCTTCTATGCAAGTCGACGGACTGGCGTCGCTGCGTCGTGAGGCTCCGATGCTGCCGCGTTGCCAGATGGCGATCGCCATCGGATCTCTGCGGCAGATATGGCGCGGGACCGCATAGTCTTTCGAGACGGGAAGCCCCGGCGGACCATAAAAATCTCATAGGAATCGCAGCCCCGCATGGGGCGTGGCGCGCCGTCCGGCCGCAGGCGGCCTGGCCGGATTGAGCGGAGGCAGCGGCGCCGGCGAGGCGGGGCGCGACGGGGCCATGACCTCTCGCCGGAACTCCTGCAACAGGACGAGAAGCGCGCGGGCCTTTTCGCGCGACCACACCGTCGTCGTGCCGTCCGGCGCGAACAGCGCGGCGTCGAGTGATTCCGCTGCCGGCGGCGGCGGCCAGCTTTCCGGTAGTCGGGATCGCCAGTCGGCGAGTGCCCGATAGGTCGCGCCGGCGTCGTCGCCCCGGCAGGCCTTGGTGAGCGCCGCGAAGGCCGCTTCCTCCGATCTCGTCCACGCGGCCCGGTGGCGGGCTCGTCGCGCCCGCAGCCTCTGCCATGCCGTCGCGACGAGCAGGACCGCCAGGATGGCGGTCGCTGTAACCGTCACCCACACGGCCGGCCGGACCGGATGCGGCGCGGCGCCCGTTTCCGTGCCTGGCGTCGGCACGGACGCCGTCGGCGCTTGCCTCGTAGGTCAGCGACAGGCGGTGGCGCAGGCAGTCATGCGCGACGGCCTGCACATCCTCCGGCGTGACGTAGTCGCGGCCCTCGTGCCAGGCGCGGACGCGCGACGCCTTGTCGAGCGCCAGCGAGCCGCGCGGGCTGGCGCCGATGGCGATCCAGCCCTTCAGCTTGTCTCCGAATTCGGCCGGTCGCCGGCTCGCCGCGATCAGGCCGACGATGTAGGTCTCGACCGCTTCGGCCGACTGGACCGCGTCGATCTCCTTGCGCGCGTCGAAGATCACCTGCTGCGCCGATCTCTCTCGGAGCGGACGAGCTGCAGCACCTTCACCTCGTCGCGATCGCTCGGATAGTCGATCCGCACATGCATCAGGAAGCGGTCCATCTGCGCCTCGGGCAGCGGATAGGTGCCCTCCTGCTCGATCGGGTTCTGCGTCGCCAGCACCATGAAGAGGTCCGGCAGCGCGTAGCGCTTGCCGGATACGGTCACCTGCCGCTCCTCCATGGCTTCCAGCAGCGACGACTGCACCTTGGCCGGCGCCCGGTTGATTTCGTCGGCGAGGATGAGATTGCCGAAGATCGGTCCCTTGCGGAACTCGAAGGTGCCGGCGCCGCCCGCGTCGGCGCGGTAGATCTCGCCCCCGGTCACGTCGGACGGCAGCAGGTCCGGCGTGAACTGGATCCGGCTGAATTCCGACTCCAGCGCCTTGGACAGGCTCTTGATCGCGCGGGTCTTGGCGAGGCCCGGCAGGCCTTCGACCAGCACGTTGCCATTGGCCGGCAACGCGATGACGAGCCGCTCCACGACCCTCTCCTGGCCGATGACGGAGGCGTTGACATGCTTCTGGATCTCGAGAACGGAGGCACGGGCGGTCATCGGCGGCTCATTTCTCGAAGGGGTAGATCTTCGTCCAGTCGTTCTTCATGTCGACGACGAGCCAGCCGCGCTTCGGCGCTTCGTCGAGCGCCTTGTCGAGCCTGCCGATATGGGAATCGCGGTCATAGGCCCATTCGCGGACTGCATCGGTATGGTGCACGATCAGGCCGAAGCGCGGGCCGCTGTTCAGCGTCGTCCATTGCAGCATTTCGAGGTCGCCGTCGGAATTGCCGGCGGCGAAGACCGGTCGCTTGCCGATGAAGCGGTTGATGCCGACCGGCTTGCCGGGGCCGTCATCGACGAACTCGACCGCCGGCAGCTTGAAGATCCTGGGCGTGTCGCCGTCGAGCTTGAATTCCGTCTTGTCGGAGGAGCCGACGACCTGCTGCGGCGGGATGCCGTAGACGCCCTCTGCCCAGGCGCGCATGAACTCGACGCCGCCGCCCGAGACGATGAAGGTCTGGTAGCCGTTGGCGCGCAGATAGGCGAGGAGCTCCAGCATCGGCTGGAAGACCAGTTCCGTATAGGGCCTGTCGAAGCGCGGATGCCTGGCCGTCTTGGTCCATTCGGTCACGGCGGCGGAAAAGTCCTCGACCGACATGCCGGTGGAACTGGCGGCGAGGAGCTCGCCAAGCCCCTTGTTGCCGGAGGCCATCACGGCATCCATGTCGCCTTCCAGCACGGCCTTGAACGGTTGCTTGTCCTTCCATTCGGGATGGTCCTTCGCCATCGCCTTGATGCGGTCGAGCACGAAGATGCCCTGGAAGTAGACCGGCCGCTCGGACCAGAGCGTGCCGTCATTGTCGAAGGTGGCGATGCGGTCGCCGACCGCGACGAAGTCGGGCCCGCCGGCCGTCGTGGTGCGCGTCACGAAGTCGAGGATGGCCGCCTTGGCCTTGCCGTCGTTCCAGGAGGGTAGCGGATCGGCGAAGGCGCCGAGGGGCAGCAGCGCGGCGGCGACGAAGAATGACGCCAGCGCCGTCATGAGGGCGCGGCGCGTCCAGGCGCCTGTCCATGCGTGGGACCAGTTTCGCATCAACATCTCCTCTCGTCGGTCGCATCGCGCCGGGGCAAGACCCGGCGGCCCGGGCCTGTGGTCCCTTGGATCGAGGCTGGAGCGCCAGCGCGCCGGAGGTCAGCGCCACGCGCCTTCAGCGCGGGAAATCACGGCCGGGGCCAGAATGAAGGGGAACGCCGTCAGAATAGCTTCTTGATCGATGCGGGTCATCGACGTCCTCTCACGAGAGTTCAAGCAGTCTGATCTGTCCGCCATCATGGCGGTTCTTCAAATCGACTTCAAGCACCGTATGACGTGGCGGCATATGTACTGGTTTGCCGTGGAGGCGACCTGTGTCGGGACGGCAACAACCAGAAGTTCTCGGCATCTGCATGCCTGCCATGCGGATGGTTGTGTCGTGTTAACCATATCGCTGCCGCATTCCGTGCGGTAGGAGACGCCCAAGCCCTGCGCACCGCGCGTGCCAGCCCACCGTTTCTCCCTCCCAAGGTTCTCGTTCCGTGTCTCTGCTTCTTTCGCGTCGGTCGCTCCTGGCCGGCATGTCCGTCCTCGCCGCGTCGGCGCTCGCCGGCTGCGTCCAGGTTCCGAAGGAACTCGGCGAAGGCAGTGGGGCCGGCGCCCTGGCCCCGACGCCGCCGCCTGTGGTGCCGGCGCCCGCCATCGAGGCGGCGCCCGTCGACGAAAACGCGGCGCGTTATGCCGCCGTGACGGACGGCGACTACCGCCTGCCGGCGATCCGCCACGCCGATGTCGATCCGAAATATCTGCGCCAGCTGGTCGACGATCCGACGGGCGAGGCGCCGGGCACGCTGGTCGTCAACACCAAGGAGAAGCATCTCTATCTGGTGCTGAAGGATGGCAAGGCGATGCGCTACGGCGTCGGCCTCGGCCGCCAGGGCTATTCCTGGAAGGGCCGCGCCGTCGTGCAGTGGAAGCGCAAATGGCCGACCTGGACGCCGCCTTCCGCCATGATCCGACGCAAGCCCGAGCTGGAGAAATGGCGCAAGGGCATGCCGCCCGGCCTGCACAATCCGCTCGGCGCCCGCGCGCTCTACATCTACAAGGACGGCGTCGACACGCTCTATCGCATCCACGGCTCGCCGGATTGGCGGAGCATCGGCAAGTCGGCCTCCGCCGGCTGCGTGCGGATGTTCAACCAGGACGTCATCGATCTCTACGACCGGGTGCCGTCGAAGACGACGCTGGTGGTGATCTGAAGCGGGCGCGTCAGCGCTTGCAGTCGGTCGCGAACAGGAAGTTCTTCACCGAGACGTCGCCCGTGAACACGAAGTCGACGGCGCGTGGGCCCCAGAACACGACATCCTTCAGGACGCGCGACGTGTAGGCGCTGTCGTGGCCGAGGCGGCCGAACTCGATCGGCCCCTTCAGCGACGACACGCCGTCGTCAAGCACGAGCGGACGTTCGCAGGGCGTGGAGCTCAGCTGGATGAAGAGGATGCCGGCGCCGATCACGCAGTAGAAGAAGGCCAGCCGGATCAGGAAGAACACTGCGGAACCTCTAGGCTCGGGAATCGCTGCGGCGAGCATAGAGAAGATTGGCCGTCGCGCCAGAGACCTGTCCCCGGCGCGACGGTGATGTTTAGGGGCCTAGCCGCCGCGCAGCCAGACCAGCATCTCGCCCGGCTCGCGATTGTCCCAGGCGTAATAGGGCACGGCCTTGATCGGCGCCGTCTCGGTCTGGGGCGGCGCCGTGCGATAGAGGTCGCCGTTCCAGTCGCCGGTGGCGTCCACCGCCGCCTCGGCCGCCAGCGTCACGACGCCTTCGAGCAGGCCCGGCTCGAAATTGGCGGTGAAGCTCGACGCCGCCGGTACGCGGATTCGGTTGAGCGAGACCGGGTTGTCGATTCCCTCGAGGCAATAGACCAGCGGCCCGCGCTTCAACGTCACGCGGCCGACGTCCTGGCGAACTTCCGGATGCGCGTAGAGCTGCTCGACGGCGAGGTCGAGGTCGAGCCGCACGACGTCGCCGGCCTTCCACTCGCGCTCGATGCGGGCATAGCCGTCCGCAGTCGCCGCTTTCAGGTCGACGGGCGAACCGTTGACCTGAAGCGTCGCCTTGCGGCACCAGGACGGGATGCGCAGGTTGAGCGCGAAGCGGGTCGGCTTTGCCACGTCGACTGCGATGCCGACCGCGCCGTCCCAGGGATAGCGGGTATCCTGGGTCAGCTTCACCTCGGCGCTGCCGATGTCGAGCGTCGCGGTCGAGTCGCAATAGAGGTGGACGGCGACTTCGCCCTCGGCCTGGCCGTACATGTAGGTGCCGATCGACGCCACCATGCGGCCGATGTTCGGCGGGCAGCACGGGCAGCGGTGCCACTTCCAGCGATTGTGGCCGCCGCGGCTCTCGAGCGGGTTCTCGTAGAAGAACAGCGAACCGTCGAGCGACAGGCCGGAGATCGAGCCGTTGTAAAGCGCGAGTTCCATCGTGTCGGCGTAGCGCGTGTTCGGGCCCATGCCGAGCATGCGGTTGGCCCAGAATGCGAGGGCAACCGAGGCGCAGGTCTCGGCATAGGCGGTCTCGTTCGGCAGGTCATAATCGGCCGTGAAGCCCTCGTTCTTGTCCGACGGTCCGAGGCCGCCCGTCACGTAGAGGTTCTTGGAGTTGAGGTCGTCCCAGAGCCGGTCGAGCGCCACGCGCAGCGTGTTGTCGTGGTACTCGGTGGCGACATCGGCCATGCCGGCATAGAGATACATCGCGCGGACGGCATGGCCGACCACCTTGTCCTGATCCCGCACCGGCTTGTGTGACTGGTTGTACTCGTAGGTCCCGAAGTGGTAGCTGGCCGGATCGGAGCCTCGGGCCACAGCCTCCTCGTCGTAGTAATGGGGCTGCTGGCCGCGCTGGTCGATGAAGTACTTGGCCAGCTTCATGTAGCGCTGGTTGCCGGTGACGCGGGCGAGCTTGACCAGCGCGAGCTCGATCTCCTCGTGGCCGCAATAGCCCTTCTTCTTGCCGGGCTCGGGGCCGAACACGGAATCGATGTGGTCGACGTAGCGGCACAGGATGTCGAGCAGCTTGCGCTTGCCCGTCGCCTGGTAATAGGCGACCGCGCCCTCGATCAGGTGGCCGGCGCAATAGAGCTCGTGGCAGTCGCGCAGATTGGTCCAGCGCTTGCCCGGCTCCATGCGCTGGTACCAGCTCGACAGGTAGCCGTCTTCCTGCTGCAGCTTGCCATACATGTCGATGACGGCGTCGATCTTGGCTTCCAGCTCCGGATTCGGCTTGCGGTAGAGGCTGTAGGCCGCCGTCTCGATCGTCTTGCCGAGGTCGGAATCCCAGAACATCTGCATCGTCACCGTGCCGGTCGTGGTGGTCGGCTTGCCGACGGCGGCCGGTGACATCGACATGAACGGGATGCGCAGCGCCGGCACTGGGCGGTCGGGGTCGATCTGGTCGAGCATGCCGGCCTCGACGCAGCGCTGGTAGAGGATGTCGGCCGTCTTGTCGGCGACGGCGTCGACGCGGGCGCCCCAGAAGCCGCGGACTTCGACCTGGGGGACGGCGGGGGGACGGAAGCGGGCGCGCGGGGCCTCGCCGATGGATGGCATGGCACTCATGGATAGACTCCTATTCGTCGGAAGCGGGTTGGGTGAGGGGCGCTACTTCACCGCGCCGGCCGTCAGGCCGCGGATGTAGAAGCGCTGCAGGAGCAGGAAAAGGATCAGGCAGGGGATCATCATCACGGTGACGCCGGCCTGCACGGCGCCCCAGTCGATGGCGCCGAAGCGCCCCGACTGCACGGCCGTCATCATGATCGGCAGCGTGAACTTCGCCTGGTCGGTCATCAGCACGAGCGCCGCGAGGAACTCGTTCCAGGTGTTGAGGAAGGCGAAGAGCGCCACGGTGACGACGCCGGGCCAGACCAGCGGCAGCATGACCTTGGTCAGAAGCGCGAAGCTGCTGGCGCCGTCGATCCGCGCCGCTTCCTCGATCTCCTTCGGCACCGCGTCGAAGGCGTTGCGCATCATGAAGATCGAGAAGGGCAGCTGCAGCGTCACATAGACGAGGACGAGTCCGCTCAGCGTGTTCTGCAGTCCGAGCCAGGACAGGATCAGGAAGATCGGCGTCAGGATCGACTGGAACGGGATCATGATCGTCGACAGGATCAGCACGAAGAACAGGTTCTTGAACGGGAAGCGGAAGCGCGAGAAGCCGTAGCCGGCGAGCAGGCTGATCACGACGGTCAGCACCACGCTCGAGACCGCGACGAAGATGCTGTTCTGGGCGGAGTGCCAGAGGCCGGCGCCGAAGCTGTCGAGCGTGATGTAGTTCTGGATCGAGAAGCCGGTCGTCGGCCAGGGCGGGATCGGTGGCTGGCGCGCCTCGAGCGGCGGCTTGAAGGTCGAGAGGATCGTCCAGGCGATCGGCGCCAGGAAGAGGATCGACAGGAACAGGCCGGTGCCGTGCTCGCCGACGAGCCGGCCGATGCCGGCGCCGTTCCGGGATGCCTTGGCCATCACGTGCCCTCCGGATTGCGCAGCAGGCGGAGCTGGATCAGGCTCAGCGTGACGAGGATGACCAGCAGCACCATGGAGAGCGCGGCGCCGTAGCCGAGCTTGAAGGACACGAAGGACTGGTTGAAGATCCAGTAGACCGCCGTGATCGTGGAGTTGCGCGGGCCGCCGCGCAGCAGGATGTAGAACTGGTCGAAGGCGAGGATCGAGCCGGCGACCGAGAGGATCAGCGCCAGCGCCAGCGTGCGGCGCATCAAGGGCAGCGTGATCTGGCGGAAGCGCTGCCAGGCATTGGCGCCGTCGATCTTGGCAGCCTCCTGCAACTCGGTCGGGATCGACTGTAGCCCGGTCATCAGGATGATCATGGTGAAGCCCGCCACCTTCCAGACCACCATGACGATGATCGACCAGAAGGCGGGGTTGAAGGTCGCGAGCAGGTTGAACTTCTTCTCCGTCAGGCCGAGCTGCTGCGCCGCCGGGCTGAACAGGCCGCTGTCGACATTGAGCAGCCAGGCCCAGAGCAGGCTCGCCGAGGCGAAGCCGACCACGACCGGCATGAAGAAGGCGGTGCGGTAGACGCCGGTCATCGGCCGCGGCTTCTCGACGAACAGCGCCAGCGGGAAGGCGACCGCGAAGATCGCGATGGTGACGATCACCGTGTAGTAGAGCGTGAACTTCAGGGCGTTCCAGAAACGGACGTCCTTGGTGATGGCGATGTAGTTGTCGAGGCCGATGAAGCGGTGCTGACCCATCAGCGGCCAGTTGTGCAGCGACATCCAGACCGTCATGCCGAGCGGGATCACGAAGAACACCGTCACCAGGACGATGGCCGGGGCGATGTAGAGGAGGCCGACCCAATGGCCGCGGTCGATCTTCGACCGTCGTCTGGCGGGCGCGGCGGGCGTGACGACGCCCGCTTTGGCCGTGATCGATGACATGGCGTTCCCTCGCATGCGATGCGGTATGAGGGCGGGGGCGCTGGGCCCCCGCCGACCGAAGCGGCCTTATTGGCCGGTGCCCGCGTCGATGATCGACTGCATCGTCTCCTGCGCGTTGGCGATCGCGCCGTCGACGTCGTCGCCGTAGAACGCCTCGGAGACCAGCTGCGCCCAGGGGCCATTGGCCGAGTTGATGATGTCGTTGAACACCACCGAATAGGGCGTCCGGCCCTTGGCCATTGCCTCGGCCGCGATCTGGTAGCGCGGATCGAGATCCTTCAGCGCTTCCTTGGCGATGTCGCCGCGGACCGGCAGGCTACCGCGGCTGGCGAGCAGCGTCTGGCCCTCGAGCGAATAGGCGAAGTCGAGGAACTCCTTCAGCACGGCGAGCTTCGGCGTACCCTTGGTGACGACGAAATTGTCGCCGCCGGCGAAGGACGACCAGCCGCCATCCTTGCCCGGCAGGAAGGTGACGCCGTAGTCGATGTCCTTGTACTGGGTGTTAAGCGCGCCGATGGCGAAGGCGCCGGACGGGGCGATGCCGATCTTGCCGCCGGCGAAGGCGGCGAAGAAGTTGGCGCCGCTGTCGGTCTGCGCGCCCTCGGGCACGAGGCCCTTGGCGACCATGTCGCGATAGAAGTCGATCGCCTCGCGCAGCTTCGGATCGTTCAGCGTCGCCTTGGTGCCGTCCTCGGAGAGGACGTTGCCGCCCGACGCCCAGACCAGCGGCGTGAAGGTGAAGATGTTGCAGCCCGGGCAGGCGCCCGAGAAGTAGAAGCCCCTGATGTCGCCGCCGAGCGCGTTGACCTTCTCGGCCGCCGCCTCGATCTCGGCCCAGTTGGTCGGCCCCTTCTCGGGGTCGAGGCCGGCTTCCTTGAACAGCTTCTTGTTCCAGATCAGCACGGAGCTGTCGGCGGAGAAGGGCAGGCCGTAGATCCGGTCCTTGTAGGTGCCGGTGGTGACATGCGCCGGTGACAGATCCTTGAAGTAGGGCAGCGACTTGGCCCAGTCGGTGATGTCCTCGAGCTGGCCGGCGGCCGCGAAGGCGGGCGTGTAGATCAGGTCGAGCGACAGGCCGTCCGGCGCCGAGCCGCCGGCGGCGGAGGTCGCGTATTTCTGCACCAGCTCGGCGTTGGGGATGATGTCGAGCTTGATCTGGTTCTCGTGGCTCTTGTTGAAGGCTTCCACGATCTGCGGCATGAAGTTCGAGCCGTCGGCCCGGACCCAGATATTGGCGGTTTCGGCCGCGGAGGCGAGCGTCGTCATCGACACGAGCGCCGCCGTCGCGGCCAGAAGGCTAGTCAGCTTCTTCATGGTCTTCCTCCCTGCTTGTCCCCGATCCAGGCTCCTCCCGGGACCGTGACAGGTGGTCCTAGTCGCCCGGCGGACGACCGCATGACTGACGCACCACCAGGCGGCACGGCAGTTTCCGTATGCCCGGCTCGACGGGCTTGCCGTCGACGAGCGAAAGCAGCGTCAGCCCGGCCTCGCGGCCGAGCGCGGTCAGGTTCATGTCGACGGTGGTGAGGGGCGGGCGCGTGGCGGCGGCGACGATCTCCCAATTGTCGAAGCCGATGACGCCGACATCCTCCGGCACCCGCAGGCCGCGCTCGCGCAGCCCGTCGACGACGCCGCGGGCGATCTGGTCGTTACCGCAGAAGACGGCGTCCGGCGCTTCCTCCGCGTCGTCGTCGAACAATCGTGCCACGGCCTCGTGGCCCCAGGCCTCCGACCACGCGCCGGTCAGGACGCGCGCCCCGGCGAGGCCGTGTTCGGCCAGGACGGCGCGATAGGCGCCGGCGCGCTGGTGCACGACCGCGAAGGTCTCGGGCCCGGTGACGTGGACGATGCGGCGCCGGCCGAGCGCGATCAGGTGCTCGACGGCGAGGCGCGCGCCGCCCTCGTCGTCGGAAACGAAGGCGATCGAGTTCGGGTCGGGCTCGGTGAAGGCGTAGATGACGGGAATGCCGAGATCGGCGAGATCGACCGGCAGGTGGCGGTCGAGCCGCTTGCCGGAGGCGATGATGCCGTCGACGCGCTTCTCCAGCATGGCGTCGACATGCAGCTGGCCGAGGCGCGGGTCGTCCTCGACATTGCACAGGAAGACGGAGACGCCGTTGTCGAGCAGGGCCTCGGAGACACCGGCCATCACCGGCAGCGAGAAGCGGCCATAGGTGTCGTTGGTGAGCAGGCCGACGGTGAAGCTGCGCTGGCGCAGCAGGCTCTGCGCCAGGCTGTTCGGCCGGAAGCCGAGCTCGCGGGCGATGGCGCGGACGCGGGTGCGGGTCTCCTGCGTCATGCGGCCCTGGTCGTTCAGCGCCTTGGAGGCGGTGGCGACGCTGACGCCGGCGGCCACGGCGACGTCACGCAGCGTCACCGGCCGCTTGCGGGCGGTCTGGATCGGTCGGTCGCTGGCGTCGGTCATGCGTGGCTTCCTCGCAGTGCCGGCCGTTTGGACGGCCGATCTGAGAAAAGGTTTTCTCAATCCTCGAACAAAAAGGGCGGAAGGAACGGACCTACCGCCCGGCGGAGCTGAGAAAAGCTTTTCTCAGGGGAGGCTAGCACAGCTGGATCGAGGCGCAAGCGGCTTGTGCCGGGCGTGGCGAAAAAATCTGCGCCGTCAGATCTGGAGCTGGGTCCAGGCGTCGGACGTCCAGCGGTAGAGGAACATGGAGAGTTCTGCGCCGAAGAACACGATGGCCGAGTTCCAGGCGATCGCGACCGCCGACAGCAGCCATCCGATCAGCACGACGAGGCCGTCGCGCTCGATCAGGCCGAAGGCGAAGGCGATAACGGCGAGCGCCGGCAGCTGGTTGCCGAGCGGGATCGGCAGCAGGATCATCACCGCGTGCACGAAGATCGGAACGGCGAGGACGACATGCGCCAGCCGGCCGGAAAGAAGGCGCAGGCGCGGCCTCAGCATCCATTCGACGCGGCGGAACCACGGCGCCACCCACAGGCCGCCGGTGACGACGGGACCACGCGGCAGGCTGCGTTCCCGCAGCCAGCGCGGCAGCAGCAGCCGGTCCGCCCCGGTCAGGATCTGCAGGGCGAGGATGGCGAGCGCCGTGCCGAAGACGACACCGGTCGGCAGGCCCGGCACGGGAATGAAGGAGGGCAGCGCCAGCATCAGTACAGTCAGGCCGATGCCGGCTTCGCCCATCGCGTCCACCGTGTCGCCGAGCTTCACCCGCTCGCCCGTCAGCAGCGCATCCAGATTGGCCAGGATGTCCGATGCCGAACGCGCGCGCGGAGAATGGGCCGTTTCGGCATCGGGTGGGGCGTCATGGGGCAAGCGTCGGTCCTCGCGCGGCATATTGCGTCCCATATGGGATGCGTTGCCCGGCCTGCCAGCCGCGATCATTCGTCCGCCCTGTCATGGAGCGGCGGTCCGGCCTCGCTGCCGCGACGACAAAATTGGCCCGGAACTCCCTATTCTCGTCATCATTCATACTATAGCTGCAAGGTGCGATCCTCCCGGTAATGCGTCTGCCCAGCAGGAGATCTTCTTGTTTCACAAGTCCGCCCCCAACCGCCGTCGGGCTTCGCAGCCATGGCTGCGTCAAGGCCTTGGTGCGCTCCTGGTCGGTTTCATCTTCCTGGCTGTCATGGTGGGGGGGGCGGCTGCGCAGCTGGAGGATCCGCAGAAGCAGATCGACGTCTGGAATCTGGCGCTGGAAAAGATCGATGTCGCGATCGAGCAGGAAGGCACCACCGACGCGGACTTCAAGAACCTGAAGCAGCAGACGACCGAGATCATTGCCGCGGCGAATGTCATGGCCGAGGCGCTGACGCCGAAGGTGGCGGCGGCGACGACCCAGGTCGAACAGCTGAAGCCGACGGCGACCGATGCGCCGGAATCCGAGGCTGCCAAGCAGACCCGGGAGCAGGCCCAGCAGGAACTCGCCGATCTCGCCGGTTTCCAGAAGCAGGCCCTGGCCGTCGCAAGCCATGGCTCCTATGCGCTGTCGCAGATCAGCGAACGCCGGCGTACCCGCTTCACCGCGGCCCTGCTCGAGCGCAACACCAGCCTGATCGATCCCAGCCTCTGGGGCGACGCGGCGGGCGACGTGCCCGCGATCGCCAGCCGGACCGGCTCGGTCATCAGCGAATGGGCGAGCGTCGTCGGGAAGCAGGCCAATCGCTCCGTGGTGGCGATCTTCGTCGCCCTGCTCGCCGCCATCATCGTGGTGCTGGTGCCGGGGCGCCGCTTCCTGCTCTCCAAGCTGCGCCGGCCCGGCCTCGATCTCCAACCCAACACGCGCTCGAAGATCGTCTCGGCGGCGGCGATCGTCGCGGTGAATGTCTTCCTGCCGCTGGTCGTGCTGACCGGCGGGCACTCCATCCTGAAGGCGCTCGACCTGATGCCGTACCGGATCAGCCTGCTCTGGCTGGGTGCGACGGCGGCGGTCGTGTTCTTCTCGCTCGCCTTCGGCGTGGCGCGCGCGCTGCTCGCGCCGACGCGCGCCGCCTGGCGACTGATCTCGCTCGAAGACGCCGTCGCCACCCGCGCCTTCCGGCTGGCCGTGGCGATCGCCGCGCTGCAGGCGCTGGTCGTCGTGCACCAGAGCGTCGCGAAGGTGACGCTGGCCTCGCTGCCCTTCGTGATCGCGCTCGACGGCGCGGCGTCGATCGTCATCGCCGGCCTCGTGATCGCCATGGTTCGTGTGCTGACGCGGCGCCCCGATCCGTCGGAGGAGGAGCCCGACGATACCGACGCCGAGGAGTACGGCCTCGGCCGCCTCGCGCTGATGGCGGCCGGACTGGCCGCCGGCATCGCCATCCTGGCCTGCCTGATGGGCTATGTCGCGCTCGGGCGCTTCATCACCACGCAGATCGTCTGGATCACGGCGGTCCTGGCGCTGCTCTATCTGCTGCTGAAGCTCACCGACGAGCTGACGGCCGCATCGTTCAATCGCGACGGCTTGGTCGGCAGCCGGCTGATTTCGTCCGTCGGCTTCGCGCCGCGTTCCGTGACCCAGGTCGGCGTGCTGACCAATGGCGCCATCCATCTGGTGCTGATCGGCCTCGCCTTCCTCGCCATCGTGGCGCAGTGGGGCGTCGATTCCTCCGGCTTGTTCGGGACGATCCAGCAGCTGTTCCTCGGCTTCAAGATCGGCTCGCTCACCATCTCGCTGTCGACGCTCTTGACCGGCGTCGCGGTGTTCCTGATCGGTCTCCTGATCACGCGCAGCCTGCAGAACTGGCTCGACACGCGCTTCCTGCCGACGACGCGACTCGATTCCGGACTGCGCAACTCGATCCGCACTTCCTTCGGCTATGTCGGCATGATCATCGCGGCGACGCTGGCCTTCGGCTATGCCGGCCTCGACCTCTCCAACATCGCCATCGTCGCCGGCGCGCTCTCCGTCGGTATCGGTCTCGGCCTGCAGGCGATCGTGAACAATTTCGTCTCCGGCCTGATCCTTTTGGCCGAGCGGCCGATCCGGGCCGGCGACTGGATCACGGTAGGCGCCGAGGAGGGCACGGTGAAGCGCATCAATGTGCGCGCGACCGAGATCGAGACCTTCGACCGCGCCACGGTCATCGTGCCGAACTCGAGCCTGATCACCGGCATCGTCAAGAACATGGTGCTGCGCGACCGATCGGGCCGCATCACCGTGCCAGTGACGGTCAGCAAGCTCGCCGACGCCGAGCAGGTGAAGGCCATCCTGATCGAGTGCGCCAAGGCGCACACCCTCGTCCTGCGCTATCCGGAGCCGGTCGTGCTGTTCCTGAATTTCGGCGAGAAGGCGCTCGATTTCGAGCTGCGCTGCTATCTCGCCGACATCTCCGGCGGCGGGACGGTCAAGTCCGACCTTCGTTTTGCCATCCTGAGCCGGCTGAAGGAGGCGGAAATCGCCTTGCCCGGCTGACGCAGCGTTCGCAGTTCGTTTGCCATTTTCGTCTATGTCCTTCGTCGACGTTTCCTGACCCCCGAGGCCGTTCCATGATCACCTTCTCCCGGCGCATGCCCATGCTCCTTTCGGTGCTCGCCGCCGCCGCCGTGCTGGCCGGCTGCTCCGAGACCGTCGACACGCCGAAATCGCCCGTCTTCTACGACCGGATCGATGCCGCCGGCGCGACCGTCGATCCGCAGGCGGCGGCGAACCTGATTTCGGGTTATCGCGCCAATAAGGGCCTCGGCCCGGTCACCGTCGACCCGCTGCTGAACAAGATGGCGGCGGAGCAGGCCCGCGCCATGGCCAGGGCCGACAAGGTCAATCACGACGTCGGCGGCAGCTTCAAGCGTCGCCTCGCCGCGTCCGGTTTCGATGCGGGCCTGGCGGCGGAGAATGTCGGCGCCGGCTACCGCACGCTGGCGGAAGCCTTCTCCGGCTGGCGCGATTCCAAGCATCACAACGCCAACATGCTGAAGCCCGGCGTCACCCGGATCGGCATCGGCACGGCCTATGCGCCGAACAGCAAGTACAAGGTCTACTGGTCGCTGGTGCTGGCCAAGCCCTATGAGCGCCCACCGGTGGCCGGCGCCCAGCCGCTGCCGGCCGACGGCAGCACGGTCGTTTCGTTCGGTGGCGCCGTCGCCAACCGCTAGCCAGCGAACGCAGCGGGTCGCGCGAGGATGCGCGACCCGGGCTGCTAGCCGGCCTCCCGGCCATCCGGCAGCAGCGGATCGAGCGCCCGCGCCGCGCGGGAGCGGTAGCGCTCCTTGTGCCAGATCATGCTGAAGGCGCGCGGCGTCATGGTGAAGGCGGCGCGCGCCAGCGTGCCGGCGGCGATGTGCGGCGCGGCGGCGCGCTCGGAGATGACGGTCGCATGGCCGCCCATCTCGACGGCGGCGCGCACGGATTCATTGCTCGGCAGTTCCAGGTCGACGGTCAGGATATCCGGCGCGATGCCGCGCGCGGCCAGCGCCGCCTCGAACACCGAGCGCGTGCCGGAACCGCGTTCCCGCAGGATCCAGCGCGTCGCGGCCAGTTCCTGGGCGCCGACGTCGCGCGATGCCGCCAGAGGGTGGCCCGGCGCGGTGACGATGATCAGCCGGTCCTCGCCGACCTGCCGGCTGGCCAGCATCGGGTCGTCGATCAGGCCCTCGATGAAACCGATCTCCGCCGCGCCGTCATGCACGGCCCGCCGCACCGTCTCCGTGTTGCCGGCTCCAAGGCGGACATGGACAAGCGGATGCTCGGCGCGGAAACGGATCAGCGCCGGCGGCAGCCAGTAGCTGGCGATGGTCTGGCTGGCCTCGATCGTCAGCGTGCCGCGCATCGTGCCGCCGAGCTCCGACAGCGCCAGTTCCGCCGCCTCGGCCCGGGCCAGCGTCGCCCGGGCCTCGTCGAGGAAGATCCGGCCCGCCTCGGTCAGTTCGATCCTTCGTCCGACGCGATCGAACAGGCGCGCGTCATAGCGGTTCTCGAGGACATGGATGGCCGAACTGACGGCGGATGGCGTCAAGTGCAGGGCTTCGGCGGCGCGGGTGAGGTGCTCGCGCTCGGCGACGGCGACGAAAATCCGCAGTTGGTCGAGCGTCATGGCGTCTATCGTTCGATTGGATCGAATGAATGGTAATATATTTCGAGATGGATTGCATGTCGGGGCAATCGCATCTTGCCGATATGACCCAATTGGCACGTTCATTCTCCGCGCGCCTGCAATCGCTCGCTCCCGGCCTCGCCCTGACCGCTGCTGTCTCGGTGGCGGCGCTGGGGCTTCAGGCGCTCGAAGTCACCCTGTTCGGGCGCGCCTGGCTCGACGGCGTCGTGCTGGCGATCCTGATCGGCGTCGCGGTGCGCTCGCTCTGGGAACCGCACGCCGCCTTCCTGCCCGGCGTCAATTTCAGCGCCAAGACCCTGCTCGAGGTCGCGGTGATGCTGCTCGGCGCCTCGATCAGCGCGGCCGCGGTGGCGGCGCAGGGCATCAGCCTGCTGGTCGGCGTCGCCCTGGTGGTCGCCGCTGCCATCCTGGTCAGCTACGGCATCGGCAGGTTGCTGGGGCTGGAACGGCAGATGGCGATCCTGATCGCCTGCGGCAACTCGATCTGCGGCAACTCGGCCATCGCCGCCGCCGCGCCGGTCATCCGCGCCGATGGCGAGGACGTCGTCTCGGCGATCGCCTTCACGGCCGTGCTCGGCGTCGTCGTCGTGCTCGTCCTGCCGCTGCTGGCGCCGGTGTTCGGCCTCTCCGCGACGCAGTATGGCGCCTTCGCCGGCCTCACCGTCTATGCCGTGCCGCAAGTGCTGGCGGCGACCGCGCCGGTCTCGGCCGTCAGCCTGCAGATGGGGACGCTGGTCAAGCTGCTGCGCGTGCTGATGCTGGGCCCCGTCGTGCTCGTCCTTTCCCTGCTGGAAAGTCGTGCGGGCAAGGGGGCGGCCGGGGCCGGGCGGCTGCCGCTGCGCCACATGCTGCCCTGGTTCATTCTCGGCTTCGTCGCGCTCGGCATGCTCCGCTCGGCGGGCCTGTTGCCGGCCGAACTGGCCGCCCACGCCAGCACGGCGGCGAGCTTCCTGACCGTGCTCGCCATGGCGGCGCTCGGCCTCGGCGTCGATGTCCGCGCGGTGGCGCGGGCCGGTGTGCGGGTCACCGCGACCGTGATCCTGTCGCTGCTGACGCTCGGCGCGATCAGCCTGCTGGCGTTGCGGCTGCTGCAGATCGCCTGAGCTTCTTGCGCAGGGCGTGGACGGCGCGCCGGGCGAGAGGGCGAAGGCGCAGCTCCAGCCGCGCCAGCGCGATGCCGAGCCGATAGGCCGCGCTTCCGCCCCTGGGGCCGATCACCAGCATGCCGATCGCGAGCCGGTCGGGCCAGAGATGGTCGACCATCGGATGGTCGGCGATCGCGAGAGAATCCACCACGGCGATGGCGGGGTCGGCCTGCAGCCATTCCGAGGCGGCGAGCATCACGTGCACGCCGGGCGAGTAGCGGCCGAGCGCCTCGTCATAGGCGATCTTCCAGGTGACGGCCGTATCGCCGGACCGGAAGCTGACCAGCATGGCGATCGCCTTGCCGTCGAGCCGGATCGCATGGATGGCGACGTCGCCCCGCGCTCCCGCCTCGGCGACCGCCGCTTCCGCGAAGGCCTTTTCCGCCGGACGGAGGGCGAGGGCGGTGCCGCGCCGGCCCTTCCAGCCGCTCGCCTCCAGCGCGAAGAAATCCGCCAGCGCGCCGGGAAGCGCGTCGGCCGCCGTGACGTGCTCGATCGTGAGCGCGCCCATTTCCCCGAGCCGCCGCCTCTGCCGCGCCAGTTCCTTGCGCTTCTTGGCGGTCATCCCGCCCGCGACGTCCGTCGAGGCGCGCCGCAGCACGGCGCGGCGATGCGCGTCGAGGATCGTCACCGGCCGGCCCTGCCGCTCGGCCTCCTTGCGGAGGGCGGAAGCGACGGCGCCGTCGAGCGGCAGATAGGGGAATTCGAGGATACGGCGCCCGGGCCTGTCGCCGTCCATGGCGGCGATCAGCTCGGTCGCGGCGGCAGCGGGATCGCCGGCGTCGAAGCGCGGCGTGCCGAGCGGGCCCAGTCGATGCACCCAGGTCGCGATCGCCGGGACGAGGTGGCCGAGGCGCGTCGGGCGGATAGGCACCAATATGTTCGGCAGTCGAACCACGCGCACCCTGTCGTCGCCGAGGTGGTCGCGCGCGGCGTTCAGGATCGCATCCGAATAGAACGGGTTCTCCTCCGCCAGGCGCGGGGCGGCCGGCACGCCATTCGTAGGCGCCGCGCCGTCCATCAGGCCTGCTCGCCCTGTCGCGCGGCGAGCGTGATCGTGCCGCGCGAGCCAAGCACGTGGAAGATCGAACAGCGCAGCTTCAGCCGCCAGCGGACGGCGAGGTAGACGGCGAGCGTCTCCAGCCCCAGCGCGAGCGAGGTGGCGACGGCCGCGCCCATCAGGCCGAAATGCGGGATCAGCGAATAGTTCAGGATCAGGTTGACCAGGAAGGTGCCGGCATAGACGGCGGCGCAGACGCGCTGTTCGCCCGCCATGGTCAGGATGCTCTCCGCCGGGCCGATCGAGGCGCGGACGAGCAGGCCGATCGAGAACACGAAGATGAGCGGGAAGCCGGAAACGAAGCTTTCGCCGAACAGGGACAGCAGGAAGCGGCCGCAGACCAGCAGCACCAGCACGGCGGCGATCGACGGCCAGAAGGTCCAGTGCAGGGAATCGCGCACCGTCGCCTCGAAGCGGGCGCGGTCGCCGGAGGCGTAATATTGCGAGAAGCGCTGCATCGTGCCGGCGCGGACGGCGAAATAGACGAAATGCACCAGGGCGAGCGTCTTCACCGCGGCGAAATAGACGGCGACCTCTTCCGGCGCGCGCAGCTGGCCGACGATCAGGATGTCGACATTGGTCAGCAGGTTGAAGAAGCCCTCGACCAGGAAGATCGGGAACGCCACCGCCAGCCAGGTCAGCGAGCTGTAGCGGCGGAGGCCGGGCGGCACGACCCTGCGCGTCCGATAGGCGAGGGCCGCCATCTGCAGCAGGCTGGTCAGGTAGGTCGCGACGATCGCCGCTCCCATCGCCGTCGTCGCGTCCGGCAGGGCGCCCATTTCGAACGCCAGGAAGGTGAAGGCGATGATCAGCAGCGGGCGGATGATGAAGGTCGGCCCGAGCGCGAGATCCGCCCAGTTGAAGCCGCGCGCGAGGCCGTCCTGGATCTCGCCGATCGCCAGCATCGGCACGCAGATGGCGGCGAGATAGAGCGGCATCACGTAGTAGCTGGCGATCTGGTCGCGGAAGAGGGCGATGCCGGCGAGCCCGATCGCGGCGATCAGCGTCGCGGTGGCGAGCCCGTGCGCGCGACTGCCGATGACGATGCCGCGCAGGAGCGCCATGTCGTTGCGGGCGGCATATTCGGGGACGAAGCGGACCACCGCCGTCTGGATGCCGAGGCAGGCCAGGCCGCCGATGATCACGGCGCCGACCCAGACGACGACATAGACGCCATATTCGAAATCGCCCATCCAGCGCGCCAGCACGACCTGGCTCAGATAGGCGATGACGGCGCTGACGATGCGGATGGCGAAGGCTATCAGCGCCATGCGCTGCGCCACGGCGCGGTCGTCCCGGCCGGTCAGGATGCTGTCCCCGATTGCCGCGAAACGGGCGAGGCGCGGGCGCAGCGATGCGGGCGCCCAGCGTTCGACCAGTCCGATGAAGGATAGACGCACCGGTTGCCCCCTGAGCGGAATTGCGCCAAGCCGTCGCATCGGCCGGCCGGTCGGCGGAGCGTGTTATCTAGGGCGTCCTGCTTTAAGAAAGCGTTCGCCGCCACCTCTGGCGGGCCCACGCAATCTGGAGATCGCCTGAACCGATGACCGAGCCTGTCGAGATGGGGACCGAGACCGCCTGGCGCAGCGACCGAGTACTCGACGCGCGCGGGCTGGCCTGTCCGCTTCCGGTGCTGAAGGCGCGCAAGCTGATGGCGGGCATGGCCGAGGGCAAGCGGCTGCTGGTCGAGGCGACCGATCCGATGGCGGCGATTGACATCCCGCATCTCTGCCAGCAGGACGGCCATCGTCTGGTGCGCCAGGACCGAAGCGGCGCGGGCGATGCCGCGCTGCTGCGCTTCCTGATCGAGCGCGGGCCGGCCGTGTCGGAGGCCTAGGCTTCGCCGATCGCCGCGAGCAGGCGGTCGACACCGGCGACGATCTGGGGCCACAGGGCGCTGTCGGCCGCGATGGCCTCGGCGGTCAGACCCTTGGCCAGCAGCGCGACGGTAATGCCCGCCTCGTCGATCACCCGGCCCGACATCGTCGTCAGCACGAGGCGGAGTGCCGCCTGCGCGTCGGAGGCGCGTGGCGACGCGTTGAAGAGCGCGATCGGCTTGCCGGGAAACTCCGGGCCGCCGACCAGCCAGTCGAGCGCATTCTTGAAGGCGCCGGGAATGCCGCGCGCATATTCCGGGCAGGAGATCAGGATGGCGTCGGCGGCGCCGACGCGGCGGCGCAGATCGGCGACCTCTTCCGGCAGCCCGGCCTGCTCGACGTCCGGATTGAAGTGCGGCAGGCGGTCGATGGCCGTGAAGTGCTCGAAGCGCACGCCTTCCGGCGCCACCCGCTCCGCGGCGTCCAGCAGCGACCGGTTCGAGGATTGCGCGCGCAGGCTGCCGCAGAGTGTCAGGACGAGGGGCATGCCGGCTCCGAATCGGTTGGTTCCGAGGGGCCGGCATCATGGGCGCGAAGGGCGGGCGTGGCGAGGGCGCCTCACTGCAGATACTGGATCTTGCCGCTCTTGGTGACGATGCAGTTCAGTTCGCGGCCGTCGACGACGAGGCCGAATTCATAGCCGGCCTTGTGCGGCTTGGCGCGGCGGATCTGGATGTTGCCGCGCAGCGCGTTGTTGCTGGTGGCGGCCGCGTTGATGCAGATCGTCTGGGCCTGGCTCTTCGTGACCGCCAGCGCCTCGAGCGGCGCGAATGGCAAAACAAGGGCTGTCGCCGTGGCGGCGACCAAGAGCATCCTGATCGACATCTCCGTCTCCTTCCGGTTGCATCCTGGGCGTCAACGACCCCGGCCGGTTTCGGTTCCGTGCATTTTTCCGGCTCCGCGCGCGTCGATTGCCCTCGCCGGCGCGGCCATGCCGGGTCGATCCCGGGCGGTAGCGGCGGGGCGGCCGGGCCTCAGGGCTTGAAGGTGCCGGAGAAGCCGGAGATGGCGAGCGGATTGTCGGCGATCGTCGCGGCGTCGGCGGTGTCGCTCTGCGGCAGGTCGGAGAAGGCGCCGACGATGGCGCGCTCCGCCGCCTCGGAGAGGTCGCGCACGATCAGAACCAGACGAGACCGGTGATCCGGGCTGGGCCAGGCCGGCAGGCGGACGGGCGGATGGAAGACGGTCTGGGCCGCCTGGACGACGAGCGGCCAATCCGGCGCATCGGCGGTGGCGACCAGGCCCTTCAGCCGCAGCAGGCTGGCGCCATGCTCGCGCACCAGGCGGTCGAGAAAGTCCTCGAGCGCGGGGCGGGCGATCGGCGTCGTCCGCGTCGCGGTGAAGGAGCGGATGCGGTCGTCGTGCCGGTTGGCGTCGTGCGCGTGCTGGTGCCGGTGCGACGCATCGTGGTGATGGTGATCGGGATGGTCGTGACCATGGTGATGATGATGATGGTGGTGGTCATCATCATCATGGGCCTCGGCGGCCAGCCATTCGGCCACGTCGGCGATCTTGCCTTCCGTCGAGAAGGGCTGAGTGTCGAACAGGAAACGCGGCTCCGCCTCGCCGCCAGCGGCGTCGAGGATGCGCGCGCCGGGGTTCAGCGCGTGGATCCGTGCCACGATGTCCGGGTCGGCGCCGGCGAGGTCGGTCTTGGTCAGCACGATGCGGTCGGCGACGGCGATCTGCTTCACCGCTTCCTCGGACATGTCGAGGGTCTTCGCGCCGTTCACGGCGTCGACGACGGTGACGACGCCGTCGAGCCGGTAGCGCAGCGAGAGATAGGGGTGCAGCAGCACACTCTGCAGGACGGGCGCCGGATCGGCGAGACCCGTCGTCTCGATCACGACGCGGTCGAGCCGGTCGATGCGATGGTTGTCGCGGGCGCGGAGCAGGTTCTCGAGCGTCGTCACCAGCTCGCCGCGAATGGTGCAGCAGAGGCAGCCCGAGGAGAGCTCGATGATGCCGTCCTCGGATTCGCCGACCAGCAGATGATCGAGCCCGATCTCGCCGAACTCGTTGACGATGACCGCCGTGCCGGCCAGCGCCGGATCCTTCAGCAGCCGGTTGAGCAGCGTCGTCTTGCCGGCGCCGAGGAAGCCGGTCAGCACGGTGAGAGGGATCGGCTTTGGGCGCTGGCGCGCCGGCTGGGGGAGGGCGGAATCGCTCATCATGTTGCCGCCGGGGCTATTGGGTGATCGCGAGCGTCGATTCCGGCAGGGGCGCGACATCGGTCGAATCGAACGGCACGCCGACCTCGATCTTCGGCTTGGCCGCCGGCTTGGCGGGCACCTTCTCCGTCGCCTTCGCCTTGACCGGCTTCGTGCGCGGCGTCGGCTTGGCGGCGGATTTCTTGTCGCCATCCTTCTTGCTCGCCGCCTTGCCGCCCTTCTTCTTGGCGGCCTTGGCCGCGGCGGCGGCCTCGGCGGCCGCGATCTCCTCGGCCTCGGCCTCCTGCGGCGTCAGGAACGTGCCATCCGGCTTGCGGACGCCGAGGATCGAGACGACGATCGGCTCCATCAGCTGGACGCGCGGCTGCAGCGCGCTCGGCAGGGCGGCGTTCTGGCCGCCCTCGGCCTCGTGCTCGCCGCGATCCTTCCGGCCGCAGATGTCCTGGCGCATGTTGATTGCCTCGGGCACGGGCGAATTGCCCTTGTAGCTCGCCAGCGATGGCCGCGCGCCGGTCAGGGCGAGGCTGCCGAAGCTCTGGTTCATCAGGCGCGCCGCCAGCTCGGCGCGGTCCTTGCCGTTGGGCGCGCCGAGCACGACGGCGGCGAGCGTCTTGTTGCCGCGCGAGGCGGTCGCCACGACGTTGAAGCCGGAGGCGCAGATGAAGCCGGTCTTCATGCCGCTGGAGCCGGGATAGCGCTCGAGCAGCGTGTTGGCGGATTTGAGCACGCGGTTGCCGGAGCGGATCGCGGTGATGCCGTAGAGCTCGCGGCGCTCGGGAAACTCGGTCCAGAGCGCGCGGGCGAGCACGGCGAGATCGCGGGCGGTGGTGTACTGGCCTTCGCCGGGCAGGCCGTTCGGATTGACGAAGCGGGTCGAGGTCATGCCGAGCCGGGCCGCCTCGGCGTTCATCATCGCGACGAAGCCTTCCTCGCTGCCGCCGACGGTCTCGGCGATGGCCATGGCGATGTCGTTCGCCGAATGGACCATCATCATCTTCAGCGCATTGTCGAGATCGATGATGGTGCCGACGCGGTAGCCCATCTTGCTCGGCGCCTCGTTCAGCGCGTGGCGCGAGACGACGACCTGGCTCGACATCTTGAGGCGGCCGTCGCGCAGCGCCTTGAACACGACATAGGCGTTCATCAGCTTGGTGATCGAGGCCGGGTACCACATCTGGTGCGGGTTGCGCTCCGCCAGCACCTTGCCGTTGTCGAGGTCGACGACGATGTAGGGCGTTTCGACCGCCGTGGCGGCGCTCGTGCCGATGCCGATCATCAGGAACAGGGCGAATAGCCGGGCGATCGATCGGGTCACGAAATGCATATCAGGCTTGTCCGTATCGGGGGATCGCGAGGGCCGGCAGCACCGGCGCGTCGGTTTTGAATAACCGATCTCGGCGGCGCTTGGCAAAGCGACGGATTGTCGGGTCGCGCGCGGCTTCGCGAAGCCCTTGGAATATGGGCCGAAATGGCGATATCGCGAGCGCACCGCCGTCCGGTGGCGCGGCGCCCGGCGGTCCGGTTTTTGGCCGAGACTCAGCGCGGCGCCGGGAGGCGCGGCCGATCGAACGTGGAATTCCGCTGCGGAATGTTCTAGAACACGGGCGGGTCTTGGGTTCGCGAACGTGCTTCGCTGCGCTTGCCGTGCCGGCGTGCCTGTCGCGCCTCCGGAAGGCGTGGCTCTTTTCGAAGAGGCGCCGAAATGATCCGCGCAACCGCCGTACTTCCAGCTGGCTCCTGGAGCGGGGCTCCTGCCGACAGCGTCTTGCTCGACTTCGAGGCGCGGCATCGCCGGCGCGTCGTCATGTCGGCGAAGGGTGGCGTCTCCTTCCTGCTCGACCTGCCCGTCGCCGTCGGCCTGAGGGAGGGCGACGGCTTGCTGCTGGAGGACGGTCGCATCATTGCCGTCGAGGCCGCCGCCGAGCCGCTCGCCGAAATCACCGCGCCCGACCCCGCGACGCTTGCCCAGATCGCCTGGTATCTCGGCAGCCAGCAGGTTCCGGTCCAGTTCATGGCCGCGCATCTGCGCATTCGGCGCGACGCCCTCATCGAGGCGGCGCTGGCCGAGCGCGGCATGCGGATCATGGCCGTGATGGCGCCTTTCGATCCGGATGGGGGCGCGCCGGGCCCGAACTGGCGCCGGGGCGGCTTCGCGCAGTCGCAGGGTTTCGTCTACAGCCATGGCTTTCACCGGCAATCCGGCTCGCAGCAGCAGGGCGGGCACGGCTTCGCCGAGGCGTTCGGCGATGCCCATGCGACGAGCCGGTCGCCGACGCATTCCTATTCCGCCGCGGCCAGCCACACAGAGAGCCCCTCGGACGACCCCGAGCGGCGCAAGGCCGGCGACGGACCGGAAGGCGGCGATCGTCGGCCGGACTGAACTGTTGGGCGAGCGCGATCCGGCTCGTGATTTTTTGCTGCAGCGCCGTTAAGCTGGGACTTCGCGTTGTAACCTGCGGAGTTCCGAATGCCGATCATCAACCGTCTGGCCGAGTATCAGGACGAAGTCGCTGCCTGGCGCCATGATCTGCATCGTCATCCGGAGATCCTCTACGAGGTGCATCGCACGGCGGAGAAGGTCGCGGAGCGCCTGGCCGAGTTCGGCGTCGACGAGGTGGTGACGGGGCTCGGCCGAACCGGCGTCGTCGGCGTGATCCGCGGCAAGCGCGGCGCCGGCGGTCGCACCATCGGCCTGCGCGCCGACATGGACGCGCTGCCGCTGACCGAGGTGACCGGCAAGCCCTATGCCTCAACCGTGCCCGGCAAGATGCACGCCTGCGGCCATGACGGCCATACGGCGATGCTGCTCGGGGCGGCGAAATATCTGGCCGAGACGCGCAATTTCGACGGCACGGCGGTCGTGATCTTCCAGCCGGCTGAGGAGGGCGGCGGTGGCGGCAAGGCCATGATCGACGACGGGCTGATGGAGCGCTTCGGCATCGACGAGGTCTATGGCATGCACAACATGCCCGGCCTCGACATCGGCCAGTTCGCGATCCGCCCGGGCCCGATCATGGCGGCGACCGACGAGTTCAACCTCGTCATCACCGGGCATGGCGCACATGCCGCCAAGCCGCATGCGAGCATCGATCCGATCGTCGTCGGCACGCAACTCGTGCAGGCCCTGCAGACGATCGTCTCGCGCTCCGTGGATCCGCTTGAATCCGTGGTCGTGTCGGTGACCAAGTTCCATGCCGGCGAGGCGCACAACATCATTCCGGAGACCGCCTGCCTCGGCGGCACCGTGCGCACGCTGACTGGCGAGATGAGGGACCTGGCGGAAAAGCGCATCCGCGAGGTCGCGGCCGGCATCGGTGCCGTCTATGGCGCCGACATCGCGGTCGACTACGACCGCAACTATCCGGTGACGGTGAACCACGCCGACAACGCCCGCTTTGCCGCCGACGTCGCCGCCGGGATCGTCGGCGCCGAGCGCGTCGATCGCGACGTGGCGCCGATGATGGGCGGCGAGGACTTCTCCTACATGCTGGAGAAGCGTCCCGGCGCCTTCATCTTCATCGGCAATGGCGACTCGGCCGGGTTGCACAACCCGGCCTATGATTTCAACGACGAGGCGCTGCCGATCGGCGCATCCTACTGGGTGCGGCTGGTCGAGACGTCGCTGTCGCCGGACTGATCGGCGATCTCGACCTCGTTGCGCGTCTTCCAGAGCGACAGGAGGACGCCGGCGGCGAGGATGCCGATGGTCGAGCCGAGCGACACGAAGGTGTTCACCGGACCGACCAGGTGCGTCCAGAAGATCTTGCCGCCGACGATCACCAGCACGAGCGCGAGCGCGTATTTCAGGTAGTCGAAGCGGTGCACCATCGCGGCGAGCGCGAAATAGAGCGCGCGCAGGCCGAGGATGGCGAAGATGTTCGAGGTGTAGACGATGTAGGGGTCGGTCGTGATCGCGAACACGGCCGGCACGCTGTCGACCGCGAACACGATGTCGGCGATCTCGATCGAGACCAGCGCCAGGAACAGCGGCGTCGCCACCCGGTGCACCTTGCCGTCGGGCTTGGTGACGTGGGTGAAGAAGTTGTGGCCGTCCAGCTTCGGCGAAACCGGGATCACCCGCCGCACCAGCTTCAGGATGCGGTTGTCCTCGATGTTGATCGGCTCGTGGCCGGAGAACATCATCTTGATGCCGGTGATGATCAGGAAGGCGCCGAAGAAGTAGAGGATCCAGCCGAAGGAGGAGATCAGCGCGGCGCCGAGGCCGATCATGATGGCGCGCAGCACCAGCACGCCGAGAATGCCCCAGAACAGCACGCGATGCTGATAGGCGCGCGGAATCGCGAAGGCGCCGAAGATCAGCGAAATCACGAAGATGTTGTCGAGCGCCAGGCTCTTCTCGACCACGAAGCCGGTCAGGAACAGCATGCCGGATTCGGCGCCGAGATCCCACCAGACCCAGGCGCCGAAAAGCAGGGCGACGCTGATGTAGAAGGTGGAAAGGATCAGGCTGCGGCGAATGCCGATCTCGTGGTCGCCGCGGTTGAGGACTCCGAGGTCCAGCACCAGCAGCACGACGACGACGCCCATGAAGAGCGTCCAGGCGGCAACGGAATGGCCGAGAAAATCGGCGGCGAAGAGCGAAGCTATATCCATGAATCACGAGCAGATGCCGCCGGGGCCAACAGGCGTTAATGGGTCCGACATCACGGTGGGCGACGCACCGCCAGAGGGGCCCGGACCCCGCTCGTACGGTTGAAATGGCACCGGAGCGCCGGGTGCGCAAGCCCGGAAGCTCGAAATTATCTCGACATCCCGGTATCTTTGGTGCAACCAACCTAACGACTTCCACCCTCGGAGGCGCCATTCGCTCGGCGGCGCCCAAAGGAGGGAAACCGCTGCAGATCGAGGGTTCACAATGCCTGCCTATCGTTCCCGTACCTCCACCCATGGCCGCAACATGGCCGGCGCGCGCGGCCTCTGGCGCGCCACCGGCATGAAGGATGGCGATTTCGGCAAGCCGATCATCGCGGTGGTGAACTCGTTCACGCAGTTCGTTCCCGGCCACGTCCACCTGAAGGACCTCGGCCAGCTGGTGGCGCGCGAGATCGAGAAGGCAGGCGGCATCGCCAAGGAATTCAACACCATCGCCATCGACGACGGCATCGCGATGGGCCATGATGGCATGCTCTACTCGCTGCCCAGCCGCGAGGTCATCGCGGACTCGGTCGAGTACATGGTCAACGGCCACTGCGCCGACGCCATGGTCTGCATCTCCAACTGCGACAAGATCACCCCCGGCATGCTGATGGCGTCGCTGCGCCTCAACATCCCGACGATCTTCGTCTCCGGCGGCCCGATGGAGGCCGGCAAGGTCGTGCTGTCCGACGGCAAGCTGCATGCGCTCGACCTGGTCGACGCCATGGTCGCCGCCGCCGACGAGACGGTCTCCGACGCCGACGTCAAGCTGATCGAGCAGAACGCCTGCCCGACCTGCGGCTCCTGCTCGGGCATGTTCACCGCCAACTCGATGAACTGCCTGACCGAGGCGCTCGGCCTGTCGCTGCCCGGCAACGGCTCGACGCTGGCGACGCATGCCGACCGCAAGCGCCTGTTCGTCGAGGCTGGCCACCAGATCGTCGACATCACCCGTCGCTACTACGAGCAGGACGACGAGAGCGTGCTGCCGCGCAACGTCGCCTCGTTCGGCGCGTTCGAGAACGCGATGACGCTCGACATCGCCATGGGCGGCTCGACCAACACCGTGCTGCACATCCTCGCCGCCGCGCATGAGGGCGAGATCGATTTCGACCTCGACGACATCGACCGCCTGTCGCGCCATGTTCCCGTGCTCTGCAAGGTCGCGCCGGCCAAGCAGGATGTCCACATGGAGGACGTGCACCGCGCCGGCGGCATCATGGCGATCCTCGGCGAACTGGCCCGCGGCGACCTGCTGAATCTCGACCTGCCGACCGTCCATTCCTCGACCATGGCCGAGGCGATCGCCCGCTGGGACATCCGCCAGACCAACAGCGAGAGCGTGCGCGAGTTCTACCGCGCCGCGCCGGGCGGCGTGCCGACGCAGGTCGCCTTCAGCCAGGACAAGCGCTGGAGCGAGCTCGATCTCGACCGCGAGAAGGGCGCCATCCGCGACGTGCCGAACGCCTTCTCGAAGGATGGCGGCCTCGCCGTCCTGAAGGGCAACATCGCGCTGAACGGCTCGGTGGTGAAGACCGCCGGCGTCGACGAGTCGATCCTGAAGTTCACCGGCCCTGCCGTCATCTTCGAGAGCCAGGACGACGCCGTGCTCGGCATCCTGAACAAGAAGGTCAAGGCCGGCGACGTCGTCATCATCCGCTACGAAGGCCCGCGCGGCGGCCCCGGCATGCAGGAGATGCTGTATCCGACCAGCTACCTGAAGTCGCGCGGCCTCGGCAAGGCGTGCGCGCTGGTTACCGACGGCCGCTTCTCCGGCGGCACCTCGGGCCTCTCGATCGGTCACGTCGCTCCAGAGGCTGCGGCCGGCGGCGCCATCGGCCTGGTCGAGGAAGGCGATACGATCGAGATCGACATCCCGAACCGCGTGCTGCGCATCGTCATCTCCGACGAGGAACTCGCGGCGCGCCGCGCCGCCATGGACGCCCGCGGCAAGGATGGCTGGAAGCCGGTCAAGCCGCGCAAGCGCAACGTCACGACCGCGCTCAAGGCCTATGCCGCGATGGCGACCAGTGCCGACAAGGGCGCGGTCCGCGACGTCAGCCGCTTCGACGTCTGAGCGAAGCAACGACCATGAAAAAGGGCGCCTCGGGCGCCCTTTTTTGTTGCAGCTGGTCGAGGCTGCGTTGAACCGGATCCCGCCGCCGTCCACGTGCCCGCTGGCCGATCGGCGCGCAGCTGCTAGAGTGCCGGGACCGGGTCTCGACGTCGAGACCGGTTTGGCCATGGCATGAAGACCCCGACCCGCTTCCCGACGGTGACGTCGCCCATTCTCGCCGCCGCGCCGCAGAGCCGGCCCGGGTCGCTGCCGCACATGTTCCGGCAGGCGGCAAGCCTCGCCGCAAGGCGCCAGTTCACCGAGGCGGACGCCCTCTATCGCGGCATCGTCGCGCAGGCCCTTGCCGATCCGCGATTGCTCGCCGGCGCCGGTATGGAGATGATCCGGCATCGGCGCTTCGACGACGCGGTATCGCTGCTCGAACCGGCGCTGCGTCAGAACGGCGGCTCCGCCGAGTTGCACAACGGGCTCGGCTTCGCGCTGACCGGCATGGGCCGCCTGGACGCGGCGATCCGGCACTACAAGCTGGCCGTCAGGCAGAAGCCCGTCCTCGCCGACGCGCACAACAATCTCGCCTATGTCCTGCAGCAAGTGCAGCGCTACCCGGAGGCGCTGGCCGCCTGCGACCAGGCGATCGCGCTGCGGCCGGCCTATCCGGAGGCGCACAACAATCGGGGCAACGCCCTGCGCGCGCTGGGACGGCGGGGCGAGGCGGTTCTGGCCTATGGCGAGGCGCTTTCGGCCGATCCCGCCTTCGCCGACGCGCGTCGCAACCTGGCGACCGGACTGGTCGGGCTCGGCTATGCCGGCGAGGCCATGACGGAGCCCGCGCTGCCAGCCTCCCTGCTGGAGGATGTCGAAACGCTCGTCCTGATCGGGCAGCTCTATCTCGGCTCGGACAATGGTCACGCGGCTCTGCGCATCTATGAGCGCGCGCAGCTTTTGGATCCGGACAACGAGCGGGTGGTCTACGGTCTCGGGCGGGCTCATGCCCAGCTGCACCGGTTCGAGGCGGCCGCGCGCCTGTTCGAGGGGCTGCTGGCGCGCGGGATCCGGTCCGGCGAGATCCTGGCGCAGCTTGCCGACCTGCCTCCGGAGGTCGTGCGGATCGATCTGCTGGCGGCGTTCGCCGGGATGCGCGGCCAGAATGACGAAGCGCAGGGCCTCCTCGATTTCGGTCGCGCCGTCGTGCTCGACCGCGCGGGGCGCCATGCGGAGGCATGGGCGATCATCGAGAAGGCGAACGCCGTCTTGTGGCCGTCGAAGCGGACGGCGCGACAGCGGGAGGAGACGCGGGAAGCCGAAGCTCTGGCGCGGCTCCGGTCGTCGTCGGTCCGGGGCGGCCTGGACGCCGCGGGCCCATGCTCCACCCTCGTCATCCTCGGTGCGTCGCGCGCGGGCAAGACGACGGCCGAGACGCTGGCCGCCGAGCTGCCGGGGGTCGAGCGCGGCTACGAGAATTCCCTCATCGGCGATTGCTGGCGGCTGACGCTGAACCGGCACGCCCTGCCGGATGACGGCGAGGCGGACGACCTGCCGGAGCCGCTCCGACAGACATTTCGCGACAGCTATCGCGCCGCGACGGAACGGGCGGGCAGGCCGGGGACGACGTTCACCACGACCAATCCCGGCCTGATCCATCGCGTCGCCTTCCTGGCCGAGACGCTGCCGGGCGCGCGCTTTGTCCTGGTCCGGCGCGATGTCGACGACACGGTCCTGCGCATGCTCATGAAGAGCTATCGGAGCGGCAACGCCTACGCCTATGCCGTCGAAGCGGCGCGCGCCCATGTTGCCTGGTATCTCCGGATGATCGAGGAAGTGGCGCGGATCTACCCGGATATCAGCCTGGTCCTGTCCTATGAGGCGATGCTCGCCGCGCCGGACAAGGCGCTCGACGCGATCGCCGCCCTCTGCGGGTTGCCGAGGCACGACGGCGCGATCGCGCGGCTTCCCGACGATCGCGGCTGCGCCAGGCCCTATTCGGCCTGCATGGGATAGGTCCGATCCGGTGCGGGCGGGCCGCGCCGAAGCTCAGTCCGAGACGATCTTGACCTTCTCGCCCGGCTTCAGCGCCGCGCCCGGCTTGATGTCGTTCAGCGCGCGGAAGAGATCGGCCGGCCGGTCGACGCCCTGCATTCTGCGGGCGAGGCTGTCGACCGTGTCGCCGGGCCGGACGGAGACGACCTGGATCCGGAGCGGCTTCAGCGCGGCCGCTTCCTGCGGCGACAGCTTGCGGAAGCTCTGCACCGTTTCGGTGGCGGCCTGGCCGAGGCCCGGCGTGTCGCTCTCATTGGCGAAGATGAAGCGATAGGTGGCGTTGGCGCCGACGCGGATGACGGCGATGCGGAACACCCAGCCCTTCGCCTCGGCGCGGGCGGAGGCCGCCTCGAGGCCGTTGACGGTGAAGCTCTGGATCGAGTTGCGGTCGAGCCCGTTCACCCAGCCAGACGCGATATAGTCGGCGAGCGGCGTGCCGGCCGGCAGGTTGGCGCCGTCGAAGCGCAGCGCCGTGCCGTCGGGGGCGGTCGCCAGCACCGCATCGGCGGTGTTGTCGAGCACGAAGCCGCTCGGCACGGTGAAGGCGACGCCGAGGGTGGGATGGTAGAAATTCTTGCCGCGGACGAAGCCCTGCGAGCGATCGTCGCCATAGAGCATGCCGTCGATGCCCTGCAGGTAGCGGTCGCGGTCGACCTCGCCGATGCCGGGGGCGCCGAACTGGCGGGCGGCGCGGACGGCGAAATCGACGCGCTGCGGCGTCGCCGGATGCGAGGCGAGGAAGTCCGGCCGCTTGTCCTGCACGCTGCCGGCCGACTTGTAGCCGGCGAAGCGGCCCATCAGGTCGAGGAAGCGCGAGGCGGCGAAGGGGTCGTAGCCCGCCTTGCCGATGGTGCGGACGCCGATCGCATCGGCTTCCAGCTCCTGCTGCTGCGAGAAGGCGGCGAGGTTGCGCTGGCTCGAGGCGAGCGCCAGTTGGCCGGCATTGCCGTCCTGCAGCACGTCGGTGACGACCCGGCTGACGATCATCGCCGCGCGCGCCTTGTCCTGGCGCTGCATGGCGTGGTTGGAGGTGACGTGGCCCATCTCGTGCGCGATGACGGCGGCGACCTCGGAGGAATCATTGGCGAGCGCGAGCAGGCCGCGCGTCACGTAGAGATAGCCGCCAGGCAGTGCGAAGGCGTTGACCGAGGGCGTGTTCAGGATGGTGATGCGGTAGGACTGCGACGGGTCGTCCGAGGCCGCGACGATGCGGCCGACGATGCGGGCGAGCGTCTTCTCGAGCTTGTCGTCGTGATAGATGCCGCCGAAGCTCGCGACGATGCGGGGATGCTCCTGCGCGCCGATCCGCGCCTGCTCGGGATCGACAGGCGGCGGCACGGCGGCGCCTGCCGTGGTCTGGGGCGGGCCATAGGTCTGTTCGAGCACGGTCGTGCAGCCGGCGAGCAGGAGTGCCGCCGTGACGATCGTCGCCTTGCCGAGAAGCGCGCCGCGGGAGCGCGGACGCTCCTTATCCAACTGGGCAGTGAATGCCGTCATTCGTCACCATTGGTCCAGCAGCTCGAGCTGTTCCGGGTGCGTCACCCGCATGCTCGGTCCGCCGTGCCTTTCGATCCAGCCCCTCAATCTGACTCGTTGCCCCGTCAGCGTTTCCACGCCGATGCCGCCCTCCGCGAAGGCGGTGATCGCCTCCGTGGTCAACACGGCCGTGAAATCCGTCGACCAGTCCCGCCCGAAATCGAGATAGGCGATCGGGCCGCGCTCGCCGACTGAAACCACGCGTCCTTCAACCAGATCATATACATCGTGCCGGCTTGCAAGGGCCGGATCGGTTGCAGGGCGGATGGCGTAATATGGATCGCTCCAGACGCCAAGCCCCGATTTGCGCGCCTCCCGTTCGACCTTCATCAACGCGCCGACGCACTGGCGATTGTCGGCGAAGGAATAGACGCGGGCCAGCCCCTGCGACAGCATGGCGCTCTGCGCCCAGACCGGGTCTCCCTGCTCGGGCAGGATCGTCACATGCGCCAGCGCCCGGTTGTATCGGTCGCGTCGCGTGCCGCCATAGCGAAGCTGCGCCGCCTTGCCGAGCGCGATCGTCTCGAGCGCCGCCTTGGCTTCGGTCGCGAGCGGCCAGGCGATGAAGCCGGGCCGGCCGAGCGGCAGCTTCGGCGCCTGCATGCCGACGAGGCGCACCTCGAGCTGGTTGTCGAGCACCAGCGTGTCGCCATCAATGACATGGGTGACGACGCCCGCCTCGCCATCGACCAGGCTGCATTGCTCCAGCCCGGCCAGGCGTTCGCCATGCCGGCCGGTTGCCGCGGCCTGCGCCTCGGGCCTCCCCGTCGATGCCGTCATCATCGCTCCGATCATCGCCACAACCCCGAGCAGGCTGCGCGTCACGGCGCCCCGCCGGCGTGCCCGTCGCGGGACGGCCGGGGCGGGAGCGGGGTGGGCGGAACGGGGCTCGGCGGTCCACATGCCGGCATGGTTGCATCACGGAAGCGTGTTGGAAACAGGGCGCCGTCGGCGCCATGCACAGGCCGTCCGCGGTTCCGCGGCCCGTCCGGGGGGTTCGCGAGATTCCTGACGAACACACTTGAAACCCGAGCGACAATCGGACCATAAGCGTGTCGCCCATGGCGCGCTCCGCGGGCGCATGGCATGGTCTGGCGCATGTCCCGGTAGCTCAGCAGGATAGAGCAACGGTTTCCTAAACCGTAGGTCAGGGGTTCGAATCCCTTCCGGGACGCCATCCTTTTCTAAAATTCTGAATTGATTGAGCTATTCGCTCTGGTTCCCGTGCCGGAAATCGAGGCGGGGGCGAGCGGTTGCTGCGCGCGCGTGCAGATGCTCGACAGGCAATCATCGTCGGATGGAGCGGACTTTCATCCGCCGCAGCAGAGCGCATCGGGGACGGGCTGGAACCTTCTGCTGGCGTGGGTCCGCGGTCGCCTGAGCAATACTTCTGGATATCCGAAAACAAGCTTGTACGCGAACAGGCCGCTCCACATAGTCGGCGTCGGAACAGGAGCGGCTCCCAGCGACAGGGGGGCCTGAACGCATGCGGCGCGGCGGTAGGAGTTTTGACTTGAGTCTTCGTGCGTTCAGGGCCGTCTCGACGGCATTCGGCGTTCTGGTCTCGACAGCCGCACTGGCCGATGACGTCGCCCCTCAGTGGACCGGCTTCTATGTCGGAATCGGCGCGACCGGCAGCCATCTGCAGACGGAGCAGTATTCGCCGGCCCAACTGGGATATGCCGGGTATCCAGCAGCGAATTACGGCGGCTGGCATCTCTACGGTCTTCTGCAGGCCGGCGCCGATCTGCAGTGGGGCGATGCCGTGCTCGGCCTGAGGCTGCGGCACGAGATGACCGGATCCGATGGCGACCACTTCCTGAAGGTCGATGAGGTCGTGTCGTCGAACGCCGTGGCCATCACCACGCTCACGGCCCGCATGGGCTATCTGGTCCAGCCCCGGATGCTGGTCTACGCGAATGCCGGCCCGGCATTCGGCCAATTCAATTACGCAAGCGTCGATGAACGCTGGAACCTGGTTGACGCCAGCCTCGACGCCACGCGTGTCGGCGTCGCCGTCGGAGTGGGTACCGAGTATCGCTTCACCGAACACCTGTCGGTGTTCGCCGAATACAATCACACGAAATTCTCCAAGGACCGCTCGACCTTCAGCTATGGCGATGTTTACCCGCCAAACTGGACCTACGAGTTCAAGCATCGGCTGGACTCGGTCCAGATGGGCATGAACATCCGCTTCTGAGCCCCCGGCGTCGGCGTGCGTCCGCGCCGCGCGGCCTTCAGCCCAGCTCGAGGCGCGTTCGCCACGCCGGAAATGCCTGGCGCCGTTCGGCCGTGGCGGCGCGCTGCGCTTGCAGGGTTCCGCAGGTCCCTATTTCAGCGTCTCGAGGATCGCGTCGACGTCCCGGCAATCCTGTTCGGACGGCGTCGATCCAGCCCGCGCGTCGATCGCCATCGCCGCGTCATGCGCTGTCTTGACCCGGGCGATCCTCGTCGGGGACGGGTCCTTCATCAGCAGGTTGGAGCTCCGCTCGACAACCGCGCCGGTGCGGCGGTTGAGCGCCAGCTCGGTGCAAGCTCCGGCTTCCGAAGCGGTGTCCTGTTCCTCGGCGCCCGTGGCTGAAGCTGCGCCGGTCGCCAGCAGGCTCACGGTCGAAATGGCGAGATCGCAGGCGGGAGCGAATTGCTCCGCCTTGTCTTCCCGATAGATGCATTCGAAATTGTAGGCCTTGCCATCGTGCACGGTGAAGACATAGCGATTGATCGCGACGTTCCCGAACCGCTTGTTGGTGAACACCATGTCGACGGCTGGCTGGCCGAGCATGGTGGTCATGGCCGAGGATCGGAACTTGATCGAAGGCAGGACGGCTATGGCCTTCGTGAATTCGTCGACGATTGCTTGGCGATTCGCCTCGGTCGCGTCCGCGATGTCGCCGGGATCGCGCGGCCCGAGGAAGGTGACGCGCACATCGCCATTGTCCATGCTGGAGGCGGTGACGCCGGTGGCGTCGCCGGTCCCGTCCGCGAACATCGAGTCCAGTGCGAAGCCCTGCGGATAGTGGAAACGGTAAGACCCATCGGCGGCTTCGAAGGTCTCGGGGGACTGCGCGAAGCTCCAGGTCGGCGTGACGAGGACGAGCGCCAGCAGCGCGATGCGAACGACGAAAGACATGGGTTTCCTTGATGTGCGGCCTGCGTGGATGAACCCGCCTCCTTCCGGCCGGGTTCATTGGCGGAGCGAGGGGCTGCTCCGAAGGTCGGGCGGTCAAATCCCGTTCTCGCTCGTCGCGGGCAGATCGCAACGCCGTCTCCGCTTGCCGAAACATCGGATGGGCGCGGTTCGACCGGTCGCGACGGGATGTCGCCGGGAGTCTCGCAGGCGACGTCGCGGGGGAGCAATGCTGCATCGCGCACGGGGCGAGGGCTCAGTCTGCGGTCGGCTCCAGGATGTCGCCGATGAGGCTCAGCGTGTTGCGCAGCGAGGTGTCGAGATGCACGCGCATCGCCTCCATCGCCCGCTCTTCGTCATGGGCGGCGAGCGCCGTCAGGATCGCCTGGTGCTGGGCGATCGTCGTCTCGCCGGAGCCGGGGCGGGGCAGTGCGAGGTAGCGGCCGCGATCCATCTGCGCCTTGGAGATGTCGACCGCCCGCCACAGCATCGAGAAATCGTTGATCTCGGCGATCGAGCGGTGGAAGTCGTCGTCGAGGCGGATGGCGTCGGCATAGCGCTTGCGAGCGATCGCGGTCTGATGCTGGCCGATGATGTCCTCGAGTGTCTCCACGTGCAGCCTGGTGATCTTGGCCGCGGCGCGGCGCACGCTTTCGACCTCGAGCGCGTTGCGGATGACATAGGCCTCTTCCAGCGCGGCGCGCGAGATCTTGGCGACGAACGTCCCCGTCTGGGCATAGACGTTGATCAGGCCTTCGTCGCTCAGCCGCTTGACCGCCTCCCGGACGGGGGTGCGGGAGACGCCGAGCTGCTCGGCGATCTCGACCTCGTTGACGGATTGTCCGGGGCGCAGTTGCCCGATGATGATCAGCGTGCGGACGAGCTGATAGATCTGGTCGCGCAGCGGCGACTTGCGATCGAGATTGACCAGTTGCAGCTGCAGCAAAGCCGGTTCCACCACCCGTTCAAATCCTCCCAAATCATGCGCGCTACGCCTTCGCGGAACCAGGGTTCCGGGCCGCGTTCCGGCCGGCGTCGCGCTTCACTGTTATATTAGTATCGTCCCTGCCCGCAAGCCGGTCTCCACGAGCGATTGCTCGCCGCCTGCCGTCGGGGATTCCGGGCAGAATGCCCGAGACGCAGTCATTATCAACGATATCGTCGATAAAACCAGAGTGCGATAGTCAAGAATTGTGCATTTGACCGTGGTGCCAACTCTGCGTTGAATGCGACTTGACACGTTACACTAATATAACAGACAGTGACGCTGCGTTCCGGCCCATGGAGGTTGTGGTCGAAGCGCGGGGGAGGCATTCGCGCACGGCGATACGCTGAACGGAGCCCGCGAGGGCGACCGGCGGAGGCGTGTGCCCGTGCGGCGGCCCTAAGACCTTCTCCGGCCTGCAGGAGGGGCCCGCTTGGCGGCGCGGTCCGAGAGGGAGGAAGAGTACGTGGCGGATCAGAACAACTTTCCGAAGCTGCACAACGCGGCATGGCCCGGCGTCGTCGGCAAGGGCGGCGAAGGTGGCGAGCCCATCATTCCGCTGGACACCCTGTTGGAGCTGACCGCCAAGGCCGAAGTCGACGGCCAGAAATTCGACGGCATCGATCTCTGGCTGGCCGATCCGCATCTCTCGATCGACAGCGACAAGGACCAGGTCAAGCGCATGGTCGACCACATCGCGAGTTACGGCCTGAAGGTCGGCTCGTTCGTGGCGCCGATCTGGGCGGGCGCCGGCGGCGGCTCCGCCATGGGCTCGGCCGACGATCGCAAGCGCTTCGTCTCGCAGGTTCGCAAGGCGGCGGCAATCGGCCAGCAGATGCGCGAGCTCGGCATTCGCCCGACCGGCGGCATCCGCATCGATTCCTCGACCGGCGTCGGCGACTGGGACAAGGACCCCGTCGGCAACACCAAGATCATCGCCGAGACGTTCCGCGAGGCCGGCAAGGCGGCGCAGGACCATGGCGAGTTCGTCGTCGCCGAGGGCGAGATCTGCTGGGGCGGCATGCAGTCCTGGCGCGAGAATGTCCGCCTGCTCGAGGAAGTCGGCATGCCGGGCGTCGTCGGCTACCAGGCCGACATGGCGCATTCGATGCTGTTCACCCTCGGCTACAACGCCGAGAAGGATCGCCTGCTCCCCGAGGGCTATGACTGGAAGGACCGCTCGGTCCTTGACGCGGCCTACAAGAAGGTCGCCGACGCGCTCCGTCCCTGGACCTATGATTTCCACGTCGCCCAGAACGACGCCACCGTGTTCGGCTCCGGCGATCACGAGAAGACCGGCCGCCACGTCCAGGTCACCGATCCGAACGGCAAGCTCGATGTCACCAAGCACGCCGGCTACTGGCTGCGCGACGGTGAGGGCAACCTGACCAGGAAGATGCGCCACATCGCCTGGGACGGCTGCATGTTCCCGAATTCCGTGATGACGGCGCAGCAGACCTGGAACGACGTTCTGGGCGCGATGATCAAGGTGCGCGACGCCCATGGCTGGCGCGAATAACGGTTCCGGGGAAATTTGGAAATGACCAAGAAAAAGCTCAATATCGGCCTGGTCGGCGCCGGCTTCATGGGCCGCACCCATTCCAATGCCTTCCGCCAGGTCGGCCAGTTCTTCAGCAACGAATACGAGCCCGTCCTCAAGGCGATCGCCACGCGTAACGCCAAGGGCGCCGCCGATTTCGCCGCGAACTGGGGCTATGAGAGCTCCGAGAGCGACTGGCGCAAGCTGATCGAGCGCAAGGATATCGACCTGATCGATATCGCCAGCCCGAACGACACCCATGCCGAGATCGCCATCGCGGCGGCTGAGGCCGGCAAGATGGTGATGTGCGAGAAGCCGCTCGGCCGCAACGCCGCCGAGGCGGAGAAGATGGTCGCCGCCGTCGAGGCGGCCGGCGTCGCCAACATGGTCTGGTACAATTATCGCCGCGTGCCGGCGGTGACGCTCGCCAAGCAGATGATCGACGAGGGCCGGCTCGGTCGCATCTTCCACTATCGCGCCAAGTTCCTGCAGGACTGGACGATCTCCGCCGACGTGCCGCAGGGCGGCATGGGCACCTGGCGCCTCGACGCCAGCGTCGCCGGCAGCGGTGTCACCGGCGACCTGCTGGCGCATTGCATCGACACCGCGCTCTGGCTGAACGGCGGCATCGACAGCGTCACGGCCGCGACCGAGACCTTCGTCAAGCAGCGCTCGCATGCGGTCAGCGGCAAGGTCGAAGAGGTCAAGATCGACGACGCCAGCGCCTTCCTCGCCCGCTTCGAGAACGGCTCGCTCGCAACCTTCGAGGCGACCCGCTACGCCCGCGGCCACAAGGCGCTCTATACGCTGGAGATCAATGGCGAGAAGGGCTCGATCGCCTGGGACCTGCACGATTTGCACCGGCTGCAGTTCTTCGATCATGGCGACGACGGCCATCTGCGCGGCTGGCGCTCGATCCACATCACCGACGGTGACCATCCCTATATGGGCCATTGGTGGGTGCCGGGGCTGCAGATCGGCTACGAGCACAGCTTCATCCACCAGGCGGCGGATTTCCTCGACGGTCTCGCCTCCGGCACGCCGGCCGCGCCGACCTTCCGCGACGCGCTCAAGACCGACTACGTCACCGACGCGGTGCTCGCCTCGGCCAAGTCCGGCCGCTGGGAAGCGGTCAAGAGCTGAGCGGCGGAACAGCGATGCAGTCGGAAACCCCACTCGCGATCCAGGTCCAGGGCGTGACCAAGAGCTTTCTTGGCCAGCGCGCCCTCGACGACATCCATTTCGAGGTCGCGCGTGGCGAAGTGCACGGGCTGGTCGGCAAGAACGGCGCCGGCAAGTCCACCTTCATGAAGATCCTGTCGGGCGCGCAGCCGCCCGACAGCGGCGACATCATCGTCGGCGGGCAGGCGTTCAAGGCGCTCAATCCGGCCGAGGGCCGGGCCGCCGGCATCGCCATCGTCTACCAGAATCCGGAACTGCATCTCGACCTCTCCGTCGCGGCCAACATCTTCCTCGGCGCCGAGCCCCGCATGGCGCTCGGCATCATCGACGAGAAGGCGATGGCCCGGCAGGCGAGCGAGCTGCTCGCCCGGCTCGGCCTTAACCTGCCGGTCGGCAGGCGTCTCGGCGATCTCGACATCGCCGACCGCCAGCAGGTCGCGATCGCCAAGGCGGTGCGCGAGAAGGCACATGTGCTGCTGCTCGACGAGCCGACCGCGGCGCTCAACAAGGCGCAGGCGGAATTCCTGTTCAACCTGATCCGCGACCTCGCCCGCCAGGGCATGGCGATCGTCTATGTCTCGCATCACCTCGACGAGGTGCTGGCGATCTCTGACCGCATCACTGTGCTGCGCAACGGCCGCAAGGTGGCGCTGGTCGACGGCAAGGGCGCCGACAAGGAAGGCCTGATCGCGATGATCGTCGGCCGCACGCTGGACGCGGTCGAGCCGCGCCGGCTGGACAAGCCGCGCGCCGAGGCGTTCCTCGTCATGGATGGCGTTTCCAGCGAAGGTGGTCTCGACCGTGTTTCGCTGGAAGTCGCCAAGGGCGAGATCGTCGGCCTGACTGGCCTGATCGGCGGCGGCGCCAACGCGCTGGCCGCCGTGATCGGCGGTCTCGATCACCGCCATGTCTCGGGCGCCATGACGCTCGGTGGCCGGCCCTACGCGCCGCGCGCCGTCCGCGAGGCGATCGCCCGTGGCGTGCTCTTCATCCCCGAGGACATGCGCGGCCGCGGCCTGGTGATGAGCCTGTCGATCGCCAAGAACATCTCGCTCGCGGCGCTGCGATCGTTGTCGAAACTGGGCTGGCTGAAGCTCGCCAAGGAGACCGGCGTCGCGACGGCCATGTCCGAGCAACTCGATCTCAATCCGCGCGCGCCGAGCCGAGAGGTCCGCTTCCTGAGCGGCGGCAACCAGCGCAAGGCGCTGCTCGGGCGCGCCATCTTCGCCGATGGCCAATTGTTCGTGCTCGAGGAGCCGACCCAGGGCGTCGACGTCGAATCGCAACGCCAGATCCACGACCATCTGCGCCATCTCGCGGCCAAGGGCGCGACCATCGTCTTCGTCTCGACCGACCTCGAGGAACTGATCGCGCTCGCCGACCGGATCCTCGTCCTGCGCGGCGGCCGGATCGAACAGTCGCTGTCGCCCGAAGGCCTCGATCCCCAGCAGCTGCTGGCCGCCATCCAGACTCAAAGCACCCGGAGCCTGAACTGATGTCTTCTCCCGCCGCCACCGTCGCGCAGGCAATCCGCAAGCCCGGCGGTCTCCGGACGCTCGACATCGGCCGCTACACCCTGCTGATCGTCCTGCTGCTGATCGTCGTGGTCACGGCCATCGGCAATCCGCGCTTCCTGTCCGTCAACAACCTGATGAACATCCTGTTCCAGGTCTCGGCGCTCGGCATCGTGGCGTCAGGCCAGACGATCCTGCTGATCGCTGGCGGCCTCGATCTCTCGGTCGGCGCGGCGCTTTCGGTCGCCGGCCTCGCCACGGCGCTCACCATCATGTCGACCGGCTCGGTCACGCTCGGCATTCTGGCCGGCGTCGCGGCCGGCGTCGTGGTCGGCACGATCAACGGCATGCTGGTCGCCACCAACCGCGCCACGCCGTTCATCATCACGCTCGGCACGATGACCTTCCTGCAGGGCGTCGCCATCCTGATGTCCGGCGGCAGCCCGATCAACGGAACGGGCAAGCTGTTCGACGTCTTCGGGCTCGGCGATTTCCTCGGTGTGCCCTGGCCCGTCTATGCGATGATCGTCTCGATCCTCGCCATGTTCCTGATCCTGCGCTTCACCACGCTCGGCCGCTATGCCTTCGCCATCGGCGGCAACGAGGAAGCGGCGCGGCTTTCCGGCATCCCGGTCCGGCGCATCAAGATCGCGCTCTATGCGCTGAGCGGCCTGTTCGTCGGCGCCGCGGGCGTGATCCTCACCGGCATCCTCGATTCCGGCCTGCCCAGCATGGGCACCGGCTACGAACTCCGCGCTATCGCGGCCGTGGTCATCGGCGGCACGCCGCTGATCGGCGGGCGCGGCACGGTCATCGGCACGCTCGGCGGCGTCCTGCTGCTGGGCCTGGTGAGCAACAGCATGAACCTTCTCGGAGTCGGCGCGAACTTCCAGAGCGCCGTGCTGGGATTGATCATAACGGCGGCAGTCCTTCTGCAGAAAAAGACCTAACCGGAACGCCGCTTCAGAGCCTTGGTCAACGGAGGAGACGAGCAATGATGATTACGAGGAGAGCCCTTGCGCTGCTGGCGCTCGGAACCGCGCTGGTGGCGCCCGGCCTGGCGCAGGCGGCGGAGAAGACCATCGCCTTCATGCGCGGCGGTCCGGATCCGTACTACCAGTACGGCATGAACGCGGCCCAGGCCGCGGCCGACAAGCTCGGCGTCAAGCTGATCACCTATTCGGCCAACAACGACCCGACCCAGGAACTCGCCAACGTCCAGGACGCGATCACCAAGGGCGTCGACGGCATCTTGATCTACGCCGTGTCGCTGTCGTCGGAAAAGGCCGCCATCGCGCAGGCCAAGAAGGCCGGCGTGCCGATCTTCTTCCAGTACGGCTATGACGAGTCGATCCTGGCGGATTCGGCCGGCATCATGCAGATCGACCTCTTCCGGTTCGGCGAGCCCGTCGGCGAGGCGATCGGCAAGCTGCTGCCGGAGGGCGAATACGCCACCATCACCGGCAAGCTCGGCCGCGGCGACGCGGAAGCCTTCGCCCAGTCGTTCAAGAACGGCATGGCGAAGTCGGGCTCGAAGGCTGTCTCCGTGGCCGATGTCGCGGCCGATTGGGACCGCCAGAAGGCGATGGACGCCGCCTCGCAGATCCTGACGGCTCATCCGAACGTCAAGGCGATCTACGCCGCCAATGACGACATGGCCGTCGGCGTCGCCATCGCCATCGACCGCGCCGGCAAGACCGGCGAGATCCTGATCGGCGGCAACAACGGCGCGCCCTATGGCGTCGAGCTGATCGAGAAGGGCCAGATGACCCTGACCGGCAGCAACCCGCCGTCGATCGCCTCGGTCCATGCGCTGCGCCTGCTGCTCGGCGTCATCGACGGTACGGTCAAGCCGGGCCAGTTCTACTACGCTCCGACCCAGGTGATCACCAAGGACAATCTGGCCGATGCCGCTCCCTGGGATGCAAAGCCTGAAATGGTGACCAAGTGGCTGGAAGAGCCGCTGCCGCAGGGTGCAGCCCCTCCGGTTCCGCCCTCCGAGTGATGTGCCGGGCCGGCGGACCATCGGGTTCGCCGGCTCGTTCCAGCGGAGCCGGACCGCGAGGCCCGGCCCGCGAGGCTTCCATCGCGATGCTGAGAAGAGACGTGCCATGAAGATCGGTTTCAATCTCCTGCTCTGGACCGCCCATGTCGAACCCCGGCACTGGCCGATCCTCGAGGACCTGAAGCGCTGCGGCTATGACGGCGTCGAGATCCCGATCTTCGAGGGCACGCCGGAGCACTATGCGGAGCTCGGACGCGAGCTCGACCGGCTCGGCCTCGACCGCACCGTGATCGCGCTGTTCCCCGGCACCGAAATGAACCCGATCGGCGAAGACGCCGCCCAGCAGGATGCGGCTCGCCGCCACATGCAGTGGATCCTCGATTGCTCCGCCGCCCTCGGCGCGAACGTCGTCGGTGGCCCCCTGCATTCGACGCTCGGCCATTTCTCCGGCGATGCGCCGACCGCCGTCGAACGCGAGCGCGGCATCACCTTCCACCGCGAGGCGGGCGACATGGCCAAGGCACGCGGCATCACGCTGGTGCTGGAGGCGGTCAACCGCTTCGAATGCTATTTCGTCAACACGATGCACGATCTCGCCGGCTACCTGGCCGAGGTCGACCATCCCAATGTCGCCGGCATGTACGACACCTTCCACGCCAATATCGAGGAGAAGGATCCGCTGGCCGCCGTCACCGCCATCGCGCCGCATCTGGCGCATGTGCATGTTTCCGAGAACGATCGCGGCACGCCCGGCAAGGGCCACATCGATTTCGCCAGCACGTTCAAGGCGCTGAAGGCGGTCGACTATGACGGCTGGATCACCATCGAGGCGTTCGGTCGCTCGATGCCGCTGCTCGCCGCGGCGACGCGCGTCTGGCGCGACCTCTTCCCCACCACGACCGAAGTCTACAGCGACGGCTACACGCTGATCCGTGACGGCTGGCGTGCCGCCTGAACTTGAACTTGAGAGCGGCCATCGACGCGCCGCGAGGGTATCTACATGAACGAGGCAGCCCCCATCTCTGCCCAGCCGCGGACGCTCGTCCTCAATGGCTCCGACAACATCGCCGTGGCGCTCGGCAATCTCGAGGCCGGCACGACGACGGCGCAGGGCGTCCAGATCACCCGCCGCGTGCCGCGCGGCCATAAATTCGCGCTCCGGCCGATCGCCGCCGGCGAGCCGGTCGTCAAGTTCGGCCAGATCATCGGCTTCGCGAAAACCGACATCGCGCCCGGTGACTGGGTGCACGAGCATAATTGCGGCATCGGCGAGGAGCACGGCGCCTTCGCGCGTGACTACGCCTTCGGCGAGGGCGTGGTGCCGACGCACTATGTGCCGGCGGCCGAGCAGGCGACCTTCCAGGGCTTCCGCCGCGCCAACGGCAAGGTGGGCACGCGCAACTATGTCGGCATCCTCACCTCGGTGAACTGCTCGACGACGGTCGCCGGCTTCATCGCCGCCGAGATCGAGCGCTCCGGCATCCTGAACGACTATCCGAACATCGACGGCATCGTCGCGCTGAAGCAGGCGAATGGCTGCGTCATCGACTATCGCGGCGTCATCTTCGACACGCTGAAGCGCACCACCTGGGGCTATGCCACCAACCCGAACATGGGCGGCGTCGTCATGGTCGGCCTCGGCTGCGAGGGCTTCCAGATCCCGCGCTTCAAGGACGCCTACGGGATCGAGGAGAGCGAGACCTTCCGCACCATGACGATCCAGGAGGTCGGCGGCACGCGGAAGACGGTCGACGCCGGCGTCGAGGCGGTGAAGGCGATGCTGCCGATCGTCAACAGCGTCCAGCGCGAGACCGTGCCGGCGAGCGAGCTGATGCTCGCCCTGCAATGCGGCGGATCCGACGGCTATTCCGGCATCACCGCCAATCCGGCGCTCGGCGTCGCCGCCGATATCCTGGTCCGCAATGGCGGCACCGCGATCCTGTCCGAGACGCCCGAGATCTACGGCGCGGAGCATCTGCTCACTCGCCGCGCCGTCTCGCGCGAGATCGGCGAGAAGCTGGTCGACATCATCCATTGGTGGGAGGACTACGCGCAGCGTAACCTCATGGAGATGAACAACAATCCGTCGCCCGGCAACAAGCAGGGCGGGTTGACGACCATTCTCGAGAAGTCGCTCGGGGCCGCTGCCAAGGGCGGCACCTCGCCGCTGACCGCCGTCTATGGCTATGCCGAGCCGGTGACCGAGAAGGGCTTCGTGTTCATGGACACGCCCGGCTACGACCCGGTCTCGGCGACGGGCCAGGTCGCCGGCGGCGCCAACATCCTCTGCTTCACCACGGGGCGCGGCTCCGCCTATGGCTGCAAGCCGACGCCATCGATCAAGATCGCCACCAATTCCGAGATCTACGCCAAGATGATCGAGGACATGGATATCAATGGCGGCGACGTGCTCGACGGCAAGTCGCTCGAGGCGAAGGGGCAGGAGATCTTCGACGAGATCCTCGCGGTCGCCTCCGGCAAGCGCAGCAAGTCCGAGCTTCTCGGCTATGGCGACAACGAATTCGTGCCCTGGCAGATCGGCGCGACATTCTGAGGATCTTCGAACAGCGCGCGCGATGTAGACGCGGCGCGCCGGCGCGGAAGGCCTGCCGGGTTTGAGCCCGGTGTCGCACGCGCTCGGCCTCGCCGGCCGCGTCGGCCTCGCCGGCGCACTGCTGCCGCTCGTCCGGATCGTGGCGCTGGCCGGCTTGGAGCTGAAGAGGACCGGGATTCAGGCCTCAGTCCTCACCATGCTGACCTGGATGTATCCGAACGACGCGTGCATCCCGGTCCCCGAGCGCGGCGAGGGGATGCCTTGCCCGGCATGCCGGGCATCGCTATCTAGGAGCGATCGAGGAACGACCTCCCCATATCGGGAAAGCATGTCCGGGACGGCCCGGCCCATCGAAGGAGGGCCGCATGGCCTGGGTTTATCTTGTTCTCGCCGGTATCTTCGAGGTCGTCTGGGCGTCGGCGATGAAGCAGTCGGACGGCTTCACCAAGCTCTGGCCGAGCGTCGTCACCATCGTCACGATGATCATCAGCTTCGCGCTGCTGTCGATCTCGATGAAGTCGCTGCCGCTCGGCACGGCCTATGCGATCTGGACCGGCATCGGCGCCGTCGGCGCCTTCTGCGTCGGCATCTTCTGGCTCGGCGAGGCCGCCTCGCTGTTCCGGATCGTCAGCGTCGCGCTGATCCTGTCCGGCCTGATCGGCCTCAAGCTCTCGACCCACTGATCGCGCGGGGCGCGGGGCCCTCGCCCCGCGTCTCCATTCTCCGATAGGCGCGCGCCGACGATCCGGCGCCGCTGCCGGCTCCGTCAGCGGACGGAGGAATAGGCCGTCGGCTGCAGGAACGAAGCCGCGACATTGGCGACGATCAGGCCGTCCTTCTCGCTCTCGGCGCGGGCGGCCTGCCATTCGGGATCGGCCATGAAGGCGCCCCACTTCTGTTCGCGCTCGGCCAGGCTTTCCCAGGCGATCAGATAGGTCAGGTCGTTGTTGGCCGGGCCGATCAGCGTCGTCCAGAAGCCGGCCTGGCGGATGCCGTGCTTGTCCCAGAGCCGCAGCGTGTCCTTCTGGAAGCGGTTCTGCAGCGCGGGCAGGCGGCCGGGCAGGCAGGAATAGACGCGCAATTCGTAGATCATTCGCTTCTCCGGCAGGTTCTGGCTCTGGAATTCTGTTTCGGCGGGACGACTTGCGGTCGAGACAAGCCCAATCGACACCCCGATGCAAGGTTCTTCGGGCGCCGCCTTGCCGTGTCGTGAACCTGATCATAATCGTTCTAAACTGACATGACGTTGCGGGATGTGTTAGCTTGCCGGCGGAGCGCTCCGTCCGGGGCAGTGAGCCCGGAGCGACGGATGCAAGCTCCTGGGAGGCGGCAATGATCTTGCGGAGCTTGGGCGTGATGCTGGCCCTGGTCGCGATTCCGGCGGCGGCGGCCGCGGATGGCGACGCGGCGCTCGGCCAGAAGGTGTTTCTGAAGTGCAAGGCCTGTCACCAGATCGGCGAGAACGCCAAGAACGCCGTCGGGCCGGAGCTGAACGGCCTGTTCGGCCGTCATTCGGGCTCGGTGGCGGGCTACAAGTATTCGGACGCCAACAAGAATTCCGGCATCGTCTGGGACGAGACGGTGTTCCGCGAATACATCCATAATCCGAAGGCGAAGGTTCCCGGCACCAAGATGGCCTTCCCGGGCATCAAGGACGACAAGGACATCGACAACCTCATCGCCTACATCAAGCAGTTCGGTCCGGACGGAAAGCAGATGTGAGGCGCTTCGCCCGGCGCGGCCGGGTGCGGCAGCCGGGCCCGGTCCGCTTGGATCGGGTCCGGATCGGGATTAAGGTAGAAGAAGCAGAAAAAGGATGGTCGCCGGCGCCAAACGGCGCATCGACGACAGGAAGCGTATCCACTTCATTCTGATCATGGCGGGGCCGACCTTCGACAGGGGCTCCTCGGCTGGGATGAAAAAGGAATGCTGATCGCGATAATCCTTGCTCTGGTGGTCGCCGGCTCGATTCTGTTCCATGTCCTGAGCCCGTGGTGGTTCACGCCGATCGCGTCGAACTGGGGCTATATCGACGACACCATCAACCTGACCTTCTGGATCACCGGCGCCGTCTTCGCCGCGGTCGTGCTGTTCATGGCCTATTGCGTCTGGCGCTTCCGCCACCGGCCGGGCCATCGCGCCGCCTATGAGCCGGAGAACAAGCGGCTCGAGACCTGGCTCGCCGTCGTCACCGGCGTCGGCGTCGCCGCCATGCTGGCGCCGGGCCTCGTCGTCTGGGGCCAGTACATCACGGTGCCGGCGGGCGCCGCCTCGGTCGAGGTCGTCGGCCAGCAATGGCAGTGGGCCTACCGGCTGCCGGGCAAGGACGGGCGCCTCGGCGTCGCCGACACCCGCGCCGTCAGCGCCGAGAACCCGATCGGCATCGATCCCAACGATCCGGCCGGCCAGGACGATATCGTCGTGCAGGGTGGCGAGATCCATCTGCCGGTCGGCAAGCCGGTAGCGTTGCTGCTGCGCTCGGTCGACGCGGTGCATAATTTCTTCGTGCCCGAGTTCCGCGCCAAGATGGACATGATCCCGGGCTCGGTCACCTATTACTGGGTGACGCCGACCCGCACCGGCACCTTCGAGGTGCTGTGCGCCGAGCTCTGCGGCGTCGGCCATCCCTACATGCGCGGCACGGTCGTGGTCGAGGCGGAGGCGGACTACCAGGCCTGGCTCGACCAGCAGCAGACCTTCAAGCAACTGACGACGCCGGCCACGACGAGCGCGCTTGAGACGCGCGCCGGCGCGCGCCCGCCGCTCTAGCGCGGGCGAGGGGAATTCGCTGGCGCGGTCCGTTCGCGCCGGCGGCAAGAGGCGGGGGCAAGGCCGCCCTCGGAACCGAGCGAGGTGACGCCTGATGGTGGATCTGACGCATGGCGGTGACGGACATGCCGCGGGGCATGCCGGGGAACTGGAGCTCTACCACCCGACCAGCTGGGTGACGAAATACGTCTTCTCGCAGGACGCCAAGGTGATCGCCATCCAGTACGGCACGACGGCGATGGCGATCGGCCTGGTGGCGCTGGTGCTCTCGTGGCTGATGCGCATCCAGCTCGCCTATCCGGGCGCGCTGCCCTTCATCGACGCCGACCGCTACTACCAGTTCATCACCATGCACGGCATGATCATGGTGGTGTATCTGCTCACCGCCGTCTTCCTCGGCGGCTTCGGCAACTACCTGATCCCGCTGATGCTCGGCGCGCGGGACATGATGTTCCCGTATCTGAACATGCTCTCCTATTGGATCTACCTGCTCGCCGTTCTCGTGCTCGCGGCCGGATTCTTCGTGCCCGGCGGGCCGACCGGGGCGGGCTGGACGCTCTATCCGCCGCAGGCGATCCTCGCCAACACGCCCGGCCAGCAATGGGGCATCATCATCATGCTGGTGTCGCTGATGCTGTTCATCATCGGCTTCACCATGGGCGGCCTCAACTATGTCGTCACGGTGCTGCAGGGCCGCACCAAGGGCATGACGCTGATGCGCATGCCGCTCACCGTCTGGGGCATCTTCACCGCCACCGTGATGGCGCTGCTCGCCTTCCCGGCGCTGTTCGTCGGCGCCGTCATGATGCTGTTCGACCGGCTGTTCGGCACCAGCTTCTTCATGCCGTCGATCATCGCCATGGGCGAGCCGCTCGACACCGCCGGCGGCAGCCCGATCCTGTTCCAGCACCTGTTCTGGTTCTTCGGCCATCCCGAGGTCTACATCGTCGCGTTGCCCGCCTTCGGCATCGTCTCCGACCTGATCAGCACCCATGCCCGCAAGAACATCTTCGGCTACCGGATGATGGTATGGGCGATCGTCATCATCGGCGCGCTCTCCTTCGTCGTCTGGGCCCACCACATGTATGTGAGCGGCATGAATCCGGGCTTCGGCTTCTTCTTCGCCACGACGACGCTGATCATCGCCGTGCCGACGGCGCTCAAGGTCTACAACTGGGTGCTGACGCTGTGGCGCGGCGACATCCACTTCACCGTGCCGATGCTGTTCGCGCTCGGCTTCATCGTCACCTTCGTCAATGGCGGCCTGACCGGGCTGTTCCTCGGCAATGTCGTCGTCGACGTGCCGCTCTCCGACACCATGTTCGTGGTGGCGCATTTCCACATGGTGATGGGCGTCGCGCCGATCCTCGTGATCTTCGGCGCGATCTATCACTGGTACCCGAAGATGACAGGCCGCATGCTGAACGACGCGATGGGCAAGATCCACTTCTGGGTGACGTTCCTCGGCGCCTATGCCGTGTTCTTCCCGATGCACTATCTCGGCCTGCTCGGCGTGCCGCGGCGCTATTTCGAATCCGGCGACATCAGCTTCGTGCCGCCCTCGGCGCACACGCTGAACGAGTTCATGACCATCGCGGCGCTGATCGTCGGCGCGGCGCAGATGCTGTTCCTGTTCAATCTCGTCTGGAGCCTGCGGCACGGCAAGCCGTCCGGCGGCAATCCGTGGGGCGCCACCACGCTCGAATGGCAGACGCCCGAGACGCCGCCGCCGCACGGCAACTGGGGCGCCGAGCGGCCGGTCGTCTACCGCTGGGCCTATGACTACAGCGTGCCCGGCATGGCCAAGGATTTCCTGGCGCAGAACGATCCCGGTCCCGGCGCAGCCGCCGCGGCCCCGGTCGGGGAGGGCGCGCGGTGAGCGTCATCCTCGTCTTCCTGCTGGCGGTCGTCATCGTCGTCTTTGCCTGGCTGGTCCGCCAGGGCCTGTTCTCGAAACCCTGGCTCGAGGTCGGCGTCGCCGGCGGCGTGCCGATCGTCGAGCCGTCGGCGCCGAAAGCGGCGCGGGTCGGGCTGGCGGTGTTCCTGGTCGTCGTCGGGTCGCTCTTCGCGCTCACCGTCAGCGCCTATCTGATGCGCGCCGGCTTGGGCGACTGGCGGCCCGTGCGCCTGCCCGGCATCCTCTATGTCAACACCTTCACGCTCCTCGTTAGCAGCCTGGCGCTGGAGACGGCGCGGACGGGCGCGCGGCGCGGCGACTTCGACAGCGTGCGCACCGGGCTCATCGCCGGCGGCTTCACGGCGCTCCTGTTCCTGGTCGGCCAGCTCGTCGCCTGGCGGCAGCTGAACGAGGAGGGCTATTACCTCGCCAGCAATCCGGCCAACGCCTTCTTCTATCTCGTCACCGCGCTGCACGGCGTGCATGTCGCGGGCGGGCTGGTGGCGCTCGGCCGGGTGACGGGGCGGATGCTCAGGGGGGCCGGTGTCGCCGCGCTGCGGACCGGCGTCGGGCTCTGCGCCACCTACTGGCACGCGCTTCTCCTGATCTGGCTGGTGCTGCTCGGGCTGCTGACGAGCTGGATCGGCGATTTCATCCTGATCTGCCGTCAGCTGCTTTCATAGGAGGCGGGCATGGTGGAACATCTGGCGGACGACCGCATCATGCAGGACGGCCCCGCCGCCGCCGGCGGCAAGCCGGGGTGGCGCGGCTTCGTCGCCGACTGGGCCTCGGACCAGAGCTCGTTCAAGGGCGTGTCCTGGGGCAAGGCGATGATGTGGGTGTTCCTGCTCTCCGACACCTTCGTCTTCGGCTGCTTCCTCGTCGCCTACATGACGGCGCGGATGTCGACGGTCGTGCCCTGGCCCAATCCGAGCGAGGTGTTCGCGCTCGAGATCGCCGGCACCTCCGTGCCGCTGATCCTGATCGCGATCATGACCTTCGTGCTGATCTCGAGCAGCGGCACCATGGCGCTCGCCGTGCACTACGGCTATCTGCGCGACCGCCGCAAGGCGGGGATGCTGATGCTCGCGACGGCCTTTCTCGGGGCCTGCTTCGTCGGCATGCAGGCGTTCGAATGGACGAAGCTGATCCATGAGGGCGTGCGGCCGTGGGGAAACCCGTGGGGCGCGGCGCAGTTCGGCTCCACCTTCTTCATGATCACCGGCTTTCACGGCACGCATGTCACCTTCGGCGTGATCTTCCTGCTGATCCTGGCGCGCAAGGTGCTGCGCGGCGATTTCGAGACGGGCCGGCGCGGCTTCTTCACCAGCCGGCGCGGCCAGTACGAATCCGTCGAGATCATGGGTCTCTACTGGCACTTCGTCGATCTGGTCTGGGTCTTCATCTTCGCCTTTTTCTACCTCTGGTAGGAGATTCGCATGACCGACGCGACCGCGCATGCCGACACGCAGCAGCACCATCCGGTGAAGCTCTACCTGACGGTCTGGGTCTGGCTGTTCATCCTCAGCGCCTGCTCCTATTTCGTCGACTATGTCGGCGTGCAGGGCCTGCTGCGCTGGTCGCTGATCATCCTGTTCATGCTGCTGAAGGCCGGCCTGATCGTCGCCATCTTCATGCACATGGCCTGGGAGCGGCTGACGCTGATCTACGCGATCCTGCTGCCGCCGCTGCTGATCCTGGTCTTCGTCGCCATCATGGTGGCCGAGTCCAACTACACGCTGCTGACGCGAGTGATGAACTTCGCCAGCGGCACGTAGGGATCCGCGCTGCTCCGGGCAGCCCCGCCGCCGTTTCACGTGAACCGCTCCAAGGCGGTTTGCGCGCGGCGGAGCCTGCGCGACAAGCGTGCGAGGCGGGAGGGGTCTAGCCGCCGGAGGGCGGCAGGCGGCGGCGGACGGCACTGCGGGCCCGGAGCCGCGCGCGCTTCTTCGCCTCGCGCGCATGGGTGCGGTTGACGATGATGTTGAGCGCCTCGTTGAGGCGCGACTGCCAGTCCTCGCCCGAGGCCTTGAAGTGTTCGATGACCCGCGTGCTCAACGTCAGCGACGTGGTGACGAGGTCGTCGCCGGCGGCTTTCCGTCCGCGACGCGTCGTCGGCGTGGCGTCGTCCGCGATGACGTCGATGGTGTCGTCGTCCGAAATCTCCGAAGCAGGCATCCGCTCCCTTTCTCGTATGGCATTCCTATTATCATGCCGAGCCTGCCCTTACGGTAGGTTTTGTACAGTGACCGAGGTCACACCTCGCGCGTTGCCTCAGAGAAGCGCCTGTCCGATGTCGGCGATCAGGTCCTCCGCCGCCTCGATGCCCGCCGAGAGGCGCACCAGCCCCTCCGAGATGCCGATCGATTCGCGCTGGGCGGCTGGGATCGAGGCATGGGTCATGGTGGCGGGGTGCTCGATCAGGCTCTCGACGCCGCCGAGGCTCTCGGCCAGCGTGAAGAGGCGCACGCGTTCGAGGAAGCGCCTGGTGCCGGCGAGGTCGCGGTCGAACTCGACGCTGATCATGCCGCCATAGGCGTGCATCTGCCGCCGGGCGATCGCGTGCTGCGGATGGCTCTCGAGCCCCGGATAGATCACGCGCTTCACGTCGGGTCGCGCCTCCAGCCAGCGCGCGATGGCGAGGCCGTTCTCCGAATGGCGCTGCATGCGGAGCGCCAGCGTCTTCAGCCCGCGCAGCGCCAGGAAGCTGTCGAACGGCCCGGAAATGGCGCCGACGGCGTTCTGCAGGAAGCGGATCTGCTTGGCGATCTCTGGGTTCGATCCGACGACGACCGTGCCGCCGATCATGTCGGAATGGCCGTTCAGGTACTTGGTCGTCGAGTGCACGACGATGTCGATGCCGAATTCCAGCGGCCGCTGGATGTAGGGGCTGGCGAAGGTGTTGTCGGCGACGGTGATCAGGCCGCGCCGCTTCGCCAGCGCCGCGATCGCCTCGAGGTCGACGATCCGGAGCAGCGGATTGGTCGGCGTCTCGATCCAGAGCAGCTTGGTCTCTGGCCGGATCGCCGCCTCGACGGCGGCGAGATCGGTGAAGTCGGCGAAGGAGACCTCGAGCCCGGCGGTGCGCCTGCGCACCTTGTCGAGCAGGCGGAACGTGCCGCCATAGAGATCGTCGGTGGCGACGATGTGGTCGCCGACGGAGAGCAGCTCCAGCGTCGTGGCGATTGCGGCGAGGCCGGAGGCGAAGGCGAAGCCGGCCGTGCCGCTTTCGAGATCGGCGATGGCACGCTCGAAGGCGAAGCGGGTCGGGTTCTGCGAGCGGCCATACTCGAAGCCCTTGTGAACGCCGGGGCTTTCCTGCGCATAGGTCGAGGTGGCGTAGATCGGCACCATGACCGCGCCGGTCAGCGGGTCATGGCTCTGGCCGCCATGGATGGTGCGGGTGTCGAAGGCCAGTCGGTTCGTCTTTTCCGGCTTGTTCAAGGCGCCAACCTCTCGTGATTGATCAGGTCCATGCGGGTGATCAGGCCGACGAACTCGTCGCCGTCCATGACGATGGCGACCTCGTCGCGCTCGAATACCGGCAGCAATGCGTCGATCGGCTCGCCGGCCTGCAGAGTGTGCAGCGCCGTCACCATGGTGTCGCGTACCGAGGCGCCGAAATCGCGCCGGCCCGCATGGCCGACGCGGCGCAGGCCGTTCAGCACGTCGCTCTCGTCGAGCAGGCCGATCAGGCTGCCATGCTCGATGACGGGCAGCTGCGACACGTCGGCCGAACGCATGCGGGCATAGGCGGTCGACAGCGTGTCGTCGGGCGCGACGGTGACGGTGGTGCCGTCGGCATAGGTGCGGGCCACCAGGTCGCGCAGATTGTTGTGGCGGATCTTCTCGATCAGGCCCTGCTCGGCGACCCAGACGTCGTTGAACACCTTGGAGAGATATTTGTTGCCGCTGTCGCAGACGAGGGTGACGACGCGTTGCGGCGTCGTCTGTTCGCGGCAATAGCGCAAGGCGGCCGCCAGCAGCGTGCCGGAGGAGGAGCCGGCGAGGATGCCCTCCTGCGCCAGCAGGGCGCGCGCCGCGGCGATGCTCTCGCGGTCGGAGATGGTGTAGGCGGCGGAGACCAGCGACAGGTCGCAGTTCGACGGCACGAAATCCTCGCCGATGCCCTCGACCGCCCAACTGCCCGGCTCGATCGTCTCGCCGGTGTTGACCAGCGGCGCCAGGATCGAGCCCTTCGGGTCGGCCAGCACCATTCTTGTCTTGGGCGAGGCGCGCTTCAGGTAGCGGCCGATGCCGGTCAGCGTGCCGCCCGAGCCGACGCCGACGACGACCGCGTCGACGTCGCCGTCCATCTGTTCGAGGATCTCCGGCCCGGTCGTCGTCTCGTGCGCCAGCGGATTGGCGGGATTGGCGAACTGGTTGACGAAGAAGCCGCCGGTCTCCGCGGCGATCCGCGCGCCCATGTCCTGGTAATAGTCCGGGTGGCCCTTGCCGACGTCGGAGCGGGTCGTGCGCACGTCGGCGCCGATGGCGCGCAGATGCTGCACCTTCTCGCGCGACATCTTGTCGGGCACGACGAGGATCAGGTGATAGCCCCTCGGCAGCGCCACCTGGGCGAGGCCGAGGCCGGTATTGCCGGCCGTCGCCTCGACGAGCGTGCCGCCCGGCTTCAGCCTGCCGTCCGCCTCCGCCGCGCGGATCATCGACAGGGCGATGCGGTCCTTGATCGAGCCGCCGGGGTTCTGGCTCTCCAGCTTGACGAAGAGACGGCACGGGCCGGTGTCGAAAGTCGTCAGCTCGACCACCGGCGTGCGGCCGATCAGGTCGAGGCTGGAACGGACGGGGCGGGGAAGCGGAGATTCGGGGACGGCGCGGTCTGTCATGATGCCCTCCACATGACGCGATTGACGGCGATCAGCTTCTCAGCATGTGGCGTCGACGCCTCGAACGGCAAGCCCGACGGTTCCGCCGCCGCCGCCCTCGGCGCAAATTCATGCCTTCCAAACAGTAGTGGAATCGGCCTGTCGAAGGCGCTGGCGCGGCGCGTCGTTGCGGATATGCTGGACGTACGGGAAGGCTGTGCACCGCCAGCTGCATTTGGCGGCTTGCCGATCTGCTGGAGTCATTATAACGTCCTTACGTCATAACAGAATGATGGCCGGTTACACCGCCGGACCGTCGACATGCGAACGGAGGGGTACCGTGACGATCAGACCGCTGATGGGCTTGTTTCTGGGTTCCGCCATGGCCGCGTTTTCCAGCGTGGCCTGGGCCGAGGACGTAACCGTATCGTTCCTGACGCATTGGCCGCCGGAGACGGTCGCCAAGCTCGAGGCCGCCGCCGCCACCTATGCCAAGGACCATCCGGGCGTGAAGGTGGAAGTGCGCGCCGTGCCGTTCGGCGACCTTCTGACGACGCTGCGCTCGCAGGCCGGCCAGGCCGGCGGTCCGACGATCGCGGGCATCTATGACCTCTGGCTGCCGGAGCTGGCGCGCGACAAGCTCGTCAACGCCGCGCCGGACGCGAACGCCACCGACGTCAAGACCAACTGGCCGAACGGCGTGGCGACCGCCGCCAGCGTCGGCGGCACGGTCTATGGCTATCCGAACGAGATCGACGTCTACGCGCTGAACTACAACAAGAAGCTGTTCGAGGAAGCCGGCATCAAGGAAGCGCCGAAGACCTGGGACGAGTTCGTCGCCGCCGCGGAGAAGCTGACCAACAAGGACAAGGGCCAGCAGGGCTTCGGCATGATCAACTCGTGGGCGGCCGGCGTCGTCCATCCCTTCGCCTCGCTGCTCGCCTCGAATGGCGGCGCGCTGGTGGTCGACGGCAAGCCGCAGCTCGACAGCGAAAACGCCAAGGAGACCTTCGCGCTCTACGAGAAGCTGATCCAGTCGGGCGCCTCGGTCGCCACCATGGGCACGGCCGACGCCAATACGACCGGCCCGTTCCTCGACAATTTCGTCTCCGGCAAGACCGGCATGATCATCATGGCGAACTGGTGGGAATCGGCGCTGAAGGCCGGTATGGGCGACCGCTTCGCCGATGTCGCGACCGCGCCGATCCCGGTTGGCCCGAAGGGCGACGGCCCGCACTCGATCTCCTATTCCTGGATGACCGTCGTCTCGGACGGCGCCTCGGACGCCGAGAAGAAGGCGGCCTGGGACTTCCTCGCCTGGTTCAACGGCCCGACCTCGGGCGAGAACGGCGCCTCGGCCATGGGCGACCTGCTGCAGTCCATGGGCATCCTGCCGTCGCGCACCTCCGACGTCGCCGCCTTCGCCGACCGGCTGAAGACGCCGTTCCTTTCCGGCTATGTCGACGTGCTGTCGGAAGCCCGTCCGTTCCCGACCGTGCTCGGCGGCCAGGAATTCACGGAATCGCTGCAGGCCCAGATCGAGGCGCTGCAGTTCGGCAAGACGACCGCCGCCGAGGCCGCCGCCGCGGCCCAGGCCGACGCCGTCTCGATCCTCGAGAAAGCCGCGCAGTAAAGGCGTCTCCATCGTCATCCCGGGCTCGGCCCGGAATCCCTTCGGCCGACCGCCCGGCCGAAGGGATTCCCCTCGCGGGAATGACGACTGATTTGGACACCTTGACCCCTCGCCCGCGTCCGTGGGCGAGGGACCAGGAAGTGCGTGCCTGCCGGGCGCGCCTCAACAGAGCATTCCGTTCCGCATGATTGGCCTTCGAAAATCAATCTTCGCCATGCTGGCGCCGGGGCTGGGGCTGATCGCCGTCTTCATCCTCGTGCCGATCGCGCTGACCGTCTGGCTCGCCTTCACCAAATGGTCGGTGCAGACGCCGTTCTCGAGCGCCACCTTCATCGGCCTCGACAATTTCCGCGAGATCTTCGGCTCGACCTCCGTCGGGCGCGACTTCAAGGGCGCGATGATCAACACGGCGCTCTATTCGGTGCTGTCGATCGTGCTGATCCTGCCGCTTTCCGTCGTCTTCGGCATGCTGATCCACCAGGCCGAGCTCAAGGGCGCCAACCTGCTCCGCACCATCCTGTTCGCCACCTACATGGTGCCGATGATCGCGGTGGCGCTGGTGTTTTCAAAACTCTATTCGCCGACCGAGGGGCCGTTCAACCAGATCCTGTCCTGGGTCGGCATCGGCCCGCAGCCCTGGCTGTCCTCGCCCGATACGGCGCTGGTCTCGATCGTGCTTCTGAACGTCTGGCAGCAGGTCGGCTATTTCACCATCCTGATCATCGCCGGGCTGACCCAGATCCCGACCTCGATCTACGAGGCGGCGCGGATGGACGGCGCGCGCGGGCCGGCGCTGTTCGGCTACATGACGCTGCCGCTCCTGAGGCGGACGCTGCTGTTCTCCGCCGTGATCGCGCTGATCAACGCCGTGCAGGTGTTCGAGCCGGTGGCACTGATCACCCAGGGTGGCCCGGTCGGCTCGACCAACGTCATGACCTACCACATCCGCCGCGTCGGCATCGAGCGCGCCCAGGGCGGGCTCGGCTCCGCCATGTCGGTGACGCTGCTGCTCGCGCTCGTCATCACGGTCACCGCCGTCTTCGCCTTCGCGCGCCGGGAGGATCGGCGATGAACGCGCAGGGACGTCTTCCCGCCACCGGCGCCGGCGCCACCGGCTGGCGCGCCTTCCTCTATCTCTTGATGATCGCGATCGCCGTCGCCTCGGCCTTCCCGCTCGTCTGGATGGTTCTCTCCAGCCTGAAGACGCCGGCCGAGGCGATGCAGACCCCGCCGGTCTGGATCCCGCAGACGCCGTCGCTCGACAGCTACCAGAAGGTGGCGGACCTGATCAGCGTCGGCCGGTCCTTCATGAATTCGGCCGTGATCGCCGGCATCACCACCGCCGGCATCCTTCTGACCTCGCTGATGGCGGGCTTCGCCTTCGCCAAATACCGCTTCCGCTATCGCGAGGCCTTGTTCGCGATCACCATCGCGACGATGTTCCTGCCGCCGATCGTGACGCTCATTCCGCTCTACCGGCTGGTCGGCTCGATCGGGCTCAACGCCAGCCTCGCCGGCGTCATCATCCCGAACCTCGCCAATGCCTTCGGCATCTTCCTGATGCGCCAGTTCATCGCCGGCGTGCCGGACGAACTGCTGGAGGCGGCGCGGCTCGACGGCGCCTCGGAGTTCCGCATCCTGTTCCGCATCGTGGCGCCCGCCGTCGCTCCGGCGCTGGCGGCGCTCGCGCTGTTCGCCTTCGTCTATCACTGGAACAGCTATCTCTGGCCGCTCACCGTGCTGCAGGGCAATGCCGACAACTACCCGATCGTCATCAGTCTCTCGCGGCTGCTCTCCTACAACCGCTCCGCCGTCAATACGGGCCTGGTGATGGCGGGGGCGACGCTCGCCGTGCTGCCGCCGCTGATCCTGTTCGTGTTCCTGCAGCGCTTCTTCGTCCGCACCATCACCGCTTCCGGCATGACCGGACAGTGAGGCCGACACCGACGACGACCTCCCGCTGCGCCGGCCTGAAAAATCCGGCGCAGCATCCCAGAATCCCACTTGTCACCCTGCGGCATCCGGCTAGAGTGATTACGACGTTATAACGACATAAGCACTGTCAAAGAGGGGAAGACCGGTTATGTTGAACGTTCGCAGACATCTGAAATCCGCCGCCATCGGCGCGCTCGCGCTCGCCGCCACCGCGCTCTCGGCCACGGCCGGCGAGGTGACGCTCTGGAGCTGGCGCACCGAGGACCAGGCGGCGATGGAGAAGATCTTCGCCGCCTTCACCGCGAAGAACCCTGACGTCACCGTCAAGCTGCAGTTCACGCCCGACGCCGACTACCAGAACCGGCTGTCGACGGCGCTGCGCGGCGGCAAGGGCCCTGATATCGCCCAGCTCAAGGCCTATGGCGAGCTGCAGCCGCTGGTCGACGGCGGCTATCTCGACGTGCTCGACGAGAGCGTGCCGGCGCTGAAGGAGTTCACGCCGGCGGCGCTGAGCGGCTCGGTCGGAATCGCCGACGGCAAGATCTACGGCGTGCCCTATTCGACGCCGGTGATGGGCGTCTTCTACAACACCGAGATCTTCGAGAAGAACGGCATCGCCATCCCGAAGACCTATGACGAGTTCGTCGCCGCCTGCGAGAAGCTGAAGGCGGCCGGCGTGCTGCCGATCGCGGCGGGCGGCGCCAACGGTTCCGGCTGGGCGCTCGAGATCAATGTCGGCGTCGTCGGCCCGTCCGTCTACGGCACCGGCTTCTACGACGAGATGATGAGCGGCAAGGCGAAGTTCACCGATCCGCGCTTCGTCAAGACGCTCGAGAAGGTCAAGGCGCTGCAGCCCTACTATTCGGACGGCTTCGCCGGCGTCGATTACACCACCGCCACGCAGCAGTTCATCTCCGGCAAGGCGGCGATGTTCTTCGGCGGCGCCTGGGAGAACGGCAGCTTCAAGGCCCAGAACCCGAACCTGAAGTTCTCGATCTTCCCGTTCCCGGCCGACAAGGCCGAGGGCCAGGTCGCCGTCTCGGCCTTCTCCGACGGTTCCTATGGGCTTGTCTCGGACAGCGAGAACAAGGAAGACGCGACCAAGGTGCTCGCCTTCATCGCCTCGCCCGAATTCGCCCAGCTCTTCGCCGACGAGCTCGGCTGGCCGCCGGCCCGCTCCGGCGCTACGGCGAACGATCCCGTCCTGAAGTCGATGCTGGAAATGCAGACCAACGCCACGCCCTACCTGACGCTGGTCGGCTTCCGCTGGCAGACGCCGACGGCTTCCTCCGTCGTGCAGGCCGAGATCATCGACATGATCGAGGGCAAGATCGCGCCGGAGAAGCTCGCGGCAAACGTCGACGCGGCCGTGTCGACCTGGTTCAAGCCGAAGGAGTAGGCGTCCCGCACGACCTCGGCCCCTCCCCCTTGTGGGGAGGGGTTGGGGAGGGGGTGCCAACTCCCTCCCGCCGATTTCGATCCATCCGGAACAGCCGGCGCCGGTACCCCCACCCTGGCCCTCCCCGCAAGGGGGAGGGGAAAGGCGGGACTGCCGCCCCAAACCCATCAGCCCGAAAGGAGGGCGCATGTCGACAAGTCGCCCTCGGGCCGCGCCCGTCGAATGGCAGAAGCATCGCTCCGCCGCGCTGTTCGTGCTGCCGGCGCTGGTGATCTACTGCCTGTTCGTCATCTATCCGCTGGCGAGCTCGCTCTGGGGCTCGCTGTTCGAATGGCGCGGGTTCCGCATGCGCGGCTTCGTCGGGTTGGACAATTTCGCCCGCCTGTTCGTCGAGCCGAGCTGGACCAAGCTCTCCGGCGCCTTCACGCACAATGTGTTCTGGTTCCTAGGCATCATGGTGCTGCAGAACGGGCTCGGGCTGATCTTCGCCTATCTGCTGTTCCTGCGCCGTCGCGGCACGGCCTTCCTGCAGTCGGTGTTCTTCTTCCCGGCCGTGCTCTCGCCGGTTATCGTCGGCGCGCTGTGGCGGCTGCTGCTGACGCCCGATGGCGCGGTCGAATCCCTGCTGCACAGCCTCGGCCTGCTCGAGGGGCGGCTGACCATCCTCGGCGATTCCACCTGGGCGCTCTGGGTTCTGATCGCGGTCGACGCGTGGAACTGGATGGGCCTGCCCGTGCTGATCTTCACCGCCGGCCTGCGCCAGATCCAGCCCGAGGTGTTCGAGGCGGCGCGGCTCGACGGCGCCGGTAATGGCCGCATCCTGTGGTCGATCGCGCTGCCGCAGCTCGTGCCCTCGATCTCGTCGCTGACGACGCTGACCTTCATCAACACGTTCAACCAGTTCGACCTCGTCTATGTGATGCAGGGCGTGCAGGGGAACCCGAACTTCGCCACCGACACGCTGGTGACCTACTTCTTCCGCCTCGCCTTCGGCGCGGAAGGGGCGGTCGGCATCACCGACATCGGCCTGGCGCTGGCGCTCGGCACGCTGCTCTTCCTGCTCCTGACCGTGGTGACGATCGGGCTGCTGCGCTTCTTCGAGCGCCGGACGGTGAGGTTCTGATGACCAATCTCGACGTCGCGCAGCGGATCCGGCAATTGCCGGGCTGGATCGTCCTGGCGCTCTGGGCGCTGGTCGTCGCGGTGCCGCTCTACATCCTGATCGTCTCCTGCTTCAAGACGACGGCGGAAATCTATGGCGACAAGTTCGGCCTGCCGACGAACTGGACGCTCGACAATTTCGCCAATGCGTGGACGCAGGCGCAGTTCGCCCGCTACATGTGGAACTCCTTCGCCGTCACCGGCGGCGCCGTGATCCTGACCCTCGTCGTCTCCGCGATGGCGGCGTTCCCGCTCTCCCGCTACCAGCTCGGCTGGTCGTCGCCGGTGCTCGCCTTCTTCCTCGCCGGCGTCATGCTGCCGATCCGCCTGGCCTCGGTCGAGCTGTTCACGCTGATGAAGACGCTCGACCTGCTCGACAGCCGGCTCGGCCTGATCTTCGTCTATTCGGCGATCCGCATTCCCTTCGCCGTCTTCATCCTGGCGAACTTCATGCGCGTGCTGCCGAAGGAGCTGGAGGAGGCGGCGCGACTCGACGGTGCCAAGGAATGGCGCATCCTGTTCCGCATCATCCTGCCGACGATCAAGCCGGCGGTGGCGATCGTCGCCATCTTCACCGCGATCGCCGTCTGGAACGATTTCTTCTTCCCGTTGATCTTCATCTTCGACGACGACTACAAGACCGTGCCGCTCGCCATCACCACCTTCATCGGACAGTTCCGCACGGATTGGGGCATGGTCTTCGCCGCGCTGGCGATCTCGATGATGCCCGTGCTGGTCATGTATCTCCTGCTGGCACGCCAGATCCGTGAAGGCGTCGGCGCCACCGGAGGACTGAAATGATCGACGACCGCATCTATGGCGGAAAGAGCCTGCTCGTGGTGGGGGCGCATGCCTTCGACGCCGAGGTGATCGCCGGCCCGCTCGCTGCCGCCGCCGCGAAACGGGGCCTCGATGTCACCCTGCTGCACCTCACCATGGGCGAGCAGGGCCACACCTCGCTGTCGCCGAAGGCCTATGCGGAGCAGAAGCGCGCCGAGGCGGATCGCTTTTGCGAGAAGCTCGGCATTTCCTGGCGCGAGCTCGGCTATCCCGATGCTTTCCTGCCCGACGATGACGAGGTGGCACTGAAGATCGCCGACGTCATCCGCGAGCTCCGGCCGGACACGATCATCACCCATTGGCAGGGCAGCTGGCACAAGGACCACCGCGCCGCCGCCAATGCGACGAAGACCGCCGTGCTCTACGCCGCGCTGCCGACGCTGGAACGCGCCCATCCGGCTTTCAGCCCGGGCCTGCTGCTGTTCGGCGAGAACTGGGAGGACGACGAGGGCTTCGTCGCCGCCGAGCTGGTCGATGTCAGCGACGGTTTTGACACCTGGCGCAGCGCCATCACGGAGTACGAGCTGGCGCGCGGCCTCTCGTCCTTCCCCTATGTCGATTATTATTCGGCGCTCTACCGCATGCGCGGCTGCCTGAACGGGACGCAATACGCGCAGGCCTTCGCCACCACCTCGCATTCCTTCAACGCCGGTGGCGGTATGTTCAACGGCCGCAAGCGGCCCGCGGGCTGCGGCTGCGGAGGTCACGAATGAGCGCCGCCTCGCACGTCCTCGCGCTCGATCTCGGCGGCACCAGCCTGCGCGCCGGCTTTGCTCCCGCCGATGCGCCGGCCGAACTGGCCTCCGTCGAACGCTGGCCGGCTCCTGCAAGCGCCGAGGCGCTGCGCGACAAGGTACTGGCGCTGATCGCCGAGCGCGGATCGGTATCCGGCATCGGCATCACCATTCCCGGCCTTGTCGAGGGCACGGTGGCGCGCTGGGTGCCCAACCTGCCGCATCTCGACGGCGTCGATCTCGCCGTTCTGCTCGCCGAAGCGGGCGCGCCGGTCGCGGCCGGCAATGACGCGCAGATGGCGATGCTGGCCGAGGCCAGGCTTGGCGCCGCGAACGGGCTCGACGACGCCATCCTGCTCGCGATCGGCACCGGCATCGGTTCGTCGGTGCTCGCTGGCGGCCAGATCGTACGGGGCGTGCGCGGCGGCGCCTGCTCGTTCGGCTGGGCGGCGGCCGATGTCGCCGATCCCGGCGAGGATCGCTCGGGCTGGCTCGAACGCCAGGCGGCGGGCAGGGCGCTCGACGCGCGCGCCCGCGAGATCGGCCTTGCCGATGGCGCAGCGCTGATCGCGGCGGCGCGGCAGGGCGATCGCCCGGCGAGCCTCGCCATCCATGCCTCCGGCACCGCGCTCGGCACCGCGCTTGCCGGTGCCGTGGCGCTGCTCGATCCGGCCGCCGTGCTGCTCGCCGGCGGTGTCTCGGAGGCGATCGACGTGTTGCAGCCGTCGCTGCGCGCCGCGCTCGACCGGCATCTGCCGCCGCATCTGCGCGGCATCGAAATCAGGCCCGGCCGCTTCGGCCCGCAAGCCGGCCTTGTCGGCGCGGCGGTCGCGGCGGCGCGCGGGGCCGAATGGTGGAGGGTCCGATGACCGATGGACTGATCACATCCCTCGACCGGCGCCGGCCGGAGCCGCTCTGGCACCAGGCCGAGCGCGCCATCCGCGCCCGCATCGAGGACGGCGAATGGCCGGCCGGGTCGCAGATTCCGGCCGAGGACCGGTTGTGCGAACTGCTCGGCGTGAGCCGCATCACCGTGCGCCACGCCCTGCGCAATCTGGAAGCGCTCGGCCTGCTCCGGCGCGAGCATGGCCGCGGCACCTTCGTGCGCAGCGCCACCGTCGTCGCCGGCGCGCGTGGTCTCACCAGCTTCACCGACGAGATGGCGGCGCTCGGCCTCACCGTCGGCTCGCGCATGCTGGCGCAGGAGATCGTGCCGGCGAGCGTCCGCGTCGCCGCCGCGCTGGAGATCGAGGAGGGCGAGCCGGTCGCCATGGTCCGCCGCCTCCGCCTCGGCAATGGCTCGCCGATCGGCGTGCAGACGGCGCATCTGCGGCTCGACCGCGTGCCCGGCCTGCTCGACGAGGACCTGTCCGGCAGCTCGCTCTATGCCCAGATCGAACGCCGCTACGGCATCAAGCCGTTCGAGGCGACCGAGACCTATCGCGTCGGCGCCGTCGGGCCGGAGGATGCCGTGCTGCTCGAGATCGAGGCCGGCAGCCCGGCCTTCATCGTCGAGCGCCTCGCCGTCGACCCGCGCGGGCCCTTCGAATTCACCCTCTCGATCATGCGGGGCGACCGCTACGAGATCCGCTCGACGCTTCGGATCTGACGCCTCGATCGACCTTTCCCCCTCACGGATCACCAAGGAGACCATGATGTCCGATTTCTACCTGCACCGCCTGATCAAGCTGATCGAGAAGGCCGGCTCCGCCAATGACGCGGCGCTGACCGAGGCGGCCCAGCGCTTTTCCGAGTCGCTCGCCAAGGGTGGCCTGATCCACCTGTTCGGCTCGGGCCATTCCGTCCTGCCGACCCAGGAGGCGTTCCCGCGCTACGGCTCGTTCGTCGGCTTCAACCCGCTGACCGACCCGCGCGTCATGTGGCACAACGTGCTCGGCGCCGGCGGCGTGCGCGAGCTGCTCTGGCTGGAGCGCACCGAGAACTACATCGACAAGTTCCTCGACCACCAGCCGCTCAACCCCGGCGACTCGATCATCATCTACTCGCATTCCGGCACCAACTCGGCCGGCATCGAGACGGCGCTCTACGCCAAGGCGCGCGGCCTGTTCGTCGTCGCCGTCACCTCGAAGGCGAACGACAAGCCGGCCAAGCACTCTTCGGGCAAGCGCCTGAAGGACGTCGCCGACGTCGTCATCGACACCAACTCGCCGGTCGAGGACGCGATCGTCCCGATCGAGGGCTGGAGCCGTCCGGTCTCGGGTTCGTCGACCGTGCTCGCCATGATCCTGACCCACGAGCTGATCGCGCGCACCGCCGACCAGATGTCGAAGAAGGGCATCGAGCTTCCGGTCTTCGCCTCGCCGACCATCGAGGGCGTGACCCTGCACGACACCGACGTGATCTACGGCATCTACCGCGAGAAGATGATCGAGGCGCAGCAGAAGCACCTCAAGACCTTCCAGGACAAGATGAAGGGCTGATCGCGCCCTGCCATCGGCTGTTTGAGCGCCGCGAACCCCCGGGTTCGCGGCGTTTTCTTTTTCCGCGCCATCAAGGCGACGTTGTGCCTCTCGCGACGGCGCGACGACGCGTGCGCGTTCGGCGGCGCGAATTCCGGCGCCAAATCCTTCCCGGCAAGGGGATCGGGATACCCGATCGAACGAGTCGGGATTGTTGACAGGCGCCCCGCATTCCCCCAACCTCGTCATCGGCCGGCATGAAAAGAGCCGGCCCGCCGAGCGGATGGAGACGAAACGGCGACCGCGAGAGCGGCGCGAATGACCGGGAGACCCTGCATGTCCTACGCCTTCGACTGGCCCCGCGATGTCGCGGTGGCGCCGACCGCCGACAAGAATGCACTGCCATCGACGATGGTGCCCGGCCTCTCCGACGATGCCGATACCGGGGTGGCGGAAGGCCTGCCGCTCGGCAAGCCCGACAAGGACGAGGATGCGACCTCCGACATCGTCTGGACGCTGGCCTACTGGCCCTGGCTCTAGGCCAAAATCCTCGTTTCCAGGAAGCAAGTAATTCTCTAGCACTCGAAGCCTGCCGGCGATCGGGACCGGCGAGCTGGCTTCGAGGATGACGGCATGAATGCGACGATCCGGACCCGCGTCTTCGGCGCGACGGCTTCGGCGGGCCGCGACGGCCTGCCGGAAGTGACGAGCGAGACGGGCGGGCGGCTCTCCGTCGTGACCCGGCCTTCGGCCGAGGGGTTCAGTCCCGTCGATCTCCTGGCGGCGTCGCTCGCCTCCTGCATCGCGATCAGCGTCCAGTCCGCGGCGCGCGCCGAGGGGCTGCTTGCCGCGATCGACCGGGTGACCGTGCGGGTGATCCCGGAAAAGGCGGAGGACGCGCCGTCGCGCATCGCCCGCTTCGTCACCACGGTGACGATCGACGGCCCGCTCGACGCCGACAGCAAGGCGCGGCTGATCGCGGCCGCCGAGACGATCTGCACCGTCAGCAACACGCTCCGCTCCGGCGCGACGATGGACGAGCCGTGAGCGGCCTCGATCGTCGCGCGGTGATTGACGCCTCCGCGCTTTCGGTGCGATTCCATCTCAGGGACGCGCGCGGCGCGACGGAGGAGGGGATTGCATGAGTGAAGACCAGAACCTGCTGCAGGAACTGCTCGATCAGGAGCGGCGGCTTGTCTTCGACCGGTTCGACAACGACACCGCGATCGAGCTCGGCACACGCATCATCGAGCGGGCGCGGCGGGATGGGCTCTCGATCGTCGTCGAGATCGCGCGCGGCGAGCAGCGGCTCTACTACTGCGCGCTGGCCGGCACCTCGGCCGACAACGAGTTCTGGGTCGCCGGCAAGACGGCCGTCGTCCGCCGCTTCGGCCATTCGTCCTATTACATGGGCGAGCGCGCCCGCCAGCGCGGCGTCGACTTTGCCACGGCGCAGGCGGTCGACCCGAAGAAGTATCTGCCGCATGGCGGCGCCTTCCCGATCCTCGTCGCGAATGTCGGCATGGTCGGCACGGCGACCGTCTCCGGCCTGCCGCAGGCCGAGGATCACAAGCTGGTGGTGACGGTGATCGAGGAACTGCTGGCCGAGCGTGGCCTCGGTGAGAGCCGGGCCGAGGTCTGGACGGCCTGATCCGCGCCCAAGAGGCCGTCACATTGCCGGCAGGCTGTCCGTGCTAGCTTGCGCCGGCAGCGTATGCCCTGTTCATGCCATTGGAGCTTTCCATGCGGTCCCTGTTCGGTATCGTCTTCGCGCTCGGTTTCGTGTTTCTCGGCCTGACGGCGCCGGTGTCCGCCCAGGACACGCGCACGGAGGTCGTTAAGTTCGCGAAGGGAGCTTCGTCCAGGACCATCCGGGACACGATCGTCGGCCGGCAGTCGGCCCGCTATCTGCTCTCCGTCGCGGCCGGGCAGCGCGTGCGCGTGCAGCTTGCCTCGAGCAATCGCTTCAACTTCTTCAACGTCACCGCCCCCGGCGCCGACACCGCGCTGTTCGTCGGTTCGCAGGCCGGCAACAGCGCCTCGTTCGTCGCGCCGTCGAGCGGCAGATACGTCATCGACGTCTACCTGATGCGCAATGCCGCCCGTCGCAACGAGACGGCGAACTATGCGCTGACCGTGTCCGTGGCAGGAAAGCAAGCCGCGTCGCGGCCGTCGCCCGGGAACGAGGACTTTGCCGATGGCCTGTCCGGCGGCCCGGATTTCTGGGAAGTCACCGGGGTTCCGCCGGGCGACCGGCTGAACCTCCGGGCCGCCGCCTCGGCGAATGCTGCGGTGCTGGGAACGGCGAGGAATGGCGCCGTCCTGCGCAATCTCGGTTGCCGGATGAACGGCGGCACGCGCTGGTGCCGGGTGGAGAGCCGCGACGGGACCCGCGGCTGGGCCGCCGGCCGCTTCCTGCGGGAAGCCGCGGGCTAGGAGGCGCCGATCTACGCCGGTCCCTTCGCCTCTCCCACGGCGAGAGGCAAGACCGCGCGAGCGCCGATTGCGGCCCCTCTCCCGCGCGGGGGAGAGGGAGAGGGATCCGGCCGGAGCGTCAGACGAAGCTGGCGCGGTCGGGGTGATCGCGCAGCAGCGCCGCCTTCAGCTTCTCGATGGCGCGGCTCTCGATCTGGCGCACGCGCTCCTTCGAGATGCCGAGCGTCTCGCCGAGCGATTCCAGCGTCGCGCCTTCCTCGCACAGCCGCCTTTCGCGCAGGATCCGCACCTCGCGGTCCGAGAGCGAGTTCATCGCCTCGTGGAGCCAGGTGACGCGCCGTTCCGTGTCGATCACTTCGCCGACCATCTGGTCCGGCAGCGGCGTGTCGTCGACCAGGAAATCCTGCCGGTCGGAGGTGGAGGATTCGGTGTCGTGGATCGGCGCGTTGAGCGAGGTGTCGGAGCCCGACAGCCGCGCGTCCATCAGCGCGACATCGCTGGTCGAGACACCGACCGCGACCGCGATCTGCTGGTAGATCTGCTGGTTGGGGACCGCCACCGATCCCTGCGACAACTTGGCGCGGAGGCGGCGCAGGTTGAAGAACAGCGCCTTCTGGGTGGAACTGGTGCCGCCGCGCACGATCGACCAGTTGCGCAGGATGTAGTCCTGGATCGAGGCGCGGATCCACCAGGTGGCATAGGTGGAGAAGCGAACCTCGCGCTCCGGCTCGAACCGGGCGGCCGCTTCCAGCAGGCCGACATGGCCTTCCTGGATCAGGTCGCTCATCGGCAGGCCGAAATGGCGGAATCGGGCGGCGAGCGCGATGACCAGCCGCATATGCGACGCGGTGAGGCGATGCAGGGCGGCCTGGTCCTTGACCTCCCGCCAGCGCACCGCCAGCGCGTGCTCCTCGTCCCGCTCCAGATAGGGCGCCTGCATCGCCGCCTTGACGAATTGGCGCCCGGAGATTGTCGACGTGCCCATCCGACCGCTCCCTTTTGCGAGCCCTGCCCACAGCTAACCCGGAGAATACGATCCGGTTCCGAAAACGGGCGACACACATTGGTGTGATGGGTTGCGCAGCCGCCGTGATCGGGCGGCGGCGCGGGGGAGGGCGCGCAAACGAAAACGCCCGGCCGGAGCCGGGCGTTCGATCCTGTCGTGGCGACGGGGAGGGCGCTTACGCGGCCTCGTCGTGCTTCTCGTCGTCGCCGTCGACCTCGGCAACCGGCTCCTCGTCGGCCTTGCTGCCGCGCTTCGGGCTCTTGGCGAGGTTCTGCTCGATCTGGCGGACGGCCTCCGTCTCGGAGATCTCGCTCACCGCCGCGATTTCGCGCGACATGCGGTCGAGGGCCGCCTCATAGAGCTGGCGCTCGCTGTAGGACTGCTCGGGCTGGGTGTCGGAGCGGTAGAGATCGCGAACGACTTCGGAAATCTGGATCAGGTCGCCCGAATTGATCTTCGCCTCGTATTCCTGGGCGCGGCGGCTCCACATCGTGCGCTTGACGCGGGCGCGGCCGCGGATGGTCTCGAGCGCCTTCTTGACGATGGTCGTGTCGGAAAGCTTGCGCATGCCGACCGACGTCGCCTTGGCGACGGGGACGCGCAGCTTCATCTTGTCCTTTTCGAACGCGATGACGAAGAGTTCGAGCTTGATGCCGGCCACTTCCTGCTCTTCGATGCCGACGATCTCGCCGACGCCGTGCGCCGGATAGACGATGTGTTCGCCGGTCTTGAAATCGGAACGCAGAGTGGTCTTCTTGATGGTGGCCATACGCGTATCAACTCCGTTAAATTGGCGGGCCCGGCTCGCCAAGCCAAAGCCGGATTTTGACGAACCCCGTCTCATCCATGGCAACGTGACCCGACCCGGTTCCGGGGCGTGGCACACCCCGGAGGCGGACCGGTCGGGTCCGCTCATTCCGATATCAGCCGATCAGGAAGACGCGCTTCACCCCGGTGTCTGCATGCGCGAACAACATCGTCAACGATCTTCCGCCGGCGCGCGCACGTCGCGTCAGGACGGTTGATCGCTTCAATGTGGAGGGTTGTTCACGAACAAAACACCAAAAGGTGCGGTCACGCCATTAGGTGGTTACCGACTGTGGAGGTATATATATCACAAAATACCCAAAAATCAAAGCATTGCGGGCGCCGCGCCGGAATCGGCGCTGCGCGTCGGAATCTTCGATGCTGTCGGGGCGCCGGGCGCCCCTCGCCTCAGTCGCCTTCGCCGGGTGCCGCCGAGAACTGCGTCTCGAGCTTGTTCTCGACGCCGTCGAACTCCGCCGCCTCGGGCAGCGGATCCTTGCGGACGGTGATGTTGGGCCATTTCTCGGCATATTCGGCGTTGAGCTTCAGCCACTTCTCGAGGCCTGGCTCGGTGTCCGGCTTGATCGCCTCGGCCGGGCATTCCGGCTCGCACACGCCGCAATCGATGCATTCATCCGGATGGATGACGAGCATGTTTTCGCCCTCGTAGAAGCAGTCCACCGGACACACTTCGACGCAATCCGTATATTTGCAGCGGATACAATTGTCGGTCACGACATAGGGCACGATCGTCTCCTCGGGCGCGCACGCTCGAAGCGCGCTCCGCCGGATGGGTAAACGCTTTGGCGAGACGGTGCAAGGATCGCGGATGCCGCAGTCGCCCCGTCAGGCCGAACCGGTTTTGCTAATCCTCGTCGTCGCTTGGAAAATTCTCTCCGCCGTCGCCGGATGTCCCGGAATGGAACGCGTCGAGGACGCGGCGATCGCGTTTTGTCGGTCGCGGCCCGCCGCGCTGGAGCGGCTGGGCGGGCGGCGAAAGTTCCGCCGGCGGCGTGATGTCCTCATAGAGGCGCTGCGCCTCGGGAGCGGGGCCCCGGCGCGTGCCGGGGTCGAGGATGCGGAGCACCCGCACCTGGCGCTCGAAGGCGATGGTGAGGACGTCGCCGGGCCGCACGAGGCGGCTCGACGCGTCGATCTTGTCGCGGTTGACGCGGACCTTGCCGCCGGTCACCAGCTTCTGGGCGATGGAGCGGCTCTTGGCGAGGCGCGCGAACCACAGCCACTTGTCGATGCGCTGGCGTCCGACGTCCTCGCTCATCGCCGCTCCGTGCCGATGTCAGCTGCGCTTCTTCGCCTCGAGATCCGCCTTCAGCGCCAAGAGCGCCGCGAAGGGCGAGTTCGGGTCGACCGGGCGGTCGCGCCGGGGCTCCTCGCGACGCGGCTGCGCCGACTGGTTCTGGCGGAACTCGCCGCCCTTGCCACGATGCTCCGGATTGCGACGGCCGTCGCGCTCGCCCTGCGGACGGTCGCCCCGCTCGGGACGCGGCCCGCGCTGTTGCGGCCGGCCCTGGCGGCGCTCGTCGCGCTCGCCGTCCTGGCGACGGCCGCGGCCCTCGCCACGGCCTTCCTGGCGCTCGCCGGCCGGCGCATCGGCCTGGCCGCCCTGCGGACGGCGGTCGCGGCGATGGTCGCGCTGCTGCGGACGACGGTCGAAGCGACCCGGCCGCCAGACGTCGATCATCTCCGGCTCGGCGGAGGCTGCCTCGGGCGCCACGACGGCGGCGATCTCGGCCGCCGTCTCGGCCGCCGGCTCGACGGTCTCCGTGGCCGCTTCCTCGGCCGGCGTCTCGGCGACTTCGGCTTCCGGCGCGACGGCTTCCGCGATCTCGGCCGGCTCCTCGGCGGTTGGCGCCGGGACGGGCTCGTCGGTCGCGCCAGCCTCGGCGATGTCGGCGGCGATCTCGGTGGCGACCGTCTCGGCCGCGGCCGTCTCCGTCGCCTCGACGGCCGGGGCCGCCTTGGGCGGCGCCGGACGGCGGTCCAGGCGGTAACCCAGCGATTTCAGCACGCCGGCGAAATCCTCGCCCGAGCAGCCGAGCAGCGAGGTCATCGCCACGGTGATGGTGAAGCCGTTGCCGTCGACGGCGCCTTCCGGCGGCACCAGATTGTCGGAGGTCGGCTTCCAGGCGATCAGCGGCCGGATGATGTCGGCCAGCCGCTCGAGGATGTCGATGCGGACGGCGCGATTGCCGGCGATGCGGTAGCCGACGACGCGATAGAGCGGGCGGGCGAAGCTCGGATCGACCGGCACCGTGGTGCGGCCGGTGGCGGAGAGCTGCGGCAGCTCGGCCAGGCCGGGCGCGTCGAGGCCCTGGTTCTTCAGCGCCCAGAGCATGGCGTTGAGCGCGCTCGGGGCGGGCTTCAGCAGGGCCGGGACGTAGATGTGGTAGGCGCCGAAGCGGACGCCGAGCTTGCGCAGGCTCGAGCGGGCCTCCTGGTCGAGCGCCTTGATCTCCTCGGCGATCTCCGAGCGCTCCAGCACGCCCTGACCCTCGACGAGGCGGAAAGCGATGCCGCGCGCCGGGCCGGAAAGCTCGATGCCGGCGAGCAGCTCGAACAGCGGCTTCAAGAGCGTCTCGACATGGCTCTTCAGCCAGATGTCGACGCGATCCTGCACGCGCTCACGCGCCGGGCCGGTCAGGCCCTCGTCGGCGAGCAGCACCAGGCGCGGCCGGAGCGCGTCGTCGGTCGCCACGATGCGGGCGACGGGCGCGCCGAGCCAGCGCAGCGTGCCGTCGGCGGACAGCACGAATTCGGGATTGGGAGCGTTGCCGATCTTCTCGGCGCGGCGTTCGATCTCGCCGGCGAGTGCCTTTTGCGCCACGGCGCTGATCGCCTTGGCGTCCGGTCCGTCAGCCTGGGGATCGGGCGTGAAGCGGAAACCCTGCAGGCTTCCGACATGCTGTCCCTCGACCAGCACATCGCCGGAGGTCGTGATTTCTGCTTCGAGCATGGCGTTTTCTCTGAGCCGCTTCATCAGTACACTTGTGCGCCGATCGACGAAACGCTGGGTGAGCCTTTCGTGAAGCGCATCGGAAAGACGATCCTCTATAGCGCGCGTGCGCTCCTGCCAATGGCGAGGATCGCTTAGCCAGTTAGGCCGGTTTGCCGCAAAGGTCCATGTCCGAATGTGCGCAATGCGGTTTGCGAGCGTATCGATATCGCCATCCGTGCGATCTGCAAAGGCGACCTGACGCTGAAACCAGTCGTCCGGCACCGCGCCGTCGCGGGCGACAAAGGTGAAAATGTCGCCGACGATCTCGGCATGGTTGGCCGGCGCGATGCGCCGATAGTCCGGCGTCTGGCAGATGTCCCAGAGCAGTTCGATGCGTTCGCGCCGGTTGGCCAGCGCCCGGATCCCGGGATCGCGGCCGACGATTTCGAGCACCGTGACGTCCTCGGCCGGCGGCGCCTTCGACAGGCCTTCATGGCCCGGCGGGCGCTCCAGACTGGCGCGAAGGCTGTCGATCGTGCGGAAATCCAGCGCGCGATTGCGCCATTGCAGCGTGCGGACGGGGGCGAACTGGTGGCTCTCCAGCGACTCGATCAGCTCGTCCTCGAACGGATCGACCTGACCGGTGACGCCGAAGGTGCCGTCGCGGGTGTGGCGTCCGGCCCGGCCGGCGATCTGGCCCAGCTCGGCCGCCGTCAGGCGCCGGTACTGGAAGCCGTCGAATTTCCGTTCCTGCGCGAAGGCGACATGGTCGACGTCGAGATTGAGGCCCATGCCGATCGCGTCGGTGGCGACGAGAAAATCGACGTCGCCCGACTGATAAAGTTCGACCTGGGCGTTTCGCGTGCGCGGCGAAAGCGAGCCGAGCACCACCGCGGCGCCACCGCGCTGCCGCCGAATCAGTTCGGCGATCGCGTAGACCTCGTCGGCCGAGAAGGCGACGACGGCGGTGCGGCGCGGCAGGCGGGTGATCTTCTTCGAGCCGGCATAGGTCAGCATCGACATGCGCGGCCGGGTGATCACGTTGATCCCCGGCAGCAGCTTTTCCAGGATGCCGCGCATGGTGCCGGCGCCGAGCAGCAGCGTCTCGTCGCGGCCGCGCAGGTTCAGCAGCCGGTCGGTGAAGACATGGCCGCGGTCGAGATCGGCGGCCAGCTGGATCTCGTCGATCGCCAGGAACGCCGCGTCGGTATGGGCGGGCAGGGCCTCGACCGTGCAGACGCGGTAGCGCGGATGCGGCGGGATGATCTTCTCTTCGCCGGTGATCAGCGCGACGGCGCCTTCGCCGACGCGGGCGGCGACGCGGCCATAGACCTCGCGCGCCAGCAGGCGGAGCGGCAGGCCGATGACGCCGGAGGAGTGGGCGAGCATGCGCTCGATCGCCAGATGCGTCTTGCCGGTGTTGGTCGGACCCAAAACGGCGGTGACGTTGCGCCCGCCCGCACCGGCGCCAACTGGTTTCGTCCGTTCATTCATCTCGCGGGCAGTCTCACTTCCAACACTCCGGACGCTGCCCTCGTTTCATGTCGAAACAATGAAGCGTCCGGTTCCTCGGCGGCGAAAGGTCCCCGGTTAAGATCTGGAACCTTTCTGGAACAAACGATGTCCGAATCACTGACTCGCGGACAATCGCGTTCTGTTCACCCCCATATATGTGCGCCTTGGCGGGAACCGCCACGAAATAGTGCCGCACGCCCTCCGCCGGGGCTGCGAAATCCGGCCGCGACGTTAACGTTTCGCCGCGCTCCGTCGTCGCGCATGGTTAGCGAATGATGAAGGCGGTCAAGGACTTGATCGGCACCCTCGTTAACGCTTCGACCGAATCCGGAACGGAGCATGGACGAATCGCTGGCGAATCGCGGTTCTCGATTCGTGCCCTCTAGCGCTTGTGCCTCGAGCCGCCGGAGCCACGATACAGGCGCCGATGCCCGGGCCGGCTTCGTTCCGCCGCGCCGCTCCGGGCCGCATGTCGCGCGCTCCGCGTTAACCAATGCGGGCGAGGCTGTCCCAGTGTGGGACGGGGCGGCAGTCGGCGGTCCTGTCGCTACGTATCTAGCTGGTGCATCGTCTCTGGAGACCAGGTTCCAAGCTGCATTTCCAAGCTCGACCATCATCCTGAGGTGCCCGGCGCAGCCGGGCCTCGAAGGAGGGTCCAGGGAATGCGGCCTGAGGCGGATCGTGGGCGTCGCCTGCAAAGTGCGGTGCCTACTGGATCCTCCTTCGAGGCTTCGCTCACGCGAAGCACCTCAGAATCCGGCCCATAATTCAACATCGGGCTTGGCTGAGGCGCCTGACGAGGAGTTTGATGCAGGCGATCATCAGCCAAGCGTGGGCGCTGGCGATGGTCGCCTCATAGTCTTTCGCCAGCCTGCGGTTGCGTCCCAGCCAGGCGAAGGTGCGCTCCACGACCCAGCGTCGTGGCAGCAGTTGAAAGCCTTTCGTGCCGGCCGGCCGCTGCACGATCTCGATGTTCCAGGGGCCGCAATCGGCGACCGCGCCGAGCAGCTTCGGGCCCCGATAGACCCGGTCCGCCAAGATGTGTCGCAGCGGGCTTTCGGCGGCCAGCGCCTGCAGCAGCGA
>NZ_AUHO01000011.1 GCF_000423225.1 Kaistia adipata DSM 17808
CACGCTTGGCTGATGATCGCCTGCATCAAACTCCTCGTCAGGCGCCTCAGCCAAGCCCGATGTTGAATTATGGGCCGGATTCTGAGGTGCCCGGCAAGGCCGGGCCTCGAAGGAGAGTCCAGGGAACACCGTGATCTGGATCGCGGCAGGGCGTCGTCGGCAAGCCGATAGTGCCCCGCTGGATCCTCCTTCGAGGCTTCGCTGACGCGAAGCACCGCAGGATGATGGCAGAGGGTATCCCGTCGGCCCGAACGGCTCGGTGCCTTGGCCGCCCCTACGCCACCGACTCCATCCACTCGGCCACCGCCTCATAGGTGGCGATCGTGGCCGGCGGCGGGTTCGGCACGCCGATGAAGCCGTGATTGACGCCCTGGACGTGCCTGTGGGTCACGGCCACGCCCGCCGCCGCGAGGCGGGCGGCGAACAGGGCGCCGTCCTGCGCCAGCACGTCATAGGCCGCCGTCACCACCAGCGTCGGCGGCAACGCCTTGAGATCGGCGAGGTCGGCGGCGAGCGGCGAGCAGCGTGGGTCGTTCCAGCTGTCGGGATCCGGCGCGTAGAGGTCGCGGAACCAGAGCATATCGGCGGTCGACAGGCCGGCGCTGCCGTCGCCGAAGGCCCGATAGGATTCGCCGACGCCGATCGCCGTCATGTCGGTGACGGGATAGAACGCGATCAGGCCGGCGGGCTGGCGCCCGCGTTCGCCGGTCCCCGGCAGCACGGCGGCGATCGCCAGCGTCGCGCCGGCGCTGTCGCCGGCCACGAAGACGCGCTCGGGATCGGCGCCGAGGCCCGCGGCGCGCGCGAGGAGATCAGCGAGCGCCGCGTCGGCGTCCGCCGGACCGGCGGGAAAGGGATGCTCGGGCGCCAGGCGATAGTTGACCGAGACGACGATCGCGCCCGATGCGATGGCGAGACGGCGGGCATTGCGGTCATGCGTATCGTAGCTGCCAAGCACGAAGCCGCCGCCGTGGAAATAGACGATCAGCGGCGCCGAGGCGGCGACGTTGGGTCGATAGAGCCGCGCGCGCAGCGGACCAGCCGCGCCCGCGACCTCGATCGCCTCGACCACAACCACTTCCGGCATGCGGTCCGGATTCGCCTGCATTTCCTCGAACATCGCCTTGGCAATTTCGGGCCCGACATCGGGGAAGGCGGGCCGGGCGCGCCGGGCGGCGACGCCTTCCGCCAGCAGCGGATGCAGCGGTTCAGTCGGGGTCAGATCAGAACTTGCCATATTTCAGATAGGCCTCTTGAGGGTCCGTGCCCGCGAGGATGGCGGTCCGGACCCGGTTTTCCGTTGCAATCGCCGTCTCGGCCCGCTCGACCACTTCCGCGAGATGCTCCGCCGGAATGCGGACCAGCCCATCGCGGTCGCCCAGGAAGTAGTCACCCGGCCGGATGGCGATGCCGCCGATCTCGATCGGAACCTCGGTCGCGACCGGCAGCCAGTGGCCGACAATATCACGCGGGGTAAAGCCCCGGCACCAGATCTGGAAGCCCATTTCCAGCAGGAAATTCACGTCGCGGGCAAAGCCGTCGACGATGCAGCCGCGCACGCCCTTGTTCTTCAGCGTCTCGGCCGAGAGCTCGCCCATATGCGCCACGACCCGGTCGTTCGGCTGCGACACCCAGATCGAGCCGGCCGGCGCCTTGGAAAGCAGCCCCGTCCAAGCGAGCAGCGTCTCGTGACCGTCCGCCTTGGGATCGGCCCGGCCCTCGATGGTGAAGGCGGGGCCCGCCATGGCGCGCTCCGGCAGGATCGGCCGCAGTTCGGCCGGCAGCGTGAAGTCACGCAGGCCCATGGCGCGCATGACGTCGTGCACGACGCCGGTGTAACACGCCTCGAGGCGCGCGGTCATATCGGTCAAAGCATCCTCCCTGATGTGCTCGATTGCCCCGTCAGACCGGCAGGCAGGCTGGCCCGATCGGCTCGAAGCTCTTGTAGCCAAGAACGAATTCCTGGTGCGCCAGTTCCTCGGACTTGGTGCGCCCGCCCTGGCCGAGTCCGACCACGAGATCGTGGATCTCCCGCCCGACGGCGTCGAGGCTGGCCTTGCCCTCGATGATCCGCCCGGCGTCGACATCCATGTCGTCCTCCATCCGCCGGTAGGTCTCGGGATTGGCGCAGATCTTCACCACCGGCGAGATCGCGGAGCCAACGACCGAGCCGCGCCCGGTGACGAACAGCACGGCATGGCTGCCGCAGGCGATCAGCTCGGCGATCTCGGCATTGTCGTTGATGTTCGGAAAGCCGAATCGCACCTCGCCATCCGGCACGACGTCGAGCAGGTAGAGCCCGCCATGCGGCGGCACGTCGCCGGGCTTGATCAGACCCGAGATCGGCGAGGCGCCGGATTTCGCGTAGGCGCCCATCGACTTCTCCTCGATGGTCGTGAGCCCGCCCTCGGCATTGCCGGCGGCGAACGAGCCATAGCCGAGCGTCGCGTAGTAGCGCGCCGCCTTGGCGACGGATTGTTCCAGGATCGCTCCCAGCTCCGGCGTCACGGCCCGCGCGGCCATGATGTGCTCGCAGCCGATCAGCTCGCCCGTTTCCTCGAAGATGCAGGCGGCGCCCTCGGCGACGAACATGTCGAAGGCGCGCCCGGCGGCGGGATTGCCGGAAATGCCGGACGTGCCGTCGGAACCGCCGCAGACCGTGCCGATGACGAGCTCGCTCGGATCCATCGGAACCGTCGGCGCGGCATCGAGCAGGGCGCGCTGCTCGGCGACGAAGGCCCTGCCCTCGTCCATCGATTTGCGCGTGCCGCCGGTCGCCTGGATGACGATCGTCTTCACCGGTCGGCCGCTCTCGCGCACCACGCGCTCCAGCGCGTATTTGTTGAAGCTCTCGCAGCCGAGCGAGATCAAGAGCACCGCGCCGACATTCGGGTGGGTGCAGAGCCGTTCCATCATCCGCTCGGCATAGGCATTCGGGTAGCAGCCCGGAAAGCCGATGACATGGACGTCGTGTTCGCGAAACGGGATCGCGATCTCGCGCGCGACATGGTGGGCGCATTCGACGAGATAGGCGACGACGACGGTGTTGCGGATGCCCTTGCGGCCGTCGCTGCGCAGCCAGCCCTGCATGGTCGAGCCTTGCATGGTCATGCCCGTCCCTCCTTGCCGCCGGCCGCGTCCATCAGATGATAGGTCGGCGTATAGTCGCTCTTCACATTGTGGACGTGCACCGGCGCCCCGGCCGCGATCGCCTTGGTCGCGGTGCCGATCGGCGCGCCGTATTTGACGATCTTCTCGCCGGCCCGAATCGGCCGCCGCGCCAGCTTGTGGCCGAGCGGCAGGTCGGCGGCGAGCGTCACCGTCGTGCCCTCGACCGCGACGGCTTCACCCGCCCGGATCCGGGAACGCGCCACCAGCACGTTGTCGGCCTCCGACAGCAGCAGCAGGCGCGCATCGCTGCGCTCGCCGCCATCGGAGGGCTGTCCGCCAAGTTGTTGCAAAGGCTCATGATCAGGAAGCGGCATGGCAATCGGGCTCTGCTCAAATATCCGTCTCTCGATAACCGAGCTACCGGATCGGACGACCAAAAGAAACAAAAAATTTTTTATTGCGAGCGGGCCAGATACACGCTTATCGTTGCGGCATGCCCAAACTGAAGCGCGCCACACTCGCAGAGCAGGCCTATGAGGAGTTGCGGAGCCAGATCGTCTCCGGACGCCTGGCGGCCGGACAACGCCTGCTGGCCGATCAGCTCGCCGGCGAGCTGATGATCAGCCAGACGCCGGTCAAGGAAGCGCTCGCCATGCTGGCGCGGGACGGCCTGATCGAGGGTGCCTCGCGCCGCGCCTCCGTGGTGCGGCGGTTCACGCCGGAGGTTATCCGCGAGATCTTCGAGGCGCGCATGCTGGTCGAGCTCGACGCGCTCGGACGCGGCATCGCCGCCGGCCGGGCGACGCCGGAATTCGTCGCCAATCTGCGCGCCATCTTCGACGCGCACATGGCCGAGGTCGCCAAGCAGAACAGCGAGGCGCTGGCCGAGGCCATCCGCCTCGACCGCGAGTTCCACGAGCTGATCGTCCAGCTCGGCGCCAACGAGACGATCGCCAGCTGGCACAAGGTCATCCAGCGCCAGACCCAGACGATCCGCAATTTCACGCTCAAGAACTACACGCTGGAGCGGACGCGGCAGGAGCATTCCGCGATCGTCGAGGCGCTGGCGAAGGGCGAAGCCGAACAGGCCGTCGCCGCGCTCCGGGCGCATCTGCTCGCGAGCCGCGATGCCATGATGTCGCGCGCACCGGAGGATTTTCCAGTCCGCGCCTGAGGGCGGACGCCAGACGGTCTAGCGCGATGTCGGAGGAGGACGTCGCCGCGGGAACGAGGCCGCCGGAACAACCGGTCGCTCCCCGGCACGGGACTGCGTGACTGAACCAGTGGGAGGAAACCACATGAAGATGCTGAAAAAGACCGCCCCGATCCTGGGCGCGGCACTTCTGGCGACGATGATAGGGGCGGGCGGCGCCAAGGCGGATGGCGAGAAGGTGGCGGTCGACCTGACCACCCTCACCTCGCCGTTCTGGACCTCCTACAACCGCTACATCGTCGAGGAGGCGAAGAAGCAGGGCGTCGAGCTGCTCGAGCCGTTCAACTCCGAGTTCGACACGGCCAAGCAGATCACCGGCGTGCAGAACGCGCTGTCGCTCGGCGCCAAGGGCATCATCTTCTCGCCGTTCGAATCCGCCGCCGCCGGCTCCGTGCTGAAGGCGGCCGAGAAGGCCGGCGCCAAGGTCGTCGCCGTCGACGTCGCCCCCGACAACGGCCCCGTGGCGATCGTCGTGCGCGCCAACAACCTCGCCTATGGCGAGAAGGCCTGCAAGTTCATCGGCGACAACGTCAAGGAAGGCCCGGTCGTCCAGATCATGGGCGACCAGGCCTCGATCAACGGGCGCGACCGCGGCAACGGTTTTCGCGAGTGCATCACCAAGAACTATCCGAAGCTGAAGCTGCTCGAGATCCCGACCAAGGCGTGGTCGGGTGAAGATGCCGCCGCCGGCCTCGACGCGCTGCTCAACGCGCAGCCCGACCTGAAGGCGATCTACATGCACGCGGGCGGCGTGTTCCTGGCACCGACGCTGCAGACGCTGAAGCGCAAGAACATGCTGAAGCCGGCCGGCGAGGAAGGCCACATCGTCATCGTCTCGAACGACGGCATCCCGCAGGAGTTCGACGCGATCCGCAAGGGCGAGATCGACGCCACCGTCTCGCAGCCGGCCGATCTCTACGCGAAATACGGCATCCAGTACCTGAAGGACGCGATCAACGGGAAGACCTTCGCGCCCGGCCCGACCGACCACGACAGCAACATCGTCGAGGTTCGCCCGGGCGTGCTGGAGGACCAGCTCGCGGCCCCGCTCGTGACCAAGGAAAACGTCGACGACAAGGCCTTCTGGGGCAACCAGCTCTAGCAGCATCGAAAGGTTCGGGAAGTGCCGCTTCCCGAACCTTTTCAGGAACTTGCGGTCAGCCCCTGACGCAAAGGATCGGCGCGAGCGCCGATCCGCCTCAGCTCCGGAGAATTCGATGCCCCTTCATTCCTCCCACCACCGGCGAGGCAGCCATGCCGTCGACTGATCCCGCGGTCCCGATCGTCGAGGCGCGCGGCGTCTCCAAGCGCTACGGGCCGACCACCGCCCTGCACGAGGCGCACATCAAGGTGTTCGCGGGCGAGTCGCACGCGCTCGTCGGCCGCAACGGCGCCGGCAAGTCGACGCTGGTCGGCATCCTGACCGGCCTGCGCGCGCCGGATTCGGGCGAGGTGCTGTTCTCGGGCGAGCCCGCGCCGGCGATCGCCGACCGCGAAGGCTGGCGCCGCCACGTCGCCTGCGTCTATCAGCATTCGACCATCATCCCCGACCTGACCGTCGCGGAGAACCTGTTCATCAACCGCCATCCGACCGAGCACGGCTTCATCAGCTGGTCGACGCTGCGCCGCCGGGCGCGCGCGCTGCTCGACCAATGGGGCGTTGCCGTCTCGGAGGATGCCCGCGCCGGCGATCTCAAGATCGAGGCACGCCAGCTGGTCGAGATCGCCCGCGCGCTTTCCTATGGCGCCCGCTTCATCATCCTCGACGAGCCGACCGCCCAGCTCGACGGCGAGGAGATCAAGCGTCTCTTCGTCCGCATCCGCGAGCTGCAGTCGGCCGGCGTGACCTTCCTGTTCATCTCGCACCACCTGCAGGAGGTCTACGAGATCTGCCAGACGGTCACCGTGCTGCGCGACGCCCGCCACATCATCACCGCGCCCGTCGCCGACCTGCCCAAGGACCGGCTGATCGAGGCGATGACGGGCGAGCATGCCAGCCTCGCCGTCGCCGACGCGGCCGGGCGCACGGTGCCCGCCGACGCGGCCGTCGCGCTCGAGATCGACAATCTCTCCGGCGAAGACTTCGACAAGGTGAGCTTCACCATCCGCCGTGGCGAGGTGGTCGGCCTCTCCGGTCCGACCGGCGGCGGCCGCATCGGTCTCGCCGAGGCGGTGGCCGGCCTCGCGCCCTATTCCGGCGGCGCGATCCGCATCGACAGGAAGACCCTGCCCTCGGGCGACGTCAGCGCGGCGCTCGAACTCGGCGTCGGCTGCGTGCCGAAGAGCCGGCACGACCAGGGCCTCGTGCTGTCGCAATCCGTCGCCGACAACGCGACCATGACCGTGAACCGCCACATGGGCCCGCTCGGCTTCATCGCGCCGAAGCGCCGCGCCGAGCTGACGAACCGGACGATCCAGTCGCTCGGCATCGTCACGCAGGGCCCGGACCAGCTCGTCTCCGGCCTCTCCGGCGGCAACCAGCAGAAGGTCGTGATGGGCCGGGCGCTCGCCAACGAGCCCTCCGTGCTGGTGCTGATGGATCCAACCGCCGGCGTCGACGTCAAATCGAAGGAGGCGCTGCTCACCGTGGTCGAGCGAATGCGGCAGGAGGGCAAGGCGATCCTCGTCGTCAGCGGCGAGATCGAGGATCTGAAGACCTGTGACCGCGTGCTGGTGATGCGGCACGGATCGGTCGTCGCGGAACACAAGGCAGGCTGGAGCGACAACGCGCTCGTCGCCTCCATCGAAGGGATCGAGCTCGCATGAACACGCATCAATCCGCCACGGCCGCGACGACCCTGGCCAGCCCCGCCAAGCCGGCCGCGCGCCGGTCGAGGATCCGCCTGCACGACCTGGCCCTGCTGCCGGCGCTGGTGATCCTGATCATCATCGGCGCCTTCATCAGCCCGGCGTTCCTGACCCACGGCAACATCAACACCATCCTGACCTCCTCCGCCGCGCTGGCGCTGGTGGTACTGGCCGAGTCGTTGATCATCATCACCGGCAAGTTCGACCTGTCGCTCGAATCGACGGCCGGCTTCGCGCCGGCGATCGGCGCCCTGCTCGTGCTGCCGGTCGCCAATAACGGCTTCGGCGTCGAACTGCCGACCTTCGTCGGCATCCTGATCGTGCTCGGCGTCGGCGCGCTGATCGGCCTGGTCAACGGCATCCTCGTCGTGCGCTTCACGCTAAACGCCTTCATCGTGACGCTGGCCATGCTGATCATCCTGCGCGGCATGCTGGTCGGCGCCACCAGCGGTCGGACGCTGTTCGACCTGCCGGACGCCTTCTACGCGCTGATGATCATCACGATCCTCGGCCTGCCGCTCGCGGTCTGGCTCGCGGCGCTCGCCTTCGCCATCGCCGCCATCATGCTGCGCTATCACCGGCTCGGCCGCGCGCTCTACGCGATCGGCGGCAATCCGGAGGCGGCGCGCGCCGCCGGCATCCGCGTCGAGCGCATCACCATCGGCGTCTACATATTGGCGGGCATCCTGGCGGCGATCGGCGGGCTGGTGATTACCGGTTATGTCGGCGCGATCAGCGCCAACCAGGGCAACGGCATGATCTTCACCGTCTTCGCCGCCGCCGTGATCGGTGGCATCTCGCTCGACGGCGGCCGCGGCACCATGTTCGGCGCGCTCACCGGCGTGCTGCTTCTCGGCGTCGTGCAGAACCTGCTGACGCTGGCGCAGGTGCCGTCCTTCTGGATCCAGGCGATCTACGGCGCGATCATCCTCGGCGCCCTGATGGTGGCCCGGCTCGCCTCCGGCAAGGCGCAGACCTGATGCCGAATCCGGAATGAGGAAGCCGCCGCGCGGAGGCGCGGCGGCTTCTCCTTCTCCTGCAACCAATGAATCGTCAGATCCGGCGCGCCAGCTTGCAGAGCTGCACGAGGTCGGTGTCGAACGACATCGGATCGCGCAGGATTGTCGGGCACTTGCGCGCCAGGGCCCGACGCTCGCCACCGCTCAGGCTGCTGTCGGAAACCGAGGTCGGCCCATCCGGATTGCCAGGGCCGCCCGGATTGCCAGGACCGCCGGGATTGGTGGCGACGCGGCTGCTGCACGATCCGCCGACGCTCAGGCAGAGATTGAGCAGGCTGGCCTGGTTGAGCAGCTGCAGCCTCGTATCGATCAGGCCGAGCAGCTTGCTGCGATCGCCCGTGCCGCAGCCCGAACCGCCGCCGGCATTGACGCAGACCTTGGCCAGCTCCTTGTTGGAGAGCACCGCGGCCTTGGCGTTGATCCCGCCGATCAGGTTCGACGTGACCCTGGCGTCGGCGACACCGTTCTTGCCGAGCACCTTGGCGGTTACCTTGGTGCCGCCCTTGCCGCCGCAATCCGCGCCGACATTGACGCAGACATTGGCGAGTTGGTCCTTCGGCAGGAGCTTCAGCCGCGCATCGACCAGCTTGATCACGTCCTCGCGTTGCCCGCCGCAGCTCGCCGCGCCGCCGACTCCGAGACAGAGCCGGACCAGCTCGCGCTTCGACAACACGTCGAGCCGCGCGTCGATGCCGGACAGTAGCGTCGATTTCGGCGTGCTCTGCAGCGCGTTTCCGCTCGGCGCCGTGCCGTCGCCCGCTCCGGTCAGGCCGCCGGTCACGCTGCCGACCGTGCCGCCAACGGAATTGCCGAGGCTGCTGACGGTCCCGCCGAGCGCGCCGCCCGTCTTGCTGACCGTGTTGCCGAGGCCGCCGCCGACAGTATTGCCGACAGCACCGGTCACCCCGGTCACCGTATTGCCCACGGCCCCGGTCACGCCGCTGACTACGCCGCCCAGCTCTCCGGCATGGGCGGGAACCAACATCGTTCCGACCAGAAAGACCAAAGATATAGAGGTCCGCCGAAATCCTATCATGAAGCCCTCCATCCAATAGAATTCAGATCCGATACCCCCCAGGCGCAGAATGCTTCAGCGTGAAGAGAGTTCCACGCCCCTGCTCTGAGAAAATCTCCAGGAACCTCGGATTAGGATCTTGTCGGACGCCGTTTCCGTCAGATTGGCGGAGCTTATATTTCGACATTCAGATCAACCAGATCTCACGGCCTCGTGAAATCCCGTGAAGCCTCCCCGCCGGCGGGATGATGAGTGCAGACCGGTCGCCAATCTCGATCGCCGCCTGGGGACAGGATCACGACGGCAGGACCAGGTCTCGGCTCCGACTGGACTTCCCTCCAGCGGCGTCACCACACAAATGACGTCTATCGAAAGCCAACAGAACTTCTTCTATGGACACCCCTTTCCAAGTTTAATTCACAAAACTATTGTGGGTATCAATTATGAATTGCCGGCTCATTACATTTTAGACCGAGACATTTGAGCAACCCACGAAGTACATAAAACTGTAATACTGGAATTCGACCTGATTCCAGATTGCAGTTCATCCTGCCATGGCTAGGTTGCGCCTGCCGGTCGCGAGGGGTCGCGGCCGGTGTCGTCGACGGACACGGGGTGGTTCCGGACGACCATCAGGAATGGGGGCAGCGGACGCATCGCCTGGCCGGCCGGATCTGCGGATCGCGCCGCGCGCCAACGAAGCCGCTCGCCAAGCTCCCGAATTGGAAGGTCAGAAATGACGTTTAAATCTCTGTTTCTCGGCTCTGCGGCCGCGATGATCCTCGTCGGATCGGCCCAGGCTGCCGACCTCACCGTCGCCGAGCCGGTCGACTACGTGAAGGTCTGCGACGCCTTCGGCAAGGGCTTCTTCTACTCGCCCGGCACCGACACCTGCATCAAGGTCGGCGGCTATGTGAAGTTCATCACCTCGTTCGGCGACAGTGACTTCGACGCCTTCAACAAGCACTACCCGGAGAGCAACTGGGGCAACTTCGTCTCCGAAGCCTCGATCCAGCTGACCGGCGCGTCGATCACCGAATACGGCAACCTGACCGGCTTCCTCGACTTCCGCGCCAAGACCGGCAACTCGCCCGGCACCGGCCAGACGGCCACCGACTACATCAACGAGTCGACCAAGTCGGCCTATGTCGACTCGGCCTATCTGCAGTTCGGCCCGCTCAAGGCCGGCTACTTCGACTCGCTGTTCGACTTCGGCCAGGGCTTCAACGACAAGGGCATGTTCGCGTCGGACACCAAGACCGACCACATCGAACTGTCCTACGCCGTGAACGGCTTCGGTCTTGCCATCTCGCTCGAGGATCCGCGCGATCGCGACGCAGTCGGCGACCGTCATGGTTTCGGCGGCAACAGCAACATGCCGGACATCGTCGGTGCGGTGACCTACGAAGCCGGTATCTTCAAGACCAAGATCGCCGGCGCCTATTTCAAGCACGCGATCGACATCGACCCGATCAACACCCGCTGGGATCCGAAGGACGGCTACGCTGTCGGCGGCATCGTCGAATTCGCGCTCGACAGCCTGTCGAAGGGTGACAAGCTGCAGCTCTCGGCGAGCTACGCCCAGAACGGCAACTCCTTCACCGGCATCACCGGCGGCACCTCGGTCGCCGGCTACACCACCGGCACGGCCGCCGGCGGCAAGGGCCTCGACACCATTCCGGGCGACAGCTGGAGCGCGTTCGCGTCCTACAAGCACGTCTGGACCGATCGCGTCTGGTCGTCGCTCAGCGCCGGCTACGCCCATTTCGAGGGCACGGCCGACTACAGCAATTGGGCCGACCGCGAGTTCGACGCCATGCGCGTCGGCGCCACCGTCAGCTTCAAGCCGGTCTCCGGCCTCGAGCTGCTGGCCGACGCCGCCTACAACAAGGTCGACTCCGACACCTCCGCGATCGACGGCGACGCCTGGGCGACCACGTTCTGGCTGAAGCGCTCCTGGTAATCGGATAGGGCACCTCGCCCGATCCCGCCCGGCGGAGCGATCCGCCGGGCCCTCAGCTCGGCATCAGCGCGAACAGGATCGCCGCCCGCTCCCTGTCGAGATCACCCTCCCCCGCCGGCTGGCCGGCGCGGCCATACCAGTAACGGGCATTCCAGTCGTCGCCCTCGATGCGATGGATATGGGCGTGCACCCAGGCGCCGGCCCGGCTCGCATCGTCTTGGACGAGCGCATGCGCCGCCTCCCAGTCGCCCTTCTCCAGATGCCACAGCGCCGCGAGCGGCGCCGCCAGCCCTTCCGGCGGCCGTGTCCCCACGAGCGACGCTCGAAATCCCGCGATGTCGGTGGCGTCTTTCCCCGTCATGATCCTCCCCTCCCTGCGTGGCACGGCGGCAACGCCGACCGCCCGTTCGACGGCGCAGATGGCGACCGGCCTTGCCGCCGCGGCATGATACATCTATGAACGCTGCCGTTCCGTAGGAGTTTGGATGTTCCGCTCGCTTGAGTCCCGGTGATTCCCTGCCCCCGTTAGGCAGGGCTTGAAGTCCGCGCGCGTCGTCGCTGCGCGGCCCGCTTTGTTGCGGCTTCAATCACCGACATCCGGACCAACGATCGATGAACGTCTCGAAACTCGAGCAGCGCATCCTGCATGCGCTCGCCCAGGGCGCGACCATCCGCCATCACAAGAATGAAGAAGGCCGCCTCGTCGCGGTCGACTGCTCCACCCGCGAGGGCTGGATCCTGAGCGACTGCACGCTGGATCTGTTCCTGCGCCTGAAGCGCCGGCGCCTGATCGCCTCGAAGGGCGGCGCGCCCTACCACATCACGCGAGCGGGGCTGGACGCCGTGCGCGCGCAGCTGAACAACCGCTGAAACGAAAAAGGCCGGCGGACTTCCGTCCGCCGGCCTTTGAGCCTTGCCCGGCAACTATTGCCCGAGCCGCGCGGCGATCGTCCGCCGCTCATAGTCGATGTTCCACTCGATCAGCTTGCGCCAGAGATCGCGCGCGAGTTCCTCGTCGAGCCCGGCGGTCACAGCGGCGACGGCGACCCGGTCGAGCACCTCGTCGACCCGTTCCGGCACCAGCGCCTCGTCCGGCGAGGACTTGATCTCCGCCATCCGGCGCACATAGCCGAACCGCTCCGCCAGAAGCGCCACCAGCTCGCCGTCGAGCCTGTCGATCTCGGTGCGGATATGGGCCTTGGTGGTGCAGTCGGCCGGCGTACGCGTCATGACGGCGTCACCACCACTTGGCCGGCGAGAAGCGGCCGGCGGCGTCTTCGACGACCTGGCCGAGGCGGAACAGGGTCTCTTCCTCGAACGGCCGGCCGATCAGCTGCAGGCCGAGCGGCAGCTTCGCCTTGTCGAGTCCGGCCGGCACGGCGAGGCCCGGCAGGCCGGCCATGTTCACCGTCACGGTGAAGATGTCGTTCAGGTACATCTCGACCGGCGAGGCCGTCGCCATTTCGGCGAGACCGAAGGCGGCGGACGGCGTCGCCGGCGTCAGCACGGCATCGACGCCGGCCGCGAAGGCGAGGTCGAAATCGCGCTTGATCAGCGTGCGGATCTTCTGCGCGCGGACGTAATAGGCATCGTAATAGCCGGCCGACAGCACATAGGTGCCGATCAGGATGCGGCGCTTCACCTCTCGGCCGAAACCGGCCGAGCGCGTATTCTCGTAGAGCGAGGCGATATCCTCGCCCGGCACGCGCAGGCCGTAGCGGACGCCGTCATAGCGCGCCAGGTTGGACGAAGCCTCGGCCGGCGCCACGATGTAATAGGCCGGCAGCGCGTATTTCGTGTGCGGCAGCGAGATATCGACGATCTCGGCGCCGGCATCCTTGAGCCAGGCGATGCCCTGCTGCCAGAGCGCCTCGATCTCTTCCGACATGCCGTCGAGGCGGTATTCGCGCGGGATTCCGATGCGCAGGCCCTTCACCGACTGGCCGACCGCGCCCTCGTAATTGCCAACCGGGAGGTCGACCGAGGTCGTGTCCTTGTCGTCGACGGAGGCCATCGACTTCAGCAGGATGGCGGCATCGCGCACGGTGCGGGCGATCGGGCCGGCCTGGTCGAGCGACGAGGCGAAGGCGACGGTGCCCCAGCGCGAGCAGCGGCCATAGGTCGGCTTGATGCCGACGGTGCCGGTGAAGGCGGCCGGCTGGCGGATCGAGCCGCCCGTGTCGGTTGCGGTCGCGCCGGCGCAAAGGCGCGCGGCCACCGCGGCGGCCGAACCGCCCGACGAGCCGCCCGGCACCAGCTGGGCGTTCGAGCCCTCGCGGCGCCAGGGATTGACCACCGGACCGTAATAGGACGTCTCGTTCGACGAGCCCATGGCGAACTCGTCCATGTTGAGCTTGCCAAGCATGACCGCGCCATCGTTCCAGAGATTGGCGGTCACCGTCGATTCATAGCGCGGCTTGAAATTGTCGAGGATGTGCGACGCGGCCTGGGTATGCACGCCCTCGGTCGCGAACAGGTCCTTGATGCCGAGCGGCACGCCCTCGAGCGCGCGGCCCTCGCCCTTCGCCAGCCGCTCGTCCGAGGCGGCCGCCATGGCGAGCGCCTGGTCCGGCGTCTCGTGCACATAGGCGTTGAGCGAACGCGCCGCTTCCATCGCGGAGAGGTACGCCTGGGTCAGTTCCGTCGCGGAAAAGGCCTTGGCCGACAATCCGTCGCGGATCTCGGCAATGGTCAGGCTGGTCAGGTCTGTCGAAGACATCGGCATCTCGAAGGTCAGGAGGCGGAGGCGGTGACCGGCGTCACCTCGAGGACGCGCGCGCCCTCTTCGGAAAGTCTGCGGCTTGCGCCAGAGGTCACTCGACGACCTTGGGCACGACGAAGAAATCGTCGTCGGAAACCGGCGCATTGGCGACGACGCGATCGGCGTAGTAGCCGTCTGTCACGACGTCGGCGCGCTTCTTCATCGTCTGCGCGACGACGGAGGTCAGTGGCTCGACGCCGTCGACGTCGACCTCATTCAGCTGCTCGACGAAGCCGAGGATGGCATTGATCTCGCCCTGGAAGGAGGCAGCCTCCTCCTCGGTGACAGCGATCCGGGCGAGATGAGCGACCCGCTTGACGGTGGCGATGTCGACGGACATGGCGAGAACCCTTTGGCAAGAACCGGTTGGACACGCCGGCACGCGGCGAAAACATCCGCCCGCTATATCATCCGCCCTCGCCGCATCGCAACTGAACAGGCCACCGCCACGGACGATTGGAGCGACGCCGCGACGAATTGCGATGACCGGTCGCGGCCTGTAATTTGGGCCCCTCGCGGCATCGAGCCGCCATCCGGGCCGTCATGTCGATCCCTGCCAACGCCATAGCCGGCTTCTGCCGCGACTGCCTGACGCTTGCTGCAGGCCCGCGCTGTCGCGCCTGCGGCAGCCCGCGCATCGTCTCGCATCCCGAGCTCGGCAGCCTATCCATCACACATGTCGACTGCGACGCCTTCTATGCGGCGATCGAGAAGCGCGACGATCCGAGCCTTGCCGACAAGCCGGTGATCATCGGTGGCGCCAAGCGCGGTGTCGTTTCCACCGCCTGCTACATCGCGCGCATCAGCGGCGTGCGCTCGGCCATGCCAATGTTCAAGGCGCTGGAGCTCTGCCCCGACGCAACAGTGATTCGACCGAACATGGAGAAATACGTGGCGGTGGGCCACCAGATCCGCGCCCTGATGCAGGAGCTGACGCCACTGGTCGAGCCGATCTCGATCGACGAGGCATTCCTCGATCTCTCCGGCACGGAGCGGCTGCACGGCGCCGCCCCGGCGCTGACGATCGCGCGCTTCGTGCGCCGCGTCGAACAGGAGATCGGCATCACCATCTCGGTCGGCCTCTCCTTCAACAAGTTCCTCGCCAAGGTCGCCTCCGACCTCGACAAGCCGCGCGGCTTCTCGGTGATCGGCCGCGCCGAGGCGCTCGCCTTCCTCGCCGACAAGCCGGTCGGCATGATCTGGGGCGTCGGCCGGGCGCTCGCGGCGCGCCTCGCCGAGGACGGCATCAAGTCGATCGGCCAGCTGCAGCGCATGGAGGAGAGCGACCTCGCCAGGCGCTACGGCGTCATGGGGTTGCGCCTCGCCCGCCTCTCCCGCGCCGACGACCGCCGCGTCGTCGAGCCGCGCCAGGAGGCGAAGTCGATCGGCGCCGAGACGACCTTCGAGCACGACCTCGCGGATTTTGGCAGCCTGCGGCCGATCCTGCGCCGCCTGTCGGAGAAGGTCTCCGCCCGGCTGAAGCGCGCCGATCTCGCCGCCTCCAACGTCACGCTCAAGCTGAAATCGGCCGATTTCAAGCTTCGCACCCGCTCGCGCCAGCTCGCCGATCCGACACGGCTCGCCGACCGCATTTTTCGCACGGCGGAACAGCTTTTGACGCATGAGACGGACGGCACGACCTACCGGCTGATCGGCGTCTCCGTCTCGGACTTTTCCGATCCGCGCCTCGCCGATCCGGACGATCTTGTCGACCCCGCCGCCGCCAAGCGCGCGAAGGCGGAAGAGGCGATCGACAAGGTGCGCGGCAAGTTCGGCAAGGCCGCCGTCGAGCATGGCCTGACCTTCCGCAAGACGGATTAGCGCGCTTTCGAGCGAAGTGGATGCCGGCTTGCGTGAAGAAGGCGCGACTGAACCAAGAGCTAGAGCCGAACCGTTTGCCGGTTTCGACGTTACGACACTAGGATTGCCGCGCCGGGTTCGGGATCGCCCCGGCCCGGCATCGAGATCCCCCCGCAGGACGGGAGCCAGCGCATGAGCCGGAAGACCGCCCCCGCATCGACGGGCGCCGCCGAGACATCTGCGTCAGGCGACAAGCCGAGGCTGCTTTCCGGCGGCAATCCGCAGATCCCGAAGGGCTATGGCGAGGCGCCGGTCGCCGCCTATATCGCGGCCATGCCGGGCTGGAAGCGCGCGATCGGCGAAGAGCTCGACGCGATCGTCACCCGCGCCGTGCCCGGCCTGCAAAAGGCGGTGAAGTGGAACTCCCCCTTCTACGGTCTCGAAAAGGACGTCTGGTTCCTGAGCTTTCACTGCATGACGAAATACGTGAAGGTCGCCTTCTTCCGCGGCGCCGCGCTCGATCCGCCGCCGCCCGGCGCGTCGAAGCAGGAACATGTCCGTTATCTCGACATTTACGAGGACAAGCCCCTCGACAAAGCTCAGTTCGAAGCCTGGGTGAAGCAGGCGAGCCGGCTGCCCGGCGAGAAGATGTGAGTTCCCTCAACGCGACAGCGAGGCCCGATGATGACGGCTGCCGAGGACGACACCACCGAGCATGACCTGACCTCGCCCGCCCGCCAGATCGACACGATCCTCCGCGAGCTCGGCGATTGGCGCGGCCCGGCGCTTGCCCGCGTGCGCGCCTGGATCCGCGAGGCCGATCCTGACGTGATCGAGGAGATCAAGTGGCGCGGCGTGCCGGTCTGGTCGCATGACGGCATAATCTGCACCGGCGAGAGCTACAGGAACGCCGTCAAGCTGACCTTTGCGAGCGGCGCTTCGCTCGACGACCCGTCGGGCCTGTTCAATGCGAGCCTCACCGGCAACACCCGCCGCGCCATCGACATCCATGAGGGCGAGACGCTCGACGAGGCAGCCTTCAAGGCGCTCGTCCGCGCCGCCGTCACCCACAATGCCGAGACCGTCGCCGCGCGGCAGAAGCGCAACCGGCGCTGACGCCGCGCGCCGCCCGTTCGCGCCGCTGCGTCAGGCGGAAAAGCGCCAATTCGTCTTGCTCCCGACACCGCCGGCCTTCATGCTCGTCCTCCACCGCATCGGTCTGGAATCGCAGAGAAGGCGTCATGTCGGAAACCCATCTGAGCCCCCTCGCCGGCAAGCCGGTCCCGCGCGCGCTTTTGACCAACATTCCGCGCCTGATGACCGCCTATTTCGCGCTGAGGCCCGATCCGGCGGTCCCGACGCAGAAGGTCGCCTTCGGCACGTCGGGCCATCGCGGCTCCGCCTTTGCCGCCGCCTTCAACGAATGGCACATCCTGGCGATCACCCAGGCCGTCTGCCTCTATCGCAAACAGGCCGGCATCACCGGCCCGCTGTTCATCGGCATGGACACGCACGCGCTCTCCGAAGCCGCGCTCGCCTCGGCGATCGAGGTGCTGGCGGCGAACGGCGTCGAGACGCGGATCGACGCCGAGGGCGGCTACACGCCGACCCCGGTGATCTCGCACGCCATCCTCACCTATAACCGCGGCCGCACCGAGGGCCTCGCCGACGGCATCGTCATCAGCCCCTCGCACAACCCGCCCGACGATGGCGGCTTCAAGTACAATCCGCCGAATGGCGGCCCGGCCGATGTCGACGTCACCGGCTGGATCGGCAAGGCGGCGAACGAATTCCTCGCCGCCAGGCTCGACGGCGTGAAGCGCCTGCCCTATGCGCGCGCCGTCCAGGAAGCCTGCATCCGCCCGTATGACTACATCACCCCCTATGTCGCCGATCTCGGCAGTGTCATCGACATGGAGGCGATCCGCGACGCCGGCGTGAAGATCGGCATCGACCCGCTCGGCGGCGCGGCGGTGAAATACTGGGAGCCGATGATCGAGCGCTATCACCTCGACGCGACCGTGGTGAACGACGTCGTCGACCCGACCTTCGCCTTCATGACGGCGGACTGGGACGGCAAGATCCGCATGGACTGCTCGTCGCCTTCCGCCATGGCGCCGCTGATCGCGCTGCGCGACAGGTTCGACATCGCTTTCGCCAACGACACCGACGCCGACCGGCACGGCATCGTCACGCCGTCGGGCGGGCTGATGAACCCGAACCAGTTTCTCGCCGCCTCGATCGCCTATCTCTGCGCCCACCGGCCGGACTGGAAGGCGGCGAGCGCCTTCGGCAAGACCGCCGTCTCCAGCGGCATGATCGACCGCGTCGTCGCCAAGATGGGCCGAAAGCTGGTCGAGGTGCCGGTCGGCTTCAAATGGTTCAGTGCCGGGCTGATCGACGGCTCGCTCGCCTTTGGCGGCGAGGAGAGCGCCGGCGCCTCGTTCCTGCGCCGCGACGGCCAGGTCTGGACCACCGACAAGGACGGCATCATCCTCGGCCTGCTGGCGGCCGAGATCACCGCCAAGACCGGCGGCGACCCCAACCAGCTCTACCAGTCGGTCACCGCCGATCTCGGCAAATCCTATTACGCCCGCATCGATGCGCCTGCGACGACGGAGCAGAAGGCGATTTTGGGAAAACTCGACCCGTCGAAGATCGACGCCGACGAGCTCGCCGGCGAGAAGGTCACGGCGCGCCTGACCCGCGCGCCGGGCAACGACGCCTCGATCGGCGGCATCAAGGTCACCACCGAAAACGGCTGGTTCGCCGCCCGCCCCTCCGGCACGGAAGAAGTCTACAAGATCTACGCCGAAAGTTTCCTGAGCGCCGACCACCTGGCGGAGATTCAGTCGGACGCAAGGGCCGTGGTGGCGAAGGTGTTTGCGGGGGGATGAGCGGGGGCGAGAGCCTACGCCTAGGGTCTAGCCGACCCAACCAGATGCATAGTGCAGGACCCAATTTCCACTCTTAAGTCTCTGCGCGAAACCGTCCGGGCGACTAGAAGCCGCAGGTAAAAGCCAGCTATCCAGAACAGACAGAGAACACGGCGCTTGCGCGGCGGGACGTTTTCCGCCACTTTGACGCATTATTTCCTCGCATTTAACGATTCGAGCATCTTATGCGCTCCCGCAGAACGACTGAGTTCACCCAGCTTTGTGACAAGGCAGGCATGACGCTTGAGCAAGCCGCGACCTTCATCGAGGTATCTGAACGACAGGCCCTCAGGTACGTCAGCGGCGAGAGCGAACCAAATCGCCTTGCTATCCGGATGCTTCGTCAGGCCGCAGCGGACCGATGTGAAAATGCAACAGGATCGGAGGGACCTGCGTTTCGCTTCATCGATCTGTTCGCGGGTATTGGCGGTCTCCGTATGGGTTTTGAGAGCATTGGTGGACGTTGCGTGTTCACATCGGAATGGGATCCGTTCAGCAGAAAAACCTACGCTCTTAACTATCCCGACAATCACCCCATTGGAGGTGATATCAGGGAATACTCAGAAGATCCCGACCTCATTCCGGAGCATGACGTTCTTCTGGCAGGATTTCCATGCCAGCCGTTCTCCATCGCGGGTGTATCCAAGAAGAATGCACTAGGGCGCCCCCACGGCTTCCTGTGTGATACGCAAGGAACCCTGTTCTTTGATACAGCACGCATTATTGCACACCACAGGCCGAAGGCGTTTCTGCTGGAAAACGTCAAGAATCTCGAAAACCATGACGGCGGACGAACCTTTGCGACCATCATCAATGTGCTACGAAACGAGTTGGGCTACCATGTCCAGCATCGTGTCATCAGCTCCGAGCCATGGGTGCCCCAGAAGCGCGAGCGGATCTTCATTGTGGGCTTTAGGGATCAATGCGGCTTTGATATCGACGCACTGACGCCACCTCCGCTCCCAGGACCAAAGCTGGGGAGCATTCTAGAACCCGCTGATCAGGTCAGCTCGAAATACACACTTACAGAACATCTATGGAGTTATCTTCAAAAGTACAAAGAAAAGCATGCAGCCAAGGGTAACGGTTTTGGCTACAGCCTCTTCGGCCCTAACGATGTCACGCGCACTTTATCTGCCCGTTATTACAAGGACGGTTCCGAGGTACTCGTGGATCGGCCCGGCAACAGGCCCCGTCGCCTTACGCCTAGAGAGTGTGCCCGCCTGATGGGGTTTGAGCGACCCGGTCGCCCGTTCCGGATAGAAGTTTCGGATACGCAGGCTTATCGCCAGTTCGGCAACGCCGTAGTGGTGCCCGTGGTCGAATTCATCGCAGAGGGCATGAAGCCTTGGATTGAGGCTGCACTGGAGCGCGAAAATCAAGGAGATTTGATCACTGAGCGGGCCTATGCCTGACATCGTCTCCCCGGAAGTGCGGAGCCGGATGATGTCCGGCATCCGCGGAAAGAACACACGCTTGGAATTAGCCCTCCGAAAGGGTCTTCACGCGCGGGGCCTCCGATACCGGCTTCATAGCAAGAAGCTGGCCGGAAAGCCCGATCTAGTATTTCCCAAGCGGAGGGCTGTTCTCTTTGCGCACGGATGTTTCTGGCACGGCCATGATTGTAAGATTTTCAAATGGCCGTCTAGCAGACCCGAATACTGGCGGAGCAAAATCCAACGCAATAGACAAAGGGACGCGATTGCTGTGCTAACACTTGAAGCGGATGGCTGGCGTGTCGGAGTTGTGTGGGAATGCGCGCTAAAGGGCCCCTCTCGGCTGCCGCTCGATGTTGTCCTCAACAGTTGCGAGGATTGGCTCCGCTCTGGCAGCGGCCCGCTCGTGATTGAGGGTAGATAGGCAGAACCACGCCGCCCCCAATCCTCGTAGAGCCATGCAGCCAAATCTGGCGCCTAAGTTACCATCTTATCACGATTTCGCGAAAATGCCATTCGAGCGCTGCTTGGGCTGGAGCGGCTGCACCATGTGTCGGCGCACGGAGCTTCTTGCCGGAAAACGCAACGAGGTCAGCATTTTCTGGCCGGCTCGCGACGACCGAGGGAAGATAGACAAGACCATCCTTGATTCCGAACAGCCCATTGTCGAACGCCCAATGATGGGTCCGGCATAGCGCCAAACCATTCCTGATATCGTCCGCGCCCTTCAAACTGCGCGGAACAATGTGGGCAGCTTCGACCTCCGACTTTCCGTGAGACGTATGCAATCCACCTCCGCAGACTGCACAACGGCCTCCATATACTTCAGATACCCGCCGCTGAAAGACCCTAGCACGGGCGATCCGCCTGACTCTTGTTTCCGTTAGGACAGCGTCATTGTCGAACAAGTCCAGAAATGGGGCGGCTTCATGAGCAGCTTGCTCAGTTGCCGCATGCGCCTCGTCAACCGCTGCGACGGGCGGATCGGAGGTCAGAAGCACACCCCACCGCCGCGAACCAATCTGCGAGGCGATGCGAGCATGGGCAGCAGATCCGGCCTTGCAGATGGTGAATCTGTAAAAAAGCTCATCAGTCAAGCTCTGCTCGATCAGCAGAACGTCGCCTTTGTTTGCTTGAGCTAACCAAGTTGCCAACCCACCAGTGACTCTACGCTCCGCAGTTCTGGTTCCGGCCCAAGTCTGATGCTGGTAATTTGTCCTGACAACGCCAAGGCTACTATCATTGACAAATAGGGCAGCCGAAATCTCGCGATACACAGCTGGCTTGGCCGCCGACGTTGGCGGCATCACCGGAAAATAGTTCTTGAGATCCCTAGGAACCAAGAAACCCGCTTGATGTCCACTGGCTCCACCAGTGTCGTTCTTCGGCAAAATTTTAAACACTGGCCGGTCAAATTCGGTAAACAGCACCCCTAGCCCCCAATTTCATGAATAATTCTTGATCAGATACGGGCATAAGCACGTTTAACGTCAGGCTAAAACAGGGATGGGTAGTTTATATTCGTCCAACGGTGTGCCAAGGAGAAGGGATCGGCCGTCATTCGGCATTTCGACAGACAGACCAACCGCGGGAACGTTTCCTCCGCCGCCAGCGCCCCCCTTTCTCCTACCCCTACTCCAGAAACACCGGCGTCCCCTCCGGTTCCGCCTTCAGCTTGGCGGCGGCGGCGCAGAAGTCTGCTTTGTCGCCATGGGCTTCGGCGATGAAGAGGCCGTAGCGGGCGCCGAAGGCGACGAGGATGGCGGTCTTGCGCTCCTCGGCCTGCTCGTCGGTGAGCTGCTGGTCGCCGCTGGCGATGACGTCGCCGATCGCCTTGCCGAAGGTTTCCTTGGCGAGGCCGTGGCCGTCGCAGACGCGCACCGCCGCCGCCTGGAAGGCGAGGTTGTTCAGGGCCGCGAACTGGGCGTCGGCGAGGATCGCGCCCTCGGTCTCGAGGAAATCGGCCCAGGCCGCGTCGGCGCGGTCGGTGTCTGCGTCGGGCGCGGGCGCGGTGGCGCCGGCCGGCGGCTCGGGCGCGATGTTGCCGCTCTCGGCATGCGCGGCGGCGAACGGGCCGGCGAGAAGGGCGGCGAAGGCGGTGGCGGCGAGCGCGCCGCGGATCTTTTCTGCGAGCATGATGTCCCCCTCAGCGGCCGTAGACGCGCCAGGTCCAGTTGCTGTTGTAGGCGCCGCCATTGTTGTAGCAGGCGCGCTGGGCCGGATAGCAGATGATGCCGCCGGAGGGCGAGAACGGCGCCGGCGGGTTATAGGAAGGCGGCGGCGGCGCGCCATAGATGTCGCGGTTGCGGTTGGCGCTGTCGGCGATCGCCGCGCCGACGGCGATGCCGGCGAGGCCGCCGATGATGGCGGCGGCGTTCTTGCCGTCCTTGGCCTCGCCCGGCCCGGCCTGCGCCACCAGAAGGGCCGGCGCGACCAGCGCGGCGGCGATGAGCTGACTGATCCTGATTCGCATCGCGATCCCTCGATGAAACTTCCGCGTGCATTGGACATGGCGCCCGCCGGCCGGTCAATCGCCGGCGGCCGCGCCGCCAGACCGATCACCGCCGCGCAAGCCGGGCCGAACGAGAAGGAAGCGGGCGATCGAGGGCACGCGCGCACGCGCTTTTGCGCCGCCTGCAAAGCGTATATGCTGAGAAAACTGGTTGACTGCATCGCATCCCGAGGGACTTCGGCGCCGAAGACCGCCGAAAGCATGTGGGCCAACATGGTTTCAGGCGGGCGGGCGTTTCACCTACCATTGCCAGCGGGCCTTTCCGGCTACCAGTTGGCGTGGCTGTCACGCGATTTTTCCGCCGGCCTCGCCGTCGCCGCCGTCGGCCTTCCGAGCGCCATCGCCTATCCGGCGATCGCCGGCCTGCCGCCCGAGACGGGCATCTATGCCAGCATCGCGCCGCTGATCGCCTATGCCTTCTTCGGCCCTTCGCGCAACTTGATCGTCGGGCCGGACGCCGCCACCACGACGGTGCTGGCGGCGACGCTCGCCGCCGTGATGGCGAACGTGCCGGCTGGCGTCAACGCCACCGAAGTGGCGGAAGTGCTGGCGCTCGGCGTCGGCGTCCTCTGCCTGGTCGCCTGGGCGTTCCGGCTCGGCGTTCTCGCCAATTTCCTGTCGCGACCGATCCTGACCGGCTTCTTCATCGGCATCTCGTTCTCGATCCTGGTCGGCCAGATCGGCCGCTTCACCGGGGTCAGGATCGAATCCGAGGGGCTGCTGCGGCCGCTTCTCGAGCTGATCGGCAAGGCCGGCTCGATCCACGGGCCGACGCTGGCGCTGGCGGGCGGGATGTTCCTCCTGCTGCAGATCGTGCGGATCACGCGGTTTCCCGTCCCCGGCCCCATCCTGGTCGTGCTGCTCTCCGTCGTGCTGTCGGCTCTGTTCGACTTCGAGGGCCGCGGCATCGCCATCGTCGGCGACATTCCGAGCGGCTTGCCGGCGCTGACCCTGCCGCGCATCGCCGACCTGCCGCTGCAGACGCTGGCGCTCGGCGCGGCGGCGATCTTCCTGGTCAGCTATGGCGCCGGCATCATCACGGCGCGCAGCTTCGCCGCCCGGGCCGGCACCTCGGTCGATCCGAACCGCGAGCTGATCGGCTTCGGGGCGGCGAATTTCAGCGCCGGCCTGTTCGGCGCCTTCCCGGTGACGGCCTCGGATTCGCGCACGGCGGTGAATCTGAGTGTCGGCGGCCGCTCGCAGCTCGTCAGCCTCGTCGCGGCGGCGACGCTGATCGCGACGCTGCTGTTCCTAGGGCCGGCGCTTAGGATCATCCCGATCCCCGCGCTCGGCGCCATCCTGGCCTCGACCGCGCTCGGCATGATCGATTTGGGCGCCATGCGGCAGGTCTGGCGCGTCAGCAAGGTCGAGTTCGTCTTCGCCGTGATCGCGATGTGGGGGCCGATCGGCCTCGGCGTGCTGAACGGCGTCGTCATCGCCATCGGCGCGACGCTGGTCTATCTGCTGCGCAAGCAGATGTTCCCGCGCGACGCCCTGCTCGGCCGCATTCCGGGCCACGACGGCTTCTACAAGCTGCACCACACCCCGGAGGCGCGCCCGGTGCCCGGCCTCGCCGTCTGCCTGGTCCAGGGCAGCCTGCTGTTCTTCAACATCGACTATGTCGGGCAGCGCCTGCGCAGCATCGCCGACGGGCTGCCGCCCGATACGCGCTGGCTGCTGGTCGACGCCAGCGCCATCGCGCAGATAGACAGCTCGGCGACCGAGATGCTGCGCGAGGTCTCCCTCGAACTGCGCGATCGCGGCATCCGCTTCGGCCTGGCCGAGCTGCATTCGGACGCGCGCGAACTGCTTCGCCGCGCCGGCGTCATCGACGTGATCGGCGCCGGCATGATCTTCGAGATCCTTGAGGACGCCTATCAAGCGTTTGAGGCCGAGCGTTGAACGCTCCGTGAATTCATCGTGCCGGTTGGGAGGTCGACATGAGCAAGGACAAGGGTAAGGACAGGGACAAGGCCAGGGAAGCGGAAAGTCAGGCCGATCCCGAGGCGGACGCCCCGGTGAAAATGGACAAGAAGGCCTACGAGAAGGAGCTGATCCGCCTGCAGGTCGAGCTTTGCCACCTGCAGGCCTGGGTCAAGAAGACCGGCGCCCGCATCGCCATCATTTTCGAGGGCCGCGACGCCGCCGGGAAAGGCGGGGTGATCAAGCGCATCACCGAGCGCGTCAGCCCGCGCGTGTTCCGCGTCGTCGCGCTGCCGGCGCCGACCGATCGCGAGAAGACGCAGATGTACATGCAGCGCTACATCCAGCATCTGCCGGCCGGCGGCGAGATCGTGATCTTCGATCGGTCCTGGTACAACCGCCCCGGCGTCGAGCGCGTCATGGGCTTCTGCCCCGAGGAGAAGGCGCGACGCTTCCTCGAGCAGACGCCGCGCTTCGAGTCGGCCCTGATCGAGGGCGGCATCACGCTGCTGAAATACTTCCTCGACGTGAGCGAGGAGGAGCAGGAACGGCGCTTCCACCAGCGCGTCAAGGACCCGCTGCGGCAATGGAAGCTCAGCCCGATGGATATCGAGTCCTTCAATCGCTGGTGGGACTACACCAAGGCCTATGACGAGATGATCCGGGCGACGGACACGCGTCACGCGCCCTGGTGGATCGTGCCGTCGAACGACAAGAAGCGGGCGCGGCTCAACTGCATCTCGCACATACTGAGCTCGATCCCGTATGAGCGCGTGCCGTTCGACAAGCCCAAGTTCGGCAAGCGCCAGAGGCGGCCCAACGATTTCGTCGACGACGTCACGCCGCGCAACATCGTGCCCGAAGTCTTGGCCGGAGCCGGGCCGTGATCCGGCCCGGCTTCGGACCAGCGCCTATTTGACGTCGTCCTTCCAGCTGATGAAGAAGCCGACATCGCCCGGAAATCCGCCGGGAAAGTTGATGATCATGGCGCTGAGCTTGAAGCCCTGCGGCTTGGCGTACTCGACATAGCGCTCATAGAACTGCTTGGCCTTGCCCTGCAGCGTTTCGGGCCAATCCGGATCCGCGCTGTTGATCGCCCGCCCCTTGTCCGTGCAGAGCGACGAGGGAAAACTGTAGACCATCGCCTCGTACTGGCCGTTCTTGACCGCGTTCAGCGCCACGCGACGAACCGTCTCGACTTCGTCGTCGCTGATCTGGTCGTGCAGGAAGCTCTCCGCGAACTTCGTCAGCGCCTCGTTCTGCTTCGTCTGCTGCTCCCGCTGCTTGCTCGCCTCGAGCAGGCGCTGCTGCAGAATTTCCTGGCGAAGCTCCTCGGCACTGCGCGGCGGCTTGTTCAGCTCTTCATGCTTGTTCTCGTCTTCATGCTTTATATCGGCCATTTCACTCCTCCACCTGAAACCGTTGGTTCAACGAAAAGGCAAATGACGGCTTGCGAACGGCAGTCTCGTTCGTCTCAGACAATGCGCCTCGGACCACGAACCGTTTCTATCGCCGGAAGAGGCAAGCATGACCGAAGGCAGGCGACCGGACACGGCTTCGGCGAGCTCACTTTACGCTGGGGAACCAGGCTTGAAAAGCACCGGCCGAGGTAACGGCCATCGCCGGAGCGCGGCCGCGCTCCGGCCCGGAGGAGGCCGGATGACCAGCGCCCGGCGCCTCGCCTCGCGCCATCCCGGGCGCCTTGTCCGGAAGGACCGATCCGGTCGAGGCGAAGGGCCGTTGCCCGCTTCCAGGGCGTGCGCGTAACGGGCACGACGATTTGAAAGCAAGCGGCGGAGTGCGGGCGTTTCGAGGCGGGCCTACCTAGAGGGCACGATCCATGCGAAGGATGAAGCCATGGCCCACGCCCTCCACCAGACCATCCCGGCCGCCGAGGCCAGGACCGAGACCAAGGTCGAGACCGTCGCGCCGGCCGAGCGCGATCCGCGCTGGCAGGCCGTAATAGCGCGCGACCGCGCCTTCGACGGCCAGTTCGTCTATTCGGTGCGGACGACCGGCGTCTATTGCCGGCCCTCCTGCCCGGCTCGCCAGGCGAAGCCGGAGAACGTCGCCTTCCATGCCGGGCCCGCCGAGGCGGAGGCTGCCGGCTTCCGCGCCTGCCGGCGCTGCACGCCCAACGCCGCCTCGCTCGCCGAGCAACATGCGGAAACGATCGCGCGCGCCTGCCGCGCCATCGAGGCGGCCGACACGCCGCCGGCGCTGGCCAAGCTCGCCCGCACGGTCGGCATGAGCCCGTATTACTTCCACCGCGTCTTCAAGGCGGTGACCGGCGTGACGCCGAAAGCCTATGCGGCGGCGCAGCGGGGGGCCCGCGCCCGCACCCAGCTCGCGAGCGGGGATGGGAGCGTCACCGAAGCGATCTACGATTCAGGCTTCAATTCGAGCGGTCGCTTCTATGCGACCTCCAATGCGATGCTCGGCATGACGCCGACGGCCTATCGCGCCGGCGGCGCCGATACCGACATCCGGTTCGCGCTGGCGCAGTGTTCGCTCGGCGCCATCCTCGTCGCCCAAAGCGCCAAGGGCATCTGCGCGATCGCGCTCGGCGACGATCCGGACCAGCTGGCGCGGGAGCTGCAGGACCGGTTTCCGAAGGCCAACCTGATCGGCGGCGACGCCGAGTTCGAGCAGTTGGTGGCGAAGGTCATCGGCTTCGTCGAGGCGCCGGCGCTCGGCCTCGACCTGCCGCTCGACGTGCGCGGTACCGCCTTCCAGCAGCGTGTCTGGCAGGCGCTGCGCGCCATCCCGGCCGGCGAGACGGCGAGCTATCGCGACATCGCCACGCGCATCGGCGCGCCGCACGCGATGCGGGCTGTCGCCGGTGCCTGCGCCGCCAACACGATCGCGGTGGCGATCCCCTGCCACCGCGTGGTGCGGAACGACGGCGCGCTCTCCGGCTATCGCTGGGGCGTCCAGCGCAAGCAGGCGCTGCTCGAGAAGGAGGCGCAGGCATGAGCGCCGCGCCCCTCGCGATGAACAGCGTCGACGCGGCCGACGACCGCGTCGGCCGCCTGGATTGGGAGCGTCTCGCCGCCGATCTCGACGGCTACGGCAGCGCCGTGCTGGAAAATCTGCTGACGGCCGAAGAATGCCGCGGGATCGCCGCGCTCTATGACGAGGAGGCGCATTTCCGCGCCCACATTCACATGGCGCGGCACGGCTTCGGCAAGGGCGAATACCGCTATTTCCGCTATCCGCTGCCGGATCTCGTAGGCGAGCTGCGCACGGCGCTCTATCCGAGGCTCGCGACGATCGCCAATGACTGGAATTTGCGGATGGGCGAGCCGACGCGCTATCCCGAACGCCACGCCGACTATCTGGCGCTCTGCCACGCGGCCGGGCAGGCGCGGCCGACGCCGCTCCTGCTCCGCTACGGGCCGGACGACTTCAACTGCCTGCACCAGGATCTCTACGGCGCCCTCGCCTTCCCGCTGCAGGTGGCGATCCTGCTGTCGGAACCGGGCGCGGATTTCACCGGCGGCGAATTCGTGCTGACCGAGCAGCGGCCGCGCATGCAGAGCCGCGCCGAGGTGGTGCCGCTCCGCCAGGGCGACGCCGTCGCCTTCGCCGTGCACAACCGGCCGGTCCAGGGCAGCAAGGGCAACTACCGCGTCAACCTCCGCCACGGCGTCAGTCGCGTCCGCTCCGGCCGCCGCCACACGCTCGGCATCATTTTCCACGATGCGAGCTGATCGATGACGACGCGGCTGGTACTGGAGACGATCCAAACACCGATCGGCGCCATGCTGCTCGTCGCCGACGCGGACGGTTTCCTGCGCGCGGCGGATTTCGTCGGCTGCGAGGATCGGCTCGACCGGCTGCTTGGGCGCCGGCTCGGCAAAGGCACCTTCGCGCTCGCTCCGGGCGCCGTGCCTGCCGCGATCACCAACGCGATGCGGGACTATTTCGCCGGAGAGATCGCCGCACTCGAGCGGGTCCCCGTAAGAACGGACGGCACGCCGTTCCAGCAGACCGTCTGGCAGGCGCTGCGCGCCATCCCGCCCGGCCTGCCGCTCGCCTATGGCGGGCTGGCGACACAGCTCGGCCGGCCGCAATCGGCCCGCGCCGTCGGCCATGCCAACGGCGCCAATCCATTCTGCGTCGTCATCCCCTGCCACCGGCTGGTCGGGGCCGACGGTGCGCTCACCGGCTACAGCGGCGGCACCGACCGCAAGCGCTGGCTGCTCGAGCACGAGGCCCGGCACGCGTCCGGGCGCTAGGTCGCCCGCCTCAGCTCCTGGCCGCGATGCCGGCCAGGAATGCCCGCAGCTGGACGTCGAGCAGATCCCGCTCCTCGGCCGGGAGGACGGAGACCAGGCGCTTCTGCGTCTCGACATGCGCCGTTACCGCCGCATCGATTGTCGCGAGCCCCGTTTCGGTTAACGAAATGATAACACTGCGACCGTCTTCCGGATTGCTGGCGCGGGCGACGAGGCCCGCCTTTTCCAGCTGATCGATCCGGTTGGTCAGCGTCCCCGACGTAATCATCATCGTGGCGAGCAGATCCCCCGGCGACAGGCTGTAGGGCGCTCCAGCCCGGCGCAGCGTCGCCAACACATCGAAGCTCGCCCCCGTCAACCCGAACGCGGCGAAGGTCTTGTCCATCTCGCGGGTCAGGTAGTGCACGATGCGGCCGAGCCGGCCGATCAGCCCCATCGGCCCGACGTCGAGGTCGGGCCGCTCGCGGTTCCACTGCCGCAATATCTCGTCAACGTGATCCATGCCGCATCAGGGCATGGAGATATCTTGACGTCAAGATTAATCCACCTATCTTGATATCAAGATAAATCATGAGGCCTGCCATGCAGCGCAATCTGGACCTGATCATCACCGCCGTTGCTCCCGCCATCTGGGGCAGCACCTATCTGGTCACGACGGAGCTGCTGCCGCAGGGCTACCCACTCACCGTCTCGGTCTTCCGCGCCCTGCCCGCCGGCCTACTGCTCCTTCTCGCCGTCCGGCAATTGCCGAGCGGCATCTGGTGGCTCCGCGTGCTCGTGCTGGGCGCGCTCAACTTCTCGATCTTCTGGGCGATGCTGTTCGTCTCCGCCTATCGCCTGCCGGGCGGCGTCGCGGCCACGGTCGGCGCGATCCAGCCGCTCATCGTCATCCTGCTGGCGCATGTCCTGCTCGGTTCGGCGGCGCGCCTCGGCGCCATCGCGGCGGCGGCGGCCGGAATCGGCGGCGTGGCGCTGCTGATCCTGACGCCGAACGCCGCGCTCGACCCGATCGGCATCCTGGCCGGTCTCGCCGGTGCCGTCTCCATGGCGTTCGGCACGGTGCTGACGCGGAAGTGGCAACCGCCCGTCTCCCCCCTCGCCTTCACCGCCTGGCAGCTGACAGCCGGCGGACTGTTGCTGCTGCCCGTGGCGCTCTGGTTCGAGCCGGCGCTGCCGCCTCTCACCGGCGCCAACCTCGCCGGCCTCGCCTATCTCGGCCTGATTGGCGCGGCGCTGACCTACATCCTCTGGTTCCGCGGCATCGCGAAGCTGGGCCCGGCCGTCGTGTCGCCGCTCGGCTTCCTGAGCCCGCTCACCGCCGTGCTGCTCGGCTGGTGGTGGCTCGGCCAGACCTTGAGCCCGGCGCAGATCCTCGGCATGGTGATCGTGCTCGGTAGCATCTGGTTCGGCCAGCGCGCCCAGCAGGCCGCGACAGGCCCATCGGGAACAGCCGGCCAGCGCCAGCCAGCCGCCCGAGCCGACTGACCGCCGGCACGCAACACGGGGAACGGTGCCATGATCCAGCTCAAGCGCATCTATGATCCGCCCTCTCCCGCCGACGGCTTCCGGGTGCTTGTCGACCGCCTCTGGCCTCGCGGCATCAAGAAGGAGGATGCCGCACTCGATCTCTGGGCCCGGGATCTCGCGCCTTCCGACGCGCTGCGAAAGTGGTTCCACCACGAGGTCTCGAACTGGGAGGAGTTCGAGCGCCGCTATCGCGCGGAGTTAGCCGAGAAGCCGGACGCCGTCGCCGCGCTCCGCGGGCAATGCGCCGGTCGCGTGACGACGCTGCTGTTCGGCGCCAGGGACGAGACGCACAATCAGGCGGTCGTCCTGAAGGACGTCCTGGAAACCGGCTGAGATCAATCCGTCCCATCGACAAGCCTCCGAAAGTGCGCTGCTGTCTCCGCCATCGACTCGCGCGGGAACAGGCCCGCCGATCAACCCATGCGGGAGCGGGAAGACGCGATGCAGCAGGAGCGTAGGCCGATCTGGTCCAGCAATGTCGCGCTGGTCGCCGTGGCACTCGGCGGGCTCGCCGCCGGCATCCTGCTTTATCTCGTCGGAGGCCGCGGATCCGCCTCCTTCGTCTGGGGCTTCGCCACCCTCCCCGTTCTCCTCAGCCTGTTCGCGCAGATCGTCACCTCGCTGCGACGTGGCGATGCCGGCCTCGACATCATCGCTGCCCTCTCGATGACGGCGGCGCTCGCTTTCGGCGAGCAGTTGGCCGGCAACGTGGTCGCCCTCATGTATGCGGGCGGCCAATACCTCGAAAATTATGCCGAGCGCCGCGCGCGCCGCGAGATGACGGCCCTGCTCGGGCGCGTCGCCCGCACCGTCATGAAGCACACCGACGACGGCCTCCGGGAGGTTCCGATCGAGGCCGTGCTGCCGGGCGACACGCTACTGATCCGCCAGGGCGAGGTTCTGCCCGTCGACGGCACCATCGCCAGCGACGAGGCCGTGATCGACACCTCCGCGCTGACCGGCGAACCGCTGCCCGTCACGCTGCGCCGTGAGGAGGAGGCGCTGAGCGGCACGACGGCGGTGGGAGCCTCCTTCGATCTCGTCGCCCTGCGCCCCGCTTCGGAGAGCGCCTATGCGGCGATCGTTCGTCTCGTCGAGGAGGCCGAGAAGTCGAAGGCACCAGCCGTCCGCATGGCGGACCGCTATGCGCTCTGGTTCCTCGCCCTGACGCTCCTGCTCGCCGGCGGCGCCTGGATCTGGACCGGCGATCCGATCCGCGCCCTCGCCGTGCTGGTGGTGGCGACCCCCTGCCCGCTGATCCTCGCCGTTCCCGTCGCGATCATCTCCGGCATCTCCCGAGCCGCCAAGCTCGGCGTGCTGGTCAAGGGCGGCGGCGCGCTCGAGGCGCTCGGCCGGGCCCGCGTCGCTGTCCTCGACAAGACCGGCACGCTCACGCATGGCCGCGCCGAGCTCTCCGACATTTGGGCCGCGCCGGGACAGCGCCCCGATGAGGTCCTGCGCCTGGCCGCATCGCTCGACCAGGGCTCCACCCATGTCATGGCCGAGGCGCTGATCAAGACCGCGCAGGCACGCGGGCTGAAGTTGTCGACCCCGACCGAGATCCAGGAGAGCGCAGGCGCAGGCCTGATCGGCATGGTCGACGGGCATCAGGTCGTCGTCGGCGGATCCGCCTATGCCCGGAGCTACCTGAAGCCCGGCGCCGGCATCTGGAAGCCCGGCTTTCCCGGCAGCGCGGCGACGGTCGACGTCGTCGTCGACGGCATTCTCGCCGGCACGCTGGTGATGTCCGATCCGCTGCGCCCCGACGCGGCTTCGGTGATCCAGCGCCTGCGCTCCGCCGGCATCGCGCGCATCGTGCTGGCGACCGGAGACCGCGCCGCCGTCGCGGAGGCGGTGGCGCGCAGCCTCGCCATCGATGACCTGAAGGCCGACCTCACGCCGCAGGACAAGGTCGACGTCGTCATCGAGGCGCGTGCCGCCGGTTCCGTGATGATGGTTGGCGACGGTGTCAACGACGCGCCGGCGCTGGCCGTGGCCGATGTGGGCGTCGCCATGGGCGCGCGAGGCGCCGCCGCCTCGTCGGAGACGGCGGACGTCGTGCTGCTGGTCGACCGGATTGATCATCTCGCCGACGCGATCGGGATAGCGCATCGCTCGGCACGGATCGCCCTGCAGAGCGTCATCGTCGGGCTGGGCCTCTCGATCCTCGCCATGATCGCGGCCGCCTTCGGCTACCTGCCGCCGCTGCAAGGCGCGCTGCTGCAGGAGGCGATCGACGTCGCCGTCATCCTGAACGCGCTCAGGGCCCTGCGAGCCTGAACCCGCAAGGCCTTGAACTGAATAGACTTCAGAGAATGGCCGCGCCGGAATCGCTCTCCGGCACGGCCAGCCATTGCAAGCTCTATTCGGCCGCCTCCGCGAACATGGCCCGCAGCTGCCGCGCGGCGGCGACCATGTTGACCAGCGCCGGCCGCACCTCGTCCCAGGTTCGCGTCTTCAGGCCGCAATCCGGATTGACCCAGACCTGTCCGGCCGACAGCCTTTCCGTCGCCTTTTCCAGCAGCGCCGTCATCTCGGCGACGGCGGGAACGCGGGGCGAATGGATGTCGTAGACGCCCGGCCCGATATCGTTCGGGTAGCGATCGCTGACAAAGGCGTCGAGGAGCTCCATCCTGGAGCGCGAGGTCTCGATCGAGATGACGTCGGCATCCATCGCCGCGATCGCATCGATGATGTCATTGAACTCCGAATAGCACATATGCGTGTGGATCTGGGTCTCGTCCCGCACGCCGGAAGCGCAGAGGCGGAAGCTCTCGACCGCCCAGTCGAGATAGTGCCCCCACTCGCCGCGCCGAAGCGGCAGGCCCTCGCGCAATGCCGCCTCGTCGATCTGGATCATGCGTGCCCCGGCCTTCTCCAGGTCCTGCACCTCGTCACGGATCGCGAGCGCGATCTGTCGACAGGCGGCGCTGCGCGAAACGTCGTCGCGCACGAACGACCAGTTCAGGATCGTCACCGGGCCGGTCAGCATGCCCTTCATCGGCTTCGCCGTGCAGGACTGCGCATAGCGCCACCAATCCACCGTCATCGGCTTCGGCCGCGACACGTCGCCGAACAGGATCGGCGGCCGGACATAGCGCGAGCCGTAGCTCTGCACCCATCCCGACTTGGTGAAGGCGAAACCGGCCAGCTGCTCGCCGAAATACTGCACCATGTCGTTGCGCTCGAACTCGCCATGTACCAGCACGTCGAGGCCGATCTCCTCCTGCCAGCGGATCGCCGCCGCCGTCTCCTGACGCAGGAAGGCGTCATAGGCCTCCGCCGTCAGCCCACCCTTGGCATGTGCCGCCCGCGCCTGACGCACCGCGCCCGTCTGCGGAAAGGAGCCGATCGTCGTCGTCGGAAAAGACGGCAGGCCGAGGATCGCCCGCTGGACGGCATGGCGATCGCCGAACGGGCTGGCGCGTCGCGCCATCTCTCCGGTCACGGCCGCCGCGCGCGACGCCACGGCGCGATCATGCACTTTCGGCGATGTGGCCCGCGCGCTGGCGGCGAGGACAGACTCCGCGATGCGCTCGGCGACGACGCCGCGCCCGCCGGCCAGCGCCCGGCCGAGCGTCGCCAGCTCGTCCATTTTCTGGGCCGCGAAGGCGAGCCAGTTCGAGAGGTCGGGATCAAGGTCGGTCTCCAGCGCCAGGTCGATCGGAACATGCAGCAGCGAACAGGAGGGCGCGATCTGGAGATGATCCGCCCCGCGCCGCGCCAGCACCGGCTCGAGACGATCGAGCAGCTTCGCGAGATTGGCGCGCCAGATGTTGCGGCCGTCAATGACGCCGAGCGACAGGACGAGGCCATTCGGCGCCTTCGCGAGCACGGCGTCCAGCTGTTCGGGCGCCCGGGCGAGATCGACGTGAAGGCCGGCGACCGGCAGGCCGAGCGCCGTGTCGAGATTATCACCGAGACCGCCGAAATAGGTCGTGAGCATCAGCTTCAGCTTCGGCAGCGCGTAGGCGAACATGCCATAGGCGACCCGGAGCGCCTGCCGCGCCTGCTCGTCGAGGTCGAGGACGAGGCACGGCTCGTCGATCTGGACCCAGTCCGCCCCCTGCGCCGCCAGCTTGCGCAGCATCTCGACATAGACGGGCAGCAGCGCCGGCAGCAGCGACAACGGATCGAGCGACGGATCCTTGCTCTTGCCGAGCTTCAGATAGCTGACCGGGCCGAGCAGGACGGGACGGGTGTGATACCCGAGCGCCTTCGCCTCGCGGAACTCGTCGAGCGGCTTGGTCGAGGCGAGCATGAAGCGCTGCCCGCGCGTGAACTCCGGCACCATGTAATGGTAGTTGGTGTCGAACCATTTCGTCATTTCGAGCGCCGGCACGCCCTGCCCAGGGCCGTGATGATGCCCGGCGCAGGCTGGGTCCGGCTCGTGGCCCTGGCTGCCGCGCGCCATGGCGAAATAGGTGTCGAGCGGCACCGGCCCGCCGCTCCAGCCATAGATTTCGGGAATAGCGCCGACCATCACGCTGGTGTCGAGGACCTGGTCGTAGAGCGAAAAGTCGTTCGACGGGATCATCGTGATCCCGAGCGCCTTCTGGCGGGCCCAGTTGGCGGCCCGAAGCGCCACCGCGCGGGCGAGCAGTTCGTCGGCATCGATCTGGCCGGACCAGTAGCCTTCGAGGGCGAATTTCAGCTCGCGGCGCGGGCCGATCCGCGGCGTACCGAGCGTGCTGACAGGAAGAGAGAAAGAAGACATCGGCTTGAACCCCAAATGTTGGGGGCAAAGGCCGAGCGGACGCATGCGGAGAATCCCGACGATCGCGGACCGGCGGGCGCAGGCGCACCACCGGGACACCCCGCCCAGGGACGTTATGAGGTCGCGGCAGGTCTCCTGGCTCGCGGGTCGCCGCCCCGGCCCGGCCTTCCCGAAGCCTTCCGGCTTCAGTGGCGGAGTTGGACAGGAGCTCGCCGCTCACAGTTGCGGGGGCAGCTCCGGCCTTGCCACGCCGCAGCAGGCATGACGCACCGGATTCCCTCTTAGCTCCGGCGCCGCCGAAACGACGCCGAAGACCACGACACCGACACCCTTAGGCGCTCCCCGCAGGGTGGTCAAGCTTGATATAAAGATATCCTTATATCGATATAGGACTATAGCTTGCTCACCTGAAAGCCGCGGCATAGGTCTCCGGCTTGAAGCCGGCGAGAAGGCGGCCGTCGCCAAGGTCGAGGATCGGACGCTTGATCATGGACGGTTGCGCCTGCATCAACGCGATCGCCTTTGCGGCATCGAGATCGCTCTTGTCGGCCTCTTCCAGCTTGCGAAAGGTAGTGCCGGCTCGATTCAGAACCGTCTCCCAGCCAAGCTCCTTCACCCAGCGATCGAGATGCGGCAGATCGATCCCCTCGGCCTTGTAGTCGTGGAACGAATAGGAAATGCCATTCGCATCAAGCCACTGCCGGGCCTTCTTCATCGTGTCGCAGTTCTTGATGCCATAGATCGTGATCGTCACCGTGTCGCGCTCCCATGGCCGCGCCACCCCTCATCGGACCGGCGCGGCGTGCTCTGATTCTGTCGCGACGATGATATCCGGTGGCGGAGGTCGGCGCGCCGCCCCCGCCGGCACGAAGAACCGACAGGCGCTATTGCGACAGTTCCCCGCCGATCGGAGGGATGACGCCGGATTGAAGCAGGTCAAGCAGCACACCCTGCTGCGGGGTCCGGATGCTGACGGACACCACGTCGCCAGGCTCGATGGGACTGGACGGTTCGACAACCATTTCGTCGATGCCATCGGGGCCCTTGCGTCGGACGACGAAGTCGAGCACGGCCTTCTTGGCCTCGCGAAGCTTCGCGGCGGGCAGCGCCAGCGTCAGCATCAGCTGCTCCTCATAGGCCCCTCGCGAGGCGAGCGAGGCCGCCAGTTCGGCATTGTGCGATTGCAGATCGGTCAGGGCCTGAACTTTCCGGGCCTGCTCCAGACCGCTCAGCTGCTGCTTGAGCGCGCCGAGCTCGCGACGACCGTCCGAGGCGTCGCTCATGACCTGCAACTGCCGCGCCTCCGCGGTGTTCAGCTGGCGCTCCAGATTGGTGACGTCCGTCAGGGTCTTGATGCCACGTTGCTGCAGGATGCGCCCGCGCTCGAGCTCGGCGCGGCTCATGTCGATCGACTCGTTGACCTTCGCCCCGAGCTCTTTCAGCAGCTCCTGCCCGCGCTCCGCCTCGGCGACGCCTTCGACAAGCACCGCCTTCTGGGCCTGGAAGCCGCTGCGATCGGTTTCGAGAAGCCGCTGTTCGACCTTCCGCATCGTGTCGGCGACGGAACCTTCGAGATAGGCCCGCGCATGCGCCGGAATGTCGTCTTCCTCGATCGCGTCGCGGTCGTCGAGCTGCGCCGTCAGGCGCGCCACCGACAGCGCCTCGCGAATGATCACGGCATCGAGCTTGGCCAGTTCGCCGCGCAGCCGCGACCGCGCCATGGCCGGATCCTCGCTCTCGCCGGCGAGAACGCGACCTCCAGCAAGGGCGATGGCCTTCTCGACCGTCAGATCCGGTTGGAAGGGATAGCCTCCGGGCATCTTGACGTCGCCGATGACGAAGATCGGCCGATAGGCCGCGACCGAAAGCCCGATCTGCGGCGCAACGAAGATCTTCTGCTCGACATAGCGAGCCTTCAGCCTCTCGCGCGCGTCCGCGACGCTGAGCCCGGCGACCGGCACGGCGCCGAGATATGGCGCCTGAATGGTCCCGTCATCCGCAATCTGGAGATCGATCGGATCCCGATCATCATCCAGGATGTCGAATTTCAGCGTGTCGCCGGAGGCGAGCGGGAAGCTGGTCCCGTTCGCTCCGGCCTTCGACGAGGCAGGCACCTCGGCACGCGCCATCATGGCCGGCCCGAATGCGCCAGCGCAGAGCACCATCAGGGCCAAGGTTCGGCAAACATGGCTCATAGCTCATCCTTCAGAACAGCTCCGAACGGACCCTCGTTATATTGGGGAGAAAGCTAATAAACCTCTATGCCCGCCCCCGATCTAGCGACCGTGGCAATCGATATCAGGCGCTGTGCAGCATGACGGCGCGCACGACGGTTTCGCGCGCCGACATACGGGATCGGTCACCGCATTCCAGGGCGAGAAGGCCGAGTTCGAACCGGACGTCGTCACGCAACGTCGCGAGCCGACTCCAGATCGCTCGCAGCGCGCTAGCCGACCGCCTCGTCCCGTCCCGAGCGGTCCGACTCCTGCGCCAGATCGAGCACCTTCTGGATGGTGGCGGCGCGCCGGAAGGTCGGCTCCTGCGCCTTGCCGGCGCGTACCGCCGCGACGAAGCGCTGATAGTTGGTCTCGACCGGATCGAGCGGCACCTCGCGCCAGGTCGCCGTGTCGAGGTCGTCGCCCCGGCAGACGCGGAGCGTCGAGACGCCGGTGTTGTAGTTTATCTCGAGCGCGCCCTTCTGGCAGAAGATCCGCAGCAGCAGCTCGTCGAGATGGCCGGCCGCCATGCGCGTCGCATGGATGACGCCGACCGCGCCCGTCTCGAAGGCGACGTTCATGGTGAAGCTGTCATTGGCGTCGAGGTCGTATTCGCCGATGCGATTGCCGGGCGCCTTGTCGAAGGTCTTCAGCCGGCCCGACACGCGGGCGATGTCGAGCCCGGCGCCATAGGCGGTGAAGTCGACGATGTGGATGCCGATGTCGCCGAGCGTGCCGTTCGAGCCGTGCTTCTTGGAGAGCCGCCAGAGCCACTTGCTCTCGGTCTGCCAGTCGCCCCAGGCCTTGGCGACGAGCCAGCTCTGCAGGTAGGACGCCTCGACATGGCGGACAGGACCGAGCTCGCCCGAGAGCACCAGCGCACGCCCCTTCTGCAGCGCCGGCGAATTGCGGTAGGTCAGGTTGACCATGCCGACCTTGCCAGAGGCCTCGATCGCTTCCGTCATCTCCATTGCCTTGGCCGCGTCGGTCGCGAGCGGCTTCTCGCAGAAGACGTGCTTGCCGGCGGCGATCGCCTGCAGCGTGGTCGGATGATGGATGCGATCCGGCGTGACGTTGGCGACGGCGTCGAACTCGCCCCAGGCCAGCGCCTCCTCGAGCGTGGCGAACGACCGTTCGATGCCGTGTTCGGCGCAGAAGGCGGCGAGCCGATCCGGCACGACATCGACGCCGCCAACGACACTGACGCCCTCGATGGCGGAGAAATTCCTGGCATGCTGATTGGCCATGCCGCCCGTGCCCAGAATGAGCAGACGCATCTCGACGCTTCCTCCCGGTCCGATGATCCGCCGGGCCGCGGCCTCTTCCCTCCACGGCATGGCAGGCGCGATGGATTGATCACGCTTCCGGATGATAGCGACGCCTTGCCTCTCCGAACAAGGGATGGCGCAGACCGGGCGGCAGACATGCGAACGGCCCGCGCATGGCGGTCCGTCGCTCACGGCACGGCCGGATCACGCCGCCTGAATCATTTTGTGCACGCGCCGCTACAAGCCTCTGTTTTCATTGACAGAAATCAGGGGGATCGAGCGGCCGGCGCCTAGCCAGGATGCAGGCCCGGCGCCTCCCGACCCGTACGGGCGACATATTCGGTATAGCCGCCGCCGAACTGGTGCACGCCCTCCGGCGTCAGTTCCAGCACCCGGTTCGACAGCGCCGCCAGGAAGTGGCGATCGTGCGACACGAACAGCATGGTGCCCTCGAATTCCGAAAGCGCCGCGACGAGCATTTCCTTGGTCGCCATGTCGAGATGGTTCGTCGGCTCGTCGAGGACGAGGAAGTTCGGCGGGTCGAACAGCATCTTGGCCATCACCAGGCGCGCCTTCTCGCCGCCCGACAGCACCCGGCAACGCTTGTCGACGTCGTCGCCGGAAAAGCCAAAGCAACCGGCGAGCGTGCGCAGCGGACCCTGGCCGGCCTGCGGGAACGAGCCCTCGAGCGACTCGAAGACCGTCTCCTCGCCGTCCAGCAGCTCCATCGAATGCTGGGCGAAATAGCCCATCTTGACGCTGCCGCCGACCGTCACCGCCCCCTGGTCGGGCTCGGCCGAGCCGGCGACCAGCTTCAGCAGGGTCGATTTCCCGGCGCCGTTGGCGCCGAGAACGCACCAGCGCTCCTTGCGCTGGATCTGGAAATTCAGTCCCTCATAGATCGACTGGCTGCCATAGCCCTTGTGGACGTTCTTGACGCCGACGACATCGTCGCCGGAGCGCGGCGCGGGCCGGAACTCGAACAGCACCGACTGGCGACGCCGCGGCGGCTCCACGCGCTCGATCTTGTCCAGCTTCTTCACCCGGCTCTGCACCTGCGCCGCATGCGAGGCGCGCGCCTTAAAGCGCTCGATGAACTTGATTTCCTTGGCGAGCATCGCCTGCTGGCGCTCGAACTGCGCCTGACGCTGCTTTTCGCCGAGCGCCCGCTGCTGCTCGTAGAACTCGTAGTCGCCGGAATAGGTGGTGAGCGAGCCGCCGTCGATCTCGACCACCTTGCCGATCACCCGGTTCATGAACTCGCGATCGTGCGAGGTCATCAGCAGGGCGCCGTCATAGCCCCTAAGGAAGGCCTCCAGCCAGATCAGGCTCTCGAGGTCGAGATGGTTGCTCGGCTCGTCGAGCAGCATGCAGTCCGGCCGCATCAGGAGGATGCGGGCCAGCGCGACGCGCATCTTCCAGCCGCCCGACAGCGCGCCGACATCGCCGTCCATCCGCTCCTGCGAGAAGCTCAAGCCGGCGAGCACTTCCCGCGCGCGGCCCTCCAGCGCGTAGCCGTCCAGTTCCTCGAAACGCCCCTGCACGTCGCCATAGCGCGCGACGATGGCGTCCATGTTGTCCATCTGGTCCGGATCGGCCATGGCGGCCTCGAGCTCCGCCATCTCGGCGGCCAGCTCGCTCACCGGACCGGCGCCATCCATCACCGCCGAAACGGCGCTGCGGCCCGACATCTCGCCGACGTCCTGGCTGAAATAGCCGATCGTCACGCCGGCATCGACGGAGACCTGGCCGTCGTCCGGCATCTCCTCGCCCGTCATCATCCGGAACAATGTCGTCTTGCCGGCGCCGTTCGGACCGACGAGCCCCACCTTCTCGCCCTTCTGCAGCGCCATCGAGGCATCGATGAAGAGGATCTGGTGGCCGTTCTGCTTGCTGATGTTGTCGAGGCGGATCATGGAATCACAGGGTCTGGAACAAGGTGAAGCGGCCTGACGGCCAGCCGGCCTCTCCAGAATGCATCCGGGATGCTACGTCAAGGACGAACCCGAGGTTTTCGCGAGCGGCAAGCCATGCGCCGAAGCGCCGCTCCCGGCGAAGCGGCGCCGTTTCTCTCCAGTTTCGGTCACGCCACGACGGCGCCTCGCCGGCTTCGATCGAAGGCGCGGCGACCTAGCCGCAAGTGGCCTGGACGATCCTGCCGGACTTTGGATCGGTCACGATCGTCACCCGCTCGCGCCGGAAGTCCATCGTCACGCCCTGCCCCGGACGGACCTGCCGCACGACCGACGCACCGGTGAGCTGTCGCGCCTCGGCATCGGTGACCCGGTTCTGGCCCTTCAGCGCGTCGGCGGCGTCCGGGCGGCACATGCCTGGCGCAGTCGGCGGCACGGGCGGCACCGGGGGCGAGCTGGTCTGGCAAGCGGCGAGCGTAACGGTGGCCAGCGTCAGGGCGCCGGCGGCAAGGAGGGTCGAATGGGACATCGGAGCCGTTCCTTTCTCAAGCACGGGTCCGCCACCGCATCTTCGACACGGAGGCGGCCCACACAGAGTACAGGATTTTTCGACGAACCCGCAGCGACCGCTCGTTCCCAACTCTCGCCACGGCCGCTTCTGACTAGTCCGCGGGCTTCTTGCCGGACGGCGTACCATCCGGGTTCATCCCGTAGCGGCGGTAGAGTTCCTGTTCGTCGCGCGCCAGCTGGGCGTCCATGCGCGCGTCGGCGCTTCGGGCCATGGCGTTTCGCGCGGCGAGCGCGACCGGCGCCTTGACGAAGCTGGAAAGGCCGGTCGGATCCGCCGAAGCGGCGAGGCTGGTCGCGCCCTGCGCGGCGCCGAAGGCCACCGCTTCGCCATCCAGTTGCTTCTCCAGGGCCCGGGTCTCGTTGGAAAACTGCGATCCCTGGAAATTCGATTGGGAGCTCTGGCAGGCGGCCAGCTCCAGCGCCGCGGCCGCGATCAGAGTCGCCCGGACCGCTCGGGCCTTCATATTCACGCTCAAGATGACGTCCTCGATTGCAGGGGGCGGCCGGGTCGGCACGCCTAGTAGCAGGCGACGCTGAAGGGCTGGCTCTTCGTTGCCGCCGCCGTGACCGGCGCGAGCGCCCGGGCGGCCAGGGCGCCGCCCGGCCCGGCGAAGCTGACGGCGGCCATCGCCCCCGTCGCCGCCATGTGCTGCGCCTGCGCCGCCTTGCCGTGCGCCTGGATCTGGTCGATGCAGGATTGCGCGGAGGCGTAGCCCCGGGCGCGCTCCTTGTCCTCCGCCGTCGCTCCGGACCGGCTTGCCACCGCCTCGGCCGCCGCCTGGCGACCGGCCATGTCGGCCTTGAGCGCTCCCATCCGCGCATCGCTGGTGCAACCGGCCGCGAACAGGCACAGCGCCGCGGCGAGGAACCATCTTGTCCGCATCACAAGATGTTCCCGCTTCGGCTCGCGGTTTTCCGGACGAAGGCGGGAAAGGCCCCTGCCGGCCTCTTGGCGGCGCGTCGCCCGGCGGGGCTCGTAAGTCGTATCCTGCAATTCCATGCTCCCGCTTTGGCCGGCGAGGCAAAGCTCCGCCGGCGACGGGCGCTGGCGCGCCCGAAGGATGAGAAGACCGATTGTGTGTTGGGCGCCTGATCCGGCCGTCAGGCCAGGCGCCGATGCCGGCCGGCCCCTCGCCCTCGCCCTGCCCGAGCGGCAAGTTCCGTCGAGAAAGTCCGACCGCGTCGAGCATTAGCGAAGCCCTTCGCGGGACCGAAGGGCCAATTAGCTACAATTCTTCGCCTAATTTTCCCGGCTCGACTTCTGCGCACCCAGACTCCGGGTCACCGATGCTGCCGCCTGTGATCACGGTCGCTGCGGAATGCAGCGGGACGTTGCATGCCGTGATGGCCGAAACATAGAGTAGTCACCTCCCGCGATCGGAATTGCGCGCCCATGAAGCCAACCGAAGTCACGCCGAAAGAAGTCTTCGACGACGTCCTGGAGATCGAGCAGCATCAGGACGTCGCGCTCGACCCGGAGCAGCGCGCCCTGCTCGCGTCGGACGTATCCTGGCTCGAATATCGCGCCGAGTTTCGCCGGCAGATGATCAAGCAGGGCTTTCTCAAGCATCCCTGGCGCAGCATCTTCGAGGCCGACATGATCTTCACCCTGATCGGCCACAAATGGCTGCAGGGCGAGATTTTGACGGTGAAGCAGGTGGCGACCTATTTCGAGGCGTTCACCAGCGACGTGACGATCACCCGCCACATCGACGACATGGTGGCCTCGGGCACGCTGGTGCGCACGCCCGACCCGAAGGATCGCCGCCGGCTGCTCCTGATCCCGACCCAGCGCCTGTTCGAGATCGGCCGCATCTTCCTCGAGGCGCGCAAGGCGATCGCGCGCAAGCATGGCTATGTCTACGATCCCGCGCGCGCCGCCGCCGGGGAATAGGCGTCAAATTGCAGTCGATCCGCTTTGCGCGCGCCGGAACTCGTCACTAGGCATGACGATCTCCAGCACCCGGGAGAGATCATGCCGAAACGTTCGATTGCCGTCGCCTCCATCCTTGCCTTCCTCGTGCCGTCACCGGCGGCCGTCGCCGCCGACGCGGCCTGTTCCTGCCGCCATCTGGAGAGCCTCCAGCAGGAGCTGCGCAACGCCGAGGCCCTGATCCGGATCCAGGGCGAGATCCGCGACAGGCTCGCCGCCATCGAGGCCCCGCTGATCGAGGCGAAGAAGCGCCCGACCCATCCCGATTCCGACGTCAACATCTATGACCGCTCAATCCGGGAACGGACGAAGATCCTGAGCACCTTCACGCTCCCCCACCCGCAGGCGAAGGGCTATTCCGGCCCAGAGTCGGTCAAGATGAGCTTCGGGACCTGCGAGCAGTCGGCGCGGGACCTCGACGCGCTGAAGGCGGGCTCGCAATGCAGCGAGATCGCCGAGATCAACCTCGCGCACGAGGCCGCGCACCGGGCGGAATGCCTGCAGGCGGGCGCCGCCGAATACTGGAAGCGGCTGCCGAGCCAGATGGCCGCCGAGGAGGTCGTCCGCTACATCGAGCAGGCCGCCGCGCTAAGGGGCCTGCTCAAGAAGGTGCTCGACGACGGCGAGATGATCGTCGAGGCGGAGATGAAGCCCCGGGTCCAGGCGCCGCAATTCGACGTGACCTATTCCTACGTCACCGGCCCGATCCAGTTGCAGGGCCAGAGCTCGCCGGGATCGGACCAGTGGTCCCTCCATGGCAAGGGCCGGCAGGTTGCCAGGATCGCCAGGATGCGGCTGGCCGGGATGACCTGCACCTCGACCGGCCAGACCAACACCGACATCGACATGACGCTGCAGACGGACGGCCTGACCATGGCGCTGCAGGGGAAATCGACCAGCGCGCCGGGCGACGTGAAGGTCCAGTGCCGCGGCGGCCACGGCATGTCGATGCGCCCGCAGCAGGAGACCGGCAAGGGCGCCTATTTCACCGATCAGGAGCTACGGACGGAGACCATCCTGTCCCGCGACATCAAGGGCATGGAGTTCGCCAAGATGCTCGCCAAGGGCGGCCTGTCGGTCACGGGAACGGAAACCGTCACCGTGAAGCTGATCTGCCCGGGGGACTGAACCCGGCATCCGGCACGTCCAACCGCCGGCCTGAAACGACTTCGGCCCGGATCCGATCCGGGCCGAAGCGAATTCTGAACGTCGAAGGCGGCTCGCGCCTTATTCCCACTCGATCGTGCCCGGCGGCTTGCTCGTCACGTCGTAGACGACGCGGTTGACGCCCTTGACTTCGTTGATGATGCGGGTCGCGGCCTGGCCGAGGAACGCCATGTCGTAGGGATAGAAATCCGCCGTCATGCCGTCGACCGAGGTGACGGCGCGCAGCGCCAGCACGGAATCATAGGTACGGCCGTCGCCCATCACGCCAACCGTCTGCACCGGCAGCAGCACGGCGAAGGCCTGCCAGATCGTGTCGTAGAGGCCGGCCTTGCGGATCTCGTCGAGATAGATCGCATCGGCCTTGCGAAGGATGTCGAGCTTTTCGCGGGTGACGCCGCCCGGCAGGCGGATGGCGAGGCCGGGACCCGGGAACGGATGGCGGCCGACGAAGCTGTCGGGCAGGCCGAGCTCGCGGCCGAGTGCGCGCACTTCGTCCTTGAAGAGTTCGCGCAGCGGCTCGACCAGCTTCATGTTCATGCGCGCCGGCAGGCCGCCGACATTGTGGTGCGACTTGATCGTCACCGAAGGGCCGCCCGAGAACGAGACGCTCTCGATCACGTCGGGATAGAGCGTGCCCTGGGCGAGGAACTCCGGCGCGCCCTTGCCGTCGCTGGCGATCTTCTTCGCCTCGGCGTCGAACACGTCGATGAACAGCTTGCCGATGATCTTGCGCTTGGTCTCGGGATCCGAGACGCCCTCGAGCTCGCCGATGAAGAGATCGGACGCGTCGACATGCACCAGCGGGATGTTGAAGTGCTCACGGAACAGCGAGACGACCTGGTCGCCCTCGTTCAGGCGCATCAGGCCGTGGTCGACGAAGACGCAGGTGAGCTGGTCGCCGATCGCCTCGTGGATCAGCACGGCGGCGACGGCCGAATCGACGCCGCCGGAGAGCGCGCAGAGCACCCTGCCCTTGCCGACCTGGGCGCGGATCTTGGCGATCATCTCCTGGCGGTAGCCGGACATCGTCCAGTCCGACTTCATGCCGACGATGCGGTGCACGAAATTCGAAAGCAGCTTGGCGCCGTCGGGCGTGTGCACGACCTCGGGATGGAACTGGACGCCGTAGAAGCGGCGCGCCTCGTCGGCGATCGCCGCGAAGGGCGCGCCATCCGACACGGCGATGACCTTGAAGCCCTCGGGGATCCCCATGACCTTGTCGCCATGGCTCATCCAGACCTGATGACGGCTGCCCTGCTCCCAGACGCCCTCGAACAGCGGCGACGCTTCCTTGACCTCGACGAAGGCGCGGCCGAACTCGCGATGCTCGCTGGTCTCGACGCGGCCGCCGAGCTGGGCGGTCATGGTCTGCTCGCCATAGCAGATGCCGAGGACCGGGATGCCGGCCGCGAACACCGCCTCGGGCGCGCGGGGCGAGCCGATGTCGCCGGTGCTGGCGGGGCTGCCCGACAGGATCACGCCCTTCGGCTGCAGCTTCTCGAAGGCGGCGGCGGCGTTCTGGAACGGATGGATCTCGCAGTAGACGCCGGTCTCGCGCAGGCGGCGCGCGATCAGCTGCGTTACCTGCGATCCAAAATCGATGATGAGAATGCTGTCGGTCATGGAGGCGGTCCGGGCGTCTGAGGGGATTGGCCCCTCGGTTAAGCGATCGCGCCGAAAACTGCAATCGCGGAGCTGCCGATCACGGCGTGCATAGGTGGCAAAACGGCCCCGAAAGGGCCGCCTGCGGTCTCATTCGGTCAGGGCGCGGCCGTCGCCGGCGTATCGACCGCCGGAGCCTCGTCGCCGGGAAGCGGCGGCTCGCTCGCTGCCGGCGTCTGGTTCCAGAGGCCGAACTCCAGGCAACCCTCGGGCGCCGGCCCCTCGACGAAGCGCTCCTGAAGCTTGCGGCAGGCGAAGGCACGCATGTCGCGCGGCAGATACCGGGTGATCTCGACGCCGAGCGGATCGTTCGGATTGGCCGCCGCGAACACGTAGTACGCCCAATACCCGCCGAACAGCACGACCAGGATGGCGATCAGCCTCAACAGCCTGCGCATCGATCTCTCCCCCATTGGCGGAACGCGTCGGGACGCGTTCCTGACTGGCACAAGACCCGCCCGATGCCGACGCGAAGCCGCGTCAGGCCGTGCGCGTCATCACGGAAACGAAGAAGCCATCCGTGCCGCTGACCCGCGGGGTCATCAGCAGGCCATTGGCGAGATAGCGGACCGCCGGGCCGAGGATGTTCATCGATTCCTGCTCATACGCCTCGACGACCGCCTGCGGCGGCACGACGGCGAAACCGGGATGGGCCGCCAGGAACGCCGCGACCTGGTCGGTGTTCTCTTCTTCCAGAACCGAGCAGGTGATGTAGGCGAGCCGGCCGCCGGTCTTGACGTAGCGAGCCGCGGTATCGAGCACCAGCGCCTGGTCCTTGTTGCGCTCGGCGAGGCTGCCCGGCCGGATGCGCCACTTGGCGTCCGGGTTGCGGCGCCAGGTGCCGGTGCCCGTGCAGGGCGCGTCGACAAGCACGAGGTCCATGCGATGTTCGAGATCGTCGAGCACGTCGCTGTTCGGGCGCGGCGTGCGGACCTGCACGTTGCGCACGCCGGCGCGCGCCAGACGATCGTGGATCGGCGCCAGGCGACGACGGTCGCTGTCATGCGCGAAGATCTGGCCGTGGTTCTGCATCGCCGCCGCGAGCGCCAGCGTCTTGCCGCCACCACCGGCGCAGAGATCGAGCACCTGCTGGCCCGGCCGCGCGCCGGCGAATTCGGCGGCGAGCTGGCTGCCGAGATCCTGGATCTCGATCTGGCCCTTCAGGAACGGCTCCGTCGAGGCGATGTGCGGCTCGCCGGAGCCCGGCTCCAGCGGCAGGCGCAGGCACAGCGTCGATAGCGCCGGGCGCTCCGGCGTCCGGCCGATCGCGGCCTCGAGCTGCGCGGCGGCATGGTCGGCCTCGGCCTTCAGCGTGTTGACGCGCAGATCGAGCGGCGCCGGCGTCGCGAGCGCCTGCATCTCGGCGACGACGTCGTCGCCGAAGACGCGCGCCAGATTGGGCGCCAGCCATTCCGGATAGTCGCCGCGCACGAAATCCGGCGCATCGGCAAGGCGGTCGCTCGAAAGCGCGGCGCGTTCCTCGTCCGTCAGCGGCGCCGGCGCGAAACGCTCGCCGGAGAAGAGTTTCTCGATCGCCGCGAGGTCGTGCCCGCGATGCAGGCGGAACAGGCCGAGCAGGATGGCGCGGCCGTCCTCGCCGCCGGCCACGGCCGCGGACGAGTTCTTGTGGCGGAGCGCATCGAAGACGAGATCGCCGATCGCGCGCCGGTCCTTCGATCCGGCGAAGCGGTGCGCGAGGCCCCAGTCCTTCAACGCGTCGGGCGCGGGACGGCGGCGGGTGGCGATATCATCGAGAACTTCGATGGCGGCGGAGATGCGTGCGGCTGGGATCATGGTCCGGGGCTTCTAGAGGATACGGACGGCGAGGTCGAGCCAGAGGAAGAAGACCAGCACGAATCCGGCGAGAAAGCTGACATGCCGCAGCAGGAGCTGCCCGCTGAGCGCGGCGAAGGTATGCACCAGCCGCGAGAGGACGAACAGCCAGGCGACGGAGAGTTCGAGGATCGAGACGCCGTCGATCCCGAACAGGAAGCCGACGACGACGAAGAACAGCAGCGGCAGCTCGAACTGGTTGGCGAGATGGCGGCGCGCCTCCGCCGAGGCGCGCGGCTCGTCGATGCCGGGGGCGAAATCGGTGTCCGGCACGGCGCCGCTCCGGAGCGCCTGCTGTCGCGTGACGCTGAGCCAGAGATAGACGCAGGCGATCAGCACGAACTGGGCGATCGCCGGCCACAGGATGACGGTCTTCAGCATGGAGCCCCCGAGAAGTCGCGAACGGAAGGATGGCGGCCGGGCTTCCCCGGCAGAACGCTAATACGAGCGAGGGGCGGAAGTTCCGCTTCCGCCCCTCGCCTGTTCGTTCCGCGTGCCGAAGACCTGCCTCAGCCGATGCCGGGATAGTTCGGGCTCTCGCGGGTGATGGTCACGTCGTGGGTATGGCTTTCGCGCAGGCCGGCGGTCGAGATGCGCACGAAGCGCGCCTTCTCGCGGAAGGCCTCCAGGTTCTCGGCTCCGACATAGCCCATGGCGGCGCGCAGGCCGCCGGCGAGCTGGTGCAGCACGCCGCCGACCGGGCCCTTGAACGGCACCTGGCCTTCGACGCCCTCCGGCACGAGCTTCAGCGTGTCGCGCACTTCCGCCTGGAAGTAGCGGTCTGCCGAGCCGCGCGCCATGGCGCCGACCGAACCCATGCCGCGATAGGCTTTGAAGGAGCGGCCCTGGTGCAGATAGACCTCGCCGGGGCTCTCTTCCGTGCCGGCCAGCAGCGAGCCGATCATGGCGCAGCGCGCGCCGGCGGCCAGCGCCTTGGCGAGATCGCCGGAATACTTGATGCCGCCGTCGGCGATGACCGGGATATCGGCCTTGTCGGCGGCGGAGACGGCTTCCATGATCGCGGTCAGCTGCGGCACGCCGACGCCGGCGACGACGCGCGTCGTGCAGATCGAGCCGGGGCCGATGCCGATCTTGACGGCGTCCGCGCCGGCATCGATCAGCGCCTTGGCGCCTTCCGCGGTCGCGACGTTGCCGGCCATGACCTGTACGCGGTTCGACAGCTTCTTGACCCGCTCGACGGCCTCGAGCACGCGCTGCGAATGGCCATGCGCGGTGTCGACGACGATGAGGTCGACGCCGGCATCGATGAGCCGCTCGGTGCGCTCGATGCCGTTGTCACCGACCGTCGTGGCGGCGGCGGCGCGCAGGCGGCCCTGCTCGTCCTTGGCGGCGTTGGGGTTGAGCTGGCTCTTCTCCATGTCCTTGACGGTGATCAGGCCGATGCAGCGATAGGCCTTGTCGACGACGACGAGCTTCTCGATCCGGTGCTGGTGCAGCAGGCGGCGGGCCTCTTCCTGGCTGACGCCTTCCTTGACCGTGATCAGCCCCTCGCGGGTCATCAGCTCATAGACCTTCTGGGCCGGGTTCGAGGCGAAGCGCACGTCGCGGTTGGTCAGGATGCCAACCAGGCGACCCGGATTGCCGCCGCCCTCGACGACGGGAATGCCGGAGATTCGGTGCTGCTTCATCAGCGCCAGAGCTTCGGCGAGCGTCGCATCGGGGCCGATCGTGACCGGGTTCACCACCATGCCCGATTCAAACTTCTTGACCTGGCGGACCTCCTCGGCCTGCTGTTCGGGCGACAGGTTGCGGTGGATGACGCCAAGACCGCCGGCCTGCGCCATGGCGATGGCGAGGCGCGCCTCGGTGACGGTGTCCATCGCCGAGGAGATGATCGGAATGTTGAGCTCGATCTCACGCGTCAGGCGGGTGCGGATGTCGACCTCGCCCGGCATGACGAGCGAATGGCCCGGCTGAAGCAGCACGTCGTCAAACGTGAGCGCCTCGCGTCCGGTCGACAATTCAACGATCTGGGCCATGGCCAACGCTCCGAATGCAGAAGACCAACCGGGGGACCAAGGGTCGCCGGTGGCCGGGTTCATCGAATAGGGTTGGCGGTGGTCTCTATCATGTGAACGCGACCCGTGGGAAGGCCTCGTTCGGCAGAATCTGGCTTAGAACCTGCGCGCTGGCCGCAGGGCCGCCCCGTGCCTGCCGCATGGCAATGAACGCGCCGGCTCTTCGCGTTTGGCAGCGAGGTCCGAATCATCGAGAAGCTGCCGCCAGGAAAGCAACCGCCAGGAAGACCGACACGATGTGATCGACCTTGGCTCGCCACGTGGCTGAGATCGAAATGCGCCTGAAAGACACGTCGCTCTACCAAAACTTCCGGCGAATTCGAATCAGGATCAAGTACGGCCTCAATCGGCAGCAGGCACGCCTTCCCTGGATCGGCGAAGCGCTGGTCCGGCGGTGGCATGTCCGGCGCTACGAGAAGGCGATGGGCGCAACGCCTCGCCTGAACCCTCCAGTCACGTTCTCCGAACACCTGATCCATCGCATCCTGTTCGACCGCGACCCGCGCCTGAAGATCGTTTCCGACAAGCTCGCCGTCCGGTCGTTGATCGAAGAACGCGTCGGACCGGACTATGTCGTCCCTCTGCTCGGTGCATGGGATGATGCCGCGCATATCGCGTGGGAGACCCTGCCAACCAGCTACGTACTGAAGCCAAACCATGGATCGGGAATGGTATCAGTCGTTCACGACGCGAGTTCCGTTGATCGCCAGAAGCTTCGGGCCGAGGCTCGGTCATGGCTCGGCACTGACTACTATGATGTCGCACGCGAATGGGGGTATCAGAGCCTGCCTCGTCGCATCCTCGCCGAAACGCTTCTGACTGGCCTGGACGGCGCCCCGCCCCCAGAGGTCCAGGTAATGACCTTTCACGGCAAGGCCGTCCTGATGCGGGTCCTGACGGGCAGGAAAGGCAAGGGTACTCGCCTTGCGAATTGGTTTGACGTGAATGGGGTCGAACAGAACCTTCGCTCAAAGGATATTGCCATCGGATCTTATCGTTTGAGCCGCGACACGGCGCGCCTATTGGCCAGCCTCGCGGGAAGGGCAGCCGTCGGCTTCGACCATTTGAGGGTCGATTTCTACCTCACCGATAGCGGCCCCAGGATCGGCGAACTGACCTCCTACCATGCTAGCGGCATCGTGGAATGGAACGACTTGACCTATGATGAGATGCTCGGGAAGTGCTGGCGAGACCCATCGGAGGCGTCCCGGCGCGCCCAGGGCGAGCCGTTCCTTTTTGATCATGCCCACTGATTACCCACCGAGCAGACCATCTCCGTGCCGCGCACCGGATTGCCGAGCGGAGAGTGACTAGCATCTTCCTCCAACTGGCCTAATGTGTGTTGCCCTGCCTGCCGAGTTGGAGCTCCATGACTCCACATCGCCCGCCCGACCGTATCCTGCTCCCGTTGATCGTCGCCTGCGCGCTGTTCATGGAGAACCTCGATTCGACGGTGCTCTCGACCTCGCTGCCGGCGATCGCGCGCGACTTCGGCGTCAGCCCGATCGATCTCAAGCTGGCGCTGACCTCCTATCTGCTGACGATCGCCGTCTTCATCCCCGCCTCCGGCTGGGTCGCCGACCGGTTCGGCGCGCGCGCGGTCTTCCGCCTCGCCATAACGCTGTTCACGCTCGGATCGATCTGCTGCGGGCTGTCGAGCTCGATCCCCGAGATCGTCGCCTCGCGCGTGCTGCAGGGCATCGGCGGCGCCATGATGGTGCCGGTCGGGCGACTGGTGATCCTGAAATCGGTCTCGAAGTCGGAACTGGTCGGCGCGCTGGCCTGGCTCACCGTGCCCGCCCTGATCGGCCCCGTCGTCGGACCGGTCGTCGGCGGCTTCATCACCACCTATTTCGACTGGCGCTGGATCTTCTGGATCAACGTGCCGATCGGCGTCCTCGGCATCGTGCTGGCCACGCTGTTCATTCCCGACATTCGCGGCGAGGAGCGAGTCCGCTTCGATTTCGTCGGCTTCCTGCTGACGACGTTCGGCATCGCCGGCTTCATCACCGGATCGACCTCGCTCGGCCTCAACCTGATGCCGTGGTCCTATGTCTTCGCGCTGCTGTTCGGCGGCGCCGCGCTGCTGACAACCTACTTCTTCTACAGCCGCCGCGTCGCCAACCCGATCCTCGACCTGTCGCTGTTCACGATCCCGAGCTTCGCCGCCAGCGTCATCGGAGGCATGCTGTTCCGCATCGGCATCGGCGCGCTGCCCTTCCTGCTGCCGCTGATGCTGCAGATCGGCTACGGACTGACGCCGTTCCAGTCCGGCACGATCACCTTCGTCTCGGCGCTCGGCGCCATCGCGATGAAGTTCGTCGCGCCGCCGCTGCTGCGCCGCTTCGGATTCCGCCGCGTGCTGATCGCCAACTCGTTCATCGCCGCGTTCTTCGTCGCGATCCCGGCCGCCTTCTCGATCGGCACCTCGATGCACCTGATCACCGGCCTCTTGTTCATCGGCGGGTTCTTCCGTTCGCTGCAGTTCACCAGCGCCAATGCGCTCGCCTTCGCCGACGTGCCGCTGGCGAAGATGAGCCGCGCCACCAGCATGACCAGCGTCTTCCAGCAGCTCTCGCTGTCGCTCGGGATTTCGGTCGGCGCCATCGCGCTGCAGCTGACCATGACGGCGCATGGCGGCGCGCTCGGGCTCGCCGATTTCCACCCGGCCTTCCTTGCCGTCGGCCTGATCTCGCTCTGCTCGGTGATCGCTTTCCTGCGCATGCCGCATGACGCGGGCGAGGAGATGTCCGGCCGCCGCGTCGTCACCAAGGAACTGGCGCCCGACCCGGTCACGGCGATGCGCGAACGGGCCTAGCCACTTCGTCGGTTGGGAATCTCTTCGCGCGAAGCGGGAGAGCGAGCGGCTTACGGCCGCCAGCCCTCGTCCGTGCCCTCGTCGTCACCGCCATCACGCGGGTCGACGGCCGACTTGCGGCCCTTGAAGCCCTTGGCGAGCAGGAAGAGCTCGACCGAACCAGCGCGGCTGGCCGGCGGCTTGATGTGATAGACCTGCGCGAAATGCTGCTTGAGTTGGGTCAGCACCGTGCCTTCGGCGCCGCCGCGGAACACCTTGGTCAGGAAGTGGCCGCCGGGCTTCAGCACATTGAGGGCGAAATCGACGGCGACCTCGCAGAGATGCGTCGTCCGCAGGTGATCGGTCTTCTGGTGCCCGGTCGTCGGCGCCGCCATGTCGGACATGACGACGTCGGCCGGTCCCCCCAGAGCCTCTTCGAGCAGGGCCGGCGCGTCCTCGTCGAGAAAATCCTTCTGGAACAGGATGACGCCCGGCAGTTCGTCCATCTCGAGATAGTCGATGGCGACGACCAGCTTGTTGTCGTCGGTCGAGCCGACGCGCTCGACGGCGACCTGCGACCAGCCGCCCGGCGCGGCGCCGAGATCGACCACCTTCATGCCCGGCGCCAGGATCTTATGCTTGTCGTCGATCTCGATCAGCTTGTAGGCGGCGCGCGAGCGATAGCCCTCGCGCTTCGAGCGCGCGACATAGGGATCGTTCAGCTGGCGCTGCAGCCAGCGCTGCGACGAGGCCGTCCGTCCCCGGGCCGTCTTGACCCGGACGGTCAGTTCGCGCCCGCCGGAGCCCCTGCCCTTGTTTCTATCGGAGCTCATTGACCACGTCCCCCTTGCCGATGCGGCGCGCGGCGCCAGACGCCGTCCTCAGCCATCATCTCCACCAGGATCCCTTCGCGCAGCCCCCGATCGGCTACCCGCAGGCGCTGGCAGGGCCAGCGGCGGCGAATGGCCTCGAGGATCGCGCAGCCCGCGAGCACGAGATCCGCGCGTTCCTTGCCGATGCAGGGATTGGCGATGCGCGCGGCATAGTCCATCCCCGTCAGCGTGTTCATCATCAGATTGACCTCGTCCGCCGACATCCAGGTGCCGTCGACGCGGCGACGATCATAGCGATCGAGCCCGAGATGGACACCGGCCAGCGTCGTGACCGTGCCGGAGGTGCCCAGCATGTGCAGGTTGCCGGCGGCGACCGCCTGGTCGAGCGCCGGCGCCTCGGGAAAGGCGCTCAGCATCTCGGACACTTCCACCACCATCGCCTCGAACACCTCGGCGGTGACCGTCTCGCCGCCGTGCCGCTCGCTCAGCGTGACGACGCCGACCGGCAGCGACGCCCAGGTGCGGATGCGGTCGGACATGCGCCGTCGCCGTCCCTCGACAGGCCGGGTCAGGTCGATCCAGACCAGTTCGGACGAGCCGCCGCCGATGTCGAAAAGCAGCACGCCGTTCGAATTGGGATCGATCAGCGAGGCGCAGCCGGAGACCGCGAGGCGTGCCTCCGTCTCGCGCGAGACGATCTCGAGCGCCAGGCCCGTCTCGCTGCGCACGCGCTCGAGAAAGATCGGGCCGTTCTCGGCCGAGCGACAGGCTTCGGTGGCGATCAACCGGGCGCGCGCGACGCCGCGATCGGCGAGCTTGGACCGGCAGATCCGCAGGGCGTCGACGGCCCTGTCCATGGCCGCCTCGCCGAGCCGGCCGCTTCGCCCGACGCCCTCGCCCAGTCGCACGATGCGCGAAAACGCATCGACGACGCGAAAGCCCCGCTCGCGCGGCTGCGCGATCAGCAGGCGGCAATTGTTGGTGCCGAGATCGAGGGCGGCGTAGAGCGTGTCCGGCGGCGCCGCGCTTTCGGCATGGGCAGGCTCGGCCTGACGGGCTTGCGTCCGCGCCGGCTGCGGCTGGGCCGGTGCGTGAGCGTGACGTGCGGGCGCGCCGCCGGGTCGCCCCGGAGCGCCGGACTTCGCGTTCGCCTGACCACGATTGTTCGCGCCGCGCTCGACAGGCCCCGAACGAGCCTTCTCCGCGGCCTGCGCCGCGATCGGCTTTTCGCCGGCGGCATAGACGGGCCGGCGCTTCTTGCGCCGCCTGCCCTTCTTCTTGCCCGGCGACCCCGCGCCAGGGCCACGATGCCCCTGGCCAGAACCGCCGACGGTCCCGACATGATTCCGCGCAGTCGTCGCGGAATCGCTGACGGGCGCCCTGGAGTCCGCGCTTTGCGGCTCCTCGCCCGATACTGTCACATCAAATCCTTCGGCCGCGCGAACACTGGGCAATGAGGCCCGGCGCGCAGCTCATCGCGTGCCTTGTTGGTTCCAAGTTTAACAGTATGTAGCGACGGCACAAGCGCCGCCGGGTCCGAAGCACTCGATCCGGTCGCGAACGGGGCCCCGAACGCCCCATCGGCCGCTCCCGAGGCCGGAAAGTGCCGTCCTGGACCGTCCCCGCGCGACCGACTTTCCCTCGGGCGCACCGCGGTTTCGCATGGGCGCAGCCGCCGCATGGCGTCAAAATGCACAAGCCGGCTTGCCTGATGATCCGTCCCATGAGAGTTTTATGAGACGATTAACCAGGCTTGGAGCCTCCTTGATCCCCCCCCCGCTCCCGATGCGCCGCGTCTCCGGCCGCATCCGATCCGCGTTCAAGACAAGGATTCTCGGCGTTCTGTTGCTGGCGGCCTGTGCGCTTGCCCCGGCGGCGGCGGGCGCCGACGAGAAGCCGTCGCAGGAAGCGATCGAAGCGCGCATCGCGCATTATGCCAAGGCCTATGGCATCCCGTTCGCGCTGCTGCGCAAGGTGGTCAAGTCGGAGAGCACGTTCGATCCGGGCGCCCGCAACGGTCCCTATTGGGGCCTGATGCAGATCCGGCACGACACGGCGAAGGGCCTCGGCTACGCCGGCCCGGCTTCCGGTCTGCTCGATGCGGAAACCAACCTCGTCTATGGCGGCGCCTATCTCGCCAACGCCTACATCATCGCCGGCGGCGACACGCAACAGGCCCACAATCTCTACCGCAAGGGCTATTACTACGAAGCCAAGCGCAAGGGCCTGCTGGCGAAGCTGATCAAGGTGCCGATGGGCATGACGCCGGTGATGGTCGCCGGCAAGACGGTGGCACGCCCCGCCGGCACGAAGCCGGATAGTGAAGCTGTGATGGTCGCGGCGAACGATACGCCCGCGCCGGAGCCGATCGTGGTGGCGGCCGCGCCCGCCGCCCCTGCGGCGCCGATGGCGAAGCCGGTCGCCAAGCCCGCCCTCCTGCGCGCCGCCGTGGCCGAGCCGCTGGTGGTCGCCAAGGCGGAAATCGCCCCCATGGACGTCCTGCCGCGCCGCAGTCCGGCCGCGCCAAGCCGTCTGACCGCCCTGGTCGAGACCGAGAAAGGCGCACCGCGCGGCCTGCTCTATGCCGTGCCGCTCAAGGCGTCGACGCGGCTCGCGCACGCCGCGACAGCAGAGGAAATGCTCGCGCGTCCCGAGATGGCGCTGGCCGACACCACGTCCGGCTTTGCAAGTCGCGCCACGGCCGCCGCGCTGGCGCCGGCATCACAGCGCGCCGTCGCCGCCAAGCTGCCCACCGCCGTCCGCCTTGCGGCATCGCATGACGGCACGCTGTCGGAAATCCCGGCCTGCTGCCAGATGCCCTCGGCCAGCGGTGACGTCCTCCCCCTGCCCCGCAGCCGCCCCGTCGGCAGCCGCGTCGAGTGATCCATCCCTCCGCACCGCCCTCGCCTTGACCATTCCGCTCCCGCCTGCCTAGCCTGACGCTAGGTCAGGAACTGCGCGGGAGGGAACGATCATGCGGACATTCACCGAGGGCGGCACCATGCAGGTCGCCTATGTCGTGCGCGACCTGGAAACGGCGATGAAGCGGCACTGGGAGGTGTTCGGCATCGGCCCCTGGGACATCTACCAGTTCGAGGCCGGCAAGGTTCAGGACTACGTCTATCGCGGCAAGCCGGCGGCGCACACCTGCCTGATCGCCGTCTCCTGGAGCGGCGACACCCAGCTCGAACTGATGCAGCCGCTGACGGGCTACAGCATCTATGACGAGCACCTCGAAAAGCATGGCGAGGGGCTGCACCACATCAAGCTCTTCTATGCCGACTGCAAGAAGGCGGTCGCCGACTTCGCCCGCAAGGGCTACCCGGTCATCCAGAGCGGCCGGATCGACGAGGACGAGCACTACTATCTCGATACCGAGAAGGACTTCGGCTACGTGATCGAGCTCGGCAATGCCGGCCGCATCCGGCCGGCGGAGCGTGTCTATCCGCCGGCGTGAGGCGGTGCCTCAGCGGACGATGGTGATCCGCTTCGCGGCCCGGGTCAGCCCGGTATAGAGCCAGCGGTCGCGGTGCTCGCGGAAGGCATAGCTCTCGTCGAACAGGACGAGATTGTCCCACTGCGAGCCCTGCGACTTGTGCACCGTCAGCGCGTAGCCATAGTCGAACTCGTCCGAGTTGCGGCGCTGCGCATAGGGCAGGTCCTCGCCGCCATTCTCGAAGAAGCTCGGATGGACGGAGACCTTCACGGCCTTGCCGGTCGCGTCCTCTTCCGGCTTCACGGCGAGGCGCAGCAGGCTCTTGCGCGGCGCGGCCAGCTCCGACACCACCCAGGTGCCGCCGTTCAGCAGGCCCTTCTGCTTGTCGTTGCGCAGGCAGACGAGCTTGTCGCCGACCGCCGGCATCGGGCTGAGCAGGCCCTTCAATTCGCGGATACGCTGGTTGTAGAGGCGGCGCGTCTTGTTGGTGCCGACCAGCACCTGGTCGGCCGCCAGGATCTGCGCCGCGTCGATCTCGCGCCGCGAGATCACCCGGCTCTCGCCGTGCTCGCCATATTCGATCGTCTCGCCGGCGCGCACCTGCATCGACAGGCGGATGATCGGATTGTCCTGCGCCTGCCGATGCACCTCGGTCAGCATCGCGTCCGGTTCGGCCTCGGTGAAGAAGCCGCCGCCCTTGACCGGCGGCAGCTGGGCCGGATCGCCCAGCACCAGCACCGGGGTGCCGAACGACAGCAGGTCGCGGCCGAGCTCCTCGTCGACCATCGAGCATTCGTCGATGATGATGAGATCCGCCTTCGACGCGGCGCTCTCGTGGTTGATCGCGAAGACCGGCTGCTCCTCGTCCTCGCTGGCGCGCGGCCGGTAGATCAGGCTGTGAATCGTGCCGGCGCCCTCGCAGCCCTTCGAGCGCAGGACGTGCGCCGCCTTGCCGGTAAAGGCCGCGAAGGCGACGTCGCCGTCGATATCCTCGGCGATGTGGCGCGCCAACGTCGTCTTGCCCGTGCCGGCATAGCCGAACAGCCGAAAGACGGGGCTATCCCCGCGCCGCAACCAATCCGATACGGCGGAGAGCGCACTTTCCTGTTGGGGCGACCAGCGCATGAGAACTCCGAACTGTGATCCGCCCCCTGATATCCGATTCATCCGCTCCATGCAGGCGGCCGGGACAAGAAACGTCGCGTCATTTCGGCAACAGTAGGCCGGCGCGGTACGGCCGCCTCCGAAACATGGTTAACGCGCCTTGGTTTCGGCCCATCTCGGTCGCATAGATAAGGCCTTCGCCGCATCACCAGTAGTGTGAAATTGACGTGATTGACCCAGGGTGTGGCCGATTTGTCATTGCGGCCAAAGGCGAAAGCAACCAGTAAGAATGCAGGTCATTCTTGTTGGATCGCGCCGCCAGGCGACGGCGGATTCGAGCCGTTCGAGACGATCGGCACCGGATTCGCGCTCCCCCGGCGTTCCGGTTTTCATTGGGTTCGTCCCAGCATGATGATGAAAAGGAACAGGCTTTGAACAGCACGAAGCCTTCGCAGTCGGCGAGCAAGCTGAGCCGTCGTTCGTTCATGATCGGCCTGCCTGTTGTGCTCGCCGCGTGCCAAACCACGCCGCCGCCCGGCCAGTCCGCGATCACGACTCCGACTCCGTCCTATTCGAGCGAGCCGCTCATCGATCAGGGCTATGCGTCGATGTACGGACCAGTCGGCGGCGAGCCGTTTCCGATCTCGGCGATCGATCTGAAGAAGATCAATCCGCGCTACTACCGCCAGATGGTCGACCTGCCGTCCGGCATCCAGGCCCAGCCCGGCACGATCGTCGTCGATCCGTACAACCACTTCCTCTATCTCGTCTACGAGAACGGACGCGCGCTGCGCTACGGCGTCGGCGTCGGCCGCGAGGGCTTCGCCTGGTCGGGCGACGCGACGATCCAGGCCAAGCAGCAGTGGCCGAAGTGGCATCCGCCCAAGGAGATGCAGGCCCGCGATCCGGCCGCCGCGAAGTGGCCCGACGGCATGCCCGGCGGCCCCACCAATCCGCTCGGCGCCCGCGCGCTCTACCTCTATCAGGGCAATGTCGACACGCTGTACCGCATCCACGGCACGACGCAGCCTTGGTCGATCGGCAAGTCGCTGTCGTCCGGCTGCATCCGCATGATGAACCAGGACATCCTGGATCTCTACAGCCGCGCGCCGATCGGCACCAAGGTCAAGGTGCTGGGCAATTCGACGCCCGAGCCGGTCGCCGCCAGCGAGCCCAAGGACGATGCCGCACCGAAGCGCGGCCGCAAGACGGCGCAGAACGCCGCCGCGACGCCGGCCATCTGACCGCACCGCCGGAACAAGCGGAAAGGCCCTCCAGCGGAGGGCCTTTTTCTTTGTCCGGATGAAAGAGCGTCCGCGCCGACGGTAGCGGCGCGGCTCACGCCTTGTCGCGGAACTTGTTGGTGATCGGGTAGCGGCGGTCGCGGCCGAAATTGCGGCGGCTCAGCTTGACGCCCGGCGCCGCCTGGCGACGCTTGTATTCGGCGATCGCGAGCAGATGCTCGATGCGCCGCACCGTCGCCTCGTCATGACCGCGCGCGATCACGTCGCCGACCCGCATCTCGCCCTCGACCAGGCTCTCGAGAATGTCGTCGAGCACCTCGTAGGGCGGCAGCGAATCCTGGTCGGTCTGGTTCTCGCGCAGTTCCGCCGTCGGCGGCTTGGTGATGATGCGTTCGGGAATGACCTCGCCGGACGGGCCGAGGCAGCCGGCCGGCACGACGCCGTTGCGGTAGCGCGAGATCGCGAAGACCTGGGTCTTGTAGAGATCCTTGATCGGGTTGAAGCCGCCATTCATGTCGCCATAGAGCGTGGCGTAGCCGACCGACATTTCCGACTTGTTGCCGGTGGTGACGACCATGGCGCCGAACTTGTTCGAGATCGCCATCAGGATCGTGCCGCGGGCCCGCGATTGCAGATTCTCTTCGGTGATGTCGGCCTGGCGGCCGGCGAACATCGGCGCCAGGGCGTGCATGAAGCCTTCGACCGGCTCGGCGATCGGCACGATGTCGTAGCGCACGCCGAGCTTGTCGGCGCAGGCCTTGGCGTCGACCAGGCTGTCCTCGGAGGTGTAGCGATAGGGCAGCATCACGCAGTGGACGCGATCCGCACCGAGCGCGTCGACGGCGACCGCCGCGACGAGCGCCGAGTCGATGCCGCCGGAGAGGCCGAGCACGACGCCCGGAAAGCCGTTCTTGCCGACATAATCGCGCAGGCCGAGCACGCAGGCGAGATAATCGGCCGCCTCGCCCTCCTCGACGCGAGCCTTCGGCCCCTCGACGCAGGACCAGCCATCGCCGTCGCGCCGGAACTCGACGACCTGAATCGCCTCCTGGAAGGCCGGCATCTGCACGGCCAGCGAACCGTCGCCGTTGAGGACGAACGAGCCCCCGTCGAAGACCAGCTCGTCCTGGCCGCCGAACTGGTTCAGATAGACGAGCGGCAGGCGCGATTCCGTCACGCGCGCCACGGCCACGTTGAAACGCTGATCCATCACGCGGCGGCGATAGGGCGAACCGTTCGGCACCAGCAGGATCTCGCCGCCGGTCTCGGCGATGCACTCGACCGGATCGGGGCCCCAGATGTCCTCGCAGATCGGCACGCCGACGCGGACGCCGCGCAGCACCACCGGGCCCGGATGCGGTCCCGGCGTGAAGACGCGCTTCTCGTCGAAGACGCCGTAGTTCGGCAAATCAACCTTGAAGCGCACCGCCTCGATGCGGCCGTTGTCGCAAAGCGCGTAAGCATTGTAGAGCGCGTCATCCTCGCGCCATGGCAGTCCGATCAGCACGGCCGGCCCACCATCGGCGGTGTCGGCGGCGATCGCCTCGCAGGCGGCGCGGCAGGCATCCTGCAGCGCCGGCTTCAGCACGAGGTCCTCCGGCGAATAGGCCGAGAGGAACAGTTCGCTGAACATCACCGCGTCGGCGTTTTCCGCCGCGGCCATCGCGCGCGCGGCGCGCGCCTTCGCGAGATTGCCGGCGATGTCGCCGACAATCGGATTGATCTGGGCAAGGGCGATGCGGAGCGTATCGGGGCGGGTCATGCTCTCGCTTTACCGCGCCGCCGCAGCGGCGGCAACGGGGTGTCGCCTGCCGCCGCGAAATCCGCGCCGCGGCTCAGCCGAAGCGGTACATGTCCATCGAGAGCGCGGAATACTCATAGGAATTATGGATGCGCTCGCCCCTCGCCCCCTCGCCCGCCGCGCCGAGCGCGACGAAGAAGGGCATGAAGTGATCATCCTCCGGATGCGCCATCACGGCATGCGGCGCGCGGGCGCGATAATCGACCAGCGCCTCGGCGTCGCCCGCCGCGGCACGATCGGCGACCCAGTCGGCGAATTCGCGCGCCCAGTCGACCGGCTCGGCATCGACGGCCGGCATGCCGCCCGGATTGCGGAACAGAACGCGCAGATTATGCGTCGCCGCGCCGGTGCCGATCACCAGCACGTTCTCCTCGCGCAGCGCCGCGATCGCACGGCCGAGCGCCAGGTGATGCGCGGCGTCGCGATGTGGCTGGATCGACAACTGCACCAGCGGGACATCCGCGTCCGGCCAGACCAGCGACAGTGGGATCCAGGTGCCGTGATCGAAGCCGCGTTGCGGCGCGACGTCGACCGGCAGGCCCGCGGCGCGCAGCTGGTCCGCCACTTCCGCCGCGACGGCGGCATCGCCCGGCGCCGGATAGTTGATCTCGTAGAGCGGCTTCGGGAAGCCGCGGAAATCATGGATCATCTCGGGATGCGGGTCCGAGACGACGGTGGGCGTCTCGGTCTCGAAATGGGCGGAGACGACGAGCACGGCGCGGGGACGCGCGACGGTGGAGGCGAAATCCTGCAGGAAGCGATGGGCGGGCGTGTCGGTCAGCGCCAGCATCGGCGAACCATGCGACAGGAAGAAGGTGGGAAGCGACATCGGACTATCCTTTGCGTGTTGAGCAAAAGGTAGTCCCGACGCGAATGATCCAGAAGATGCACAAGGAAGCACGCAGTGTTCAGCCTGTGTGATCAATCTGCCGTCACGACTTGAGGCTGGCCTCGATCAGGCGGTCGGCCGCCGCAGCGAGCGAGCGCGAAGGACCGCCCTCCCCGAACAACTGGCCGCTGGCGTAGGCGCCCTCGGCGAGAAGATAGAGCCCGTCGCCCAGCGCCTCCGGCTCCGCCGCCCCCATCGCCCGCGCCATCTCGGTGAAGCGCCGGCGCAGCTCGCGCTTGTTCTCGACGGCCACAAGACGCGCGGGATTCTCCCTGTCGGGAAACTCGACGGCCGCATTGGTCATGCCGCAGCCGCGATACTCAGGGCTCTGCGAGCGCGTGCCGACACCGGCCATGTAGGCGATGACCTGCGCGCGCGGATCGCCGGGATGCCTGGCCATCACGGCGTCGAAGCGCGCCCAGAAGTCAGCGTCATAGTCGCGCATATAGGCGGCGGCCAGTTCGTCCTTGGACGCGAAACTGCGGTAGAGGCTTGGCTTGGTGACGCCGGCCCGCTCCACGATTTCCTCGATGCCGACGGCGCGAATGCCCTGGCGATAGAAGAGTTCGCGCACCGTCGCGCGGATGCGATCCGCGGCGCGCGGCCTCGCCTCCGCCAGCCCCTTGCCGGCCTTCGTAGCGAGCTGATCGCTTGCGCCTGACAAAACTTCCCTCCTGGCACGCTTGACGATGTAACTGAACGGTACGTATCATACTGCATCCAACCCGAAACGGAACGGTCAGTAACATGAATATGGTTCGCCAGCGGCCATTTGGCCAGCGCTATGCCTTTGTCGTCGCCGGCGTCGTGTTCCTCAGCCTTCTGGCCGCCGCCGGCCTGCGCGCGGCGCCCGGCGTCCTCATCCTTCCGATCGAATCGGCCTTCGGCTGGAGCCGCGACACGATCTCGCTCGCCGCCGCCATCGGCATCTTCCTCTACGGGCTGACGGGCCCCTTCGCCGCCGCGCTGATGCAGAGCTTCGGCATCCGCCGCACCCTGATCGGGGCGCTGCTGGTGATGTCGGTCTCGACGGCGGCCAGCTACTTCATGACTGCGCCCTGGCAATATGTCGCCACATGGGGCGTCCTGTCCGGCGTCGCGTCGGGCGCGGTGTCGATGGTGCTCGGCGCCACCATCGTCAACAGGTGGTTCGTCACCAATCGCGGCCTCGTCATGGGCCTCCTGACGGCCAGCACGGCGACCGGCTCGCTGGTCTTCCTGCCCGGCATGGCCGCCCTGGCCGAGTGGCAGGGCTGGCGGGCGGTGGTGATCGCCGTCTCGATCGTCTCGGCCATCCTGATCCCGCTGGTCTACTTCTTCCTGCCGGAGCGCCCGCGCGACATCGGACAGCTACCCTACGGCGCGTCCGGCCCGGACGAAGGAGCGTCTGTCCCGCGCGGCAATCCGCTCGTCAATGCCTTCGTAGTGCTGTTCGAGGCGGCCCGCACGCGCACGTTCTGGTTCCTGTTCGCGACCTTCTTCATCTGCGGCTTCACGACCAACGGCCTCGTCGGCACCCATATGATCGCTTTCTGCGGCGACATGGGCATCCCGGCCGTGCAGGCGGCCGGCCTGATGGCGGCCATGGGGCTGTTCGACATCATGGGCGCCACGGGATCGGGCTGGCTCAGCGACCGGCTCGACCCGCGCAAGCTGCTCTTCGTCTACTACAGCCTGCGCGGCCTGGCCTTGATCTACCTGCCCTTCTCCGACTTCAACCTGTACAGCCTGACGCTCTTCGCCGTGTTCTTCGGCCTGGACTGGATCGCGACGGTTCCGCCGACGCTGCGCCTCGCCAACGAGGCCTTCGGGGATCGCAAGACGCCGGTCGTGTTCGGCTGGATCGTCGCGGGCCATCAGTTCGGCGCCGCCTCGGCCGCCTATATGGCGGGCTACATGCGGACGGTGGAGGGCAACTATTTCAACGCCTTCCTGATCGCCGGCGCCACCGGCATCCTCGCCGCGCTGCTGTCGCTGCTGATCGCCCGCCGGCGCGTCGAGCTCGAAACTGCGATCGCATGACCAGGAATTGAGACGCTAGGCCATAGCCGACCCGCACGCTTCGCGTGTAAAAGGGGGCCATGGCGCCCCGAGCGCCAGCCTCCCCCACTGAGCATGAGGTCGACCATGTCGAGACTGCACAAGGCTTTTCTGGCAGCCGTTCTGGCCGCTGCAACCACCCTTCCCATGGCCACGACTGCGCAGGCCGCCGTCAAGACCGGCGTCCTGACCTGCCGCGTCGCCGCCGGTGTCGGCCTGGTGTTCGGCTCGCGCCGCAACGTCGAGTGTGATTTCCGCTCCAGCCGCGGCAACATCGAGAAGTACACCGGCCGCATCGGCCGCGTCGGCCTCGATATCGGCGTCACCCGCAACAGCGTGATCGTCTGGAACGTGTTCGAGCCGACCCGCCGCCATGGCGATCTCACGGGCCGCTACACGGGCGCCACGGCGCAGGCGACGATCGGCGTCGGCCTCGGCGCGAACGTCCTGATCGGTGGCGGCGAGAACAGCATCGCGCTGCAGCCGCTCTCGGTGAGCGCCCAGACCGGCCTCAACCTGGCCGCCGGCGTCAGCTCGCTGCACCTGACCCGCGTCCGCTGAGCGGAAGCGCCGACAGAGAATGGTTGCGGCCCTTGCGGCCGCAGCCGTTCGTCAGGGACCGGCAGATTTCGGACGCCGCCGGCCAAGGGCGGGCGCGTCCCCCTCGATCTCGTAATAGTCGCCCTTGTCGGCGACGAAGATGTGCTTGTCCCAGGTCACGCCGGTCGGCCCCTCGAAGCCGCCCATGGCGATTGCCATCCGGGGTCGCTCGTCGCTCTCCCAGAACAGCACCGATCCGCACACGCCGCAGAAGCCGCGCCGCGCGAAATCGGACGACTGGTACCAGCGCAGGCTGGGCTCGCCCTCGATGACGAGATCCTCCGTCGCGACCGAGGTCGAGGCGAGGAAATGTCCGGTCTGCTTGCGGCACATGGTGCAGTGGCAGCCGACCACCGGCTCGAGCGGGCCGCTGACGCGATAGCGCACCGCGCCGCAGAGGCAGGCGCCGGAATGGATTTCCCCGCCTGCCGTCATCGGCGTCAGAGCCCGGCGACGAGACGCTGCTGCGCCTCGCCCTGGCGGCTTGCCTTGAGCAGCTCCGCTACCAGGAAGGCCAGCTCGAGCGCCTGGTCCGCGTTGAGGCGCGGATCGCAATGGGTGTGGTAGCGGTCCGACAGGTCCTCGTCGGTGATCGCCCGCGCGCCGCCGGTGCATTCGGTGACGTTCTTGCCGGTCATCTCGATATGGATGCCGCCCGGCAGCGTGCCTTCGCCCTGATGCGCCTCGAAGAAGCTCTTCACTTCCTTGAGGATCAAGTCGAACGGGCGGGTCTTGTAGCCGCTCGAGGCCTTGATCGTGTTGCCGTGCATCGGGTCGCAGGACCAGACGACGGAGCGCCCTTCCCGCTCGACGGCGCGGATCAGCTGCGGCAGGTGGTCGAACACCTTGTTGGCGCCGAAGCGGCAGATCAGCGTCAGGCGGCCGGCCTCGTTCTCGGGGTTGAGCAGGTCGATCAGCTGCAGCAGGCCATCGGGCGTGAGCGACGGGCCGCACTTCAGGCCGATCGGGTTCTTCACACCGCGCATGTACTCGACATGGGCATGGTCCGGCTGGCGCGTGCGGTCACCGATCCAGAGCATGTGGCCGGAGGTAGCGTACCAATCGCCGGTCGTCGAATCGACACGCGTCATCGCCTGCTCGTAGCCGAGCAGCAGCGCCTCGTGCGAGGTGAAGAAATCGGTCGACCGCAGCGACGGGGTCGAATCCGGGTCGACGCCGCAGGCGCGCATGAACGCCATCGACTCGGAGATGCGGTTGGCGATCTCCTGGTAGTGATGGCCCTGCGGGCTGTCCTTGACGAAGCCGAGCATCCACTGGTGCACATGCTCGAGATTGGCGTAGCCGCCCTGCGCGAAGGCACGCAGCAGGTTGAGCGTCGCCGCCGACTGGCGATAGGAATCCTCGATCCGGCGCGGATCGGGAATACGCGCCTCGGGCGTGAACTCGATGCCGTTGATGTTGTCGCCGCGATAGCTCGGCAGCTCGACGCCGTTGATCGTCTCGGTCGGGGCCGAACGCGGCTTGGCGAACTGGCCGGCGATGCGGCCGACCTTCACGACCGGCATCGAGCCGGCGAAGGTCAACACGACGGCCATCTGCAGGAAGACGCGGAAGAAGTCGCGGATGTTGTCCGGGTGATGCTCCATGAAGCTCTCGGCGCAATCACCGCCCTGGAGCAGGAAGCTCTCGCCCCGCGACACGGCGGCGAGGCTCTTCTTGAGCTTGCGCGCCTCGCCGGCGAAGACGAGCGGCGGATAGCTCGAAAGCCGTCCCTCGACCGCCGCGAGACCCGCCGCATCGGCATAGTCCGGCACCTGCTGGATGGGCTTCGACCGCCAGCTGTCCGGCTTCCAACTCGTCTTCATCGTGAACGCTCCACGCCCTTGCCCACCTGCGCGCCTCACCGCGCGCGACGGACCTCATCGGCTTCTGAAAGGTGGTGCCTTATACACGCTGGAGCCCTTTGAGGAAACACGCGATCCCGTGCGTCAGCGCCGCCCTAGAACCAAGAGGCGACCTGGTGCCAGACGCGATCCTTCAGCCCGACAAAGGGCGGCGGCGGCAGGATGACGGCCGGCGAGGTCGCCTTGGTGCCGGCCGGCACCAGGCGCGACATCCAGATCTCGCCGTCGCTGTAGTACGGGTCACCCTCGCCATTGTGGCCGTTCACCGTCGGGCCGATGCCGGTGACCTGATAGGTCGCCTCGACCATGCCCGCCTTCTTCAGATCGTCGGTCAGGAGGTCGCGCACGGCGTCGATATCAGGGCCGATATGGTGGGTCACCTGCCCCGTGTCGTGGCTGAGGCCGACGCCCCGGTCGTAGGTGGCCGATCCGAGCCAGACGGGCCGCCCTTCCGCGCCCCTGTCGAGCACCTTCCAGAACCGCACATGATCGCGCTTGTCGGCGCTTTCGCCGACCGGCTTCTCGAAGGCGAAGTCCTCACGGCGGCCGTCATAGTAGAGCGGGCTGACCGGCGCATCGTGGTAGGGGCGGTCGAGCACGACGCTGCCGACGATCTCGACGCTGGAGCGCCAGGTGATCGGATCGGCCGGATACCAGCCAGCCGCGTGCATGGCGTGGAGGACATCCTGCCGTCCGCCGACGAGGCCGACATTGAGCGGATCGCCCGGAATGCCCTGTCCCGTCCGGGTCACCATCGGCCGGTCGGCGAGGCCCGGCTGATGCTCGTAGTGCGTCCAGGCCATCGGCAGCACGACATAGGCGGCGAGCCCATAGAGCGCGAGCGCCACGACCAGGATCGTGGCGAGATTTCGTAGCCTCAGCCGTTCGACAAGCGTCCGCGTCGCCATCGTTCCATCCCCAGCCCCGACGGCTGCATCATGGCTGAGCTGCGGCGCGACGCAAGATTTCCGCCGTGGTATCGTCGGCGGGAAAGAAGGATTCGATCGCCAGCTCCGATAGCGTCACGTCGACGGGCGTACCGAACAGGGTCGTCGCCGAGAGGAAGGACAGCATCTCCCCTCCGACGCGGACACGGAACGGCACGGCGATGCCGGCGAGGTCGTCCCTCGCGACCGGTCGCTGCTCGCTGTGCGAGGGATAGGCGCGCAGCTCGTCGAGCAGGTCGGTCAGCCCGGCGTCGCCGGTCAGGTCGATCTCATGCGCAAGCCGCGCCAGCAGGTGGCCACGCCATTCCGCGAGATTGTCGGTACGCGCCGCCAGCCCCTCCGGATGCAGCGCCAGCCGTAGCACGTTCACGGGTGGCTCCAGCAGAACCGGCGACACGCCGGCGACGAGGCGCATCACGGCCTCGTTGGCGGCGATCAGGTTCCAGTGCCGGTCGATGGCGAGCGCTGGAAAGGGCTCGTGCCCCTTGAGGATCCGCTCGACGGCGCGCTGGATGGCCGCAAGCCCCGCATCATCCAGCTTTCGCTCGCCATAGGCCGGGGCATGGCCCGCCGCCACCAGCATCCGGTTCTGCTCGCGCAACGGCACGGCGAGCTCGGTCGCGAGCCGCAACACCATCTCGCGGGAGGGGCGCGACCGCCCCGTCTCGATGAAGCTGAGGTGCCGGGTCGACAGCTCGGCGTCGCCGGCGAGTTCCATCTGGCTCAGGCGCCGGCGCTGGCGCCAGTCGCGGATCTGTTCGCCGATCGGGCGCGGATTCGTGTCCATGCGGCGACGATAGCGCGCCGATTCGCGCCGATCCAATTACCTCCGAGGTAATCGACTTCATGCCCTCCAGCCGCAAATCTCCGCTCCGTCAGCAACGATGGAACCGAGGAACGAACCCATGAGCCTTACCTCTCACCCGAACTTCCTGCGTGGCGTGCTTCTCGCCGATGCGGCGAGCTGTCTCGTCATGGGCGGCGCCCTGATAGCAGGCGCCGACCTGCTGTCGGGATGGTTCGGCCTTCCCGCCGCGCTGCTTCAGCAGGCCGGCCTGCTTCTCCTTCCCTTCACGGCCTTCCTGACCCTGGTCGCGACGCGGCCCACGATCTCCCGCCCGGCCGTCTGGCTGGCCGTCGCCTGCAACGTCGCCTGGGTCCTCGGCAGCGGCGCGCTTCTGGTCAGCGGCCTCGTCGCCCCCACCCTCTTCGGCTTCGCCTTCGTGATCGCACAGGCCCTGATCGTCCTGCTGGTCACCGAAGTCGAGATCATCGGCCTGCGCCGCGCCGAACCCGTTCCCGCCTGAAAATCCCCCTCTTCAAGGAGACCTCCAATGACCGACATCAACACCCTCGTCAGCAACTACATCGCCAGCTTCAACGAAACCGACGCGGACAAGCGCCTCGCGCTGATCGGCGAGACCTTCGCGGAGGGGGCGACCTATGTCGACCCGCTGATGCAGAGCGAAGGCCGGCACGGCATCGACCGGATGCTGGCGGCCGTCCAGGAACGCTTCGCCGGGCTCACCTTCAAGCAGGTCGGCAAGGTCGACGCCTATGGCGACCGCGTCCGCTTCTCCTGGGAACTGGGTCCGGCGGACGGCCCATCCATCGCCGGCGGCACGGACTTCGCTACCGTCGAGGCCGGCCGACTGGCCGCAATCGTCGGCTTCCTGGATTTCGTCCCGGCCGCCTAGGGTATTTCCTCGTTTCCAGGAAACGAGGAAATACCCAACTTCTTGTCGGGTCGCGTTCTCTTCACGCGAACCGACATCCACTTCGCTCGAAAACGCTCTAGGCGTCCGCCAGGCTGGCCCAGAGATGGGCGGTCGCGAGGCTTCGATGCGGGGCGAACGCCTGCATCGAGGCCTCCTGCATCTTGGCGTCCGGTCGCTCGGGCAGATCCAAGAGGCGCTGCAGCGCCGCGGCGAGACCGGAATCGCCGATCGGCGCCATGTCGGGAAAGCCGAAGCCACGGAGCAGGATGTAGCGCGCCGTCCAGGTGCCGATGCCGCGCACGGCGACCAGCGCCGCTTCCGCGTCCGCCGCCGTTCCTTCGGCAAGCGAGTCGAGCGATAGCGCGCCATCGGCCACGAGCCGCGCCGTTCCGATCAGATAGCTCGCCTTGGAGCGCGAAAAGCGCAGCGCCGTCAGGTCCTCGACCTCGAGCGAGGCGACACGGGCGGGATCGGGATGGGCGCGTAGGCCGCTTTCCGCGTGGAGCGGGCCGGTGCGCTCGATCATTGCCCGACGCAACGCCGCCGCGAAGGTCAGGTTGATCTGCTGGCCGATGATCGCCCAGCTCACGGCGTCCCAGATGTCGGCGGTCAGGGGAATGCGTAGGCCGGCGCGCGCGCCAAGGATCCTGCCTCGGTCGGCCCGCGTGGCCACCAGCGCCTCGAAGCCGTCGGGATCGCTGCCGAGCCCGAGCATGCGTCCGGCGATCGCCGCCACGCGCTCGGGCGACAACACGGCCCGGTCCAGCCGGATCCGGGCGAGTGGGTTTTCAGGATGACCTGCGTCTGCCAGGTCGATCTCAAGCCGGCGCGCCACGCCATCGACGAGAAGCGTCTTGGCGATCACACGGCCCGAAACCCGCTCGCTGACGCTCAGCGGGTCGCGGCCGTGATAGGCGAGCGCATAGTCGGGGCGGTAACCCGCCCCGAGTGGCAAATCGAGCGTGAGAGCGCCATCGCCCGCGATCCTGTCGTCCATCCGCACCTCGTCCGGCTTGTCCGGCACCGGCTATCCGATGTTGGCGCGGCGGGCGCTCCGGATCTTGCCTTCGAATTCGAAGGCAAGACTGCCATGTGCCGGCAGCGCCTCAGGCCGTGCGACGATGCCGCGTGGTGGGTTGGCGCATCGTGACGAGCTCCTCGGCCGCCGTCGGATGCAGCGCCATGGTGGCGTCGAAATCCGCCTTGGTGGCCCGCATCTTGAGCGTAATGGCGACGATCTGGATCATCTCGCCGGCATCGGGTCCGAGGATGTGGCAGCCGACGACGCGATCGCTGTCAGCATCGACGAGCAGCTTCATCAGCGTGCGCTCGTCGCGACCCGAAAGCGTGTGCTTCATCGGCCGGAAGCTGGTCTGGTAGACGTCGACCGCCTCGAACTCGGCCAGCGCCTCTTCTTCGGTCAGGCCGACCGAGCCGATCTCCGGCTGTGAGAACACCGCCTTCGGCACGCCGAGGTGATCGACCGAGATCTTCTTGCCGCCGAACACCGTGTCGGCGAAGGCATGGCCTTCGCGGATCGCCACCGGTGTCAGGTTGATCCGGTTGGTGACGTCGCCGACCGCATAGATCGACGGCACGTTCGACTGCGAATAGGCGTCGACCACGATTGCGCCGGAACCATCGAGCGCGACACCGGCCTTCTCCAGGCCGAGGCCGCTCGTATTCGGCCGCCGACCGGTGGCGAGCATGACCTCGCCGCAGGCGATGGCCTCGCCGCCATTCGTCCGGGCGATCAGGCCGTCGCCGCTCTTCTCGATCCCGGCGAGCGTCTCGTTCAGGAGGACACGGATGCCCTTCTTCTCGATCTCCTCGCGCAGCGTCCGCCGCATATCGGCATCGAAGCCGCGCAGCAGCCCGTCGCCGCGGTGGATCAGCGTCGTCTCGACGCCGAGTCCGTTGAAGATACCGGCGAACTCAACGGCGATATAGCCGCCGCCGACGACGACGATCTTCTCGGGCAGCCTGGCCAGATGGAACGCTTCATTGGACGAAATCGCCAGCTCGCGGCCCGGCAGGTCCGGCATGATGAACGGCGTGCCGCCGGTCGCCACCAGGATGGTCTTCGCCCGGACGAGGCGATCCTCGGCCAGGAGACGCACGGTGTGCGGGTCGACGATCTCGGCGCGGCTCTGCACGATCTTGGCGCCGGAGCGCTCGAGATTGCGGATGTAGATGCCGTTGAGCCGGTCGATCTCCTTGTCCTTGGCTGCGACGAGGCGCGACCAGTCGAAGCTCGTCTCGCCCGGCGTCCAGCCGAAGCCGACGGAATCCTCGAATTCCTCGGCGAAGCGGGACGCATAGACGAACAGCTTCTTCGGCACGCAGCCACGGATCACGCAGGTGCCGCCGACGCGGTATTCCTCCGCGACCAGGACGCTGGCGCCGTAGCCGGCCGCGATGCGGCCGGCGCGCACGCCGCCGGAACCCGCACCAATGATGAAGAGATCGACGTCGAACTGGGTCATGGCGACTAGAGGTCGATGCCCTTCTTCTTCAGCCCTTCGCGCGACTTCTCGAACAGCTCCTCGCCGACGCGGTCCGACCAGCCCTTGACCGACTGCAGCGTCTCGCCGACGACCTTCGGGCCGATCTCGGCAAGCTTGGCGCCGGCCGGGCTCTTGTAGAACTCGGCGATCGCCTTCAGCTCGTCCTCGGAGAAGTGCTTGGCCCAGATGCGGGCAACGTCATTGTCGAGGTCCTTGCGGCGGGCGACGAGCTCGAGCGCCTGGGCGTCGACCACTTCGGCGATCGCCTGGTGCTGGTCGGGACGCAGGCGGATCAGCTTGTTCTGGGTCTGCTGCGACAGAAGCGGCAGCAGGTTGTCGAAACCGCGCGAGGTCTTCGCCGCATGGACGGCGTCGAGCGCGGCCGCGACGTGGGAATCGGTCACTTCCTGCGCCTGGGCGAAGCCGGCCGAGCCCATGGCGAGACCGGCGGCCAGCACGGCTGCGCCGATGGATTTGCGGATGAAGGTCATGGAGAAACTCCCGATGGGCGAAATGATGTTAGGCCACCAACCAGCTGATGCCTTCCGGACGAGCGATGACGGCGGCGGAGGCTAGTCCGATGAAGAGCCCGTGCTCCACGACCCCCGGAATCGCCGCAAGGGCAAGACTCAAGGCTTCTGGATCGCGAATACGGCCAAAAGATGCATCGATGATGGCATGGCCACCGTCGGTGACGAAGGGATTTCCGTCCGCCGCAAGACGCCGGGTCAGCGTGACAGGCATAGCGAGGCGGGCGGCCGCGTCGGCGATCGCGGCGACAGTGGCGCCGATGCCGAAATGATTGACTTCGATGGGCAGCGGAAAGGCGCCGAGCGTGTCGACCAGCTTGGTGCCGTCGACGATGACGATCATCTCGCGGGACGCCGCGGCGACGATCTTCTCGCGCAGCAGCGCGCCGCCGCCGCCCTTGATCAGGCGCAGATGGCCGTCGATCTCGTCGGCGCCGTCGATGGTCAGGTCGAGGCGAGGGGTCTCTTCCAGCGTGGTGAGCGGCACGCCTTCGGCGCGCGCCAGCGCGGCGGTGCGCTCCGAGGACGGAACGCCGACGACCTGGAGCCCGTCGCGAACCCGCGCGCCGAGGCCACGAATGAAGTGATTGGCCGTCGATCCCGAGCCGAGGCCGAGCTTCATGCCGGATTCGACCTTCTCGAGCGCGGCGAGCGCCGCCTGCTTCTTCAGTTCATCGCTGTTGATCATCATCACTGCACGTTGTGAAATCGACGCCGTTCCGGCGCGGCTTGTTAGCATGGGCCAAGGCCGTCGCCAACGTCCCCGCGACATCCTCCCGCCTTTCGCGGAGCGGCCCGGCTTGTTAGCCTTCCGTTACCCCTCGCAGGAATCCCCTCGCCCATGCGCCCGATTCTCGTCTTCGACCTCGACGGCACGCTCGTCGACACCGCCACCGATCTCGTCGCGACGCTGAATGTCGTACTCGAGCAGGAAGGCCTCGACACCGTTCCATACGAAGACGCCCGATCGATGGTCGGCCATGGCGCGCGCGTGCTGATCGAGCGCGGCCTCGCCGCCAACAACGTCACCCGCGACGCCGCCACCATCGACCGGCTATTCGATACCTACATCGCCTATTACGCGGCCCATATCGCCGACACCAGCCGCCCCTTCGAGGGCGTCGTCGCGGCCCTCGACCATTTCGCCGCCGAGGGCTGGCTTCTCGCCGTCTGCACCAACAAGCTCGAGGGCCTGTCGATGCTGCTGCTCGACGCGCTCGGCCTGTCGGAGCGCTTCGCGGCGATCTGCGGCGCCGACACCTTCGCGGCGCGCAAGCCCGATCCGCTGGCGCTCAACGAGACGATCCGGCGCGCCGGTGGCAACCCGGCCCGGGCGGTGATGGTGGGCGATTCGAAGACCGACATCGACACGGCGAAGGCCGCCGGCATCCCGGTCGTCGCGGTCGATTTCGGCTATACGCCGGTGCCGGTTACCGAGCTCGGCCCCGACGTCGTCATCAGCCACTTCGACGAGCTCCGCGACGCGGTCGCCACGGTGCTGGTCGAGGCCTGACGGCGCCGCCCCGGGGCGCGCCCGTCAATGGCAGTGCTTGCCGGACACCTTGATCGGCTTCATATCGAGACGGACCAGCTTGCCCGTCAGGGCGAAGTCGCCATAGTCGAGCCGCATCCGCCGCGTCACGCCGTTCTCGTAGACGATGAAGGAAAGCTGGTAGGACGGCTTCTGCTCGCCATCGACCTTCTCGTCGAAATAGCTGAGCGTCACCGGCCAGTGGCGGACATCGGCGATGCCGGCCGCCTTCGCCGTCGCCTCGTCGCCGAGATTGTCGGCGCCGGTATTGACCGCACCGATGACGGCGGCGGTGGCATAGGGCTTCTCGCCCTTCTCCGAGCCGTCGAACAGGTCGACCTGGACGAAATGCTCGCCGCGGCCGGCCGCGTCGATGATCCGCGCCAGGTGCTGGCTCGGGAACTGAAAGCGCGTCGGAATGTCGAAGCGGCGCGATTTCGGCTTCGCCATCGTCACGTGCAGCTTGCCGTTCTCGCGCTCGGCCGAGCCGGTCGAATCCTCGGTCAGCGTGCCGTCGACATAGCTCTTCGTGGCGAAGGAGAAGCTCTTGCCGTCCGGATCCTCGAAGGTCGAGGTGACGACGTCGGTCAGCCGCGTGTTGCCGTCGCTGTCGCTGATCCGCGTGACGAAGCGGAGCTTGGTATTGTAGCCGTCGCAGTGCGAACCGCCGAAATGGTAGACCATCCGCCCTTCGGCATCGCTGATCGTGTCGGAGCTCGCTCCGGCGTCGAGGCTCAGATCGTAGACGGCCTCATGCGGCGACAATCCCGGCACCGGCGCGGAGGACAGGGCCTGCGCGCCGCCGGGCATGGCGAGCCAGGCGGCGGCGACGCCCGTCGCAAGCGCCAATCCCCTGCCCGAGATCCTGCGGGCGGCCTTCATCGATACGGACGTCATTCTGGCTCCATCGTCGTCAAGCCGACATAGGGCTGAGATAGAGCCCATTTCAATCAGCAAAAGGGCGAAAGGTCTACGAGCCGCAATTTGCGGGCCTGCAAGCTGTGGTTTCACGGATGGCTTGCGGCGCCCCCGGTTTCGGGCCAAACCGGAAGCTCCACGGCCAAGCCGCAAGAACCTTGAGGAGAACCCTGCATGACGAGCCAGACCGAAAGCCGCCTCGAGGCGCTCGGAATCAAGCTGCCCGCCGCGGCGGCGCCCGCCGCCAACTATGTTCCCGCCGTCGAGAGCCAGGGCTATCTCTACATTTCCGGCCAGATCCCGATGGGCCCGAACGGCGTCGAATATGTCGGCAAGCTTGGCCAGGAACTCGACATCGCCGCCGGCCAGGCCGCGGCGCGACTCTGCGCCATCAACATCCTCGCTCAGGCCAAGGCGGCGCTCGGCGATCTCGACCGGATCGCCCGCGTCGTGAAGCTGGTCGGCTTCGTCAATTCCGACCCCGCCTTCCTCGATCACCCCAAGGTCGTCAACGGCGCCTCCGACTTCATGGTCGAGGCGCTGGGCGACAAGGGCCGCCATGCCCGTTCCGCCGTCGGCGTCGCCGCGCTGCCCTTCAATGTCGGCGTCGAAGTCGAAGCCATCCTCGAAATCGCCTGAGTATCATGACCGCATCCACCACGACCGTTCCCGACTGGTTCACCGCCCGCCCGATCGCCCACCGCGCCTATCACGACGCGGCGAGCGGCCGGATCGAAAACACGCTGTCGGCCGTCCAGGCCGCGATCGACCACCGATTCGCGATCGAGGTCGACCTGCAGCTGACCCAGGACGGCGCGGTCGTGGTGTTCCACGACGACACGGTCGATCGCCTGCTCCAGGCGACCGGCCGCGTCGATGCGATGACGCTCGCGGCGCTGAAGGCCACCGCCTTCCGCCAGGGCGGTGATGTCGTGCCGACCCTCGACGAGCTGCTCGCGACCGTCGCCGGCAAGGTGCCGCTGGTGATCGAGCTGAAGAGCAACTGGGACGGCAATCGCCGTCTGGAGCAGGCCGTCGCGCCGATCCTCGCCCGCTATGACGGGCCGGCCGTCGTCATGTCGTTCGATCCGGGCTCGATGGCCGTCATGCAATGGCTGCTGCCGGAAATGCCGCGCGGCATCGTCGCCGACCGATACACCGACCTCGACGAATGGGGCTTCCTGACGCCGCGCCAGCGCTTCGAGCTGCGCAATCTCTCGGCGGTGCCGCATGTCGGGGCGTCCTTCGTTTCCTACGACCAGCACGGCCTGCCCTCCTTCGCGCCGTCCAGGGTCCGCTCCCTCGGCCTGCCGGTCATCACCTGGACCATCCGCAACCGCGAGCAGGCGGCCCGCGTCGCCCCCTTCGTCGACCAGATCACCTTCGAAGGTTTCGATCCCGACGCGGCGTGAGGGCGTTTTCGCAGACGCGACGGCGAAGGAGATTGCAACGGCCGCCCGCCTGAGAACCTCAAGCCGGGCCCCAAGCTCGCCGTCATCCCGGCCCCCGAGCCGGGATCCATTTCCGCCGGGTTGCCAGCTGCCCAGGATCGGTGCGGCAGAAGGATGGATTCCTGCTTTCGCAGGAATGACGGCGGAGCGTGGTGACGCCGGCGCATCCCGAAAGTCCTCCGCGTCCCCCACGCTCGCCGTCATCCCGGCCTCCGAGCCGGGATCCATTTCCGCTGGGTTGCCAGTTGCCGAGGATCGGTGCGGCGGAAGAATGGATTCCTGCTTTCGCAGGAATGACGGTGCATGACGAAGCCCGCCACCCCCCACGTCATGACTTGCGCTTGCGGCATTCCGCCTTAGATGCTGGGATGCCGCCATCCGCCAAGCGAGAGCGCCTTCCCCCATGACCGCTGCCTCCGATGCGCGTCTCAGCGTCGTTTCCTCCTTGAGCCAGATCGAACGACGGGACTGGGACGCCTGCGCCAATCCCGGCTGGGATTCCGATCGCCCGTTCGGCGACGATCCCTCCGCCTTCCTAAGGGCTTGGCACGGGTTGGCGGAATCAGGATCTGAAGCCTCCGCGCTTGAATCAAAATCTCAACGGGCCGCCTATAACCCCTTCGTATCGCATGACTTTCTGAAGGCGCTCGAGGAATCCGGTTCGGCCACGGCGCGTACCGGATGGCTCGGCCGGCATCTGGTCCTCGAAGGCGAGGACGGACGCCCGGCCGGCCTCGTGCCCTGCTACCAGAAGCCCCATTCGATGGGCGAATATGTCTTCGACCAGGGCTGGGCCGAGGCCTATGAGCGCGCCGGCGGCGACTATTATCCGAAGCTGCAGGTGTCCGTGCCCTTCACGCCGGCGACCGGCCCGCGCCTCCTGGTGCGCGAGGGCGCCCCGCCGCAGACGCGCGCGCTGCTCGCCGCCGGCCTGGTCGCGCTCGCCCGCCAGCTCGGCAGTTCCTCCGTGCACGCCACCTTCCTCGAGGAGGTTGACGCCGACCTCCTCGACGACAGCGGCTTCCTGGCCCGGACCGACCAGCAGTTCCACTTCATCAACGAGGGCTATCGCGACTTCGAGGATTTCCTCGGCGCGCTCGCCTCGCGCAAGCGCAAGGTGATCCGGCGCGAGCGCCGCGAGGCGCTGGCCGGCGGCATCACCGTCGAGCACCTGACGGGCAAGACCATCAGCGAGGACGACTGGGACGCGTTCTTCGGCTTCTACATGGACACCGGCTCGCGCAAATGGGGCCGCCCCTATCTGAACCGGCTGTTCTTCTCGCTCCTCGGCGAGCGCATGGCGGACCGGATCCTGCTGATCCTGGCGAAGCGCGACGGCCGGCCGATCGCCGGCGCGCTCAACCTGATCGGCTCGGATGCGCTCTACGGCCGCTACTGGGGCACGACCGAGGACGTGCCGTTCCTGCATTTCGAGCTCTGCTATCACCAGGCCGTCGACTGGGCGATCGCGCACGGCCTGCCGCGCGTCGAAGCCGGCGCGCAGGGCGACCACAAGCTCGCCCGCGGCTACCGGCCGATCGTCACCCGCTCGGCCCACTGGATCGCCGATCGCGGGCTCCGACGCGCCGTCGCCGACTATCTGGCGCGCGAGCGCGCCGCCGTCGCCGCCGACCACGAGTTCCTCGACGAGCACACGCCCTTCAAAGCTGATACGTGATCCCGCATGACAGCGATTCTACTCTGGGGCGTCGCGGCCGCCATCGTGCTCGCATCCGAGCGGCGCGTTACCCGGCCGACCTTCTCACTCGTCGCCTTCGCCTTCCTGACCGCGCTGTTCCTGCTGGCGACGGGCGACCTGCCGCGCGCGACGCTGCTCGCGCTGATCCTGACGTTGACCATCGTCGGCGCCTCGGCGGTCAAGCACCACCACAGCGGCATGAAGTTCGCGGTCGCGGACCTGGCGCTGACCTTCGCCGGCACGATTCCCTTCATGCTGCGGCAGTATCGCCGCACGGCGACGCTCACCATCGCCGGCGCCGTGCTGCTGGCGCTCGCGGCGATCGCCACGCTCGCCCTGGTCCGCGGCGAACCGATCACCTTCCCCCTCCGCCTCCTCGCCTTCGCCATTGCCTGCGCCGCGCTCTACGCCTTATGGCGCTTCGACGGCGGCACGGCCTACCGCGTCGACGTCACGCGGCAGGACCGCTTCTTCTCGTTCTTCATCGCCTCGCTGGTCGACGTCGCGAGCTGGTGGCCGAGCGGCGGGCTCCGGATGCTCGACGTCGCGGCGACGCCACTGCCGCCCGAAGCCCCCGTCCCGGCCCGCTCCGAGATCCGGCCCGACATCATCGTCATCCAGCATGAATCGGTCTTCGACCCGCGCCTCTACGGCCTGCCGGTCGACGATCGCGTGGCCGAGTTCCTGACGCCCAGGGATGGGCTCAACGGCACGCTGCATGTCGACATCTATGGCGGTGGCTCCTGGCAGACGGAGTTCAGCCTGCTGACCGGCCTCTCCTCGGCCAGTTTCGGGCCGGATTCCTATTTCCTGTTCAAGAAGGGCGTCGGACGCTTCCGCCATTCGCTGCCGAGCGAACTGACCGCGCTCGGCTACCGGACGATGCTCGCGACGAGCTGCCGCCGCGAATTCATGAACTACGACGCCTTCTATGCCGGGCTCGGCGTCAAGGAGCGCGTCTTCTCGGACGAATTCCCCGCGCCCTTCGACCTCGCCGCCTTCGAGATCACCAATTCCGATACCGATTTCTTCGCGGCGACCGAGGGCGCCATCGAGCGCTCGATCGACCGCGATCCGGCGCCGCGCTTCATCATGGCGCTGACCAACTACAATCACGGTCCGCACGAGACGCGGCTGGTGCCGCCGGGCCGTTTCGAGGACGAGCGCCGCTTCGCCCTCGCCGCGCTCCCCGACGCGACCTATGGCGAATATTTCGCCCGCCTCGCCGAGACGGCGGAGAGCTATGCCGCGTTCCGCGACGCGCTCAGGGCGCGTTACCCCGATCGCCCGATGCTGATCGTCCGCTATGGCGACCACCAGCCGACGATGAGCCGCGCCATCGAGGCGGCGCGCGACATCGCGCCCGACGACCCGCGCCAGTTCGAGACCTTCTACGCGATCGAGGCGGTGAACTTCGAGCCGGCGATCGCGAGCGTGCCGGAGAAGCTCGACATCGCCATGCTCGGCACGGTGGCGCTGCAGGCATCCGGCCTGCCGCTCGACGCCATCACGGCCACCCGCGCCAGCCTGATCGACGAATGCGGCGCGCTCTACATGGCGACGCCGTCGGAGCGCAAGGACCGTTTCCACAAGACGCTCGTCGACCAGGGCTGGATCGATCTCGGCACGACCACCCCGGTCTTGCCGACCGTGGCCGAACGGGCATGATGCGCCAATCCCGGGGGTCTTTCATCGTTTCCTGACAGCGATGAAAAGACCCTGGCTCACTGTTTGATCGCGTTTTCCTCACGCGAGCCGTCACCCACTTCGCTTGAACACGCTCTAGGACCGGAGATCCCGATGACCAGCTATGACGACGCCAACATCTTCGCCCGGATCCTGCGCGGTGAAATCCCGTCGCATCGCGTCTATGAGGACGCCGAGACGATCGCTTTCATGGATGTGATGCCGCAGGGCCCCGGCCATCTGCTCGTCGTGCCGCGCGCGCCGTCGCGCAACCTGCTCGACGCCGCGCCGGACACGCTGGCGCGCCTGATGCCGGTGGTGCAGAAGCTTGCCCGCGCCGCCAAGGTGGCGTTCGCCGCCGACGGCGTCACCGTGATGCAGTTCAACGAGCCGGCCTCTGGCCAAACCGTGTTCCACCTGCACGTCCACATCATCCCCCGCTTCGCGGGCGAGCCGCTGCATCCGCATTCCGGCACGATGGAGAAGCCCGAGATCCTGGCCGAGCACGCCGAGCGCGTCCGCGCCGCGCTGGCCGCCGGATAGTTTTTTCTCGCCGGCATGTCACAGGCGGCTGCGCCGTCTCGTCTTATCTCCGTCAACCGCACGGAGACGATCATGACCGAGAGACTGAACGCCTATGCCGCCGCGCCCGAAGCCTACAAGGCGATGCAGGAACTGGCCACGAAGCTCGCCGCTTGCGGCATCGAGCACAGCCTTCAGGAACTGGTGAAGATCCGCGCCTCGCAGATCAATGGCTGCGCCTATTGCCTGCACATGCACACGGCCGATGCGCGCAAGCAGGGCGAGACCGAGGAGCGGATCTACCTTCTGAGCGCCTGGCGCGAGTCGCTGCTCTACACGCCGCGCGAGCGCGCGGCGCTGGGCTGGACCGAGGCGCTGACCCTGATCGCGCAGACCCAGGCGCCCGACGCCGACTATGAAGCGCTGCAGGCCGCGTTCACCGCGAAGGAACAGGTCGAGCTGACCTTCCTGATCGGCGCCATCAACACGTGGAATCGGATCGCCGTGGGGTTCCGCTCGGTGCATCCGAACGACCGCAGGATGGCCGCCCGCGCGGCCGCCTGACACATTTGCCTTCTCCCGGCCGCGGCCGCCCCGTGTCGCGACCGGGAGAAACCTTCGAGACGGGAGCTAAATGGTCGACGCGTCCACCGCCGAGTTCGAACAGCATCGCCGCTTCCTGACCGGGCTTGCCTATCGCATGCTCGGATCGCTGGCCGATGCCCAGGACATCGTGCAGGACGCGTTCCTGCGCTGGCACGGCGCGGCGCGCGCCAGCATCGCCAGCCCACGCGCCTGGCTCGGCACGACCGTCACGAGGCTCTGCCTCGACATGATCAAATCGGCCCGCGCCCGGCGCGAGAGCTATGTCGGGCAATGGCTGCCGGAGCCGGTGATCGCCCCCCTCGATGCGACCGATGCGGCGCTGGCGGCGGAGGATCGGATCGACGCGCCGGTGGCGCTGATGATCGCCATGGAGCGGCTGTCGCCGCTGGAGCGCGCCGTCTTCATCCTGCACGAACTGTTCGATTTCGGCTTCGCCGAGATCGCTGATGCGATCGACCGCAGCGAAGCGGCGTGCCGGCAATTGCTGGTCCGCGCGCGCGGCCATGTCGGCGAGGAACGCTCCCGCTTCGACGTCGATGCCGACGAGGCCGCCCGCGTCACCACCGCCTTTTTCGCCGCGGTCGGCAGCGGCGACGCCTCGCGGCTGCGCGACCTCCTGGCCGAAGCCGCGCGGATGCACAGCGACGGCGGCGGCAAGCGCCTCTCGACGCTCAACGTCATCCGCGGCGCCGACCGGATCAGCCGCTTCTTCGCCGGCGTCGCGCAGAAGCACGGGCCGGAGGCGTTTCGCGACTGGTCGGGGCCGCTCTGGATCAACGGCCTGCCCGGCTATGTCTCCGCCGACGACCACGGCCTGCTGCAGACGACGGCGCTCGAGATCGCCGATGGCCGCATCGTCGCGGTCTACATCATGCGCAATCCCGACAAGCTGGCGGGCGTCGGGGACTTCCTGCTTCCCGCCGGCTGACGCATGAAAAGGGCGGGACGCCTCAGCGTCCCGCCCTTCGCATTCGTCACCGGATCCGGATCACTCCGTCTTCAGCGGCACCTTCGGCACCAGCCCACCGCGCTTCGGCGGCGTCGGCTTCTCGGCCGGCGGCTTCTTCGCGGTCGCGCTCGCGGCCTTGCGCTTCGGCTTGGCCTTGGCCTTCGGCTCCTCGGGCTCGGGCTTCGGCGTCACCGGGCCGTCCTCGATCGGCTCGAGATGGAGGCCGGTCTCGCCGTCTTCCTTGGTCTCGACCGTCACCTTGACGGTGCCGCCCTTGCGGAGCTTGCCGAACAGCACCTCGTCGGCGAGCGGCTGCTTGATCGTCTGCTGGATCACGCGGCCGAGCGGACGCGCGCCCATCTGGCGGTCGTAGCCCTTGTGCGCCAGCCAGTCGATCGCCTCGGGCGAGAGATCGAAGGTGACGCCGCGATCGGCGAGCTGCGCCTCGAGCTGGAGCACGAACTTCTGCACGACATTGTGCACGACCTCGATCGGCAGGTTGCCGAACTGCACGATGGCGTCGAGCCGGTTGCGGAACTCCGGCGCGAACAGGCGGTTGATCGCCTCCTGGTCGTCAGGATCGCGCGTCGAGCTCTTGAAGCCGATCGCCGGCTTGGCGAGATCGGCCGCGCCGGCATTGGTGGTCATGATCAGGATGACGTTCCTGAAATCGACCTGCTTGCCGTTGTGGTCGGTCAGCTTGCCGTGGTCCATCACCTGCAACAGGATGTTGAACAGGTCCGGATGTGCCTTCTCGATCTCGTCGAGCAGCAGCACGCAATGCGGATGCTGGTCGACGCCATCCGTGAGCAGGCCGCCCTGGTCGAAGCCGACATAGCCCGGAGGCGCGCCGATCAGCCGCGAGACGGTGTGGCGCTCCATGTATTCGGACATGTCGAAGCGGATCAACTCGACGCCGAGGCTGGCGGCCAGCTGCTTCGCGACTTCGGTCTTGCCGACGCCAGTCGGGCCGGCGAACAGGTAGGAACCGATCGGCTTCTCCGGCTCGCGCAGGCCGGCGCGGGCCAGCTTGATCGCCGAGGTCACCTGCTCGATGGCGCTGTCCTGGCCATAGACGACGCGCTTCAGCGTGGTCTCGAGCCCCTTCAGCACTTCCTGGTCGTTCTTCGACACCGTCTTGGGCGGGATCCGCGCCATGGTGGCGATGGTGTCCTCGATCTCCTTGACGCCGATCGTCTTCTTGCGCCGGTTCTCGGGGATCAGCATCTGTGACGCGCCGGTCTCGTCGATCACGTCGATCGCCTTGTCCGGCAGCTTGCGGTCATGGATGTAGCGGGCCGAGAGCTCGACCGCCGACTTGATCGCCTCGTTGGTGTAGCGGACGCGGTGGAAGTCCTCGAAATAGGGCTTCAGGCCCTTCAGGATCTCGATCGCATCCGGCACGGACGGCTCGTTGACGTCGATCTTCTGGAAGCGCCGGACGAGCGCCCGGTCCTTCTCGAAGAACTGCCGGTACTCCTTGTAGGTGGTCGAGCCGATGCAGCGGATCGAACCGCCGGCCAGCGCCGGCTTCAGGAGGTTGGAGGCGTCCATCGCGCCGCCCGAGGTGGCGCCGGCGCCGATCACCGTGTGGATCTCGTCGATGAACAGGATCGAGCCCGGATACTCCTCGATCTCCTTGACGACCTGCTTCAGCCGCTCCTCGAAATCGCCGCGATAGCGGGTTCCGGCCAAAAGCGTGCCCATGTCGAGCGAGAAGATGGTCGAGCCGGCGAGCACGTCGGGGACGTCGCCCTCGACGATTCGCTTGGCGAGCCCCTCGGCGATCGCCGTCTTGCCGACACCGGGATCGCCGACGAAGAGCGGGTTGTTCTTCTGGCGACGGCAGAGCACCTGGATCGTGCGCGCGATCTCGCTGTCGCGACCGATCAGCGGATCGATCTTCCCCTTCTTCGCCTTCTCGTTGAGGTTGACGCAGTAAGCATCGAGCGCATCGGCCTTTTTCTTGTTCTCTTCACGGGCATCGACGGTTGCCGCGTCGTCGTCGACGCCGCGCACCGGCCGGCTCTCGCTCATGCCGGCCCGCTTGGCGATGCCGTGCGAGATGTAGTTGACCGCGTCGTAGCGGGTCATGTCCTGCTCCTGCAGGAAATAGGCGGCATGGCTCTCGCGCTCGGCGAAGATGGCGACGAGCACGTTGGCGCCGGTGACTTCCTCGCGGCCGGACGACTGGACATGGATGACAGCGCGCTGGATCACGCGCTGGAAGCCGGCGGTCGGCTTCGAATCCTCGTCGGGACCATGGGCGAGATTGGCGAGTTCGGTGTCGATATAATCGACGAGGCTGCGCTTCAGCATGTCGAGGTCGACATTGCAGGCGCGCATGACCGCGGCCGCGTCCTGATCCTCGATCAGGGCCAGCAGCAGATGTTCGAGGGTCGCGTATTCCTGATGGCGTTCGTTCGCGAAGGCGAGCGCCTGGTGGAGGGCCTTTTCGAGGCTGCGGGAGAATGACGGCACGTTAGGACCTCACTTCCTTTCCATCACGCATTGGAGCGGATGTTGGTGTTTGCGCGCGAAATCCATCACCTGCGTGACCTTGGTCTCGGCCACTTCGTAGGTGAAGACACCACACTCCCCCACACCATGCTGATGCACATGCAGCATGATCTGCGTCGCCTCCTCGCGGTTCTTGTTGAAGAACCGCTCAAGTACGTGCACGACGAACTCCATCGGCGTGTAGTCGTCGTTCAACAGCAGAACGCGGTACAAGTTCGGCCGCTTGGTCTTCGGCCGTGTCTTCGTGGCGACGCCGACATCGCTATCGCCATCATCGGGTCGACGGGTTTCTTTGCTCATCTGCTTCGATCGGTACGTCGCTAAAACGGAATCCTGCCGATAATCCCGCTGCAGCGCAATCGCTCATTTCGAGCATTCCGCACCGCCGCGCGCTAAACAGGCGGAAGGGGTGTCGAACCTCTATATGGGGAGGTCGCGCAGGGATGGAAGTAGGCCGCCATCCGGACGACCGGCCAGCGCCGCCATCGGCAGGATCCGGCGGCGACCCGGACGGCCGCCGCAGGCCCCAAGGGACGAGACCTCGGACACAGACAGCAAAAAGCCCGGCGCGAGGCCGGGCTTCGGAACGGGTGCGGGACGCGTCCGGAGCGCTACTTGCCGAACTTGCCGAACAGGCCCTCATACGGCTTGCAGGCCTCGCGCGTCGCCTCGGTCATCATCGTGCCGAGCTTCGACATTTCGCCGAAATAGCCTTCATAGGCGGTCTTCAGATAGTCCGTCTGCGCTTCGATGGCCTTCTCGACGCTGGTCGACGCCATCACCTTCCCGAGCGCGGCGGTGCCGGTCTCGAGGCTCTTCTTGGAATAGTCGGCCGCCTCGACCGCGATCGCCTGCAGCCCCTGGCTGAGCGAGCCGAAGCTCTTCATGGCCATCTCGACGCTTTCCTTGCCAGCCTTCTGCATGCCATCAAAATCGGTGATCACAAGGGCACCCTCCGCCTTCGAGCTTGCGCCATAGCCAGCTCAACGAGCACAGGATTCCCCCGGACACGCCCTAAAGTCAACAAAATTGCTGCGCCGCACAACAATGCGCGCGCAGCGCAGCAGCACCGGACCGGCCCCGTCCCAGCCGGCAACCTCCCGTTCACCCTTCACCGATTTTTACGGTTTCGTAACGGCGTTTCCTTAACCTCCGACAACAGACCGAGGATCGGCACGGCGCGCGCCATACGGCATTCTCCTGGCGCGGGTACGGGTTTCCGCGGGAAAGCGAAGCGCCGGACGCCGCCAGCGGCATCCGGCACGGATCTTCCCGGTTAAGGATTCTCCCGGCCTGCCTCAAAAAAGTGCGGGTTTCGCGGTCTGTTGGGTATGGGCACTGCCGGAGCGGAAGCTCCGGTTCTGCGAGACGCGGAGATTTCAGTCGAAATGTTGATGGGCCTGAACCCCCTCGGTCGGCATTGCGCCCGCTCGATCCGGAACGCCTTGGCTGGCCTTCTCGTCGCGGGCATGTCGCTCACGGCCGCCACGGTCGAGGCCAGCGCCGCGCCCACATCCTCGATCGTCATCGACGCCAAGACCGGCAAGGTTCTCTACGCCAAGGAGCCGGACGCGCTGCGCCGGCCGGCCTCGCTCACCAAGATGATGACGCTCTACGTCCTCTTCGGCGAGCTCGAGGCGGGGCGCATGTCGCTCTCCACGCGCATGAAGGTTTCGCAGTTCGCCTCGCGCCAGTCGCCGACCAAGCTCGGCCTCAAGCCCGGCTCGACGATCGCCGTTCGCGACGCCATGCTCGGCCTCATCACCCGCTCCGCCAACGACGCCTCCGTGGTCATCGCCGAGCACATTTCCGGCTCGGAAGCCGCCTTCGCCAAGCGCATGACGCAGCAGGCCCGCTCGATCGGCATGAGCCGCACCACGTTCCGCAACGCTTCCGGCCTGCCGAACAATGGCCAGTGGTCGACGGCGCGCGACATGGCCACGCTGGGCCGCGCCCTGCAGGAGCGCTATCCGCGCTACTACAAGTATTTCGCCACCAAGAGCTTCGTCTATAACGGCCGCGAGATCCGAGGCCACAACCGCCTGCTCGGCCGCGTCCAGGGCGTCGACGGCATCAAGACCGGCTACACCAACGCGTCGGGCTTCAACCTCGTCTCCTCCGTCAAGCGCAACAACCGCTCGCTGGTCGCCACCGTCATCGGCGGGACCTCCGGCGCGGCGCGCGACAAGCAGATGGCGGGCCTGCTCGAGAAGTATCTCCCGGTCGCCTATGCCGGCCCGGCCAAGGGATCGGTCTTCGCCCGTAACCAGAAGGCGCCGGTGATCGACGATGAGGTCGAGATCGAAGTCGCCGAGGCCGCGCCGACCCCCGCTCCGGTTCCGGCCGCCCGCCCGCAGCGCGCCGCCGCCGTGCAGTCGGTCGCAGCGCTGATCGAGGCCGCGCCCGCTCCGGCGCCTGTCCCCGCCCGTGCCCCGGCCCGCCAGCAGGCCCCCGTCGCCGTTGCCCTGAACGAGGCCCAGCCGCTTCCGCAGGCCGAGCCGATCGACGAGCCCGCCTCGTTCCAGGCCTATGCCCCCGAGCCCGTCGAGCCTGCCGGCCCGCGCATGGTTTTCCGCGTCGGCCCCTCGGGCAAGGACATCGCCCGTCCGTCCGTCAAGACGGCATCGATCGCCCAGCCGGTTCCCACCGCCGACAGCGACGCCGCCACCGTGACCGGCAGCATAATTACGGAAGCGGCGCCGGCTGCAGAAATCGCGGATGGCTGGAAGATCCAGATCGCGGCCGCGCCGAGCGAGGACGGTGCGCGTGAGATGCTCGATCGCGCCAAGTCCAAGGGCGGCAAGGTGCTCGCCTCCGCCACGCCTTCGGTGGAGCCGGTCGCCAAGGGCCAGTCCACCCTCTATCGCGCCCGCTTCGCCGGGTTCGACAACAAGGATCAGGCCCGCGCCGCCTGCGCCTACCTGACCAAGCGGGACGTGTCCTGCCTTGCCATCCGTCAATGACGGCTGGATCTCGTGAGAGTTTCGCCCTCCTTCCTTGTATCCGCGTTCAGGAGCTAGCGATGTCCGCCGAGGAGTCTTTCCTTCGCCTCGTTGATCTGGGCGGCCAAGAACGTCGATCCTCCCTGGTCGGGGTGGACGCGTTTCATCAGCCGTCGGTAGGCCGTCCTGATTTCGGCCTCGGAAGCGCCGGCCGAAAGGCCAAGGATCTCGTAGGCCTGCTCATGTGTCATGGTGCCAGGGCGCGCCGCGCCGCCCGCCCGGCCTGCCGCGTCACCCTTGACGTTTTCACGCCAACCGGGCATCCGGCGGTCGAGATAAGCTTCGAGTAGCGCCCGGTCCCTGGCGCGACCGGCGACCTGGCCGTAGAGCGCGGCCAGCTCGGCATTGTCGAGCGAATCGAGCGTGCGGCCGGCAAGGCGGCCGCGCTTCACCACGCCGCCCGCGATCCACGGCTTCATGTCGAGAAGCTTGGGCTTCAGCATCCAGAGACCGATGGCGAGGAGCGGAATTCCGAGCCCGATCCGTCCGGTCAGCAGCGTCGCCGCGCCGGTCGAGATCAGCGCGCCCGCTATGCCGCGCCGCGCCGCCCTGCCGAGCGCCTCCGCGCCCTTCTCGCCCCCGAAGAGAAAGGCGATGCCGATCGACACGGCGATCACGCCCAGAAACGGGATTAGCAAACCCATCATCACTCCCAACCGGCCGATTCCGCTGCGGCCACGCCTTCTATTGGGGCGAAGATCCCGCCGCCGCAATGGCTAGCGGGAACGTGATTTGCTAGACCGTCGCGGCACGACCCGATCGCGCCGCGCCCGCGGCCTCCGGCAATCGCGTCGTTGCCCGCGCAACGAGGACCCGCCATGACCACCAGCCCGACCATCTTCCGCACCGTCGACGATCTCCGCGTAACGCTTGCGGGCTGGCGCCACGACGGGTTGCGCATCGCGCTGGTGCCGACCATGGGCGCGCTGCATGAGGGCCATCTCGACCTCGTCCGCGCGGCGCGGCAACACGCGGATCGCGTGGTGGTCTCGGTCTTCGTCAACCCGACCCAGTTCGGGCCGAAGGAGGATTTCGGCTCCTATCCGCGCACCGAGGCGAGCGACGTCGAGAAGCTCGCCACGCTCGGCGTCGAGGCCGTGTTCGCCCCCAGCGCGGCGGAGATGTATCCGGAAGGCTATGCAACGACGATCTCGATGACCGGCCCGGCGCTCGGGCTGGAGACGGATTTCCGGCCGCATTTCTTCGCCGGCGTGGCGACCGTCGTCGGCAAGCTGCTGATCGCCGTCATGCCCGACGTCGCGGTGTTCGGCGAGAAGGACTACCAGCAGCTGATGGTGGTCCGCCGCCTGGTGCGCGACCTCCGCCTGCCGACCGAGATCCTCGGCCTCGCCACCGTGCGCGAGAAGGACGGCCTCGCCCTCTCCTCCCGCAACGCCTATCTTTCGGCCGAGGAGCGCCGGCTCGCGACGACGATCGCCCGCGTCATGGGCGAGGCGGCCGACGCGATCCGCGCGGGCGGCGCCGTGGAACCGGCGCTCGAGACCGGACGCGCGGCGCTCGCGGCGGCCGGGTTCCGCGTCGACTATCTGGTGCTGCGCAACGCCGAGACGCTGGCGGAGCTCACCGATCCGGCGAGCGAGCCGCGCCGCATGCTGGCCGCCGCCTGGCTCGGCAAGACGCGGCTCATCGACAACATCGCGGTCTGACGAGCGAGCCGCAGGCTTGGTTTGGTCGCGTTTTCTTCACGCGAACCGGTATCCACTTCGCTCGAAAACGCGCTCAGAGAAGGCCGAGCTCGGCGAGTTCGGCCTTCAGCGCCGCCGGCAGCTCGTCGCCGGCGCTGCCGCCGATCGCCGCGAGATCGCGCGGCGCGTCCTTCGGCAGCAGGTAGCGCCAGCCCTGGAAGGGCCGCTTCGGCTGCCATTCGGTCGGCACGACCTCCGGATCGAACACGATGCGGCAGCGCTGGATGTTGTCGGCGCCGGTGACCGCCTGCAGGTCGAGGATGCGCTGGCGCGCCTGCACCTGACCCTTGATCACCCAGTAGAGTGAGCCGCCGTCGAGGATCTCGGGGATCCGCTTCGGCATCATGCGCGTGGTGTGCGTATCTTCGGGCTCGAGGCCCAGGCCGCGCTGGCGCGCCTGGTCCTCGGCGATCCAGCCGATGAGTTCCTCGAGCGATTCAACGCCGACACAGAGCTTGATGAGATGCAGGGCCATGCCCGGACACTAGTCCTCGCGCCGGGGGGCGACAGGCGCCGCGGCGATTTTTCCACAAGGATCGGTTGGCGCTTCGCCGTCCGTTGGCCTATGAGCCATGCTCTGAGGCCGACGCCACCCTATGCGCTCCGGACCCGGCGCGAAAGCGCGCGACGGTCGCAGGGCGTGGCGGCGATCTGGACCGTACCGGCGAGCCACGGGCTCGAACAAGCTGCACCACACGGGATCACGAGGCCACCATGTCCGACCAGAAGCCCAACCTCGACATCAAGGCGAGCCGCGTCGCGATGACGGGCATCATCGCCTGCCTCGTGCTGACGGCGGCGGGCATGATCGCGCGCGAGCCGCTGTTCGGCGCCCTCGCCCTGATCGTCATCGTGATCGCGGTGATCTTCCGGCGGCCGATCGCCCGCCTGCTCCCCTGATCCCGCAGACCCGCCGGTTGCCGTCCTGACGCCGGTTTGGCACCATCGCGGACGGGAATGGCAAGCTCCGGGAGCAACGCCGAATTGATCGAGATCTCCACGATCGACACCATCGCCATCGTCGTCTTCGTCGGCGCCTGGCTGCTCTATTCCGTGATCCTGACGCGGATGGCCAAGACGGGCCGCACGCTGTCGTCGGCGATGGATTTCCAGCGCCGGCAATGGATGCGGACCATGGTGCACCGCGACCTCCGGATGATCGACACCGGCATCATGAGCGGGCTGCAGAACGGCACGGCCTTCTTCGCCTCCACCTCGCTGCTGGCGATCGGCGCCTGCTTCGCGCTGCTGAACTCGACGGACCACGTCTATGGCGTGATGCGCGACCTCGCCATCGTCGAGACGGTGCCGAAGGGCCTGTTCGAGGCCAAGGTGATCGGGCTGATGCTGATCTTCGGCTATGCCTTCTTCAAGTTCGGCTGGTCGTACCGGCTGTTCAACTACGCCTCGATCCTGATCGGCGCGACGCCGACAGCCGCCCATGCGAGCGAGGCCGAGGCCGTCGCGGCGGCCGAGCGGGCCGCCGTGTTCACGATCACCGCCGGCCGCCATTTCAACCACGGCCTCCGGGCCTTCTTCTTCTCGATCGGCTATCTGGGCTGGTTCGTGAATGGCTGGACGCTGATCGCCACCACGCTGGTGGTGGCGCTCGTCCAGCTCCACCGCCAGTTCCTCTCGGACTCGGCCAAGATCGTCATCGAGGCCGCGCGCCAGGGACAGCCATGAAAATCAGCCACGAACTCATCGAGTCGACCCTGCTCGACCTCCTCGCCGCCCTGCCGTCCGGCAAGAGCCTCGACCCGACCGCGCTGGCGCGCGCCGTCGCCGGGCCCGACGAGAAGGTCTGGCGGCTGCAGATGACGCCGATCCGCGCGATCGCGATCCGCCTGGCGGACGAAGGCAAGGCCACCATCCTGCGCAAGGGCAAGCCGGTCGACCCGCATGATTTCAAGGGCGTCTACCGGATCGGGCCGGCACCGGCCGCACCCGACGCGGGCTAGATCCACTTCGCTCGAATTCGCTCGTCAGGGCGCGGGAAACAGCGCGTCGCTCCGGCCGGTCAGGCGATAGGCGATCAGCCCCGCCCATTCCTTGGCCGCGAGATTGACCAGGGTGAATCCGCGCGACGGCCCGCCGACCGGGCGAACCAGATCGCGATAGCCACGCGTGCGATAGTCGGTCGGCCAGGGCACCGGGTCCCAACCGGCGGCGCGAAAACTGCCCATCGCCCGCGGCATGTGGAAGGCGGACGTCACCAGCAGCCAGGTCTCACCCGGCTTCGGGTCGACGATCGCCGCGGCGAAGCGGGCATTCTCGGCCGTGTTGCGGCTGGCGTCCTCAATGGTGACGCGCTCGTCATCGATGCCCAGGCTCCGAAGCAGACGGCGCGCGGCGGCGCCCTCGGTGGCGCCGCTGGCCGGGACGAGATCCCCCGAACCGCCGCTGAAGACGATGCGCGCCGCGGGGAAGCGCCGTGCCAGCGCCAGCGCCTCGGCCATCCGGTCGCTGGCGGCCGGGGCCATCGCCACGGAGCCCGTTTCTGGTTCGCGCTCGGTTCCGCCACCAAGCACGATGATGCCGGTGACCGCCGCCTTCGGATCAACCCGTTCGAAGCGCCGCTCCAGCGGCAGGAGCAGCGCGGGCCCGAGCGGCGCGAAGGCCGAGGCGAAGAGCCCCGCGAGGGCGACGGCAGCCATGGCGCCACCCAGCCTGTGGCCCCCACCCGCCACCAGCAGCAGGCCGCCGATCAGGAGCAGCAGCAACGCCACCGGCGGCTGCAGCAGGAACCAGACCAGCTTGGCGGCGTAGAAGAACACGGGGCGCCGGCCTCAGTCCCAGTCGGGCGAGAACGGCGTGTCGCACATCCGGCTGCCCTCGGTCCTGAGCGCATCGATCGCCGCCATCTCGGCCGCGCCGAGCTCGAAGCCGGCGATGTCGAGGTTCTGGCGGATGCGGGCGGGATGCGCGCTCTTCGGAATCGCGACGCAGCCCTTCTGGATCTGCCAGCGCAGCACGATCTGCGCCGGGCTGCGGCCATGCCGGCCAGCGATGTCCTGGATCACCGGCTCGTCCAGCACCTCGGACCGCCCGAGCGGGCAATAGGCGACGAAGGCCGTGCCGTGCCGGGCGGTCGCCTGCATCAGCCGGGTCTGGTCGAGATAGGGGTGGTGCTCGCACTGGTTGACGACGATCGGCTCCTCCGTCGCCGCCCAGGCCTCGTCGAGCAGGCGGATGTTGTAGTTGGAAACGCCGATATGCCGGGTGAGCCCGCGCTGCTTGACGCGGCTGAGCGAGCGGATGGTCTCGGCGGCCGAAAGCGCCTTGCTCGGCCAATGGATCAGCAGCAGATCGAGTTGATCGACGCCGAGGCGACGAAGGCTTCCCTCGGCAGCGCGCATCATGTCGTCGGCGGCGAGTTGTTCCGGCGGCACCTTGGATGTCAGGAAGATCGCGTCGCGCGCGATGCCGGTCCGGCGGAGCCCCTCGCCGACCTCGGCCTCGTTGCCATATCCGATCGCCGTGTCGATGTGGCGGTAGCCCGCCTCGATCGCCGCGGCGACGGCGGCGCTGGCGGTTTCGCCATTCAGCTTCCAGGTGCCGAGCCCGATGACAGGCAAAGTGGCGCCGTGCGCCGTGACGGTTTGCATGGGGGTCTCCTCGGGGATTGGATCGCCAGCATCCGGCGCGGCCGGCCCAGCGTCAAGCTCAGCTCGCCACCTGGTAGACGAGGTCGCGGCCGCCGCGCTTGGCGGCGTAGAGCGCCTCGTCCGCCGCCACCATCAAGCGCTCGAACTCGATCTCGGGGCCCCGGACGCTCATCACGCCGATGCTGACCGTGACCGCGACCGTGCCCCCCGCGTGCTCGATCTGCTCGGCCGCCAGCTCGACGCGAATCCGCTCCGCCACGGCCCGTCCCTGCACGGCGCCGGCTCCGACCAGCAGGGCCGCGAACTCCTCGCCGCCGATGCGCCCGACCAGCTGGGCTTCATCGACCTGGCGGCGCACCACTTCGGCGAAACGGCGCAGGGCCGCGTCGCCGGCCGCGTGGCCAAAGCGGTCGTTCAGCTGCTTGAAGCGGTCGAGATCGAACAGCAGCAGCGTGATGTCCTCGGCATCCGCGCGCGCCCGCTCGACCCTGGCCCGCGCCAGATCCATGAAGGCGCCATGGTTGAGCAGCCCGGTCAGACCGTCCACCGAGGCCGCGCGCTTAAGGAGGTTCTTCAGGCGCTCGTCGCTGAGCCGGAGCCCGATGATCGTCGCGGCGAACATCATCAGGATCGGCTCGAGCAGGCCGATGCCGAGGCTGAGCGCGCTCCGGCCGGCGAGGAAGTTCTCCGGCAGGTCGAGGCTGAGCGCCAGGAGGGCGCGAAAGACGAGAAACACCGCATGGACGGCCGGAACGGCGGCGAACGGCCCGCGCCAGACCAGGTCATCCTTGCCCCTCGCCCAGATTTCCCAGGCCAGCGCGCAGGACAGCACGCAGGACAGCACCGACAGCAGCGCGATGCGATAGGAGAGCGAATGGGCGATGGCGGGAACCTGCCACGCGACCAGCCAGACCGTCGGCGCGATCAGCACGGGCCACCAGCGCGCCGGCCGGCCGTTGAAGGCTCGCGCGCCGTTCCAGCCCAGGCCCATCGCCAGCAGCACGCCGGAATTGGCGAGCGCGATCGACACGAAATCCGAAGTGACGCCGCGCAGGAGCAACATGGCGCAGCAGATCGCGCCCAGCTGCAGTCCACCCGCCCAGAGAAGCGTGTGGCGCTCGAAACGACGCCCCGTCCACGACGTCATCAGCGCGATGGCCGCCATCTGAAGGATGGCGACCAGCACGACCAGAAGGGTCGGAACGTCGAGTTTCATGCTGATGGGCCCCCCAGCCCTTCGTCCAGCTGGGAGCGACATACGGGAAACGCGTTAAGGAAGCATTCCCCCATCAGAACGAATCGCCTTGATCAGCCGACCGCGTCGAGAACCGCCGCGATGACGCGCTCGACCTCTTCATCCGTCAGGTCCGGATGCATCGGCAGGCTGATCACCGTGTCGGCGAGCCGCTCCGAAACCGGCAGCGGCCGCTTCGGCGCCTCGGCGAAGGCCGGATGCTGGTGCAGCGCCACGCGATAGAAGAACGCATTGCCGATGCCGCGCGCGTCGAGCTCGGCCTTCAGGGCCTCGCGGTTCGGCAGCGTGATCGTGTAGATCGCGTTGGCGCTGAAATAGCCGGACGGCTGCTTCTGGATGCCGACCTTGCCGGCGAGCGCCGCGTCATAGCGCCGGGCGACCGCGTCGCGCTTCTCCAGCTCGTCCTCGAACACGGTCAGCTTGGAGAGCAGAACGGCGGCCTGGAGCGTGTCGAGACGGCCGGTGACGCCATTACGCACGGCGACGTCGCCCGTGCCCTGGCGGCCATGCGAGCGCAGCGTGCGCACGGCTTCGGCCAGTTCGTCGCTGTCGGTCAGGATCGCGCCGCCGTCGCCATAGCAGCCGAGCGGCTTAGTCGGATAAAAGCTGGTCGCCGAGATCGGCGCCATGCCGCCGACGCGGCTGTTGCCGGCGCGGCCGCCGAAGCTCTGCGCGGCGTCGGAGAACACCGTCATGTCGTGGCGCGCCGCGATCTTGCCGATCGCCTCGTAATCGGCCGGCAGGCCGTAGAGATCGACGGGCATGACGACGCGCGGCTTCAGCTCGCCGGCGGCGATCACCTCGTCGATCGCGCGCTCGAGATCGGCCGGGTCCATGTTGCGCGTCTCGGGATCGACATCGACGAAGATCGGCGTCGCGTTGATCGAGCAGACGGCGCCGGCCGTGGCGGCGAAGGTGAAGGCGGGGACGAACACCGCGTCGCCCGGCCCGATGCCGAGCGCCATCAGGCCGATCATCAACGCGTCGCGGCCCGAGGAAACGGCGATCGCATGCGGCACGCCGGCGAAGGCGGCGAGCTTGCCCTCGAGTTCGGAGACCTCGGGGCCGAGGATGAACTGGCCGTGCACCAGCACCGCGTCCATGCGGGCGCGCACGTCGTCGTGGATCCGGCGCTGCTGGCGCTGCAGATCGAAGAAGCCGATGCGGTCGTTGGCGGCCACGACGGCCGGCTGCGGGTTGGACGCCATCAGTGCGGTTCTCCAATGAGGACGGAGGAAGCTGGTCGCTTCGCCTGTCCGATACGCTGAATGATCATGTCGGCGACCAAGAGGGCATCGAGCCCTGCCCTGCCGTCGACGATGGGCCGGCGGGCGCCGGCGATGGAATCGAGGAACGAGTCGATCTCGAGCGCGAGGTTGTCGCTCGGCGGCACGGCGATCTCATCCTGCGCCAGCACGGCGTGGCCGCGCGGGAAGGAACTGACCGTGCGGGCGGCTAGATCGGCGGCCCAGTAGCGATCCGGCTCGACCACCTTGATGGTGCGCTCGGACCGGTCGGCGACGCGGCTTGCATGCAGATGCGCCACGGTGCCATTGCCGAAGCGCAGTTGCGCCTGCGCGAAATCATTGGTCGGCGCCAGGACGGGCGAGCCCATCGCCTCGACCGCGACGACCTCGGAGCGGACCAGCGCCAGCACCAGGTCGATGTCGTGGATCATCAGGTCGAGAACGACGTCGACGTCGATGGCCCGGCCCTTCCAGGGACCGATGCGGGTGCATTCGACCGTGAGCGGCGCCGTGACGCGCTCGCGCAGCGCGCCGAACACCGGCGAAAAGCGCTCGATATGGCCGATCTGCAGCACAACGCCCCGCTTCTCCGCCCGCGCGATCAGGTCGCGCGCCGAATCAGGCGTGTCGCAGATCGGTTTCTCGATCAGGACATGGATGCCGGCATCGATCATATCGGCGGCAACGGCGTGATGCAGCGAGGTCGGGACCGTGATCGACACGGCGTCGACCTTGCCGATCAGATCGCGGTGGTCGGCGAGCGGCGCTGCGTCATGCTGCGCGCCGACGGCCTCGGCGCGGGCCCGGTCGGCGTCCACGACGGCCACCAGTCTCGCCTTCGCGTTGGCGGCGTGCTGGCGCGCATGGAAGGAACCGAAATACCCGAGTCCGATGACACCGGTCCTGATCTCGCTCGTGGTCAATCCTGTTTCTTTCCGCATTCCGCCATGGCCGCGAAGCAGCGCGCTTCGCTGGCATCGGTCTAACGATTTCTCGCTCAAAGTCGATCAATCGCGGCGTGACCACGGTCACAATTTGTCCAATTGGGAAACATGGCGCGACACCGGCGGCCGCCCATATCAGATGTCCGTGCCCCCGCCTGCGGCAGTGCGTCGCGCCGCGGCGGCGCCCATCAGGCAAACCCGAACCAGAGCGCCGCGAATCCGAGGAAGGAGAAGAATCCGACGACGTCGGTGATCGTGGTCACGAAGGAACTCGAGGCGATGGCCGGATCGATCTTCAGGCGGTTGAGCGCGAGCGGGATCAGGATGCCGCCGAGCGCGGCCGCGACCAGGTTGATGATCATCGCCGCGGCGATGACGAAGCCGAGATCGAGGATGCCGAAGCGGTAGACGGCCATGGTGCCGACGATCGCGGCGAACAGGAAGCCGTTGAACACGCCGACGGCGAGCTCGCGGCCGATGACGCGCAGCACGTTGTGCGGTCCGAGCTCGCGCATCGCGATGGCGCGCACGGCAACCGTCATGGTCTGCGTGCCGGCATTGCCGCCCTGGCTGGCGACGATCGGCATCAGGACGGCGAGCGCCACCATCTTCTGCAATTCGTCCTCGAACAGGCCGATGACGAAGGAGGCGAGCACGGCGGTGATCAGATTGATGAAGAGCCACGGGAATCGGCTCTTGGCGATCGACCAGACCTTGTCGGAGACCTCTTCGTCGCCGACGCCGCCGAGGCGCTTGATGTCCTCGTCCGCCTCTTCCTGAATGACGTCGACGATGTCGTCGATGGTGAGAAGGCCGACGAGGCGGTCGGATTCGTCGACGACGGCGGCCGAGATCAGGTTGTAGCGCTGGAACATCCGCGCCGCCCCTTCCTGGTCCTCCGTGGCGCGTACGAGATGGCGCGCCTCACTGACCAGGTCGGCGATCTTCACCGGGCGCTTGGTGCGCAGGAGCCGGTTCAGCGAGACCGTGCCGAGCAGGTGGTAGCCGGGATCGATGACGAAGACCTCGTGGAATTCCTCCGGCAGGTCCTGCGCCTCGCGCATGTAGTCGATCGTCTGGCCGACCGTCCAGAACGGCGGCACGGCGATGAACTCGGTCTGCATGCGCCGGCCGGCGCTGTCTTCCGGATAGTCGAGCGCCCGCTTCAGCGCCAACCGCTCGACCGAGGGAATCTGGGCGAGAATCTCGTCCTGATCGGCCTTGTCGAGGTCTTCCAGAATGTAGACCGCGTCGTCCGAATCGAGTTCGCGCATGCCCTCGGCGACGGTCTCGGACGGCAGCTCCTCGAGAATCTCGACGCGGACGGCCTCGTCGAGCTCGGTCAGCGCGGTGAAGTCGAAGGCATCGCCGAGAAGCTGGATCAGCGCCGGGCGCTGGTCGGGATCGAGCGCCTCGAGGATAGCGCCGACATCGGACTCGTGCAGGTCCTGGGTGAGCGCCCGCGCCCGCTCGCCGTCGCCGGCTTCGATCGCCGCGCCAAGCGCGTCGAGGAATACCGACGAGACGTTGTCGTTCTCGTCGCGCAGCGGCGGAAGGTCGTTCGCCGGACGGTCGTCGCGTTCGATGGTCAGCTCGTCCGACATGGCCCCTCTAGAACGCGTGCCGAGATTTCAGGGGAGGATTCGCGCGAGCTTTAACGCCCAAGTTTGTTCGGGCAAAGGAAAAATAGTGGCGCGCCACGCATTCTCGACAGGCCCGCGCCAGCATGGCCCAGAAACAAAAACAGCGGCCCGAGGGCCGCCGTTTTGCGAGGCTTTTTGCATTTGGGTTTGGTGCGGTCGAGAAGACTCGAACTTCCACGCCTTGCGGCACAGCGACCTCAACGCTGCGCGTCTACCAATTCCGCCACGACCGCGAAACCCAAGCCGGTGTGTTGCCCGGCGCGAGGTGGGATGTAGCAAATGCCCTCCGACGAAACAAGCGGCTTTGCGCATCCTTTGAATTCATCCACAGGGGCGATTTTCGCATGGCCGGATCGCGGCAGGTGAAGATCTCGTCCCCTTGCGCTATGACCGGAGCAACCGACATGAGACTGAACACCACGAATGGGCCGGAACCCCGCCGGCCGAAAGCGATGCCATGACACTCCGCGATGACCTCGACGCCACCCTCCTCCCGAAGGCGGGCAGCCCGCCTGTCGAATGGGTGATCGCGGAAGCGCCGGTCGCCTATCCCGACGCCGTCGCCGAAATGGAGGCGCGCGTCGCGGCCATCGCCGCCGGCACGGCCTCGGAGCGAATCTGGCTGGTCGAGCATCCGCCACTCTATACGGCCGGCACCAGCGCCCATGACGAGGACCTGATCGCCCCGGATCGCTTCCCGGTGTTCCAGACCGGCCGCGGCGGCCAGTACACCTATCACGGCCCCGGCCAGCGCGTGGCCTATGTCATGCTCGACCTGAACCGCCGGCGGCAGGACCTCCGGCTGTTCGTCGCCACGCTGGAACAATGGATCATCCGCACACTGGACGGCTTCAACGTGCGCGGCGAGCGCCGCGACGACCGCGTCGGCGTCTGGGTGCGCCGTCCCGACAAGGGCCCGCTCACGGAAGACAAGATCGCCGCGATCGGCATCCGCGTCCGGCGCTGGGTGACCTTCCACGGCATTTCGCTGAACGTCGAGCCGGCGCTCGACCACTTCGACGGCATCGTGCCCTGCGGCGTGCACGGCCATGGCGTCACCAGCCTCGCCGACCTCGGCCGCATCGTCACCATGCCGGAAGTCGACGCCGTCATGCGCCGCGAGTTCGAAGCCCTGTTCGGCGCGACGGAGCGAGTGGACGGCGCCTGACGTCAGACCGTCGGCAACACGCGGAAGGCCCCCTCTTCCGCCAGCTCGCGCTCCTCCGCATCGACGGCGCGGACCGCCGCGAGCGGCGGCCCTCCCGAGCAGGCGGCGACCATCGCGTCGACCGTCGCAGCCTGGCCGGAAAACACGGCCTCCACGCCGCCATCCCGCCGGTTCCGCACCCAGCCCGACAGCCCGCGCGCCACGGCCTCGTCGGCCGTCCATGCCCGGTAGCCGACGCCCTGGACGCGGCCGGAGATCATCACATGCACGGTGCGGACAGCCATGGCGAGCCTCAGCGCAAGAGCCCCAGCACGACGGAGGCGAGATCGGACACCTGCGGCACGATCACGTCGGGCGGGAATGTCTCGAACTCGTCGATCGTACCATAGCCCCAGCCGACCGCGGCGACCTTGATGCCGTTCGCGCGCGCGCCCTCGATGTCGTAGCGCCGATCGCCGATCATGACGCAGGCGGCCGGATCGATCGCCTCCGTCGCCAGGACATGGCTGATCAGCTCGGCCTTTTCGCCCAGCCGGCCGTCTAGCTCGGCGCCATGCACCGTGTCGAAGAAGCGCGTTAGGTCGAAGTGATCGAGGATGCGCTCGCAGAAGACGCGCGGCTTCGAGCTTGCCAGATACATCCGGACACCGGCCGCCTGCAGCGTGGCGAGCGATTCGGGAATGCCGTCGAAGACGGTGTTCTCATAGAGCCCGACCGCGCCGAAACGCTCGCGATAGTGACCGAGCGCCTCTCTGGCCAACACCGCGTCGCCGCCCAGCATCGCCGCGAAGGTCCCCTCGAGCGGCGGCCCAATCGCGGCGCGCAATGCAGGCTCGTCGGCCGCCGGCCGGTCCAGCTTCTCCAGGGCATAGAGGATGGAGGCGCTGATTCCGGGATAGGGATCGGTGAGCGTGCCGTCGAGATCGACGAGCGCCGTCAGTCGGGATTCGGTCATGGGGCGTGCATTCCGTCCTGGCTTGAGATCGCTGCCGGACGGCTTGCGCGCTCGCGCCGCCCGCGTCAAGCGCGGCCCTTCATCAGAACGTCATGCCGATGCGCGACGAGGTGCGATGCGGCGCCACGCGAATCGCGCCGGACATGGTGGCGCGGATCACGGCGCGCCACGGATCAGGGAGCACCGAGCTTGCCGTCATCCGCAGCCCTCCCGAGCGCCCGGGCCTTCCGATGAACCTTCTCGTCACGCTCGCCCTCGTCTTCTGCCTGGCCGCCGCGCTCGTCCACTTCGCCAGCATCGCGCTCGTCACGTTCCGCGCCCGCCGCCTTCGTTCCGCCGAGGCCGCGCCGCATGGCCGGCCGCCGATCAGCATCCTCCGCCCCGTCCGCGGCCTCGAACACGCGATCGAGCGCACGCTCGGCTCCGGCTTCGCACTCGACTATCCCGACTATGAGATCGTCTTCTGCGTCGCGAGCGCTTCCGACCCCGTGGTGCCGCTGATCCGCCGGCTGATGGCGGTTCACCCGCATGTGCAGGCGCGCCTGCTGGTGGGCGACGAGCGCATCAGCATCAATCCGAAGCTCAACAACCTCGCCAAGGGCTGGGACGCCGCCGCGCATCGCTGGATCGTCATGGCCGACAGCAATGTGCTGATGCCAGCGGACTATCTCGATCGCATGCTGGAGCGCTGGGACGGCACGACCGGCCTCGTCTGCTCGCCGCCGCTCGGCAGCGAGCCGGACAATCTCGGGGCCGAGCTCGAATGCGCCTATCTGAACACCTACCAGGCGCGCTGGCAGTTGGCGGCCGATGCCGTCGGCCAGGGATTCGCGCAGGGCAAGTCCATGCTGTGGCGGCGGGAAAATCTCGATCGCCATGGCGGCATCGCGGCGCTGGCCGCCGATCCGGCCGAGGACGCCGCCGCCACCAAGGCGATCCGCGCCAACGGCCAGCGCGTCCGCCTCGTGAGGCAGCCCTTCGCGCAGCCGCTCGGCGCGCGCGAGATCGGCACGATCTGGCAGCGCCAGCTGCGCTGGGCGCGGCTCCGGCGCGTCACCTTCCCGGCCCTGTTCTGCCTGGAACTGGCGCTCGGCGGGCTGCTGCCGATCGGGCTGACGCTTTGGCTCGGCCTCGCGGGCGAACTGCCGCTCTGGATCGCGCCGGCGCTCGCCATCGCGTGGTATGGCGCCGAGGCGCTGATGGCGAGAAGCCTCGGCTGGCACTGTGGCCGTAGCTCGCCGTTCGCCTGGATCCTGCGCGACCTAACCATGCCGGCGCTCTGGATCGCGGCCGTCTGCGGCAGCGGCTTCGAATGGCGCGGCAACCAGATGAACGTCAAGACCGACAGCCTGCTCGCCGCCGAGGGCGACTGACGCCGCCACTCAAATCCGCGAGGATTGGCTGCTCACGCCGTCTAGCCCTCTGCCGTCATCCCGGCGAAGGCCGGGATCCAGACACACCGGCCTTGGGCCGATGGGCTGGGCCTAGCTTTCCTGGCCGGTGTTCATGGGCCCCGGCCTCCGCCGGGGCGACGTGAGCCGCAGGAGCGACTCGCGCAGAGATATGGCCGCCCCCTGCTTGAGCTACGGACCAGCGCTCAGCCGAACTCCATGATCACGGCGTCGACGGCGAGGCTGTCGCCCGGCTTCGCCGCGATGCGCTCGATGACGAGGTCGCGCTCGGCCCGCAGCACGTTTTCCATCTTCATCGCTTCGACGATCGCCAGCGTCTCGCCGGCCTTGACCTCCTGCCCTTCCTCGACCGCGATCGAGACGACGAGGCCCGGCATCGGGCAGAGCAGGAACTTCGACGTATCGGCCGGGACCTTCTCCGGCATCAGGCTGTGCAGCGCCGCGATGCGCGGCGTCATCACCCGCGCCACCACGTCGATGCCGCGATGGAGGAGCCGGGTGCCCGACAGGACCGGACGCACCTGCACCGTGAACGGTTCGCCGTCGATCGCGCCTTCCCAGACGAGGTCGCCCGGCATCCACTCGGACGTCACCATCACAGGCCGGTCGCTGCCAGGCAGCACGACGTCGATTTCCATCGGCATCAGCGCCAGGCCGGACGGGCTCGCAAGCTCCACCGTCGTGCCGCCGATCGCGACGACCCAGTGCTCGCGCCACTTGCCGGAATGCGGCGCCAGGCGCCCCGTGAGATGGTCGAGCCGATCCTTGCGGACGATCTCCATCGTCAGCGCCACGGCGGCGAGCCGCGCCAGCGTCGCCGCGTCGGGCGCCACGCCGGTGAAGCCCTCGGGAAACTCCTCCGCGATGAAGCCGGTCGAAAGCCGTGCCTCGCGCCAGCGCGGATGCGCCATCAGCGCGGAGAGGAACGGCACATTGTGCTGGATGCCCTCGACGACGAAATCGTCCAGCGCCAGGCTCATCGCCTCGACCGCCTCGGCGCGGGTCGGCGCATGGGTGCAGAGCTTGGCGATCATCGGGTCATAGAACATCGAGATCTCGGATCCCTCGACCACGCCCGTATCGTTGCGCACGGTGACGCCGTCGGCGGTCGCCTCCTCCGGCGGCCGGTAGCGCGTCAGCCGGCCGATTGAGGGCAGGAAGCTGCGATAGGGATCCTCGGCATAGATGCGGCTCTCGATGGCCCAACCATCGAGGCGGACGTCCTCCTGCGCGATGGCGAGCCGCTCGCCGGCTGCGACGCGGATCATCTGCTCGACCAGATCGATCCCCGTGACCAGCTCGGTCACCGGATGCTCCACCTGCAGGCGCGTGTTCATCTCGAGGAAGAAGAAGCTCTTGTCCTGGCCGGCGACGAACTCGACCGTGCCGGCGGAATCGTAGCCGACGGCCTTGGCCAGCGCGACGGCCTGCTCGCCCATCGCCTTGCGGGTCGCGGCGTCAAGCAGCGGCGACGGCGCCTCCTCGATCACTTTCTGGTTGCGGCGCTGGATCGAGCATTCGCGCTCGCCGAGATAGATCGCGTTGCCGTGCTTGTCGGCGAGAAGCTGGATCTCGATGTGGCGCGGATTGACGATGAACTTCTCGATGAAGACGCGGTCGTCGCCGAAGGAGGAGCGCGCCTCCGAGCGCGACAGGCGGAAGCCCTCGCGCGCCTCGGCGTCGGAATGGGCGATGCGCATGCCCTTGCCGCCGCCGCCGGCCGAGGCCTTGATCATGACCGGATAGCCGATCTCGCGGGCGATGGTGACCGCTTCGTCCTCGTCCTCGATGATGCCGAGATGGCCGGGCACGGTGGAGACCTTTGCGGCGGCAGCCACCTTCTTGGAGGCGATTTTGTCGCCCATCGACTCGATCGCCGCCGCGTTCGGCCCGATGAAGACGATGCCGTTGGCGACCAGCGCCTCGGCGAAGGCGGCGCGCTCGGAGAGGAAGCCGTAGCCAGGATGGATGGCATCGGCGCCGGTCTGCTTGGCGGCGGCGATGATCCGGTCGATCAGCAGATAGGACTGCGCCGCCGGCGCCGGGCCGATATGCACCGCCTCGTCCGCCATCTCGACATGCAGCGCGTCGCGATCGGCGTCGGAAAACACGGCTACCGTCCCGATCCCCATGCGTCGCGCCGTCTTGATGATGCGGCAGGCGATCTCGCCACGGTTGGCGATCAGGATCTTGTTGAACATGGGTACTCCTCGCGACGGCAGACGGCCGATCCGGCCTGATGGTTTCTAGGCCTTCTGCCGGCGAGCGGCAATCGTGCTGGCGGCTCGGGAGCGCCACTGCGGCGAGCCGGCGGCCGACAATGCGTTGACAGGGCAGCGCGTTTGGGTGCTGTAACGGCGATGCGGCCCCCGCCGCGTGAATCGTCTACCAGCCAAGAGTTTCCCGATGGCGCCTGCCGCCCCCATCGATATCGATCATCTCGACCGCCGCACGAGCGGTCGCAGCCTGATCATGGGCATCCTCAACGTGACGCCCGACAGCTTCTCCGATGGCGGCGACCATGCCGAGGGCGAGGCCGTCGTCGCGCACGCCGAGCGGCTCGTCGCCGAGGGCGCCGACATCATCGACATCGGCGGTGAATCGACTCGCCCCGGCGCCGCCGAGGTGAATGCCGAGACGGAACTCGCCCGCGTCCTCCCGGCGATCCGCGCGGTCGCCGCCCGCACCAACGCGCCGATCTCGATCGACACCTACAAGGCCGCGGTCGCCGAGCAGGCGCTGACGGCTGGCGCGACGATCGTCAACGACGTCTGGGGCCTGCAGCGCGAGCCGGAGATCGCCCGCGTCGCCGGCGCGCATGGCGCCGCCGTCGTCATCAGCCACTGGGAGCGCGAGACCTATTCGCCGGCGACGATCCTCGACGCGATGCAGCGCTTCTTCGACCGCTCGATCGCGCTGGCGCGGGCCGCCGGCATTCCCGATCACCGCATCGTGCTCGACCCCGGCATCGGCTTCGGCAAGAACATGACCGAGAACCTGCTGATCCTGGACCGGATCGACGAGATCGTCGCGCGCGGCTTCCCCGTCCTCCTCGGCGTATCGCGCAAGCGCTTCATCGGCGAGATCACGGGCCGGGAGCCGAAGGACCGTCTCGCCGGCACCATCGCCACCAATGTCCTGGCCGCCGCCAAGGGCGTATCGGCCTTCCGCGTGCACGACGTCGCCGCCCATCGCGACGCCCTCGCCGTCACGGACGCCATCCTTTCGAGCCGCGAACACTCATGACCGACCGCATCTTCATCAACGACCTGCGCTTCTACGGCTTTCACGGCGTCTTGCTGGAAGAGGCCGTGCTCGGCCAGCGCTTCCGCGTCGACATCGTCGCCGAACTCGACCTCTCCGCGGCCGGGCGCACCGACGATCTCACCAAGACGGTTCACTATGGCGAGATGGCGATGCTGATCGAGGAGATCGGCCGGATGCAGCGCTACAAGCTGATCGAGGCTCTGGCAGAAGCGATGGCCGATGCGATCTTCGACGCCTATCGGCGGGTCGATCGACTGACGGTCCGCATCACCAAGCCGGAAGCGCCTGTGCCGCTCACCACCGGCGTCATCGCCGTCGAGATCGAGCGGGAGCGCAAGCGTGACTGAAGCCTGCATGACGGAAGCCTTCCTGGGCCTGGGCAGCAATCTCGGCGACCGCGCCGCGACGCTGCGCGCCGCGATCACCGCCCTCGATGCCGCCCCGGGCGTGCGCGTAACGCGCACCTCCTCGCTCTACGAGACGCCGCCCTGGGGGCCGGTGCCGCAGGGCCCCTATCTCAATGCCTGCATCGGCGTCGAGACCATCCTGTCACCGCGCGCGCTGCTGGAACTCGGCCTCGCCATCGAGCGCGACCATGGCCGCGAACGCGCCATCCGCTGGGGACCGCGCACGCTCGACATCGACCTGCTGCTCTACGGATCCGATCATGTCGACGAGGACGGCCTGATCGTGCCGCATCCGCGCATGGCCGAGCGCGCCTTCGTGCTGGTGCCGCTTTCGGAGATCGCGCCGGAGCTCGAGATCGGCGGCCGGCCGATCCCGCAGCTGCTCGAGGGGCTCGACGCCTCCGAGATCGTGCGGATCGGCCCGATCCCCGCCTAACACCGTCCCTGCCTCAGGATGCCATGCCGCTCAGAGCGGCATGGTGTTGTGCTTCTTCCAGGGGTTTTCGAGTTCCTTGTTGCGCAGCAGGCGAAGGCCGCGCGCGATGCGGCGGCGCGTCGAATGCGGCATGATCACCTCGTCGATATAGCCGCGCTCGGCGGCGACGAAGGGCGACAGGAACCGGTCCTCATACTCCTTGGTCCGCGCCGCGAGCCCCTCCGCGTCGCCATTTGCGGCACGGAAGATGATCTCGACCGCGCCCTTCGCGCCCATCACCGCGATCTGCGCCGACGGCCAGGCATAGTTCAGATCGCCGCGCAGATGCTTCGACGCCATGACGTCATAGGCGCCGCCATAGGCTTTTCGCGTGATGACTGTGATTTTCGGCACCGTCGCCTCGCCATAGGCGAAGAGCAGCTTGGCGCCGTGCTTGATCAGCCCGCCATATTCCTGCGCCGTGCCCGGCAGGAAGCCCGGCACATCGACAAAGGTGACGATCGGAATGGAAAAGGCGTCGCAGAAGCGCACGAAGCGCGCCGCCTTGCGCGAGGCGTCGCTGTCGAGCACGCCGGCGAGCACCATCGGCTGGTTGGCGACGAAGCCGACCGTGCGGCCCTCGACGCGGCCGAAGCCGGTGACGATGTTCTTGGCGAAGGCGGCCTGGATCTCGAAGAAGTCGCCCTCGTCGACCGTCTTCAGGATCAGTTCCTTGATGTCGTAGGGCTTGTTCGGATTGTCCGGCACCAGCGTATCGAGCGACATCTCGATGCGATCGCCCGCGTCGTAGCAATCGATCTCCGGGATATCGCCGTCATTGTTGAGCGGCAGCAGATCGACCAGCCGGCGCATCTCGAGGAGCGTCTCGACATCGTTCTCATAGGCGCCGTCGGCAATCGACGAGCGCGTGGTGTGCACGGTCGCGCCGCCCAGTTCCTCGGCCGTGACCGTCTCGTTGGTCACGGTCTTCACGACGTCCGGACCCGTGACGAACATGTAGCTCGAATCGCGCACCATGAAGATGAAGTCGGTCATGGCCGGCGAATAGACGTCGCCGCCGGCGCAGGGCCCCATGATGACGGAGATCTGCGGGATGACGCCCGAGGCCAGGATGTTGCGCTGGAACACCTCGCCATAGCCGCCGAGCGCCGCCACGCCCTCCTGGATGCGGGCGCCACCGGCGTCGAACAGACCGATGATCGGCGCCCGGTTCTTCAGCGCCATGTCCTGGATCTTCATGATCTTGCCGGCATGCGCTTCCGACAGCGAGCCGCCGAAGACGGTGAAGTCCTTGGCGAAGACGAAGACGGTGCGGCCGTTGACCGTGCCCCAGCCGGTGACGACGCCATCGCCGGGGATCTTGGTCTTCTCCATGCCGAAATCGGTGCCGCGGTGCTCGACATACATGTCGAACTCCTCGAACGAGCCCTCGTCGAGCAGCACTTCGAGGCGCTCGCGCGCCGTCAGCTTCGCCTTGGCGTGCTGCGCCGCGATGCGCTTTTCGCCACCACCGAGGCGCGCCTCGGCCCGCCGCTTCTCGAGTTCAGCCAGCACGTGCTTCAACGGCTTTCTCCTATGCCCGGGCGGCGAGAACCAGCGCCGCGGCCTGCATCTCACGCCAGCGCGCGGCCCGCCGCGCGCTCGCTTCCTCATCCTCGCCCCAGAGCGAGATCTGATAGTCCTCGTCGATATGCGCCAGCGCCCATGCCTCCTCGGCGGAGAGGCGGCCATGCAGCAGCGCCAGCGCCAGCACGGCCGAGCCGGTCAGCGTCGTCACCGTGTTGAGCGCCGCGATCCGGAAAACGTCCTGCGGACCGATCGCCGCGTCGACGGCCGCGATCGTCTCGGGGAACTGGTCGACATGGACGATGCCGGCCGCCAGCATGAAGCGGGCATGGAAGCGCTGCTGCATCCAGTCGAGCAGCGGCCCCCACTTCTCCTGCTGCAGCTCGGCCAGCCGCTCCGGCGCGTCGGCGCGGTAGCAGAGGAGATCCGAGCCGGCATAGCGGAGGATTTCCGCGCGGGTCTCGTCCATCGTGTTGGCGACGCCGTCGACGGCCGAATTGGCCAGGCGCGTCAGCGGCATGGTGGAGGGCTTGATGAACTCGCCCTGCGCCGCCCACTCCGCCACGATCGCCGCGGCGATCGCCTCGTCGGCAACCACCAGGCGCGCCTTGCCGGGCGTGCGCACGGCGCGGCCGTCGAGCCTTATGACGAAACCGCCCACTTCGGCCGGCGCATAGTCGGCCGCCTCGTAGAAGCGCTTCGGCAGGACGGGGGCGTCGAGCTTCTCGGGGATCTTGCGCGGCGCGTCGGCCGTGTCGTCACCCGTGTCGCCCAGATCGGCGAGCCTGCCACCAGGCTCCTTGCCCGCGCCCTTGCCGGTCTCACTCATCGTCTTCGCCCGTATCACCGAGATCCTTGTCGAAGCCGAGCAGGTTCCAGCTCTGCACCATGTGCGGCGGCAGCGGCGCCGTGACGTCGAGCACGCCGTTGCCCGAGGGATGCGGGATGATGATCCGGCGCGCATGCAGATGCAGCTTGTTCTGGATGCCGCCCGGGAAGTCCCAGTTGATGTCCGCCTCGAAATATTTCGGGTCGCCGATGATGGGATGGCCGATATGGGCGGCGTGGGCGCGCAGCTGGTGCGTGCGGCCGGTGACGGGGCGCATCGTCAGCCAGGCGAGGCCCTGCCCCGCGACGTCGACCACCGAATAGAGCGACACGGCGTGGCTCGCATCGTCCTCGCCATGGCGCGCGATCTTCATCTTGTCGCCCGAGGGGCCGCCGTCGCGGGCAAGCCAGGTCGAGACACGGCCCTGCGGCGGACGCGGCACGCCCTTCACCAGCGCCCAGTAGATCTTCTTGGTCGTGCGCGCGCGGAAGCTGGCAGAGAGCTTCGACGCGGCGAGGCGCGTCTTCGCGACCACCAGCACGCCGGTCGTCTCGCGGTCGAGGCGATGCACCAGGCGCGGCTTCTGGTCCTTGGTGTCGCGCAGCGCCTCCAGCATGCCGTCGACATGCGTCGTCAGGCCGGAACCGCCCTGCACGGCGAGGCCCTGCGGCTTGTTGAAGACGTAGACGTGGTCGTCCTCGTAGAGGCACATCGCCATCAGCGCGTCGGCGGCGCTGCCGCGCGCACCGAGCGGACGGGCGACATGCGGGCTGCCACCGGCGGAGTCGACGCCGAGCGGCGGAATGCGCACCACCTGGCCGGGATTGACGCGATCGTTGGTCTTGGCGCGGCCGCCATCGACGCGCACCTGGCCGGAGCGCAGCAGCTTCTGCAGATGGCCGAACGACAGGCCTGGATAGTGATCCTTGAACCAGCGGTCGAGGCGCATGCCGGCCTCGTCGGGGCTGACGGTCTTGTTGACGATGCTCGCCATGGGAAAGTCCTTCTCTTGAAGGCGCCTCATATCACCCGGCGAGCGTCCTGACGAGCCAAAGCCCTGCAAACAGCGCAAGAACCGACACGACCAGCGACGCCAGCGCATAGATCACCGCGCTTCCGGTCTCGCCGCGCTCGAGCAGGACCGCCACGTCGAGCGAAAAGGTCGAGAAGGTGGTGAAGCCGCCGAGCACGCCGGTCGTCAGGAAGAGGCGCGCATGCTGAGTCCAGTTCATCCCGTCGCGAAAGGCGAAATAGCCGGCGGCAAGCCCCATCACGAGCGAGCCGACGATGTTCACGGTCAGCGTGCCCCAGGGAAAGCTGGTGCCGAACAGGCGGGCGGCGGTCAGGTTGACACCATGGCGCAGCACGCCGCCGAAACCCGCACCGACAAAGACGAGAATGGTTGGAAACATGGAATCTCCTTCGGGCCCGAGCCCGATCACGCGACGTCCAGCCTGACCATGCCGTGACAGGACGCCGGACGGATTCCTGCCATGGGTGCGAGAGCACAAGGCAGGAGCCATCAGCTTCTAGGCGGTTCAGGCCATGACGGCCTCGGGAGACTCCATTCCCGATCGCAAGGATTAGGCAGGGCGGCGCCGAATTGCAATCGGCCTGAACCGGGCTCGGGCAAAGGCGGAGCAACGGGATCTAGTAGGCGCTCACCGCTGCCGCCTCGACGCGGTTGTCGAGCGGCTTTCCCGCCTCGAACGCGGCGATGTTGCCGAGCGTCGTCGCGCTGATCGCACCGAGCGCCTCGGCGGTCAGGAACGCCTGATGGCCGGTCACCAGCACATTGGGAAAGGTCAGCAGGCGCTGGAAGACATCGTCCTGGATGATCTCGTTGGAGAGGTCCTCGAAGAACAGGTCCGCCTCCTGCTCGTAGACGTCGAGCGCCACGCCGCCGACCTTGCCGCTCTTCAGCCCCTCCACCAGCGCCTGGGCGTCGATCAACGCGCCGCGGCTGGTATTGACGAGCAGGAAGCCCGGCCGCGCCCGCGCGATCGCCTCGGCATCGACGATGTGGTGGGTCTCCGGCGTCAGCGGGCAATGCAGCGTCAGGATGTCGGCTTCCGCCACGATCTCCGTCGGCGAGCGGTACTCGATGCCGATCTCGACGAGCGCCGGATCATGCGACTGGTCATGGGCCAGCACGCGGCAGCCGAAGCCGAGCTTCAGGCAGCGGGCGACCAGCGCGCCGATGCGGCCCGTGCCGATGACGCCGACCGTCTTGCCGAAGAGATCGGTGCCGATCAGGCCGTCGAGCGAGAAGTTGTTGTCGCGCACCCGCGCCCAGGCGCGCGGGATCCGCCGGTCGAGCGCCAAAAGCAGCGCGACGGTGAATTCGGCGACCGCATGAGGCGAATAGGCCGGCACGCGCACCACCTCGATGCCGAGCTCGCCGGCCGCGACGAGATCGACATTGTTGAAGCCGGCGCAGCGCAGCGCCACCAGGCGCATGCCGCGCGCGGCGAGATCGGTCAGGAGCGCGCGGTCGAGATAGTCGTTGACGAAGACGCAGACCGCCGGAAAGCCATCGGCCAGCGGCGCGGTCGTACGGTCGAGGCGCGGCTCGAAGAACACGAGCTCGTGCCCGAAGCCGACATTCGCCTCCGTCAGGAATTGCCGATCGTAGGGCTTGGTGCTGAAGACGGCGACACGCATGGCGAAAAGAGCCCCTAGTCCTGTTCCGCGAATTCGCCGAAGAGCTTAAGCCCTTCGATCCAGGTCGCGCCATCCTGCTTGACGACGGTTCGCGGCGCCACGCCCGCCTCGCCGGCGAGTGCCGCTGCCAGAGCCTCGGAATGGGTGACGACCCAGACCTGCGTTCGCTCCGACGCGCGGGCGATCAGCCGCGCCAACGGCCCGACCAGATCCGGATGCAGGCTGGTCTCCGGCTCGTTCAGCGCGATGAAGCCCGGCAGGCGATAGGCCGACAGCGCCGCCACCAGGCAGAGGAAGTGCAGCGTTCCGTCCGACAGCTCGTGCGCGCCGAGCGGACGCGGCAGATCGGGAAACTTGAGGCCGAGCGAAACAGAGCCCTTGCCGAACTCGGTGACCAGCGTCGCGCCGGGAAAGGCGTCGTCGACCGCCGCCTCGATGGCGGGCGCCTCGCCGCGGATCTCGATGACGGTGGCGAGCGCGGCCGCCAGGTCGTAACCGTTCGAGGCGAGCGTCGGCGTGGTGATGGCGAGCGCCGGCTGACGAATGGGCGACGCCTTGTCGGTGCGGAAATCGTGGTAGAAGCGCCAATCGAGCAACGCCCGGCGGACGAGGTCGAGCTCGGTGAACCGCCCCTGATCGCGAAAGCCGGAAAGCGCCGTCTCGGAGGGGACCAGCGCCTCCTCGTACGACTGGCGGCGGCCGTCCTCGTCACGCAGCCAGGCGCTCGGGCCCTGCCGCTTCAGGAGCGTCACCGCCTTGCCGCGGCTGCGCTGGACCAGCTCCTCGGCCTTCACCATCGGCTCGGTCGCGGTCAGCGCGGCCTCGTCGATCGGCGCCGGCAGGCCGATCTCGATCGAATACTCATAGTCGCCGAATTCGGCGCCGAGCTTCAGCCGCACGGGCCCCTTGGTGCGGGGACCGGCCCAGAGCACGGACTCGAAGCCGCCCTCCTCCGCGATTTCGCGCGTGATCGTGCCGCGCGCTGCGGCGGCGAGCAGTTCGAGCGCGCGGTAGAGATTGGTCTTCCCGACCCCGTTCTTGCCGACCAGCACGGTCAGCTCCTCGACCGGCAGCTTGATGCGCCGGATCGAACGGTAGAGCTCGGCCGAGACGGATGTCAGGCGGAGGGGCACGCACGCATCCTCGGGAGGGAGGGACGGCTCGAAGAAAAGGCGGGCGGATGACCGAAGCCATCCGCCCGGCAGGATACTCAGAACGTGACGACGCTGCGGATCGACTTGCCCTCGTGCATCAGGTCGAAGGCGGTGTTGATCTGGTCGAGCGGCATGGTGTGGGTGATCAGGTCGTCGATGTTGATCTTGCCGTCCATGTACCAGTCGACGATCTGCGGCACGTCGGTGCGGCCACGCGCGCCGCCGAAGGCCGAGCCCTTCCACACACGCCCGGTGACGAGCTGGAACGGACGGGTCGAGATCTCGGTGCCCGAGGGCGCCACGCCGATGATGATCGATTCACCCCAGCCGCGATGGCAGCACTCCAGCGCCTGGCGCATGGTGTGGACGTTGCCGATGCACTCGAACGAGAAGTCGGCGCCGCCGCCGGTGAGGTCGACGATCGCCTCTACCACCTTGTCGCGGCCGACCTCGTCCGGATTGACGAAATGCGTCATGCCGAACTTCTTGGCCATGGCGACCTTGGACGGATTGAGATCGACGCCGATGATCTTGTCGGCGCCGACCATGCGGGCGCCCTGGATGACGTTGAGGCCGATGCCGCCGAGGCCGAAGACCACGACATTCGCGCCCGGCCAGACCTTGGCGGTGTGGATCACGGCGCCGATGCCGGTCGTCACACCGCAGCCGATGTAGCAGATCTTGTCGAAGGGCGCGTCCTCGCGAACCTTGGCGACGGCGATCTCCGGCAGGACGGTGAAGTTCGAGAAGGTCGAGGTGCCCATGTAGTGGAACACGGTCTCGCCGTCGCAGCGGAAGCGCGAGGTCGAATCGGGCATCAGGCCCTGGCCCTGCGTCGAGCGGATCGCCGTGCAGAGGTTGGAGCGCTGCGACAGGCAGGTTTTGCACTGGCGGCATTCCGGCGTGTAGAGCGGGATCACATGGTCGCCCGGGCGCACCGAGGTGACGCCGGCGCCGACCTCGCGCACGATGCCCGCGCCCTCATGGCCGAGGATGGCCGGGAACTTGCCCTCGGAATCGAGGCCGGACAGCGTGTAGGCGTCGGTGTGGCAGACACCCGTCGCCATGATCTCGACCAGCACTTCGCCGGCCTTCGGACCCTCGAGATTGATCGTCTCGATCGTCAGCGGCTTGTTGGCTTCCCAGGCGACGGCGGCACGGGTCTGCATCGGATGGCTCCTCGAAAAGTCAGGCGTCGATCGGTGCCGGCGGAGGCCGCCAGCCTGACCCTTGGATAGCCCACTCGGATCACCGGGTCGATCCTTGCGGCCGCCATGGGCGGGGATAGTGACACGGCCACGGCCGTGTGGAAGGCTCGTGCGGCAATCAAGGGAGAGCGCACAGTGCCGAGCAAGGTCTATCTCGCGGGTCCGGAAGTGTTCCTGCCGAATGGGCGCGAGATGCTGGCGCGCAAGGCGGAACTGGCCCGCGCCGCTGGCCTGGTGCCGTTGTCACCCGGGGATCTCGAGATCCCGCCGGCCGATACCCGGAAGGGATTCGGCTGCGCCATCAGCGCCGTCGACGAAAGGATGATGCTCGAGGCCGACGCCATCATCGCCAATTTGACGCCGTTTCGCGGCATCGCCGCCGATACCGGCACGACCTTCGAACTCGGCTTCATGTGCGCGCTCGGCAAGGCCGTCTTCGCCTATACCAATGTCGCCGCCAACCACTATCGCCGCGTCGTGGCGCATTATCACGGCGAGGTCGCGATGGCCGATGACGGCCATCTGCGCGGTCCCGACGGCCTCTCGGTCGAGAATTTCGACATGATCGATAATCTGATGCTGCATGGCGGCATCGAGCGGCGCGGCGGCACGGTCGTGGTCGGCCACGCCGCGCCCGACGCGCTCTATACGGATCTCACCGCCTTCGAGGCCTGCCTGGCCATCGCCGCCGAGCGTCTCGCCTGAGACGATCAGCCCTTCGGCGGGATCAGGGGTTGGGCGATCTCCTGGAAGACGGCCAGCCCTTCGCATTCGGCCGCCAGCGCCGCCAGTCGTGGCCAGTGCTCGGCACGGAACGCGTCGGGATGCGCCTCGCGGAGGAAGCGCAGCACGCAGGCGACGGCGATGTCGGCATGGCCGATGCGGTCGCCGTACCACCAGGGCGTCGAGCGCGCGGCACGGTCGGCTTCGAGCGCGTCGAGCGCGGCGCCGACCTGGGTGCGGCAGCGCTCGATCCAGAGCTCGGATCGGTCCTTCCGCAAAATCTTCTCGTAGAGGAGGCTGACCGCCTTGTCGCCCAGCCCCATGGCGAGGGCGATCGTCTTCAGGGCATGGCGCCGCGCCGGCCCGAAGGGCGCCAGCATGGCACGATCCGCCCCCGCCTGCTCGTCGAGAAAGTCGAGGATGGCGGCGCTCTCGATCAGCACCTCGCCGTCGTCGAGCACCAGCGTCGGCACGCGCCGGAGCGGGTTGTAGGCGCCGAGCTTCTCGCCGTCGCCGAAGGTCGACCACGGATAATGCTCGAACGGCATGTCGTAGAACCGCATGGCGATGCCGACGCGACGCACGAAGGGCGAATCATACTGGCCGATGAGGATCATGGCGGGCTCCCGTGAAGGACCCATCATGCCGCGCGCCGGCGCGCCCGGAAAGGGCCGCGCGGAAAACCGCCGTCGCCGGCGCGAGACACGGATGGGTAACGAAAGTCACCAACCTGCAACCCGATTCAGCTATGGTCGCCGCGCTTCGACCGCGCCGCCCGAGGGTGACGCGCAGGCATGTGAAATTCGGATGAGGATCCAGCCATGTTCAGAACGCCAGCCATGCGAAAGCTCCAGGCCTCGCTGATCGCGACCGTCATGCTCGCCAGCACCACGCTGACGCCCGCGCTCGCCTGCACCCGCACGCTGTTCGTCGGCGACGGCGATATGGTCGCCACCGGCCGCAACATGGACTGGCGGGAGGACATGCTCTCCAACCTCTGGGTCCTGCCGGCCGGCATCGAGCGCGACGGGCTCGGCGGCGAGCGCTCGATCAAGTGGACCTCCAAGTATGGCAGCGTCGTCACCACGGGCTACGAGGCGGGCAGCACCGACGGCATGAACGAGAAGGGGCTGGTCGCGAACATCCTCTTCCTGGCCGAGGCCGAGTACGGCGAGCCGAAGGCGGATGACAAGCTGCTGTCGATCTCGCTCTGGGGCCAGTACGCGCTCGACAATTTCGCCACCGTCGCCGAGACGGTCGAGGCATTCCGCGCCCGCCCCTTCGCCCTGCTCGCGCCCAAGCTTCCCAACGGATCGGAATCGACCCTGCACCTCGCCGTCTCGGACTCGACGGGTGATTCCGCGATCTTCCAGTACCTGAACGGCGAACTGGTGATCTTCCACGGCAAGCAATACACCGTGATGACCAACTCCCCGCCCTACGCGGAGCAGCTCGCCATCAACGCCTATTGGGAGAATATCGGCGGCCTGACCTTCCTGCCCGGCACGAACCGCGCCGCCGACCGCTTCGCCCGCGCCTCGTTCCTGCTCAATTCGATCCCGAAGTCGCTCGACAAGAACTACATCCAGGGTGTGCCGCAGCAGTCCTTCGACTTTCAGGCCGTGGCCGGCGTGATGAGCGTCCAGCGCGCCGTCAGCGTGCCGCTCGGCATCACGACGCCGGACCAGCCGAACATCTCCTCGACGATCTGGCGCACGGTCTCGGACCAGAAGAACCTGGTCTATTATTTCGACTCCGCCACCCGGCCGAACACCTTCTGGGTCGACTTCAAGAATGTCGACTTCAAGCCCGGCGCCGCGGTGAAGCGGCTCACGATCATGAATGGCGAGGTCTACTCGGGCGAGGTAAGCGGCGACTTCAAGCCGCACGAGCCGTTCAAGTTCCTGCCCGGCGTCTGAATTTCCCGATCCTGGAGGGCCGCTGCCATGCAGCGGCTCTCGACCGGCTGACGATCAGCCGCCGCCACGCTCCCGGCGCAGCTTGGCCCAGTATTCCATCCGCTTGCGGATATCGCGCTCGAAACCGCGCTCGACCGGCTGGTAGAAGCTCTGGCGACCGAGCGCGTCCGGGAAATAGTCCTGCCCCGAAAAGGCATCCGGCTCGTCGTGGTCGTAGCGATAGCCGGCGTTGTAGCCTTCGTCCTTCATCAGCTTGGTCGGCGCGTTCAGGATCCGCTTCGGCGGCAGCAGCGAGCCGCCGTGCTTCGCCGTCTGCATCGCCGCCTTGAAGGCCGTATAGACCGCGTTCGATTTCGGCGCCGTGGCGAGATAGACCGCCGCCTGCGCGAAGGCGAGCTCGCCCTCCGGGCTGCCGAGATAGTCGTAGGCATCCTTGGCGGCATTGGCGACAACGAGCGCCTGAGGATCGGCGAGGCCGATATCCTCGACGGCCATGCGCACCAGCCGTCGACCGAGATAGAGCGGATCCTCGCCGGCGTCGAACATTCGCGCGAGATAATAGAGCGCCGCGTCCGGATCCGAGCCGCGGATCGACTTGTGCAGGGCCGAGATCAGGTTGTAGTGGCCGTCCTGGCCCTTGTCGTAGATCGGCGCGCGCCGCTGCACGATCTCCTGCAAGCCCTTGGCGTCGAAGATCTCGCCCGGCTTCGCCGCCCGCCAGACCTCCTCCGACAGCGTCAGCGAGGCGCGGCCGTCGCCGTCCGCCATGCGGATCAACGTCTCGCGCGCCTCCTCGTCGAGCGGCAGCGGCTTGCCCTCGACGGCCTCGGCGCGGTCGAGCAGCTTCGCGATCGAGCCCGGATCATGCGAGTGGAACACCAGCACGCGCGCCCGCGACAACAGCGCCGCGTTGAGCTCGAAGGACGGGTTCTCGGTCGTCGCGCCGACGAGCGTGACGGTGCCGTCTTCCATCACCGGCAGGAAACTGTCCTGCTGGGCACGGTTGAAGCGGTGGATCTCGTCGACGAAGAGCAACGTGCCCTTGCCGATCTGGCGCCGCCCGCGCGCCTGGTCGAACACCTTCTTGAGATCGGCGACGCCGGAGAAGATCGCCGAGATCTGCTCGAAATGCAGGTCCGTCTCGTGCGCCAGCAGGCGCGCCACCGTCGTCTTGCCGGTGCCGGGCGGACCCCAGAAGACCATCGAGCCGAGCGAGCCGGAATTGAGCATGCGTGACAGCGCGCCGTCGGGGCCGACCAGATGGTCCTGCCCGACGACGTCCGCCAGCCGTTCGGGGCGCAGCCGGTCCGCCAGCGGCCGTGGCGCCGCCCTCTCCATCCCGGCGGCCTCGAACAGGTTGCTCATGTCACGATACCCAACAGACTGTCAGCGGCCGACCTGCGACCGGATCAGGCGGCCGCCGCGCTCGATGACGAGACGGTAGCGCGAAGCGCGGTCCGCGGCGATGGCTTCCAGCTCCTGCGTCGATCCGACCGCCTGGCCGTTCACCTCGACGACGACGTCGCCCTTGCGGAAGCCGACGCCAGCGGCCGAGGAGCCCTGCTCGACCGTCGTGATCAGCACGCCCTTGCGGCGCTTGCCCTGATAGCCCAGTTCCTCGACCACGGCCGGCGACAGGTTGACGACGGTGGCGCCGGCGAAGGGCGACCGGCCGGCGATCGCGCGTTCGTCACGCGGCGTGGTTTCGGGAGCGGCCACGAGCGCGAGCTCGACCGCCTGCTCCTTGCCGTCGCGCACATAGACGAGCTTGGCGCTGCCGCCGACGCCCTTGGTGGCGATGCGGTAGTTGAAGCCGTTCGGATCATCGACCTCGATGCCGTCGACGCTGACGACGAGATCGCCGGACTTCAGGCCGGCCTTCTCCGCCGGGCTGCCGCCCTCGACATCGGTGACGAGGGCGCCGCGCGGCCGGCCGATGCCGAGGCCCTCGGCGATCTCGGGCGTCACCTGCTGGAAACCGGCGCCGACCCAGGCGAGCCGCAGCCGGCCATCCGCCAGCGCCGACCGCACCACGACATTGACCATGTTGGAGGGAATGGCGAAGCCGATACCGATCGAGCCGCCGGAGCGCGAATAGATCGCCGTGTTGATGCCGACCAGATTGCCGTCCATGTCGACGAGCGCGCCGCCCGAATTGCCGGGATTGATGGCGGCGTCGGTCTGGACGAAGAACTGGTAGTCGGACGCGCCGATCTGGGTTCGCGCCAGGGCCGAGACGATGCCGCTCGTCACCGTCTGGCCGACGCCGAACGGGTCGCCGATGGCGAGCACCAGGTCCCCGACCTCGAGCGCGTCCGAATCGCCATAGGCGACCACCGGGAACGCGCCGTCCGCGCCCTTGAGACGCAGCACCGCGAGATCCATGCGGTCGTCCTTGAGCAGGACGTCGGCCTCGTATTCGCGCTTGTCGGAGAGCGCGACCTTGACCTCGTCGGCATTGGCGATGACGTGGGCGTTGGTCACGACGACGCCCGATGCATCGACGATGACGCCGGAGCCGAGCGACTGCTGCACGCGCTTGCGCGGCGCATTGTTCGTGTCGCCGCCGAAGAAGCGCCGGAAGAAGGGATCATCCATGAACGGCGACGGCCGACGCTCGACGACGCGGGACGCATAGACGTTGACCACCGCAGGCGAGACCCGCTTGACGATCGGCGAGAAGGAATAGCGCAGCGCCGCCTCGGATGGCGGCACGGTCCGATCGACAGCATGGGCCGTGCTCGCGATCAATACCCCGGCCAGTCCGATCGCCACCGCTCTTCCAAACCGCATCGACAATGTCCTTCCTTCGAGATTCCCTCTTCGAGATGGTACACGAAATACGGCGTTGCCATGACCTGCCGCCCCAAGGCGGTGCGCGCCCAGGCCGACGAATCCACAACCGCCGCCTTCTTTGTCGCCCCGAACTGCCATAGGCTTGCCCCAGACTCGATGGAATAGAGGGATAGGTCGAGCGCTGTCCGTCGCGGCGCCGCCCCATTCGGTCGATGTTTCGGAAGGCAGTTAGGGATCAGCATGCTCTGGATCGTCCTGTTCATCATCGGCGTGCTGGTGCTACTCGCCGGCGTCGTCCCGCTGCTGCTGAACGGCCGCCGCCGCCTCAACCTCGTGCTGGTCGGCCTCGGCGCCGTCGTCACGCTCGCGGGCATCGGCGGCGTGGTGATCCGCCCGTCGCTGACCATGCCGACAATCGCGGCCCTCGAGGAACCCGCTTCGGGGAACAGTTCCCCCAGCCCCGTCGCCGACGTGCCACCGCCCGCCGTCGAGGAGCCCGCCACGGCCCCCGTCCGCGTCATCGCACCGTCGCCCACCCCGGTCGAGCCGCCTGCGGCGTCGTCCCAGAAGGACGAATCGCAGCTCGAGCCCTCGCCGCTGCCGGATCCCGTGCCCGTCGCGACGACCCCGGTCCCCGGCGCAGGCGCCGAGCCGCTCCCCGGCACCACGCCGCCGACGCCGGTTCCGTCCCCGGTCGCCGCCGCGCCCGCCGAAGACTCCATCGCTGCCCTTGCCCTGCAAGAGCAGCAGCCCAAGGACCAGGCGGCCTTCGCGACCGCCATCGGCGACGCCAAGAAGGAATTCGACCCGGCCGACTTCGAGGCACAGATGGAGTTGCAGCCACGGCGCGCCGCCGCCATCTGCAAGGCGCTGCCGAAGCCCGAGGTGAAGGACTGGGTCGGCGCGATCCGCGCCACCGACGCCGACTCCGGCGGACGCCTCACCGTCACCGTCGCGCTGCCCGACGGCACGCTGGTCAAGACCTGGAACAACGCCATGTCCGACCTCGACGACAACACGCTGGTTCCCGCCGGGACGCCGCTCGCCGGCACATTCGGCAAGCTCAAGGCGGGCGACGCCGTCCGCTTCGCAGGCACCTTCTTCTCGGACGAGGCCGACTGCTACCGCTCGACGCGCCTGGCGCTCGGCCAGTCCGTGATGGAGCCGAGCTTCCTGTTCCGCTTCACCGCCGTCGAGAAGCTGTAGGTTGCCCGCCCGGCTTCTGCCGATCCGGCACGACTCGCGAAATCACGTCCAGGACGTCCAGCCATCCCTGAGGGGCTCGGCGAACCGCCTTAGGCAGGCACCCGTCGCCCCGGCGAAGGCCGGGGCCCATGAACACCGGCCAAGACGTCTTGGCCAAGACGCCTTGGCAGAGAAATCCAGGGACCTATCAGTCTAGCCCACCAGCCATCGGCCGGAGTGTCTGGATCCCGGCCTTCGCCGGGATGACGACGGAGCGTGGCCCTGCCCAAGTAGCTTTTCGACGGCGGAATCTCGGCCCATGCTTCGAGAAGGCCCTTCGCGCTTTCTCGGCATGTCGAGAAAGCGCGTGCACGAACCGCCTCACGACGACCAAAGCAGAGCCCCTGCCCCACACCCCAAACGCGAAAAGGGCGGCCCGAAGGCCGCCCTTTCCGAATTTCGTAGGATGCGTGCAGCTTACGCCGCGACGCCTTCCTCCGCGCCCTCGGCGGCGGCCGTGCGAGCACGGTCAGCGGCGCCCTTGGCGTCGACGTCACGATCGACGAACTCGATGACCGCGACCGGCGCGTTGTCGCCATAGCGGAAGCCGGCCTTCAGGACGCGAAGGTAGCCACCCTGGCGCTCCTGGTAGCGCGGGCCGAGCGTGTCGAACAGCTTCTTGGCCGCCGCGACGTCGCGCAGCTGCGCGATCGCCTGACGACGTGCATGCAGGTCGCCGCGCTTGCCGAGCGTCACCAGCTTCTCGACGATCGGACGCAGGTCCTTCGCCTTCGGCAGGGTGGTGACGATCTGCTCGTGCGTGATCAGCGCTACAGCCATGTTTGCGAACATCGCCTTGCGGTGGCTCGCGGTACGGCTGAACTTGCGACCGGAATTACCGTGGCGCATGGCTCTCTCCTCAGTTTCTCTACCGGCGGCTCACGCCGTGGGTGCTGTCTCAGTAATGATCTTCGTAGCGCTTGGCGAGCTCTTCGATGTTCTCCGGCGGCCAGTTGCTGACCTCCATGCCGAGATGGAGACCCATCTGGGCGAGAACTTCCTTGATCTCGTTGAGCGACTTGCGGCCGAAATTCGGGGTCCGGAGCATCTCTGCCTCGGTCTTCTGAATCAGGTCGCCAATATAGACGATATTGTCGTTCTTCAGGCAATTGGCCGAACGGACAGAAAGCTCCAGTTCGTCCACCTTCTTCAGAAGCGACGGGTTGAAGGCGAGCTCCGGAATGGCTTCCGAAACGGTCTCCTTCTGCGGCTCCTCGAAATTGACGAAGATCGACAGCTGGTCCTGCACGATGCGGGCGGCATAGGCCACCGCGTCGTCCGGACGGAGCGAGCCATCGGTCTCGACCGACAGCGTCAGCTTGTCGTAATCGAGAACCTGGCCCTCACGGGTGTTCTCGACGCGGTACGACACCTTCTTGACCGGCGAGTAGATGCTGTCGACCGGGATCAGACCGATCGGAGCGTCTTCGGCGCGGTTGCGGTCGGCCGGGACATAGCCCTTGCCGGTGTTGACCGTGAACTCCATGCGGATCTCGGCGCCCTCGTCGAGGGTGCAGAGCGCCAGCTCGGGGTTCAGGATCTCGATATCGCCGACGGTCTGGATGTCGCCAGCGGTGACGACACCCGGACCCGTCTTGCGGACCACCATGCGCTTAGGGCCTTCGCCCTGCATCTTGATGGAGATTTCCTTGATGTTCAGGATGATGTCGGTGACATCTTCCCGCACGCCGGCAATCGACGAAAACTCGTGCAGAACGCCATCGATCTGGACGGCGGTAACCGCAGCGCCCTGGAGCGACGACAGAAGCACGCGGCGCAGCGCGTTGCCGAGCGTCAGACCGAAGCCGCGCTCAAGAGGTTCCGCCACGACGGTGGCGAGACGCTTGGGATCGGAACCCGGCGTCACCTCGAGCTTGTTCGGCTTGATCAGCTCTTGCCAATTCTTATGGATCACGACCGTATCCTTTCGATCTCGAACGCCGCCCGACAGTTCGGGTGGCGTGGCGCTCCGGCTAAGGGCGGAGCGCCGAATGCCGATACGCAGTGAAAGCGGCGTCCGATGGGGACGCCGCCCGAGGCATTAGACGCGGCGACGCTTGCGCGGCCGGCAGCCATTGTGCGCGATCGGCGTCACATCACGGATCGACGTGATGGTGAAGCCTGCGGCCTGAAGGGCGCGGAGAGCCGACTCACGGCCCGAACCCGGACCCGAGACTTCGACTTCCAGCGTCTTCATGCCGTGCTCGGCAGCCTTGCGGCTGGCGTCTTCAGCGGCCATCTGGGCGGCATACGGGGTCGACTTGCGCGAGCCCTTGAAGCCCATCATGCCGGCCGACGACCAGGAGATGGCGTTCCCCTGCGCGTCGGTGATGGTGATCATCGTGTTGTTGAACGTCGAGCTCACATGCGCAACGCCCGAGGAGATGTTCTTCCGCTCGCGACGACGTACGCGCGTTGTGTCCTTGGCCATTCTCTATCCTTACGTTCGATCTCGACACCGCCGTAGCACCGGCGGCTCCACCGGGGGCCTAGCGCCCCGAACTGATGAATTACTTCTTCTTGCCGGCGATCGGCTTGGCCGGGCCCTTGCGGGTGCGCGCATTGGTGTGCGTGCGCTGGCCACGAACCGGCAGGCCGCGGCGATGACGCAGGCCGCGGTAGCAGCCGAGGTCCATCAGCCGCTTGATGTTCATTGCGACTTCGCGGCGCAGATCGCCTTCCACGATGTAATCGCGGTCGATCGTCTCGCGGATCGCCAGAACCTCGGCGTCCGAAAGCTCGTTCACACGACGCTCCGGAGCGATGTTCGTCTTGGTGATGATGTCCAGCGCGTTCTTCGCGCCGATCCCGTGGATGTACTGCAGCGCGATGATGACGCGCTTGTTGGTCGGGATGTTTACGCCTGCGATACGGGCCAATGCCGTCTCCATCTCAAGCCGCCGGTTCATCCGGCGGCGCCACTAGGGTCCCGCGTCCGGTGGAGGCCGGCTCGTGCGGGCAGTCATGCGAAAACAAGCAATGACGCCCCCTGAAAGGTCAGGGAACGCCGTAGCCTGTTTGCAGCAGGAGGCGAGCCTTATCGACTCGCAACCTGTTCGTCAAGTCGGTCCAGCGTCGCCGCGATCTCCGAGGACACCTCGTCGATCGAACGCATGCCGTCGATCTCGATCAGACGGCCCTGCGCCTTGTAGTAAGGCGAGATCACCGCCGTGTCGCGATTATAGGCCGCGAGCCGGGTCTTGAAGACTTCCGGATCGTCGTCCTTGCGCACGGGCTCACCGCGCGCGCGCGTCTCCTCGGCGCGCTTGGTGATCCGGTCGGTCAGCTTGGACTGGTCGACCTTCAGCTCCAGCACGGCATCGAGCTTGACGCCCTTGCCGGCCAGCATCTTCTCGAGCGCGTCGGCCTGGGCGATCGTGCGCGGGAAGCCGTCGAGGATGAAGCCTTTGCGGGCATCCGCTTCCTCGATCCGGTCCGCCACGATCCCGACGACCACTTCATCGGGAACCAGGTTGCCGGCGTCCATGATCGCCTTGGCCTGCAGGCCGATCGGCGTCTCGGCCGCCACCGCGGCCCGCAGCATGTCTCCAGTCGACAGCTGCGGAATTCCGTAGCGCTTCACCAGCCGCGCGGACTGCGTGCCCTTACCTGCTCCCGGCGGTCCGAGCAGAATCAGTCTCATCGCCTCTTCCCCCTGAGCTTGGACTTCTTGACCAAGCCCTCATACTGATGCGCCAACAGGTGGCCCTGGATCTGCGACACCGTATCCATCGTCACGTTGACGACGATAAGGAGCGACGTACCGCCGAAATAGAACGGCACATGCGTGGCCGAGATCAGGAACTCGGGCAGAAGACAGACGACAACCAGGTAGATCGCACCGAGCAGCGTGATGCGCGTCAGCACGTAGTCGATGTACTCCGCCGTCCGCTGGCCCGGACGAATGCCCGGAATGAAGCCGCCATGCTTCTTCAGATTGTCGGCCGTGTCGGTCGGATTGAACACGATCGCCGTATAGAAGAAGGCGAAGAACATGATCATGGCCGCGTACAGCACCATGTACATGACCGTGCCATGGCCCAGCAGGGCGACCGTCGAGGTCAGCCAGCCCGGCGCGCTGCTCGACGCCGTGAAGTTCGCGATCGTGGCCGGCAGAAGCAGCAGCGACGAGGCGAAGATCGGCGGGATGACGCCCGACGTGTTGAGCTTCAGCGGCAGATGCGACGACTCACCCTGGAACATCCGGTTGCCGACCTGGCGCTTCGGATACTGGATGATGAGGCGGCGCTGGGCGCGCTCCATGTAGACGATGAAGGCGATCGCGACGACGGCGACGACGGCGACGAGCAGGATGACCCAGGTGGCCAGCGCGCCCTGGCGGCCGAGCTCCAGCATGCCGATCAGGGCGTGCGGAAGGTTGGCGACAATGCCGGCGAAGATGATCAGCGAGATGCCGTTGCCGATGCCGCGCGAGGTGATCTGCTCACCGAGCCACATCAGGAACATCGTGCCGCCCGTCAGCGTGATGACGGTCGAGATGCGGAAGAACATGCCGGGATCGATGACGATGTTCGTGCCGCCCTCGAGCCCGACGGAAATGCCGTAGGCCTGGACGACGGCGAGGAAGACCGTACCGTACCGGGTGTACTGGTTGATGATCTTGCGACCCGCCTCCCCTTCCTTCTTCAAGGCTTCGAGGGAGGGAACGATCGAGGTCATCAGCTGGATGATGATCGATGCCGAGATGTACGGCATGATGCCGAGCGCGAAAATCGCCATGCGTCCGACGGCACCGCCGGAGAACATGTTGAACAGGCCAAGAATGCCCGACTGCTGATTGTTGAATGCGCTGGCCAGCGCTTCCGGGTTGATGCCGGGAAGCGGGATATAGGTGCCGAGCCGATAGACGAGCAGCGCACCCAGTGTGAACCAGATGCGCTTCTTCAGAGCCTCGGCTTTGGCGAAGGCGCCAAAATTGAGATTGGCCGCCAGTTGTTCAGCCGCTGATGCCATTCGCCGCTCCGTTCGGGCCCGGAAACCGGGCCCCAATGCCCCTGCCGGGCATCAAGTGGTCTCTCGGAGGCGCCGCTGCAAGGCGGCGCCCCATTTCCCGAACGACGCAGTTACGCTGCGTCCGAACCTTCCGAAGCCTTGACTTCGAGGACCTTGACGGAGCCGCCGGCCTTCTCGACCGTCTCGATGGCGGGCTTCGACGCGCCGGCGACCTCGAAGGTCACCGAGGCCTTCAGCTCGCCGCCGCCGAGGAGGCGAACGCCGTCCTTGACGCGACGGATGACGCCGGCTTCCTTGAGCGCCTCGGCCGTGACGGCCTTCTTGGCATCGAGCTTGCCGGCATCGATCGCCACCTGGATACGACCGAGGCTGACCTCGTTGTAGTCCTTGGCGAAGATGTTGGTGAAGCCGCGCTTCGGCAGACGCCGATGCAGGGGCATCTGGCCGCCTTCAAAGCCCTTGATCGCCACGCCCGTGCGCGACTTCTGGCCCTTGACGCCGCGACCGCCGGTCTTGCCCTTGCCCGAACCGATGCCGCGTCCGACGCGCATGCGATCCTTGCTGGAGCCCGGGTTGTCGTTGATCTCGTTGAGCTTCATCGAACTGATCCTTCTGGGCTCAGCCCTCGTCCACAACGCGGACGAGGTGAGCCACCTTGGCGATCATGCCGCGAACCGCAGGGGTGTCCTGCAGCGTCGAACGGCGACGGATCCGGTTGAGGCCGAGGCCGATCAGCGTTGCACGCTGATCAGCCGGACGGCGGATCGGGCTGCCGGTCTGCTCGACGGTAACCGTCTTGGCGGCGCCTTCAGATTTCTTGGCCATTTGGTCAAATCCTCGAATTCAATCGGCGCTCACGCCTCGGCGGAAGCTTCGGCTTCGCCGCCACGACGGGCCTGCAGAACCGAAACCTTGAGGCCGCGACGGGCCGCGACCGAACGCGGGCTGTCCTCGGCGCCGAGCGCGGCGAAGGTCGCACGCACCATGTTGTACGGGTTCGACGAACCCATCGACTTGGCGACGACGTCCTGCACGCCGAGGGTCTCGAACACGGCGCGCATCGGACCGCCGGCGATGATGCCGGTACCCGCAGGCGCAGCGCGCAGGAAGACCTTGCCGGCGCCATGGCGACCGAAAACGTCATGGTGAAGGGTACGGCCCTCGCGGAGCGGAACCCGAACCAGGCTGCGCTTCGCGGCTTCCGTCGCCTTGCGGATCGCCTCAGGCACTTCACGCGCCTTGCCGTGTCCAAAACCGACCCGGCCCTTCTGGTCGCCGACGACGACGAGGGCGGCGAAACCGAACCGCCGTCCGCCCTTCACCACCTTCGCGACGCGATTGATGTGAACGAGCTTGTCGACGAATTCGCTGTCGCGCTCTTCCCGCTGCTCTCTGGCCATCGAAAGATCCAATCGTCCTGTGTTTCGTGATGACGCGCCTCAGCGCATCAGAAGTCCAGACCGCCCTCGCGAGCGCCGTCAGCCAGCGCCTTCACGCGGCCATGAAAAAGGTAGCCGCCGCGGTCGAAGATGACCTGGCTGACGCCAGCGGCCTTGGCACGCTCGGCGACGAGCTTGCCAACCGCTTCGGCGGCTGCCTTGTCGGCACCCGTCTTGAGCGACGAGCGGAGATCCTTCTCGAGCGTCGAGGCCGACGCGAGCGTGCGGCCCTCGGCATCGTCGATCACCTGGGCGTAGATATGCTCCGACGAGCGGTAGACGCTCAACCGGGGCCGTCCGTTCGCCACCTTGCGGAGCGCACGGCGGACGCGCGCAGCGCGGCGTTCCTGCTGAATATTGGCCATGACCGTCTCCGTTACTTCTTCTTACCTTCCTTGCGGAAGATCGTTTCGGTGGCGTACTTAACGCCCTTGCCCTTGTAGGGCTCGGGGCTGCGATACTCGCGAATCTCGGCCGCAACCTGGCCGACCTTCTGCTTGTCGATGCCCGAAACGATGATCTCAACCGGACGCGGGGTCTGGATCGAGATGCCCTCGGGGATCGCGTAGATCACATCGTGGCTGTAGCCAAGAGCGAGCTGCAGGTTCGAACCCTGGACGGCGGCGCGGTAACCCACGCCGTTGATTTCGAGCTTCTTGGTGAAGCCCTCGCTCACGCCCTTCATCAGGTTCGAAATCATCGTGCGCGACATGCCCCAAGCGGCGCGAGCCGGCTTGCTGTCATCACGCGGGGCGACCTGAACGCCCTCTTCCGTCAGTTCCACGGTCACATTGTCCGTGAAGTCGAAGGACAGCTCGCCCTTCGGACCCTTCACCGACACCGTCTGGCCGTTGATCGTGGCCGTAACGCCCTTAGGCACGGCCACCGGCTTCTTACCAATACGAGACATCAGACCAATCCGTCCGGTTCGTGTTTCGCCATCAGCCAGATCAGAATACCTGGCAAAGAACCTCACCGCCGACATTCTGGTCGCGGGCGTCAGCATCCGACATCACGCCCTTCGGCGTCGACAGGATGGACACGCCGAGGCCATTCTTGACCTGCGGGATGTTCTTGACCGAGGCATAGACCCGGCGACCCGGCTTCGAGACACGCTCGATCGTGCGGATCACAGGCTCGCCATCATAATACTTCAGTTCGATCTCGATCTCGGGACGGCCCGTGCCGCCTTCGACGGTCGCAAAGCCACGGATGTAGCCCTCCGACTGCAGAACACCGAGAACGTTCTCGCGCAGCTTCGAGGCCGGCGTCGAAACCTTCGACTGGCGGCGCATCTGGGCATTGCGGATGCGGGTGAGCATATCACCCAGAGGATCGGTCATTGTCATCGGACCGTGCTCCTTACCAGCTCGACTTGACGAGGCCCGGGATCAGCCCGAGCGACCCGAGTTCGCGCAATGCAATACGCGACATCTTCAGCTTGCGATAGACGCCACGCGGACGACCGGTGACTTCGCAGCGGTTGCGGATGCGCGTCGCCGAGGCGTTGCGGGGCAGCTCGGCCAGCTTCAGGCGAGCCTGGAAGCGTTCCTCGAGCGGCAGGCTCTCGTCATTGGCCACAGCCTTCAGCTTGGTGCGCTTCGCAGCGTACTGAGCGGCCAGCTTGCGGCGCCGGTTGTTCTTCTCGATCGAGCTCTTCTTAGCCATCGATTTGTCCTCGTCCTATCCCGGCGTTACTGGCGGAACGGGAAGTTCATCGCCTTCAGAAGGGCGCGAGCTTCCTCGTCAGTCTTGGCCGTGGTGCAGACGATCACGTCCATGCCCCAAACCTGATCAATCTTGTCGTAATTGATCTCGGGGAAAACCAGATGCTCCTTGATGCCCATGGCGAAGTTGCCACGGCCGTCGAAGCTCTTCGGGTTCAGGCCGCGGAAGTCACGGACGCGCGGCAGCGCGATGGTGACCAGGCGGTCCAGGAACTCATACATGCGCGCCTTGCGCAGCGTGACCTTGCCACCGATCGCCATGTTCTCGCGCAGCTTGAACGTCGCGATGGACTTCGAGGCCTTGGTCACGGCCGGCTTCTGGCCGGCGATGAGAGCCAGGTCGCCGAGAGCGGTGCCGACCTTCTTGGAATCGTTGACGGCTTCGCCAACGCCCATGTTCAGCACGATCTTCTCGAGCTTGGGAACCTGCATGGGGTTCTTGTAGCCGAATTCCGCGACCAGCTTGGCGCGGACCTCGTCTTCGTAAAACTTCTTGAGCCGCGGCTCGTAAGCTGCCTCAGCCATCGATCACATCTCCCGAACGCTTTGCGACGCGTTGTTTGCGCCCGTCTTCGGTCACCTTGAAGCCGACGCGAGTCGGCTTGCCGTCCTTGTCCGCCAGGGCGATGTTCGACAGATGAATCGGCAGCTCCTTGGCGACGATGCCGCCCTGCTCGCTGGCCGTCTGCTTCTGGTGCTTGCGCGCGACGTTGACACCACGCACGACGGCGCGGTCCTCAGTCGGGATCACGCGGAGCACTTCGCCCGACTTACCCTTGTCCTTACCCGTGAGGACGATGACGTTATCGCCCTTCTTGATCTTGGCAGCCATCACAGCACCTCCGGAGCGAGCGAGATGATCTTCATGTGGTTCTTTGCGCGAAGCTCACGCGGAACCGGCCCGAAGATACGGGTCCCGATCGGCTCCTTCTGATTGTTGATCAGAACCGCCGCATTCTTGTCGAAACGGATGACGCTGCCATCCGGACGACGAATATCCTTGGCTGTGCGAACGACGACCGCCTTCATGACGTCGCCCTTCTTCACGCGACCCCGCGGGATCGCCTCCTTGATCGACACGACGATGATGTCGCCGACCGAGGCGTACTTCCGCTTGGAACCGCCGAGAACCTTGATGCACATCACACGACGAGCGCCGGAGTTATCCGCCACGTCGAGGTTAGTCTGCATCTGAATCATGACTGGCCGCCTACTCTTCTGGTCACCACCTATCCCGGTCAGATATCCGAGATTTCAGCGGCGACAAACCTTTTTCGTGCCTTACTTATCGCCCGATTGCTCGGTGGCGATAACGACCCAGCGCTTATTCTTAGAGATCGGCTTGGTCTCTTCGATCGAGACGATGTCACCAATCTTGTGGATATTGCCCTCGTCATGGGCGTGGTACTTCTTCGTCCGCCGCACGGTCTTCTTCATGACCGGGTGCGTGAAGCGCCGCTCGACGAGAACGACGACGGTCTTGTCGGTCTTGTCGCTGACGACGCTGCCCTGCAGAACGCGTTTCGGCATACTCGCCTCCTCAGCGCTTGTCCGCCGCGCTCTTCTGCGCAGCGATGGTCTTGATCCTGGCGATGTCGCGGCGAACCTGCCGGACACGCGCCGTGTTTTCGAGCTGGCCAGTTGCCCGCTGGAAGCGCAGGTTGAACTGCTCCTTCTTCAGGTTGGCAAGCTCGGTGTCGAGCTGATCGGCGGTCTGCAGCCGAACGTCTTTCGCCTTCATGGCTTTATCCTCGTCCGTTCGCCGATCAATCGGCGATGCGCTGTACGAAGCGCGTCTTGATCGGGAGCTTCGCCGCGCCGAGACGGAGCGCCTCGCGGGCGGTCTCCTCGTCGACACCGTCGATCTCAAACATGATCCGGCCAGGCTTGACGCGGGACGCCCAGTATTCCGGGGCGCCCTTACCCTTACCCATGCGGACTTCAGTCGGCTTCGACGTGACCGGAACGTCCGGGAAAATCCGGATCCAGACACGACCGGCGCGCTTCATAGCACGGGTGATGGCGCGACGGGCAGCCTCGATCTGGCGCGCGGTGACGCGTTCCGGCTCGAGCGCCTTCAGGCCGAATCCGCCAAAGTTCAGGTCCGTGCCACCCTTGGCGGCGCCATGGATGCGACCCTTGAACTGCTTGCGGAACTTGGTGCGCTTCGGTTGCAGCATTTCTGTTCTCTCTCGCCCTCAGTGCCGACCCGTTCAGGCCGCGGAGTCGCGACGACGAGTGTTCGAGCCCTGCTCGTTACCCTCGGTCTGGCGACGCTCGGAGGCCATCGGATCGTGCTCGAGGATCTCACCCTTGAAGATCCACACCTTGATGCCGCACGTGCCATAGGCCGTGTGGGCAGTCGCGGTGCCATAGTCGATGTCGGCGCGCAGCGTGTGCAGCGGAACGCGGCCCTCGCGATACCACTCGAGACGCGCGATTTCGGCGCCGCCGAGACGGCCACCCGCGTTGATGCGGATGCCGAGAGCGCCGAGACGCATCGCCGACTGGACGGCCCGCTTCATGGCGCGGCGGAACGCAACGCGGCGCTCCAGCTGCTGGGCGATCGAGGCGGCCACCAGGTTCGCGTCGATCTCCGGCTTGCGGACCTCGACGATGTTCAGGTGCACTTCGCTGTCCGTCAGCTTGCCGACGATCTTGCGCAGCTTCTCGATGTCGGCGCCCTTCTTGCCGATCACGATGCCCGGACGAGCCGAGTAGATCGTGACGCGGCACTTCCGGTGCGGACGCTCGATGACGATCTTGGAGACCGCCGCCTGCTTCAGCTCGACCAGGAGCTTCTCGCGGATCCGCATGTCCTCGTGCAGCAGCTTGCCGTATTCGCCCCTATTGGCGAACCAGCGGCTGTCCCACGTCCGGTTGATGCCGAGGCGGAGGCCGATCGGATTGACTTTCTGGCCCATTATGCGGCCTCCTCGGTTTCACGCACCACGATCGTGAGGTGCGAAAACGGCTTCTCGATCCGGCCGACACGACCGCGAGCCCGCGGCGTCCAGCGCTTCATCACCAGGGCCTTGCCGACAAACGCCTCGGCGACCACCAGCGAATCAACGTCGAGATCGTGATTGTTCTCGGCGTTTGCGATCGCAGATTCCAGCGTCTTCTTTACGTCACGCGCAATCCGCTTCTCGGAGAAGGTCAGATCGGCGAGCGCCGTGCTGGCCTTCTTGCCGCGGATCAGCTGGGCGACAAGGTTGAGCTTGCGCGGAGAGACACGGATCATGCGCGTGACGGCGCGGGCCTCGTTGTCTTTCAGCGCGCGTTCGCGCTTCGGCTTGCCCATGTTACTTCCTCTTCGCCTTCTTGTCGGCCGTGTGACCGTAGTAGGTCCGGCTCGGCGAGAACTCGCCGAACTTGTGTCCGACCATGTCCTCGTTGACGATGACCGGAACATGCTTCTGGCCGTTGTAGACGCCAAAGGTCAAGCCCACGAACTGGGGCAGGATCGTGGAGCGGCGGCTCCAGATCTTGATCACCTCGCCACGACCCGAAGAGCGGCTCTTCTCAGCCTTGCGGAGGAGATAACCGTCGACGAACGGGCCTTTCCAGATAGAACGAGCCACGGACAGCCTCTCTTACTTGCTCTTGCGCAGATGACGGCTGCGCGCGATGAACTTGTCGGTCGACTTATTGTTGCGGGTCTTCTTGCCCTTGGTCGGCTTGCCCCACGGGGTGACCGGATGACGGCCGCCCGAGGTGCGGCCTTCACCACCGCCGTGCGGATGGTCGACCGGGTTCATCGCAACACCGCGAACGCTCGGACGCTTGCCCAGCCAACGATTACGACCGGCCTTGCCGAGCGAGATGTTGGAGTGGTCAGGGTTCGAGACCGCACCGACGGTCGCAACGCAGCTCTGGTGGACCAGGCGCTGCTCACCCGAATTCAGGCGAAGAATGGCCATGCCGGCGTCGCGGCCGACATACTGCGCATAAGCACCGGCCGAACGCGCGATCTGACCGCCCTTGCCGGGCTTCATCTCGACGTTGTGCACGATCGTGCCGACCGGCATGGCGCCGAGGGGCATCGTGTTGCCGGGCTTCACGTCGGCCTGAGCCGAGGAAATCACGGTGTCGCCGACCGCTAGGCGCTGCGGCGCCAGGATGTAGCTGAGCTCGCCGTCCTCATACTTGATGAGGGCGATGAACGCCGTGCGGTTGGGGTCGTACTCGATCCGCTCAACGACGGCCGGAATGTCGCGCTTGTTCCGCTTGAAGTCGATCAGGCGGTAGGTGCGCTTGTGGCCACCGCCGCGGCCATAGGCCGTGACGCGTCCGAGGTTGTTGCGACCGCCGCTCTGGCGGAGACCGACGGTCAGGCCCTTGACGGGCTTGCCGGCGTAGAGCTCCGAGCGATCGACGAGAACCAGCTGGCGCTGTCCCGGCGTAGTCGGCTTGTAGTGCTTGAGAGCCATGCTTCAGCCTATTCTTTTCGCGTCAGAGACCGGTCGAAACGTCGATCGACTGACCTTCAGCAAGCGTCACGATCGCCTTCTTGACGTCGCTCTGCTTGCCCACGATCCCGCGGAAGCGCTTCACCTTGCCCTTGCGGACCAGGGTATTCACGCTCGTGACCTTGACCTTGAACAGCGCCTCGACGGCCGCCTTGATCTCGGGCTTGGTCGCCGTCTTCAGAACGTTGAAGACGATCTTGCTCTGCTCGGTGGCAATGGTCGACTTCTCGCTCAGCACCGGGCTGCGGATGATGTCGTAATGCGCGAGGTTGCTCACTTGAACCGCTCCTGCAGGGCTTCGACCGCAGCCTTGGTCAGCACGAGCTTCTCGCGGCGCAGAATGTCATACACATTGATGCCCTGGACCGGCAGCACATCGATATGCGGCACGTTGCGGGCGGCGAGACCGAAGTTCTCGTTGACCGCGGCACCGTCGATGATCAGCGCGTTCGCCCAGCCGAGCTTGGCGAAGCTCTCCTTGACCGCCTTCGTCTTCGGGGTATCGATGGCGATATCCGAGACGATGACCAGGTTGTCGCCCTTGGCCTTGGCCGAGAGCGCATGCTTCAGCGCCAGCTGGCGGAACTTCTTCGTCAGATCATGCGCATGGCTGCGAACGACCGGACCGAAAGCCTTGCCACCACCGCGGAACTGCGGCGCAGTCTTGGCACCGTGGCGTGCGCCGCCGGTGCCCTTCTGCTTGTACATCTTCTTGGTCGTGCCGGAGATCTCCGAACGACCCTTCGACTTGTGCGTGCCAGCCTGGCGCTTGGCGAGCTGCCAACGCACCATGCGCTGCAGCACGTCACCGCGCGGCTCGAGACCGAAGATCTCGTCCGAGAGCGAGATCTCGCCCGCTGCCTTGCCGTCGAGCGTGGTGACCTTAATGTCCATCACTCGGCCTCCTTCGCTTCAACCGCCACTTCGGCAGCCGCACCGCGCTTGCGGAAACCACCCGGAACCGGGACGTTCTCCGGCAGAGCGCGCTTCACAGCGTCGCGCACTTCGATCCAGCCGCCCTTGGCGCCGGGAACGGCACCCTCGACCATGATCAGACCACGCTCGACATCCGTGCGGATGACCTTCAGATTCTGAGTGGTCACGCGGACATCGCCCATGTGACCAGCCATCTTCTTGTTCTTGAACACCCGGCCCGGGTCCTGGCGCTGGCCAGTCGAACCGTGCGTACGGTGCGAGACGGAGTTACCGTGCGTCGCGCGACCACCACCGAAGTTGTGGCGCTTCATGACACCGGCAAAACCCTTACCGATCGACGTGCCGCTGACGTCGACGAACTGGCCGACGACAAAGTGCTCGGCGGTGAGCTCGGCGCCAACCTCGATGAGGTTGTCAGGGCTCACGCGGAACTCCGTGACCTTGCGCTTCGGCTCGACCTCGGCCGCCGCGAAATGACCACGCTCAGCCTTGGGCGTGTTCTTCACCTTGGCGAGACCGCTTCCGAGCTGGACCGCGGTGTACCCGTTCTTATCTTCCGTCCGATGAGCGACAACCTGACAGTTGTCGAGCTTCAGCACCGTCACCGGCACCTGCTCGCCCGCATCGGTATAGATGCGGGTCATGCCCACCTTCTGTGCGATCAATCCAGAGCGCATTCTATCCTCGCTCGCCTCAGAGCTTAATTTCGACGTCCACACCGGCCGCCAGGTCGAGCTTCATCAGCGCGTCCACGGTCTGCGGAGTGGGGTCGACGATGTCGAGAAGACGCTTGTGCGTCCGCATCTCGAACTGCTCACGGCTCTTTTTGTCGATATGCGGCGACCGGTTCACGGTGAACTTCTCGATCTGAGTGGGAAGTGGCACCGGGCCGACAACCCGGGCGCCGGTACGCTTCGCCGTGTTCACGATCTCGCGCGTGGATGCATCGAGAATACGATGATCGAACGCTTTGAGCCGGATCCGGATATTCTGACCGTTCATCGATTTCTGTCCTCAGGTGACATGGGCGCGCGACACCGCGCGCCCGGTCCGGATCATCCGACTTACTTAATGATGCTGGCGACGACGCCGGCGCCGACGGTACGACCGCCTTCACGGATAGCGAAGCGCAGCTTCTCTTCCATGGCGATCGGCACGATCAGCTCGACATCCACCGAGATGTTGTCGCCCGGCATCACCATCTCGACACCTTCCGGCAGCGTGACGACGCCCGTGACGTCGGTCGTGCGGAAGTAGAACTGCGGACGGTAGTTGGTGAAGAACGGCGTGTGACGGCCACCCTCCTCCTTCGTCAGGATGTACGCCTCGGCCTTGAACACCGTGTGCGGCGTCACCGAGCCGGGCTTGCACAGCACCTGGCCGCGCTCGAC
>NZ_AUHO01000012.1 GCF_000423225.1 Kaistia adipata DSM 17808
GCGACCAGATGCGCGTTCAGCCGCTCCCAGATGCCTTGGTCGCGCCAGCGGTAAAAGTACCGTTGCACGGTCGTGCGTGGCGGGAAATCGCGCGGAACCGAACGCCATTGGCACCCCGTCGACAACACATACAAGAGCGCATTGACGACCGCCCGCATCGACGTGGACGGCGGGCGGCCCAGCGCCGACTTCGCCGGCAAAAATGGCAGGATCAGCGCCCATTCCGTATCCGTCAAATCGCTTGCATAGCGCCCCGCCGCACGCTCATGCTGCCGCCGGGTGGTCTTGGTCCAAACCATGCTGTGAGCCTCCCTGATCTTCGCAAATCAAAGAGAATCACACTTGATCAGGACCACCTAGACATTACGGGCCAGACACTCAGGATGATGGTCGAGTTCTTTGAAACCAGGCGCTTGAGACTGGCGTACGGACGCGACTACCTCAGTATGGCAGCCGGTCCCCTCTCCCGCATGCGGGAGAGGGTTGGGGTGAGGGTCCGCTCAGCCCTTGTCGAGCCAGGCGACCTGCTCGGGCGTCAGCTTGATGTCGAGCGCGGAGAGGCTATCCTCGAGCTCGGCCAGCGTGCGCGGGCCGATCAGCGGCACCACCGGGAAGGGCTGCGCCAGAACATAGGCAAGCGCGACGTGGATCGGGTCGCGGCCCAGCTTCTTCGCCAGCTCGATCGCCCGGTCGCGGCGGCCGAAGTTCTTCTCCGAATACCAGACGCGGACGATCTCCTCGTCGTCGCGCTTGTCGCGGCCGGCGCGGTCGGTGAAGAAGCCCCGCCCCTGGCTCGACCAGGCGAAGTTCGGGATCTGGCGCTCGTTCAGCCAGGCCTTCCACGGATCATCCGAAGCGGCGACGCAGCCGGCCCAGATCGGATCGAGCATCTCGGCCAGCGAGAAGTTGTTGGAGAGCGCGCCCGGCTTCTGCTTGCCGTTCGCCTCGGCATAGGCAATCGCCGCGTCCATGCGCTCGCGCGTCCAGTTGGAGCCGCCATAGGGACCGCGGATGCGGCCGGCCTTCACCTCGGCATCCATCGCGTCGACGAACTCGCCAACCGGCACGTCCGGGTTGTCGCGATGCATGAAGTAGATGTCGACATGGTCGGTCTTGAGCCGGTCGAGCGTCTCGGTGAGCTGCTTGCCGATGACGTCGGGATAGACGAGCGGCGAATGCGCGCCCTTGCCGATGATGACGGATTCGTCGCGCACGCCGCGGCTGGTCAGCCAGTCGCCGAGGATCTTCTCCGTCTTGCCGCCGGCATAGATGTAGGCCGTGTCGAACAGATTGCCGCCGGCCTCGTGGAAGGCGTCGAGCAGCACCGATGCGCTCGCAAAATCGGGGAAGAACTCGAAGCCGAGCGCGGCGACGGAAGTCGGCTGGCTGACGCCGGCGATCTGGCGCTTCGGGATCGACTTTTCGCCGCGCGCGAGCCTGGCGCCCTTGATGGTGGCGGTCTTCCGCGACGCCTTCTCGATGTCGTAGACGAGGCCGACATTGGCGCGCCATTTGTCGAGCGTGCGCAGATTGCCGAGCGTGTCGGCCCAGCTCATGCCGGGGGACGCCAGCTCCTGCCGTCCGGCGCGGATCGCCTCGCCCGCCGCGTCGACCTCGAAGGAATAGAGCCAGCCGGGCTCGACCACCTCGACCGCTTCCGTGCTGCCGTCCGGCCGCACGATGCGGATCGTGCCGGTGCCGCCCTGCTTGCCGCCGGCGAACCAGAAGTCGGAGACCTCGATGCGGCCGGTGGTGCCGAGGATGCGCAGCACGTTGTCCTGCGCCAGCGACACGCTGCAGGAGACTTCGGCGATGATCTCGTTCGGAAAGGTCAGGATCGCAGCCGCCCATTCGTCGACGCCGGATTTGCCGAGATGCGCCGCGCCCTGCACCTGGACGGGATCGAGGAAGGGCTTGCCGGCGGCCGCGCCGGCGATCAGCCGCGTCATCGAGACCGGATAGCAGCCGACGTCGAGAATGCCGCCGCCGGCGAGGTCGTTGGCGTAGAGCCGGTGCTCGGGATCGAATTTCGGCATGGCGAAGCCGAAGCTCGACTTGATGGCGCGCACCTCGCCGATCGCGCCGCTGGCGACGAGGTCGTAGAGCTTCTTCGTCTGCGGATGGACGCGGTACATGAAGGCTTCGCCCGCGAAGGTGCCGGCCTTCTTGTGGGCGTGGAAGATCGCCTCGGCCTCGAAGGCGGTCAGGCCGAGCGGCTTCTCCACCAGTGCGTGCTTGCCGGCTTCGGCCGCCTTGATCGCCCATTCGGCATGGCCGGGATGCGGCGTCGCGATATAGACGGCCTCGACCTCGGGATCGTCGAGCAGCGCCTGGTAGCCGTCATGGATGCGGGCGCCGGGGAAATCCTCGGAGAGGCCGGGCTTTGCGGGATTGCGCGTGCCGATGGCGACCAGCCTGCCTGTCCTGGAATGCGTCAGGCCATCGCGAAACGCCTTGGCGATGCCGCCCGGCCCGATGATGCCCCAGCGAACGGTTTGCTGGCTGTTGCCCTCAGTCGTCATGTCAGTCTCTCTCGTTGTCGATCATCCGGCGCGGGTCGCCGGCGGAAGGTTGGGGAAACGGAAATCGCGAACGGCTAGCCCTTGACCGCGCCCATCGTCAGTCCGGCGACGAAATGGCGTTGCATCAGGAAGAACATCACGACCGGCGGGATGGCGACAAGCACCGTCGCGGCCGAAATGATGTTCCAGGCGGTGACGTATTGGCCGCGCAGCGTGGCGAGGCCGGCGGTGACGGGACGGACCGTGTCGGCCTGGGTCAGCACCAGCGCCCAGAAATAGTCGTTCCAGACGAAGGTGAAGATCAGCACGCCCAGCGCAGCGAGCGCCGGCCGCACCAGCGGCGTCACCACATGCCAGAGCACCTGCCAGGGCGAGGTGCCCTCGACCTTGGCCGCCTCGAACAGCTCGCGTGGCAGCTCGGCGATGAAATTGCGCATGAAGAGCGTCGCGAAGCCGGTCTGGAACACGGTGTGGAACAGGATCAGCGCATAGGGGGTGTCGTAGAGCCCGACCTTCAGCATGAAGTCGCGCACCGGGATCATCAGGATCTGGTGCGGAATGAAATTGCCGCCGATCAAAAGCGCGAACAGCAGCATGTTGCCGCGGAAGCGATAGCGCGCCAGCACGAAGCCCATCATGGTCGACAGGATCATGACGAAGAACACGGTCGGCACGGTGATGACGATCGAGTTCAGGAAGAAGCGCGCCATCGGCGTCTGGGTGAAGACGGCCTGGTAGTTCTCGAACAGGTTGAAGCTCTTCGGCCAGCCCCAGTAATTGCCGACCATCAGATCCTCGGCCGAGCGGATCGACGTCAGCGTGATGGCGAAAAGCGGCAGCAGCCAGAGCGCCAGCACGACGATGATGGCGATCGGATAGAGCGCGCGGGTGGTCGGTTTCGCCTGCTGAATCGGAAGCGGATAGCTCATCGGTCGCGGCTCCGCTCGGCGCGGACGACGCGCATCAGGTACCAGGTGATGAACACCGCCATCACGGCGAACAGCACGGTCGCGATCGCCGCCGCATAGCCCATGCGGTAGGAGAAGATCGCCTGCTCGTACATCTGGTAGGCAAGCACGGAGGACGAGCCGTAGGGGCCGCCCTGCGTCATGATCGCGATCAGGTCGAAGCTGCGGAGCGCGCCGATCACCGTCACGGTGAGCGCGATGAAGCTTGCGGCGCGGAGCTGCGGCAGCACGACATGCCAGAACATCAGGAAGCCGCGCGCGCCGTCGACCCGACCGGCGCCGAGCACGTCCTCGTCGAGATTGTTCAAGCCGGCGAGGAACAGCACCATGCAGAAGGCGATCTGCGGCCAGAGTGCCGCCGCGACGATCCCGAAGGTGACGAGCTGAGGATCGGACAGGATCGCTGGCGCCGTGGCGCCGAAGGCCTGGAAGATCAGCGCCGTCATGCCGAAGGTCGGATCGTAGAACCAGGTATAGACGACGCCGACCGTCACCGGCGCCAGCACCAGCGGCATGAAGAACAGCGACTTGGCCAGGCGGATGCCGCGAATCCTCTGGTTGACCAGCAGCGCCAGCACCAGCCCGCCGACCGGCGCGATCATGAACAGCACCAGCCAGATGACGTTGTTGCGCAGGCTGGTGATGAACTGCGGATCGGAGATCAGCTCGCGATAATTGCCGAGCCCGACCCAGGTCTGCGGGCCGAGGCCATCCCAGTCATAGAGGCTCAGGCGAAAGCTCTGCAGCGTCGGTATGACGATGATCAGCAGGAAGAGGATCAGGCCCGGCGCCAGGAGCAGGGTCGGCGTGATCCATTCCCGATGCCGCCGCCAGGCCGAGGACGGCGCCCGGAGTTCCTCCCTGCGTCCGCCCGATGCTCGCAACACGTCTGCCATGAAATGCGCCGTCCGCCTGCCGAACCGCCGGCCGGTGCGGGGTATCCCGCGCCCGGCCGACATGAAGGAGACCGGCGCGACCTCTGCCGCGCCGGTCGCTCGCGTCAGTCCTTCTTGAAGATGCGCTGGCGTGTCTGCTCGAGCCGCGCCTGCACCTGCTTGCGGCTGGAGGGATCAGCCATGAACTGCTGGAAGCCGTTCATGCCGATCTGCGCCATGTCGGGATCGGTGTCGCGGTCATAGTACTGCGAGGCCGACTTCGCCGATTTCAGGATCGCCTGGCCCTTCTCGAGCAGCCAGTCCTTCTTCAGCGCCGGCACGTCGGAGCGGGTCGGGATGTTGCCTTCGGGCTCGACCCAGAGCGCCAGCCGCTCGGGCTGGTAGAAGAAGGTCAGGAACTGGCGCGCCAGATCCTTGTTCTTCGCGCCCGACGGTATGTGCATGGAATCGACCGGGAATTCCTCGGCGACGGGCACGGCCGCGTCGATCACCGGGAACTGCAGGTAGGTGTAGTTGTCGAGGTCGCCGGCCGGGATGTTGCGGGTCAGGAACTGGCCCATCAGATACATGCCCGCCTTGCCCTGCAGCAGGAACGGCACCGCGCCCTGCCAGTCATAGGAGGTGTGGTTCGGAATGAAGAACTTCTTGTCGATCAGCTCCTGCCACTTGTCGAAGACGGCGTCGAGCTTCGGATCCTCGTAGGAGGCGTCGCCCGCCATCAGCTGCATGTGGAAGTCGTAGCCGTTGATGCGGAGGTTCAGATAGTCGAACCAGGCCGCGGTCGGCCAGAGGTCCTTGGTGCCGATCGCGAACGGCGAGATGCCGTCGGCCACCATCTTGTCGCCGAAGGCGACCAGCTCGTCCCAGGTCTGGGGTTCCTTGCCGCCGGCGTATTTCTCCAGATAGTCCTTGCGCGCCCAGATGCCCCAGAAGCTGGCGCCCGTCGGCACGCCGTACTGCTTGCCGTCGACGGTGACGGTCGTGGTCAGCGCGCCGACCTTGTCGGCCCAGCCTTCCTTGGCCCAGAGGTCGGAAATGTCGTCGAACAGGCCGCGATTGACGAAGGCGCGCATGCGGTCGCCGGAGAACCAGAGGCAGACATCCGGCGGATTGGCGACGAGGAAATTGCGGATCGCCGTCTTGTAGCCCTCATGGTCCATCGCGTTCTGCTGGACCTTGATGCCGGTCTCCTTGGTGAACTCGTCGATGAACTGGGCCATCAGCTTACGCTGGCCCTCGCCGCCGATGTTGGTGTTGATGACGAGGGTTCGGTCCTCGGCGAAGGCGGGGCCCATGCCGCCGCCGATCGCGACGGCGCCGACACCGGCCATGAGGGATTTCAGGAGCGTACGACGACTGGTCGCGCGAAACGGCACGTCACTCATTTCAGTCCTCCCAGAGACACGCGATTTTTGGTTGTCGCAGCGACGGAACGGCCATTCGGCCGCCCTCCCCCGTCACCGGATAGTCAAGTCCTCCGGCGTGTCTTGGGCATCATTAGGGATACGCCCCGGAGCGAATGTCAACTCAATCTAGGTGCGCACCTCAAAACTGTATCGCGGCACCGACCTACTTCACGGAACACCCGACACAGCTTCGGAACAAGAAGACATATTTGAATAATATTATAGTCTTGCCGGCCGCCCGCTGCGTCACGCGCATCCGCCCCGGCCGGCGCCCGGGCGGGACGGAAGGCGGCCGGCGCGATGGCCGGCCACCATGGGATGCTGCGGCCCCGGAGGCTCAGCCCTCGGGCCAGCCGCCATGGAAGGCGAAATCACGCACCGCGCGACGCGTGCGGCCGGCCAGCTCGCGCTCGCGGTCGCGCTCCGGCAGGACGTCCGGATCGCCGGCAAAGCCGATGCCGATGCCCGTGCAGGGCTCGAAGCCCTCGGGGACATGGGCGGCGGCGATCACCTTGTCGCTGTCGAAGCCGCCAAAGGGGTGCACGGCCAGGCCATTGGCGGTCGCCTGCAGCAGCAGGTAGCCGAGCGCGATGCCGGTATCGTGGCGATTGTGCCAGAGCGCGCGGCCGCTGTCGGAATGCGTCCTGGCGATGGCGTAGCCGAGCACCGAGCAGCGCCGCACCCAGGGCTGGTTGCCCTCGGCGGCGCAATCGACCAGCGCATCGAAGAACGGCTCGCCGCGGAAGGCGTAGACGAAGCGCCAGGGCTGGCTGTTGGAGGAGGACGGCGCCCAGCGCGCCGCTTCGAACAGCGGCTTCAGGTCGGCTTCGGTCAGGGTCTTCACGGGATCGAAGGCGCGCGGGCTCCAGCGCTCGGCAATCACCGGCAGGATCGGCACGTCGGTCTCGGCGGGCTTCCGCATTCATCCATCTCCATCGGCATTTCGGATCGTTCGCGGCCGGACAGAATCCGTCGCCTGACGTGATCGTAGTGATGCCGGCCAAGACCGTAAGCCCCCGGCTTGAGAAATAAGGCACGCTTGATGTCTGATCGCGGGACGGCGAAGCGAATCGCCGGGAGGAGCAGCATTCGATGAAGACAGTTCTCGCCTATGGCGATTCCAACACCTGGGGCGCGGCCACCGTTCCGCGCCCCGACGACCGCTATGGCCGCGACGAGCGCTGGCCGGGCGTCGCCCAGGCCGAGCTCGGCAATGATTGGCATGTGATCGAGGAAGGCCTGCCAGGCCGCACCACCGTTCATTCCGACCCGATCGAGGGCGAGTACATGAACGGCAAGGCCTATCTCCTGCCCTGCCTGCGCAGCCACCGTCCGCTCGACGTCGTCGTCATCATGCTCGGCACCAACGACCTGAAGGCGCGCTTCAATGTGCCGGCCGAGGACATCGCCAAGGGCGTCGGCGAGCTCGTCAAGCTGATCAAGCAGGCCGAGGCCGGCAACAATGCCGGCGTGCCGAAGATCCTGATCGTCGCGCCGCCGCCGATGCTCGACCATACGGGCGAGAAGCCGGAATATACGCCGATGCTGGCGGGCGGCCTCGCCAAATCGCAGGCCTTCGCGACGCTCTACGCTGCGATCGCCAAGGAGCATGGCACGGCCTTCCTCGACGCCGGCCAGCACATCCGCTCCAGCGCCTTTGACGGCATTCACTTCGATCCGGATGCGCAGGTGGCACTCGGCAAGGCGATCGCCGCCGCCGTGAAGACGCTGGCCTGAGCCGCGGCGTCAGGCCCGCCGCAGCGTGTCGGGATCGCGCGCGGCGGCCGCCTCCAGCAGGAGTTCGGTGACGGCCTCTGCCGTCATCGGGTGGTGGAAATAATAGCCCTGCAGATGCGAGCAGCCGGCCGCCCGCATGATCTCGACATCGGCCGCCGTTTCCAGCCCCTCGGCCGTGACCTTGAGATTGAGCGCCAGGCCGAGCGCGACCGTCGCCTCGCAGAGCCGGCGCGTCTCGACATCAACCGAGACGCCGTTCACCAGCGAGCGGTCGATCTTCAGCTTGTCGAAGACAAACCGCCGGAGATAGCCGATCGACGAATAGCCGGTGCCGAAATCGTCGAGCGCCACCGTCACGCCGAGAACGCGCAGCGTGGCGACGATGTTCTGGGCGCGATCGGGATAGGCGACCAGGCTGGTCTCCGTCATCTCGACCTCGAGCCGTGACGCCGGCAGGCCCGTCTCCGACAGGATCGTGGCCAGGATCCGGTCGAAGCCGGGATTGCGGAACTGGATGGCCGAGACGTTGACGGCGAGCCGCACGGCCGGCCACGCGACCGCGTCGCGGCAGGCGTGGCGGAGCACCCAGGTGCCCAGCTCCTCCATAAGCCCCATCTCCTCGGCGACCGAGACGAAGCGATCGGGCGGGATCGAGCCATGTTCGGGATGGTCCCAGCGCAGGAGCGCCTCGACCAGCGCCGGTCGCATGGTCCTGGCGTCATAGATCGGCTGGTAGACGATATGCAGCGCATCCGCCTTGAGCGCGGCGCGCAGTTCGTCGGCGAGCTGCCGCCGCTCGATCTTGTCGGCGTCGATCGAGCGATCGTAAAGCGCGACGCGGCTGCGGCCCATTTCCTTGGCCTGATACATCGCCACGTCGGCGCGGCGCAGCAGTTCCTCGGCCGACATGCCGCCATCGTCCGCGAAGGCGATGCCGACACTGGTGCCTATGGTCAGCACGCGGCCGTCGATGGTGATCGGCGCCTGCAGATACTGGACGAGCCGGTTGGCGATCTCCTCGGCCGCGCCGACCGTGTCGCGGTTGTCGAGCACCAGCGCGAACTCGTCGCCGCCGACCCTGGCGAGCAGGCCCCGGTCGCAGCAGATCGAGCGGAAGCCCGAGGCCACCCGCACCAGCAGGTGATCGCCGGTCTCGTGGCCATAGGAATCATTGACCTCCTTGAAGCCGTCGAGGTCGAGGAAGATCACGGCGAGCGGCGGCTTCCCGGTCCGGCGCACGGCGGCGTCGAGCCCCTTGATCAGCGCCGCGCGGTTCGGCAGGCCGGTCAGGCTGTCGTGATGGGCGTCATGCACGGCCTGCTGCTCGCGCCGGCGCGCCGAGATCAGGTTGGCATAGCCGATGCCGAGCAGGAACAGGATCGTCAGGCCGATCAGCCCGAGCATGACATAGGCGAGCGGCGCAACCCGGCCAAAGGCTTCGCCGCCCGGGCTGCGGCGCTCCCAGGTCAGCGCGCCGATGGCCTGCCCCAGCGGATCGATCAGCTGCACCTTGTGGCCGTCGTAGTCAGGGTCGAAGCTGAGCGCCATGCCCTTGATGGTGAAGTCGCTGCCCATTCTCCGGATCATCTCGTCGTCGAAGGTGCGCGAGATCACGAGCAGGCGCGGCCGCCCCTGCGGCAAGAGCGAGTCCCGGCTCGACGGCAGTACGGAGCCGACCGCCACCGCGGCGATGGCGCCCGAGCGGTCCTTCATGACGCCGACCTTGGCGTCATACTGGGTGTAGTTCTCGACGAGCGCGGTTGTCAGCGCCTGCAGCGGCGAGCCGAACTCCTCGATCGGCCCGCGCGGCGCGATCCCGCCACGGCGATAGGAGAAGACCGCCCGGCCGTTTTCATCGAGCAGGTAGGCGGCGTCGAAAAAGACGGCGGAGCGCGTCGCCTCGCGGAAATTGCGCTCGGCGAAATCCTGATCGACCACACCATAGAGGCGCACCGCGGCGTCGTCCCACACGGCATAGTCGCCATGGACCTCGCGCAGGCGCTTCAGCATCGCCTGCAGCGACGCATCGGCCGAGCCGGTCGTCGCCGTGGCATCGATGCTGTCGACCTCGCCGGCCATCTCGTTCAGGGCGAAGATCATGAACATGATCGAGCCCGCCAGGATCACGAGAACCGGCAGGGCGATGCGCAGCGCGAATCTGAAGGTCGAGCGCGGAATGAGACTCATGGCACCGTTAGAATTGTGTACCCTAACGGCATACAATCATTCAGTCGATAAGGGCGAATGAAGGAAGTCGTTAGACTTGGAATCGTCGTCGACGACGGTCAGGGCGCGCCGAAGCGTCACCGCGGCCGGTGTGTCCGCCTCCACCGAAATCTCCGAAAGTCGCAGCCAGCCGGCGAGCCGCCGAAGCCCCCCGGCCAGCGCGCCGAGCATGTCGTCGGTTCGGCGCACGCCGTCCTCGACGAAGACGCCGAAGACGCGCAGCCGCCCGCCGGCCCGGTCGGCCTTCAGATCGACGCGCCCCTCGAGCCGGCCGCGATGCAGGAACGGCATGACGAAATAGCCGAAGATTCGCTTCGGCTCCGGCGTGTAGAACTCCAGCCGGTAGTGGAAGTCGAAGATGCGCTCGGTGCGCGGCCGGTGCCAGACCAGGGGATCGAAGGGCGACAGCAGCGCCGTCGGCGTCAGCCGCTTCGGGATCGGGGCCCCCGCGGCGAGATAGGCCGGCTGTTTCCAGCCCTCGACCGTCACCGGCTCGAGCGCGCCGTCCTCGACGAGTTCGGCGATCGCCCGCTTGGTCTCGGCGACCGGCAGGCGGAAATAGTCGCGAATGTCGATCTCGGTCGCCACGCCATGCGCCCGCGCGCCGGCGAGCGTCAGGGCACGGATCGCGTCGGGCTCCTCCGGCGTCGCCGCCGACAGGACAGCGGCGGGAATGGCCCGCTCGGTCAGGTCGTAGACGCGCTCGAAGCCGCGGCGGTGGCTCGTCGTGACCTCGCCCGTCCAGAACAGATATTCGAGCGCCGTCTTGCCCTTGTGCCAGCCCCACCAGGGGCCGCTGCGCTCGCCCGGGTCGTCGAGCTCGCCCGCCGCGAGCGGGCCGCGCCGGCCGATCTCGGCGATGACGGCGCGGATATAGTCCGGGTTCTCGGTCGCGAAGCGGACGAGGCCGCCATAGATGCCAATTCCAGCGGTGGCCCTGCGCATGCGCCAGCGCATCAGCGGCTGCATCTCGAGCGGCAGCAGCGATGCCTCATGCGCCCAGTATTCGAACAGCGCCCGCCGGGCGCCGCCGGCGAAGGCGCGCTCGTCCAGCGCCTCGCGGGAATAGGCGCCGATGCGGCTGAAAACGGGCAGATAGTGCGAGCGCACCAGCACGTTCACCGAATCGATCTGCAGCAGCCCCATCCGCGCGACGACGGGCGCGATCCGGCGCCATTGCGCCAGCCCGTCGACGCGGCCGCCGCCAAATCCCTGCGCGGCGAGCGCGATCCGGCGGGCTTCGTCCGCCGCAAGGGTACCCTGAAGCTGGCTCTGGTGAATCGTCATGTCCCGACTATCGCAGGCGGCCGGTTCGGAAACCAGCCGCCGCGCTCAGGACTGGACCAGATTGATCTGGCGCTCCAGCTCGGCCTTGGGCGGCGGCAGGTCGGGGAACAGCCGGCGGCTCTCGCCCAGGCCCGCCAGCAGCGCCGTCACCTCGGCCGCCGCCAGCGGCTTGGAAAGGTGGAAGCCCTGGACGAACTCGCATTGCAGCAGGCGCAGCAGCTGCAACTGCTCGACCGTCTCGATGCCTTCGGCGACGACGGCGATGTCCATGGCGTCGCCGAGCGCGATCATCGACTGGATCAGCGCATTCGCGGTCGGGTTGGTGCCGAGCTCGGCGATGAAGGACTTGTCGATCTTCAGCCAGTCGAAGGGGAACTGGCGCAGATAACCGATCGACGAGAAGCCGGTGCCGAAATCGTCCAGCGACAGGCCGAAGCCCATTGACTTCAGGCGCGCCAGCTTGCGCTTGGCGATGGTCGGGTTGCGGACCAGCAGGCCCTCGGTCAGCTCCAGCTTGAAGCGGTTCGGCACGACATCGTGGCGGCGGGCGATGGCGCCGAGATCATTGGCGAAGCTCGGGTCGCGCAGCTGCGCCGGCGACACGTTGATCGATATCTTGAGGCCCGGCCATTCGACCATGTCGCGGCAGGCGCGCTGGAACACGAACTTGCCGATCTCGTGAATCGCGCCCGTCTCCTCCGCCACCGGGATGAACTCGGCCGGCGAGACGCGACCGAACTCCTTCGAGTCCCAGCGCACCAGCGCCTCGACCGAGACCACGGCGAGGTCGCTCGCCCGGACGATCGGCTGGTAGACGACGGAGAACTCGTCCGCCTCGATGGCGCCGCGCAGCGCGATGCCGAGGCGCTTGCGGTGCAGCGCGCCGGTCTCGAGCCCGGAATGATAGGGCACGGCGTCGCGCTCGGCCGCGTTCTTGGCCTGGTACATGGCGAGGTCGGCCCGGCGCATCAGCTCCGACGGCGTCACGTCCTTGCCGTCGGCGACCGCATAGCCGACCGCCGCGGTCACCTGGAACTGGAAGCCGGCTACGCCGAAAGGCTGGTCGAGCGAATGCACCATGGCCGAGGCGACGCCGGCGACGGTCGCCTGCGCGGTCTTGCCGGTCAGCGCCACGGCGAACTCGTCGCCGCCGACGCGGGCGAAGCGGGCGTCGGGCGGCAGGATCATCGACAGCCGCTCGGCCAGGAGCCCGACCAGCTCGTCGCCACCCTGGTGGCCGATCGAGTCGTTGACCGCCTTGAAGCCGTTGACGTCGAGATAGATGATCGCCGCCTCGCCATTGGCGCAGGCATCGCCAAACTGATCGCTGTCGCTGAGCTCGTTGAAGCCATAGCGGTTGGTGAGGCCGGTCAGGCTGTCTGTGCGGGCGGCGGTGACCGCCTGGCGCTCGCTCAGCGCCTGCGACAGCGCCAGGCGGCGGGCGCGCAGCACGGTCCACATGGCGATCAGGCAGAACACCAGCAGGCCGCCGGCGATCGGCGCCACGACGTTGCGCAGCACCGCGAAGCCGGGGGTCGGCGGCGTCCAGACGAAATGGCCGATCACCTTGCCGTAGATGTCGCGGATCTCGGGGAAGCCCTTCGCCGACTCGGCGTCGCCCGGCTGCAGGCGGAGATCGTTGATGAGAAAGCTGCGGCCGAGCTCCGACAGGCGCTGGGTGCTCAGATAGAAGCCCATCACCAGGACCGGGAGATCCTCGGGCTTGACGGTATCGAGCTTCGACACGGGCGCGATGCGCGACACCGCGAACAGCAGCGTGCCGGCCGGCGTCTCGATATAGGCGGAGCGGGCGGCGTTGTTCTCGATCGGCGCCGTGCGGATCAGCTCCTGGATCCGCGCGATCAGCTCCGGCGTCATGACGGATTGCGGGCTCGGCGCGCCCTCCGGCGTCCACCAGCCATATTTCAGCTCGCCCTGCGGCGACAGGATCGCGAGAAAATCGGCGATCAGCGTATCGACGATGCCGGTGCCGATATTGGCGTCGATCCAGTCCCTGTCGCCCCGGCCATACGCCTCATACGCCTCTTCCCACCACGAATAGTCGTTCGCCAGGCCCTGGACGCGCGTGTGCATGGCGTCAACGCCGCCCATCACCATCGTCCGGGTCTGCTGGGCAGCCTGATCATTCTGTCGGTAGGCCATCCAGGCGACGCCCGAGATGACGGTCACGATCGTGACGACAATGCCGGCCACAAGATTGAAGGTAATTCGTCCGGCGATCGGGTGAGACATACGTCGTGTCCATCTCTTTTCTTCGACGCGTTACCCTAGGCATCAGCCTTTTATGCGGCCTTAACCGGTTTCCGACGATTTTAGCGATCGTTGGTGAGCGGACGAAACGGGCGGACGAAACGGTGAGTCGGCAAGGCCATCGGGTGTCCGGCGCCCTCTTTCACTCGGCACGAAGCGAGGCGTCGCATGAAAGAGAACAGTAGACTTGGCTATAATACGGTTGACTTTGCGTTGAATTTTCCTGCAATTTCAAACCGATCACATCCACTTGAGGTCTGCGTAGCGCTGCGGGGGCATTATGAACTTCCCACCGGATGATGATTCGGCTGGGATGGCGCCGTCAGTCGCCGTCGGCTGCCCATTTCATCCCAAGGTACCGTCAAACAGCGAATTTGACGACTGGCTGCAGGTGGATCTTCGCTGCTCGGCCGGCAAGCGCGAGTTTCAGCTCGGCCGCTACACCGTCGCCCATGTCCGCAACGGCTATCAGTTCGCCGAGGCGCTGACCGCCTTCCGGCAGGATGTCGAGGAATATCGGAAGACCGGCTTCCTGGCGATCGTCGCGACGCCGCTCAGCTTTACCAATTCCGAGGACGAGCTGCGCGCCCTCGCCCAGATCATGGTCGATGCCGGCTATGCCGACAGCGCCGGCGCCCTCGTCAACAGCGAGACCGTGGCGATCCCGTTCGACGTCATCTGCCCGGTCACGGGCATCCCCACGGTGTACGAGTTCTTTCCCGTCGCCTTCTGCCCCCATGCCGCCGCCGTCGCCGATCCGCTCTACGACCCGGCGCTCAGCACCCCCTTCCTCGCCATCAACACCACGTCGGATGCCTTCGCCTTCGGCATGCTGGTGCGCGACCTGTGCGAGCGGCATTTCCATTGCGCGCCGCATGAGGTGCGCGAGCGGAGCGAGCTGGCGCGGCTGCTGCAGAAATGCGCCGCCGCCTGGCAGAAGATGTCGATCAACACGATCCAGGGCTACCAGAAGGTGTCGGCGACGCCCGAGCGCGCCGTGCATCTTTCCGACGACCGGCAGTTCTGGACGGCGCCCCACAACGACCCCGTCTTCGCCGAGCTGGCCAAGGAGCCGCACGACCACGAAATGCCGGTGGTCTACGCGCAGCGGCTTTGCGAGAAATGGCTCGCTGCGCTATTCGACGGACAGCGCTACGAGGCGAGCCGCGACGGACAGTCCGGCGGCATCCCGGCCTTCGACTTCAGGAAGTGAGTTCATGAGCTACACCAATGACGAGGCCATCGAGGTCCGCGCCATCAGCGACGACCACCAGACGATCCACGCCCGCATCGACATCCCCAAGGACACGCTGCTCGGCTTCTTCGACGGCAAGGCCATGCTGATCGACCTCGACCGGCAGAGCGAGCTCGACGACTACTGGTGGCGGCAATCCGTCCACCTCAAGCTGATCGGCCGCAAGCTGCTCTGCCTGCTGCCGATGGAGGCGCCGGCCGGCATCGATTTCCTCAACCATTCCTGCCGTCCGAACACGCGGGTGGAAGACCAGCTCTACGTGTTCGCCGATCGCGACATCGCCGCCGGCGAGGAACTGACCGCCGACTACCGCACCTTCGACCTGGTGCCGCAGGGCATCCGCTGCTGGTGCCCCGAGCCGCTCTGCGAGATCTGATGCCGTCCAGCGACCCGAAGAAGACCGAGGCGCGCGCCCGCTACTGGCGCGTCGCCGGCGTGCTGCTGCTGATCGGCATCGAGGCGCTGCTGTTCGGCTATTCCTACCCGTTCTTCTCGCTCGCGCTGGAGAGCAAGGGCATCGCCACCTGGCTGATCGGCCTCAACGCCTCGATCGCCGGCGCCGGCATCCTGATCTTCGGCCCCTTCGTGCCCTGGCTGATCGACAGGCTGGGCCTGCGCCTGCTCGTGGCGGCGCAGTTCGCCCTGTCGCTCGCCTCCTTCGCCGCCATCCTCCTCTTCGACGACATCGTCGTCTGGTTCGTGGCCCGCTTCGTCATGGGCACCTGCTTCTCGGCGCTCTGGACGACGACCGAGATCTGGCTGAACGGCGTCGTCGACGACAGGAACCGCGGCCGCATCGTCGGCGCTTCCGGCACGCTCTACGCGGCCTGCCAGTTCATGGGCCCGCTGCTCCTCAGCGGCACTGGCTCGACCGGCAGCCTGCCGCTCGTCGTCGCCATGGTCCCGCTCGCGATCGGCGTCGCGGTGGCGCTGTCGATCCGCTCGGCCGTCGGCGAGGTCGAGGACGACGAGGAAAGCGGCGACGTCCACACGCTGCGGATGTCGCTGACGCTGGCCGGAAGCCTGATCGCCGCCGCCTTCCTGACCGGCATCGGCGAGACGGCGATGCAGAGCCTGCTGCCGCTCTACGGCCTCGCCTACGGGCTGACCGAGGCCGGCGCCTCGCGCCTCGTCGCCGTCTTCAGCCTCGGCGAGGCGGTCCTGATCGTGGCGCTGGGCTGGTTCGCCGACCGGCACGGCCGGCGGCTGACGCTGATCGGCTGCACCGTCCTCGCGGTGGTCAGCACCCTCGCCTTCCCGCTGGTGATGAACCAGGCGTTCCTGCTCGAACCGGTCATCTTCCTCGCCGGCGGCACCGTCTCCGGCCTCTACACGCTGGGCATCGTCCTCATCGGCCAGGATTTTCGTGGCCAGCGACTGGCCGTCGTCTCGACGGGCTTCGCCATGGCCTATTCGGCCGGCTCGGTGATCGGCTCCACCCTGATCGGCGTGCTGATGGACCTGTTCGGGTCGGAAGCGCTGCCGATCTCGGTGGCGGCCGGTTTCGTCGCCCTCTTGATCTTCCTCGCCCGCCCCGTGCGGAAGGCAACCAACGAACTGCCGGTCGACTGAGTTCGGGAAGCGCCGGCTCCCGAAACCCATGCCAGAAGAAGGCCAAGGCCCGCTCCGACACATCGACATCCCGCGCTCACGTTCCTCCGTTTCCGTGAAAGGTTCTCCAGATGACTCTGAGTATTCTCTTCATCGGCGGCACAGGCCAGATCTCGTATCCCTGCGTCGAACGCGCCGTGGCGCAGGGGCATGACGTCAGCGTCTACAATCGCGGCAAGCGGGAAAGCGACCTCCCTTCGGGCGTCACGTCGATCCTCGGCGACCTGGCCGGACCGGAATATGCGGATCTGGCCCGGCACAATTTCGATGTCGTCTGCCAGTTCATCGCCTTCACGCCGGACCAGGTGGCGCGGGACATCGAGATCTTCACCGGCCATTGCGGACAGTACATCTTCATCTCGTCGGCCTCGGTCTATGAGAAGCCGGCGCGCCACTACGTGATCACCGAGAAGACGCCGGCGATCAATCCGTACTGGCCCTACAGCCAGGCCAAGATCGCCTGCGAGAAGCTGCTGGAGAATGCCGAGGGCCTGAACTGGACGATCGTGCGCCCCAGCCATACGGTCCGCACCGGGCTGCCGATCATGATGGGCGACAGCGATATCATGGCGCGCCGCATGCTGGACGGCGAGCCCACCATCGTCGCCGGAGACGGCCATACGCCCTGGACGCTGACCCGATCGGTTGATTTCGCGGTGCCCTTCGTCGGGCTGTTCGGCAACAAGGCGGCGCTGAACGACATCTTCCACATCACCAATGACCGCGCCCATATCTGGGACGACATCCAGAAGGCGATCGGCCGCCTGCTCGGCGTCGAGGCCAGGATCGTGCATGTCCCGACCGACACGTTGGTCCGCTACAATCCGGAATGGATCGGCCCGCTGACCGGCGACAAGGCGTGGACGGCGATCTTCGACAATTCCAAGATCAAGAGCGTGGTCGGTGACTTCCACTGCGCCGAGAGCCTCGACGAGATCCTGGCCGAGCCGATCCATCACCTCAAGCAGCGCCTCGCGGCGCAGCGTCCTCCCAAGGGCGAATTCGACGCCCTGGTGGACCGGATCTGCCGCGAGCAGTCGGCGCTAGGCTAGGGACGGCGGAAGCAGCTGCCGAGCGAGGCACCTGCTCCGCCCATTGCCACGCCATGCAACGTTCGCGGCAAATCCCACCAAGGTGGTAGGTCCGCTCGCGCCCCCATTGTCGCCGTTCGAGATGCTCCAGTCGCCGCCCGAAACCTGCCAATCGTTCGGTTCCCTACGGACGGCAGTGTCGGGCCGTGAGCGGCCTGTCCGGTTTCAAGAACCAAACCGCGATAGCGGGCATTCATCATAGATTGTCAGCTCGCTCGCGCTGACTATGCTGCTCGGCCCGTGACGCCGGTGCCGGTCAAGCCACTCTATCAGATCTATGGCGGGACGGCTGTCCTGCAGGGGGCGCATCCGCACCTTTTGGGCAGCGGTTGCACTCAATCTCGGCTCATAGCGTAGAGTCTGTGGCATCTACTTTGTTTCTATTGTGCAGCGATCAGCGAAAATGTCGGGCCATGTACGGGAACCGGAGGCGTTCGGCGGGCGAAGACGATGTAATAGAGAGCTACCTTCACTATAGCGCTCAATAACCCTTCTTAACGCGAATCTGAAGGAGAAAACTGTTTGTACGTCTACTGCTATTCTGTGATAACTTGCCGATGCTCGACAGCATTTTGGAGGGTTCGAATGGTCTCAGAAAGAAACGCAACGATCTGGATACCGCTGGCGCTTGGTGCCGCGGGGGTTCTATTGGGTGTTGTGCTCACGAAATTCTCGCCAGAACTCCCTAGTTGGGCATCAGTCATTGGGGCTTTCATTGCGGTCGCACTCGTTGGCTGGGCCGTATACCTCGCCTACCAGAAGAATCAACTGGACGGGCTTAGAGGCGGTGTAGGTGGCCGCGCCTTCGCGTCCGGTGAGGATAGCCAGGCAATTGGCGGACGCGGAGGTGATGCGGGAAGTGGCGACGGCGGCGATGGAGGCATGGCGACGGCAAAGGGAAGACGATCCGTCGCCAGAGGAGGAAATGGCGGTAGAGGCTAAAGTACTGCGCTGGGCGAACTGCGCTCACCCTCCGGCTGCGCATAGTGCTTGAGCAACATGCCAGCCAAATCCACAGCCAACTCAGGGGTGAGGGTCAACGCATGGGTATATACCGGCTCTCGTAGCCCCTCTGGACCGACTGCTGGCCCACCGTTTCCGAATGCGATGCGAACAAGATCGTGCGACTCAGGCGTGAAGGAAAACGATGTGGCGGCGAATTCGGGCATGCCGGGCCTGAATATCGCTTTCCATACCTTGAGCGACAGACCATTCACAATTTGATTTTCATCCATAGACAAGACCTTTCAAAGTAAGAGGCGTGTAATGAAACGAAAGGGTTCCGGAGGGCGCGGCGGCGATGCCAATGTATATGGAGAAGACAGCACTGCGGAAGGAGGCATAGGTGGAGATGCCGTCATTGGCGATGGTGGGGACGGCGGTCACGCGATAGTCGCTGCCGATCAAAGTCACGCTGTCGGAGGGCGTGGTGGCCGAGGAGGTATCGGGTCGGGGGGAAGAGGTGGAGACGCTCACATTCTACCTGATGATGCCTCGTTGGAAGATCCCCTCGGCGCAGACAAGCCTGATCCATTTCCCGTGGGGCCGAGCGATTCTTATATCACTATAGATGGCAGGATCATCTTGTTGGCACGAGGCGGCCAGAATGGAGATGAAGGCGGGCGGGGCGGTGATGGCTATGCTGTAGGTGGCAATTCGTTCGTAGCCGGCGGCAAAGGGGGAGAAGCATCACAGCCTGACGGCCGCGGAGGAAGAGGAGGGCGCGCTTTCAGGGGTGATGAGCTATTAGGGCAACACGACACGCAACGAACAGCCCATATGCGCTGGCCTTACTATGAGCCGATAACCGAGCCGGGGCGTGGTGCAGACGCGCCCGACACACCCCACTATAAGGCGCGACGGTTGATCGTCGAGCAGATCAAGAAGCGGTACTTTGCTCTTCAGGGCCTATCCTTCGATGGAGTCTGGTGGGATCGTGAGGTGGTTCCCCTCGCTTGGATCAATGAGCAACTTGAAGCGAATGGTCACCTTTGGCGTGCAAGCGTTGTTGATGATGAGTATGAGTTTTCCGACGTAGGTCGCTAGCTGGCAGCAGACCACAGCGAACCGCCACGAGACTCAAAGGGAGTTCCGAGCCGTGTCGACCTAAATAGCGTGTCTCAGCAGAGATACGGCTCGGTAGGCGCGCGAACTGCGATTCAATCGCGCTGTAGAGGGGTGTCGGCGGCACAGCACAAGCGATTGCGAACAAATTTATGAGATGATCGGCGGCAATAATTGGCGGACCAGACGGGATTCGTACACATACGCCGAAACAGCTGGCTGACGCTCGGCTTCGTCACAAGCAATGACGGCTTTCGGGAGAAGCGAGCTTAGCTTGAACCGCCGCAATGGGCGCTTCCCTGCCAAAGGTAGTTGATCATGTGAAGGGCAAATTTCCCGAAGTCGCCGCCCGAAAACCTGCCAGTCCGCTTTCCACCCCATGTCAGACATTCGCGCTACCCGGTGCCGTGTTTTCATCCGTCCAATTGAAAAGGCCGCCCACGATTGTCTCGCGACGGCCTTTTCAATAGCTGGACAGGCGGGGCGCCGAAGCGCGACGCCCCCGCCAATCAGATCGACATCTGCGTGCCAATCTCGACGACGCGGCCGGTCGGAATATGGAAATACTCCGTCGCGTCGCTGGCGTTGATCGCCAGCTTGATGAACAGCTTGTCCTGGAACCGCGCGAGCAGGTGGTGGCTCGCCGGCTTGATGGAGCGGCGCGACAGGAAGAACGACGTCGACATGATGTCGTATTTCCAGCCCTGCTTGCGGCAGAGCGCCAGCGCCGCCGGCACGTTCGGCGTCTCCATGTAGCCGAAGGTCATGAAGATGCGCGTGAAGCTGTCGTTGATCGGCTCGATCCGCACCCGGTCCGCCTCGTCGATGCGCGGCGTGTTGCTGGTGACGACCGTCAGCAGCACGTTCTTCTGGTGCAGCACGCGGTAGTGCTTGAGGCTGTGCAGCAGCGAGGACGGCGCCGTTTCCGGATCGCTCGTCAGGAACACCGCCGTGCCGGGCACCCGCACGACGCTGCTCTTCTCGAGGTTCTTGACAAGCTCCGCGAGCGGCACGTCGGCGCGCCGGCTCTTCTCGAACAGGATCTTGGTGCCGCGCACCCAGGTCCGCATGATGAACATGATCGAGAGCGCCAGCAGGATCGGCAGCCAGCCGCCTTCCGTGATCTTCAGCAGGTTGGCGCCGAAGAAGATCAGGTCGATCAGCAGGAACGGCGCGATCAAGAGGGCCGAGACCCAGAGCGGCCAGCGCCAGAACCGCCAGACGACGATGAAGGCGAGGCAGGCGGTGATGACCATCTCGGCCGTCACCGAGATGCCATAGGCGGTGGCCAGCTTGCTGGACGAGCCGAACATGATGACCAGCAGCAGCACGGCGACCATCAGGATCGAGTTGACCTGCGGCATGTAGATCTGGCCGACATGCGTCTCCGAGGTGTGCGAGATCTCCATCCGCGGCAGCAGCTTCAGCTGGATCGCCTGGCGGGTCATCGAATAGGCGCCGGTGATGACCGCCTGCGAGGCGATGACCGTCGCCAGCGTGGCGAGCAGCACCACCGGCAGCAGCGCCCATTCCGGGAACAGCAGGTAGAACGGGTTCTTGATCGCGTCGGGATTGGCGAGCACCAGCGCGCCCTGGCCCAGATAATTGGCGGTCAGCGCGGGGAACACGAAGGCGAGCCAGGTGGCCTGGATCGGCTTGCGGCCGAAATGGCCGAGATCGGCATAGAGCGCCTCGGCGCCCGTCACCGACAGGAAAGCGGCGCCGATGACGAGCAGGCTGGTATGGCCGTGCGTCACCACATAGCTGACGGCGTGATAGGGATTGAAGGCGGCGAAGATGCCGGGATCGTCGGCGATGTGCAGGAAGCCGCCGATCGTCATGACGACGAACCAGAGCGCCGTGATCGGCCCGAACCAGGACGCGACCTTGGCCGTGCCGTAGCGTTGCACGAGGAAGAGCGCCGCGATGATGACGATGGTGATCGGCACGACATAGCCGTCGAAGGCCGGCGTCACCAGCGTCAGGCCCTCCACCGCCGACAGCACCGAGATCGCCGGCGTGATCACCGCGTCGCCGTAGAACAGCGCCGCGCCGGCCACGCCGAGCACGAAGATGATGGGCGCCGACCGGCCCGTCGCGCGGAGCGCCAGGGCCATCAGCGACAGCGTGCCGCCTTCGCCATTGTTGTCGGCGCGCAGCAAAATGACGACATATTTGAGCGTGACGATGATCGTCAGCGTCCAGATGATGAGCGAGATGACGCCGATCACCTCCTCGCGGGCCAGCACGCCATGGGCCTTCTCGGCCGCGTGCAGCGCTTCGCGCAGGGCGTAGATGACGCTGGTGCCGATGTCGCCATAGACGACGCCGACTGAACCGAGCGCGAGCGTGAAGAAACCGGCATGGGCAACCGGCGAGCTGCCGCCGTTCTCCTCGGCAGCGCTTCCGGATGACGTCGCGGTGACCGCACCCGGAGTGGAGGTTCCGGTGTCGGACCCCTGAGTATTCAAAGCCATGAACTCGTCATCTCGTTCACCGCGCATCCCGGCGGCCGCGCGTGCTTATAGCAGATGACGAGAAGCATACAACGCGCGGGCCGCCGACACTATCGCCCCCGCGCCGGCGCCCGACCCTGGCGGACGCCGGCGGGGTGGCGCGCCTATCCGTCCGCCATCGCCATCAGCGAAGCATTGCCGCCGGCCGCCGCCGTGTTGACCGAGATCACCTGTTCCTCGGCGAAGCGCAGCAGGTAATTGGGGCCGCCCGCCTTCGGGCCGGTGCCGGAGAGGCCGGAGCCGCCGAAGGGTTGGGTGCCGACGACGGCGCCGATGAGGTTGCGGTTCACATAGACATTGCCGACCGCGAGCTTTTCGACGATGGCGTCGACGGTCTCGTCGATGCGGCTGTGAATGCCGAGCGTCAGGCCGTAGCCGGTCGCGGCGACCGAAGCGATCACCTTGTCGAGCTCCTTCGCCTTCCAGCGCACCACATGCAGGATCGGCCCGAACACCTCGCGGTCGAGCGTCTTCGCATCCTTGAGCTCGATGATTACAGGCGCGACATAGGTACCGGCGTTCGGCACCCTGCCCTCGAACAGGACCGTCTCGGACTTCCGCATCGCCGCTAAATGGCGGTCGAGATTGCCCTTCGCCTCGGCGTCGATCACCGGGCCGAGGTCTGTCCTCGGATCGCGCGGGTCGCCGACCCGAAGCTCGGCCGCCGCGCCCTCAATCATCTCCAGCATGCGGTCGGCGACGTCTTCCTGCAGATAGAGGATGCGGAGCGCCGAGCAGCGCTGGCCGGCCGAGCGGAAGGCCGAGGCCACGACATCGTCGGTCACCTGCTCCGGCAGCGCGGTCGCGTCGACGATCATGGCGTTCAGACCGCCCGTCTCGGCGATCAGCGGCACGATCGGCCCCTTCTTCGCCGCGAGCGCGCGGTTGATCGACCAGGCCGTCTCGGTCGAGCCGGTGAAGGCGACGCCCGAGGTTAACGGATGGTTAACAAGCCGGGCGCCGATCTTGCCGTCGCCAGGAGCGAGCTGGCAGGCGGCGACGGGCACGCCCGCCTCGTGCAGCAGCCGGATCGCCTCGAAGGCGATGATCGGCGTCTGCTCGGCCGGCTTGGCGACGACGGCGTTGCCGGCGGCGAGCGCCGCCGTGACCTGGCCGAGGAAGATCGCCAGCGGGAAGTTCCACGGCGAGATGGCGACGAAGACGCCACGGCCGCGATATTGAAGCTCGTTGCGCTCGCCGGTCGGGCCCGGCATCAGGGTCGGCTTGCCGAAATGACGGCGCGCCTCGGCGGCGTAGAAACGGCAGAAATCCGTCGCTTCTCGCACTTCGGAGAGGCCGTCGCCGAGCGTCTTGCCGGCCTCGCGGGCGAGCAGGCTCATCAGCCGGTCGCGGTTTTCCTCCAGCAGATCCGCCATTCTTTCGAGGATGACGGCGCGGTCCTCGACCGGCGTCGCCTGCCAGGCGCGGAATCCCTTCTGGCCGGCCTGCATGACGGCCTCGACCGCCTCTTCCGGCAGCGTCACGACCGAGCCGACCACCGTCCGCCCGTCGACCGGGCTCAGCACCGGCTGCGGCTTGCCGTTTTCGAGCGGCGTCGCCACCACCGGCTTCGCGACCAGCGCCGTGCCGTCCTCCGCCTTCATGCCCTCGACCAGCGCGGCGAGTGTCGCGGCGTGACCGAACTCAAGGCCGGCCGAGTTGCGTCGGCTCGCGCCATAGAGGTCGGCCGGCAGGGCCAGGTTGCGGTTACGGGCCCGCGCCCCGCCCTCGAGCGTCGTATCCGGGCGACCGAGCAGGTTCTGGATCGGCACGGAGCGATCGCCGACGACGGCCACGAACGACGAGTTCGCGCCATTCTCGAGCAGTCGGCGGACCAGATAGGCGAGCAGGTCGCGATGGCCGCCGACCGGTGCGTAAATACGCGTCGAGACCGTCGGCACGCTCTCATGGACCGCCTTGTGCAGTGCCTCGCCCATGCCGTGCAGGCGCTGCAACTCGAAGCCGGTCGCCTCGCCGGCCATTTCGAGGATGGTGGCGACGGTCAGCGCATTGTGGGTGGCGAATTGCGGGAAGATGCGCGGCCGGAGATCCAAGAGCTTGCGCGCGCAGTGGAGATAGTTCTGGTCGGTCGCGGCCTTGCGGGTGAAGACCGGATAGTCGTCGAGCCCGCGCTCCTGCGCCCGCTTCACCTCGGTGTCCCAATAGGCGCCCTTGACGAGCCGCACCATCATCTTGCGATCGAGCACCTTGGCCAGCTCGCCGATCCAGTCAATCACGGCCGCAGCGCGCTTCTGATAGGCCTGGATGGCGAGTCCGAAGCCGTCCCAGCCGGCGAGCGACGGGTCGGCCAGCGCCGCCGCGATGACGTCGAGCGACAGTTCCAGCCGGTCCGCCTCCTCGGCGTCGACGGTGAAGTTGAGGTCGTAGCTCTTGGCCTGCGCCGCCAGCTTGACCAGCTGCGGCACCAGCTCGGCCATCACGCGCGCCCGGTTGGTGGCCTCGTAGCGCGGATACAGCGCCGAGAGCTTGACGGAGATGCCGGGGCGGTCGGGCAGCGCCTTCTTGCCGGCGCCCTTGCCGATGGCGTCGATCGCCATGGCGTAGCTCTGGAAATAGCGCTCGGCGTCCTCGGCGGTGCGGGCGCCCTCGCCCAGCATGTCGTAGGAATAGCGGAAGCCCTGCTTCTCCAGCGTCCTGGCGCGCTTCAAACCGTCCTGGATCGTCTGGCCGAGAACGAAGTGATAGCCGAGGAAGCGCATCGCCTGGCGCGTCGCGGTGCGCACGGTCGGCGTGCCGACGCGCTTGACGAGGCCGGCGATGATGCCGTCGGCACTGTCGCCCGGCTGGACGATCCGGGCCGAGAGCCCCAGCGCCCAGGTCGAGGCGGAGACGAACCAGCCCTCCGCCTTGCCGCTATGCTCGCTCCAGTCGGCGCCGCCCAGCTTGTCCTCGATCAGCCGGTCCTGCGTCGCGGCGTCCGGCACGCGCAAAAGCGCCTCGGCCAGCACCATCAGCGCCAGCCCCTCGCGGGTGGACAAGCCGAACTCCCTCAGAAAGTCCTCGATGCCACCGACGGCGCCGGACTGGCTGCGGATCGCCTCGATGAAGGCCGTGGCGCGCCGATCGATGCGCGTCTCGGCGCTCGCGTCCAGCATGGCGCCACGGATCGCATGGCGGATCAGCGCGGCGTCGTCGCCGGCATAGGGGGCACGGAAGAGTTCGTAGGCGGCGGTCGGCATGAAAGGCTCCGAAATCGTGTTGGCCGCAATCTACCGCCTCCGGCAGCGCCGCTTTGGGGTTTGATGCCCACCCAAACCGTGATTATCTCGGCACGGAGCGGCTTCTCCGCGATAGTCGCTACCCGCCGGTCGCAAATGCCGATGGATGCCCCGATGAACCTCGTCAACGACGACCTCGCCCGGCCGGGAAGCGGCGTCGAAACCGTCGCCCTCCTGGAGACGCTGCCGACCGACTGACGATCCGAAAGAGACCGGAACCGCATGGACCGCATCGACCGCGCCATCCTGAAGGCCCTGCAGGCGGATGGCCGCATCACCACGCTGGACCTCGCCGCCAAGGTCAATCTGTCACCGACGGCGACGGCGGACCGCGTCAAGCGGCTGACCCGCGAGGGCTATATCGAGGGCTATCACGCGCGGCTTTCGGCGGAAAAGCTGGACCTCGGCCTGCTCGTCTTCGTCGAGGTGAAGCTCGACCGCACCACGCCCGACGTGTTCGAGCATTTCGCCACCGCCGTCCGCCGCGCGTCCGAGGTGACGGAGTGCCACATGGTGGCGGGCGGCTTCGACTACCTGATCAAGGCCCGCGTCAGCGACATGAACGCCTACCGCGCCTTCCTTTCGGACAGCCTCTTGTCGCTGCCCGGCGTGCGCGAGACGCACACCTATGCCGTGATGGAAGAGGTCAAGAACACGGATCTGCTGCCGCTTTAGGGGGCGGGGACGCAGCATGGACAAATGATCCCGGTCTACCGGCGCAGGTCCATCCTTACCTCTCCCTGAGGGAGAGGTCGGCTCGGAGAGCCGGGTGAGGGTTTAGGGAACCATCCGGAGATGACACCGGTCGCGAAGCTTGTCCTGTGAGGCCGTAAACCCTCACCCGCCGGCCTTCGGCCGTCGACCTCTCCCTCAGGGAGAGGTGAAGAACTACGCCTTCCCGGGTCGGTCTTCGCCCGGGATGACGGCGAGCTAGGGGCTAGCATGCACGAACCTGAGCAGCCGCTACGGCGAGCCCGAGTTGGCGGCGGGCGTACGCGGAAGATCCCAACAAAAAGCCCTCCCCCGCGGCGCGGGAGAGGGCCAGGTATCCGACGAGGCCGATCCGATCAGAACGGCGAGTCGGGGTAGTAGAAGTCCTTGGCGTTGTCCTTCGTCACCAGCGTGGCGTCGAGGATGTAGCTGCCGCGGACCGGCAGGTGGTCGTAGAGGCCGGCGGCCGTCAGATCCATCGCGACGGCGACCATCGCCGGCGGATAGAGGATGTCGACCGGGATCATCTTGTCGCCGTCCATGACCTTCTTGATCATGTCCTTCATGCCGGCGCCGGCGATGACGAACTGGATGTCCTCGCGCTTGGCCTGGCTGATGGCCTCGAGCACGCCAACCGCCATGTCGTCGTCCTGGGTCCAGACCGCGTCGATCTGCGGATACTTGGCCAGGTAATCCTGCATGACCTTGAACGCGTCGTCACGGCTCCAGTTGCCGAACTGGCGATCGAGGACCTCGATGTCGCTGCCGGCGATGCCCTCGTCGAAGCCCTTGTTGCGCTCTTCGTCGATGACGATCGGCAGACCGCGGATGACCACGACCTTGCCCTTGCCGTTCAGCTTTTCCTTGATGTACTCGCCGGCGACGCGGCCGAGCGCCGGGTTGTTGCCGGCGACGTAGAGATCGGCGACCGAGTTGTCGGTGAGCGCGCGGTCGACGACGGTGATGAACACGCCCTTGTCCTTGACCTGGCGGATCGGGTCCGTCAGCTCGTCGGAATTGTGCGGCAGGGTGACCAGCGCGTCGATGCCCTGCGTCGTCAGGTCCTCGAGCGCATTCGCCTGCGAGGCGCCGTCCGGCGACGTCTTGACGATGACCTTGAGGCCCGGATAGCGCTGCTCGAGGCGCTTGGCCTGCTCCTGCGCGTGATACACCACGCCTCCCGTCCAGCCATGGTCGGCGGCGGGAATGGAGACGGCGATGGTCTTGCTCTCCTGCGCCTGCGCCAGGCCGGCGACGAGCATCAGGCCCGCGGCGACCGAACCGAGTAGAAGCTTCCGCATTTGTCTCTCCCTCGTTGAACCAGTTGTTCGGGGGATTGGCTCCCCCTTTCCCGCCTCACCGCCGCCGAACAAGCGAACGCTGGACCAGCATCGCGATGATGATGATCGCGCCCTGAACGGCTCCGATGAGGTATTCGCTGACGAAGTTGGACAGCACCATGATGTTGCCGACCACTTCGAGAATGAGTGCGCCGCAGACCGTGCCCCAGATTCGGCCGACGCCGCCCTTGAGCGCGGTGCCGCCGATGACCACCGCGGTGATCGCCTGCAGCTCCCAGAGCAGGCCCGTCGTCGGCGTGGCGGCGCCGAGGCGCGGCACGTAGACGAGCACGGCAATGGCGACGCAGACGCCCTGGATGACATAGGTGAGCGTGCGCACCCGGTTGACCGGGATGCCGGAATAGCGCGCGACGTCCTCGTTCGACCCGACCGCGATGACGTGCCGGCCGAAGGCGGTGCGGTAGAGCAGGAAGGCGCCGATCAGCGCCACCGCGAGGATCACGAGGATCGGGATCGGCACACCGAAGAGATTGCCGAAATAGACCGGCCGATAGGCGGCACGCAGATCCGGCGCCTTCATGGCGATCGAGCCGCCCTCGGCGAGATAGATCGTCAGCGCGCGGAAGATGCCCATCGTGCCGAGCGTGACGATGAAGGGCTCGATCCTGCCGGCCGTGGTAATCACGCCGTTGGCGAGGCCGCAGAGCGCGCCGACGCCGACCGCCAGCAGCATGGCGACCATGAGCATCGGGATCTGGCCCTCGATCACGCCGGTGTTCATGAACAGGATCATGACGCCGGCGACGAAGGCGGACATGGCGCCGACCGACAGGTCGAGGCCGCCGGCCGAGATGACGAAGGTGGCGCCGACCGCGATGATCGCGATGAAGGCGCTGCGCGTCAGCACGTTCAAGAGGTTGTCGACGCCGAGGAAGTTGGGGTTGACCAGCGCGCCCAGCACCAGCAGGAAGGCCAGCGCGACGAAGGGCGCGACGGCCCGGAGATCGATGTCGCCGAGCGATCGACGCGCGGCTGATTTGTTTGCCGTGGTATCGGTCATGCGTGCGCCGCCGTCATGGCGGCCTCCCTCGATGTCACACCCGTCGCGAGCACGACGATCTCGTCCTCGGTCATATGCTCGCCCGTCACCTCGCCCACGATGTGGCCGTTGCGCATGACGAGGATGCGGTCGCAGATGCCGATCACTTCCTGCATCTCGGACGAGATGACGATGACCGACTTGCCGCTCTCGGCGAGCTCGGCGATGAATTTGTAGATCTGTTCCTTGGTGCCGATGTCGATGCCGCGCGTCGGCTCGTCGATGATGACGATCTTCGGGTCGAGCAGCATCATCTTGGCGAGCAGCAGCTTCTGCTGGTTGCCGCCCGAAAGCTGGCCGGCGAGCAGGTCCTTGCTGCGCGTGCGGATGTCGAACTCGGCGATCGCGCCGTCGAGCGCCTTCGCCTCCTTGCGGCGGTCGATCAGCATGCCACGCAGGAACTGGCCGAGCGCCGCCAGGGTGAGGTTGATGCCGAGGTTCTGGGCGAGCAGCAGGCCCTTCCCCTTCCGGTCCTCGCTCAGATAGACGATGCCGGCCCGCATGCTGTCGCGCACGGTGACGAAATGCACCGGCTTGCCGTTCAGCTTCACCTTGCCATGCGCGGAGCGCAGCCCGACGACGCCCTCGAGCAGCTCGGTGCGGCCAGCGCCGACGAGGCCGGCGAAGCCGAGGATCTCGCCCTGCTTCAGCCTGAACGAGGCCTTGTGGGCATAGCCCGGCACGTCCATGCCCTCGACCTCGAGCGCGTAGTCGACCGCCTGGGTCGCGACGCGGTCGGGATAGAGCTTGGCGACGTCGCGACCGACCATCAGCCGCGCCATGTCGACCGGCTCCAGCCCTTCGGCCGGGCGCGTGGTGATCAGCTTGCCGTCGCGCAGCACGGTCACGCGGTCGGCGATCTCCTTCACCTCCGGAAGGCGGTGCGAGATGTAGAGGACGGCGGCGCCCTTCTTCTTTATGTCGAGGATGACGCGCAGCAGCGCGTCGGTCTCGGTCAGCGTCAGCGAGGCGGTCGGCTCGTCGAAGATGACGACCCGATGCGGCACCAGAAGAGCGCGCGCGATCTGCACCAGCTGGCGCTGGGCGATCGAGAGCCGTCCCACGACGATGTTCGGATCGATGTCGATGCCGAGCGCGCGGACGGCCTCCGCCGCGCCCTTGTTCATCGCCTTGTCATCGACCGAGAGCCCCTTCCGGATCTCGCGGCCGAGATAGATGTTCTGCGCCACCGTCAGGTCGGGCGCGAGCAGGATCTCCTGGTGCACCAGGACGATGCCGCGATGCTCGGCGTCGACGGGGCCGGCCATCACGACCGGCGTCCCGTCGATCTTCAGTTCACCCTTCGTCGGCGCCAGATGGCCGGCGAGGATCTTCATCAGGGTCGATTTGCCGGCGCCGTTCTCGCCGATGATCGCATGCACCTCGCCGGGCTCGAGGGCCAGGTTGATGTCACCCAGCACCTCGACGGGCCCGAACGATTTCGAGATCCCTGCCGCCTCGAGGAGAGGCGGCTTTCCAGTCGTCACCATCTCTCCTCCCCAGGCGATGATGTCAGCCGACCTTCGTCCAGACGTTGCCCGCCTTGGACGACGCGACCGCCGCTTCGATGAACTGCATGCCGATCAAGCCGTCCTCGACCGTCGGGTACAGCACCTCGGCGTCGGGCTTCTTGCCTTCGCGAGCGGCATGGATGGCGCGCGCTGCCTCAGTATAGATGTTGGCGAAGCCTTCGAGATAGCCCTCGGGATGACCACCCGGCACGCGGCTGACGCGGGTGCCCTCGGCCCAGGCTCCGGCGCCGTTGCGGGTCAGGAGCTGCTTCGGCTCGCCGAAGCGGGTGAACCACAGATAGTTCGGGTCCGCCTGCGTCCACTCAAGGCCGCCCTTGGTGCCGTAGACGCGCAGTTTCAGGCCGTTCTCGTTGCCGACCGCGACCTGGCTGGCCCAGAGCATGCCCTTGGCGCCACCCTTCCACTTCAACAGGATCTGCACATCGTCATCGAGCTGGCGGCCTTCGACGAAGGTCGAGAGCTGCGCCAGAAGCTGGTCGAGTTCCAGTCCGGTGACGAAGCAGGCCAAGTTGTAGGCGTGCGTGCCGATGTCACCGATGCAGCCGCCGGCGCCCGAACGCGCCGGATCGGTGCGCCAGCCGGCCTGCTTGTTGTTCGGATCGGCTTCAGCCTTCTCCGTCAGCCAGTCCTGCGGATATTCCGCCTGCACCAGGCGGATCTCGCCGAGCTCGCCCTTGGCGACCATGGCGCGGGCCTGCCGGATCATCGGGTAGCCGGTGTAGTTGTGCGTCAGCGCGAAGATCTTGCCCGTCGACTTCACGAGATCGACGAGTTCCTTCGATTCCTCGACCGTCAGCGTCATCGGCTTGTCGCAGATGACGTGGATGCCGGCCTTCAGGAAGGCCTTGGCGGCCGGGGCGTGCATGTGGTTCGGCGTGACGATCGAGACCGCCTCGATGCCGTCCGGACGGGCGGCCTCGGCCTTGGCCATCTCCTCGAACGAGGTGTAGGCGCGGTCGTCGGCGATGCCGAGATCCCGAGCCGACGCCTTGGCGCGGGCGGCGTCCGACGACAGTGCGCCGGCGACCAGCTCATACTGGTCGTCCAGGCGGGCCGCGATGCGGTGCACCGCGCCGATGAACGCGCCCTGCCCGCCGCCGACCATGCCGAGGCGGATGCGCCGACCGGCGGTTTCTTCCTTGCTGGCTCCGATTGCCATGATGTTCTCCCGATCTGATCCGTTGCGACGCTTAGGCGATGCCGAGAATGCGGCGGTTGGCCGCCTCGTCGGTGCCGGAACCGGCGAAATCGTCGAAGGCGTGCTCGGTGACGCGGATGATGTGGTGCTTGATGAACTCGGCGCCCTCGCGCGCACCGTCTTCCGGATGCTTCAGCGCGCACTCCCACTCGAGCACGGCCCAGCTGTCATAGTCATAGGCGGTGAGCTTGGAGAAGATCGCGCCGAAATCGACCTGGCCGTCGCCGAGCGAGCGGAAGCGGCCGGCGCGGTTGACCCAGTTCTGGTAGCCCGAATAGACGCCCTGGCGGCCCGACGGGTTGAACTCGGCGTCCTTCACGTGGAAGGCCTTGATGCGCTCGTGGTAGATGTCGATGTAGTCGAGATAGTCGAGCTGCTGCAGCACGAAGTGCGAGGGATCGTACAGCAGGTTGGCGCGCGGATGGTTCTTCACCTCGGCGAGGAACATCTCGTAGGTGATGCCGTCATGCAGGTCCTCGCCCGGATGGATCTCGTAGGCGACGTCGACGCCGTTCTCCTCGAACACGTCGAGAATCGGCGTCCAGCGACGGCCGAGCTCGGCGAAGGCTTCCTCGACCAGGCCGGCCGGACGCTGCGGGAACGGATAGAGGAACGGCCAGGCGAGCGCGCCGGAGAAGGTCGGATGCGCCTTGAGGCCGAGATTCTTCGACGCCTTGGCGCAACGCTTCAGGTGATCGACGGCCCATTCCTGGCGCGCCTTCGGATTGCCGCGCATGGCGGGGATCGTGAAGCCGTCCATCAGCTCGTCATAGACGGGGTGCACGGCGACCAGCTGGCCGATGATGTGCGAGGCGAGCTCGGTGATCTCGAGTCCGTGCTTGGCGGCGGTGCCGGCCAGCTCGTCGCAGTAGTCCTTGGATTCCGAGGCCTTGTTCAGGTCGATCAGGCGGCTGTCCCAGGTCGGGATCTGGACGCCCTTGTAGCCGAGCGAGGATACCCACCCGCAGATCGCGTCGAAGGAATTGAACGGCGCGGCGTCGCCCGCGAACTGCGCCAGGAAGATGGCGGGACCCTTGATCGTCTTCATCGCATGTCTCCTTCAAATCTTCGTCTCGGGCTGACGCCCAGGTTTTCGGTGGTCGGCTGAACCGGTGCGACGCGCTACGGCACGTTGTCCCGGATGAAGATGTCGATCTTGATGCGTTCCTGGCCGGGAATGATCTCCATGCCCTCGCGCATGGCGAGCAAGATGCGCGCCGCGCTGCGGGCCATGTGGCCGGGATCCTGATTGATGATCGCATCGATCGGACCGCGGATCAGGTGCCGCCGGCTGAAGACGGTCAGCTCATGCGCGATGAAGACGATGTCGCGCGTGCGGCCGGACTGCTCCAGCGCCGCGACGATGCCCGGCGTGCCGGCGCCGACATTGTAGATGCCGACGAGGTCGTCATGCTCCGCGAGCAGGGCTTCGGCCACCTGCTGAACGCGCGCATCCTCGTCGCGGCCCTCACGGACGGGCAGCACTTCAAGATCGGGATATTCGCGCGCGATGATCTGTTCGAAGCCGTATTGCCGCTCGATATGGTCGCGCAGGGCCAGCGAGCCGGCGATCAGGCCGACCTTGCCGCGGCGCGGGCCAACGAAACGGCCGAGCAGGCTCGCCGCCGTGCGGCCGGCGGCGAAATTGTCAATGCCGACGAAATGCGAACGGCGCGTGCCCGGCAGGTCGGAGACCAGCGTCACGACGGCGGTGCCCTGGGCGATGATGGCGTTGATGGCCTCGGCGACGGCCGGATGGTCGAGCGCAACAACCGCAAGGCCGTCGATGTCGGCCGGCAGCCCCTCCAGCGCAGTCGCCAGCGCCTCGCCGTCGAAGACGTCGACCTGAGTGACGTTGAGCAGGACACGCTCCTGCACATAGCGTTCGGCCGTGGCGCGGAACTCGGCCTCGAGGACCCGCATGAACTCGTTGGAGCCGCTCGGCAGCAGGATCTCGAAGCGGTAATCACGACCGCGCGCCAGGCGCGACGCCATCCGATCCGGCTGATAGTTCAGCCGGTCGACAGCACTCTGCACCTTTTCGACCGTTCGCGCATGGACGCCGGCTCTTCCGTTCAGCACGCGATCCACCGTCGCGAGACTGACGCCAGCCTCCCGGGCGACGTCTTGAAGCGTCGTCTTACCCACGAGGAACTCCTCCCTGGTGATGAAATAGCATCAGGAAATGAGGTGGGCAACTCAAAGATCGGAACGGGCGGGATCAGGGCGTGGACAGTGTCAGATCGCCCTCCAGCATGGCCTTTTCGAAGTCGCTGACGAGCAGATCGACGCGCAGCGTCCAGCGGCCGCCGCCGGCGAGGCCGGGCAGTTCGGCCCGCCATCGCCCGTCCGCCACCGGCTCCGCGACGACGCGGATCGGCTCGATCCGCCCATCCGCCGGCGCGAGCTGCGCCTCGACCGCGAGCGGCTTGAACGGCACGCCCTCCCCGTCGAGCGGCTCGATCTCGAGGCTCGCCGCGCCGGCGCGCGGGGTCACGACGACCTCCGCCATGGCGCGCGCGCCATGCAGGTGCAGCTCGATGGGCACGACGGCGGCCACCAGCGCGCGCGGCGGTGGCGTGAAGCGCCAGGCGGCGGCCAGGCCGAAGACGACGAAGACCAGAATGATCTCGGCCACGATCGAGCGGACCAGCCGTCGCGCGGCGCCGTCGTCGCCACGCAGCAATGGCTTCGTCAGTGCCCGGCGATTGTAGAGCGCGAACAGACAGATCGCCGCCACAGCGACGAGTTTGGCGAGCAGGACGAGGCCGTATTCCGTCTGCCAGAGCGCCGGAACCGAACCGAGCTGGACCACGGCGATGACGCAGCCGCTCAGGAGCAGGACGCCGAAGACAACTGGCGCGGCGATGGAGAAGCGGGCGAGCGCGCCCCGGCCTCCACCGTCGCGAAGCGCCAGCGCGAGCGGCAGCAACGCGCCGGCCCAGAGCGCGATGGCGGTCGCGTGCAGGAAGACCAGCGGCCGCATCAGCCATTGCGGGCTCGCGGCGGATGCATGGCCGGTGGCGGCCAACGCCAGTCCGGGTCCCAGCAGGGCGAGAGCCGCAAGAGCGCGGCGGACGCGCAGATCCCCTGCCCGCAACGCCGCGAGGGCAAGGACAGAGGCGAGCATGGCGAGGATCGCCGTCCGGCCGAAGCTGGTGCTGAGCCCCGCCATCCAGACCGTCGGGCTCGCCAGAGCCGAAAGCGGCTTATCCAGCGCGTCCAGCCCCTGGGCACCGAGCCCGATTGCCGCCGCGACGGCCCCGGCGGCGAGCGTGATAGTCAGGACGCGTCGCAGACTTCCGGACGGCAGGGCCCGGCGCGACGACCAGGACAGGAAGAAGACGCCACCGATACCGATGAAGAGACCCGCATAGAGCCCGCCGCGCGCCAGCCAGAGCAGGACTGCGACGCCGGGCGCGCGATCCTGGACGGCGAGGCCGTCGGCCGCGGCACTCGGCGCGCCGATGGAGAACACCAGCGTTCCGCCGATCGGATGGCCGTCCTCGGAGACGACGCGCCAGCTCAAGACCTGCGTACCCTGAGGAAGCTCCGGCGGCAGCGGCAGGGTGAGCCTTGCCCCGTCCACGCCCGCACCGGCGAGCTCGGCTGCCTCGCCGTCCGGCCCCAGCAGCCGGAAGACCAGCGGCGCCACCGGCTCGCTGAAAACCAGCTCGACCTGATCCGGAGCCGCCGCCAGAACGCTTCCGGCGGCAGGCTCGCTCGCCACCAGCGCCGCATGCGCCATGGCTCCTCGCGGCGCCATCGGCGCCGCGAGGATGATCAGGGCGAGGCACATCAAGATGCCACGCAGCGACATGGATCTAGCCCTTCGGCTTCAGGATCACGGCCGGGGCCGGACTTTCATAGTCGTCGTCCGACTTGCCCGGCGCGGGGATCTCGATCCAGCGCTCGGAGCCCTTCTCGCATTCCTGGACGACCGGGAAGTAGAGCGGACCGGCCGGGAGATCAGCGGTCAGGTAGGTGCGGAAGGCGAACTCGTCATAGAAATCATCCGGCAGGCTGCCGCCCGACCAGACGATCTCCTTGACGCCCTCCGACACCTTGGCGCCCCAGAGATCATAGGACTTCGCATAGGCGCCCTTCACCGTCTCGACGGTCCAGCCGGGCTTCGGCTGCGGCTTGACGTTGACGACCCCCTCCGGGATCTGCACCCGGACCTTGACGGTCGGCGAGCCGGCGCAGCCATGGCCGACCTGAAGGACGGCCTTGTAGCTGCCGCCGAGCGTGGCCTCGGGAGTGGCGAGCGTGACATGGGCCGCGGCGGCGGAAACGGACAGGAGGAGGACGCCGGCAGCGCCCGCGAACGAAAGCTTGTTCATGATAAATGCCTGAAATCGCTAGGAATTGCCGGCGCGGATCGCACCGGCAGGAACGGCCTCCCCGAGGGCGGCCGGCGATCTCAGGCGGGTGGCGGGCCGCGCGCGTCTGGCAGGAAGACAAGCGTCGCGCCGGCATCGACCGTGAGAACGGGCGGCCGGACCGGGACATAAGCATGCTGTTCGGGCGCGTGCAGTGCGAACCCGGCTGACGGGCCGAGCGCCTTCGCGACGTGGGCGAGCACGCAGAGATCGCAGGGCGCGATCGTGGTGCCCTTGGCAGGATCGGATTGCTGCTCGGCGGGCAGGCACAGGATTGTCAGCCCGCTGCGGTCGCCCATGGCGAGACGCGCTTCGGCGCTCGCATGGATCGGCGCCAGCAGGGTGAGCACGAGCAGGGCCAGCACGCCGAAGGCGCGCCCAACCTCTCCCGCGACCTGCTGCCAGGGGTGTCTCATCCGATGCTCCCGCAGGCCGGAGGCCCGCAACCGGTCCGAGTGTTACCGAGTTTGCCCGCGCCCGACCAGTGCGACGCATTGGCTTGGATGGCCGACGGGGACTTGGATGTCACATGGGCCGATCGGGTTCCCCGTCAATCGGGGGATTTCGGGCTTTGCCGTGGCGAGGGTCGGACGAAGCCCCTAGACTGGCCACCGATCGAAGCCGGCCGCCTGGAGGGCCGGCACTGCGGGAGAGAGCCTGATGAAGACCGACGCCGCCCCCTTCCGGCTTGAGGACTACCGCGCCCCGGCCTTCACCATCGACACGGTGGACCTCAATTTCGTGCTCGCGCCGAAGGCGACGCGCGTCACCGCGACCCTCGCCATCCGCCCGAACACCGACGAGGCCGCCCAGGGCAGGCTCGAACTGGTCGGCGACGAAACCGTCCTGAAGGGGCTGAAGCTCGACGGCGTCGCCCTGCCGGCGGAACGCTACACGGCGACGCCGCAACTCCTCGTGATCGAGGGCGCGCCGAACGCGCCCTTCACGCTGGAGATCGAGACGGAGATCGACGCCGACGCCAACACCAAGCTGATGGGCCTCTATCGCAGCAGCGGCACCTATTGCACGCAGTGCGAGGCGGAAGGCTTCCGCCGCATCACCTACTTCCTCGACCGGCCGGACGTTCTCGCCGTCTACACGACGCGCATCGAGGCGACCAAGGCGGACGCGCCGGTCCTGCTCGCCAACGGCAACCCGGTCGAAAGCGGCGACATTCCCGGCACCGACCGCCATTTCGCCGTCTGGCACGACCCCTTCCCGAAGCCCTCCTACCTGTTCGCCATGGTGGCCGGCGATCTCGGCGTCATCAAGGACTCGTTCCGCACGATGTCGGGCCGCGAGGTCGAGCTGCGCATCTATTGCGAGCACGGCAAGGAGGCGCGCTGCGGCTATGCCATGGACGCGCTGAAGCGGTCGATGAAGTGGGACGAGGACGTCTTCGGGCTCGAATACGACCTCGACATCTTCGTCATCGTCGCCGTGTCGGATTTCAACATGGGGGCGATGGAGAACAAGGGCCTCAACATCTTCAACGACAAGTATGTGCTGGCCGACCCCGACACCGCGACCGATGCCGACTACGCCAATGTCGAGGGCGTCATCGCGCACGAGTATTTCCACAACTGGACCGGCAACCGCATCACCTGCCGCGACTGGTTCCAGCTCTGCCTGAAGGAGGGCCTGACGGTCTTCCGCGACCAGGAATTCTCGTCCGACATGCGCTCGCGCGCGGTCAAGCGGATCGCCGACGTGCGCACGCTGCAGGCGCGCCAGTTCCCCGAAGACGGCGGCCCCCTCGCCCATCCGGTCCGACCGGAAATCTATCATGAAATCAGCAATTTCTACACGCCGACCGTGTATGAAAAGGGCGCCGAGGTGGTGCGCATGCTGAAGACGATCCTCGGCCCCGAGGACTTCCGGAAGGGCATGGATCTCTATTTCGAGCGCCATGACGGCGAGGCCGCGACGGTCGAGGATTTCGTGTCCAGCTTCGCCGACGCGGCCGGCGTCGACCTTTCCCAGTTCATGCTCTGGTATTCCCAGGCCGGCACGCCGCAGATCGTCGCCAAGGGCCAGTATGACGAGGATGCCAAGACCTATCGGCTGTCGCTGACCCAGACGGTGCCGGCGACGCCGGGGCAGAGCCAGAAGCGCCCGATGCACACGCCGATCCGCTTCGGCCTGATGGGCCCGAACGGCGAAGACATGGGCTTCAGCGACGTCGAGGGCGGCCGCGTCGAGGACGGGGTAATCCACTTGACGGAGGCGAACCAGACGCTCACCTTCTCCGGCGTCGGCGCGCGGCCCGTGCCGTCGCTGCTGCGCGGCTTCTCGGCGCCCGTCCGCCTCGCCATCGACATCTCGACCGCCGACCTCCTGTTCCAGGTTCGCGCCGACAGCGATCCGTTCAACCGCTGGCAGGCGGCGCAGACGCTCGCCATGCGCAACCTGATCGCCGGCACGGCCGAGCAGGTCGCCGGTCGCGCGCCCGCCGTCGAGCCCGCGCTGATCGAGGCGCTCGGCGAGATCCTCGACAACGAGCGGCTCGAGCCCGCCTTCCGGGCCCAGGTACTGCAACTGCCGAGCGAGGCTGACATCGCCCGCGAGATCGGCCGCGACGTCGATCCCGACGCCATCTCCGCGGCCCGGCGAGCCCTGCGCGGCGCGATCGCGAGGGGCCTCGAAGACCGGCTGCAGCGCCGCTACGCCGCCCTTTCCGAGGACGGCGCCGCCTACGCGCCGGACGCGGGCAGCGCCGGACGCCGCGCGCTGCGCAACACGGTGCTCGACCTGCTGCTGGCGACCGGCACTTCGGCCGCGATCGACCAGGCGCTGCGCCACTATGACGGCGCCCACAACATGACCGACCGGCTCGCCGCCGTCGGCGCGCTGTCGCAGGCCGGCCTGCCCGAGCGGCGCCAGCTGCTCGACGCCTTCCACGATCGCTATGCCGGCGACGCGCTCGTGCTCGACAAATGGCTGATGCTGGAGGCGACCGTGCCCGCGCCGGAGACGCTCGACCGGGTGCGCGAGCTCCTGCGCCACCCCTCCTACCAGGCGAACAATCCGAACCGGATCCGCGCGCTCGTCGGCAGCTTCGCCGCCGCCAACCAGACCCAGTTCAACCGCGCCGACGGAGCGGGCTACGACTTCCTGGCCGACTTCGCGCTCGATCTCGACAAGCGCAATCCGCAGACCACGTCGCGCATTCTGGTGAGCTTCCGCTCGTGGCGCGCGCTCGAGCCGGGACGCCGCGCCAGAGCCGAATCAGCGCTCCGGCGAATCGCCGCTGCGGAAGGTCTGTCGCCGGATACGCAGGACATCGTCACGCGCACGCTGGCCTGAGCCGAAAACCCAGCAAATCCGCCATTTCGATGCCATTTTCAACCGGCCGGGACCACCTCCCGGCCGGGCCTGAAAATTATGCTTAACGAAACCCTAATGGCGTCTGGACTTTGTGATTCGCGTCGATTCAAATGGGGGTGATTCGGGGCACGGGACTGACCCGATGACAGCGAAATTCAGGGGGCCGAGATGGCGCGGGCAGAGACAGCCAGTGCGTCTGCGGGCGAGCGCATGCCTATTGCCGGGATGTTGTTTCGACGCAAGCAGATGATCAAGGGCCACGCCAGGCTGCTCGCCAAGCCTGCCTATGAGAAGCTCGTCGCCGCCGAGCCGATCCTGCGCCGCTGCATCCCCGTCCTCATCGTCATCTTCCTGCTGATCGTGGCGCTCGCCCGCTTCATGCAGCTCTATGACCTGCGCATGGAGCGCGAGAACCAGGCGCGCGACATGATGGGCATGGTGGCGAGCTCGATCGCCCGGTCGCTCGGACAGGTCGAGCCGACGCTGCCCGCCGACCGCTACCAGATGGCGGTCCAGAACGCACTCGACAACGCCCTTCCCCCGACGACGACCACCACCGGCCAGCGCGTCTATGTCGCCGATGCGACCGGTCAGGTCATCGCCACGGCGCCCCGCTCGCCCAGCGAGGAAGCCCGCGACTTCAGCACCATCGTTTCCGGCGCGCAGCCGCTGGTGATCTTCGGCGAACGGGCCGGCGTCCTCACCGTCGACCTCGACGGCGACCAGCCGGCGCTCGCCACGCTCCGCCACCTCGACGGCCGCCTCGGCTTCGTCGCCGTCGCGACGCCGCTGCAGGCGATCTATCGCGACTGGCGCGCCGACGTATCGCTCAACGTCTCGATCTTCATCGGCACCAGCGGCATCCTGCTGGTCATCCTCTATGGGTATTTCGCACAGTCTGCGCGGGCCCAGGAAGCCGACCAGATCTACCAGGAGACCTATGACCGCTTCGACACGGCGCTGCGCCGCGGCCGCTGTGGCCTGTGGGACTGGGATGTCGCGCGCGGCCGCCTGTTCTGGTCGAAATCGATGTTCGAGCTGGTCGGCATGGCGCCGCGCGACGCGCTGCTCGGCTTCGGCGAGGTGAACGGCCTCGTCCACCCCGACGACGGCGACCTGATGAACCTGGTCGAGGCGCTCTACGAGGCCAACGAGACCACGGTCGACCGCATGTTCCGCATGCGCAAGGCCGACGGCAGCTATGTCTGGCTACGCATCCGCGTCGAGCTCGTCGACGCCGACGGCACCGAGCCGCACCTGATCGGCATCGCCGTCGACGTCACCGAGCAGATGCGCCTCGCCGAGAGCTCGCGCACCGCCGACATCCGCCTGCGCGACGCGATCGAGACGATCTCGGAAGCCTTCGTGCTCTGGGACACCGAGAACAAGCTCGTGATGTGCAACTCGAAGTACCAGCAGCTGCACGGCATTCCGGATAGCGCCCTGCATCCGGGCACGCCCTACGCCACCGTCATCGGCGCTGGCCACCAGCCGGTCGTGCGGGCCCAGATCCCGAGCGAGGGCCGGGCCGAGGAAGGCGCCCGCTCGTTCGAGGCGCAGCTGAACGATGGCCGCTGGCTGCAGATCAGCGAGCGCCGCACCAAGGACGGCGGTTTCGTCTCGGTCGGCACCGACATCACCACGATCAAGCGCCACGAGGAAAAGCTGATCGACGGCGAGCGCCGCCTGATGGCAACGATCGCGGATCTCCGCCAGTCGCGCCAGAAGCTGGAGCAGCAGGCGCAGGAGATGGTCGAGCTGGCGGAGAAGTACTCCGAGCAGAAGGATCGCGCCGAGGCCGCGAACCGCACCAAATCCGAATTCCTCGCCAATATCAGCCACGAGCTGCGCACGCCGCTCAACGCCATCATCGGCTTCTCGGAGATCATGCAGTCGGGCCTGTTCGGGCCGCTCGGTTCGCCGAAATACGGCGAGTACTGCCAGGACATCAACGCGAGCGGCAATTTCCTGCTCAACGTCATCAACGACGTGCTCGACATGGCCCGCATCGAGGCCGGCCGGATGACGCTCGACATGGAGCCGCTGCGCCTGGACGAGATCGTCGACGACGCGGCGCGCGTGATGTCGCCGGAAGCCTCGACCCGCAAGGTGACGATCGAGTCCGACCTCGAGGACGGGCTCGCCCTCAACGCCGATCGCCGCGCGGTCAAGCAGATGGTGCTCAACCTGCTGTCGAACGCCGTCAAGTTCACGCCGGAGAACGGCCATATCGGCATCCGCGCCCGCCGCATCGGCAGCGCCGTGACGCTGACCATCGAGGACAACGGCATCGGCATTCCGAAGGAAGCGCTGAAGAAGCTCGGCCAGCCCTTCGAACAGGTGCAGAACCAGTTCACCAAGAGCCACAAGGGCTCGGGCCTCGGCCTCGCCATCACCCGCTCGCTGGCCGAGCTGCATGGCGGCGCCATGCGCATCCGCAGCCAGGAGGGCCGGGGCACGATCGTCTCGATCCGCCTGCCGCTGGCCCAGACCGCCGAGCCCGAGCCGCCGACCGGCGCCTCGGCCGGCGTCGCCCTCCGGCTCGGCGCCTCCGCCGAACCGTCCCGCTAGGGCGGTTGCGTCGGCAGGGTCGCTAGGCCTTCTTGGCCTTGCGAACCTTGCCGATGATGCGTTCGAAGGCGGCGCGGACATCCTTCTGTGTCGCCTGCACATGGGCATCGAGGGTGGCGAAATCCGGCAGCTCGCCAGCCCGCGCCAGAAGGCCGAGCAGGCCGCGCGGCGCCTCGGCCGGGTTGAACGGACCGTCGACGCCGAGCCGCAGCACCAGCACCAGCTTCTGGTAGAGCCGGAGCGCCGGCAGCAGGATCTCGGCGTCGGTAGGCGACAGCAGCCCGGTGCGCGAGGCAGCCGCCAGCGCCACCTCGGTCTCGGCGTCCAGGATCTCCGGATGCTCGGCGCCGTGCACGAGCTGCAGATACTGGGTGATGAATTCGATATCGATCTGCCCGCCCGGCACCTGCTTCAGGTCCCAGGGCCCCTCGGCCGTCTTCTCCGCTTCCAGCAGGCCGCGCATCTCGAGCACGTCGCGCTGTACCTTCTTCGGGTCGTGCTGGGACGAGAGAATGGCGCGGATATCCTCGACGGCCTGAGCGATAAGCGTGGGATCGCCGCCGACCGGCCGGGCGCGCGTCAGCGCCATGTGCTCCCAGGTCCACGCCTCCTTGTTCTGGTACTCGACGAAGGAGCGGATATGGGTGGCGAGCGGGCCGGAATTGCCGGACGGCCGCAGGCGGAAATCGACCTCGTAGAGCGCGCCTTCCGCCGTCTGGGCCGAGATCGCCGCGATCAGGCGCTGGGTCATCCGCGCGAAATACTGGCTGCCGGAAAGCGGCCGCGCGCCATCGGAACCGGTCTCGCTGTCGGGGAAGTCATAGAGCAGGATCAGGTCGAGATCGGACGAGGCCGTCATCTCGCGGCCACCGAACTTGCCCATGGCGAGCAGCGCGATGCGGCTGTCGCGGATCCGCCCGTGCTGTTCCTCCAGCGCGCGGCGGACATGGTCGAGCAGCGTCGCGACCAGGAGATCGGCGAGATCGGCATAGGCGGAGCCGGCGGCGCGCGTGCTGACCGAGCCGGCGACGACCCGGACGCCGATCAGGAAGCTCTGCTCCTTGCCGAAGATGCGGGCCCGGTCGAGCACGTCCTCGAGCGATTCCGCCTCGGCGAGGCTGGCGTCGAGACGGGCGGACAGCGTCGCCTTGTCCGGCAGGCGGCCGAAGAAGGCCGGATCGAGCACCGCGTCGAGCACATGCGGCCGCGCCGTGACGATCTCCGCCAGGCGCGGCGCCGTTCCCATGATGGTCGTCAGGAGATTGAGCAGGCCCGGATTGGAGCCGAGCAGTGCGAACAGCTGCACGCCGGCCGGCAGGCGGGCGAGGAAGCGGTCGAAGGCGTTGAACGCCGCGTCCGCTTTGTCCGTCGACGACAGCGCCTCGAGCAGCGCCGGCGTGATCTCGGTCAGCCGCTCGCGCGCGGCGGCGGAGCGCATCGCCGGATAGCGGCCGAAATGCCAGCCCCGGATGGTGCGGCTGACCTCGCGCGGATTGCGATAGCCGAGGCCGGCGAGCGTTGCGACCGTCTCGGGGTCCTCGTCGTCGCCGGTGAAGACCAGGCTGCCGATCGACGAGGAAAGCGACGGCGCCGCCTCGAACAGCTGGATGTAGTGATCGCGCACGGTTTCGAGCGTCGCGACCAGATCCTTCGAGAACGCCTTGACCGTCTTGAAGCCCATCAGGCGGGCGATGACTTCGAGCCCCTCCTCCGTCTCAGGAAGCGTGTGGGTCTGCTCGTCGGCGATCATCTGCAGCCGGTGCTCGATGGCGCGCAGGAAACGATAGCAGCGCCCGAGATCGTCGGCCGTTTCACTGGTGATCCAGCCCTTGGCGGCCAAGATCTTCAGCATGTCGAGCGTGCGCCGGCCGCGCAGTTCGCGGTCGCGTCCGCCGGCGATCAATTGCTGCGTCTGGACGAAGAACTCGATCTCGCGGATGCCGCCGCGACCCAGCTTGATGTTGTGGCCGGCGACCGCGACCTGCTCGTGACCGCGATGGTCATGGATCTGGCGCTTGATCGAATGGATGTCGGCAATCGCGGCGAAATCGAGATATTTGCGCCAGATGAACGGCGCCAGCTCGGCCAGGAAAGTGTCGCCCGCCTCGATGTCGCCGGCGACGGGCCGCGCCTTGATCATGGCGGCTCGTTCCCAGTTCTGGCCGCTCGCCTCATAGTAGAGGAAGGCCGCCGGCGTCGACATCGCCACCTGGGTGGAACCCGGATCGGGCCGCAGCCTGAGATCCGTGCGGAACACGTAGCCGTCGCTAGTCCGCTCCTGCAGGATCTTGACCAGCCGCCGGGTCATCTTGACGAACAGGGCCGCGATCTCGTCGCGGTCGGTCGGTCGGGCGCGCTCCGGATCGAACAGCACGATCAGGTCGATATCGCTCGAATAGTTGAGCTCGCGCGCGCCGCACTTGCCCATGCCGAGCAGGATCCAGCCGGAATCGCGCGACGGATCGTCCGGATCGGACAACTCGAGCTTGCCGGCCTGGTGGGCGTCGGCGAGGAGGAAATCGACCGTGGCGGAGACGGCGGCCTCGGCGAAGGACGTCAGCGCGCCGGTGACGCGCTCGACCGGCCAGTGGCCGGCGAGATCGGCGAGGCCGACCAGCAGCGCGACTTCGGCACGCGCCTGGCGCAACGTCGTCATCAGCGACGCTTCGTCCGTATCGCGCCATGCCGCGGAGACATCCGTCATCAGGCGGACGAAGCGCGCGTCCGGATCCTCCGACAGGATGGCGGCGAGGCGCGCCGCATCGTCGAGCGCGATCTGGCGCAGGAAGGGCGACGCATCGAACACGGCGGCGAGGAACGGCCCGAGCCCGGAATTGGCCTGCAGGAGCGCAGCAAGCGCCGGCGCGGCGTCCGCCTCCTTGGCGGCCGCCTGCAGGTCGGTGAGGATCGCGCGGCTGCGGGCCGCCTTGGGCGGGCGCAGGTCAGCGTCGATGGCGGCGGCGAGCGGACGGCCGGCGGACTCGATCGCCGATTTCGGTTTCGGTGCAGCCATCGCCCTGTCCTTCCGCGTCAGGTCTGGACGGGGAAGCGCAGCGTCACGACGAGTCCCGGTCCGGCATCGCTCATGGCGACCACGCCATGGTGAAGCCTCGCAACCGCATCGACAAGGCTGAGGCCGAGACCGCTGCCCGGCTGTGAACGACTCTTTTCCAGCCGCACGAAGCGTTGCAGCACATGCATGCGCTCCTCGGGCGGGATTCCGGGGCCGTTGTCGGATACCGAAACCACGACGTCGTCGCCGACCCGCCGCGCCTCGACGGCCACCGCGGGGGCTTCCGGCCCGCCCTCGCCGCTCTTCACGTATTTGATCGCGTTGTCGAGCAGGTTGGCGAGCGCCTGGCTGATCAGTTCGCGGCTGCCCTCCATCGGCAGCGTCTCGTCATGCTTCAGCGTCAGCGCGACACCGGCCTCCTCGGCGACCGGCTCATAGAACTCGACCACGTCGGCGGCGATGGTGGCGATGTCGATCGGACCGATGGCACCGTCCGGCGAGCCCGCCTCGACGCGGGCGATCATCAGGAGCGCGTTGAAGGTGCGGATCAACTGGTCCGCCTCGTCGATCGTCGCCTCGAGCGCCGCGCGATAGGCCGGCGTCTCTTCCGGTCCCGCCAACGTCGCCTCGACGCGGGTGCGCAGCCGCGTCAACGGCGTCTTCAGATCGTGCGCGATGTTGTCGGAGACGTCCTTGAGACCGTGCATCAGGTGCTCGATGCGGTCGAGCATGGTGTTGAGGTTCTCCGCCAGGCGATCGAACTCGTCGCCGGCCGGCGTCACCTCGAGCCGGCCCGACAGGTCGCCCGCCATGATGCGGCGACTGGTGGCAGTGACGGAATCGATCCGCTTCAGCACGCGACGACTGACGAAGAACCAGGACAGAAGGGCAAGCAGGATCAGCAGGCCGAGCGCGCCGATTGTCGCCTTGCCGATGACGTCCCGGATGCGTTCGACTTCGCTGATGTCGCGGCCGACCAGCATGCGGAAATTGTTGGGAAGCGGCAGCACCTGCACCATGGCGACATGGTGCCCGGACTCGCCCTCCAGCCGCTTGTAGGGGACGGTGACCGGATCGAGCCCGCTCAGTTTCAGGAGCGCCGGCGGCACCTCCGTGACGTTGCCGGCGACGACGCGGCCCTGCGAATCCGTCACCACGAACAGGCTGGCACCGGGAATGCGGCTGCGCTGCTCGATGGCGGCGACGATGCCGGTCAGGCCGCCGCGCAGCCCCTCGTCGGCCAGGACCCCGATCTCGGCGTCGATCGTATCGCGCACCTGCTGCGTCAGGAAGCGATCCGTCTCGCGCGTGATCCAGCCGACGAAGACGACGGCGAACACCGTGAAGACGACGAAATAGACGGCCGAGAGCTTGAAAGCGGTCGTGCGGACGACCTTACCGAACGCTGTCACGGACCATGTATCCGGCGCCACGAACCGTATGCAGCAGCGGCTCGGCGAAGCCCTTGTCGATCTTCGAGCGCAGCCGCGAAATGTGCACGTCGATGACGTTGGTCTGCGGGTCGAAGTGATAGTCCCAGACGTTCTCGAGCAGCATCGTGCGGGTCACGACCTGGCCGGCATGCTTCATCAGATATTCGAGCAGGCGGAATTCGCGCGGCTGCAGCGGGATGTTGATGTCGCCGCGGCGAACGAGGTGGCTGAGCCGATCGAGCTCGAGGTCGCCGACCTTCAGCAGCGTCTCGGCCTCGCCGGGCTTGCGGCGGCGGGCCAGCACCTCGATGCGGGCGAGCAGTTCGGAGAAGGCATAGGGCTTGGCGAGATAATCGTCGCCGCCGGCGCGCAGGCCCGTGACGCGATCATCGACCTGGCCCAGCGCCGAAAGGATGAGAACGGGTGTGTCGTTGCCCTTGCGCCGCGTCTCCTCGACCAGCGTCAGCCCGTCCTTCTTGGGCAGCATCCGGTCGACGACGATGACGTCGTACTTGTTGGAATCGAGCAGGAAGGCTCCCTCCTCGCCATCGGCGGCGTGGTCGGGCACATGGCCGGTCTCGCGCAGCGCCTTCAGGAGGTAGCTGGCAGTCTCACGATCATCTTCGACAAGCAGGATTCGCATGGCCGCAGGTTAGTCTCTTTTTCCGGCTTGTGCAGTCGCCCCCTACAACGAAAAGAGGCAGGCGGGATGGATATCCCGCCTGCCAGGCCCAGCGAGGGTACTGGGGCTCACACAGGTCCCTCGCTGGCCATCGGCCGTTTTCAGGCCTTGCCGAAGGGCAGGGCCACGAAGCGGGTCTGCTCCCCTGACTTGACCCGCATCAGCACGGCCTTCATGCCCTGCTTCTTGGCATCGACGACTTCACGCTCGACGTCGCCGGGACGCGTGACCTCACTGCCGCCAACCGCGAGGATGATGTCGCCGGTCTGGATACCCTGGTCCGCGGCCGGTCCATTCGGATCGACGTCGGCGACCACGACACCCTTGCCGTCCGGCGCCGAAGTCAGCGCGAGGCCGAGATCGGCGACGGAGCCGCCCTTCTCGTCGCCCTGCTTCAGGCTGGCCTGCTTCTCGGAACCCGGCAGCTTGCCGAGCTTGACGTCGACTTCCTCGGCCTTGCCGCCGCGCCAGACGCTGAGCTTGACCGTCGTATCCGGCGCGTAGCCGGCGATGATCTGCGCCAGGTTGCGGGCGTCCTCGACCGTCTTGCCGTTGACCGACAGGATGGCGTCGCCGGACTTGATGCCGGCAACGGTGGCCGGGCTGTCTTCCTGCGGCTCGCTGACGAGCGCGCCCTTAGCTTCCTTCAGGTTCAGGCTGTCGGCGATGTCCTTGGTGATCGGCTGGATCTGCACGCCGAGCCAGCCGCGGACGACCTCGCCATGTTCCTTCAGGTCCTTGATGACACGCTCGGCCGTGGCGGCCGGGATGTCGAAGGCAATGCCGACGCTGCCGCCCGACGGCGAGTAGATCGCGGTGTTGATGCCGATGACCTGGCCGCTGAGGTCGAAGGTCGGGCCACCGGAGTTGCCCTTGTTCACCGAGGCGTCGATCTGGATGAAGTCGTCATACGGACCGGCGCCGATCTCGCGGCCCTTGGCCGAAACGATACCGGCCGTCACCGTGCCGCCGAGGCCGAACGGATTGCCGACGGCCACGACCCAGTCGCCGACGCGGGTCTCGCCCTTGGCGAACTCGACGTAGGTGAACTTCTCCTTGTCATCGACCTTGAGCAGAGCCAGATCGGTCTTCTCGTCGGTGCCGATCAGACGGGCGCTGTATTCCTTGCCGTCCGAATTGGTGATGGTGAACTCGCTGGCACCGTCGACGACGTGGTTGTTCGTCACGACATAGCCGTCCTCGGAGATGAAGAAGCCGGAGCCGAGGCCGACGGACTGGCGCTGCTGCGGACGCTGCATCCGGTTCTGGCCCTGCTGGCCGCGCTGGTCCTGGAACTGGCGGAAGAAGCGCTCCATCGGCGAGCCGGGCGGGAACTGGTCCGGGTTCGGGAAGCCGAACGCATCCGGGCCGCCCATCGCGTCGGAAGCGGGCGCCACGGACTTGACGCGGACGCTGACGACAGCGGGCTTAACCTTGTCGACCAGGTCGGCGAAGCTCGGCATCTGCTGCGGCTGGACGCGAACCGCCTCGGCGTAGGCCGGGGTGTGGGAGCTGACAACAGCCTGCCCCGCGAGTCCGCCGACGATCACGGCGGCGAGCGCCGTGCCGAGCAGGGCGCGAGTGCGGAACCGCTGGGTGGGCTTCGGAGCGGGAGTCTGTTCGGTCATTGCTGTCTCCGTCGACATTTTGAAGGCTGAGCTGCGCGGGAGGTCGCGGCTCCATGACGACGAAGATGGGGCAGGCAACCTTACAGCCGCCTGACACGAACATGAAAGGTTCGTAATGTTCGCCCCGGACCACGCGTCCGCGCGTGAAACGCTGTCCATCCGCGCGAGAAAGCGCGATCAAACAAGGCGTTGACGCCGTCCGTCGTTTCCGGGAAAGCGAGGAAAGACCTAGTCGTCGCGCGCCAGGAGCGCTTCGACGCGGGCCTCCTCCTCGCGCGTCAGCCCGGCCGGGGCGACCACGCGGCGGCGCCGGAACAGGCCGACAGCCAGGATGGCGCCAAGCCCGATCAGAACGAGCGGCGCGCCCCAGAGCACCGCCGTGTGCCAGGTGAAGCGCGGCCTCAGCAAGACGTATTCGCCGTAGCGATCGACCAGGAACGCCTTGACCTCTTCGTCCGTGTCTCCCGCCTGGAGCCGCTCTCGGACAAGGATCCGGAGGTCGCGGGCGATCTGCGCATCCGAATCGTCGATCGACTGGCTCTGGCAGACGAGGCAGCGCAATTCGACGGAAAGCGCCCTCGCCCGAGCCTCGAGTGCGGGGTCCTTCAGGACCTCGTCCGGCTGCACGGCGAAGGCCGGCAGGGTGGCGGCGAGCAGGGAAAGGGCGAGCAGGAGGCGACGCATGGGCCCTACTCCGCCGGCACGGGAACGGCGCGACGCGCCGGCTTGGGCGCGCCGACGCGCAGGCGGCGATCGGAAAGCGACAGGGCGCCGCCCGCCGTCATGATCAGCGCGCCGATCCAGATCAGCGTGACCAGCGTCTTCCAGTAGATGCGCACCACCGTCGCGCCATCGGTCCCGATGTCGCCGAGCGAGACATAGAGCTGCGAGAAACCGAAGGTCTTGATCGCAGCCTCCGTGGTCGGCGTGTTCGGCACGGTGTAGAGCCGCTTCTCCGGCTCCATCGTGGCGACGACATTGCCGCCCTCGCGCACGGTGAAGCGCACCGCCGTGCCGGTGTAGTTGGAGGCGCTCAGCGGCACGAAGCCGTCCATGGTGACGGAATAGGCGCCGATCGACATCGCCTCGCCCGGCTTCAGCGTGGCGATCTCCTCGCTGTTCCAGGCAGTCGCCCCCACGACGCCGAGCACGGTGACGCCGACGCCGAAATGCGCCACCGCCGTGCCCCAGGCCGATCGCGGCAGGCCGGCGCCGCGCCGCCAGCTCTCGGCGAGGCTGGCCCGCCCGAGCTTGACGCGGAACGCGATTTCCGAGATCGAGCCGACCATCAGCCAGACCGAGAGCGCCACGCCGAACAGCGCCAGCGCCGCCGGCGTACCCATCAGGGCGAGGCCGAGGATCATGACGGCCATCGCCGCGCCGAAGGCGAAGAGCAGGCGCTGGCCGGCGGCGACGATATCGCCGCGCTTCCAGGCCAGGAACGGCCCGAACGGCACGGCGATCAGAAGCGGCACCATCATCGGGCCGAAGGTCATGTCGAAGAACGGCGCGCCGACCGAGATCTTCTCGCCGGTCAGCGCCTCGAGCGCCAGCGGATAGAGCGTGCCGACGAGGACCGTCGCGCAGGCCGCCGTCAGCAGCAGGTTGTTGAGGACGAGCGCGCCCTCGCGGCTGATCGGCGCGAACAGGCCGCCTTGGCTCAGCGTGCCGGCGCGCGCCGCGAACAGCGAGAAGGCGCCACCGATGAAGATGCAGAGGATGATCAGGATGAAGATGCCGCGCGTCGGGTCCGTGGCGAAGGCGTGCACCGAGGTCAGCACGCCCGACCGCACCAGGAAGGTGCCGAGCAGCGACAGCGAGAAGGTCAGGATGGCGAGCAGGATCGTCCAGATCTTCAGCGCCTCGCGCTTCTCCATGACGATCGCCGAATGCAGCAGCGCGGTGGCCGACAGCCACGGCATGAAGCTGGCGTTTTCGACCGGATCCCAGAACCACCAGCCGCCCCAGCCGAGCTCGTAATAGGCCCAGTAGGAGCCCATCGCGATGCCGAGCGTCAGGAAGCCCCAGGCCGCCAGCGTCCAGGGCCGCACCCAGCGCGCCCAGGCGGCATCGATGCGGCCGTCGATCAGCGCGGCGATGGCGAAGGCGAAGGAGATCGAACAACCGACATAGCCGAGATAGAGGAGCGGCGGATGGATGGCGAGGCCGACGTCCTGCAGCAGCGGGTTCAAATCGCGTCCCTCGAAGGGCACCGGATGCAACCGCAGGAACGGATTGGACGAGATCAGGATGAAGATGAGGAAGGCCGCGCCGATCCAGGCCTGCACCGAGAGGACCAGCGCCTTCAGGCGGAGCGGCAGGTTCGCGCTGAAGAGCGCCACCAGCGCGCCGAACAGCACCAGGATCAGCACCCAGAGGAGCATCGAGCCCTCATGGTTCCCCCAGACGCCGGAGATCTTGTAGATCATCGGCTTCAGGGAGTGCGAATTCTGGACGACGTTCAGGACCGAGAAGTCGGAGACGACATAGGCGTAGGTGAGCGCCGCGAAGGAAAGCGCCACGAGGATGAACTGCGCCACCGCCGTGGTGGAGGCGACCGCCATCAGGCGCGTGTCGTTCCGCAGCGCGCCCCAGAGCGGCAGCGTGCCGCCGGCCAGCGCGAGCGCGAGTGCGAGAACGAGAGCGTAGTGGCCGAGTTCGACGATCATTGCGTCACCGCTTCCGGCGCGGCGCCATCCTCGGGCCGCCACTCGCCGCTCTTCTTCAGCGCCTCGACCACTTCCTTCGGCATGTAGGTCTCGTCATGCTTGGCGAGCACCGTATCGGCCTCGAACAGGCCGTTCGCGTCGACCTTGCCTTCGGCGACGACGCCCTGCCCCTCGCGGAACAGGTCGGGCAGGATGCCGACATAGCGCGCCGGGACGGTCGCCTTGCCGTCGGTGACGGCGAAGCGCACGATCCCGCCCGTCTCCTTGACGATGGAGCCCTGCTCCACCAAGCCGCCGAGGCGGATGCGCTGCTCCGGCGATGGCGGCGTTGCCAGCACGTCGGAGGGCGAGGTGAAGAAGGTGATGCCGTCAGACAAGGCGTAGAGCACGAGCCCGAGTGCGCTCGCCAGCACAATGCCGGCGAGGCCGATGAGGGTCAGGCGGCGCTGCTTGCGGGTCATGTCGTGCGATCAGTCCTTGCCAATGCCAATGTCGCGCGCCGCCGTTTCGACGACAGTGAGGAGATCGGGCCGTTCCTTGAGCGCCGTGCGGGCGCGGGCGAGCGCCGCGTTCGCCTCGTCCGTGCGCCCGAGAACCATATAGGCGCGCAGGAGGCGTTCCCACCCCTGCGGATCGGCCGGCTCGGCGTCGAGCCGCGCGGCCAGCCCGCCGACCATGCCCTCGATCATCGCCTGCCGCTCGGCCGGCGTCTGCTCGGCCGCCGCGGCGATGTCGGCCTGGGTCGGCCCCGGCGCCGCAGGAGTTACCGTGGCCTCGGCGGGCACCGTCGTCGTCGGCTGCAGCTTGGCCAGCTCGGCCCGCGCGGCGCCGAGCCAGGGCGCATCGGTCGGCGCCGAATCGATCAGCGCGTTCCAGGCGGAGATCGCCTCGTCCTTCTTGCCGGACTGGGCCAGCGAATAGGCGAGATAGAAGCGCGACCGGATATCCTGGGGATCGAACTTCAGCGCCTTCTCGAAAGCGGCCCGCGCCTCGTCGGTGACGACGTCGCCGCTCGCGCGGGTCAGCGCCTCGCCATAGAGCGACTCGCGCTCGGCGGTCGAACCGAGCAGGCGCTTGGCATTGCCGAGCGCGCGGACGGCATCGTCGAAACGGCCGAGCCGCATGTAGATCGGCGACAGGATCTCCCAGCCGCGGCCATCCTCGGGATTGGCGGCGAGATGGGTCTCGACCTTGGCGATCAGGTCGTCGACGCTGCCTTCGGCCGCCGGCTCGGTCGCGCGGCTCGCGATCGGGACATCGGCGAGCTGCGGCGAGCCGACGAAGAGATAGAGCCCGATGGCGACGAGCGGCACCGCGATCACCGCGACGAGCCGCTCGATGCGATAGGCCGAGCCGGTCCCCGACGACGTCGTCGCGCCGGCCTCGCTATTGAGGAGGCGGCGGGAGATTTCGATTCGCGCGGCCTCGGCCTCGGCGTCGCCGATCAGCCCGCGCTCGCGGTCGCGCGCCAGCTCGTCGAGCTGGTCGCGATAGATCGACCGCGCCGCGCCGCCGGAGGCAACGGTCTGGACACGAGGGGCCCTGCCCAGCGGAATGAGCACGGTGAGCGAGGCGGCGGCCGTCAGCACGGCCATGACGATCCAAAGAAGCATGATTTGTCCTTGGACCGGTTCTAGCCTTTCCCCTGCGGCGACGCACGCCGCATTGTGTCGCGGACGGAAGGTCTCCGCCGCAGTGCGTCAGTCGATCGAACGCCAGGTGCCGTCGCCCTGGCGGCAGGCGGTACCGCGCGCGGCCTGCGGCTCGCCGCCGGCCCAGATGCGATGCGTGTAGTCGCGGCAATCATAGGCGTTCACGCGGTAGCGCGGACCGGGCACGACCTCGCCGCGATAGCCGGCGCGGTCGCCGCGCCAGTCGATGGGCGTTCCGGGCCGGCCATATTCCAGTGCCTGGAACTCGGCCTGCTGGGCGCGCTGCCGCTCGCGATCGTCGAGGCCGCGGCCGATCGACTGGCCGGCGACGCCGCCGATCAACGCGCCCGCCGCCGTCGCCGCGACACGACCCGAGCCGCTGCCGAACTGGTTGCCGATGACCCCGCCCGCCAGCGCGCCGCCGACGGTGCCGACGCCTTCATTGCGGCCCGTGCTGGCACAGCCGGCCAGGGCCGAAGCGACGAACCCCACGACAACCAACGAACCCAACCGCATGACATTCCACCTCTTTTGCTCCGCACGAGGCCGGAGCCATCCATCGTCGCCATCCGATAACAGCATGGCGGAATTGCGAAATGAAGTCGGTCACGCCGCCGGCAGGCGAAGCTCCGCGCGCAGGCCACCCAGCGGCGAGCGATCCATCTCGAAGGCCCCTTCATAGAGCCCCGCCAGATCGGTGACGATGGAGAGGCCGAGGCCGGAGCCCGGCTTGCTCTCGTCGAGCCGCTTGCCGCGCCGGGTCGCCTCGCGCATCTCCTCGGCGGTCAGGCCCGGGCCGTCGTCGTCGACGCGGATGATCAGCGAACCGTCCATGTCGTGGCCGGCCGGGATCAGGCTGACCTCGACCGCGACCTTGCCGTTCGACCATTTGCAGGCATTGTCCACGAGATTGCCGACCATCTCCTCGAGGTCCTGCTGCTCGCCGCGGAAGCGCGCCTCGGCCCCGACATGGAGCGAAATCTCGATGCCGCGATCCTCGTGGATGCGGCGCATGGCGCGGACGAGCCGCTGCAGCACCGGATCGGCGTCCGTCACCGCGCCGATCACCTGCGAGCGGGCGGCGATGCGGGCGCGGTCGAGATGGTGGTTGATCTGCATCCGCATCACCTCGGCCTGCTCGCCGACCTTGGCCGCGAGCTTGCCGTCCTCGGCGCGCGCCTCATTGGTGATGACGCTGAGCGGCGTCTTCAGCGCGTGCGCCAGATTGCCGACATGGGTGCGGGCGCGCTCGATGATCTGCTGATTCGACTGCATCAGCGCGTTGAGTTCCTTGGCGAGCGGCTCGATCTCGGCCGGGAACGGGCCGTCGAAGCGCTGCTCCTTGCCGCTCCGGAGCGCCGCGAGGCCGCGCCGCGCCTGGTCGAGCGGGCGCAGGCCCCAGCGGATCTGGAACGCCGTCGAGGCGACCAGGCCGATGCCGAAGACGGCGAGCGTCAGGGCGACGCTGGTGCGGAAATCGGCGATCTCCTCGCTGAGTTCCGAGGCGTTGCCGGCGACGAGCACGTCGTAGCGATGGTCGACGTCGAAGGTGATCGTCCGCTGCAGCACCCGCAGCTGCTGCTGGTCCGGCCCCTCGATCGTCGCCTGCTCGACACCGTCCACCGTGGAGCGCGAGGTCGCCTTGGCGAGATCGAGCGTATCGGTGGAGAGCGAGCGCGAGGCGAGCAGCACCGGGCCATTGACCTGGCGGATCTGCCAGTACCAGCCGGAATAGATCAGCTCGAAGCGCTGCTCGCCGAGATTGCCGGGATCGTTCAACTGTCCCGGCGCCTGGGTCGCAAGATTGCCGACCAGCGTCTTCAGATAGACGGAGAGCCGCTCGTCGAAGGCGCGCTCGACGGTGTCGCGATAGAGCGAGGTCAGGATGATGCCAGCGGCGACCAGAGCAATGGCGCTCCAGATCGACGCGCCGGCGATCAGCCGGAACGCGAGCGAGTTGAAGCGCATCAGCCGCCGCCGGAGGCCGCGGCGCCCGGCGTCACGATGCGGTAGCCGAGCCCGCGCACCGTCTCGATCAGGTCGGCCGAGACCTTCTTGCGCAACCGCCCGACGAACACCTCGATCGTGTTGGAATCACGATCGAAATCCTGATCGTAGAGATGCTCGATCAGCTCGGTGCGCGAGACGACGCGGTTGCGATGGTGCATCAGATATTCGAGCACCTTGTATTCATGCGCGGTCAGCTTCACCGGATTGCCGTCGACGGTGACGCGACCTGCCTTGGTGTCGATGCGGACCGGGCCGCATTCGATCTCGTTGGTGGCGTGGCCGGCGGCGCGGCGGACCAGCGCGCGGATGCGGGCCAGCACCTCCTCGATATGGAAGGGCTTGGCGACATAATCGTCGGCGCCGGCGTCGATGCCCTGCACCTTGTCGCTCCAGCGGTCGCGCGCCGTCAGGATCAGCACCGGCATGTTGCGGCCGGCGCGGCGCCAGGCCTCGAGCACGCTGATGCCGTCCATGCGCGGCAGGCCGATGTCGAGCACCACGGCGTCATAGGGCTCGGTATCGCCGAGGAAATGGCCGTCCTCGCCATCCCTGGCGGAATCGACGACGTAGCCGGCCGTCTTCAGCGCCTCGGAGAGCTGGCGGTTGAGATCGGGATCGTCCTCGACGACGAGAATGCGCATGTCTAGCGTCCCACCACCGCGCCGCTGCGCGCATCGACGCGCACCCGCTTCACCTCGCCGCCGTCGCCCAGCACGTTGACGACATAGACCAGGCGGTTGCCGGCCATGCAGAGCTGCGCAGAAACGACCTCGCCCTCGGCGAGCGAGCCACGGATCGCGCTCAGCGAGATCGCGTCGCCGCGCTGCACCGCCTGGCGGGCCTCCCCCTGCGACAGGCACGATTCTCCATAGGCCGCCTTCGGACCCGAAACATCGGATCCGAACCAGACAAACAGGGCCGCCAGCAGGAGGATCGTGAGGAGGTGCTTTGACATGCCCCCTCGTAGCCGGCTGGACATGAACATGATCTGAATGCCGACAACCTCCGCGCGAGAAACGTCATTTGAGACGAAGGGGCGCCCGGGCGCGCCACCGACCGTAGAGCGCCAGTCCCGCGCCCGTCAATGTGCCGAGCGCGACGGCGATCTCGGCCAGCGAGGCCTTGTCCTCTGCGGAAAGCGCATGGCCGAAGACGAGACCGAGGATCGGCGACAGCGCCGCGAGGATCGCGCCCCAGGTGACGCGCGAGGCGTACCAGGGCTCGGCATTGGCGATGTGGCGCAGCGCCGGGTCAGCGACCAGCTCCTCCTTCAGCGCCTCCGTGAGGGTCGGCGCGATCGTCGGCGAAAGCGGCACGTCGGGGCGCCCGACCATGCGGTTCACGGCGCCGGAGAGTGCGCCGAGCAGGATCTCGACCGGGTTGAGCGTGGGCATCATCGACGTCTCCTCTTCAGCGTGACGTAGGCGCGGATCTCATCGCGATAGCGCCAGAGGACGATCGCGAGCAGCGTGGCGCAGATTGCAAGGATGCCGAAGGCGACGATGGCATCGGCCGGAACTGCGCCCGTCTCCGTCGCCGGGCCGGTCCCCGTCACCACGACGCCACCGGCGGCCACGGCCCCGCCCGCCGCCGTGGACGCCACGGTGGCCCGGGCGGCGAGCACGCGGGCGATCTGCGCCAGCGTCCCCGGCCCGGCGATGCCGTCGACGACGAGCTGGGGATGCGACGCCTGAACGGCGCGCACCGCAGCCTCGGTGGCCGGGCCGAAGGCTCCGTCGGCGGCGCCGGCGAGGACGCCCAGCCGGATCAGGTCGCGTTGCAGCAGGCGGACCGCCTCGCCGGTGTAGCCGCGCCGCAAGGCGGCGTAGGACGCGCCGGCGGTCTCGCGCCGTCCATCGAGGATCAGCGCCGCCTCGCGGGCGCGACGGCGGACCAGCCCCTCGACCACGCGGCCCCCCGCCTTGTTCCAGGCGGCGAGGCCGGTGCGGACCGCGTTGCGGTCGCCGCGCCGCCATGCGGCGGCCCAGGCGGCCCGGCCGATCGCGCCGGTGTTGAAATGGAACGACACGCCGCCGTCGAACGCATGCTGGGCCGCGCCCGGCATGGCGGCCGCGACCGGCGGCTCGTAGCGGCGAGCCAGCGCCTCGGCGAGCAGCGCGCGGCTTTCGGCGCGGGTAATGGTCATGCCGGCCTTCGGCGTCACGACGCCCGACGCCGCCGTCAGGCCGACGCCGATGGTCCAAACGCCGGCGATGTCGCGATAGGCGCGCAGCACCTCGCCCTCCTCGGCGATCAACTGCTCGAGCCCGGCGGCGCTGATCGCGCGGCCGGCAGGCGAAGCAGGGTTCGACATCGAGATGCCTCCCGTCCAGGATCTGGAAAAACCGACATCGGCGGCGGAACGGCCGGGAACCAAGGGGATCCGGCGACGTTTGCTGGCTGAGATGCGATGCGTCTCATTCCCCGGTGCCCCAACCGGCGAGCCCGCCGCTCCTCCCCCCAGCGGCGGGCTCCACGTTTCAGCCCGTCAAAAGTCGACGATGCTGGCGCCGCCCACCGCCGCATAAGCCTGACCGGCGGACGGACCATGACGCCGGAAGCGGATCGCCGCGGTATCGGTCGCGGCCATCGCCTGGGCAGATCCGGCCGAACGCGTCTGCTCCAGCCACAACTGCGCCGTACCGGACGCGGCCAAGTCGATGGCAGCCGTGCTGCCGCCGCGCGCCGCGTCGCCCTGGCTGTCGCGCGCGATCGTGCCGAGGCACCAGAATTTCGACGCCTCGCCGAGGCGGAGATTGGCGCCGAAATTGTGGTGGTAGTCGCCGCCGATCGCGATGCCTCCAAGCCCCTCGCGGCAGGCAAGGCCGCTGTCGGAGAGGTGTCCGTGGCGGCCATTGTCATAGGCTTCGCAATCGATCGCGAGCGGCCGCAGGGCGGGTGTCCCGCCGAGCGACCAGCGGAAATCGAGCCCCTCCTTGGCGTTGGCGGCGGCGGTGCATCGGACGAGCGCCGCGAGGCCGGAGTTGTCCTCGATGCGGAACCCGTCGCCGGCATGGCTCGGCCCGCCGGCGAAGCGGGCCGAGCAATCGACGCAGACGATCGCGCGGCTGGCGGTGCCGCGGATATAGACGCCACCATTGGCGCCGCCCTGGAAATCGAAGCCTTCGAGATAGACGGACTTGCCGGTCACATCGATCGAGAAGGCGTCGACGACGATGAGCACGCGCGTATTGGCGTTGGTCGGCGCCAGCCCGTCGGCGCGGCGGACATAGAGCGTGCCGCCATCCTGCGCCCAGGAGCCCGGCATCGCGTTGCAGGCGGCCGCATCGGCTACCCGGGCAAGCTCGACCGGATTGCCGAAACCGTTGGCCTGCAGCAGGTCGAGCACGACCGTCACCGTCGAGCGGGCGACGGCATAGCAATTGCCATAGGTCGCATGCGGACTGGCGGGCCAGGCGAGGTCGTGGCCGGACCAGCAGGTGACGCGGCCGCCCAAGGCGCGATAGGCCGCCGGTTGCGTCGGCACCACCATGGGGCCGCCATTGGTGAAGTTGTTGGCGCGCGAATAGGTGCCGGTCTTCACCAGCACGTTGAACGGCACGCCACCGGCATTGCCGAGCTGGGTCGCGACGAAGATCGATTTCAGCGCCACGGCCCAGCCGGCGCCGGACGCGGCATCGCTGCCGGTCGCGACGTCGACATGATAGGTCGGCCCGGCAAGCGCCGCCGCCGCGTGCGCCTCGGGACGAAAATCCGTCACGAAGCGACCGCCGCGCTGGCGGATCACGAGCGGGAAATCGACGAGCGGAAAGCCGAGGCCGGCCGGCGGCACGCGCCGCCTCCCCGCGCCGCCCGGCCGATGGAGACCAAGGTCCGGCAGCCGCATCAGAGCCACCCGACCAGCGTCGCCGTCGTGCCGGTCGCGAGCACGCGCACGGCCCGGATCGGCAGCACGTCGCCGGCATAGCGGCTGTAGGCCAGGTCGGTTCCCGCCTCGTCGCGAACGACCGCCGCGCCGTCAGTCTGAAAGACGAGCGCGCGAGGCCGGAGCGCCAGATTGGCCGTGTCGGACGGCGTGATGGCGAAATGGCGCGTGGCCGGGCCGGAAGCGCCGGACGCCACGCCAGCAAAGGGATCGCTCATGGGATTCCTCCAAGGGTTTGGGTTTCAGTCGTTCCGAGCGCGCGGGGCGTCACCCGCTCGCCGTCATCCCGGACGGAGCGAAGCGAAGATCCGGGATCCATTCCGCCGAGGCATGGAGAGGTTCGCCTGGGACAGCGCGGCTGAATGGATCCTCGCTTTCGCGAGGATGACGGCAGAGATGGAAATGCGGGACGGAGGCCGGGAAGGATGCAGCGTTCACACGCTCGTCCACCCCGCCGTCTTCAGCACCAGCAGCGCATCGGTCGCCCTGTCGAAGACGACCCAGCCGATGGCCGGCGTCGCGAACCACCAGGCGCCGTCGCTGGAGATGGCGAGCTTGCCGTCCTCGCCGGCCCAGGCGCCGGTCGCGCCGGTGCCGACAAGGTGGCGCTCGCCCTCCGCCGGCGATCCCGGCGGACTGGTCGCACCCACGCCTTCGACGGCGATGTTCACCAGCGCGTCGAGGCGGACCAGCGCCTCGTTGTGGGTGACGTGCTTCTGCGCCTGCGAGGGCGCGAGGAAGGGCAGCGCGAGATGCGCGGTCTGCTCAGCCATGGACGAGGATCTCCGTTGCGATTCCGGCGCCCGCCGTCGCGCTCAGCTGGCTGACGCGGGCGATGAAGGAGACGCCCGGCGCCGACAGCATGGCGGCGAGCGTCGCGGCGGAAAGCGTGAGATGCGGCGCGGATGTCTCAAAGCGCCCGCGCTCGCTCGGGCCTTCGAGGATCAGGACCCGATAGGCCTCGCTCGCCTCGCCGAGCGGCACCTCGGCCTGGTCCCAGCCATCGCCGCCGAGGCGGGTCTGGCGGATCCAGTCGAGCCTGAGATCGCCGACCGGATTGCGCGTGGCGCGAAGATGCGCCGGCGCATGCGGGAGAAGCGCGCGGCCATGGACGGTGAAGTCGAGCGTCGTGAAGCTTTCCGGATCATAGGCGGAAGCGAGCGGCCCGGCCCGCAGGCTGCGGAGCAAGCCTGTCTCGGCCGGATCCAGCGCGAGGAGCGGCGTCGCCGCGTCGATCAGGACGAAGCGGCTGCCCGGCGCATGGCCGGCGGCCGCGTGATCGGACGTGCCGCCCTGCCCGCGCAGCAGGCCGGAGACGCGCCAGAGCCCCTCGCCGACCAGCAGCGCGTCGCGGAACTGGATGACCTCGAAGCCATCGGCGGCATGGCCGATCGCCACGATGTTGCGGCCGTTCAGCACCGCTTCCGCCGGCTCGCCGGAGAGCGTCTCCGCAGGGAGCGAGACCTCGAGGAAAGTGGCGCGGTCCCAGCGCCCGACCGGCCCGGGCGGGATCGCCGCCGCGATCGTCCCCATCACGGCGCGCTGCGGGATCGACTGCCGAAGCTGGTAGCCGGACGATGCCGAGCCGATCGCGACGCCGAACGGACCCGGCCACGGATCGGCGAAGAGCGCGATCCGCGCGGCCGGCGCGTCGACGCCGGAGAGCGACGGCAGGTCGAGCACGGCGACATCGGGCGGCCCCGGATCGGGCGACCATTCGGGCGTGCCGACGGTTCCGCCGCCGGTCGGCACGCCGGAACCATAAGGATCGATGCTCTTCCCCTCGATGCGGCGCGCCAGCCCGTCCTCGATTTTGGTGACGCGAAAGCTGATCCGCCCCTCGGGTCGGATCAGCGTCACCGTATCGGCCGGTTCGAGCGCGAGACGCCGGTCAGTCAGCGCCAGCGACACCGTCTCGCGGCCGTCCCAGATCTCCTGCAGCCGGTGATCGGCGAGCGCCACGGCGAGCGCGTCGTCGGTGACGATCCCGGTCGAGAGCGCCGTCTGCCGGTCGCCGGCCGCCTCCAGCCGCCGCGAGGCCACGACGCGGTCGCGATAGTCGGACGCCCCGTCGATGAAGCCGAAGGCGAGCTCGGCCGGCAGTTCCGTCTCCTGCGCGCGACGGAGCGTGACCAGCGGCTGCTCGCCCTCCGCCACCAGATCGGCCACCCCGATCGCCAGGCGCGGAAGCCCGCGCCGGACGAAGCGCACAACATCGCCCGATTCCGCCGCCTCGAAGCCGAGCGCCTCGGACAGGCCGAGCAGCGCCTGCCGCGCCGAGCCGACCCGGGCGATGACGAAGCCGTCGACGATGCCGTCGAGATCCTCGATGCGGAAGTCGAGGAAGCCGTAGTCACGCAGGATGCGCTCAACGAGGCGAATGGTGGTGAGGCTGCCGAGCCGGCCATTCAGCCAGTGCCCGGTCTCCCAGTTGCCGCCGTCCGACCAGACATCGGTCAGCTGCGGAAAGGCCGGATACGGGCGGGCGTCCTAGGACCAGACATAGGTCCGGGCCGGATCGACCATGCGGCCGGCATAGACGTCGGACGCCGGATTGGCGGCCTCGGCGAAGTCCGGCGCGGCCGGGTCCCAGTAGCCGAGCACAGCGGTCAGGAACCGTTCCTGCATCAGCGCGTCGCGGCCGCCATTCGAGAAATGCGGCAACCGCGCGCCGCCGACCTTGGGATCCGGGAAGACGTTCGGCTCGTTGGCGCCCTTGTCGATCGCCGCGCAGCCGATCTCGGTGAACCAGATCGGCTTTGAGCGCGGCGTCCAGGCTGTCGGCGTGCCGCTCTCGACACCGCCTGGCCGGTCGAAATGCGGGTTCGACCACCAGCCGACAAGGTCCTTGTAGCGGAACACCCAGGGCTTGCCGGCCCCACCATCGGTGATCGCCGACCGGATCTGCGCCATCCGGTCGGCGTCGCTCGCATAGTACCAGTCGAAGCCCTCGCCGCCGGCGATGTTCGAACGCAGATAGGCGACGTCGCGGCCGCTGTCGGCGACGGTAGCGTCCAGATGCTCGAAGCCGTCGCGCCAGTCGGAGAGCGGCACGTAGCTGTCGATGCCGATCGCGTCGATGGCGTCGTCGGCCCAGAGCGGATCGAGGTGGAAATGGACGTCGCCCGAGCCATCGGGAGGCTGGTGACCGAAATATTCGCTCCAGTCGGCGGCATAGGTGATTTTCGCGGCCGGCAGGATCAGCCGGATTTCGGCCGCCAGCTGGCGCAGCGCCGCGACGAAGGGATAGGTCGAGGCATCCGAGCGCAGCGTCGTCAGCCCGCGCAGTTCCGAGCCGATCAGGAAGGCGTCGACGCCGCCGGCCGCCTTGCAGAGATGGGCGGCGTGCAGGACCATGCGCCGATAGGTCCATTCGTCGGGTCCGGAATAGTGCACCGCTCCGCCCGAGACCGAGAAATGCGCCGGCAGCGCCGTGCCGACGAAGGCCGCGATCTCGTCGGCGGCCGCCGCCGTCTGGTCCGGCGAGCCCGGCCGCCCCGGTGCGATCGCGGCGGTGATCGTGCCGCGCCAGGGAAAAGCGGGCTGGTTGCCGTCCCACCAGGGATGCGGCAGCGCGTTATCGGCCGGGATGTCCATCATCAGGAACGGATAGAAGGTGACGGCGATGCCGCGCGCCTTCAGGTCCCCGATCGCGCGGATGACGCTGGCGTCCGAGGGCGTGCCGCCGAAGGCCGGGCGATCGTCGATGCGGCTGACCGAGCGGGCCGCGCCGCGACCAAGCCCCGAGACCCGCCAGGATGTCGGGCTGGTGACGGTCGCGTGGTCCTCGACGCGCGGCGTCACTGTGCAGGATCCGGCGCGCAGATCGTCGCCGAACCAGGTGACGGCGAGCGCCGCCCGTTGGAGGTTCGGGCAGAGCGCCTGCAGGGCGTCGATCGAGGCTTCCCAGTCGGTCCGCGCGCCGTCGACATGGCGGTTGATGGTGACGCGGCGGCCGGGCCCGCGCGAGGTGTAGACGGGGAGCGGGTCATAGGCGAATTCGGACGCGCCCGGGATGATGACGACGGCGCGGATCGCATCCTCGACGCCGCCCACGGCGCGGAACACTTCGAAGGCAAGCTGCGGCAGGCGGTTGCCATAGTCGCCGACCGGCAGCCGCTCGAACACCACCATCGCCGTGCCGCGATAGGCTGGCGTTCCGCTCGCGCCCTGCTTCGCCTCGATCAGGCTGTCGGCCGGCTGGTCCTCGCCTCCCAGATGCACGCGATGATGCACGCGCGCCATGTCGAGCAGCGCGCCATCGGCCCAGACGCGGCCGATGCGGGCGATCGGCCCCTCGCAGATCCCCACCGCGAAATTGGCGAAATAGGAATAGGTCGTGACGGTCGGCCCGCCCTTGCCGCCCTCCTCCTTGCGCACCTCCTGGAAGCGCGTCGCCCAGATGACCTGTCCCGCCAGCCGGGCGCGGCCAAAGACGCGCGGGATCGGCGCGCCCTCCTCCGAGCGCTGCACCGAAAGATCGGAGAGGCGCGGCCCCTCGATGTCGCGGCCGAACAGGCTCTGGTCGACGGCATAGCCGGCCATCGCGCCGACCGCGCCGCCGACGATCGCGCCGAGCGGCCCGAACAGGCCGCCGATGGCGGCGCCGGCCGCCTGCAGGACGAGGGTCGCCATCAGTCGGTCACTCCGGGAAACGAGAAGGCGAAGGCGATGCGCCGCCGCCACCAGGGCGACAGGCTGGCGAGCGCGACGGCGGCGCCGTCCTGCGCGTGGATGAACCGGTCGGGTGCGACGAGTATCGCCGCATGCTTGGCGGGCAGCGTCTCGCGCCAGCGAAAAAGCAGCAGATCGCCCGTCGTGGCGTCTCGGGACGGGATCGCCGGCATGTGCCGGCCCGCCGCCGCGGCGAGCGTCTCGACGCCGCCGGCTTCGGCCCAGTCGGGTGTATAGGCCGGCATCGCCTCGGCCTCGCGGCCATAGAGCTCGCGCCAGACGCCGCGCACCAGGCCGAGGCAGTCGCAGCCCACTCCCCGGAGCGAGGCCTGGTGGCGATAGGGCGTGCCGAGCCATGGCATGGCCGCGTCGACGACGAGCGCGCGGGAAAGGCTGGTGACCATTTCGATCCGCCTCCGAATCTGCGAGTTTCCCGGCGCCGGGCGAACCGGCGCAGTTTGAAGCGGGGCACGGCATGGCCGGATACAGCGAGAGCATGGATGCGGTCAGGGCGATCCTGACGACGCTGACGCGCGAGACCGCCTGGGAGCGCAAGAACGAGATCAGCCGCGCCATCGACATCGCGCTGGCGCATGTCACCTGGACACCGGCGGTCGGCGCGGCGGCGACCGACGCGGCCGCGCGCTGCTTCGAGACGCTCCGGCTCGCGAGCCGCGCCGCCACGGCCGGCACGCCCTTGCAGGACGAGGCCGCCCGCGAAGCGCTCGCCGCGATCGACGCGCTGGAAACCGCGCTCGCCGCCGCGCCGCCCGTCCGGCCGGGCTGATCTACCCCTCAGCCGGAGATCCGGCCGCCGTCATTGCGGCTGCCGGAGCGGGCGTAGCCGAGCGCGAAATCATTGCCGGGCATGTGCGGAAAGCCCCGGAAATTCAGCCCATTGGCGAATTTTTCTCGACAGGTGGCGAAGCGCTTGTTGCAGCCCGCCGTGACGTCGAAGCCATCGCCCGGCAGGATCGGCCCCGTCATCGGGCTCCAGAGCTCGATGGTCAGCCCCTCCGCGCCGGCGCGCTGCGCCTTGACCACGGCGCGGCGGCCTTCATTGGCGCCGCTCGTCCAGTGGACGACGCCGCGTTCGAACCAGCCGGTCGCGAAACCGTCGAGGCCGGACACCGTGAAGCGCCGCCCGTCCGCCGCCGCGACGACGGCGCCGCTGCCGTGAAAAGCCGGATCGTCGAGATCGACCCGGCAGCGCCCGTCGCCAAGATCGGCGTCGCAAGCGGCACGGAACACGCGCCCCTGCGGCTGATCGAGCGCGGCGGCGAGGCCGCGGATCTCGGCCCGAAACGCGTCATCCTCGCGCAGCACCTCGCCGACATGGCCGACGCGCAGCAGCAGCCGCTCGGCCGGCGCGGCCCAGTTGACGATATAGGTCTCGATCCGGGCATGGTCGAAGCGGCCGGCCGCCAGATCCGCCTCCGAGAGCCGGTCGGAGATGAGCGCGCCCGCGACCTCCATGCCGCCCGTCACCAGGCCGGTCTCGGCATTCGCCTCGCCGGCGTCGAGCCCGCTCGCCGCCTCGAAGGTGACGCCGTCGAAGACGAGGTCGCGGTCATGGTCGGTGAAGCCGAGCGTGACGCCGTCCGCCCGGTCGAGACGCCAGCAATGGCAGGTCGTCGAGGCGTCGCCGGAAAGATGCGCGGCGAGATCGGAAGGGATCGCTCTCATGCCAGTTTCCTCACGGCCGGATCTCCACGATCGGGATCGACGGGATCTCGCCGGCCTCGAAGGCGGCAAGGTTGACGACGAGATGGTCGGTGTCGAAGCGCACCGGCACGTCGAAGCGGAAACCTGCCGTCAGTTCGGCGCCCTCGTCCGGCGGTGCCGAGAAGGTGACGCGGCCGGTCGTCGGATCGACGGCGAAGGCGCCCGGATCCAGCGACGCGCCATCGATCGCCACCAGGACCGAGCCGTCGACGGGCTTGGCGATGGTCCGCTCATAGGGCGCGTGCAGCGCTCCATAGGTCTTCACCAGCTGGAACACCGCCGTCTCGCCGTCGCCCGTACCGAGTTTCTGGTCAGTCGCCGCGATGGCGGCGCCCGGCGGCGCCGAAGCATCGTCCATCCGGTCGCGCCAGCGGAAGCCGAACAGGCGGCCGCGCCGCTCCTCGAAGAACTGGATCACCTGATCGAGATCGGCGAGCGAGCGCACGCCATAGCCGGCGTCGTAGCGTCGGCGCGCATCGGCCCAGCGGGCGTTGCGCCGCTCGTTACCCGAGCCGAGCGTGACGATCTCGGTGCGCCGCTCCGGCCCGCCCGACGAGCCGAAGGCGATGCCGGTCGGAAAGCGCACCTCATGAAAGGCCGGGATCAGCGGCATGGATGGCTCCTTCGCTTTGCGTCGCCGGAAGTCATGCAGGTCGACACCTCCATCATCCTGAGGTGCCCGAGCACAGCTCGGGCCTCGAAGGACGCACAACCGCGATGCAGCCCATCGATTGCCCGAGTGAGTGCGTGCTTCGAGACGGCCCTGCGGGCCTCCTCAGCATGTTGGGAATGGCGTTCTGGCTGCGATCGATGGAGCCTTCACAGCCCCCTCCTGCCGCGCCCGACGGCGCGGGCGAGTGTCGCGGCGACCTGCGCCTCGGACTTGCGGAACGACGCCACATCCGCCGTCTGGATGGCGATGTTGACGGTCACGGGCCCGCTGCCGCCGCCGGCGACGCCGAGCCTTCCGTCCGGCCCGCGGGCAAGCGGCATCACCGCTTCCGCCCCCGCCTCGCCCATCAGCCCGAGCCCGCCGGAGAGCGGGAAATAAGTCGGGCTGGCGACGACGCCGCCCTTGGCGAAGGGCGTGACGCCGCCGAGCGAACCCAGCGAACCGACCAGGCCCGACAGCAGGCTGCCGATGCCGTTCTCGATCGGCTTCAGCGCCGCGTTGAGCGCCATCGTCGAGAAGCGCAGCGCCAGCCCCTTCAGGATGTCGTCGAACTCCTTGCCGCCAACGACGGCGTCGCGAAACGCCCGGCTGATCGTGCCGGAAAACCCATCCGCCTGCTTGGCCAGCCCCTCCAGCGAGGCAGTGAAGGCGGAGGTATCTGCGGTGATGCGGACCGAGAGTTCATCGATCGGCGTAGTCATGCTGTCTCCTTCTCGCGCGTCGTTTCCTTCAGGCAGATTTCCATGACACCCGGCCATCATCCTGAGAATCCGGCCCATAATTCAACATCGGGCTTGGCTGAGGCGCCTGACGAGGAGTTTGATGCAGGCGATCATCAGCCAAGCGTGGGCGCTGGCGAT
>NZ_AUHO01000013.1 GCF_000423225.1 Kaistia adipata DSM 17808
CCCCGAAGGACCGCCTCGCCGCCGGCCAACCGGCCGAACCAGAGGTGCTTATCTAGCCACCAACCGATGGCCCGTCAAGCACCCAAATAACAAAACTCAGAGACGAGTTTTCCGTTCGCTGGCAGCGGTGCCGCCCGCGTTCTTGAGCCGGGTTATAGGCCCAGCTCCCGAAACCGTCAACTCGAATTTCCGACAATTCGAACTTTTTCCGCCAACCCAAATCCCGCCATGTGGACAACCAACCCAGCCCCACCCAACAAACCGCAGAACCCAGCCATTCCCGACTAACCCATTGAAAACATTAATTTCCGTTAACCGGAGAAGAGGCCCACCTTTCCGTGTGCGGCGCCACCGACACGGCCCGAATATCGGTGACCGCCCCTCTCCCGCACCCAGCACATCCACGCCTCCGCCGCGCACAAGATTGCCGGAGCTCCGTCTGCCGCCTCCCTCCCCCGACGATCCCGCGAGCCGGCCTCCCTCGAGCGCCGCAGCCGGAGCCGCGCAGCGCCTCCCCTACCCTAATCTTCGCGCGCGCACGCGAGGCAAGGCGATCCGCAGCCTTATTGCTGACACGATAAGGGACGACGTCACAGAAGAACGCCGGACGGACCGGCGACATGTTTTTGGATGGATGAGGCACGGTTCTTCACGGCCCTCGAGCGGACGACGGCCGATGAAGGCGCCGATCGGCCGAGGCGGTCACATTCATCCATCAAACAACGTTCGCTCGCGTTGACTTGGGACGCCTCTGACGGCAAGTTCCTTCGTCATTCGCCAGGCGACCGGAAAGACCATATGCGCGGCCGCCAGGCCGTCGACGACGGGGAGTAGACGGGACCGTGAAGGGATCGACGCGCATCGGCGCGCTTGCGAGAGGCCCGAACGGCACGGGGATCGACCTGGGTCGCGAGCCGCCTCTTTCCGTCGGCGACACCGGCGAAGGCCTTCCCCAGCGCCGCGGTATCAGCATCCGCTGGCTGACCGGCACCGTGCTTACCGGCTTCACCTCGACGATCCTGATGGGCGGCGCGCTGCTCGCCGCGCTCGACGGCCGCCACCAGCTCGCCGTGCCGCCGGAAGTGGCCCGGGCGCTGCGCGCCTCGGAGGCCGGTGGCGACGTGCCGCTGACCAACGGCTCGAAGGGCGACCGCATGCGCATGGTGCGCGAGGCAGCCTCGGACCGTCAGGTCGTGCAGGTCAGCACCGTCACCAAGCAGGGCGATCGCGATCTCATCAAGCTGAAGCCCTTCGCCAAGATCTCGACGTCCATCGCCACCACCATCACCGCGCTCAGCGATGACGTGCCGGCCTATGACCCGGCGAAGATCGTCGCCGCGGCAGCCGGCGACCGGCGCGGCAACGATACCGCCCCGGTCGCGACCGAAAAGCTCGAGGTCATCAAGGACGAAGGCACGTCGGGCGATGGCGGCGACGAGGGCCTGATCGCCGCCGACGGCGCGGATCCCGGCTCGAGCGGCGACGGCGACCTGGATGCCACCACCGGCGAGGTCGCCATCGGGCCCGATCAGGAACAGATCTACGGCGTCAACGTCGAGGGCGAGGTATCGATCAAGGTGGTCGACTTCCCCCTCGACCAGGCGCCGGGCGACGAGGAGCCGAGCTTCAGCCCGACCGAGGCGGAGCAGGTGGCCCGCGCCTCGATCCAGACGACGGTTACCGGCGACACGCAGCTCGCGGCTCTCGCCTATGTCGATCCCGACCGCTTCTCCTTCGACGAAAGCGGCACCGATCCGTTCTCCGCGCTCGGCGTCCGCATCGTGCCGGAAAACGTCTCCTTCGTTTCCAAGTCGGGTCCCGCCCTCGCCTCGGACGAGCGGATCGCCGTCGTCGACAAGAAGGACACGCTGGAAGGCATCCTGACGGAGAACGAGATCGGCGAGGCCGATGCCACGAACATCCTGTCGGCCATGTCCGACCTGATGGATCTCTCCGACCTGCATGCCGGCCAGAAGGTGCGCATCCTCTATTCGGCCGAGGGCGAGACCCGCCGGCCGATGCGTGTATCGATCTACGAGGAAGGATCACACCAGGCGACAGTCGCCCGCCGCGACGACGACAGCTTCGTGCGCGCCGATGAGCCGGAGACCTCGACGGACGAATTCGAGACCGCCGACGATGCGGTTCCCGACAGCAACGGCCCGATGCCGCGGCTGTACCAGGCCGTCTACGAGACCGCCCTCGAGCAGAAGATTCCGGGCCCGCTCATCACCGAGCTGATCCACATCTTCTCCTACGACGTCGATTTCCAGTCGCGCGTGTCGCCGGGCGACTCGCTCGAAGTGTTCCATTCGTTGCCGGAGGCGGATGGCAATGAGGACGACGAGGAAATCCTCTACGCGGCGATCACGCTCGACGGCGCGACCAAGCGCTATTACCGCTACCGCTCGCCCGATGACGGCGTCGTCGACTATTTCGACGAGGAAGGCCGCAGCGCCAAGAAGTTCCTGATCCGCAAGCCGATGAACGGCGGCGTGCTGCGCTCCAATTTCGGCTACCGCAAGCATCCGATCCTCGGCTATCAGCGCCTCCATCCGGGCGTCGACTGGGCGGCCGCGCGCGGCACGCCGATCCTCGCCGCCGGCAACGGCACGGTCGAGAAAGCAGGCTGGAGCTCGGGCTACGGCAACTTCACCCTGATCCGGCACACCAATGGCTATGAATCGGCCTATGCGCACCAGTCGGCGATCGTCAAGGGTATCCGGCCGGGCGCCAAGGTGCGGCAGGGCCAGTTGATCGGCTATGTCGGATCGACCGGCCTGTCGACCGGCCCGCATCTTCACTACGAAGTGCGCATCAACAACAAGCCGGTGGACCCGCTGCGCGTGCGCCTGCCGCGCGGCCGCGTGCTGCAGGGCGACATCCTGACAGCCTTCAAGCAGGAGAAGGCGCGCATCGACACGCTGATCGGAACGCCGGCCAGTTCCAAGGTCGCCGCCGTGGCGATCGAGGACGAGGCGACCAACTGATCATCGGATTCATTCAACGGGCCCAATGATGCTTCCAGAAAGCGACAGAGCGACGCGAAGTTCCTAGGCGACGAGCCGCCCGCAAGGGCTGCCGCGCCTCTTCCGTCCTCCGCCCGCCAGGGCGGAACCTTTCCCGCGAAGGCCGCCGGGCAGCGAATGCTCGTCCGCGCACGGCCGCATGGAAACGACCATGAACTATTTCGAGAGCCCCTTCCGGGGCAAGCCGCTCAGCGAGCAGGTGACGAACCCGAACATCGTCGTCGGCCGCTACAGCTATTATTCCGGCTACTATCACGGCCATTCCTTCGACGACTGCGCCCGCTACCTGATGCCGGACCGCGACGACGTCGACCGGCTGATCATCGGCAGCTTCTGCTCGATCGGCACCGGCGCCTCCTTCATGATGGCCGGCAACCAGGGGCACAGGAACGACTGGGTTTCGACCTTCCCGTTCTTCTACCTGCCCGAGGAACCGACCTTCGCCGGCGCGGTCAACGCCTATCAGCGCGCCGGCGACACGGTGATCGGCAATGATGTCTGGATCGGCGCCGAGGCAATGATCATGCCCGGCATCCGCATCGGCCATGGCGCGGTGATCGGCAGCCGGGCGCTCGTGACCCGCGACGTCGAACCATACGCCATCGTTGGCGGCAATCCGGCGCGGGTGATCCGCAAGCGCTTCGACGACGAGGTGATCGCGATGCTGCTGGAGATGGCCTGGTGGGACTGGGAGCCGGAAGCGCTCCGCGCCGCGATGCCGCTCCTCTGCTCGGGCGACGTGGCGGCGCTCCACGCGCACTGGCAGGAACGCGACCCGGCGGGCTGACGCCATGAAAAAGGCCGCGCTGCCTCTCGGTAGCGCGGCCCCCAACTCTTCCGGAAGCAGAGCGAATTACGCCGCTTCGGAGCGTGCCTCGCCACGCGGCAGGAACAACAGCCTGTCCGTCCCCGCCGTGATCTTGACGAGCGAGCCGTCGGCGATCTCGCCGCCCAGCAGCTTGTCGGCGAGCGGATCCTGCACATAGCGCTGGATCACCCGCTTCAGCGGACGCGCGCCATAGGCCGGGTCGTAACCCTTCTCGGCCAGCCAGGCCCGCGCCGTGTCGTCGAGCTCGAGCGTGATCTTGCGATCGTCGAGCAGCCGCGCCAGGCGGCCGAGCTGGATCTCGACGATCCGCCCCATCTCGCTCTTCTTCAGGCGGTGGAACAGGATGATGTCGTCGAGCCGGTTCAGGAACTCGGGCCGGAAATGCCCGCGCACCACCGCCATGACCTGCTCGCGCACGCTATCGACATCCTCATCGTCGCGCAGATGCGCGAGGAAGTCGGAGCCGAGGTTCGAGGTCATGATGATGATCGTGTTCTTGAAATCGACCGTCCGACCCTGGCCATCCGTGAGGCGGCCATCATCGAGCACCTGCAGCAGCACGTTGAAGACGTCGGGATGCGCCTTCTCGACCTCGTCGAACAGCACGACCTGGTAGGGCCGCCGCCGCACGGCTTCGGTCAGCGCGCCGCCCTCCTCGTAGCCGACATAGCCCGGAGGGGCGCCGATCAGCCGGGCCACGGAGTGCTTCTCCATGAACTCCGACATGTCGATGCGCACCATCGCGGTCTCGTCGTCGAACAGGAAGGAGGCGACCGCCTTGGTCAGCTCCGTCTTGCCGACGCCGGTCGGACCGAGGAACAGGAACGAGCCGATCGGCCGGTTCGGGTCCTGCAGTCCGGCGCGGGCGCGCCGGACGGCGGTCGACACGGCATGCACCGCCTCGCCCTGGCCCACGACGCGACGGCCGAGCTCATCCTCCATGCGGAGAAGCTTCTCGCGCTCGCCCTCGAGCATCTTGTCGACCGGGACGCCGGTCCAGCGCGACACGACCTGCGCGATGTGATCGGGCGTCACCGCCTCTTCCATCATCGTGCTGACCTGCGCCTTCTCGGCCTCGGCAAGCTGGCGTTCCAGCGTCGGGATCGTGCCATAGGCGAGCTCGCCCGCCTTGGCCAGGTCACCGGTGCGCTGCGCCTTGTCGAGGTCGCTGCGGGCCTGGTCGAGCTGTTCCTTCAGCTTCTGAGCGGCGTTGAGCTTCTGCTTCTCCGCCTGCCACTTCTGCGTGAAGGCGCTCGACTCCTCCTCGAGGTCGGTCAGTTCCTTCTCGAGCCGCTCGAGCCGGTCCTTCGACGCCTGGTCGGTCTCCTTCTTCAGCGCCTCGCGCTCGATCTTCAGCTGGATGATGCGGCGATCGAGTTCGTCGAGCGCCTCCGGCTTGGAATCGACCTGCATGCGCAGACGCGCCGAGGCCTCGTCGACGAGGTCGATGGCCTTGTCCGGCAGGAAACGGTCGGTGATGTAGCGGTTCGAAAGCGTCGCCGCCGACACCAGCGCGGAATCGGTGATCCTGACGCCGTGATGCAGCTCGTATTTCTCCTTGATGCCGCGCAGGATCGAGATCGTGTCCTCGACCGTCGGCTCACCGACGAAGATCGGCTGGAACCGGCGGGCAAGCGCCGCGTCCTTCTCGACATGCTTGCGGTATTCGTCGAGCGTGGTCGCGCCGACGCAGTGCAATTCGCCACGAGCGAGCGCCGGCTTCAACAGGTTGGACGCATCCATCGCGCCGTCCGCCTTGCCCGCGCCGACCAGCGTGTGCATCTCGTCGATGAACAGGATGATGCCGCCATTGGCCGCCGTCACCTCGGACAGCACCGCCTTCAGCCGCTCCTCGAACTCGCCGCGATATTTCGCGCCGGCGATCAGCGAGCCCATGTCGAGGGCGAGCAGGCGCTTGTCCTTCAGGCTCTCCGGCACGTCGCCATTGACGATCCGGAGCGCCAGCCCCTCGGCGATCGCCGTCTTGCCGACGCCGGGCTCACCAATCAGGACCGGATTGTTCTTGGTGCGGCGCGACAGCACCTGGATGGTGCGGCGGATCTCGTCGTCGCGGCCGATGACCGGATCGAGCTTGCCGTCGCGCGCCACCTGGGTGAGGTCGCGGGCATACTTCTTCAGCGCGTCATACTGGCCCTCGGCGCCGGCCGTGTCGGCCGTCCGCCCCTGGCGCAGCTGCTCGATGGCGCGGTTGAGCGCGACCGGCGTGACGCCGGCCTCCTTCAGGATCTCCGCGGTCTTGGCGTCCTTCTCCAGCGCCAGCGCCAGCAGCAGCCGCTCGACCGTGACGAAGCTGTCGCCGGCCTTCTTGGCGAGGTCGGACGCCTGCTGGAACACCTTCGCAAGCGGCGGCGCGAGATAGAGCTGGCCGGCGCCGCCCCCCGAAACCTTCGGCATCGCCTCGAGCGCGCGCTCGGTCGCGGCCAGCGCCTGGCGCGAATGGCCGCCGGCGCTGTCGATCAAGCCGCCGGCAAGGCCCTCCTCGTCATCGAGAAGAACCTTGAGCAGATGCTCGGGCGTGAACTGCTGATTGCCGCGCGTCATGGCGAGCGTCTGCGCGGATTGGATGAAACCCTGCGCGCGCTCGGAATAATTCTCAAAATTCATTTGTGCCTCCTGACCCGGTCCCACCGCCTCGAAAGCGCGAATGGGCCGCTCCAAAGATATGGACTTGCGTCCGGCGACATCCATGCGTGGCCTGCCGCCACCGGTAATATGGTGTGGCCGTCGCGCAACAGAAGGGGCGAGCCCGACAATTATGGCGGGAAGGACGCAAGCCGCGTCAACCCTGTCCATGGGCCCGGCGAGACGCGGGCCCATGCGCCGCCCGCAAACAAAAATGCCCGGGCGACGACGCCCGGGCATTGGCATGAATCAATCGGGACCGCGGCCTATTCCTCGCCGGCGGGCTCCGTCGCGAGCACCGGCTCGGCCTCGTCGCCCGTGCGGGCGCGGCTGCGCGTGGTGCGACGCTTGCGCGGACGGAATTCCTCTTCCCCGGCCTCGGCGGTCTCGCTGGCCTGCTGCTCGAGATCGAGCGCCGGCTGCTCGGCCTTCGCCGCGGCGGCCTCGGCCTTCGGCGCGCGGCGGCGGGTCGGAGCCGGCGGCGCCGGCTCGGCGACCGGAGCCGCCTCGACGACGACGGGCGCGGCCTCGGCGATCGGCGCGGGCTCGACCGGAGCGGCGACGACAGGCGCCGCGTCGAACGCGACCGGCGCTTCGGCGAGCGCATCCTTGTCCGCCTCGACGGCCGGTTGCGGCTGCTCGGCGGCCGGACGCGCCGGACCACCGGTCACGAAGCGCGGCAGCTGCGAATGATCGGAGCGCTCGCCGCGATTGCCGCGATCCTGACGGTCCTGGCGGTCCCGGCGATCGCCCCGCTCGCCGCGCGGCTGACGCTCGCCACGATCCTGACGGTCGCCGCGATCCTGGCGATCGGGACGGTCCTGACGATCCTGGCGGTCCTGCCGGCCCTGGCGCTCGAAGCGCTCCTGCCGTTCGGAAGGCTGACGATCGCCGCCCTCGCCGTTGCCGCCGTTGATATAGGGCTGCGGATCATTCGGCCCGACGATGTTGCCGTCGTTCTCGCGACCCGGCTGGCGTTCGCCCTGCGGCGCGCGCTCGTGATGGTGCGGCTGGCCGAAGCGCTCGCTGAAGCGATCATCCTCTTCGTCCATGCCGTCCTCTTCCTGGTCGGCGCGGTAGAAGGGCTGCTGCTGCGGGTTGTTCTGCGCATTCTGCGCCTGGGCGGCGGCGATCACGCGGAAATAGTGCTCGGCGTGCTGCAGATAGTTTTCCGCCATCACGCGGTCCCCCGACGACTGCGCATCGCGCGCCAGGGTCACGTATTTCTCGGCGATATGCAGCGCCGTGCCACGGATCTTCACGTCCGGGCCGTTGCTCTCATAGGAGCGGGTCAGCGGGTTCGGGCCCTTGCGGTTGTTGTTATTGTTGTTGTTCCGCCCGCGCATCCGCTTGTTGTTGTTGTTGTTGTTCTGCTGTCCTTGTCTCATGAATTTTCTCTTCCGTGACCAACAAGGTCAAACAATCTCATCGACCGCAACGCCGGTCGGGACAATTCCGTCGATCGGGTCGTCTCGAGCCAAGGCACGAGAGGCCGGAACCGGCGAAGGCGATCAGCACCATTCCGCAGATCGAGGCAGCCGGGATCCGCATGCGGATCGAGGGGCACCTGGCCACCGCCAAGGCGGGGCGTCCGGGAATTCGTGTCGTACCGAGCGAAGATGATGTTCGAGCTACCAGAGTCTGGCCGATCTCCCCCGATCCGACCCTCTTGACGATATGGTGGCCCCTAACCGCGCTGCTCCAGATCGCGGCCGAAGCGTCGACGGTCGGGAGTCGCATCAAATCCATCTGCGGCGGCTCGGAAACTAGCTGTTTCGTGCCTGATTTCCAAGCGGATTATTCCGGGCGGTGCCTCATGAACCGCCGATCGGTCCTCCTCGCGCCCTCAATCGAACCGCGTCAGCGCCACGACGCGATCGTGACCCGACAGGTCACGATGGATCAACGCCTCGAACCGCGTCTCGTCTGCCAGGACCCTCAAGGCCTCGGCCTGATCGAAACCAATTTCCAGAAATGCCGCGCCGCCCGGCGCCATGACACGCGCAAGGTCCCCGAGAATGGCGCGATAGGCATCCAGCCCGTCCGCGCCCCCGTCCAGCGCCAGCATCGGATCGTGGTCCCTGACCTCGCGATCCAGCGTCCGGATGACATCGCTCGCAATATAGGGTGGGTTGGAGACGATTACATCAACCGGGCCGCAACATTCCGCCCAGCGCCCCACCGCGAACTGGCCGCGCGCCGCGAAACCGAGCCGCGCCGCATTGTCGCGCGCGGTGCGCGCCGCTTCCTCGGAGAGGTCGATGCCGAGCCCGATCGCGTTCGGCAGCGCGCTCAGCAGCGCGATCAGGATGGCGCCGCTGCCGGTGCCGATATCGACAATGCGGAGCGGCTCGTTCTGGCGCCCCTGGCGCTCGATCCAGGCAAGCGCCGTCTCGACCAGGATCTCGGTGTCGGGACGCGGCACCAGCGTCGCGTCGGCGAGGTGGAACTCGAGCCCCCAGAACTCCTTCGTCCCGACGATGCGGGCGACAGGCTCGCCGGCGAGACGGCGCGCGACCGCGCGGTCGATCGCCTCGATCTCGTCGTCGGTCAGCGGGCGGTCATCGACCAGCACCAGCCGATCGGGCGCGACGCCGATCACCGCCGCGACGAGCAGGCGCGCGTCGAGCGCCGGCGTCGCGTCGGCGCCGAGCCCCGCCGACAAGCGGCGCGCCGCGGCCTGCCGCGCCGCGACCAGCGTGCTCATGAATCGAGCGCGGCGAGCAGCCCGGCCTGATGCTCGGTGATCAGGGGGCCGATGATCTCGTCGAGCGCATCGCCGGCCATCACCGCCTCGAGCTTGTAGAGCGTCAGGTTGATGCGGTGGTCGGTGACCCGCCCCTGAGGGAAATTATAGGTGCGGATGCGCTCGGAGCGGTCGCCCGAGCCGACCTGGCCCTTGCGGTCGGCGGCGCGTTCGGACGAGAGCCGCTCGCGCTCCATGTCGAACAGGCGGGCGCGCAGGATCTGCGTCGCCTGGGCGCGGTTCTGGTGCTGCGACCGGCCGGCGACGACGATGACGGTGCCGGTCGGGATATGGGTGATGCGCACCGCCGTATCGGTGGTGTTGGCGTGCTGTCCGCCGGCCGAGGAGGCCCGCGTCGTGTCGATCTTGACGTCCTCGGGACGGATGTCGATGTCGACGTCCGCCGCTTCCGGCAGCACCGCCACGGTGGCGGCCGAGGTATGGATGCGTCCGCTCGACTCGGTTTCCGGCACGCGCTGGACGCGATGCGCACCCGACTCGAACTTCAGCCGCGCGAACACGCCCCTGCCCGTCACGTCGGCGATGATTTCCTTGTAGCCGCCGGCCTCGCCCTCGCTTTCGGAGAGCACCTGCATCCGCCAGCCGTGCAGCTGCGCGTAACGCTGGTACATGCGGAACAGGTCGCCGGCGAACAGCGCCGCCTCGTCGCCGCCCGTGCCGGCGCGGATTTCGAGGATGGCGCTCTTCTCGTCGGCGGCGTCGCGCGGCAGGAGCAGGATGCGGATCTCCTGGACCAGCGCCTCGACGCGATCGTCGAGCGCCGCGCGCTCCTCCTCGGCGAGCCCCGCCATCTCGGGATCACCCGCGAGTTCGTCCAGCGCCTCGCGCTCGGCGACGGCCGCCTTCAGCGCGCGCACCGCCTCGACGATGTCCTGCAGCTCCGAGCGCTCCTTCGACAGCTGCACCAGCGTGCCGCCATCGCTGGTCGCGGCCAGCTTCTGATCGATCACCTCGGCGCGGGCGACGAGGTGGTTGATCTTGTCCCAGGGAAGTCCAGTCGGAAGCATCGTAGTCAGATCGGTACGCCTTCAGATTCGGCGAAGGCGGTCAACGCCGCGCGGACGCCGTCCTCGCCATCGTCCAGGGCAAGCAGGGGATCGAGCACGGCCTTCAGCCTGCCGATGTCGAGCGCCAGCAACGCCGCCTTGACCGGCCCAATGGCCGCCGCCGACATGGAGAGCGAGCGGAATCCGATGCCGGCCAGCGCCATCGCGGCCAGCGGACGGCTGGCGATCTCGCCGCAGAGCGTGACCGGCGTCTGATGCCGGTCGGCGCCCTCGACGATCATGCGCAGGGTACGCAGGAAATGCCGCGACAGCGGGTCGAAGCGGGTTGCGACCCGGGTGTTTCCACGGTCGCTCGCCGTCATGTACTGCAAGAGATCGTTGGATCCGACCGAAACGAAGTCGACGGCCTGCATCAGCGAATCGAGCTGGAACAGCAGCGCCGGCACCTCGATCATCGAGCCCAGCAGGATGCGCGTCGGCTCCTCGTGGCCATGCCGGCGCAGCTGCGCCAGCTCGCGCTCGAGCAGGGCCCGGGCACGATGGATCTCGCCCACTTCGGTGACCATCGGCAGCATCACGCGGAGTTCCCGCCCGCCGGCCGCGTGCAGCAGCGCGCGCAGCTGGATCCTCAGCAGGCCGGGCCGGTCCAGTCCGAGCCGGATGGCGCGCCAGCCAAGCGCCGGGTTCTCCTCCGGCTGCATGCGCATATAGGGCAGCACCTTGTCGCCGCCGATGTCGAGCGTACGGAACACGACGGGCCGGTTGCCGCTCGTCTTCAGGACGGCGGCATAGAGCGCCGTCTGCTCGTCGAGCCGCGGCATGGTCGAGGCGACCATGAACTGCAGCTCGGTGCGGAATAGGCCGATGCCCTCGGCGCCCGCCTCGACCAGATGCGGCAGGTCGACCAGCAGGCCGGCATTCATGTTGAGCGAAACACGGTGACCGTCGCGCGTGACGGCCGGCTTGTTGCGCAGCAGCCTGTACTGGGCCTGGCGCTTGGCGCGGAAGCGGACCTTCTCGGCGTAGGCGGCCTCGACATCGGCCGGCGGTCGAACGTGCGCCTCGCCCGTGTCGGCGTCTAGGATGATGGGATCGCCGTTCTCGACCAGCGAAACGATGTTCGCCGCCCGACCGATCGTGGCGATGCCGAGGGCACGCGCCACGATCGTCACGTGGCTCGTGGCTCCGCCCTCCTCCAGCACGAGGCCGCGCAGGCGGTTGCGGTCATAATCGAGCAGTTCGGCCGCGCCCATGTTGCGCGCGACGATGACGCCGTCCTTGGGCAGGCTCTTGCCGTCCGGCCCGTGCGACTTGCCCATCAGCTCCCGCAGCAGGCGGTTCGCGAGATCGTCGAAATCGTGCAGCCGCTCGCGCAGATAGGGATCGGTCTGGCGCTGCAGGCGCGCGCGCGTGTCGCTCTGGACCTTCTCGACCGCGGCCTCGGCCGAAAGACCGTTCTGGATCGCCTCGTCCATGCGGCGGACCCAGCCGCGGTCATAGGCGAACATCCTATAGGCTTCGAGGATGTCGCGATGCTCGCCGGCCAGCGCGATGTCGTCGCGCGAGAGCATGTCGTCCACCGACAGGCGCAAGCTGGCAATCGCCGCCTCGAGGCGCTGGCTCTCGCGGTCCGAATCCTCGGCGATCAGCTGCGTGACGACGACGCGCGGCTCGTGCAGCACGACATGGCCGAGCGCGATGCCGTCAGAGAGCGGCGTGCCCTTGAGCGAGAGCGGGCGCTTCACGTCGAGCGAGGTGCCGGGCCGGGCCAGGCCCTGCAGTTCGCCGACGGCGATCATCTCGGCCAGAACCATGGCCGTCGTCTGCAGCGCCTCGACTTCCTCGTCGTAATAGGTGCGATGCGCGCGGTTCTGCACGACGAGCACGCCAAGCGTGCGGCCGGCGCGCAGGATCGGCACGCCGAGGAAGGCGTTGTAGATCTCTTCGCCGGTTTCCGGCAGGTAGGCGAAGGCCGGATGGCTCTGGGCGTCCTGGAGATTGAGCGGCCGCGCCTCGGAGGCGATCAGGCCGACAAGGCCCTGGCCGACGCGCAGGCCGGCATGGTGAACCGCCGAGCGATTGAGGCCCTCGGTCGCATAGAGCTCGAGCACGTCATCGGCGCGGAGAACATAAACCGAGCACACCTCCGCGACCATGTTGGCCGCGATCTGGGCGACGATCTTGTCGAGCCGGTCTTGCGCGCTGATCGGCTCCGCCATGATCTCGCGCAGGCGACGGAGCAGGACGCGCGGCCCGGCGAGTGAGCCCCGCATGGTCCGCCTTCCTCAATGCTTGAACGTGAGCGGGTTCCGACCACCGAAAACCGCCTCCGGGCGCAACCGATTCGGCCGCGCTCCGGCATGCTTTCCTACCTAGTCGTGGCACGAGTTAGGCAGAAGACACAATGTGTTTCGCGCGCGCATACCGCGCGTGATCAGGCGGCGTCGAGCCCGTACAGCGTGTGCAACGTGCGCACCGCGAGCTCGGTATAGGCGGCGTCGATCAGGATCGAGATCTTGATCTCGGAAGTAGTGATCGCGCGAATGTTGATGCCCTTGCCGGCCAGCGCCTTGAAGGCGGAGGCAGCGACCCCGGCATGGCTGCGCATGCCGATGCCGATCACCGAGACCTTGGTGAGATCGCGCGAGCCCTGGACGCTCGAATAGCCGATCGAATCCTTGGCGCCCTCGAGCACCTTCCAGGCGCGGTCGAAATCGGCCGTCGGCACGGTGAAGGTCATGTCGGTCGTCGTGCCGTCCTCGGAGACGTTCTGCACGATCATGTCGACATTGATGTTGGCCTCGGCCAGCGGCACGAACACCGCCGCGGCGACGCCCGGCTTGTCGGCCACTTCGCGCAGCGAGATCTGGGCCTCGTCCTTGGCATAGGCGATGCCGGTGACAACCTGCTTTTCCACGATCTCGTCCTCGTCGCAAATGAGGGTGCCTGGGGGATTGTTCGGATCGGCGAGCCGCGGGTCCTGCGGATCGACGAAGCTGGACCGCACGAAGGTCCGGACGCCATGCACCATGGCCAGTTCAACGGAGCGCACCTGCAGCACCTTGGCACCGAGCGACGCCATCTCGAGCATTTCCTCATGCGAGACGCGGTCGAGGCGCTTGGCCTTGGGCACGATCCGGGGATCGGTCGTATAGACGCCGTCGACATCGGTGTAGATGTCGCAGCGATCCGCCTTGATGGCGGCGGCGATGGCAACAGCGCTCGTGTCCGAGCCGCCGCGGCCGAGGGTGGCGATGCGGTTGTCGGGGCCGAGGCCCTGGAAACCGGCGACGACGGCGACCTGGCCCTGCTCGAGCCGCTCGATCAGGCGCGAGCCGTCGATGTCGACGATGCGGGCCGCGCCGTGCGAGGCATCGGTACGGATCGGGATCTGCCAGCCCTGCCAGGAGCGCGCATTGACGCCCATTTCCTGCAGCGCGATCGCCAGCAGCCCGGAGGTCACCTGCTCGCCCGAGGCGACGACGGCGTCATATTCGCGCGCATCGTGCATGGCGGCGGCGTCGCGGGTCCAAGCGACGAGCTCGTTGGTCTTGCCCGACATCGCCGACACCACGACGGCGACCTGGAAGCCGGCATCGACTTCCCGTTTGACGTGACGCGCCACATTGCGGATGCGTTCAATATCGGCGACGGACGTACCGCCGAACTTCATCACCAGCCGGGCCATCATCAACCTTTGAAGGGCAGGTTCCGCAGGAATCGCGGAAAGGATTGAAAGAGTTCCGGCTCATGACTGGGCCGGACGGGCGCCTTCATAGCGGCTTCAGAACGAAGCCGCAACGGCGACGGCGAAACGCCACACCGGACCGATCCAGGAAGACGGCGTATCAACGCTCATGGGCGCGGCGATCAGACGCCACCGTTCCGCCGTGGCTTGACTTCGCCCCTCGCGCCGACGACGTTCCGCCTGAGAAGGAGCCGCCCATGTCCACCGCGCCCGAGACCGCCCCCTCCCCGTCCGCCTCGACAGGCCCCACGGCCACGACGGTGGACCAGGACGAGATCGCGCACTTCTCGGCGATCGCCGGCGAGTGGTGGGCGCCGAAGGGCAAGTTCGCGCCGCTGCATAGGCTGAACCCGATCCGGATCGGCTTCATCAAGGACGAGGCGGCGCGGCTGTTCGGCCGCGACGCGCGGGATCCCAAGGCCCTTTCCGGCCTGCGCGTGCTCGACATCGGCTGCGGTGGTGGCCTCCTGTCCGAGCCGATGGCCCGTCTCGGCGCCGACATCGTCGGCGCGGATGCCTCGGCGACCAATATCGGCGTCGCGTCGCTGCATGCGCGCGAGGCCGGCCTCTCGATCGACTACCGGGCGACGACGGCCGAGGCGCTCGCCGCCGCTGGCGAGCGCTTCGACATCGTGCTCGCCATGGAGATCGTCGAGCATGTCGCCGATCTCGATCTGTTCATCCGGGAAACGTCGTCGATGGTGAAGCCGGGCGGGCTGATGGTACTTTCGACCATCAACCGGACGCCCAAGGCATGGGCGCTGGCGATCTTCGGCGCCGAGGTCGTGCTCGGCTGGCTGCCGCGCGGCACGCACAGCTACGGCAAGCTGGTGCGCCCCTCGGAACTGACCGACGCGCTTCGGGACAACGGCCTCGACCTCGCCGCCGAGGCGGGCGTTGTCTACAACCCGCTCCGCGACGAGTGGCGCGTCTCGACCGACATGGATGTCAACTACATGCTCTCGGCCGAACGCCCGACAGCCTAGCCACCCGGCAACCAGTGCCTAACGCTAGTTGCCGTCCTCGGGCAGGTTGGGGAGCGGCAGGAACTCCACCCCCTCCTCCATCAGCGCGCGCGCCTCCTCGGGCGAAGCCTCGCCATAGATGCCGCGCGCCTCGACTTCCTCGTAGTGGATCTTGCGCGCTTCCTCGGCGAACTTGTCGCCGACATAGTCGGCGTTCTCCGTCACGTGCTGGCGCAGCTGGCGCACCATCTCACGCATCGCCACCTGGCGCGGGTCCGGGGCGGCGACCTTCATCGCCGCCGCCTCGCGCTTGCGCGCGGTCGCGACCGACGGCGCCATCATCGCCTTTACGACCTCGGTCGTGCCGCATTCCGGGCAGGAAACGGCATGCGCCGCCGACGCCTTGTCAAAGGCATCGGCGTCCCGAAACCAGCTCTCGAAGTCATGGCCTGCAACGCAGACGAGGTTGTACCGGATCATGGCTTCAATATGGGGATTGCGGGTCAGTTCACGAAGGAGCCGACCTGCGGCATTTCCGGCAGCGAGAAATCGCGGGCATTGGCGAGCGCCGGAATGGCCTGGCGCGCCGTCACCGAATAGGCCGGATCGATCTCGGCGATGATGAAGCCGGGCTGGTCGTCGGCCTCGGCCAGGATCTTGCCCCAGGGGTCGATGATCACGCTGTGGCCGAAGGTGTCGCGGCCGTCCTCGTGATGGCCGGCCTGGGCCGCCGCGACGACGTAGGAACCGGTCTCGATGGCGCGCGAGCGCAGCAGCACGTGCCAATGCGCCTCGCCGGTCTTCTTGGTGAAGGCGGCGGGAACGGCGAGTACCGAAGCGCCGGCCTTGGCGAGCGTCCTGTGCAGGGCGGGGAAGCGGACGTCGTAGCAGATCGTCAGGCCGAGCTTGGCCCAGGGCAGGTCGGCGACGACGGCCGTGTCGCCCGGCCGGTAGGTCGCCGATTCCCGGTAGCTCTCGCCGCCAGTGAGGTCGACGTCGAACATGTGGATCTTGTCATAGCGACCGACGATGGCGCCGTTCGGCGCGATCAGGAAGGAGCGGTTGGCGATGTGGTCGTCCGACAGCTTGATCGCCATCGAGCCGATATGCAGGTGGATGCCGAGCTCGCGCGCGGTCTCGCGAAAACGCTGCAGCGACGAATCCGTCTCCTCGGGTCCGATGGCCGCGAGCAGCGCCGCCTTGTCGCGATCGAGGATCGTCGTCATCTCGGGCGTCAGCACATAGCCTGCCCCCGCCGCGGCCGCGGCACGGATCAGCGCCTCGGCATTGTCGACATTGCGTGCCACCGAACGACCGCTGCGCATCTGGACGCAAGCCGCCTTGAAGCTCGACATCGGCTCTCTCCTTGACTGACTGATAGGTAGGGGCGTCGCTCAGGACGCGAGCAACAGGTCCAGACGGCCCTGGCCATCGAGATCATGCAGGTCGTCGCAGCCACCGACATGGTGGCCGCCGATGAAGATCTGCGGAAAGGTCGCCCGGCCCCGGGCGCGCTCGATCATTTCCTGCCGCAGTTCCGGCTTTCCGGTCGCGTCGAATTCCACATAGGCGACGCCTTTCCGATCCAGAAGGCGCTTGGCGGCGGTGCAGAATCCGCAGGCCTGCCGGGTGTAGATGATCACTTCGGCCATGTTCGTTCCTAGTGAATGGAGTGGCCTATATAGGCCTCAGCCCAGCCCTTCGACAACCCGCGCGAAGACGACGACGTCCACGGCGGTCGCGCCGCCGCGCAAAAGCGCCCGCGTCACCGCCTTCACCGTCGCCCCCGTGGTGTAGACGTCGTCGACGAGAAGAACCCGCCGTCCCGCCAGTTCCGGCCGCGCCTCGGCCGGCACCCGGAACGCGCCCTGGACATTGGCGGCGCGCTCCGTCGCCCGCAGGCCGACCTGGCGCCGGGTCGGCTTGATGCGGGCAACCAATTCGGGTGCGTGGCGCCGCCCGATCCCGCGCGCCACCTCCGCCGCGATCATCGCCGACTGGTTGAAGCGGCGGCGCCAGAGCCGCCCGCGATGCAGCGGAACCGGCACGACCAGGCCGGTTTCGGCGGCGAGGTCCGCGACGGCGCGCGCCATCATCCGGCCCATCGCGCGGGCGAGCTCGGTGTGGTCGTGATATTTGAGCGCCTGAACGATCGAACCGGAGACATCGTCATAGATGGCGACGGCCCGCATCCGCGCGAACGGCGGCGGATCGGCGATCGCTTCGGCCGACAGCGCCTCCGGCCCGACGTCATAGGCGAACGGAATGGCGAGCTGCGGGCAGAAGGGGCGCTCGATCAGGCGCAGCCGTCCCCAGCATCCCGCGCAAAGCGCCCCGGAGGCCGCGACGGGCCGGCCACAGCCCATGCAGGCCGGCGGCATCGCCAGATCGATCAAGCGTCGCCCGGCCGCCTCGATGCGCGTACCCAATGCCCCGAGAGAGACCCGCATCACGCCTGCCCCTCGCCAAAGATGACGAAACGTAATGCAGTTCGACTTTGACCGGAAGGGTCCCGAGGACCATAACCGCCGCTGACAGCCCCCAAGAGCTGGCGGCCCCAACGAGCTGACAGCCTTCCGTGAGAAGCACACCATGTCCGGCGCCCCCCAGATCTTCGACCGCAGCCTCCTCGAACAGCATCGCGCCCGGGCCGGGCGGATGGCGGTCGCCGGCAGCGACTTCCTGCTTCGCCACGCCGCGTCGGACCTCGCCGAGCGACTGACGGCGGTCAATCGCCGCTTCACGGATACCGCCGAGATCGACAGCCAGTCGCCCGCCCTGCTCGAGGCGCTGGCGGCGACCGACCAGGGCGGCGACGTCGCGCGCGTGCCGCTCGACCGGACCGAGGTGCTGCCGCTTGCCCCCGGCTCGCTCGATCTCGCCGTCAGCGTCCTGCAGCTGCAATGGGTCAACGACCTGCCCGGCGTCCTGTCGCAGGTCCGGCGGGCCCTGAAGCCGGACGGCCTGTTCATGGCGACCCTCCTCGGCGGCGACACGCTGCAGGAGCTGCGCGCCGTGCTGACGACGGCCGAGAGCGATATTCGCGGCGGCGCTGCGCCGCGCGTCGCGCCCTTCGCCGACATCCGCGACATCGGCGGCCTGCTGCAGCGGGCCGGCTTCGCGCTTCCCGTCACCGACAGCGACCGTCTGACGGTGCGCTACGACAGCATCTTCCACCTGATGCGCGACCTGCGCGCCATGGGCGCGACCAATGCGCTCGTCGCGCGCGACAAGCGGCCGCTCACCCGCGCCATCCTCGCCCGGGCCTCCGAACTCTATGCCGAGCGCTATGCCGACGCGGACGGGCGCATCCGCGCGACCTTCGAGCTGATCGCGCTGTCGGGCTGGGCGCCGCATGAAAGCCAGCCGAAGCCGCTCAAGCCGGGATCGGCCAAGATGCGGCTCGCCGACGCCATCGAGGCGGCCCGCAGGGACGCCGAGCAGGCTGATGAAAACAAGCGATCGGACGAGTAGAGCGGCGACGGCGGCGGCTTCAGGCGCCCAGCAGCGCGCCCGCGAGGCGATCCCAGAGCGCGCCGACGCCGCCCCAGGTCATGGTCACGCCGAGGAGCGCCAGCAGGACGACGCCGATGATCAGGCCGTATTCGGCCAGCATCGAGCCGCGCCGGTCGCGCAGCAAGCGTCTCAGGGAATGTCCGGCGATCGCGCGCATGGTCCTGGCCGACGAAATCCGGCGCCGCGCGATGCGACGCCTTCAGACATCAGGCTGGCGCAAACTCATAAAAGCTCGATTAACGGCGCGATCAGCGGCTCGTCGGCCGGCGGCATCGGATAGTCGCGCAGCTGCTTGGCGCGGACCCATTTGAGCGCCTGCCCCTCGAGACTCCGCGGAAAACCGGTCCAGCGCCGGCAGACATACAGCGGCATCAGGAGATGGAAATCGTCATAGGTGTGGCTGGCGAAGGTCAGCGGCGCCAGGCAGGCCGTCTTGGTCTCGATGCCCAGCTCCTCGCGCAGTTCGCGGATCAGCGCGTCCTCCGGCGTCTCGCCGGCATCGACCTTGCCGCCGGGAAATTCCCAGAGGCCGGCGAGCGCCTTCCCCTCCGGCCGCTGCGCGATCAGGATGCGATTGTCGGGATCGACGAGCGCGCAGGCAACGACCAGGACGAGACGGCGGGACATCGGAACCTCGGGACGGAGATCAGGCGGGACGGCGGTAGTGATAGCGGTACTGCTCGACGAAGCCGAGGGCCTCGTAGAGCTGGATGGCCGCGGCGTTGTCGGAGGTCACCTGGATCGCCGCGTGCCGCGCGCCGTTCTCGACCGTCCAGCTGAGCGCCGCCTGCATGGCGCGACGGCCATGACCCTGCCGGCGCTTGGTCTTGTCGGTGACCACGTTCAGGAAGACGCCGATGCCGCCGGCATTGACGGCGAGCGCCGTCGCGGCCGGCGTGCCGTCCTGCGCATAGGCGACGATGCCGCGCGCCTCCGGCGCGATCAGGCCGAGCAGCGTCTTCAGGATCTCGACGGTGCGGCCCGAGGTCGCGCTCAGCGCCGTCTGGGCGCGGAACCAGCGCGGATCCGTCGGATCGAAGAAGCGGACATCGCCCTCGCGTCCAAAACCGTGGCCGTCGAGGTTCATCGCCAGCACGCGGCTTTCATCGAACGGCGCCCAGCCGGCCTGGTCGAGGGCGGCGATGACGCGCGCGCCCGCCAGCGGCGTGACGCGGAACACCGGCTCGATGCCGTTGCGCGCCGACAGCGCCGCCAGATAGGCGATCCGGCGGCCGGCATCGCCGTCATCCGCCGGATCGAGGCTCTGGAACGAGTTGGAGCGCTTGCTGTAGCCATGCGCGAAGCGCCAGATCCAAGCGCCGTCATGCACGGTGCTGACCGCCGGCCACGCCGAAAGGCACGCCGCCTCGATCGCCAGCGTCGTCAGGTGCACCCCGTCCGGCCCGTCGGCCTCAGCTCCGATAATCGCCATTGATCGCGACATATTCCTTGGTGAGATCACAGGTCCAGACCGTCGCCCGGCCGCTGCCGAGGCCGATCGCGGCGGTGATCACGATTTCCTTGTTCTTCATGTAGGCCGAGGCGACGGCCTCCGAATAGTCGGGATCGCGCTCGCCCTCGAAGGCGACGCGGGTGTCGCCGAACGAGATCGAGAGCTTGTCGCGATCGGCCGGTTCGCCGGCCTTGCCGACCGCCATGACGACGCGACCCCAATTGGCGTCCTCGCCGGCCGCCGCGGTCTTGACCAGCGGCGAATTGGCGATCGAGAGCGCGATGCGCTTGGCGGAAGCGTCGGAGACCGCGCCCTCGACGCGGACTTCGATCAGCTTGCGGGCGCCCTCGCCGTCGCGCGCCACCTGCTGCGCGAGATCGAGCAGGATGGCGTCCAGCGCCGCCGCGAAATCGGCGAGACGCGGATCGGCCGGATCGGAGATCCGCTCGGCGCCTTCCGCCTGGCCAGTCGCGAACAGGAGCAGCGTGTCGGAGGTCGAGGTGTCGCTGTCGACGGTCACCGCGTTGAAGCTGCCCGCGACACCCTTCGAGAGCAGCGACTGCAGGACGGGAGCGTCGATGGCGGCGTCGGTGGCGACGAAGGAGAGCATGGTCGCCATATCAGGCGCGATCATGCCGGCGCCCTTGGCGATGCCGTTGATCGTCACCGTGCCGGCGCCGAGCTTGACCGTGCGGGTCGCGCCCTTCGGGAAGGTGTCGGTCGTCATGATCGCGCGGGCGGCGTCGATCCAGGGGCCGGCGGCGGCGCGCGCCGCCGCATCCGGCAGGACCGCCGCGAACTTCTGGGCGTCGAGCGGCTCGCCGATCACGCCGGTGGAGGCGAGGAAGACCTCGTCGGGGCGGCAGCCCGCGACCTTGGCCGCCAGCTCGCCCTGCAGGCTCGTGGTCGCGCGGCCCTTCTTGCCGGTGAACGCGTTCGCGTTGCCCGAATTGACCAGCAGCGCCCGGGCGGTGCCGCCGGCGAGCGATTCCCGGCACCAGTCGACCGGTGCGGACGGGCATTTCGACTGGGTGAAGACGCCGGCGACCGTCGTTCCCTCGGCGAACAGCGCCAGGAAAACATCGAGGCGGTTCTTGTACTTGATGCCGGCCTCGGCGGTCGCGAAGCGGACGCCCTCGATCGGCGGCATGTCGGGGAAGGGAACGGCGAGCGGGGAGACGGCGGTGGACATGATGCCTCGGCTGTTTCGGGCAACGGGAAAGCCATCCCTCTGCCCGAAGCCTCGGTCACACGCAAGCCGTTTAAGCGCGGCCCGGGACGCCCCACCCAGGCAAAAGGGCCGGACGATGTCCGGCCCTTCCGTTAGCGATCCGTTAACCCTCCGTCAGCGCGGGCCTACTGGGCCGGCGTCGCCGCCGGGGCCGCCTTCAGCGCCGGGTCGACGATCTCGACCTTGCCGTCGGCGCGCAGCTTCGAGACGGTATCGACGAAGGTGTCGCGCAGCACCAGCTGGCGGACCTGGTCCTTGACCTGGTCATAGGTCGGCAGCGGCTGCTTGCGCTTCTCGACCGACTTGATGACGTGGTAGCCGTACTGCGACTTGACCGGCTTCTCGGTGTACTTGCCGGGCTCGAGCGCGAAGGCCGCGTCCTCGAACTCCTTGATCATCTTGCCCTTGGTGAAGAAGCCGAGATCGCCGCCCATCTTGCCCGAGCCGGGATCCTTGGACTTCTCCTCGGCGAGCTTGGCGAAGTCGCCGCCCTTGTCGAGCTCTTTGATGATCGCCTTGGCCTCGTCCTCGGTCTCGACCAGGATGTGCGCGGCGTGGACTTCCTCCTCCGGCACGATCTTGGCGACTTCCGCCTCGTAGCGCTTCTTGACCGCCTCGTCGGTGACCGCGAGGTCGACCTTGGCGCGGAAGAACTCGTTGCGCAGCGCGCGGGCGCGCAACAGCGCCAGGCGACGCTGGAACTCCTCGGTCTTGTCGAGGCCGTCCTTCTCGGCGGCGCCGGCCATCAGGCGGAGGTCGACCAGCACGTCGAGGATCGCCTTGCGGCGCTGATCCGGCGCGACCTTGGCGAGCTCCTCGGCGAAGTCCTCGCTGGCGAGCGTCAGGTCGGCCTCGGTGATCGGCTCGCCATTGACGGTCGCCACCACGGTCTTCGGGTCGACCGGAGCCGGGGCCGCCGCGGCGGCCGCGTCCTTCGGCGCCGCGTCCTGGGCCGCCGCCGGCAGCGCCATCGCCATCAGGCCGAGCACGGCCAGGGCGGGGCCGCGCAGGGCCGTCAGGGAAGTTGAAACACGTGACGTCATGGACTTGTCCTGTTCCGTTACGGAGGGTTCCGACGGCGCGCAGGCTCTGCCCGCCGCGTTCGACTGCGTGGATCGGCTGCAATTCCGGCATTTTCCGGGCATTGCGCGTGCCGGCGTCCACGTTGACAACCATTGTGCCCCCTCTTATCTGTCTCGGAACTCGGCGTCCAGAACGCTGTGACGTCTGGGGTGACGGCGCACTTGCGGTTTCCGGCCTTCGTCGCAGCCGATGCGATCCGCCGACACCTGAAAACCCGGCGCCCAGCACCACTTCGGGCGGTCCGGACCAACATCAAGGATGACCAATGGTCGGTCTCGGCTCGCTCGCGCGCAAAATCTTCGGCTCCGCCAATGACCGCCGCGTCAAGGGCTACCGACCGAAGGTCGCCCAGATCAACGCGCTGGAAGCCGAGCTCTCGAAGCTCTCCGACGACGAGCTGCGCGCCCGCACCGAACAGTTCAAGCGCGAGATCGCGGCCGGCAAGTCGGTCGACGACCTGCTGGTACCCGCCTTCGCCACCGTGCGCGAGGGCGCCAAGCGCGCGCTCGGCATGCGGCACTTCGACGTGCAGCTGATCGGCGGCATGGTGCTGAACGACGGCGCCATCTCGGAAATGAAGACGGGTGAAGGCAAGACGCTGGTGGCGACGCTGCCGGTCTACCTGAACGCGCTCACCGGCAAGGGCGTGCACGTCGTCACCGTGAACGACTACCTGGCCAGCCGCGACGCCGAATGGATGGGCAGGCTCTACCGCTTCCTCGGCCTGTCGGTCGGCGTCATCGTGCACGGCCTCGACGACGACCAGCGCCGTGCGGCCTATGCCTGCGACATCACCTACGGCACCAACAACGAGTACGGCTTCGATTATCTGCGCGATAACATGAAGTACGAGCTCGGCCAGATGGTGCAGCGCCCGCATCACTACGCGATCGTCGACGAAGTCGACTCGATCCTGATCGACGAGGCGCGCACGCCGCTGATCATCTCCGGCCCGCTCGACGACCGCTCGGAGCTCTACAACACGATCGACGCCTTCATTCCGAAGCTGCTGCCGGAAGACTACGAGATCGACGAGAAGCAGCGCACCGCCAGCTTCACCGAGGCCGGCAACGAGAAGCTCGAGCAGTTGCTCACCGAAGCGGGCCTGCTCAAGGGCGAGTCGCTCTACGACGTCGAGAACGTCACCGTCGTGCACCACGTGAACCAGGGCCTGCGCGCCCACAAGCTGTTCCAGCGCGACAAGGACTACATCGTCAAGGACGACGAGGTCGTCATCATCGACGAGTTCACTGGCCGCATGATGCCGGGCCGGCGCTATTCGGAGGGCCTGCATCAGGCGCTCGAGGCGAAGGAACACGTCAAGATCCAGCCCGAGAACCAGACGCTCGCCTCGATCACCTTCCAGAACTATTTCCGCATGTACGAGAAGCTGGCCGGCATGACCGGCACGGCGCAGACGGAAGCGGCCGAGTTCATGGACATCTACGGGCTCGAGGTGATCGAGATCCCGACCAACGTTCCCGTCTCGCGCATCGACGATGACGACGAGGTCTACCGGACGGCGAACGAGAAGTACAAGGCGATCATCCGCGTGATCAAGGACTGTGCCCAGCGCGGCCAGCCCGTGCTCGTCGGCACCACCTCGATCGAGAAGTCGGAACTGCTTGCGGACCTCCTGAAGAAGGAAAAGGTCCCGCACCAGGTGCTGAACGCCCGCTATCACGAGCAGGAAGCCTATATCGTCGCCCAGGCCGGCGTGCCCGGCGCCGTGACGATTGCGACGAACATGGCCGGCCGCGGCACCGACATCAAGCTCGGCGGCAACCTCGAGATGCGCATCGAGCGCGAGCTCGGCGAGGTTCTCGACGAGGCGGAGCGCAATCGCCGGATCGAGGAGATCAAGGCCGAGATCGCGACGCTGAAGGAGAAGGCGCTCGCCGCCGGCGGCCTCTACGTCATCGGCACCGAGCGGCACGAGAGCCGCCGCATCGACAACCAGCTGCGCGGCCGTTCCGGCCGCCAGGGCGACCCCGGCCATTCGCATTTCTTCCTGTCGCTGCAGGACGACCTGATGCGCATCTTCGGCTCGGAGCGCATGGACAGCATGCTGCAGAAGCTCGGCCTCAAGGAGGACGAGGCGATCGTCCATCCCTGGATCAACCGGGCGCTTGAGAAGGCGCAGCAGAAGGTCGAGGCGCGCAACTTCGACATCCGCAAGAACCTGCTCAAATACGACGACGTCATGAACGACCAGCGCAAGGTCATCTTCGACCAGCGCATCGAGCTGATGGCTGACGAAGACGTCAGCGCCACCGTCGAAGACATGCGCAACGAGGTCATTGCCGGCCTCGTCTCCAAGCACATCCCGGAAAAGGCCTATCCCGAGCAGTGGGACGCCAAGGGTCTGCACGAGGCGCTGATCGCCGCCGTCAATCTCGATCTGCCGATCGAGGCCTGGGCGGCCGAGGACGGCATCGCCGACGCCGAGGTGCTGGAGCGCGTGCAGAAGGCCGGCGACGAAGCCGCCGCGGCGCGCACCGAGCGCTTCTCGCCGACCGTCATGCGCCAGGTCGAGAAGGCCGTGCTGCTGCAGACGCTCGACCACCTGTGGCGCGAGCACCTGGTCACGCTCGACCATCTGCGCCAGGTCATCGGCTTCCGCGGCTACGCCCAGCGCGACCCGCTGAACGAATACAAGACGGAATCCTTCGAGCTGTTCGAGGGCATGCTACAGAGCCTGCGCGAGGCCGTCACGGCGCAGATGATGCGCGTCGAGATCATGCAGTCGCCGCCGCTGGCGCCGGACGACATGGACGACATGCAGGCGATGCATCTCGACCCGCTGTCGGGCGAGAACGAGTTCGACCAGCCGCTGCTGCAGAACGCCGACGCCGCCGCCGGCTTCGCGGCGCTCGGCGTCGACCCGAACGACCCGACGACCTGGAGCCGCCTGCAGCGCAACGCCCCCTGCCCCTGCGGCTCGGGCAAGAAGTTCAAGCACTGCCACGGCAAGCTCGCCTGAGACAAATCCCGCATCCCAAGCGGTCACCACGAGCCCGGCATCCCCAGATGCCGGGCTTTTTTTTGTTTTGGGGCGTTGGGAGGCTGGGTCGGCGCCTCGCAGGAGGCTCGGGCGCAGGGCGAGGCACAAGCCTGACCGATGCGCAACCATCACCCTCATCATGCTGAGGAGGCCCGAAGGGCCGTCTCGAAGCACGCAGAGCGGCCGTACCGTCGGTAGCCGGCACAACGACCGTGCATCCTTCGGGCCCAAGCTGCGCTCGGGCGCCTCAGTGTCTGGCCCGTAATGCAGGGGGCACTCTACTTTCACCTCTCCCTGAGGGAGAGGTCGACGACCGAAGGCCGGCGGGTGAGGGGTTGCGCCCTATCCGGATGGTTCCCTACCCCCTCACCCGGAGTTTCGCTCCGACCTCTCCCCATGGGAGAGGTGAGGTGAAGGGAATGCGGTGTGGCGGGCCTTGTCGAATTACGGGCCAGACACTCAGGATGATGAATATGGAGCGCGGCATGACGGCTGAACTACGCCAAGCCCCTGAAGAGGCACGCGACTGCCCCCTCCCCCTTGTGGGGAGGGATGGGGTGGGGGTGCCACCTCGGTATGGAGAGGTTCGCTCCGGGCTGCGACACTCGCTAAGGCGGCGGAGCCGGTACCCCCTCCCTGACCCTCCCCACAAGGGGGAGGGAATTTGGGGCGGTTCCCGATGCTCAGCTCCCCTCACTTCTCCCATGGGGAGAGGTCGACGGCCGGAGGCCGGCGGGTGAGGGGCTGCGTCCTCGAAGATCTGGCCTCGGTGGCGTCCCGTTCGGGGCGTTCCCTACCCCCTTCCCCGGCCTGCGGGCCGACCTCTCCCCAGGGGAGAGGTGAAGGGGTCTGCCCATGCGCGACGGGGAGCCCGAAGGGAGTGGAGCCCCCTTACGACGGCTGGCGGCGCTTGAACTTGTCCCAGAAGCCCGGCTTCTTCTCGGCGGCCGGCGGAACCTGGGCCGGCTCCATCGACATGCGGACGGGCGACGGCACCGGAATCGGCATGTCGGGCGCCGGCACGCCGCCGATCGCGAGCGAGGCGGCATTGCCCTCGGCGACGACCGGGTTCGCGAAGGCGGCTGGCGAGGCGGCGACCGCGGCCGCGTCGGCGGAGGCCTGGCGGGCGGCGACGTCCGCCGCTGCCTTGGCGGCGGCGACCTGGTCCTGACCGTCGAGCTTGGCGGCGGTCGCGACGAAGATCTGCTGGTCCCTGGCCTGCTTCTGCTTGACCGCGGCCTCCAGCATCTCCGGAACGCGCATGTCCGCCGGACAGGCAGCGGACGCATTCAGCTTGCTGCCGGTATTGACATTGAAGACGTAGCGCTTGTCGCAGACGCCGACGACGGGCGGCTTGCGCGTGACCTCGAAATGGTCGCTGCCGTCCTTCAGCATCTGCCAGAACGGCATGTTCGGGTCGTTGCGATGGCGGGCCATGTTCTCGGCCGTCATCCGGAACGGATAGAGATGCACCTCGAAGGAGCGCTGGCCGCCGATGAAGGAGTCGCGCGCCAGCCAGTAGATCTCGCCGGCGGAATCGTCGGTCATCGAATAGCAGCCGGCCGAGGAGCAGGCGCCATGCACCATCAGATTGGTGCCATAGCGGCCGAGCGACTGGTCGAAGGCATTCGGGAAGCCGATGTCGAACGACAGGTAGTAGCTCGAATTCGGGTTCATCTGGCCGGGACGGACGGTATAGAAGCCCTCAGGCGCCTGGCGGTCGCCTTCCTTGATCTTCGGGCCGAGCTTGCCGGACCATTTGCAGATCGAATAGGTCTTGAGCAGGCCATAGGTGCCGTCGCGGCGCTGCTTCCAGACCTCGAACTCGGATGTTTCCTTGAAGGAGCGGATATAGATCGGCGCCTTCGCATCCATGTTGAGCTGCTCCATCTTCGCCTTGATCTTGGCGGGGAGCGGCTTCATGTGCTTCGGCACGCCGGCATCCTGGCAGGCGGCGAGCGCCAGGCCTGCGGCGACCACCAGGGCCGCCTTGCGGAGACGCGAGAAAAGAACGGAACCCGAAAACGCGGAACCTGACCGAACGGACCCTGACATGGACACCCCTGTGGAGCCCTCGCCAAGCCGCGAAGCCGCTCCATCCCGTCTCTTACGCGATCGCACGCCCCGGAACGGGACGTGCAGATCGAATCATATGCTCTTTAAGCTGGAAGACGGGCGGAATCGTGTCAAAGAGACCGGCCGATGGCGAGAAACTTCTCGCGGCGCTGGCGCTTGATCTCGGTCTCGGACATGCCCTGGAAGCTGGCGAGCGCCTGCTCGATCGCCTTGCCCGTCGCTTCCACCGCCGCGTCGGGATCGCGATGGGCGCCGCCCATCGGCTCGGGAATGATCTCGTCGATGACGTGGAAGCGGAACAGGTCCTGCGCCGTGATCTTCATGTTGGTGGCGGCATCCTGGGCGCGGCTGCCGTCGCGCCAGAGGATCGAGGCCGCGCCTTCCGGCGAGATCACGCTGTAGATCGAATGCTCCAGCATCAGCACGCGGTTGGCGGTGGCGATCGCGATCGCACCGCCCGAACCGCCCTCGCCGATGATGACGGAGACGTTCGGCGTGCCGAGGCCAAGCGCCGCCTCGGTCGAGCGCGCGATCGCCTCGGCCTGGCCGCGTTCCTCGGCGTCGATGCCGGGATAGGCGCCGGCGGTGTCGACCAGCGCGATCACCGGCAGTTGGAAGCGCTCGGCCAGTTCCATGATGCGCACGGCCTTGCGGTAGCCCTCGGGCCGGGCCATGCCGAAATTGTGGCGCAGCCGGCTCTCCGTGTCATGGCCCTTTTCCTGGCCCATGACGGCGACCGGGCGGCCGCGGAAGCGGCCGAAGCCGGCGAGAATCGCCTGGTCCTCGCCAAACTTGCGATCGCCGGCGAGCGGCGTGAAGTCGGTGATCAGGCGCTTCGCGTAATCGACGAAATGCGGCCGGTCCGGGTGGCGAGCCACCTGGGTCTTCTGCCAGGGCGTGAGCTTGGCATAGATGTCGGCGAGCGCCTGGCCGGCTTTCGCCTCCAGCTTGGTGATCTCGTCACCGACCGCGACGGCATCGCCCTTCTCGGCAAGGGCGCGCAGTTCCTGCACCTTGCCCTGGAGATCGGCGACGGGTTTTTCGAATTCTAGAAAGGTTCGCATCCAGACCTTCAAGCCGTACAAACATGGCTTAGTGTGGGCGGCCGGACAGACCTCCCCGAAAGTGGGCGCACACTGGCTGCAAGGCCCGGCGGTGTCAAGCGGACCCGATCGTCAGGCGTGATGTCGGTCACGATTTTGCCAGCGGGTGGTGGTCGGCGACGAGCGCGCGCAGCCGCTCCTCCAGCACATGGGTGTAGATCTGCGTCGTCGAGATGTCGGCGTGCCCCAGCAGTTGCTGGACGATGCGGAGATCGGCGCCGTTCTGCAGCAGATGGCTGGCAAAGGCATGGCGCAGCACATGCGGCGACACGCGCGCTGCCGGAATGCCGGCGGCGACGGCGAGGTCCTTCAGGTCGCGGGCGAAGGCCTGCCGCGTCAGCGTGCCGCTGTCGCCGAAGGACGGGAACAGCCATTGCCCGCTCGGCGCCTTGCCCTCATGCTCGCGGCGCAGCGCCACATAGCGGCCGATCGCCTCGCGGGCGCGGCCGGTCAGCGGCACCATGCGCTCCTTGTTGCCCTTGCCGCGCACGATCAGCACGCGCAGATCCGGCCGCGCGGCGGAGGACGGCAATGCCACCAGCTCGGAGACGCGCATGCCGGAGGCGTAGAGCGTCTCCAGCAGCGCCGCGAGCCGCGCGGCGCGGAGCGCGGCCGCCGCCGTCTTCGCCGCGCCGACATTTCCTTCCGCCGTCGCCAACAGCCGGTCGACTTCGGCCTCCGACAGCACCTTGGGGATCGGCACCTTGCGCTTCGGCCCCTCGACGATGCCGGAGGGATCGTCGCGACGCACGCCCTCGGTGAACAGGAAGCGGTGCATTTGCCTGAGCGCCGAGAGCCGGCGCGCGGCCGAGGAGGCGGCGAAGCCCCTGACCTCGAGATCGACCAGATAGGCGCGCACGTCGGCGAGCGCCGCCCGCTCGAAGTCGAGCCCGCGGCCGACGAGGAAATCGGCGTAGTCCTCGAGGTCGCGGCGATAGGAGGAGAGCGTGTGCGGCGAGGCGCCGCGCTCGGCGCTCATCATCTCGAGGAACGCCTCCAGGTGGTGCAGCCCGGCCTGCGACCGCCCGGCCTTCGTCTTCGCGGCCATCAGGGCTCCTGCAACAGCTTGTCGGTGGGAATGCGGATGGAGATCTCGCGCGGCGTCGGCTCGACGAAATTGGCCAGCGCGAACACCGCGGCATAGCCGGCGAGCGCCAGCAGGATACAGGCGACGATGAAGCGCGACAGGGTCGGCATGGGCCGGCGACGGACCTCCGGGAACGGGTCCTCCGTTATGGCCGGGTCCGGGCGACGATGGCAAGAGAGCCCGTCGCGCTCCCGATCCGCCGCGCGAGCCGCGTCACCAGGGGGCCCCGAGGGTCGCCAATGGTTGCCAAGCCATGCTTGCGCCAGGCACACGCTTGACAGCGTCGCCCGCGTCCGGTTCTACCTCGGCTGGGTCGGACAGGAGCTACGGCATGATCGAGGGCATCGTTCCAGAAAACGAGAGCAATGCGCCCGGGACCGAGCTGGTCGACCGGCTGGGCCCGCGCGCGATCGTGCTGGTCGGCCTGATGGGCGCCGGCAAGACCTCGGTCGGCAAGCGCATCGCCGCCAAATTGCAGCTGCCCTTCATCGACGCCGACGCCGAGATCGAGAAGGCGGCCGACGCCACCATTCCCGAGATCTTCGCCCAGCATGGCGAGGCCTATTTCCGCGATGGCGAGCGGCGGGTGATCAAGCGCCTGCTCGACGGCACCCCGAAGGTGCTGGCGACCGGCGGCGGCGCTTTCATGAACGAGGAGACGCGCGCGGCGATCGCCGAGGGCGCCGTCTCGATCTGGCTGCACGCCGAGCTCGACGTGCTGATGGCGCGCGTGCGCAAGCGCGCCAACCGGCCGCTGCTGCAGAACCCCGATCCCGAGGGAACGATGCGGCGCCTCATGGCCGAGCGCGATCCCGTCTACGCGCTCGCCGACATCCACATCCTGTCGCGCGACGTGACGCACGAGGTCGTCGCCGACGAAATCATCGAAGCCCTGCTCGCCTTCCTGGCGGCGGAGGCCCCCATGCAGGAAAGCTGAGCCATGACCGTCGACGCCGCCGCCATCACCTCGGTTCCGGTCTCGCTGGGCAGCCGCTCCTACGACATCCTGATCGGCCGCGGCCTGATCGCCGACGCCGGCCGCGCCATCGCCGAGCGCCTGCCCAAGGTACGCGCGGCCATCGTCACCGACGAGACGGTCGCCGGCCTGCATCTCGCGACGCTGACGGCCTCGCTCGACGCCGCCGGCATCGGCCATGTCCCCATCGTCGTCGCGCCGGGCGAGAGCTCGAAGAATTTCCAGACGCTGGAGACCGTCACCCGCGCCATCCTCGCCGCCCGGCTGGAACGCGGCGACATCGTCATCGCGCTCGGCGGCGGCGTCGTCGGCGACCTGACCGGCTTCGCGGCGGCGATCGCAAGGCGCGGCATGCGCTTCGTCCAGATCCCGACCTCGCTGCTCGCCCAGGTCGACAGCTCCGTCGGCGGCAAGACCGGCATCAACACCGCCGAGGGCAAGAACCTCGTCGGCGCCTTCCACCAGCCCGACCTCGTCATCGCCGACACCGGCGTGCTCGACACGCTGTCGCCGCGCGAGTTCCGCGCCGGCTATGCCGAGGTGGCGAAATACGGGCTGATCGACGACGCCGGCTTCTTCGCCTGGCTGGAGCAGAACTGGCAGGGCATCCTTTCCGGCGGCCCGGAGCGCGAGTTCGCGGTCGCGACCAGCTGCCGCGCCAAGGCGAAGGTCGTCGCCGCCGACGAGCACGAGACGGGCGAGCGCGCGCTGCTCAATCTCGGCCACACCTTCGGCCACGCGCTCGAATCGGCGACCGGCTATTCGCAGCGCCTGGTGCATGGCGAGGGCGTCGCCATCGGCATGGTGCTGGCGCACCAGTTCTCGGCGCGGATGAACCTCTGCTCGCCGGACGACGGCGCCCGCGTCGAGGCGCATCTGAAGGCCGTCGGCCTGCCGACGCGGCTTTCCGACGTGCCGGGCGGCCTGCCGGACGCCGAGGACCTGATGAAGCGGATCGCGCAGGACAAGAAGGTCTCGCGCGGCACGCTGACCTTCATCCTGACCCGCGGCATCGGCCAGGCCTTCATCGCCAAGGACGTCCCGCCAGCAGCCGTGCAGGCCTTTCTGACCGACAAGCTGGCGGAGTGATCTTACTCGGAACCGGCAGGCCCCTCACCTCTCCCGTGGGGAGAGGTCGACGGCCGCAGGCCGGCGGGTGAGGGGTTGCGGCCTCGCAAGTGAGGCTGGCGGCCAGTCCGCATTTCATCCGGATGGTTCCCTACCCCCTCACCCGGAGCTTCGCTCCGACCTCTCCCCATGGGAGAGGTGAAAGAGACCGAGCCCCCCCTATTCCGGCGCCTTGGCCTGGATGGCGAGGGCGTGGACGCCGGCGGCGAGTTCGTCGGCGAGGATCGAATTGATGGTGCGGTGCATGTCGACGCGGCTCTTGCCGCGGAACGCCTCGGCCGTGATTCTCACACGAAAGTGGGTCTCGCCCTCGGGCCGGGACCCGGCATGACCCTTGTGCAAATGCGACTCGTCGATCACATCTAGGCTCTGCGGCGACAGGGCGCTTGTCAGCGCCTGCGCGATCCGCTCCTTGGTATTCATTGAAAAGAACCTCGTTCACACGGCGAAACGTCGCCTTGTCGGTCGGCGGGGTGGCTACCATAATCGCATCATGAAGCTCGATTCAAAATTGTTCGACGGAATCCGGATCAAGCCGACCGTCGACGAAACTGTCCTGAAACGCTCCGCGCCGACCTGCGGCTGGGAGGGTTGCGATCGCGCGGGCACGCACAAGGCGCCGATGGGGCGCAACCGCGAAGGCCAGTTTCACCATTTCTGCATCGACCATGTGCGGCTCTACAACAAGAGCTACAACTACTTCTCCGGCATGCGCGACGACGACATCGCCGCCTACCAGAAGGATTCGCTGACCGGCCATCGCCCGACCTGGACGATGGGCGTCAACAGCGCCGGCGAGCAGCGCGAGCGCGTCAGGAGCCATGCGACGCGCGACTGGAGCGGCGGCGTCCAGGATCCGTTCGACATGTTCGACGGCACGGCAGGCCGCATGAAGGAGCCGCCGAAGCCGGCCCGCCACCTGAAGACGCTGGAGCGCAAGTCCTTCGACACGCTCGACCTCGAGGGCGGCGAGACGAGCGTCGAGATCAAGGCGCGCTACAAGTCGCTGGTGAAGATCTACCATCCCGATGCCAATGGCGGCGACCGCAGCTCGGAGGACCGGCTGCGCGAAATCATTCAGGCATATAACTTTCTCAAAGCGGCCGGCTTCTGCTAGAAGGACGCTCATTGTCCGCAGGCGCCCGCAGGCGGAAAATCAGTTTGGCCCTCCCGCCTTGAACCAGACCGCAAGCGTCCGCTGGATGCGACGGAGCAGACATGACTGAGACGACGACAGATCGCACCGCCCTGCCCGATACGATGATCTCCGTGCGCGAGGTCTTCGGCATCGATTCCGACATGCAGGTGCCGGCCTATTCCGAGGCGAACGAGCACGTGCCGGACGCCGATCCGGACTATCTCTTCGACCGCACGACGACGCTCGCCATCCTGGCCGGCTTCGCCCGCAATCGTCGCGTCATGGTCACCGGCTATCACGGCACCGGCAAGTCGACCCATATCGAGCAGGTCGCGGCGCGCCTCAACTGGCCTGCCGTCCGCGTCAACCTCGACAGCCACATCAGCCGTATCGACCTGATCGGCAAGGACGCGATCGTCATCAAGGACGGCCTGCAGGTCACGGAATTCCGCGACGGCATCCTGCCCTGGGCCTATCAGCACAACATCGCGCTCGTCTTCGACGAGTACGACGCCGGCCGCCCGGACGTGATGTTCGTCATCCAGCGCGTGCTGGAGGCCTCGGGCCGCCTGACGCTGCTCGACCAGAACCGCGTCATCCGCCCGCATCCCGCCTTCCGCCTGTTCGCCACCGCCAACACGGTCGGCCTCGGCGACACGTCGGGCCTCTATCACGGCACGCAGCAGATCAACCAGGCACAGATGGACCGCTGGTCGATCGTGACGACGCTGAACTACCTGCCGCATGACAACGAGGTCGGCATCGTCGTCTCGAAGGCCAAGCATTTCGCCGACCCGAAGGGCCGCGCCCTGGTCGGCCGCATGGTGCGCCTCGCCGACATGACGCGCTCGGCCTTCATCAACGGCGACCTGTCGACCGTGATGAGCCCGCGCACGGTGATCACCTGGGCCGAGAACGCCGAGATCTTCGGCGATATCGGCTTCGCCTTCCGGGTGACGTTCCTGAACAAGTGCGACGAGCTCGAGCGCACGCTCGTGGCCGAATTCTACCAGCGCGCCTTCGGCGAGGAGCTGGTGGAATCGGCGGCGAATGTCGTGCTGAGCTGAGAACCAGCCGGCCCGCGCGACGCGGCCCTCGATCCGCGTCGCCGGCCGGACCTGACCGGGCGGCGACGGCCCATGGCCGGACGGCACGACCGGGACGTGAAACGCTCCCTGCCGCCGTGGCGGACCGGGGGTGAGGGACAGAGCATGAGCGGCAGCAACAGCGATCCGAGACAGAAGCCCGGCGAAGCAACGACGGAGCCGTTCAAGCGCGCCGTCGCCGGCTGCGTCCGCGCCATCTCCGGCAAGCCCGACCTGGAAGTGTCGTTCTCGAACGACCGGCCGATCCTGACCGGCCTGCGCGCCCGCCTGCCGGAGCCCGCCCGCAAGCCGACGGCGGCCGAAGTCGCCGTCACGCGCGGCCTCGGCGATTCCATGGCGCTCCGCCTCGCCTGCCACAATGACGCGATCCACCGCGCCGCCGCCCCCGAGGGCAAGAACGCCCGCGCCGTCTTCGACGCGGTCGAGCAGGCGCGCGTCGAGGCGATCGGCGCCAGGCGCATGGACGGCGTCGCCGGCAACCTCGCCGCCATGCTGGAAGACCGCTACCACCGCGGCAATTTCCACGAGATCACCGAGCGCTCGGAAGCGCCGCTCGAGGACGCCGTCGCGCTGATGGTGCGCGAGAAGCTGACCGGGCAGAAGCCGCCGCAATCGGCCGAGAAAATCGTCGACCTCTGGCGCGACTGGATCGAGGAGAAGGCCGGCCAGGATTTCGGCAAGCTCGCCGACACGCTGGTCGACCAGAAGCGCTTCGCTTCCGCCGTGCGCTCGCTGCTCGCCTCGCTCGAAATGGCCGACGAGCTCGGCGAGGGCGACGAGGACGAGAACGAGGAGAAGGGCGACGCCTCGGACGATTCCGGCGCCGAGCAGGAAAACCCGTCCGACGAGGCGGAGCAGAGCGACAGCGACGCCTCGGAAGAGGCCGAGACCACCGGCGACGAGGCCGAGGCCGGCGAGACCGAGACCACGGAAGCCGGCGCCGACGACGAGGAAGACGGCGAGGATTCCGAGGACGCGCGCGATTCCGGCGAGGCGACCCGGCCCGACAGCCCGTTCACCAACGCGCCGCCCGGCATCGACTACAAGGCCTTCACGACGCGCTTCGACGAGACGATCAAGGCGGAGGATCTCTGCGATCCGGCCGAGCTCGACCGGCTGCGCGCCTTCCTCGACAAGCAGCTCTCCAACCTGCAGGGCGCGGTCGGCCGCCTCGCCAACCGCCTGCAGCGCCGCCTGATGGCGCAGCAGAACCGCTCGTGGGATTTCGATCGCGAGGAAGGCATGCTCGACCCGGCGCGGCTCCACCGCGTCGTCACCGACCCGATGCAGCCGCTCTCCTTCAAGATCGAGAAGGACACGAATTTCCGCGACACGGTGGTGACGCTGCTGCTCGACAATTCCGGCTCGATGCGCGGCAGGCCGATCACGGTCGCCGCCACCTGCGCCGACATCCTGGCCCGCACGCTGGAGCGCTGCGGCGTCAAGGTCGAGATTCTCGGCTTCACGACACGCGCCTGGAAGGGCGGCCAGTCGCGCGAGGCATGGCTGCAGGCCGGCAAGCCGGCCGCTCCCGGCCGCCTCAACGACCTGCGCCACATCATCTACAAGGCGGCCGACGCGCCCTGGCGGCGCGCCCGGCGCAATCTCGGCCTGATGATGCGCGAGGGCCTGCTCAAGGAGAACATCGACGGCGAGGCGCTCGACTGGGCGCATCAGCGCCTGCTCGCCCGCCCCGAGCAGCGCCGGATCCTGATGATGATCTCGGACGGCGCGCCGGTCGACGATTCGACGCTGTCGGTGAACACCGGCAACTATCTCGAGCGGCACCTGCGCTACGTCATCGACGAGATCGAGAACCGCTCGCCGGTCGAGCTGATCGCCATCGGCATCGGCCACGACGTGACGCGCTATTATCGCCGCGCCGTGACGATCGTCGACGCCGAGGAGCTGGCCGGCGCGATGACCGAGAAGCTGGCGGAGCTCTTCGACGAGCACCAGCAGCAACCGGCGCGCGGCGGCGCCAGGCGCCGGGTGGGGATGCGATGAGGCACGCGCGAGCAGCCTTCGCCGCGCTGCTCCTCGCCGCCTCGGCGAGCCTCGCCCCAAGTCTGGCCCCGAGCCTGGCCTTCGGCGCGGGCTTCGAGGCCGAGACGATCCGTACCAGTCGCATCGACCAGTTCCTGATCGGTCGCGCGCAGAAGACTTTCGGCGAGTTCGAATTCGCCGGCGGCCTGGTGTTGACCTCGCCGAACCGCAAGTTCGGCGGCCTCTCCGGCATCGACTTCCGGCCCGACGGCAAGAGCTTCCTGGCGATTTCCGACACTGGCTACTGGTTCAGCGCCACGCTCACGCGCGAGAACGGCCGGCTGGTCGGCCTCGCCGACGCGCAATGGGCGCCGATGCTCGACGCCCGCGGCCGGCCGCTCGGCCCCAAGGTCCGGGCCGACGCCGAGGGCCTTCGACTGGCCACCATCAATGGTCGCCCCGCCGCCTATGTCTCCTTCGAGCAGGCGAACGAGCTGCGCCTCTATCGCGCCCGGCCGAAGGCGTTTTCGGATCTGGCGCTGGCGCGGCCTGAGGTCGTCAAGTTTCCCCGCGCCGGCCGCAAGCTGGTCGGCAATCGCGGCCTCGAGACGGTGGCGCTGGCGCCGGCCGACGGGCCGTTCGCCGGCGCGCCGGTGCTGGTCGCCGAGCGCTCGCTCGATCCGGCGGGAAACCACCGCGCCTGGATCGTGGGCGGCCCCTTGGCCGGCGCCTTCTCGGTGGTGCGGAGCGGCGACTACGACGTCACAGACGGTGCCTTCCTGCCGAATGGCGACCTGCTGATCCTGGAGCGCCGGGTGATCATGCCCTATGGCGTCGGCATGCGGCTGCGCCGGCTTCCCGGCGACGCAATCCGCCCCGGCGCGGTCGTCGACGGCCCGGTCGTGCTCGAGGCCGACATGCTGAGCCAGATCGACAACATGGAGGGCCTCGCCGTCTCGACCGACCCGGACGGGCGGGCGCGGGTGACGCTGGTCTCCGACGACAATCTGAGCCTCCTGCAGCGCACGCTGATCCTCGAATTCATCTGGCAGGACCCCGGCGATCGGGACAGCACCGCCGTCAACTGACGCGGCCCATTCTCGACGCTCCCCGTGTCGGCTATGCTGTGATTCTGGCGTCGCCCACGCCTCCCCCCTCCACCGGGTCAGCATGTCTCCATGCCGGGCACGTTCTGCTTCCGAACCGACTGTTCGAGCGCCGCGCATAAGGAGGGATTGCGAACGAGGCTCGCAACGGGAGGCCCCTGCCATGACTCCATCCGCCCCGATCCACCGCCTGAAGCGCGACGCCCGGCTGCTTGCGCGCAGCGCCGGCATTCCGCTCCATGCCGCCCTCGACCGCATCGCCGCGCGCGAAGGCTATTCCGCCTGGAGCCTGCTCGCCGCCCGCGCAGCGGCGCTGACGCCGGCCGAGAAGCTCCATGCGCGGCTTGCGCCGGGTGACCTCGTCCTCGTCGGCGCGCGGCCGCGCCAGGGCAAGACGCTGATGGGCCTCCAGCTCGCCCGCGCGGCGACGCGAGCCGGCCAGCGCAGCGTCTTCTTCACGCTGGAATACACGGAAGCGGAGATCCGCGACCGGCTCGCGGCGATCGGCGCGCCGGAGATGGCGACGGGCGACCAGTTCGCCTTCGATTGTTCCGACGCGATCGACGCCGGCTACATCATGCGCCAGCTGGCGACGGCGCCGGCCGGCACGCTCGCGGTGATCGACTATCTGCAGCTCCTCGACCAGCGGCGCGACAGCCCGCCGCTCGCCGATCAGGTCCGCGCGCTCCGGGCCTTCGCCCGCGATCGCGGCCTGATCCTCGTCTTCATTTCCCAGATCGACCGGAGCTTCGATCCGGCACTGAAGCCCCTCCCCGACCTCGGCGACGTCCGCCTGCCCAATCCGCTCGACCTGTCGCTGTTCGACAGGACCTGCTTCCTGCATGGCGGCGAGATTCGCTTCCAGACGGTCGCCTGAACAGCAAAAAGCCCCGCCGAGGCGGGGCTTTTCACATTCGATATCGATCGAGGCGGTTCAGGCCGGGCGGGCCTGCGCGTCGGGCCAGGGCAGCACCACCCGCATCAGCGCGCGATAGGGCGCGAGCAGGATGAGCGCGGCGCAGAGCTTGACCGAGAGGTCGCCGAGCGCCCAGGACATCCAGCGCGCGGTCTCGACGGAGAGCAGGCCGAGCAGCGGCGCCGGCTCCAGCGCGAAGGCGTCGTTCGGGCCGAGGAAGACGGCGAACGGCGCGAAGGCGAGCGAGAAGAAGATCGCCGTGTCGAAGATCGAGCCGAACACCGAGGCGGCCAGCGGCGCCCGCCACCACGCCAGCCGGCGCAGGCGGCTGAACAGGCTGATGTCGAGCATCTGGCCGACCAGATAGGCCGCGCCCGACGCCACCGCGAGGCGAGGCGTCGCCAGCTTGACCGACACCGCCACGGCGCAGACGAAGCCGACCAGCACGACGAGCCGCGCGACGCGCGGGCCGTAGCGGCGATTGGTCAGGTCGCTGACGAAGAAGGCGAGCGGGAAGGTGAACGCGCCCCAGGTCAGGATATCCGCGAGCTGCAGGCTCCCGACCACGGCCTCGACCGGATACTGGACGAGGATGTTCGACAAAACGACAACGGCCGCCATGGAGGCGGCCGCAATGACGTGACCAAGCTTGATCATGTTCGGGCCCCTTAGGCCGCCGCAGTTTCCTGCGCGAGCTTCTTGGCGATGGCGCGCTTCAGCGTCAGGGCGCGGAAGGACAGCTCCTTCGAATCGGCCTTGGCGAGGAAGGCGTCGAGGCCGCCGCGGTGCTCGACCGAGCGCAGGCCGTGGGCCGAGACGCGCAGCTTGAAGCTGCGGCCGAGCGCGTCGCTGATCAGCGTCACGTTGACCAGGTTCGGCAGGTAGCGGCGACGGGCCTTGTTGTTGGCATGGCTGACGGTGTTGCCGGTCATGACGGCCTTACCGGTCAACTCGCAGACACGGGACATAACAAAGATCCTTCTATTCCACCAGGAGGCGCAACATCGGCGCCCGCCACGGCAGGGGTATCGGAAAGTGGGGTTTCTCATAGTGACCCGCGCCGCGCCCGTCAAGCCGGGAGCGCGCGTTCCCTAGTGACTAAAGCGGGGCAAATCACCTAGAATCGCGCGCAGTGATTTGGGGGCGGCATCACGGGCGCGTGGCCGGCATGGCCATGACGGCGCCAAACGACGACGGCAGGTCTCTTCGACGGAACCATTTGAGATGAAATCGCCCCGCCTTCCGCGCGCCCTCGCCCCGCCGGCCTTCGCCGCGGCGATCGCCCTTTCCGCGCCGCTCGCCGCTTCCGCCGCGCCGAAGCACGAAGCGCCGCAGGGCCGCGTCGACGCCACCTATAACATCCTGCTCGGCGGCCTGACCATCGGCCGCTTCGCCCTCGACACCGAATTCGACGGCAAGGGCTACACCATCACGGTGCGCGGCACGACGAGCGGCGTCAGCCGCTTCGTCTCGGACGGCAAGGGCTATCTGAAGAGCAGCGGCCGCATGGCCGGCACGCGCGTGCTGCCGGGCGCCTACCTGCTCGACACCAGCGAGAACGGCCATCGCAACTCGACCGTCTCGATGCTGATGAAGGCCGGCACCATCCAGCAGGTCACGGCGATGCCGCCGCTGGCCAAGAAGGCCGACCGCGTGCCGCTGCTGCCGCAGCACAAGCGCGACATCTTCGATCCGCTGAGCGCGATGGTCGTGCCGTTGCCGAAGGGCAATATGGGGTCGGCGTGCAACCGCACGGTGCCCGTCTTCGACGGCTGGCAGCGTTTCGACGTCAAGCTCTCCTACAAGGGCACCGCCGAGGTGAGCGGCCAGGAAGGCTCCTACAAGGGAACCGTCATCGTCTGCGCGGCGCGCTATGTCCCCGTCGCCGGCCATCGCCCCACCCGCGAGGCGATCGAATACATGCAGAACAACAAGGCGCTCGAAGTCTGGCTGGCACCGGTCGAGCCGCTCGGCATCATGATCCCCTACCGCATGCAGATCGGCACCGAGGTCGGCATGCTGACGATCCACGCCTCGCGCTTCGTCGGCGCCGCTGAGACCCAGCGCGCCGCCGCCGAGTAGGCGCGGCCCGGCGCGGCTCTACCGATTGACCCACTCTGCCATCATCCTGAGTGTCTGGCCCGTAATGTCTAGGTGGTCCTGATCAAGTGTGATTCTCTTTGATTTGCGAAGATCAGGGAGGCTCACAGCATGGTTTGGACCAAGACCACCCGGCGGCAGCATGAGCGTGCGGCGGGGCGCTATGCAAGCGATTTGACGGATACGGAATGGGCGCTGATCCTGCCATTTTTGCCGGCGAAGTCGGCGCTGGGCCGCCCGCCGTCCACGTCGATGCGGGCGGTCGTCAATGCGCTCTTGTATGTGTTGTCGACGGGGTGCCAATGGCGTTCGGTTCCGCGCGATTTCCCGCCACGCACGACCGTGCAACGGTACTTTTACCGCT
>NZ_AUHO01000014.1 GCF_000423225.1 Kaistia adipata DSM 17808
GTCGAGCGCGGCCAGGTGCTGTGCAAGCCCGGCTCGGTGACGCCGCACACGGTGTTCAAGGCCGAGGCGTACATCCTGACGAAGGAGGAGGGTGGCCGTCACACGCCGTTCTTCACCAACTACCGTCCGCAGTTCTACTTCCGCACGACCGACGTCACGGGCGTCGTCACGCTGCCGGAAGGCGTCGAGATGGTGATGCCGGGCGACAACATCTCGGTGGATGTCGAGCTGATCGTGCCGATCGCCATGGAAGAGAAGCTGCGCTTCGCTATCCGTGAAGGCGGTCGTACCGTCGGCGCCGGCGTCGTCGCCAGCATCATTAAGTGATGCAAGTCCGGCGGCGGTCTGCTAAGTAGGCCGTGTCGGAAGAGTTTGAAAAGGGCCGGAAACAGCCCTTTTCTCCGGTAGGGGTATAGCTCAGCTGGTAGAGCGACGGTCTCCAAAACCGTAGGTCGTAGGTTCGAGTCCTACTGCCCCTGCCAATTTTCTACTTGAGGAATCGTTCGTTCGGTTCTATGTAACGCTTCCCAGCGGGGTGCGCAGACAAATGTTTGCGCGCCCGCAAGCCGTGAGCGGGTAATGGCCACCAAAACAAATCCATTTACGTTCCTCCAGCAGGTTCGTGCGGAGGTATCGAAGGTCGTTTGGCCGTCGCGTCGCGAAACCGCGATCACGACCGTCATGGTCTTCGTTATGGCCGTGCTGGCGAGCCTGTTCTTCACGGTTGCCGATTTCGGCCTGAGTTGGGGCGTCTCGTTCCTGCTTGGCCTTGGTCGCTAGGCGAGGAGCACTCCATTGGATAAACGCTGGTATATCGTCCACGCCTATTCGAACTTCGAGAAGAAGGTCGCGGAGTCGATCCGCGAGCAGGCGGGGCAGCGCGGCCTGGCCGACCTGTTCGACGAGATCCTCGTGCCGACCGAGAAGGTCGTCGAGGTTCGCCGCGGTCGCAAGGTCGACGCGGAGCGCAAATTCTTCCCCGGTTACGTACTCGTGAAGATGGCGCTGACGGACGACGCCTATCATCTCATCAAGAACACGCCGAAGGTGACGGGCTTCCTCGGTTCGGACAATCGTCCGATGCCGATTTCGGAAGCCGAAGCCAATCGCATCATCCATCAGGTGCAGGAAGGCGTGGAGCGGCCGAAGCCCTCGGTCAGCTTCGAGGTTGGCGAGCAGGTCCGCGTGTCGGACGGCCCGTTTGCTTCGTTCAACGGTCTCGTCGAGGAAGTCGACGAGGTCCGCGCCCGGCTCAAGGTCGCGGTTTCGATTTTCGGGCGCGCCACTCCGGTGGAGCTCGAATACGGTCAGGTCGAGAAGGTCTGACCGTCACGGCGTGGGAGGAGGCGGCGCTCGCCAGGCGTCGTCGTCCGTACCACGCCATTCCTGCCAGCTGAGGCTGGCAAGTGGCCGGCATGATGCCGGCCTACCTCGTCGACAGGTTGTCGGCATGGGAAAGGAACCATCATGGCAAAGAAAGTTGCAGGCTACCTGAAGCTTCAGGTCAAGGCTGCGTCGGCGACCCCGTCGCCGCCGATCGGCCCCGCGCTCGGCCAGCGCGGCATCAACATCATGGAGTTCTGCAAGGCGTTCAACGCGCAGACCCAGGAGATGGAGAAGGGTTCCCCGGTTCCGGTGGTCATCACCTACTACCAGGACAAGTCCTTCACCTTCGTCATGAAGACGGCTCCCGCGAGCTTCCTTCTGAAGAAGGCCGCCGGCCTCGCCACGGGCGGCGCTACGCCGGGCAAGGGTGCGGCTGCTGGTTCGGTCACGCGCGCTCAGTGCGCCGACATCGCCAAGCTGAAGATGAAGGATCTGAACGCCGAGGATCTCGACGCGGCGGTTCGGATGATCGAGGGCTCGGCCCGGTCCATTGGCCTCACGGTGGTTGACTGATCATGGCTCATCACGGAAAGCGCGTCATCAACGCCCGCGAGGGTATCGACCGCAACAAGCTCTACCCGATCAGCGTCGCTGTTTCGCTGATCAAGGATCGCGCCAACGCGAAGTTCGACGAGACCATCGAGGTCGCGCTGAACCTGGGCGTCGATCCCCGCCATGCCGACCAGATGGTCCGCGGCGTCTGCAACCTGCCGAACGGCTCGGGCCGTACGGTCCGCGTCGCGGTCTTCGCGCGCGGCGCCAAGGCTGACGAAGCCAAGGCGGCGGGTGCCGACATCGTCGGCGCCGAGGATCTGCTCGAGATCGTCCAGGGCGGCACGATCGATTTCGATCGCTGCATCGCGACCCCGGACATGATGCCGCTCGTCGGCCGTCTCGGTAAGGTGCTCGGCCCGCGCGGCCTGATGCCGAACCCGAAGGTCGGTTCGGTGACCATGGACGTCGCCAACGCCGTCAAGGGCGCCAAGGGCGGCTCGGTCGAGTTCCGCGTCGAGAAGGCTGGTATCATCCACGCCGGCATCGGCAAGGCGAGCTTCGACACCGAGAAGCTGGTCGAGAACATCAAGGCGTTCGCCGACGCGGTCCAGAAGGCCCGCCCGACGGGTGCCAAGGGCACCTACCTGCAGAAGGTTGCCGTGTCGTCGACGATGGGCCCCGGCGTCCATGTCGATCCGGCCACGGTGCTCGGCGCCTGAGGCGCATGAATTCCGCCCGGTTTCCGGGCGGCAATGAGGTCGTGCGGCGGTTCCGACCGCCGTTCGGCCGAAACCTGTCCGAGACTGCAGGGGCCGGCTCGCCGGCTTAATCTCCTGCATAGACGGGGGGAAGATGGATTTTCCGGCTTCGGCTGGTGATCGGTTCGAACCTCTTTTACCCGGCACTCCGCGAGGAGCACCGGGGGACAGGAACGCAGCGCAACGATCGATACTCGATCGCTGCATACGTAACCGGCGGACCCGACCGAAACGTCGACCGCCAACTGGAGAGAGGCAAGTGGAAAGAGCGGAAAAGCGCGAACTTGTCTCGACGCTCAATGAGGTCTTCCAGGAGACCAATGTTGTCGTCGTGGCACACTATGCCGGCCTCACCGTCGCCGAGCTCACTGCCCTTCGCGGCAAGGCTCGTACGGTCGGGGTCAGCGTAAAGGTCGCAAAGAACCGCCTCGTCAAGCTCGCCCTTCAAGGCACGGAATCTGCCCACATTGCGGACCTGTTCACGGGTCCGACGCTCGTCGCTTACTCCGACGATCCGGTGGCAGCTCCGAAGGTTGTGGCCGATTTCGCCAAGACGAATGACAAGCTCGTCATTCTCGGCGGCGCGATGGGCACGACCAATCTGGATCCGAACGGCGTCAAGGCTCTTGCCACGCTGCCGTCGCTGGATGAACTGCGCGGCAAGCTGATCGGCCTTATCCAGGCCCCGGCTACCAAGGTCGCGACGGTCATCAGCGCACCCGCGTCGCAGCTTGCGCGCGTGTTCGGCGCCTATGCCAAGAAGGATGAAGCGGCGTAGGCCGTTCTCTCATCAACTGAAGTTCGAACCTGATAGGAATATAAAATGGCTGATCTCGCTAAGCTCGTGGACGACCTGTCCGCCCTGACCGTGCTCGAGGCTGCTGAGCTGTCCAAGCTTCTCGAAGAGAAGTGGGGCGTCTCCGCTGCGGCTCCGGTCGCTGTCGCTGCTGCTGCCGCTGCTCCGGCCGCTGCTGCTGAAGAGAAGACCGAGTTCGACGTCGTTCTCGTCGACGCCGGCGCGAACAAGATCAACGTGATCAAGGAAGTCCGCGCGATCACGGCTCTTGGCCTCAAGGAAGCCAAGGACCTGGTCGAAGGCGCTCCGAAGGCCGTCAAGGAAGGCGTGTCGAAGGACGAGGCTGCCAAGCTCAAGGCTCAGCTCGAGGGCGCAGGCGCCAAGGTCGACGTCAAGTAAGTCGACTGAATTCGGCCGGCCCCGGGTTGCCGGGGCCGGTTTCCAACGTGGTCCACTATAAGGACCGCTATCCAGAGAGCCGCGCCCAAGCGCGGCTGTACGGCTTTCCGGATAGCTGTTCTTGAACGTAAAGAAGGAGCGAACATGGCCCTGGAATTCACCGGTCGTAAGCGCATCCGCAAGGTCTTCGGGTCCATCGGCGATGTCGCCGAAATGCCGAACCTCATCGAGGTTCAGAAGGCGTCCTACGACCAATTCCTCATGGTCGAGGAAGCGCAGGGTGGGCGGCCGGACGAAGGTCTTCAGGCTGTCTTCAAATCCGTCTTCCCGATCTCCGATTTCTCGAACACCTCGCTGCTCGAGTTCGTCCGTTATGACTTCGATCCGCCGAAGTATGACGTCGACGAGTGCCGTCAGCGCGGCATCACCTTCTCGGCCCCGCTCAAGGTCACGCTCCGCCTGATCGTGTTCGATGTCGACGAGGACACGGGCGCCAAGTCCGTCAAGGACATCAAGGAGCAGGAAGTCTACATGGGCGAAATGCCGCTCATGACTTCCAACGGCACCTTCATCGTCAACGGCACCGAGCGCGTCATCGTCTCGCAGATGCACCGTTCGCCGGGCGTGTTCTTCGATCACGACAAGGGCAAGACGCATTCGTCGGGCAAGCTGCTGTTCGCCGCCCGCATCATCCCGTATCGCGGTTCCTGGCTCGACATCGAGTTCGACGCCAAGGACATCGTCTATGCGCGCATCGACCGTCGCCGCAAGATTCCGGTGACGTCGCTGATGTTCGCCCTCGGCATGGACGGCGAGGAGATCCTCGACACCTTCTATTCGAAGATCGTCTACTCCAAGGTCGGCGATGGCTGGCGCATGCCGTATGATCCGGCGCGCATGAAGGGCCTGAAGGCCGCGACCGACCTGATCGACGCCGACACCGGCGAGGTCGTGGTCGAGGCCGGCAAGAAGCTGACCGCCCGTGCGGCGCGCCAGCTGGCCGAGAAGGGCGTCAAGGCGCTGAAGGTCCTCAACGAGGATCTGCACGGCACCTACATCGCCGAAGACATCGTCAACATGCAGACCGGCGAAGTCTTCGCCGAGGCCGGCGACGAGATCAGCGAGAAGCTGCTCGAGACGCTCGCCGAGGCCGGCTACGACGAAGTGACGGTGCTCGACATCGATCACATCAACATCGGCGCCTACATCCGCAACACGCTCGCCATCGACAAGAACGAGTCGCGTGAAGACGCGCTGTTCGACATCTATCGCGTGATGCGTCCCGGCGAGCCGCCGACCGTCGACACCGCCACCGCGATGTTCCAGTCGCTGTTCTTCGACAGCGAGCGCTACGACCTGTCCGCTGTCGGCCGCGTCAAGATGAACATGCGCCTCGACCTGACGGCCGAGGACACCGTGCGCGTGCTCCGCAAGGAGGACATCCTCGCGGTCATCAAGACGCTCGTCGAGCTGCGTGACGGCCAGGGCGAGATCGACGACATCGACAACCTCGGCAACCGCCGCGTCCGTTCGGTCGGCGAGCTGATGGAGAACCAGTACCGCGTCGGCCTGCTCCGCATGGAGCGCGCGATCAAGGAGCGCATGTCGTCGGTCGAGATCGGCAACGTCATGCCGCAGGACCTGATCAACGCGAAGCCGGCGGCCGCCGCCGTGCGCGAGTTCTTCGGTTCGTCGCAGCTGTCGCAGTTCATGGACCAGACCAACCCGCTGTCGGAGATCACCCACAAGCGCCGCCTGTCGGCGCTTGGCCCGGGCGGTCTGACGCGCGAGCGCGCCGGCTTCGAGGTGCGCGACGTGCACCCGACGCATTACGGCCGCATCTGCCCGATCGAGACGCCGGAAGGTCCGAACATCGGCCTGATCAACTCGCTCGCGACCTTCGCCCGCGTCAACAAGTACGGCTTCATCGAGAGTCCGTACCGGCGCGTGAAGGACGGCGTTGCCACCGGCGAGATCCTGTATCTCTCGGCCATGGAAGAGTCGAAGTACTACGTCGCCCAGGCGAACGTCGAACTTGACCCCTCCGGCAAGCTGACCGAGGACCTGATCGTCTGCCGTCACTCCGGCGAGAACGTCATGGTCACGGCCGACCGCGTCGACTTCATGGACGTGTCGCCGAAGCAGCTCGTCTCCGTCGCCGCGGCGCTGATCCCGTTCCTCGAGAACGACGACGCCAACCGCGCGCTGATGGGCTCGAACATGCAGCGCCAGGCCGTGCCGCTCGTCCGCGCCGAGGCGCCGTTCGTCGGCACCGGCATGGAATCGGTCGTCGCCCGTGACTCTGGTGCTGCCATCGCAGCCCGCCGCGGCGGTGTCGTCGACCAGGTGGACGCGACGCGTATCGTTATCCGCGCGACGGAGGACCTTGATCCTTCGAAGTCGGGTGTCGATATCTACCGTCTGATGAAGTTCCAGCGTTCGAACCAGTCGACTTGCATCAACCAGCGGCCGCTCGTCCGCGTGGGTGACCGCGTCGGCAAGGGCGACATCCTGGCGGACGGCCCGTCGACGGATCTCGGTGATCTGGCGCTCGGCCGGAACGTGCTCGTCGCGTTCATGCCGTGGAACGGCTACAACTTCGAGGACTCGATCCTCCTCTCCGAGCGCATCGTCTCCGATGACGTCTTCACCTCGATCCATATCGAGGAGTTCGAGGTCATGGCGCGCGATACCAAGCTCGGCCCGGAAGAAATCACGCGTGATATTCCGAACGTTTCGGAAGAGGCGCTGAAGAACCTCGACGAAGCCGGCATCGTCTATATCGGCGCCGACGTCCAGGCGGGCGACATCCTCGTCGGCAAGATCACGCCGAAGGGCGAGAGCCCGATGACGCCGGAAGAGAAGCTTCTGCGCGCCATCTTCGGCGAGAAGGCTTCGGACGTCCGCGATACCTCGCTCCGCGTTCCGCCGGGTGTCACCGGCACGATCGTCGAAGTGCGCGTCTTCAACCGCCATGGCGTGGAGAAGGACGAGCGCGCGATGGCGATCGAGCGCGAGGAGATCGAGCGTCTCGCCAAGGACCGCGACGACGAGCAGGCCATCCTGGACCGCAACGTCTATGGCCGCCTGATCGACATGTTCGAGGGCAAGACCGCCTCCAGCGGCCCGAAGAACTTCAAGAAGGACACCGTGCTGACGCGCGATGTCATCGAGGAGTATCCGCGCTCGCAGTGGTGGCAGTTCGCCTTCGCCGACGAGAAGCTGATGGGCGAGATCGAGGCGCTGCGCGGCTCGTATGACGAGAGCCGCAAGCGGCTGGAGAAGCGCTTCATCGACAAGGTCGAGAAGCTGCAGCGCGGCGACGAGCTGCCTCCGGGCGTGATGAAGATGGTCAAGGTCTTCGTCGCGGTGAAGCGCAAGATCCAGCCGGGCGACAAGATGGCCGGCCGTCACGGCAACAAGGGCGTCGTGTCGCGGATCACGCCGATCCAGGACATGCCGTTCCTCGAGGACGGCACGCATGTCGACATCGTGCTCAACCCGCTCGGCGTGCCGAGCCGCATGAACGTCGGCCAGATCCTGGAGACGCATCTGGGCTGGGCCTGCGCCGGCATGGGCCTGAAGATCGGCAAGATGCTCGAGGAGTACAAGAAGTCGGGCGACGTCAAGCCGCTCCGTCTGACCCTCGACGGCATCTACAACGGTCCGAAGGACGAGCCGATCGCCGAGCTGGACGATGCATCGGTCGTCCGGATGAGCGAGCATCTGAAGAAGGGCGTCTCGATCGCGACGCCGGTCTTCGATGGCGCCCGCGAGCCGGACATTGTCGAGATGCTGGAGGACGCGGGTCTCGAATCCTCGGGTCAGTCGGTGCTCTATGACGGCCGGACGGGCGAGGCGTTCGACCGCAAGGTCACCGTGGGCTACATCTACATGCTCAAGCTGCACCACCTGGTCGACGACAAGATCCACGCTCGTTCGATCGGTCCGTACTCGCTCGTCACCCAGCAGCCGCTGGGCGGTAAGGCGCAGTTCGGCGGCCAGCGCTTCGGCGAAATGGAGGTGTGGGCCCTCGAGGCTTACGGCGCCGCCTACACGCTGCAGGAAATGCTGACCGTGAAGTCCGACGACGTCGCCGGCCGTACCAAGGTGTACGAGGCGATCGTCCGTGGCGACGACACGTTCGAAGCCGGCATTCCGGAGTCCTTCAACGTCCTGGTCAAGGAAATGCGTTCGCTTGGCCTCGACGTCGAGCTCAACCAGTCCAAGCGGATGATGGAGCAGGAAGCCGGTGCGGGCGAGAGCCTCCCGGACGCGGCGGAATAATCCGTCGCGTCTTCCAGGTGGGCCCATTCAGTTTACATGCGGTGGGCCGGAACGAGCGTAGCGCTCGACCGGCCACCGGCATCGAAGGAGATCGGCGATGAATCAAGAAGTCGCGAACATCTTCAACCCGCTGGCACAGCCGGCGCAGAATTTCGACCAGATCCGCATCCACATTGCGAGCCCTGAGAAGATTCTGTCCTGGTCGTACGGCGAGATCAAAAAGCCGGAAACGATCAACTACCGGACCTTCAAGCCCGAGCGCGACGGCCTGTTCTGCGCGCGGATCTTCGGGCCGATCAAGGACTACGAGTGCTTGTGCGGCAAGTACAAGCGCATGAAGTACAAGGGCATCATCTGCGAGAAGTGCGGCGTGGAAGTCACGCTCGCGCGCGTTCGTCGTGACCGCATGGGTCACATCGAGCTCGCGGCGCCGGTTGCCCATATCTGGTTCCTGAAGTCGCTGCCGTCCCGCATCGGCATGCTGATGGACATGACGCTCAAGGATCTCGAGCGCATCCTGTATTTCGAGAACTATGTCGTTATCGAGCCGGGCCTCACCCCGCTGAAGGAGCGTCAGCTCCTCTCCGAGGATGAGTACCTGCGCGCCCAGGACGAGTACGGCGACGACTCGTTCACCGCCATGATCGGCGCGGAAGCCATCCGCGAGATGATGATGGCGCTCGACCTGCCGAAGCTCGCCGTGGACCTGCGCGAGGAAATCGCCACGTCGACGTCGGAGCTGAAGCCGAAGAAGCTCGGCAAGCGGCTGAAGCTCGTCGAGGCCTTCATCGAGTCCGGCAACCGTCCGGAATGGATGATCATGACGGTGATCCCGGTGATCCCGCCGGATCTGCGTCCGCTCGTTCCGCTGGATGGCGGCCGCTTCGCGACCTCCGACCTGAACGACCTGTATCGCCGCGTCATCAACCGCAACAACCGCCTGAAGCGGCTGATCGAGCTGCGCGCGCCGGACATCATCATCCGCAACGAGAAGCGCATGCTTCAGGAAGCGGTCGATGCGCTGTTCGACAACGGTCGTCGCGGCCGCGTCATCACGGGTGCCAACAAGCGCCCGCTGAAGTCGCTCTCCGACATGCTGAAGGGCAAGCAGGGCCGTTTCCGCCAGAACCTGCTCGGCAAGCGCGTCGACTATTCCGGCCGTTCGGTCATCGTGGTCGGCCCGGAGATGAAGCTGCACCAGTGCGGCCTGCCGAAGAAGATGGCGCTCGAGCTGTTCAAGCCGTTCATCTATTCGCGCCTCGACGCCAAGGGCTTCTCGTCCACCGTCAAGCAGGCGAAGAAGCTGGTCGAGAAGGAGAAGCCGGAAGTCTGGGATATCCTGGACGAGGTGATCCGCGAGCATCCGATCCTTCTGAACCGCGCACCGACGCTGCACCGCCTCGGCATCCAGGCGTTCGAGCCGGTTCTGATCGAAGGCAAGGCGATCCAGCTGCATCCGCTCGTCTGCTCGGCGTTCAACGCCGACTTCGACGGTGACCAGATGGCCGTGCACGTCCCGCTGTCGCTTGAGGCGCAGCTGGAAGCCCGCGTGCTGATGATGTCGACCAACAACATCCTGCACCCGGCAAACGGCCAGCCGATCATCGTGCCGTCGCAGGACATCGTCCTCGGTCTCTACTATCTGTCGATCATGGCGGAGAAGGAGCCGGGCGAGGGCATGCTGTTCGGCTCGATCGCCGAGATCGAGCACGCGCTGGCCGCCAAGGCGATCACGCTGCACACCAAGATCAAGGGTCGCTACCGCGGCGTCGACGCCGACGGCAAGGTCGTGTCGAAGATCTACGACACCACGCCGGGCCGTCTGCTGATCGGCGAACTGCTGCCGAAGCACCACAACCTTCCCTTCGATGTCGTCAACAAGCTGATGACCAAGAAGGAGATCTCCAACACGATCGACGCCGTCTACCGCCATTGCGGTCAGAAGGAGACGGTCATCTTCTGCGATCGCATCATGGCGCTCGGCTTCCGTGAAGCCTGCCGTGCCGGCATCTCGTTCGGCAAGGATGACATGGTCATCCCGCCGACCAAGGCCAAGCTGGTCGAGGAAACCCAGGCGCTCGTGAAGGATTACGAGCAGCAGTACAATGACGGCCTGATCACCTTCGGTGAGAAGTACAACAAGGTCGTCGACGCCTGGGCGAAGTGCGGTGACCGCGTCGCCGAGGAGATGATGAAGGGCATTTCGGCCGTCCAGAAGGACGCCGAGACGGGTCGTCAGAAGCCGATGAACTCGGTCTACATGATGAGCCACTCGGGCGCCCGTGGTTCGCCGACCCAGATGAAGCAGCTTGCCGGTATGCGCGGTCTGATGACCCGTCCGTCGGGCGAGATCATCGAGAACCCGGTTATCTCGAACTTCAAGGAAGGCCTGACCGTTCTCGAGTACTTCAACTCGACGCACGGTGCCCGTAAGGGCCTCGCGGACACCGCCCTGAAGACGGCGAACTCCGGCTATCTGACGCGTCGTCTCGTCGACGTGGCGCAGGACTGCATCATCATCGAGCAGGATTGCGGCACCACGAACGGCCTGAAGATGCAGGCGGTGATCGACAGCGGCCAGGTGGTCGCTTCGCTCGGCCTGCGCATTCTGGGTCGTACGGCCGCCGAGGACATCGTCTCCGGCGCGACGGGCGAAGTGCTGGTTCCGGCCGGCAAGCTCATCGAGGAGCGGGATGTCGACGCGGTGGAGAAGGCCGGCGTCCAGGCGGTGAAGATCCGCTCGGTGCTGACCTGCGACACCAAGATCGGCGTCTGCGCGGCCTGCTATGGCCGCGACCTGGCCCGCGGCACGACCGTGAACATGGGCGAGGCCGTTGGCGTCATCGCGGCGCAGTCGATCGGCGAGCCCGGCACGCAGCTCACCATGCGCACGTTCCACATCGGTGGTACGGCGCAGGTGGTGGACTCGTCCTTCATCGAGTCGAGCTTCGAAGGCACGGTCACGATGCGTAACCGCAACGTGGTGCGTGACTCCGCCGGCAAGCTGGTGGCCCTCGGCCGCAACATGGCGATCGTGATCGTCGACAAGGATGGAACCGAGCGCGCGGTCAACCGCGTCACCTACGGTTCGCGCGTCCACGTCGACGAAGGCGATCACGTCAAGCGCGGCCAGCGTCTGGCCGAATGGGATCCGTACACCCGTCCGGTGCTGACCGAAGTGGCCGGTACCATCGGCTACGAGGACCTGGTCGAAGGCATCTCCGTCGTGGAGACGGCCGACGAGTCGACGGGCATCACCAAGCGCGTCGTCATCGACTGGCGCGCCAACCCGCGCGGCGGCGATCTGAAGCCGGCCATCGTCATCAAGGGCAAGGACGGCAAGGTCCTGAAGCTCCCGCGTGGCGGCGAAGCCCGCTACATGCTGTCGGTGGAGGCCATTCTCTCGGTCGACCCGAACTCGACGGTGCATGCCGGTGACGTTCTGGCGCGTATTCCGACGGAAGGCGCCAAGACGCGCGACATCACGGGCGGTCTGCCGCGCGTGGCGGAGCTGTTCGAGGCTCGTCGTCCGAAGGATCACGCCATCATCGCCGAGATGGACGGCACGATCCGCTTTGGTCGCGACTACAAGAACAAGCGTCGCGTCATCGTGGAGCCGGTCGAGGGCGCCGTTGGTGCCGACGGTCAGCCGCTCGAGCCGATCGAGTACCTGATCCCGAAGGGCAAGCCCTTCCATCTCCAGGAAGGGGATGCCGTGGAGAAGGGCGACTACATCATGGACGGCAACCCGGCGCCGCACGACATTCTGGCGATCAAGGGCGTGGAGGCTCTCGCGGCCTACCTCGTCAACGAGATCCAGGACGTCTACCGACTGCAGGGCGTGCAGATCAACGATAAGCACATCGAGGTGATCGTTCGCCAGATGCTGCAGAAGGTCGAGATCTTCGATGCCGGCGAGACGGAGTTCTTCAACGGCGAGCAGGTCGATCGCCTCGACTTTGACCTGATCAACGAGAAGGCGAAGACCGAGGGCAAGAAGCCCGCGCTCGGCAATCCGGTGCTGCTCGGCATCACCAAGGCCAGCCTGCAGACCCGGTCGTTCTTCTCGGCCGCGTCGTTCCAGGAGACGACCCGCGTCCTCACCGAGGCGGCCGTCAGTGGCAAGGTCGACCCGCTCGATGGTCTCAAGGAGAACATCATCGTCGGTCGTCTGATCCCGGCCGGTACCGGTGGCACGATGGGCCGCATCCGCGAGATCGCGACAAAGCGCGACGATCTCATCCTCGAGGAGCGTCGTCGCTCCTCGGCTGGATCGGCCCCGGCGGCAGCGCCGGCCGGCCTGCTCGGCGACCTGACGAGCGCGGCCGAGTAACCGGCCCGCCACACACCGCGACTAAAAGGCCGCCTCAGGGCGGCCTTTTTCATGTCCGCTATTGTGCTGCCGAGACTCTGACGCTGCGTGACGCTATGAGTGCGTTTCGTCACGTTATGATGGTAGCGGTGTACGGGATCCGCGCGCCTGGTCGTCAGGCCGCGCATTCGCTTCGGGGGTGTTGGATTGCGTAGCCTCACGGTTTTGATCCGGACGGGAGTGACCGGCCTTGTCGTGATCGGTCTTCTCGCTGGCTGCGCCGGCAGACCGAAGGGCGTGCTCCTGCCGGTCGATATCTCCGCCCCCGTGCCGGGATCCAGCACGGTGGACATGGCGGTGGCGACGACGCGGCAACGCTCGGCCGAGCGCGGTGAGATGTTCACCGGCGAGCGCGCCCGCGCCATCGACTTCGCCAACATCGTCGTCTCGATCCCGCCGGACAACGCCCGCAAGATTGGCGACGTGCAGTGGCCGCGGAAGCTGCCGGGCAATCCCGCGACGGACTTCGTGACCGTCAAGGCCGAGGACATGGATCTCGGTCAGGCCAAGGCCTGGTTCAACAGCAAGATCAAGCAGTCGCCGAAGCGGCAGGCACTCGTGTTCATTCACGGCTTCAACAACCGTTTCGAGGACGCCGTCTACCGTTTCGCCCAGATCGTGCACGACTCCGACGCCAAGGTGGTGCCGATCCTCTTCACCTGGCCGTCGCGCGGCAGCGTGCTCGCCTATGGCTATGACCGCGAGAGCACCAATTATTCGCGCGACGCGCTCGAACTGCTGCTGACGGCGCTGGCCGACGATCCGAATGTCGACGAGGTGTCGATCCTCGCGCATTCGATGGGCAACATGGTCGCGCTCGAGGCGCTCCGGCAGATGGCCATCCGCGACAAGCGGGTCCCCGCCAAGATCAAGAACGTCATGCTGGCGTCGCCGGACGTCGACGTCGACGTCTTCCGCCGCATGATGGTCGACATCGGGCCGACGGGTCCCAGGATGACGCTCTTCGTCTCTCGCGACGACCGCGCGCTGCAGGTCTCGCGCCGGGTCTGGGGCAATGTCGAGCGGCTCGGCCAGATCGACGTCACGCAGGAGCCCTACGCTTCCGAGATGACCGCCGAGGGCATCACCGTCATCGATCTCACGAAGCTCAGGACCGACGACAAGCTCAACCACGCCAAGTTCGCGGCGAGCCCCGAGGTGGTCCAGCTGATCGGCACTCGCCTCGCGTCCGGCCAGACGATGACCGACTCCCATGTCGCGCTCGGCGACAAGCTGGTCGCTGTCACGACGGGGGCGGCGGCGAGCGTCGGCACCGCCGCCGGCCTGATCGTCACCGCGCCGGTTGCCGTTCTCGACGCGCAGACGCGCGATACCTATGACGACCAGGTGCGCGCCTGGGGCAAGTCGCTCCAGGACAATGCGAGCTCGACCGGCGACCTGCTGACCCCCCAGACCGGAGTCCGCTACTGAGGCGCCCGAAGCGCAGCGTTTGCGGCAGCCAGGGGCTTCGCTCCCATTCGCTTATTCCCTTTGGCGCCCGATCGCGGTTCAATGCTTCGCTACGGCAGCGGGGCGGGGCGCCTTGGCGCCGTGAGCGGATCGTGGGGGAAGTCATGCGTCATACGATTCTGGCGGCGCTTGGCGTCGTCCTGCTCCTCGGGTCCGCGCAGGCCGAGGAGAGCTACAAGCCGGCCGTGCGCGTGCAAAAGATCCTCGAGACGACGACGACGACGAGCGGCGCGCCGATCCGCTACCCCCAGACCGACCAGCCGCTCGTGCAGTCGCTGATCGTCGAGATTCCCTCCGGCGCCGAGACCGGCTGGCATCGACACCCGGTTCCGGCCTATGCCTATATCCTGGCTGGCACGATCGAGGTCGAGAGCGAGGGGCAGGGGAAGCGAATCTTCCGGGCCGGCGATTCTTTCGCGGAGATGGTCGACCATCGCCACAACGGCCGAGTCGTCGGCGAAGAAACCGTGCGAATCCTCATGATCGTAACCGGTCAGAAAGGAATCGCATTCTCGGAGCGCACGCCGGCGCCCTAGCCGCCCGACCGCGACGCGGACCCGGACTCGCCCGATGCGGGGGAAAGTTGCGCGGCTACGCTTCCAGGCTTTCCGAAAGTGTCGGATTCACGGCTCGCTGGCGCCAATCCTTGCGGTGGGGAGGGCGCCGAAATTGAGGCGCTTCGGGGCTTGACGGGGGGGCGTCAAATCAGTAGGTTCCGCGAGCTTTCAGGCAGGTGGTAAGCCCAAATTTTCCAGCGACGACGCGTCGCGGAGTTCAGGTTTAAACACTGTCGGGATCGAAACAGACGTTAGAACGACACGCATGATCGCGGTAAACGCCGTGATCCTCTGCATTTCGTAGCGCCTCCGCGGTATGCGGTACGGGCGCTCTTTGTTCATGGTTCAAGCCGTGGCAGGGGTGCGAAATGCGGAGCGAAACAGAACCGTAGGCTAGCTGAAAGGCGAAGCATGCCGACAATTAACCAGCTCATCCGCAAGCCGCGTCAGGCGCCGGCGAAGCGGAACAAGGTTCCGGCGCTGCAGGAGAACCCGCAGAAGCGCGGCGTTTGCACGCGCGTCTATACGACCACTCCGAAGAAGCCGAACTCGGCGCTTCGTAAGGTCGCGAAGGTCCGCCTCACCAATGGCTTCGAAGTCATTGGCTACATCCCGGGCGAAGGCCACAACCTGCAGGAGCACTCTGTCGTCATGATCCGTGGCGGCCGCGTCAAGGATCTGCCGGGCGTGCGCTACCACATCCTGCGCGGCGTGCTCGACACCCAGGGTGTCAAGAACCGCAAGCAGCGTCGTTCGAAGTACGGCGCGAAGCGTCCGAAGTAATAGGGGTCAGGAACAATGTCCCGTCGCCATAGTGCCGAGAAGCGCGAGATCATCCCGGACCCCAAGTTCGGCGATATTGTCGTGACCAAGTTCATGAATGCCGTCATGTATGACGGCAAGAAGTCGGTCGCCGAGAGCATCGTTTACGGTGCCTTCGACATCATCCAGAACCGGACCAAGCAGGAGCCCGTCGTGGTGTTCCGCCAGGCCCTGGACAACGTCGCGCCGCACATCGAAGTGCGTTCGCGTCGCGTCGGTGGTGCGACCTACCAGGTGCCGGTCGAGGTCCGTACGGACCGTCGTCAGGCTCTCGCAATCCGTTGGCTGCTCGCTGCTGCGCGTGGCCGCAACGAGAAGACCATGGTCGAGCGTCTGTCGGGCGAGCTGCTCGATGCCTCGAACAGCCGCGGCAACGCCGTGAAGAAGCGCGAAGACACGCACCGGATGGCCGAAGCCAACCGCGCGTTCTCGCACTATCGCTGGTAACACGGTCGGAAAGGCAGTCCGTTATGGCCCGCACGCATAAGATCGAAGACTACCGCAACTTCGGAATCATGGCCCACATCGATGCGGGCAAGACGACGACGACCGAGCGGATTCTGTTCTACTCCGGCCGTAGCCACAAGATGGGCGAGACGCATGACGGCTCGGCCACCATGGACTACATGGAGCAGGAGCAGGAGCGCGGCATCACGATCACGTCCGCTGCGACGACGACTTCGTGGAACGGCAAGCGTCTGAACATCATCGACACCCCCGGCCACGTCGACTTCACGATCGAAGTCGAGCGCTCGCTGCGCGTGCTCGACGGTGCGGTCTGCGTGCTGGATTCGAACCAGGGCGTCGAGCCGCAGACCGAGACGGTCTGGCGTCAGGGCGACAAGTACCACGTGCCGCGCATTGTCTTCTGTAACAAGATGGACAAGATCGGCGCCAACTTCGACATGTGTCTCGCGGACATCAAGCAGCGCCTCGGCGCCCGCGCTGTCCCGATTCAGCTGCCGATCGGCGCCGAGAACGACTTCAAGGGCGTGATCAACCTGATCACCATGAAGGCGTGCGTCTGGAACGATGATACCATCGGCGCGATGTACGACGAAGAAGAGATCCCGGCGGATCTGCTCGAGAAGGCGACGGCTTACCGCGCGACCATGATCGAGGCCGCCGTCGAACTCGACGACGCCGCCATGGAAGCCTACCTCGAAGGCAACGAGCCGGACGAAGCGACCCTCAAGTCGCTGATCCGCAAGGCCGTTCTGCACTCGACCTGGTTCCCGGTTCTCGCTGGCTCGGCGTTCAAGAACAAGGGCGTCCAGACGCTGCTCGACGCGGTTGTCGACTTCCTGCCGTCGCCGGTCGATGTGCCGCCGACGAAGGGTATCGACGTCAAGACCGAGCAGGAAGTCGAGCGTCATTCGACCGACGACGAGCCGCTCGCCATGCTGGCGTTCAAGATCATCGAAGATCCCTTCGGCATCCTGACGTTTGCTCGCATCTACTCGGGCGTCCTGAACAAGGGCACCACGCTTCTCAACTCCACCAAGGAGAAGAAGGAGCGCATCGGCCGCATGGTCGCGATGCACGCAAACTCCCGCGAAGACATCGAAGTTGCCTATGCCGGCGACATCGTGGCTCTCGTTGGCCTCAAGGAAACCCGCACCGGCGACACGCTCTGCGACCCCGCCGCTCCGGTGATCCTGGAGAAGATGGAGTTCCCCGAGCCGGTCATCGAGATGTCGGTGGAAGTGGCTTCGAAGGCCGACCAGGAGAAGCTGGGCACCGCCCTGCAGAAGCTGGCTTCCGAGGATCCGTCCTTCCGCGTTTCGACCGACAGCGAGTCCGGTCAGACGATCATCAAGGGCATGGGCGAGCTGCACCTGGACATCAAGATCGATATCCTCCGCCGCGCTCCCTACAACATCAACGTGAACGTCGGCGCGCCGCAGGTTGCCTACCGCGAGACCATTCGCAAGGCGACCGAAGTCGACTACACGCATAAGAAGCAGACCGGCGGCACGGGCCAGTTCGCCCGCGTCAAGTTCGTCATCGAGCCGAACGAGATCGGCGCCGGCTACACGTTCGAGAACAAGATCATCGGTGGTGTGGTTCCGAAGGAATACATCCCGGGCGTCGAAAAGGGTCTCAACTCGGTCATGAGCTCGGGCCCGATCGCGGGCTTTCCGGTCGTGGACGTGAAGATCGCCCTGATCGACGGCGCCTACCACGAGGTCGACTCGTCGGCGATCGCGTTCGAGATCGCGTCGCGCGCCGCGCTTCGTGAAGGCCTGATGAAGGCCAATCCGGCTCTTCTCGAGCCGGTCATGAAGGTCGAGGTCGTCTCGCCGGAAGAGTATGTGGGTTCGGTGATCGGCGATCTGAATTCGCGCCGTGGCCAGATCCAGGGCCAGGACATGCGCGGCAACGCGAATGTCATCACCGCCTTCGTTCCGCTCGCCAACATGTTCTCCTACGTGAACAACCTGCGCTCCATGAGCCAGGGCCGCGCGAGCTACACGATGCAGTTTGATCATTATGAGCAGGTTCCGCAGGCCGTCGCTCAGGAGGTCCAGGCGAAGTACGCCTAGACCTCTCACGCGAAACCCAACCTGCTGACAGACACGACGGAGAATTCCGATGGCAAAAGAGAAATTCGAGCGCACTAAGCCGCACTGCAACATTGGCACGATCGGCCACGTTGACCATGGCAAGACGTCGCTGACCGCGGCG
>NZ_AUHO01000001.1 GCF_000423225.1 Kaistia adipata DSM 17808
CTGCCAGGCCTGCAAAGCACAGAAATCTCGACAAAATTCTCTTCACGATCCAAAACCCAAAAAGCCCCGCCCGGACAAAATCCGGCGGGGCTTTTTGCCGTTCCAAGCATGCCAAAGCCGCGAAACCAGACGCCCCCCGCCGGGGCAGGGCAAAGGCCAGCGCAGGGACGAGATCGCAGGGACAGGCCCGGCCAGGGCCAGCCGGAACAGCCGTCTACCCAAAACCCCGGTATCAACCCCCAGCCGCAGAAACCGCGTCCACCCAGGCCGCCGCAGCAGCCGGCAAAACGCCGCCGAAACACAGCGACCAAACCGCGGGTTGTCTGACGGCTAGCCGCACGGCCTGGCTCAGGTCGACGCCTCTGACGCCGCCAGAACCCCGGCAGCCGTCGGAACGTCCGTGAACAGATGCGTCACGTAGCCACCGCGCAGCGCCGCCAGAATCCCAAGCACCTTCTCGGCGCCGCAGGAGACCAGCATGCCGACCGCAAGGCCGCGCATGCGGTCGGGCACCAGCCCGATCATCCGCGCGTCGAGCGGACCAACCAGATGGTCCCCAAAACCGTCAATGAAGCGGCTGCAGATCAGCCCGACCGCGCCGCGCGCCCGATACTCGGCCAGGTTCTCGAGATCCGCGATCCCGCTCGAAACGATGTGGCTGTCGGCATTGCAGGATCCGACCGCGAACAGAACCTTGTTGATCCGCGCCTGCGCCGCAAGCTGGTCCGCGATGACGCGCTCCTGCGCCAGCGCTTCGGCCATGGCCTGGCTCGAGACGATCGCCGGCACATGCAGATTGACGCAGCGGCCGCCGAAGGCGGCGGCGATGCGCGAGGCGCAGCTTTCGGAATCGAAGCCATAGGGAGAGTTCACCGCGCCGACCAGCTGCACGACGGTGAGGTCCGCGATCGGCCGCGGCGCGATCCGCTCCGACAGGGTGAACACGGTCTGGCCCCAGGCGACGCCCAGCGTGTCGCCCGGCTCGAGAAGATCGGGAACCGCCCGTGCCGCCAGATGGGCCACCCGCTCCAGCGAACCGCCCTCGCCAGGCGCAAGCTGGACGTCAATCAGTCCGAACCGCTCTTTCAAGGCATGCGCATAGTGATGCCTGGCAAAACTCTTCGGATCGAGACGGACCTCGACGATTCCGCGTTCGCGCGCGCTCTGCAGATAGCCGACGACCGAACTGCGCGAGACGCCGAGAAGGTCGGCGATCTCGCTCTGGTTCCGGTCCTCGTAATAATAGAGCCAGGCCGCCTCGAGGATGAGGTCTTCCTGCTGGCGGGCTGGCCGACCCGACGCCGGCCTCGATCGCGGTGCCAATTGCTTCCTGTCCTGGCCGGTGATCCCGGCCTGCCATGAGGCGCCCGTCAGACGAGCGCCTCCTCGTTCTTCCCCATCAGCGTGAAGAGAAGGATAAGCGGCAGGAACGTCAACAGGATCAAGATGCTTCCGAGCGCCGAGGCGACGCCGAAATTGCCGTTCACCACCTCGTTGAAGATCTCGATCGAGACCGTGATGGTCGATCCCGACTGCAGGATCAACGTGGCCGAGAGCTCGCGGATCGTGTTCGACCAGGTGAGCAGGACGCCGGAGAGGATCGCCATCGAGAGCAGCGGAACCGTGACGCGGGCGAAGGTCGCGGCCGGACCCGCGCCGAGATTGACCGAGGCTTCCTCCGTGTCGCGCGACAATTGCTGCAGCGCGCTGACCGACGCGCGGACCGAGAAGGGCAGGCGGCGGATGAAATAGGCCATGATCAGGATCAGCGCCGTGCCGGTCAGGGCGAAGGGCGGGTAGTGGTAGGTCACGACGAGGCCGACGCCGAGCACGATTCCGGGCACCGCGTAGGAGAACATGACGATCGTGTCGAGCAGCGCGCTGATGCGGCCCGGCCGGCGAACGATGATGTAGGCGATCAGCGTGCCGATGACGGCGCAGGCGAGCGTCGCCGTGCTGGTGAACAGGATGGTGTTCCAGAGCGGTCGCGCGAGCGTGCCGGCGATACGACGGTAGTTCTCCAGGCTGAGCTCTGCCGTCAGCACCGGCCCGTTCGCCTTGAGGAACGAGGAGATGACGATGTTGACGAGCGGCAGGATCGCGATCGCCATCAGGAGATAGACGTAGCCTGCCGCGAGCATCCGCTTCAGCGGCGGTGGCTCCTGCATGGTGAGCGGCCGGATCGCGGCGGTCGCGTGCGAGAAGCGCGCCGACAGCCAGCGTTGCAGCAGCAGCGCTGCCGTGGTGACCGCGAGCAGAAGCACGGAGAGCGTGCTGGCCAGCACCGGCTGACCGCCGAAATCATTGACGAACTCGCCATAGATCAGAAGCGGCAGGACGCGGAATTTCTCACCGAGGATCAGCGGCGTGCCGAGATCGGTGAAGGCGGCGACGAAGACCAACAGGGCTGCAGTGGTGATCGAGGGCAGCAGCAGCGGCGCGATCACTTTCATGAAGGTGGCGAATTCGCCGGAGCCGAGATTGCGGGCGGCGTCCTCGACGCTCTGGTCGATCGACTTCAGCCCCGACGACACCAGCAGGAACACGAACGGGAAATATTGCAGCGTGAAGACGAAGATGATGCCCGGCGCGCCGTAGATCGACGGTAGCGATATGCCGTATTCGGCGAAGAAGCGGGTCAGCACGCCGCTGCGTCCGAGCAGGATCACCCAGGAATAGGAGCCGATGAAGGGGGGCGAGACGAAGGTCAGCACGACCACGGTCTTGATCAGGCTGCGCGCCCAGATGTTGTAGCGGCTGACGAAATAGGCGGCCGGAATGCCGACCAGCAGCGCCAGGATCGTGGCGCTGATCGAGACGATGAACGAGTTGATCAGCGAGCGGTAGTAATACGGCTCGGAGAAGAACATCGCGTAATTGTCGAACAGGCTGCGTCCGGCCTCGGTGCCGGAGAAGCTGAGGCCGATGATGTTGTAGACCGGTAGCAGCAGTAGCAGCGTCGTAAGGCCGAGCGCCGCTACCGTCACCATCGGCCAGAAATCGAACAGTCGGCCGAGCACGGCGCCGAGCCGGCCGGTCGGATCCTCGGAGCGGGTCGCCGTGCTCATGCGCCGACCTCCGGCTGGAAGGTTCGCACCGCATGGGGCGGAACGCTGAGCCGCAAGGCGCTGCCCAGCGTCGGCATGGCCATGTCGCGGCGGCCCGGAAGGGCGACGGTGAGTGGCTTGTCGGCGCCGATATCGACCATCAGCTTGACGGCGCCGCCGAGGAACTGGATGTCGCCGACCGTGCCGGAGAGCGACAGCTCAGTGCCGTTTGACGCGTCGGCGATGTCGATGTCCTGCGGCCGGATCGAGACGATGCAGGCGCGCCCGTCGCCGGTGGTCGTGGACGCGCCGCGCAGGCGGCCGCCGCCGGCGAGCTCGATGATGGCGCCGCCATCGGCCTCGCGCCCCAGCACCGTGCCGGGCAGGAGGTTGTTCTCGCCGATGAAGCCGGCGACGAACAGCGTCTGCGGCTCCGCATAGATGCGGTGCGGCACGTCGAGCTGCTCGACCCGGCCGCGGCTCATGACCGCGATGCGGTCGGACATCAGCAGCGCTTCCTCCTGGTCATGCGTGACGTAGATCGTCGTCACGCCGACCTGGCGCTGCAGGCTGCGGATCTCGGCTCGCAGATGCATCCGCATTTCGGTGTCGAGATTGGAGAGCGGCTCGTCCATCAGCAGCACGTCCGGCTGGATCACCATGGCGCGGGCGAGCACGACGCGCTGCTGCTGGCCGCCGGAGAGTTCGCGCGGGCGTCGATGCGCCAGGTGGCCGAGACGCACCAGCTCGAGCATGCGCTTCACCTCGCGCTCGATCTCGGCCTTGCCGCGGCGCCGGGCGCGCAGGCCATAGGCGATGTTGTCGAACACGGTGAGGTGCGGAAAGATCGCGTAGTTCTGGAACACCATGCCGGTGTTGCGCTGATGCGGCGGCACGTGGTCGATGACCTTGCCGCCGAAGCGGATGTGGCCCGAGGTCTGGCGCATGAAGCCGGCGATCATCCTGAGCAGCGTGGTCTTGCCGCAGCCGGACGAGCCGAGCAGGGTGAAGAACTCGCCCTTGGCGATGTCGAAGCTGACAGCGTCGACGGCGGTCGTGTCGCCGAAGCGCTTGGTGACGGAATCGATCGTGACGGAAGTGGTCATCGCGCGTCCTGATGGCGAGGGCGTTGTCGGGCGAATAGCTGCCGGTTCGCGTCACGCGACGCGTTTCAACCGGGATGTGGGCCGCATGGCCGCAGCGGGCATGGCTTTCGGGGAGAGCCGGCGGCGAGACACCGCGCCGGCCGTTCCCTGTTGAAACCGAGCGCGGAACGATCGTGCGCCGGCGGCTCGCGTTCTCTCAAGCGAACCGGAATCCCTTCCCTCGAAACGCTCTGGCGATGCCGGGCGGAAGGGAAGCGCGGGCCGCCGTGTGGCAGCGGCCCGCGACGGGTTCCTACTGGGTCTTGACGATGATCTTCTGCATCTTCGCCAGGATGTCGGCGCGCTCGGCGCTCGCCCAGTCGCTGTCGTAGTCGATGATCTTGATCTCGCTGAGCGGCTTCATCTGCGGATGGTTGGCGACGCCCTTGCGGGTCGGCCGGCGGCCCGGAAAATGCTCGACAAGCTGCTTCTGCGCTTCCTCGGAGAGGAGGTAGTCGGCGAAGAGCTTGGCGGCCTTCGGATTGGGCGAATCCTTGACGATGAACATGCCTTCCGGCTGTGCCAGCGTGCCGTCCTCCGGATAGATGATGTCGGCGCTGTCGGCGAGGACGTAGTTGAAGGCCGCTTCCTCATAGGTGACGCCGAGCGGATATTCGCCACGGCCGACCTGCTGGAAGACGAGGCTCGACTTCAGCACGATGTTCATGTTGGCGGTCATGTCCTCGACCAGCTTCCACGCCTCGTCGCCGCGACCGTAGATCATCAGCCAGGTGTTGAGCGCGGCGAGCGAGGAGCTCGACTTGGACGGGTCGGCGTGGACGACCTTGCCCTTCCACTTGGGATCGGTGAGGTCAGTCCACTTCTTCGGCGCGTCCTCGGGCTTCACCTGCTCGCGATTGGCCATCAGCACCATCAGGCTGGCGGCGAAGGGGGTGTTGTATCCCTTGGAATCGATCATCGCCGGCTCGATGGCGGCGAGTTCGGGCGACGCATAGGGCGCGAACAGGTCGGGTGCCGAGGCGCCCGTGTCCGCGAAGCCGCCCCAGAGCACGTCGGCGCCGGGCCGGTCCTTCTCGGCCTTGATGCGGTTCAGCAGTTCGCCGGTTCCAGCCTTCACGGTCGTGACGTTGATGCCGTACTTCTTGCCGAATTCCTGCGTGAAATAGTCGACCATCTCGGAAGGATGCGAGGCATAGACCACCAGCTCCTTCTCGTGGTCGCCCTCCGCCGCGGAAGCCCAGCTCGTGCCGGCCATCATCGCCACGCCCGTCGCCGCGAGCCACTTCTTCCAGTTCGCTGTCATTCCGTCCCCTCCCGGACCGATTGGGCCGGCGAAGGGCCGGCGCGCAGGATCTCCTCCCGGCTAAGCAATCCTAGCGTCTCATTGACACCTGTCAAACCATGATGACATTTGTCGGAAATGTTGGGATGTGGAGCCATGATCCGGATGCGCGACGAACTCATTCAGCTGGCCGAGGCGGCGGGACGAATCGGCCTCGGCTATTTCCGCGGGACGATCGCCGCGGGCGTCGAGGAGAAGGGGCATCTCGATCTCGTCACGCGCGCCGATCGCGAGGTCGAGGCCTTCCTGGTGGCGGAACTCGGTCGCCTGTTTCCCGAGGACGGGATCCGCGGCGAGGAGGGGGCGTCGGTCCATCCGGATTCGGCCCGGCAATGGGTGATCGACCCGATCGACGGCACCTTCAATTTCGTCCGCGGCATGGATCCGTGGGCGGTTTCGATCGGCCTCTATGAGGATGGGGCACCGAAATTCGGCGTGATCCACGCGCCGGCGCGGGGCGAGACGCTCGTCGGTGGCCCCGGGGAGGCCGTCACGATGAACGGTCGCACGCTGCCGCCGCTGCCGCCGCTCGATCGTCGTCGCGGCGCCATCGCCGTCGGCTTCAGCACGGATACGCCGGTGGAGAAGGAGCTCGCCGCGCTCCTCTTCATCCTCGAGGAGATGAAGTTCACCTATCGCCACTGCGGTTCGACGACGGCGGCCTTCCTGATGCTGGCGGAAGGCCAGGTCGATGCCTGCCTCGGTTTCGGCGTGCGCAGTTGGGACGTGATGGCGGGCCTGCCGATCGTATCGGCGCTCGACGGCGAGGCGACGATCGACTGGACGCGATCCGACCTGATGCAGAAGTTTGACTATCTGGCCGGCTCGAAGGAAGCGGTGGCGCTGGCGCGGCCGATTCTGGCTGCGGCCACGGTATGAGCGCCGCTCCTCGCCTCGGGCGAGGAGACTTTTTGAGAATTTCAGGAGAGGCGGGACGGATGGGCCCGCCTTTTTCTTTGTGCGGCCAGGTCGGACGACGACCATGGCGCCCCTGCTTGTCGGAGTGGCGCTCCCGGCTCGCGAGAATTCTTCTCCGCTGTTTTGGCGCCCTTCCGTTGGGTTGGACTGGTGGGGACGGGTTTATCCACTCTTGTCCCCAGGGGTGTTGGACCCCATGTTGAGAATAGTGATTGACGCGGGGGGTCGGCGTGCCTATAACCCGGCTCAAGAACGCGGGCGGCACCGCTGCCGGCGAACGGAAAACTCGTCTCTGAGTTTTGTTATTTGGGTGCTTGACGGGCCATCGGTTGGTGGCTAGATAAGCGCCTCTGGTTCGGCCGGTTGGCCGGCGGCGAGGCGGTCCTTCGGGGCGTCTGGTTGTTGGCGGATTTGGTTTTGAGTTTTCGACAGTGAAGACTGTCTGTTGTTTGACAAGTGAATAGGAAGAAAGAGAAGCGTAGACGGCGATGTCCTTGCGGCTCTTCCGGGTAACCGGAGGGGCGAAAAGAGACTTCGGCGGCACTACGTTTTATCAAGCTCGCTAGTTGTCTAGCTGACAGAGATGTCGGTGGGATGACAGTGTGCTTGGGACTCTGTCAAGAATACGTAGTGACCAAAGCCGATCAAGATCTCATTCAATTTGAGAGTTTGATCCTGGCTCAGAACGAACGCTGGCGGCAGGCCTAACACATGCAAGTCGAACGGTTCCTTCGGGGACAGTGGCAGACGGGTGAGTAACGC
>NZ_AUHO01000002.1:0-2500 GCF_000423225.1 Kaistia adipata DSM 17808
TTTGGGTAGACGGCTGTTCCGGCTGGCCCTGGCCGGGCCTGTCCCTGCGATCTCGTCCCTGCGCTGGCCTTTGCCCTGCCCCGGCGGGGGGCGTCTGGTTTCGCGGCTTTGGCATGCTTGGAACGGCAAAAAGCCCCGCCGGATTTTGTCCGGGCGGGGCTTTTTGGGTTTTGGATCGTGAAGAGAATTTTGTCGAGATTTCTGTGCTTTGCAGGCCTGGCAGCGACCTACTCTCCCGTGTCTTAAGACAAAGTACCATTGGCGCGGAGGAGTTTAACGGCCGAGTTCGGAATGGGATCGGGTTCAGGCTCCTCGCCATGACCACCAGGCCGGCGAAGCACAGAGAAACTGGTTTTGCAGTGATGCGTTTTGTCGTCGTTGTTTCATCCTGCATGAAGCGGATGAGCATGGATTAATGGGAGTGATCAAGCCGATCGAGTTATTAGTACCGGTAAGCTGCATGCATTGCTGCACTTCCACACCCGGCCTATCAACGTGGTGGTCTACCACGACTCTCAAGGGAATACTCGTTTTGAGGTGGGTTTCCCGCTTAGATGCCTTCAGCGGTTATCCCGTCCGTACATAGCTACCCTGCAATGCGGCTGGCGCCACAACAGGTCCACCAGAGGTACGTCCATCCCGGTCCTCTCGTACTAAGGACAGATCCTCTCAATATTCCTACACCCACGGCAGATAGGGACCGAACTGTCTCACGACGTTCTGAACCCAACTCACGTACCACTTTAATCGGCGAACAGCCGAACCCTTGGGACCTTCTCCAGCCCCAGGATGTGATGAGTCGACATCGAGGTGCCAAACGATGCCGTCGATATGGACTCTTGGGCATCATCAGCCTGTTATCCCCAGAGTACCTTTTATCCGTTGAGCGATGGCCCGTCCACGTGGGACCACCGGATCACTATGGCCGACTTTCGTCTCTGCTCGACTTGTCAGTCTCGCAGTCAGGCGGGCTTATGCCATTGCACTCGACGACCGATTTCCGACCGGTCTGAGCCCACCATCGCGCGCCTCCGTTACACTTTGGGAGGCGACCGCCCCAGTCAAACTACCCACCATGCACGGTCCCGGATCCGGATGACGGACCGCGGTTAGACATTCATATTCACAAGGGTGGTATTTCAAGGGTGGCTCCACACAAGCTGGCGCCCATGCTTCAAAGCCTACCACCTATCCTACACATGCAAACACGAATGCCAGTGCAAAGCTATAGTAAAGGTTCATGGGGTCTTTCCGTCTGACCGCGGGAACCCCGCATCTTCACGGGGAATTCAATTTCACTGAGTAGGTGCTGGAGACAGCGGGGAAGTCGTTACGCCATTCGTGCAGGTCGGAACTTACCCGACAAGGAATTTCGCTACCTTAGGACCGTTATAGTTACGGCCGCCGTTTACCGGGGCTTCGATTCAAAGCTTGCACCTCTCCTCTTAACCTTCCGGCACCGGGCAGGCGTCAGACCCTATACGTCGCCTTACGGCTTCGCAGAGCCCTGTGTTTTAGGTAAACAGTCGCTACCCCCTAGTCTGTGCCCCCCCGACCTGGTTGCCCAAGCCGAGGGCCTCCTTCTCCCGAAGTTACGGAGGCAATTTGCCGAGTTCCTTCAGCACCATTCTCTCAAGCGCCTTGGTATACTCTACCAGTCCACCTGTGTCGGTTTAGGGTACGGTCTATACGCGGGAGCTATTTCCTGGAACGCCTTCACTGCAGCACCAATCCAGTAAGGCACTACAATACACGGCATTCGTCACTACCCGCAGGCTGGGGAATATTCGCCCCATTCCCATCGACTACGCCTTTCGGCCTCGCCTTAGGAGCCGGCTAACCCTGCGCAGATTAGCTTTACGCAGGAACCCTTGGACTTTCGGCGACAGTGTCTCTCACACTGTTTGTCGTTACTCATGTCAGCATTCGCACTTCCGATACCTCCAGGAGCTCTCACGAGTCTCCCTTCACAGGCTTACGGAACGCTCCGCTACCACGTGATCTTACGATCACATCCGCAGCTTCGGCACATGGCTTGAGCCCCGTTACATTGTCGGCGCAGGAACCCTTATTTAGACCAGTGAGCTGTTACGCTTTCTTTAAATGATGGCTGCTTCTAAGCCAACATCCTGGTTGTTTTGGGATCCCCACATCCTTTCACACTTAGCCATGATTTGGGGGCCTTAGCTGGCGGTCAGGGTTGTTTCCCTTTTGACGACGGACGTTAGCACCCGCCGTCTGTCTGCCAGATAGTACTCTTGGGTATTCGGAGTTTGGTTAGGTTTGGTAAGACGGTAAATCCCCCTAGCCCATCCAGTGCTCTACCCCCCAAGGTATTCATCCGACGCTCTACCTAAATAGATTTCGCGGAGAACCAGCTATTTCCGAGTTTGATTGGCCTTTCACCCCTAGCCACAAGTCATCCCCGTCTTTTTCAACAGACGTGGGTTCGGTCCTTCAGTGCGTGTTACCGCACCTTCAACCTGCTCATGGCTAGATC
>NZ_AUHO01000003.1 GCF_000423225.1 Kaistia adipata DSM 17808
TGTGTCTCCTTATAAAATCTCTTTACAAACATTTGCCTCAATTCGTATAAAGCAGACTTAATTAAAGGAAGTGGTTTTTGCCATCTCGTTTTCTGAATCCGACTTACTGTTATGTATATCGCAACCTCTGCTGTCTTGATTGATTGAAAATATCCCCCTGTATTTACCCTTATCAGCTCTATCCTGCTATTTATATTCTCAACCACATTCGTCGTGTATATATACCTCCTCACCCCCTCAGGATATTTCTTATAAACAAAATAATGCTCCTTCTTTTTCAAAAGTCCCTTTATATAAGCTGGATACTTCTTCTCATAACTCTTACATAATTCCTCAAATCTATTTAAGGCCCTCTCATACTCCTCTATCCTCTTTATAATGCTTAACTCCTCATAAAATTTTTTAGCATCCTGCTTAGACATGTTCCTGTTGATGTTCCTTTGCATGTGTACAAAACAAAGCTGATGATCTGTCTCAGGAAAGAGGGCTTTTATGGCTTGAGTAAGGCCAGGAAAATCATCACTCACTATTACCATAACCCTCTTAACTCCCCTCTTTATCAAATCATTAAGTATCTGGAGCCAGTCCTCCTTCGTCTCTGAACCAAAATAAATGTAATAAGAAAGTAAATTTTTTCTTCCCTCCATATCTATCCCGATGATATTATAAATAACTGCTTTTCTGATTCTGTTGGCTTCGGTATCTTTTATCTGAGTATGATAAGCGTCTATAAACATAGCAAACAAATTTTCTGGCAATTCTTTGGTTTTTAATTCTTTGGCTTGGTTATACAATTCTTCTTTAATTTCTTCTATTTGTTCTGGGGAGTAGGGGAGTTTCATAGATTGCAAGAGGGCTTTGATTTTATTGGGGGAGTAGCTTTGGAGAACGAGGTTAAGGATAAAGTCCTGGAAGGATTCATCAGCTTTTTGCCATTCAGGAGGAAGAATAGCAGGTCTGAATTCAGATTTTCTATCTCTTGGGACAGAGATACCAAGGTTACCTAAGAAACAGGCAAGTTGTCTTTCATAGTAACCATTAGCTTTATTATCAATACTATCTCTAAGGAATATTTCTCTTTCTTTTTTCATGAGAGCGTTTAAGAGGAGTGCAGCAGCCATTTTGATACCCTCTTTTGATTCAATTTTTGAGATTTCACTTAAAACTTTTTCTAAATCTAAGTCTAAGTTTTCCATTTTACAGACCTCCTGGTTAGTTTAGTCTTTTAGGTTTTATGTTATCATTAATTTAAAAAATATTAAAAATTTTTATTATGCCTCTAAAATATTTTATTAAAAGACACAATTTATATTCTACTCCCT